>NZ_CP188206.1:0-5298928 GCF_049949195.1 Flavobacterium sp. 2 | reverse complement strand
AAAATAAGATTAAAAAACAGAGGCAAATATTTTACCTCTGTTTTATACTTAATATTAGCTACGTGGAGGAAAAACTCCTTCCATAGCAATACAAAAATTAGTACCCAAATATGGATTTCTAAGTCCAAATGGCTGACTGCCTCCAGCTATAGATGTAGAACCACCTATAGTAGAAGTTATACCTCCAACCTTAACTGTAGTTCCAGTAGGCTCACAATAAATATTTGGTGTAGCACCAGCTGCCCCTAAATAATTAGAACCACTATCCGTTTCATTAGAATTTGTTCCACCACTATAAGCAAGTGCGCTAGTAGCTAAATTTACCTGATTAGCACCAGTTCCAGCATTGATTTGGTGATTGTGCATAGGCATATTGTTGATTGTTAACGTCGTATTTTCTGTTCCGCTAACTTCTCCCAAAACAATAGGACTTAAACCAGGCCCTTGACCAACACCTACCATGCTGCGGCCTCTTAAATCTGGTAAAGCAAATGTAGTTTGTCCATTTCCACCGTAAGTAGTTCCTAGTAATGCAAAAAGCGCAGTATTTTGAGAAATAGCAATTATTTGTCCAGCGCATGGTGCCCAGCCTCTTGGTGCAAAATCAAAACCAAAAGCCATAATTGATCCTAAAAAAATGTCATTCATAATTTTTTAATTAATTGGTTAATATTTGTTTTTTGATTTGTAAATAATTTGTCAGATAAAAAAGTAGTTCTGACAGTTTTTTATTACATCGCTAAATTAATTTATATAAAGAGTTTTGGAACAGGTGTTTATACCTGTTTTTGTATAGAGTGCACACATAAGCATTTGAACAATAATGTTTTGAAAATTGTACTTATCTTAAATTGATTGAGAAAAACCTAAAATGGAGACAAAAACACAGGGAATTTGGTACTAAAAAAACTAATAATTAAAGGAATTGTTTATTATTATCAGGCAAAATATCATGTAGGATTTTGTGCCGATATCAGCAAAGAGAAAGCTGATTTTATGTATGCATTATGGGGAAGATTTTATGCAAAAAATTGTTTATCCCTAAACTATTAATATAAAAAAAACTGTCTGCAAATAAAATTGCAGACAGTTTAATTTTTGAGTCAAATCATTATTAATAATGACTTAATCAAAAGCTCCTACTAACAAGGAACCCATCTATCTCTAATCGGGTCCTCGCAAATTTCATCTTCACGATATCCACCAACAATTGTTTTCAATTGTTTTTCATTTAATTTCTGAACATCTTTAGCAATAAATTTTTTAACTTCTTTTGTTTTTAAAAATTTCATAATATGTTATTTGGGTTAATTTATATTCCAATCATTTAGAGACACTTGGAATTTATGTCTATTCTTGCGCAAGAATTTTTTATATATTTTTATATTTGAACTAAATCATTTTTTTCAAACACTTGTTTTCCCTCAGCATAATCATTTAGAAAATATTTCAGTTCAGAAATTTCATATTCGTTAGGAAACAATTTATTATTCACAATTTTTACTGGTGTATAATTGAATTCATTAGCAGTACACCAATTATATTGCTGTTCAATTTGTTGACACACTTTCGGACTAATAAAATCCACTTTCCACTTTTCTATCCATTTTTTTAAACTGACTTCCTGTATGTACCAATCTATGATCGCTTCTCTTGCCAAATCTTCGTTTAAAAAATTGATTTCCAACAAATGTTCTGCAACAACCTTATAAGGATTATCATTATTATCTGGATTGATATTGAATATAATATTTAGAGAATTTTTTTCAGGATACTTCGTAATTAATTCGAAAGCCTCTGCAAAAACTTTATAGCAATATTTACACTTCGGACTTACTATAAGAATTATATCAACAGCTGCATTGTTGTCACCAAATTTTAAACCTTTTAATTCATCAAGCCCTTTTAAAACAGGTATATCATTAGATAAGAAGTTTACTATTTTATAATTTCTTTTAAACTTCTTTAATTTACTTGCTTCATTCTCTGCTTTAATTTTATTTTCTAATGTTTTGCTCTGAATCAACCAAAAAGAGCTAATCAATACCATTGAAAACAGATAAAAAAACAAACTGGAAAATGTAATAGAAACAAATGAATTTTTCATAAAAACCCATACAGCGCCTTGAAACATAATTAAAAAAGATACTGCCAGACAAAGCAAACACCATTTTTTTAATTGCATTTTTTGTATCCAAATAGAATATCCAATTATTGGCAAAGAAAGCAAGCTCAGCAAGCCTATTATATTATTTGAATAAGATGGATTAAGCAATAAAGATGTGAGATTGATTCCAAAAAAGAGGATTGGTAAATCTGAAAAACTAAGCCATTCGTTAATTTTAGCTTTATCTGAGCTAATAACAGATTCGCATGATACGTTTGAACTTCTATTACATAACTGAGAAACGATTTCATTTTTTAACCCTAATTTTTCTTTAATAATAAAAATGCTGAAAACTAATCCCACCGCCGAAGTTGAAAAGAAAATAATTCCACTCGTATCATAATTATTATTAAAAATTGAAATAATTAATAAGGCAAAAACTGGCAAACTATAACAGAACCATTTTAAAGCTGTTTTTAAAGTTTTGCCTATAGAAGTAGGATTGGGTTCAATAACTAAAATAATTCCATTCCAGCCTTTGATAAAATCATCAAACGACAAACTCTTCCCTCCTGTTTTTTCAAATTCAATTTTTATTGAAGTTTTACTCTTTGTAACTAAAACTAAATCTTTATTATAAATTGCCAAAAAAGAATCTGGTAATTCGAACAGCTGATCATTTGAAATCTTGAGTGCAGAATTTTCAATAGCCAGTGATTCTAAACTATCAGTAATAGCAAATAAACTAGGAAAGTCAGGATGAGATTCAAACAAATCTTTGAATGCAAATTTTTGATCTGCAAAATTGTTTATGCTTAAATACTTTTGAACTAAATGTACCATAGAATTTCCAATCCGTTAATTATACTTTTATAAGCATACAAGAAAAATTATCCAATATTTTGTAATTAGAAAGTTACATTCTGAGTTTACAAAAGCAAAATTCTACTTACAAATATGATTTTTTATACCAACATTTTATTACGGGAAACCGCATATTTTAAAACTTTAACATAATTCATTTAAAACAAATGCGAGCAAATATGTTAAATAACACTATCAATGGGTAAAAATTTAACTCAAGAAAAACACAAATCTTAATCTATACTAAATACGGCAACCTCTGATATTAACTGCTAATTTTAATTTATGATTAGGCGTTTTTAGTTAATGTGAGTTTTAGAAATTTTAAAATTATTGATAGATGGCAATTATTTTAAAAACGATATAATTTGACAACATTTTATTAATTAGCATTAAAAAGTCATTTTTTGCCTCTTGAGAATCATCGTCAAAATGAGTGTACATTTTGGCTATAAGATCAAAATATCGGATTCCCTCTGATATTTCAGATAAAATAGCTTCATCTAAATCATCTAAATCGTATTTTCTTGATACAGAATTGAGTTCTTTAATTTCTAAAAAGGAAAGCTCCTGATCGTCGAGAGTAGTAAATACTTGCTCAAAACCATCGAGCAACACAATATTAAAATCTTCTTTATTAAATAGCAGTCTCTGCAGATAACGTGGCAAGCCTTCTGTATATAAGTTTCTTTTCAATAAATCATTGTCAGATGTAAACACATTATTTCTCAACTCTAAATCAAAATCTGAAATCAATTCACCAACCTTCTCATTTGTTAAAAATTCAATTTCATTTTGATTCCCTTCTGCTTCATTAATTAATCGGGTGATTTTAGAATAACTTTCTGGATAATTCTTCATTATATATACTTCCATGGCTTTACATACATGAGGATTTCTTTTATAAACTCCTAATAAATGCAAATACGTTTTATCTGGTACTTCTTGAAATTCAGCAAAACCTATATATTCACCATCGTCGAATACTTCATCAAATAAAAATTTTATCTCTTTATTCTCTATTATAGCAAGTTGGTAAAACAAGACCTGTTCAAAGAAAAGATTAAAATTATGGAAATTATTTTCTGGCAAAGAGCTTCTATTTTTATCTACAAAGTCAATGCTCCTTTTTGTGTATTCCTTAAAAAAGTCAATATCATTTCCGCCAACAACTCCCATATTACAAGCAAAATTTTTTGTGTGCTTATGATAGTTTTCAATTTCAATTGGCATGTATGAAAGATTCGGCGAAATTTCATTCCACATTTTAATATAACAATCTGCTGTAATTTCTAAATTTTGAGTGATTAAAGCAGCATCTTTAAATTTGTTTTCTAAAGATTCCCATACAAAAACATCGCCATCGATATGCAAAAACGGTTCATTTTGCATTTCATAAACCTTAATCTTAGAAATTGCCCAAAGATCTTTATGGTAATCATTTAAATCATCTAAAATCACATGAACTTTAGTATAAGGCAATTGCAATTTTGTAATTAATATTTCATATCCAAAACGATCTGTATAAAGTTCAACCTCTTTATGATATTTAACTAATTGATGGCAGCTCAATAACCAGCTCATCCAATTATATTTATATGAAAGCCATCCATAATTGTTTCTAAAATCTGTCAAATTTCCTGACCAAAAACTTTGTACTATTTTCATTTAAAAATCTTGCTAAATTAATGACACTCAAATAAACAAAAGGAATTAGAATATTTGTTACGGGTTTCCGCATTTAACAATACTATAAATAAGGTATTTATTTCAGTATTAGATTTAGATCTAAATCCTATAAAATCTAATACATTATTTTATAACCAAAATTTTCCAAAGAAATTTAAATTTGAGATACTCAACTTAAAAAATAGATTATGAAAAATGTTATATATATTATGATCTCAGTTTTCTTTTATTCCTGTCAGCAAAAAGAAATTAAAAATAATTCTGTTCACAATTCCGATACAATCGCCATTGAAAAATACAGAAAAGAAAACAAACAAATTGATGACACTATTTTCATGAATTTTAAAAATGCCAAAGGTTTATACATAGCCGAAGGTCAATTAGATTCAATTCACCCTCGCGTATTTATAAAATTCAAAAATGAAAATCTGGGTGAATTAAACGGAAAGATTATTTTGGCAACAGACAATGGAAACATACGTTTTAACCAAATTATTTTTCCTGATAACTCTTCAGACGGGCCTTTTGGAAAGGACTTGCAAATACAACTCACCCAAAAAGGAAATCATATTATTATAGTTGGACATTCACAAATGGCAGATAATCCTTATTGGGGTAAATTTAAAGTACAACTTGAGAATTCAAAAGAATAAATATATCCATCAAATTAATGATTTACCGATAAGATTTTGATACCTAAATTTTAGTTTTTTTCCTTCTGATTTCAAAAAATAGACGAAACCAATAATAAGCCACTATTTTACCTTACGTAAATATACTTGGTTTATTATGCTTATTTTAAATTTTTCCTACAATTATAATTCCCAAAAAAGTTTTTTTACAATTCTAACACCACGTAAAGGCTAAAATTATAAGCTTAAAACTATAATTACCACAAAAACAAAGTCTTACAAAAAACAAGAAAAACAAAATCAAAATTCTTCCACCACCAGATGGTAAAAAAATAAAAACACAAATAACTCATTAACAGATACTTATGCCAAAAAACACAATAATTCGAATATTTAAAAAAACAACCACTAAATGGTGATAAAAAAATAAAATATAAACGCCTCATTGTCAGTATTTTTTTAGAAAACATTCCAAGAAAAAGTTAGAACTCCAAAAAAAAGTAGGAAAAAAGAAGAAATCAATTTATCGAAAATTGATAGCTGGATATTTTTAAAAATATATTTGTAAAGTCGACAACAGCTAAAGAAAAAAACAAATATTAACCAATTAAATACACCCAATTATGTCAGACTTTTTAAAACAATTCGGAGACGATCTAGAAAAAAATGTACCAGGATTTATCGCAGTTTCAATTGCAGAAATTCAAACAGGAATGTCATACTTTTCACTTTCAGTAGTTCCAGAATTTGATCCAGAATTAGCATCTGCTTTTAACCTTGAAGTTGTAAAAGCAAAAATGAACGCTGTTAGTGCTTTAGGACTTAAAAATCAGATTGTTTCAGATATCATGATTACGTTAACTTCCCAAATTCACATTATTGATGTTTCTGAGAATAACTTATATATGATCTATCTCGCAGTTGATTCCACTAAAGCAAACTTAGGAATGACAAAAGCAATTCTGAACAAATACAAAAAAGAGATTGCTTCTAAATTATAATGATTTGAAATTGTGAAATGGCTGACTTTTTTTAAAGTCGGCCTTTTTTAAAATATTAATTAATTTAAAAAAGTGAGACGTTATGAAGAATAAATTAATATTGCTTGTATTTTTTACTTTCACAATCCTAATTAATGCACAAAATACTAAAGGTATTAACGGCGATACCAATTGGCTGAACATGTGGACAAATTTTAATCCAAAAACAACCAATTATAATGAAGCCTCTATAATACTAAATGGTACTATTAGTGCAAATATGACATTAAAAAAAGAAAATGTCTATATATTAGTTGGTACCGTTTATGTTCCTCCAAATGTAACTTTGACCATTCAGCCCGGTACGCTTATAAGGTGTGATACTGATACTTTAACTACATTAGTAATTACAAAAGGCGCCAAAATTATCGCTGAAGGTACCGAAACTGACCCAATCGTTTTTACCTCTAACAAGAACTCAGGAGATCGAAATCCGGGTGATTGGGGAGGCATTATTGTTTTTGGAGATGCGCCAATAAACAAAACTGGAGGAGTTGGTATTTTGGATTTCGATCTTGATCCACAAAAAGCACAATATGGTGGTGATAACAAAGAAAGTGATTCTGGAATCTTAAAATATGTCCGAATTGAGTTTTCAGGAAAAAAAACATCTGGTAATAGACCAATAAATGGCCTATCGCTAGCTGGGGTTGGAAGTAAAACAAAATTAGAATATATCCAGGTTACTTCATCCGATGAGGATTCTTTTCAATTCTATGGCGGATATGTAAATGCCAACAATTTAGTATCTCTGCGCTCCGCAGATGATGATTTTGATTTTACACAAGGTGTCCAATGCAATCTCTCTAACAGTATTGCCATTCGAAGTCCGTTTCTATCTGATAGCTACGGATCTCGTTGTTTTGAAATGGAAACGGTTGATACCCGAAAAGGAGAAGTTTTAGACAGCAAAAAAGAAATGACCCGAGTAAATGCTACCAATATCACGATGATGCATACAGAGGATATTGGAACTGAAATTCAAGGACTAAAACACGAAGCGATATTAATTAGAGAAAATACTTTTTTAACATTGACCAATTCTGTAATATCAGGATTTAGCCACCTCATTATATTTTCAGATACCGTTACAATTTCTGATGAATTTTTAGGGAAAATAATTTTAAAAGATCTGCTTATTAATGATACAAAGATTATTGGAACAACGCAAAATACTGCTACCAATGCCTTCATTAGTAATTGGTATCAAGGAAAAGAATTCGGAATCGATTTTATAAAACTCAAAAACGATGAATTATTTGCCAGTTCATCCATGAGAAAAAAGCCTGATTTTAGAATTAAAAGCCAAAACCTAACTAATTAAAAAATATCAATAAAAAAGCCAGTAATCTTTTAGATTACTGGCTTTTTTGTATCATTTCACTTTCTCTTCACATATTTATAAAACTACTTATTTGGAGCTTGATTTATAAATCACAATATTAAAAACTAAGCATCAAAATCCCTCGTTTTCAACCTATATAAAGAATTATAGTTTAAAAGTTATCCTTAGCGAATATTTTTTGCTCTTTTTGCAGAATCAGCGATATAAGAAAGCAACCATGCCATTTGTCCCTGTTTCGTAAAATAGATTTTTTTAGATTTGACATCAGGAATTTTCTCTAATACAGTCAGCAATATTGAATTTGCTGCAATTAAGTATTTTTGAGAATACGTCTTCAATACCTTCTCAACATCCTTATTTTGCGATGCTAATGCTTCAAATTTTGCATAATCTGTTTTTATCATGTTGTTGTAATCTGCAACTTCCTTAATTTCAAACGGACTAAAATTTTCTGTTGCACTTTTCCCCTTATACAATGTGTAGAATGCCCAAACTGCACCTCCAGACATGTATACATTTTTTTTGTTATTGATTTTAGGACTTTGCTGATATAAATGATCGGTCTGTTCTTTTAATTCAGGTAATGCATTAACAAGCAATTCATTAAACTCATCAACCGAATTGGTTTTTGCATTTTTATTTATTTTCTCAGTAAAAGTTACTGTACCTAAATCTAAAGTCACAGGATAAAACACCAAAATATCATCCTCATTAAATTCCTCTACATATCCGCCCTTAGTATTCCCTCCTCCAATATCAAGGATTAAAGAATCCGAATATTCTTTTGGCGGAATGCATCCTTTTAGCAATAATTTTGCTTCCGTATCAGAAGTAATTATGGCTACATTAATATTTGTAAAAACGTATAGTTTTTGAAGCAATACGTCTACATTTTTGGCCATTCCTACACCAGAAGATACAACTATAAATATGTTTTTTTCTTCAATTTTGAATTCCTTTAGTAGTTTGGTGTAATTTTTCACTGTCACATTAAAGGCCGTTTCAATATCATTTTCGGCTAATTTTCCGTCTATCGAAATCCCTTTCGCGATAGCAATATTTTCTGTCCAAAAATCAACTACTTCGTATTTTCCTTTTTTAATGTTTTGGACATTTATTACCGACATTTTTATTCCCTTGCTTCCTATTTCAATTCCTGCATAAAGTTCTTGAGAAATCAAGTTCGAAGGAATCAAAAAAATAAAAATAATTATGGCTATGAATGCAATATTTTTTTTCATCTTAATTGAGTATTTTTTAATAATATGAAAAGCTCATTTTTATTCAAACATTGAAAAGGAATTATAGGTTCATTTTCAAATCAAAGCCGGTTATAGCTTCTTGTTTTTATCAACAAAAATGGATTGCACTATTTTTATTTTAGTTTCTATTGTTTCTTTTTCAACCGTTTTTACCAGCCAATAACAAAGCGAAATAGCAAATAAACCGATTAAACTCATAAATATGAAATCTGCTCTGTAGCTCGCATACGCGACAATTTCCATACCTGTCTTAGCACTTAAAATATGCGCAAGACTGAAACTCATTGTAAAAACAGACATATATCTCCCCTCTTGATTATTATGTGATCTCGTCATAGCAAACGAATTTGCAAAAGGAAAAGTCAACATTACCCCAAGCGTCATAAAAAACATCATTACATACAATATTCCGTACCATTTGTCATTCATCAATAAAAGGATATAACTAAGCACCATAAAGCCCAAACCTACCATAATGACATTCAACTTATTAATTCTGTTTCTTTCTACATAATTAACAATCGGCAATTCAAACAGCAATGTCAATATTCCGCTAAAACTTAAAATCAAACCGCTGTTTACTTCTGATAAATTAAATTGTTCTCTGTGATACAGAGTCAATGTCGTAAATACCTGAAAATACATAATACCAGTAATCAACGAAATGAACATATGCGTTAAAAAAGCTCTATCTTTTAATATCGCATATTTGTCTACTCCAATATTGTTTTTTTTGAGTTTAAAAGGCAGTTTTCTTTCTTTCACTAAAAGAACAAAGACTAAAACCGCAAGTATACAAGTAGCTGAATCTACATAAAACAGATATTTATATCCAATAAGCATAATTATAACACCGCCTAAAGGAGGACCAAATAAAAAGCCCAAACTTGTTGCTGATCTTACCAATGCCAATGCCCTCGTTTTATTTTCTTTTCGAGTATAAGTATTTAAGGATACCAGCATTGCCGGCCTGAACATATCTGCTATAGTTGTTAAAAGTAGAATTGAAAAACAAAACCCTTCAAATGATGTTATATACTGCAACATAAAAAAGATGATACCGCTTCCAAAAAGGCTGCCTATCATTACTTTATAAAATCCGATTTTATCAGACAAAATGCCGCTTAGCCAGGTTCCAATAAAAGAACCAACACCAAAACAAACCATAACCCAGCCAATCTGATTATATTCAAAATGCAGATTCTCTCGCATATATTTTGAGAGGAACGGAATTACCATTGTTCCTGTTCTGTTTATAAAGGTTATTAATGTCAAAATCCAAATTTCTTTTGGAAAACCACTATAATTTTCCATGTATTTTTTTCTTAAGTCGCTGATCATTTCTTTTACTTTTTTGATGATTTTTAATTTTTTTTGATACCACTTTTTAAACAAATTCAAAGGGAAACTTTGCAAATCACTAATCAAGATTTATATTTTTTTGACTTTAAACACAAAAATATAAACCGCAATTACTGCAAATGAGCATGGCTAGCATTTTGACAAATGGCCTTTCTTTTTATTGAATAGTGGATTTATGATTTTATAGAATTATGCTGTTTTTAGAGTATATATTTTCAATAAAATATATCTCAGCATATTCTATACTTTAATTGGATGAATCTTTATTGAAAATAATGGTATTTACTACCACTTCTTTCATCCATTTAATAGTTTCAATTACCCCGGTTTCTTTACAAATCATGTTGCAACTTTGATGTCCCCAAGCCAAATTATATGGTGAATGGTTAAATTCTCCGATTTTCAACTGATTAATGTAAAAAAGGTTGATCTGACTAATTTCTTTGTCGATATCTGATGATTTCTCAGATGATTCAAAAAAATTGATCATAAAAGCCCCGGCGCTTAATTTTTTTAAACAAAGAGGGCAAATCGTGTTTTTTACATTGTCAATAATTCGCGTCTTGTAAAGTCGGTCGGTATTAGATAGTTTTTGATTATTACAGGCTGTAATAATAGCGGCCTTTCGATTTTCAATATCACTTTCCGTCATGCCAGCGTTGAGCGCTACTTCATCAGAATCGTAGCAAAGCCAGAATAAATATTCTAATTGCAAATGACAGGATTTGATTGTTGAAAGTGGAGCATATTCTGCAACTCTAATTCCGGCACCTTTGCAGTTGCTGGTATTAAAACCGAGAATGATTTTCTCCTCGCCTTTTATTCCTGATGATACTATTCTTGCAACAAAATGGCCATCAATAGGAACTGCCCTTTTCTCAGCTACAGAGAGCTTATTTTTATAAGGATTAAAATTATTCCATTGTGTCCTTGTCTCATAAAATAAAATAGTATTAACACCAAGTTTTAGCTTCTTGGCTTTCATTGTAATTAATGCCTCAGGATTGGCGTAATAATCGTCAGGACTCATAACCACAATAAATCCGCTTTCAAATTTTTGAGAAGTTAGAACGGAAATATCGAATAAATCAATTGATTCAAAAGGAATCAAAACGGTGCCATTTCTATTGGCTCTATTTTGAAAAATCACATCATCATTCGCGCTTCTTGTTTGTCCGGTTTTGTAAATTTTACTTTGCAGTAAAGGAGGTAGTTTGGGTAGTCTTTTTGCCATAGGTTAAGTTAGTTGGTTGATTAGTTTTATTATAGATTTGGCAGCATTATCTTCTTTACATTCTTTAATTTAACTTTAAAAATTCATAGTAAAATGTCGAGCTTTTTTTTGATTAACTTTTAGTGATTATTTTTTCATTCAGGGTTCTTTTTAAGTATTTGACAATATATTTTTGTAATTTTATAAAAAACTAAATATCAATAATTTAACATAAAGTTATTTTTAAAAAAGTAATAGTTTTCAAGCAAACGTGTAAAATTCAGCATTTTTCTTACACTTAAACACTTGTTAAATATAAACAAATCTATTTTATTCGCATGTTAAAATAAATGGACTATTTTATTATTATGATGGACAATCTTATTATTGTCTCATTTGCTTATTTTAAGAAAATACTTTTATATGCCTATAAGATTACTAGGAAGAGTTTAAGAAATTACCGTAATGGATTATCTTATTATTGGGTTATTAAAGAAAAAAATAACCTAATATTTTTCATATAAAAAATTATTTCTTAAAATCTGAAAATAAAAAAGCCTTTTTATTTTTTAAATCAATTATTAAAAACACACTGTAACAACTTAATTTACAACACTATAAAACCTAAACTAGATTAAAAAAATTTGCGCCCGACGAAATAACTAAGACGATTAAAATTGTATTTTACAGAGCATTCAAAAATCATTTTAAAATTAAAACAGAAGAAAATAAAATCGTATTTTAGCAATAAATGCTTTTTTGTTCATATTAAATTATCATGGAAAGTTTTAAACAACACGATGAATTTCGGACGGAAAAATTAATATCCTTGCCTAATAATATTTGGCAAAAAGCAATTGAAGAAAATCCTGTCTTAGGTAATTTGTATATTACTCATATTGGATATTTCCCTAACGCCACTTATTATTACAGGGAACGAAAAAAAGGATGCACAGATAATATTCTAATTTACTGTGTACGTGGAAAAGGCTGGAATATTGTAAATGGCATTCGTTTTGAAATTCGGCCAAATCAATTTTTTATAATTCCTGCAACAAATCAGCATATAATTTACGGAGCCGATGAAGATGATCCCTGGACAATATATTGGGTTCATTTTAGCAGTCGGAAAATAGACGTTTTTAATAAAAGCTTCAATATTGGTTTATTTGATGGCCCCCGACAAATCGCCTATAACGAAAAAGGAATAGAACTATGGAATACCATGTACCATAGCCTTGAAATGGGTTATGGAAAAGAAAATATTACCAAGGCAAATTTATGCTTATATCATTTTCTTTCCTCCTTTTTATATCCTGATGTCAATGTCAATGAAAAAAAACAGGACGAAAAAGATTCGATAAGCAACACTATTGCTTACATGAGAAACAATCTGGGCGGAAAAATCACTTTAGAAGATTTGGCATTAATAAACAATTTATCGCCTTCACATTTCTCACTGCTTTTCAAAAAAAGCACCGGAATGGCTCCGTTGGATTATTTTATTCACTTAAAATTACAACAGGCCTGTTTATTATTAATAACCTCCGAGGTTAAAGTAAAAATAATTGCTGCTGATTTGGGTTATGATGATCCATATTATTTTTCACGTCTTTTTAAAAAACATATGAAAATATCTCCATTGCAATATCGTTTTTCTCCACAATCAAAGTCATCATAAGATTTTATAGAGATTTTAAAATGCCCCAAAATAGTATTTAACTTTTTGGGGCATTTTAATAATCACGAATTTTAAAAACTATCGCCAACCCATCTCTGGAGCAATATATTTTAATATCGAAGAAAGTATATGCACATTATAGTCAACGCCTAATGTGTTTGGTATTGTTAAAAGCAGTGTATCAGCTTCCTGAATGGCCTCATCTTGTTTTAACTCTTCTATTAGTTTCTCTGGCTCTGCAGCATAACTTTTTCCGAAAATGGCTCGTTTATCACTTTCAATATTACCAAAACTATCAGAACCTTTGCCTTGATCGCCAAAGTAATATTTGTCCTGATCTGTGACCAGCGCAAAAATGGAACGGCTGACTGAAACTCTTGGTTCGCGATCATGTCCCGCTTTTTTCCAGGCTTCTTTATACAATCTGATTTGTTCCGCTTGCTGAATATGAAAAGGTTTTCCATTTTCATCATATTTCAGCGTAGAACTTTGCAAATGCATTCCGTTTTCAGCTGCCCAGACAGCAGTAGCATTAGATGCTGCTCCCCACCAAATTCTTTCTCGTAATCCTTCAGAATAGGGTTCCAGACGCAACAAACCAGGCGGATTTGGAAACATAGGATACGGATTTGGTTCTGCAAATCCCTCACCACTAAGTTTCTCCAGGAATTCTAAAGCTTTTTTTCGTCCCATATCGGCATCTGTTTCACCTTGCTCGGGTTCATATCCAAAGGAGCGCCAACCATCAATAACTTGTTCCGGTGATCCTCTGCTTATTCCTAATTGTAAACGTCCCTCTGAAATTAAATCAGCAGCACTGGCATCTTCAACCATATATAATGGATTCTCATATCGCATATCGATTACACCTGTCCCAATCTCAATTTTGCTTGTTTTAGCACCGATGGCAGAAAGTAAAGGAAATGGCGATGCCAACTGTCGTGCAAAATGATGCACACGGAAATAAGCGCCGTCCAAACCAATTTCTTCCGCCGCAACGGCTAAATCAATGGATTGAAGCAATGTGTCGCTTGCTGTACGAGCTTTATATGAAGGATGATTTGCCCAATGCCCAAACGATAAAAATCCAATTTTCTTCATTGATAGCATTATTAATATTAATACTCCCAAATATAAGCATCATTATTGAAGGAATCTAGAATCCTTGCGGAGAAAGTGCTTAACTTCCTTGCTTTTTGATTGAAAAAAATTTCTTAGCATTAATATAAAAACAATTCTATATAAAGTGTAAAACAGATTTTTAACTTGAGGGATACTTTTCATATTTCTCCAACTGACTTCACAAAGCCCTAGCAGAAAATCAAAAAAACGCCTCGAACAAAATCTATGCGCTTTTAATTTTCATTTCTTTTTCATTATTTAACTGATCTTCAAAATCATTCTTCCACAAATAACTATCTGATTTACAAAACAATTAAATGGTAATCCTGTAAAACAACACTATTAAACCTATAAATATTTTAAGTATTCTCTTACTAGCTTTGAAATGACTTTATAATAAGGTAACCACCATTTACAGCTTATCAAAAAAGTCAGTTTCTTCAAGTTGCTGCATTCAGGAATTAACCTAAAAAAATATATTTATGAAAAATTTTCAAGACGATAAACAACGTGATTTGTCCACAAGCAAATCAGACGGAACAAATAAATTTTTAACCACTGATCAGGGCGTTAAAATCAATGATGATAACAATTCGCTCAAAAGTGGCGAAAGAGGGCCTTCATTATTGGAAGACTTTATTTTAAGAGAAAAAATAACGCATTTTGATCATGAAAGAATTCCAGAAAGAATTGTTCATGCACGTGGATCTGGAGCACATGGTTTTTTTGAAGTTACGAACCCAATTCCAGAACTAACCAAAGCGGGCTTTTTACAGGAAAAAGGTTTAAAAACTCCCGTTTTTGTCCGATTTTCAACCGTTGCAGGATCAAGAGGATCAACAGATTTGGCTAGAGATGCAAGAGGATTTGCTGTTAAATTCTACACTCAGGAAGGAAATTATGATTTAGTTGCCAATAATATTCCCGTATTTTTTATTCAGGACGCATCAAAATTTCCAGATCTTGTTCACGCCGTTAAACCGGAACCGCACAACGAAATGCCTCAAGCTGCGTCGGCACACGATACTTTTTGGGATTTCATTTCGCTAATGCCCGAGTCTATGCACATGATTATGTGGGTAATGTCAGATCGTGCTATTCCGAGAAGCTATAGAATGATGGAAGGATTTGGAGTTCATACTTTCCGATTAGTTAATGCTGAAGAAGAATCAGTTTTTGTAAAATTTCATTGGAAACCTAAACTAGGAACGCATGCCGTTGCTTGGGATGAAGCGCAAAAAATATCAGGAAAAAATGCTGACTTTCACAGAGAAGATTTATGGGAAGCCATAGAAATGGGAAATTTTCCTGAATGGGAATTAGGTGTTCAAATTATTCCATCAGCAGATGAAAATAATTACGAGTTTGATTTGCTTGATCCAACAAAACTTGTTCCAGAAGAAATTGTTCCAGTTACTATTGTCGGTCGAATGGTTCTCAACAAAAACCCTGATAATTTCTTTGCAGAAACCGAACAAATTGCTTTTCATCCCGGACATGTTGTCCCTGGAATTGATTTTACAAATGATCCGTTGCTTCAGGGAAGATTATTCTCCTATACCGATACGCAACTTTCCAGATTAGGAAGTCCAAACTTTCATGAAATTCCAATTAACAGAAGTATTGCACCAGTTCACAACAATCAGCGTGACGGACATATGCGTCAGGAAATTAATAAAGGACGTGTAAGTTATCATCCTAATTCACTTGGCGGAGGCTGTCCGTATCAGGCAAAAATTGCTGAAGGTGGCTTTTCAAGTTTTAATGAACGTATTGACGCGCATAAAATTCGAGAAAGAAGCGAAAGTTTCAATGATCATTTTGGTCAGGCCAAATTATTCTTCAATAGTCAAACCTCCGAAGAGAAAAGCCATATTGTTAAGGCTTTGCGTTTTGAACTTGGAAAAGTACAGACAACGGCTATACGAAACAGAATGCTCGGTTTGTTATCGCAAATTGACCAACAATTAGCCGAAAAAGTAGCGATTGGACTTGGTGCAAAAGTTCCTCCTATTCTTGAAACCCCAATTAACCATGGCGTTTCACCAGAAAATGAAGGAGGAAAACATGAACCACAAACCAAAAACCAAACAATAAAAACATCTGATGCATTGAGCATGATTAATAATCCAACTAATTCACCCACAATTGCTTCACGAAAAGTCGCTATTATTTGTTCAGATGGAGTTTCAGAAACTGCTGTTGCAAATATGAAAACTGCACTCAAAAAAGAAGATGCCAAAGGTTGCGTTATTGCACCGCATTTAGGCTCGATTTCGACCGATTCTAATGGTGAAATTCCAGTAGATTTCAGTCTTCTTACCGTTTCCTCCGTTTTATTTGATGCCGTTTATATTCCCCACGGACTTGATGTAAAGACTCTTTCAGAAAACAAAGATGTTCTTGAATTTTTAAATGATGCTTACAAACATTGTAAAGTAATTGGAACAGATGGTGATGCTTCAAAAATAGTAAGCTCGGCCGCTTTCGTTTCTCAAATTACTGATTATGATCCGGGTATTATAATTTCAAGTGAAATTGCTACCGCAGAATTTGCACAGGATTTTATAACAGCAATGACCATGCATCGTTTTTGGCAACGAGAAGAAAACTTATACAACTAATCTAAAAAATTTTGAACATGAAAAATCTTGAAAAACCAACTGAAAATAAAGCTCTTAAATCCAAAACCAATAACATAGTTTCTCCAGCCGCAGACGCCGCCAAAGAGTTAAGAGAATTCTTTATTGATAATCTGAAAGATATTTACTGGGCTGAAAACGCACTTGTAAATGCCCTTCCTAAAATGGCTGAAAATGCAACATCTCCAGTACTTTCAAAAAGTATTTTGGAGCATCATTTGGTCACAAAAAATCAAATAGCAAGGCTTGATGAGGTATTTGAGCTTTTAAAAGAAAAAGCTGAAGGAAAAAAATGTGAAGCTATGGCCGGTTTACTCAAAGAAGGTGATAGTATTTTAGTTGAAACAACACCTGGCCCAGTAAGAGATGCAGGAATTATTGCAGCATCACAAAAAATCGAACATTATGAAATTGCTACTTATGGAACTTTATGCGCCTTTGCAAAAACATTAGGTGAAAATGATGCTGCAAAATTATTGACCCAAACATTGGCAGAAGAAAAAGAAGCCGATTGTTTGTTAAATGATATTGCATTAAATACAGTAAACGTAATGGCTGCCGAATAATATCTAAAATAAATGAATCACCATTTATGCTATCAGAAATTATAATAAATGCAGCGAATCTCATGTAATTAATCGAACTGCCGAAATTCTATTAGAGCATTTAACAAAACAATAGCCAACGAAATATCGTTGGCTATTGTTTTTATGATAATTCAATCTTAAGTACATTATTATCAATACCTTCGTATAACCAGTTTAATTCTACGAAAAATGTTCTCTAATCAAACAAAAATAATTTTGTTCCTCCTTGTATTATTTGCAATTGGAGACTTAAATGCCTCGCCTTTTTTAAAAGATTTAAAGCAAGTTGAAACGTCTGAAATGAAGTTGCTTGTTCCCGAAAATAATATTGATGAAGAACCTGCTTATACAGAACAACAAGTAAAAAAAGCTGAAAAATTATTAGATGGACTTCAGGAAAACATCGATAAAGTTAAAATTTTATTGCAAGTAAGCGATTGGTATGAAGCTTCTTATAACAATCCTAAAACATTAGAAAAAGCATTTTACTATGCCAAAGATGCCCTTAGAATAAGCCAAGCCTTGCATTCTAATATTTATATTGGAAAATGTTATCTACAACTTTCAATGGTGTATCAGTTGAGAAATAACGATTCGATGATTGAAGCTACCGCCAGAAAAGCAATCGCGGCATTGAGCAAAACAAATCAGTTGGATGATTTGGCAGAATCCTGGGTCATGGTTTGGTCGGCAAAAATGAGAACAAGGAAACCAATACCTGAAAGATTAGTTCCCATTTTTAAAGCTGCAGCGATATTCGAAAAATCAGGAAACAATCAAAGAATTGGTGATTGCTATCGAGAAATAAGTGAACTTTATTTTTCCTATTCGGATTTTAATAAATCGCTAAATTTTCTAAATAAAGCCGTATTTTTTTATAAAGCAGCGCATCTAAAAGAAGACGAAATTTTACCTATTTCTTCCAGACTGAATATTATTTATGAAGCCGATAAAAGAAACCGGGATATTATAAGACTTAAAAACACAACACTTTTGCAGGAAAGCAGACTTAAAAATGAGGTGTTTTTGCGTAATTCGATGATAACTTTTGTGGTTCTCTTACTTATAATTCTTGGATTGCTTTACAAAAGCTATAGGTTCAAGAAAAAAACAAATATAATTCTGGAAACACAACAAAATGAAATAAATAAAAAAAATAATACACTGCAAAATCTGGTTGTCGAAAAGGAATGGCTGTTGCGGGAAATTCACCACCGCGTAAAAAACAATCTGCATATGGTTGTTGGTTTATTGGCGAGTCAGGCCGAATTTCTAAAAAATGAAGAAGCGATTCAGGCCATCAACAGTAGTCACAACAGAATTCAGGCCATGTCTTTGATTCATCAAAAATTGTATCAATCGGAAAGTTTATCTATTATTGATATGCCTTCTTATATTTTTGAATTAACGGAATATCTAAAAGATTCTTTCGAAATTAGAAACAATATTCGTTTCATTCTTGATATTGATAGTTTCAGTCTACCGCTGTCACATTCAATTCCAATTGGCCTTATTTTCAACGAAGCCGTTACCAACGCTATTAAATATGCTTTCCCAAATCAGACAAATAATATTATTACAATTTCGCTTAAAGTAACTGACGACGAAAACTATAAATTAATTGTTCATGACAATGGTATTGGGCTTCCACCCGATTTTGATCCTTACAACAATCCTTCTTTAGGTATAAAATTAATGCATGGATTATCTGCAGATATCGAAGGAAAGTTTTTAATTACGAATTCAAATGGTACTAAAATATCATTGGAATTTACTTTCAAAGAAAATAATCTTCATTAATCAAACGCTATAAAATGTCAAAATCATTAAAAATTCTTATTGTTGAAGATCAATTTGTAGAAGCAAATCATTTGCGATTGATGCTGAAAAAAGCAGGTCATTCTGTTACCGGAATGGCGCGTTCAGTGGCAGATGCCAAATATTATATTGCCCAGGAAAGACCAGAATTGGTTTTATTGGATATTTTTCTATCAGGAAAAGAAACAGGTATTGACCTTGCCGAAATATTAAAAGAAGATAATATTCCATTTATTTATCTTTCTGCAAATTCAAATGAACAAGTGCTTAGTAAAGCAAAATTAACGCATCCGTATGGTTTTTTGGTAAAGCCTTTTAGAGAACAGGATTTATTGGTTACAATTGAAATTGCCAAATACCATCAGGAACACGGAATAGAATCTTCTATTCGCAGAGAGCTTTTATTTCAGAAACAACTCAAAGCGATTGTCAAAAAAAGCGGTACTTGGGATGACAGAGTTCTTAATATTGTCACTTCTTTACAATCGCTTATTTCATTTGATCTTGTAATGGCCGTTTTTTATGTCGATAGCAAATTATCCAACAGAGTTTTAGGCTACGCCCGAACAGGTTTGCATGAATATCAAAAAATTGGAATTGAAGAGTTGCAAAACATAACTGCTTTAAAAGAATCTGAAATAAATGATTTAAGAAACAAAAGCCAGGTAGAAACTGTAGCCACTTTTTATAACAATCAGAATTTCACAAAAATATGCGATAAAACGCCGATCAAAAAAATGATTGCGAACTCAATGAATATGAAGTCCAATCTAATGTTGCCAGTTCCTTTGACACTGCATGAAAATGGCGGATTATATTTGTCATTTTTCAGCAAACAAGCTGATAATTACAACAAAAACCATCTTACATTATGCGACAGACTTCAGGAACCTTTAATTTATGCTATTGAAAATTTAATCAATGCCGACAAAAAATTAGTCCAAAAAACAAATTCAGCTGCAAATACAAATACAGGCAAAAATGTAAAAATATCTGGCTTTGAATCTATTGTGGGTAAAAGTCCAGCTTTATTAAAATTATTTGATCATATTTTGCAAGTTGCTCCGGCCGATACAACCGTTTTGATTACAGGAGAAAGCGGAACAGGTAAAGAAAGCATCGCCAATAGCATTCAGCAATTATCGGATAGAAAAAATCAGCCGTTTGTAAAAATAAATTGCTCGGCATTACCTCCTAGTTTAATAGAATCTGAACTATTTGGTCATGAAAAAGGATCTTTTACAGGAGCCACAGAAAAACGAATTGGCAAATTTGAACAAGCCAACAACGGAACATTATTTTTAGATGAAATTGGAGATATGCCGCTTGAAATGCAGGCAAAATTACTTCGCGCCATTCAGGAAAAGGAAATTGAACGTGTCGGCGGAAATGTTCCCATAAAAGTAAACGTCAGAATAATTGCTGCAACAAATTGTAATCTCGAAAAAGAAGTCGCAGATGGTCGCTTCCGACTTGATTTATATTATCGATTAAATGTTTTTCCAATTCAATTGCCGCCACTTAGAGAACGTAAAGAAGATATCGGTCTTCTAGCTCGTCATTTTATTGCTGTATATAGTGTTAAAACGGGAAAAAATGTAACCGAAATAGCTGAAAATGCTTTAAAAAGTCTTTTATCATATCAATGGCCCGGAAATATTCGCGAACTCGAAAATCTTATCGAAAGAAGTATTCTTTTGGCAAAAACGAATACCATTGAACATATTCCACTTCCTGCTTTTGATGAAATTAAAATAAGTAATTCGGCAAATGAGTGGTATTTTAAAACCATTCAGGAAAACGAAAGAGAGCATATTATTAATGTTTTAGAAAAATGCAACGGAAGAATCAGAGGCGCAGGCGGAGCATCTGAAATATTAGGCCTTCCTCCTACTACTTTGGCTTCAAGAATGCAGAAGCTGGGTATTAAGAGAAGTCATTTTTAATTATGAATTATGAGTTATGAATTATGAATGATTTATTTTATCTCGCTCATAACTCAAAACTCATAATTCATAACTCATAATTCATAACTCAAAAAAACGATATTAAGTTACTTGTTTTCCGTTTTTCAACGATATATAGTTTGGTATAGCTTTCTTTAAAACACATAATTCACTAACAATCAATAACTTAAATAAAAGGTTCGGTTTTAGTTTATAGTTTGGCATAACATTAAAACAATGTATTATGCTAACTGAAAACCCTACTACAATTCTTTTTATCACGGGCGCTTTTGTCAGTAATAAATGTTGGGATGAGTGGAAAGACTTTTTTGAAAGTAAAGGCTTTAAAACTCTTGCACCGGCGTGGCCCTATAAAGATGCTCCTGCGAGTGTTTTACGTGATCGTCATCCTGATCCTCAAATTGCGGGATTACGATTAACACATCTTATTGAACATTTTGAAAATATTGCTAAAAATCTGCCGCAGAAACCTATTATTATTGGTCATTCAATTGGCGGACTGGTAGCACAAATACTTTTACAACGAAACTTAGCATCGGCTGCAATTGCGATACATTCTGTTCCTCCTCAAGGAATTATGACTTTTAAGTTTTCTTTTTTGAAAGCCGGTTGGGGACCTCTTGGTTTTTTCACCTCAACAAAAAAAACTTTCTTAATGAGTTTTCCGCAATGGCAATACGCCTTCACAAACGGAATGCCCGAAGAATGGCAAGATAAAGCCTATTGCGAATCTGTAATTCCGGAATCTAAATTAATTGTTCGCGACACTATAACCTCAGCTGCAAAAGTAGATTTTAAAGCGCCTCACAAACCATTATTACTAATTGCAGGATCCGCAGATCATACAATTCCCGAATCGCTCAATTATTCCAATTATAAAAAATACACTGATAAAGATTCTGTTACAAACTTCAAGGTTTTTCCAGACAGAAACCACTTTGTTCTGAATCAGCCTGGCTGGCAGGAAATTGCAGTTTATATACAAGACTGGATTGCAAAACAACATCCATAAAATTTAAAACCAATTATTTATTAACCAATTATTCCAATAAAATTTAAGATTATGAAAACGAATTTAGTAAACAGCACTTATTTAAACTTCAAAAGTAAAACTACCCAGTTTTTACTTTTAGGATTTACACTATTGACTTTAATTTCATGCAACAAAAAAGCAGAAGAAACTCCTGCCGTAGCATCGACACCAACAACAGAAACTCCCGAAGTTGCTCCTGCAAACCCACCATCCAATTTTAAACATGCAACAGCAACTGTAAACGGAATCAAAATTCATTACGTGATTGGCGGACAAGGCGATCCTTTGGTTTTGGTTCACGGTTTTGGGCAAAACTGGTACATGTGGAATCGTTTATTGCCAGAACTTTCTAAACATTTTACGGTAATCGCTCCTGATTTAAGAGGTGTCGGAGAATCTGACAAACCTGAAAGCGGTTATGATAAAAAAACAATGGCATCCGATATTCATGAATTGGTGAATCAGCTTGGGTATAAAAAAATCAATTTGGCTGGACACGACATCGGACTTATGGTGGCGTATGCTTATGCGGCGCAATATGGAGACAGCGTAAACAAATTAGCTCTGATGGATGCACTTTTGCCTGGCATTGAACCAGTTTGGTCAAATGTAAAAGGATCTGCTTGGTGGTTTGGTTTCTTTGCGTGGCCGGCTTCTGGAGATATTGTTAAAGGAAAAGAAAAAGAATTCTTAACTAATTTCTGGCCAGTTGTAGGACATGTAAAAGATCCATTTACTGCTGAAGAAACTACAGAATTTATTAGAGCTTATGCTGTTGAAGGTGGCACAACTGCTGCATTCAAATGGTTTGGTGCTTTTGATCAGGATGGAAAAGACAACGTTATTTTCGCAAAGAAAAAGCTGAAAATGCCATTATTAGCAATGGGCGGAGAATATTTTGCAGCAGCTTTTCTTAAAGATCACTCAAAATTAGTTGCAGAAAATGTTACCGAATCTAAAATCGCTGGTTCAGGACATTGGTTAGTTCAGGAAAATACAGCTCAGGTACAAAAAGATTTACTAGCCTTTTTTCTGGCTAAATAATTAAAATCATGAAAAAGCTATTTTTAATATTATCGTTTTTTGTGGGCTTGCTATCTCAAGCCCAGCAAAAAGCTGATCTGATTATTTATAACGGGAAAATTGCAACCATGCAGAAACAAAACGAATTTGTTCAGGCAATTGCAATGAAAGATGGAATTATTCTGGACATTGGTACCGAGAAAAATATTCTTTCTTCTTATAAATCTTCAGAAACAAAATTGATCGATGCTAAAGGAAAAACGGTAATTCCGGGATTGAATGACAGTCACATGCATGTTATTCGCGAAGGTTTGAATTACAATTCTGAATTGCGTTGGGACGGCGTAAAAACCTTAAAACGCGCCATGGAAATGCTGAAAGAACAAGCGGCAAGAACTCCAGACGGCGTTTGGATTAAAGTGATTGGAGGCTGGAATGAATTTCAATTTGAAGAAAAAAGACAACCAACAATTGACGAAATTAACGCTGCTGTTCCTGATAAACCTGTTTTTATAACGTATTTGTATGGAAAAGCTTTTTTGAACAAAAAAGGTATTGAAGTTTTGAAATATACAAAAGACACTAAATATGAAGGAAGCCTTTTAGAGCAAGATGCTAACGGAAATTTGACTGGTTTAATGTACGCCAAAGAAACTCCAAAAGCCATTTATACGACTTTGGGTTTAACAACAAAATTAAGTCCGGAAGAGCGCATTAATAGCTCGATTCAGTTTAATCACGAATTGAATCGCTTCGGATTAACAAGCGTCATTGATGCAGCCGGCGGAAGCCAAAATTTTCCTGCTGATTATGTTACGTCTCTTGAATTGGCGAAACAGAACAAATTGAGTTTACGAATTTCCTATTATCTATTTGCACAGCAAAAAGGGAAAGAATTACAAGATTATGAAAAATGGGTTGCTACAACGCAAATCAATAAAAATGATAATCTGATTGTCGCAAATGGTTATGTTGAAGAAGGTGCTGGAGAAAATATCGTGGCTTCAGCTGCTGATTTTGAGAATTTCTTAGAACCTAGAATTGTTCTATCTGATGAAATGGAAACCGATTTGGAACCTATTATTCGCTTATTAGCCAAAAACAAATGGCCTTTTCGTTTGCATGCCACTTATGGCGAATCAATTGACAGAATGCTGAATGTTTTTGAAAAAGTGAATAAGGAAATTCCGTTTAATGGATTGCGTTGGTTTTTTGATCATGCCGAAACCATTACGCCATCTGAACTCGAACGCGTGAAAAAACTTGGTGGCGGTATTGCTGTACAATTCAGAATGTATTATCAGGGAGAATTATATAATAAATTGTACGGAGCTCCAAAAACACAATTACCTCCAATTAAAAAAATGCTTGAATTAGGAATTCCTGTCGGAATGGGAACTGATGCAACCCGAATTTCAACTTTCAATCCCTGGATGGCTTTGTATTGGCTTTTGACTGGAAAAACGATTGGCGGCATGCAATTCTGGCCTAAAGATCAGGTTTTAGACAAATTCACCGCTTTAAAATTATATACTTCAGGAAGTGCTTGGTTTTCTGGCGAAGAAAAAGATAAAGGAAAATTAATAAAAGGAATGTATGCCGATATGGCGATTTTATCTGATGATTATTTTTCAGCAAAAACAGATGACGTTCGAAAAATCGAATCGGTTTTGACGATTGTAAATGGAAAGATTGTTTACGCTTCCGCGGAATATAAAGCCTTGAGTCCAGAGATTCCTGCGGTAATTCCGGATTGGTCTCCTGTGAAATATTTTGGCGGATATCAAAAATAATTACATTCTGAATAAAATGAGAATAGCACGCAGATGACACAGATTTGGGCGAATTGACGCAGATTTTTTATAACTCATCTGTGAAAATCCGTTTCATCAGTTTAATCCGTGGGCTAACTTTTAAAACTTATAAATAATACATCATGAAAAATTATAAATCTATTTTAATTGCAATACTTTTTGTTGTCGTTTTTTTATCGGCACAAAAAACATATGCACAATTTCCAATGCCGCCCGAAGTTCCGATTTGGGATGCCAATAAAGTGACATTGCAATTGCATAAAATCTCTGATAATGTCTACGCCGTTTCGCCATCAACAACTGAAACAGAAACTACAAAAGGAATTCCACAGGCCACTTCGGCGGGATTTATTGTGGGCGATAAAGGCGTTTTACTAATCGAAACGATGTTGAGCAAAAGACTATACGATCAATTGTACAAACTGATTCGTTCTGTTACTCCAAAGCCTATTGTTTATGCAGTCAACACAAGCGATCACGGTGATCATTGTTTTGGAAATTATTTGCTTCCAAAAGAAACTATTTTAATCCAAAATGAATTCTGCAAAGAAAACTTAGCTAAGAATTTCGAAGGAATCAAACAATTTATGATCATGCTTTTTGGAAAAGATCGCGGAATTGAACAAAGTGTATATCGTCCTGCAGATCTTACAATTGCTTTAAATCAAAGTCTGAAATTAGATTTAGGCGGTGGCAAAATTGTAGAAATTATTAATACGGGAACAGCGCAATCTCCAGCCGATTTATTTGTATATTTAAAGGATTCAGATAAAAATGTATTATGGGCAGGAAATCCATTTATTGCTGAAAGTCCGGCAATTCCTTGGCTTTTTGATGGTTATTTTTTGGAACCTGTTCGTAATCTTCAAAAAATTTATGATATGATTGGAGACAATGATGTTGTGGTTCCCGGTCACGGCCGAATTACCAATAAAAAAGGAATAAAATATACGATTGATTATGTAAATGCTTTAAAGGAAAATGTAGAAAATGCCGTTAAAAAAGGAGAAACTTTAGATCAGGTAAAAGCGTCGGTAACGATGAAGGAATTTGATAAAGGTTATGTTCTTTTTAATTGGCTTCATTACAATTTCAATATTCCAAATGCATATAACGACATTAAGAAAAACTTAGGCAAATAGCCATGAAAAAATATATTCTTTTATTTCTAATTTGTATTCAGCTCCACGCGCAATCGTATCCTGAATTTAAGCCTTTGCGTTTTGATGAAAACTATAAGGTTTTGGAAAAAGATACGGTCAAAAAAAATTGGTACAAAACCATGAAATATATGCCGCTTTCTTCTTCTGGCGAAACGTTTTTAAGCTTTGGAGGCGAAATTAGGTATCAATATTTTTATGCCAAAAATGAAAAATGGGGAGATGATCCTGTCGATGACGATGGCTACATTTTAAACCGATTATTGCTTCATGCCGATTTTCATTCTAGTAAATATTTCCGGGCTTTTATTCAGCTTCAAAGCAGTAATGCCAACGGAAGAATTGATCCGAGTCCGGTTGATAGTAATCCGCTTGAGGTACATCAGGGATTTATTGATGTGAATGTGTTTTCTGAAAAAAATAAACAATTGATTTTTAGAGTCGGAAGACAAGAATTAAGTTACGGTTCACAACGTTTAGTGGCCGTTCGTGACGGACCAAATAACCGTCAATCTTTTGATGCTGCAAAAGTCATATTTGGAATCAATAATTTTCGTTCCGATTTATTCTACAGTCATTATGTGGTTGCTGAAGACGGCATTTTTGATGATTCTTCGAACAAAAAAAGACAGTTTTGGGGAAGTTATTTTGTGATCAATAAAATTCCCGCAATCAAAAATATTGACCTTTATTATTTGGGTTACGAAAGAGCAAATGCCAACTTTGATGATGCCAGCGGAAAAGAATTACGCCATTCTGTAGGAACCCGTATTTGGGGGAAATATGACGGATGGCGTTATGATGCCGAAGCTCTTTATCAATTTGGAGATGTGGCTTCGAAAAATATTAAAGCCTGGACGGTTTCTTTAAATACCGGATATCAATTTACTTCTGTTGTTTTAAAACCTGAATTTGGTTTTAAAGTCGAATTGATTAGTGGTGATAAAACCAATGGTGATAATCAATTAAATACTTTTAATCCGTTGTTTCCAAGAGGCGCTTACTTTGGATTGGCTTCTGTTATTGGGCCATCTAATTTAGTTGACTTTCATCCTTCCATTGGTTTTGAATTGGCAAAAAATATCGATTGGGTTATTGATTATGATATGTTTTGGAGATACAGCAGCGAAGACGGAATTTATGGTCCAAACACTATTATGATTTATCCAGGCGATGCTACCGATGCTAAAGAAATCGGAAAACAATTGGAAAGTGAAATTATTTACACCCCAAATCAATATTTGTATTTCCGCGTTGAAGCAACCTGGTTTAAAGCCGGGGATTTCTTAAAAGCTGCCGGAACCGGGAAAAATATGTTTTTTACTGGCGTAACGGCGCAGATTAAGTTTTAAGATTGTTTTTTTTTCTGAAAATTGCTCGCAAAGTCGCAAAGACGCAAAGATTTTTCTTTTAAGCTTTCTAATAACACTTTGCGTCTCCGCTCCCGATAGCTATCGGGATTGCGAGATTAAAAAAGCATAGGATAAATAAAAACTTTGATAAAATTCAAAAGATATAAAAATGACAACAAGAAGAAACTTTATAAAAATGGCTGGTTTAACAGGCGCTGCAGTAATGGCAAATCCTGTTGACACTTTTTCAAATACTATAAAACAAGAAAAAATGGATTCTGAAACACAAAATAAATGGTTGGATGGCTCACGATTAGTTGTCTCCGTTTCCATGCAGTTTGAAGCGGGCGGTCAGCCTCAAAATGCAGAAAGTCCGTTTCCTCAAAACATGCAGAAAGGTTATAATGACTTTCCTGCTGAAACCTGGTATCAATATGGTTATAAAGAAGGAATTCCGAGAATGCTGGACAACTGGGACAAACACGGAATAAAAGTTACTTCACATATGGTCGGTTCTGCTGTTTTACAAAATCCTGCTCTTGCAAAAGAAATTGTACAGCGCGGACATGAAGCGGCTGCTCATGGTATGAATTGGAGTTCGCAATACGCTATGTCTTATGACGAAGAGAAAAAGTTTATAAAAGCCGGTGTCGATGCAATAAAACAAGTTACCGGATTTACTGCTTTTGGTTATAACGCAAATTGGCTTCGTCGTGGGGAAAACACCATTAAAATACTGCAGGAATTAGGTTTCAGTTATCATATTGACGATTTAAGCCGGGACGAACCTTTTATAATTCAGGCCAACAAAAAAGATTTTGTAGTGGTTCCTTATACTATTCGATGCAATGATATCGTTTTGATTGAAGGGAAAAACTTTTCATCTGATCAATTTTTTAATCAGGTAAAAGCAGAATTTGATCAGCTTTATGCCGAGAGCGAATCCAAACGCAGACAAATGTCGATCAGTTTTCATGACCGAATTGGCGGAACTCCGCAAATGGTAAAAACAACATCTGATTTACTCGATTATATTAAAAAATATAATGGCGTAAGTTTTAAAAGAAAAGATGAAATCGCTAAAATGACGCTTCAGGATAAATCATCGATTCGCGAATAATTCAAACCGAAAAAGCCAGAAAAGTTTTTTGGCTTTTTCTCTTTAAGTTCAAAATTCTATATAAAACAGTTTCAGCTCATAAATTAGCGAAATATCGCAACTATCACAACTCCTTAAAAACAGTCAAAGCCTTATTATCATTGACTTTATACTTTTAGGCACATTAATTGGCATTGTTTGGTATTCAAATAAATCAATTAAAGTACCGAAAATGAAAATCAACAAAGAATGGCATTCTACTCGAGATCCTTAAATTCTGATAAAAAAATCACCCCCATTTTTACTTCTTAATCTAGATTAATCGATGCAGGTTTTATTCTATAATATATTTGCATCATACTAATAACAAAACAAAATATAAATTGATTTAAAAGTTAAAATTAAAAACTTAGTATTCAATTTTAGTTAAAATTTTAAAACAATATTAATCTTAAAATCAAAAAACCATGAGCACATTTACAGTAAAAGACGGAGCAGAAATTTTTTATAAAGATTGGGGAACTGGACAACCAATTGTTTTTCATCACGGCTGGCCATTATCAAGTGATGATTGGGATGCACAGATGATGTTTTTCTTAAAACAAGGTTACAGAGTTATTGCACACGATCGCCGCGGACACGGACGTTCAAGCCAAACTTCTGAAGGAAACAATATGGAAACTTACGCATCTGACATTGCTCAATTAGTTGAAGCTTTAGATTTAAAAGATGCTATTCACGTTGGTCACTCAACAGGAGGTGGTGAAGTAATTCGTTATGCAGCAAAATACGGAAAAGGACGTATTGCAAAAGCAGTAATCATTAGCGCTGTACCGCCAATTATGGTGCAAAGCGAATCAAATCCAGAAGGTGTGCCTTTGTCTATTTTTGACGAAATCAGAAACGGAACAGCTTTTACCAGATCACAATATTTTTATGATTTCCCTATTCCTTTTTATGGATGGAATCGCGAAGGGCAAACCGTTCAGGAAGGAATTAAGCAAAATTGGTGGCGTCAGGGAATGATGGGATCTGTTTTAGCGCATTACGAAGGAATCAAAGCTTTCTCTGAAACCGATTTTAGAGAAGATCTTAAAAGTTTGGATATTCCGGTTCTTGTATTGCACGGAGAAGATGACCAAATTGTTCCTTATCACCAAGCACCAAAATCTGCTGCATTGCTGAAAAACGGAAAATTGATTTCTTATCCAGGATTTCCTCACGGAATGCCTACAACTGAGGCAGAAACAATCAACAAGGATATTTTGGCTTTTATAAAATAAATCAATCAAAACTGCCTGCAAAAGTTTTGTTTTTACAGGCGGTTTTAATCTTACCAAATTATGAGTTTTTTCCAACAACCCTCTTTCGACACCGTTACTGAAGCTTTGCAATGGTTGAGTTCTCAAGGTTTTACAGCAGATTTTAATCTTGATTCAGATTGTATTCGTTGCAACACTACTAAACAAAGCTTGTCGCCGGAAGAATTCAAAATCGAATATTTATTTCGCTTTGAAGGCGACAGTAATCCCGCAGACGAAGATATTGTGTACGGCATTATATCTGAAATCCATAATCTGAAAGGTGTTCTAACAAGTGCTTTCGGAACTTATGCCGACAGTGTTTCAACTGAAATGATTAGAAAACTTTCAGTACATCAATAATTTAAAACGTCTTTTCAAAAGACAAATTCTTTAACAACCAATTAAAAGTTTTGCCTTTCATTGGCTTAACTAAATTATAAATCTTAAAAAATAAACCATATGAAACCATCTGTTAACTTATTGACCCCAGACAACCACGCTTTAGTATTAATCGATTTTGAAGGCCAAATGGCTTTTGCCACAAGCAATCTTCCGGTACACGAATTACGTACGAATGTTGCCATTGTTGCAGGAGCATCAAAAATTTTTAATGTAAGTACAATTGTAACAACTGTTGCAGAAGAAAGTTTTTCAGGACCTGTTTTTCCAGAAGTAGAAGAATTTTATCCAATTGCAACTTCAGGATATATCGATCGTACAACAATGAATACTTGGGAAGATGAAAATGCTTATAAAGCCATTGTAGCAAAGAAAAAACAAAAACTAGTTCTTGCAGGATTATGGACAAGTGTTTGTATCGTTGGTCCGGTTTTATCTGCAATCGAAGAAGGTTACCAGGTATATGTAATTACAGATGCTTGTGGTGATGTAAGCAAAGAAGCTCACGAACGTGCTGTAGAAAGAATGATACAAGCTGGCGCAATTCCGGTAACTGCTATCCAATATTTATTAGAACTTCAAAGAGATTGGGCTCGCCAGGAAACCTATGGTCCTGTAACTTCTTTGATGAAAAAATATGGAGGTTCTTATGGAATAGGAATTCAATATGCACACACAATGCTGAAACACTAATCTAGTAAACGCATTTACAATATCAGAACCTATCCAAAGCTCAACTCTAATCAATTAATTTATGAAAGCAGATTTAATTTTATTCAACGGAAAAATTCATAGTTTCAATCCAGAAACTCCAAATGTTACGGCAGTTGCAATCAAAGACGGAAAATTTATTGCCGTTGGAAATGACAACGACATTATGAGTTTTGCTTCTGAAGAAACCAAAATAATCGACCTTCAGAATAAGAGAGCTGTTCCTGGAATCAATGATTCGCATATTCATCTTATCCGTGGCGGATTAAACTATAATTTGGAATTACGCTGGGATGGAGTTCCATCTTTGGCTGATGCACTTCGAATGTTGAAAGAGCAAGTCGACCGCACTCCAAATCCGCAATGGGTTCGTGTGGTTGGTGGTTGGTCTGAATTTCAGTTTGCTGAACGCAGAATGCCGACTTTAGAAGAAATAAATGCTATTGCTCCCGATACTCCAGTTTTTATTCTGCATTTGTATGATCGTGCAATCATGAATAGAGCCGCACTAAGAGCAGTTGGTTACAATAAAAACACTCCTGCTCCGCCGGGCGGACATATAGAACGTGATTCAAATGGAGAGCCAACCGGACTTATTATTGCTACTCCAAATGCGATGATTTTATATTCGACTTTAGCTAAAGGTCCAACTCTTTCTTATGAACACCAAATCAATTCGACGCGCCATTTTATGAAAGAATTGAACCGTTTCGGAATTACAAGTGTCATTGATGCCGGAGGTGGTTTTCAAAATTTTCCAGACGATTATAAAGTGGTTAATGAATTAAATGAAAAGAAACAGCTAACCGTAAGAATTGCCTATAATCTTTTCACTCAAAAGCCAAAACACGAATTTGAAGATTTTTCAGATTGGATTGATACCGTAAAATTATATCAAGGAAATGACATGTACCGTCATAACGGAGCTGGCGAAATGTTAGTTTTTTCTGCTGCCGATTTTGAAGATTTTCTTCAGCCAAGACCTGATCTTCCTGAAAATATGGAAGCAGAACTGGAAAAAGTAGTTCGTCTTTTGGTAGAAAACCGTTGGCCGTTCAGACTTCATGCCACTTATAACGAAAGCATAACACGATTTTTGAATGTTTTTGAAAAGATCAATCAGGATGTTCCTTTCAACGGGCTTCCGTGGATTTTTGATCACGCCGAAACAATTGACGAAAGAAACATCGAACGTGTAAAAGCTTTAGGCGGCGGAATTGCTGTACAAAGCAGAATGGCGTATCAAGGAGAATATTTCACCGATCGTTACGGAGCAAAAGCTGCTGAAAACACACCGCCAATCAAAAAAATGATTGAAATGGAAGTTCCTGTCGGTGCTGGTTCAGATGCTACACGTGTGAGCAGTTATAATCCGTGGGTTTCTATGTATTGGATGACGGTCGGAAAAACTGTTGGGGGTTTGCAATTGTACACGGATACTAGACTAAACAGACAAACTGCTTTGGAATTGTACACTAGAGGAAGCGCTTGGTTTTCACAGGAACAAACTAAAAAAGGAGATATTAAAGTTGGAATGTTCGCGGATTTAGTGGTTTTAGACCGTGATTATTTTTCTATTGATGACGAAGACATTAAAAAAATCGAATCTGATTTGACGATTGTAGACGGAAAAATTGTGTATGCAAATGGAGATTTTTCTTCGTTCTCACCTCCTACTATTCCAATTTTACCAGATTGGTCACCAACAAATATTTACAACGGTTATCCAGTAAGAAGCAGTTTTCAAAGTACAATTGAAAAAAATGCAAAAGCAGATATTAAACCAAAACTGACTTCACAGATTCACAGTTGCAGCGGAAGTTGTGATGTTCATTTACACAATCACGATGCTGCCCGTATGAGTAATGTTCCGGTCAATAATTATAATGCATTTTGGGGCGCCTTAGGTTGTTCTTGTTTTGCTTTCTAAATTTTAAAGAAATGATTGATATTATAAAACAAATCCTTTATTCCGATTTAGGAAATTCGTTCAACAATGCGGCTCTTTTAGTATTTAGAGTTTTGCTTGCAATTGAATTATTCAGAGTACACGGAATGAAGAAATTCAGAGTTGAAAACGGACAAAAAGAACACGTTCCGAATCCGTTGCATCTGCCTGAAAAACTGAATGGATTAGTAGCTACTTTTTCAGATACTATAATTCCGTTTTTTATTATTCTCGGACTCGGAACACGACTTGCGGTGCTTCCAACAATTGGTGTTACAGCCGTTGGTTATTTTGTGGTTCACAAAAATGATTCACTAGAAGTACGTGACGTTCCATATATGTACACTTTATCACTATTACTGCTTCTTGCACTTGGCGCAGGAACTTATTCACTTGATTATTATTTATTAAACTTACTTTAAAATGAAAGCAAACATCGGAATTAAACAAGAAAGTATCTCAAAAGTTGTTGAGGTATTAATTAAAATTCTTGCAGACGAATTTGTTCTTTATACCAAAACAAAAAGAGCACATTGGAACGTTGAAGGTCCAGATTTTTACAATAAACATCTTTTCTTCGAACAGCAATATGACGCCATTGATGAAATTGTTGACACAGTTGCCGAAAGAATCAGAGCCTTAGGTCATTATACACCTGCAACTTTAAAAGATTTCTTAGCATTGACACATCTTACCGAAGAATTAAAAGAAAAAAATGATGCCAATGGTTTTATTAAAGAATTACTTTCTGATCATGAAAGCATCATAATTTATTTAAGAGAAAACATCAACAGTATTGCCAACGAACTACAAGATGCAGGTACAAGTGATTTTATCACCGGACTTGTCGAAAATCATGAAAAAATGGCGTGGATGCTTCGCGCTCATTTAAACTAAAAAATAATGGAAATACAACAAAAAAACATTTGGTACGTAACGCTGCTTTTAACCATGATTGCAGGATATTGTGATACCGTAACTTTTGTCGCTGCCGATTCCATATTTTCAGCACACGTTACGGGCAACTTTATTGTCTTTGCGTATCAAATCATCAAAAGCTCAGATATTAATGCTTGGATAAAACTGCTGACTTTTCCGGTTTTTATTATTGCTGTAATTACTGGTGGAAGAATCGCATTAAAAGCAACAAATCGCTATACTATTTTATTTTGGGAAGGCGTAATATTGATTTTAAGCGGGATTGCATTCTCTGTTTTTGGTTATTTAAATAACACTTCAGAATGGGTAATTTATTCGGTTGCTATGACAACTGTATTTGCAATGGGACTTCAAAATGCTTTTGGAAAACTTTACGCTAAAGAAACGCACGGACCTACAACCATGATGACGGGAAATGTGACACAAGCTTCTCTTGATTTAGGAAATCTATTAAAAAACGGATTTAAAGATATAGATGCCATTTCAAGTTTTAAAAAACAATTAGTTACTATAATTGGATTTTTGATTGGATGTTTTATGGGAGCAGTTGCAGGTAAGTTTTTCGGATTGGGGACCTTAATTCTTCCTGGAGCTGCAATGATTATCTGCTATTGGTATCATCGCGAAAACTAGATAAACACCGATTTTGAATTGCAGATTCCTGATAAAATAGTATCTTTAAAAAACCAAATTCCTTATAAAACTAAGGAAATAATCAAAATATATGGAAGTAATAAAATTAGAATTAGACGAAAAAAAACATGGCGCTTTTAATCTCTATGTTGATGATAAAAAACTGGGCGAAATGACGGTAAGCATCAAACCCGATCTTTTAACGGTTTATCACACAGGAGTTGAGCCAGAAGCAGAAGGAAAAGGTTATGCAAAGAAGCTTTTAGAAGAAATGGTAACATACGTTCGTGCCAATAATATGAAAGTTTTACCACTTTGTCCTTATGTACACGCACAATTCAAAAGACATCCGGATGAATATGAAGATATCTGGAAAAAGTAAATTAATTTTTGACAAAGTACTGTTTGTCATTTCGACGTAAGGAGAAATCACACGAGTAATGCCGTAACGCAATAAGAAAAATCTTTGTCGATCAGCTTGTGTGATTTCTCCTTACGTCGAAATGACAAGATTGCGTCAAAAAACCAAATTAGCGTGAACATTAATTCGTTTAACTAATAATTAAAAATACAATTTTATGAATACTGAAATTTTAACAGACGGCGTGCCTTTAAATGAAGCAAAAAAAGCTTTAATTATGATTCATGGCCGCGGTGCTGGAGCTCACGATATTCTGTCCATTGCAAAGCATCTTAAAGTTGAAGATTTTGCATTGGTCGCGCCCGAGGCAGAAAATAGAACTTGGTATCCCTATTCGTTTTTGGTTCCTCTTGATCAAAATGAACCTTCGTTTTCAAAATCATTAGAAGCCATTCATCAGGTTGTGGTTGCTATTCAACAAAACGGAATTGAAAAAGAAAACATTTACTTTTTAGGCTTTTCGCAAGGCGCTTGTCTTGCTTTGGAATTCACAACAAGAAATGCAGCTAAATATGGCGGAATCGTCGCTTTTACAGGCGGATTGATTGGCGATCAGGTTTATGAAAATCATTATTCAGGAAACTTTGAAAATACTCCGGTTTTTATTGGAACAAGCGATCCTGATTTTCATGTTCCTGTAGAAAGAGTTAATGATACTGAAGCACTGATGACAAAAATGGGCGCTGATGTTACTAAAAAAATCTATCCAAATATGGGACACACCATAAGCCAGGATGAGGTAGATTGTGCAAATGCATTGATTTTCAATAAAAAATAATGATTACAATTACCCGTGTTTACAGCGATGCCAATGGAGAAAGTCATTTTGAAGACTTTGAAGTTCCGTTGAAAAACAATGGCGATATTGGTTTCTTATCTGATGATGAACCCGTAAAGTCAATCGTTTTTAGAGAAGTTAGCCCTTCTTACGATTATGATTTTCACAATGCTCCCGACCGTCAGTATATTGTTTTGCTGGAAGGCGGCGTCCAAATCGAAACTTCATTAGGAGAAAAAAGAACATTTAATACAGGTTCCATTCTTCTGGTCGAAGACACTACAGGAAAAGGACACAAAACAAAAAATATTGAACCAAAACTCCGAAAATCAATATTTATAAAGTTATAAGCCGTTTCCCCTACTTCGGATTTTCTAAATATACATTTCACATTCCGTAAAATCACGATATATCGTGTAATCTCAAAACAAACTTTCTTTAAAAAACCTTGAATAATAAGACATTTATTCAAGTGGAATGTTATTTGGTTATCGTTTGAAAGTCTCAAAAATGCGTCTATTTCATTTCTTAATCTAGGTTAATCGATCCAGAAGTATAACGGACGTAAATTTGTATAAGAAAATCAAACAACAATTTAATATAAAAAATACCATGGAAAATAAAATTTTAGGCTTACACCATATTACTGCAATCGCAGGTGACGCTAAACGTAATTTCAACTTTTATTCAAAAATTTTAGGATTGAGATTCATCAAAAAAACAGTGAATTTTGACGATCCGGGAACATATCATTTTTACTTTGGTGACGAAATGGGAAGCGCAGGAACTATTTTGACTTTTTTCCCTTGGGGAGAAGGAATTCAGCAAGGAAGAAAAGGTTCTGGAATGGCAACAGAAATTGGTTATTCTGTTCCAAAAGGAAGTTTGGATTTCTGGCAAAAACGTTTTGATCAATACAATGTTATCTACAATAAACCTTCAGAAAAATTTGGAGAAAAATATTTGACATTTTTAGATCCAGACGGATTAAAACTAGAATTAATCGAATCAAAAACAGAGGACAACAGAAAAGCTTGGGAAACTGATGAAGTAAAAGCAGATGTTGCAACAAAAGGTTTTCATAACATCACTTTGACTTTAAACGACATCAAGCCAACAGCAGCAGTTTTAACTGAAATATTTGGTTACAAATTGATTGATCAGGATGTAAACCGTTACCGTTATGCTACAGACGCTGTAGAAAATGCTGCTATTGTAGATCTAGTTGAATTAGCTGATGAAAAAAGAGGTCTTGGTGCAAATGGAACAGTTCACCACGTTGCTTTCCGTGTTCAGAATGATGAAATTTTGATGCATTTCCGTGAAAAAATCGAAGCATACGGATTGCAGATTACACCACAAATTGATAGACAATACTTCCACTCTTTGTATTTCAGAGAACCAGGCGGAGTTTTGTTCGAAATCGCAACTGATAATCCTGGATTTACTGTAGATGAAAGCTTAGAAGAATTAGGCCAAAACCTAAAACTTCCTGCACAATACGAATCTCAAAGAGAAGCAATTGAAGCACATTTGGTTAAAATAAATTAATTAAATGCTAAACCGGGTTTATCCCAAAATACACAACTATTTTTTTGAAAAAGCTGTCCTGATTGGGACGGCTTTTTTTATTCAGGGAATCGGAAGAGGTTTTCATTATTTATAAGGAAATATTTTATATTTGAGTGATTAAAAAGACTAACTATTGTCAAAACTACATATCCAAATGGAGAATGACATAATCAAGTCTTTAAGCCAAATGAGTTATTAATAAGCAATCAAAATCCTTCTTAAAATTATGAATATAAAAGACCTTTTTCAAAGTATATTTGATTCTTCGAATGAAAGGATAAAAAACCCATTTATTGGTTCCTACATTACTGCTTTCATATTGTGTAATTGGCGTGCAATATTTCTTTTAATTTTTTCGGATGCTACAATTGAAGATAAAATAGTTGTTATAAATCATGAATATTGTTCTCTAAGTGCTATATTATGGCCTTTAGGCATTGCTTTTTTTTATATTCTTATTCTGCCATATTTAAATTTAATTTTTGATGCCTTATTATCATACTCAAATTCCCAAAAAAATATTAGACTTAAAACTTCTGTTATTTCGAAATTGGAACAGAAAAAAGCTGAAGCCAAATATGAGCGTGAAATCGCCGAGGAGCGTGCCGGTACAAGTGAAATATCTAAACTAAAAAATCAAATTGAACGTTTAAATTCAGAAAACGAACAACTATCTCAACAAAACAAAGAAAGTTTTGACAGATACAATGAAGCAATTAAAATTAAGGAAAATAGTGAAAAAGAACTTAGCAAAGCATTAGTAGAATCTGAAAATAAGCACAAAAATTTTGAGTATGAAATTAATAAAAAGGCTTCTATCGATAATACTACTAAATCTTTAATACAGCTTATCTTAAGCGCACTTAGTGAAAGAGAATTTTCATACTTTAAAAGATATGCGGCTTTCAAAGAGGGCAATACAAAAGGAAAATCATTTACATTGAATTCTTTGATAATGGATCGATTGTTTGAAATCGGACTTATAAAAAAAGATGAAAAAATCTATATCCTTACCGAGTTGGGTAACAATATTTATGCACATATCAAAGAAGAAGGCTTATAATTTATTTAGATTACAATAATCCACTCTACGAAGTGCTACGCAAATGTCTATAACTTTCCGTAATCATAATTAATCAAAAAAAACAAAAATGAAAAAACTCAATACCCTAATTTTTATGATATGTTTTACAACATTATCATTTGGACAAAACGCAACCAAAACCGACAAATCAAAAATAGAACAATTAGTTATTGAATCTTTTGACGAAATTTGGTCTAAACTAGATTCTAAAAACATTGATAAATACTACACAAAAGATTTTCTTCTTTTGGAAAATGGAGAAATATGGACTAATGCTACTATTGCAAATTATTTAGACAAAGCTCTACTTGATAAACCGATTCCGAAACGAGTGAATTCAATTGAAATTATTGAAGTAAAAATTTTAAACGGAATGGCTTGGGTTGCCTACAAAAACCACGCAGTATTTTCGTTTGAAGATAAAACAAGTAAAAAAGTATATTGGCTAGAAAGTGCAACCGCAATTCTAACAAAAAACGGATGGAAATTGGAAATGCTACATTCAACCAGAGCAAAAGATGAATAAAACAATTCAACGATAAAATGAAAAAAACAATATCTATACTATTTCTACTTTTTTCAACTTTCGCCTTTTCACAATCTGTAACTGGAGAAGATGAATTATATGCAGATTATAAAAAAGCAGACAAAGAATTAAATTTAGTTTACAATAAACTCATAAAAAAGCTGAATGAAAGAGACAAAAAAAATCTAATTGAATCTCAAAGAGCCTGGATAAAATTTAGAGATTTGAATTGCAAATTCATAAGTCAGGATCCTGGAGACGGAGGAGGTCCTTACGAAAATAAAATGAAATTAGATTGTCTAATCCAATCTACAATAGGAAGAACAAAAGAATTAAAAAATTGGGCTGATGACTAAAAGCCAGCAGGCAACAGGAAAATAATACAAAAACTAACAATACAACCAACCTTTTGACGATTTTTTGCATCATTAAAAATATAGAGCATGAACAACAAATCGCAAAAAAACCTTCAAATGAAAAAAATTATTTACATCGCATTTTTATTTTTCAGTATTTTATCTTTTGGGCAAATTGGGGACCCTACCCCAAACTTCGATATTGAATGGCCTCCTGCTCCTCCAGGTGATAAATGGGATTTTTCGACGAAACCTTATAAAAAAATAACAACATTTGAAGGCAACAAAATGGTTGATGAGTTTGATTCAATAGGCAGACCTATTTCAAGAAGTGTCTATTGGAATCACGCAACCGTAAGTACACTTACAAAATATAAAGGTGATATGATTGTCGAATCCACACAAAAACAAATTTATAATCTTGATGAGACAGGAAAGAAACCAAACGAAGATGTAATAATTACCACTAAACTAAATCTAGATGATAAAGGAAAAATTATTGGCGGGGAAACTTTAAAATTATCAAGTGATGGCAGTTTTAAAACAATTGGATATCGATATTATGACAATAAAAACAGATTAGTTACAACTAAAGATTATACAGGAAATTATGTTGATAATTTTTATTACTCAGGTAAAAATTTAATTCGAAAAGAAGAACTACACCAAATTAGTCCAAACACAAAAGTCACTATTGAAAGAATTTACAAATACAATAAAGACAACCAACTTGTTTATTCTGAATCAAGCAGGAGCATTTTTAAAGATAACATATTAACAGAGAAAAAATCTTTTGGTATAGTTGAACAGGAATATAAAAATAAACTATTGGTAAAAAAAGTTTTAAAAGGCAATTCAGAAACCGTTGAGAGAAATTATACTTACGATAATAATAAAAACGTAATTACTTTTATTGAAATAAAAAAGAACAATGAGGGCATGGTAACATCTCAAACAAAACGAACAAAAAAGTATGAAAACAATATTTTAGTATATTCGGATTTACAAGAAGGTTTAAGTACTCAAAAAGATGGCTTTAGTTTTACCTACTATTTTCATTCCGATAATGATTCTTTAGCAAAAACAGAAACTTCTGATGATAGAGGAAGTTTAAAAACGGAATACTTCTATAATGAATACAATCATTTAATTAAAACCTTAACCTCTTTTTCTAATAAATCTTCACAAAGTAAAGTTTTATATGAAATTGAATACTTTTAAAAAAGAAAATCAATAAAGTCCAAAACATAACTATATTTTAAAGAAGCTGTTCAATTTCTGGACAGCTTTTTTTGTTTAATTCCGTTATCATTTGAATCTAAATCATTATAAATAAACCTTTTAAATTGTAACTTTATAAGTTTACCGAAATCCATTTTCCTGATGGCATATTTCTTGAAAAATAATAATCATTATTAACTAATTAAATCTTTAATCATGAAAGTTACTTATTACGGACATTCTTGTTTTTCTGTTTTTACAAACGGAAAACATATTCTTTTTGATCCCTTTATTACCCCGAATGAATTAGCCAAAGAGGTTGATGTTGATAGCATAAAAGCAGATTATATTTTTATTTCTCACGCGCATTACGATCATATTTTAGATGTGGAGCGAATTGCAAAAAATACTGGTGCAAAAGTGCTCGGAAATTTCGAGATCTATAATTGGCTATTAAAACAAGGAATCGAAAACGCACATCCGATTAATCCGGGCGGAAAGTTTGATTTTGATTTTGGAACTGTGAAATGCGTGATAGCACAACATCCAAGCAGTTTTATGGATGGTTCTTACGGAGGAATCGCCTGCGGTTTTGTACTAACCACATCTGAAGGAAATTTCTATTACAGTGGAGATACAGCGCTGACTTTAGATATGCAGATTATTCCAAAATTCACAAAACTTGATTTTGCCGTTTTCCCAATTGGCGACGGACTTACAATGGGAGTTGAAGAAGCAATTGAAGCTTCAAAACTTGTCGGTGTGACCAAAATTTTAGGCGTTCATTACGACACTTTCGGTTTTATTGTAATGGATCATCAAAAAGCTTTGGATGCTTTCAAAAATGCAAATCTTGAACTTTATTTGCCAAAAATAAATACTACAATCGACTTATAATTTAGGTCGTTTTCATAGTTATATTTCGCTAAATAAAATCTTTTAGCGAAATATCATTATGTCTAAAATGCAAAATTAAAATCCATAAAAAGTTTCGTAAAAAAAATTTCATAAAAAAAGGAATAGCAGCTGAAACTATTCCTTTTTAGCACATAATATCATTTTTAGAAAATTACTATGCGAGATTAAATTCTAAAATTCTATTAAGTGTATTTTACAAAGTTTATAATTTGTTTTGAAGTAAGTTCCGGATATTGATGTTGTGGCGCATGTCCCGTTCCGGAATGAACAACCAGTTGAGCATTTGTCATTTGATTAAAAAATGAATACCAATTTTCTACTGCAAAGCTGATATCATGATCGCCACAAATAATCAAAATTGGCATTTTAGTTTTTTTGATTTGTTCTCTAAAATTTAAAACGTCTTCTCTAAAACCGTCGCCTCCGCCAAAATACAATTGAAAAACATCCATCGTAGAAGGAATTTTTGCAACATCAATTTTTTTATGAATTCTGTCGTGTGAAGCCTTTGCAGCCAATTTACTCGATTCAGATTTAGGTTCGAAGAATAAAACAATTTCATCTTCAAAATCATTTATTGGTTTCAAAGCCGCATCATAAAAAGCTTGCTCAATAGGAACTTCATTTTTCCCTGGAGGATTTGTCCCAACTAAAACCGCATGCGTCACCAAATTAGGATACAATAAAGTTGCCGCTTGTGCCACCAATCCGCCATAAGACCAACCTAGAACTACAATTGAATCTATTTTCAAAATATCTGCAAGGTCCTTAATATCTTTGGCTACAACCGTTATGTCTGGAGTCAAACTACCTGTAGAAGAACCAATTCCTGAATAATCAAATACAATAACATTGAATTTTTTCGACATTGAAGCAATAAATAACGGATCCCAGGTGTCAAGAGTTCCTCTAAAACGGTTTACAAAAAATACTGCTTTTCCTTTCCCGTAAGAGCGATAAGCAATTTTACGATCGCCTAAATCGGCAAAACGTGTCTCTGCATCATAAATTTTTTTCATAACTATAATTTAAACATTAGTATCTAAATAATTCTTTCCATTTGAAACAGGCAAAGATTAAACCAAAACACAAAACACTGAAAAACAAGACTTTTACAAACAACTAACTCATTTACAATTATGATATTTCAATAATTAAAACTTCTTTTTAACGACATTTAATAATTACAAAGTTTTCACCAGCAAGGATTCTTTAATAATCAATGCTTTACAAAAAAGGCATTCCTTTTGTTTTAATTATTTAAACCACTTCCGCTTTTCTGAAAAATAATCTTAAAGATCAAATAGTATGTATTTATCTAATAGCAAAACGATTATGTTTATTACAGGGGCCTTTATAAGTCATTCCTGCTGGGAAGAATGGATTATTTTTTTTGAAAATAAAAGATATAAAACTATAGCGCCACCCTGGCCTTATAAAAATGAAACTTCAGAAACGTTACGCCAACATCCAAATCCAAAAATCGCAGCTATGCGACTAAATGATGTATTGAATTATTATATCGAAATCATCGAAAAACTTCCCGAAAAACCAATTCTTATTGGACATTCGTACGGAGGTCTCTTGACACAATTATTGCTTCAGAAAGATTTGGGTTATGCTGGAATTTGTATGCATTCTATTCCGCCAGCGAACTTAACTTATTTTAATTTTTCTCTTTACAGAAAGATTTGGAGCTTTTTTGGTTTCTTTAATTCCACACAAAAAGCTTATTTAATATCTTTTAAAAAATGGCAATATTATTTTACGAACCAAATGTTTTTTGAAGAACAAAAAGAGACTTATGAGAAATTAGTAATTCCGGAATCGCAATTCATTTTTTACGATATTTTTTCTGATTCTGCTAAAATAGATTTTAAGAAAAAACACGCTCCTCTTTTATTTTTGACTGGTTCAAAAGATAATTTCATTCCGGCTTCCATTCAACGTTCTAATTTTAAAAAATATAAAAACATCCATTCTATTACTTGCTATAAAGAATTTCGGGATACCAATCATCTCGTTTTAAAACAAAAAAATTGGGAAACAATTGCCGAATTTATTGCCGAATGTCTGGAAAAAATTGGTTAACTAATTTCTCTCTTTATTTCCAGTTTTTTTATTTTAGAATTTAAAGTCGAAGGATGAATATCTAGAATCTCAGCTGCACCACCGGCTCCTGAAATTTTTCCGTTGCATTTTTTCAGAATATATAAAATGTAATCTCTTTCGTTTTCTAAAATGGTTTTAATCGAAAAGGATTCAGAAACTTGCTCAGGATGCATTTTAGAAGACATTGAAAGCTCAATCTCTTTAATCGTATTTCCGTCAGTCAGCAAAATAGCACGCTGCATAACGTGTTCTAGTTCCCTGATATTTCCGGGCCAATTGTAATTCATAATTTGCTGCAAAGCAAAATCAGAAAGAATTGGTGCTTTTCTGCCCATTTTTTCACTGAAGACTTTTATAAAATGATTCGCCAAATCCGGAATATCTTCTTTTCGTTTTTTTAACGAAGGAACAATAATCGGAAAAACATGCAAACGATAATACAAGTCCATTCTGAATCTTCCCGCAGCAACTTCTTCTTCAAGATTTTTATTGGTCGCAGCAATAATTCTAACATCTATTTTTAGCGATGACATTCCACCAACGCGTTCAATTTCTCTTTCTTGCAAAACACGCAATAATTTCACTTGAAGTTCCAGTGACATCTCTCCTATTTCATCTAAAAAAATAGTTCCGCCATCAGCCAATTCAAATTTGCCGATTCTTCTGTCAGTTGCACCAGTAAAAGCTCCTTTTTCATGACCAAAAAGCAACGATTCAGCCAGATTTTCAGGAATCGCGCCGCAATTAATTATTACTAAAGGTTTTTCCTTTCTTGGAGATAAAGCATGAATACTTTGCGCTATTTTTTCTTTTCCAGTGCCGCTTTCGCCTAAAACCAAAACCGAAGTATCAGAAGGCGCCACTTTTCGGATATAATTGAAAACTGAAATCATTTGCGAACTATTACCTATAATTCCCTCAAAACCTTCAGAAATACGTACAGGTTTCGCACTTTTAATTTCCGCTTTATTTACAGGCAAGCTGACATCCTGTTTTGAATAAATTCTATTGATAAATTGAGAAAAAGTATGTTCTAACGAATTAAGTAATTTTAAATTTTCCTGAGAATAGACACTCAAATTTCGACTGTAAAAAGTGAAATGAAAGCTTTGAATACTTGCTATAGAAATGGGGAAAACCAAATAGGATTTTATTCCAAAATTATGAGCAATTAACGCTTTTATTGGCGCATCCTGAAAATTCTTTATTAGTGATTCTTCGCTGTAAATAATCGGATCTTTGTCAATTTTTGATTTTCTATACGTTTCATCAAGCTCTTTTTCAGAAACTACAGCAATTTGTGAAAGCTTTTTTGAATCAATAATCTGATATAAATCGATGTTTTTGCGAATAATTCCCAGTTTGTCATAATGCGTTGTCGTTGCAAAACCAGTTTCTAAATAATCAAATGGAATATACGTCTGAATTATTTTAGCAAAAGACAACAATTTATCTTCGCTTTTTTCATTTGAATTTATGATTTCGGTAATTTCTTTTTGTAATTGAAATTGCTGCATCAACTGCGATTCCAGACTGTATTGCTGGCGATAAAATGCAATTTCCAAAGTCGTTAAAACATCCTGATCGCGAAATGGTTTTACAATAAATCCGTATGGATGGGTAGTCTTCGCCTGATCCAAAATACTTTTACTGGAATTAGCCGAAATAAATATAAAACCGATATATTTTTCTTTAAGATAGTAAGCCAATTCTATTCCGTTCCGACTGCCTTTCAGCATAATATCCAGGAAAACTAAATCTGGTTTTTCAATCTGAATTTGTTCTAAAGCCTGCTCAACCGAACGTGCAATTCCCGTTACTTCATAGTTTGCCTTTTCAAGAATTAACTGTAAATCATGTGCTTCAATAAATTGATCTTCTACAATTAAAATTCTTTTTTTCAATCCTGAAGTAACAGTTTCATATCCGTTATCGGCAGTCTTTTTCATAAGTGATTATTTTTTGTCTTAATATTGCACTTAATTAATTGATACAAAAATAGTTAATTATCGCAATTAAAATGTTCCGTTTTCAAATTTAGGTAAATAAAAATCATATTTAATATTAATTTTCATATAATTTCTCAACAATCGGAAGTTGTTTGTGTATATATTTGTTAATCCAAAACTTACTAAAATTTAATTCTAATCAACCATGAAACTTTTGTACTCTTTTTGTCTGTTGTTTATTATTACAATTAATGCTGAAGCACAAAATCATCCTGCTACAGCAAATTATGATTTAAAGAAGAAACGTTTATTAATTCAAACCTGTTCTGTTTATTTATATAATTCCAATCAAGGGTCAATTGATGCCGACAGCTCCGTAGTTTTGACATGTAAGGCTTATAAGCTTCCGGTAGCTTTGGCTTATGACGAAGGCTTTAATGATGGTACTTATTTAATTGGAAGCGATTTAATCGAAAAAGGAAATGTTCATGCTGCGAAACAACTTTTTGTAAAGGCAAAAGGAGTAGATAAAATCAAATTGGCTTTACAACTCGGAATTTTTTACTTGTTTAAACCATTTGCAATACCAGAAGATATTAATAATGCTAATCTTTATATTTCTGAGGCTGTCAAAATAAGTAAGCAATTGCAAATTAAAAAATGGCAAGACGAAAGCGCAATGCTTTTAGGTAAATTTTATTTCCAGATTAATAATTATCCTGAAAGTAAAAAATGCTTTCAACAGGTTGTTGCACAATGCAGAAAACAAGGTGACAAAGCTGCTTTAGCTTATGCTTTGCTCAATCAGGCAACCTATCAATACGACCTGGATCCTGAAAAAGAGAAAATCCTAAAAGAAGCAGAATCACTATATGCAGACTTGGGATTTGAAGAAAAAAGAATCGAAGCAAAAATGAAACTGTGCACCATTTATTTCTGGCATGGAAAAATTAATGATGCTAAAAAAATACTCTACCAAAACATCGCTGACATGCGAAAAATTGGTTTTAGGCAACAGCAATATGGAGAAACTACAATTTCATATATAGAAGGCACTCAATTCAATATAAAAAGCGCATTTTACTATGCTTTAAAAAGTGTAGAAACGATGGAAAATACAAAAGACTACACTTTTGCAGATATTTTTTATATGCGATTGGGATTACTATACTTGAATATGGGACATACTGATGAAGCCACAAAAATGGCAGAAAAAAGTATTAAATATGGACAAACTGTTTTTAATAGTGGTAGTTGGTATAAAAGTTTTGTAACTGCAGCGGCATCTTTATCTATGAAAGGAAAGAATAAAGAAGCAATTGAATATATGAATAAGGTAACAAGTAAATTTACACCTCCAAACAACTTTGACAAAATGCTGGTTAATTTTGCATACGGCAATTGTTATGCAAGAATTAAAAACTATGGTACGGCAGAAAATTATTTCAAAAAAACTGCAGAAGCAGCAGACGCTCTAGATTCACCTCAAACCTATCGTGATGTATGCAATAGCTACTCGTCTATCGCTTTGTTTTATGCTAACCGAGCTGATTATAAAAAAACACAATTTTATGTAGATAAGATAGATGCGTTATCAAAAAAATACAATAAAACCTTTGGTACTGAAGCACTTTATATGTCTTTATATAAATTGGATTCGGTAAATGGCAATTTTAAATCTGCTTTAATAAATCATAAGATCTATAAAAAATTTAGTGATTCACTTGTAGATTATGCCAAAAACAGACAAATTGAAGAGCTAAGAATAAAATATGAAACCGTAAATAAGGAACAAAAAATCAAACTCTTAAATCAGGAAACTGATTTGCAGGAAAATGCATTAAAAAAATCAAAATTATTAAATACGCTTTCCATTTGGAGTTTAGTTTTATTACTAATTACAATTGTGTTATTGTATAGCAGATATCGTTTAAAACAAAAAAACAATGCAGAATTAGAACTAAAAGAAAAAGAAATCAACCAGAAGAACATCAATCTTAGACATTTACTGGATGAGAAAGAATGGCTTTTGAAAGAAATTCATCATCGTGTAAAAAACAACCTCCAAACTGTTATTAGTCTTTTAAATTCGCAATCCGCTTATTTAGAGAATGATATGGCGTTGTCTGCCATTAAAAACAGCCAGCACCGAATTCATTCCATGTCATTGATTCATCAGAAATTATATAATTCTGAGAATATTTCGACTATCAATATGCCTAATTATATTAAGGAATTGGTTGAATATTTAAGGGAATCTTTCTCGCTTGGTCAAAAAATTCGTTTTGAATTAAAAATTGATCCACTCGAACTTGATGTTGCACAAGCTGTTCCAATTGGGCTTATTTTGAATGAATCGATTACAAATGCGATCAAATACGCTTTTCCAGAAGATCGAACCGGAATGATTTACATAACTATGGAAGCTACTTCTGAAAACAAATATTTATTGACGATCGCCGATAACGGCGTTGGATTTGATGTTAATATCAGCGCCAAGAAAATCAATTCATTCGGATTGAGTCTGATAAAAGGTTTAAGTGACGATTTAGAAGCAACGTTTTCTATGGAAAATAAAAACGGTACTATCTTCAAAATTGAGTTTTCAAAAGAATTTCCAATCAATGAAAAAAGAAGATAATTGAATTGACGAAATCTCACTAATTTAAATCACTTTAGCGAAATATAGCGCTTTTGAATGCTTAGAAAAAACGCTAAATACCATGAATTAGGTAGTTTATTGGCATGGCATATTAATTGGTTTCTTAAAGAAAATTAACGCTAAAAACCAATTTATTATGAAAAAGTCAATACTGCTGTTAATCATTCTATATTTAAATTATGGTACAGCAAAAGCCTGCGACAAATGTGTTGCTTACAATAACAGTGATTTTAAAATAAAATCGGCTACAATTACACATAAAGCAGATTTAGGACTAACTGTTTGGGACATTAAAGTCGAAGGGAATGCAGGTAAAACAATGCCTAAACCTGTTGGACAATTAAATGGAGCTCCGGTATTAGCCTATGTTTTTCCAACTACATTAAAATCTTCTGATATTGGTTTTGGCCAAACCGAAGGGATTGTGGCGCTTGCCCTAACCTCACATCCTGATTTTGAAGACACTCCACTTTGGGATGAAAATCTGGACGGAAACTATCTCAACGATGGACTAGTCTGGCATGCACACTGGGTTTTATTGGTCGAAGACAAACGTGTTGGAGGCGGACTTTCGGTAAAAGAATTTACAAAAGGAGATCCGAAAGTTGTTTTGCCACCAACAAATCCGGGAATGGCAATGTACATGGATAGTCCTGGTTTCAATATAGTTTCTAAAGGAAATTCAATAAAAGTAATTGTACCCAATTTTAGAATCAATAATAATACAAATTTCAAGTTTGATGCAGTAAGCTGCTATATGGAAGTCAGCACAGGCGCTGGCGGCTCACACGATACTGCGGGTGCAAAACCAATGCTTGGTGTTTACAAAGTGTATACTGTTGCCAGTGGCAATCTTTCATTACCTTATTCTGTAAAGTAAAAATTAATATTTGCATCATTTTGCGAATATATCTGGATTTCTTCATCGATTAATTTATAGACTATTTAAAATGAAACTGTTAGCCGAAAGTACTTGCAAAACAATTATAAATGCTTCATTAGAAAGCATTGATCTTACCGAATGGCTTTTTACTTTAAAAGATTCTGAGTATCAAATTTGCTCAAAAGATCATATAGCAGCTGGCAATTCGATAAACGAAAATGGAAAAAGAATGTCTATAAATGTGGAGCAAATTGCAGGAAATCTGCTCGTTCAGCATTATGTTGAAGATATTAGCCAAAAAGACCATTGTCGCGTACAATCTATTTCAGATTCAATTGCGGCGGTGGGTAAAACTAAACTTCATATCGTTTGGGAATTAAAGATTGAAAAAAAAGATACATCAAGTTGCGAACTTTCTAATCATGTTATTGTAAATGCAACAGATGATTTCTTAAATTTACTTAATTCTTTAGATATCAAAAACTTAAGATCTATTTCAAACGAAATGATTCAGAATTTAATTCAACATAATGCAGAAGAAACACCGCTTTTTGCAAAAGACATTGAAAGAAAAGCACTGAAAGGAATTTGGAATTAAAACATTGTTTTTAAAACTAATAAACTTATGCTGATACAAGAAAACACCGGATTAATTCTAATTGATGTTCAGGGAAAACTTGCTCGCATTGTAGACAAAAGCGAAAAATTAGTTTTAAATCTTGAAAAACTGATTCGTGGCTGTCAGCTACTTTCAATTCCGATAATCTGGGCCGAACAAAATCCAAAAGGACTCGGTTCAACAATACCGGAATTGGAAAAATTATTACAACATCAGAAACCGATTGAAAAATATACTTTCAACGCTTTTGATACTGAAATTTTTAAGCAATCTATTATTGATTCTGGAAAAAAGCAATGGTTGATATGTGGTATTGAAGCTCATATTTGTGTGTATCAAACAGCAATAGGTTTATTATTAAATGATTTTGAAGTACAAATCGTAACTGATTGTGTTTCTTCCAGATCAAAAGGAAATATTAAAACAGCGCTGAAAAAATTGCAAAACAAAGGAGCTGATTTAACGAACGTTGAAATGTGTCTTTATGAGCTTGTCAAAGATTCCAGAAAAAATATATTCAAAGAAATTCTAACATTAATCAAATAAAAAAATCATGTCAAAATCAAAAACTATTATACTGATTCACGGAAATTTTGTAAACGACAAAACCTGGGCAGAATGGAAACTGTACTATGAAAAAAAGGGATATACCGTTTATGCACCAGCAAATCCGGGACACGATGGAAATCCTTCTGAATTGAGAACAAAAGTTCATCCAGATTTGGTTAAAACAGGATTTATAGACATTGTTACTAATATTAGTAAATTAAGTGATTCGCTACCAGAAAAGCCTTTAATAATTGGTCATTCTATGGCTGGAATGGCTGTTTTGAAATTAGTAGAATTAGGAAAAGCTTCTGCTGGTGTGAGTATTGACGGAGCGCCTCCAAAAAATGTTTTTCCGCCATTTCAAACTTTAAAAACGGTAATTCCGGCATTTGGTTTCTTTTCTTCCAATAAATATTTTATGGGAAGCCGTAAATGGTATGATTATGCTTTTTTTAACACCATACCTGAAAGCGAAAAACAGAAAGCATTTGAAAAATTTGCTGTACCAGAAAGTTATAAAGTGAGCAGGGAATTGGTTTTAAATTCGTTTTCAAATATTAATTTCAAAAAATCGCACGAGCCTATTTTATTTATTGGAGGTGGCAGTGATAATATTTTCCCTCCTAGCCTGACACAAACTATTGCAAAAAAATACAATGATAATTCTGGCCGTGTAGATCTTAAGATTTTTAATGGCAAAAGTCATTTTATTTGTGGAGAACCTGGCTGGGAAATTGTTGCCGATTATATACTTAGTTGGTACGAAGATCTATAAAAAACAATGTTCTACAAGTGCACAAGCATTTCTCTAGAATTATCTTAATCGTAAGCAATTTAATTTACTTAATACAAAAATCATGAGTTTATATCAACTTCAAAAGACCGCCATAGTACTAATTGATCCTTTCAATGATTTCCTTTCTGAAGGAGGAAAATTATATCCTGTAACGAAAGAAACTGTTGAAGGCAACAAAGTAGTTGAAAACATTAAAAAGCTTTTAACTGCTGCCAGGGAGAAAAAAATCCAGATTGTTTATGCGCCTCATCGCCATACTCAAAAAAACGACTATTTGAATTGGAAATTTATGGCGCCATCACATTTAGGCAGCAAAGGCATAACTCTATTTGAGAAAAACTCATGGGGAGCTGAATTTCATCCTGATTTAATAATGCAAGAGGGTGATCTTTTAGCGCAAAACCACTGGACAGCCAGTGGTTTTGCAAATACTGATTTGGATTTTCTTTTGCGTCAGCATAATATTGATCAAATCGTTCTTGCAGGAATGAGAGCTAATACCTGTATTGATTCTACAGCTCGATATGGTGTCGAATTAGGATATCATGTAACCTTAATTAAAGATGGTATTGGTGCATTTAATTGGGATGAGATAAAAGCAACAGTCGAAACAAATTTTCCAAACTATGGACATATTCTTTCATCAACTGAAGAATTTATTGCTAATATCAACAATTAAAACAGTTGTGTTTCTTAAATACTATTTTGTAAGTTCTTTTTTCTTTTCCAATACAATAAATAAAGGATACCCATAGAAATTGCCAAAATATCAAATTTCATAATTTGCGGGATACGCATGATTTGATCATTGTAATAGCTTCCGCCCAAAAGAGCACCGCAGCCTATTCCCATTTCCATTGAAATATACATGGTCGCAACTGCTTTGCCTCTATGCTCCGGGCTGCTTAAATCGATCGTCCATGCGCTAATTGCAGGCGACAAAATTCCTGTGCCTGCTCCGTAAATTCCCGCACCTACAAGTAATAATTGTATATCTCGTCCTTCACTTATAACGAAAAGAGCCACTACAACAATAAACAAACCTGCTAAAATAACTTTTGGACGACCATATTTGTCCGAAACTTTTCCAGCTACAAATCGGACTAAAACTGAAGTTACGGTAAATGCTGTGAAAAAAAGTCCTTTATTCTGAGCACCTAAATGACTGCTCCAATCTGGAATTAAAGTAAGTATAAGTCCAAAAGCGGTATAAGAAAAAAATGTTACAACTCCAGCAGGCAACGCTTTTCTATCTATAATATCTTGTCGGTTAAGAAAAAACATTGATTTATGGAGTTTTTCTTTTTGCGCCAGCGTTTCTTTCATATTCATTACTATAATGATAGACAAAAACGCAAGCAGTGAGGAACAATAAAACATGAAATTAATTCCGAATTGATTTGATATCAAGCTTCCTACCGCCGGCCCTAGAGCGCCACCAATACTAAAACAAAGGCCATGTATTCCTAATGCTTCCCCCCATCTTTTTTGCGGAATAATATCGGCAACGTAGGCTGAAGTTGCTGTTGGTTTAAATCCCGTTGAGAAGCCATGCACTAACCTGAGCAAAAGAAATCCTGAAACAGAACTTAAAACCGGATAAAGAAAACCACAAACAACACATACTGATGAACCAATTGCCATAACTGGTACGCGACCCCATTTATCTGTTAATTTACCACTAAACGGACGTGATATTCCAGCTGTTAAAGTAAATAAGGAAATTATTAAACCTTTATATTCTGCACCTCCCATACTGCTCAAATAATTCGGAAGTTCTGGAATCATCATATTAAAACTTGATGAAAACAGCAATGAACTCATGCAGAGTAAGATAAACTGAACTGTATAAATTGATTTTTCCTTAGGAGGCATTAGAAGGGTATTAAATATTGTTCAAAGATAAATCTTATTCTTAAATACTAAAAGTTGCTTACAAATCATCTGCATGTTTTAAAATTGAAAATGAATCTTAATTTTTCCATTTTATTCTAATTTTGCATTTCCCAACTTTAAAAAAAAAAGACAATTGATTACATTTAAAAAATGCGAAGAAACCAATCTCGATTTATTGCATCAAATCGCATTGCAATCTTATAATGAAACCTACCAATACCTGTGGATGGACGGCGGTGCTTGGTATTTAGATAAATTTTATAAAAAAGAAACTTTCAAAGAAGAACTTTCTGATTCTTCTATTTTTTATTTTTTAATTTATGATGAAGAAAATCCAGTTGGCTATTTTAAGCTGAAAGAAAATCCAATCGAACACTATTCTGTAAAAGAATGTATGGAACTGGACAAATTATATCTTTTGAAAAAATATACAGGAAAAGGAATTGGAACATCAGTAATGAATTATATCATATCTTTTTCTAAAGAAAAAAATCGTTCAATACTTTGGTTAAAGGTAATGGAAAGCAGTGACGCCAGATTTCTTTATGAAAAAGCTGGTTTTATACAAACCGATAAATATGAATTAGATTATCCTCAGTTTATAAAAGAATATGCTTTTATTTTAACGATGATTCTAAAACTCTAAATAAAAATGACGCTATTAAAAGCGTCATTTTTATTTGAAGCTTTTAAAAGTCTTTATTAGGCTTACTAACATATTTATTGCCTTTTACAAAAAACCTCCATGGCAAAAGCGCATGTTCTTCTGCGTATGCGATACCAACACGTGGCACAGCTGCAATTGCATTGTCATTATATTTAATATTCTGATCTTCAATCCAGATTTCCTCGCCTCCTAAATCTTTCTTATTAAAAGACAAATTAATCCCCATAGCTTTTGCGACAGAACCAGGACCAGATGAAATTGCAGGTTTAGTAACTGGCATATTTCTTCTGCGTTCCATAATTTCTGCACCAATTAAAGGTTCAACCGCCCTTATTAAAATCGCATGTGGATCATTTTTGATCGAAGTCACAATATTAAACATACTATGAATACCATAGCACAAATAAACATAAGAAACGCCTCCATCACTGTACATAATTTCGGTTCTATTAGTGCGTCGATTACCATAAGCGTGAGAAGCTTTGTCTTTTATACCAAAATAGGCCTCCGTTTCTACAATTATGCCGGCAGTTATTTCTCCGTCAATTTGAGTAAAAAGTACTTTACCTAAAAGATCTTTAGCCAAAAAAAGTACGTCTTCATTGAGATAATAGGAATATTGTAGTTTCAAAAGTGTGCTTTTTTATTTTGTAGAATTGATAATATTCAAATATACATTATAATCCTAAATGCCTGTTGATACAATACTTAAGTTTTATAAATGAATAAATATGATAAAAAAGCAAAATTCATTGATTTAATCTGTTAAAATAATCTCATTTTACATCATTTCACTTCATTTAAAAGCATCAAAATTTTATACTAATTCATAGATTTTAACATTTTTATGCCGCATTTTTCCCACTTTTTTAAATATAAGAAAATACTTAGTTAAATATCTGATTTTTAAAATTTTACAGATTTTTTATAAGTAGCTTTGATATAAACACAGGCATTTACCTATAATTTATAGATGGTAAAATTTAAAAAAAAAGCTTAATCGAGAACTCCATTTTGATTCATTTTATTTAAAAATTCCTGTATTATTCACGCCTCAAATCAAAATTATATGAAAATCGAAAAACTACTATTTATAATCCTCTCGCTATTTTTCTTCCCCACAAACATTTTTTCTCAAGGTAATGGACCTCCATCACACGACCTTCCCGCAACTATTGAGCAGAGAACTTTAATAGTATTGGGCGCCTGAATTTTGCTTGGATTTTTGGTAATCATTAAAAAAAAAATTCATAGCAAACTAAATCAGAAATATTCAATCTCCACAAATAGAATTATCGATTAATATTTAAAAAAAAGAAATTATGAGAAAAATAATGATCTTGTTTTTAATAAGTATTTGTACAAAATCTATTTCACAAATTTATTTCAGTCCTAACGCATATATGTATGTCAAGAATGAAGTTCTTTATGTAAAACAGAATATTAATCTAGCCGCTAATTCAAATATATACCTTCGAAACAATTCACAGCTTTTGCAAGCTTCAACAACGGTTTCGAGCAATACAGGACTTGGAACGTTGTCTCTTTATCAGGAAGGCACTTCTGATAATTACGATTATAACTATTGGTGTTCTCCAGTTGGAAATGCATCGGCAACGATTGGGAATGAAAATTTTGGAATTACAATGCTCAGCCGTCCTACAACCCCGACAGAATCTACTACAGCAACCGTACTTCCGATAGGAAGTTATGATGGCATTTCAAATCCACTTTCCATTGCTTCTTCATGGATTTATAAATTGGTCAATGCTACTAATTATTCCCAATGGAAATTAGTTGGGGGAGCTTCTACTATTGGTCCCGGTGAAGGTTTTACAATGAAAGGTACAAGCGGAACTGATGCTCTTGATCCAGCTGGAATAGGCGTTTCAAATAATCCGGGAAGCGCACAACGTTATGATTTTAGAGGAAAACCAAATGATGGAAATATTACCATAACAATTGGTCTTAACAATTCTACTTTAACCGGAAACCCATATCCTTCGGCTTTACATTTAAATGCATTTCTTCTTGATCCTGCAAATGCGGCGGTTACAGGAGGTATAGCTTATTTTTGGGAACAGGATAAAAACACAAATTCTCATTACTTAAGTTCTTATAGAGGAGGATATGGATCCTATGCTCCTATAAATCTAACCTCTGCAGGAATTTATATACCGCCAACCTTTAGATCTTATAAGGGAGATGGTACTGTAAATCCTGGGCCAGGCTATGGTACAGGAACTGCTATTCAACGCAGGTATTTGCCCATTGGACAAGGATTTATGCTGTATGGAACTGCTAATGGAACTGCCACACTAAAAAACAGTCATCGCTTTTTTTTAAAAGAAGCAGTAGGAGTTTCACAATTTGAAAAGCCTGCAGGAAATAAGGAAAACAAAAATGTAGAGAACAAAAACGAAGAAAATAAAACTGAAGAAACAGAACCGCTTTCCTATTTTAGAGTAAACATTATTATCAATAATGAATTTACCAGACAGATGGCACTAGCTTTCCTTCCTGAAGCTACAGATGGTATAGATGTTGGTATTGATGCTTTAAACCTTACAACAGGTCTTCCTAACGATGTCAGCTTCTGGCTTCAAAACGAAAATTATATTATTCAGGGAATTAATTTCAGTCCGGAGAAAAAAGTACCGTTAATTGCCAAGGCTACTACTAGCTCAACATTAAAATTTTCGATACCAGAAATTATAAATTTTGATTCATCACAGTCCATTTATATATATGATGCTCTTGATCAGTCTTATCATGATATAAAAAACGGATCTTATGAAGTTACTGTTGCGCCCGGAACGTATAATGAACGTTTTAAAATCGCATTTGTAAACCATACGCTTAGTACGCCTGATAATGAAATCTTTAAGCAATTTATTATTTATCAGGATAATGAGCATAATATTTTAAAAGCTTCAAATCCTGATTTGCTTCTAATTCAATCATTTTCTTTATATGATATGACTGGAAAGAAGGTGTTTTCAAAAAAAGATCTTACTGCCAATTCAAATTACAGTTTTTCTACCAACGGATTAAGCGCTGGAATCTATATAGCCGAATTTTTGACTGATGAAAATCAAAAAATTACACAAAAGATTATTATTTCTAATTCGGGAAAATAAAATGTAAAACTTATAATAACAAACTAATAGCCTATATTATGATAATTAAATCTACATTTCAGAATCATATAACGTCATTTCTTATTTTCTTTTTTTTAACGTTAACAATAAATGCACAAATCGGAATTGGAACTGTTTCACCAAATGCCACTTCGATATTAGACATAACTTCTACTACTCAAGGATTATTGGCTCCGCGTATGACAACTGCACAGCGAACTGCTATTACAACTCCTGCAGAAAGTTTATTGGTTTACGACACGACAGATAAAGCCTTTTATTATTATAACACGGCCAACTCAACTTGGACAAGAATGGCTATCGAGAGTACCATTAAAAGAAACAATTATAAACTGGTCAAAACTGCTGCTGACTTGGCTCCCGAATTAACCGCCGGCGGAGGAACGAGTTATTTGCTTAATACAAATACTTTATACGAGATAAACGGAACAATTACACTTGCTGCTCCTATAAATTTAAATAACGCTTATGTTACCGGACTGGATGCGAATGAAGATATTTTGGTAGCGCCAGGAACTGTTTTTCAGGGAAACACAGGAGGAAGTATCCGATTTCTGACTTTAAAGGGCGCAAAAGCTTTTGATATTACAGGCCCTGGAATTGCAACAGCAACTTCAATGTTGGCTCAAAATGTAATAATAGATGGTATGACAACAAATGTTGGAACTATTTCTGGTTTTGGTTTATATTTTGGCAACATTATTCAATTTGTAAATAATACAAACGGAATTACATATTCTAATATTGGAAGTTTACTTCTAAACAATCAAGCGTGGTTAAATACTAATAATGGTACTTTTGAAACCTTTACTGGTACTTTTGGTTTAATACAAAAAAGCAGCGGCTTTAGTTCTGTAAATGGCTCAGACCTTGCTTTAGATGTTAGCAGCAGTACGCTTGCTACAGGAACAGGTATTTTATTAGGCACCGTTTTTTCAGGAACTACTACGTCTCCTACAGGTTATGTGAAAGGTTATGCTGCAGCTTCTACCTATCCCGGATATTATTTTAGTACAGCATGGACTGTAGATGCACCGGGAATTCCGAGAGAAGGCGATAGTGATGCAACTGGCGATATTAATTTGGATGCTGCGGTTGGTACTGGTGCCACAACCACTTTTTCAGGAACTTCTACAGCCAGCAGAACTAAATTGAATGGTACAACGACCTCTAACAGTTTGTTTCGCTTTACTAAAGATGGAAATAATCGAATAACATACAGAGGCAACAAAACAAGATATTTTCAGATTACAGCTTCAATGTCCTATCAAGGAAGTGGCGCAGATATTACATTAATACTATATTTTGCTAAAAATGGTGTTGTACTTACTGATACAAAAGTGTATGGTCGTCCATCGACAGGATTTTTAGCGACAGCTGGAATTTTAGCATTGCCGATAGTCGGAACAGTACAACTTAAGAAAGATGATTATATTGAAGTATGGGCGGAACGTTATGATGGAAGCGGAAATATTTCAACGATTTCTCTTAATCTAACTGCTCGATAATAAATAAAAAGTGCTGAGATATAAATCAGCACTTTTTTTATTCATTTTCAAATTCTTAATTGATCAAATAGTTCTGAAATCAACTTAGAAAATTCTTTTTAATTCAATTCCGTTTAGGATTGTTTTCCCTGTTTTTTGCTTGAAATCTACCTGAATTCCTTTACCGTCTTTTACATAAATAGTCGTTTTCATATCAACGGCTTTTTCAGGTTCCAAGTAGTTATTATTTCCAAAGTTTTCCAAAAATAATTGTCCGTTTACCAAAACATCAAAAACTCTAAAGGCTTTTTCTTCCTTCTGACTTTTCTCTGCTAAATTATAAGCCAACGCCTCTCTCGTATTTCCTGAGAGAAACTCAGCAAAATAAAGTATCAATTCATATTTTCCGTCTGGAACATCAAAATTAAAGGCTTCAATTCCTTCTCTTTGCGTTTGATAAATTGGGTCATTTTCAGTTCCTTTTATCAATTTATTTGTTCCGTACGGAATTTGAGGGTTTCCATGCATTTTATACGCTTGACCACCAACATAACCCCAACTTCCTTTTGTGTATGCTTGTTCTGGAAGCCAGTTTTGCTGTGTTAATTCTTCAGTAAATTGTCTTTGATCTCCCAAACTGATTCTTATATTTTCAAAAGGATATTTTGTGCTGCTTAAATTTGGTGCATAAAGTGTGAAATGAATTGAAGCAAAATCTTTTACGCTTTCGTTTGAAGTTGAAAAAGCTTCTACTATATTGTTTCCATTTTTGAACGGAACTTTAAAAATAGTCGATCCTTCTTTTGTTTTCTGGCTTCCTAAATTTTGTCCGTTAACTTTTAAAGTGATTTCATTTCCATTTGAAAAAACTTCCAAATCCTGATAAAAAACCGATTCGTTTTCTGAAGTCAAAACTCCGGAACGATTTGTCCAGCTTTTTGATCCAATGCTTACAACTGGCTTTTTCAGTAATCTTGCCTGATAGAAATAATAAGCATCTTTCGGAATTCTGTCCCAAGAAATTATGCCTTTATTGTTCATGTGCGGCCAACTTTCGGCTCTTCCTTCTGAATTGAATTCGACTAAATTCCAAATAGTTCCTCCGGCTACATAATCGAGATTTTCAATGGCATTCAAATAATGCTTGTGATACAACATCGCATAATCCATCGTTTTATCAAACTTTTTCGGATTATCTGATCGCATTCTTCTATCAGCATCGGCGCCAAATTCTGTAATTACCATAGGTTTGTCTGGTAATACTCGATGATGGTTTTCAAGAAACTTTTCTAAACCGCCAAATTCGCCATTGTACCAACCGTGATATAAATTCCATCCGACAATCATTGGGATTTTTGTCAATCCAACCGAATTGTACAAATCAAAAGCACCGTGATTTGGCAACATTGTATAACGTGTTGGATCTTCTTCTCTTGTCACATTTTCAAGTTTTTGAGCCAATGCTGCAACATTTTTGTAATAATTCTGTCTTTCTACCGATTTATCATCATATCTTGGGCGAAGCAAAATTTCATTCATATACGCCCAAACAATTACACTTGGATGATTGAAACTTTGACGAATCATTTCACGTTGCATTTCGATGCTATTTTCTTCAAAAGCTTTAGTTTCTGTGATTCGGTTTACTTCAGGAGTTTCAACCATTGCCAAAAGCCCAATTCTATCGCAAGCTTCTAAAACCGAAGGATCTTGCGGGTAATGTGCCACACGAACAAAATTTCCGCCCATATCTTTAATCAACTGCATATCTTTTTCAGCCAAAACATCTGGCAATGCATTCGCCAAATCTTTATAATCCTGATGGCGGTTTGCCCCGATTAATTTAGTTGGTTTTCCATTTAAGAAAAATCCTTTATCAGCAGTAAACAAAAACCATCTGAAACCAACTGGTGCAGAAAATAAATCTAATTGCTCTTTTGTTTTTTTATCTAAAACAACCGTAACCACTTTATACAAATAAGGCTCATCTGGCGACCATAATTTTGGGTTTTGAACCGTTTTTGAAAGCTGTAAAAATTCAGTTTTTGAATTTGATTTCAGTTTCAAACTAGAACTAAAAGTAGCAACCTCTAAATTATTTTTATCGAATAATTTAGAAATAACAATTACTTCTTTTGAAAATTTAGAATTGTTTTCAATATTTCCTTTAACCTGAAATTTAGCTGATGTGGCTGAAACATCAGGAGTTGTGACAAATACACCATCAGAAGCACGGTTTGTCATGTCAAAATGCACTTCGTCTGAAGCAATCAAATATAAGTCACGATAAATTCCCCCGTAAAAAGTAAAATCGGCATCAAGCGGTGGAATATCGTCGTTATAACTGTTATCAACTTTTATTACAATTTGGTTTCCCTTTTCAGGATTTTCAAACTGAAGAAATTCATTTATCGGAAAACTGAATGCCGTGTAACCACCAATATGCGAACCAACTTTTTTTCCATTAATAAAAACTTCTGTAGTTTGATTTGCACCTTCAAAATAAAGATAAACCGATTTGTTTTTCCATTGCGAATTTACATAAACAGTTTTCTTGTACCATCCTTCACCGCGGTAATATCCCCATTGATCATCCATGACGTCAAATTTGTTCCAACTGTGTGGCAAATTGACATCTTCCCAAATCGTAGTTTTTGTATTCTCTAAATCGGCTTGGTTTAATTTTCCTTTGTAAAACTGCCAATTGGAATTTATAGATTGTTTAATTTTTTCCTGACTGAATCCAGTCAAGAAACAAAATAGAGTACCGAGCAGTAAGATCTTTTTAATCATTGGTATTAGTTTTGTGGTTTTACCAATCTGCAGTCAAATAATCCTCCGGCTGTATTCCCTGGATCGGCTGCAAACTGAATTGTAATTTGGTTTTCATTTTTTAATAAAGCCGTAGGAATCGTATATGTCTTATCATAAAACGAATTTGGTTTCTTAGCTTTTAAAATTTATTTCGCAATTTCGACATTATTTACTAAAATCCTAAAGATTCTTTTTTCCGCCATAGTTTCTAAAATATGAATAAATCAAATTATCTTCTGAGCAGGTTTTTATATTCATTATAAAACTAAAATAACCACCATTGTGTATGTCACTTCTGCATATTTTGAAATTCACCCGTAAAAGTATTTTTTACTTCAAACCGATGATTTTTATCAGGCTGTATTTTGCCAATTCTCAAATAATCTAAATTTATTGCTTTAAGTGCTTATTTTTCAGAATTTTATTTTTCAAAAACTCCTACATGAGTTTCCCAATAGTCAGTACAAATTTATCCCAAGAAATCATATATCGATTAATCAATAATATTATTTAGACATTAAAAATGTTTTTTGAGTATTTTATAAAGCAAATTTTAACATGTTATAATCATTTTGGGGAATCCAATTTTTAATCACAATGTCATTTCGCCAGAACTTGAATTTCTCTCACTTTCATAGCAATTATAGCTAATTATTCAAGAAAAACTACTGATTCGCAAAACTTTGCAACTTTATTTTGATCTTAAAATACATTTATTATGAAGCTGTATTGACATTGTATAGTAAATAATATCAACTATTTTAAGTTTATCAGAAATCACAAAATAGCTTTTTGAAGTTAGATTAAAAATAGCTTTTTTCTTGTTATTTCACCAAGGCGTTTGAAGAATTACTTGTTTTAAAAAATCAGAAACTTAAAAAGTTAAATTGACTTTAGGAAAAGTGAATACTACAGAATTGCACAACTAAATATAGTGCCTTAATACGAGTTAAATTGGGAATTGAAAGCAGAATTAATTTTGGGCGTTTCCCTCTGGGCCGTGCTGTCCGCTGTATCTTTTGCGGGAGCAGTTTCAGGAAAATCGAGCAGCTGCTGGTTTCCCGCAAAAGGATGCCGCTCCCATCACTAACGCGCTTCGGGGTAAATGATAAGTTTCAGTTCCAGAAGATTTCTCCAAAGTGGTTATAAAACAAAAAATCCCTCCCGATAAATCGGGAAGGATTCTCAAAAGAAAGGCGACGACATACTCTCCCACAAAATTGCAGTACCATCTGCGCAGGCGGGCTTAACTTCTCTGTTCGGGATGGGAAGAGGTGAGCCCCGCCGCAATAACCACCTTAAGGTTTTTAGTTGTTGGTTTTTGGTTGTCGGATTTCTCCATCAACTATCAACTCTTGACCATCAACTGCTCTGCGTCGAGCTAATATTTTAACATACTGAGATAAAGAAAAGAAGTATTTGTTTAGAAAGTTTCCTCCCTCCGATTGCTCGGAGGGAAAAGGGTGTACATAAGCTTACGGATTATTAGTACTACTCGACTATGACATTACTGCCTTTACATCTATAGCCTATCAACGTGGTCATCTTCCACGATCCTTAAAAGAAATCTCATCTTGTGGTGGGTTTCGCGCTTATATGCTTTCAGCGCTTATCCCTTCCCAACGTAGCTACTCTGCGGTGCCCCTGGCGGGACAACAGATACACTAGAGGTTAGTCCAATTCGGTCCTCTCGTACTAGAATCAGATCCACTCAAATTTCTAACGCCCACAGTAGATAGAGACCGAACTGTCTCACGACGTTCTGAACCCAGCTCGCGTGCCACTTTAATGGGCGAACAGCCCAACCCTTGGGACCTTCTCCAGCCCAAGGATGTGACGAGCCGACATCGAGGTGCCAAACCCCCCCGTCGATATGAGCTCTTGGGGGAGATCAGCCTGTTATCCCCGGCGTACCTTTTATCCTTTGAGCGATGGCCCTTCCATGCGGAACCACCGGATCACTATGCTCTACTTTCGTACCTGATCGACCTGTATGTCTCTCAGTCAAGCTCCCTTATGCCATTGCACTCTACGCACGGTTACCAAGCGTACTGAGGGAACCTTTAGAAGCCTCCGTTACTCTTTTGGAGGCGACCACCCCAGTCAAACTACCCACCAAGCACTGTCCCCCGCAACACGGGGTTAGGCCTCAGATAAACAAAGGGTTGTATTTCAACAATGACTCCACAACGCCTGGCGACGCCGCTTCACAGTCTCCAACCTATCCTACACATCATTTATCCAAGGTCAATACTAAGCTATAGTAAAGGTGCACAGGGTCTTTTCGTCCCACTGCGGGTAAACGGCATCTTCACCGTTACTACAATTTCACCGAGCTCATGGCTGAGACAGTGTCCAGATCGTTACACCATTCGTGCAGGTCGGAACTTACCCGACAAGGAATTTCGCTACCTTAGGACCGTTATAGTTACGGCCGCCGTTTACTGGGGCTTCAATTCAATGCTTCTCCGAAGATAACATCTCCTCTTAACCTTCCAGCACCGGGCAGGTGTCAGGCCCTATACTTCATCTTACGATTTTGCAGAGCCCTGTGTTTTTGATAAACAGTCGCCTGGACCTCTTCACTGCGGCCCCCATTGCTGGGGGCGACCTTTCTCCCGAAGTTACAGGTCTATTTTGCCTAATTCCTTAGCCATGAATCTCTCGAGCACCTTAGGATTCTCTCCTCAACTACCTGTGTCGGTTTACGGTACTGGTACTAATTACCTGAAGTTTAGAGGTTTTTCTTGGAAGCCCTTAGGCGCACTATCTCTTTGTCCGAAGACTCCGAGTACTATCGTATTTCACCAAAACCTGCGGATTTGCCTACAGGTCTTATAGCTAGGTACTTCAACGAACTATTCCGTCAGTTCGCGGCGCTTTCATCACTCCGTCACCCCATCACAGTAATTAGTAGTACGGGAATATTAACCCGTTGGCCATCGACTGTCCCTTTCGGGTTCGCCTTAGGACCAGACTAACCCACAGCTGATTAGCATAGCTGTGGAAACCTTAGTTTTTCGGTGTGCGGGTTTCTCGCCCGCATTATCGTTACTTATGCCTACATTTTCTTTTCTGACCAGTCCAGCATACCTTACGATACACCTTCAACCCTGTCAGAATGCTCCCCTACCACTTGCAATTGCTTGCAAATCCATAGCTTCGGTAATATGTTTATGCCCGATTATTATCCATGCTCGTCCGCTCGACTAGTGAGCTGTTACGCACTCTTTAAATGAATGGCTGCTTCCAAGCCAACATCCTAGCTGTCTGGGCAGACAAACCTCGTTCTTTCAACTTAACATATATTTGGGGACCTTAGCTGATGGTCTGGGTTCTTTCCCTCTCGGACTTGGACCTTAGCACCCAAGCCCTCACTGCTGTGAAACATTATATAGCATTCGGAGTTTGTCAGGAATTGGTAGGCGGTGAAGCCCCCGCATCCAATCAGTAGCTCTACCTCTATATAACTATCATCAGCGCTGCACCTAAATGCATTTCGGGGAGTACGAGCTATTTCCGAGTTTGATTGGCCTTTCACCCCTACCCACAGGTCATCCGAAGACTTTTCAACGTCAACCGGTTCGGTCCTCCACTGTGTGTTACCACAGCTTCAACCTGCCCATGGGTAGATCACACGGTTTCGCGTCTAACACTACTGACTAAAGCGCCCTATTCAGACTCGCTTTCGCTACGGATCCATGGCTTAACCACTTATCCTTGCCAGCAACGTTAACTCGTAGGCTCATTATGCAAAAGGCACGCCGTCACCCCACTAAAGGGCTCCGACCGCTTGTAAGCGTATGGTTTCAGGATCTATTTCACTCCGTTATTCACGGTTCTTTTCACCTTTCCCTCACGGTACTGGTTCACTATCGGTCTCTCAGGAGTATTTAGCCTTAGCGGATGGTCCCGCCAAATTCAGACAGGGTTTCACGTGCCCCGCCCTACTCAGGATACCACTATTCATTACATTTATTACCCATACGGGGCTATCACCCTCTATGGCGTCACTTTCCAGTAACTTCCGGTTCTGCATGCATGAAATGTCGTGGTCCTACAACCCCAACAATGCCGTAACATTATTGGTTTGGGCTAATCCGCGTTCGCTCGCCACTACTTACGGAATCACTTTTGTTTTCTTCTCCTCCGCCTACTTAGATGTTTCAGTTCAGCGGGTTTGCCCACCTATCGGTGTACTATGTCTTCAACATAGTGGGTTGCCCCATTCGGATATCTGCGGATCAATCGATGTGTGCTCGTCCCCGCAGCTTTTCGCAGCTTATCACGTCCTTCTTCGCCTCTGAGAGCCTAGGCATCCCCCATACGCCCTTATTTTGCTTATTGTACCAATCTTGTTCCTAAAAACAAGACCGTTTTTTTTTGTTTTCTACAATAAATTGTAAAAAACGCTTTCTACTTTTTATTATTTTCTTATCTCAATATGTCAATGAACTTTTATTTACTTCTTCAAGTAAATTCGTGGAGAATAACGGAGTCGAACCGTTGACCTCCTGCGTGCAAGGCAGGCGCTCTAGCCAGCTGAGCTAATCCCCCAATCTAATTATGAATTGTGAATTATGAATTATGAATTTATATTCATAAGAACTCAACTCTAGAATTTCCTTTTTTTTTAAGCCAAATAGTAGTCCCGGGCAGACTCGAACTGCCGACCCCTACATTATCAGTGTAGTACTCTAACCAGCTGAGCTACGAGACTCTGTTTTACTTAAGTTTTATCATTTTTTTAAATTAACAGCAAGAGTAATAAAATCCTCAATTCAGACCCATTTCGATCCGCATCTTTTTTCCCCAACGTGTGCAAGCACTAACATTCGAGGCTCTAGAAAGGAGGTGTTCCAGCCGCACCTTCCGGTACGGCTACCTTGTTACGACTTAGCCCTAGTTACCAGTTTTACCCTAGGCAGCTCCTTGCGGTCACCGACTTCAGGCACCCCCAGCTTCCATGGCTTGACGGGCGGTGTGTACAAGGCCCGGGAACGTATTCACCGGATCATGGCTGATATCCGATTACTAGCGATTCCAGCTTCACGGAGTCGAGTTGCAGACTCCGATCCGAACTGTGACCGGCTTTGTAGATTCGCTCCTGGTCACCCAGTGGCTGCTCTCTGTACCGGCCATTGTAGCACGTGTGTAGCCCAAGGCGTAAGGGCCGTGATGATTTGACGTCATCCCCACCTTCCTCACAGTTTGCACTGGCAGTCTTGTTAGAGTTCCCGACATGACTCGCTGGCAACTAACAACAGGGGTTGCGCTCGTTATAGGACTTAACCTGACACCTCACGGCACGAGCTGACGACAACCATGCAGCACCTTGTAAATTGTCTTGCGAAAGTTCTGTTTCCAAAACGGTCAATCTACATTTAAGCCTTGGTAAGGTTCCTCGCGTATCATCGAATTAAACCACATGCTCCACCGCTTGTGCGGGCCCCCGTCAATTCCTTTGAGTTTCATTCTTGCGAACGTACTCCCCAGGTGGGATACTTATCACTTTCGCTTAGCCACTGAAGTTGCCCCCAACAGCTAGTATCCATCGTTTACGGCGTGGACTACCAGGGTATCTAATCCTGTTCGCTACCCACGCTTTCGTCCATCAGCGTCAATCCATTAGTAGTAACCTGCCTTCGCAATTGGTATTCCATGTAATCTCTAAGCATTTCACCGCTACACTACATATTCTAGTTACTTCCTAATAATTCAAGTTCAGCAGTATCAATGGCCGTTCCACCGTTGAGCGATGGGCTTTCACCACTGACTTACTAAACCGCCTACGGACCCTTTAAACCCAATGATTCCGGATAACGCTTGGATCCTCCGTATTACCGCGGCTGCTGGCACGGAGTTAGCCGATCCTTATTCTTACGATACCGTCAAGACATTACACGTAATGTTGTTTCTTCTCGTACAAAAGCAGTTTACAATCCATAGGACCGTCATCCTGCACGCGGCATGGCTGGTTCAGGCTTGCGCCCATTGACCAATATTCCTCACTGCTGCCTCCCGTAGGAGTCTGGTCCGTGTCTCAGTACCAGTGTGGGGGATCTCCCTCTCAGGACCCCTACCCATCGTTGCCTTGGTAAGCCGTTACCTTACCAACTAGCTAATGGGACGCATGCTCATCTTTCACCGTTGTGACTTTAATAGTGTGTTGATGCCAACTCACTATACTATGAGGTATTAATCCAAATTTCTCTGGGCTATCCCTCTGTGAAAGGTAGATTGCATACGCGTTACGCACCCGTGCGCCGGTCTCTAGCTCCGAAGAACTATACCCCTCGACTTGCATGTGTTAAGCCTGCCGCTAGCGTTCATCCTGAGCCAGGATCAAACTCTTCATCGTATATTTTAATATTATATAGTCGATGCTTCCTCTAGTGGTTCTTTTCGAATCTATCGATTCCATTACTCTTATTCTATTTGTTCCGATTCTCATCGGAACGGCTGTCAATTCAATATGTCTACGAACGTAATTTTGTTTCCTTCGCTTGTCTCTCAAAGCGGGTGCAAAACTAAAAATTCTTTTTGTTTCTCGCAAGAAAAATTTAAAAAAATTTGAAACTTTTTTTTCGTCTCATATTCCAAACTTTCCTCCCAATCTCTCAATGAACTTTCCGTGTTTTGCGGGGTGCAAATGTAAAAAGCATTTTCAAATCTCACAAGCTTTTCGAAATCTTTTTTTGAAAATATTTTTCAGTTTAAATCGTCTCGCTTGCCAGTATTTCAGTGAACGCCTTTCGTTGTTGCGGGTGCAAAAGTAGAACCTTTATTCAGTTATACAAGCTTTTTTAGCCTCTTTTTTTCATCTTTTTTCGGATTATTTCTTAACTCACTGATAACGGATTCTTTACAAATCATTTTTTTTTGATTCTTTGTAGCGTTTTTCTGAATCAAGGTGCGGTTTTGATTCTTTTCGGGTCTTTTCTGCTTTCCGTTTTGTTGAATTTTTAGTCTTTCGGCCTCTTTTATGATAAGAAAACAGGATTCAAGGCTTACTTAAAATGCACTTTTTAGTCTCGCAGAGTCGCAAAGACGCAAAGTCTTCCCTTTTCAGGCTCCATTTTAACCGGAATCCTCTCTTCTTCCTCTGGATTTCTCCTGAAAACAGCTCCCATAGCCCCGATAGAAGCGGAAATCCTTTTTGTGGCGGGGTTCGCCGCAAAAAGATTGAAGCGGATAGCGGGAAACAGCTCCTTATAAATAACAATCTTAAAACTCCATCGTCTAAACTTAGAAAAGCTTCCACTCCACTCAGCTTGGCAAAAGCTATACTTATATATTATAGTATAAAATAATTTCTTCCTTATATATGTATAGAAAACATGAACAAACTTTAACTAGCTATACAGTTATTATATATTTTATCTTTGCTTAAAAAAGAAACTATAAATGACCATACAAGATTTAGTTGGCAGATATGCTATTTCAGGAAGTAATCAGGAAGAAAGTAACGACATTAGCTACAAAGGCGTTTTAACTTTGTCGTTAGATGAAAACGATCGAATTATTGCGCACTGGTTAATTAATAATACACAACAACAAAAAGGCAAAGGTTTCTTTAAAGATAATATTTTAGTAATTAACTTCAATTATAAAGGTGACGATAGAAAAACTTATAAAGGAGTTGCTGTTTACAGATGTATCACCAGGGATGTTCTTGATGGATTTTGGTCTGAAAAACATGGCAATCCACTCTATCTTGGAACTGAGCATTGTTTAAGAATGGAAAGTACTGAAACACTCAACTAATGTCTATTAATTTTTTTTCCATTCAAAGTTCCCATTTTGACTTACATTAAATTTAGTAACTTTTCCATTTTCCTTTATAAACTCACATTCGGCACCCAGAATATTCTTAAACTGGAATTTTACATCAGATTGAAAAATTAAAGGAACAGTTCCTTGTCCTGAAATCTTAGCAAGTAACTGCCCATTTTCTTTTATAATTTCTATAGTTCTCTTATTGTCGATTGACAATGTATATGTACCAATATATTCATTTAGTAAAGTAGCATCTACATTAACTTCATTTTGGAATGTTTTTCCCAATGCAAGACTTGTAATATCAACTGACAATTCATCTTTTGGAGCACATTCACAATTAAATAATGCAGCAACAAAAACGTCCTCTTTAGGAAAGTAGATTTCAGTACTTAAAAATCCTGTTATAGCTCCACCATGTTCTATTGATTTTATACCATTTATATTTTTCAATATCCAGCCATAGCCATATTCTGTCATGCTTCCATCTTTCAATTTAAAAGGCACAAATGCTTTTTCTAAAGTTTCTTTTTTAAGGATCTTATATGAATACAATCCTTTGTTCCATTTTAATAAATCATCTACATTTGAAATCAGTTCACCTGCAGCATAAGCAATAGTCATACTCCAGTAATCAGCGTTTTTAAATTCTGCTCCTTCTTTTCGATAACCATTGACTCTATTGGGAATAATATTATTTGAAGTATCAAAATAAATGTGATTTAAATTCAACGGTTTTAAGATATTTTCCTGCAGATAGGCTTTATAGCTTTTGCCTGATATTTTTTCAATAATATATCCCAGTAGAAAATAGCCTGAATTACTATATTTATATTTCGTGCCAGGCTCAAATTCTAATGGAAAATTTTTAAAACGATCTATAAGTTCTTTCGGGTCAAAGTCTCTCCTTTCTAAATTAGGTTCCGGATAATCAATTTGCATATAATCTCTTATTCCTGATGTATGTGTCAATAGATTCTCAATAGTTATCTTTTTAGAATTTGACGGGAAATCAGGAACGAATTTCTGCAAGCTGTCTTGTAAAGAAATTTTACCTTGCTCTACCAATTGCAAAATAGCAACAGCTGTGAATTGTTTAGTTATTGACCCGAGTTTAAAAACCATTTCTGGCTTAATTGGCACATTTAATTCAAGGTTTGCACTTCCAAAAGCTTTCTTATAAACAATCTCGCCTTTTTTTGCTACCAGTATTTCACAACCAGGCTCAGATGAGCTAAATTTAGAAGAAAGCAGTACATCCAATTTTTTTTCTAATTGCACGTCTTCTTTAGATTGTCCATAAGTGCAAAATATCCATAAAAAGGAAAGAAGAAAATATAATTTATTCATGTGGTTAATTAAATATATCATTAAACAAATTCATGTAATATACTATTTTTAAACACATTACAAAACTATTTTTCATTAAATTTGACTAGCTTCTTTATTCCGTTTTTAAATTCTACTGAAATCGTTCCATTTGTCTGTTCTGAAACTTTTAATGGAACCAGTTCTTTATTATTCCATTTCTCTCCCGATTTTTTCCAAAGCATTAAAGTTGCATAAATAGCTGATTTATTTGATTGAGAATTTGCTGCAACATTAATTACTGTGCTTTCCTTACTTTCAGGATGAAGCCCTTTTGCATTTACAATTTCAGATTTATTCCATCCTAAAAGCGGAATCATGGCTAATTGATATTTTCCATTGTCGATAATCGTAACCTCTTTACCTTCAATCATTTTTTTAGTTGTAATGATTTCTTTCTGTAATTTTGGTAAAGCATAATGCCCCAATCGCATTTCGATTGGCTTATTACTGTTGTTTTTATCTACTCTTAAAATTCCGTTAGGAAGTGGAATATCCGCTAAATCAAACTGAAAATTTTCATCAGTTTCCAATACTGCTTTTCTATAATAAACACCGCTTTCAAACTTTTTAAACGTATATAATCGAAAAGCTTCCCACTGACTTTTTTTATTTTTAATAACGTAGTTCATCGCCACTTCGCCGTTTTCACCATCAGCTTGCCAAGGAAAAGCACTGTTGTATGACAATCTGTTATAGTTTTCGGTTGAGCGGAACTTTTGCCAATCGCTGCTTACTTTTTCATGGCACCAAGCTCGCACTTCTGAAGCTCCGATATTTGGATAATCTGTTATCAAAATTTGAGATTCTCCTTGATATTTATTGTAAACTTCATCTTTTTTGAATTTCGTTTCCCAATCTCCATTGTTTTCTTTGCTCGTCCAAAATGGATTATTATCTGGAACCAACAAACCTAAGAAGATTTTCCCCATCCAAAATACACTTCCGCGACAACTATAATTTTGTACAGCCGGTTCAAATTCGCCATAAAAACCAAGTGTAGGCACATTATCTTTCATAAAATCAGGATGCGTCAAAAATTGTTTAATTACTCCTGATGAAATTCTGCGCATCCAGCCATAATTTGTATTTGGATTATTATAGAATCCCATTAATGGAAACGGAACAACAGCTCCAGTTCTGTAACTTATGCTTCTTCCCCACATAATCATTTCGCCATTCTTGCTGAACAGATACGGATAATTATCTTTTAAATCGTTGAAATTAGTTGCGAACTTTGCTGCAAAATCAGGATAATATTTCTTTCCAAAAAACTCCGACCAAATCGTTCCATACATTTGAAAAGCCCACATACTATAATAATCAAAAGCTGGAGCATCATTATACCAGCCATTGCCACGATAATGTTTTAATGATTTTTCTAAATATTCAACGAGTAATTTTTCGTTAATGCTATAACCTTGATCCTTGAAAAAACTCAAAACAAAAATGTTGAAAAATTTCCAATTTGAATCTACTGTTGGGCCATCACCGTAACTGAGCATTATTTTAGCCAAATCATCTTTCTGCGTTTGTGGAAGCGGTTTCCACAAAACATCCGGATTTGTCATCAGCGAAAGTGCCAAAGCTCCAAATTCAACTAATTTTTGGCTTGGACCACCGTTTTTAGTTCGAGGCTCTATATAGGACGGACTTGTTGGATCTGTAAGTTTTGTTATTTGGTATCGATAATAATCGGCAACTTTAATGTTATTGATTACTAAATTTGGATTCTCTTTTAATAAAGGCGAAGCAATAAATAAGGTTCTGCAAAGGCCTTCCAGTTTTTCTGTTGGAACTTGATTTTCATTTGCTGGATAACTTTTTCCTTCTTGTTTTGGGAATTTCATCGGATCATCCATTGTATGAACATAACTAAACGCTCCTTCCAGTAAATACATTGCCGCATCTTTCCAATGCTGTTTTGTCATTCCTGTATAGGGACTCGTATTAAAATCAGGATTTTTTATCTGAAATACATTCTCGGTATTTTCTTTTTGCTGTGAAAATAAAGATTGACCGAAAATAATCGCTAAAAACAAGAATGCTCTTAATTTATTCATTTTTAAAAACTTTGTAATTCTTTGTATAAAATCTACTTTTTCAGGATTGATTGAATCTTAATTGTATTCTATGGCAAATAAGGTTTTAATACCACTAATTTATCTCCAGATAAATCTACTTCAAAAAATTTCGGAATTCTGACTGTTTTACCCTCCACTTTTTTATGACTATGAACCGACATCAGCCATTTGCCATCAAATGTTTGAAATAACATTCCGTGACCAAAATTTGGAGGTGTAATAGGATCTTTTTCCTGAGTCCACGGACCGTCTAAAGTGCCGCTTTTAGAATAAGCTACTCCCTGTGTATAAACATCGTAAATCCAGCTCGTCCAAATCATTCCTAGGCGTCCAGAACCTGTCTTAAACAAATAAGGGCCATCTGTAACTTTATTCGGTTTGTCATTTCCGTTAGCGTCTTTTTCTCTGCTCCAAGGGGAATCGCTTGCTTTAAAAAGTAATTTTCCTTCTCCAATCGAACCACTTAAATCTGGTTTAAGTTCTATTTTTTCAATAGTTCCATTACCATTTTGTAACCATTCATAACAATAAATCATATACGGTTTTCCGTTCTTATCCACCCAAAATGTGCCATCCAAAGTTGGTTTATTAGCAGGTAAATAAATATCATCTTTCATTGGAGTATAAGGTCCTTCTGCTTTATCGCTAATCAAAATATGACTTGCACGACGCTCAATATTATTACCGGCAACTGTATCAATTATTTTGTCTCTATTTGTAAAAGTGGCGAAGTAGTAATATTTATTTTTAAACTGATGAAATTCTGCTGCCCAAATCATAGGATTTGGTCCCATCCAGGAATTTGGATTTGTTTTGGCAATTTCATAAGGACCGCTCCATAATTTTAAATCTTTACTTTTCCAGAGTAATCCGCTTGTACCAGTCATGTAATACATATTGGTTTTCTTATCTGCTAAAATAGCTGGATCACTCAATCTAATCGAATCTAATGGAACAGCTTCTTTTATTGGTCTCTTTTTCTGAGCATGTGTTGTTGAAAAATATAAAAGACATATAAACATCGAAAAAACAAGACGTGATTTCTGTTTCAAATAATTTTGTTGTGTTTTCATTTTCATAATTTTTAAAATAACATCCTGAGTTACCAACTTCTAGTTTATAAATTTACAGATACTTACAACTGTTTTTATTGGTTTTCTTTAAAAGCGTTCAAATTCCATTTCTCTGCCCATTTTAAAACCGGCTTTTCATTTGTAATGGTAATTGGAAGCCAAATATAACTTCCGTCAATTGGGTTTTCTGGTTTCCAACGATCGGCCATAAAAATAAATTGGTCTTTTTTTCCGAAGATAGGTAAAATATAAGTGCTTTGTGAATGAAATGTCAGTGCCGAATCTTCACCTATACATGGATTTCCCAATGATTTCCAAGGTCCAAAAATCGATTTTGAAGAGAAAGAACGCGCTTCGTTTGGATCCCAACCTGTACAACCCGAAGTTATCATGTAATAGATTCCGTCTTTTTTAAAAATGGCTGGAGCCTCATTGTGTCCGGCAGGCGCCATTCGCGTCCATTTTTCAGTAAAATCCAAATAATCATCGGTAAGTTCAGAAATGTGAAGCGTCAAATTATCTTCAGAAGAATGAATTAAATATGCTTTTTGATTTTCATCCACATAAACTGTCATGTCTCTTGACATTTGACCTTTTTTGAAATCCCTACGAACCAACATTCCGTCGTTTACAGCAGTTAACCATTCTGAACTCCAAGATTTTAACTTATCTTCATTTGGAGAAGACGTTTTATTTTCCTCTTTAAAATTCATTGGCCAAACTCCTTTATTGGGACGATATGATTTATAATATTTAAAAGGACCTTTTGGATTATCACTTATTGCAACTGCCGCTTTTGCCGCATTATAACCTTGATTTTTTAATTCCAAATGAAACCACATCAGATATTTTTTCGTTTTTTCATTGAAAACCACTTTTGGACGTTCCATTATGCAACCTTTGGTTATTTCGGAATTCGGATTTTCTTCTGCTTTTAAAACGATTCCCTCATTTTTCCAATTGTATAAATCTTTAGAAGAATAACAGCTGAAACCAACCAAAGATGTATTTCCTCCTTTACCTTCTGTTTTATGTTCTCCATACCAATAATAAGTTCCGTTAACAAAAAGAATTCCGCCGCCGTGCGCATTAATATGCACTCCATCAGTATCTTTCCATAGTTTTCCTGGCTCAAATTCTTTGTTTTGACTGAACATTATGGCGCATATAAAACTTATAATTATCGAATATTTTAATCTCATTTTTAATTCTTTTTTTGATAAATCCTGATATAATCTATTATGTATTTTGACGGGAAACTGTCTGGTGTGAGTTTCCCGCCATTTATACCGCCAACAGCCAAATTGACCAATAAATAATGCGGTTGTTGAAACGGAAGTATTTTTTGATCTGCATTTTGATTAGCATCTTTTACACTAATTTCATTCAGTAACTGATTGTCAACATATAATTTAATCGCATCGGCATCCCAATCCATTCTCCAAATGTGAAACTTATCTGCCCATGAATTATCTTTAAAATCAGTCAATTTTTTTATTTCGCTATCCCAGGCAACATTTTGTTTGTCTGATTTCCAGGCCGCGTTAGCTAGTATTTTTCCTGTGTAATATTCCATAATATCAATCTCTCCATTTGCAGGCCAGTTTCCTTCAATGCCCAAAGTCCAAAAGGCCGGCCACATTCCGTTTTTTACCGGAATTTTAGCCCGCATTTCGAATCGGCCATATTGCCAGGAATGTTTTCCCTGTGTGATTAAACATGAAGAAGTGACTTTTATAGAATCTCTTTGTTTTTTCCAGTCACGATGATTTTTAGAAATAAAATTCGGATTTACTCTGTTTTCTTTTCTGGCTTCAATAATCAAAAAACCATCTTTGCAGTAGGCGTTTTCTTTTTGATACCATTGATCTTCTTGGTTTCTCACAAAACCTGTTTCGTAATTCCAATTCTTTTCATTTGGAGGACCATTTTTATTGAACTCATCAGCCCAGACCAATTTATAATCTTCAGAAGATGAAGTTCTTTGCTTGTAATTTACAAAACTAAAAAGAAGCATTAAGACGATACCTAATGCCAAAAACTTACCAATAAATCTCATTTTAAATCTATTTTTAAATCCTGATCAATCTCAGGAAATTCTAAGAATTTTTATTAAGATTAGGGATCCCGAAAGATCCCTAATCATTTCTATACTAATTAAAACCTACTTTTATTTATATTCATTTCATTACTTTTTGATAACTCTAAGAGTTAAAGCTGGATGTGATTGCATCTTTATCAGATAAATTCCTGGAGGCTGATTTTCAATATTCAAATGAATTTTGCCACTTGCATTTCCATAATTTGCTGTTGAAATTACTTTACTATCTGAAGTATAAATTGTAATTATTCCAGCGACTTCATTAGTTGGCAAAATAATATCAAACTGTCCTGTTGTAGGGTTTGGAAACACGCTGATTGTTTCAACAGACTCTTCTTCTATTGGACTTAAAGCCAACGTATTTGCGCTTTTAGCCGTAAAAGAACCTGAAGATGCTAATGTTTTAACCTGTATAGCTGCCGAATATTGACTTTCTCCACCAGCATTTTCAGAAGCAATTTTATAGAAGTAATCTTTATTTGCTTCTAAATTGGTATCGCCAAAAATGCTGTCTTTTACATAAGCATTTATTATATCGTATGTACCATTAACAGTTGTCGCTCTTTTGATTTTATACGATTCGGCTCCTGTTACAAGCGACCATTTTAAATTGATTGCCGATGATGACACAGCTTCTCCAGTAAAATTTGCTGGAATTGCTGAAATCGCAGGCTGATCATAAACCAATACTGCTGAATAGGCTGACTCAACATTGTCTTTGCCTACAACTTTTATTCTATACTCAGCATGTGTACGAACTTGGTCGATTTTCTCAATAATATTGTAATCTGTTGATTCATAAAAAACTGAAAATGCGCTTTCACCTGTTAGTTTTCGTTCAAGAACATATTTATTAACTAATTCCTGATTGGTTCCTGTCCATTTAACTGTAATGTTTTTATAATCTGATGAAAGCGTATAGCTCAACGTTTCTACTTTTGTTTTCCATAGCGGAATATATTCTTTAGCAGAATTATAGGCTTTCGCCGATGCATTTTTAGCGTAATATTGCCCAGCAGGAGTCAAAACGGTATAATCAGTTAATGTGCTCGAAATTACTGGTGCTGTCTGCAGCCAAACATAATTTTGCCAATTTGGATTTCTTGTTTTAAACGCATCATTAATAGTAACATACATTGCTCTGGCGTCTTGTACCCAATTGTAAATTGAATAACGCTCTACATAATCAGCACTTTCTAAAACAGTTAAAATCGCAGCTAAATCATTTTTATGTTTTGTTGCATTGGCATCTGTAAGCGTATTTACATCATCAGGGAAATTATTAGCGGTCCAGTTTGCTCCAATATTCCATTCTGTAATCCAGATTGGTCTTTTGTATTTGTCATAGATATATTGTAAATCGCTTTTCCACTGTGCTGCCGTTTTGTACCAATAACAATGTAATGCCACATAATCAACTCGATAATTATTAGCTTCAGCCTGCGTCATAAAATTAGCCATCCACGGATTATAAGGATCTGAAGTTGCAGGAGAACCAACTCGCAATCCTGATTTCAAAAGACCTGGCCATGAACTTATCGCCGCGTCAACAGTCATATTTGCTTGATCTGTATGATCTGGTTCATTAAAACCTAACAAATGGGTGTATCCTTCTTTAGTATATGCTGGGGCAAATGCTGGCCAATATTGTGTTTGACGAATTGGAACATACTCAACATTTGGAGTGGTATCCATTCCCGTGTTCCAATTGTAATACCATGTAATATTAGTTGAATTGATAGCTTCTGTGCTTCCGCCGGCAAGTCCTTTTTTAGTTACTTGATGCCATCTCATTGTTCGGATAAATGAAATTGTTCCTTTTAAATTAATTGGTAAAACTGGAACTTCAAGATCTTCATTTTCTGCTATATAAACTCTGCTATATCCAGATCCGTCGGCACTTGTAGCAAAAGTTGCCATATAACCTTTTTTCAATTTGAATGATTTTATGGCATTGTCAAATGATCCTAAATTATCAAATGGAGTTACTGTAACATATTGCTGCGATGTTCCCGCAAAATTTTCTTCGGTAAAAACCTGCAACGGCTGATAATCTGCAACATATGGCGATACAACAGAACCTGCCCCGTAATTTGTAACATTTACATTTGTGCCATTGCCCGCTAAAACGCCATTTACTGAAACGTACTGCAACTGTGAACTGATTACTTCACTTGGTTTGACATTTTCAAAATACAAACTGTTATCTGCTGAAGTTAAGTTTACAGTTGAATTTATTAAAGGATTATATCCATTTTTAAGATATAAAGAAGCAGTTCCGCTTAAAACAACTTTTGATTTTGCAAAAGCTCCTGTACTTGTATTACTCGAAATAGTGGTAGTTTGTAAAGATGGACTAATCACTTTTTCAGGTGCGTAAGCTACATTCTCAAAAGTAACCGAAGATATTGCCATATTTACAGCGCCTGTTGCGTAATTTTTACCAATTACAATATTTGCTGTCTGTTGCTCTTGAACTTTTAGATCGGCTATTCCAAAAAGTGCTTTTGCTCCGGTAATATTAATATAGTAAGTACCTGCGCTTGTTGACTGAAATGCCAAATCTCCTTTTCTAAGTTTATTAACAGCTCCGGTTGTAAAATTTTTTGTTGCCAAAACGGTTCCGCCACCATTTGCAGCTGTAGAAATTGAGACCGTCATTTGAGAACCTGGGCTTAAATTCGAAATATATTCATATATCCAAGAAAACTGATATCCTTTTGATGCTTCTAATGATACCGGAAAAGAATAAACCGAATTTTGAAGTGCAGTACTGTCCCATCTAATATACATTAATCTGCCACTATAAACAGAATTATCTGATTCAAATGTATGACCAGAAGTTACATCCATGAAGCGCGTACCGCTTGTACCGTTTGCAGTATTAAAAATAGATGGAGAAGCCACATTCGTCCATCCATAAGCAGCTGGAGTTCCGGCATTATCATTAAAAAGACCGTCCCAGTTATTGATTAAGTTTGAAGATTTTAGTTTCAAATCGGCAATAGCCATAAGGCCGTAATCACCTGTAATGGTCAGGTAATAATTTCCATCAAAATTCGAAACAAAAGATAAATCTCCTTTTCGCAATTTATTGGCATTACCCGTTGTAAATGTTTTAGAAACTATAGCGCCTGATCCGTCAGCACCTGACGATATTGCTACATTCAATTTGATGCCGGGAGCAGCATTAGAAATATATTCGTAAAGCCATGAAAATTCATATCTCAAACCTTGTTCTAGTTTGACTGGAAAACTATAAGTTGAAGCTGAATAACTTGCATTATCCCAACGAATATACATTATTCTTCCACTGTAAACCGAATTATCAGATTCATATGTATGTCCAGAAGTTACATCCAAATAGCGAACACCAGAAGTTGAATTGGCGGTATTCCATGGAAGACTTGTTGACGTATTTGCCCAGCCATAATCGTTCGGCTTTCCAGAATTATTTCCTGTAACTCCAGCCCATCTTCCCAATAAATTATCTGTGCCATACGCAATTGTTGCTCCTGAAGTATCATTTAAAAAATCAAGTGTCTTAGAAGTCAAGTAATGCCCGTCCTGATAAATATTTGCAACGCCATCTTTTATGGCATATCTATAAGTTTGTTCCTGAGCATTATCTACAGAAGTACTTAAATTATCTGGTGTTGATAATATTGTAGTGCTATTAAAAGTTGTTTTATCTAAGGAGGTTCTAAATCCGAGGCCAATTGTATTTTTAACCTCTACATCGAGTCCTCTCCCAACTGCCGAATTCACTTTTGCTTTAACTTCTAAAGTAAATTCCGTTTGATTAGATAATGGAAATGATATAATATCTGAACTCACAGCATTTGTAAAAGTCTTAGAACCATTTAATGTTGTGGCTAAATTTGCCTTTACAGGTAAATTTGGAGCTTGTGCATGTATATTGAATACAAAAACCGATAACGAGAATAATAAAAATGCGTATAGTTTTTTCATATGAAATATTTGATTTAAAAATTATTTATAATTTTTGTTTAATGCTTTCATTGGTAACCGACAAAATTATTGGCGCAAGAAAATCTCAACCAGCTGATTTTAATATCAAAACAGAGCAAGAAAATTTCTTTCGCTTTTATTAACAGGCAAAATTGTATTGAAATTTATTGTTGCTATTTATATTGTTAAACCTGATTTTTTTGGAACAAACGGGTACAATATATTTATTCATGCGAATTATTATGACTGTCAGCATTATCCCTAAACACATTAGGGATAATGCTTTAACAGTCAAAACTTATAAAAATTAGTTTTAGGAAGTTGGATGTTTTAAATCCGAAAAGGATATCGTCATCTGCAGTAACAAGATAACAATTCAAGGTTACTGCAGTTCCGATATTTTTTAATTATATAGCTAATTAAAGCTGACTTTCATCTGCAACGGCATCCTGCCACTTATCCCAGACTTTGATGTTAGCGTCATAGCCATCATAACCGAAGTTCTGACTTAATTTTCCTTTAATGTTTGCCGTTATAGCACTGCTTGGAATTGGCCAGTAGTTATTACGTTTGTCCATCGTATAAAACTTAGTTCCATTTGGAACCACTATACCACTAGGATATTTATTGTACAATGTATAATGAACGATACGCTGCCACCAATAACTTCCGCCGGCATTATCAGTTCCGGATTGTTTATCCCAATTGGTTTTATTATAAGTCTGGCCCCATTCGTCAGGTTTTCCGCTGAGTGCAAGACAGTGTGAGATACGTTTTAACTCGACATTTCTCCATTCTTCCAGGTAAAGTTCCCTTCCTCTTTCTGCACAAATATCACCTATAGTTACTGTACCATACATTTGTGCTGCGCCTGCCCTGGCTCTAACAGTATTTACGTCCTGAGCTGCTCCACCAACATTTCCTTGGTAAAAACGTGCTTCGGCTCTTAATAAATAAGTTTCAGCTAAACGATATAAATACCAATGTGCTTTACTTCCTGTACTTGCTCCCTGAAAATCAGTTGCATTTGGATTCGTTTCATTTACAACATCATGCAGATAGATTTTATATAATGGAAAATCAAACCATTCACGAAGCGTATCTTTTGATAACAAAGTCGTACCATTTCTTAATCTGAAATTTTGACCGTAAAATGCCGAAGTTCTATCACTATATTTAAGATCTTCCATATTTACCCAGTTTCCAACTGTACTGTTATGTCTAAGATCTTTTTTGTCTTCAACACCATTTACAACCCACATAGGATGTTGTGAATAATAAGAAGCACTAATTGTAGCAATACCACGTCCTAGTGCTCTTGCATAATCATAATTAGCTTGGTAATTGGCAGTGTTGTTTGAGGCAAAACGATTTGCTGCTTGTTTTCCATCTGGAGTTGTTACAGTTGCTGAATTCCAGTTAGGTCCAAAAATTCTCATTGAGGCAAAAGGCAAGAAAGATTGTACTCCACCATTTGGCATTATCATAATAGCTTCTCTATTAGCTGCAATAACTTTATTTTCAGGTCGGTGTAAATCCCAAATTACATTTCTATTAATTGTCCATGTTGTTGGATTTCCGCCTGGATCAAAAGTTCCAAAACTAGCTTGCATTAAAGAATAACCAGATGAATTAATGAGTAAATCTGCCTGATTTTCTGCATCTTTAAATCTTCCAGAAGCCAAGTAACATTTAATCAATAACTGACGGCATGCTCCTTTGTTCACTACACCTAAATAAGGCAATTTGGCTTGATCTGGTACCCATTCTACAGCTTTTTCCATATCGGCAGTAATCATTTCGATGATGGCTTCTTTTCTAGTAGAATAATAACTCTGTTTTGGAACTTCCAAAATTTTAGTAATCAACGGAATATCTCCAAATTGATATACCAAATTAAGATAACGGTATGCTCTATGAAAATAAGCCTGACCGATATATTTACGTTTAACTTCTTCAGATAAACTTGTCACCTTATCAATATAAGTCAATACAGTGTTAGCATGTTTGATACCCGTATAAGCTTCATCCCAGTAAAATCCTAGGTAAAAATCATCGTTTGTTGCTGTTTTAAAACTTCCTGTAGGAACTATGGTATTAGCAAAATCAGAAATAGTACTGCTATTATCTGTTTTTCCATATTTTGCCATATCAGAGAAAACGTATTCTGTTCCAATTGGCACACTATTACTAGCGCTATTATAATGAATATAATTGTTACGAAGTTGTTTATCGGCACTTGCTAAAACTGCCTGCAATCCAGATTCAGTACTAAAAGTAGTTTCAGGCTCGTAAAACGAAAGCGGATCTGGTTCCAAAAAATCCTTTGAACAAGAAACCAAAAGAGCAGTTACTGCTACTAAAGGCACAAGTGTTGAGATTTTATTTTTTATATATTTTTTCATTATTGTAATTATTAAAGTGAAACGTTAAATCCTAAATTAAACATTCGCGTAGCTAGTCCACCTGTTTCCGGATCTCCATAATATTTCCATTCTTTAGAAGCAGACCATGTTGCAGCGTTCTGAACCGAAGCATAAATTTTGAAGTTTCTCACATGCAAACGATCAACAAGATCTTTTGGAAGTGAATAAGCCAACGAAATATTGTCTAAACGGATAAAACTGCGATCGTATAATTTTGATACTCCAGCTCCTGCAGGCCCTCTGGCATCAAGACGTGCCCAATCATTTGTTGGATTATCAAGTGTCCAATACGGATTTACAAATGGATTGTAGTTGTTTGTATACAAACTTCCATCATTATAATTATTCATATAACGGCTATCAAGCGATTTGTGTCCCATGTACGAATACATGTTAATTGCCAAATTCCAGTTTTTATAAATTTTGAATTCGTTACGCAATGACCAGTTGATTGGAGGTGCGGTCTGTCCTAAAAACTGTTTGTCTTTTTCGTTATATGTTGGTTTTCCGTTAACATCATCTGCTGTGTAACTGTTTTCAACTTTTGGATCACCAGGACGCTGACCATATTTTGCAGCTTCTACAGCTTCATCTTTTTGCCAAATTCCGATTACTTTATAATCCCAGATTTGAGAAATAGGTTTGCCAATAAACCATACATTCGTTTTATCATCTGCCTCTTTAGCTCCTATTACATTTCCATTGGCATCCTTAACATCTTCCATGTTTCCATACAATCTATTAATAATGTTCTTGTTGTATGAAAAAGCAACCATTGTTGTCCACTCAAAGTTTGGCTTTTTCATATTTAAAGTTGTAAGGCTTATTTCAATACCTTTATTTTCAACCTCTCCAAGATTGGTTGCAATTGATGAGAATCCAGTAAACACAGGCAGACGCTGACTCATGATCATATCATTTGTAACAGATCTATAAACATCGATTGTACTTGTAATTCGGTCATTTAAGAAACCTAGATCAAGACCAATATTTGTTGCTGTTGTTTTTTCCCATTGCAAATTAGGATTTGCCATACGGTCAATTCCTAGATATTTCGTATCAACAATATTTCCTGAAGCATCAAGATATCCCATTGTTGCACCCGTACCTGAACTTAAATTTGCTAAAGCCAAATATGGATCTGCAAGTGATCTGTTTCCGTTTTTACCCCATGACAAACGCAATTTACCAGTACTCATAGGCGCCCATTGAAACCAACTTTCTTTATTAAAGCTCCATCCCAATGCTACAGAAGGAAAAGTTGCATAAGGATAAGAAGCTCCAAACGCTGAATATCCGTCGCGACGTACCGTTCCTGTTATCATGTAACGATTATCGAATGAATAGAAAAGTCTTGCCATTAAAGCATCTGCTGTTTGATGCGTGTCTGTCGATGTAAATGTACTATTAGCCAATGTTGCATTAGAAATATTGTGATATCCTAAAGCATCTGAAGGCTGAATATTATTAGCATCTACACGATCTGACCATGATTTTAAATCTTCAGCTTCCTGAACAAAAGTGGCTATAATATGGTGTTTCCCATTAAATGTATGATCCCATGCTACAGTATTGTTTATATTCCATGTGAATTTTTTACCGTTTTCTCTATCTACCCCTATATTAGCAGGACTCCAGTTTTTATTTCCAGCCGACTGAAAATAACGGTTGTAAAAGAATTCATAACGAGGAGAAGCATTAAATGAATACGTAATACCTAAAGGCAAAGTAACCTTTGTATTAAAAATAGTATTCAATACAGTATATCCTCTGTCAAGATCCATATATTGGCGATCATAGTAATAGTTATAACCTCCAATTGTTGGTCCCATTGGTTGTCTTGCATAATCACCATTTGCTTCTTTAAAGTTCGCAAATGGACTGTTTCTTAACATATTTGCATCCCAATAATTAGTTCCTGTACCAACAGATATATCTCCATCTGAACGGTCTTGAAAGTTAACATTTGCTCCAAATTCAAGCCAATCTGTAACTTTAGCATCCACTTTCATATTCGCGCGAACTGCAGAATAATCATTTCCCTGAATAGCGCCTTCTGAAGTTAAAGATCCCAAAGAGATATAATAATTTACTTTATCGCTTGCTCCGGAAACACTTAAATTATTATCACGATTTATTCCTGTCCTAAAAGTACTATCATACCAATCGTGCGTTTTTCCATCTGTAAAATTCTTCAAAAGCGTAGCATCAGTAATTCCTAGACGTAATCCCCAAACTTCATTCAAACTTTTACCTTGAATTTGCGCAGCCGGCTGATAAGCTAACCATTGTGCTTCAGTAATATTGTACTGACTTAATTGACTAGGGTTTGTGTAATATCCTGGTTTGTTAGCTGCTGTTCCTGTAACCCATGCCTCATAATTTCCAGTTGTTGTATTGGTGCCATATGTTTTAGCCGTTTCCCAATCTTCACGATATTTTACATATCCTTCTGGAGAATATACATCACGATAAGCACTTTCATTAACGATTGTCATGTTTGTCGTCAAATTAATAATAGGCTTACCCGTTTTTCCTTTTTTAGTTGAAAGAACAATAACTCCTGCTGCGGCTTTAGAACCATAAACAGCAGTTGCAGATGCATCTTTCAAAATATCAATCTGACCAACATCATCAGGATTAATTTCTGAAAGCTCACCATAAAACTGCATTCCGTCTAAAATAATAAGCGGTGAATTATGACCAGCACCATCTGGATTGTAAACTGAAGTCTGCCCACGAATCTGCAAAGATCCTCCTCCTTTTGCAGCAGGATCATAACCTACTTTTAAACCAGGAACTCCTCTTAATAAATCCTGAACCGTTTGTGGATTTTGATTTGCTAACGATTCTGCTTTAACCTGAACAATTGCTCCTGTTAAATCGCTCTTTTTCATTTTACCATATCCAACTACTACAACCTCATTTAATGAAGCTGCATTTTCTGCAAGTTGAATTGTGATGTTTGCTTTATTTTTTACTTGAATTTCCTGAGTCACATACCCAATATAAGACACCACTAATGTTGCGTTCTGATCTCCTTTCAATTCAAATTTTCCGTCAAAATCTGTAATTGTACTAATTTTAGTTCCTTTAATCGAAACTGTAGCTCCTGGAAGCGGCAATCCGTTTTGGTCTTTAACCTGCCCGCTAATTCCATTTTGCTGTTCTATTTTTTCCAGCGCATTTGTTCCTGATGGTTCTCCTGCATATGCCTGTACTTGAGATAATGAAACCAGCACACAAAAAATGGCCAATTTCTTTTTAAAATCAAATCCAGATACATAATCAGGAGTCGTCATCTTCCTAATAAAGTTTTTCATTTTCTTGGTTGTAATTTTGGTTAAATAATTAGTTTGGTTTAAATCTCAGTCGCTTTTGAAACAAAAAAATAACGATTGTTGTTTTTTGGGGAAAACATTCTTTCATATTCATTTTTCTCAAATTGCGACATTCAATCTGAGCTACAAATCTAACAGAACACTGTTGTTTCAAAGGGGGGAAATATGATAATAAAGAAGGGTCAAATTAGTACAAGACCGCAAAAACACTAAGGTTTTAATGTATTTCAGAAAAAAAGCCTTTCAGAAATCAAAATTTAATAAATATATATTCCGTTTTTTAGAGAGCGAATGTTTAAAGTAATTGCAACAATTTATATAAATAACAAGAAAATCCATTTTTTGAAATGAAATCCAAAAGAGCTTTTCTCTGATCTATCTTGTTCTATTAAGTATTATTTTAAAATGCAGATGAAAAACATTTTTACAAAAAATCGGCTAAATTTCATTTCAGAAATCAAGCCGATTCAAATAAATTTAATACTAAAAACTACTTCGCAAAACGATACATTTCTGAAGCTGCCAATAGAAAAGCTCCCACTCCAAAATCAGCTGTAGAATTTTTATCTACAACTTGTCCCGGAATTGCTTTTTCGCCAATAGGCTGTACATACCCAACAGTTCCATCTACCTGAAGCGCAAACGTAGTTAAATAGTTCCAGGATTTTTCTGCAACTGGCAAATAGGTCTTTTTATCCAAAATTCCGTTATTGATTCCCCATAAAAAACCGTAGGTAAAAAAAGCTGTTCCGCTTGTTTCTGGACCTGGCGCATGTTCTGGATCCAAAATACTTCTGGTCCAATAACCTTCTTTTTGCTGTGCTGCCGCCAATGCCTGAGCCATTTCTTTAAAACGTTGAATATATTCTTTTCTATGTTTTGCCTTTTTTGGCAAATCCTGAATAATTTTAGCATAACCTGCAAAAATCCATCCGTCGCCTCTCGCCCAAAAGTCTTTTTTTCCATTAGCACTTGTATGTTTTGGATAAACATATTTGGCATCACGGAAATATAATTTTGCTTCCGAATCGTACATAATACTGTCTGCATATTGTAAATACGAATCTAATTTTTCCAAATACATTTCATTTCCGGTAACGTTGTAAAGCTTTGTCATAACAGGCATTACCATATACAATCCGTCAACCCACCACCAATAATCATTTGCAGAAGTACTCATTTCGTATTCCATAACTTCTTTTGCACGGGCAATTTTCTGAGGATCTTTTTTTCCTTTGAAATTGTATAAATCAATATAAGTCTGAAAACAAATCTGCCAATCGCCAAATAAAACATGTTTATCGGTTTCGCCATAATTGTATTTCCATTCTGATTTATCCGTTGATTTGGCGCCCATCCATTGGTTTTTATCTGCCCAAGCCATCGAATAATCTAGATATTTTTTATTCTTAGTTACCTTATAAGCTTCCATATTTCCAGTATGATAAGCGGAAACGTGCCAGAAAGAATTTCCTGGTTCCTGATGTGTACTTTGCCAGCGATTATTTACTTTATCAATAATAGCGATAACCTCTTTTTTAGATTCTTTTATTGTCGTTTTCTGTTTTACGGCACTGCTTTTACAGCCAACAGCAAGTACAGAAACTGCTGTCAATACAATAAAAATTGATTTTTTTAAATACATAATTATAATAATATTAAGCGTTTAATTATTTTGAAGCATGATCAATCGGGATTTCCTGACCCGACCAAATTTTCTTTTGTGTCCAAGGTTGGTAAGCAGTTGTCCAAAACAAATCTGTCGCTGGTAAACCCAAAACTAAAAAGGCTTCTGTACACAAATACAAACTTCCTGTTGAAATATAGCCTTCGCCAATATTAGGCTGATGACCATATAAACCAATCTGGAGCCAGCCCTTTTTGTCAAAAGTTTCTTTGGCATTTATTTGATTATTGATCATAAAATAAAGTGCCGAACGGACTTGTGCCGGAGCAATATCTTTTGGTAATTCTTTCCAAAGTGCAATCTGAGAAAGCAATTGAAAAGCGCCAAAACGATACGCCAATGATCTTCCGATTGGTGGATAAGTCCCGTCAGGAGAAATTAATCGTTCCTGAATTGCAGCATATCTTCGGGATCTGTTCAAAACAGTTTCGTAATCTTTTTTATAATCGCTATTTTTATCTTTCAGCAAATTTAAAATATCAAGCTGCATCGGGTGAATGACAAAACTATTGTAGTAATCCCAGTGAAAATCTGGGCCATCGCCATAAATTCCATCTCCCAAATACCATTCTTTGTGTTTAGATAAACCAAAATTCAACCGATTAGCATCTTCTTCTTTATCAAATTTGATAATCGCCGCTTCAACCATTCCGGCAAAAAGAAGCCAGTTGCTGTTGTAAGGTTCGATTTTTCTGGATGACTTTAAAGCTGTAATCACGTTTTCTTTTGTAACAGCATCAAGCGGTTCCCAAAGTTGTTTTGGCGCACGAAGCAAAGCTTGAGCAAAAAAAGCAGCATCAACCAAAGGCTGTTTATCGTTTACAAAATTCATAAAATCAGCCGCATTTGGATCGGTTGCATTATGAATTGATTTTTGTGCCAAAGCAATGTATTTAGCTCTTAATTTTCCTTCGAAAGTATCATCTGGACCTAATTCAAGCCAAGGCGCCATTCCCGAAAGTGTTCTCCCAAAAGCTTCTAAATAAGTTACATGTGTTCTTTCATCCCAAGCTCCAGGAGATTTTTCAATGGGCATCAACGTTTTCAATTGATTATTGCTCAAAGCAGTCAAAACGGGATCTCCAATTTTTACTAAAGAAGCAACAAAAAACTCGCGAACTTTTTCAGGAGAATCTTTTTCCGGCTTCTTTGATTGTGCTTGTACATTTGAAATTATAAAACAAATCAACACTGCTAAAACAGCATTTTTCAGGTTATGATTCATATCTTTTTTTTATTTTTTTTGCCACAGATTAAAAGGATTTCAAGGATTTTTTACTCAAATCTGTTTGTTCACAGCGCGATGTTGCGTCATTGAAACTTATTAGTTTAATCTGTGTTAATCTTTTTAATCTGTGGCAAAAATTTTAATTAATTATCATTTATTCTTTTTAATTTAAGTTGATTTCCAAAAACTCTCATTCAGAATGTATTTATTATCTTTTACATTCTGATACTTTTTCTTAAACTCCGAAGGATTCAGATTATAAAATTGTTGAAAGTGTTTTCGGAAATATTTAATATCGCCAAAACCAGCAATTGAAGCAGCTTGACTAATCTGCAAATCGGTTGTGATTAATAATGTTGCTACTTTTCGTAGACGAACATTTCGGGTAAATTCTAAAACCGATTTTCCTGTAATTTTTTTGATTTTTTTATAAACCAAAGAATGGCTCATTCCCAATTCAGATGCTAAATCTTTGATATTAAAATTGTCGACATCTAGATTAGAATCAATGAGTTCGATGATTTTATCGAGCAGTTTTTTATCCTCGTCAGAAAGTTTTGGTCCGGCAACATTTTTTGTAACCGAATTAAGCAAATAATTCTGTTCGCTGTCACGACGTGTCAAAATTCCATTTATTCTGGCCAGCAAATAATCATTATCAAATGGTTTTGTGATGTAATCATCAGCGCCAACTTCTGCTCCTTTTAGTTTTACATCTTCAGATGTTCCTCCGGTAAGCAAAATCACGGGAATATGTTTTAAATCAGGATCGGATTTTATGTGTTTGCAGAAAGCTACGCCGTTCATTTCTCCCATTACAACATCCGAAATAATTAAATCGGGTTGTACATTTTTTACAACATTTAAAGCTGTTTCTGCATTTTCGGCTGCGGTCACATGATACTTTGGCGCTAATATTCGTTTCAGATAATTTCTGATTTGAACATTATCATCAACAACTAAAATGCTTTTTGCGTCTTTAATTACATCTTTTACATTTTCAGGTTCTTCTTCAATTGGTTGTAAAACATTTTCCCTAATTGCAGTTTCTTCTAAAGCTTCATCCAGAAATAAAGTTCGGTCGCTTAAATCTTCACGGATTTCAATATCTCCAAAATGTTCTTTTCCGAGAAGCAATTTAATTTCAAAAACAGAGCCTCCGTTTTCATTATCACGGCAACTTACTTTTCCTTGATGTTGCGCTATAAATTGTTGTACCAAATACAATCCGATACCAAATCCTTTGCGGTTATTTTTGACATTTTTCCCCGATTGATAAAACAAATTAAAAATTTTGTCTTTGTCAGCATCCAGAACTCCTTCTCCGTTATCGGTAACATTTATAATAACTTCTGTTTCAGTGCATCTCAAATTCACAGCAACTTTTCCGTTTTCTTTTTCTGTGAATTTTAAAGCATTTGAAATCAAATTAAACAAAGCCATTTCTATTTTTTCACGATCGACATAAACCAATAGTTTTTCTTCAGAAATACTAAAACTGTAATCTATTTTTTTTGATTTTGCGTGATGCACAAAACAGCTGAAAACTTCTTTACAGAGCTCTACAATATCTATTTGTCCTACTTTGAGTTTTCCGGTTTCGGTTTCGGTTTTTCTAAAAAGCAACAATTGATCGACCAAACTCAATAATCTTCTGGAATTGCTGTAAACCATTTCAATTGCTGCGGGATCAATTTGCTGCTCCGTTCCATAAATAATATCCTTTAGCGGATTAATAATCATCGTTAAAGGCGACCTGAATTCATGAGAAATATTGGTGAAAAAAGTCAATTTTTTCTCGTTCAGTTCTTTTTCCTGTTTTGCCAAATCCTGCGAAAGTCGAACTTCGTATTTAAGCTGTGCTTGTTCGCGTTGGTATTTATCTACTACATAAATCAGCAAAATAAAAGCAACAAAATAGAAACAATACGCCCAACCACTTCTGTACCAAGGCGGTAAAATCGTAACAGGCAAAGAAATAGATTTAGAATTCCATAATCCTTCAGCATTTGTTGATTTGATTTTCAGTACATAGTCGCCTTCTGTAATTCTCGAATAATTCGCACTTCGAATATTATCCACATAATGCCATTGCGAATCCCATCCTTCTAAAAAATAAGCATAAGAGATTTTTTCCGGCAAACTGTATTCCAAAGCCGCAAAATCAATATTCAACATCGATTCATCATAAGGCAGTTTTAATTTATTGATTCCAAAAGCGCCTAAACCGTCCTGATCATACACTTTATTATTTACTTTAATCGAAGTGATAATCAACTTTGGGAAAGCGTGAACCTGACTGTTTATTTTAGTATCAATTATATTAAAACCTTTGATTCCGCCAAATACAATTTCGCCTGTCGAAAGTCGCAACGCCGCATTGTAATTGAATTGATTGCTCTGAAGTCCGTCAGTATCATGATAACTTGTGATTTTTCCGGTGTCAACATTATAAACAAATATTCCGTTGTAAGTACTGCACCAATAAGCTCCTTGTTTATCGCGAACAATATTTAAAATCGAATTATTAGGAAGTCCGTTTCGCTGCGTCAGGAATTTGCGTTCAAAAGTTTTCGGATTAAAAATCATCAATCCACCGCCTTCTGTACCAACAAGCATTTTGGTGTCGGAATGCGAAACAATCGAACGAACCGGGTATTTCACATCAACCTCTTTTCGTTGCATTGTTTTGGGATCGAATCGGAATAATTTTGAAAAATTTCCAATCCAAAGATGATTCTGATCCTGCGTCATCGAAATAATACCCCGGATTTTTGCATCAACAAAATCAAATTGATCTTTCGTTTCATTGTATTTATACAAACCTTCCTCATCGGGCGAAGCTGCCCATAAAATGTTCTTTTTGCATTTGAACAAAACCCAAATGTTTTTTTGAACCGCTTTAAGCTTTGGATGAAAAAGATTGTATTTTTTAAAATTGTGCGTTTGGGAATTAAAAAGACAAACTCCGCCGCCATAAGTTCCAAACCAGGTTCCTTTATTGTCTTTTAAAATGACAGAAACAAAATTATTGCTAAGCGAATTTGGATTTCCCGAATTATAAGAATAGTTCGTAAACGTATTTGTTTTTCTATTCCAAAGACTTGCGCCCGCGCCATCAGTTCCAATCCAAAGGTTTTCGGAGTCTTGTTCACACAACGAAAGAATGAAATCACTCGGCAAAGTATTTTTTGTGCGCTCATTTTTAGAAATCGTCACAAAAGGACTTTTTGTCTCTTCGATAGTATTTACTCCGCCTCTTAAAGTCCCAATCCAAACTCGGTTTTCATTATCTAAATAAAGCGATGAAATAGCGTTGCTGTTGAGTTTTTCTTCATCGAGACTCGTGCTTAAAAGCGAAAAAGAGTCTTTATTATAATTGTATTTAATAACACCATTTCCGTTTGTGGCAATCCAAAGTTCATTGGCGGAAGCCTTAAACATTAAGTCCGAAATGGGATATTGAATTTCCTGATTCGTGTAAAGATGATGTTCCTTGTTTTTTGTATTGTATTTTAAAAGTCCTTCTTCAGCAGCTAACCAAATATTTGAAAATTTGTCGAATAAAATACAGCCACTGCCCACAGAAGTCGCATAAACAACAGAAAGTCTTTTTGCGCCAGATTCCATAGCGACCAAACCAACTCCCGCAACAGAACACCACAATTTGCCCGACGGATCAAAATCCATTTCCTGCACGTGAAAATCCCATTGCATTTTTCCATTTGCCAAAAGCGGAATCTGCACAATCTCTTTATCTTCACCTGCAGAATAGAGCAAACCTTTTCCCGCTGTCGCGATGTACATTTTCGACTTAAAATCCCTAATTTGATTGACTACAAAATCTATCTTTTCACTTTTAGAAGACTTTGCGTTGATGTAATTCTTTAAGGTAAACTGATTGCTCAAATAATCATAAACGCTGATACCGCCCTTTGTACCAATCCAAATTTTATTTTGAGTTCCACAAACGCTAACTATTCTATTATTTACCAATGATTTAGAATCGTTTGGTTCGTTTCTGAAACTTAAAAAATTGTAACCATCAAATCTGCTTACACCGTCATAAGTTCCAAACCACATCAAACCTCTTTTGTCTTTATAAACCGAAGTTACCGCATTATTAGCAAGACCATTTTTGATTCCGAGATACCCAATCTCATATTTTTTCTGTCCAAATTTTGGAATAGAAGTTCCTACAGCCTGTGGTTGAGCTGCAAAATGAACTAAAAGTGCAAAAAATAATAGAATTTTGGTTTTCAAAATTTCGGATTTAAGATTAAGTAAATTTTTATTTTCTTTAAAAAATCAGGGTCATAAATTATTCGTGTGAAAAATACAATTATTAAATTAATCTTAAAAAAAACCTATGAAAATAAATCATAGGTTTTTCATGTAAAAAACACATACAATTCTTATCAATTAACCAATGAAATTACATAAGAGTAAGTATATTTTTTGTCTGTTAAACGATATTGATCATGTGGTAAGCGTCCCCAGCTGTCATCTCCTCCTACTCCTCTTTGTCTATAATCCAAATGAAGATAAACGGCTTCTTTAGAATCTAAATCCAAATCAGATGGATGGCGTTGTGCTTTAGTTTTTCCTGGATCCAACATTTCTGTTGAAATATTTAAAGCGCTAAAACCTAATGCCTGCAATCCTTCAAATTTTACGCCTTGGTCTTTTGCGTTTTTTAAAGTCAACCAACGAACATCTGTTTTATAACCACCTTCTTGTGGACGAATATAGCTTTTAGTATATTGATTGATTACTTTATCTGAATATTCACCAATAAACGCTGCAGAATTTCGATCAGAATAATTTTCCCAAGGACCTCTTCCATAATAACTCAAATTGTCGAATGCACCATTTAACTTGGCACGCATTCCAAAACGAGGCATTTCAGGCAATTCTTTTCCGGCCAAATCAATAGCTGCAGTAACTTTTATTGAACCGTTATTCTGAATTAAATAATCCACAGTATAAGGAACATCAGCAGCAGCTAATTTGTAAACCGCTTTTATCAATAAACCTTCAGGAGATTTTTTGTCCAAAGTCACACTTACAGTCGATGGATTTTGTGATGCTTCTTTCCAGATTACCAATTTATTTTCCATGTTGCTTCCAAAATCATTATCAGTTGGAGCACGCCAGAAATAAGGCGTTGGGAAATTATTGAAAATTGGATTTGCTTCATTTTTCAAATTGTATTTTAAAATTTCTCCTTTTTGAAGATCAAATTCTCCAGAAACAGTTTCAGTTTCAAAAGAAAGCACATTATTTTTAACCGAATATTTCAGTTTTGAAGTACTTTCTGCAACCTTATTATTTTTAAAATAAGAACCTTTTCCTATTGCAAACTGCTCTCTTGCAAACTCATGACCTTTTGCAACCAAAGGCGCATCGTTTTTAGAAACTGCATAAACATTTACAAAATATTCAGAATCAGCATCGATTGAACCCAGAGTTAAAGCCACTTTTTTGCTTTCTGCAGGAGCAACATTTAAATTAAATTCTCCTGATTTTGCTATTGCACCATTTTTAACCAATTCCCATTTAAAATTAAAATCAGAAAGATTGGTGAAATTATAAAGATTTGTTACTGTCAAATCAGATTCATTAAGCTGAAAATGAATATTTTGATATACTTTTTTGATTTCGCTTAAAGCTGGTTTTGGAGTTCTGTTAGAAAAAATAACACCATCAGCACAACCATTTTCATCATTTTGAAGTTTTGAAGCGCCTAAATCACCGCCATAAGCCCAAAATGTTTTTCCGTTTGCATCTTTCGTTTTTATTCCTTGGTCAACCCAATCCCAAATAAAACCGCCTTGCATGTGTTTGCTGCTGTTGATAATATCCCAATATTCCTGAAAATTTCCGCCACTGTTACCCATTGCGTGCGCATATTCACACATAATATACGGACGCTTTTTATCTGCCGCCGCATAGGTTTTCATGCTTTTAATTCCCGGATACATTGGACAAACGATATCGGTATTTCTATTTTCTCCAGCCTGCTCAAATTGAATCGGACGTGTCGAATCCACTTGTTTTAACCAGTCATAAGCATCGTAAAAAACAGGCCCGTTTCCGCATTCATTTCCTAAAGACCAAATAATAATTGAAGGATGATTTTTGTCAAAAGCAAACATTCTTTTAATACGGTCCAAATGCGCCGACGCCCATTCTGGCAAATACGCCGGATGTTTTTTCTGATCAAACCAGTTTTGCCACTCTGCTCCCATTGCGTGTGACTCTATATTGGCTTCATCAACAACATAAAATCCATATTCATCACACAAATCATACAATTTAGTATCATGCGGATAATGGCTCATACGAATTGCATTAATATTGAATTCCTTCATTAACTTAAGGTCTTTCAGCATCAATTCTTCGTTTGGCACGTGTCCGTTTACATCATCATGTTCGTGAATATTTACTCCTTTTACCATCACCGCTTTTCCGTTAACTAAAAGCTGTGCATCTTTAATTTCAACTTTTCTGAAACCTGTTTTTTTAGAAACTGCCTCCAAAATATTTCCCTTGCTGTCTAACAAAGTAATAGTGTATTTGTACAAATTTGGCGTTTCAGCATTCCATTGTTTTACGTTTTCAATGGTTTTTGAAAAACTGATTTTCGTTTCTTTCGCATTTACTTTTTTGCTTTCAGAATAAATTGTCTTTCCTTCTTTATCAAATAATTCTATTTTTACTGAAGGACTTTTAATTTTATTATTCTCAAAATATTTTAAAGTTAAATCAACATTAAAAAGTCCGTTTTTGTATTGATCGTCTAAATCACTTTTTACGAAATAATCCCAAACTGCAGTTTTAGGCATTGCCTGCAAATAAACATCGCGCTCAATTCCGCTTAATCTCCAGAAATCCTGATCTTCTAAATAACTTCCGTCGTGCCATCTAAAAACCTGAACAGCAATTAAATTTTCTCCTTTCTTCAAAAAGGACGTAATATTAAATTCAGCCGGCGTTTTTGACGCTTTTGTCATTCCGACTTCTTTTCCATTTAAAAATACCCTCGCATAACCAGAAATTGATCCAAAATGAAGTATAATTTCTTTATCGTTCCAGGAATCTGAAACTGTAAAATTACGTCTGTAACTCGCAACCGGATTATAATCTCCTGCTATAAAAGGAGGATTTTTAGGAAATGGATATGTGATATTAGTGTAAATCGGAATATCATAACCTTGCAATTCCCAGTTTGATGGCACCTGAATTTCTGACCATTTGCTCACATCGAGATTTGGTTCGAAAAAATTTGTTGGTCGTTGTGCCGGAGTTTTAACAATATCAAATTTCCAAAGTCCGTTTAAACTTTGGTACAATGCTGATTTTTTAGGATTGTTTTCCTTTAATTCATCGGCATTGCCGTATAAAAGAAACGAACTTCTTCCAGATTCTTTTCCTCTGTCTAATACTTGCGGATTTTCCCATTCATTGGTTTGTGCAAAATTACTTTGCGCACTTAAGAACAGCGCAGCTGCTAAAAAAATTTTCTTCATCTAACTTTTTTTGATTGTCTAAATTTTGTTTTTGAAACAGAAAAAAATTGTCATTCCAAATTGATTTAAAGTATTTCTTTTATAAAAACGTATAAAAAAAAACCTTCCTAACACTAACCAAATCTTAAAAACGTAAACCTTAAATCAATTTGGAATAACAAATTCTGAATCACAAATTTAGATATTCACTTAAAAGACATGAGGGGCAATCCGATATACTAAAAGGGGTAATTTGGTAATAGTCCTTATTTTGTACAATATTACCCCCTTTATTAATGCGTTTTTAGCATCAATTGATAAAAAATTAGCATTTTATATCATTACTCCTGCTTTTATCTTTGTCCTAAATAATACAAACTAAAATGATATTTAACCATACCATTAAATCTTTTGATGAATTTACAAATCACGAACTGTATGAAATGCTTCGGTTACGAAGTGAAGTTTTTGTAGTAGAACAAAATTGCCCTTATCTTGATCTGGATAATAAAGATCAGCAAAGTTTTCATCTTTTATATTTTGTAAATGATGAATTGGCAGGCTGTACACGATTGCTTCCTGCAGGATTATCTTATACTGAAATTGCAATTGGAAGAGTTGTAATTGCTCCACGCTTTCGCGGATTGGGATTAGGAAAAAAAATTATGGAAGCTTCAATTGCAGGCTGTCAGGAAAAATTTGGCGAAGGCCCAATTCGGATTAGTGCGCAATATCATTTATCGAAATTTTATCAATCGGTTGGATTTGTGGAACAAGGCGAACCGTATGACGAAGATGGAATTCCACATATCGAAATGCTTAGAGCTTAAAATCACGGAATTATCAATTTTAAAACATTGGCTAAAACTGGATTGTGATCTTCGATTCTCCAATTGATATACAAATCGGTTTCCATTGGAAGTTTAATAAATCGGATGCCTGGAATTTCATGAAAAAGATAAGAATCTGGCAAAATTGCAATTCCGAGTCCTTTTCGAACCAAAGCAATAATCGCTGAACCGAATTCAGAATGAAGATAAACTTCAGGAGCGTTTTCAAAAGAATTGAATAATCTTTGAATCAAATCGCTGTAACTGCTGCCTTCATCATTGGTTGGCAAAATGAATTTCTGAGAAGCCAGCGTTTCTTTGGTCAAATCTTCGGGTGTTTTATAAGGATGATTTTTGGGAACAACAATCGCTAAATGATCCGTATGGAATTTTTCTGATTGAATATCTTTGGCATTATTAATATCTCTGGTAATCGCCAAATCTATTTTATAATTACGTAGAAAATCCTGCTGATGTTCATAAAGAACCTGAACTAATTTGATTTTAAGTTTTGGATAAGCTGCCGAAATTCGGGACAAAATATCCGGCATGATGGAAGCAGAAATCGAATCTGGATGCGCAATCGTAATGGTTCCGCTTTCACCCAATTGAATCTGACGCGCTGATTGATGAATAAATTCAAGTTTATTAAGCTCGACTTCCCATTTTTCTTTTAGAAACTGGCCAGCAGCAGTAAGTTTAACATTGCGTTTATTGCGCTCAAAAAGCTGAACACCCAATTGGTTTTCTAAAGACTGAATTTGACGACTCAATGCCGATTGTGTAATATTCATCTTTTCGGCTGTGTTCCAGAAATGAAGTTCTTTGGCAAGAGCCAAAAAATATTTGATTTGTTGCAAGTCCATTGATGCAATTTACGCATTTATTAAGAACAAAAATATGTTTTAACGCATTAAAAAAATAAAAATGAATACGCTAAAAATTACAAAAGCAACGCTTAACGATATTACAAAACTTCAAGACATTGGAAGACAAACTTTTTCTGAAACTTTTGCGGAAGTGAATTCAGAAGAAAATATGGCTAAATACCTGGAAGAAAGTTTTGCGTCTGAAAAATTAACTTCGGAACTTAAAAATGAATCTTCTTATTTCTATTTAGCTGAAATAGATGAAAAAGTAATTGGCTATCTGAAACTAAATACGGGAGACGCGCAAACCGAAAAACAAGGAAAAAATGCTTTAGAAATTGAACGCATTTATGTTGCAAAAGAATTTCATGGTAAAAAAGTAGCGCAGGCACTTTATGCTCAGGCTTTGCTAATCGCCGAAGAAATAAATGCTTCATTCATTTGGCTTGGCGTATGGGAAAAAAATTTTAGAGCGGTCAGTTTTTATACCAAAAACGGTTTTGAGCAATTTGACACGCATATTTTCAGATTGGGCGATGACGAACAAACCGATTTAATGATGAAAAAAATGCTAAAATCTTAAGATTTCAAAATGGAAAAAAAACGACTTTTATTGATTTTATTGATCATTGGTACAGCCTTTTGGGGTATTTCTTATTCGGTAACAAAAATGGCAATTGGAAATTATTCTCCAGCTACATTTTTATTTTATCGCTTTTTATTGGCTGTTATTATTTTGACCATAATCTTTTGGAAATACGTTAGAGAAACCAATTTTGAATCGATTAAAATTGGCGGGATTCTCGCAGTTCCAATGTTTTTAGGAATTCATTTGCAAACAATTGGACTAAAACATACCGATGCTTCACAATGTTCTTTCATTGCTGGATTGACCGTTATCATAATTCCGTTATTAAAACTGGCTATTTACAAAACCAATGCCTCTTTAAAAATCTGGAGCGCCGCTTTGACTGCTTTGGCTGGATTATTTATTATCGCAATAAAAGAAAAATTTACAATCAATTTAGGCGATTTGTATACCATTGCGGGCGCTTTTGCTTTTGCGGTTTATTTGATTTCGGTTGAAAAACATTCAGCTTTAAAAAATCTTTTATATTCTATTGTTCCAATGTTTACCTTTTGCGCGCTTTTCACTTTTGTGCTTGCTATAACAGATCACAATGCAGATTGGTTTCCTCAAAATAATACATTTTGGCTTGGCGTAATTTACTGCGCCTTATTTTCGACGGCTTATATGTACACCGTTTCAAATATTTCGCAACGTTATTTATCGGCAGAAAGAGTTGCCGTAATTTATTTATTTGAACCTGTTTTTGGAGCAATTGGAGCCTTTTTCATTTTAGGCGAAAATCTTTCCTGGCGACTTCTTTTGGGCGGAAGTCTGATTTTTGCCGGAACTATAATTTCTGAAGTAAATTTCAAAAATAATAAACTCAGTACTTTGATTGGAAAAAACTAAAAAGTGATACATTCGTCACAACCTTTTTATAAAAAAGAACATCTTCTTATAAAAGAGAAATTATGAAAAAAGTTGTATTACTTATTTTACTGATGAAATCATTTTTGAGTTTTTCCCAAGAATTACTAAAAACGGGAGACATTAAAATCATAAACAGATATTTGTCTATAGAAAAAACACTAAACGGTTATGTTTTTGTTGGGCCTGAAGGTGAAAAATCTGAAGAATATGACTACCTATATATGCCAGATAACAACTGTAGAATTACGGCAATTTTAAAAAAAACAGATAGCAAGCAAAGTCGTCTAAAACCAAAAAAAGATAATGATAACCACGGCATTCAAGGTGACTTCCATATTTTAGAATTAATGAAGGAACTGCATTTTATTGATGAATACAATTTTGAAGGAACAAATGAACTGACAAATGGAAATATTCGTTCAGGATTAACAGAAGAATACGGCTATGCATCAAGAAACGGGAAATATGCATTAATCAATAGTACGGGAAAATTCCTGACCGATTTAAAATATACAAATGATTTTGACTATAGAGAGAATCCGCATTTGAATTATTATTTCGAGAAAAAAAAGCTTATTTCTGTTTTGATTGATCAAATAACTGGAAAAGAAGTATTGGCAACAAAAGACAGTATTGTGGAATATTGGAATCCAAACAATTATTTGGTTAAAAAGTATAAAAAGGAAAAATACATTTTAGTTCATGATGGCAAAATACAGCCTGTTCCAAAAGATTTCAAAAGATTAAACGGCATTCCGTTAGCCAAAAGCACAGTCTTCACTTATAACAATGGATTTTTTGATAAAAATGGTCATAAAATAGAAAGCGATTTTGTTCCGCATAGTAATTTTTACAACGGACATTGTATTGTATTGGAAATAATAAAAGAAAAACAGCGGTATAATTATTACGGAGAACCATTTCCGCGACGCGAAACCCGAAGCTTTAAAATAATAAATGAAAATTTTGAAATCGTAAAATCACTTCCTGACATACAAAGAACAATCAGCAGTTTTAATAAATACGGGCAGATTATTGTAAATCGAAGATATGAAGACATAAGAAACGGCGACACTGACAATCAATACATTATTGATTATAATGGCGATATAATTCTTCCTTCGTCAAAAATTAGAACTGAGATATATGAAGTTTCCGAAGGACTGTATTTAGCTGAAGATGCAACATATCCACCTGTAAAAGAAAGATCAAAGCTGTATACTTACTTTAATCAAAAAGGAGAAAATATAACTAAGACTATAACACAACTTCCTATTTATCTTGGATTTAAAGAAAATACTGTACAAAAATATCTTGTTGCATATGGAATTATATACTTGACTTTAGACAAAGAAAACAATATTATAAGTTCAGATCAAAAATCTTATTTATTTGATGCTCCGCCTGTATTACCTTATGAGTAATTAATCTAAAAAAGATTCTTGCTTTTGTACTTAACTCGTTTTCTTATAATTATAAATGGCGAGTGCATTTAAAATAATGGCAAAAATAGATAAATACAAAAGCTCTTTGCCTACTTCGTTTAAACCGCTTCCTTTTAAAACTATTAAACGAACAACCTTAATAAAATGCGTTACGGGAGTGAATTCAGAAATTGTTCGTGCCCAATTTGGCATACTGTCTGTGCTGGTAAAAAAACCGCTCATGAGCATAAAAATCATCATGAAGAAAAAGGCAATAAACATGGCCTGCAATTGAGTATCTGCAAAAGTGGAAATCAACAGTCCGAGGCCTAATAAAGCTATTAAGTAAACCGCTCCAAAAAGATAAAGTACTGCAAGACTTCCCATTGGGAATATTCCGTAAATCAAATACATAACAATCAAACCAACCGTAAACACAATCATTCCGACGATCCAAAAGGGTATAAGTTTGCCTAAAATGAATTGCCATTTTTGAATAGGCGTTACATTTATCTGTTCAATTGTTCCTATTTCTTTTTCTTTTACGATGTTCAATGCTGTAATAAAACCTCCAATTAATGTCAGCAACAAAACTAAAATTCCGGGAACCATATAATATTTATACTCAGCTCGTGGATTGTACCAATTTGTACTTGTCAACGTAATTAATGAAGGAGAAATCGAAGGAGTTTGTGGCAGTTTAAAACGAATATCAAGATCACGACTAAAATCAGCCAATACGACATTTAAATAGGCATTTCCAATATTTGATTTTGTTCCGTTGATGGCATCAGCCGCGATATTTACTTTCTGACTGCCTTCTCTTACCAGATTTCTTTCAAATCCTGACGGAATTTCTAAAATCAAATCGGCTTCGCCCGTTTCAATTAATTTTAAGCCACCCAAATAAGAGTCAGGCGTTCCAGCAATATGAAAATATCCTGATGAACCAATTTTGTTGATCAATTTTTGAGAATAAGAGCTATGGTCATGATCAACGTAAGCAATATTGACATTTTTTACTTCAAAATTTGCTGCCAATGGTAAAATAATGAGCTGCATTGTTGGAACAACAAACATCATCGCCAAGATGGTTTTATCTCTAAATATCTGACGAAATTCTTTTTGTAATATAAAACGAAGCACTTTCATGATAATCGAATCTTAAATTTTTTCAATGCGATGGTCAATAAAAAAGCCGCCATTCCGGCAAGTATCAAAGTCTCTTTCCATACAAATTCAAAACCCAAACCTTTCAGCATTACAGATTTTACAATACTGTAATAATATCGGGAAGGAACGGCGTGAGAAATGACGCGGAAAATCCAGGGCATATTTTCTAATGGAAACATAAAACCTGTAAGTATCAATGTTGGCAACATCATTCCCATCATCGATATCAGCATTGCGGTTTGTTGAGAATCAGTAACATTTGAAATTAGCAAACCAAGAGAAAGACAAGTAATAATAAACAATATACTTTCGGCAAAAAGCAACAAAAAACTTCCTTTAATTTCTACATGAAGAAGATATACCGAAAGAAATAAAATAAGTATAAAATTAATCAATGAAAGTACGAGATACGGAATCGCTTTTGCAATCAAAACCATTATGGGTTTAAAAGGCGATACAAGCAGAATTTCCATTGTGCCAAGTTCCTTTTCGCGCACCACAGAAACAGAAGTCAATGCAGTGCTTACAATCATAAATATCAAGGCAATTACGCCCGGAATAAAATTTAGCGAACCATTTTGCTGTTCGTTATAAAGTTGTCTTAATTCGGGGATAATTTGATAATTCAGCTTTGCTGTTGGATTTAGCTGTTGCTGATAATCATTTACAATAGCTGTCAAATAATTGGTTACAATTGTGGCTGTATTAGGATCTGATGCATCAGCAATGACTTGAATTTTTGCTCCTCCAGGACGCTGCAAAACAGAAGCAAAATTGGATGAAAAGATGACGGCACATTTAATGCTTCCGTCTTTAAACCGATTTTCAATGTCATTGTAATTCAGAATCGGATTTTCAATATTAAAGTAAGAACTGGATTGTATTTTTGCTATAATTTTCTCCGTGTGAATATCATGTGAATTATCCTGAAATGCAATTCCGATATTTTTGACTTCACTGCTCAATGCAAACCCAAAAAGAATAATTTGTGCTATTGGCAGCCCAAACAGAATCAGCAAGGTTCTTTTATCCCTGAAAACATGGTAAAATTCTTTTTTAATGAAAGCCAATAATCTTTTCATATTAATCTGCTGCTCTTTGGGCGTTGCGTGCCAGTTCATAAAAAACTTCATCCATAGAAGTCGTATTGAAACGTTTTTTCAATTCGGCGGGTGAATCAATTGCTTCAACTCTTCCGTCAACCATGATACTAATACGGTTACAATATTCGGCTTCGTCCATATAATGCGTGGTTACAAAAACCGTTATTCCGCTTGCCGCAGCCTCATAAATCATATCCCAGAATTGTCTTCTTGTAATAGGATCAACACCTCCGGTTGGTTCATCCAAAAAAACAATTTTTGGCCGATGAAATACTGCAACAGAAAATGCCAGTTTTTGTTTCCATCCTAAAGGAAGACCGCCAACGAGTTTTTTTGCCTCTTTTTCTAATCCGAGCGTTTTGACCAATTCTGCACTTCTATCCTTTATTTCAGGTCGGGAAACGCCGTAAACACCACCATAAAACTCAATATTTTCAAGAATCGTGAGATTATCATACAAAGAGAATTTCTGGCTCATATAACCAATATTCTTTTTGATTTTTTCCTGCTGTTTGTACACATCAAATCCGGCCACGCTTGCTTCTCCAGATGTTGGATACGAAAGTCCGCAAAGAATTCGCATTGCTGTTGTTTTTCCAGCTCCGTTAGCACCCAAAAAACCAAATATTTCACCTTCGCTAACTTCAAAACTGATTTTATCAACCGCTTTGAAATCACCAAACTGTTTGGTTAACTCTTTGCAAACTATGGCTTTATTTTCCATTTACGATTTCTTTTAATTCTCCTAAATTATTTTGTTCCCGCATCAATCGAATAAAAGTGTCTTCAATTGTTGGCTCAATAATTTTTACTTCGAAATTTTCAGGATTATATTTTTGTGCGATTTCTTTAACTCGTTCCTCATTTGAGTCTTCAGAAGCTAATGTTATATGAATAAATTCTCCAAAAGCATCGCAACTTTCTATTTCTTTATCCGTTCGGAAATCCTGTAGTAATTTGTAAATATTTTTGGCTTTGGCAGCAAATAAGGTTTTCGGAAAGCTTTTTATAATATTTTTTGGTTCATCAACGCTCATTATTTTTCCGTTTTGCATCAGCGCAATTCGGTCACATAACTTTGCTTCGTCCATATAAGGAGTTGAAACTACAATAGTGATTTTCTGTTCTTTTAGTTTGATAAGCATTTGCCAAAATTCGCTTCGGGAAACAACATCAACGCCAGTTGTAGGTTCATCTAAAAATAAAACTTCCGGTTTATGAATCAGCGCGCAGCATAAAGCTAGTTTTTGTTTCATTCCGCCTGAAAGTTTTCCCGCTCGTCTGTTGTTGAAAGGTTTTATTTGGTCGTAAATATCTTTTATCAGTTCATAATTTTCCTCAATTGTAGTTCCGAAAATAGTGGCAAAAAATTCGAGATTTTCCTGAACGGTCAAATCCTGATATAACGAAAATTTCCCAGGCATGTAGCCTACTTTGTTTCGTATTTGCTGAAATTCTTTTACAACATCGTGTCCTTCCACAATTGCAGTTCCGCCATCAGCAAGCAAAAGTGTTGTCAGGATTCTAAAAACGGAAGTTTTTCCAGCGCCATCAGGACCAATCAGTCCAAAAAGTTCGCCTTTCTGAACCTCAAAAGAAACGTCATCTACAGCGACAAAATCACCATATTTTTTAATACAATTTTTTAATGTTACTGCAGACATAAAACTATTATTTTGACCAAAGAACTTCTCCGTACATACCTATTTTAAGGTAACCGTCATTTTTCACTCTAACTTTTATCGCGTAAACCAAATTTGCACGTTCATCTTTGGTTGGAATTGTTTTTGGAGAAAACTCCGATTTATTCGAAATCCAATTAATTGTTCCCAAATATTCTTTGTATTTCTTTTCACCTTGATCAATTCGTACCTTAACTTGCTGTCCAATTTTTATTTGTGGCAACTGTGTTCCAGTAACATAAGCGCGAAGATCAAGGATTTCGAGATTTGCAATTTTATATAATGGTTTTCCAACCATTGCCATTTCGTATTGTTCAGCATATTTTGCCAAAACAGTTCCTTTCACCGGATTTATAATAACGGTTTTGTTTAACTGATCATCAACACCTTTTAACTGCACGCCAACTGTATTGCTTTGTTCGGTCAAATTTTCATTTGTGATTTCCAATGAGCTCTTCTGTGCACCAATTTGAGCCTGCAATGTCGCCACTTTAGCATTTGCATCGTCAAGCATTTTTTGCGAAGCTACGCCGCCTTTAACCAATTTATCGGTTCTGTTGCGATCCAAAACTGCATTGGCAAGCTGTTTTTTTAAACTTTCAGTTTGAATATTTTCCTGAGGCCTTCCGCTGAGAATTGTTTTTTTGTTTTGTGACAATTGCATTTTATTGATATGCAGTTGTGTGCTATCAATATAGCCCACTTTTTGTCCAACTTCTAATTGTTGTCCTTCTTCTACATTCAGTTTTACAATTTGTCCATTCGCTTGCGCAGAAAGAATAGTTTCAACGGCTTCAAAAGATCCTGAAGCATCAAAATCATTTTCATTGTTATGGCACGACAATAAACAGATAACCGGCATTAAAAAATATAAAAGCTTTATTTTTTTCATAATATGTACTATTAATTTCCTTTAATTGTTTGGTACTCATACGAAGTCATGAGCAATTGAATTTCATGCAAAGCTTTCTCGGCACGTGCATTTCCTTCTTTTTCGGTTGCATTCAGCAAATCTATAAGTGGTCCAGCGCCAGTATCATACTTTAACTGATAACCTTCACGAATCGTTTGACGAAGTTTTACAATATCATCATCATCTTTCAAAATTGCTGTTTGTCTTTCAATATCAGCCGTTTTCTGATTCATTTGAAATCTGGTATTAAACAAAAATGTTTCTTCCTGAATGTCTATTTGATTTAATTGCTGTTTTGTTAATTCCTTTTCATTTGAATTTTTATACAAACCTTTAATGTCCCAGCCAACACTTAATCCGGCAACTCCAACAGTTGAAATTTTATTATTTCCGAGATTGATTCCTGGCGCCAAAACAACGCCTGCTCCAAGCAAACCGACTTTTGGCATAAGATTTACTTTTTGCATATCTGCCTGCGCTGTAACCAAATTGCGCTGACTTGCAAAACGAATTTGTTCCGGTCGTTTGATCAGCGTATCAAAAGCAATAGAATTTATCGGTTTTTCTAATTTAGTCTGGCTGATATTTTTTCCAATTAAATACGAAAGCATTGTCTGATAACCGTTTCTGGTATACTGAAAGTCTTTTTTTTGTCGGTTTAAATTTAATTGCTCGACTTTCATTTCATCGACATCGGTTTTATAAGTAAGTCCATTTTCATGAAGTTTTTTTACTTTGTCGATATTATTACTAAGAATTGTATTCTGGATTTCCAACTGTTTTAACTGCTCATCAATCAGTAACATTCCAAAATAAAGCTGATTTACTCTTGAACGTAATTCATAAAGCGAAACTTCGACAGAAGCCTTATCAACATTAGAAGAAGCCTCAATAATTTTCTTCTGCGTTTTGGTCGTACCTCCATCCCAAATCACCTGATTGACCTGTCCTAAACCAATAAATTTGAATTTGCTGTCGTTTCCTGAATTTCCCATAGTCGGAAAATCGCCAAAAACATAACCTTCAATAGCCGTAATACTTACTTGAGGCAAATAAGCTTTATTTGCATTGCTTATGGTATATTCTTTGCTTTTTTCAATGAGTTCGTATTGCTTGATTAAAGGATAATTTTCTACTGCAAGCTGATAACTTTGATCAATTGTCAAAGTCTGCGCCGAGGCGGCATTCATAAAGAACAGAATTCCAATGTATTTAAGTAAGCCTAATTTCCTCATTTGTATAAATAAATTAACTTCAAAATCATTTAAACTGGTGTAAACATTGCCTTGATCCAAATTGGGATTTTTTTCTTGCGTTCCAAAATCAGGTTATTAAACTGCTCTGTTTCCAAATTTCTACTTCCCATAATGATAGGTTTTGCAATAAATGGAAAAACCACTAAGCCCAAAAGATTCATTAGAAAATGCAACGGATTAGGTTCTGAAATTTCCTTTTTCTCCACTGCTTCCTGAAATTGTTTAATGAAAACAGATTCGTTTACAATTTCTCTGATTGGAAGTCTTTTTAAAAGTCCGTCAGGATTATTACGAATCTCTGTCAATATAAAAGTTGGAATTTCCGGCTCTTTTATAATAAAATCAATGTAGCGTTCAGCAATAATTTTTACTTTTTCCTCTAATGATGTTCCTTCATCATTCAAAATCACTTTCATTCCACCTATAAAACCTGCAAAAGTTTCCGACATTATTATCTCAAAAAGTTTTGCTTTGCTTCTAAAATAATAATTAAGCAAAGCAAGATTCAAACCTGCTTCTTCGGCAATATCTCTTGTTCTGGTTGCGGCAAAACCTTTGTTATAAAAAACAGTTTTTGCAGCTGATTTTATTTTTTCTTCTGTACTTGTATCTTTCTTTTTAGACTCTGAAACACTCATTTTTAGCTATTTAAATGCAAATATAAAATATTTCAAATAAGTTAAACAAAATTTTTAATCAAATGATTAAAAATTTTGTTTAATATCTGATCTAAAAAAAACGCTGTTATTCTTTTTTAAATAACAGCGCCCTTTTTTTATTTTGTTTTAATGCTCTTTCCTTTACTAATTACCTCAATAAATCGGTATTGCATCACTTCCTTTTTTCCATCAGGTATCTCGTTGTAAGCACCATAAAAAACCTTACTTTTTCCTTTATCGATTCCATAAAATGTTTTTGCCACTTCAATTTTAACTTTTTCATTTTCAGCTTTTAAAGCAACAGTATCAGCCAATTTGATATTAGAAACATAACAAATCTCTGGCATAAAACCATCTTTTGTCATTTGAGGAAAAATTCGAAATACTTTAGGTTTGCTTTCAATATTATCTAATGTAAAAGGCAAAATAAATTTTGCTTTCGCTTCACCAAGTACTTTATCATAAAAATTGCTAATTTCCTGTTCTTTTTGATATTTAAAGGATTCACCAGCCGGATTTAAACATTGTTTAGCCACAGTAATATAGTTCACAGCATCAATCAAATAGCCTTTTTTATAACTTTCCTGAGCCAATTTAAAATAATCTGGCGCTGTTTTTTTTAATAAAGTATATTGTCCAAACTGCAAAATATTAATCTTCCACTCGTTGCCATACTTACCATAAATTACAGTTATCAGTGCATCATTGTGTGTAGTAGTAGGCATCAACAATACAGTAAACATCTCTTTATTTAATGCTTTGTAATTAATAATATAGTCATTGTCTCCTGAAACACCAGATATCAAAGTATTAGGAATATCTACAGCTGTATTTGAAACATAATATTGATCAAGAATTGTATAGCTTTTAGATGGATAATTATTGCTCATCGTCCCCACTAGCTTATCTAGATCAGAATTTACAATTGTAAGTAGTTTGTCAGAGAACAACGCTTTTACACCAGGAATATCATTGCTCATTATGGCTTTGAATAATTTATCATTTAAAACTTTAATTTCCTGAATTTTACTTGCTTCAATACTTTCATTTTTTTGTGTTCCACTACTTCCAAAATTACAGCTTTGAAAAACTACAGTTGTTACAATAATTAGTAAAATTTTACGCATTCGTTTTGATTATTTGAGGATTTCTAATTTTTAAAACATCTTATTTTCCTTAATAAAGGAATAGCTAATATAGCTTTTATTGAAAGACAAATAGCATTTAGAAAATTATTTTATTCTAAATCCAATACAGATATCAGTACAAAATTCAATTAAAACATCATTTAAAAAACACAACTAAAACACTAATAACAAACAAATTACACTTTTACAAACAACATAATTTTCTAAAAAAAAGAGTACATTTACTCTGTATTGTTTTCAATTATTGCCTTTTATCGATTCTAAAGAAATTTACTGATTAATCTAATTTCTATCGTACTATATATGAAGAACAATTTTACTTGGATTTATATCCTTTTATTCCCAATTTTAGTGATAGGACAAACCGATCAAAAAAAAGAAATTAACCAACAACTTCAAACTTGGGTTTCTATCAATACGGTTACAAAATTTGCCGATCATTGGGGTATTATTGGGGATTTTCATATCCGTCGAAACGATTTTGTATCTGATCCTAGTTTCTATTTTATAAGAGGAGGCGTCACTTATATTCCTAATTCAAACGTTTCATTAAACTTAGGATATGCGCATATGTGGCTGGCACCTTCAAATGAAGACTGGAGTACTTTTGCAAATGAAAACAGGATTTATCAACAGGCACAATTAAATGCTAAAGTTGCCAATATAAGTATTTTGCAGCGCTTAAGAAACGAGCAACGCTGGCAGGAAAAAATGGTTGACGATAAACCCAGTGGAGATTGGCGTTTTACAAATAGAATCCGCTATTTGATGAGTTTTACTTTCCGAATTTCCGATAAAAAATCATGGCCATCCATGGTTCTTTCAGATGAAATTCTTTTACAATTTGGCGAAGAAGCCGTCTATAATACCTTTGACCAAAACCGCTTTTTCGTCGGAATCAAAAAAACAATAAACCCAAAATGGAGTTACGATTTTGGGTATATGAATGTGTATCAGCAAAAATATTCAGGTTATCAATATGATATGAATCATACCATTAGACTGTTTTTTTATCTGAATACAAGTATCCGAAAAAAAGCCCCTTCAACTACTGAAAATTCTGGCGATGAATAATTTATTTCAGGAAAAAATCAGCATCAATTAAGCGATTTCCGGTTTCGTCATAAACAGCATAATTAAAACCGCCCTGAACGCAATACGAACCGTATTCGCCATTCTTGTTTAAAGCAATAAAACCAACCTGGATATCTTTTAAATCTTTATTTCTGTTCTTAGTCAATTTGACAATTCTGGCTACAGCTTCTTCACAGGCTTTTTGAGGCGATTTTCCCTGACGCATCAATTCAACAACCAAATGACAGCCAACAATTCTGATTACCTCTTCTCCATGTCCTGTTGCAGTTGCAGCACCAATTTCGTTATCAACATACAAACCTGATCCAATGATTGGCGAATCTCCCACACGACCATGCATTTTAAACGCCATTCCGCTTGTGGTACATGCTCCAGAAAGATTTCCGTCAGCATCTAAGGCAATCATTCCAATAGTATCATGATTTTCAATATTGGCAATTGGCTTGTATTTACTGTCTTTCAGCCATTCTTTCCACTCTTTTTCAGATTCTTCTAAAAGTAAATTTTCCTTTTTAAAACCTTGTTCCAATGCAAATTGCAAAGCTCCGTCGCCAACAAGCATTACGTGAGGCGTTTTTTCCATTACGGCTCTCGCAACAGAAATAGGATGTTTTATAAATTCAAGACAAGCAACAGAACCAATATTAGCGTTTTCATCCATAATACAGGCGTCAAGTGTTACGCGTCCATCTCTGTCTGGGCGTCCACCATAACCTACACTTCTTTCTTTTGGATCAGCTTCTGGAACTTTTACACCTGCTTCTACAGCATCCAGTGCTTTTCCATTCTTTTTAAGAACTTCCCAAGCTGCTTCATTCGCAGGAATTCCAAATCGCCAGGTCGAAAGTACAATTGGTTTCTTTCCTTTTTTAGAAAGTACTTTTTCATCTTTCTCAGAGTTCGTCTGAAAAGATTGCAATGCTACTGCAACAGAAGCAATTGCGGTTGTTTTTATAAAATTTCTGCGATTTGTCATGACTTGTATTTTAAAACTTGAAGAAAATAAGGTTTTCTTAACTGTAAATTTATAAAATCTATCCTTTATAAAACATACTTGAAGCACCTAATAAAGCTGCAATTTCATTATCAGTAGAAATAGAAACACCAATTTGGATTCCGCTTTCATTTATTTTTTTATTGAAAGCTGAAAGAAAAAATTGACTCGCATTAGCAATTTTTCCACCAATAATAAACTCATCCGCGCCAAATTTCTTCAACCATGGAATTGCAACTGCTGCCAAATTCTCTCCCATTTCTTCAAAAACTTTTTTTGCGATTTCATCACCATTCAAAGCAAGATTGTAGAGTTCTAATCCACTGTTGCTTTCTTTTCCTGCCAAAGTTTTGTAATTGGCCAAAAGACCTCTTGCAGAAACATAATCTTCAGCCATTCCATCATTAAAAGGAAGATTCCAAATTTCTCCATCTTGAGGAACTGATTCTCCCGATGAAATTGAAATTCCTTTATCAATAAAACAAGCTCCAAGTCCAGTACCAAGTGTCACTGCCATCACTTTTTTAGATAAATTTTCGGCATTTTTAAAAACTTCTCCTTTTCCAAAACAAACCGCATCATTTTCAAAAAGAATTGGAAATTCGCTTGATAAGTTTAATGTTCCCTGAAATAAATAACGCACATTCAAACCATAAAAATGTTCGTATTTTGACTGGTCTTTGATCCAGCAAAGTCCGTTAGTATAATCAAACGGACCAGGCATACAAACTGCAAGTCCGTTAATTGCTTCTACTTTAGAATTTTCAACCGAAGTCCGGATTACTTTTTCCCATATTGACATTACCTCATTCACAGGCAAATTAGAATCGAAAGATTCTTTTTGCACTGAAAAATCAATCACTTTCATATTTACAATATCAATGATTGCAGCAGTAATGTGAGTTCCTCCAATATCAATTCCAACGGCATATTCTTTATTCATTTCTTCTATTTTATCTTATTTTTGAAATTCAGTTTTAGCTTTTCAATTTTCATTTACGGCATAAAAATTCCTTCATTATAATATTGAAACTATAACTACAACTGATTTATTAACTTATTCTATTTCTGATTAAAGGAAAATTTTAGGTGTATTTTTCTTTTAAAATCTGTGGATATTTGATGCTCGTGTGAACAATCATTTCTCCGAAAAGTGTATTTGCCCAAGCGAACCATTTTCGGGTAAATTTTGCTACATCGTCTTTATGAAACGATTCGTGCATAAAACCAGTATCAGCATTTGTTTTAATCAAATTGCCAATGCAGGCTTTAATTTCTTTTTCATCAACACTTGTAATCGCTCTCAAAACAATACTCATTGGCCAAATTGTATCGGCACCTGTATGTGGGCCGCCGATTCCTTCACCCGCTTTTCCTTTGTAGAAAAAAGGATTGTTTTCTGAAAGCACTACTTTTCGTGTATTCAAATACAACGGACTGTCAGGCTCAATCGCTCCTAAATACGGAAGCGATAATAATGACGGAACATTAGCATCATCCATCATATGAAAACTGCCGTAACCGTTTACTTCAAACGCAATGATTTTTCCGAATTTTGGATGCTCAATAATTCCATTTTCTTCTAAACCTTTTTGAACCTGATTTCTTAATTCTGTGGCTTTGGCAACCAAATCTTTGTCCAACATAGCCGGTAAAGAGAAAATTTCGATCAAATAACCCAAAACTTCAATCGCAAACATATTGCTCGGAATCAAATATCCAAATAAAGTACTATCGTCACTTGGTCTAAAAGTCGAAACAATTAATCCGCAAGGTTTTACAGGATATCCGTAACCGCTTAACGGAACTCCGTCTGTCGCCCAGGCTGTTACTCTTTGGAAATTGTAAGGGCCTTTATCATGCCATCTTTGTTGTTCTTTAAAAGTCTGCAATACTAAAAGCATTGCTTCTTTCCATTTCTTATCAAATAGGCTTATGTCTCCAGTTTCTTTCCAATAACCATGAGCAAGTCTTATAGGATAACACAAGCTGTCAATTTCCCATTTACGTTCGTGAATACCAGGCTGCATTTTGGTCATATCATTTTTCCATTCGCTTACCTGATTAAAATCTTTATAAAAAGCATTCGCGTAAGGATCTAACAAAATACATTTTGTCTGACGGTTGATTACACCTTTTACCAATTCGGCTAATTTTTTATCTTCTTTTACAAACGGAATATAAGGCCAAATCTGCGCTGTACTATCACGAAGCCACATAGCATCAATATCTCCCGTAATTACATAAGTATCGGGTTTTCCATCGATGATTTCAAAATCAACTGTTGTATCTAATGTATTTGGAAAACAGTTTTCAAACAGCCATGCCAATTCTGGATTTGCAATTTGTTTTTTGATTCTGACAATCGCCGCTTCAATAGCTGGACTTGTAAATTTTCTTTCTGCTAAAGGTGGTCTTTTGCTGATAAAATCTTTAAGTGCAAAATTAAAACTGTCTGAATTCATTGCAAAAACATCCGTTTGAAGCGCTAATAATCCTGCTGAAAAAATGCCTGTATTTTTTATAAATTTTCTACGTGACTGCATAGTATTATTTTGAATTTGAATAAGAATATGGAAAAGCGTCTTTAGAAGTTCCTCTTTGTAAATTAGGTTCTGCCGACATATCAAAATTTAATTCGCCTCCTTTTAAAACATCAAAATGATTGATGTAATTTTTTGAGTAAGAAGCGTTATTCCATTTTAAATCATTTACATATTTATTGGTTTCTGAATTTTTTGAAGCGTTGATAATAAGCTGTTTGCCATTTTCTAAATTCAAAGTCAGCTTTTTAAACAACGGCGCGCCCAAAACATATTCGTCTGTTGCTGGACAAACCGGATAAAATCCCATTGCTGAGAAAATATACCAAGCCGAAGTCTGGCCGTTGTCTTCATCTCCGCAATAACCGTCCGGAGTTGGCTTATACAAACGATTTATTACTTCTCTTGACCAATATTGCGTTTTCCAAGGTTGTCCTGCATAATTGTACAAATAAATCATGTGCTGAATTGGCTGATTCCCATGTGCATATTGTCCCATATTCATAATCTGCATTTCGCGGATTTCATGAATGACCGATCCATAATAGCTATCATCAAAAACTGGAGGCGTCGTAAAAACAGCATCTAATTTTTCAGTGAATTTTTTCTGTCCGCCCATTAAATCAATCAAACCTTGAACATCATGAAAAACACTCCAGCTGTAATGCAATGCATTTCCTTCTGTAAAAGCATCTCCCCATTTTAACGGATTAAAATTAGCAGGGAAACTTCCGTCCTTATTCCTGCCACTCATCCAACCGATTGACGGATTATATAAGTTTTTATAATTCATCATTCGTTTTTCGAATAAACTGATTTCTTTCTTCGGACGATTTAAGGCTTTCGCTAATTTCCAAATTGCAAAATCATCATAAGCATATTCAAGAGTTCTTGCTGCATTTTCGTTAATTTTCACATCATAAGGAACGTAACCAAGTGTATTGTAATACGAAACTCCTTTACGTCCGACAGCTTCTAAAGGCCCTTCATTATTTGCTCCATGAACTAAAGCTTCATACAAAGTATTGATGTCGTAACCGCGTAATCCTTTAATATAAGCCTCAGAAACTACAGAAGCCGAATTATTCCCAACCATTACATTTCTGAAACCTGGACTTGACCATTCTGGCAAAAACCCGCCTTCTTTGTAATCGTTGATCAAACCTTCCTGCATTTCTTTATTTATTGAAGGATAAACCAAATTCAATAGCGGATATAACGCTCGGAAAGTATCCCAAAAACCAGTTCCGGCATACATGTAACCTGGCACAACATTTCCGTTGTACGGACTGTAATGAACTGTTTCTCCTTTTGCATTTATTTCATATTGCTTTTGAGGGAAACAAGTTGCACGGTACAAACAAGAATAAAAAGTTTTTAATTGATCCGCGTCGTTGCTTTCAGGAGTTATTTTTCCTAAAACTTTATTCCATTCATTTTTAGAAGCCGCAACTGTTTCGTTAAAAGAAGCATTTCCTAATTCTTTCAAATTAAGTTCTGCCTGTTCTGGACTTATAAATGATGAAGCCACTTTTACGTTTACAATTTCACCTTTTTTAGTTTTAAAACCTACAACTGCTCCTGCGTGATTATCTTGCAATTCCAGTTTGCCTTTTTCTAAACCTTTGTCATTCCAAGTCGAATTTGTTGCAAAAGGTTTGTCAAAAACCAATACAAAATAGTTTTTAAAATTAGTTGGAACGCCTCCACTGTTACGCGTTGTATAACCGATAATTTTATTTTCTGAAGGAATAATTTTGATATATGAACCTTTATCAAATGCATCTACAACAATTGAAGATTGTTCATTTTCCGGAAAAGTAATCTGAAAGTGTGCCGCTCTTTCTGTCGCTGTAATTTCTGTTGTAACATCATAATCAGCTAAATAAACACTGTAATAATACGGTTTTGAAACCTCGGCTTTATGACTGAACCAACTTGCTCTGTCCGCTTCCGCGAAAGCCAATTTGCCCGTAACAGGCATAATCGAAAACTGACCGTAATCATTCATCCAAGGCGATGGCTGATGGGTTTGTTTAAATCCTCTAATTTTTTCGGCTGTATAAATATAAGCCCATCCGTCACCCATTTTTCCGGTTTGTGGTGTCCAGAAATTCATTCCCCAAGGTCTGCAAATCGCTGGATACGTATTCCCATTAGAAAGACTATGTAACGATTGTGTTCCCATTAACGGATTTACATATTCTGCGGGATCAACGGTTTTTACTTGTGCATTCAGAAAAATGCAGCTTTGTAATACTCCTAAAAAAATTAAACTCTTTAGTTTCATATTATTATAAATTATTCTTATTCCATTCTAAACTCAAACTTTCAAAAACATCTACAAGACTTTTAAAACCTTGCAAGACTGAAAACGCTTTAAATTGGTCTGTCTGATTTCTTTACTCCAAAAGTTGCGGATGGTTTACTTCCCATAAACAATTTCAGCTCTCCTCCTTTTACAATCATTTCTTGCGTGATATATGATTTTGTGTAAGGTTTTCCGTTGTATTCCGCTTTTTGAATATAAATATTCGTTGCACTATTATCAATTGCTTTTATTGAAAATGAAATTCCCTTTTTATGATGAATTACTGCCGAATTTACAAGCGGACTTCCAAAAACGTAAACTCCATTTGCTGGATTAACTGAATAAAATCCCATTGAAGATAAAACATACCAAGCCGACATTTGTCCTAAATCTTCATTTCCACACAATCCATCAGGTTTTGTCGAATAGAATTTATCATCAATTTCACGAATTAATTTTGCCGTTTTCCAAGACTGTCCGGCAAAGGCATATAAATACGGAATATGATGATTTGGTTCATTTCCCTGTGCATATTGTCCAATTAAACCGCTGATATCTGGCGAAATTTCTTCTCCTTCTACTTTATCTGTAATTTGAAAAAGCGAATCTAATTTAGCCAAAAATTTACTCTCACTTCCAAATAAATCAATCAAACCATAAGGATCCTGAGGAACAAGCCAAGTATATTGCCAAGCATTTCCTTCGACATAATCATCTTTACGATGCGCCGATGAAAGCGGATTGAATGGTGTTCTCCAATTTCCGTCAGTTAATTTACCACGCATAAAAGTGGTTTCTTTATCAAAATAAAGTTTGTACAAATTGGCTCTTTTTGTGAAGTAATCATAATCTTCAGTCTTATTTAAAGCTTTTGCCATTTGTGCAATACAATAATCATCAATGGCATATTCTAAAGCATTTCCAACAGTTTCCAGCATTTTATCGGCAGGAATATATTGCAGTTTTTGAACATAATCCATTCCATCACGCGTTTGCATGGCTGTTTTTTTCATTGCTTCATACGCTAAAGCGACATCATAATCACGGTATCCTTTTAAGTAGGTATCAGCAATTACAGCAATCGAATGATTTCCATTCATGGTATTGGTTTCGTTACCCATCAAATGCCAAACCGGTAATCTTCCTTGTTGTTGGTAAATTGCCAAAAATGATTTTACAATATCATTAATTTTATCTGGCTGTGTTATTGTATATAATGGATGAAGTCCGCGGTAAGTGTCCCAAAGTGAAAAAGTTGTGTAGTTGGTGAAATTTGCTTTTTCGTACACTTTTTTATCCGTTCCTCTATAATCTCCGTTGGCATCATTAAAAATGGAAGGCGCAAACATCGTGTGATATAATGAAGTATAAAAAACCTTCATTGTTTTATCATTTCCTGTAATCTGGATTTTATTTAATTCGGCGTTCCATTTTGAAGAAGCCGTTTTAACCGTTTGATCAAAATCCCAATTAGGAATCTCCGCTTTTATATTGGCAGCGGCATTTTCAGCACTTACTGGAGAAATTCCAACTTTTACTAAAACTTGTTTGTTTTTTAAAGTTGTAAAATCCAAAACTGCTTTCATTTTCAAACCTTCGCCTTCGTTTCCATTTACAGCAGTTTTATCATCGTATAAAGCTAAATTCGAAATTGGTTCAGAGAATTCCATCGTAAAATAAACGCGTTGATCTGCTGCCCATCCAGCTGAAAAACGATAACCCGCAAGTGTTGTTTCGTTTATTTTTTTAATGAATGTTTTTACCGGTTTGTCCCATCCAATTCCGTCTGCAAGGTCTACTAAAACGTGATTATCATTAGCAGTATTAAAAGTGTATTTATGGAAACCAACTCTTTCGCTGGCTGTTAATTCAGCTTTGATTTTGTATTTATCCAATAAAACACTGTAATATCCTGGTTTACTTACTTCGTTTTCATGCGAAAAATAAGAGCCGTAACCGTTTACCATATCTTCTTTTGTTCCTTTAAACAAAGGCACTTTTCCCGAAACTGGAAGAATTAAAATATCGTTCAAATCGCCAATACCAGTTCCGCTTAAATGTGTATGTGTAAAACCTAAAATGGTATTGCTGACATAATTATAACCGCTGCACCAATCCCAGCCTTCAAAAATATTCACAGGCCCCAATTGAACGGCTCCAAAAGGAACATTGGCACCCACAAAAACGTGACCATGACCTGCTGATCCAATCAATGGATTTACATATTTTGTATAATCTACACTATTTTGGTTTGCTTTCTTTTTCTGCGCATCAACAGGATTTGCAAAAAACAAGTTTAAAGCGAAAATACCGCTAAAAGCTATTTTGGTATATTTTGTAAACATATAATCTTTTTATTATGACTTGCGTAATTGCCCGCGGATGAAACGGATTGAACTGATTTACGCTGGTATTTTTTTATTTTAGAACTTTAAAACTTTGAGGAGACGCACTACTGTGCGTCTCTACGGAAAGCCTTTGTCTCTTTGTCACTTTGTCTCTTTGTCTCTTTGTCACTTTGTCACTTTGTCACTTTGTCTCTTTCTCAAAAACCTTAGAACCTCAATAACTTAGAACCTTAGCACCTTTTTTAGTTGTATCTTTGTAAAACCTCATAAAGCGAATAAACCTTCAAAACTGGTTTCTCGATTTTCCCTTCAAAAGTGATTGTTTTTTCTTCTCCTGGTTTTAAATCGAAATAATTATCGCTCCATTTTCCTGTATAGCCTTTTATGGAAACATTTACATATTTAGCCAACTTTGACGCTTTTAAAACTACTTTGTTTCCTTTTATTTCCCAAGTAATTTTTGGGTCTTCCAATTTTAAATTGATCGGACGTGTTAAATCTATTTCTGGTGTTTTATCATCTCTGTAGGCTTCTTTCATGGCGTACCAAGCGGCTTTTGGCTGACGATCGTAATAATCGGTTACGCTCCAGCTTGCTACCGGCCAGCAATCGTTTAACTGCCAAACTAAAGTTCCCATATTATAAGGTGCTTTCGAGCGATGAATTCCGATAATATTTTTCAAAGAATAATACTGAAGACATTGTGTAAGATACGTATAATCCTCAACACTCATTTTCTTAAGTTTTGTCTCATTTATAAAATATCGATTCAAATACGAATCTAATTTCATGAATCCTTTACCCGCTTTTTGATGCGCTTCTAAAATATCAGAATATAAATATCGGTCTTCTGGCAACGTAATTCTTTCCATTGAAGAATAATTTGGCATTGCCTGCATTCCGTATTCGCTCACGAAACGGCCTGTTTTTTTCTGAACTGCTTCTACATCTTCTAATCCCCACCAAGTTCCCCAATAGTGGCTGTCGCCTTCTGTTAGACTTTCTGGTCTTGACCAGTGAAATCGTGGCGAAGAACTTATATATGGACGTTTATTATCAACTTCTTTCACCCATTTTGGAATACTGTCTTGGAACAAACGAACATAATCTTTCCATAAACGAATCGAATCTTGTTTGGACATATTCATGCTTTTTTGCCATCCCCAGTTTTTAAAAGCTTCGTCGGCTTCGTTGTTTCCGCACCACAAAACAATACTTTTATGATGACGAAGACGCTTTACCTGATACTGTACTTCTTTTTTAACGTTGTCGAAGAAAGCATCATCTCCTGGTACCATTGTTCCGGCGAACATAAAATCCTGCCAAATGTAAATTCCGTTTTTATCACATAAATCGTAGAAATAATCATCTTCATAAATTCCGCCTCCCCAAACACGAAGCATGTTCATGTTAGCATCTTTAGCCATTCCAATTACTTTTTCATACTCCTTTTTAGTCACTCTTGAAAGAAAAGCATCTGACGGAATATAATTGGCGCCTTTCATATAAACTGGCTTTCCATCAATTTTAAAAAAGAAAGTTTTTCCGAGATTATCCGGCTGTTGAACCAATTCTATTTTGCGATCCAGAACATACGGTTTTTCTGGTGTTTTTTCGTCATAAACTTCTAAACGAGGTGTTTTCCAAATACCGCAAGTGGTGAATTTTGGTCCCCAATCCCATCCGAAATGATATTGCGCTTTACGTACATAAGCACGTGGATTATCCGGAATTACAAAAGGAAGATCTTTTTTTGCCAAAGAATCCACAACATTTTGTGCCGATTTGAAAACAACAACCAAATCATTATTTCCAGATTTCAAAAGTTTTTTTACATCAACTCGCCATTGACGAAACATATTATCTGCTTTTAAAACTTCTTTGTTATTCAGATATACCGTTGCGTACGTATCTAATCCGTCGAAAACTAATTCGGCATTTTTCTTTTTTAAAAGCGTTGGCGAAACCTGAAAAGTAGTTTTGTATTCCCAATCTTTTTTCTCAATCCAAACCAGTTTCTTTTCATTGTCTCTGTAAAATGGATCTGGAATTGTTTTGTTATTCAACAAATCAGTATGGACTTCGCCGGGAACTGTAGCCGGAAACCATTTTTCGGTTTTGGTTTCACGAAATTGCCAACCCGATTTTATATTTATATTTTGGGCATTGGCAACAAATGAAAAACTTGCTGCACAAATGCCCAAACACCAATAAACTCTCTTTAAATGTTTCATTTTTACTGAATACTATATTATTATCGAATCAAATTGATCGCCGGCAGAGTGAGAAGTGCAATTGACCGCAATTGCGCTTCTCTTTTAGGTTTACATTTTAGAATAAAAGCAACTAACAAAATATTCAGAAAAAATTTCCCTTTTACGGCTGCCAAGCTTAGTTTATTTTAGATTTCTGATTTCAGATTCATAACTCTTAAAATCTTGATCATCCTAATTATATTCTTTTGAAAATAATCTCATCTTTTTCAGCACACGAATTTTATCGTCTGCGAAAAAAATGATTTTGAAAACTGGGAATAATTGGGTGATAAAACTCTTCTAATTTAATGAAAATCAAAATAGAAATTAAAAAATAAGCCGGGAGGAGGTACAGGTATTCCTACCCGGCTTAATTCAACTAACTAACCAATATTTAAAAACTATTGTTTATCCCACCAAATTCTGGTTGTCATTAAATCCAACCCTTGGCGTGAAATTGCTTCTTTATAATTTGCAGCATTTGTGATTAATTCTGACTGATCATAAATTAATCTTCTCGGAATTGTTCCTTTAGTTTCTCCAGTAGGATCATTTACAGGAACTAAAACTGGATATCCCGTTCTTCTGTATTCAGAAAATGCTTCAAAACCATTAAATAATAATACAATCCATTTTTGAGTAATAATCTGCTCTATTTTTTGTGCTTCAGTTCCGGCAGCTTTAAATGGATTTGCTGTGATATAAGTATTGTACTCAGCAAGTGAAACTGCAGGTACTTTGTCTCCAAAGATTACCAAAACTTCCATTGCAGCTCTAACTCCGTCTTCATATAATTTTTGAGCTGTTCCGCCAACATTCCAGCCTTTTACTGCTGCTTCTGCCAAGATGAATTTAACTTCAGCATAAGACATAATCAAAGTTGGAGCATCTAAACGCAATACTGTCGAAGTATTGGGATCTGAAAACAGTTTTTTGTCTCCTCCAGGAAATTCCTTTGCATCATTTGCAAGACCTTGTTGACTAGCAGGATTATTGTTTCCTGTCGCTTCCAATTTTGCATAAATTCTCAAACGAGGATCATTACTGTTTTTCAATAAATCAATAAAGGTTTTGCTGTATTTTGTGTTAGCATCTCCTCCATTTAAATCATTTCTAACCCAAGATGAAGTAATTGGATTTGTTTTAACTCCCTGTGGACCTGCATCATGTTTTAAAACAAGACTGTCATCATTTGAAGTAAAAACACCTTTTGTAACTGCTTTTTCAACATATTGTTTTGCTTTTGCAGGATTTACTTTTGACAAACGCATTGCTACTCTCAACATTAAAGAGTTTGCCAATTTTTTCCATTTTGTTACATCGCCTTGGTAATACAAATCGGCATTGCCTACAAATGCTTTGTTAGCATCTAAAGCATCTCCAGCTTCATCTAATTCTTTTAAAAGGTCATTGTAGATAGCTTCTTGTGTGTCATATTTTGGGGCAAAAATATTTCCGTTATATCCTTTTCCGGCTTCGAAATAAGGAATTTCACCATAAGTATCTGTCAATTTTTGGAACAAGAAAACCTTCATGATTCGGCATGCCTGAATTGTATTTGTGTTATCAGGAGCGTCTTTTATAACAGACATCAACTGAAAAATCTGGTTTAATCCTTTTCCGTATGATTCTCCAAAAAGAGAACCTGAATACTCAGAAGAATACGTGTATTTTGAACCTGGTCCTCCTAATGAAGAAAAGTGCTGTACAATTTGAGCTGCATAAGCATTGTTTCCTCTTGTGTTTGAGTAATCCTGACCGTCAACATAAATTTCAGCAAGTGTGAACATTGATTTTACAGCCGGATCAGTCAAAGCATTTGGATTCGTATTCATTTCTTCGAATCCTTTGTCACAGCTTGCCAATGTCATTGCACTAACAATTGCGACACAAAATATTTTTATATATCTATTTTTCATCTTTCAATTTTTATGATTAGAATTTGACATTAAGCGTTAAACCATAATTTCTTGTCAAAGGCATAGAAGCTCTTTCAAGACCTTGAGCATTACTATTAGAATAGTTAGACTCTGGATCGATATTTGGCACTTTGTCATAAATTGTCCATAAGTTATGCGCAGAAAATGCTAAACTGATAGATTGAAATGGAGTTTTTTGCAAATATGTTTTTGGGAAATTGTAAGCAAAAGAGATCGCTCTAAGCTTAACAAAATCAGCATCGTAAACAAAATTTGATGTTACATCACTATAACTTCTCCAGTAATCGTAAGCTGAAACTGTTGTGTTTACAGCATTTCCGTTAACGTCTTTTCCTGATACTGCAATTCCTCCTTCACGACCTGGAAGTGTGATTTCTGACAATCCGTAACGAGTTCCTAACTGATTTGTAGCAGAATAGATTTCGCCTCCAAATTTCGCATCAACAAAAACTGAAAGTGTAAAGTTTTTATAAGAGAAATCATTTGTAAGTCCCATTGAAGTTGGTGCAACACCTTGACCAGCAATGATTAGATTTCCTCTCATGAATTTTCCATTTGTATCAAGAACAATGTTCCCACTTGCATCTCTTAAATAATCATACGCTTTGATTACTCCGAAAGGCTGTCCTTTTTCTAAAACTACAGAAGCTCTAGAATCTCTGTTTCCTTCCAATGATTTTGTTGTAATTTTATCCGAAAGATTAACTACTTCACTGTCATTGTAAGCAAAATTATAACCAACATTCCAAGAGAAACTTGGTGTTTTTACTGCTTTTAAGTTCACAGCAAACTCCACCCCTTTATTCAGGATTTCACCAACGTTGATTTTTGTTGTTCTGTAACCAGAAGCCTGAGAAATATCAGCATCAGCAATATCGTTTGTTGTTCTTTTTTGATAGAAAGTCAAATCTGTACTTAATCTGTTATTGAAGAAAGTATTTTCGAAACCAAATTCGATTGTACTAACATTATAAGGTTTAAGGAATTTGTTTGGAACTGTTTCTCCGTTAACACCTAAAATTGGTTGTCCTTGAGAATCTGTTTGCCCGTCTGGCGCAGTATAAGTCAATGACAAAGCATAAGCGTCTGGCAAAGCTCCTCCTACGTTACCCCAACCTGCTCTGAATTTACCGTAAGACATCCATTCTGGCAAATCAATAACTTCAGAATAAATGAAACTTGAACTTACAGAAGGATAAAAAGTACTGTTGTTTGATGGATCTAAAGTAGAAAACCAATCTTCACGACCTGTTAAACTTACGTATAAGAAATCTTTGTATCCAATATCAGCAGAATAGAAAAGTGAGTTTACTTCGCTTTCAGAAAATAATTTTTCTGTTTTATCTGGCTGTGTATTTCCATAGAAATATTTGAACGGAACAATAAAATTATTTCCTTTCATTTTGATTCCACTATATCTGTTGTGTTGACGGTTTGCTCCAACAAAAGCATCTAATGAAAGATTTTTTACAATATCACCTTTGTATCCTAAATAACCAGAAGCATTGTATTCTGTACGACCTTCTACTCTGTTTTCGTAAGATCCACCAGGATTATAGTTTATTCCAGTAGGCTCGATTTCAGTATATTCATAATTAATATCGTCAATACCAATAACACCTTTAGCATAAATTTTTTCTGTAATGTTGTAATTCACTTTTGCAGAACCAATGAAACGTTTTCTAAGGTCATCATTTAAAGGCTCCTGAGTAGCAAAATATGGATTTGTATGATACGTGTTTGCACCAAAATAATCTGCTTCACCACCGTTAGCATCATAAGCATCACTAATCCATCTGATATCTGTCCCCGGAGTCATAAAAGTGGTTGGGAAAGATGGATTTCTAGGCGAATCATTCAAATAAGGTCGGTTATGACTTTTCTCTGTAATATATTGCGCATTAGACTCAATGCTTATTTTTTTGTTTGGAGCCGAATTCAAGCTTAATGCCACGTTATTTCTTGCGAAATTTGTTCCAGGCATAATTGACTCATCTTTAGTATTTCCGAAAGATAATCTGAAATTCGTTGTTTCATTTCCTCCAGAAACTGCTAACGTATTGCTGAAAGAATATCCATTTCTGTAGAAATTTTCAACATTGTTTTTTCCATATGCTTGGTAAGGTCTTGTTTTTCCGTCAAGCGAAAGAGAAGGCGTTCCGTCATATTTATCTCCCCATGCAAAATAGTAAGAATCTCTAAGTTCCTGCAAATCGCTGAATCTTGTAGCAACACCGTTTACAGGCGCTCCAGCTCCGTATTGATCTTGCCAATGCAAAAGACTTGCTGGTGTATTGAAAGTAGAATTTGTACTGAAATCTACTCCTAAACCAGTTCCGTTTTTACCTTTTTTTGTCGTAATCAAGATAACACCATTTGATCCTCTGTAACCGTAAAGAGCAGAAGCGGCACTACCTTTTAATACTGACATCGAAGCAATATCTTCCGGATTGAATGACGACATTCCGTCTCCTTTATCCGCTCCACCCCACATGTTAGCATTTCCTTGTTGACTGTTATCGATCGGAATACCATCTACAACATACAACGGCTGGTTTAATCCAGAAGCGGAAGTTGCTCCACGAATAACCACACGGCTTGAACCAGAAGGTCCTGTAACCGGCGCAGAAACGTTAACTCCGGCAATTTTTCCCTGAAGGGCATTTCCTAAGTTAATTTCTTTATTCTTTGTAAGGTCTTCTCCTTTCAGTTCTCCAACTGCGTAACCTAAAGCTTTCTTTTGTTTTTTAACTCCAAATGAAGTTACTACTACATCTTTTAATTCTTGTGCATTTTCGATTAATACAACCGAAACTCTGTTTTCGTTTTCCTGAAGTACTATTGATTTTGATACAAAACCGATAGAAGATACATTAAGTGTAACTTTACCTTCCGGAACATTCATTTTAAATCTCCCCTCAGCATCAGTAACTCCGCTAAATGGTTTTCCTTGAACCTCAATGGATGCAGCAACAATTCCCTTGTTCTCTGCATCAGCAACTATGCCTGTTATTAATCGATTTTGCGCAACAGCTCCCAAGCTGCTTAACAATACCATTCCTAACACTGCTAAAATTCGTTTCATAAGCATTTTTTTTGGTTATTTGTTTTGATTTTTGTTTGTTTTAACGTGATTGTTTTTTAATAATTAGTAATAAATTCGAACTCAATTGTAATAGGCACTTAAAGATCTCCACCTTTAAATACTATGCTTTATAATTTTTTGCTACTCTCCAAAAAATCAATATTTTATATCGAAAAAGACAAATTCTAAATCAGATCTATTTTTCTAAAATTTTACTAAAACGATTTAGTAAAATAGGTAAAAAAAAACGAAAACGTTTTCTTTCTTTTTATTTAATATCATCCTAAAAATTAAACCGATTCTCTAATAATCAAATTTCCTTTTTTCAGACTTTTTTCAACTTTAAATGTTTCCATATCCGTCATCTGGCTCATTAACAATTGTATTGATTTAATTGCAATATCTTCAATTGGTTGTGCAACAACAGTAATTGTAGGCGTATGCAATTTAAAACTGTCATGATCATCAAAACAAATTACTGAAATATCTTCAGGAATACTGACCCCTATTTTTCTAAAAGCCTGAAGACCCGCAAGTCCCATATAATTTGCTAAAAATAAAACAGCATCAATATCTGGATTTTTTTCAAAAAAATTCACAATTGCTGTAATTCTACCTTCTTCATTACTGTGGTAATCAATATGTAGAACAAGCGCTTCATTATAATTTCCATTTTCTTTTAAAGCATCTCTGTATCCATCCTCCCTTAGTTTCATCTGAACCATTTCAGAGGTACTATTGACAACGGCAATATTTTTACAGCCTTTGTTAATCAAGAATTTTGTTGCCGAGTTTGATGCTTCATAATTATCTACAACCACATGACTCACTCGCTGTCCTGGAAAATATCTATCAATTAATACAACCGGTTTTTTCAGTTTTAAAAGCAAATCAATTTTCTCTTCCAAATTTTTAGTCGGCGTAATAATAAAACCATCAACATTTGCTTGTAAAAGACTATGTATCAATTCTTCAGAACGTTCATCGTCATCACCTGTACTACAATAGAAAACCCTGTAATCGATATTTTTTGCTTCATCTTCAATTACTCGTGCCAAATCAGCAAAAAACTGATTCGAAATGTCTTCTACTATAAGTCCAATTGATCTTGTTTTTCCAGTTCTTAAACTGGTTGCAATCATACTAGGTCTATAATTCAGACTTTCAGCAACATCTTGAACTTTTTTAATAACCGCTGCACTAATGCCCATTTTCTCCCCCTTGCCATTAATAACAAAAGATACTGTAGATATAGAAACTTCAGCTTCTGTAGCAATATCTTTTATAGTTATTTTTTTCATTGAAGAAGTTAATTTTTTATTAAGCGGTTATTAATTATTTCACAAATATATATTAAAAATGATTACTAAAACGATTTTGTAAATATTTTTTTGAACGAATCATTTTTTTAGAGTTAATATAGCATATATTCCTCAGTATTTACAAGGATTATATGCTATATTAATTTTTTCTACCGAAAATCAAATGCTGTTTTTTTATGAGATAAATACTTCTAAAATTGAAGCTGTTCCCTTTACGGTAAAGGTTTTTACTGCTGCCGGAATCAAAATTGTATCTCCTTTTATATAAGAATAAGTTTCACCTTCAATTTCAATTTTAAAACCACCTTCTGTACACATATAAACGGTAAAAGTCTCCCCCGTTTTGCTAAAATCAACTTCTCCGTCAAGCGGAATAATATTGGTGGTAAAATAAGGACAATCGACAATAACATTTGATTTATTTTCGACTTTCTCGTAATTTTTATATGTATAAACTTTATTGTAATTAATAGCGTCTAATGCCAAATCTACATGCAATTCACGTTTGTTTCCTTCAGCATCTGTTCTGTCAAAATCGTATAAACGATAGGTTATATCTGAGGTTTGCTGGATTTCCGCCACAACCAAACCTGCCCCTATCGCGTGAACTGTTCCTGTTTCTAGAAAGAAAACATCGCCTGCTTTGGCTTTTACATCATCTAAAATCGAAACCAATGTTTTGTTATTTAGATTTTCCAGATATTCTTCTTTGCTTGAATCTTCTTTAAAACCAACAATAATTCGGGCATCTGTATCAGCTTGCATTACGTACCACATTTCTGTTTTTCCAAATGAATTATGGCGCTCTTTAGCCAATTTATCATTAGGATGCACTTGAATTGAAAGATCTTCTCTGGCATCTAAATACTTAAAAAGCAGCGGAAATTGTTTTCCAAATCGAGCGTAAACTGCAGTTCCTAAAATTTCATTTGGAGCATCTTCAATTAATTCTGTTAAAGATTTTCCTTTTAAATCACCGTCTTTTACAATACTTACATCGCCTTCAACTGTTGATAATTCCCAACTCTCACCTGTAATAGGAGAAATAATTGGTTTATTAAGAAGCGTTTTTAATTTTTCTCCGCCCCAAATTCTTTCTTTCAGAATTGGTTCAAACTGTAATGGATAATTTATTGTATTCATTTTTATATTTTTTAAATTAATATCTAGTTTGCTATTTGCTATAAATTTCACTACTTATTTTAAAATTGCGCAAAAAAAACGCAGATGACGCGGATTTCCTTTCGGAAAGACGCTGATAAAACGGATTTATTTTAATCTAAGAAAGAAAAATAAGTGTTCATCCGTGTCTTCGCGATAGCGAATCCGTATCATCCGCGTATCATTTCAAATTTTATTATTTCACATTTTATTTTATCGAAATTGCCACTCCCCCGCTCGAAGCCAATTTTTGTTTCAATTTACTTTTATTATTTACGGTTATTTTTCGAATGTTATACGACTGCGGATTTGTTTTATAATCAGCTGTCTTGCCATCTTCATAAATAGTGGCTGTAAATGATTTTCCTGCTGGAAGAAAACTAAAATCGATCAAAGCTGTACGTGAATTTTCATCTGTAATACCTCCCACAAACCATTCTTGTTTTCCTTTTGTTTTTCTTGCAATAGTTATAAAATCTCCAGGTTCTGCTTCCAGAATATAGGTTTCATCCCAATCTAAAGCAACGTCTTTAATAAACTGAAAAGCATCTTTAAATCGGATATAATTTTCAGGCAAATCGGCTGCCATTTGCAACGGACTGTACATTGTTACATACAATGCCAATTGTTTCGCAAGTGTTGTACTCAATTTATTTTTCTTAGATCCGTAAACTGATAAATCGCCTTGAAAAATTCCCGGCGTATAATCCATGGGCCCACCCATTAATCTTGTAAATGGCAAAATTGTAGTGTGATCAGGATGAATTCCTTCCATCGATTCAAATTCAGTACCACGTGCCGATTCTTGAGCAAACCAGTTTGGATAGGTTCTGTGCAAACCCGTTGGACGAACCGCTTCATGTGAATCTACCATAATTTTATGTTTTGCTGCTTCAGTTGCTACATAAGTATAATGATTCACCATTTGCTGTCCATCATGATGTTCGCCTCTCGGAATAATTGGACCAACATATCCTGTTTTTACAGCATTATAATTATTGGCAGTCATAAAATTCAAAGCAGCATTTAATTGTCTTTCATATTCTGAAGCAGAAGATGTCGTTTCATGATGCATAATGATTTTTACCTTTTTTTGCTTTGCATATTCGCTTAGTTCTTTTACATCAAAATCTGGATAGGCTTTTGTAAAACTGTAAATATGTTCTTTTTTAAAAGCTGTATTATCCTCCCAGCCTTCGTTCCATCCTTCAACCAAAACAGCATCAAAACCATTTGAAGAAGCAAAATCAATATATTCTTTAACATGTTTCGTATTTGCTCCGTGCGTATTATTTGGTTTTAATTTAGAAAAATCAGTCTTGCCAATTACGACATCCTGATTATCAGAATAGGCCCAAGTCGATCCGCCTCCTGTAAAATATTCCCACCAAACACCAATATATTTTACGGGTTTAATCCACGAAACATCTTCATATTTACAAGGCTCATTAAGATTTAATATCATTTTTGAAGCCAATATATTGCGGGCATCGTCACTGACTACAATTGTTCTCCAAGGTGTAAAACTTCCGGTCTGGATATATCCTTTATTGCCCACTGCATCGGGAACAAGATGTGAACTCAATGAAAAAGTTTTATCGTTTACATTCAGGCACATTGCCGGATAATTTTTTAAAGCTGCTTCGTGAATATTAATATAAAGTCCCTCATTCGTCTTCATCATCAGCGGTGTCTGTGTAGCTAAATTTTTAATCGTACTCTGTGCGGCTAACGGTACATGCACAGCATCATAAACTAAAGCCTGCATTTCAGATATTTTTGAAGTCGTATAACTGTATTCGTTTGTGTCATAATCGCCCGGAATCCAGAAAAGTTTATGATCTCCAGTTAGATTAAATTCGGTTGTTTCTTCCTGAATTATAAAATGTCGCAAATTTTCCTGAACAGGAAATTCATAACGAAAACCTAATCCGTCATTAAACAAACGAAAACATACTATCAGCTTTCTTTTGCTTTTTTCCTGCTCTAACGAAACTTTCATTTCATTATAATTGTTTTTGATTTCTTTTTGTTCTCCCAGAACGGGTTGCCAAACACTATTTTCCGACTGAAATTGAGTATCAGTAATCTTAAAATCTTTATTTAGCAAAATATCTGATTTCAGAATAAATCCCATTTTACTTTTCTTCAACACTTCTTTTTCCTTAAAATTCAAAGAATAAACAGGACTTCCAGCTGAATCTAAATGAAATTCCAGCCTCAAATTTCCATCAGGTGATTTTAATTCTTGTGCATTTGTAAATAGGTGTAAAACAAAAATAAACAGACAACTAAATAATATCTTCTTCATGTAAAGTATAATAAAAATATTCCTAAATCGATTTAGTAAAAGTAATAAAATTTATAAAACTCAAATACTTTATTTCAAAAAAAAGATTTTGGATTAAAAAACGCTGCTGATTTTTTATTCTCAACAGCGTTTTTAGTTTTTATTTCTTGTCAATTTTATAGAGTCGGCCTTGATCCGTTACCGCATAAAGCGCACCATCATTTCCTTGTGTAATATCTCTGAAACGTTGACCTTCTGAAGCCAATAATCGCTCTTCTCCAACAACTTTGTTATTTTCAATTGCAAGTCTAACAATGTGCATACCGCTTAAAGCTCCTATAAATAAATTGTTTTCCCATTCTGGAACACGATTGCCTGTATAAAATGTCATTCCGCTTGGAGAAACAACAGGATCCCAATAATAAACAGGCTGCTCCATTCCGCTTTGTTGCTGGATTCCGGCTCCTACTTTTTCACCGCTGTATTCAATTCCGTATGTGATCGTTGGCCACCCAAAATTTGCGCCAGCTTTTAATCTATTAATTTCGTCACCGCCTCGAGGCCCATGTTCGCTTTCCCAAATTTCTCCTGTGACTGGATGAAGCGCCAATCCCTGTGGATTTCTATGTCCGATACTATATAATTCCGGTAAAGCTCCGGTTCCGGTAAAAACAGGATTTCCAGAAGCAGCCTGACCTTCTTTCGTTAATCGTACAACTTTTCCAAGGCCAGAAGAAACAGATTGTGCCAAAGGACGAGTTTCTAAAACGGAACGTTCACCCGTACTCACAACAAGATTTCCTGTTTTATCAAAAAGAATTCTTCCTCCATAATGAAGATTACTTGGATTTGCAGGTTTTGCACGATAAATTACCGTTACTCCTTCAATTGTTTTTTCATCAGTAGAGAGTTTTCCTTTGGCTACAGCCGTATTATTGCCACCTGTGGTCGATTCAGAATAAACCCAATAAATCATTTTATTTGATGCAAAATCAGGATCAAGACATAAACCTAGCAAACCTCCTTGGCCCGAAGCATTAACGGCAGGAAGTCCGGTAATTGGACTGCTAACAACACCTGCGGTTGTTACAAGGCGCATTTGTCCTGCTTTTTCCGTAATTAAAAGTCGGCCGTCAGGAAGCATTTTTACGCCCCACGGACTTGCCAATGCACTTGTTACCACAACGCCTTCGTAGCTGGTATTGGTTTTAATTCCGCCAATTCTCGTTTGTCCAGCAAATGCAGGCGTATAAGCACTATTAGGAGCATTTGTTTCTACTGGATCTGTAGCAGTTCCCGGATCTACAGGATTATCTTTATCATTAGAACAACTAGAGCAGCTTAACGACATAAAAAATATTAGAGAAAGCGCAAGTGAGCAGGTTATCTTTTTCATCTTATTTGATTATTTAAAATTAAAAAACAGTTTTGGGTAATGTTATCCAAATTTCTAAAATAAGAATCGGTTTGCTTTACATAATTTCTATCAGAAATTGCAGAATTATATTCTATAACGTTGAAAATATGTATTGTATTTTAAAAGATAGAATTAAAATCATATTTAAAAGTAACGCTTTTATTTCCTAAATTAGTTTTAAAAATTAAAAGCTATGAAGAAACTAACCAAAGAAGATATCAGTCAGGAAGTATTCGATTTATACGATGATTATGCTCACAATAAAATTGACCGCCGAATATTTATTGAGAAACTATCCATTTTTGCAGTTGGAACACTGACACTTCCGTCGCTTTTAAGTTTTATGACACCCAATTATGTTGACAGCATTTTAATTCAGCCTACAGATCCAAGATTAAAAACCGGTTATATCAATTATGATTCTCCAAAAGGAGGCGGAAGCATAAAAGGGCTTTTATCACAGCCAACAGAAACTAAAAAGAAACTACCTGGAATAATTGTCGTTCATGAAAATCGAGGCTTAAATCCTTATATAGAAGATGTTGGACGAAGAGCTGCAATTGAAGGTTTCATTACGCTGGCACCTGACGCATTATCACCTTTAGGTGGTTATCCAGGCAATGACGATGCCGGAAGAGAATTGCAAAAGAAACGTACTCGCGAAGAAATGCTGGAGGATTTTATTGCTGCGTATGAATATTTAAAATCGCATAAGGATTGCAATGGTTATATTGGCGTTGTAGGATTTTGTTTTGGTGGCTGGATTGCCAATATGATGGCGGTAAAAATACCAACTTTATCGGCCGCGGTGCCGTATTATGGCGGACAACCAACTGCCGAAGAAGCAGAAAAAGTCAAAACCCCATTAATGTTACATTATGCAGGTCTTGATACACGCGTAAATGAAGGCTGGCCGGCTTTTGAAGCAATTCTCAACAAAAATAAAGTAGAACATACTGCTTACTTTTATGAAGGTGTAAATCATGGATTTCACAACAATACAACGCCAAGATATGATGAAAAAGCAGCGACATTATCATGGACAAGAACGATTGACTTTTTTAAATTGAAACTGAAAAAAAAGTAAATTGTTAATACCTAAATATTCTGAATTTCAACTTTAAAATATTGTAAATTTGGACTACCTTTTTAATCAATTTTTAATCAAAAAAGCTAGTCCAGATGTTACGCCCTTGGCAATTTGAAATTCAATTAGACAAAAAATCAGATAAAGCACTTTATCTGCAAATTGCTGATGCGATTATAAGAACCGTACAATCTGGAAACTTAACTGCTGGCAACGCTCTTCCTGGAAGTCGGAAACTTGCTGAATTACTGAACGTAAATCGAAATACCGTTGTCGAAGCTTTGGATGTTTTGATTGCCGAAGGCTGGCTTATTGCAATAGACAGAAAAGGTACTTTTATTGCAGAAATGCAAACCAGTATCATCTCACCAAAACTTGAAAAAAAAGCGGAAATAAACAAAGAGGAATTAAAACCTCACCTTGTTTTTGACGACGGACTACCAGATAGTCGTCTAGCTCCCATGAATGATTTGGCGCGTGCTTACAGAGAAATATTCAACAGAAAATCACGCTGGCAAATAATGGGTTACAGCAATGAACTTGGTGACATTGAATTTCGGAAAGCAATTGTTCAAATGCTGAATTTTAAAAGAGGACTCAACATTTCATCCGATCAAATTTGTATAACACGAGGCAGTCAAATGGCAATGTATCTGGCTTCGCATTGTCTTTTTTCAAAAGGAGATTTTGTTATGGTCGAAAATCCGGGCTACAAACCTGCTTGGGAAACTTTTGAAAATGCAGGCGCCACTTTACTCCCTCTAAATGTCGAAAATGACGGTCTTGCAATTGATGAAGTAGAAAACTATCTGAAAAAATACAAGACAATAAAAGCAATTTACGTAACGCCTCATCACCAGTTTCCTACTACTGTTACCATGAGTCTGAAAAAAAGATTAAAGCTTGTCGAATTATCTAACAAATACGGTTTTACAATCATAGAAGATGATTATGATAATGAATTTCATTTTGGACAACGCCCTATTCTGCCTATTTCAAGTTACAGTAACGTTCAAAATTTCATTTATATTGGTACACTGAGCAAAATTGTCGCGCCAGCACTGCGCATTGGTTATTTGGCTACTTCTGTTGCAAACATCGAAAAAGTGGTAAAACACCGAAAAATAATTGATGTTCAAGGCGATAATATAATGGAAGAAGCTGTTTTAAATCTCATTAATGAAGGTCAGATAAAACGACATCTTAAAAAAGCAAACCTCATATATAAATCTAAAAGAGATCACTTTGAAAAACTTTGCCAGCAATATCTTGAAGATAAAATTATCTATATAAAACCGGAAGGTGGACTGGCTTTTTGGATTGTTCCAAAATCAGAAATTGATCTACAGGCCGTTTGTGAAAATTTACTGAGCAAAGGAATTAAAATAATGAGTCCCGAAAAATTCAGTTTTAAAAGTCCTGTTTCCGGTTTAAGGCTTGGTTACGCCTCACTTACTGAAAAACAAATGGAAGAAGGCGTTATCGCGCTTTCAAAACTTTTATAAATAATAGCATAAAGACTGAAATCCCCAAATTTTCAGTCTTTATACCTTTAAAATTAGTTAATTGCAGTTTTTCATTTCAATAATAGAAAAACCATTTTCTCTAATCTGATTTTCAATTTCAATTGGAGCTTTATCAATATGGCAAAAATTACATTCTTTTGAAGTTAAAGGTTGTCCTTCCTGCGCAACTGATTTAAGATAGGTTCTTCCAAACTCAAAAACCTGATTCGCATCATCTGTATTTTCATCAACCAAAATATCAAAATGCATAATTTTACCATCTTTTCGGGTTACATAAGTATCCCATACTGCTACTTTCATAATTGTATATTTTAAACTATTTTTATAATACTTTTTAGTACTGCAAATTTATTACGGCTTTCAATTTTGCAACTCATCCAGTTTTTTGAATTATATGAGATTACTGGTCCAGCTCAAAATCACATCTAAAACTGGACTATTTCAAATAATCAAAACTGGATCTTATTCACCATCCAGATAAGCGTAATTTTGTATTATGAAAGAGGATATTATTTTTAATTTGAAACAGGTTCACAACCGTATCGAAAATGCCTGCAAACTTTCCGGCAGAAATTCGGCGGATGTGAAACTTTTATTGGCGACCAAAACCGTTTCGGCAGAAAAAATCAAGATTGCGATTGAAGCTGGCGAAACTCTGATTGGCGAAAACAAAATGCAGGAACTTCGCGATAAAGATTCTGATTTAAAAAATCTCAATATTGAACGTCATTTTATTGGACATTTACAAACCAATAAAATCAAAGATGTTTTAAAATATTCCACTTGTATTCAATCCATTGACCGCCTCAATCTCGCTGAAGAATTGCACAAACAATTGCAAAAGGAAGGCAGAAATCTTGATATTTATGTTCAGGTCAATACTTCTTTTGAAGAAAGCAAATTTGGTCTTCCTCCATCTGAAGTGATTCCTTTTATAACCAAAATAAAACAGTTTGATACATTAAATATAAAAGGTTTAATGACCATTGGTTTATTAGATGTTGAAAAAGAAAAAATGAGACCATCCCTCCGATTATTGAGAGAAATAAGAGATGAAATTTATGCTGCCGAAATTCATGGAATCAAGGATTTAAAACTTTCAATGGGAATGTCTCAGGATTTAGAATTGGCAATAGCCGAAGGTTCAAATTTGGTCAGAATTGGAACTTCTATCTTTGGAAATCGGTTTTTAGGCAAAGAAATTTGGAACGAAAATATTCCAGAATAAACTTTAATTTTGCACCAAATAAAATTCAAATGAATCTGTACGAGCTTACCGTAAACGATACCGAAAAAATTGCGATTCAGGATTTGTTTTTCAGTCCTGAAAATAAAATCGTTTTAGAACAGACTATAAAAGAGCATCGTTATATCAATGAGCTGAAAAAATACAATCTTCAGGTTGACAATAAAATTTTGCTTCACGGACATTCTGGTTGTGGCAAAACTACTACTGCAAAAGCCATTGCAACCGCTTTGAACAAAGAAATTATTATTGTAAATCTCAGTACGATTATAAATGCAAGAATTGGTGAAACGTCTAAAAATGTAAAAGCCCTTTTTGATAAAGCGGCTCGCGAAAACGCCGTTTTGTTTTTAGATGAATTTGACCAAATTGCCAAAAGTCGTGAAAACGATGACAAAGATGTTGCCGAAATGAAACGTCTTGTCAATACTATTATTCAGTTAATAGATTATTTTCCAGCAAATTGCCTGCTTATTTGTGCTACAAATTTTTATAATAGTATTGATACTGCCTTATCGCGACGCTTTCAAATTAAACTGAATTTTGAAATGCCAAATGAAAGTCAATTAGACCTTTACTATGATAAAATCCTGAACCCATTCCCTATTCATTTTCAAGATATTAAAAGAAAATATCATATTTCATATGCCGAAGTGAAAGATTACGTGAACACCACAATTAAAGGATTGATTATAGCCGAATTAGAAGTTTTGCAGAAACAATTCTAAACTTTTCTGTTTTACAGAAATTATATCACAATTTAACCCAAAAAATTGAATTAAAATCAAGTCTTTTTTAATCCTTTTGTAGTACTTTTAAGCGCTAATTAAAATTTTGTAATTTCTTATAAATCCCAAATTTACAAGACTTTAACCCTGCTCTATTTTTTAGAGCTCAAATTAAGATTATGGCAGTTTATTTTAAAAGACTTCATTTCTGGATGTTCTTGTTCTTTTCTTTTTCTGCGCTGGCTCAGCTTGAAAACGGAAAGAAAACGCTCGTGCATAAAAATACTGCCTTAAGTCCTGAAGAAAAAAACATTAAAGCCCTTTATGCTTTATACAACAAAGGCGACGAAAAAAAAGCGTATTTCAAAGCACATTCACTATTAAAATCATCTCCCAGCAACCGATCCATTGCTTCGGCAGATTTGCTTTTGGCTTATTATTTTAACAAAAGAGCGCTTGTAGATTCTTCACTTTATTATACCAGACAAGCTTTAAAATTCAATACAACCGTCAATGACTCGCTCAAAAACAGGCTTTATGGTTTGAGTTATAATTTAATGGCCATCAATTACAAAAAACGCGGTTTATTCGAAGAAAGCAAAAAGTGGCACATTAAAGGAATTGAAGTTTCTCAAAAATACAACGAGAAAAACCTTTATTACACGCACACACACGGTTTGGCAAAGACGTATGCTGATTTAGGCGATTACAAAAAAGCACTCGAACTTTTTAAAAAATGTCTTGAATACAAAGAAGATGAAGAAATTATTCTGGGAAGTTGTATAAACATTGGCGATATTTATTCGGAAATGAAGGAATACGACAATGCTAATTCTTATTATAAAAAAGGAAAAATACTCTGCGAAAAAACCAATAATAATCAAGGAAAAGCTATCATTTTACTTGGACTTGGAGCAAATTATCAGCTACAACACAAAATTGACGAAGCTTTGAAAATGTATCAGGAAGCAGTTGTGATAGCTGATAAAGGTGAACTAAATCAGATTGAGGTGATTGCACGCGGAAATGTTGCCGATATTTATATTGATCAAAAAAAATACAACGAAGCCAAACTCATTTTTTCTGAAGGAATTCAGAAAGCAGTTCAATTTGGTTTCCTGCAAGATCAGGTTCATTTTTATGATGAACTTCGAAAAATTGCCGTTCTGCAGGACGATTATAAAAATGCTTATAATTATCTGGGAAAATCAAATCAGATTAAAGACTCCATTAATAAACTTCAGAAAATAAAAGAAATCAGCGAACTCGAAATCAAGTACAATACTTCTGAAAAAGAGAAAGCAATAAAACAGCTGGAGTTTGAAAATGAAACTAAAAAACTGAGTTTGGCTAATCAGGCGGAAGCGATAAAAAACATGGGACTTCGGGAAGAAATTACGAAGAAAATAAATGAAAATACGATTTTGGGTTTTCAAAATTCGGCCGATAAAAAACGAAATGAAATTAAGCTTCTAAAAAAAGACCAACAATTAAAAACGCTTGAAATTTCGCAACAAAAGAAAAACAGAGCGTTTACTATTTTAGCTTTTCTGATTATTTTAATTCCGATTGCCGGACTTTCGTTTCAATACCGAAATCGCCTGAAAAACCAGCGTTTGCTGAATGCCAAACAAATTGAAATCAGCACACAAAGAATTAACGGGATTTTGAAAGATCAGGAATTGAAATTGATAAAAGCTTCAATAAGCGGACAGGATAAAGAACGTGAACGTATTTCGCAGGAACTTCATGATAGTATTGGCGGTAATCTGGCTGCCATAAAACTACAGCTGAACAACCTAAATAAATCAAATTTATCCAATGTTGAAAACCTCAACACACAACTCGATGAAACGTATCAACAGGTTCGAAATTTGGCGCATAATCTGATTCCGAAGAAATTCAGCAATCATAAATTTTGTGAAGTTTTAGAATCGTATCTGAAGAACATCAGCGAAGCCAGCAAAATTAAAATTTCGTTTACCACTTATCCAAAAACAGAAATAAATGTGATGGATGAAACGATTCAGATTGAAACTTTTAAAATTGTTCAGGAACTTTTGACCAATACCATAAAACATGCAAAAGCCTCAACTGTTGAGTTGCAATTCAACCTCATCGACAATTCGTTGAATATTTTATTTGAAGATAATGGCGTTGGATTTAATACCGAAAATTACTCCCGAGGCATCGGATTTATTAACTTAGAAACCAGAATTGCAAAACTGAACGGAGCTTTCGCTTTAGATTCAAAACTCAAAAGAGGAACAATTGCGAATATTGAAATTCCGATTTTAGATCAGTCAAATGCCAAGAAAAATCCTGTTCAGGGAATTCAGATAAAAAATCAGCTTATTAATTAAAACTGGTTTTAATCCCAAAATGCCACTTAAAATGAAAAAAATTAACCTGCTTATCGCCGATGATCACACCATGTTTTTACAGGGAATTGTTTCTTTATTGGAACAGGAATCTGAAATAAACATTGTTGGAAAGGCTGTAAATGGAATTGAAGCGTTGGAAATTATCAAAACCAAAAATCCTGATTTGGTTATTCTCGATATCAGTATGCCAGAAATGGACGGAATCGAACTGAGCAAAATTTTAAAAAAAGATTTTCCGGAAGTTAAAATTTTGATTGTCAGCACGCACAGCAATGTCAAAATTATTTCACGATTAATCAGAATTGGCGTAAATGGCTATTTGCTGAAAAATGCTGAGAAATCTGAGTTATTAAAAGCCATTCATAGCATCGCTTCGGGTGAAAATTATTTTTCGGAAGAAACAGAAGAAAAACATTTGGCAAATCATCTAAAAATTGAAAAACAAGTTTCTGTTTTAACCGAATTAAGTTCGCGCGAAAAAGAGATTTTAGTTTTAATTGCACATGAATACAATACAGCTGAAATTGCCGAAAAAACTTTTATCAGCCTAAATACTGTAAATACGCACCGCCGTAATTTACTCTCAAAACTGAATGCGAAAAATACGGCGGGACTTGTGAAATATGCTGTTGAAAATGGTTTAGTAGATTAATTTTTAATTGTTATTTTTTTATTAACCACAAAGTTTTGTCATTTCGACGAAGGAGAAATCACACACGAAACTCGCCAAAGATTGTCGACATTCTTTACGGAAATACTAGTGTGATTTCTCCTTCGTCGAAATGACAATATTGTCCTTAAGATACGTCTTCATGAATATGTGTTAGAATAATTACACTCAACGAGTTAATTCTATTCAAATCCATTTCCAAACCTATAATTTAAAACAAGTCCGAACGTATCTGGAATCACAACATTTTCAAATGATTTATTGTACGTGCAAATGATTCTGAAATTTTCGTTTAAATGAAAACCTGTCAGAAAATTCAAGGTATTCGATGAACGATATCCGCCTCCAAATTCGAGTTTGTTTTTATAATTGACCAAAAGATTGAAATCGGCCTGAAAAGGTGCTCCTTCGACATATTTCAGTAAAAAACTCGGATTTATAAGGACTTCTTCAAATCGGTTTGTGAAAATTCGATAGCCAAAATAACTGTAATACACATTCTGCAAATTGGTATTATTTTTTGAATTGAAAGTACTGCTTAAAACATTTGGCGCCGAAACTCCGAAGTAAATAGCATCTTTATTATATAGAAAACCAAGTCCAAGAGTTGGCGTAAAACTGTTTACATTTTCCTGAAATTCAGGATCATTTTCTAAACCTAATTGCGTTAGGTTTTCATTGTAAATCATTGCTCCGGCAGTGATTCCAAACGAAATAACATTAGGATCGTACGCCCACCATTTTCCGTATTTATAGTCAGAATCAAATTTGATTTTATACGAATATGAGCCAAAAAAAGAAGTTGTATTGGTTACGCCAATCTGATCGTGCGATATTCCGGCAGCCAAACCTACTTTTTCTGACCACGACAGCGTATTTACCGAAATATCAAAATTTTTCGGACTTCCATCAACAGAATTGAAATAACCATTTGTTGTCATCACAATATCTGTATCAGAATAATAGCCCGCATGCGCCGGATTGATTAAAACAGCATTATAATTATAACTTGAAAAAACTGGCGTTTGCTGACCGTAAGCGCCATCTATAAAAATGATTATGATGAATAATGCAATGAATACATTCAATTTATTTTTCATGAATTAACGTTTTAAAACAAGGTAACCCTTGAGTTTTTTAAAATGATGAGGCTGATTAACACGGATTTCAAAGAAATAAGTTCCTTCGGGAAGTTCGTTGGCTCCTAGTTTTCTGCTTCGGTTGGCGATTCCGGCAAATACATTTGTGGTGTTGTTGTAATTATTCATCTCGAAAACTAAATCACCCCAACGGCTGTAAATCAAAACCTGATTTTGCGGATATTGTGTGATGTCATCAATTTCCCAGAAATCATTTATTCCATCATTATTTGGCGAAAAGCCGTATTTAGTTTCGTCTTTATCGAGTGGTTTTACAACGATTGTGACCTCATCAGTAGTTTCACATCCTAAAGGATTTCTAAACGTCACGGTGTAAGTTGTTGTTTCTGTCGCAAAAAATGACGGATTTGCAATTTTGCTGTTGCTTAATCCTTTTGAAGGCGACCACGAAAAAGTTCCTGATTCTAATGCCATAGCATCGAGCTTAACCTGTTCTCCTTCATTCACTTCCTGATCTTCTCCAGCATCAACCACTACAGGATTTGACTGTACTTTAAAGGAACATTTTTTAAGATTATAGCTTTTGTCTACCGCTTTTATTTCTACAATCATTCCTTCTGTAAAAGCGCTTCCAGGCGTTGGTGATTGTGTTACCTCAGGATTTGGATCGAAGTTGTCTTTCACTGTAATCATTTTGGTGTAATCTGGAATCATTTTAGTATTACACGGCACTATTTGATCAGAAAGACACGTGAAAACCGGTGCTTCATTATCAGCAACGACATTGATTATAAACGAACAACTTTTTGAATTTCCGCTATTATCTGCTGTTGACATTACAACGCTCATTCCGTTTGTGATAGCAGTTCCGGGAACTGGCGTTTGTGAAACAGTCAAACCTGAATCACAATTATCCGTAACCATAATCATTGAACGATAATCTGGAAGTGGTGTTCCAAAATTCAGATTTTGATTTTCAATGCAGCTTATAACTGGCGCCGTAACATCTGCGGAAGCGTTAATAATGAAACTGCAATCAGCATAATTTCCTGAAATATCAGTCGCTGTCAATTTTACGGTCATTCCCGATGTAAAAACACTTCCCGCAGCTGGACTTTGCGTAATTATTGGTGCGGCATCACAATTGTCATTCGCTGTAACTAAAGGTGTATAATCTGGAATTACACTTCCACATGACAATTCCTGATTGCCAATGCAAGTAATAACGGGCTTTGTCACATCTGCGGAAGCGTTAATTATAAAACTACAATCTGAATAATTACCCGAAACATCTGTCGCGGTAATTGTAACAGTCATTCCTGATGCAAAAGGACTTCCTGCAACTGGATTTTGCGTCAATATTGGTGAAGCATCACAATTATCTGTAACCAAAATTAAATTTCTATAATCTGGAATTATACTATTGCAAGTCAATGTCTGGTTTCCAATGCAAGTTATTACCGGTTTCGTCACATCTGCGGAAGCGTTAACTATAAAACTACAATCGGAATAATTTCCTGATGCATCTGTTGCGGTAATTGTAACCATCATTCCTGATGTAAAAGAGCTTCCTACAACTGGATTCTGCGTCAATATTGGTGAAGCATCACAATTATCTGTAACCGAAATTAGATTTCTATAATCTGGAATTGTGCTGTTGCAAGTCAATGTTTGATTTCCAATGCAAGTAATTACCGGTTTTGTGACATCTGCGGAAGCGTTGATTATAAAACTACAATCGGAATAATTTCCTGAAACATCTGTTGCTCTAATTGTAACCGTCATTCCGGCCGTGAAAACACTTCCTGCAATTGGATTTTGCGTCAATATTGGCGAAGCATCACAATTATCTGTCACCGAAATTAGATTTCTATAATCTGGAATTGTACTGTTGCAAGCCAATGTTTGATTTCCAATACAAGTGATTACCGGTTTTGTGACATCTGCGGAAGCGTTAATTATAAAACTGCAATCTGAATAATTTCCTGATGCATCTGTTGCGGCAATTGTAATTGTCATTCCTGATGTAAAAGGACTTCCTGCTACTGGATTTTGCGTCAATATTGGCGAAGCATCACAATTATCTGTCACCGAAATTAAATTTCTATAATCCGGAATTGTACTTTTGCAGGCCAATGTTTGATTTCCAATGCAAGTAATAACGGGTTTTATAACATCTGCGGAAGCGTTAATTATAAAACTGCAATCTGAATAATTTCCTGAAACATCTGTTGCTCTAATTGTAACCGTCATTCCGGCCGTGAAAACACTTCCTGCAATTGGATTTTGCGTCAATATTGGCGAAGCATCACAATTATCTGTCACCGAAATTAAATTTCTATAATCTGGAATTGTACTGTTGCAAGCCAATGTTTGATTTCCAATACAAGTGATGACCGGTTTTGTTACATCTGCGGAAGCGTTAACTATAAAACTGCAATCAGAATAATTTCCTGAAACATCTGTTGCGGTAATTGTAACCGTCATTCCTGCTGTAAAAGCAGTTCCTGCGATTGGATTTTGAGTATATGTAATCGTCCCTACACAGTTATCTGTTGCAGTTACCGAACTTCTGTAATCTGGTAAAACATTTCCACAAGCCAAAGTCTTATTTCCTGTGCATGCAATTACTGGTTTTGTCACATCTGGCGTTGCATTGTGTATGATAAAATCGCAGAAGGATGAATTTCCGGATTCATCTGTGTATTTGATATGAATTGGCATTCCGTCATAAAATGGTGTTCCATCGGCGGGAGTCATTTCGTAATGTACTGTTTCACTGCAATTATCCGCGAGATTCATCATGGGATCAATCGCATAATTTGGCGTTACATCACCACAATTCAGGGTTACATTTGTTGGACAAGTGAAAGTTGGTGGTTGATTGTCAACGCCAGAAGCGGTTAATGTAATACTGCAATGGCTTTCGTTTCCTGCATCATCTTTTGCTGTAAAATTAATCTGCATTCCGTCAAAAAATGTAGAGCCTGCGCCAGGAAATTGCGTCACATCAATACTTGTATCTGTATCATCAGAAACAATTAACTGATTTAAATAATTTGGGACCAAAGATCCACACGCCAATTGCTGATCTCCAGGACAAGTTAAAGAAGGAGGCAAAATGTCGCTACCAGATGAAATAGAAAAAGTGCATATTGCAAAATTAGTTTTAGCATCGGTTGCTTTTAAAGTTATGGTTTGTGTTCCTCCTGTGTAAATAGTTCCAGGAATCGGTGTTTGTTCGATTAACGGATTTGTATCACAATTATCTGTAACCGTTATTGTGGTTTTATAATCTGGAATTGCATCGCCAATATTCAAATTTTGATTTACAGGGCAATTTGTAATAACGGGCTTTTCAATGTCTTCAATTTTCTTTCCGTAAATAACATAAGCATAACCAGGCAGATAGTTGGGCTGTATAGAATAGTAATGCATTCCTCGCCCAACGATAATATCATCAATTCCATCATGATTTATATCGCCGGCAAAATTCAATGCATCGGGATAAAACGAATTCATACTTATACCCTCTTTTAGGGGCAAAGTATTAATATCTACAGTCGCAGTCCATGTACTTTTTCCGTAGTAAATCGTAAAACCATTTCCGAATCTGTATAGAAAATCATCAAAGCCATCCTTATTAAAATCTCCGCCTCCGCTAAAAACCTCAGAAAAACCATTGTTTAAAAATTTTGTTCCATTTGTTCCATTCAGATCTTTTAAATCTACTTTTGAAGGAAAAGAATTTTTTCCAAATAAAATATAATTTCCGGTGATCAAAATATCGCCAATTCCGTCTCCATTCATATCGCCTCCTTTGTCAATTCCCATACCTTCAAATAAAGGGTCAACAGAGTTCTCAATTATAAATCCGTTTGTTCCATTTAAATCTGATGTGCTTAGAGATGCAGGAAAATTGGAAGAACGTCCAAAAACAACATACTTTCTGATGGCTGGCGAAGCATCTCCCGTTCCTATTCCGATATCTGGAATTCCGTCGCCATTCACATCACCCAGACCAGAAATTTGTCTTCCTGTTGTTCCTGCCGTCGCGTCACCTTTTATAAGAAAACCGTTTGTACCATTAATTTGATTGGTACGCAAAACAGCTGGAAAAGCCGAATGTGAGCCATAAACCACGAAAACATTTCCTGCTTGCCAGCCGCTACCATTATCTATAGTTCCTAAGTCGTCGATGCCGTCGCCGTTTATATCTCCAAGCGCCGTTACATTAATTCCAACTGCCGAATAACCCGTTGTTCCAATTAATGCAAATCCGTTTGTTCCATTTAAAGAAGACAAAAAGAATTCTGCCGGAAAACCCGATGCTTTTCCAAAAACAACATAAACGTGGCCGACTTCATTTCCATAAGTAGTATGTCGGTAAGGATCACTGATCATAAAATCTCCAATTCCGTCGCCGTTTATATCTCCTGCGGCGCTTACATCATAACCTGTTACCGGAAAATTAGTCTGAGGCAAATCATTTCGGATAATAAAACCATTTGTGCCATTCAATAAAGCCAAGTCAACATTTGGCGGAAAACCTGTTGCTGTACCATAAACTACATATCCGGCTCCATTGAGTATTCTATATATATTTTCGTATTGACCACTTGTACTGTCGTAAGTTCCGGGTGCGCCGATAATAAAATCGGTTATTCCATCACCATTGACATCGCCAGCAGTATTTACACTTGCACCTGCAGAACCTGCGGCTTTTTCACCATAAACTGTAAAACCTATTTTTCCGTCTAAATCGGAATATCTTAGATAAGGCGTTTTACAATCAAAAACTGGAATATTGGTTTTAAGTTTTACTAAAAATGTGCATGAATTTACGTTTCCTGATTCATCTTTAATTGTTATGGTAACATTTGTATCAGCCGTAAAAAGAGTTCCTTCGGGTGGATTTTGAGTAAAAACCAAATCATTAATATCAGTACAATTGTCTGAAATGATTCCTAGATTATGAACGTAATTTGGAAGTGTAGAATTTGCATACAATTCCAATCCCGTAGGGCAATTTATTACTGGCGGAACAGCATCTGTACGATCTGTTTTTTCTCCATAAAAAATATAGGCTTTTCCTTTAAGTCCGTAGATTGCATTTGTTCCGTTTGCTCCAACGACAAAATCATTTGTTCCATCGGCATTTATATCGCCAATTCCGCTTACATCAATTCCGAAATTATAAAATGAATAATAACTTTCATCGTTAAAAACCTGATATCCTTTTGCTCCAGTAATTTGATTCCCGCTCATAATGCCTGCCGCTGTTGTTCCCCCAAAAACAACGTACGCGGCACCATTATTCGCTCGTCCGCCTTTTTTGGCGGCAATTATGATATCGTTTTTCCCATCATTATTTATATCTCTAACCGAATTTACTTTGTATCCGAAATATTCATAAGCGTTTTTTCCCTGAAAAATTACAGCCGTACTTGCATTTAAAGTACTGTTGGAAAAAATAGCAGGAAATGCTGTGCTTCTTCCAAAAAGAACTATAGCTTCACCTGCCTGCGCAGCTCCATTAACCGTTTTTCCATATCCGCTTATTAAAACGTCGTCAATACCATCTGCATTAAAATCTTTTACACCAGCAACTGAACTTCCTAAATAATTATAATCGCCCGTTCCGGTTATTGCAAAACCTTCTGTAGCGCCCATTGTATCTAAACTATAAAGTGCTGCATAGGGCGTACTTTTTCCAAACCAAACTACCGCTCGCCCATTATTTGAATAACCGCCGTCGCTAAATCCCGGAAGACCAAAAATCAAATCATCTCTTCCATCGTTATTGATGTCGCCCGCGTTTCGGCCCACTGCAGTTGTGCCTAAAAAAGAAATATGATAGCCGCCAATTATAAATCCGTCGGAACCGTTTAATGTGTTTGTATTTAGATTTGTAAGTCCGCTTTTTCCAAAAACGATAACATAATGAACATAAAACCCGCCGTCAATTGTTAAAAGTACATCGCTGATACCATCGTGGTTCATATCGCCTGCTTTGCTTACATCAACGATTTCTGTATATGTAGCAGAATTAACTAAGAAAGCGGCACTATTTGAAGTGTTTAAATCCGTTCGGTTATAAAGAGGTAAAAATGGCGAAGAAGAACCATAAAAAACATAAGCAGTTGCCTGATTGCCAATTTTACTTCCTATGATAATATCATCAATACCGTCATTATTCAAATCTCCTGCATCACTGATTACTGCCCCAAGTCGTTCATTTGCATTAACTCCTCTTATAACGAATCCATTTGTTCCGTTTAAAGTTGTAACATCAAAAGTGCTGATTGAAAGTCCGGCTTTTCCAAAAATTACATAAATTTCTCCAACATTTGCATTTCCTCCAAAATCTGCATTTGGAGCGCCAATCATTACGTCATCAATTCCATCGTTATTGATATCTCCGGCGCTTTTTACACTTTTTCCTAAATCATCGGCTGCGGCTTTTCCTTCGACAGAAAAACCATTAAATCCCTGTAAAGCGGACATCGGAATTTGCGGACAACCATTCTGGCTATAAGCAGTTAGTATTCCTGCAAAAAACGCGGTAAGAAGAATTGGAAATCTGGTTGCTTTTTTGAAAACAATTGTGATATTTTTCATTCTGCTGCTATATGTTTTACCTCTTTTCATAAAGAGCAAAACTATAATTCGAATAAATTTCTCACATCATTATAAATAATGATTTTTGCTATGCAGAATTATTTGCTTTAATTATCTTTTTATTTAAAATCTAAAGCGGACCAAATTTTTCTTTATAACGCTCTAACTCGGCTTCTGTTTTAGCGAGAAGTTTCTCGAGAAGCATGATTTTGTCTTCATACAAAAGTTTTAATGTCGCTGAATTTTCGTCTGTATTAATCAAAATACTTCCGTTGTTATTTCCTATTACTTTATTAAAACTGCTAAAGTATCTTTCACTGTCAAAACTTAAAATATCTTCTACACTTACTTCTAAAATGCGGGCAATCTCGACCAGTTTCACATAAGATAAAATAGTTTTACCTTTTTCAATTTTACTATAACCTGCCTGAGTCACGCCAAGTTGTTCCGCCATATATTCCTGAGTGTAATTTTTTAATTCACGTATGCTTTTAATTTTGTTTTTAATCGAAGTGGCCATATTTTTGATTTGGGATCTGGCTTAGCAAATACAGCCCAATATTAAAATTTAATATTGCAGCTAAACCGAATTTAAAATGGGTTCTAAAGCTACTTCATTCGTAGGTTAATGAAGCAATTTTTATCGTTATTTTTTCTTTGTAGTTATAATAAACCCGTATACAACAGCAATAACGATAAGAGCTAAGTCGTACTGGGGAATTCCGGATATTTTCATTTTTAGATTGTAAAATTATGCGGTTTTCTTTGTGATGCGCTCAAACTGAATATTTACATATTCTTCAATTTGTTTGCTCATATAATTTTTGTCTTTTCCTTTAATTTTTACAATAATTTCTTTTTGATAACAATCCCGAACTAAAACATAATAATCGAATTCTGCCGAATCTTGAAATCGTAAAATAATAAGAATTGTAAAAGATAAAAGTGCCGGAATTACATAATACATGTCGGCAATTTTTGTAAAAAGCATACAATAATATGTTGCAACTGTGACTAGAACAAATAAAACGTTTATTAAAAAATAGTTTCTTTTTTTTCGAATTAAACCGAGTTCGATTATTTCATCAAAAGTATATTGCCATTTCTTTTTATTGTAGCAAAAATGGACTTCAGTCTGTGTAAATGTAAGGAACATAAAATTAGAAGGTAAAAAAGATTTTTGGATTTTTTTTCAGAGCTCTTACTGTAAATAAAAAGCTCAAACGCAATATTACGCAATACCTTCTTTTTTTTCTTACAATCTCTCTTATAGAATATAACTGAGAGTTATAATTCAGTACAAAAATGTAAAATATTACTTATAATCTATTTCAATTCAGTACAATAACTCATACTTTTATAAAATGCCTTTATTTTCTTTTTAGCCATAAAAATATAAGCAACTGTTAATTATGCAACTATAATTAAGATTCCTATAAGAACTTATGCCAGCTAAGTTCGTAAATTTGTAAAATACCGATTCGCATCCAGAAAAAGATAACAGCAACCTAAAAAACAGCGTTATGGAAAAGTATCACAACCCCGATTATAATCAGCACGATCCTGATTTTATCGAACAAAATATTATCGTCAACGGCTCTTTTAATGAAGACGAATTTAGAGAAGATTTAAAAAATCAGGAGCATCATGAATTTGGCGAAAGCGATCCCGATTATATTGATCAAAATACACTTGTTGATAATGATAATTATGCCAGAAATGAAAATCCGTATCAATATCAGGACGAATTTATAGACGACCCAAGACATTTGTCTCCAGATTTTGAAAGTCATTCTATAAAAGCCGAAAATATTCCAAATCAGGAACGTGTAGTGAATGAAGACGATGCCATTACAAATGATGAAAGAAGAAATGATTTTGAACCTGATTCGGATTATGAAAGCAATACAGATTTCGAAAATGATCACGACTTAGACCACGATGATACCGAAGATTTAAATGATTTTGATGCAGAACATTATCCTGAAAATCATCCAAGAGCGTAATCAATTACATTAAAATATGGATTTGATCTCGCAAATTATATGGCTTTTTGTTTTAGCTGTTCCAATCGCTTGTATCAGCTGGACAGTAACGCACGAGGAAATTTTTCGGGAACCGCGTGAATGGTGTGTCAGGCATTCAAAATTCGACAAAACAATTCTGTCACGAAAAGCGTTTTACCTTTTCACTTGCGAATATTGTTTTAGTCATTATGTCACAATTGCGTTTTTAGTGCTTTGTGATTATAAACTTTTGTTAAATGACTGGCGCGGCTACATTTTGGCAGGATTCTCGCTGGTTTTTATGGCAAATGTTTATATGAGTCTTTTTGCTTTGCTTCGACAAGCTATTAAAAAAGAAAAAGCCGAAATTGAAAAGATTGAGAATGATACAGACAATGAAAAATCGTCTAATTAAATATAAAGTTAGTTTAATTAAATAAATTATTATAATTATGGAAAATTTGAATTTTATAGATCCTTTATTGCACGGAATAACGCCAAATCCGGCTTCTAAATTATCAGTAAAAAACTTAGTTTGTGCTGGAATCGGAGCACTTTTAGTTGGTGCAGTTTTAAAGAAAACCGGGCATAATAAATCGGCAGCAGTTGTTGGAAGTATAGCACTACCTCTTTTAACTACAGCTTGCTACAAACAAATCTCAAAATCATACAAAGCAAAAAAAGAACTTACAGAAAGCAGCGGAATTGAATACAATCATTAATTTTTTTCTGCTTAACTCTGAATAAAAAAGCGCAAATTCAAATGGATTTGCGCTTTTTTATTATTTGATTTCTGCTGAGAAACCTTAAACAAATAAAATTTAAATATTAATATTTCCTTCAACCCAATTTAAGGCTTTATTGAAATTTTCTTTCTTAAACCCATGAAATTCGCCTGGAACCACAAAACTAAATCCGTTTGTGAAAGAAATAATATCTTCTGAATCTGAAATTATAGCGGCTCTGTTCCATTTTCCAAGATGTTTTAAGCCAAGCAACGCATCCTGAAGCCAAGCTCCAACAGTGAAATTCTCAATATCGGTATCTAGAACCAACAAAAAATTAATTTCGTTTGTCTGTTTAACCAAATGTTCAACTGCAGGAACTACAGTGCTCAAAAAGTCTTCTTTTGTTACTTCTGCCAAAGCTCTAAAAGCAACAACATTATCGGTGGTATCAATTTGATGTATCATAATTGTATTATTTTTGAATGTTATTTAATTCGAGATTACTATGATTAAAAAATAAAAACATGCATAAAACTCCAATCAAAAATAACTCCTGAATACCTTTTAGATATTATATCATCTCTTAGTAATCTTATAAAATAACGATGTCCTTTTGGCATATCAAAAGGACAGGAAATAAAAAAGCGATAATACGGCTCGCATTATCGCTTTTTCATTACGTTTTATTGATTTTTGTTTTATCAATTTCGTCAATAAAAGGAATTGAATTTTGAATTTCACCTCTTATCGTAACTTGTAGATATTGTTCAAGTTGTACAAATTTTGCAGCATTTCGTCCGCCAACGGCTTTTTTTACTTTGCCATAAGTTTTGGTCAGCAGTTTATCATAGTCAGTAACGTTTTTTAAACTTGCTTCGGTTAGGGTTGCCGCTTTTGTATCATCAAGATTTGCATAATTATTTCCGTAATCATTTATGATCTGGACTTTTTGCTGTCCGAGTGCTTTTCGTGAAACTTCATACTCATCATATATTTTTTGAAATGCTGAAGCCTGAGGTTCTGACAAATTCATATATTGTCTAACCAAATCTGCTTTAGACTTTCCATAAATGGATTGAATTACTTCAACATCTTCTTTCAAAGTAGATTGCGCAAAAGAATGTGCTGAAACAAGTATGAGAACTAATAAAATTATTTTTTTCATCATTTAAATTTTTAAGGCTTAGTATTCGTTTTATTTTTTATTCAGATTAAAACTTACAACTGCTCCTAAACCAAATTGAAATGTTGATGCATAATCAGTAACTGCCACTGGCCCCCAATAGTAGTCCCAATAGTAATCATATCCAACAGCTGCCGACATAGATTGCAAATAAGCATTAAGACTAATAGATACTGGTGAGTCTGTTTTTATTTTTACACCACCTTTAATTTCCCATGCAAAATAAGTTCCGCTACCACTTTGTGGTGATTCAAGAATTGAAATCCCCGCACCAGCGCCCAGAAATGGAACTGCTTTTTGAGAACTTGACCCGAAATAATACGTATAATCTGCTAAAATATAATTAATAGCGCCTTTATCATCTCCGGCATTAACTTGACCACCAGCAGGAATACCAAAACCAGGTAATGCAACTTTTGTGTATAAAGGCATTTTTGTATCAAGTCTGTTATATTTTAATTCAATAGAAGCATTATCCATTATAAAATATTCAAAACCTGCACCATACTCAAAACCATCTTCTACTTTTGCGTATGAAGAATCAAAATCTACTTTGTCCGAAAAGGTATAACCTCCGTACAAGTTAAGCAAAAATGCACCTTGACTTTGCGCTGACATCGTCAGCGAAAACAAAAAAACAACGATTAATAAATGATACTTTTTCATAATTTGATTTTTTTAATGGGTTTGTTACTCTGCTTTTTTTATTACTTTTTTTAGATAAAATAAGAAGAATTGCAAGCTTCTTCACTGTAAGAATATCTCCTTAAATTTACCCACAGCATTCAGCTGTTATTTGATTTAGCCCAAAATTATCCAATTGAGAAAGGTCACCAGCAAATTGGATGCTAATATTGGTTTCAAATTATAATTTGAAACCAAAAAGTCACTTAAAACAAAACAATCACCTTATAAAAAAACTTGAAACCTATAAAAAAATAGAAGCCTGTCTTTTTCAAGACAGGCTTTTCTAATAAAAAATAAATAAAAAATAAACTAACTAACACAACTTAGTTATAACCTTGATTCTGTGTAAATTGTTTCGTTACGTCAATAGTTGATTGCGGAATTGGAAACACTCTTCTAAATGGCAGTGAAGCCGATTTAGCAGTTCCAGGCAAATCAAATTTTCCAAAACGAATCATTTGTGGTCTTCTGTATAATTCCCAATACAATTCGAAACCTATTTCATTATATAATTGCGTCGCATCAAGTGATGTAAGCGCTTTTCCTGGAACACTTCCAAACAAAGCTTCTCTCTTTCTGCTTGTACGTAATTTGTTTAAATCATCCATTGCCAATCCTACGCTTCCTTTTCTGAAGTAAGCTTCAGCTCTCATCGTATAAATTCCACCTAAACGGAATAACGGAATATCAACATTACTATTACCGTTTCCTCCTTCTGGATCAAATTCATATTTAAAAATACGAGCACCTTGGTTAATTTCGTTTTGAGCAAAAACTGCCTGAGCAGGATTTTTGAAAGTTAATGAAGGCGTAAAATCCATTCTAGTAGTTGTACTTTTTTCCATAAACAATGGAGAAACTTTAATTCTTCCGTTGATCATCTCTAAAGAACCTGAAGACAATAAAATTGGTCCGTATTGTGGTCCATACTCAATTCCTCTGTTAAAGTGGAACCAAGGTAAATTAGCACTTTTCGGAACGATATCTGTTGCAGGAACACTTACATCAGTTCCGTCATTTTTGAACCAAGTTCCATCTGAATATTGATATTTTTGCTGAAATCTTGGATCATCATGATTTCCGTCCCATGTTGCGAAAAATTCAGGAGTTGTACAAGCAGCGTTTGTTCCTCTGTTTGCTGCAGAAGTTCTTTGGTTACGCTCCATACAAACGTATGCAAAACTGTTTGAACCGTTACGGATGTAATCTATCTTTTGAGAAATTGCAAAAATAAGCTCTTTTCCTTTGTCATTATCACGTGCGAAGTTTTTGAAATAATCGCTTTCTAAAGAATATTTCCCAGAATTAATCAATAATGAAGTATAATAAATTACACGATCCATATCTGTTCCTCCGCCAGAAACTGCTGGCTCACTGAAGTTAAAGTTTGAATTTGCATTGAAACGATCTTTAAATACAGCGCGGTTCAAATACATTGTTGCTAAAAAGCCATAAGCAGCTTCTTTAGTAAAACGTCCGTGGTGCGTTTGCTGTTCTCCCATGCTTGCCAAATCCGGAATTAAAGACTCAACATCTGTAATTAATTTATCGATTTGAGTATCTGCTTTTAAAATTTCCAAAGGCGCATTTGGATTCATCGGATCTCTATATGGCGCTTGTCCAAACACATCTAAAGTTGTGTATAAATAAAAGTCTAAAAGTCCTTTAGCTTCTGCCAAAAACAATTTTTTCTCCGGAATTGAACTTTCTTGAACAGACTGAATTGCTGTTAACGAACGTGTAATTCCGTTAGTCAATTTATTCCAGTTATCCCCCACAACAGCATTATCAGATTTCCATGTAAATTCATGCATATCTCTCCATTTTCCTCCGTCTCCCCAGTCACTTCCTCTCGTTGGTAAAATTGCTTCATCAGTTGTGTATTCCTGCAAAGAAAACATACATCCGTGATCTACGAAAGTTCCGTCTCCTAATCGGTCATAAGCTGCCGCAAGTGCTCCGGCAGGATTTGATGCATTGTCTCCCAAAACCTCGTCTAAAACAACTTCATCAAGATCTGTACAGCTAGCAAACAGCCATATAAACGAGAACAATGCGATTAATTTTATACTAAAAAATGTATTTGTCTTCATAATAAATTATAGTTTTAAAGTTGCTCCAAAACTGAACGTTCTAGAAGTTGGGTAAGCAGCATAATCAATACCAATTGACTGGTTTCCACCGTTTGATTTCGGACTGTTGATTAACGGGTCAAAACCAGTGTAATTTGTAATTGTTACCAAGTTTTGTCCTGTAACATAAAGCGTTAAACCATTGATCCAGTTGATTCCTTTTAAATCGAAATTATAACCAATACGAGCTGTATTTAATCGGATGAAATCTGATTTTTCTAAAAAAAGTGTCGATAAAATTGGTGAATTTGTAGCGTTTGCACCTGATTCATAATAACCTGTTGCTACGTTTCTGTCAGAAGCCAAGTTGTTAATGTTCAAGGCATTTAATCCTGTATTATTCAACAAATAACCTCCAGTTTGACCAATGATTGAGAATGAGAACGTGAAGTTTTTATATCTCATATCACTATTAAATCCGTAATAGAAAGTTGGCAAAGCTCCTTCGATAATAATTCTGTCGCTGTTGTCGATTTTTCCGTCTCCATTTTGATCTTTAAAAATATTAGCTCCATTTGCATCAAAACCAATGTGTTCCAATAAGTAGAAAGATCCTGCAGCATAACCGCTTTTGTAGATATTCGCATTAACTCCAGATTGTCCTGGTCCTGAAATAGTTCCTGTCAAAATTTCTGAAACTGGCAAATCTTGAATTTTATTATTCAAAGTCGCACCGTTCATATCGATGTTCCAAGAAAAATCTTTTTTGTCAATCAATTTTGAACCTACCATAAATTCAAAACCTTTATTGATGATTTTTCCGTCGATATTTGTCCAGATTGTCGTTGTTGGGCTTAAAGCTTGTGATGGAACATTTAAGATTGCATCTGTAGTAGTTTTATTGAAGTAATCCAAAGTTCCGTACAATTTATCATTCCAGAAACTGAAATCTAAACCTAAATTGTATTGTGTTACAACTTCCCATTTCAAATCAGGATTTGGTGTTCTGTTTACTGAAACTCCGTTTACCAAATTCAAATCATTGTATAAATAATATCCGTCAGCTCCTGAAAGTGAATAACTTGCCTGAGTAATTTTATTTTCAACTTCCTGATTTCCAGTTTCTCCCCAACTTGCTCTTAATTTTAAGTTGCTTACTGCTGTTACATCTTCTAAGAATTTTTCTTTAGAGATATTCCATCCTAAAGCTGCTGATGGGAAATAACCGTATTTATTGTTTTTTCCAAAACGAGTCGAACCGTCCGCTCTCATCGAAGCTGTCAAAAGATATTTATTGTTGAAAGTATAATTTACTCTTCCAAAATAAGACTGAAGCTCATTTTCCTGCGCATATCCTGAAACTCCAGATTGTGTTCCTGCAAAACCAGGATTAATTGCTGGCGGTACGCCAACTCCTTGATTTGAAATTCCGTCAACACTGAAAGCCGTTCCAGATCTTTCAAATTTTTGATATGAAAATCCGCCTAAAGCTTCGATTTTATGTTTATCCAAATTCAAATTGTAAGTCAAATAATGCTCGATTAAAGAGTTTCTAGAATCTAAATTATTCTGAACATATTTTCCTTTTGGATTCAAATCCGTCAAGTTTGGAAAAATAGTAGTATTTCTTTCTGATGCAGAACGGTCAAAACCAATGTTTAATTTGTATTCTAATCCGTCAACAATTCGTAACGACGCTTCTAAATTTCCTAAAACTCTCAACGTACGCGTTACATCATCATAAATGCTCAATAAATAAGCTGGATTATAATGCGCATTCATGTTGAAATTTGTGTACTTTCCATTTGCATCAAAAACAGATCTTGTTGGGTTTGCCATCAAAGTATGAACGATCAATTGTCCGTTTGAACCTCCGTCATCACTTGTAGGAACTCCATTATCTTTAGTTTCACTTGCCGTAAGATTCATTTTTACTTTCAGACGTTTGTTATCCAAAAACGATTCCGCAGCATTAATTCTTCCCGACATACGTTTGAAATTACTCTTATTGATAATTCCTTCCTGATTCATTTGTGCCACAGAAGCATAATAATTTCCTGTTTCTGTTTGTTTTGAAAAAGCCAATGAATTATTTGTTGTAATCGCAGTTCTAAAAATTACATCTTGCCAATCTGTATTTCCTCCGTGATCAAAAGCTGGATCTTTAATTGCTTTTCTATATTGGTCAGCATCTAAAACATCTAATTTATGAGCCACATTCGAAACTCCTGTATAAGAATCAAAAGTCAACGTTCCTTCACCTTTTGAACCTTTTTTAGTTGTAACTAAAACAACTCCGTTTGATCCTCTTGCACCATAAATTGCCGCTGCAGAAGCATCTTTCAAAACTGTAATCGATTCGATATCACTTGTATTCAAAAAGTTCAATGGATTTTTTGCAGATGAATTTCCGAAACCAACATTACTTCCAGACGGACTCACATCATCATTTGACAAAGGCACACCATCAACAACGAACAAAGGCGTGCTTCCGCTTCTGATAGATCCAACCCCTCTAATTGTTACGTTTACTCCCGCTCCCGGTTCACCACTTGTATTCACTACACGAACTCCGGCAACTTTTCCTTGCATTAAATTATCTACAGAAATATTTACACCTTGTTTGAAACTTGCTGCTTCAAGCTGAGTAACTGCACCTGTTACATCTTTTTTAGATTGTTTTCCGTAACCTACAACTAAAACTTCGCTCAATTCAGAAGTATTTGGTTCTAACTGAATTGTCATAAAAGTTTTTTGTACAGTAACAACTTTAGTTTTATAACCTAAATACGAAACTTCGATAGTTTTTCCGTCACCAACTGTGATTTCAAATTCACCATCAAAATTAGAAACGGCACTGTTTGATGAACTTGTTTCCATAATCGTTGCACCTGGAATTGGCACACTGTTTTCATCAACTACTTTTCCTTTTACTTTAACTCTGTCTACCGCTTTTGTAGTTGCAGGTTTTGGCGCAGCAGTTTTCTGAATCAAAACTAGTTTTCCGTTAATGTTGTAATTGAAGTTTGCCTTTTTTGAAAGATCATTCAAAATTGCCGAAACAGTTTCGCCAGCAAAATTCACTGTATAAGTAGTATTATCAGCAATTACAGCTTGTCCGTAGCTGAATTTATAATCTGTTTGTTGGCTCAATTTTGAAAATATAGAAACAAGAGTTGCTTTTTCTATTTTATTTTCTAAATTTGATTTTTTTACTAAAGTTTTACTATAACCTGTCTGTAAGGTCAGTAAAGCCAGAACTAAAAAGAAAAGACTCTTTAGATTTAAATAAGAAGTTTTAAAATACATGATTTAAGTTATTGGTTTTTTTACGATACTTAATTTATTCAAAGGCAGTTGTTCTCAGCAACTGCTTTTTTGTTTTAATCCACTTTTACTATTTCGCCATAAACTTTGAATTTTAGGTTTGTGATATAATTTATTTGCTCTAAAACATTCTCTAATGTTGCGTCTTTTTTTATGAATACCGTTAACGGCGTTGCTAATACACGTTCATTATCGTACTGAAATGAAACGCCATATTTATATTGTAAAATGGTAATGACTTGTTTAAGTGTGGTTTCATTTAGCGTTACATCGGTTGAATACCAATTCACTAAAAATGATTTGTCGGCTAATTGCTTCGTCAGTTTATTTGATTCAAACAAAGCTTCTTCATTCGGAACCAAATCAACGCTCTGCCCTTTCGAACTCACATTGACTTTTCCAGTAACAACAATCACTTCACATTTAGATTTTGAAAGCTGAATGTGAAATGAAGTCCCTACAACTCTGGTTTTAATTTCTCTGGAAGTAATTATAAAAGGATGTTTTTTGTCTTTAGCTACTTCAAAAAATGCATTTCCTTTTAAAAGAGAAACTTTTCTTTCATCTCCTTCAAATTTTTCAGGATATTGAAATAATGAGTTTGCTGCCAAATAAATTTTCGAGCCGTCACTTAACTGGATAGATTTGGGAATCGATGACGTTTTAAACGATAATTGCTTTTCGACAGCAATTTTTGGTTTAAGCCAAAAGCCTAAACCGGCAAGAAAAAGAATACTGGCAGCTGCCATATATTTTAAATAAGGATTAAAGGTTCTCTTTTTTCCTATTCTATATTGAATATTATTGTAGATATCCTGAGAAACTTCATCAGAATTTCCCATCGAAACTTCATCCCATTTCGATTTTTGATATTGATTAAAGGCAAAATCATTAAGCAGATTTTCTTCTGCAATTGAAGTTTTATTTCTTGAACTTTTATCGATAAGATATTCTAAACTATGCTTGATTCTTTTTATCATAATACTTATTGTTACCTATAAGTACCAGAATCTTGAAATCGTACTATCCGCAAATATTATGAAAACATCAACAGAAAGTTATCTTAAAAGTTTTTATGAAAAATGATTAAAGGCGCCATCCAGGCCAAGTCTTTCAAGCCTTCACGCAATTGTTTTAATGCCGATGAAATTTGGTTTTTCACCGTTTGTTTAGAAATTCCAAGTTCGTCTGCAATCTGGTCGATTGACATATCCTGAAATTTATACATTAATAAAACTTCTTTTCTTTTCTCCGGAAGCTGATCTAATAAGGAATAAAGCAAATCCATTATTTCGGGATCAATCGAAGCAAAATTGTCAATTATATAATCTTCAAACTGATCTTCCAAAATTGTCTTATCAAACCGATTATTTTGGTAATGTTTAAAAACCTGATTTTTGACAGCACGAAATAAATAAGGTTCAATCGCATTAATATTCAAATCGTCTTTTCGTTCCCACAAATCAATAAAAACATCCTGCACGATATTCTGTGCCAAGTCTTTATCCTGAGTCATCGTATACGAAAAGGCATTGAGCTTTTTCCAGTATTGCGTATACGTTTTTTCAAAAATTTCAGGATTCTTCATAATGGATTTTGGTAGTATTTGGTGATGTAAAATAATGAAATACGACACCAATAGTTTTTGTCTGAAAGTTATCTTTAAATTAAATTTTGAATTGATTTGTTTTATTAATACTACTATTTTTAGACAAAAATGATATTTGGTTTGCTATTTCTTTTACTTTAGCTAACACAAAAAACAATTGTCCATTTTACTTTAGTAATCTCTAAAAGAAGCAATTCTCTGTTGCTGCGTCCTCTTAATTCCACAATCCTAATTTCATCAAAAACATGAAACAAATTTTGTTTACAGTATTATTTGCTGGAGCTTTTCAATTGAGTCACGCACAAAGCGACAATTTAAAAATTAACCAAATTCAAGTTATCGGTTCGCACAACAGTTACCGTCACGCTATTGAAACTGATTTATACAACACCATTCAGGCAAAAGATACTTCGCGTTCGCTAAAAGGACTTCAGTACACACACATTAGTCTTACAGATCAATTAAATAAAGGTTTACGCAATTTAGAAATTGATGTTCAGGGCGATCCTCAAGGCGGAAAATTTGTACATCCAAAAGGTCTTGATATTGCAAAATCACAAGAAGCATACGATCCAAACGGAGAAATGAAAAAACCAGGTTTTAAGGTTTTTCACATGATTGACATCGATTTTAGAACTTCATGTTACACGCTTCAAAGCTGTCTTGCAGAGCTAAAAAAATGGTCGAATGCAAATCCAGACCATGTTCCGGTTTTTATCACTTTAGAACCAAAAGACGACGATAGTTACTTAGGAACAAAAGCGGAGAAATTTACACCGGAACTTTTTGATGCTTTAGACAAAGAGCTTCGTAAAGGTTTAGGAAATAAAATTATCACGCCAGATATGGTTCGCGGAAAATACAAAACACTTGAAGAAGCCGTTTTGAACAACAACTGGCCAACACTGAAAAATGCAAAAGGAAAATTTATATTTCTTTTAGATAATAACGGCGCAAAAAGAGATTTGTACGCATTGAATCATCCGTCCCTTAAGGGACGCGCCGTTTTTATTAATGCCGAACCCGGAAAACCAGAAGCGGCTTGGTTATTTAGAAATAATTCTGAAGATCCATCAATTACTGATTTGGTTAAAAAAGGCTACTTAATAAGAACCAGAGCTGATTCTGATACGAAAGAAGCCAGAGCAAATGATTATTCTCATTTTGAAGCCGCGAAAAAATCAGGAGCTCAAGTTATTTCAACAGATTATTATTTGCCAAGTACTTTCTTCAATTCTCCTTATCAAATTAAATATGACGATGGAACTTATGTGAGAACGAATCCTGTAAATGTGCCTTAATTTTTTTAACCGCAATCCCGATAGCTATCGGGAGCTAAGGTTTTTTACCAAAGATTGCTTACATAAACGCAAAGTTCGCAAAGCTAAATGTATAAAGCTTTGCGGACTTTGTTGCTTAAATTTGCTCGCAAAGACGCAGAGTCGCAAAGATTATAAAAACTTTGCGACTTCGCGTCTTTGCGAGATTAAAAGAAAATTTGCGTACTTTGCGTAAACCTTAGCTCCCGATAGCCATCGGGATTGCGGTTAAATTACTTTAAACTTCTAATTTCACCACTTTTCAAATCAACTGTAAAATGATCTGCAGGAACTTCATGCATGAATTTATTGAAGATAATCAGGAACAATTTCATTTGCTTTTGAAGAGTTGTATCACTTGAAGCAACTGCATTTTCCAAAAACAAATTCGACAACACTTTATATTGTTTTGCTCTTTCTAAACCAACATCGGCCAAAGCCAATTCATCAGCGCTTCTAAAACGATAAAAATCAATTAAAAGATCATTTCCTGTCCAGTTAAAATCTTCTTTTTTAAGATTATCTTGGGCTAGAATTTGTTCCGATTTCGTTTCTGCTTCCTTCCATTCTTTCTGGAATTGTGATTTGTTTTTCAGAATAAAATCAAAATCCTGAGCCGATTTTATATTCGCCAAAACCAATAAATCCTGAGCCGAAACATTCAGAATAAAATCTTTGAAAGCAGAAGGCCAATCGTCCTTAAGAAAACGAAGACGAACTAATTCCTTCAAATGAAAATCGGTAAACTCGTGGTACGTTTTGGTTTCTAAAATAGCTTTATTCCAAATATCCTTCGTATTCTGACTTTCTAGAAACTGATATTCCATTTTATACAAATCAAAAAGTTCATCAAATCTCGGAACATTATCAATCGTGATCGTCTGAATATCAACAAGATTATCTTTCTGAATCGTCAATAATTTATAAGCCGGAATATAAGCCGCAAGCGATGGCGTTTGAATATTAACCAAAGTATTGCCTTTTGCAGTTGTACGCAATCCTGTATCATTGATGTGCATGTGACCGCCAAAATGAATTTTCAATCCGGCATCAGCAAAAACCTGCGCTACTTCTTCAACCGGAACTCGATTCAATTGCCATTTATTTGGTCCTAAAAGTTCTTTTATTTCCGCGGAAGCGTCATCATTAAAATCAATCATCGGAAAATGACTGAAAGCAACTAAAGTTTTTCCGCGAAGTTTGGCTTCCGCCGAAATATCCTGAACCCACTTTATAAGATGTTTTTTATTCGAAAGCACATTATTATAACCTGTACTTGCTTCAGAATAATTTTTAGAATCTTTCGGATCGCCATCAGTTTTCTTCGGAATATAAACATTTCCGTCAATTGCCATTAACCAGAGTCCATTGATTGGTTCAACCACATAACTCACATCTGGAACTTCAAATCCAGGCGCAACATTATACACTCTATTAGTAAGTTTTGAAGCTTCTTCAGCTTTTTTGAAATCGTAATTTTGGGAAGTATAATTTGCGAAAGGAGTCGCCCAAAACTTATATTTTTTATTCGGATAAAAACCGAAGTTTTTTAAATCATCTGTTATGCCTAAATAACCCATTTTAGCAATATCGGCTGTTATGACAACTGGCTGTTCGATATTCATGTTTGGCTTATACATGCCGTCTTTGCTAAAAATGGGTTGGCTTTTTCCTTCTTTTCCTAAAAAATCTTCTTTACCCGATTCCTGAGCAAATGGTCCGACTGGGTCGTGATTTCCAGTGGTTATAAAAAATTCAATACCGTATTTTTTTTGGTATTGATCTAAAATTTTCTGTAATCCTCTTACGTGAATTGGCTGACCGTCATCGGTATAATCGCCCGGAAGCGCAACGTATTTTATCTTTCTTTTTGCAATATCTTCAAGAGCGGCGATGAAGGCAAAATAATTTTCATTGAAAATTCTCGTCGAATGCAACTGCGAGGCCATCGTTCTTATTAACGCATATTTTTTTGTTTTGGTATTCAAAACGCCTTTAAAATCATTGTCTGAGAATGACCCGAACAAATCCTGCAAGTGAACATCTGATAAAAATGCAACCTGAACACCTTCTAAATTCTTTTGATTTTGGGCTGAAATTGTATGATTGAAGAATAGTATAAAGAGTATAATTATTGGGGAAGTAAATTTTAAATTCATAGGTTTTAAGCTTTTGGGAAATAGAGAATTTATTAAAAGTATTTAAACTTTTAATATGCAGCAATTTTATCAATTTAATGATGAAATGAGTTTATCGTATTGTTATCGAATGATAATTTTTAGGGGATTTTTGATTGGTTAAAAATTTGTGTAGTCCCTACGGGACAATTATATTGTGGTCACATTTTTTTCTACCGATATTTAACTCCTAACGGAGTTTTCTAAATTATAGTAAGTTTACCTCGTTAGAGGTTAAATATTGGTAGAACATAGATTATCGCCCCTCCAAAAATGTCCCGTAGGGACTTTACTATACACAAAATTATCTAACTACAAATAAAACATTGACAACAAATTAATGCAAAAAAAGGCTGTCATTTCTGACAGCCTTTACATTAAAACCTAAAATTTAATGTATATAAAACCATTATAGCGAATGGATTATTTCTTTATAAAACGTTTTATTATTTTTTCTCCATCTTTTTCAAAAACAACAAAATAAATTCCTTGTCTCAAATTAGAAACGTTCAAACTATTGTCATTGCTTTTTTCTGATGAAACTACAGAGCCTTGAGAATCTATTACTTTAACATTTCCTCCCGAAACATCTTTTGTAAAGAAAAGCGTTTCTGAAACCGGATTTGGGTATACGTTGAATGCAACATCTTTTATTTCATCTTCGATAACTGCCGACGGTGCTCCTGCTCCAACTTTTGTAATTTTAATCCAGTTGATGTTCATTCCCGTATTTTGAATATAGATCCCGAAATTATACGTTCCTGCATTTACATTTACGGTTTGAGTAACCGTCTGCCAGTTTTGCCAGCCTCCGGTATTTGGAATATCAACATTTCCTAAAACAATAGTTCCTCCGTTTAAATCAGATGATAATCTGCCTCCAGTAACAGCACTTGCCACTCTGTATTCAATTAAATAAGAACCCGTTGTTGGAAAATTAATATTGTTATATGCAAGCCAGTCTCCAGTTTCAGTGTAACCTACGTTTGAACCTCCGCCAGTATCTGTAGTAGCTTCAACCTGAATTCCGCTCATTGCCGAATAATCTTCGGCCTGAATTAAAGTAGAAGTTTGAGAAGTTGTTGTTGCAATTAATTTCCATTGCCCACATGTTTGATTGTTATTGTCCCATTGCTGTACAATAGCTCCAGTAGCTGTGCTTGCTCCTGCAACCTCAACAATTCTTCCGCTGTGACGGGCAACAATTTTATAGAATCCGTCTCCTGTTGAAACTAATATAAACTGCTGATTAGTAGTTCCGTTATATGGATATTGTTCAACGCGTGTACCATTCGCTTTATTAAAACCATTAACATCCATAGACTGTCCGCTATGATTGGCTATGATTTTATACATACCGTCTCCTAAGTGAGTCAATGTAAATTTTTGATTGTTTCCTGAATTAAGAGTACCTTGATTAATTCCTGCTCCATTCGTCATACTTGCGTTCCAAACATCCATATACAAACCACTATTTCTATTTTGAAGAAAGAAAGTTTGATTGCCTAAAGTTGTAACACCGTTTGCAATAACTCTGATTGAACTTACTTTATCATTCCAAGTTGCATTCAAACAAGAATTATCAGAATTAATTACTGTGGAAGCTCCGGTAAAATTATCATCTTGGTATAAAATTGCCTGATATCCCTGCGTAATTTTAAGCGAAGAAATATCATCATTTAAAACTCCTAATGAATTTAAACTTGCTAAGTTATAATCTCCAATTGTTAATCCGCCAGAGAAACCTGTATAGTTACAATCTTTATAAACCGTAATTACATCTGTAGATGAACTGATATTTCCTCCCGGTGGAATTGTTCCTGTAATAGAATAACTTCCGATAGAACCATACGCTGAATAACCGCCGCTTCCAACATTTCCTGCTCCGGTTCCGTCAACACCTACGTAATATCTTCCTGCTGTCAGATTTGCATTCATAGAAGCATTTAAAGCAAACGGATCAGAGTTCCAAAATGTTCCTATTTCTGTTCCTGATGAATTATACAATCTCATTAAAAGATGCAGGTTTCCGTCTCTCGAAACGGTATTCACATTAATAACTACATTTCCGCCGCCAGTTGTAAAAGTGAAAAAATCATAATCGGCTTCACTTGAAATAATTCCATCTTTTTGATAGATTGCTCCGCTTCCGTTATAATCTAAAGTGGCTGCTGAAGCGATATTATTTCCATAATCATCACCTCGATATCCAACTCCAAATTTTGAACTGGCAATTGTAGCTACATCGTCTTGAAAATTATTAGCAAAATTATATTCTCCTTTACTCCATTGAACAACAGGTCTGTAATAACCAGCACCCATAATTGGTGCATACGAAGTTCCGTCTAATCCTAAGAAATAATCTTCAGCAGGATTTGTACGTCCGTCATGACCAAGATCAAAAGTATGTCCAACTTCGTGAGAAGAAGCATCTCCACCAGATTTCCCTGAAGTAATAAATACCCAGCAAGGAACATCATTATCCCAGTTGAAAGAACCTATATACGCTACACCTCCTGCGCCGGGAGCAGCAGTATTTGTTGGTGTAACCACAACACGCATTCTTCTGTTTTTTGGATAAGAATTAAAAACGGCTTCGCTTGTTGTAACATTTAAATTAAACGGACGATAATCTTCTGCAACTACTTCCCAATGCTGTTGAACCGCCGCATCACTCATTCCTGAAGGAGCTGCATTTATAGCATTACCATTGTTCCAAAGATTTCCTGCCGGCATATAGTAACCGTCAAAATCCAATAAAACACAGCCTGCAGCACCTGGCAAACTTTGCAGGTTCAGCAATGCCGGAGCAATTTCTGCCGCAGCGGCTGTTTTGCCTGTAGCATTTGTGTTTGAAGGAACATTTTTATAATCAATACAAACCAAAGTATTAATATCAACTTTTGAAACAAAAGCATTTCCTTTTGCATCAGAGTAATATTTGTAGGCTTCTTTGGTTTTCTTTAAAATAATATGACCTTCAAGAGATTGATCCTGAACTTTTATATAAAAAGAAGATTCTGCAATATTTTTAATTTCTCCAATCAAAAATTCGCTAGATGCATTCGATTCTTTATAATTTATTTTTCCGTTAAAGCTTTTGGAATTGCTTGCCTGAAGCAGAATTGTTTTCTCGGTGCCTTTTGCAGTTGTAGAAGTAACTAATTCATTTTTTATTTTGTTCAGGAATGTTTTGCTCGATCCTAAAGACGTCTGTGCCGTGGCAAAATATCCAAAAGCTAAAATCAAGAGTAAACTTAACCGAAATCTGTAACTATTTTTCATATAATTTGGGGGTTAAAGGGGGGGGTGTAATAGTGGTAAAATTTAACCGCAAAGAGCGCAATCCCGATTGCTATCAGGATACGCAAGGTTCGCTAAGTATTTTATTGCCTTACGAACCTTGCGTTTTTTCTTTGCGAACTTTGCGGTTAAAAAAACTTATTTTTTAATAAAACGTCTTACCGTTTTGATTCCATCTTTCTCTAATGAAATCAGGTAAATTCCGCTTTTTAAATTAGCAACATTGATACTGTTGTTGTTTACAGTTTGAGATGAAACCGTTGCACCGCCTTCAGAATTGATAACGCTTACATTTGCTCCAGAAACTTCTGAACTAAAGAAAAGTGTATCTTCTGTTGGATTTGGGTAAATAGTAACACTTGCAATATCTGTAGGAGTTTCTGCAGTTGGAGCAGCTGATTTTGCAGCTAAACCTGAAGCCGATTTCGTAATTCTGAACCAGTTAATATTAGCTCCTGAAGCTTGGATATAAATTCCGAAATTATACGTTCCGGCATTTACATTTACGGTTTGAGAAACCGTTTGCCAATTTTGCCATCCGCCAGTATTTGGTACATTAACAGCGCCAAGCTGAATTGTTCCTGCATTTAAATCAGATGAAATTCTGGCTCCGTTAACAGCACTTGCCACTCGATATTCAATAACATAATTTCCTGAAGTTGGGAAATTAACATTGTAATATGCCATCCAGTCTCCTGTATCACAATATCCAACATTTAATCCTCCGCCAGTATCAGTAGTTGCTTCTGTCTGAACACCGCTCATTGTATTGTAACTTTCAGCCTGAATTAAAGTTCCTGTTCCCGGAGGATTACTTCCTGTAATTACTTGATTAATTGCAGTTAGTAATGATTTAGAACCTGTTGCATCCTGAGATAGTTCCCAAATCATAACTCCGCCTGCGTTTTGAATCGCAAAAGTTGTTTTTGCTTTGATTGTTGGAATTCCGTTATAATAAATCGTATTTCCAACCTGATCCTGATTTTCTGCTCCCGGATATTGTGCTATGATATTAGCATAAGAAATTCCCTGATTCGCAGAAGCTCCAAAACCATATCCATAAAATGGTAATCCGATGATGGCTTTGCTTGCCGGTAAACCTCTTCCTGTCCAGTAATTAAATTGGTTTACGGCCATACTGTATGGTGAATGCTGTCCTGGATTGTTGGGCTGCCATGGCCCAGTTGCATCATAAGCCATGATATTGATCCAGTCGTAAGCCGCAAAAGTAGATGCAGGTACATTAGCACCACCATATCCTTCTGAAAGCGCTGCTGAGATCAGTTTACCATTGGCATGCAATTTATTCGCCAAAGCAATAACAAATCCGCCGTAATCACCATTGATGGCCGGACCTTCTAAATCTACATCGATTCCATCAAAGTTGTGCGCCACAACATAATCATAGAGTTTTTGGATAAAAGCCGTTCGGTTTGCTGGTGTAATGAGATTAAAATAATTGTCTCGAATGGCGCCTCCTTCTGAAACAGAACCTCCTCCAAGGGAAACAAAAACTTTAATGTTTTGTGCATGTGCGGCATTGATGATAGCATTGCTTCCGGAATTAAAAGTCAAATATCCATTGGCATCAGGATTTTCGAACGCAATATTGATATGCGTTAATTTACTGTACTGAATTGTACTTGAAAAGGCGTTCAAGTCTATCCAGTTTGGAATGTAAGCAATAACTTTTTTCTGCTGAGCTACAGCCAAATTAAAAAAGCCTAACAATAAAATAATCATGCATTTCTGCAGCATTCTTCGGTAATTGTTTTTCATAATAATTGTTTTAATAGATTAATAAACTCGTAAATATTGGGGACGGTTATTGAGTTATTTTTTTATTTTAGATTTCAGACTTTAGATTTTAGATTTGACTGTTGATGCAATCTGATTTCGTAGAACTAACACTACCTGATTATTATCTAAAAATCTAAAGCCAGAAATCAGGTTTTTAAAACTATTTTTTTATGAAACGTTTGATCGTTTGTTTGCCATCTTTTTCAAAAACAATAAAATAGATTCCTTGTCTCAAATGCGAAACATCAAAACTGTTATTATTGATTTTTTGAGATGCAACAGTAGATCCCGTTTGTGAATCGACAATTTTTACACTTCCTCCAGAAAGATCTGTAGTTACATAAAGTGTATTTTCAACCGGGCTTGGATAAACATTTAAAACTGTTTCTACCGGAGCTTCTTCTTCTGGAGTTTTCGCTAAAGCAGTTTTTGCCGCAGCGCCCGCACCAACTTTAGTAATTTTAATCCAGTTGATGTTCATTCCGGTATTTTGAATGTAGATTCCGAAATTATAAGTTCCAGCATTTACATTTACCGTTTGAGAAACTGTCTGCCAGTTTTGCCATCCTCCAGTATTTGGAATATCAACATTTCCTAAAAGAATTGCTCCCGCATTTAAATCAGAAGATAATCTTCCTCCAGTCACAGCACTTGCCACTCGGTATTCAATTAAATAAGAACCTGTTGTTGGGAAATTGATGCTGTTATACGCTAACCAATCGCCAGTTTCTGTGTAACCAACATTTGAACCTCCACCAGTATCTGTTGTAGCTTCAACCTGAATGCCGCTCATTGCTGAATAATCTTCGGCCTGAATTAAAACTGAAGTTTGAGAACTTGTCGCCGGAACTAATTTCCATTGTCCGCAAGTTTGATTGTTGTTATCCCATTGCTGAATAATGGCTCCAGAAGCTGTACTTGCTCCGGCAACTTCAACAATTCTTCCGCTGTGTCTTGCCACTATTTTGTAATATCCGTCTCCAGTTGAAACCAATACAAACTGCTGATTTGTAGTTGCATTGTATGGATATTGCTCTAAACGCGCTCCGTTTGCTTTATTGAAATTGTTGATATCTAAAGATTGTCCGCTGTGATTCGCAATAATTTTATACAATCCATCACCTAAATGCGTAAATACAAATTTTTGGTTATTACCAGAATTCAATGCACCTTGATTGATTCCCGCAGCATTTGCCATACTTGAATTCCAAACATCCATGTATAAACCGCTGTTTCTATTTTGTAAAAAGAAAGTTTGGTTTCCTAAAGTTGTCGTTCCGTTTGCAATAACTCTGATAGAAGTTACTTTATCATTCCAAGTTGTATTTAAACAAGAATTATCAGAATTAATTACAGTTGAAGCTCCAGTAAAATTATCATCCTGATATAAAATTGCCTGATAACCCTGAGTGATTTTAAGTGACGAAATATCATCATTTAAAACGCCTAAAGTGTTTAAACGAGCCAAGTTATAATCTCCAATTGTTAATCCGCCAGAGAAACCTGTGTAGTTACAATCTTTATAAACTGTAATTACATCTGTCGAAGCCGGCACAGAAGGAACTGTTCCTGCATAACCTCCAAAAGAAGCAATTACTTTTGTTGGCTGTGGCGAATGAAGCGATGGTGACTGATCAGCAACATCATCATAAGCAAAACCATAAGCCAGGTTATCAACATTAATTCCCGGTAAATGCCAGAATTTAGAATAATGGTTTGTTGGGTTTACCTGATAAAATTTTGAAGCATCGTACCAGTTTTGCTGGCCAGGATTTGTTGTTGTAACATTTACAACATGTCGATTAATTGCCGCTGTTAATTGTGCCTGAATCACAAGATCTAAATCTCCGTCGACCAATCTTCTATCCAAAACACCTTTTCCTTCAAGAACTTCCTGAGTACTTGGTCTGTATTGAACTCTTCCTGTACGGCCAACAAATCCTCCAGATTGTCCAACCATTTCTAGCTGTTCGCCAATAACTCTTCCTTTAAAAACTCCGGCATCTCCGGCATAAAATATTAAATCTTCATTTTTGTATTTGTTCCAAATCGCATCGATATAAGATTTTAAATAGTTTTCGTATGGTCCTCCTGGTGCATAAGCTGGTGTTTTAGACGGCGCTGTAATTTCGCCTGTTGCATCGTTTACGCAACCTTGAAATTCTGCCGGAACATTGGCTTTAAAAGCAGCAACGATATCAGCATGTTTTTTTAAATCTCCAACTCTTTTTTGGTAACCATTTGCTCCAAATAATTCTAATCCCATTGGATATTTATAGGAATCTACACGTGTTGGATTTCCGAAGAAACCATATTGATTGTTAGTCAATTCGATCATTTCATACAAAATTCCCTGATTCGGATCTGTTGCATTCTGCGGATTTGGCGAAGCATACCCCGACGGAGCGCCGTTTGCACCAAAAAAGTAAAAATACAACTGAGAACCTTTAGAAATAAAAACTCTACAGCCTGCAATTAAAGGCAGTGTAAAGGTTTTATTCGGAATTTCACTCAGCTTTGTAAAACACGCTGCATATTTTGAGTTTTGTCCCGGTCCGGTATTTCCGCCATAAGTTGGTCCTGTAACTGTGTTATAAGAAGCGCTCATTGGTAAAACCTGGCTTGTTTTGGCATTTACCCAAACATGGTTTCCGGTTGTGTAATCAATTCCAACAATCGCTACATACAAATCGCTGTCGGCGAAAGTTGAATTATTACTAATTGTAAAAGGAATAGCGCCTTGTCCGTACATTAAAACAGATAGGAATGTCAGCATTACTGCTAAAAAAAACTTCTTTTGTAACTTAAAATTTCTCATTGTTTAGATTTTTTGATTAATAAAAATTTGTTTCTAATTAGTAAGAATGAGAAAATAAAATGTGTAAAAAATTGGGTGTAACTATTTAGGATCATCACACCCAACTTATTTTTAATTATTTCTTAATTAGCTTTTTACTCCAGCTTTTTTGATCTGATTTGAAATTCAGAATATAAATTCCTTCTCTCAGTCGGCTCAAATCAATTATGCTTTCATTTGCTTCTTTTTCTGGTTTATTCTGAAGAATCAACGTTCCTGAATTGTCATAAATCGTGATGATTTTGTTGTCTAAATTTTCAGGAATTGCAACCTGAATATAGTCGCTTGCAGGATTTGGATAGATTGCAAAAACAACATTTTCAGGCGCACTTTCTTCAACTACAACATTCGCTTTTTTAGCGGCAGAAGCAGATCCGTAGGCTTCAATTTCATACAATGAATATCCGTAAGGAGCCAAAGCTTTTGTTGTACATAAAATACGAAGGTATCTTCCGGTTCCGCTTATAGTTAAATCATCAGTTCCTCCATCGCTTGCTGTTTGTGTATTGATAGTTTCATTTTCGGTGAAAACATTATCTGTAGAAAGCTGTACTTTGTATTGTGTTGCAAAAGCTGCTTCCCATTTTAAAACCACACGATTCAAGTTATAATTACTTCCTAAATCAACATAAATCCATTCTGTAGCATTAGCAAAAGAACTCGCCCATCTTGAAACTGTTCCGTCCCCGTCAGTCGCTTTACCTGCCGATAAAGTTGGATTTTCTTCTGTAGAAGCTGTTGCAGTTTTAGCTAAAGCTAAATTCACATTCGTATTTGGTGTAATATTTCGAACAATAACATCGCTGAAAACTCCTGTTCCTAAAGTTCCATTTGCGTGAGACGTAACCGCCATTCCAACATAAATGGTATTAGCCATTGTAATTGTTTTTGGAGTTCCAAGCTGTGTCCAAGTTGTTCCATTATCAGAAGTGTAAGACGTAAATACATTTCCTGAACGAACCACACGAACCCATTTTGGTGCAGTTCCCGCTACAACATCGGCTACAGTTACTCCTGACGTAGCATTTCTTGATAAAAATTCAACTCCTGCAGCTGGTGTCACATCGGTCATCGCATGTTTGGAAGTTGGTGTAAGCGTTTCGCGAAACATAACTCCAGCTTTTGCATAAGTATTTGTATTAGTAAGCGAATTTACTTTGGCAATAATTTCTGCATCGCCCGTAATGGATTGGTTAACAAATTGAAATTGATCACTTGTTTCCCAAATATCAGTTCCTGAACCTTTTATTGTGAAAGTTCCGCTAGAATGCGTCGCTTCTCCCGCTGGTGTTACCGCACCTAAATCTGTACTAACCCACGGCGAAGGCAATCCAACCGGAGTTTCTGTAGAAACTAAGTTTAAAGCTCTAAGATTATCAAAATAATACGTGTTTCCAGAATTTGTTCCCGGCTCGTATAAGAAAACAAAACGGTTTACTTCATTATCTGCAGTCGAAGCATCTGGCGTACTTACATACGTAAAAGTTACCGTATGCCAAGTATTCGTTTGTTTTACAACTCCCTGATAAATACTATGTCTTCCTACCGGATAATTTGACGGAACTGAGGCACTGCTTTCTGCCTGCCATGAAATAATTGATCCAACCGGAGCCGATGTATAAACATCCATGGCGAATTTTTTAGTTCCGGCTTTAAAATCTCCAATATTGGTTAAAGTCGTATTGAAGGAGAAGTTGTCATATAATTCAGTTGATTTACGAACATATCGTCCAACGTTTGAAGATGTATTAATTCCCGTTGCACTCGGATTTGCTACGTTCGCAGTATAAGTTCCGATAGCATCTCTAAATGTAATATTGTGAATCGTTTGATAATCTTCGTAAACAACCCCAGGCGTATAAGTATCCGGAAGTTTTGTTGCTCCAATTCTGATATTATCAATATAATACGTATCGCTTGTGTAAGAACCTGAATTGAATAATAAAACCATTTGGTTAATCGCTAAATTCGAAGTTCCTGCATCTGGACTTGAATTGTAATAGAAAGTCAACGTTTCCCATTGATTTTGTTTCGTTGTAATCGCTACATAATTACTATTTCTTCCCGTTGGATAATTTGCCGGAAGCGAAGTCGCACTATTTTCAAAATTCATACTTACAACTGTTCCAACCGGAGCCGTTGTATAAACATCAATCATGATTTTATTGGTTTGGTTTTTGAATAAACCAGCATCTTCAATTGAAGTTTGTGTATTAAAGAAAAGTACGTCGTATTGTTCTGTTACATTTCGAACGTATCTCGCCACATTTGCAGACGAGTTAACAGAATTTGAGCCCGGATTTGCTACAACTGTATAAGTTCCCGTCGTAGTTCCTTTTATAATTTTATTGATGCCGTCATAATTCTGCAATACATCTGTGGCAACAATTGGTTTTTCTGGTGTAGCTCTTGTCAACAAATTATCAAAATAATACGTTGCTCCAGAATTTGAATTGGATTCAAAAAGTAAAGCCACATTATTGATTGTCAAAGCGCTTGTGTTTGGATCGATAATTTTTTCAAATTCAAATTCAATCGTTTCCCATTTATTCTGAACTGTTGTAGTCGCTTTATAACCGCTATGTCTTCCTGACGGATAATTAGTTGCCGTTGTCACATTGCTATTTTCTAACTGCATAGAAATTTTTGTTCCAACCGGTGCCGAAGTATACAAATCAAAAGAGATTCTTTTTCTTCCTGACACATAATCATTTGCATTACTGATTACGATATTTTTGATATTGAAAACATCGTATAATTCAGAAGAATTACGAACATATCTTCCAACCAAAGTCGAAGTATTAATTCCGGTTGCAGATGGATTGGCAATTGCTTCTGTCAAAACTCCCGTTTTATTTCCGTAAACAACATTTCTGTTTGTTTGAAAATCTTCCTGAATTTTCTCTACCGGAATTGCAGCTTCAGTCGTTACAGCCAATTTATAAGTATTTGCAGTACAACCAGAAGTTGTTGTCGTTACCGAAACATCTCCGCCTGCAGTTCCCCAATTTACTGTTACAGCATTTGTTCCCTGTCCAGCCGTAATTGTAGCTCCCGAAGGAACAGTCCAGTTGTAGCTTGCACCTGCAATAGCATTAATAGAATATGTTTTGCTAGTTTCATTTTGATACACTTTTGCATCTCCTGTAACGCCATATTTATAACTTCCGTCATAAACACGAACGTAATCTACCTGCAATTTTGCCGGAAAATCTCCAGGAATTGGCGCAACACCCGCACCATTTACACTTGTGTAAGGCGTTCCTGCACTACCTACAGCAAGATTTAAAATGATATAAAACTGACTATCATTAAATGGCCATCCGCCGTTTACTGTAGTATTTGGAGTTGCGGTGTGAAATAAAACATCATCAACATACCATTTTATAAAGTTTGGTCCCCATTCTACCGCATAAATGTGAAAATCTGAAGATAAATCGGTTGGAGAACTATAACTTCTTCCTGTAAAATGATATCCGTTTCCGTCATAATGAATCGTTCCGTCTACAGATTGTGGATTTCTGTGTTTGGCTTCCATAATATCAATTTCACCAGTATACGGCCAGTTTCCGTTAACGGGAAGCATCCAGAACGCAGGCCATGCACCTTGCCCGTTTGATAACTTCATACGAGCTTCGACTCTACCGTATTTAAGGGAATACTTTCCTTCTGTAGTTAATTTTGAAGAAGCATAAGGCTGATCAGGAAATGATCCGTTTGGTTGGTATTTAGCCTCAATGTTTAAGTAACTGTTTGTTCCTTCTTTTACAATTGTTGCCTGATTTGGATCGTAACGTTGCGCTTCAGCATTTCCGAATCCGCAAAGCGAAGGACATCCGTTTCCTGAAATACTCTGCCATTTGGTTAAATCGACAGTAGTACCGTTAAATTCATCAGACCAAACCAATGTTTTACATTGCGCCTGAACTTTTAAAAATGGCAAAAGCACAAATATAGCTATGGCCAAAAATTGTTTAAAATAATAGAAATTATCTTTCGGTGGTCGGCCGAAAAAAGAGTCATTTTGTTTCATTTTTTTAGTTTTTTGTTAGTAAAGCTTATTACCGTAATAAAAACCCATTTTGCAGTAAACAGGTCATTATCTTAATAATAATCCGACAATATTAACAAATAAATCAGGCTAGACTTACATTTTTGAGTACGGTTTGACTACGGTGATTTAAAAAAAAATGAAGAAAAAACGCGTAAAACTACTTAGGATTTTACATCATAATAAAAAATTAAAAATTTAGAATGAATTCTGTGATATTTGCATCCGAAGGAAGTTGCAATTTTTTTCGAATTCTATATCGGGTATCTTCAACTCCACGAACAGAAATTCCTAAAAGCGGAGCAATTTCTTTTGTATTAAAGTTCATTCTCAAGTAAGCACACAATCGCATATCGCGCGGAGTCAGTTCCGGATAAGTTGTTTTCATCCTCTGCATAAAATTATCATGCAGCTGATTGAAGATTTCTTCAAATTCGTTCCAATGCTTGTCACCCTGCAATTCGTGATCGATTAGTTTGTTTATTTTGGTCAATAAACTAAAGTTCACATTTGGATCGTTATTCTTGTCCATCTGTCCGATCAGTTCTTTTATCGAAAGCAGAATTTCATTTAAATGAATAAGATTCACGGTATTCGAAGCAACTTTGGCATTCTTAAGATTAATCGTTGTTTCAAGATTTTCCCGAACAATAGCCATATTTTCCTGTTCCATATTCAATCTCTGTTCGTTAAGTTCAGCACGGGCTCGCAATAATTCTTTTTCCTGATTCAGAATCAATTGCTGACGATCACCTTCAGCCACAAATTTTTGATATTTAATGATCAAATAAATGACTAGACAATAAAGTAGAAAATACAAAATATAAGCCCAGATTGTTCTGTACCAAGGCGGTAAAACCTCAAAACTAAAAACCGCTTCTTCGCTTACCACATCATAAATGTTTTTTGCCCTTACGTGAAAAACATATTCATTTTCAGGTAAGTTGGTATATTCTTTCTCAGTTTGTAAACTGTAATCTGACCATTTCGGTTCAAAACCTTCCAACCAGTATTCGTATTTTGTTGCATCTGCTTCGTCATAAAAAAGTGATGAAAAAGAAAAATGCAATGCGTTATTAGAATGCGATAAAATAGGTGAGATTTTTTCTCCTGCATCTTTTGTTTTATTCGGAAGCACATCATAACGGCTTGAAAATATCAAACTGTCTTTCGGAAAAATACATTTCACTTCTGAAATTACTGCTTTATATTTCGTTTTGTATTTCTTGTTTTTAATGACATTATAATGAATTAAGCCATCTTGTGTTCCAAAAAATACATCACCACTGGTTGTCGTTTGAATATTTTCAAACCCAGGAACATATAAGTAACGAAGTTTTCTAAAAGGAAGTTCTTCAACTTCAAAACTTCCGTTTGACTTTTTTGTCATTTTCCCGGTATTTTCTCCAGAAATGTACCATATATTATTTTGATAATCAGGCTTTAATAATCGAATATGATTTTCTAAACCTAGATATTTTTTAAAAATAGGTTCAGGAATCATTTTCTTCGAATGAACATCTTGTTTGTAAACTCCTTTTGTAGTTCCAAAAAGAATCTGATTATCAATTTTAAAAGTATTCAAAAACAAACTCGACGGGAAACCATTTTTATCATTGTAAAACTCAACTTTTGAAACGGCATCGAATGTTTTATTAAACTGAATTTTATAAATTCCTTTGTATCCGTGGGCAATCCAGAAATCGCCGTTTTTATCCGTTTCGATAACTCGACTGCTTTCTTCAAAACCTTTTATTTTATTTTGATAAACCCAGGAATTATTTATTTTTTTAAGAATATACATTCCGTTATAACCGCCAACAAGCAATAAATCAGGATGATTCGGAACTAATATTCCTTTCCAAGCGCCATCAACTTTTGCCAGTAATTTTGCTGAATTACCGGAAACTTCAAAGATTCCATTTTTTTCAAAAGCCAAAAGCGAATTTCCAAAAACGCTAATATTCCAAACATTTTCAAACATTCCAGAAACGTGCTGAAAGTTCGCGTTTTCATGTTTGCCGTTTTTATAAGACTGCCAATCCATCCAAAACAAACCGTTATCTGTGGCGATATATAATTTGTTTTGATAAATCTGACTGCAGTAAATTTTGGTTTCTGAATTTGAAGTATCTAAAACTCTGGACAATGGCGAAGAAATCTGAATTTGCGAAATTCCTTCTTTGAGTGTAACCCATAAATTGCCTTCTTTATCAACCTTAAGATTCGTTACATAATCATTCTGAAGTCCCATTTGCTTATCAATATGCTGAATCAAATGTCCCGAACTATCTATAACTATCAACCCTGATTGTCGGGTTCCAATTCCGAAATATCCATCAGAAAGTTCAACCGCAACCGAGATCTGATTTTGCTTTAATAAATTGTCCGCTTCGCTTAAAAATGGTTTTACCTGATTGTCTTTAAAAGTAAAAAGTCCGTTTTTTTGCGTAAAAAGTAAAAGACCATTTTGAGTTTCAAACATTTTCCTGATTTTCATTCCAGCAAACTTCTCTCCATTTGTAACCGAAATTAATTTATCACCTTTTAATTTCAATAAACCTTTGGTATTATGCGAAACATAGATTTCTTTATTGACTTCGAAGAAATCATCAAATTTTTCTTTAGACTTTAAAACCTTGATTTTATTATTGTTGTAGATAAAAATTTCTTCATAAGAGAAAAAAATCACTTCATTATTTCGGATAACGGTATGTATAACATCTCCAAAATTTCGAGCTGATTCCGGAAGTAATTTTACTAAAGATGTATATTGATACTGTCCGTTTGGCAATTGAATTGCATAACCAAAATCGCCCTGCGCGCCAACATACATTTTATCTTTTTTATCGATGGCAAGCGAGCGAACCATACTCTTATTTTCCGGTTGTGTAACGATGCTCCAACGAACGCCGTCAAACTGCATAATTCCGAAATGATTGGCAAAAAACATCATTCCTTTAGAATCCTGCAGAACATCCCAGTTTTCGGAAGCTGCTTTATAAGTTTTCGGATTATAATTAATTATAAAAGGAACACCAATTTTTTTAATCTGCGCATTTAAAACTGGAGAAATGAGCAATATTGATAAAATTAAAATTCTTATAAATTTCGTCATTTTTGTTTCTGTCTGTAGGTTATTTTGTGATTTTTGGAATCACAACTTCAAAATAACTCTTTGGGAAAAGTCATTTTTCTTTAGGCAAAACACATTCAATTTTAAATGTATTAATAACAATTATTCATTATTATCAAACTAAAAAAGAGAATGTCGAAATTCAAATATATAAAAATTTATTTTAATGCAACAAATTACATTTTAATCAAACAATTTTGTAATTGTAAGATAAAATTTAAACTCTAATATTAGGAACTAAGTCGAGGACCCGTCTTGCAAAACCTCAAACTTGAACAAAAATTAAACTCTAAGCAACTCGCTCAACTCTTCATAACTATTAAAAAGAACTGCTCCTTCTTTTTCTAAATCTTCATTATTAAAACCATTTGCAAAACCGTACACTTTGAATCCACCACTAATTCCAGCCTTTACTCCAGCTTTGCTATCTTCCAGAACGATACAGTCTTTCACATCAAAACCCATTTCTTTAGCAGCGTACAAAAATATTCCTGGTTCTGGTTTCCAACTGTTTATTTGATAGGAACTAAATATTTTGTTTTCGAATTTATCCAATAAACCTGCCACTTCAAGATTCAGTCTTATTTTTTCAACCGGACCGCTGGAAGCTACGCAATACGGAATTTTTAATTTTTCGATATTTCTGATAAATTCAACAACACCTTCCATTGGTTTTACTTGTGTTTTAAAAGCTTCAAAACTTTTTTTGCGGTATTCGGTTTCAAAATTTTCTGGAAGTTTTTGGTCGATTGCTTCTTCGATATGTCGAAAACAATCTTTTAAATTTCGTCCATTGAAATTGCGGTAGGCATCTTCAATTTTCATATCAAAACCATGTTCTGAAGCCATTTCTAGCAATATTCCATTGCCAATTTTTTCTGTATCTACTAAAACTCCGTCACAATCGAAAATTATATATTTAACTTCCATACTTTTTATTTACATTTTTAAAATTGTTTGATAAACCAATCAAACGACAAAATGTAAATTACGAAAATTATCCTGTAAATCGAGAATGTTTTTTTAAAGTGAAGCTGAAATTTTGGAAATCATTTGAACAATGAAATCAGCTTGTGCGGGATTTATTTTCTTTAAAGCTTCGGCAGTTTGAAACCATTCGCCTTTGTCAACTTCGGGAAAACTTTCTAATTTTCCAGATTTTGGTGGCCATTCCATTTCAAAATCATTGCTTTTTATTAAAGTCTCATCAAGGTCAAATTCTACCGCCCAAGCATGAACAATTTTACCCGATTTAAGTTTTACATATTCCAGTTTTATAAAATCACCATCGACTTCAAAACCGGTTTCTTCTTTAAACTCGCGAATTGCTGCATCAAGGGGATCTTCATCTTCAGTAAATTCACCTTTTGGAATCGACCAGCTTTCTAAATCTTTGTTTTTCCAAAACGGACCGCCTGGATGTACCAAAAAGAAAAAAGTAGTTTTATCAACGAATTTATACAATAATATTCCGGCGCTCTGTTTCATCTAATTTGTTTTACATAAATATCGTGATTCTATTTGAATATCAACAATTTAATTATGGTTTACCATTTGGCGATAGAGCATTAAAATTCCGTTTTCGTCTCTTTTCCAGATATTTGTGCTTTTTCCGGTCACAATAGCTCTTCCCTTTTTATTATCCCACGAAACATCGACATAATAATAACCATATTCGATAACAAAATTATTAAGCGGAATCATTCTGCTAGCTTTTATGGATATCGAATCAATAGAAACTCCATTTGGTTTCTCGTGTTCTACAAAATAAGGCTTGATATTTTCCATTCCAATGAACATTGGAGAATCGTAAGTTAGGTAAATAGCATCTTTTGTAAAAAATTCATCTGCATGTTTCTCGCCTTCTCTATTTGTTACAAGTTCGGCAATACGTTGGTTTCGTTTATTGACTTCGTTTTCTAAAGATTTTTCAATTTGTGGTTTTGGAATCTCATTAGAATTTGTTTTTATAAATGAAAAATTAGAACCGTCAATTGCTTTATCTGCTCCCCAGATTTCTGATATCAAAGTTAGTTTTACATTTTTTTCAATTTTCCAGACATTCAAATATTTCCCATCGTAAACTAATGCTTCACCTTTTTTATTTGCCGAATTAATATTGAAAGTTCCAATTTCAATTGTGTAGTTATCAATCTGTTTAACTTCATAAATAACCTTTTTATAAGCGTTTATTTTAAAATTAGAAAACCATTGCTCATAATAGGATTTTATATCTTCTTTAGTATATAAAGCTTTGTGATATTCGGGCATGCATACAGATTGTTTATCATCATAGTATTTGATAATAATACTGCTGTCATTACGCAAAAAAGAATCTTCAAACTGATTATTTATTGCTATGAGCTTTTCTTTTAATTGTTCCGTATTTTTAATGATTTGTCCTTGTAGGTTCACAAAAACTGAAAACAATATTATTGATAAATATCTCTTTTTCATGCTTTTACAATATTAAATGGATTATTAAAAGTAGAAAAAGAAATTTAAAAAACTGCAAATCAATTCATTAAACAATCTTAGAGATATAGTGCATTGATTTATTTCCGAAACTTTTTACCTCGAACCATTTTACTGAATTAACTTTGAAATAACATTCTTCATACTTTTGAATTAAAATATCTGGTTCTATAGTTTTGACATTCATTTTGAAAAACTCATTTCCTGGTTTCTGTACAGAATTACCCCAATTCCGTATTTACAGTTGTTTTAGAATTTGTACTTTTATAAAATACTATCAAACTAATTTCCTAAAAAATTAAATTACAAATTGTGAAAAAGCATCTTTTACTAACTACTCTTTTGGCAAGCACTTTTGCCATGCATTCTCAAAACAAAACCATTACAATTACCAATTCGCTTAAAGTTGATCGAGAATTTGAAACAGTCGAATTAACTAAAAAAATACTTGGATTGCCTACCGATGCTAAACTTGAAAATTACACTATAAAGGATAAAAGTTCCAATTCATTTCTAGAAACCCAAACAGTTGATAATAATGGAGATGGAGCGATGGATGTGCTTTTATTTCAACCAAAAATTAAAGCGAAGTCAAAACAGGATTTTGAAATTTTAGTAGGAACCAATCCGAATGCTTCGCAAGTTGCAAGCTGTTATTCTAGATTTGTACCCGAAAGAATAGATGATTATGCATGGGAAAACAACAAAGTTGCTTTTAGAGCGTATGGTCCTGTGGCGCAAAAAATGGTCGAAAATAAAGTTTCTGGAGGTGCTTTGACAAGCGGTATAGACGCTTGGCTAAAAAGAGTCGATTACCCAATCATCAACAAATGGTACGATAAAATGACTACAGGAAAAGGAACTTATCATAAAGATACTGGCGAAGGTTTAGATAATTTTCAGGTTGGCGATAGTCGTGGAATTGGCGGAATTGCCGTAAATGTGGACGGAAAATATTATTTTTCGAAGAATTTTGTCAGCTGGAAAACCATTACTACGGGACCAATCAGAACGAGTTTTATTTTGACTTATGCCGATTGGGATGCGAAAGGGAACAAAATAACCGAATCTAAATTAATCAGTTTAGATTACGGAAGTTATCTTTCTCGTTACGAAACATCAGTTACTGGAACTACAACTATTGCTGTCGGAATAACACTTCACGAGAAAAAAGGAACTATTGGAACTAACTTAAAAAATGGCTGGCTGAGTTATTGGGAACCAATCGACGATTCAGAAATCGGAATGGGATTAGTAGCTCCAAAAAATGCCATGACAAGCTTTGATAATCACGTGACAGATGAAAAAGAATTAAGCAATTTGTACGGAAATATCGCTGTTAAAAACGGAAAAGCAATCTACTACACTGGTTTTGGGTGGAAAAAAGGAAGTCCGTTTCAAACCAAACAAGAATGGGAAAATTACTTGACTTCTTTTGCTGAGAAAATAAATAATCCGCTTGCTGTTAAGGTAAAGAAGTAATTTTATTTGGCCACGGATTATGCGGATTTTAACCGGTTGACACAGATTTTAATATTCATTGTTGAGTGAAAAATAACCTGTGATAATCTGTTAAAATCCGCATAATCCGTGGACAAAACCATTAGTTTTTATTCGGGAAATAATTCTCTTTTAAAATAATTTCCAACGGAATATAATTTGTTGATTCTGTTTCTTCCTGAAGTACTAGTTTTTTGTACAAATAATTGATTCCCATATAGCCTTGCTCCTCTGGTCTTTGATTAATTAGGAAATCAATTATACCTTTATTCAGATATTCGATATTTTCTTTCAATAAATCGAATCCAATAATTCGGACACCTTTGATATTATTTTTTTCTAAAAATCGGGCTACAATATAAGCTCTTGAATTGGGTACAAAAACACTGTGAATGTCTTTAAACATTTCCATACACAGTTGATCTGTACCTGAATCTTTAACTGTAATTTCAGAAAAACTGAAATTGGTCAATTCATCATGATCTTTAAAATAAGAATAAAATCCATCGATTCGTTGAAGATAAACTGATGTACTTTCAATTTCTCTTGTTATTTTAAAAACCAAAACCTTTCTTTCATTTTTTACAGCAAAACTAATCAGTCTTCCTGCAAGATAACCGCTTTGAAAAGCATTCTGACCGACATAAGCATGTTCGCTTTCTTCAGAAATATTCGAATCGATCATAACAATTGGAATCTGTTTTTTTTGATATTCATTCAAAAACCGAACAGAATCTTCATAAAAAATTGGAGCGAAAAGTAATCCGTCGCAGTCAAAATCAATTACTTTTTTAATTTGCTTTTGAAAAGATTCTTTGTTAAAATCATAGAAAAAATAATCCAGCACAACGCCAAATTTTCCAAACTCTTCTGCCGCTTTTTCTACACCTGAAATCTGACTTTTCCAATATTCCAAATTTTCATATTTGGGCAAAAAAACAGCAAAATGAAACTTCTTGTTCAATGCCAGATTGCTCGCTAAAATATTGCGTTTATAGCCATACTCTTCAATAATAGCATTAACTCGATCTACATTTTCCTGTGCAACCTGCCCGCGATTATGAATAATCCTGTCAACCGTTCCTGGCGATACATTAGCAAGTTCTGCTATTTTTTTAATTGTTATGATATTTCTGATATTTAGGTTAAAAGAATGGATTAGCTGTATAAAATTATTATTTTTTTTATCAAATATAAGTTGTTTTACATCTCTTTTTATATACATTTGCAAAACACCGTGTGCGTACACGCAAAAATACACAAACAATAAAAACAACAATATAATTTTGTATTTTTTTTTAAAATCTAATTGTTTAAAAAATTAAAATCCATTTAAAAAAATACAAAACACTATTCAACTAATAATCAATTATTTTAATTCAACAAATTAAACAAAAGATTTAAGTAAAATAAAAAGATAAGACAAACTATTTCAATCAGTTATATAGGGTAAAAATCAAAACCTGACACAAAACAGAAAAACAAACAACAAACAACTAAAAACCAGTTATTTAAATGTAATTATTTAAATTAAAAATCTAAATATTTTCATAACAATAATAACTAAGGTGCAAATTTTTGATTTAACAGTAAAACGGGATTTTTTTCCTAGTGCTTCTGACAAAGGAGGATTATTCAAAAAACACAAAATATAAAACCAAATAAAATGATAGTAGATTCATTACACAATGCCGCAAAATATTACGATTTGCATCCAAACTTTAAAAAAGCTTTTGATTTTGTAGCGCAAAATGACATCAGCAAATTGGAAGAAGGCGTTTTGGAAATTACTGAAGGATTAAAAGTAATCGTAATTGCTGGCGAAGGAACGACCAAAGAAGAGAGCATCAAAGGTTTTGAATGTCACGACAAAAACATTGACATACAAATTGTAGTAAAAGGTCCGGAAACTTATGCATGGAAACCGAGAGAAAAATGTGTAAGTCCAAATGGAGATTATAGTGATGAAAAAGATGTTCGCTTTTTTCATGACAAACCCGACATGTTTTTTCAATTGCAGGAAAAACAATTTACTATTTTATTTCCAGAGGATGTTCACGCTGCTATGATTGGTGATGGTTCATTGAAAAAGCTAGTTTTTAAAGTAAAAATTTAGTTATGAAATCAATTCCAGAATCAATAGAAATCATTTCGCAGCAAGGCATGCTTCCTTTGTATTTCAATACAGATGAAAATGTGAGTATTGAAGTGCTTCGTGCTTTGTACAGTGCTGGCATAAGAGCAGTCGAATATACAAACCGCGGTTCTGAAGCTTTAGTGAATTTCAAAAAAATGGTGGAAATCAGAAATATTGAAATGCCGGAAATGCTTTTAGGAATCGGTACAATAAAAAATGAATCACAAGCCAAAGATTTTCACGATGCTGGTGCAGACTTTTTCATAAGTCCGGGTTTTGTTCCTGAAGTTGCCGCTTTTCTGAAAAGTAAAAATGCCTTCTACGCTCCAGGCTGTATGACACCAACCGAAATTATTGCTGCAGAAAATGCCGGTTCTTTATTTATAAAACTTTTTCCAGGAAACATTCTTGGACCAGATTTTATGAGCAGCATCAAAGACGTTTTTCCAAATCTAACTTTTATGGTGACAGGAGGTGTTGATACCACATCAGCGAGTATACACAGTTGGTTTTCTGCCGGAGTATCTGCAGTAGGAATGGGAAGCAAACTGATTACTAAAAAACGCATGAACGAAGGCGATTATGCCGCAATCAAAAACGAAACTGAAAAAGTCATAGATATCATTCAGACTTATAGAAAACTATAATAATTTATATGGATTCAATATTTAATTTAAAAGGAAAAATTGCACTTATAACAGGTGGTGCCGGCGTATTAGGAAGCAACTTTGCAAACGTTTTGGCTAAACAAGGCGTAATCGTTGGGATTGTATCGCAATCGCTTCAAAAAGCCGAAAATACAGTACAACATATAGAAAAAAACGGCGGTCAGGCTTTTGCAGTTCAGGCCAATGTTTTGAATAAAGAAGAAGTAGAAAAAGTAAGAGATTATATTGTTGAAAAATATGGTCGCCTGGATATTTTGATCAATGCTGCCGGGGGAAATATGCCAGGCGCAACAATCCAGCCAGATCAAGCGGTTTATGACATGAAAACCGAAGATTTACAGCAAGTTATTGATTTGAATATCATCGGAACAATGTTGCCGTCACAAGTATTTTCAGCACTTTTTGCTAAACAGAAATCAGGAAACATCATCAATATTTCATCAGCATCGGCGCAAAGACCTCTTACAAGAGTTGTAGGTTACTCGGCTTCAAAAGCGGCTATTGATAATTTCACACAGTGGATGGCGGTTGAACTAGCTTCAAAATACGGCGAGGGAATTCGTGTCAATGCTATTTCACCTGGATTTTTTATTGGTGAACAAAACCGCGCTTTACTGCTTACTCCAGAAGGAAATTTAACGCCAAGAGGTGAAAAAATCATCGGACAAACTCCAATGGGAAGATTTGGAAAACCTGAAGATATTGACGGTGCACTTTTATACTTGTGCAGTGATATGTCAAAATTCGTAACGGGAACAGTATTAAAAGTAGACGGTGGTTTTGCCGCTACGAGTATTTAATTTTTTAAAACACGAAAATGGAACAAACATTACGCTGGTTCGGACCAAATGACCCTGTTTCTTTACAAGATATCAAACAAACCGGAGCAACCGGAATTGTAACTGCATTGCATCATATTCCAAATGGACAAGTTTGGAGCATTGAAGAAATTATTAAACGAAAAGTTGAAATCGAACACGAAGACGGCGATCCTAAAAAAGGCGCTTCTGGTTTGACTTGGTCGGTTGTAGAAAGTATTCCGGTTCATGAAGATATCAAAAAACAAACTGGAAAATATCTGGAATATATTGAAAACTATAAAGAAAGCATTCGAAATTTAGCTTTATGCGGCATCAAATGCGTTTGTTATAACTTCATGCCGGTTTTAGATTGGTCAAGAACCGATTTGTCTTATACCGTTGAAGATGGCTCTAAAGCGCTTCGTTTTGACATTAATGCTTTTGCTGCTTTTGAATTGTATATTTTGAAAAGACCAGGAGCAGAAAACGAATATTCGGCAGAACAAATTCAAAAAGCAAAAAGCTATTTTGAAGCCATGACTGCAGAAGATAAAGTCAAATTACAACAAAATATTCTGGCAGGACTTCCGGGAGCTGAAGAAGCTTATAGTGTTGAAGATTTCTTAGTGACTTTGAGCGCTTACAATCATATTGACAGACAAGCTTTAAAGAATAATCTTTTTCATTTTCTAAAAGAAATTATTCCGGTTGCCGAAAGCAAAGGCGTTTTGATGGCGATTCATCCTGATGATCCTCCCTACCCGATTTTAGGTTTGCCGAGAGTTGTTAGTACAGAAGAAGATTTAATCGAATTAATGAATGCGGCTCCTTCAAAATCAAACGGATTTACGATGTGTACAGGTTCATACGGCGTTCGCGCTGATAATGATTTACCTGGAATCGTAAGACGTCATGGCGATAAAATGAATTTTATTCACTTAAGAAGCACACAACGTGACGAAGAAGGAAGTTTCTACGAAGCGAATCATCTTGAAGGCGATGTTGACATGTATGAAGTTGTAAAAGCGATTCTCGAAGTTGAAAAAAGAAATAACAGCAAATTGCCAATGCGTCCGGATCACGGACACCAAATGCTGGATGATTTGAAGAAAAAAACAAATCCTGGATATTCTGCAATTGGTCGTTTAAGAGGACTTGCAGAACTACGAGGACTTGAATTGGGAATCAAAAAATCCTTATAAAAGTTTTTGCTACAACGCGAAAATTTATGTTTCAAACAGATTTTAAAGATCTTGTTTGTCATTCCGAGGAACGAGGAATCTCCGCAAGTAGCTCTGCAAGCTAAATCGTCAATCTTTGTCGAGTTACTCGTGGAGATTCCTCGTTCCTCGGAATGACAAACTAGACTAAAAACCATAGTCTCTTCGGAGCAAAAAACAAAAAAACTAACTAACCAAAACCACAAAACCATGATTCGCCAAGCCATTGTTATATCCTGTGGACTCTTTATGAACACAATATTGGCGCAGGAATTACCTACCATTATTACTTCTCCAAAAACCAATTATCTTCCGGATTTTAGCTATGCTGGCTATCATTTCGGCGAAAGCCAAATTCCTGAAGCTAATGGAAAAGTAATTAATGCCATTGATTTTGGAGTAAAAGCTAATGATGAATTAGATGATTCAAAAGCACTTTTGAAAGCTTTCAAAGCAGCTAATGCCGTTGAAGGAAATGTAATTCTTCAATTGCCTGCAGGAAGAATTATTCTCAGCGAAATTCTTTATATCGAAAGAAGTAATTTTGTGCTTCGCGGAGCTGGTTCTACTGAAAACGGAACCGAAATCTACTGCCCAAGGCCGATGATGTATCTTAAAGATTCAGATGCTTTGGCTGAACTTCGTGAATATCTTACGACTTTAGACAAAAGGCAGCGCGAACCAGAAAACAATATTGATTTGCCTTTTTCGCAATATGCATGGTCTGGCGGTTTTATCTGGACGCAGGTTCCGGGCGAGCGCGTAAAATCGTATTTGGATAAATATGAACCACAATCTAATCCTTTGGCGAAAGTTAGTTCAGGAAAAATGGGCGAACATATCATTACCGTTTCAGATGTAAAAGGCTTAAAAGTTGGTGATATTGTCGAATTGCAGTTGTTTAATAAAGACGGCGAAAACGGCGAAATCATTAAAGATTTATACCAAGGAGCCCAAGTAAAACCAGGTTCACATCATTGGAATTTTCCAAAACTTCCGATTGTTCGTCAACAAGTTGAAATCACTAAAATTTCTGGTACAAAAATTACTTTAAAAACGCCGTTGACTATTTCGATAAAACCAAGTTATCAGGCGCAATTAGTCGAATGGAAACATTTAAATGAAGTTGGAATTGAACATCTTCGTTTTACTTTTCCAGATATTCCGAGAGTTGCACATCATGTTGAACCGGGAAATAATGGGATTTTCCTGACTCGCCTTTTCAATAGTTGGGTTAAAGATGTCAAAATAACCAATGCTGATAGCGGTATTTTAGCCGAAGAAGTAGCAAATACTACGATTCAGGATATTATTACAGATGGAACACATTTAGCACACTACACGGTGACTTTGGGAGGTGTTCATAATATTTTGGTTAAGAATCTTAAAATTTATAATTCGGCCGTTCATCCGTTAAGTTTTAACACGTTTGCTACTAAAAATGTGTATCAAAATTGTGAGATTTTTAAAGATCCGGTTTTAGATCAGCATTCGGGAGCCAATCATCAAAATCTATTTGACAATATTACAGTTCACTTCAAAGCAGGCAAGAATAATAGTTATGCCATATTTGGCGGCGGCGGAGCAGAATATTGGAAACCTTCGCACGGACCTTACAGTACTTTTTGGAATCTGAATGTTCAGGTTGAGAATCCAGATCAATCAAAACCGGTTTTACTATACGGAATGAAAGACGGCGCTTTCGCCAGAATTATCGGTGTACACGGAAATACAAAATTTGAAATCAAATATGATGTAGATCCGTATATAGAGTTTTTAAATAAGCCAATTGAAAAAATTCCATCATTATACGATTATCAATTAAGTAAACGCATGAAATAGGAACAAAGGCCCAAAGCTACAAAGGTTCAGAGGCTTTTCTCTGTGAAATCTTTGTCCCTTTGCAACTTTGACTCTTTGCACCTTGAATATAACTCTAACCAAAAAAATAAATGCTATGAAATACACGAGCGTCTTTCTAGTTTTACTTTTTATTTCAGGAAATTTGTTTTCCCAAAATAAATACCGACTTAAAAATTTTTCAACCACTGACGGACTTTCCCAGAATTCTGTTATTGCCATACATCAGGATAAATTTGGACAGATGTGGTTTGGTACACGCGACGGTCTCAATAAATATGACGGAAGTCGATTCACCATTTTTAGGAATGATGTTGCCAATAAAACGTCTATCAGTAATGATATTTTAGCTATTGAAGAAGATAATTCCGGAAAACTATGGATTGGAACTTATAATGGTCTGAACTGTTATGATCCCGTTAGTAATACTTTCAAGCGATACTTAAATGACAAGACCAATCATACCATAAATAGCAATACCATTTGGTGTATAAAGAAAATCGGCGATGAAATGTGGTTTGGAACCTCAAAAGGATTATCTGTTTATAACAAAAAAACAGGGCAATTTTCCTCTGCTGTTCATTCTGCTACTGATATTGCATCAATTCCAAGCAATAATATTCTGAGCATTTTTAAAACTAAAAAAGGCAAGGTCTGGATTGGAACGACAAAAGGAGTGTGTTTATTTACAGGTAGAAAAAATGGAAAATTTTCTTTTAAAAATTATCCTTTAAATAATATTGATGTATTGAATGTGTCAGCAATTGCTGAAGATCGTTTCAATAATATTTGGGTTGGAACAAAAAACAAAGGGCTTTTAAAATTTAACCCATCAACAAACAGCTTTGTTTCCTTTTTACCTGAGGAAAAACGCAAAGAAATCAACAATGAAATTCGTGCTTTGGCTATTGACCGCAAAGGCTCGATCTGGATTGGTGCTTATGACGGAATTTATATTTTAGGAGAAGATAAGAGCATTCAAAAGATAAACAATAACAATAGTTACAGCAATAGTAATCATAACAGCGGAATCGAAAAAGTAAAATCAATTTTCATCGATAAAAAAGGTTCTGTTTGGATTGGTTGTTATTACAAAGGCGTAAATATGTGGGATATTTCGAGCGTAAATTTCCTCAATTACGATCAGAATTCGAAAAAGATTCCGATGAGTTATGATGTAGTAAGTTCGATTGTAGCCGACAAAAATCAGAATATTTATTTTGGTTCTGAAGGTGGCGGCATCACCGTTTACAATAAAAATACAGAAACTACGAGTTACCTGAATAATAAAATTGGACAAACGCCAATAAATGATATTAAATCAATGTGCGTTGCAGAAAATAATATTTTGTGGATGGGAACTTTCTCGAAAGGAATTTCAGCTTATAATACCCAGACTAAAAGTATTGAAAGCAACAGAATTTCACCTCAATTAAAGGATTCGCTAAAAGATGTCGGAGTTTATTCCATCAAAACAGAAGGAAACGGCGTATTATGGATGGGTACTTTTAGCAAAGGATTAGTTCGCTATAATACTGTTTCAAAAGATTTTCAATTTATTAGAAATGATACTACAAAGGCAAATTATCTAACCAATAATTATGTGCGAACAGTCTTTGTTGACAAACAAAAAAGGCTTTGGGTAGGAACTCTGAGCGGACTGAATCTTATTGGACTTAACAATTTCCAAACCAATAAATATGTTGTAAAACATTACTTTTATGATGATGTTTCTTTATCCGGAGATGATATTTTGACCTTGTTTCAGGATTCTCAAAATAAAATCTGGGTAGGAACAAAAGCAAAAGGATTGCATTATTTTGATGGAAAAAAATTCAACAGAATCAACCTGAAAATTGGAAATATGGTTGTTACATCCATCCATTCTATTTTGGAAGATGATGATAAAAACCTTTGGATTAGCAGTAATCAGGGAATTTTAAAATACAGCACAACCAGAAAAACAGTTGTCGGTTATGATCAAAAAGACGGTATTGCAAATAATGAGTTTAATGATAATGCAGCTTTAAAACTTGATGGCAATACATTTTATTTCGGAAGCCCTTCAGGAGCAACTTATTTTGACTCCCGAAAAATTTCTAAAAATCTATACGCGCCTCAGGTTTTGATTACTGATTTGAAAATCAAAAATAAAACGACAAACCCAAATGATTCTTTAGGCATTTTAGAAAAAAGCATTGGATATACCAAAACCATTACTTTGGATTATGACAAAGCTAATTTCTCAATCAGTTTTGCGATTCCAAATTACATTCGATCAAAAAAGAACCAATATAGCTATCGTTTAACCGGACTGGAAAACAACTGGACGATAACCAAAAACAGCGAGGCCAATTTTGCTATTCAAAATCCAGGAACTTATACATTTGAAGTCCGCGGTGCGAATAATGACGGCGTTTGGAACAAAAATCCAACCACTTTGACCGTTATTGTAAATCCGGCTCCGTGGCGCAGTATTTGGGCATTTTTGTTATACGGAATTATAATTGGTTTAGGATTATATGGTTTGATCTGGATTATGAAATCAAAAGCCAGATTAAAGCAAAAACTCGAACTGGAATATCTGGAAACACAGCGAATTGAGGAAAACAACAAATTAAAATTGGATTTCTTTACTAACATTTCACATGAATTCAGAACACCTTTAACGTTAATTTTAGGGCCGTTGCAACAAATATTAGCCGATTATAACGGAACCAATGAAATGTACAAAAAGCTTTTAGTTATAGAAGGAAGCGCGAATCATCTTTTAGGCTTAATCAATCGTTTAATGGATTTCAGAAAGCTGGAAAATCATCAGGTTGCACTGGAATCGGCAAATGGAAATATTGTAAAATTTACCAAAGAAATCTTTTTGTCTTTTATAGAATATGCCAAAGATGGAGGCTACGATTACACATTTGAAGCTGAAAACGAAGAAATGCTGGTGTATTTTGACCGATACAAACTCGAACGTGTTTTCTATAATTTGATTTCGAACGCTTTTAGATATACTCCAAAAGGCGGTTCTATTAATGTTAAAATCAATCACGATCAGCAGCATCTTTTTATAGCCGTTGAAGATTCGGGAGTTGGAATTTCCGAGGAACATATCGATAAGATTTTTGATTTGTTTTTTGAAGTTCCGACACATAACCAAGTTCAGAAAAATTATAATAAAGGAACTGGAATCGGGCTTTCGATTGTAAAAAACATTGTTGAGCTTCACAAAGGAAAAATCGATGTTACAAACAAACCAACTGGTGGTGTTATTTTCAAAGTGACTTTACCCCTTGGACGTGAACATCTTTTGGACAGCGAAATTATTTCTGATTTTAAAATCAGTGATGATATTGAACAATACAACGCTCAACTTGAACCTTCTGAAGCGATAGAAAATGAAGATATTGAAGATTTAATCGTAAACGAAGAAAAACAAACCATTTTAATTGTTGAAGATCATAAAGTTTTGAGAAAGTTCATGAAGAACCTGCTCAAAAAAGATTACAATATTATTGAAGCAGAAAATGGTAAAATTGCTTTGGACAAAGCTTTAAAATTTGTACCAAATTTGATTATCAGCGACGTTATTATGCCTGAAATGGTTGGAACTGAATTGTGTGCTAAAATAAAAGAAAACATTAAAACCAGTCATATCCCGGTTATTTTACTGACTTCGAGATCTTCATTGGTTTATAAATTCGAAGGGCTTGAAAGTGGTGCCGATGATTATATCAGTAAACCATTCAATTTAATGGAATTTAAACTTCGTGTCAAAAATCTTTTGAATACAACCGAGCGTTTAAAAATCAAATTTTCAAGTGAAGATAATTTTATTCCGTCAGAGATTACAGTTTCTTCAATAGATGAAGAATTGTTGAAAAAAGCATTTAAAATTGTTGAAGAGAATATTTCGAATGAACAATTTGATGTTCCTTACTTCTGTGCCGAATTAGGTGTCAGTCGAACCATGCTGTTTTTAAAAATCAAAGCCTGGACAAATTGCACACCAAACGAATTTATTCATGAAATTCGATTAAAACGTGCCGCTCAATTATTGGAACAAGACAAGTTAACTGTTTCTGAAATCAGCTATAAAGTGGGCTTCAATAATCCGAAATATTTCAGTAAATGCTTCCAGAAAAAGTACGGCGAAACGCCATCACAATATGCTGATAAATTTTACAAAACTACTGTTGTAATTTAGCAATCCCACTGTTTTAAGGGCTTAAAAAAGGGTATCTGTATTTTTAGATACCCTTTTTTGTATTTCTATATCGTTTTCGGCATCTACATTTGCCATATGAAAATCAAAATACCGAACTATTTATTTCTTCAAATCTTATTTGTCGTGATCATAATCGGAATGAGTCTTTTGCTTTTCTATTTTATCTAACCTTAACCTTAAAACCAAAAAATGAATGTTCACCAACCAAAAAATCAAATTCTACACATGATGTGTTTTTGATATGTGTGTTTTTGACACATAGAAACGCAAGAACTTATATAGTTTAATTACATTTAATAAAAAAATAGAAATGATCCCAAACCCAAATTTAAAACCAAGTAATTGTGGTTTTTTAAAAATGATTAATTAGTAAATATGAATAAAGTTAGTTTCATTTCTTTGATTCTAGGGTTTGCATCGCTGACAACGGCATGCAAATCCGGAATTAAGTCTCAAAAAACAATTGTCTCTCCAACGACAAAAACACTGTTGGATACACGTTATAAAATGTTGCTCGATTATCCTGTCGATTCTCTGTCGATGCCTCGCAGCATGAATGTCAAAACTAATGAAATACATAAAGTGCCGTCGAGAGACTGGACAAGCGGTTTTTTTGCCGGAAATCTTTGGCAATTATACCGACTTACCGGCGATTCTAAATACAAAGAACAAGCTCAAAAATGGACCGCTTTCAGCAAAAAAGAAAGTGTCAACCGTAATTCTCACGATGTAGGTTTTAAAGTGTATTGCAGTTTTGGAGAAGCGCTTAAAGTCGAAAACAAAAAAGAATATGCAGATGTAATTATTAAAGGCGCCGAAACTTTATGCACAAGATTTGATCCAAAAGTAGGTTCGATTCGTTCGTGGGACTTCAATAAAGAAATCTGGGATTTCCCAGTTATTATTGACAATATGATGAATTTGGAATTGCTTTTCGAAGCTTCTAAGTTATCTGGAAATCCAAAATATCGTGACGTTGCGATTCAGCATGCCAACACAACTTTAAAAAATCAATTTAGAGAAGACAGCAGCTGTTACCACGTTATTGATTACGATCCGAAAACGGGCAATGTCAGAAAGAAAACTACACTTCAGGGTTATAACGATGATTCGGTTTGGGCTCGCGGTCAAGGTTGGGCGGTTTATGGATTTACGATGTCATACCGATATACAAAAGATCCTTCTTACTTAAAACAAGCCGAAGCAACTGCAAAGTTTTTTATGACAAATAAAAACCTGCCAGAAGACGGAATTCCGTATTGGGATTTTAAAGATCCTAGCATTCCAAATGCTGCGCGAGATGTTTCTGCGGCAATGGTCATGGCATCAGGATTATATGAATTGTACGGTTACACCAAAAATAAAAGTTATTTGGCTTTCGCCGATAAATTAATGACTTCGGTACAATCTGATAAATATATTTTAAACTCAACTATTAAAGCTCCTTTCCTACTCGATCACAGCACAGGTAACTGGCCAAAACACGATGAAATTGACGAACCTATAATTTACGCTGATTATTATTTTCTGGAAGCATTACTCAGAAGAAAGTAATAATCTAAGGTGCAAAGTTACAAAGGTACAAAGTGACAGAGGTTTTCATCCTTTGCCTTTGAGCCTCTGAGCCTTTGAACCTCTGAACCTTTTTAATTTATGAAAAAATACTATAACAATACATTTTCAAATTTTGCGCTTTTTGTTTTTTTTCAGATTTGTCTGAGCAGCAGTTTTGCTCAGACAAAGATGAATATTAATGACAATTGGCTTTATTTAGAAAACCATACTTCAAACTTGAACGAAGCTCAAAAAAATCAAAACTGGGTTTCTTTAAATTTACCTCATACCTGGAATGCTGAAGATGCAACCGACTTATATCCGGGCTACAGACGTGACGCCAGCTGGTATCAAAAAAAATTAAATATTCCGCAGATTGATAAAAATCAGCGTTATTCCTTGTATTTCGAAGGTTCAAATATTACTACAAAAGTATATGTAAACGGCAAAGAAGCCGGATCTCATATTGGCGGTTATATTGGATTTTCAATTGATATTACGAATCTTATTAAAGAAGGAAATAATGATATTTTTGTTCGTGTTGATAATAGTTATGATATCGAAATTATTCCATCTCAAAAAAGTGATTTCTATATTTATGGCGGAATTACGCGCGATGTCTGGTTGGTTTCGAAATACAAAAACCATATTGAAAATCTAAAAATTACAACTCCAGAAGTTTCAGCTAAAAAGGCTTCAGTACAAATTGTTTCTTCAATTGTAAACCCAGATAACTCAAAAGATTTATCATTGACGATTACTTTAAAAACTCCGAAAGGAAAAAAAGTTGCTAGCAAAACAATTTCAGTTTCGGATAAAACTTCAACAATCACTTTCGAAAACATCAAAAAACCAGAACTTTGGGATACAGATAATCCAAATTTGTATAAACTAACTGCTTCTTTATCTGAAAAAAATCAAGTAAAAGATAGCGTTACAGAAAAAGTTGGATTTAGATGGTTTGAATTTAAAGATCACGGACCGTTTTTCCTTAACGGAAAACGTTTGCTTCTTCGAGGAACACATCGTCATGAAGAACAAGCCGGAGTTGGTGCCGCTATGACAAATGCACAACATCGCGCTGATATGGAATCGATTAAAGAAATGGGTGCAAATTTCGTTCGTTTAGCACATTATCCTCAAGATCCGGAAGTTTATAAAGCTTGTGATGAATTAGGTTTATTGGTTTGGGACGAATTGCCTTGGTGCCGTGGCGGAATTGGAAATGAGGTTTGGAAAACCAATGCCAAAAACATGCTGGCTGAAATTATCAATCAAAATTACAATCATCCTAGCATTATAATTTGGTCTTTAGGAAACGAAATGAACTGGCTTCCAGATTTTCCTGATGGCGATAATCCGGAAAAAACAAATGCTTTTTTAACCGAATTAAATGATATTGCCCATAAACTTGATCCAACAAGAAAAACGGCAATTAGAAAATATTATGAAGGCTCACATATTGTTGATGTCTTCTCCCCTTCTATCTGGTCAGGCTGGTACTCAGGAAGCTACAAAAGCTATCAAAAAGCAATTGATGTTTACAAAAAAGAATACAAACATTTTATTCACGCCGAATATGGTGGAGACAGCCACGTTGGCCGTCATAGTGAAAACCCTGTTAATGGTGAGAATGTAATTAAAGCCGAAGGCTGGGAAGAAGCTATTGTACAAACTAAAATTGCCAATATTGCGCAAATTGGTGATTGGAGCGAAAATTACATTGTTGATTTGTTTGACTGGCATTTGCATATATCCGAGAATGACCCAAATTTTGTGGGAAATATTCAATGGGCATTCAAGGATTTTGCAACGCCGCTCCGTCCGGAAGATGATATTCCGTATATGAATCAAAAAGGGCTTACCGATCGAAATGGAAATCCGAAAGATGCTTATTACGTTTTTAAAAGCTATTGGGCTAAAAAACCTTTTACTTACATTGAATCGCATACATGGACAGAACGTCAAGGTCCTGAAAATACGCCAAGAACAATTAATGTTTTCAGTAATTGCGAGAAAGTAACTTTATATCACGACAGAAAGTCATTGGGCGAAAAACAACGCAATCTTGCTCTTTATCCTGCAAATGGACTTACTTGGGATGTGAATTTCAAAAAAGGAGAGAACATTCTGATTGCCATTGGAAAAAATAAAGAAGGAATAACGGTTTCTGATACTTTAAAAGTGAATTATCGCTTTAAGAAAAATGAAGCCGCAACTTCACTCCAATTGTCTTCAGAAAAACTGAAAAACGGAAATTATCTTGTAACTGCAATTGCGATTGACAACAATAATTTACGCTGTCTTGACTATGAAGCGAGTGTTTATTTCCAATGCCTAAAAGGCGGAAAAACTTTGAAAAATCAAGGAACACCAACGGGAAGTGAATCTATCAAAATGGCAAACGGAAAAGCTTCGATTGAAGTAATTCCAGATGGTTCAGGCAACCCAATCGAAATGACGGCACTCAACCAAAGTTTTAAAGGGGAATATTTGAAGATTCCCGTGAATTAAGATTTTATTTCACGCAGATTTACCATTTTTTTCGTTGTTCTGATTTAAAATGTGGTTTGTCATTTCGAGGAACGAGACCCGAGCGATAGCGAACAGGCGAAGCAAATCTCCACAAGTAGCTCTACAAAGCTTAGATTCTTATTGTGGAGTTTCTCGTGGAGATTTCTCGTTCCTCGAAATGACAAAATTTCTAAAAAATCAATCTGCTAAATCTGCCAAATCTGCGTGAAACAATAAACTTTAGCATTCTGCAAAAAATAAAAAAACAAATTAAAATGAAAAAACTATTAACCGCAGTACTCTTAACCACAACACTGTTTACTTTTGCACAACAAAACCTAATTTCAAACGTTCCAAACCGAAATACAACTTCTTTAAACGGAGTTTGGAATTACATTATCGACCCTTATCAAACCGGATTTTACAGTTTCCATTTAGATCAATATGACAAACAGGAAAAAGCACCAAAATCGGCATTTTATAGTAATTATCATGCTGTCAATAAACAAGAATTGGTAGAATATGATTTTGATAAATCGGCAACAATTACCATTCCCAGCGATTGGAATTCACAAGTTCCTGAACTAAAATATTATGAAGGAAATGTATGGTTCAAGAAATCTTTCGATTATAATTTAAAAGATAAAAAACGTCTGTTTTTATATATAGGAGCTATAAATTATAAAGCTGATGTTTATTTAAACGGAAAAAAACTAGGAACACATGAAGGCGGTTTTACTCCGTTTAATTATGAAGTTACTTCGATTGTAAAACCAAATGGCAATTATTTGGTCATAAAAGTTGATAATACACGCCATAAAGAAGATGTTCCAACCGTAAACACAGATTGGTGGAATTATGGTGGAATCACACGCGATGTGACTTTGATTGAGGAAGAAGCTTCATTTATAGAAGATTATAATATTCAACTTAAGAAAGGGAATGCAAATAGTATTTCGGGTTTCATCAAAATCAATAATTTAGATATCGCACAAAATGCAGTTTCTATTTCAATTCCTGAATTAAAAATCAATTATAAAGGAAAAGTTGCTGCTGACGGAATTTTAAATTTTGAAATTCCTGCTAAAAAAATCTCGTATTGGTCGCCTGAAAATCCGAAATTATACGATGTAACGATTGATTTTAACGGACAAAAATTAAACGATAAAATTGGTTTCAGAACTATTGCAACTCACGAAGACAAAATTCTGTTAAACGGAAAACAAATCTTTTTAAGAGGAATTTCAATTCACGAAGAAAATGCAAAAGGCGGACGCGCAAATTCGCAAGAAGATGCTTTGCGCTTATTGAATTGGGCAAAAGAATTAGGCTGTAATTATGTTCGTTTGGCGCATTATCCACATAACGAAAACATTATTAGAGAAGCTGATAAATTGGGATTAATGGTTTGGGAGGAAATTCCGGTTTACTGGACTGTGGATTTTGCTAATAAAAATACGTATCAAAATGCCCAAGATCAATTAACAGCGGCAATTACCCGAGATAAAAACAGAGCGAGTATTATTATTTGGTCGATGGCCAATGAAACTCCCGTTTCTGACGCCAGAAATACTTTTATCCAGAATTTAGCAACGCACACAAAATCACTAGATAATACAAGATTAATCAGCGCCGCTTTACTTACACGTCATGTAGACGGTTTTGGAGTAATTGATGATAAAATTGGCGAATCGCTTGACATTATCGCCTTCAATCAATATTTAGGTTGGTATGGTGGCAAACTTGAAGATGCAGAAAAGAATCTTTGGAAAACGCCTTATAACAAGCCTGTAGTTGTTTCTGAATTTGGAGGCGATGCAAAAGCAGGTTTCCACGGAGAAAAAAATGAGCGTTGGACTGAGGAATATCAGGAATATCTATACATTCAGAATTTGAAAATGATTGAGAAAATTCCGCATTTAAGTGGTACAAGCCCTTGGATTTTGGTGGATTTCAGATCACCAAAAAGATTATTACCAGGTATTCAGGACGGATACAACCGTAAAGGCTTAATCTCAAACGAAGGGGAAAAGAAGAAAGCTTTTTACATCATGCAGGATTGGTACTCACAGAAGAAAAAAGAACAATTGAATTATTCTTTGGGCAAATAAACCGTTATCAATTCATTAACAAAAAACAAATAGTAATTTCATGATTTTTCTTAATTATTAACTTACTTTGTAGTTATTCTAAAAATTGTAACCTTATGAAAAAAATTTATTTACTGGCAGTTACATTGTTTGCTGCTTTTACAGTTCAGGCACAAGATGTGGTGAAATTTGCTCCGCTTGATGCAAGTCCGGCTGATATTTCTTATTTCCCAAACAGATCTGTTAAATTCAAAAAAACAGATACTCCAAACCCAGTTGTCAAAGTTCTTTACTCAAGACCTTCTGTAAAAGGAAGAACTATTTTTGGTGATATTGTAAAATTTGGCGAAGTATGGAGAGTTGGTGCTAACGAAAATACAGAAATCAAATTCTACAAAGATGTAACAATCGGCGGTAAAAAAATCCCTGCTGGATATTACAGTTTATTTGCTATTCCAGAAAAAGACAAATGGACCATCATTATCAATAAAGAATTGGATTTATGGGGCGGATATGCTTATGATGAAAGCAAAGACGTTGTAAGAGTTTCAGTTCCTGTTAAACCAGTTTCTGATGTTATTGAAGCTTTATCTATTGCTTTTACAACTCAAGGTAATGTGGCTAATTTAGTTATTGGATGGGATAAAACAACTGTTGAATTGCCTATTACGGTTAAATAATTTAATCGTTTTACAGATAAAAAAAAGAGACATTTTTCAATGTCTCTTTTTTTTATTTCTTAAAATTTTCACAGATATTATAATTCTAGAATAAATTCTTAATATCGTGACGTTACAAATACATTCGATAAAAGTTTATTCAAAACCAATAGACTAGTCTACCTTTATTTTTGTCTTGAATACATATCCTCTCCTGCCTTCCTTCGTTTGCACGAACCACCAATCTCCAGAATTGCTTAAAACTTGCACTTCTGATCCTGTAATTATTTTTTGCAAAATCTCAGATGATGAATTTTTCTCTTTCCTTAGGTTTGTATAACCATCTGAATCTACAATACTGTATTTTTGTAAATTACTTTTTCTTGTTATGCATTTTTTAGCTCTCTCAGACTCATCAGGTATAGAAATTAATTTGCTTTCAATATTTGTTTCCTTAAGATTAATATATTGGAATACATCACAATAATATTCTATAGCGTTTTTACTTTGGTCGGTTAGTGTTTTATAAACTATATTTTTAAGTACCCAATTTTTATTTTCATATATTATAAAATAATCATTTTCAGAAAATCCTCTATCCGGAAACTTTGTTTTTATTAATAAGCCTTTTTTTGTGTTAGGATTATTTACAATATCATAAACGATATTTCCTCCGTCTTCAGAAAAATTAATTGTCTTTATAGAAAAAATGTAATCTTTTCCATCCCCTAAAAAAAGTATCAATTCGTTTCCCTTATAAGGTGCACTACTTATAACCTTATCAAGAATATCATCTCCATTTATATCCAATGTTTTGATAATGTAATCGTCATTTTTCTCATAAAAGGTGATAGTATATTTAACATCTTCATCACCTTTTAAATTATTTGCAAATAGATTCTTTACAATAATTTTATTTTTTGTGTTCAACTTTAAAAACAACTCATTATGCATTTCTGGATGAGGTGAATCGAAAAGGAAAAACAGAACTGATTTAGCTTCTCTTTCACTTAAAGAATTCAGCAACTCCATTCTTTTATTTTTCAAAAAATAATTTATTGACTTATCTTGGAAATAATTAATCGCATCCGCATCCCATTTGCCACCACAACAAATACTTGTTATGTTTTTTTCGTATTGCCTATATTCTTTCTTTAATAGCAAAGAAAACCAATAATCTATATATTTATTAGCATCATTGTATAAAGCATTTGGCTTATCAGTTAAATTATTCCATCCAAAATATTCATTTAAAGTTTCAAATTTATCAGGGAATTGATTTAAAAATTCAATCTCATTTTTTTCATTATATGCTTTTTTAATATTAATTACATTTTTATTCTCTTGTGAAGAATTTCTACAACTAATTAATAAGAGCAATATCAAAATATACTTATTCATATTTCTGGGTTATTATTATTTTGGCATTATCGATTGCTTTCTTATTCCCCGCTCGTGCATAATAATCTAAATCAAGCGTTATTAAAATCCCAACTTATCATGAGTGAGACCATTACGCCAGTTAAGATAATTTCTATTCTGAAAACAAAAATTGCCCATTCTCACTTATTTTATATTTATACTGATTTTTATATTCATTATCATCACAATAGTAATAATTATTAATTGAAATTATTTTATCTTGACTAATGCAAAAATCACGGTAACCACTGCACTCACTGTTGAATGTAGAAGCAATTATGAGATTATCTATGTTTTTTTTATTATTGTCAAAAGTTTGTATTTCTATTCTTGGTTGAATCATTTCAGAATCGAATAAATAAGCATAGAATATAGCTGTGATATTATCGTTAATTTTTAACTTAGAAATTACAAATGCCTTACCCTCATAAGGATAGTGCATATAATTAGCTTGCTTATCTGAAACAAAATCTTGCGTGTTTTTATGAAACATTCCATTGCTTTTTTCTAAATTGCTTTTTACAAAATTATGATAACTCAAAAAAGTCTCTAAATTCGTTTGATAATAATTGTTTTTAGGTATTGTGTCAATTTTCAAACAATATGGAAGAAATATTTCTTTTAATTCTTCATCACTATATTTAATAATCTCAGTCTTTAATATCTTTTGATTATTTTGCATGTTATCAGTCTTATTCCCATGTTTACATGAGAACAAGATGAAACTGATAATTAGTATTGTGTTTTTCATTATTCTTTAATTATTTTTATTAGTGAATGATCAAATCCTGACAAATGTAAATGATGATAATGTCTATAGCCTTTAGGTCCATCTTTCTTCATATGTTTTGTATGATTAAGTAAATAATTAATATTTCCATTACAACTAAAATACTCTGAATACATTTCTTCAAGTCTTCCCCATCCAAAACTATAGAGCGCATCATTGAACTTATTCTGATTAAAAACATCAAAATGACTATCTTGCAATATTGTCGTCTCACCTTTTTTATTTTTAGACAAATATCTTAGATCACCTTTTTCCCCCAGCTGGCGCGAGCGTCTCGCTCGTGCATATAATCTAAATAAAACTAATAATTAACTACAAAATATTTCAAACCGAATGTTATTATCACAAGCGAGACGCTCGCGCCAGCAAAGGGGGCAAATGTTTTAATATATATATTCATCCATTATTTTTAAGAAAAGCATCAAATAGTGAGAATGAAATATTCTTGTTATCTGACGCTTTTCTTTTCAATTTATCAAGTATTTTCTTTTGATTTAAGGCTATCTTATTTTAACAATAGAACCATCCTGCTTAATTTGATGTCTCTCTAAAAACTTTTTAGATAGTGAATTATAATTTATATCATAAACATCTATTGTTAGATCTTTATTAATTACAAAAGACTGATAAGTTTCGTTCTCAGGCATAGCATAACCAATTGCTTCTTTTGCAATTATTTTATCATTTTTGATATTAATTAAAGTTTGTGAATCTGAATCTCCATAAATACAATATAAAAATGAATCAAATGCTAGTCCTCCATTATTAATTTGAAATATTTCATCTGCATTGTCTCCTTCTGAACTTTCCGAAATAATTTTTTTAATTTCTAAAAACTTATCATCTTTTAATTTAGGATATACTTTTGAGAACTTTTCTTTATTTGAATTAGCAAGCTTATCTTTTTGTTCTAAATCAAAAGGAAGCCCACAATAGTTATTATCTAATTCTACTTTATTTTGATCACTCTTAAAACAAATAATGTATCTCCCAAAATTGAGAAATAAACAACTATTCATAAAAACAGCATCTCCTGCTTCCAAAAAATAATCGACAAAAGGACTTTTGTCATTGTTTTCTATGTCCAGATTAATGTAACTAACTGTATCTTTTACATCAATGTTAAAACCGTTTTTAAATGCATCTACATAATACGCATATAAATACTCTTTAGTAAAGAATTTTCTAGAATTCTTCTTTTCAATACTGTAATATGATTTTACGTTATCAATTGATATTGTATCCTTTGACAGCTTTATATTTATTTTTTTGAATTTACTAATAATCTGATTTTCTGAAAATTCAGGTATATCATTAGCATTTGCTTGAAAGTAGTAAGCTTTATAAAAAACATAACTTTCTCCTTTAAAAGACGTATCCTCCGACTTTAAATTATTATTGTCCGCAACTTTATTTACATCTTCAGATATTGTAATATTTTTATCTATTTTTTCATCATTAGTCTTACAGCTAATATTTACAAAAAGTATTAATATATAAATTAAAACTTTTAAAGATTTAGTGTTTAGAATCATATACGTTATTTTTAAACATGTTAATTTCTGCTTTTCTTCTTTTAATTAACCCAGAAGTTCCCCCCTGCTGGCGCGAGCGTCTCGCTCGTCCGCGCGAGGGTTATATCATTTATTTAATTCTCTCATAAACTCTTTTCGGTATTTTATTCAAATCTTTGCCTTGAGATTTCATTAATGAAATGTATTTTAGATACGATTTTTTTGCATTTTCATTGTCATCAAATCCCCATTGTGCATCTCCTAAATTTAAATAAGCGACAACTCTATCTGGAGAAAAGTTTACAATATCTAAAAGGATTATTCTGGCTTCATTAAAATTTCCGCCTTCAATTAAATTATATGCACCATCATTATAAATAGTAATATTTTTATTCGAAATCGGGTAAGCTTTTAAAATATCTGCAATCTTATAAATATCGAGTTGCATTAATTTTTCCTTATTAGAGATGTCATAAAGTGAAACAGTGCTTTTATTAGTTGTTTTGCTAAATTGTTCAACAATATTATTAAAATCAAAATCTTTAATTGATACCGCTATTTGTTGAACTACTTTTTCTTCGCCACTTGATGAACTTCTATAATAGGTTATTGAATTAGAAAACCAATTATTTTCTTTTTTTAGAAAATCAATGTCCATTGAATTTTGCCCACTTATAAACGTTAATGGAATTCCTTTGCTTGAATTATGCCTAATTTTAACAATACAATTTTCAAAACATCTTTCAAAAAGTAAACTTCCTTTTTTACCTTCTAGCGATATACAATTGTCATCTTCAATAAGAAGAGTTATGTTTTCATTTTTGATGACAAGAGAATCATTAACAGTATCTCCAACATCATCACTTGTAATGCAATCTGTTTTTGTCCCTTTTACAATCCTTATATTTTTCAGATTCAAATTATTAATAAAATATCTAACAATTTTAGTGTTTTCATTATTTTGAATTTCCCATTTTGATATTCCTTTCTTTTTATCTACCCAAATAAATCTATAGTAAGACTTTTCTAATTTATCGATAAATAAAGTTGTTCTAGCTTCGTCTTGTTTTACATGATCAATTTTAGAATTTGAATCTTCCATTATTCCTTTTTCAAAAATTGAATCGTTGGAAACCTTTATGCTTTCTCCATCATAACCACAATCTACTATTGCAAATTCATTATTTTTTTGCTGAACTTCTTGCCAAGTTCCTACATAATCTTCGTTGCTATCTAGAGATTTACAGCATATTACTATGCTTAATAAAAATATAATTAATACTAATTTTTTCATCCTTTTTTGTTATTTCTTATTTGTGTAACTGTATAAATATGATTTGTATAAGCGGTTTTTCCTTTTAATGAATAATTTGAAGTGTCGAGATAAAGGCGATTATCACTGCTTGTTCCTTTACTTTTATTACGAGTGCCTACATCGTAAAATCTGTAATATACTTTTCCATTTTCACATGATTTTCCAATGATTACTACAAAATGGTCGGTTGTTCCCTCATTTAATTTTCCTCCTTTATAATTTAAGGCATGATTTACTCCGACCTGAACCGGATTTCCTTCTTTTAATTGCAAATCCAAATATTTAATTCCTCTTTTAGACTCTTCAGTATTTATTACTAATAAAGTATGGTTACTATTTTCTAATGCAGTCTGAAATTTATTTGTAGGAGATGTTGAAGTCAATCCTTGCTTATTTAATATATCATCACAAGTTTTTTTACAAGCTACATTTTGTGCATCAATACCACCCCATTTTGAGTCAAATTGAGTTTGCCATTCTACTTTGTCGGTTAAGTCATAATGGCTAACTTTGCATTTTGGACAGTTATCTGAGGTAATATTTATGCTCTTTTTGCTTACACAATCAAAAGGAAATTTAAATATCTTTTTCAATTCTCTCCATGCTATTTCTCTATCTTTATAACCATTTATTGATGAACTTTTTGTTGCTCCTGGATAGTTAATTAGTCTAGAAGTATCAAAAATGCTGTCTTTATCAGCGTACTCGTTTATTCCAGTTTTTTTCCAATACCAAGCACCTGTATCTGCGGAAATATTTAAATCATCTGCGACCTTTTCATAATCACTGATTATATCTATTCCAGTTTCTTTTTTATATTTTTTATAATTGTCTTCCCAAGTCAAATGTTGAAATCCTCTTCCTCTATAAGGATCATATCTAAAACCAGAAGTTCCTTTTCCTTCACGGGTTGCAGTAAAATACATTGTTTCGACATACATATTTGCAAGAAAATGTATTTTTCTTGCGCATGTTGTTATTTCATATTTCTTAAATGCTTTGTTTATAGCTTCGGCAAATTTTTCAAATGTTCTGTCTGATTTTGGAACATTTGAATATAAATAGAATAATTTATCACTATGAAAAAAAGTTATTGTTTTCCCATCGTAGAAGGTATTATCTCTAATGTTTTTTACCATTTTACTAAGTTCATCCGCAGTTATATCTCTGTTACAATAACATTTTCCTTTTGATTCCGGTTTCTTTTCCTTTTTATCCTCAACATCAACCTTCAAAACCTTATTAGTTGTTTCAACAGGATCCTGCTTAAAAACAGTAGCATCAACATCAACGATTGCACTTTTAATAAAATCATGAGTTTGCAAAACTTCGATTTCAGTAAATAATTCCTGCTCGTTCCCTTCAGCCCAATTGCTTCCGCCTAGACTTCTAGGTATAATATCTAATGGTACCGTTACTATATGAAGGTCGGATTTAATAGTGAAATTATCAGTTAACAACAAGTCATTGCTGACCAAATCGTCATCGTATAATTTAAGGCGAACTTCTTTTCCTGTTAATCCTGTCGAATTTATCCAGACTTTAATCTGTTTTTCTTTAAACACACCTTTAATCTGATTCCCTGCTATATCTGTAATATGTACAGCATTAATTTTACCCTTCACTGTTTTTGTAGCAGTTGGCACGTTAGGTTTTTGTGAATCATTTATAGGTTTCTGGTCTGTGGTCTTGTTTTTAACAGGCTGATGCGGAGTTGTTTTTCCTTTGTAGGGAGCAACTGGTGTTTCAAGCGCATTTACATTGATATTATTACTGGCTATTTTGCCATCTTTGTACTCTGCGGTTACATAAAACTCATGACTTTTATCTTTTTCGTGACCTCTTCTTTCAGCAATTTTTGCAAAGCTTGGTTTTAAAAGAAAATCAATATCCGCCTTTCCGAATTTCACAATTCCAGAAAGTGTTTCTATAAAGTTTTTTTCATTGGCTTTATTATGCCCGGCACCTTTTACATCATCTTCCCACATGGTAACCGATACACTGCGTCTTTCCATATTAAAACAAAATACCCTTGCTTTAACAGTTTGTCCGTATGATAAACGTCCTTTTATTTTGGCACCGTTTTTATCTAATAGTTCGATATGATCTATTTTTGGTTGTGCAGAAAGTGGCTTTATATCGAGTCGAGCTACTTTATCGCCTTTTCGTGCCAAAATACGAATACCATTTCTTGTCAGGCTTTTTTCCAAAAAAGTATAAGAAACCTTATTTCCTCTTTTATCATTCTCTTTTGTTTTTCGCCATTTACCAAATTCTAAAACATACACTTCCCAATAAACAGGATTATAAGAAAAACTATTTTCTTCACTAAAAGGACTGTTCTGAATTTTCTCAAAAAAATCACTTACAGTATATATCTCAAGAACTCCAACTACAGGATTTGGATTTCCTATTATTTTAAAATCTGACATAGTACTTTTATTTATTTACAAATTGAATCGTGATCTTCTAAACTCTCTTTAAATTCAGCCATATTAACCAACGGATTTATCTGATTACTCAAAAGCTCGCTTGCATTTTTGATATTTTGCTTGCTTATCTCCACCTTCTGCCCATGTTTCACAACGCTTATGCAGTCTGGCCCTCCAATTGGACAGGTTGCTTTACTGTCTTCAACTAATATTTTACCCTGATTACTTAGGGTCACTTTTTCGTAGAAAGCACTCCATTGATTTATTACAGCCTGGCAAGGTTTGTAACTACTTCCGGTAGGCTGCAGTTTACAATTACCAAAGGTGTTTTTCTCTAAAGTTTGTCCTATTTCTTTTGTGGTTGCAATTAGCTTTTTTGATGCATCTTTGTCATTTGCAAAATGTTTATTTTGTGATTTTACTTTTAAAATATCCGTTTGAGGCTTTTCACTAAACTTACATTTTAGCGTTGCACCTTGAACTACTACATGTTTTCCGCTCATAATTTTTTTTACCTAAATTAAAATAATTTTCTTACAAAATATAAAATATAATATTTTTCTTTCAATTTAGTTTTAAAGCATAAAAAAAACCGTCTGAAATAATCAGACGGTTTTTTAATTTTATAAATATATTATTTCCTAAACCTTGGCAGTTTCAATAATCTTATCCAATGTAATTGGCAAATCTCGTACACGCTTTCCTGTTGCGTTAAAAACGGCATTTGCAATTGCAGGCGCCATTCCGACTAAAGCGGTTTCTCCCAAACCTTTTGTTCCCATTGGATTACTGATTGGATCTTTTTTATTGACGAAAAAGACTTCCTGTTTTTCAATATCAGCATTTACAGGAACATGATAATCGGCGAAATTATTATTAATTGGACGACCGAAACGATGATCAATTTCTAAAGCTTCCATTAATCCCATTCCGATTCCACCAACAGCTCCACCGAACATTTGTCCAGCTGACGTTTTTTGACTAATTACAGTTCCAATGTCAGCACAAGAAACTACATGAGCTAATCTTATTTTTCCAATATTCGGATTCACTAAAACTTTTACAAAGTGGACAGAAAACGAATAAATTGAATATTTTTTAGCTTCTTCATTTCCTTTAGATTGGTTTTCTACTGCAAAATCTTCTAATTTATTTGCAGCCAATAACGAAGCCAAAGAAACGGTTTTTGAATTGTTTTTTGAAGAAATTACGCCATTGGTAAAAGTCAAATCTGCAATAGGAGTTCCTTTAAAAATTGGAGTTTCGTTAGCTAAACCAAGTATTTTGCTGACTAATAAATTACAAGAATCATGCACCGCAGAACCCACAGATGAAGTCGTCGCCGATCCTCCTTGTGTTGGTCCTTTCGGCAAACCACTTTTACCCATTTCTATAATTATATTTTCAACTGGCATTCCCATAATTTCTGCACCAATAGCTGTCATCATCGTTGCCGTTCCTGGCCCCATATCATTCACACTGCACTGAAGTATTAAATTTCCATCAGCCGAAAATTTTGCTTTTACTGAAGTTGGACTTCTATAACAGCCAAAAGTTCCAGTTCCCATTCCGTATCCGACTAACCATTCACCTTCACGAACTGATCCAGGTTTGTTTTTACGGTTTTTCCAACCAATGCGTTCCATTCCGCCTTCATAGCATTCTAAAAGATATTTACTGCTCCAAGGTTTATTTTGCTCCAAATCTTTTTCGGCATAATTACGTTTACGAAATTCTATTGGATCCAAATCTAGTTTATAAGCCATTTCGTCCATCGCACATTCTAATGCAAATGAACCCGTCGCCTCACCCGGACCACGCATCCAGATTGGCGTACAAGTATCCAAAGGCACAATGCGATAACGTGTTGAAACATTGGCACAATCATAAATAAATCGGGACATGTTTACCGTTCCTTCCATGAAATCTTCATAACTTGAAGTCATGGCAACGGCTTCATGCGTCAAACCTGTGAGTTTTCCATCTTTCGTAGCACCAAGACCCATTTTCTGAATGGTATAAGGTCTGAAACCAACATTCGTAAACATTTGTTCGCGATGCAAAACTAATTTCACTGGGCGATTTAATTTTTTTGCACCAATTAAAGCCGCAATTTCATACGGCCAGGTGTGTAATCCCATTCCAAATGCGCCTCCAATATATTCTGCATGCACCTCAACATCTTCCGCAGGAACATCAAAAACTCCTGCTACACTTCTGCGCGTTCCTTCAACACCTTGACTTTTGGTATATAAAATTGGTTTATTTCCTTCCCATTTTGCAATTATATTGGCTAATTCCATTGGATTATGAACTTCCGTCGGAATCGTATATTCGGTTTCTAAAACAACCTCAGCATTTTTATAACCGTCGTGTTCTCCACGGTGATAATCATTGCCTTTGTCCGTTTCGACTTTCTTTTCTTTATCGGCTGCTTTTTTAAGTTCAGTTGAGTGTTCTTCTTTAAGATAATCTGCCTTAATTAAACTTGCTGCATATTGCATACGCTCAAAAGTATCAGCAATTACAAGTGCAATTGGCTGATCGTAATACAATATAGAATCGTCTTTAAAAATCTGCAGTGGCTGTCCAAAATTATGTTTGTCTTTTGCTTTTTGATATCCAGATGGTTTATCCACATTCAAATGTGTAATTACAGCCAAAACTCCCGGAGCCCATTCTGCTTTTTTAGTATCAATGCTTTTTATTTTTCCTTTCGCAATTGTGCTTCCGACCAAACAGGCATAAACAACCCCGTCTGTTTTATATTCCGCCGAATAAGTAGCGGAACCTGTTACTTTAGCAAACCCATCTACTCTATTAATATTACTTGTCTTGCTCATAATTCAATTATTTAGATGATGCTATAGTTAATGCTTCTACAATGGCATTTGGTCCAAGAGTCAATTTGAAATCATTATCCCCATAACTTTTTGCACCTTTCATTGCCAAATTTGCTGCTTGTCTAAAAGTAGTTTCAGAAATCGTTTTTCCTTTCAGAAATTCTTCCGCTTCCGTCAATCTCCAAGGTTTATGTGCTACACCGCCCATTGCCAAACGTGCACTACTAATAGTATTGTTTTGAATATCCAAAGCTGCAGCAACAGAAACTAATGCAAAAGCATAACTCGTTCTGTCTCGCACTTTTAAATAATGTACATTTTTATTGAAATTATTATCTGGAATTTCAATTGAAGTTATCAATTCTTTATCTAAAAGTGTATTGTCTTTTTCAGGCGTATTTCCTGGCAAACGGTGAAAATCAGTAAATTTGATTTGTCTTTTTCCTTTTGGGCCTTCTACTAAAACTGTTGCGTCCAGTGCTGCCAAAGCCACACACATATCGCTTGGGTGAACTGCAATACAACTTTCAGAAGCGCCAAAAATTGCTGCCATTCTGTTTGAACCGCCAATTGCACCGCATCCGCTTTTTGGAACTCTTTTATTGCAAGGCATATCAGTATTATAAAAATACGAACAGCGCGTGCGTTGCAACATATTTCCACCTACAGTTGCCATATGTCTAATTTGCTGCGATGCTCCTGCAGCTAAAGCTAAAGCCAATAAAGGATGTTTTTCTTTTATTGCTTTATCCTCTGCAACCTGACTATTTTTTGCCAATGCACCAATTGATACTTTTCCGCTTAAGAATTCTATTTTTTTTAAATCCAAAGCTGTAATATCGACCAATTTATCAGGTGCGGCGATATTTTTTTTCATCAAATCAACAAGATTTGTTCCTCCTGCAATAAACATCGCCGAATTTTCTTTGCTGATGCTCGAAACCGCCGAATTAGATGATAGAGCCTTAATTATTTGGAAATTTTTCATGACAGCATCCCTCCTTCCTTAACTTCTGTAATTGCATCAACAATATTATGATAAGCACCACATCTACAAATGTTTCCGCTCATATATTCTCTAATTTCTTCTCTGCTGTTAGCATGCCCTTCTTTAATACAGGCAATTCCTGACATGATTTGACCAGGCGTACAATACCCACACTGGAAACCATCATGTTTGATGAAAGCTTCCTGCATTGGATGCAGTTTTTTCCCTTTCGAAAGTCCTTCGATTGTAGTAACCTGAGCATTTTGTTGCATAGTTGCCAAAGTCAAACAGGATAAAATTCGGGTTCCGTTTATGTGTACGGTACAAGCACCGCATTGACCGTGGTCGCAGCCCTTTTTAGTTCCTGTCAGATGTAATTGTTCTCTTAGTAAATCGAGCAAAGTAGTTCTGGGCTCGATATTAAGATTATGTTTTTTACCATTTACTTCAATAGAAAGCGGAACAGTTTCTAAATATTCAGCTATTTTTTCATCCCATTTATTCTCAGATGCCATAACCAATGAAGGCGGCGTAAAAGCGAGAGCGGTAAGAAGTCCTGATTTTTTTATAAAGTCACGGCGGGAACTTGAATTTTCCTCAGTTTCTTTACTCTGATTTGTTTTTTTAGAAGCCATTTAGTCTATTTTTAAATTAGCAAAACATCTTAGTTATTCTAACAAATTTAACAATCTTACGCCACAAAAAATTATAAAATTCAAACATTAGCTTTATTTAGAATAATTACAATTTCGTGGTGTGGCTTAACCGCAAAGCACGCAAAGTTATTTTGATCTTCCTAATGTTAAATAAACGCAAAGTTCGCAAAGCTTTATGGATAGAGCTTTGCGAACTTTGCGATTTTGCAAATCACTAAGTAAAAAACCTTGCGTTCTTTGCGGTTAAAAAAACAGGAACAGCAGATTTATTTTTTTATTTTTACAAGATCAACCTAAAATTATGTCGCAACAGCCAATCATCTATCTTGATAATAATGCTACAACACGTGTAGATGAACGAGTTTTGAATGCAATGCTTCCTTATTTTACGCATTCTTACGCAAATGCCACAAGTAATCATCTTGCGGGGCTAACTGTAAACGAAGCTGTTGAAAATGCTGCATGGCAAACTGCAAATCTTATTGGTGCTCAGGAAGATGAAATCATTTTTACTTCTGGAGCAACAGAATCAATCAATCTGGCTATAAAAGGTTTGGCAAATCACAAACGAAAACATATTGCTACTGTCGCAACAGAGCACAAAGCGGTTTTAAAAACTTGTGAGTTTATGGAATCCATCGGTTTTGAAGTTACTTATTTGCCTGTGGCTGCTAATGGTATTTTAGATCTTGAAATTTTAAATCAAAATATTACTGATAAAACAGTATTAGTCTGCGTCATGATGGCTAATAATGAAACTGGCGTTCTTCAAAATATTGGAGAAATATCTAAAATCGTGCATTCTAAAGGTGCTCTTTTTATGTGTGATGCAACTCAGACAGTAGGAAAAATTCAAATTGATGTTCAGGCGCTTGGAATTGATCTTTTGCCTTTTTCGGCACATAAATTTTATGGACCAAAAGGCATTGGCGCGCTTTATATTTCGGCGAAAGCCAAAATTAAACTCGTCCCACAATTACACGGCGGCGATCAACAGCGAAAATTACGAAGCGGTACACTAAATGTTCCGGGAATTATCGGTTTAGGTAAAGCTAGCGAAATCGCTTTGACCGAAATGAATGACAATAAAAAACGAATTGAAGAATTAAAAAATAAACTAGAAGCTGGTTTATTGCAATTTAAAGGTTCTTTTATAAACGGAAGTTTTACTGACCGAATTTACAACACTTTAAATATCTGTTTTCCGGGAGTAAATTCAGAACAGTTGATTTTGGCTTTGGGAAATATTTCGGTTTCTAATGGTTCTTCTTGCTCGGCAGTTACATCAGAGCCATCGCATGTTTTGAAAGCTTTAGGATTATCTGATGAAAATGCTTTGAGTTCTATTCGTTTCAGTTTAGGAAAATTTACAACCTCAGAAGAAATCGAAGAAACTATTGAACGTGTTTTGACTTTAGTTCAACAGTTAAGCCAATAGATTTTTTCAAAAAGTTATAGGCTCTTGCAGATTGTTCAGATTGGCATAGATACTTTTAATAAATAATCTATTTAATCTGCTGAATGTGCGGGAGAAAACTCAAAACTCAGACATCAATTTATTATAATCGTCTTCAGTATCGATATCAATATTTCCTTTTTCAAACAAAATAGAAACTACCTCATCTGAAAATTTACTGATTATTTTTTTTGCACCTTCTTGTCCTTTTAATTCCAATAATTCAGCAAAGTAGTTTTTATGAAAAAGAACCGGCGTTCCTAATGTTTCCGAATAAGCCGAAGCTACAATTCCTTTCCCGGTTTTATTATGTTCCTGAATCAAATTTTCAAAAATCAAACTCGAAACATAAGGCTGATCACACACTGCAAAAATGCAATTTTCATAATCAGGATATAAAATCAATAATTTTTGAAGTCCATTCACAATTGATGACGCCATTCCAGATTCCCAATTTGGATTGAAACTTATTTTTATTTTTGACGGATCAAGCTCTTCTTCAATCAATTGATTATTTGCGCCAGTAACCACAATAATTTTTGCATTTGGAACTAAAGATGCTTCTGCAATTGTATTTTTTAAAAGCGTAGAATCTTTGTAGCCTAAAAGTTGTTTTGGCTGTCCTAATCTTGAAGAATTTCCAGCAGCCAAAATTACAATGCCTGTTTTATTTTGATTTTTATGCTCCATAATGAATTTCATCGTGTATTTTCCCTGACTTATATTTTAAGGAAGTCCCTGTTTTTCCCGAAGCAAAAGCTTTGATTTCAGAAACAATCGACAAAGCTATTTCTTCAGAAGTTTCAGCACCAATATCAAGTCCAACTGGACTATGAATTCTTTTTAGCTGTTCTTCGTTTACATTAATTCCTTCCATTTGAAGATCATCAAGCATTCGGTTCAGTTTTGATTTTGGCCCGAGAATTCCAATATAACGACAATCTGTATTCAATAATAATCTTAAAACTGCCAAGTCATATTTGTAGTTATGCGTCATTAAAACAAAATACGTTTGATCATCAATTGTAATGGTATCTAAAAAATCATATGGTTTTACAACCAAAACCTGATTTGCCTTTGGAAAACGTTTTTTTGTAGCGTGAGCACTCCGTCCATCTCCAATGGTTACTTCCCAACCCAATAAAGTTGCCATTTTTACTAATGGCTGTACATCATTTCCTGCACCGGCAATTACTAGCGAAACTGGCGGATTTATATATTCGATTAAAGCTTCGTCATCTGTGCCTTCCTGCAGTTTTTTTATAGATGTTATTTTAGTTTCGAGGACTTCCTTGGCATCCGAAATCAAATTCAATACATTATTATGATGATGTAATGTCGGACTGTCTTTTCTAAAAAACAAGCTTGTTCCTATCTGAATTGCTCTTTTGTTCAATGAAAAAATTGTAACCACAACCGCTTCTTTTCTTTCCGCTTTTAATTGACTCAAAAGTTGGATTGGGTTGTTTTCCAATTCGTCATTAATGTATTCAAACAAAATATGTACAATTCCGTTACATCCCAACTGGAGGCCAATTTCGGCATCGTCTTCATTACTCGTATTATAAGTAACTAATTTATTTTGTTTTTGATTGATGGAAAGGAGTGCTTTTCGCAATGCATCGCCTTCCAGACAGCCTCCGCTTATAGCCCCAGTTAGCAAACCATCTTCAGTAACCAACATACGGGCACCCGGCTGGCGATATGATGAACCTTCAACTTTGACTACCGTTGCCAAAGCTGTTTTTTTTCCTGCTGCATTTGCTTCTGAATAAGCGTTTAAAATTTCGCTGATTTCTTTCATAAAATAATTGTTCATCAGTAAAACAAACTTCTGATGATTCTTTAACAGCCTAAAAGTAAAAAATATTATAAACTTAAAAGCAGGAAAATCATTTAAGTTTATAATATCTCTTATTTAAGAAAGTATTTTTAGAGTGTTTTATTTTTTTAATTCCAAAGAATAATTCAACTCCGATTTAATGATTTTTTTATCGCGGTCGAGCATATAAATTTTTGATTTATCTGTACTCAAATAGCCATAATACATTTGTTTTTCGGTAGGTTTATCCCAATTTAAAATAAAAATTGTTCCGTTTGGGTCGTTTTCTAAACCACGTTCCGTGTTAAAATTGCCTTTTTCTACAAACTCTTTTTCAGGCGATTTTCCTTTATAAACACTTGAAATCTCAAACTTTTGTGCTTCCATCGTTCCGTTTCCTAAATCAATTTTAAGAACAGTCTGGATACCGCTGCAGTCTGCACAAGGAAGTGTTCCTTCATAAACTAGTACATTTTCTTTCGATTTTTCCTCGATCTTAGCATTTACTGAATCTAAAGCAATTATTTTATTTTCTTCTTGTTTTACCTTAGAATGACAAGAAATCAGCTGTATTGCAATCAGCATTAAAATGAATCCATTTTTCATAACCTTAAATTTTAGCATTCTTTCAAATATACAATATTTTCCTACTTTTAAGAAAATTACTTAACAAATCCTAAACGATTATTTTTTCTTACAATATCAATTATATGATGAAGTTTTGTATTTTTATAATTAGCAAAAAAAATATTACCTAACCTTAATAAAAAGCTACATGGGAAAATTTGTGATTACTAAAAGAACCAACGGAGAATTTCAATTCAATTTAAAAGCTGGAAATGGCCAGACAATTTTAGCAAGTGAAGGTTATACTACTAAAGCTGCCGCTACTAACGGAATCGAATCTGTGAAAACAAATTCACAAGATGATGGCCGCTACGACAGAAAAGAGTCAAGCAATGGAAAACCGTATTTTAATTTAAAAGCCAGCAACGGACAAATTATTGGATCTAGCGAAATGTACGAAAGTGTTGCCGCAAGAGAAAACGGAATCGAATCTGTAAAGAAAAATGCTCCTGAGGCTGAAACTGATGATCAGACAGCTTAAAATCTAATATAAAATAAGAACGAGGCCTATTAGCCTCGTTTTTTTATGCCCATTCTACAGTTATTATTTGATATTTGCTGGTAGATATTTAGTCTTCAAATCTAAATCCATATAATAAGTCAAACCACCTCCAAATACTTTAATATAGATTTTAGCTTTATTTCTATCACTAGCCTTTTTAATGTCTAAAACGGTTTTAGAAGTATAGTCCATCCATCTGATTTTTATTTTTGATTGTGGTTTAATGATCCAATCCATTTTTTCAATATCCAAAACACTACTATATTTTATGCATCCTGAACAATTAGCATTCAATCCAAAAATATCTGAACTAGGATAATTCGGCATTTCCCCTCTAAGTTTTTCCTTTCCTTCCATATTAATAAAAAATGCACTTTCAAGCAATACCTCACAAGAATAATTTATAGAGGCGTTCGCAATAAACCAAATGTCATCCTCACTCTTCGCAAATTCATTAAAAGATAATTGGCTGTAAACAAAATCAAAGTTTGGCTGTGTATTTCCGTCAGTATCAATTATGCCAAAATAAGTTTTGCCATCAGCCATTTTTTTTCCTGCAATCGCATAATATTTTCCCTTGTATTTAAAAGGGTCGAGATTCAGAAAAATATCTCCTTTATAAATTCTTGCATATGTCTTCAAATTTCCAAATTCATCTACAGAGAATCCTTTAAAATTAGTATCATAAGAAATCTTTGGATCTGGTTTTTCTCGTTTGGGCTCAGCCATTGTGGGAACTAAATCAGGACTGCTAGTTGGCGATTTTTTCAGCGTTATTTTAAAATTCTTAGAATCAACAGCAAATTCATGATCTTTATAATAACCTGTCATTACAGGATTAAATAATGTATTTACTTGAAAATTTTTAATAGGATTAAGCAATACTTTTTTGGTTACGGCATCTATTAAACCCACTTTATTATTTACTTCAAACGGAAGTACACTTTGGAGATTTTTTTTATCAGCTTTTGCAAAAAAAGCCGCTATTTCATTTTTAATTTTTAAGTCTTCTTGACCAAAACTAAACAAGGAAAAAGATAGAAATAGAATTGTGTAAAGTTTTATTTTCATGTTTTTGTGTTTACAAATTTTAACAGCTAAATGACAATATTGATTTTTTGTATTGCCTTAAATCAAGAAAGTAAGTTTTTCCATGATTTTATATAATCGACTTCGAACATAATCCGGCGACCATTTTGATCTTTAATGACAAACTCGCCTCCTTTATTAAAAATCGTTGGATAAAAATGAAATGATGCAAATGAAGTTAATGACCATCTGTATTCTTTTTTATTGGAACTAATAAAAATCAGTTCCTCTTCTGTAATACATAATTTTCCAGAAACTAAATCATCTTCAACCTGATGATTGGCAATACCTTCCAATTTAGAATTAACAACATCAGCTTCCTGAAAAGTAATCGCTTTTAGTAGCTTTTCTCTTTTTGTAAATCGGCTATAAATAAGTCCATTAATCAGTAAAGTTATTAAAGCAACTGGAATAGAAACTTTAAGAACACTTTTAGCTGGCATATTACCAATAAATCCAATAAGATGGCACAACAAAAAATAGTAAATCCCATAAGCTATTCCGTTGCCAAAAATCCTTTTAAATTTATTAATCATAGTTCTGCTTATTTTTTTTTATAAATGCTTTTACAAGTTTTAAATTGTTTTTTTGAATGAAGTAAAGATGCTATTTAAAATTAATTTGTCTTTACGTAAAACCTCATTTTGTTAAATTTTATTTTAAAAATAAAAAAGCTGTTTCTACATTGTAAAAACAGCTTCTTTATAAAATTAAAACTTTAGATATTATTTTTTCAAAGCAGAAATTCCAGAATGCGTCGGAACAACCTGCTTAATACTTCCATCAGCATTGAACTCTAATTTATCCATACAAACTTCGCGGTGAAAACCTCCGGCCTCACCCATTTTAATTCCAGTTGGATATGAAAAACGGTGATACGTAATATACCATTCATCTTTATTTGGAATTTGTAAAACCGAATTATGTCCTGTTGCATAAATTCCCTGATCTGGAATTCCCTGAATTACAATATTGTTTTGCGGAATTTCAATTGGTCCAAGCGGTGATTTTGAAGTTCCGTATCTCACTTTATAATTCGGGCTTCTCGTATCGTCTTCGCTCCATAGAAAATAATATGTTCCTTTTCTGTAAAATATATAAGTTCCTTCGCGGAAAGTTTTGTCCACTTTAATCACTTTTGTGCTTCCTTCTTTAAGTGAAATCATGTCATCATTTAATTCGGCTACAGCCATGTATCCGTTGCCCCAGTACAAATAGCTTTTTCCAGTTTTTGGATCTGTAAAAACATCTGGATCAATCTCTTGACCACCTTTTATTCCTTCTGGACGCGAACTTACTAAAGCTTTTCCACTGTCTGTAAATGGCCCCTCTGGGTTATCTGAAGAAGCCACGCCAATTTTTTGAGCTGCTGTGAAATAATAGAAATACTTGTATTTTCCTTTTATCTTTTTCTCCACAATACAAGGCGCCCATGCATTTCTGTTTGCCCAAGTCACATCTTTTTTAAGATCGATGATAATTCCTTCGTCTTTCCAATCAGTTAAATTATCTGATGAAAAGGTTTTAAAATAATATCCTGACCAACCATCAAAACCATCGCTTGTTGGGTAGATATAATATTTTTTGGTTTTGTTGGAATACAGAATCTCAGGATCAGCATAATAACCTTCTAGAACCGGATTATTATTTACTTTTGGGAGTTTCTCAGGCGTTCCCCATTTTGCAGTCAAACGTTTCAATTCAGAACGTGTAATAGGTAAAATAGTTCCGTGACGCGGATTAAAATCCATTGAAATGTCATTATCGATAACGGTGAAATTCTCTAAATCTTTGCTTTTTGTAAACTGATATCTTCCTTTTGTATAAACGTCATACATCAAAATATAATCGTCAGAATTGTTTAGTTTGAAAACACTTGATCCTTCAACACCGTCGTTTGTTTGTTGCAGATAATTATCATTTTCAGTCCAATTTCCAGAAGTCAAATCAGTTGTTGTAGCAACTTTAATTCCTGCTTTTCCGCCTTCGGTTTTATAAAAAAGATGATACACGCCATCTTTTTCAATAATATCACCATCGATACAAGCTCTTTCTGATTTTGGAACAAACAATAATTTTGGTGCACTTTCTAAAGCTGTAAAATCTTTATTTGCATAAGCGTAGTAAATTTTGTCTGGGCCGCCAGCGTATTGCAGACTAAAGTAAATTAGATACTTTCCGGCTTTTGCATCATAAATAGTCTGTGGCGCCCAAACGCGTTTTAGGTTTTCATTTCCCGAAAATGCAGTCTGAATATTGACAACATTGCTTGTCCAGTTTACCAAATCCGTGCTTTTTAATAAAATCATCGCACGATTACTATCCCAGCCTTTTGACGAAGTCATATCGGTCAAAACCATATAAAAAGTTTTGCCATCGTCGCCACGCAAAATATGCGGATCACGAACGCCTCCGGTTGAACTGATTACTTTGCTGTCTAAAACGGGTTTATTGTCATTTAAATGATAATAGTGATATCCATCGGCACTTACGGCGTAACGGACTGCTTCTTCTTCGACTTTATTTCCTGTGAAATAAACAAATAAATAGGCTGTTAAATCTTTTTCGGCAATAACAGGCGGTGTTCCTTTTTGATTATTCTGAGCTTGCAAAACACTAAAAAATGACGCTAGTGCAACAAGGCTAAATTTTAATTTTTTCATTCTTTTATTCCTTTTGTTTTCTGCTTTAATATTAAAGCTTATTTGTTTTAATACGAATTACTGCAAACGAATATGGAGGCAATTCTTTTGAAAAAGCTTCTTTAACCGTCAACTTTTGTGTTGTAGGTCTTGCTGTTGTATTTTCTGGCGTACCTGTCAATACACTATAATCAGCCGTTTCTGTCAATGGTAAATTTGTTGTTTCTATTGAAGGCGTAACCGCAACCGGAAGCACATTTACTAACTTGATAATCAAATCTCCTGAAGCATTATCTTTTACAACAGAAACTCCAATACGTTTATTAACTTCTGAATTTGAATCAGATAATTTTACTGTACTTTCGATATATTGGTTTCCTGGATTCTGTCCGTAAAGCTTTTGTACAAAATAGTTTACTGTTGGTTTTACTTCATCATTGTTGAAATAAATCAAATCTGGATTCCATTGCGTATGCTTTTCTTTTGCCAATAACGGTGCATAAGAAGCCATTTCAACAACGTCTCCATTTCGTTCAACGCCAGTTAAATATAAGGCTTCCGCCAAAGCATTGTAAAATTTATTACCGCGCGAAGCATATTCGCCCAAATAAACTTTAGATTTCGAGCGGTCGTAACCATCATAAAAATTCTGATTGTTAATGAACCAACCGGGTGTTTGATAATAATGTTCATCAACAATTGGCAATTTCAAATCATCGGCAATTTTCCAGCCTTCATTGTAATCTGTTCCTTCAAAAAATGGCCCAACAGTTCCAATCACAATAATTTCAGGATATTTTTGCTGAACTGCTTTTACAATCATTCTATAACGTTCTTCAAAAACATCGCTGATTAAATCTTCATTTCCGATTCCGATATATTTTAAATTGAAAGGTTTTGGATGTCCAGCTTCTGCACGTTTTTTACCCCAAACGGTATTTATACTTCCATTGGCATATTCGATTAAATCTAAAACATCCTGAACATATTCTTCCATATCTTCCATCGGAATTCCGAATTGCTGTCCAGAACCTCCGTCAGATGAATTTTGGCACGGAACTCCCGCCGCTAAAACCGGAACAGCTTCAGCGCCTAAGTCTTCGCAAAACTGAAAATATTCAAAATACCCCAATCCCATTGATTGATGATAACCCCAAATGTTGCGCATTGGAATTCTGCTTTCCAATGGGCCAATCGTGTTTTTCCATTTGTAAATATTATGCAATCCATCGCCGTGTGCCACGCATCCGCCTGGGAATCTAACGAATTTTGGGTGCATATCTGCAATTGCTTCAGCAAGATCCAAACGAAGTCCGTTTTTACGGTTTTTGAATGTTTTCTGCGGAAAAAGCGAAACCATATCAACTGCAGTTTCCCTATTTGTACTGATTTCTAAATGTGCATCTTTAACTGTTTTTGAAGATTTTAAAACTACATTTATTTTCTTCCAAGTTGCTGACGGAGTCAATATGGCTTCCGCCAAAGTTTCTCCACTTGCCGATTTCAAACGAACAATAGCTTTTGAGCCTTTTACAAAAACACTAAAATCGTATTTTTCATTGGCTTTCAAAGCAATTCCATCAAAACCAGAATTATTGATACTCCCTTTAGAAATTACTGCATAATTTGGATTGTTTTGATGAATTGGATTTTCTTTGGCAATTTTAAAATCACCGCTCCACGCCATTGTTGCGTTCCATTTTTCGTCTCTTTCTTTTTTGTCGTGAAGCGCATATTCGAAATCACGATTTTGGATCAATTCTCCATACAAACCACCATCAGCAGCGTAATTGATATCTTCAAAAAAAACGCCTGTGAGCATATTGCTGATTTTTTTTGACTGCTGACCATTTATTGAAATCTGAGCTTTTACAGGTTTTAATCCGACAAAAAGCAAACTATCGCTTTTTGGAGAAGAATTATCTTGTTTCTCTCTGAATTTAGCCGATTCCATATTTCGAATCATATTGTCAACCAAACTCCAATCAACATGAAACAAACTTCCCTGAACAACTTCGCCTTGAATCGTAATTTCACTTCTTAATTTCAAAGAAGAATTAGCATCAATTGTTGATGGACTATAATTTTTAAAGTCTTTTGTCGCACTGACATAATTTTTTCCGCTTTCGCTGAAATGAACTAAATATTGACCGTCTTTCTGACTGATCTGAACATTTGTAATCACCGATTTATCTTCACCTTTTCCAACAAAATTCTTCATTCCCTGAATGTAATTTTGTCTTCCCCAATTTACTAAATCCTTGCTTTCTGAATGTGCAAAAACATTGTCTTTTACACTCCAAAAACAATGAAAAATCCCTGCATTGTCTCTAACCATAAAAGGCTCTGACATGCTTTTTCCTGTTGGTCCCCAGCTTCCAAAATCAGATTTCAGAAAACTATATTCCGGACCAATTGAAAACCAGTTTTTCTGGTCCGTACTCCATGCAAAGTGAAGTCCGTTTTTTCCATTATTTTTTAAAGTCGAATAGGCAAATAAATATACTTTGTCCGGTTTTTCTGTTTTCGGCTTTAAGCCAAATCCCGACAATATAAAAAGGACTGAAAAAAGCAATACTAATGCTAAAAGACTATTTTTAAAAAATCGCATCATTATTTTTTACCTTTTAATTGATATAAAACAGAAGCATGCGCTTTTAAAACTGTACCAATTTCTTTAGAAGAAATTTTTGATTTTTCACCTGTCCACATATTCAAAACTTCAACTGAGCCTGTAAAACCAAGATCAGCAAGATTTACTGAAACATTTTGAGCTGCAACATCAGAAATATTGAACAATGCCAAATAAACACTTCCGTCTTTGGCATTTTTTGAAGTTACAGCAATTTTTCCATCTTTCTGGAAAAGTTGTTTTACTGCCGTGCTTTCATTGTGCATTTTTACCACATCTTTATTAGTCAATAATGATAAAGTAAAGGCATCATTGCTTGGCAAATCTCCACCAAAAAACAAAGGCGATTTAAAAATATTAAAGAAGGTAATTAAAGTATATTGTTCGTCTTTTGTCAAACGCGTCATTCGGTCTTCACCACGTTCTCCGCGTACTGAAATACGTCCTAGCGGAATCATATCGCAATCTGGCCATGTTCCCGGCGCAATGTATGGATACCATTTTTGAGCAACATCCATTAAATGTGTGATGTGTGGCCAAGTGTCCCAAACGTCGTCAACCATTCTCCACATATTAGCATGTGTTGTTACGTGAGGCGCTGCAGAAATTGGCGTTTCGCCCGGAGAAGTACTCAAAACAATTTTGCGTCCGCATTTGTTGATTGCATTTCTAATCAAGTTGATTTCGCCTTCGTGATACGGTCTTGACAAATCATCGATTTTAATAAAATCTACGCCCCATTGTGCGTACAATTCGAAAATAGAATCATAATATTCTTGTGCTCCCGGTTTGTCAGCCACAACAGTGTAATTGTCTCTCAACCATTCGCATTGCAAAGCTGTCGAATAAATTTGATCAGCTGTAATTCCGTTTGCACCTTTAATTAGCATTTTTTCTTCAACCGCTTTTTTAGGAACACCACGCATGATGTGAATTCCGAATTTCAATCCTTTTTTATGAACATAATCTGCTAAAGGCTTAAAACCTTGTCCATCTTTTGCAGAAGGAAAACGGTTTACTGCCGGCAAATATCTCCCGAATTTATCCATCACATAACGCGGATCTGTCTGATTGTAACCGCCCGCTTTGTCATTTTCAACAAACCATCTGATATCAACTACAATGTATTCCCATCCATATTTTTTAAGCTCTTTTGCCATATAATCGGCATTGGCTTTTACTTCGTGTTCTTCTACAGTTGGTCCGTAACAATCCCAGCTGTTCCATCCCATTGGAGGTGTTTGTGCCCATTGTTTAAATTCTTCTTTTCCAAATGTTTTGGTCTGAGCATTAGCACAAATTGATACAAAAACAACTCCTAAAACCAGAGTAATTCTATTCTTAATTTTCATTATAATGTGGTTAGATGTTAATAAATGTAAAATTTACACTTCAAATATAATAAACTTTATTCGTAAAATGCAATTAACCTGCCTGTAAACCAAAAATACAGACAGGTTAATTGAAAAATTAAAATAACTAACTAATAATTCTCTAACTTAGAAAATGCCTTTATTTCACGTTAATCGTCACTTCTACAGGTTTTAACCATTGACTTGTAAACGTAACTTTGATAGGCTGCGCCTCACCAGTTGCCTGAATGTAAGCTGCAATATGTCCGTGAAAAACTCTTTGTACATTGTCTGTATAATCGGTCATGTCGCTGTTGTTTCCAGCTTCAAGTCCTAATAAAATTCCTGGCCCACTAATTTTACAAGTCACTTCATTATCTGAAAGCATAACTGGAAGACCATTTTGATCTTTTACCTGAACCATGATTTTTGCCACACCTTTATCTTTGCTGATTGTGATGTCTTTTTCAGCAATTGTTAATTCAACCGGCTGTTGTGTCGAATTGATCACATAACGGCTCACTTCTTTATCATTTGCATCTAAACCAATTGCCTCTAATTTTCCTGAAGCAAATGGAATATCCCAATAAATAATTCCGGTTTTTTCGTCGTATGATTTCGTTTCTCCAACTACTTTTCCGTTCAATTCTAAACGTGCTTTTGCAGCATTTGTATAACAAACTACGCGGATTTTTTGCCCAGCTTCGTAATTCCAAATTGCCCAAGCATCTTTAGAAACATCTTTGTCATTTGTTAACGGATAAGTTCCAACGTATGCCATCGGTTTATCTGACCATAATGACTGACGGAAATAACCGCGAGGTTTGATTACGCCCGCAAAATCAACTAATCCAGAATAAAATCCTCTTGAAGGCCATCTTCCCGATTCTCCTAAATAATCAATTCCTGTCCATAAAAACTGACCGAAGATATGCTTGTTGTTTTTTACCGCTAACCAAGGTTCCATATCGTGAACGTTCTCACTTCCGTAAATAACTCTTTTTGGGTATTTTGCGTGATCTGACTGATATTTACTTTCTGTATAATTATATCCTGTAATATCTAACGCTCCTGGATATTCCGTCTCATTCGACATGGCAACACCAGCTAAACCAGCTGTTGTAGGACGCGATTTATCGTATTTTTTAACTGCTGCAACTAAACGTTTTGCGATTGCTCCAAGACGCATTGCATCTGGTGCGTCTGGTTTATAACCTCCATAAGCCGCTTGTCCAAAACCGTCTTTTCCTTTATCCAAAACTGGGTGTGAATATGGATCATTTGGATAATCTACTTCGTTACCAATACTCCATCCGAATACTGAAAGGTGATTTCTATCACGACGAACAAAATCTTCTAGATCTTTTTCTGCATACTCTGCAAAAATATCGAAAGACCCTTGGAAACCTGGAGTTCCGTAGTTCCAACCTTCAAGCCATTTACGTTTTGGGAATTCCCATTCGTCATAAGCTTCGTTTAAAACCAATATCCCTAATTCATCGCAAAGTTCATAGAAATCTGGCGCTTGTGGATTATGACTTGTACGGATCGCATTTACGCCAATTTCTTTCAACGTTTTTAATCTTGTTTTCCAAACTTCTCTTGGAACTGCCGAACCTAAAACTCCTGCATCGTGGTGTAAACAAACACCTTTCATTTTCATCCATTTTCCGTTAAGCGCAAAACCATTATTTGGATCGAAAGTGAAATCTCTAAAACCAGTTTTAGTTACAGTTTTGTCGATTTCTTTTCCGTCTTTTAAAACTGTAGTTTTCAGTTCGTATAAATTCGGGTTATCTAAATCCCATAATTGCGGATTTTTGACATTTATTTTAGCCGAAATTTTTCCGCTTTGTTTAGCCGCAACTTCAATTTTTGAAGAAGCCTTTGCTACTGATTTTCCATCTTTTGAAAACAATTCGTTTACAACTGTCAAAGATGATTTTGCAGAAGAACCGTTCTCAACATCAACCTCAACATTCAAAGTTCCTGCTCCTTTTTTTATTTCTGGATACGCATAAACGCCCCATTGTGAAATATGCACCGGATTTGCATAAACTACCCAAACGTTTCTGTAAATCCCTGAACCTGTGTACCATCTAGAATCAGCACTTTGGCTGTGGTCAACGCGAACAGAAATAGTATTTTCTCCACCGAATTTTACGAATTCTGTTGCATCATAAGCGAAAGAAATATATCCGTTTGGACGTTTTCCTAATGAATGTCCGTTGATGAAAACTTCGCTTCTGTTGTAAACTCCTTCAAAATACAAATACACTTTCTCACCTGATTTGCTTTGCGGAATATTGATTGATTTTCTGTACCAAGCAATTCCGCCCGGCAAATAACCTTGACAGCTCGCTAAAGTTGGACTCAATTGTCCTTTTACGCTCCAGTCGTGAGGCACATTTACATTTTGCCATTTGCTGTCATCAAATGTTGTGTTTTTTGCATCTGGCGTTTCCTGAAGATTGAACTTCCAATTGTCATTGATTTTCTTCGAATCTCCAAACGATACTTGACTGCTCGCTGACAGACACGAAAAGAGTAAAACTGGTAAAATGATTTTTTTTGTAAACATTTCTTTTTAAGGTTCTAAGTTGCTAAGATTCTAAGTTTCTAAGCTTTTCTATTAATATATTTTTGTGTTTCAGGTTTCAAGTTTCAGGTTATTTCAAACGTGAAACCTGAAACTTAAAACTAATTTTATCTTTATTGAAACTCTCCCACAAACGTCACAACTGATTTTGCAGGAATCTCTAAGTTATCAATTTTCTGAATATCGCTTCTTTTTAAATTTGAAGTTTCAGATGTGATGTAAGGCGTAAATTCATTATTTTTTAAAGTTCCTTTTGATAAATCGAACTTGTATTTTTGCGCTGATTTTCCGCAATTTACGGCAACTACAATTAATTTTTTATTTTGAACATCTTTGTATGCTGTTAGCATTACATCATTTGCTGCATCTAATTCGTTTTGATTTGGAACATCAACTCTTTGCATTCCCGGACGCACAAAAAGTGAATAATTTCCTAAAGCCCAAAGCAGTTTTGAATCGTGAAATTCTCCATCATTTCTAACATAATTCGGCTCCGTTCCGCCTTTACTTTTTCCGTCATCCAAATAAATCAAACCGTCTTTATAATCGACTCTCGTTATTGATGTCCACCATTGCCAAGAAGCGGCGTTTGCAACAGCAATATCATTATGAATCAAACGAGCTACAAATAATGCTGTCTGCATTCCTAAATCTCTTCCTCCGCCAGAACCGCCCGGAATTTCATTTTCTCCCGGATTCTCTAAGATACAATATTCAGATTGCCAATATTTTAAACCCGGATTTCTTTTTATTTCCGCAGCAATTAATTTTCTGCTTAAAACTTGTCTTTCAACTGGCCAAGTCGTAAAGTAACTATGCCCTAAAATAACATTTTTTACATTGGAGAATTTTGAAACATTCGTTTTAGTTTTTCCAAAGAAAAAATCAATTTGATTATCGCGATTTTCTTTATTTACATTTTCATACAAATAATCAATCTGAGCCGCTTCAGCAATTACAATTTCAGTATTCATTTTGTTAGCTTTCAGTTTTTCTGAAAGTGATTTGGTCAAATCATAAATTTCCTCATTCGTTGCCGGAGTTCCTTCCTGACTGTTTGTATCGCCATGTTTTGGCATCCATTCCCATTGCGGTTCATTGATTGGACTCACGTAATCGAATTTTATTCCTTCTTTTTTCTCCAATCCCTGAATACTTTGAACTAAGAAATCGGCAAATTTCGGAATTGCACCATCTTTTAGATTCAGTTTATTCTTTTGAGAAGCAAAAGACAATCCGTTATTGGTCATAAAAACCGGCGGACTGTTTGTAAAAATCAGGAATTTTTCGACACCACGTTTTTTAGCTGCCTGTAAAAACCATCTTTGTCCTTCTTGTTTAGAGAAATCGTAAGTTCCATCAGCATTTAAAAAACATTCGCTTCTTCTCCATTCATCTGAAACTTTGCTGTTTTCACCTTGTTCTGTACTTCCGGCACCAAGATTGAATCTCCAGATCGAAAGCCCAATTCCTTTTGGATTTCCCTGCGCATCGATTTCTTTACTGAAAAGCAAATCGGCAATGGCATTCTTTTTTTGTTCTGGCCAATTTTTTCCCACAAACTGAGTTCTCCACGCATCAGAACCTCCAAAACCGTCCATCGTCTGAACAACTTTATCTGTACTGATAATGGCAGTTCGTTGCGCAAATGACAACGAACTCATTACCAGAAAAAGTGAGATATATACTTTTTTCATTTAATTCTTTTATTTTCTTGTTGACGTATTTTTTTATCGTCTTGTTTGTCATTCCGAGGAACGAGGAATCTTCGCAAGTAACTCCGTAATCTAAATCTCCAATCTTTGGCGAGCTACTCGTGGAGATTCCTCGTTCCTCGGAATGACAAGATTGTGGTAAAACCTTTGTCTTTTGTCCCGATAGCTATCGGGATTGTCCCTTTGAACCTTATTTATACGTTCCCACAAAAGTCACTACTGACCTAGACGGAATTTCTAAACTTCCCGCATCAACAGCGGCTCCTTTCTTCAAGCTTAAAGTTTCAGAAGTTGTGTACGGAGTTAGTTTATTATCAGCCAAAGCTCCTCCCGCAAGATTCAATTTATAGGCTTTCGCCGATTTGCTGATGTTTACCGCAACGATTACGAGTTTTTTAGTAGCTGCATCTTTATAAGCCGTTACCATTACATCATTTAAAGCAGTTGCATTGTCAACACTTGGGATTTGAACTCTTACCATTCCCGGTTTTACGAAAAATGAAAAGTTTCCAAATGCCCATAATGTTTTTGAATCTCTGATATAACCGTCGTTTTTGCAATAATCAGCATTTCCAGCTCCGTTGCTTGCGTTGTCATCAACATGGATCAACCCATCTTTATAGTCACCACGGCTGATTGCTGTCCACCATTGCCAAGAAGTTACGCCTCCAAGAGCAATATCAGTACTGATAATACGTGCAGTCCAAAGTGCAAGCGGCATTCCTAAATCTCTTCCTGCTCCTGCTCCACCTGGTAATTCAGCTGTTCCTGGACTTTCTAAAACACAATATTCAGAAGACCATAAACTTACTCCGCCAACCGACTGAATTCTTGAAGCAGCTTGTTGTCTTGACGAAACCATTTCGCTCAAAGGCCAAGCTTGCCAGTAACTATGTCCAGAAATAGTTTTCTTAACATTGCTCAATCCAGAAATCTTTTTAGTTGAATTTGCTCCAAAGAAATAATCAATTTGATTTGATCTGCTTTCTTTTCCAGAAACCGTTTTATAAAGTGGCTCATAAGCTCCTGCTTCTCCAACTACAATTTGAGCGGCAAGCCCTTTAGCTTGCAATTTTGGAGACAAAATATTTACAAAACTGTAAATATTAGCGTTTGTCGCCGGAGAACCTTCTTGTGCAGAACCATCCCATTCGTACTGTGGTTCGTTAAACGGACTCACATAATCGATTGTCAAACCGTGTTCTGTTTTTAATTTGTCCAAAGAATTTACCCAGAAATCAGCCAATTCTGGCATTTTCCCATCTTTCAAATTATAAAATTCTTTAATGCTCGCGTGCGCTTTTCCGTTTTGTGTCAAGTAAACAGGTGCGCTATTGGCGAAAGCCAATAATTTTTCAACACCACGTTCTTTGGCTGCTTTCATAAACCAAACCTGTCCGGCTTGTTTATTCATATTGTAACTTACACCATCTGTCGTAAAACATTCTGTGCGTCTCCATTCATCGGTAATATCACTTGCGTCGCCTTGTTCTGTACTTCCAGCTCCAAGGTTAAAACGCCATAATGATAGTCCGATTCCTTTTGGATTTCCATTAGCATCAACTTCTTTACTGAATAATAAATCGGCTATTTTATTTCTTTTATCCGAAGGCCAATTTTTTCCAATAAAATTAGTCTGCCAAGCATCAGAAGCTCCAAAACTTTCCATAGTCTGAAGATTCATATCTAAATTCACGTTTAATTCGGCAACCGAATTTTCAGAACCTGAATTATCCGATTTTTCAGAGTCGCAACCCACAAAAAGTAAGCTAGCGAAAAGCAAGCCTGCACACAGCAGACTTACTTTATTTTGACTATTAAACCTCATTTTAATAACCAGGATTTTGTGTGATTAAACCGCCGCTCAAGTCAATTTCTAACTGAGGAATTGGCCATAATAAGTTTTTCGCAGGATTAAAATTGATTCCTTTATCCTGAGGTTCTCTTAAGTTTGTCGTTTCGTAAGGATCTGTTGAACTCAAGTTGTATTTCACAAAAGTTCCGTTTGGTCCCATTATAGATTCGATAACTGGTCTTCCAGTTGTTGGATCTTTTTCACGACGAATATCGTAAAGACGTAAACCTTCAAAAGCTAATTCTAAACGACGCTCTTTATAGATTTGTCTCAATAAAGTTGGTCCCGAAAGTCCTGTTTTTGGATCTAATTTTACACGTGCTCTGATGATGTTGATGTCTGCCAAAGCATCTCCGCTAGTATGATAGCTTGCTTCAGCTCTTGTCAAATACATTTCTGCCAAACGAATCAATGGAATGTTTAATGGCAAGTGACCATCTTTTTTATCTAATGAACGACGCGTTGCAATTGGAATATAATATTTACGGCAAATACGTCCTGATTTATTATCATTCAAACTGAATTTATGCGTTGGGTTTAAAACCTCATCACCATAAGCAGCTTCACCCCATTTAGTAATTGTGCTTCTACGACGGATTACGTCATTTTCAGATAAATAAGCATTTTCTAAATCACTTGTTGGCATACACCATCCCCAACCGTCAAGAACGTCAGCTGCATCGTTGCTTGGGAAATTCTTTTTGTCTTCTCCCCTTGCTCCTGCTAAAGTAGGAAGCATAGAACCTAAACTTTTATCCTGAACTGATGAAGACTGTGCTTCAAGAATTGACTCCACTCCGTTATGATTATTTACGTTCCAGATATTCAAGAAATCAGCTTCAAGAGCATAAGGTCCTTCAGTAATAACTTTATTTGAGTATTGTTTTGCCTCAGCCCATTTTTCCTGAAACAAAGACACACGTGCCAATAAAGCATAAGCAGCCCATTTGTTAACTCTTCCTTGTCTGTTAACCGGAATCGTTTCTAATTTTGCAGCAGATTCTTTAAGATCGGCTTCAATTTGTGCATAAACCTCTGCTGCTGAATTACGCTTTAAAGTCAAATCGCCAGTTCCAAGCGATTTTGTATATACCGGAACTCCTCCAAAAAGGTTTACAAGCTCATAGTAGCAATAGGCTCTTACGAAAAGAGATTCTCCCATGTACTGATTTTTTTGAGCTTCAGTAAGTGGCGATGCAGCCATTTTCTCCAAACCAAGATTAGCCGATTGAATCGTGTAAAAATGCGCCGTATAAATACTATTCATATCACCCATATTGTCAGGTGTAATGATGTATTGCGAAGATGGTCTGTGCGCACCGCTGTCCTGTCCTGTGTTACCCATCCAGGCATCATCTGTTGACATTTCGTTGGTTACTCTTGGCGCAACTAAAGTCCACCAGTCATTCGGAATTAATAATCTGCGTGTTAACTCGTTTGCATAATTTTCACACTCTTGTGCTGTCTGAAAATAATTTTCTAAGGTTTGTGTTCCTCTTTCTTCTTTTTCAATAAAATCGCTGCAAGAAACTGCTAATAGAGAAAAAGTGATTAATGATACTATTATTTTTTTCATGATCGTTTTTATTAAAATGCTACATTAAGACCCATCAGGATTGTTGGCTGAACTGGATAATTCCATCCTCCAAAACCTGATCCTAAAACTCCGCCTCCTACTTCAGGATCAACTCCTGTATAATTTGTCCAAGTCCATAAATTCTGACCTGATAACGAAAGTCTTAGTTTATCTAATCCGAATTTATTGTAGAAAGAATAACCAACCTGAAGGTTTTTCATACGTACATAAGATCCGTCTTCAACATATAATGAAGAGAATTTTGTAAAGTTTTCGTTGTTATCATCTTTTGACAAACGAGGAACATAATTTGAAGTTCCTTCTCCATGCCAAGCCATTTGATCTAATCCGTTAACTTTATTTGTTAAACTTGCACCATTGTATAAATCTGAAATATTTTGGTTGATCAAATCATTTCCAATACTTGAATAGAAATTCGCTACTAAATCAAAATTTTTGTAAGCGAAAGTCAAATTAAGACCTACGTTGTAATCAGCCCAAGGAGAACCAATTTTTGTTCTGTCTTTATCGTCTAATTTTCCGTCACCGTTAATATCTTTAAAACGAACGTCTCCAACTTGCGCATAAGGCTGTAATTTTGTTCCGTGCTCGTCTGTGTGAGAGTTTAATTCTGTTTGATTTTGGAACAAACCATCAGCAACATATCCGTAAAAATAGCCTGGCTCATTACCTTCAACAGTCAAAGTTCTGTTGCTTGAACCGTATAATTTTTCTCCGTCAGTAGATAAATTTATCATCTTCACATTTACAGTTGTGAAAGTTACATCTACACCGTATGAGAAATCTCCTTTTTTGTCTTTATAAGAAACTAACAAATCAACACCATTTGATTTCATAGAACCAACGTTTGTCCACATTGTAGAATATGCAGGAAAACCACTATATGTTGGAAATTGTTTTAAGAACAACATATCGTTTGTTTTCTTTTGGTAATATTCTAAAGATCCAGAAAGCTTGTTTTTCCATAATCCGAAATCAAGTCCGAAAGAAACATCTTCAACAGTTTCCCATTTAATGTCTTTATTTGCCATTGTAGAAGGATAAGAAGTATCAGCAATATCACTTCCGATTGGGTAAAAACCTGTTCCGATATTAGATTGATAAACTGCGCTTGGTAAGTTTTGATTTCCTACTTTACCCCAACCTGCTCTAAATCTTAAATCACTTAAAACATCTTTTGTCGATTCCATAAAATCTTCATTCAAAATTCTCCAAGAAACCGATGCAGAAGGGAAGTTTGCCCATTTGTTGTTTTCCATGAATTTTGAAGAACCATCACGTCTGAAAGTACCTGTGAAATAATATTTTCCGTCATAGTTATAAGAAAAACGAGAAATATAAGACATTAATGAACTTGACCAGCTATTACCTCCACTGTTGCGGTTTTTTGTTGCAGCATTTAATTCTCTCATAGAATCAGAGTTGTTAGGAATTCCTTCTCCGTAACCCCAAAGATCATTTCCATTATACTCTTCCATAGTGTTACCAATCATTAAAGAGGCATTATGTTTTTCAGCAAATGTTTTAGTGTACGTGATTGTATTTTGCCAAGTCCAATCGACATTAGTAGTATTCCATTTTTCAACACTATTGATTTCCGCTTTTTCGTGTGCAGCATCAATCACAAAGTCAGGGCTGAATCTATTCCTTACTTTGTCACCTACTTCAATAGAAGCTTGTGAACGAATTACCAAACCTTTGATTGGTGCATATTGCAAATAACCATTTGTATTCAAGTTGTATTGATCTGTAAAATCATCATAACGTTTTACAGCTGCAACCGGATTCCAGATATACGAAGGAGAACGTGCATAAATGCTGTATTCGTTTTCAGTTCCGTTTAATTGATCTGCTGGTTTGTAAATTGGTGTAATTGGATCAATTTTGTCAAAATCTGCCCAGTTTCCTGGAGAACCATACGTTTCGTAACGCGGGTTTAATGTAATTCCTGCTGAGAATTTATCAGAGAATTTAAAGTCATTTGCGATTCTCATTGTAATTCTTTCCCAACCTCCTACTTCGTACATAGATTCAGAATTGTAGTAGTTTAAGCTGATTGCGAAAGTATGTTTTTCAGAACCTCCTGTAACTCCAAGAGAAGCATTCACAACTGGACTTGCTTTTCTAATTCCGGCATTCCACCAATCTGTAGTTTTTCCTTGGTATTGAGAAGGATTTGGCAAATAATCTGAATAACCAGAATTATTATAAGCCGTGTTCATAATTGTTGCATAGCTTTGTGCATCAGCCATATGATACGGATTATTCATAAACTGCATTCCTGAACTTGTATCAAAATTGAATCTTGTTTTTCCAACTTTTCCTTTTTTAGTTGTAATCAAGATAACCCCGTTTGATGCACGTGAACCGTAAATTGCACTTGCAGAAGCATCTTTTAAAACTTCCATCGATTCAATTTCGTTATTGCTCAAGAAATTGATACTTGTTCCCATCGGAATTCCGTCAACTACATAAAGCGGATCTGTGCTTAAGTTTACTGTAGAAATACCACGAATCAATACTCTTGGTTGTGCACCCGGACCTCCAGCGCCTACAACTTGTACTCCAGAAACTTTTCCCTGAAGTGATTCTGTTACGTTTCCTACTGTCATTGTTTGCAATTCTTTTCCTTTTACAGAAGAAATAGAACTCGTTACGTCGCTCTTTTTTACCGCAGCATAACCTACAACTACAATTTCATCTAATGCCTGACTTGATTCTTCTAAAACAATATCAAAATTAGTTTTATCACTAACTGGAACTATTTTATTGGCAAAACCAACAAAAGACAATTCAATTTGCGCATTTTTATTCGGAACCTCAATTGCGAACTTTCCATCAAAATCTGTTGACGTGTTAGTTGAAGCTCCTTTTACAACGATATTAACACCCGGAATTGGCACTGCACCTTTATCCTTAACAGTACCTGTTATTTTTATTTGTCCAAATGATACAGCAGTACACATCAGGGCAATAAAAAATCCTATATATTTAAATTTCATATTAAGCTGTTTTATTAATTAAATGTTACAAGAAGGCCGTAACTATTTTTTTGTGATAAATACTCTTTCTAACTCAGTATCAAGAACTACTTTGTAAACTCCCGCAGCAGCTGGATATTTAGCATTTCCGTTCTCTCCCGGCGACATTGTACAGATTCCGTTTTTGATTAATCTCCAAGAAGGATCCCACCATTGGCCTGTAAAAGTTGCCTCCATAGTTCCGGTTAAAGTGTATTCACCAACTAATTGATAAGGATTTGCCGAATTATTGCTTAAGTGCAATCCAGTCATAACCCATGCATTCCAAGTATCCCAGTTTGCATCTTTAATTCCGCCACCGCAAACACTTACGAAAGGTTTTCTTAATGCAGCATCATCATGCCATAATCCGTTGGCAATATCAGCCCAAACTTTGCTTGTTGGCGTATATTTCTCAACTGTGTATTTTAGAGTATTTGGATTTACTTTGATTTTATAATATCCTTTTGTTGGCAAAATAATTGGTGCCGAAGCAACATCATCTGCTAATTCTCCTGCAGCATTCAAACCAAAACAATGTGGGGCAAAATCTGATTCCTGACCTAAGAAATAAACTTCTTTATTGTCTTTATCTGCGTAATATTTGAATTCAAAATCCTGTCCGCTTTTCTCGTGGAAATACATCGGAACTCCAACTGCATCAGTAGTCAGGTTAGTGCCTTTTGGCTGATCGCATAAATAGATTGCCGGATACTCGTTTGTAGCCACAATATTTACATTCAAAGATCCAGTGTTCGGAATAGCAAATTTGTCTTTCGCAGTAATTGTCAAAACATAATCTGCAGCTGTTACTGGCAATGTATACGTTTTATTGAAGGTATAAGATTGAGGCGAACCCGTTAATTGAACAGTTTCATCAATTCCTAAAGCAGCACATTTAATTTGTACAAAATCAATACCTGAATCGTCGTTTACCACAAAATTTACTGGCATTTGATTACTAGTTGACAATAAAATTACAGCTCCTTCTTTTGGAGAAACCATAGTAATAGATGGTGCAGCAAATTCTCCGTCTAAACGAAGGTTGATTTCCTCATTTACAATATTTCCAGAAACATCTGTAATAGTCAATTTTATTTTGAAAGCTTCAGAAGTTCCTCTGTTTGCCGGAACTTCAAAAAAGTAGCTTAGATCGTATGTTTTCAACAAAGGATCTGTTGCAAACGAAATTACTTTATCAAGTGATAATTCCGGAATTTGGATTTCTACACTTTTTAATCCTAAATCATCAGCAAGCGCCGCTTTGATTTCGAATTTTCTATTTGGCGCGCCATAAATCTCTTTTGTAGCTATCACTACCGTAGGATCATCAGATGGAGCGAAATCTGAATCGTTACTTTGACATCCTGTAAACAAAACGGCAAAAAGGGCAAGAAAAAATAAAAATTTATTCTTTTTCATTTCTTTAATTTTAAGGTTAGGTTAGTTTGTTCTTTTTAAGCGTAAAGTGATTGTTTAAATAAATGAGTCGGACTCACTTTTGAAGATCTAGATTGTCTTTTCCTTTTTGGAGACGGAAACAGACAATGAAAAATCGGTGGTTTGGTTTTTGTCATGTTAGTAAAGTTTGATTAATATTTCCTTTTTTTTTCTTTTTCTAAAACAGTAAAGCTTTATTTTTTTTGACCCGCGATTTTTGCCGCGGGCCAGATAAGTAATACGTAAAACCAACTCTTACAATCTTATTTTAAAGAAGGCTCAATTCTTTAAACTGATTAAAAACTTATCAAAAAAATAACACTTAATAATTCTACAGTAATACAACTTAATTGATTACTACAGATGCAAAGAAATGTTTAAATCACACTTCTAAGGAGGGGTAAAATGGAAAAAAAAGGAGGTCAAAATTGTAATTAACTATTATAAATGATTAAAATTTACAGACTATTAAAAAATAATCCTATATTTTTAAGGAATCTGCAATTGTTGAAATATTCCTTACTTTAAGACTAAAACGTTTGAAATTTTTCAAAAAAATGCACTCCCATTTGCAAAATGCAATTAAGTCTTTAAGAAAATGTAAAGTCTGAAAAAGGATTTTAACTGATAATATTCAAATCAGAGTTGAAAGAGCTCTTATATTTTTTAATATAATCTGAAGGCGTCATTCCAAAAAGTTTTACAAACTGTTGTCTAAAATATTTAGGATCTTCAAAACCAACTTCGGCACTTGCCTGTGCAATATTCATGTCTTCGGTCAGCATTAACATCGCCGCTCTTCGAATCCGGAGTGATCGTATAAAAGCATTTAAAGTTTGTCCGGAAATAATCTTGATTTTAGTATAAAGCGTTCTGTGGCTCATTCCCATTTCCTGGGCAAAAGTTTTAATGGTAAAATCTTTTTTATGAATATTGGCTTCAACAATATCAATACACTTTTTCAGTATAAATTGATATTCGACCGGAACTTTCTGTGTATTTTCTTTTAATGTAATACTGTCCAGAAAATAAGTACGAAGATTGCTTCTGTTTTTTAATAACGATTCTACGCGCGCAACGAGAATATCATCATCAAAAGGTTTCATGATATAATCATCGGCACCATCGTTGATTCCTTGTAAATGTGTTTCTGGATTTTTTGAAGCTGTCAATAAAATAACCGGAATATGAGACAAATCATTGCTTTCCTTAATCTTTCGGCAAAGCTCAAGACCGTCCATTTGCTCCATTGTAATATCGCTAATAACCAAATCAGGCATATGTTTTTTGGTCAATTTCAAACCTTCTTCTCCATTCTCAGCGCTGTAAACCATATAATTTTCTGAAAACAATTTGATCAGATAATTTCTGATATCATCATTATCGTCAATAATTAAAATAGTTCGTTTTTCAGTCAGCATTACGGTTTGAAAATCAGTTTCTGAAATCGGAGTATTAACCGAAGTATTTTCTTCAGTATCATCAATATTCAGTTCGTCAAAAAGCTGACTTCTTTGCTGAATATCATTTGTAATAACAGCATTTTCAAAATGACTGCTTCCTTTTAAAAATGTCAGTTTAAAAATACTTCCTTTTCCAATTTCACTGCTGCAACTTACTTTTCCTTTGTGTTTGTCTACAAAATATTTCACGATAAAAAGTCCGATTCCAAAACCAGTACTTATAGAAACTTTCGAATTAATTTGTCTGAATTTCTCGAATATGACCTCAATATCTGCTTTATCGATTCCTTCTCCGCTGTCTGAAATTTCCATTTCAACATCCGAATTAGTTTCGGTTAATTTCAAATTAATTTCACCTCCAATTGGAGTATATTTAAAAGCATTCGACATTAAGTTAAAAAGCGAAATTTCGATTTTTTCATAATCGCCAATAATCTCAATTTCATTTTCAGGAATATCGAAATTGTAATTAATGTTTTTGTCTTTTGCTTGAATTACAAAACATTGATAGACTTCATTGCAAAGTTTATTGACATTTATAGGCGATAATCTAAGCGAATCGGCATCATTTTCAGCTTTTCTGAAAAGCAAAAGCTGATCAACCAAACTCAATAAACGTCTCGCATTACGATGCGCAATAGCCAAATCACTGCCCGAAGATCCGTTTTCGACACGTTCTTTCTGAACTGCTTTTTTCAGCGGATTTATAATCAGCGAAAGCGGCGTTCTGAATTCATGCGAGATATACGTAAACATTGACGATTGTTTCTCGGCAATTTCTTTTTCTTTCTTGCTTTCTAGTTCGGCGATTTTGACCTTATATTTTAGCGCTTCTTTATTTTTTTCGTAATCCAGATAAACAAAAAGTGCAGCTGCTATCCCGAGCAAATACAAGGTATATGCCCACCAGGTTCTGTACCAAGGCGGTAAAACTTCAATTGAAATAAGACTAACTTCTTTATTCCAGCCACCTTTTGAATTTGTGGTTTTTACTTTAAACGTATATTTTCCCTCCGGCAGTCTTGAATAATTTGCTTTTCGGGCCTGCCCCACATAATTCCATTGTTCGTCCCAGCCTTCAAGGAAATAGGCATAATTTATTTTATCGGCATTGTTATAATCAATTGCTACAAATTCTAATGACAAAGCCGTTTGATCATAATCTAAACTTACTTCTTTCATTTTGGTCGAATCGTCATTTGTAACTTCGACTTTACTTTCTTCTATGGATTGATTATTCACAGAAAAATCACTCAGCAATAAATTATTCTTTTGATTGAATCCTTTGATCGCTTCTGGAAAAAAGATGTTGAAGCCGTTTATTCCACCAAAAAGAAACTCGCCTGTCGATAATTCAATTCCGGCATTAAAACTAAACTGATTGCTCTGCAAACCATCATTTACAGAGAAATTGCGAAACGTTTGTCTCTTTTTATCAAATCTACAGACTCCATTATATGTACTCATCCAAAGATTTCCTTCCTTATCTTCGAGTAGTCTTAAAATCGTATTTGACGGCAAACCATCATCTGTTGTCAGCCTTTTAAACGTATTTTTCTTTCGGTCAAATAATAAAAGTCCGCCCTCCTGAGTTCCCAACCAGAGATTTTTGTCTTTGTCTTCGTGAATGCAGCGAATTGGATTTCCAATCGAAACTTTATTGATTTTTCTTGTATTTTTTTCGATCGAAAACAAATTGGTATAATTTCCACCCCAAAGTTTTCCATCGCTGGTTTCCGTCAAACATTGCAAATTTGTAACTGATTTGTCAAAAAGCTCGAAACTGTTTTTTGCTCTATCGAAAAAATACAGCGAACCTTCATTTGTCGCACTCGCCCAAATATTTGCTTTCGAATCTTTGTAAACAAACCAAATATTCTTTTCGATTTGTTTCGTAAAAGGATTAAAACAAGAATATTGCGTAACCGAATTGTTCTGCGGATTAATTTTATTGACACCGCCCGCCCAGGTCGAAAGCCAGATTTCGTTATTATTATCCCGAACAATTCCGGTAATAAACGGACTTGAAAGTTTATTTCCGTAATTGATATACGAGTTGTTTTTTCGGTTCCAGTATTTTAATCCCGCGCCGTCAGTTCCTACCCAAAGATTCTTTTTTTCATCTTCACAGAAAGACAAAATGAAATTTTCAGCAGGATCTTTGGCATTGTATCGAATGTTTTTAAAATACTTTGGCGAATTGCTCAGCATACTGATACCACCGCGCAAAGAACCAAACCATATGTTTCCGTCTTTATCTTCATACAAACTCCAAACCGAATTGCTTTTTGCCAGTTGATTATCGTTTACATTATTAAACGGAATCGCTTTTTTAGTTGTTCCGATGACTTTATAAATACCGCAACCGTCTGTCGTAATCCAGAGCTCTTTTTTCTTGTCGACCAAAAGATCAGTTACACTGCATTTATTTGGAAAATAATTGTCTGAAATAATTCCTGTTTTTGTGTTGAACAGAAAAAGCCCTTCATCTGTTCCCAACCAAAGATTTCCGTCAGAAGCTAATTTCATTGCTTTGACTTCTTTTGAAAGCGAGAAAACGGCTTTTAAGTTTTTAGACGAATAACTATAACTACAAATTCCGACATTGCGCACGTAAACCCACGAATGTTTATTTTTTTTATCTTCCTGAATCGCAATCGCATCATAATTATTGATGCTGATTTTATTACCCAAAACAATAAGCGGAATTTGTTTCCCTACAAATGAACCATTTTCAAAACTAACCAAACCTAAACTCTGCGAAGCAACCAAAAACAGATTCTCAGAAACGGAGCGCATCTGATGAATAATGCCGTTTAAGATTTTCTTTTTATTCGATGAAAGATATTCAGCCGGCTGAAATGTAGTCGTTACTTTATTGTAAATGCTGATTCCGTTTGCGCCTCCAACCCAAATGTTTTTTCGAGAATCGCCTTCGATATTGTAAATGGCATTAAAGGAAAGTGATTTTTTATCGTTGATTCGGTTTCTAAAAACTTTAAAATTATAACCGTCATAACGATTTAGTCCGTCATAAGTTCCAAACCAAAGATAACCGTCGCTGTCCTGAAAAATAGTCATCACGGAATTGTTCGACAAACCGTCAGAAATATCAAGAAATTTCACCGGATTATCCTGCGCAAAACTCAGCGAAGTGAAACCAAACAGGAGTATAAAATGCAGAACAAAATACTTCAAAATAGTATGCTTTTTTGTGAATTTGTGTAGAAAGCACAATTATAAGCTTATTTATAGGTATTTTGCAAAAATCAATTCATAAAATTTTGATTTTATGGCTGATGTGTAAGAGTAAATCTTACGTTTTTGGTTTTAGTAAAGGTTTGCTTATAAAATGATTTTTGTTTGTATCTTTTACTAATCGCGCAGATCTATCATCAATCGTTAACGCAGATTTACTCACAATCGTTAGCGCAGATTTGCAATTTGTGCCCACAAAATAGGCAACCCAATATTGTCTTCAAATTACCAGACACTAATACAATTTAATTTCCATTCTCTATTTTTTAAAATAATAAAGATCGTTTCAATTGATGAAATTATTCCGATAATATAAAATAAACTTTTAAAGCCATGAGTGCTATTAAGCATGATTTCAGTTAAATACAAATAAAAAGTAAAAATCCAAATCTTGCTTAAATATGAACTAACAACAGCTACTTTTTTATATTTGAAATAATTCAAAAATAAAACAAACGTTTTAAGGCCTAAAAGAATTATAAAAGCATCAATAAAACTGAAAAAACTAATCTTAATATGCAAAAAAATTACAAACATCATTATAGGCCAATAAAAATAATTAGAAAGAACTTCAGCAGTATTTTCATTTTTTCTATAGTTTAAAATTAAACCAATGATTAACAAAAATTCGATTATTAAATCATAATTAGCCAAATAATTAAACTTAAATAAAACAACACTTGCTGTCAATATTAGAAAAAAACGAATAATTAGTTTTGTCATATATCTTTTTAAACATTATCAGTTGAACACTTCGGGGAGCTGGGGAAATACCTCCTGCTAGCGCGAGCGTCTCGCTCGTGCCATAGTTTACATTTTAAGATTTTACTTAAAATTCCCTTTTCAATTCAATTTCCATCGGAGAAAACAATCTCTTCCATTTCTCTATAAAACCATCCAAGTTTTCTATATCAGATTTTATCAGTTTCTTTAATTTTTCTGCTTTTTTATTGAAGCCTCTCTCAGTATAAAATGCCCCTAATTCATGCGCTGGAAAAAACAGCTTATTAAATAATGACGGACCTATATAATTATCTCTTAACCTCATTCTTGTTAATCTAAATGCTAACTGACTAAAATCTGCACCCGCTAAATCACTTAAAGCAGGGAAAGCATCTAAATTCGATTTCACATCAAAAACATTTACGAAAATCTGAATTGATTTGTCATAATTGTTGATTAAAACTTCAATTCTTTCCAAATATTTTTCTTGGGATAATCTGGAAAACTGATAGTTATATCCGCGATTATTTCTATTTAATTCCCCATTTAATGAGGTTTGATAGGGATTTGCCATAAAACCATTTGCTAACAAAGCAGGAATTCCGGCTTCTTTGAAAATTTCATTTCTTGTTTTTAAAAGCGCTGCATCTTCAACTTTGTAAATTAATCCCATTTTTATTTATTAAATTTTGTATCTAAATAATATCTATTTGAACAAATATAAATTAAAAATCATGACACAAGAACAGATAATTTTTATTCTTTAATGCGATTAATAAAAGGAAAATTTTTATTAAATTCTACTATTATGCTATCCCTGCTAGCGCGAGCGTCTCGCTCGTGCCATAGTTTACATTTTAAGATTTTATTTAAGATTCCCTTCCCAATCTATTTTAACTGGGAAAAATAATTGATGCCATCTTTCTATAAAACCATCTACATTTTCCATGTCTGATTTTATTAATTTCCTTAACTTTTCTGCTTCTTTATTATATCCTCTTTTAGTATAAAAGCTCCCTAATTTATGCTCTGGTAAAAACAACATATAAAATATTGGCGGACCTTTATAGTCATCGCTTCGTAATCGAATTCTAGTTAAACGAAATGCTAATCCGCTAAATTTAAGACCGTCAAAATCCTTCAAAAGAGACAACGAACTTAAATTTGGTTTTATTTCGAAAATGTTTAGAAAAATCTTAATCCATTTTTCACCACTAATAATTGAAATTTCAATTCGCTCAAGATATTTTTCTTGCGAGATTCTCGAGAATTGATAGATGTATCCACGACTACTTTTATCATATTCACCATGCCATGAAGTTTTATAAGAATCTGGTTCAAAACCATTTGTCATTAAAGCAGGAATTCCTACTTCTTTGAAAATCTCATTTCTTGTTTTTAAGAGCTCCTTATCTTCGACTTTATAAATTAATCCCATTTTTCTTTATTGAAATTTGTTTCAAAATAACATCTATGTAAACAAATATAAATTAAAAATCATGATGACAAGAACAGAAATAATTTTTATTAAACGGGCTCTATTCTAAAATAAAAAGTTAAAGTTATTGCAAATTTAGACCGTTCGGTCTAAATTTGTCACGTCAAAATGAGATTATCATGAGCAAAGCAGAAAGAACCAGACAATTTATCATAGAAGCATCGGCGCCAATTATCAATAAAAAAGGCATGGCGGGCACTTCAATCACTGATATTATGGAAGCTACAAAGCTTGCAAAAGGCGGTATTTATGGCAACTTTGAAAGCAAGGAAGAAATTTGCATCGAATCATTTATTTATTTGAGAGCGCAACTGGCAAACAAATTAGATACTGCAGTTTCAAAAGGCAAAACGGCACAAGAAAAGCTTTTCAATTTACTGGATGTATATGCAAATGACGAAACAATGGTTGATGGTTGTCCAATTTTAAACTTCGGAGTTGATGCAGATGACACGAATCCAACGGTGAAAGAATATGTAAAAAAAGCAATTCAGTCAGCTCAAAAAAGATTTTATACCATAGTTGAAGACGGAATAAACAATAATGAATTGCAGGCAGAAATTAATTCGCAACAGTTTAGCATTAAAACTTTTGCCATGATTGAAGGTGCCATTTTATGCGAAAAAATAAGCGGTGATCACACACAAATGCTAATCGTTTTAGAAAGCATAAAAGAGGAATTTAAAAGATATGTTCGATAACATATTTTTTTTATTATTTTTTAGACCGTTCGGTCTAATTCAAATTATATAAGTTTCAATTGAAACACAACAAAAACAATTAAAAAATAACAAAATGAGAATTTTACAAGAAAACCACAAGGGATTTAGTACTATACTAGCCTTGGCATTGATTCCACTATCTGGCTTTGCTACAGATATTTATTTACCTTCTTTGCCTGCAATGGCAAATGATTTACATGTTTCGGCTTCGGCGGTACAGCTTTCGCTGGTTTTATTTATGTTTAGTGTTGGTATAAGCCAATTTTTTATTGGAAGTATTTTAGATAGTTTTGGGCGTTATAAAATCAGTTTAGCTTCACTCGCTTTGTTTTCAATTACCAGTTTTGTGATTGCATTAGTTCCCAATATTTATGTCATTTATGCCATGCGAATTATTCAGGGAATTACGATTGCGCTTATCGTAGTAGGAAAACGCGCTTACTTTGTTGACTTATTTACCGGCGAGAAACTAAAAAGCTACATTAGTATGTTTTCCATCATTTGGGCCTGTGCTCCTATTATGGCGCCTTTTTTAGGTGGTTATCTGCAAAACAGTTTTGGATGGAGATCTAACTTTTATTTCCTTGGCGGATTATCTTTGGTTTTTCTGATTTTGGAACTTATTTACAGTGGAGAATCATTAAAACATTATCATCCATTTAAATTAAAATTGATTGCGCAAACGTACAAAGGAATGCTTCAAACGGCTGATTTTACTTTAGGTTTGGTTATTATCGGAATTTCGTTTGGAATGGTTGTCGTTTACAGTTTATCTAGTCCGTTTATTATTGAACGTGTTTTAGGATATTCGGCGATTACTACGGGATATAGTTCTTTGCTTTCTGGTTTTTCATTAATGACGGGCGGTATTATTGCAAAATCGATGATTAAAAAACCTTTGGCACAAAAAGTAAGTATTGCATTTGGGGTTCAGATTACTTTGGTTTTACTGATGATTTTCACCTCTTCTTTCGGAAGCAGTCTTTATACTTTAATTGGTTTTATTATCGGAATTCATATTGCAGGCGGATTTATTTTCAATATTATTTATGGCTATTGTCTAAGCCGTTTCTCAAAAAATGCCGGAATCGCAAGCGGACTTACAGGCGGTGTAATGTACATGATCAGTTCAATATTCAGCTACGGATTTGCCAATTTATTTAAAGTAAAAACGCAATTATTATTAGGCGTTGCAGATTTCGCTCTGCTTGTAATTGTAACTATTATTTTTATAACTTTTAATAAATACAGAGCAAAAAGCTTGGCTGTTGAAGTGATTAAAAAATAACAATCTTCATTTCAATTTAAATGGATTGTTCTAAAAAAAATCGCCACGAATTCACGAATTAGATTTAAAAATAATTCTACAACCTTTGGCAACTAGGAATATTGACAATTAAATACGAATTCACGAAACATACTTATTCTATAAAAAGTAAAGCCACTCCGTTATGGAATGGCTTTTAAATTTATTTTTTGAATTTTTACTCTATCTCTTCTTTTTTCCATTTGTTAATAAAATAATAATCCAATCCTATTACAAATAAAGAGGTAATACTAAAAGCTATATAATCACTTGTATTTAAGTATCCCTTTTTGCTATAGAGCAGGTAAAGTGAATAGAATATGCCAATTACAGAACCAATTACTAGAATCAATATTTTATTTTTTATTTTCATTTATTCTATTTCATTTATATTTAAGTTTTCAAATTCTTCAATTATATTATCTAAAGTTTCTTGCTTCCAACCATCAAAAATCCCTCCTATTCCTGTTATTTTCTTTCCATTGATGTAAAATCTCAATTCTTCAGCTTCACTTCCTCTTGCTCCTTTTTCAATTTTATATGAGAAACTAAGTTCTTCGTGCTTAAATTTTTCAACATAACTACTTATTAAAAATTTTCTATAATAGAAACAGATTGAATTTTCAAGTATAACTATTTTGTATAAAAATGGTTTTAAGAAAAATACTAAAACTTCTAATCCAACAATAATAATAAAAGAAATAAAATAAACTACATAATTAAAATTTTTAGCTGAAAAATAAAATAAACAATTGAATGCTATGCCGATTAATAAAAGATTTAGTAATATCACTGATAAACTTAATTTATAAATCATTTTTATTGTTTTGTTACTGTTTTATATCCCGAAATTCCTCCTTGAATAACCCCAGCTGGCGCGAGCGTCTCGCTCGTGCACAAGACAAGTTTCAGAGAAAATTCTAAATCAAATAAACAAAAAAACTGCATAAAAGCCAAAAAGACCTTTACACAGTTTAGTATATTTTGAAGCTAAAATTTTACCCCAATAAAAAAACAATCAAACTTCTCGCGCCATGCGCACCTAAAACTAAAGACTGTTCAATATCAGCCGTTTTTGAAGGTCCGGCGATAAAAGTTCCGAAACCGTATTCCTGATTTCCTATTTTTTCATATGCCTGATGCATTGTTGGATATATGTTTTCTTTATTTACAATAATAGCCAGATACTGCGCTATAAAAGGCGAAACACGTTGTCCTAAAATATCATCCGTTACCCAAAGCGCGCTGTTTTCGGCCACACCAAAATGTGTTTTTATAACAGTCAATTCAACATCTTTAAGCGAATGCGGATCGTCATTTGTCCAGTCTAAAGATGCAATTTCTGAAAGCTCAGAAAGTGTTGTAACAATACGTTTTTCAATATTATAATGCTCTTTGATATATGAAATTATATCTTCATAATTTGAAACTTCAACAGTGTTTCCTCCAATGTTTTTCAGCACCGTTTTATAGGTTTCTAAAACATCGAATTGTTCAGAACCTAAAACTTTTAAATCTGGCAAAGCGGTTACAGAATCGGGCTGATTCTGTTTTATTTTATTTAATATATCGGCTTTACTGCTCATTGTTTTTCTCTTTTGCTTCTCTTGAATTTTTCTTGTACCACTCTCTGAATGATTCTTCCGGAACGGCAGGCATTTCGCGCTGATCGTACCATTTGTTCATTTTGTTGTTAACTAAGCCTGGAGCATTTTTCATTACAAATCGGCCCGATTTTCCAGCGATATTAAAAACCGTAGGATTCGCCAATACTGTCGCCATTGTTTTCATTGCAATGGTTTTTGAAGTTGGCGTATGCCCTTCTTTAACCAAAACCTGACGCCATTTATAAAGCTGATCATGAATATCAATTTTTACCGGACAAACATTGGTACATGAACCGCAAAGCGTACTAGCAAAAGGCAAATCGGCATTTTTACTCATGTCGAGATTTGGTGCTAAAATAGAGCCAATTGGTCCCGCAACCGCATTATGATAACTATGTCCACCGCTTCTTCTGTACACTGGACACGTATTCATACACGCTCCGCAGCGAATGCATTTTAATGAATTTCTAAAATCTTCTCTTCCTAATTGCGTGCTACGGCCGTTATCGACAATTACAATATGAATTTCCTTGCCGTCTCTTGGCTTTTTAAAATGACTTGAAAAAGTGGTAATGGGTTGTCCTGTGGCACTTCTTGCTAATAATCTCAAGAAAACGCCTAAATGTTCTCTTTTCGGAATCAATTTTTCAAAACCCATGCAGGCAATGTGAACATCGGCTAAATGTGCGCCCATATCAGCATTTCCTTCATTTGTACAAACCACAATTTCTCCTGTTTCTGCAATAGCGAAATTAACTCCGGTTAAAGCTGCTTTTCGGGTTAAAAACGTATCCCGAAGCTGTTGTCGCGCTGATTCAGTTAAATATTGCGGATCAAAGTTTCCTTTTTCTGTACCTAAATGCTCATGAAAAGTTTCACTCACATCTTCTTTTTTAAGGTGAATTGCCGGCAAAACAATATGACTCGGCGGTTCTTTTCGAAGCTGTACAATATATTCTCCTAAATCGGAATCGATAACTTCAACACCATTTTCAGCTAAATATTCATTCAAATGGCATTCTTCTGTAAGCATTGATTTTGATTTCACCATTTGCTTTACATCGTGTTTTACCAAAATAGAATGCACAATTTCGTTATGTTCTTTTGCATCGGCGGCCCAATGCACTTTTATTCCGTTTTTTTGTGCATTTGCTTCAAATTCAATTAAATAATCATGAATATTAGAAAGGACATTATTCTTGATTTTAGAAGCTGTTTCACGCAGTAATTCCCAATCCTGAATTTGATGCGCCGATTTATCACGCTTTTCACGGACAAACCAAAGCGTTTCATCATGCCAGTTTACGCGCTCCACATCTTTGTTAAAACGTGCCGCTGCTTCACTGTGTTCTATTATCTTTTTTGAAGACATCTTTTAAAAAGTTTATTATAACGAGATTGGTTTTACTATTTAATTTTTACTGACAAAATTCACTACGTTTTCATGAATTGATTTCTCTCCCTGAACATTATCAGCAGTTACATTCGTCAGAAAAATATTTTCTACCGGAAGTTCTTTCTGAGCTTGAATTCTCGAAATAAACTTCACATTGGTTGCTTTAATATTTTCTAGATGAACATTTTTTATTGGCGTCAAACGTCGTTCAATTGTTGGAACTAAATCACGCCATTGATATAAAACATCGGTTTCTATACCTAGAATTCCAGCGTCAATTTTACCCGATGTGATGTTCGTCATATAAATATTGTTTACAAAACCGCCTCTTCTTTCATTGGTTTTAATGTACAAAAGATGATTTAGTTTTGCGCCGTCCACTACAGTGCAATTATCAATAAAAACATTTTCGATGCCGCCCGAAAGTTCACTTCCAATTGCTACTAACTGATGACCGTTTTTCACGGTACAATTGCGCATTACAATATTTTTTGAAGGCGTATTTAGATTCCAAGCATCGATACCACATCCCGATTTAATCGCGATTGCGTCATCTCCTTGGTCAAAAACACAATTTTCGATCAATACATTTTGAGACATCTCGGGATCAACACCATCGTTGTTATGTCCGTGCGCATATACTTGAAGATTTCTAATTACTACATCTTTTGATAAAAACGGATGAATCGTCCAAAATGGACTATTCGTTATCTTAATGCCATCCATTAAAACATTTTGGCAACGATTAAACTGAATAAAATGCGGACGCAAATTTGCCGTATCATTTACCATTTGTCTTTCTTCCACAGGTTTTTTATAAGAAGCCAAATAGTATAATCTTTTTAGACTTTCCATATGTGCTTTTGGACGCGCAAACCATTTGGTCCAAACATCCATTTTAGCTTTTAATTCACCTTCGCCGGTAATGGCAATATTTTTACATTGGTAGGCATAAATCAGTGGTGAATAATTATAGCATTCATAACCTTCCCAAGTGGAACGAACTGCAGGCAGATAATCTTTTGGATCTTCGGAAAAAAGCAAAACGGCACCTTTATTCAAATGCAGATTTACATTGCTTTTAAAATGAATTTTCTTAGTCAGCCATTCGCCTTCGGGAATTACCACAATTCCTCCTCCTGCTTTATTGGCTTTTGAAATCGCTTTTGAAATCGCTTCAGAAGTTTTGTTTTTATCTCCTTTAACAGCTCCAAAATCAACTATCGAATATTCCTTGCATTTGCTGAAATTCGGAATCTTAATTGCCGGCATTTCAAAAGGTGCTTTTACCACAACTTCTGTTTGCGTCACAGAAGACGGATCTTTTTTAAATGATAAAAAGAGGATTGAAAGAAACAGGATGAAACAAATTGATATTTTTTTCATGGTAATGTTTTTATAATGGCACACAGATTTTGCGGATTAAACCGGTTTGCACAGATTTTTTTTTAATCAACTGATAAAATTAAACCAGCGAAAATCGGTTTAATCCGTAAAATCCGTGGTCTATATTTTTATGCCATAGTATTTAATATTTCGGCAATATGAATGGTTTTTACTCGGCTGTTTTGTCTTTTCAAAATTCCTTCTAAATGCATCAAACACGACATATCGCCGCCTGTAATATAATCTACATTATGATTTTCATGATCCTTGATTCGGTCTTGTCCCATTTTTACAGAAACGGCTTCTTCTGTAACACAGAAAGTTCCGCCAAAACCACAGCATTCGTCTTTTCTGGATAAAGAAACTAAATCCAGGCCTTTTATGTTATGAAGCAATTGTTCTGGTTTTGAGAAAAATGGTGCGTTTAATTCGGTCATTTGCGAAAGCTTTAAACCACGCTGACCGTGACAACTTTGATGCATTCCAACTTTGTATGGAAAGTTTCCTTGTATGTGATCAATTTTCAGAATATCGGTAATAAACTCAGTCAGTTCAAAAACTTTTTTGCGCATTTCTGAAGCTACAACTTCTAATTTTTCATCGTGCAAATGATCTTTTACGTGTAAAACACAGCTTCCGGAAGGGCAAACAATGTAATCAAATCCTGCAAAACTCGCGATAAAATTTGCGTTACAGCCTTTCGTTAAATGTTCGTAACCGCTGTTTGCCATTGGCTGGCCACAACAAGTTTGGCCCATCGGAAAATGAACATCACAGCCTAATTTTTGCAAAAGCTCATAGGTTGCTATTCCAACTTTTGGGTAAAACTGATCGACATAACACGGTATAAAAAGTCCGATTTTCATTTTTTATTATTTTGTTTTTAGCCCGCAGATTTAGCAGATTAAACAGATTTTTTTTCTGCACAATCTGCCAAATCTGCGAGAAACAAAAATCTTTATTAAGTCTTTAATCTGTGGCCATAAATTCTAATGCTTATAAAACTTCAAATCGATTAAATCATTTTGAATTGGTTTTGGGTTCCAGTTTTCATGGATTGCTAGCGCTGCACCTAATGCACTCGCCTGCGCCATCGATGCCGCATAAACCTCAATATCTGGATATGCTTCTGCTAGAAGATTCATAAAAATAGAATTCTTGCTGAAACCTCCATCAACAAAAATCTTCTTAACCGGACTATTGTGTATCACTAAGTTAGTCGAAAAAACTTGTTGTTCAACCAAATCCAGCATCAATTGATGATAAGCCGTTTCATAGTCCTTAAACAAAGAAAGATCTCTTGTTTGAAACGGACATTCTTTCAGAATATCAAAATCGTATTTCTTTGGATAAATAATCTGAAAATTAAGCGATCGCAAAGTCGCTACAATCTTTTTATTAAAATAAACATCTTTGAAACTGTCAAACGGAACATTAAAATGAGCGGCAAGTCTTTTAGCTTGGACTTCATGTTCGTTGCCCGAAAATAATCGCGCTGCTTTTACTGGTTTTTCAGTGTATTGCATATAGCACAAACAATCCTGCTGCAATTCATCAAAAGTCAACGGTTTATTATTGAAAGGATTCAGCGAAATACTCCAAGTTCCTGTCGATAATAAAACAAAAGGCTCTGTAAAATTAATCGTATAAGGAATTATTGCCGATGAACTGTCATGAAGACCAACTCCAATTGCGAGATCATTTTCTTTTTTCAAAACATCTTTTCCGTAATGCAAAGGCGGAATTTTATCTGAAATGCCTTCGTTCTCAAGCCATTTGTGATACTTCATCTTTTTAAAATTCCAAAGATTCGTATGACAGCCAATGCTTGTAATATCGGCGAAAGCCTCATTTGTCAATAGAAAACTCAAATATTGCGGTAAATGAAGGCAGAATTTGACTTTTTCAAAAAGCTCTGGTTTTTCTTTTTTAAGTCTGTAAATCTGCATTCCAGAATTCAAGCTTCCTAAAACCGGAGAAGCCGTTTTGACAGCAAATTTCTCTTCACCTTTATATTTATTGTAAAACCCTTTTTTTAATTCCTCTGGATAATCTTTTAAATAATTATACAGAGGAGTTAAAACTTTTCCGTTTTCGTCAATGTACACAAAACTAGCGCCATATGTACTAAAATTGATTGCTTTTAAAACATAGCTGGTCAGCTCTTTTATTTCTGATAATCGATCGAGTATCCAGTTTTTCAGAACATCAATATCTTCACAAGGAAAACCATCTTCATCTGTGGTTTCATCAAGATTTACTGATTTTTCCCAAACAATCTTATAATTTTCATCAAATAAAAAAACCTTTTTGTTTGTTTTACCAATATCAAAAATTGCAACTACATTCATTTTTTTTAGTTATGAGTTTTGAGTTATGAATTATGAATTATTGTCTAAGTCTTTTTGTTTTTTAAACTAATAACTCATAATTCATAACTCATAATTATTACAATCCCGTTGCCATTGTTTTTAATCCTCTTTCGCCAATCAAATTGCTTCTAACGGCAAGAGAACGATATAATTCAACTGGATTTAAAGCAGCTCCAGAACGTAGACGAGCCTCAGCAACTAACGCACGAACATCTGTACGGAACGCATTTTGAAGGATTTCTTGTGCTTTTACTACGTCATTTTCTGCCTGAGCCTGCTCTAAAGCTTTTCTGTCAACTGAAAGTGCTTGTGCATACGCAATCATAATCGCTTCTACAGATTGCAATAAATCTTCTAAAGGATCTTTGATATTGTGAGAAGCATCAATCATCCAGCCTAAATCTTTGGCGTGGTTCATTCCTCTTGCATCCATTCCTTCAACTAATTCATTGAAAATCAAAAATAACTGGTAAGGTTTTAAAGCTCCAGCAGTTAAATCGTCATCTCCGTATTTTGAATCGTTAAAGTGGAAACCTCCTAATTTATTGTCCATAAGCAAAATAGAAACAATTTGCTCAATGTTTGCATTTGGCAAATGATGACCTAAATCAACTAGTGTTTTTGCTTTATCACCTAATTTTTGAACGTATGAATACGATTGTCCCCAATCAGCAACAGTTGTAGAGTAAAAGTTGGGTTCAGCACATTTGTATTCTAAGAATAATTTCCAGTTTGAAGGTAATGCATCGTAGATTTCCTCTAAACTTTCTAATGTATTTTGGTAAGCTTTACGAAAGTTTAATTGTCCCGGAAAGTTAGATCCGTCAGCCAACCAAACTGTTAATGAATCAGATCCTAATTCAATTCCATGTTTAATAACTTCGATATTGTGAGCAATTGCTTGTTTGCGAACTGCTTTGTTTACGTTTTGCAATGAACCATATCTGTACGTATGTTCTGCACTTGCCTGATCTTGAAAAGTGTTCGAGTTCATGGCATCAAACTTTAATCCGTGCTGTGCTGCTAACGTTTTGATTGCATTATAATCTGTTGGAATATCCCACGGAATATGAAGCGAAATCGCGCCCGAAGCATTGTTTAATTTATGAAGCAAACCTACATCTTCAATTTTTTCTTCTAAAGAACGAGGTTCTCCTCCACCTGCAAAACGTCCAAATCTTGTTCCTCCGGTTCCTAAAGCCCAAGACGGAATTGCGATTTGAAAATCAATTAATTTTTGAATAATCGATTCTGCATTTTCTATTTCTGATGCTGTAAAAGCAAATTTATTTTGATGTTTTTTCAGCAATCCCTCGTTATGAGATGCAATATTGTTTGATTCAATTAACATAGCATTTTATTTTAATAGCGCACAATGTAACACATTATATCGATTGCGCTCTTGGTTAATCTTAATTATTTTATTGCGTTTTTTTATCTTTAAATTTTAAAAAAATCTAACGCTCGAAAATTTCCGAACGTTAGATTACAAAAAACCACCTTTGTTTTAAACTTAAAAAAACTAAACAATCTATCTGTAAAAGCCCATTCCGACACCGCCATCAACGTTTAGAGCGTTTCCTGTAGATTTACCTAATAAACCGCCAACGAAAGCAAAACACGCATTTGCGATATCATCTGGCAATATAATTTCATTTAATAATGTACGTTTTGCATAGTAAGCCGGCAATTCTTCAACCGTGATTCCGTATGCTTTTGCGCGTCCTTCTGCCCATCCGCCAGACCAAATATTTGAATCTGAAATTACCGCATCAGGATTTACTGTGTTTACACGAATTTTATCAGCTCCAAGTTCAGCCGCCATCAAACGTGTTAAATGTGCTTGAGCTGCTTTTGCAGAACCGTATCCAGGATTATTTGGACCCGCTACCACTGCATTTTTAGAAACAATATTTACGATATCTCCACCAAAACCTTGTTTGCGCATTACTTCGATTCCAGCTTTAGAAACAATAAATTGTCCTTTTACCAAAATATCATATAATCTGTCCCACTCTTCTAAAGTATGTTCAGCAATAGATTTAGAAATACTGATTCCTGCATTATTTACTACAATATCTGCACCTCCAAAAGCCAAAGAAGCCTCATCGAATGCTTTTTCAGTACTATTAGGATCTGTAACATTTAATAAAGTACTTGAAACAGCATCTTTACCAAACAATTTCACAAACTCCGCTGTAGCCGATTCTAAACGCTCTTCATTAATATCATTGATTACCACACAAGCACCTTCCTGAGCAAATTTCTTCGCGATAGCTTTACCAATTCCGCCAGCAGAACCTGTAATAACAGCTACTCTTCCTGACAATGCTTTTGGTTTCGGCATACGCTGTAATTTAGCTTCTTCCAATAACCAATATTCGATATCAAATGCTTCTTGGTGCGGTAATGAAGTATATTCTGAAACTGCTTCAGCGCCTTTCATTACGTTTACAGCATTAATATAATATTCTGACGCCAAACGCGCCATTGTTTTATCTTTTGCAAAAGTGAACATACCAACTCCTGGATATAAAATCACAACCGGATTTGGGTCACGCATTGCTGGTGAATTTGATTTTTTGCATGCATTGTAATAGTCTTTGTACATTGCACGATACGCTTCAAATGCTGGCGTTAATTTTGCTTTAATTGCATCAACATCAGACAAATCTTCGTTTGGATCTAATGCTAAAACAAGCGGACTAATTTTAGTTCTTAAAAAGTGATCCGGACAAGAAGTTCCAAGTGGCGCTAATTTTGAAAGATCATTAGAATTAATGAATTCCAAAACTCTTGCATCATCTGTATAATGTCCAATCATTTGGCGCTCTGATGAACAGAAACCTCTTAAAATTGGAGCTACTTTTGCTGCTTTTAATTTACGATCCGCTTCTGAAAGACTTTCGATTTTTTTACCTCCAAAAACTGGGCGTTTTTTTCCGTAATTGCTTTCTAAGTATTCAGCGCATTTTTCGATTACTTCCAGCGTATTAATATAACTTTCGTATGCAGTGTCTCCCCAAGTAAATAAACCATGAGAACCTAACATGATGCCGCGAAGTTTTTTTCCTTTTTTCTCAGCTTCTTCCAAACAGCTTCTTAACTGAAGTCCAAGGTCAAAACCAGGACGTTGCCAACCAACCCAGCCAATTTCGCCATCAAATAATTCTTCAGTAATTTGTTTTCCGTCTTTTGCAGCAGCGATTGCAATTGCAGCATCTGGATGCAAGTGATCGATGTGTTTGAAAGGCAAGAAACCGTGCAAAGGCGTATCAATTGAAGGCGCTTTTGAAGCTAAATCAAAAATACAGTGGTTGAATAATTCTACCATTTCATCTTCAAACTCAATTCCTCTGTAGACATTTTCAAGATTGCGCAATCTGTCTAAATAAAGTGCCGCACATCCTGATTTTGTCAATGTTCCGATATCTCCACCAGAACCTTTAATCCACATTACTTCAGAGCTTTCGCCTGTTAATGGATCTTTATCTGTAATTTTTACCGACGTGTTTCCACCTCCGTAGTTTGTCAATCTTAAATCGGCTCCAAGTAAGTTAGAGCGATAAATAAAAAGCGCTACTTCATCACCAGCTAGTTCTTTTGCTTTAGCGTCATCCCAAAGATAGCTTACGTGCTTAAAATTCATATTAGTTGTATTTATATTCGACATTTGGTTGATTTGATTTTAGTTGATTTTTATAATGAATTTCCGATTCCGACTAAAACAATCGAAAGCATGATTACACCAATTCCCCACGCAAAAGTTCTCATTGTTTTTTTAGAAACTCCTGTCCATTCTTTCAGATAGAATCCCCAGAAATTGGCTGTCAAAATGATGGTCGACATGTGCAAAATCCAAGAACTTGCGCCATTTCCTAATTTGCTTTCCCCCATACCATAAAAGAAAAACTGCAAAAACCACATTGTTCCGGCAATTGCAGAAAACAAGACGTTTTTAGCAATTGGCGTTTTTGTATTTGTATAATCTGAAAAAGTTTTGTTTTTGAAATTAAGGTATAAACACCAAATAAAATTGGTCGTTAATCCGCCCCAAAGTATAATGATATAACTTACATTATTCTGGAACAAAAATTCGCCTTGATTAGGATTTGCTAATTTCCAAGCCTCATTGGCAACATTAGCCATTGGTTTTGCAGCTTCAATTCCGAAGTTAAAAAACGAACTTAAAATACCTGATACTATAGCAATAATAAGTCCTTTTACCAGACTAAAATCTTTGTCTTTATCTTCATGGCCTGTTGCAAAATCCTTTTCTTTCAGCATTCCTGCCTTTCCTAAAATTGCGATACCGATAATACATATTAATACTCCGGCCAAAACCATTTGTCCGCCTGAATTCGCAAACATATCACTGATTGATTCTTTGCCTTCTACTGCATTGAAATTATAGTAAATTGGTGGAATCAAAGCGCCAAAAGCAGAACAGAAACCTAAAGTAATTGAGTTTCCTAATGACATTCCTAAATAGCGAACACCAAGGCCATAAGTAAGTCCTCCTACTCCCCAAATCAATCCCATTGTAAATGCCAATGCTTTAACTTGTGGAGCAGCATTCGCAATAATTTCAGTAAAATTTGGAATAGTCAAATAAGCAGCAACCGGTGGCACAATAAGCCAAGAGAAAAAACCTCCAATAAGCCAATAGCTTTCCCATGCCCAATTTTTTACTTTCTTGAATGGCATATAAAAACTGCCCGAAGAGAAACCTCCAATGGAGTGAAAAATAATACCGAGTAATGATTCCATTTAATAATTTTAGTTTGTGGTTATTGATAGTTAATCTGGTTTTGTAAAATAAGAGAATGTAAAAAAGAAAACTGTCCTGTACTATCCTTTATGATTTTAGGAATTATGTTAAAACCAAAGAATATTGCGAAGAAGAATGGTTTTTAAGTAGAAAAATAAATTTAAAATTTCTATTTTAGCAATCGATTTCGTAATTATTATATCATCAATTTGTAATAATTATGAAAATCTCCAAAAACATAAAATTAGCCTTATTTAATTCTTTCTCTTTGTGAGAAAAGTAGCAATTACAGCACTTTATCGGATTTTTAAGTAAAGCTTATATCCAAATTTTAATTCAGAATTATGCTCGTAAATTTTTCAGCATAATTTTCAATACCTGCAAAATGATTAAACTTATTAAAATTGATGAAGATTCAAGGGTTCCAAAATACAAGCAGATTGTAGATTCAATTTTACAGAATATTGCCAACGGAAATCTAAAAATAAATCAAAAAATACCTTCTATTAACAGTTTCAGTGAGGAGTTTTATATGTCTCGCGATACTGTCGAAAAGGCCTATAACATATTAAAAGAGCGAAAAATCATTTCTTCTATCAGAGGAAAAGGCTATTATATTACCCGAACAAAACTGGAATCAAAGGTAAATGTGCTTTTTCTGTTCAATAAATTGAGTGCGTATAAAATGAAAACCTACAGTTCTTTTATCAATACTGTTGGTGCAAACGCGCATACTGATCTTCATATTTATCATTGTGATGAAACTTTATTTTTGAATCTTCTTGACAAATTTGAAGGCGCTTATGATTATTATGTCATTACAACGCACTTTAAAACTGATGAATTGAAACATTTGAGTTTTACTGATGAAGTTGTAAAAGCGATCGAACGCATTCCGAAAGAGAAATTGGTCATTATGGACAATATCAAACTCGGAATGGAAGGTGAAATCATCAAAATTTATCAGGATTTTGAGAATGATATTTATAATGCGCTAAAAGAAGGTTTATCGAAAATCACCAAATACAAAAGGCTTATTTTGGTTTATCCTGAAAAAGCGGTTTATCCTTATCCGAGAAGAATTTTACATGGATTCAGAAAATTTTGTGTGGAACACGAAATCAATTTTGAGATTCTGAGTGAAGTTTATGATGATATGATTCTGAAAAAAGGCGATTTGTTTATTACCATCGAAGAATCGGATTTAGTGAATTTAATGAAACAGATTCGCGATGAAGAATATATCTTAGGAAAAGAAATTGGCGTAATCTCATACAACGACACGCCTTTAAAAGAATTATTAGGCATCACCGTTATGTCAACCGATTTCAACGTAATGGGCGAAACAGCCGCCCGAATGATTTTAAATAAAGAAAAAGGAGAAGTGAAAGTGCCTTTTAATTTTATTGATAGGAATTCGATCTAAGGGGCTAAGGTTCTAAGATGCTAAGGTTCTAAGTTTTTTTAGCATCGTTTGTCATTTCGAGGAACGAGAAATCACACTCGTTTATCGACACAGATTTTCGCCAGTCTTTGTAGAGTTTCTAGTGTGATTTCTCGTTCCTCGAAATGACAAATCATACGTTCATAAAATACGAAAGACGCACTGCTGTGCGTCTCTACAATAAAACCTCTTGTAAAAAAACCTTAGAACCTTAGCATCTTAGAATCTTAGCACCTAAAAGAAACCTATCTCTTAACTACCAAAGAAATATTCGGTTTTGGCGCTGGTTTCATGTCTTTACCCATATAAAAACTCGTATGCGGAGGCTGATTATATCCTACATTTTGCCAAGCAATACTCAATCTATATTGCGGATCGTGCATTAAAGTATATTGTCTTACATTCGTTGGAATTGTGGTTGAATAAATCCTCAATTCTTTATTGTCTTCTGATCTTAAAATCAGTTCTTCACGCCAATCACCTAGAATATCTGCAGAAAGCGCCGGAGTCGATTTTGTGCCGTTATTTGAAACTGCTCCTGTTGCGGTAAACAATCTTCCTTTATTGTATTTGTCAATATGATTAGAATCCAATAATTCTCTTGAAGTATCGCCATCCCAATAAATTAAAAAGTTAATTGAGTTTGGTGCTTTTCCAACCACTTTTCCTTTCATATCGTATAAATCAGGAGAGCCTGAATACCAAAATTGAGCGCCTTTCAACTCTGGATCAATATTATCTGCAACGCCTCTTCCAACATCTTCATTTATAGAACCTGTAAATAAAACTTTTCCGTCTTTTGCGGCAAAAATTGTAACTCCCGGACCTGTCGTACCGTTTTCAATTTCATGAATTCCAAAGACTTCCAATCCTGGAAGATCAAGATCTAAATCAGAAACATGAATAGCATCTCCGTGTCTGAAACCCGTTGTATATAAACCTTTTCCGTTATCATCAACACACATTGATCCGTAGATTATTTCATCTTTTCCATCATTATCCACATCAGCAACGGTAAGATTATGATTTCCCATTCCAGAATACGGATTTTCGGAATCTTTGCTGTCAAAAACCCATCTCGAAGTCAGTTTGCCGTTTTTAAAATCCCAAGCAGCTAAAACCGTTCTTCCGTAATAGCCACGACACATCACTACACTCGGATGAACGCCATCTAAATAAGCAACACAAGCCGTAAAACGATCAATTCTATTACCTTTTGTATCATTTCCTCCGCTTCCTCCATGTCCGCCCCAACCGGCAAGATCACCTCTTTCGGCAATATAATCAACCGTTGTAACCAGCTTTCCGGTTTTTCCATCAAAAACAGAAAGATATTCTGGTCCTTTCAAAATTTTCCCATAAGTTCCCGAATTCGGATCACGGTCAACCCAATCTTTTGAAGCATCGCCAACAACATTATTCTGACTATCGGTTGTTCCGTCGGCAGTTTTGCAAACCAATTCTGCAATTCCATCGCCATCCAAATCATACACCATAAACTGTGTGTAATGCGCGCCTTCGCGAATGTTTTTTCCTAAATTAATCTGCCATAAAAATTTCCCATCCAAAGTATAAGCCTGAAATATAGGCGGATCTGTAATTCCTGTATGCGAATTGTCATGCGCTTTTCCTGTCATATGCACGATTAAATCGTATTTTCCGTCACCGTCTAAATCACCAACCGAAAGATCATTTGCCGTATATCCTTCAATTTGTTTTAACGAAATTGACAAATAATCTTTATCAGAACTTGAAGCCGGAATCGTAAAACTTCCTTTTGCATCTGATTCTTTTCCTTTCAAAACTGTTTTTACAAACCAAGTATTTTCTTCCTGAGCATTTGCTTTTGTGTCAAGAAAATTTGTCGCTCCCGAAATTGGTTTGTCATTTAATTTAACTGCTTTTTTAGTACCGCTTTTTCGGTATAAATTAAAAGCAAGATTATCAGGATCGGTTCCTAAAACGCGCCAGCCTATAAAAAACTGACTTTTGTCTTTTATGGCAATAACACCACGATCAAGGTTTTCCATTTGCCTTTGTGCAAAAATGGAAACCGATAAAAGTGATATAGTTAATAGAATTATTTTTTTCATAATTGGTTATTTTTATTTTGATTGTAAATTTTCATCCAGATTTGTATTAAGTGTTCTTGTCATTCCGAGGAACGAGGAATCTCCGTGAGTAGCTCGACAAAGATTGATGATTTACTCTATGGAGTTTCTTACGGAGATTCCTCGTTCCTCGGAATGACAAACTAGGCTAAAAACCTTAGCAACTTAGAACCTTAGCATCTCAGAACCTCTAAAAAAATCAAAACATCTTCATAAATCCTTCGCTTTGTACTTTCCAAGTTCCGTCTTTTGGGAAACCCGGATTTTCTTCTGTTGTTCCGTCCCAGCCTGCGCACATCATGGCAACAGCAGTCAACAATCCACCATTTCCTGGCAGATATAACGTTAATCTTTCGGCCTGATAATTATGTCCGTTTTTTAAATAGGTATTTGTGGTCACATTCATAAACAAGGCATCAATAGCTTTTTCTGGCATATTTAATCGTGCAGCAGACATTGCCGTCATTGGGAAATCCCAACCCCAAGTTTTATCCCAAGACCAAGTTTTCCAAACCAAGTCAAACGTATTTTTCATGATTTTTTTATCCAATAAAGAAGTTTCAGGAAGCATTCCGAAAGTTCCTAAAACCGATGGATGATCGGTTTTGAATTCTGGATTAGTATACGAATCTGTTGCGCTTTCTGTAGCCAAATAAACGTCACCAGAAACTGGAAGTTTTGATAATTTAGCCAAAACGGTTTCCCATTTTTCAGGTACTTTCTGGTTTAACCCATGCTTCCATGAAATTGCCGTTTTCAAAGCCCAGTTCCAATAAGCCAATTCATAAGTTGGATTAAAAGTTTCCATCGCCTTAAAGCGTTCTTGCGCCGGAATGACGCCCGGGCCTAAAACATAACGATCGTTTTTAGCATCATAATTTGCAAACGAAGCCATAAAATCAGCGGTTGCAAAAACACGCTCGCTGTATTTTTTCAAGACTATAGCTGTTGGTTTTGCGCGATAAATCAATTCCGCATATGTAATAAAATGTGGTTGTTGCCAAATCAGAAATGAACCTACAGATGACGGACTTTCATTTCCATCAGGATCAGTCATTTTTTGCCATCTTGCACCTTCAAATCCTTGTCTTTTGGCAATATTTTTTGCTTTATCAAAAACTTTTTGATACCACGGAAGGCTTTTTTCTAATAATTCTGATCTATTCCAAAGTGCAAAATGAACACCATGCCACCAGTGCATTTCTAAATGCGGTTTTCCATACCAGCTGTTATACGTCAATCCGGTTTCTTGAGGCGGTACTTTTCCTGTACATTGTACTTTTGTCAAATATTGCGAAAGAATTACTCTTCGTTCCAACTCATTCGCACGTGGATCTGTACTTCCAGAAAAATCAACTGCTGCGCCACTTTTCCAGAAATTTTCCCAACCTTTTACACTACTGTTTTCTATTTCTGCAAAAGATGAATTTTGAATTTTATTATCTGCCAAAGCAAAAAGACAACTCAATTCTAACGTATTTGTATTTGAAGCTTCAACCACAAAATAATGATTTCCAGCTTTTTTAATTTGCGCATTTCCTTTCCAAGTTAAATCAACGTTGTATGAAATACTGTCCATTACATGTGTTACAACAGCTTCTGTTTTTGATTTTTGTTTTAATGTGCTTGTATAATTTTGTGTTCCTTCATATTTGGTTCCGAAATCTGCCCAATCTCCAGTTGGAAATGGAATTCTCAAACTGATTTTTAAGCGTTTTTGCTGTAATAAATCTGATTTTACTTTTACGCCAATTGCATCTTTTTCTTGATGCGAAGCTGTTAAAACCGTTACCGAAGTTCCTTCAACTTCAAAATAACTTTCAATTTCACCCGTCCATAAATTCAGTTTTTGAGAAATTGATTTAATATCTGATGGTTTTGCCTGACTTCCGTCTTTCTTCAAAATTTCAAAACCTAAATTTCCCAATTGCACTAAATGCGGATTCTGTCTGAACCAATTTATCGCATCGACTTTCCTTTTAGGCTCTTTGATCTGAACCGTATACGAAATATTTCTTCCGTATTGTTGGTAGTCTTTTAAAGTCTCAGAAAACTTAAAATTCTCTGTGTTTTTATAACTGTCCCATCCCCACTCTGACTCAGTTCCTAATGGAATTCCGTTTTGATAGGTTTTCGGAAAAGTCTGCAATCCCGTTGCATCGACAGTAAAGGCAAAAGCACCGTTTCCAACAGTCAAAGAAGCTAAAGTATCGATACTCGTTATTTGAACATTATGACGATTTACTAATGCTTTTCGATCGATTTTCTGTTGCGCTGACACCGAAATCGCAAACAGAAATAAAGTAATTAATTGATATTTTTTCATGTTTTGGTTATTTTTTGATCGCTTAAACTCACATAGTTTTGTCATTTCGACGAAGGAGAAATCACACTAGCAGCTCGACAAAGATTGGTGACTTTCTTTGCGGAGTTTCGAGTGTGATCCCTCGTTCCTCGGGATGACAATAGTATGTTATAAAAAATGAAATAGTCTTTCACATTTAATTTTTCTCATTTTACATTTAACAATTATCTAATCATCAAATTGACACATTATCTAATTAAAGTAACACTCATCAAACCAATCACCACATCATTGGCAATTGTTTTAAGTGTCAAACTTTTTAATGTTTTATTTTTATCCAATGACAAATCCAAAATTGTTCCTGCTCCACCGTCAACGCCATAATTTGTAAATCCTTTTATCACTGTGAAATCTTTAAAATCTCTCGAAATTTCTCCGGTTTTTAAATACACTCTTGGCGGTTTTGGAGCATCAGTTGTAAAAGCAAGGCCGTCTATAAAATAATCCTGTTCAATTGGCCACCAGTTTTCTGGGTTTTTCAATGCTAAAATTTCAGAAGTTCCGTCGCTGTAATTAACTGTAATTTCTCCGTTTGTGATTCGGCTTTGCATTGGGTTTGTACTTCCGGCAAGCATAAAATAAGCATGTGAAGCTTTTCCGCCAAGCGGAATATCAACACTTTTCGGATAATTATCCCACATCGAAGTAAAGATTATATTTTTCTGATTTTCTTCCGAAGGTGTTTTGAACGGAATTCCGTTTGACGTTTTGATTTCGCCAGTTTGTTTGGCTTTTTCGCGCAAACCTTTGTCATCAATTTTTACCGAAATATTTGGATAACACCAATTTCCAATTCCTTGTTTTGGAAGCTGTAAAGTCACTGTCTGCGGTCTTGGAGATAAATATTCATTTGTAAAAATGTCCGTAACTTTTGCATTGAAATAAGAAGAAAGCGAAATGGTTTCGGCACGCTGTGATTTCTCCAACGGAACATCCCAGTTTGTAACTTCCTCTGGTACTTTTTTGGCTTTTAAAGTAAATTCAATTGGTTTCCACCAAGAAAAATCACCTTGTTTTAATTGTATAAAAAATGTTTTATTTCCTTCGCCGTTTACAGTCGATTGAAAAGTTCTTTCTGATTTTACAATTTCGCCCAAAATAGCTTGCGGATCATAAACTGAAATAATTTCTCCTTTTCCAATAAGAATATTTAAAGCATCGCCAGAATTATATGAATCTTTAGTAATCATCGTTGTCAAAGTTCCTGCTTTCCAATTAATTACGATTTCATAAACTTTATTATAAGGAACTTCAATACTAATTTTAGGATTTCCAATGCTTTCCGGAATCGCTTTCCACGAAACACTTTTTCCGTTTACTGTAATGTTTTCAATTCCATCGAAATAGGCATTCAGAATTAATTTCAAATTCATTTTTGGTGCAAAATGATTTTCGATCTGATAATTGTCTTGTCTATTTTTTCTGTTGAAAGCAATCGAAATATCAGGAACTTCTAAAAAAGCTTCGTTCCATTCTTTAGGAAAACCGGGCTGAATAGTCAAAACTTCCGCAACTGCATCAGGTTTGATTCCAAAAAGTCCTTCGACCAAAGTTCGAGATGCCATTCCGATTGGGTCTGCAAAATCACGATACAATTCGCCACGCATTTTATCTTGGTACAAAAGCTGTTCAAAACCGCCTGGTGAAGCGCCTAAATATAAACTTTCGATCAAAACACTTTCCCACATTTTAAATGCTTTTTCCGATTGCCCGCCTTGCCAAAAAGCCAACGAAGTATGCAATTGCTCGGCCAAAGCCACATTATTGATTGACCAAGTATACGGTTGCCAATTTGTTGTACTAATTACATAAAGGTCTTTTTTATCCAATCCCTCAGCTGTAACTGGAATATGCGGAATCTGATTATTTACATAATTCAGCATTTGGTAACTCTCAAAAGGATTTGACAATTCTGAATCTATCGTGTGATAAATGCTCCAAATTCCCGGCGAATCATGCAATAATCGGTTTCCTAAAGCATCTTTATATTCGGCAAAAATTCCTTTTTTAGAAAGCCAAAGCTGTTCATTTGAAGCTTTTAAAATTTTCTCTGCTTCCTTTTCGTAAGGAGTTGGATCTTTTTGAATTTTTCTTGCCAGTTCAGCGACCGTTTTATTCGCATAATAATTATATGCTGAAGAATGAATTACGGCGCCACCGCTGTATTGCAAAGCATCGCTTGCCCAAATTGTAGCGTAAGCGTCGTAAAGTCCGTCGTTGTCAGGATCAAAGTTTCTTTTTTCCCAATTCAAATGTCTTTCAATTGTAGGCCACATTTCCTTCAAAAAAGCAATATCACCCGTCCATTTAAAATGACGAAGCATTTGATCTATAAAAACCAAATTCATATCATAATGATGCGCAACTGTATTTTTATTTGGATTTCGGGAAATGTAACCACTACTGAACATTGAAGTTCCTATTTCTTCTTTTTGACGTGCCAGATTTCTTTCTTCATCAAAAACAATCGGACCGTTTTCAGGCGATGTTACCTGCGAATTGCTGTAACTTGTAAAATGTGTTTTTGCTCTGTCGTGCCATCCTAAAGGATCTGCGGTATAAGCGCCACGCCATGCGTTCAAGTACATTCTCCATGCGATTGCACCATGTAGATATGCTGGGTTTTCCCAAATTCCGTCAGAAGCAATTGAAAGAGCGAAACCTAAATTATTAATATAAGGATTGGGAGTTTTGACTTTTACTCTATTCGCTAAAACCTGCGTTTCTTGAACTGATTTCTCATAAAGCTGTGCCATTTCTTTTTGAGAAACGGCCGTTTTTATTTCTTCTGGAGAAAAAAGCCAATACATTGCTTTTTCAGAAATACTGTTTGTTTTTCCTGAAATAACCGGCAAATTTTCTACACTTGAATTATACAATTCTAAAGGCGAATTTTGATTTTTTGCATTCGCCAAAAGCACTTTCGATTCTGGGAAAAAACCAGTTAAACTTTTATTATTTCCGGTTTTTTGTTTGTTGCTTTCAGAACCATATTCGAGTAAAAAAGACTCTTTTTGAAAAGTATATTTATTGCCAAGACAATAATCAGGCTGTAAATAAAATACGGATTCGGGATCAGCGCCAATGTCGCCGTCACGGCTGAATTTCTTTCCCGTTGCGCCACCAAAAGCCCAGATAATATTAATGTTTTTAGAAACTGAATTCCCATAAACTTTTACAATAAAACCTTCTTTTTCTTTTAAAGCGACAACATCGACAAATAATTTTCCTTTTCCTAAAATTGCATCTTCAATTGTATAATGCATTGTACCCAAAACGTATCTTGTATCAATTTTAGAAGCTTCGGTAATCCATTTGCTTTCTTTTCCGTTTGCAATTCCGAGTTTAAAATTTCCTCCCATTCCCGGCATGTACATTGCAAATTCTGGCAAATCTCCAGTTTCAACTCGAAATCCGGTATTCGAACCGTATAAAGCACGATTGAATTTTCGAGTTCCGTTTTTTAAAACAAAACTATTTTCTTCTGGCGCATAATGCAGTTTACGCACTTCTTTATTTTGTCCAAAAGTCAAGACAGGAAATAAAAAAAGCAAACTTAAAAGCGTTGTAAAAGAATATTTTTTTGTTTTCATAAAGTAGTAAAAATGGCAAAATCTAAATAAGAATTAAATAAAATTAAAATAGACTTTTTTTATCAATTCAATAATTATGATGCAATTTCTTTGTTTTTTTGTGGTATACTATCCTGTACCTTCCTGATTTACGAAATATAAAAAGTATATTAATTTTTAGCATTTTTAAATTCTTTTTAACATCATAGTACAGGATACTATATCAAAAATGAACCATTAAGTTTGAAAATAAAAAAATTAAAATCTCAAAAAATTGGTAAAAATCAGTACTTTCTTATCGATGGTTATTTGTTTGGCAATGCCGAATCAGTTCTTTGCAATGAATTCTAATTTGCCTGTCAATAATGCTGTTTATTCTTCTTCAGAAAATAAAAATGACAGTGTGAAAAATAATACAGCATCACAGCTTTTTGTTTTTGGAAATCAATCAAAAAACAAAAAAAACATTTTAATAAACAATGCATTAGTTTATAATGATACAAAAGGTTTTGGGTTTGATTTTAACTCGGCTTCAAATGTAAAAATCAATACGAATTCTTTCTCGATTGCAAAACCTGTTTACTTTTCAGTTGCCGTTCCTGAAGGAAATTATCAAGTTGAAGTTACTATAGGAAGTACCGAAAAAGATTCAAAAGTGACCATAAAAGCAGAATCAAGACGATTAATGCTTAACGAATTTGCTGTAAAAAAAGGACAAAAAATCACTCAGACTTTTAATGTTAATGTCCGAAATATCAAAATAGACGATCAAACGAATATAATTTTAAAAGATCGTGAAAAAGAAATTTTAAACTGGGACCATAAACTGACGCTTGAATTTCTTGGAGAAGTTTCAATTCAAAGTATTAAAATAACTAGAAAAGACAATTTAACTGTCGTTTATCTCGCAGGAGATTCAACCGTTACAGATCAAGATGTTGAACCGTGGGCCTCTTGGGGACAGTTTATTACCAATTACTTTGATCAAAATATTGTGGTTGCAAATTATGCTTATTCTGGTTCTTCATTAAGTTCATTTAAAGGAGCAAATCGTTTGAAAAAAATACTTTCTGAAATCAAAAAAGGAGATTATCTATTTGTGGAATTTGGTCATAATGACGAAAAAATAAAAGGCGAAGGCAATGGTGCTTTTGGATCTTATTCGACTTTATTGGCTGAGTTTGTAAATTCGGCTAAAGAAAAAGGTGCGATTCCGGTTTTGGTTACACCAACACAGCGTCGATTTTTCAATGAAAATGGAACTTTAAAAGAAACACATGGCGAATTTCCTGCTGCAATGAGAGCAGTTGCACAAAAAAACAATATCGCTTTAATTGATGTTACAAAAATGACAACCGAATTGTATGAAGCTTGGGGCGACGAACCTTCAAGAAAAGCTTTTGTACAATATCCTGCCAATACTTTTCCGGGACAAGAAAAAGCATTAGATGACAATACGCATTTTAATGGATTTGGAGCCAACGAAATTGCTCTTTGTCTTTTAAAGGGAATTCGTGAACTTGATATTCCGCTAAAAAAACACATCAAAAAAGAAACACCCGATTATAATCCGAAGAAACCAAATTTCATTTCAAGCTGGACTTTACCTATGAGCGCCCGATTTGAAATTGTTAAACCAGATGGTAATTAACCATCAAAGAATCACTTTACTATGCTACTAAAAAACACTATCCAAAATCTATCTATTCTTGCATTTTCGCTTTTTCTGACCCAAAACAGCCATGCACAACAAACTGAAAAAGTCTATTTGTCTGGAAAAGATTTTGAGCATCCTGTGCAATGGGATTTTTATTGTACCGATGGAAACAACAGTAAAACTTGGTCCAAAATAAACGTTCCGTCACAATGGGAATTAGAAGGTTTTGGCGAATATACTTATGGCCGCTGGTACAAAGAATTGAACCAAAAAGAGCCAAGCAAAGAAGAAGGTTTGTACAAATATGAATTTGAAGTTCCGGCAGATTATAAAGGCAAAGATGTTTTGATTGCATTTGGCGGTGCGATGACGGATACTGAAGTGAAAGTAAACGGAAAACTGGCCGGAGCGATTCATCAAGGTGGTTTTTATGAATTTAAATATGACATTTCTTCTTTATTAAAATACGGATCTAAAAATACTTTAGAAGTTCATGTTTGGAAACAATCGGCTAACAAATCGGTAAATGCGGCTGAAAGAAGAGCAGATTGGTGGTTATTTGGCGGAATCTATCGTCCGGTTTGGTTGGAAGTTTCACCAAAAACACATATTGAAAATATTGCCGTAAACCCTAAAATGGATGGTTCAATTATAGTTGATTTGAATTTGAAAAATGTTTCTAAAAACGCTACTTTAGAAGCTACTTTAAAAGGTTTAAACGGAGAAAATTTCCAGACTTTTACTTTTCCGCTTAAAGCGAAATCTACAAAAGAAACGATTGCTGCACAATGGAAAAACATTAAACCTTGGAACCCTGAAAATCCAAATTTATATGACTTGCAATTGGTTTTAAAACAAAACGGAACAGCAGTTCATCAATACGACAAACGAATTGGTTTCAGAACTTTAGAATTTAAAAAACAAGACGGAATTTATCTTAATGGTACCAAAATCATTATGAAAGGAATTAACCGTCACTCATTTTGGCCAGAAGGCGGAAGAAGCACCAGCAAACGCATCAGCGAACTGGACGGAAAATTAATCAAAGATATGAATATGAATGCGGTTCGTGGGCATTATCCTCCGGATACGCACTTCTTAGAAGTTTGCGATTCACTTGGTCTTTTTGTTTTGAATGAATTGGCAGGATGGCAAAATTCTTATGATACTGAAACTGGGAAAAAATTAGCAACTGAAATGATTACGCGCGATGTTAATCATGCCTCTGTGATTATTTGGGATAATGGAAATGAAGGTGGATGGAATTATGATACTGATAAAGTCTTCGCAGATCTTGATCCTCAAAAGAGAATCGTGATTCACCCTTGGGCTGATTTTAATGGCTGGGACACACACCACTACCCGACTTACCTAACAGGAATGCACCGTTTTAATGCCGGTGAAAATGTATTTTTCCCAACGGAATTTATGCACGGAACGTATGATAACGGGCATGGCGCCGCACTAGAAGATTTCTGGAATCGTTACAAAGAAAGTCCGCTTTTTGCAGGAGGATTTATGTGGGCGATGTTGGACGAAGCTGTTTTTCGCTCTGATTGGAAAGGAGATGCAAAATTCGATTCAAAAGGTTCTTTAGCTGCAGACGGAATTTTAGGTCCGCACCGCGAAAGAGAAGGAAGTTATTATACAGTAAAAGAAGTTTGGGCACCAATTCAGTTTACGCCAAAACAAGTTACAGAAGGTTTTGATGGTACTTTCTTAATCAAAAACGACTATCTTTTCAGTAATTTGAATACGTGCAAAATGGAATTCAAAGTATTACAATCCGATAAAAATGTGCTTTATACGACTGGAACTGCCAAAGAAATAAGTGGAGGAAAAATCGAGATTCCGAGTATTGATCCGGGAGAAACACGCAAAATTCAATTTGCTGTTCTGAGTAATTTTGCTGAAGGTGATGTTTTATCGATTTCGGCTTACGATCAATTTGGAAAAGAAATTTATACTTGGACATGGCCTATTCACAAAGCTTTATTTTATGCGAATAAATTTTTAGCAGTTCAAAATACAAAAGAAAAAGCATTGGCTGTGAAAACAGGAACTGAAGTTACTTTAAAAGGAGGCGATGTAACTGTTGTTTTAAGTTCAGAAAACGGAGAAATTACCTCGGTTAAAAATGCAACTTCAACAATTCCGTTGACAAATGGTCCGCGTCCAATTGGAATGAAAGCGAAATTAAAAGATATTCAGGTTTCTCAAGAAGGCGATAAAGCGATTTGTACAGTTTCATACGCTGGAGGAATATCTTCTATCAAATGGACTATGGAAGCTGATGGAAGATTTAAAATGGAAATGATTGTTTTGAAAAACGAAAGAGCAAACGGTGCAGACGGATTCGACGGTGCTTTTTTCGAGGATAAAATCAATTCATTTGGAATCACTTTCAGTTTTCCTGAAAAAGAAGTGACTGGAATCAAATGGTTTGGAAGAGGTCCTTACCACGTTTGGAAAAACAGAATTAAAGGAACAACTTACGGTATTTGGGAGAAAGACTATAACAATACGATTACAGGAGAAAGTTTTGAAAACTTAGTTTATCCAGAATTTAAAGGTTATCATGCTAATTTATTGGGAGCAAACTTAAAAGCGGGCGCTTCATCATTTAAAGTTTTCAGTGAATCTGATAATTTATTCTTGAGATTATTTACGCCTGATTTGCCTAAAAATGGTTTCCCAGGAAGTAATCCACAGCCTGCATTTCCAGAAGGTGATATTTCATTTATGTATGAAATTCCGGCAATGAGAGATTTCAAACCTTTAGAGCAACAAGGACCACAAAGTCAGCCAACAAACATCAGAATTAAAAGCGGTGACGACGGGATTAAGATGAATTTATGGTTTGATTTTAGAGATAAGATTTAGTTTCAGGTTTTCTTTGTTTCAAGTTTCACGTTGAAAAACTATATCATTTTTAACCGCAAAGCACGCTAAGATTTATCAATTTGTGCTGAGAAAAAAACAAAGTTCGCAAAGCTTTGCGCACTTCGCGTATGGCTTTGCGAACTTTGCGGTTAAATAAATACACACAATTCACAATTCAAAATATGAAAACATTTAAAATACTCTCTGCTTTAATTTTAGCAGTATTATTTTTCAATTTTACATCCAATCAAAACAACAAACCAACTGTTTATATGGTTGGTGATTCAACTGTAAAGAACGGTAAAGGTGACGGCGTAGGTGGACTTTGGGGCTGGGGCGATTATATCGGGCAGTTTTTAGATACTACAAAAGTCAATATCGAAAATCATGCTTTAGGCGGAACCAGCAGCAGAACTTTTCAGGATAAAGGTTTATGGATTGAGGTTTTGAACAAACTTAAAAAAGGCGATTATGTTTTGATTCAGTTTGGACATAATGATGACGGGCCTTTGAACGATACTCTTCGCGCGCGCGGCACAATAAAAGGAATTGGAAATGAATCACAGGAAATTGACAATTTAATTACCAAAAAACACGAAACTGTTCACAGCTACGGCTGGTATATTCAAAAAGTAGTTCGCGAAGCCAAATCAAAAGGCGCAATTCCGATAATTTGTTCGCCAATTCCAAGAAACGATTGGAAGGAAGGAAAAGTTCCGAGAAACGATAAATCATATGGTTTATGGACCAAACAAATTGCTGAAAAGGAAAAAGTTACGTTCATCAATTTGAATGAAAAAATGGCTATAGAAATGGAGAAATTCGGCGAAGCAAAAGTGACCGGAACTTATTTCTACAAAAAAGATCATACGCATACATCGGCAAAAGGCGCAGTGCTTTCGGCTTCAGTTATTATCAATGAATTGAAAGCGAGCAAAAATTCTTTGAAAAATTACATTTTACCAAACCCAAAAATTGCGCTTCCGCCAAAGAAAAAATTGTTTTTAATAGGTGATTCAACAATGGCCAATAATAACAATAATCCGGATGCTGTTGGATGGGGAGTTCCGTTTCCGCAATATTGTGACACAACGAGAATTGAAGTAATCAATAAAGCCAGAGGTGGACGAAGCACCAGAACTTTTGTTTACGAAGGTCTTTGGGACGAAGTAAAAAATCAACTTCAGCCAGGAAATTTTGTTATTATTCAATTTGGACATAATGACGCGGGCGATATTGACAAAGAAAAATTCAGAGGTTCGCTAAAAGGAAATGGTGATGAAACACAAGAAGTAACGCGTCCAGACGGCTCAAAAGAAATCGTACATACTTTTGGGTGGTATATGGAGAAATTTATCAGAGAAGCGAAAGAAAAAGGCGCAATTCCGATTGTTTTAAGTTTGACGCCAAGAAACGAATGGCCAAATGAAAAAGCCGAACGTAGAACCGATACGTATGTAATTTGGTCAAAAATAGCAGCAGAAAAAGAAAAAGTTCCTTTTATCGATTTAAATGATATTGTCGCTTTAAAATATGAAGCTTTAGGAAAAGAAAAAGTAAAAGCCTTTTTCCCAAAAGATCATACACATACAGGCGCAGAAGGTGCTGCATTTAATGCACTCACCGTCGCAGAAAGCCTAAAAAAAATAAAAGACTGTAATTTGAAAGATTATATTGAAACCCCGAAATAATTATGAATTATAAGTTATGAATTATGAGTTAAATACAAAGTCAAAATCAACTTATAATTCATAATTCATAATTCATAACTAAAAAAAACCTCGCTTACATTACATAAGCGAGGTTTTTGTTTTTGAAATACGAAGCGTATTATTTTTTTGATTCTTCGATAGAAACTTTTCTGAACTCTTTCAAAAGTTTTTCAATTTCTAAAGTAGCTTTTCTAGCTCTTGGTCCAGCAGCTTTGATACCTTTTTCAGTTAAAGATTCAGCTTCTGCTTTAAATGTGTCAATTTCGGCGTTGATTTTTACTAATAGATCTTTCATGCTTATACTTGTTAAATTAAGGCGCAAAAATAAAAGTTTGCTGGAACTATAACGCACGATTAATGTTAAAATTATAACTGTTTTGGCTATTTGAGTTAATAATTATTTAACCTGTTTTCTTTAAATCTCTATATCAACAGATTACAAAAATTTAAAAAATTATTTTTTTTTATTTTTTTCTCCTTTTCTCAACTGTTACTGCTTCATAATCATCATTTAATGCTTATTTTAATGGTATTTCGTAGGAACTTCCTTCGCTTGACGGATAAACTGCCAACTGATCTAGCACAATGCCTGTCTGATTCACCTCAACTTTGATTATGTGTTTTCCCTTCTCTAAATTCGATGCAGGAAGTTTTACAATGGCGCTGTTTCGTAAAACATTTTCTTTCCAGGTTTTATCTCTGTCTTTTGTATTTGTTTTAAAATTTTGTAAGACAGTTTTATCCAATTGAACACCAATTTCATGATCGAAATTATTAGCGTGCGTTGGCAGCAAACGAACTTCTATTTCATATTCTCCAGCAGTCATAATTTCAAATTCATAAATTATAAAAGGTTTTTCTGTTTTGAAATACTGTTGTTTCAATGGAAATAAAGTTATAGCGTTGTTACTATATCCTAATCCGTTGATTGTTTTCCAATTGTAATTTTTAAAACCTTTTTGCGAAACAAATGTATTGGCTTGAATTGCAATTCGGTTTGTCGTTTCCTTTTGCACTTTTACAATTGATTCTGGCTTTTTAACCGAATCAAAAACAGGAAGATTTCTAGGATGCATCGACATCATTTTATTCCATTTTCCGTCGCTTAATTTCGTATTGTAAAAATCTGTAAGCGCTTCAATTTTATGGAAAGATTCTGAAGCTAAAAGTTCATATTTTGCCTTTTCTTTTTCATCTGAAGCAATTGTTGCCAAATTCCAGTATAAGAACTTATGATTCATGTAAGCGGCTCCTTTTACAGGATAAACAGCCAATTGAAACCAAGCATCTTTTCGCTCCTGCGGAATAAAGGCTGAAAGACTGCCTACTTTTTCAATAAGTTTATCATAAGCTTTTATTCTATTCCAAATTTCCTTCTCTGAAAAATCAGATAGTTTTACTTGCGTTGTTGGTTCTGTTTGGCTCCAGCCCATATATTCTGGTTTTCTAAGAAATGCCAAACGATAATATTCCTCAAAAACCGCACTTATTTCAGCGCTTATTTTCGGAGAAAATTCTCTTGAAGCCCAATCTTTCAAATATTGATTAAGTCCGTCCGATTTAATAGAATTGATGTTCCAAGCCATATCTAGGAAAAGTTCCGTATCATATTCGGCAGGCTTTATATCGCCTACATTTACGATCCACATTTTTTTTGCTCCGTTTTGATAGGCTTTATTCATTTCGTACCAAATCAAACCAGGTTGCATCGTGCTCAGCCAAAGATAATCGTGCGGTCTTCCCCAATAACTGATGTGATAATAAACACCGCTTCCTCCTGCTCTTTTTTGTTCTTCATCATTACTCAAACGGCGAATATATCCGTAATTATCATCGGGCCAAACTAAGGTTATATCACTCGGAACTTTTAGTCCGTTATCGTATAATTCTAAAACTTCTTTATACGGAACGAAAGCTTGCGGAATATCTGCTAAAGGCTTTTTGAAAGTATTTGAAAGCATTTCACGCTGGTTCACGATAATCTTTTCAACCATTGAAATCGATTCGTTTAAATCCTTTGCTCCTTCCATTTTACTGTCATGAACGCCTCGCATTCCAAGCGTCATAATCGTTTCATTTTGAGCCGATTTTAATTCATCTAAACGATCCTGCCAATATTTATTAACTTGGGTTTTATTCGTAAAATAATTGTAATCGCCGTAGATTTTTGGTTTCCATTCGTCAACATTATTTCGAAGCATTGGTTCGGCGTGAGAAGAACCAATTACGATATGATATTTTTGCGCCATTTCTTTATTTCCGGCAATCGTAAAAAATCCTTTTGTTGACGGATGCATCGCTGGCCAAATTGTATTGGCTTTTAAACGCAATAGTAATTGAAAGATTTTCTCGTAAGTTTTCGGACCAATATCACCCGTTTCTGGCTCAAATGTTTTAGCTGCCCAAGGCTGTAACGCCCAATCTTCATCATTTAAAAAAATACCACGATATTGAACCGAAGGCGATGTAATTATATTTTTACCTGAAAGTTTTAAAGAAAGTTTTTCTTGTTTTATTGGATGTACATCTGCCCACCATTTCCAAGGGGAAATTCCTAGACGTTCCGATATTTCGAAAATTGCATAAACGGTTCCGCGTACATCAGAACCAGCAATTATTAGATTTTCTTTTTCCTTTTGGATAGAAAATTTTTCCCATTGATTCGAAAGTTCTTTTTGCTCTTTTCTTGTTTTAAAAAGTGTATTTGAAACTTCTCCAATATAAATTCCGTTTTTAGAAAATGAATTAGCTTGAAGTATTTCTGGTCGTTTTCCACTTAATTCTTGAACGTCATCTGCTAATTCATTTACCGCCCAAATAATTAATGGATCTGTGTTTTTATCGATGAAGATATTTCCTGCATTGTTTTTATCTGCAATTAAAAAATCGCTTGTGTTTTTCTTTTGGCAGAAACCATTTATGGATAAAATCGAGAAAATTAATAACAGTATTTTTTTCATTGCAATATTTTTTTGCCACGAAGGCTTTACACAAACTTGTCATCCTGAGGAACGAAGGATCTCACATGTTATTCGACAAAGATTTGGGGGTTTCTATGTGGAGCTTCTAGTGTGATCCTTCGTTCCTCAGGATGACAAAACAGAGAATTAAAACTATAAAAATCGACAAAGATTGGTGACTTACTTTGTAGAGCTACTTCTGAAGATTGCTTCGCCAATTCGCTAACGCTCGTGTCCTCGTTCCTCGGAATGACAAACTTTATGGTTACTTTGTGTTAGACGCACTGCTGTGCGCCTCTACAGAAAACCTTTTGAACCTTTGCAACTCTGAACCTTTGAACCTATTCAAAAGCCTTCTTATTCACATAAACATTTTTAAAAGTCACATTCTTAATCAAACTTTTATCAATGTCCGCTTTGGCAGATTCAATATTTAAGTTTTCGAAAGTGAAGTTTGACAAACGTACATTTGGGTCGTTTTCTACTTTATAAAACATTTCGCATTTAAGATCAATATTTTTTAAAGTAACGTTATCTCCGTATGATAATGGAACATCAGGACGACCTTTTAAATCAAAAAACTGTTTCCATGCCAAAATAGCCAAACCGTTTTTGGTTTGCCCTTTAATGTCTTCAAGTCTGATATATTCATAAAGTTGCGGGGTATCAGGTCTCATTTTAAGATGTAATAATATTGACGGCCCATCAACTTCGCAATTGCGCATAATTATGTTTCGGTTATGAATCGCCTCGCTTCCATTAGTTAAAGCCGAATGACAATATCCAAACTTACAGTCCTCAATAATAATATTGGTGTTTGCCCCATTGTTTTTATCTTGATCTGCGTAAGGTCCTTTACCTCCTTTTAGCGCAATCGCATCATCATTTACAGACATATTAGATCCTTTTATCAATACATTGCTACAAATATCAAGATCAATTGCATCTGTACTTGGAGCATCGCCTTTTTGATGTGGAGAATAAATATAAGTATCCAGTATTTTTATGTTATTGCATTTGTAAAAATGATTTGTCCAAAAACCTGAATTAATGAATTTTACGTCCTGAAATTGCACATTGTTTGAATTCCAAACAAAAACCAATCGTGGTCTTGAAACTTCAAGATTAGTACATTTCGGATTTTCTTTTCGGCGCGCCCAGAAAGCATCCCAATATTTTCTTCCGTTACCATTTATTGTTCCTTTTCCTGAAATCGAAAAATTATCAACGCCGTAAGCATTTACCAAAGCCGGAAAATAATCCAGATTTTGGCCTTCCATTCTTGACGGCATAATTGGATAATTTGAAATATCATCGGAACCTTTTAAAACACCACCTTCGCTGATGTATAAAGTCGTTTTTGGCTTAAAAAACAGAGCACCGCTCAAGTAAACCCCTTTTGGGATTATGATTACGCCTCCGCCATTTGCTGCCGCTTTATCTATCACTTTCTGAATAGCAACTGTTTGAAGTTTTGTGCTGTCTTTACTTACTCCAAAATCTGTAATGATATATTTTTTTCCTAAATCTTTCAATTGGAGTTTAGTATACGTTTTAAACCAAACCGGAATTTCGGTTCCATCAGGAAATTTATCGTTTGCATATTTTTGTGAAAATGAGCTTTGGGAAATTCCCAAAACACATAAAACTAAAGTGAAAAACTTTTTCATTATAAGCTGTTTTTATTTTATTTTTTATTGGCTGTACAATTAGCGAACTAAATTTCTTTTAAGGCCACAGATTAAAAAGATTTTAAGGATTTTTTATAAATCTAATTCTATTTGTTTTAATCTGTGTTAATCCTTTTAATCTGTGGCGAAAAAAATGATTTAGTATATTACAAATAATCATATTATTTCTTTATTTCAATCTGAGCAACAGAAATATAATATCCTGTACTTCCGTAATTTGACTTTCTTTTATCGGACCAATTTGGTCTCTCCCCAGTTCCTGAAATCGTCAAAGTATAATTATCTTTCTTTAATATTGGAGATTTATAAACTGCTGTTTCTGTTACATTTTTACTGTATAAATCGATAATTGCTGTGGTTATAACTTTTCCTTTTTCATCTGTCAAAACAACTTTAGCATAACCATTTTCACTTCCCACAAAACTTGAAAAACCAATTTGCTGGCCTTTGAATTTAATCGAAAACGAAGCATTCTTATCATCTGATTTGCTTTCTTTATCTGAATGACTCCAATTGCCGGAATATTTAATTTCTTTATTGCTGTTTTTTAGAAATTTATTTGTGTTTTTTGGCACAGATGCAATTCCGCTCACCAAATCAATTTGCCAAGTTTCCTGATAAACCGGAATTGAAAGTGACTTTCCAGAAATTGTCAATGGCTGCCAAACATAAGTTGCCGAAGATGCCTGTTTAGGAAATGACCAACGATCGCCCATGAACATGTATGTCGTTTCTTTAGAACCTTGAATTGGCAAAACAAATGTCGACTGTGAATTCCACGTAAGTGTTTCCTTTGGTGCAATCAAACCTTGAAATTCCCAAGGGCCTTTAATCGAATTTGAGGTGTAATAATAATTATCATTTTTCTCCCAACTTGTCAAATGCGAACCGATAAAATAATACAAATTATCTTTTTTCAGCATTGTTGGCGATTCAAATCCGGTTGTGATATTTTCATTTACTTTTTCTGTAACCGATTTATAATCATCACTTAATTTGTAAATTTCACCACCATGAACCAGAATATATCCCGAATTATCAGTATCCTGAAAAGTTCCCATATCCCATTTTTTTATAGGCTTTCCGTCAAATAAAAGCGGACCTTTAAATGTGTACGGACCTTCAATATTTTTTGAAACAGCATAACCCACAAACTGATCTTTATACGTTAAAGTATCGGCGTGCATGTACATTACAAATTCATTGGTTTTTGGGCATTTCATCACTTTTACTCGTTCACCAACACGATTTGGCCCCAATTTTCCAGATTCTTGTACAGGAAGCGCCTGTCGCTCAAATTTCCAATTATAAAGATCTTTTGAAGAATAACAATTAAAACCCGCAAATGCATTGCTAGTATCGCTGTGTGCTTCTCCAAATAAATAAAATGTATCTTTTTCTTTTATAATGTTGGCTCCGTGCGCGCTTACAATATTTCCGTTTTGGTCAAGCCAAGGAACGCCAGAATAAATGGCATCCATTTTTCCTGATTCTTGCGCAAAAGAAACCGCCACATTACTCATAAAAACAATGAAAATTAAGCGACACAAAACTGAATAATTCTTTTTAAACATTTTACTAATTACTTTTCACTTTTTACTAATCACTTTCTTTTCAGCCATTCTTTCGGAACATTTACAATACAAATATTCAACGTTCTATTATCCTCAGAAAGCATTGCCGACTGAATTTCAATTTTTGTTCCGTCTCTATTGAAAGTTGGGTGAACGTGATCTGCTGCTGTTTCTTTATGTCCGGTTGTCAGCATCATCATTTCATTTGTTTTTCTGTCAATTAAATATAAACTTCTAGAGAAATCATCTCCAACAGCCCATCTTCCGTCAGAAGAACCGTGAACATGCCATAAACCGCTTCCGCTTTTTGTTTGACCGGCGATAATCATTTCGCGGGTTCTTAAATTTACAATTGCTAAACCTGTAGGTTTTTCACGTGTTCCAGAATTTCCCCAATTGCTTTCCTGACCTGGATTTTGAGGATTTCGAACGTCGGTACTAGAAGTCACTTCAACTGGAGCTTCTTTTTGAATATCAATTTTTCGATGTCCCATAATCGCCATTGCCACCTCATCTTTAGAAATTACGACTTCGTGCGTTACCCATTCATAGTCAGATTCAGGATACAAAGGTCGTAAGCCTGAACCATCAGCCATTACTGTCCAAGTTCTTTGTGGAGATTTTCCGCCCGTTTCCCAACAAAAAACCAATTCGCCTGGATTCCAGATATTGGATTGTATATGTCCTACTTGAAACGGCACTGAAACTACATGTTTCACTTCACCGGTTTTAATATTCATACTGCTGATTCCACCCGGTCCTGCGCCCATATTTCTTGCTCCAAAACTCTTTTCAATTTTTACATTCGGATCCAAATGTCTTGCAGCTTCTTCTTTTCCAATTCTGAAATAAACACGATCTTCATTCGCATCCAAAGCCATATCTCCCGAAGCGCCCATTTCCGGATTTGTAGTTCCGCAAACACGCTCGTAAGCTGAAACAGGTTTCATTTTTCCTTTTTCACTATCTGCAAAAACGGCTTCCAAATTCACTTCCATAATCTGCATTTTATCGCCATCGCCTTTTCGCATAAAATACAATTTCATTGATTTTTGCGCCATGCATAACGTTCCGGTATAACCTCCTTCGGTAACCTGAACCATTACACCTGATTTTTCGTTCACTGCCATTGCTTCTCCATTGGCTCTTTTGGTTCTAAAAATAAGCCATTCACCATCAGATGTCCATTGCGGATGTGTTGGATAGGTTTTCGAATCTCCAGCTGATTTTGTTGTTAAAAAGATTAAATCGACACCTGTAACAGGATCTTTTATTATCTTTTTTTCTGATGGAAATCGTTTTCCTATCTGCGCAAAAGCAATCGTACCGATTAATAAGAAAAGTATATTTATTGTTGATTTCATACGTTGGTGGTGTTTTACTGCGAAGACGCTGAGTTTTTCTTTTTGAATTAGTTTGTCAATTAATCTCGCAAAGGCGCGGAGGCGCAAAGTTTTTTTGTCACCCTGACGAAGGAAGGATGACAAACAGAGCGTTACAAGTGCATTCAAAACTCATAACTCATAATTAATAACTCCTAACTTATTTATGCAGATTATCTTTCCCTTCGATTTTTAATTGTATAGAGCTGTCGTTTATTTGAAACTGACTGTCTTTTAAAAGCATAATCACTTCGGCTCCAGCCAATAAAACCGGACCGTAACCGTGAGCAGCAAAAACATTTACAGGGCGATAGTAATAAAATGCAGGATCAAATCCCATTCCGGTTCCGACGCAAGTTCCTTCAACTTGACCTTTATCATTTACTTTTGTTGCAACCGCATTCCATGCTAATAAAACAGCTGGTGCATACGTCATTTTATCAACATAACCGCGATTTATAGCTCTGGCAATTGAATACGCATAAATAGCAGTTGCCGAAGTTTCCAAATAGGAATCATTTCTGTCTAATAATTGGTGCCAAAAACCAGTTCCGTCCTGATACTGAACCAATCCAGCAATGTGTTTTTGCAATTGAGTTAAAACTTGATTATAACCTGGATGATTTTTTGGTAAAACTTCTAACAATTCCACCATTGTCATAACTGCCCATCCATTTGCTCTCGCCCAATGAAACTGAGGATGAACTGTCATTGATTCAACCCAGCCGTGCATGTAGATTCCTTTTTGGCTGTTGAACATTCTTTCAGAAAACTGATTTACTTGTTTTACTGCATCATCATAATATTTTGTGTTTCCGGTGTAACTTCCCATTTGTGCCAATGCAGGAACACTCATAAACATATCATCTAACCAAAGTGTATTATCCTGTGGTCTGTTTCTTGCTAATGTTCCGTCTTTTAATCTGAATTGTTTATTGCTGATAAAGTCGATGTAGTTGTTTACCAAAGGATCAATATTGGCTTTCAAACCTTCTTTTTTGGCTTTAATAAAAGCTGCACAAAGAGCTCCGGCAAAATCTAATGCTTCAGGATGAAGCGTTTTAAGCATGTCTTTATCTTTGATGTTTTTTTCGTTGTAATTTTCGGCAATGTCTGCAATCAGCTGTATTCTTTTATTGGAATAATCAGCGTAATATTTTTCGCCTGTTGCTTTAGAAGCTAAAAGCATTCCGGCGTACGTAACACCCCATTCATAGCTTGTCAATCTGAAAGCACCTGGTTCAAAAACAATATCCTGATTGCTTTTTTTATAATCTGTAATAACGGCTTTCGTGTTTGCATCGATAATTTTTGAAGCCGAATTTTTATCTAAAAAATTATAAACCCTGTCCAAAACCACTTTTATATCTTCTTTCTGCGGAATCACATATGGCGTTGGATAATCAGGTTGCATTAAATGCAATGGTGCTGTCGCATCTGTTTTTTGTGCGTTCGCATTTGTAATTGATGCAAAAACGAACATTGCTAAAATGGTTGATTTATAGTTCATAATGGTTAGTGTGTTAGTTTACATTTTGTTTTATTTACTGATTTCAACCGTTATTTTGGCAGAAAGCTGTTTTGCCAAAGTGGTTACATAATTGCTGAAATAAGCTGAATCTTTAAAGTTTTTATCTGCACTCAATTCCCAGCCCGCAATGGCATAGTAACTGATTTTTTTATTGTTTTCTATTGATAATTTTGCCAGATAAGAATCTGTTAACTGACCTGTTTTTGGTGCTTCGATATAACCTTTGTAGAGTTTCTTCGGGACCAAAATTGCAGTTCCTAAAATCCATTCGCGATTGTAGGTCAAATTATCATGCTGAATAAAACAAACCCAATCACCAGCTTCGACAACTTGAAGCGGATTTTTATTATTGATGTTTGAAATTGCTGCCAGAAAAGTTTCTCCACCTTTAAGTCCGCTGATAGAAACTGTGTTTTCATAACCGTACATTCCCGGCCAGATAGACGTCGTTTCCTGAACTTGATAATCGTTTCCAGAAGCTTTCCAGTTTTGATATTTATAACTTAAAACCGAATTAACTGGACCTTCGCTTACAATTTTGAAAGTTGTTTTTTCGACATTGTTTAAAGTATCGTTTGTCAAAATTCCAAGACGATTGATTTTGTCATTTATCAATAAAGCGTAACCGCCCAAACCTGCAGAATTCCCAACAGGAAAAATATCTCTTCCCCAATCGTACATTACGTGATAATTGTCTTCAACAGCTCCTTTGCTGTTTATTCCAACATTTTCTGGTGTAATGGCAGGGATTTTTTTTCCGAATACGTCTTTTGAATTTCTTCCATCTAAATAATGTCTGAAACCTACTTTATCATTTTCCCAAGTTGGCCCGTCAGTTTGATATTTTTGAAAACCTAGTTTTTTATGCACCTGATTCGCCATTAAAACTTCCTCTGTTGCTGGCTGAACCGGTAAATCTTTAGCTTCTCTTTTTCCGAATCTTGCACTTGTTTTTATTGGAAATTTAGGATCTTTCAAAGACCATGTTAATATTGCTATTTTCTTTTCGTTAGCGGCAAAATCAGTTACCAAGAAAAGTTCGTCCCATTTTCCATCTCCGTCCAAATCGTTCAATTGTGCCGGAATTGTATCATTTTTACTAATCAGAATAGGAAAACTATTTGCGACATATTTTGATGCAATTTGGTTTCTTTTTATGCTGATTGCTTTTTGTGGCACTACTATATCAGATGCGTTTTTTAAAGTAACTTTTTGTGCATTGCAACTTGCTAAAATTGCTGTTGCAAAAGCTATTGATAAATAATATTTTGTTTTCATTTTTCTTTTTGTTTCAGGTTTTCTTTGTTTAAAGTTTAAGGTTTAATCCAAATGAAAAACCTCTTTTAATGAAACCGAAATTGGTGAATTATCAGGATTTGTATCCATAATATCGCCCATATATGCCCACCATTTTTTTACTATTGGATGATTTGGCAAATAGTCGAAATCAAAATCTGAACTGATTTTCTGCACCGCAAAAAGTATCAGTGTTTCTTCATCTAAAAAAATACTGTAATCCTGTATTCCAGTTTCTGAAAGCAAAGCCGATAATTCTGGCCAGATTTCGTCGTGTCTTTTTTTGTATTCCGCTTCAAAACCAGATTTTAATTTCATTTTGAAAGCGTTTCGGATTGTGTTTTTATTTGCCATTTTTAATGCTTTAAATTTATTTGAACAGGCTCATCTCTATTACAGATAATTTCGCCATTTATATATTGCAATTCTGCTATTTGAATGGAACTTCTTTTCGTTTCATAACTTTCAACTCCTTTATTTTCTGGAGTTCTACCGGGATGTGTGAAATAAAAAATATACGCTCGATCGCCATTTACAATTACATCCGGATGCCCGCCAATTACCTTGTCATCTTCACCAGTTCCGGGAGTTTGAAGAATATTCTTTTCCTGGCGTTTCCAATTTAAAAAATCTTCAGAAGAATAAATATTCAAACCTCTCCAAGAATCTGTTACCATCCAGTTTTTCCCTTTCCAAACAAAAACTTTTGGGCCTTCTCCTCTATCTTTTACAATTTTCGTTCCGCTGTCGGTCCAATTGTATAGATCTTTACTATCTGCGTAATAAATTGATTTTCCATCATTTTCATTATTGTAAAACATTCTCCAGGTTCCGTTTGGCAATTGAAAAACCGAAGCATCAATACAGCGTTCCGAAGCCAATTTTAATTCCGATTCAAAATTCCAATCCATTAAGTTACTACTTGTCAAATGAATTATCGAACGTGGATGATACCAATCATTGAAAATTCCGGGAACAATTGTCAAATACATATGATATTTATTTTTGTATTTAATGACATCTGGTGCCCAATAGGTTACATCTTTTAATTTATAATTGATATTGCAAGTATCTTTATAGGTCCATCTTGCGCCATCTTCAGAAGTTGCAACACCAATTTTTGTTCCATGCACCCATGTAATTCCTTTTGCTGTTGAATCTTTTGCTCTTCGATTGGTATAAAACATAAACCATTTTTTCTCTTTTTTGTTCCAAATAATCGTTGGATCGGCGGCTCCGTCATAAATTGGATCGCGGAATAATGGTTTTGGAGCAATATGTTTTTGATCTTTTTGAATGTCTTTTTGTGCTGTCATTGTTAGGCTGAGCAATGCAGTTATTAGGATTATAAAAAGATGTTTTGGTTTAATTTTCATTTATTTTTTTGTTGTTTTTTTGTCATTTATTGCTGAATCTTGTCATTTCGACGAAGGAGAAATCTTCGCGAGTAACTCCGCAACGAAAGTCCAATCTTTGTAGAGCTTCTCGTGGAGATTCCTCGTTCCTCGGAATGACAAACTGTACTTATTACTTCCTGTTAGTCACTTGTGTGATTCCTCGTTCCTCGGAATGACAAACTATGCGTGCAAAACTATTTCTCAATTATTTTTCTTTTCATTTTCTATTACCCAATCATCTGTCCTAAAAGGTGATGCGGGCAAATTTTCAACATTGAATAAATTTGGTTCTGGAACTGCTTTCCATGCAAAACGAACTGCAACTGGTTCTTTTACATTTGGCGAAGAAACTATAATTGTCTTTTTGTCAATTTTGGCTGTTGCCGGATAAAATACTTTGTCGTTTCCTGCGATTTCAAACTCTTTAAAATCTTCATTGTTCTTTTTAAATCCGTTTTGAACGTCGTCAAAAAACAATTTAATTTGCTGTTTTTTGATTTCCATATGATTGTAAGTTGGTCCAGAATATACTAGTTTAGTTTCTCCATAAGTTTTTGCTTTTGCAATTAATGCCAAACGATAACCAACAGTTTGTTTGTCAATTGGATGAATATTTTCAGCATTTCCAATATCGGTTGTAACAACCATTCCGCTGTTTGGAATTACTTTTGAGGACATTAATTGTGCTTCTCTGATGTAAGGATTTTGTCCTTTGTGTGGTGCAATCTGAACAAAATAAAACGGAAAATCGCCTTGATTCCATTCGCTTCTCCAACTTTTTACCATTGTCGGAAAAAGACTTCTGTACAAAAATGCCTTTTCTGCATTGCTTTCACCTTGATACCAAATTACACCTTTCATTGTATAATTAGTTACCGGATGCAACATTGCATTGTATAAAACATAAGAGGTTTTATTTTCTTCTTTTTTTGGCTTTTTAAGCTGAGATTTCGAAATATCATTATTGTTTGCAAGTCTTTCTTTTTTCAAATCAGCATAATACGTTTCTAATTTCTCCTGAAATAATTTTTCATTTTTTGCATCTTGTTCCAAAATTGCAAGAAAATCTGGATTGCTTTCTAGAACAGTTTGTGCAGTCCATGCCTCTGCTTTTGTTCCGCCCCAAGAAGTTGAAATTAATCCGATTGGAACTTTTAAATTTTGGTACAAATCCCTGCCGAAGAAATAAGCTACAGCAGAAAAAGATTTAATTGTTGAAGGAGAACAAACATTCCAATTTCCTGTAACATCGTCTAAAGGTTTTTGAGACGCTTTTGTCTGAACGGTAAATAATCGGATTGCTGGAAAATTTGCATTCTGAATTTCTTCTTCATAATTTTTTACTCCCGTTTTCCAAGTTCCTTCTTCTTTTCCAACAGGAAAATACATATTAGATTGTCCAGAGCAAATCCAGACTTCTCCAATTAAAATATTTTTAAGAATGATTTTATTTGAAGCTTCGATTGTAATATCATATTGTTTTTCGCTTCCTACTGGTGTACTGACTGCTGTTTTCCATGTTCCGTCAGGATTTGCAGTAATTTCTACAGGATTATTTTGCCAGCCTAATTGGATTTTGATTTTTTCGTTTGGAGAAGCCCATCCCCATAAATTCACTTTTGAATTTTGCTGTAAAACCATATTATCACCAACTAACGCAGGCAGTTTTACCTGACCAACAGCCGTCAGTTTTAATCCTAAAACGATGAATAATAACAACAATTTCTTTAAATAAATCATTCGGAATATAATTTTAATACTAAAACTTTAAAGATAAAGTACTAAAACGATATCGGTATCCTGTGCTTCCCTGTTTTACTAAAGAATTGTAAAAACAAAAAAGGCAGCAACATGAAGTTACTGCCTTTGTAAAATCAAAACCACTTAATTTTACCATTACCATATTAACGAAAACCAATATCCTTAAAATGATAATCAAATTTAAATATTAAATAACTGAAAACTATCCTGTTGTACCCTGCTATATAATAAAAAAAAACCGCCTCAAAAATTGAGACGGTTCCTAACATAAAAAACCAAAAAATAAGTTTGATATTAATACCCTGGATTTTGCATAGCAGCTTTTTGTTCTGCAGTCAAAGGTTTTCCGCTTGCGTAAACTCCATCAAGGAAAGTCTGCGGAATTGGACGCAAATTATGGTATTCCTGAATATTTGCAGCAGCTTCAATATTATACGCTTTTGCTCTGGCAACTAATGTTTTAGTACGGCTTAAATCTTCCCAACGGTGAAATTCTCCGCACAATTCTCTAGTACGCTCATTAAGTACCAAACACAACATTCTGTCATAATCAGTTCCGTATCCTAATTTTGCAATTACAGCCATATCTTCTGCTGGCAATGCAGTAATACTACTAATTGCTAAGCTTGTTGCAGTTGTTGCAACCGCAATATTATTTGACTCATAATACGAGTTTTCAGGAATATAAGAAATTGGAATTCCTGCCTGACCTGTAGTTGTATAGGCAGCTGAACCATCGGCGTAAGCTGCACGGTTTTCTCCAGCTTTGTAAGCAGCACGGGCACGAACTGCATTAATATAAGGCAATGCATCTGCAAATGTAGCTCCGCCGGCTTTTGCCAAACGGATTTTTGCTTCAGCCGCCATTAAGTAAGTTTCTCCAGAACGCGCCAATGTAATATCACGAGATCCTTTAATATTACTCAAATCGATTCTGTTTCCGTCCATATATTTACTTAAAGACGGAAATCTCACATCGGCCATTAAGCCTACTTTATCAGCAGCATAAGCCACATAAACACTCGGAATTGTTTTTCCTGTTTTTGGATAAATTATGACATCTGTATTTTTAGTTTTGGCAAAACGAGTATCTGCAGCTGTATTTACAACATACATAATACCTAAATCGCCATTTTTATAAACAGCACCAGATGCATTATTGACAATACTTTTTGTTTGGAAACTTTTCCAGAAACGAGAATCATTTACATGATCAAAAGCATCATATACAAAATAAGTTGGAGCCAAACGGCTAAAAGGTCTTCCGCCGGCAAGGTTACGCTTCATTTGGGGCAATTGGTCGTAAGTAGAAAGGAAATATAAATGCTGCTGATTTCCTCCAGTTGTTAATGTACTCGCATTAAATTGTGCAGATAAAATTAACTCCGGAAGTTTTTCGTTAGCACCATCAGCAGTTGTGTATGACCATAAATTATCATAATTAGCTGCTAATGGGTGACGCGAAATTACCTCATCAGATAAAGCAACAACTTGCTGTAAATCGGCCGTTTTTGTAGTTCCATTCCAGCTATCGTTAATTTCACTAGCACGAGTTAAATATGCTTTTGCCAAATAATGTGCTGCGGCATCTTTAGTGATTTTTGCCGGAGCACCAGCATTTCCTAATAAATTGTAAGCCTGAGTAAAATCGGCAATTACCTGAGCTAAAACTTCCTGCGGCGCAGCTCTTGTGAATTCTAATTCAACTGTAGAACTTGTTTTTAATTTTAAAGGAACAGCTCCGTATTGACTTACCAATTGAAGATAACTAAAAGCTCTTAAAAAATAACCTTCGCCTAATGCCGTTTTTTTGATTGCATCATTTGTGGAAACAATATTAGTTGCCGATTCAATTAATGTATTAGCATTTCCAATTCCGATATATAAATTATCCCAGTGTGTATTTGCTGCAACAGTGTTCGCATTAGAAACTGTTACGAAAGCTTTAAAACCTGAGGAGTAAGAATTCCAAATCCAGTTTGAAGGGTCACCTCCAGCGTGAAATTCATCTGTTCCAGATTCTGTTGCAGTAAGTGGTACTTCGCCTTGAAATTCTGCTGCAAATACCTGATAATAAGTTCCCACTGCCAAAGCCTGAATTCCAGCCTCAGTTTTATAATAATCTGAACTGTAAGCCGTTGTCAACTCTTCGTCAAGAAAATCTTTGCTGCAAGAACTTCCTAAAGTCAGCGCTGCAACAAGCATTAAGTTGATATATAGTTTTTTATAATTTTTCATAATGATGTTTTTTAATTATTTAGAATTCTACATTTAACCCTAAAGTTATACCTCTGTTTGAAGCCGTTGTCTGCGTATCCAAATCAGTCCATTTTACTTTTGTAAAAATCATACCCGGATTAGTAGCCTGACAATAAATTCTCAATTTAGAAAGTCCAAGGCTCTGTACTAATTCTTTATCAAAATGATATCCTAAAGAAATATTTCTCATTTTCAAAAATGCCCCATTGCGATATCCTAAAATTGGGTAATAAGGATCTCCTGTACCTGCTGAATAAATAGGTTTTTGATATTCTGCATTTGTATTATTATCTGTATAATAATTAATAGATCTCTGGCTTCCTTTTGCACCTTCATTTTCACCTAAAGTATCATACAAATAGCCCATACGTCCATATACAAAGAATGATAATTCGAAATTTTTGTAGCTGAAAGTATTTGTCATACCAAAAATATATTTCGGATCTTTTGAACCAATAATAACACGGTCATTATTTGCATCAATTTTATAATCGCCATTTTGGTCAACTGGTCTTGCATTACCAAAAGTGAAAGTATTTGGCCCCATAACTGCATTAAATTTGGCCATTTCGACAGCGTCCTCTGGCTTCCAGATTCCGTTTGATTCGAAACCGTAAATTACATTTTGAGAATCTCCAATAAATAAGTTATTGTTGATGTCGTCAAATTTTCCGTTTTGAAGCGATACAATTTTATTTTGCTGATAAGAAGCACTGATGTTAGTAGTCCACTCAAAATCTTTTGTTGTAACGTTTACCGTGCTCAAAGTAAGTTCGACACCTTTTCCTTCTGTTTCTCCAACGTTTTGGTAAGTATCTTTAACCCCGATAACCGTTGGTACACTGCTTTTTAATAACAAATCAGTTGTTCTGCTTGTAAAATAATCCAAAGCACCGGAAACTCTATTACTGAATAATGCGAAATCAATACCGTAGTTAAATTGAGCCGTTTGTTCCCAACCCAAATCAACATTTCCTAAAGATGTATTGTTTACAACACCCGATCCATTAGGATAAACAATCCCAACTAATGGAGGTTGTGTTGCATATGCAGGAACTGCAGCATTACCAGTTTCACCGTAACCCACTCTCAATTTTAATTGATTAACCCAAGAAACATTTTCTAAGAATTTTTCTTTGTTTAATATCCATGCAGCTGAAGCACTCGGGAAAAATGCCCATCTGTTTGCTGCCGCTAATTGCGAAGCTCCGTCATAACGGCCAGAAGCAGTAAACAAATATTTATCAGCATACGTATAATTTACCCTACCCATGTATGACAATAAACCTGTATCAGTAAGACCAGAAGAATATCCAGCAAGAGTAACATTCGCAGGATTCAGAGCGTTCCATTTGTTTTCAGGGTTTTTAATATCATTTGCAGACATTGAACTGTTTTCATTATGATACTCCGTCTGGCTCATTAATAATGTACCTCCAAAACTGTGATTCCCGAATGTTTTGTTGTAGAAAATCAAGTTATCCAATGTATATGAAATTGTTTGTTCTTTAGCTAGAGAAGCAAAACTAGTTCCTGAACGAATAGCCGATTTACCATCCAAATAAACACCATCACGGAATGATGTAAGATCAGGACCAAAATTGATACGGTATTTTAAACCGTCAAGTTTTGAAGAAATTGCTCCCAAATCAAACTGAGCATACAAACTACCAAAAGCACGCAAAGTTATACGCTGATCTTGAGACAATTTATATTCATCAACAGGAGTTCTGATCGTTGAATCTCCACCTGGACTGTCAATTCGGTTTCCGTTGCTGTCATAAGGAACTGCGTAAGGAAGGTTTGTACGTGCTGTTGCATAAATTCCTGTTGAACTTGTAACGGCAGTTCTACCTACGTTTGATTGCCCATATTCATTTATACCATAACTTGTATTAAGACTCACACCCATAGAAAACCATTTTGTTGGTGTAATATCAACATTGGCAGTTCCGCTGTAACGCACATAACTTTGTCCAAATAAAGTTCCTGTGTTATCTAAATATCCAAAAGAACCGTAACCTTTCATTTTTTCAGTTCCACCGCTTACACCAATAGTATGCTGTTGTGTGATTCCTGTACGGGTTACAAATTTTGTCCAGTCTGTAGTCGCAACTTTAGAACCATCCCAAGTTCCGCCAGCCCATCCTTTCTCGATGTTTGCCCATGCAGCCGGATCGGCAGAAGCAAGGAAAATTAACTTATCATTTTCTATTGTAGGTGCATCTCCTTTTGGAAAAGCAGATGGATTAGAGTAATATCTTCCCCAACGGCGGAATTCAATATATTCTCCTGCAGACATCATTGGGGCATTTTCGTGAATCGTTTCTGTCATAAGAGAAGTATCATAATTCAACGTAAATTTTCCGTTTTTACCTTTTTTTGTCGTAACGATAATAACTCCGTTTGCTCCACGTGAACCATAAATTGCCGTTGCAGAAGCATCTTTTAAAACGTCGATTGTTTCAATATCAGTTGGATTTAAGAAGTCGATACCTCCAGAATTGGCATCAACACTAATTTTACCTGTAGAAGCATCAGTAACCAATCTTGAATTTAGAGGAATACCATCAACTACATAAAGCGGTGCATTTGAAGCAGAAATAGAACGAGCTCCACGAATAGTAATATTTCCAACAGTTCCCGGACGTTCATTTGAAGAAACATCTACACCCGCAGCTTTTCCCTGCATAGCCTGTACGGCATTAACTACCGGTCTTGATGCGATTTCTTCAGCATTTACGCTCACAATTGATCCAGTAAGATCCTTTTTCTTTTTTGTACCGTAACCTACTACGACTACCTCCTCAAGAGAATTGTCCTCTTCTTTCAGCACAACATTGTAAACAGTTGCAGCGCCAACAGTAATTTCTTGTTTTTTAAAACCGATAAAACTGTAAACAAGAATGTTTCCAGAAGCCGCATTAATAGAGTAACTTCCATCCAGATCGGTACTCACTCCATTCTGGCTTCCTTTGATGAGTACATTGACACCCGGAATTGGCAATCCTGTAGCATCTTTAATGGTACCTTTGACTACTTTGTTCTGCGCGTATCCAGATGCATGGAATAATGCAATCATGGCTATCAACAGCAGCACACTCAATTTGTTTTTCATAAAAGTTAAATTTGGTTAATTAATTAGTTACTCAAATTTATTTAGAAGTTAATCTCGCACTGTCCTGTAGTATCCTGCAAAATAATTTATAACTATTCTAACTTACAGAGTTTTACAAAAATTATTTAAGATTTTTTTAACCATAAAATCCTTCAAACACTTGATTTTCAAAGGAAAATTGAATAAAAGGCTTCTAAATAGGAATATAAAAACGAAACGTTATTATTTTTTCACATACCATAATTTTATTCAAAAATTTTTATTGAATGTGAAATTAATATCCGAAAATTATGATATTTTTTTCAAACCAATGTAATCGATTGCATTTTTTTTCTAAAAATATTTTATGATCCGTTTATTTTCATGATTTACTAGTATCATTTTCACTTTAAAAACACAAAAAAAAGCCGCCTCATAATGAGACGGCTTTCAAAAACAAAAAGTAAAAAGATTTTAGTAACCTGGATTCTGCCAAGCTGCTTTTTGTGCAGCTGATAAATTAGAACCATCATCGTTTAATAATCCATCAATAAAAGTTTGAGGAATTGGACGAAGTTCGTGTTTACCAACTTTAATATTAGGTGCCGCTTCAGCATTAAATGCTTTTGCACGTTTGATAAGCATTCCAGTACGAGAAAGTGTTTCCCAACGTTGCCATTCTCCTAAAAGCTCACGAGTAGACTCATTAAGAATAAAGTTTATAGCACGTTCTTTATCTGTCGAAGCACCAACTTTAGCCATAACAGCTTCATCTTCCGCAGGTAAATTATTAGGGAAAGATTTCAATGTCAAATCAGATGCTGCTGTTGTAACAGGAATTGTTGGATTAGACAAATAATAAGTATTCATATCTAAATTTGAGGCTGTAAAGGCTGTAGCTGAAGTTCCTGTATTTAAAGGATTCGTTTTAAACGCTTGAGAACCATCATTATAATAAGATCTATTTTCTCCTGCTTTCCATTGTGCTCTTGCTCTTACTACGTTGATATCCTGCATTGCATTTCCATACTGGCTAAGACGAACATAGCATTCTGCACGTATTAAATAAGTTTCAGCAAGACGAGCCATAATTACATCACGGTGTGAATCACCTCTTTCAGCAGTACGAGATCCACATTCTGTTTTATTGATACCAGCAAAGAAGTTACAAATTGGCTGGTTTTTAAATGTAGGTGCTACATAAACTCCATTTTGATACAACACCGAAGAGTTAGGTACATATTGTCCTTTTTTAACTGCTAAAGTTCCAGTAGTAGCAGTTTGTCTTGCTCCTGTATTCCATTCTGGTAAACGACCCGCTGCATCTGTCCAAGTTGGAGCCTGAACACTCGCACCAAATTTAGCACCGTCATAAGTATTGTCATTTTTAGTATTCAAGATCATCACAATACCAGGATCTCCAACTTTTACCCCTGACGGATTAGGAGCAATTACAGTATTTGCACCATAAACAGTTCTAAAAGTTTTCCACATACGTGCATCATTTACGTGATCAAACACACCATATGTGTATTCTGTAGGACGACAACGCTGAAAATCCATACTTCCAATCCAAACACCACGTCTTACCCATCCTCCAGAAAAACTAGAAAACTGAGGAGCGAAATAACTATACGTACGGTTTCCAAAACGACCAACTGTAGCAGCATCAGCATTGTGCCCTGCAGCCATTAAAATTTCATTAAGTTGCTCATTAGGGCAGTCAACTCCTGTCCAGTTTGCATATAAATCGCTGTAATTAGGAGTCAATGGCCCACGAGCTGTAATTGCATATGAACAAGCATCGATTGCTTCCTTAAGATCAGCATCTTTGTAAGAAGCATTCCAAGCATCATTACGCTCAGACGCACGGAATAATAGCGATTTTGCTAAAAAGTGTGCAGCAGTTGCTTTTGTCCAGGTAACACCTTTACCGTAAGTAAAAACTTCACCTTCAAAAAGACTGTAAGCCTGACGGAAATCAGATATTACTTGTTCCCAACATTTCTCTTCTGAAGCACGCTCATAATTACGAACAACTCCTTCAATAGGTGTAGTTTGAAGAACAACACCTCCATATTGCGCAACAAGTCTGTAATAGTTATACCCTCTTAAAAAATAAGCATGAGCTAAACAACGGTTTCTAATTTTTGTATCTGTAATTACTTTTTCTGCTTTAGCAATAATCGTATTACAAGATGCAATACCATAATACATCTCATCCCAAAGCGCGTTTGGATTAGTTGCATTTCCGTTAGCCGCTCCTGTTGCAGCTGATGCACCTACTGGTCCAAAACGGTTATCATAGGTATTCCACATTTCGTTAGTAAGGTCATTTGCATTGGTAAACTCATCTGTACCATACAAAGTATTTCCATACGACCATTCGAAACCAAAATGCCAGCGAATATTACCATAAAGAGATACCGTTAGCGCCTGAAGACCTTCAGGTGTATCAAAATAAGCTGTCGAATAAGCATTTGTTTGTTCTTCGTCCAGAAAGTCTTTCGAACACGAAGTGAAAAATATCCCCGCTGTTAATAAAAGACCAATTCCTATATTTTTTATATTATTCATTTTTTTACTTTTATTGTTATACTTCAATTCGCAACAACTTATTAAAACCCAACTTCAACTCCCATAACAAAACTGCGGTTGTAATACGTTTTCTCCGTGTCAAAATCATACCAATCTAAAGATTGATAAATACTTCCTGGATTTACAGCCTGAACATAAAATTTCATATTTGCCAATCCAATTTTATTTGCAACGTCTTTAGATAAATTATAACCCAAAGAAATATTACGAATTTTTACAAACGATGCTTTTTGGAAACCAAGAAGTCCAGAAAATGGATCTGCAGAACCTGAAGTTGCCTGACCTAAAATTGGTTTTTGGAATTCAGCATCTGGATTATCTGGAGTCCAGTAATCTGTTTCACGCTGATTTGCATGTGCAGTTAAAGCTTCACCTCCTAAAGAAGCAGTATATCCGGCACGTCCGTAAAGGTTTATTCCTAAATCAAATCCTTTATAAGTAAAGTTGTTATTCCATCCCATTGTATAGTAAGGATTACTGTTTCCTATAACTACACGGTCTGTACCATCCATTTTGTAATCACCATTTTGATCTTTAGGTCTTACGTTACCTGGTGTAAATTTATAACCGTTAGCATTCCATTTAGCCATTTCAGCAACATCTTCTGGAGTATTTTGCCAAAGACCATTATTATCATATCCGTAACGAACAGCGATAGACTGACCAATAAACCATGAGTTACTTACCATGTCTTGCGCACCATTTGCTAATCCAACAATTTCATCTTTCTGCCACGCACCATTTAAATTAGTTTCCCATGTAAATCCTGTAGCAGTTTGAATAGGAATAAGATTAAGCGTTACCTCAACTCCATGATTTTTTGTTTGACCAATATTCGAAACAATGTATGGATAACCTGATACTGGTGGTATATCTACTCTTAATAATAAATCTTTAGTATCTGATTTGTAAGCATCAATAGTACCACTGATTCTGTTGTTTAAGAAACTAAAATCAACACCAAGATTGTATTGAGTCGTTTTTTCCCAACCTAAATTTTTATTAGGCATTCCTGTTTGAGTATCTGTATAATAAGGCTCGTTTGTAGTAAAACCAATAGCATTGCTCTGACCATTAAAAGGAAGGAATATTTGGCTAATATTTCCTAAAGTTCCATAAGGATTAACTGAAGAGTTACCAGAAGTACCAACACCTAAACGAAGTTTTAAGTTTTTAATCCAATCAACATTTTTTAAGAATTCTTCGTTATTAAGACGCCAAGCTAATGCTGCAGAAGGGAAGAAATCCCATTTGTGTCCTTCAGATAATTGCGTAACTCCATCCCAACGTCCTGAAACTGTTAACAAATAGCGATTGTCATAACCATAATTTGCACGAGCCATATAAGAACTAATTGCACGTTCTGTAATACCTGAACTCATACGTGCATTATTAGCAGCATTTGTAGCATCTACTGAACCCATTGCATTCCATAAAAATGAAGGTTTAGGGATATTATTTGCACTCATAGCAGAATTTTCAATATTCCAAGATGATGCAGTTTGTAATAAAGTCAAACCAACTTTATGCTTAGCAGCAAATGTACGGTCGTAGTTAATAATATTATCTACAGTCCAAGAAAGATCACGACGGTTTGAAAGGCGAGCAAAATTAGTACCTGCACTACCATTTGCATTAATTTTTAATGATGATGTTCCGTCAACATAAACACCTTCTCTCCAACTACGGAAATCAGGTCCGAAATTTAATTTATAGGTAAGACCTTCTAATGATCTTGTCATTTTTCCAAAATCTAAATTAGCAGAAAAATTACCTAAAACACGCATTGTTTGCGATTGCTGTGTACTTTTCTCCCACTCATCCATGATCGTATAAACACCTGATTCACCACCCGGATTAATAATTGTATTACCGTTTGCATCATAAGGAACAGCAATATTATAGATTTGTTTCGCTGCACCATAAATAGCATCTGGAGATGTACCGCTTCTTGCACTTAAAGTTGACATACCATAATCTTGCTCGCTCCATGAAACATTAAAAGAAGCAGTCATTTTAAACCAATCAACTGGAGTAATATTTGAAGTTAATTTTGCAGTATAACGTTTGTACCACTGCCCTTTTTGAGTACCTTGATTATCTAAATAACCAACAGAACCATACGTATTTACTTTTTCAGAACCACCACTAGCGCTAATAACATGCTCTGTACTAACTCCTGTCTGCGTTACATAATCAGTCCAGTTAGTGTTAATTACTTTAGAAGCATCCCAAGTACCACTTGCCCATCCTCTTAATACATTGTCTCTTGACGTTTGACCATCTAATGCACTGTCAAAAATCAATTTATCATTTGCAAGAGTTGGAGTCGCTGGATTAGCATATTTAGCTGGATCAAGATTGTATGCAGCCCAACGTCTGAAAGTAATAAAATCAGATGCGCTCATTGACGGTGATCTGTCAACAATATCAGAAGTAGTCACTGTACCAGCATAATTTAAAGTAAATCTGCCTGATTTTCCTTGTTTAGTTGTTACAATGATAACACCATTTGCACCACGCGATCCGTAAATAGCTGTTGCTGAAGCATCTTTAAGAATATCCATCGATTCAATATCTCTTGGATTTAATGTTTCAATTGCAGATGCAGACATTAACGGCACACCATCAACAACATATAAAGGATCATTACTTGCTGTCAAAGATCTATTACCACGAATACGTACTGTACCAAGAGATCCCGGACGCTCGTTTGTAGTAATATCAACTCCGGCAATTTTACCCTGTAGTGCTTCAGTTGCACTTGAAACAGGTCTGTTCATTAATTGCTGCGCATTTATAGTTGAAACTGATCCTGTTACGTCTGATTTTTTCGCAGTTCCATAACCAACAACAACAATCTCATTAAGTTGAGATACTTCTTCAACAAGTTTTACATTAATTTCTGAAGAAGTACTAACTGTTCTTTCAACAGATTTTGAACCAGTAGACGAGTATACTAATACTTGTCCAGTACTTGCATTGATAGAGTATTTACCATCAAAATCAGTACTTGTTCCCTGTTTTGTTCCTTTAATAAGTACATTTGCCCCTGGTATTGGCAGACCTGCCGCATCAGTGATTGTACCTTTAACCACTTTGTTCTGCGCATAACCTGCTGTCTGCAACAGCGCAAACATGACCAAAATCAGCAAAAGACTAAATTTGTTTTTCATAAAAGTTAAATTTGGTTAATTAATTAGTTCATCCAAATTTATTTAGAACAAGGGGGCACAGCATCCTGTAGTATCCTGTTAACTTTCAGGTTCTTATAATTAATTTTATGTTTTTATTAACTCAAAAAAACTTCAACTGTCTGATTTACAAGGGTGAATAAGTGTATAATCTACAAATAAATTATCCGAAATTTTCTTTAATATTTTTTTTGTAATTCATAGTATTTCCGACCTAAAAATATGAATTGAGAAAAAAATATGACAAATTATTACTCTTTTGATTTTTAATAAAATGATAGAAAACAGGACGCTACAGGATAGCAAATTGAGTTTCTGCTACTACTTTTACCTTATTACAACCAATAAAAAGTTACTATTATATATCTCTATACTTATTATGAAGTAAGTAATTTAGTAACCGTTTTATAAAACTATTGAACCTTAACCAATGAAAATAACCACATCAAATTGTCTTATCCTCTTGTCCCTTTGCTGGGTTTTGAATTCTTCAGCTCAGGAAACAAAATCACCTTGGCCAAAATCTACTAATATAAATCAGCCATGGGCGCGCTGGTGGTGGATGGGAAGCGCTGTAGATAAGCCAAACTTAAAAAAAAGACTCTCAGATTTTCATAATGCAGGAATTGGTGGTGTAGAAATTACTCCTATATATGGTGTAAAAGGCGAAGAAAATAATTTCATTGATTATCTATCTCCAAAATGGATGGAAATGCTCGACTATACAGTTCATGTAGCAGACAGTCTGCACATGCAAGTTGATATGGTTTTGGGAACAGGATGGCCATATGGAGGATCGCATGTAACGGTTGCAAATGCTGCAACAAAACTGATTATTGAAAAATATCCGCTAAAAAAAGACGAAATATTTGACCGAAATATTACTGTTGAAAACAAAAAAGAAAAAAATCCTGCCGAATTATTATATGTAGTAGCTTATGGAAATGATGGCTCGTATATCAATTTGACCGATCTGCTTAAAAAAAATCAAACCAAAATAAAGGACAAAGGCATTGACGGAAAAGCTGTTGAAATTCCGAACCAAACTGAACCTAATAAACTGAAATGGAAAGCAAAAAAAACAGATTATACTTTGTATGCTGTTTTTAGCGGAAAAACAGGACAACAAGTAAAAAGAGCAGCGCCTGGCGGAAGCGGTTTTACTCTAGATCATTATTCAACAGAAGCATTAGACGCTTATGTAGTTCCGTTTAATAATGCTTTTAAAGGTCGCGAAGGCAAAATAAGAGCCATTTTTAATGACAGTTATGAAGTTTATGGCACTGATTTTACGCCTAAATTTTTCGAAGAATTTCAAAAACTGCGCGGTTATGATTTAAAAAAAGAATTGCCTATATTATTGAATGAAACAGATAGTGAAATAGGTAACCGAATTAGAAGCGATTATCGCCAAACAATTGGTGATTTATTATTGAACAAATTCGATAAACCATGGACAGAATGGGCGCATTCGAAAAATTTCAAAACAAAACTTCAGGCGCATGGATCTCCAGGAAATCTGATTGATTTATACGCTGCTGCAGATATTCCAGAATGTGAAACTTTTGGTTCGATGCCTTTTGATATTCCTGGATTTAGAAGAGAAAAAGAAGATATTCGTGAAGGAGATGCTGATCCGGTAATGCTTAAATTTTCATCATCGGCGGCACATATTTCAGGGAAAAATCTAGTTTCATCTGAGACTTTTACGTGGCTTCGCGAACATTTCAAAGCTGCTTTATCACAATGCAAGCCAGAAGCTGAGGATTTAATGTTGAGCGGAATCAATCATATTTTTCTTCATGGTTCTACTTATTCGCCAGACAGAGCAACTTGGCCGGGATGGCAGTTTTATGCTTCGGTAAATTTCAATTCAAATAATAGTATTTGGGAAGATGCTCCTTCTCTATTCTCTTATATTGCAAACTGTCAATCCATGTTGCAGCAAGGAAAATCAGATAATGAGATTCTGCTTTATTGGCCAATTTTTGATACTTGGGACAAATATCAAAAAGGAACTTTATTTTTTGAATTCAAAATACATTCACTTCAGGAATGGCTTCATCCGACTTCTTTCTATGCTTCTACCAAAAAACTAATGAATCAAGGTTATGGCGTAGATTTTATCTCTGATAATTTTATTGCCGATGCAAAAGTAATCGACGGAAAAATTAGTCTTAATGGTACAACTTTTAAAGCTTTAGTAATTCCTCCCACGCAAAAAATGCCTCTTGCAACTTTGCAGAAATTGATTGAATTGAAAAAAGCGGGAGCAAATATCATTTTCGAAAATCTTCCGGAATCTATTCCCGGTTTTAATGATTATAAAAATCAGGAAAAACAACTTCAAACTCTTTTAACTGCAAACAATGAATTGGTAAAACCAACTTCAGATGTTTTAAAAACTTTAGAAAGCGCTCAGATCTATCCTGAAACGCTTGTAAATACAGGTTTAAAATTTACAAGACGAAATGTAGATGGTGAAAAAATATATTATTTAGTTAATCACACCACTAAAACAATCGATGGATTTATCCCAATTCAAGCTGGAAATAAAGAAGTAGTTATTCTAAATCCGCTTACAAGAGAATTTGGAAATGCCATTGTACAAAAATCCGCCAATACAACATTGGTAAAAATTAAAATTGCTCCGGGAGAATCTTATTTTTTAAAGACTGAAAATACAGCTTCGCAGAAAAAATGGAATTACTATGAACCAACTGCTGAAGCTATTCCATTAAAAGGAAACTGGAAAATCAACTTTGATAAAGGCGGGCCTCAATTACCTCCAAGTGCGACTATTTCAAATTTAGAATCTTGGACAAAATTAAGTCCTGAAGCCGAAGCTTTTTCTGGATCAGCAACTTATACTTTGGAATTTAACAATCCAAATGCTAAAACTGAAAATTGGAGTTTAAACTTAGGCGATGTCCGCGAAAGCGCAAAAGTTTGGTTAAATGATGAATTCATTGGCACAGCATGGTCTGTTCCTTATCAATTAAATATCGGCAAATTAAAATCTGGAAAAAATATCTTGAAAATTCAGGTTACGAATCTTTCAGCAAACCGAATTCGCAACAAAGAATTAAAAGGCGAAGAATGGAAGATTTTTTATGAAATCAACATGGTTGACAAAGATTATAAAAAATTCGACGCTACAAAATGGGCTCCAATACCGTCAGGACTTTTAGGACCGATCACAATCACGCCATTAAAACAGCAAAACTAACTATTAACTAAGAATACAAAAAATGAAAAAATTATCCCTATTCTTCTCAATATGCTTTTTGTATACGTGTACAATAAGCGCGCAACAGCCATTTGATAAAAAATTAGTTCTAAAACAAATGATTTTAGCCAATGATTATTTTATGCAAAAATGGCCCGAAACAGGAAAAACAATTATTACAAACAAAGAGCGCCCAAGTAATATTTGGACACGTGGTGTTTATTATGAAGGGTTAATGGCGTTACATGAAATTTTCCCAAAAGAAGCTTATTATGATTATGCCTATTCATGGTCAGAATTCCACAAATGGGGATTTAATGGAGGCAACACAACTCGTAATGCAGATAATTACTGTGCTGCGCAGACTTACATCGACTTGTACAATTTAGAGCCAGATGCTAAGAAACTAAAAAACACAAAAGCAAATATTAATATGCTTTTGAACACGCCTCAATTAGACGATTGGTCTTGGATTGATGCCATTCAAATGGGAATGCCGGTTTTTGCTAAATTGGGCGTTTTAGAAAAAGACAATCGTTATTTCGAAAAAATGTACCAAATGTACATGTACTCGAGAAACAAACACGGCGATAACGGATTATTTAACCCAAAAGATGGTTTATGGTGGCGTGATGCCGATTTCGATCCTCCTTACAAAGAGCCAAATGGTAAAGATTGTTATTGGAGTCGTGGAAATGGATGGGTTATTGGTGCATTAGCAAAAGTACTTACCATTATTCCTGAAAATGCACCACACAGAGAGCAATATGTAAAAGATTTAAAAGCGATGGCTGCAGCTTTAGTGCCAATTCAAAGAGCTGATGGATTCTGGAATGTAAGTTTACATGACCCAACAAATTTTGGTGAAAAAGAAACTTCCGGAACGGCTTTATTCGTTTACGGAATGGCATATGGAATCAATAGTGGTATTTTGAAAAAAGAAACGTATTTGCCAGTTGTCCAAAAAGCTTGGGATGCAATAATAAAAGAAAGTTTGCATACTAATGGTGCTTTAGGCTTTTTACAATCAACAGGAAAAGAACCTAAAGATGGCCAGCCACTTTCATACGATAAATTTCCTGATTTTGAAGATTATGGTTTAGGTTGTTTTTTACTTGCAGGTTCAGAAATCTATAAAATGAAATAATGAAAAAAACGCTCTTATTTCTTGTTTTAATTCTTTTTAAAACCGCGATATTTTCTCAGGAATTTAAGAGAGAAAAATACAACTTCAATTCAGAGTGGAAACTAAAAACAGGAGACTCTAAAAATGCAGAGTCTCTTGGTTTTAATGATAATTCGTGGAAAAAAATCACACTCCCACACGCTTACAATCAGGATGAAGCTTTTGAAAAAGATATTGAACATCTTACTACCGGAATTGTTTGGTACAGAAAAAAATTTAAACTCCCAAAAGGAATCAAAGACCAAAAAATCTTTTTAGAATTTGAAGGAATTAGACAAGCCGGAATCATTTACATTAATGGACAAAAAGTTGGAATGCATGAAAATGGCGTAATGGCTTTTGGTTTTGATATTTCAAATTTAATTAAGCCTTTTCCACAAGAAAATATTGTTGCTCTACGAATTGACAATGACTGGAAATACAAAGAACAGGCAACTGGAGCTCCTTATCAATGGAATAACATCAACTTTAATGCTAATTATGGCGGAATTCCAAAAAATGTTTTTCTTCATATAACCAGCAAATTATATCAGACACTTCCACTCTATTCCAATCTAAAAACTACTGGAGTTTATATTTATCCTTCTAAAATTAATATTCAGACAGAAAGTGCTGTTGTCAATGCCGAAACTGAAATCCGTAACGAATTTGAATCTGCAAAAACAGTTGAATATGATGTAATTGTAGAAGATTTAGAAGGCAAAAAAATTGCGTCTTTTTCTGGAGAAAAAACAACAATTGCTCCGAATGAAACTAAAATTTTAAAAGCTAATTCTTTAATAAAGAATCTTCATTTCTGGAGTTGGGGATACGGTTACTTATACACCGTAAAAACCATTTTAAAAATCGATGGAAAAATTGTTGACGAAGTTTCAACTAAAACCGGTTTTAGAAAAACAGCTTTCGCCGAAGGTCAATTTTGGTTAAATGACAGAGTTTTACAAGTAAAAGGATACGCGCAAAGAACCAGCAACGAATGGCCTGCAATTGGAATGTCAGTTCCTGCTTGGATGAGCGATTTAAGCAATAAATTAATCGTCGAAGGAAATGGGAATTTAGTTCGTTGGATGCACGTTACACCATGGAAACAAGATATTGAATCCTGCGACAGAGTTGGATTATTACAAGCGATGCCAGCAGGTGATGCCGAAAAAGATGCACAAGGCGATACATGGAAACAACGTGTAAACCTGATGCGTGATGCTATTATTTACAACAGAAATAATCCGAGTATTATTTTTTATGAAAGTGGCAACGAATCAATCAGCGAAGCTCACATGCACGAAATGAAAAGCCTAAGAGATACTTATGATCCTTTTGGTGGGCGAGCAATTGGTTCTCGCGAAATGCTGGACAGCCAAGAAGCTGAATATGGTGGGGAAATGCTATATATCAACAAAAGTGCACGAAAACCATTATGGGCAACCGAATATTCAAGAGACGAAGGTATGCGTAAATATTGGGACGAATTTTCACCTCCATTTCATAAAGAAGGCGACGGACCTTTATATCGCGGCGCTTCAGCATCAGATTATAATCACAATCAAGACCGTCATGCTATTGAAAATGTAGTTCGTTGGTATGATTATTACAGAGAAAGACCCGGAACCGGAAAAAGAGTAAACTCTGGAGGTGTAAATATTATTTTCTCTGATTCAAATACACATCATCGAGGCGAATCAAACTACAGAACCAGCGGTGAAGTTGATGCCATGCGTATTCCAAAAGATGGTTACTGGGCCCACCAAGTTATGTGGGATGGCTGGGTTGATATTGAAAAACAGCGAACTCATATTCTTGGACATTGGGATTATACTGACAATGTTGTAAAGAATATCTATGTAGTTTCAACTGCTCCAAAAGTGGAACTTTTTGTAAACGAAATTTCCCAAGGTTTTGGAAAAAGAAGCAGTGAATTTTTATTTACTTTCGGAAATATTGCTTGGAAATCGGGTACAATAAAAGCGGTTGGTTACGATGAAAATGGAAGTATTTTAAGTCAAGGTGAAAAAAGAACTGCGGGAGAACCATCTCAAATCAAATTAAAATTAATTACCCAACCGCAAGGAATGATTGCTGATGGTGCTGATACTGCATTAATTGATGTTGAAGTAATTGACAAAGATGGAAATCGCTGTCCAATAAGTAATAATATGATTTCATTTTCGGTGAGCGGTCCAGCAACTTGGCTTGGCGGTATTGCTCAAGGTCCAAAAAATTATATTCTATCTAAAGAAATTCCAGTTGAAAATGGCGTTAATCGTGTTTTGATTCAATCTTTGGCGAAAGCCGGAAAAATAAATATTTCAGCAAAATCTGACGGATTAAAATCAGCAGAATTATCGTTTGAAACTAAAGATGTAAATTCTGTAAATGGCCTTTCTGAAGAATTGCCTGGAAAAAATCTTCCTTCAAATTTAGAACGCGGACCAACTCCAAAAACACCATCATATACACAAAAAAGAATTCCGGTAAATATCTTAAATGCCATTTCTCCTTCAAATAATAATGATACATACAAAAGTTATGACGACAACGAATTAACGGAATGGAGAAATGATGGAAACATTGTTACAGGATCTATAACTTACACGCTTTCAAAACCTTCACTTGTAAATGAAGCTGTTATAAAATTTACAGGCTGGAGAACTAAAATTTATCCAATCCGAATTTTGGCTGATGGAAAAGAAGTTTTTAAAGGAAATACAACGCAAAGTTTAGGATATATTACGATTCCGCTGGAACCAATTTTAGCCGAAAAAATCACAATTGAATTAATTGGTGCCAATACCGAAAAGGATGGATTTTCTAAAATAGTTGAAGTAGATCCAACAAAAGAATTAGATTTATATAAAGATAAAACATCGGTCGATGCAGCCGGTCAATTACGCATTGTTGAAATAGAATTTTATGAAAAAATCAAATAATTTAAGCCGTCTGAAAGCTTCATTGCTTTTCATTTCTTTATTACTGACAATTACGGCGCTTTCGCAGAAAAAAGAAATTCCGTTATGGGATAAAATTCCAGATGAAATTGTATCAAAAGAATATTCTGAAGAAGTAGATCACAAAAACGAACTTTCAGAAGGAGTTAGAAAAGTAACGTTGCCAACTCTAACTGTTTATTTAGCAGATCCAGAAAAATCAAACGGAACATCTGTTATTATTTGCCCCGGAGGCGGTTACGGAATGCTTGCAATAAATAAAGAAGGCTATAAAGTTGCCGAATGGTTTAATAGTTTAGGAATAAATGCTTTTGTCTTGAAATACAGACTGCCAAGCGATTTAATCATGAAAAACAAAACCGTTGCTCCACTTCAAGATGCGCAACAAGCAGTAAGACTTGTTAGAAGAAATGCTTCAAAATGGAAACTGAATCCAAATAAAATTGGGATCATGGGATTCTCTGCGGGAGGCCATTTAGCTTCTACATTGTCAACACATTATAATGATAAAGTTTATACCCCTTTAGATACAACCAGTGCCAAACCAAATTTTTCTATTTTAATTTATCCTGTAATTTCCATGCAGGAAGGCATTACACATCAAGGTTCTAAAGATAACTTACTAGGAAAAAGTTCCAACTCTGAATTAACCGAAAAGTATTCAAATGAAAAGCAAGTAACTAACGAGACACCAAAAACATTTTTAGTTCATGCAACAGATGACAAAGCTGTTCCTGTTGAAAACAGTATTAATTACTATTTAGCACTGAAAAAAGAAAAAGTTCTGGCAGAAATGCACTTATATGAAAACGGAGGACATGGTTTTGGATTAGGTGTAAAAGGAACAAATGCAAACTGGCCAAAAGACTGCGAAAAATGGCTAACAGCAAACAATTACACTTTAAAACCAGATGGTTATGTATTCACCTATTTTAAAGGAAATGGTGAAGACGGATTACATATGGCTTACAGCGAAGATGGCTATAAATGGAATGCCTTAAAAAACGACACTTCATTTTTAACGCCAGAAGTAGGAAAAGACAAATTAATGCGAGATCCATGCGTTATCAAAGGCGGAGATGGTTTATATCATATGGTCTGGACGGTTAGCTGGACTGATAAAGGCATTGGATACGCTTCTTCAAAAGATTTAATTCATTGGTCAAAACAAGAATTTATTCCTGTAATGGCTTACGAAGAAAAAGCTAGAAATACCTGGGCACCAGAAATTACTTATGATGAAAAATCAAAAGAATATATGATTTATTGGGCTTCTACAATCGAAGGTAAATTTTTGGAAACAAAATTAGAGGAAGAAAAAGGATATAATCATCGAATTTATTATACCACAACCAAGGATTTTAAAAAATTTGCAAAAACTAAATTACTATACGAACCTGGTTTTAATGTAATTGATGCTACAATTGTAAAGCAAGGTCAGCAATTTGTTATGTATTTAAAAGATGAAACACGAAACCCAGTTCAGAAAAATATCAAAATTGCATTCAGCAAAAATTTGACCGGCCCATATAGTTCAGCAAGCAAAGCCATTACCGGTGATTACTGGGCAGAAGGCCCCACAGCAGTAAAAATAGACAACAATTGGATTGTTTATTTTGATAAATACACCCAAAAAAAATATGGAGCTGTTAAAGAAACTTCAAAAGGCTGGGAAGATATTTCAGAGCAAGTAATTTTTCCGATAGGAACACGTCATGGAACAGTTATAAAAGTTTCTTCAGAAGAAATCAATGCGCTGAAAAAAGAATAACATTTATTTATTTGAAAATAAAAAAGCAGGATATTGAGCAACATATATCCTGCTTTAAAAAAAATGAATTAATATAATTTTTTGTATTTTTTTAATTACATCAAAAAAAATAGTCCTTTATAAAAGTTATTAAATTGGGTTTGAAAAATAGAACTGTTAAAAAAGTTCTCTTCCTTATTTTTATCTTTAGATTTTGAATTTTCGGTAAGATGCTGTTTTAGCTCACTAATTATCTCAGGTCTTGTTTTTTCATTATCCAAAACAATTAAATTGTTAATTTCATCTAAAAAAGATAAACTACTATATAACTGTTTATTGAACAGGCAAACCAAAACATTTCGCCCTTTTTTATCCATCTTTAAAAATTCTAATAATTCGTTTTTTTCATAAACAACGAATATTGAACGATCATATTTAATTAAGTCTTTTTCATTATTAAACAAAAAAGATTCTTCTGAAAAATCGAACTCATTTTTGAATTTTCTTTTAAACATTTTTAAAAAGATGCCTTTATTATCGCGTACTAAAACTTTTTCCTTCTTCATAATTCAATAAAATTTTGTTATTATTTGATAATTTCAAAGCCATTAAAAAAGCTTTCATTTAATTAACAATCAAACACTTAAATAACTTTACAAAGTTAAACACAGGAAATTATTGTTATTTACACGATAAGACAAAAAACAACTACTTTAAGCTTTATATTAATAATTAGGATAAATCATGAAAAGTAAATTTCATGATTTTATAAGAACTATCTAGAAAACCATATTAATAGCAAGAGCACTAGATAAAATAGCTATTTTATCTTCAAAACTGGTGCAAATTTCATCGATTATTATATCATATGTACCACTTGACCTAATTGAATCTTCTCTTCGCTTTATTTCTCCAATTTCATTTTCGCTAATATTAACAATAGTAAAACATAGATTTTTTTTATTACCATAAATTACTGCTATAACTTCATTAGAGGCATTCAATACCTTAAGATTGCGCTTAAAAAAGGAAAACTGCTGCTCAATACTTCCTACTTTTTTTCCATCGGCATCTTTGATAATAATTTTTGAACAGAAAATAGGTCGGCAGCGAGATAATGACACTTTCAAAACTCCATCTGCATTTCGTATTTCAAATACAGCAGAAAAAATGTTCAGTCCTTTATTTTTTTGTAAAGCAGTCTTTCCTTGCGCAATAAAACCAATGCACTCGCGCCTATCGTTATAAATCCTAACTTGATTACCAGAACTTTTTCTTTTTTTGTCAATAAGGTAATTTCTCGTATCAAAAAAAATTGTATTCATTTAATTATTGTTATTCTTCTTTTCACATGCAAATTTGTTTTTAAAACATCTGAGAGCTTACAATTATCGTTAGTTGTAAAATAGATTTTAAGGCAATGAAAAAATAAAGAGTCAGAGTTTTAATAGTATTTTCTAAAATCAAAATATTTTTTTAGCAAATTTTAGTGATAGGTGTCACTTTATCTTCAACAAAGGCAATCAACTCTTTCATATTCCTGTTTTTTGCACATTTATTAGATATTGAAATTATGTATCCATTTCGCTCTTTTACATAGAGAAGAAAAAAGTCTTTGGTCAAAATTGCTTTTTCAATTTGACTCCATTTATGACTTATTTCCCCTAAAGGCGAATGGATATGTATAATGGAACTATTAAAATTTAATTTATATTTTGAAATAAATTTGTCAAACTTCAGAAGCTTCTTGATCAGTTGAAAAATGAGACTGCAGATAGTATTTACAAATGAATACTGAAACAGTAAAAAGAGTATAATAAAGATTAGGTTTCTAATGATCCATATAATATAATCACTGTTTCTGTCTAAATAAAAAAAATTAAAAAAAATGGCACCGATTAAAATCATGCCTGAAAGAATCCGAATTCTTCCTTCCCATAAATTTTTAAAATACATTTTATTTAGCTTTCGTATTTCAGTGGCATTTAATTCGAATTCAAGAGAAAAATGAGAATCGCTCATATTTAAGATCAAATTAATTTTTTAGATTTTTTGTTTCTTTCATTTTAAATGAACAGACAAAATTAATCTAACACTGATTGACCAACGAAGCTATTAAGTCATTAATATATTAAAATAAGACATCTTTTTATTTTAATAAAAAAGCTACAAAAACTCCTTATTGCATGTTTTAATCAATTTATTTAAAACACCTGTTTTTTTTATACCAAAAACCGTTTTGAAAATGACTCCAATAAGACATAAAAACAACAGATTAAGGCACAAAAACAACGTTCTATTTATTTTATTTTCAAATAGTTAACTATAACAAATCTTTATAATTATTTGTTTGTTTTTTATTTACTTTTGGCCGCGTTTAAAATTATTTACAGTTAATTTCCTTTAAAATGAAAGCCGAAAAGATCGAAAAAAAACTCAAAGAAAGAATCAAGGAATTAACTTGTTTATATGAAATTTCTAAAACAATTTCTAAGTCGAATTTATTTGAAGAAAAAGTTCTAAAAAAAGCAATTCACAGCATCAAAAAGGCATGGCAATTTAGTAAAGATGCAATAGTTGAGATTCAGGCTGGAAATTATCATTTTACAACAACAACAGTTCCGGAAAACAGTGTATTTCAGGTCAGTTTTATCAAACTTCCCTATGCAGAGTCAGGATTTATAAAAGTTCATTATCCATCAGAGAAATTTAAACAAAATCATTTTCTTCCTGATGAACAAAAACTTCTAGATATGGTTGCTCACGAAATTGAGGCTTATATGGAGAAATTTCAGATTTTAGAAAAGGAAGCATCTTTAAGAACAACACTTGAACATATCGATCGCTTGGCTATTCTCAGCGAAACAATTGCCGGGATTGCACATGACCTTAACAATCCACTTGGAAATATATTAGGTTATGCTGAATTGATCAAAATCACAAACAATAATCCTGAGATCGATTCAGATATTTCAACAATTATTAATTCAGTGATTTATACACGCGAAATTGTAAAGAAATTAATGTTTTTTTCATGCGAAATGCCTCCTATGTCAAAAACTCAAAAATTCAATCCGATTGTAACTTTTACTTTATCTATTCTAAAACAAAATTTTCAGAAAAAAGAAATAAAAAGCGAGTTGTATTTCAACAACACTATTTCAGAGGCAAAAATTGATGCCGTTCAAATAACACAGCTTCTTTTTAATTTATTAATTAATGCCATTCATGCTTCTCCAGAAAAGAGCACAATTAAAACCATTATTGAAAATGATGCTGAAAATATTTTCGTAAAAATAGAAGATCAAGGCCATGGGATACCTGAAGAAATAAAGCAAAAAATTTTCGATCCATTTTTTACAACAAAAACTTCAAAAAATGGGTCTGGTTTAGGACTTAGTGTTGTTCATGGAATTGTAAAAAATCATCATGGCGAAATAACCGTAAAGAACAATTTTCCAAAAGGCACAATTTTTATAATACGTTTACCTATCAGCTAATATCAAAATGAATTTCAAAAAAAAAAATATACTTATTGTAGATGATAATTACGAAATGCTGAACCTTTTTCAGCGTACTGTAAAAGCATTAAATTATAATACTTACAAGGCTTCTTCAGTTAATGAAGCGATTGAAGTTCTAAAAAGTCATTCTATAGATTTATTAATAACAGATTTAAACATGCCTGAAATAAATGGCATAGAATTACTAAAATATACTGAAGAGCATTTTCCAAACGCAGCAAAATTAGTAGTAAGTGGAGTGTCTACGATTGACAGTGCTGTAAATGCAATAAAATCAGGTGCATTAGATTATCTTATAAAGCCTTTTACTTCAAATGAACTATCTAATGCTATTAAAAGTTCTCTTGAAAAAAATGTAAAAATAGCATCCGATTATTTTTCAAATACAGAACAAGAAAGCTATGCCGGAATAATTGGTCGATCTTCACAATTCAAAAATCTAATCGATGTAATAAAACGAGTTCAAGATAATAAAGTAAGTGTTTTAATAGAGGGCGAAAGCGGTACAGGCAAAGAACTTATTGCCAAAGCGATTCACTATGAGGGCACATTAGCAAAAATGCCTTTCATAGCCGTTAATTGTGGAGGGCTTCCTGAAAATTTATTAGAATCTGAATTATTTGGATATGTAAAAGGTGCCTTTACTGGCGCCTCCGAATCAAAAATTGGTTTGTTTCAGGCTGCTTCAGGAGGGACAATTTTTCTGGACGAAATCGGGAATGCTTCAATGACAGTTCAAACCCGGCTTTTAAGAGTCATTCAGGAAAAGGAAATTACACGCATTGGCAGTACAAATAGCGAAAAAATAAATGTTCGAATAATTTGTGCTACAAATAATAATCTAACTGAAATGGTTACAAAAGGCACTTTTCGGGAAGATTTATATTATCGTATTAATGTTATAAACATTCATACAACACCTTTGCGTGACAAACCTGAAGATATTTTATTACTTGCAAAAAGCTTTATTAAAAAATATGCAACAGAATACAACAAACCTGAAATTAAAATGGACGACAAGGTTTCAAATGTATTATTACGCCATTCCTGGCCTGGCAACGTAAGAGAACTTGAGAATATAATACAGAGAATGATTATCATGAGCGATGAAGTAATAACACTTCAGCACGTTCCTGATTATCTAAAATATCATATTCCGCAACAAACTGATTTTCTTAAATCATTAAAAGAATCTGAAAAAGAACACATTGTAAAAATTTTAAATGCCGTTGACAATAATAAAACTAAAGCGGCAAAAATTTTAAAAATAGATCGTAAAACACTGAATCAAAAAATTCTAAAATAACTTCATTTCTAAAAAAAAAAATAGAATTAAAAGGAGATTAATCTCCTTTTTCCATTTTAAAAACATAAACAACGGTATTGAAAAATGAGGAATTTATCCCTATATAGGGATAAATTCCTATTGAAAAAAAGCTACAGATAAAACCTAATAGAAAATAACTACTTGACTATCAGGCTACTTTATAAAAGTACAAGTATCAGGCACATTCTTTGCCTACCAATAAGGCAAATAAATAACAAAATAAGTTTTATAATTTGAAACTTATGGGGAATTTTAAAAATGAAATTCCAGCAAATTAACAATTAAACCATGTTTTTTTTTAAACAAAAACACTAAAACAACTTAATTATCAGCAAATTAACAGAAAAATACTTAACTTTAACATGCAAAATAACTACACTGTGAAAACAATTGAACATTTCTATAGCGCAGATTTAGATTGGGTAGAAAATTTAGCCCACCAATTTGGAGGAAAAGTTGAAGGAAATTTTATTATTGTTCCTGAAGATATACAAACCGGAACTCGTTATTTCTTGCAATGCCAAGATGGAATTGTCGCTTATTATATAGATGTAGAATATAAAAAAAACCTGCATCTAATTCAAAAAAATACTAATCCGAACTTTGTTGGCTATTACTACAATCTTACAGAAGGAGAAGCTATAGTATCAACTCATAATTTTGTATATGATGTCAGTAGATGGCAATACAATTTATCTGTTATTGACGGAACTCTCGAATCAGACTATCATGTAACAAAAGGGAGCAAAACTTTTGCCCTGGTAATATTTATTAGAAAAGATATTATTGAATCATACGCTAAACAACATGATATTGTTTTCCCTAATATCAATCAATTAATAGATCCTGCAAAAAATACGATAGTACGATTTGACCGAATGAGTAGCGACAGTTTCCACATTTTGAATGATTTAAGAAAAAAGAAAGTTGGAGGCCCAATATTTGATCTGAATTTAACAGGCACGGTTCATTTACTGATTTCAAATTATTTAAAAAAAATAGCAAGTAAACGTATCATCATTCAAACGGTCAATCAAGACGATTTAAAAAGCATCATTGCCACCCAAACATATCTGATTGAAAATATTTTCGAACAATTTCCTAGTATTAAATTTCTTGCTGAAAAAGCAAACATGTCTGAATCCAAATTTAAAAACCTGTTTAACAAAATTACAGGAACTAGCCCTAATGCTTTCTTTTCTCAAAATAAATTACTTCTCGCAAAAGAACTATTAGAAAAAAAACAGCTTAGTATTTCTCAGATTTCAGACAAACTAAATTTTACTAACAATTCCTATTTTGCTTCAAAATTCAAAGAACATTTCGGGCTATCACCTAAATCTTTTGTAAGAGATTTATAATAATTGCTTTTTAATATTCTAAAAGAATAATATCATATGAAAAAAATATTTCATTACTATAGTTTAACACCTGAGTGGCAACATGATTTTGTTAAGCAACTTAATGCCGAAATCATTGACAACAAAATAATCATTTTTCCACCCGAAATTGCTGAAGGACACTCCTATTTTACACAAATCATGCCTAATATTTCGGTAGTATTCATGAATGCAGTAGTCAAAAATGAGATAAAAATTTGCAGACAGCCCTCAGACAACGACTTATATATCTTTCACTTTGATTTGAGTGAATATACCAATCTTATTAAAATTAACAATGAAGATTATAAAATTGGCGCATATGATAAATTAGAACTTGCCATTATTGATAATCAAATTGAGAGTTCCTTCAAACCAGCAATAAACCGTAGAACTATTGCTATAAGAATACTGGTACACAAAAAATTGCTACATGATTTTATAGCAAGAAACAGTTTGAACGAAAATCCAAAGAAAAAGATATATCCAGGTGAAGAAGTTTTCTACCATTATGGCAGCACTGACAGCAATAGTACCTTATTAATTCAATCTATTAAAGACATGTCGATTTACGATTTGTATTTTGAATCACTGTTAAAAGGAATATCTTTAAAACTTTTAGGTAACTTTTTTAGCAAGTTTAACGATTCTGATAGTGACAATAATAGATTAACGCACGCTGAAAACGATTCAATTAACAAAACAAAAAATTATATGTTGGCAAATCTATATGGACCATTTCCATCCGTAATATTTTTAGCTTCAATGGCTGGAATGTCAGAGTCAAAATATAAATCGGCATTTAAAAAATGCTTTAATACAACACCAAACAACTTTTTTATTAAAGAAAAAATGAGTCTTGCAAGAGAGCTGCTAAGAAGCGGACAGTACAACTCTCTAACCGAAGTAATGTATGAGTTATCATATAGCAAATTAAGTTATTTTACCTCTAAATACTTTGAGCTTTTTAACCATAAGCCAATTGATGACCTTCAAAAAAAATCACGTTAAACTTTCATTTTTCTAATCGTAAATAAAAAAGGATATACATGATTGTATATCCTTTTTTATTTAATTTTGATTATCTATTTACTTATCAATATGAATAATGAATTCTGAACGTCTGTTTAACTGATGCTCTGCCTCAGTACAATTTACTCCATTTGAACATCTATTAATTAAACGTGTTTCACCGTAACCTTTTCCAGAAACTCTGCTAGCATCAATTCCGTGCGCTACGATGTAATCTACCGTGGATTTAGCTCTGTTTTCAGATAATTTCATATTAAATTCATCACGTCCTCTACTATCCGTATGAGAATTTACTGTCAATAAAAGGCTCGGTCTCTCTTTTAATAACGCTACAACTTTATCTAACTCAACTTTAGAAGATTCTCTGATTTTAAACCCGTTATAGTCAAAATAAATAGGATTCAGATTTAATATATGATTCAAATCACTTCCATCAGTAATCTCTTTGGTTTCACCATTAACAATCACTTCCAATTCATTACTAAATTCAAAAGAATATTCACGTTTTTCAGCAGGCTTAAACTGTGGTGCAATTTGTGTTTTTTCCGTTAATCCTTTCTTTTTATATACTAACTTATATTCCTTGTACGGCTCTAAATCAGCAGTATATTTACCATCTATATTACTGTAAATAGTATTTACTAATACATTTTCAGAATTATATATTTCGACCGCTATACCTTCAATTGGAGGCCCTGATATATATTTTAATGTTCCAAATACCACAGGATTAATATTAAAATCAAATACTACTGGTTTATGTTCTGTGAAGCTATAGATATCATCGTTTCCTGTTCTATTTGATGAAAAATACCCTTTTTTAGTATCTTCCTGAATAATATAACCAAAATCATCGGCATTGCTATTAATTTCTTCACCAAGATTTACAACGTGATATTTACCATCTCCATCTTTAATCGCAGCAAATACATCCAGACCTCCAAGTCCCGGATGCCCATCTGAAGAAAAATATAACACTCCTGCTGCGTCTACAAAAGGATAACTTTCTCTCCCTAAAGTATTAATCTCATCTCCAAGTTTTTTTACATCATTACCAACAAAACCTCCTTTTTTAAGGCTTGCTACATAAATATCTGAATTACCAAATTTATTATTTCGATCTGATACAAAATAAAGCTCAGATTCATCAGCACTTAAAGCAGGATGTGCAGAAGAAAAACCGTCACTGTTTATCGGATAAGCTAATTTTTTTATATTCGTCCATTCTCCTTTAACATTTTCAGCGACATAAATATTAAGATATGATGTTCCCTCTTTGTCTGTTTCTAACTTTCCATCAGTATAATTATTTCGGGTAAAATACATCGTTTTGCCGTCTTTTGTGATTGCCGGTGTACTTTGATGGTATTTTGTATTTACATTCCCTTTTATTACAACCGGATTTTGTAGTCCGCCATCAACTGCAATATCAGCCGAATATAATTTTAAAAAAGATTTTTCGTTCCAATTGTGTTTTCGTTTTATGATCACTCCAGTATCTTTAGCCGAAGCATAAATCACTTTGTCCTTACCATAAAATGCTGTCCCAAAATCAGAAAAAGGTGTGTTTACCTCAGTTGAAGGATTAATTGTATAACGCCCGGACTGTTCTTTAATTGCTGCTAAGAGTTTAGATTCGTTCCATTTGTCACTGCTATCAATTTTCCCGGCTCTTTTGTAATATTCTTTCATAACAGCTTCTGCTCTTTTATAATTCTGGCTGCTGTTTAATGCCTGAGCATATCTAAAATAATATTCGGAATTTACACTATTTGAAGAATTCATAATATGAGAATATGCATTTGCCGCTTGCGCATAATTTCCGTTATAATAATAGCTGTCGCCTAGTTTAGTGTAAACTTCCATAGTCGTATTGCCTTTACTAATTTGCGCTTCATACAACTTGATCGCTTCAATAAAAGCAAATTTACTATAAGCAGCATTTGCTTTTTCAAGTCTTTTATCTTGGGCTCCTGCAAGGCTAATGTTCACAATACAAACCATTAGAAAAATAAAAGCTCTATTTAATTTTTTACACATAATATTTTGTATTAATTGTTATTAGAAGAATCTTGGGGTCACTATTCTTGATTTAGATTTGTTGATTAAATCAAATCTTAAAAAAAGCTCATGAGACCCGCGATTATAATTCCCAAGATTTGTCGTATCATAATCATATCCATATCCAACCTGAATTCCATCGGTAACCTGAAAACCAACCAAAGCGCTTAAAGAAGCATCCCAACGATAGGCAGCTCCAAGAGTAAGTTTTTCGTTGATTAAAAAGTTCGCCGAAACATCAACTGCTAATGGTGCACCGGAAACCGCTTTTAACAAAGCTGCCGGCTTAAATTTCAGGTAGGGATTAAGATCAAACACATAGCCTCCTATCAAATAAAAATGTGAAGCTTGAGAATAAGTAGTTTCTTTAACATCGTCATAATAAGATGTTTTCAGTAATTTTGGAGCTGATAAACCAACATACCAATTATATGAATGCACATAAAAACCTGCTCCAACGTTCGGAGAAAACTGCGAAATCTGTCCTGTCATATAAGGATCTTGATTTTCAGGTTTCAATCTGTTGTAATCAACATTAAAATTATCAAAACCTCCAGCAACACCAAATGAATATTTTACATCTGTACTGCCTAAAATTGTATAAGAATAATTCAGCATTGCTCCAGTATTTTTAACAGGTCCAATTTGGTCACTTACAACATTTATACCTAAACCCGAACGTTCACTTATTGGACTCTGAATAGAGAAATTCATTGTTTTAGGTGCTCCTTCCAGACCTACCCATTGAGTTCTGTATAATGCCATCGCAGTTGGAATCTCTCTTGAACCTGTATAGCCAGGGTTAAAAGTCATTGTGTTATACATATACTGCGAATACTGAGATTCTTGTTGAGCAGAAGCACTGAAAACCCCTGCTAGCAATATTATTACTATATGATATATATTTTTCATTACTTAACTATTTAGTAATTCTTAAATCTTAGAATTATTGATTATTTATATATAAGTACCCTGCTTTCTCTTTCACTTTTTCGCCATTATTATATTTCAATATGTAGAAGTAAGTACCTGTAGGCAATTTTTCATTTCTATTAATTGTAGCACGTCCATCTGAATATCCCGCAAACATTACATTAGTTTCATTATATCCTTTTGCATCATAAACTTTTACACCCCATCTATTATAAATCTCTACTGTATTATCTGGGAAACTCTCTATTCCCTTAATACGAAAAGTATCATTCAAGCCATCACCATTTGGAGAAACAGCATTATATATAACTAAACCATCACTATCGATATCCTCAGTATTCTTAACCAATGCCATTGTAAACAAACCATAACCACTTACTCCGGTAACTTTTGAGGTTAATAAATTAGAATAAGCTTCATCATTGATAGTATTACTAAGTTCTCCACTTTCATTTACCCAAATGTTTTTTGTTTCATCCCAACGTACGATAGCCAATTTGGTACCTGGTTTTTGATCAAAAAATTGATATGGAGTGGTATCATGATCAAGTGTAAGACTTAAAACAATTTTTTCTGTACCTTGATTTTGTTTTACTTCCCAATATTCTTTATCATTAATTTCAAGAATTGTTGGATCTTTACTTTCATGAGAATGCTGTCCATCGAAATCAGAATTTTTATAAAAATATTGCGTTGTATAAATACTGTTTTCTCTTCCTGCGCGATGTTCTGAAGGCCTGTAGTATTTATCTGATCCTATAGGAAATTGAAACTGTGCAGTTCCTTTTTTTTGAACCTTTCCATCAACAAATGAGTGATCTCCAACTTTTTCATGTATAGCGTTTTCATTAAAAACCACTAAAGCACCTGGTAAATCAACTCCATTTACAATTCCATCAACAAATTCTGCTTTTTTATTAACCGAAATTTTAGTTCCTAAATAAAAAGGAGCATTTTCGAAAGCATTTTTAAATTGAACATTTTGAAAATCCGACTGATTTTTACCTTCAATAAACTGTCCTTCTAAACCATTAAAAAAAGTTTTTCCTCCACTAGTAACATTGGTAAAATTCACCACACCATCGTTGTTCCAGTTTTTAAAAATATAAACCTGACCATCATTTGTAAATACGCCAGAATCCGTGTTTTGGTAATCCTCATAAACAGAGAATATTGTTTCATCATTTACAATAACCTGTCCTTGATTTACAAACTGGGCATGACTCTTTTGAGAAATAAGTAAAACAACTAAAAAACAAAAACTATAAATCGATCTGTTTTTTAGAAAACGACTGATATCTCTTTGATTACTTACTTTATATAAAATATTATTTTTCATTTCTATTTTTTTTTGTGCAAAATCACATTACAAAATTATGGTGCAAAATTACCTCGCGATTAAAAGTCAGATAGCCTCTCAAAGTCTTTTGTCTAACACAATAAGATAAAAACACTTTTCACCTTAAGTTAGCTATCAAAATCAGATAGTAATGAAACTCTAAAATTCATAAACTTTAACATTTTTCATTTTACGCTGCAAAATTCTAACACAATAATCTCTATTTTTATCTATAAAAGTTTTTAGAATTTTATATTAAGATATTTATAATCAATAAATTAACTACTACGCAATCTTTTTACATCAATTTGATTATGAGTTATACATAAAAAAAGAGGGAGTTTATCTCCCTCTTTTTTTATGTATAATTACCCGAAAAATTATTTTACTTTTTTTGTTTTGTAGCAACTACAAATAAAATCAATAAGTAAATAACATCTTTAAAAACTGTTCTAAATTTTATGTAAAGGTATTAATGACAAATAATTAACATTACTTCTACAAATCTTATCTATATTAAAAATAAGTCAAAGCACAATAAAATAATTGAAGTCTACACGCTCTTTAAAACCAAAGAGCGTGTTACTTCTTTCTATATTTTAGAGATTATTTTGAATAATCAATCATTATATTATCACCTGCCATCAAGTTATAAGACCCATTTTTAGAAGCAGTATATGTTAGAGTGCTTCCGCTAACAGAAACTGCATCATTATCAATTCTAACACCATTGATATACAATTTCGCTTTAGATAAGGTCGAAGGCGTTCCTGATAATGCAAAAGCTGTTTGATTTGCAGATGCAGTAAATTCATCAATTTGCTGTACAGGGCCAATTGCATTTACAACATAAGGACTAGCATCAGTTCCGACCCCAGTTATACTGACATTTGTACCTGCTGTTGTTTTACCTCCAATTCCTGCTACACCTTGTGGACCTTGCGCTCCGGCAACTCCTTGGATACCTTGATCTCCTTTTTCTCCCTGGTCACCTTTTGCTCCGGCAACTCCTTGGATACCTTGATCTCCTTTTTCTCCCTGGTCTCCTTTTGCTCCGGCAACTCCTTGGATACCTTGATCTCCTTTTTCTCCCTGGTCTCCTTTTGCTCCGGCAACTCCTTGGATACCTTGATCTCCTTTTTCTCCCTGGTCTCCTTTTGCTCCGGCAACTCCTTGGATACCTTGATCTCCCTTTTCTCCCTGGTCTCCTTTTGCTCCGGCAACTCCTTGGATACCTTGATCTCCCTTTTCTCCCTGGTCACCTTTTGCTCCGGCAACTCCTTGGATACCTTGATCTCCCTTTTCTCCCTGGTCTCCTTTTGCTCCGGCAACTCCTTGGATACCTTGATCTCCTTTTTCTCCCTGGTCTCCTTTTGCTCCGGCAACTCCTTGGATACCTTGATCTCCTTTTTCTCCCTGGTCTCCTTTTGCTCCGGCAACTCCTTGGATACCTTGATCTCCCTTTTCTCCCTGGTCACCTTTTGCTCCGGCAACTCCTTGGATACCTTGATCTCCCTTTTCTCCCTGGTCTCCTTTTGCTCCGGCAACTCCTTGGATACCTTGATCTCCCTTTTCTCCCTGGTCACCTTTTGCTCCGGCAACTCCTTGGATACCTTGATCTCCTTTTGCTCCCTGGTCTCCTTTTGCTCCGGCAACTCCTTGGATACCTTGATCTCCTTTTGCTCCCTGGTCTCCTTTTGCTCCGGCAACTCCTTGGATACCTTGATCTCCTTTTTCTCCCTGGTCTCCTTTTGCTCCAGCAACTCCTTGGATACCTTGATCTCCTTTTTCTCCCTGGTCTCCTTTTGCTCCGGCAACTCCTTGGATACCTTGATCTCCTTTTTCTCCCTGGTCTCCTTTTGCTCCGGCAACTCCTTGGATACCTTGATCTCCTTTTTCTCCCTGGTCTCCTTTTGCTCCGGCAACTCCTTGGATACCTTGATCTCCTTTTTCTCCCTGGTCTCCTTTTGCTCCAGCTTCTCCTTTAAGACCAGCTAATTGCTCTGGCGTGAAATCAGTATATTTGAAATCTTTTCCGTCAACTCCATTGTTTCCATCAGCTCCTTTAAGACCTGCTAACTGCTCTGGGGTGAAATCGGTGTATTTAAAATCTTTTCCATCAACCCCATTTGTACCGTTAGTACCTGCAGCTCCGGTTTCTCCTTTAAGACCCGCTAACTGCTCTGGTGTGAAATCGGTGTATTTGAAATCTTTTCCATCAACTCCGTTCGTTCCAGCTGCCCCAGTTTCTCCTTTAAGACCCGCTAACTGCTCTGGTGTGAAATCTGTGTATTTGAAATCTTTCCCATCAACTCCGTTCGTTCCAGCTGCTCCAGTTTCTCCTTTAAGACCTGCTAACTGCTCTGGTGTGAAATCGGTGTATTTGAAATCTTTTCCATCAACTCCGTTCGTTCCAGCTGCTCCAGTTTCTCCTTTAAGACCCGCTAATTGCTCTGGTGTGAAATCTGTGTATTTGAAATCTTTCCCATCAACTCCGTTCGTTCCAGCTGCTCCAGTTTCTCCTTTAAGACCTGCTAACTGCTCTGGTGTGAAATCGGTGTATTTGAAATCTTTTCCATCAACTCCATTTGTTCCATTAGTTCCATCAGCCCCTTTAAGACCTGCTAACTGCTCTGGTGTGAAATCGGTGTATTTGAAATCTTTTCCATCAACTCCGTTCGTTCCAGCTGCCCCAGTTTCTCCTTTAAGACCCGCTAACTGCTCTGGTGTGAAATCTGTGTATTTGAAATCTTTCCCATCAACTCCGTTCGTTCCAGCTGCTCCAGTTTCTCCTTTAAGACCTGCTAACTGCTCTGGTGTGAAATCGGTGTATTTGAAATCTTTTCCATCAACTCCGTTCGTTCCAGCTGCTCCAGTTTCTCCTTTAAGACCCGCTAATTGCTCTGGTGTGAAATCTGTGTATTTGAAATCTTTTCCATCAACTCCATTTGTTCCATTAGTTCCATCAGCCCCTTTAAGACCTGCTAACTGCTCTGGTGTGAAATCTGTGTATTTGAAATCTTTCCCATCAACTCCGTTCGTTCCAGCTGCTCCAGTTTCTCCTTTAAGACCTGCTAATTGCTCTGGTGTAAAATCTGTGTATTTGAAATCTTTTCCATCAACTCCGTTCGTTCCAGCTGCTCCAGTTTCTCCTTTAAGACCTGCTAACTGCTCTGGAGTAAAATCTGTGTATTTGAAATCTTTTCCATCAACTCCGTTTGTTCCATTAGTTCCATCAGCCCCTTTAAGACCTGCTAACTGCTCTGGTGTGAAATCTGTGTATTTGAAATCTTTCCCATCAACTCCGTTCGTTCCAGCTGCTCCAGTTTCTCCTTTAAGACCAGCTAATTGCTCTGGTGTAAAATCTGTGTATTTGAAATCTTTCCCATCAACTCCGTTCGTTCCAGCTGCTCCAGTTTCTCCTTTAAGACCTGCTAACTGCTCTGGTGTGAAATCTGTGTATTTGAAATCTTTTCCATCAACTCCGTTTGTTCCATTAGTTCCATCAGCCCCTTTCAGACCTGCTAACTGCTCTGGTGTGAAATCTGTGTATTTGAAATCTTTCCCATCAACTCCGTTCGTTCCAGCTGCTCCAGTTTCTCCTTTAAGACCCGCTAACTGCTCTGGCGTGAAATCAGTATATTTGAAATCTTTTCCGTCAACTCCATTGTTTCCATCAGCTCCTTTAAGACCTGCTAACTGCTCTGGGGTGAAATCGGTGTATTTGAAATCTTTTCCATCAACTCCGTTTGTTCCATCAGCGCCTTTTACAACTCCTGCATTTGAAGTTGTACCGTCTGTATAAGTAATAATTAAATTTCCAGTACTTGGATCAATTATAGTAGAAGCAATACTTTTTCCGTCAACTCCGTTTGTTCCGTTAGTCCCAGCTTCTCCTTTAAGACCAGCTAATTGCTCTGGCGTGAAATCAGTATATTTGAAATCTTTTCCGTCAACTCCATTGTTTCCATCAGCTCCTTTAAGACCTGCTAACTGCTCTGGGGTGAAATCGGTGTATTTAAAATCTTTTCCATCAACCCCATTTGTACCGTTAGTACCTGCAGCTCCGGTTTCTCCTTTAAGACCCGCTAACTGCTCTGGTGTGAAATCTGTGTATTTGAAATCTTTCCCATCAACTCCGTTCGTTCCAGCTGCTCCAGTTTCTCCTTTAAGACCTGCTAACTGCTCTGGTGTGAAATCGGTGTATTTGAAATCTTTTCCATCAACTCCGTTCGTTCCAGCTGCTCCAGTTTCTCCTTTAAGACCCGCTAACTGCTCTGGTGTGAAATCGGTGTATTTGAAATCTTTTCCATCAACTCCGTTCGTTCCAGCTGCTCCAGTTTCTCCTTTAAGACCCGCTAACTGCTCTGGGGTGAAATCAGTGTATTTGAAATCTTTCCCATCAACTCCATTTGTACCGTTAGTACCTGCAGCTCCAGTTTCTCCTTTAAGACCTGCTAATTGCTCTGGTGTAAAATCTGTGTATTTGAAATCTTTTCCATCAACTCCGTTCATTCCAGTTGCTCCAGTTTCTCCTTTAAGACCTGCTAACTGCTCTGGTGTGAAATCGGTGTATTTGAAATCTTTTCCATCAACTCCGTTCGTTCCAGCTGCTCCAGTTTCTCCTTTAAGACCTGCTAACTGCTCTGGGGTGAAATCGGTGTATTTGAAATCTTTTCCATCAACTCCGTTCATTCCAGCTGCTCCAGTTTCTCCTTTAAGACCTGCTAACTGCTCTGGGGTGAAATCGGTGTATTTGAAATCTTTTCCATCAACTCCGTTTGTTCCATTAGTCCCAGTTTCTCCTTTAAGGCCTGCTAACTGTTCTGGAGTAAAATCAGTGTATTTGAAATCTTTTCCATCAACTCCGTTTGTTCCATCAGCGCCTTTTACAACTCCTGCATTTGAAGTTGTACCGTCTGTATAAGTAATAATTAAATTTCCAGTACTTGGATCAACTGAAGTAGAAGCGATACTCTTTCCATCAACTCCATCTTTTCCATTGCTTCCGTCAGCTCCTTTTACAACTCCTGCATTTGAAGTTGTACCGTCTGTATAAGTTATAATGAGATTTCCGGTAGTTGGATCGACTAAAGTAGAAGCAACGCTTTTTCCATCAACTCCATTTGTTCCATTAGTACCGTCAGCTCCTTTTACAACTCCTGCATTTGAGGATGTTCCATCTGTATAAGTAATAATCAAATTTCCAGTGGTTGGATCAACCGAAGTGGAAGCAATGCTTTTTCCATCAACTCCATCTTTTCCGTTTGTTCCATCAGCGCCTTTTACAACTCCTGCATTTGAAGTTGTACCGTCTGTATAAGTAATAATTAAATTTCCAGTACTTGGATCAATTATAGTAGAAGCAATACTTTTTCCGTCAACTCCGTTTGTTCCGTTAGTCCCAGCTTCTCCTTTAAGACCGGCTAATTGCTCTGGAGTGAAATCGGTATATTTGAAATCTTTTCCATCTACTCCATTTGTTCCATTAGCTCCATCAGCACCTTTTACACCTCCTGCATTTGAAGTTGTACCGTCTGTATAAGTAATAATTAAATTTCCAGTAGTTGAATCAATTACAGTAGTAGCAATACTTTTTCCGTCAACTCCGTTTGTTCCATTTTTTCCATCAGCTCCTTTTACAGTACCTGCATTTTCAGTTGTTCCGTCGCTGTATGTAATAATCAAATTTCCATTTACAGGATCTACAACTGCAGAAGTAATACTTCTTCCATCTTTACCTGTTCCTGAACCATCTTCACCAGAAACCGCAATTCTTCTCCATTTATCAACATACCAATAGTAGTATCCTGGTTTAATATCCGCAATTGTTGCCGTATTAAAAACTAATAAACTATTTACATAAGGCTGTTGATTAGGGTCATCGCTTTTCATAACAGTAGTAACATCTTTACTACTTGTCAAACTAACCCTAGGTATTAAAATACCTTTCTTAAAAGGATCAGTATCCTTTGCAGTTACCTCTAACTGAGCAGATGCATTTGGTTTTATTGTTCCAACACCAACCTGTGAATAAGCTGAATAGGATCCTAAAACAACAAACAAAGGGAGTAATCTATTTTTCATAACATTTAATTATTATGTGTTTACTTTTTTTCTTAAGTCTTTAGAATTCAAACATCTAAATTTGAAGGTGCAAAGTTCTTTTGAAAATAGATTTATTTCTACCTGCAAAAGTTTTAAAACTTATAGATTAGGGTATATATGGTTTTTATCTTCTAAACCACTTATTATCAATAATTAAAATAATATAAAAGAGAAAAGAACATCTTTATCACTTATCAGAAAAACCATTCTAGATATGCTTTTGGAATAAATAAACTTATAAGGCCCTTGATTAAAAAAATCTTGGTGAGATTATTCTATATTTAGTTCTGCCAGACAAGTCAAAACGAAGAAAAATTTCATGAGAGCCACCATTATAATTTCCAATATTAGTTACATCATAATCGTAAGCATATCCTATATTAAGACTTTGGCTGATTTGAAACCCAGCCATTCCACTTACTACTGCATCCCATCTATAGGCTATTCCGAGTGTTAATTTATCCATAAAAAGAAAACTAGCAGAAACATCTACGGCAAGGGGTGCGCCGTTTACTGCCTTAACCATTGTAGCCGGTTTAAACTGAATATTTTCATTCAATTTAAAAACGTATCCGCCTATCACATAAAAATGCATTTTTTGTGATGCAACTGATATTTTAACATCATCATAAAATTTAGTTTCTAAGATTTGAGGAATAGACAAACCAAAATACCATTTATCAGAATGAAAGTAAACACCTGCACCTATATTAGGGGAAACCTCACTCAGAACTCCTGTAAAGTATGGATCGTCAGGGTCATAAACATTTAGTTTATTGAAGTCAACTTGCAAGAAATCAATTGATCCACTAACACCTAAAGACATTGTGATTGATTCTGAAAGTTGTATGGGGCGTGAATAACCAATTGAAAATATGGTTTCTGTAGAAGGTCCAATCTGTTCATTAATAATAGACAGCCCAACACCTTGCCCATTTTGTGCGATAGGACTCTGAATTGAAAAATTTGCCGTTTCAGGAGCACCTTCTAATCCTACCCATTGTGCTCTATAGAGCCCGAATACACTTGGCACACCGCGTGTTCCTATGTAGCCCGGATTAATGCTCATCGTATTGTACATATACTGTGTATACTGCGATTGCTGTTGGGCAAAACATGGAAAAAAACATAACGAAATCAAAATTAGAAGTATTTTTTGATTCATAATTGCTGTTTAGAATTATCTGAAAAGTGCCCCGTCTTTGTCCATTAAGCACTTTTAAATGGATCAGAAGCTTTATAATAACACAACAATAGGTTTTATTACAATGGGGTCTGCATATACAACAAATATAAAAGCCATAAATAGTAAAATTTAGGCCTTAAAAAAATCACCCATCAAATGACTTTGAAGGCATCTTTTGATTATTCGAAACTAAAATGAAAATAAAGGCAATTAATAATGAAACAAATATGTGAGATACTTGTTTCATGAAGATATAAACTCATAGGGCTTATAATAGAATACATCCAACTGCTTTAAAAAAAGCAGTTAATTTAGGAGCAGATAGAAATATACAATTCAGAATAAAAATCCGAACATCTATCAAAATTACTGAAAATCAATAAATTACAAAGGATAATTTATTGATTTTTACAAAAAAGAAGAACGGAATATTATTTTATTCCTTTTTGAAGTGTAATGAGAGAGGAATCTTTTAAAGTTTTAATCTGATTTATTACAATTTGCGCAATTTTATTTGCACCCAATAAAGAGAGATGGGTATCATCATTTTTATCATCCTTATAATAAGGAACTTCTCCAGCTTTAAAATGCAAATGGAGCAATTTTGATTTTTCTGGGCCATATGATTGTTCCAACAGTTCTGTATAATATTCTAAATCTATGAAAGGTACTTTATATTCTTGAGCAACCAATCGAGTTTCTAATGGGTAATCACCGTGTGTAGGTACCAAAACACCTTTCTCGTTAAAATTACGTCTGGCAATTGATGTCAATAAAATTGGGGTCGCTCCTTTTTCCCTACTTTCATTAATAAATTTAATTAAGTTATATCGATAAGCAGTATGCGGATTTGTGTAGCGAGTGGAATCTTCAATTTTTTCATCGTTATGTCCAAATTCTATAAAAACATAATCTCCTTTTTTAAGTTTTTTATAAATAGAATCCCAGCGTTTTTCGTTAATAAAACTTTTAGAGCTTCGACCGTTTACTGCTTTATTTACAACTTTGATATCATCCTTAAAAAAAGATTGCAGAACCTGAGCCCAGCCATGTTCTGGATTACGATCTGGATCTTTTTTATTTGCCATTGTTGAATCGCCAATGCAATAAAGCGTTGATTTTTGTCCAAAACTTACCGATGTGATTAGGAATGCTATAAGAAGATATTTTTTCATTTTTGTTATTTTTAATTATCGCCAGCATGTGAGGATTTCAGTACCTTAGAATCTTAACGTCTTTAAAACTTATTTTGCTGCCGTTGGCACTGTTGCTTTTTTTCCAATGAAAACATCTGTCATTAAAACATTTTCAGCGTTTTCGTTTGATAATGCATTTTTAGCTGATTTAATTTCGATATTCTTTAAAGATATGTTTCTAATTTTTTTATTTGGAAATCCCTGAATTACGATTCCGCTTTCTGATGCTTTATTACAAGTAATATCAGAGAAATGCACATTTGAAATATCCGATTGAAAACCGCTTCCTTCTCCATGATAATTGGCTGTTATATAAAGACAATCTTCTACTTCATCCAACTGAATATTTCGAACGAAAACATTTTTGATAAAACCTCCTCTGTCTGCATTTGTCTTCAAGTAAATACCTCTTTTTAAATAACCAATCGTTTTGCAATTCTCTACAAATACATTTTGAACTCCAGCCGACATTTCACTGCCTATCACAACACCGTGAAGTCCTTTAAAGTTACAGTTCCTGATTATAATATTTTCGCTTGGTGTTGCTGCATTTGCACGCCCTTCATGATCTCTACCTGCTTTGACAGCTACATTATCATCACCGTTATTAAAAGTTACATTTTCAATTAAAATATTTTTAGAATATTCCGGGTCAATACCGTCGTTATTATAATTTAAGGATTTATAACTTATTCCACGAATTGTAATACTTTGCGACTTTAACAAGTGTAGGCACCAAAATGGGGAATTCTCAATTCTGATATTTTCAACTAATACATTTTTGCAATTAAAAAATTGAATCATTTGCGGACGCAAAAAGTAGCCTTCACCAAACTCTCTATCATTTAATGCGACATTATTATGATTCATTTCACGACTTCTATTTTTGCCTACTTCTTCTTTTGCTTTATAACTTTTCCAAATATTTCCTCCTTCACCATCAATAGTTCCTTCGCCTGTAATTGCAATATTTGAACATTCATAAGCATAAATAAGCGGACTATAATTATACAACATTGTACCCTCCCAACTTGTTAAAACCATTGGAAGATAATCTTTCGGGTTATCACTGAATTTTATTTTTGCCCCTTTTTCTATTTTAAGATTAACATTGCTGACAAAATGAATTGGGCCGTTAATTTTATAAATTCCTTTTGGTACAATAATAGTTCCACCATTATTCTTTTTGCATAATGACATTGCTTTATCAAAAAAAGATTTATTGTTTGTAACTGAATCTCCTTTTGCTCCAAGTTTTAGGACATTAATCTGATAATACGGAATAACTGGCAACTGAATTCTTTTCACAATCGAATCTACTTTTGTAGATGGAAATTCGCTGTTTTGAGCAAAGGAAAATGTTGAAATCAGGAAAAAAACAAGGTATTTTAACTTCATCGCAATTGTATTTTAAATTGGATTTTTATTTTGAATACCAATTTGGCATATCATCTTTCAAAATATTTTCCAATGTATATCTGTCAACTTCATTTTTATTTAATTGATGCGCCCAGGGAACTCTTTTTGTTGGCTGAAATCCTTCACCACTACAATTGTATTCGGCATAAAAAGCTTTTTTTTCAGCTTCAGGTTTTGACCAATTTTCCCAACCTTCTGGCTTAATATGTCTACCCAGTTCACAATTCAAGAAAACAGTTTTAGCATAAATACGCCAAGGTCTTCCTAAATAAACCGCATCTGCAGATGGTTCAGCAGTTAATTTGCAATTTTTAAAAACAAACCCGAAAGGAGTTCCTTCAGGCGTTGAAGCGGCAGTTATATAGGAATTTTTTATGCTGTGAATTTCACAATTTTCAAAAAAGGCAGTTGCACTTCCAAAAATAAAATCTGTTGTGCCCTCGATATAACAATTTACAAAATATTGATTTGCTTGTTTTCCCGATAAATATAAAGTATCCTGATTTCCAAGAATATTGCAGTTTGAAATTTTGGCACGATTGGCAACAACTGATAAAGCAATTCCTTGGCCATTATCACCGGAAGCATTTTTAATCGTAAGATTTGATGCAGAAAAATCATCTCCTTCTACCAAAACAGTATAAGTATAAAAAGTGCTGTTACGTCCTAAGTTGATTTTCGAAAAATTATCATCAAAAGTAATAATGGTTTTTTCTTTGCTTTCACCTTGCAGCATCACATTTGTATTCCACTCAGGAATTCGGACTTTTTCATTATAAATTCCGTTTTTTACCGCAATGGTTACTCTTTCATAAGGAAAGGCCGGACAAGCATAAACGGCATCCTGAATTTTAGTAAAATCTCCTGAACCATCTTGTGCTACGGTAATCAGTGTAACATTTTTTTTATCTGCCGAAAAAACTTTTGTTCCGTTTTTAATTGCCCAAGCAGGATATTTTTTTAGTACTTCTTTTGGTGCGTCAGAATACCAGGAATAGCCATTTCTCCTTTCAGAACCAATTTGATCTAACGATTTTTTCCTGATTCCGTCGCGATCGCAAAAGAACGGTTCATTAGTTTCTAAATCCATAAATCTTGCCCAAATTGGCCCAGCATTTGTGGCTGGAATCATCTTTTTATCTATAATTTTTCCTTCGTCGTTTAAAATTCTCTTTTCTTCTAAATTTGTGATTTTTGTCTTTTCAAACCAAGCTACAGCGCTTTTTACTGCGGTAACAATTTCTCTTGAAGGCTTTTCAATTGACATTAAAAGTAATACTATTTTTGTAGATTCATAGCCGCTTAATGAAGCTAATTCAAATGCTCTTGCATTTGCAGGAGCAAGAGTAATCTCATCATGCTGTGCGCACCAAGCCGTTAAAACACCATTTTGTTTGTATTGTGTTTTCAAAATACAGTCAATTCCTTTATCAAATGCTTTTTTGCATTTTTCAATAATTTCTTTTGATGGTTTAATGCTATAAAAATCAGTTTCTTCACTAATTTGTTTCATAACATTCAAAATGTTTACCATCGAATCATCATTGTAAGTAATATGGGTATAATATCCTTTTTTTAATGGATAAAACTGAGGCCAGCCGCCGTTTGCATATTGTGCTTCTAATAAATAATTTATTCCTTTTAAAAATGATTCTTTATAACGTTCATCTTTTATCTGAGCATACATTCTGGACATAAAAAGCATTTCCTGACACGTAGCACCATTATCAGTTGTGGTTTCTACAGCTGTTTTTTTAAGAGCAATTAAATCTTTTTTCTGAGCTGGAGAAAGTTCATTCTGCATCTGAATATTTTTTGGCCATCCGCCAATATTTCTCTGATAAAGCAAAACGTTTTCGGCAATTTTTTTTGCCTCCTCTGAACCAAACCAAGATGATTCATTTTTACGAATAATATCAGGCCAGTTTTTAAACGTATTTTGAGCATTTAGCGCAATGCTAAAACCTAACACAAAAAGTACCGCTATTTTTTTTAGTTGAATCATTTTAATCTGTTTTAACTCTTATTATTTATTTTCAACGCCGAAATATTGATTTTTGAAGAACAAAAAATTCCAAAAAACATTTTAAATATATTTTAAGAAATCTTTTTCTTACAAAATATATTCTGGTATTACTTTTTTTAGTTTCTTTCTTAAAAACAATTTATGTAGGTCATTTTTTTGAAAATTCGAAAAAAATGCATTTTAACACTTTTTTATTTTGTTACTCGAAACCAATCGACCGCAACATTTCCTGAATCATTTGTAATTTTTTCACTCAAGGCAAAAAGACCAACTTTAGCGCCAATCCATTTTCCTTCTTTTGAAATAAAATCATTTCCTATTGCTTGATATTTTTTATCATCCAAACTATAATAAAAACTGCAGATTCCTCCTTTTTTAATTTTGACTCTCAAATAAATTGTATTGTTCGGAATCAAAACTGGATTTGTTTCCGTCTCCTCAATTTTCTTATCAAAAGTTCCTGTTTTCTGATTCAAATACAATTTACCATTATCATTTTTTAAATTCAAATAACTGTAATCTAATCCCATAATGATCAAACCGGTTGTTTCGCCATTTAATCTTGTGTTGAAAGTTATTTTTGTCTTTGCGGTGAATTCTTCCGCAGGGAATTTTTGAAGAAGCAAATTTGGCGCTTCAAAAATTTTCTTACTGTCTTTAATTGTTGGAACACAGTACAAACTTAAATAACCTAAACTTGTTGGAAAACCCCAATTATTTTGAGCATTTGCCTGCCATTGCCATTGCAAGCCTAATTTTGGCAAATTAAACTCATCTGATTCTGCTGGAGTTTCAATAGGATATTTTTTTCCTACATTCGGTTTTTTAAAAGTCGTTACGGGTTCGCCAATTCCATTTTTATCAAAATCCTGCCCCATAACTGGCCAATCATTTTCCCATTTCATTGGCTGTAAATGAACTATTCTCCCGTAAGCACCTTTATCCTGAAAATGTATAAACCAATCTTCACCGGTTTGCGTCTGCACCCATGCTCCTTGATGTGGACCGTTTATATTGGTTTTGCCTTGTTCTAAAACTTTTTTCTTCTCATACGGGCCAAAAACATTTTTTGATCTTAAAACCGTCTGCCAACCTGTAGAAACTCCTCCTGCTGGCGCAAAAATGTAATAATAATTGTTTCGCTTATAAAACTTTGGGCCTTCAATTGTTCCTTCTCCATCATGACCGTCAATCACCATGACTTCATCATTGTTTGTAGCTGTTCCTTCGGCATTCATGCTGCAAACTACGAGCAAACTTTTAATTTTTGCACGGCTTCCGGCAAAAGCATGAACTAAATAAACTTTGCCGTCGTCATCCCACAGCGGACTCGGATCTATAAGTCCTGTTCCGGCTTTAACTAAAACCGGTTCTGACCAAGGGCCTTCTGCTTTTTGGGCCTTAATCATGTAAATTCCGAAATCTGGATCAGGGTAATAAATATAAAATTCATTGTTATGAAAATTTATGCTTGGCGCCCAAACACCGTTTCCATGCTGTACTTTATCAAAAGTTTCTGTTGGCGTTTGTTTGATAAGCGCATGCCCAATAATTTTCCAGTTTACCAAATCTTTAGAATGTAAAATTGGCAATCCGGGAATACAATTGAACGACGATGCCGTCATATAAAAATCATCTCCTGCCCTTACTACATCTGGATCTGAATAATCAGCATGAATTATTGGGTTTGTATAAGTTCCGTCTCCATTGTCAGGTATCCAAACCTGCGAAAAATTTTGCTGCGCAGACATGGCCGATAATAAAAGAAAGAGGAATTTTATATTTTTCATTTTTAATATGATTTTTTGATGCATCTTTTGAATTCAAAAACTTTCTTTTGAAACCGAAAGCCCTAGCCCCGATAGAGCCGGTATCCTTTTTGTTCCGCGATAGCGGGACAAAAAGATATAGGCGAAAGCGGGAAACAGCTCCTTATTATTAAAAAACTGATTGTTTTGTATTATCTATTTAACTCTAAAGCTGCTAAAATAAATGGTCCGGTTGCTTTTGGATCATTCTCTTTCTTTTTCTCTTTCACGTAATATTCATAAGAACCATCTCTGTAAGGGGTTCCTCCCAAACCAGCAACCTGGCAAGCCTGAGTCAAAGTAATACCACCATCGGCATCAACTTTTATTAATTTTGTAGTTAATCCGTCGAAAGCTTTATTGGCGATTTTTTTAAATTTTGCTGGCAAATAACCTTTATTTGCTCCCTTTGCAAAAGCATAAGCAAACATTGAAGATCCAGAAGCTTCAAGATAATTTCCTTCTTTATTTCCTTTATCAGTCACTTGATACCATAAACCAGATTTATCCTGAAATTTTGCGATACTTGCTGAAGCATTATTAAGATATCCAACTAATTCTTTGTGTTTTGGATGCTCTTTTGGGAAATAATCTAAAACATCAACAAGTGCCATAACGTACCATCCTAAAGCTCTTGACCAAAAGTTTGGAGAGTTTCCAGTGTCTTTGTTTGCCCATGGCATTTTTTTGCTTGAATCCCAGCCGTGGTATAATAATCCTGTTTTTAGATCTGTAGCGTGAAGCTGTATTTCTTCGAATTGTTTTGCAACATCATCTAAATATTTTCCGTTCTCAAAAGTAACCGTATATTGTGCATAAAATGGTTCACCCATATATAAACCATCAAGCCACATTTGGTTTGGATAAATGTTTTTATGCCAAAATCCGCCTTCTGGTGTTCTTGGTTGTTCTGATAATTGTTTGCGAAGAAGTTGCATCGCTTTTAAATATTTTTCTTCTTTTGTTGTTTCATAAATATTAAAAAGCAGACGGCCAGAAACAACCATGTCAATATTATATTTATCTAATTCATACGACTTAATCGTTCCGTCATTTTGAACTAATGCATCAACATATCCTTTTACATAAATTGGATATCTTGGATCTGGATTTTTTTTATAAAGTTCTTCAAAACCATGCAAAACCAAACCGTGTACATAATCCCATTTCGGCGCTTTTGAATCATCAATCATATATGCTTCTGGATGGCGCTTCATCAAAGTCAAAGCCATTTTATCTGACCATTTTGCGTTTTTTGAAATCACAATATCTTTGGCAATTGTTTCTTGCGAAATTGCTTTAGAGCTTGTAAAAAGCATAAAACAAGCCATTGCTGTCGAGGCTAAATATTTAAGTTTTCTATTATTTTCCATTTTAAAATATATTTTAATTTTTGCTATCATTCGTTTTATTATTATTTAAATATTTTGTCTAAAAATGGTATTGTATAATTCATCATCTCATCAAACCAAGGCTGAAAAAACCAAAATGAATGTGGAGAATCTTTAATAGTTTTTACTTCATTATAAATGTTATTCTGATTTAGAATCGCAATCATATCATCTCTTCCGGCATGAAATCTATCAAAACTGCTGTTTATGAAAAGAACTGGAGGCGTATTTTTATCTGTATGAGTTAGAGCTGAAGCGTTTTTCCAGTTTTCAGGATTTTCTTCATAAGTTCCTTTTAACCAAAACGATGCCATTTCTCCTTCTTGAGATTCTGGATGCTTAAAAGCCAGAATTCCATCAACATTAATAATGGCATTTACTTTTGAAGAAGATTTACTTTTAAAAACTGAATCTTCAAAAGCTGTATTGTTGTTTGTTGTACCAATCAAAGCCGCCATTTGACCGCCTGAAGAACATCCTAAAACTGCTATCTTATTGGGATCAACATGGAATTTTTTCGCATTATCTTTTATGAACTTTATGGCATTTTTTACATCATAAACCGCATCTGGATATTTTGCTTCTAAAGATAATCTGTACTCAACCGGAAAACATGAATATCCTTTTGCTGCAATTTCCTGCGCCATAATTTGCATTTGACTTTTATTTCCAGATCTCCAACCACCGCCATGTATCATAATTACAGCCGGATTTGCTTTTTTTGAAGTATTAAAATAAGCATCTAAATGCAAAGCTCTTTTCTCTATTTGATTATAAACAAGATCATTAATCCTGCTAACCTTTTGATCCTTTTTTTCAGTCGCGATTGTGATAAAAGGATACTTTTTAATCAATTTATTGTAAGTACTTTTAACCGTATATGAAGTATCTATACTGTATTGGCTCTGAGCCGTCACAGCATTTAAAAGCAGTAATAAAAACAATATTTTCTTTTTCATTTCTAAGCTTCTATTTTTTTAGTTAAGAAAGGAGTTCGGTACTTGACCAAACTCCTTTTTTAACAACTTCAAAAAACAACTTTCGAAAAAATTATCAAATCATTACTAACCAAGATTTTCGAAAAATAAAAAAACAAAACTGCTTTTTATTTCATTTGATAATTATTGAAAGTTTACAAATTGGTTTGGTTATAAAGTATAATTAAGTGGTTTAATTTTTAATGGATTCCATTTTTTTTCCGTTGATGTAGGTATTTATAAAATTTACCTTTTTCACATTTTTCAGAGAATAAACAGAATCTACTTTTGCGATTGTAACATCTTTAAATGTTATGTTTTCAATTGGAGATTCTTTGTAGCCATCGGCCAAAATCCCAAATTTTCCGCCATTTTTAACCTTGACATTTTCAAGGCTTATATTTTTAATTGCTGGAATATAATTCCCAACTTGACTGCCGTATATATCATAAAACATTGTCACTCTCAAAACACATTCTTTTACAGTCCCAACTTCAATATTTCTAACATAAATATCTTCTGTCGTTCCACCGCGTTTCGAATTTGTTTTGATTCTTATGGCACGATCCAATTCCGGACTATCCATCACACAATTTTCAACATAGACATTGTTTACTCCAGCTGTAATTTCGCTTCCCATAACAACTCCGCCATGACCATCAATCATTTTACAATTTTGAACAATAATATTTTTACTCGGAATTCCAACTCGTCTTCCATCTGCATCTCTACCCGATTTAATTGCTATGCAATCATCACCAGTATTGAAAGTGCAGTTTTTAATAATTACATTTTGAGAATATTCAGGATCACAGCCGTCGTTATTCGGTCCATGGCTGTTTACTGTAACGCCATCAATAATTACATTATTCGATTTTAGCGGATGCAAAATCCAAAATGGAGCATTAACGACGGTGATATCTTTTACTAAAACTGTATTGCATTCGAAAAACTCAATAAAATTTGGGCGCAAATAATGTCCTTCGCCAAAAACACGTTCTGCAACCGGAACATTTTTTTCAGCCATTTCAACCAAATTATCACGATTCAATGGATCATGCTGCGATGGCTGTCCTTTGTCCCAACCATATCTTTTACTTCCACACCAAGGCCACCAATTAGTATTGTTAGCCTGACCGTTCAAGGTTCCTTTTCCTGTTATGGCAACATTGGTTTTATTTTTTGCATAAATCAGCGGTGAATGATTCATTAATTCTGTTCCTTCCCACGAAGTATGAATCAAAGGATAATCTTTGGGATTTGTACTAAAAAGAATTTCTGCCTGATCTTCTAAATGCAAATTCACATTGCTTTCTAAATGAATTGGCCCAGTTAAGTATTTTCCGTTTGGAACTACAACTCTTCCACCTCCATTTGCTGAGCATTCTTTAATTGCTTTTTCAAATGCAAGCGTATTCATCGTTTTTCCGTCTGCAACAGCTCCAAAATCGTCAATATTATAAGTCTTATTTGTAAAGTGCGTTTCCGGTATACTTTTTATAATTAATTCCATCTTTTTCCATGGATCAGTTTCAGAAACGGCTGAAACTTGTTTTCCGCATGATAGCAAAAACAAAGAAAATACTCCAAGAAAGGAGATTGTTTTTAACGGTATATTCTTATTTGTAATCATTTACGCAGTAATTTATAATTTAAGCCAGCAAATAGCCATGTATTATGTAATCGATTACACGAAAGTATAAAATTTGTTTCTACAGAACAAATTTATTTAGAAATAATTTATATATTTAATTTTTATTTGCAAATATAATTACAGTTATGCTAAAAAAAAGCATAATTTTTTATCATTGTAGTGCTGCAAACGTTTTAGTTATTAATTATGTAATCGATAACAAAAAATATTGAGATATATAAAAAAAATGTATTTTTGTCTTAAATTAATTCTGAAAACCTTTTTGAATGAGCGAAAAAATAACGATTTATGATATTGCCAAGAAATTGAATATCACTGCTGCCACTGTTTCCAGAGCTTTAAATAATAATCCAAAAATAAAGGAAAGCACAAGGGAACTGGTTATTAAAACCGCTGCATCAATGAACTATAAGCAAAACAAACTTGCTTTAGCATTAAAAAGCGGAAGAAGCAATAATATCGGTGTTATTGTTCCTCGTATTGACAGCAACTTTTTCGCATCTGTCATTAGAGGAATTGAAGAAGAACTTCATCCACATGGTTATCAGGTTATCATTTGCCAGACGCACGAAAGTCCAAAAAGGGAAAATGAAAATCTTTATACTTTAATCGATGCACAAGTTGATGGTATTATGATGTCGGTTACTGATGTTACCGATGAAAACGACGGTGCTTTTCATTATGTTTTAGAAAAAAATGTACCATTAATCTTTTTTGACCGAAGCAAACATATAGATGGTGTAAGTTCTGTCACTATTAATGATTTTAAAGGAGGATATGTTGCCACCAAACATTTAATAAATGAAGGATGCCGTGCAATTGCACATTTTTCAGGAGATCAGTCTCTTGAGATTTTTAAAAACAGGTTTTTAGGCTATAAGCAAGCCTTATTAGACAATGGCATGACTTTTAAAGAAGAATATGTAATTCATACAAAGAGTAGTGTTGATGCCGGAAAAGAAGCAATTGATACTTTATTAGCGTTAGACACTCCTCCCGATGCTTTATTTTCTGCCAGTGATTTTGCTGCTTTGGGAGCGATTCAAGAGCTTAAAGAAAGAAATATCAGCATTCCTAAAGAGTTTTGTGTTGCGGGTTTCAGTAACGAACCTTTTACTAAGTTTATGGAATTATCGATTACTTCTGTTGATCAATCGCCTCTTGAAATGGGTAAAATGTCAGCCCGAGTTTTCTTAGAACAAGTAGACAAAACAGAGACAATCAAAATTGAGAAAAAGGTAGTTCTTGCTCCGGAATTGCATATTCGCAAGTCTTCTTCAAGAAGCAATTCTTAATTTTTTTTATACCATATAAGTTATATAACTACAGTTTAGTTATATAACTACAGTTTAGTTATATAACTACAGTTTAGCAAAAAAGCAGTTCTAAAAGAACTGCTTTTTTGTTGTCATTTCGACTGAAGGGAGAAATCACACTAGAAAATCGACAAAGATTGGCGACAATGCAAATGGAGTTTCTAGTGTGATTTCTCCCTTCGGTCGAAATGACAAAAAAAAGAGACGCACTGCTGTGCGTCTCTACATGTATGTGTCTTTTTTTTATCTTATAAAGAAACTCCTCTTTTCCAAGGAATAAATACATCTTGTTTCAACTGGTCTGCTTTTGTTTCCACATTTCCGCTCGCCAATTCTATAATGTAATCTACTATTTCTGCTCCAACCTCGGTAATGGTTTTTTCACCAGTAATCACCGTTCCGGCATTTACATCGATAATATCAGACATTCTATTAATTAATGCCGTGTTCGAAGAAATTTTTACAACGGGTGCAATCGGATTTCCCATCGGATTTCCTAAACCTGTGGTAAATAAAACAACTGTTGCGCCCGATCCAACCAATCCTGTGGTACATTCTGCGTCATTTCCTGGCGTATTTAAAAGATTTAATCCTGGTTTTGAAATATATTCTCCGTAATCTAAAACATCTACAACAGGTGAAGTTCCACCTTTTTTAGCTGCACCAGCAGATTTCATTGCATCTGTAATTAATCCGTCTTTGATGTTTCCCGGAGATGGATTCATATCAAACCCTGAACCTGCATCTACAACTGATTTTTCAAAAGCTTTCATTAGAGTTAAAAACTTATCTGCTTTTTCTTCGTCCACACATCTATTCATCAATTCTTGCTCAACGCCACATAATTCTGGAAACTCTGCCAAAATTGTTTTCCCTCCCAAAGCTGCAAAAATATCTGAAACAACTCCTAATGCCGGATTAGCAGAAATTCCTGAAAATCCATCAGACCCTCCACATTCTAAACCAATACTTAGCTTTGAAAGAGGAGCAGGTTTGCGTTCAATTTTGTTGGCTCTTTTAATGGCTTCATAAGAATCTTTAATCACCATTTGAAACATTTGATCAGTAGTTCCAATTTGTTGTTGCTCATAGATCAAAATTTCTTTATCACTATTCGGACTCATTTCTTTCAATGCCTTTTTAAAAATATCAACTTGCAAATTTTGGCAACCTAAACTTAAAACAGTTGCACCTGCAACATTTGGGTTGTTCACATATCCTGCAAGCAGTTTTGCCAACAATTCTGAATCTTGTCGAATCCCTCCACAACCACCTTGATGATTGATGAATTTTACTTCGACATTATCTAAAAGATTTTCATTTAAATTTTTATTCGAAACTTCTTCTACGCTTTTTTCTTCAATTAAAGAGCGTAACAAATTTTTATAAGAAACTTCTTTTTTGGGCATTAATTCGTTTTCAAAAATATCTTTCAGTTTTTCGATATTTTTGTTTTCGCAAAAAACCAATGGAAAAAACAACCAAACGTTTTTGGTTCCAACCTGTCCATCAGTACGGTGGTATCCGTTGAAAGTTTTGTCTTTCCAACGATCTACATTTGGTGGAGTCCAACCTAAATTTCCGTTTTTACCAAAAACTTTTTCACTTTGATGTTTAACATTTTCGGTGGTAATTACTTCTCCTTTTTTTATAGGTCTAGCAGCTTTTCCAACCAAAACGCCGTACATTATAATATCATCACCAATTGCAAAATCTTTCTCAGTGATTTTATGTTTTGCTTTAACATCAGTTGTTGGCGAGACAGTGGATCCTTCAAACATAATTTGTTCGTTTTGTACCAAATCGGTTAAAGCGACAATTACGTTATCTGCCGGGTTGACTTTTATTAATTTTTTTTGAGTTGCCATAACTATTGTATGTAATTCTTAATTTAATTGTTTTTGAAAATTGATGAAGCCTTGCTCCACACCATTTGCATCAATTTCTTCTAAAGCTTTTGCAATCGATTCGGTAAGAGAAGGAATTTCAGTCAAATCTTCATCCCAGAAATTTTTATTTTGCAAAGTCAATCTCGCTATTTTATTATAATCATCTGATGTCCAAAGTCCGTTAAAGAACGAAACAATATCCTCACTGTCTTGAACTGGCAAGCTTTCACCTTTCCAAGTACCTTTATAAAAACGAATTAAACACGCAAATGCAAAAGTTAAATGAGCAGGCAATTTATGATGAACATCAACATAACCCGTTAAACTTGGTAATACACGAACTTTAAATTTAGAAATAGAATTTAAAGCAATTGAAGATAATAAATGCTTAATAAATGGGTTTCTGAAACGATCTAATATTTCTTCAGAAAAACTAGCTAGTTCTTCTTTATCCATGTTTAAAGTTTCATTAATTTCATCAAAAACTGCTTTGTTTACAAACTTGCCTGTAAAGGCATTATCAACAGTTTCTTTTACAGTTTCATTTCCGTAAAGCAATGAAAACGGCACCATTGCAGTATGTGCACCATTCAAAATTCTAACTTTACGCGTACGGTACGGCTGCATATCAGCCACAATTTTTACATCTAAATCTGTTTTTTCAAACGGAAGTTTTGCTTTTAATTTATCATCACCTTCAATTACCCATAAAAAGAAACTTTCAGCACTTACAATCAAATCATCTTTATAAAGAAGCTGACTGTTGTATTCTTCGATTTGGTCTTTTGGATACCCCGGAACAATTCTGTCAACTAAAGTATTATGAAAAGAACAATCGTTAGTTAGCCATGATTTAAAATCTTCTCCAAGATTCCAATCATTGCTATATTTCAAAACAATTTCCTTTAAAGTATCTGAATTATAATTAATTAATTCACAAGGAATAATTGTCAAAGCCTTAGATTTATCACCATTGAAATGTTTAAATCTTTCATGCAAAAGTACAGTTAATTTTGCAGGAAAAGAAACTGGAGGTTGCATAGATGGTTTATCAGACTCGATATATTCGATTCCAGCTTCAGTAGTATTAGAGATAATAAATTCTAATTCTTCTTCTTTGGCTAAAGCCAAAAATTCCTGAAAAGAAGCATAAGGATCAACCGCTTTTACAATATTAGTAATTAATTCTTTTTCCTGAATTTCCTCACCTTTTTTAACGCCTTTCATGAATAAAGTATACAGACCATCCTGATCATTAATCATGTTCACTAATCCTCTGTCAATAGGCTGTACAACTGCAATTCCAGCATTGAAATCTGCTTTTTTGTTTAATTCCTGAAAAGCATATTCTACAAAAGCTCTCAAGAAATTTCCTTCTCCAAACTGCACTATTTTTATCGGAAGTCTATGTGAAAACTCCGTATTTGATCTGTTAATTTTTTCCATTATAAATTCATTTGAGCGTTATAAATAACCATTCAATACCTTATTCATTTTTTCTCGGCTCTATATTGTAAAAGAAACATTACACCTGAAAGAGTAAAATAAATCCTGCTGTGAGGAGTGACAAGATTTATTTTGCAAGCGTAATGTTCAATTACAACATCTAAAACTCTAAAAAAAACCGCATGCCAAATAAGGAACTGGTATGATTATTCCCTATTTATTTTTAATATTTTTAATGATCTCCAAAACCTGACTTACTTTAGCCTGTAAACCGTCAAAATCTTGTTTATCCAATATATCTTTTGAAATTAACTGCGAACCTAAACCAACACAAGTTGCACCGGCATTCAGCCATGAACTCAAACTTTCAACCGTTGGATAAACACCTCCCGTTGGCATAATGTTCGTCCATGGACATGGTCCTTTTATCGCTTTGATAAACTCTGGTCCGTAAATATCAGCTGGAAATAACTTTACAATTTCACAACCTAATTCTTCTGCTCTTGCAATTTCAGTAAGTGTACCGCAGCCTGGTGACCACAATACCTTACGACGATTACAAGCAATTGCAATATCTTCTCTAAAAACTGGAGTTACAATAAAATTTGCGCCCAAACTCATATAAAGTGAAGCTGAAGCTGCATCTGTTATTGAACCAACGCCAAGCATCATTCCTGGCAATTCTGCCAAAGCATATTTATTTAAGGCACCGAAAACTTCATGAGCAAAATCACCTCTACTTGTAAATTCCATTAAACGTGAGCCTCCATCGTAACAAGCTTTCAGTACTTTTTTGCTTAATTCTATATCAGAATGAAAAAATAGCGGAACCATTCCGTTTTCTTTCATTTGCTGTGCTACTTCAATTCTTGAATATTTTGCCATTTTTATTTTTTATCTTGAAACTAATGCCGAACCATCGCCATCAATCATATTTTCAACTTCTTTTAATGTTACCAAGTTATAATCACCTGCAATTGTATGTTTTAAGCAACAAGCAGCAACAGCAAAATCCAAAGCTCTTTGATTATTATTTTGATATTGCAGTAAACCATAAATTAAACCGCCCATAAAAGCATCTCCGCTTCCTACACGGTCAACTACAGGCGTTACTTCTTTAACTGCAGCGCTGTAAATTGCTTTACCGTCATATAAAATTCCACCAATTCTTTGGTGTGAAGCGCTGACAGAATAACGAAGTGTCGTTGCTGCAACTTTTAAGCTCGGAATCAATTCGAACAATTTATCATATACCACTGGAAGTGTTTTTTCGTCTTGATAATTCGGATTTACTTTAGGAATTCCTAACATAAAATAGGCCGTATCAATATCCCCCAATATAACATTGCTGTATTTCAGCATTTCTGGCATTACTTCACTTGGCGTTTTGCCATACTGCCACAATTTTGATCTGTAGTTTAAATCACAGGAAATCATAATTCCTTTTTTGTGTGCGACTTTAATCGCTTCTAAACAAGCTTCGGCGGCACTTTCAGAAATAGCTGGTGTTATACCACTCCAATGAAACCATTCGGCACCTTCTAAAACTTTATCCCAGTCAATATTTCCTTTTTGAATAGTTGCCATCGAACTGTGCGCACGATCGTAAACTACATTACTTCCGCGAGTTCCTGCACCTGTTTCAAGAAAATAAATCCCTAAACGTTCTCCTCCGTAAACAATGTTTTTAGACTCGACATTCATTTTTCGGATTTCTTTTAATGCCGAAAAACCAATTTCATTTTCCGGTAATCTTGTAACGAATTCTGCATTCACGCCATAATTTGCTAAAGAAACAGCTACATTAAATTCTCCGCCTCCGTACGTAGCACCAAATGCTGTAGATTGCGAAAAACGCAAATGTCTTTCTGTCGATAGACGAAGCATAATTTCTCCAAATGAAACTACTCTACTCATATTATATTTTTTATTATTTACCATTAAGATATTAAGGAAATTAAGTTTTTATTTTTAAATTCTATACTTAAAAAATTAAGTTTATTAAGCATTTCTGCTTCATTATCTTTTATTCTTAAAAATTAATTTTAAGCTCAAAACTTAATTTCCTTAATATCTTAATGGTTCAAAAAACTTTTTAAAATTTGAAATATTCTTTAGCATTGTTATATGAAATATCAGAAACTAGTTTTCCAATCCATTCCATATCATTTGGAAGCTCTCCGCGTTTGATTTCGTCTCCAAGAAGATTACATAAAATACGTCTGAAATATTCATGTCTTGGGAACGACAAAAAACTTCTAGAATCGGTCAACATTCCAACAAAACAGCTAATTAAGCCCATGTTTGAAAGCGCGTTCAACTGTTTAGTCATTCCGTCTTTCTGATCTAAAAACCACCATCCTGAACCAAATTGTACTTTTCCACGAACGCTTCCGTCATTGAAATTTCCGATCATCGTCGCCATTACTTCATTGTCAGCAGGATTTAGATTGTAGATTATCGTTTTTGATAATTTATCTTTGCTGTCTAACGCATTTAAAAAGCTAGACAATTTTTGCGCCTGCGGATAATCTCCAATAGAATCCCATCCAGTATCTGGGCCTAAAATTCTGTGCATACGCGCATTATTGTTTCTTAAAGCACCTAAATGAAACTGCTGTACCCATCCAAATTCATGATATGTTTCAGATAAGAATAATAAAACAGCACTTTGGAATTTCAATGCTTCTTCTGGAGATAATTCTCCGTTTTCTCTTTTCTTTTTGAAAATTGCGCTCACTTCATTTTCAGTGAAATTTTCAAAATAAATTTGATCAAGTCCATGATCACTTAATTTACATCCATTTGCATTAAAGAATTCAATTCTTTTTCTCAGTGCTGCGCGTAAATCAGTATAAGTTTCAATCGCGATGCCAGATACTTCTCCTAAAGTATCTACATAGGCGTTATATCCGTCATTTGAAATTAAAATCGCTTTATCAGGTCTGAAAGCTGTACTCATTTTAGTTCCAATTGGATTTTGAATCAGTTTTTTATGAAACTCCAAATTGTCGATTGGATCTTCAGTTGTACAAACCAATTCAGCATTTACTTTTTTAAGAAGATTTTGCGTGCTGTATGCTTGCGAATTTATTTTTTCAGACGTTTCGATATAAATTTTCTCAGCCGATTTTTCATTCAAAAGGTCATAAATATCAAAATAACGAGCCAATTCTAAATGCGTCCAGTGATACAAAGGATTACGCATTGTGTACGGAACTGTTTTTCCCCAGTTTAAGAATTTATCTTTATCTGAACCATTTCCAGTAACAAATTGCTCGTTGATTCCTAATGTACGCATTGCACGCCATTTGTAGTGATCTCCGTTAATCCAAACCTGAGTTATGTTGTCAAAGATTTTGTCTTCAGCAATAAACTGCGGATTTAAGTGATTGTGGTAATCAATAATTGGCTGGTTTTTAGAATAATTATGATATAATTCTTCAGCAAATTTATTTTCTAGTAAAAAATTATCGTTTATGAATGTATTCGCGCTCATGTCTTTCTTAAGTAAAAATTGAGAATTATTCTTCGTTTGATGGTTTCCCGATAGTAGCAAGAATACCACCATCAACGTATAAAATGTGACCGTTTACAAAATCACTTGCTTTTGAAGACAAAAATATTGCTGCTCCAGCCAAATCACTTGGATCACCCCATTTTGCTGCCGGAGTTCTGCTGATGATAAAATCATTAAACGGATGTCCGTCAACTCTAATCGGTTTTGTTTGTTCTGTAGCAAAATAACCTGGTCCAATTCCGTTGATCTGAACATTGTATTTTGCCCATTCTGTTGCCATATTTTTAGTCAGCATTTTCAAACCACCTTTTGCAGCAGCGTAAGCAGAAACTGTATTTCTTCCCAATTCACTCATCATTGAGCAAATGTTGATTATTTTCCCTTGTCTTCTTTCGATCATACCTTTTGCAACATGCTTCGAAACAATAAACGGGCTTACCAAATCAATATCAATTACTTCTCTGAAATCAGCAACTTCCATTTCTAGAAGCGGAATTCTTTTAATGATTCCGGCGTTGTTGATTAAGATAGCGATTGGTCCAACTTCCTTTTCGATTTTTTGAACTGCTTCTGCAACTTCTTTTTCTTCGGTTACATTGAATTTATATCCTACAGCATTTATTCCTTCACTTTTTAATTCATTAACCGCATTGTCAATTTTTTCTTGAGAAGAATTTCCGTTCACCACAATTGTCGCTCCCGCTTGACCTAATCCTTTTGCCATTGCCATACCCAGTCCGTGTGTACTTCCTGTGATAAGGGCAACTTTTCCTTGTATATCAAATAAATTTGTCATTTTCTTATCTTAAATCTGTGATTTTACAAACATCCATATCTCCGTAATCTAAATTCTCACCTGCCATTCCCCAGATAAAAGTATAATTACTAGTTCCTGAACCAGAGTGAATTGACCAAGGTGGAGAAATAACGGCTTGATGATTATTCATCCAGATATGTCTTGTTTCTTGTGGCTGTCCCATAAAGTGACAAACTGCTTGATTTTCTGGAATATCTAAATAGAAATAAACTTCCATTCTGCGATCGTGTACGTGCGCCGGCATTGTATTCCAAACACTTCCTGTATTTAATTCCGTCATTCCCATCTGCAATTGGCAAGTTGTAACCACGCTTCCAATAATCATTTGATTTACTGTACGGTGATTTGCCGTTTCTACTGCACCTAAGTTTAATTTGTTTGCTTCAGCTAAACTTACTTTTACCGTTGGATAAGTTGTATGAGCTGGCGCCGAATTAAGATAAAACTTAGCTGGATTATTAGCATCAGCACTTTTGAAAATCACTTCTTTATTTCCACTTCCAATATACAAAGCATCTTTAAAACCTAACTCATAAGTTGTTCCTTCAACAACAACAGAACCGCTTCCACCAACATTAATAATACCTAATTCTCTTCTTTCTAAAAAATAAGGCGCTTTCAACGGATCAATTGTTTCCAGAGCCAAATCTCCTTTTACAGGAACTGCCGATCCAGCAATATATCTATCGTAATGAGAATAAACCAACACCACTTCATCTTCTTGCATTAAGTCGTCAATTAAGAATTCTTCTCTCAATTGTTGTGTATCATATTTTTTTACTGCTTCGGGGCTTGATGCGTATCTTGAACTATATTTTGTCATAATTTCTAAATTAATGTAATCGATTGCACAAATTTAATTTTTTATATTGAAATACCATAATTGAAACCAAAAAAATATTTCACTTAGCGTTGTTTTTTCTTTATAATTCTACTTTTTTCATTTTCGGAACCAATATATGCATGATGAGCCACGCTAATAAATAAGAGAATCCGCAAATGCAGAACATAATGAAATATCCCGTTTCAATTTTACCAATTTTAGTATAATAAACGAACATGTTTTTTTGAACCAGCAAGGTCAGCAATATACCGCCTAGCGCACCAAACATCCCTCCCATTCCTGTAACAGATGCTGTGGCTTTTTTTGGAAACATATCCGAAACTGTAGTAAAAATATTGGCACTCCATGCCTGATGTGCAGAAACTGCCAAACCAATAACTAAAATTGCCCACCACATATTTATCGTTCCAAGATATTGCGAAAATAAAACCGGCAAAACTGCAAACGCATAGAGCAACATACTTGTTTTACGAGCTTTATAAGCCGGCCAATTATTATTTATTAATTTTAACGGAAGCCAGCCACCGCCAATACTTCCAACACTTCCAATCATATATACAAGTGCACAAGGCCAAATAATTTCAGTTGCAGTTAGTTTGTATTGTTTCATTAAAAAGTCAGGAAGCCAGAATAAATAAAACCACCAAACTGGGTCTGTTAGCAGTTTTCCAATTGCGAAAGCCCATGTCTGACGAAATGATAAGAGTTTTATCCATGAAACTTTTTCCGTTGAATTCTCTTCAGCAACTTCAACTTGATCTGAAGTAATATATTCTAATTCAGCCTGAGACAAACGCTTTTGTTTTTGAGGCACTTCATACAATAAAAACCATAATAAAAGCCAAACAAAACCAACAATCCCTGTTAAGATAAAAGCCCATTGCCAACCGTATTTTTCTGCAATATGAGGAACTGTAAGCGGTACAATGATTGCCCCAATATTACTTCCTGAATTAAAAATCCCTGTTGCAAGAGCCCTTTCTTTCTGTGGAAACCATTCAGCTGTTGCTTTTATCGCTGCCGGAAAATTTCCTGCTTCTGTAATTCCTAAAAATACTCTCGCTATTAAAAAACCTCCCGTTCCAGTTGCCAATGCATGGCCAATTGCTGCTAAACTCCATAATCCTGTTGCAATTGCATAACCTAATTTTGTACCCAATTTATCAATGATTCCACCTGCAACCAGCATTCCCAGAGCATATGCAATTTTAAATGCAAGTTCAATATTCGAATAATCAATAACCTCTTGTTCTGGCGTCCAATGAAAAGCTTCTGCTAAAAAAGGCCTAAGGTAACTTATTACATTTCTGTCTAAATAATTGACAGTCGTTGCAAAAAAAACTAAACTACAAATAGTCCAGCGGTATTTTCCTATTGCTGCATTAGCTTGATTCATGGTTGGTTTGGTTTAAGTTGGTTGGTTAGTCAGTATAAATCTTTTTAAAGATCTTTAATTGGGCTATATTTTGGAACCAATGATTTCATTACTAACCAGCCTGCCAAATAACAAACAGCACAGATTGAAAAAATAATCATATATCCAGTGTTTATTCCATTTACAACATTTTGTCCTTCTGTTGTTAGTAACTTTAAGAACTCTTCTAAATTTCCTGCTCCTTTTTCAGCCAAAAAAGCCTTTTCTGTAACTGCATTTTGAAATTGCGGATATTTTTCCAATAATGGCTGACCATTTATAGTACTCCAATTTCTTTGCGTAAAATCAAATAATACGCCAGATCCTTTGTTTATAATTGTCGAACCAATTCCTCCTGCTAATCCTCCAATACCTGTAATCGTTGCGATTGCTTTCTTTGGAAACATATCTCCAACTGTAGTAAAAATATTTGCTGACCACGACTGATGTGCTGCACCTGCGATTCCGATAATGATAACCGGCACCCAATAACTAATATAACCTAAAGGCTGAGCAGCTAAAGCTAATAAAGGGAAAAAGGCAAAAATAAGCATCGCTCTCATCCTTCCTTCATATGGATTCATACCTTTTTTTTCTACAAAATAAGTCGGCAACCACCCTCCGATAATTGACAACAACGTAATAGCATAAAGAACAAACAATGGCCAAGCTGCCTGTGCAGAATCCATTCCATAAACTGAACTCAAATAAGCCGGAGTCCAGAATAAAAAGAACCACCAAACACCATCAGTCATGAATTTACCAAATGCAAAAGCCCATGTTTGTTTGTATTTAAAACATTCTTTAAAAGAAACCTTTGAAGAAGTTTCTGGAACAAAACCTTCTAATTTACTTTCAGCGATATCATCTTGCTGAATATAAGCCAATTCCTCAGCAGATACATTTTTATGCTTTTCTGGTTTATCATACATAAATATCCAGAATCCCATCCAAATAAATCCTAAAGCTCCAATGATAATAAAAGCCATTTCCCAGCCAAAAGCTTTAGCTATAAAAGGAATTGTAACTGGCGCCGCCAAAGCCCCAACCGTTGCGCCAGCATTAAAGATACTAGTTGCAAAAGCTCTGTCTTTTTTTGGAAAATATTCTGCCGTAGTTTTAATAGCAGCTGGGAAGTTTCCTGCTTCTCCGACAGCCAGAACAAAACGTGCAAAAATGAATAAAGTAACACTTACATTAATTACCAAGGCAGTATCCTGAACAGTACTTATTATTTCTTTTGATCCATGAAAGCCCACAAACCAATCTCCTGTAATTATTCCAGAAGTAGCAATACCACAAAAAGCATGAAGACAAGCTCCTATAGACCAAACTCCAATTGCCCACAAAAACCCCTTCTTTGTATCTAACCAATCTACAAATCGACCAGCAAATAATAATGAAACAGCGTAAAATATCGAAAACAAAGCAGTTATATCTCCATAATCACTATTTGTCCAGTGAAATTCTGGAGCAATAGAATCTTTCCAGGTTAAAGAAAGAACTTGACGATCTAAATAATTGATTGTTGTGGCAAAAAATAGCAATCCACAAATGCTCCATCGATATTTCCCTATTGATTTGCTGCTTTGGCTGGTAGTAACTGAATCTTTTTGGCTCATGGTTAGTATAAAAATTTATGTTTTTTAGTTAGTTAGTTTTATCTCTCAATTCGAATTTAAAAGCACTAAAAAACAAGGATTTAATACAAATAAAACAAATTAATGTAATCGATTGCACAAATATAGTTTTTAATCTTTATAATCCAAATAAATTATATAAAAAATTATTTTATTCGAATAAATAAACATATCGAATAAAAAAAATACCACAATATTACATATTAAACAATATATTTGTTAAATATCAAAGTGCTAAATTCATCCGTTTAAAGTACGAAAATTGTCCTGAAGCAAAAATGAATATTTGCCCCTATTCTTACGTTGTTTTTCCTTACCGTAAACTATATCAAACTATTACATTCTAAATCAAAAAAAATGAAAGCCATTTTTTATCAAAAACCATTCATCCTGCTCACTTTGTTTACATTAACTATTTGTCAACTGCAGGCCCAAAACCAAATAATTCCTTTATGGAGTAAAATCCCAGATGAAATTATTTCTGCAGATTACCAGGAAAAGCAAACTATAAAAGATGGGATCCTTCAAAGCACAAGTTTTGTTACAATACCAACTCTAAGTATTTTTATTCCAAAAGATGTAAAACCAAATCAGACCGCTATAATTATTTTCCCAGGTGGAGGATATTCGCACCTTTCAATGGATAAAGAAGGAACAAAAGTCGCAAACTGGCTGAATAGTTTAGGCATTACTGCCTTTGTTTTAAAGTATCGTTTACCAAGCGATTTAATTATGAAAAACAAAAATATTGGTCCGTTGCAAGATGCTCAGGAAGCTATTCGCTATGTGCGTGAAAATGCAGCAAAATGGAATATCGACAGCAATAAAATTGGTACAATTGGGTTTTCGGCTGGCGGACATTTAGCTTCAACTTTGGCAACACATTATGATGAGAAAACATATGAATCTGTTTCAAAAATAAGTGCGCGTCCAGATTTTTCTCTTTTAATTTATCCCGTTATTTCTATGGAAAATAACATCACACACAAAGGTTCACAAACCAATTTATTGGGAAATAATCCATCACAGGAAATAATTGATTCTTTTTCCAATGATAAAAAAGTGACACAACAAACGCCTCCGACTTTTTTAGTTCATGCTACCGATGATACAGCCGTTTTACCCGAAAATAGTATTAATTATTATCTAGCACTCAAAAAAAATAATGTTACATCAGAATTACATTTATATGAAAATGGCGGTCACGGCTTTGGCTTAGGCATTAAAGATACCAGCAAAAACTGGACAAAAGACTGCGAAGAATGGCTTAAAAGTCATGGATATTATTAAATAAAAAAAGGGTTTTTAAATTCAGCTAACGTGTAACCAAATCTAAAAACCCGATAAAAATTTTGACTTCTTGTATTTATCTTGCAAATTTATACAAGTACCCACGATCAAATGAATGTGTCAAATTTCAACTTACTGTGTTTCTCCAAAAACTAGTAACAATCAATAGAAATCTTTAAATGATGATTAAAAAAGGCAAAAACACCATAAATCTCTATTTCTATGCGACAAATTTACTTTCATGATTTGCTAAAACATTACGGTTTTCCTCATTCTAAAAAAATATTTTTATTTTTAACATTCGTATTTTATTTAAAACACTGAAAACAAAGAACTAACGTTTTAAATTTTAACTTATAAAAATTCAAAAAAAATACAAAACTTAACTTTTTCTTTACATTATTTCTTATTCTAGATTAAGTTGGAATCACGATTTAACCAATAAATTTGCTTTGAAAACTGAAATACTATGAAAACGCTTGAATTCTTATTGCTCGGAAAAAACGAAGCCATTTTAGCTATTTTGCTTCGATTAGTAAATGCAGATGAAAATTGGAATGCTGTTGCTTTTAACAATGAAAAAGAAGCACAGGAATATTTTCAAAATCATAAAATTGATATTGTTCTTTTAAGTTCTGGAATCGAAGACCATGTCGAAAAAGAATTTACTTCATTTTGCCTAAAACAACAACCAAATGTTGAAGTAATTGAGCATTTTGGCGGTGGAAGCGGTTTATTGAAATCTGAAATTATGCATCGATTATATTTAAAGGGAAAACTTTAAATTTGTTCAAACCAAAGCCTTAAAAATGGAGAAAACATATTCTGTTGTATTTCATCCTTCACCAGAAGTTATTGATGCTATCAAGACAATGAAGGATTTTTTAAGAAGTAAAATCAAATGGTACAACAGTTGCAATTCTGTAGCACATATTACAATTTGCGAATTCACAATCGAGGAATCACAACTTAGCATTTACACCAAAAAACTTTTAAAAACTTGTGACACATTTACTCCTTTTCAAGTAAGTCTAAATCATTTTTCAAGCTTTGAAAACAGTGGTGCTTTTTTTATTGCTCCAACTGAAGATTCAAAAAACAATCTAAAACCCATCATGAAAAAGATTCATGAAACTTTGAAATCTTTAAAGCTAAAAAAAAGTGATGAGCCGCATTTATCTATTGGAAGAAGATTAACTCCAGAAAACCTTAAAATAGCTTCTGAACTTTTTACCACAATTGATCTTCAATTTGAATGCAACGAAATTGTTTTAAGAGAATTTGATCCCATAGTAAAACAGTTTTTTGTAATTGACACAATTCCCTTTGGTAATAATCCAGAACTTGAATTTGTTCAGGGAAGTCTTTTTTAACCACAAAAAAAGGAAACTTGAAACCTGAAACTTAAAACTAAAAAAAACAAACTTATATTTTTCGTATATTTGAATTTTACAATTCATAACAATATGAAATCTCTAGATTCATTTTATAAAGACATTACTGAAGGCTCAAGCGTTGAACCAAATTCATTGTTGCCAAATGATATCCAAAAAGAAATTGGTCATTTTAATGTTTTTGATATTAAAGAGCTTCTGGAACGTATGAAAGGAAAACCTGGAATGCCTTATGACAGAAGAGCTTATTACAAAATAAGTCTTATTAGAGGTCACAACAAAGCTGAATATGCTGATAAAGTAATTGAAATAGAAAAACAGGGATTGTTGTTCGCCACTCCAAAAATTCCGTATAACTATTTACCGCAAGACACCAATCAAGGTGGACAATTTTGTGTTTTTACCAGTGAATTTTTATCCAAAAATAAAAGCGGAATTGACTTAGATGAGCTTCCAATTTTTGCTTCAGATGGTTATCCAATTTTTCAGCTTTCAGACGAAGAAGTTTCTGAAGTTGAATTGATTTTCAATAAAATACAAAAAGAAATCAATTCGGATTATATCTATAAATACGATTTAATCCGAAATTATGTTGCGGAATTAATTCACTTTGGACAAAAATTACAACCTATTACGGCATTGTATTCTAAACATAATTCTGCAGCACGAGTTTCCTCTTTATTTGCCGAATTATTAGAGAGACAATTCCCGATTGAATCTCCGCATCAGAAATTAGAATTAAGGACTGCGAAAGATTTTGCAGCCCGATTATCCGTTCACGTCAATCATTTAAATAAGGTTTTAAAAGAAAATACAGGAAAAACCACAACCGAATTAATTAGTTCAAGATTGACCAACGAAGCCAAAATCCTTTTAAAACAAACGGATTGGAACATTTCTGAAATCGCTTATTCACTTGGTTTTGAAGAATTGGCGCATTTTTCTAACTTTTTTAAAAAGCAAACTTCTTTGACGCCTTTGGCTTTTAGGTCTTAATTGTTTTGTTTCAGGTTTCAGGTTTCAGGTTTCAGGTTTCAGGTTTGAAATCTATAAATTAAAAATTTAATACGTGATTTGAATTTTGCAAACATCGGTTTGATATTTACAATTCTCCACATCTACTTCACTCCTACCTTTGTCTTATCAATTTAAAAGATCGAAAAGATGAATTTATCAAACAACAAAATTTTAATAACAGGCGGTGCAAGCGGTATCGGGCTTGGGCTTGCCGAACGATTTATTCAGGAAAACAATACTGTTATAATTTGCGGAAGAAGAGAATCGGTTTTAAATGAAGTGAAAGCTAAATTTCCTTCAGTTATTACCAAAGTTTGTGACTTATCTGTAGAAAAAGAGCGTATTGCACTTTATGAATGGATTTCTGAAAATCATCCAGATTTAAACGTTTTAATCAATAATGCAGGAATTCAGAAATGGGTTTCAGTTACAGATGCTGAGTTCTACGAAAGTATGAAATCAGAGCTTACCACTAATATTGAAGCTCCATTACATTTAACGTCTTTATTTATTCAGTTGAAATCATTGACAACTGTAATGAATGTAACTTCTGGATTGGCATTTTCTCCTTTTGCGAAAGTTCCGGTTTATTCGGCTACAAAAGCATTTTTCCGCTCGTTTACACTTTCACTTCGTCATTTGCTAAAAGCGAAAAATATCGAAGTAATTGAAATTATTCCACCAGCATTAAACACAGATTTAGGCGGAATTGGTCTACATGACGCGCACCCAAGCGTAAGCAGTTTTATTGAATCAATCTTTGAACAACTAAAAGAAGGAAGATCAGAACTTACTTTTGGAACCAGCGAAACAAGATTAAACGCTAGCGCAGAAGATTTAAGAAATCATTTCAATGCAATGCATAATTAATGGTAAATGATAAATGGTAAATTGTTAATTAAAAAGATAAAGCATTTGACATTTCACCATTCACAATTAACCATTCACAATTAACCATTCACAATTAACAATTCATAATTAACAATTCATAATTAACAATTAAAAAAACATGGCAGTAAATACAAAAATAGCTCTGGTTACAGGAGGAAGCAGAGGTTTAGGGAAAAATATGGCAATTGCAATTGCAAAAAAAGGAATCGACGTAATCATAACTTACAACAGCAAAAAAGAAGAAGCTGATTCAGTAGTTAAAGAAATTGAAAACTTAGGGCAAAAAGCAGCTTCACTTCAATTGAATGTTGCTGATTCTGGGACTTTTGATTCTTTTTTTGAAGAAGTAAAAACCGCGTTAAAAAATACTTTCAAAACGGACAAATTTGACTTTTTGGTGAATAATGCAGGAATCGGGATTCACAATTCATTCATTGGAACAACTGAAGCTGAGTTTGATCAATTGACTAATATTCAGTTTAAAGGTCCGTTTTTCTTGACCCAAAAAGCATTAAATGTAATGAATGACGGTGGCGGAATTGTAAATATTTCAACTGGTTTAGCACGATTTTCTTTCCCTGGTTACGCAGCCTACGCTTCTATGAAAGGTGCGATTGAAACTTTAACCAAATATCAGGCAAAAGAATTGGGCGCAAGAAAAATCAGAGCAAATGTTGTGGCTCCAGGCGCCATCGAAACTGATTTTGGCGGAGGCGTTGTTCGCGATAATGAACAAATGAATCAACAAATTGCTTCTGTGACTGCTTTAGGAAGAGTTGGTTTACCAGACGATATTGGTGGCGTTGTTGCATTTTTATGTACCGAAGATGCACGCTGGGTAAACGCACAGCGTATTGAAGCTTCAGGCGGAATGATGCTTTAATTAATGGTTAATTGTTCATGGTTGATGGTTAATTATCAAACTCATAACTCATAACTCATTATAAAAAACAAAACCCGACAGTCGTTAAAAACTGCCGGGTTTGCCTTTTTAAATATATTGAATTAGTAAGCAAGTATATTTCAATTTTTCTCGATAGAGACATTAAAGTCACCATCTTTATCAAAAACAACATCATAAAATTTTGAGTCTTTAGTAACTCCAACTTCATACGTTGTTTTATTTTTATCATCAACAACAACCGCAATTTCTTTAATGGCTTTTGGCGAATAATTCTTCTTTAAATAAGTCTGCGCATTAATTGGCAGTTTACTTAAAGGAATTTGAAGTTGGAACGCTTTCAAAACTCCTGAATTATCATAAATTGCCACTGCTTTTGTGTTTTTATCTTTATTGAATTTCGCTTCATAACGAACTTCGTCATCATCATCGCCAACATATTCTTCAGACCAAACCGCAGTTTTTCCGGGATATTCTTTCTCAAAAGCAAATCGTACCTTTTCCGGAGGCGTTATTACTTTCTTCATGTTTATGCCTTCTTGCGCAAAAAGAAAACCATTGAATAAAAAAAGAACAATCAGCAAAAAATTTCTCATAATTCCTCATTTACAAATTAATAGCCTTGAAATATCGTATTAAAATTACTACTTTTAAATGAAGATTAAATGAAGGCCTTCAAAAAAATTATCAACAATTTCTTATCTTTTTAAACGGTCTGATAATTCTCTTTTATATGTAATTCCAATTGGTAATTTTTCGTGTTTGATGACCACAAAATCTTTTTCTGTTTCTTCAATTTTATCAAGCGCAACGATATACGATTTATGAATTCGAATAAAGCTTTTTTCTGGCAAACATTTCTCTAATTCAGTCGTAGTTATTGAAGCCAGATACGTACGCTTAATGGTGTGAAGTTTAACGTAATTTCCAAAACTCTGTGCGTACAAAAGTTGATCTAATTCTATATCAATAAAATAACCATCGACTTTAACGCTTATTGAGTTTACAATAGTTTCTTCTTCTTTTACTTTTAATGTTTCTGTAGAGAAAAATCGGTCAACTGCTTTTAAAAATCTTGGAAAATAAATAGGTTTCAGCAAATAATCAATTACACCGTAATCGTAACTTTCTAAAGCAAATTCAGAATAAGCTGTCGTTAAAATTGTCTTCGGATGATTTGGAATAATCTTTAATAATTCCATTCCTGAAATCTCAGGCATATTGATATCCAAAAACATTAAATCGACGTGATTTTCACGCAGATAATCCATTGCTTCAATTCCGTTATATCCTTGAAAAACCAATTCTAATTGCGGATTCTGTTTGATATAATTCGCCAAAACATAATGCGCCGCCGGCTCATCATCAACAATTATACATTTTTTTGGCTCTTTCATTATAAAAACTTTTTCAACTGCAATTTCAAATCAATTATATAGGTATTTTTTTCATCCTGAATATCTAATTTATAGTCTTTCCCATAAATTAAATTCAGACGCTCGATGGTGTTTTTTAAACCAATTTTAGTCGAAACCACATCTGTTTTTTTTGTCGGAATTGAATTGACAACGTGCAAATGAAGGTATCCGTTTTCAGCCGTAATAAAAATTCGGACAAAACATTTTTCAATCGCACAGGTTCCATGCTTAAACGCATTTTCAATAAAAGCAATCAATAGCATCGGCGAAATTTTATAGGCATTTTCATTATCCACTTTACTGTCAAAAGTAATATCACAACGATAACCTACTCGTTCCTTTTCGAGCTGCACATAACTGTTTATAAATTCCAATTCATCTTCTAAAGATACGCATTGTTTATTATTGCTTTCGAGCTGATAACGCATTAATTGCGATACTTTCATAATCAAATCTGGAGTTCGATCGGGGAATTCCAAGCTGATTCCGTAAAGCGTATTAAAGGTATTAAATAAAAAATGCGGATTCAATTGCCCTTTTAAGGAATTCAACTGCATTTGATTAAACAGCAAAGTTTCGTCAGTTCTTCTTTTATGGATTCTGTAGAATTTAAAAACAATAATCGGACTTAAAATACAAACCAAAGTTCCTAAAACACTCGCCAATTGGTACACATAACTTCTTTGATGCGAATTCTGATACAAACGGCAATTACTGAACATATCCAGCATTGTGATTTCATACAAAATAACAGAGAACACAAAAACCCCGAAAAGAGTCAGAAAAATATAAGTTAAAGGACGCTGGGTTTTGAATAATATAGGAAGAAGAAAAAACCGATTGAACTGCGCATGCATGTACAAAATGAAATAGAAAAAAATCCCCATTAAAATGGAAGTAACGGAGCTGAAAAGCATCCAGTCATTTTTTAACGTATAAATTGTAAATGAAAAAAGGACAACAGCAATTTCCTGCCACCACTTGTTATCCAAAATATTATCAATCTTTTTATTCATTTTTAAAACTTAAATAGTGTACAAAGTACGGACAAATATTTAATTATTTTTTCCAAAAAATGACAAATTGAATTGGTCATTTATCAGTGCAGTACATCACTTAACCTGAGCTTTATCAGCATAAGAGAAATAAATTTGCGCTTTAATTTCACACTTTGAGTTTTATGTATTTCAAAAAAATTACTTTATTATTTTTCTTGATTTTAGCCTCAAATGGTTATTCACAAACCTTGTCTTTAAAAGAAGCAATAAAAACAGGTCTCGAAAACTATGGTTCGATCAAAGCAAAAAACAATTACGCCAGTGCCTCAAAAGAGACATTAAAACAATCTCGACGTGATTATCTTCCTAATCTTAATTTATCCGCACAACAAGATTATGGAACTATTAATGGCCAAAATGGTGCGCTTTACGGATTTAATGGTTTAGGAACAGCTTCTTCCGGACCAGCATTACCAGAACAAAACTGGAATTCTGCATTCGGTGCTTTATATTTAGTGAACATGAACTGGGACTTTTTTACTTTCGGAAAAACTCAGGAAAAAATCAATTTAGCAAAAGTTGATGTTCAGGCAAAAGAAAAAGATTTAGAGCAGGAAATGTTTCAGCAGAAAATTAAAATTTCGGCTGCTTATTTGAATTTATTGGCAAGCCAAAGGTTACTGATTTCACAGCAAAAGAATTTAAGCCGTGCAGAAGTTTTCAAAAAGACAGCTGTTGCCCGAGTTAAAAACGGATTATTGGCTGGAGTTGATTCGACCTTAGCAACTGCTGAAGTTTCAAAAGCAAAAATCGCCTTGAATCTTGCGCGAAATTTTGTAAAAGAACAAAACAATAAATTAGTTGATTTAATGGGCGTTGCGCCTCAGGATTTTATTGCAGATACTTTATTCGTAAATCAAATTCCGAAAGAGGTTTTAAGATCAACGGCTTCAACTGATAGTTTGCATCCTTTATTGCAATTTTATAAAACGAAGATTGATTACAGCAATCAACAAGTTAAATTATACAAACGTTTTTATTATCCAACGATGAGCGCTTTTGGTGTTTTACAAACCAGAGCCTCGGGTTTTGAAACAGGTTATGCAGTAGATCAGTCAAACTTCAGTAGAAATTATTGGGATGGCGTAAATCCGGATCGCTCTAATTATTTGGTTGGAGTTGGAATTACTTGGAATTTGACGACGCCTTTTAGAGCCAACAAACAAGTAACGTCTCAAAAATTTGTTTCTCAGGCTTTGCAGGAAGAATACAATCAGGCGAGCAGAGAATTGCAATCGCAGTTGACTTTTGCCGAGGACAAAATAAAAATCACTTTGGAAAATTATGCCGAAGCGCCAATTCAGGTCAATGCCGCACAACGTGCTTATATTCAGAAATCGACTTTGTACAAAAACGGCTTAACTGATTTAACCGATTTAACTCAAACCATGTTTACGTTAAACCGCGCCGAAATCGACCGTGATATCGTCAACAATAATGTATGGCAGTCGTTTTTGCTGAAAGTTGCTGCAACGGGCAATTTTGACTTATTTATAAATGAATTTTAATTAAAAGCCAAATGAATTTAATACGTTTTGCACTCCGCAAGCCCATCTCCATCTTAGTATTGGTTGCGGGTCTATTTTTCTTCGGAATTGGTGCCATCAAGGACATTAAGGTAGATATTTTGCCAAAAATGAACTTGCCGGTAATTTATATTGCGCATCCGTTTGGAGGTTATACGCCAGACCAAATGGAAGCTTATTTTGCCAAAAACTACGTGAATGTTTTACCTTTCTCGAATGGTATAAAATCAGTAGAAACCAAAAACATTCAAGGGTTAATGATTATGAAATTAACCTATTACGAAGGTACAAATATGGCTCAGGCTGCTGCCGAGTTGAGTGCACTTTCAAACAGAATCCAGGCGGTTTTCCCTCCAGGAACACAACCTCCGTTTATCATTCGTTTTGATGCTTCTTCATTACCAATCGGACAATTGGTTTTGAGCAGTAAAATCAGATCAAACAATGAATTGCAGGATTTGGCCAACGTTTATGTTCGTGCTTCATTTACCTCAATTCCTGGTTTATTATCTCCAGCTCCGTTTGGAGGAAGTCCAAGAACTATTGAGATTAACGTAGATCCCGATTTATTGCGTTCTCACAATATGACGCCAGATCAAATCGTAGAGGCGATTCGTTTAAATAACCAGACGGCGCCATCAGGAAACGTTCGTATGGGCGACAAAAACTATATTACGCCAACCAACAATACGATTAAAGAAATTAAAGATTTTGAAAATATTCCGCTATTTAAAGGAAGTGTTCAAAACCTAAAATTAGGTGATGTAGCAGTTGTAAAAGACGGTGCCGATATTACTGCGGGTTATGCCTTGGTAAACGGAAAACGTTCGGTTTACATCAGTATTGCAAAAGCGGGAGATGCTTCGACTTGGGATGTGGTTCAGAAATTAAAAGCTGAATTGCCAAAAATCCAGAGCACACTTCCTGAAGACGTAAAATTATCATACGAATTTGACCAATCTGTTTATGTAATCAACTCGGTAAAAAGTTTGATTACTGAAGGAATTATTGGAGCAGTTTTAACCGGATTAATGGTTTTATTATTCCTTGGCGACCGTCGTGCGGCTTTGATCGTAATCTTGACAATTCCGATTTCGATTATTTCTGGAGTTTTATTCCTAAAATTATTCGGTCAAACAATCAACTTGATGTCATTATCAGGATTGGCTTTGGCAATTGGTATTCTGGTGGATGAAAGTACCGTAACAATTGAAAATATTCACCAGCATCTTGACATGGGAAAACCAAAAGCACTCGCCATTTGGGATGCCTGTCAGGAAATTGCGTTGCCTAAATTATTGATTTTGCTTTGTATTTTGGCCGTATTTGCACCAGCATTTACAATGGTTGGTATTCCAGGAGCGTTGTTTTTGCCTTTGGCTTTAGCAATTGGTTTTTCAATGGTAATTTCATTCTTATTATCTCAGACATTTGTTCCTGTAATGGCAAACTGGTTGATGAAAGGACATGAAAAACACGAACATACACCTGAAATCACAGATGATGAAGCAGAATTTAACGCTTGCGGATTGACGCCAGAATCTGAACAAGATTTGATTACGCAGAAAAAAGTAATGGTTGAAAGATTGGATACCGATCAAAACGGAAAAATAAGTCCGTTTGAGCGATTCAAAGTCCGCTTTATGAAATTGCTGGATCGTTTATTCGTTCATAAAAAAATAACAAGTATTACGTATTTGATTTCTGCTACGGCATTAGCTATTCTATTAATTACTTTTATTGGAAAAGATGTTTTCCCAAGAACCAATTCAAGTCAGTTTCAATTGAGAATACGCGCTGTTGACGGAACGCGTTTAGAAAGAACAGAAGAACAAGCGAGAATTGTTTTGAAAGAACTGGAAAAAATGGTTGGGAAAGAACATATCGGAATCTCCTCTGTTTATGTCGGCCAGCACCCTTCTCTATTCTCAATCAACCCAATTTATTTATTCATGGCAGGTTCTCACGAAGCAGTTTTCCAAGTGAGTTTGAAAGAATATCACGAAGACATGGATGACTTTAAAGATGAATTTAGAGCAAGACTAAAAAAAGTATTGCCTGATACTAAACTTTCTTTCGAACCAATCGAATTGACTGATAAAGTTTTAAGCCAAGGTTCTCCTACTCCAATCGAAGTTCGAATTGCAGGAAAAGACAAAAAAAGAAATGAATTATACGCCAATCAGATTGTTGAAAAACTAAAAGCAATTTCCTATTTCAGAGACGTTCAAATTGGTCAGCCAATTCATTATCCAGCAATGAATATTGATATTGACAGAACTCGTGCCGCCGAATTAGGCGTTGATATGAACGATATTTCGAGATCACTTGTGGCTTCAACCTCATCATCAAGATATACCGAGAAAAATACTTGGGTCGATGAAAGAGCCGGATTATCATATAACGTTCAGGTGCAAGTGCCATTGAACAAAATGAAAAGCAAAACCGATATTGGAGAAATTCCAGTATTGAAAAACTCTCTTCGTCCAGTTTTAAGTGACGTTGCTAAAATTACACCAAGCTTTGTCAGCGGTGAAAATGACAATTTAGGGGCAATGCCGTACATTACCGTTACAGCAAACATCAACCAGACCGATTTGGGGACCGCGTCAAAAGATGTTGCTGCAACTATAAATTCATTGGGAGAATTACCTAGGGGGTTATTCATTACGCCAATCGGTTTGAGTAAAGTATTGGAAGAAACATTAAGCAGTTTACAAGTAGGATTATTGGTTGCCATTTTTGTAATCTTCTTAATGTTAGCCGCTAATTTCCAGTCATTCAAAGTTTCACTGGTAATTTTAACAACCGTTCCGGCGGTAGTTTTGGGAGCCTTAATAATGCTGACCTTGACTGGTTCAACATTGAATTTACAATCGTACATGGGAATCATCATGTCGGTTGGGGTTTCGATTGCCAATGCGGTTTTATTGGTTACCAATGCCGAGCAATTGCGTAAGCGAAACGGAAATGCATTAGAATCGGCACGTGAAGCTGCGGCATTGCGTCTTCGTCCGATTATCATGACATCAGTTGCGATGATTATGGGAATGTTGCCAATGGCGATTGGACACGGCGAAGGAGGCGATCAGGTTTCTCCGTTAGGAAGAGCGGTTATCGGTGGATTATTATTTTCTACTTTTGCCGTACTTTTAATCCTTCCGCAGATATTTGCGTGGGCACAAGAAAAAACAACAACACAATCTGTTTCTTTAGATCCTGAAGACGAAGAAAGCATCCATTATATCTCATCTTTAAAACCAAAAAATGAACACTAAAATTATAAAATATAGCGCGCTGTTTTTTTCAGCATTATTTTTCCTGAACAGCTGTAATTCTAAAAAAGAAGAAGTTGTTACGGCAGAAATCGAACCTAAAACAGAAACTTTTCTTTTAGAAAAAGAAAAACTGACTACCGAATTGCGTTTACCAGCCGAATTAACTGGTTTTCAACAAGTAGATTTATATGCAAAAGTGAGCAGTTTCGTAAAAGATTTAAAAGTTGATATTGGTTCCAAAGTAAAAAAAGGGCAGCTTTTAATTGTTTTGGAAGCGCCTGAAATCAGTTCACAATTGGCTGCAGCCGAATCGAGATTAAAATCGATGGAAGCTATTTATGCAACCAGCAAAAGCACGTACAACCGTTTGTATGAAACGAGCAAAGTGGAAGGAACTATTTCTAAAAATGATTTAGAAATGGCAAACGGAAAGAAAAACTCTGATTACGCACAATATCAAGCCGCGATTGCAGCGCACAAAGAAATTTCGATTATAAGAGGTTATTTAGAAATTCGTGCGCCGTTTGACGGTGTTGTAGCGGCTAGAAATGTAAATTTAGGAACATTTGTTGGTCCGTCAGGAAAAGGTTCTGATTTGCCTTTATTGACAATTCAGGAGCAAAACAAATTGCGTTTAGCAGTTTCGGTTCCGGAATTGTACACAGGATATTTGCGCCAAGGCGACGAAATGAGTTTCAACGTAAAATCATTGCCAGAAACTTTTAAAGCAACAATTACAAGAATGTCTGGCGCTTTGGATTTAAAATTACGTTCTGAAAGAGTCGAAATGGACGTTCACAACACAAAAGGCGATTTGTTGCCAGGAATGGTTGCCGAAGTTTTATTACCGCTTAACGCGAAAGACAGCACATTTGTAGTGCCAAAATCAGCGGTAGTAAGTTCTGCAGAAGGAATTTATGTGGTAAAAGTGGTAAACCACAAAGCCACAAGAGTTGACATTAAAAAAGGAAGAGAAATCGACGATAAAATTGAAATTTTCGGTGATTTGACTCTAAAAGATAAACTGGTAAAAATTGCCAGCGAAGAAACTAAGGAAGGCGATATAATAAACGAATAACCTGCGTTTAGTCTTCTTTTTAGTAGATTACCCAAAAACTGTACGCATTTATTTATGAATGCGGCATTTTAAAATTTGATTTGGTTTTAAAATGCAAAATTAAATTTATTTTGAAAAGGGAGCGGTACTATTTTTAGTGCCGCTCTTTTTTATATGCTGTTGTTCATAAAATTTAGACATGATTACTGATATCTTCATAATAACCCCATAATTCAAGCCTATTCTGTTATTTTTATGTCTTATACTAACTATTTATAAGATAACACTCTACCTATATTTACTTCTATAACCCAAATTTATTACCACTCTATTTAAATAAAAATTTAGAAGATCTTACTAAAACATAACAAATAATCAACGTTAAAATTTATAAAAACCAAACTATAGGCTATGAGCAAAACAACAATAGTTGAAGGAAAACTCACAATAACTGCAACTGGTAATATAGAAATACATGCAACAAATGGAGATCTTAACATCCATGCTGCTAAACATAACATTTGGCATGGAGAAGAAAATGGCATTTTTTATCACGATTATGAGCCATTACATCCTGCAGATTCATTGGCGAATGAAATAGATATCACTTTAAACATTTTCTTTGATGGTACACAAAACAATAAAACGAACACTGAAGTAGGAAAAGACCATGAAACTTCAAATCATGAAGATGACAGTTATACTAATGACTATAGCAATATAGCACGCGGTTATGATTCTATTGATACTACTGTTTTTAATCAAGTATCAGTTTATATAGAAGGAATTGCTACTGAGGATCTAAAAAAAGATGACATTGTACCCGACGTGGCAATGGGCATAGGAAGCCGTGGAATTGTTGCTAAAGTAACAAAAGCTTGTGTCGAGGCTGGAAAAAAGTTTAAACAGAAAAAATATCGGGATAAAAAAATAGATGAAATAAAAGTAAATGTATTTGGGTTTAGTCGTGGGGCCGCAGCAGCAAGACATTTTTTGCATGTCGCTAATAGTCCTGCTAAACTACAATTGATAGATCGGGAACATGCATATGCAGTTCCTCCGTTTGAAAGCGATACAAATCCTGACTACATAAAAATAAAAAGAGATGAACCTCTTGTACATGCACATGGATATTTTGCTGCCTGTCTTTTAAATAATGATATAAAACCGAAAAAAATCAAATTCAATTTTGTAGGATTATATGATACCGTTTCCTCACACGGAGTTTATCATGGCAACGATGTTAAAGATTTGCATTTGGATGGAGTAGAAAAAGCTCATTTTGTTTTTCAGCTGGCAGCAAATGATGAATATCGTGAAAATTTTGATTTGACCGATATTACCAGTGCCGGTATCAACGGACTTGAATATACACTGCCTGGTGTACACTCTGATATAGGTGGTTCTTATAAGGATCGTGCTTTTGAAACAGCCATTTTGTATTACAAAAAAGAGTCACTCTACAATGAAATGATCCATAATTCTAAAGAAGAAGTAGCCAAATTTAAAGAAATTGTTATAAAGGAAGGCTGGTACAAGGATTATCAAATTAAAGCCGGGGTATTTCCTCAATCCTTCATTAATACAAAAAAGGAAAAAGAAAAATTTGAACATATGGAAGATACCTATTACAGTGTAATAGGCTCACGGAAAATGCGAAACACCTATGATAAAATCCCGCTCAAAAAAATGTTCTTTTACTCCAAACAGTTCGGAGTTATTTATGATGATATCCTAAGTAAAAAACTGCACGAAATTGAAGACCCATTTTTACAAAACGTATACAATCAGCTTTTAAACTATATGGTAGCCTGCAATGATTTACGCAATAGTTATGTGAAACAAAACTCCTGGGATTCTGAAAAATATTTGGCTGAACTAAGACAAATATCCTATTTAGATTATATTGATTTTGAAGATTTAAAGACACTACGAAACGAATACCTGCATTGGTCTGTTAAAGCAAATCAATTTGGTCTAGGATCAAGAGAAAGCCAGGCGCCATCAAAGGAAGGAGCCTTAGAACAACAATATAGAAAAAGAGAAATTCATCATGGGTAAGAACAGATATAAACTTTTAGATTCTATTTTATTAATTATTTTATTTAATTCATTAACAAACTGCCAAATGAAAAAAGAACTGCCTGAATTTCACGTACAAATATCCCATCCCGAAAATAAATATAGAATTGAATTTGTATCTGACAGCATAAGGACACTTGAAGGTGTCAGGGCAGGATTACCATATGGTGGTACTTCTGGTGAATGGGGAGAATCACGCAAAGTATGGACAGCACAACATGGAACTCCAATTGGCGCTGATATCACTTACTATGCAGGTTATGAAGATGCCTTTTATCATTTAAATGCAGATTTTCCAATTGACACTATAAGAGACTGGACGAAAAGATTCTATTCAAATGTAGAAATTGAAGAAAACAACGAAGAGCTTCAGGAATATATTTATGATAGAAAATCGTCTCAAAAAAGAGTTTATGACGAATTTAATGATCTTATCTTCGGCTTTGCTCCAAAAGGAATGGTGGTCGTTTGGTTGAATTTTGGTGGCACTCAAAAAGAACTTGGGCGTTACCAATCAGAAAGAGTTCAAGACGATCAGGCTTTAGAAGCTAACCTTTTTGCTTCATGGTCAATGAAAAGACCAGAAGTTAGAAAAATGTCGTTAATTCGAGATGCAAGTCCAGAAAAATGGGACAACTACCGTATAAAATATTTTTGGAAACCAATCATTACTTCTGAAAATAAAAACTTTAAGCTTTTCTGGGTATTGACAGAATATTTTAATGCTGAATTTGAAAGCAAGCTTAGACCTATGGTATTACATCCTAAAAAAGAAGAAAGGGCTATTCCAAGTCTTATTACTTTTTTCTGGGAAACTGGTAAAGGGAAGAAATACGAAGGAAGAGCTTTCTTTAATTGGGAGAAAACCAATAAAGAGTTTAAAAATCAAGATAATAACGACAATGAAATTCAAATAAAAATTGATGCTGACAATAGAGATTTTGAAGTTTCATTAAATGGTAAGCCTTTAGAAACGATTAGTAAAAGAATTTTTACAACTGACAGGGAATTTAAAGAATCTTATAAATAAAATTTTTATAACAATTTTAAAAACAGAATACCCGATAGCGCGGATTTGCAATCCGTGCTCGCAACAGTTTTACATAATGCAGGTATAACCAATCTTTGCGGGCACGGATTACAAATCCGCGCTATCGAATACAGAATAAACTCAGCCGCCCCCCGCTCGTGAACGCAATGAGTCATTACGTTTAGTTTGTCATTTCGACCGAAGGGAGATCACACTAGAAACTCCGCAAAGTATGTCGCCAATCTTTGTCGATCAACGTGTGTGATTTCCCCCCTGCTGGCGCGAGCGTCTCGCTCGTGAACGCAAAGAGCAGCTACAACCAAACTACAAAATTAAAATTTGGAAAACTAAAGTTTACTAAAAAGTGTGTGTTCATGACTGTATGCACGAGCGAGATGCTCGCGCCAGCATTACTATGTAATAAATAATTTAAATCTGAAATAAAAAAGCGCTATTTTTGAGAAAACGGAATCACAAATGATTGATATAAAAACATTTGATCAAGCAGAAGATTTACAAAATCCGAGACGCGTATTAAAATATGTACTTCTATTTTGTACATCGGGAGAAATGACGCTTTCTGTAGATGAAAATGAATATATTATTACCAAAAATTCAGTCATTACCATAACTTCTGGTCAAATACATTATATAAAAAACAATAATAAAGCAACCGGATTTGTTCTTGAATTTACTTATGATTTTTTCTGCAAAAATGATAATGATATTGAATTGATTTTTCACAACAGCTTGTTCTGTCATTTTGCAATGAACGAAGTAATTCAAGTTGATGACGACAAATTGGTTGTTGATTCACTACAACTTATTCAGCAGGAAATTGCAGAAAAACCATATCAATACCTCATCTCTATTCATTCCAGAATCCAATTGATTTTAATTGAAATCAATCGTTCTAAAATAAAACTCGGAGAAGAAATCTATAAACCCGATGCTTTGTTTCTTCATTTTCTGGAAGCGATTCGCGGGAATTTTGACAAAAACCTTTCGGTTGCTGAAATTGCCAATTTAATTGGAACTACCGAAGCCAAATTGAATGAACTCTCCAAACTGCATTGCAATAAAACCGCTCAAAATATCATCTTCGGATTGATTATTTCTGAAGCAAAACGTTTGTTTACTTACGAGAAACTATCGGTTAAAGAAACGGCTTATGCTTTGGGTTTTAATGATCCTTTTTATTTTTCGAACTTCTTCAAAAAGCACACTAATATTTCTCCAAAATCTTATAAAGAAAAATTGGTTAGCCTTTGATTTAAAATGGCTCGCTGATAACGCGGATTGAACAGGTTATCACAGATTTTCTATTGCATGCTGCTGCAAAAAATTATCAGCGTAAATCTGCTCAATCAGTGCCATCTGTGGTCTATTTAATGATACACCCACATAATTACATGCTTTTTCCAGAATTCTCTATTCTTTAAAAAGTACCACCGCCCGATCTTTGTATCTGATTAATTACTAATAAAATAGTTTATGAAAAGATATCAGGATTTTGCCACTTTGCTTTTACGAATTGCAATGGCTGTTGGATTTTTATCCGCCGTTTTAAGTCGGTTGGGTTTGTTGGGGAAACAATCTTCAGGATGGGAAAATTTTCTGGCTTACGCCGAACAAGTCAATTCTTTTTTGCCTAAAAGTTTTATTCCGTCAATTGCAATCTTCAGCACTTTCTTGGAATCATTATTTGCTGTTTTATTGTTGGTTGGATATCAAACAAGAAAAACTGCTATTGGCGCTTCAATTCTAACTTTTTTGTTTGCGCTGGCAATGACGTATTCCTTCGGAATCAAAGAACCTCTTGATTATTCGGTTTTTGTCTTTTCTATGGCTGCTTTTCTTTTAGCAACCGCCGACAAATATCGATGGAGTTTAGACGAATACCTTTTAAAAATTAACTAATTAAATTGAATAAATTATGGAAACTAGAATCACAAAAAGCAATGAATTAGAATGGAAACCGCTTCAGGAAGAAGGCATAAAAACAGACGGAATTTATGCTAAAGTATTACGCTTCGACAAAACCACCAACCGACCTCCTACTTTTCTTTTAAAATTTGAACCTGGCGCGTCGTATCCCAATCACGTGCATCCTGCCGGCGAAGAAATCTATGTTCTTGAAGGCGAAGTACGCTCCGGAAAAGACGAACTAAAAGCAGGCGATTATTTGTATATGTCTCCTGGAAGTACGCATTCAGTATTTTCCAGAACTGGCTGCACACTTTTGTTTATGGTGCCTGAGGAGGTTGAGATTTTGAAGTAAACAAAATGAGTTATTAAAAAAAACGCAAAGTCTCCCGACTTTGCGTTTTTTTTAAATAATCTTAAAATTTCAAAACGAAATAAAAGCCTCCTGATTTCTACCTAAATCCTCTTTAAAGTTTTTAATTTTTCGCTGGAGTTATAATGATATTGCGATACTCCACAGGTCCGTGGTCTCCCTGAAGGAATATAGGTCCAGGCTCGGCCTCGTTGCTGTCTATAGCGCCGCCAGTAATTCCGGGAATATTCTGATTGCTGATTACTGTTTTACCATTGGCAACAACCGTTACCATTCTACCAATCAAGGTAATATCGTACGTATTCCATTCGCCGGCTTCTTTGGCAACCATTTCATTTGGAATCAGCAGTCCATAAATTGCTCCCATTTGATCTAAAGCAGGTTCCATTCCTTTGCCATCTGTCACCTGTACTTCATAACGACCGCGAAGATACACACCGCTATTACTGTGTTTTGGAATACGAAACTCTATATGAAGTTTAAAATCATTAAATTTTTCGTTGGTCACTAAATTAACACCCGATTTTGCACTTCGCAAAATACCATTTTCGATAGTCCATTGATTCGTTCCTTCAGTATGCCAATCCTTGATTGAATTACCATTGAGAAGATGAATCGGTTTACCCCACACAGGTGCAGCAGTGCGACGAAGTGCAGGCGAACGAACACCAGTCCAGGTTTGGGTTTTTCCATCAACAGTTTGCAAGGTTCCGAATATTTTTTCACCTTCAATTTCGCCTTCTACACGAAGATCGTTGCTTCCTTTCTCCCATTGCGGTGGTATTGAAAAGCTAAATTTTCGATCCTGAACATGAATTTCAGATATTGGTCTGGCGCTGCCTACTACGCACATAAATTGTCCTACGAGTGTTTTTGGTCCCGATCGTCTGATTTCAAGCCAGGCTGGTGCAGATTTTCCGTCAACATCAATTGTTATGTCCCAATGGCCTTTTAAAGTATCTTTTTCAACTGCATAAAGATTGTTGCTGATTTGGCTAGCAAAAAGAGTGAATAACAGGCCAACTATCAAAATGTGGTTACGGAAATTTGGAAATGCTGTGGTTTTGGTTTTCTGGTTCATATCTTTTTTGATATTAAAGATAATTAATTTTCAAAAGAAATCTATTTGCAGTCAAATCTTTAAGACTGAAAAAAGAGCCAAAGGCTCGGCCAATCTTGTAGAGCTGGACTTCAGTCCAGTTTAAAACGAATGCATTAACGTGAAAATTTGTTTTGTAAAAATCATTATCTAAACTGGACTGAAGTCCAGCTCTACAATATGAATCATTCCTTCGGAATTTTTGTTTTTTATTTTATGAAAAAATGAAATTTACTTTTTAAACTTTTATTTATATCTGCAATATATTTACTTCAAATCCTTCTTAATAACTAAATATTTTAAATCGGTTTTTCCAGCATTACTAATTCCGTGTTCAGCATTTGGCGGACAGTAAAAACTGGTATTTGGTCCGGCTGTAACGGTTTTTCCGTCAAGGAAAAATTCGGCTGTTCCTTCTAAGATGTAGAAAAACTCTTCTTCGGGATGGTGATGCGGCGCGTGTGTTGATTTTCCGGGTTCAACGATACTCATTTTGAGTGTGTTTTCCTGAGTGAAATTTTTATCGGCAAACCAATATTGATAGCCTACTTTGGTTTTGGTGGCTTTGGTTAAATCAAAGTGATTGACACAGTTTTCGATTGTGTATTTTGGTTCTGTTGAAGTCGTTTCTTTTTTTACTTCTTGAGAAAAGCTAATCTGATGGAAAAACAGAACAGCTAATGTGGTTTTTATGATTCTTGTTGGTGTCATTATTTTTGATGTAATGTTACGAAAAAATCCGTTTCGTTTAAACTGGACTGAAGTCCAGCCCTACAATATGGATCATTCCTTCGGAATTTTATTCCGTCAAAAAAAGAGCCAAAGGCTCGAGCTATTTTGTAGAGCTGGACTTCAGTCCAGTTTAATAATGGAAATAATTCCATCATAATTCCCTCTAAAAAGGGTCCGCAACTAGCTTTACAACACCAATAATTAATTTTTATGTTTTAAAGCTCTAATACAAATTCATATTAGTACTTAAAAATCCTTCAGTAAAGGATATACTTTTTTAAACTTATTGAACGCAGCTTCATATACACTTTTATGTTCCGTATTAGGAAAATAGATTTGGCCTGTTTTGTTATCAATTGTGATCTCCTCGCCGAGTGATTTTAAACCTATAAGAACAGCACCCCAGGAAGATCCTTCAATAGTTTGCGAGGTTTCAACCTGCATCTGAAAAATATCAGCAACCATTTGGAGCCACAGTTCGCTTTTACCAAATCCGCCGCTGGCCATAACTTTTGTTTCTTTTCTATGATCGGGATCCGGAATTAAAATTTCTGTGATTTGGAACAATCCAAATAAAATTCCTTCTAAAGTGGCTCGTACCAAGTGCGCTTGTGTATGCGTAATCTGCATTCCCAAAAGGCTTCCTTGAGCCGAGGCATCCCAGATTGGCGCTCGTTCTCCCAATAAATAAGGTACAAAAAGCAGTCCATCAGAACCTGCAGGAATTTTTGCGGCTTCTTCAACAAGAACTTCTAAAGATTTTTCTGTTCTTAGTAAAGTTTCTTTCAGCCATTGTAAAATTATCGCACCATTATTGACCGCACCTAAAGTAAGATATTGATTATCCATTAAATGATAACACTGCGTGCGCATTTGGTCGTCAAGATACGGTTTGTCAATGGGCATTCGAACTGCTCCGCTCGTGCCAATAGTTAAAGCAATACAATTTTTGTTCATGGCGCCTGTTCCGAGATTGGCCAACGCACCATCACCACCGCCAATTATATAAAGAAAATCATCTGAAATTCCTTTGCATTGATGTGTGACTTCGCAAACTTTAGATAATTGATGTGGCTTTATGTTTAAGAAATCCAAGACTTCCTCATCCCAATCTAAAGTATGAATGTTTAGTAATCCAGTTCCGGACGCCATTGAAGTGTCTGTATAATATTCATTAGTAAAATAATGCCAAACATATTCTTTTATACTGATGAATTTATAGGTTTTGGAAAATAGTTCAGAGTCAAATTCTTTGAACCAGGCAATTTTTGTCAAAGGAGAAAAAGGATGAATTGGTATTCCAGTTTTTTGATAAAAGTGTTTTCCCTGATCTGAATTTTTAAGTTTTTCGGCAATTCCCGTCGCTCTGTTATCTGCCCATAAAATAGCATCTGTCAGTGGTTTTCCATTTTCATCAATTGCAATAACGCTTTGCATAGCCGAGCTAAAACTGATAAATTGAGGCTGAATTCCGTTTGTAATCTCGTTAATACATTCCTTTACGGTTAGCAAAATTTCGTGCGGTTTTTGAATACTCCATTCCGGCTTGGGATGATACATTTCGTACGACTTAGCAATTTGTCGAAGCACATTTCCCTGTTTATCAAAACAAACGGCTTTTGTGGCTGTTGTTCCTATGTCAATGCCAATATACAATGCTTCCATATTATTTATTTGATCTATAAATTTAAAGTATAACAGAATCGCTTCGCTGTGTAGCGCCACATACTTAAATTATTGATTAATTGTTTTTGAATTTGTCTCGTAAAATTATCACTTTCTACACGTTAAAAGTCCTCATTTCAAATTTAATATGTTAAATAAATTCATTTAAAGTTGCTTAGGAAAATTATGAAAAAGAGACCTTCTCGTCTAGCCCTTCCCGATAGCTATCGGGAGAAACGGCATCTCCCGATTTAGAAAAACAAGGCTTTTTAGCCGTAGTTTTTGTTTATCGGGAATATAGTGGAGAGCAGGACTAAACGTTCTTTTGAAAACGGAATTTCTGTTCCTGAAAAGAATCTTAACCCAACTTTGCAGAATATCAGAAATAAAAACTACTTTTAAAACCACTTCAAAAGCAACTTTTTTATAATGAATCAACGCCAACTTAAAACAAAATCACTTCTCTTATTTGTTATTACTTTAACTTTTACAAATTTTATATACGCTCAAAAAAACCATAATTTAATTGCAAAAGGCGCAGTTCTCACAAAACTATCCGATCAATTCAGTTTTACGGAAGGCCCTGCAACAGACAAGAAAGGAAATATTTATTTTACGGATCAGCCTAATAATAGAATCATGAAATGGTCGGTAAATGGCGAACTTTCTGTTTTTATGGAAAATGCGGGAAGGGCGAACGGTTTGTATTTTGATCACGCAGGCAACCTTTTGGCTTGCGCCGATGAAAAAAATGAACTTTGGAAAATTGACCAGAACAAAAATTATACAGTACTATTAAACAACTTCGAAGGGAAAAGACTTAATGGTCCCAATGATCTTTGGGTTGACCCAAAAGGCGGTATTTATTTTACAGATCCTTTTTACCAAAGGGATTATTGGAAACATACCTCCAAAGAAATTGAGAAAGAATGTGTTTACTATTTATCTCCGGATAAATCCAAAATTTTCAACGTTGGTAATGACCTTGTAAAACCGAATGGTATTATTGGAACTTCGGATGGAAAAACCTTATACGTAGCGGATATAGGTGCAAATAAAACGTATTCTTATACCATCGAAAGTAATGGTTCTTTAGGCAAAAAAATGCTTTTTACTGAATCAGGTTCAGATGGAATGACAATAGATGAATTCGGGAATATTTATTTATGCGGAAAAGGACTTACCGTATTCAATCCAAAAGGAGAAAAAATAGCCCATATTGATGTTCCTGAACCTTGGACAGCTAATGTTTGTTTTGGAGGAAAAAAATTTAAAACATTATTTATTACTGCCAGTAAAAGTGTTTATACGATAGAAATGAATGTTCGAGGAATGAAATAATCGTTCCTATTTCTCTTGTTTATTTTTAGCAATAATCAGAATTTTGATTGAAATTTTATTCGTTAATGAGAAAATCAGACTTTTTTCAGAATCAAAAAACTTCAAAATCATCTTAATTTGATTCGAATTTGGTTTCAATTTTGCTTAAAATGAAATTTTGCAAAAACACAAAACCTTTCGAAATGCCTTATTTTTCTAGTATTTTAATACTCTCTATGATTCAATAAGAAAATATTATGATAAAAATATTTCATTATCAGAAAAACTGCCATACATTTGCCTAACAGTGTTAAACAATTTAATACTAAATCAAAATGGCTAGTAAAGATCGAATTTTAAGACAAAAAGAAGAGACAAGAAGTAACATTCTTGGGGCTGCTTATGACATCGTAAAAGAAGACGGCTGGAATGGTTTGAGTATGCGCAAAATTGCTGACAGAATTGAATATACTGCCCCTATTATTTATGAATACTTTTCTAATAAAGATGCTATCTTGACTGAATTGACTGGTCAAGGGTTTATTAAACTGGCAAAAGAATTAGAAAAAGCGAAAGCAAAATTTGAAAAACCAGAAGAACAATTAGAAGCCATGTGGATGGCGTATTGGGATTTTGCCTTTACAGATACTGAAATGTATCAGGTAATGTTTGGTGTTCAGATGAACTGCTGTTCGCAACAATGTTCGCTTTCAGATTCGCCTTATATGATGTTCACGGCAGTTATTGCTGAAGTCATGAAAAGCAGCAATCCGGATCCGGAAATTATTAAACAAAAGTATTTTACTTTCTTTTCTATTATTCATGGTTTGATTGCTATCAACATCATCAACAGAAATGGAGCTTTGGAAAGTATCAACAATCAAATTTTGAAAGACGCTATTGGCGGTATTATCAAATCAATACAATAAAAAAAAATTTCAATTTCACTTAACAGTGTAAAATAATTTAAGGACAATTTAAAAATCCTTTTTTTTAGAAGTTTCACTTAACACTGTTAGAAAATTTAATTAACGTAATTAGAGCTTTTTTTTACTCTTTTACTTAACAGTGATAAATGATTTAATACCGATTTAAAGCAGAATCAAAAAAAACAGCTTACAATAAGAAAATTGCGCACTTAAACTTAACAACGTTAGATAATTTAATTAAATTAATTATGAATCCTGAGAATGTCAGAATGCAAAAGATTTTAAAACAAATGAATGTCCAACAAATTAAAACCAATATGAAAATGAAAAATGTAATTATAACCAGCTTTATTCTGGCATTAGTACTAAGCAGCTGTGCTGATAAAAATCAGACGCCTGCTGCTCCGCCTCCACCGGTTTTACCTGTGGCAGCAATTACAAGCGCTAACACAACTACTGACGCTGAATATCCTGCTTCTATACAAGGTACTGTTGACGTTGAAATTCGTCCGCAAGTAAGCGGGAACCTTGAAAGAGTTTATGTTGACGAAGGTGCTTATGTAACAAAAGGTCAAACTTTATTCAAAATAAACGAACGCCCTTTCCGCGAACAATTGAATAATGCTTTAGCAAATCTTCACGCAGCAGAAGCGGCTTTAATCAACGCTAATTTAGAAGTTGACAAATTGACTCCGTTAGTTCAAAATAAAGTAGTTTCAGACTATCAATTAAAAACGGCTAAAGCTTCACAAAAAATTGCTGCTGCAAATATCGAACAAGCAAAAGCAATGGTGGGTTCGGCTAGAATCAATTTAGGATATACTACAGTAACTGCTCCTGTAAGTGGCTACATTGGAAGATTACCTAAAAAACAAGGAAGTTTGGTTTCAGCTACAGATGTTGAACCTTTGACAAACCTATCAGATGTTCATGAAGTTTTTGCTTATTTCTCTCTTGGAGAAACTGATTTCATCAACTTCAAAGCACAATATGCAGGAAATACTATCGGCGATAAAATCAGAAAATTGCCTCCTGTAACTTTAGTTTTGGCAGATAACAATGCGTATCCTCAAACAGGAAAAATTGATATGGTTGACGGTCAGTTCGACAAAACTACCGGAGCGATTACGGTAAGAGCAACTTTCCCAAATGCAAACGGAATTTTACGTTCTGGAAATACAGGAAGAATCCGTTTAGGTGTGCAGCACGACGATGCGATTTTAGTACCACAATCGGCTACGGTTGAAATGCAGGATAAAATATTTGTATTCACTGTAAGCAAAGACAATAAAGTAAGCAAAATGCCTATCACGATTGCTGGTAAAAGCGGTGTTAACTATCTGATTAAAGATGGTGTAAAATCGGGAGATCAAATCGTTTTGAGCGGTATTGACAAACTTCAGGAAGGACAGGTTATTCAGCCTGAGAAATCAACTAAAGTTGCCCAAGTAATTAATCAAAAATAATAAAACGACAATGTTCAAAATATTTATACAAAGGCCTGTACTGGCAACCGTTATTTCCATTTTATTGGTAATTCTGGGAGTACTTGGCTTGACTAAATTGCCTTTACAGCAATTTCCTGATATTGCGCCTCCATCGGTTTTGGTAACGGCGGTATATCCGGGAGCAAACGCAGAAACTGTTTTGCGTTCTGTTGCACCTTCTTTGGAAGAATCTATAAATGGTGTAGAAAACATGACTTACATGAGTTCTACCGCGAGTAATGACGGTAGTTTGGCTATCACTGTTTTCTTCAAATTAGGAACAGATGCCGACCAGGCTGCAGTTAACGTTCAAAACAGAGTTGCTCAAGCAACCAGCCAACTTCCTGCAGAGGTTGTACAACAAGGTGTTATTACGGCGAAACAACAAAACAGTTTCATCATGGCGATTGGTATGTATACCGAAGATGAATCGAAATACGATCAGACTTTTGTTGCCAATTATGCACAGATTAATATTATTCCGGAATTAAAACGTATTCCAGGTGTTGGTTCTGCCAGTATTTTTGGTGGTGTAAAAGATTATTCTATGCGTGTTTGGTTAAATCCAACGCAAATGTCAACTTATAAAGTGACGCCAAACGAAATCATGAGCGCCATTCAGGATAAAAGTTTGGAAGCTGCTCCGGGTAAATTTGGTGAACGAAGCAAAGAAGTTTTTGAATATGTAATCAAATACAAAGGAAAATTAACCAAACCAGAGGATTATGAAAATATCGCTATTCGCTCTAATCCTGATGGTTCTGTTCTTCACTTAAAAGATGTTGCAAGAGTTGAATTAGGTGCTTATTCTTATAACAGTTTGACTCGTTTAAATGGTAAAAAAGGAGTTGTAATTGGAGTTATTCAGTTAGCGGGATCCAACTCAAATGATATTCAGATTGCCATCAATAAAATGATGGAAAAAGCCTCTAAAGATTTCCCAAAAGGAATAAAACATAATATTTTCTATAGTACAAAAGTATCGCTGGATCAATCCATTGAACAGGTTGAGCACACTTTATTAGAAGCTTTTATACTAGTATTTATTGTGGTATTTATTTTCCTTCAGGATTTTAGATCAACATTAATCCCGGCTATTGCTGTACCTGTAGCAATTTTAGGAACGTTCTTCTTCATGCAGTTATTCGGATTCTCGATCAACCTTCTAACGCTTTTCGCATTAATTCTAGCGATTGGTATTGTGGTGGATGACGCGATTGTCGTCGTAGAAGCCGTGCATGCGAAAATGGAGCATAAACATTTATCTCCAAAAGTAGCCACACATGAAGCAATGCACGAAATAACGGGTGCTATTATCTCGATTACGCTGGTAATGGCTGCTGTATTCCTGCCGGTTGGTTTTATGGAAGGCTCAACAGGAGTTTTCTATCGTCAATTTGCCTTTACTATGGCAATTGCAATTGTAATTTCGGCTGTTAATGCCTTGACGTTGTCTCCGGCACTTGCTGCATTATTTTTGAAAGATAATCACGGTGCTCACGATGCAAATGCACCTTATGTGAAAAAAGGATTTAAAGAGAAATTTTTTACCGCTTTCAATAGCAGTTTTGAATCGCTTACGAATCGTTATGTAGGCGGAATTAAATTCTTAATCAGAAAAAAATGGTTGAGTTTAGGTGGATTAGCTGCAATTACAATAGCAACTGTTATATTGGTAAAAACAACTCCAGCAGGATTTATTCCAACTGAAGATCAAGGATTTATTGCGATTGCAGTAAACACGCCATCTGGAACATCTCTTGACGGAACTCAAAAAGTAATGACGGAAGCAGAAAATACTTTAAGAGGTTTAGATGCATCACGATTTGTAACCGCAATTTCAGGTTTCAACTTATTGACAAATTCTACAAGCCCTTCTTCAGCAGTAGTTTTCGTATTGCTTAAACCAAATGAAGACCGAGGCGAAGTGAAAAACATCGACGAAATCATGAATCAGGTTCGTGGTAAATTGGGTAGTATTTCAGGCGGAAGTTTCTTCGTCTTCAGTTTCCCGACTGTTCCTGGATTTAGTAATGTTGAAGCTTTAGATTTAGTGCTTCAGGATAAAACCGGAGGAAAACTGGATAAATTCAGCGGAATTTCTCAGAATTTCATTGGAGAATTAATGAAACGTCCAGAAATTGCTGTAGCATTTACGAGTTTCAAAGCCGATTATCCACAATTACAATTGGATATTAATGATGAAAAAGCAAATCAGTTAGGCGTAAATGTAAAAGACATTTTACAAACGATGCAGACTTATTTTGGTAGTGCTCAGGCTTCCGATTTTAATAGATTCGGAAAATATTACCGAGTTGTAGTTCAGGCTGATATTGCTGACAGAGCTGATCCATCATCAATTGACAGAGTTTTTGTAAAAAACAAAACAGGCGAAATGGTTCCGATAAACACTTTAGTAAAACTGACTCGTGTTTATGGTTCTGAAACCGCTTCACGTTACAACTTATTCAACTCAATTTCGATTAATGCGATTCCGAAACCTGGATTTAGTTCTGGAGACGCTATTAAAGCAATTGAAGAAGTTGCAGCACAACAATTGCCTGCAGGTTATGGTTATGAATTTTCAGGACAAACTCGCGAAGAGATTTCTTCTGGAGGACAGTCGGCAACGATTTTCTTACTGTGTTTGATATTCGTCTATTTCTTACTTGCCGCACAGTATGAAAGTTATATTCTGCCATTGGCTGTAATCTTATCAATCCCTGCAGGTATTTTTGGAGTATTCGTAGCTATTGGTTTAACTGGAATCGAAAACAATATTTACGTTCAGGTTGCACTTGTCATGCTGATTGGACTTCTAGCGAAAAATGCCATTTTGATTGTGGAATTTGCGGTCCAAAAACGAAAATCAGGACAAGCTTTAGTACGAGCTTCAATCGACGCAGCAAAATTACGTTTGCGACCAATTATCATGACTTCCCTAGCCTTTGTGGTTGGTTTAGTGCCAATGATGAGTGCCAAAGGACCATCGGCTCAAGGAAATCATTCGATCAGTATTGGAGCAGCGGGCGGAATGCTTTCTGGAGTAATTCTCGGATTATTTATTATTCCGGTTTTATTCATCGTATTCCAACATTTACAAGAAAAAGTTACTGGAAAACCAGTAGCAGTAATTCATAACGAAGAAAAATAAATGGAAAACTATATAACGACAATCTTGGTGACCATAATAGTTGGCATCGCTTATATATCGTACAGAATCTCAAAAGATCTTGAAACTAGAAAAGATACTTGTACAGAAATCTAATAAAAAGACAATGAAAAATCATATAACCAAAATCGTGGTCTTCGCCATTCTGATCACGACCTTAATATCCTGTAAGGTATCAAAGGATATTGAAACACCAAAAGATGCATTTCCTGAGAATTTCAGGAATGCAGCTGTTTCAAAAGATACGGCAAGTATTGGCGATTTGGAGTGGAAAAATTTCTATACCGAAAAAGATATTGTTCAATTGATTGACAGCGCCATCGCAAGAAATAATGATTTGCAGATTGCTACTAAAAACATTGAAATTGCACAATACCGATTCACGCAGTCAAAATGGGGAAATATTCCTCAGATTAACTTAGCTGTAAATGCAAGTTCAAGCAATCCTTCAGATAATAGTTTTACGGGAATGAACTTAAATCAGGCTTTGGGTGCTAAACATATCGATGATTATTCGGCTGGAGCAACGCTTTCTTGGGAAGCTGATATTTGGGGGAAAATCAAAAATCAGAAAAAAGGTGCTTTTGCTGGATATCTTCAGTCTGAAGAAGTGAAAAAAGCTTTGCAAACAAATATAGTTGCCAATGTTTCAAGAGGATATTATAATCTTTTGATGTTGGATGCACAATTGGATATTGCAAGACAAAATCTGAAATTAAATGACAGTACAACCAACATCATCAAATTAAAATATGATGCTGGACAAACAACATCATTGGCAATTCAGCAATCTGAAGCGCAGAAATTAAACTCGGCGCAATTGATTCCGTTATTGGAACAAAATATTGCGATTCAGGAAAATGCTTTGAGTGTTTTAACTGGTTCGTTTCCAACATCAAAACAAAGAACAGTTCTTTTAAGTTCAGTTCCGGTTAAAAATAACAATGCAGTTGGAATTCCATCTTCATTAGTAAGCAGAAGACCTGATGTTAAAAGTGCTGAATTGGCTTTGAAAATTGCAAATGCAAACGTTGGAATCACTAAAGCCGATTTATATCCGACATTGAGAATTACAGCGCAAGGCGGAGTGAATTCTTTTGAAACCAGCAGTTGGTTTACAATTCCAGCTTCTTTGTTTGGAACCGTTGCCGGAGGTTTGACTCAACCTTTATTAAACAATAAAAAATTAAAAACGCAATATAATATCGCTGTTGCCGAAAGAGAAAAAGCAGTTTTAAATTTCAGACAATCGGTTTTGATTGCTGTAAGCGAAGTTGCTGATGCTTTGGTTGTAAACGAAAAATTGCAACAACAGGAAACTTTTCTTCAGGAAAAAGTGAAAACACTGCAACAAGCTATTAAAAATGCTAATCTGCTTTTCAAAAACGGAATGGCAGAATATCTTGAAGTTTTGACTGCACAGGCTAATTTATTACAAAGCGAATTAGAATTAGCAGACATAAAAAGACAACAATTAACAGCCAATACGGAACTGTATCGTGCACTCGGAGGCGGCTGGAAATAATACCCATACCCGTTAATTATTTATTTTTTGAGATGAAAACGCTGTGAGACTTTTTAGTTTCATGGCGTTTTTTTGTTTTTAACCGTAAAGGGAGCAATCCCGATAGCTATCGGGATACGCAAAGAACGCAAAAGCTTTTTTGAATTTCTCGCAAAGTCACGAAGTCGCAAAGGTTTATTTTTCACGTAGAATCTGCGTGAAATAAATACTTAAATAACTTTGCGTCTTTCCTCCCGATAGCTATCGGGATTGCGAGAGCTATTAATCTACCTTGCATCAAACAAAAAACTTGTTTAATTTTAGTCTATCGAAAAAGCAAAAATAAAATGACATCTGATCAACAGAATTACCTCAACAATCTAAAACTATACTTCGAAAGTTATGCCCCTATTTCTGAAAAGTCATGGAAATTGATTGAAAACCTGACACATTTCCAGACCATCAAAAAAGGGGAAATAGTATTAGAAAACGGGGAAATCTGCAAAAATCTTTATTTTATTGCAAAAGGAATTCTGCGAACTTTTATTACCGATGAACAAGGAAATTTCTATAACAAAAACCTTTTTTTCGAAAACAAACTTGCCTGCTCTAAAGTTTCATCAATACTGCAAACTCCTTCCAGCTTTACGATCGAAGCTTTAGAAGATTGTATTTTAATCACTCTTGATTACAAAAAATATACCCAGTTGATTAATGAAAATGATGATCTTAAAACCTTCTATATTGCCTATTTGGAAAAAAACTGGATTATTGAAAAAGAACAAAGAGAGATTGCTCTGGTTATGCAAAATGCAACTGAAAGATATTTAAGTTTCTTAGAGAAGCATCCCACTATTGCAGATCGCGTTCCATTATTGCATATTGCCTCGCATTTAGGCATTACACCAACACAATTAAGCCGAATTAGAAAAAATCTTGAAAAAGTTTTGTAAATCAACATATGTAAAGGCTTTCCTCACATTGCCCGTTTATCTTTGTTTTATAATTAATTTGATATTAAAATGAAAAATATAAAACGCATCAAAGATAACATTGACAATCTTACAACGCTTTGGAAAACGGTTGCTACTCCGCTCCTTTCTTACCATAAAAATGATCCTTTTGAATTTAGCCAAATAAAAAACTCAGGCTGGCCAAACCGATTATGGTTTCGAGAAGATATTACAGAAGAAAATCTTCCGCAAATTCTGGAAACAATTGAAAAAAATCCAGGTTTAGTGATTCCGTATTGGGATATTTTCGAAAGTAATTCAAATGAAATTCTTGAGAAAAACGGATTTGAAATTCGAAACCAACTTGTAGCAATGGCTTTAAAATTGGATGAAAAATTTCAACTTGAAAACAAGCTTACTTTCAAAAGAGTTTTAAAGGAAGAAGATGCCAAAACGTGGTCAGATATTTATCCGTTATCTTTTAATTATGTAATCAGTAAAGAAACATTGGTTTCAAATTATCAAAATGTAAAATTTTATCTCGTTCATTTCGAAGAAAAACCAATCGGAACCCTTACGCTTTTTCAAACTGAAAATGTCATGGGAATTCACGGAGTTGGTGTTATTCCAGAAATGCGTAAAAAAGGTTTTGCCGAAGAAATCATGAAATTTGCCATCAATGAAGCTATTGAAGCTGATTGCGAATATGCACAATTACAAGCATCAGCTTTAGGAAAAAACATTTACAGCAGATTAGGTTTTGAAGATTTGTTTAGGATTACGAATTATCAACATATGTAAATTCCAAATTTTAAAATCCAAATTCCAATATACTTATGATTGACCTTTGTCAAAGTTTAAAACTTTGACAAAGGTTTTTTTAATTATAAAACTCTAACACAACAATAAAAAGCCTCTGAAGCTTTGTCACTTTGAGCCTTTGAGCCTTTGAATTGTCTCAAATGCCCCTAAAATAGTCGTAAATGTGTATTTCGGAGAAAAATAAGTTTATTAAGTTTGTAAGACATTAACTAATAACTATTTAAAAAACAAAACCACATGAAAAAAGCAAAAATTATTTTTTGGACAACGACAATTCTAATTTTCTTATTCGAAGGAGTTATGCCCGCACTTACTTCGCAAACTGAATTGGCGAAAGAAGGAATCAGACATTTAGGTTATCCGGAATATTTTGGAAATGCTTTAGTCGTTTTCAAAGTATTGGGCGTTTTAGCGTTAGTCATTCCTCAAGTTCCAAAAAATGTAAAAGAATGGGCATACGCCGGATTCGGATTCGATTTTATCTTTGCTTCAATCAGCCATTTTGCAGTTGATGGAGTGAACTTTCAAAGTTTCTTCCCATTGATCATTTTACTGATTTTAGCCATTTCATATATCTATTATCATAAAATTGAGCGTTATAAAAATATAGCCTTATAACCTTGTGTTGTGATGATTGAGGTTTTCAAAACAAATGTTCAGGAAGTTGAACAATCTAATTTGATTGTGGGGAAACTTCTTGAACATTTTCCAAACAGCATTATCAATTTTGATTTAGAAGATTGCGATAAAATTCTTCGTATTCAAGCATCATCCATTTGCAATACCAGCGTAATTGAACTTCTAAATTCCTGCGGATACCATTGCGAAACACTTCTTTAAATTCATAATTAACTGAATTACAAAATATTAAAAATAAAATTGTAATTTTAATTTACTTAATTTTTTGAAAAAATGAATATTCCAGCAGAACACCAAACGATAATGCCTTATTTAATTTTGCAAGGCGCATCTAAATTTATAGATTTCACAAAAAATGTCTTTGGAGCAGCTGAAACCAGTTCCAAATCCCTTCGCGAAGACGGAACCATTATGCACGCCGAAATTACACTCAACGGAAGCACCATAATGATTACCGATGAAACAACAGACTGGGCGAAACAAAATGCAAACTTGTTTGTTTATGTTCCAAATGCTGATGAAACATATAAAAAAGCTTTAGAAAACGGAGCCACTTCTTTAATGGAATTAAGCAATCAGGATTATGGAAGAACCTGTGGCGTAACTGATCCGTTTGGAAATGTCTGGTGGATTACATCAGTAAATTGATTAACTTAAAAATCAATAATATGAAAACCGAAGTTCAAAAGAATATTGTTGAAACATTCAAAAAATTAAACGAAATAGTTTCTTCTTTTTCAGAAGAAGAATTTAACACAATTCCTTATAAAGACGGCTGGACCGCAGGACAAACAACGCAACATATTATACTTGCCTGTTCTGGTTATCCAAAGTTATTTGGGGGAAATAAAGAAAAAACTATTCGAAAATATGATGAATTTGTATCGCAATTGGATTCTATTTTTCTCAATTTTAATACTAAAATGAGCTCTCCAGAGTTTCTTATACCCGAAAAAAAAGATTACAATAAAAATTCATTAACTTTATCCATCTTAAAAATAGAATCGGATTTGCTTGAGGAAACTGAAAAGCATGATTTAACCCAAACTTGTCTGGATTTTCATGTTCCGGGTTTTGAAAATTTCACGATTTATGAATGGATTCATTTTGCACTCGTACATACGCAAAGACATACACACCAATTAAATTCTATTTTTAAAATGCTGACCAAAATATAATTCCAAAGCTTCAAATCAACCAAAACCTATTTATATGAAATCAAAAAGCGGAGCAATTTTTATTACAGGATTAATTACCGGAACTCTCGACGTTGTTGCTGCAATTACTATTTATGCCGGAATTCTCAACAAAACGACCGGAGTTAAAATTTTACAATCCATTGCAAGCGGTATCTTTAAAAAAGAAGCCTATTCTGGAGGTTCACAAATGGCATTATATGGGTTATTATTGCATTATTTTATAGCTTTTACCTTTACTTGGTTTTATTTTACTGTTTACCCTTATTTTTCATTTTTGAAAAAAAACACAATAATATCTGGAATTGTTTACGGCATTTTTGTTTGGATTATAATGAATCTTGTAGTTCTTCCGGTTGTATTTCCAGTTTTGCCAGAAAAACATTTAGATTTTCCGTTATTCTTATCCATGATAATTTTGATCTGCTGCATTGGAATTCCGATAGCCTTCCTTCACAAAAAATATCTATCATTTCGACAATAGCTTGACAACAAAATATAAAATTAAAAAAAGCGAAACCTAATAATTTAGGTTTCGCTTTTTTGTTTTCTAGTTACAACTTTTTTAATGCGTTATTTTTATCTTTCCAATTATTACGGTTATATAGCATAATATTGAAAATACAATAAACAGCGCCTGGCAAAACAAGGATTGATCATTTCCCATTGTCCCAAATCCCAAGATTCCCGCTATTAAAGCGAGTACAACAAAAGTAACTGTCCAATGTGTCATACTTCATGATTTTATTTGTTAATAAAATTTTCATAGTCTTTTTATTATTTTTCAAAGGTAATTTCTGAACAGATTTTCATTAACTCTAAAAGTTTTTTTATTAACGCATTAGGATTTTACTATACTCGCTCAAAACGTTTTACAATTCACGAATAGCTGTTACAAAATTCCCACACAAATGTTTTTGAGTTAACTTTTTGATCGATTGGATTAATCGTCGCTTAGTTCCTAAAGTAATTTTAGATAAAATTTTTTAGTACTATGGAAATAGCAACGGTTCAAAGCATTACAGCTACAAAACATGGCATCATTTTAGAAAAAACGGAACGCTCTTTTGAAGAATTAGGTGTTTTAAATCCTGCTATTTATCAAGATGGAAATAACATTCATATGTTTTACAGAGCTGCAAAAAGAGGTAACTTTTCAACGATTGGATATTGCAGATTTGAGGGACCAAAAACATTAGTGGAGCGCCATACAGAGCCAATTTTTGTTCCTGAATATATTTATGAAATCCACGGCGTCGAAGACCCCAGAATTACAAAAATTGATGATACGTTTTATATGACGTATGTGACATACGACGGAATAAATGCATGTGGCGCTTTGGCAACATCAAAAGATTTAATCAAGTTCAAAAAAAAAGGAATAATAACGCCTAAATTTATTTTACACGATTTTACAAATCTGATTAGAAGACACTTACAAAACCCAAGTATAGCAAGAATATTAGCTTTCAATACAGCAAGAAATTATCCCCTAACGGAAACAATGAAGGAAAATTTGTTTGTTTGGGATAAAAATGTAGTCCTTTTTCCTAAGAAAATTGGTGGAAAATTTATAGCTTTACACAGATTGTTTCCTTCCATTCAGATTGTCTCTTTTGAGAAAAAAAGTGACTTGACAGTTGAATTCTGGAAAGAATACATCAAAAACTTACCAGACCATATTATTCTGGAACCAAAATTTGACCACGAAACCAGTCATATTGGTCCAGGCGCCCCACCAATTGAAACCAAAGATGGTTGGCTGCTGATTTATCATGCAGCTGAAAGACGAGAAAAAGGTTTGGTATATCATGCCTGCGCTGCTTTATTGGATCTTAATAATCCGGCAAAAGTGCTGTCAAGATTGACAAAACCTATCATTACGCCTTCAGAACATTACGAACGACACGGTTATGTAAATTATGTAGTTTTTCCAACCGGAACAGCCATTTTTGATGACCTTCTATATATTTATTACGGTGCTGCCGATGACAAAATTGCGGTGGCTTCACTGAACTTGAACGACTTATTAACCGAATTAAAACAGAATCCCCATGAAGACGATATCAAATAAATCGAAAATAGTTTTTCTTTCTACTTTTCCTCCAACTCAATGTGGAATAGCAACTTATACACAAGATACAATTAAAGGAATCACAGATGTTTATGGTAAATCAATCAAATGCGAAATATGTGAGCTTGTTGATAAACCAAAAGAAAAACCTACACAGGCATTTACTTTAAACACAAAAAACAGAGAGGAATATGCTAAAACAGCTGAAGAAATCAATAAAGATGAAGCAGTAAAATTAGTTCATATTCAACATGAATTTGGTTTGTTTTCAGGGAATTATGGAGATTATATTTTAGACTTTTTAAATGCGATTAAAAAACCGGTTACTTTTACTTTTCATAGTGTAATTCCAAATCCGAATAATGATTTAAAAACGTTTGTAAAACTGCTATTGAGTTACAGCAATTCGGTTTTTGTAATGACAAATAAATCAAAAGAAATTTTGATTGAGGATTATGAAATCGATGAAAAAATAATCACCTACGTACCACACGGAACTCATATCGTGGTTTATGAAACTCCAGCTCAGGCAAAAGAAAAATTAAATATTCAGGATCGATTAGTGCTTTCTACATTTGGCCTTTTAGGGGAAGGAAAAAACATAGAAACGGGATTGCAGGCGCTTCCAAAAATTATTGAAAAAGCACCAAATGCGCTTTACTTAATAATTGGAAAAACGCACCCAAATTTAATTAAAGATGGCGTAGATACTTACCGAGATAAACTTGAAGCAATTGTTGCGGATTTAAAACTTGAAAACAACGTTCGTTTCATTAACCAATATTTAGATACTGATGAACTTTTAGATTATCTAAAAGCAACAGATATTTACATGTTTACTTCTAAAGATCCAAATCAGGCAGTAAGTGGCACATTTGCTTATGCGATGAGCTGTGCTTGTCCGATTGTTGCTTCAAAAATTCCGCATACAAGAGAAGTTTTAACGCCAGATTCAGGAATATTAGTTGATATTGGAAATGTCGATCAATTTGCCGAAGCAGCAATAAAACTGATTTCGGATGAAAATTTAAGAAACGAAATGGGAATCCAATCGTTTACTAAAATGCGCGCTTCTTCTTGGGAAAATGCCGCCATTACGCACATTAATACCTATAAAAAATTAATAGAAAATCCATCGGAAATCAAATACAGTTATCCTGAAATTCGTTTGAATCATATTAAAAAACTGACTACAGAACTTGGTATTATTCAGTTCAGCAAAATTTCTGTTCCCGATTTAGATTCAGGCTATACTTTAGATGATAATGCACGAGCATTAATTGCTTTTTGCATGCATTATAAACTGACTCAGGATAAAGATGATTTACCTTATATTTTAATCTATTTAGATTTTATTCAGCGTTGTCAAAAACCAAAAGGAGATTTCATCAATTATGTCGATCAGGAAAACCGAGAGCATATTGAACAAAATGCCGAAGTTAATTTAGAAGATTCGAATGCAAGAGCAATCTGGGCGTTAGGAACTGTAGTTTCTCTTTCAGATATGCTTCCGGAAGCTATTATTAAAAAAGCAACAAAATGTTTATTGAATTCATTAAAATGGGCAGAAACTATTCAGTCACCACGTTCTATTGGATTTGCTACTAAAGGTTTGTATTTGTATCACACTGCAATTCCTAATTTATATGTAGCAGCCATAATCAATAAACTAAATGCAAAATTGCTGGCAAATTATGAAGACACAGCAACTGAAGAGTGGCAATGGTTTGAAAATTATTTAACATACGGAAATGGAATTCTGCCAGAATCAATGCTTTATGCCTATTTAATCACAAATAAACCTGTCTACAAAAAAGTAGCATTAGACTCATTAGATTTCTTGATTTCTAAAACATTTGCAAATGGCAATTTTAAAGCAATTTCAAATCAAAGCTGGCATCATAAAGGTTCTGAACCGCATGAATATGGAGAACAGCCTATTGATGTTACATATACAATTCAAACATTAAACACTTTCTATAACGCTTTTAAAACACCGCATTACAAAAAGAAAATGAAAGCCGCCTTTAACTGGTTTTTAGGCAAAAATCATTTAAATCAAATTATGTACAATCCGGTGAGCGGTGGTGGTTATGACGGACTTGAAAAAGAAAATGTTAACTTAAATCAAGGTGCAGAATCAACTGTATGTTTTCTTACGGCAAGATTATTAATGGAAAAATTAGCTTTGTCGCAGTCCCGAGTTATTCCGCTTATGAAATCGAGAACTGGAATCGCAATCAACTCATAAATTCAAACAGCAAAGCTGACCAAAATTCTTTTTAAACCCTTAAAATCCCTTTCTCAATGAAAGGGATTTTTTGTTTTAAGGCCTCAAAAACGTCATTCCCAGCGAATTATTGTATTCTAATGAAAATTATATAAGCTTCCAAAAAAGTTGTGTAAAAGATTTTAACAAGTATTAGGGTAACTTTCATGTATAATTACAAAAGGCATATAAAACTGTTAAAAAACTGATTTGCAATATGTTTTAACTCTAAAACGACATTATTTTGATTCTCAGCTTAAAAAATACATTCGCACAAATTGGAAATGCAACCGTGTTTGCATCGCGTTTTTTTAAGGAGCTTATAATTCCTCCCTATGAGGGAAAAGAGTTCTTAAAACAATGTTATGTCATTGGTTACAAATCATTGCCTTTGGTTGCTATAACAGGTTTTATAATGGGTTTGGTTTTAACCATTCAGTCAAGACCTACTTTAGTAACTTTTGGTGCCGAAAGCTGGCTTCCTGGAATGGTTGCACTTTCCTTGATTCGTGAAATTGCACCCGTGATTACGGCTCTAATTTGTGCCGGAAAAATTTCATCCGGAATTGGTGCTGAACTTGGTTCGATGAAAGTGACAGAACAAATAGATGCTATGGAAGTTTCGGCAATCAATCCTTATAATTATTTAGTTGTAACGCGAATTTTAGCCTGTACGTTAATGGTTCCAATATTGGTATTTTTTGCAGATGCGGTTGGAATTGTGGGCGGTTATGCGGGAATCAATATTCATGGCGATGTGACTTTCCGTCGTTATTTAACGCAGATTATACAATCATTAGAATTTCTAGATGTAATTCCGGCAACAATCAAAACTTTTTTCTTCGGTTTTTTCATCGGAATGATTGGCTGTTTTAAAGGATTTAATGCCGCAAACGGAACTGAAAGTGTGGGACGAGCAGCAAACTCAGCAGTAGTTACAGCTTCTTTAAGCATATTTATTATTGATATGGTGGCCGTACAGATAACCGATTTATTTTTTTAAGATGATTAAGGAAAAGAAAAATATCGACACAAAATCAAAAGAGAAAAAACAGACTCCAATCATTGAGATCAAGAATCTGCGCAAAACTTTTGGCAAAGACAACGAAGTTCTGAAAGGCGTGAATCTTACCGTCAATAAAGGTGAAGATTTGGTGATTTTAGGCCGTTCTGGTTCTGGAAAATCAGTTACAATAAAATGTATTGTGGGCTTGATTGAACCTGATCAGGGCGAAATAACTGTTTTTGATGAAAATTTACTGGATCTCTCAAAAGAAGAATTAAATAAAATGCGGGTTCGAATTGGTTTTTTATTTCAAAGCGGTGCGCTTTACGATTCAATGTCGGTTAGAGAAAATCTGGCTTTTACATTACGTGCACATAGAAGAGATTTAACCGAAGAAGAAGTTGAAAATGAAGTTATAGAAGCCCTTGACAGTGTTGGTTTAGGCGATGCAATTGATAAAATGCCTGCCGAATTATCTGGCGGAATGCGAAAAAGAATTGGTTTAGCAAGAACACTGATTTTAAAACCGGAAATCATTCTATACGATGAACCGACTACAGGATTAGACACAATTACGTCGCGAGAAATAAGCGAACTTATTCTGGATATAAAACACAAACAAAAAACTTCATCGATAATAATTACGCACGATATGGCCTGCGCCAAAATGACTGCAGACAGAATTATGGTTTTAAAAGATGGTGTTATCCATGCTGAAGGAACTTATGAAGAATTAGAAAAAGACGAGGACGAATGGGTACGCTCATTTTTTGAATAAAGCAAAATAAATTGTAGAAATCATGGAAAAGGAATCTGGATATACTTGGAAATTAGGAATGTTTGTATCAGTTGGTCTGCTACTGTTTATTATGGCCATTTATTTTATTGGAAAACAAAAAAATCTATTTGGCCAAACTTTTCACATTAGCTCAAAATTTAAAACGGTAAGCGGTTTAGAAGTTGGGAACAATGTTCGTTTTTCCGGAATCAACATTGGGACTGTAGAAGAAATCAGAATTATAAACGATTCTTCTGTTGTTGTTTCAATGGTTATAAAAGATGAAATACGCAAATTCATAAAAACCGATGCTCGCGCTAGCATTGGATCAGACGGATTAATGGGCGACAAAGTACTGACAATTTCTCCAGGTCCCAAATCAACAAAAATCATTGAAGACAACGGCGCCATAGCATCAATTGATGGTATAGAAATGAATGATATCATGAAAAGCGTCAAAAAAAGCGTTGATAATGTTGGCGTAATTTCTGAAGAATTAGCCATTTTCAGCCACAGTATGAACAACGGAAATGGTGCTTTAGCAAGATTAGTAAGAGATGATAAAATGGCAAATAGTGTTACAAATACGCTTTCAAATTTAGAAAGTGGCACTAAAGGTTTCAGCGAAAATATGGAAGCTGCAAAAAGCAATTTCCTTTTTAGAGGCTACTTCAAGAAAAAAGAGAAAGAAAAAGCTAAAAAGCAAGAAGAAATTAAAGAGAAGCAGGAAGAACAGCAAGAAAAAGCTGCGAAAGAAGAAAAAGAAAAGCAAGAAAAAGCTAAAGAAGAAAAAGAAAAACAGGAAAAACAAAAAGCCGAAGAAGCTAAAAAAGAGCCTGAAAAAAAACAATAAAATTTCTACGCCATGAAAACTTCGTATAAAAATATAAGCCTTAAAATTTTAAAATGGACAGGAATAACCATAGCAGGAGTTTTGTTATTGTTGTTTTTGATTCCGCTTTTATTCCCTGGAAAAGTTGCCTCTGAAGTTAAAAAAATTGCCAATGAACGTTTAGATACCAAATTGGATTTTTCGAAATCTAAACTTTCTTTTTTTACTCATTTTCCGTCATTGACTGTTTCATTAGATGATTTATCGATGACAGGATCAGCTCCTTTCAGCAATGATACTTTACTGAAAGCCGAACAAGTTGCATTTGGAATAAACCTGAAAAGATTGATTTTTGACAATGAAGTTAAAATCAACAAATTGTACGTTACTGATGCTTTAATTAATATAATGGTCAACCAAAAAGGACAAGCCAACTACAATATTTATATCGCGCCAGAAGATCGAAAAGATGAAAAAAATGATCCAAATGCACCTGAAGAAGGAACTGCAATTCGGTTAGAAAGAATTGATCTTAAAAACTGTCATGTAAAATACAATGATCGTTCGGCGAAGATTTTAGTTGATGCGAAAGGCTTTAATTATATCGGAAAAGGAAATCTGAGCGAAGATATTTTTGATTTAAATACAAATGCAAAAATTGACAATCTCGATTTCTTTTATGATCGGACCGGCTATTTACGAAGAAAAAATGTCAGCGCCGATTTAATCACCCGAATCAATACGCACGCTCTTTCGTTTATTCTTCAAAAAAATGAACTTCATATCAATAAACTGCCCTTAAAATTTACAGGGCTTTTTACGATTTTAAAAGATGGCTATAAAATCAATATTAAAGCCGCTTCAGAAAATACTACCGTAAAAGATTTATTATCTGTAATGCCTCCGGAATATTTGACCTGGCTGGAAAAAACTGAAGTTTCCGGTCGAAGCGATTTGCTTTTCACATTTAAAGGAAATTACAATGTCGCCAAAAAACAAAAACCAAATTTAGCTTTCAATCTAAAAATCGATAATGGCGCTGTAAATTATAAAAATGCTCCTGTTCCGCTGACTGATTTTCAAATGGATCTGAATGCGATTTTGCCTGAACTAGACATGGAGCAATTATTGGTCAATCTTCGAACTTTTAAATTTAAAGTAGGCGAAAAAGATTATTTCAATGCTTACTTACACAGCAAAGGTTTTAATGAAATGATGATTGATGCAAGCGTAAAAGGCGCATTGGATCTCGCTGTTGTTGACGCCGCATTAGGCTTGAATTCTCTTGAATTAAAAGGAATTTTAAAAACTAATATTCAGGCTAAAGGCCATTTCAGCACTTCAAAAAAACTATTTCCAAAAACCATTGGCGGTATCGCACTACATAACGGCTGGCTCAAAACCGACTCCTATCCTAACCCAATTACTGATATCACTTTTGTGGCCAATGTGCTCAATAAAGCGGGAACATATCAGGATTTAATTGTGGCAGTTGCGCCGGCATCCTTTGTTTTTGAGGGAAATCCGATGTATGTAAACGCAACGCTTTCTGATTTTAATGATTTGGCTTACAATGCAAAAATCAAAGGAGAGCTGAATGTTGGCCGAATTTATCAGGTTTTCTCTCAAAAAGGAATTGACGTTACTGGTTATGCAAAAGCTGATCTTTCACTTAAAGGAAAACAAAGTTATGCGACGACCGGACAATATGATAAGTTGGACAATCGAGGAACACTTTTGCTGAAAAACATTAAAGCAACATCAGAACTTTTTCCGAAGGCTTTCTTCATCAAACAAGGAAATTTCCGCTTTCAAAATGAAAAAATGTGGTTTGAGAAATTCAATGCTTCATATGGAAAATCAGATTTTGATATTAATGGATATCTTTTAAACACCATCAACTATTTCCTTGAATCACACGGAACTTTGAGCGGGAATTTCAACATGAAATCAAAACTGATTAATGTTGATGAATTTATGGCACTTGAAAAAGGCGAAAATAAAGACCGAAATATTGAAGTCGAATATGCTAAAGAAGATCATCCGAAAATGAGCGGTGTTGTAATTGTTCCTAAAAACCTAAATGTTTCGCTTAACGCCAATGCCGATAAAGTGGAATACAACGGATTGGTTTTAAACAAACTTTCGGGAAAAGTGGGTATAGCAAAAGAAGGTTTTTATTTAGAAAAAGCCACTTTTAATATCATCGACTGTATCCTTGGAATTGATGCTTCTTATAAAGATGAATCACCAACTTCGGCACATTTTGATGCTCATTTTACGGCCAAAGATTTTAGCGTTCAGCGTGCGTACAAAGAAATTCCGATGTTTCATGATATGGTAACCGTTGCCGAAAAAGCGCAGGGAATTATTTCTGTGGATTATAAAGTGAAAGGCGATTTAAACGGAAATATGGGGCCAATTTATGAATCACTTGAAGGTGGTGGAACCATAAACTTACGTGATGTTCAGGTTAAAGGATTGAAATTATTTGATGGAATCAGCTCAAAAACAGGACAAAAAGGTTTAGATAATCCAGATATGAAAGGAATCGAAATCAATTCTACCATTGACAATAACTTAATATTTATAGAACCTTTTACTTTTTCCGTTGCCAGTTTTAGACCAACGATTAAAGGTACTACGAGTTTTGATGGTTTATTGGATTTAAGAATGCGTTTAGGACTTCCGCCGTTTGGAATAATTGGATTTCCAATTGTCATCACCGGAACACATGAAGATCCAAAAATTAAAATTTTCAGCAAAACAGGACAAAAAATTGATGAAGCTGTTTATGATGAAAAACACAACAAAGTAATCAAGGAAGAAAAAGTAAGTAAAACCAAAAAGTAAATTTCTAATGAAAACAAAAACTCAAAATAAAAATAGTGCTTTCGAAAAGTTCGCAAGTGCTGTTTGCAAAGCCACCGGAAGCACTCCGGCCTTTATTATCGCTTTTTTAATTGTTGTAGTCTGGGCAGTTTCCGGGCCATTTTTCGATTATTCCGAAACCTGGCAATTGGTTATTAATACCGGAACCACAATCATCACTTTTTTGATGGTTTTTCTAATTCAGAAAGCTCAAAACAAAGATTCGCTGGCGATTCAGTTAAAACTTAATGAATTGGTTGCGTCAAGCGAATTTTCCAGCAACAGTTTGGTTGATATTGAAAGCATGACAGAAGAAGAAATGGAAATCGTTCAAAAATATTATCGCAGGTTAAGCGAGCTCGCCAAAAAAGATGAAACCATAAGAACATCCCATTCTATTGCTGAAGCACATGAGCAACATTCGCGAAAAAATAAAAATAGAACCGAAAATAAAATGCAGAATAAGCTTAAACCGAAAACTGCAAAAAAACCAAATTCGACAACTTCCTCAAAAACCGCTAAAAAATGAAACTACGCTCAACCGAAACTTTTTGGCCTTTAAAAAACGAAATGAAAGCAAGTTATCCTTCTTTAAATTCAGATATCGAAACCCCGATTCTGATTATTGGTGGAGGGATTACAGGCGCATTGATTGCTTATAAACTGATTAATGACGGAAAAAAGGTTGTTCTCGTGGACCGACGCGATATTTGTAATGGCAGCACCGCCGCGAGCACCGCATTGCTTCAGTATGAAATTGATGTTTCGTTGCATGAACTCATCAAAATGCGTGGCGCTGATTGTGCCATAAACAGCTATAGAAACGGGAAAAAAGCGATTTTTGATTTGCGAACTATTATAGACACCATACAAAGCGACTGCGGATTTGAGTTTAAAAAAAGTATTTATTTCTGTACGCTTAAAAAAGATATTTCTTTTCTAAAAAATGAATTCAAGGTTAGAAAACAACACGGATTTGATGTCAACTGGCTTGGAAAAGCCGAATTAGAAACAATGGGATTAAAAGCAATTGCGGGTATAGAATCCAAAACGGCCGCTGTTGTAGATCCTTATCATTTGGCGCAGGATTTACTTATCTATTGCCGCGACAAAGGAATGGAAATTTTTGACCGCACAAATATTGAATCGATAAGTAATCATGGCGGCAAATCTATTGCTAAAACTGAAAGTGGAAATCTTATTACGGCAGAGCACATAATACATTGTTCTGGTTATGAAAGCACTGAAACCCTAAAAGAAAAAGTGGTCGATTTAAAAAGTACTTATGTCATTGCATCTGAAAGTTTACCTGATTTGCCTGCGGTCTTCAAAAACTCAATTTTATGGGACACTTCAAATCCTTATTTGTATTTTAGAGCTACTTCAGACAACAGATTGATTATAGGCGGAGGTGATGAAGAATTTTTAGACGCAAAAAAACGTGATAAATTAATTCCGAAAAAAGAACAATTTTTGATGCGCTCTTTCAAAAGAAAATTTCCAAACATTAATTTTAAACTAGATTATTCCTGGGCGGGAACATTCGGCGAAACAAAAGACGGTTTGCCTTACTTTGGAAAACCAGATCCTAAAAAAAACGAACATTACGTTTTAGGTTTTGGCGGCAACGGAATCACATTCAGCATCATCGGGATGAATTCAATTTTGGATTCGATAAATAATAAAAGCAATATGGATTTAGAATATTATCGCTTTGGGCGTTGAGAAAAAAGGTACTGAGGTTCTAAGTTGCTAAGGTTCTAAGCTCAGCTTCAATATAGCTTAGAACCTTAGCAACTTAGTATCTTAGCAACTTAAATTAAACTTATATTCTTTTGGACTACAATTGAATTTTTGTTTGAAGATTTTAGAGAAATAACTTCTACTCGTAAAACCAATGCAGTATACGATTTCAGAAATATTTAAATCAGATGTACGCATTAAAATTTCGGCTTTCAAAACCCTCATGTGCGTGATGTAATCATTAACCGTTCTGTCGTGAATCATTTTAAATCCTTCCTGAAGTTTATTTGGCGATAAACCCGATTTTTTACTCAGTGATTTTATCGTAAATGGTTCTTCTGGACTTGATTTTATAAATTCTGAAAGTTCTTTTATTTCTTCCATTTCTTTTAAAGTCAGACAATTTGCATCTTTCGGAAAAGCATTTAAATCGTCGCTGTGTTGTTGGATTTCCATTGCCAGAATAATTTTCAGAATTCCTTCTTTCAGCAAATTTCTAACTATTCCGGTTTGAGTTACAGCGTTTAGTTGTTCGATTTTTTCAGCAATTTTTAAATTGTATGAACCCATATAAAAAAAGTTCTGAAGTGCATTATTTTCAAAAAAAGTTTCTTTTACTTTTTGATTCAAAGAAGGCATTAAATGTGATTCTGTCTCAGTTCCTACAATAATCAGAGTCAGTTTAGTATTCACATCTTTTTCAAAAAACAAAACATTATCCTGATTTTGATTTGAAGCCAAAATCGCAGTTTGAAAAGTCTGAAACTTACGTTCTTCGCCATTAATTCCAAAACTGTGTGACAAACCGCCTTTTGAACAATACGCAAAATAAACAGGCGTTGATACTACATTCAAAAAATCCATTCGTACCGCTGTCGAAAACGTCATATCAAATTGAACGTACGAAATATTATCGTTGAAAGAAGCTCCCGTTATAGTTCCTTTAGCAAAACTATTGTTGATTTCTAAAGCATATTCATCGAAATCAAAAGTTATTGTTCCGTCTAAATTATTATTTAATTCCTCAAACACTGTTTGGATTTGCTCTGTATGTATGGTAACTATTTTCATTTTGCTTATATTTAGATTCGGTATTTTTATTTCATATTTCAGGCAAAAAACAAATTCTTTTGTTTTATAAATCAATATTCCAAAGTTCGGTCAACGATTGATCAAAAATGTTATATAATTTTGGCGTTTTGTTTTATAATTACTTCGGAATTAAAAATTTAACTCAAACAAAAATTTTCTTAATTCAAAAAAAAAAATGAAAAGCTTTTCATTCGCTCCAATATCAACAAACGACTCTGAAATTCTGATTCTCGGAACGATGCCTGGTACAAAATCATTAGAGCTAAATCAATATTACGGGCACAAACAAAATAATTTCTGGAAATTCATTTTCATAATTCTAAACGAAGATTTCTCCACTGATTATGAAGTCCGAAAAGAAATACTTAAAAAAAATAAAATTGCAGTTTGGGACGTTCTTCAATACTGCGAACGAATAGGAAGTTTGGACACTGCCATTAAAAATGAAATTGCCAACGATTTTGAAAGCTTTTTAAAACAGCATCCAAACATTAAAACCATACTTTTCAATGGCCAGAAAGCGCATGCCTTTTTCAAAAAATACGTACATCTGAAAAATCCTTATCAACTTTACACACTTCCGTCGACAAGTCCCGCCAATGCTGGAAAAACTTTCGACTCAAAATTATCCGAATGGAAAATTATTGCCGATTTACAAAACAATAGTTGAAATTTTATAACAATTTGAACTTAAAGTATAACAAAAAAAATCCCACACGTATTAATTTTACTATCAAGAAATTAAAGCCATAGCAACAAGGATTTAAGACAGAAATGAAGGCTTTTTTCAAATAAATAGAATTACAAACTTTAAAAAGTTTAAAGTATAAAGGAAACATTGGTTATGTTAGTTTATTTTGAGAAAGAAAGCTATTCTAATTTTTAGGGTAGCTTTGTTTTTTTAATTAATACCAAAAACAACAATTATGAAAGTTCAAACCTATTACAACCACATACGATTTTACACACCTCATCATTTGGTATATTATCCTATTCTAACTGTTTTTTTACTATGCAGCATCTATTTTGCCTGCAATACAAACGACGCGCTAATCTGGTCATTTATAAGCGTTTGCTTTATATTTCTTTTTTGTCTGGCTTTCATGCTTCGTCAGCATTACGCCTTGATTTTGCAAAACCGAATCGTACGCTTAGAACTTCGTTACCGTTACTTCACTTTAACTGGAAAAAGACTTGAAGAATTCGAATACAAATTAACTGATGATCAAATTTTCGCGCTTCGTTTTGCGCCAGACAATGAATTTTTGCCCTTGCTTGAAGACGCTTTAAAAAACAACCTTACCGGCGATGCCATCAAAAAAGCCATCATTCACTGGAAAGCGGATTATGATAGAGTTTAATTTTAGTTATGAGTTATGAATTATGAATTATGAATTCACACTATATGTCATCATTTTACATTTCATAACTCATAACTCATAACTCATAACTCATAACTCATAACTCATAACTCATAATTCATAATTCATAATTCATAATTCATAACTTATACAATAAGGGCGTGCCACCTTTTAAAAAAAGGCCTTAATATGCTTTGTGCGTATTGAGGCCTTTTTTTAAAAGCTGTCGGGCTATCCGTGCTACTTCGGTAGCATACTCCTATCCCTCACGCGGCACTCGTTTTCAAGAGATATTTTTCGATTTTACAAACCATAAAAAGCTATCAAACTGATAATCAACAGAATTGTCTAAATATTAAACGGTAAAAAATTAAATGAATGATTTTTTTTGTTAACTTTAAGTGTTAAAAATTTATCAAAAACTCTAAAATTAAATCCGATGAAAAAATTAATTTGTTTTATGATAGTTTGCTTCTCTTGTCTTTCAGCCAATGCACAAATTACCGCCGAAATTCCATCTGATACTTTGCCTTCCGTACACAATAATTCAGACGAAGATTTTCAAAATTATGATCCCGAAGATTTGCCTTGGCATGCAAGACGTTTTAAATTTACAGCCGGAGCATTTTTTCCTGTAAATAATACCCAAGTTGAAGTAGGAAGCAATAATGGTAATTTTGGAAATATGATCGATTTTGAAAAAGATCTCGGTTTTAAAAAAAACACCCAATCATTTGCTGCTGCTTTTGAGTGGCGAATTTCAAGAAGATCAAGACTAGGTTCTGAATATTATTATTTAGACAGAACATCAACAAAAACCCTTCAAAAAGATATCGAATTTGGTGATCATACTTATCCAGTTGATGGGCGTGTTTCAGCATTTTTTGACAATCAGATTATTAGAATATATTATGGCTACGCGTTTGTGTCAAAACCAACTTATGAAATAGGTGCCTTAATAGGTGCTCACGTAATGTTAATAGATGTTGGTCTGAGTTTGGAAGGGCAAACACAGCAAGTTTCTTTTAGTGATGATTTTGGTGTGACTGCGCCATTACCAGACATTGGTATTTGGGGAGAATTTGTATTAGGCAAAAAAGTGGGGCTTTATGCTAATTTCAATTACTTCGCTTTAAAAGTAAATGATATCGATGGTCGTATTTTGAGCTACAACCTTTCTGTATTATACAACGTTTATAAAAATTTTAGTTTAACAGCAGGATTTACAGGCTTAAACATTAGAATTGACGCTGAAAAAGAAAGACTTAATGGTTTCTTTAAATGGGGTTATAATGGACCAACTATAGCTGCTGTTTATACTTTTGGAAGCCATGTTAAACTTCATAAATAAAGTTGCTAAGGTTCTAAGATTCTAAGGCTCTAAGTTTTTTTAACCGCAATCCCGATAGCTATCGGGAGCTAAGGATTACGCAAAGTTCGCAAAGTTTTTTTACACAAAGCTTTGCGAACTTTGCGTTTATGTAAAACCCAACTAAGTATAAAATCTTAGCGTCCTTTGCGGTTAAACTTAAAACCTGAAACTTGAAACAAAAATAAACAAGCCCGAAATCTTTAAAAAGAAATCGGGCTCATTTGCTCAAACTTAAACTTAACTAAAATAAAACGAAAACTAATTCAATTAATTTAACGGAGTGAATTTTATAGCTGTTCCTCCACCAGCTGCCAATTTGATATTTATTACGCTTTTATTATTTACTTTTTGTTTTGAAATCGTAACCGGATACGGATTTGTTTTATAATTTGCTCCTTCTCCATCAGCATAAATTGTTGCTTCATATTCTTTTCCGGTATCTAAAAATGATAATTCCACTTTTAAATCTCTGGCATCTTTGTTTGTAATTGAACCTAAATACCAGTTTTTCTCGTCCCAATCTTTTCGGACAATTGTAGTATATTCTCCAATTTTAGAATCCAAGACTTTTGTGAAAGACCAAGTACACGGAACATCTTTTATGAATTGAAATTCAGGTTTTCCAACATAATTCTCAGGTAAATCTGAAGCCATTTGCAACGGACTGAAAATAATCACATACAAAGCCAATTGATTTGCCAAAGTGGTTTGAACTCGTGCTCCGGAAGGTGTTTTGTAATCAAAATTGAAATTCCCCGGAGTATAATCAAACGGCCCTGAAAGCATTCTTGTAAATGGCAAAGTTGTTAAATGTTGTGGAGTATTTCCGCCATCAACTGACCATGCATTGTATTCCTGCCCTCTTCCGCCTTCTTGCGACATAAAATTTGGATATGTACGCTGAATTCCCGTTCCTTTCATTGGCTCGTGATTATCAATCATGATATGATATTTAGCAGCCGTTTCGATTACTTTTCTGTAATGACGCGCTCCATACTGACTGTCGTGCCATTCTTTTTTATCCAAGTATTTGTTTACATAACCCGTTTTAACCGAGTTTACTCCCATTTTTTGATACAGTTTAAAAGCATCTTCAAGCTGACTTTCATAATGTTTAGAAGCGCCGGCAGTTTCATGGTGACCAATTAAACGGACATTTTTAATGGCCGCATATTTTGTAATTTCTTCCAAATTAAAATCGGGATAGGCTTTTACAAAACTAAATGCAGATCCGTCGGCAGTCCAGTCGCCGTCCCAGCCCTCGTTCCAGCCTTCCACCAGAACTCCGTCAAAATTGTTTTTCGCAGCAAAATCAATATATTCTTTGGTGTTTTTTGTTGTAGCACCGTGTTTTGGACCTTGTCCCCAAGTGAATTTTTCTAAATGCATTCCCCACCAAATTCCAATGTATTTTGATGGCGTAATCCAGGAAAGATCTTCAATTTTTGAAGGCTCATTTAAATTCAGCATAATAGTCGAAGTCGCCACATCACCAGGTGTTTTTCCGACAACAATAGTTCTCCAAGGCGTTACAAAAGGAGCTTCAGCATAGACTTTTACACCATCAGCCCAAGGCACTAAATCACTTTTGTATTGTTTGTCACTTGTTTTTAAAAGTGTCATTGAAGCAAAATCAGTCAAATTTGCTTCGTGAATCGCTACATATAATTTCTCTTTTGTTTCGAAAGTAGCCGGAGTATTAATGGTATCGGTTTTGCTAATTGGTGTTTTGCGATATTCACTTTCATAATAGCTGTTTTCTCGGTGCACCGGTATCCACCAAACATCATTATTTGATTTAAAAGTAAACTGCGTAACTTCATTCGAAATCTTCACTTTGCCTAAATTAGGTTGTTTGGGAAAAGAATAACGAAATCCTAAACCATCATCAAAAACTCTGAAAATAATATCAACTAAGCGTTCCTCACCTTTTGCTTCTTTTAAATGAACAATCAATTCATTGTGATGATCTCTTACTTTTTTGAATTCCCCCCAAGGTTGTTCCCAAGTTTCATCAGAAGTTTTTTCTTCGGTAGAAACTACTTCAAAACCATCTGTCATTTTTTGAATTCCCTGAAACTCAAAACCCAACAAAGAAGGCTCAATAACCGATTTTCCGCCAGATGTAAAACTATATTGAGGTTGTCCAGAAGCAGTCAATTCAAAAACTAATTCGGTGTTTTTTCCAGGAGAGCTGATTTTATATGTCGTTTTTTTAGTACCGCAGGCGCAAATCAGCATTGAGGCTAATGCGATCAGGCAGTATCTATATCTTATGTTTTTCATTATTTAATTGTATTAATTACAGCTCTTATTTTATTTCGCTTATTACTTGTTTTGCTTTTGCAGGTTGCATCGAAACAAAATAATTAAAAGCCTGATCTAATTTTTTCTGAGCATCGGCACTGCTTTTCTTTTCAACTCTTAGGTTATATAGTTTGCTGATATCTGCAAAATAGGATTCGGTGTTTTTTACTCCGGCAAAAGTTTTTACTTTTTCGATATAATTGTAACCAAATTCAACTGTTGGTTCAAACATTGTACCTTCGCCAAAGTCATTCCATGTAATCAATTGCAAGTAGCTCAAGTTTGCATTTTTTGCCAGATTAAGTGTTTCGTCAAGCGTTGCTCCATTATTGTGCTCGATTGTCCAGCCAATTGCTGCTCCGCCTCCACCTTCGGCATAAAAATCTTTAAAACCAGGATAAGCACTTCCCATTGCAACTGAAAGTTTTGGCTTTGTATTAGTGTACCAATTCGTTAAATAAGTGCTGTTTTTATAAACCCATGAATATTCTCCAGAAGCATTATCTCCCGCTTCAACAGATTGATCCCAAAGCGTCAGGAAAATTGGTTTTGCAGATAATGTGCTAAAAACGTTTGTCCATTCGGCTGGTGTTTGCAATACAATCGGCCCGAAATTCAACAATAAAGGTTTTCCGTTTATTTTGATATAGTTGGCGTTAGAAAAGTAATTCGTCTGCATATAAGCTAAATCGGTTTTTGCAGCGCTCGTTACCGAAATTGCTTTTCCTGCATTTACAACATTTGTTGTTACTCTGTCTTCGTAAACAATTGCATATTCAAGTCCGACTTTACTTAGCATCGCGATTAATTGCTCTGTGTTTTCTTTTACCATTCGGTAATCGTTTACGTCATAAGTGCCGTACCAATCGATCAAAACACCATCGATTCCTGAATATTTCATCAATAATAAATGATTTTCAATCACATTTTTGTCGCCCGAATGATAAGGCCCAATCAGTGGATAATAGTATGATGCTATTTCCCTGCGGTTGTTTGCTCCAATAGTATTGGGATTTTTGTTTGCCATTGTCCAGTGATATCCCCATTTTTTATCGGCACTGCTTTCATTGGTTTCAAACCAAGGCATATAATGAACGTAAATTTTGGTACTGTTTGTTTTTTCAATCGCTACTGGTGCAAGTGTTTCGGGCTCAGTTGGTTTATCTGGACCTTTGTCATCACTGCTGCTACATCCGGCGGCGATTAAAATATTCACGACTCCAAAAAACAATAAGGTGATATATCTTTTCATATTGATGTAATTTGTTTTTTATATTTTTTGCCATTCCCGATAGCTATCGGGATAAACGATTAAAAAGGATTTCTTATCGTATAATAATCTGTGAAAATCATTTAATCTGTGGCTAAAATATTTTTTATAGAAGCCAACTGACTTAAAAATATGTCAGCCTTCCACGACTAACCAACATGGAAGACTGACATTCAATAACCTAATACCCAGGATTCTGTTTTAGGTTTTTATTTGTTGTTAAAACGGTACTTGGAATTGGGAAAATCGCTCTGTATTTTTCAGTAGTTCCTTTTTCCCACCATGGCAAGAAGAATGTTCCAAAACGAATGTTATCTGTTCTTCTTCTTCCTTCAAACGTAAATTCCTTAAGTAATTCCTGATCAATAAAATGAAGATCAATTGTTGCTGGCATTTCTTCACCCGCACGTGCTGTTACTTGCTGCAAGAATGGTTTTGCCAAATCAGGAGATCCTAAACGAACGTAACATTCCGCTTGCATCATTAAAATTTCAGCATAACGAATCACCACTAAATCGTGATCACGTTCCCAAGTTTCGCCTTCTTTCATTTCATATTTTCCTAAACGTACTCCTTGATTTTCTTTAGCGTCAGCAACACTTGTAACTTCTTCAGTATAAGTCAACTTTTCACCGTTATCCATAACGATAACTTGTCCTGTCGCTTTATTAATCTGATCTCCGGCAACCATACATTTTTTTCTTTTGTCTGTATCGGCGAAAGCAGAAAATACACCAGGCTGTGCACACATTCCGTTTGCGCTCCAAGGATAATCGCCAGTTGCAGAAACAGTCAATTTATGCAAGTAGTGGCACGACATTGAATTCATGTAATTTCCAAGAGTTCCTGCTTTTGAATCGTAAGGAATTGCAAAAATAATTTCAGTTGATTTTTGATTTTCTGTAGCGAAATTGGCAAAGAAATCTGGTGTTAATGAATAACCCGAAATCTTTTGACACATGTTCAAACAATCCTGCCAACGCGCTGTTCCAATAAAAGCTTCAGAATTTAGATATAATCTTGCCAATAAAGAATACGCTACATTTTTAGTCATTTTAGAATAGACCACATTTGAATTTAAATGCGGAAGAGCATCTGTCAATTCTTTTTCAACAAAATCATATACTTGTTTTCTTGTAGAATTTGATGGAAGTGATGTGTCTTCAAAATTGGTTACAATTGGCACATTTCCAAATAAATCTAAAAGATTGTAATAATAGTATGCTCTTAAAGCTTTTAATTCAGCATAAATTGGCGCTTTTGCAGTATCAGTCAAAGACGATTTATCGATTTGATAAATGATGGAGTTGATCTTTGCAATTCCGGTATAATTGTAACGCCAAGCCGAAAGAATCATTCGGTTATCCGCTTTCCAAGTATGTTTCTGTGCATCCTGATATTGTCCTCCATCGTACCAGTTTGTTCCTCTGGTAGGAATTGTTGCTTCATCAGAAACGGTTTCAGTTAAAAAGAATACATATTCACAAGTTGGGTAATTGTTTGATATTCCGTCAGCGAATCCTCTTAGAGAAGAATAAGCCCCTCCAACTAATGCATCAACTTCTTTGGAAGTGTTTCCAAAATTTCCATCCTCTACTTTATCATATAAGTCTTCACTTAAATCTGTACATGATATCGTAAAAAGCATGCTCATTAATATTGCTGCTGTTATTTTGATTTTCATTTGTTCTATTTTTGAGTTAATTCGCTTAGTTATTTAACGAGAAATTTAATCCAACAGAAATTGTTGTTGGTCTAGGATAATTGTTATATCTGTCGATACCTGGAGATGCTAAACCTGTTTGATCAATAACACCGTTTACGCCGTTTTGCGCATTTAAGCCAATTTCTGGATCAACACCTTTGTAACCTGTAATTACAAAAAGATTTTCACCCATTAAATAAAATCTAAGTTTTGATTTTTTTTGCAAACCAAGAGGCATTGTATAACCAAAAGAAAGTGTTTGAAGTCTAAAGAAAGAAGCATCCTCAATCCAGTAGTCAGAATATTTAGGAGCTGATGTAATTCCGCTTCCTAAGAAATCATCTGGAACATTGTAAGCTGGCAATCTTGTTGGATCATTAAGCATCATGTTTGTTGCGTTTAATGCTTTTTGCCCAAACATTCCGTAACCGCTGATTCCAAGATCAAAATTTCCGTAAGTAAAGTTCATTCCGATTCCTAATGTCAAATCTGGCTGAATATTTCCTAAATCTGTTTTATCATCATCTACTAAAGCGCTTTCTGCAACGATATCTCCTGCTTTGTTATAGTACTGAATTTTACCAGCTGAATCAAGCCCAGCATTTCTGAATCCCCAGAAAGTTCCAACAGGATAACCTTCAGCAATAATTTGAGAATATTGTCCAGACATACCTGCTAAACCGTGTAAAGAACCGCTGTAAATTACATCTGTTTTATAGGTTGGATTCGAAAGTTTTTCGATTTTTTGAACGTTATGTCCAAGTGTCAAATTAGCATTCCAATTGAATTTTTGTCCTTTTATAATATCAGCATTCAAAGTAAGCTCAACTCCTTTGTTTGACATTTCACCAACGTTTGCCAACATTGTTCCAACTAAATAAGGTGGCTGAGGCACTTCGTAAGTGTATAATAAATCTTTTGTTTGTTTAGAATACCACTCAAATGAACCTGTAATTCTATTGAAAAGCGTAAAATCAAAACCAATGTTTAACTGCTCAGTTGACTCCCATTTCAAATCAGGATTTGGATTTTGCTGTGGCGAATAAGCCAAACTCCAAGTTCCCGTAACTGGATCATAATAACTGTCGTTTCCAACTCCTAAAATAGAAAGCGATTTGTACTCTCCAATTCCGTCTTGATTACCTGTTACTCCATAACCAACTCTCAATTTCAAATTATCAAGCCAGCCTTTTGTAGAATCCATAAATCCTTCATTTGAAATTTTCCAAGCCACAGAAGCTGATGGAAAAGTTCCCCATTTGTTGTTTTCTCCAAAACGGCTTGAACCGTCTCTTCTTACTGTTGCAGTCAGCAAATATTTTCCGTCATAAGAATAATTGGCACGAGCATAAAATGAAACCAAATTTGATTTTCCTTTATACGAATACACATCACCTAAACGATATTTGTAACCTGCACCTAAATTATTATAGCTAAAAGCATCCGTTACAAAACCGCTTCTTTGTGCTCCAAAACCTTGGTAGATATTTTCTAAATATGAATATCCTGCAAGTGCGCTGATAGTATGTTTGTCGATTACTTTATTATAATTCACATAAAGTTCGCCTTGTGCATTTGTATATTCAGCGTATGTTCTTTGAGCGTAACCACCTTCTGTAGCTCCTTCTAAAACGGCATAACTTGGTTTATAAGTACCTCCTTTAACTGCATTATGTTCCAAAGAAATATTAGCAACAGCCAGGAAATCATTCAAAAATTTAACTTCAGTTTTAAAATAACCTAAAAGTCTGTGTCTTTCATTGTCAACTGTTCTGTTTGTCAAAAGCTCAACCGGATTATAATACTGATTTCCTGCTACAGATGAAAATTCTCCTGTTGGTGTATAAACCGGAATTGTTGGATTCAGGTTATAAGCATATTCAAAAATTCTGTAATCAATTGGGTGCCATTTATCGATGTTGGCAAATAATCCCGTGTCAAATTTTACATCTTTATTATCTCCAAGATATTGATAAGCGCTAATATTTCCACTCAATCTTTCTAAACCAGAATTCTTAATAACTCCTTCATTATTTAAGTATGAAAGAGAAGTTCTGAAACCGCTATCAGCTTTACCCGAATTAATAGTTAAAGTGTGTGATTGTGAAATAGCTGTCTGCTCGATTGCTTTTTGCCAGTTTGTATTTGCACCATAATCAACTGCATCTTTATTTCCTGTATTACGAACATAATTTCTCCATTGATTTGCTGATAATAAATCTAAATTATCAGTTACATAACCAATACTTGATAATCCGCTATACGTAACAGAAACGCCTTTTGTTCCTGATTTTGTAGTAATAATGATAACTCCGTTTGCTCCTCTTGAACCGTAAATCGCAGTTGCTGAAGCATCTTTCAAAACGTCAACTGTTTTAATATCTGAAGGCTGAACTATGTTGATATCAACACCTGCAATTCCATCAACTACAATTAAAGGATTGTTGCTCGCTGTCAAAGAAGTTCCTCCACGTAAACGTAAAGTTGAACCTGCAGCAGGATCACCTGAAGGACGAATAACATTTAAACCTGCTACTTTTCCTTGTAAAACTTGTTCTGTAGAAGAGATTGTTCCTTTTACTAAATCATCTGCTTTTACAGTTGAAATTGCTCCAGTTAAATCAGATTTCTTTTGAGTTCCGTAACCAACAGCTACAACCTGAACTTCAGCTAATTGATAACCGTCATTTTGCAAACGCACATCAAGATTTTTAGTTGCCGAAGTGATTTGGATTTTCTGATTTGTTGATCCAATAAATGAAACTTCAATCGAACCTCCTACGGCTACCGTCAAAGTAAATTTTCCGTCAAAATCTGTTGTGGTTGCATTTTTTGTTCCCACTTCAATTACCGAAGCGCCTGGCAATACAGTTCCTGTATTGTCATACACAGTTCCTGATACCTGCTTTTTTTCCTGAGCAAACATTCCTGCCGAAAGAAAAAGCATGAAAATCATGAATACTGCAGTTTTAGTAGTCCACATTTGATGCAGGACTATTTTTTTATTTTTACTATTCATATGTCGTTATTTATTGTTTTTTATCAGTCATATGTAATTCGCATAGCCATTATTGGTTTAATGACTAATTTGGGATTATGCTCATTTCATTAGAATTGATGTTTTAATTTGATAGTGAATTATTTGTCTAAAGTTTTAAGAGGTATCGAAGTATCTGAGATTGTTTTGTCTTTGTTGTCTTTTACCAAAACATGAATCTCACTTAAACCCTGAACACCATTTAATTCTGAAACTAAATTGACAAATCCTTTTATTTCAGCTGTACCTCCTGTAAACTCACCAGATATTGTTTTGCTTCCTGCCGTGATGGTGTAAATAAGTTTGTTTACACCCACTTCATTATTTTTTCTTGACATTCCAAGAAAATCTTTTTGACTGATAACCGATGGGAAAAAACTGAAACTTGGCGGCGGTGGCGGAATAAATTCTCCTGCATAAATAATTTGGTCGCCAGAATTAGTCGTCCAGTCTTTTGCTACCATTAGGAAAGTAATATTCTCCATAACAAAACCTGCTGGCGGATTGTAATATTGCTGCGGAATCAAATCCATTCTGTAAAAACCATTTCCTAAATCTTTCAATTTTGTCTTTTCAGATACTTCTGGAATCCACGCTTGGTATTCTTGCAAAACAGCCCAATTGTTTAATCCAGAGTGAAAATGTACACTAGGAACACCTGCAAAACCATCTTTTAAATTCGAATTGAATAAAATACTCACTGGTTTATCAATCAAAGGTTTTGTTGGATACGATCTGATCAATTCATTTGCCGTATAGAAAGAAGAAAAATCAGTATAAGGCATATTGGCTACATCACTTTGTTTTGATCCGTTTTTGTTTTTCAAACGAAACCAAAATCCGGCGCTTGCTGCAATTTCATCAGGCGTTTTAGAGAAATAAAGCGTTGGAGTCAAAGTAAAACTCCAAATTTTATTTCCTTCATATTTTAGCTTAGCAAAATCTGAAGAGTTTTCCCAATGTCCGGCATCTGGTTCTGATGGCGACCAAATCCAAATATAAACATCTTCAGTCTCTGCAAAAGTGGTTCCTGAAAGATCAAAGTACCAAATCACTTTTTCATCATACTTGTAAACTACAGGAAATGATGACATACTGCCTACAGCTCCAGCGGCATCTTGTGCCTGCGTAAAATTAGGAGCCATCAAAAGGGCAAGTAAAATTGTATATATAAATTTTTTCATATTACTTTTTAATTAATAGCATTTAATTTAAACACATAAGACACAAACGGAGAACCTCCAGAAGAATGAATTAATTGGAATTCCATTTCTTCATTGCTTCCCGGAACTGATGATAATTTAAGCTCATCTGTTTTTAGCGTTTTCTGAGCATCACTGTACAAATAGATTTTTGTTACACCCAAATTAGTTGGCTGGAAGTCTGAACTTAATGCCCAGTAGCCTTTTGGAGCGAATAATGGAGGAACATTTCCTGTTACTTCATAACTTGTTGGCTGGTTCTTTTCATCTACGTTGAATTTAATTTTAAAATCTTCGTAATTAAAGTACGTACTCAAGTTTTCTTCGTTTGGTTCGACTTTGTTTGCTTTCGCAACTTCGTCAACCATTTTCAAATTTGTCAATCCCCAATTGCCTTGTACTTTCTCGTAAAGGGTAATCGGATCAACTGAGCTTCCATCGTCGGTGTTATCACAGCCAGTGGCCATTAAACCCATAACAACAGCTAACCAATAAATACTTTTACATCTCATAAATTTTGTGGTTTGTTTGTTAGTTTTTCTGCCTTATAAAAGACAGAACGAAACTAGATGTTAAATAAATCTAAAAAAAAATGTCTGAGAAAAATCAAGATATAATCGAAAGATTTTTAAACATAAATATCTAACAATCAATATTTTACATTATTTTTATATTTCAAAAAATCAAGATGGTGTTTAGATGAAAATAAGCTCCTTTTTAATGGTAAATATGACAATATGAAAATTAAAAGCGATATTTTTTTCACTATGCATATATATAATTGGTTTTTATTGTATAATTGCAAATAATTAGACTACTTTTAACATTAATGTCTTATTTTTGAATGCTTAACCACATTTTAAAGCTCTGTCACAAAGAAGTTTTAAAAAACTGAAAGTTGTTTAATAAGCCCGCTCAAGCTTATCCCGAATTAAAAAACGAATTAACTCGAACAAACCAAAAAAAGATTTTTTTACCCTAAACCAACACAAAACCATGCAGAGAATTTTCATTCTATGTTTTTTTATTGCAGGTTTTTCTCTAACTGCGAAAGAGACAAATCCTGTTTTAGAAGAATTAGATAAAGTGCTTCTTAAAAAAGATGTTTACTTAAAACAGAAATATCGAAAAATTGAAGCTTTAAAAAGAAATGTATCAAAATTTACAGTAAGTCAGAACAATGAACAGCTTTACAATACTTATATGTCATTGTTTGATGAATATAAATCGTTTAAATATGATTCGGCTTATTATTATTTAGAAGAAGCAAAAATCAAAGCGATTGTTTTAAAAGACCCTAAATTTTTGGCCAAAAGCCGAATTAAGGAGGGTTTTGTACTTCTTTCATCCGGATTATTCAAAGAAGCAATTGATACTTTGAATGTCGTTGACGACCAAAAACTCGATTCAAGAAACAAATTCGAATACTACAATATTAAAGCCCGTGCATATTACGATTTAGCCGATTACAATAAAGATCAGCGTTTTAATATTCATTATGTCCAGCAAGGAAATCATTTCCTGAAAAAAGCTTTGGAATTAATTGGAACTAATACCAACGAATATTGGGCCGCCGAAAGCTTAAAAAGACTAAAACAACAAGATTGGCGCGGTGCCGAATTTGCTTTCAGTTATTGGATCAACAATTATAACCTTCCACCAGATTATTATGGCATTGCGACTTCAAGTCTTGGTTATATTTATTCCGAAAGAGGTTATACTAAAAAAGCGATTCAATATCTGGCGCTTGCTGCAATCGCCGATGTCAAAAATGCTACAAAAGAAACAGTTGCGCTCCGAAATCTTGCCAATGAACTTTTTAAAATGGGTTATTTGGACAAAGCCAATGAATACATCAATATTGCAATGGACGATGCAACTTTCTACAATGCCAGACATCGCAAAATTGAAATTTCATCGATTTTACCAATTATCGAAAAAGCGCAATTGAATAATGTAAAAGAGAAAAATGACAAACTGGAACGAATCATTATTCTACTGACGATATTGACTTTTATTATTGTTTTGTTTTCGATTATTATCTTCAAACAATTAAAAGAAAGAAATAAAGCCCGAAAAATAATGGCTTCGTCTTATGCGCAGCTTCAGGAAATGAACATTAGTTTAAGCGAGGCAAATGCTATTAAAGAAGAATATATTACGTATTTTATCAAAGCAACTTCGGCTTTCATTAATAAGATTGATCACATTCAAAAAAGTACGCTTCATAAAATCATTACCAAAAAAACCGATGAAGTTATTGCGAGTTTAAAACGCTATAATGTCAAAGAAGAACGCGAAAATCTGTTTCATCAATTCGATGAAATCTTCCTTAAACTGTTTCCGACTTTTGTGACTGATTTTAATCATTTATTTCCAAATGACCACAAATGCATTGTCAAAAAAGGTGAACTTTTAAATACTGAATTGAGGATTTTTGCTTTATACCGATTAGGAATTCAGGACAGCAATCAAATGGCAGAATTCCTGGAACTTTCTGTAGCTACCATTTATACGTACAAAACCAGAATTAAAAGTAAATCTGACTTTAAAGATACTTTTGAAGAGAAAATTATGGCGATTAAGACGATTTAAGTAGTTAAGGTTCTAAGATGCTAAGGTTCTGAGGTACTAAGTTTTTTTTATCCGCAATCTTGTCATTCCGAGGAACGAGGAATCTCCGCGAGAAGCTCTACAAAGATTGGACTCTCGTTGCGGAGTTACTTGCGGAGATTCCTCGTTCCTCGGAATGACAAACTAAATCTAAATAAATAGTTTTCTATTCCACAGTTTCTAACTGCAAAATCATATTTTGATAATATCTGCTGAGCGAAAACAATTGCTCTGCAAAAATCATTATCGCAAGCGGAATAAAGAAGAATACTGTCAAATTCTCTTCATACAAAAAGAAAGTTGTAATCATGAAAATTCGGGCGTATTCCAGATAATAAATCCATTTTCGCTGTTCCAACAACGCACCACAATTAATTAAGGTGATGATGATAACCGACAAAACAAAAACTTTATCGAGCGTAGTTAGTAAATCAAAATAATAAGTAAAAGCAGTTAAAATTAAAGTACAGATTCCGAGTTGAATATAAAGGTAATTTCGAAATCTCAAACGCTGATGCGGATTGCTTTTATCCTGCAGAAAACGCTTTTCTAATATCGGGCGAATGTCCTGATCCATATGTGCGGGACTTCCAAAAACAGCTTTCCATCTTGCTTTAAATCCACTTGAGCGTTTCCATAATTCATAAATTTCAAAATAATAATGAAAATGTTGCCACAGAAAACTATAGCTTTTTAATGGATGTGTCAAACCGTATTTTGGTTTTTCTTCTTCTTCCTGAAAAGTTCCAAAAAGACGATCCCAAAAGGTAAACATATCGCCGTAATTTTTATCCAGATATTTTTCGTCTGAAGCGTGATGAACGCCATGAACAGAAGGTGTTACAAAAACATACTCCAGCCATTTTATTCTGCCAATTACCTGCGTATGCGTAAAAAATGAATAGGCTCCGTGAACAATCAGCATAGTAATTACCATTGCCGGGTGAAAACCTATAAAAGGAAGTACACACCAAAAACCAGTTCTCACTATAGCCTGAAAAGTAGTGATTCTGGCTGCAGCCGTAAAATTAAATTCTTCACTGTGATGATGAACAATATGCGCGGCCCAGAAAAAGTTGACTTCGTGTCCCAATCGATGGTACCAATACCAAACAAAATCAGTCGCGAGAATAAGTGCAAACCAAACAAATACATTGCTCGGAATATCAAAAAGTCTGTAATTATTATAAATAAAATAATACAGCTGATAAAAACTAGCTGCAATAAATAAATTAATTAAACGCTCTGCAATACCAATACTAATATTTGAAACTGAACTTTCGTAGTTAAAAATTTCGGGCCTTTTTTTGTGTTGTGCCAGCTTATATTCTAAAAACAAAAACAGAAAAAAAGCAGGCATTGCGAAAGCAAGAAAATTAATGTGTTCCATTTTTTTAATTTCTTTTTATTCTTATAAAACTAAAATACAATTCGTTATAAAACTAAAGATAAAGATCTCTTCAAAAGTCATCTCATTTTTTACTTTTCAAAATGATATCAACTATCAAAAATGATCTTTATCTTTTAGAACCAATTTCTAATTTTGTTTGAATTTTGGAGCTTCCAAAGCTACTTCTTTAACAGATTGCGTATCAGCAACTTTTTGCAAAGCAAGAATGTAAGCCGCAATTCTTGGTGTAACATTATACTTTAATGCCGTTCTGAAAACCGTTTCAAAACCTTTTTCTAAAATATCTTCAAGGCGTGTATTGATTTGGTGAATTCTCCAGGATTCTAAAAGCGAATTCTGAAGCCATTCAAAATAAGAAACCGTAACGCCTCCAGCATTTGCCAAAATATCTGGAACAACCAAAACGTTGTTTTCATGCAAAATTTTATCAGCATCAGATGAAACGGGTCCGTTTGCGCCTTCCACAATAATTTTGGCACGAATAGCTGCCGCATTTTTCTGCGTAATTACATCTTCTTTTGCTGCCGGAATCAAAACATCAACATCTAAAAGCAATAATTCTTCGTGTTTAATTGCAACCGAATTTGGATATCCTTTTATGCTTTTGTTATTTAGATTATAATACAAAATCAATTCCGGAATATTGATTCCGTCAGGATTATAAAATGCTTCTGAAACATCACTCACCGCAACTATTTTTAATCCTTTTTCGAATAAAAATAAAGCCGAATGCAGTCCAACATTTCCAAAACCCTGAATTGCAACTGTTGATCTTGCCGGTCTTAATTTTAATTTTTGAAGCGCCAATAAAGTTATAATGCTAACGCCTCTTCCTGTTGCTTCTACTCTTCCTAAAGAACCGCCCGAATGCAAATGTTTTCCCGTAACCACAGCATGAATTGTTTTGCCGTGTACTATTGAAAATTCATCCATCAACCAGCCCATTTCGTCTGGTCCTGTTCCCATATCCGGCGCCGGAACATCTTTTTCAGGGCCAAAAATATCCGCTAAGGCTTTTGTATAAGCTCTTGTAATTCTCTCTAATTCGGTTTTAGAAAGTGTTCTTGGATCACAAATAATACCGCCTTTTGCTCCTCCAAAAGGAATTCCCGTCACGGCCGATTTCCAAGTCATCCATGCCGCTAAGGCTTTCACTTCGTCAAGATTTACGGCGGTATCATATCGAATTCCTCCTTTTGAAGGACCTAATGCCGTATTGTGAATGACGCGATATCCTTCAAAATTTTGCTGTTTTCCATTGTCTAGAGTAATAGAAAAATTCACTACAATTTGTTTTTCAGGACGTTGCAGTTTCAGCCTTATTGATTCTTCCAGATTAAGAATATCGGCTGCTATATTAAAACGATCAATCATCGATTGAAACGGATTCTGTTTTATAATTTCTGAACTCATCTTTTTAAGTTTTAAAATTTTAGTTATTGATTTGGGGCATCATATTATAAACTCATGAAATAAAATCGGCAGTAACTGCAAGTGCAACATGGAATTTTCATCAAGCAGCAATGCATCATACTATTTGTATTTCTATTTGATCTCATATATATGGTTATTAATAGTTCTAAAAAAAGCCTTTCATTGGTGCATGAAAGGCTAAAAAAAAAAAATAACTAACAAGTACTTTCTCTATTAACGCCATTTCATCGCATCGTTTGACATGCAGCACATCGTCAAGCTGCACATAACCGGGATGATATTTAGACTATAGTTTTTCATTGTTGAGACAAATTTATAAATATATTTTATAAATTCTATCGAATTAGTAGAGTTAATTTTAAAAACTTTTAAAATAAATTCAAAATCAACTGTAAACTAAGGCTTTACAACCTTAAAAAAAATCAGCTTATTTGCGAAAAAACAATAAAAATTATGGCTATTAAGGCTAAAAAGATTCCAATGAAGTTTATTTTGGATAATTTTTCTTTGAAAAAAAGCAAGCCGACAAGACTTCCCAGAACAATCACGCCCATATTCATTCCTGCAAAAACTGTTGATGGATTTTCTGCGAAAGCTTTATGCGCTTTTAAATAAAATAATATATTCCCGAAATTAAACATCCCGACCAAAGCTCCAAAAAGAATATTTTTTGATTGAAGTTTTTCCTTTTTCAGCACCACATCATATATCACAATCAATAAGGATACTGCCAATGCAATATCAAAAACCATAAATAATGACGTTGTATATGGCAAAGCCGTGTAAAGTGCTATTTGTTTAAAAAGGATATCGATTATTCCAAAACCCAGAAACACTACAGCTGGATAAATCCACTTATTTTCGTTGTTTCCAGATTGCTTTTTTAAGATGAATAAAAGCGCCACAAACCCAATTATCAATCCTATTACTTTATAGGAATTAAATTCTTCTTTAAAGATAAGCCAAGCTGCAATTATTGGAATAAAAAGTGATAATCGTTGTGCAGCATCTGTTTTTACGATTCCCATATGTTTTATAGAGGAAAACAAAAACAGAAAAACTATTGGAAGCAAAACACCAACTGCAATATAAATGTTCCAAGGTGCATCTGTATGAACTTCAGTAATATTTGGATTAAAAGTAAAATAGCAAAGTGTTAATGCCATCACATAATTGAAAGTAATGATTTGAATTGCATTTGCATTGTATTTACGGGTGATTTTGAAGATAATACCAACTGTTACACTGCATAAAATGCTTAAAATAAGAAATAACATAGAATTAATTTTTGAAACAAAAATAGTGTTTATCTGTTTTATACTTTCAAAAAAAAAACATATTAATCGCTTTTTAGCCAGCCTGTAATGCTCATTCGGGTATTTTGAGTAACTAACACTTCATGAACCAATTCATTACTTTTAAAGAAAACCGTTTTGCCCTGAACTGGCGAAATTTTCTGCTGACTTTTGTTTTGGTGAACCATTAATTCTCCGCCATCACTTTCTTTCCAATTACTATTCAGATAGCTGATCATTGAATATTTACGACTCGAATTATTTTTGAATTGATCGAGATGTTTTAAATAAAAATCGCCTTTTTCGTATAAAGAATAATGGAACTCGTAACCCGTAATTCCTGCAAAACAACTTTCGTTTAAATAGAGTACGAAAGCATCAATTATGTCAAAAAACTCATTTTCGAAAACATTATTATGCTTTTTATCAAGCCAGTAAATTACATCTTTTCTAATGGCTCCATCTAGAGCAAACTTCTCAGAATTCCCTATTCCCGCTGTCAATAGCAGACTTTCATTATTTAAATTGATTAAATTTTGTTTGAGATTATCTGCTAAAGCATCACTCATAAAACGTTCTGATATTCCAATTTTATTCTCTATATAACTTGCTATTAAGTCTTCGAAACTATCATCCATTTCTTTTTTGGGAAAAACTGCAAATACAGCCAACATGGCAAGGTAGACTAATTAAAATTGGTAATCCTGTTTTTAAAAATAATAAACCCGACAGATTTTAAAAACCTGTCGGGTTTAAGGATTACAATTATCAATTAATAATTTATAATTTATAATTGATAATTTACAATTTACTAATATAACTTCCGTACATATCTTTAAACTGATGTCCAGTTGCAAAACGGTCTTTGCTCAATTTTTTATATTCTACCAATGCCCATAAAACAAACTCTTTGACAAAGTATTGGTCTTTTTTGTCCAGTTCAGGCTGATATTTTTTAAGCAGAATATCTAACGGTGTCACTTCGTCTAAAATTGCTTTATATTCTGCATCTGAAGCGTCGTCTAATAATTCAAAACCACTTTCTGCAAAAAACCATTCTATTAAATCAGAATAAGGTGTTTTTTCGCCGGGTTTTTCTAGTTTTTCAATTTTAGGGAAATATTCAGGAAATAAAGTTCGGATAGCGGAACCAATTAAATACTGCGCGACAACAGCCGCTCCCTCCTGCTCTCCTTCGTAAACCAATTCAACTTTTCCAGTAATGGCGGGAATAATTCCCATAAAATCAGACAAGCGTAAAACCGTTTTATCTGCTCCTGATTTCAATGCACGGCGTTCTGCTGTACTAATTAAATTTTCAAAAGCTGTAATGCTCATTCGGGCACTTACACCGCTTTTGTTATCGATGTATTCGCTTTCGCGCGCTTCAAAACTAATTTGTTCTAAAATATCTTTTGCCAAACCTGGCACATAAACCACTTCACTTTGACTTTCATCTAATTTAGCTTCTTGTTCCGTAATGGTTCTGGCAATCTTAACGGTTTCAGGATAATGTGTCAAAATTTGTGAACCAATTCTATCTTTCAAAGGCGTTACAATACTTCCTCTGTTGGTATAATCTTCTGGATTTGCAGTAAATACAAACTGCATATCAAGAGGCATTCTTAATTTGAATCCGCGAATTTGAATATCACCTTCTTGAAGAATATTAAACAATGCTACTTGAATTCTGGCTTGCAAATCGGGCAATTCGTTAATAACAAAAATACTGCGATTGGCTCTCGGAATCATTCCGAAATGAATCACGCGATCATCCGCATAAGATAACTTTAAATTCGCTGCTTTTATTGGGTCAACATCTCCAATCAAATCGGCAACAGTTACATCAGGTGTTGCTAGTTTTTCGAAGAAACGCTCATTTCTATGCAACCACGAAATTGGAGTTTCATCTCCTTTTTCTTCAATTAAATCTTTTGCAAAACGCGAAATCGGATTTAACGGATCATCATTAATTTCTGAACCAGCCACAAACGGAATATATTCATCTAATAATTCTACCATTTTGCGTGCCAAACGTGTTTTTGCCTGTCCGCGAAGTCCTAGTAAGTTGATATTATGACGAGAAAGAATGGCACGCTCTAATTCGGGAATTACTGTGTTTTCAAAACCGTGAACGCCTTCAAAAACAGGCTTTCCTGATTTTATTTTTTCACGAAGATTATTTCGTAATTCATCCTTAATGCTTGTACTTTTATATCCAGAGGCTTTTAATTGGCCTAATGTCTTTATATTGTTTATTTCCATTTTATTGAAATGTATATTGAATTGTTTTTGTTTATGATTTTGATGAACAAATATGTGTCTCACCGTTTTTACGTAGATGCACTACTGTGCATCTCTACATTTGGCACGTGCCAAAAGAAATCTTAGCCTCTTAGAATCTTAGCAACTTAGAACCTTTATTTAATTCTCTTTTTCCTATTCGTTTCATAATCTTCAAAAATCATTTCACCAAGACCTTTTATCCCAGTGTAAAATGCTTTTCCCTGATTTGCTTCAGTGAAATGATTCACAAATCGCTGCAAATAAGGATCGTTTGCAATCATGAAAGTCGTAATCGGAATGTGTAATTTTCTGGCTTGCTGTGCTTGTGTGTAGCATTTATCAACAATATATTCGTCGAGACCGTTGCTGTTCATATAATAAGAACCATCGCGCTCACGAACACAGCTTGGCTTTCCATCCGTAATCATGAAAATCTGTTTGTTGGTATTTCGTTTTCTACGTAAAATATCCATTGCTAATTGAAGTCCGGCAACCGTATTAGTATGATACGGTCCAACTTGCAAATACGGCAAATCTTTAATTGGAATTGTCCAGGCATCATTTCCAAAAACCAAAATATCAAGTGTGTCTTTTGGATAACGTGTTGTGATTAATTCAGCTAAAGCCATCGCTACTTTTTTGGCCGGAGTGATTCGGTCTTCGCCGTATAAAATCATACTGTGGCTAATGTCTATCATTAAAACCGTGCTCATTTGTGCTTTATACTGCGTTTCCTCAACAACCAAATCATTTTCTGTCAGCATGAAACTTTCTACGCCGTTGTTGATTTGAGCATTTCGAAGACTTTCGGTCAATGAAATTCGCTCTAAACCATCGCCAAAATTAAATTCACGGAATTCTCCCGTATGTTCATCTCCGTTTCCGGCATGTTTTGTTTTATGATTTCCATTTCCAGAACGTTTCAAATTCCCGAAAATTTGATCTAAAGCTTGCTGACGAATTGCTCTTTCTGTTTTGGCTGTTATTCCAAAACCATTTGAACCGTCTTGTTTGACCTCGTCTTTTATGTAACCTTTCTTTTTTAAATCTTCGATAAAATCATCGATTGTGTAGTTCTCGTCGGTCAGTTTATATTCCTTGTCTAGCTCCCGAAGCCAGTTGATTGCTTCATCAAAATCCCCCGAAGTATGGGTGATCAGCTCTTTGAAAATGCCAAAAAGTTTCTCAAACGGAGACTGAAATGGGGCTTCGTACGACTTAAAATAAAAACCTTTTTTAAATTCGTTTTTCATAATTTTAAAATTACATCTTTTTAGAATTATGAAAAACGAAACGTTTATTAATTTTTAGTTAAAATATCTAACCAAAATTAAGGACTAACAGTGTTAGATATATTAATTATTCAAACTTTCCATCAACATAATACCATGCATTATTTTCGAATTTAAAAGTCGAGAATTCATAATGAACTTGCGGTTTTTGATTGGCATCTAAAAAATAAGCCTTGAATTCTACGGTATTTTCAGTAAAACTCAGAATTTCTAATTTTTGCCATTTGTTCGCTGTTGCCCATTTCAGAATTTCAGCTTTTGAATAATATTTTCTTTCAGAAGTATAAGTGGTTTCTAAAAGATAATCGGCGTTGTGTGTTGCGTATGCGGAATATCTTGAACGCATTAACGCCAAAGCGGTTGGTGCTTTTTGATTTTGTTGAAGATACAATCCACAGCAATCTTCAAACAATAATCCTGTATCGCAATAACATTTATGCGTCGCCATCAACTTCTTCTTCACCGTTAATTTTTACATGAAGCTGATTCAGCAAAACCTGGTAACGACTAATTTCCCTTACTTCCTCATCTTCTTCAGCAAAATCAATCATTTCGTCTAATGTTTCGCTTACTTCAAGCAATTTATTATTTGCTTCTCTCTCGTTTTTTGCAGCTATCAAATCAATAATTTCTTGAACGTCTGCTTTTAATGTTTCAAATTTACTATTCATATGTTTTGTTTCAGGTTTCAAGTTTCAGGTTTTCGTTCCAACAACTTGAAACGTGCAACCTGAAACTTGAAACAATATTTATTACTCTTTATTTTCGTTGAATTTTTTCACAATTTCTTTCAGCTTTTCTTTACGTGAAATTTCAGCTTGTTTTGCTTTTGCCTGGGCTTTGTGCAATTTGTCATTGTGCTTTTTGATATTCCTTTCGTTATTGCGTCCCATTATATTTCTCTTTTAATTTCTTCTAAACTTTTTTCTGTAAAAATCAGTTCATTGATAATCTGTTTTCTTAAATCATCAATATCGTCGTAATCAAAATATTTTGCCCAAGAAGTCAGCTGTTGTAAATTTCGGACTTGTTTTAATCTTTTTGTGGTTTCAAAACTCGTTCTCAAAATGGCTTTTCCGTCATATTCCGGATTATTTTTATGCTGATAATTGGCAAGGTTTTTATCGAAATCGGCTTCTATATAATATAGTTTATCTTCAGCATTATCGGGATAAAATTCGTTCCATTTGGCAAAACCAATTTTCGTTTTTGATTCGGTTTCCGGTTCACGCGCGATCAAACGCCATTTGCTGTTTGCCAATCTTCCCCAATGGTTAGAAACGCGGTACATTCCTTCTTCAGTATAATAATAAGTACTTCCGGCTTTGCTTTCAAATTGTTTTTTCAAACCTTCAATTCGATCTGGAAGCACTTCATGAAAAGCACAAAAAGTATTTTTAAATGAATTTGGATGAGGCTTAAAATTTTTCTGCATATGCAAATATACTGAGATTGTCACGAACTCCCTAAAACAAACCTAAATTGATTAACTTTGCATCTTCAATTTTAAATAAAAAAAAGATGTCTAAAGATTTAGAACAAAAAATGCCGCAAAAGGGAGTTTTTACCGGTATTATCGAAAAAGATGAAAACAATAATTATTTCTGCGGCGCTTATCTTTTAGACTATAAAATGGTTCAGGCAAAATTTAAAGAAGGTGATTGGATTACAATAAAATCGGTTATTGAAAACCCAAGCGATATGAGCTATGATAAATATCCAAAGAAATCCAGAAACTTTGATAAGGCTAATCATAAGCCGGAAAACTAAAAAAGTTATAAGTTATAAGTTATGAATTATGAGTTATGAGTTATGAGTTTTTTCTTTGTGTGTAACAAGATAATTCATAATTCATAATTCATAATTCATAATTCATAATTCATAATTCATAATTCATAATTCAAAAAGAATATTTTTTGGATGAAAACTAAAAAGTTAAAAAAAAGTGTACCTTTGCAAAAAATTTGTCGATTTGAACTAATTAATATCGATTTCAAACTAATAGACAAGTAGTTACCTTTTATTTATGAAAAAAATAGTTGAATACCGTAAGTTACTAAACGTAGAGAAAACTGCAGAGTTAAAAGATTTAAAAACAATCTATCGTAATGCGATGAAAGAATCTCATCCTGATAAATTTGTTGGAAATGAAGCTGGTTTAAAAGAAGCAGAAGAAAAAAGTAAAACGATCATCGAAGCTTACCACTTTTTAGTAAGTATTCACCCTGATACTATTAAACTTAATTTACCTGAATATACTGAGACAATTTCAACTTGTACTATTACAGATTACAAATTTGTAGAAGGTCGTTTGATTATTGATTTCTCTAACGGAAGTGTTTACGAATACATCAGTGTTCCTAAAGCAACTTACGTGAAAATGGTAAATGCTGATTCACCAGGAAGATTTGCAAAAAGACATATCCTGAACTCTTTTACTTGGAGAAAGAAAACAAATCAAGAATAGTTTTTGATCAAAAATATACCTAGAAGCACTCTCATTACAGAGTGCTTTTTTTATGCCTTAAAAATGCTAAATTGTTTATTTTCATTCAAAATAAATACACAATTAATAGTTTCAAAACATATAAAACAAGCAAATCGCTTGATTTTAGGGACTTTACAGCATAAAAAACTATAACAAAATTTTAGGTTACAAAATTCTTGATGTTCTATATTTTTAAATACTTTTGTTGCACAAATCAATTAACTAATTAATATTTATAATGAAAAAAATATTTTTTTTACTTACAGCTTCTGTAGCAATTATTTCATGCAGCAAAGTTAAAGACGGAGAGTATCTAATTACAGGAACTGCAACAGGAATTGCAAACGGAAAAACTATCATCCTTCAAGGTCAAGATCCAGTAACGCACATGACAGTTGCCCTTGATACTGTAAAAGTTGAAAACGGAAAATTCGAAATAAAAGGAAAAGTAACTGAACCAGCTTTTCATACTTTAATTCTTCAAGATGCAAATGCACCAATTCCATTTATCTTAGAAACTGGAGAAATCGCAATCGCTATTGACAAAGACAGCATCCACAAATCTAAAATTACTGGAACTTACAACAACGAAGAGTTTGTAAAATTCCAAGACGAGCTTAACAAAACTTCTAAGAAATTAGTAGATTTTCAAAAAAACAATACTGCTAAAATGCAACAAGCTCAACAAGCTCAAGATACAGCAACTATCAACGGTTTGATGAAACAATACATGGAAATCCAAACAGAAGTTCAGAATGATACTAAAAAGAAGTATGTTACTTATGCTGAATCTCACCCAAAATCTTTCATTTCTGCTTTAATCGTAAAAGGAATGTCTGAGGATCCAACTGCTGATGCTAAAAAAGTAGAAAGCATTTACAATTCTTTAGATGAGGAAGTTAAAAACACAACTCCTGCTAAAGAAGCTAAAACAAAAATCGGTCAAGCAAAATTGCCATCAGTTGGTGCATCAGCTCCTCCTGTAGGCAGCGCTAAATGAAGAGCAGATTTTTCTGCACCAAATCCGGAAGGAAAAATGGTTTCGCTTAAAGAAAGTTTAGGTAAAGTAACTATTGTAGATTTCTGGGCATCATGGTGCGGTCCTTGCCGAAAAGAAAACCCGAACGTAGTTGCTATTTATAAAGAGCTACATTCAAAAGGATTAAACATTATTGGCGTTTCTTTAGATAAAGAAAAAAGCAAGTGGACTGAAGCTATCGCAAAAGATGGTTTAACTTGGACACATGTTTCGAACCTAAAATTTTGGGATGAACCAATTGCTGCACAATATCATGTTGAATCAATTCCAGCAACTTTTATTCTTGATGCATCAGGAAAAGTGGTAGCTCAGGATTTAAGAGGTCCAGAATTGAAAGCGAAAATTATAGAGCTTTTAGCTAAATAATATCAAATATCCAGAATAAAAAAATCTCCCTAGTGGAGATTTTTTTTTATCTAATAGTTTTTAGAAAAAAAATATGAAGTCAAGAGATTATTTTAAAGATGGCTTAAAATTTTTATGATAAACCGATTGTTAAACGATCCTAAATTGGATACTATTTTCTACATTTTTATTTAAAATTACCAATAAGAATAATAGCTGACAACTTTTGCATATCCTGAATCAACTATATAAATCACAAAACAACACGAAGAATAATCTTACTTTTAAAAATAAATAAAAAAATATTCAATAAGATTCCTTTTTTATTTATTTCAATTCCAACGAATTAAAAAACAACTTTAAAATAACTTAAAATTAAGTCATTTTTTTGTTTGGAAATGTAGAAAGAGTTCCTATCTTTGCCACCGCTTAGAACAACAAAGCACAACAAGCTGAGATCGGGGAGATACTCAAGCGGCCAACGAGGGCAGACTGTAAATCTGCTGTGTGAACTTCGCAGGTTCGAATCCTGCTCTCCCCACGGAAAGGCCGAAAAGGCGGAAAACCTAAAGTTTTCAATCTTTTTAAAAAGCCGCAAAAAATGTCTGAAGACCTGCAAATTCAACGATTTGCGGGTCTTTTTCGTTTTAGGCCTGTTTTCAATATTTATAAAAGCTCACAAAATTAAAGGTGCAGAATCGGTGCACTTTCAGGCGCGCAGAAAAGTGCACCAGAAACAGCAAAAATCCCTTATATTACAGGGGTTAACGAGGTTAACGACTTGATTTGGCAGTAATATTATTCTACATTTATTAATTTAAAAAGTAGGATTATGTTGGAAAGCAGTTTTGGTTTGGGATTCTTTTTAAAAAGACCCAAAATAGAAAGTAAAGAATGGATTGTATATTTCAGAATAACTGTTGACGGCATCCGCAAGGAAAGCTCAACAAAAAGAAAATGGGATTACACACGATGGGACCAAAGGTTTGAAAGAGCTGTAGGCTCAAAGGAAGATGCAAAGTCGATAAACTTCTTTTTGGATTCGCTGACTTTAAAAATCAATGAAATCAAAACCGAAATGATGTACAGCGGCAAACTCATAACCGCTGAGAAAATTATGGACGAAGTTCTGGGAAGGACAGCACCTAAGATTAAGGTGCTTGAAGAATTTCAAAAGCATAATGATGAAATGCAGGCGCTTCTTGGAAAAGGCTATGCAAAAGGCACACTTGACCGGTTTACAATCACTAAAAACCACTTGACAGCATTTATCAGATTCAAGCTTAAAAAAGATGATCTTGAATTTGCGGATTTGAATCTTGAGTTTGTAAAAGACTTTGAGTTCTACCTCAGAACAGTTCGCGACTGCAGCAACAACACCACCCTTAAATACATTGCAAATTTCAAAAAGATTGTAATACGCGCAATTGATAAGGAATTGATCACAAAGGATCCATTTAAGAACTTTAAAGGACGAAAAACAAAACTGGTAAAAAAACCTCTTACAGTTCAGGAATTGCACGAACTGGAAAGCCATTATTTCACAACTGACAGGCTTAATGTCGTAAGGGATGTGTTCGTCTTCCAATGCTACACCGGACTGGCATACATTGACGCTTATCAATTAAAAAAAACTGATATAAAAAAGGGCATTGACGGCAATTTATGGATTATGTCCGAAAGGCAGAAAACCAACTCATCATTTAATGTCCCTCTTCTTCCCCAAGCACTGAAGATAGTTGAAAAATATAAAGACCACCCGCTGTGTACGCAGCGCGGAACCGTGCTTCCTGTTTCATCCAATCAGAAAATGAATGAGTACCTGAAAGAAATTGCTGTATTGTGTGGGTTTCCTTTTACGCTCAACACGCATATGGCCCGCCGGACTTTCGGAAGCACAGTAACACTCAATAACAATGTTCCTATAAACGTAGTTAAAGAACTGCTTGGTCATGCATCAGTAAAACAGACTGAAGCTTACGCTATAACAGAGCAGGCAACAATTGGCCGCGAAATGTCCATTTTGAATAAAAAATTGAATAAGACCGCTTCAAAGATTTCAAAACCCGATTTAGCGGTTCTCGGAAGACTTGAAAAAGAAATTCAGGCAATAAAGAAGAAATACAATATAACTTCGTGATATTTAATTTCACATATTAGTTAAAATCAAAGAGGCTATCTCAAAATTGTTGAGATAGCCTCTTTTTGCATAGTTTTACTTCGCTTTTACAGCCGGGATGATATGATGGAGTGTACTTAATGTATCCTAAGTCTTGAAGCTGTTTAAAATACTTATGATAAGTTGGCAGTGTATTTACGTGCGACATCTTCATAATTTTGCTGCGGCTGACCTTTATCCTACTCCTCTGCCCCTGCCTGTATCCTAACCCCAGTATAGCTGTCAAAATTGACAGATGCCAGACATTTAGTTTGGGGTCATCAATATACATCGATAAAAAACTCATTATATGGCTTTCTTTTAACCTATTAATCTTTGTCATCACTAAAAAGTTTTTGAATATCTTCTCTGTTATAATAATAAGATCCAAGCACCTTTTTAAAACGTACTTTTTGTGACATTCTAAGATTCTGGACTGAACCCGCAGAAATATCAAGCAGCCTTCTAACAGCCTTGCTCTTAAGCCACTCAGGTTCCTTCTGACTTTTTTTTGGCTCCAATGCTTCAGCAACAGCACTGCGTACCGTATCGGCCATCAAAAGCCCGAACTGTCTTAAATCATCTTTAGTTATAAACTCTTCCATATAATACTGGTTTAATGCAATATAATATTTGATCATCTGCTTTTAAGCTAAACTCTGTCCAATTTCAAGTTTTACAGCACCACTTATTACAAGTGAAAATAAATACTGCTCCTTCTGTTCTTATTCTTTGTAGGCACATAAATCAGATAACCGTAATCATCCAATTCACGCATACATTTTTGATATGTTTTATGAGACATGACCTTCGCAATACTTTGGATTTCTATGCTGTAAGCCTGAATAGGATTTACAAAATCTCTACTTGCACGAAACTGAAGCAGTGCTGCAAAAATTGCTATATGGGTTGTACCGACCCTAAAGTCATTTTCAATTGCCTGAAAAAATCCTGATAAAAGTTTAAGATTTTCCATAATTATACAAGATTAGTAAACATCACATATGAAGCTGTCTTTTTGCGTTTTGAGTCTCAATATTCTGCTGCGTTTTTTCCACAGGGCTTATTTTACAGCCGTTTTTAATTTCCGTAAAACTAAGCTTCTGCATCCTGTCATTGTAGAAAGTCAAGGTCTTAAAGCGCGGATTTGCTTCCAAAAAAACCTTCATTTCCCTTCCCTCAAAAAGCAGTACTGCTTCTTCCCTTCTGCCCTTTTTCAAAGAATCAGCCAGGGATTCGAATGTCTCATAGTCATCACTTTTAAGAGGAACAGCTCTTAAAGCATTGCTGACATTGTAGCCATAAGCCTCTGGAAATTCATGCATCCGATAATTATCAGAAAGATCCCGATCAAAGAAGTTAAACTGTTTCCAAGTTCCGCTTTTAAGCACTGCTCTTCCTGCCAGCATTTCATATGCCTCTGCAGCATTAAAACTTTCAGTTTTTTCATTCTTGAAATAGTGCGTACTTCGGCTTGATGGCGAAGAATCATTATGAAGTATTGACCTGAATCCATCAAACTGGTATGCTCCCTGTGCATCTTTTATAAATTGAAGTGAATGTTCCAGTCTTTCGTTTTCTGAGATGTGATAAGAAACAGGAACAGTAAAATTTAGCTGCTGTTCCTGCATATTCTCCAAAACTTTACCATAAACCTCATGAAAACCACTTTTTAAAAGCTTTTCTTCTAAATCCTTTTTGTTTAATTCAAGATCTCTAAGGTAATCCCGTTTTTCTATCCTTTGAAAAACAACAGCACTAAGAGCCTCATTAAAAAGGCGGTTAATAATATTTGGATAGACCTGACGTCTCAAATTATTATATTCATGCCTAAGAAATCTTAAAGTTATTTTTTCGTCTACGGCTTTAGTCTTTTTATATTTAAAAAGCAGCATCTTAAAAAACTTTAGTTTTTCTATTCCAAAAGAGCGTTCAACCTTCGGGCTGTTCTGAAAAAGAAATTTTAACTTTTCTTCTTTGGACATCCAAACTTTGATCTCGTTTTCTACTCTATTGTTTTCAGAAGACATAGCTGCTCTCTAATTAATATTGAAATTTAAATTGATCTACCCGCTTTTTTTGAATGGGAATTACTTTTTTTTTCTTTCTGAGAATTTTCATCATCATTACTCTGTTCATGACTCTTTTCTTTCGCCTCGGATTGTTTCTCCGTCTTGCTTTCTCGGTCATTTATTCGCTGTAAAGAGGAATCGTAAACCTTAATGGTTTTAAACTGGGGATTGGCTTCAACGAATTGTTTTTTCTCCTCTCCGCCGACAACAAAAGTTACAGACTGCAGATTGCCTTTCTTAAGCGAATTCATCAGGTCTTCCTTGTACTGAGGTGTCAGCAGTTCTTTGATTGAATGCTTTTCCAATGCGGCTTCCAAATCATAGCCATAGTTCTGATGGTAATGCTGCAATTTGAAGTTCCCGCGGTCATCACTTTCCTTGAAACTCATAGAAATCCAGCAATTATAGGTCTCGCCTTCCTTATTTTTCAAATCCTTATTAATAGATCTGCCTTCCATCAAATTATACGCCTCTTTAAGCGTTATGCTGGTACTGTCATTGTTAATATAAAACGTCTGCTCTAGTCCCTGCTTATTTTCTTCTTTCTGGAGATTAACCTGATAGGAGTTAAAAAAATACATTTCGCTCTGGTCGGACTTTTTAAAATTCAGCTCAACGGCAACGGTATCTTTGTTAGGCACACCATTATTCATAATGCCGGTATGAACTATTTTAAAATCCTTATCGCCTTTTAGAATATTCTCTCTCAATTCAGCATCAAAAGTTTCTCCGAAGCCGGTATATTTTAACTGGTCTTTCAGATACTGCACATTTTTCTCGTTCATGATATTCAAATTTAAAATTAGTATTGACTACAGGTTACCCAGAATTTCAAGATTAACCAGACGCCTGTTTTTTATGTTTAGTTCCAGATGCCTGCCTCCATTTTTCTCAAAAACCTGTATTGTGAATTTCTTTTTATCCGGTATCGTAAATTTAGATAAGGCGAAAACTACCGTAGTTTCAGATTTGTCCGAAATTCTGCTAAAGTCCCCGGTGCACAAAAGCGGGGTCATTTCTATTTCCTGCGATGCAGTTCTTTTGGATTTTTTCTGGTCACGGATAAAAAAACGAAGCTGGTCAACATCGTAATTGATTCTGGAATCGTTTCCTAAAAACACTCTGAAATACATCACGTCCTGATGAATAAAAATGCCGTCAACCTTAAACTCGATTTCTGCCCTCTTTACATCCAGCCCGCTACTTTTATTCTTCTTAGATAATGCAAGCAGCGCATATTCTTTTATTTCTTTCTGGTTTTCGTTCTCAAAGGAAAACAGGAGTGATTTATTCTCACTAATTCGTAATCCGGCATCTACATTTAAGGTCGGACACAGATCATCAAAATTTATAATGAAACTGTAAAGCTTACCGTCCGATGTTACGACAGTCAGGTTAGTCTGCGCAAAATTCTGCTTTCCAGCTTTAAGCAGCAGTATATTTTCTACTCCCTTAGCTTTCTGCACCAGTACATCACGGCTTCCTGTATCCAGACTTTTTATAGCATAAGGAAATAAGACACTTGTGGTTTTTGAATAGCTCAGCTGTATGTTATTGAATTCGGCTTTAGCATCATACTGCGCTGATACTAAAAATCCAGTCAGAAAAACAAATACAGCAATTAATATTTTTAACTTTTTCATTTCATCTATTTTAAAGTTATTTTTCATTCTTTTCCTTTTCATCGTACAGCAGCACTTTATAGCCTGCCTTCACTGAAACTTTTATCATCTTAACTTTCCTGCTTAAAAGCGACTTGGCTGCTTCCACGCCCATTCCTGCCGCCTGAGCTCCCCATGAATCACTAACTCCTGCAAGTCCTATGCTCTGCATAGACCTGTCTGCGGAAGCCTTAGCAACATCCCTATTAATTGTTCCAGGGATATAAATGCCTTTTATTCCGTCAATATCGAAGACCGAGAGTTCAACCGGAAAAATAGAATTTTGGTGTCTTATGGTGCTAATCTTTATTTCCAGCCTTTCTCCTTTAAGTGAGGCCGACCCAAAAACGAAACTATTTCGTGGAATCAATACACCATTAATAAAAACATCGTTTATCAGCCTGATTTTTACAATGGAACCGTTGACAATGGTCTGCGTTTCATGAACCGCTGCTTCAACTGCATTCTGAACTTCTTCCTGCGCAATTTCACTTTTAAACGAATAAAATGAATTTACCACCGTCTCTTCCTTTATTTTTGTGCTGTTTTCCAGAAAGCTTTGGTTTTCCTCATCAGCTTTTCTACTCACTGAAAAAACTTTTCCTTTTTGAACCTTGGAGTTCAGGCGCAGTTTTTCCTGAACACGCTCAGGGTGCTGGATATCCAGAATATTTTCAAGCATGCCGCCAAGCTGCGCTAGTTCAGGATCGGGCTCAGACGGTGCGCTCATTGCTGCCATGAGCTCTTCAAGATTTTTCATTTCGGCCGATTCTCCATAAGGAGGTTTCTGGTACTGAAATTCCCTCATATCTTGTACATATTCATTTTGTTTTGAAGGCTCTCCAATTGCTTTCTGAAGCGCTTCAAGTTTCTGATACATCTTCTTCTCATTTTCCGGTTGTAAAGAGACCGTGTTCAGTCTGTGTCTTTTTCCATTCCATGAAGACGTTTCAGTATCAAAAAACTGCTGTGTTTCAAGACTATCTTCATGCTGTGAAGAAAGTGAGTAATTAGGATCTTTCTTTTTCAGTTCCTGCAGTTTTATCGAATCAACTGCTGCCTGATCATAATAGCTCATTTTATCCAAACTGGAGTCTTCCTTTAGTTTTGGGTTTGGAAGCAGCATATTAAATCCTGTTTTTTCATTGGCTGAAATTTGATTTTCTGTTCCTTTTCCACCTCCGAGCACCCAGAACAGCATGGTTATAAACGGAAGGACAAGCAGCGGAAGAACAAGCATCATTCTGCGGTTCTTTTGCTCTTTTGCTGAAAGTGTTTTATTTTCCATAATTGTATTTTTTAATAGTTCGTTGATTTAGTGTCTATAGTTTTTGGACTATTTTTAATGTCTCGGCCAGTGAAATCATAATTTCCAGGCAAATCGATTACCTCCATAGATTTTATAACACTGTCGATGTACATGCTGAGATTGGATTGTTTGGCATATTTCTTAACTGGCACTTCTAGAAATTTCATTTCTATACTTTCATTATAAGGAGACTTAAGCATTTTTAGTGCATCAATATGAATTGATTCCCTGCTGACTGATAGGAAACCTCTCAATGCTGTATAACTGCATATTACTGTTCCCAGTGTCGTAAAAATGACCAAAGAAACCCGAAGCTGTGATTTTGAAAGGCCTCTTGTAAGCCTATTCATTTTTGTTACGCACCAGAATCTGATAATCAGATACAACCTTGACGGCTCGGAATTCCGTTTTTGTTTTTGAAACAAACCTCTCATGGCTTTCTTTTAACTGTTCCAAGATCTTTATTCTCCAGCGTATTGAAGCGCTCAATTAAAAATCCATGCGGATTATTATCGCTCCTTGAAACATTTCGCAACGTTCCTTCTGTAATGAGATTCCTGTTCAGTATGCTTGTTGTCCTTATTATATTCTGCCGGGCAAAACACTTGAAGCGATAGGGATATTCATTAATATCAATTCGGATGCTGTCTATGGCAACAGTCTGGCTGATATTTCCTGATATAATGCCGGAGTAATAACCGTTTTCTCTCAAGTCATCATAAATACGCTTAACAGAATTGTCTGCCAGATAAAGTGCCTTCGTTACGTTAGCCTTGATTACTTTATCGTCCGGGTCCAAGCTGAAGAAAAACTGATGAAATGTCTTTATATGATCCCGCGCTTCGACGGGCACATTGTCCTTGCGGTCAGAAGCGTATGCTTCAAGCGCTTTTCCATTGGCGAGGATATATACCTTATCCTGCATCAATGCCACAGAAGTGAAACTTTTATACAGAGCATAACAGGTTATGGCTGTACAGCCTAGAATAACAAATATGGTAAATCCCCTTACGTGGCGAAAAGCAGTATCTATATTTTTCATCTTTGTAAACATGATTAAGTGCTTTTAAGTTTTAGAATTTCCTTTGAGCTTATCGCTCATATAATTCCCTTTCTCTTCAAAATAAGGTGACGCAGCTGCTGAGGAACTCATGCTCTGGCTCATTCTGCCGGCTGCATTGCCCATCGAATCCATTACCATTCCCGTTCCTGTGGCAGCACCTCCTATCACAGAAGAAGTAGATCCTCCAAACAGGCTTGTCACTTTCTGCCCGAGTGCACTTCCACCAGATGCATGCACGATATAGTTGGCGACGGAAGGGACGGTAAAATACCCGACAATTCCAATAATCATGAAAATCAAGTATCCGATATCGGTCCTGCTGAAAAAAGTGTCGCCTGAAGTATTGATCTGAGAGATATCGAGTTTGAGCATCTGTTCCTGAATCTTCCCAATAATGCTTCCGAAAATATTGGCAACCGGCAGCCAGAGATAAATGTTTATATACCTGGCAAGCCAGATCGTTAGAGTATGCTGGAATCCGTCAAAGACCGCAATACCAAATACCAAAGGTCCTAAAATGGACAGCACCACCAGCTGGAACGTCCTGAGCGTATCAATGCACAATGAAGAGGCTTCGAAGAGAATTCGCAGAATTTCGCTCACCCATTCCTTTACGGAATTCCTGAAACTGTACGAAGCTTTCTCCATTGCAAATTTCACATCATTTCCAATGCCTTCCATAAGTCCTTCATCAGAAGGATCTGCATCGCCATGGGTATATTTATACCACCGATCACGGTCACCTGTGCCCAACACTCCGACATACATTTTCCACGGCGCACTTTCTTTTACTGCTTTTTCTTTTTCTCTGAGCAACACTTCGATTGCTTTGTTTGATCCAGCGACCATTGAAGCAGTAGCAGTAACGGTTGGTTTCATAACTCCGTTTATAAGAGCCAGAACTGACGGAAAAATCATTATGCAGAAACCGATCACAAAGGGTCTGAAGAGCGGATAAAAATCAATCGGTTCCGCATTGGCAATATGCCGCCACACCCTTGAAGCAATATAGAATACTGCGGCAAAACCCGCCAGCCCCTGCCCGACTCCAATCAGATTACTGCAGAGCGGCATCATCTCGTCATAAAGCTGTTCCAGAACACTGTGCAGACTGCCGATATCATCCCCAAGTCCCTGCGCAGAAACTTGCACAGGAAGAATAAATAAATAAGTCAGCAACACAGATTTAAATATATTTGTCATAACGATTGGGGTTAATTCTTAAACTGATAACTATTCCTAACTACAGCCACATCATTGGAATCCTTAAACCGCTGCAGGGCAAGCACAGTAGCTGAACCGTTAAAGTCTCGAAGAAACAGCACCTTCTGCTGCATATCTTCATATATTTTATCTATTGCTTCCAATCTTTCGTCATCACTCATTCTGAGCTTGTCCGCTGTCACAATTGAAGTCAGTTCGTCAATATTGCGCAGACTTTCTCTGCTCAAATTTGAATAGACTTTTTCAAAATACTGGATTTCCTGCGTGCTGAACCTTTCATTTTTAATAATAATGTCTATCCCTTTTCTGCTTTCCTTCATAAGCGTAAACTGATAATCAATAATATCCCCCACTCTTTTGTAATTCTTAACTACGGGACTCACCTGCATCAAGGCATCCAGAAAAGTTTTGTGCAGTGAAAAATTCCCCTCCGACATATCTTTAACGGCCTTGTAACCACCGCTGAGAATATCGTATCCTTTCTTCATGTCGCTTAGTATCTTTTTAAACTGCGATAGTTTTTCGATATTCAGAATGAGCTGCTGAATTTCAGCTGACTGCGCTTTTACTGGAAAAGGCATGCAGAAAAGAAGTACTGCTGTAAAAAATATTAATATCTTTTTCATAATAGGTTAGTTTATAAACCAAACAGAGCGCCTGCCTGTTTGACCTCATTTTTTTCTTTTGCTTTTGATAATGCCATCATTTTAAGTTCACCGCTGAATTTCTCACAGAAAGCATAATCTTCCTGCGCAGTTTCATACAGTTTATCAATGCGCTTTATACGCTGATCATCTTTCATCTCAAGTGAAGTGCTAGCCGTAATTAAAAGCAGTACGTCAAGGCTGTCGCCACAGCTATCTAATAGCCTTTTGAAGGTTCTTTCGATATAATCAAGTTCGCTTCCGTGAAACAGAGCATCTTGATGGAGAGTTCCCATTGTTCTTTTATAACTCCTGGCAATTTTAATCTGAAGATTGATTATTTCGGCAACCCTGCCGTAGTTTTTTACTTTTGGATTGACTGATGCCAGCGATGTGAAATAGTCGCTGTGCAGGCTCAGTTCCCCTTTCTTTGCATCGGATATGAAATTAAGTCCGTTTTTAACTGCCTTATAGCCTTTTGCTGCATAATCCACATAGGTACGCAGGGCTGCTATCTGAAGCAGCAACATTCTTTTCTGCTTTGCCTGCTGGGCCTGAAGCTGGCATACAGATAAACACACTGCCATAAGAATCATTATTTTCTTTTTCATCATTTTTAGAGTTGATTACGGTATTCCGTAAAATTGTTTCACCTTATTTACATCAGTATCCGTTTTTGCTCTCTGAAGGCTGAGCAATACATTCTGCTGGTTGAAAAGCCTCAGGTCATTATAGTTTGAATCTATCTGATCTGCCGCCGCATTTATAATTTCGAGCCTTTTTAGATCGCTCATCTGCGTGGTAAAAGACTCTATGATCAAAAATATCTGGTCGATATTCTTCATGCTTTCTCCAAGGATGCCGTCATACACTTTCTCCATATATTCCAGTTCTGAAACCTTGAAATGTCCGTCTCTTTTAAAGAGATTCCACGCTTTTTCATATTCATCAATCAGGCGGGTCTGTTTTGCCGAAATCTCTTTTATCCTCTGATAATAGGTTATAATAGATTTTACTTTCTGCAGCTCTTCATAATAATCCTTGTAGAGATCGCGCTGTTTTTTTGTCCAATCAGAAATCTCATTGAGTTTCAGTTTTGAAAGCGTATTTTCAATCTGCTTCTGGGCATTCTGCAGCCAGATAGTTTTGTTCTGAAGCCTTTGGATCCCAAGGTCAATGGCCTTTATCACTTTCTTTGTAACCGCTTTTACAATCTCCAATATCGGCAGAGCCGCTGTCTTTTCTGCAGGTTTTGCAGGCATGCTGATTAAAAAGAAGCACATTAAAAATGCGGCAGCTTTAATTTTCGTATTCATTTCTCAATAATTTAAGTTCCGTTTCTTAATTCCTGAGCCATAGCGGCAATTCCTTTTTTAATGTCCCCGCCAAACTTTGCAGCATAGGCATTCATTTTTACTTTCTCGCTTTCCTCTGTAGTATAAGCGAGATATTCCTCCAGTGACACTTCGGTTCTGTATACCTTTGAAAGCATCCCTCCAAGAGATATAAAAACCTCTTTGTATTTCTTGGAAGGATCATTGGCTTTGTTCACCGAAAGCACCAAGGCCTTCTCCTTATCAGTCAGTCCAAGCAGCTCCTGAATCTGGTCAAATTTATTCTGGTACTTGCTCTGGTCCAGAAGAATCTTGCAGTCGCTGTTATTAATGATAGCCTGCTTCACAACAGGTGAAGAGATAATGTCTTCAACTTCCTGCGTCACTACTATAGCCTCGCCAAAGAACTTACGAACAGTCTTGAATAAGTACTTCAGGTACTCCGCCATCCCTTCCCTTGCAATAGCTTTCCAGGCTTCCTCAATGAGGATCATTTTCCGGATGCCTTTCAGCTTTCTCATCTTGCTGATAAATACCTCCATGATGATGATAGTCACAACCGGAAATAGTATCGGATGGTCTTTTATGTTGTCAAGTTCAAAAACTATAAAACGTTCTTTCAACAGATTGAGATTTTCAGTAGCATTCAGCAGATAATCAAATTCTCCCCCGCTGTAATACGGGCGAAGAACATACAGAAAATTATTAACATCAAAATCCTTCTCTTTTACCTTGTCACCTTGAAGAATTGCGACAAACTCTTCTTTTAAGAACTCATAGAAAGTGTTGAAACACGGAAAAATAGATTTATTTTTTTCAAGGTTTTCATAGTACAGCTGCAATGCATTGGAAAGAGCCACATACTCGCTTCTGTTGAAGGTTTCATCGTCTTTCTTCCACAATGCGAGAAGAAGGGTTTTGATGCTTTCTTTTTTCTCCGTGTCCAGACTGTCTCCATCCCCAATGTAAAAAGGATTAAGACGGATTGGGTTCTTCTCATCATACGTAAAATAATAGCCGTTTACCATATCACATAAGCCCTTATAGCTGTGCCCGACATCAACCAGGACTATATGCGTCCCCTGCTCGTAATAACTTCTGACCATGTGATTTGTAAAGAAGGATTTACCGCTTCCCGAAGGGCCAAGGATAAACTTGTTTCTGTTGGTGCAGATTCCCATCTTCACAGGCTCATCGCTGATATCCACATGAACAGGTTTTCCGGTCAGGCGGTCTCCCAGACGGATCCCGCATGGACTTAAGGAAGAGCTGTAGCCCGTCTCCATATTCAGAAAACAGACTGCCTGCTCGGTAAATGTGTCAAAAGCATCATTCATTGGAAAGTCAGCCGCATTGCCGGGAATACCTGCCCAATAGATCTGAGGCGCTCCCACTGTTTCCTGCTTGGCTGCCGCATCCATCTGAGCCAGAGCGGATGACACTTTGTTTTTTATGTCTTTGAGTTCTTCTTTTTCAGATGTCCAGGCAAGCACATTGAAATGCGCTCTGACAGGCAGTCTCTGCTGCGCGATAGCTTCGTTTAAAAAATCGTTAGTTGCATCTCTTGCAATCATATTCTCTCTGCTGTAGGCAGACAATGACTGCAGCCTTAATCTTTTGCTCTCCAGCTTCTGGATTGTCTTTTGCGCATCTTCAATAAAAATATACTGGTTGTATATATGATTGCAGGAAAGCAGCTGGCCTAACGTTGAAGCAAAACCTACGCTAAACTTCGTCCTATCTGTTGAATACCTGTCAAAATTGATCCTCGACCCGCAGAGCGCTGGGAGATCGGCGGCATCGCCAAGCGTAAAAAGCTGGCTGTGCTTATCCCCTATCTGCATACCATCTGAAAACTTGAGATCATTATAGACATACGAATTTTCATTTTCAGATAAAAAGCAGTACTTTTCTATAAACCCTGTCTTTCTGCTCTGGCTTTTCAGTTCATCATTTCGGAGTCTTGTCAGTCTTATGAATCCGCTGTCTTCCATAATCCTTTGGAACTGGCCGGTGCTGTCAATGAAATCCTGAAGAAACTGCATTTTTAGTGTTTCGTCTGGTACAAGGTTATTTCTTATAAGATTGGAAAATAACGAACTGGAATTTTTCCGCCCTGCCGGTTTCTTGGTAATCATTATATAACAGGAATGATCCAGAAATGGCCTTTCATTGAAAAATCTTTCACTGCTTCTGGTCAAAAAACTGCTGTCATCATTTTCAAAATCCGCTTTATAACTTTTCTCTAGAAACCAGTCCTGTTTGTGAAAAACTGTGAACTTTGGCAGTATTTTTACAGCCTTAATCCATGACTGGTGAAACGCTTCGTATTCCTGATCCGACAGTGTGAAAATTTCCGGCAGATCCGCCTTAAATACCACAGTTATATCTCCCTGCTTTGATAGAATGCAGTCGTGCTGCACATCCATAATAGGTAAAACATCATCTAACTCCTTTTCCATTTTTTCTGGTTTTACTAGTTTTCAATTTTTCCTGCCAAATACTTTTGGCTGTATTAAGAATATGAAGACCAAGCTGCGGATCCACACAATTGCGAAGCACCTGCCTTTTGTTTTGAATATTAGATCCCTTTAAGCAGAACCCCAAGGACTCTTCAAGTTCAGGAATCTGCGCATGACGTATTTTAATGACTGCCTGTACATCAGATTCTGGAATCTCAAAATTGGACCAGAAAAGATGACGCTGCAAAGCAGCATCAGGCTGGATTAGAGGAGTGTAATAAGGCTTAACATTTTCTACAGCCCATAAGCATTTCGCATTGTGCTGCAGAAATAGAATTTCCTGATACAGCCTCATGTCGGGAAATACCGCGGGAGTGCCGCGAAATCTAACGCAGATATTCTGTCTGAAAGAAGAATGTGACTGGCATGGCGGTGATGACCAGATAAAGTCAAATTCCTTATAATGATCTAAAAGATACTGGTGCGCATCACTGACTACTATTACATCCTGTGGAAACTTCTGTGCGTAAGCTTCGGCCAATACTGGGTCGAGCTCAACCGCAGTAACTGAAACATTTTTCCAATTTTTACGGTTTCCTCCAATCCCAGCGTATAAGTTTAAGACTTTCATAACCCATCTATATTTTTATAACGTCCTATGACTATCACTTAATAAAAACGGCCCTGCTGCGAACCTTTACACTTTTAGGAACCTGTCTTGATGCCAAAGCTTTCATCATACCGTGCTCGCCATACAGTCTGCTCATTTTATAAATCTTCAGCACCATTACTGTTCCTGCTGTACCTATCAAAGCCACACACACCAATGATGGAATGCCTAGTATGAAGAGCACTGCAAAAGCAATCATCAGTCCTACAACACTTCCTCCCAGATACCATATGTACTGGGCTTTAAGCCCCTTAAATTCAATTGACTGATTGATTCCTTTGTTAATCTGATAAACACTGCTCATTTTCAGATTTTAGACTCCAAAGAAAGATTTGATCACCGTAGCTACAACGACCAGAAACACGCAGCTTCCAAACCAAGCGGCTGCAACTTTACCTGTATCAGGATCCCCTGCATTCCACTTCTGATATACTTTCACCGCTCCTATGAGCCCAAGTATCGCTCCCACGGCGTACATAAGTTCCGTACCGGCATCAAAATAGCTTCTCACCTTTTGGTTGGCTTCATTTATTCCCGCAACGCCGTCTTGGGCATATCCATTTACACGGATAATTACAATCATAAGAATTGTGCATATTAAATGCTTGCTGCTTTTAAAAAAACGCTTTAACTTTATTCCATCACTGACCATCACACATCATTTTAAAGATTAATACTAATTCAAAAAGCAGAGAAACAGCGCCGTCACATCATCTATTCTCCTTGTCACATTTTACCATACCGCACTAGAGCGGACGGGGAAAATTCCTCTGCTGTTATTTAATTATTTCCTTCCCAAAGTTCATCTGCCTCTTGAGAAGTTAGAAGAAGTTCCGGGTGCTTTTTGGACTGGTAAACAAGCAGATTATTTACATTGGTGCGTAAAGAGGAAATCTTTACATAAGGATAATCAGAGAATATTAATCTGATATAATTTTTGAATTCCTGCTTTGAACGTTTTATTTCAGCACTTTCTGAAACGGCCTCCGTTATACGTGCTGACAGTTCTTTAACCTCATCAAGGGTGGCAAAAGATTCTTCAAATGCTTCATTGAGATTTGCAGGATTAACATTTTCATGATCAGAAGAATGGAATGAATCATTTCTTGTTTTTTTTCCTAAAGTTGGAAAGCCGATTTTCTTTCTGCCAGAGAGAATCTGCTTTATCTCAGAAGAATAATAGCGGAATCCGGTATACAGATACCATAAAAGTAATAGAGTAACAACAGCCACTAGGTAACTGTTCCATGAAATAGAATTTAACATAGTATTTTTCATTTATCATTCAACATCGTCTCGCACTATGAATAAACCAGCAAAAACAATTATGATTTATTTTACATTCCAAAGTAACTTCGGAAATAAAACTTCTACAAGTACAACTTTTTCTGTACCCCATCTGTACCTCTGTACCTTCCAATGAAATCAAGAGTTAAGGGAAGGACATTAATTTTTAATCCATAAAAAAACCTCCTTAAAAGGAGGCTGTTTTTTTACTGTTTTATAAATCTATCTTTCCATAATTTTCTGAAGCATCATAAGTTCGGCATCTTTCTTCTCAATAATCTCCCAGCCGTTATCCGAGAATATGAAATATGCTTTTTCTTTCTTTTCGGCAGGTAGATTAGACCATAAAACCCAAAATTCATTCATGTCATACCTAATATTGTATTCGACAACAGCTATTCTTTTGTCGTTTGTTTCTGCGGTTACTTTAATGATTCTGTCAAACTTTCTTGCTCCGATTTTGACTTTCTGGATTTTATATTCCCTTTCCTCTGATGTTGTTTCGGAGAGAAAAGGTTTTGATAGGGCCGTAAATTCTATTAAAGGTTTATCACGATATTTAAAATCTCTAATTTTCATAATCTTTACAAGCCCCATCTCTTCTAATCCCGTTTCCAGCATTCTTTCTGCAAGCATGGGATCATTACAAAAAACTTCAAAATCAATTTCTGCGGGATATTTATATTTTTTTACAATTAAACTTTCAGCCTTTTTCGCATCCAATTCATTGTTCTGACAGCAGATCAGCAAAATGCTGAACAAAGGCAGTATTCTTAATATTGATTTCATAATCTCGTAAATTAAATTAATACTCTTTTATATGTTTGATAATTTTCTCCAACGTCTTAATTACAAATTCTTTATCTTTTTCTTCAGGATTGTATGACTTGCTCCTTACGGATTGATATGATAAATTTCTTTTGAATGGAGTTGAGAGGTAAGGTACAATGGTTTTAAAAACCTGGCTCATAGATTTCGCTTTCAATATTCTGGTTTCATCAGTAGCCCTTAAAATAAGTCCCATCTGATCAGATGAAAGCGTGCATTGGATTTTATTTTCAAGTATAGGCTGTAGCGGATTTATATTTCTTTTGTAAAGAACATTGCCTAGTTCTTCCATTTCATCTCTATTCTGCAGAAAACTAATTTCTGATGCAAACCAGTTCTCCAAAACATCTTTAATGTTCTGATGGCTGGCATCAAAAGTAATTTTCACGTTTGAATGGAGCTGTTTGAAATCTTTGTAATAAAGTAAGAGGAGGTTCAATTTGGCAGACTGTTTTTCAATGCTGTAAATCTGTTCAGTCATTCTCTCTGTAAGAATCGAGATATATTGCACCGAATTAAAATTATGGTCAATTAGAAGTTCATCAAGCGGAGTGAAAATGGAAGGGGTTTCTAAATCGTCATTATAATCCTCAAGGAGTTTTAAAAGTTCTCTAAAATAGAGAATCCACCGATAAGTAAGCTTTTTGCCGTTGTCAGCTTCAATTGAATTCTGCACCAGTTTCACGACTCTCTTGATCGTGAGCTTATCAGTCTCAGCACTTATATTTCTCTTGTTGATTCTTTGCAGTTTTAATGCAAGTTCTTTTCTGCAAACCATAAGATAGGTTATTGGAACCCTCTCGTCTAGACTGAGATAATATGAAAATCTGTCTTCGATGAAAGAAATTAGATAATCTAAACTTGAAATGAGAAGATCGGCAAGCTGTCTTATTTTTTCATATTGAAGAACCTTTGCCGTCCTATTCTCAATAATGCTGTCCAGCAGAAAAATTAGTGTAGAATGATATTGCCTGACTGTGACGCGGATATGTCTTTTCTTTTTTAATGAAAAAACTTCATTTTTTAGATGTACCTGTATTTTGATAGATTCTTTGGAAATATTTTCTGTAATAGCTGCTATATCATTATCAGTCAAACTATCAATATTAGTGCTCAATGGATCAAAAGTCTGCAGTATCAAAGAATCAAACCATTCTAATGGATATACATTATTATTCATCATAGCATAGTTTTTTTTCTATAATTGCATCAAACACTAACGACCTTTGAATTTCTCAAAAGAATTTGATCGATATTCAGAAGGCGATAATGAAGTATACTTTTTAAAAAATATTCTAAAAACAGACAGATTTTCGAATCCCATTTCTTCTGCTACCTCTAGCAAACTGATCTGAACATCCTCCAGAAGAATCTTGGCTTCGCTTATTAGTGCCTCTATTATTAAAAGTTTGACGCTTTTACCAGTTATTTCTTTAACCACTCTGTTTAGATAAATTGGATGGATAAAAAGTGCCCCTGCATAAAATTGAACATGGTGCTGTTTTTTATAGTGAATTGACAATATTGTCAAAAACTCCATAACAATATTTTCCTTTCTAGTAAAGTTAATCATTGAATTCCCAAAATACTTCGTATAAATTAGCTTAAGCTCATACAGGAATAAATGTAAACTTATACGGTGAAGTTCACTTTCCCAACCTTCACGATAAGCACCCCGATTTACATAATATACAAGCCTATAAATAAGAGATAAAACTGAGTATTCGTTTTCATCCAGAGAGGCTTTCATAGTTTCTTTTCTGATAAAAAAATAAAAAGAATCAATGAGCTCTTTCTTAAGGCAGTTTTTAACTGCAAATTCTGAAGAGAATGTTACTAGGTAAAGTTGCAATTTCTCGTGAATTTCAAGAATATTACAATCAGAGTCTTTAGGAATTATAATTAAATCTCTTGCAGACAAATCTTGAATAACTTCTTCAAGTTTTAATTTAAAGCTACCTGATCTAATTAGCAATATTGCTAAATTTTCAGACCTAAATTCGTCTTCTTCACTAGAGATATCTTCATACTTCTTAATAAGATGAATATCGAATCCGTCAATAGGACGGTTTTCCAGTTTTGTATTGATTAAATTCTTTATCATTATTTTAATCTTATCGTTTTTAAGATGCCCGCTAGTATTCAATCTTTAAATTTTCTTCGAATTATTAGAAAAAAAAAGAAATAAAGATTGGAGAGAGTAATTATGTAAAGCGCATATGCAGAGATTCTAAGGTTGCTTCTTATACTTAGCGCACTTTGATTTTCGGCTTCCATCCCATCATAGGTAAAAAGACCTATGATGAAATAGAGACCAGTCAGATTTATTAAAATCAAAAGTGTAAATAAAATGCTTCGCAGTTTCATTTTATAGGATTTTAAAAATCTTAGATATTTTATTTGATTGCGTTTAAAAGAGCTGCGAGATTAACAAAAGTCATCTGGCTCTTTTTCAAGAAAGAAGCTGGTGGTCTGTTTGTTACAGAAGTCTGCCAATCAGGATCACGCTGTCTAGCCTCTGCATATAAGGAGTATCTTGAAATAGAAGAAACTTTTAGAATTGTATCTTTTTCATCTTCTTCCAAAATTGAATCAACTACAACTGCTGCTTCATAGGATACAATATGTTCGTAGACCTCATCATACTCATCTTGCTGTCTGCTAATAAGATCTGCAACAAATGCATTTAAATTAGTTTTAACTGCAATACTCAAATCAGAGTCATCTATAATTTCAACTAGTTTTCCTTCGGGATCTGCTAAAATTAAAAGTATCAGTTCCGGTGTAACAGTAATTATACTTTTGCCTGATATTTTGCTATCTCCTCTTTTAGCAAGCAAAAAGAATGTTTGATCAATTAACTGTTCATTAGAACTTGGATATCCATTGCTAGAAATATAAAAATTCAGGTCATTGAAAAAATTAATCCCTGTCTGTTCAAAAGGATTAAACTCATTGAAAGCATTCATTGCTTTTTCATTTGTCTGTGGAACGGTTTTGTTCACAATTTCAGAATTATAATCTTGGTCATCTGAACATGATAGTACCAAAAAAGTGGTCATAGTCATTAATAAAAAACTTTTCATTTCTTAATAGTTTGATGGTGAGCGGGAATTTTCCCAGTCCATTTCATCCGGATTGGCAGAACTTTAATCCAGCACCCTGCTGAACATTTTGCCTTTGAATTCGAAACAAAGCTATTTCGTTAAAAACCTTTCCACAAACCATTATGTGTGGATTTCCATGAAATTGTGGTATGGATTTCATGGAAATCCATACTTCATTTTAACACAACAATTCCTTAACATTCAATTATTTAGTTTATTTTTACGATTGGCTTTAGCAAAATAATCCTGTAGCGGCAACTTTTTTTCAGGATTCATTGTATCACAAAGAAATACCTCTTAAAAATATCGCCCCTATGAGACAAAATTTATTATTTGTAATGCTGTTTTGCGCTTTTTCTTGTGATTTCGGTTTTGCACAGAAAAGAGAATTAAAATCAACTGATTCATTAAAAAATAAGAGTTACACTTACCTAGACGATCAACTGTACAAGTATCGAAAAGACAGTTCGAAAGCATCCGTTTACCTCTTCAGTTATTTGCGTAAAGCCAAAAGAGAGAAAAACTGGAAACAGACAATTTATGCATATCAGAACATTCTTCATCAATCGCCTGATAATTTGCGTTTAATTTATGCAGACAGCATGATTTACACCGCTAAAAGGTCAGATGACAAAACGTTGATTGGTTCATCCTTTCTTTCAAAAGGAATTGTTTACTATGGTCGTAAAGACTATGAGAATGCTTTTCAAAATTACATTAAGGCAAATAGTTATATTTCCATGTCAAAAGATAAATACCTTATCAATAAGGTTAAATATCATATGGCTCAAATCAAATACTATCTTGGATTTTATGACGAAGCTATTTCTTTGTTTAGTGATTGTCTACACTTCTTTAAAAACGAAAATACCACAGCTTACTTAAATACACTTCACTCAATTGGAGTATGCTACAATAGAATTGGAAATTACGGACTATGTACTGATATTAATAAAAAAGGCATTACAGAAGGCAGATCAATGGAAATTCCTGACATGGAGATCTATTTTATTCATTCTGATGGAATTAATGAATATTTTAAAAAGAACTATCATTTAGCTGTGTTTAAATTAGAAGCTGTTATTAGAAAAATAGAAGACAATAGAGATTTTGCTAATGCAACAGTAGGATACTTTTATATTGGAAAAAGCTTTTGGGCAGTGAAAAATAAAGATCGGGCACTTACCTATCTACTAAAAGTTGACTCTGCTTTTCAAGAGAAAAATTATATAAGACCTGATCTTCGCGAAGCATACGAGCTTCTAATCACTTATTACAAAAACAAAAAAAATCTTGATAAGCAATTATACTACATCGACCAGCTGCTTCGTGCTGATACAGTACTAAATAACACCTATAAATATTTGGTTACCAAAATACATAAGAACTATGATACGAAAGAACTGCTTATTGAGAAAGAAAAAATTCAAACTGAAAATAAACAGATTCATAAAGAACTAGCAAAAGAAAAACATTACGATCTAATTTTTGGCACTATTATATTGGTGCTTTTTACTGCATCTTTTTACCTTAACTACAGGCATCAAAAGAATAAAAAGTTTTATAAAAAGAAATTTGATGAACTAATGCTTGCATTAAACACAAAACCTCAAGATATAAAAGAATCGGCGAAAGATAAAGCATTAACAATTGATATTCCTTTGGAGACAATTGCCTCAATTCTAAATGCATTACAGAATTTTGAAGATTCCAAAAAGTTTCTTAAAAAAGATCTTCGCCTCAATGTGGTTGCTTCCATGCTACATACCAACTCAAAATATCTCTATAAAGTAATTTCTCATTATAAAAGGAAACGGTTTGTTGAATACATTAATGATTTAAAGATAAATTATATCATAAATTTACTTAACGAAGACAAAATGTCCAGAAAATATAGTAATTCGGCTTTAGCTGAAGAGGCTGGCTTCAGCAGTACGCAGCAATTTGCTCTAGCATTCAAACAAAAAACTCAAATGCCTGTTAATTTCTTTATTGAACAAATAAGTAAATAAATCTTTTTATCTAATTGCTTATAATACGAAACAATTAAATTTGCTGCCGTAATTAAAAAAAACATGACAATATGAAAGATCTAATCACAAAAATTAATGCAGAGATTGAAACATTCAAAACTGAATCTGAATCTCTTTCGGAAAAAGGAGTTAAAGCTGCTGGAGCAAGAGCTCGTAAATCTTCTTTGGAAATAGAAAAACTTCTAAAAGAGTTTAGAAAAGTTTCTATTGAAGAATCTAAAAAGTAATTACTAAAATTCAATTAAAAAGCCTTTCATTTCTGAAAGGCTTTTGTTTATTTATTAGTCAGACGTTCTTTTTCAAGCAAATCGAATTGAATCCTTAAAGTCTTTTTTAGAATATTGTAGTAATCAATTTTATCCTGAGTCAATTTAACCTCTAAGTTAAACGATTCTTCAACAATTAATATCAATGTTTCTAAACTTTTTAAGATAAATAAAGATTTAAAGTCTATTCGTAAATAACGGCTTATCGTATAAATCTTATCCCATCCACTAATACTTTCAGCGCGTTCAACTCTACCTATCATAGTTGAACTATAGTCTATTTTGAGTCCAAGTGTATGTTGAGAAAAATTTTGTTTTAATCTAGCCAATCGAAGCATACAGCCAATCTGCAGATTAATTAAATTTAACTCTATTTCACTTGTTGTTTCCATTTAGTAAAAATTGAGAAAAAAGATTAATTTATTCGATACAAATTTGTATTGAATAAATTATTTTGTTATATTTGTCACAAATAATACATTACAAAAATGTAATTTTGCGACTCTTCAATTAAAATATTTGAAGCATTCGCTTTGAATCTCGTTTCAGAAAACTGGTAATTTTTAACGCACGAGATGATAAGTAAGATGCTCACGTCATAGGCGTGGGCTCACTTATTCGTGCGTAAGGTATACCAGTACCTCTGAATCGTTTAAGCTGAGTTCTACGCCTTTTTTTTATTTAACTCTTCTTTCGAATTCATCGCAAATCCTTCTCTATTTTTCCCATCGCATTAATAATGTCTAATAACGAAATAATAATGCCTGTGAACTAAAAAATTAAGTCTGCTTTTACTATAAAGCATAAAAAATGGCCCTCAACGGCAGCGACCAAACTAGCGTAGAGGACCGAAGTTAATCAAAATCAATTTAACTAACCAAAACCAATATTATGAATTATTTTTCATTCTTCAAGGATGGGAAAGGACTTTATTGCCTAATTTTTATGGGCACTCTTTTTTCTTTTTCATCATCATTTGGCCGTAATATAGATCGGCATAATGCATTTTTTCAGGAAAATCAGGTACACGGAACTATAACTGATGGCTCAAATCCTCTGACTGGCGTAACAATTTCGATAAAAGGTAAAACTAATAATTCATCCATTAGCGACTTTAATGGACAGTACACAATAAATGCCTTAGCTAAGGATACACTGATTGTCTCTTTTATAGGATTCAAAACTAAATTTATTGCAGTAAACAACAGCACTAAAATTGACATTAAGCTGGAATATGATACCACTACGCTACAGGAGGTCCGGGTAAATGCTGGTTATTATTCCGTAAAGGAACGCGACCGTACGGGGAGTATTGCCCGGATTACCTCCAAAGATATTGAAACACAGCCTGTCACTAATGTTATGGCAACCATGCAGGGAAGGATGGCAGGTGTGAATGTAATTCAGAATACCGGAATGCCTGGAGGTGGTTTTACCATAGAGGTTCGCGGACAAAACAGTCTCAGAGCAGAGGGAAATGAACCTTTGTATATTATTGACGGAGTTCCTTATTCTTCACAGACCATCGGAAGCAGGTATACATCAGGAAATATGCCTGTACAAAATAGCCCATTAAACAGCATAAATCCAGCTGACATTGCTAATATCGAAGTGTTAAAAGATGCTGATGCAACCGCCATTTATGGCTCACGCGGTGCAAATGGTGTAGTCTTGATTACCACTAAAAAAGGCAAAATAGGTAAAACCCGCTTCACAACTACCTACGCCGGAGGTATTGGTCATGTCACCCGTTTTCTAGATGTTATGCAAACTCCTACCTATCTTGCCATGCGTCGTGAAGCTTTCGCGAACGATGGTATAGTCAATTATCCTTCATCGGCATATGATGTCAACGGAACATGGGACCAAAACCGTAACACGAACTGGCAAAAAGAACTTATAGGAGATGCCGCTTCGTATACAAATATTCAATGCGCACTAACTGGCGGTTCAGAGCAGACACAATTTTTGCTGAGTGGGAATTACAGCAAAGAAACTACCGTCTTCCCAGGGAATTTTGATTACATCAAAGGTGGTGGACATTTAAATGTCAGCCATGAATCAGCAAATAAAAAGTTCCGTATCAACATCTCCGCATCGTACACCCTGCAATCCAGTAGCCTGCCTTCGCTTGACATTACCAGAAACGCCCTAACCATGGCTCCCAATGCGCCATCATTATACGATGAAAACGGAAATTTAAACTGGGAGAACAATACTTTTGAGAATCCTTTAGCCAGACTAGAGGGGAAAATTCAAGGGGACACAAATGACCTGCTTGCCAATGCACTACTTTCGTATGATTTGGGCACAGGCTTTACCGTTAAAAGCAGCTTTGGGTATACAAACCTGAACCAGAAACAGCTGACACTTTCTCCATCCACTATTTACAATCCTTCCTATGGCGCTGGAAGCGAATACTCAAGTGTTTACTCCAATGATCTTGTGCGCAGTTCTTGGATCGTTGAACCTCAGTTAGTATGGGACAAAAACATGGGAAAGGTAAAATTAGAAGCACTCGCAGGAACTACTTTTCAACAGCAAAAAAGAAATCAGTTTAATAGCTATGCAGGAGGGTTTGCCAGTAACAGCTTGATGGAAAATCCTGCCTCAGCATCAACCTATCTTGTTTTAAAATCTGATGAAAATCTATATCGATACAATGCCTTTTTTGCCCGCGTTAATTTCAATGTTCTTGGTAAATATCTCTTTAATTTCACTGGCAGACGCGATGGTTCAAGCCGTTTTGGCTCCGACAAACGATTTGCCAACTTTGGGGCAATTGGGGCTGCATGGGTTTTTAGCGATGAAAGTCTCATAAAACAAAATCTGCCTTTTTTAAGCTATGGAAAGCTGCGCACCAGTTACGGAACCAGCGGAAACGATCAAATTGGTGATTATCAGTATCTAGACACTTACAGTACTTCAAGTCAAAACTACGCGGGAATCTCGGGTATGGAACCAACTAGGCTTTACAATGCTGATTTTGGCTGGGAAACCAATCGAAAATTAGAAGTAGCATTAGAAACCGGATTTCTAAACGATTGCATTTTCACCACTTTGGCATGGTATCGTAATCGATCATCCAATCAGCTTGTTGGGGTTCCATTAGCAGGAACGACAGGGTTTAGCACCCTCCAAGCGAATCTGGATGCAGAAGTACAAAACAGCGGTTTGGAATTTACCATTCGAGCCCTGAACATAAAACAAAACGATTTTACATGGAGCACCAGCTTTAATATAAGCATTGCGAAAAATAAACTGCTGTCTTTTCCCGGACTAGAGTCCTCAACTTATAAAAACCAATATGTCATCGGTGAACCAACCAATATCATTAAAGTATATCGTTATAAGGGACTTGACCAAGTTTCAGGAGCCTACACGTTTGAAGACGTGAACGGCGATGGGATATTGTCACCAGCGGATGATAAAACAACCATTAAAAACCTGAACTCAAAATACTATGGCGGGCTTCAAAACCAATTTAAATACAAAAATGTTACATTGGATTTCTTATTTCAGTTTGTAAAAAAAGAAAATTTCAATGAAAATTTTGGAGCATCAATGCCAGGTACCATGTTCAATCAGGCAAATGCTGTAACCAATCACTGGCAACAATCAGGTGATATGGGACCATATCAATATTACAGTACCAATAGTCCGATTCTTAGGGCTTCCAATGCACGACTTTCCCAGAGTGATGCTGCTATTAGCGACGCTTCCTTTATTCGATTGAAAAACATTTCCCTCTCCTACGATCTACCCCTAAACTGGACAAAAAAATTTAATTGTAAAATCAGTTTGCAGGGACAGAATGTGTTAATCTTTACCAAATATAAGGGAGTTGATCCAGAACTTATTACGCCAGGCTATTTGCCACCGCTGCGAATCTACAGTACTAGCATACAGTTTATTTTCTAATCTTAATCCTCTTATCATGAAAATATCTCAATATAAAATAAACATATTTCTACTGTTCGTTATTTTTTTGGAACTGGTATATGCCTGTGACAATTTTACTGAAGTAGAACTGCCGTCTTCACAGCTTACCGCCAGAGCTGTATTTGAAACTAAAGAGACCGCCAATGCAGCCATGATCGATATTTATTCCAAAATCAGGGAAAACGGTCTTCTTACAGGCAAAAGCACTGGCACTGGAAGCCAGTTTGGTTTGTATACTGATGAGCTAACCTATTATGGTCAATCAGGAACCGGACAGGCAAATTTTTACAATAATTCAATTCTGGCGTCAGATTCGGAAATTTCGGAGTGGTGGAACAGCAGCTATAGCCAGATTTATGCCGCCAACGCTGTTTTGGAAGGTGTCGCTTTATCCAAAACTCTAGAGGCAATTGATAAACAGCAGCTGACTGGTGAAGCGCTTTTTGTACGTGCCCTAATACATTTTTATCTGGTCAATACTTTTGGTCCAATTCCATATATTAGTACAACTGACTACAGGGCTAATGGTTCTGTGAAAAGAATGCCAGAAACGCAGGTTTATGAAAATCTTAAAAATGATTTACAAAAAGCGATTGATTTTTTGCCACCAGCCTATAACGGAAGTAACAGGATAAGACCAAACAAAGGAGCAGCACAAGCTCTTCTAGCAAGAGTTTGCTTATATCTCAGACAGTGGCAAGAGGCTTCCAACGCCGCTTCTGCTGTATTGAACCAGACCGATCTGTACCTATGGCCATCTTCGATCGATTCTTTATTTGAAAAAGAAAGTCTCTCCACCATTTGGCAATTAATGCCTGCTACCGATGGAACTAATACCTACGAGGGGAATGTTTTCAATTTTTCACAAGGTCCTCCTCCAGTAATGGCGATCAGCACTAAATTATACAGCAATTTTAGCAGTGATGATCTGCGTAAAACACATTGGATTAAGAGTATAACTGATGGAACAAACATTTGGTATCATGCCTACAAATACAAACTTGCCACCAATACCAGCACTTCAATGGAATACTCCATAGTACTGAGAATGGCTGAACAATATCTTATTAGGGCTGAGGCGCGTGCGCAGGCCGGAGACCTTATCGGCGCTAAGGAAGACCTAAACAAAACACGTAATTTGGCAGGACTTCAGAATACGACCGCCATTACTGCCCATCAGATTATTGATGCAGTACTTAAGGAGAGACAACTTGAATTTTTTACAGAATTCGGCCATCGATTTTTCGATCTTAAAAGAGCAGGATTACTGGATAACACCTTAACTCCGCAGAAACTGCAATGGAAAAGCAGCAATCAATTCCTGCCATTACCCGAATCAGAGCTACTATTAAACCCAAATCTCTCTCCCCAAAATGAAGGATATTAGATTGTCAAATAAAAATTTTTTTATCAGGGTTACCTGTTTCATGTTTTGGTTAGTAACCTGTCCTTCTTCATTGGGACAGGCTAACCAAAAGCGACTGTTAACTACTGAAGATTATAAGTTGTGGAGTAATCTGATACCTCGAAACTTGTCAGAGTATGGCAATTGGAGTGAATATCTATTACAATATCCTTCTAGGAAAGACACGTTGTTTGTACAGCACAATACTACAGGCAAAAGATATGCTTTTCCGCTGGGAAGGGATGGTAGATTCAATGCCGAGCTTGAATTTGGCTGTATTACCGGTGATACATTAATACTGCAAAACCTGCGCTCAGGCGTGCTGAGAAAAATTCCTCATGGTCAAGCATTGGGATTTTCAGCTGACCACCGATTCACAGTGCTTATTTTAAAGCGTTCCGATGGCAAATACAATCTTGAAATTATTGATGATTCCGGCAACTTAAAAGATAGTATAATGGAAGTAACAAACTGGCATTTTGATCCTGCCGGAAACGGTATTTTATACAGTACTAAATCCGCAGATAACTGTAGTATTGGGGTATTTCAATTAAAAGGAAAAATTGTAAAAAAAACAATCTTACAGGCAAGTAAATCGCCTTTTATAAGTCTGGCATGGAAAGAAAATCATGTGGCTTTCATTAAAAATGAGGCTGAACACATGTTACTTTATACTTACGACATAAAACTAAAAAAACTTTACGCTTTAGATCCTACGACCGCTAAAGGCTTTCCGTTGGATATGACTATTTCTGATAATCAGGCAAACAGTCCGATACTTTCCAAAGATGGTACGCGCCTGATTTTCTGGCTAAAAAATAAAGGCGGTGATAAAACCCAAATTGATCCCAATGCCGTGCAAATTTGGAATGCAAATGACAGGGTTTTATTTGATTACAAGAAATCTTATGGAGACATCCGATATTATGATAAAATGGCAAGCTGGTCGGTTGAACAAAACGTAGTTCTGCCCATTCAGGACAAAGAACTGACACAAGGTTTTTTAAGTTCCGATTACCGCCATGCATTTATTTATGATCGAACAGCTTATGAGCCCCAAAATAATCTTTTTGGTCCTTATGATTTATACATACTTGATCTTGAATCAGGGGTAAAAAAATGTATTGTAAAAGAATATAGCTCCGAAAAAAAGCCCGCAGGATCGCCCGATGGGAAATACTTGTGTTACGTGAAGGATGGGCACTGGTGGGTTTACGATATTAAGAAAGAATCCCATACTAATCTTACGCATCAGATTTCCGAATCTTTTTTTAGGGAAGACAATAATATACCTGACGAAAAGCAGCCCTACGGCATTGGCGGCTGGACTAAAAATGGAAGCGTTATTCTATACGACAGATTTGATCTGTGGCTGATGCCGTTGGACGGGCAGACTGCAAAAAGACTCACAAAGGAAAGAGAGACGAACGTAACATTCAGGTTAAGGGAATTCAGTTCCGATCCAATGTACGGCAGTGACACAGAGTCGAAAAAATGTTTTCTGGATTTGGAAAAAGGTTTTATAATAGAAGCAGTAAATAAGGACACCGGAAATTCAGGACTATTCAGATGGAATGCTAAAACAGGACTGTCGCAGATTGTCTGGAAAAACAAAAAAATAAATCAACTTATTAAAGCGCAAAACAAAGATATTTACCTGTATTTAGAGCAGAACTTTGAGTCGCCACCACGTCTAATGCTGTTTGACGGAAAAGAAAAGGAGATTCTACAAAGTAATGTCCATCAGAAGCATTTTTATTGGAGTAAAAACCAGCCCATCGAATATGACGTTAATGGAGTTAAAACAAAAGGAATTTTATTTTATCCTGCCGATTACAAGGCAGGGATGAAGTACCCTTTGCTAGTGCACATTTACGAGCGACAGTTTGCCTATTTGAATGATTATGAAAACCCTTCCGAATTCTCCCCTGATGGTTTTAACGTTAATCATATCGCAACGAAAGGCTATTTTATACTGTATCCAGATATTCAGTATAAATTTGGAAATTTAGCTCAATCCGTTACCCAAAGTGTGCTTTCTGCTGTTGATAAAGTACTGACGATGGGCATGGTTGATCCCGCCAAGGTTGGGCTTATGGGACATTCGTTCGGAGGTTATGAAACCGATCTCATTATCACCCAGACAGATCGCTTTGCGGCCGCAGTTTCTGGTGCTGCCTGGACTGATCTGGTAAGTTGTTATTTGTATGTGAGCGGGACTTCTAAAAGACCCGATTTCTACCGCGCTGAGAAAGACCAGCTTCGGATTGGAAAATCACTGTACGAAGATACTGAAAGTTACCTGAAAAACTCACCTGTTTTATTGGCACAAAATGTAAAAACACCTTTACTGGGTTGGACAGGGGAAAACGACAGACACATTCATTCTTTTCAAAGTATGGAATTTTATTTGGCTCTGCGAAGGTTAAATAAAGAACATACCTTATTAGTGTATCCCGGCGAAGGTCATCAGTTAGATCAAAAGCAGAATCGGAAAGATCTGACCAACCGGATTTTGGAATGGTTCGACTATTATTTGAAAAATGGAGACCGTAAGGATTGGATGAATGCAGATCGATAAGAATTTCCGTCACTGTAAATAAAATGCCGCCACCTAAAATCTAGGTGGCGGCATCAGTTAAAATAATTTACTTAAGGAGTGTTTCTCTTAAGCGGCACGTCACAATTATTACCTATTTTTTCAAATAATTGGGTAGAATTATCACTCGCCAGACAATCGTAATTTCCGTTATTAGAACACTGCTGATCAATAGCGCATTTATCTGGTGTCGCGACTTGTCTGTAGCCTTGAACGGCAAAAGCCACTTGATTTTTTGCCATCATATTTGTGCTGGCAGCACCAGCCAATCCCAGTGCAACCACTGCCATTGGCAAAACGATTTTAAAAACATTTGTTTTCATAATAATAGTAATTAATAGGGTTAATGATCTACTCTATTTTACAGGTTTTCGATCAATTTCCTGCTATTTGGCCAATAGATTGTTTGTAGCTGAATTATTATAGTTGGAAGTGATTTGAGAGTCCAAATGATACTGGATAATAGAATCACCCAGCAGTACATACAATTTGTCATTTTGTACCGCAAAACTTTTCATTTTTTTTCCATTGATATTATAAACATAAAAGCTTAAAACATAACTTCTTTTTTCAAGATCATAAATATCAATTATGCTGGCCGATTTCCACGCCCGATCATCTTCATATTTTCCTGGGATGGCTGAATTTACAAACAGCAGATTATTGTAAACCGCACTACTTTTATTGACATACAATGGAGGTGCTGAAAAAGTTCTCTGATGGCGTTTTTTATCCTTTGCAATTTGTAATTTTGCCTTTGAAATAGTATCAAGGGTATTCCCTCTGTAGTTGATTTTTAATTCAGTATTCACCAGTGTAAACTCATTGCGATAAGTATACAGATAAATGATATTTTTCATATGGGAACTGTATGCCAGCTGGCCGTCAGTATCAAAAACTCCGTCCACCTGTTTTTGCAGTATGTCAGGATTTAATATGGTTTTGTTCGTTTCCCCTATTTCTATAAGTCCCAAGACTGTATCACCGTTTAATTTACTAGTGGTACTAACAGCTATTTTACTAGAATCAATTGCTAGGGCATTTCCAAAGTATTCTCCTCCTTGATGAATCATATTGGCTTTCCAATCGTACACCTTGCCTCTGAAAATACATGGTACTGTTCCATCCACTACAAAAAAATATGGAGGCTGCACCAAAATTTTTACACCTCTGAAAGGAATGTCTTTTCGATCTATATCTATCATCTTTTCCTTGGTCTGTACCAGCTTGGAATCCAAAACCATCATTGATAGTTGAGCTGAATAATTTCCTAAGTAAATATGAGAATTGTCTAGTCCAGCAATATAATAGGAATTCATTTTAAGATCCAGATCAATTGTCTTTAGTATCGGGTGTTGGGGAAAGCGTCTGATAAGTCTATTATGATAATGTACAATATTTTCAGAAAGCATAAACAATGTCGATACTATCCCAATACCACTTATTGTAACGGTAGATAAAATGACTACCAAGCTTTTATTTTTCATTAAAGAACTATTCGTTTTAATACTTCGATTGTAAAACAGAATTCCTAAAAAACCTAGAAAAACAAATAACAGATTAAAAATCATGTGTGATTTCCAATCTAGTTTTTCCAAAACTCCTCCGCAGGAACAGGGAACAAACGATGTATAATTTAAAATTATAAAAATATAGGCCGTAAACATTACCATTAATCCATAAGCAGAAATCAGCCCAATAATCCTAAACTTTGGTATAATTAACAACGTACATATAATAAATTCAACTGTGGGAACAAGAACAGCAAACCAATCTGCAAACGCACTCAAAAGGGGAGATTGACCCAACTCAATTTTGAACTTTTGAAAATCCATTAGTTTACTTGTTGCTGCATAAACGAATAACAGTACAAATAGAAGACAGATGATTTCAGTAATAAGATTTCTTATATGAGGACGAATGTTCATAATATTGAATAATTAATTATTTTATAAGCTAAAAACTATTCTTAAAAAGCATACACAAAATTAAAACCGTAAATTGAAAGAAAAAACATCAAAAACAAACCAAAAAGTATCAAAACCATACCAATTTACTTTCGAATAGAATGCAATAAAAAATGCTTTACAAATTAAAAATTCGTAAAGCATTTTCAATTTTAAAGCTTCTCTTTACTTAAGAATTTCAATCTCCTATAAAAGTCAAAAGCTTTTGATTGAGTTCCACAAGTCCAGCCTTCTGAAGACATTCTTGTGAAACATTTTTCAGTTCGAGTAGTTCCTCCTCTGCTATGCTACCCATAAGACTTCCTTCATCTTTTTCAAGCAACACTCCCCTGTCGATAAAGTGGCATAACAGCAATACATTTTTGCGTGAAATTTTCAGATCAATCTTCACCGGCTCACTCATTCCAGGGATGCTCAATACAGTATCGAACACCTTGGCTGCATAATTCTTTGCACTCATAATTTCAGCATTTTTAAATTAATAAATCAAATTATAAAGTTAGCAATGACTGACTAAAGCATCATAAGCAAAATTTACCTATGATGGGATGCATTGGATTTTCCTGCATAAATTCGTCTGAGTATTTGAAAGAAGTCTGAGTTTATTATTCAGACTCTTAAAGATTGCCGCGTTCCTGCAATCTGCAAGATGTCCGGTTGTATCACAACCGATATCTTGCTGCCTCTCTGCTCGGAACTCGCTGGCAGTGAATACTGGAAGATATGTAATGTCGAATGAAAAGGAAAAATGATGAAAGACGAGATAAAAAACAGAACAAGATGGCTTCATCTCAGGCTAAATGAGCAAGAATATAAAGTCCTTCAGAAATATTATGCGGAGTCCCTCTGCCCAAAACTGAGTGATCTTGCCCGAAAAAATCTGCTGCGGAAGCCTGTTGTTTTAAAATACAGAAACCAGTCTCTTGATGAGATGATATCTGAATTAACAAGGCTGAGATCGGAGCTCAATCCCATCGGAAACAACTTTAATCAGGCTGTAAAAAAACTGCACTCCCTATCGCAGATTTCTGAATTGAAATTGTGGATTATGGGTTTCGAAACAGACAAAAAAATGTTGTTCAATTCTATTGAAGATATTAGAACGGCTATCCAAGAGCTTACAGAAAAATGGTTGCAGTTATAAACACTGGCCCGTCGGTCAGAAGCATTTTCAATTACAATGAGAATAAAATCAAAGCAGGAAAAGCAGAACTTATTGGAGACGGAAATTATCCTGCAGCAGCCTCTAAACTGCACAAAGATTCAAGACTCAAACTGCTTTTAAAACCGCTCGAATTAAATGCAAATGTAAAGCGGGGAAGCGTGCACATATCGCTCAATTTTGATTCCTCCGAAAACAATATGCAGAAAGAAAAGCTTATGGAGATTGCGCATGCCTATATGTCAAAAATTGGCTTTGCATCACAGCCTTATCTGGTCTATCAGCATCATGATGCAGGACATCCGCACATCCATATCGTTTCTGTAAAAGTGAAGTCCGACGGAAAGAGAATTGACATGCAGAATATAGGCAGGAACCAGTCTGAAACAGCCCGTAAGGAAATTGAAAAAGCATTCAATCTGGTTCCCGCACAGGGCAGACAAAAGGAAAAAATACTAAACATAAAACCTGCAAAAAGCAGTGTTCTAGAGTATGGTGCAGCTGAAACTAAAAAAGCAATTGCTGCCGTATTAAACGCAGTAATTCCGAATTATAAATACACAACTGTAGGAGAATTAAATGCAGTCTTGAATCTTTATAACGTTACGGCCCTGCAAGGCAGCAAAGATTCAAGAATGTTTCTTCATAAAGGTCTGGCTTACCAGATTCTGAATGATAAAAAACAGCCTGTGGGCATTCCTTTGAAAGCAAGCAGCTTTTACATGAAACCTACCCTTGCCTATCTTGAAATAAAATTTGCTGCAAATAGGACAGGACGGAATCCTCATCTAAAGAGAATAAAAAATGCAGTTGATCTCGCCTTTATGCAGAACAGGATAAAGACAGTTTCAGATTTTGACAGAATTCTGATCCAGGACGGAATAAAGACTGCTGAACGAAGAAATGAACAGGGCATTCTTTATGGCTTGACCTATATAGACCATAAAACAAAATGTGTTTTTAATGGAAGCACTCTAGGAAAGCCTTACTCAGCTTCAGGCATAGAAGAACGGTGCGGTATCAAAAGTTTCAGAGCCAGCAGTGCCTCCGTTAAAATCCTTGAGGATGATGCATTAAAAAATAAACAATCACAGTCCTCCTTTATTTCTGCAGGCGAGCTGCAGAAGATAATTGATTCGGTGCTCCAGCCCGAGTTTTCTGATGATTTTATTCCCTCTGAGCTGAAAAGAAAAAAGAAACGAAAAAAAGGAAAAGGACAGTCAGATTATTAAGTAAAAAGCTAAGATTATGCAGACAGGTGAAAATGAACAGGCGCTTAGAAAAATTTTGGATATGACAAGGCTTATCAGCATATTGCTGTTAGGACTTCATTTCTATTATTACGGCTATAATGTGTTTAAAATATGGGGAATTGCAGGCAGTTTTGGGGATAAACTGATGGGGAATATTTTCCGCACCGGACTCTTTGATTATTTTCATTTATCCAAGCTGTTTTCATTGGGATTTTTATGCATTTCACTGCTTGGGGCAAAGGGCAGAAAAAATGAAAAGCTGGTGTTCAAAACTGCATTCTGCTATATTGCTTTGGGACTCCTTGCTTATTTTTTGAGCTATTTTTTTCTGATCATTCCGGCCGCTCCTGAAAAAAATCTGGTTCTTTATGTGCTCTGTACTGTCCTGGGATATCTGCTCCTGCTTTCAGGCGGAACACTTTTGTCGAGAATCATAAGAAGAAATCTAAGCCATAAGGATATTTTCAACCTTGAAAATGAAACATTCCCGCAGGAAGAAAGAGTCCTGGAAAATGAATATTCCATTAACCTGCCGGCCCAATATAGATTAAAAAACAAAGTACGAAAAAGCTGGATTAATATCATAAATCCTTTTCGGGGAATCTTGGTTGCAGGAACCCCGGGTTCGGGAAAATCCTATTTTGTGATCCGCCATATAATTACCCAGCACATCCGTAAAGGCTTCTCAATGTTTGTATATGATTTTAAGTTTGACGACCTCAGCATAATAGCCTATAATGCCTGGCTTCAGAACAAGCATTTATACAAGGTGGAACCTAAATTTTACGTCATTAATTTTGATGACCTGAGCCGCACGCACAGATGCAATCCCCTTGATCCAAAATCAATGGACGACATAACAGACGCGTCAGAATCGGCACGCACCATTCTTCTTGGATTAAACCGAGAATGGATAAAAAAGCAGGGAGACTTTTTCGTCGAATCTCCTATCAATTTTCTCTCTGCCGTCATATGGTACCTGCGCAAATACAATAACGGCGAGTTCTGCACCCTGCCTCATGTAATTGAACTCATGCAGGTTGAATATAACAGCCTTTTTACGTTGCTGAGAACCGAAAAAGAAATAGAGATTCTGATAGATCCATTTGTCAGTGCCTATCTTCAGAATGTTATGGAGCAGCTGGAGGGGCAGATAGCCTCGGCAAAGATATCAATGGCAAGGCTTTCCAGTGCACAGCTTTACTATGTGCTCTCTGGAAATGACTTCACTCTTGACATAAATAATCCTGAAGATCCAAAGATAGTCTGCATGGGAAATAACCCGCTTAAAATCCAGACCTATGGCGCCGTTCTCTCGCTTTATGTAAGCAGGCTCATCAAGCAGGTGAACCAGAAAAACAGGATCAAAAGCAGTCTTATATTTGATGAATTCCCGACCATCTATCTAAATAATATGGACAGCCTTATAGCGACGGCCAGAAGCAATAAGGTAAGCACCTGTCTGGGGATTCAGGACTTCAGCCAGCTGCGCAAGGATTACGGCCGTGAGCAGGCTGATGTAATACTCAATATAACGGGAAATATCATCAGCGGACAGGTAAACGGCGATACTGCAAAACAGCTCTCTGAACGGTTTGGAAAAATAATGCAGGACCGCGAGAGCATTTCCATAAACAGCTCGGATACTTCAATAAGCAGATCAAAACAGCTGGAAGCTGCAGTGCCTGCTTCAAAGATTTCATGTTTGAGCTCTGGTGAGTTTGTCGGCATTACAGCTGATAATCCCGACTGTAAAATTGAGCTGAAAACATTCCATTCGGAAATAATCAATAATCACGAACAGCTTAAAAAAGAAGAAAACTCATATCAGGAAATATCCCCGGTGCGAATTATAAACAATACCATGATTGAACGAAATTATCTCCAGATAAAAGAGGATATATCCGAAATAGTCAATTCAGAAATGGAGCGTCTTATTCATGACCCTGCCCTTTCACATTTAGTTATCAAAAAGAAAAAGTAATCATTAAATACATTAAACTTTCATGAGGCAGAGAGAAGAAAAACTTTTTTAGCCGGTGGAGTCTTTTATAAGCTGCAGAGTTTTTTCGTCCTTCTCTCCTCCATAATATTTTTCAAGCACCTTAACAAAATATTCTGGCGCTTGCGGCAGCAGACTGAACAGGGTCATGCAGGATTTCAGTTTTCTCTCATCTGGCCTGCCAAGGATTTCCAGTGCCGTTTTATTTTCGATTTGAAGCAAAGCCTCTGTAATTTCTACAAGTCGTTTTCCCAATATCGGATCATTAAGATAAAGCTCGGCTTCCTTTAGGCTTTCAATGCCGTAATAGACATTGTAATCCGTAAAACCCAGTCCCCTGAGCTGGGGAAAAATGAACCACATCCAATGGCTTTGCTTCCTTCCTTTTTTTATTTCATCCAAAGCCTGCTCATAGGCATTCTCCTGTGCAGATAAATAGCGCTCAATACCTTCCTTTAGATTCATAATTAGCTGTTTTTTCAAAATACTTCTTGATACATAATCTCAATTGTTATCTCTTTTTTGGCTGGCCCCTCCTCTGTGAAGATCGTCGTCCATTTGGGCTCAAAATTTTTAATCAGATAATGGAATGCATCTAATATTTCCTCTGCAGGACTTTCCAGATTGATCCCCAGATTATTCTGATAGCCGATAATTCGGTAGAATACTCCATCCTCCAAAAGTTCATCGTTTCCATCGGCTGTATTGTCGGGCGCTGGACCAAAGGAGTAAATTTCAGTTCCGGGGTCGCAAAACAGTCCGAGAACATCAGTGCGGACAGTCAAAAACAGGCATTCGTCCTTCAGATGATAAGGAACCTGCAGATTCTTTGCCCTGACAGTTAATGCGAGATCTTCAAAATGTCCTTCCATAAATGGCAAATTTGATTTCCATATCTATTGTGGCAATGCCCCTAGTCTTTCACGTAACTTTTCAGAGTCAGTCAAGAATACCCTTCCCGAATATTTTTTCAATTTGAAAAATATAGCTTTTCAATATTGGAGTCGCCAGGTAAAACCGGCTGACCGCTGCGGCTTTCGCATCGAGTTTCTGGCCGTCAAAGCATCGCTCCAGCAATGCCGTATAATCCTTAAGCTGGCTGTCATCGAGTATTTTGCGCAGATCCCTTTCAGTGTTTACAATTGATTTGAGCATTGGAAAATCATTATTGTCATCCACCTCATACCTTTCAAGCCCCGACTTTATTTCAAGAAACTGTTTTCTGAAAAGGTTCATCACTTCAGGCATATTATGTCCATAAAAAATATCGGGAATCAGTCCTGCTTTATAGTGCGCATAATGTTCCTGTGAAGCATTCAAATCGGCCAGATACTTTTCAAAGGTCTGGATCCTGTATATATAATCCACCTCAAAAACATTAACATCTTGATAGTCAACATTCATACGTTGCTTTATTTAAGTTATATATAAAATTAGCGAAATTTTTGATTGCAGCCAACCTTAAAAGAAGCCTGTTCAACTGTTTTGCATGGCATCGTAAATCTTATACATAGCACATAAACTGTGAGAAAGGAATGTTTTGGTTTTAAACTCTTGAAATTTATTGCTTAAATTTGTAAAAGCGGAGCCTTTTCTTTAGATGCTTCCTGCTAAATATTTTGAATATGACCGATCCAATATTAGAAAATTTAAACCCAAAACAGCTTCAGGCAGTAAAAACCACTGAAGGCTATATAAGAGTTATTGCAGGAGCGGGATCCGGAAAAACCAAGGCGCTGACCTCACGTTTTGCTTACATAGTGGACCGGCTGGGAATCAACTCATCCAATATTCTCTGCGTGACTTTTACCAACAAGGCGGCGCAGGAAATGAAAAAAAGGGTTAAAGCGCTGATCGGCGATCTCTATGATGTCAGCTTCATCACCACCTACCACGGTTTCTGCGTGAGGTTTCTGCGTGAGGAAATCAATAAAATACACTACCCGAAGAATTTTATCATACTGGATGCAGAAGACCAGAAAACCATCCTTCGCGATGTTTTCACCGAATTGGACATCAATTCCAAAAACCTGACTTTCAAGCAGGTCTTAAGATTTATCTCCAAACAGAAAAGCACCTCTGATTACTTGGGCTACATGATTGAAAATAAAAGCTTCACTACCGACGAAAAAGATTCGCTTTCCAGCCAGGTCTACCAGAAATACCTTGACAAGCAGAAGCGCAACTATGCATTGGATTTTGATGACCTGATCCATTTTACGGCATTTATACTCGATAGCAATCCCGACGTGCTTGCCAAATGGCAGGAAATGATGCATTATATACAGGTGGATGAGGCCCAGGACAGCTCCGACAGCCAGTTCCATCTGGTGGAAATGCTCTCGCGTGTGCACCAGAACCTGTTTCTTGTAGGAGATCCAGACCAGACCATCTATGAATGGAGAGGCGCCAAACCCGAATACCTTGTGGAATTTGACAGGATGTTTCCCGATACGAAGACCATAATAATGAACCAGAATTACCGCTCAACTCCCAACATCCTCAAAGTCGGCAACCATATCATTAAAAACAATAAGGTAAGAGTGGATAAGGATATGATCACTGAGAATCCCGAGGGGGTTGAAGTGGTCCATTTTCACGGCAAAAATGACTTTGAGGAAACGCTGTGGGTGGCTTCGGAAATCAAAGAAATCCTTAAAACGGAAAATGCATCCTATTCCGATATAACCATTTTATACCGTTCCAATCATCTTTCCAGAAATATTGAGCAGGCGCTCATTAAGGAAAACATTCCTTATGCCATATTTGGCGGCGTGCGTTTTTTCGAACGTAAGGAAATCAAGGATGTGCTCTCGTTCTTAAGGCTTATTGTGCAGGGAGACAATTTCTCATTTCTGCGCATGTTCAACCATCCTTCCCGAGGACTGGGCAAAAAGTTTCTGGAAAGGCTGAGCTTTCTGGCAGCCGGGCAGAACCTTTCCCTGCTTGATGCGCTGCAGCGCAATATCGATGATAAGGAACTCAGCAAAAAAGGGGCGGCAGATTTTCTGGCACTGGTTTCAGAACTTAAAAAAGAGGCAGATCAGAATTCCATCTCGGATCTGGTCAAGATCATACTCGACAAAAGCGGGCTCTCCGAACTCTACCGCAAAGACGGCGACGAAGACAGGCTTGAAAATATAAAAGAGCTTGTAAGCTCCATGATGCTGCTGGAGAAAGAAAATAACGCGCCTGTCAATATTGTGGAATACCTGCAGGAAATAGCACTCTATACCGATCTTGATAAAGATACCGAAAATCAGGACAAGGTTCGCCTGATGACCATCCACATCTCTAAAGGTCTTGAATTTCCATATGTATTCCTTTGCGGTTTTACCGAAGGGGTGCTGCCAAGTGCGCTGTCGATTAAAGAAAGAAGAAAAAGGGCAATTGAGGAGGAAAGAAGATTGATGTATGTCGCCGTTACAAGAGCCGAAAAGAGGTTCTATATGACCGACTCGGAAGGGTTTAATTTTACCACGGGCCTCAACAAGTACCCTTCAAGATTCCTATTTGAAATAAAAGAAGAATTTTATGTGCGGAAGGGAAAGCTTTCACCTGAAATTCTTCAGGCGGCGCAATCATCTGCTGCAGCTTCAAAAAACAGCGAAGATACAGCATTCAAACAGGGAGATTTTGTAATGCATCCGGTATGGAATAAAGGAAGGATAGAATCCGTTGATCTGGAGAAAAACCAGTATATCGTACACTTTTTTGAAATGGAAAAGGAAAAACCAATTGATTTTGCTTTCCGTTTTCTTACGGCCGCAGCAGATTCACAAGAGGATGCCGCGTCGCCTGCCAAACTGCTCGAACTGCAAGTTAGCTTAAAGAACACGCCGGATCCTTTTGAAGATAAAGATTCTCCGCAGGACGTTTTGGATAAGGAGGGCAATTCTTCAGACATATTTGACCAAAGCGCTGAGAGCAGTGAAAAAAAATGGCCGGAATAGATGATCCCGTAATCGCTCTGGCAATATCATACTGGCTTGTGATTCAGAACTGTTATTCCTTCTGCTGATTTTCCATGCCGTCTATTATTTTTCCCACTTCTGTCTCGGTGGCTTTAAGCCTGCCCTGGCAGAAGGCGATTAATTCTGAGGCCCTCTTGACTTTAGATGCAAGCTCATCTACTGAGATAGTCTCATTTTCTATTTCTTTTGAAATGGCAGTCAGCTCGCTCCAGGCTGCTTCATAAGTCAGTTTCTCTTCCATCATATTGTATTTTTTCCCTAACGGTGCTTTTTAGTATGGTATCATAAAGGATCACTTCTATATTGTCCCCTTCTTTTATATTTTCTGTATTGCTGGTAATCCCGCCTCCTGCTCTTACGATGGCATAGCCTTTCTTAAGTATGTTCTGCGGTGACATCAGCCTGATGCTTTTCTGCATATGTTCAAGATGCAGGCTTCTGGTTTTAAGATATCCTGCCGCAGATCGTTTCAAGTTTCCGACAAGATAATCAATTTCGCTTCTTTTGCGGGCAAGCAGGCTGCGAGAGATCTGCGCCGTACTCTGCGCCTTTAACGATAACTCACGGCTGTGCTGATAAAGTATGCCTCTGCTGTCCTTTGCAAGCTTCTGATTGGTGTTTGACAGCTTTTCTTTGTAAAGGCCCACAAGCCCTGTTGCGTTTCTGGAGATATTTCTTTTAAGCTCTTCAAGCATTCTGAAATGGCCCATAAAAAGCTGCTGTGATTTGATTACGATATTCTGCTGCAGTGAAAGCAGCCCCACCTCGAAACTTCGGTTGTGGGCGATGATAAACTCTGCGGCTTTAGTAGGTGTTTTGGTGCTGGTATGCGCCATAAGATCCACTATGGAGACATTTTTCTGATGCCCGATCCCCGTTATGACAGGAATCGGAAATTTAGCCACGGCACGTCCTATTTGATAATTATCAAAAATCAGAAAATCGGACTGCGCGCCTCCTCCCCTTATAATGATTATGGCATCGTACGCTATGCCTGTATTGAATACCTCTATGAGCTTATTTAAAAATAGTTTGGCATTATTATCTCCCTGCACTACGGTGTAATAATCATCGATATGAAAAGAATAGCCAAAATCATTATGCTTCAGGGTGTGCCTGAAATCTTCATTCCCCGCCGAATTGCTGGCCGATATCACAGCAAGCCTCTGCATGACAAGAGGCAGTATAAGACGGCTGTTGAGTGTGGAGTAGCCATCCGGTGTTTTGGTGATAAAATCATTTTCTGCTTCCAGTCTTTTTAAGGTTGCATTGCGCTGCTGCTCCAAAACACCCAGAGTAAAGTTGATATCTATATCCAAAACATTAACCGACAATCCGTACAGCGCATGGTAATCCACACTGACCTGTACCAGCACATGAAGATTATTGGTAAATATCTGGCCTGTCTTTTCTTGGAAATCAGACAGCCTTACAGCACCTTCCCCCCACGCTTTTCCCATGATCTTGGCTGTGATCGCGCTGTTTTTCTCCCCTTTCTCAACAAGCTCAAAGTAATGGATCTTTTTATCTGCCTTATAGGTATGGCTTGTCACATCCGCCACTACCCAGTATGTGCGTCCCTTGAAACGATCACTGATGGCCTGATGGATCTGATAGTTTAGCTGAGAGAGTGTGATAAAGTTTTCCGGTCCCATAGAGTAAAGGTGAAACTGCGGCTCTTGGCTTTGATTATTCCGCACAGCTAAGGTAAGGATAATCCATCAGATACTGAAACACTGAAAAACTGCTGCAAAATCATATAGGGAAATTCACAATGAAAACGGATTAAAAGAGCCGCGAAAATAGCATCCGCAGGCTCCTGCATGCGCATAACGGCCTTGCCGCCCTTCGGGACTTATAGCACTCCGGATCCTTTATCGGGCGCTTGATTTTGTGCTTTCTTTTTTCCCGTTTTTCTTTTGGAAAATTTCATGCGGGGCTTGAGGAAAAACAGAAAAGTATTCACTTAAAATTTTTGAATCATGGAAATCTCAGGACGAATTGTAAAAGATGCCGTAACGGCAAAAGTTTCAAATGACAGGGAGGTGGTAAATTTTTCCATCGCCGTAAACGACAGCTACAGACCAAAAGGGTCGGCTGAACTTAAAAAGATAGTGACCTACATCGACTGCTCCTATTGGATGAGTGCTAAAATGGCGCAGTGGCTTAAAAAAGGCACTATGGTCGAACTCTTCGGGCGCATCGGTCTGAACGTCTACACCAATGCCGAGGGCAAAGCGCTCGGCTCATTGACCTTTCACACCAGTAACATCAAGATACTGGTTTTCCCGAAAACAGAAAATACTGTCGATGTTCCCGCAGTCCAAAGCAAAAGAACGGCTAAAGGCGAGTCTGACGACCTGCCTTTCTGATTGGAATCAATACCGTTTCACATTAAAATTATGCGCCATGAAAGCATCAGAAAAATTCAAAACCGCCATAGAAACCTACCTAAACGTGAAAGCGCTGACTGATGCGCTATTTGCTGACAGCTTAAAGAAAGAAACCAAAAACTTGGAGAGCTGTTTCCATTACATTTTCGGCGAGGTCAAAAAAACAGGCGAATGCGCCTTTGACAATCAGGAAATCTTTGACATGGCTGTGAAGTACTACACAGACGACAGCATCGGCACGCCTGCCCCAATTGAGTGCAGGGTCGCAGTCACCCCTCCCGCAAAGCCTGATTTGTTCTCTACTGCTCCCGCAGTTTCTGAAAATGAAGTTCAGAAAACAGAAACAGTACCGCCACTCGTGAAGCCTGTTCAGCAAACCCTAACACTCTTTGACTTATGATACCTAAAACAGCTATAGAAAAAGAAATCTGCGGCTTAAGCGACAAACTTGCGCCAATCACAGAGCAGATGAAACAGTGGGCGGAAAAAAATATTTTTCTGAAATGGGCGGTGCTCTCAAGGGGAAAATTTCATTGCCTCGAATGCACCCACTCGTGGAAACCAGACAGCGAAAGCCAGTCCTGTCAAAAGTATATCAATTGCACCGCCTGTCAGGGCAGGCTTAAAATGCACCAATACAATCAGGTGCATTTCAAAGAAATCGAATACTTTGCCGTGACTGATGCCTGCCAAGGGTATCAGGTCGTGCGCATCATCTGTTCGCACAAGAACATGAAAAAGAATTTTCTTCCCGACTATTCACATTCGGAAGTAATGCAGCATTGGATTAATCCCAAAGGGGAAGTGCGCACCATCTCCCGTAGCACCAACGTTTTTTCCCAAACCTATGATGCATGGAAATATTATTCCCCACTCGAAATCCGTCCTAAAAATTTTCAGGACTCCCCAAAATACCGCATCAATCCCTATAAGGTTTATCCAAGCCTGAAAGTGATTCCGCTTTTGAAAAGAAACGGCTTCAAGGCTTCCCTGCACGGCATTGCCCCTCAGATTCTCTTTACAGCTCTTTTAAAAGACCCCATTGCGGAAACCCTATTGAAAAGTTCGCAGAACTCCCTGCTCAAACATTATCTGACTTCCCATGAACAGCACCTGCGTGAGAATTGGCAGGCTGTGAAAACCTGCCTTAAGCACGGCTATAAAATTCAGGACATCAAAATCTGGGAGGATTATATTGCCCTGCTCCGATGGTTTAAAAAAGACCTCACCTCCCCTGCGCTTGTCTGCCCTGAAAACTTGGACGAAGCGCATGACAGGCTTGTCGCCAAAAAAATGGAGATTCAAAGAAGAAAGCATCTTGCGCAGATGCGCGCCGAAATACAGCAGGCAGAGCCGATTTATGAGAACGATAAAAAACAGTTCTTGGGACTTTCTTTTACCGATAAAGACCTAACGGTAAAAGTGCTTGAGCGTGTGCAGGATTTTCTCAACGAGGGCGACACGCTCCATCACTGCGTATTTACCAACGAGTATTATAAAAAGAAAGATTCGCTTATCCTTTCTGCGCAGATAGAGAACAGACCAATTGAAACCATTGAAATTTCCCTTTCAAAAATGGAAGTCATCCAATGCAGAGGGAATCGAAATAAAGCCACTAAATATCACAGCAGGATTCTGAGGGTAATCCGCAGAAATCTGCCAGAGATTGCTGGACGTTTGAAAAAACAGAAAAAGCAGACCGCTCCAGCTTAACCCATTTTACTACTTAGACCGCAGATTTACACTGCGGTTTTTTTTTGGCGCGCAGACACTTTAAGGCGCACGGGACAGTCTTCGTTTAGGGGCTATTGGGAAATGTTAAGTCAATTTCATCACAAAGGTCGGGCACGTCTTTCGGTTCTCCGCAAAAAATTCCCCCATAAATGCAGGGCTGAGCTCCTGCTTTATTGCGTTGCTTTCTGCGTTCGCTCAGCCCTGCCCGGGCAGCGGTGCTGTAATTAATCTTAAAACTACAGCAGCTATGAAAAATGCACATCAAAACACAGACTGGCAGAAAGTATCAGAAATCGAACTGATCTATAAATCCAGAGTAAAAAGCACTGAAAGGCCTTATATCGGTTCTTCCAGAGATGCTTACCGAATACTTCTCGACAGCTGGGATCCCGGCAAAATAGAATTCTTTGAGCAGTTCAAAGTATTGCTGCTCAACCAATCCAACAGGGTTCTGGGAATCTACGAGGTTTCCTCAGGAGGCATTGCGGGAACTGTGGTTGATATGCGCCTGCTTTTCGCGGCAGCCCTGAAAGCTGCCGCCGTCGGAATCATTATCACCCACAACCATCCCTCAGGAAAAACAGTGCCTTCCGAGGCCGACAGAAATATGACCCGAAAAATCCGTGAAGCGGGAAAACTGCTGGATATACCGCTTCTCGACCACATCATCGTGACACCTGAGACCTATTACTCTTTTGCAGATGAAGGCGCCCTGTAAGGGCGTTTTCATCTTTCACGCCCTTGCGCTGTTCTGGTTTTTTAGGTAATTTTGCCTTATGAATCCCGAAGAAATAAAACGATACTTTGAAGCCTCACCGCCGCCGAAAGAGGTGGACTGGAAACCATGGGCAAAGATTACCGACACTCAGGTTTTCCTGAGGAGCTGCTATACCACCATCAAAAACTTTAACGGCCCGATAGACCGCTGCCCCGCCTGGTGGCATCTGAGGGATTTTTACCTTCTTATGAAGAAAACAGCCGGCCAGCCGATCAGCGATGAGCCTGCTTCAGAATAATTCTGATCCTTCCGTAAATTCTTAATAAAGCAAAAAAGCACCCAAATCGGTGCTTTTTTTATGCCCTGAAAAATAAGGCTTTTTAAACTTTGTTATTATTTAGAACATTTTATTTTTACAAATTGTTATTATCTGTACTAATTTTGACTGGTATAAAATGATTAAGATTATGAGCCGGGCTATTGTACACATCGACATGAACACGTTTTTCGTCTCCTGCGAAAGGCTGACAAATTCAGAACTGAACGGCATACCGCTTATCATCGGCGGAGGTGACAGGGGCGTTGTGGCTTCCTGCTCTTATGAAGCCAGAAAATTCGGCGTGCGTTCCGCCATGCCGATCCATATGGCCATGAAGCTCTGCCCTCAGGCAAAAATTATGAAAGGCGACATGGAACTCTATTCCAGGCTTTCCCACGACATCACCGAGATCATTCAGGAGAAAGCGCCCGTGGTGGAAAAAGCCAGCATTGATGAATTTTATCTTGACATTACCGGCATGGATAAATTCTACGGGAGCTACAAATGGACTGATGAGCTCGCCCAGCGCATCACCAAAGAAACGGGGCTTCCCCTCACCTTTGCCCTTTCGGTCAACAAAACAGTTTCGAAAATCGGAACCGGCGAAGGCAAGCAGAAGCAGAACCTTGAAATTCCCGAGCATCTTGTCCAGTCCTTTTTGAATCCGCTCTCCATTAGAAAAATCCCGATGGTCGGCCAGAAAACCTTTGAGCTTCTTTCGAGAATCGGCATCCGCACCATCCAGACACTCTCTGAAATGCCGGCCGAATCCCTGCAGCAGATGATCGGCAAAAACGGCACCGAGCTCTGGAAAAAAGCCAATGGTATTGACAACACGCCTGTGGAGCCCTATACGGAAAGAAAATCAATTTCTACCGAGCATACCTTTTCACAGGACACCATTGATGTAATGAAATTAAACCGCATCCTGCAGGGTATGGTGGAGAAACTGGCATATCAGCTGCGGGCTGAAGAATGGCTCACCTCAACGGTGACCGTCAAAATACGGTACGCCAATTTTGATACCGAAACCAAGCAGACAAGAGTGCCTTACACCTCGGCGGATCATATTCTGACCCAGACCGTTACGGATCTCTTTACCAAACTCTACCAGCGCCGTATGCGCCTGCGCCTTATCGGCGTACGCTTCAGCGGACTGGTCAGGGGAACCTATCAGATTGACCTATTCAATGACACCGAGGAAATGCTGGCCCTTTACCAAGCTATGGACAGGATGAAGACCCGTTACGGTTTTGATGCCGTGATGCGATGCGCAGGCGCATCGTTCAAACCCAACAATAAAGACGAAATTTTAAAACGCAAAAAATAAATCATGTACCTCAACTGCCACTCTTTTCATTCACTGCGCTACGGCACCATTCCGCTGGATGATCTGATAAGACAGGCAGCGGACTGCGGTGTGACGGCAGCGGCCTTGACCGATATCAATACCGTAACAGGGATTTATGATTTTATAAAAGGCTGCCAGGCTATAGGCATAAAACCGCTTGTCGGGATAGAATTCCGCTGCAGGCACAAATTCCGTTATATCGGTCTGGCCAAAAATGCTGCAGGACTTGCCCGGATGAACCGTTTTCTGACCGATCATAATTTCAGCGGAAATCCCCTGCCTGAGAAGGCTCCGGATTTTGAATCGGTATACATCATCTATACGCTGGAAAACGCACCTGCACAGCTCAGCGAAAATGAATATATCGGCATCCAGCCTGACCAGCTCGGCAGGCTTTTCATGCCTGAACTGAAAAAGAAGATTTCCAAGATGGTTATCCTTCAGCCAGTGGTATTCCGCACCAAAAGGGAATACAACCTGCACAGGATCCTGCGCGCCGTTGACCTCAATGAGCTTCTGTCCAAACTCGGTCCTGAGGACTGCTGCGGAAAATCAGATATGATGATACCCGAAACGGAACTTATAGATTTATATAAAGATTATCCCCAGATCATCCAGAATACCCGATTCATTATCGAACACTGTAATTTTCAGTATGATTTTGAGACTTCGAAAAACAAAAAGCATTATACCAAAAATAAAGCAGGAGACATTGCCCTTCTGACCACCCTTGCCGAGGAAGGTCTTGTATGGCGTTACGGAAGACATAACGCCGAAGCAAAAGCGCGTGTCGAGAAAGAGCTCAAAGTCATCAACGATCTTGAATTCAGCGGGTATTTCCTCATTACTTGGGATATCATCCGCTACAGCAACAGCCGCGGTTTCCTTCATATCGGAAGGGGCTCGGGAGCCAACAGCATTATTGCCTACTGTCTGGGAATAACGGACATATGCCCTTTGGAGCTTGATCTTTATTTTGAGCGCTTTCTGAATGAAAACCGCAAGAGCCCTCCGGATTTTGATATAGACTGGTCGTGGAAAGAGCGTGACGTGATCCTGAAATACATCTTTGACCGCTACGGCTATGAGAACGTGGCTTTCTGCGGCACCAATGTGGAATTCAAGTACCGTTCCATATTCAGGGAAGTTGGCAAGGTTTTCGGACTTCCCAAAGACGAGCTGGATATGCTGGCAAAAAATCCCATGAAGCTCCACCAAAGCAATTCCATTGTCAAATTGGTGCAGGAATACGGCATGATGCTCGAAAAATACCCCAATATGAGAAGCATGCATTCTTGCGGGATCCTGATCTCGGAAGAACCGCTGACCAATTACACACCGCTGGAAATGCCGCCAAAAGGTTTTCCAATCGTGCTCTTTGATATGCATACGGCAGAGGATATCGGCTTTGACAAGTTTGACATCCTCAGCCAGAGAGGCATCGGACATATTGATGATACCGTGAAAATAATCGAGCAGAACAGAGGAATCCGCATCAACATCCGAGACACGAGAATCTCAAAAAACGAACAGTCCGCAAACGTCTATCTTGCCGAGGGACGCACCATCGGATGCTTTTACATCGAAAGCCCGGCGATGCGCGGACTCTTGCGCCGTCTGAAATGCGACAACTATAAAACACTTGTGGCTGCTTCATCAATCATCCGCCCGGGTGTGGCGCAGTCCGGTATGATGAAGGAATATATCTTCCGCCATAACAACCCGTCAAAATTTGAATATTTTCATCCAGTCTTTGAAAAGGAGCTTGGAGAAACCTACGGAATTATGGTCTATCAGGAAGACGTGATCAAAATTGCCCTGCATTACGGCGGGCTCTCGGCCGCAGATGGCGATATACTAAGACGAGCCATGTCGGGCAAGGGACGCTCAAAAGCGGCGCTTCAGAAAGTAAAGGACGATTTCTTTATTTCAGCCGCCGCAAAGGGTCATCCCGAAGCACTGAGCCAGGAAATCTACCGTCAGATCGAGTCCTTTGCTGGCTATTCCTTCTGTAAGGCGCACTCGGCATCCTATGCAGTGGAAAGTTATCAGAGCCTGTACCTGAAGGTGCACTACCCTGTTGAATTTATGGTTGCCGTAATCAATAATCAGGGAGGATTTTACCGCACTGAAATCTATGTGTACGAAGCCAGAATGGCCGGTGCTGTTATCCATACTCCCTGCGTGAATAAAAGCGCATATGAAACCACTCTTTACGGCAGCGACATTTATCTGGGCTTTATGCACCTGCAGGGCCTGGATTCAAAACTATCGCAGTTCATCGCTTTTGAGCGCGAGAGAAACGGCATTTACAAATCACTGGAAGATTTCATAAACAGGGTGCCAATGGGAATTGAGAATGTGAAGGTGCTTATTTTCATCGGCGCTTTCCGCTTTACCGGAAAAACCAAAAACCAGCTGCTGGTGCAGGTAAGCCTTCTGATGAATAATTTAAAGCCTGAAAACCGGGGGCTTATGCTCATTGAGCAGCCCGCAAAAGAATTTAAGCTGCCTGTTCTGGAGCGCTCTGTATTTGAGGATGCCTTTGATGAAATCGAGCTTTTGAATTTCCCTGTATCCTGCACAGTTTTTGATTTGCTGCAGACAAAGCACCGCGGAGATGTCATGGTGAGGGATTTATTAAAATACCATAAAAAACAGGTCCGCATGCTGGCCTATCTCATCTCGACCAAACAGGTGCCGACCAAAAGGGGCAATATGTATTTCGGGACATGGATCGATAATGAGGGAGCCTATTTTGATACGGCGCATTTTCCGGACAGTCTTGTTCAGAATCCATTTCAGGGAGGAGGCTGCTACCTGCTATTGGGTACCGTGGAAATTGATTATCATTTCCCGACGATCACCATTTCACGGATGGCGAAAATGCCATTTATCCCTGACCCAAGATATTCGGACTCGGAAAAAAGGTATACCACACAGCACAATATCAAACAGGATGTCAGCAGCACACACAGACAGCCTTATCCGCAGGAGCACGAAATCAACCTGCCGCGTCACAGAATGAAATTTTGATTTTATATATATGTAAAGTCCTAATAATGAATTAAATTTGATAGAGAAGAAAAAAAAGAAAAGAAAAATAAGCATAAAGCACATCAGTTTTCTGCTGTTTCTTTTCCAAAGCTTTTGCTTTCGCTTTTCATTTCTTTTATAAGCCTTTCAATGTGCTTGATGTCTATTGGGTAAGATTCAAAAAGATCGTTTTGTCAAACTTAAGCACAATTAAAAAGACAAAAGGCCTTATAAGACCTAGATTGTATCAGAATAGGATATTTTTAAACAGCCATAAAACGGAAAATTATGTGTTATTATACCCAGCAAAATGCTTCGATAGAAGATCTCAAAAGAAGATTTAATGCAGAACTCGATAATGAGGAAACCTACCTTCAGTCGGATTTTATAAACGGGTTCTCCCATCCCAACATTCCTGTGATACTGAATTCCTCTCCGCATCTAATCACAACGGATTATACTTGGGGACTTCTGCCTTCCTGGGCAAAAGACATTGAGTTTAGAAAGAATACACTGAATGCCCGCATTGAATCTATTGACGAAAAAGCATCGTTCAAAAACATAACCCATAACCGATGCCTTATCATCGCTTCGGCCTATTACGAATGGCATTGGAATGATGAGAAGGGAAAAAGCAAGGATAAGTACCAGATCAACTCGCAGGATGATGAAATCTTCACTTTTGCAGGTTTGTATTCCTCCTGGACAGATCCTGTAACGGATGAAATTAAAAACACTTATACCATGGTAACCACAAAAGCCAACAAAATAATGGACTTCGTGCACAACCACAAAAACAGGATGCCGATAATGCTAAAAAAACAGGATGAGACAGCTTGGCTGGACCAGTCTGTTGCTATTACCGAATTTGCCTATCCCTACGAAGGAAACTTAATCGCACTTCCTTCAAATTAATAACAGATTTATGAAACAGGATATCGACTATTTCAACGGAATGACCAACGAAGACCTGCATCAGAGATTTATGCAGAAGCTCTATTCCAAGACAGAGTTCATCCAGTACAATGATCCTGATGATTTTTTCGATCCCGAACAGGAATACGGAAACCATATAACACAGTGTATTGCCGAGGAAAGAAATTTTATAAGAGAATTAATTCGCACCGCATCATCCGAAGCAGGAACAGTATTAACCGAGAGGCAGATTGAAGAAATGGTGCAGAAGAAAAGAGAAGAAATCAACCAGCTCACCGGATCTGCCATCGAAGATTATATTGAAAAGGTTTCGGTAACTTATATAGATCCTTTGCCAAAATGTGGACAAAAATATCTTATCCTTCAATGGCTGTACAGTTCTTGTAAGTATTTAAAATCTTTATTTAAATAGAGATAATTACAAAACCATAAATCTAAAGTCATGGTAACTTTAAAAAACAGATTAAATGCTTGAATAAAACATCCATTTAAAACTTTTTCCAAATCATGGATATTTGGAAGATGAGTATTATACAAATTTAAAGAATAATCAAATGTTTTCAATTTTAACAAGCCATTCATGAAATCCTTGACATTTTGCTCTCATTTTTCCTAGTCCTATCTCTGTAACAATATTTATACTGTCAGATGTTTTCTTATACCTTCTGATATATTTTTCTAATCGTTTAGAAGGGGCTGTCGTAAGACCATTATTTATTTCTTCTGGATTAGGGTAATTTGTACAAATTTCTTTCAATTTAGAAATTCTCGCTTCATTGCTTTCATATATATTATCAAATACTTCTTGATCACAAAACGCAAGAGTTTCAAATTCGTGAAGCAATATAAATGGTATAAATTTTATTTGTTCATCCAGATCATTTTTCATTCCATCTTCTAAAATTTTCATCCTTATTTTCTTATCTGTCTCTTCATGTGCTCGATCCCAATCTTCAAATTTATGATGATCATATATACCATAATAGTCTATAAAAGTGGTAATAGTAACATCGTTGTTATCCTCAAAATGTGTTTCTATTTGTTCTTTTAAAATACGCCATGGTACAATACCTCCGTCAGAATGCAGAATTAAGGTAAAATTTAAATTAATCCCAACTGATTCGAAATAAGGCTGAAGTATTCGTTTACAGAATTCAATCTCTGTAGTTCCCTCACAAATTACTAATACTTCTTTCATATTATTGAGGCTGTCCATTATTTATAATATTCTTTTTCCATAAAGTCCCAACTGAATAGTCATTTATCCAATTTGAAAGGCTGTCAGAATTTAATCTGGTGAAATTAGATTCTCCATCTACATTGTCGACAGTTAATATATCCTCAGGTTCAAAATTATTTAATAATTCAATTGATTGCGTAGCCATGATAACTTGGCATTCTTCCCTAACACTAATTATCATATCCGCTAAATTTGAAATTGCTACAGGGTGAAGACCAAGCTCTGGTTCATCAAGTATAATAATTTTAGGCAATACAGGCTGCATAAATAGAGTTGATAATGCAATAAATCTTATTGTCCCGTCTGAAAAATTGTTTACACCATAAATATATTCACTGTACTTATCTGTCCAGCGAACTTTCAAAATATTGTTCTCATCAGGCACAAGATAAAAATCATTAAAGTATGGAGCAATATTTTGAATATTCTTGACCAATCTAACATACAGCTTAGTTCTTTTCTCTTTTATTTTATACAAAATCGCTGCCAGATTACTACCATCGCTATACAATAAATAGGAATCATTTTCAATATTTGAAGAAGAATTGAAGGGGGAATTTTTCCCTGTATCATGAAAATGATACTTTCTAAAACTGGATAAAAATTCTGTAGTATATTTAGCACGTGGAGTTGTATTAAACTTTAAATTTGATTCATTATTGTAATTTGAAATCGAAAATGGGTTAGTGTAATAGGGATTATTATCATACCATAGATCTTCCTGTGTAAAAACAAAATGATCTTGTCCTTTTTCCAACTCAAAAGAATATTGGTTAGGTCCAAAGAATAATTTTGAGCTTAATTTCGTTGCTGGGTTCTTCCCTTTATGCAAAAAACTATCCATCTCTCCATTCTGCTTAACATAAGGCCTTAATTTCTGTTCATATAAGTTGAAAAGAAACTCAAAAAAAGATAAAAAATTACTTTTACCTGATCCATTAGCACCAATAAGGATATTTATTGATGTAAGTTTTATCTTCTGATTTTGAATAGATTTATATCCCTTTATTTCAATTTTATTCATTCCCATTTCACGTTCTTTTTATAAATCGAATCCTAATTTCATTTCTATTTAAGTCCATTTTTTCTGCTTTCATTTATTCAGTTGTACTTACCAACCTACCTTAGCTTGGGTTTAATTAATTCCTCATAAATTTGTTGTGGATACATTCCACTTAATTTCAAACCTGTTAAATCCTCAAGTAGTACATCAGCGGCTGCAATTCCAACCGGTGTATATTTGAATATAGTATCTTTGTTTTTAAATATTTCTGGCGTAAAAAAACGCGTAAATTCATTCATCTCTTTTGAAATTAAAGACATTATTTTGGCAGTATTATTTTGATTTATCTTTTTTAAATACAGAAGAATATTGGGCTCGATAACGTCTTCCAAGTCAACTTCAGATATCCTTGTCTCTTTTTGTAAAATTGTCTCGGGTAAAAATTTCTTCTCTTCCTGTTTATACGGCTGCTCTTTAATCGATAGGTCAACTATTTTAAAAGGAGGCACCACCAGCCATGCATGAGCTGCGGCAAATTCTCCTTGATCTATTGTCCAAAAATACTTTGTTCTAATACCAGATTCCTTTGGAAAAGTAATAGTTAAACTTCCTTTTACGGCATAATTCCAAATTTTTTCCCTTTCTAGAATTCTACTTAAAGCCATAGACATATCTATACACGCTCCTTGTCGTTTGTCTTTTAAAAGTTCTTCATAAAGAGTATTGCAAATAATTGGAAGTTTTTCTTCTACCTTTTTCAGATAATTCTCATCATATTTTTGTTGTTTAACAAAACTTGCGTAATTATTTAAGATTGCAGGATTTGAATGTTCAATTTTTAGAAAATTTGAATCATCATAGAACCCTGGTTTATTTGTCCGAATTGAATGCTTTTTAAAAAAAGCTTGTTGGCTTTCAAAAGTTTCCTTAAATGGTATCATATAATGAAATAATTTAAAAATTTTAGTGCAAAGCGAGGTTTTGGAATAAAGATGAGTTTTTTTTTCTTTAAACGCTAATTTCCCAAGTATAATTTATCAATAAATACAACTAAAGATTAAATCTCAGGTATTGAATGTTAGATGAATTACACTTTAGTCAATACCATATGCAAATCTAATAGTTTTTAGAGCCGCTCTTCTTGCCTGTAGCTCTGTTTTAAATTCTCTTTCATAAAAATAAAAAAAAACCTTTTTGTACGCAGGAATTTCTAGATAGATAAATTCTCCTGAAGTATGAAAGTAATGAAAGGTCTTCTCTTTGGTAGTTCCAATTATCAGACTTCTTTCTCTATTGATTTTATTTTTAGTTGCTATTCGCTTAAGTGCCTTTCTAGCTTTAGTTGTTATGATTCTCACTGAATACAATCGCATAAAAGCAATCGAAAACTCAGCTAGAAACGGAATATATTGCGATTTTTTATGACGTTTAAAATCTGTTCTTAGATCCCAAACTTGGAATTTAAAATCAATTATTTCGAACCAACGAATTATTAACAATAAATCATCAGGACTATAGAAGTTATTTTTCAGGTCTGTTCTTCCTAAAATAATTTGAATCTCTCGCTCCAGAGAATTGAACAAATTAGAATTACAATTCGAACAAAGTGGTATCGTTGCACCTACATATGATTGCTCTAGTTCATTGACATCGGAAGTAAAAAAATGTTTAGGATCATTCTCGAAAACCCATCGAGGCAAAATATGCTCCTTTGTTAAATTTGATTCATTACCGCAGAATGAACATGACGGAACTCTTTTTTTCGAGATTAAACCTGTCAAATAATCATCAAATAATTTCCCTATAACATACTTTCCATGAATACGGGCAATTTTTCTAATTGCAAGCAATTTTTTTTCAATGGACATTTTTACCGTACTTGAGTTTACATTTTTACTAAAGAGTTTGCACTATAATTAAGTTTAATATTAGAGATACCAGTCTTTCCAGCATGCGCGACTTCTTCTAAGCACATAATCAACTGAATAAAATTTAATGCCGAAAACTATTATGGTGTTTGTTAAAATTACTTATTCTTAGACTCAAAACTTGGATATTCAAAAAAAACATCTCCTTTTTCCTTTTCATATATTTCAATTGAATTTTCACTAATTCTTAATTTTAGATTAATACTTTTTTTATCAATAATTTCATTTTTTCTTATGATATCTTCTACATAAGTAATCCAGTGCAGAATATTATTGCTTTGTACAATTACTTTTAAATTATGACCACTTGTAACTTTACCAAATCCTGGACTCAAATATGTTTTCCCATTAATATTCATAAAACCAGAAGATAGACCACTTTCCCACATTTTCTCTCTATCTGAGTTAGTGAAATTTTGTCTTACTTGTGGTAGGTCTGGTGCTAAAAACTTCTTCAATATATGTGGATAGTCTTTCTCCAAAACTTCAAGCCACTTTAGATTTGCGAATGAATCTTTATGTTTGTCAAGTCCAAGGAATATAATGTTCTCTTCATCAATATAAGCGAATAATAAATGATTGCCTCTTTTTACAAACTTTGGTTTCTTAAAGGATTCCAAGGATAGGTGAAAATGAAAAATATTCCATTCATTACTTAAATGGTCAATTTGTTTTGATTGAATAATCTTATCAGTTTGAAAACAATTTAAATTTCCTCCATCTAAAGCCAATTGAATAATTGTTTCTATTTCTAATCTCTTATGGTGGGACTTAATTTGATCCTCAAATTCAGAAACTATAAAAACATTTCTCTTTTTAGGTTCTAAAATTTTTGACTTTAAATTAAAAAAATCAATCAATATTTTTTGGATATTCTGATCTAAAGAAACCTTCAAATCGGAGTCTTTCAAAATATTTGAAATTTCGTTTTTTAAGTCTTTTTGAAAGTCAAAGTTATTCATTTATAGTTTATTATTTCGCCCTTAGACAAAAGGAGGAAGAAGATTTAAGAAACAAATTCACCAGTATAAAAAAATTTTATCAACGTTTTCTTACCCTACAATTCTCAATTGGGCATGTATTTTTTCATCAATAAGCTCAGGATATTCTTCTTCAAATTTTTCCTTAACAGATTTGTCTTTTATAGTCAATTGTTGATGTAAATGTCCTAATTTTCTTTTATTTAATTCAATAATTTCAGACCAGCTCATAACATATACTTCAATATTTTTATCCGTTTTTTTATCAAACAAAAATGGAACTTCCCTGTAAATTTCTCGCTGAGATTTTATCTTTGACTTTGCGTATGCGTTAAGCTTTGAAGATATCAGAATTAATTTGTATTTTACTTTATCTGCTGGTAATGCCGAATGTTGTTCAAGTGTAAATGCATATCTATCTATTTGATTTATTTCCTTTAAGCCTATTGAACATTTTGGTGATTTTAGTTCGACAACCATTATTTCTCGCTCATCTGAATCTGTTATTTTTTCATTGTAAAAGAATAAGTCTGTAATATCATCTAAATTATTTTCTTCAATTAAATTTTCATCCTCATTAGTTGGTTCATAATTTAAAAAAGAATCGTGAAGTTGATCTAAAATATTTCCAATTTTTTTATCTGACCAGAGATGTGGTGTCCCATTGTAATTTTCACCGAAAAGCCATAATTCATTTTCAATTATTTTATGCAATTGGCTTCTCTCTTTAAGTACTTTAGATATTTCACCGTAAGCTAATTCATGTAAAAAATTTAAAAACTCCAATTTTTCACTTACCTGAGACGCAAATTGTATTACATCTTCGAGATCCGTTTTCTGTAACAATGAATTAAATTTTAATAAATTATCATCTGAAAGTTTTAAAATTTTACTAAATAAATATTCAATATTTCCATTAGAGATAGCTTTATCTAAAAGCGGATAAAGAAAATTTCTAATTTTATTATCTTCTTGTATCAAGTGATGTTCATCTTCTAATAAGTATGCAATTTTTTTAAAAACCACCTCCTGCGATGTTGATGCGGGTTTTCCTTCTTTGTAAGGATAGAATTTATCATTCTCTAAATTCGTTATAAATTTATCGAACTTCTGATTTCTGCCTTTAAAGAAGTCATTAATAGAATCCTTAATTTCAGTTTTTAATTTTTTAATTTCTTCTTCGCCTAAAGTTTCTAAGTCAATATTTCTAAATAAATCCAAATCAAAAAAATCAGAATCTATATATATAAACCAAGTTCCTAAATCAGGCGTATACCAATCTGAAGAATATGTATATTCGTGAGCAACAGACTTTACACCTGCATTATCAGTTTGAAAAAAGACTTTTACTTTTTTTAAATTAGATTGTATATTATAGAAATAAAAATTAACTAAATGATTTTTTCCTCTTTTATCTGTGTAGTTAATTGTTTTAATTGATGGCGGTTCTATTACAAAGTTTTCTTTTTCAAGTTTGTTTCCATTAACAAAAAAAGCAACCTTATTGTTAAATATTTCGTAAGGATAATTCTCAAATAAACTTTGAGCAATGTTATTTTCCAAAAAATTACTTGTGATCTTATTCTTGATTATTGGCTTGGTTTGAATATTATGATGAAGATTTTGGATTTCAACTTTATAATATGAATTATAATCTTTTCCTTCTAAAAAATCGTAATCAACTTTTAAATCAATATTTTCTAAAGCAATATCTTTCAAGTCTGTTGTGTCTATTCCAAATAGAACCCTACTAAACTTATTCTCTTTTTCATCAAATGCAATGGTGTCAATTTTCATTAATTCACCTATTTGAAAAGAACTAAATCGTCCAATACCTTGACCTTTCTCTTTTACATTTGTCCCAATTTCAAGGATTGTATTTTTGAAATTATTCTTTGAGACACCATGACCATCGTCTGTAATTGCTATTTGTTCAATACCTGATTTAAATGTTAGAGAGTCATTATACTTAATATTAATATGTATATTTTTTGAATTTGCCTGAATAGAATTATTAATTAGTTCTTTAAACGCTTTAAATGTATCGCCATATTTTGTAAAATGGCTTTTAATTACCCTAGTATTAGTGGTTATTTTCTCAGATGTGCTTTTCATCGTGTCTTTGCTCTAATTAGTTTACTATTCCTAAAATACCTGGTAAAATTAAGTTATATTTTGTTTTTCGTGATTTAACGCATTTTTATTTGTTGTCTAAAATTTAAAATAGTAATTTAAAATTGATTAAATTATAATATAATTGCATAGCATTAATATTTTCACGATTACTCTTTTGCTGATGAATTTGATCATAATTACTAATTAGAAATATTTTCAAGAACCGAAGTAATCAACTCTAAATTAAAAAATAACAGATTTTAATACTTATTCAACAAAGTTTGACTTTAATTCGATGACATAGTTTTCAAATTTAAAATTATAAATATCAAAAAGTTCACTTTAAAATACGTTTCGGAATATAATTTCTCTAGAATTTTAATGATTTTGTTTTGGTTCTGATAATTGATGTAGCGAATAATTTCTCTTATTCTTTCATCTATTATTTTTTATATTCTGTAATTATACCAGTATGAGAAAAAGTAAACACACGTTCTTCAAAAATTGATTTCATAATCAGCCAGACCTTATCTGTTAGCTTGACTTCAATTTTTCTACTCGCGTCAACTTCAGTAAGCTTACCTGTAAAAGTTATTTCGTCCAAATTTACAGATGCACAGGTCACTCTATGGACCAAGGTACTGCCTGGAATCTCGCGGCATTTTGTATACAGTTTGTTTTTACGTCCCTTACCCACTTCACGTCTAAAATCCTCAGCAAATGATGCTAACAAAACCTGCTTTCCGTTATTCAGAATTATTAAATATTCATAAAAATCCAGTTCATGCTCAAACTCAATCCTTCGATTGTTGCCTATACCGACAGTGAGTATCACCGGACTAGTAATCAATATACTCAAATTGAATCCGAATTGTCCCATATATATTTCTCTGGAATCCCTTTGTAAATCTTCATCATTGATTTCTCTTAGTTCAACCAAACCTATATTTCGGTACTTAGCGAAATTAATTCCATCTTGCGTGAAGCCTCCTTTCGAAACAATGACTCCCTTATTAATATTTGCGTCTTCAATAATCTCAGACACTTTCATTACGATATCTTTGTTAACCTTTTCTTTCCAGTATTTACATTCGATAGCAGTATCATAGGAATGTATCCCATCAGAATGAGAAGTTAGTACATCTATTTGATGGCTTAATCCAGATTTGCCAATAACTTTACAGCTACTCCCGTACCCTTTGACCTTAACCCCAGTCTGTTTACCAAGGGTCTCGTAAATGTATTTTGTAATGGATTCGTAAGTCTTCCAATCTAAAGTATTTGTTCCATCCATAATTTATGCAAGTGATTAATGAAAAAATTATGATTGCAGAAATTAAACCCGAATTCTTATTTATCAAAAAAAATATCAAGGATTTATTTCCTAAATGATTTAAAGAATAACATTGGCTTCGCATCTATAAACGCAATCGTTTCACACTTGAAACAGATGCCCCATAACTGAACAACCATTCTTTACTTACAGCTAAAATACAAAAATCATTATAGATGTTCTTCTTATATGTCAACAGTTTATTGTAAATCTAAAAATAAAAGAGACATTAAATAAAACATACACTTTAATTAAAGAAAAAAACTATGATTGCCTTAGTACCTACAATGACAAGAGGAATATGGCAAATGACAAAATTATTTAACGTATCTCCAAATATGATTAGATTTTTTTCATTGAATAATGTGATTTCTGATAGTGTTCTAATTATACTAAATTTTCTGTGCCTCCAATTGGCTTTTTCATCCTCTTACTTACTATAATTTACGATGAACATGGAAACTTTCATACTTAACGGTGTGCCGCTTATTATTGGAGGACAAGTTTGACCATTTACGCAATAAAACGAAAACCGCCTGAACAGAACCAGTCATCTTCTGCTAGTGCCCTATACATCGCACTCTCCCATGAATTCAAATTTACGTGTTCATATGAATCAGCCTCATCTGCAAGGTACTTTTTTACTCCTGCAGTTCCTGCCGGAGTTGAAAAAATTCTCTCCAGATTATATTTCATTCCCGACAGCCTCCTTGCTGCCTGAGATGCATACAATTTCTTTAAATCAAAACAATGCAGATGCGACACCACCCTCGCAGACAATAAGGCACTCCATCTGGGATGGGCCGAAACGCCAAATTTTAATGATAAGGGATCGGTTTTATTTACCTCAGCGATGAGCCATTTTTCATTTTCAATATTGTCAAAGTAGGGATGCAGAGTTTCATCGGTTGGTCCAGTGGGACAGTCTGCCAGCTTCCCCGTATTACAGTCTTTGCATGAGGGCACTAAATTTATGGGGACCACCGATAGCCGTGGAAATTTTGTTTTTGGAAGGTAGTGGTCCAGAGTTGTGGCCTCTCCGTGCGAACACAGTGGGCATATTCCCTGAGGTGCGGACATAATAAGTTTATCATAATATGCTCTGCCCTGAGGTTTAGCCACCATCTGCCCGGTATACAATTTTTTCAGATCTTCATTTGTTACATTTCCGTTAACCAATGTCTCAGTGAGAATTGTGTGTACCAGCCCCTTGGTGATTTTATTTTCAAATTCATTTTCAGCATTGTTTATTAAGGTCTGGCAGGCAGTAAGCCTGCCTCTAAATGCAGCATTGCCGACGGTACTTACACAAATTGGAAATACTTCGGCCGCAGTTATGGTTGGTTTATCAATTTTTCTCATTTCATTCCTTATTAGCTATCAAAGCCATGACAATTGATCTTGCCTCTGCCCCAAGCTGATTATTGAATAATTTCAACACATCTTCATAGCTGTAGTTATTGTTTGCAACTATTTCCGCCAGCATTTTGTAAAATCCTGAATTTCTAACCTCCAGTCCAAATACTTCATTGGTCAAAACACCCACATTTTCCCCGAACGATTCTCTGGGAAGACGTTCACAAACAGCCACGTTTCCGCTTCTTCTGATCTTCCATATGCAGCTTTTAGGCACCTCCTGCAGAATTACGGGAGAATGTGTCGAAATGATAGCCACTCCATTTGTTTTGATCAAGAGATCTGACACGGCCCTAATAAATGCTGATAAAAGCGGAGGATGCAGATGGGCTTCCGGTTCATCCATTAACACCAGGCTTTTTTCCTGCAGTTTTTCAACTAACTTTGTTATGGTAAGCAAAATTATTTTATGTCCTGAACTAAGTCTCCTAAAAGCAGTAACAATCACCATTTGCGAACCATTTAGATCATCGCGTAGGAATAATTCGACAAAACTCTCCCTTTGGAAATTTTGATCTGATTCCAAAGTTTTGAGCGACTCGATAAGTCTGTTCATTAATCCCCGCGACTTGCACACGTTCACACTTTCAAAAAATTCCTCTGACAGTGCATTCAAATCCTTAATTCCTAGTCCGAAATCCTGTCCATCTTTTCCGCGAAGTCCTATGTATGAATATGTCATTCCGTTAATAAATTCCTCTTTTTCAAGCACATCCTGATCATCAAAAACACTAAAAGAAACTGAAATCAAATTTGTAAATGAATTTTCCTCCAGATCATACTTATTTATTTTATTAAAATGGAAAGTGCCCGGAGAAAATAGAAAATCTGAAGGCACTGCAAGTGAATGAATCATATTATCAATTAAGGTCGTCTTACCTGCCCCATTCCTGCCGATTAGAACATGTATATTGGTTGGCGGCATGGACTCAGGAATCACATCAAATAAAAAATCAAGCGGCTCAATCCCTCCACGCTCTTCCCTTACAAATCTAAAACTATAAGGAGTTAATGTAGCTCCTCCGTTTGCAATTCTCCTATATTGGCCTGTAATAGTACTGGCTTGCAGGCCCCTAAGAAAAGAAACCTCGACAACTTTTTCATCTTTCACGCTGTCAAAAATCTCAGGCTTTTTTGCAATATCATTTAATTGGTTAAGAATAAAATCCCTTATTTCATCTCCGAGTTTATTTAATTCCTCATAATATTCCTCTGAGTTTCCAACTGAAAAATACTCATCTCCGATATAATCAAAGACATGATCAACCTCATAAATTCTGTCATGTTTTTCCTGTCCTTTGAAACCTATTTTTAATCCGCCTATATCGTGCTTACGAGATTCATTATCGACATAGAAAATTCCGAATAAAGTATAAAAGCTATAATCGTTCCAATTGTCCCATACAAGACACACCTCGTTTTTAGTTTCCGGGGCATACTCGCCCCAAGTATCTAGAATTCTGAAAATCATTTTATTTTAATGTAAATTATTTTAATAATGGGCATGTACCCAGTCAAAATTTCTGTTCTTCTTAATTTGTCAAATCGAAGTTTACTACATCGGCGGCCGAGGTCTTGCTCGTAAAGCTGTAAACAATAGCAACACTATAACGCGCTCGGGTAATTGCAACATAAAATTTTGATCTGCTGGTCGCTGCCAGCTCGCTGTCATTATCCAAGAGCCACTTGACATATGGTTTTGTAGGATAGATTAGCACTCTCTCAAAAGAAAGCCCTTTGGATTCTCCAAAATTCATAACGGCATAATTATCATTCACTTTTTGCCTTCGGCTATCTCTCAATTGCACCGGATTATAGAGTTCCAAATAACGGTCAATATCTTTTTCCCTAATAAAAAAAATTCCATCATGGCCAGACTTATAGGTATTGCCGGATTCGGCAGCCGAAAATTTATTATATAATTTGTTTGATAAGTTGCAGATTAGTTCGTTGCATCTATAGTTAGTAAGCAGTGAGGTCTGATCGGTTGTAATCTTGATTGACTTATCTTCAAAGAAATAATTTACGACATTTGCCTTTTTATATTGTCTATTTTTTGCAGAACTGTTTGTCGAATAGGTACCCTGCCTCGGATCTCCCACTAGTATCAATTCAGAGTTCGAACTGAACAGCAACTTTAGCAGTTCCAGATCATAACCTGCCAAGTCCTGAATCTCGTCAATGAATATTTTCGGAAAGATTTTTGATATCCTGTCCACTACAGCGTTATTGCTAGATTCATTGGCCGCACATACGAACTCCGATATCTTGTCGGAATATATCTTTTGGTCTTTTGTAAAATAATAATTTTCAACATCGCTTTTAGCAACATACATCGCTGATTTTGTATTGACCAGCACCAGTCCTTTTATCCGCCTGTCAAAAATAGCCCCTTGAAAGGGTCTCACACCATGTTTCAGAAGAAAGGAAAACCAGGTTTGAACTGTAATGTTTTCAGGAATATGATTTACTATTTCAATGATTTTCTTCCTAATTTCCGTTTCATTAGCCTGCGTGTAAGTGGTAATCAAAACCCTTGCCTCTGGATTCTTTATCGCTTGATCAATCAAATAGGTTGTTTTACCTGATCCAGCTGCAGCAATAATAAGTTTATTGTTTTCCATCTACTTATTAATTGAATCTAAAATATAGTGCGGAAATTGCAAAGTCTCTGAAGAATCGAAAATCTTTAAAGCACATTCTGTTTTGTTTGCTTTCATGTATCTGTGCATATCATCTTCATCTGTGAAATCTTTTCCAAATATTACATTTAATTTTTTTAGGCCATTCACCTTTAGAAACTTTGGTTCAAGGGTATTGTAGTTGAAATCCTTAGTGCCGATTTTTAATGGCCCCGTATCAATATCCTTGTCAAAGCAGATTCTTATATTCTCTTTTGCATTGTCACCAAGATAGCCACTGTATTTTTCTTCCAAAGCACTTATATCTCCATCACTATCGGTAACGACAGCAACTTCTCGGTCGATTTTTTCGGCTATTTCCAGAAATCTTAAAAATGAGGTCCCTACTGAAATGACATCTATTCCCTTTTCAATAGGCAGCGCACCATCATTCGCATCCATAAAAGCTTTCTGAACAACCAATTCGTCTGAATCGCCTTCAACGAGGATCGCTTTTTTACAAAGAATCAATCTAAGGGTGTCATACCCCGCTAGCTTTTCAAAAAACAATTCGGTATCTTCAGAAAGATTGTTCAGCTTCACTGTTTTTTTATTATTCAACAAAATTAGATGCTCTAAACCCAGCTTATTCGATACAAAACTGCTGTGTGTAGAAATCAAAATCTGCTTATTCTCGTCTCCTGCTTTGATATCAGATATTAATTGGTTCAAACTTGAATGCGAAAGATGATTTTCAGGTTCTTCCAGGAGGATAATGGCTGCTTCCTTTGCCTTTTTATGGCTTAATGCCAGCTTGGTTTTTATTATGCACTGCTCTCCTTTTCCGATGTAGTGAAATGGTATATCATCCAAATAGGTCATCAGACTGTTTTCCCAAGCATTCTTAGAAGACAACTCAACAGATATCTCTACTCTTTTATTCGATATCTTGGCGGCGTCTAATATTTTTTGATTTATTTTTTTTATAGGCGCATCTGAATTAAAAAAATCCTTCATTTTCCGGTGAGATTGGGATATCTCAACAATTTCATTCGATTCAAGGAATTCCTTAATTATTCTCGATATATATATGTCCGAACCATTCTGAAATTTGCTGCTTGCAGAATCGATTAGAGCTGATTTGACTGGAATTGTCCTCACAGTTATGCTTTCATCGCGCGCAAAACTCGACCAGAGTATACTGTAATATTCTATTGGAAGTGATTTGACTCCTCCAATTTTAATTAACTCCTGATATTCCCTTTTATATTTTTCATCGAAAGAAATTTTTAAAAAAAAGCCTTTCGAATTAGATCTCTCGCTATTCATATCTCCCAGAAATTCATCCAGATCATCACCTTCCATATAGACTTCGATAAGTATATGCGGAGGTGCGCAATTGACATTTCTTTCAAGGTTCGAAAGATATTCTTTAATTACCTCGTAGTTAAAAATGTATTGCGTTAGTTCAGCACTTAAATATCTGCCGTTGATTAACCCTGTCAAAGCGAGATGAATTGCCTCCAAAATAGTCGATTTGCCGGCTTCATTGTCCCCGACAATTATGTTTGTGCCATTTTCAAGAATCAATTTGAACGAACCCTTGAAACTTTTGAAGTTTTCTATATGAATCTTTGATATATGCATATTTTTAGGTACTTAATATTTATGAGCCTCTTTTTCCACCTTCAGTGATAAATCCGATATTTGCAAATATCAAGATTTTTAATCTGAGATTTTTACGGAAAACCGTAATCCAATACTATATTATGAACTCATTCATAATCAAAAAGTGAAACCATCCGAAAGGCTCATATTACATCATGAAGATATTACTACAATCTTGCATAGTAAAATATTGAAGAAAATATATTAGTCTAGGTGCAGAATCGGTGCATCTATTTTAGGGACCAAATTAAAACTCTGTGAAACAAATATTTAAAAGTGTACGTTCGAAACATTACTACACATTTAAGAACTTCAGAACAAATAATGCTCCACAATGTGTCACAAAGTCTTAACAAAAAGCATTTGAAATTGATACTTTTCCTAAACAAAGAGGCCATTAAAATAGCCAGAATTTGAAAATAAAAACGCAAAAACTTTGTCTATTAAATATTATATCGTAATATTGCAATATAAATATAAAACGATGGGAGCAACAAAAACAGATCACTTTACAGAAAGCCAGAATGAGCTTGCTGTTTTAGCCAAAGCATTAGGCCATCCTGCGCGTATTGCTATTATGGAATATTTATTAAAAGTGGATGCTTGCATCTGCGGAGATATTGTAAACGAACTTCCGCTTTCACAGCCGACAGTTTCACAGCATCTGAAAGAATTGAAAAATGCAGGTCTGATCAAAGGAAGCATCGACGGAAACTCGATCTGCTACTGTATCAATGAACCTGGTCTGGAAAAGATAAAAGGCTTCTTTGAGCATATATCAGATCATTTGGCAAAAAAGAGAAGCGAATGCTGCTAATCTATAAAAAAATGGAAATCAGAAAACTTTCAGACAAACACTGGGATCAGGTAAAATTAATCTACCAAAAAGGAATAGATACCGGCAATGCAACTTTCCAGACCAGCGCCCCTTCATGGGAAGAATGGGATCAGTCGCATCTTAAGTCATGCCGGGTTGTGATGCAGGAAGATGGCAAGGTAATTGGCTGGGCTGCCCTTACACCTGTTTCTTCACGCTGCGTTTATGCAGGGGTTGCAGAGGTGAGCGTATATGTGGATCCAGCACATTCAGGAAAAGGAGTCGGGCTTACCCTTTTAAATGAACTTGTCAGACAGAGCGAAACAGAAGGAATCTGGACGCTTCAGGCAGGGATCTTTCCTGAGAACACGGCAAGTCTCCGCATCCACGAAAAAGCAGGTTTCAGATTACTTGGAACAAGGGAGAAAATCGGAAAACAAAATGGTATCTGGAGAGATACTGCGCTTCTTGAAAGAAGAAGCTCCGTTATTATTTAATAAAAAATATAGTTTAACTAAATATAAAAAATTATGAAACTTTCAGAAATTAAAGAAGTGCTTAAAACAGTGGAAGCTGTAAATTTTGAACTGCCGGACGGCACATTTGTACCGGAATATTTTCACGTAACTGAAGTAGGTCTGGTTACCAAAAATTTCATTGACTGTGGAGGAACAGTTAGAAAAGAAACAGTTGTAAACTTCCAGCTTTGGGACGCCAACGACTACGAGCACAGGCTTAAACCTCAGAAACTGATCCACATCATTGAGCTTTCAGAAAAAGTATTGGGAATTGAAGACAATGAAATTGAAGTGGAGTACCAGAACACTACTATCGGTAAATACGATTTGGATTTTAATGGTAAAAACTTCACTTTACTAAATAAACAGACAGCCTGTCTTGCTCAGGAGCAGTGCGGTATTCCATCTGATAAGCCTAAGGTAAAATTATCTCAGTTAAATACTGACAATGCTAATTCATGCACTCCTGGTGGAGGATGCTGCTAATCATTAAACAGATAATAAATAAACCTTTACAGCCAAAAAACTATGATATATCCACAAATTGAGAATACCGTTAAAGCATTTGATTTTAGGCAGATCTCCGAAGACCGCAAAGCAGTCCTTCAGCCATTAATCGACTTCATTCAGACAAAAGTGGACAGTAAGCTGGAAACCAGACTAAACCTAATCTGCACACACAATTCCAGAAGAAGCCACTTATCGCAGGTTTGGGCGCAGACTGCGGCCGCCTATTACGACATCAAAAACGTTTCATGCTATTCAGGAGGAACCGAGGCTACTGCCCTTTTCCCAATGGCAGCGGAGACTTTGAAGGATTCAGGATTCAACATCAAAACTCTTTCAGAGGGATCAAACCCTGTTTATTCAATAAAATATTCAGCTGACGAACTTCCTGTCATCGGTTTTTCCAAAACCTATGATGATGATTTCAATCCTGAAAGCGGATTCGCCGCAATAATGACCTGCTCGCAGGCTGACGGCGGATGCCCGTTTATAGCAGGCGCTGAGAAAAGAATCCCGATTACCTTTGAAGATCCAAAAATTTCTGACGGAACGCCTCAGCAGAAAGAAACTTATCTGGAGCGCAGCCTGCAGATTGGAACTGAAATGTTTTACGTATTCTCACAAATAAAAAAATAAAATGTCAGCAAATAATTGTGCACCAGTCGTCGGACGCAAAAAGTTAAACTTCCTTGACCGCTTCTTAACACTTTGGATTTTCCTTGCTATGGCTATAGGCGTGGCAATAGGATACTTTATTCCTTCAAGCGGAGATTTCATCAATTCATTCTCCAGCGGAACAACAAACATTCCATTGGCAATAGGACTTATCCTGATGATGTATCCGCCACTGGCAAAAGTAAAATACGAGCAGATGGCTCAGGTTTTCAAAAACACAAAGGTCTTAAGTGCCTCTTTATTCCTGAACTGGATTGTAGGCCCTGTTTTGATGTTTTTATTGGCGCTCCTGTTTTTGAACGGATATCCTGAATACATGATTGGGGTGATCCTGATCGGTCTGGCACGCTGTATCGCAATGGTTGTGGTATGGAATGATCTGGCAGAAGGAAACCGCGAATATGCTGCAGGACTTATTGCCCTTAACAGTATTTTTCAGGTGCTTCTTTACAGTGTATATGCATACATTTTTATAACTATCCTACCTCCATATTTTGGATATGATGGTTTTGAAGTGAACATCAGCATTGCACAGATTGCCGAGAGCGTCGGTATCTATCTAGGTATTCCATTCGCTCTGGGAATCATAAGCCGTTATGCTTTGATAGCCTTAAAAGGTTCTGAATGGTTTGAGAATAGGTACGTGCCGTTTATCTCGCCAATTACTCTTATTTCATTGCTCTTTACAATTATTGTGATGTTCAGCCTGAAAGGGGAACTTATTGTTCAGATCCCTATGGACGTTGTTCGTATTGCAATACCTCTTGTGATTTACTTTACTTTAATGTTTATCATCAGCTTTTTTACAGGAAAATATTTTGGGGCTGACTATTCAAAGGCAACCTCTATAGCATTTACAGCCACCGGAAATAATTTTGAATTGGCAATTGCTGTTGCAATTGGAGTATTCGGGATAAACAGCGGCCAGGCATTTGCAGGAGTTATAGGCCCTCTGGTAGAAGTGCCTGCTCTTATAGCACTGGTAAACCTTGCATTCTGGTTCAGAAAAAAGTATTTTACAAAACAGGTAGCTGCAGAAACTGCTTAAAAAAAATGAGAATTGCAATAATATCGGATATACATGCGAACTTCCCCGCATTGGAGCAGACTTTAAAAAGTATTGAAGAGCAGAATATTGACGCTGTTTACTGCTTAGGAGATTTAGTAGGCTACAATTTATGCCCCAATGCCGTGATCAACGAGATCCGTAAAAAGCATATCCCTACCCTTGCAGGAAATCACGATGTCAAAGCTGTCGAAATACATAATGACGGTTCAAATGACATTGAAAGCTACGCATATCAGATTGTGGGCAAAGAGCAGATAAAATATCTTTCTGCTCTTCCTGCCCATATTAAACTTGAATATCAGACTGCTAACAAACTTATAAAGATTTTGATGGTCCATGGCAGTCCTTACAGCAACAGAGAATATCTGCTTGAGGATAAAAATGAGAAAGATTTCACTAACATTTTTCTTGATTCCAATACAGACATTCTTATCTGCGGACATTCTCATTTACCTTATCATCGTATATTGGAAAATCCCAATAAAAAAGGCAGTTATTTTCATGCCATTAATGCAGGGTCGGTTGGAAAACCAAAAGATAGAAATCCGGACTGCTGTTATGCAGTGATAACCATTGAAAAAAGCAGTAATCTTTCCAAAAAAGACGGCATTAAAGTAGAATTCATAAGAGTACCTTATGATATTGAAAAATCGGCCCGCGCTATTGAAGAAAGTCCTCTTCCGGACGTTTACGCGTTTATGCTTAGAAAAGCATATTAATGTTTTGAAAAAATATACTATGGAAAGTTTTAAATTATTTTTAAAGAGCATTGTTCCTCTCAGCGATCAGGAATTTGAAAATTACAGTCCGTATTTCAAAGCAAGAACATTAGGCAGAAACAGTTATTTTGCAGAGATCGGGAAAACTTCTAAAGAGGCTGCTTTTATAAAAAAAGGGCTGCTCCGAACGTATTACTTAAATGAAAAATCCGAAGAAGTAACTTCGTGCTTCTGTGCAGAAAATAATTTGACAGCTTCTTACAAGAGCTTTATTTCGCAGCAGCCTTCGGAACTTTCCATTCAGGCCGTAGAAGATACCGAACTTATAACAATCAGTTACAATGACCAGCAGATTCTCTACCAAAAGAGTCCTCTTTGGCAGAATATTGGAAGGAAAATTGCCGAGCGGCAGTATATGGTGATGGAACAGTATGCCAGTGTTTTGTGCAATGAAAGCGCAAAGGAAAAATACATCCGCATGCTTAAGGAACAGCCTGCAGTTGTAAACAAGGCTTCCGTAAATGATATTGCAAGTTATCTAGGAATAACGCGCAGGACTTTAAGCAGGATAAGAAATGAGATAGCACAAAAATAGAGGACATTTGTCCTTAGTTTTAATTATGCTTCCCCATAATTTTGCTTTTATAATCAATTAAAAATAAAATGGAAACAGCAATTATCATTTCATCCTTCTTTCTTGTTCTTTTTGCGGTCTTGGCCTTGTATGATGGCTTTTATCTACATATTTTCAAATACCAGCTTCACAATGAGGAAGAAAGTAAAACTGAGCACATTACTCATACTTTGAGAGCTGTTTTCTTTCCGGCAATCCTTTATTTTTTGTTCTTGAAACAGGATAATCATACTAGTTTTACAATAGGCTTAACCATTGTCCTTTTGGATATACTGGTGCTAGGGTATGATGCTTTTATAGAAAAAGACAGCAGACAGTTTATGGGAGGGCTTCCACGCTGGGAATATATTGTCCATTTATTTGTAAACGGTTTTCATTTTGCCTCAATTGCGGTTTACCTCTCCATCAGGTTTACTTTTCAAAATGGGGAAATTATGATTTCCAATATAATTCAATCTCCGGGATTCTTTAATTTGTTAATTGTAAATCTTTTGCCGGGAGCTATCCTCATGGCAATTCTTCATGTTTTCTTATGCATGCCAAAAACGGCCAACGTATGGAATAATTTCAGAAGTAAAATCAATTGTTGTTAATCCATCTTTCTGCATAAGCAGAAGATAAAATTTATTAATTTGGAAATAAATACTATTCACAATCAGTTTTATATCATTTTGGGCAGATATATTAAGGCACGTATAAATGATACCGACGATGCTTCTGATGTTTTGCAGGATGTATTTATAAAGATAAATGAGAATTTAGTATCGCTGACTGATGAAAGTAAATTAAAAAGCTGGATTTTCACGATCACAAGAAATTCCATTATTGACTATTACAGAAAAAATTCCAATCGTAAAAAATCAGAGCTGACCGAATGTATAATGCAAAAAATAATGCATGAAACAGATTTCGAGACTTCGGAAAGTCTGGACTGCTGTTTAATAAAATTTATTGAGCAGCTGCCGGAAGACTATCGGGATATTATCATGGATAGCGAAATACATGGAATTAAACAGAAAGACTTAACAGAAAAATATAACCTTGCCTACCCTTCCATCCGTTCTAGAGTGCAAAGAGGCAGATCCAAATTAAAGGAAATGCTTCTGGATTGCTGCAGTATTGAATTAGACCGCCGTGGAAATGTTATGAATGTTACGTCTAAAAAATCATGCACCGGAGGAAAATGCTGATTTTACCTAATCATTTACGGAAGATTCATATATAAAAATTCAGGCTGTAAGAAAAAAAATCAGCAAGGTTTGCATCATTTTTAGATTAGTACGTCTTAAGTAGTATTAATCATTAAAAATTAAAATTATGAAAAACAAAATGTACCTTACTATTGCTGCATTGGTATTGTCTGCTGGAAGTATCTTTGCTTATGCGAATTTATCAAAAACTGATGCAAAGAAAAACTGCACTGAAAAATGTTCAACGCATTGCTGTAATGACGATTCTGGAGCTTGTGCTCCGAAAGATTGTAAAAAGTAATTTTTCCGCAATTATCAATTATAAGACAACTTTTTGAGTTGTCTTATTTTTTATATTAATTATTTAACAAAAAAATTATAAACACGAATTATCAAACTTAATTATAGTATTGTAAATAGGCATACTATTATTACTTTTACACACTAATTCTATAGGATATTAGAAGTATGATAATTAAAACACTTGCGGATAAAAAAATCTTATTACTTTTTATTCATTTATCTGTATTTCAATTATGTGCACAGCAAAAAGACAGCTTATCCCTGCAGTTCTCAATGAATATTGAAATAAGACCAAGAGTTGAGTACACTTCAAATTATACACTTCCTCCCAACGACTCAATTGATCCATATTTTTATATCACACAGAGAAATCGAGTTTCTACGCAGTACGAAAGAGAAAAATGGCTTATAAAATCAGATCTTCAGGAAATTCATCTTTGGAATCAAGATAATAAAACATCCAAAATAGGAAGTATTAATTTTTATCAGTTGTATTTTGAAACTAAATTCAAATCGATAAACTTTAAGTTAGGAAGGCAAAGCATTTTACTGGATAATGGCCGGTTATTTTCCGACGCTCCCTGGGCACAGCAAGGACGAGCTCATGAAGGAATACGAGTAATGAATTCTTCTAAAAAGTTCTCTAACGATTTCTTCTTTTTATTTACACGTAATTATAATAAAGAATTTGATGCATTTTATTCTCCCGTCGCTTCAAATCGTTATAAATACTTGTTAATGAACAATTTTCACTATAATTCTGGCAAATATTTTTCTTTTAATTCAATGAATATCATTGATTTTCTTAAAAGCGCGGCCTCTGATAAGATATATACTCGTGCCACTACAGGGGGAAGAATTGCGTTTCAAAAAACACAATGGTATTACACACTTAATACCTATCTGCAATTTGGAAACAATCCAAAAGGCCAGAAATTATTAGCCTACTATCTTCAGCCTGAAATTAGATTAAGCCTTCCAAAATCAATTTGGAGATTGGGTGCTGAAATAATTAGCGGAAGCAGCTCTTCATTACATAAAAACGAATCCGAAGATTTTGACGTCTTATATGGAGTTACCTGGAAATTTAACGGAAACATGAATGTATTTACACGTTTCCCTGCCGATGTTGGCGGAAAAGGTTTAGTAAATCCTTACTTATTTACCACAATACCTATAAATACTAAATTATCGCTACGTTCGGATTTTCATCTTTTTTACACCCAATATTCCTTAATCAATAAGTCAGGCCAGCAGGAATCAAAGTTTCTTGGATTTGAAAATGATATTTCACTAAAATATAAACCTGTAAAAGAATTAGAAGTTAATTATGCTTTTTCATTTTATAAATCCTCGGATTCAATGAAGAATCTTCCTAAAATAATAGATGAAAATAAAATATCAATTTGGAGCTATCTAATGATATCTTATAATTTTAATGTCATACATTCAAAAGAACCCAAAAACTAGCTTCCTATTAAATATTCGCCAGTCTATAAGTTGGATTTAGCCTTTTTATAATAAGATAAAAATTCAGTACTTGAGTTTTAATCTCTAAAATATTTATAAATTTGAAAAGTGAAATTAATCGTAACAATATTATCCTTCATCGTACTGTTTCTTTCTACAGTTCCATGCTCCGCATTTGCTAAGCATTCAGAATGTGGTGTAGAGAAAAACTGTGAGAATGACTCGCATGACTGCGGTAACGAATGTAATGGAAAGTGTTCCCCGTTTTATTCCTGTGGAAACTGTATTGGCTTTACAATAAATTTTAATTCTGTAATTATTACTAAAAAATTGGAATTCAAATTGGATGAAGTCTCACAGACGCCATCTTACAATAAATTTGTCTATTCTTCATTCATCTGTAAAATCTGGCAGCCTCCTAAAATTTCTTAATATAAAAAGTTTATCCCTGCATTAATCTCATTATGCGGATCTATTGTTTATTATTAATATTAAGAAATCATAAATGTTTAAATATATTTTATTGATTGTGGCAATGACATTTATTGGCACTGCACAAGCACAGAATACTATCAAATTTCATTTCAAGAATGCTGAAACTAACGAACCTATAAAAGGAGCTTCTGCAAAAATTGAAGAAACAAATTCTATTTTCAAATCAGATATTGAAGGTAATATCATTATTGAAAACCTTAAAGATGGAAATTATACATTGTCTATCTCAATAGAAGGCTACGCTCCAAACAAAACACTTTTTAAAGTACCTTCAGCTAACAATTTTATAGAAATCGCATTGCAAAGTGAAGATGAAGAAGCTGAGGAAATGAAAGAAATAATTGTTACTTCAACCAGAGGAACCAGAACAATCAGCAATATTCCAACCAGAGTTGAATTTATTGCCGGAGAAGAGCTTGAAGAAAAAGCCAATATGAAACCGGGAGACATTCGCATGATGCTTAACGAAAGTACCGGAATCCAGACTCAGCAGACTTCTGCGATTTCAGGAAATTCTTCTATCAGAATTCAGGGACTTGACGGAAGATACACACAGATTTTAAAAGATGGTTTTCCTGTATACTCAGGCGCTTCAAGTGGACTGGGATTACTGCAGACTCCTCCGTTAGATTTAAAGCAGGTTGAGATTATCAAAGGTTCTGCCTCTACCCTATATGGCGGTGGAGCAATTGCTGGTCTTGTCAATCTTGTCTCTAAAACCCCAACTCAAGAAAGAGAACTGCGATTTTTAATCAATGGAACCTCTGCACTTGGTCTGGATATCAACGGTTTTTATTCCCAGCAGTTTAACAAAATCGGATTGACTGTATTTGCTTCTCACGACCGAAATGCTCCATATGATCCAGCAGATATACAATTAACCGCTATTCCTAAATTTGCACGCTTTAATTTTAATCCAAAATTATTTGTAAATTTTAATGAAAACACGAAGCTAAATTTTGGGATCAATACGGTTTTTGAAAATCGTATAGGCGGGAATATTGACTATATTAAGGATGAAGATAAGTATTCTGGCAGTTATTTTGAAAGAAATAAAACCCAGAGAATAAGCACACAGTTTACCCTGACTCATAAATTTAATGAACAGGAATCTGTTACGATTAAAAACAGTTTTAATAATTTCAGCCGTGTTATAACTATTCCTGACTATATTTTTGATGGTCTGCAGAACAGTAGTTTCTCAGAAATTAGCTATTCTAAAAATGGAGAAATTGCTGAATGGGTCGCTGGTGGAAATTTATATACCGACAAGTTCACTGAAAACCGTCAGACATCTTTTCCATTAAGAAACTATAATCAGATAACTTATGGTGCTTTTTTTCAGAATATCGTCAAAGCTAAGGAATGGCTGGATATCGAGACCGGTCTTCGAGGTGATTATGTTGTTGATTATGGATTCTCATTATTACCAAGAATCTCAGCTTTATTTAAAATAAATCCTAAACTTAGTTCTCGACTTGGCGGTGGTTTAGGCTACAAAACACCGACTATTTTTACCGAAGAAAGCGAGCGTATTCAATATCAAAATGTACTTCCTATCAATAGTGATTTCAATAAACTTGAAAAAAGTTACGGCCTTAATTTTGATGTAAATTATAAAACTAAAATTACCGAAGATATTTCATTATCATTGAATCAATTATTCTTTTATACAAATGTTGATAATCCACTGATTTTAACTTCGATTCCTAATGACCTTTATCAATTTGTAAATATTAATGGATATTTAGATACAAAAGGAACAGAAACAAATATTAAATTAGGTTACAAAGATTTTAAATTGTTTGTGGGTTACACTTTTACCGATGCTTCGATAGACAATAACGGAATGAAATCTCAAAATCCTTTAACTGCTAAACACAGATTAAACAATGTTTTGATGTATGAAGTCGAGGATAAGTGGAAAGCTGGTTTAGAAGCTTATTATTATAGCCCTCAAAAATTAAGCGATGGTACAACTGGAAGGGAATACTGGATTTTCGGTTTCATGGTAGAAAGGCTTTGGGAAAATTTTTCAATTTATGCCAATTTTGAAAATTTTACCGATACAAGACAGACAAAATTTGGAAGCATCTACACAGGACCAATCTCAAATCCTGTTTTCAAAGATATATATGCTCCATTAGATGGATTTGTTGTAAATGCGGGTTTTAAGATTAAAATACAGTGATATGAAAAAAAGTATTTATAATATAAAAAAGATGGATTGTCCGAGTGAGGAACAATTAATAAGAATGAAGCTCGCTGGTTTAGAACAAATCAAACAGCTTGATTTTGATATTGCAAACAGAAAATTAAGCATCTATCATACGAACGAGAACACTCTTATAACAAATGCAATTGATTCCCTCAATCTGGACAGCACTCTGCTGGCAACAGAACATACATCAGATCAAATAGAGCAAAACAGTGACGCACAGCAAAGTAAGTTATTATGGCAGGTTCTTATTGTAAACTTTTCATTCTTTCTAATAGAAGTAATTACTGGTTTTATATCCAATTCGATGGGATTGGTTGCCGACAGTTTAGATATGTTGGCCGATAGTATTGTGTATGGCTTAGCTCTTTTCGCTGTCGGGAGTACAGCATCAAGAAAAGGTAGTGTTGCAAAAATAAGTGGTTATTTTCAGATTGGACTTGCAGTTTTGGGACTTACTGAAGTTATAAGAAGATTTGTAGAATCTGACAATATTCCTGCATACGGAACTATGATAGTAGTTTCATTATTTGCCCTTGTAGGTAATTCGGTATGCCTTTACCTGCTTCAAAAATCTAAAAGCAAAGAGGCACATATGGAAGCTAGTATGATTTTTACCTCAAATGATGTTGTAATTAATATGGGAGTCATAATTGCGGGTATATTAGTATACTTTACTAATTCAATGGTACCCGATCTTATTATTGGTGTTTGTGTATTTTTCATAGTCGCAAGAGGAGCATTAAAAATATTACGGTTATGATATTGGTAATTATAAAAAAATAGCAAGTCTTTCAAAATTGTTTTTTTTTGATGTCGCTGCAACGATAGAGCAACCTAAAAAGAAAGAAAGAAAGAAAGAAAGAAAGAAAGAAAGGTTCTGTCCCACATACGTTGTGAGACAGCCTTTCATCTTTAGCATTAAAATAAAAGTTGCAACAAACATAAGATGCACACTAAATTTTGATTTAAATTTTTCAGTAAAATTGTTTTAAATTTAGATAAATACACTTTTACATTTTATTTAAAAAAATTTTGCTTAAGAATTTGTTTCATAGAATAAATCACCGCATGAATTAATATTTTTCAACATCTAACCCTGACGATACATACAAACCGGATTGAATAAAAATTTCAAATAATTATCTTACAAATTCACTTGGAAATAATCTAATTTCTTTAAATCATTCATAAAATGATTTGTAAATTGTGAACTAAACTTCACTTAATTTTGAAATAATCAAAGAAAAAATAAAAAGATTCATTTCACTTTTTTTTACAGAATTCAATCATTAGAAGCATAAAACACTGTAAAACAAAAAATTGATCAAAATTTATTATCTTTATCTTAATAACAATTTGGCTATGGAATATGAAGAATATGAATATAAAGGAAAAATTACACCTCTAGAAGCTCAAAAAGTGCTCAATAACGAAGGAATGAATGTTAGTTTGGAAGAAGCGACAGATATTTTAAAATTTCTAGTTAAAATGGCAGATGTAGCAGTAAGAAATTTTCTAAAAGAAGAAGATGCTATATAACCAACCTAAGTTAGCAAAATCCATTTTTAAACTCTAAGAAGCCTCAAACTTATGATGTTGGAGTTGAAACTTTTTTGCCCCTATATAACAGAACTTTTAATTCTTAATCGAAAAAACTAAGTATTTTACTATATTTGCAATACAAAAAAGATTAATACTACTGCGTGTTAGTCCGTTAATACACAAATTTTGTGCATGATTTTATATTAATATAATAAAAAATTGAATTTGGTGCAGAATCGGTGCACAGAGGTCCAAGACATAAATAAAAGTGGCATATATGGCGGTTTCAGGCATAAAGTTCGAATCCTGCTCTCCCCACAGAAAGGCCGAAAAGCAGGAAAAAATTAAGTTTTCAATCTTTTCAAAAAGCCACAAAAAATGTCTGAAGACCTGCAAATTCAACGATTTGCAGGTTTTTTTCGTTTTAAGCCTATTTTCAATATGGAATACCTCTTGTAAACGCACCAAAAAGTTAAGGCAGTCTAGGTGTTTTAAATCGAAAAACCCCAGTAAATCTAGCATAGGGAATTTAGTAATTTAACAACTAATATACTATCAGAATTGCGAAATATCACTTCTAATTGTAGAGGTTAAAAAATTATTCTCTTTACCTTTAAGAGTATGGAAACAGTTAGAAAAAAATACAGCATAGAATTTAAAATATCATCTGTCGAAATGAGCATAAAATGCGGAAGCGTCATTGACGTCGCCCAAGAACTTTGAATCAGCGAAAATACTCTCTCACATTGGAAAAAAGTGCATAAGGACGGAAAACTTACTTCATTGAAATTAACCGCTTCAAATATCACCAAAGAAGATTTATTGAAATTGAGGAAAGAAATTAAAAATATAAAACTGGAACGCGATATTCTAAAAAGGAGCAAAACATCTTCTCCAAGATAGGCAGGTAAGATATCAATTTATTAAAGATAATGTTCAGATATTCCCTACCGGGAAGATGTGCGAGATTTTCGAAATAAACAGAAGCAGTTTTTACCGCTGGAACAAAGCTCAGCCTATCAGCAAAAGAGATCGCAGGGCTTTTATATGTTCTGAAATTTCAAGAATCTTTAATTGGAGCTAAGGCAGATACGGCGGTACAAGAATTACAAAGGAATTAAACTCAATCGGCATTAAAATCTCTCGCGGGTATGTCGGAAGGCTAATGCAGAGATTAAATTTACAAAAAGTTTCAAAATTAAAATTTAAAAAAACTACAAATTCATTTCATAATTATCCAGTAGTAGATAATTTATTAAACCAGGATTTTAAAGTAAATAATGAAAACGAAGTTTGGGTATCTGATATTACTTATATCAGAACTGGACAAGACTGGTTATATCTAACAATAATTATTGATTTATTTGACCGCAAAGTAATAGGCTGGTCAGCAAGTGAAACTATGAAAGCAATCGACACTTCTATTGCCGCTTATAAAAAAAGTGTACTACATCGCCCTTTAACCAGCAGTCAAAGATTAATATTTCATTCTGACAGGGGAATTCAATACGCATGTAAGGGTTTTGTATACATAATTACAAAAAATACTCAAATATCTAGAAGCATGAGCAGAAAAGGAAATTGTTTTGATAACGCAGTAGCAGAAAGTTTTTTTTAAACATTGAAAACAGAGTTGATTTCAAAAAATAATTATGCAACCAGACGAAAAGCAAAATCCTCAATTTCGGAATACATTGAAAATTTCTATAACACTCAAAGAAGACACTCAGCCTTGGGGCATTTTACAATTACTGAATACCATAATTTAAAGTCGAAATAGGAAAAAACCGTTTTCACCAATTTTAAATTAATGTCAAAAACTAAAGCTTTAAAAATTAAAAAAAATAGAATTGAGTGTAACATTTTATGTCAGAATCGTGACGGGTCATATATTTTCTATAAGTTTACAGTTATTATCAAACTTTCCTCGATTTAGCTTCTAATTGAAGAAGGATTTCAACTTTATTTAATAAAATAACTCTTAACCTTACTTTACTAATTTCGCATTGTATAAAAGGGAGACTATTTTACTAATCCAGCTCTTAAAGCTTTTCTAAACCCTACAGGACTTGTGCCTTTATTCTTTTTAAAAAATTTATTTAAATGGCTTTCATCTGTAAACCCCAATAGAGCTGCAATTTCATTTATACGAAGGTCGCTGTGTTTTAGCCGATGCTCTATGAGCTGCGTTTTATAGCGTGCAATATATTCCTGAAGTGTTACTTCTGTATGTTTCTTAAAATATTTGCCTAAATAACGGGTTGAAAGTCCAAAATGGGCGCCGATCTTTTCAGCTCTCAATTCTTCCGGATTAAATATATTTGACTGGATAAACTGAAGTATCTGCAATATTCTTTCCTCAGAATACTCGTTAACATTTTCGGGCAGGTATTTGGCAATATTTCGCGCAACTATAACAATTAAGGTGTTTACCAGATGGGTAATTAAATCTGTGTTATAAACGTCCTGATTCTGCTCTTCCCGAATAATGCCTTCAACAATAGGCCTTACTAGGCTTTTATCAATTTGATTTTTCAGGATACATCCCGGCTGATGATTTGCATTTTGTAAAATAAACTCCAGCTGTTCAATGTTTTTAGCAGACAGACCGCCATTTTTAATATATATATCAGTAAATCGTAAGAAAAAAAATGTGGTTTTCTCTTCAATATCAAAACGATGGATATCAGAAGGTGTAATTAAAAACATATGATTAGGATGATATCGAAACTGATTACCATTAATAACCTGAATTCCTTTTCCATCCAAAATATAGATCAATTCAAAGAAAGCATGCTGGTGTTCTAACTTAGGACATTCATCTAATGTTTTATATACTATTTCAAAAGGCTTGTACAATTGCTCTTTACTCATTTTTACCTGTATTACTTTTAATAATAGTACAAATGTACTATAAAAAGGATAATTTATACCATTTTAAAACATTTAACTGGTATAATTTTGCCTTATAAATTTAAACTAATTAAAAATGAGAGCAATAATTTTAAATGAGCCTGGTGATGTCAATCAATTACATTATACAGAAATCCCGCAGCCTGAGCCGCTGGAGAACGAGGTTTTAATAAAAGTGAAAGCAATTTCGATTAATCCCGTAGATGTTAAGACACGGGCAGGAAAAGGAGTTTACGGCAGATTAAAAGAGGTAAGTCCGTTAATAATCGGCTGGGACATTTCCGGAGTTGTTGAGAAAACAGGCAATAAAGTAACCCAGTTTAAAAAAGGGGATGCCGTTTTTGGAATGGTTAATTTTCCCGGGCATGGCAAAGCATATGCAGAATATGTAGCTGTACCTGAAACACACTTGGCATTAAAGCCTGCAAACGTAAGCTTTGAGGAAGCTGCTGCTGCCACACTGGTTGCCTTGACGGCTTATCAGGCACTGATCCATCATGCAAAAGTGCAGGCAGGACAGAACATCTTAGTTCATGCCGCTTCTGGAGGTGTCGGGCATATCGCGATACAGATTGCTAAATATCTGGGCGCAGCAGTAACTGGAACCTCATCGTTAAAAAACAAAGAATTCGTACTTGGACTTGGAGCCGACAAACACATTGATTATAATACTTATGACTGGAATTCCAATCAGGACAGCTTTGATTTTATTCTCGATACAATTGGCGGGGATAATATTGACAAATCGATAGAAGTGACCAAAAAAGGGGGAACCTTAATCAGCATACCGACAGGTCTTAATGAAAAGGTGGCTGAAAAAGCCAAATTAAAAGGCATAGAAGGCTATTTCATTTTAGTGCAGTCAAACGGCGAAGATATGAAAGCAATTGCAGATCTGTTAGAAAAAGGAATCATTAAACCATTTGTAAGTGAGACGTTTCCTTTTGATAAAATGAAAGAAGCACATCTGCAGCAGGAAACAGGCAGAACAAAAGGAAAAATAATTATCACGTTATAAAAAAGAAATAAAATGAAAACTTATATTGAAATAGGAATAGTACTAATTGTAGCATTTACGATAAGCTGTAACAATCCTTCTTCTAAAAAACAGGTAAATGCCGTTTCTTCAGATGATGCTGGCAATGAAAAAATAGAACAAGTCTTCGCGGATTCAACTTATCAATTAACGGGTGTTGCAGTTGCAGAAGACAATCGGCTGTTTGTAAATTATCCCTACTGGCTAGAAAAACATAAGTATTCGGTAGTCGAAGTTATAAAAGGCAGACCTACTCCCTACCCTGACGCAGAATGGAACAGTTTTAAGAAAGGAGAAGACGGACAAAACAAGTTTGTGTGCGTGCAAGCGGTAGTAACAGATGACAAAGGTTTTTTATGGGTTGTTGACGCTGCAGGCATCGGACTTGGCAAGGTGTATAATAAAAGCAACAAAATTGTCAAAATAAACCTAAAAACCAACCAGATAGAACACATTTACCGTTTTCCTGAAAATGTCGCCGGCGAGAATGTTTATCTTAATGATATCCGCGTTGATACTGTTAATGGCTTTGCTTACATCACCAATTCCAATACTGGCGGTATTATTATTTTAAATACAAAGACAGGAAGTTCAAAATTTGTTCTGGGAGACTCGCCAGCAGTAAAATCAGATCCTGCTTACCATTTTTCTCCTTTAGGGAAAGAGCTGCTGAAAGGAGACGGAACACCATTAAAAGTGAATTCAGATGGAATTGCTTTAACTCCAGATAAAAAATGGCTGTATTTTAAAGCGCTGACTGATGATAATTTATACAGAATTAAAACAGAACTGCTTCGACAGTTTGACATATCTGATGAAATCCTGAATAAAAATGTTGAGAGTTTAGGAAAATTTACAACTACCGACGGCATGATATTCGATAAAAAAGGCAATCTCTATTTTGGCGACCTTGAAAAAAACAGCATCGTAAAGATTACGCCAGACTTAAAAATGCAAACAATAGTGCAGAATGACAATGAACTGATATGGCCCGACAGCTACAGTATTTCCGAAGATGGATATCTGTATGTATCGGTTTCACAAATACAAAACTCGCCCTGGTTTCATCAGGAAAAAGAGCTGTTTAAAAAACCGTTTAAAGTTGTAAAAATTAAAATCAATTAAAAATGGCAAAAAATATTCTCAGCATTTTATTTTTGGCATTTGCATTAAACAGCGGTGCTCAAAAAACACAGCACTTTTCCTTAAAGGAACTGCCGTCAAAATCGGTTAACGAGCTTTTGACTCGGGGAATGATTTCGGGAGAAAAAGGAACCATTGGTTATTTCACTTATAAAAAAGGAGCCGTAGTTCCAATGCATCAGCACAGCAATGAGCAGTATTCCCTGATAACGCAAGGAAGCGTAAAGGTGTTAACTGAAGGCGGGGAAGTTATAGTTAAAGCGGGCGAAGGCATTATAATTCCTCCTAATGTACCTCATAGCTTTGTTTCTTTGGAAGACAATACTATAGACATTGATTTCTTTTCTCCATCCAGAATGGATTGGATTACAGGTTCTGATAATTATTATAAAGATTCCAACCAAAAAGAAACTGCTAAATGGACTGGTGAAGTTTTGGCCCCCGAAATATTTGCCTCTTTAGATGAAGCTGCAGGAAACATTGCATTTACGCCTCAGGGAGATCTTATTTATAGTCTTCACCCATTTTTCAATCCGGAAATCCGCGTAAAAAAATATGACGCAAAAACAAAAAAAAGCGTGCCGTTTCCTAATCTGGAGTGGAATACGCCCAGAGCAGCAGACGATCATTTTTTAAGTAATGTGTTAGGTGTCAGAAGTGATGAAAATGGTATTATCTGGATGATGGATATGGGACAGAGAAATGAGGTAACACCCAAAATTGTAGGATGGAATACTCGTTTTAACCGATTGGAACGCATTTACTATCTTCCGCAAATCACCAGCAAAAAGAATACACAATCTAATGATTTTGTAGTTGACACTAAACACGGCTTTTTTATTATTGCCGACGAAGGTATTGGAAATGGCGGTGATGGAAGCACGGCTTCTCTGTTAACTGTTGATATGAATACTGGAATAACCAAAAGAATTCTGGAAGGACACAGAACGACTCTTCCTGAAAATATTCCGATAAAAGTTGACGGTAAAATATTAACCTCAGGCAGAAATAACTTATTAGTTGGCTGTGACGGCATAACAGCAGATAAAGATTTTGAGTGGCTGTATTATTCGCCGTTGAACGGAACTAAGATTTACAGGATCAAAATTCAGGATTTAATTAACGTACAATTTACAGATACTGACCTGAATTCCAAAATTGAAACCTACTCTGCAAAACCAAATAATGGAGGCTTAAGTATCGATATTGCTGGAAATCTGTACCTCACAGCGGTTGAAAGCCACAGTGTCTCCATAGTTTTGGCAGCTGACAGAAGCGTTCATACACTAGCTTCTGATGAAAAAATGCTTTGGCCCGACGGCGTAAGTTATAATGCGGCAGATGGATTTATGTATGTCTCTGCAGCACAGGTGCATTTGGGCGCTGCATTTAATAATGGAAAAAATGAAGCCCGAGCTCCATTTTACATATTCAGGTTTCTGCCTTTATCCAAGGGTGTTTCCAACAGATAATCCTTACTCTTAAAAAAAGCTGACAGTTTCCTGTCAGCTTTTTTTATAACACTGCTCTATATCCTAAAGGAGTAAAACCTGTCTGTTTCTTAAATAATCTTGTAAAATAAGACGGGCTTTCAAAACCAAGCTCATAGGCAATCTGCGCCACATTTTTATCAGAACCAACCAGCAGGTTTTTAGCCTCTTTTATCAGGTAAATATGAATGTGGTCTAATGCTGTTTTACCTGTTTCCTGTTTCAGGACATCACTTAAATAACGAGTGGATAAAAGCAGTTCGTTTGCCAGATAATTAACAGACGGAAGCCCGACTGACTGATGCAGACCTTTATCGAAATAACTGCTCAATATCTTCTGAAATTTATTCACGGTATTTCCCGATACATTGATGCTTCTGTCAATAAACTGTCTTTTATAAAAACGGTCAGAATATTTTAAAATAGAATCCAGATGCGATAAAATAATTTCACGGCTGAATTCATCCTGGCTCGTATCATATTCACTTCTTATTTTATAATAAAGTTCCCAAAGTATTTTATCTTCTGTCGGAGAAGTGTGCAGCGCTTCGTTTATTTCATATTCAAAGTATCCATATTTTTTTATCAGCTCGTGAAGGGCATGCCCCATGAGATATTCCTCATGAAAAAACATTACAAAACCTTTTTCGGCAAATTGAACATTGCTTACTTCTATGGTCTGTCTGGGTTTCATAAACACCATTGAACCGCTACTGTGATCATACTGTGTTTTGCCATACAAAACATGTCCTGATTTTATCTTTTTCAGTGCAATCATGTAAAAATCTCCCGTAAATCTATCCTCTCCTACAGAGTACGTCATAAGTTCCTTACAGGTCATCATACTAATCAAAGGATGCTGTGGCTTTTCAAAGCCGCTCTTTTCATGAAGTTCTGAAATACTTTTATAATGGCTTATTTTTTCCATCCTTATAATTTTAATGACTGCGGCGATTAATAACTGTCACAAATTAACAAAATTATATCCAAAAATACCTTCATCGTATTTCTGTGCTATTCTTCCGCTGAAATGAGATATTTCCCTAAACAGCTTAGATCTAACTTTGTCCTATCAAAATGAAACAATTAATTAAAATTTAAAATCATGAAAAAAACAATTTTTATAACAGGAGCTTCAAGAGGATTTGGAAAATTATGGATCGAAGCATTATTAAAAAGAGGAGATAATGTAGCAGCAACATCAAGAACAATCGACGCCTACAAGGATTTGTCTGCACAATACGGATCTCAATTTCTGGCTATTAAACTGGATATTACAGATAAAGAAGCAGCAGCGACAGCAGTACAATCTGCAAAAGAGTATTTTGGAACATTGGATGTGGTAATCAACAATGCAGGTTACGGGGTTTTTGGTGCTGTAGAGGAAGTGAGCCAGAAAGCAGTTAAAGATGTTTTTGAAGCAAATGTTTATGGAACATTATGGGTAACACAGGCAGCACTGCCAATTTTCCGCGAACAGGGACATGGGCATGTAATTCAGTTATCAAGTGTTTTAGGTGTGTGGTCTCTGCCTACTTTAGGTATTTACAACGCTACAAAATTTGCTGTAGAAGGATTTACTGAAGCATTAGCAGATGAAGTGAAAGACTTTGGAATCAATGTCACCCTGGTTGAACCAAACGGATATGCAACAGATTTTGGAGGAAGTTCAGCTGTTGTCAGCGAATCGATTTCGGCTTATGATAAAGTGAAAGAAGCATTAGGAGCAACAGAAGGTTTATTGCCAGAAGATTATGGAAAACCAGAAGCTACAGTTCCTGCTATCTTAAAACTGATAGACAGTAAAAATCCTCCTCTGCGCTTATTTTTAGGAAAAGTCGGACTGAAAAAAACAGAACGTGTGTATGCCGAAAAACTAAAAACCTGGAACGACTGGAAAGAAGTGTCTGAAGAAGCACATGGTTAATTCAATACAATTAAACAGCACAACAATACTCTAATAAAAATACAATCATGAAAACAATTTCAGTTCCTGCAAAAGAACAGTTAAATGCAGCTTCACAATCTATTCTCGAAGCTGTACAATCTAAAATGGGAAAAATCCCTAATCTTTATGCCACAATTGGCTATTCATCCGCAGCTTTAAAAGCCATGCTGGATACGGAAAGTGCATTATCACAGGATTCTTCCTATACTACAAAAGAAAGAGAAGCTATTAATCTTATTGTATCACAGGTAAATAATTGTGAATATTGTCTGGCTGCGCACACTACGCTTGCTAAATTGAAGGGATTTAGTGAAGAAGAAACGATTAGCATTCGTAAAGGCGATTTCGCAGATGCAAAATTAAACGCTGTCATTCAATTGGCAAAATCTATTGCCGATAACAAAGGCACTGCTAAGGAGGAAGATTTGAAAAACTTTTTTGAAGCTGGATATGATGAAAAAGCACTGATAGAATTAACAGCGCTGATTGCCTTAAGAAGCTTTACTAATTATGTTTTTGCCAATACCAGGATTCCTGTAGATTTTCCTGCAGCAACAACTATCTAAAAGAGAAAGACCAGCTTTTTAAGCTGGTCTTTCTCTTTTTTGCATAAAGCAGATTTACTGCGCAAGTCTAAAATTCTTTGGAGACTTTCCGGTTTTCATTTTAAAAATTTTACTAAAATGAGAGGGATGATCGAATCCTAAACTATACGCAATCTCACTTACGCTTTTATTGGATCCCCATAAAAGTGATTTAGCTTTTTCTACCAATTGAAGGTGAATATGCTCAATAGTGGTTTTACCTGTATATTTATTTAGCAGATCAGATAGATAATTGGCGGACAAATTTAACTGTTCGGCAAAATATTTAACTTCAGGAAGCCCTTTATCAGCTAAATCATCAGCTTCAAAATAATTTTGTACCAAATCTTCAAACTGCTGTACGAAATCATTATTTACTTTGGATCTCGTTAGGAACTGACGATTATAAAAACGGTCACAGTATTGCAGCATAAGTTCAAGATTGCTAACAATCAAACCCTGAGTATGCTTGTCCATGTTCTGCGAATATTCCACTGCAATTTTTTGTATGCTTTCTTCTAAAGTTTTTCTTTCCACATCTGAAATATGCAGAGCTTCATTGACATCATATTTGAAAAAAGAATAAGAACCTATATTTTTCCCCAGCAAAGATCCATAAAGTAAATCCGGATGAAAGGCAAGAAACCATCCCTCTTCGATTACCGTATTTTCACTTGGGCTCAAAACCTGATTTGGTCCTGCAAACATTAATGATCCGTCCTGAAAATCATAACTTGACCGGCCATATCTCAACTCTCCTTTAAACTTTTTAAAAACAATAGTATAAAGTCCGAGTCTATAAAAGGCATCTTCAACTCCCCTATTTCTCGCCTTTACTTCCTTTAAATCAATTATTGTGATGAGCGGATGTCCAGGACTCCCGTAATTGTAATAATGATGAAGGGTAGCGATCGTATCTATATTTACAAATTTTGTCATCATTACTTTGATCTCATTAATAACTCAAATATAAGCTAATTTCAATTTCTCATCAATCTTAAATATTCAGCTTCTGTATTTTTAGTTTTCAGATCAATATAATACTGGGAATCGTCACCTGCTACGTAACGCAGTTTTACAGTTTCATCCGTTGCTGCGGTCCATATGGTCTGTGCGACATCTTCTGCTGCGGCCTTAGATAAGTGTTCTGTTCTTTTAATAAATTTTGGAATAAAGGAAGCTAGTTCTGCGTTATAATCCTCGATAGTGTTTTGAATCATTTCTATGCCATTTCTAAAGTTCGTAGGAACACTTCCCGGTTCAATTATTTTTACAGCAATATTTAAAAAAGCCAATTCATGCGATAAGGCTTCCGAAAATCCCTCAACTGCAAATTTTGAACTGCTGTATAAACTGGAAAATGCTCCTGCATTTACTCCACCAAAAGAAGAAATATTGATGATTGAACCGCTTTTATTTTTCCTCATAAATGGAAGTACCGTCTTGGTGACTTCCATCAAACCAAAAACATTGACATCAAATTGTCTTTTTATTTGTATTTCGTCAGAAGCTTCAAAAACGCCCATCAAGCCATAACCGGCAGAATTGACTAAGACATCAATATTCCCGAAAACCTTCACTCCTTTTTTGACTGCCTCGTCAATACTTAAACTGTCAGTTACATCTAATTTCACCACTAATACATTCTCTAATTGAGAAAGTTCTGATTCCTTTTGCGGCGTGCGCATTGCAGCAATAACATTCCATCCCTTGCTATTAAACAATAAAGCACTGGCTTTTCCAAATCCGGAAGAAGCTCCTGTTATAAATACCGTCTTTTTCATAATTAAAATAAGTTAAAATTTATAAGGCAAAGTTCCATCGAAAGTCTCTTACGTATGTATGCATTTCTTGGCATTACGTATACATTTCTCTGTCATAAAAGATTAAGACTATTTAATTTCCCATCATTCGTACTTCTGTGCTATTCTTCCGCTGATATGTCTTATTACTTCTGAGGGTGCAGAAATATCTTTGTACTATCAATTTAAAACAATAAGAAATACTAAAATTTAGATATCATGGCAAGAATAATTTTTATCACAGGAGCATCAAGAGGGTTTGGAAAACTGTGGGCGGAAGCTTTTTTAAAAGCAGGCGATAAAGTGGCAGCATCAGCAAGAAACATTACGGCACTGGATGATCTGGTTGAAAAATATGGCAGTAACATTCTCCCTATTTCATTAGACGTTAATAAAAAAAACGAAGTAACTCAAGCCGCAGCAAAAGTTAAAGAGCATTTTGGCGCTATCGACATTTTAATTAACAATGCAGGTTTTGGTCTTTTTGGAACAGTAGAAGAAACAAGCGAAGAACAAGCGAGAGCACAAATGGAAACCAATTTCTTTGGATTATTATGGGTAACGCAAGCTGTTCTTCCTGTGATGAGAGCTCAAAAAAGTGGACATATTATACAGGTTTCAAGCTTTTTAGGCATTACTACCCTGCCTTTATTAGGCTTATACAATGCCTCTAAATTTGCGGTAGAAGGGCTTAGCGAAACAATTGCCAGGGAAGTTGCACATCTGGGAATCAAATTTACTTTAATCGAACCAAACGGTTTTGCGACAGAATGGGCTGGAAATTCCGCCGTACAAACAACAGCTGAAATTGCAGATTATAATCCGGTAAGAGAAGCCTTTGCATCATCTGGAGAAAATCCCGAAACATGGGGAAAACCGGAAGCCACGGTGGAAGCGATATTAAAAGTGGCAAATAGTGCCAATCCGCCTCAGCGTTTATTGCTTGGAAAAATTGCCTACCATACTGTTAAAGAAGTGTACACAAAACGTCTTGCGGAAATTGACGAGTGGAAAGAAGTAAGCATTGCTGCTCACGGACATTAAGACATCTGACAGCAATCGTGTTTATGTGCTGCTTTTTCGTTGATTTGAACTATCCTGCCGGCAGCCCAAACCATACTTTTGTCAAAATGTATAAAAAAACAACCATTAAAAACTATAAATGAACACATCAACACAACAATTAGTAAACAAAGCACTTGATGCTCACGGAGGCATACAAAATGCCGGTAAATTTCAGACCTTAAAACTGCATGCCAATATCGGCGGTGCTGTATGGGCAGTAAAGGGACATGAAAATGCACTTGCTGATGTAGAATTTACGGGATCATTAACAGAACAAAAAGCTTCATGGAAAAATCTTTTTCAGTCTGGTCATACATCAAGTTTTGAAGCGGGAAAAGTGGCTCTTTTTGATGAAAAAGGTGCATTAATTGAAGAATTAGAAAATCCGAAAGAGTCCTTTAAAGGACATACTGTAGAAACGCCTTGGACCAAAGCTCAATTAGTTTATTTTTCGAGTTATGCCACCTGGAACTACGCTACTGCCCCATTCAATTTTTTAGTGCCGGGAACTGAAATCAATCAATTGGAAGACTGGAACGAAAAAGGAGCAATCCTCCAAAGACTGGAAGTGATTTACCCTGACGGATTTGCCACGCACAGTAAAAGACAAATATTTTATTTTGATGCTGACGGCTTATTAAAACGTCACGACTACTGGCCTGAGGTTTTAGGCGGTTCATCTGCAGTGCAGATCATAGAAAACCACAAAAATTTCGATGGCATTGTAACAGGGACTAAAAGAAACATTTATGTGTTGAATGACGCAGATAACAGTTATTCAACAGATCTTGTATTGGTTTCTATTGATATCCTAAATGTCTCGTTCGAATAATAATGAGTATTATTTTTCATTCTTAAAAATTAAAAAATCATGAAAACTTCAGAAATAAATGCTCTAACAGCCCCGACACAATACATAGAGACAAAAGGAGTTAATTTTGCTTACCGCAGATTCGGAAAACCGTCTGCAGTTCCGTTAGTAGGATTTCAGCACTTCACAGGGACATTAGACAACTGGGATCCTACTATTTTAGATGGACTGGCCGCAGAAAGAGAAATAATCATTTTTGACAATGCCGGTGTTGGAAACTCCTCCGGAGAAACTCCTGACAATGTTCTTGCTATGACCAATGACGCAGTAAATTTTATTAAGGCGTTAGGAATAGCCAAGATTGATGTACTGGGATTTTCGTTAGGGGGTTTTATTGCGCAGTATTTAGGAGAACAGCATCCTGATTTAATTAACAAAATAATTATTGTAGGCGCAGCTCCGCAGGGGACAAAAGCACTGCATAATTTCCCTCAGTTAATTGGCAGAGCACAGCAGAAAGAACCAATGGAAATTTTTCTGTATATTTTCTTCACTTCATCACAAGAGAGCAGAAACAAAGGAAAGGCAGCATTACAACGTTTATATTCCAGAACAGAAGACAGAACAAAAGCTGCCACAGAACAAGCAGTAATGGCACAAATGAAAGCTATTACGCACTGGGGTACCGAAAAACCTTCAATTAACCTGAAAAAAATACCGCATCCGGTTTTGCTTATACAAGGAAGCAATGATGAAATGATGGATTCTGACAGTTCATACACCCTGTTTAAAGAATTACCAAATGCAGTACTGACTTATTATCCAGATGCAGCACACGGTTCTTTTTATCAGTATCCTGAAATGTTTGTCAGCCAGGCAAATTATTTTTTGAATAATTAAATAGTCTGTAATCATCAATTTTTAAACAATTGATAGTTTTGATTATAGACTGAATAATAACATTGCATTTGCTGCATTCACAGCAAATGCAATTTCTTCAATGTTCTAACGATGAAACATTATAAAACATTAAGCGAATTACATAAAGATAACGGCTGGCCCGCTCCTCAAAATCCTCTATTTAGTATTGTGGGCTGTCAATCAAGCTGTCCGCTGGGCAACCGGGAATACACCACTGATTCTTATATGATTGCATTTAAAAAAATTAAATCCGGGACAATTATGTATGGTAAAACTCCTTACGATCACGACAATGGGTCTATGTTTTTTACCAAACCGCGCCAGATTATTGAAATGAAAAATTTAGAACTTGAAGAGCAAGGTTTTATGCTATTTATTCATGAAGATTATTTGTACCGTAACGAGTTATATTCTATTATACAGCAATACGCTTTTTTTGATTATGAAACTAACGAAGCCATCCATCTATCGCCTGCTGAAGAGCTGATTGTCTGGGAACTGTACAATAAGATAAACATAGAATATATGACAAATCCTGATGAATTTACCAGAGAAATCATATTAAGCCATGTAGCATCTATCTTAAAATATGTACAGCGTTTCTATAAAAGACAATTTATTGACAGGAAACAATTATCAGGCAGGGTAGTTTCTAAATTTAATGCCGCTTTAAAGCAGCACTTAAACAATGGCAAGCTAAAAGAAGATGGTTTGCCAAGTGTCGCTTTATTAGCTTCACAATTACTATTATCGCCAAGATATTTAAGCGATTTATTGAAACAGGAAACCGGTAAAACCGCTATTGAGTTAATACATGTTTATTTGATAACAGAAGCCAAAAATTTACTTCGGTCAGAAGATAAAGGTGTTGCTGAAATTGCTTTTCAATTAGGATTTGAAAATGCATCCTACTTTAGCAGACTTTTTAAAAAGCAGACCGGCTTCCGTCCGCTTGATTTTAAGCATTCATTGAACTAATAATTGATTTTTTCCAATGAAAATAAATAATGACAATTCAGAAATCACTGACGAGACGCAAATTACATAAAAGTAAGCCTGCATTCCAGTTTTTTTTCTTAGTATGTCCATATATTTGTGTACCACTAAATATAAAGAATAAATGAAAGTTTTTGAGAACCTATCTGCCTATAATAAATACTTAAATCTTTCAGAACCTTTTCATCCATTGATGGACAGCAGGGTCTGCAAACAGGCTATTCCGAATTTCCCGCAGTCAAGCAAAGAAATTCAGGTTAACATGTTTAAGGTTTCACTAAAAAAGAACTTTAGCGGTGATATCAAATATGGCGCAAATAAATATAAAACAGATAATGGCTTACTGCTTTTCAGCAGCCCCGGCCAGGTCGTATCATGGGAATCACTTACTTTCTGGGACGGATATGCCTTTGTATTTCATCCTGACCTGATTAAAAAGCATCCCATTGCACAGAAGATCAGCCACTATAAATATTTCAGCTATGAAATCAGCGATGCTCTGTTTATGACTCCCGAGGAAGAAGAAACTATAACATGGCTGTTTACCAAAATCCACCTTGAACTTCTAAATAATACAAATAATGCCAACGAAGATGTAATACTCTCACTGCTGCATGTTATCCTAACTTATTCAGAGCTCTACTACGAAAGACAGTTTAAAGAAAACGGATCAAATACTGCTTCTGCTTCTGTTTCATCAAAAGTAAAAACACTTTTACAGCAGTATTATAATGATTTATCAGTACCTGTAAAAAGTGTCCCAACAGTAGCCTCCATTGCAGATGAGTTGAATTTATCTCCCAATTATCTAACCGACCTGATAAGATTGGAAACTGGGAAAACTACCATTAACCTCATACATGAATATGTAACCGAACAGGCGGAAATATTATTGCTTCAGACCGATATGAATGTCAGCGATATTGCATATCAGCTGGGATTTGACAATGCTTCTTATTTCTCCAGACTATTTAAAAAAAACAAAACCTACACACCGGGCGAAATCAGGGAAAAGTACAGGTAATTTGGTGTTTTGTGAAATAAGAAGGTAACGGCTTTGCATACTTTTGAGTATGCAAATTTAAAAGCTTTTACGATGAATTCGAATTTTTCAAATTCCCAAACCCAGTTCAGCATCATCAATTCCTTCAAAGTGGCGTTCCGCCATTTCGGAAAGGGAGATCCTATATTATTTTATAATCGTTTCCGTGGAATACTCGATACATGGGATCCGCTATTTTTGGATGCACTCGCAGAAAAATACACTATTGTATTATTTGATTACCCTGGAATTGGAGAATCGGAAGGAGAACTATCTTCTGACATCGCTGAAGTAGCTGCTGTTGGAGTAAAATTAATGGAAAATTTAGGCATTAATAAATTTCATGCTGCAGGATGGTCTTACGGCGGCCTTGTCGCGCAGACTGCTCTTTTCATGAATAGAGAGAAAGTTGCTAAAGCGGTTCTTATCGGTACAAATCCTCCCGGAATTAATGAAGTCCCTTTTGACAAAACTTTCTTCGAAAGAGCGCTTAAACCTGTAAATGATCTTGAAGATGAAACGGTTGCTTTTTTTGAGCCTTCATCTGAAAAAAGCAGGGCTGCCTCCAAAGCTTCTTTTGATCGGATAGCGGTAAAACTTGACCGCACTAAAATTCCTTCCACTCCAGAGCAATTTCAAAAGTATTTTGAAGGTTCCGCAATGATAAAAAAAGACATTCATGATTATCGCGGCCAATATAAAACACTGAAAAATCCGGTTTTAGTCATATCAGCTGATCATGATATTAGTTTTGCTGTAGAAAACTGGTTCCCTCTTTTGAGACATGCACCTTCAATGCAGCACATTATCATCAACGATGCCGGACACGGACTTCAGCATCAGGAGCCTGTCCTTATTGCGGGCTACATCAGTTTATTTCTCAGTTAATAAATATTACACTAATAATTAAAATTCTTAATCATGATTTTTACAACACAGAAAATAAGTGAATCCTATTGGAAAGTTACTATTGAAAATCCGCCAGTTAACGTTTTTGATGCCGAATTTTCAAAACAGTTAATCATTTTGATAGATGAAATGGAAGCAGAAGAAAATCTAAAAGTTGTCGTTTTTGAAAGTGCAAATCCTGATTTTTTTGTGGCACATGTTGAACTTCTAAATATTACTGATTTTCCAAAAGGCACAGGAAAAACAGGACTTTCTATTTCATGGCCAGATATTGCAAAACGTCTCGAACAGGCACCATTCGTAAGTATTGCATCAATAAGAGGAAGGGCAAGAGGTCTGGGAAGCGAGTTTGTACAGGCTTTTGATATTCGCTTTGCCAGTAAAGAAAAAGCTTTTTTCGGTCAGCCTGAGATTGGAATAGGCTCATTTCCAGGCGGAGGCGGACTCGAGCGCTTACATCTGCTTACCGGTAAAGCAAGGGCTTTGGAAATCATTTTAAGCGGAAACGATTATGATGCTAAAACTGCTGCCCTTTACGGGTGGGTTAATCGTGCAGTTCCAGATGCTGAACTGGATGCTTTTGTTACGAATTTTGCTGAGAGAATTGCCTCATTTGACAAGTTTGCCATTGCCTCTATTAAATCAATAATGAATGAAAGAGCAGTGCTGCCAAAAAATGACCATATTATGGAAACACAGACTCGTTTCTTTCAATCTTTAGAATCACCGGAAAGCAGACAGCGTATAAAAAGACTTTTAGATAATGGCCTGCAGACTTATGGTGATGTTGAATTAAACTTGGGAGAACATCTTTAATAGCTGCCTACTTCATAATTTTCATAACTAAATCCAATTTGTACAAAGCTCTGCAGTTTTGTGCAAATTGATTTATTGAAGCATAAACTGCTGCAAAGTAATTAGAAGCAAAAAAAACTTAAATTTATATTATAATAAATACCTACCTCATGAAAGCTTTTATAGTAAATAAATACGGAAAAAATGAGAAACTGAAACTAGTTGAAGAAGCTTTACCCTCTGTAAAAGAAAATGACATTTTAGTTGAAGTATATGCCGCAGGACTTAATCAGCTCGATTCTAAATTGAAAAGCGGTGAGTTTAAATTAATTTTGCCATACAAAACACCTTTTATTCTGGGGCATGATCTGGCCGGAATTGTAATAAAAACAGGAGTAAAAGTAACTCGTTTTAAAGTGGGAGATGAAATATTTGCACGAGTCTCAGATATGAGGATTGGCACTCTTGCAGAATATATTGCAATCGATGAAAATGACGCTGCTTTAAAACCCAATACAATTTCTATGGAAGAAGCTGCCTCTATTCCATTGGTTGCTTTAACGGTATGGCAGGCATTTGCAGAAAGAGTAAATATAAAGAAGGGACAAAAAGTTTTCATTCAGGCCGGTTCTGGAGGAGTTGGCACAATAGCAATTCAGCTGGCCAAACATTTTGGAGCATTTGTCGCCACAACAGCAAGCGAAAAGAATTTTGACATGCTGAAAAGACTTGGAGCAGATATTATAATAGATTATAAAAAGGATAACTTTGAAACTATTCTTAAAGATTATGACGTGGTACTTAACAGTCAGAATATTAAGACACTTGAAAAATCATTGACAATTTTAAAACCAGCAGGCAGTATTATTTCAATTTCGGGACCTCCAACTCCAGAGTTTGCAAAATCAATCGGTGCATCATCAATAATACGTTTTATCCTTTGGTTAACCAGTCTGAAAATCCGTAATAAAGCTAAAAAATTAAATATTAATTATTCATTTTTATTTATGAAAGCAGACGGAAGACAATTAGAACAAATTGCTGATTTACTTGCTTCAGAAATTATTAAACCAATTGTAGATAAAATTTTTCCTTTTAAGCAGACCAATGATGCTTTTGATTATCTGGAAAGCGGACATGCAAAAGGAAAGGTTGTGGTAAAAGTAAAATAATTGTGTTATGGGGTTGCCTCCATATTTGCCACAATTATAAATAGCTTTTGAGTTTGAACTACACATATAAAAATTATAAAAAAATACATCAATTTATTTTAAAAAAAGTTACTTTTGATATTACAGAATGAATTATAGAATTCATAATCAACAAGTTTTCGTTGTAAACATATGAATATAGTTCAATGCAACATCGTGGCAACATAGGTTTTATAAAAATAGAAATGTAGGAAATACGCGGGTTTTGGGCTTAAGGTTCGAATCCTGCTCTCCCCACAAAAATCCTAATCAAATGATTAGGATTTTTTTTTGGATAAAGTTTAATGCTTAGAATTCTTTTCAAATAAAATTAAAATAGTAAAACCTGCAAATCCTAGGATTCGCAGGTTTTTTTAGTTTTACGGCAATTTTCAATCTTTATAAGAAACGCTCAAAATATCTTTTTTAAAAAGCGTTTACTATTTTGTTGCAAGCAGTTCCATTATCTTATCATAAATTGCTGTATTTTGGTAAACTCCCATAAATTTATCTGAACCTGGTCCGTAAGCAAAAACAGGAACAGGAATAGCCGTATGATCGTTTGTACTGAAACTTCCATGTACATATCCTTTTTCTATGCTTCCATCAATAAGAGATAATCCGCCGGTTTCGTGATCGGCAGTTACAATTAAAAGTGTTTCTGGATTTTTGTCTACAAATTCCATTGCCTGTCCAACCAACTTATCAAAATCCAGCATTTCACGAACCACATATTCTACATTATTCTGATGTCCGCCGTAATCAATCTGTGCTCCTTCGGCCATGATGAAAAACGGATTTTTTGTTTTCGAAAAAGTGTTGGTCGCTTTCGCTAAAGACTTAGTCAAGAAATCTCCTCTTCCATTTTTTATAGAAACCACTGCTGCATCTTCCAAAACAACAAATCGGTTATTTTTAATGGTATCTAAACTGGAGAATTTATCTGAAAATGTATACCCATTTTCCTTCAATGCTTTAGACAAATCTTTACCATCTTTTCTGGAGATAAATTCTTTTTGTCCGCCTCCAATTAAAATATCCGAAGGGTTTGCCAGGAAATCATTTGCAATAGGTTCGCTTAAACTTCTTTCTGGTTGATGGGCATAAAATGCTGCTGGAGTTGCATCTGTAATATTTCCCGCAGAAATGATAGCGGTTTTATAATTTTTAGCAGCCAATTGTTTTGTGATCAATTCCAAAGGTTTTCCATTATCATCTACGCTGATAAAACGATTTTTGGTTTTGTGTCCCGTTGCCATTGCAGTCGCTCCCGCAGCCGAATCGGTAATATAACTGTCCGAAGTTTTTGTAATAGAAAATCCTTGAGTTGGAATATTAAAAAGACTCAACTGACCTTTATTTGCTGTATAACCCGAATAGATTTGCGTTAATCCCATTCCGTCACCAATTAAGAGAATTACGTTTTTTGGACGTTTATTTTTGAAGGCATTTTTTGGAACGTAAGCTTGATGAAATTCTGTATTCTGGTAAAATGTCGTTTTAATATTATTAATGAATTGAGTCAACTCAGTTACTTTATCTGTTCCGATAAAATCGACTTTCAAGTTCATCAAAGTCATATACGTATTCACATTATCTTGTGTTGCCCAGAATCTTATTTTTTTATTTTGATCGTGAACTTTCTTAATAATCGCTTGTATTTTTTCAGCATCTGGCTGTGTCAGAACGCCTTTTCCGTTCCAAACTGTAATTTCTTTTAAATCTTCACTGATCATTTCAACTTTTGCCAATTGATCTGCGGTATAATTTTCATTCAACCTTCCATCAAAATAAATAAAATCTGGATATGCTGCCCAAAGAGACGGCAAAGGTCTATTTCCAGAAATTACCACTTTTATATTTTTGTTCGAAATAATATCGGGATACGTTTTTAACTGCTGTGTGATTGTTTTTAAAGTCGAATCAGCATCTGACTTGATATCGATCATTAATATCAAAGGTTTATTGCTTGGATACGCTTTTCCTCCAAGACTTTTTAATTTAGCAGAAAGCGGTTCCAAATACATACTTTTTAATGTATTCTGAGAACTGATTTCTTTAGAAGTATGCGCAACAAACAATTCGTTATTTACTAAAAAAACATCGGCTTCGATAACGCCTGTTTCATTTGAATAAGCACCATAAAAAGGCAATTTACTTTCGTAATCGTTGTGAGAATGAATGTTGGAAGAAGTGTATTCCTGCGCTTGCGCGAAAAGGAAAAACTGAAGGCAAAAAAGGGTGATTATTTTTTTCATCGAAAATAAATTAAATAGCAAAAAGCTGTAGGCAACTTTTTGATATGTTTTGAAACAAAAAAAGGTTTTACTATTTTTTTACAACTGCAGCCTCCTGACAAAGACTGCAGCGTAAAAAACTAAAAAAACACAATGAAATTATTGATTACCAACCTTGGTTTTGAGTCAAGGCACCTTTGCTCACTGCAATTTCGTCTGGCGGTATTGGCCAAACATGGTGTATTGCAGGATTAAAATTACGAGCAGGATAAATTACGCTTCCATCATAATGGTGTAATGGTTTTGCATAAGTATCTTTTGCATCTCCCCAACGCACTAAATCGAAATGACGATCTGTCCATTCTCCCGCTAATTCGCATCTTCTTTCTCTTTTTAAATCAGTTAATGTTGCTCCAGAAAGATCGGTAAGACCTGCGCGACGACGGATCATATTGATTTCTGTATCTGCATTTTGACCTTTCATTAATTTTGCTTCCGCTAACATCAAAATCACATCTGCATAACGCAAAAGCGGAACGTTTAAAGCTGTTGAAGGTTTATCTCCGTTTGCATTTACATAACGAATATCAACTCCGCCAGATGTAGTTTTTGTATAACTGAATGGCTCCATATATTTTTTAAACTGATAACCTGTTCTGTTACTTGAACTTACAACATATTTTCCTTCATTAAAAGTTACTGTTTCTCCAAAATAAACAAACTTGTCTCCTTTTTGTAAAATTGTAGCGCTTCTTCTCTTATCGTTTGCAGCGTAAGTATCAAACAATTCTTTTGTTGGATAGAAATTCCCCCAGCCATTGTAAACTCCCCAGCCTTTATCTTCTAAACAAACTCCAGGAAAAATAGATCCTAAAGAAGTATTTTGTGCACTTGAAGTTACCGACCAAATATATTCTGTCGACCAGTTATTGCTGATTTTAAACACATCTTCAAAATTGTCAAGCAATTTATGTTTTCCACTTGCCACAATCATGTTAGCGTATTTAATAGCATTGTCCCAATCTTTTGCATACAAATATGTACGAACCAAATAAGCCCACGCAGCAGTTTTGTGCGCACGTCCGTAATTGTCTGGTGTAAGCTGATTAAAGTATGGCAGTAAATCGGCAGCTTTAATTAAATCGGCAGCGATATAAGCATAATTTTCGGCAACATTTTTAGCACGAGGAACATAAACATTTGTTGGGTTTGCTCTGTCCTGAATTGGAATTCCAGCACGATCATCTCCATAACGATAAGCCAATTCTAAATGCATTACAGCATGATTAAAATAAGCTTCACCCAACATTCCATTTTTTGTGCTTTCTTCTAAAGACATATTTGGAATATTGCGAATAACATCATTACAACGTTTCATGATTTCGTAGTGAATTCTCCAGATATCTTTTGTATCCGATTCAGCTCCGTCTACAATAAAATTCTTAATACGTTCTGCATTTTGTCTTGGTTTTGTTCCGATATCATCGCTGGCATTATTTAACCAAAAGAAACCACGACCATACATATTATCATCAGAATACAGAGCGTAAATTGCGTTTACTCCGGCTTTTGCATCTGCTGGTGTTTTCCAGAAATTTCCGCTTGACGGAGCTCCTTGTGGAACCACATCAAGTTCACTTTCGCAAGACGAAACGCCAGCTAAAAGCACCAAACTCATTAATAAAAGACTTATTTTTTTCATTTCAATTGTTTTTTATTTTTTAAAAAGTTGCGTTAACACCTGTCATATAAATACGTGAAAGCGGATATTTTCCTAAATCCATTCCAAAACTTCTAAGACCAACTTCAGGATCCATTCCAGAATATTTTGTGATTGTAAAAAGGTTTTGTCCCGAAATAAAGAATCTCAATTTCGCTTTTCCGTTCAACCAGCTTTCTTTTACTGTATAACCAATCGAAACGTTTTTCAATCTTAAGAAAGAAGCATCTTCAATATACAAATCAGAAATACGCCCGAAGTTATTGTTGTTGTCTGTTGACGAAAGAACTGGCACATTTGTATTCGTATTTGTTGGCGACCATGCATCTTTAGATTCAGCAAGTAAATTATAACCTGGGAAAGAAGCATTTAAACCTGTATATTTTACTGCATTGAAAACACTATTTCCTGCTGCTCCAGTAAAGAAGATATTCATATCAAATCCTTTATATCTGAAATTAGCATTTAAGCTGTAAGTTGTTTTTGGAAACGGACTTCCCAATACTACTCTATCACTGTTGTTGATTACGCCGTCTCCATTTTCATCTTTAAATTTAATATCTCCAGCAACTGCATTTGGCTGATACGCAACACCATTTGAGTTTACATACGCTTTTGCTTCAGCATTACTTTGAAATAATCCGTCAGTTGCATATCCGTAGAAAGCACCAACTGGGCTTCCAACTTGATAAATATTTGCTAAAGGCAAACTACGAACTCGGCTTAAACCTAGCGGTTCTAGAGAACTTAAATCGTCTTTAATCGAAACAATTCTATTGCTTAAGAATCCTGCGTTTCCTGTAACATCAAATTTAAAATCTCCACGTGTTTTTTGGTACGTTAAACTAACCTCAATACCTTTGTTTTCAACATCTCCAGAATTCACAATTCTTCCTTGAGGCGTTCCAGAAACACCTGGCAATTGATCACGAACCAACATATCTTTGTTCTTTTTAACATAAGCATCAACAGATCCGATTAAACTGTTATTCAACATTGTAAAATCTAAACCAATATTGGTCTGCTCAGAGCTTTCCCATTTTAAGTTAGGGTTTGATAATTCGCTTTCTGCATATCCGTAATTGATCGATTGTGTAGCTCCAATTAAAGCCTGAGTTTGTGATAAAGGCACACTAAATTGATATGGTCCAAGGTTTCCTAAATTTCCAATTTCTCCCCAGCTTGCACGTAATTTTAGACTGCTTACAATTGGCTCTAAACCTTTCATAAAACTTTCTTCAGAAATTAACCAACCTGCAGAAAAAGAAGGATATACTTTCCAACGATTTTCTTCTAATAATTTTGAAGTTCCATCGCGACGTACGATTCCTGATAATAAATATTTTTGATTGAAATCGTAGTTAATTCTTCCCACATAAGAAGAAATAATCTCATCTGATTTTCCTGCTCCTGTTTGCTGAATTAATTTGGCATTCAATAAATAACGCTGTGATGGATCTTCGTTGTCAAAACCAGTTCCTTCAATTGTATAAAAATCTCTTTTAGTTTCTTGGAAAGTATATCCAGCTAAAGCTTTCAAATTATGTTTCCCAAATGATTTTTCGTAAGAAATAGTCTGCTCGCTCAATAAATCGGTAATTGTCATATTTTTCAATGTCAATCTATTGAAATCAAATATTTTTCCAGGTTCCGTAACTTTTACAGTAAAATCTGTTGCGTTATCCTGAATTCTGGTATAACCCCAGTTTGATTTAATTTTCAGTCCTTGAACAATTTCCCACTCTGCATACGGATTGATCAAAATGGTAGAAATTGGATTTTTATTATCTAATCTTTTCAAATATGCCACCGGATTGATTACGTCTCCGTAAGAACCAATATATTTCTCAGGAACACCACCAAATTGTCCAGAACCATCTTCTCTATAAATCGTTGCATTTGGCGGATACAAAATTGCCGCTTGAATTGCTCCTGTGTACGAACTTGAAGTATTAGCCGTTTGACCATCTGTTAAAGAGTATGATAAATTTTCTCCAATAGTAAAATTATCAGCCAGTTTAAAAGATGAATTAGCTCTAACTGTATAACGTTCTCCGTAAGTATTCAGCAAAATACCTTCATTTTTTCTATAACTTCCAGAAAGGAAGAAATTCGTTTTTTCTGTTTTTCCGTTTACAGAAAGAGATAAATCCTGAATTTCTCCTGTATGGAAAATTTCGTCCATCCAGTTTGTTTTTGTCGTTCTTGCTGTTGGTTCAAAAGCAGGGTCAAATGCTGGAATTCTTGGCAAACCTGCATTATCTCTTGCTAAATTCATAGCATCAGCATATTCTGCAGCGTTTAAAACCTCTAGTTTTTTTGCTACATTTTGAAAACCACCTTGATAATTTACATTTACATTAATTTTATCCGAAATTCCTTTTTTAGATGTAATTAAAATTACACCTCCAGAAGCTCTCGCACCGTAAATTGCTGCAGAAGCCGCGTCTTTCAAAACGCTGATCGAAGCAATATCATTTGGATTTAAAGTATTTAAAGATCCGCTGTAAATAATTCCATCTAAAACAATTAAAGGCGTTTCAGCATTTAAAGATCCGATACCACGAATATTGATTGTTGGCGAAGAAGTTGGATCACCACCATCATTAATAACCGTAACTCCGGCAACAGTTCCTTGTAATAATTCGGCAGCATTGTTGTACGTTCTGCTCGCTGTTTCTTTCATCGAAACCGAACCTACAGCTCCTAAAACTTCATTTTTTTTCACACTTCCGTAACCCATTACAACTACTTCTTGAAGTTGTTTTACATCGGCTGCTAATTTTACAGTAATGTTTTGCGAACTGGTTACTTTTACTTCTTGATTTACATATCCAACATAAGAAAAAACAAGCGTCGCTTCTGAAGCATTGATTTCCATTTTGAATGTTCCGTCAAAATCTGTTGTAGCTGTCGCGTTAGAACCTTTATCTTTAATTCCAACACCTGGTAAAGGCATATTATCGTCTCCGCCATAAACAGTTCCAGAAATAATAAGTTTGTTTTGTTCTGCTACTTTTTGATTTTTCTTAATTACGATATTATTGCTCACAATTTCATATCGAAGTGCAGTGCCACAGATTTTATCTAAAGCTTGTTCTAGTGTTACATTATTTAGTTTTAAACTTAATTTTTGATTTGCATTGACTTGGCTGCTTTCGTACATAAAATGTACATCAACCTGATTTTCAATTTTTTGAAATATATTTTTTATACTTTCATTTTCAACTTTCAAAGTTACTCTTTGATTAATGTCAACATTCTCGGCGTTTACTGTCACCGTCGCAAAAAACAAAGCCATAAACAGGAATAATTTCATTCCTATTGTCCTTATGCTCTGGCACTTTACGGCAGACCGCATTTGTTTTTCATTCATAATTTTTAGATTTAGTTTAATTGTTTTGTTTATTGAGTTTCTACGTAGTTTATTTTTGAATTATTCTATTTTATAAATTCCTGAATCCATTTTATAATTGGCATTGATGATATTACATACCAGTCCAATTACCTGATCGGCAGGCATTTCTTTAAAATATCCACTTATTTTTAAAGGGGTTAAATTTTTGTTTTTGATTTCAATGGCAACATTATAATTGCGATTTATTGTGGCAACAACTTCTGTCAGCGGTGTTTCTTCAAAAACCATAATATTTTTTCGCCACAACGAAATCGTATTTACCGGAATATCCTTAAAAGCCTGAAGTTTATTATCCTGAGATTTAAAAACCACTTTTTGCCCTGGAGTTACATATACATTTTCCTCAGTAACAGTCGATTTCACGTTTACTCTTCCTGTCATTACCGAAACTTCTTGCGTTCTTTGGTCTGGATAAGCCTGAACATTAAAACTGGTTCCGAGCACTTTTGTATCCATTTTATTGGTATGAATTATAAAAGGATGCTTTTTGTCTTTGGCTACATCAAAAAAAGCTTCTCCGCTTAAGTACACTTCTCTAGTGCCTCCTTTAAATACTGTAGGATATTTTAGCACACTTCCTGCATTTAGCCAGATTTGTGTTCCGTCGCTTAATTTTATTTGAGCATGTTCGCCTAATTTTACTGCAAATTGTTTGCTTTCAACAGAATTTGATGTTTGATAAAAAAACACCGATAATCCCATTAAGAAAATTAAAGATGCGGCAACAGCCCAGTTTTTATATTGAAAGGAAATAACTTTACCCGTATTTTTGATTTGTCTTAATTCTTTTTTTAACTGCGAACGATCGGACTGAATTACTTCCATATTATCAAAAAAATCATCTGTACGGTCGTACCATTTATTCCACATTTCTTGTCCTTTCGGGGAATACTTTCCGTCTAAGAAATTTTTTATTTCGTTGTTTTCGCTATTTGAATTTTCAGGCATTATAATTTCTTTATGTCTTTAATAGTATGTCTTGGAAATTGAATTTTTAGGTAGGCGCAGAAGGTTACGCTTCTGTTAAGAAAAAATTGGATTCTTAATCTGAATTTTACTTTTAGTTGAATTCGCCTAAATAGGTACGCATGAATTTTAGCGCATAAGTAATATGGTATTTTACCGTTTCGATGGAAACATTCAGTTCCTCGGCAATTTCTTTATTGGTGTAATGTTTCACACGACTTAGAATAAAGACTTCTTTTGATTTTTTAGGAAGCAACATTGCCGCTTCATCAACAGCTTTTCGCAATTCATCATAATAAATAGCATCTTCAGTTGCGTTTTGACTTGTGTAAGCCACCACGTTTTTATCTAAAACTTCCTGAATATACTGCCCCGTAACTTCATGAGATTTTATATAATCTAAAGTCATATAACGAACTGAAGTATAGATGTAAGCCGCAAAACTTTTCTGGATTACAATGATCTTGCGTCGTTCCCAAATAGAGGTAAAAACTTCCTGCACAATTTCTTCTGAGATTGCTATTGATTTCATTCTCAAATAAACAAATCGAACAAGTACATCGCGGTATCTAAAATAAAGTTCATCAAAAGCTTTATCCTTGCCCGATTTTAATAATTCGACAAGTTCTTCGTCTGTAAGCTTCTTATACATGATACATTATTTTGGTATGGATAATCAAAAGAAAAGCGCTGGCAGAAACACTTTTTCTGATTTGGTTTTGATAATGTTCGTGTTCTTTAAAAAATGACATATACAAAGTATTGAGTTCTTCTTATATGTCTCCAAAATTAAAACTTGGGGTAGGTCGATTAGGTTACGTTTACATTAATAAAACCATCGCAAAATGAAACATATTATTAACATTTGAAGTCAAAGGTTAGCTGTAAGTAAGTCTACTTGCACTTTTGAAATTTCAGATTCCTCTAGTTTTGCCGAAAAAAGTTAAGGCGATATTTAACAAGTGGAGTGAATGCCTTTTTTGCCACAAAAAGTTAAGATGTTTTTTAGAAATTTGATTTTCATAGCAATATTGTGACAATACAGATTTAAAAAAGAATAAATGCAGGTAATATGCGGATTTGAATCTTAAGCTTCAAATCCTGCTCTCCCCTCAAAAAAGTAAAACCTGCAAATCCTAAGATTTGCATGTTTTTTGTTTTACAGCAGTTTTCCAATCTTTATAAAAACTCCCAAAATTTCTATGATATGTTAGAAAGCATTTCCACTATAAAAAATTCTAAATATCTATAGCATTATTATTAACATACTTCTTACTGATTGGGAGTTCAGCTTTAAAATTAATCTTCAAAATTGTACCATTATCATTTTCCATTGTGAAACTACCATCTATATCATCAGTAAGACCTTTTATAAGACTCATACCAAATGAATCAGCTTTTCTATTGGTGAAGTCTGTATCAATACCAATTCCATTATCAGAAACAGTTAATTGATAATGGCTTACTGCTTTCTCTTCAAGTAAAACAAATATTGTTCCCGATCTGTCATCCGGAAAAGCATATTTCAGAGAATTGGTTATAGCTTCATTCAAAATTAAACCTACAGGGACTGCTTGCGCTACATCGAGTTCTAACGGATCTGTTTTTACTTCGAAACGTACTCTTTGCCCCAGCGAAAAAGATTCCCTAAGATACCCTATAAGTTCTTTTATATAATTTTGCATGTTTATTGTTGATACATTTTCAGCACCATAAAGCTTTTGATGAATAAGTGACATGGAGTATATTCTATTTTGGCTGTTTTTTATTGCTGAAAGAGCCTTATCATTATCCAGATAAGCGGACTGAGAATTCAAAAGACTTATAACGGTCTGCAGATTATTTTTTACGCGATGATGGATTTCTTTCAAAAGCCACTCTTTTTCATCCAATAAATGCACCAAATTGATATTTTTCTGATTGATTTCCTTTTCCTTCTGTTCCAGTTTGGCATTAGTTCTCTGTTTCACGCGGTATCGGTTAAATAAAAGGCCGATAACAGCAAGAAGCAAAACTAGGCTCCAAATCGATATAGTATTCAAAAGCTGTGATTTTTGCAACTCTCTTTCCTGTAATTTGGACTCCCTATCCATTAGTTTTATTTTTTGCTCCTTATTTTTTGTTTCATATGCGATTTTAAGTTCTTCAATTTGCTTGTCTTGTGTAGTATTCGAAATTGAATCATATATAACCTTATAATTTTGGAAGTGGGTCAGCGCCCCCTTGTAATTGCCCTTCAAAGAGTCTATTTTATACAGCAAAATTTGAAGATTATCTGAATTAAAAGTTTTTTTATGAATCTTGCATAATTGAAATACTTTATTTGTATAGATTTCGGCCAGTTTTAGGCGATTTGTCTCGGCATAAAACAAAGCCATTTCTGTATATGCAATGACAACTTCAAAAAAGGTATAAGAATCCTTAAGTTGTGTAGCATAGTAATCCATTTCTTTAAAATATTTTTCAGTATGGATAAAATTTTTCATTCCTTTATAGCACATAGCTGTAGTATAGGCTAGCTGCATTTTGTCAAATACACTTTTTGGGGGATATTTAGTTTTTATTGAACTAATAAAATCAAGAGCTTGCCTGTTCTTTCCCTTATCTGACATGGCATCAATTGTACTAAAAACACTTTTATACCAAAATCCGCTATTTAATACATCCTGACTTATTTCAATACTCTTTTTGAACATTTCCAGAGCCTCCTCATCATAGCCAATTGTATTATAAACGTCACCCAGTCGTAAATAGGTAATATCCCCTAAAGTAAAATCCTTTTCATCTTCCATTCTTTTTACACTTTTTAAAGCATAATACAAGGCACTTTTATTGTTATGAAAGTACATTTCTAAATATGAAATCGTATTTTCTGTAAATTGCTGATGAGTAAAACCAATTTTTCTCAAGTCTATTAGATCCTGATAAAATCTTTTTTTTGCAATATTTATTCGGCCGGTCCAAAAATAAATAGTGCTGAGTCTTTGTTCGCTTTCAATCCTTTTTTCCTCTAACCTTAATGACGTATACAAAGAAGACACTTCTTTGAAAATTTTTTCTTTTTCAGGATCGAAATTGGTTAAAACATTTCCATAACATTCTAAAGCGTAAGCAAGAGTAATCTTATCATTCTGCTTTCGGGATTCATTAATGACTTTTTCAAAGTGTTTTTTTCCTGCAGCCTCATTATTAGCCTGAAAATAATATCTCCCGAGTAAAATTTCGCTTTGATGCTGCCATTTTTTTATTTTAAGTTTATTGCTCTGATCAACTGCATCTTTTATATAGAAAAAAGCATTCTGCAGATCCTCAGATCTGGTTCCCGGCTTAAAGAGATAAAAACTCCCAAGCTGCAGCAATAATTTAATCTTTTCATCATCTTTAGAACTAGCAAGGAGTCTTTTAGCCGAATCGATATTTCCTTTGTCAATTAAGTCCTGACCAATCAGATATGAACCATCATTATAACCTTCATCATAAGCTAAAGAAGCGGGTAGCTTATAGGCTTTGCTTGCTAAAACTACGGAGCTGTCAACATCAATGGCACCTTGGTTGGCTCCGTACAAAAAGTTGGCGCAGGATTTAATCAAATGTCTCTTTTTAGGTAAATCATACTTGCTTACGGACGGTGATAATTGAGCTGAAGAGGTTATTGAAAAGAAAAACAATAAACAAAGATATCTCATATTTATAATGGAGTTAATTTCGTTAAATTATGATAGTCAAATGTATCAAAAACAGCGTTTTATACTAGACATAAATATCAGAAAAATTTCCATAAAAAATTTTTATTTGTTACAAAACAATCAAAATATTGGCAGTGTATTCCAACAATTAATTATATCATAAAATTTCAAAAAACTTCTAGAAGTAAAACACTTTTGAAATATATCCTTGTATAATCTTTGGAAATGTTTTCCGGTTCCAAAAAGAAAATCTAATTATTTATCTTCAAAGTATATCATCTGGAAAAGATGAAGAAAGTAACTGGCTACCCGACTCCTAAAAATAAAAGTTCATGCCTATTAAAAGAGTTTGCCTCCTTCAGATTGATGTTATAAATAATGTCTGAAAAATACCTTTACCAGAAATCTTCAAAATAATCATTTAAATATTATGTGCTTTCTCAGAAAAAAATCCTAATCAAATGATTCGTTTTTTTGCACTATAAAAAGATTTTCATCTTAACTTCTTATCTAATTCTTAAATCAGAAACATATTAGAAAATAATTATAACTCAAATAGTAAAAGTTGTTCCATTTTATAATCTGCAACCATTTTTTAAGGTTTAAAAAAGTAAAATTTTCTTTTATCCTATAATTTTAAAATCGGAATAAAGAATCTCATGTGAAATAAACTCCTAGTATTATGAAAAATCTAACCGCTTTTTTAATCGTCATGCTTTTAGCAGTTACAGCCTGCAAAAAAGATCAGCCAAAAGACAATCAAAACATTGCTGACTCATCAGCATCTTCTGATTCTATAACCGCCATAGCAAAAGAGGCGTGGATCTACGGATATCCAATATTTTATAATTACAAAGCCATTTACGCCAGCGCATTAAACAAAGAAGACAGAGCATATGTTGGTTTTAATAAATTTAAAAGCTTTGCAACGAGTGCTACTCCTGCAGATACTTTGGTAATAACAATAAATAATGACACTCCATATTCTATGGCTGCCCTTGATGTTTCTAATGAGCCTGTAGTTCTCGAGGTTCCAAAAATTGAAAACGACCGATATTACGTAATGCAGCTCGTAGATTTATATACATTCAATTACGAATATATCGGAACCCGTGTAACTGGAAATAATCCAGGAAAGTATCTAATTGCAGGACCAGACTGGAAGGGCGAAACGCCAAAAGGAATTGACAAAGTATTACACTCAGAAACCAATCTAATATTTATAGTCGGCAGGACTCAGCTTCATGATCCGTCCGATGTTTCTAATCTGAAAAGAATTCAAGGACAATACCAACTAATTCCATTACACGAATACACGAAACAGCCTGCTCCGCAGCTTAAAAAATACAATCTGCCACTTCCTTCATGGAAAGAAAGCGATTACGGCTCTTTGGAATTTATCAATGTATTAAATTCATTATTGCAATACGCAAGCGAAGACAGTAGCGAAAAAGAACTTAGAGCTCGTTTTACGAAAATCGGAATTGTACCGGGAACTTCTTTTGATAGTTCTAAATATTCGCCGGAAACTATTAAAGCAATAGAAAAAGGAATTGCAGAAGGAAAACAAGAACTAGAAACTACTTTAAATAATCTTAAAGAATTTGGAAACCTTTTTGGTACAAGAGCAGAACTAAAAAACAACTACTTAAATCGTGCAGTCGCTGCAGCAGCCGGAATTTATGGTAATACAAAAGAAGAGGCAGTTTATACCGGAGGAACAAATGATAAAAACAATCAGCCGCTTTCAGGGGACAAAAATTATATTTTAAAATTTAGCAAAAATGAACTTCCGAAAGCAAAATATTTCTGGAGTATAACCATGTATAATCTTCCAAAACGTTTTCTGGTTCCAAATCCGATTAAAAGATATTCGATTGGAAATAAAACTAAAGGTTTGAAATATGAAGCTAACGGAGATCTGATTATTTATCTTCAAAGTACGTCTCCAGGAAAAGATAAAGAAAGCAACTGGCTTCCAACTCCGAAAAATGAAAAATTCATGTTTGTTACAAGAATTTACGGCCCTGAGCCTGATGTTATAAACAACGTTTGGAAAATGCCTGTACCTGAAATTGTGAAATAATTACTTAAAAATAAAAACACTTTCACAAAAAAAATCCTAATCGTTTGATTAGGATTTTTTTTATGAACGGTCAAATCGAAAAATATTTTTATATAACTTTCTGCTAAACATTAAAATTGGAAACAAGTTAAAAACGATTTTTAAGCTTTAATCAATCCAAAATTTTACAACGATTCAAAAAAATCAAAAGCTCTTTTTTCGGCATAAGAATACATTGAATCACGAAGCGGAAAAGCGCAATGTCCTCCATATTTTGGAGTTTCCAGATAAACATATCGGCTGTTCTTTGCAATAGCTCTCGGGTAACATCTTTCACCCAAAAAAGGATCATCAAGTGAATTAATTATTAAAACCGGAGTTGTAATATTTTGAAGAGAAAATTCAGGAGATACGCGTTGATAATAATCATCTTTGCTCTTAAAACCATGCAAAGGTGCTGTAAAATATTGATCAACTTCATCAAAAGAAGAGATTTTATCAATCTGATCGCTGTTTATAAAATCAGGAAACTGCGCTGCTTTGTATTTCAGCTTTTTCTTAATATCAATTGTGAAATTCTTTAAGTAAACTCTGTTGAAACCTTGTTTAAGTACTTCAGCACTTGTTGCGATATGAGTTGGAACAGAAATCGAAACTGCAGCCTTTATACGTTCGTCGATTTTTGTCCAGCCAAAATAATTCAGCAACTGAACACCTCCCATCGAATAGCCAATCATATAAACCTCTTGAAATCCTTTTCTCAAAACAAATTGCACTACCTCATCAAGATCGTCAACAGCACCGTGATGATAAAGCCTCGGCAAACGATTCATTTCGCCTCCACAAGTGCGATTATTCCAGGCAAAAACTGAAAAACCTTTTTCTTCAAAATAAGAGGCACAGCTATTATTGTAAGTTCTTCTAGAATCACCTTCTAGGCCATGACATAAAATAACAGCCTTTTTTGAATCATTTATAATAAAATCAATATTTATAAAATCGCCATCATTTAGTTCAAGTTTTTCTCTGGTATAGCCAGGAACTTCAAACTTTTTAAACAAAGCGGCATAAATAGTAGAGACATGCCTGTTGCGATGAATAATAGCAGGAGAATCATATTCTGATTGTTCGATTATTGGCATGATTAAAAAAGTTTTTAAGTTGGTTCTTACAAATTTAAGAAATCAATCAATATGTAAATTAATACTGTCTTTTTTATTTCACGAACTCAAAAAAAATATTGAATATCTAAACCGAATGAAACTGAGATAACGCTTTATTTTTTCTCAAAATACAGATAATTAGTAGTATTGCTGACATCGCGCAATCGTACTTGAGAATTATTAAACTCAAACAATTTCCAATTGTTGTTTAGTTTACTTAATAAATCGGAGCTAAAAGTTAGTTTTAATTCTCTAACATTATTTTGAACACTACTATCCCACTGCCCTGTTTCTGAAGCTGAGCCTTTAGTCGCCACTACCGATTTATCACTTTTGAAAACAAACGAATAACCGCTATACGAAGAAGTTTTCTCCGAATCACTGAAATAATAAGGAATTCCCCATGAACCTTTTGTAATAGCGCCAACAAAATCAAGTGTTACAATGTTATTTTCAGGACAATAATCGATCGCATATTTTATGGCATTTTCGAAATCTGAATTATTTGAAAGCGATTTTGTCTGATTATTGTAATCCACTATAGAAATTGGATATTTTAACGAAATATACTGGCTGGCGTTCAAATTTTTGATGAAATTAAAAAAGGCTTGATCGCTTATAATTGTTGTTGAACTTGCAGCTTGATTCGCACTGTTATAAATATTAATTGTTATGGGATAATTAATATTTAATCCATTTATTTTTGATAAAAGATCCGGATATTGGTTCCAATAATCGATTAAAGAATTAAAATCGGCCTCATTTGGAATATTTTTTTCGATGTAATTATAATACACCATCGTTACCGGAAAATTTATTTTTACGATATCATCATCAGCATTGCTTGCATTAATATTATCGGTTACTTTTTTATAATCTGCAGCGCTGTTTATCGCAATTTGTGTGTTATTGACAGTAACTGTGTATGGAGGTTTTATAGTACAGTAAGTCGATCCGTCAATTACATTATCCTGAACAGTTTGCACCATTGCAACTCTTTGCAGATAGGAAGTCAGAGGCGAAGAATTTGTTATTGTTCCCTGTGTGTTATTACCCTGTTCATCCATTTCACTTTGGCAAGACAATAAGAACAAAAAAACAACAAGAGATAAATATTTTTTTAGCGAAAACATACTTATATTTTTACAAAGGTAATAAAATTTAAAAAACTGTTTTTCAATAAATTCGGCATTAAAGCTTTTAATTTTTCTTTTAAAAAGTGTAACCATTACACGAAAATAACATTTTATGTCTCTATAAAACAATCAGCTTTAGTTTTACCCTACTTAAACCAAAAACAAATACTTTTGTACGGTATCAAATCGAAAATTTAAATGCCAACTAAAAACGAATCAAATACTTGCGACGAAATTATTTTTTCGTCTTTTTTTAAAAGCCACATTAAAGCGCTTAGAAATTTTCTTTTTTACAAATTTGGCAATCTAAATCAGGCAGAAGATGTCGCACAGGAAGCGTTTGTAAAACTTTGGCAAAACTGTGCATCTGTACCGCTCGAAAAAGCAAAATCATACATTTATACGATTGCAAATAATAGCAGTCTGAATGAAATTGCGCATCAGAAAGTGGTTTTGAAATATGAAAAAAACTTTACTGGCTTAGATAAAACCAATGAAAACCCAGAATATATTTTAGAAGAAAAACAATTTCAGTCAAAACTTCTGAAAGCAATTGAAAACTTAAACGAAAAACAACGTGTTGCTTTCTTGATGCATCGAATTGATGGAAAAAAATACAGCGAAATTGCACTTGAATTAAACATTAGTGTAAAGGCTGTCGAAAAACGAATTCATCTCGCGTTAGTAAGTTTGCGTAAAGAAATTGATTTATAAAAGTAGGGTAAATTTAGTTCCAATTGTTTTAATTATACAATACAAGAAAATGAAAAAAAATCGCTTATTAGCAAAATGGCTCAACAATGATTTGTCTCAAGACGAATTAGCTGCATTTGAAGCAAGTCCCGATTTTGAAAAATACCAGAAAATTAAACAGTATACAGATCATCTAGCAATGGATGATTTGGATGAAAACTCTATGTTGTCGAATATTCTTAAACAGAAAAAAACGACTCCAAAAGTGGTTCCGTTATACAAAAAATGGGCTTTTCGAGCGGCGGCTATATTTGTTTTGGCTCTTGGCGTTACGCTTGCATTTAATTTTTTGACACCTCAAACACAGACAGCAGGTTTTGGCGAAAGAACTACTTTTTCCTTACCAGATAATTCGGAAGTAGTGCTGAATTCAGGTTCTGAAATAAATTATAAAAAATTAAATTGGGATAGCCACAGAACTCTTGACCTTAAAGGAGAAGCTTATTTTAGAGTCGCAAAAGGACGCCGATTTGAAGTACATACCAATTTGGGAAAAGTTACTGTTCTCGGAACACAATTCAATGTTAAAGCCAGAAAAAACAGATTTGATGTCGTGTGTTATGAAGGACGCGTAAAAGTAAATTATGCAAACACCCAAATCGTATTGACTCACGGACAAAGCGTTAGTTTTGAAAATAAAAATCAAACGAACACAATTGTAAATGTATCGAAACCGGAATGGATGGATAATCAAATAAGTTTTTATAAAGAAGATATTCGAAGCCTGTTAGATGAAGTGGAAAGACAATATAACATTGAAGTCGAATTAAATTCTAAAGATACAACCTCTTTATTTACAGGAAAATTACCAGCCAAAGACTTAAATGTAGCTTTGCATATTATTAGTACAACTTATCATTTAGAGGCCAAAAAAGTCTCAGAAAATAAAATAATTTTTGACGAAAAATAAATGTTGCTCCCCAAACAATTTCATTTTTTGTTTTTCCTTTTTTTTCTGACCCTCAATCTTTTTGCTCAGGGCCAAGGGCAAGTCATGCCTTTTAAAAAGATCATATCTGAAATTGAAAAGCAGCATCAGGTTAGTTTCAATTACACCGAAGATAACATTGCTGGACTTGAATTAATTCCACCAAAAAAAACACTTTCGCTTGCGCAAAAACTAGAATATCTTTCTAAAAAAACCAATTTGTCTTTTGAAAATATTGGCAACCAATTCATTAACATTTATAAAAAAAGTGATGAACCTCAAATCATTTGCGGATATGTTTTTTCTAATGCAGATAAGAAACCAATAGAAAACGCTAATATTAATTTAGCCGATAAAACACAAACCAGAACAGATTCAAAAGGTTATTTTGAATTTAAAAAGGAAAATCATAATACATTTCTAATTACGCATATTGGATTTGTAGCCAAAAAAAGTGCGATTGGAAATGCCGATTCTGAAAATTGTCTGCAACTATTTTTGGAGCCTGAAATCACGGAACTTCACGAAATTAAAACCAATGCGATTTTGGCTTCGGGAATTTCTAAAAATGTCGATGGATCGTTTGAGATTAAACCCAAGAAATTCGGAATTTTGCCCGGACTTATCGAGCCCGACGCTTTGCAAACCATGCAACAAATTCCGGGTGTTAATAGTATCGACGAAAGTGTATCGAGTATAAATGTTCGTGGCGGTACGCATGATCAGAATTTGTTTTTATGGAATGGAATTCGGATGTACCAAACGGGACATTTTTTTGGTTTAATATCAGTTTTCAATCCCAATTTAGCGCATACGATTTCAATTTATAAAAACGGAAGTTCTGCTTTTTACGGAGAAAGTGTATCCAGTGTTGTAGCAATGTCTTCGACGCCTGAAACCGCTGAAAAAAATTCTTTTAGCGCAGGAATCAATATGATTAATGCTGATATTTATGCGAAATATAATCTTTCGAAAAAAAGTTATATTGAAATTTCAGCCCGAAAATCGATTACTGATTTTGTTGAAACGCCCACTTACAAAGAGTATTTTAATAAAGTATTTCAGAATACCACAATCACTGATTTTTCAAACAATCAAAACGTTGATTATCAAAGCGACAAGAAATTCGGTTTTTATGATGCGACGCTAAAATATGTTCAAAAAATAGGAAAAAAAGATCAAATCGTACTTGATTTAATTACGATTAAAGATAATCTGGAAGTTTTTCAAAGTGCGACGGTATATGATATTTTCAGATCGGAAAACAACATATTGCGTCAACAAAATTATGGCGGAAATCTGGCCTGGAAAAGAAATTGGAACAACTTTAATACCACTAAAATCAATGTTTATAATTCGGCTTACGAACTTTTAGCCAATCAGACCTCAACTTTTGGAAATCAAATTGCGATTCAGGAGAATACGGTTAATAATAACGGAGTTAACTTAGAAAACAATCATATTCTTAGCTCAAAATTTAGTTTGAATGATGGTTATCAGTTTAACGAAATTGGTGTCACGAATTTAGAGGATGTAACCAATCCTGATTTCTATCGCAAGGTTAAAGATGTTTTAAGAACACATGCTTTAATTTTGGAAGGAAAATACAATGACACGCTTTCTAGAGTTTATTTTAAGGCCGGAACCCGAGTTAATTATATCGAAAAATTTAAAAAATTTATCGCCGAACCTAGAATTCAGTTTGGTTATGGAATCAATAAAAATCTGAACTTAGAATTGCTGGGCGAAATGAAAAGTCAAAATTCCCAACAAATTATTGATTTGCAGAAAGATTATTTCGGAATTGAAAAGAGACGATGGATTATCTCAAACGACTCCACAATTCCGATTCAAAAAAGCAGACAACTGTCATTAAACTTATCTTATGAAAAAAAAGGCTGGTTGCTTGATATCGAAAATTTTTATAAAAAAGTAACCGGAATTACAACCTCAAGCCAAGGTTTTCAAAATCAATTGGAATTTGTAAAAACAACCGGAGATTATGAAATCTGGGGAACAGAAATGCTTGTTCAGAAAAAAATGAATCATTTTTTGACTTGGCTGAGTTATACCTACAACCACAATAATTATCATTTTATTAATTATGAATATCCCGTTTTTCCTAACAACTTTGAAGTAATGCATACTGCAAGCTGGGCAGGAATTTATGAGAAAAACAATTTCAAAATTGCTTTAGGAACAAAATGGACTTCGGGCCGACCAAAAACTTCTCCGGACAATTCTCAAATTGATCTTTCAAATCCCACATTGGTATACAATAAACCTAATAACACCAATTTACACACTTTTGCGCAGGTTAATTTTTCTTCCACTTACAAGTGGGAAACTGCAAATGGAATTCAGTACAAATTAGGCGTTTCTATTTTAAATATCCTTAATCGAAAAAATGAAATCAGCGAATATTACAGAATAAGTTCGCTAACAAATTCTATTGAAGAAGTGGAGACATTTTCACTGCAACGAACTCCAAATGTGAGTTTTAGAGTTTCATTTTAATCTTAATCCTACAAGGTTTAAAAAAAATCTTAGACTTTTTTTACTTTTTTTTTCAAAATATCAATTCTTAAGGTAGGGTATTCTATCACAAGACTGTTTTACTATTGAATTTTATCAAAATAGTAAAAAATGAACCCCTTAAAAAATCTGAAATTATTTCCTCTGGACAGTTCGTAATACTAAAATTATCGAATAGAATGTCCATTAAAATCAAGTGAAAATCTTGATACAAAATCATTAAACCAAAATACTTTACTAGTCTGTAAAGTCCATTTCAATTTAACATAACTTAAATCCAAAGTATTATGAAATTAAGACTATTTAAATTCGCCGCAATTACCCTTGCAATCTCATCATTTTTTATAAGCTGCACCAGCGACAGTGGCAGTGATACCCCTACCACTCCACCACCACCGGTTACAAAAACAGAAGTAAACCTTGCTACAAGCACTACTTTAGGCTCTTATCTTACAGATAAAAACGGAAGATCTTTATATTTTTTCGCAACAGATGCAAACGGACAATCTTCATGTACCGGCGGATGTGAAGCTTTTTGGCCTGTTTTTAATGTTGATAATTTAACTGCCGACAAATTAGGAACCGGATTAACATTAGCTGATTTTGCCTCTATTACTACTGCTTCAGGCAAAAAGCAATTGACTTATAAAGGTTGGCCTTTGTATTACTACGCACCAATGTCTGCCGGAGATGGATATGGCGGCGCAGGTGTCAACACGCCTGAAGCTGCTGGAAAAACTTCAGGAGACGGAGTTGATGGCACTTGGTTTATTGCAAAACCAGATTATTCTATCATGATTGTGAGAAGTCAACTTGTAGGTCATGACACTAAAAATTACAAATCAGATTATACTGTTGGAGTTGGTACAACTACCTATTTTACTGATGCTAAAGGATTGACATTGTACACATTCAAAAATGACAATTTCAAGAAAAACAATTTCACCAAAGAAGATTTTTCAAACAATGCGGTTTGGCCAATTTATGAAACAGATAAAATTGTTGTTCCGTCTATTCTTGATAAATCTAAATTCAGTTCGATAACCGTTTTTGGAAAAGTGCAATTGACTTATAATGGCTGGCCTTTGTATTACTTCGGACAAGATGCTGGCGTAAGAGGCGCTAACAAAGGAATTAGTTTTCCAAGTCCTGGAATTTGGCCAGTTCCGGTAAAAGATATACCGCTTGCCATTTAAACTGCTAAAATAGAAGAAAACATTATTAAGGATGAAATCAAAATAAGTCCATAATAATGTTTTCTGAATATCAACAAATTGAAAAGAGAAATGAGTAAAAAAAGCAAAATAATTATTTCAATACTAATCGCAATTGTCCTTATCATTTTTCTCTCTTATAACTATTTAATGCACAGCGGAGCTCGAAATTTAGCAACAGAAAAAACAGATTTCACGGTTAGTTCCGCTGCTATTACAGACGAATTTATTTCAGATTTAGAAGCTGCAAACAAAAAATATCTTGAAAATGCCGTTGCCATAAAAGGAAAAATAACAGCTCTGAATGGAAAAGAAGTAATTCTGGACGGCACTATTATCTGCAGTTTTAAAGATCAGGATTTATCCATTAAAAAAGACCAAATAGTGACTGTAAAAGGGAGAATTGTCGGATATGATGATTTGATGGGCGAAGTAAAACTAGATCAATGTTTTATAATCAAAAACTAATTAAATGAAGGTAAAATTATTTTTATCCGTAACATTTTTTCTTTCAATCATTTGTCATGTATCGGCACAAGATGATTTGTTAAAGGAATTGGATACTATAAAATCAAAAGAAAAACAGACAGAAACTTTAGGTTTCAAAGGACTGCAGATTTGTAATATGCAATCAACAAAATTAACCGCCAAAGGAGAATGGTATGTATTGATTTCCCATCGTTTTGGTGATTTGACAGAAGGGTTTGAGAATTTCTTTGGATTAGATGATGCGTATACCAAATTGGGAGCAATTTACGGTGTAACAAACTGGCTTTCTGTTGGAGCTTCAAGACAAACTAACAATAAAATTTATGAATTAACATTAAAATACAGATTGAAAACTCAGGAAGTTGATGGATTTCCGGTGACAATTGTAGGCTATAATACAATGGATATCAATACCAATTTAAGCACAGATCAATATCCGAACTTAGAATTTAATAATCGATTGGCTTATACTACGCAATTATTGGTTTCAAGACAATTTTCAGATAAGATTTCGCTTGAAATAAATCCAATTTATATTCACAAAAATCTGTACGATGAAACTACGGAAAGAAAAGATCAATTTGCGGTTGGACTTGGCGGAAGATATAAATTCACAAAAAGATTAAGCATGAATCTTGAATATGCACCGCGAATTAATGCTCCCGAAAGCGAGGTATATCACAACTTGCTTTCAGTAGGATTAGATATCGATACCGGTGGGCACATTTTTCAAATGGTATTCTCAAATTGCCAGACTATGAACGACGTTTATGCATTTTCTAATGCTACAGGAAAATGGAATGGCGGAGGTATTTACTTCGGATTTAATCTCTACAGGGTTTTTTAAAAATTAATACGAAATTCTATGAAAAAAATAAAAATTTGTCTGATCCTATTATCCAGTGTTTTCATTGTCTCCTGCGAATCTAACACTTATAGTGAATTAGCTCCGCCTACCAGCAATCCAACTTATGTAGCAAACATAGAGCACATTATGGAACATAACTGTATCAGCTGTCATTCCGGAACATCGCAATATCCAAATCTGGAAACATATGATGGAGTCAAAAATGCCTGTACCAATGCCAATTTAATCTGCAGAATAGAATCTGAATCCTGCGGAGCAAGAATGCCATTAGGAGGAAGTTTACCTCAAACCGATATTGATATGATAAAACTTTGGGCAGCAAACGGATTTGTAAAAGAATAAATTAAAACGATGAAAAAAACAGCATTTTTAATTCTATTATTTTTTGTGGGAAGCACCATTTTCTCCCAAAAAATGATAACCCGAACCGGACAAATAAAATTTGAAGCTTCTGCACCTTCTTTTGAGCCTGTTGCAGCTGTAAACAATTCGGTTTCAGCAATTCTTGATAAATCGACTGGTGAATTTGCTGTACTGGCTTTGGTAAAAGCTTTCAAATTTGAAATTCCGCTTATGGAAGAACATTTTAATGAAAATTATATGGAATCTTCCGTTTATCCAAAAGCCACATTTAAAGGAAAAATCATAGATTTTGATGCTTCTAAATTAAGCACTTCAAAAAAATATGATGCTGAAGGTGATCTGACTATACATGGTGTTACAAAGAAGATTAAAACTAAAGTCAGTTTGGCCTTGAAAGATGGAAAATTATATCTCTCCAACAATTTTACAGTAAAAGCTCAAGATTATAATATCAAAATACCAAGTGTTGTAAAAAGCAAAGTTTCGGAAGATGTAAATATTGCCCTGAATTTTATTCTCGATGGAAAATAATCTTTTTTAAACTCTAAAATTATACAATTATGAAATCTCTATTTAATTTTTCAGCTCTCTTCTTGTTGCTATTTATTGGAGTTTCTTGCTCTAGTAATGATGACAATTCTAATCCGTCGCCTATTATTGTAACATTCAATGCGACTTTGAGTGGTGCAAGTGAAGTTCCTGCAAACGCTTCAACAGCAACAGGAACAGCAACCTTGAGTTATAATAAAACAACAAAAATCTTTACGGTCACTGTGACGTATTCCGGTTTAACGCCAACTATGGGACATATACATATGGGCGCCGCAGGTACTAATGGTCCTGTAATATTTCCGTTCTCTAGTTTGGCATCACCTATTAGTTATACTAGTACTGCTTTGACTGCAGCTCAAGAAACGGATCTTATAGCTAATAATTATTATGTCAATCTGCATACTGATGCTTTTGCAGGAGGTGAAATAAGAGGGCAACTTATTACTGAAAATCCTAACGGAAGTGGTGGCGGAAGCGGAGGTGGCGGAGGCTACTAACTTCTCCTTTCTTAATTTTTATTAATTACCAGAGCCTTACTGTTGAATTAGTAAGGCTTTGGTGTTTTTAAGAGTTTTTAATTATTTAATAGCATATTGAGCTGAATAAAACAATCCTTTATAATACTTTACATATCTTTATTCTTGTAATAATTTATCTAATTCTATTTCAATTTCTTTACTTTCAGGATGTGGTGCTGTGTTATTGACTAATTCTCCTTTTCTATTGTAAAGTAAATATCTTGGAATTGTTTTCAATTGCAGATCTTGATAAAACTCCGCATTCGGATAATTGACAGCAAATAGATTACTGCTGCTTGAAAATAATTTTTCTTTATCAGAAGCCATTTTCCATGCTGATAAATCTTTGTCGATAGAAATATTGATAAACACAACCTCTTTATCCTTATACATTTTTTTTAAATTATTGAATGCCGGCATAGAAGCTCTGCAGGGTCCGCACCAACTTGCCCAAAAATCAACATAAACTACTTTGTTTTTATTTTTTGAAAGGATTTCATCCAATGTAAATTTCTGTTTAGTTGAATTGATGAAATAACTTATCTTTTTTTCTTCTTTCATTTTAGAAAGATCAAAAGCATATTTCTCAAAAATTTCATTGCACATTTCTTTATTATGCACTGCTTGTTTGAATTTTTCAAAATATATTTCCGAATCCGCATTTGATGATGATTCTATAATTCGACACAAAGTTGTGTACAATAAATAATCTTTTACTATAACAGAAAAAACATTACTCTTCAAAACATAATCAAATGCTATTTTAGGATTATCTAGTTGTGATTTTGTATTTGTTTCTTTTATTTTTTTGGCAATATAATTGTCTAAAAAAACTTGATAACCTCTCAAACACAACAAGTCATCTCGTTTTAAATCACTAGCTGAAATAGTGGCTAACAGCTCCTTATTTACATTAATTTCATAATATTTTGCATGCTCTTTTTGAAATTCCATAACATCTTTAGAAATTAAACCTTTAGTAGACAAAGAATCTAAAGTATTATATGTTTTTACTGTATAATTATGCATTTCTGTCTTATACTTTTGGTTATCAAATTCATTTCGCATTCTTTTGTTTTGATCAAAAAACTCAAAATCATCCAGCGGTTTTTGAATTTTAAAAGAAGCTTCAAAATTGCCATCAAACTCTTTAGTCTTGCGACCTACTATCGTTGCTTTTGGTACACCATTTTCATAATCAAAAATTACAGTATCTCCTTTTTGAAACAAGTAATAATACGTTTTGGGAGAATCATAAATATAAGTCATACAAATTAAATCTCCTTTGACTGCTCTTCTGATTGTATCCGTCTTTGATTTATTATTAATAATCAATTCCGAACGTTTAAAATCTCCTTGTTCTGAAATATAAATTGGATTAATAGTCCCGTTGATAGTACGATACTTTGTAGTTGGAACGTGATCATTTTTTTTGAATATAAAAACAATTTCGTTTTTTGTCTGATAAGGTTTTACAGATGCTTTTGTTGTATTACATAAAAGCAAAAAAAAGAAAGGGATAAAATAAAGAATTTTACGCATTGGTTTAAAGAGGTTTCTGGGCTGTTATTTAATTGTTTTAATTCAGTTCAAAGTAACTAAATCTAGTATTTCATTTATCAAAATTTAATAGAATATGTGTTTACCTCATAACTTACTTTCTAACAGCTTTTGTAAAACACTAAACTCATCATCATCATTTAATTGTTCATTATGATAAATCAACTTTCCTGTAGAATCAATTAAAAAATACTGTGGCATATGATCTACCTCTAAAAGATCTTGGACTCGATTTCCTTGAATATAAGTTGAAGCGTCACACGTTTGTAACCACGGCATTTCATATTTTTTTAAAGAATTTAACCACACATCAGTATTTGAATCTAATGAAATCGAGATCAATTGCAACCCTCTGGATTCATATTTTTTATTGAGTACTTTTAAGGTTGGGATCTTCTTTATACACGGTGCGCAACCGTTTGACCAGAAACAAAGAAGTACGTATTTTTTCTCTTTAGAAAATGATGATAATTCAAAATTTTGTCCTTTGTCTGTTGAAAAAGAGAAATTGGGTAAAATATGCCCCACTGTGAATGACAGCTTTTTCTGGATATACTCATTAAGCGATTTTCCTAAATCGGTTTGCTTCAAATCATTGCTGAATTTATCATAAACTACACTAAGCTCCTCAGGATCAAATAAATGAATACCATGCACTATATCTTTGTTAAAAACATATAATGAGATATACTGATTAGGATGTGATTCAATAAATTTTATTTTTTGGACTAATAGTTTTTTCCTTAAATCTGAAACGATTGTCCATAAAGAATCTTGCGTGCTTGCTTTCAAATGTTTGCTTCTGGCATCGAAATAAACATTAAAAGCTGCATAAGCACTCTCACTAAGTGATCTTGTCAAGAGCTTGTATTCTTTTTGCTCTTCATTAAAGGGAAGATTGGAAGCATGAAAGTTATTTAAGAAATCTTTTTGATTTAGTTTTTCAATATCAATTGTCATATTCTGTGAGCCAATTAATAAAAAAAAAGTCCCCACATATTTATCATCTTTCTGTACACTTAAAACAACTGGCTCATAACCTTGTTTAATTTCACCAGATAAATAAAATTTACCATTTTTTTCTTTTGTACTTACAGAAGCAAAAGCAGAATTTTGGGATGAAAGTATAATATCTGCTCCTTTATATTGAGAAGGAATAGTTCCTGAAATCGAAAATTTATGTTGTGCACTCAATGTGAGACAAAAACATATCATTAAAACAGTAATCGCTGTTTTTTTCATAATTATAAAAATTAAAATCGTTCTTTGAGTTAACGCAGACAAACAATACATTTTAAAATAAAGACAAAAAACGAGTTAACTATATAAATTAACTCGTTTCTTGTTTTAGCTTTATTTGGGGGCTTCAAGCTATTTTTTCATTTTATATCTCAAATTTTACTTTGAGAAAAAAAAATTAAATTTTACTTTCGTCATCAACAGCATCCTGCCATTTATCCCATACTTTAACAGCTTCATTGTAGCCATCATAACCATAATTTTGACTTAGCTGACCTTTGATGTTAGGCTCTATAGCAAGTCTATAAGGAATTGGCCAGTAATTATTACGTTTATCCATAGTATAAAACTTTACACCTGGCTTAAGCGAAATACCATTTGGATATTTATTGTAAAGTGTGTAATGAACAATACGTTGCCACCAGTAGCTTCCTCCAGATGCATCTTTACCAGATTGTTTATCCCAAGTTGCTTTATTATAGGTATTACCCCACTCATCAGGTTTTCCACTCATAGCTAAACAGTGCGAAATACGTTTTAACTCCACATTTCTCCATTCTTCCATGTAAAGCTCTCTTCCTCTTTCTGCACAAATATCACCAATAGTTACAGTAGTATACATTTGTGTTGCTTTTGCTCTCGCTCTTACAACATTAACATCCTGAGCTGCTCCAGTCGCATTGCCTTGATAAAAACGAGCTTCAGCACGTAACAAATAAGTTTCAGCTAAACGATAAATGTACATATGTGCACTTGCTCCTGCAGTAGCTCCTTGAAAATCATTTGCTGCTGGATTAGCCTCGGCTACAACATCATGATAAAAGATTTTATAATGAGGAAAATCAAACCAATCGCGAATGGAATCTGTTGCTAGCAATTTACCAGCTGCATCTTTCATTCTGAAATTTTGTCCAGCCCATGTAGCACTTCCCCCCGCTCCTGGAGCGTATTTAAGGTCTTCCATGTTTACCCAGTTACCAACAGTACTGTTATGTCTAAGATCCACCTTATCCTCAACACCATTTACAACCCACATAGGATGCTGCGAATAATAAGATCCACTTATAGTCCCGATACCACGCCCTATTGCTCTTTGGTAATCGTATTTTGCATTGTAATTCGTTTTATCAGTTAAAGGAAAACGAGGTGCTGCAGTTTTACCATCAGGAGTAATTAAGTTAGCATCATTCCAGTTTGGTCCAAAAATTCTCATTGAAGCAAATGCTAAAAATGACTGTGCTCCTCCGTTTGGTGCAACTAATATCGCTTCAGTATTAGCAGAAATCACTTTGTTCTCTGGTCTGTGTAAATCCCAAATTACATTCCTTGTAATAGGCCATGCAGTAGGATTTCCTCCCGGATCAAAAATACCTAAAGAATTTTGTACCAAAGAATAACCTGATCCATTAATCAAAAGATTAGCTTGTGCTTCAGCATCAGCAAATCTTCCAGATGCCAAATAACACTTAATTAGCAATTGACGACAAGCACCTTTACTAACCATACCTACATATCCTATTTTTGATTGCTCTGGTACCCATTGTACAGCTTTCTCCATATCAGCCGTAATCATTTCAATGATCGCTTCTTTTTTTGTAGAATAATAACTCTGTTTAGGAACCGACAAGATTTTAGTAATCAATGGTATATCACCAAATTCATACACTAAATTAAGATAACGGTATGCTCTGTGAAAATATGCCTGACCGATATATTTATTTTTAACCTCTTCCGATAAACTTTTTACATTACCAATATAAGTTAATACTGTGTTAGCATTTTTGATACCTGTATAAGCTTCAGTCCAAAGGAATCCAAGATAAAGTGATTCACCACTTGGGTCTCTTCTAAAATCTCCAGTTGGAACGATCGTAGCAGCATAATCAGCAATGTTACTTCCTGTATCTGTTTTACCATATTGCGCCATGTCTGAGAAAAGATATTCTGTACCAATAGGCACACTCACACCAGAAAAACCGTAATGAATATAATTATTGCGCAACTGTTTATCACATAGTGCTAAAGTTGCCTGCAAACCAGCTTCTGTAGAAAATGTAGTTTCTGGTTCGTAAAACGAAAGCGGGTCAGATTCCAAAAAATCTTTCGAACAAGAACTGGCCAATACTGCCAATAAAGCAAAAGGCACTAGTCTTGTTATTTTATTTTTTATATATTTTTTCATTGTTGAATAATTTTTAAAGTTGGAAATTAAAACCTAAATTAAATTGTCTTGTAGCCAATCCTCCTGTTTCTGGATCTCCAAAATATTTCCATTCTTTAGAAGCAGACCATGTTGCTACGTTTTGAACTGAAGCGTAAATTTTTATATTTTTAATATGCGCGCGATCTAAAAGATCTCTAGGAAGCGTATAAGCTATAGAAATGTTGTCTAGACGAATAAAACTACGGTCATATAATTTTCCTGGTGCAACTGGAGTTCCAGCAGGTCCTTTAGCGTCAAGACGAGCCCATTCATTAGTTGGGTTATCAAGTGTCCAATAAGGGTTTACATATGGATTAAAATTGAATTTATACAAACTGGCATCGTTGAAAGTGTTCATATAAATTGAACTAAGTGATTTCCCACCATTATATGAATACATGCTGATTCCTAAATCCCAGTTTTTGTAAATTTTAAAATCATTACGCAACGTCCACTGTACTGGAGGATTTGAATTCCCTAGAAACTGTTTATCTTTTTCATTATAAACCGCTTTTTTGTAAGCAACACCATCTGCATCTACTGCATCTACGTCATCTGATGTATTGCTGTTTTCAACTTTTGGATCTCCAGGACGCTGTCCGTATCTTTGAGCTTCTTTCCACTCATCTTTTTGCCAAATTCCAGTTACTTTATAATCCCAGATTTGAGAAATAGGTCTTCCTATAAACCATCCATTAGCTGAATCATCACCCTCTTTTTTTCCAATAACATTACCACTGGCATCTTTAATATCTACCATATTGCCATACAATGAGATAATTTTATTTTCGTTATATGAGATACCAAATGTAGTACGCCATTCAAAGTTTGGTGTTTTCATATTAAGTGTATTAATACTAAACTCAAAACCTTTATTTTGAACCTCTCCAAGATTAGTTGCAATTGATGAGAATCCAGTGAAACCAGGTAATGATTGACTCATAATCATGTCATGAGTAGATGCTTTGTAAAGATCTAAAGTAGCCGTAATACGATCGTGTAAGAAACCTAAGTCAAGACCAATATTTGTTGATGTTGTTTTTTCCCACTCCAAATTTGGATTGGCCATACGGTCAAGTGCTAAATATTTCAACTCAAGCGCTTTTCCTGAAGGATCTAAATATCCCATTGTTCCAGTATTTACTAAGTTTGCAAGAGAAATGTAAGGATCTGCAAGCGATCTGTTTCCGTTTTTACCCCAAGACAAACGTAATTTACCTGTGCTCATCGCATCCCATTTGAACCAGTTTTCATTTTTAAAATTCCAAGCCACTCCAAAAGAAGGGAAAACTGCATAAGGATTTGAAGCTCCAAATGCTGAATATCCATCACGACGAACAGTCGCTGTCAACATATAACGATTATCGAATGAATAGAAAAGTCTTGCCATCAAACCATCTGCTGTTTCATGTGTATCGTTTGATCTAAGTGCACTATTTGCCATAGTTGCTGTACTAACATTGTGAAAACCTAATGCATCTGATGGTTGAATATTATAAGCATCCATTCCGTCTGACCATAAGCGGCGTTCTTCAGCTTCCTGGACAAAAGTTGCAATGAAGTGATGTTTTTCAGCAATTGTATAATCCCACGTGATTGTATTATTCAAGTTATACTCAAATCTTGTAGAATTATTTCTATTTACACCAGTCGTAGCTGCCGGCCAGTTTGGATTTTGTGTTGATCTGAAATAACGATCATGATAAAACTGATAACGAGGAGCAATATTAAATGAGTAAGTAATTCCTAACGGCAACGTTACTTTTGTATTGAAAATAGCATTCAATGTTGTAAATCCTGTTTCCTTGTCAATATATTGACGTTCGTAGTAATAGTTATAATTCTGTCCAGAAACATTTTTCCCCATTGGCTGTCTCTCATAGTTTCCATTTGCATCTATAAAAGTTCCGAATGGGCTGGTTCTCATCATATTGTTATCTCCAGCATTTGTACCTAACGAAGGAGTTATGTCTCCATCTGATCGATCCTGAAAATTAATATTTGCTCCAAAGTCAAGCCAATCTGTAATTTTAGCATCAACTTTCATATTAGAACGAGCTGATTTATAATCATTTCCAACAATAGCTCCTTCTGAAGTTAAATAACCAAACGACATGTAATAGTTAACCTTATCTCCTGCTCCCGAAATACTCAAATTATTATCATGATTAATCCCTGTTCTAAAAGAGCTGTCGCTCCAGTCATGCGTTTTATCAGCTAAGAAATTAGCCATTAACGAAGGATCAAAATTCAATCCTAAACGTGTTCCCCATACTTCTTTACTGCTTTTTCCTGCTGTTTGAGTAGCCGGTTGATACGCTAACCATTGCGCTTCAGTAATACCCCATTTCGCTAAATCATTTGGATTCGAAAAATATCCCGGTTTACCGTTAGCAACTGTTCCCGCAATCCACGCTTCGTATTGCTTAGTTGTTGGATTAACACCGTAAGTTTGGGCAGTTTCCCAGTCTTCACGATATTTTAAGTATCCTTCTGGAGAATACACACCACGATAGGCGCTTTTATTGCTAATTGTTGTGTTTGTAGTAAAACTAACAATAGGCTTACCTGTTTTTCCTTTTTTAGTTGAAATAAGAATAACCCCTGCTGCTGCTCTCGATCCATATACTGATGCTGCCGAAGCATCTTTTAAAATATCAAGTTGCTGAATATCATCAGGATTTATTTCTGATAACTCACCATAAAACTGCATTCCGTCTAAAATAATAAGCGGTGAATTATGACTACCTCCTGTATAAACTGAAGTCTGACCACGAACTTGTATGCTTCCTCCTCCTTTTGCTGAAGGATCATAACCTACTCGTACACCCGGAGTACCTCTTAAGATATCCTGAACTGTTTGTGGATTTTGGTTCGCCAATTTATCAGGCGTTACCTGAACAATTGCTCCAGTTAAATCCTTTTTCTTCATTTTACCGTAACCTACTACAACAACCTCCTCTAATGAGGTAGTCGCTTTTTTCAATTTTACAGTAATTGAAGCTTCGCCTTTTACGCTAACCTCTGCAGTTACATAGCCTAAATAAGACACAACGATTACTGCATTGTCGTTATCTACCTTTAAAGTAAATTTTCCATCAAAATCGGTTGAAGTACTATTTTTACTTCCTTTTTCTAAAACTGAAACTCCCGGCATCGGCATGCCGCTTTCATCTACTACTAGTCCCTTAATGCTTTTTTGTGGAACAACATCGTGAGACTCCATTGTACTTTTAGAACTAATAGCGTAGCCATGAACTTGTGACAAAGAAAATAAGACGCAAAACATCATCATCTTCTTTTTCAAATTAAATCCTGATCCACCATTAGGACTTTTTTTAATCCTAGTAAAATTTGTCATTTTTGGTTTGTAATTTGTTGGTTAATTAATTAGTTAGTTTTCTAAAATCTTCTGAGCTTCGGTCAAAACCGATTAATGATTTTACTGGGACAAATTTGATTAATTAATGGTTTTCAGAGGGAGCAATAAAATCCGTTTTTGGGTATAATAATGTCTCACGTATACATTTTACCCATGTTTTGTAGCTAAAAAATGACGTTCCTATAAAAAATATCTGGAAAAATTACAGAACACATAAATAATTAAGAATCTATTATGAAATACAAATCCAGAAAGTATTTAAATAAAAAAGCAGCAATATGACATTGCTGCTTTTTTATTTAATCGATTCAAATTACTATTCAACCCGATAAATTTTTCATCAAAAGTGTTTAAACATTTTTGAGAAATCCTATCACGTTTTTACACAAACCTTATTTGTTTAAAGTTCCTATTATAGTTTTAAACAAAAAAAAATCCAAACTCCAATTTGAATTGGAATTTGGATTTTTAAATATTTGGAATTCTATTTTTTTAGTCCAAAATAAAACTTACGCTTACATTCGCAGTAATTTCGATTTCACCGATCGCTAAAGTTTCATTAGAAGCTCCCATAGAATCTGCTGATTCTTTCATTCTCATAGCAGCATACATTGGCTGTGGATGATAAACTTGAGAATTATCAGAAATAACAAAAGCTTTTCCAACTTTTTGACCTAAAACAGAAACATAATCGTCTGCTTTTGCTTTAGCATCTTTCATTGCAAGTTTTCTAGCTTCAGCTTGTAATTGAGCTTCTTTAGAAGATTCAAAAGTTACTCGGTCAATTCGGTTAATTCCCTGCTGAACCAAACCTTCCATCAATTCATCGTATTTAGACAAATCTTTTACGATGATTTCAACAGTTTGTGTCGCATTATAACTCGTTTTTTTCTTTTCGTAATCATACTGCGGGTTCAAAGCAACTTGTTTTGTTTTGAAATCTGCTGTTGGAATATTCATCTTTTTAATGAATTTTAAAACAGCGTCCATTTTTTCGTCATTTTGTTTTTTGACGTCTTTAGCATTATTCCCTTTTGTTTCAACCGTAGCCGAAATACAAACCTGATCAGGTGCTACTTTTACTTTTCCTTCCCCATTAACGTTAATAAGAGGTATTTGTTTGGTTTCTTGGCCGTAAGACATAGTCATAAACATGATTGTTAAAAATAATACTAGTTTTTTCATTTTTGTTATATTTTAAATTATTGATAAGGACATTTCAAAAGTTATGCCAGCCTTACAATTTTCCTAATTTAGCCATCCCAAAAAGTATAATAATTGGAATTGCCAATAGAATTGTCATTAAAGTATGATCAACAATTAAAGAAGGATCTTTGATCAAAGTAATCAAATACCCGCCTATAGCACCTCCAAAGTGTGCTGTATGTCCAATATTGTCATTTTTGGCTTTCATTCCATAAATTGAATACAATAAATATAAAATTCCGAATAAATATGCCGGTATCGGAATTATGCCATAAATTCCTAATGTCATATCAGGCTGCAATAAAATAGCCGAATACAAAACTCCTGTCACAGCGCCAGAAGCTCCAACTGCACGATAACTATAATCGTTTTTATGAAAAAGCATAGTAAGCAGATTTCCAAAAATCAAACTTCCAAAATAAATCAAAACAAAAGAAAAATCACTTAACAAGCTTGAAACAACAGGCGCAAAACACCAAAGTGTAAACATGTTAAAAGCCAAGTGCATAAAATCAACATGCAAAAATCCCGAAGAAAGCATTCTTATCTGCTCTCCTGAACGAATACTTCCAACATGAAATTCATATTTTCTAAAAAAAGCATAATCATTAAAACCTTTATAACTAAAAAGAACATTGGCAACTATAATTCCAATCAAAATAGCATTCATAAAACATATTTATTGTGAATGGTAAATATAGTCATTCTTGAACACAAGTCCGCCACTAACCAAAATATCGGCATCTATTCATTTTTACTTTATATTTGTAAAAAAAAATTACATGCAATTTCTAGTCTATATTTTAGCCTATCCTTTACTTTGGCTTATCTCTATACTTCCATTTCGGTTATTTTACTGGTTTTCAGATTTCGTTTATTTTCTGGTTTATCACGTTATTGGCTATCGCCGAAAAGTAGTTCGTGAGAATTTGGCTTTGGCTTTGCCACATTTAAGTGATGCTGAAAGAAAAGTTATTGAGAAAAAATTCTACAGCCATATGTGTGATATGTTTTTAGAAATGATCAAAACCATGAGTATTTCTCCGGAAGAAATGGAAAGAAGATTCAAAGTAACGAATCTTGACTTGGTATTGGATTATGCTAAAAAAGGAAAAAGCGTAATTCTCGTTGCTTCTCACTATGCAAGTTATGAATGGCTTATGACAATCAACCCAAAAATTGGTTTTCAGGGTGTTGCTGTTTATAAAAAATTAGCTAATCCCTATTTTGATAAATTAGTTCGAAAAATTCGCTCTAAATACAAAACAGAAATGATCGAAACCCGAAAAGCAATTCCGACAATGGCACAAAACCAGCGCGACGGAACTTTGAGCATGTACGGTTTGGCAAGTGATCAATCTCCTAAATTAGATCGAATTTTCCACTCAATGGAATTTATGGGAGTTGAAGTTCCTGTACATACTGGAGCAGAAATGCTGGCAAAAAAATACAATCTAAGCGTTATTTTTGCCAACGTAAAAAAAACAGGAAGAGGTTATTATGAAGCTACATTTATTCCTATTGCTGATAACCCAAAAGATTTTCCCGATTTTGAAATTACAGAAATGTATTTGAAAGAGGTAGAAAAACAAATTCTTGCAAAACCAGAATATTATTTATGGACACACAAAAGATGGAAACATCGTGTTGATTCCTAATTTTATAAAAAACAGAGTCCAAAAAGAAGAAATACTTTTTGGACTTTTTTATTTATGAAAGTACACAACAATAAAAAACGATGTTTTAAAGCCCTCAAATAAATTTTTGATGTGTTTTTGTAATGATTTTTGTTGAATTAAAACAGAAGCAAATTTAGACAAACAATATAAATTTGAAGCTGACTAAAAACTATCCAAAAACCATTGCAAAATTAATACCCATGATCAAAAAATTACTTTTCACATTTTTAATAATTTGTTTTTCGAAACCCGTTTTTGCTCAAAGCCCAAAACGAGGTATTGCCTACGGACAAAACAGCGCTGCCGATTTAATGGCTCTAAAACCCGGAGTTTCATGGTGGTACAACTGGGGAAGAATCCCCGAAAATGATACGAATGCCAATTACGCTTCTATTGGCATTGAATATGTTCCGATGGCCTGGGGAAAATTAAATGATAACGAAGTACAGACTTTTATTGACAATATTAAACCCGGAGCAAAATATTTATTGGCTTTTAATGAACCTAATTTTACTGATGGCGCGCGTTTAACACCTCAGGAAGCGGTAAATGCATGGGCTAATGTCGAAAAAATTGCTGCTGCCAAAAACTTAGAAATCGTCAGCGCATCTCCTGCTTACAATGGACCAAACAATTATGGAGGATTCAGCGATCCGGTTGCATGGCACGATCAATTTTTTCTTTTATGTCCAACTTGCAAAGTCGATTATATCGCTTTTCATACTTATGATAATACAGCAGGTTCGGTTATTGGAGTTACCGGAAACCTTAAAAAATACAATCGCCCAGTTTGGGTAACTGAATTTGCAAACCGAGTTATTCAAAGTGAAGCCGATAAAATCAGTTTCATGAAAACTATTGTAAGCAGTTTTGAAAATGATCCGGATATTTACAGATATTCTTGGTTTACAGGTCGAGTTCCTGCCGATTGGACTGACATGCAAGAAGGACAATTGTTAAGCCCAACAAGCGGCGTTTTAAAGCCAATTGGAACTGCTTACGTAAACGAAAGCTATACTTCTAAAAAAATGAATGTTCCAGGAAAAATTACCGCAAACAAACATTACCGCAGAAAAGGAACTGGTTTACAAGCTACAACAGATTCTGATACAGGACAAAATGTATGTTTTATAAATGAAGGAGACTGGAATGAATTTTTATTGAATGTAGCTGATGCTGGAACGTACAATCTAAATTTTAGAGTAGCCGCACCTTCTATAAACGGAAAATTCGATATTCTGGTAAACAATGTAGTTGTAAAAACAGATGAAACCTTTCCTGCAACTGGAGGATATCAAACTTATACAGATAAAATCGTAAGTGGTGTTACACTTCCTAAAGGAGAAGTTTATCTTAAAATTAAATTCAAATCAAACGACATGAATTTTAATTATATTGATGTTACTGCCGGAAATCTAGGAGTAAATGATCCTATTGCTGAAAAAGATTCTTTTACGATTTATCCAAATCCGGTTAAAAATCAATCTACGCTTCATATAAAATCATCTTCAACTGAACCTTTGACTTTGAAAATAGTTGATATGAGCGGAAAAGTTTGTTTCGAATCTAAAGATTATTTTACCAATGAAGATATTAAAATTGGCGAAAAACTTGCTACTGGTGTTTATATCGTAAATGCTTCTTATGGAAAAATCCAGAAATCAGTAAAAATTATCAAAAACTAAATATATCTAACCAAAAAGAAAAGCCTCTTTTGAAATTTCAAAAGAGGCTTTTTTATATTTAAATGAAAATTTTATAATCCCGCGATTACTTTAATTTCATCAATAATTCTAAGTGCTAATTTATCCGCTGATTCTTGCGTTGCTGATTCAGTATAAATACGAATAATCGGTTCTGTATTCGATTTTCTTAAATGAACCCATTCTTCGGCAAAATCAATTTTCACACCATCAATTGTCGAAATATCTTCGTTTTTGTATTTGTCCGTCATTGCAGCTAAAATTGCGTCAACATCAATTTGTGGTGTCAATTCAATTTTGTTTTTGCTCATATAATATTCTGGATAAGAAGCTCTCAATGCAGAAACTGATATTTTTTTGTTTGCTAAATGCGTTAAAAACAAAGCAACTCCAACCAAACTGTCTCTTCCGTAATGCAATTCAGGATAAATGATACCACCATTTCCTTCTCCGCCAATAATTGCATTATTTTTCTTCATCAATTCCACAACATTCACCTCTCCTACTGCGCTTGCTTCATAACCTCCATTATAAGATTTAGTAACATCTCTTAATGCACGTGAAGATGACATATTCGAAACTGTATTTCCTGGAGTTTTACTCAAAACATAATCTGCGCAAGCAACAAGCGTATATTCTTCACCAAACATTTCACCGTCTTCGCTGATGAAAGCCAAACGATCAACATCTGGATCAACTACAATTCCAAGATGCGCTTTTTCTTTAACTACCAATTCTGAAATATCAGTCAAATGTTCTTTTAATGGCTCAGGATTATGTGGGAAATGTCCGTTTGGTTCGCAGTATAATTTTACAACTTCAACACCCATTTGTTCCAAAAGTTTCGGAATAACAATTCCTCCTGATGAATTTACACCGTCAACTACCACTTTAAATTTAGCCGCTTTAACAGCTTCAGCATCAACTAATGGAAGATTTAAAACTTCATCAATATGAATATCCATATAAGCGTCGTTAACTGTAATTTCTCCCAAACTGTCAACGTCAGAAAAATCAAAAGCTTCAGCTTCGGCAATTTCAAGAATTTTTGCGCCATCAGCACCGCTTAAAAACTCCCCTTTTTCATTCAATAATTTTAAGGCATTCCATTGTTTTGGATTATGAGATGCTGTCAAAATAATTCCGCCATCAGCTTTTTCTAAAGGAACGGCAACCTCTACAGTTGGTGTTGTCGAAAGTCCAAGATCAATAACATCAATTCCTAAACCAATTAAGGTATTCACAACAAGATTGTGAATCATTGGCCCTGAAATTCTGGCATCGCGACCAATTACAACGGTTAATTTTTCTTTTGAAGTATTATTTTTTAGAAATGTTCCGTACGCCGATGCAAATTTCACCGCATCAACAGGAGTCAGGTTGTCACCCACTTTTCCTCCTATCGTTCCACGAATTCCGGATATCGATTTTATTAAAGTCATTTTTTTGAGTTAAGGTTATTTTATTACAAATATAAAAAAGTTACTAAGGTTCTAAGATACTAAGCTGCTAAGATTTTAAAAAAAGATGCTAAGGTTCTAAGATACTAAGTTGCTAAGTTGCCGTGATTTTAAATAATTATCAAGTTTAGAAATTGCAAAACACTTCAATAAATCCATATTAAAAACTTTTCATACATTTACTAAAATAACATAGTTCCTTAGTATCTTAGAGCCTTAGCATCGTAAAAACATATTTGCTAAAAACTTAGTTTCTTAGTATCTTAGAACCTTAGTATCTTAAAAAAAATGAATTTCCTAGCCCACATCTATCTTTCAGGCGATAATGATTTAATCAAAATTGGTAATTTTATGGCCGATGGCATTCGCGGAAAACAATTTGAACATTTCCCAAAAGATGTTCAAAAAGGAATTCTTTTGCATAGATTTATAGATACTTACACGGATTCTCATGATGTTTTTAGACAAAGTACCAAACGTTTACATGAAAAATACCATCATTACGCAGGAGTAATTGTGGATATTGTTTATGATCATTTTTTAGCCAAAAACTGGACAAAATATTCCGATGAAAATCTGGAAAGCTTTATAAATCGTTTTTATAAATCATTAGACGAAAATTATTCAATTTTAACTGAAAAAACACAAGGTTTAATGCCTTATATGATCGAAAGAAACTGGCTTCTAAGTTATAGAACAGTCGAAGGAATTCATCAAATCCTAACACAAATGGATCGAAGATCCAAAAACATGTCAAAAATGCAATATGCCAGCGAAGAACTAAAAGAGTTTTATGATGAATTTGAAGAAGAATTCACGCTGTTTTTTGAAGATCTTCGTTTGCATGCCAATCAAAAATTAATTTCCTTATAAATTCAAACCGATAGATTATAGTTTCAGTTATGAAAAAAATTTCGTTTTTATTCTTTTTTATATCGCTATACAGTTTTGCACAGCAAGCTGTTCACCCAACAGGTTTAACAGCTTCAAAAGCAATGGTTGTTTCGGCTCGCGAAGAAGCCTCAAAAATTGGTGTTGAAATAATGAAAAAAGGCGGCAATGCGTTTGATGCAATGGCTGCTACAGAATTAGCATTGGCTGTTGCATATCCCTATGCAGGAAACCTTGGCGGAGGCGGATTTATGGTTTACAGAAAAGCAAACGGCGAAGTTGGAAGTCTTGATTATCGTGAAAAAGCACCGCTCGCTGCCTCAAAAAATATGTTTTTGGACAAAGACGGAAATGTCATAAAAGGAAAAAGTACCGAAACAGCTTTGGCAATTGGAGTTCCGGGAACAATCGCAGGCGTTTTTGCCGTTCATAAAAAATTAGGTTCGTTGCCAATGTCAGAAATTTTGAAACCTGTAATTGCCCTTGCCGAAAAAGGAGTTGTAGTAACATTAAAACAACAAAAACAACTTGAATCCTACCATGACGCCATTGTAAAAGCCAATGGACCAAATACACTTATGGCTGGAAATTTCAAAGAAAAAGACACCATAAAGTACCCTGCACTTGCTAATACCTTAAAACGAATTCTAAAAAATGGAAAAGATGAGTTTTATAAAGGCAAAACAGCACAAATTTTAGTTGATTATTTGAAGAAAAAAGGTGGTATAATCACAATGAAAGATTTGGCACTTTATGAAGCAAAATGGAGAAAACCACTTCAATTTGACTATAAAGATTTAAAAATAACTTCGATGGCACCGCCAAGCAGCGGCGGAATCTGTCTGGCACAAATCCTGAAAATGGTTTCACCGTTTTATCTTTCAAAAATGGGTCATAATTCTGAGAATTCTATACAAGTTATTGTAGAAGCTGAAAGAAGAGCATATGCTGACAGAAGCCAGTTTTTAGGCGATCCTGATTTTGTAAAAATTCCAATAAACGGACTTCTATCAGACAGTTATCTGAAAGAACGAATGTCAAATTTCAATTCCGAAAAAGCCACTTTATCATCGGATATTAAAGAAGGAAAAATCACGTATAGCGAAAGCACAGAAACAACGCATTACTCGATTGTAGATCAATTTGGAAATGCAGTTGCGGCCACAACCACTATCAACGACGGATTTGGTTCAAAATATTATTGCGATGAACTGGGCTTTTTCCTAAATAATGAAATGGACGATTTTAGTGCAAAACCAGGATCTCCAAATATGTTTGGATTAGTTGGAAACGAAGCGAACAGCATTGCGCCACAAAAAAGAATGCTGAGTTCCATGACACCAACCATTGTAGAAAAAAACGGAAAACTCTATATGGTTGTAGGTTCACCAGGCGGATCAACCATTATTACCTCTGTTTTGCAAACTATTTTAAATGTTTACGAATATAATTTGAGCATGCAGGAAGCTGTAAACGCACCTCGTTTTCATCACCAATGGCTTCCTGATTTAATTACTTTCGAGCCTAATACTTTTAGTGACAAAACATTAGAAAGTTTAAAAGCAAAAGGATATTTGATCAACGAAAAAACGACACCTGTAATTGGTAAAGTGGATGCGATTTTGGTTTTGCCAGACAACACTCTTGAAGGAGGTGCCGATTTTCGCGGTGATGACAAAGCCGCAGGATTTTAAACAAAAAGATTTACATCAAAAAATTATACAAAATTGAATGTTTAGAGCTAAATTTGTATCCCCTGGTAACTTTGTAATAAAATTATGATAAAACGACTTTTTCGAAAACTAGAAAGCATTATTGCATTAGCTCAATCCTTGTTGACGCCAAAGCAATTTATTTTTTTATCGAGTGTGTTAGTCGGTATTTCATGTGCTTTTGCTGTAATTGTTTTGAAAACTTTTGCGCATAGCGTTTTTTCATTTGCAACTTATATTAACGGGACTTTAAAATTAAGCTTCATCAATAGTATTCTTCCCATAATTGGAATTTTATTGACTGTTCTTGTTATTAAAAAGGTTTTAAACGGAACAATCCAAAAAGGAACTTCACAGATTTTATATGCGGTTGCCAAAAAAGCGAGTATAATTCCGAAAAAACAAATGTATGCGCAGATTGTTACAAGCTCTTTGACTGTTGGTTTAGGAGGTTCTGCCGGATTAGAAAGCCCAATTGTAATTACAGGAGCGGCTTTTGGATCAAATTATGCCCAAAATTATAAATTAGCTTACAAAGACCGGACTTTATTAATTGGATGCGGTGTTGCTGCCGGAATTGCTGCTGCTTTTAATGCTCCAATTGCCGGAGTTCTTTTCGCAATCGAAGTTTTATTAGTCGATGTGAGTATTTCTGCCTTTACACCAATTATGATTTCTGCAGCAACAGGTGCTTTAGTTTCTGCAATTGTTTTAGATGAAACTATTTTGCTGTCGTTCAAAAAACAAGAAACTTTTAATTATCATAATATTCCCTTTTATGTGATATTGGGAATCTTGACAGGTTTGGCTGCAATATATTATTCACGAAATTTTCAACGTGTTGAGCATTATTTTGGCAAAATGCAGATTGATCCTTATAAAAAAGCTTTGATAGGTTCATCGCTTTTGGCTTTACTGATTTTTGTATTTCCAACTTTATTTGGGGAAGGATATGAAAGCATTAAAACCTTATCTGAAAGCGATCCCGGACAATTATTAGACAATACTTTATTTGCTGATTTTAGAAACAATCAATGGGTATTGCTTTTGTTTATAGGCTGTACCATGATGGTAAAAGTATTTGCTTCCGGGCTTACAATTGGAAGCGGTGGTAATGGAGGAAATTTTGCTCCATCTCTATTTTTAGGATCTTATTTAGGTTATTTTTTCTCAAAACTAATAAGCTTAACCGGTTTATCACATTTGCCAATCAGTAATTTTACCATGGTTGGAATGGCTGGAATTTTGAGCGGATTATTTCATGCACCATTGACCGCAATTTTCCTTATTGCAGAAATAACAGGAGGTTACGGACTTATGATTCCGCTAATGATCGTTTCATCAATCAGTTTTGCGATTTCTAAACGTTTTGAGAAATATTCGCTTGACGTAAAAAATCTGGCAAAAAAAGGCCATGCCTTTACCAGCAACAAAGATTCAAATATTCTTTCGACTTTAGATATCGATACAATCATTCAATGTGATTATCTAACTGTTCATCCTGACGAAAATTTAAGCAAACTCGTTGATCTTATTTCACACTCTAATCAAGTCGTATTTCCGGTTGTCAACAACGAAAAAGATTTAGTTGGAATTGTACATTTTAATGATATCCGAGAAATCATTTTTAATGCTTACCGTGTAAAATACACTCAGATTAAAGATGTTATGAAAACTCCTGCAGCAACTATCTCATCTTATGACAGCATGGAAATCGTAATGACAAAGTTCGAAAATTCAAAATCAGCTTTTCTGCCTGTGCTTCGAAATGATAAGTATTATGGTATCATTTCAAAATCAATTGCACTTGAAGCTTACAGAATGAAACTGCGATCGATGACGATTGAATAAATGATCAAAAGACTTTAATCGAGATACTTATTTTGTTACTATTTGTAACATAAACTTTTGCTATCGAGCACAAAAAGAACAAATCAAAGTGGTAACTTTGCGTTTTGCTCAAAATTATGCTAGATAAAGACAATACTATTGAAGTTCTTGGTGCAAGAGTTCATAATCTTAAAAATATCGATATATCTATTCCGCGTGAAAAACTGGTTGTAATTACTGGTTTATCTGGTTCGGGAAAATCTTCTTTGGCATTCGATACGATTTATGCTGAAGGGCAACGCCGTTATGTTGAAACTTTTTCGGCATACGCCAGGCAATTCCTTGGAGGTTTAGAACGTCCGGATGTAGATAAAATCGACGGGCTTTCTCCTGTAATTGCAATTGAACAAAAAACGACAAGTAAGAGTCCGCGTTCTACGGTTGGAACAATTACTGAAATTTACGATTTTCTTAGACTTTTATTTGCACGTGGTGCTGACGCTTATAGCTACAACACCGGCGAAAAAATGGTTTCTTATTCTGATGAACAAATTAAAGATTTGATTATTCAGGATTATAACGGGAAACGAATTAATATTCTGGCTCCAGTTATTAAAGCCAGAAAAGGGCATTATGCTGAATTATTCCAACAAATCACCAAACAAGGATTTCTAAAAGTTCGCGTAAACGGAGAAGTTCAGGATTTGGTTTCAGGAATGAAATTAGACCGTTACAAAACACATGATATCGAAATTGTTGTAGACAGAATGGTTATTGAAGATAATCCAGATACTCAAAAAAGATTATCGGAAAGCATCAATACAGCGATGCATCATGGTGAAAATGTTTTAATGATTTTAGATCAGGATTCGAATGAAGTGCGTTATTTCAGTAGGAATTTAATGTGCCCTACAACAGGTATTTCATATCAAAATCCGGAACCGAATTTATTTTCTTTCAACTCACCAAAAGGTGCCTGTCCGCATTGTAACGGACTAGGAACGGTTCACGAAATCAACGTTAAAAAGATCATTCCAAATCCAAAATTATCAATAAAAAGTGGCGGTTTTGCTCCCCTTGGCGAATATAAATCTTCCTGGATTTTCAAGCAATTAGAAACCATTGGAGAAAAATTCGGATTTAAAATTACGGATCCGATTGAGAAAATTCCGGAAGAAGCCATGACCATGATTTTGTATGGCGGAAAAGACAAATTTGCTATCAATTCAAAAGATCTTGGCGTAACCAGAGAATATAAAATAGATTTTGAAGGAATTTCTAATTTCATCAAAAATCAATACGATGAAAGCGCTACAACCAGCATAAAACGTTGGGCAAAAGATTTCATGGACGAAATTGATTGTCCGGTTTGCGAAGGTTCTCGTCTTAAAAAAGAGGCTTTATTTTTTAGAGTAAATGAAAAAAATATCACCGAATTGTGTGATATGGACATTTCAGATTTAACAGCCTGGTTTTTGGATCTAAATAGTCATTTAACTGATAAACAGCTTTTAATCGCTTCTGAAGTTGTAAAAGAAATCAAAGATCGTTTGAACTTTTTGATGAATGTAGGCTTGAATTATTTGGCTTTAAGCCGAAGTTCAAAATCGCTTTCTGGTGGAGAAGCGCAACGTATTCGTCTAGCAACACAAATTGGTTCTCAATTGGTTGGTGTTTTATATATTTTGGATGAACCAAGTATTGGTTTGCACCAAAGAGATAACGAAAAATTGATCAAGTCTTTAGAACAATTACGCGATATTGGAAACTCTGTAATTGTTGTTGAACACGATAAAGACATGATTGAAACGGCAGATTATGTAATTGATATTGGACCAAAAGCCGGAAAATATGGCGGCGAAATTATCAGTATTGGAACTCCAGCAGAAACTTTAAAATCAGACACTATTACCGCTCAATATTTGAATGGTAAAATGAAACTTGAAATTCCGAAAAAGCGTCGCGAAGGAAATGGAAAGTTTTTAAAATTAACGGGAGCTACAGGAAATAATCTAAAAAATGTTTCGATCGAAATACCTTTGGGACAATTAACTTGTGTTACAGGAGTTTCGGGAAGCGGAAAATCTACATTGATTAATGAAACGCTGTATCCGATTCTGAACGCTTATTATTTTAATGGCGTAAAAAAACCACAGCCTTATAAAAAAATTGAAGGTTTAGAACATATTGACAAAGTAATTGATATCGATCAAAGTCCGATTGGAAGAACTCCTCGTTCAAACCCAGCGACTTATACAGAAGTTTTCACTGAAATCAGAAACCTTTTTACCATGACTTCTGAAAGTATGATTCGAGGTTACAAAGCCGGACGTTTCAGTTTCAACGTAAAAGGCGGACGTTGTGAGACCTGCGAGGGTTCTGGTGTAAGAACGATTGAAATGAACTTTTTACCAGATGTTTATGTAGAATGTGAAACTTGTCAGGGAAAACGTTTCAATAGAGAAACTTTGGAAATCAGGTACAAAGGAAAATCTATTTCTGATGTTTTGGATATGACAGTGGATGAAGCAGTTCCTTTCTTTGAAAACATTCCTAAGATTTACAGAAAAGTAAAAACAATTCAGGATGTTGGTTTAGGTTATATTACGCTTGGTCAGCAAAGCACAACGCTATCTGGTGGTGAAGCACAACGTATTAAATTGGCAGGAGAATTATCCAAAAAAGATACCGGAAACACATTTTACATTCTTGATGAACCAACAACGGGATTGCATTTTGAGGACATTCGCGTTTTAATGGACGTTATCAATAAATTGGTTGATAAAGGAAATACAATTCTTGTTATCGAACATAATATGGACGTTATCAAACTTGCCGATTACATAATTGACATTGGCCCTGAAGGCGGAAAAGGCGGCGGACAATTAGTTGCTAAAGGAACTCCAGAAGAAGTGGCGAATAATAAAAAGAGTTATACAGCTAAGTTTTTGAAAAAAGAATTAAACTAATCTATTAAATTATTATGAATGTATTCGTTTTATTAATTTCTGAAGTAAATAAGTTAGTACCTATTAGTCAAATTAATAAGCGTAAAACAAAAATTAAAATATCAATAAAAAACTTATTAATTAGTGCATTGCTAAATGTTATAAATTTATTAACCAATTGGTATAAAAAATTAAGCAAAGCTAATAATTTAATTAACCTTCAAAATTTTGAAGATTTCACCCCCACGACCCTTAAAGATAAGGATGATAATTATAGTGATGTTCTAAAATATTCCATTGAAAATCCAAATACTAAAAATGTAGCATTAACTGGACCTTATGGCTCAGGAAAAAGTTCAATACTAAAAACATTTGAATCTAAAAATCTTGACTACAAATATTTAAACATATCATTAGCAACTTTTGACGAAAAAGTTCATACTTTAAAAGAAATAGAATATTGTATACTAAAGCAGTTATTCTATAAAATTGAACAAGAAAGAATCCCTGAATCAAGATTCAAAAGAATTGTTAATCATAAAAATGTTGCTTGGAAGGCTTTTTTATTTTTTCTATGGTTAGTGTCATTTGCCTATTTCTCAAACATCAGCTTCTTAAATGAAGCTTCAAAACTTTTTTCCGTTAACTATTATTCTAAATATTATAACATAGTTTATCTCATCTACTTTTTAAGTGGTATTGCCTTTATAGTATACAAAACAATGGGATTCGTCTTAAATTTCAAACTTACTAAATTTAGTTTTCAAGATGCAGAAATTGAAAATGGAGATGATAAAAAAAGTGTGAATTTTGAAAATGAAATCGACGAGATTTTATATTTTTTTGAGAGAAATCCTTTTAATGTAATATTTATCGAGGATTTAGATCGTTTTAAAAATACAGAAATTTTTATAAAACTCCGGGAGATTAATTATTTGATAAACAATTATGATCCAATAAAAGAGAAAAGAAAAATAACATTTATTTATGCAGTTCAAGATGATACTTTCAAAGAAGACGAAAGAGCAAAATTCTTCGATTTTATTATTCCAGTAATACCTGTAATTAATTACTCTAACTCAAGTATTGAATTATTAGATAAAATCGATATTAAGGAAGATCAAATACCAAAAGTTTTCATTAAGCAAGTTGCAAGATATTTATGTGATAAAAGAACCCTAATTTCAATTAATAATGAGTACAAAATTTATAAAAATATAATTGGCAATAGTTTAGATAAAACAAAACTTTTAGCAATGATGATATATAAAAATGTAGAGCCTAGAGATTTTGATAATTTAAATAGTCAAAGAGGATACGTTCACTCTGTTTTTAATAATTCTTATAAGCTAATAAAAGATACAATTGATTCTCTAGATCGAGAAATAATAAAAGAAAATCTCAAAATTGAAAATTCAAAAAAAGAATTAATCAAAGATGTTAACGAATTAAGAAGATTATATATAGTAAAATTTTATGAGAAATTACTTCTTCCTCAAAATCAAAATATACAAAATATACAAATTGAAAATGAACAGTGTCCAATAAATAAACTTGTTCTTGACAGTTATTTTGATGCTTTTAGTAAACTTAGTAACATTTCATTTTATCAATGGAATTCGAGCTACGGAAGATATATGCCTTCAAGTAGTAGTATTTCTTTTCAAAATTTAGAATCAGAAGTTGGATCTTATTCAGAGCGTTTTGAGATTATTGACAATAAAAACAATGATAAAATAAACGAGATTAAAAAAGAAATTGAAAGATTAGAAAATGAAAAACAAATTCTAAGAACTCAGAAAATTAAAGACATAGTATCTGATGAATATTTTCAAGAATGTTTGAATGATATGCAATACAAAAAAAATATAAATACAAAAGAAACCATTGACGGAAAAGAATCTATAATTACTACTGAAATTATAGTGATTCCGAAAATAAATAACTATGATCTAATTAATTTTCTAATAAGATATGGTCATATAGATGAAAGCTATTCACATTATATTTCTTATTTCTATCCGGGAACCATTACTAAAGAAGATAATGATTTCTTAAAAAGTTTTACAAATAATAAACCTTTACCTTACAATTTCAAATTACAAGAAATTGAAAATTTATTTTCGGATATTTTAGAATCTGATTTCAGCAGAGAGGAAATCTTAAATTTTTCGCTTCTAGATTTTATTATTGAAAGAAACAACACAGATAAGCAATTAAATCAAATCGTTACGTTATTAAGCACAAAAATAATTAAACCAGTTACTTTTATAGATGAATATCTAACCTATACAAAAGATCCTAATAAAAAAGCTTTTTTTCAAGCTCTTTGTAAAAATTGGAAAAACTCTAATCAAAATATTTGGGAGGAATTAATGTCGAATTTATCAGATGACAAACTTTTTGAATATGTAAATTTCATGTTTTCAAAATTAGATGTATCTATATTACAAAATTTAAATATCCGAAATAGTATTTCAAATTATATATCCGAAATTGAAAACCTAGAATCATTTAAAGGCATAGATAAGGAAATAACTGCTTTTATATCTAAAAATGACATTAAATTCAAAAAAATTAATGGAAAAGGTTCTAAAGTTATTCTCGATTTCATTTATGATAATAATAATTATGCAATCAATGATACTATGATTGAATTATTTACAAATTTATACAAACAAAATGATATAAATCTCTCTTTACTTAAAACTGAAAACTATACAACAATTACAAATTCAGGAGCTATAAAACTTAAGTCGTATATTGATAATAATATAGAAGAGTATTTAGAAAACGTATTTCAACAATTAGAAAATAACAATAATGAATCTGAAAAAACAATTATTGACATTTTAAATAAAAATATTAATCTAGAGCTCAAAGCTGAAATCATTTATAAAAATCAAAATTTAATTAATAATCTTTCTGAAATAAATGATACTTCAATTTGGGAGGTTTTACTTGAGGCAGATAAAGTCTCAATCTCATGGAACAATTTATTACAATATTTCAAAACTATAAACAGTTTTGACGATACATTAATAAACTATTTAAATATTAATGAACATAAAAGTGAACTTAAATATCGAATTAATAAAGACATTGAAGAAGATAAACAAGTAATCCAAAAATTTACTCGTGAACTTATACAAAGTAATATTTCATTAAGCTCATTTTCTGTTTTAATTACAAATTCAATAATTCCTTATTCTTATCCAAATGGCGTAATCTATTTTAATGAAATCTCTATTGAAAAGATGAAGATTTTAATTGAGAATAAAATACTTACCTTGACTGTAGAAAATTACAATTTTATCAACAATAAACACACCAATTTACTTATAGTTTTATTGGAAACAAATATAACTGAATTTTTAGGCCAAATGAATACCTATCCTTTAGAAAGTCAAACTATTTTAGAACTTATAAATTCAAAATATACGGCAGGAAATGAAACTTTTATAATTAAAAACACTGAAGAGTCACTACTTTTAGAAAATGTAGAATTATTAAAAAAAGTTTGCCATTATTTATCAAAAAATGAAATAATAAAAATCAGTAAAGAACTTTTTAAAGAACTGTTATCGAAAAGCAAATCCCAAGAAGACAAAGTAAAACTCTTTAATAAATATTATTCAACTATTAATAAGACAGATTTAAAAAGTTTAATTATATTACTTGGAGATCCATACTCAACAATAACTATCGGAAAAGTTAGTAAATTCATCAATAATAATGATAATTTAAAATTTATTAATCTCTTGGAAACCGACAAAATCTTTATTTCGAGTAAAAACTTTATTGAAGACGGCAAAAGAATAAAAGTCAATTTAAAAACTAAAAAATAACAAATCAGTTTTCTGCAATCGATTGATAATGAAATCAAACCCTAAATCTCATTATTACCTAAATATTACTTTTACAATATAACCTTTCCTTTTTGTAACAATTCTAATAAAAAGTGTTAATTTAGCATCCGCCTTTTTTCAAAAATTTGAGCTTTAAATAAAAATGTTTCGATTAAACCAATTGTTCAATTGAAACCGATTGCCCTAGCCCTGATGGAAGCGGCATCCTTTTTCTGGCTTCTTTAGCCAGGAAAAGATATAGCGGACAGCAGGATCAGCTCCTTCTCCTTCAACTGCACTTGGGATTATAGCTAAAAGAATCGGCATAAATAAAAATATAAATTATAAAATACCTAAAATGAGATTAGAAGATTTTGATAATGATGAAGATAAAGTAATCCAAGACAGTTTAAAACAGAAAACTTGGAATGAAATAAGAACCAATGACAGCTGGGCGATTTTTAAAATCATGTCCGAATTTGTGAATGGTTACGAAAGCATGGGACGAATTGGACCTTGCGTTTCGATTTTTGGATCGGCGAGAACAAAACCGGATGAAAAATACTATCAATTGGCTGAAAAAATTGCTTTTAAAATAAGTAAAGCTGGTTATGGCGTAATTACGGGAGGAGGCCCGGGAATTATGGAAGCCGGAAATAAAGGTGCGCATTTAGGAGGCGGAACTTCGGTTGGTTTGAACATCGAATTGCCTTTTGAACAGCATTTTAATCCTTATATCGATCACGATAAAAACCTGAATTTCGATTATTTCTTTGTGAGAAAAGTTATGTTCGTTAAATATTCGCAAGGATTTGTGGTTATGCCTGGAGGTTTTGGAACTTTGGATGAAATGTTTGAAGCGATTACTTTGATTCAGACAAAGAAAATTGGAAAATTCCCAATTATACTTGTTGGAGTTGAATTCTGGTCGGGTTTAATTGATTGGGTAAAAACGGTTTTAGTTGAAAAAATGCACACTGTAAGCCCTGAAGATTTGAACTTATTTAAAATTGTTGATACTGAAGATGAAGTTGTTGATGTTTTAGATAAATTCTACAAGAAATACGATTTGAGTCCGAATTTCTAATTTTTCACGACATAAGTCATATAAGCTATTTATTTGATACTTAGCAGTATCAACTTCATTTACTTATAATATGATTAAATTTTAAGAGCTGTTTTTTAAAACAGCTTTTTTTATGCTATTTTTACAAAAAACCGAAACATCTTTATACTCGTAACTTAAGATATATCAATAATTTTTTTACGCCACTATTTGAAATCATTTTATAAAATTATAATCCTGTTTTTTGTTTTATTGAGTTCGATAAAACAATATGCACAACATCAATCTAAGATGGAAGTGGCGGTAAATCTTGACCTTAAAACGCTTAATGTCAGACAGGATATTACGTATTACAATACTTCAAACGATTCATTGATTTCAATTGTTCTGAATGATTGGAACAATGCGTTTTCGGATAAAAATACGCCGCTTGCAAGACGATTTTCAGATGAATTTTACAGGGGTTTTCATGTAGCAAAACCTGAAGAAAGAGGAAATACAACTATTTTGAATCTTACTGATTCTGATAATATGGCGCTCGAATGGGAAAGAACAGATAAAAATCCTGATTTTATTGTTATAAAACTAAACCGAAAGCTTCGTCCGGGTGAAAAAATGGATTTGCATTTGACGTATATTGCAAAAATTCCGAGCGCAAAATTCACGCATTATGGTTTTGAGCAAGATGGCAGCATGAACTTAAAGAACTGGTTTTTAACTCCTGCCCGATTTGAAAATCATCGTTTTGTAAAAAACAACAATTTCAATCTTGATGATATTGCCAATTCAGTTGTTGATTATCAGCTTGAAATAAAACTTCCTACTAATTATTTTATTAGTACCGATTTGGATTCGGTTTCAAAAGACCAATCAAATCCATCGTTTACGAGTTATCTTTTTTCAGGAACTAACAGAACCGATTTTAATGTTATTATTGAAAAACAAAATAGCTTCAGAAGTTATACAACTGGTGGTTTAGAAGTAGTTTCGGATTTAAAAACAAAAAAACTGAACGAAATTCAAAGAGCGATAGTTATCAATAGAGTAGCTTCTTTTGCAAATGCGTTTATTGGAAAATATCCACATTCAAAAATCACTGTTTCACAGGCAGATTATGACCGAAATCCGTTTTATGGATTGAATCAGCTTCCTTCCTTTATTAGTCCCTTTTCAGATGAATTTATATTTGAAATTACTTTTCTGAAGACTTATCTGAACAATTATCTGAAAAATAGTCTCCGATTGGATCCAAGGCAAGACAATTGGGTTTATGACGGAATTCAGATTTATACCATGATGAAATACATGGAAGAAAACCATCTCGATCAAAAAATGCTGGGAAGGCTTTCGGACATGAAACTCTTTAAAAGCTATAACATTACCAATCTGACTTTTAACGAGCAATACAGCTATTATTATATGTTGATGGCACGTAAAAATTTAGATCAGCCTCTTGGTGATCCAAAAAATACACTTATTAAATTCAACGAACAAATCGCAAGTAAATATCGCGCTGGTTTAAGTTTGAGTTATTTAGATGATTATTTGAATCATAATATTGTCCCTGAAAGTGTTCAGGAATTTTATACGCTTAATAAGTCACAACAAACGAATCGATATGATTTAGAAGCAATACTAAACAAAAAAAGTAATAAAAATATTGAGTGGTTTTTTAGAACTATTATCGAATCACGTGATATAATTGACTATAAATTTACGGATGTTTCGAGAACAAAAGACAGCGTTCAGTTTTCAATAAAAAGCGTTACAGGAGTTTATGCGCCAATTCCAGTGTATGGAATGAAGAAAAACGAAGTAGCTTTCAAGGAATGGATTGAACCAACAAACAATGATTCTGTTTATCATTTTGATCGGAAAAATGCCGACAAATTAGTAATAAATTACGACAACGAGGTTCCGGAGTACAATCAGCGTAATAACTGGAAATCCTTAAAAAGCATTGCGATTACCAATCGTCCAATCAAATTTAATTTTGCTAAAGATTTAGAAGATCCGTATTACAATCAAATTTTATACATCCCGACTTTAACCTATAATTATTATGATGGAATTACGCCGGGAATTCGTTTTCATAACAAAACAATATTAGACAAACCGTTTAATTTTGACATAAATCCTGCTTATTCTATTAAAGCGGGAACAATATCAGGCTCTTCTGCATTTTCGTGGAATCAATATTATAGAAACAGCACACTTTATAATGTTAGATATTCTATCAGCCAGAATTACTTTCATTATGCGCCAGATGCAGCTTATTTTAGACTAAACCCAATGGTGCAATTGCGCATTCGTGAAGAAAACTTTAGAGACAATAGAAAACAGCTTATCATGTTTCGTCAGGTAATTGTGAATCGCGAAGCAAGTCAATATATTACTGATAATTCAAAACCAAACTATTCTATTTTTAATGCGAGATATTCGAACATAAAAACAGAATTGGTTAATCATTTTAGTTATATGAATGATATTCAGTTTTCTGGAGATTTTGGTAAACTTTCAGGCGAAGTTGAATACCGACGCTTATTTGAAAACAATCATAAATTAAATTTGCGACTATACGCGGGAATGTTCCTTTATAATACAACAAATTCAGATTATTTCAGTTTTGGTTTAGACAGACCGACTGATTATTTATTTGATTATAATCTTTTTGGAAGATCAGAATCTACGGGATTTTTCAGTCAGCAATATGTAATTGCCGAAGGTGGATTTAAGTCGCAGTTAGAGCCAGCATATGCAAATCAATGGATGACTACGATGAATGCCAGTTATGCTATTTGGAATTGGGTCGAAGTTTATGGAGATGTTGGTTTCCTGAAAAATAAACATCAAAGAGAATTCTTTGCCTACGACAGTGGTATTCGTTTAAATTTGGTTCCAGATTATTTTGAACTCTATTTTCCGGTTTATTCAAATAATGGATGGGAAATTGCACAAAGTAATTACAACGAAAAAATACGATTTGTCATCACTTTTTCCCCAAAAACATTACTCAATCTTTTCACTAGAAAATGGTTCTAATCGAATAAATTTTAAACAAAAAGTTATATTATTATTACATAAATTGATTTTTTACTGAAAATTACATAAATAAAATACGTAGTTTTTTTATTTTAAATACAAATAATTAAATTATATTTATTTTAAAGAATTATGATTATTGATTGTTTTTAAGTAATTTCGCAGTCTAAACATGACCATTAAAGATTATGATAAAAGAAAAAAGCAATACTACTTTGACATTTGAAGATTTCAAAACTGAGGTATTGAACGACTACAGAATTGCCGTAACTAGCCGTGAATGTAGTCTTTTAGGTCGTAAAGAAGTATTAACAGGAAAAGCCAAATTTGGAATATTTGGAGACGGAAAAGAAGTACCGCAGCTTGCAATGGCAAAAGCTTTCAAAAACGGTGATTTTCGTTCAGGATACTACCGCGATCAGACTTTTATGATGGCGATTGGCGAATTGACTCCAAAACAATTTTTCGCTGGTTTATACGGTCACACCGATTTGGATTTTGATCCAATGTCTGCCGGAAGACAAATGGGCGGACACTTTGTAACGCACAGTTTAAACGAAGACGGTTCGTGGAAAGACTTAACAAAACAAAAAAATTCAAGTTCAGATATATCACCTACAGCCGGACAGATGCCAAGATTATTGGGATTGGCTCAGGCTTCAAAAATTTACAGAAATGTTGACGGAATTACCATCAAAGATAAATTTACTGTAAACGGAAATGAAGTGGCATGGGGAACTATTGGTAACGCAAGTACATCTGAAGGATTATTTTTTGAAACTATAAATGCTGCCGGAGTTTTACAAGTTCCGATGGTAATGAGTGTTTGGGATGATGAATACGGAATTTCGGTTCACGCCAGACATCAAACTACAAAAGAGAATATTTCTGAAATCCTTAAAGGATATCAACGTGATGAAGATTCTAAAGGTTATGATATTTTTAGAGTGAAAGGTTGGGATTATGCTGAACTGGTTTCAACATATGAAAGAGCTGGACAAATTGCGCGCGAAGAACATATTCCTGTTTTAATTCACGTAAATGAATTGACACAACCTCAAGGTCACTCTACTTCTGGTTCACACGAACGTTATAAAAACGGAGAAAGACTGGCTTGGGAAAGAGATTTTGACTGTATTCGTCAAATGCGTTTATGGATGATTGCAATTAATATTGCGTCACCTGAAGAACTTGAAGTAATTGATTTTCAATTGAAAAAAGAAGTTCTTGAAGCTAAAAAAGAAGCTTGGAATTCCTTCATTAATCCAATTATTGAGGAACAAAAAAATCTTTTGGCTTTGTTAGAACAAATTGCTGAAGCAAGTATCAACCACAAAGACAGAATCAGAAAATATATTTCGGAATTAAGTGCGATTAAAGCGCCACTTAAAAAGGAATTGCTTGTTTATGCAAGAAAGATTCTTCGTTTTATCGAAGTTCCAAACAGTAAAGTAATTCTAAGAGAATGGATTACTACATTCTTGAATGAAACTCAGGAAAAATTCAGCAGTAATTTACATTCTGAATCAGACAAAAATGTTTTTTCAGTTCAGAAAGTACTTCCTGAATATGGAGAAAATGCTAAAGCTGATATTGACGGAAGAATGCTTTTGCGTGACAACTTTGACGCTTTGTTTGCTAAATATCCGGAAACTTTAATTTTTGGTGAAGATGTCGGAAACATTGGTGACGTAAACCAAGGTTTAGAAGGCATGCAGGAAAAATACGGCGAACTTCGTGTTGCCGATGTTGGAATTCGTGAAGCAACGATTATCGGTCAGGGAATCGGAATGGCTTTAAGAGGTTTGCGTCCAATTGCTGAAATTCAATATTTAGATTATTTATTATATGCCATCCAAATCATGAGTGATGATTTGGCAACATTACAATATAGAACTGTTGGAAAACAAAAAGCACCATTAATCATTAGAACGCGCGGACACCGTTTAGAAGGTATCTGGCACTCTGGTTCTCCAATGGGAATGATTATCAATGCGATTCGAGGTATTCACGTTTTGGTTCCAAGAGACATGACACAAGCTGCAGGTTTTTACAACACACTTTTGGAGTGCGACGAACCGGCTTTAGTAATTGAATGTCTAAACGGATACCGTTTAAAAGAAAAAGCGCCTTTGAACTTTGGTGAATTCAAAACTCCAATTGGTGTTATTGAAACGATGAAAGAAGGTTCAGATATTACTTTAGTTTCTTACGGATCAACTTTGAGACTGGTTCAGCAAGCTGCAAACGAATTATTAGATTTAGGAATTGATTGTGAAGTTATTGATATTCAATCTTTACTTCCTTTTGATGTCAATAAGGATATTGTAAAAAGTATTGCAAAAACAAATCGTCTTTTAGTAATTGATGAAGATGTTCCTGGAGGAGCTTCAGCATTCATTTTACAGCAAATTTTAGAAGAACAAGACGCTTACAAATATCTTGACAGCAAACCACAAACTCTTGCTGCAAAAGCCCACAGACCAGCATACGGAACTGATGGTGATTATTTCTCTAAACCTTCTGCAGAAGATATTTTCGAGAAAGTATACAGCATGATGAATGAAGTTAATCCTTCTAAATTTCCTAGTTTATACTAAGATTTTAGAATGTTTTAGATAAAAGAAAAAGCTCCAATAATTTTGGAGCTTTTTTTGTTTTATAGACCAAGTAACCCTAACGTTTGTCATTCCGAGGAACGAGGAATCTCCATAAGAAACTCCGTACAGTTAATCACCAATCTTTGTCGAGCTACTCGTGGAGATTCCTCGTTCCTCGGAATGACAAGATTATGGATAATTTTATTCAAATTAATTAAATATCCTTCAACATCATTCTCGCCTTCTCTAAATCCTCAGCAGTATCGATTCCAATTCCAACATGAGTAGTTTCGACCATTTTAATACGTTTTCCGAACTCTAAATAACGAAGTTGTTCTAACTTCTCAGAAGCTTCTAAAGATTTCATCGGAAGGCTGTAAAAATCCAATAAAGCCTGTTTTCTAAAAGCATAAATTCCAATGTGCTGAAAATATCTTACCCCAACATTTTTCTCTCTCGGATAAGGAATTACCGATCTTGAAAAATACAAAGCAAATTGTGATTGATCAACTACAACTTTTACATTATTCGGGTTATTGATTTCGTCTTCATTTGTAATTTCACGCATTAGCGAAGCTAAATCAACCTTTTTATCAGGATCATTTTTAAAAACTGATAAAACTTGCGCTAAAGGTTCTGCTTCTGTAAAAGGTTCGTCGCCCTGAACATTTACCACAATATCAACATCTAAATTTGCAACGGCTTCAGCAATTCGATCACTTCCAGATTCGTGTTCTTTGATGCTCATAATTGCTTTTCCGCCATTGGAAACTATTTCATCAAAAATCAAATCCGAATCGGTTACAACAAAAACATCATCAAATAAATTTGTAGAAATTGCTGCTTCGTAGGTTCTTAAAATTACTGTTTTTCCACCTAAATCCTGCATTAGTTTTGCAGGAAAACGTGTTGAAGCATATCTGGCTGGAATTACCGCTATTATTTTCATTCTTATATTTTACTGAGTTTAAAAAACTCAAAATTTAGTAATTTAATTTTCACTGGTTTTAAGTGTTTGCAAATATGCAAAAATTACTTTTAAATTTTCTGTTTTTCTATTTCTGCGAAGGATGAAAATCATGCTCAAGAATATTAAACCAAAACTGTAACATGAAGATAAGTTGCGGGAATTAATGTAGAATTTTCGTCATTACTTTTGTTTTGACTATTAACTAACCCTTCGAGTTTAGCATACAAATCCGAAGTTTTTCCATTTTGTTCTGCAGCTTCAAAAGCATTCATAGTTGGACCATAGTAATTTTTTAATCGATTTAGCCACTCCGAAGGTGGAAATGCTGCTTTAAATGTAAAGGTATCTCTCTCAAAAGAAATATTTTCTTTAGGAACACCCGCATTCGTAAATCTTTCAACTACGTTATCCTCAATTCCCCAAAGCATTGGGCTTACAAAACCCTCAGGAGGCGGTGGTGTAAATTCAGAACTAATTTTCAAGATTTGTGCAACCAGCGTTGGATCTCCTGGTATCCAATTACCCATAATAATTTTACCTCCAGGTCGTGTAACACGAACCATTTCTTTAGCAACATCAAAAGGTTTTGGAGCAAACATTGCTCCAAAAATGCTCATCGTAACATCGTAAGATTGATTTTTCAATTCATTCAAATCGGTTGCGTCACCTTCTTGAAATACAATATTATCCAATCCTTCCTTTTTTGCACGAAGATTGCCAGCTTCAACTAAATTTCTTGCTATATCAACACCTAAAACATTGGCTCCTAATTTTGCCGAAGGTATTGCGGTAGTACCATCTCCACAGCCAAGATCTAAAACGTTAGTATTTTCTTTAATTCCAATTTTGGCAACCAATTCCTCGCCGCTCTCTCTCATAGATTCTGCAACACGCGTAAAATCGCCTTTTTCCCATAATGCTTTGTTTGGATTCATCTTAGTTATATCAGTGATTATAGTGCTGATGCCGCACTTTTACTTAATTTGTAAACATCTTCTATCCTTTTTTAAATTATCACCAGTTAATCACAAAAGGCATTTAAAAAACTACTTAAAAAGAAGACATAAACTAAATAATCAACTGACAAACAATTACTTATGTAAAAATAAACAAATTTAGATAAAACATTTTACTATCTCACCAAATTTATTTTTTAAACAAATTGTGTAGATTATAACTTTTATACCATTATTACATCAATGGGAAATGATTGGAAAACTTTGAGGTGTTCTTTCGCTATTTCCATATAAAAACAAATATGCTATTCACAGCGCTTTCTAAAATATTTTTATAACATTTTCATTAAAGCATTGCTATTTAATTTATTAGAATATTTTTATTTTTATGTAAAAAACATGAAAAGAACCTTTACTTCTATCCTGCTCTATTTCTTTTTAATTTTTACTTCCAATGCTTTTTCTCAAAATAAAACCATCAATACATTTACAAATCGAATTTTTGATGGAAAAGGTTATCGGCCATTGGGTGATTTAAAATGGAAATTTAAAACAGAAGGAAAAATCTTTTCCTCGCCAATTGTTAAAAACGGAGCAGTTTATATAGGAAGTGAAGACGGTTTTTTATACTGCATCAATGAAAAATCAGGAAACATCAAATGGAAATTCAAAACCAATGGCGCAGTTCACAGTTCGGCTAGCATCGATAATGATACTGTTTATTTTGGAAGTTTTGACGGGTATTATTATGCCGTAAATGCAACAACCGGAAAAGAAATCTGGAAGTTTAAAACCAAAGGCGAACATTGGTACCAAGAAATCGGAATGTGGGGAATGAAACCAAGCGACATGTTGATGAACGATTTATGGGATTTTTATTTGTCATCGCCTGTTATTTACAATGATAAAAATACAGCTTTAGTCATTTTTGGAAGCAGTGATGGAAATATGTACGCTGTCGACTCAAAAAACGGCACTTTAAAATGGAATTTCAAAACCAATGAACCAATTCACAGTACACCAATTATTGCAAAAGATAAATTATATTTTGGAGGTTGGGACGGAATTTTCTACGCTTTAGATTGTAAAACCGGAAAAGAGAAATGGCATTTTTCAACTGAAGTCAAAACTGGATTTAAAGGCATTCAGGCTGCTGCAGTAATTTCAGATGGATTGGTTTATTTTGGTGCCAGAGATCCTTTTTTGTTTGCGCTTGACGCAGAAACCGGAAAATTAGTATGGAAATACAATGCCGAAAATTCCTGGATTTTGAGTTCGGCTGTTGCACAAGACAATACGCTTTACATTGGAACTTCTGACACTTATGCTTTATTAGCACTTGATTCAAAAACAGGCCAGGAAAAATACCGATTTAAAGGAAACGGCTATATTTATTCTTCTCCTGCAATATCAGGAAACACAATTTATTTTGGTGATTTTAGCGGTAATTTTTTTGCTTTAAACTTGCTTTCAAACGGAAAAGAATCAGCTTTTATAAGTACTGAAAATAGAAAAAAATATGCTGTTGAAATTTTAAACAACAATCATCTTGATTTTACATACGCTTCCAAACAAGCCGATTTATCTATTTATGCCGAAAACCAAAAAGTAATGGATGAATTTTACAAATTAGGTCCAATAGTTTCTTCGCCTTTCATAAGCAACAATACAATTTATTTTGGAAGCGCTGATGGCTATTTATACGCCTATAACTTAAAAAGACAATAAAGCTTACATTATTTTTACCGAAGTCATACTCAAAGAACCCGCTAATAATTTGTCATTAAAAAGTTCCAATTCATCAGTTTTATCTTTTAAACCTAAAGTATACAAAAGCGGCAAATAATGATCCGGAGTTGGAATTGCAACTTGAACTGCTTTATTCATTTTTTCAAAATCAATCAGCGGTTGAAAATTCCCATCTAATAAATAATTATTGACCGTTTCCCTGGCTTCAATTGCCCAGTCATAACCGTAATTATCTTTGTCGAAATTTCTGAAATCGACCAAACGAAGATTATGCACAATATTCCCGCTTCCGATTATCAAAACGCCTTTGTAACGTAGAGCTTGTAATTTCTGCGCCAATTCAAAATGATATTGCCCCGATTTTGTATAATCAATACTCAACTGAATTACGGGAACATCTGCATTTGGATATAAATGTTTAATTACACTCCACGCGCCATGATCCAGACCCCAATGTTCGTCTAATTCGATCTGAACTGGATCTAATATTTTTTTAGTTTCCAAAGCCAATTCCGGACTTCCTTTTGCTGGATATTGAACATCAAAAAGCGCTTGCGGAAAACCTCCAAAATCATGAATAGTCCTCGGCATTTCCATAGAAGTTACTTTTGTTCCTTTTGTAAACCAGTGCGCCGAAACACACAAAATAGCATTTGGCTGCGGCAAAGTTTTCGCCAAATTACGGAAACCGGCTACAAACTGATTTTCTTCAATAGCATTCATTGGGCTTCCATGTCCTAAAAAAAGAACCGGCATTTTATCTGTATTCGAAAACGTTGATGAAATCGAATGTAAGTCGTTTAGTGTTGTCATTGTAAAAGTGCTTTTCTTGCCACAGATTAAAAGGATTAAAAAGATTTCCTAAAGCTTTTCAAAAATTTAAAATCTGTGGAAATCATTTTAATCTGTGGCTAAAAAATCATTCCTCAAAACTCTCGTCTTTAAATCCTATCAAATATAACTTATTTTTAGCACGTGTCATAGCTGTATAAAGCCATCTGATGTAATCACGATCAATTCCGTCCGGCAAGTATGGCTGTTCAATAAAAACAGTATTCCACTGTCCTCCTTGCGATTTGTGACATGTGATTGCGTAAGAGAATTTTACCTGAAGACCATTGAAATATTCGTTCTCTTTTACCTTTTGGAATCTCTTATATTTTGTTGGTTCGTCTTCGTAATCTTTCATTACTTCTTCGTACAAACGATTTGATTCTTCATATGTTAACGACGGAGATTCGCTTTTTATAGTATCTAAAATTAAAACCGTTTCAAAAGGTTTTTGATCTGGGTAATCAACCATTCTGATTTTTACTTTCGCAAAAGTAAATCCATATAATTCTCTGATTCCGAACATTTCCAGAACTTCGATAATGTCACCATTAGCAATAAATCCGGCTTCATCAGTTTCTTTTAGCCAGAAATAATTGTTTTTGACAACCATCAAAAAATCGCCAACCGAAAGTTCACTTTCCTTAAATAAAATTCGGCTTCTGATTTGTTCATTATACTGATTTGCTCTTTTATTTGACCGAACAATAAAAGCCGTGTCTTCAATACTATAATTGCTATAAGCCGAATTTATAGCATCCTGAATGTCATATCCATCTGTCAAACGAACAATATCTTTGAACTTTTTTACATTGAATTTAAACTCTGTAATAAAGCTTTCTTTCAGCAACTCACGCAGTTCTGTCGCGTTAAACAAAATTCCCGAATTTTCTTCCTGACGCATAACTTCATCTAACTCGATATGCTCAATTTCTTTATCGTAATGAACACCAAGAGTCTGAATATCAAGCGCCGGACTAATATCTAAATTCACCGGAGGCAACTGCGCTGTATCTCCCAAAAGAATCATTTTGCAATTGCTTCCGGAATATACATAATTGATTAAATCATCCAGAAGTGACCCACTGTCAAGCGTACTGTCTGAAATCATCGAAGCTTCGTCAACTATAAAAATGGTATTTTTATGTTTATTGACTTGTTTTGTAAAAGCCACTCCTCCGCCCGATGATTTTTTAGGAAAATATATTTTTTTATGAATCGTAAATGCTGCTGTATTGGAGTAATTCGAAATCACTTTTGCTGCACGTCCTGTTGGCGCAAGCAAAACAAATTTTTTATTGATTTCTCCAAGATTGTTTACAATCGTTGAAATCACTGTTGTTTTTCCGGTTCCGGCATATCCTTTCAGTACAAAAATCGTATCGTTTTTAGGTTCAGTTAAAAAAATTGCGATTTTCTGAAAAAAAACATCTTGTTTGTATGTGGGTGCAAAAGGGAATCTTTTTTGTAAAACGCTGTAAAACAATGTTGAATTCATAGGGTAAAATTGGAATACAAAGTTCGTCTTTTTTAACCGCAATTTCAACTTTAAATAGTTTAATCCATTTAAGTGATACAAGCTCATTTAAAAAAAACGTAGAAAATATTAACGCGGATGAAACGGATTCGCTATCGCGAAAACGCTGAAAAAAACGGATTTACTTTTGGCAATTAAAAATCTGTGCAAATCTGTGTCTTCGCGATAGCGAATCCGTTTCATCCGCGTATAATTTAATCGCAAACCTAAATTATCACTTATATTCAAAAAAAATAATAGTACCATAACGTCTTCCTAACTTTTTTTTAAAATTGTTTTTTGAAATTGCAATTATTATTGTTGCTTTTTAATTTGTAAGTTTGTGGTCGCTTAAATTCTTTCTTGATTCAAAAACAGGTAACGATTTGTAAATCAGATATGTCATTACAAAATATTAACATTACTTCCAAAAATTACAAAAAACTTTCTATTCAGGTTTCTCTGACTGGATTTTCATTTTGTTGTTTTGACACTTTAAATAATGTCATTACAACCTATAAAGAAATAAAGTTTGATACGTCAGGTAAAACCGGCAAAATTGAAGATCTGTTTAGCGAGGCTTTCAAAAATAATTCTGAATTAAAAGACATTTACGACGAAGTAATGGTGATTCACAACAATAATCTTTCGACTTTTGTTCCAGAACCTTTATTTGATGAGGAATATCTTGGAAGTTATTTGCAATACACTACAAAAGTTTTTGAAACCGACTTTTTTACGTTTGATCAAATCTCAAATTATCACATGAATTCGGTGTATATTCCGTATGTGAATATCAATAATTTTTTGATTGATAATGTTGGATCATTTGATTACAAACATGCCAATAGTATTTTGGTCGAAAAAATTCTGGACAATTCAAGAAACAACGACGAAAAGAAAATGGTGGTCAATTTTAATCCTGGCCATTTTGAAGTTATAGTGGTTCAAAACCAGAAACTTCTTTTTTTCAATTCATTTGAATATCAAACCCCTGAAGATTTTCTATATTACCTACTATTTACTGCCGAACAATCGAATTTAAATCCCGAGATTTTCCCTCTCGAATTATTGGGCACGATAGACCAAAACGATCCGTTTTATGCCATCGCGTATAAATACATTCGTAATATATCCTTTCTGGATGTAAGCACGTTACAGCAAAAAAACAGCTTCTCTTTAAAAGAAAATCAAAAACATTATATTTTATTCCAATCATGAGAATTATTTCAGGAAAACACAAAGGGCGTCGAATTTCTCCACCAAAAAACCTTCCTGTAAGACCAACAACTGATATGAGCAAAGAAGCATTATTCAATGTTTTGAACAATCATTTTAGTTTTGACAGCTTAAAGGTTTTAGATCTATTTTCAGGAACTGGAAATATCAGTTATGAATTCGCTTCACGCGGAAGCGCACCAATTACCTCTGTAGATGGTGATTTTGGATGTGTAAAATTCATCAAACAGGTTTCGTCAGAATATGATTTTGATATTGCTGCAACAAAAAGCGATGTTTTCAAATTTTTGGAAAGCTGTAAAACTTCTTATGATATTGTTTTTGCCGATCCTCCTTACGGACTCGATCAGGCGACTTTTGAAAAAATTGTACTAACTGTTTTTGAAAGAGATTTGCTTCATGAAGATGGAATGATGATTATTGAGCATTCAAAATATACGAAGCTTGATCATTTGAGTAATTTTTCTTTTCAGAAAAGTTATGGAGGTTCTTTTTTCAGTTTCTTCGAACTAAATTCAACTGACGATGATGAAGAACTTCCGGGAGATTCTCCAATAAAAATTACAGAAGAAGACGAAGGATAATTTTCCTTTTTATCATAAAAAATCCCTTGAAATTTCAAGGGATTTTTGTTTTATTTCAGCTTTTAAACTTTCTTCTTTTTCAAATTAATATAATAGTTAATACCAAAACCAATCGTCCATTTTGTATCTACCCGACTGGCATTCGGACTTAATTTATTTAATGGCTTTCCGAGATCGACATTCTGCAGATCTAAAATGAGACTCATTGAATCTGAATATTCATCAGAAAAACTAAAAGTATAGCCAATTCCAATACCAAAAGACTGACTCCATTCTTTTGCAATTTCCATTTTACTGGAAGTAAAATTGCCGTTCGTATAATTATATGAATTTTTATGTGCTTCAATAGTCGAAATGGAATATTTAGGAAGAATTTCAAAATAAGAAACCAATTCATTTCCTAAAATAATTTTTGGACAAAAACTAAAATTAACTGCCGATACCGATCTTGTAATTTCAGCAATCATGACATTATTAGCATCAAGCTTACTGCTAGATTCCAGACTTCCTAGCAAACCGCTAATTTCAATTTCAGGTTTTATGTATTTACTCACATTGAATTCAGCTCCAGATCTTAAACTTAAAAAGCCTGAATTTTCAAAATCAGAATGTAAATAAATTCCAGCACCAACAAAAGGCTTAACAATCTGAGCATTAGCCAAAACAAAACTCAATAAAAATAAAACAGGCAATATTCTTTTTTTCATATTCTTTATTAGATTTCTATTCTTTTAATTACAATCTAAAGAACGTCACTTTTTTTCAAAATCAGTAAGAATAAGCTTAAAAATATTTTTAGTTTTTATCGGACTCTATTTTCGTTTTCATCAATATTTTTTTCTTTGAATTGGCTTTCTTTTATTTTTCCGAAGGAATATTTAATAGCAATCGAAACTTCATGAGCATCAACTACATATCTTGCTTTTGAACTAATATTATTAATCGTAAATTCTTCTTTTTCAATTACATTTTTAAAAACATTATTCCAGCTTAAAGTACAATTCCAGTTTTTAAAAAACTTTTTTGAAAGCGCCATGTCAAAAACAAATCGAGGGTTTCGTTCAAAAACACCTTTGTATTGCGTTGTAGCGCCCCACCAACCAATCATTATATTATAATCTTTTGGAAGCTTGAATTCATTATTAGAATAGAAATACAAATAAGGTTTTGAAGATAAAAATACCGCCGATGCATCTTCAATTTTTTCCAGAATAAAAATAACCGAATTATTCATTGTCCAAAATTTATATGTAAAAGGCACTTCAAAATCAAGGTTTAATCCCCATTCTTTATCAAAATTTACATCTTTAAAAGTCATGATATTTTGTTCATTATCAAAAAAGAAACTATTGTAAACCGGATTTTTATTTTGATAATAACTCAGTTTTACCGATTTATCATGATATTGAAAAGACGACGAAATTTCATTAATAATTGTTGGATCCAGAAAAACATTCCTTGAATACAAAAAATACGGATTAATGTATGTTGCGCCTTGACTTAACGAAGAGTAATTAGGTCTCGAAATGCTTTTTGCGTAATTTACGTTAATACTTTTTGTACTATCAATTGCATAAGTAAACTGCGCTTTCGGGAAAAAGTTGGTATAGTTTTTATCAATTAAAGGCAACAAATCGGTTTTAAATTTTCCGTTTACATTTGTGTTTTCAACTCTTAATCCAACTGAGAAATTGACTTTTTTTATTTTTCCGGAAAGCTGTGTATAAGCTGCCAAATTCTGTTCTTTAAAATCGTAATGACTTATTTCATCTTCGTTTGTTTTGTAGTCATAAATATCAATATCTGATTTTGACTTTGCCGATGAGTAGAGTCCGCCAACTTCTAATTTCATTTCATTTTTGAATTTTTTCTCCAAATCAATTCTTCCTGAAAAAACATTTACTTTAAATTTTTGGTTTCTGTTTTGCGCCAATTCAAATTCTGTTTCATTGAAATTATTTTGTACCTGACTCCACGATGTCTGATTAAAATCAGAATATTGAAATCCGCTAAAAAACTGCGTATTAATAGCTTTTATTTTCTTCGAATAATTTAAAAATGAGTTTACAAAATTCTTTTGCCCGTTATTATCACTATACGTTACAACATTATTTACTTCATCTTTGTTTTTATTATCTGTGATTGTATTTATTGGAAACATATCCGATTGAAGTTTGCTATTTACATTAAACGAAAAATAATCGTCTTCGTTTATTCTATAAAATAATCCGCCACCAAAAATATATTGTTTCCTTTTTGTACTAGCAGTTACATCATATATAGAAGCAATTTCGGCTGCTGGAATCTGATAATCAATACTATGATTCTCCCACGGATTCAAGCGATTGTAATTAAAATTTACTTTCCATTCTATTTTGTTTTTTTTGAAGCTAGAGTTAAATCCTAAGTAGTTATTGAAGTTCTTTTTAAAAGAAGCCGTTTCAGAAACTTCAGTTCTAAAACTGTCTTTTTTGCTAAATTTTCTGGTAATTAAAATCACGGCACGGCCTTCGGCTTCATATTTTGAAGATGGATTTTGAATGATTTCAATTGTTTTGATATCGGCGACAGCCAAAGCATTCAAATCATTCATTGTCACTTTTTGATTGTCGATATAAATCAGCGGAGTTCCTTTGCCGACAACCGTAACTTTTTCGCGATCTGAACTCACTTGCACCGCTGGCAATTTTGCGAGCAAATCAACCGGATTCGGAATTGAATTGTAAATTGAATTCGCAACATCAACTTTTATATTTCCGTTTGAATTGGTAAACGTTTTTTTGTTTCTACTGATGACGACTTCTTTCAAATGATTTGAAATTGAGTCTTTTGGCTTTTCATTTTGAGCATTCGCAAATAATGAAAGAAGAAAAAGAATAATTACGATTAGAATTTTTAGAGGCATATAAAACAAATTTTAGATTATTTTGATTTTGAGAAAATGCAAAAGTGGTTCTAAAAAGAAGTTCTGAAGGTTAATTGTAGGTTAATGCGCGGTTAATGTCTTTTTTGTTTTATAAAAGCATTATTTTTGGGTGGAGAAAAATGGCACACAAATGACACGGATTGAACTGTTTTACGCGGATTTATTTTTTAGGAGTCCGCTACAATTTAATCTGTGCTAACCGGTTCAATCTGTAAAATCTGTGGCCAATAATTCCAAACAAAAAATGAAACAAAGAATCAATTTATTAATCGCTTTTTCAGTCGTTGCACTTTTAGTTTTAACGGCTGTTCAATGCTATTTGGTAAAAACCACTTACGACTACAAAGTGGCGCAATTTCATACTCAGATTAAGAATGAAATTGCTCAAATCACTAATAATTACAGTGATATTGATTCGGCATTGGTTTCTAAAAAAGAAGCACTTTACAGGAGTTTATCTGAAAATTATATTCTTGGAAAAAACAGCAAATCAACTGTTAAAACCGGAATTTTAGAAAATGAATATAAAGATGCTTTAACCCAAAAAATTCAGCGAAAGTTTGAACGGGATTTGCCTAATTTTAAAATTGATTTTGCGATTGTTCTCAACAAATTTATTCTCTACAAAAACGCCAAAAAAGCCGATACAATTTTCTCTGAAAAACCTTTTATTGAAAATAAATTATATGGAAATCTGGCTTCTCTGAATCATGCTTTTTTGGTTCGAAGTTATGTTGGAACTACAAACGGAAGCTTTGAAAATCAGAGCTATCAATTGCTCACTGAAGATTCAATGTATGTTTCGGTAATTGATTGGGAAATGATTATTTTAAGACGAATGACCTTTGTTTTGGTTTTGTCTTTGTTTTCAATTGCTACCATTATCACCCTTTTTGTGATTGCGATTAAAGCTTTGATTAAGCAGAAAAAAGTCAGCGATGTTAAAACTGATTTTATCAATAATATTACGCATGAACTTAAAACGCCATTGGCAACTTTAGGAATTTCTACAAAGATTTTAGAACAAAAAAGCATTCGTGATAACGACGAAAATTTCAATTCGATTGTCAATACAATTTCGCGTCAAAACAATCGACTTCAGAATTTGATTGATCAGGTTATGGCAAATTCATTGGCAGAAAATGAAATTGAACTAAAAAAAGAAAAAATTGAAACCGAAGATTTTCTGCTTTCGATTGTAAACGATTTTAAAATTGCATTTCCGAAAATCAATCTTAAAACAGATTTCCAAACACAGAAAACCGTTTTAATTTTAGATAAATTTCATCTAACAACTGCGTTTCTAAATGTCTTGGAAAATGCTGTAAAATATGGCTCTAAAACCATTACCGTCAAAACGAGAATAGTTGAAAAACAATTATCCATTATTTTTGAAGATGACGGAATTGGCATTTCCAAAAACAAACAATCACTGCTGTTTGAGAAATTTTATCGTGTAGAACAAGGAAACCTTCACAACACAAAAGGTTTAGGTTTAGGACTTTATTATGTCGATCAAATCGTAAAAGCGCATCAGGGAACTGTTAGTGTGATTAGCGATTTAGGAAAAGGAGCTCAGTTTACTATTTTATTAAAAGTCTAATTACCTTATTTTGAAAAAATTACTTTTGGCCGAAGACGATTTTGATTTTGCTGCGATTTTAAAACAATATTTAGAACTGCATCAATTTGAAGTAATCTGGGCAGAAAATGGCGAAATAGCTTTAGACTATTTTAAAAACCAAACTTTTGATATTTGTGTTCTTGATGTAATGATGCCCAAACTGGACGGATTTTCATTAGCAGAAAAAATAGTCGCCATCAATCCAGAAATTCCGTTTATTTTTCTAACTGCGAGAAAATTAAAAGAAGACAAAATCATTGGATTAAAACTTGGAGCAGATGATTATATCGCAAAACCTTTTGAAGTCGACGAACTAGTTTTACGTTTGCAAAATATATTAAAGAGAATTGAGCAAAAAAGAAGTCTCGAAGGAAATAATATTATCGAAATTGGTTCTTATGTTTTTGATAATGAACGTTTAACACTCACTACTCAAAATCATATTCAACAGCTAACAGAGAAAGAAGCTTCTCTTATAGAATACCTATATCTAAATCACAATCAGTTATTAAAAAGAGATCAAATTTTAATGTCGGTTTGGAAAAAAGATGATTATTTCTCAGGACGAAGCATGGATGTTTTCATCAGCCGATTAAGAAAATATTTTAATTCTGATCCAAAAATCAAAATTGAAAGTGTTCGAAATATTGGATTGGAATTTAAAATAGAAAAACCTTGATTCGTCAAGGTTTTTCTATTTTATACTTAAAATTATTTTCCGATTACCCAACCTAAAGTAAAGTTTCCTGCAGGAAGAAATTCAGTTCTGTACTTATCAAATTGAACTCCCGGACCAACGCTAAATTCTAAATTGAATCTACCTTTATAAGTACGTTGCAATCCCCAAAGTACTGCCACTGCACTTGATGGAACATATGAAAAGTGCTCTGATTTTCCTGAAATAGGCGTAAAATAATAAGAAGCATTTAATGCTAAATAATTTCCAGAATTACGCTCTGTCCTTTTGCCTTTATTTGCTCTTTTTTGCAAATTATAATAATGTCGAAATTGTTCTGTAATTAGCGGCGCAATAACAATATTTGATTCTCCATAATAGTCACTATAACTATAGCCTAAACCCAAAGCTACTTCAGAATAAAGTGTGTTTTTTTCAGAAAATCCGTGTTCATAAACAAATCCCGGAAATAACATATTGATTTTAAATTGATTTTTTTCAACTGAAACTGGTGCATCATCTTGCGCATGAACATACGATGCGGCAAGAAGCAACATCAAAAAGTAAATTTTCTTCATATTTTGGTTTATCGATTAGTGGGCGTAAAAATAGTATTTAATCAATACGAAACCATTAAAAGAAAAAATATTTTCTTACAAAACTAGCCCTTGAAATCATATAATTTTCGTAAGTAATTGTATAACAGCATTTAACTAATACAAGGATAAATTTGTTATATAACTTTAAAACTAATCATCATGAACCTAAAAAGATTATTCGGCGGACTACTTACTGTTCTCGGAATTATAGGACTTATTTATACTGCCGTAATTTTTGCCGGCACTAGCGGAGAAACCAGAGATGTAAAATCTTTAATTATTTATGGAATTTTAGGAATCGTATTTTTTACGTCAGGAATCAGCTTGGTTCGAACTACAAAAGACGAATCGTAAGTTTAAGGTGCAAAGGGATAAGGTTACTTAGCGGCAAAGAATTTAAACCTTTGCGACTTTGCAACTTTGTCTCTTTGTAACTTTATCAAAAAATTATTGTTCAGAAACAGTACTCAAATTCAATTCTGTAAAATCTCTTTCTGTTTTTGAAATGATGATTGTTGCGACTGTATTTCCTATTAAGTTTGTTATCGCTCTGGCTTCGCTCATAAATTTATCTACGCCTAATAAAAAAGCCAAACCTTCAACTGGAATTTTATGAAGTGCAGTCAATGTCGACGCTAGAACTATAAAACCGCTTCCGGTTACGCCTGCCGCTCCTTTTGACGTAATCATCAAAATTCCTATTACGGTCAGAATTTCGAAAAAACTCAAATGTACATCATACAGCTGCGCCAAAAATATCACTGACATCGAAAGATAAATCGAAGTTCCATCAAGATTAAAAGAATAACCTGTTGGAATCACCAATCCTACAACCGATTTACTACAGCCCATTTTTTCAAGTTTTACCATAATGCTTGGCAAAGCTGCTTCAGAAGATGAAGTTCCGAGAACTAATAAAAGTTCTTCTTTTATATATTTTAAAATGGAAAGAATACTTATTTTATAATATCTCAGAATACTTCCTAAAACCAAAAAGACAAACAGCGCCATTGTCAAATAAACACAAAGCATCAATTTTCCAAGCGGAATCAAAGTTGCTAAACCAAATTTCCCAATCGTATAGGCCATTCCGCCAAAAGCGCCAATTGGAGCCAGATACATCACATATTTTAAGCCTGTAAAAACAACATTCGAAATTCGTTCTAAAACTAAAATCGTTTGTTCTCTTTTTTGATAAAAATTTAAAGCAATTCCGCAGACAATTGCAGCAACTAAAACCTGTAAAGTGAAATTGGAAAAGAAAAACTGCAACCACGAAAAATGTTCTGCTGAACTATTTGTATATTGGCTTGCATCTCCAATTTGCAATCCTGATTTGTCGATTTTCCCCGGCTTAAACAAATATGCCACTGCAACTCCAATTGCTAAAGCAACAGTTGAAACAACTTCAAAATAACCTAAAGCTTTTACACCAATTCGGCCGACTTTCTTTAAATTTCCCATTCCGGAAATTCCTAAAACAATCGTCAGGAAAATAATCGGACCAATAAAAAGTTTGATGAGATCAATAAATCCTTTTCCAACTTTTTCCATTTTAATTCCATTTTCAGGCGAAAAATGTCCGAGCAAAATTCCGGCAATAATCGCAATCAAAACCCAAAAAGTGAGGTTGGTAATTATTGTCTTAAAAAGACTTTTTTTATTTTTTGAAGAAGTATTTGGAGCTGGAATATTCATGAAAATTAGTTAGATAGTTTCACAAATATATAAAAAAAGCAGACCTATAAGCCGGATTCTGTTCTTGTCTCGTTTTGCAACGAAACAATACCTTATCATTTATCTAGATCGAACATTACTGCGCGACTCAAGCTACCTACCCTTCAACAACGGACGAGAAGCCCTTAAATGCTGATATACTTGGTATTTCACCGCATAGAGTTTACCTGGTTTCACTACAGCATTACCTGTACATACTTTCTGCTGCACTTGTCCTAATCCCGATAGCTATCGGGACCGACGGGTGTTACCCGCTATGCTTCTCTATGGTGTCCGGACTTTCCTCCCTCCCGATGAATCGGAACGACGATAAGGCGGTCTGCGGTGCAAAAGTAACACTTTATAAGTGAAGAATAATGATTTTAAATTTTCCATTTTATGAATCATATCATAACTTTTTAATTTTAAAATAGTTATCTTTAAAATTCCATAATTTTTAAATTCAGTTATCATGAAAAGAATGTATCATTACGCAACTGTTTCAAAGGCTTTAGATCAATTGAATGAGAAAGGATTTACGTGCGATTTTAATCGAAATGCTGACATGATTAAAAAGAATCCTGAGAAATTTGAAATTGTTCATGTGTATCGATACGAGGGTGAATCAGACCCGGGCGATGAGGCAGTTGTATACGGAATTAAATCGACTACAGGCAAAAAAGGAGTGTATGTTGCTGGCTTTTCAGCCGATTCAGATCAGGAAACAGCACAGTTTTTATTCAATTTAAGTATTAGGGGAAGGTAGTTTTTTAAATCCCAATCTGAAGTTTGGGAAAAAGAAAAACCCAAATTCTAATCTTACAAGGTGTAAAATTGGAATTTGGATTTTTTTATTGGATCTTTTCAATATTATACTATCGGAATTTTCAATTTCCAGCCAGGCTGAATCAAATCAGGATTTGAAATAATATCTTTATTTGCTTCGAAAATATCCTGCCAGGAAACACCATAAGCCTTTCCGATTTTAGAAAGAGAATCACCAATTTCAACTGTGTACTCTCTTAAAATTTTTTCTTGGACTTCAATATTCATCACCACGTCTGCCGATCTGTATTCGGGATCTGCTTTTTCATAAGCATCCCAAAGTTTGTCTTTGTCGGCTGCTGATTTTGCTACACCGTCAATATACAATACATGATCTTGTTCGCGTATTTGCAAATTTTCAATTCCTAATTCAGAAGCTAAATCCACCAACGTTTTATATTTATCTTGTAAACTCATAACCTTTTATTTAATAGTTAATTTATTATCAACTTTTTTAGGTTTCAATTCCTGTACACTTTGAATTAAAGGCTGAAGTTGCTCTTTTTTGATTTCTCCAGATAACGTTACAACACCGCCTACTACGGTAGCACTCACGCCATCATAAGCTTTTATAACTTTACCCACCGATTTATCGAGATCATTATCCGGATTAATTACAACTGCTGCAGCTGCGGGTTCTACATTTGGTTCTGGAATCTGGCAGTTGTTTATAACCGATTTGACTCCTTCAACTGATTTCACTGAACGTTCGATATTTTTCTTGAAAACTTCATCATCACAGTTTCCAACAATTGTAGCAACACCATCATGCACAGTTACATGTATACCTGCTGTATTTAATTTTTCGCTTATTTGTTTTTCTAAGTCAGCATCCTTTGGGCTGCAAGACAGTAAAGAAATGGCAAGCCCCATTCCCAATATAATTGATTGAATTTTCATAACGCTTTATTTAATAATTAAGTATCTAAAATTAAATAGATTAAGTTCTAAAACTTTATACGATATGATTATGGGTTTTATATTTTTTCCAGTACTTTTTTTTAAAAGAAGTCAAAGCTTAAAATAAGATTTAAGCTAAAAGCCGGAATTGAAGTTAAAAACAAAAGATTAATCCAAATAATCCGGCGGAAACATTTCTTGTCCGTATTTTACAAAAATGGAATTTATTTTTTCTTTCTTTTCAATTTCAGAAGCTGAAGAATTAGTTTCCATATAACTTGCAATTTCTTCAAACAAATCATCTAAACCAGCGGGAGTAACTGTACATAATAATTTAGCCGGTTCGTTACTCAGGTTTTTAAATCCATGTACTATTCCACCTTTTGGAATATTGACAAAAGCATTTTTCTTCGCAATATAAATCCCTAATTCCGATTTAAAAGTAACCTCGCCTTCCAACACAAAAAAAGTTTCTGCAAAATCAGGATGTGCGTGCGGATTTGGTCCGGCGCCAGGCGGAACTGACATTTCGATTACAGCATATTCGCCATTCGTTTCTTTTCCTGAAATGACAATACGGTAATTTCCTCCGGCAATTTTTAATTTATGTCCTTGGGTTTCGTCGACGGTTATTATTGGATTTTTCATTTCGTTTTTTATTAATTTTTTCTTTTTCTTCTATATAAAGATGAAAATTATCTATTCATGCTGTGTCACGTCATTATATTGCCAAAGCACATTAATAATTTTCCATTCGCCATTTTCCTTCACAATGTGCATATAATCAATCCATGCATCAGCAAATAATTTAACCGATGCTGTTTTAGCAGAAACATCTAATAACTTAATTTCTTTTCTAGGATTCTTTGGAAACTTATCGCCTTTCACATTATAAGTTTCTGCCAGAATAACCATATTTTCAGCGAAGAATTCTGAGATATAATCTTTTTGAGCGACTTTATTTCTGAAAACAGATCTTTTTACCATTCTTGGATGCAGTGCACTTTCCATCAATTTAGGATTCGGATTATGTTGCGCTTCGATATAAGCTAAAGCAACGCGTTTAATATCTAAAGTATCTTGTTTCGTTTGTGCGTGAATTTTAAAAGAATAAAATATTATTGTAATTAGTGTTAGATATTTTTTCATGTAAATAAGTTTAGAATTCATCATATTGATTATTGTCAGCTTCGTTTTAATTCGGAGAATAATCAAGTTTAGTCAAAACCCGATCTTCAATATTCCCCACAACATCACCGTGTTTTTTAGTAAAATCTTTTTTAATTTCGATCCATTCTTTATCAGCTTTAAAACCTTCCCATGCTTGTTTCATTGTTTTTTCGTCTGGCCATTCCAGAAAATAAATAAACTCGGTTTTCTTGTCTGATTTTGATTCATAAATAGAAGTAATTTTAAAATTGTATTTTTTCATGATTCGCATCGCGTGATCGCGAAAACGCTCATGAAAATGATTTTTGTTGTTTTCAAAAATTTCATAAATACGCAACTGATAAACAGGGTTTGCTTGTGCTACATTCTGTGCTTTTGAAATAAATGTTGTAACGAATAATAAAGTCAATAAAAATAGTTTCATTTTAGGTCTTATTAAGGTTAAACTTGTAGTAAAAATATGAAAATCCTATTTATAAAATTAAATTAAAACACGTTACTTTCTCAAATTCAAACCACTTATAAATGACTCAAAGATTTATTAATTTCAGATTTGTGATTTGGTAATTTTCAGACTATATTTGCTATCGAATAAAAAAGAATATGGAACAATTTGTAGTATCGGCACGTAAATATCGCCCGCAGACCTTTAAGGATGTTGTGGGGCAAAAAGCCATTACAAACACATTGTTGAATGCTATTGACAGCAATCACCTTGCTTCTGCTCTTTTATTCACGGGACCGCGTGGAGTTGGAAAAACTACTTGTGCACGTATTTTGGCCAGAAAGATAAATCAGCCTGGATATGATGATCCAAATGAAGATTTTGCATTTAACGTTTTTGAGTTAGATGCTGCTTCAAACAACTCGGTTGATGATATTCGTAATCTGATTGATCAAGTTCGAATCCCGCCACAAACCGGACAATACAAAGTATATATTATTGACGAGGTTCATATGTTGTCTTCGGCTGCTTTTAATGCTTTTCTAAAAACATTAGAAGAACCGCCAAAACACGCTATTTTTATTTTAGCAACAACAGAAAAACACAAAATCATTCCGACGATTTTATCTCGTTGCCAGATATTTGATTTCAAAAGAATTACAGTAAAAGATGCTAAAGAACATTTGGCTGATGTTGCTGCGAGTCAAGGAATTAATTTTGAAGATGATGCACTGCACATTATTGCTCAAAAAGCAGATGGTGCAATGCGTGATGCTTTGTCTATTTTTGACCGCGTAGTTTCGTATTGCGGAACTAATTTAACGCGTCAGGCTGTAACTGAAAACCTAAACGTTTTAGATTACGAAACCTATATTTCAATCACAGACTTGATTCTGGAAAACAAAATTCCAGATTTGTTGATTGCCTACAACGACATTCTTTCAAAAGGTTTTGACGGACATCATTTTATTGCTGGTTTAGCATCTCATTTTAGAGATTTATTAGTAAGCAAAACTCCTGCGACTATTGCGTTATTAGAAGTTGGAGAACAGGCACAACAAATGTATGGTGTTCAATCGCAGAAATGTTCTCAGGATTTTTTATTAAAAGGAATAGACATTGCAAATGACTGCGATTTAAAGTATAAATTGAGTCAGAATCAGCGACTTTTAGTTGAATTATGCTTAATGCAATTAGCCTCTATCAATTTTGATGGAGAAAAAAAAAAGCTGAGCAATTCATAATTCCGCCTACTTATTATAAAAATGGAAGCTTTTCGATTGTTGAAGTCCAAACCTCAAAATCGAAAGTTGAAAGTCAGGCTGTTTCTGAAAATACAAAATCAGAAAATATAACTGCTCCAACTGAAGTTGAAAGTCCAAAAAACACAACTATTTCTGAAACTCCGAAAGTTCAGACTTCACAAACTCCAGAAACAGAATCTAGCAATACTCCAAAAGTTTCTGCTTTTTCTCTTGCCAGTATCCGTAAGAAAAAAGAATTGGAACAAAGCAGCAAATCTTACGTTAAACCTTCTTCTGTATTACCTACCGAGGAATTTAACGAAACTGACATGCTTTTGCATTGGAATAAATATGCGGAGCGTTTAGGTCAGAAAGGTCTAAAAATCATGGAATCTATCTTATTGATCAGCGATCCTGTTTTAAACGGAACAAGAATCACTTATGAATTACCAAATGAAGGTTCTAAACTGGAATTTGAAAGTCAGATGAATGGATTACTTGGACATTTAAAAGGACATTTGCACAACCACGACATTACAATCGAGGTAATTGTAAATGAACAAGCTGAAACCAAAAGAACTTATAATAATCAGGATCGTTATAATCGCCTTTTAGAAATCAATCCAAATCTTGAACTTTTGCGTTCAACATTTGGACTGGATTTAAAAGATTAATCTTTTTTTGATTTCAGAAATTTATTTATTCTGAAATCCGAAATTATAAACTTTCTCAAGCCATTTTTTTCTCTGAATTTCATCGGCTGTTTTTATAATTCCGATGTAACTCACTTTTACTGGTTCTATTCCGCAAAATTCCAAAGTTGATTTTCTTAATTGATTTACACTTGGTCTTCCAAAAAACAATCGATAATACCAGCCTGGCTGATCTAAAGTTGTTATGATATGAGCTGTTTTTCCTTTAAGAAGTTTATCCCACCAAACCAAATTCTCTCTGTATTGAAAAGCCATTCCGGGCAGAAATAAACGATCAATAAAACCTTTTGTGATTGCCGGAAGTCCGCCCCACCAAACGGGATGAATCCAAACTAAATGATCAGCTCTTTGGATTTTCTCCCAGGATTCAATTAAATCCGGTTCTAATTCAGTTCGTTTTTGATAACCAAACTGCAAATTGGGATTGAATTTTAAATCGGCAATTGCAATTGTTTCAACTTGAGTTCCAGAAGCAATTGCGCCGTTTTTATAAGATTCAGCAATTCCGAAATTGAAACTTGCTGGATTAGGATGTCCGTTTATAATTAGTATTTTTTTCATATCATTTTTTTTTCAAAAATACCATTACGACACATTATTTTACTAGACAAATGTCTCTAAAAAACTTTTTCTGATTCGACTTAAATGTCTTGGAGTAATTCCTAAATAAGAAGCTAAATATTGCAATGGAATTAGCTGCAAATATTTTTGATGATTCTGATATAGTTCTTCATAACGCTGTGCTCCAGATAATTTCTGAAAAGAAACCATTCTTTTATGAAGATTGACAAATTCAATTTCGGTTAACTTTCTTCCTGTTTCCTGCCAATTAAAACCTGATTTATAAAGTTTATCCAAAGCACTTCTGCTTAAAATCTGTAATTCAGTTTCGGCAAGAGCCTGAATATTTTCTTCGGCTTTTTCTTCTGTGATGAAACTAGCAAAAGAGGCCATAAATTCATTTTCAAAAGCAAAGCAATTTGTGATTTCGTCACCTTTATGATTTACAAAAAAAGATCTCAGAATACCTTTTTTGATAAAAACAACCTCATTGCAAACCTGATTCTCAGTCAATAAAAGTTCACCTTTCTTCAAAGTACGAAAAGTAATTAAATCATCTAAAAGATTTAATTCTTCTGGAGAAAAATCCTGAATGGACTGAAAAACGGATTTCATATATCAATCATTAGAATCAAAAACTCTTTCAATTCTTTTATCCGGAATAAGCCATGACATAGCTACAATAAAATAAGCAGCGCCGGAAATCCATACGTTGTAAAACGAAGAAATAATTCCGACGATATATAAAACTGCTGAAGCTTTTCCTTTTAAATCTTTACCAAGCGCTTTTCGCAAAGGAGAATCTTCGCCTTCATTACACATAATTACATATTGCAAAATGACATAAGCAATTGCACATAGCAACAAAATAATACCATACAAAGCCATTGATGCTTTTGCAAAATTATGTTCACCCATCCAGCCCGTTGAAACCGGAATCAATGAAAGCCAAAACAATAAATGCAGATTACTCCAAAGCACTTTTCCGTTTACTTTTGATAAACCATGAAGTAAATAATGGTGATTGTTCCAATAAATTCCAACGTAAATAAAACTCAAAACATAACTTAAAAACTTAGGAATAAGCGGTTTCAAATCAGCAAATTCATGTCCTGCCGGAACTTTGATTTCTAAAATCATGATAGTTATGATAATAGCTAAAACGCCGTCACTAAAGGCTTCAAGTCTTGTTTTGTTCATTTATTGAAAATATAAAATTAAATTTTGCCGTAATACATTGCTTTTACGATACCATCAGAAAGCCCAATTTTTGGAACATAAATCTGACGCGCTCCACTCCATTTCATTGCGTTCAAATAAATACGCGTTGCATGTATGATAACGTCGGCACGGTCGGAATTCAAACCTAATTCGGCAATTCTTTGTTCATACGTTAATGAATTCAAGAAAGCATATTGCGAATTAATATAAATGTATGAAAGCGGTTTTTCCTGCTGTTTTCCAGACATTTTAAATAATTTATTGATGTTTCCTCCAGATCCAATCAAAGTAACTTCATCATAATCAGCAGTATTGGTTTTAATCCATTTTTCAATTTCATCCCAAACCACATCGCAAACCATATTATTTAACAAACGTACTGTTCCGGCTTTAAATGATCTTGAATTGATCATTTTTCCGTCAGAAAACAATGTAAACTCGGTACTTCCACCACCAACATCTACAAATAAATAGGTTTCATCTGTTTTTAATAAATGATGTAAATCTGTCGAAGCAATTATGGCAGCTTCTTTTTTACCGTCAATAATTTCTATTTTAATATCGGCTTTCTTTTTAATCAAGGCCACAACTTCTTTGGCATTGTATGCCTCACGCATTGCCGAAGTAGCAAACGCCATATAGCGCTCTACTTTATGAACTTTCATCAAAAGATTGAATGCTTTCATGGCATCCACCATTCGATCTGTATTTTCTTGTGATATTTCTCCAACAGTAAAGGCATCTTGTCCCAAACGAATTGGCACACGAACAAGCGAACTTTTATTAAATTGTGGTTCTTTGCCTTCTTGTTCTACAACATTCGATATCAGAAGCCTCATGGCATTTGAACCGATATCTATTGCTGCAAATTTTCTAATATTAATCATGCTCACTTATGATTTGAAAAATTGGTTTTAATTAATCTATTTTCTGAGGAACTGTTTCAGCTATCTCAATTTTGTTTTGGTAATATTTATAGGTTTCAAATTGCGCTCTAAATGGGGCATGATGATTTCGAGGCTTGTATTTGTTATCTAATTTATATGAATGATATCTTACTTTAACATTTCCTTTCCATGCAATATTAAAATTATCAATCAGTTCTTTTTTAATTTCAAGATCATAAATTGGACAGGTTACTTCTACTCTTCCATCAAGATTTCTAGTCATAAAATCGGCAGATGAAATATAAACTTCAGTTAAACCTGCGTTTCCAAAAATATAAACTCGCGAATGCTCTAAGTAGTTATCTACAATACTTATTGCTTCTATATTTTCGCTCATTCCGGGAATTCCGGGAATAAGAGAACAAATTCCTCTTACCTGAAGCTGAATTTTTACGCCCGCATTACTTGCTTCGTAAAGTTTATCGATCATTTTAAAATCAGATAAACTGTTCATTTTTAATTTAATGTGTGTTTTTCTGCCTGCAAGAGCGTGCAAAATTTCACGGTCAATTAATTTAATAAACTTGCTTCTTGTATAATGAGGAGATACAATTAAATGTTTGTATCTGTGAACTCTATAATTGATATCGAAGAATTCAAATATTTTTGATGTATCTTTTAAAATTCCCTGATGACATGTAAAAAGTGTAACATCAGTATAAATTTTAGCTGTTGATTCATTAAAGTTTCCAGTTGAAATAAATCCGTAACGGCGTGTTTTCCCATCTTCGATTCTTTCAATTACACATATTTTACTGTGCACTTTCAAGCCTTTAATTCCAAAAATAAGATCAATTCCTTCCGTTTGCATTTGTTCTGCGTACGAAATATTACTTGCTTCGTCAAAACGGGCCTGAAGCTCAATTTGCACGGTTACTTTTTTACCATTTTTCGCCGCATTAATTAAAGAACTGATAATCTGTGAATTCTTTGCTAAACGATATAACGTAATTTTAATACTTGTAACTTTTGGATCTAAAGCTGCTTCACGCAAAAATTTAGTCAAATAAGAAAAAGATTGATAAGGAGCGTGTACCAAATAATCTTTTTTATTGATTTTTTCAAGAATACTTCCATCGAGGCTTAGGCCTGGAACCGGCAAAGGTTCATTTGGTTTATACAATAAATCGTAACGCCCTAGATTTGGAAATCCCATATAATCACGACGGTTGTGATATCTTCCACCGGGAATTATACTATCTGTTTCTACAATTTTCATTTTTTCTAAAAAAAACTGCAGCGTATCTTCTTCAATTAAATTGTCATAAATAAAACGAACAGGCTCACCAATTCGGCGGTCTTTTACGGAAGTCGATATTTTTTCCAACATACTTTTACTTAAGTCGCTGTCTATATCTAACTGTGCATCACGCGTGATTTTGATCATATGTGCCGAAACACTTTTATAATCAAAAATATTGAAAATGCTTTTCAGTTTGTAACGAATTACATCATCAATTAAAATTACATATTGTTTATCATCTTCTGAAGGAAGTACAACGAATCGGTTTATATTTTTTGGAATTTCAATTAAAGCATATCGAACTTCATCATTTTTCAATTCCAATCGAACTGCCAAGTATCCTAAAGTATCTTTTAAAACTGGAAAAACTGCCAGATCATTCAAAATAATAGTTACCAACTCCGGACTTAATTTTTGTGTAAAAAAGTCTTTTAAGAAACATTCCTGTTTTTGGGTAATCTGAGTTTCATTAATGATAAAGATATTTTCGGCTTCCAGCTCTGCTTCAATATTTCCAAGAATACGCAAACTTTCAGACTGTTGCTGAATTACGATTTCGGTAATATCCTTAATTAATTGATGGGCAGAAATTCCGCCTAAATATTTTTCGCCAGAAATACCTGAAAGGCTCAATCTCCGAATTGCAGCATAGCGAACTCTGAAAAATTCATCTAAATTGTTTGAAAAAATTCCAACAAAACGCAGTCTGTCTAAAAGTGGAACTGTATTGTCTGCAGCTTCCTGAAGCACTCTTGCATTAAACGCTAACCAACTTTTTTCTCGATCGATATATTTCTGTTCGTACACTTTATTTATTTTAAATCTTTGGGGAAAATTGTTTTATGTGTCTTGCCTTTATTGAGAGCATCCCAGCTATCAGAATCGAATTGCAGGGATACAAAACCTGAAGTCGGAACGTTTTCGATAAAAACATCCCCAAATTTATTAACAAAATTTGTAATAGCCTCGTTATGTCCAAAAAGAATAACGCTTTCTAAACTATTATCACACGATTTGATAACTTTTTCGAGCTGTTTATCATCAAAAGTATAAAGATCATCTTTGAAAACGATACTTTCTATGGGGTAAGAAATGTTTTGAGCAAAAATAAGAGCTGTTTCTGAAGCACGTGCAGCGGTGCTACTCCATATTATATAGGTTTTCGGGAGATATTTTGAAATATTAGAAGATACTTCGTGAGCATCTAAAATCCCTCTTTTCATTAAAGGTCTGTCAAAATCTTTTAAAGGTGCTTCCCAGCTAGATTTTGCATGTCGTATTAAAATTAAGTTTTTCATAAAAAGAGTATTTAATAATAAATGCATTGATTCAGAAAACTACTTTCTAAGTTCTAATTTACAAAAGAATTTTTAATCCTCCTCTATTTTTTATTTCTGTTAACATTCTAAGAAAATTTTAACAAGAATGCGAAATATTTAAAACTTTAACAATCCAAAAAATCGACGGATGCGTTTTAACAAAAAAGTGTACTTCATCTATTAAAACTATCACTTCATCGATATTTTACAAATTTGTAAAATTTTAACTAAATAATTGATTATTAGCCATTTACAAAGATTCAAAAGTTGATTTTTTGATCAAAAAAGAAAGAAAAAGAACAATTTAAATTTGTTAAAATCGGTCAAAAAATGATTTTTTTTGATTGATTTTTTGGCAAAAAAAGGTAGTTAAACGAGTTTTTAGGTTAGTTACAGACAAAAAAATTTAATTACAAAAACTCTAATATAATTTTGATTCTGTTAAAATTTCATAAATACCACAAAACTAAATCTTAAGTTATGAAAAGTAAATCTACTCTTGAAAAAGCAGTGAAATTTGTAGCAAATTGTAAGTCTATTTTTTCGTTCAGAAAAAACATCTTCGATAAAAGTATTTTTTCATTACTGCTTTGTTTGATTACAACCGTTTCATTTGCGCAATCTGGTTCGTGTAGAGCAACTCTGGGAGTTGAAAAAGACAGGATCTACAGTAATGCAGGCAAGGACGGTGCTTATTTTACACTGGTTTTATCCAATACAGGAAATTCAGATGATGTTTATAACTTAAGCGTTTTAAACATAAACTCCAGCTGCTCGAATAATGATGGAAGCAGTTCGTCTCAAAACGTAAATTTGACTGGAAGTTTTTTGGATAATAGCAATATTCCAATCACTTCTATCTCGCTTTCAGCCAATCAAACAGCTACTTTTTCAGTTCATTTAACAGTGCCACAGGGCACGGCCTACAACAAATGGAACTGCATGCAAATCAATGCTACATCAACAAACTGCGCTAATTACACAGTAAACACTGTTGTACATACGATCGTAAATAATCCTTCTGAAAATTAAATATTCACAGCAAAATATTTAGTTGTTTTTCAATTTAAATTCCTATAAAATGAAAAAAACATTACACTTTATCCATTTAATAAAAAAAGCTCGCATAACGTTTTGTATGCTGTTTTTCTTATTATCATCTGCCATAGGTTTTGCACAAACAATAACACCAACGAAAACTGTTACTGTTGCGCCTGGAGTTTGTGGAGCGCTGGATGTTGAATTAAAAATTCAGGGTTCAAATCCGGTTGTAAGACCTTTAGAAGTTGTTTTAGTTATTGACGTATCCGGAAGTATGGGTGATGGAAACAATCCAAAACCTTTAGCATATGCTCAGGATGCTGCTATTGATTTCATCAATAAAATGTTTGATCCGGTTAACGACCCATTAGGCAAAAATAGAGTTGCTATTGTAACTTATAGCACTACTGCCACTATTAGACAGGGATTAACACTCGCAAGCGGTAAAAACGGATTAATAACTATAATAAACGGGCTTACCGCAAATGGAAACACCAATATTCAGGACGGGCTTGTAAAAGCCAAAACAGTGTTAGATGGTGCAACTTATGACTGTGCTACTGCAAGGAGTGTGGTTTTATTGACCGATGGAGTTCCAAACGTAACAGGAACTAGCGGAAATGGCTGTAACGGATCTTGTCTGCCAGCCATTACAACTGCTGCAAATAATATAAAAACTGTTACTGTTTCAAGCACTACTTATAACAATCAAATCTTTTCTGTTGGATTATTTGGTGCCATTAGTGGAAGTGACCAAACAAACGCTGAAAATGTACTGAATACAGTTCAGTCTGGAGGTTCATTTTTTACAGAAAACGCAGCCAACTTAACTGGAATTTACAATCAAATTTTTACTCAGTTATCTTGGGTTGCTAAAGGAATAACAGGAACTCCTTTTGAAAAAGAGACTGTAGGTGCTAATTTTACAATTGGATCAGTTACAGTAACCAAAGGAACTACAACAATTACCGGACAAGAAATTGCCTGGAATATTGATTTCTTAAATGTTGAGACAATCACTTTAAAATATCGATTGACTCCAAAACCAAATACATGTGGAAGCCAGCAAGTGAGTTCGTCGAAACTTTTCTTTCAAAACGCCCTTTGTGCTAATGCAACGCAAGACATAGTATCACCTATGACAGATGTTCCTTGTCCAATTATTACAATTGCTTCACAAACAAATGTAACATGTTATGGAGGAAACAATGGAGCTATCACTCTTAATACTCCAACAGGAGGACAAGGTCCATACACTTACAAATGGACAAAAAACGATGTTGATTTTGCTACCACAAAAGATATTTCTGGTTTAAGTGCTGGAACATATAAAGTTAGCGCAACAGATAGCAATAATTGTGCTACAGGCATTTTAACTATTCAAATAACGCAACCTGCTGGAGCTTTAGCAATTGCCGCATCGTCTAAAACAGATGTTCTTTGTTATGGAGCAAGTACAGGAAGCGTTACGGCTGGAACCGTAACAAACTCCGTTGGAACTGTTACATATTCTTGGAAAAATGCCTCTAACAATGTAGTTGGAACAACTCCATCAGTATCTAATTTACCGGCCGGAACTTATACCGTAACTGTAACGGATTCCTGTTCGAGTAAAACTGATACTGTAACAATTGGACAGCCAAACGCTGTTTTAGTTGCTGCTGTAAATACGAAAGTAGATGTAAAATGTAAAGGAGATTCTACCGGTTCGGCTACTGCATCTGCAACCGGAGGAACAGGAACTTATTCCTATTCTTGGAATACTGTCCCTGTTCAAACTGAAGCTACTGCAAGCGGACTTAAAGCTGGAACATACATCGTAACAGTAACCGATCAAAATGGATGTACCGATACCGAAACAGTTACAATCGGCGAGCCATCAAATACTTTGGTTGCCGCAATCGACTCCAAAACTGATGTAAGCTGTAAAGGTGACTCTACTGGTTCTGCAACAGCTTCGGCTACTGGTGGAACAGCAAGCTACTCTTACTCTTGGAATACGGTTCCTGTGCAAACTGGAGCTACTGCAAACGGACTTAAAGTTGGAACATACATTGTAACAGTAACAGACCAAAATGGATGTACCGATACCGAAACAGTTACAATCGGAGAGCCTTCAAATGCTTTGGTTGCAGCAATAGACTCTAAAACAGATGCAAACTGTAAAGGAGATGCGACTGGTTCTGCAACAGCTTCGGCTACTGGCGGAACAGCAGGATATTCTTATTCTTGGAATACTGTTCCTGTTCAAACTGGGGCTACTGCAACAAATCTTGTTGCTGGAACTTATATCGTGACAGTGACTGACTCTAAAGGATGTACCGATACTGAAACAGTAACAATCGGTGAGCCTTCTAATGCTTTACTTGCTGCAATAGATTCTAAAATAGATGTAAGCTGCAAAGGTGACGCGACTGGTTCTGCAACAGCTTCGGCTACTGGCGGAACAGCAGGATACTCTTATTCTTGGAATACTGTTCCTGTTCAGACTGGGGCTACTGCAACAAGTCTAGTTGCCGGAACTTATATTGTGACTGTGACTGATTCTAAAGGATGTACCGATACTGAAACAGTGACAATCGGTGAGCCTTCTAATGCTTTACTTGCTTTAATAGATTCTAAAACAGATGTAAGCTGTAAAGGCGATGCTACTGGTTCTGCAACAGCTTCGGCTACTGGCGGAACAGCAGGATATTCTTATTCTTGGAATACCGTTCCTGTTCAGACTGGAGCTACTGCATCAAATCTTGTTGCGGGAACTTACATCGTGACTGTGACTGACTCTAAAGGATGTACCGATACTGAAACAGTGACAATCGGAGAGCCTTCTAATGCTTTACTTGCCGCAATAGACTCTAAAACAGATGTAAGCTGCAAAGGCGATGCTACTGGTTCTGCAACAGCTTCGGCTACTGGCGGAACAGCAGGATACTCTTACTCTTGGAATACCGTTCCTGTTCAAACTGGGGCTACTGCAACAAATCTTGTTGCCGGAACTTATATCGTGACTGTGACTGATTCTAAAGGTTGTACCGATACTGAAACAATAACAATCGGCGAGCCTTCTAATGCTTTACTTGCTGCAATAGATTCTAAAACAGATGTAAGCTGTAAAGGCGATGCTAATGGTTCTGCAACAGCTTCGGCTACTGGCGGAACAGCAGGCTACTCTTACTCTTGGAATACTGTTCCTGTACAAACTGGAGCTACTGCAACAAATCTTGTTGCCGGAACTTACATCGTGACTGTGACTGACTCTAAAGGATGTACTGATACTGAAACAGTGACAATCGGAGAGCCTTCTAATACTTTACTTGCTTCAATAGATTCTAAAACAGATGTAAGTTGCAAAGGCGATGCTACTGGTTCTACAACAGCTTCAGCTACTGGAGGAACAGCGGGCTACTCTTACTCTTGGAATACTGTTCCTGTTCAGACTGGAGCTACTGCAACAAATCTTGTTGCCGGAACTTATATCGTAACTGTGACCGATTCAAAAGGGTGTACCGATACTGAAACTGTGACAATCGGAGAGCCTTCTAATGCTTTACTTGCTGCAATAGATTCTAAAACAGATGTAAGCTGTAAAGGCGATGCTAATGGTTCTGCAACAGCTTCGGCTACTGGCGGAACAGCAGGCTACTCTTACTCTTGGAATACTGTTCCTGTACAAACTGGAGCTACTGCAACAAATCTTGTTGCCGGAACTTATATCGTGACAGTGACTGACTCTAAAGGATGTACCGATACTGAAACAGTGACAATCGGAGAGCCTTCTAATACTTTACTTGCTTCAATAGATTCTAAAACAGATGTAAGCTGTAAAGGCGATGCTACTGGTTCTGCAACAGCTTCGGCTACTGGCGGAACTGCAGGATACTCTTATACTTGGAATACTGTTCCTGTTCAGACTGGAGCTACTGCATCAAATCTTGTCGCGGGAACTTACATCGTGACTGTGACCGATTCAAAAGGATGTACTGATACTGAAACTGTGACAATAGGAGAACCTTCTAATGCTTTACTTGCTGCAATAGACTCTAAAACTAACGTTAGCTGCAAAGGCGACGCAACTGGTTCTGCAACAGCTTCGGCTACTGGCGGAACAGCAGGATACTCTTATTCTTGGAATACTGTTCCTGTACAAACTGGAGCTACTGCAACAAATCTTGTTGCCGGAACTTATATTGTGACAGTGACCGATTCAAAAGGATGTAGTGATACTGAAACAGTGACAATCGGCGAACCAAGTGCAGTTTTAAGCTGCTCAGTTGTACAAAACAAAGCTGTTACTTCTAATGGATTAAGTGATGGAGAGGCAACTGTTACTCCGCTTGGAGGAAACGGAGGCTATACTTACTTGTGGGACAATAACGAAACTACTCAAAAAGCGCTTGCACTTAGTGCAGGTCTTCATTCAGTAACCGTTACGGATTCTAAAGGTTGCAAAACAACTTGCACTGTAACCATTACTGAACCAAATGTTTTATCATGCAGCATTACTCAGGACGATCCTGCCAAATGCTACGGAGACAGCAACGGTAAAGCGACTGTAGTGGCAATAGGTGGAAATGGTGAGTACACCTACTTATGGGACAACGGCGAAACAACAGCTCAGGCTATAGGATTGACTGCCGGCACTCACGAAGTAACCGTTACTGACAAATTAGGCTACAAAACAAAATGTTCAGTTGTAATCGGTCAACCACAAGCACCTTTGGCGGCTGCAATAGACTCTAAAACAGATGTGAACTGCAAAGGAGACGCAACTGGTTCTGCAACAGCTTCGGCTACAGGAGGAAACGGAACTTACTCTTATACTTGGAACACTGTTCCAGCCCAAAATACAGCTACTGCATCAAATCTTGTTGCGGGAACTTACATCGTGACTGTGACTGACTCTAAAGGATGTACCGATACTGAAACAGTAACAATCGGTGAGCCTTCTAATGCTTTACTTGCTGCAATAGATTCTAAAACAGATGTAAGCTGCAAAGGCGATGCTACTGGCTCTGCAACAGCTTCGGCTACTGGCGGAACAACAGGCTACTCTTACTCTTGGAATACTGTTCCTGTTCAAACTGGAGCTACTGCAACAAATCTTGTTGCCGGAACTTATATCGTGACAGTGACCGATTCAAAAGGTTGTACTGATACTGAGACAGTGACAATCGGAGAGCCTTCTAACATTTTGGTTGCCGCAATAGACTCTAAAACTGACGTAAGCTGTAAAGGCGATGCGACTGGTTCTGCAACAGCTTCGGCTACTGGCGGAACAGCAGGATACTCTTATTCTTGGAATACTGTTCCTGTACAAACTGGAGCTACTGCAACAAATCTTGTTACCGGAACTTATATCGTGATAGTGACTGATTCAAAAGGATGTACTGATACTGAAACAGTGACAATCGGCGAGCCAAGTGCAGTTTTAAGCTGCTCAGTTGTACAAAACAAAGCTGTTACTGCTAACGGATTAAGTGACGGAGAGGCAACTGTTACTCCGCTTGGAGGAAACGGAGGCTATACTTACTTGTGGGACAACAACGAAACTACTCAAAAAGCGCTTGCACTTAGTGCAGGTCTTCATTCAGTAACCGTAACGGATTCTAAAGGTTGTAAAACAACTTGTACTGTAACCATCACTGAACCAAATGTCTTATCATGCAGCATTACTCAGGACGATCCAGCCAAATGCTACGGAGACAGCAACGGTAAAGCAACTGTAGTGGCAATAGGTGGAAATGGCGAGTACACCTACTTATGGGATAATGGCGAAACAACTGCTCAGGCTATCGGATTGACTGCCGGCACTCACGAAGTAACCGTTACTGACAAATTAGGCTACAAAACTAAATGCTCAGTTGTGATCGGCCAGCCACAAGCACCTTTGACAGCTTCTATCACTTCTAAAACTGATGTGAACTGTAAAGGAGACGCAACTGGTTCTGCAACAGCTTCTGCAACTGGTGGAAACGGAACTTACTCTTATTCCTGGAATACTGTTCCGGCTCAAAATACTGCAACAGCAACCGGTCTTATCGCAGGAACTTACATAGTAACTGTGACAGATGCAAAAGGATGTACGGATACTGAACAAGTAATCATATCTGAACCAGCAAATCCATTGACAGCTTCTATTACTTCTAAAACTGATGTAAACTGTAAAGGAGATGCAACTGGCTCAGCAACAGCTTCTGCAACTGGTGGAACTGGAACTTATTCTTATTCTTGGAATACAAATCCTATTCAGACTTCAGCTACAGCAACTAATCTTATTGCAGGAACTTACATTGTGACTGTAACTGATGAAAAAGGTTGTACAGATACTGAACAAGTAATCATATCTGAGCCAACTAATCCATTGACTGCTTCTATCACTTCTAAAACTGATGTAAACTGTAAAGGAGATGCAACTGGTTCAGCAACAGCTTCTGCAACTGGCGGAACTGGAACTTACTCTTATTCTTGGAATACTGTTCCGGTACAGACTTCAGCTACAGCAACTAATCTTACCGCAGGAACTTACATTGTAACTGTGACTGACGAAAAAGGATGTACTGATACTGAACAAGTAATTATATCTGAGCCACAAGCGCCATTGACAGCGACTAAATCACAAATAAATCCTGGTTGTGGCGGTGCTGCTACTGGATCGGCTACTGTTGTTGCTTCTGGCGGAACTGCTCCATACACTTACTCTTGGAATACAATTCCTGTACAGACTACAGCTACAGCAAGCAACCTTGCTTCAGGAAGCTATACAGTAATAATCACTGATGCTAAAGGATGTACACACAGCGAATCATTCGAAATTATCGACGGAGATTCTATCTTGCCAGTAATTGATCCGCTTCCAGCAACTTCAACAATCAACTGTCCTGCAGAACCTGTATTTGCTCAGGCAACTGCAACAGATTTGAATGGTACAATTTCTTCTTTAACTTATGAAGATACTGTTACTCCAGGAGATTGCGCAGGGTCATACACTAAAACAAGAACGTGGACAGCTAAAGATGCTTGTGGAAATGTTTCACTTCCAGTTAGTCAGACTATAATTGTTCAGGATATTACAGCTCCAACTTGGAAAACTGAAATCGCTTCTTTAAACAAAACTATAGAATGCAGTGATCAGGAAGCTTTGGCATCGGCGCAAGCCTTATTCCCAACTGCGACTGATGCGTGCGACACGGATGTTTCTAATATTGTAAAAGTAAGCGGTCAGTTTATGGCTTCTGAAGGATGTGCTAATTCTGGAACTTATACTAATACTTGGACTGTGAAAGACGATTGCGGAAATACTTCGGCTACTTTCACTCAGGTAATTACAATTGAAGACAAAACGGCTCCAACTTGGACAACACAAACTGCTTCTTTAAACAAAACTATAGAATGCAGTGATCAGGAAGCTTTGGCATCGGCGCAAGCCTTATTCCCAACAGCAACTGACGCATGTGATACTGATGTTTCTAATGTTATAAAAGTAAGCGGCCAATTTGTAGCTTCTGAAGGATGTTCAAATGCTGGAACTTATACCAATACTTGGACTGTTAAAGATGATTGTGGAAATACTTCTGGAACTTTCACTCAGGTAATAACAATTCAGGACACTACAAATCCAGTGTTTAATGGTGAACTTCCAACTGATATTACAGTTTCATGTGATGCCGTTCCGGAACCAGCTAATGTTCAAGCTTCTGATAATTGCGGTGGTGATTTACCAATTGTATTGTCTGAAACTAAAAGCGATATTAAAAATGAATGTGGAACCGAATATACACTGACACGCAAATGGACAACAAGTGATTGTTCTGGAAACACAGCTTCATTTACTCAAATCATTACAGTTAGAGATACAACACCTCCAACAGGAACTGCTCCAGCAAATGTTGCGGGCTTACAAAGCACTGCTGAAATTCCAACTGGTAGCCCAGATGATATTACAGATGAAGCTGATAATTGTGGCGGAAAAGTAACCGTTACTGTAAGCGATTCTAACAATGGAGCTAATGGCTGCGACGGAAATGCTTATGTATTAACTAGAACTTATACATTGACAGATTGTGCAGGAAACAAAACCGAATTAGTTCAGACATTTACTGTTGACAATAAAGTATCAGTTTCTGGAGTTCCAACAAACGTAAGCTGTCTTGACGGAACTGATGGTTCTATTGCTGTAACTAGCAGTCCAGGCGCAACGGTTGTAATTACAAATGCTAATAATGAAGTTGTTGGAAATACTAATTTGCCAGCTGGAACTTATACACTTACTGCAACTGCACCTGTTAATGGTGAAGGCCAAGTTTGTACAGCAACAGCAACTGTTACCATTACGCAACCAAATTATAAAGTGAAAGTTTCTGGACAGGTAATTAATGTTGACACTAACACTCCGATTGCGAATGTACCTGTAACATTGATCCCTCAAGGTACTACACCTGGTCCAATTTTAATTCGCATCACTAATGCTAATGGAGAATATTCATTCTCTGGCATGGTTGCAGGAAGTTATTTAGTTCAGGTTCAAGATGCTAATTTGAATAGTGCATATCAATTATATCCTGTAAATTCAAGCTTATTCTTTACAACTCTTGAAGAATGTAAATTCCAAGTACATGACTTCTTATATGGAAAATCAAAACTTCCAGTTTTAGGAGATTATGTTTGGTATGACGTCAATAGTGACGGAATTCAAAATGAATGGTATGATGCCAATAATGATGGAGTTGTAACCAAAAACATTCCTGACAGCAACGGCGCTATTGACTATAGCCAATGGGAATGGCTTGACTTAAACGGTGACGGAAGCTATACTGGTCCACAAAATGCTGGCGAATTAAATGCCGGTGGATTCGGAAACGCTAAGAGTGCTAATGTTATTGTTGATGGTCCAAACGGATATCACGATGAGGTAATTGTTGGAATTCAAGGTTTCTGGAGAAACAGACCAGAAAGTGAAAATCCTTACGGAGAATACAAAGTTAAACTTGTCAGAGATGCAAACTTCGACGCTGTTGCAGCTGCTTTAGGAGCAACTGGATTAGTAAAAGTATTGCCATCAACAAATACTGATAAAAAAGCGGTATCTAAAACTGGCAAAATACAAATGCACACAGTTTGTACAACAACCAGTGCGGATGGCTACGTTGTAAATGTAACTCCAGAAGATTTAGTTCATTTAGATATTGACTTTGGAGTTAACTGTAAAGAGTACCAAGATATTGTTGCAAATGACGATAATGGCGGACCTTTCCCTGGAGTTAATACAACAACACCAAATGTGTTGAATGTACTAACAAATGATACACTTGAAGGTCAACCGATAACGGCTTCAGAAGTTATAATAACAACTGTAACTCCAAACGAATTCTTGCAATTGAATCCTGATGGTTCTGTTGATATTCTGCCAAATGCTCCAGCTGGAACATTAACAATGGTATATCAAATTTGTGAAGCTGACCAAACTTCGAATTGTGACACAGCAACTGTAACAATTACAATTGAAGCTCCGGTTATGACAGTTACAGCAACTGCAATTTGTGTGAACGATGTTCCGTATCTTGACTATTCTGCAACACCTGTAAACTTTACACCTGTAAACGGCGTAACTATTACATGGGCTGACAGCAATAATAATGTAGTCACTACGATGACCAACTTACCGCTTAGCGGAAGAGTATTATGGCCAGGTGCTGTAGTAGATCAGAATGGAAATGGTATCGATTGGCCAGGATGGGTATTCCAGGATAATAAATGGATTCAGGCTCCAGACGGATTTGAAAATCTTCGTCCAACAGCTACAGTTACTATCTCAGTTAACCCAAGTGAAACGATTGTTGTAAATTATCCGCCAGCTGATCCTTACTGTATCGCAAGACCAACATTTGCAATTGTTGCCAATGATGATACTGCAGGACCAATAAACGGAACAACAGGAGGAACAAATGTAATCAACGTTTATACAAATGATACATTAAATGGTTCACCAGTAAATCCAAGTGATGTTACTTTGACAACAGTAACGCCAGACCCTAAAGGAGTACTGACATTAAATCCTGACGGATCAATTACTGTAGCGCCAAACACGCCAGCAGGAACTTACACGCTGACTTATCAGATTTGTGAAAATGCTGATTTTGGAAACTGCGATACCGCAATTGTAACCGTGACAGTTTCTTCTTCTCCAATAATTGCTAATGATGATAGTTATACCAATATTGGCTGTAACCGATTTGGAGTAGTTGGAAATTTACTAAGTAATGATTTACTAAATGGTCTTCCTGTGACATTGCAATTGGTAAACTTCAGTTTAGTACCGCAGAACACAGATGTAAAATCTGATCCAAATATAACTGTAGATACTGCAGGTAATTTAACTGTAGGAAGTGCAACAGCTTCTGGTACTTACACTTATACTTATCAGATTTGTGAAAAACTGAATCCAAATAATTGTGATACTGGTACCATTACTATAACAGTTATTCCAAATGGTGTAACAACGGTAAGCAGTTCAGCTTGTAATGATGACTCAACTTTAGTTGACTTGCTTGCTCTTCTTCCGGCAGATACTCCTAGAAATGGAACCTGGGTTGACACAAATAATACTAATGCATTGAGAGACGGTATATTAAATGCACTTGGATTAGCAATTGGCAACTATGCATTTGAGTACAGAATTGCTGATCAAAACTGCCCTCGAAGCATTGTACTTAATATGGAAATCAATGATGACTGTAAAGTATTACCATGTGAAAACATATTAGTACATAATGCTTTCTCTCCAAATGGAGATGGTATAAATGATGTATTTGTAATTGATGGAATTGGCGACTTGACCTGCTACCCAGGAAATACAGTCGAGATCTATAATCGTTGGGGAATATTAGTCTTTGAAACAACTGACTATAACAATACAACGAATGCGTTTGATGGAACATCACGAGGAAGAACTACTGTTAACAAATCTGAAGGATTGCCAACAGGAACTTACTTCTACATTGTGACTTACAAATCTTTAGACGGTAATAATGTAATTCAGTATAACAAAAAAGACGGATACCTCTATCTTTCAAAATAAACCCAGGCTGCAAAGGCTGATATAATTAACTATATCAGCCTGATACAGCAGAGAACAAAAAATCCGGGAATTGAAAGTATAATATCGTGGATTTTTTAGAGGATTTCATTAATAATTCAATAGTAAAATTGAAATAATAAATATCTACTATGAGAACAAAATTATTTTACTTCGTCATTCTGTTTGTAACTATTGCAGGTCACGCGCAGCAAGATGCTCAATATACGCAATACATGTACAACACAATAAACATAAATCCTGCCTATGCAGGTTCTCGTGGAGCCTTAAGCCTTTTCGGATTATACCGTACGCAATGGGTTGGTTTGGATGGTGCGCCTGAAACAAGCAGTTTCTCGGTAAATACACCTATAAATAACAGTAATCTCGGAATTGGAGCTTCACTTGTTAACGATAAAATTGGTCCAACAAATGAAAACAATATTTCTGTCGATGTTTCATACACAGTACAAACCTCAGCAAATTTCAAACTTTCATTTGGTATCAAAGGAACAGCCAATATATTCAATTTGGATGTAAGCAAACTGAATCCTGATATTTCAGGAGATCCACAGTTTCAGGATTTGGATAATAAATTTACCCCTAACGTTGGAGCCGGAGTTTATTGGCATTCAGATAAAGCTTATGTTGGTTTTTCTATCCCAAATTTCATCGAAACAAATCGCTACGATGATAATGATATTGCCATTTTCAAAGACAAAATCAATTATTATTTAATGGCAGGTTATGTATTTGATCTTGATAAATATCAATACATCAGATTCAAACCAGCTGTACTTACTAAAATGGTTGAAGGTGCGCCGCTTCAAGTAGATCTTTCAGCGAACTTTATGTTCTTTGACAAGTTTGTTGCCGGTGTCGCTTATAGATGGAGTGCTTCATTAAGTGCTATGGTTGGGTTCCAAATCACTGACGGTCTTTATTTAGGTTACGGTTACGACCATGAAACCACAAACCTGAATAATTATAATTCAGGATCACACGAGATATTCCTGCGTTATGAATTCTTTACTAAAAATGGTAAAATAACAACTCCTCGTTTCTTCTAAAAATAAGTACTATGAAAAATTATATTTTCCTTTGCCTAACATTTGTAAGCGTTTTTTCATTGGACAGTTATTCACAGCAGTCAAAAGTAAATTCTGGCGATAAAAAATACAATAATTACGCTTACGTTGATGCAATAAAGACGTATGAAAAAGTAGCAAATAAAGGATATAAATCTGAAGAAATGTTCAAGAAACTTGGAAATTCTTATTACTTCAATTCAGATTTTGAAGGAGCTGCTAAATGGTATGGTGAGTTGTTTGCAATGAGTTCGAACATAGAACCTGAATATTATTACAGATATGCTCAATCGTTAAAATCAATAGGAGATACAGCAAAAGCAAATAAAATTCTAGATGAATTTGATGCCAAAAACTCAAACGACAACAGAGCAAAACTGTATAAAGAAGATGTAAATTACCTAGAACAGATTAAAGCAAATTCGGGACGATATAATATTGAAAACGCCGGAATAAACAGCAAATATTCAGATTACGGTTCCTTTGTTTACAACAATAAATTATACTTTGCTTCTGCGCGAGATACTGGAAATTTTTCTCAGCGAAAACACAAATGGACTGGCGAATATTTTACCAATATTTATGATGCTGATGTTGATCCGGCTACTTATACTGCAAGTAAAGTAAACAAGTTCAAAAATGCTTTAAACAGTAAATTCAACGAAGCAACTCCAGTGTTTTCAAAAGATGGAAAAACGGCTTACTTCACAAGAAACAATTTTGTTGACGGAAAAAAAGGGAAAGATGCTAATAAAATTACTTTAGTAAAATTATATAAAGCCACACTTGACAGCAAAGGACAGTGGACCAATATAGCGCCACTTTCTTTTACAAGTGACAATTACAGTACCGCGCATCCAGCACTTAGTGCAGATGGAAAAACACTTTATTTTGCTTCTGATATGCCAGGTACTGTCGGACAGTCTGATATATATAAAGTGAGTGTCAACGCAGATGGAAGTTATGGAACTCCTGAAAATTTAGGAAAAACTATTAATACTGAAGGAAAAGAAACATTTCCGTATGTAACAGATGACAACGAAATTTACTTTGCTTCAGATGGTCATCCCGGACTGGGCGGATTAGATGTTTTTGTGGGTGATATTGACAGCGACGGAACAATCAGCAATATTCAGAATTTAGGTGCCGATATCAATTCTCCAAAAGATGATTTTGCCTATTTTATTGATCCAGTCAGCAGATTGGGTTATTTCAGTTCCAATAAAGACGGCGGATTAGGTTCTGATGATATTTACAAATTTTTGGAAACCCGAAGGCTGAAATGTATTCAAGAGTTGAGCGGTATTATAACGGATATTGCTACAAATGAAATTTTGCCAGGCGCAAAAGTAACTTTATACGAAAATCAAGTAATCAAAGCTACTACAACGGCAGACGATACAGGATTGTATAAACTTCCAGTCGATTGTAAAAAAACATATAATGTACGTGCCGAAAAACAAGATTATGAAACCAAAGAAGTTAGTGTAACTATTGATAAAGTAAGTGGAAAAACCGACTTGCCAATTGCTTTAACCAAACGCATGTGTCGTGTAACGGTTGGTGATGATTTAGGAAAATGTTTTGGTATCAAAATGATTTACTTCGATTTAGACAAATCAAACATTCGACCTGAAGCTGCATTGGATTTAGAAAAAATTCTGGCCGTGTTAAACGACTATCCAGCTATGAAATTGGATATTCGTTCACACACCGATAGCCGTGCATCGCATCAATACAATGAAGGTTTATCTGACCGAAGAGCAAAATCCACTATTCAATGGTTAATTAAAAATGGTATAAAATCCGATCGTTTAACCGGAAAAGGATATGGTGAAACTCAGCTTGTAAACAAATGTTCTGATGGCGTTCCTTGTACAGAAGAAGAACATCAAATGAACAGACGAAGCGAATTTATAATTACAGCACTTTAGTTAATTAGATTATCATAATTGGAAGAAAAAAAGCTGCCTAAAATGGGCAGCTTTTTTTTCAAAAAAAAAATCGTCACAGCTTAAAAAAAACCTGCAACGATCACTAAAAACCAACCAGTTTTCAATCAAGCTTATAATCTAACAAAAATGTTAGTATAATATTTTTTACCAGTTTTAGCATCGACAGTTATTGCTATACCAAAATGAGTAAAATTACCTTCAATATTTTCCTTATGTCCTGGACTTTCTAGCCAAGCTTTCACAACAGCTTCCGAAGTTTTGTAATTGTACGCGACATTCTCACCTACTTTTTTTGCACCAAGCACTTTTTCAAGATTTTCAGAACGAGCCACAAAATCATTATGATCAACAACATTTTTTTCGATCATATATTTGTTGTGTTCTTCACATTTAGCTGAAATATGATTGATTGGTTCTAAAGCATTTAGACCAATACTCACACGGTAATCGTTAATCAATTTCAAGGTTTCTAATTCTGAATCATTGTACGTGTAGTTCGTAATCAGAATTTCAGTTGAAGTACTGTTTTCGGTTCCCTCGGCAGTGTCGGCAGAACATGCGTTCATTGCAAAAAGTATTGCAATGAACGTCATGATGCGCATTATCTTCTTCATAATCATACAGTAGTTTAATGCTTAAAGTAAATGTTGGGGCAAATCCTTTAAATTTTTATATTTGAATAAATTGTTTCACTTTTCTTACGTCAAACGTATTCAAATTGTCGGTAAACTACAAAAATAATCGATGAAATACATTAAAATTTTAATTTAACATATAATTTTCTTACAATTAAGACGATAACCGCTCAATCTTCCATGAAAAATCAGATTGGCTTGTATAACGAATTCTGTCGTGAAGTCTATTTGGTCTTCCTTGCCAAAATTCTACTTGTAAGGGAGTTACTAAATAACCACCCCAATTTTCAGGTCTCGGAATCTCTTTTCCTTCAAATTCTGCTTCCAGTTTTTTCAGGTTTTCTTCTAAAAAAGTTCTCGACGGAATAACTTCGCTTTGATTTGAAACTATTGCTCCCAGCTTACTTCCATCCGGACGAGAATCAAAATAACCATCTGAAATATTTTCAGAAGTCTTTTGCGCAATTCCTTTTATTATCACCTGACGCTCCATCTCCTGCCAAAAAAAAGACAGGCAAACATTTGGGTTTGCTTCAATCGCTTTTCCTTTTTCAGAATTATAATTGGTATAAAATATAAATCCTTCTTCAGAGAATTTTTTCAATAAAACAACACGCGATTTCGGGAAACCATCCAATCCAATTGTTGAAACCGTCATCGCATTCACTTCTCCGCTTCCACCAAAATCTTCCACTTCATGAAACCAGCGATTAAAAAGATTAATCGGATCTTCCGGAATATTAGTTTCCAGTAATTCGCTCTTTTCGTAAGATCTTCTATAATTACTTAAATCGTTCATTTTTTTTAGATTTTTAGACTTCTTAGACATTAGACTTCTTAGATTCTTATTGAAGCTGACTTTAGGACTTTCGACTTATGACCTTAAGACTTATTTAAAACTCAAAACTCTGGCCATCATCTGCCAAAAGCACATTTGAGAAAACTTCCTCCGCTTCTGCTTTAAAACGTTCCAAACCATCATATCGTGTCGAATAATGACCTAAAATCAATTGTTTTACATTCGCTTTTAAAGCAATTCGCGCTGCTTCTTTCGCTGTTGAATGCAATGTTTTTTGTGCCAAAGCCGCTTCTGACTCCAAAAAGGTAGACTCATGATACAAAACATCTACATTTTCAATAATCGGGATTATGGCTTCGTGATAAACAGTGTCCGAACAAAAAGCATAACTTTTGGTTGGTGCCGGGTCAAAAGTCAGTTTTTCATTTTCAATTACAGTTCCGTTATCCAATGTAATATCTCCACCATTTTTTATTTTCTGATAATAAGCAACGTGGATATCATAGTTCTGAACAGCTTCAACATTCAGTTTTCTTTCATCCGGTTTTTCCTGAAAAAGATAACCATTAGTATAAACACGATGTTTCAGCGGAATTGTCTTTACTATAACTTTCTTATCTTCAAAAATAACTTCACTTTCTTTCGATTCTAATTCGTGGAAAAACAAATTGTAAGTTGTCCATGATTCCGTCAGTTTTAATTGAAGCAGGATAAGCTCTTTAATTCCTTTTGGTCCGTAAATATGCAAATCGGTTGCTCTTCCTAAAAGAGAAAAAGTCGAAATAGTTCCGATCAATCCAAACAAATGATCCCCATGAAGATGAGAAATAAAAATGTGATTAATTTTTGAGAATTTAATCTTGTTTTTCCTGAGCTGAACCTGAGTTCCTTCTCCGCAGTCAATCAAAAACAAGCGGTTTTTAATTTCTAAAACCTGCGCAGTTGGGTTGGTTATTGTTCTCGGAGTAGCTGCATAACAGCCAAGTATTGTTAGTTTCAATTTGCTTATTTGTTTAATTGGTAAATCGTTTAATCGGCTAAAATCAAATCAAAACGATTAAACAGTTAAACGAATAAACAATTAAACCTTATTTTTAAAATCCCAAATCTCTTTCGATTTCTTCCATTTCGATAATATCGTGTGCTTCCAAAAGTGACGGAACCACAACCAATTTATCTGAAATAGCGTTAAAATCAAGGTCTGAAGCCACAATTACAAATGATTTTTTGGCTTTTTTCTGTTGTTTTGAAAGCGGTAAAAAAAGCTTCAAATCATTTTCAGTCAGAGCAGTATCAGATGAAAGATCGATTATAATATTATGTTTTTCAAAAGTCTTAATTTGTTGCGTCACTTTTTCCAAGAAAGAATTTACATCTCCTTGTGTATCCTTAATTGTAACGGTATGTCCTTTTTGATCTACTTTCATTTTATAATTAGTGGGGCTTATATTTTATTACGCTAATTTACTAAGTTTTTTTCAGTTTCAAGTTTCAGGTTTCAAGTTTGTTACGCTAAGCGATCCAATATTTACATTTCAACAACTTGAAACATTAAACTTGAAACAAAAATAAAATTATTGCTGAATCTTAGAAGCCAATAAATAAATAACGGCCATTCTAATCGCAACACCATTTTCCACCTGATTCAAAATCACTGAATGATCAGAATCGGCAACTTCAGAAGTAATCTCTACTCCTCTGTTGATTGGTCCCGGGTGCATGATTACGATTTCTTTTCCAAGAGAATCCAAAAGCGGTTTATCCACTCCGTATTGTTGTGCGTACTCACGTGTCGACGGGAAGAAATTCACATCCATACGTTCGTTTTGTACGCGAAGCATATTAGCAACATCGCACCATTCTAATGCTTTTCTTAAATTTGGTTCAACCGTAACACCAAGTGATTCGATATATCTAGGAATCAATGTTTTTGGCCCGCAAACTTTAACTTCAGCGCCTTGCATTTTCAAAGCATATATATTGGATAAGGCAACTCTTGAATGCAGAATATCACCTACAATAACTACTTTTTTTCCGGCAACATCGCCTAGTTTTTCTCTGATAGAATAACTGTCCAATAAAGCTTGAGTTGGATGTTCGTGGGCTCCGTCTCCGGCGTTTACGATACTGGCTTTGACATTTTTAGATAAAAAATAAGCCGCTCCGGGATTAGAGTGGCGCATTACAACCATATCCACTTTCATCGAAAGGATATTGTTTACAGTATCAATCAAGGTCTCTCCTTTTTTAACCGATGACTGAGCTGCAGAAAAACTGATTACATCAGCAGACAAACGTTTCTGCGCTAGTTCAAAAGAGAGTTTGGTTCTGGTACTATTTTCGAAGAAAATATTGGCAATAGTAATATCTCGTAATGAAGGAACTTTTTTAATTGGTCGGTTAATGACTTCTTTAAAATGATCTGCCGTTTCAAAAATCAGGTTAATATCATTCTCGTTGATATATTTAATTCCTAATAAATGATTTACGCTTAATTCTTTCATCTTTCTGTTTAATTGTTTATTTGTTTAATCGTTTAATCGTTTGCTTTGCGATTAAACAGTTAACCGATTTAACGGTTTAACTTTTTTTAATTTCTTTAATCGTTTAATCTTTAGGTTTTTCCGATTAAACAATTAACCGGTTAACCGATTAAACTAATTTGTCACTAGGTGAACAACATCTTCACCATCATTTTCTTTCCAGCTTACAATTACTTTTTCACCATTAATAGCATCTACCTGACGGCCTCTATAATCAGGTTGAATTGGTAAATGACGGCTGAAACGTCTGTCTATTAAAACCAATAATTCAATTTCTGAAGGTCTTCCGAAAGATTGAATTGCCGTTAAGGCAGAACGAATGCTTCTTCCTGTAAACAAAACGTCATCTATAAAAATAACTTTTTTGTCTTCGACTATAAAATTAATTTGGGTTTTATTGGCTTCAAGCGGTTTATCAGTACGACGGAAATCATCTCTAAAAAAAGTGATGTCCAGATATCCTAAAGAAATTTCAGGAACCTTGTATTCGTTTTCTAATATTTGTTTTAAACGTTCAGCTAAAAAAACGCCTCTTGGCTGAATTCCAACTAAAATAGTTTCAGAGAAATCAAGATGTTTTTCGATTAACTGACAAGCCAAACGATGGAGTATGATAGTAACTTCTTTCGAATTAAGTAATACTTTTTGACTCATAAGTGATTGTAATGTTTGGTTGCGCAAATATACGGAATCTGATTTTATTTGTTGGGGTGTTGGGGTTGGAAATATTTTTTATTAGAATTAGATACCTTTTGTTTTTAAATAAAAGAACAATTTGATTTCCTCATAATTGTGAATTACTCTAAGTTTTTATAATAGTAAAAATTTATACTTTAGCATTCTATCTTTAGACCAAGGAAAATATGAACGAAAATTTAGATTTAATAATTACTGTTATTACTGGAGCAATTACAGGAACATTTTTATGGGAGGGATTTAAATTCTTTTACCCCGATATAAAACAATATTTTAAATCAAAAATTGATGCTAAAAATTTATTTTACAAAAATTTAGATCCTATTCTAAAGTCCGCAAGTGAGTTATATGGAAAAATAGAATCCTTATCGAAAGAAGATTTTTCAACCTTCATAAATTTACGAAACTCAAACTCCAGTGATCCTATTCATAATCAAAAATATGTTTTTTATCTCTTTGCACAATTTTGGGCACAACTAGAATATTTAAGATTAGAAAGCCAATATATTGATTTATCCAAAAATAAAAAAGGAAATCAATTATTAAGATTCATTGAAACAATAGAATCACGAAAATATAGACTTTTAGATAGATCAATACAGCGAGTGATTGGCGAATGTCTAATAATAAATAAAGATCAAAAATTTAGAGTTATGACTCTTAAAGATTTTTTAGAAGCATTAGATACAGAAAATAGCCCTTTATCTAAATGGATTTTATTACTTGAACAAAAATTATTAAATGTAAGGGACAAAGAACAAAGACAATCAGTATTGAGATTTGGAGTTATTATTTCTGCCTTAATTGATCATTTTGATCCAAGATATAAAACTGTTAGACGTAGAAGTATTTATCTACACAAACTAAATCCTCGTAGCAAAAAAATTCTTGAACAACATCTTTTTAAATATTATTTAAAATTTATAAAAAATAAAAAAAGATATTACAAATAACAACGGGAGCCCGCAGAACCATCGTTTCTAATGAAACTACTTGTTCGTTGGACTCCACTCCGTTATCGTTAAATTTATTTTATTAATTGAGTTTCTTTAAACTTTTATATAAAAACACAATATTAAGAAAAATAGTCAAATTATATAAACACAACTAATATATAATTTTAAATTAAAGATCTTAAGAAATTTTCAATAATTTCTGGTTGAATTTTTCTTTGTTCTAAATCTTTATACCACAGATTTTTTTCTGTTGTTAAATTATGAACTAAAACTAGATGTTCAACAATTGGAATATTATTAATTTGTAACTGCTTTGCAATATGCACTGTTAATCTTTTAAATATTTGAAGCTCCCAAAGTGAAATTTCAATATCTCTTAATACTCCACCTGTTTTATTGGAAAGCAATACTGCAAGATTTTTATAATTTTCATTAATCGGCTCCATAAATTCCATAAGCTTATCAAAATCAACAGAATTCGAACGTAGAGATTCTCCCACAGAACTATTACAAGTACAGTATACAACAAATCCTTTTTTCCAATATTGGAAAGCCACGTTTGGCAAAGTCATAGAAAAATCTGAAGAAACATAAAAAGATTCTCCATGTTCTAAACGCTTTGGCCATTTTTCTGCATTAATAATTAAATGAACAGGCTCAAATTTTTCAGGATTATTAATATCCTCGAAATGATAGTTTAAAGAATTTATAAATTTTATTTCTTTAGAAACATTTAAAAGTCTTATATGCAAAATACATTTCCTAGGTTGAGGATCTGTAATATAATTTAGGGAGAAATCAAAATTAGGATTATTCCCAGAAAATTTCTTTTTTTTCTTATCTTTCCTTTCTGTTTTCCACTTTTTAAACCTATCTCTAATATTAAGAAAATTTGAAGTTATAGCAAAAATGGCCGCAATTGCAGTAATAACAGTAGTTCCAAATAAAACCGTTAATATTCCCATAAATATTAAATTAATGAAAAATTGATATCAAATATATACATTTGAACTAAATAATTTATGAGTGATTTTCAAAATATCATATTGATTTCGAAAGCCAAAACTATGCTCCAACAGTTTATAAAAAAACAAAAAACATTCCCCGCTCTGCGAAGTCTCCCGACTTCGTAGCGACAACAGTAGAATACAACTAAAATCTAATGGATAAATACCAAGAAACTTTTGAAACGTGGAATAAAATTGCCAATCTCTATGAAGATAAGTTTATGAATTTAAGCTTGTACGATGAGACGTACGATTTCTTTTGTAACATTCTAAAAAAAGAACAAGTAAACATATTTGAAATTGGTTGCGGGCCAGGAAACATTACAAAATATTTATTATCCAAAAATCCTAATCTAAAAATTACAGGTATTGACATTGCTCCAAAAATGATTGAATTGGCAAAAGCAAATAATCCTTCTGCCAACTTTGAAGTAATGGATACAAGAGAACTTAGCACGGTAAATCAAAAATTTGATGCCATTATGTGTGGCTTTTGCTTGCCTTATTTATCCGAAAAAGATTGTTCTAAACTAATAAATGACTCGGAAAGAATACTTTTAAACGATGGAATTTTATATTTAAGTTTTGTTCAGGGAAAACCTTCCGAATCTGGTTTTATTTCTGGAAGCACTGGAGATCGTACTTATTTTTATTATCATTCTTTAGAAGATATCAGCAATCAACTTTTAAAACATCATTTTGACGTAATTAAACTATTCAATGTAAATTATCCAAAAGCTGAAAATATAGAAATTCATACTATAATAATTGCGAAGAAAAAAGAATAGTCAATTCAAAAATTATCTCCAAATCCTAAAACATTTCCCAAAAATTCTATAACACATTTTCCAGCTTCCTGAAGTAATTTTAAATATCAATTTAAAACATCAGAAGTCATGCAAAATAAAATACTAAGATTGTTAATGGTATTTGTAATACTGTTTTCATTTACAAGCTGTGAAGTTATTGGAGACATTTTTAAAGCCGGAATGGGATTCGGGATATTTATCGTAATTTTTGTTGTTGCGATTATTATCTGGATTTTCGCAAAAATGTTCGGCAGTAAATAAGACATAAAAAAATCCCGTTATTCTCATAACGGGATTTTTGTTTTTATTAAAGATTGTACATCTTTTTTCTTTGTTCCTGAATCTTTTCATCATCAAGATATTCATCAAATGTCATGTAACGGTCGATTACTCCGTTTGGTGTCAATTCTACGATTCTGTTACCAACAGTTTGCGCGAACTCGTGGTCATGCGTTGTGAAAATTACAGAACCTTTAAAGTTTTTCAATGAGTTATTGAAAGCTGTAATAGACTCCAAATCTAAGTGGTTTGTTGGTTCGTCTAACATTAAAACGTTAGCACGTTCCATCATCATTCTAGACAACATACAACGTACTTTTTCTCCTCCAGATAAAACTCTAGATGTTTTTAAAGCTTCTTCTCCAGAGAAAATCATTTTCCCTAAGAAACCTCTAATAAATACCTCATCACGCTCTTCTTCTGTTTTAGCATATTGACGTAACCAATCAACTAAAGTCAAATCATTTTCGAAGAAATCGTGGTTTTCAGCAGGAAGATACGCTTGGTTTGTTGTAATTCCCCAATCAAAAGATCCTGAATCTGCTTTTTGTTCACCGTTTAAGATTTCGTAGAAAGCTGTTGTTGCACGTGAATCTTTAGAAAAAAGAACGATTTTATCGCCTTTTGCCATATTCAAATCAACGTCTTTAAATAGAACTTCACCATCTACAGAAGCAGAAAGATTTTCAACATTCAAAATCTGATCTCCAGCTTCACGATCCTGATCAAAAATAATTGCAGGATAACGACGGCTTGAAGGTTTGATTTCAGAAATATTCAATTTCGAAATCATTTTTTTACGAGAAGTTGCTTGTTTCGATTTCGCCACGTTTGCACTAAAACGACGAATAAATTCTTCAAGCTCTTGTTTCTTCTCTTCTGCTTTTTTGTTTTGTTGTGCACGTTGTTTTGCCGCTAATTGGCTAGACTCGTACCAGAACGTATAATTTCCTGAATAGTGATTGATTTTTCCGAAATCAATATCAGAAATATGTGTACAAACCGCATCTAAAAAGTGACGGTCGTGAGATACAACGATTACAGTATTTTCATAGTTTGCTAAGAAGTTTTCTAACCAAGCGATTGTCTCGAAATCCAAATCGTTGGTAGGCTCATCCATAATCAATACATCAGGATTTCCGAAAAGCGCCTGCGCCAAAAGCACACGAACTTTCATTTTCCCTTCCATATCTGCCATTAAAGTATAATGATCTGCTTCTGAAATTCCTAAGTTAGACAACATCGCAGCAGCATCTGAATCGGCGTTCCATCCGTTCATTTCTTCGAATTGAACCTGAAGCTCCCCTATTCTGTCTGCATTTTTATCATTATAATCTAAATAAAGTTCATCCATTTCTTTTTTAACAGCGTACAGAACTTTATTTCCCATTAAAACGGTTTCCAAAACTGTATGCTCATCGAACATGTTGTGATTTTGGTTTAAAACCGACATACGTTTTCCTGGCTCTAAATGAATATGTCCCGAAGTTGGGTCCATATCGCCTGAGATAATTTTAAGAAATGTAGATTTTCCAGCACCGTTGGCTCCAATAACGCCGTAAATATTTCCGTGAGTGAATGTGGTATTTACTTCGTCAAACAAAATTCGTTTGCCAAATTGAACTGATAAATTATTGACTGTTAACATGAATGTCTTTTTAATTAATTTGGTGCAAAAGTAGTGAAAAAGGTTCTAAGTTGCAAAGATACTAAGGCGCTAAGGTTTTTTATGCACACGAGTATTTTTCTCGCAGTCCCGATAGCTATCGGTAGCAAAGACGCTAAGTTTTGTTTTTAGGTTGATAATTATACCCAATCTTGTCATTTCGACTGAAGGGAGAAATCACACTAGTTGATCGACAAAGATTGAAGATATACTTTGTAGAGTTTCTTGTGAGATTTCTCCCTTCAGTCGAAATGACAAACTGTTTCTTAAATTCATCTAAAGCTTACTTTCCTTAGCCAACGCAACTTCCAGACTTTCAAAATTCGGCAGAACTTTCGAAATCATTCCTTCTTCGTTTATAATAAAATGAGTTGGAAATGAATTCAAGTGTAAAGCTTCATTCATATATTCCTTCATGTCTGGAATTACGGAATATGAAAGTGGTTTTCTTGCCAAAAATGTTTTTAATTGTTCTGGAGAATCTTCGGCTAAACTTATAAAAACAATGTCTTTTCGGTCTTTGTAATCTTCTACTAATTTGTTGACTTGTGGAAACTCTCTGATACAAGGTGTGCAGTGAATATACCAACATTTTATTACGATGATTTTTCCTTTCATGGATTCATTCGTAACCAAATTTCCGTTTAAATCTTTAAATGAAAATTTTGGAAAAGCAGTACCTTCCATTTTGAAGTTTTTATAAGCATCAAAACCAATTTGGTTAATTGTTGCTTTTATGCTTGTATCGGTTTTTGGCAGGATTTTGAATAGTTTATAGACATATTCATTAGCTTCTGATTTTAATCGGATTGGAATAAAATTTCCGTTTGCCAACTGGTCCAGAAAAGTTTCTTTTGAGATTTCTTTTGAAGAAAAATCCAAAGCTGTAAAATCTCTTGAAAGCATTATTTTTTTACTCTGATAAACTGACCAATCGCTAAAAGTTTTTTGAATTTGAATGGGATCAACTTCTGGATTTCCAAGTTTGTTTTGGCTGAAGCTTGAAGTGAAAAATAAAAATATAATTATAATAGTGAATGATTTTTTCATGAAGTTTTATGCGATAATTCTAAGGTCAAAAATACTGATTTCTTTTTAACTGCAATGAAAGCAAAAGGTTTTCACTGGGGACACAAAAGTGTCGTCTGGTATTTGTGATCTCTCCTTCGTCGAGATGACAATATTGTGTTTAAATTTAGACATAAAAAAACCTGGCAATAGAGATTTGCCAGGTTCATAATGCGCTTGTCAAGGAGAAAACCAAATAACAAATCTCCTTAATTCATCGCATTTGTTTGAAATAAAAATTAGATTAAAAAATAAATAACCAAACTCAATTTTAACCGTCCCAATTTTTTATTTCGAAATTTTCAATTCTTTACTCTAGTTTAAAAAATTCATTACTTTGAGTGTTTTTTTGTTTCCTGCTTTGTCTGTCACTATCACTAAAAATACTTGTTTAGATGAAAAATTATGATTCTGAAGCAGTACTTCCTTATTATTCAGAGCGTTTCTCTTACTTACTAAATTTTGTCCATAAACATTGAAAACATCAACTTGTGCAATATCTTCATTATCATTTGAAACTAGTAAGGCATCATTTCTAAAATAGGCTATTGTTTCATCGTTTTTTGGAGAAATATCTTCAAGCACTAATGTTTTTGCTGCCGATTGCGAGGCAAAATAAGCGGCGTAAGCATTAGATAATTCAGATGAATTACCACAAGAAGAGGCATCCCAGTTTACAGACCAAGTCATTAAACCTCTTAAAGAAGGATATGGTCCACCTGGCTGCATAGTATATGTTCTTCCTGAAAAAGTAGTTCCGGTTCTTAAATAATTCATAGCACTAATTCCTTCTGCCGGTGTTAAATAACCGCTACCTGCTGCACTTGGACAAGCTGGTAATGCAATAAGAACTTTTGAGGCCGGTAAACCATCAAAATGCATTCCTGTTGTACCAATGTTATAGCCTTTTATCACCATATCCGTTAAGGCTGTTACCATGTTTGCTTTCTTAGCTGTACCATAATATTGACCATCTAATCCGTTTTCTCCTCCTGTGTTATACAATTGTACTGCTAACAAATCCAATTCATTACGCAAGTTTTGAATGATTGGCAAGAAAGAACCAAAAGTATCCGTATAAGTAGAATATCCTCCTTGTACATATTGTGTTTCCGGAGCGGCTGTTAATAAAAATCCAGGGCCATAGTAAGCTTTTAATTCTTTGCAGGCATCTACTATGTTTTTTAATCTTGGATAAGCAGAAATACCCGCATAAGAAATATCTCTTAAACCTCCTGCATTAAAATTCATTGATCCGCCTTCAAAATCCAAATCAACTCCATCAAATTGATACTCATCAATAATGGCTTTTAGACCATTAACAAAAATGTTTTTTTGCGTTACATTGTCTAAAACAACATGACCATTTTGACCTCCAATAGAAACAATAACAGGAACGCCGCTATCTCTTAAGGATTTTATATCATTCTTCAACAATTGCTTATCGAAAACACCATTGGTCAAATATCTAGTGTCATTTGTAGTTAATACTGGTGTATAACCATCACGATTAACGGTTTCTACGAAAGAATAATCAACTACGTTAAACTTCTTTCCTACCATTTGAGAAAAATATAAAAATGGCGCTGAAGTATTTTCCCAAGAATGTGCGTATCCTAAAATAATTTTAGATGGAAGCGGAAGGAATCTATTAGTGCCTACTTGAGCAATTTTAATTGTATTGTTTAATGTAGTTACACCAGATTGATTATCGGTTGCTTTGATTACAACTGGATAATCCTGATAAGCAGATGGCGTAAAATTATACGTGTAAGTATTATTTGTACCTGCTGTCATGTTAAATGTACCTCCATTTATTGTAATACTAACACCTGAAACTGATCCGTCACTATCAACAGCTGTAACCGAAATTGGCACAACCTGGAAAGAATTTTGGTATATAGTAGTATTCGATGGTGTATTCCAAGTAATTGCCGGCAATGCATTAGGGCAAGTTGTTCCTGAACATTGTAAAGCGAACGCTTTTGTGTTTTCGGCAGTTGTTCCACTTGAAGAGGTTACAGTTGCTTTCAACGTATAATTTTTGTTGAAATCTGCTGCAACTGGCGTCCAATTTGCTACATATTCTGTTCCTGAAAGTGTTGCTGTAATATTCTGTCCGTTTATGTTGAATACAACTGACGAAATTGTTAAGCTCGCATCTACACTTGCAGTTGCTTTAAGCTGAATAGCTGTTCCCGGAGCAATCGCTATCGTTGCCGCTGAAGGAGCCGTAATAGTAACCTGCGGAGGTGTAACTGTATTTGTGTTGAAGTTATAAACTTGTGGCGTTGTTGGCACCGCGAAGTTTGTTAAATTATTTGGAAAATAGGCAATTTCTCCATTTTCCCATGAATTCAATTTTAAACTTGTGATGATTGAATATCCTGCTAAAGCCGAATTGTTATAACTGAAATTTCCTGAAGCATCTGTAGTTGCAATAATACTTACATAACCGTGAGTACTATCTGTCCAAGGTAAAATTAACTCTACTTTGGCACCAGAAACTGGAGTTGAACCATTTTTAACTGTTCCGCTGATTAAGTTTCCGCTTGCTACATTTTGAGTAAAGTTCAACGTTTTATTTGCATTGATTGCAGAATAAACTGTTGAAGCTGGACTAAAACTTAGACCTGTTTTTGCAGCAGTAACTGTATAATTTGAACCTGAAACTAAATTGGCAACACTATAATTTCCTGAAGCATCAGAAGTTGCTGTTAAAGTTGTACTTCCTGATACAGCTGAAATTGTTACGCCAGAAACCGCAGTTGCTCCATTTAGAACGCTTCCGCTAACGGTGTAATAAACCGGAGTTACTACTTGCGTAAAATTTAATGTTTTATTTGCATTAATAGCTGAATAAACCGTTGACGCAGGCGTAAAAGTTAATCCTGTTTTAGCAATTGTCACTGTGTAATCTGAACCTGCAACCAAATTAGCAACACTATAATTTCCTGAAGCATCAGAAGTCGCTGTTAGAGTTGTCGTTCCTGTAACTGCTGAAATTGTTGCACCTGAAACTGGAGTTGCTCCATTAAGAACGCTTCCGCTAACAGTGTAATAAACCGGAGTTACCACTTGCGTAAAATTCAATGTTTTATTTGAATTTATTGCGTTGTAAACCGTTGAAGCCGGTGTGAAAGTTAATCCCGTTTTAGCAATTGTTACTGTATAATTTGATCCTGAAACCAAATTAGCAATACTGTAATTTCCAGAAGCATCAGAAGTTGCTGTTAGTGTTGTAGTTCCTGTAACCGCTGAAATTGTTGCGCCTGAAACTGGAGTTACTCCGTTAAGAACAGTTCCGCTTACCGTATAAGTTGTCGTTACTGCACCTGTATTAAAATCGTAAACTGTTGGATTTGCAGGAACAGCAAAGTTTGTCAAATTGTTTGGTAAATAAACAATTTCTCCGTTTTCCCAAGTATTTAATTTTAAACTTGAAATAGTAGTGTATCCAGTCAATATGGCATTATCAAAGCTATATTTACCTTGTGCATCTGTAACTGCAAGTTTGCTTAAATAAGGGTGTGTGTTATCTGTCCAAGGCAAAATCAATTCTACTTTTGCACCAGAAACTGGAATCGTACCATTTTTGACTGTTCCGCTAATTTTACTTGTTCCAACAACAATAACATCTTGAGAAAAATTCAATGTTTTATTGGCTGTTAAATTAGTATAAACAGTTGAAGCTGGCGTATATGTTTGTCCTGTCAAAGCAGCCGTAACGGTATAATTTCCTGCAGAAGGCAAACTAAGTGAATATACCCCGCTAGCATTTGTAACTGCAGTAAAATTTCCACCTGTTGAAGTTGCTGTAACGGTTACACCTGAAACCGGAGTTGTATTGTTTAAAATCGTTCCGCTTACGGTATAATAAACAATTGGGGCGCTTTGAGTAAAATTCAACGTTTTGTTTGCATCAATAGCATTATAAACCGTTGAAACTGGCGTATACGAAAATCCGGTTTTTGCAGCTGTAACTGTAAAATTAAGCCCAGCGGTTAATCCTGCAACATTGTAAACTCCGCTTGCATTCGAAACGGCAGTCAAAACTGTAGCTCCTGAAGTTGCGGTAACCGTAACTCCAGATATAGGAGTTGAACCATCTAAAATTGTTCCGCTTACTGTATAAGTTGGCTGTGTTCCATTAATAACAATACCCGTTTGATTAACAGTAACATTTGTTAGTGTTACTGGTGTAAATGTATAAGTGGCTTTTAAAGCGGTAAGGGTATAATTTTGTCCGGAAGGCAAATTATTGAATGTAAAATTACCTGCTGTAGAAACTACAGTTTGTAATACAGCATTACCTGCATCACGTAATTCAACTGTAACATCTGTAACTAAAGTTGATCCGTTTTTTACAGAACCCGAAATACTTACCGTTCCTGGAACAACGCTTCCGAAAGAAGTATCAACCTGATTCAATAATGAATTTGGAATTGAACCTCTGGTATCTTGAGATAATTCCCAAATCATACCTCCAGCCAAATTTCTCGATTTTATATACTGAACTTTTAAATCCATTGATTGTTTATCTTCATAAGAAATAAACTCTTTTGTAGTAGCATTATATAAATAAGGAACTTTTGTAGTATTATCAAAATATCTTACCCATCCTGCTGCTGCTGCAGATGCTGTTACCTGCATTGTATTTGGATCTAAATAAGCATGTGAATTCGTAACCGGATTTCCGACTAAATCACAAATTTCGATGCTTCCTGAACGCTCGCACGCTCCAGAACCATCCCAAGTTCCGATTGGGTTTTGTGGATTGGTACATCCTCCAACTATATCTCTAGGAGCCGAAACGAATAATCCGTTTGTTGAGTTAGTAGCAACGTGATCGAATTTTTTTCCGTAGAATGGCAATCCCATGATTAATTTATTTGCAGGGAAACCAATTACGTTTAAATATTGATTAGTCAATTCATCCAATGATTCAGATTGAGTCGCGCCATATAATGGATCATTTGGGTTTCCACTTGCGTATAAAGGAGCATTATAGCATGTTTTGTCATACCAGTTTCCTCCAAAATCATATCCAAAATAAGTGATATAATCGCAATATGTAGAAATATCTTCAGTCATTCCGTATTGTGATCTGTTGTTTGGGCCTAAATACTGCTTTGCTACATTTCGAACATTGTTTCCTGCGGCGATTGTAATCAGCTTATTTGGCATTGCCTGACGCATTGCTTTTAATAAAAGCACTAAATTTTTATTATCATCAGGACTGTATTTTTGTGCAGGAACAGGCGCTCCATTCACTATTTCTGTACCATCAGTTCCGCCTGAAAGAGGATATTCCCAATCGATGTCGAAACCATCAATAAATGGATAAGTAACAATGAAATTTGCCATATCTGTTGCTAATGCTGCTCTTGCTACCGGACTGGCGGCAATTGGCGAAAGATCCTGACCTTTTGTCCATCCTCCAACAGAAATTAAAACTTTTAAATGAGGGTACTTTTGCTTAAGTTTCATTAAGTCATAAAAGTTTCCTTTTACAGGAGCATCCCAAGGGATTCCACCTTCCATGTGCTCATAATCAGCATAGGTATCCAAACATTTCAATTTTGTATTCTCCGGATGTGCCGGATCATACGTTGTGCCATAAAAAGAATAATTTAAATGCGTCAATTTACTTCCATCAATTTTCGGAACGTTGAAATCCCGGGCATAAATAGACCATTGTGCATAATACCCTACTACTTTTTTACCGTGAGCTGGTTGGGCTAACGCAAGTAAGGGAAACAACAAAAACAAAAAAAGTAATCTGTAATAATGTTTCATAGTTATTAATATTGGTTAATAGAAAATAAATAATTGGGCCGAAGCAGTTTTCACTGCTGGGTTTCGCTCAACACAGGTTGGAAGGCTGCGTCGATTGGAAATAAACTCAAATTAAATTCTATAGATAAATATTACTATTACTGATTCTTGATAATCATTAGCAAATAGTAGTGATTGATATTTATTTATAATTTTTAAAAAATTACTATTAAATACAACTGATAAATTTGGGACTACTCATCAATTAACTTTGTTTTGTCATGTTTTAAATTGTACTCTCTCTATTTGGTTTTTAAATGTTAATACTCCGTTAGTGGTTATTTTGCAATTATTCTGTTTGAGATGTGGAATTAAAAAGAATCTAAAAGTTTAATTATAATTACCTCTGCCAAATGTTTTTTTGGCAGAGATAATCAGCATTCTTAAAACAATACTTAAACTTACTAAATACTAATTCAAACCAAATCTTTATATTAATTTCTTTAAACCTGCATAAACTGCAAGCTCAACATCAGCATACTCTTTTGTATTGCAGTCTTCGATTAATTTCTTCAAATCTTCTGACTTTAAAGTCGATTTATTATCCAAAACCAATAAAACCTGTTCTGAGGCGTCACTTAATTTTTTTGACAAAGGAAGAAATGACTGTACTAGTGGCGCATTTGCGCTTAATTCATTTAATCCTTTATTCACAGAAATCCATTTCGTTAAAAATGATGCTACTTTAGCTTTATTTTCAGGCGTTTTATTCGCTACATATTGCGTTACTGCTTCATTAAAAGTTAGCGCATCTTTTGCATCAGGCGTGCATGCATCTGCAAAAAGTGTCAATGGTGAATACATTTGATATTCAGTTCCGCCTTTATTGCGTGTATATCCTTTTAATGGTTCACAAACATTCGAAAACTCATTTAACAAACTAATATCCTGATTGTTTGCAATATTTCTTAAGATTACAGCTTTGTTGCGAATATGCGTCAATCCTAATTCTTCAAGTCTAAATGAAACTACATCTAAACGTTTACGCATATTTGATACATCTGTAATGTCTTCTGCCGACCAAAGTCTTTCTGCAATTGCAGCTGTTCTTGGCCAAACTCTTGAATCTATAGTTGTTTCAGATGCAAGCTCTGTCCACATTGTAGCTTCTCCACCTAGAATTCTTGCTTTTTCTTCTGCAGTCAATACAGCACCTTTTGGCATCGGGTCATTTAAATAATGGCTTTCAACCGGATACATCAAGTCGATATAATAACCGTTTGACAATACGGTTTTGTATCCTTTTTTTACAGCATCAACTAAAGATTGTCCAGCTGCCATTCCTTCATTTGCACCTCTCCAAGAATGAACAATTGCTTCTTTTGAAAGATCTTTAGTTAAAATTTCTTCCCATCCCATTAATTGTTTTCCATGTTTTTTAAGCATTGGAGCCAACTGCATAGTGAAATAGGTTTGTAATTCGTGGTTTGTTTTTAAATTATGTTTCTTTTTAAACTCTTGAATTTTTGGGTTGGCGTCCCAGTCTTTCCCTTCATTTTCATCTCCCCCAATATGAAAATAAGCTCCGGGAAATAAGGGGCAAACCTCATCAAAAAGTTCACTTAAAATTTGATATGTTTTAGGATTTGAAGGATCTAATGTTGGCGAAAAAATACCGGCATTTCTTTCAATTCCATAGGTAGCAATTGCTGTTCCCTGAATATTTTTTTCAGAAGTTCCTCCTGTCAACGTAATCACTTTGCTTCCAATTTCTGGATAAGCTGTTAATATCGAAGATCCGTGACCTGGAACATCTATTTCCGGAACTATTAAAATACCGCGCTCATCAGCATATTTTACGATATTTTTAATTTCCTCTTGTGTGTAATATAATCCATCCGAAGCAACCTCAATTAGCTTTGGATGTTTTTTCATTTCAATTCTCCATCCTTGATCGTCAACTAAGTGCCAATGAAAAACGTTCATTTTCATTGCTGCCAATCCATCAATATTTCTTTTGATAACATCAACCGGCTGAAAATGTCTTGAAGCGTCAATCATCAATCCTCTCCATGTAAATCTAGGCAAATCTGATATTTGCGAATTCGGGAAGTAAAATGAGGTATTATTATTCTGCAATAATTGCAATAAGGTTTCAAGACCATGCAAGGCACCTAAATCACTTGTTGCGTTTATTGTAATTTTATTTTGTTTGACATCTAAATGATAACTTTCATCTTCATACAAAGCAATTTTTCCGCTTTTGGTACAGTTTATCTGAAGCTCAGCTGTTGGAACTTCGTTTAATTTTGTAACAAAACCTTGAGAGAAAAACATACCAGTCCGTCCATCTAAACGGCGCAAAAAACGCGTTACCCCTCCAAAAATTCTTGGATTTGGGTTTCCGGTAATATTTACTTTAAAACTTTTAGTTAAAGTAAAATTTCCGTCGTTTATAACAACACTCTGAGGCCAAGGCATAAGATTTAGCTGCTCTTTTTGAACCTGAGCACTAGATGTTAAACCTGCAAATAGTAGGACTAATAAATACTTCATTTTAATTTTTTTGAAATGATGTTTCCCTGAAGAAACAGTAATAAATAGATAAAAGAAACAAAACTCAGAAGGATCTCTATTGAACCTCACTAATCGCTATGAAACCAATCTGAATTTTGTAATTCGACTCGCTCTAAATACGAATCTTAAATTTTATTCTAGTAATCAAAGCGTTTAAAGGCTTCGATTGCTTCATATTCTGCTAAACCTAATTCATCATACAGAATCGCAGTATTTTTATTTCGGTCTTCGGCCCTAACCCAAAATTCTCTTGAATCATTTCCTTGGAACATAACTCTGTCTTTTTGAGATTGATGGTATAAAATCGCATGACGTTTCAATAATACTTCTGATGGAGAAAGCGGAACTGCCATGTCAATTTCATGAATATCCCATTCGTGCCAAGCTCCTCTGTACAACCAAAGCCAGCAGTCATCCATGTATTTTTCTGGCTTCAGCTCTTTCATCGCTGCGAAAATCGCATTCAGACATACTTCATGTGTTCCGTGCGGATCTGCCAAGTCTCCTGCTGCAAAAACCTGATGCGGTTTTATTTTGGCAATAATATCTTTTACAATAGCAATATCTTCTGGTCCTAACGGATTCTTTTTTACCTGTCCGGTTTCATAAAACGGAAGATCTAAAAAGTGTGTGTTTTCATCTTTTAGGCCGATGTATCTTGTTGCTGCGTAAGATTCTCTTCTTCTGATTAATCCTTTTAATTTTCTAACTTCAAGAGAATCAATCTGATTTTCTGACTTTTTGTTCAAAAACTCAATAACCGATTTGAAGTTGATATCTTTTGGAAGATTTTCTCCGGCAAAATCGTTGCAAACTTCAGCAAACTTCAATGCCTCGTCGTCAGTAACGGCAATATTTCCAGAGGTTTGATATACAACATGCACATCATGTCCTTGTTTGATCAATTTTGAAAAAGTTCCTCCCATAGAAATCACGTCATCATCTGGATGCGGACTGAAAAGAATCACTCTTTTCTTGGCTGGATTGGCTCTTTCCGGACGGTGTGAATCGTCTGTATTTGGCTTTCCTCCTGGCCATCCTGTAATGGTGTGCTGCAATACATTGAACATATTGATGTTCAAATCGTAAGCAGAACCTTCCTGTGCCAAAAGATCAGACATTCCGTTATTGTTGTAATCACGGTCTGTCAATTTTAATATTGATTGTTTCGTTTTTTGGCACAACCAAACAATTGCTTTACTTTTTAATTCCTGAGTCCAGATGCATTCTCCAACCAGCCAAGGCGTTTTAAAACGAGTCAACTCAGAAGCTGCAGATTGATCCAAAACGAAAGTTGCATTTGGATGATTCTGCAAAAATGTAGCAGGAACCTCAGAACTGATATCTCCCTGAATTGTTCTTTTGATAATGTCGGCTTTATTTTGCCCCCAAGCCATTAATACAATTCGTTTTGATCTCATAATGGTTGAAACTCCCATCGTAATTGCACGTTTTGGAACGTTGTCAATTCCGTTGAAATCAGATGAAGCATCAACTCTTGTAATATGATCCAATGTAATGATTCGTGTTCCTGAATTGATGTGTGAACCTGGTTCATTGAAACCAACGTGACCCGTACGTCCAATTCCTAACAACTGAAAATCTAGACCTCCAGCTTGTTTTATATTCATTTCATAATCGATACAATATTGATTCAATTCATCAATTGCAACTGTACCGTCAGGAATATTAACATTTTCAGGCTTAATATCAATGTGATTAAAAAGATGCTGATGCATGAAATAATGATAGCTCTGATTATTCTCTTTTGACATTGGATAATATTCATCCAAATTAAAAGTAATTACATTGCTAAAGCTTAATCCTTCTTCTCTGTGCATTCTCACTAGTTCCTCATAAACCTTTATAGGAGAAGAACCTGTTGCCAAACCTAATACGCAAGATTTGTTTTTTTCTTGCTTCAATCTGATTAACTGAGCAATTTCCTGCGCAACAATTATAGATGCTTCGGCAGAATTTTTGAAAATTTCGTTGTGAATTTTCTCGAATCTTGTCTCTTCAAATTTACCGGCGCTTTTATAGCTGATATCAGGTTTAATTTCTAAAGCACTTTTCATTTTTTTCTTTTTTTGGTATGTACAATTTTGGCTTTTTAAATGGTATAAGTAACTCTCATTACTTATACCATTTTCAATTACTAACCAAACTTAAATCCTTTTATTCTTTATGTTTTCTTAGAATTTGTTAACTCCAGTATCCCACCAAAGTCTAGTTGCTCCTGTGTCAGGTCCTCCTAAAAGCTGAACACCTTGAGCATAACCTGTAGGGTTAGAAGTTTTCTCATTCACATAGAAATTTAATCTTCTTACAAATGTTCCGTTAGGAATTTTTCCTCCAGAGAAGTTGTTTGCTGGCAAGAATAATTTTGGATATCCGGTTCTTCTTGTTTCAGCCCAAGCTTCTTGTCCGTCAGGGAAACCTGCGATCCATTTTTGAGTGATAATTTTTTGTAGTTTAACTTCATTAGTCGCTGCATCAGACCATTTTACAGTTACCAAGTTTTGCGCTGCAATATTATTAGCTGCGTTTAACGGATCTGTAAAATTTGCTGGCATTGAAACATCATCAGCAATGTAAGCAGCTGCACTTCCTGCACCTAATTGAGCAAAAGAAGTAGAAATTCCTGCTTCATAAAATGACTGAGCAGATCCACCAACATTCCATCCTTTTAAAGCTGCTTCAGCTTTTAAGAAATAAGATTCAGATGCATTGAACCAAGGAATTAAGTTGTTTTCTACGATTGGTCCAACTTTAGAGAATAAATCTGCTTTTGCTGTTCTATAATTAGCGTCTACTATAGTTCCCATTCTGATACCTTGATAAATACCACCTGTACCTGTATAGAAGAATGTAGCTCTTCTTGGATCATTATAACCGTTCATGATAGAAGTAATTGCTCCACCAGCATTGATATCTGCCCAAGGACCTGTATAGGTTTTAACAGGGTGCTCAGCGATATAAGCCATGTTATCAGCATTAGAAGTGATTACACCTAAACCAGCTAACGCAGCTTCACCTTCTGTTTTTGCTTTTGCAGGATCAATATTAGAAATACGCAATGCTAAACGTAATCTTAAAGAGTTAGCAAATTTTACCCATTTCTGAATATTTCCAGCCGCTGTTGTTCCATCTGTTGCATCTCCTGAAGGGAAAAATGTAGCAGAAGCATCTGCAGCTTTTGGAGTTAAAATATCAATCGCAGTTTTTAACTCTGCAAAAAATTGATCATAAACTGCTTTTTGAGAATCATATGGAGTTGTTCCATCTGCATTTCCAAAACCTGAATATACGATTGGCCCGTAATAATCTGTAGTTTTATGCATTGCATAAACTTTCAAAATAAGAGACCATGCATAAAATTGAGGGTATTTTTCTTTTGTTAATTTTTCAAGGTTATATGCATTTACCATTTCTTTTTGGTACTTCTGAACCCACTCAGCACCATTCCATCCATCTAAAAGAGCATAAGTTGAATTGTTTGCATTACCTTCAAAATCGTGAGGTGTTCCCATGTATCCTGAAAAGATATCAGCATTTAAGTTAAACTGAATATCTCCCTGCCAGTCATCTGCAACTAAGATATACATTCCTCTCTGCATCGTTTTAAGAGGCGCTTTTACCTGATTAAAATCTTGCTCTAATTGAGTATTGCTAAAACCACTCTCGTTGGTATTTATATCTTCAAAGTCTCCCGTACAGCTACTTAATGAAAGAGCTAAAACTGAACCTAATATTAATAATTTATTTTTCATCTGTGAATTTTTATCGTTAATTAAAATCATTTTTATTGATTTATAAGCCACCCCTAATCAAGGGTTTCGTTGTTTGTTGTTTTACATTATTTCCACATTCAATCAACAAACAAGGATCTTACAACAACCAAAAGGTTTTGTCCTTTTATTGAAATTATTTTAGAAAGTTAAATTCAAATTAACACCTATACTTCTTGTTGAAGGCATTCCAAAAATATCAACACCTTGTAATCCTTCTCCAGAGCTTAATGTTACGTTTGGATCAAACGGAGCATCTTTGTAGAAGAAAAATAAGTTTTTACCAACAAGAGAAACATTCACTGCATTGAAAATTGTGCTTTTGCTAAAGTCAAATGTATATCCTAAAGAAAGCTCACCTAATTTGATATTTGTCGCTTTGTACATATATTCTCCTGTAGCACCTGCTCTATCTCCAACTTGGCTATAGTAATCTTGAGCATTCATTGTACTTACAGCTGTTCCATCAGGTTTTACTGCATTAATTTTAACACCACCAGCATCTCTTGCATCACCACTATTTTTAGATACGCCATAAGAATCAAGCATTGCTTCTGTCATACTCATTACATTACCTCCGAATCTTCCATCGATAAGAACATTTAAGAAGATTTTTTTGTATTTGAATGAGTTTGAGAAACCTAGCATAAAATCAGGATTAGAACTTCCCATATCTACCCAGTCCGTTTTTTGAATACGTCCAGCGTCATCAAGTAAAATTTGACCTTGCGCATTTCTTACAATATCTTTTCCTTGAATTGTTCCAAAAGGTTGTCCTTCTTTCATAACATATCTATAACTATTTGGATCTCCATTAGTCAAGATAACTGTATTAATTTCTCCATTTGCACCTGAACCTAAATCAAGTACTGTGTTTTTATTTGAAGCATAATTCAATCCTAGATCCCAAGAAAATTTATCTGTTTGAATTGCTTTACCAGTTACTGTAATCTCAAAACCTTTATTTTCAATACTTCCTGCATTAAATGCATAATTAGTATATCCTGTAGTATTTGGGATTGGAGCTGGAGCAGTGATTAACTGATTTTTAGTTTCGTTATGGTAGTAAGTAAAATCAAATCCAATTCTGTTGTTCAAGAATCTCCATTCTGTACCAAATTCATAAGAATTTTGCATTTCTGGTTTCAATGAAGTTCCAGGTTGTGGTCCAACAATTGGAGCCGTTACAATACCTCCAACCAAAGTATTTACTGGGGAAGTTAAGAAAGGAGAGATATCATTACCCACTTGAGCAAATGAAGCTCTAACTTTTGCATAGCTAATTGACTCTGGCAATGTTACCATTTGACTCAAAATAGCTGATAAACCTACAGATGGATAGAAGAAGCTTAAATTATCTGTATTAACTAAAGTTGAAGACCAGTCATTTCTTCCAGTCAAATCTAAATAGATCATATCTTTATAGCCAATTGTTGCGCTTGCAAAAACTGACTGCACTTCTTTTTTACCTCCAATAGTATGTGCATTTCTTTCAGCAGATACAAAGTTTCCTGTATTAAACCAGTTAGCATTAACTAATCCATTTTTTTGACCTGAATCACTGATGTAAGCATCATTGATTGTAGATTTTGTGATACTTGTACCAATATTAGCGCTGAATGAGAAATCATCGCTGAATTTTGTATTGATAGTAGCAATTAAATCACCATATAATTGAGTGCTTTCGCTATCTGAATAAATATATCTACCTGTAGAAGGCGCCAATGTTTCATTTGTACCTGCGTACATTTTTTTATCAAAAATGTTGTCAAATTTATTATAACCACCTCTTGCTTTAATACTTAACCACTCATTAGCTTTGTATGTAATAGCTGCAGAACTGATCAATGATTGATTTTTATCAATTGATTGATTTCTATTTAAGATCCACCCTGGATTTTGAATAATATCTGATGTTTGAGTTGGCCATCTTTGGGTCATTAAGTTTCTAGCCGGATCAAATACTTCAAAATTGTTGTAATAATCATTAAAATCATTTCCTCTTGGGAATAAATAAGCTCCAGTTAATGGGTTGAAATATAATCCGTTTGTTGGTTTATTTATAATTTTTTGTTCAGCATAAGATATCGAACCATCAATAGTTACTTTATCATCAAATAATTTAACACTTTGACGAAGTGCAATATTGTTTTTCTTAAACTCGTTAGTTGGGATTACTCCATCAACTTTAGTATTTGCATAAGTAAGACTAGTCGACATTTTATCAGATCCACCATTTACAGATACTGAGTTAATCATAGTAACACCTGTATTGTAGAAATCCTTAACGTGATCAGGAGAATTTTTAGCTGCACCCCAAGTTTTGTCAGATGATGGAGCTGCTCCATAATTAGTTTGAAATTCAGGTAATGAAACAACATTGTCTACAAATAAACTCGCATTATAATTTGCTGTTACTTTTCCTTCTTTTCCTTTTTTAGTAGTTACTAAAATTACACCATTTGCACCTTGAGAACCATATAAAGCAGCTGCAGAAGCTCCTTTAAGAACTGTCATAGATTCAATGTCATCAGGGTTCATCATCGAAATTGCATCACCACCATCTCTATTTCCTCCTGCTGTATCTCCAAAAACCTGATTTGCCTGAGCAGAATTAGAGTTCAACATTGGAATTCCATCAATAACATATAAAGGCTGATTGTTTGTTGCAGATGAGTTACCACGAATAGTTACTTTTACTGCTCCACCAGCTCCAGCAGAACTTTTTCCAACAATTAAACCTGCAACTTTTCCAGATAAGCTGTTCATTAAGTTCGCATCTTTAACTCTTGTCACCTCATCACCTTTTACCTCTTGCGCTGCATAAGTAAGCGTCTTTTTTGATCTTTTTAAACCTAATGAAGTAACAACAACTTCACTTAAAGCATTTGAAGATGCATTAACCATTTTTACGTTAACAGTAGTAGCATCACCAACCACAATACTTTGTGTTTCAAGACCTACATAGCTAAAAACTAATGTCTGTCCTTTTTGTGCTTCGATTGTATACAATCCGTCAAAATCGGTAGTAGCTCCTTTTTGACTTCCTTGTACCAAAACAGATGCCCCTGGCAACGGCATTCCATCAGAACCTGTAATCACACCTTTGACATTTTTCACCTGTGCAAGCGAAACTTGCGCCGTAAAAACAATCATAAAGATTAAGAAAATTTTTTTCATGTTTATTTATTTTGTTAGTTATGACGTAAAATTATTCTTAAGGCATTGTTAAAAAAAATAAATTATACAAACAGCCTTAAACTTTAAACAAACGACATAAAACATTCAATAATGCGTTTTGCGAAAACGTTTTCAAATGAAAATACTAACACGTTTTCAATAATTTTTCGCATTATATGCAAAAAATTTGCAGATTTAGTAAATAAAACAAAATATTACAACTATTTAAAATACAAGACATTAAATTCAACAATTGCTTCAAAAGTCTTTTAACAGGCCTGATTTTAACAAAATATTAAGAATTATATCAACTTTCTATTTAGCAGATTATATTAAAAATAATGTCGTTCATATTTTTTTTAATTTCCACAGAGATTTGTGGTCTTGATTTTTAATGATTTATATTTTTGATGAATAACTTCCAATAATGAATACTCATCAAAAGAATCTTGCGCAAGTTCCCAAATCATAATTCCTCCCGTGTTTTGAGCTGCATATTCTACCTTTTTTGAAATGGTCAATCTTCCGTTATAATATATCTTCCCTAATTCATCAAGTTCTGCAAATTGTTTTCCTGCCTCAACAATTTGTCCGTAAGTTGAACTTGTAACATTTGGATAAGTAAAATTATATCCATAAAAAGGTACTCCGAGTGTTAGTTTTTCACTTGGAACATTTTGAAGTTTGTGCCAAAACTCAATTCCGTTTTTTGCAAATTCAAAAGAGCTGTGCTGACCTGGATTATTTGGAGTCCACGGCCCTGTACTATCATAGGCCATAATATTTAAAAAATCAAATGCATTTAAAGCTTCGGCACTGATATTTTCAAAACGAGTATTATTAGGCAATGCTGCCGTCATAATTTTTTTATGTTCAAAAAGACTCTTTTTTAATTCGATTACAAATCCACTATAACCAACTGTTACAGCATTCCATTCGAGATCAACATCAACACCGTCTAAATGATGAAGTTCTACGAAATTGATTATATTCTGAATTAAAGCAGGTCTGTTTTCTGGTTTATCAATTAACAAAGACCAATTTGTGGACTGTTCTTCTGAAATTACACCTCCTGCGAGAGAAATACTTATTATAATATTAGGATTGACCGATTTGGCATATTTAACAAGTGCATCAATATCTCCTGTAAAAATGATATTTCCATTTTTATCCGGATTAGCAAAAGCAACATTCAGATGAGTTAATTTACAAAACTGAATCGAAGTCATTTTATTAAAATTATCCGATGCTAGATAACCTACAACTCTGGCCGTTTTAAGCTGGCGATCATCAATATTTGAATCTTTATTTGAAGTGCAGCTGTAAACCGATCCAAGCGAAGTTATAAAGAAAAGAATGCCTAATAAGGCTTTATTATTGATCATAATTTTTAATTTTAAACAAATTGTTTTTAATTTTAATTAGATTGAAATAATACCTTATTAGGCATAACTCTATATTTTTAGGATTTTATTTTTAGTTTTTATCCCACCAAACTTTATTTGTCCATTCATTCTTACCTCCCATTCTTGTCAAAGCTTCCTGGAAATTTGGTCCATTTTTCTGTGCTTCATCATTTGGATAATACAAACGTGTTGGTACAACACCGCCGGTTTCAGAATCTGGATTTGTAATTGGTAATAACTTAGGGAATCCAGTTCTTCTCCAGTTTGAATAGGCTTCAATACTATTTAATAAATAAGTAACCCAAAGCTGTGTTGCAATTTGTTCTTTCTCTTTTCCTGCAACTAGAGGTTTGTTGTTCAAATAAGTATCTATTGCACCTTGAGTTGGCAACGCTGCACCATACATTGCAAGGTGTCTGATACCTGCTTCAACTCCTTTTTTATAATAATCAGCAGCTGAACCTGTAACCCACCCTCTAAATGCAGCTTCAGCCAATAACAATTGTGATTCTGAATAACTTACATGTAAAAATGGAGTTGTTTTTAATTTTAAATAAGGTTGAATACCTGAGATAGCATTTGATCCACCTGGCATTTCCCATTGAAAAACTCCAGGAGTGTTCCCTACATATAATTCTTCACCAGGTGCTGGAGGTCCCCAATTTGAACTTCCAGTTTTTGGAGTAGCCAACATTGTTAATCTAGGATCGCCATTGTTTCTTAAAAAGTCGATCATCAAAGAACTGAAGTGGTCGCCATTTTCGTTTCCAATGAAAGCATATGACAATCCGTTTCCTCTAAAATCAAGTGCTCCCGGCGTATCATTAAATGGATAATCCAAACATTTCATAAAACAGTTGTCTGCATTGCTTTGAAAAACTCCATTTTGAAATGCTGCTTTAGCTTGTTTTTCTGCTTCTGCCGGACTAACTTCAGAAATTCTCATTGCTAGACGCAAACGCATAGTGTTCGCCAATTTTTTCCATTTTGAAACATCACCATTATAAAACTGATCTCCTTTTATAGCACCTCCGCCATCATTCAACTGTACAAACGCTTCTTCTAATTGTTTAAAAAAGGCATTATAAATATCCTCTTGTTTATCATATTTAGGTGTTACAATTCCTTTAGAGAAACCCAAACCTGCTTCTGAATAAGGACAATCACCATAAAGATCTGTAATACGCTGCACAATCATTACTCTCATAATTTTTGCTACTGCATTCATATTAACTAAAGTTGGATCGCCAGAAGTTTTCTCAATAATATCTACAACACCTTTTAATTCGTTGGCGTAACCATTTCGCCATAAAGCAGTCGCATAATCATCATTTTTCTTGAATTTACTTCCAAACTCTGTTACGTTCCATGCACCTGCATAGTGCTGTACAAATCCTCCTGAGTAAATCAAGTTGGCTCTCCATTGGTAATAACCGTCACCAGACATACACAATTGTGCAAACGTAAGTTGTCCTGCAGGATTTGCAGATAACGCCACCGGATCTTTTTCCAGTTCGTCAAAATTTTCTGTACAGCCAACCAGCGTAAATATTGCCAATAAAGCTATTATTTGTTTAAATTTCATAATTTCTTTTTTTAGAATGTAATTTTAAGATTGAAACCATATGATCTTCTAAATGGCAACGAACCATATTCAAAACCTTGTCCATTTCCTGAAGTGTACATAGACTCTGGATCAATGTTTGGCAAATCTTTATTGAAAGTGAACAAGTTTCTTGCAAAAGCCGAAACATAGATTGAATTGATTTTTGCTCCGCCGAAAACACTTTTCGGTATCTGATATCCTAAACTTACCTCTCTCAATTTCACGTAAGAAGCATCATAAATAAATGGTGCTGGTGTATTGTTGAAAACTGAAGTCCAGTAATCTTGAGGGTTAACAGGAGTTGTATTTTTCACATAAACCGGATTAGCCTCTGTTCCTGTATTTTGAACACCATTTGCTACATAACCCGCAGTAGGAATCCAAGTTGCCTGGCTAAAGTTTGGATCATTTGCAACCGCTTGAGCTCTTGCTGCATTATAAGCATCTCTACCTTCTGTTGTAACATCAAGAAGTCCTTTTTGTGCTGCCAATGAGTTTGTCATTGAGTAAACATCCATTCCGAATTTCATGTCAATTAAAAACTGGAATGTAAATCCTTTATAAGAAAAACGGTTTGTTAAACCTGCTGCCCAATCAGGAAGACCTTTTCCTAAAGCAACTTTAGTATCTGTATATAAAGGTAAACCATTTGCTCCAACGATCATTTCTCCATCAGGTGTTTTTTGGAAATCTTTACCAATAATAGTTCCGTATTGTCCACCAACTTGTGCCACAATTGCAGCACCAGCCCAACGAGCTTCAGAAATAGTATAAGTATCAATATCTGGATGCAAAGAGATAATCGAGTTTTTGTTTTTTGAAAAGTTCAAATCAATTCCCCATTCAAAATCCTGAGTTTTAATTGGTGTTCCTGATAAGAAAATCTCGATACCTTCATTACGAAGTTTACCAGCATTTACTGAAATATACTCATATCCAGAAGTTGCTGAAGATGGTAAATCAATTGTTTGATCTGAAGTATCTTCACGGTAAACTGTAATATCTGCTTTTAATCTGTTTTTGAAGAAAGCCGTTTCAAGTCCAAACTCAACTCCAGTTTTAGACTGATAAGTCAAATTAGGATTTGGTGCTGAAGTATTTTTAATGTTTACAACACTTCCACCATTATAAGAAGAATATGTCGTATAGTTTAAAGCATTTTTGTAAGCTCCAGGTGCATTTGAAACCTGTGCCCAAGATGCTCTGAATTTACCATAAGAGAAAGCATCACTTTGAATATCGAATGCGTCAGAGAATACAAAACCTAACGAAGCTGCTGGATAAAAAGCATCTTTATTGATTACACTGAACCAATCATTTCTTCCTGTAAACTCAGCATACAAATATCCTTTATAATCGAATTTAGCAGAACCGTAAATTGAATTTGTTCTTGTTTTTGTATCCTGTGGTGCATTTTCTGTCTGATTAGAAAAATTGCTGATATACTCTGTACCCGGCTCAATAATATTTGTTCCGAATCTAGAATTTTGCTGTCTTCTAAAATCTCTTCTTCCTGTTCCTAAAATTCCAGAAAGTGTTAAATCTGTAGCTAATTTTATGTTGCTGAAAGTGGCAATAAAATCGGTATTCTGTTCAGAAACTGTAATAGTTTCTAATCCAAGATAACCAAGATCTCTTCCTGGCCAAGTACTTCCTTTAGCCATAAAATCTTTAGAATTAAAAGTATAAGTATCTAAACCTGTTCTGAAAGTTAATCCTAACCAATTTTTAACTTGATAAGTTCCAGTAACATTACCTATAAAACGATTTTTTACAGTAGCATTATGATTTTCATTTACAACCCAATACGGATTCAATAAATATACATTGTTATTCCATTGATACATTGAACCATCAGCTGGATTTACAGAATTTTTAAGCCAAGCCTGATCAATATTTGGCGCTAAGCCGCTTAATGAATATCCAACGTTATTTGGTGAATCTCCTAAACCTGGTCTGTTGTTCGTATTTTCAGCGATATAATTTACATTTGCATCCAAAGTAAATTTCTCTGATTTAATAGTACCATTTAAAGTAGCGTTGTTTCTTTCTAAACCAGACTCCGGAATCACGTCGTCATTTTTAAGACTATTGAATCCAAAACGTACAAATGCATTATCACTTCCTGCTGAAAGCGCAACTCCATTTGATAGTGTAACTCCCGTTTTAAAGAAATCCTGAATGTTATTATCTACTTTAGCATAAGGTCTCATTGAACCATCAAATATTTTCACCTGCTGTCCAACTGTTTCTGAAAATTTAGGTCCCCACGCATTTGTAGTGTATCCATATATTTCAGTAGGAGCTTTATTTGGATCTGGCAAAATTCCGTTTGAACCTGTACCGTATTCCGTTTGATAGTCACTGTATTTAGCATTTACTCTATCGAAACTTACACCACTTGTTAATTCAACTTGCAGTTTCCCTTTGCTTCCTTTTTTAGTTGTAATTAAAATTACTCCATTTAACGCTCTAGAACCATAAAGTGCCGCTGCTGCCGCTCCTTTAAGAACAGTTAAGCTCTCAATATCATTTGGGTTGATGCTCGAAATACCGTCTCCGCTATCTCTTCCATCAAACCATTTACTTGTTGCAGCCTGATCATTATTTAAACCTGAGTTATCAATAGGAACACCATCTACAACATAAAGTGGTTGGTTACTCTCACCTATGCTTGATATACCTCTAATAATAACTCTTGTACTTCCTCCCACACCTGTTGCAGGAATAGACACATCAACACCGGCAACTTTTCCAGAAAGAGCTGTCGCAACGTTAGTTGTAATTACTTTATTTAATTGATCTCCTTTAACATCCTGAACGGCATAACCCAATTCTTTCTTTTGTCTTTTGATACCTAATGCAGTAACAACTACTTCATTTAAGTTTTGCGCATCAGGACTCAATACTACATTCACTGTTGTAGCACCTGCAACTGTAACAGTTTTAGTTTTAATTCCGATATACGAAAATACAAGTACATCTCCTGTAGATGCCTGAATCGTATAAACTCCGTCAAAATCCGATTGAGTTGCCGTTTTTGTGCCTTGAACTAATACAGTTACTCCAGGCAACGGTAATCCGCTCTCATCGCTTACCAAACCTTTGATAGTTTTCACCTGTCCGCTCATAAATTGCGTGGTGAGAAAAATCACAAAGATTAATACAAATTGTTTCATTTTTTCATGGTTTTTTTTAGTTATGCGATAAATTTATTGTTAATTTTAACATAAATAAAACAATTTATACAAACAGCATAAAACTTTAAACAAACGACATAAATCATTCAACATTATGTTTTACGAAAACGTTATTCTCAAAAAATAAAATACCTTTTCAGTTTTTTTACATTTTTTTCTTCAAAAGAATTGCGTTTTAGCTTCTAATTGTTTAAAGTTGCACAATATTTAAACATTTGCTTAACAAAAGCTAAATCCCAAGAAATTAAGTTGAACGAAATTCAAAAGTTAAAATTCGACATCAAACTTCAAAACCACATTTGGTTTTGGAGCATTTATTTTACTTTAAATTTTTTAAGATGGGGAGCTTATTTTAATGACTATCCTTATGCTTTCAAATCAAATTCGATTGAATTTGCATTAGTTATACCTTTAGTATATTTCAATTTGTTTGTTTTGGTGCCGCGATTTGTCCTCAAACAAAGATATATTCTCTATACATTTTCGCTTTTAATAAGCTTATTTGTAATGTATTTATGTAAAACCGCTCTTACCTATTATATTATATCTGAAAATATCTGGCCCGAAGCCAATCGGGAATATCATCCTTTTGAAATTAATCATATTGTAGCCGTTTGTATTGGTGAACTTTATGTTCTTGCAATGGCCTCCTCAGTTTATTTGACTTTAACCTGGCTTCGAGAACGTGAACGAAACAGATCATTGAGAGAAAATCAATTCAAAATCAAATTAAAGTATCTTGAAAATCAAATACAGCCACATTTTTTCTTCAATACCTTAAATAATTTATATGCCTTATCGCTTGAATCTTCAAATAAGGTTCCTGACGTTATCATTAAATTATCCAATTTGATGGAATATGTGTTGTATGATGTAAAAGGAACAAAATTTGTTCCTTTGATTAAAGAAATTGATTACATTCAAAATTATATTGAAATTGAAAAGCTTCGTTTTGAAAACGTGGAAGTTACCATCAATTTGGAGTCTAATATTGAGGACATTGTTGTGCCGCCTCTAATTTTCATTTCATTGGTTGAGAATGCCTTTAAACACGGAGGTTTAAACAATCGAAACCTAAAAATAAAAATCAATTGTAAAGTTATTGACAATAAATTGTTAGATTTTGAAATCCTAAATAATTTTGTAATTTCACAAAATCTTAATCAAAAAGGAGGAATTGGATTAGTCAATACTAAAAAAAGATTAAAGTTAATTTACAAGAATAATTTCACTTTAAAACAGGCAATAAAACTTAACTACTATATAATCCGTTTGCAAATACCTATTCAAAATGAAGATTAAATGCGTTTTGATCGATGACGAACCTTTGGCTATCAAAGTCCTGCAAAATTACTTTGCTAATTTTACAGATTTTGAAGTGGTTGCAACATTCAATAATTCTTTGGAAGCACTTGATTTTATAAACAGCACTCCAGTTGATGCCGTATTTCTAGACATCAATATGCCAATGATGACCGGATTTGAATTAATCAGCCTCATCGAAAACAAGACCAAAGTAATCATAACCACTGCCTTTAGGGAATTTGCTGCCGAAAGTTACGATCTTGATGTTTTAGATTATTTGGTAAAACCAATTCCGTTACCAAGATTTATAAAATGCATCAACAAAATAACTACCGAGTACAATCTTAAAAACAACATTAAGGTTGAAACAACAAAAGGCGATTCTCATATTTTTATCAAAGTCGATAAAAAGATGATGAAAATTAACATTGAAGAAATCCTCTTTGTTGAAGGAATGAAAGAATACATAAAAGTAGTTACTCCAGACAAAACTTATATTACACACAAATCTTTAACATCTCTATCTGAGGAATTGCCAATCGATAGATTTTTACGCATACATAAATCGTACGTTATTGCACTGAATAAGGTAAAATCTATTGAAGGAAACCGTATTCAGATACAATCTTATACAATTCCTATTGGCAGAAACTACAGTAAGGATGTAAAAAACAAAATATTGGAATAAAATCCACTTCATATTCCATTTTCTAACTAAGTTAAAACTAACACATTGTTGAAAAAATGATGTTGTTTGTTTAAATTTAACATTATTTGTGCCTTTTTATTTTTTTTTGCTATTCGTAACAAATATATTTACGGTCTTCAAAAAACACTATAATAAAAAATTAACCTTATTACAATTATGAGTTCAGAAAATGTACAAACCAAGTGGGGACAATTTATCTCATTGATAATCGTGTTCTTCTTTTGGGGTTTTGTTGGTTCTGCCAATGACATCCTGATACCAGTATTCAAAAAAGTATTTACTTTATCACAAGTACAATCACAGTTAGTAGCATGGGCTTTTTATGCTGCTTATTTTGTTGGTGCAGTAATCTTTTTCCTTGTATCTCTAAAAAGAGATGTTTTACAGCAATTTGGATACAAAAAAACTTTAGCAGCAGGATTACTTCTTTCTGCAGTTGGTTCATTTTTGTTTATTCCAGCGGCTTCGTTTGGTAGTTTCCCTTTCTTTTTAACAGCATTATTTATCGTGGGTCTTGGTTTTTCAATTCAACAAATTGTTGCCAATCCATTAGCTATTAAAATGGGAGATCCAGCAACTGGAGCACACCGTTTGACTTTAGCGGGAGGTATCAACTCATTTGGAACAACAATTGGTGCTATTTTACTTGGAATCGCTTTATTTGGAATGGGAAATGACGATGGTAAGAAAAAAGACCTTCAATCAATTGAAATCGTACAAAATGATTTCACTAAATTAAGAAATGAATTATCTGAAAACATAAAAGAAATTTCAGTTGACAACATAGATTCAAAAGAAGAAACACAAGCCGCTACGGCTGCGTTGACTGAAAAAGTAAGTCAAATCGACGTTCAATTAGCTGAAATTTCAAAAAACTTAAACAATCCTTCAGTTTCTGTAAAACCTTTTGTTGCACAATATGAAGTAATTGAAAAAGAGGTTGCAAAAATTAAATTGCCACTTGAAGTTGTAAAATCTAAATTACATTTAGTTAAATTTCCTTTTACAATCTTAGGATTTGCTTTTATTGTTGTAGCTATTTTCATGTATTTCTCTAAAATTGAAGATCCTGCAAAAATTAGCGAAGAAGAAGCGGTAATCGAACACAAACATGCTAAATTCAGCATTTTTGATTATCCTCAATTATACCTTGGAATGTTAGGAATCTTTATTTATGTTGGAACTGAGGTGACCATCATTAGTAATCTTCCTGCATTATTAAAAACAAGTGAGTTCGGAAGCGTACTAGAAGATGCCATCGCACCATTTATCGCCTTATATTGGGGAAGTTTAATGATCGGACGCTGGAATGGTGGTGTAAACGTTTTCAATACTTCTAACCTTGTAAATACAGCTTTAAAATTCATCGTTCCTGCTTTAGCATTTGGAGTAATCATTGGAGCTAATATTTTTGCTGCTCATGATGTTTCTTCATTTTATATTTACCCAATCTGGATTTTATTGTTTATTGCGGTAAGTTTTGTAGGAGGTAAAAATGCTGGAAAAACTTTAATGCTTTTCGGTCTTTCAGGAATCACAATGATGGTTGCCGGATTAGTTTGGCCAGATCCATCAATTGCTAAATTTTTCTTTATCTCAGGAGGTTTATTCTTATCTATCATGTGGCCTTCTATCTTCGATTTAGCGATTGCAGGTTTAGGAAAAAACACTGGAAAAGCTTCATCTTTCTTGATTATGATGATCCTTGGAGGAGGAGTTATTCCATTGATCCAAGGAAGTATCTGTGATTTAGACGCTACAAACCCAGGTGGAATTTTCGGAATTTCATATACACATTTCTCATATGTTGTACCACTTATTGGTTTTGCTTATTTAGCATTTTACGGGTTCTATTGCCCTAAAATTTTAAAAAGACAAGGAATCAACCACGTTGAAGGTGGCGGTGGCGGACACTAAAAAACAAAAAAAACTCCCATTTATCAATGGGAGTTTTTTTTTATATCACAAAAAGAAATCTCAGAATCTTAGCAACACAGTCTCTTAGTGTATTTTACTTAGCATTGATAATATTACTCAAATTCTTTTTAAAAATCGCTCTGCTTTGCTCTGATACTTTATAAATAACTTCTTTATCGGCATGAACAACAACTTTATCAATATTAGCCGCTAATAGAGCATTTGGGTCTTTTATTTTTAATGTACAAGCACCATCAAAAAAACCATCATCTTCGATTATTTTTCGGGCTTCGATTACCGTACCATCTGTTAATATGGCCGAAATAGTCATTTCCTTATTTGGCGTTTTAGAATAAAATCCATCCATTACCAACATCAACCTATATGAATTTTTAAGTTCTGGTCCTTTAAATTCATGTCGGGTAATATTATAACGAAGACCTTTTGCCAAAGACTGAAACTTGGTTGTACAATCTAGCTCATAAGTAGCGACATCGCCTGCATCATTAACACTAGTTAAAACTTTGGCTTGCGCATTTATCGATACTGTCGCAACAAAAAACGAAACTAAAACTAAGATGGTTTTCATAAATATTTTTTTTACGTTTACATAAAAGTAAAAAAAAATCGCCTTTTTCAATAAAAAAGACGATTTAAATATTTTATAAAAACCTGATTCTTACTTGTTTCCTTTTTCAAAGTCAGCAACAAACTGCGCTAAACCAATATCAGTTAAAGGATGTTTCAATAAACCAGTGATTGCAGATAAAGGTCCAGTCATAACATCAGCACCAATTTTTGCACAGTTTACAATATGCATTGTGTGACGAACAGAAGCTGCCAAAATTTGAGTCTCGTAACCGTAGTTGTCATAAATCTCTCTAATTTCCTGAATCAAGTTTAAACCATCAGTTGAAATATCATCTAAACGACCAACAAACGGAGAAACATAAGTTGCACCAGCTTTTGCAGCCAATAAAGCCTGACCAGCAGAAAAAACAAGTGTTACGTTTGTTTTGATTCCTTTATCAGAAAAATATTTTGCTGCCATAACACCTTCCTTAGTCATTGGCAATTTTACTACGATTTGATCGTGCAATTCAGCCAATTCTTCACCTTCTTTAACCATTCCTTCAAAGTCAAGTGCATTTACTTCAGCACTTACATCACCTTCAACAAGATTACAGATATCAACATAATGCTTCAAAATGTTGTTTTTTCCGGTAATTCCTTCTTTTGCCATCAATGATGGATTAGTGGTTACACCATCTAAAACACCTAAAGCCTGCGCTTCTTTAATTTGAGCTAAATTAGCTGTATCAATAAAAAATTTCATAATCTATCTATTTATAATTGTGTGTTGAAAAATTCGGTGCAAAATTACAAAATCAATACCAATAACAGTTTTAAAATTTAAATCAATTTAACAATTATGTTTGAAATCTTGCTATTAACCTTATTTTTATAGTTTATAATGATTCATTAACATTTTCTCGTACATTTTATCTGGCAGAGCACGTTTTAAAACAATTGAAAATTTCTGCATAAAAACACCAACTTTATAATGCACGTTTGGCTTCTTAGTCTGCATGATTTTATAGATTGCCTCAGCCATTTCATTCGGATTGCTTCCTGCATCAACATGTTCATTCATTGTTGCCAGTGTTTCACCATACACTTTTTCATAAGCAGAGCCTTTTATAACCGGCGCATGAAAACGTCCTGCTGCAATATTTGTCGCAAAATCGCCTGGAGCTACATTTGTAATCTCAATTCCAAACTGCTTTACTTCCATTCTTAGTCCTTCGGTAATCAATTCCAAAGCGCCTTTTGAAGCCGAATACACACTTCTATACGGCAATCCCATATAAGCAGCAATTGAAGTAATATTGATAATCAAACCTGATTTTTGCTCGCGCATTTGCGGCAAAACTGCTTTCATTACCTCAATTGGACCAAAAAAATTAGTTTCAAAATTATTTTTGATTTCCTCCATCGGAATTTCTTCCAAAGGTCCAGTAATTCCAACTCCTGCATTATTAATTACAACATCTAAACGCCCAGAAATCTCAATAACTTTTGCAACTGCAGAATGAATTGAATCTGCATTTCTAACATCTAAAGCTAAAAGCGGAAAAATAGAATTAAGTACTTTTTCTGGATTTCGGCTTGTTCCATAAACTATATGACCTTTTTTATGCAAAAACTCACCAATTGATTTTCCAATCCCTGAGGAACCTCCTGTAATTAAAACGACTTTATTCATTTTTATAAGTTAGATGTTAGTATTATATATGCTGATAAAAATTTATTGGGAGTCAAAATTCAAAGATACAGTTAGATACTCTAACTTTTTACCAATAACTTTTAACTTTCAAAAAGATCAAAAATAAAAAAATCTCCCCGAAGGAAGATTAGATTTATATGAATTCTAAAAAAGAATCTTAATAACGAAAAAAAAAAAAAAAAAAAAAATGGCAAGCGACCTACATCGCACCGCTCAACCACGTACCCTTGCTATGTTCCCATCCTGGGGGAGTCTGCAGGAGCTGGTCGTGTAGGACTTGCCGGTGCAAATATACAATCTTTTTATATTTTTGCAAGAGCTTTGTTGCTATAAAAATATCGTTGTATATTGGCTTATTCAAATTTTAAACTATGAAAAAATATAACTTCCTAGCTGTCATTTTATTAGGAATCACATTAATTGGATGTGGAGAAAAAAATAAAGGTGAAAATTCTTTATTTACTATCGACGATTCTGCATTTCCGGCTCATTTTACGCAAAAAGAACCGCTTACAATCGGAATTTTAAACCCAAAATCGAAAGAAATCGACAGCGTTGCTTACTTCATAAACGACCAAAGAGTTGGAAGCACAAAAGGTGCTACAGATTTTAGAATTGAATTACTAGATCAAAAATTAGGTTACCAATATTTAAAAGCTACCGTTTATTTTGGTTCAGATTCTTCGGATGCGACTAAACGAATTGAATTAGTTTCTGATATTCAGCCTAAATTATTAAAATATAAAGTTGTCAATTCTTACCCACATGACAAAAAGTCTTTTACAGAAGGTTTAGAGTTTTATAAAGATACTCTATATGAAAGTACAGGACAAAACGGAACTTCATACGTAAGAAAATACGATTATAAAACAGGAAAGATTTTTAAGCAAATCGATCTTGATTCAAAATATTTTGGAGAAGGAATTACTTTTATTAATGGTAAATTATATCAATTAACCTGGCAGGAAAAAACAGGTTTTATTTATAACGCCAATACTTTAAAACTTGAAAAAACTTTTGCTTACGATAAAGATATTGAAGGCTGGGGAATGACAAATGACGGAAAATACATTTATCAAACAGATAAAACAGAAAAAATCTGGAAAATGGATCCAGCAACGCAAAAAATGATTGATTACATCAATGTATATTCTGGTGAATCTAAAATAAAAGCTATCAATGAATTGGAATGGATTAACGGAAAAATCTATACAAACGTTTGGTTAAAAGATGCAATTGCAGTTGTAAATCCAACTTCTGGAGCAGTTGAAGGAATCTTAGATATGTCTGGTTTGCGTAAGTTCATGAGTGACATTACCAAAGATGATGTTTTAAACGGAATTGCTTACAATCCTAAAACAAAAACCATTTTTGTAACTGGTAAAAACTGGAGCAAAATGTTTGAAATAACAGTTTCGGAATAAATCAAAACAAAATATTTTTACGAATTTCACAAGTTTTCAACGTTTAATACGTGGAAATTTGTGAAATTTGTTTTTTAACAACCTTACAAATATGATCACATTAATCAAAAACATACAAGAGCTACTTCAGGTTCGTGAAACTTCAATAACAAAAGTTTCAGGCTCAGAGATGGCAATACTTCCTTCAATAAAAAACGCTTTTTTAATTCTCAAAGATGATCTTATTGAAAATTTTGGTTCAATGGAAAATCTACCTGAAATTAATTCCGATAAAATTATCGATGCTACAGGAAAAGTAATTCTTCCAACTTGGTGCGACAGTCACACACATATTGTATATGCAGGAAACCGTGAACAGGAATTTGTAGACCGCATCAACGGGTTTACTTATGAAGAAATTGCTAATCGCGGTGGCGGAATTTTAAATTCGGCTAAAAAACTAAATGAAACTTCCGAAGATGAAATCTACGAACAATCAAAACATCGATTAGAAGAAGTAATGCATTTAGGAACCGGCGCGGTTGAAATAAAATCAGGCTACGGCCTAACAATTCAAGGTGAATTAAAAATCCTTCGCGTTATTAAAAAATTGGCCGAAAATTATCCTATTTCAATCAAAGCTACATTTTTAGGCGCTCATGCTTTCCCAACACATTACAAAGAAAACAAAGCAGGTTATATTGACGAAATCATAACTAAAATGCTTCCTGAAATTGCTCAAAACAAACTAGCCGATTATATCGACGTTTTCTGTGAAACTGGTTATTTTTCTGTTGAAGAAACTGAAAAAATAATACAAGCTGGAATTGATTTCGGCTTAAAGCCAAAAATTCACGTTAATCAGTTTAATTCCATTGGCGGAATCCAGTCTGGCGTTAAATTTAACGCGCTTTCTGTAGATCATCTTGAAGTAATGAATACAGAAGACATTGAAGCTTTAAAAAATACCGAAACGATGCCAGTTGCATTGCCTTCATGTTCTTATTTCTTAAGCATTCCGTACACGCCAGCACGAGAAATGATAAAAGCAGGCCTGCCAATAGCATTAGCCACAGATTTCAATCCTGGCTCTACTCCATCCGGAAATATGAATTTCGTTGTAGCAACAGCCTGCATCAAAATGAAAATGACGCCTGAAGAAGCTATCAACGCTGCAACAATTAATGGCGCCTACGCAATGGGACTTTCAGAAACTCACGGAAGTATCACAAAAGGAAAAAAAGCAAATTTAATCCTGACAAAACCAATTTCTTCTTATTATCAAATTCCTTACGCTTTTGGAAGCAATTTAATCGAAAGTGTTTTTCTCGAAGGAAAAATTTTAGAATAAAAAAATAAAAAAAGGTCTGTGAAAACTCACAGACCTTTAATATCAAAGTGGTATTATTATCCTAAAACGACAATTATCTTAAACTAAAACTTGTTTTAGAAACTAATTCACCATTATCAAAAACATTGATAAAATAAGTTCCTTTAACAAAATCTTTTCCAGGAAGATCTTCACTTACATTTACACTCTTATTTTCATACTGAACAGTAGTTTTAAAGCTGTAAGTTAAAGAGTTGTCACCAAAACTTTCTGTTTTCTTTTCTCCTAAAACATTATTTTTAGCATCAATTACCTGAACATAATATGTTTTATCTCCAGATTTAGCGATTTGGTTTTCAGCAATTGTAAAACTTACTTTCAAAACATCAGCACGACTTGCTTTATCTGTTTCAATTTGTTTTCCAGAGCTTTTCAATTTGTAAGCTGCTGTTTTTGTGTTTAAAATAGATAATTTAGAACCTTTTTCAACAGTTTTAGCCAGTTCTTCGTTTTGCCCAACTAATACTTCATTGTATTTTTTAGACTCTCCTAAAACTACAATAGTACTATCTCTTTGAGTTGTTAAAACACCATTTTGTTTTTTCAGCTCATCATTTTCAGCAACTAAAGTTTTCATTTTGGTCTGCATTGCCTGAACTTGAGATCTATATTTAGAAACGTCTCCTTTTGATTTATTCAAATCATCCATAAGCGCTACTACTTTATCTCTTTCCTGAATTAGTTCATCAGACATTGAAGTATTTTCAGCAATTGCAGCATCATAAGTTGCTTTTAATTCTTGTAAATCCTTCATAACAGATTCTTTTTCTGTCATTGTTGTGGTAAGTTCAGTTTTAACTACTTCTGTATCAGAAGACAATTTAAAAATATACACTAAACTACCAATCAGTAGGACTGCTAAAACAGCGATTACCGCTTTTAGACTTGAGTTGTTGTTCTTTGGGTTTTCCATATTTAATAATTTTCTTTATTAACAAATTTAAGAATTAATATATCGTAATAACGTAAGTTGACGCAATTATATTATTTTTGGACAATATTTTTTTTATATGGAGAAATTAATTCCTTTTACTGTTAATGATTTAGCAAAAATCACAAATCACCGAAGCGGCGAAATTAAATTCGGCGAAAAGATGATTGTCATTCCTAAAGAAGCTGACAAAATAAAATTCTTGACTGAAAGTGAGGCTAAATATGTACTTCTAGGAATTCCGGAAGATATTGGCGTGCGCGCAAACTATGGGCGTCCGGGCGCTGCATCGGCGTGGGAATGCGCCATAAAAAGTATTGCCAATATTCAACACAATCGTTTCTCAAAAGGAAGTCAGATCATTGTTTTGGGTCAGATTAACGTTTCTCAAGAAATGCGTGATGTCGAAAATCTGGATTTTAATGATATCGACGACCGTTCGAAACTGAGTCAATTGGTTGAAAAAATCGACAAAGAAGTTTCTCATATTATATTCACAATTATAAAAGCCGGAAAAACTCCAATTATCATTGGCGGAGGCCATAATAATGCTTACGGAAATATTAAAGGTTCGGCTCTTGCCAAAGGAAAACCGATAAATGCCATCAACTTTGATGCACATTCTGATTTTAGAATTTTAGAAGGTCGACATAGTGGAAACGGATTTTCTTATGCTTATGAAGAAGGTTTTTTAAAGAAATATTTCATCTTTGGATTACACGAAAATTATACTTCAAAAAGCGTTTTGGATATTATAAAAAAACTTGAAGATCGTGTTCGTTATAATACTTACGACAGTGTCAATATTCGTAAAGAAAAAGATTTTAACCGAGAAATGGCGCTTGCTTTAGAATTTATCCGAACCGACTCTTTTGGAATCGAAATTGATTTAGACGCCATTCCAAACATTGCCAGCAGTGCAATGACAATCAGTGGATTTTCGGTAGAAGAACTGCGTCAGTTTGTTTCCTTCTTTGGTCAGCATAAAAATGCTACTTATTTGCATATTTGCGAAGGAGCACCAGATTTAGCAGATTCTCCAAATAATAATTTAATTGGAAAATTAATTGGTTATTTGGTTACCGATTTTATTAAAGCAAATAATGAAAAAGAAAAATCTAACTGAACTTCAACTGGTTTAAAACCGCACATTTTCCAAATAATACAAGATTCAAATAAAGGATTGACCGAATAAGCCTATCTTTGCACAGAATTTTAGTTATACAAACTAAATTCTTAATACCTAAGATATGTTATTCGAAGATTTATCACTTTCAAAAAGTATACAAAAAGCCGTATTTGAAGAAGGCTACCTAAACCCCACTCCAATTCAGGAACAATCTATTCCGATTATTTTATCAGGAAGAGATTTAATTGGGTGCGCACAGACAGGAACAGGAAAAACAGCAGCATTTGCAATCCCAATCATACATCAATTACACCGAATTGTAGGTTCATCAAAAAAAGCGAAACAAATTCGCGCTCTTATTGTTACGCCAACACGTGAACTTGCTGTACAAATTGGAGAAAGTTTTGACACTTATGGCAAATATACCAATTTAACACAATTAACAATCTTTGGCGGTGTTTCTCAGAATCCGCAAGTTGAAACCTTAAAAAAAGGAGTAGATATTCTTGTGGCAACTCCAGGAAGATTATTGGATTTACACAAACAAGGATTTCTTGATTTTGACCATTTGCATACATTAGTTTTAGACGAGGCCGATCAAATGTTGGATATGGGTTTTATAAACGATGTAAAAAAGATTGTAAAACTGACTCCTAAAAATCGTCAAACTTTACTTTTTTCTGCAACAATGCCGATTGCTATTCGCGAATTAGCAGAAATGTTTCTGAAAGATCCTGAAAAAGTTGAAGTTTCACCAGTTTCGTCAACTGCAGAAAATGTAGAACAACGTATTTATTTTGTTGACAAAACAGAGAAAAGGAACTTACTTTACCATTTAATTAAAGAAGAAAATCTTTCAAACGTACTGGTTTTTTCAAGAACAAAACATGGTGCGGACAATGTTGTAAAAGCGCTTCGTAAAAAAGATATTCCGGCCGAAGCAATTCACGGAGATAAATCACAAAATGCCAGACAGCGCGTTTTAGACGCTTTTAAAAATAAAGAAGTTGGTGTTCTTGTTGCGACTGATATTGCTGCGAGAGGAATTGACATTGAACAACTTCCTTACGTAATCAATTTTGACTTACCGAATATTCCCGAAACTTACGTACACCGAATTGGACGTACCGGACGTGCTGGAAATGGTGGAATTGCAATTTCTTTCTGTGGAAAAGATGAAGAACCTTACTGGAAAGATATTAAGAAACTGATAAAAGTCGATGTCAAAATAATTACTGAACATCCTTATCAATGGCATTCAGGAAGTCCTGAAGCAGGAGAAAAACCTAAAAATTCAAACAGAAGCGGAGGTGCTCATAAATCGCGCAAATCAAATACTTCTAAGAAAAATAAAAAACGCTGGTACTAACCAGCGTTTATTGTTTCATGTATTAAGTAATTTACAATCTTAAAGAGTTTAACCGGCTCAAAAGGTTTAATAATAATATCATTCATTCCTGATGAAAGTGCTTCGTCTGTAATTTCATCCTTATCAAAAGCAGTTAAAGCCACGATTGGTGTTTTTATTCCTTTTAAACGAATTCTTTTTGTTGTTTCAAAACCATTCATCAAAGGCATATTTATATCCATCAAAATAAGATCAAAATCTTCTTTATCTAATATTTCCAAAGCGGCAAAACCATCATCTACAACTTTACAAGTGTAATTATTCTTTTCAATAATCTTTTTAGTAACCATCTGATTGATTAGATTATCTTCAACAACTAAAATTTTAAAGACATCATTTGACGTTAAATCAACTTCAATATCCTCTATGATTTTCTGTGTCTTTTGTGGATCATGCTCAAAGGGAATTACAAATGAAAAAGAAGTCCCTTGACCAATATCACTTTCAACCGTAATATTGCTGCCAAAAAGCCCTAATAATCGTTTTACAATACTCAATCCAAGTCCAGTTCCTTGATAATCCTCTTCTTTTCTGCCAACCTGAACAAACTTTTCAAAAATCTTCCCTTGATCTACAATTGCAATCCCAACGCCATTATCTTTAATCAAAAAATCCAGGAAATAATTTTTGCCTTCAATCTTAGAGAGATCAACTTTAACTTCAACTTCTCCATCTTTTGTAAACTTCAAAGCATTACTAACTAAATTCATTAAAATTTGTGCCAATCTTAATTTATCTCCAATTAAATATTCTGGTATATCCGGGTCTACATATACGTTAATTTTATTGTTGTTCTTTTGAGATAAAAAAGAAAGTGAGTTCTTTATTACCGTTATTTCATCTGAAATATTAAAAGTTAGATTTTCAAGAACTACTTTATTTTCTTCAATTTTATTAATCTGCAAAATATCATTTACAAGCGATAATAAATATCTTGCAGAGAACTTAAGAGAGCTTAAATGCTGGCTTCTTGATAATTCCTTGTGCTCTTCTAAAAGCATGTTTGTAATTCCTACCACACCGTATAATGGTGTGCGCAATTCGTGGCTAATAGTCGAGATAAATTGGGTTTTCAGCAACGAAGCTTCCTCTGCAATTTCTTTAGCCTGTAAAAGCTCTATATTGGCCTTTTTCTTTAAACGAATATTTTTAATTAAAGTGATAATTAACAGTAATAAAATCAATGAAATTATGATAAACAATATCACAATTATTCTCGATTTCCTTAAACTATGATATTGTTCTATTTTTTCGCTTTCAATTTTGTCTATTTGTCTTTTATACTCATCCAACTCACGATTAAAACCTGCAGTAGAAGCCTTCTTTACTTTTTCTTTATTTGTTATTTCATCTTTAATGCTGTTGTAAATAACCAAGTTTTTGTAAGCATTCTCAAATTCGCCAATATTATTTAGAAATTTCGAATATTCTAAGTGCGCATACAGCAAATCTGTAATTTCATCACTAGATTTATCATAAGAGGAAATTGCTTTTAAAAAGTATTTTTTTGCCTTTTCATTATCTTTTTTATGGCCCCAGTACATTCCGTTAAGAAAATTTAGTGCAATATCATCCGATTTCCCTTTTAAATCATTTTGATGATCATTTATATAGCGCAAATAAGGCAGACCTTCGCTATAATTTCCAATTTTGAAATAAGACCAAACTATATTCAGATTTGTAATCGCAACTTCTTTCGCATACTTTTTATCCTTCCCAAATTTCAACGATTCTTTGTAGTAACGAATTCCATCAGTATACATTTTTTTTTCAAAAAAATAAAGATTACCCAAGTTACTAGTAATCATCATTCTCATACTAATAATATTGGATTGTTTTGCGTAGAACAAGGCTTTTTTATAAAAGAAAGCCGCTTTATCAACTTCGCCTAATTCATGAAAATTAATAGCAATTATGTTGTAATTTCTTGAAATTAAAGTATCATTTTTGAGATCAAATGCATACTTCAAAGCAATTCCAGATTTCTCTAAAGATTTTTCATAATTGGCATTATCCAAGTAGTCACAGGCCTGCTGAGTTAAATCATTAATTTTCGCCATTGATGCAGTATTGCTCTGAGCCGGCGACTCATGGCAAAATATACTTAGGAAAACCAAAAAAAGAGAACAAAATCTATAATAAAGCATAATTGGGGAAATCTTTATTCAAATATTTATCATTACAATAATACGAAATAAAAGCAATTAATTAATTGCTAATGATTCTATAATCAGTTTTTTATATTTTATGTTAATAATATTCCGAAAGTACTTAAAAGAAGATCATAAAAATTTCTTTATTATAAAATTTGAGCTCTTATTGCATCGCATTGTTAAAAATTTTATTCAATTTTCTCAGTAAAATATTATAAAAAATAAAAAATAATACTATTTTTAACAAAATAAAAGACACAAGCCCCAAGTGTTTAAGAGATTGGAGCATTAAAATCAAAATTATGTTAGAAAATTTTAAAAAATTCGCAGAAACAGAAAAATTGACTAAAGCACAACAAAAATCAATAACAGGTGGTGACGCTCCAGAACCTGAAAGTGAAGAAAGCAGAAAAGGAAAAGTAGCAGCAAAATAAATTATTAGTTGCTACTTTTCTTTCGTTCAAAGAAGCGAATAAAACAAGAAAGCCGTGAAAAATATTTTTCACGGCTTTTATTTTACAAGAAGCAAATTAAATATTTACTCAATATTCAAACTCTCTTCTTTATTATTTTCCCATTGTCCAACAACAGAAGTAGCCAAAGCATTTCCTAAAACATTTGTTGCACTTCTGAACATATCACAAAAATGATCGATAGGCAAAATTAACGCAATTCCTTCTACAGGAATATCAAACATTCCACAGGTGGCAGCTACTACAACTAAACTTGCTCTAGGTACACCTGCAATTCCTTTACTGGTTAGCATTAAAACCAAAAGCATAACCATTTGTGTTCCCAGATCTAAATGAACACCATAAAACTGAGCAATAAAGATGCTGGCAAATGTCATATACATCATACTTCCATCCAGATTGAACGAATAACCAAGCGGCAACATAAAAGAAACAATTTTATCTTTAACACCGAAATCTTCTAATTCTTCTGTCAATTTTGGAAAAACCGCCTCACTACTTGTTGTTCCAAAAGCAATTGCTAATGGCCCGATTATACGTTTTAATAACTCTGTCATTCTTCCTTTTAAGAAAATATAACCAACTGCAATTAAAACTACCCAAAGTGTACTGATTCCTACTAAAAATGATCCGAAGAATTTGAAATAAGTAATCACTAATTCTTCTGCATCTCTAATTGCAAATACTCCCGCAATCGCACCAAAAACTCCAATTGGAGCAAAATTCATCACATAATTCACCATTTTCAAAACGATGTGCGAAGCTTTGTCTAGTGCATTAATTACAGGTTTTACAGGACTTCCAATAGAAGCTGCAGCTAATCCGAAAAAGATTGAGAATATTACAATCTGTAAAATTTCATTTGTAGCCATTGCTTCAAAAATACTTTTCGGAACAATATGTTCAACAAAATTCTCTACAGAAAGTGTTTTTGTTTTTCCAGTTACTTCTGTCGCTGCGGCCATATCAACGTGGCCTAATTTCAAACCTACGCCTGGCTCCAGGATATTTACATAAAATAATCCGATTAACAGTGATATAAATGAAGCAGTAAAAAACCATCCAAGTGCTTTTCCTCCAATTCTTCCAACTGTTTTAATATCACCAAGTTTCGCAATTCCAACTACTAAAGTGGTAAATACTAAAGGCGAAATAATCATTTGAACCAATCGAATAAAAATGGTCGCCAGCATTTTAATTTTGCTGCTGAAAGATTGCGCTGCTTCAGGAGAAATTGTAGCGTGCAATATAATTCCTAAAGTTGCCCCTAAGACCATTGCAATTATAATCTGACCTGTTAATCCTGAAAGAAATGATTTTTTTTTAGTTTCTGTAACTTGTTGCATTAATTGTTTGTTTTAAATTAAAATATTAAGACCCTCACTGTCTTAACTTTTATTAATATGTTTTGTTGATTAAATAAAAATCAGCCAAAACAATTGCAGCCATTGCTTCAACAATTGGCACTGCACGAGGTACTACACACGGGTCATGACGGCCTTTACCTGTCATTGGTGTAATATTTCCTTTATTATCTAATGAATCTTGTGTCTGCATAATAGTTGCAACCGGTTTGAAAGCTACTCTAAAGTAAATATCCATTCCATTGCTTATTCCTCCCTGAATTCCACCAGAAAGATTCGTTTTTGTACTTCCGTCAGGGTTGTACAAATCGTTGTGCTCACTTCCTTTCATTTCAGAACCTGAAAATCCACTGCCGTATTCAAAACCTTTTACAGCATTTATCGAAAGCATTGCTTTTCCTAATTCGGCATGAAGTTTGTCAAAAACCGGTTCGCCAAGGCCAACTGGTACATTCTGAATCACGCACGAAACAACACCTCCAACAGTATCACCTTGCTTACGGATATCACGAATATATTCTTCCATAATTGCAGCCGATTTTTCATCTGGACAACGAACTGGATTGCTTTCTATTTTCGAAAAATCTAAATCTTGATAAGGAGTATCTAAGTGAATTGGACCTACTGAAGAAACATAGGCGTTAATTTTAATTTCTGGTAACATTTGCTTAGCAATTGCACCAGCTACTACTCTACTTGCTGTTTCACGAGCTGAACTTCTTCCGCCGCCGCGGTAATCACGAAAACCATACTTTTGATCATATACATAATCAGCATGGCTTGGTCTGTAATTATCTTTTATATGCGAGTAATCATCCGATTTTTGATTGGTATTTGGAATAATAAAACCTATTGGAGTTCCGGTCGTTTTCCCTTCAAAAATTCCAGATAAAAACTGAACTGCATCTGGTTCTTTTCTTTGTGTTACAATTGCCGATTGTCCCGGTTTTCTTCGAGACATTTCAACTTCGATTGCTTCAAAATCAAGCTCAATTCCTGATGGACATCCATCAATAATACCGCCTAAAGCCTCGCCGTGTGATTCACCAAATGTTGTAACTCTATATAATGTGCCGTAGCTATTTCCTGCCATGTTATTTGTTTTAGCAAATGTAAGTTTTATGAATTAAATTAAAAAATATAAAATTGTGATTATTAAATAAAGGTTAAGCTGTTTAAAAATCATAATTTATTAAAATTGACCTCAAATTGATAACCTTTTGATAAAATAAATCCAGCGTTTGTTTCTTTTATTTGCTAAACTTCAAATCACGAAAAATTGAAAAAAAGAAATGTCGAACTGGTCATTATTTCTGATGTCCATTTGGGAACTTACGGAAGCCACGCCAAGGAATTAAACAACTATTTATCAAGCATTAAACCTAAAACATTAGTTTTAAACGGAGATATTATTGATGCTTGGCAATTTCGAAAATCGTACTTCCCGAAAGCACATTTAAGAGTAATTCAGCGTATTATCGGGATGGCTTCAAAAGGAACAAAAGTCTATTATATCACCGGAAATCATGACGAAATTCTTCGAAAATTCAGCGATATGAATATGGGGAATTTTTCCCTAGTCGATAAATTAGTTTTGGAGTTAGATGATAAAAAAGCGTGGATTTTTCACGGTGACGTTTTTGATGCTTCGGTACAACACTCCAAATGGATTGCAAAATTAGGCGGATTAGGTTACGATTATTTGATTCTTACAAATCGTTTTGCAAACTGGTGTCTGACAAAACTAGGAAGAGAACCTTACTCATTCTCAAAAAAAATAAAAGCCAGCGTAAAAAAAGCAGTAAAATTCATTTCAGACTTTGAAACCACGGCAACCGATTTGGCTATTGAAAAAAAATACGACTATGTTATCTGCGGTCACATTCATGAACCAAAAATAGCAGCCATAGAAAACAAGCACGGATCTACTTTATATTTAAATTCTGGTGATTGGGTTGAGAATTTGACAGCTTTAGAATACCATAAAAAACGCTGGAAATTATACACTTACGAAAAAAACAATTTTACCGAAGAAGAAAATTTATTTGAAATGGAAGATAATCTTACTTCTCAATTACTGACTTCAATAGTTGAAAAACAAGCCGCTAAATTAAAAAAAGGCAATATTTAATAGACTTTATAACTGAATTACAAAATTCGGTTTTCATAAAAATGTAAATTATATAACAATTTTCAAAAATCTTATACGTTCTATAGGTAGTTGTAATTATACATTTGAAAAAATTAATTGAATCATTTTTATGAAAAAAATCATTTTATCAGCCATTATGCTATTAGGTTTAGCATTTACGGCTCATTCACAAGACATTGCTAAAAATGCATTAGGTTTGCGTCTAGGCGACAATAACGGTTTTGGAGGAGAAGTATCTTATCAAAGAGGATTAAACCAAAAAAACAGACTAGAATTTGATTTAGGCTGGAGAAACAGCAGTGATGTTGACGCTATCAAAGGTGTAGCACTTTATCAATGGGTTTGGAATATAGACGGAGGTTTCAACTGGTACGCTGGTGTTGGTGGTGGACTTGCCGCTTGGGATCACGATTATTACAACGGAAACACAAAATATAATGACAGCGGAACGTATGTTTTTGCTGCAGGAGATATCGGAATAGAATATGGCTTTAAAGAAGTGCCAATTCTTTTATCATTAGATGCTAGACCAGAAATTGGTTCTGGATATTATGACGATGACAACTTTGGATTTGATGTTGGTTTAGGGATCAAATTCAAATTCTAAAATTAAATTAAAAAATAATTGTAAAAGAAAACCTGTCGCTTTAATTACGACAGGTTTTTTTTATCTGAAACTAGAATATTAATTATCAGACTGCGCGAAGCCGAAGCCCTTTATTTTATAATAATTTCTTTTTTAGAGTGCACTTTTACCACAGTATAAGGATATGAAATAACCTGCATCACCATAGCGTCTGGCGCTGGACTGTTTTCTTTCACTGTAATGATAATATTTTTATCAGTTTCTTCTACTTTCTCAACGCCAATAGAATAACCGCTGGTGTTTTTTTCTCCCATATTCAGAATAATATAGTTCGAATTGCTAATATCAGTCTGTTTCATCTTACTAGCTAAAAGCGGATCATTTTCAAGCATTTTAATTTCGTTAGGTTCCGTCAAAATTTCAAAAAACTTGATATTGCCACCGCCATCTGACTGTTCCGTCAAAACCTCATATAGCGCTGTTGAATTCGAAGATTTTTTCGCTCCACACGAGATCAAAACAAAAACCACTAAAACTGAAATTATCTTTTTCATGCATTAAATTATTAAATTGATGTTTATTCTTTATAATCGTCAATTGCTTTTTGATATAACGCTTCATACTTTGGAAGTATATTTTTAATATCAAATTTCTTAGCAACTTCCAGTGCATTCTTTTTAAATTCTTTTAGCGTTGCATCATCTTTTAAAATCTTGATTGCATTTGCAGCCATTTCATCAACATTTCCAACATTGCTTAAATAACCCGAAACACCATCAAAATTCACTTCAGGCAAACCACCAGAGTTACTTGAAATTACCGGAACACCAAGTGCCATTGCTTCCAAAGCCGCCAAACCAAAACTTTCTGTTTCTGAAGGCAGTAAAAACAAATCGGTCATGCATAAAATCTTGTCAATCTCATTACTGTTTCCAAAGAAAATCACTTTGTCGTAAATACCCAATTCCATGCACAGAACTTCCGCTTTTTCTTTTTCAGGACCGTCACCAACCATCATCAATTTAGCAGGCATTTCTTTCTGGATATTATAAAAAATCTTAATAATATCCGGAATACGTTTTACCTTTCTAAAATTACTAATATGTGTCACAATGCGCTCATTTTCCTTCGCCATAACATAACGATGACAAGGCGCATCTGGATCTTTTACCACTTTATCCAATTCAATAAAATTCGGAATCACCTTAATTTTATTTTTGATCTTGAACAATTTCAAAGTATCATCTTTCAAACTCTGAGAAACCGAAGTCACATAATCTGATTTATTGATACTAAATGTCACCGCAGGTTTATAAAAAGGATGATTTCCAACCAAGGTAATATCCGTTCCGTGAAGCGTAGTAATCATTGGAAGATTAATTCCCTCATTTTTTAGCATTTGCTTTGCCATATAACCCGCATATGCGTGGGGAATTGCATAATGTACATGTAAAACCTCAATTTTATAGAGTTTCACCATATCAACCAATTTGCTCGATAAAGCCAATTCATAAGGCTGATAATGAAAAAGAGGATATTCAGGAACGTTAACTTCGTGATAATGAACATTGGCGTTCAAAAGTGCCAGTCTCACCGGCTGACTGTAAGTTATAAAGTGTATTTCGTGTCCGCGTCTGGCTAATTCGAGACCTAACTCAGTGGCTACTACCCCACTACCGCCAAACGTTGGATAACAAACTATTGCTATTTTCATGTATTAAATTTAATTCTACGAAAATACTCAAAAATAGCGTTTAATTGACCGTTTCGTTTGTTAGATTTTTGTAAATCTTAGATTCGCCAGAGTATTAAGCGATTAGAATTCACAACATAAAATATTCTAATTTTTATCAGGAGCAGAAAAATCCATTTTCAAAAGAAAGTCCAGTCCCGCTGTCCGCTATATCTTTTATGGTCTCGTTAAAGAAACGAGACCATAAAAGGATGCCGCTCCCATCGGGGCTAAATGAGATTATTTTGTTTTCAAAAACAACAAACTTCAGCAACGCCATCTTTGAAAACACATACAAACTTACAAGACTTATTAAAAGATCGATTTTAAAGCTAATCGGACGGATGTAGACCCGAAAACATTTCCCCAACAAAATAGTCAAGAATAAAAAAAACTATTACCGCTAACACAAAAAGCAACAGTACTATTTTCAACTTCTTATAATCCATTTTCAACAAAGATTAATTTTAAAAACCAAAAAGTTTCAAACTTGAAACCTGAAACTTTAAACCAAAAAAAAAGCATAAAATCAAAATTTCATGCCTTTCAAATATTTTATAAATTCCTCTTAGAAAAATCTGCTATGCCAGCTGTCTGCAGCAGGAACTTCCCAAGATTCATTAAATTCTTCTATATTGTTTACAAGATTATTAAAAACAATCGTATTCTCAGAAACCGATTTATCTTTAACCATCTTTTTAAAATCAATTAGAGGTTTGTGAGCGATATGTTCTCCAAGCTTAAAAGTAACGTTCATTTTATCCAATAAATCAACATTATACTTTTTCTCCAAACCCTGAATAAATTCAACAGAACTGTCAATTGAGCAACCTGTCGCCGCCTGCACATCCTGATTCACAGCTAAAATAATGAAACGATTATACTTCAACAAAAACGAAGCCTCAAGACTTGTTCCGTGTGCCGCCCATTGTTCAACAAAAGCTTTCAAATCAGTTTCAATTTCAGAAAACTCTTCCTCAGAAAATTTTCTGTTCGATTGGTAAATCCAAACTCTAGATTCACCAGGTAAATTTTCAAAAGGTATATACATTTTATTTTTTCTTTAAATTTATTTTGTCTCAAGTCATAAAAATTACAAGCTCAAAACTTCAAAAATCAGGTTTTAAAAACTACTTTTTTTCAATTTTGGTCATAATCTTATAATATCTGAATTCTTTTGCTTTAGAATCAAATAATTCAATCTCAGAGTAACTTACTTTAACCTTATCTTTTTTCTTTATTTCATTATTTGTCAACAAAGATGCGGTATCAAAATAATCCAATAAAAGAAGATTGTAACTTCTTCCATTTTGATCTTTCAATTGCAAAGTCACAAATTGTTCTGATAAAATATCAACAACTACACCTTCAACAAATGCATCTTCTTTTTGAACCTCTTCCTCATCTTTTTGAGCAGCCTGGCCTAATTCCATAATTACATTAGGACAATACTGCATCATTTTAATTGCAACATTTTCTCCTAACTTTCTCATTCCTTCGCTATCACCAAAATCTACTTTATCGCCATTTTTAAATTCAGATAAATGATTTGAGTAACTTTTGATCATACAAACGCCAACTTCCTTTTTTAAATCCTCGCCGGATAAATTAGGTAGTTTATCTTTTTTAGCCTGCAAGCAATCACAAGTTTCTTTCGCTATTACAGTTAACACTTCTTGTGAATATCCTGCAACATTGCACAATAAAACAATAAATAAGAATATTTTCTTCATATTATAAATCTTGCGCATTTGCAATTAATTCTGCAATATCAAGCACTTTAACCTGACCTTCTTTTTCTTGATGTTTGATACCATCCGTCAACATTGTATTACAAAAAGGGCAACCTGCAGCAATAATATCTGGTTTCGTTTCCAATGCATCTTCAGTGCGCAAAACATTTACTTCTTTGTTACCAGGCTCAGCATCTTTAAACATTTGCGCTCCACCAGCTCCACAACATAATCCGTTTGCTTTAGAACGCTTCATTTCAACTAATTCAACATCTAATTTCTGAATTAATTCTCTTGGTGCTTCGTAAACTTTATTCGCTCTTCCTAAATAACACGGATCGTGAAAAGTGATCTTCTTTCCTTTAAACTGACCGCCTTCAACAGTCAATCTTCCATCATCAATTAATGACTTTAAAAACTCTGTATGATGAATAACTTCATAGTTTCCGCCTAATTCAGGATATTCATTTTTCAGAGTATTAAAACAATGCGGACAAGCCGTAACAATCTTTTTTGCTTCGTATGCATTTAAAACCTCGATATTCATCATGGCTTGCATTTGAAACAAAAATTCGTTTCCAGCACGTTTTGCAGGATCTCCGGTACAACTCTCTTCAGTACCTAAAACTGCAAATGAAACATTAGTACGATTCAAAATACGTACAAATGCTTTTGTAATTTTTTTTGCTCTATCATCAAAACTTCCTGCGCAACCAACCCAAAATAAAACTTCTGGCTGTGTTCCTTGGGCTAGCATTTCAGCCATTGTTGGCACTACTAAACTTTCTGACATTTCTCTCACTTTTGTTAAATCGGTTAATCGTTTATTTGGTTAATCGTACTCTTTGCCATAACCTTACCAAAAACCTTAAATATTTTCAAATCGATTAAACGGTTACACAAATAACCGATTAAACTTTTTTAATTCTCGTTTTTCCAATTCAAACGGTCCTGCTGACTGTATTGCCATGGCGCACCATTGTTTTCGATATTAGTCATCATTGCGTTTAGCGACATTGGTGCAGCACTTTGCTCCATCACTAAATAACGACGCATATCCATAATAATAGAAAGCGGACTAATATTTACCGGACATTCTTCTACACAAGCGTTGCATGATGTACAAGCCCACAATTCTTCTGGTGTAATATAATCGTTTAATAATGTCTTATTATCTGGAACAAAAACACCTTTATTTGCATCTATATTTTTTCCAACTTCCGTCAGACGGTCTCTTGTATCCATCATAATTTTACGAGGAGACAATTTTTTACCTGTTTGATTTGCAGGACAAGACGAAGTACAACGTCCGCACTCTGTACATGTATAAGCATTTAAAAGCTGTACCCAGTTTAAATCCTGAACGTCGCTTGCTCCAAATTTAGCCGGAGCAGCATTTTCATCAACTGGAGCTGCTGCAAACGGATCAGCATTTGGATCCATCATTAACTTCACTTCTTTTGTAACCGATTCTAAATTATCAAACTGACCTTCTGGTTTCAAGTTTGCAAAATAAGTATTTGGGAATGCCAAAAGAATATGCAAATGTTTTGAGAAGTACAAATAGTTCATGAAAACTAAAATACCAACGATATGAAGCCACCAAAATACCTCAAATAAAAGTCCTACCAATTCATTAGATGTACCATTAAAAATTGGTGCTATAAATTGGCTTATTGGATAACTTCCTGCTTTATGAAAATGAGAATATCCACCTGGAACATTCTGCAAATGCAAATCAGAAGCATTCATCAATAAAAACAGAATCATTAAAACGGTTTCGAAATACAAAATATAATTCGCATCGCTTTTAGGAAATCCGTTCAAATCATTACTTATAAAACGCTTTAAGCGAATTACATTTCTTCTGATCCAAAAAGTGACAACTGCAATAATTACAAGCATTGCCAATATTTCAAATGAAGCAATTAAAACATCATAAACAACTCCTAAATAAGGAGCAAAAATTCTATGTGTCCCGAAAAGCCCATCAATAATAATTTCAAGCAATTCGATGTTAATAATTACAAAACCAACATATACAAAAATATGAAGTATTCCGGCAACAGGGCGTCTCACCATTTTTGATTGCCCAAGAGCGATCAATGCCATGTTTTTCCAACGAGCTTTAGGATTATCTTTTCGATCTACATCAACTCCCAAATTAATGTTGCGGATGATTTTTTTTACGCTCGCTGTAAAAAAACCAAAACCAACTATAAGAAGTATGGCAAATAAAATATTATCTAAATAACTCATTTATAATTATTTTTTATCGGTTGAGTTTGTTTGTTCTGTTGGTGCTACGTAAGGTTTATTTTTCTTTCCAAAAAGGGAAACATTTACATAACGAGTTGGGTAAAGACGAACGTCTTGCAACAGTAATTCTAATTCTTTTGAAGTTTTAGCTAAATTATTATATAATGCATCGTCATTTAATAATTTACCAGCTGTGCCTTTTCCTGAATTCAAATTCGTCATTAAACCATCTACTTTAGCTAAAGTCTGATTTAAGCTTCGTACTGTTTTTCCTAAATCGGCTTTATTTAATGAGTCAGATATTTTATTAAAGTTGCTTGACATTTTATTTAAATTAGTCACAACACCATTAATTTGACCTTTATTAGTATCCAAGATAGAGTTAAGAGTTCCTGAAGCTTTGTGAAACTGCTCCATTGTCTGGCTTAATTCAGCAATTGTTTTCTTTAAATTTTCTTGTGTATTTTTATCTAAAGTATTATTTAATCCAGTAACCAGATTATCAATATTCACAAGCATTTTGTCTAATTTAGCCTGAATTGGTTCAAGTTTTCCTCCTAAAGATTCTGTCAAACCAAGCTCAACAGTTCCATTCAATGTCTGACCTTCCGCTGCTGGATCTTTATCAGTTAAATTTGGCACAATTTTAATTTGTTTTCCGCCAATTAAACTTGGAGAATACAAAGCTGCTGTACTTGTTTTAGAAATTGGAAAATCAGTTTTAAGCTGAAGCTCTACTAATAATTTTCCTGTTGTTTCATTGAGTGTGATTTTATTTACTTTACCAATTGCAAGTCCGTTAATGGTAACTGGAGCTGATGGTGCCAAATCCTCAACATTATCATACTCAACAAATAATGTTTTGTAATTTGTAAAAAGATCTCTGCCTTTTAAAAAACTGTAGCCCCAAATAAATAATAAAATTGACGCGATGACTAAAATAGCCGTTTTAATTTCTCTTGTTAGTTTCAAAATTCTAAGTGTTTGTACAAAATTAATATAAATATTCGAACTTGTGACTATTATTTAGTAGCGTCTTGAATACTGATTTTTTCTCCATCTTTAGTTGCAGTTAAAAATGCAGCGCCATATCCTTTACTCTTAGCTTCTTGCAAAAATTTCTTCGCTGCTTCATAATCCGAAGTTTCCTGATAAAAATATTTATAAACATTATTTTCGTAAAGCATTGTTACATTTTTTAAACCTTTGAAATTTTTAGGTTCTAATGTAGTCTTTTTGATACTAGCAATAAGCTGTACTTTATAAAATGTTCCTTTTACCGCATTTTTTGCTGCTGCAGATGGTTCAGCAGGTTTAGCTTTTTTTGGAGTTGAAGTATCTTTCGCAGGTCTGACATCTGACATTTCAGGAATTCCAGAACCAAAATATTCGCTTTTATAACTCAAAATAGCATCTGCAATCGCTTTTGCAATATCATTTTGCCCTTCTTCTGAATTCAGAATATTTCCTTCTGTAGGGTTTGAAACGAAACCTGTTTCCACTAAAACTCTCGGCATATATGCTTTATGAAGTACCATAAACGGCGCTTGTTTTACACCACCTTGTCTTAGTTTTTTTCCAAGTCGATCAAAATTATCTTCGATTTTTGTAGCCAAAGAAATACTGTTATCCAAATATTCTTCTTGCATCAATGTCATTCCGATCATTGATTCTGGTGAATTCGGATCGTAACCTTCATATTTACGCTTATAATCTTTTTCTAATGTAATTACCGAGTTCTCTTTTTTCGCCGCCTCAAGATTCGATGCAACTTTACTCAAACCCATTACATACGTTTCTGTTCCGTCAGCTGCCGTATTTTTATTGGCATTACAGTGAATTGACACAAAAATATTGGAATTAGCTCTGTTTGCAATGTTAGCTCTTTCAACCAAATCAATAAAAACATCCGTTTTACGCGTATAAATCACATCAACATTTGGACTTGATTCTAATATTTTCCCAACTTTTAGCACAATTGCCAAGGCAATATTTTTTTCTATTCGGCCACTGTAAACAGCTCCAAAGTCATGATCACCATGTCCGGCATCAAGTGTTACTTTAAAAACATTTGCCTGACTGTAAGCACAAAACGAAATTATAGTTAGAAAAAAACTAAATAATAGCCTAGTTTTGTTAAATATATTCATAAATCTAAAAGTTAATTTTAATAATTTGCAACTGTTATAATTTTCGCAATTGATTATTTTTGCCAAAAAATTATATGTAGTTTTGACATGTCAAAAAACAAGCCATACTTTTACAAAAATAGCATTTAAACCTTTGCACACAAACTTATTTAATATCGTTTTAATATCATTTTTCCTAACACTAGGATGTGGTAAAGTATATTCACAAGATATAAAAAGCCCAAAAAAACCGTTACCAACTGTAAAACAAACAGATAAAGGTTCAACTGCAAAAACTGATGCAGCAAAACAAAAAGATCAATCTGTAGCGACAAAAGTTGATACTGTAAAAATAGATAGTATCAAGCCTGCAAAGACTTTTCTTGATGGAAAAGTGAAATACAAGGCAAAAGATTATGCAACAATTGACAAAAAAAAGAAACAGCTTACCTTATATAATGAAGCCGAACTCTACTATAAAGATGTAGAATTAAAATCTGGAATCATTGTTTTGGATTATGGAAAAGATGAAGTTTATGCCGGAAGAATAAAAGATTCGGCAGGAGTTTTAACTCAGTATCCAAATTTCAAACAAGGATCAAATGAAGTACAACCAGATTCGATTCGTTTTAATTTCAAGACTAAAAAAGCCTTAATTTTCAATTCCAGAACAGAGCAAGGTGAATTCAAAATTAAAGCTGCGGTTACTAAAAAAGAAAACGATTCGGTTTACTTTTTAAGAGGCGCACGTTTCACAACTTCAACAGATGTAGACAACCCAGAATATTACTTCCAAACAAACAAAGTGAAATTTGTTCCTGGAAAAAAGGTGGTAACCGGCTTAACTAATATGGTTATTGCAGATGTTCCTACTCCACTAGCTTTACCGTTTGCTTATTTCCCAATGAGCCAAGAAAAAAGTGTTTCAGGGATTATCTTACCAAGTTATAACGACTCAAACACAAGAGGTTTCTCCCTTCAAAATGGAGGATATTATTTTGCTTTAAGCGATAATTACGACTTGACTGTTTTAGGAGATTATTATACCAACGGAAGTTACGCTTTGCGTTTTGAATCGGCGTATGCCACGAGATATAAATACAGAGGAAATATCAATGTTCGTTTTGAGAATTTAATCAGCAGCGAACGAGGTTATCCTGATTATTCGAAACAAAAAATCTACAACATTCAGTGGTCGCACTCAAAAGATACTAAATCCAATCCAAATTCAACTTTTTCTGCATCGGTGAACATGGGTAGTAGTAAGTATTTTAAGCAATCGATCAATCAGGCGAATATTGGTTCTAATTTGAACAACACATTAAGTTCATCTATTTCATGGAATAAGACTTTTAATACGATTCCGCAAGCCAGAATAGCATTAACAGCCACACATTCGCAAAACACCCAAACCGAAGTCATTAACATGACTTTGCCATCACTTCAAGCAAGTATTGACCGTATTTATCCTTTTGTTGGAAAAGACGGAGTGAAAAAAGGTTTCATAAAAAACATCAATTTACAATATAATTTAAGCGGGAAAAATAGTTTTGTAACTACTGATTCTTTATTCTTTAAGCCACAAATGTTTAGAGATGCTCAAATTGGAATGCAGCATACAATTCCGTTAAGTACTAACTTTAAACTTTTCAAATATTTTAGTGCTGGAATGTCAACTAATTACCAGGAAACATGGGTAACTAAAACAATCAGCCGAAGCTACAACGTAGACCAAAGCAAAGTTGTGGACACACCTGTAAATGGTTTTGATGCTTTTAGAACATATAATTTCAGTTCAAATTTAGGAACAACAATTTACGGAACATTCAATTTTGGTGCAGATAAAAAAATTCAATCGATTCGTCACGTCATGCGTCCGTCTATTACCTACGCCTATACACCAAGTTTTGAAAAATACTACGATACTTATGCTGTAGATGCTTCTGGCCGAATTACAACTGAATACACCCGTTTTGAAAATGGTGTTTACGGAGCTCCAGGAAAAGAAAATTCCAATGTTGTAGGCTTTGCATTAAGCAATACTTTTGAAGCAAAAGTAAGAGACCGTGACAGCACAAAAACGGAACCTAAAAAAATAATGTTGTTAAACAACTTAAACTTCAGCACGAGCTACAATTTTAATGCCGACGGAAAACAAGTTCTTGCCTGGCAGCCTGTCCTTGTATCAGGAGGAACACAGTTTTTTGACAATAAACTGAATATGAATTTTGGTGCTACTTTAGATCCTTATGCAATTGACAATTCAGGAACAAGAATTGATAAATATAATATTGATAACGGAGGAAGTTTATTTAGAATGACAAGTGCCAATGTTACTTTAAACTATTCGTTTTCTAATAAAGGCGGAGACAAAGAAAAAACGAATACGCAGAGCCAGCGGAACGGAGGTCGTAATGATGATTTATTTGGAACCAATACCGACTTAACTGATAGCAGAAACAGTCAGTTTGCCAATGAAAAAGATGACGACAAAGATGTTATATCAGAATTTTTCAATGCAAAAATTCCGTGGGATATGACAATGGCTTATTCATTAACATACTCAAATGTAAACAGAGAAAACAAAATAAGCGGAAACTCCATAATGATTTCTATCAATACCGATATTACGCCAAAATGGAAAGGCGGAGTTTCGACAGGATATGACTTTGTACAAAAAGGGATTACTTTTACTCAATTCCGTTTTGAAAGAGATTTATTAAGCTGGAGAATGGCTTTTAACTGGCAACCATTAGGAACAAATTCTAACTGGAATTTCTTTATCGGAATTAAATCTGGTATGCTTAGCGATATCAAATGGAACAAACGAAGCGTTTCAAATAGATAAACAATTTTCGAATCAAAATACTTTCATTATGAAAAAAATCATCTTTACCGAAAAAGCTCCGGCTCCAATCGGTCCGTATAATCAAGCCGTATTATCAGGAAACACACTTTATGCTTCTGGCCAAATTGCCATCAATCCAGCTTCTGGAGAACTTGTAACCGATAATATCAACGACGAAACAAAACAAGTTATGGAGAATATTGCAGCTATTTTAGAAGCTGCAGATATGACTTTTGAAAATGTTGTCAAAGCAACTATTTTCATCATGGACATGAACAACTTTGGAGCAATAAACACTGTTTACGGTTCTTATTTTAACGAAAAAACCGCTCCAGCTCGTGAAACGGTTCAAGTGGCTTGTCTGCCAAAAAATGTTAATGTAGAAATTTCTATAATTGCTGTGCAATAGCATCTAATAATAATTGTGCCGTTGCTTCATTTGTTGCCAGCGGCACATTATGCACATCACAAACGCGAATAAGCATATTGATATCAGCTTCATGTGGATGACTTGATAATGGATCTTTGAAAAAGAAAACCATCTTAGTTATTCCTTCTGCAACTCTTCCAGCAATTTGCGCATCACCACCTAACGGTCCAGAAAGCATTCTCTGTGTCTTAAATCCAGCAGCTTCAGCTTTTCCTCCGGTTGTTCCGGTACCAATCAGCCTTATTTTTTCATTGTGCAAAACAGCTTCATTTTTGATTAAAAAATCAATTAAATCCGCTTTTTTTCCGTCATGAGCAATAATTGCAATTTCCATAAATCCAGAACTATTGATTAGCAACATGATAAGCAATTAGACCGTCAATAGGCCTTCTTAAAACATTTCCTAATTTAAGCTCATATTTATCGAAAGTTTCTTGTAATTCATCTTTTAAATAAAATGCAATAGAACCCACGAAATGCACAGGAACTTCTTTACAGTTATCAAACTGCTTAATGTAGTTTTTAACGAAAGATTTCATTCCTTTGAAAATAATTTTTCTGCAGAATTCAGTGTCTTTATGTTTAATTAAAAACTTTGCATAAGTCGCTAAATAAGCATTTGGATTTGGCTCCTTGTATAATTTATTTTTAATAAAATCAGGATCAACGTCGTACTCTTTTTCAAGTTCAACAGCTAATTCTTTAGGCATTTTATTAAAATAGTACTTTCTGATTAATTCTTTTCCAAAAACATTCCCACTGCAGTCATCCATTACGATATATCCTAATGATTGTACTTTTTGATGCAATACTTTTCCATCAAAATAACTGCAATTAGATCCTGTTCCAAGGATTGAAACAATAGCTTCTTCACCTTTAGGAGTTGTTGCATAAACAGCAGCATAAGTATCTTCCTGAACATCCACGATAGCGTTAGAGAAATACTCCTGAAAGATTTGTTTCAACCATTCTTTCATTCTGTCTGTTCCGCATCCTGCTCCGTAGAAGAACAAATGTGAAGCATTTTTTTTATTTTGCAAAATATCAAAACGGTCGTTTAATCTTTCGATGATTTCCGGACCATCAAGAATTTCAGGGTTCAAACCTAAAGTTTGTGTCGTGAATAATACTTTTCCATTATCATCAATTGCAATCCAATCTGCCTTAGTAGATCCACTATCAACTATTAATTTCATTTTATTTTTTTGTTTTTTGAGTTAGTTTTTCTTCATTTAAATAAAAAGTGTATTTTTTACATTAATTAAAGACGTAACAAAATAAGAAAATCCCGTTACTTGGAGATAACGGGATTTTGCAAAAATATATAATATTATTTTAAACCTGCGATATGCACAGATAAATCAATCAATTTGCTTGAGTATCCGTACTCATTATCGTACCAAGATACTAATTTGAAGAACGTTGAATTCAAACCAATTCCTGCAGTAGCATCAACGATTGAAGTTCTTTTATCAGAAATAAAATCTTGAGAAACAACTGCATCTTCAGTATATCCTAAGATACCTTTCAATTCGTTTTCAGAAGCTTTTTTCAATACAGCCATAATTTCTTCATAAGAAGTTTCTTTAGCCAATTTCACAGTTAAATCTACTGTAGAAACGTCAGCAGTAGGAACACGGAAAGCCATACCTGTTAATTTACCATTCAAAGATGGAATTACTTTTCCAACCGCTTTAGCAGCACCTGTTGAAGAAGGAATGATATTGATTGCAGCAGCACGTCCACCTCTCCAGTCTTTTCTAGAAGGTCCGTCAGCTGTCATTTGAGTTGAAGTTGTTGCGTGAACAGTTGTCATTAAACCTTCAACAATTCCGAAATTATCGTTGATAACTTTAGCTAATGGAGCTAAACAGTTTGTAGTACAAGAAGCATTAGAAACAACTAAATCAGAAGCTTTTGCAGTTTCGTGGTTTACTCCCATTACAAACATTGGAGCATCAGCAGATGGAGCAGAAATGATAACTTTTTTAGCTCCTCCTTTTAAGTGCTCGCTTGCAGTTTCGATAGTTGTGAAGATACCAGTACATTCAGCAACTACATCAACATCTACTTCGTTCCATTTTAAGTCAGCTGGATTTCTTTCAGCTGTAATACGGATATTTCTTCCGTTTACATATAATTTTCCTTCTTTAACTTCAACAGTTCCGTTGAAACGACCGTGAACTGAATCATATTTTAATAAGTAAGCCAAGTGATCTACATCTAATAAATCATTGATTGCTACAACCTCTACATTATCTCTATTGAAAGACTCTCTAAAAACGATTCTTCCGATACGTCCAAATCCGTTTATTCCTAATTTTACTTTTGACATTTTACTAAATTTTTTGCTTTTGTTTTTATTACACTAATTTAAAAGTCTAATTTCCTCACAATAAACTTTCTTTCCTTTTAAACTTTTATTTATTAGGTCGACATGATGTCTGACACTCTTAACAATTCTCTATCAATTTCTGATTTTCCTTTGATTGCCTGTTCAAGCGGAGTCAAAACAACTTTATCTTCTTTTAGTCCAACCATATAATTTGATTTTCCTTCTAATAAAGATTCTACAGCTTTTACACCTAAACGGCTTGCTAAAACACGGTCAAAACAAGATGGCGAACCACCACGCTGCATGTGTCCTAAAACAGAAACTCTTACGTCATACTCAGGCAAGTTGGCTTCAACGTAATCTTTTAATTCGAATACATTTTTACCAATTTTATCGCCTTCTGCAATAACTACTATACTTGATGATTTTCCTGAAGCTTTACTTTTTTGAAGTGAGTCTAGCAATCTGTCTAAACCTAAGTCTTCTTCAGGAATAAGGATTTCTTCTGCACCTGCTCCAATTCCGGCATTTAGAGCAATATGCCCAGCATCTCTACCCATAACCTCTACAAAAAACAAACGGTTATGTGAACTTGCTGTATCTCTGATTTTATCAATAGAATCAACAACAGTATTTAAAGCTGTGTCATATCCTAATGTATAACTTGTACCATATATATCATTGTCAATGGTACCCGGAATTCCAATTACTGGAAAGTCATATTCTGAATTAAAAATTAAACCTCCGGTAAAACTTCCGTCTCCTCCAATAACCACTAGAGCATCTACTCCAGCTTTCAAAAGGTTATCGTGAGCTTTTTTTCTACCTTCTGGGGTTCTAAACTCAACTGAACGAGCTGATTTCAAAATCGTTCCACCTTTGTTTACAATATTATTTACGCTTCGAGGGCCCATTTCTTTAAAATCACCTTCGATCATTCCTTGATACCCTCTATAAATTCCTATGCATTCTATATTATGATAAGCGCATGTTCGAACAACTGATCGTATTGCGGCATTCATTCCTGGTGAGTCTCCTCCCGAAGTAAGAACACCAACTTTTTTTATTGTTTTTGGCATTATTTAAGTATTAAGTTGTAAAATTAGCAAACATTCGGCACTTTTCAGGCTATGTTTATCATAAATTAATAAAATATGTTAAATTCAAACGTTTTCGTTAATAAGTTTTTTGGTGGCAAAAAATTCATTTAAAATAATAAAAGGCGCTTATTTTAATTAAATCCTTAAAATTAACAATACATAAATGAAGTGTTATAAAATTACGAAGTGCCTTCATTTGAAAAAAATGTTTAAATCTTTAAATTTAAGCATAAAAAAAACCATTACGAGAATAATGGCTTTTTTTAACAATATCTTAAAAATCATCGTTATCAGGAATTAATCCTTGATTATTGTTTACGGGTGGAGGTTTCTTCTCTTCTTCTTTTTTCTCAGGTTTCTTTTTATTCTTGTCAGCATCCTTTTTATTGGTAAAATTGATGTAATCTGGATTTAAATACGAATCCTGAACATCATCTGAAGAACCTTTTATTGTACGCTCTAATTTATGGCTTTTGAAAAGCTTGTTTACCAGCTCACTGAATGTATCAAAATCGACTTCATACGAAATACCGACACCTTGTGTATAACCAATTCCTTGTCCTATATAATTAATGTCGTTTTCTTTGTTAAACAACCTAAGATTCATTGAACCGTCTTCATTAACTCGATAAAGGATTTCAATATCTCCAACAATAGCCGATTCATTTACTCCTCCTACCGGAACTCCGACTTTTCCGTTGATGGAAATTTTTTCATTAATCTGTGATGATATATTAGCCACAAACTGACCATCGGCTTCCTGACCAATTCGTTTGTCTGCAGAAATAAAATTCAAGTCAATATTTACTTTATCATTATCAGATTTGATAATACCGCCTAACAAACTTGCTGCAGTTTCTGCAAATGTTCCAGATAAATCACTTTGATTAAATCCATCCGGACTCATAAACGAACCTGTCGAAAGCAAATACAAAGCCTGTGTCTGACGAACATCTTTATCGTCCAGTTTGTATTGTATTTCCGACTTTAAAACACTACTTACGGATGGAAACTGAATATCAAAATTAGGATCAGGACTTGTTAAATCTCCCCTTAACCCAATAACAACTTCAACTGGCACTTTTTTATTGAACGAAGAATTCTCCAATAATACAGCTGGATTTGCAGAAGTTTTATATACGGCTTCCAAATTCAATTGTGCTTTCATTGGGTTTCCTTCCCAAATGATAGATCCTCCTTTTTTTACAGCGAATTTTTTATCAATCAAACCGCCATATTTAAAATTATAAGTTCCTTCGTATGCCTGGAAATCCCCCCACATATTAAACTTACCGAGCGTATTAATTTTAAATAGTAAAGATCCATAACCTTTACCTTTCATACCGTGACCGGAATTTCTGTCCAAGATTACTTCAACCTCTGCATCTGGTGTAATGTCAAAATCAAATTCTAATTCAAGTCCGTTGTAATTTCTCGTTTTTTCGACAATTCCATTGGCTAAATTGTATTTTTCCTTTGGCGTCACAAAATGTATCCAGCTACTTTCGGCAACGCTTTGCGCATTACTAATCGGAATCTTAATTTCTGTTCCTTTTTCAGATTTGGCATCTACTTTAATAAATAAACCTTCTGTTGGACCTTTTATACTTGCAGTTCCATTGATGAATGCAGTTCCAAAGTACGCCGCATCTTCACTATCTTTAGTATCAAGTGCCAATAATCTTTTTGAAGTAACGGTTAAATCCAGTTTCCAGTCGCCAAAATTATGATGCTCAATCGTTCCATTTAGCAAACCTTTTGTTTTGTATTTGGTATCGGTCAGCTGATTGTTTCTAAACAAGAACTTCTCATCCGTCAAATCAATTACAGTTCGATCGCTCAGCTCATAATCTGTATTTAAATAAGGAATTGTCATTCCGGCTTTTTCAACATACAACCTTCCGTTGATTTCAGGTTTTTTAAGATTCCCAACAACAGCCGCATTTCCTGAAACTGAACCACGCACATTTGAAATAACATCAACACCGACCGTTCCTAAAGTCGCCAGATTAAATCCTTCGAGCTTTAAATTCAAATCTAAAAATGTTTCTTTATTTTCAATGGCAAAAGTTCCGTTTGCTTTAAACGACTCGGTAAATCCATTCTGAATTGAAGAATTTATCGTGAATTTTTTAAAATTTTCATCTCCTGAAATATCAAAATTCAACGTTCCTAATTCGGTTTTATTCAAATTAAGATGATCAATTTTAATAGAAGCGGTAGGCTGATAAACATTCTTGTTCTGCTTATAATTTACACTCCCGTTCAAATTTCCATTAAAGACAAACTTGGAATTAAATGGCGTAATTTTATTTATATCAACATCTTCAAAATTGAGGACGAGATCTTTATAATCTGTTCCTTTAATAACTCCGTTTAAATCAATTTTCTGATTTTCGTGTGATAAGACAATATTATTAAAATTGAAATTTTTAAAATATTGATCTATAATAATCTGATTATCCTTCTCTGCATCTTCATTCAAATACCATATATAGTCTTTGAACTTCATTTCAGATTTTTTAATTCCTACGATATTATTTTTGTTTTTATCGATAGTATGAAACAAATCCAGATTGAAATAATCCTGTCCTTTATCACCTCCCTTAAACTCTGAACGAACAAATAATGTATCTTTTGCTGTTACATTGATCAAATTGAAATCACGTATTTTATAATAGGGCGTTTTGATACTATCTAACTCAACATACGCATTATAAAGTGTATTTTTATTATCTATGTTGATTCGGATATTATCAAATGTGTTTTTAGCTGCGGTTATTTTCTGAGATTTAAATCTAAATTTAAATTCCTGTAAATCTGCATCAATTTTACCGCGAACAACTGTAGATGAATCAATATTCACATCCGGATAAAGCATTTCGACAACTTTATCATAAACATGGAAGTTGAAACGAAGAAATTGTCCTTTTCGAACTTTATAAGGTTTATAATTGGTATACAAACTTCCCACTGAATTCATTACCAATTTATCCAATTGATCAAAACGGAATTTTCCAACAATTTTTCCGTTTACAACATCTGTTGAATTAACTGTTATAGTACGTAGTTTATCAGCATCAAAACTAGAATTGATTGTTACATCATCAAAAGCATACGTGTTTTTTGGATTTTTATATACGGCATCTTTGATAAAAATATTTCCTTGTAGATTTTCGATTGAATTACCAGAAACCTGAACAACTGCATCTCCATTGAAATGCGAAATAGAATCCGACACAAATCTTAATTTTCGCAAATCGGCATTTTCGACATTAATATGGAAATCATATCTATTTTCTCGTTTACTCAAATCCACTAAACCATCAAAAGTCAAATTCAAATTTGGATCATTTACAGTAACTTCACCTTTATAATAAGGCAACTTGAAATTCCCATTAACCGTTATATTATTATAGGTGTATTTATTGTAATCTAATTTTGCAATATCACCTTTTATAATCGTATTCAAATATTTCTCAGTAAAGCCAACACCATCAACATCAACATTTAAAGTTGTTTTACCAATATCTTTTCTGTCTAAAAATGCACCAATATTAAAATTATCCAATATAATATTTCCCGAATAAGATGCTTTATCGATAAAGTCCATATTATTCATATGAATATCGGCTTCACCATTTCCTAAATCTGTTACCATTTTAAATTTGGCTTCCAAATCAGTCGTTGAAACTTTTGCTTTACCAACAATATTGACTTTTCCTATTCGCTTAAGCTCTATTGGAAGTTTTTTTCCAAGCACATTTGGCAACAAAACAACAAGATTATCATAGCTGGAAATCAGTTTATCAAACTTTCCTTCCATTGAGAACTTTTGCATTTTATCGCCTAAAAGATTCTTGAAATTAATATTTCCGACAATTCTCGAACCATTGGTATCGCTCAATCTCAAGCGACGCAGATTTAAATTATTCAGAGGTCCGTTTAATTTTGTGCGGACTTTAAAATGCTGGTTTCTTCCCAATCCATCATAAAAATAACGAATATCATTTGACGCAATCGAAGCCGAATCAATTGCAACATCAAATCTAACTTTATCCGTAAAATGAAGAAAATCCTCAACTTTATAATTTAAAATAGCGTAGCCATAAATAGAAGATCTTTTAGTTTTAATGGCCAAATTTTCAATTCTAATTTGTTTTTTGGTATAACTAAATTTCCCGGCAAAATTAGAAACATACAATCCGCGATGATCCTGAAATGAAAATCTATGAATATTTGTATTTACATCTGGACCATATAATTTGAATTCACTGATATAAGCGTTCAGCTTTGTAAACTCAAGAAATTTTGGCGTTCTTTTATTTTCATCAACAACAGAAAAGAATCCATTTGTAATGTATGCATTTCGTGCAGTAAGTAAAAAATGTTTTTTTGATTTTGAAGGTTTTCCGGTTTCAAACAATTTTACAAACTTGTTGATATTGTTTTCGTCTTCGTTTTTATACGTTTTTAAATTAAAAATCAAACCAGTTAAACGAAGATCACCAAAAATCAAATCACCGTCCATCAATCTTTTGAAGCTCAAAATATCGGTCGTAATAATATCCGAAGCAATCATTACTTTTTTATGATGGTCTAAAATCAAAACATCTTTTAATTTCACACCACCAAAAATATTGATAGCCACCTTTCCTACGGTGATATTAGCCTTAAAATCTTCTCGGAGAGAATCTGTTGCGTATCTTGCAATTTTTGTTTGCACGACAGGCAAAGACAATGTGATAGCAACTGCCAACAAAAGTAGAATCAACCCAATTAGGGTTCTGGATACTATTTTCTTTACTTTTTTGATAGCTGTATTAATTTTAGTTTACTTTAAATTTATTTTGAACAGACAAAGAACGGCTGTTTTTGATAAAAATTCTTTAATTTTGGCTTCTCCTTACAGTCAAAGAAAATTAAAAATTTGATTTGTCAAATATAATTCAAAATTTGTGCCTTTATATGCAAAATTCAGAGGTTTTTATTCTTGCCATTGAAAGTTCCTGCGATGATACTGCCGCTGCAGTTTTACATAACGATAAAGTACTCTCAAATGTTGTAGCCAACCAGCTAATTCACAACCAATATGGTGGTGTTGTTCCTGAATTGGCTTCAAGAGCTCATCAACAGAACATAGTTCCGGTAATTGATGCAGCACTTCGTAAAGCAAATATACAAAAAGAACAGCTAAGCGCCATTGCTTTTACGCAAGGACCTGGCTTAATGGGATCTCTATTAGTTGGAGGTTCTTTCAGTAAATCATTATCATTGGCATTAAAAGTTCCGCTTATTGCCGTGAATCATATGCATGCTCATATTTTAGCGCATTTTATTGATGAAGATGGCTTTGATAAGCCAGAATTCCCATTTTTAGCACTAACAATTAGTGGCGGACATACACAAATCGTAAAAGTAAACAGCTTTTTTGATATGGAAATCATCGGTGAAACTACTGATGATGCTGTTGGAGAAGCTTTTGATAAAAGCGCCAAAATCCTCGGACTTCCTTATCCTGGCGGTCCTTTGATCGACAAATATGCAAAAGAAGGAAACCCGAAAGCTTTTCCTTTTACAAAACCAAAAGTTCCTGGATTGGATTTTAGTTTCTCTGGATTAAAAACAGCAATTTTGTATTTTATTCAGAAAAACAAACAGGAAAATCCAAATTTCATTGAAGAAAATCTGAATGATATTTGTGCTTCAATTCAACATACTATTATCGAAATTCTGATGGACAAACTGAAATTGGCTGTAAAAGAAACCGGAATTAAGCAAATTGCAATTGGTGGAGGAGTTTCGGCAAATTCAGGAATCAGAACTACTTTGAAAGAAGCAGAAGGCAAATATGGCTGGAAAACTTTTATTCCGAAATTTGAATATACCACAGATAATGCCGCAATGATTGGAATTGTGGGTTATCAAAAATATTTATCACAACGTTTTGAAGATGCATCTGTAGTTTCGAAAGCCCGAATTCAATTTTAAATTATGCAGTTATTTTATAATCCTGATATAGATGAAACTACCGAATCTTTTTCATTTGACAAAGAAGAAAGTCGCCATATAATAAAGGTTTTACGCAAAAAAGATTCAGACATTCTGCATGTTACCAATGGTCAGGGAATATTATTTGAAACCGAGATTACTTTGGCTTCAGACAATAAATGTATTGTAGATGTGCGTTCGATCCAGAAATTTCCAGAACCAAAATTTAATTTGCATTTGGCCGTTGCTCCAACCAAAATGAACGATCGTTTTGAATGGTTTTTAGAAAAAGCCACAGAAATTGGTATTCAGGAAATTACGCCTATATTTTGTGACCGTTCCGAAAGAAAAGCAATAAATGCAGAGCGTTTTGAAAAAATCATTCTGTCGGCAATGAAACAGTCAAATGAAACATTTTTGCCTAAATTAAATCCAGCGATTTCGTTTAAAGAATTTGTCAAACAAAAAAATACAGGTTTGCAATTCATAGCTCATTGCGAAGAAACCGACAAAAGATCACTGAAAGAAGCGCTTAAACCAAATGAGAATGTAACATTATTAATTGGCCCGGAAGGTGATTTCTCTGAAAAAGAAATAGCTTTAGCTTTAGAAAATAACTTTCAGCCGGTTGCTTTAGGAAATACACGTTTACGAACTGAAACAGCAGCAGTTGTGGCTTGTCACAGTGTTGTTTTTTTTAATGAAATTTCAAATTAACAGAAGCTTTATTTAATATGAAGAAAATATTTTACTTGATTTTATTGGTTTCTGTTTCCTCATTTTCGCAAGAAATCGCTTTGTTGAAATATAGTGGCGGAGGTGATTGGTATGCAAATCCAACTTCATTGCCTAATTTGATTCGTTTTTGTAATTCGAACATCAATACACGTATTAAAGCAAAACCTTCAACTGTTGAACCAAGTAATCCTGATCTTCTGTCCTACCCTTTTGTGCATATGACCGGACACGGAAATGTAGTTTTCAGTGATGCTGATGTAACCAATCTGAGAAATTATTTGACTTCTGGTGGTTTTCTTCATATTGATGACAATTATGGAATGGATCAATATATTCGAAAAGAAATCAAAAAAATATTTCCAAATAATGATTTATTGGAAATTCCGGCCAATCATCCTATTTTTCAAAAACCATTTCCTTTCCCGAATGGATTACCAAAAATCCATGAGCACGATGGTACACGCGCACAAGCATTTGGAATTTTTGTCGAAAACAAATTAGTGCTTTTATACACCTACGAATGTGATTTAGGTGACGGCTGGGAAGATCCCGAAGTTCACAATGATCCAGCAAATGTTCGCGATAAAGCTTTGAAAATGGGTGCCAACATTATCAATTATATTTTTACCAATTAATTACAACTAAAGTGCAGCTTACTCACGAAGAAAATCAATTTGAAAGAAGGACGTTTCCAATAACATTAATCTGCGATCATATTTATTTTCAGCAGAATATTGGTTCTCTTTTCAGAATAAGCGAAGCTTTTGGAGTTGAAAATATTGTCTTTTTTGGAAAAGATATTCCGCTGACACCTCGCAAAATCAATAAAACTTCACGAAGTACACATCTTCATGTACCGCATATTGTCATTGAAGAGTTTTCTGAACTTCATTCTTTCCTTTCGGATAATAATTTTGAAATTATTTCATTAGAAATTGCATCTAACAGCAAACCTCTTAAAGAAGTAATTATTCCTGAAAATCAAAAAATTGCGCTTATAATTGGAAGTGAAATAAACGGAATTTCAGACGAGCTTTTAAAAATTTCGCACCAAATTGTACATATAAATATGTTTGGAAAAAATTCTAGTATGAATGTTGTGCAAGCTGCAAGTATTGCACTTTACGAGATTACTTCTTTATAAAAAATTCTTTTTTTGAAACATTCTATCTTTTTTTCACCTATTTAATTGTTCATTTATTTCGATAAACAACAGATAATCACGATAAAATGCACTTAAAAAAATCAAAAGAAAGAAAAAGATTACTAAAGTTTTTTACTAAACTTTTGTAGGAATCAGTATTTGTAAGGGGTTGTAAAATTTCTCACAAAATAATCTTTGTAATATTTTTCTACAATATTTTTTTGTTATAAAATTGCGTTATAATTAACCAAAAGTAATTTTTTATAACAAAAATCCAAACTATTATGAAAAAAGTTTTTATTACCGCAGTTGCAGCGTTAGTGCTGTTTGCTTGTCAAAATGACCAAACTGATTCAGCTAATTCAGAAACTAGTGCTGCAGCACGTCGTTCTTGTGCATCTCAAGATGTATTAGAAGCACAATTGAAAGCAGATCCGATGCAGGCCATCAGAATGAACCAAATTGAAGCTTTTACAAACGAACAATTACTTAAAGGTTTTTCTGGCCGTTTAGTTAATGGCAAAATTGAAATTCCTGTAGTAGTTAACGTTTTATACAAAACAACTGCACAAAACATTTCGAATGCACAAATCCAAACGCAAATTGATGTTTTAAACAAAGATTTTAATGCTTTAAACTCAGATTACAACAGCGTTCCTGCTTTGTTTGCTGGAGTAAAAGCAAACATCGGAATCACATTTGTATTGGATCAGGTTATCCGCAAATCGACTACCAAAACATCTTGGGGAACAAATGATGCCATGAAAAAAACGGCTCAGGGTGGTATTGCACCAACATCTCCAACTACAAAACTTAACTTATGGTCTTGCGCTATTGGCGGCGGAATTCTAGGTTATGCACAATTTCCTGGTGGAGCATCTTCAACAGACGGAGTTGTAATTGATTCTCGTTACTTTGGATTATCAGGCGCTGCAAACGCTCCTTTTAATTTAGGAAGAACAGCTACTCACGAAGTAGGTCACTGGATGAATTTACGTCACATTTGGGGAGATGCAACTTGCGGAAGCGATTTAGTGTCTGATACTCCAACACACAACACTGCAAATTATGGTGTACCAGCTTATCCACATTATAGCACATGCTCTGGAACTCCAGTTGAAATGACTATGAACTACATGGATTATGTTGATGATAATGCAATGTATATGTTCTCTACAGGTCAAAAAAGCAGAATGACTGCAATATTCGCTGCTGGCGGACCAAGAGCTGCATTTGCACAATAAAAAACATTATAAAACCAAGTCAATGTTTTAAAAGCGAGATTTAACCATCTCGCTTTTTTTTGTCCTAAAATTTTAAAAGCTTTTTCCTATATTTATAGTCTAAAACCTAAATATGATAACATCAAAAATCATTTCTAACGGAATTCTAAGAGCATTAGCAACTATACTTGTCATTTGTGCCGTTTTGTATTTTTTATATGAAATACAAACTGTAATTGTTTATCTCTGTATTTCCCTAATTCTATGTTTGATAGCAAATCCGTTAGTGCAGTTTTTAAAAAATAAATTAAAGTTTGGCAATTCATTGGCGGCTACGACAACCATAATTCTTTTTATATTATTGATGGTTGGTTTTATTCTTTTATTCGTTCCACTAATAATTTCGCAAGCAAATAATTTAGCGCTTTTAGATACTAATCATCTTCAAGCACAATTTATAGAAACAGAAAAAAGTGTAGAAACGTATTTCAATATTCAGCATGTTGACTTAAGTAAAATGCTGAATGATTCAAAAATAACTTCGGCATTGGACTTTAACTATTTTACAAGCTTTATCAACTCAATTATGAATTTTATGGCCGATATGGGAATGGGATTAGTTTCGGTATTTTTCATTACTTTTTTCTTCATTAAAGATCAGGAAACTTTTAAAAGCCAAGCCCGCAGAATTCTTCCAGACACAAATGAAGACAAAATCTTAAATTCAATAACTAAAATAAACCATTTGCTGACGCGCTATTTTGTTGGTTTGTTATTGCAGCTTACTGTAGTTTTCATTTTATATATCATTGTCTTGGTTATTTTTGGAAACAAAAATGCTTTTGTCATTGCTTTTTTATGTGCCATTTTAAATATTATTCCATACATAGGACCAATCATTGGAACTATTTTGGCAGCGTTATTAACCATGATAAGCTTAATTGGAAAAGATTTTCAGTCAGAAATTCTGCCTACAACCATTTATGTCGTAATTGGATTCTTATTAGTTCAGGCAATTGATAATAACATCAGCCAGCCGATAATTTCATCAAAAAGTGTAAATTCGCACCCGCTTGAAATATTCTTGATTACTTTAATCAGTGGTATTACGTTTGGAATTGTCGGAATGATTATCGCAATTCCGGTTTACACTATGCTGAAAGTTATTTTAAAAGAATTTTTCCCCGACAATAAAATCGTCTCCGTATTAACTGAAAGAATTTAGCTTTGAACACAATTATTTTGCACCAAGACATTCAAGATTTTATATCTCAAAATATTGGTGCTTCAATTTCAAAACTGGCACTTCAAAAAAATCCTTTTCCTGAAGCCGACTGGATTTTGATTTTAAACCAAATTGAAGCCAAAACCAAAGCTAAAGAAAAACTACCAACGTGGTTTAAAACAGAAAATATAATTTATCCGAGCAAAATTTCGGTTGAACAGACTTCTTCTGAAAAAACAGCCAAATATAAAGCATCTTTAATTTCAGGAAAAACTTTAATTGATCTTACGGGAGGTCTTGGCGTTGATGATTATTATTTTTCACAAAAATTTAAATCGGTAACACATTGTGAAATTAATTCAGATTTATCTGCAATTGTAAAACATAATGTAGAGAAGTTAGAAATAAAAAATTTGACTTGTTATGCAGGTGATTCGGCCGATATTTTAAAAGAATCCGACCAAAAATGGGATTGGATTTATATTGATCCTTCCCGAAGAAATGATGCTAAAGGCAAAGTTTTTATGCTGAAAGATTGTTTGCCGAATGTTCCAGAATCACTAGATTTTTACTTTGAAAAAACAGATTCTATTTTAATAAAAACAGCACCTTTACTGGACATTTCAGCAGGTTTATCTGAATTGAAGTTTGTCAAAAACATTCATATAATCGCGCTCGAAAACGAAGTAAAAGAATTGCTTTTTGAAATTCATAAAAATTATACAGGCGACATTACAATCAAAACCGCCAACATTCTGAAAGATAAAACAGAAACATTTGAATTCATTTTAGGCAATGAAACTGAATTTCCATCTTATCATTTGCCTCAAAAATATTTATTCGAACCGAATTCATCAATAATGAAATCGGGTGGTTTTGATGAAGTTAGTTCGTTTTTTAAAATAAATAAACTTCACAAACATTCGCATTTATACACTTCGGAAGAATTAATTGATTTTCCAGGAAGAACTTTTGAAATCCAAAAAGTGATTCCGTATAGCAAAACCGAAATGAAAACCGAGCTGGCAAATCAGCAGGCAAACATTACAACTCGTAATTTTCCTGAAACAGTCGAAAACATCCGAAAAAAATGGAAAATAAAAAATGGTGGTAATTTGTATTGTTTTTTTACAACTGATGTAAAAGATAACAAAATAGTTTTAATTTGCACCAAAATAATCTAAGCAATGAAACAACTAATTACACTAACTCTTTTTTTATTAACCTTTACTGCATTTGCACAAAAACCATGTGAATACAGTGTAAATGTAAACGACTCAATCGGGTCATATAAAGTAACAAATGAATATCTTATAAGTGAGAAAAACTTTGGAGGAAGCTCTAGTTATGTTTTCTTTTCATTGGCACAAACCGATGGATTGCCAACACTTAATTTACAGCTTATTCAAAAAAGCAAGGATTTCATTAAGGCAAACTGTTTTGACAAAAACTCACGTGTATTTTTGCAACTTCAAAACGGGAAAGTTGTTAGCTTAATGCATATCAATCAAGAAAATTGTGGTACTCTTATTCACGACAACGGATTTGATAACCGAGTAAATACAGGAATTTTTATGTTCATGAAAGATAACTATGAAGAGCTAAAAAAATCGCCTGTAACCATGATGCGAATTAAATATTTGACCGATACAGAAGATTATATCGTAAAAAGCGAAATAACATCTGAAATGAATAAAAAAGTGTATAATCCTGATACTTATTTCATTCAGAACATTCGATGTGTTGAATAATTATTCGCATTTCCAATTTTGATCAGAAACTTTGTCTTTTAAACCCGCTTTTAAATTATAATGCCACCATTCTGAATCAAAAGAATTGAATCCATTTTTGGTCATAATTTTTTTCAGAAACTTTCGGTTTGATTTTACTTCTTTTGAAAGATTCTCATAATTATGACTGGCTTCGATTCCAAAAAAATCAAAAGGAGTTCCCATATCAACTTCTTTCCCATTAGAATCAACTATTGAAATATCAACGGCTCCTCCTCTATTGTGGATGGAGCCTTTTTTTGGATCAGCCACATACTTTGGATTCGAAACAATTTCCCACATTCTTTTTTGAATTGATAAAGGTCTGTAGCAATCGTAAAGTTTGATTTTGAAACCTTTCTTCTTAAAATCATTATTAGCCGCAATTAATGCCTGAACCGTTTTCATTCGCAAAACACATTCAGCACAATCATATACTTTTGCTTTCAAAAAATTATCCTCTGTTGCATATTTCATGTCGTAGACGAAATCTTTGCTAAAATCTTTTAAATTAACGAAAGTAGTATCTGAAATTTCGTGTTTTACAGGACTTGAATACATTTCATTTTGAGCATTTGAAGAAATATTCCAAAAAAGAAAACCGGTAAAAAAGAAGGATTTTAGAAACTGTGACATAATTTATAGGATTTAAAAATTGAAATTAAACAAAAAAACGGAATCTCTGGTTTAATATTTTACAATTTTAAAAATCCATTTGGTACTTGTTTTAAAATAATAATTTGAGATTTTTTTATTAAATTAGCGAAACAAGCCATTATAAATCAATTAGTTATTTTAAAAAGTTATACTATGAAAAAAAGAACGAAATATTTATTTATAACTGCATTGACTTGTTTTACAATAGTATCATGTAAAAAAGAAAGCATCAAAAATGTTCCAACAACAGACTCGACTTCAATAAGAACTGAAGCTTTGAAAGCAGATTCGTCAGTAATTAATCCGATTGATACACTGAATAATTTGGTTGGAAAAAGCGTTATTGGCACTCATTTACTAGCACAAAGTAGTTTAGCACCAAGATTAAAAACGCTTTTAGGCACCGATTATGATCAAATGGTGAAATACTGGAATACAGAAACTCCATTTACAAAAGAAGGCGAAATTTTACATGCCAGCGGATGTAAACAACACGATTGCAATACTTACTCGTATGATTTATATATCGATATAAAAAACAACAAATTAAATGTGTACAAATTCAGCGAGTCAAAACTGAACATTTTTGCTGAAGATAATTTCAGAATTGTTTTAAAAGATTCTTTATTACATGATCTAAATATCAAAAAAAGTAATTCTAAAATTCAGTAAAAAGGAATAAGATTTTTTCAAATAAAAATAGCGGTTTTTAGGCCGCTATTTTTATTTGAACTTTTAACTTTTAACTTTCGACTACTAAATCTCCCCAGTCATCAGAATATTTTCCTGAATACCTTTATCTCTCAGCATTCTAAAATGCGACCGAACGGCGTGGTAAAAAGGATATGAAGTATAAGGCAGATCATATTCTTCTGCATAACGCATTATAATTGGCGTGATATAAGGATAATAGGTATGAGCAACACCCGGAAAAAGATGATGTGCTATATGATGCGTAAAACCTCCGTATAGAAAATTAGCCAATTTGCTATTTGTACTAAAGTCTTTGGTCACAATCATTTGGTGCATGGCCCAAGTCGCCGAAAGATTTCCTTCTTCGTCAGTTCCCGGAAAATGCGCATCTTCGTCAACATGCGTTGATACAAGTGCCACAACTCCTAAAGCGCTTCCGCATAAATGCATGGCAAACCAACCGCCTAAAACTATATACCAAGGCTGATTTAAGAGAAACATCGGAATGAAAAGCATGTAAATCAGATTTATGATTTTTGCAGCAAATAATCGATAGATTTCACGTGTTGGAATCTTCTCAACTACTTTCTTCACATAATTATTTTTTGTTCCAAAGAAATCTTTAAAATCACGAATATAAATCCAATTCAAACTGTAAAGCGGATAAATAAACCACATATAAATATGCTGGTATTTGTGATAATTAAACAATGGACTGTTTGGAAAAATCCTAATGATATCGCTTTGTTTGATATCAATATCCCAATCTGGAACATTTGGATAAGCATGATGAAGATTAATATGGCGACGTGTCCACAGCCAGTGATTACTTCCAAAAAGTTCCAAAATGTACATGAAACGCTCATTCTGTATTTGTTTCTTGAAAAGTGCTCCGTGCGCAGCATCATGAAAGGCATTTATAAAAAGTACGATCATAGTGAAACCGCACAAAATATAAAAGAGAAATAATAACGGTGTTCTATTTCCGAACAACAAAATACAAGCGTAAAATAAAAAGAAAAGAAATACAAGTCCGACAGACTTAACAATGTTTAAACGATACAATGATGAATTTTGTAAAACAGTTTCGTTCACTTCCGAGCGCAGCTTTTTAAAAAAATCATCATTACCCGCTTTGACATAAACTGGGCGTTTTAATTTTTCCATAAGATTTGATTTTGCTGAAATTGTCATACCAAATTTAATAAAAAAAAGTTAAAATACGGTAAAACAATGCTTTACAGATTAAAAAAAGTAAGAAAAACTTAACATTGAAAAAAGGTATAGAAAAATACAGAAGTGCTCATAAATAGCACAACAAAAACACATCATTTTTTATTTCCATTTCCTTCTAAATACAGCAAATACTTATGTCTTTCTGTTATTGCCTATTAATTACTCAATTTATAAAAACGATATTAAATTTCAGTTTTTCGTATTTTGCTTCTTCAATACGTTTTAAAACTTTCAATTATGCTGAAATTAAGATACATCGTAATCACTTTGCTTTTTTCTGTTATGGCATATAGTGGCCCAATTATCTATGTAAATCAGGTTGGATTTGATCCAGAAAGTCCAAAAGTGGCCATTATTGGTTTCAAAGGAGTTTTTTCAAATACAACTTTCAATATTATTGATACGAAAACTCAAAAAACAGTTTTCACATCTACAATTGGAAAAGCAGAAAATGTTGAAGAATGGATGCTTGATAAATCTTACTACAAAGCTGATTTTTCGTCTTTCAAAAAGCCCGGAAATTATAAAATCACGATCAAAATTGCGGGTCAAATCTACAATTCGGCCAGCTTTGCAATTGAAGAAAATATATTGGCAAAAAGAACAATTTCATCAATTGTACATTATTACAACAAACAAAGAGCCAATACTCCCGAAGAACTAGAAGCCGACAAAAAAATGCTCTTATTTGGAAGCGATAAAAAAGTCGATGTTCATGGCGGATGGTGCGATGCATCTGGTGATGTAAGCAAATATTTTTCGCATTTAGCTTACGCTAATTTTGTTTCGCCACAACAAACGCCATTGGTAACATGGTCGCTTATCAATACATCCGAAGAAATTTCAAAAGAACTCATTCAATGGAAAATAAAAGATTCATTAGACAATGAAGCTATTTGGGGCGCTGATTACATGATGCGCTGCTTATCTGACGAAGATTATTTCTACATGATTGTTTTCAGCTATTTTGATAAAAATCCCGCAGCCAGAAGAATTGTTGGGCTTAAAGCCAATAGCGTAACTACAGATGAATATCAGTCCGCTTTTCGCGAAGGCGCCGGAATGGCAATTGCATCACTCGCCCGAATTTCGCAGTGGAAAAAAAGTGGTGATTTTACTTCAAAACAATATTTGGAGGGTGCAAAACGTGCTTATGCGCATCTTTTAATCAACAATACAAAATATGATGATGACGGAAAAGAAAACATTATCGATGATTATTGTGCTTTAATGGGTGCAACAGAGTTATGGATTGCCACGAATGAGAATTTCTATAAAGAAGAAGCCAGAAAATGGGCTCATAAATTAGAAAACCGAATGACGAATCAAGGCTGGTTTAGAAGCAATGATGGTAATCGCCCATTTTGGCATGCTGCAGATGCAGGTTTGCCAATTGTAGCTTTAACTCGCTATTTAAAAAAGGAAAACGATGAGAATGAAAAAATCAAAGCAAAAGAGGTTATAAAAAAAGCTTTAAACTATAATTTAGCGGTAACCAATAATGTAAGTAATCCATTTGGTTATGCCAGACAGAGTTTTCTATTTAATGACAAAATAAAAGACGGTTTTTTCATTCCGCATGAAAACGAAACTGGCTGGTGGTGGCAGGGCGAAAATGCCCGATTAGCATCACTTGCAACAGCTGCTACCGAAGGTGGAAAAGCTATATCACTTCAAAAAAATGATGTCACAAAAAAATCGCTTGATTTGTATGCATCTCAGCAATTATCATGGATTTTAGGTTGTAATCCTTATTCTGTATGTTTTTTATACCAATTTGGAGAAAAGAATGTCCCTTATATGCATTCCAATTATGGACATGGTTCAGAAAAAGGCGGAATCTCAAATGGTATTACCGGAAAAGAAGGAAATGGTGATGGATCAGGAATTGATTTTAAAATGGATGTTGACGGAAATGATGAATGGCGCTGGACCGAACAATGGATTCCACATTCAGCATGGTTTCTACAAGCGATAACCGCCACTGTCAACAAATAAAATAATGCTGAAAACAACTTTAAAAATCAAATGAAAAAGTCACTTATCATAATTACTTTGCTAACAATATGTTTCTTTCAAACTGATTGTTTCGCGCAAAAATCAAAAAAATCAAAATTCAAAGCTCTGGTTTTGTATGAAAACGGTGGGCATCATCTGGAATTTACCAAGGCAGCAAAACCATGGTTAAATAAACTCGCAATTGATAGCAGTTTTACAATTGATTATATAGAAAATACCAAAACAATAAATGAGGCACTTTTAAGCAAATATCAGGTTTTTATTCAACTTGATTATCCGCCTTATACCTGGAGCGAAGAATCGATGAAAGCATTTCAAAATTATATGGCGAGCGGAAAAGGCGGATGGATTGGTTTACATCACGCTACTTTACTTGGAGAATTTGACGGATATCCAATGTGGAAATGGTTTTCTGATTTTATGGGAGGTCTAAAATTTGTCAATTATATTCCGGATTTTGCTAATGCGAAAGTGAATGTTGAAGATAAATCTCATCCTGTCATGAAAGGAATTCCATCTGATTTTTTTGTAAAAAAAGAAGAATGGTACACTTATGATAAAAGTCCGCGCGAAAATGTTCATGTTTTAGCCTCAGTTGACGAATCGACTTATGAACCTGATTCAAAAATAAAAATGGGCGATCACCCAGTAATTTGGACAAACGATCATTTTGCTTCCCGAAATATCTATATTTTCATGGGACATTCACCAGAATTATTTAAAAATGAAGCTTACACTACTCTTCTTAAAAATTCTATTTTTTGGGCAGCGAATAAAAACTGAGTCTTTTATAGATCTTAATTTATTCTGAACAACTCAAAATAAACGATCGTAAATCATCACTAAATAATTTTCCAGTATCTCCCAAATATAACATATGTCCTGATTCGTATTCTTTAAAAATGACTCTATTTACAGGGAAATTTGCTTTTTCTGTGCTCTTTTTGGCATAACCAACCGGAGTAGATAAATCAAAACTTCCTCCCGCTATAAATACTTTTAATTTTGGTGTTCTGCGCAAAACAACATTTAAATCGTCTGTAAAATCAGGACCTTCTTTGGTTTCTTTTCGGGACCATTGCCATTGAAACGAAATATTTTTCCAGTCAATAGTTTTATACGGATCCTGAATGTCAACGTCTAATTTTGAAGCTAATAACTCTCTAAACGCAGCCGTAAATCCTGGAACGTATCTTCCCATTGCTGGATCATCAGCAACAGGATCATTACCAGAATGTTCAAGCGGAAGATTGTATCTTGTATCGTATAATCCAATTTGTAGATTTTCTTTAGATAAAAGACTGTCTGCGAAAATTTTTGGAGCTATTTCAAGAGTTGACGAAAAAAAATCTCTTGACAATCCTGTGTATTTGCAAAGTTTTTCAATTATAACATTCCTATCCGTCACTGAAAGTTTTTGTTGATTATCAAGTAAAAGCGCATTCAAATAGTCTTTTTCTGCAAATACTGAAACTTCTTTTTGAAACTCTTCATAAGATAACGTTTTGTCTATTTTATTATAATACCATGCTGTTTTTGCTAAAGTAGGGAGTAATGATGCAGCTCTTTCTAATTTTGCATCCGATGTTAACTTTTTTAAAGGCGATTCCAGCGTAGTTCCCAGCATAATAATGCCATTTAATGTTATCCCTCTCATTACACCAGAATAGGTTACTCCACCCATAAGCGCTCTTGGAAGAACTGAAACGCGTTGGCTTCCATAACTTTCTCCAATAAGAAACTTTGGCGAATTCCATCTATTATTCTTTATCAGCCATTTTTCTATAAATTGCGCCAATGATTCAGCATCCTGATCTACTCCGTAAAAATCTTGTGGTTTACCTGGGGAAATGATACGACTAAAACCAGTACCAACAGGATCAACAAAAACCAGATCGGATACGTCCAGCAAACAATCTGTATTGGCTTCTAATCCAAATGGAGGTACGTTTGAAGAATTAATTTCGGGAGTTAATTTTACTTTCCACGGTGCAATACTACTCAAATGCAGCCAAATTGATGATGATCCCGGACCTCCATTAAATACAAAAACAACAGGTCTGACTTCATTCTTTTTATTTTGCTTTATATAGGAAAAACTAAATACGCTTGCTATAACTTTATTATCATCATTTTTAAGAAATATTTCATCTGCTATTGCCACAAAATTTAAAGCCTTTCCGTTGATATCAATAGTATGTTTTTTGCTGAAGAAAAGCGGTTTTTTCATTTCTTCCTTTACATTTTCCTGACTAAAAAGGGTCAATGACACTAAAGAAAAAACAGTAATTAGAAAAAATCTCGCAATATTTGGCATGAAATAATTGATTTAAATGAATAGCAAAATTCGATTTATTTTTTTGAAAATTCCCGTCTAATTCTGCTTAATGACGTATCGGTAACATTTAGGTAAGATGCGATTTGTTTGAGCTGGGCAAATTGAAATACTTCTTTATTGGTCGTAATAAGATTTTCATATCGGGCTTCACCACTAAGATTAATTAATTCCAGCGCACGTTTTTTAAACATCATATATTCTTTAGCCAGCATTTTCACCCCATAAGCCCTAAACTCCGGAACAGTATGCAACAACGAGTTTAATTGATCATAACTGATGGCAAAACCTCTGCAATCTGTAACCGCTTGTATATTCTCAGATGATTTGGTTTTTAAATAAAAGGATGAAACTTCAAATACCACACTATCTTTTTGATAAAAATTTGTAGTGATTTCATTTCCATCAATATCATGTGTAAACGCTCTCATAAAACCGGTTTGCAAAAAGAAATAATGTTCATTTATTTTTCCTTCTCTAAGAAAAAATTCATTTTTTTCAATAGTAATCTCTTCAAAAAACTCTACCACCTCATCTAAAATACGGTCTGGAAATGGTAAATTTTTTATGATGTAATTTTTTAGTCCTTGTTTGTCCATTGGTTTCTTTGTTAATATTATACGCAACAGCTTCTTTACAAGACCGTTGCAGGTCAAAAATAATCAATTACCTAATAGTTAGATAAAACGCAATCTCAAATCACTTGAAAAAAAGGAGACTATTAAGAGACAAATGAGAGACATTTTTTCTAAATATTTGATAGATAAGAGTATAAAGTTATATCATTAGGAAGTTTTATCTTCGAAATGATTCGCTCTTTTCTTTTTTTACTTGCATATATTGTTATATTCAAAAGGTTTGAAATCTCTTTCGTCGTTAAATTCATGTAGATATAAGCAATATATCGCATATCATTTGATGTTAATGCAGGATGTAATTTTCGAAGTCTTGCCAGAAAACCTGGATTTACTTCTTCAAAATGAAAAACAAATGTTTCCCATTCATTATCACTTTTTAAATAATCTTTTAAATGTTTAACATGTATATCCAAAGAAGAGATTTTCGAAAGCTTTGGTATATTTTCGATAGACATAATCAAATTATTAATCAGCTGATTTCTACCAGAAAGATATAATGCTCTCGCAGAAAGTTTCCTGTTTCTCAATTCAATTTCTTTTTGAAGTAATTCCCGTTCACTTTTCATTTCATGAATTTGCTTTTCCAGTTCCAGATTTCTCTTTTGGGCTATTCGCTTTTTTTGCCTTTGTATCAAGATCAGAAGCGTAAAAATGAGCAGGAATATTATATTTATTGAATAACAAAATTTATGTTCTTTTTGCAATTGCATAAACTAATCGTTTATTGTTTTTTAAAACCGATTACTGCTGCTATTTCTTCTACCATCATCTCAAACAATAGACCAGCAATCGGTTTTCTTTTATAAATTATATACTTCAATTTGATCTTAATTCAATAAGAATGAATTTACTTCCTGAGAAAAATCTTTCGAATATTGAAAAATTCCGCCGTGACCAGAATCACTCCAAAGTACTAGTTTCGCATTTTGAATATTCTGAAGCATGATATAAGAATTGATTGAATCGACCATATTATCCTGACTTCCGTTAACAATAAGCACAGGCTGTTTAATAGCTTTAAGCTGTGTGTTGTTTTCATCTGTCGCTAAACCGTAATTTATAATAGCTTTCGCCTGACTTGCAATTGTATCCTGACTTGTTGGGGAATCTCTGTCAACTTTTCTTTCAGATAATCTTTCTAAGAAAGCTTCACCAGCCTTAATACTACTTGGCGTTTTGCTGAAAAAAAGATTAATCAATACCCTCTCAGGTCCATCCACAAAAGCTTTTTCTAAATGCGACTCCAGTTGTGCAATCGCTTTTCCTCCTATTGATCCTGTACCTGCCAATATAAGTTTATTTACAAGTTCCGGATAATTTGCAGCAATTTCTTGTCCTATAAAACCGCCAAGAGAAAAGCCTAAAATATTAACCTTATTGTAACCTAAAGCACGAATAAAAGCAACAGCATCTTGTGCCATCTCGGTTACGTTCTCAGGAGTAGTCCCGTTTGAACTTCCAACGCCTCTGTTATTAAATAATATTACCGGGTAATTACTGGCAATTGCATTTGTAACTTCAGGATCCCAATTGTCCATGTTTCCTGTAAAGTGTTGTAAAAAGATAACTGGTATACCTTCTTTCTGTCCGAAAGAACGGTAAGTAAAATCAGCTCCATTTACGTTTATAGATTTTGTTGGTGCTGTTTTATGGGTAAATTCACCCTCTAAAATATTTTCTTGTATTTCCATTTGTTCTTAGATATTATTTAATGATTTAAAATAAGAATCACTATTTGTCCCTGAAAGCTCTATTCAAGATTGTTACTGACTAACAATGATTCTTACCTGTGATATTTAATTTAAATTGTAATTACTTAGCTTCTACAGCAATGATTTGGGCCAAAACGTGCGGGAACATGATAAACGGTGTGTGGCTTGAAGGAAGAGCATATAATCTTTCTATACCAGCATCTTTTGTCATTTTTTGCTGAAGTGAATACCCGATTGTATGGTCATTTAGGGTATAAACAAACGTTTTATTTACTTTTCCGAATCTGCCTTCAGTTAGCGTTACCGGAGTCGTTAAAGGTGCTAAAGGTTCTGGTTTTAAATTATTACTCACATAATCTGCAACTTGTTTAGGAGCATCGGCAAGGAAAACATCAGCAATACCTTCTTTTTTAATGCTTGCAATTCCTGCTTTCTCTTCTACAATAAGATTTTTCCCAACATGACTTTCTCCATCAGTTTGTGCAAGAGACAATAAGCTTTCTCCATTTTTTGGTACATAAGCCGCAATGTAAACTACCTTTTTTATTTGAGGTGCAATGTCTTCTGCAACCTGACTTGCTACAATTCCACCAAAGCTATGCGCAACAAGCACTACATTTTGTTTATTGCCAATGGCTTTTTTAACGTATTCAACATAAAGCTTTAAGCTGATAGTTGAAATTGCTGTATTATCGCTTCCATGTCCAGGAAGATTAATAGAAATAACCGAGTTCCCACCAGCAGTTAAATCTTCTGAAACATGCTGCCAATCATTTGATGATGACCATGCACCGTGGATGATTACAATTGTGTTCTCGTTTTTAGCTTTGTTCGTTTGTGATGAAGCTGTAATAGTTGTAAGCAATAGCATTGCTATTAATAAAATTGAATTTTTCATGATATATATTTGTTTTTTGTTGATAATTAGTTTGTTGCTATTTTTGTTAATATTGATGATAAATCATCTGGCTTTGAAAGGAATGGGCTATGTCCTGTATTTATTTCGTACACCGATTCGACTTTTCCGGCTGAAATCATTTTATTTTGTAAATACGGCGACACAACACGATCCTGTAAAGTTTTGATGTAGGCTTTTTTAACTGATCCGAAATTTTTGTCGGTCAGTTTTACAGAATTGATAAATGGAGTTAAAGGTTCTGTTCTATAGTTTTTTAATACAAGACTCTGAATTTCTGAAGTCCCATCAGGAATAAACAAATTCACGATTTGATCCTGCTTTACATCTACAGTACCACCATCATAATTAAAAATTAGGTTACCTGTGACACCAAGCTGAGAATCAGGATCCATGTGTGCCAACTCATCTAATGTTTGACCTGAAACCGGTAGATAGGCAGCAACGTAAACCAGTTTTTCAATTTTTTCAGGCACAGCTTCTGCAACCGAAGAAATTATCATACCGCCAAGACTATGTCCCACTAAAATAACTTTCCCATCTATTATTGTTGAAAGTGCGTTTATTACTTTCTCTTTATAAACGTCTAGTGTTATTTGACTTGGAGAAGTATGATCTGAACCATGTCCCGGTAGTTCTACAACAATTACTTTATTGCCTTCTTTTTCAAGATTAGTTTTAACTGACTGCCATACATATGGAGCTTGCCATGCACCATGAACGAGTACATAATTTTTAGTTTCAGGCTGTGCATCATCATTTGAACAAGATGATAAAATCAGGGCGCAAGCTGCTATGACAAATTGAATCAATTTGAATTTTTTCATGATTGTAATTTTTAAATGTTATTTGTGAAATGTGTTTTATTTAGCTTCTAAGGCTATAATTGAAGAAAGTATTTGAGGAAATACTATAAATGGAGTGTGGCTTGAAGGAAGTGAGTAGGTTCTTAAAATTCCTGCATTTTCTACCATTTTTTGCTGAAGTGAATATCCAATAGTATGGTCATTTTGAGAGTGAACATATACTTTAGCAACTTTTCCGAAATTAACATCCGTTAATGTAACAGGAGTAGATAGTGGAGCCAGGGGCTCAGGTCTAAGATTATTAGTTACATATTCTGCTACTGGTTTTGGAGCATCAGCTAAAAAGACATCTGTAATTGCGTCTTTAGTTATTGTAGCAACTCCTGCTTGTTCGTCTACAATAAGATTATGACCTACATGGCTTTCAGAATCAGTTTGTGCAAGTGACAATAAACTTTCTCCATTTTTAGGAACAAAAGCAGCAATGTAAATTAGTTTTTTGATCTGCGGAGCAATAAGTTCTGCTACTTCACTTACCACTATTCCGCCAAAACTGTGGCCTACAAGAGTAACGTCTGTTGCGCTACCAATAGCTTTTAAAACTTCATAAACATAAAGTTGCAAACTAATCTTCGAAATAGGTGTTTCATCAGTTCCGTGACCTGGAAGATTTACAATAATTAGATTGTTTTCTGGAGAGTTAAGATAACCCGCAACATGATGCCAGTCATTAGCAGATGACCATGCTCCATGAACAATTACAATTGTGTTTTTACTGTTTGATAATGAATTTAATTCGTTCTGTGTGTTTGTTTTTTCGATTTCCATAATATTTGTTTGTTTAATACTATGCAAAGAAAGAGCGAATAAAACCTGTGGCACTTGTCTTGTGACAAGTAATGAAATTATGTCTGTTTTTTTTATTTTAGTATAAAAACAATAATTATTGTCACCATAAAAAAAGCCTGTAAAACTATGCATTACAGGCTTTTTATATTTATTATTGTGACCCCGGAGGGGTTCGAACCTTTGACCTCAGGATTGAAAACCAGGAAACCCAATATAGCACAAAACAAAAAAGCCACTCGATTGAGTGGCTTTTGTTGTGATCCCAGAAGGATTCGAACCTTCGACCTACGCATTAGAAGTGCGTTGCTCTATCCAGCTGAGCTATGGAACCATTTGTTTTAAAACTTTATCGCTTAAAGTTTTAGTCGGGGTGGCAGGATTCGAACCTGCGGCCTCCTGCTCCCAAAGCAGGCGCGATAACCGGGCTACGCTACACCCCGAAGGCAAAATTTAAGCGGAGAGACAGGGACTCGAACCCTGGCGACGGTTACCCGTCGACAGATTAGCAATCTGCTCCATTACCGCTCTGGCACCTCTCCAAGCTCAAGAAACGTGTTCTGTTTTGCGGTTGCAAATGTAAGACAACATTCCATATCTCACAACTATTTTTGCGCTTTTTTTAAAGTTTTTTTTATCTTTTTTCTAAAACACTTCACAATCAAACGAATAGAATTAACAAAAATTTCATCTTAAATTTAAAATCACCCTATTTCATACAAAATTTGAATTTATTCAAATAAAGAGTAAATTTGCTAGATAACTAATATTAACAGAAAATGAACAAAAGAGTTGTTATCGTTTCTGCCGTTAGAACACCTATCGGAAGTTTCATGGGAGGGTTATCTACCGTACCCGCACCAAAATTAGGCGCTGCCGCTATAAAGGGAGCCCTTCAAAAAATTAACCTAGACCCAAAATTAGTTGATGAAGTTTTTATGGGTAATGTAATTCAGGCAGGTGTTGGACAAGCTCCGGCACGCCAGGCAGCACTTTTTGCCGGTTTGTCTGAAGAAGTTGCTGCAACAACAGTAAACAAAGTTTGCGCTTCGGGAATGAAAGCTGTAATGTTCGCTGCACAATCAATTGCCTGCGGAGACGCTGAAATTGTAGTAGCTGGCGGAATGGAAAGCATGAGTTTGATTCCTCACTACGTACAAATGCGTACCGGAAATAAATTTGGCCCGGCAACTATGCTTGACGGAATGCAAAAAGATGGTTTGACAGATGCTTATGATAACAACGCAATGGGAGTTTGCGCTGATTTATGTGCAACTGAATACAAAATCAGCCGTGAAGAACAAGATGCTTTCGCAATTCAATCTTATGAAAGAAGTGCTAAAGCCTGGGATGCTGGAAAATTCGACAATGAAGTTGTTCCTGTTGAAGTTCCACAAAGACGTGGAGAACCCATTATATTTTCAAAAGACGAAGAATATACTAACGTTAAATTAGACAAAATTCCATCTTTAGCTCCAGTTTTCACAAAAGACGGAACCGTTACGGCTGCAAATGCCTCAACAATTAATGACGGTGCTGCGGCTCTAGTTTTAATGTCTGAAGAAAAAGCAAATGCATTAGGATTAAAACCTTTGGCCTACATAAAAGGTTACGCTGATGCTGCACAAGAACCAAAATGGTTTACAACAAGTCCGGCAAAAGCATTACCAAAAGCGTTAGACAAAGCAGGAATTTCAATTTCAGATGTTGATTATTTCGAATTTAACGAAGCTTTCTCTGTAGTTGGTTTAGCCAATTCAAAAATCTTAAATCTTGACAATGATAAAGTAAACGTAAACGGTGGAGCTGTTTCATTAGGACATCCTCTTGGAGCTTCAGGCGCCAGAATTATCGTAACTTTAATCAATGTTTTAGAACAAAACAATGCAAAAACCGGAGCTGCTGCAATTTGTAATGGTGGTGGTGGTGCATCTGCAATTGTTATCGAAAGAGCTTAAAATAATATCATACAAAATTAGGAGCTATAGCTTTATGGCTCCTAATTTTAAACTTATAAATTACCCTAAATGTTCGGAATTTGCAATTTAGCTATAGTACCCGTTCGATCTGAACCAAGTGACAGAAGTGAAATCGTTACACAACTTTTATTTGGCGAACATATCGAAATTTTAGAACGCCACAATCAATGGGCTAAAATTAAAATTCAATTTGACGACTATATTGGCTGGGTCGATTCCAAGCAATATCAGGTAATTTCTGAAGCCAATTTTAACCAATTAAGCAAAGAAGCTATAATTTTAAATGCTGACTTAATTGATTATATCACGGCACCAGATAATTTGTTACTTCCAATTCCGCTTGGAGCTTCTTTATCATTTTTAAATAATAGCGAAATCAATACTTCAAATTTCGATTTTGAAGGAACCAAAACCAGCGGTATCAAACCAAAAAGCGCTATTATAAACACTGCCTTTATGTACCTGAATGCGCCATATTTATGGGGAGGAAAAACACCTTTTGGCATTGACTGTTCAGGCTTTACGCAAATGGTTTATAAATTAAACGGATATAAAATTCACCGTGATGCTTCCCAACAAGCACTTGAAGGCGATCCATTAAGTTTTATTGAAGAAAGTGAAGCAGGAGATTTAGCCTTTTTTGATAATGACGAAGGAAACATCACACATGTCGGCATCATAATGGAAAATAATTACATCATCCACGCAAGTGGAAAAGTTCGTATTGACCGTTTAGACCATACCGGAATTTATAATCCTGAAACAAACAAACACACGCACAAACTTCGTGTGATTAAGAAGATTATATAGTTTTTAGCCACTGATTTCACAGATTAACACAGATTAGAATCATTTCTAATCCAATAATCTGTGGCAAAAAAAAGTCTAATTATTACGCACTAACACGAATCGTTTTTCTAAACTCAGAAGGACTATTTCCTTTTTGTTTCTTGAAGAACTTATTAAAATGGCTTTCATCAGTAAAACCAAATTCATATGCAATTTCATTTATACGTTTATCACTGAATTGCAAACGATGTTCAATCAGTTTTGTTTTATAATTGCTGATATATTGCTGCATTGTTTCATCAGCATGTTTTTTAAAATAGCGTCCTAAATACGTATTCGAAATTCCGAAATAATCACTTATAGATTCTGCTTTTATTTTTTCCGGATAATAAATATTCGTTTGAATATATTGTAAAATATCCATCGCTTTAGCTTCAGTTCCAACATTTACCTGTTCTGGTAAATATTTAGCAATATTTCTGGCAACAATAATGATGAGCGTATTTACCAATTGCTGAATCAATTCCTGATTGTAAACATCTTTATCCTGATGTTCACGACAAATCGCCTCCACCATCACTTTCACCAAACATTTATCGGCATCGTTTTTTAAAATACAGCCCGGCTGATGATTCGCATTCTGCAGGATGTATTCCAATCGCTGAATATTTTCATTCTGCAAACTGGAATTTTTCAAATAAATATCATTAAACCTTAAAAAGAAAAACTTTGTTTTAGTCTCAATCGTAAAATTGTGACAATCCTCCGGAGTTAATAAAAACATATGTCCGGCATCATATTCAAAAATATTTTTGTTTATGCATTGCGTTCCTGTCCCATTTAAAATATAAACCAATTCAAAGAAATTATGACGATCTCCAACATCTGGATATTCATCTAAAGTTTCAAAGGAAACGGTAAACGGTTCGTATAAATTTTCTTTTTTCATGAGTCGCAAATTATTTGAAGTTGCAAATTTACATAAAAAAGACAAATATATACAAGTTTACACTCTTAAAAATGGTATAATTTTGCCAAGTGAAATTTAAGATTTAAAAATACAACATTATGGAATATAGAAAATTAGGCAATTCAGAACTTCAATTATCAACCATAACTTACGGTGCTTTTGCCATTGGAGGAAATATGTGGGGCGGAAATAAAAAAGCAGATTCAATCGCTTCAGTTCACGCATCAATCGACCACGGAGTTACCACAATCGATACGGCTCCTTTTTATGGTTTTGGTTTAAGCGAAGAAATGATTGGTGAAGCAATTAAAGGTCAGGATCGTTCAAAAATTCAATTACTTACTAAATTTGGTTTAGTTTGGGATGGCAGCAACAACGGAAAAGGCGATTTCTTTTTCGATGCCGATGATAACGGAAAAAAACTTCCTATTTACAAATATTCTTCAAAAGCAAACGTAATTAAAGAAATTGAAGAAAGCTTAAAACGCCTTCAAACCGATTATATTGATTTACTGCAAATTCACTGGCCAGATTCCACTACTCCAATTTCTGAAACTATGGAAGCTGTTGAAACTTTAATCCAACAAGGAAAAATCAGAGCTTTTGGTGTAAGTAATTATAGCATTCCACAAATTCAAGAGGCACAAAAAACAGTTCAAATTTCATCAAATCAAGTTGCATACAGCATGTTAAATCGTAAAATTGAAACCGATTTAATTCCATTTACAGTTGCAGAAAACATCGGAATTATTGCTTACAGCCCGATGGAAAGAGGTTTATTGACAGGAAAATACTTCACAGACAGCAAACTAAAAGAAAACGATCACAGAAATGGTTATTTCGGACAATTCGATCTTCAAAAAGTAAAAACTTTAATCGAAGAATTAAGTTCTTTGGCAAACGCAAAACACATTTCAATTTCGCAATTAGTGCTTCGTTGGACAACATTGCAAAAAGGAATTTCAATAGTTTTAGCCGGAGCAAGAAACGCAGAACAAGCCATTTCAAACGCTAAAACAATGGATTTCGATTTATCTACTTCAGAATTGGAATTTATCAATCAGGCTATTTCAAAGCTGAAATAATTCTCTTTTTAAACACATCGAAACATAGTTTTCATTACGCATAAAAGCGTTTTACCTGCATTACCAAACATGGTCAGCACAATCTTGTCATTCCGAGGAAGGAGGAATGACAAACTATGAGAACTATGTTTCTATGTGTTTCAAAAAAATCTCAAAAATTAAATAATTAGAATTTGGGCGTGTTCGCCGCGGCGAATCGGGCTATCCGTTGCAATCTTTTATGCCGAACCCCGGCATAAAAGGATTTCCACTGCTATCCCTCACGCATCCGTTTTCAAAAGAAACAATAATTAAAATGAAAAAGATATTTATAATTAACGGCGGACAAAAATTTGCTCATTCAGGTGGAAAATTCAATCAAACAGTTCAGGATTGGACAGTTGAATTTCTTTCAAAAAACACAAATTACGAAATCAAAACAACGCATATAGAAAGCAAAATCGATCTTCAGGAAGAAGTTGAAAAATTCGTTTGGGCAGATTTAATCATTTATCATACACCGGTTTGGTGGTTTCAAATCCCGAATCTTTTCAAAAAATACATTGATGATGTTTTTACGCAAGGACACAACAACGGAATCTACAAAAGCGATGGAAGAAGCCGAGTAAATCCAGATATTAACTACGGAACTGGCGGACTTTTACATGGAAGAAAATATATGCTTACAACAAGCTGGAACGCACCTGCAACCGCTTTTACGCTTCAGGGAGAATTCTTCGAGGAAACTTCGGTTGACGATGGCGTAATGTTCGGTTTTCATAAAATGAACAAATTTACCGGAATGGAAAAAGTAAATGGATTTCATTTTCACGATGTTGAAAAAGGTGCTACACCAGAAAATATTATTACCTTTAAAGAACAGTATACCAAACACTTAGAAGAAACCTTTAAAACTTTATAATTATGATATCAATTACCGCAATCATTAAAAGTAAAAAAGAGAATATTCAACAACTTCAAAGTTTATTGAACGACTTGGTTGTCGAAACTAGAAAAGAAGCAGCCTGTGTGCGTTATGATCTTCACCATTCTGAAAACGTTTTTATAATCTGGGAAGAATGGAAAGATCAAACTGGCTTAGATCTTCACAACAATCAATCGCATTTACAGGATTTTATCAGCAAAAGCGAAAATTTTGTTTCTGCTCCTATTCAGGTTTACAAAACAGCACAAATTTTATAATTAAACCACATGAAAGCATTATTCACAAATACATACGAATCTGAGTTCGTAAAAACCGAAATAGCAAAACCTACTCCTAAAAAAGGAGAAGTTTTAGTTAAAATCCACGCAAGTGGCGTAAACCCAATTGACAATAAAATAAGATTAGGACTTTCTCCTTATGCTTCACCTGTTTTGCCCGCAATTTTAGGGACTGACCTTGCTGGCGTTATTGAAGAAATTGGCGAAGACGTAACTGAATTTAAAGTCGGTGACGAAGTTTACGGACTTGCCGGAGGTGTTTTAGGTCTTCAAGGAACTCTAGCCGAATATACCGCTGTCGATGCCGACTTATTGGCCATAAAACCAAAAAACCTAAGCATGAAAGAAGCTGCGGGAATTCCGTTGGTATTGCTTACAGCTTGGGAAGGTTTAATTGACAGAGCAAAAATTCAAAAAGGCGACAAAGTTTTGGTTCACGCGGGCGCAGGCGGCGTTGGACACATGGTAGTGCAACTTGCCAAAATTTTTGGTGCCGATGTATACGCAACAGTTTCCTCTCAAAAAGCAGAAATCGTAAAATCATACGGAGCAACTCCAATTGATAAAAACACAACAGTTGATGATTATGTAAATCAATACACAAACGGAAAAGGATTTGATATTATTTACGATACTATTGGCGGTCAAGCATTCGATGATTCATTAAAAGCAATTCGTCATTACGGACAAATTAGCAGTTGTTATGCTTTTGGAACTCATACTTTAGCAATAAGTTCACTTCGTAATGCAAGTATTCACGGTGTTTTTGTTTTGCGTCCAATGATTGGTAACGAAGGAAGAAAGCATCATGGTGATATTTTAAAAGAAACAACAAAATTTATTGAAGAAGGAAAACTAAAACCACTAATTGATCCCAGAACATTCACTTTAAACAATGCGATGGAAGCGCACAAAGCTGTTAGTGACAATTCTGCTATTGGAAAAATTGTTATAGATATAACTTAATTGTTCGAAATAATTATTCAGAAAAAAACTAAATTGCTTCATATTCAGAAATATAAAAAAATGAGCAATTACCATCTTGCCGAAATTAATATTGCGAAAATGAAAGGAGTCGATATCAACGACCCCATCATGAAAGAATTTGTAGACAATTTAGATTTAGTAAATACTTTAACCGAAAACAGCGAAGGGTTTGTCTGGAGATTAAAAGACGATAGTTATAATGCTACAAGCCTGAATCCATATAATGATGAGCAAGTTATCATCAATGTATCGGTTTGGGAAAGCATTGATACACTGGAACATTATATGTACAAAACTTTTCACAGTGAATTTTTAAAGCGAAGAAAAGAATGGTTTCAGAAATTCGGAAAAGCGCACACAGCCATGTGGTGGATTCCAAAAGGACATATTCCAACTATGGAAGAAGCTGTTGAAAAATTAGATTACCTTCAGCAAAACGGCCCATCAGAATTAGTTTTCGATCTTCGAAACAAATATCCAATGCCCGTTGAGGCATAGTTTTATAGCCACGAATTCACGAATTTATTTTTTTGAAAATCTATACGCAAAGATTTTAAATAAATTCGTAACCCGAGCGATAGCGAACAGGCGAAGCAATTCGTGGCGAACAAAACTTATTTAATTCCGCCAAAAGCTCCGAAACACATATTCTTGTGCAAAATTTCAACTTTTGAAAAACCTACTTTTTTCATCAAATCCAATTGATAATTCATAGATCTTGGGGAATCTTCTTTTTCAATATAATCTAAAACTTTCTCACGGTATTCTGACCCTCCTATTCCTTCCAAATATTCGCCATAACGTTGCCAGGTATATTCATTCAATAATTCTGTGTCTTGTGTAATCAAATCCGAAATCATCAAACAACCTCCGGGTTTTAATAATTTGAATAATTTCGTAAAAGTCGTTTCCCAATCGTTATCATCTCTCAAATGATGTAAAACTGCACCTGCCAAGATAATATCAAAACTATTTTCTTCTAAATCAACTTCACGAATATCGCCTTGTTTTATTTCGACTTTTCCATTTGTTTCTGCTGAAACTCTTTCAAAAGCACGATTTAACATTGGCAAACTCAAATCGACCAAAGTGCAATTTAAGTTCGGCACTTTAGACAACATTTTTAAAGTATAATTTCCGGCTCCACAGCCAACATCTAAAACATTTTGAGCATTCTGAACAATTTTTTTAGAAGCTTCAGTTATTAATTCCAAAGAAATAGTTGCGTCGATTGTAGCGACTTGTCCTGTTTCTAAATTTGAAAATCGTTCGACATCATTATCAAATCGTTCTTTGATTTCTGCAATAGTTGATTTTTTCATAGTCTTACTTTTTTTTAAAATCTCTCGCAGTCCCGATAGCTATCGGGAGCAGATTAAGCTAATCTTTTTGCTATTATATGATTGGGATATTATTATGATTAAGATGATTTATCTAAAATTAATAATCTACTTTATCTGCTCCCGATAGCTATCGGGACTGCGAGAGACTTTTTTTTGATTTTTCAAAACTATTCTTTTTATAAATACTTTAAAAATACTATTTTTATCAATTAACAATACTTTAAAAGTATCATGGAATTACGTCACTTAAAATATTTTCTAGCTGTAGCCGAAGAACTGAACTTTACAAAAGCTTCAGAAAAACTCTTTATTTCGCAGCCTCCGTTGAGCCGACAAATAGCTGAATTGGAAGAAGAACTTCAGGCAAAGCTTTTTATCAGAAACAATAAAAAAGTAGAATTGACCGAAGCTGGAAAATATTTTGAAAAAGAAGTAAAAGAACTTTTTCAGAATCTGGAACGCATTTCGGTAAAGACAAAAAAGATTGCAGAAACCGTTTCGGGAGAATTTAGAATCGCTTACATCAGTTCGATTTATTCTTCTGTGATTTCAGAATTAATAAAACATCTGAAAGCGCAATTTCCATACGTAAATTTCAAACTTTTCGAGGTTTCAACTACGAAACAAATCGATGCTTTAGAACAAGGAAAAATTGAAATGGGAATTATACGATCACCAATTCAATCTCCTAAAATAAAATCACATCTGTGGTTTAAAGACGGATTTTCATTGGTTTACAATAAAAAATCTTTCCAAATAAAATCGGAAAACGATATTTTAAAATTGAAAGACGAAACATTTGTTTTCTTCAATAAAGACTACGCACCGCATTACCATGAAGTTTTATTAGAACTTTGTGCTTTTTATGGCTTTACGCCGAAAATCATTCACGAAGCGAATAATATCAATTCAATCGTACAATTAGTCAAAAATGGACTAGGAATTTCGATTGTTCCTTCAAACATTGCAAAAAACAATCAGGATTCTGAAATTGGTTTTATTGAATTGAAAAAAGTGAATCTTTTTACAAATGTTTCGATTATAATTTCAAAAGAAGATGATTCTGAAATTACGAGATCTGCTGTTGCGTTTTTGTTGCCACAAAGACGCTAAGACGCCAAGTTTTTTTGCCACAGATTATAATAATTAAAAGGATTTTCTCCATTTTTGTCATTTCGACGAAGGAGAAATCTTCGCAAGTGGCTCCGTTCCTATAAGCCAATCTTTGTGGAGCTTCTCGTGGAGATTTCTCCTTCGTCGAAATGACATACTATATGGATAATGTGGAAAAAGAAAAAAACTTTCCGCCTTAGCGCCTTCGTGGCTATAACAAAAATTCGTTACAATTTAGTACAGAAATCCGCATAAGAAAAACAGAAGTTTTAAATACCTTAGCAAATTATAATCCCACTCAATAAAAATCAATAAAAATGGCTGAACAATCTTCAATTCAGTGTCCAAACTGCGGAACCCCTATCGACGTAAATGATGTTTTAAAACATCAATTGGAAGATAGTATCCGTAAAGAATTTCAACAAAAAGCAACGATCCAAAATAAAGAAATAGAACTTAAAAACGAGCAATTCGAAAAAGCTAAAGCCGAATTTGAAGCTAAAAAGAAACAGGAAAATGAGCTTTTTGCCGAACGTTTGGAACGTGAAAGAAAAATAGCTGAAAAAGAAATTTCGGAAAAACTAAAAGCGAAACTTGAGGAAGAAAACAAAGATCGTTTGTTATTGATGGAAAAAGAACTCTCTGAAAAATCTGAAAAAATCAGGGAATTAAATAAAATGGAAGGTGAAATCGCAAAATTGCAACGCGAAAAACTGGAAATGAAAGACGCGATTCAGGCTGAAGCAGAAAAGCAATTGAATGTACAATTAGGTTTGGAACGTGAAAAAATCAGAAAACAAGAAGACGATAAAAACGAACTGAAATTCAAAGAACTTCAGAAACAGCTGGAAGAACAAAAAAAGCTGACTGAAGAAATGAAACGCAAGCAAGAACAAGGCTCTATGCAATTGCAAGGTGAAGTAATGGAATTAGCGATTGAAGAATGGCTTGCCAACAACTTTCCGCTTGACAGTATTGATGAAATAAAAAAAGGTGCAAACGGCGCCGACTGTTTGCAAGTTGTCAACACAAGAGAACATCAAAACTGTGGTTCTATTTATTACGAAAGCAAGAGAACAAAAGCGTTTCAGCCTTCATGGATTGAAAAATTCAAAAACGATATCAGAACCAAAAGAGCAAATATTGGAGTTTTGGTAACCGAAGTTATGCCAAACGGAATGGAACGAATGGGAATGCGAGACGGAATCTGGATTTGTACGTATGAAGAATTTAAAGGCTTAAGTGCTGTTCTGCGTCAATCATTGATTCAAGTTAGTCAGGCAGTTCAGGCGCAGGAAAACAAAGGCGATAAAATGTCGATGTTATATGATTTCCTTACAAGTAATGAATTCCGTTTGCAAGTAGAAGGAATTGTAGAAGGTTTTACGCAAATGCAAAGCGACTTAGATTCTGAAAAAAGAGCGATGCAAAGAATCTGGAAACAACGTGAAAAACAAATTGAAAAAGTGGTTCACAATACTTTAGGAATGTATGGCTCAATTCGCGGCATTGCTGGAAATGCGGTACAAACTGTGAGAGCATTAGAATTGGATTTTATTGAAGAAGAATCAGAAAATGAAGATTCTAAAGAATTATTGGAATAATTAAACACAATCTTGTCATTCCGAGGAACGAGGAATCTCCGTATGCTGAACACGCAACGAGAATCCAAATCTTTGTCGAGTTTCTTACGGAGATTCCTCGTTCCTCGGAATGACAAACATAACATAAAAAAAAGGCTTCGAAATCAATCGAAGCCTTTCATTTTTTAATTAACCTTTTTTGAAAGACATTGTAAGTCCAAATTGGTTTGAAAGGAAGAGTTTATTATCCTTAATAGAATAACCTGATGTTGTTTTTAACAACTGCGTAAACTCGCCTTCTTTTTTTGCATCACACTTTTTAGTTTCTGATGTAAGATTTAAAACTTGGATTTTACCATCCTCTTTTGAAATCAAATTGCCTTTAATCGCATTACATCCAGTCGAACCAGAAAATGCAGAGGGCGTAATTACAATTTTCGGAAAACTTGAAAAATCCTTCTCAGTAATAATTTTTCCGTTTAAATTCTCTAAAATCCAAGTTTGCTGTAGTTTCTTTTCAACCGAGTTTTCATTAGCAGAAGCCGTTGCTTTTGTTTCTTTAGTTGATTTACAACTGCAAACTAGCGATACTGCAATTAATAGCATTAAAATCCTTTTCATGTAAAATAAATATTATAAGTTTTATTTTACAAAAATATTTTAGTGCTAAAACAAACTAGATCCGAATAAGCTTTTTTTTAACTACAATACGACATATTAAATTTTAATCTACCTTCTTAAAAACAGCTAATTTCCCTGAAGGATTAGACAAAATCAGCTGATTATTTCCAATCGAATAAGTTGTAGTACTTTGCAACGCTTTCAAAAAATCTCCTTCTTTATTTCCAGGAGCGCAAGCCATTAAAGTTGAAATTACCTTTGTGAAACGCAAAACATCTTTTTCAAAAAAGATTTGTCCTGTTATCGAATTACAGCCACCAAAACCAGAGAATCTGTTTTCTGTTGAATTAATCTCAAGTCTTGGAAACTCCCTCTGAAAATCAGTCGCAAAAACTTTGTATCCATTCAATTCTTCCAAAACCCAAATATCATGAAGTCGATAATCGGTTAAGTATTTTCCGCATCCGCTCAGCTTTTTCGTTTCTAATTCCGAATTATTTTTAATTTCAACTTTTACGCTATAAGGCGAAATCGCACCAGACATCGAATCCTGACAATCCAACTGTTGAATCGTAATTATCGCCGAAGCAGATTCATTACTAACTTTATACATCTTTACATTAGCATCCATCGCTTTTATAGCTTCCACAGCAGGAAAAACTAGCTTTTCTTTTCCTGGAATGAGCGAAGTAAAAACAATTTCCTCATTTCCTATTTTGATTCCCCAAAACGGTTCATTTCCTGTTCCTTTAAAGTAATATTTTAAATCTTCTTCTGTGGAACTTACAGAAGATGTTGTGCCAGATTCTTTGTTTGCAGTCGTTTTACAGCCAATTATTAAAACTGATAATAACAATATTGAAAGTATTTTTTTCATGAGATCTTAGTTTAAAAATGTTCTTTTTTTTCAAAACACCTATAAAATTCTTATGAATTTACGATATTTTTTTGAAACGCTTATTTAGAATCCTTTCAAATTTTAAAAAACTAAATCACTCAAAAATCATCTAAAACCCGCACTACGTAAATGATTACGACAAAATACGTAGTAACAAAAACTCCTATCTACTTAAAAAAATAAATTTATTACGTATTTTTATAAGTATAAATACTTATATTTGCGTAGTAATACTTAATTAAAGAAATCATGATTAGAGTAATAGTAGTTGGAAACGGCATGGTTGGTTATAAATTTTGCGAAAAGTTTGTTGCAAAATCAGGACAAGAAAAGTATCAAATCACTGTATTTGGAGAAGAACCGAGACGTGCTTATGATCGCGTTCACTTGAGTGAATACTTTGGAGGAAAAACGGCAGACGATCTATCACTTTCAACAAGCCAATGGTACGCCGAAAACAATATTATTCTAAATACATCTGAGCTAATTACAGATATTAATCGTGATGCAAAAACTATACATACACACTTAAGCAAAACACATACGTACGACTACTTAGTTTTAGCAACAGGTTCTTCGGCTTTTGTTCCGCCAATTGAAGGTGTCGAAAAAGAAGGTGTTTTTGTGTACAGAACTATCGAAGATCTTGACGCCATTATGGCTTACGCTAAAAAGATAAAACAAAAAGGCGCAACCGAAGCGGCAGTTTTAGGTGGCGGTTTATTAGGACTTGAAGCTGCAAAAGCGGTTAGAGATTTAGGATTGAATCCGCATGTGGTGGAATTTGCTCCACGATTGATGCCGAGACAATTGGATCAAGGCGCGAGTGATATGCTTCAGTCAAAAATTGAAGAATTAAACATCGGAATTCACCTTAACAAAGCAACGCAATATATTGACGGAAAGGAAAGTATAACAGGAATGATGTTTGCAAACGACGAATTGTTAAAAGTAGACATGTTGGTTATTTCTGCCGGAATTAAACCTCGCGACGAACTGGCAAGAGTTTCAGGGCTTGAAGTTGGTGTACGAGGCGGAATTGTGGTAAACAATCAAATGCGAACATCAGATCCTTCTATTTTTGCGATTGGCGAAGCAGCTCTTTACAATCATAACATTTACGGACTTGTTGCGCCAGGTTACGAAATGGCCGATGTAGCCGCGGAGCAAATCTTAAATGGTGATAAAACCATGAGAGAAACCATCGATATGTCAACACAATTGAAATTAATTGGTGTTGAAGTTGCGAGTTTTGGTGATCCTTTTATTGAAAATAATGACGTTACTGCTATTATTTATGAGAATAAATTAAGTGGTGTTTATAAAAGAATCAACGTTACCAAAGATTCTAAAACGCTTTTAGGCGGAATTTTAGTCGGAGATTCAAGCGATTATAATTCGCTTTTCCAGATTTACATCAATGAAATGGCATTGCCTAAAAATCCAGAAGATTTGATTTTAGGTTCTCGTGACGGTTCCGAAGGTTCTTCTTTAGGAAGCGTAATGGATTTGCCTGATACTGCTGTAATCTGTTCTTGCGAAAATGTAACTAAAGGCGCTATTTGCTGTAAAATTTTAGACGAAAGTTGTTCTTCACTTTCAGATGTTGTCAAAGCAACAAAAGCAACTTCGGGCTGTGGAGGCTGTAAACCAATGGTTTCTGATTTGGTAAAAGCGACTCAAAAATCCTTAGGAAAAGAAGTAAAAGAAGTTATTTGCGAGCATTTCAGCTACACGCGTCAGGAATTATTTGATTTGGTAAAAATCAATAAATACGAGAATTTCTATGATGTTCTCGATCATCACGGAAAAGGCGATGGCTGCGAAATTTGTAAACCTGTTGTAGCTTCTATTTTCTCTAGTATTTACAACGATACGGCAAACAAACACGTTACAACGCAAGATACAAACGATAGATTTTTAGCCAATATTCAGCGAAACGGAACTTATTCTGTTGTTCCAAGAGTTGCCGGAGGCGAAATTACTGCCGAGAAATTAATCGTGATTGGCGAAGTGGCAAAACAATTTGATTTGTACACTAAAATTACCGGAGCACAAAGAGTTGATTTATTCGGAGCGCATTTAAGTGACTTGCCAAAAATCTGGAAAATCTTAATCGAAAATGGTTTTGAAAGTGGTCACGCTTATGGAAAATCGCTTCGTGCTGTAAAAAGCTGTGTTGGAAACGCTTGGTGCCGTTACGGAATGGACGACAGCGCTGGATTTGCAATAGAATTAGAAAACAGATATAAAGGAATCCGTTCTCCGCATAAACTAAAAGGTGGCGTTTCAGCCTGCATTCGCGAATGCGCCGAAGCCCGCGGAAAAGATTTCGGATTAATTGCCGTTGAAGGCGGATGGAATTTATACATCGCAGGAAATGGTGGTGCCAATCCAAAACATGCGGTTTTATTAGCCGAAAAAATAGATAAAGAAACGGTTATAAAATACATGGACAGATTTTTAATGTATTACATCCGCACTGCCGGCCCGCTAATTAGAACTTCAACTTGGCTAGAAAAATTAGACGGTGGTTTAGAATACTTAAAACAAGTAATTATCGAGGATAGCTTAGGAATCTGCGAAACACTTGAAGCTGAAATGCAGACTTTAGTAAACACTTTCGAATGCGAATGGAAACAAGTTCTAGAAAAACCAAGATTATTGAAACGTTTCAATCATTTTGTGAACTCAGACGAGAAAGATGACAACATTGCTTTTGTGCCATTAAGAGATCAAAAAATGCCTAAAGCTTGGTCGTAAAAATGTTTTAATCTCGCAAAGTCGCAAAATCAAATTCTAAAACTTAAAAAAAACTTTGCGCCTTCGCGACTTTGCGAGCAATTTCAATCATAAAGCTCCAAAAAAAGAAAAAAAAATCATTAAACGTTTGCTGTCCTTCTTACCCTCTTTTTTACTGCGCCATCAAAACTCTCTTGATTGTAAAAAGAGGGCTAAGAAACAGGAAATCAAAACTTAATCAAAATGGAAGAAATCTTAAATCAATACGAAACGGTTCACGCAAGCGATGCTACAATTTGGTTCAAAGCGGGTAAAGTTGAAGATTTCCCGACCAACCGAGGCGGATGCATTAAATATAAAAACAAACAAATCGCGATTTTTAATTTTACACGCCGTAACCAATGGTACGCTTGCCAAAATGCCTGTCCACATAAAATGGAAATGGTGCTTTCAAGAGGAATGACTGGTTCTGCCGACGATATTCCAAAAATCGCCTGCCCGATGCATAAAAAGACTTTTTCTTTAGTTGACGGTTCTAACTTAAACGGCGAAGAATATAGCATTGCCACTTATCCGATTAAGATTGTCGAAGATGAAGTTTTTGTTGGCTTTGTAGATTAATTTATAGCCACAGATTACACAGATTAAAAGGATTTTTTCTTCGCCACGAATTTCACAAATTACACTAATTTAATTCGTGGAGATCCGTGAAATTCGTGGCGAAAACAATTCAAATTATCCACAAAGATTAAAGGATTTTTTTAAATAAATCTTTTAATCTGTGGCAAAAAAATTAAATAATAATTTAAGCAAACTCGCGAATTCGTGGCGAAAAAAAATAAACCCCAAATTAAATCCAAAAAATCCTTTAATCTGTGGCAAAAAACCAAAACAATAATTCGTGCTAATTCGTGAAATTCGTGGCGAAAAAAAATAAACCCCAAATTAAATCCAAAAAATCCTTTAATCTGTGGCAAAAAAACAAAAACAATAATTCGTGCTAATTCGTGAAATTCGTGGCGAAAAAAAACATAATTCCGTATCTTTGAAATTCTATTATCAAACCAAAAAATGACTACACCTTTTCAAAAAGCAAGCGAATGGATTGATGCTGAAAATGCTCAGGATCCAAACATCGAATTAGACCAAAACACAGAATATCCAAAAGAATTATTGTATTCAAACAGGATGTACGAAAAACTAATGCAGTTTGAACCAAATGCATCAGAAGAAATTCAGATCGCTTCAAAAGCACAACATATTTGCCGATGGAAAGTCGCTCGCGAATCATACCCAATGGATCGTGTTGGTTATTTGAAATGGAGAGAAGAATTGAAAAAATTCCACGCTAAAACTACATCCGAAATTCTGGTAAAAGCAGGTTATGATCAGACTTTTATCGATCGCGTTTCTTTTTTAATTGAAAAGAAATTACTTAAAAAAGATGCTGAAACCCAATTACTGGAAGATGTTATTTGTTTAGTATTTTTAGAATATTACTTAGAACCATTCGTTCATAAACACGACGAAGAAAAACTAAAAAACATCATCAAAAAAACCTGGGATAAAATGTCAGACAAAGGGCATCAGGAAGCTTTAAAAATCAATTATTCTGAAGAAAATTTAAACCTAATAAAAGCTTCTTTGGGATTGTAAAAAAGATATGAAGAAAAGCAATCAGGAAGCAGCAGAAAAAATCACTTTCAAAAATTTACGCCGTCTGTATTTTTTTGCACTTCTTACTATTGCCTTAACTATAATTGTCAGTCAGTTTTTAGTACAATACAATCTGAATCAGCAGTTAAGCGATTCAAAAATCATTAATTTCTCTGGTAAACAAAGAATGTTGAGCCAGAAAATTGTCAAAGAAGTTCTGATTTTACATTACGTTTCTGATTCGGCTACAGCCAAAAAAACTTCGCATTTAAAAGAGGTTTTAGAACTTTGGAAAAAGAATCAAAATGCGTTGGAAAACGGAAATGACAGTTTAGCTTTTCCTAAAGAAAAATCAGAAACACTTTCTAAATTATATCTTGAAATCAATCCGATTTTCAATAAAATTGCACAAACTACAGATTCTTTTTTGTTGAATTTACAACAAAAAAAATCTGCTTCTGAAAACCAAAAATTGGTTCAGATTATTCTGGAAAACGAAGGAACTTTCCTTTCGAAAATGAATCAGATTGTAACGCAATACGATCTTGAAGCACACGAAAAAGTTACTGAACAACGCAAAATCGAATATTGGATTTTCGGTTTTACACTTTTGGTTCTTCTTCTGGAATTCTTCTTCATTTTCAAACCAACCAACAAGAAAATCGAAAAGTTAATTGCCCAGCTTTTATCTTCTGAAAAGAAAGCACTGAAACTGGCATACGACACGGAGATTATCAGCGAAATCAAAGAAAACTCGGTAAAAGAATTAAAATCGCTCAATTATGCGATGGAAAACACTTTGCTGTATTGCCGAATTTCACCTGATGGATCCATCATTCATATTGGAGAAAAATTTGCCAAGCTTTTAAATTACACCAAATTTTCATCTAACAAAAAATTCTCCGAAGTACTTACTGAAGACGAAAAAGAACAAGTTAATTTTGATCGTCTGATTTTCGAAAAACAACGCAGTGGCTGGCAGGGCGAAATCAAAATTATAAATAAAGACGAAAAAGAAATCTGGCTCGATTTGTCGATGGTTCCTGTAATGATCAAAAAAGACGAACTCGAACTTTTAATTGTTTGTTTCAACATCACCGAACGCAAAAAAGCACAACGCGAAGTCGAACGTTTGAATCTCGAAAACACAACCGAAAAAATCAATCAGCAAAAGATTATTTCAAGCAAAATCGTTGAAAATCAGGAAAACGAACAAAACCGAATCGCCAAAGAAATTCACGACGGAATTGGTCAAATGCTTACGGGTTTAAAGTTCAGTTTAGAAAGCATCAATCTTGATGACCGCGAAAAATCAGAGCAAAAAATCGAGTATTTAAAGAAACTTTCCCTTGATATTATAAAAGGTGTTCGCACAGCAACTTTCAACTTGATGCCGCCGGAATTAAGCGATCACGGCATCGTTTCCTCATTGGCAAAACTCACACAGGAACTTTCAAAACTAACTGGAAAAGAAATCCTTTTCTACAACAAAACCGATTTTGATCAGCGACTTGATTCCTTAATCGAAATTAACATTTATCGATTAACTCAAGAAGCCATCAACAACGCCATTAAATATGCCGAATCTTCACATATTATTGTACAGCTTTCGCACAGTGAAACTTTACTAAGTATTATAGTTGACGATAACGGAAAAGGTTTTGACGTCAATTCAGTCGACAAAAAACGCAACAGCGAATCCGGAATGGGACTTTTATTCATGAAAGAAAGAATCCAATACATCAACGGACGCGTTTTCATGAACTCCATTCCAGGCGAAGGAACCAGAATTACTTTTAATATTCCGATTCTTAAATGAGATAATGTACCAATTTGATAATTAGATAATTTTCAACTACAAAACAATTTTCTAATTGACACATTTTCTAATTTTCAAATTCATTAGGGCGAGCCACCATCCCGATAAAAGGGCTATTTTACTTTGTACTTATTCGCCCTTTTATCGGGATGCTGTCGGGCTATCCGCTCCGCTGCGGCGGATTGCTCCTATCCCTCTCGCGGACATACAGTTTCAAAAGATGATTTGATTTTATTATTAGATCTTTCCAGCATTTTTTGTCATCTTAACGCAATAAAGTATGACACAACATATTTTCAATATTGTCATTTCGAGGAACGAGAAATCTCCACAAGAAACTCTGCAATCTAAATCGCCAATTTTTGTAGAGCTACTTGTGGAGATTTCTCGTTCCTCGAAATGACAAACTTGATGTAAAACTTTCTCAGAATTTAGAGTTTTATCCTTGAAATTTAAAATTTCCAACATTAGAAATTTTAATATTGGATTTTAAAATCTAAAAAATTACGTATATTAGCGTCTTCTTTATAGATGAATATACGTAAAAATCGAGAATCAAAATTAAGTAAACTATGAGTAATATCATTCGTGTAGTATTAGCAGATGACCATGTTTTTGTTAGAGACGGAATCAAATCTTTACTGGAAAACGAAGCAAACATTGAGGTTGTGGGCGAAGCTATTGATGGTGCAGATGCCCTGGAAGTAGTTACAGAAACAAAACCAGATTTACTTATAGTAGATATCCGTATGCCAAACTTAACTGGTATCGAGGTAGTAGAAAAACTTAGAAGCGAGAATAACAACGTAAAAATCATCATGCTTTCGATGCACGAATCTGAAGAATATGTTTTAAAATCCATAAAAGCCGGAGCCGACGGATATTTATTAAAAGGTTCAAGTAAAGAAGAATTCTTAAAAGCATTGCATAGCGTTTCTGCTGGAGGAAAGTATTTCAGCGGTGATATTTCTTCTATTTTAATTGGTCAATTGACAAATTCTTCTGCATCATTAGAACCTAAACAAACTTTGGGTGAAGAAATGATGATTACCAAAAGAGAAAAAGAAATCCTTACACTTTTGTTATCCGGAAAAGGAAACAAAGAAATCGCTGAAGCTTTGGATATCAGCAAACGTACAGCAGAAGTACACCGTTTTAATTTGATGAAAAAATTGAAAGTAAAAAACTTAATGGAACTTTCTAATAAAGCGGCTGAGTATTCTTTAATTTAAAAAATACGTATAAATACGTAATTATTTTTCAAAAACTGCGTTTTAGCAGGTTTTAACTAAGTTATAGTACTTACTTTTACATAAAAATATAAGTACTATGAAAAATACAAACTCACTATCGCAATCACACAAAATTTTATTTTTGAACACATTGGCTTTTACAGTGTGTTTTGCCTGCTGGACATTAAACGGCGTTCTGGTAACCTTTTTGGTCGATAACGGAATTTTCCATTGGGATGTTATTCAAGTTGGATGGCTTCTTGGAATTCCAATTTTAACCGGATCAATCATGCGTCTGCCAATCGGGATCTTAACAGACAAATTTGGCGGAAAATATGTTTTTTCACTTTTATTATTATTAAGTTCAATTCCATTGTTTCTCCTTCCCTACGCCGACAGTTTTTTCATGTTTGCCGTACTTAGTTTCTTCTTCGGAATGGTCGGAACCAGTTTTGCAGTAGGAATTGGTTACACTTCAATCTGGTACCCAAAAGAATGGCAAGGCCGCGCTTTAGGAATCTTCGGAATGGGAAATGCTGGCGCTGCAATAACGACTTTTCTTGCTCCTTCATTATTAAATCATTTTTCAATTGATGATCCGCAAAATGGCTGGAAAATACTTCCTGTTATTTACGCTATTTCATTAGTAGTAATTGGTGTTGCCTTTTTAATTTTCGCTCAAAATAAAAAATTAGAAAGCAACGGCAAAACTATATCACAAATGTTGACACCTTTAAAATCAGAAAGAGTTTGGCGTTTTGGAGCGTATTACTTCTTAGTTTTTGGATGTTTTGTAGCTTATTCACAATGGCTTTTGCCAAATTTCATGAACGTATACCAAACGAGTTTAGTTATGGGCGGTTTGTTTGCTACAATGTTTAGTCTTCCTTCTGGCGTTATTAGAGCTTTTGGAGGTTATTTATCTGATAAATTTGGTGCCCGAAAAGTGATGTACTGGGTTTTGAGTTCTTCAGTAATTTTAAGTGCATTATTATCGATTCCTAAAATGGAAATCATGACTTCAGGTCCAGGAATATTAGCTGCTAAAAAAGGTGTTGTAAATGAAATCAGCGATAAAACCGTAAAAGTTGGAGATAAAGAATATCCAATTGCACAAAAAACAGCCAATACAGCTGAAAATGCCATTTTCCCAACTACTTCAAGCTGGCAAGATGTAGTTGTAGCGCACAATCAAAGTGTTGCCAAAAAAGAACTAATCGCAAAAGGCGTAACTGTTATTAAATTTGATGCTAATATGTGGGTGTTCTTGGTTTTGGTTATTCTAATCGGGATTTCTTGGGGAATTGGAAAAGCGGCGGTTTACAAACATATTCCTGAATATTTCCCAACAGAAGTTGGCGTTGTCGGCGGAATGGTTGGAATGATTGGTGGTTTAGGCGGATTCTTTGGCCCGATTATCTTCGGATATTTATTAACTGCAACCGGAATCTGGTCTAGCTCATGGATTTTTATTCTGATATTCTCAACCGTTTGTCTTGTTTGGATGCATTACACGATTCTTAAAATGGCACCTAAGAAACAACCAGAATTAGTTTTAGCATTAGATGCGCAATAAATCACAACAATATGATTTTAATCACATTTTCTAAGGAAATAATCTTATAAATTTGCCTCACAATTAAAACCATGAATCATGAATAAACTAAAATTGGCCATTCTTTTGCTTGTGGGAATCAGCTTTAAAATGCAGTCACAGGAATTAGATGTGAATCTGCAAATCAGGCCTCGCTTTGAATACAGAAACGGTTACAAAACTTTATTACCTTACGGACAGGAAGGCACATCTCAAATTTCACAGCGTTCCCGATTAAATTTCAATTATAAACAAGAAGATTTAATTGTAAAACTGACTTTACAAAACACCAGAACCTGGGGTGATGTAGCGCCAACTGCTGTCGCTGATAAAAATGGAGTTGCGGTTTTTGAGGCTTGGGCACAATATAATTTTACAGAAAAATGGAGCGCAAGATTAGGTCGTCAAGTCTTATCTTATGACAATCAGCGTATTTTAGGAGAACAAGATTGGGGACAACAAGCACAAAGTCATGATGCGTTAACAGTTTCCTTTCATAACGAAACTCAAAAGTTAGACTTTGGAGGCGCTTACAATTCAACTGCCGAAAATACATTTCAAACACCTTATACCGTTGCTAGTTACAAAGCGTTACAATATGCATGGTATCATAACCAATTTAACGAAGCTTTTGGTTTAAGCTTTTTATTGCTAAACACAGGTTATGAATATGCGCCTAATCCTAATCCTGCAAATAAATTATTAGTAGATTACAAACAAACTTTTGGACCTTATTTGACTTATAAAAAAGGTAAAATCGATACGAACTTTTGGTTTTACGGACAAACTGGAAAAAGTACCAATTTGCAAGTAAGTGCATGGAATGCTGCAGCTAATTTTGGATACAATATTACAGATGCTTTCAAAGCTGGTTTAGGTTACGAATTTTTATCAGGAAAAGCTTCAAACGATGGAAGTACCGTAATCAAATCGTTCAATCCGATTTTTGGAACTAACCATGGTTTTAATGGTTATATGGATTATTTCTATGTTGGAAATCACCTGAATAATGTTGGTTTACAAGATGCTTTCATCAAATTGAATTATAATGTCAATAAATGGCAATTTGCTTTGATTCCGCATGTATTTTTATCTGCCGCTGATGTGGTTACGCCAGTAAATGAAAAATTAGATTCGTATTTAGGAACGGAGGTTGATGCAACTTTTGGCTATAATTTCAAAAAAAATATTACCGTTACGGGAGGTTATTCCCAAATGTTTGGATCTAGCACTTTAGAATTCATCAAAAACGGAGATGCAAATCATACCAACAATTGGGCTTGGTTGATGATTTCTGTAGATCCGAGAATTTTTAGCTGGAAAAAATAGTTTTTCTTCAAAATTAACTCCTAAAAAATCCCCTTTTCCTATTTCGGAAAAAGGGATTTTTTTTTGTCTTCCAGAAATTTTGTTATATGATTTAATTATTTATATTTGAAGTGATTACGAACCCCAAATTCTATCAAAATGAAACCTTTCCTAAAACTGTCAATGCTGACATTTATTGTCACGCAAACAGGCATCGCTCAAAAGTACAATGATGCCTTAATTTCTAATAATTCCGAAATAAATTTTGCCAAAACGCAAAAAAGAGGAATCAAAAAAAACAGTATTGTTTATTATGTCGAGAATGACTTGCAAACAATCTCTGCCTACAAAAGAAGCAAATTGAAATGGCAAACCAATGTGATTTCGGTGTGCGGAAAACCAAAAAAAGGACAACCTGAAATTAGATATGTAGGTTATAATTCAGATAAACTGCTTATCGTTATGGGAAAACATAATTTTGCAGAAATTGATGTAAATAGTGGTGTAACGACACTTGTTGGTTAAGATTGCAAAAAAGATTTTTAATAATCTAAAATATATAATCTACCCTTTTCTTATTTGGAAAAGGGTATTTTTTTTGTTTTAAAGGTAAATTATTCTAATTTTTTAATTAATATATTTGATATCATGAAGAAACTTAAAAGTTTAGCAATTATATCAGTAATTATTCTCTTTTCTAGTTGTGAGAAGAAAATCACCGATTTAGAGTTTGAGAAAAATGTAATGACCGAAATTTTCCCTAGTCTAATAGATTCAACTTGTATTGATATAAGATTGTTTACAAATTTCCCTCCAGAATATGGAGAATCGATATTCGATAAAACAGGACATTACATTGGTGTTGATAGTACTAAAGCTACACCAGAGCAAAAACAAAAGCTATTAGAATGGAAAATCAATACGGAAAAAATCAAAAAAGACACTTCTAAGATTATTGTTGCTTTTGATTCAATATTGAAAGATAACCAACAAGATTTAAATAAAGATTTCGAAAAACATTTTAAAAATGCTAAAATCTATATATCAAAAGAAAAAAAAGAAACAGAATATACTTTTGATTTTAAAAACATAAAACTCAACAATAAATTTGAACTCAGAAATATTTCTCAGTTCCCAAAAGAAAGAGGTCTAATTTGGTTAACCAAATACGATTTTGTTTTTTCTGGAGCAGTTTTCTTTTCTAGAATACAATTTGATAAGGATAAAAAATTTGGGATTCTAGATGGTGGCTTTGCTTGTGGTAGACTTTGCGGACAAGGTTATCGAATTTACATCAAGAAAGTCAATAATAAATGGATAATTGATAAAATTGAAAATACTTGGGTTTCATAAATTAAAAATGAAATAGTTTATTCAAAATCTTCTACAAATGAAACTCATAGCCTGGAATTGCAACATGGCATTCAGAAAAAAAGCAGAATTCATTCTCGCTTACCATCCTGATATTGCGGTAATTTCAGAATGTGAAAATCCTGAAAAACTAAAATTCCCAGACGAAATAAAAACACCAAACGACATTCTCTGGTATGGAACAAATCCGCATAAAGGTCTTGGTGTTTTTTCTTATAGTGATTATCGTTTTCAACTGCTTGATTGTCATAATCCTGATTTCAAAAATATTTTACCAATTGCCGTTACTGGCGGAAAAGTCGATTTTATTTTGTTTGCCATCTGGGCAAATAATCCTAGTGATAAAGATGGCGCTTACGTAACGCAGATTTGGAAAGCGATTAATTATTACGAAGATTTAATCAAAGAAACTAAAACCATTTTAATTGGCGATTTCAACAGCAATACGATTTGGGACAAACCACGTCGCGAAGGCAATCACACAACCGTAGTAAATAAATTAGCCGAAAAGAACATCTTCAGCACATATCACAACTACTTCAATCAAATTCAAGGCAAAGAAGAACATCCAACTTTATATCTTTATAGACACGAAAACAAACCTTATCATATGGATTATTGTTTTGTCTCAAATGATTTTATGGAAGTTTTAGAAAGTGTCGAAATCGGAAATTATAAAGATTGGACAATGTACAGCGATCACAAACCTTTAATAATTAATTTCAATATATAAACCAAATGAACAACTGGACTCAAAGATGGGATGACCGTTACAAAACCGAAGATTTTGCATACGGTACAGCACCAAACAATTATTTACAAGAACAAATCGAAAAATTAAATCCCGGCGCGATTCTTTTTCCTGCCGAAGGCGAAGGACGAAATGCTGTTTTCGCTGCCCAATTAGGCTGGGAAGTTTCAGCTTTTGATATTAGTGAAGAAGGAAGAAACAAAGCGCTTCGTTTAGCAAAAAACAATGATGTTGCAATCGATTATCAAGTTGGAGAATTAGAAACTTTAGATTTTCATACCGAACAATTTGATGCAATTGCTTTAATTTATGCCCATTTTCCGGCAACAATCAAATCTGAAATTCATAGACAACTTGACGAACTTTTAAAAAAAGACGGTATTATTATTTTTGAAGCTTTCAGCAAAAAGCATTTGGAATACGTAACAAAAAATGAAAAAGTTGGCGGACCAAAAGACATTGAATCTTTGTTTTCAATCGAAGAAATAAAAGCTGATTTTCCAAATTATGAAATTATCGAATTAGAAGAAAAAGAAATCGAACTCAACGAAGGTTTATTCCATAACGGAACGGGTTCTGTAATCCGATTTGTGGGAAGAAAAAAATAAAAACACGACGTAGAGACGCACTGCAGTGTGTCTCTACAAAAAAATATTTCTGCATGTTCAAAAAACCATTAAAAATTTTTCTTGCAATAATAGTTTTTATGGGATTCTTAATCTCCTATTTACTAAGCGATTTTAATCCTATTTATCAGAATAATGGATTTGTACACCTCTCAAACAAATTGAAAGAAGCACAAAGTGAGGATTTAAGTTCCTTTGTTAAAATTCAAACTGAAATTTACAAGAAAATGGAAGATCCAAAATGTCCTTGTGAAATTGCAACAAATTATATTGGTTCTTTTAGTGTTTACAGACATGGATATTCACCAACAAAATCACTTTATCAATTAAAAATTAAAAGAAAATATTCCAAGATGGATTGTTTTAAATTTCTTCTTCTAAATACTGATTTCAAACATGTATATGCAGATTCTACACGAAAAACTTTTGGTGTCAAAGAAGCTTCAAAATTCTATTTTAATAAAGATATTAAGGAATTAAACGAAAAAGAAGTACTAACTATAATTGCAATGTTAAAAAATCCAAGTCTCTATGATCCGATTAGAAATAAAGAAGGTTTAAAAAACAGAGTTCGAGTATTAGAGAGAATTTTGCATAAATAAACATCAAAACCTTTGCAACTTTGTCCCTTTGTAACTTTGTCCCTCTTTTAAAAATATTTATGCTCCATAATTTCAGCTCGCAAGGTTGAAACTTCCAAAATCCCAACACGCTTTCCTTCGGTTTTAATCAGAGCTTCTTTTTTAAGGCTAGACAAAATACGAATCGCCTGTTCTTCAGTAGTTCCGGCAAAATCTGCAATTTCCTTTCGCGAAAGCTCAATATCAATTAAACCATTTACCTGTCCGAATTTACGATGAATATAAAGCAGTAAATCAATCACACGTTCGCGGACATTCATGTGAGCAATCTTTCTGATATTATTTTCGCTTTTGTTTAATTCTTCTGCATAAAACAACATTAAAGCATAAGTAAATTCAGGAACATGCTGTAAAATCTCCATCATAGTCTCGTTACTAAAATTGCACAAAACAGTATCTTCCAAGGCATAAGCGCCAATCAAATAACGTTTGCTCGTTCCGAATCCGCGGAAACCAATAGTGTCGCCATTTGTAGTCAAACGTACAATTTGCTCACGTCCGTTAATTCCGGTTTTTACCGTTTTTACTTTTCCAGAACAAACAAAATAAAGGCCTTGCAACGGCGCGCCTTCGGTAATAAATTGTTGTGATTTTTTGCAAACAAAACTATGCTTCTTCGAGACATATTGCTTCATTTGCTCTAAATGCAAATGTTTTTTAATGAAACAATTTTCATTGGCACAATTATAACAAATAGATTGTTCTTCTTTCATGAGTTCCATTTTTTCGGCATTAAACATATTTGTTGTTCCTCATTTCTTTTCCTCAAAAATAATAAAAATAAAATTAAAAAATACGTATTAATACTTAAAAAATACTTATTTTTGTTTCAAGTTAAGTAAGTGATTTATTTAAAACCGAACTGTAATGCAAAGTACCAAGATCAAAACTACCTGTTCCTACTGTGGCGTTGGCTGCGGAATAATCGTGACCAACGATGCTAAAAATGGTGTAATGGTCGAAGGTGACAAAGATCATCCTGTAAATAAAGGAATGTTATGTTCTAAAGGAATGAACCTGCACTACGTAGTTAATGATACTTCAGACCGAATTTTATATCCGGAAATGCGCGGAAGCAAAAACTATCCGTTAGAACGCGTTAGCTGGGATACCGCTCTTGATCGCGCCGCTGCTGTTTTTTCTTCTATCATAAAAAAACATGGACCAGACAGCGTTGGATTTTATATTTCGGGACAATGTTTAACTGAGGAATATTACTTAGTAAATAAATTGGTAAAAGGTTTTTTGAAAACAAATAACATCGATACCAATTCCAGACTTTGTATGAGTTCGGCGGTTGTGGGCTATAAAAAGACATTTGGCGAAGATTCTGTGCCAATTGCTTATGATGATATTGAATTGGCGGACACTTTCTTAATTACCGGCGCAAATCCGGCTTGGTGCCACCCTATTCTATTCAGACGATTAGAAAAACACAAAGAGAAAAATCCGAAAACAAAAGTAATTTGTATTGATCCAAGGCGAACAGACACTGCCGCTTTTGCCGATTTACATTTGCAGATTATTCCTGGTTCGGATATTATTTTATATCACGCGATTGCGAGACGAATTATCGAAAAAAGTTACGTAGATCATGATTTTGTAAAAAACCACGCCGAGAATTTCAAACAATATAAAGACTTAGTTTTAGGCACTTCTCTTGAAAAAGCTTCTAAACTTTGCGGAATTTCTGTAAACGATATTAAACTGGCTGCCGATATTATCGGGAAAGCCAAAGGATTTATTTCGCTTTGGGCGATGGGATTAAATCAAAGTGCTGTTGGCGTGGATAAAAATACAGCATTGCTGAATTTGTCTTTATTAACGGGACAAGTCGGAAAACCGGGTTCCGGCCCATTTTCATTAACAGGTCAGCCGAATGCAATGGGCGGACGCGAAGTGGGCGGAATGGCGACACTTTTAGCCGCACATAAAGACATCGCAAACCCAACACATCGTAAAGAAGTTGCTGACTTTTGGGGTGTTGACGAAATTTCAGATAAACCGGGTTTAACGGCGACAGAAATGTTTGAAGCTTTAGAATCTGGAAAAATGAAAGCCGTTTGGATTATTTGCACGAATCCATTAGTGAGTTTACCGGATTCCCGAAGAGCAGAAAAAGCACTTCAAAATGCAAAATTCGTAGTCGTTCAGGATATTTCTCATAATGCCGATACAGCCAAATTTGCCGATTTATTATTACCTGCAGCGGGTTGGTTGGAAAAAGAAGGAACAATGACCAATTCGGAGCGTCGTATTTCTTATTTACCAAAAGGAATCAATGCGCCGGGCGAAGCACTTCCAGACATTGAAATCTTAATTCGTTTTGCTAAAAAAATGAATTTCAACGGATTCAATTTCAACAGTGCCGAAGAAATTTATAAAGAACATTGCGCACTTACCAAAAATACCAATATTGATATTTCCTTCTTAAATTATAATCGTTTAAAAAACGAAGGCACTTTTCAATGGCCGGTTCCTGATTATAATCATCCGGGAACTCCGAGATTATTTACCGATAAAAAATTCTATACGCCTTCAGGAAAAGCAATTTTTAATTTGCCTGTTTCCATTGAAAATACATCTGTTCAGCCAAATGCCGAATTTCCTTTTATTTTAACAACGGGAAGAATTCGCGACCAATGGCATACGATGACAAAAACTGGAAAAGTTTCAAGATTATTAACCCATATTCCGAGTCCAGTTCTGGAAATAAATCCGATTGATGCTTTTAAAAATGATATTAAAAACGGAGATATTGTTACCGTTACGAGCAAAAACGGAGAAGTTCGCGTAAAAGCAAAAGTTACCGATTCTATCAAAGAAAAAGTGGTTTTCCTGCCAATGCATTGGGGAAAACAACTTGAAAATGATTTAAACAGAACAAACAATTTAACCAACAACGTTGTCGACCCAATTTCAAAAGAACCTGATTTTAAATACACCACAGTTTCAATAACGAAATATGTAAAACCATTTCAGAAAATTGCCATTGTTGGCGCTGGAGCAGCTTCTTTCCGATTCATTCAAAACTATCGCGAATTCAATACTACTGATGAAATTATTGTTTTTTCGAATGAAGTAAATCCGTTTTACAATCGCGTTTTACTTCCCGAATATATGACGGGAGAATTTAGTTGGGAACAACTTTTAAAGGTTAAAGATGGCGAAGCTTTCAGTAAATTAAAAATTACAATGAAAGCCGGAGTTGCGATTGAAAAACTAGATCCAAACAAAAAAACTATTCTGGACAGTCAGGGCGAAATTCACACTTTTGATTCCTTGATAATAGCAACAGGAAGCCGTCCTTTTGTGCCGGAAAATGCACAACTTCATCTTCCTGGCCGATTTACAGTCAGAAAAAAAGAAGATGCTGATCGTTTGAAAAAACATCTGGACAGCACGAATCTTCCGCCAGAAGAACAACATGTTGTGATAATTGGCGGTGGATTATTAGGATTAGAATTGGCGGCAGCCCTAAAACATAAAAAAGTAAAAACTACAATTGTTCAAAGAGCTTCCCGTTTAATGGAGCGTCAATTAGACCGAATTTCAAGTAAGTTATTAGCCGAAGAAGTACAGCTTCGTGATATTCAGATTTATTTTGATAATGAAGTCAGCACGGTTTTCGAAACCGATAATCCAAATGAAATTGAAATTGCTTTAAAGAGCGGAAAAATTATAACTGCAAACGCAATTGTTTACACGATTGGAACAATCCCAAATATTGAAATTGCTCGCGAAAGCGGACTTTCATGCGGTCGAGGTGTAAGAGTAAATCAGTATTTACAAACTTCAAATCCGAATATTTTTGCGATTGGAGAAATAGCCGAATTCAACAATAAATTATTCGGAATCACTTCTGCCGCAGAAGAACAAGCCGATATTCTGGCAAACTTTTTAGCAGGAGATATCAGTAGTTATTATAAAGGTTCTATTTTGATGAATATTCTAAAATTAGAAGACATTAACCTTTGCAGTATCGGTGATATTGAAATTCCGGAAAATGACGATTCGTACGAAGAAATTGTTTTCTCAGATTTGAAAAAACGTTATTACAAAAAATGCATTGTAAAAGATGATCTTTTGGTTGGAGCAATTTTGATGGGCGATAAAAACGAATTTGCCGAATTCAAAACCATGATCGAAACCAAAATCGAATTATCAGATAAACGAAATTTATTACTCCGAGGCAGCTCAACTGCAAAACCGGTTTTAGGAAAATTGGTTTGTTCGTGCAGTCAAGTCGGAGCCGGAAATATCGAAGAAACGATTAAAAGCGGTATCAACGATTTCACCGATTTATGTAAAAATACAGGCGCAGGTTTAGGCTGCGGAAGCTGTAAAACAGAGGTTAAAGAGATATTGGCTAAATGTAAGGTTTAAAAAAAATGTTTCAGGTTTTCTTTGTTTCATGTTTCAAGTTGCGTACCGTTTGTCATTTCGAGGAACGAGAAATCTCCACGAGAAACTCTACAAAGATTGGTGATTTTAGGAACGGAGCTACTTGTGGAGATTTCTCGTTCCTCGAAATGACAAGATTGAGAATAACCTGAAACTAAAAAAACCTGAAACCTGAAACAAAAAGAAAAATGGAACTAACAAGATTAATAGTAAAAGGAGGCGTTATTTCGCCAGGAGAACTTAGAGAAGTTGTAAACATCGCTTTGGAAGAAGGTCTGGATTCCATTTCGTTTGGTTCAAGACAGGATATTATTTTTCCGCAAGGTTTTAAATCTTTAGACAAAACCACTTTAGGAAAACATCATTTTGTTTATCCCGATCAAAAAAGTGGCAACAATATCGTTTCTTCATACGTTTCAACTGATATTTTCAGAAATACAAACTGGCTTACCGGAAACCGTTTTTTATATGTTTTGGAAGAATTTAAAGAACAACCAAAGCTCAAAGTCAACTTAACCGATCCAAAACAACAATTAGTTCCTTTGTTTACTGGGCATTTAAACTTTATCGCTTCAGAACATGAAGATTATTGGTACTTATATATTCGTCTTCCAAAATGGGAAAAAATGGAAGTTTATCCCGTTCTGATTTACAGCTGGGATTTAGCTAAAATTTATTATGAAATCGAAAAAATATCCGAAGAAGATTCTATTGATATCGAAATGCTTTTCACGTTAGTGAGCGAAGCTTTGGACACCAATAACAGAACAATTGACAAACCGCTGAATATTCCTTTTTACCCATTTCCGTATTACGAAGGAATGAACAGAATGGGAATTGATCAATATTGGTTGGGATTGTATTGGAGAAATAATTTATACGATTTAGATTTTCTAAAAGAAATGTGCGATTTGTGTTTTGAATGCAAAATCGGAAAAATTTGCATCACGCCTTGGAAATCATTTATTGTCAAAGGAATTCCAAAAGACAGAAAACTGGAATGGGAAAAATTCTTAGGAAAACGCGGTATCAACGTTCGCCATTCTTTATTAGAATTGAATTGGCATTTGCCAGTTGCAATGGAATGGGCTTTGAATCTCAAAACTTTTCTGGTTCGAACTTTAGATCAATTCGACATTAGCACGTACGGATTAAATTTCGGAATTTCTGAATACAACCGCGACGGACATTATTTCACTTCGATTGTTATCGAAAAAAATGAACTTCCGCAAGCTTTAGAATCCATTAAAATCAGAGATACTTACAATGTTTTGTTTGCCCGCAATTTCGACCCAAATACACGCGAATATATTGTGCACTCGCAAGATATTGACAAACTCGAATTGCCAACAATTTTAATTGAGTTAAGCCGAAAATATTTCGACGAACTTGGAAATTCAACATCAGAAACAACCGAAAATCCTCAGAAAAAAGAAAAACCACAACTGGATATCTACCAATGCCAGGAATGTTTAACCCTCTATAATCCGGAATACGGAGATGAAAGCCAGGGAATTCCGAAAGGTATTTTATTTACCGATTTATCCGAGACTTATTGCTGTTCCTTATGCGAAGCACCGAAAAGTAATTTCAGAATTTTGGAATTGGTAAAAAACTAATCAGGGAAACAGAGTATTTATTAGGAGCTAATCCCGCTGTCCGCTATATCTTTTATTTTTTAAAGAAAAAAATAAAAGGATGCCGCTTCCATCGGGGCTAGGGCACTCGTTTTCAAAAGAAGTAATTGCCAAAAAAGCTTTATTTATAAGGCATTTTCTTCTATTTTTTCATGTAGAATTGTTAAGAGATTTCGTTTTAAAATTTCGGACAAAAAACTAATTATTTAATTTTCAATTATTTAAATGCAAAATTTATAGAAAAGCTTAACATTGAGATGCTTGTTTTATAATTATCTTTACTTAACTGAAACTTAACAATTTAGTTACATTGTTATTAACATACTCATCTAAAAGTACATTTATATGGAAAACAAAACCGAAGAAACGACTCCTGAGAAAATCGATTCTCCAGCAGCAGAAACCACAAAACCAGCTACAGAAAATACTGCAAGTACTCCGCCAGCAAAAGCACCAGTACGCAAAACTGCGCCAGCCAGAACCGCTGCCGCAAAACCTGCAGCTCCAAAAACAACAGCTGCGAAACCAGCTGCAGCCAAAGCTCCGGCAGCAACTGTAACAAAAACCGCAACAACTTCGACTGTAAAAACACCTGCAAAAGCCGTTATAAAAACCGCTGCAGCAACTTCTCCAAAACCTGCGGTAAGAAGAGCTCCAGCAAAAAAAGTATTAACTCCAGCTGCAAAGCCAGAGGAAAAAGCAGCAGTTACTGAATCAAAAGAAGAAAATACTAACCCTGCAGTTAAAACTGAAAAAGACAAAGCTGCTAAAAAAGCCAAAAAAGTGAAAGATAAAGAAAAGGAAAAAGCGAAAAAGAAAGCAGCAAAGCTAAAAGAAAAAACAAAAAAAGATAAAAAGAAAGAAAAAGCGAAGAAAGCAAAACAAAAAGCAGCCGCTAAGAAAAAAGAAAAAGCTAAAAAAGCGAAAGACAAAGCAAAAGCTAAAAAAATCGCTAAAAAGAAAGCTAAAGCTCAAAAAAAGGCAAAAGCTAAAAAGAAAAAATAATAATTTAAGAAAGGTTTGACTTTAAAAGTTGAACCTTTTTTTATTTATCCGAGTTGTTTTGTCATTCCGAGGAACGAGGAATCTCCGCAAGTAGCTCGACAAAGATTGGCGCCTTTAGCAACGGAGTTACTTGCGGAGATTCCTCGTTCCTCGGAATGACAAACTATGCGGTTAAGACTTCGACTTCACTCAGCCTCACAATTCACAATTAATAATTCACAATTAACAATTAATTTTTACCCCCCAATCGCAATCATACTACGATTATCAAAATGTTTGGCAGGGTCATCCATTTCATCAATTGTAACCATTCCGGCACGAACTTTCTTTTTATTTTGAATAGATGCTGAAATCAATTCAGTAATCGATTCTCCATTTCTAAAAGCCGTTAGTAAATCGGTTTCAGAATTTGAGAAAAGACAGTTTTTTATTTTTCCATCGGCCGTCAAGCGGATGCGGTTGCAGCTATCACAAAACGGGTTTGTAATTGAACTTATGATTCCGAAATCACCTTGAAAGCCTTTTATTTTATAGGTTCTGGCTGTGAAATTTTTTTCATCTTCCAGTTTTTCAATTTCATCTTCTGCAAAATTATTCCCTACCAAAGATAAAATCTCATTTTGAGAAACCATTTTGCTTCTGTCCCACTCATTTCCGGCAAACGGCATAAATTCAATAAATCGAACCGAAATAGGCAGAAACTGTGTTAGTTTAACGAAATCAACAATTTCATTATCATTAAAACCTTTCATTAAAACGACATTTACTTTGACGTGAAAATCGTTATTCAAAAGTAAATGCAGATTATCAACAACCTTCTCAAACTGATTTCTGAGTGTTACAGAATGAAATTTAGACGAAACCAAAGTATCTAAACTCAAATTGATCTTTTTGACTTTAAATTGTTTCAAAACGTCGATATGACGATCAATTAAAATTCCGTTTGTAGTTATCGAAAGTGAAATATTAAGATCTGATAATTTAGAAACTATTTCTGGAAAATCCTTTCTTAATAAAGGTTCTCCGCCTGTTAATCTTATTTTGTCAACACCATTTTTTACGAAAGTCTGGGCAATGGAAAAAATCTCATCGGCCGTCATTAAACTGGCTTTTGGAGATAATGCGATTCCATCCGCCGGCATGCAGTACGTACAACGCAGGTTGCATTTTTCCAGCAGCGAAATGCGCAGATAATTGTGCTTGCGCCCAAAACCGTCCGTCAAAATTGTGTTAGAGGCTGTCATGGTTTTTACCTTTTAAAATATGAAAAACGTGCATTACATGCGGAAAAACAGCATCCATAGATTCTCTTACTCCGTTTGTTGAACCCGGCAAAGCCAAAACCAAAGTTTTGCCTAAAGTTCCTGCAACACTTCTAGAAAGCATCGCATAAGGCATTCTTTGTTGCCCATAACTGCGAATGGCTTCTTCAATTCCTGGAATTCTACTTTCTAATAATGGTTCTAAAGCTTCTGGTGTAACATCTCTTGGCGATAATCCTGTTCCGCCTGTAAAAATTACCAGCTGATTTTCTTTAGCGAAAGCTTTTGTTTTTTCCTGAATAATATCCAATTCATCTGGAATGATTTCGTAATGAGAAGTTTCAACTCCGTATGAATCCAGTTTTTCGACAATTGTTTTACCGGAACGATCTTCTTTATCGCCGGCAAAAATTGAATCGGAACAAACAAAAACGGCTGCTTTGATTACATTCGGGAATTTATTTTTGAAAGACGATTTTCCGCCTTCTTTATTGATTAATTTGATTGTTGAAATTTCAATTTCCTTATCAATTGGTTTCAGCATATCATACATTGTCAATGCAACAATTGACGCGCCGTGCATCGCTTCAACCTCAACTCCGGTTTTGTAAACTGTTTTTACTTTAAAGATAATATGAATTTCTAAACCTTCTACAATATACTCAACAGCAGTAAATTCAATAGGAAGCGGATGACAATCCGGAATAGATAAATGCGTGTTTTTCACAGCAAATAATCCAGCAGTTTTTGCCATTTCAAACACGTTTCCTTTTGGCACTAAATTATTAACAACAGCATCAATTGTTTCTTGTTTGCTGACTTTTACAATTGCGGTTGCGGTTGCAACTCTTAAAGTGCTTATTTTATGCGTAATATCTACCATTTTTATTTCTTAGGTATTTTGTTTCCAAGTGAATGTATCGTTTTCAAACATTTCTTTGCCAAAAATAGGCACATCGGTTTTAATCCAGTTTACGATGGCTTCTGTCGCTTCATAAACTTGTTTACGTCGCGTTGCCGAAACAAAAACAAACAAACAGATTTCGCCCGCTTTTACAACGCCCAAACTATGATAAATGTGCATGCAGGTCAAATCGAATTTTGCAAAAGCTTTTTCGCGAATCGCATACAATGCTTCGTTCGCCATATCAGTATAAGCCGAATAATCAATCGCAACGACTGTATTATCATGAATGACATCGGCACGAACTTGTCCTAGAAAGATATTATGCGCTCCAATCGTGTGTTTCGATTGATGTTTCGCAATCGACTCAGCAATAAATTCAGGAGCAATTGGTCCTTCTACAAATACATTTTTACTCATTTTTTATGTTTTTTTTGCTACAGACTATTCAACTTAAAAAGTTAAAAAAAAAAATTAATCTTGTCCTTCAACAGTAATTTCAAGCAATTCACTTTCTATCTTTAATCCAAGAAGAAAGTCTAAAGTTTCACTATCCCCTTTTACAATAATTAATTTATAATTCGCATCTTCACTAGAAAATTCAACATCTTCGATGGCAGAGATCCTTATCGTCATGGATAATGATTTATTAAATGGAATATTAACAAACCAATTTTCCTTAATTATTCCTTCTTTTATTTGACCTATTAGATAAAATTCATTTCTGTTTCTAATTACAAAACTATCAATGACTTCAAATTTCCCTTCTAGTATTTTCATTTTTACTTTTAAAACAACTTATTTCTTTCCGAATATGTTTAATCCAATACTTTACGAATAGATTTTAAAAAACAAATTCGCGAAATTTAAATTACACAAATTATTACGTGATAATTCGTGAATTGCTTCGCCCGTTCGCTATCGCTCGGGTCGTGGCTATATCTTTTCTTCTTTCAATATATTCTTCATTGCCAAAGCTCCGCCTGCAATGCTTTTTACATTTTCAAATTGATATTTCTTAAGCAATTCAACAGCGATTTTACTTCTGCTTCCAGATTGGCAGAAAATGTGAATTATTTTGTTTTTATCCAGTTTTTCAATTTCCTTTTCCAAATTTATCAACGGAATCTGGATTTGATTTTTTAAACTGATTTTTGGCAATTCGTCTTCGTTTCTAACGTCTAAAAATAAAACGTCATCATTATCTATTTCCTCTAAAACAGATTCAAAACTTATTTCTACAACTTCAGCTTTATTATATTTTTCTTCGAATGATTCTCTACTTATGTTTTGAACATTACTTTTCTCAAAATCATATTTTTGCTGTTCGTTGTTCAAAATATTGTAAACCAATATTTTTCCGCTTAAAACATTTCCAATTCCAAGAATCATTTTTAAAACTTCATTTGCTTGCAACATTCCAATAATTCCAACTGAAATTCCAATTACGCCAGCATCTTCACAATTTAAAGCATTCGAATTTTCATTTGGATACAAACATCTGTACGTTGGTCCGTTTTGATAATTGAATACCGAAACTTGTCCTTGAAATCTAAAAATAGATCCGTAAACCATTGGTTTATTGGTTACCAAACAAGCATCGTTTATTAAATATTTAATCGAAATATTATCTGTTGCATCGACTATAATATCATATTTTTCAAATAACGAAATGGCATTTTTTCCAGATAATTTCTCAGAAAAAGCATTAACTTTTATTTCCGGATTTAATTCTGAAATCATCAATTTAGCTTCTTCAGCTTTAGATTTTCCAACAGCCGAAGTTTTGTAAATAACCTGACGATGAAGATTCGAAACGTCAATTACATCATCATCAACAATTCCGATTTCACCAACGCCTGCGCCTGCCAAATAAGGCAAAATTGCGGCACCCAAACCACCTGCACCAATCACCAAAACTTTCGATTTTGATAATTTTTGCTGGCCTTCATCTCCTATTTCGGGAAGAATTGTTTGTCGGTTGTATCTCGCTGATTCTTTCATGGTTTTTAATTATCCTCCTGCAAATGGAGGTAACAAAGCTACAATATCACTTGTTTGCAAAGTGTAATCTGAAGCTTTTGAAACTATTTTTTGATTTACTGCAACGCTGAAAGTCAGCGATTCGAAATCATATTTTCCGTTTAAATCCTGCAACAATTTTTGCAATGACAATTCTTCTGAAAAAGATAATTTTTCGAATTCACATTTTGTTTTTTCAGCAACAGCTCCAAAATATTTAACCTCGATCATTTTTATAAATTTAAATTTTGAAAAATGAATTCATCATCAAAATGTTCCTGAAAATATTCAGTCAGTTTTGATGTATTTTTCACTACTTCGCCAATTACAATAATGGCTGGTGATGAAATATTTTTTTCGGATACCAATTTAGTAATTGTACTTATAGTTCCGATTACTTTTTGCTCAGAATTTTTCGTTCCGTTTTGAATAATTGCAATTGGAAGATCGTCATTTCTGTTTTCCTGATAAATCGAAATGATTTCGTCTAACTTATGCATTCCCATCAAAATAACCACCGTCGCCGCCGATTTTGCAGCCAAATGAACATCTTTTGATAATTCATGATTAGAGGTTGTTCCTGTAATTACCCAAAAACTTTCCGCAATTTTACGCTGAGTCAGACTAATTCCCGCCGAAGCCGGAACGCCCAAAGCAGACGAAATTCCTGGAACAACAGCTGTTTCCAAACCAAATTTTACGGCATAATCAATCTCTTCGCTTCCTCTTCCAAAAACAAAAGAATCACCGCCTTTTAAACGTACCACGTGTCCATGAACATTAGCCATTGAGACAATTAAATCATTAATCTGATCTTGCGTGTAAGCATGGCAGCCTAAACGTTTTCCAACAAAAACAATTTCTGCATTTGATGCGTATTCTAGTAATTCTTCATTTACTAAGGCATCATACAAAACTACATCGGCGCTTTCTAAAGCTTTAATTGCTTTTAATGTAATCAATTCAACGTCACCCGGACCTGCGCCTGCGATCGTCAATTTTGGGGTTTTAAAACTTTGCATAATCTTTTAGCTTAAATTGATATTCAGATCATTTAATTCGTCAGCCGAATTAATATTAGTCAGAGGAAAGTTTTCACTTTCTTCAATATTGATGATTTGATGCGGAATATTAGCAAACAAATTCATCATTTTCAAATCGTCGTTATCAATTGCGCCTTTGATAACAGGCAATATTTTTTTAGAATAAATTCCGATTAACGGATGTAATCTGCTTTCTGAAGCAAAAACCGTAATTTCGGCTTCAGTATTATGCTTTGAAATTAGTTCCTGTAATAATTTGGTTGAAATCAATGGAATATCGCAGCTTAAAATCAAATTAAATTCAGTTTCAGAATGAGATAATGCCGTGTAAATTCCGCCCAACGGGCCTTTATCTGCAATTAAATCGGGTATCTTTTCATACTGCAAATAATCATATTCTTTTGAAGCCGTAATCAGTTTTATATTATTTGTAATAGGCAAAATCGCCTGAATGATATGCTCAATAAATGGTTTTTCCTGAAACAGTACTAATCCTTTTTCAGACTGCATTCTGGAACTTTTTCCTCCGCAAAGAATAAATACTGTTAGTGTTTCCATCTTTATTTTTTTGTTTCAGGTTTTAAGTTTCAGGTTGGAATTAGTTTTTTATTCATTTGTTCGCTTAAAAACACAAAGTTCTCAAAGTTAAATCAATACAAAGCTTTGTGTACTTTGTGTTTTCGCACTTTTGTTATAATAATATCATTATGTTTTTCGTGGTTTTAGATTCATTATCTAATTATCTAAATGTCTAATTACCTCAATTTTCTCTTTTTTAAGGAAAAATCAACTTAACACTTGCCATTAAAATAACTGTTCCTAAAACCATTTTTAAAGTTCTATTCGAGAATTTTCCGCTTCCGTAAAATCCGCCTAACATTCCTCCCACTACTGCAATTGGCACCAAATAAAAACTTTCCATCGGAATCGCTTTTCCTGCTAAAAAGAATCCCAACATTCCCGCAAATGAATTCACAAAAATGAATAGACTCGAAACCGCTGCCGATTCTTTTACTGAAGCCCATCCTAAAAACAATAAAATCGGACTCAAAATTATTCCTCCACCAATTCCAAGCATTCCTGATAATAAACCAATTGCAAAACCTATTAATAATGCAAACGGAAGATTGATTTTTACTTCTTCTTTCTCTTTAAAATTAAAGATTCCGAACAATCTTAATGCTGCGAAAACTAGTACGATTCCCAAAACAATTTTATAAATCGCATTGTCTAAAGTTATAAAACCGCCAATAAAAGCCGCCGGAATTGAGGCAATCGCAAACGGGTAAAAAAGCTTTGGCTTGAAATAATTATTTCGATAATAAAATAAGAACGAAATACTCGAAACAAATAAATTCAACAGCAAAGCCGATGGTTTCATCACCGAAATCGGAAAAGCAAAAATGCTCATCAATGCTAAATACCCCGATGCTCCACCGTGCCCAACACTTGAATATAAAAATGCAATTATAATTAAGGCAAAACTGAAGAATAATATGTTTTCGGAACTTAATAGGTTCATTTTTTGTTTAATCGTTTATTTGGTTAACTGTTTAATCGGTTTCTGCTATATGTTTTTATTTATACAGCGGTTTTCAGCATCTTTCTTAAAAATCTATTTTCTTTACTCTTTATTCTATTTTCTTAAAATCTAAAATTTAGTCAATTGGCAATAATGTTACTAACTGACCTTTTTTGTAATTTTCAATATCTTCCGGAACGATCAATAAACTGTTTGCTACTGCAAATGTATTTAGCATTGCTGAGCTTTGTCCGTCTAAAACTGTTACGCTTGTTTCGTCGTATTTTGCTTTTAAAAACAACGTTTTTCCTGTGTTGTTCTTAATTTCTGAATTTAATTTTCGAACTACTTTCGGCTTATGAATTTCCGAAAACCCTATTCTGTTTTTTACTGCCGGTGCGACATAAATGTAAAAATTAGTCAGTGACGAAGCCGGATTTCCCGGAAGGGCAAAAACTAAAGCTTCATTTTTAGAGCCAAAGAACATTGGCTTTCCGGGTTTCTGATTGATTTTATAGAAAAGCTCTTTTACGTCGTTTTGCAATAATGCTTCTTTTACAAAATCATAATCCCCAACTGAAATACCGCCTGAAATAAGAACAATATCGTATTTATTTAAAATGCTTTTTAGCGCTTTTTTTGTCGCTTTCAGATTGTCTTTTACTCTGTAAACTTTCGTTTTTTCAATTCCGATTGTTTGAAGTCCCGCTTCAAGCATAACCGAATTACTTTCGTAAATTTTACCTTTTTTTAATTTCTTTCCTGGCTGTACTAATTCGTTTCCAGTCACTAAAATCGCAACTTTCGGTTTCTTATAAACCTCAACTTCTGTGATTCCTAAGCATGCTAAAAAACCAATTGCTGCAGGTGTAATCAAAGTATTGGCTTCAAAAACAACCTCATCCTTAGCAATCTGTTCTCCTTTTGGGCGCACATTTGATAATTTTTGAGGCATTTCAGCAATCAAAATTGAATCGCTGTTTGCCATTACATGCTCCTGCATTACAACTGTGTCTGCACTGTCTGGAACAAAAGCGCCGGTAAATATTCTAATCGCTTCGGTTGATTTTAATTTTATGTTCGAATGATCTCCAGCTTGCGAAACCCCAACAACGTCATATTGATGTCGAATACTGTGTGTAAAAGCATATCCATCCATCGCTGATTGGCGAAATGGAGGCATATTGATTGGCGAAATCACTTTTTCTGCTAAAACATATCCTAAAGCTTTACTTACTGAAATATGTTTGGTTGGCATTTTAGTACTATTTGCTTCAATAATCGCTATGGCTTCTTCAACTTTAATCATTCTTGGTGTATATTTAAAAGCAAAAAATACTTATTACAAATATAAGTACTTTTACTTAGTTAAAATCATTAAATATCTTAATATCTTAAAAAATATAAATTTAGCGCATTTAAAGCAAATAGATTCATAAAAAACCAAAATAGCTTTTTGAAATTAAGAATTTCATTTTATTTATTCCTAAAATTTCCTTTAGGAAGATAATAAAGCCAAGCAAAACCAATTAAAAACAAGATGGCTGAAGCGATAAAAGCAGGAAGTAAAATTTCTTTGTTATTATCTAATGCATTATTCAAAGAAGCATACAAAAGCCAAATTTGAATGCTGACATTTAAAATCAAAATAAAAATAAGTGTCGAAAGTATATTATTCAGTTTATTAGGGTTTGCACGGTTTTGGCTTCTTCTAAAAGTACTCATGATTCAAAATTTAAATTAGCTTTCTTTTTTCTCGATCAATGCTTTTACAAAAACAGCATTTTCTTTAAAAAACACTTCTAATTGCGGTAAAGCTCTCGGTGGTGGACCAGCAATTACATCTCCGGTCATCGCATCAAAAGATCCTTCGTGACACGGACAATGTATAATTCCGGTTCCGGGTTTATAAAAAACAGAGCAAGAAAGATGCGTACATTTTTGCTCATAAGCTCTAAATTCTCCGCTTTCAAGATGAATCAAAATATACGGAATTGTACTGCCTTCTAATACAAAGCCTCTTGTTCCTCCAACGGGAACATCTTCTTTATTGCAGATAAAATGTTCGCCTTGTACTTCTTCTTTTGGTAAAAAAAGTGCTTTTGCAGTAACAAACCCTGTTCCTACCATTAATCCGCCGGAAACAAAAGTTAGGAATTTAGCAAAATCGCGTCGGCTAACTTGAGTTGATTCTTGTTTTTTTATTGGAAAATCTTTTTTCCAGTTTTCATTTAAATTATCTTCTTTAGACATGACTTGTCATTTAATAAATTCGTAATTCTGTACTGCCTTTCGGCATCATAATATTGACCTTTGTTGTCACTTTTTCGTTTCCGAAAATAAAATTATTGACTGGCGAACTATTTGGTCTCATTTCTTCTATTTGTTCTCTTGTACCATAAAACAATGCGCCGCTCGGACAAACTGTTGCACACATTGGTTTTTTACCCACGCTTGTTCTGTCATAACACATCGTGCATTTCATCATCAAATCATATTCTTCGACTTTTTTGGGCACTCCAAAAGGACACGCCATAACGCAGTTCGAACACCCAATACATCTTTCTGTACTTGCTGTATGCACAACGCCAAATTCATCCTGTGAAATTGCATCTGCCGGACAAACATTAGCACAAACCGGATCTTCGCAATGCATACAAACCTGAACTGTTGTCTGGATTGTTGAAGCACGATCTACGTAATTCACACTTATTAATGTCTGCTGGCCGTTTGTCTCACATTCGGCGCAAGCCATTTCGCAGGCTTTGCAGCCAATGCAGCGCTGCATGTCTACAAAAAATTCTTCGCTGGTATTAAAATTCGTTAAATTCATACAATTTCATTTTTATAGATTAAACACTTGCATACGCTTGAGATTCTTTCGCTGGCGGGGCAATTGTTCCTTGCGGAAATAATTGACAGGCACACACTTTAAACTCCGGAATTTTAGAAATTGGATCTAAAGTTCCCGGTGTTAATTGATTTGCTGATTTATGTCCCGGCCAGTGATACGGAATAAAAACAGTATCTTTTCTAATTGTTTCAACAATATTGGCGGGAAAAATTCCTTCGCCTCTCCTTGTAACTACTCTGACTAGTTCACGCTGTTTGATATTATAATGTGCGGCCATTTCCGGATGGATTTCTACCATTGGTTCCGGAAACTGATCTACTAATTTTCCTATTCTGCGGGTTTGTGTTCCGCTTAAATATTGCGAAACAACGCGTCCTGTTGTCAATGTTATTGGATATTCTTCATCTGTAACTTCTCCCGGAAGTTTATATGGTGCAGGATTAAAATGCGCTTTTCCGTCTGGAGTTTTAAATTTTCTATCTTCCCAAAGTCTTGGTGTTCCCGGATGATCTTCTGTTGGACATGGCCAGAAAACACCCATATTATCTTCGACTTTTTTATATGTAATTCCAAAATAATCTGCCGTTCCGCCTTTTGAAGCGACACGCAATTCGTTGAAAATTTCTTCACTATTTTCATAAGTGAATTTATCTTCTTCGCCTAATCTTTTCGCAATTTCAAGTAAAATTGAAGTATCGGTTCTGGCTTCTCCCGGAGGCGTAACGGCTTGTCTGATTCTAATTACTCTTCCTTCTGCAGAAGTTGTCGTTCCTTCTTCTTCTTCCTGTAAAGATCCTGCCAAAACAATATCGGCATGACGGGCTGTTTCATTTAAAAAGAAATCGATACAAACGTAAAACTCTAATTTTTCAAGAGCAGAACGTACATAATTATTGTTTGGAAGCGAAACTAACGGATTAAAACAGATCGAAATTAATCCTTTGATTTCGTCTCTGTGAATGGCTTCAATGATTTCATAAGCCGTAAGTCCTTTTCCGGGTAAATCTTTTTCGTCGATGCCCCAAACTTCTGAAATGTATTTTCTGTGTTCGGGATTTTCAATATCTCTGTTTCCTGGCAATTGATCACATTTATGTCCGTGTTCTCTTCCGCCTTGACCATTTCCTTGTCCGGTAATGGTTCCGTAACCGCAATAAGGTCTTCCAATTCTTCCGGTTGCTAAAACGAGATTAATACAACCTAAAACATTATCAACGCCTTTTGAATGATGTTCAATACCGCGTGCGTGTAATAAAAAGCTTGTTTTTGCTTTTCCCCATAATTCGGCGGCTGCTTTTATTTTTTCTTTGTCAATTCCGGTAACTTCCTCTGCCCATTCTAAAGTATACTCTTTTACAGCGTCGATCGTTTCCTGAAATCCTGAAGTATAATTATCAATAAAATCATGATCGAGCATATCATGATCAACCAAATATTTCAACATTGCGCCATATAAAGCCGAATCTGTTCCGGGCTTTACATCTAAGTGAATATCGGCAGTTCTTGCCAGCGGAATCATCCTTGGGTCAATTACAATTAATTTTGCTCCGCGATCTCTGGCTTTCCAAATCCAATGCGTCAAGGTTGGAAAAGTCTCACTGATGTTTGCTCCAGTCACAATAATAACTTCAGCATATTCTAAATCAGAATAATTGTTTGAAGCACGATCTAAACCAAATGCCTTTTTATTTCCAGCTCCGGCGCTTACCATGCAAAGTCTGCCGTTATAATCCAGATTTCTTGTTTTTAAAGCTACTCGGGCAAATTTTCCAACTAAATAACTTTTTTCATTTGTCAATGAAACTCCGGATAACATTGAGAATGCATGTTTTCCGTATTTTTCCTGAATTCTTTTTATTTCAGAAACCGTTTTATCCATCGCATCATCCCAGGAAACTTTCTCAAAACCTTTTCCTTCTACTCTTTGTATTGGATGCAAAAGTCGATCGGGGTGATTATTTTGTAAATAACGCTGAACGCCTTTTGGACACAAACGACCTTCATTAAAAGGGAATTCCATCCAAGGCTCAAAACCTACTACTTTATTTTCTTTCACTAATAACTGAATTCCGCATTGCATTCCGCAGAAACAACAGTGTGTTTTTACAGTGTCATCCGGTTCGTCTCTTCCATTATAACCATCTACTGGAGCGTAGTTTAAATGTGGTCCAAAGTCATCTATTATTTTCTCTATTGATACTGGTAGTTTTGCCATGTCTAATTTTTGTTTGTTTTGTTTAATGTTTCAAGTTTCACGTTCTGTATGGAACTTGAAACCTGAAACTTTGAACCTGAAACTTATTTTTATCCAAATAAATTTCCGCCTTCTAATCTGGCTTTTAAATGTGCTTGTGCTAAGCGTGATCTTTTTCCTTCTGGGCTTAAATCAAGATGAGAAGTTCCATCTTCGTGAGCAAAATCAAAACCTAATTGTTTGGTTACAATTTTTAAATCGTCAATATGAAGCTGTGTTGCAAATTCTTCACCTGTATGCGGACAAACCGCCATTCCTTTTTTGATTCCTTCTTGTTTGTAAATATGTGCTCCAATTTGTGCCGGACGCTGAATGATGTGAAAGAATTTTCCAAAGGGAATCCAAAGCAAAAACATAATTACTGTTACACAATGAATTACAGCAAGGAAATCATAAGCAAAACCTTTCATGAATTGATACGAATAAGTCAAACACAATCCTGTAACTGAAATCGCTATTAATAAAATAAGTGGCAACAAATCGCCTTCAAAAGTTTGGGTTGCAATTAATCCCGGATTGGTTAATCTTCTTCTTAAATAATAAACAGATCCAATAATTACAAGCCATGAAGACCAATTTAACGCATGAAATATTAAGAAAGCCAAAAATGAATTTATTTGAAAATCCATCATTTTGAATCCGAAGAAATGTGCTTCGTAAATTGAAATGGAATTTGGCGCCAATGTAAAGTGAATCCATCCAAATGTAAGCGGAATTGTAATTGCAAAAGCAGATAAACATCCTATAGCAATGCAAAAATGCGCAAACCAGCGCCATTTGCTTCTCGGATAAATAAATCTTTGAACTAAAATATTCTGTACCGATTCTTTTCCTAAAAACCATAAATGCGAAAACACTTTTCCAGTAAAAAGAAATTTAAGACTTCTTTTAAAGTACATCCAAGTTGGAGGTCTTTGTAGCCAAACTGTGTATCGATAAACGATTCCGAAGAATGCAAATACAGTTCCGAATAAATAAGTAACTAATGCAGCATCAAAATTTTGTAATTGTCTTGAGCCGTAGAACACCAATACAATAGTAAGTATTGAAACCAGTGAAGCAACAAGTAAAGCTTTGGTATTAAACGTTTTATTTTTCATCCTTAATTTTTATTTTAATGATTACTTCTTTAACTTGGTTTCTCGCAATTCTTACGATTGTAAAACCACCAATTGATACCTGTAGCTAATATAGTGAAAAAAGAAACACTAATAAAGAATTGATTTACAGTACCATTAGCAGAAATATTATTGCCAATTAATTTAGAAAAGATAAAAGGTCCAAATGCAGCTATTGCAGCAGTCCAACCAATAACTCCGGCTGCCTGACGCGGATTTTCTTTAAAAATGATTGGATATTGTCTAAAAGTACCGGCATTTCCAATTCCGGTAAAAAAGAACATTGCTAATATTACAGTCACAAAAAGCGGAAACTGATCCATACTTGTTGGTGCAACTAATCCCTGAGTTACTAAAATTACTGCTCCAGCCAAAATTCCTAAACCTGTTATAGTTGTTAATACGGCACCTCCAACTTTATCGGCAACAAATCCAAAAGCAATTCGGCTGGCAGAACCTATTAACGGTCCATAAAAAGCATATACTAAAGGATCTGGCGCATTTGGAAAATCTCCATATAAAAATTTAATCATTAATGGAAAAGCAGCTGACAATCCTGCAAAAGTTCCGAAAGTCATTACGTAAGTAATTGTGCAATACCATGTATGTTTGTTTGAGAAAATATCCAATTGCTCTTTTACTGAAGCTTTCATTGGAATACTTCTTAAATAAAACCAACTTACAAATGCCATAATTATTAGAAAAGGTGCATACCAAAATGCTGCAGATTGCAAATAAATTGGTTTGTTTTTTACCGCTGTATTTTCGGCGTTAATGTTGTTTATTATTTTCTCAGCCAATTTTGGATTTGCATTTGCGATCGCTTTTGCTTTTGCCTTAACAGGAAGCGAAGCAAAAACAACTACATTATCATGAGAATTCACTGCCATACTCACAGAATCAACAATATTTTTCTTTACGTTAGAAAGAATTTTTGTTTGTACTTCTGAATCAAGTGCAGCAAAAACTTCTTTCTGTTTTTCTATTGATGAATTTTTAAAAACAGTTAATGTTTCCTTCGGATCGATACTTGTAAAAACAGTTGAAACTCCAAAAATTCCAACACTAATTATCAATGGCGTAACAAATTGTGCTATTGAAACACCAAAATTTCCAATTCCTGCCTGAATTCCTAATGCAGTTCCTTTTAATCTCTGAGGAAAAAATAAACTTGTACTTGGCATATAAGAAGAAAAATCTCCACCGCCAAAACCAGTTGTAAAAGCCAAAACTGCAAAAACCCAGAAAGGCGTATTTACATTCATAATTGCAAAACCAATTCCGATTACGGGAATTAATTTAATTGCTGTCGCCAAAGAAATAATATGTCGCGTTCCGAAAATTGGGAGCAGAAATGTGTGAATAATTCGCAATAATCCGGCAGCTAATCCAGGAATTGCAGTTAACCAAAAAAGCTGATCTTTAGAAAAATTAAACCCTAATCCGGGTAATTTTACCGCTATAACGCTCATCATAAACCAAGAGGCAAATGATAACACTAATGTAATTGTTGTAATTGTTAAAGTTCTCCATGCAATTTTACTTCCGCCAGCATTCCAATACGCTTCATCTTCGGGGTTCCATTTGTCTAACCAAATTTTCATTTCTATTTTAATTTAATTTTTAATGATTGTCTTCTATTTCTCTTGTAAAATCGGGCGATTTACTTCGCATCGCATTTATGATTGTTCTGTGCATCCATACCAAACAAAGAACAGAAACCAGAAATATGAATATCCATGAGCTTGTCCAGAGTCCAGTATAATTGAGGAGATAGCCAAAGATTATTGGACCTAAAAAACCTCCTAAACCGCCAATCAAACCAACCATTCCACCCACAACTCCAACTTCATTTGGAAAATATTCCGGAATATGTTTGTAAACAGCCGCTTTACCAATTCCCCATGAAATTCCTATCAGCGTTACCAAAACCACATACACCCAAAGATTGGCGCTGAAGTTGATTTGGGTAATTCCTTTTGCTAATAATTCTTTCTTTTTTACTTCCTGATTTTGTTGTACAATGATTTCCTGCCAAGATTTTTTTACAGGAAAAACAGCAGATTCGCTATTTATTTCGAGATCTTTTTTATTGTTGATTTGATGTGTTTTTCCGTTGACAATTATTTTATCTGCCGAAATTTCTGTTACCGTTCCGTTACTTAAAGACATAACTCCGGGTCCTGCGGTAAAGATTTCCATTTTTGGAAACATCAATAAAAAGCTGATTACGATTGAAGAACCTAAAACCCAATACATCACTTTTCTGGCTCCAAATTTATCTGAGAGATAACCTCCAAAAGCTCTAATAACTCCTGACGGAAGACTGAACATTGTAGCAAACATTCCGCCCATTACTAAAGTAGTATTGTAGACATTCATAAAGTTTGGAAGAAGCCACTGCGAATAGGCTACAAAAAATCCGAAAACTAAAAAGTAATAGGTTCCAAAGCGCCATACTCTGGCTTTTTTGAGTGGAGACATAAGCTCTCCCATTGTTTTTGAAACACCCGGATTCGTTTTATTTTTAGCGAAAACAATAAAAAGAATTCCGATAATTACAAGTATAGATGCATATATAACTGGAAGCATTTTCCAGCCGTTAAGTGGATTATTTTCAGATAAATTATTTAATAATGTAGGTGCAATAAAAGTGGTGATGGCAGCACCGGCATTTCCCATTCCGAAGATTCCTAAGGCTCTTCCCTGCCATTCTTTTGGATACCAAATTGAAGTGTATCCGATTCCGACAGCAAAACTGGTTCCAACTAATCCGAAGAAAAAACTCAGAATTGCAAAGCTCCAAAACGAATCTGCAAAAGGCATTAAGAAAAGTGGAATAGAGCAAAGCAGAAGCAAAACAGAAAAAATAATTTTACCACCGTATTTATCTGTTAAAATCCCGATTGGAAGTCTGAAAATTGAGCCTGAAAGAATAGGAATTCCTAAAAGCCATCCGATTTCAACAACTGTAAAATTGAATATTCCTTTATCGGCCAAAAAAGTGATCAAAACGCCATTTAAAGTCCAGCAGGCAAAACACACTGTAAAAGCAAGTGTATTAAGAAATAAAATTCGGTGAGATTGGGATAAATTACTCATAAACTATCTAGATTACTTGAATATAATTGAGTAATTCTCCTCAATTATACAAGCAAAATTATAGCCTGAGATGCGCATTTAATATGACATATATCATATAAAAGATAATTCTATCTTATTTTAAAACATCCTAAATAACAAAAATAATAGTACAAAAAAAGCCTTTTCGATTTTAAGAAAAAGGCTTTTTTTTATGTTTAATTTTAAACGAACTTTAATGTTTTCTGTCCATATCTTTAGCGTACTCTGGTGATTTCTCTTTCATCAATTTCACTACAACGCGATGCATCCAGATTAAGCAAATAAGTGAAACTGCCAAAATGAACATCCATGAACTTGTCCAGAAACCAGTTGTACTTAAAAGATAACCGAAGATAATTGGGCCAACAAATCCGCCTAAACCGCCGAGCATTCCAACCATTCCGCCAACAACTCCAACTTCATTTGGAAAATAATCCGGAATATGTTTGTAAACTGCTGCAGAACCAATTCCCCAAGCAGAACCAATCAGAATAACTAAAACCAAATAAATCCACATATTGGCTTCAAAATGAATTTGAGTAATTCCTTCTGCCAATAAATCTTTCTTTTGAACTTCCTGATTTTGTTTTACTACAACTTCCTGCCACGATGTTTTTGAAGGTAAAAATTTGCTGTGTTTGGCATTTTTATCTTCTTGTGTAATAGGATATGTTTTATCTCCAATAACAATTTTATCTTTCGCAACTTCAGTAACGGTTCCTGCTTTTGCGGCGGTAATACCTGAACCTGAAGTTGTAATATTCATTTTTGGAAACATCAATAGAAAACTTAAAACAACTGACGAACTCAAAACCCAATACATTACTTTTCTGGCGCCAAAACGATCAGACAAAAACCCTCCATAAGCTCTGATTACTCCAGATGGCAAACTAAATATGGCAGCGAAAATTCCGCCCATAACTAAAGTTGTGTGATATACGTTTAAGAAATTAGGAAGCAGCCATTGTGAAAAAGTTACAAACGAACCAAAAACAAGAAAATAATACAATCCAAAACGCCAAACTCTCACACTCTTAAGTGGCTGAAAAACCTGACTTACTGTTTTTGGAGCGGCTTCAATTTTTTTGTTTTTTGTAAAAATCAGAAAAACAATTCCCATTGTAAGGAGAACACTTGCGTAGATAACAGGAAGCCATTTCCAACCATTTTCAGGATCACTTTCTGAAAATTTTGTCAATAAAGTCGGCGCTAAAAAAGTGGTTAAGGCCGCACCGGAATTTCCCATTCCGAAGATTCCTAAAGCCCTTCCCTGCCATTCTTTTGGATAATAAACTGAAGTATATCCTACTCCAATTGCAAAACTGGTCCCTACCATTCCAAACAAAAAACTCAAAATAGCAAACGTCCAAAAATTATAGGCAAAAGGCAAAAGAAACAACGGAATCGAACTTAAAATCAATAAACAAGAATAAACAGGTTTACCACCAAATTTATCTGTGAGAATTCCCATTGGCAAACGCATAACAGAACCTGTTAAAATTGGAATTCCAAGCAGCCATCCAATCTCGACGACACTCCATTCAAAAATACCACGATCATTTAGAAAAGTTACCAAAACTCCGTTTAGCGTCCAACAGGCAAAACAAATTATAAAAGCTAACGTATTAAAAAACAGAATGCGATGAGATTGAGAAAGATCAGCCATAGAAAAATAGTGTTAGAATTATTACTTTAATATTTAACCTATAAATCAATATTACAGAAAGTATAAGAATGGTTTTTCCTGCAAAAAATAAGAATAGATTAAAATTAGAAAAAAATCATCTAAAACACTAATAATAAACAAGATAACCGATTAAAAGTAATTATTACTTAATCTGTCGTTTTATCGATTAAATTTTACAAAAACATGTTCTGTGACGTTTCTAAGCTGTTTTTGATACTTTAACTTATTTTACAAAGCATTAAAAGTAAGCAATTTAAATGTAAAATACTACAATTTTAGATTGGAAATAAAAAAACTTTTAACATTTTTTTAAAATAAAATAAAATATTAAAAGATTGATTATCAATGAATTAACACCTGTTTTTAGATCATAAAACAATATATATAAAGACTTTTTCAAAAAAAATCCTGTAAATTTTTGGTTTTTATTATATTAAAATTAACTTTGTCTATAGGATTAGTAGAGTTTAGATTTTTATTGAAAACCAAAAAAACTATATTTTGAAAACAACCGAGAGCATATCGTATTTAAATCTTCAAAAAAAATATACTTATAACAATTGTTGTTATATGTGCTTCTGTTGCTAATTCATCATGCAATACATTCGGCATTTGATCCATTTCTGTAAGTCAAAAACGAAATTCAAATTCACCCACAAATTACCTTTATTGAAAATACAAATATCTGGCTGATGCATATTTTGCATTATGATGATTTTTTGAATATACCCCTATTTTAAAAAGAAAATAATTAACAACTAAAACAAAACTAAAATGAAAAATATGCAAAGCTGTTGTTGCTGTAAATAAAAAAAGCCATTTCTGCGGCAACAGAAATGGCGAGGCTTAAAGAACATTTATCACTAAATCAAGGAAACAATTAGAGGGTTGAAAATTCAACGCTCAGGGCGCCTTGTTAATTACTTAAACCATTACAAAGAAATGAAAAAATATTTAAAGATATACTCAATATTATTTCTCTTGCTTCTGACGGTAGGACTTAATGCCCAAAATACGACCCCGCTTATCCAGTCAAAACTTGATGGAACTGTTGTGGATGACATTACAAATCAGCCCATTATTGGCGCTTCGGTAACTATTAAAGGAACTACACACGGTGTTGTAACAGATGTTGAAGGAAAATTTTATTTTCAAACTGGTCAAAAATTACCTTATACATTAATCGTAAGTTATATAGGATACAAAAAACTTGAAATCGTAGTTGATAAAAATCCAGTAACCATTCATTTAAAAGAAGAGCGTCAGGAATTAGACGAATTGGTGGTTGTTGGATACGGATCTCAAAAGAGAAAAGACATTACAGGTTCAGTTGCTTCAGTTCCAAAAGCAAATTTATCTCAAGTAACTTCATCTGCAGATAATCTCCTTCGTGGTGCAGTTCCTGGTGTTGTAGTTACACAAAGTTCAGGACGTCCGGGAGCTTCATCAAGCGTGCGTATTCGTGGGGGAAACTCTATTACAGCAGGTAATGAACCGCTTTATGTATTAGATGGCGTTTTAATTTACAATGACAATAATAATGGTACAGCTGGTGTAGCATATGCAGGAGCTTCGGTAAACGTGCTTTCGACAATTAACCCAGCGGATATCGAGTCTATTGAAGTTTTGAAAGATGCTTCAGCAACTGCCATTTATGGATCTAGAGGAGCAAATGGAGTTGTTATTATTACAACAAAAAAAGGAACAAAAGGACAGGATAATATTTCCTACCAAGGATATTTCGGGTTTCAGAATGTATCTAAAAAACTGCATTTGATGGATGCCAGCCAATGGGCAAGTTTACGTAACGACGTTCAGGCAAGTATTGGTCAGGCACCATCTTTTACTCCTGCCCAAATTGAAGCTTTTAAAACTTCTGGAAGTTATGATTGGCAAGATGCTGTTTTTAGAACTGCGGCTCCAATACAAAATCATCAATTGACTTTTTCGGGAGGCGATGATCGTTCGAGATATACAATTTCAGCAGGTTACTTTGACCAAGATGGAATTGTAATTGCAACTGATTTCAAACGTATTTCGCTTCGTGCTAATTACGAAAGAAATTATTCTCAAAATTTCAAATTTGGCGTAAATGCCAATTATACAAATTCAGATTCAAATGGAGTTGGTACTAATGGAGGTTCTTCTGCCGGAAGACAGCCAAATCCATTAGTGGTTGCTTTGTATCAGCCGCCTGTAGTACCTATCAGAAATCCAGACGGAAGTTTTAATTTAACTAATAATCCTTACGCTACGGCAACTAACGGTATCATTCCAAACCCTATCAATGATTTGGAAAACACTACAAATGAAACTAAAATCAACAGAATCTTAACCAGCTTATTTGGTGAATATAAAATTACCAAAGAAGTTGTTGCAAAAGTTGCAGTAAGCGGTGACGTAATTGATACGAAACAAAATTATTATGCACCTGCAACTACTACAACCGGAGCAGGAGTTAAAGGTTTAGCTTCTGTAGGTACACGTCGAGTAAGTTCCGTTTTAAATGAAAATACAATTAATTACAATACTACTTTTGGCGAAAGCCATAAATTCTCAGCTTTAGGAGGTTATACACTTCAATATACAAAAGGTGAGGTTGTAAATGCAGGAGCGCAGACATTTGTAAATGACGCGAATACTTATAATGCGCTACAAGATGGTGTGCCGGTAAAACCTTATAGCGATGCTTTCGAAAGTGTTTTAAAATCTTGGTTGGCGAGAGTAAATTATTCTTATAAAGGAAAATACAACTTTACGGTTTCTGGCCGTGCGGATGGTTCTTCAAGATTTGGATCAGAATCGCTTTGGGGATATTTCCCATCTGCAGGTTTTTCATGGAATATTACTGATGAAGAATTTGCCAACAACATTAAAGGTGTAACCGAAGCTAAACTTAGACTTACCGCTGGTACAACAGGAAACCAGGAAATCGGGAATTACCTTTCACTTGCTTCAATGGGTTCTGTAAATTATTCTTTTGGAGGTACAACTTATACCGGACTTGCTCCTACCCGATTGGCAAATCCTGATTTGAAATGGGAAAAAACAAATCAATATAACGTTGGTTTAGACTTATCATTATTGGACAGAAAAATAAATTTTGTTTTTGATGTTTATTACAAAAAAACAAAAGATTTGTTAATCAATGTTCCAGTGCCGTTGACTTCAGGATATGCAACTGTTCTGCAAAATATCGGAGGTGTTGAAAACAAAGGTCTTGAAATTGGTTTGACTACTGAAAACATTAAAACAGAAAATTTCTCATGGAATTCTAACATTGTTTTCTCAACTAACAAAAATAAAGTAACAGCGATAGGAAATGGTGTAGATCAATTCTTTCCTGTTGTTCCAAACGGATCATTATTACAACAACAGCCTGTAACTGTAAAAGTTGGATTACCACTAGGAACTTTCTGGGGATACAGAACAAACGGAATTTTCCAAACTCAGGAAGAAGTAAATACACAGCCAAAAATCAACAGTTTGGCCAACACAAAAGTGGGAGACAGAAGATATGTTGACACAAACGGAGATGGTGTAATTACTGCTCTTGACAAAGGAAACTTAGGCACTTCTCAGCCAAAATTTGTTGGAAGTTTCGGCAACACCATTTCGTATCATGATTTTGATTTGAATTTCTCTTTCCAAGGTGCATATGGCGGAAAAATATTCAATGCTTTGAATCAGCAATTAGAGATTTCTACACTTGGAACAAATGCTAACGTGACGTTAGACGATCGTTGGACGCCAACAAACCCAAGCAATGAAATTCCAAGAGCTACAAGTTCACCTTTAGGAATAGTTTCAGAACGATATGTTGAAGATGCTTCTTTCTTGAGATTAAAATTAATCACATTAGGTTACACATTACCAAAAAGTACTTCTAAAAAAATAGGAGCAAAAAGCGTGAAATTCTATGTTTCTGCAGAAAACTTAATTACATGGACAAAATACACTGGTTATGATCCAGAGGTAAGTTCATACGAACAAAACAACTTATATCCGGGAATCGATTTTGGATCTTATCCAAACTCAAAAACATTCATCTCGGGCTTGAACGTAACTTTCTAAGTAAAAAAATATAAAATGAAAAAGATTATTATAACATTCCTATTAAGTGCCGGTTTATTTGTATCGTGCACAGAGTTAGAGGTAACACCAACCTCTTTTGTAACCGAAGATAATTACTTTAAAACCCAGGATGATGCTGTAGCAAGCGTAACGGCTGTTTATGCTTCGTTAAGCTTAGATCCCGGAGAGCAGAGTTTATTTGGAAGAAATCTTTATTTCTTAACTGATATGGCTTCAGATTATGCTGCAGCTGGGGTTTCAGCAACAAATCCACAAGTTAGAGCATTAAGCAGTTTAACGCATGATGCGACTTCAGATCGTGTTCAAGTGGCTTGGAGACAAATTTATGCTGGAATCAACAGAGCGAATGTTTCTATTGATAATATTCCGAAAGTTGCCGGAACCGAAGCTGTAAAAAGCAGATTGATTTTGGAAGCAAAATTTATCCGCGGATTGCTGTACTTTCAGGCAGTTCGTCTTTGGGGAGGCGTTCCAATTGTTTTGCACGAGCCAACTTCTATTCAGTTAGAAAGCTTAAAATCAAAAAGAGCAACGGTTGACGAAGTTTACGCACAGATTATTTCAGATTTAAAAGCGGCTGAAAGCCTTCCTTCAACATATCCTGCAACTGATGCCGGACGTGCAACATCTGGTGCTGCAAAAGCCATTTTGACAAAAGTATACCTGACAAGAAAAGACTGGCCTAACGCAATTACTAAAGCAAAAGAAGTTATTAACGGCGGTTACGGTTATGCTTTGTTCGAAACTTTTCAGGACATTTTTACTAAAACAAAAAAGAACGGAAAAGAGCATATTTTCTCTGTACAATTTGAGCCAAATCAAGCTGGAAATGGTTCAAGCGGAAGTACTTTTCAAGCAACATCATTTACAGGATTTACTGCTACAGAGCCAGCAGATATCATTTCAGATGTAGCATTGTTTTATGATATTTATGCGCCAGGAGATGTAAGAAGAGATGTAAGTTATGCGAAACAATTACCAAATCCAGCAACTGGAACGCTTTATACTTTTCCAAAACCAATTTTCAAAAAATATTTAGACCTAACAAATCTGGCAACGCCGGCGAACGTAGCAATCAACTTTCCAGTTATTCGCTATGCTGACATTTTATTGTCTTTGGCGGAAGCCATAAATGAACAAGGCGGACCAACTGCTGAAGCTTATGAATTGATCAACCAAGTACGCAGAAGAGCTTTTGCAAAACCAATCACAACGCCAGATGCAACGGTAGATTTAGTTGGCCTAACACAAACCACTTTTAGAGCTGCCATTCAGGAAGAGCGCAAAAAAGAATTTGTTCAGGAAGGACAAAGATGGTTTGACTTAGTGCGTTGGGGAACTTTGGTTACTGAAATTAAAAAAGTAACAGCTAAAAACTCAGTTTCTGAAAGAAATAATTTGTATCCGATTCCACAAAGTGAAAGAAATATCGACCCTGTAGGTTTACCTCAGAATCCTGGATATTAACCAATCAACCACTATTAAACCATAAATTATGAAAGATTATAAAAATAGCATTTCAATCAAAAGTCCTAAAAAAGGGCTTTTGATTACTGCAGTTTTACTTGCACAATTTGGTTTTGCACAAACTAAACCAGAAGAATTTAAAGGTGTAATCGGAAAAACCTTAGCCGATTCTAAAGAATATTGGCCAGAACCTTTTACGGCTCCAAAAGGCGCTCCAAATGTCGTTTGGATTATTTTGGATGACGTAGGATATGGAGCTTCAAGTGCTTTTGGAGGTTTGATAGAAACTCCTGTTTTAGAGAGTCTTGCCAATAACGGATTACGATATACCAATTTTCATACAACCGCGATTTGTGCTCCTACCCGTTCGGCTTTATTAACGGGAAGCAATTCTCATAAAGTTCATGTTGGCGGATTTTCGCACACGATTATGTCTGCAGGATTTCCTGGCTGGGACGGAAGATTGCCTTCAAAAAATGGAACTGTTGCCGAGATTTTACGTGATAAAGGATACAACACTTTTGGCGTTGGTAAATATGGAATTACTCCAGACGAAGACGCTACAGATGCCGGACCTTTTGATCGCTGGCCAACCGGAAAAGGATTTGAACATTTCTTCGGATTCTTAGGCTCAGCAACCGATCAATATAAACCCGATTTAATCGAAGATCAAGCGCACGTTACTCCTGACGGACGTCACCTGAGCGAACAAATTACTGATAAAGCAATCAGCTATATTGCCAGACAGCAAAAAGCCGCTCCAGGAAAACCGTTCTTTTTATATTATTCTCCAGCCGCAGTTCATGCACCTCATCAGGTTGCTCAAAAATGGAGCGATCCATACAAAGGAAAATTTGACGATGGCTGGGATGCATACCGCGAAAAAACCATCGCTAATCAGAAAAAATTAGGAGTTATTCCTTCGAATGCTGTTTTGCCGGAACGTAATCCGCTTATCGCAGATTGGAAAAAATTAACTCCGGATCAAAAGAAAGTATATTCAAAATTCATGGAAGTCTATGCTGGATATCTTACCTACACGGATTATGAAATTGGAAGATTGGTTAATTATTTAAAAGAAATCAATCAATTGGAAAATACAGTTGTTTTTGTTATGATTGGCGATAATGGAGCAAGTAAAGAAGGGACTTTACAAGGTGCTGTCAACAGACAAACGTATGTTGTTGGCGAAACAGACGAAACGGTTTTTCAAAATAATTTAAAGCGAATTGGCGAAATTGGAACACCAGAAACCTATACTAATTATCCTTTAGGCTGGGCACAGGCAACAAATGTTCCTTTTAAAGACTGGAAACAAGATGCTAACTCTGAAGGCGGTACTCATAATCCCCTAATTGTTTATTATCCAAAGGGAATTAAAACGCCAGGAATCAGAACACAATACAGCCACGTAATTGATATTTTGCCAACAACACTGGATATTTTAGGTGTTAAAGCACCAGAATCTATCAGAGAAATTAAGCAAGATACTATTCAGGGATATTCTTTCTACAATTCTTTGAATGACGCAAAAGCAATTTCAAATCATAAAGTACAGCATTATTACATTTTTGGAGCCAGAGCGATTTACAGCGATGGTTGGAAAGCGGCGGCCGCGCATCATCCAAATTCAATTGAAGCTAAAGAAGCTTTAAGCGATCCAAAAAAAGCAGGTTTATTAAAAGCTGATTTTGACAAAGATGTTTGGGAATTGTACAACATCAACGAAGATTTTAATGAGCAAAAAGATTTGGCTAAAAAGTATCCAGAGAAACTGGCCGAATTAAAAAAACTATTTGACGAGCAAGCCAAGAAAAACAACTTATATCCTTTAATAGACTGGTCGGATGTTTATCAGAGAAAAATCCACAAAACGCCAGGAACAGAAGGAAAATCGGCCCAAGAACTATTGACCAAAACAAACAAGTAAAAAATAAAAACTATGAAAAATTTTAAATACAACAGTTTAATCAAAAGTCCTAAAAAAGGACTTTTGATTACAGCGCTCCTAGTTGCACAATTAGGAACTGCGCAAGATAAACCAGAAGAATTTAAAGGTGTTATCGGAAAAACTTTAGCCGATTCTAAAGAATATTGGCCAGAGCCAGTAAAAGCTCCTAAAGGCGCACCAAACGTTATTTGGATTTTATTAGATGACGTAGGATTTGGAGCTTCAAGTGCTTTTGGAGGTTTGATTAGTACGCCAACTTTTGATCAGTTAGCGAATAATGGTTTACGTTATACTAACTTTCATACAACAGCAATTTGTGCGCCAACTCGTGCAGCTTTATTGACAGGAAGAAATTCTGGAAGAGTGCATGTTAGTGGCTTTTCGCACACGATTTTATCAGCAGGTTTCCCAGGCTGGGACGGAAGAATTCCTTCTGATAAAGGAACAATTGCAGAGATTTTACGTGAAAACGGTTACAACACTTTTGCTGTCGGAAAATATGGTGTAACGCCAGATGAAGATGCTACAGATGCAGGACCGTTTGACAGGTGGCCAACCGGAAAAGGTTTCGATCATTTCTACGGATTCTTAGGTTCTCAAACCGATCAGTATAATCCTGATCTTGTTGAAGATCAAGTTCACGTTACTCCAGACGGACGTCACTTAAATGAATTAATTACGGATAAAGCAATCAGCTATATTCAGAAACAACAAAAAGCAGCGCCAGGAAAACCTTTCTTCTTGTATTATGCACCGGGCGCAGCACACGCACCTCATCAAGTTGCTACAAAATGGAGCGATCCTTACAGAGGAAAATTTGATAAAGGCTGGGATGCTTACCGCGAAGAAGTGATTGCAAACCAAAAGAAATTGGGCGTAATTCCGGCTAATGCAGTATTGCCAGAACGCAATCCTTTAATCACAGATTGGAAAAAATTATCTCCAGATCAGAAAAAAGTTTACGCTAGATTTATGGAAGTTTACGCTGGATTCCTAACGTATACAGATTATGAAGTGGGAAGAGTTGTGAATTATTTGAAAGAAACAAATCAGCTTGACAACACTCTAATTTTCGTAGCAATTGGCGATAACGGAGCCAGTAAAGAAGGAACAACTGAAGGTACAATCAACCAAAGTTTATTTGCTCAAGGCGTAACTGACGAACAAAATTTAAAAACAAACTTAGCGAATATCGACGAAATTGGTACAGCAAAAGGTTTAAACACAAATTATCCTTTAGGATGGGCTCAGGCAACAAATGTTCCGTTCAAAAACTGGAAACAAGATGCACAGTCTGAAGGAGGAACTCATAATCCACTGATTGTTTTTTATCCAAACGGAATTAAAGACAAAGGCGGCATCAGAAATCAGTACAGCCACGTAACCGATTTACTTCCAACAACTTTAGACATTGTAGGAGTTAAAGCACCGGAATCTATCAAAGGTATTAAACAGGATATTATTCAGGGTTCCTCTTTATATGCATCTTTGGATAACGCTAAAGCGGAGTCTTTACACAAAGTACAATACTATTACATTTTTGGAAACAGAGCTATTTATAAAGATGGTTGGAAAGCCGGCGCGGCGCATGCAAATCCGTTTACTGCTGCAAAAACTGCCGGTACTCAGGCACCTGCACCAAGCAATTTTGATGCTGATGTTTGGGAATTATACAACCTAAACGAAGACTTTAACGAGCGAAACAATCTAGCCACAAAATATCCAGAAAAATTAGCTGAGCTTAAAAAACTGTTCGACGAGCAAGCTAAAGAAAACAACGTTTATCCGTTGATTGATTGGCAGGATGTAATCACAAGAAAAATACATAATACTGGACCCGATAAAGGCAAAAGTCTTCAAGATTTACTTAAACAAGTTACAAAACCAGGAGAAGGCACAACAACTGCTGGGGGTAGCCATTAAGATCGTGATTTTCAAAACCTGCAAGGTTTCTAAAACCTTGTAGGTTTCATTATAAGAAATAGAAATACATTTTAATTTAGAATTCACTAAAATCACAATAAATTACAAAAAAAGAACAATTTAAACACTACTAATTCTATAGAATTAAAAGTTTTTAATTTAAATTTACACTTTATAACTTTTTGATTTTCAACAACACACAATAAAAAATAAGAAATCATGAAACGAGTAGACTATGAAATTATAGGAAAAAAAATCATCGTGGGCGCGATTGTTTTTTTAGTTCCGCTAGTCATATTGGCGGGAGGTTTAGCATTAATTAATCAATTTTTAAAATAAGAAATCATGGCAATAGTACAAAGAGAAAAACTGACACGAGATTTACTAATAAGTCTTTTTATATATTCTTTGCCTGTAGTGGCAATTTTCCTTTACTTTAAATTAAGTAACAATTTGGTAAGCGAATCGCACATTTCATTACCTGCTTTTTTAGAATTTTCGAAACCCGCTTTTGAGCATATTCGTACTTGGGGATTAACCGTTTTTATGCTGGTTTTAGGCGTAATCGAATTTACTGCAGGTTTATACGATGACGAATGGACAGGCCAAGAACGTAAAGTTGATATTATTTGTTTCTTAGCGCCAAAATTGCTTTTGCCTCCAGTGATTGCATTTTTTAGTTTGACAGCTTTACCATATCTAATTCCGGATTTAGCTAACACACTTTCTTGGGTTCCTTTCTGGGGAGGCTTTTTCCTGATCGCAATTGCCGACGATTTGACGCAATATTGGTACCATAGATTGCATCATCAAGTTCCGTTTTTATGGCGTTTTCATAGAACACATCACTCTGCTCCGTACATGGGAATGGCAATGGCTTCTAGACAAAACTTTATTTACACGATTTTCTTTTCTCAAATTTATTTGACTGCAACACTAACCTATTTAGGTTTAGGATTACCAGCTTTATTTGTTTTGGTGATCAAAAGTTTCATCACTTTGGGCGCACATTCAAGTATCGCTTGGGATAAACCATTTTACAAATACAGAGTTTTACATCCAATTGCTTGGGTTTTAGAAAGATTGATTTCGACTCCAGCAACGCATCACGCGCACCACGCAGATACTAGCGGAGATGGCGTTGGACACTTTAAAGGAAATTTCGGAAACATGTTTTTCATTTGGGATGTCATCTTCGGAACGGGATTAATCACTCGTAAATTCCCAGAATCATACGGAACAAAATCATACAAACAAGAAGAATGGTACGCACAATTTTTATGGCCAATTTTCAAATCTAAAAAAGAAGGAAGTCCGCTTGCTGATGGAGTATTATCACTTCCATTAAAAGCAAAATCGGTAGTAGAAACTGCTGAACAAACTCCAGTTTTAGAGCAGGCGTAATCTTTTAAATTAATTATGAAGAAAAATAAAATAAGTGCTCTGCTTTTTGGTTTCGCCATTACAGCAACTGCTCAGGCGCCAAAGCAGCCATCAACTTTTACCCAAAAGGCAAATGAGGCAGTATATTCAAAATTAAATTTTGATGATACTGCCGATTTTACTGATGCAAAAAAAGGTTTCATCGCCACTTTACCAGACGGGAAAATTCTGTCGAAAAGCGGAAATGTAGCCGTAAATCTAACCGATTTTGATTTCATAAAAGGAAAAGCTCCCGCAACGGTAAATCCGGCTTTATGGCGTCAGGCGCAATTGAACAACATCAACGGATTATTCAAAATTACCGATGGCGTTTATCAGGTACGTTCTTTCGACGCTGCCAATATTTCTTTCATAGAAACTAAAAATGGTTATGTTGTCATTGATGCTTTAACGATTGAAGAAGCTTCCGCGAAAGCGTATGAATTTGTCAAAAAACACGTTGCAGACAAACCTATTTTGGCCGTAATTGTTACACACAGTCACGGCGATCATTATGGCGGACTGCAAGGTTTGGTTTCGGCCGAAGATATAAAATCCGGAAAAGTAAAATTCATTACGCCGAAAGGTTTCTATGAAGAAGCCGTAAGTGAAAATGTCCTTCTCGGAAATGTAATGCGACGAAGAGCCGGATATCAATTCGGATTAAGTTTGGAAAGAAATGCGACCGGACAAGTTGATGTTGGTCTAGGAAAACCTTTTCTTGGCGGAGGAAGTTCTTCACTTTTACAGCCCAATTTCGAAATTGAAAAAACCGGGCAAACCGTTACTATTGATGGTTTGGATTTGATTTTTCAGCTTACGCCGAATTCTGAAGCTCCAGCCGAATTAACTCTCTTTGCTCCTTCTAAAAAAGTATTTTTCTCTGCCGAAATCGCAAGTCATACCTATCATAATGTGTTGACGCCTCGCGGTGCAAAAACACGTGATGCAAAAGCTTGGGCGGGATATCTTGACGAAGCTATCGATTTATTTGGAGCAAAAACTGAGATTATTGTTCCGTCGCACACCTGGCCGGTTTACGGACATGATAAAGGAATTACTTTCCTGGAAAAACAAAGAGATTTATACAAATACGTTCACGATCAAACGGTTCATTTGGCCAATAAAGGTTTAAACAAAGATGAGATTGCCGAAGAAATAAAACTTCCAGCTGAACTAGCAAAAGAATGGTACAACCGAGATTTTTACGGAACAGTAAAACACAATGCAAAAGCAACTTATCAATTTTATCTGGGCTGGTGGGACGGAAATCCTGCTGAATACGATAAACTTCCTCAAGTTGAAGCAGCTAAAAAATATGTAGAGTGGTTTGGCGGTGAAGAAACGGCATTGAAAAAAGCCAATGAAAGCTTTCAAAAAGGCGAATACCGCTGGGTTGCCGAAGTTTTAAAACACGTTATTTTTGCTAATCCTGATAATGCTGCTGCAAAAAATTTACAAGCCGATACTTTTGAGCAAATTGCTTATCAAAGTGAATCGGGAATTTGGAGAGATTTGTATTTGTCTGGCGCAAAAGAACTCCGCGAAGGCGTAATTGTTCCCAAAAATCCTGTGAATCGCGCTGCCGAATTTTTAGCCAATTTAACTCCTGAAGCTATTTTCGATTATTTATCGGTTACGGTTGACGGAAATAAAGCAGCCGGAAAAGAAATTTCGTTGCGTTTTGTTTTCCCTGAACTGAATAAAAACATTCTGGTTTATCTCAAAAATGGCGTTTTGCATCAAAGCCAAACACGCGTTGATGATAAAGCCGAATTTACTTTAGCGATTTCAAAAGCCAAATTTGTAGAATTGTTGACCAATCCGGAAAGTGCCAGAACAATTTTAACTTCTGAAGGTGTAATTTTTGAAGGTGATCCGTTTAAATTCAGAGAATTGGCAAGTGTTTTTGAACCGGCAAATCCGTATTGGAATATTGTAACTCCTTAAACTAAAAATCATGAAAAATAAAATATTCAAAAACAGCATTTCAACATTTATACTGCTTTTTACAATCGTTGGTTTTTCACAAACTAAAAGCTCAAACACAGTTTCATTAGATGTTTTTTACAACAAAATTCAAGCAGAAAAAAATCCGCAGATAATTGATGCGAGAGGAGCTGAAGAATTTGCTTTAAATCATATTCTAGGTGCTGTAAATTTCAATTTAGAATCAAAAGATTATGCCGAAAAAATTGCTAAATTAGATAAATCAAGACCCGTTTTCACTTATTCTATCGGCGCAGGAAGAAGCGTTTGGCTGGCAGACGATTTACTAAAAAAAGGCTTTAAAGAAGCCTACAGTCTGGAAGGTGGTATTGCCAACTGGATTGGAAGCGGAAAACCATTTTTTGCTAATTCAAAAAGCAAATTGACCTTGACAGAATACAACAAAATTATTGCTGATAATAAAACGGTTTTAGTTGATATTGGTTCCGTTTACTGCGGTGCCTGCAAAAAAGTAAAACCTGTTTTAGAAACTATAAAAGCACAATACGGAAGTAATCTGAAAGTTGTTGAAATTGATCTGGAAGACAACACACAAGTCATCGCCGATTTGAAAACCATAAAAGTTTTCCCGACCTTAATTCTTTATCAAAACGGAAAAATCATTCTTAAAAAAGAAGGTTTCGAAAATTTGAAAAATGAGGTTGATGTGGCTTTGGCATCGAAATAACTTTTTGACCTTTATTTAGACTTGGATAACCACAATATTGTCATTTCGACGAAGGAGAAATCTTCACGAGTAACTCCGCAACGAATATCCAATCTTTGTAGAGCTTCTTGCGAAGATTTCTCCTTCGTCGAAATGACAAAAATGCGCATAAAACACAAAGCTCTTGTAGACACTTTTATTCCATTCAAAAAAACTAACCAAAAAACAAAATATGCCAAACTATAAAAAAATAAAAAAGATTGTTATACCCATTTTAATTATTCTGTTTCTTATAGCAGCATTTTTATTCTGGCCAATAAACACAGACGGAACTTTAATAAAACCCGATGAAAAATTAGCCAAAGGAAAAGCTGCATTTTTAGCACAAAAAGATACCTCAACTTCTCAAAAAAAGCCAAATATCATCATTCTCCTTGCTGATGATTTAGGCAAATATGATATTTCGTTATACGGAGGAAAAGCAGCTCCAACCCCACAGATTGATTCTTTGGCAGCGTCGGGAGTTACTTTTACAGATGGTTATGTATCGGCTTCTATTTGTTCGCCATCACGCGCGGGATTACTTACAGGACGTTATCAAGAACGTTTTGGACATGAATATCAACCGGGTGATCGTTATCCAAAAAATAACTTGGAATATTATGCTTTCAAATATTTAATCAATACCAATAATTGGCGATTAAATGCAAAAATTAATTACCCAAATGAAGCGTCTATAGCCACACAAGGTTTACCACAATCTGAAATTACTTTTGCCGATTTGGCTAAAAAAGAAGGTTACAGCACAGCAATTATCGGGAAATGGCATTTGGGGCACAACAAAGGTTTTTTTCCTTTAGACAGAGGTTTCGATTATCATTATGGTTTTTATCAGGCATTTTCACTTTACACTCCCGAAGATGATAACCCAGATATTATCAATCATCATCATAAAGATTTTACCGATAAAATGATTTGGGGAAATGGCCGTGTCGGAATTGGACAAATTCGCCGCGATACAACCATTATTCATAACAAAGCGTATTTAACCGAAACATTTGCTGATGAAGCGGAAGCTTTTATCGATAAAAATAAAAACAAACCTTTTTTACTTTATGTTCCGTTCAATGCACCGCACACGCCATTCCAGGTTCGTAAAAAATATTACGATCGCTTCCCGAATGTAAAAGACAAAAACAAACGCGTGTATTATGCGATGATCAGCGCTTTAGACGATGCAATTGGAAGAATCAGAGCCAAAGTGAAAAAAGAAGGTTTAGAAGATAATACGTTAATCATTTTTGCCAGCGACAACGGTGGCGCCGATTATACTTTTGCAACAACAAATGCACCATTAAAAGGCGGTAAATTTTCGCATTTTGAAGGCGGGATAAATGTTCCGTTTGCACTTTCGTGGAAGGGGAAAATCAAACCGCATACTATTTATAAAACACCTGTTAGTACTTTGGATATTTTCAGCACGATTTCTTCTATTACTGGTTCCGGCTTACCAAAAGACCGCGTTTATGATGGCGTTGATTTGATCGATGTTGTTAATAACAATAAAGAAGCGCATAAAGATTTGTACTGGCGTTCTGGCGATGCAAAAGCAATTAGAAGCGGTAACTGGAAATTAATCGTAAGCGGCAAGACACATGAAACCTGGCTTTATGATTTAGCAAAAGACAAATCTGAAACCACAGATTTGGCTGCAAAAAATCCTGAAAAAGTAAAAGAACTGCAAACTGCTTTGCAAAATTGGGAAAAAGGATTAATTAAGCCACTTTGGCCTAATTTGACTTATTATGAATTCGATTTTGGAAAACAAAAATACTTTGTGGATTTGTAATTAAACAATATACAAACCCGACAGGTTTTATCCCGAGGCTTCGGGACTGTCGGGTTTAATCTAAAACTCAATTAATGTCATCTCAAACTAAACAATTCAACATTCACGAAGACTGGACCGTAGTAATTCTAGGCTTCATAATTATCGGAATTTCCCTTTTTATATTTCTTCCTGAAGTTCCGGTTTTCAAGTGGTCAAACGGTACAGATTTACTCGCAGATGTTTTTAATTTTGAAAATTTAAAAATCCTCGGATTGCAATTTTTATATCTAATTGTAATTGGAACTCTGGGCGCTTTTTTAATCGGGAAATCGATTAAATATTCTTTAATTGTTTTTCCAATCGTTTATTTTTTAACGGTTTTAGCATTAATTATTGCAGGAAATACGGAAATAAAAGCACTCAATTTAGAAGCCGTGATTTTCAGTTTGATAATTGGTTTATTGATTGGAAATTTCATCAAACTTCCAGAATGGTTTCGTTCAGCACTTTCTACAGAAGTTTTCGTCAAAATCGGATTGGTTTTATTGGGAACCAGTGTGATTTTTTCTGATATTTTAAAGGCAGGTTCATTAGGCTTAATTCAGGCTTTGGTTGTTGTTTTGTCTGTCTGGTATTTCGCCTTTTGGCTTTGCCGAAAATTAAAAGTTGACGATGAATTAACGATGATGATTTCGAGTGCGGTTTCAATCTGTGGCGTTTCTGCAGCGATAGCAACTTCTGGCGCTATTAAAGGCGATTCTAAAAAATTGTCTTATGTAATTTCAATTGTTTTGGTAACTGCCATTCCAATGATGATTTTCATGCCCATAATTGCAAAATATTTTAATTTCCCTGAAGAAGTTACCGGCGCATGGCTTGGCGGAAGTATTGATACTTCTGGAGCTGTTGTGGCTTCTGGAACTTTGGTTGGCGAAACAGCTTTAAAAATCAGCACAATTGTAAAATTTTCGCAGAATGTATTATTAGGATTAGCCGCTTTTGCAATATCCGTTTATTGGACTTACACACATAATAAATCGGCTGAAGTTGTGGAATCAAAACCTACTTTGAAAGTTATTTGGGAACGTTTTCCAAAATTCGTAATTGGTTTTATTCTGGCTTCTCTCCTATTTTCTTTTTTTATTACTTCAGAAGTTCGAGATTCGGTAAAAGACAGTTTGAAAAATTTGCAGGGCATTTGGTTTGCCTTAGCTTTTACAAGTATTGGTTTAGAAACTAATTTTAAAGATTTACTTGCTAATAATAGTCGCAAACCATTGTATGCTTTTTTAATTGCACAATTTTTCAATGTGATTGTTACGCTGATTATTGCTTTTTTGTTGTTTGGAAAATAAGTTTTATAATTCTATAACACTGCGAAATTCTCTCGCAAAATCGCAAAAACGCAAAGTTTTTTAAATCATCAATTATCCATTCTGTTTGTCATTTCGAGGAACGAGAAATCGCACTAGGAATTCTACAAAGAAATTCGACAATCTTTGTGGATAAACTTGTGCGATTTCTCGTTCCTCGAAATGACAAACTACATCTTTAATACCTTCCCAGACATCATTACAATTGCTTAAAAATCAATAAATTATATTTCAAAACATTCCTTAACCCCTTCTCCATCACTTCTTTTTTCAAAAAAAAATCAAGATTAATTTGGTTTTTACAATATTAAACATAACTTTGTCTATAGAATTAGTAGAGTTTAATATTTAAAACTTACATTTTGAAAACAATAGCACACAGAACGTCTTTCATTCTTCCTAAAAATTTCACCTATAACACTTTTTGTTATATGTGTAGCTGTTGTTAATTCTCACATTTGTTTGTCATGATTTGCTTAATTTAAAATCGAAACAAACCCCACTTTTACTCAAATTTAATTCACAATATATCATGCAGTTCGTCTCAAACGAAGCTGTGCCATAATGTTATACCTTTATAAAGAGTCATTTCTGCGGCAACAGAAACAAACCAATTAAAGAACATTTATCATTTCAAAACAAAAAACAACAAACAAAAAGCATTTTAAAATGAATACTAAAATTACCTCGATATTATTTTCTGCCCTAATAACCGGAGCTACCAGTTTTACTACAATAAACGCTCAGAATACAGGAAAACCAAATATCATTCTGATTATGGTAGATGATATGGGATATTCTGATTTAGGAAATTATGGTTCAGAAATTAAAACCCCAAATCTGGATAAATTGGCAAATGAAGGTTTGCGTTTACGTGAATTCTACAATAACTCTATTTGCGCGCCAACAAGAGCTTCCCTCCTAACTGGCCAATATCAGCACAAAGCGGGCGTTGGCTTTTTTGATGTTAATTTGGGATTGCCAGCTTATCAAGGATATTTAAACAAGGAATCTTTGACTTTAGGAGAAGTTTTCCGTTCTGGCGGATATAGTACCATTTTATCTGGAAAATGGCATGTTGGTTCTGAAGATCAAGCGCAATGGCCCAACCAAAGAGGTTTTGATAAATTTTATGGCATTTTAAAAGGCGCTTCAAACTATTTTGATACAAAGCCTTTGCCTTTCGGAAAAACACCATATCCGGTAAAACTGATTCGTAATAACGAAGAACTGCATCCAAAAGATGATTCATATTATTTCACAGATGAAATTGGAAATAATGCCGTGACATTTTTAGAGGAACAAAATAAAGAAAACAAACCTTTTTTCTTGTATTTAGCTTTTACCGCACCTCATTGGCCGTTGCAGGCAAAACCTGTTGACATTGCCAAATACAGAGGAAAGTTTGACGAAGGCTGGGATGTTTTGAGAGAAAAAAGAATTGAGAAATTAAAAGCTAGCGGTATTTTGCCAGCCAACCAGACTATTTCGCCAAGAGATCCTGAAGTTCCAGAGTGGAGTAAACTGACTTATGACGAAAAACAATTCTGGAAAGCCAAAATGGAAGTTTATGCGGCAATGGTCGACAATATGGATCAGAATGTGGGGAAAGTTTTGGATAAACTAAAAGCTTTAAAAAAGGATAAAAACACACTGATTATTTTCATTTCAGACAATGGCGCTCAAGGCGGATTTAATACTTACAATCCGTTAGGAAGAGGTTTAGTTCGAAATGACGGACCAGTTGGAACTTCAGGATCATTTGATTATCAAGAACAAAACTGGGCTTATTTATCAAATACGCCACTTCAGCAATATAAAAATAATATGCACGAAGGCGGTTTCAGTTCCCCGTTTATTGCTTGGTTTCCATCAAAAATAAAAGCCGGAAGAATTGATAAAGGAACCGGGCATATTATTGACCTCGCTCCTACTTTCTACGAATTGGCTGGAATTGAATATCCTAAAAATTATAATAACGTAAATACGAATCCGCTTCCGGGAAAAAGTTTGCTTCCTGTTTTATTTGACAATGTTTCAGAAGTTAACCGAGGCGAACCTCTTTTCTGGGAAAGAGCTGGAAACCGAGCAGTTCGTGAAGGAAAATGGAAATTGGTTTCGATTTATCCTTCTTACGAATGGGAACTTTATAATTTGGAAACAGACCGTGGCGAAACTACCAATGTAGCACAGCAAAATCCGGGAATTGTCAATAAACTTTCGGCATCTTATTTTGAATGGGCAGATCGCACTGGCGTTGTAGAATACAGTAAATTCAAACTAAAACCAGAGGTAATGCCGGGCGGTGCATTGCTGAAGAAATAAAAATCTTTTTCTAACCATAAAATAATCGTTATGAGTTCATTTTATCAAGAAATAGCAAAACAGCATCATGACTTAGTTATTCTGCCTGAGAAAAAATTAATCCATCAGTTTATAGATGATTTGTTTGTGATATTATTTTCGAATACCTCAAAATCATTAGAATCTGAGGCAACAATCAAATACAAATTCAATCAGCTGGAAAAACAGTTTGATGAATTGGTTTTGGATTTTTCACCAAAAAGCGACCAAAAACAGCAGACCAAAAACTTTTTTGAAGCGATTCCGAAATTGCACAAAAAAGCATTAAACGACGCTGTAACCATATTTACAAAAGATCCTGCGGCCAAATCTCTGGAAGAAGTGTTATACTCGTATCCTGGTTTTTTCGCTATTGCCGTTTATCGATTTTCTCATCAGCTTTGGGAGCAGGATTTAAAATTATTAGCCCGAACAATTTCAGAATATGCGCATATCAAAACGAGTATTGAAATTCATCCCGGCGCACAAATTGGAAAAGATTTCGCTATCGATCACGGAACAGGAATCGTGATTGGAGAAACAACAATTATTGGTGATAATGTACAAATTTATCAAGGCGTTACACTTGGAGCTTTGAGTGTAAAAAAAGACGAAGCCTTTATAAAAAGACATCCAACAATTGAGGATAATGTCATTATATATGCCAATAGCACAATCCTTGGCGGTCAAACTACAGTTGGGAAAGATTCCATAATTGGCGGAAACGTCTGGCTGACTTATACAATCCCTTCCAATTCTGTTGTGTATCATAAAAACGAAATTAAAATCAGAGACAATAATCCTTTTCCAGCACCCATTTTTTATTCTATTTAAAAATATCAAAACCAATGAAATATCAAAACATTTTAGAAACCATAGGAAACACTCCTCACATTCGATTAAACAAACTTTTTAAATCACATGAGGTGTGGATTAAATTGGAAAAATCAAATCCAGGTTCCAGTATTAAAGACCGAATCGCTCTCGCAATGATTGAAGATGCTGAACGAAAAGGTCTTATAAATCAGGATACCGTAATTATTGAACCAACTTCAGGAAATACTGGAATTGGACTTTCATTGGTTGCTGCGGTAAAAGGGTATAAAGTTATTGTGGTAATGCCCGAATCGATGAGTATTGAACGCAGGAGAATTTTAAATGCCTATGGCGCCGAATATGTTTTGACACCAAGAGAAAAAGGAACATCAGGAGCAGTTGAAAGAGCAAAAGAACTGGCTTCGACGATTAAAAACTCTTTTCTTCCTTCGCAATTTACCAACAAAGCAAATGTTGAAATTCACGAAAAAACAACTGCTCTAGAAATTGTAGCCGATTTTCCAGATGGAATCGATTATTTAATAACCGGAGTTGGAACCGGAGGTCACATTACAGGAGTTTCAAAAATATTAAAACAGCATTTCCCGAATCTTCAAACTTATGCTGTCGAGCCGGCCTTGTCGCCCGTTTTGAGTGGTGGATTGCCGTCTCCACATCCATTTCAGGGAATTGGAGCGGGTTTTATTCCGGAAGTTTTTAATCGCGAATATGTAGATCATATTTTAACTGTTGATAAAAACGAATCGTACAATTTTACCAAAAGAATAGCAAAAGAAGAAGGAATTTTTGCCGGAATATCGACCGGAGCTGCACTTGCAGCACTATCGAGAAAACTCAAAGATATTCCCGAAGATGCTGTAATCCTGACTTTTAATTATGACACTGGAGAAAGATATTTATCTGTAGATGAGTTATTTGATTAAAATTATGAATAACTTTAAGCAAGCAAAAAATAATTTACAAACCTATTAAAATACCAGAAAAATGGCAGAATCAAAACAACAACAGACCGCATTAGGCGATGTTGCAGCAAGACAGCTCGCAATTGCAACACGTACCGTACCCCAAATTGGAACAACTTCTCCACGCTGGCTGACACATCTTTTACATTGGACACCAGTAGAATCAGGAGTATTTCGTTTGAACAAAGTTAAAAATGCAAACCACATTGAAGTCGATTGTTCTGCACGCGACGAAAGAGTTTTACCAAACACTTTTGTTGATTATGTTGAAAATCCAAGAGAATATAATCTTGCTGCCGTTCAGACTATTGTAGAAGTTCATACGCGTGTTTCTGACTTATACAGCAAACCGTATAATCAAATCACAGAGCAACTTCGACTGGCAATAGAAACCATTAAAGAGCGTCAGGAAAGCGAGTTAATCAACAATAAAGATTACGGATTATTAAGCAATGTAGCGCCTTCGCAAATTATAAAAACACGCACCGGAGCGCCGACGCCTGATGATTTAGATGAATTGCTTACTAAAGTTTGGAAAGAGCCAGGTTTCTTTTTACTTCATCCGCTGGCAATTGCCGCTTTTGGACGTGAATGTACACGCAGAGGTGTTCCGCCACCAACAATATCTTTATTTGGGTCTCAATTTTTAACTTGGAGAGGAATTCCGCTTATTCCATCTGATAAATTGCCGATTGTAAAAGGAAAATCAAAAATCATTTTATTACGTACTGGTGAAAGCCGTCAAGGAGTTATCGGATTGATTCAGCCGGGATTACAAGGCGAACAATCTCCTGGATTATCAGTTCGTTTTATGGGAATTAATGAAAAAGCGATTGCTTCTTACTTAGTTTCGCTTTATTGTTCTTTAGCTATTTTGGTTGATGATGCCATTGCTGTTTTAGAAGATGTCGAAATAGGAAAGTATCATGAGTACAAATACTAACATAAATGGTTTGCCAAACATTGACGAACTGCAAAATTTAGCCAACGAGCTGTTCAGTGCGCTGCCAAATGAATTTCCAAAAGAAATTTCGCTTAGTCCAGATAAAGCGGAACATCCTCGAGCAACAAAAATTGCAGAAACACTTTTGCATGCTGGTGGCGCCAATATTTTAACGCCGTTTCCTGTGCAAAGTCCGTTAAATGTTAATCTGGTTCCGCCTTCGTTCAGCGGTTTTGGAGGTTCACCAGCAAGTGCTTCTCAAAGTTCGAGCGCTTCGGCTTTGTACCCAAACGCTGGTGCAGGTTTCGATCCTAAATATGGCATCCCTTCTTCTGGAATTCCTGAAGATAACGGACTAAATATTAATAATCCGCAGACTGGTTTTAATGATATCAATTTAAAAACTAATAATACGCCACAACTTAATGAGGAATCAATTTTTTCATCGCTGTTTTTAAATGATCAATATTTGCCTTTTCAAAGCGAAAATTCATCTTTTGAAAATGAGCTGAAAATAGCTTTAGAAACTGTTGATACTTTTTTTAGAAAGCGAAATGATTTTCCGTCAAGCGGAAGTGATCTTCAAAACTCGTATTATTTTTTAGATCAGAATCCGTTTGCTTTTGATCAGAAAAGTACAAATGCTATTGTTGGAAGTTCTTTCGGAACAAATCCACTACGCGGAAGTACAAGTTCAGCTTTTAATGCCGAATTGATCAAAAAGGATTTTCCAATTTTGAGTGAAACTGTAAACGGAAAACCTTTAATATGGTTTGATAATGCAGCAACAACTCAAAAACCAAAATCAGTTATTGATCGAATTGCATATTTCTACGAGCATGAAAATTCGAACATTCACCGCGCAGCACATGAATTAGCAGCGCGTGCATCTGACGCTTATGAAGCTGCTCGCGAAAAAGTAAAAACGTTTTTAAATGCATCTTCGGTAAACGAAATTGTATTTGTTCGAGGTGCTACCGAAGGAATAAATTTAGTAGCTTCAACTTGGGGCGATCAAAATTTAAATTCCGGAGATGAGATTATTGTAAGTAATCTGGAGCATCATGCTAATATCGTTCCGTGGAAAAGATTGGCCGATAAAAAAGGTTTAAAACTTCGTGTAATTCCAGTTGATGATGATGGTCAGATTTTACTCGACGAATATGCAAAACTGCTGAATTCAAAAACACGTTTAGTAGCTTTTACACAAGTTTCAAATGCATTGGGAACCGTAACTCCAGCCAAAAAAATAACAGAAATGGCGCATGCAGCCGGAGCAAAAGTCTTGATTGACGGCGCTCAGTCTGTTTCGCACATGAAAGTGGATGTCCAGGATTTAAATCCGGATTGGTTGGTTTTTTCCGGACATAAACTTTTTGGCCCAACAGGAATTGGCGCTTTATACGGAAAAGAAGATTTATTGAACGAAATGCAGCCGTATCAATCTGGCGGAAACATGATTCAGGATGTGACATTTGAGGAAATAAAATACCACAAAGCACCCAATCGTTTTGAAGCCGGAACCGGAAATATCGCCGATGCAATTGGTCTTGGAGCAGCAATAGATTATGTAACCAAACTCGGAATTGAACAAATTGGCCAATATGAGCACTATTTATTAGAATATGCAACAAGGCTTCTTAAAGAAATTCCAGGAGTACGTTTAATCGGTACTGCAAAAGACAAAGCGAGTGTATTGTCTTTCAATTTACAAGGATATACAAATGATCAAGTTGGTCAGGCACTAAACAAAGAAGGTGTTGCAGTAAGAACCGGACATCATTGTGCTCAGCCAATTTTGCGACGAATGGGAGTTGAAACTACAGTTCGTCCTTCATTAGCATTTTACAATACCACTCAAGATGTTGATACTTTTATCAAGACTTTGTGGGAACTGAAAAAAGTCAAATTTTAAAAATATTGAGATTAAATTCTCTAAAAAATAATTACTTTTTTTGATATTTTAAGTAATTATACCCAAAAGCGATTGTTTTCCTGAACAGTCGCTTTTTTTTATTAACAAGTTAATCAAATTCTTTTATAAATATCTACAACAACCAATACTTTCTCTGTTTTTATGTTAATTCTTAATACATACAACTCAAACAGAACCAATCAATTAAATATTAATCACATTACCCCTTAAATTTTTACAAAATAAAAGTATTTGAGTACTAATTGTTACAAATATTACAAAAATGAAGTTATGTGTTATTTTTAATGTTAAAAAGAGGTTTCAACTTAACATAAATTTAAGATATTTGAAAGAACTAATTTAAACACAATAAAAAATGAAAATTAATTTAAAACATTTTTTTTGGCTATTGCTCGTTTTGAGTGTGCAAATAGCTGTGGCTCAAGGAGGGGCAATTTCTGGTACAGTTACTGATAACAAAGGTGTTCCCATTCCAGGGGTAAACATTGTTCTTAAAGGAACAAGTGTCAGTACACAAACTGATTTTGATGGAAATTTCAAAATTCAGGCCAAAACTGGCGATATTTTAGTAGCTAGTTATGTTAGTTTTGCAACCGTTGAAGTAAAAGCTTCTAACTCAATGACAATTAAAATGGTTGAAACTCAAAATGAGCTTGAAGCTGTTCTTGTTGTGGGATACGGTACACAATCAAAAAAGAATTTAACCGATAATATTGCTCGTGTAACAGCAAAAGATATTCAGCAAATTCCAGTTTCAAACGTACAAAATGCTTTGGTTGGTAAACTAGCCGGAGTTCAAATTACACAAACAAACGGTAAAGTTGAAGGTGGAATCAATATCCGAGTTCGTGGTGCGGCAAGTATCAGTGCGGGAACTCAGCCATTGTATGTTTTAGATGGAATTCCGCTTATTAATGATAACGAATCAAGCAACGGAGCACCAACAAATCCATTACTTACATTAAGTACAAACGAAATTGAATCGATCGATGTTTTAAAAGATGCTTCATCTGCTGCAATTTATGGAGCTCGTGGAGCAAATGGAGTTGTATTAATTACGACAAAAAAAGGAAAAGAAGGAAAAGGGAATTTTTCTCTTAATTTCTCTCAAGGTGTCAGCGAGGCAACACACAAAAGAAAATGGTTGAATGCAAAACAATATGTTGAATTGTTGCAGGAAGCTGGACGAAATGTTGATGATTTAGAATCTGTAGAAGATGAATTAGAATATCTATCTCAGGGAACCGACTGGAGAAACGGAGAAATTAATACCGACTGGCAAGATATTGCTTTTAGAACAGGTTATACTACTGATGCTGATTTTAGTGTTTCGGGAGGGGATGAAAAAACAAAATATTTCTTTTCTGGAGCATACAACAACACAATCGGAATTATCGACAGCAATGATCTTGAAAAAATAACAGCGAGATCAAACGTTTCACACAAAGTTACAGATCGCTTTACAGTGGGAATGAATTTTGGTTTTTCAAGAGCTTTAATGCACAGGGTTCAGGATGATAACTCCTTCTCTACACCTTTGCAGTCTGTGGCTCAGGCTCCAATTTCACAAGCAAGATTAGAAGACGGAACACCAAACCCCAATACAGAGTATGTCAACTATTTATTAGCGAAAGACAATACTTCCTGGAAAACAATCATGAGAAGACTTACCGGAAAAATTTTCGGCGAATTAAAACTGACTAAAGATTTGAAATTCAATTCCGATTTCTCTTATGACCTTTTAATGCAAACTGAAGATTATTGGCAAGGAAAAAATGCTCCATTTATGGCAACTGACGGAGCAGTATTTGCAACTTCAGTAAATACAGAAAATTATGTTTTCAGTAATTATTTCACATACGATCATACTTTCGCAGAAAAACATGTGCTAAATGTTGTTGCCGGTATGGAATTCAACAAATACAACAGACGTTATCAGGATGTAAACAGTATTTATTTCCCAAATGATGATTTCCATACTATCGACGGTGGTGCCGAAGTAAATGAGGGTCATGGAAGTGAAACTGATTATGCGTTTGTTTCTCAGTTTGGAAGATTAAATTATGCTTATGCCGGAAAATATCTTTTCAAAGCAAGTATTCGTCGTGACGGTTCTTCTCGTTTTGGAAAAAATGAAAGATTTGGAGTATTCCCTGCGTTTTCTGCAGGATGGGTTATTTCACAAGAAGAATTCTTAAAAGACAACAACATTTTAAGTTATTTAAAAGTAAAAGGAAGCTGGGGTAAATTAGGAAATGCCGAAATCGGGAACTTCGCTTCACGCCAATTGTATAGACCAAATCCATATAACCTAAAATCAGGTCTTACTTTTGATCAGGCCGGAAATGACAATCTTACTTGGGAAAAATCAACTCAGACTGATGTAGGTTTCGAAATAGGCTTCATAAATAAAATCACATTTGAAGCAGATTACTATCAAAAAGATACTGATGGTCTATTGTTCCAGGTTCCTCTTCCGTTAAGTTCAGGAGCATCATACATTAATAAAAATATTGGTAAAATAAGAAGCAACGGTTTTGAATTTACTTTGAATACAAAAAACATTGAAACAGAAAACTTTAGATGGAATACAAGTTTCAACCTTACCACAAATGAATCAAAAGTAAAATCATTACCAAACAACAATACCGACATTATTCTTGATTACGGAATTAACAGAGTTGGCGAAAACATTTCATCTTTTTACTTAGTTGAATATGCCGGAGTTGATCCTGCAAACGGAGATGCTCTTTTTGTGAAAAATACAACAAATGCTGATGGAAGTATTGACAAAAGCACTACAAACGATTACAGCCAAGCAAAAAGAATCATTGCCGGTAATCCATTCCCAACCTTGATGTCTGGACTTACAAATACAATGACTTACAAAGGATTTGATTTTAGTTTTACTTTTCAGGGCGAATGGGGTGCAAGTATTTTTAATTCAGCAGGACAATATCAATCAACCGCTGCTGATTATTTTGACAACCAAACACTGGATCAGTTAGACCGCTGGCAAAAACCTGGTGATATTACGAATGTGCCGCAAGCAAGATTTGGAGGTTCAAACGGAACTCAGGCATCAACTCGTTATTTAGATAAATCAGATTTTGTTCGTTTAAGAAACCTGACTTTTGGATATTCATTACCAAAAGAAGCAGTAGCTAAAATGCAACTGAGCAGTCTGAGAGTATATTTTACTGCTGTTAACTTGCTTACTTTTACAAATTACAAAGGATATGACCCAGAAGCAAGGAGAGATGATTCAAGAGCCAGTGGAGCTGCAATAATTGGAGAAGATTTTTACTCAGCACCACCAGCTAAAACAATTGCGATGGGAGTAAATATTAATTTTTAAAATGATCAAAATGAAAGCAAATAAATTAATCATACTTATAATTTTCGCAGTCTTTTTTACAAGTTGTGAAAATGAATTAGATTTAGATCCTAAGCAAAGAGAAGACGGAACTGTCACTTTAAGTACCGAAGGCGGTGTTACAAATGTCCTGACAGGAACTTATGCACTTGCCGCAAATGGAAATGCCTACGGAGGCCGAGTTTTACTTTATGCCGATCTACTTGGTGTAACAGGCTCACTAAGCACAACCGACTTAAGATGGCGTGGAACCTTTGGTGAACTTAGACAAATGTACAACAAGCTTATGCTGTCTGACAACGTGATTATTGAAGGGACATATTCAAGACTTTATTCAATTATTAATGCATCAAATACGGTTATTGAAAACATTGATAAAGTAAAAGATCCCAACAGACAAGCTGTCATGATTGGAGAAGCTAATTTTTTAAGATCATTAGCCTATTTTGATTTGGTGCGATTTTTTGCAAAACCTTATGTTGCCGGACAGGCAAACTCACAATTAGGAGTTGTAATCAGACCAAATGCTATTTATGATTTTAGTGTTGATCTTTCAAAAGAAAGAAGCACTGTTGATGAAGTTTACAAAGTAATTATTGACGGATTAAATTTAGCTTACGCCAATCTTCCTGCTGAAAACAGTTTTTATGCTGATAAATATTCCGCAAAAGCTTTATTAGCGAGAGTTTACTTGCAACAAGGAAATTATGCGGCAGCAAGAGATGCAGCAAATGACGTTATAGAAAACAGTGGTCACGCATTGTCTGCAAAATATGCTGACGCTTTCAATCACGATACAGATAAATCGGAAGACGTTTTTGCTATTCAAATTACAAAACAAACCGGTGTGAACGATATGGTGACTTTTTATGCATCTGAAGGAAATGGAGGCCGTGGTGGTGATTTCACAATTAGAGATGCTTATTTAGAGAAATTTAGCGATCCTGATGACAGAGCTGCTTTTAATTATATAAACGAAGATAACGGACGACTTTTAACTTCTAAATTTACGGATCAATTTGGTGATGTACCTGTTATTCGTTTAGCCGAAATGTATTTAATTAGAGCTGAAAGTAATTTACGTGCTGGAACTGCCGTTGGTAACACGCCATTGGATGACATCAACATTATTCGTTCAAGAGCAAATGCCGATGAATTGGCAAGTGTAACCATTGATGATATTTTATTAGAACGTCAATTAGAATTAGGAATGGAAGGATTTTTAATTCATGATATCCGCAGAACAAAACAATCTATTGATATCAGTTCAGATGGCGACGGTTCAGATTTGATTCCGTATGATGCAAACAGATTGGTCTTCCCTATTCCATTAAAAGAAACAGATGCCAACAAAAAAATCACGCAAAATCCTGGTTACGGAAGCTAATTTTTTTTAAGATTCTAAGATACTAAGGCGCTAAGGTTCTGAGTTTTTTGAACATAAAAAAGGTTCAAAGTTTTATAGTTATTCTATAAAACTTTGAACCTTTCTTAATAAAAATCTTAGAGTCTTAGCAACTTAGAACCTTATCTAAACTCATTCAAAGATTTCTCAATAATTTCAAGACATTCTCTAATTTGATCTTCTGTCATTACTAATGGCGGAGCAAATCTAATTTTGTTTCCGTGCGTAGGTTTTGCCAATAAACCATTGTCTCTGAATTTCAGACAAATTTCCCAAGCCAAATCAGAATCTTCGCCGCTATTAATTACAATTGCATTCAAAAGCCCTTTTCCGCGAACCAGCGTAATCAAATGATTTCTTTCTGCGATTTCGTTTAATCCTTTTCTCAAAATAATACCAAGACGTTCTGCATTTTCAGCTAGTTTTTCATCTTTTATAACTTCCAATGCTGCAATCGCAACCGCTGCCGCAACAGGATTTCCACCAAAAGTAGATCCGTGCTGACCTGGTTTAATCACATTCATGATTTCGTTATTTGCTAAAACAGCCGAAACTGGATAAACACCTCCAGAAATTGCTTTTCCTAAAATCAGAATATCAGGCTGTACATTTTCGTGGTGAACTGCCAATAATTTTCCAGTACGTGCAATTCCTGTCTGAACTTCATCGGCAATAAATAAAACATTATGTTTTTCACATAACGCTTTTGCTTTCGCCAAATATCCTTCTGACGGAACGTAAACTCCCGCTTCACCCTGAATTGGTTCAACTAAAAATCCAGCAATATTTTTTGATGATTCTAAAGCTTTTTCAAGAGCTTCAAGATTATCATATTCAATTTTTATAAATCCATCTGTGAATGGTCCGAAGTTTTTACGAGCCGATTCATCATTAGAAAATGAGATAATCGTAGTTGTTCTTCCATGAAAATTGTTTTCGCATACAATTACTTGCGCTTGATTCTCAGAAATTCCTTTTACTTCATAAGCCCATTTTCTGCATATTTTAAGCGCTGTTTCTACGGCCTCAGCACCAGTATTCATTGGCAAAACTTTATCAAAACCAAAATAATTGGTAATATATTCTTCGTAATTTCCCAATTTGTCATTGTAAAAAGCACGAGACGTCAGTGTCAATTTTTGAGCCTGATCAACCATTGCCTGTACAATTTTAGGATGGCAATGTCCTTGATTTACTGCCGAATAAGCTGATAGGAAGTCAAAATATTTTTTTCCGTCAACATCCCATACATAAACTCCTTCTCCTTTTTCTAAAACCACAGGAAGCGGATGATAATTATGAGCTCCGTATTTATTCTCTTTTTCAATCAAAACTTCAGATTTTGACGAAAGTATGTTTTCTGTATGTGTCATAATATGTTATTTTTCAAACACAAAAGTATCAAAAATTCTCAAACAAGCCATAAAAAAGCAAAAATTAAACTTATATTCCATTAAAATAAGTCAAATTTAATTTTTAAAAGGAAATTAAAATAAAATTCACCTATTCAATGTTTTGATTTTATTCCTGATTATTGAAAAAAATAGTTACTTTTATAAATCAAAAAGATAATATTTATGCAGTCTCTACGAGACAAATTGAGTTGTGCTATTTTTTTAGCTACCAATATTTAATCTCTCCGAGATATTTAAATGATTAGGCATAAAAAATTTAATACTCCGTTAGGAGTTAAATATTGGTAGAAAAATATATATATGAAATAATTATGTCCCTTAGGGACTATATAAAATAAAAAGAAGATTTTAAAAGAATGGATATACTAGACGAATTCGATATTAATATACTGAAGGAATTAGAAAAAGACGGAAGAATGGCTTTTTCTGCAATTGCAACCAATTTAAAAATCTCCAACACCATGGTACATCAGCGAATCAACAGAATGATTGAGCAAGGTGTAATTGGCGGAATTAAACCTATTATACAAGAAAAAAATATTGGTTATGATTGGGCTTCTTTCACCGGAATCACATTAAATAAAGATTCTGATTCTGATCGAATTATAGAAGAAATGAAAAAAATTCCCGAAATTACAGAATGTTATTATGTTACAGGTTCTTTTACGCTTTACATAAAAATTGTAGCGAAGAATCACGAACACATGCGAAAAATTCTTTACGAGAAAATCGATAACATTCCCGGAATTGCCAAAACTGATTCGATTATTGAATTAGGTTGTGCTTTTAAAAGAAACATTTCATTATAATCAACTTTTAAACTAAAAAAATGCGTTTACGAATCCTGCTTTTATTTACTCTTTTTTGCTGTAAATCAATGCTGTTTTCGCAGATTTCAGTTCCAAATCCTTCTAAAAGTGATTTTACAGGAACACTTTCTTTTTTAGCGTCAGATTGGATGGAAGGACGCGGAGCCACGCAAAAAGGCGGTTTTATGGCTTCAGAATATGTTGCCTCAATGATGAGTTTGTATCAGCTGAAGCCTTACAAATCTGAAGACTATTTTCAGGATTTTAAAGTTTTAGAACATACAATTACCAAAACAGCTTTCGAAATCAAAAAAGGAAAAGAAACCATTACACTTTCACCAGAAACAGATTTTAGAGTTACACCAATTTCAACATCTTTACAAAAAAATGCACAAGTTGTTTTTGCAGGTTATGGATTAAGTGTTCCTGACGGAAGTTATAACGATTATAAAAATCTAGATGTAAAAAATAAAATCGTTGTGATAGTAAAAGGATTTCCAAGCCATCAGGACACAACATCTAAAGTTTATCAGAAATTCAAAAAGTTATTTCCTGAAGAAAATAATTTAGAAGAAATAAAATTGCAGAATACTATAAACAAAGGCGCAATTACTTTAATTATTGTCGATTCTAAAGCAAGTTTCAAATCAAAAGAATCAAAAGAAAATGATGTTTTTCATTCTTTAGAAACTACATCAAATATTTCGATTCCAATTTTTAGGCTGAACAAATCAGCGGCCGAAAAACTTTTATCTGAAACTAAAATTTCATTGGAAATATTTGAAAAGAAAGCTCTGAAACTTCAAACTTCTTCTTCCCTATTAAAAAACACAGAAGTTAATTTCTCCATTGAATTACAGACTGAAACTTTTCCTGTCCGAAATGTTTTAGGAATGATTCAGGGAAAAGATTCTACCAAAACCATTATCGTTGGAGCACATTACGATCATTTGGGCATTATAAAAGATTCAATTTACAACGGCGCCGATGATAATGCATCGGGAACTTCAGGAATGCTGGCTTTAGCAAAAAATTGGTCGGAATCTAAAATAAAACCTCCCTACAATATTCTTTTTGCTTCATGGACTGCAGAAGAAATGGGACTTTTAGGAAGCGAGTATTTTGTTCAGAATTTTGATTTCAGCAAACAAAAAATACTGTTGGCAATCAATATGGATATGATTTCCAGAAGTGCGCCAGAGGATAAATTACAGCGAATTTTAAGTATTGGAACTCAAAAAGAAGATGGAAATTTGAGAAAAATGTCCACCGAAATCAATGCGAAACTTCAAAATCCGTTTAGTTTAGATTTATGGGAAACGAACGGGCATTCAGGAAGCGATTATGCGTCGTTTACTGCAAAAGGAATTCCTATTATGACTTTTTTCAGCGGTTTTCACGATGATTATCATACACCGAACGACAAAGCTTCGAAAGTAGATTTTGACAAAATAAAAGATGTGCTTTTTATTGTCAATTCTTCTCTTTCAAAATTTTTAGAAAATCCAAATAACTAAACCGAATAACTATGAAAAATCAGTTTCTTTTTAAATTTTCTTTCCAAAAATCAATTTCGGTGTTATTGTTATTGACAAGCTTTTTAATGCAGGCACAAAATCCAAAAGGGAAATTATTCATCATTGGCGGAGGCGATCGTTCAGATGCTTTAATGAAACAGGTTTTGGCTGTCGCCGAATTAGGAAAAAAAGATTATATCGTGGTTTTGCCTATGTCGAGTGAAGAACCGGACAGCTCTTTTATTTTCTTTAAAACACAAATGGTGAAATTGACGCAAAACCCAATTGTGATGCTGAATTTCACTGCAGCAACTGCACAAAACAAAAAACTTACAGATTCTGTTCAAAAAGCAAAACTGATTTTTATAAGCGGAGGCGACCAAAGCCGTTTCATGGCTGTTGTTCATAATACGCCAATCAAAACAGCAATTCAAAAAGCTTATGAAAACGGAAGCACAATTTCTGGAACGAGTGCCGGAGCGGCTGTAATGTCTGAAAAAATGATTACTGGAAATCAGAAATTAGAAAAAGAATATTCGGGCACTTTTGACAATATTCGATACGATAATTTAGAAACTTCTGAAGGTTTGGGATTATTGAAAACTGCCGTTATTGATCAGCATTTCTTAAAAAGAAACCGTTACAACAGATTACTTTCTGCTTTAGTTGAATTTCCGGAATTAACCGGAATTGGTATCGATGAGGCAACTGCAATAATTGTTAGAAATAATCAGGTTGAAGTTGCTGGAGAAAGCGAAGTTATTGTAGTTCGCAAGCCAAAAGGAATCAAAAAATCAAACAAAAACAATCTTATATCGATCGAGAATTTACAAATGAGCATTTACACTCCTGGTCAAAAATTTAATATCAAATAATCATGCATTTCTATTCTAAAATAATAAAATCCTTCTTTTTCATTTGTGTGAGTTTTCAAATTTCGGCACAAAAAACCAACACAAAAGAAGTCGCCCGATTAGAAAATATTGCCAAACAAGTTACTATCATTAGAGACAATTGGGGAATTCCACATGTTTATGGAAAAACAGATGCCGATGCTGTTTTTGGATTATTGTACGCGCAGTGTGAAGACGATTTCAAAAGAATTGAAATGAATTATATTGAAAAACTGGGACGTCTTTCAGAAATAAAAGGGCAATCGGTTTTGTACAATGATTTAGAAATCAAACTCCTGATTGATGTAGACGAAGCAAAAGCTGATTATACAAAAGCGCCTGTATGGCTAAAAAAGCTTTTGAATAGTTATGCCGATGCCATCAATTTTTATTTGTACAAACATCCAGAAGTAAAACCGGCACTTTTAACACATTTTGAACCGTGGTTTCCGCTACTTTGGACTGACGGAAGTATTGGCGCGATTAGTACCGCCGACCTTTCAACAGCCGAGTTGAAAGCTTTTTACTCTGGAAATAATGATAAAGTGGCTTACGTAGAAAGAGAAAAATACGTTCAAACTGGATCAAACGGATTTGCATTTGCGCCATCTAAAACCGCTGACGGAAATGCCATTTTATATATAAATCCACATACAACTTTTTACTTCAGACCCGAGGTTCAAATTACCAGCGAAGAAGGTTTGAATGTTTACGGCGCTGTAACTTGGGGACAGTTCTTTATTTATCAAGGTTTCAACGAAAACTGCGGCTGGATGCATACATCATCAAACGTTGATGTGGCAGATATGTATGCTGAAAAAATCGTTGATAAAAAAGGTAAATTATTTTACGAATTTGACAACAAACTGTTACCTGTAATCGAAAAAGAAATCACGATCAATTATACCGAAAATGGAAAATTAATTCCAAAAAAATTCAAAACCTACTTTACCAACAACGGCCCAATTATGGCTAAACGTGACGGAAAATGGATTAGCTTAAAATCAAATAACAGATCAATGACAAGTTTGATTCAAAGTTGGGTACGAACAAAATCGACCAGTTTTGACGATTACAAAAAAGCTATGGATTTGAAAGCTAATACATCTAACAATACTGTTTATGCTGATAATAAAGGAAATATAGCGTATTGGCATGGTAATTTTATTCCAATTCGGGACAAAAATTTAAATTGGTCAAAAGTAATTGATGGTTCAATTTCTGCAACACAATGGAAAGGTTTGCATGAAGTAAACGAAACCGTTCATTTATATAATCCTGTAAATGGCTGGTTACAAAACTGCAACTCTACTCCTTTTTCTGTTGCTGGGATAAACAGTCCAAAAAAAGCTGATTATATTCCTTATATGGCGCCAGATGGAGAAAATTTTAGAGGAATTAATGCAGTCCGAATTTTCAGCAAAGGCAACAAATATACTTTAGACAAAGTAATTGCTGATGGTTATGATTCGAAATTATCAATTTTCGAAATATTAATTCCAAGTCTAATAAATGTTTTCGAAAAAAACATAAACGTACAATCACCAGAATATGCTGCTTTAAAAGAGCCAATTTCGATACTGAAATACTGGGATTATTATGCGAAAGAAAATTCAGTTGCAACTACTCTGGCTGTTGAATGGGCATATAAATTAGACCCGATTATTTTGAAAGCTTATATTGACGAAGGAGAATTGGATCAAGTTGAAAACACCAAGAAATTTGCAAAAAATGCAACAGTGACACAAATGATACCACAATTGCAGGCCGTTTTGAAAGAATTGGAAACAAAATTTGGAAGATGGCAAGTAGCTTGGGGCGAAATCAACCGTTTTCAGCGTTCAAGCGGTGCAATTGATTTAAAATATGACGATTCAAAACCAAGTATACCAGTTGGTTACGGACCAGGTTCATGGGGAAGTTTGCCTTCTTTTAAAAGCAGTTATCAGAATAATTCTAAAAAACGTTATGGTTACAATGGAAACAGTTTTATCTGTGCGGTTGAATTTGGGCCAAAAATAAAAGCAAAATCATTGTTGGCTGGTGGAAACAGTGGAGACGAAAACTCAAAACATTTCACTGATCAGGCCGAAATGTATCGAAAAGGACAATTTAAAGATGTTCTTTTTTATAAAGAAGACGTCATTAAAAATGCCGAAAAAACGTATCATCCCGGCGAATAATTTTGATCAGAAAAAACATTACAAACAAACCTTGGAAGAACTTTCTTTCGAGGTTTTTTTATAAGAGAATATTTCTGATATTTGTTTAAAATTGTAAAATCATGAAAAATTCAGCCCTTCTTATTTTTGCTACCATACTGTTTTCTAACACTATAAACGCACAATTAAAACCTGTAAAATATGCCGACGGAAATCAGGCATTAAACGGTTTATCTATAAAATCTGCTAAAAAAAGCAGTCAGAATCCTGGAATCTTGCTTTTGCCGGCTTGGCTCGGAATTGACAATGCCTCTAAAAAATATGCCGAAGATTTGTCAAAATTGGGCTACCATGTTTTTATAGCTGATATTTATGGCGAAGGAAATTATCCAAAAAACACTTCAGAAGCAGGAAAACAGGCAGGTTTTTATAAAACTAATTACGAAGCTTACCAAAAAAGAATCAATGCAGCATTACAGGAATTAATTAAATCAGGTGCAAATGCTGATAATATTGTGGTAATTGGATATTGTTTTGGAGGAACAGGCGTTCTTGAAGCAGCACGTGGACATTTGAATGTAAAAGGAGTAGTTTCATTTCATGGCGGTTTAGGCAAAGACGCATCCAGAAAAACAGAACCAATTACAGCTAAAGTTTTGATTTGTCATGGTGCTGATGATCCATTTGTTTCAAAAGATGAAGTTGCCGCTTTTCAGCAAGAAATGCGCGACTCTAAAGCCGACTGGCAAATGATTTATTATGCAGATTCAGTTCATTCTTTCACAAATCCGGAAGCTGGAAGCGACAACTCTAAAGGCGCTGCTTATAATCCTGTAGCTGCAAAACGATCTTTTGATCATTTATTACTTTTCTTAAACGAAGTCCTTAAAAAGTAAAACCCAAAAACTAACCCAAAACACCAAATCAACTAAATAAACCAATGTCACATAATAAAATCAGAGAAGACAAAACCTGCCTGAACTGCAGGCATGTAGTCGAGCAAAAATTTTGTCCAAACTGCGGACAAGAAAACAGCGATACACGAAAAACTTTCCATCATTTATTTGTTCATTTTTTTGAAGATTTAACGCATTATGAAAATGCATTTTGGAAAACAATCAGAAACTTGCTTCTAAAGCCTTCAACATTAACGAAAGAGTATCTTTCTGGAAAAAGGCTGTCTTATCTGGCTCCGGTTCGTCTTTATATTTTCATAAGTTTTATTACTTTTTTATTGATTGCTCTGTTTCCTAATAAGGTAACGGAAGAACTCAATAAAGGGGAAAATCAGCTTTTTTCGCAAACTACAAAGGATGAAAAAGGTAAAAAAGTAGTTAAAACTTTTAACGACAAAAGCCATTTTGAATTAAAGACGATGAAAGAAATCGATTCAATTCAGAAATACGGAAAAGAAGATGATAAACTTTCTGATTTTCAATATTGGATTTATGAGAAAGTTGTTCACGTGACTGAAACTAACACTAAAAAGGAAATCATAGAAAAATTCATCGAATCGTTTATTCACAACATTCCGAAAATTCTCTTTATTATAATGCCGTTCTTCGCCTTTTTCTTATGGATTTTTCATAATAAAAAAAGATGGTATTATTTTGATCACGGAATTTTCACACTGCATTATTTTTCGTTTTTGCTCTTAATCTTTCTGATCTTATTTATTGTCAATAAAGTAGCCGCGTTATTTGGAGGAAATGGTATTGCAGAAGCAATAGCAGGTATTACAAATTTTGTAGGTATCATCTGGATGTGCTACTACTTTTATCCTGCGCATCATCGTTTTTATGGAGAAACTAGATTCGTATCATTTGTTAAAAGTGTAACATTATTTTTCATAAACTTCTTTTTTATCCTATTTTTACTGACATTCTATATGTTATACATATTCATTAATTTACACTAACCCAAAATGAAAAAAATTGTACTTCTTTTATTAATTGCTTCGGCGTTTTCATGTAAAAATGCGCAGTCTGTTGCTTCAAAAGGCAATTCAGCCCCAACGAAATACATGAACTCGATCACGGCAAAAGACTTGAAAAAAATGCTTTATGTTGTTGCTTCTGATGAAATGGAAGGCCGTGAAACTGGTTCAAAAGGACAAAAGAAAGCGGGACTTTACATGATCGAACAATACAAAAAAAATAAAATTTCATTCCCTAAAGGAGCTGCAGATTACTATCAGCATATTCCAGCATCATTTTTAAATGCAAGACGCAATGAAAATTTACCGGATTCTGAAAATATCTGGGCGTATATCGAAGGTTCTGAAAAACCAAATGAAGTTTTGGTAATTTCTGCGCATTACGATCACGTTGGAATTAAAGATGGTGAAGTTTACAACGGAGCCGATGATGATGGTTCTGGAACTGTAGCTGTAATGGAAATTGCTAAAGCATTTGCTAAAGCTAAAAAAGAAGGACACGGACCAAAACGTTCTATTTTGTTTCTTCACGTAACTGGCGAAGAACACGGTTTACACGGTTCTCGTTTTTATTCTGAAAATCCATTATTCCCAATTGCTAATACAATTACAGATATCAACATTGACATGATTGGACGCCGCGATGTTGAACACGCAAATACAAATAATTACGTATATGTAATTGGAGCTGACAGATTATCTAGTGAATTACACAATGCAGTTGTAGCTCAAAATGATAAATACATCAAAATGAACTTGGATTTCAAATTTAATGATCCAAAAGATCCAAATCATTTCTACGAGCGTTCTGATCATTATAACTTTGCAAAACATGGTATTCCGTCAATCTTTTTCTTCAATGGAGTTCACGAAGACTACCACGGAAAAGATGATACACCTGAAAAAATAGAATACGACGCCTTAGCAAAAAGAGCACAACTTGCTTTTGTACTTGCTTGGGATTTAGCAAACAGAGAAAATAGACCTTTAGTTGATAAGAAATAATTTAAGATACTAAGGTTCTAAGTTGCTAAGATTCTAAGTTTTCTTTAAAGATGTAAAGATTCTAAGATAAAACAAAAAGGGATGAGTTTTAAAAACTCATCCCTTTTTTATATTGTGAACTAAAGTCAAAGAAAAAACTTAGTATCTTAGAACCTTAGCATCTTAGCGACTTCCTCTAGTCATTCATCGAAATCAAAAACTCTTCGTTATTTCTTGTTTTCTTGAAGCGGTCGTTTACAAAATCCATTGATTCTACTGGGTTCATATCTGATAGATATTTACGCATAATCCACATTCTTTGTAACGTTTTTTCGTCTAATAATAAGTCGTCACGACGTGTACTTGACGAAGTAAGATCAATTGCAGGGAAAATACGTTTGTTTGCAATTTTACGATCCAACTGAAGTTCCATGTTACCGGTTCCTTTAAATTCTTCAAAGATAACCTCATCCATTTTAGAACCAGTTTCAGTCAACGCCGTTGCGATAATACTTAATGAACCGCCGTTTTCTACATTTCTTGCTGCTCCAAAGAAACGTTTTGGTTTTTGCAATGCATTCGCATCAACACCTCCACTTAATACTTTTCCAGAAGCCGGCTGAACCGTATTGTAAGCTCTCGCTAAACGTGTAATCGAATCTAATAAGATTACAACATCATGTCCGCATTCAACTAAACGTTTTGCTTTTTCAAGAACGATATTGGCAATTTTAACGTGTTCTTGTGGTTCTCTGTCAAAAGTTGAAGCGATAACTTCTCCACGAACACTTCTTTGCATATCGGTAACCTCTTCAGGGCGCTCATCAATCAAAAGAACGATTAAATAAACTTCAGGATGATTTGCTGCAATCGCGTTTGCAATATCCTTTAAAAGCATTGTTTTACCCGTTTTAGGCTGTGCAACGATCATTCCACGCTGTCCTTTTCCTATCGGAGAAAATAAATCGATAATACGAGTTGATATAGAACTGCCTTTTTCGGCTAATTTGAATTTTTCAGAAGGAAAAACAGGTGTCAAGTGCTCAAAAGAAACTCTATCGCGAACTACTTGCGGGTCGTGACCATTGATTTTAAGTACACGAACTAAAGGGAAAAACTTCTCACCTTCTTTTGGAGGACGAACCACTCCTTTTACTGTATCTCCAGTTTTTAAACCAAACAATCTAATTTGTGAAGTTGATAAATAAATATCATCTGGAGAAGCTAAATAATTATAATCTGATGAACGTAAAAATCCGTAACCGTCTGGCATCATTTCAAGAACACCTTCACTTTCGATAATTCCGTCAAATTCAAAATCTGAATCTCTGAAATTATTATTCTTTTTATTTTTATGATTTGGGTTTTGATTTCCGTTATTCCCATTTCCATTACCATTACCGTTTCCATTTTGGTTTGGATTCTGATTCGGATTAGGGTTTTGATTTTTATTTTGATTCGGATTTATCTTTTTTACCTGAGGGGTATTTTCCGTTTTCTCTGCGATTGGAGCAGTATTTTCAGTACTTTCTTCGGCAATCACTTCTTTTACAATATCTTTTGTTGCCTCTTTTTCTTTTTGCAGCGCTACCTTTTTTTCATAAGCCGATTTGTTGAACTTAACAATTTTTGGCTCTTTTTTCGCTTCTACAGGACTTTCCGTACTTTCCTGAACTTTTGGTTCAGCCTGAATTTTTGGTGCCGACTGAATTTTTGGCTTAGTCGTTGGTGCAGCTTCCTTTTTTTCAGGAGCAGCTTCTTCGACTTTATCAAATTCTAAAACTGGAGCATTTTTTGGTGCTGCTGTTTTTTTTACAGGAGCTATTCTTGCTCTTTTTGGTTTTTCGTCTGCTATTTCCTTATCAGCCACAGCAGGTGCCGGCGGCGCAATAGTCGCTTCTTGATGCGCTAAAATCTGAGTAATCAGAGTCTCTTTTTTAACACCATTAAACTTTATAGTTTTAGCCAACTTAGCTATTTCTTGAAGCTCAGAAAGCTTCATTTCTTTTAATGCAGAAATATCAAACATGAATGTTCTATGAATTTAATTATTTTAAAGGAAATACTGTAAAAAGTAGGTAGATAAATGATTTCAATTGACCGCAGTATGAAGTGCTTACGGTATTATGATGCAATAATACGAATAAATTTTAATCATACAATAGTATTTATAAAAAAGAAAATATATTTTTGTAAAACAATTTCAAGTTATGTTACAAAGAATTCAAACCGTATATTTAATTCTTACCTTTGTAATTACAGGGGTTTTATTATTTTTTATACCACTTTGGTCAGTAAATGGCGGTAAACCTTTTTACTTTATGCAGGATCAGGTTTACACTGTATTATTAGGACTAAGTACAATGCTGACTATTATTAGCATTATATCATACAAAAAAAGACAAAATCAGTTTGTGATGAACAGACTGAACATAATATTAAATTTAATTTTATTAGGATTATTTGTATATCGATCACTAAATTTATCTGGAGAAACGGCTACAGCTGTTTCTGAGAAAGGTATTGGGATGTTTCTTCCGATTGTTGCTATCGTATTATTAGTTTTAGCTAATAAGGCCATCAAAAAGGACGAAGATCTTGTAAAATCTGTAGATCGTTTGAGATAAACCTATAAACTTAATTTTTTGTGCGAAGAAAAACCCGAATTTATTCGGGTTTTTTTTGTGCCCTAAATTATTACAAATCAAACTTAAAGAGCACTTCTAAAGATCATTTCCATGGTAAATTTGCCTTTTCATAATCAAATTTATCATGACATCAAAAATAAGGATTCATCTTGCAGATGATCATCAAGTACTTATTGATGGTCTAACCAATTTATTACAAACAGTTGAAAACTTTGAAGTTATTGGCAGCTCCCTAGATGGAACTACAGTATATAATGATGTTATGCAAAATAATGCCGATATCTTAGTTCTGGATATCAGCATGCCTGAAAAAGATGGAATTAAAGTTTTACAGGAATTTTATGCTCAGAAAAATCCATTGAAAGTTATTATTCTTTCCAGTTATGATGATTTAAAAATCATTAAAGAAGTCATGAAATTAGGCGCAAAAGGGTATCTCACAAAAAAATGTGCAGGTGAAAATATTATTGAGGCAATTAAAATGGTTTATAAAGGACAAGAATATTTTTCAGATTTAATAAGAGAAAAAATATTCAACAGTTTTACGCAAAATAACCCACAATTAAACAACAACGTCTATATTGAAAATCCCATTTTAAGTCCGCGCGAAATTGAAATCGTCACTTTAATATCACTCGAATATAGTGGAAAAGAAATAAGTGAGCAGCTCTTTATCAGTCTTAATACTGTTGAAACGCATCGGAAAAATATCATGAAAAAACTGCAGACAAAAAATACAATTGGCTTAGTCAAATATGCTTTAAAACACAATCTGATAAATCCTTAATCTGAAAAGATGATTTAAAAACAGCTTTAATTATGCGCATTTTTAAAATTGCAATCTTATTCTTTGTCATTATTTTTTTTAATGAAAATCCGGCTTTTAGTCAGCAAAAAGAAATTCCAAAAGAAAACGTTCAAAACACATCTATATCAAAAAAGATAAGCATTGCCGAATTAAATAAGCTTGAAAAACTTCGAAATAAAAAAGTAGTCAGTTTAGGGATTGTTCTTGTTATAATCCTCTTTTTTTTATTTTATTTCTTTTATCAAAACAATAAATTAAAACAAAAAATAAAGCGAAAAGATCTCAAGCAAAAAATCCTTCTCAATGTCATTAATTCAGGAATTGATGCACAAGAAATAGAACGCAAAAAAATAGCTTCTTTTTTGCACGACAATATCAATTCGTTACTATCGTCTGTTGGGCTTCATCTCAATACTTTTACCGCACAAAACAATATAGAATCAGAAGAAATCAGAAAAGCAAAAGCCATTTTAGCCGAAGCACATGATCTTCTTCGCGATGTATCACATGACCTTGTTCCTAGTCTTTTGGTCCGTTTTGGGTTAGTTTATGCATTGGAAGATTTATGCGAAAAAACCTCAAATCGTACTCTAAATTTTGATTTTACCAGTTCAATTTCATCCAATAAACGATATCCCGAAAAATTTGAAATGAAAATCTATTTTATTATATCTGAATTATTTAACAACATTATAAAACACAGTAAAGCAACAAATGCCCAATTAATTCTAAACGAAACAGAAAACAATTTTATTATTAAAGTACAAGATAACGGGTTAGGATTTAATGCCAGAAAAACGAATGAATATGAAGGTTTTGGCTTAAATAGAATAAGAGCCCGAATCAAAAAATTCAAAGGAAGTTTTGATATTGTTTCAAAAGTGAATCAGGGTACTTCTATAAAAATAAAAATCCCGATTCCGCATTAAAAATCATTACTTTTTCCCGATTTCGATAATTTCCAAATCTTTGATTTTATCATCATCAATTACAAATCGAAGCATAGTTCGCATTTGATGGAAACCACTTTTTCCTGCCGCGCCTGGGTTCATATGTAATAAGTTATTCTTTTTATCAAACATCACTTTCAAAATATGCGAATGTCCACAAATAAATAATTTAGGAGGATTTGCTGCCATTTCTTCTCTAATATTCGGATTGTATTTTCCCGGATAACCTCCAATATGTGTGATCCAAACGGAAACATTTTCACACATAAAACGATTATTTAACGGAAATTCCAATCGTGCTTTAGCATCGTCGATATTTCCGTAAACTGCTCTCAAAGGTTTTAATTTTTTAATTGTATCGGTAACATTCAAATCCCCAATATCTCCGGCATGCCAAACTTCGTCAGCTTGTGCTACATATTTTAAAATAGTATCGTCAATGTGGCTGTGAGTATCTGAAAGAAGAAGGATTTTTGTCATTTTTTAAGAGGCTAAGATTCTAAGTTGCTAAGATACTAAGGTTTTTTTAAAGGTGCTATCCCGATAGCTATCGGGACTAAGATGCTAAGGTCCTAAGGCTTTTTTAATTAAAAAATCCGATTTGCTTTCGCAAATCGGATTTATGATATCAAATTGATAAACAATTATTGTTTTTTAGGATTTTTTCCTTCTTTTAAATCTTTAGTATCCATCATTTCCATTAATTTCAATCCTAATAATCCACTAATTGAACCATCAGAACCACCATTTCCGGAAATCAATACATCTGGAATTACTTTGATATTTCCTTTACCAATTTCTTCTGTTACTTTATAACGGGTAAAGTTATCACCTCCCATTGCACTCACCTGAAGTTGATAAGCTTCAGCAGTTGATTTACCAATCGCCATAATTTTCTCCGCTTCAGCCAAACCTGTTTTTGAGATTTTTTCAGCTTCGGCACTAGCATTTAATCTTGTTGCTTCTGCCTGTGCTCCTGCTCTTGCTTTAGTCGCTTCGGCTTCAGCGCTTGCACGCATTTTTGTGGCTTCAGCTTCGGCATTTACGTTCAGTTTCAAACTTGTAGCGTCTCCTTCTGCTTTTTTTACCGTTGCATCTGCAGTTCTTTGTGCGATTTCAACACTTTGCGAAGCGCGAACAATTTCTTTTTGCATATCAGCAATAGCAGTTTCTTTTTCCATTCCCTGACGCTGTTCCTGAGCCATTCTTTGCGTTTGATATGTTTTTTGCTCTTCTTCTGCTAATTTTCTATCAGTCAAAGTTTTCATCAACGAATCTGGTGGAACGATATCTCCAATTAAAGTATCAACAGCATTTACGTTATATTCGTCAAGCACCAATTTAATGTGATTTTTAGCCGATTCCTGACGCTCTTTTCTTGTTGTCAAGAACGAAATTACATCGCTATCCTGAGCCGAGTTTCTGAAATAGTTACCAATCGTTGGTTCTAAAACCTGAGAAACCAGGTTATTCATGCTTCCAAAACGCGCAATTACTTTTGGCGCTTCAGCAGCCGGAACGTGAATGATTTGCGCAACGTCAAGATTAAAAGGGAAACCGTCTTTTGAACGAACTGTAATCGTAGACAGGTTTTTATCTAAATCATGCGATTCACTTCTGGCATTTGCCCAGTTTAAAACCAGATTGGTTGTTGGAACCGCTTCCAGCTTAGTTGTATATTTATTCAATGCATATTTTCCAGGTCCAAGTGGTTCCATCCAAACACCGCGCTGTCCTTTAGAAACAATATTTCCGTGTTTGAAAGTATCTCCGGTAACATCCTGACCATCTTCTCCAATATAAGAAATCACAACTCCTACGTAACCAATTGGCACATCTGTCATTGGGTTTTGTTCAATTTGAATTCCCCATGTATTGATATAATAAGAACCTGCCAACATTACCTGAGGCTGTAAACCACGATTTCCGCCACTTTCCAAAAACTTGTCAAAATCTTGAAAGTTATTATGCGCTTCAACAAACTTACCAGCGATCTGACCTTGCGGAATTGGTTCACCATCAAGAGCCGTCACGATACCAATCATATTTTCATAAATCTTAATCTGCTCGGCAACTACAATTTCAAATAAAAACGTATTAATACGATAAGATCCTGTAGTAATAAAAGCAGTCTGACGACCTTTTTGACCTCCATTATTCAAGAATGCAGTAGCGTCCTGAAAATTGTCACTGTCTACTCTTCTGGCTAAGATTCGTCCGGTTGGGATTTCCTTTCCGTCTTTACTTAAAACCAATCCAATTTTTCCTTCCGGAATAATCGTAAATCCAGTCATATCGATTGAATACTGCCAGATCCACATCCCCCAATATAAACCTGGAGCAAGTGTTTGCGCCTGATAACCCGCTTCGCCTTTGGTCGCAATAATACGGCCATCTGGCAAAGATTTGTCGGCTCCAAACAAAACGAATTTCTTGGTCACTAAACCAATTTTATCCTCAGGAACGATCACCATTCCGAAGAAAACACGTAAAATAAATTTGTAAAAAAGAAAGGCAAATAAAATTAAAAGTATCCACCAATAAGAAGTAATTTCATTCATAGTTTTTGATATTTAGTTGTACAAACATAGGAGAAATATGATATGTTAAAATGAAATTTTTTAAAAATTAACATTTGGAAATTTCTTCCTAAAAATGTTAAAATTTAACTTTAATTATATCGTTGGAATTGTCAATTCTTGACACGATTTTTAGCTGAACAAACTATGATTCGCATTTTGGCTTTTGAGCGATTTTAACAAAGGTTCTGACATTCTGAGATATTATTAGAGCAAATTTTCATTTCTGAATTTTATTAGAATCATCTTAATCGATTTTACATTTATATCGAAATGTCATACACTATATATAAGTAAAAATTTTCCAATCCGAAGTTAGACGCACTGCTGTGCGTCTCTACAATCCATACGTATAAAAAAACTTAGCATCTTAGCAACTTAGTCCCGATAGCTATCGGGATAGCAACTTTAAAAAAACCTTTGTACCTTTGCCACTCTGAACCTTTGAACCTCTACTGTGAGATATTTTATTCAATTTGCTTATAACGGAACACATTATCATGGCTGGCAATTTCAGCCCAATGCATCTTCTGTTCAGGAAACTTTAAACAAAGCACTTTCAGTTTTACTAAATTCACCTATAAATGTTATGGGCGCCGGGCGTACAGACACTGGAGTTCATGCCGAAGAAATGTATGGGCATTTTGATTTTGAGACTCAATTAGACGTTCCGAATTTAGTGCATAAACTGAATTCGTATTTACCGAAAGATATTGCCATTTATGACATTATTTTGGTTCATGATGAAGCGCATTGCCGATTTGATGCCACAAAACGAACATACGAATATCATATCAACACTGTTAAAAATCCGTTTTCACAGGAACTCAGCTGGTATTTTAATCAAAAATTAGATGTAGCTTTGATGAATGAAGCCGCAAAAATTTTATTGAATCATACCGACTTTCAATGTTTTTCTAAAGTAAATACAGATGTAAATACATTTGATTGCACGGTTTTTGAGGCATATTGGAAACAAGAAAACAACAAATTGATTTTTACGATCTCGGCAAACCGATTTTTACGAAATATGGTTCGTTCTATTGTGGGAACTTTAGTTAATATAGGGCTGCATAAAATCTCTTTGTATGATTTTGAAAATATTATTGCAAGTAAAAGCAGAGAAAAAGCAGGATTTTCGGTTCCTGCACATGGTTTATATTTAACCGAAATAAAATACGATTACATCATAAAATAGCCCTGATTGCAGTGAAAAGCTTTTTTGAAAAAAATATTGTTTTTGTAATTTTTATGGAGCGACCAACGGAAGCTTTATAAAAATAATACAAAAACATATTTTTGAGAAAAACTTGTAACGAAAAGCAGGAATAGCTCCTTAAAATACATGAAAGCAAAAGCATTCGATACCGGATTATTTAAACGAATTTTAAAATATACAAAACCTTATAAATGGCGCTATTATGGCGTTATTGTTTTTGCAATTTCACTATCGATTTTTGCTGCGCTTCGTCCTTATTTACTAAAACAAACGGTTGACGGTTATATCAAGACGCATGATAAATATGGTTTACTCCTATATATTGTCTTAATGGGCGGCGTACTTTTAATGGAGGTTTTTTCACAATTCTACTTTGTTTATTGGGCAAATTGGCTCGGGCAAGACATTGTAAAAGACATTCGCACCAAACTTTTCAAACATATTTTAAGTTTTAGAATGAAGTATTTTGATTTGGTTCCGGTTGGACAATTGGTAACCAGATCAGTTTCGGATATTGAATCAATTGCCCGTATTTTCAGCCAAGGACTTTTTATGATTATCAGTGATTTGATGAAAATGCTAGTGGTTTTGCTTTTTATGTTTTATATGAACTGGAAACTAACTTGGATTGTTGTTGTAGCCATGCCAATTCTGGTTTACATTACCCGAATTTTTCAACGCAAAATGCAGGTTGCTTTTGAAGAAGTGAGAACTCAAATTGCTAATATGAATTCATTCGTTCAGGAACGTGTTACAGGAATGAAAATCGTACAGCTTTTTAACAGAGAAAAAATTGAAGCTGAAAATTTTAAAGTTATAAATGACAAACATAGAGTTGCATGGATAAAGACCATTTTGTATAACTCGATTTTCTTCCCGATTGCTGATATTATTTCGTCAATTACTTTAGGATTAGTGGTTGTTTTTGGTGGATTCAAAATTTTAAACGGAGATCATTTTACGACTTTTGGGGATTTATTCTCTTATACGATGTTTATCGGAATGCTTTTTAATCCGTTGCGACAGATTGCAGATAAATTCAACGAAATGCAATTAGGAATGATTGCAGCGAATCGAGTTTTTGATATTATTGATACACAAGATCATATTCAGGACACTGGAACTATTGAAGCTCCTGTATTTGAAGGAAGTATTGAATTTAAAGATGTTCGTTTTAGTTATATTCCGGAAGAAGAAGTAATAAAAGGAATTGATTTGTCTGTCAATTCTGGACAAACTATTGCAATTGTAGGTTCTACAGGTGCCGGAAAATCTACTATTATTAATTTGCTGAATCGCTTTTATGAAATCAACAGCGGAAGCATTTATATTGACGGACATAATATCGAAAATTATACATTAGCTTCTTTAAGAAAACAAATTGCTGTGGTTTTACAGGATGTATTTTTGTTTGCTGATACGATTTACAATAATATAACTTTACATAATCCAGAGATTACTCGTGAGAAAGTACTGGAAGCTGCTAAAAAAATTGGCGTGCATGATTTCATTATGAGCCTTCCTGATAATTATGATTTTGATGTAAAAGAACGTGGTGTGATGCTTTCGTCTGGACAAAGACAATTGATCGCGTTTTTACGTTCGTATGTAAGTAATCCGAGTATTTTGATTTTGGATGAAGCAACCTCATCAATTGATACTTATTCTGAAGAATTAATTCAACGTGCTACTGAAACTATTACTAAAGGCAGAACTTCGATAATTATTGCCCACCGATTGGCAACGATCGTAAATGCAGATAAGATTGTCGTAATGGATAAAGGACTTATTGTGGAGCAAGGAACGCATCAAGAACTACTCAATAAAACGGATGGCTATTACAAAAACTTATATGATTCGCAGTTTTCTGTAGCTAATTAAACTTAGAATAACACAAATAATTTAAGCATTTATAAAAGATTTGACTAATACCTTAACTTATTCCATTAAAACAAAACAAAGAATCAACCTCTTTCTTATCAAAAATTAAAAATAAAAGAGAATTCATAATTTTATGTACTAAAATTAGGTTTAAAATGCTAAAAAACCATTTCTAAACGTTAAATCAGCGTTATAGAAATCATAAAACTGCTCTTGACTGCTAGTGCTTTAACATTTCATTTTTGGTTTATTATTTATCTTTGAGATTATAGAAATCAAATGTAAATGAAAATGCCACAAAATAGATTTTACCCAGAAGAACAATTCAAAGAAATAGAAATAAATGCTTCATTACAACTTAGATATGCCATTTCAAACAGAGGCCGATTAATAAGTTTTACTGACGAAATTGAAAACGGCCGAATCCTTAAAGGCGGATTGAGCGATGGTTATCCAACCTTTAGATTCAAGGTTAAAAAAGACGACAAAATTGTCAACAAATATCTTTTTCTTTACAAATTAGTTGCCCAATATTTTATTCCGAAACAATCTGAAGACCAAACATACGTACTTCATCTAGATTATAACCGAAGCAATGATGACGCAAGTAATCTACGTTGGGCTACAAAACAGGAAATGATGGCACACAGCCGTAAAAGTCCGCGTGTTATTCAGGCAAAAAAGAATCTCATCGAGCACAACTTAAAAGCTGATGGTAGAAAATTGACTACTACAAAAGTGATGTTGATCAAGAAAATTTTGGCTAGACCAGAACAAAAAACACGTTTAAAAATGATTGCTAAACAATTTGGTGTAAGCGAAATGCAGATTAGACGCATTGCTAGCGGTGAAAACTGGGGGCATGTTAAAATTTAAATTTTAACATCTTAGAATTCAAAAAGAAAGAGGCAATTGAGCTTCTTTTTTTTGTTTAAAAACAGGCTGTTTTGACAAATAAAAAAGGAAGAATAATAGGATTAATTACAATTATTAATTGTAAACTTGCAGTATCCAAAACCAAAAAACTTCCTACATGAAGAGAAAACTACTTGTCCTGTTATCTGTATTGTTTATCAGTTCTTTTACCTACGCACAGTATACTACAATTCCCGATGTAAATTTTGAAAATAGGTTAATACAGCTTAAGATTGATTCTGGTTTGCCAGACGGAAAAGTATTAACCGCCAATATCAAAACAGTTCAGACCCTGGACGTTGGTTTTAGCAAAATTTCAAACCTCAATGGTATTGAAGATTTTACGGAACTGCAGGTTTTACGTTGTTCGTCAAACTATCTGACAACATTGGATGTAACTAAAAATACCAAGTTAACTGTTGTAGATTGTAGTTTCAATAAGCTGACATATTTAAACATTTCAAACCTTCTTTTATTAAACGGACTTACTTGTTCTGATAATGAATTAACTAGCCTAGATATCTCTTCAAATCCAATCTTAAATGGTATTCGATGCGGAAACAACAATCTGATTAGCCTAAACTTGAAAAATGGCTACAATTCTAAATTTAATGATTATTTCATAGACTTTAAAAACAATCCCCATTTAGATTGTATTCAGGTTGATAATATTACCTATTCAAATTCAAAATGGAGCACTTATAAAGATGCTGCAGCCGTTTTCTCCAATTCGTGCGGGCCAAAATACACCACTATTACAGATTCCAATTTTGAAAACAAATTAATCAATCTAGGAATAGATAAAGATGGTCTTAACGGTAAAGTTTTGACTTCAGACATTGTTTCTGTAACTACTCTTGACATCTCAAATACTGCAATTAAAGACCTTACAGGACTTGAAGATTTTTTAGGTTTGACCACTTTAAATGTTTCAGGCAATTCTCTTTCAAAACTGGATTTGACCTGGCAGAAAAAATTAAAAATACTGGATTGCAGCAACTGTCAGTTAACCGCTTTAGATCTTTCTAAAAACATCAATTTAGAAACGCTGAATTTTTCAAACAATAAAATCACCACAACCAATTTATGGAATAATGGATTACTGATTACTGTAAAAGCGAACGGCAATTTATTTACAACACTGGATATTGACGGATTGAAAGTATTGCAGACAATTGATGTCAGCGACAATCAATTGACTTCTTTAAACCTTAGCCAAAATGTGTTATTGACACAATTGAAGTGCAGCAATAACAAGATCACGGCTCTAAATACCTCTAAAAATATAAATCTGAATTCGATCTATTTCGGTTCTAATAAATTAACCACTTTTGATATTTCTCTAAATCCGCTTTTAACCGAAATATCTTGCGAGAATAATTTACTTGCTTCTTTAAATCTTAAAAACGGAAATAATACTAATTTCAAAACATACGATTTTAGAAATAATCCAGCGTTAGCTTGTATAGAAGTTGATAATGCTGCCTATTCTACCTCAAATTGGTCATCCAAAAAAGATGCCGCAACGACATACAATGTATATTGCGGACCGTTTACCACTATTCCCGATTCTGCTTTTGAAGACAAATTAATTGTCTTGGGAATTGATAAAGACGGAAAAAACGGAAAAATAGTAACAGCTTTTATTTCGAATCTTACCTCTCTGGATCTTTCTAACAGTTCGATTACTGATCTTACCGGAATTAAGGATTTTACTGCTTTGACCACTCTTACTGTTTCGGGCAATCAATTAGTGAATCTTGATCTTTCAAATAATAAAAACCTTAAAGTTTTAAATTGTTCCAACAATCAGCTGGCTTCTTTAGATGTATCTAAAAACACTTTGCTTACGGACTTTTATTGTAACAATAATCTTTTAAAAACTTTAAATATAAAGAATGGCAAAAACACAAAACTTGTAAATTTTGATTTCAGAAATAATCCAAATTTAACTTGTATTGAAGTCGATGTTGTTTCGTACGCTACAACAAATTGGTCTGCAAAAAAAGATCCGGCAACAACTTTTGAAATTTTTTGCGGAGATTATACTCTGATTCCGGATTATGCTTTTGAAACTTCTCTGATAAACAAAGGAATCGATATTGACGGCAGAAACGGAAAAGTGCTTACCTCAAGTATATCCGGATTAACAAAGCTTGATGTATCTAATACTTCAATTTCAAATCTAAAAGGAATTCAAGACTTCAAAAGTTTGATTAATTTAAGTTGTTATAACAGCAAAATTACAGCTTTAGATTTATCTCAAAATACTCAATTAGAGACTTTAAATTGTTCTGGAAATTTGCTGACAACTTTAAATGTTACGAATAATAAAAAATTGCTGTCATTAAATTTTAATACAAATTCTTTAGCCAATATTGATTTGTCTCAAAATATTTTGCTGCAAAGTTTAGATTGTTCCTCAAATTTAATTGCGGTTTTAGATATCTCACAAAATACGGCATTAACAAGCTTAAAATGTAATACCAACAAACTAACTGCCTTAGATATATCAAAAAACACTTCAATAAGTGTTCTAAATTGCTATGGAAATAAAATTACCAATCTGGATCTGACATTGCAAAAGGGCTTAACAAACATAAACTGCAGTAGTAATGCACTTACCTCTTTAGACGTATCAAAAAACCTTTCAATTACAGATTTTGACTGCAGTGGAAATAAAATAACAAACCTGGACTTATCGAAAAACACTAGTCTTAAAAATATAAATTGCGAGGTCAATTCACTACGTAGTTTAAACCTAAAAAACGGGAATAATGCGCTATTTAATCAGGTAAGAGTATCAGTTAACTACGAAATGTATTGCATACAAGTAGATAATGAAGACGATTTTAATACCCGATTTAAAAATTATAAAGATCAACAAGCTGTTTATTCTGAAAATTGTGATCAAGTTACCTTGATTCCGGATCCTGCATTTGAAGATGTTTTAATTGCCAATTATATTGACATAGATGGAAAAAATGGAAAAGTGCAGACTTTTAGAATCAAACAAAGGCCATCGCTTTATGTGAGCGCTTATAAAGTTAAAGACCTGACAGGAATTCAAGACTTCAAAGGACTACAGTCGTTGGACTGTTCTTATAACGAATTGACCGCTTTAAATCTTTCGCAAAATTTATTACTAACAAGTCTTAAATGTAATTCTAATGCTATAGCCAATTTAGATTTGTCAAAAAACACACTTTTAACAGAAGTAGATTGTCAAAAAAATAAAATTACTGCGATAGACATTTCAAATTCTAAAGCACTAACACGAATAAACTGTTCAGATAACCAATTAACCAATTTGAATGTGGCAAATGGCAATAATAAAAATATGGCCAAATTGTATAATGAAAGTGATTTCCGTAAAAACCCAAATCTGACTTGTATTTATGTAGATAATGTAGATTACTCTAATTCTAATTGGTTTGGACTTAAAGATCCTACAGCTAGTTACAGCAGATCTTGTGGTTTGTATGCTGATATTCCGGACGCAAATCTTGAAGCAAAATTAATTTTATTAGGCATTGACAAAGACGGCTTAAATGGCAAAATCCTAAAATCTGATGCAGAAGCGGTTACCAGTCTGGATATCTCTGGAAGTGCCATCACTAATGTAAGCACATTAGAATATTTTACCGCTTTAAAAACATTAAATCTGAGCAGTAACGATATCACAAATCTTAATCTGAATAAAAATGTATTGCTGACTTCTTTAGATTGTTCAAACACAAAAATTACGAGTTTGGATATTTCTAAAAACAAAGCATTAACTTCTCTAAATACTGGTAATACCAAGTTAACTTATGTCTCTTTAAAAAACGGAAATAACAACAAAATTCAATCTTTAAATTTAAAAAACAACACAGGACTTACTTGTATTGAAGTTGATGATTTGAATTATGCCAATAGCAATTGGTCAGCTTATAAAGATCCGTCTGCAAATTTTTCAGTTTCTTGTGGAATTTACACTGCCATTCCTGATGATAATTTTGAATACAAGCTTATTGCTTTAAAAATTGACACAGATGGTAAAAACAACAGAGTTTTAACTTCGAACATTTCAAATCTTACTTTGTTAGATGTTAAAAGTTCACAAATCTCAGACCTGACAGGTATTCAGGATTTCAAAGCTTTAAAAACGCTATATTTCGACGAAAACGTGGTAACAAATATTGATCTTTCTAAAAATACGGAGCTGACGATTTTATCATGTAGCAAAAACAACTTAACGAGTTTAAATCTAAGCTCACAAAAAAAGCTAAGTAATTTAGATTGCAGCAACAACAAACTGACAGCATTAAATTTGGAATCTAATACTGTTTTGGATCGTTTAAGTTGCAGTTATAATGAATTAACGCAATTGGATGTTACTAAAAATGCTATTCTTGGCGGAATAGCGTGTGATGGAAATCATCTAACTTCAATAGATCTGACAAAAAACCCATTATTTGTAGGTATATCAGCCTCAGGCAATGAGCTGAAAAGCTTAGATTTATCACAATGTCCAAAAGTGAATCAAATAAGAGTCTCAAATAATAAAATTACATCTGATGCCTTAATTATTCCTAAAACAGCACCACTTAAAGTAGTTGATTTAAACTACAATCTATTAACCAATCTGGATATTTCGAATTATAGTTTATTAGAAGACCTTGAATGTTATGGTAATAAATTAATTACTTTAAAAGCATCCAATAATGCATCATTAACGGAGTTAAATTGTAATGATAATGAGCTAGTAAGCCTTGACATAACTAAAAACAAAAGCTTAAAAACATTACATTGTGCCAACAATAAACTAACAACTATTGATTTTTATCAGGACGCTGCACTTTATTGGGTTTATTGCCAGAACAACAATTTAACCAATCTTGATTTTAGCCCGCTATTAGGTATGAATGCACTTTATGCTTATAACAACAAGCTGCAAAGTCTTAGCTTAGCGTATCAATTTGATGATGGTGCAACAACTGGTGATATAACAAATAATCCGTCATTAACTTGTATTAAAGTTAACAACATGACTTATGCTCCAAATTGGCCTCTAAAAAAAGATACAACTGCCCAATATTCTACCGATTGTATTTCAATTACAACAATCGCTGATCCTAAATTTGAAGAGTATCTAATTAACGCCGGAATTGACAAGGATGGAAAAAACGGTCAAGTTCTGAATGTAAATTTAGCGAACATCACTACTTTAGATATTTCAAATCTTGGAATTACAGATTTGAAAGGAATAGAAGGATTTAAAGCACTTCAAAAATTATCTTGCAACGGGAATTCAATTTCTAACATCAACTTATCTTCAAATCTGATGTTGAGTTATTTAAATTGTTCAAATAATCCGCTTACGACGCTTAACGTTTCTAATAATAGTTTATTGAAAGAATTATATTGCGACGGAAGTGTAACTGTTACCAAGAAATCAAATGAAGGCCCAAGCAAACTAACATCTCTGGACGTATCGAGCAATACTTTATTGACAAAACTTAGTTGTGCCAACAATCAACTGAAAAGTCTTGATTTATCAAAAAACATTAATCTTACTGAGGTAAATTGTTCTAGTAATAATTTGACAAACCTTAATTTAAATAATAGAAATAACAGCAAATTAATAAATCTTAACTTCAAATCTAATGCGTCACTAACTTGTATCAAAGTAGACAATGAAAGTTATTCGACTTTAAACTGGTCTGCAGCAAAAGATATCTCGGCTAAATATTCAGCTACTTGTGGTACATTAACTGTCGAAGAATCTATTTTTAGCAGCATCACTATTTATCCAAATCCGTCAAGCGGAACCGTAAACATTGATAATATAGATCTTGAAAAAATTACAGTATACGACACCTTAGGTAAATTGGTAAAAACCGCTACATTTAAAACAGGAATTACCAATCATTCAATTGATTTAAATGAATTGCCACGCGGTGTTTATTACATCTTCTTAGAAACCAATGGCACTCATATTGTCAAAAAAATTGTCTTGCAATAATTTACTGACAAGAACAATACATTAAAAAAAATGCGTTTTTATTACTTTAAAAACGCATTTTTTTATGTCCAATTTCGAAATTAAAAAATTCTCAGAGACATTTTTCTTAAAATTATAGTAATTAAACATTTAACGATCAATTGCTTTTTAAACTTTGTCTGCACTAAATTTTCCATTCATTAAATAAATCCTTAAATTCGCCATCACAAATAACAAAAGAATAATCTGAAAATGAGTTTCGGAACTATAAACCTCATTTTCGGTAGTAAATACTAAAAACCAAAAAAATGAAATACGACGTTATTGTTTTAGGAAGTGGTCCTGGCGGATATGTAACAGCTATTAGAGCTTCACAATTAGGCTTTAAAACAGCTGTAGTTGAAAAAGAAAACCTTGGTGGTGTATGTTTAAACTGGGGATGTATCCCAACAAAAGCATTATTAAAATCAGCACAGGTTTTTGATTATTTAAAACACGCTTCTGACTACGGATTAAAAGTTTCTGAATTTGATAAAGATTTCCCTGCTGTTGTACAACGCAGCCGTGGTGTTGCTGAAGGAATGAGTAAAGGTGTTCAGTTCCTGATGAAAAAAAACAAAATTGACGTTATTGAAGGTTTTGGAAAACTAAAACCAGGAAAAAAACTTGACGTTACTGATAAAGATAATAAAGTTACTGAATATAGTGCTGATCACATTATCATCGCAACTGGTGCTCGTTCTCGTGAGTTACCAAACTTACCTCAAGATGGTGTAAAAGTAATTGGATACCGTCAGGCAATGACTTTGCCTACACAACCAAAATCTATGATTATTGTTGGTTCTGGAGCAATTGGAGTTGAGTTCGCTCACTTCTACAACTCAATGGGAACTGATGTAACTATCGTAGAATTTATGCCAAACGTAGTTCCTGTAGAGGACGAAGATATCTCAAAACAATTTGAGCGTTCTTTGAAAAAAGCTGGAATTAAAGTAATGACTAACTCTTCTGTTGAAAAAATTGACACAACAGGTGCAGGAGTTAAAGCATTCGTTAAAACAGCAAAAGGAGAAGAAGTTCTTGAAGCTGATATCGTGCTTTCTGCAGTTGGAATCAAAACTAACATCGAAAACATTGGTTTAGAAGAAGTTGGTATTGCTGTTGACAGAGATAAAATCTTAGTTAACGCTTACAACGCAACTAACATTCCTGGATATTATGCAATTGGAGACGTTACTCCAGGTCAGGCTTTAGCTCACGTAGCTTCTGCTGAAGGAATTAACTGTGTTGAAAAAATCGCTGGTTTACACGTAGATCCAATCGATTACGGAAACGTTCCTGGTTGTACTTATGCAACTCCGGAAATCGCTTCTGTAGGTTTAACTGAAAAACAAGCTAAAGAAAAAGGATACGAATTAAAAATTGGTAAATTCCCATTCTCAGCTTCAGGAAAAGCTAAAGCTGCCGGAACTCCAGACGGATTCGTAAAAGTAATTTTCGACGCTAAATACGGAGAATGGTTAGGATGCCATATGATTGGTGCTGGTGTTACAGATATGATTGCTGAGGCAGTTGTAGCTCGTAAACTAGAAACTACAGGTCATGAAATCCTTAAATCTATCCACCCTCACCCAACAATGAGCGAGGCTGTTATGGAAGCTGTGGCTGATGCTTACGGCGAAGTAATTCACTTGTAAAAATAAACCGTTTTACGGTTACATATAATTTTCAATTTAAAAATCCGATTTGTGAAAGCAAGTCGGATTTTTTTATTTTCATAACTTTACCCTAAACATAGTAAGTTATGAAAGAGATTTGTATTGTTGAATTTCCATCGAATTTAGGTTTAAAAGAACCTCAGCCAGGAAAAGAACCCGGAGTAAAAAAATTGCCCGAATGGCTATGGCGACATAATCTGCATAAAGAAATTAACCCTAAAGATGTCTTGACGCTTGATGCTCCGAAATACACGAATAGTAAAGATCCTGAAACTCAAATTCTCAATGCAAATTCGCTTGTAGAATACTCCAGAGAACAAGCATATTTAATCAATAATTTACTTTCGCAAAATAAATTTCCATTTATAATTGGTGGTGACTGCAGTATTCTTCTAGGAACTGCAATTGCTTTAAAACAAAAGGGAAATTATGGTTTATTTTACCTAGATGGACATACCGATTTCATGGACGTTTCCTTATCTGAAACTGGCGGCGTCGGCGGAATGGCAGCTTCAATTGTAACGGGAAACGGACATCCAAAACTGACCGACATTCTTAATCTTTCTCCGTATATCAAAGAAGAAAATCTTTGGTGCGTGGGTAATCGTGAATATGATGAAGAATATGAAAATGAAATCCGAAATTCGAAAGCAACATATCTTAGCTTAAATGAAATTCGAAAGCAAGGAATTTCGAATTGCGCTCAAACCTTTCTTTCTGAAGTCAAAAACAAAAATCTTGACGGTTTTTTTCTTCATATTGATGTTGATGTTCTAAACGACGAAATTATGCCGTGTGTTGACAGCAGAACACCAGACGGACTTTCATATGCTGAGTTTAATGAACTTACCTCCTATTTATTTCAAAGCGAAAAATTGACCGGGCTAGAAATAACAATTCTGGATCCAGATCTGGATCCGACTGGGCAATGCACAAAAGATTTTGTTACCAATATTACAAGTACTTTTAATGAGTTCAGAAATAAATTTTAATAAAAACAAAGCACCAAACAAATTACTGTTTTAAAAAATTACAATACTCAAATTCAATATTTTATACTATTTTTACTACTGACAATCCGTTGTCACAATGCCATTTTACTTTTACTGAAACAATTAAAAATAAGTTTTATGGAAACAAAAGACGGAAAACTAGCTGTTTATGCCGAAACTCGGGCAGACTGGAGAAAATGGCTTTCAGAAAATGGTGCAAATGAAAAATCAGTTTGGCTAATTTTATATCACAAAAAAAGCCAGACAAAAAGCGTCAATTTAATTGAAGCTACTGAAGAAGCGCTTTGCTTTGGATGGATTGATAGTCTTTGCAAAAAACGTGATGCTGAAAGCTATTATTTGACTTTTTCACATCGAAATCCGAAAACCAGCAAATGGAGCAAACCCAATATTGAAAGAGCTGAAAGACTTATTGCAAAGAATTTAATGACAGAACAGGGCCAAAGATTAATTGATATTGCCAAAGAACAAGGAAAATGGATTATTGATACTTCAGAAAAATAAATATCATTCACAATCACAGTTATAACCTAAACTATCTATATCATGCTAAAACATTTTCTTTTCATCTTGCTTTTCAGTTTCGGAATGAATGCTTTTGCTCAGGAACTTGATTTCAAAGCACCGGATTATAAACAAATTGAAAAAGAAATTCAGGATAAAAAATCGGTATTTTATTATCCGAAGCTGATGGATCGGTTAGCCAAAAATGATACACTCATGACGCAGGATGATTTTCGCTATTTGTATTTTGGATATGTTTTTCAGCCTAAATACAACGCTTTCTGGAGATCTCCTGATGAAATAAAGCTTCGCGAATATTACAACAAAGAAAAACTGGAAACCGCTGATTATAATGAAATCATCAAACTTGCCAATCATACGCTGACTGATTTTCCTTTTGATTTAAAACAACTCAATTATCTGGCATACATTTATCATTTGAAAGGAGATGATGAAGCGGCAAAAATAACTTCATACAAATTTCACAACATTATGAACGCCATTTTGTCTTCTGGTGACGGCAAAAAATGTGAAACAGGATTTCATGTCTTATTAGTCGAACATGAATATGTCATGCTCAATCTTTTTGAACTCGAATCAAAAGGACAATCATTGGTTGGAAATTGTGATTATCTTAGCTTTGAAAAAGGGAAATATAATGTTGATGGCGTGTATTTCAATATTGAAAAAATGCTTGAAAATGAAGCCAAGGGAATTAAATAAGCTTATAAATTGAATGACTATAACAACAATAAGAGAAAAGGATTATGAGCCTTTGAAAAAATTATTTTTAGAGGAAAGAAAAAGTACTTTTTCGTGGCTCGACCAATCGGAATTTCAATTAGATGATTTTGAGAAACTGACTCAAGGCGAGTTTATTCTAACGGCACTTATTGATGATTTTCCGGTTGGATTTATATCGATTTGGATGCCCAATAATTTCATTCACCACTTATACATCAGCAGAAAATATCAGGGACAAAACATTGGAACTGAATTGCTAAAAGCTGCCACAAAAAAAGTTGCATTTCCTATTACATTGAAATGTTTAGAAAAAAACATGAAAGCCGTCGATTTTTATAAAAGCAAGGGATTTATTGAAAAGCAAAAAGGAAATTCTGAACATGGTACTTATATTTTGTTTTCCTTAAAAAAAGATATTCTCTGACTTAAAAAACAACATCTAATTACTTCATTAAAATGAACAAAATCGTAAATTATCTATTCTTTATTTTATTCTGTTTCTTTTCATGCAAAAACAAACCTGTAATCATCGATGAGGCACAAAGCCATGCAGAAATACATGCAGAAATGGATAAAATTTCTGCTGAATATGACAAATTTGACAAGCAATTAAGGCTTCTGTATAATGAAGGAGAAAAAAATCCGCAACAAACAATTTTGAAAGCTGATAGTTTGCTACGAGTTAATGATGCAGAAAAAGATTTATATAAATCTCGAATTAAAAAAAATGTCGCTTCGAGCCTAAATTATTTAAAAGCCGAATTATACTATAAATTAGGAAATTACAGCCAATCTATAAAAGAGGTCGAAAAAGAAGATTATGTTTCATCAAATAATGCCGCTCTTTTTGCTGCCAATTATGCTAAATTAAAACAATTCGACAAAGCAAAATCGTATGTAGATAAAATTGGGCAAGGATTTTATATTTATGACTATGCGCTTGCTACTTATTATGAAACTGTTGGAAATAAAGATGAAGCACTAAAAATTTACAGCGAAATAAAATCAAATAAGGAAATCAAACGTTACGCTTATTATCCTTGGGCTGTGGCGCGTTATGAAGAATTAAACAAAGACAATCCAAAGTTATTGGATGAAATTTATTTTCCAACCGAAAACCCAAGTTTTGAAATTGCAGATTCAGATGATGACAATCGACACAAAATTTTTGATATAATTTTTGCTTTGCCTGAAGCTAAAAACAAAAGTGTTTTGATCGCCGAATCTCCACAAACAAATGACAAAGATTATTATTTAATAAAGGTTGGCAAAAGCACGGGATTTCAACCCGAAGATTTTAAATGCGAGTTTAGTTTTTTAGTTTATCCAAAAGACTTTTCTCTGAAATATTATGACGAGAAAAACAACAAACTGCTTACTATTGACGAATGGAGAAATTCTAAATAATACAGCAAAAAACATAGTATCATGAATCAGGAAATTAAAGATTATAACGATTCTCAAACTACCGAAGACAAAAAAATATGTGTTTTGTTAAGTTCTGAGATAAATTCATTTTTGCATGAGGCCGAAAGCAAAATCTGGCACAGACATCCGGTTTGGTTTTTAGACGGAAATCCTGTTGCGGGCTATAGTAAATTAAAAGATTCTGTAAGACTTCTTTTTTGGAGCGGTCAGACTTTTGAGGAATCGGAACTTCAGAATGAAGGAAGTTTTAAAGCTGCCGAAAAACGTTACACAAATGCTGAACAAATCAATATTGACGATTTGAAAAGATGGCTTGAAAAGGCAAGAAACATTCAGTGGGATTATAAAAATATTGTCAAACGAAAAGGTGTTTTGATTCGCCTGAAATAATTTTAATTTAAAAAAAGCATTAAAACTACAAATGAAAACATTAACTAAAAAAGACATTGAAAAACCAATTGGAGGTTTATTTTTCATGATTATTAACACTTCGATTTGGGCTTTTATAGCCGAATATTATCTCGAAAATAAAGACTCCCGTCTTGCAGGCATTTTTTTAGGACTTATCATTATGAGTTTTTTATTCTTTTATCTGAAATTTACAAAAGCTCAAAAAAATCTTCCGGAAAGCACAATTGAAAAAACAGAAGAAGAAAAGAAAAACGAAAAATGGTTTTTGATCATTTTTGGTCTGGAAGGTCTCGGAATATTACTTGCCAAAAATATTTTGATGAATATTAATCACGACGAACTATTTATTTGCTTTTTTGTTCTAATTGTTGGTCTGCATTTTTTTCCCCTGGCTAAAATATTCAAACGTACTTTTGATTTATACATAGGAACCTGGACTTCTTTATTTGCAATTCTTGGTATTTATTTGATAACACAAAAAATTACACCAGTAAATATTGCTAATGTAATTGTTAGTTTAGGCTGTGCATTTGCAACTATTTCTTATGGGTTCAGAATGATTCTTGAAGGCCAAAAATTGCTCTTAATCAAAAGCTAATTTAGAAAATTAAACAATATTTTAATAAATTACCTACAATTAACGCAACCTTTTAACTAAAACTTCATCTTTAAATAAAACCAATTAATTTAAACCGATGAAAAAATATTACTTACTATTACTTATAGCAGTTCTTGGCTCCTGTAGCAGCAATGATAGTGAACCAAACGACACTACAGCTCAAGAATCTTTAAGCGGACGCTGGAACTGGGTACAATCTACCACGCAATCTAATAATACACCAATTACGCCTGCCTCACACAATACTACAATTGTTTTAGAATTTTCTGGCACTTCTTTCAAACAATATCAAAATGGAGCTTTGGATTCTAACAGAACCTTTTTTGTTGTAAAAAAGCCATCAATTTATGGTGGTGAAAAAAATATGTTTGTATTTGTCAATGCTTATTCTCTTACAGGCAAATCTTCGCAAACTCGACCTACCGGTGATCTTTCCTTTGAAATCATTGAAAATAAACTGTATATCAGGGAAGAATTCACGAATGGTATAATATCAGAATATGATCGTATAAAAGAATATTAAAAGCTAAATCAATTCTTATGAAAAAATATTTTTTATTTTTTGCTTTGATCATTTTGAGTTCATGCAATAGTGACGATACTCCCAAAAATGACGATGCCGAAGTCGAAAAGAAACTACAAGGAAAATGGAGCTGGACCAGTACTACTAACGGAGTCGACGGCACTATTACTACACCCGAAACTGAAAAGAAAACAATTCTACTAGAATTTTCAGGTAAGAATTTTAAAAAATATATCGATGGAAACTTAACAATAAATACCACATTTGAAATCGTGACCCAACAAGTGATTGGAGAAACCCCTACTCAAACCCTTGTTATAGCTGGTTTTTATCGCATTACAAACAAAAAAGCCACGATAGTCCCTACTCATAGCTTTGAAGGCATTAAAATAAGTGGTTCTAAGTTAAATCTGAATATGATATGCAATAAATGTAATGCTTCTGAATATGTTCGTTTAAACTAAAATTATTGCAAATGAAAAAATATCTTTTACTTTTTGTTTTAGTCATTTTGAGTTCGTGCAGCAATGACGATAAAAATTCTAATAGCGCAGCCTCGTTGCAAGGCCGATGGCTTTGGGTTTCATCGACTGGAGGTTTTCAAGGTGTTACTCCTGCTGCTTTGAATCGAAAAGAAGAACTTGAATTCTCTGATAATTATGTAAGCACGTACATAGATGGCCAATTAATGAAAAAACTAAAGTTTCATATTGCCACAAAAAAATCAATTTTTGGAGGAAATAAAAAAATGATTGTAATTGATAAAGAGGACATAACTCAAGTATATTATGCTGATCGATCTTTTATTGTTATTGGCAATAACCTTACTTTAAGTGAAGAATGCAATGATTGTTTTATATCGAAATATGAAAAAGTAAAGTAAATTGATCTCGTTCTTTTTAGAAGTCTTATAAAAACTTCTACTTCAAAATAAAAAAAATGCTCTTCAAAAATTGTTTCTGAAGAGCATTTTTTATTAGTTGACTAAAAACAGTGAATTGCTGAATAAGAGAATTCCGTTTTCCCAAAAACCTCTAAAAAGCGGATTATCCATCATATAAATCACACTTCCGTCGCCTCTTTTATCGACGGCAAAAGTCACTGTTTCCGGAAGTTTTTTCTTGATGTCGTTTCCAACGAAACCATAACTCAAAAAGTTTTTTGGAATGTATGCCACGTTAATCGCATTTTTCAAAAGTGAAAACGATCTTTCGTTTGTTTTTAAACTATAATACGTATTTCCTAAACCAAACGCCATTGGATATGTTTTATCTAATTTATTTTCGATAATCGCGCCTGGAATTGTACCTGAAATTTCTCTTCTTTCTGAACCTTCAAAGTCAAGAAAGCGTTTTTTAAGCTCGATTTCTTTTTCTTCTTTTTCTGATTTCTCTTTGTCTTCTTTACTTGCAAACATGCTTAACGCATAACCTTCGCGATCCTGAAATAGCGAAATTGCACTGCTCATAGCAATTACTTTTCCGCCATTTTTAATCCATTCGTCAATGTGCTTTTTTTGATCATCTGAAAAATCATAAGAGCCATCCGAAAGAATCAATGTATTGTAATTGTATAATTTAACTCGGTTGAAATTTGAAGTTTCAACAATACTTACCGGGTATTTTATGACTTCATCCAGATAATGCCAATTGGCTCCAAACTCTGTCGAAACAATTCCTTTCCCTGAAAGCATCAATATTTTTGGCGCTTTTAAAAGAACAAAATTTTCTCCGCCAATATCTTTTGAATTGGTGGAAAATCCGGTCGTAATAAAACTATAATCCGATTTGATTTTAATGATTTCGCTGATAGTTTTCTCAAAATCGGCAATTTTTGGATTATCTGCGCGACTTATGATTAATCCGCCCGGTTCAATTGTAATCGTTCCGAAAACTGCCTTTTTCATTGCCGAACGCACTTTGATTCCGCCTTGATGCAATATTGAAAGAATTTGTGCCGAAGTTCTGCTGTTCCAAGGTACATAAAAGGCGTAAACACTTGCTGGAATATTTTTTGGAGCAATTTCAATTGCAGTTTTCGTTTTTACAGAAAGTGCATTTTTTACTGCATAACCTTCAACTCCATACGCCAATGGCAATGCCCAAGCCGTAATATCATAGGATAAACTATCATTCAATTTTTGATTGGGTTCAAATAAAACCTGCGTTAAAACAGATCTCGGTTGATCTGCTTTTATGATTAAATCATTTGGTTCAATCTTGAAACTTTCAGTTTTCTTGTTTTGATAATGAAAACCAGATGCGCTTGCAGATGCATCGGCATAACTGAATTCTATATCATTCTTTTTCAGCACTTCAGTCAGTTGTTCCAGTTTTGCATTGCTTTTTAAAACATAGGTATTGTAGACACCTTTTGCTTTTTTGCGGGCATTTTCATGGAAGTCTCTAAAACCTTTTAAGAGAACATCTTTTTGTGAAGCTGCACTTTCTACAACTGTCAATACTGCCGTTGCGTGATGTGTCAAACGGTCTTTTATGGTAACGTTTGTTCCATTTTCCATAGTAACTTCGCGTCCTGCTCCAATTCCACCCTGCTCTAATGTCAAACCAACTGCGCCGTTGTAGGTTGGGTATGTATCACCATAACTTGGATAGAACAAATCAAAACGTTCTCTGGTATTGTACATCCAATTTTGTTTGTCGAATTTTTGCGAAATATTTTTTCCTAAAACATTATGAAAATCCTTTTGATATTGTTCAATAAACTCATGCAAAGGTTCGGCTGCAGGAGGAAAAAAGTAAGGTGAATTATAACTCATTTCATGCACATCTGTATGAACCTGAGGCATCCATTGATTGTAGACTTTTATACGTTGCTGCGATTCAACTTGAGTTTGCCATGCCCAATCGCGATTCAAATCAAACAAATAATGATTGTATCTTCCGCCTGGCCATTCTTCCATATGTTCTCTGTCGTACAAACCTGGATGATTCTTTTTACCTGAAATTTCTCTTAACCAATTTCCATAACGGGAATAACCATCAGGATTAATACATGGATCCAAAATTACGATAGTGTTTTTCAGCCATTTTTTTGTTTCTTCATTTGACGGATTCAAAAGTTCATACGCAACAGTCAAAGCGCTTTCGGTTCCAGCAAATTCATTTCCATGAACATTAAAACTCAGCCACACAATAATTTTGTCTTGTGAAGTAGCCGATTTTGAATCAGAAAGCCCGATCGAAGCCAAATTATTTAAACGAATTTGCTCCAGATTTTTCAGATTTTCAGCATCCGAAATAAAATACAAATTCAAATCGCGCTGTTCGTTTGTCAAACCATACTGCTGTTTTTTAATTAAAGCTGAATTCTCGGTCAGATATTTAAAATAATCTTCGACCTGATGGTAATAGCTGATTTGTTTTCCATAATTCGGAATAAATTCTGAAGGCGACTTTAGCTGAGCCAAAGCAGAAATTGAAGCAGTTATAAAAAATAATGCTGCGTAAAGGTTTTTTCTCATAATTAGGTATGGTTTGCAGATGCTTAAAAATAAGAATTAACTTTATATAATTAAAAGCTCTCCAAATTTTAATTGAATTATTAACTTTTAAAAAAATCAAATTCCATGAATATTTTAATTGTTTACGCGCATCCCAGCAAAAAATCATATACTTTTCAGGTGTTAGAAAGGCTTAAATCTATTGTCACGAAACAAAACTGGAATCTTGAAATATCAGATTTATATGCTTCCGATTTTAAAAGCGATATGTCTGAAGAAGAATATGAGAGAGAAGGTTTCGCAAAACTTGATTTGCCGATTCCTAAAGATGTTTTGGAAGAACAAAAAAAGATCGAAAATGCTGATTGTATCATTTTCCTTTATCCGGTTTGGTGGAGCGATTGTCCTGCAAAACTGAAAGGCTGGTTTGACCGTGTTTACTCTGTTGGTTATGCTTATGGACAAACCGAATCTTTTCCGAAAATGAAAACAATTCCGTTTGGGCTTGTAATTTGTACTGCCGGTCATCCGAATGATTTTTTGAATGAAATCGGAATGGCACAAAGCATGGAAAAAATCATGCTGGAAGACCGACTCGGAAAACGTTTTGAAAATAAAGAAATGCTGATTTTAGGAGGAACTTTGGAACTGGAAAAAGTGATGGAAGGACATTTTTTGGAGATTGAGGAACTTGCTAAAAAAATTAAAACAATCTCAATTAAATAAAATAATCTTACAAACAAACCGGACTAAAGTCCGGCTCTACAATATGTACCGAGCCTAAGGCTCTTCTAAAGTTCCGAAGGAACGAATTATTTTGTAGAGCTGGACTTCAGTCCAGTTTAAATAAAAACATATCAAATAACACAACTTGTCTGAAATTCCCCTTTCTTTTGTCTTTTAAACACCCTAACATATTGGTTATAAGACAGTAAATTTGTAATACAAACCTTTAAATTATTTAAAAATGAGTACTTCAGATTTTACAACCACAATAAAAGTAGACCAATCTCCTCAAGAAGTTTTTAATGCTCTTACAAATGTCCGAGGATGGTGGTCAGAAGAAATAAAAGGAAATACTGCAAAACAAGACGATAAATTCGATTATCATTATGAAGATGTTCACCGCTGCAAAATAAAATTAATTGAAGTTGTTCCGAATAAAAAAATTGTTTGGCTGGTTGAAGAAAACTATTTTAAATTCACCGAAGACAAAACGGAATGGACAAATACAAAACCAACTTTTGAGATTTCAGAAAAAGAAGGAAAAACCGAACTTCGTTTTACACATTTTGGTTTAACTTCAGAATACGAATGCTTTGAAATCTGTAGAGGCGCCTGGACAAATTACATTCAAAACAGTCTTAAAAAACTAATTGAAACCAGAAAAGGAGAACCAAATGCAACCGGAAAACCACAAACAGAAAACGAAAAAAGACTATCTGAAAAATAAAAATCTGTGACAAAAAACTTAGAATCTAAGTAACTTAGAATCTTAGCATCTTTTTTTAAGCTACAACAATAGTAGATTTGGCTACAGCACTTTTTTAGATGTTGCGCAACTTTGCAATATCTAAAATTAGAACAAATGAAAATTATACTTACAGGTTCTTTAGGGAACATCAGCAAACCTTTAGCTATTAAATTAGTACAAAAAGGACATGACATTTCAATTATCAGCAGTAAAGCTGAAAATCAGTCTGAAATTGAAAAATTAGGCGCAAAAGCATTAATAGGATCGGTTGAAGATTTAGACTTTTTGACACAAAGTTTTACAAGTGCAGATGCCGTTTATTGCATGATTCCGCGTGCAAATTATTTTGATCCAAATCTTGATTTAGATGCTTTTACGCGAAAAATCGGAAATAATTATGCCGAAGCAATTGCAAAATCAGGCGTAAAACGTGTGGTTTTCCTAAGCAGTATTGGAGCACATTTAGAAAAAGATTCAGGAATTATTCAGCGTTATAATGAGATTGAAAGTGTGTTGAATAAACTTTCAGAAGTTTCGATAACCTTTATGCGTCCAACTTCTTTCTATTATAATTTGCTGGCTTATATTCCTGTAATTAAAAATCAAGGTTTTATCGCTGCCAATTATGGTGCTGATTCCATTATTCCATGGGTTTCTCCAAATGATATTGCAGATGCAATTTCAGCCGAACTTACAACTCCGCTTGACGGAAAAAAAATTCGTTATGTTGCAAGTGAAGAACTTACTGGACATGAAACGGCAAGTATTTTAGGAGAAGCGATTGGAAAACCTGATTTAAAATGGATTTTAACCACAGATCAGGAAACTTTAAATGGATTGATTACTGTGGGAATGCAACCTAAAATTGCAGAAGGTTTAGTCGAAATGTACGCCGCACTACATAATGGTTCATTAGGCGAAGATTATTACCAAAACCGACCTGCAGAACTGGGAAAAATGAAACTTGCAACATACGCAAAAGAATTTGCATCGATTTACAATCAGAAATAAGTACCTTAGACTATGGCAAATTTTCAACCACATCGAATAAAAACTATAAGCGAATTTCATGAATTTAGAGATTTGCCAAAACCCCAACATCCGTTAATCAGTGTTTACAATTTTGAAGATCTTAAATATCTCAATGAAGCCGAACCGAAAAGCTTAATGTTGGATTTTTATTCGATTGCACTTAAAAGGAATTCGAATGCTAAAATGAGATACGGACAGCAGGAGTACGATTTTAAAGAAGGGGTTTTAATGTTTATTTCGCCAGGGCAAGTTTTTTCAATCGAAGGAAATTCAGAACTACAACATACAGGATGGTCATTATTGATCCATCCTGATTTTTTGTGGAATACGCCATTGGCACAAAAAATCAAGCAATATGAATATTTTGGTTATGCCGTTCACGAAGCATTACATCTTTCTGATAAAGAAGAAAATATGCTTGTGGGAATTATCAAAAATATTCAGCAGGAATACCAATCGAATATTGATAAATTTAGTCAGGATGTCATTATTGCGCAAATTGAATTATTTCTAACGTATTCTGAACGTTTCTACAACCGACAATTTATTACCAGAAAAATAAGCAACCATCAAATATTAGCTCGTTTAGAAAAATTGCTTGAAGATTATTTCAACGATCATTCTTTGTCAAAAAAAGGTTTGCCAACAGTTCAGTTTATTGCAGAAAACCTCAATGTTTCGCCTAATTATTTGAGTGGCTTATTGAAATTGCTTACGGGTCAGAGCACGCAGCAACACATCCACAATAAATTAATCGAAAAGGCAAAAGAAAAACTTTCAACAACCAGTTTATCAATAAGTGAAATTGCATTCGAATTAGGTTTTGAGCATCAGCAATCCTTCAGCAAATTATTCAAAACCAAAACAAATGTTTCACCTTTAGAATTCAGACAATCATTTAATTAAAAATTATTTCGATACATATAATTCATAATTTTCATAAATTCGTAAAACTAAAACTTTAATTTATGAACCCTATTTTAAGAAATACTCTGGCGGTTATTGCCGGAATTATTATTGGAAGTATTGTCAATATGAGTATAATTTTAATAAGCGGTTCAATTATTCCTCCTCCAAAAGGTGCAGATAACACCACTATGGAAGGCTTAAAAGCAACAATGCATCTATTTGAAGCCAAACATTTTCTTTTTCCGTTTTTAGCACATGCAATAGGAACTTTTGCCGGAGCTATTACAACGGCTCTGATTGCTTTTAACCATAAAAAGAAACTGGCTTTGCTTATAGGTGCTTTCTTTTTATTTGGCGGTATTGTAAGTGTGTGTTCACTGCCGTCGCCAATGTGGTTTACAGTTGTAGATTTAGTTTTTGCCTACATTCCGATGGCCTATTTGGCTTTGAAATTAACTTGTAGAAGAAAACCTCAACTCCACTAAAATGAACAGCGAATCTGTGAAAGTAAAACCTGCAAAAATGTGTTACTCACATATTGGAGGAAAACTCGGCCAGTTGCTAGTTGAAACTTTTGCCGAAAAAGGATGGATTGCCAAAAAAACTCCAACAGATAAACATTTTTACATAACAGAAATTGGCCAAACCGAATTAAAAAAATTAGGTGTTGATATTTCTCAAATCAAACCGGAAGATTTATAAAAAAATAAATAAAATCCGGACTTTATTTACCCCAAGTGTAGCTTCAAATTTCTTAACTTAGTTGTCTTTTATATTTGAACATCATGACTAAGAAAGAAATTGCCAGAGACTTCCTGAAACTTGCTGCAAACGGACATTCGCATGAGGCATTTCGACTTCATGTCAGCAAAAAATTCAAACATCATAACGCTTATTTTAAAGGCGATGCGGAAACATTGATGCTCGCAATGGAAGAATCAGCACGAACAAATCCGAATAAGATTTTTAAAATCCATCATATTTTAGAAGATGACAATTTGGTCGCTGTGCATTCTCATTTAAAGCAAAACTCAACAGATATAGGTTTTGCGGTTGTTCATATTCTAAAATTTAAAGCAGATAAAATTGTAGAGCTTTGGGATTTAGGCCAGCCCGTTCCAAAAGAAACAATTAACGAAAACGGAATGTTTTGATTTTTTTAACCGCAAAGCACGCTATATTTTATTTACGTTCTTTTATAAAACCGCAAAGTTCGCAAAGCTTTGTATTGAATCAGCTTTGCGAACTTAATACGTTCAAACTTTTAAACAGAAGAAAAATCTTAGCGCTCTTTGCGGTTAATTTTTTTTCTCATTTCAACCTGAAACCTGAAACAAAAACAATGAATTCCATTTTTAAAATTTCTTCTTTATTATCTATCATCTTAATCTTTTCGAGCTGTAATTCATTTGCTCAAAAAGAAAACAATTATTCAACTAAAATCGACAGTCTTATCCAAAATACTTCGCCTGTTTTTAATGGTGTAATTCTGATTTCAAAAAACGGAAAAAAATTATATTCTAAAGCAAAAGGCGTTTCTAATTTTGAAACCAAAAAACCTTTAAAATTCGACAGTCAATTCGAAATCATGTCAAACAGTAAACTGATAACTGCTGTTTTGATTTTACTCGAAGTTGAAAAAGGAAAAGTGGAACTGAATGCTCCAATAAAAAAATATTTGCCAGAATTGACTCAAACTTGGGCCGATTCTGTTACGGTTCATCAGCTTTTAAATCACACACATGGAATTATTGATTTACAGAAACCATTGGTATTTAAATCGCGAACTCAGTTTAAATACGGTGATTTAAGTTATACGCTTCTTACCAAAATTATAGAAAACACTACGAAAAAAAGTTATACAGAAATAGCCGAAACGTTATTCAAAAAACTGAAAATGACAAATACATTTTGTTATTCGAAAGATAAAATTCAAAATTTAGTTACCGGCTATTTTAATTCCAAAGGCACTTTTGAAAAAGTACAAAAAACTCAAATTACACCACAAAACTTAGGTGCCGATGGAGTTGTTTCAACAGTAACGGATCTCGCAATTTGGAACAATAATCTGCATAAAGGAAAAATTCTGAAACCAGAGACTTATCAATCAATGCTTCGCTACACGATAACGGCACAACATAATTTCTTCGGGAAAGAAAATGAAGGTTATGGTTACGGAATCAGAATTACTGAAAAAGAAGCTGTAAAATATGTAGGTCACACTGGTTTAGGCGACGGATTTTCTTCTGTAAATTTGTATTTCCCAGAAAGCGATATCAGTTTGATTGTTTTAGAAAATCAGATGAACGAGGATTCTGAATTGTTTTATGCATCAGAATTCAAAATCAAAAATATTCTTTTGAAAAGCGATTTATTCATTAAAAAATAATTTTCCAATGGCGAAAAATAAAACAAATGAAACCGAAAGCAGTGTAACTGATTTTATAAATACTGTCGAAAATGAACAGAAAAGAAAAGATGCTTTTCAACTTCTTTCAATAGTACAGGAATTAACAGGTTTTGAACCAAAAATGTGGGGTCCAAGTATTATTGGTTTTGGAAGCTATCATTATAAATATGACAGCGGTCACGAAGGCGATGCACCATTAGCAGGTTTCTCACCAAGAAAAGCAGCAATGACCGTATATTTTTATCTGCCCGAAGGCAAGAGAGAAGAACTTTTATCAAAACTTGGCAAACACACCTCTTCAAAAGCATGTATTTATGTCAAAAAACTGACTGATATTGATATAGAAATATTAAAAAATATCATTTTACTTTCTATGGAATATACCCAAAATTTATACCCTTCAAATTAAAAAAATATGATCCTTACTTTATTTCTTCTTTTAATAGCCGTTGCCATCTATTTTGCCTTTCATCCAAGATTCGGAAAAAGACCCGCTGGTGAAAGACTTGCTTTAATACAAAAATCGCCTCAATACAAAAACGGAAAATTCGAAAACCAAAGTTTCACGCCTGAACTTGCAGAAGGTTACGGCTATTTTGATGTTTTAAAAGAATTTTTCTTCAAAAAAGTAGATCGCAAAATTCCAACTGATGTGATTCCGTCAGTAAAAACCAATTTACATGAAATTCCGTTAGACCAAGATATTCTGGTTTGGTTTGGGCATTCGTCTTATTACATTCAGCTTGAAGGAAAACGTTTTTTAATTGATCCTGTTTTCAGCGGCAACGCCTCTCCTATTTACGGAACTACAAAAGCTTTTAAAGGAACCGAAGTTTATACCGCCGATGATATCCCGGAAATTGATTATTTATTGATGACGCACGATCATTATGATCATTTGGATTATGCGACGATTATGGCGTTGAAACCTAAAATCAAAAAGATAATTACAGCGCTTGGTGTTGGTTCGCATTTTGAGTTTTGGAAATTCCCTGCTGAAATTATTATCGAAAAAGATTGGCATGAAAAGATAGAATTGGATCAAAATTTAACGCTTTATACAACTCCGTCAAGACATTTTTCTGGCAGAAGTATTAAACGCTGTAACACACTCTGGACTTCTTTTGTCTTAGAAACCAAAGATTTTAAAATGTATCTGGGAGGCGACAGTGGTTACGATTCGCATTATGCTGCAATTGGCGAAAAATTTGGTCCTTTTGATATTGTGCTTATTGATAATGGCCAATATAATCCAGCCTGGAAGTACATTCATAATTTGCCGCAAGATGTTATAAAAGCAATTAAAGATTTAAAAGCAAAAAGAGTCTTTCCTGTTCATTCGTCTAAATTTGCATTGGCACTTCATCCGTGGGACGAGCCTTTGATCAAAATAACCGAATTGAATAAATTATCTGAAAATCCTATTCCGTTAATTACTCCTAAAATTGGCGAATTAGTAGAATTAAAAAATAAAAATCAGGAATTTCAGCAATGGTGGAAAGGGGTTAATTAATTATAAATTGTTAACTCAAACTTGAAACCTGAAACAAAAAAAATGACCATATCAAATTATACCATTCGAAACGCAAGTCCTTCAGAATTTGAGGAAATTGGAAAACTTTTAATTCGTGTTTATTCGGCTTTAGAAGGTTTTCCGAAAGAAGATGAACAGCCCAATTATTACAAAATACTAGCCAATATTGGTGCTTTTACTGAATATCCTGAAACAGAACTCTTAGTTGCTCTCGATGAAAATAATGTCATTGCCGGAGCGGTTGTCTATTTTAATGACATGCAATATTATGGTTCGGGCGGAATTGCCACTCAGGAAAAAGATTCGGCTGGATTTCGTCTTCTTGGAGTTGATTCTCAAGCGAGAGGAAAAGGAATTGGAAAACTTTTAACATTAGAATGCATTAAAAAAGCAACTGAAAATAAACGAAAACAAATCATTATTCATTCCACTTTAGCAATGAAAACGGCTTGGGGAATGTATGAAAATATCGGATTTAAAAGAGATGAAATTTTGGATTTTATGCAGGGAGAACTTCCTGTATTTGGATTCAGATTTCCTATTGATTCATAAAACTAATATCAAAAAAAATAAAAATTGAAACTAAAAACTAACCTTTTTGCCATTATTTTTCTGGCAACTTTTAACCTATTTGCACAAAATACCTATGTTTTTCTGGGTTCTTATAATCGTGATAAATCAGCTGAAGCAATACAGATTTATCAACTGGATACCATAAACGGAAAATTATCAAAAGTAGCATCAGCAAAAAACATTATAAATCCTTCCTATTTGACTGTTTCCCCAAATGGGAAATATGTTTACGCCTGCACAGATACGAAAACGCCAAATGCAGGAAGCGTCAGCAGTTTTGAATTTAATCCCGAAAATAAAAGTCTGACTTTCCTAAACAGCCAAAGAAGTGGTGGCGAAAATCCGGTTTATGTTACGGTTCATAAAAGCGGGAAATGGATTGCCAATGCCAATTATACTGAAGGAAGTGTTTCTGTTTTTCCGATTTTAGAAAACGGAAAAATCGACTCGATTGCACAAAATTTTCAATATATGGACGGAAGCACGCATAAAGAAAGACAAACTCGTTCGCATGTACATTCGGCTGTATTTTCACCTCAGTTTGATTATTTGTTTTTACCCGATTTAGGTGCCGATAAAATCCGTTGTTATGCCTTTGATGAAAATCAGAAAAAACCATTGATTGAAACCAAAAATCCTTTCACTAAAACCGATTTAGAAGCCGGACCAAGACATTTTACTTTTCATCCGAATCAGAAATTTGGTTATTGCATTGAAGAAATGGCGGGCCAAATAAGCGTTTATCATTATGAAAATGGTGTTTTAAACAAAATTCAGCGTATCGCCACGCATCCGGACAAAATAAAAGAAGGATTTGAAAGTTCAGACATTCATATTTCTCCAGACGGAAAATTTCTGTATGCGACCAACAGAGGAAAAGAAAACAATATTGCCATTTTTACAATTGATGAAAATGGATTTCTGAAAAATATTGGTTATCAATCAACTTTAGGAAAACATCCAAGAGTTTTTGCTATTGATGAAAGCGGAAAGTTTTTAATTGCTTCGAATGTTAATACCGGAAATGTGGTTGTTTTTAAAAGAAATCCAAAAACGGGTCTTCTAAAAAAGGCCGGAAAAGAGATTAAGATGGAAAGTGTTTCGTGTGTTCAGATTAAACGAATTTGATTTTCTTATAAGTATTATTGATAATATTGTCATTTCGACGAAGGAGAAATCTTCACAAGAAACTCGACAAAGATTGACTCCCTTTGCTGAAATACTCGCGAAGATTTCTCCTTCGTCGAAATGACAAACTTTGCGACTAATCTTTCCAAAAAACTAAAAACCAAAAATTATGTCAACAAATAATTTCAATTTACAGCCTGATTTTCTCGAAAACGAAATCTTAAAATTGATTCCGTTGCAAGAAAATCATTTTGAAGCGCTTTATAAAGTCGCTTCAGATCCTTTAGTTTGGGAACAACATCCGAATAAAAATCGCTATGAAAGAGAAGTGTTCCAAAACTTTTTTGAAGGAGCGATGGAAAGCAAAGGCGCTTTTGTCATTTTGGACAAAACCTCAAATGAAATTGCCGGAAGTACACGATTTTACGATTACGAACCTGAAAATAAAAGCGTTTTTATAGGTTATACTTTTTACGGCAGAAATTTCTGGGGAACTGGTTTTAATGCACAAGTAAAAAAAATAATGCTCGATTATGCTTTTCAGTTTGTTGATAACGTTCAGTTCCATATTGGGGCAGAAAATTACCGTTCGCAAAAAGCAATAGAAAAATTAGGTGCCAAAAAAATAGACGAAATCAATGTTGCTTATTATAACGAACCTTCGCGTCATAATTTTGTTTACAGAATAAAAAAATAAAAATGAAAAATATAACCGTTTTTTGCGGATCCAGTTTTGGAACCGATGAAATATTTAGAGAACAGGCAGAATTGCTCGGAAAAACTTTAGCAAAGGAAAATATTGGATTGATTTATGGTGGTGCAAATGTCGGCTTAATGGGCGCTGTCGCAGATGGTGCATTGAGCGAAAACGGAACTGTAATTGGCGTTCTTCCAAATTTTCTACGATCAAAAGAAATCGAACATTTAGGCTTAACCGAACTAATTGTAGTGGAAAGCATGCACGAACGAAAAACCAAAATGAATGATTTATGCGATGGTGTAATTGCGCTTCCCGGCGGTTTTGGAACACTGGAAGAGCTTTTTGAAATGCTGACTTGGGCACAGCTAGGACTTCATAAAAAACCAATCGCAATTCTAAACATAAACGGATTCTACGATTCATTAATTGAGTTAACAAAAAATATGGTCGAAAAAGGCCTTCTTAAAGATGTTAATCAGCAAATGCTTTTGGTAAGCGATAATATTCCGGATTTATTGGAAAAAATGAAAAATTATAGCCCTCCAACTGTTGGGAAATGGATAAATAAAGAAGAAGTTTAATGTGTTTCAGATTATAAGTTTTTAAACTGCTTTTTATACGCACTCGGGTTTAGTCCTGTATATTTCTTAAATAATCGATTCAGATGGCTTGCATCACTAAAACCAAATTCGTACACGATTTCATTAATACGCATATTGGTAAATTTTAATCGGGTTTCAATCAGTTTAATTTTATATGCGATACTATATTCTTGTATATTCTGTCCTATTTTCGTTTTAAAATACTCGCTTATATACGTTGGTGAAACATTAAAAGCTGTTGCCATTTTCGAAGATTTCAATTGATCTGGCCGATAGATATTCTGATGAACATAATGTAATAAATCTAAATTTTGCATCGTGCTGGTCTGCTCAAAATTTATATTCGCCACAAGCGAAATATTTCTGGCAGCAATGGTTATTATAGTATTTAGAATTTGTTTTATTACTTCTTGTTGCTGCGGATCACGACTTTTTTCTTCTCTAATAAGAGCTTCGATCATTGCTCTTATTAATGGCTTGTCTGTCACTGTCTTTAATATACATCCCGGCAAATGATTATGATTGTGAAAAATAAATTCAAGTTTTTGAATCCATTCGCTGCTTTGAGTTTTAAGATAACTGTTATGAAATCTAATAAAGAAAAATTTCGTTTTCTCAGTAACTTCAAAACTGTGAGTATCTTCAGGAAAAATCAAAAATAACTTATCACTACTGTAAGGTAATCGATGATCATTTATGATCTGAATTCCTTTTCCTTCCAATACAAAAACCATTTCAAAGAAAGTGTTTTTGCGCTCTTTCGCTTCATATTCTAAAACTTCTAAAAACTGAAGTTCAAATGGATGATATAAATTTCTAATTTCCATCTTTCAAAAGTACAAAATATTCCAATGATTGTACAAATTTAAAAAAGTAGATCTTCTCAACTTTGTAGTATAAAATTACAACAATATGGAAACAACTTCTTTTTTATTATTACGCATTGCAATAGCAATCAGCATGTTTGGACATGGATTAGTACGACTACCAAAACTGGAAACTTTTAGTAACTGGATGACCAACAGTTTTGAAAATTCTATGCTGCCAAAAATTCTTGTGACTCCTTTTAGTTACATCTTACCCGTAGCAGAATTTTCAATTGGCGTTTTATTATTACTAGGTTTATTTACAAAACCATCTTTAATTGCCGGAGCTGTTATTATGCTAATTTTATTATTTGGCACCTCAATGATTGAAAACTGGGAAGCCATACCGTCACAACTAATTCACATTGCTTTTTTTGCTTTACTATTACATTTTATAAATGATAACAGTTGGGCCATTGATACATTAATTAAAAAATAAGCGTTATGAGTTCAAGAAGAAATTTTATTAAACAAACCGGAATAATAGGAATGGTTGGCATGATGAATCCTATTGAAACATTTTCTGAAGTTTCAAAAAACGCTCCTGCTTTTTCTTCTAAAAAAGCGAAATGGGCAGACGGTTCAAGATTAGTGGTTTCAATCTCTATGCAGTTTGAAGCCGGAGGACAACCGCAAAATGCCGAAAGTCCTTTTCCTCAAAACATGCAAAAAGGGTTTATTGATCTACCAGCTTCTACCTGGTATGAATACGGATATAAAGAAGGAATTCCACGTATGCTGGACAATTGGGATAAACTTGGCGTAAAAGTAACTTCACACATGGTTGGAACCGCTGTTTTAAAAAATCCGGAACTGGCAAAAGAGATTGTACAAAGAGGCCACGAAGCCGCCGCGCACGGAATGAGCTGGAGCACGCAATATACAATGCTGTATGAAGAAGAAAAAAAGTTCATAAAAGATGGTATTGATGCTATAAAAAAAGTCACTGGTTTTTCTCCTGTTGGTTATAATGCCAACTGGCTGCGCCGAGGACAAAACACACTCAATATTTTACAAGAACTTGGTTTCAAATATCATATCGATGATCTTAGCCATGATGAACCTTTTATCATTCAGGTAAAAAATAAAGATTTTGCAGTAGTTCCATACACAATCAGATGCAACGACATAGTTCTGATTGAAGGGAAAAACTTTTCATCAGATCAATTTTTCCAACAAGCGAAAATGGAATTTGACCAATTATACGCCGAAAGTGAAACACAACGACGCCAAATGTCAATTAGTTTTCACGACCGCATTGGAGGAACTCCACAAATGGTAAAAGCCACAAATGATTTAATAAAATACATGCAACAACATCAGGGTGTGAGTTTCAAACGCAAAGATGAAATCGCCGAAATTGCACTTCACGACAAGACTACAATAAGAGAATAATCAATTTAGAATTTGAAATCCATACAAGTTAAAACTTGTGTGGATTTTTTATTTCTGGTAATTGGAATTTCTTTCTTAAATTAGGGCTTCAAAAAAAAATGTTTTGATTTTTCGTTTTTTTTTGAAGTATTTGCCTCTATTTTACAACGCACATTTTAGACATAAACCATGAAAACAGAAAACAACAAATTTGCAAAAGCCGAAATGCTGATTAGAAAACCTGTTTCAGAAGTTTTTCAGGCTTTTATTGACCCGGAGATTACAAATAAATTTTGGTTTACAAAGGGTTCCGGAAAATTAGAAGAAGGCGAGAAAACGGAATGGACTTGGGAAATGTATGGTTTTTCGCTTTCGGTTACAACGCACGTTTTGCAGCAAAATAAAAAGATTGTTATCGAATGGGGAAATCCCGACGAAACGACTTTAGTGGAATGGATTTTCACCCCTTTAAACGAAAATGAAACTTTTGTAAGCATTACAAATTCAGGCTTAAAAGGAGATTCAGATAAAATAATTGATCAGGTTCGTAATTCAACTGAAGGCTTTACTTTAGTTTTAGCCGGTGCAAAAGCGTATTTGGAACATAAATTACAGCTCAATTTAGTTTTAGACCGATTTCCGAAAGGATTGGCTTAATTTCAGTTTCAAGTTATTTTTGTTTCATGTTTCAAGTTTTCAGCAGTAACTTGAAACATGAAACGTGAAACCTTAAACAAAGCAACATGGAAGTTAAAAAGCCCAAAAACATTGACGAATACATCGGTGGATTCCCAAATGATGTTCAGGAGATTTTGGAAAAAGTAAGAATGACAATTCAGAAAGCGGCGCCTGATGCGAAGGAAAAAATCAGTTATTCGATGCCCGCTTTTGAACAAAACGGAATTGTAGTTTACTTTGCGGCCTTTAAAAATCATATCGGACTTTATGCTTTGCCAAGCGGACATGAAGAATTTAAAGATGCACTTTCAAAATACAAATCGGGAAAAGGTTCTGTTCAGTTTCCCTTAAAAGATAAAATGCCATATGATTTAATCACTAAAATTGTAAAATTTAGAGTGAAAGAAAATCTTGAGAAAACGAAAAAGAAATAATTTTATCTTCAGCTATGTTTCTAATATTCGGTTAAATATTTAAAGCCGAATCAAATTTTTATCTATGAAAAAACTACACTTTTTCTTTTTTGCCTTTTCATTATTTTCAAGCCATTTTATTATCGCTCAAAATGAAGTTGCAATAGAAAAAGAAATTCTGGAATTGCATAAACCAACAAAAGTAGTTCACGATTCTATTTCAAAATTAATGAAAGAAGTAGGTTTAAAAATCGAAACTGAAAAAGATTCACTCAAACGAAACCAGCTTACATTGCGCCTAGATACATTATGGAATACATTGGATCAAAATGGTATTAATGAATTAAAACTTGATTTTGATTTTGCCCGAAAACATCCTAATTCACCAAAAGCATTACATTTAATTAGAATTTCGGTAGGTCGATTTGTCGGAATGAATTTTTATGACACTTTCGTAGATGTTTTCCAAAATTTTACTCCTGAAATTAAAAATTCAGAAGAAGGAAAAGAAATGACCGAGAAATTAAAGTATTTTAAACAAAGCAAAGTGGGAAGCAATGCTCCAAGTTTTAGCTTAAAAGATATTGACAACAAAACTATTTCTCTCAGTGATTATAAAGGAAAAAAATACATCTTAATTGATTTTTGGGCTAGTTGGTGTGCTCCTTGCCGAGAAGAATTGCCATATGTGAAAGAATTATATAAAAAATACAAACAGCAAGGTTTAGAAATTATTAGTATTACCAAAGATGAAAAATCAGATCTTTGGAAAAATGCCATTGCAAAAGAAAAAATTGAATCCTGGAAACATATTTCTATTTTAGAAAACCAAAGTACAATTGACAAAGATTATTTCGTCAATGGCATTCCGCATAAAGTTTTGATTGATAGAAACGGAATGATTATTGGTAAATGGAAAGGCAGCGGAGAAAACAACAAACAAGATTTACAACAGCTTTTAAAATCAATTTTTGAAGCGGAATAATTTTAAAATGAATTTAACCGAACATTACAACCAACTTTATAAAACATCTTCTGAAGCGATTTCAGCAGGAAAATATTCGATTGATACCGAAATTAAAAACGAAGCTGATTCCCGTTTTGGAATAACGCTATTAATTCGTCCAAGTGAAGAAATAAAAGAGAATATACAGCTTTTCATCAATGAATTAAAAAAAGCCGAACCTGAGCAATATTATTATCCTGATTCAGATATTCATATTACGGTTATGTCGATTATTTCCTGTTCAGAGGAATTTCAACTAAATCAGATTGCGCCAAATGATTACATTCAGTTAATCTGCAAAAGCATGGTTGATGCAGATAAAATTAAAATTCATTTTAAAGGTATTACAGCTTCATCTTCTGCCCTAATGATTCAAGGTTTTCCAACTGATGAAACTTTGAATAATTTCAGAAATAAACTTCGTGAAAACTTTAAAAAATCTGATTTACTCCAAACAATTGACAGCCGATATACGATTTCGACAGCACATGCAACGGTTATGCGCTTTCAGGAACCGCTTCATGATCCTAAGAAATTAATCGAAATCGCCGATAAATTTCGTGATTATGATTTTGGAGAATTTGATGTGAAAAACCTGGAACTGGTTTATAATGACTGGTATCAGCGCAAAAATACTACGCGAGTTTTGGGGAATTTTGGTTTGAGATAATTATTTAAATTTCCCAAAATGCCATAAAACTCCAGATGGATCGTGAAGAAAACATTCACTTCCCCAATCTAAATATCTTACCGGAGTTAGTTTTACACCTTCGTATTTTTCGGGAAGATTTAATGCTAAAAGCTCGTTGTAATATCTTTCAGTATCATCAACTTCAAGAAAAATCATGGTATTTTCGATCCATTCTTTTGCATAATAATCTTGCAGATAAAAAGCAATTTCTCCACTTTTAAAAACAGAAAAATTGGATTCTAAAACAATTTCCTCAAATCCTAAATCACGATAAAAACTTCTTGATATTTCGAAATTTTTGGCACCAATAAAGGGACGAATTGATTTTATGTTATGATCCATTTTATTGATGTTTTTTATCCTTTCTTCAAAATACTTCCCAAACCTCTACCAATCTGTTCAATCGCTTCAAGCCCTTTTGTTAAAGGTGTTGCGGTAAAATCTTCATAAGCATCCATAGCACTTTCTTTTCGGTCATCTTGCGGATAAACCAAAATGATATTATTGTCTCCAAAGGACTTCTCAAATTTCTGCGGAAGTCTTTCAAAAATGGATTGATAGGAAACGGAGCCTTTTCTCGATAAATTGAAGACAATTAAATCAGTTGGTTTCATTTCATCTGAAATCGATTCGAAATTATCCCATTCGATCACGCTTTTAAATCCGAATTTTGCATTTAATCTTAAGTTATTTGCAATTCCCTGAATGGCTTGATGCGTTTTGTAATCGGCATAAATTACGATTGAAATGCTCAATTCCTGAGATAATCTACAGATTTTTTGCAATAAAAGATGAAAACCAATTCCTCTTTCAGAAAATGGCGGACAAACAAAAACGAGTCTCTTTTCTTCTATAAAATTAGTTGGAAATCGGCAGATGAATAAACTTTTATCTACGTTATTAATAATAGAATCAACATTTTCTCCAAAAATTTTATCTAAAAATCCCGTCTTTTTAGGCCAGCCAATAATCACGATATCCGACATGATTTCTTTAGAAGTTCTGGCAATTCCACTCGCCGGATTATGATCAATTCTGGCAATTGTATTTATTTTTACTTCAGAAGCTGAACCTTGAATAACGAATTTATCTACGGCTTTTCGGTACTTTAAAATATTCTTTTCGGCCTGATCATTATTCGGAACAATCGTTAATAAAGTAACCGGATTTGGTGATTTTTTATCTTTAATCAAAAGTGCAAAATCCAATAAACTTGCCGTCGCCGAAGTTTTTGCCAGCGGAATTAAAATATGTTCATCTAAAATTTGATCATGGCTGGCATCTTCATGCGAAATCTCTTCTTCGCAAATAGCAATTTTTTTAGCGGCTTTTTCCGTAGCAAACGAAGCCACAATACAAGTAATCAAAATCAGAATAATAGTTCCGTTTAAGATATTTTCATCCAGAATTTTAGCCTTAAAACCAACTAAAATTACGGCTAAAGTTGCTGCGGCGTGTGCACTGCTCAATCCGAAAATTAATTGTCTTTCGGTTTTAGTATATCTAAAAACAATCTGCGTAAAAAAAGCTGCCGTCCACTTTCCAAAAATAGCCACAACACTCAATGTTGCTGCTACAATTAATGCTGTTGGTCCGCTTAAAATTACACTTACATCAACCAGCATTCCAACAGAAATCAGGAAAAACGGAATAAATAATGAATTTCCAATAAATTCAATTCGATTCATCAAAGCAGAAGAATGCGGAATTAAAGGATTTAATGCTAAACCAGCAACGAAAGCGCCAATAATAGGTTCTACTCCTGCTACTTCGGCTAAGAAAGCTGCAAAGAAAACAACTGAAAGTACAAAAATATAATGTGCGTGTTTTTCACTTTCCAATTTCTTGAAAAACCATTTGGCTATTCTCGGAATTACTAAAAACATAATCGCCGAGAAAATCGCTAATGAAACAGTCAATTTTATCCAAAAGGCCTGGTTTAAACTTCCCTGGGTGCTTCCCATAATAACAGCCAGAATAATCAAAACAGCAGTATCCGTCAAAATGGTTCCTCCAACGGTAATTGCAACTGCTTGATTTTTAGCAATTCCTAATTTGCTCACGATTGGATATGCCACCAAAGTATGCGTTGCAAACATACTTGCAGTTAAAAAACTGGCATTAAAATCATATTTCAGCAAGTAAAAACAGACAGGAAAACCAATTGCAAGCGGTATAATAAAAGTGAAGAAACCAAATAATAAACTTTTATTTCTATTGGCTTTGAATTCGTTCATATCGAGTTCAAGTCCGGCAATAAACATAATGTATAACAGTCCTATTGTTGAAAATAAATCGACTGCAGAGCTTTTAGCAAGCATATTTAATCCATGAGGACCAATAATAACACCAGAAATAATAAGACCAATAATCCCGGGAATATTGATTTTTTTAAGTAAAATTGGACATAATAAAATTATTAAAAGTATCAGCGAAAAAATAGGAACTGGCTTAACAAGAGGAAATTCTAATTCATGAATTAAATGCTGGAAAAATTCTATCATAATCTAATTTTATGCTTTGTGGTATTGTAATCGCAAAAAGACATTTTCAGAATTCAAAAAAATTCTTTGAAGTAATTTTTAATTATACCAAACAATTTAAGCTGTTTTTAGTGTAAGGCTCTTTACAAAAATACCGAAAAAACGCTAACTTTCTACGCAAACTGCATATTAAACAATTAAATTTATTTTGTTGTCAAATTATTAATATTTAATACCTTTTTTAACAAAAATGCAACATTAACAATCAAAAGCGAATCATCATTGCATTATTCAATTATCTTTGTAATAACAAAATTGAAACAATGGAAGAATGTATCTCAGTTTTTGATATGCTTAAAATTGGTGTTGGACCTTCATCCTCACATACTTTGGGTCCTTGGAGAGCCGCAGAACGTTTTTTAGAAGAGCTAAAAAACGAATCTATTTTAGATCAGATCAAGCGCGTAAAAGTCGATTTATATGGCTCACTTTCGTTAACTGGAAAAGGGCATGCTACTGATTTGGCCGTAATGTTGGGCTTGAGCGGGCAAGATCCTGAATATATTCCGGTTGATAATATTGCCGGAATTATTAAAACGATCGAAAACAAAAATGAAATCGTTTTGGCAAATCAATATACGATCCCATTTTACTTTCTTCAGGATATTGTTTTCAATAAAGACTTTCTTCCTTTCCATGCTAATGGCTTGAAATTTACTGCTTATAAAAATGATGATTCGGAATATGAATCGACTTTTTATTCAATTGGTGGTGGTTTTGTTGTTAAAGAAGAACGAGAAAATGCCAAAATAAAAGAAGTTATAAAGTGTGCTTTTCCTTTCCCGATTCAAAACGCTGTCGAGCTTTTGAATTATACCGTTTCAGAAAATAAATCAATTTCTGAAATTGTATATGAAAATGAAAAGTCAATGCGTTCTGAAGATGAAATTCATTCCGAATTAATGCGTATTTGGAATACGATGCTGGAATGCATGTACATTGGTTGTCATTCTGAAGGAATTCTTCCGGGCGGACTTCATGTTCGCAGAAGAGCTTTTGATATGCATCAAAATTTAATTGGTCTTTCAAATTATACTGATCCACAATCTTGGTTGGAAGAAATCAGAAAAACCGAAGTTAAATTTCGTCAAATATTAAAATGGGTAAGCTGTTTTGCACTTGCTGTTAACGAAGTAAATGCTTCTTTAGGACGCGTCGTTACTGCACCAACAAACGGAAGTGCTGGTGTAATTCCTGCTGTTTTAATGTATTATATGGTAATCGAAAACCATAATGCAGGCGAAAAAGAAATCAAACAATTTTTGATGGTTGCCGGAGAAATTGGAAGTATCTTCAAAAAAGGTTCTACAATTTCAGCTGCAATGGGAGGTTGTCAGGCCGAAATTGGCGTTTCGTCTTCAATGGCGGCTGCGGCACTTTGTGAATTAATGGGCGGAACTCCTGCTCAGGTTTTAATGGCAGCTGAAATCGCAATGGAACATCATTTAGGCTTAACCTGCGATCCAATTGGTGGTTTGGTTCAGATTCCGTGTATCGAAAGAAATACAATGGGCGCAATAAAAGCCATAAATGCTGCCGAATTAGCTCTTGAAACCGATTCAAAAAATGCAAAAGTGCCATTAGATAAAGTTATCGATACCATGTGGCAGACTGCTAAAGATATGAATTCTAAATACAAAGAAACCTCTGAAGGTGGATTGGCAATTGCGGTAAATATGGCCGATTGTTAGAATATATTACTTAATTTTGCAAACTAAAAATCACTTTTTAAAAGTATAAATTGCTTTTAAAATCATTAAAAAAACTAAAACTTACTCATAATGTCAGTTGCTAAAAAAGATTATAAAAGAATCACTACCAAATCATTAATTGAAATGAAAAGCAATGGAGAAAAAATCTCTATGCTTACCGCGTACGATTATACAATGGCTAAAATTGTTGATACCGCTGGTGTTGATGTGATTTTAGTGGGTGATTCTGCTTCAAATGTAATGGCGGGTCACGAAACAACTTTGCCAATTACTTTAGATCAGATGATTTATCATGCTTCATCTGTAGTTCGCGCTGTCGAAAGAGCTTTAGTTGTAGTGGATTTGCCTTTTGGAAGTTATCAATCTGATCCAAAAGAAGCTTTGCGTTCTTCTATCAGAATCATGAAAGAAAGTGGCGGACATGCAGTGAAATTAGAAGGCGGAAAAGAAATTAAAGAATCTATCAAAAAAATATTAAACGCTGGAATTCCAGTTATGGGACATTTGGGTTTAACGCCTCAGTCTATCTATAAATTTGGAACTTACAGCGTAAGAGCAAAAGAAGAGGAAGAAGCAGAAAAACTAATTGAAGATGCTAAACTGCTTGAAAAAATTGGTTGTTTTGCTGTAGTTTTAGAAAAAATACCTGCTGATCTTGCTAAAAAAGTGGCTGACAGTATTTCGATTCCTGTTATCGGAATTGGTGCCGGAGGAGGTGTTGATGGACAGGTTTTAGTAATTCACGATATGTTAGGTATGAACAATGAATTTAGTCCGCGTTTCTTGCGTCGTTACTTAAATTTATACGAATTAATGACAAAAGCAATCGGTCAATATGCTGCTGATGTGAAGTCGAAAGATTTTCCTAACGCTAGTGAACAATATTAATTTCTAGACTTTCTTAGACTTCTTAGACTTCTTAGATATTAGACTTCTTAGACTTGTGCTTTATTTTTTAAATCTAAAAACCTTAAGTCGATGTCAAATCTAAATTAAAAATCTAAGAACTCTAAGTCAGTCAAAAAACCTAAATAATCTTAAAAAATGCATCAATTTAAAGAGCTTTTAATTTGGAAAAAAAGCAGATTATTTTGTTCTAAAATTTATTCTATAACAGCTAGTTTTCCTAATGAAGAAAAATTTGGAATAACCAATCAGTTAAGGAGAGCGGCTGTTTCAATTCCTTCAAATATAGCTGAAGGCTCTTCAAGAAACTCAAATAAAGATTTTGCAAGATTTTTAGAAATTGCAATTGGATCAGCTTATGAAGTTGAAACACAACTTCTAATTTCATCGGATCTAGGTTTTATGAATGAAGAAAACACATCTGAATTAATCAACATGTTGGAAGAAATAACTAAAATGACATCAAGATTTAGAGCAACTCTATTATAAATCTAAAAATTCTAAGAAGTCTAAGTCAGTCTAAAATCTAAGCAAGTCTAAAATGAAAATTATTTCAGATAAAAACAATCTCCAAATCTTGCATGAAGACAATCACATTATTGTGGTCAATAAGCGTGTGGGCGATATTGTGCAGGGAGACAAAACGGGAGACAAACCTTTATCTGATGTTGTAAAAGAATACATTAAAGCAAAATATAATAAACCCGGCGATGTTTTTTTGGGAGTAATTCATCGTTTGGATCGACCTACAACCGGAATTGTGGTTTTTGCGAGAACTAGTAAGGCTTTATCTCGAATGAACGAACTTTTTAGCAATCGTGAAACTAAAAAAACATATTGGGCGGTTGTAAAAAACAAACCATTGGAAGCTAGCGCCAAATTAGTTCACTATTTAAAAAGAAACGAAAAAAACAATACTTCAAAAGCGCATTTAAAAGAAGTTCCAGACAGCAAACTCGCAAGTCTGGACTACAAAATCATCAAAGAGCTTCAAAATTATACTGCTTTAGAAATTAACCTTCATACCGGACGTCATCATCAAATTAGAGCGCAGTTGTCGGCAATTGGTTCTCCAATAAAAGGAGATTTAAAATACGGCGCTGACCGCAGCAATCCTGACGGCGGAATTCATCTTCACGCGAGAAAGCTGTTTTTTGTTCATCCCGTTTCTAAAGAAAACATCACAATTATAGCGCCAGTTCCAGACGAGACAATATGGAATGCCGTTTGATTTTTTATGATATAATTGTTAATTTTTTAATTATTATCGATTAACTTGCATAGTCAAAGAAAACAAGCTAATCATAAAATGGACTACAAAAACGACATCGGATACAGAAAAGAAACGCTGAAAAAATTGTTGTATAACATTCAAAAAAGCGAAGATTTAATTGTAAAAGCTTTGTACGATGATTTTAAAAAGCCAGAATTTGAAGCTGTTTTGACCGAAACAAATTATGTTATTTCGGAATTAAAAGATACCATCAAAAACATTAATTCCTGGGCTAAACCTAAAAACATTTTTCCGTCACTTCTTAATTTCCCTTCCACGGATTATATTTATAAAGAACCTTACGGAAAAGTTTTAATTATTGCACCGTGGAATTATCCTTTTCAATTAGCACTTTGTCCCTTAATTTCCGCTGTTGCTGCCGGAAACAGAGTTGTTTTAAAGCCTTCGGAACTTACGCCTCACACTTCAGCTATAATTGCCAAAATCATTGCTAAAACTTTTCATGTCAAACATGTAGAAGTTGTTGAAGGAGGTATCGAAATTTCAAATAAATTACTGGCAAAACGCTGGGATTATATATTTTTCACAGGAAGTGTTTCGGTCGGAAAAATTGTTGCTAAAGCAGCGGCCGAGAATCTAACACCGGTTACTTTAGAATTAGGAGGCAAAAATCCGTGTATTATTGACGAAACTGCTAATTTAAAACTGGCCGCAAAACGAATCGTCTGGGGAAAATTCATGAATGCCGGGCAAACTTGTATTGCTCCTGATTATATCTTAATTCAGAAAAATATGAAAGTCAATTTCATCACTTTTTTAATTGATGAAATATTAAAAGCATATGGAAAAAAAATAGACAAGTCTCCAGATTTTGCACGCATTATAAATACAAAAAACTGGTTACGTCTCGACAGTATGATTGAACGCGAAAAAGTAATTTTTGGAGGAGAAACCGATGCTGAAAAATTATACATCTCACCTACCTTAATTGAAGAACCAGCATTAGATAGCCCTATAATGAGAGAAGAAATCTTTGGGCCTATTTTACCTATTCTTGTTTATGAAAACGAAGCTGATATTGAAAATGTAATCAATCAATATGAAAAACCTTTAGCATTTTATGTTTTTAGCGAAAACAAAAGTTTTGCTAAAAAACTAATTACAACATATTCTTTCGGCGGTGGATGCATCAACGATACAGTTGTTCATTTTTCGAATAAAAGACTTCCTTTTGGCGGTGTTGGGCACAGCGGTATAGGTGCTTATCACGGCCAACTAAGCTTTGATATTTTCTCACATCATAAAGCTATCGTAAAAAAAGCAAACTGGCTCGATCTACCAATGCGATATGCTCCATATAAAGATAAATTAACTTCCCTTAAACGACTATTAGACTGGCTTTAAGCAAATAAAAAATGTCTTGGTTAATTTTGTAGATTATAATATGTAATTGATTAAAAATACTATATTTACGTTTCAATAATCAACGTAAATTCTAAAAGTACAAACAATTCCATAATAAAAATGAAATCTACTCTTGCTCAAATCGAAAACATAAAAAATAATGGCTACACTATAGATTTTTCGAGGGTTTTTGACCATGCCTTAGAAAATTTTAAAAAAATAACCCTTTATTCCGCTTTGATTATTCTGGTTTTTTCATTTATAATCGGAATTGCGGCATTGGGAGTTCTGGGCTATATTTATGGTCTTGAAAATGCAGCTAAAGTGATCGAAGAAAGTCTAAAACCTTCAAAATTAACTTTAGCAGATGCGTTGATTTCTACAATTGGCGTTTCTTTTTTAACTGCACTTTTCGCTCCTTTTGGCGCAGGCTTCTTCAAAATGGCTGATTCTGCTGATAAAGACGAGGAATTTAAAGTATCAAATATGTTTAGTTATTATAAAGCTCCTTATTTTGCCCAATTATTTACTGCAACTTTAATTATCACCATGGTTAATAATGCAATTGCAAACACACTTGAAAGTGCTGGTTTTGTTTTAATTGGAGTTACAATATCGATTTTCATCAACTTTTTCATGTATTTCACGGTTCCGTTAATCATATTTGGAAATTTAAAAGCATTAGATGCAATTAAAGGAAGCATTACACTTGTTACTAAAAATCCGTTAATCATTTTTGGATTATTTATTATTGGGATTTTGGGTTCTATTATTGGTGTTTTTGCTTGTGTTGTTGGGCTTCTTTTTACAATGGTTTTCAACACATCTTTAATTTATGCAGCTTATTTTGGAATTTTCAGCAAAGAACAAGAAGAGGATTCAATTGACACAATTGGTCAATCGGATTTATAATAAAACGTCTTTCTAATTAAAACAGAGTCTGGCCAACTCTTTTAGAAATTCATAAAATGCTATTGATTAAACCGTACATTCCCAAATCATATGGTAGAAAACTACAGTTTTTATAGTACATTGTTTTCAGGAATTGCCTGCATTGGCAATTCTTTGAAATCAACTATAACAAATTGGTTTGTTTTTAGCTCCGATGTCATTTTCTACAACAATCCTAAACTCATTATTCTAGGGCTTTCCCTCTTTGGCTTTTTGGGTATTTTGGTGTATCAGTTTTTCAGAATTAAAAAGAAAATCGGTTACTTTATTCAGAAGAAGAAAGAAAATGAAACAATTACCAAAGAATACCAGCTTTATATTCTGTTTTTTGGTATCGCTGTTATTGTAATCGAGATTATTAATGAAATTTTTAAAATAAGGCCGGTAAGTCTTCTGGTCATCAACCTGATTATAGGCTCTAGCGTTTTAGTAATCTATTTTCTTACGGACAAAATAAAATACCTGCGCGATAGAATTCAGACTATATTTATTGTTTCTTTCTTTTTTTACATTTCATATGTAGCGCGAAATATTATTTATCTTGAAGGTGATGTTTTGCCAATAATTACTTTTCTGATTTCTTTTTTCTTTTCTTACAGCGTTCTAAGACCTATAAAAATATATTGGTCTTTTGTTGCAATTACCTTTATTTTCCTGCTTACCACTGTTGCTTTTCAATTAATTCCCATAAAATCCTCAGTCCTTTTAATCGATTTTACGATCGTCATTTTTATCATAAATCAGGTAAAATTTGCTGTTTTGCAAAACAATAAAGACAATTACAGGTTTACGAATGAAATTGTACACAAAGGAAATTCGCTTACCATTGCAACAAATGATAATGGAGAATTATTATTCTGTAGTGAAACCATTACTTCAATTTTAGGTTATCATCCAGACGAAGTTATGGCGCTTGAATTTTGGAAACTTACCGAAGATTCCGAATTCAACAGAGACAATTATTATAAAAATTATATTGACAACAAACTGTATATCCGAAAACTAAAAAGCAAAAACGGAGAATACAAATACATTCAATGGAAAGATAAAAAGTTTTCAGAAGACCTGATTATTAGTATTGGCCAGGATGTTACAGAGCAAATTATAGTTCAAGATCAATATAAAAACCTTATACAGACCGCCACCGATATTATTTTTGAAATAAGCATTGAAGGTCATTTTACTTTTATAAATGAGTTTGGATATTCTATTTTAGGATATACTGAAAATGAAGTGCTTTTACAGCATTATTCAAATTTTATTCATGAAGATTATATCGGGAATGCAGTTGATTTTTATGAAAATCTGGAAAAAAATGAACTGAATTATCCAACAATCGAAATTCCGATTTTAAAGAAAAACGGTGAGGAATTATGGATTTCACAAAAAGTAATTGTTCGCAAAAATGACTTGGGAATTACTACCGGTTTTGCAGGAATTGCAAGAGATATAACCGAATTAAAAAATGTTGAGAATGAGAAAAAGAGACGTTTAGAAAAAATCGAATCTTATAACAACTCAACCAAAAAGCTTTCGACAACAAATTTTAGCGATTACGACAATATGCAAACCGTGATTGATTATATTATCAAAGAAGGAGCAATTGTATCAAAAGCGAATCGGGTAAGTTTCTGGAAATTTTCAAATGATGTCATCACCTGCAAGAATTTATTTAGCCGGGACAATCAATCCTTAAGCGATAAAAATGTCCTTGATAAAGAATCGTATCCTATTTATTTTGAAACGCTAAAAAACAAAGCCATAATAAACGCGCCTGATGTTTTTGATAAATTAGAAACATCGGAGTTTCAAAAAATTTATTTTACCAAAAACAAAATCAAGTCAATGCTTGATGTTCCGATTTTCTTAAATGGACAATTGGCCGGAGTTGCCTGTTTTGAAAGTACAGGCGAAAAAAGAGAATGGGACAATGAAGATATAAACTACGCCAGAACGATAGCCGATGTTATTTCGCTCGCAATTTCTTCACAAATGAGGCTTAAAGCCGAGAAAAAACTGGAACTAAAAACCGATTTACTTTCGGCAATGGCGCTTTGTACAGAAAAGTTTCTTTCAAGCAAAGGACCTCAAAAAATGTTTCAGGAAACGTATGATATTATTGGAAAAGCTTCAAAAGCGGATCATATTTTTTACTATGAAAAAGATTTTGAAACCAATACCATTAGCCAACAATATAAATGGTCAAGAGAAGGAGTTGTTCATCAAATAACAGAACTTCAAAAATTTACTGATGAAGATTTGAAGGAAATTATTTTTCATTCGCAAAGCAAAAGGGTTTTAAGCACACTGACAAAAAATCTTGAAGATACCTTTTTCAAGAATTTGCTTGTTACAAATGATATAAAATCAATTTTGATTCTTCCTTTATTTTCAAATAATGTTTTCTCTGGCTTTATCGGTTTTGACGATTGTACAAAAGAAAGAAAATGGACAGATGATGAAATTTACATCTATCAGACATTAGCCAATAATATATCATCGGCTTTAGACCGACATAGAAATCAGGCAAAAATTAAAGAAAGTGAAGATGCTATTAAAGCAAAAGAACTTGCGGAAGCGGCAAATAAATCAAAATCTGATTTCTTAGCCAATATGTCACATGAAATCAGAACTCCATTAAACGGAATCATCGGATTTACGCACTTATTAATGAAAACAAATCTTGAAGAAATTCAGGAAAAATACATGACAACCATTAATCAGTCGGCGCATTCGCTGCTTGAAATTATTAATGACATCCTTGATTTCTCCAAAATTGAAGCAGGAAAACTCGAGCTTTATATTGATTTATATGATCTTCAAAAAATACTCGGACAAATATTTGACTTGATTATATATGAATCAAATCAAAAAAATCTTTTGCTTGAACTGAATGTCGACCCAAATGTGCCTAAATACATTTGGACGGATATTGTACGTTTAAAACAAATTTTGATCAATCTTTTATCAAATGCCATCAAATTTACCAATGAAGGCTCCATAAAATTGAATGTTTCTGTACTAGATAAAAAATGTGATGACTTTCATGTTATTCGTTTTTCAGTTATTGATACCGGAATTGGAATATTAGAAAAAAATCAGAAGAAAATTTTCAAAGCTTTTTCACAAGAAGATAGTTCAACAACCCGAAAATTTGGAGGAACCGGTTTAGGTTTAACCATCTCAAATCAGTTATTGGCTTTAATGGAAAGTCGTCTTCAGCTTAAAAGCAAAATTGACGTAGGAAGTACTTTTTATTTTGATCTGAGTCTTAAAACCAGCCAAAACACAGTAAGCGAAAAACTAAAAGCGCTTTCAAACGGAGTTGAGCCTGAATATGCATTGAGCTATAATTCGAATATGGAAAAAATAAATATTCTGATTGTAGAAGACAATAAAGTAAATATGCTTCTTTTGAAAACGATTGTCAAAAATATCAACATGAATTCGATTATTTTTGAATGTGAAAATGGTTATGAAGCTGTAAAACAAATCGAAAATATAAACCCTGATCTCGTTTTTATGGACATCCAAATGCCAATCATGAACGGCTACGAAGCTACAAAAGCAATAAGGGTTACAGAAATTGGTAAAAACATTCCTATTATCGCGGTAACGGCCGGAGCAGAAAAAGAAGAAAAGAACAAATGCATCGCGGCCGGAATGAACGATTATATTTCAAAACCTATTATTAGGGGTACTGTAGAAGAAGCATTGCGAAAATGGTTAAAATAGTTCAAAACTAATTGATTCAGATTGTCACAATATTCCTGAAAAATATATAAATTCGTATTAATAAAAACATAATAAGTTTAAATCTAGTACACTATGAAATGGCAAGGCAGAAGACAAAGCGATAATGTTGAAGACCGAAGAGGCATCTCAGGCGGGAAAGTCGCTATTGGTGGAGGTGTTATTGGAATCATTGTTTTGCTGTTGAATGTCTTTGGAGGAGAAACTGGTAAACAAATAGCACCAGTTTTAGAACAAATGCAAGGCGGACAGCAACAAACCGAAGCAGCAGCTCCATTAAGCAAAGAAGATGAAGAAATGGGGAATTTTGTGAGAACAATGCTTGCATACAATGAAGATACTTGGAACAAAATTTTTGAGGAACATGGAATGACATATAAAAATCCAAAATTAGTTCTTTTTAGAGGTTCTGTTCAAACAGCATGTGGTGGAGCATCGTCTGCATCAGGCCCTTTTTATTGTCCCGGAGATCAAAAAGTTTATATGGATTTAGGATTCTTTGAAGAACTTAAAAATAAGTTTGGCGCTAAAGGAGGTGATTTTGCCATTGCATACGTTATTGCGCATGAAATCGGTCATCACGTACAAACCTTGCTTGGCACTTCAGCAAAAATGCGTGAGGCGCAGGAAGGAAAAAGTGAGGCTGAAGCCAATAAACTTTCTGTTGCTTTAGAACTTCAAGCCGACTTTTATGCAGGAGTTTGGGCTCATGATCACCAGCAAGAGCTTGAAACTGGAGACATTGACGAGGCATTGAGTGCGGCAAATGCTGTTGGTGATGATGCCATACAAAGCAAAATGCAGGGACAAGTAATTCCAGATTCCTTTACACATGGAACATCAGAACAAAGGATGTACTGGTTTAAAAAAGGTTTTAAAACCGGAGATATTAAGCAAGGTACAACCTTTGAAGAAATTGAATAATACAGAAACCAAATATAATAACCACTAGAAAAGCATGACTCTAAACGTCATGCTTTTTTTATTCAAATCATTTTAGATGCATTTCAAAGTAATAATTGTTTGCAAAACCAAACTTAAAATTACTTAGATAACTTATATGGTTCAAAAAAATACAAGCACAAAAAAAGCCTTGAATTTCTTCAAGGCTTTAAATCTGGGTGGCTGACCGGGTTCGAACCGGCGACCCGCGGCACCACAAACCGCTACTCTAACCAGCTGAGCTACAACCACCATTTTTGCTTAGCGAGTGCAAATATAGAACAAAGGTTCAGTTCTACAAAGAAAAAAATGAAAAATTTTCATAAAAATTAAATCAAATTTTCTAAGCTATTGACTGCCAAACACCTTTCAACAGTAAAACCTTCAGCAAAATCTTTCCCAACCAATCTTCCTAAGTCCTGCGCACGGTAATTTAAACTTTCAAAGAAGTTTTTACTCGTAATTGGCGTTGCAGGTTCGCTTGAATTTGGGTCATAAAATTGCGTTTTATAAGCAGAAATCGCTTCTACTTTCTTTTTTTCGAATCCTGTAATGTCAACTACAAAATCTGGAGTAATATTTTTCCATTGAATATAATGATATACAACTTTAGGTCTCCAGGCTTCTTGAGGCACTCCATCAATTGAAGTTTCAATTTTCATCAAACCTGATAAAAAACAAGCATCAGAAACCAATTTACTTCCTTTTCCGTGATCGATATGACGGTCATCAATGGCGTTGCATAATACAATCTCAGGTTTGTATTTACGAATCATTTTTATGACTTCTAATTGATGTTTTTCATCATTAACGAAAAACCCGTCACGCATGGCTAAATTTTCACGAACAAGAACGCCTAAAATAGCCGCAGCATCTTTTGCTTCCTGATCTCTAATTTCTGCCGTACCGCGCGTTCCTAATTCACCGCGCGTTAAATCAACAATACCAACTTTTTTCCCAAGGGAAACTTCTTTTAAAATGGTTCCGGCACAACCCAATTCTACATCATCAGGATGCGCACCGAATGCTAATATGTCTAGTTTCATTTTTTTGTTTTTGTTTGTTTTGTTTCAGGTTTCAGGTTTCAGGTTGCACACAGAACGTGAAACCTGAAACTTCAAACTTGAAACTATTTCCTTAAAACTCTTTTCATCGTCATCGATTTGTTGACGCTTTCCTCCCATTCTTTTTCGGGAATACTTTCTTTTGTAATACCGCAACCCATATACAAAATGGCTTTGTTTTCCTGAATCTGCATGCATCGTAAATTTACAAATAAATCAGAACTTGCATTAATTCCTTCAAAAGTACTGTTCAATTCACCCAAGAAACCCGTGTAGAAAGTTCTATCGTAATTTTCTTTTTCTAAAATAAAAGTTTTGGATTTCTTTTTTGGAAGTCCGCAAACAGCAGGCGTTGGGTGTAATGTATCGATAACTTCTTCTAAAGTTGAATTTTCCTTTAAAACTCCAGAAATATCCGTTTTAATATGCCAGATTGAACCCGCTTTTAAACTGTAAGGTTCAGAAACCACAACCGAAGCCGTAAATTCTCTCAACCTTTTTACAATAAAATCAGTTACAAATTGCTGCTCGTCTTTCTCTTTTTGCTGCCAAACGATTTCTGTTTGCAGATTATCTTTTTGCGTTCCCGCCAAAGCCATAGTTTCAAAAGCATTTCCGTTTGCTTTCAAAAGTTTTTCAGGTGTTGCTCCCATCCAAAGTCCAATTTTTGGATGAAAAAAACAATAACAAAAAGTCGCAGGATACAATTGAACCAAATGCTGAAAAGTTTCGATAAAATCAAATTCAGACAAAGACACTTCTTCGCTTCTTGACAAAACTACTTTTTTGAATTCTTCGTTTTTTATCGCCTGAATTCCCTGCTCTACCAAATATTCGTATTGAAATTTAGCTTCAGAATCAAAACGCAAATCGTCAATTTCTATTGGTTCAAATGAAGTTGTTTCTTTTTCTGCAATAATAATTTCCGATTCATTTTCAGGAATCAAAATCAATTGTTTCTCATCAAAAGAAGCAAAAACAAATCCTTTTTCGCTGTAATCTGAAACGGTAAATAATGTATTATTTTGCTGTAAAATCCCAACTAGGTTTGTTGTGTTGGGTTTTGAATAAAGTACAAAAGGTAAATTCTGTTCTTTATGGTTTTTAATTTTTAGGAAAAATGGATTCATAGTTTATTCACTTTTCTTTCTATCCAAAACCATATTCGTCAATTTGCAGAGCGAAACTAAATTTCCAGCTTCATCTGTAATTTTGATTTCCCACAAATGAACAGTTCTTCCTTTGTGAATAATTCTTGCAGTACCAAAAACATAACCTTCACGGATACTTTTTAAATGATTTGCCGAAATTTCAATGCCTCTTACCTCCTGCTCTTTCGGGTTAATAAAAAAGAAAGAAGCTGCACTTCCGACACTTTCCGCCAAAGCAACTGAAGCGCCGCCATGCAACAATCCCATTGGCTGATGAACACTTGGATTTACTGGCATTTTTGCAGTTAAAAAATCTTCTCCGGCGTCGATATATTCAATTTTTAGCGTTTCCATTAATGTGTTTTTAGAAAACTCATTACAGCGCGCCAAAATCTGTTCTTTTGTATAATTCATTAAAATAAACTTTAAAAACGTAAAATTAAAGAAAGATAAGACATAAATCTAAAAACCGATTCTAAAATTTAAAATTCAACTTCAAACCTGTAGGTTTTTTGCTATTTTTACAAAAAGAATTCAAATGCGTCAATACTTTACACTTTTCATCATTGGTTTAATTTTAGCTTTCAGTTCCTGCCGAACTGATTTTGACACTGTTGCCAGCACTGGAGATTTAAAGTTCTCAAAAGACACTGTTTATTTGGATACTGTTTTTAAAAACATTGGCTCAAGCACTTATCAATTAAAAGTATATAACCGCAGTAAAAATGATATTTCAATTCCAATTATTCAGTTGAAAAACGGATTGAATTCAAAATACAGAATGACCGTTGATGGAATGAGCGGAACAAACGGAAAGATTTTTAAAGATGTTATGCTTTTAGCAAAAGATAGTCTTTACATTTTTATTGAAACTACTGCAGACATTACAGACGCTAATCCGACTGATTTTTTATATACCGATGAAATTCAATTTGACAGCGGAGCGAATCTTCAAAAAGTGGCACTAGTTACCTTAATTCAAGATGCCGTTTTTTTATATCCAAACCAAAATCCTGACGGCACAAAAGAGAAAATCAAAATTGACAGCAAAGAAGTTGATGGATTTTATCTGAATGAAAATGATGCCGTAAACGGAAACGAACTTCTTTTTACCAAGCAAAAACCTTATGTTATTTATGGATACGCTGGTGTTCCAGAAAATAAAACCATAACTTTTGAAGCCGGTGCAAGAGTTCATTTTCATGCCAATTCCGGATTATATGTTGCAAAAAATGCTTCTCTTCAAATTAACGGAACTGTTTCTACAACCGAAAAACTAGAAAACGAAGTTATTTTTGAAGGCGATCGCCTAGAATCACTTTATTCTGATATTCCTGGACAATGGAATTCGGTAATTCTTGAAAACGGAAACGCCAATCATTCCATCAATCATCTTACCTTAAAAAATGCCGTAACTGGTTTAGAAATAAGAAATTCAACGAATACTATTCCCATTAAAAATAGTCAGTTTTATAATTTTGTGGAATATGGAATTCTAACTAAAAATGCCCGAATAAATGCAGAAAATTTAGTTATAAATTATGCCGGAATTGCAAGTTTATCTTGTCTTTATGGCGGTAATTACAGTTTTGTGCATTGTACATTCAATAACAATTGGCAAAACAGTTCTCATTTTGCAGTTAACTTGAGCAATAGTTTGGCTGGCGCAACTCCCGAAACAAATCCGCTTACACAAGCGACTTTCAATAACTGTATTATTTATGGTTCAGGAACAAACGAGTTTAATTTAAATAAAAATACCAATACAGCATTTATTTATCAATTAAATAACTGCCTTCTAAAATTCAGTAGTTCATCTACAAATCCTGATTATCAATTTAAAACGGATACGCAACATTATAACAACATCATCTTGAATGAAAATCCGAAGTTTTATAATGTTAATCAGAACAAATTCAATATTGATAAAAGTTCATCCGCTTTCGCGAAAGGGAATCAGGCCTATATAATTTTGACAGATATTTTAGGAATTACTAGAACTTCTCCTCCGGATTTAGGGGCTTATCAGAGTCAGGATTTCCCAAAGAAATAGATTTTGCCGCGAAGGCTCTAAGGCACAAAATTTTTATTTTACAATATTATAGGGGCAGTTTGTCATTTCGAGGAACGAGACTCGAGCGACAGCGAACAGGCGAAGCAAATCTCCACAAGTAGCTCGACAAAGATTGAAGTTTCTGTGTGGAGCTACTTGTGGAGATTTCTCCTTCGAAATGACATAAAATGAAAACATTTTTTATCCGTAAGAAAATATATCTAAAATTAAACTTTTCATAACGTTTTGCTTCTTAAAAAGTAGTAGATTTGTTACAATAAATTTTTAAAAACTTAAAAATCAAGTTTTTAAAAAAATATTTTCAAACCAAATCTTAAACTTTTACTTATGAAAAAAAACTACTTTTTACTGTTATTGTTTCTTGCTACAATTGGTTTTGCCCAAATTCCATCTGGATATTACAACACTGCAACCGGAACTGGTTACACTTTAAAAACACAATTGTACAACATCATTAAAGGTCATACTGACAATGGTTATGCAGGTTTGTACACAACCTATCAAACCTCAGACGTTGATAATTTTTATGAAAATGACGGAACAGTTTTAGACATGTATTCTGAAAATCCATCAGGAACAGATCCGTACAATTATAGCACAGGAAGTACGCAGCGTTGTGGAAATTATTCTGCTGAAGGTGATTGCTACAACAGAGAACATATTATTCCACAATCGGTTTTTAATGAGCAGTCTCCAATGGTTGCCGATGCACATTTCATAACGCCTACAGACGGAAAAGTAAACGGAATGCGTTCGAATTATCCTCACGGAACGGTGAGTTCTGCAACCTATACTTCTCAAAATGGAGGTAAATTGGGATCAAGTTCTGTTTCTGGATATTCAGGAACTGTTTTCGAACCTATCAACGACTTTAAAGGTGATATTGCCAGAATGTATTTTTACTTCGCAACACGATATGAAAATACAGTTGCCGGATATTCTTATGCCATGTTTAATGGTTCAAGCAATCAAGTTTTCGCAACAGCTTTCTTAAATATGCTTTTGGCTTGGCACGCACAAGATCCTGTAAGCGCAAGAGAAATTGCAAGAAACAATGCCATTTATGCGCGTCAAAATAATCGTAATCCATTTATTGATCATCCGGAATATGTAAATCAAATTTGGGGCGGAACTCCTTCTGGAGATACTCAGGCGCCAACTACTCCAACAAGTTTAACTTCGACTTCAAAAACAGCAACTTCAATTTCACTTTCATGGACAGCATCTACAGATAATGTAGCCGTAACGGGTTATGATGTTTATGCAAATAGTGTTTTAAAAACTACCGTTTCTGGAGTTACAGCTACAATTACTGGTTTAACAGCTTCTACAGCTTATTCTATATATGTAAAAGCTAAAGATGCAGCTGGAAATGCTTCTGCTTCAAGCAATACTATTTCTGTTACAACCAACAGCAGCGGAACGGGAACTGCAACAGATTTGCTTTTCTCTGAATATATTGAAGGTTCAGGAAATAACAAAGCATTGGAAATTGCCAACAATACTGGAAGTTCAGTAAGCTTAGCTGCTTATACAATTAAAAAACAAACTAATGGTGCTGGCGCATGGAGCACAGGTTTAGCTTTAACGGGCACATTAACAACTGGAAGTAAATTTGTAATTGTAAACAGTTCTATTTCTTCAACCTGTTTTTCTCCAAGTTCAGCTAATATTTCAACAACAGCAACTGAATTAACTTTCAACGGAAATGACGCTGTAGGTTTATTCAAAAATGGCGTTTTAATTGACATTATCGGAACTTTTAATGGCGGAACTGCAAATTTTGCTATTGATGTTACTTTAAGAAGAAAATCAACTGTAACTTCTCCAAGTACAACTTTCAATTTAAGTTCGCAATGGGATTCATTTACGCAAGATACCTGCAACAATTTAGCAAGCAAAATGGTTAAACCAATTGAAGAAGAAAAAGAAGAAATTGTAGAACTTTCAGATGAAATTGTTGTTTTCCCAAATCCTTCAAACGGAATTTTCAATATTGTTTTAGGCAATTCAGATTCTCCTTATTCGATAGAAATTCTTTCTTTTACCGGACAAAAAGTTTTCGAAAAACAAAACACAACAGATCCTGTAATAGCTGTAAGTCATCTTTCAAGCGGAATTTATGTTGTTAAAATCGTGAAAGATTCAAAAACTACAATTAAAAAAATAGTAATCAAGTAATTTTTTTCTCGCAGATTTAGCAGATTAAGCAGATTAAGAAATCTTAAATAATTATCGACACAGATTTATTGATATTCAAATAAATTAAATCTGCTAAATCTGCGAGAAAAAAAAAAACTTTGCGACTTTGCGAGATTAAATACCTTTTTTGCGAGAAAACCTTCAATATGAGAAGACGCACTGCTGTGCGCCTCTACAGATGGTAAAAAAGATCATTACATTTTTTTCTAAAGAGTTTGTTATCAAATTTGCGCTTACTATTTATTTAAACTAAATTTGCAGCTCAATACAACAAACTACACATCACAATGATCCATTTCTTTGAAAACCAAAGCAAAACTGTTTTTGCCGTACAGACGCAAAACGAAATTTCAGCTCAAGACATTTCAAAATTAAACTGGCTTTTTGCCGACTCGAATAAGATCGAAAAATCCGCACTGACGGGTTTTTTTGTTGGTCCTCGTGCCACTATGATCACACCTTGGAGTACAAATGCTGTAGAAATCACTCAAAACATGGGTGTTCCGGGCATTATCAGAATTGAAGAATTTCATCCTGCAACGGAAGATTTTACTGATTTTGATCCGATGCTTTTCCAAAAATTCAATGAATTAGATCAGGAGATTTTCACTATCAACATTCAGCCAGAGCCAATTTTGGAGATTGATGATATTGCAACTTACAATAAAGTGGAAGGTTTAGCTTTAAGCGAAGAAGAAGTAGAATACTTAAATAATCTTTCAACAAAACTAGGAAGAAAGTTAACAGATTCTGAGATTTTTGCTTTTTCTCAAGCAAACTCAGAGCACTGCCGTCACAAAATCTTCAACGGAACATTTGTAATTGACGGTGAAGAAAAAGAAACATCTCTTTTTAAATTAATCAAAAAAACATCTCAGGAAAATCCTAACGATATTGTGTCTGCTTACAAAGACAACGTTGCTTTTGTAAAAGGACCAAAAGTGCAGCAATTTGCACCAAAATCGGCAGACAAACCTGATTTTTACGAAATAAAAGAATTTGATTCGGTTATCTCATTAAAAGCCGAAACACACAATTTCCCAACAACAGTTGAGCCTTTTAACGGAGCTGCAACAGGTTCTGGAGGAGAAATTCGTGACCGTTTAGCGGGTGGACAAGGTTCATTGCCATTGGCTGGAACAGCGGTTTACATGACTTCTTATTCTCGTTTAAAAGAAGACAGAAAATGGGAAAACGCTCTTGAAGAAAGAAAATGGTTGTACCAAACACCAATGGATATTTTGATCAAAGCTTCAAACGGAGCTTCTGATTTTGGAAATAAATTTGGTCAACCGCTTATTACTGGTTCTGTTTTAACTTTCGAACATTCAGAAAACGACCGTAAAATTGGTTACGATAAAGTAATCATGCAAGCGGGAGGAATTGGTTACGGAAAACTGGATCAATCAATTAAAAAGAAACCACAAGAAGGTGATAAAATCGTAATTCTTGGAGGAGAAAATTATAGAATCGGAATGGGTGGTGCTGCGGTTTCGTCTGCAGATACCGGAGCTTTTGGTTCAGGAATCGAATTAAATGCGATTCAGCGTTCAAACCCTGAAATGCAAAAACGTGCTGCTAACGCGATTCGTGGTTTAGTAGAAAGCGACAATAACCCAATTGTTTCTATTCACGATCACGGTGCGGGTGGACACTTAAACTGTCTTTCGGAGTTAGTTGAAGAAACTGGAGGTTTAATCGATTTAGACAAATTGCCTGTTGGAGACCCAACGCTTTCTGCAAAAGAAATTATCGGTAACGAATCTCAGGAAAGAATGGGATTGGTTATTGGTCAAAAAGATATTGATACTTTACAAAGAATTGCTGACAGAGAGCGTTCACCAATGTATCAGGTTGGAGATGTAACGGGAGATCACCGTTTTACTTTCGAATCTAAATCAAATGGTTCAAAACCGATGGATTATGCTTTAGAAGATTTCTTCGGAAGTTCTCCAAAAACGGTTATGACAGACAAAACTATTGATAGAAAATATGCTGATGTTGCTTACAACGCAGGAGATTTCGAATCGTACTTAAAAGACGTTTTACGTTTAGAGGCTGTTGCTTCAAAAGACTGGTTAACAAATAAAGTAGACCGTTGTGTTGGAGGAAAAGTGGCTAAACAACAAAATGCAGGTCCGTTACAGTTGCCTTTAAATAATGTTGGAGTTATGGCTCTGGATTATTTAGGAAAAGAAGGAATCGCAACTTCTATTGGGCATGCTCCTATCGCTGCTTTGATTGATCCGGTTGCAGGAAGTAGAAATGCTATTGCAGAATCGTTATCAAACATTGTTTGGGCGCCAATTAAAGATGGTTTAAAAGGAATTTCACTATCTGCAAACTGGATGTGGGCTTGTAAAAACGAAGGTGAAGACGCTCGTTTATATGCTGCTGTTGAAGGTTGTTCAGAATTTGCAATCGAATTGGGAATCAATATTCCAACAGGAAAAGATTCACTTTCGATGAAACAAAAATATCCAAACGACGAAGTAATTGCGCCGGGAACGGTTATTATTTCGGCTGGAGGAAACTGTACAGATATTAGAAAAGTAGTTGAACCTATTTTACAGAAAAACGGAGATTCTATTTATTATATCAATTTGTCTCAGGATGATTTCAAATTAGGAGGTTCTTCTTTTGCACAAATCAGAAATACAATCGGAAACGAAACGTCTACAATTAAAGACGCTTCTTTCTTCAAAAACGCATTTAACACCATCCAGGAATTAATCGGCGAAAGCCAAATTTTAGCGGGTCACGATATCGGAAGCGGTGGTTTAATTACTACTTTATTAGAATTGTGTTTTGCTGATGTGAATCTTGGAGCAAAAATTGATTTCAGCGCTTTCGCGGAAAAAGACTTATTGAAAATCCTTTTCGCTGAAAACATCGGAATTGTTTTTCAAGCTAAATCTGATGCAGCTGTTGAAGCTAAATTAAATGCTAACAATATTGAATTCTTCAAAATTGGTTCTGTAACTTCTACGGCAACTTTAGAAGTTGGAAATTGGACTTTAGACATTCCAACTTACAGAGATGTTTGGTTTGAAACTTCTTACTTATTAGATCAAAAACAATCTAAAAACGGAAGAGCTCAGGCACGTTTTGAAAACTATAAAAATCAGGTTTTAAACTATACTTTCCCTGCACACTTTACAGGAAAAAAACCAGAAATCGACAATTCTAAACCAAGACCAAAAGCAGCTATTATTCGTGAAAAAGGAAGTAATTCTGAGCGTGAAATGGCAAATGCAATGTACTTGGCAGGTTTTGATGTAAAAGACGTTCACATGACGGATTTAATTTCTGGTCGTGAAACGCTTGAAGATATTCAGTTTATTGGTGCAGTTGGAGGATTCTCTAATTCAGACGTTTTAGGTTCTGCTAAAGGTTGGGCTGGAGCTTTCTTATACAACGAAAAAGCAAAAACAGCTTTAGACAAATTCTTCAAAAGAGAAGATACTTTATCTGTTGGAATTTGTAACGGATGTCAGTTGTTTATGGAATTGGAAGTTATTAATCCAGAACATGAAGTTCACGGAAAAATGCACCATAATGAAAGTAACAAACACGAAAGTATCTTTACTTCTGTAAAAGTTCAGGAAAACAACTCAGTGATGTTATCAACATTGGCTGGAAGTACTTTAGGAGTTTGGGTTTCTCACGGAGAAGGTAAATTTAAATTGCCTTACGCAGAAGATCAATACAACATTGTTTCTAAATATGCTTACGAAGGTTATCCTGCAAACCCAAATGGTTCTGATTATAACACTGCTATGATGTGTGATAAAACTGGAAGACATTTGGTTATGATGCCTCACATTGAGCGTTCGACTTTCCAATGGAACTGGGCACATTATCCAAAAGACAGAAATGACGAGGTTTCGCCTTGGCACGAAGCTTTTGTTAATGCCAGAAAATGGATTGAGAAAAACTAAGAAATATATTTTTACTAAAAAGCGCCTGATAAAATTCGGGCGTTTTTTTTTTGCCACAGATTACACAGATTAACACAGATTATTTTTCCATCAATTAAAAAATCATTCTAATCCTTTTATCCCGATAGCTATCGGGAGTGGCAAAAACTTCTCTACAATCTTGTCATTCCGAGGAACGAGGAATCTCCGCGAGAAACTCTACAAAGATTGACAACTTTTCTGGACGGAGCTACTTGCGGAGATTCCTCGTTCCTCGGAATGACAAACTTTACCTTAATTATTTTTTGGAAGATAAAACAAAACTATTTAAAACTATTCTAAGATTAATTTAATGGTATCTTAAGACAGCTTAAGCAAGCGTAAACATTCTGGTAAATATCTTTGTCTCATGAAAAATATGATCCGCAAAATATACCTTCCAATTCTCTTATTCACTATAAGCCAATTTTCCTTTGCTCAAAAAACGACTGCAATAAAAGGAAATATCACTGACGGAAAACTTCCTGTCGAATTTGTTGATGTTGTTTTAAAAAAAGCCAGCGATTCTACCAAAATAGCCAATTATGCTGTAACGGATGTTATGGGAAATTTTGCTTTAGAGAATGTTCAGTCTGGAGATTATCAGCTTCAATTTAAATTAATTGGTTTTAAAACTATTTCTCAAAAGATAAAAGTTGCTGAAAGTCCAATTTCCATTGGAACAATCAAATTACAAAACGATGCTAATTTACTGAATGACGTTGTTGTACAATCTCAGAAAAAACAAATTCAGAAAACTAACGAAGGTTTTATTTTTAATGCTGTTTCAAATATTTCACAATCAGGTGGAACTGCAACAGATATGCTGAAAAGTATTCCGACAGTTGCTGTAGATGCGGAAGGCGGAATTACCTTAAGAGGAAAATCGCCCATGATTTTGATTAACGGAAAAAATTCGGCCATTACCAATATGGATCAAATTGCGGCAAGTAGTATTGAAAGCATCGAAATAATAAGTAATCCAACCGCGAAATATGATGCTAATGCGGAAAGCGGAATCATCAATATTAAATTGAAGAAAAACAATCAAAGCGGTCTTAATGGAGCTGTTGTTTTAGGAGGCGGTTTTGGCGCAAAAGGAAGAGTGAATAGCTCGGTTCTTTTAAATAATAAAACCGAAAAATGGAACATTGGTTTAGGATACGACAATCGTTTTGCCGGAAGAACTAAAAAAATTAACGCTGATCGAACAAACTATTTTATCGATGATGAACATTACATTCATCAACACAGAGATGACGCTCGCACGGAAGGTTTACAAAATCTAAAATTCAATATTGATTTTACTCCAAACGATAAAAATACTTTTTCTTTTGAAGCTTTAGGAAACATTGAAACTCAGGATAACGACGAAACTTTGTACACGCAGGTAAATACAAGTACGAATGCATTTTTCTCAAATAACAAAAGACATTCTTTAGAACTGGAACGTTCAAAAGTTGGAGAATTATCTTTTAATTATGAGCGAAAATTTTCTGACGAACGAAAAAGTTTAAATACTTCAATCACCTCATCATTCGGGAAACATAAAGAAAATACGGATATTGATACTTATAATTATGATGAATATCAGCAACAGATTGGTGAAGCTAAATTGCAGCGCACGCACAATTATGAGAACCAAAACATTTCTAATGCAATTGTAAATTATGCATTTCCTGTTTCAGAAAAAACAATTGTAGAAACAGGTTACAAAGGAACATTTCGTTTTTTTAATTCTGATTTTGAAAGTGCCGATTTAGTTAATGGTGATTATGTTGTAAATCCTATTGCTAGCAATACTTTTGAATTTAACGAACAAATAAATGCCGTTTATGGAATGCTGAATTCCTATATTGGCGAAAGCGAAAATCCAAAATGGAAATACAATTTAGGTTTGCGTGCCGAAAATGTTTCTAATACTGGAGCAACACAAAATAATAGCGATCGTTTTAGTAATAATTATTTAAAACTCTTTCCATCGGCTTCGCTGCAATTAAATTTAAAGCAAGATGAATTTGTAAAACTGGGTTACAGCAAACGTATCAATCGCCCAGATTTAGACGATTTGAATCCTTTTATTGATATTACAGATGCACTTAATCCGCATGGTGGAAATCCTTATTTGAAACCTGAGATTATTCATATTGCCGAAATGAGTTACAATAAAGACTGGCAAAATTATTCGTTATCAACAAACGCATTTTACAGAAATACAACTGATGCCATCAGACAATATGCTGAATTACTCGATAATGGTGTGATTTTTCTTCAGCCAAGAAACATTGGAAGCACTGTTACTTATGGTTTAGAAACTATTTTCAGTCTGAAACCTATTGGTTTTTATGATGCGAACATCAGCTTGACTGCTTTTCAACAAAATATAAACGCATCGAATTTAGGAGAAGATGTCGTAAACAATGCTTTTAGTTGGTACGGAAAAATCATTAATAATTTTGTTCCGTGGAAAGGTGGAAAACTTCAGATTATTGGAAATTACAATTCGGCTTTGGCGACTGCACAGGGAAAAAGAATTCCGATTTATAATGTTGATATGGGATTTCAGCAAAAACTCGGAAAAGGAAATGCTCGTTTAGGTTTGGTTGTAACCGATATGTTTAATACGCTTGAAAGCGGTTATAAAAACAATACCGCATTGTTCAGTAATAACAGAACCAACAAATCAGACACTCGCGCTTTGATGGTAACATTTGCTTATACATTTAAATCTGATTTTAAAGAAAAACTACTAGAAAATCAGTTTTCGACAGAATAATAATTCGCAAAATAAAAATCTGATAATTTTTTCATTCTTGTAATTGGGATTTATTTTTCTATGGAAATTTAAAGTATATTCGCCTTGAAAATCAGCCACTGATTTTCGTAAAAGACTAAAAACACTTAAACCTACTATAGAATGAAATCTGTACACGTATTGCTTATTGCGCTATTTTTTGTTGTTGCGAAATCTTATTCGCAAGTTGAAGTAAACACAATCACTCATAATTCTAAAGAACGCTATATTACAACCACTATTGGTTTTCCAGTTTCCGGAACTTATGCGCCAATTGGCCAAAAAGAGCCAATTAGCCAATTAAATCCAGATGGAACAGGATTTATTCAATCTGTTGATATGAGCAAAAAGAAAATTAACTGGGGAATCGAATGTACAGAAGAAGGAATTCCTGTTTTCAAGGAAGGATTCAATAGTAAATCGTACACTTTTTGGTACAGACCCAATGACAGCGACGAATGGTCGTATTCTCAATTTTCTATCCATTTTGCTAAGAAAAAAATGTTCCTAATGGGAGAAAGAGTCAAAGAATATGAAGATTTTAATGTGCAATAATCTCTAAAAAAATAATATTTTTTTTAATTTGATAATTTCTTGTTTTTTCGAAAATTTACTACAAAAAAGAAAACGTTTTCGTTGATTTTTAAGAGTCCCTATAAATTTTCCCATAAAATTCCACAAAATTAAAAATTATACCTATTTTTTATTTAATTTGCGATAAAATTCAATATATTAAACATGGTTTCAATCACACGCCTTTTTGATTTTCCCTATTATCAACAAGAAACTTACAACCTTCCGGTTGCTTTAGCAACAAAAAAAAACGGAGTCTGGGAAAAAACATCTAGCCAGGAATATATTGCAAAAGCAAATGCAATTTCGAGAGCATTATTACGAATGGGCATTCAAAAAGATGACAAAATTGCCCTGATTACATCAAATAACCGTACCGAATGGAATATCATGGATATTGGTATTCTGCAAACAGGTGCGCAGACGGTTCCAATTTATCCAACAATATCTGAAGAAGATTACGAATATATATTAAATCACAGTGGCAGTATGTACTGCTTTGTGTCTGATGAGGAAGTACTTCACAAAGTAAATCTTATCAAGGCAAATGTACCGACTTTAAAAGAGGTTTATTCTTTTAACGAAATTCCAGGTTGCAAACACTGGAGCGATTTATTGTTGTCAGGAGAAGATGAAAGCAATCAAAGTGAAGTTGAAACCAGAAAAGACAGTATTCAAACAGATGATTTAGCGACTATTATTTATACTTCCGGAACAACAGGAAGACCAAAAGGCGTTATGCTTTCACATAAAAATATTGTTTCAAATGTTTTAGACAGCGCTCCTAGAATTCCGTTTGATCCGGGAAAAAGCACTGCATTGAGCTTCTTGCCTATCTGCCATATTTTTGAAAGAATGATCTTGTACATTTATCAATATTATGGAGTTTCGGTTTATTTTGGAGAATCAATTGACAAAATCAGTGATAACTTAAAAGAAGTTCGTCCAACTGTAATTACAGCTGTACCAAGGCTTTTAGAAAAAGTTTACGATAAAATTTATGCGAAAGGAACTGAATTAACTGGCATCAAGAAAAAACTATTTTTCTGGGCTATTGATTTAGGTTTAAAATACGAACCATACGGAGCAAATGGCGCTTGGTATGAATTTCAGTTAAAAATTGCCCGCAAATTGATTTTCAGCAAATGGAAAGAAGGTTTGGGAGGAAATTTAGACTTGATGGTTTCTGGAAGTGCCGCTTTACAGCCACGTTTGACTAGAGTTTTTGCTGCTGCAGAAATTCCGGTTATGGAAGGTTACGGATTATCTGAAACTTCTCCGGTAATTGCGGTTAACGATCAAAGAAACAGAGGTTTCAAAATTGGAACTGTTGGAAAAGTAATTCGCAATGTAGAAGTTAAAATTGCTGAAGACGGAGAAATTCTTTGCAAAGGACCAAACGTAATGTTAGGTTATTTTAAAGATCCTGAAAAAACGGCTGAAGCTTTACAGGATGGCTATTTCCACACGGGAGATATTGGAGAAATCGACAGCGAAGGTTTCTTGAAAATCACCGATCGTAAGAAAGAAATGTTCAAAACTTCGGGAGGAAAATATATTGCACCACAAATCATTGAAAATGCCATGAAACAATCTCGTTTTATTGAGCAGATTATGGTAATTGGTGATGGCGAAAAAATGCCAGGTGCTTTTATTCAGCCAAATTTTGAATTCGTAAAAGAATGGGCAAAAATCCACAAAATTACTTTAGGAAAAACAGATAAGGAAATCAGCGAGAATCCAGATGTGATCAAACGCATCGACGAAGAAGTGGAAAGCATCAATGAGAAATTTGGAAACTGGGAAAAAATCAAACGTTTTGAGTTAACTCCGGATGTTTGGTCTATCGACGGCGGACAACTTACTCCTACTCTAAAATTAAAACGTAAAATCATTAAAGAAATTTACAAAGATCTTTACGCTAAAATCTATGGTCATAATTAAAATTCCAAAATAGTTAACCAAAGGAAAAGGCTGTCTTTATTGAGACAGCCTTTTTTAATTTTGCAGACACCAATGCAAAATCTTAGCGATGTTTTTAGCATCGTCAATTCCGCGGTGATGCGTTCCTTCCAACGGAATATTAAGCAATGCCAAAGCACCATTCATTCCGGTTGGTTTTACCAAGCCAAATTTTTCAGCAAAATGCTCTTTAACATTAATATGCTCGTCTCCCATTGGATATGAAATACCGAACGATTTACACTGCTTTTTAAGCATATTCAAATCGTATTGACCGTAACTTGCCCAAGTGTATAAATCAGGATTATATTCATCAATTAACACCTCAACGGCTTCCTCAAAAGAAACTCCGTTTTTGTCCAGCAAATCTTGCGTTATAGTCGTCAATTCTGTACAAAACGGACTAACACTTGAACGTTGAGGTTTTATCAAAATCCCTTTATTCTTGGAAATTTCGCCCGTCGCAGTATCTAAGACCGCTAATCCGATTTCAATAATTTCATTTTCCTGTCCGCTCGGGACTGCGCCTTGCCAACATGTGGCTTCTAAATCGATAATAATAATTTTATCTGTTGTTTTCATTTTTTTTAATTTTTAATAATTGTGTTTAATTTTTTCTCTCGCAGATTCAGCAGATTTTTTTAATAATCCTTCTAATCTGTGAAATCTGTGGCTAAAAAACTTTGTTTCCTAATCCCGATAGCTATCGGGATAGTGGCAAAAGCCCTAGAAAAAGAAACTTTTAAAATCTCGGAAGAAACTTCTTTTCTTAGACTTTTTTTCAACGCTCTTCTTTTCGAAAACAGCTTTCACTTTCTCCATTCTTTCGATTGGTTTTGCTTTCTCAATTTTAGAATTTTCGTAAAACTTTTTGAAAGGACGCAATTCAAAATCAACCAAAATTGCAGCCATATTGATAGCATCAATGTTTGACGGATCTGTTTCACCTTTAAAGAACGTTTCAATCGGTCTGAACTTATCTTTCTTCTCCTTAAACTTATTCTTTTTCGTATGATCGAAATCTAAGCCCAAAAGATTACTGAAAACATTCAAATCCTCTTTTGTTGGATTATTTTCGAAAATCAACCAGCACAAATCACGAAGTTTTCCACGAGAAGGTTTGTACAAATAATCAAAGTATTTCCCTTCTTTTTCGATTTCGTATTTTTTTCTAATTGCGTTTTTATATTGTTGTAATGTATTGTTTTGCATGGTTTTTTGATTTTGTAATTCTTGGGAATCTCAGGAAATCTCAGGCTTTTCTAAGAAATCCAATCCCGATAGCTATCGGGACATACATCAAAAGCACCATTGCTTTACCAGAGAAATATCTCTAAATGATATATATAATTTTCCTAAAATTCACCTTTTCCTTCCATAGGTTAATAAGCTCTAAATCCATTTTTCCACTCGAGGCAAATGGAGGCTCATTAAATTCCACTTTATCTGTTTGACCACTATAGTCTGACCTAAGTCCTATTTTTTGATTCATCCTTAAATTTTTATTGTTAAATTTTCTTTTTTAAGCTTCTGAGTTACTAAGAGGCTAAGCTTCTAAGCTTTTTTAAACCTTTGTCACTTTGTTGCTTTGTCACTTTGTTCCTTTGCCCTAAGGCATAAAAAAAGCACCCAATTAAAGGTGCTTCATAACAAATACGATATAACTATCCTATTGCCTATATTGATGCACCAACATGTAAAAGCTTTCACGATCTGAAATCGAGGCTGCTAATCCTGGGTTGTGTATGTATAATTTAAAACTCATTTTATTTATTTTTTATAATTGTTGTTGTTGTTTTATGAAACGCTATGTTTCAATTTTGTTTGGCAAAGATATGATAGAAAAAATCATATTTCCAAATATTTTTTAAGATTAATTTTCTGACTATCAATTAGTTATACTCAAAATTTAGACAAATAAATTCCTGTCCGCAAACTGGTGCAGATCTCTATTTTGTATCAAATGACTGTTACTCATCAGATTACTTTCCAAGACTATATCTTCCTATTTTTATTAATCATTAAACATTTTGGTCAATTATTTTTTTAGTTTTTTTTTAGTTATGGTTTGTTTTTCTATCATTTTAAGCCTCTTTCTTATCACATTGAACAAATTTGAATTGTTCCAAAACAAAAAAAGCGTCCTACAATGTGGACGCTTTTCTATTTTATGATGAGTTTGAATCTAAATCTTACATTTCAATTTCACAAAAATACATACGCATCCTGAGCTTACAGCTGGAGAATCTCCGGCTAAAGTTTCAAAATTTTGGTTTGCTGAAAGTATCATTGTGTTTTTTTCTGTTTTTAATTACAGATACAAATGTAGTATATTTTGTGATAATTTAACAAATATTGGCTAAAATAAAATTTTTATAACAATATATAACAAGGCTGTCTTTATAAGATTTGCATTTTTATTGGTATAATTGCTCTCTAATTTTGATTAAAGTTTGAATTGCCCTTTGTTCATCTGGTTTTTCAGGAAGATTTGAAGTTAGATAATGATTTTCAATTGAAGCAATTAAATTATCTGCCATTTCAAGTAAATCATCATATTCTTTGTTTCCTGCTTTTATATCTAATAATTCTTCGCGATTGGAAACTCGAATATTTAATTTTCCTGTCGAAAGAATTTGTTCAGCGGTTTGCAAAAGCCGAATCGTGTGCATCATGTTTTTGCTGTCGTAATTTTTTCCGTGCTGTTGGTTTGTATTGTAACGATCTTCGTTTCGTTTTTCAATCCAGCTCCAGTATTCTGAATATTCTTTGCAATATTTCGAATATCCATCTAGATTACAGGACAAATAACCAATCAGCTTTTCATTTTTTGGAATGGACGAAAGAGAGACTTCATTAGAACTTTCTTTCTGAATAATACCTTTATAACCTAAAATTTGGTTTTTATCATAAAACATCGCAAACATTCCTTTTGAGTTAGAAAGATTTACCAAACCAATTTGTTCCTGATTCCAGTTATTTTCTTTCAAAAATTCTAACAATGAAACCGATTCATAACCTTTTAAAACATAACAAAAATCCAAAAGACTTTTCTTTTCCTTTGACATTGGATTTACAATTTTCTTATTTAAACCTCTCGCCTTTTTTATTTGTGTTACAGCATAACCTGCAAAAGAATCTTTACAAAGTTTCGATAGAAAGTCTTTTATTTTTAAATACTCCATTACCGGATGTTTACGTAAAACACAATCTTCTGGCGAAGCCAAAATCTCTAAAATATTAGGATTATTTTTAAGCAATAATTCTACAAAACGACCAATTTCATAATACACCTCATCATTTGTCTCATTACTAATCTGCGGGATATAATCTAACCCAAAGAATTTTTCTTTTGGCAGATAATAAACACCTTTTATATCCGTATCTGATGTTGGTGTATTTAATCCAAAAGATTTACTTCCCGAAATGACTTCGAAAAGGATTAGGTTTTGGGATTTTAGCTTTTGGATGGTCATTTATAAAATTTAAATTCTTGTCTTAATTTCTGTCAACACCAGTTCTGCTCTTCTTTGTAAAAAGGATTGAAAATCATCATCTTTGTAAACAGTTTTATCTAATGGAAGAAGGTTAGATTCTAATATACTATTTATCTCTTGTTGGTTTATTAAATTGAAAAAATAACTCGATGGTTTGTTGTTAGTTATTTTTTTATTTGAATCTGAAGATAAAAAACAAAAATTCATCAAAGAAAATATTTCAAACTTTTGAAATTTTTTATCTCTCAAAAAAGCATTTGGAAATGCATGGTGAAATTCTTTTCTATTATATTTCGAAAGTGCTGTATTCAAATCTACTTTAATATTTTTAATTAAATCTTTTGGATGAGATTGTGCCATTAGGAGTAAGAATGATCTTGAGAGTGAATTTGCTTTTGAGAAATTAGTACCAATTAATTCTAATTCAGTTACATTCATCTTGAAAGTTTCAATACCGTCAAATTCTTTTTTTCTTATTAAATTAATAATTTCAATATCATAATTCATTTTTTCAGTAGTTGTTCCTGATGAATATCTATTAGAAAATGACGTCCTCCAAAACCATCTCTTAATTGCTGCAAACTCTTCTACACTTGGAATGTTTTTATAACTAAAAAATTTTGTTAAGCCAACTAATTGTTGTTGATATGGTAAAAAATCAATATTTCTACAAAGTAATTCAGTACTAACAAAATCTATAGCTTTTTTTAAAGCTTCACAAAAATTTGCCCAATTATCTCTAATTTCCTCAGCTTTCAGATTTAATACAGACTTAGTTGTTGTATCATTTTGTAAAAAGCCTGAAATTGCTTGTAAAAGTATATTTTGGCTCAATGCCCCAAAACCTTTCTCATCTAAATCTTCAAATAATTCCGTTGTTTTTTCATGTAAATGAAAATCATCAGTCCATGTCCAAGCTGTCATAAGATCTAAAGTTCCTAACTTTGTTCCAGTATTATTTATTCTTTCAAAAATCAAACCTACTTCCTCTTTCGTTCGATATTTTATCGTTACTACTGGTAATTCATAATTCAAAAATTTTGAACATAAATTTTGTGCTTCTTCGTGGTAGATAGAATTTAATAACTTTAATTTATCGAATAAACTAGATACATCTAAAAAATTTCTTAAATGAATTATAGAATCAACTTCATCTCTAATCTCATTTTTATTCAAGAATTTTTTTAATTCAAAATCATAATAAATTTCAAAAATATCTAGGTTAGGGTTATATTTTAAATAATTTTTATCTTGCTCAACATCTTTACTAAATACAGCATAAATTGAAGATATTCTTTGTTGCCCATCTAAAACATAATTTACAGGGTATTCCTCTGAAGTTTCAGGAATCATAAATCCCGCTATATTTCTCGTATGATTTAGTTTATCTTTAGAGCTCCACAGTAAAACACTTCCTATTGGAAAATTAGAAATAATACTATCTAGAAGTTCGATAACTTGATTCTGTTTCCAAACAAATGACCTTTGAAATGCAGGAATCCTAATATCACCTGATTTAATTCTACTTATTAACTTATCAATTTTTTCTGGATTTGATCCTAATTCTGGTGGTCTACTCTGTATCATTTTTATTTTTTTTATGTTAATCTATTTTAATTATTTCTTCCTTAAAAAACAAATCCAACTCCTCACTCAACTTCTTCCCACTTCCCAACTTACTCGCATTCTCCTGATTAAACCTTACAGTTTCCAATAAAAAATCAGTTATTAAAACCTCTTTTGGATGCAAATACTTTTCGTTTTGGTTTGCTTTTATATTTTGTAATTCTATTATTTTATCTTGAATATTTTGTGGTGCAATTGGCAATAAATCAGCAAAAGCAACTGGCGGAAAAGAATTCTTTTCTATAATCCATTTTCCTGCTAAAGCAGTGCGCAACGCGTAGAAATAACTTTTTAGTTTTACTTCTTCCATTTCGCAGACTCCCATAAAGTTTTTTGTTGTTCCTAAATAGTGGTGTAAAACCGCTATTGGCGAGAAACATTCTACGGCTAAGTCCTGCATTTGTTTTACAAAATCATCATTTTGAAAATATACGATTGGCGAAAACAACCATTCGATCAAAGGTGCATTAGATTTTGCTAATAACTTTACGGATTTCCGTAAGTCCCAGCCAGAACCATCAAGATCATCTTCGGTCATGAATTCTATTACATCTGGTTTTTCCCAAAGTGATAAATAATACTCTTGTTTGTGTTTGTATATAAAACGGATATCATAATCGCTGTCTGGAGATGCAAATCCCCAGGCGCGACTTCCTGATTCTACAGCAAAAAGTATTTCTACATCTTTTTCTAGTTCTATTTCTTTTAATTTTTCTAATATTTTTTCTTTCATGATATTTTCAAATGTAATTAAACAAAAAAGCTTAAAACCAAGTAATAACACGTGATTTTAAAGCTGGTATTTTTTTAATCTCGCAAAGTCGCGAAGCAGCAAAGTTTTCTTTTTGCTTGATGCTTTTAAGTTTTTATTCTTTATTCTTAAATTCCAAAAAAACTTTTAGAATTCCTAGTCGTTTCCTCCGCTACTTTAGCTAAAGTAATTCCTTTAAACTGTGCAATTGTTCCGGCAACATACGGCAGAAAAGCAGGTTCGCTACGGCGTTCGTGGTATTTCTTCAAGAGGCTGTTCGGGACATTTTTAGGAAGCATAAACGGCGCATCAGTTTCAATCATCATTCGGTCGAGCGGTACGTACTGAATGACTTCTTTTAAATGACTGAAACGCTTGGCATCTGAAATCGCTCCCGTAAAACCCAAGTAAAATCCGTTATCGAGATAGGTTTTGGCTTCGGGCAACGTTCCCGTAAAACAATGCACAACGGCTTTTGGCAATTGCGGTAAATAGTCTTTGGTAATATTCATAAAAGAATTAAAAGCGCTTCTTTCGTGCAAAAACAAAGGTTTCTGTACTTCAATAGCCAATTCTAATTGGGCTTTATAACATTCTTCCTGTTTATTTCGGGGCGAAAAATCACGATCAAAATCGAGTCCGCATTCGCCAACGGAAACGACGTGTTTTAGTTCTAACAATTTCCTGAGTTTCGAAATACTCTGCGTATCGAAACTCTTCGCATCATGCGGATGTATTCCTGCCGTAGCGTACAAAACGCCCGGATACTGCCTCGCAATCTTCGCAGATTCTTCGCTATTTCGTACGCTGGTGCCCGTGAGTATCATTTGCGCTACATCGGCGTCGAGCGCGTCTTGTACGACATCGTCTATGTCGTTTTGGAATTGTTTGTTGGTTAGGTTGATACCTATGTCTATATAATTCATTTTTTTAAAGTTGCTAAGGTTCTGAGAGGCTAAGGCGCTAAGGTTTTTTCTCTCTGTTGCCTTAAATTATTTATTTTTTTGCCACTAAGGCACTAGGACACAAAGTTTTTTGTTTTTTAATCTCGCAAAGTCGCAGAGTCGCTAAGTTTTTTTTAGCCACAGATTATTAAGATTAAAAGGATTATTTTAAAATCTGTTGAATCTGCAAAATCTGCGTGAAAAAATTCTTTGCGAACCTTGCGTAAATCTTAGCGAACATTGCGGTTAAAATTATCACAAAGCGTTAGACGCACTGCCGTGCGCCTCTACACTGAAAACTGCGACCACGACTGAACACTAAAAATCAATCCTCACGGCTTCCATCATCAGCCATTCTAACCAGTTTCGGTGTAAATTTGGCAACAACATCAACCAATTCTTTCTGCGCTTCCATAACCTGATTGATATCTTTATACGCCATTGGAGCTTCGTCTAGACCTGCTCCGATAAGCGTAACGCCATGATCTTTTAGGATGGATTTCATTTCCGTTTGTGTGATGTTTTTTATAGCTTGGGTTCTACTCATTTGTCTTCCTGCTCCATGCGAAGCGGAATTAATGGCGTTCTCCTCGCCTTTTCCTCTCACCAAAAATCCCGGTGCGGTCATACTTCCCGGAATGATTCCCATAACGCCTTTTCCGGCTGGGGTTGCTCCTTTTCTATGTACGATCACTTCTTCGCCGTTCCAGATTTCTTTCCAGGCGAAATTATGATGGTTTTCGACTTTGGCTAAAATCGTCGCACCTAAAGCGCGTTCCATTTTGTTATGGATAATCTCGTGACAAGCCGAAGCGTAATCTCCCGCCAAATTCATCGCCAGCCAATATTCCTGACCTAATTGTGAATTCATATCCAAATACGCTAAGTTTTTTGCTACTTCTGGAAGTTTACATTCGTCTTTGGCAATTTTAGTATAATGTCCGGCAATTGTGGCTCCCATTCCGCGTGAACCAGAATGCGTTAACAAAGCGACGTATTTTCCTTTTGGGATATTCAAAACCGCATCGTCTTGCGCAAATTCCATGATTCCGAACTCCACAAAGTGATTTCCACCACCTGAAGATCCTAATTGCGACCAGGCTTTATCTTTCAGATTCTTCACAAACGGATTCATATTGAAAGTTTCATTCTCCAAAACCGCATGATCTGATTTATACTGACCGTGAAATCCGTGACCTGCTCCAAAAATAGAATTGGCAATTAATTCTTTTTTGAATTTAGCTTCGTTTTCAAAGTAAAAATCTTCGGGAATATCATAAACCGATAACGCCATTCTACACCCAATATCAACTCCAACACCATACGGAATAATGGCATTTTTTGTAGCCAGAACTCCACCAATCGGTAATCCGTAACCTTGGTGCGCGTCTGGCATTAAAGCTCCGGCAACTGTAACAGGCAATTTCATGGCAACCTCCATTTGTTTTCTGGCTCCGTCTTCAATATGATCTAATCCGTAAGCCGAATACGCATTCGGAGTTTCATTTAAAGCGATGAAATCTTCTGGTTTTTCATTCGATTTTTCGATTAAAGCCATAGCTAGTTTGCTGAAGATTTTATCGTCTATATAATTCTCCGGAGTTTCTAAGACGTTTTTGAAATTGGTAATCATTTCGTCTCTTGTGAATCCGTTTCTTTTACTGTTTATTTTTAATGCGATTCCGATTATTTTTCCTTCTGGAAATCCTAATTCTAATATATCTGTTCCGTTTATTTGTGTTTTCATTTTTTCTTTTTTTAAGATTATAGAAAAAAGAGAATAGAAAATAGACTTATCCAAAGCCTCAAAATCTATATTCTATTCTCTTTTTTCTATTCTCTTTATTCTATACTCTAATTTCTTTTTTAATTAATAATTTTAAAAGAGGCAACATTTAGGAATGGTTTAATTTTCTTTGGAACGAAGGAACCATTTCCTGACGACACTCTTTTTTTAAGAGCAATAATTTATAAGTGATAATTTAGGACTCGAACCTAATGAAATCAACCAACGAAGTAACACTTATACACGGCATCTTATTTTTTGAAAAAGTAATAATTTATAAGAGTTAGTATTCAACCTAAACGAAGTAGCTCTTATACACGACATTTTTCAGTTTTAAAAAGAAGTAAAAAGCAATAAGAGAAACGGGGCTTGTCTTGCCAGAGTCGAACTGGATAACCTTGCTGATTTTACAACTTCGCTATTCCTCCCCTAAATGGTGACGAAGTAACTCTTATTTACGACATTCTTTTTTTATTTTCAATGAACTTATTTCTTTTACAAATATTCAAATCATACTGCGCAATTATTTTGCGCAGTAGATTCTTTTTTTACAATTCTATTCGGTTAATATAATTCAAAGCGCTGTTTTTATCCTCTAAAGCATTCAAAACATCAAACACTTTATCTGACCAACCGGCTATTAAATATACATCGTTTTTTTCGATGTTTATTGGCGACTGACCGTAACCAGCCAAATCAAACAAATACAATTTTGCATTTGGCGCGATAGTTTTGTATCGATTCCAGGAGTTTGCAAATGAGTCTTTTGTGTAAGCATTGTTCCACATTTGAACGTCTGTAAACAACATTACTTTGTCTACAATTTCTTTTCGGCCGATTAAATCTTCCAAAACCAAATGACCATTTGTAGCGTAACCCACTTCACCTTCACGTTTGTAATATTCGTTAACATTGGCCAATATGCTTCGTTTTGGCATATTGATTATTTTCCAACGATCACCAAACATACCGCTTACCACATTTTTACAACGACTTTGCATTAACATACCCAACATCAAACCGATATCATAAAGTAATACTTTACTTTTTGGCGAAATTGGTTGTTGCATTGAACCTGAAACGTCACAAGCGATTACAACTGATGTGTTTACATCAAAACCTTTTATGTTTTGTGAACTGATCGTAACGGCATCTTCCAAAGCATCTAAAACCATTGAAGTGAATTTGAAATTCAAATCTTTCACTTCACGATACGCTGCTAAGAATCGGAATGGCAATTGTTTTGAGTTTACGACTGCTTTTTCGTTAGAAAGATAATCGCATACTTTCAACATATGAAAACCAGAAACATTCGCTTCTAAGATATTTCGTAAGTTACGTAACAAAGCCATATAACCTATTTTACCGCTATCAATCAATTCTTCCCATTTTTGAGTGAATGCTTTTTGCTTTTCATTCTCATTATAGAATTTCACCTGACCTAATTGCGACAACTCAGTTTCCCAAGTATATGGCGTTTGCAAAGTGTTACTCGCAACTTTATTAAAGATCGCTTGCTGTGCTTCGTCTTTTGCTTTCGGGTGAACCAAAAACAAAGCATCTTTTAATTTAACCACACCATCGCGATTGTATTTTGCCAATTGATATTCATCAAATTTATTGAATGAAACCGCCAGACCTTTTTGGATTTGTTTTGACAAACGGTTTAATTTTTTAACGCCATTTCGTTCGTTTGCCATTTGGTAATACGCTAATAATTCTGTTATCTCGTCTGCACGCTGAATTACGTGAGTTATCATTTTACTGATTAATGAATCGCCAGAATAAATTTTAGCCAATTCGACAACCAAAACCAATGGCACAGAACGCATATGCATTTCGTTACGTGCATAAACTGCCAACTTTGCAACAAACACTGGATTACATTTTTTAATCAAGTTTTTGATTCGCTCTAAACGAGTTGTATCTTTTTCATAAAATGAAGCACTCAAACTTGTTGTTACAATTGCTGTGTATAATTCGTATTCTGATGTTAAAGAAAAAGCTGATGCATTTTCGTGATTAACTATATTGTTTTTCTCTTTTGCTAAAAAATTGAATTTCATAATTTCTGGTTTTTAAAATTAGACAATGGTTATTGTTTTATTTCTTGAGCAAAGATTTTAAAACTACTACGCAATTATTTTGCGCAGTAAAAAAAGAATTTTAAATTTGAGTAAAAAACAAGATGAATTTAAAAGAAATTTATTCTGATTTACTCTCTAATATTGGCTTTTCAGCAGATGAAATTCAGCAAAACTGGTTGGATTTAGAAAAGGCATATTCCAAAAAATCAAGGCATTATCATAATCTGACGCATTTAAAAGAAATGATTGCCAGTTTTGAAACGTATCGTGATAAACTTCAAAATCCAAACGAAATATTATTTTCTATTTTTTATCATGATTTTGTTTATTCGGCTTCTAAAAAAGATAACGAACTCAAAAGTGCCGAATATGCTTTGGCAGTTTTACCTGAAAATAGCAATCTAAACAAACAATTAGTTTTTGATGCAATTTGCGCCACACAACAGCATCAGCAAAATGAAACTGAAGATATTAATTGGTTAATCGATTTTGATTTGAAAATCCTTGCTAAAGACTGGGAAGATTATAAAATCTATTTCGAACAGATTAGAAAAGAATATCGCATTTATCCTGATTTTCTATATAAACCTGGGCGTGCAAAAGCGTTGAAACATTTTCTGGAGAATGAGTTTATTTTTCAAACTGAGGAATTTCGGAATTTGTATGAGGAGAAAGCGAGAGCGAATATTGAAAAAGAAATTTCATTTTTAATATAAAGTATATCTGTAGAGACGCACAGCAGTGCGTCTACGCAACGAATATCCACAATACGTTAGACGCACTGCAGTGCGTCTCTACGGAAAATTGGAACGAAAATAAAATCATTGAAAACAAGATTTCATTATTAACGTAAATGCGTGAGGGATTGAAGTGGAGCTCTTTTTTAAGGCGATTTTTCTTCGCCTTAAAAAAAGCGGGAACGTAAAGCCCGACCCGGAGGGGCACGCCCAAAAAAACATTCTTATGTCACAAAATAAAAATGCTTTAATTCGGTACAAGACAATCGATAAATGTCTACAGAATAAATACCGGCAATGGACTCTCGAAGATTTAATTGAATGTTGTTCTGAAGCTTTATTTGAATATGAAGGACGACAAAATCCAATCAGTAAGCGAACTATTCAAATGGATATTCAGTTGATGCGAAGTGAAAAACTGGGTTATAACGCTCCAATCGTGGTTTACGATAAAAAGTATTATAAATATGATGACGAAGATTTTTCGATAACCGATATTCCGCTCACAGAAACCGATATGAATGTTTTGACCGAAACCGTTTCGATGTTGAAACAATTTAAGGATTTCTCCTTATTTAATGATGTATCAGATATTCTACAGCGCTTGGAAGATAAAATCTATGCCGAGAAGTCGCATACCAAACCCGTAATTTATCTGGATAAAAATGAGAAACTAAAAGGACTGCATTATCTGGACGAAATTTATCAGGCGATTATCAAAAAAATGGTTCTGATTATTACGTATAAATCTTTTAAATCTACTGAAGAAACAAAATTCCATTTTCATCCTTTTATATTAAAGGAATTCAATAACCGTTGGTTTGTAATCGGAAAGAAAAAAGCCTCACAGCCTATAACCAATTTGGCGTTGGACAGAATTATGGCAATTGATTACGATTTTAGTCTTCCTTATATAGAAGAAGATTTTGATGCAGATTCTTATTATAAGAACATAATTGGAGTAACGGTAAACTCAGGTTTGCAGCCCAGACGTATAGAACTTTGGGTTGATGCTGCAAATGCACCTTATGTCATTACAAAACCTCTGCACTCGTCTCAGCGACTTATTAAAGAAAACGAAGACGGAAGTATTATAATCAATTTGTTTTTAATCTCTAATTATGAAACGGAAAGGCTTTTATTGGGCTTTGGTGCCGGGCTTGAAGTTTTGAAACCTGAATATCTTAGAAACCGCATGCAGAAAATCATTAAAAGTGCTTTAAGCAAATATGAACCTGAGAATAATACTGCATTAAATCCATAATTTTTTACAAAAAGAAGAATTAAAACTATTTTTAAAACGATAAAACAATTTTTAAAGCATGAAAATTGTTAAAATTTCAAAAAAGAATAGTATATTTCAGTTAAAATTTAATCATAAACCCCTATAAATCAAAGACCTTTTTTAATTAACCAAAAATTTATTCGAAATTAATATGCATGCATAGTATTTTTTGATTATATTTGAAATCGATATAGTTACCTATGAAAGACAAAACAATAGATTATATTTTGAGAGCGACATGGCAAGCTGTTTCAAGAATGTATAACGAAGAAGCTGCAAAGTACGATGCAACAATGGCAACCGGATTTGCACTTTTAAGTATGGACAAGGAAGAAGGAACACCATCGACCGCTTTAGGCCCAAGAATGGGTATGGAAGCTACAAGCTTAACCAGAACGCTCAAATCTATGGAGGAAAAAGGTTTAATTGTTCGCAAGAAAAACCCAAGTGACGGCCGAGGCGTTTTGATTTACCTGACCGAATTTGGAAAAGAAAAAAGAGATTTATCTAAAAATACAGTTCTGAAATTTAATGAAACCGTTAAGAAACATGTTTCGGAAGAAAAGCTGAAACATTTTATCGAAGTTTCTGAAATTATTAACGAACTGATTCACGATAAAAACATATTTAATCAAACAGAAAATACAGAAAACGAATAGTATTTCTATCAAGAGATAATTCAGATTCTGGCAAAAAACAAATATTAAGTACCTATGAAACGCACAATTAAAAAAGTTGCTGTAATTGGATCCGGAATTATGGGTTCAGGAATAGCTTGCCATTTTGCCAATATTGGTGTTGAAGTTTTACTTCTTGACATCGTACCGCGCGAATTGACCGAGGCTGAAGCTAAAAAAGGATTAACTCTTGAAAGTAAAGCTGTTCGCAACCGAGTGGTAAACGAGCACTTGGCGAATTCATTAAAATCGAAACCATCTCCTATTTACAGTCAAAAATTCGCAAACCGAATTACGACTGGAAATACGACTGATGATATGGCGAAAATTGCCAATGTTGACTGGATTATTGAAGTTGTTGTAGAGCGTTTGGATATCAAAAAATTAGTTTTTGAACAAATCGAGAAATTCCGTAAACCGGGAACTTTAGTTACTTCAAACACTTCTGGTATTCCAATTCATTTTATGAGTGAAGGAAGAAGCGAAGATTTCCAACAGCACTTCTGCGGAACTCACTTTTTTAACCCTGCGCGTTACTTAAAATTATTTGAAATTATTCCTGGTCCAAAAACTTCAACTGAAGTATTGGATTTCTTAAACGAATACGGATCTAAATTCTTAGGAAAAACTTCGGTTGTTGCTAAAGATACTCCGGCATTTATTGGAAACAGAATTGGTATTTACGGAATCCAGAGTTTATTCCATTTAGTAAAAGAAATGGGATTAACGATTGAAGAAGTTGATAAATTGACAGGACCAGTAATTGGTCGCCCAAAATCGGCTACTTTCCGTACAGTTGACGTTGTTGGTTTGGATACTTTGGTACACGTTGCCAACGGTATTTACGAAAACTGTCCAACAGACGAACAACACGAATTATTCAAACTTCCAGATTTCATCACAAAAATGATGGAAAACAATTGGTTAGGAAGCAAAACTGGGCAAGGTTTTTATAAAAAAGTAGATAAAGATATTCTTTCTTTAGACTTAAATACATTAGAATACCGTGCTGCAAAAAAAGCAAATTTTGCAACTTTAGAATTAACTAAAACTATTGACAAACCAATCAATCGTTTTAAAGTTTTAGTGAAAGGAACAGACAAAGCGGGAGAATTCTACCGTAAGAGTTTCGCTGGAATGTTTGCTTATGTGTCAAACAGAATTCCTGAAATCTCAGACGAATTATACAAAATTGACGATGCCATGAAAGCTGGTTTTGGATGGGAAAATGGTCCATTCGAAATCTGGGATGCTATTGGTGTTGCCAAAGGAATTGAAATCATGAAAGCTGAAGGTTTAGAGCCTGCTGCATGGGTTACTGAAATGTTGGCTTCTGGAAGCGAAAGTTTCTATACTGTAAAAGAAGGAGCGACTTATTTCTATAATATTCCAACAAAATCACAAGTAAAAGTTCCTGGACAAGATTCATTTATTATTCTGAACAACATTCGCGAAAGCAAAAAAGTTTGGAGCAACAGTGGTGCAATCATTCAGGATTTAGGAGACGGAATCTTGAACTTAGAATTCCAATCTAAAATGAATACCATTGGTGGCGATGTACTTCAGGCCATCAATAAAGCAATCGACTTATCTGAAAAAGAATTTCAAGGTTTAGTTATTGGAAACCAAGCAGCGAATTTCTCTGTTGGAGCTAATATCGGAATGATTTTCATGATGGCAGTTGAACAGGAATACGACGAATTGAACATGGCAATTAAATTGTTCCAAGACACCATGATGCGTGTTCGTTATTCTTCTATTCCAGTTGTTGTAGCGCCTCACGGAATGACTTTTGGTGGTGGATGCGAAATGAGCTTACATGCTGATAAAGTGGTTGCTGCTGCTGAAACATACATGGGATTAGTTGAATTTGGTGTTGGAGTTATCCCTGGTGGTGGTGGTTCTAAAGAAATGACTTTAAGAGCTTCAGATTTATTCCGCAAAAACGATGTGGAATTGAACGTTCTTCAAGAGTATTTCTTAACAATCGCAATGGCTAAAGTTTCAACTTCTGGTTATGAAGCTTTTGATACTGGACTTCTTCAACATGGAAAAGATGTTATTGTAGTAAACAAAGATCGTCAGATTGCTGAAGCTAAAAAACATGCTTTATTATTAGCTGAAGCTGGATATACACAGCCTATTAGAAGAAATGATATTAAAGTTTTAGGAAAACAAGCTTTGGGTATGTTCTTAGTTGGAACAGATCAAATGCAGGCTGGAAAATACATTTCTGAGCACGATAAGAAAATCGCTAACAAACTTGCCTACGTAATGGCTGGAGGTGATTTATCTGAAGCAACTTTAGTATCTGAACAATACTTATTAGATATCGAACGTGAAGCTTTCCTGAGTTTATGTACTGAAAGAAAAACTTTAGAGAGAATTCAATATATGTTAACTAAAGGAAAACCACTTCGTAATTAGAAAATAGAACAAAGAGAATAGAATATAGATTTAAGACTTTGTAAAGTCTATTTTCTATACTCTATCTTCTATACTCTTAAAAAACAAAAAAAATGAAAACAGCATATATAGTAAAAGCATATAGAACAGCAGTTGGAAAAGCTCCAAAAGGTGTTTTTAGATTTAAAAGACCTGATGAATTAGCTGCAGAAACCATTCAGTTTATGATGGATGAGCTGCCTGATTTTGACAAAAAACGTATCGATGACGTTATGGTAGGAAATGCCATGCCGGAAGCTGAACAAGGACTTAACGTTGGACGTTTGATCTCATTAATGGGATTAAAAGTAGAAGACGTTCCTGGAGTTACCGTAAATCGTTACTGTGCTTCTGGATTAGAAACTATCGGAATGGCAACTGCTAAAATCCAATCAGGAATGGCAGATTGTATCATTGCTGGTGGTGCAGAAAGTATGAGTTTTATTCCGATGGGAGGTTACAAACCAACTCCGGATTATAAAGTTGCTGCTGCAGGTCATGAAGATTACTACTGGGGAATGGGTTTAACTGCTGAAGCGGTGGCTAACCAATATAAAATTTCAAGAGAAGATCAGGATGAGTTTGCTTACAACTCTCACATGAAAGCTTTGAAAGCACAGGCTGAAGGAAAATTTGACAAACAAATCGTTCCGATTACTGTTGAGCAGACTTTCATCAATGAAAATGGTAAAAAAGAAACAAAATCATACGTTGTAAACAAAGACGAAGGTCCAAGAGCTGGAACTACTAAAGAAGCTTTAGCAGGTTTAAGACCAGTTTTTGCTGCTGATGGAAGTGTAACTGCGGGGAACTCATCTCAAATGAGTGATGGTGCAGCTTTTGTTTTAATCATGAGTGAGGACATGGTTAAAGAATTGAATCTTGAGCCAATCGCCAGATTAGTAAACTTTGCTTCTTCTGGTGTTGAACCAAGAATTATGGGTATCGGTCCGGTAAAAGCTATTCCGAAAGCTTTGAAACAAGCAGGACTAACATTGAATGATATCGAGTTAATCGAGTTAAACGAGGCTTTTGCTTCACAAGCTTTAGCAGTTACTCGTGAACTAAACATCAATCCAGAAATCGTAAACGTAAACGGTGGAGCAATTTCTTTAGGACACCCTCTAGGATGTACAGGAGCTAAACTTTCTGTACAGTTATTCGACGAGATGAAACGAAGAGGTAACAAATACGGAATCGTTTCGATGTGTGTGGGAACTGGGCAAGGAAGCGCTGGTATCTACGAGGTATTATAAAAACTATTATTAAGTAAAGTATACGTTCAGTTTGTCATTTCGACGAAGGAGAAATCTTCACGAGAAACTCGACAAAGATTGGAATTTCGTTGTAGAGCTACTTGCGAAGATTTCTCCTTCGTCGAAATGACAAGATTGTGTACAAAAAACATAAATAAAAAACATACAAAAAAACATTAGCAATGGCAGATACAATCGAAAAAAACGTGACTCGTGGTGGTCAGTTTTTAGTTAAAGAAACAAAATGCGAAGATATCTTCACACCAGAAGATTTCTCTGAAGAACAGTTAATGATGCGTGACTCTGTAAAAGAGTTCGTTGACAAAGAATTATGGGCGCACAAAGATCGTTTCGAAAAGAAAGATTACGCTTATACAGAATCATCTATGCGTAAAGCTGGTGAACTAGGACTTCTTGGAGTTGCAGTTCCTGAAGAATACGGTGGATTAGGAATGGGATTTGTTTCTACAATGTTGGTTTGTGACTACATTTCTGGAGCAACTGGGTCTTTTTCAACTGCTTTTGGAGCTCATACTGGAATTGGAACTATGCCAATCACCCTTTATGGATCTGAAGAACAAAAGAAAAAATACGTACCGAAATTGGCTTCTGGAGAATGGTTTGGAGCTTATTGCTTAACTGAGCCAGGCGCAGGATCTGATGCTAACTCAGGGAAAACTAAAGCAGTTTTATCTGAAGACGGAACTCATTATTTAATTACAGGTCAAAAAATGTGGATTTCAAATGCAGGTTTCTGCAGCGTTTTCATCGTTTTTGCTCGTATTGGAGATGATAAAAATATTACAGGTTTCATCGTAGAAAACGATCCGTCAAACGGAATTTCTATGAATGAAGAAGAACATAAATTAGGAATTCGTGCTTCTTCTACGCGTCAGGTTTTCTTCAACGAAACAAAAGTTCCTGTTGAAAACATGTTGTCTGAAAGAGGAAACGGTTTCAAAATTGCAATGAATGCTTTGAACGTTGGTCGTATTAAATTGGCTGCTGCTTGTTTAGATGCTCAAAGAAGAGTTACTTCTGGAGCTGTAAAATATGCTAACGAAAGAATTCAGTTCAATACTTCTATTTCATCTTTTGGAGCTATCCGTTCTAAATTAGCTGAAATGGCAACTAATGCTTACGCTGGGGAAAGTGCTTCTTATCGTGCTGCAAAAGACATCGAGGACAGAATCGCTGCTCGTGAAGCTGAAGGAACAAGTCACCAAGAAGCAGAATTAAAAGGTGTTGAAGAATATGCTATCGAGTGTTCAATCTTGAAAGTAGCGGTTTCTGAAGACGTTCAATCTTGTTCTGACGAAGGAATTCAGATTTTTGGTGGAATGGGATTCTCTGAAGATACTCCAATGGAAAGTGCTTGGAGAGATGCTCGTATCGCTCGTATCTACGAAGGAACGAACGAAATCAACAGAATGCTTTCTGTAGGTATGTTGATCAAAAAAGCAATGAAAGGTCACGTTGATTTACTTGGACCAGCAATGAAAGTTCAAGAAGAATTAATGGGAATTCCATCTTTTGATACTCCAGATTTCTCTGAATTATTTGCTGAAGAAAAAGGAATCATCGCAAACTTGAAAAAAGTTTTCTTAATGGTTGCTGGTAGCGCTGTTCAAAAATATGGTCCTGAATTAGATGCTCACCAACAATTATTGATGGCAGCTTCTGATATCTTAATCGAAATCTACATGGCTGAAAGTACTATTTTGAGAACTGAAAAATTAGCAAAAGCTCAAGGCGAAGATAAAGTTCAGGAGCAAATCGCTATGGCAAAATTATACTTATACAAAGCGGTAGATATCGTAAACCTAAGAGGAAAAGAAGGAATTGCTTCTTTCGCTGAAGGTGACGAACAACGTATGATGTTAATGGGATTAAAACGTTTTACAAAATACACTAACTTACCAAATGTTGTAGCGTTAAGAGAAAAAATCGCAGCAAAATTAGTAGCAGAAGATACTTACTGCTTCTAATGTAAAAATAGTTTTTAGCTTTTAATTTGTTTAAACCCGCACAAGTCCGAAACTGTGCGGGTTTAATTTTTTATAACAATTGCAAAAGACAAATTACATCGCAATATTTTTGCAACTATTTGCAAAATATTCGTTAAAATCAACTTTTGCAGACCTATAAAATGATTAAATATTGAATGTATTGCTTTATATTTAACATTCTAAAACTTCAAAAAATAAAAAATGAAACAAATTAACCTATTTGCATTTTTATTTTTCTGCATTTTTTCCACAGCGACTTTTGCTCAGAAAAATAAAAAATTGGACATTATCGCTTATTATACAGGCGATTCCAAATTAATTGACGAATACGAAGTCAATAAACTAAATCAGATTATCTTTAGTTTCTGTCATTTAAAAGATGGAAAATTGAGCGTCGATTCTCCTAAAGATTCTATAACGATTAAACATTTGGTTTCGCTAAAAGCAAAAAATCCGCAACTAAAAATTATTCTTTCACTTGGCGGCTGGGGAGGTTGTGAGCCTTGTTCTGCTGCTTTTTCAACTTCAGAAGGAAGATTAAAATTTGCAAAATCAGTAAAAGAAGTAAGCGATTATTTTAAAGTTGACGGATTAGATTTAGACTGGGAATATCCAGCAATTGAAGGACTTCCGGGGCATTTGTATCAAGCGGTTGACAAACCAAATTTTACCGAATTGCTTAAAATTCTTCGTTCTACTTTAGGGAAAAAATACGAATTGAGTTTTGCTGCAGGCGGTTTTCAAAAATATTTAGATGAATCGATCGATTGGAAAGCGGTAACGACTTTAGTGAATCGTATCAATATTATGAGTTATGATTTAGTAAACGGCTATTCTAAAGTTACGGGACATCATACACCATTATACAGCACAAATCCAAAAGAAGAATCAACAGACAGAGCAGTGACTTATTTATTAAATCAAGGAATTCCTGCTGAAAAATTAATTATTGGAGGCGCATTTTATACCAGAACTTGGAAAAATGTAGAAAACGTAAATAATGGTTTGTATCAGTCTGGAGAGCATACTGAAGGAGTTCAATTTAAAAATTCCTCAGCTTTCTATACTGAAGCAAATGGTTGGAAATATTTTTGGGATGATAAGGCAAAGGCTCCATATTGGTATAATGAAAAAGAAAAAGTTTTTGCAACCGGAGATGATTTAGCTTCAATAAAAGCTAAAACGGAATATGTAAAAGCTAAAAAATTAGGCGGAATCATGTTTTGGGAACTTCCTCTGGACAAAACCCGTGACGGAATGGTAAATGCCATTTATGAAGTTAAAAACAAATAATTAAATTAAAAAACGGCAGTTTTCTCAAAAAGATAACTGCCGTTTTTTTATGATAAAGTTCGTCTTTATTTTACTTTTGTCTTGTCTAATTCTCCAATAAACGGAATTGCTTCTAAAATCTCACTTCTTATATTCGTTTGGAGATAAACCTCAAGCTGAATAAATTTCGCTGCATTTATAGCACCAATTGCTTTCTTAGCCTGACCATAGGTTTTCTCATATAGTTTTTCGTATGCAATATGATTTTTCAATGTCCCTTTTGCCAATTCATCTGCTTTGGCATCAGTTAAAGTTGCATAATTAGCTGCATAATCATTGATAAGCTGAAATTTATTCTGTCCTAAAGCTTTGCGTTGTGTTTCGTAATTGTCGTAAACTTTCGCAAAAGCAACTGACTGTTCATCAGATAAATTCATGTATTGTTTCACCAAATCACTTTTCGATTTTCCGTACACACTCTGTAAAACTTCCACATCTTCTTTGAAGGAAGATTGCGCATTAACTGAAAACGTGGCAATTGCCATAATAAAAATAAGACTTAACTTTTTCATAGTTTTGATTTTTAATTTGTTCTTAAATAATTATGCACTATTAAATATACTGATTTTAAATATTTTACATTTAATTTCTATTTTAGAAAAAAGAATACTGATAGACGGCTGATAAAGCATAATAATCCAAACCATTATTGGTAAAAGCCCCAACATGATATTGAAACCTAATAGATTGTCCTTTTGCTATAGGTGTCGAAAATGTACCTCCTACTCTCCAGTTATCAATTTGGCTGGCTTCAGGAACTCCATCGATTATTGTTTTTCCGCCAAAGAACCAAGTCGTATTAAAACCAACCCACATCTGATTTTTAAAATAATAACTAGCATGCGCCTGTAAACTATAAGTTGGTTTTTGCTCCATTTTTTTTCCTAAAAAATCATTATTGTCGGTATAAAACCAAACGCCTCCATAAGCCTCTGCATATACATGAGCGAACCGTTTTGAAATACCAATTTCAGGTTTTATTCCCCATCGGTTTGTACCGATATTAACTCTCTTATCGTCATAATATCTTCCTGTCGGAATTGAAGTTACCAGACTCATCCCTAAAATTGTTTTTTGCTGAAAAGCCCTAAACTCACTTTTATCAAGAGCAGGAGAACCTAGCAAGTTAACACCAAAGCGCACTTTTGTGTCGGCAAAACCAGTTCTTGAACCTGTCACTAAATCACCCGCTACTAATGCAGAACCATCCATAAAAGTAAAGGGAAGGGAAACCTGTATTCGTGCCAGTTTATTTGCCAAACCAAAAGTCCTGATATAACTCGCCGCAATATTATGACTCTGAATTTTAAAATCAGAAATAGGCAGAGACGGCTCAGTTACCACATTTCCGTCCATAAATACATATCCGAACGCTGCTACATTTAGTTTTTTGGGAACATTGGCATAAGCTCTTGGCTCTAAGTCCTGTCCATAACATAAAATCGAAAACAAAAGTAAAGTCACACAGCAGTATTTTTTTGGCATAAATAAAAGAATTGGCAATTAAACATATTAATTTTTAACTTCTTTTGTCTTAGGTGCTTCTACTTCACCATCATAAGATATTGGCGCTCTGTTATTACTGGTTACCGATAAAGAAGCACCTCCATTAAAAAAAACATTCAACAAAAGATCATACACATCATTTTTGCCTTTTACTGTCGCTCTTACAGTATATTTTTTCTTTGCTTTTTCAATTCTAATATTTTCAGGAACACCTTCAAATTTGATTCCGCCATCGCCTCCGTACGCTACATTATAAGCTCTCCCAAAAAAAGGAAGATCGCAAGTCGTATTAGTTTCATTAAATTTTAGAAAATAGGTATTGTAATCAAGATTCAAAAGTCTTCCGCCTTGTGGCGTAGCTTTTTGCGCTTCAAAAACAAAATTTTTAGAATCGATTAAAGCTTCGATTTCTTTTTGCTTTTTTAATTCTTGTTCAGCTTTAAGTTCTTTTTTAGTTTTTTCCTGAGCAAATGCCGGAAAACTCAAAAGGCTGACGAACACTAATAAAATGGATAATTTAACTGACATAAAATAAAATTTAAGAGTTAAAATAGAATACTTTATTTTTTGGTAAATCGCATCATAGCAATATCTCCAGAAATAAAATTTAAAGTTTTTCCGTCATCGGTAACATCATAAGAAGTTATTTTCTGAAGCGTGCTCATAAAAACCTGTTCGCCTTGCCCGTCCATACACATCATTTTCGTAACTGCCATTGGCTGGGTAAAATCAATTTTATTTCCTGTAATGCTAAGTTTTCCGGTAAATGAATTACAGCTATTGTTTCCTGAAACCTGATTTTCCTTTGTATTAAAATTGATTGTTGGTTTTTTATTTGGGTACAAACCATCAAAAGCTATTCTTGGGCCGGTAATATAATTTAACTCCCAATTTCCATCTAATTTAGAAACTGAATCCGTTTTTTGGCATTTACATGAAATTAGCACTGCAGAAAATAAAACAAGGGTAAAAAAATTCTTCATCATAACGTTAAGCATTAAAAATTAATGAATTATAAAACGAGATTTGGGAAATTTTTCGTTAAAAAGCTATACGAATTTAAGCAATATTTTTTTGTTCTGAGCTCAAAGTGTCATTAATTTACGCTTAATAGTTTTAGATTTATTTAACTTTTAGAGTTAATTATATCGGCTTTTTTATGTTAAATTTACTTAATCTTTAATTTAAATGCCTCACATATGAAAAAAGCACTTGTTTCTTTCGCTATAATTACAGCCTTAATTATTGGCTGTAAGACTAATACAAAATCAAATGATGCCAAAACTTTGACTGTAAATTTGGAACCAAAAAGTAACAGTACTGTTAGCGGAACTGCAACTTTTACGGAGAAAAACGGAAAAGTAACTTTTGTTGCAAAAGTAGCCGGATTACAACCTGGAGTTCATGCCATCCACATTCATGAAAAATCAGATTGTTCTGCAGCAGACGGAAGTTCTGCAGGTGGACACTGGAATCCAACTTTCAAAAAACACGGAAAATGGGGAGTTGGCGAATATCATAAAGGTGATATCGGGAACTTTACTGCCGATGCAAAAGGAAACGGAACTATTACATTAACTACTGACGAATGGTGCGTTGGCTGTGGCGATGCAAACAAAGATGTTTTAGGAAAAGGTTTGATCGTGCATCAGGGAACAGATGACTTTACAACACAACCTACTGGAAATGCAGGTGGTAGAGTTGCCTGTGCAGGAATCATTAAATAATAAAAAATCATAATAACCACTATTTTTTCACAAAATCTAGTGGTTATTTCATTTAAAATGAATTCTAAAACAAGAAAAAACAATTAGCTTTGTAGCCTCAAATTAAAGTTAATGATTAACGCATCGGCACCAGGCTGGATAGATAAGTTTTTTAGTGAACAAAAGTTTTCAGAAGCAATTCCTTTTGAAACTACAGATTCGTTTTACTATAAAGTAAGAGAAACTGGCTTTATCTATGGACACATCATTTCTATAGATTCGCAAATTCCAATTCCGATAAAAGGCTGGTTTAAGACCGAAATTTCTAAAGTTGCGTTATTAAATACCTTGTATCATGTTTTTTGTTTGGAAAAAAGAAGCTCTGAACCCAATAACTTTATTTCAGAAGCATTAAAATTTTACAATCAGATGAATCCGGAAGGCTTCAACTTGTTTAAAATTTTACTTCCAAAAGATACTCCTTCTCTTTCATTAGAAAATATAATAGACCAGAGAGTTCAGACGAATGACAGTATTATCAGTAAAAACTTTTCGCATTTAGTTACAAATGCTTTGTTATTTATTGATGTTTTGGCCTTTAGGCAATACTTGGAACACGGAGCTATTCCTGACAAATATTTAAAACGTATTGAAGAAACTGTTTTAGGAATCGTAGGACTTGCGTTAAAAACAAAAACGGTCAAATCACAACACGACGATTTATTGATAAAACTTTTTGAAGCGTCAATTCGTTATTCTAAATTTTCGAAAGTTACTGTTGAGACATTAGAAACATTGTCTCTGGATTATTTCAGCAATACATTAGAACATTACTATTTAATCGATATGGCCGGAATGGCATTATGGAGCGATGGCGTTGTTGAAAATGAAGAAGCTTATTTCTTGTATTCATTAGGTTCAATGATGAATACTTCTGATGAATTTGTGACCAATAGTATTGCAACAACAAATACATTTATTACCACTCATAAAAAGAAAATTCCGTATTTCAATTATTCAAATCCGGTAAAACATTTTTATGATCAAATGACACACACCGTTGTAAAACTGATTATAAGAAACAAAAACCGATTGGTAAAAGAAATCGTTCAGAGTAAAGAATTAATGGTGCTTTTGGCTTATTCTACAACTAGAGATCTAGATGCCAAAGAAAAGAAAAAAGTAAAAAAACAGCTTTTGGATATCTGTAAAACGATTCCATCATTGACAATCTTTTTGCTTCCGGGAGGAAGTTTGTTATTGCCAATCTTAATCAAATTTATTCCAACAATGCTTCCGTCAGCTTTTAATGAAAATCTTGACGAAAACGAATAAAAAAAAATCGCCCTTTTGAGGCGATTTTTTATTTTCTATTATAAATCCAGCTGATAAACTGAATCAAGCTCGTCATTTGAACTGATTGTAACATTCAAATCAGTTACAAAACCAGAATTTAATCCGTAAACCCATCCGTGAAGCATCAAATCCTGACCGCTTTTCCAAGCTCCCTGGACGATTGAAGTTTTAGCTAAATTATAAACTTGTTCTTTAGCATTGATTTCAACAAAAGCATTAAAACGTTCTGTTTCATCTTCGATTGAGTTCAAGTATTTATCATGCAAACGGTATTCATCTTTAATATGGCGAATCCAGTTATCAATAATTCCGACTGATTGATTTCCCATTGCAGCTTTTACACCACCACATCCATAATGTCCACAAACAATAATATGCTTTATTTTTAAAACATTTACTGCGTAATCCAAAACGCTCAGCATGTTCATATCAGAATGAACAACCATGTTTGCAATGTTTCTGTGTACAAAAACTTCTCCTGGTTTTGCACCAACAATTTCGTTTGCAGGAACACGGCTATCAGAACATCCAATCCATAATAATGGTGGTTGTTGTCCTTTTGCCAGATCAGCAAAATAGTTAGGATCTTTTGCTAATGAAGTCTCAACCCATTTTTTATTGTTTTCTAATAACTGCTTATAAAACTCTTTCATTTTTTTTATTTTTTGAATGGTATTTCTATTGTTTAAGTCACCAAAAAAGAACTTATGTAAAGTTACCTAATTTTTGACGGTTCCCACAACATTAAAAATACTTTAATTGTTTATTTGTTAAAATTGTTCTTTTGAAGTTTCCTTTTTTACCAAAGCTCTTTTAGCAACGTCATAATAATGTTCAATTGTAACATGATTATTATTCTCTGGTGTATTCTCCAATTCGTAAGCTTCTTTAAAACCTTTCAGCTTCACCTTGATATTTTCGTCGATAGCTCGGGTTTCTTTAAACTCACGAATCAAATCTAAAACGTCATGGGCAATATACTCTGTATCATGAGCATTGATTATTACTTTTGAGTTTTCCGGAATCTCACTTAAAGTTTGCTTAATCGCAGCTTTATTCAAAAATGAAACTTCCTGAGCTAAGTCAATATGAATGATGTCACCATCTTCATATTCTTCTTTTTTGAAAATATAAGCTCTTTTTAAGTTCCCTCTCAGTACAAAAATAATACTGATGATAATTCCCAACGCAACCCCTTTCAGCAAATCTGTAGCAACAACAAAGACTAAAGTTGCTATAAAAGGCACAAATTGATATTTCCCCTTTTCCCAGAAATGCATGAAAGTTGCTGGTTTAGCTAATTTATAACCTACTAAAATTAAAACTGTAGCCAAAGTTGCTAATGGAATCTTATTTAAAATTGCTGGAATCGACAAAACACTTATCAGTAAAAGCACGCCATGAATAATTGATGACATTTTTGATTTTGCACCTGCATTATTATTTGCAGATGATCTAACCACTACAGACGTCATTGGCAAACCGCCCAAAAGCGAACTTATCATATTACCAATTCCTTGTGCTCTAAGCTCAACATTGGTATCAGTATAACGTTTTTGAACATCCATTCTGTCAGAAGCCTCGATACATAATAATGTTTCTATAGAAGCTACAATGGCAATTGTGATAGCAACAACCCAAACCTGAGGATTTGTAACTGCGCTGAATTTTGGAAGAATCAAAATAGATTTGAAATCATCAAAAGATTTTGGAACAGGTAAAGAAACCAAATGCTCTTTTGCAATTGCCAATGAACTTCCTGAAGAAACAAAAACTTCATTAAGCACTACTCCGGCAACAACTGCAACCAATGCACCTGGAACTAATTTTAAGCTCTTTAAAAATGGAACTTTATCCCAAGCAAGAAGTATTACCAATGAAATCGCTGATATTACTACCGCTCCTAATTGAATATGATTAATGACATTAAACAAAAACGAAAACGAATTGCTTCCATCATTTTGAATAAAAGCCTGATCACCTTCAAAATCAGCATCATAACCAAATGCGTGCGGTAACTGTTTTAAAATGATAATAATACCAATACCTGCCAGCATTCCTTCAATTACATTGGTAGGAAAATAATTTGATATACTTCCGGCTTTTAAAAACCCTAACGCTAATTGAATTATTCCTGCGATAAAAACAGACAGTAAAAACACATCAAAAGCACCAAAATCAGTAATAGCGGTTAAAATAATTGCTGTTAATCCAGCAGCCGGACCTGAAACGCTAATATGTGACTGGCTTAAGTAACCTACTACTATTCCACCAATAACACCCGCTATAATTCCAGAAAATAAAGGCGCTCCAGAAGCCATTGCTATACCTAGACACAATGGAAGAGCCACCAAAAAAACCACCAAACCTGAGGCAAAGTCAGATTTTAGGTTAGCAAAAAGATTGATTTTTTTTGTCATAACACAATACTAAAAAAATTATTCATTAAAGATTGACCGCATTTATGCAAATGCAGTTCAGTTCAAAATAATCGGAAGTATTATGCCAAGTTGGGTGGTGGAGCAAATATGCTCGGAGAGATATTCTCTAATTTTACAATATTTTCAGACGCTATTGTCTTTTTTTCAATATAAACTGGCATTACAACTTCATGTTGAAGTATTGCCGGATAAACAGCAGCCTTAAGTTCTTTGTGCGAGTGCTCCTCTTCAGAAAAACTGAAAAACATAGACGTATCATTGCTTTTCTTTAATAGCGTCACCACAGTTGGCGTTGCTAAGAAAGCAATAAATATGAATAATAATATGCGAGCGACTAATTTCATTGAGGCAAAAATAGCGTTAAAGAAATAAAATCAAAGTTTTTTTTATAGAAATTTAACATTAACAAAAAAGCAGAACACAATTTTCATGTCGTTCTGCTTTTAATAAATTAAAATACAATTACTTAAATCGTTTCTTCAAGCCATGCATTCATCATCCAGATTGTTTTTTCTTGCTCTGCAATAAAGTCACTCATCATAGAATTTGTTCCTTCATCATTAATTTCACCAGACTTATTTAAGATTTCTCTTTCTATTTTTAATAAATCAGACAATGAATGAACAATCAATTGAACTGCTTTTTCATCATTTGAAATATTTTTTCCAACTGTCAATTTATTGTTTTTGATATAATCTTCGAAGGTATGTAAAGGAGTTCCGCCAATAGTCAAAACTCTTTCAGCTATCATATCTATTTTTAGTTGTGAATCGGTATATAACTCTTCAAATTTTACATGAAGATCAAAAAAACGCTTTCCGCGAATATTCCAGTGAATTCCTCTTAGATTTTGATAATATACTTGAAAATTGGATAGTAAAATATTCAGTTCTTTTACTAACAATTCTGATTCTTTAACTGGTAATCCTAAAATATTTGTTTTCATAATCTAATTTTTTACACTAATTTACTACAAATTTAAAGTAAGTTTCATGAAAATTATATAAATAAAAATTATATTTTCTTATTTTTGCATCAAAAATTACTATCAATATGACTATAACTCAATTGCAATATGTATTAGCTGTTGCAGAACATAAAAATTTCACTCTGGCTGCTGAAAAGTGTTTTGTAACACAGCCCACTTTAAGCATGCAGATTCAGAAAATTGAAGAAGAACTCAATATTTTAATTTTTGACAGAAGCAAGAAACCTATACAGCTTACTGATATTGGACAGAAGATTGTAAATCAGGCTAAAAATATTGTAAACGAAGCAGACCGAATCAAAGATATTGTTGAACAGCAGAAAGGTTTTATTGGCGGTGAATTTCGTTTAGGAATCATTCCAACGATCATGCCTACGCTTTTGCCGATGTTTTTGAATAATTTTATTAAAAAATATCCAAAAGTTAAACTCTTAATTGAGGAATTAAATACGGAAGAAATTATCCTAAAATTAAAAAACGGACATTTAGATGCGGCAATTGCGGCAACTCCGCTTGAAGATGAAAAAATCAAAGAAATAGTTTTGTATTTTGAGCCGTTTGTTGCTTATATCCCGGAGCATCATGCAATTTTTGAAAAACAAGAAATTGAAGTTGCCGATTTAAATCTAAATGAAATTCTGCTTTTACAAGACGGGCATTGCTTCAGAGATGGAATTTTAAATCTTTGCAAAAGTGTTTCTGATGCCGATCAAAATAATTTCCAGATTCAAAGCGGTAGTTTTGAAACGCTAATTAAATTGGCCGACGAAGGTTTGGGCACAACATTACTTCCGTACTTGCACACCTTAGACTTAAAAGAATCCGATAAACTGAAACTCCGTAACTTTAAGGAACCAAAACCTGCTCGCGAGGTAAGTTTGATTTACCCAAAGAGCGAATTAAAAATGCAAATCATTGACGCAATCAGATCTACAATTGCCGGCGTTGTAAAAGGAGCAATTGTTTTTCAGAATGTTCAAATCATAAGTCCGCTACAAAAGAAAGCGTAATAAAAAAGGAGCCAATTTGGCTCCTTTTTTTATACTTTGATCAGTAGTAGACTTTGTTTTAATTCTGGTTTTTCTATTACAAAACTTAACAACCATTCTTGCAATTGTTCCATTTCATAAGGTAACAGTGTTTTGATAGCTTTTTCTAACTCTTTGCAGAAAAGTACCGGATCGAAACTTACTCTTTCAAGTATTGATTTCGTGTAATCAAACATCATTTTTGACATAATAAAATAAGATTTTTGGGGTTATCTAATTTTTTAAACTCGCACCAAATTTAAACAAATAACCTTTATAACAACTCTTTTTAACTATTTTTTTTAAAAACTTTAGCAACGAATACGTTTTCTTAAAACATATACTTCAATATAGAATCATTCTAAACAACTCGTTTTAAGCGTCTTTAAAGGCGCGAAACATCTCTCGTTTTCCCGGAGGACCAGCTAATTTTTCGACTCTAAATCCAACAGAAATCATACTTCTTTTAACAACTCCACGAGCGGCATATGTTACTAAAACGCCATTCGGTTTTAAGCTATTGTACATTTTCTGAAAAATTTCGGTACTCCAAAGCTCCGGCTGAACGCGATATCCGAAGGCATCAAAGTAAATCAAATCAAAAATTTCAAAATCGTCAATTTCATCAAAAAATTGTTTCCTTTTGGTTAACGAGAATTTGTCGCTAAGTTCGGTTTTCTGATTCCATTCACTTTTATGCATTTTCTCAAAAATGTTGTCAAATTCCAATGCTTCTAATTCAGCCACATAATTCATCGCCAGAACTTCTTCCGCATTTACCGGATAAGCTTCTACTCCAACATAATCAATAGCTTGTTGTTTATTTTCTGATTCTAAAAAAGTAATAAAAGCATTAAGACCAGTTCCAAAGCCAATTTCTAAAATTGTTACTGGTTTATCTTCAAATAATGAAAGTCCATTTTTTATAAAAACATGCTTTGCTTCCTGTATAGCACCATGTTTCGAGTGATAACTTTCATTCCATTCTTCCAAATGAATTGTCGTTGAGCCATCTAGCGTTTTAATTATTTCTCTTTTCACAATTTTCGAATTTTATAATGGACTTTAACTGATTTTCAGTCCGTTTTATTGATCAAAATTAATCAAAACAAATGCGTAAAGCCTTAAAAAACTGTAGTTTTTTCATAAATAATTTATAAAACTTAGCCAAAATTTTAGGTTTATTATAAGATAAATAAATCTCAGTCAAATGCAGGAATTAATGCAGTTTTACTAAGCAAATTACATATTTTTCCGTAATTTTGCATTCAACAAAAACCTATTCTTCATCAGATCATTACGTTATATTTTCATCTGTTAAGAATTCAATTCGATAAAACTTTACATAATTATGAGTACAACTCAAACAAGCAAAATTGAAATCAGAAAAGCTACTTCTTCTAAGATAAGTTCTGTAGACTTTGAAAACTTAAGCTTTGGTGCTGTATTTACAGACCATTTATTTGAATGTGATTACAAAAATGGACAATGGCAGACTCCGGTCATTAAGCCTTATGCTCCAATTTTGATGGATCCTTCTTCTAAAGTCTTTCATTATGGACAAGCAATTTTCGAAGGAATGAAAGCTTATAAAGATGAGAGCAATGATGTTTGGTTGTTTAGACCTGATGAAAACTACAAACGTTTCAACAGTTCTGCTGTTCGTATGGCAATGCCTGAAGTTCCAGAAGATATTTTTATGGAAGGTTTAAATGAATTATTAAAAATCGACCAGGAATGGATTCAGAGAGGAAACGGAGCAAGTATGTACATTCGTCCTTTTATGATTGCTACCGGACCTGGAGTTATCGCAAATCCATCTGATGAATATAAATTTATGATTTTACTTTCTCCTGCAAAATCATACTATGGAGGCGAAGTAAAAGTAATTATTGCAGAACATTATAGTAGAGCTGCAAACGGTGGTATTGGAGCTGCAAAAGCTGCAGGAAACTATGCAGCGCAGTTTTACCCAACTAACTTGGCAAACAAAGATGGTTTCCAACAAGTTATCTGGACTGATGATGCAACGCACACTAAACTTGAAGAGGCGGGAACAATGAACGTTTTCTTCAGAATCAACGATACTTTGTTAACTGCTCCAACAAGCGAAAGAATTTTAGATGGTATTACCAGAAAAAGTTTGATTGCAATGGCAGAAAAAGAAGGATTAAATGTTGAAGTTCGCCCGGTAATTGTTTCTGAATTAGTTGAAGCTGCTAAAAACGGATCTTTAAAAGAAATATTTGGAGCTGGAACTGCAGCGGTTATCAGCGTAATCAAAGGTTTCTCTTATAAAGGTGAATATTATGAAATGACTCCGATCGAGAATTCATACGCTTCATTCTTAAAAGAAAAATTAACAAGTCTTCAAAACAAACTTTCTGAAGACACTTACGGATGGACAGTTAAAGTACAATAATCCAAAACCGCAATAAATAAAAAAACCCGATAGATTTAAAAATTTATCGGGTTTTCTGTTTTATAAAAGTTTCGAAAAATCAGGTTTAAAATAATTTGGTCCTTTCATTACTTTTCCGTCTTCGCGATAAATTGGTTGTCCGTCTTCACCAAGTTTACTCATATTACTACGTTGAATTTCATCAAAAACAGCTTCGATTTTATCTTGTAAACCATGTTCAATAATAGTTCCACATAAAATATACATCATATCTCCAAGAGCGTCAGCAATTTCGACTAAATCATTATTTTGAACAGCTTCAAGATATTCCTCGTTTTCTTCTTTCATCAAATTATAACGAAGTAGTTTTTTAGTTGCTCCCAAATCAGCGATTGGAGTCTGACTATGACCTATTTTAAAAGCCGTATGAAATTCCGTTACGGCATCCAGTTGTTTCTTCATGTTTTTAATTGATTAAATGAATTGGCAAATTAGCAACAATTCGTGTACAATTCTCTAAATTTGCCAAAAATAATTTTAACTATGTTTAGTCAGGGACAATTAATATTCGGAGTCTGTTTTTTTATTGCTTTTGTAATCGTAATGATATTTGCTTATCGAAAAGATCTCGCGCTTCATAAAATATTCTACAAAGGAAATTATAAAGTTTTGCTTGTATTTTCACTCTTCATTGCTCTTTTATTTGTGATCAAAATCTTTTTCAAAAGATAGATACCGAATCCCGATTTTTACTTTCATAAAATAAATTTCAAAAATTATAATTAAACGCTTTCAAAATCGTTTAATTTGAATATTTTTTGATCAAAATAATTTATAAAGTGTATTTTTATCGTGGCGCTATTTTTAGTACTACTAGTAATAAAAATTTATAACTTTACGACACCAAACAATCTACCCAAATGAAGATTCTAAAATATTTATTTCTTTTAGCATTATTAAGCTTAGTTGCTCTTACCGTTTTTGTTGCTACTCAAAAAGGAATTTTTGATGTAGAAAGAAGCAAAGTAATCAATTCACCAAAAGCTACTGTCTATAATTATATAAATGATTTTAGAAATTATGAAGATTTTGAATCTTGGGCTCTTGAAGATTCGTCATTAAACTTTACTTTTCCTAATAAAACAGCTGGAAACGGCGCATCATTTTACTGGACAGGAACTGAAGGTTCTGGAAATGCAATTACTCTCAAAACAAAAGATGGAGAAAGCATTCAGCAAAAAATGAAATATGATGGTACAGAGGCCGACGTAAACTGGACTTTCAAAGATACTTTAGCGGGAAAAACGAAAGTTACCTGGAAAGCAAAAGGAACAATGAGCTTTTTGTTCAAAATTTACACAGCGCTTAATGGAGGTTCAAACAAGGTTATTGGAACAATTTATGAAAAAAGCCTTGCCAACATTGACAAAAATCTGGATTACGAAACTAAAACCTACAATATAAAGGTAGACGGTGTTGTACAAAAAACTGAAACACCTTATATTAAACAAACTTTTACAAGTGAAATTGCTAAAATAAATAAAAACGCAAGAATTGTCATTCCGAAACTTATTCATTTTAGCGAGACCAATGCGCTACAAACAACAGGAAAACCATTTATTATTTATCATACTTACGATACAACAACAGGATTAGCTAAAATTTCAATTTGTTTACCAATAAATAAAGAAATTTCGATTAGTTCTGGAAGCGATATCTTATCAGGGAAATTAAATGGTTTTGAAGCTGTAAAAACAACTTTAACAGGTGACTATTCACATACAAGTGAAGCAATTGCTAAAACTACAGCTTACATAAACAATCAAAAAATTATGCCCGATTTAAGCTGGTCGCATCTTGAAATATTAACTATAAGCAAATTAGACACAAAAAGTTCGTCTAAATTACTTACAGAGATTTATTTCCCAACAAAACCTAAAGTTGTTCCGGTAACAACAGCGCCAACTACTGATGTTTACGGTTCTCAGCCTGATCCAACGGAAACAAATACAACAACCGCAGATCCTGCTGCAACTAATCCGGCAGCAACGACACCTGTTGTAAAAAAACCAGTAAAACCAAAACCGGCAGCACCAAAACCTGTCACTACTCCACCAGCAAAACCTGAAGAAGACGAATTCTAAAATAAAGACTTTTAAACCTTTAGCTTAAAATTCATTCTAATACGATAAATGAAAAAGTTTGACAGACGAGAAGGAATTTATACAAGAATTATTAAATCCTAAAACGCAAAACGCGGCGTTTCAAAAACTCTTGTCTGATTATCAAAAACCGCTGTATTCTCATATTCGGAACATTGTTTTGAATCATGATGACGCAGATGATGTTTTGCAAAATACTTTTGTAAAGGTTTTTCAATATTTAAAAAATTTTAAAGGCGAAAGCAAGCTTTTTTCCTGGATGTACCGCATTGCAACAAACGAAGCTTTGACTTTTTTAAATCAAAAAGCAAAACTAAGCGGATTAACATCAGAAGCTTTACAGACAAAAACTATAGAGAATTTAAAATCTGATATCTATTTTGATGGAGATGAAATTCAAATAAAGCTCCAAAAAGCCATAATCACTTTGCCCGAAAAACAACAATTAGTCTTTAAAATGAAATATTTTGAAGAATTAAAATATGAAGAAATTGCTGAAATTTTAGGAACTTCAGTCGGCGCTTTAAAAGCATCTTACCATCATGCGGTAAAAAAAATTGAATTATATGTTACATCAAATTAAACCTTTTGTAAAAAAAACTATCTTATAGACATTATGAAAGCATTTAAATTAGAAAACGAACCGAAAATCAAGTCTGGATTTAAAACTCCAGAGCATTATTTTGATGATTTATCGGCAAAAGTTTTACAGCAGATTAACGAAAAAGAAGTAAAAGTAATACCGTTTTACAAACGTAAGAATGTAATTTCAATTGCTGCAGCCGCAGTAGTTGTTTTTGCACTGATGATTCCTATAGTCAATAATTACAATGCCACTTCTAAAGAACTTGACGAAGCCACTTTAGAAACTTATTTATCTTATCAGTCAAATTTGAATCAATATGATCTGATTCAGAATCTGGATACAAAAGATATTCAAAAACTAAATAAAAATGTTGCTATTGAAGATGAAACTCTTGAAGACATCCTGGCATCAAATCCAAACATCGAACACTTAATTTCTGAATAAAAAAACAAAACTTAAAAGATGAAAATCAAAAACATATTGCCGATAATTTTATTCCTGGTAAGTTTTTCATTTTATGCCCAAAGCGGTAAAACAGATGAAAAACGTGAAAAGATTAAAGCTTATAAAGTTTCTTTTTTAACAACCGAATTAGAACTGACTCCTACAGAAGCTGAAAAATTCTGGCCTATTTACAATGCCTATGATGATAGACAATTTGAATTAAGGCATCAAAAAATGAAAGCGTATCTAGAGCGTCTGGATGATGATAATATTAATTCAATTTCAGAAAAAGAAGCTGCAGTCCTGCTTGCACAAATGGAAAGTACTGATAAGGAATTATATCTTTTGCGCGAAAAATACAATTCGAACTTAAAGAAAATACTTTCAGCCAAAAAGATATTAAAGCTTAAAAAATCTGAAGACGACTTTAACCGAAAATTATTAAAACAATATCGCGATAAAGCCGCAAAAGATTAAGAAAAGTACAACAGCGACAAACCCCCTATATAATAATACTTACTTTATTATTTAGGGGGTTTGTTATTTTTAAGAATATTGTCTGACTATATAAAAGTGATTCGGATTAACTTATTATAACCCGCAGCAATTGCAGTATTTTTATTAATGAATCTGATAGTAAAAAGCTTAGAATCATCTGACAATTGTTTCCATGTCGAACCTCCATCCTGAGAATATTGGATTCCTGAAGAACCCACACAAACCAATTCTCTGGCATTACTTCCCGGAACATACTGAACACATGAAGCATATCCAAAACCTTGATTCTGCCCTACTAATTCCCATGTTTTTCCTCCGTCTTTAGTACAAATTTTGTTTTCAGCATTTTTCTCTGGAAATTCATAATCTCCGCCTGCTGCAAAACCATGTTTGGCGTCATAAAAATCGGCTGTAAAAATACCAGTCATTTCTTTGCCCTGCATAATTGGAGTATCAACGACTTTCCATGTTTTTGCTTTATCAGGAGAATAAAAAACACGAGCTTTTTTACCACCTGAAACCAGCCAGGTATCATTTCCTTTAATTACAATATTGGTATTACTTGCTGCAAAAGCTGCTTCACCTTGAGTGTTTGTAGGCAATTTATCAGATAATAGCTTTGTCCATGTTTCACCTCCATCACGAGTAACAATCATAGAAAAAGTATCTTCTGTAGGATCACCAATTGCAATTCCTTCTTTGTCATTCCAAAACTGCATACTGTCGTAAAACACTTTCGAATTAACTTCTTTGTAAACTAATTTTACTTTTCTAGTTTTTTTATCAACCTGATACAATAAAGCAGGATTTCCTACACTTAACAAAAACACGCTTTTTGTGTTTTGCGCAATACTTCTAAACTCTAAATTAAGTGTATCACGATAAATATGATCTTCAAATTTTTCTCTTTTATCTAAATCAAAACAGCCAAAACGGGAATTATCGGCTCCGTACCAAACTTTATTATTATCAATTGAAATAGCTCTGATGCTGATTTTATCCTGAAACAAAATTTCTGTCTGCATCGAAACAAAACCGCCTGTTACTGGCGCTTTATCACTATTTTTCAATGCTTTAAAAGACACCAACAAAACAAATAAACTAAAAAATAATATAATTTTTCTCATGTAGGTTAGATTTAGTATTTGCTAAAATACAATTATTTATAACATATAAAATAGCTTTTGTTTTTTTTGATAATAAAATTTTTGAACACTATTTTTTGTCGAAGCAAAAATAAAAACAATCCAACAAAACACAACTATTTAACACTAAGCTTTTTAATAGAATCAGACATACAAATTATTTTTTTGGCACAGTAATTGGATATTCTACAATAATTAATTTTTTAATATTATTTGCCATGAAAGCGAACCTACTTATACTAGCATTTTTAACTATCGGACTTAGTTCTTGTTCAGCACAAAATCAAGCCACTGTTTATGCAAAAAATTCAGACATTAGCGATAACTTAGATTTAAGAGCTATTGCTTCAATGTTTGGAGAATCATCAAATCTTCAGGATTTTGAAAGAAGATTGAATGATCCAAAATATCAAATATCTAATCTTGATTTAAATGGAGATGATCAAGTTGATTATTTACGTGTAATCGAATCTGTAGAAAACAGAACTCACGTTGTAATTATTCAAGCTGTATTAGATCGTGATGTTTATCAAGACGTGGCAACAATTGACGTAGAAAGAGACAATTACAACAAAGTTAGCGTTCAGGTCGTTGGAAACACTTATTTGTATGGCGCAAACTATATTTATGAGCCTGTTTACAATGTTGTCCCAGTAATTTATAGTTCATTTTGGGTTACAAACTACAGACCTTATTGTTCAACTTGGTATTGGGGCTACTATCCAACATATTACACAGCATGGAGACCTTATCCTGTTTACAGATATAGAAACAACGTAAATATTTGCATCAATGCTAACTACAGTTACAACTATGTAAATTATAGAAGAAGTTACGCCGCTCCTGCTATTTACGCATCAAGACGTACTTATGGCTACGAAAGAATGAGACCTAATTATAGCTTTGCAGACAGACACGCTAATGTAAGCAACAGATATGATTTAGACCAAAGAAGAGTAACAAGCAGAAACTATAATACTTCTCAAAACAATAATAATCCAATCAGATCAAATTCTGGAAGACCTCAATATGGAGAAAACAGAGTTTCAGACAGAAACTATACTTCAGACAGAAATCCAGACAGAAGTTATAACAATACAAGCCGTCCAACTGTAACCAACAGAGAAAACAATACGCCTGTTGCTACTCCTTCAAGACCAGATTACAGCAGAAATAATCCAGCTGTTTCTGTTCCTAGAGGGAATTCAGAAAACAGAAATTATGCAGACAGACCAGCATCTCAAAACAATAATCCTTCAAGAGGTTATTCTGAAAACAGAGGAAACTCAATGAACAGACCAAGCGTTGAAAGAACTGCTCCTGCACCACAAGCGCAGCCATCAAGAAGTTACTCTGAAAACAGAGGAAACTCAGAAAACAGAGCTTACAGCTCAAGACCTCAAAGTGCACCACGTTCTGAAGCTCCGCAAATGAGACAAGAATCTAGAAGCAGTGAACCACAAAGAGAAAACGGATCTAGAGGTGGTGGCAGAAGAGGATAATCAAAATATCACAATTTTTATTTAAAATTAAAAGCACAATTTGGGGATTGTGCTTTTTTTTATCTTTTTAATTATAATTGTCTCTAATTTGTTTTAAAACAGTAAATTTGCAACCGTCTTTTATAAAATCAAACATGAGCGCAGCGCATAAAAACTTACATAGTAAGTTGTCTATAGGGGGTCTATTGATCACATTAGGAATTATTTATGGAGATATTGGTACCTCTCCATTGTATGTAATGAAAGCCATTCTTGGTGAATATGCAATAAATTCGGATATTGTTTTAGGGGGGATTTCCTGTGTTTTTTGGACTCTTACTCTTCAAACTACAATAAAATATGTACTTATTACTTTAAGTGCTGACAATCATGGTGAAGGTGGAATTTTTGCTCTTTATGCTTTAGTTAAAAAAACAAAAATTCAATGGCTCATTGTGCCCGCCATTATTGGGGGAAGCGCACTTTTGGCCGATGGAATTATCACACCTCCAATTTCGATTTCATCTGCAGTTGAAGGAATCCGAGCATTCTATCCTACAATGGAAACGGAAACTATTATTTCTATTGTAATTGCCATTCTATTTATTTTATTTACGATACAGCAATTTGGAACAAAATTGGTTGGGAAATTTTTCGCACCAATGATGCTGATATGGTTTGCAATGCTTGGAACTTTAGGAGCAATTCAGATTTTTCACTACCCTGAAGTTATCAAAGCGGTAAATCCATATTATGCTTACCATTTATTATCTATTCATCCTGACGGATTTTTTGTTCTTGGTTTTGTATTTCTTTGCACAACAGGAGCTGAAGCTTTGTACTCTGACATGGGGCACTGCGGAAGAAAAAACATTCGTATCAGCTGGATTTTTGTAAAAGCTACTTTAGTATTAAACTACTTTGGTCAAGCGGCTTATTTAACACATCACGAAGGAAGCACTTTACAGCAATTAGGCGGAGAAAATGGAAACCCGTTTTACTTAATCATGCCACACTGGTTTCTTCCATTCGGAATTGTAGTAGCAACTTTAGCAGCTGTAATTGCATCACAAGCATTAATTAGTGGTTCGTTTACTTTGATTAATGAAGCAATGCGTCTGAATTTCTGGCCAAAAGTAAAAATCAAATATCCGACAGAAGTTAAAGGTCAATTATACATTCCGTCAATTAACTGGTTATTGTTTTTTGGATGTGTTGGAATCGTACTTCACTTCGAAAAATCAGGAAATATGGAGCATGCTTATGGTCTTGCCATTATTTTATGTATGATCATGACAACTATTCTATTGAATTATTATTTGATCATGAAGCGTGTAAAACTGTATTTCATGGTGCCGTTGATCACGATTTATTTATTGATTGAATTCAGTTTCCTTTTTGCTAATATTACAAAATTTGCCGAAGGAGGTTATGTTACTTTGATCATTGCAATTTTATTAATTTCAATTATGACGATTTGGTATCTTGCTAAGAAAATCAACAAAAGCTATACTAAAATCATCAAAATTGACGACTATAAAAAAGTATTAGTAGAATTAAGCAAAGATTTATCAATTCCAAAATACGCGACGCATTTGGTATATATGACGAATGCCAATCGTGTTGATGAATTAGAGGAAAAAGTAATTTACTCGATCCTGCAAAAGCGCCCAAAAAGAGCTGATATCTACTGGTTTGTACACGTAAATATTCTTACTGAGCCTTATAAAACAGAATATAAAGTTACTGAGATTGCCAGAGATGACATTTACAGAATCGATTTTAATTTAGGATTTAGAGAACCTACAAAAATCAATTTAATGTTCAGAGAAGTAATCCGTGATATGGTAAAACGTGGTGAAGTTGATATTACCAGCCGTTACGAATCATTGAACAAAAACAATATTATTGGAGACTTTAAATTTGTATTGTCTGAGAAATTCTTATCAAATGATAATGATTTAAGATGGCACGAAAATATCATCATGAACTCTTATTTCTTTATTAAAAAACTAAGTTTGTCTGAAGAAAGAGCATTTGGTTTAGATAGTAGTTCGGTTAAAATAGAGAAATTCCCAATGGTGCTTCACGCTCCGGAAAACATCGGATTGACCCGAATTATCAAAAATTAACCTTTTTAAAATATTCTAAAAAACACTCTTTTAAAACTTTATCAGAGTGTTTTTTTCTTTTCAAATGAAAGTCAAATGAACAATCAGCATTAAAAATTTAACTTTCAATCAATTAATAGTACCTTTGCAACTCAAATTATAGAAATGAGATTACACAGAAATTTAGTTTATACTACCATCGATTCTTTAAATGCAATTTTCAATGAAGGAGAATATGCAGATAAAGTGGTAGCAAGAGCATTAAAAAAAGACAAACGTTGGGGAAGTTCTGACAGGAAGTTTGTTGCTGAAACAATATACGAAATTGTTCGTTGGAAACGTCTTTACGCAGAAATTGCGGAAGTAAAAGAACCATACGACAGAGATAATTTATGGAGAATGTTTGCGGTTTGGGCTGTTTTAAGAGGATACCCAATCCCGGACTGGAGACAATTGGAAGGAACTCCTGAAAGAAAAATAAAAGGTCGTTTTGATGAGCTTTCGAAAGTGAGAGCTTTAAAAGAGTCTATTCCAGATTGGATGGATGAATTGGGTGTAAAAGAATTAGGCGAAAAAGTTTGGTCTAAAGAAATTGCAGCTCAAAACCAACCGGCAAAAGTTATTTTAAGAACAAATACACTTAAAGGAACTAAAGAAAACTTAAGAAACACGTTGATGGATTTGAATATTGAAACAGAATATTTGAAAGATCAGCCAGAGGCTTTGGTTTTAAAAGAAAGAGCAAACGTTTTCCTTACAGACGCTTTTAAACAAGGTTTGTTTGAAGTTCAGGATGCGAACTCACAATTAGTGGCAGGTTTCCTTGATGTTCAGCCTGGAATGCGCGTTGTTGACACATGCGCCGGAGCGGGCGGAAAAACGTTGCACATGGCTTCTTTAATGAACAATAAAGGTCAATTGATTGCAATGGATTTGTACGAAAGCAAATTGAAGCAATTAAAATTAAGAGCTAAAAGAAATGGCGCTTTTAATATTGAATACCGCATTATCGACAGCACAAAAGTTATCAAAAAATTACACGAAAAAGCAGACCGTGTTTTAATTGACGCACCATGCAGCGGATTGGGAGTTTTAAAAAGAAATCCAGATTCGAAATGGAAATTACAGCCTGAATTTATTGACAACATTCGTAAAGTTCAGAGTGAGGTTCTAGAAAGCTATTCTAAAATTGTAAAACCAGGTGGAAAATTAGTTTATGCAACTTGTTCTGTTTTGCCTTCTGAAAATCAGGAGCAAGTAGAAAAGTTTCTAAAAACAGAAATAGGAAAACAATTTAAATTTATTGAAGATCGCAAAATACTGGCTTCTGAATCTGGTTTCGACGGATTCTATATGGCACTTTTAGAGCGTAAAGCATAAGTTTTAATTCGAATATTTAAAATCCCAAATTTCAATCGTAGTTATTGAAATTTGGGATTTTTTATTTTAACGTTTATGCTTCTAAAGTTGGCTTTCGCAATAACTTTCCGTTTTCGTTTTCTTTAAATTTTGGTACAAAAACAATTTCTTTTGGCTTTTCAAACTTTCCTAAAATATCAAAAAAATCAGGTGCAAATTCCTGTTTTTCGCCTTCTATAACCAAAATTAATTTTTCACCCAAAATTGAATCCGGAACTCCTGTAACAAAAAATCGATTTGGAATTTTGCCGACTAATTTAGCTTCAATCTGTTCGGGAATTAGCTTCACTCCTCCACTATTAATCACATTGTCGATTCTTCCTAAAAAAACAAATTGTTTATCATTTATCAATTCGACCAAATCATTCGTAATAATTGGTTCCTCAGAAATAGACGAAACATAAATTACAAGACAACCGCGATCATCTTTTTCAATTTTTACATTTGGTAAGATCGAAAAAGCACTTTCTCCAACTTTTTTGGCAGCAATATGCGTTATGGTTTCGGTCATTCCATACGTTTCGTATATTTCGCCATTCAATTTTAGTAATTCCGCTTCAAGCGCAGAATCCATTTTTGCTCCGCCAATAATTAATTTCTTAACGTTTTTCAGCTTTTCAATTGAATTCTGAACTTGTAAAGGAACCATTGCTACGAAATCATATTTCTCCGAATTAAAAGCTAAAGGTTCAGTACTTGGTGCTTTAACATCAATATCAAGTCCTAAAATCAAACTTCTCACCAACATCATTTTTCCGGCAATAAATTGAGTTGGCAAACACAACAACGCTCTGTCTCCTGGCTCCAAACCAAAAAAATCTCCGGTAGCCAAAGCTGACTGAATCATAGCTTGTTTTTCTAATCTGACTAATTTTGGAAGTCCGGTTGTACCCGAAGTCGTCATTTCGATATAATCCTTATTATCAAACCAATCCAGAAGAAACTCACCAATTGCACGCTCATAAACATCACCTTCTTTTATGAAACTGTACCCAACGCGGCATAAATCTTTCGCATTTAAATGATATCCGTTGATTTTAAAATAATTATGTACATTTTTATGTGTTAACTGTGTCATGATTATTAAATTAAAGATTTTTAAGAGTTATCTCACCAGTCAATTTTTCTTTCCAATTTGTCCATTTATATTTTTTGCTGAAAATAAAAAGCAAAACAGGATACACAATTACAACCGGCAATATTACGTCAAGACCCGCCGAAGGTTCAGACATATCTTTGAAAATAGAATGTGTTTGAAAAACGGTCCAATCTGACGTTACCAACAAAGCGCCAGTCAAATTATTTGCAGCATGAAAACCAAGTGCCAGTTCTATTCCTTCATCCATAAGTGTAATGATTGCTAAAAACAAGCCGGTTCCTATATAATATACCATAATAATATAACCCATTTTTGCTACTTCTGGATTAAAAACATGCATCGAACCAAAAATAAGTGAAGTCATCATTAATGGAAACCATCTGTTTTTAGCCAAATTTGCAAAACCCTGCATTAAATATCCTCTAAAAATATATTCTTCGGTACTGGTTTGTATCGGAATAAGCAAAGTTCCTATGACAACTAAAATCAAAAAAGGAACTAATTTAAAATTCCAAATAAAATTCTGAGGATCATTTAAATAAAGAGCTCCAAAACTCAAAACGGAGAAAACTGCCCAAAGTACAAATGAAAATAAAATTCGGTTCCAATCGACTTTCTTTCGTGATGTCGTTACTGATAAAAGAGTTTGACGATGAAGATATTTTACAACCAAATAAATGCCTGCAAACGCAAAAACAAAAGAAATCATAACCAAAAACAAAGTTAGATTAGGTTCAAATACTTTTAAAACCGCATCATTGCCAGTCGGTATTTCTGTTTTATTTTTAAAACTGGAGTAAAGAACCGCTACAGAAAGCGGAATCTGGCCAATAAATGATGCTACGATAATAATTATTGAACCAATCAGATACAGAAAAAATTTATTGTGAGGTTTAATTCCTTGTTCTAAAAACATTTATATATAATTTTAAAATGAGAATTCGATTTAATAAGTAAATAGTATTTTTGGTCCTGCGAAAATACCTAATTTTTGCGTTAACTATCTTACAATTCCTAAATATAACAAAATGATACAAATTTATCATAATCCACGCTGTGGAAAATCAAGAAGCTGTTTGGCTTTTATTGATCAGTCAAAAGAAGAATATGAAATTATTCCTTATTTAACAGATACTCCAAGTTTTTCAGAATTAAAAGATTTACTAGCAAAATTAAACCTGGAACCAATTCAGTTAGTCCGAATTAAAGAAAATATCTGGACAGAAAATTACAAAGGAAAGAATCTTACCAACGACGAAATTATTCAGGCAATGGTTGAAAATCCAATTTTAATTGAAAGGCCAATTGTTGTTAAAGATGGAAAAGCTATTATTGGAAGAGATCTTAATCTGGTAGCCGATTTCCTTGATTAATTTCAAAAGTCGAATTAACATTTTTTTGTGATTTCCCCTTTAAACCAAACGCTAAATTTTCGGTCTAAACAGGAAATGAAACCAAAAATAAAATGAAGAAAATCAAATTTGCTGTACTGCTTGTTCTTTTTTTTACAAGTTTTTACAACTATGCACAACAGGCGCCTCCTGGTAAAAACAAGGTAAAAGTTACTGGAAAAGTTTTCGAAAAGGTTAGCAAACAGCCACTTGAATATGCTACTATTTCGTTTATGGCACCAAACGACACAAAAGTTGTTGCCGGCGGAATCACAAATCCAAAAGGGGAATTTGAAGTAGCCGTAGTACCTGGAACTTATGATATTAAAGTAGAATTCATTTCGTTTAAATCAACTGAAATCAAAGGAAAAACTATTTCTGGCGATATGAGTTTGGGCGTTGTGAATTTATCAGAAGATGCAGCACAATTGAACGAAGTTGTCGTTCGTGCTGAAAAATCGACTGTAGAAATAAAATTAGACAAAAAAGTATACAGCGTTGGTCAGGACATGATGGTAAAAGGAGGAACTGTAAGTGATGTTCTTGACAATGTTCCGTCTGTTTCTGTTGATACTGAAGGAAATGTAAGTTTAAGAGGAAGCGATAATATTAGAATTTTGATTGACGGACGACCTTCAAACGCTATTAATATTGCTGAAGCTTTACGTCAGCTTCCAGCTGATGCGATTGACAAAGTAGAAGTTATTACCAATCCATCTGCTCGTTACGATGCTGAAGGTGGATCTGGATTAATCAATATTATTCTTAAAAAAGGTAAAAATCAAGGTTTCAACGGAACTTTTATAGCTTCAACGGGAATTCCTGAAACTTACGGTTTAAGCGGAAATTTGAACTACAAAACTGAAAAATTAAATTATTTCACAACTTTAGGATATAATCACAGAACAAACGAAGGAGCTGGTTTAACCAACACTGAATATTTGAATGCTGACGGAACTCCTAAAGGTTTTTTAGATGAAGATCGTGATACTAAAAGAACTTCAGATGGTTTTAACGGAAGAGCTGGAATCGAATGGACTGTAGCGCCAAATACCTATTGGACAAATGCCATTAACTATCAAAAAAATTCAGGTGATACACGTGATTTAATCAATTACAACAATTTTGATGCATCACATGCTTTTACAGGAACTTCTTTCCGTTTAAATGATGGGGAAACTGGAAGCCAAAACGTGGAATATACTTCTAATCTAATCAAAAACTTCAACGACAAAGGGCATAAACTGACAGCTGACTTATCGATTTCTAAAAACGATGACGATAGCAACAGTACTATTACTGCTTCTCCAAATTACAATACTACATTAAATAATCAGGTTCAAAAGCAAGTATTATTCCAAGCCGATTATGTTTTGCCATTAGGAAAAGGAAGTCAGTTTGAAGCTGGATATAAAGGTAGTTTTGGCGATTTGAACAATGAATATTTTGTAACGGATGAAAACGGACTAAAAGATCCAAATCTTTCCAATACATTAGAATACAAAGAAAACATCAATGCACTTTATACACAATATGGTTTCAAAGTAAATAAATTCTCTTACTTATTTGGACTTCGTTGGGAAGACACAAACATTCATGTGAATTTATTGGAGACAAGCGATTTCAATACTAAAAAATACAACAACTTGTTTCCAAGTGCTTTTATTAGTTATGAAATCTCAGATCAGAGTAGTTTTTCTGCTAGCTACAGCAAGCGTTTAACCAGACCAAGAGGGCGTTTCATGAACCCAGCTGTAAACTATTCAAGTAACATCAATATTTTTCAAGGAAATCCGGATCTAGATCCGTCATTAACTGATAAATATGATATTGGATACATTAAACGTTGGAGCAAATTAACTTTCAATACATCAGCTTATTTTGAAGATACAAAAGATGTTTTCAGTTTTGTACGTACTCCAAATGGTAATCTAGTAAATGGTATTCCGGTTATTTTAAACCGACCAATCAATCTTGGAAAAGAGCAAAAATTCGGATTTGAATTTACATTGAATTACACGCCATTCAAAATCTGGAGAATCAACAGTAACTTCAATTTTTACAACGTAAAAACAACTGGAGAAAACACTTATGTTGATTTTAACGGAAATACTGTAGTACAAAATCTTGACAATCAAGCTAACACTTGGTTTGCGAGAATCAATTCAAAGTTAACTTTGCCATACAAAATTGACTGGCAGTTAAGTGCAAACTACAATGGTTCACAAAAAACAGCTCAAGGGAAAAACTTAGATATGTTTGGTATGAATACTGCATTGAGTAAAGATGTAATGAAAGACAAAGCAACTATTGCATTCAATATCAGCGATATTTTCAATTCCAGAATTATGAGATCATATACTTATCTGCAAAATTCTACAACACTTGAAAGCCAAACCGCTTATAGCGAAATGCAATTCCGTAAACGTCAATTCAATTTATCGTTCACTTACCGTTTCAACAAACCTAAAGGTGAAAGAGACAAAAATGCTGCACCAAAAGAAGGTGACGGTGGAGGAGACTTCCCAGGATAATACTATAAAAGTCCCAATATTTAAAAATCCAAATTCCAAGTTTAAAAACTGGAATTTGGATTTTTTTTACTCCGAATTTAAATAAAAAAAAAGGACTCACAATCGTGGTCCTTTTTTATGAAATCAATTTATAATTAAATTGACTGTTCTTCTTGTCTTTTTTTAGCTCTCTTTTCTTTGAACATTTCCCAGCTAGCTCCCGTAACCCAATAAGATACGAAACCAACCAAGAAAAACATTAACCAAAACCCTATAGTTAGTATGGTTAAGAAAAGTAAAAAGCCTAAGTACTGTGAAAATTCAAACATGTTTTCCGGAATTTTTGAATGTTACGACAAATGTAGGTTATATATTCTTCCACTGCAATAAAATCTAAATCAATTTTCGGGAAATAACATTTATCCGTATATTTATACTCATTTTAAATAAGCTTTTTTTTGAATGCGAAACCTTTTAAATAAAGACTTCATCGAAATTCATAATATTTTTCAGGAGCTGATTCCTGCTGTCCGCTATATCTTTTGTGCTGAACCCCAGCACAAAAGGATGCCGCTCCCATCAGGGCTAGGAAACCCGTTTTCAAGAGAAGTTCATTTTTACAGACAACATTTCACATTTTACAAATAACATTTTACAAACAACGTAATGAAATACAGAATAGAAAAAGACACCATGGGTGAAGTTCAGGTCCCAGCCGATAAATATTGGGGTGCGCAAACAGAACGTTCCCGAAACAATTTTAAAATAGGAAACTCAGGTTCAATGCCAAAAGAAATCATTGAAGGTTTTGCCTATCTAAAAAAAGCAGCCGCTTACGCCAATTATGATTTAGGAGTTTTACCAATCGAAAAAAGAGACGCCATAGCAACAGTTTGCGACGAAATATTGGCAGGACAATTAGACGATCAGTTTCCGCTAGTAATTTGGCAAACCGGTTCAGGAACGCAAAGCAACATGAATGTCAACGAAGTAATTGCCAACCGCGCTCAGGTTTTAAAAGGTTTTGAAATTGGTGAAGGCGAACAATTCATAAAAGCAAATGACGACGTAAACAAATCGCAATCATCAAATGACACTTTCCCAACCGGAATGCACATTGCGGCTTATAAAATGGTCGTTGAAACCACAATTCCGGGCGTCGAAAAACTACACGCAACATTAGTCAAAAAAGCAACCGAATTTAAAGATGTTGTTAAAATTGGCCGTACACACTTGATGGACGCAACGCCTTTAACACTCGGACAGGAAATTTCTGGTTACGCTGCGCAATTGGCATTTGGTTTAAAAGCTTTAAAAAATACTTTAGCACATTTATCAGAAATTGCGTTAGGCGGAACCGCTGTCGGAACAGGATTAAATACTCCAAAAGGTTACGACGTAAAAGTTGCCGAATACATTGCAAAATTTACCAACCATCCGTTTATAACTGCAGAAAATAAATTTGAAGCTTTAGCTGCGCATGATGCAATCGTAGAAACTCATGGAGCCTTGAAACAATTGGCAGTTTCATTAAACAAAATTGCAAATGATGTTAGAATGCTGGCTTCTGGACCAAGATCCGGAATTGGAGAAATTCATATTCCTGAAAACGAACCAGGATCTTCTATTATGCCAGGAAAAGTAAATCCGACGCAATGTGAAGCTTTAACGATGGTTTGCGCACAGGTAATTGGAAATGATATGGCAATTGCTGTTGGCGGTATGCAAGGACATTATGAATTAAATGTTTTCAAACCCGTTATGGCTGCAAACTTTTTACAATCGGCTAGATTGTTAGGTGACGCCTGCGTTTCATTTGACGAACATTGCGCTCAAGGAATCGAGCCAAATTACAAACGTATCAAAGAATTAGTAGATAATTCACTTATGCTTGTAACCGCTTTAAACACTAAAATTGGTTATTACAAAGCAGCTGAAATTGCCCAAACCGCGCACAAAAATGGAACTACTTTAAAAGAAGAAGCTGTTCGTTTAGGCTATGTTTCTCCAGAAGATTTTGATGCTTGGGTAAAACCGGAGGATATGGTGTAAATTGAAATTATGAGTTAGGAATTATGAGTTATGAGTTAACTTTCTAAATCATAATTCTTTAAAAGCAAAAAGGTAAAAACATAATGTTTTTACCTTTTTTATATTTATCATATAGCAAAACTCATAATTCATAACTCATAATTCATAACTTATTTCCCGTCAACGTAGTCTTGCAAATAACTAAATCTCTCTGTCAATTTTCCGTTTTCGGTGATTTTGGCACGTTTTAGGATTCCGTCTTTATCTCCATTGAAGAAAGCCGGAATTACATGTTCCATAAATTGTTCTCCAAAACCTTCGCTGGCATCTTTCGGGATTTCACATGGTAAATTATCAACCGCCATTACTGCAACCGCAGCCGGATGAAAAAAATCGACTTCTTTATCTTCTAAAGGAAAATAACCATATAAAGGTTCTGCAATGGTTGACGAACGAACGGTACAGGCAATTGGCCCGCCAACGTCACATGAAATATCAGCCACAACTTTAAGTTTGCAATCGCTTGCATTCAACATTTCCCGAGTCAAAATCATTGGCGCTGCACTGGCATGAAAATGTCCTGCAAAATAAATATCCGAAACTTTTGTAAATTTCTCAAAGTCAGAAGTATATTCTTCAGGATGATTTACAAAATCTTTAAAATCCAAAACCTGACCGTCTTTTCTTTTATTATATTCTAAAACATCCAATTGAACATAAACTGCCTGCGCATATTTTTTAGTCAAATAATTATCAATTGTAATTTCTTTAACTTTAATAGCATCCAAAATTTCCTTGGCTCCGCTCCCAACCTTTCCGGTACCGGTCACAACAAATTTTAAGGCTGGCATTGTTATGCGCTTTAAATGCTTTATCAAATCCTCTTTTCCTGAAAGTGTTTCTGCTTTTGGAAGCTTGAACAATTCGAATTTAATTCCGAAAGCCCTGATTCCGTTATAAACACCAACCATTCCGGCATATTTTCCAAAACCTATTAAACGGTGATCTAACTCATTAACTATCGTTTCATGATCGTATAAATCAATTTTCTTTTCTAAAATAGCCTGAAGTAGTTTTCTATTGTGAGGCTGTTTTTTTATAGTATGTGAAAAAAAGAAATACGCTTTATTTGGAATTAAATTTTCAACCGGAACCTCTTTTACTCCAAATAAGACATCACAGTCAGAAACATCATCAGTTACGGTTATTCCCATACTTTTATATTGAAGATCTGAAAAAATCCTAATATCAGAACTCTCAACTTCTATTACAGCATCATGATATTGCTGTTTCAATTTTGCTAATGCATCTGGAGCAAATACTACACGTCTATCTGGTGGGTTTTTTCTTTCTTTTATAATTCCAAATTTCATTTAAATAAGTTTAAAGCTTTTAATAATATAACTTTTTACATTGTATTTGTTTCAAATATAACAAATTTCGTTAAAGTTTTGTTCAAAAATTACAATTTAGAATATTTAAAAACCGTTGAACGCTGAATAACAATCGACTAACTAAAATTTTAGTTAAAATTATGTTAACACAGCCTTTTGAAGTTGCTAAAATTTCAAAAACATAAATATTGAATTCTATATATTTGTTTTTAAAGAATGATGAAAATGAGTTTCCTTAAAATGACAAAGATACCACAAATACTTTTCCTAATTTTAGTTTTAAGTTCATGTGGCAATGATAAAAAGACTAGCGTTGATCCAGCTTCAGTAGTAGAAGATACAATGCCAAAGATGAAGCCATTAGGCCCGGAAAAAAGAATATCACAAGCCTACATAAATTCCGTAAAAGGCAGAATTAATCACTTTTACAATAAAAACTGGCCAAACAATAGCATGAATGGAAGTTTTTTAGTGGCAAGAAACGGACAAATTATTTTTGAAAGATACAATGGTTACGCTAACAAAAATGAAGGAACAAAAATCACTGCCGAAACTCCTGTTCAAATTGCATCTGTAAGTAAAGTTTTGACGGCGACTGCTGTTTTAAAATTGGTAAATGCAGGAAAACTTGATTTGGACCAAAAAGTCAATACGATTCTAAAAACCTTTCCATACGAAGACTGTACAGTTCGAATGCTTTTAAGCCATCGTACCGGAATGCGCAATTATGCTTATTTCACAGATCACGACAAATCGGTTTGGGATCGACACAATCAGTTGACGAATGCAGCTATTCTTGATATTTTGGCAACAAAAGACATTGGTTTAGAAGCAAAAACCGGAACACGTTTCGGCTACTGCAATACCAATTATGCAATGCTGGCGCTGATTATCGAAAAAATCACCGGTTTAAAATATAAAGAAGCAATGGCTGAAATGATTTTCAAGCCATTGGGCATGACGCATACTTATATTTTTGATGATGATAAAGACAGAAAAACAATTGTTCCGTCATATAAAGGAAACGGAGCCGAAATTGGTTTCGATTATTTAGACAATGTTTACGGAGACAAAAATGTTTTTTCAACTGTTCGCGATCTTTTAAAATTTGACAGAGCAAGACAATCTCCTGACTTTTTAAAACCGGCTTTATTAAAACAAGTTTATACGGGTTACAGTAACGAGCGCAAAGGAACTAAAAACTACGGTCTTGGAATCAGAATGATTAATTGGGAAACGGGACAGAATTTTTATTTCCACAACGGTTGGTGGCATGGCAATACCTCATCTTATATTACTTTAATGAAGGAGCATGTGACCATAATTGCGCTATCAAATAAAATGACCAGAAACACTTATGCGGTTCGTAAACTGGCTCCAATTTTTGGCGATTATCCTTTTAATTTCAAGGACGAAGAGTAAAACTAATAGTCATAAAGTCGAAAGTCAAAAGTCGTAAAGTCTTAAAAGAATTGTCAATATTGACTTTGTACTTTTTAAAGTAAGCATGTGACTTTATAAACTTAACAACTTTCATGTTTCGGCTTTTGACTTTCGACTTTTGACTTTTGACTTTTTTTTAAAATTTTAGCAGAAAGTAATTTCAAATAGTATAAATTTGCAGACTTATTTTTTGGGGTCGACTGGTTTTGACAGCAAGTCGAATTGAACAGTAAGCACGTCGAGCATTGAGACCTTGCTCGTAAATATAAGATCTCGAACTTTTACACGGCGAAAATAATTACGCTTTAGCTGCATAATCCGAATCATAGTAAGATTGCGCCACGTCTCTACAAGGTAGGGAAGCTGGATTCTCCTGGAAAGCCTTGGTTTGTGGCGTTCCGTTCAGGGGAACCGTAAAAATAAACCTAGATTTCTATGAGCTTCGGGTAGATTTCGAAAATTAAGAAGATAAGTGTTCGGTGGCTGTTTCTGGCCTAGCTTAACATCGAAAATTCAATCAGGAAATAAACGTGTAGAAAGCTCTTTAGTTGCTTGTTTGGACCCGGGTTCGATTCCCGGCGACTCCACTAAAAAGGGAAGATATTTAATATATCTTCCCTTTTTTCATTTAAAAAGTTTCAATTCCATCCTCGTAATAAACAAATTCAGTAAAAAACCTCCTACAAATAGGGGAAATATACCCTTGTTCCAATTGTTCTATACTTTTAATTTAGCTGCACAATTCATGGCCAGAATTTAATTCGGAGTAAGTCGAAAATCCAAGAAAGAGTAGACATAATTTTATTAATAATAAAATGGAAACTTTAGAAGAACAATTCAAAAACATGCATCTTCTTGACCGAGATGAGCGCTTAAGATTACTCAGTAAAATAGATATAATTCGCCCGGAAATCCTGAGACCTTTTTTTCCAGGAAGATGGCTTTGGAAACGCTGCAATCTAAAAGTTTTAGTTGTAACAGATGGTGGCTTGGATTTTGGAACGGGAGCATTTGGCTTATCCGAATTTTTAACCACTTTTAATGAACTGCAAAGAACTACCTGGTACAATTACCAAATAACACTTGGTCACAGAAGTCCTACCGCTTTTTCAAATCCTAATCCATTGGTTGTAGCCACCATTCCAAGTTTTAATTTTGCTTCAAGTGTAACGCTCGCCAATTTTGACCAGGTGTGGTTGTTTGGTATCAATTCTGGATCAGGTTTACCAACCAATGAATTAGCCGCCGTTGAAACTTATATGAATAATGGTGGTGGATTATTTGCTACAGGTGATCATGGGACTTTAGGTTCAGCTTTGTGCAGTAATATACCAAGAGTAAAAGACATGAGACATTGGGCTGATTTCGGCGCAAATGAAGTGGGCATGACGCAACCACGAAGAAACGATACAAACCGACCAAAAGCAGGTGATGCAACTTCTTTGTATTTTGATAACCAATCCGACAACATTCCTCAAAATATTTCCGTAAGAATATTTGGTACAGGCCTGCCGCATCCTCTGTTATCCATTAAAAAAAGTATCAGACCATCTGGATTGATTGATATTATGCCTGATCACCCGCATGAAGGTGAATGCAAGCCTGAAACATCATTTACTGTTAATGGGATCACTGTGGCTACTCAAAATATTGCAACATCTCATGTTTTAGGAGGCAGTACTACTGGAGGTGGCGGAAAATCGCTAACTATTCCACATTCTTTTTCTTCTATTGCTGTATGGGATGGCCGTTTGGCAAAAGTGGGTCGTATTGTAGTCGATTCAACATGGCATCATTTTGTAAATGTTAATCTAAATGGGTCCGAATCTTATTTCAACGGAGATGACAGACCGGGTTTACAATCTGGTTTAACCACAGCTGATTTTAAGGTTATTAGACAATATTATATGAATATTGCGCTTTGGATTACCAAAAACAAAGCATTTATATGTTTGAGAAGATATATATGGTACTACCTTTTAAAAGATTCGCAACTTATAGAAGCAAGTTTGAATTACCCACTTGAAAAAAGAGAAAATATTTCAATTGCAGATTTAAACAGTATTGGAGCTTTGGCAGAAGAAATTCTATCTGAAAAATATAGTCCGTCATTTGCCAGAGATTTTTTAATTGAAGCTCTTGAACCAATAAATCCAAATTTGGCTTATAAATTAAACATTTGGAAACCTGATAATCAGGAAGAAATTAGAGAAAAAGAAGATAAATATTATCAACCTTGGGTAAACTTAGATTTTATATTACATACTGCAATCGGAGCTGGATTTATCGCTTTAAGAGATGATAGAAGTATTTCTGATGAAAATGCAAATGAAAAAGATTTGGATAGTATAATCGATGTCTTCAATAAAGGAGCACAATTTGGTTTTGACAAATCTGTAACAAATCTTGGGACAAGCATTAACTCTTTGAGCAATGAATTAAATATCAGACTTTAAACAATAATCTATTTAATAGGAAATAAATTTATTAAACATGTTTTTTTATATTTAAGCATTGCATTAAAATCTAAGACACTACCAAAAAGCCTAATAAACTGTCTCGTCCTGAAATATCATAAAACAAAAAAAGCCTGACAAAAAATCAAAATTTTCATCAGGCTTTTTACTTATTTTTAAAAATTTTCTCATCAATATTTCCACACCAAAACATCGGCCGTTTTTATAGACTGAGTTCCAAAGATAATTTTTGCATCTTTTGGCAAATTGAAGTTATAAGGCTTATCAGAATAGTTAACTGCTATTCCGAAACCGTCGCGATAATCGACCATTACTCCTTCTGGATAATCTTCTATAGGTGCGTTTTGCTGTTTGTATAATTTTCTGATTACTTGTTTTTCTAAGTCGCCATTTTTCGAATCTGTACCAACGTATGTCACGGTTCCTTTTCCTAATTTATGCGAAACGACAGATGCTGTACCTGCATAAAAATCACCTTGATAAGTTGCCCAGATTTCTGTTCCTTTATTCGGTTTTAGTAAATCTCCCCAACTTGTCCAGGCAAATTCTTGATTTTCAAATTTAATAACACCAGGAGAATGAGGCATTAATAAATCATACGATTCTATTTGAGATCCTATCAAACTCCAAATGGGCTCATAAAATTTTGCCTCCCAAAGATGTCCTTGGCGGTTTTGGATTCCAGATCGGCAACTCATGATTAAATTTCCACCATTTTTTGCGTACAAGGTTAATTTATCAATCATTTTTTGATCGATCATTTGATAAGCCGGCACGATCAAGAAAGGATATCTTGAAAAATCTGTTGTGTCTCTGACGAAATCAACCGGCGCACCAATTGACTTTGAAGCTTTATAATATTTTAAAAAGTGATTAATCGTATTCCATTCTTTGGTTTGCTTATTTAAGTCAATCCCCATCACATTATCCGGATCGAACAAAATTCCGGTTTTGCGTTTTAGATAGTAGTCTGGTAATTCTGCCTTTGCGTTATAGTTTTTTCGAAGTGTTTCTATTTCTTTTATAAATTGGCTGAATTCCAGTCCGCCCGGTGTTGGCGTCACGCCATCTGTACCAACGATACCATAGTGATACTGCTCATAACCATACAAAGGAGCACGGAAACGATACGTACATTCGAATTTACTACCTCCAGCAAAAACATGCCAAAGCCACATTCGAACACTGCCCGGCAAAGGTTGCGGATTAATGCTTCCCCAGTTCACCTGTCCCGGCTGTAATTCCATACAACCATACATTCCTTTAAGCGGTCTGAAAAAATCATTAGCCATTCCGATAGCAGCATAATCTCCCAAACGATATCCATTTTTTCCTATCCCAAAACTTCCACCATAAACCATATAACGAGTGTAGCAATCAAAATCAAATTCTTTGCTCATACCAATAAAACTCTCATCATAAGCGGGTCTATAATTAGAAGTAATCCATTGATCCTTGCTTACATATTTGCGAATGACTGCCGCTTGAGAATCCAGAAAAGTAGCAGTTTCCTTATCGGCAAATCTGTAATGATCCAATTGCGAATGCAAATTCATTCCCCATTCTTTATGCAAAGGAATATTTATTTCACTGAAATCAGAATAAATACCACTCCAAAAACTATTGCCCCAAGCTTTATTAAGAGTGTCGATATTCTGATATTTTTCCTTTAGCCAATTGCGGTAACGTTGTTGTGCATCTGCTCCATAATCCAGAAAACGTGCTGGTTCATTGTCGATCTGCCAACCTATGATATTTTTATTATTCCCATATTTTTTTGCTAATTGTTCGACCATTTTTAAAGAATAACTTCTATAGTAATTGCTCGAAAATGAAGCATGCTGTCTAGAACCGTGATCACTTTTGGTCCCATCCTCATACGTAACAAGTACATCAGGATGCTTGCGCACCAGCCATACGGGAGGCGTTGCTGTAGAAGTGCACATGACAATTTTTAGTTTGTATTTTGCTGCAATTGCTACTGCTTTATCAAGCCATTTAAAATCATAAATTCCTTCTTGTGGTTCTAATTGTGCCCAAGCAAATTCTCCAAAATGAGTAAACTCAAAACCCATTTCTGCAATTTTTTTCAAATCTCTATCCCATTGGCTTTCATCCCAATGTTCGGGATAATAATAAACTCCTACGGTAGTCAGATCTTTTTTTGGAAAATACTTTTCAAATTTTTGAGCATTTGTCACCATACAAGCCATTGTCACTAAAAAAGTTAGCACCAACTTTTCGAATATTTTTCTTTTAATAATCTTCATCTCTTATTCTACGTATTTATTGAACAAACTAAAGTGTTAAATATACACTTATTTAAAATATAAAACAGTTACAAATCTCTATCTTTTCAAAATCTTTGTTTCAAAACTCAAAAGACACAAATAAGTTTAGGCGGTTTGCAATTTTAAAATTATCTTTACGGATATGTATACACAAGGACTTCTTTCACCACCACGATTTTAATAGCATCTCTGATTTAACAGAGCATACTTTCGGCGCGCTTGCCGAATGATCTTGTATGCTTATTTGATAATATTAAAATCTGCCATTTTTGGTGCAAAAAATTCATGAAAAATTCTTATTTCCTATTACATCTAGCCGTGTTTTTGGCTGGATTCACTGGCGTATTTGGTAAACTGATAACACTTAATGAAGGTTTACTGACATTCTACCGAGTTCTGTTTTCAGCAATAATATTATTTATCCTAACCCGATTTTTGAAAATTGGAAGCGATACCACAAACTCCGAAAAAAAATCAATTGGCAAAGTTGGGATATTGATTACCGTTCACTGGGTGTTTTTCTATGCCAGCATTAAATATTCAAACATTTCCATTGGTGTGATTTGTTATTGTTTGACTAGCTTTTTTACTGCAATCTTCAAACCTTTGATTGATAAAACGAATTTCAAATTTACCGAATTAGTGCTGAGTACTTTGACTTTAGCAGGAATTAGCCTAATATTTCATTTTGATGCATCATATCAATTGGGAATTATTCTTGGAGTGATTTCTTCAGCTTTTGCTGCGCTTTACACCATTTATAATGAACGTTTGGTTCAGTTTTATGACAGCAGGCTTATCAATTATTACCAAATGGTTTCGGGTTCGATTTTTCTAATCGTTTTGTTGCCTGCTTATTTATATTTTTTTTCCAGTAAAAACTATTGCCCCTAATTTAAGCGACACGATTTATCTTCTTTTATTAGCATTATTCTGTACAGTTGGCCTTTATGTTTTGTTTGCCGAAGTATTAAAAAAGATTCCAGCTTTTACCGTAAATCTGACTTTTAATCTAGAGCCCATTTATGCCATTGTGATTGCTTTTCTTTTTTTCAATGAAAGCAAATCTGTAAATACTTCCTTTTATGCCGGAATACTTTTTATTATAAGTTCAGTTGTGTTGCAATCTTATGCATCATCAAAAACAAAACTTAAATAAATACGATTAAAAAAAAAGCCTGAAAATTTAGTTTTTCAGGCTTTTTTACTTTCCAAAATATTTAAATATCGGCGTATAAAATTTATTTTACATCAAACCAAAGTTTCGTAGTCAACAAATCTTTTCCTTGACCTGCAACTGCAGCTTGATAACTGTCTCCGTTTAGTGATTGTTCTGTTCCCGGATAAAAGAAACGTGAAGGAATTTTTCCATCTAAAACTGTAGCTGGACCTGCTTTTAAAACCGGATAATCTAATCTTCTCCATTCTGTAAAAGCGTCTAAACCTTGTCCGTAAAAAGCAATCCATTTTTGTGTCCCAATTGATTTAGCATAATTTGTAGCATCGTATTTTACCGTTGCCTGATTCAGATAATTTGAAATCGCAGTTGCATCTGTAATTCCAAATTGATTGAATGATGCTGTAATTGCGTTTTTATAATACTGTTCAGCATCTCCAGAAATATAACCACGAGCTACAGCCTCTGCAAGATTAAACAACGTTTCTGAATAAGAAGCAATTACTGCCGGCGATGTCGAAGTCAAGAAGTATGTTCCCGGTTTTGATGTTTTGGCAAAACCCTGGCTATTGGCATCACTGTTTGATAATCCATTAGCTCCACCAACATATTTTCCAACACTTGCATCAGATGGCAATTGCGCATAAACTGGCAAACGCGGATCTGATAATTCATACAACTTGTCAACCAATGTTTTCGAAATACGGAAATCATCACGAGTTTCAAACCAAGCCGAAGCCGGATTTTGTTGCGGTGAACTGATGTAAGTAAATTTGAAAGTATCTGCATTACTGCTGATTAATCCGCCGGCATCGCTTGTTGCATCAATTGCAGCTTGTTTTGCCAAAGCTGGTTCTCTGTCAGAAATTCTCAATGCGATTCTTAAGCGAAGCGAATTCACCAATTTTTTCCATTTTGAAATTTCGCCTTTATAAACCAAATCTCCAGTTACAGCACCATTTGCTGTATTCAATAAAGATTGCGCTTGTTTTAAATCGTCAAGCAATCCAGTGTAAACTTCTTTTTGAGTATTGTAAGCTGGCGTTACTTTTAGACCGGCTTCTTTATACGGAATGCTTCCATAAGCGTCAGTCAGTAATAAAAATGTCCAAGAACGCAGCGTCAACGCAATTCCTTTATAATTTGAATTTGCCTGTGCATCTGGGAATTTAATAATAGTGTTCAAATCTGTAATCAATGTTGCATAACCTGTATTCCACAAAGAAGTGAACGAAGTATTTGAAACATCATATCGATCTGGCTCTGTATACTGAATTTTAGCCCAATGTTGAACAAACAACAAAGACGAGTTAAAGTTATTTCCATCACCCCAATATAAATCTGCTCCTTGTTTTAGTGTTCCTGTCAACAAGTAAGGCGCTAAAGGTGTTTCAGTTGCATTTGGATTTGCATTAATATCATCCAAAGTATCGTTGCAAGAACTCAGTGTCAATGCAATCAAGGTTGTATATAATAGTTTTTTAAGCATGATTCCGAGTTTTTAAAATTTAAGATTAACATTCAGACTGAAATTTCTCGTAGTTGGTAAAGCTAAACTCTCCAAACCTTGTGCATTTCCAGTATTGAAAGCAGTTTCAGGATCTATATTTGGCACATCTTTGTAAATAAATAAAAGGTTACGACCCGCAGCAGTAATACTTGCGCCCTGAAGTCCTAGTTTTTTAGCTAACTTTTTATCTACATTATAAGTAAGCCTAACTTCTCTTAGTTTTACATAAGTTGAACTGTAAATGTAAGCTTCGCTGATATTGTAAGATGCTTTGTAGTATTCCTGTGCACTAATCACTTTATTATTTGGAGTTCCGTCAGCAAATACACCTCCGAAAACCATTCCGTCATCATAAACCGTTGCGCCAGCTGGAGCAACTCCGCCCGTTACCAATGTTTTTGGGTTAGAAGTATTGTTTCCTGGATAATAATAGCTTAATCCACCATTCTCAGCACCTCGGCCCGGAAGCGTCTGCGCTAAAACTCCTGTATAATTACCCGTTCTGTTTGTTCCTGAAAAAAGCTCACCTCCTACACTTGCATCAACAAGAACCGAAAGCTCAAGATTTTTATAAGTAAATGTGTTTGTAACACCTGCTAAATAATCTGGCGTGTAATGCCCTAAAACTTTCTTTGTCGGATCTGCTTTTGGTAATCCATTCGCACCTACTACAATATTTCCGTTTGCATCGCGCTCATAAGCTGTTCCATAAAGTGCTCCGTAAGCTTGTCCTACTGAAGCTAACACATCAACACCTCCCGAAGTACCAATAGTATAGTTTTGAATCTTTTTATCATAATCCAAAATCTCAACTTTACTGGTATTCTTAGAATAATTTACACCAACATTCCATTTGAAATTTTCAAGCTGAATAGGATTTCCGTCCAACTGAACTTCGATACCTTGGTTGTTAATTTTCCCTGCATTGATTAATTGCGAATTATAACCACTTGAAGCTGTTGTTTTAATCTCCAAAATTTGATCAAAACTGTTTGTATTATAATAAGCAACATCAAAATGTAGTCTGTTTTTCCAGAAAGAAGATTCGATACCAACTTCTGTAGAACGAGTTGTTTCTGGTTTCAAGTCCTGATTCAGTTTCTTTTGTGAAGAGGTCTGAATTGGATTTCCATCAAATGCTGTTTGGAAATTATAAACTGTCGATAATTGATACGGATCTGCATCGTTACCAACTTCAGACCAACCACCACGCAGTTTTAAGAAATCAAGCGTATTGCTTTTAATATTCAATGCATCAGTTAAAACTAAACTTCCATTAATCGAAGGATAGAAATATGAACGATTACTGCTTGGCAATGTAGATGACCAGTCATTACGAGCTGTAAGATTCAAAAACGCATAATTTCTGAAACCCAATTGAGCAGAAGCATACGCACTATAAACTCTCAATCGTGATAATGTATTTGAAGAAGTCAACGGATCACGTGAATTTGTCAATGTATATAAGTCTGGTACAGCCAAACGCGGTGCTTTTTGATAATTGTTTGCATCGCTGTGGTTACGTATATTAAAACCAGCAAGCGCATCTAAAGTAAAATCTTCACTAAGGTTTTTGTTATAATGAAAAAGCCCTTCTGTATTTTGTTCGTTTACAGTATAAGCATCTTCAGCATAAGATCCGAATGGCGTTCCGTTTGTACCATATTTAATAGTGTATTTTCTTCGGTCATTATAATAATCAACTCCTGTGCGGAATTTAAAATCAAGTCCGTCGAAAATTTTTGCTTCCAAATGAATATCACCAATTAAACGGTTACGTTGTTGGCTAGTAGTATTATAATAAGCATTCCAATACGGATTGCTGTAATAGCTGTTGTTCCAGTTTCTAGTCCAATCCTTATCTAGTTCATTGATATCGACTTGGCGTCCAAACCAAAGAAATTGCAACATTACACCCGCAGCACGTCCGCCTGATGGACCACCTGGAAGTTGTGGAGCATCTGTTACAATATAATTACCTGTTACACCAACTTTAATACTTTTTGATATTTGGTAGTTTGTATTAATTGTGAAATTTGTTTTGTTTATTTCACTATTAGGCACTGTTCCTAATTGTTTCTGATTATTTACTCCAACACGAAAATCTGATTTATCATCTGATTTTGCCACCGAAATACTATTATCATAAGTAAGTCCAGTATTAAAAAAGTCTTTCACATTATTAGGATGCGCTACAAACGGAACTGCCTGGCCATTTGAATAAAATTGAGGAATCAAACGTCCGTCTAAACGTGGTCCCCAACTTTCATCGACACCATCGTTAACTCCTCCTCCTTTTCCATCTACAAAACTGAATTTTCCATTTGATCCTTGTCCGTATGAATTTTGAAAATCTGGCAAAGTAGTAACCTGAGAAACCGTAATACCAGAATTAAAAGTAATACCAAGTCCGTTTTGACCTTTTCCAGATTTTGTAGTAATCAAAACAACACCATGCGCCGCACGTGAACCATAAAGCGCTGCTGCGTTTGGTCCTTTTAATACTGTTAATGTCTCAATATCCTGTGGGTTCAAATCAGCAATTGCATTTCTGAAATCACGAGTTGCTCCACCTGCATTCAATTGCGAATTATCTACAGGAACTCCATCCACAACAAATAACGGCTGATTATTTCCTGCAATAGAAGTTTCACCACGAATAATAATACGTGAAGATCCCATATCTCCTTGTGAATTGGTAATACGAACACCTGCTAATTTACCAGTAAGACTGTTTAAGAAGTTCGTTTCTTTTGTACTAGCAAGTTCTTTACCTTTAAGTGCCTGAGTCGTATATCCTAATGATTTCTTTTCTTTTGTAATTCCAAGAGCCGTAACTACTACTTCTGATAGTGCATTCTGTTCTTGAGTAAGATCAATGACAACCGCATTTTTATTAACTACAACTTCTGCTTTTTTATAACCTAAATAACTTACAATTAAAGTATAAGGAAATTTTTGTCCGGTTTGGAAATAAAATTTACCATCAAAATCGGTTACAACTCCGTGTGTTGTCCCTTTAATGTTGATTGAAGCCCCAATTACAGGCTCTTTTGTAACAGCATCTACAACTGTTCCTTCAAGTTTTGACTGGATTAACGGTTTCGTTTCTTGCGCGTTAACCCCTATGGAAATCAAGAAAATACACGTCAGTATATATCTATTTAATTTTTTTTTCATTACTTTGTTTTAGTTTAATAAAAAGGTGAGCCGAAAACAGATTTAGTCCATTTTCGCTTTCCTTCTAGAGATGACAATTTCTTTAAGCTTCACCATTTCTGCTGCAACAGAAATGGTTTTTTCTTTTTTATCTGCAACACATTCGTTTTTTCATTTTTCTTTTTTTTTATTTTGGGTTATTATTATTTTATTGGTCTATACAATATTATTCCCCCTGCAATTGAGGGTCGTTGCTATAAAATTTAATAGATCAAGGATTGAAGAATTTTAGCAGAGACATCTCCTAAAACATTAACTATCAAAAAGTTCTTACTCGCTCAGAAATACATTTGACAATTTTTAATCTTTATTTTAAATTCTACTAATTTGATAGAACAAAGGTAAATTAAAAATATTAACTCAAAAACTTTCTGCGCTTTTTTTGCAAAAAAAATGTTAACTAAAAAATTTTAGTAATTTTAAATCATTAAAAATTAAACAGTTAAAATGAAAATGAATTTTGGTACGATATGAGAAATTTCTGAGAACAACCTACAAAGGCCGTATTTACGGTATCGTTTTCGTTAAAAATAAATGTGTTTCGAACACAAAAAAGTATCACAATAAAGACCAAAAGTGAACTATTTTACCCCTTCTTTTTCATCATTTTTCTCTAACTTAGCGGTCTGTATATTTGAAATATGCGATTTAAAATAAACTTTGTTTTTCTGCAAAACACTGAATAAAAAAGCAATACCGTTTTTTCTCTTACTTTTTTGCAGTAAACATTCTTCTAATAATTTAGTTAATTGAAAACTATGAACAAATTTGATTTTGGAATTGTAGGATTAGGTGTAATGGGCCGAAACTTACTTTTAAATATTGCCAGTCATAATTTTGCGGCTGCAGGTTTAGATTTAGACACAGAAAAAGTCAATTCTCTTCAGCAAGAAGCCGATGCAAACCATACAATTGAAGCCACTACAGATGTCAAGCATTTTGTAGCGCTTATTCAGCAACCTAGAGCGATTATGTTATTGGTTCCTGCGGGAAAACCAGTTGACAGCGCAATTGCAAGCTTACTTCCTCATTTAGATAAAGGTGACATTATTATTGATGGAGGAAATACTTATTTCACTGATACTGACAGACGATTTTTAGAATTATCTGAAAAAGGAATTCATTTCTTCGGAATGGGAATTTCTGGCGGTGAAAAAGGGGCACGTTTCGGTCCTGCTATGATGCCGGGCGGTGATCAGAAAGCTTATGAAAGACTTCGCCCTATTTTTGAAGCAATTGCAGCAAAAGTGGACGGAGAACCTTGTGTAGAATATTTAGGAAATGGTTCTGCCGGAAACTATGTAAAAATGGTTCATAACGGAATTGAATACGGAATCATGCAGTTGATTTCTGAAGTTTATGACCTTATGAAAAGAGGTTATAATTTGGATGATGAAACCATTCAGAAAACTTTTGCCGAATGGAATCAAACTGATGATTTAAGGTCTTATTTAATTGAAATTACCGGAAACATCCTAAAACAAAAAGATGAAGACGGAACACAATTAATCAATAAAATCTCTGATTGGGCAAGATCTAAAGGTACAGGAAAATGGACTTCGCAAAATGCAATGGATTTACAAGTTCCTGTTCCAACAATTGACGCAGCAGTTAACATGCGCGATATGTCTAAAACCAAACCAGAGAGAATTGAAGCTGCTAAAAAATTAGTTTGGAACGCTGGCGAAACAAATGTTGCTCAAAGCGAAGCAATCGCAGCTTTAAAATCGGCTATGTATTTTTCTATTGTTGTCACGTATGCTCAAGGTTTAGCACAACTTCACACCGCTTCAAAAGAATATAACTACGGATTGAATTTAGAAACTGTCGCTAAAATCTGGCGTGGAGGCTGTATCATTCGTGCGACAATTTTAGAAGATTTCAGAAAAGCATATGTTACAAAAGCAGATTTACCAAACTTACTTTTAGATGGTGGAATTGCTTCTAAATTAACAGAAAACCAAGCAGGAATGAGAGCTGTTATTCAGTTTGCAGTTCAAAAAGGATTACCAGTTTCAGGATTAATGAACTCGTTATCTTATTTTGATGCTTACCGATCAGCAAATCTTCCAACAAATTTAATTCAGGCACAGCGTGATTATTTTGGAGCACACACTTACGAGCGTATAGACAAAGAAGGAGTTTTCCACACACAATGGGCTGAATAAGCAACTTAAAGCAACACAACTACACACAATGACTAAAAATAAACTAAAGAATCCAACAATCATTGTCATTTTTGGAGGAACCGGAGATTTGGCAAAGAGAAAGCTCTTTCCCGCATTTCAAAATCTGTACCTTGACGGACGTATGTCTGAAAAGTTTCAGATTATTGCTCTTGGAAGAGCAGAAAAAACAAATGAAGATTTTCGCGCTTATGTAGCAGAAAATCTGGCTCTTTTTTCAAGAAGAAAAGGAATTGATGATCCAGAAACAGAAAAATTTCTTTCTCATATAACTTATCATAGTTTAGATATTGACAAAGAAGAATCCTATATCGGATTAAACGAGAAAATTGAAGGCTTTGACCAGTCTTTTGGAGAACGCGCCAACCGTCTTTTTTATCTTTCAATAACGCCTTCTTTCATTTCAACGATTTCAAGCAATATCAAAAAAATCGGACTTGCGGCGAATCCAAAACAAGATCGTATTATTATTGAAAAACCTTTTGGTTACGATAAAACTTCTGCAATTGCACTTAACGAAATGCTTTCGCAGACTTTCAAAGAAGAGCAGATTTACAGAATTGATCACTATTTAGGTAAAGAAACAGTTCAGAATATCTTGGCTTTCCGTTTCGGGAATTCGATGTTTGAACCATTATGGAGCCGAAATTTTATTGATTTTGTCCAAATTACCGTAGCAGAGGAAGTCGGCGTTGAAGAACGAGGCGGATTCTATGAAGGTGTTGGAGCATTAAAAGATATGATTCAGAACCACTTGCTTCAGATTTTATGCATGACAGCTATGGAAGCGCCTGCATCATTAAATGCAGATGATATTCGTAACCGAAAAGCCGATGTTTTGAAATCGATTCGCCGAATCAAACCAGAAGAAGTGGATCATTATATCGTGAGAGGTCAATACGATGCTGGTGAAATAAAAGGAGTTCCTGTTCCAGGTTACCGTCAGGACAAAGGAATTGCACCAGATTCTAATACAGAAACTTATGTTGCAATGAAAATTTATCTGGACAACTGGAGATGGCAGGGAATTCCGTTCTATTTGCGTTCAGGAAAAAGAATGGAAGAAAAACAGTCTTCAATCATTATTCAGTTTAAACCAGTGCCACATTCTTCATTTTCTTATGGAAAAGAAGGAATGACACCAAACCGATTGATTATCAACATTCAGCCTGCAATGGACATTAAACTGCAATTTATGACCAAAAAACCAGGACTTTCGCTTGCATTAAGACCAGCAGAAATGGTTTTTGATTATTTTGCCTGCTCAACAATGTCGCCAGAAGCTTATGAAACCTTGATTGCAGATGCACTACTAGGAGACCCTACTCTATTTATGCGTTGGGATCAGGTGGAAGAAGCTTGGGACGCAATTGATACAATTCAACAAGTTTGGAAAACAGTAGCTCCAACAAATTTCCCAAATTACAAAGCAGGAAGCTGGGGACCTGAAGAAGCTGACGAATTGTTAGCGCGCCAAGGACACAAATGGATTCCGAATACACAAACAAAAGAAGAAGTTTTAAATGATACAGATTTATAATAACACAGAAGAAATCAATGTTACAGCTGCAGACCTTTTTATCGAATCTGCTCAAAAAGCGATTGCTGCAAAAGGTAAATTTACAGCTGTACTTACAGGAGGTTCTTCTCCTGCAGGGATTTACAAATTATTGGCTTCTGATGCTTACAAAAACAAAATAGACTGGAGCAAAGTTTATATTTTTTGGGGAGATGAACGTTGGGTTCCGCTAAACGATGATTTGAGCAATGCTAAAATGTCGTACGCAACATTATTAAGCCACGTTGCTATTCCGCAGGAAAATATTTTCGAAATGTACAAAGACGGCGTTACTCCTGAAGAGTATGCGGTTACATACGAACAAATTCTTAGAAAGATTTTAGGCGAAGAAGGAAAATTTGACTTAATCTTATTAGGAATGGGAGATGATGGACACACGGCTTCTCTTTTCCCGGGCGAAGCTGTTTTAGAAGAACAAACCAAATGGGTTGACGCTTATTATTTAGCTCCACAGAAAATGTACCGTATTACACTTACTGCACCGTTAATCAACAAAGCAGAAAAAATTGTCGTTGTAGCTTTTGGAGAGAAAAAAACGCACGCTTTAAAAGAAGTCACAACTGGAGCTTACAACCCGACTTTATATCCAATGCAATTGATTAAACCGGTTTCTGGTGAATTATTGTTTTTGGTAGATAAAGCTGCTGCAGGAACGAATTAAAAATTATTTTATAAAATATAAAAAGCCTGTAAACATTGAGTTTACAGGCTTTTTTTGTAGCAGCGCTAAAAGTTCATTATTAAAAATCCGCAAAAAGAATACAATTTACCCGAATTAGTATTATCCGTAGAACGCATTCTAATAAGACCTTTACACCATTAATTTAATAGCTAAAAAAATGGACAAAACAATCTTAATTACAGGTGCAAGCAGCGGTATTGGAAAAGAAACTGCAAAATTATTTCAAGCAAAAGGATGGAATGTTATCGCAACAATGCGTAATCCTGAAAATGAAACAGAATTAACTCAATTAAATAATATTCTGGTTACCAAACTAGATGTACTGGATTTATTTTCCATAGAAAATGCAATAAAAGAAGGAATTACAAAATTTGGTAAAATTGATGTTTTGCTAAACAATGCCGGATATGGTGCCTATGGAACTTTAGAATCTTTTTCAAGAGAAAAAATAGTGCGTCAGTTTAATACGAATGTTATTGGCCTTCTAGATGTTACAAAAGCTTTATTGGGACACTTTCGTGAAAATAAAAATGGTACAATCATTAATATATCTTCTATTGGAGGTAAAATGACTTTTCCTCTTGGAGCTCTGTATCATGGAACGAAATTCGCTGTCGAAGGTATTTCTGAATCTTTAAGCTATGAAGTGGAACAATTTGGTGGAAAAGTAAAAATTATTGAACCTGGCGCAATTGCTACTGATTTTGCTGGACGTTCTTTTGATTTTAGTAATGATGAAAACTTTAGCGAATATCAAAATATGGTTGGAAAAGTTATGGAAGCGCTTCCTGCCTTATTTGACACTGCATCTCCGGCAAGTTTAGTTGCCGAAGTAATTTACGAAGCGGCTACAGACGGCACAAACAAACTGAGATACCACGCAGGCGAAGACGCAAATGTAATTATTGAGAATCGTAAGCAATTTGATGATGAAACATTTATTGGAGGAATGAAAGCACAATTTGGGCTTTAATTGACTCAATAAATTAATTATAAATCTATGGAGACACTCTGGTTTCCATAGGTTTATTAAAAAAGGTATATTTACAGTAACAATAGTTTTATGAGCACATTTATACATTTACAGACCATTTCAGATTTGTTCCGTTTTTTTCATCTGGAACAGGCTATTCAACATCCATTAGTTGCTGTAGTTGATTTTAGTCAAGTAAATGAGTCGATTACTGAAGACACAATGATTTCTCCGGATTTTTATGGTTTGATTTTTAAGAATTACAACCGAAATAATATTAAATACGGTCGAAAAATTATTGATTTTCAAGATGGAAGTTTAATTTGTGTAGCTCCAAATCAGATTCTTGAAATGGACAATGAAATTGAAGTTTCTTCAAATATGATGGGCTGGGGTTTGTTTTTTCATCCTGACTTCATCAGGGCGACTTCTTTAAACAATAAATTAAAAGATTATAGCTTCTTTTCGTATGATATACAGGAAGCGCTTCATTTATCTGAAAAAGAAAAACAAATTTTATACGATTGTGTTCTTAAAATTGAAAGCGAATTAAAAGAAAACATCGACATACACAGTCAGGATATTATCATTTCCACAATTGAATTGTTATTAAATTATTGTTCCCGTTTTTATGGAAGACAGTTTATTACCCGAAAAAATTCGAATAACTCTATAGTAACTCAGGTTGAGAAAATACTAAGTGATTATTTTAGCGAAAAAAATATTCAGGAAAAAGGTCTGCCGACTGTAAAATATCTGGCTGAACAGGTTTATCTTTCACCCGGATATTTAAGCGATCTTCTCAAAAAAGAAACAGGAAAAAATGCTCAGGATCATATTCATTTTTATTTGATCGATGAGGCAAAAAATATTTTATTAAATACTAATAAATCAGTTAGTGAAATTGCTTATTCATTAGGGTTCGAATATCCACAATATTTCAATAAACTCTTTAAACAAAGAACCGGAAAAACGCCTTTAGAATTTAGAAACCTAAATTAATCTTTACTCACTACAAGTAAAAATATATTTAGATTTGTTGAGTAAATTAAGAATAGCCTCTTTTAAATCTGGCCCTAAATTGGAAGTAATTATTCGCAAAACTTCTTTTAAATCATTAAAATTATTGGGTTTAACAAAATAGCTTATAAATCGCAATCATTAATTTTTAGATAATTGCGATTTTTTTATTTTATTGATTTTCATATGCTAAACTATTTATCCTAACGAAAAGTTTAATTAAATTTACTTCGATGGATGAACTGAAAAAACATATAGAGGAAATTACTCCGATAACCAATGAAGAATTTGACTATATCAAAACATTCTTCAAGGAAAAAAAAGTAAAAAAACACCAATATCTGCTTCAGGATGGTGATAAAGTGACTTCTGAATATTGGATTGTCAAAGGCATTTTTCGCGCTTTCCATATTGATAAAGATGGAAAAGAACACATTTTGCAATTTGCACTCGAAAATTGGTGGCTATCTGATTATAATGCTTTCTTCAACCAAAAAGAATCCAATATCAATATTGTTTGTATGGATGATGCCGAAGTTTTATGCCTGACACTTTCTGGCCGGGAACAATTAGCATCGGAGTTTCATAAAATGGAACACTTTTTTAGAATGAAATTGACCAGCGGTTATTCGGCACAACAAAGAAGAATTATTTCGCTTCTTTCTAATAATCCAAAGAAACGTTATGAAGAATTTGCTAGTCTTTATCCAAACATAATGCAAAAAATTCCAAAAAAATATATAGCCGAATATTTAGGCGTCAGTCGGGAAACTTTAAGCCGTCTGTATTCTAATAATGGCTGATAATACCAAAATACTGGCGTGATTTTTATCACGCTTTTTTTATATCCCCACTTCAACAGCAAAAATCATTCTTAACCAAAGTCAATGATTTTAAAGACGCTGCAAATCTACTTTTGCCCCGTAATCGATAGTTAATTATTCAAGCTTTTTTAAAAGTGTGATTTGAATCACACTTTTAAAGTGAGTTCGGTCAACCGCCAGGTTTTAAACTTGACGGAACTTTGTCTCAGATGAAAAGCTAATTATTTCGCATAAAAAATTATTAACTGAAAACATTCAAATAATTCAAAAAATAAATTCATAAAAAAACAATTATCAACATTTAAAAAAATTAGAAATCATGAAAAATTTAAAACAAGTTGTCGCAGCAGGTCTAGTAGGCACAGCATTAAGTGCAGAAGCTCAAGTAAATCATGAATTAAATGTAATGAATCAATTAGCAACTCCTTCACACGTATCTGTGATGCCCGTTTCTCAATTATTGAATGCACCGGGAAATGAAGCTTTGAGAGCATTCTTTTTTACTCCTGTAAAAGACAAAACCGTATTAAAAGGCAAAAAAATCGCTGTATTAGCTGCAGATGGTTTTGAAGAAATTGAACTTACAGGGCCAGTTTGGTATTTCAGAGAACTAGGCGCTCAGGTTGACATCATCGCTCCAAAATTCAATCCAGCTCCGGCAAGATATGGATTGAGCACTCCTGAAATGGCAAAAACTCATATCATGGCGATTCAATATTTACAACCTGTTGGCTGGATCAAATTTGATAAAACAGCAGATCAGATTAAAGTGAGTGATTATGATGCTGTATTTATTCCTGGTGGCGCATGGAATCCAGATAACCTTCGTTATGACAAAGACGTGATCAAATTCATTCAGGATTTTAATAAATCAGGAAAACTGATTGCGGCTATATGTCACGCGCCAGTTGTTTTGGCTTCGGCTGATATTCTTAAAGGAAGAAAACTTACTGGATATTGGAACATTCAAATTGACCTTAAAAACGCAGGCGGAATTGTTTCTGACCAACCTGTTGTGGTTGATTCAAACATTATTACAAGCAGACACCCAATCGACGTAGCCGATTTTTCTAAAGCTGTAGAAAGCTGGTTGGCTAAAAAATAATTCAAAAAAATAAAATCATAAAACAATGAAAACAAATATTTTTGAACCTGTTAAAATTGGTTCTTTACAATTAAAAAACCGCATTTCAATGGCTCCAATGACAAGAGCAAGAAATGCAGACGGAATTCCGAATGATGATAACGCCTTATATTATGCACAACGTGCCGGAGCCGGATTAATCATTACCGAAGGAACCGCCATTTCAGACACGGCTAAAGGTGTTCTTTATATTCCAGGATTATATACGAAAGAACAAGTCGAAGGCTGGAAAAAAGTAACAAAAGCAGTACACAAAAAAGAGAGTACGATATTTACTCAATTATGGCACGTTGGACGCGTTTCTCACACTTCAAATCAACCTAACGGAATTGCGCCTGTTGGTCCGTCAGATATTCAGGCTACAACTTCTTTTGCTTGGGGTTATGACGAAAACGGAAAAGAAGGTCCTGTAATTTCTTCTAAACCAAGAGCGCTTTCAAATGATGAAGTGAAACAAATTACAAAAGACTTTGCAACTGCAGCAAAAAATGCAATTGATGCAGGTTTTGATGGCGTTGAACTTCACGGAGCCAACGGTTATTTGATTGAACAATTTTTAAATCCGTATGTTAATAATCGTACAGATGAATATGGTGGTTCTATTGAAAACAGATCTCGTTTTTTATTAGAAACCATTGACGCCCTTATTGAAGCAGTTGGCCATGAAAAAACGGCAATCAGATTGACGCCTTATGGAGGTTTGGGAGATTTGCCTCATTATGATGAAATTGAAGCGACTTATCAATATTTGGCTAAAGAATTAAACAAAAGAAATTTGGCTTATTTGCATTTAATGGATCAGCAATCTAAAGGAAGTCATGCATTGCCTGATGGATTTTTAGAACGCTTTAGAACTTGGTATGATGGTGTTATCATTTTGGCTGGAAGTATGAACAGAGAAAAATCGGAACAACTGATTCATGCAGGAACAATTGATATTGCAGGTTTTGGCGAACCCTTTATTTCAAATCCTGATTTAGTTGAACGCTTAGAAAACAATTGGGAACTAACTCCTCCAGACAGAAATCTTCATTACGGTTTAGGAAACCACGGTTATACCGATTGGAAAACGTATGAAGAACTACAATTCGCTTAATTTATTTGCCAATCATTCTTTTGCGAAGTCTGCTTAAAGATTCTGGCTTAATGCCAATGTAAGACGAAAGCTGATTCTGTGATACCATTTGAAAAAGATAAGGTTCTTTTTTTAAGATTGTTTTATATCGCTCTTCGGGAGTTTGAAAATGAAGCATTTCCTGTCTTTCAATAATAATAAGATACGCAGATTCAGCAATCAGTCTTCCAAATTTTGACCAGTTCGGGCAACTGTTGTATAACTTCTCGACTTTCTCATACTCTAAAGCAATTACGGTCGAATCTTCCATTGCTCTACAGCTATAATGGGCCGTCCCTTGGGTAATAAAACTAGCAAAATCAACTAGAAAATCATTTGATTTTACAAATCTGCTGTTGATTTCGTTTCCTTTGTAATCCACATAAAACATCCTAAAAAAACCACTTTCAATAAAATAAATGTGACGGCAGATTTCTCCTTGCTGTAAAAGATCGGTGTCTTTCTTTACTTCTAATCTACTAATAATTGGCAACATAAAATTATACTCTTCATCAGACATTGGAACAACTGATGTAATAACATTCTTAAGGGCATCCATACTATTGATTTTAAGAGAAATAAGTTGCTTAAAAGTAAATTTAATTCTTCTAAATACAAAATTACATTCATTAAATATCTAAGAAACGTTCTTAACCAAAGTCAATGGCACGAACAAAAATACGGCTCTATCTTTGTCATGTAAATAAGTTAAAAATCAATCATTTACAAACAATAAATTAAAAAATATTCTATTACTAATAATTTTAAAAAACTGAATCATGAAAACTAAATTCAACATCGAAGCAAAAGCAAACAAGAATCCAAAATTAGGATTTAGAATCCACCTTCTTGTATTTTTATTAGTTACACCAATTGTATTTATCACTTGGTATTTGACCGACACAACATATCCTTGGCCACTTTGGTCTACACCAGCATGGGCAGTGGGAATTGTTTTTCACTATTTAGGCGTATTTGTATTCAATAAAAGCATTTGTAGTCTTAATGCTCCGCTGTCTTAAATAAACAGACAAAAATCGTCTTTTAATTATATTAAAAAGCCTTAAAGAAATAGGTCTTCAAGGCTTTTTAAAATTTATCATCAGGGAATTTTATTAATTCAAATTTAAAATCGCATTAAGTTCAAGAATAGTAGTTCCTGTCGGAAGTTTTTTGGGCGCAATTATTAATTTCTCAGCTAAAAATGCAGTTGAAATCGGTTTTAAATTTTTAAACAGACCGATTGCATTTAGCACTTTAAATAATTTAACTGAAATTTTTTCTCCCCAGCGATCTGTATTTTCTCTTATTAGTGGCCCAGGTCGAAAAACCAAATACTGCTCAAAATTTAAATCGGTTATGAAATCCTCTAGTTTTCCTTTCATTTTAGAATAAAAAACATTGCTTTTGGCCGAAGCTCCATAAGAAGATACCAATACAAAAGATTTTACCTCATTTTTTCTAGCCGCTGTCGCAAATGCAGCTGGAATGTCAAAATCTATTTTCCATTGATTTTCTTTTGAACCTGCTACTTTTAATGTAGTCCCAAGACAAGAAAAAAACACATCTCCTTTAATCAAATCTGCAAACTGATTTACTTCTGAAAAATTCACAACATGTTCTGTGAGTTTAGGATGAGATTTTCCTATCGACCGACGCACAAAAATAGAAACCGAAGTGTAATCATTATTATCTAGAAGCTTTTCAACTAGTTCCTTTCCTGTTGCGCCTGTTGCTCCAATTACCAATGCTTTCATCCTATAATAATTTTAAAAAATTAGAATTCTGTTTTTTAAGTCTCAATTTAAATGAAAAGAAATATAGTTTAAAAATAAGAAAAAAAAAAAACTGCTTAAAAAGCAGCTTTAAAACCTAAATTTTAATAAAGTAATTTGAAAAAGTAACTGTTGACCAGGATAATAAAAAAAATTCCCCCTTTTTTCATTAAATTATCTGCTCAATTTGGCGAATAGGCAAACTTAGTCTCAAGATACATTTCTTCAAAATCAATTCCTGAAAAATTTAAAGTTTTTAAAAAGTTTTTGACTTTATTTTTTGCTTGAGAATTAGCTCCCGTATAAAACAATTCGTTTGTCGTTTGTTTTTTAATTGTTGGCGGAGCAATTTCAGAATCCACAATATTATGTATTTTAACTATATGAGCTTCAGGCAGTAATGACGCAATTATTTCACCCGAAGATTTCAAATTCAGACTTGGCGACAAACATTCTAAACTATAAATTGGATTGTTTGCATGCACTAAAATTTTCTCAGTCATATCAGGCAAATCAGATAAAAATACCTGAATATCTTCGCGAGGAATAAATAATACCAGCATTTTTGCTTTTGCTGCTTCTTTTTTGCTCACTAATTTCACCTTTCCTTCCATCATCCCTACCAGATCTCTTGCGTGGCAATTATTTTTAGTGTGGCTTATTAAAACCTGATGTCCTGATTTAGCTGCTCTTGCTGCTAATTCCATTGTTGTTCTGCAAACTCCTATAAATCCAATTTTCATATTTTTTTATTTTTTAATCTACTTTGATTTTTGATAAAAATTATTAAATCGTTAAAGTAAAAAGGTTACATAACAAATATAAACCTATAATGTAATCGATTGATTAGTAATGCCGTACCAATAAATCTACATTTTGTAGATTTAAAACTACAAACTGAAAATTCTGAATTATGTTTGCTATGTTTGTGCATACAAATCTGATCGCACAAATGACGTTATTCCCTACTTTTCGTTATTGCTGGTTTTTACTGCTTCTAACTGCAGTGAAAGGTTTTTGTCAGGAAAACTACGCCTTCAGATGGTATACTGCAGATAATAATGAGCTACCACAGAGCAGTATAAAAGCAATCGTTCCAGATAAGTATAATTTTATTTGGATGACCACCGAAAATGGTTTGGTAAGGTATGATGGGAATAGTTTTGCTGCTTTCAATTCCTCAAATACAAACTTAGAGGGAAGCCGTTTTACAGATATTTTTGGAAGTATTGAAAAAGATAGTTTGCTTTGTTATAATCAAGGCAAAAAAGAATTAGCCTTAATTACTGGCCGAAAAATAAAGATCTTCAAACAGAAACCACCTGCTTCCAACATTATCAGAAAAGGGCAGCACTCTTACTTTCACGACGGACTTCCTTCCTATCTTTCAATTGATCCTTCTCAGCAATTTTGCTTCAAACTTCCAAATGGAAATATATTTTTCATGGATTCCGAGGAAGTAGAACTCTGCGATCCAAAAATGAAAAGCGTATATAAAATTCCCTATCCAAATTCTAGCGTCTTCAACTTTTTTGCTATCGGAAATGATCTTTTTTACCTTAAAGATAATGGGACTTATGAGTGTTTTTCTAAAAACGGAAAGAGTTCAGGAAAATTGGATTCAGAAATTTTTAAAACACCCCACAAGATTTACTGGAACATTACAACAGGGCAGGTTTTTCTTTCTTTCAAGAATAAAATTTTTCTTTTAAAAGATCAGAATAATAAGCTTTCAGCCGAGTTTATTATCGAGTTTAAAGAATTTGAGAATAGTAATATTGTCTCCATATATTATGATCGCATCAATCAAAAATTGTATTTAGGAAGTAATACAAACGGCTTATGTATAATCAGCTTTCCTGCTTTTACTTCAGTAAAAAAAAACCACTACAAATCAGAAGTTTATTATGCAGCTCAGACGTTTAGCGACAGCACAATTATAACGCCCAACGGACGCATATTCAGCAACAAAAAATTCATAGACAGTATTTCTTTTCCAAAAACCGTTTTTTTAGATGAAAAGGTAAACATTGTATTAGATGATGCTAAAAATATATGGATTTCAAGACTTTATGATGTTTTGTGTTATTTAAAAAACGCTAATTATAAAGAACATATCACTTACGGTTTTAATCAAAATCCAAAAGTCATTTTCAAAGATGATCAAAATACTATCTGGGTTAGTTTAGGAAATACTGAATTTAAAAAAGCAAAATTACATTCCATCAAAAACGGAAAAATTTCACTTGTTGCCATTTTTAAAAGCAATATCAATTACATTGCCCAATATGACAGTGAAACGCTGCTTCTAGGAACAGAAAAAGGGCTTTTTAAATTTAATAGAAACTCCAGAAAACTCGCATTTGTAAAAAACTCCGAAAATATAAATATCAGAAGTATTTTTATCGATAGCGAGAAAAAAATCTGGCTTACTACTTATGAAAAAGGCTTTTTTTTATATGCTGACAACAAGGTTCATTCTTTTCCTACTGATGAGGACAATTATTTAAATGCATCACATTGCATCGTAGAAGACAAAAAAGGTTTTTTTTGGATTCCTACCAATAAAGGACTTTTTCAGGTTTCAAGAAAAACGTTGCTTGAATACAGTAAAAATAAAATAAAGGCAATCTACTATCATCAATACAACAAATCGGATGGCTTTTTAACCAATGAATTCAATGGAGGATGCGAGCCAAATAGTAATTTTCTTAAAAATAATACTATTGCTTTGCCATCAATAAATGGTTTCGTTTTTTTTAATCCGTATAAAGTTGTGCCCTTGCTTCCAGGTAAAGAACTTTTTATAGATCGGGTAATTGTAGACCAAAAAGTGATTCCGCTTCAAGAAAAAATTATACTTCCTAACAATTTTCAAAGGGTCAGCATTTTAATTGCTTATCCGTATTATGGAAATCCTGAAAATTTGCATATTGAAGCAAAACTAGACAAAACCCCAAATAGTCGTTGGGAACGAATCAAAAACGAGAGATCAATATCGTTTACTACTTTGCCTCCAGGCGAATATAAATTAATGATAAGAAGTTTATCAGGATTTGATTCTCAATATGTTTACAAAAAAATATTACTTAAAGTTCCTGCCAACTTTTATCAAACCCCTTGGTTTACATTCTTGACTTATCTTTTATTTATTGCATTTGTAATTTTCATTTGGTATGTACGATTGTACTATATCAAACGAAAAAACATAAAATTAGAACAGGTTATTGAAGAAAAAACGAAGAAGCTGGCAGCGACAGTAAAAAAATTGCAAAAGACAAAAAGCAATTTAAAACAAGAAATCAAACAACAGGAAACTTTAGTAAAAAGCATAAGTCATGATATTAAAAGTCCTTTAAAATTCCTGACCAATTCTATTAGTCATTTATTTGAAAATGAAACCATTCAAGACGATGCAAAACTAAAAAAACATGTAGGGACAATAAAAATGTCGACTACACAACTTTATGAATATGTTGAAAATTTAATCAAATATTCCTCCATTTTTATTGAAGGGAAAAAATTGGAAGATGCATCCTATTCATTATATGAACTGATTGAAGAAAAAATTGACATTTTTGAAAAAATTGCCGAAGCTGAAAATATAGAAATCATAAATAGTGTTGATAAAAATCTTCGTATTAGAACAAATAAAAAAGCATTGTCTATCATTGTTCATAATTTGGTAGATAACGCTTTAAAGAATTCACAAAATGGCCATGTAGAGTTGTTTTCCGGAACAAAAGAAAATAAACTCATGATCACCATTATTGATAACGGAAGAGGAATGAGTAAAGAGCTAATTGATTATTACATGGATTTTTACAAAAACCCGATTGTCAAAAATTATCATTTAGGTCTTCATATGATTATTGAGCTTCTTTTAATTATTGAAGGAAATATCAATATCACAAGTACTCTTGATGAAGGAACTGCAATTGAAATAATTGTTGAATACGATTAATATTCGTAAGTTTTAAAAAGATTGATCAGTTCAACCAAATTTGTAATTTTAAGTTTTTCAAAAAGTCTGGCTTTATAAGTACTTACGGTTGACATATGTATATTAAGCATATTTGAAATCTCGAGATTTCCGTTGCCGTTGATTAGCATTTCGGCAATTTGAAGTTCTCTTTTCGAAAGGCTTTCCAGTGGATTTTTAGTTTTTTTGGTAACTCTTGTTTCCAATAATTTACTCACAAGTTCTGAAGACACATAAGTCGAAGTTTCAAAAATTGAGTTTATGGCAAATATCATTTTTTCTTCGCTGCAAAGTTTATTCAGATATCCATTTGCACCGGCAGAAATATATTGCAAAGCATATTGATCTTCTTCATGAGCCGAAAAAACCAGAATTTTTACACCCGACTGAATTGCTTTAATATCACTAATCATTCCGGTATTTTTTCCACCTGGAATATTGATGTCCAAAATCACTAAACAAATTGGTTTTTCTCTTAAAATTGCAAGGGCTTCAAAGAAATTTTCAGCATGCGAAATTTCTACATTTTCGATTTGTTTTTCCAAAACCATCGAAACTCCATTTCGTACCACCAAATGATCATCAACTATTAAAATTTGCTTCATAAAAAGAAAAAGAATTAGTGTCAAATTAACACACAATTTTTTAAACAATTAAATTTTTAACGAAAAACTTTTTCGCAGAATCAAAGCACAAAAAAAGGAATAGCAAATTCACTATTCCTTTTTTCTATTTTTAAAAAATCAAACTTTAAAAAGTCACCAGTTTCACTCCTAAAGTAAACCATCTTGAAGGCAACGGCACCGCGCCAACTTCATAATAAGTGGCATTAAAAATATTTTGAGCGTCTAAAAAGATCGTAAATTTATGAATCGACTGACTTACTCTAAAATCATTTATCCAATAAGAAGGACCTGTAATTCTTTCGTTAAAACGTGTTGCAAATAAGATCGAAAAATCTTTGTATTGATAATCTATTGTATTCGTAATCTGATGTTTTAGAGACGATATAAGATATTTCGAATAGATTTCTGTACGTGAACTTTTAAATTCTGAATCCAAATACGTGTAGGCTAAAAGAATATTTAATCTGGCATCTTTAGAGAAATCAAATCTGTAAGTGCCACGCAAATTTATTCCGTTTGTATTTAAATCTCCCGTATTCTGACTCTGCCAAGGCACTGTTGTGGCATTACGCATCCAATCGATGTAATTATCGATTTTTCTGTAGAAATAATTCGCATTAAAACTCAACGCTTTTTTATTGTATTTGAATCCGATTTCGCTCTGAAAAGCATTTTCTGAATCTAAATCCGAATTTCCGATATTTCCGGTTTGTTTCAAATATAAATCTGTAAACGACGGAATTCTTTGACTTGTGCCAACATTTCCAATAATTTTAAATTCATTTGTAATGGCATAACTTGCGTCGATTCCCGGATAAATCTGCCATTTATAATCTGAATTGTAATTGAGATAAGTTCCTAAATTAATGTCTAATTTTTCGAAGAAACTAGTTCTGTATTCTGCATACAATCCGACATTTTCGCGGTCATGATCTCCAATGTTTGACGAATGAATATCTTCATTTCTGAACTCTGCTCCAAAACCAATTTCTCCTTTAGACAATTTTACAGTAGAATTCAATTCTGCTGCAATTGAATTGGTATAATGCTGGCTTCTTCCAACCGCCAAATTTGAGTTTCCTAAATAACGATAATCATCATAATTGTATCTGTAAGTAACTCTTGGCATAATTTTCCAGCTCTCTGTAATCGAATGTTTTGACTGAATATTAGCAAAAGTCGTTTGAACAATTTCTGTCGAATTTATATCGCCGGGTGCCGCGTAAAATCCATTTGCGCCAAATCCGTTGTTGATATAACCTGCAGAACCTAAAATTTCGTTATTATCATTGATTTGAACATTTCCCTGATAGAAAATTTTATTGTTCTCAAATGCAGTATTGTAGCGATATCCGTTGCTTTTATCGTGCGAAGCGAAAATTAAATGTTGTTGTTTTTCTTTCCCTAAAACAGCGCCTGCCTGAATTCCGGTTCCGTAAAATGTGTCTCCGGTATCCTGTGTATCTTTTTCGAAATTAGAACCAGCATAAGTGCTTACTAAAAATCCAGAATCTTTAGGCTTTTTGGTAATAATATTGATCGCTCCGGTTAAACTATTAATTCCATAAATTCTGGCAGCTGGCCCGCGAACGACTTCAATTCTTTCAATAACTTCTACCGGAAGAGGTAGATTCAGCATATTATGAGCAGTCTGCGAATCGATTACTTTTGCTCCATTTAAAAGAACTACGGTTTGCTCAAAACTTCCGCCATCAACACTGATATCAGCCTGTGTTCCAAACGGACCTCTTTGTCTGATATCGACTCCGTTGGCATATTGTAATACCTCCTGAAGTGTTCTTCCCGGAAGTTTTTTAATGGTTTCACTTGAAATGATGTACACATTTCTGTTTTGCTTAGAAATAGGCGTACTAAAACGGTTTTCATTTATAAGGACTTCATCCATTTCATTAATGGAATCTTTCTTGGTTTGTGCGTAAAAATTGCTACAAATTACTGTTAAAACAGCAATATAGAGTTTTTTCATTTTGGCTTACTTTTTTTCTGCAAAAGTAACACCTTATTGTTCCAACCAAGCAAATCATTTTTATAATTATTCAAGTCGTGAACGTTTTTTTATAATCCCGATTTGAATCTCAAAATGAAAACAAAGCAAACGAATTTATTATTCTTTATAAATCAAATATTTAGCTCTCATTTTTTTAAACTCAGTCAAACCTTCTTTCCAACTGTTTCTAATTTCTTCTTCTGAGATTCCGGCTTCAATTTGCTGCTGCAGTTTTTCATTTCCTGCGCGAATTGAAAACTTCCTTTTATCAAAAAACTTCGATTTATCTGCTGTGGTTTGGTATGCTTTAATAAGCCATTTTATTTCTAATCTGTTTATTCTCGGAATTGCAGATAAATCTTCTCCGTTGCATTCCACTCCATTATACAAAGGATCTTTATCGCCAAAATTTGGTTTTGGAGTAAAAGCAAAATTACTTTTTGGAAGATCTGGCGAACCGTAAATTTGAAACTGTTTTTCGGTTCCGCGTCCCATACTCACATTTGTTCCTTCAAAAAGACATAAACTCACATATAAATTAATTGCCTGATCGTTTGGTAAATTTGGCGAAGGTCTTACTGGCAAACTGTAAGAACTTTTTCTGCTATAATTCAAACATGGAATTACAGTCAAATTACATTGAATGCCATCTTTCAGCCATTTTTCTCCGTTGATCATTTTTGCTTCTTCCCCCAAAGTCATTCCGTGCAGCAAAGGCGTTGGATGCATTCCGATACCGCTTTTAAAGGCAATATCCAAAACTGGTCCGTCAACAATCGCAATATTCGGATTTGGGCGATCTAACACAATTAGCGGAACATTATTTTCTGCACAAGCTTCCATAATTCTGTGCATTGTAGAAACGTAAGTATATAGTCGGGTTCCAACATCTTGCAAATCAAAAATCATGATATCAATTCCTTTTAATTGCTCTGGAGTTGGTTTATTGTTTTTCCCGTAAAGCGAAGCAATTGACAAACCTGTTTTTGAATCAATTTCGTCAGATACTTTTTCGCCTGCATCTGCAGTTCCTCTGAAGCCATGTTCGGGAGCAAAAATGGTTTTGATTTTTATCTTTTGTTCCACTAAAAAATCGACTAGATGTTTTTCTTTAGTGATAATTCCCGTTTGATTGGTTACGATTCCAACGGTTTTGCCTTTTAGTAAAGGCAGGTATTTTTCAGAATTCTCAGCTCCTGTTTTTATTTGCTGCGCAAAAGAAACTGCTGAAATTAGTATGCAGATTATTATATTTTTCATGGTAATTATTTTTTATTTTGCCACAGATTAAAAGGATTAAAATGATTTTTTTGTTTTGACACAAAATCAAAAATTTTTTCTCGCAGATTCCGCAGATTTAGGAGATTTTATTATTAAAAATTATCTGCTAAATCTGCGGAATCTGCGAGAGGCAAAAATCATTTTAATCCTTTTAATCTGTGGCTAAAAACCTTTTTAATATTTATTAATCTGTCTCCAGATTTTGGCACTAAAATCGTCTTTATACATTAATCTGTTTGTTCGGGTTGGATTAACTCGATTTGTCAAAATGATTAAAAATCGGTTTGTATTTCTATTCATAAAGAAAAAAGTTCCCGTAAAACCTGTATGTCCAAAATCATCTTTTGTAAAAAACTCGTCAGGTTTTCTTTTATCGAAACCTAAACCTCTGTAAATTCCTTCTTTAGCAAGCGGAGAATCTGTAAACTCTTTTACTACTTTGGCTTTTAGAATTTGTTTTCCTTTATAATTTCCGTTGTTCATTAGCATTTTGCAGATAACGGCAATCGATTCTGCATTGGCAAACAAACCTGCATTTCCAGAAACGCCTCCAAAAATGGCCGCTGCCTCATCGTGTACATAACCTTTAACGGTATCTTTTCTGAAAAAATTATCTACTTCAGTTGGCATTACATTTTCGATCGAAGTCCATTTTAACGGATTATATCCAATTTTTGAAATTCCCAATTCTTTATAAATTTCATTTGTGAACTGATCGAGTTTTTTTCCTGTTTTGGTTTCAATCATTTGTTTCACTAAAAGCAAATTCAAATCGCTGTACAAATATTTCCCTCTCGGATTTGTATTTGCTTTCGCAATCCTTTCATAAACCGATGGATAAAATTCTGGATTCAGCCACATGTTTTTATAAATCTGAACCCAATTTTCCTTTGGAGCAAAAACAAGATATTTTGGATCGTAAACAATGTTTTTATTTACATACATATTATCAAAAGGCTCAACATATTGTTCCGATTTTTGATTGCTCAAAAATGGCGAATGATCTGGTGTAGAAAGCAATGCCTGATAAAAAGTAATACTCGGTGTTAATCCAGAAGTATGTGTCAACAACTCAAAAAGCGTTAAATCGGAAATAGCTGTGTTTTTGTACATTGGAACAATTTCACCTACTTGATCTGTCAGTTTAATTTTTCCATCTCCAACCAAACGCATTGTTACAAGCGTTGCTCCTAAAACTTTAGACATCGAAGCCAGATCAAAAACATCATCTGATTTTACTAATTGCTTTTTGGTATAATCGTGATAACCGTAATTTTTGGAAATCAGATTAAAATCTCCTGTCCCTACGATAATTTGTGCTCCTGGAAAAAAACCTTTTCCCAAAGCATTTGTCATCATTGAATCGATGTAAGCTTCATTTCGTTCTAAACCAAATGATTGTTTTGAGTTTTCCTGAGAATAAACATTTACTCCTAAGAAAATCAAGGAAACAATTATAATTTTGATACCAATATTTTTCATAGTACTATGGATTAATTTTTAAGTCCTGTCCCGCCATCAAAGGCTCGTTATTGGTTCCTGTAATTTGTATTCTAACCGCTTTTACAGGCTGTTTTGGATAAATGGATGCGTTTCCGTAATCAAAATTATCGCCTTTTATAAAATCAGTTCCATTGTATGAAAACTCCACAAAACCATTATTAATAATAAATCTCGGATGATGTGGAATTCCAGTTAAAACATCAATTTTAGAAGATGTTACAGGATTGGTAAAAGTATATAAAATCCAGTCGCCCTCTTTACAGGCAACATCGGTACGCAAATACGATTCTTCATTATAATCTTGCAGATTTGAAATTGGAAACTTAGGATTTTCTGCCATCGACGAAGTTACTTTCACTTCTGGTTCCTGATAAGGCGAACAATTGAATTTTACATTTGCAGCAGACTTTTTCTCCTCTTTATTTTCTACCGTAAAATCTAATCTATAGGTATTTTTTTCGTTGTAATTTTCAATCAGAAATCTCAAACGAGGTTTTGATTTTAACCCTTTTTCGTCTGCATACGTCTGCACTAATTTATCATTTTCAAAAAGCGAAACATTTTTGATTGTTCCGTTTGCTCCGTCATCTGTTGGATTAAATGTCAAATACCAAATCCCTTTTTTGTCCACATGTTCTGAGATATTTTCTGAAATAGTCAAAACTTCTGCTTTTGAAGTATTCCAAGTTGCAACAGGCAGTTTCTCCACTTTTACAACTGGACTTGCCGAAGTTTCATTGAAGAAAACTCTAAACATATAATGCTCATAATCTTTGGTTTGAATTGATCCTGTGTACAAAGGCGATTGTCTCGTTGGCTCATTTCCGTCTTTATCAAATCGTACAATAGCACCTTCATAAGGCGACGTTACGGTAATCGTTCCGTTTTTATAAATTGCCGTTGGAGGAAAATCTCTAAATGCAATTCCCATATCTGCCAATCTTTTTAAATGGCTATTGGTTAATCTTCCATAAAAATCATCCCAGTTTTTATCTTCTTTTTTAGACCATCCAATTTCAGACAACGCACTGATTCTCGGATAACTTTGGTATTCCATAATTCTTGCAGGACGATCCAAATATTCGCTCCATAAAGCACCTTGAACTCCAATTATATTTTTTTGTTCTTCTAGAGTTAAATCTGCATCTGGAATTGGTTCGAATGAATAGGCTCTTTTTGTATCAGTAATTGCTGCCCAGCGGTGACCGCGTTCCGTTTCAGATTGCGCCATATCAAAATACAGAAATTGTCCTGGCATCATGATGGTTTTGTATCCTTTTTTAGCCGATTCAATTCCGTAACTAATTCCCTGCCAAGCAGAAATAAGGGTATTTGGATTGATTTCTCCACCTTTCAGAATTTCATTCCATCCATCTGTTTTTTTATGGTATTTATCTACAATCTTTTGAACTCTTCGAAAGAAATAATTCTGAAGCTGAAAACTATCTGTAAATCCTTCTTTTGCCATCAAAGCCTGGCATTTTGGACAATGTTCCCAATTCGCGCGATTCACTTCATCTCCGGCAACATGAATATATTCAAAAGGAAATAATCCTGAAACTTCTCTAATGATTGAATCTAAAAGATCATAATTTTCTTCGCGTCCTACACACCAAACATTTTTTACTTCGCCCTGAACACTTTTAAGTTCCTGCGTTATCGCACAACCCACTTCTGGATATGAAGCTGTTACAGCACGTGAATGTCCCGGAATTTCGATTTCTGGCATTACAGAAATACCGCGATTTGCTGCATAAGCCACGACTTCTTTAATATCTTCTTGTGTATAAAAACCTCCGTAACGTTTGTCTCCAGAACCATAAGATGGAAGCAAAACTTCGCCTGGACCTCTCCAAGCTCCTTTTAGAGTTAAATCGGGCATCGATTTGATTTCGATTCTCCAGCCGTTATCATCAGTTAAATGCCAGTGAAAAACATTCATTTTATGAGCGGCCAACCAATCGATATAATTTTTTACGGTTTGTTTATCGAAGAATTGTCGTGAACAATCGAGCATCATTCCGCGCCAGTCAAAACGAGGATAATCTTCAATTTTCACAAACGGAAGAGCTCCTTTTTTAACTTCTTTCGCAGAACAAATTTGCAGTAAAGTCTGGAATCCGTTTAAAACACCTTTATCCGTTTTTCCTTTTACGAAAATTCCTTTTTCATTTATTTCCAATTGATAACCTTCATTTGGAAGATCCAATTTCTTATCTACTAAAAATGAAATATTATTTTTTCCGTGTTTTTTTCCTGTCGAAACAATTGGATTAATTCCTGTATTTTTTGAAAAATCTGCAGTGATATAATCGGCACTGTTTTTTAGTTTTTTGTCTACAACAACTTTTAATGGTGAAGGAAAAACAAATTGTCCCGCGCTTTGTTGAACGGATACAGGTTTCGGAATTATGTCTATTTTTTGGGCTTGTACAAAACTAAGCGAACTTAGAAATAGGGCTAATAGAAGAATATTTTTTCTCATCTCTTTTTATATTTTATTTTGCTGAAAATTCAATCGGACTGCTTTCTGTCTGGGTCTGACTCAAAGCGGTGAGCGCATAAACGTAGTTTTCCAAATCTGGGTTTGGCACTTCTAGTTTTAGAGCCGTTGTCACATAATAAATATTCTGAGGATTTGAGAAATCAGTAATTTTCCCTTTTGGAAATCTGTAGATCACATATTTTTTGTCGTTTAATGTCGCTTTCCAAGTTAAAACTGCTTTGTCACCTTTTTTAGCAATTACTGCATTTGTTGGCACTTCAGGTTTTAATCTGGTAATTCTGTTTGCTTCTGGCGTTAAAGCAATGTATTTGTATTCTTTTTGAAGAAGAGGCTGTCTAAGCGTATCTCCTTTTTTTAGAAAAGTCGAAGCAGTAAAATGCATTGAACCATCAATTTGAGGCATTTTCCGAATCATTTCAATCTGTTTTACGATTTGGTCAGGGCTTCTCCACTCCGGTTCTTTTGCTGTATTCGAAATTTTATAATCGCCATGACCAACATAAACATTTGCTCCATATTTGTGTTCTGCCCACCATTTTGCCAAAACTTCAAAATTGGCGCGGTCAAAACCAATGTGCCAATATATTTGAGGTGTTACGTAATCGATCCAGTTTTCTTTTTGCCATTTTAATATATTCGCATACAAATCATCATAATTTGTAGCTCCGGCAACAGTTTTAGAACCTTCAGAATCTTTGGCAATATTTCTCCAAACTCCAAAAGGCGAAATTCCGAATTCAACTTCTGGTTTATTGGCAATAATAGTATCTCTAATTTGTTTGATAATTAAATCGACATTGTCTCTTCTCCAATCGTCTTTGTCTTTAAACTGACGCGGTTCTTTGGCAAATGCTTTTTCATCTGGAAATTCTTGTCCAGCGATTTTATATGGATAAAAATAATCATCCATATGAACTGCCTGAATATCATATTTACGAACAATTTCGCCAACAACAGAAGCCACAAAATCTCTGGTTTCTTTTAAACCTGGATTGAAATATCTCGTTTTTCCGTACGTCAGGAAAAGGTCTGGTCTTTTAAAATACAAATGATCTTTTGAAAGCACATCTCTAACAGTATCTTTTTGAACACGATACGGATTTAGCCAAACATGAACGTTCATTCCGCGTTTTCCCGCTTCATCAATCATCATCTGTAACGGATCAAAACCCGGAGCAACGCCTTGAATTCCTGTTATCCAATGCGATGCTGGTTCTTTTGTCGATTTGTAATACGCATCGGCTGTTGGACGAATCTGAAAAATTACGGTATTAAGATTATACGAACGAAGATTATCCAAAATAGCAATCATTTCGTTCTTCATTTCTTTATCTGATAATCCTGGTTTAGATGGCCAGTCGATATTTTCTACGGTAGAAATCCAAGCTGCTCGCATTTCTCTTTTTGGAGACTGCTGACTGAAAATTTTGGTTTGAATCAGCAACACCAAAATCATAATTTTTATGCTTTTCATAATTATTATTTTAGGTAGTTAGTATAGTTTATTTAACCGCAATCCCGATAGCTATCGGGAGCAATAGTTTACGCAATGTTCGCAAAGTTTTCTTTTATTTTTAATCTTTAGCGGCCATTTTTCTCTCGCAGATTAAGCAGATTTAATTTGTAATGAAAAAAATCTTTTTTAATCTTTTATCCCGATAGCTATCGGGAGTGGCTAAAAAAAACCTAACAGGCTTTAAAAACCTGTTAGGATAACCAACCAAAGTTTAAGTCTCACGGTAAATTGACAAAAAAAACCGCAATACACTTATCGTTTACTTTGTTTTTTCAGCATCATTGAAATAATTGTAAAAAAACAACAGTTGAAATTTTAGGGAATTCTCCCAATATTTTAAATTATGTTCGCCTGGGCGTTCGATATAATCGTGATTTATTTTTAGGGCCAACATTTTTGCATGAAGTTCTCTGTTTACAGTCATGAAAAAATCATCAACGCCACAATCAATAATCAGTTTTAATTTATTGTCTTTTACTAAATCCAGCATATTTGTAACCGTATTTTGATTCCAGTTTTCAGGAAAATCAGCAATTGTTCCTAATCGTTTTTTGATATCCCAATTTTCAGGAAACGGACGAATATCCACTCCTCCGCTCATACTTCCCGCAGCTCCAAATACATCCTGATGTTTGAAAGATAAATACAATGCGCCATGTCCGCCCATGCTCAAACCTGAAATGGCTCTTGCTTTACGGTCTGCAATGGTTTTGTATTGTTTGTCAATAAAAGGAACCAATTCTTTTACAACATAAGTTTCATATTTAAAACTCGGATCTATCGGACTGTCAAAATACCAACTTCCATAATTTCCGTCGGCGCAAACTACTATAAAACCATATTGATCGACTTGTTTTCCGAGTTCTTTAAAATCTTTTGCCCAAGAACGATAATTTCCGCTGTAGCCGTGAAGCAGATAAACAACCGGAAATGCTTTCTTGCTTTTTTTATAATTATCCGGAACTACGACACAAGTTTTTATATTCTTTTGCATCGAAGCGCTAAAAACTTGTAAAGTATCAACCTTTGCCGCTCTTGCTGTAAAAATTAGAAATGCGAACAAAAAGGTGTAAATTGTTTTTTTCATAACTGCTGTTTTTATAAAATACTATTTTTGAAAAGCACTAGTAAAGTACAAAAAAATTATTTCAGACAATCCTTTAAAATAGTCACGGGATGCATCGCTTTTCTGTTAGTTCCGTCAAAAATCTGATGACGACAACTGGTTCCTGCTGCGGCAATTTCTGTTGATGGCTCTGTTGTCCTGATTTTCGGGAACAACGTATCTTCTCCCATCTGCATGCTTATTTCGTAATGTTCTTTTTCATATCCAAATGAACCCGCCATTCCGCAACAGCCCGAATTGTAAATCGTAACCGTATTATTTTTTGGAACATTCAGCATTGCAAAAGACGCTTCAACTGTACTTAACGACTTTTGATGACAATGCCCATGAATTTTGATATTTTTCTCTTTTTCAGAAAATTGTCCCGCATGAATTTTTCCGTTTGTAATTTCTCTTTTGAAAAATTCTTCAACCGTGAAGGTATTTTTGGCTAATTTTTCAGCACTTTCTTTATCACCGGCTAATCGCAAATATTCATCTCTAAAAGTTAATATTGCAGAAGGTTCAATTCCGATTAAAGGTGTGTTTTCAGAAATTATATTTTTAAAAATATTGACATTTTTATTCGCGATTTCCTGCGCTTCTTCCAGAAAACCTTTTGAAATAAAAGCTCTTCCGCTTTCTTCGTGATCAATTACAATTACGTTGTAATCTAATTTGGTTAATAATTCGTAAGCATCAATTCCGACTGAAACATCATAATAATTGGTAAATTCATCGCAAAAAAGATAAATGCTGCCGTTTTCAAAAGAGTTCGTAGCGTAACGTTTTTTGTTCTTTTCATACCATTTTCTAAAAGTCTTTGGAGCCAGTAAAGGCACTTGTCTTTCAGGCGCAATTCCCATACGTTTTTTAACGAATGAAAGATTTGAAACCCAATTGGTAACAGATGGCGCAATACTTCCAAATTCATTTAGTTTAGAATTGAAAGCAAATATTTTATTTCGGAAAGAAAATCCGTTTGCTTTTTGATATTGGTATAAAAATTCTGCTTTTAAAGTTGCCACATCTACATTGCTCGGACATTCGCTTGCACAGGCTTTACAGCTTACACACAACTCAAAAACCTTGTATAATTCTTCGTGATCGAATTTATTTTCTTTTTCTGAATTCGTCAGATATTCTCTTAAAGCGTTAGCACGTGCACGCGTAGTATCTTTTTCATTTCTTGTGGCACGGTAACTTGGACATAAAGTTCCGCCTGCCGAAGGCAATTTACGGCAATCGCCAGAACCATTGCATTTTTCAGCAGCACGCAAAACTCCTAAACTATCAGAGAAATCCTGAATCGTTTTTATTTCAGGTTCTACCCTTCCCGCTTCAAAACGAAGGTTTTCATCCATTTTAGAAGCATTTACGATTTTCCCAACATTCAAAATCGTGTTAGGATCAAATGCTTTTTTAATTCGTTTTAGCAGTTCGTAGTTTTTATCGCCAATCATAAACGGCAGAAACTCACCACGTAAAATTCCATCGCCATGTTCACCACTTAACGAACCTCTGTATCTTTTCACCAAATGCGCTACTTCAGTAGATAAATTTCTAAACTGATGCAAGCCTTCTTTTGTTTTTAAATTTATCTTCGGACGCAAATGCAGCTCTCCCGCTCCGGCATGGGCGTAGTAAATCGCGCTTTGTCCATGTCTTTCCATCATTGCCGCAAAATCAGCAATATAATTAGGAAGATCACTTAATTCAACTGCTGTATCTTCAATAGAATCAGCTGCTTTGTCGTCTCCAACAATACTTCCTAAAAGTCCGAGTCCTGCTTTTCTTACCTCATTTACTTTATCAATATCTTCTCCGTAAATTTTTGGCAATGCATATCCAAAGTTATTATCCTGAAGTTCTTTAATTAATGCATCGGCCTGTAGTTCTGCATCTTCCATACTAATATGTGATCCTACTTCAAGCATAATAACTGCTTTTGGTTCGCCCACAATAAAAAATCTGTTTTTGGCTTGTTCTCTGTTGGTTTTGGTACAATCTAAAATTGTATCATCCATCATTTCGCAAGTGTACAAATGATGTTTCATTGCGGTAACGACTGCTTCTAAACTTTCATGAATAGTATGAAAATGCGCCACAACCATAATATTATTGGTTGGCGGCAAATCGTCTACTTTTAAAGTTATCTCTGTCGTAAATGCCAACGTTCCTTCACTTCCACAAAGCAATTTTCCTAAATTGATGGTATTTTCTGTACCCGAAAAAAGTTTTGATTTCAGTAAAACATCAATCGCATAACCCGTGTTTCTTCTGTGAATTTCTGGTTTTGGAAATTCTTTTAGGATTTCTTCCTGATTTTCTTCGTTTGAAAGTTCTTCGTAAATTGTTTTGTAGATTTTACTTTCTAAAGAATCTCCTTTTGTTTTCTCAATAAATGCTGCAGAAGTTAAATCTTTAAAAACCGCAATACTTCCGTCACTTAAAACTGCTTTTATTTCGACTATTTTATCTCTAGTAACGCCATAGCGAATTGAAGTTGTTCCCGATGAATTATTCCCGACCATTCCGCCAATCATACATCTGTTGGTAGTTGATGTAGTTGGTGCAAAAAACAATCCGTGCGGTTTTAAATATAAATTCAATTCATCGCGAATTACTCCGGGTTGTACTGTAATGGTTTTCTTTTCGGCATCAAAAGAAACAATTTTGGTAAAATGTTTAGAAACATCTACAATAATTCCGTTACCAACAGTTTGTCCCGCCAGAGAAGTACCTGCCGTTCTTGGTGTTATTGAAATATTATTTTCTGACGCAAAGCGAATAATTTTTACAATATCTTCTTCAGTTTTAGGAATAGCAACGGCTTCCGGCATAATTCTATAAGCAGAAGCATCTGTGGCATACAGTTTTTTATGAAGATCATCATAAAAAAGAGTTCCTTCTAAAGAATCTGATAGTTGTTGTAATTGAATTAAATCAGGCATTATTGGGTTGTATTGCTTTTGGAAGTTAATTTGAAAGTCGATATTGGCTGTATAATTTTAAACCTGACGGAATTTAAAATCCCGCCAGGTTCTTTCATACAAGCATACTAATTAATAATCAAAACGTTTGAAAGCCTCGATAGCTTCGTATTCTGCTAATCCTAATTTATCGTAAAGAATCGCAGTGTTTTTATTTCGGTCTTCGGCTCTAACCCAGAATTCTCTTGAATCATTTCCTTGGAACATAACTCTGTCTTTTTGAGATTGATGGTATAAAATCGCATGACGTTTCAATAATACTTCTGATGGAGAAAGCGGAACTGCCATGTCAATTTCGTGGATATCCCATTCGTGCCAAGCTCCTCTGTATAACCATAACCAACAATCATCCATGTACTTTTCTGGCTTCAATTCTTTCATCGCTGCAAAAATCGCATTCAGACACACTTCATGTGTTCCGTGTGGATCTGCCAAATCTCCAGCTGCAAAAACCTGATGCGGTTTTATTCTTGCGATGATTTCTTTTACAATAGCAATATCTTCTGGTCCTAACGGATTCTTTTTTACCTGTCCTGTTTCATAAAACGGAAGATCTAAAAAGTGTGTGTTTTCATCTTTTAGTCCAATGTATCTTGTTGCTGCGTAAGATTCTCTTCTTCTGATTAATCCTTTTAATTTTCTAACTTCTAGAGAATCAATCTGATTTTCTGATTTGTTGTTCAAAAACTCGATAACCGATTTGAAGTTGATGTCTTCTGGAAGATTTTCTCCGGCAAAATCGTTGCAAACTTCAGCAAACTTCAATGCTTCATCGTCGGTAACTGCTATATTCCCAGAAGTCTGATAAACAACATGCACATCATGTCCTTGTTTGATCAATTTTGAAAAAGTTCCTCCCATAGAAATTACGTCATCATCTGGATGTGGACTGAAAAGAATCACTCTTTTCTTGGCTGGATTGGCTCTTTCCGGACGATGTGAATCATCTGTATTAGGCTTTCCGCCAGGCCATCCTGTAATGGTGTGTTGCAGAACGTTGAACATATTGATGTTCAAATCATAAGCAGAACCTTCCTGTGCCAAAAGATCAGACATTCCGTTATTATTGTAATCTCTATCGGTAAGTTTTAAAATGGATTGTTTCGTTTTTTTACAAAGCCAAACGATAGCTTTACTTTTTAATTCTTCTGTCCAGATGCATTCTCCAACAAGCCAAGGCGTTTTAAAACGCGTTAATTCTGAAGCTGCAGATTGATCCAATACAAAAGTTGCATTTGGATGATTTTGTAGAAATGTAGCAGGAACTTCAGAACTGATATCTCCCTGAATTGTTCTCTTAATGATAGAAGCTTTATTTTGACCCCAAGCCATTAATACGATTCGTTTTGATTTCATAATGGTTGAAACTCCCATTGTGATCGCACGTTTTGGAACATTGTCAATTCCGTTGAAATCAGAAGAAGCATCAACTCTGGTAATATGATCTAAAGTAATGATTCGTGTTCCTGAATTGATATGCGAACCTGGCTCGTTGAAACCAACGTGCCCCGTACGACCAATTCCTAATAATTGAAAATCAAGTCCGCCGGCATTTTTGATTTTCAATTCGTAATCGATGCAATATTGATTCAATTCATCAATTGCAACTGTACCGTCAGGAATATTAACATTTTCAGGCTTAATATCAATGTGATTAAAAAGATGCTGATGCATGAAGTAATGGTAACTTTGGCGATTTTCTTTATTCATTGGATAATATTCATCCAAGTTGAAAGTAATTACATTGCTAAAGCTTAATCCTTCTTCTCTGTGCATTCTCACTAATTCCTCATAAACCTTTATAGGAGAAGAACCTGTTGCAAGACCTAATACACAGGATTCATTTGTAGCTTGTTTTAAACGTATTAATTCAGCTATTTCTTGAGCGACATTTTTTGAAGCTGTAGCAGAACTTTCAAAGATTACATTATGATTTTTCTCAAATCGGGTTTCTTCAAATTTTCCTGGTATGTCGTAAGCCAAAGAAGTAGTGGTTTTCATAATATATCTATATAGTTAAAATTTAGTTTTAACAAATATATAGAACAAAAACAGAACAATTACATTATTTTGCGTTATTTAACAAAATAAAATTAAAAACATGCAAAAACATGCAAAAATTGAGATATGAAAATGAAAATTACAGTATAAGTACTCCGGATTTCCTATATTCTTCCAATCTGCTATCATTCGGATCAAGATCAGTAACTATAGTATCCAATTGAGTAAGATCACAAACACCGTGTGCCATTTTAGTATTTAATTTATCCGAAGAAAACATTGAAACTACCTTATCAGAAGCTTCTATCATTGCTTTTTTGACAATTGAAATCTCATAACCAATTTCCGTCAAGCCTTGTTTTATATTAATACTACTTGCGCCGATGAAACAAATATCGGCTTTAATTTTGGATACAACCTGAATCACATCCATACCAATAGTTACCATTGCGTTTTTTTGCATTTTTCCACCAATAAATATTAAATCTATATTTGGATGCTGTGATAATTGCATGGCAATTGGAAGACTATAAGTATAAATAGTAGCTTTTAAATTGGCTGGAATTAACTTTGCAAAAACCAAATTTGTGCTTCCTCCACTCATTATAATAACCTGGTCATCACGAAGTAAAGACAATGCTTTTGTCACAATTTTAGTTTTTTCTTCCTCTTCTGCAATATATATATCAAATACATTAGCAGATTTTTCTGATACCTGAACTGCTCCACCATATACTTTCACTAACAGCTTTTTACTGTCAAGTTCGTTCAAATCGCGACGAATAGTATCTTCAGACAAATCTAAAGCCAAAGCCAAATCTGTTGTGACAACTTTTTGGTCCTCAATTAGCTTTGTCATTATGTATTTATGTCTTTCGGCTTTCAGCATATTTTTGAAAAGTTAAAATTCAGGACAAATATATCAAATATTTCAATTTATATCCGAAAACTCCTTACAATCTGCAACAGTACGCAAATTTTAAATTCCAAGTCTTAATTACGAATAATTTAAATATGAATTTTTGCATGTTTTTGCGTTATTTTAGTTAATTTTTGAAAAAAAAGATTAAATAATGCATTTGTATGCAATAAATAAATATATTTGCTCAACAACCATTAAAAAAAACCAGATAATCATGAAAAAATTACTTCTTATTTCATTATTGGTTTTGTTTATTCAAACAGCATTTGGACAAGCAAAAACAATCACTGGAACTGTAAAAAGCAAAACGGACGGAGTTCCAATTCCTGGAGTCACTGTCGTTATTCAAGGAACATCTAATGGCACCACCACCGATTTTGATGGAAACTACACCATCTCAATCGCGCCAGGAAGAACTTTGAGCTTTAGCTACATGGGGTTTGAAACCCAATTAATTAAAATTGAGAATCAGCAAAAATTAAATGTCACTCTTTCAGAAACGACTTCAAAATTAGATGAAGTAGTTGTCGTTGGTTTTGCTTCTCAGAAAAAAACAAATCTAACAGGTGCTGTAGCAAATATCGATGTTGCAAAAACAATCGGAAGCAGACCTTTAACTGATGTCAGCAAAGCATTACAGGGAACTACACCTGGTGTAAATGTTAGTTTTAACTCAGGAAATATTAATCGTGCTGCCAATATCAATATTCGTGGTGCTGGTACTATTAATGGTTCAGACGCTCCTTTAATATTAGTTGATGGAGTTCCGACAGATTTGTCTCTTATCAATCCAAATGATATTGCAACGATGTCTGTTCTTAAAGACGCCGCTTCTGCTTCTATCTACGGAGCTCGTGCAGCTTTTGGTGTGGTACTTATTACAACTAAAGGAGGAAAAACTGGAGAAGGAAAAGTAAGATTCTCATATAGTGGAAACACCGCTTTTGTTAACCCAATTTCTACATTAAAATTCTTAGATCCAACTGATGAGATTCCGGGATTAATTGCAGCGGGAACACGTACAGATGGTTCTACTCCAGAAATTTTTGGTCAAAACTATAGCACTTTACTTGCAGGAATTAAAAACTGGAAAGAAAAATACGCAAATAATCGTACTAGTCATGAGATGGTTTATGGAGAAGACTGGGAAATTAAAAATGGTACACCATACTTCTACAGAGTTTGGGACGCAAACAAAGAATTATATGCAAAAGATGCACTTCAAACAACACACAATTTATCTGCACAAGGTAATTTAGGTGATAAGAGTTCTTTCTTTGCTTCATTTGCAATTAGCAACCAAGAAGGTATGTTAAGAGTAAACCAGGAACAAAAACAACGTATCAATATTAACTTAGGATTTACCACAAAATTAGCTGAATGGCTTACTGGTGACTTCAAAGTAATGTCAATCAACAGTTCTTATGAGCAGCCTTTTAACTACTATGGTGGTTCTGGTACTGATGATACTGGTTATGGAGGTTATTTTGGATATGCACTTCGTTGGGGTCAGTATTTCCCAAATTTTGGAACATACAGAGGATATAATTTCCGTACTGCAGGAGGATATTTATCAAATGCATCAAGAAATGAAAACACTAACCGCAATACTAGATTAAGCGCAAAATTTACGGCTGACATTACTAAAGCATTCAATGTAATTGCTGAAGTAAGCAACGTAACGAACTATTCGAACAGAAAACAAAATGGTGGAAAATTCCAGGCTTGGGATAGCTGGTCTGCTATGCCATATGATGCGACAACAATTCAAACAGCAGTACCTGCAACACTTGAAACTGGAAATGATTTCGTTGGACAATCAAAATCAGAATCTGCTACAAATGTTATAAATGTTTATGCGAATTACAAAAAGCAATTGGACAAGCATAACTTCAAATTCTTAGGAGGTTTCAACTCTGAGTGGCAAGAATATTCTCGTAATTATGCAAGAAGAAATACTCTTTTAGATAAATCAAAACCAGAATTTAACCTTGCAGTAGGTGAACAATTTGTTTCAGGATCTGCAAATAGCTCTTTAAATCCAGCAGAAACAACGTATTCAATTGCAGGTTTCTTTGGACGTATCAATTACGATTATAACGGAATTTATTTAGTAGAATTAAATGCTCGTTATGATGGTTCTTCAAAATTCCCAACAGACCAACAATGGGGCTTCTTCCCTTCTGCTTCTGTAGGATACAAAATTGTGAATGAGAAATTTATGGAAGGTACTCGTTCTTGGTTAAATGACCTTAAATTACGTGCTTCTATTGGATCAATCGGAAATCAAAACGTAGGAAACAATGCTTTCTTATCTTTATTAAACTCTACAAATCCTTCTTGGGTAAATAGTGGTTCTACACTTCCTCCTTCTATGAGTTTGCCAACTAACGTTGACCCAGCTTTAACATGGGAAAAAGTATATACAAAAGATGTAGGTATTGATATTAAAATATTTGACATGCTTGGTGCTTCGTTTGACTGGTATCAGCGTGACACAAAAGGAATGTTAGCTCCAGGTATAACACTTCCAGGATCTTTTGGTCAGTCGGCTGCACAGACAAACTCAGGAAACATGAGAACAAGAGGGTGGGAACTTTCTTTGAACTTTAACAAACAATTAGGCGAAAATGCTTCAGTATTTGTTGATGTTGCTTTATCAGATTATCAATCAGTTGTAACAAAATGGAACAACAGTTCTAAATTATTATCTACTTATTATGATGGTTATGAAATTGGACAAATTTGGGGACTTACAAGTGACAGACTTCTTCAGGCTGATGACGTAATCACTAATAACGGTAAAACGGTTAATGGTGTTGATTATTCTAAAACAATGCTTGGTAATTTTAAATACGGCGCTGGTGATGTTCATTATATCGATGCAAATGGAGATGGTTCTATATCACGTGGAGCAGGAACTGCAGATGATCATGGAGATTTAAGCAAAATTGGTAATTCAACTCCTCGTTACAAATACGGAATTACATTAGGTGGTACATATCGTGGATTTGATGTTTCAGCTTTCTTCCAAGGAGTTGGTAAACGTGATTACTGGGCTGCTTCTGATGCTGTTTTACCTTTTTATCGTGCACCACAACAGATGTATGCAAACCAAGCTGATTACTGGACACCAGAAAACACAGATGCTTATTTTCCTAATCCTTATTACGGTAGTGAATCAACTGCATTTGGAGGAAGCACAAATGGTATGAATAACTTTGTAACACAAACAAGATATTTATTAGATATGTCATACTTCCGTCTTAAAAACTTTAGCCTTGGATATTCTTTACCAGCAAATATTGTGAAAAAAGCCGGGTTAGATAAAGTAAGACTTTATACTTCAGGTGAAAACATCGTAACATGGAAAGATAAACGTCTTCCTGTTGACCCTGAAATTGATGAAACTGAAGTTTTCTGGGGAAGAGCTTATCCATATACTAAAACATGGTCTTTTGGTGTTGAGCTTTCTTTCTAATCCTAATCTTACAAAACTTTTAAAATGAAAAAATCAAATATAAAATCAAGATTTCTGCTTTTGTTTGCTGTTGCTGCAACATCAATGACTGCAGTGAGCTGTACAGATTATCTTCAAGATGATCCTGCAGATAAATTTACCAATGATAACTTCTGGCAATCAGAAGATAACGTAAGAACATTTTCATGGCTAAACTATGATACTTTTTACGGTTATGGAAACGGAACCACAATTGGACTTTCTTTTTTCTACTACCACGGAAGTGATTACAGAGTAGATGACAACTTATCGGCTTTTACTTTTTATCAAATGCCAATTACTGCAGCTACAACTAATACTTATTCTTGGAACGAATATTATACATTGATTCGCCGTTGCAATTTGATGCTTGAAAAACTGCCTACTGTAAATATGTCTCCAGATAAAAAGAACCATTACACTGGTGTGGCTAAATTTTTCAGAGCTTATACTTACTATCGTTTAGTTCAAAAATTTGGTGACGTTCCGTATACTGATAAATATTTAGCACAAGGTGATGCAGAGGTTTATGCTCCGGCAAAACCAAGAGCAGAAATCATGGACAAAGTAATTGCAGAATTACAAGAAGCTGCTGATTTAATGCTTCCTGCTGATGATAAAAATGTTACAGCTAATAAATACACAGCTTATGCTGCTTTAAGCAACGCTTGTCTTTATGAAGGAACTTACAGAAAATACCATTTAGGTCAGGACGGAAGCTCTTATCTAAACAAAGCAAAAGCGGCTTCTTTGGTTATTATGAATAATCCAGCTTACAAATTAAATGCGGATTGGAAAGGTCTTTACAACTCAGTTGAATTACTTGGAAATACTGAAGTTATTCTTGCAAAACGTTATTTAACAAACGTATTGATGCACTCATTACAAAACTATACGAATACTTCAACAATTCAGTACGGTTTAACAAAATGGGCTGCAGACAGTTATGTAACTACAAACGGATTACCAATTCAGCAAGCTGGAAACAGCCAATATCTTGGTGATAATACAGTTACAAATACTTTTACTAACAGAGATCCTCGTTTTGGAAAAACTGTAAATCCTGCTAACTATGGTTATAAAGGAAAACCTTTTGGAACAACAGCTTTAGTTTCAATGTCTGGATATGTGTTTGAATTGTACAACAATCCTGCAACAACAGGTCCAGATGTTACAACTGGAGGACGTAATTACACTGATGCTCCGTTATTTACATTAAGTGAAGTATATTTAAATTATGCTGAAGCTTGTGCTGAATTAGGAACTGCAACAAATAACGATCTTGATATCTCTATAAACAAAGTACGTACTCGTGCAGGAATTGCTCCTTTAACTACTAATGGAACTAATGCTTCAGCTGGAGGTGTAGCGATCAATGATCCAAGAAGAACTTCTGCTTTAGAGCAAATTTCAGGTGTTGTTAATCCGTTGATTTGGGAAGTACGTCGTGAGCGTCAAATCGAATTTATGAGCTGGACAACATTAAGACAAGCTGATATTTACCGTTGGAAAAAAGGTGATTATTTAGATACTTCAAAAAATCCAGATGTAAATCTTGGTGCAAGAATTGGAACTCCTGTTGGATCACAAACTGTTGTAGATGCTAATGGTTATGTGAAAATATATCCGGCAAGTACAAGAAATTTTGAGGCTAAGCATTACTTAATGAACATTCCAACGAATGACATTGATTTATACAAAGCTCAGGGAGTTACATTGAAACAAAACCCAGGCTGGTAATTCAGAATTCATAAATAAACTATTTGCCCCTTTATAATAAAACTGCCTCTGAATTGAGTTATTTCAGAGGCAGTATTTTAAAAATACTCTTTTTTAAAACACATGGTGATAGATAAAAAAGAGACCAAATAAAATTTTAACCTGAATATTCAGGCTATACAATATTAGTTTTTAGATTTCCCCCAATCTACCTAAAACATTCACATACAACCAAATAATATCTTAATTTTATTTAGTCAATATTTTTGTCTTAACTATTAACTCTATTTAAAATGATAAAATTTATAGCAAAAAGCGCTTTTGTTGCGGCATTTCTATTTTCTATTCCGACTTATTCCTCAGCAATTCAAACTAATAATTCAGAAGAAATCAATGTTGCTGTTATCAAGACCGGAGCTGATAATTACGAAAAATATCTTCCTCTTTTAAAAGATAAAAAAGTTGGAATTGTGACTAATCAAACCGGAATTTTATCCAACAAAACTCATGTAGTTGATTTTCTTTTGGAGAAAAAAATTGCTGTACAAACCATTTTTGCTCCTGAACACGGATTTAGAGGAACTGCTGATGCTGGCGAACACATTGTTGACGGAAAAGATCCTAAAACCGGCTTGTCAATCATTTCACTTTACGGTGATAACAAAAAGCCAAAACCAGCGCAATTAGCCGGAATCGATGTCATGATTTTTGATTTGCAGGATGTAGGCGCGCGTTTCTATACTTATATTTCTTCGTTGCATTATGTAATGGAAGCTTGCGCAGAAAACAACATTCCGCTTATTGTTTTTGACCGACCAAATCCAAATGGTTCTATTGTTGACGGACCGCTTTTAGAAAAAGAATTTACAAGTTTTGTGGGCATGCACCCTATTCCATTATTACACGGAATGACAATTGGTGAATATGCACAAATGGTAAACGGCGAAAAATGGCTGAAAGATGGTGCTCAATGCAAATTGACCGTTATTCCTTGTTTGGATTATAAAAGAACAATGCCGTACAGTTTATTAGTTAAACCTTCGCCAAATTTACCTAATGATCAATCCATCAATCTTTATGCTAGTTTATGTCTTTTTGAAGGAACAAATGTAAGCGTGGGACGCGGCACGGAGACACAATTTCAAATTTACGGTTCTCCCTATTTAAGCAAAACGAATTTCACTTTTACACCTAAACCTAATTTTGGTGCAAAAGATCCTTTATACAATGGGAAAGAATGTTTTGGTGAAGACCTGACTTCTTACCCAAAATTAAAACAGCTTGAGCTAAAATGGCTCATTAAAGCGTATCAAAATACAAGTGACAAAACGAAATTCTTCAATGCTTTTTTCACCAAACTGGCTGGAACAAAAAAATTACAGCAACAAATTGAAAGTGGCGTTTCTGAAGCTCAAATAAGACAAAGCTGGAAAAAAGACTTGGAAACTTTCAAAAAAATGCGAATAAAATATCTCATTTATAAATAATATTTCTAATTCAGTTCCTTTAACCTTAATTTTTTAAACACTAGAAACATAGACTTTATAGACTTACAAAAAAGCGTTTCATAAGCATAAACACACACACATATATTGCTATGCATAAATGTATTTCTCTTTGGTTTTCTTTTTAAAGATTGGTTACCTTTTTATACAAAAATCAAAATCTGTGTTTCTATGTTTTAAAATTAAATTCCATTCTAGATAAAAATATCAAACTATTAATGTAAAGTAGTGAAACCTGAAATTCGAATAGTTGTGGTTTCAAAAATCAAAAAAAAAGAAAAATGAAAAATAAAAATCCTGAAACTGAACAAGAATCTTTGTACAAAGACTTGGATCAAATGAGCGTGAAAGAACTTCTTACAAACATTAATACAGAAGACAAAAAAGTTCCGCATATTATTGAAGAGCAAATTCCTAAAATAGAAAAACTAGTTAAAGCCATTGTAAAAAAAATGCAATTGGGCGGAAGACTATTTTATATTGGAGCAGGAACTTCAGGACGAATCGGAATTTTAGATGCATCAGAATGTCCACCTACTTTTGGCGTTCCGCATGATATGATTATCGGAATTATTGCCGGTGGAGATACTGCTATCAGAAAAGCGGTTGAAAATGCTGAAGATGACACGGAACAAGCCTGGAAAGATTTGGCCAAATATGAAATCTCAAGTTTAGATTTTATTATCGGAATTGCGGCTTCTGGAAATACGCCTTATGTTTTAGGAGCTTTGAAAAAAGCAAAAGAACACAATGTCAAAACAGGAAGTATTTCCTGCATTAGCAACGGACTTATTGCTCAGGAAGCAGATTATCCAATTGAATTGATTGTTGGACCAGAATTTTTAACCGGAAGTACCCGAATGAAATCAGGAACAGCGCAAAAACTGACGCTAAATATGATCTCAACTTCGGTGATGATTAAATTAGGAAAAGTAAAAGGCAACAAAATGGTTGATATGCAGCTTTCTAACGAAAAACTGGTAAAACGCGCTATTAAAATGATTATAGAAGAACTTGGAATTGAATATGATTTAGCCGAAGAATTACTTCATAAGCACAAAAGCGTAAGAGCGGTTTTACAGGCTCAAAAATAAAATCAGCTAAACCAAAACTATTTAAAATCTTTTATAGTTTTATAAAAGAATCAAAAACCAAAAATAAAATGACACCAAGTACCATTCTTATCCTTATTATAGTTTATTTCGGAACATTATTTTATATCTCACACCGAGTGAGTAAAAAAGACAGCGGAAACGATGCTTTTTTTACAGCCAATAAAAATTCGAAATGGTATTTAGTAGCCTTCGGAATGATTGGAACTGCGCTTTCTGGAGTTACTTTTATATCGGTTCCGGGCGAAGTTGGTGCTGTAAGTGGTGAACAATTCAAATATTTTCAGTTTGTTTTAGGTAATGCACTAGGTTTTATTGTTATTACAAAATTATTATTGCCATTGTATTACAGAATGAATCTGACCTCGATTTATGGCTATATTGAGCACAGAATGGGCGTTTTCAGTTATAAAACAGCAGCTTCTATTTTCTTAATCAGTAGAACCATTAGCTCGGCGTTCCGACTTTATTTGGTGGTGATTGTTTTGCAGCGTTTTGTTTTTGATTTCTATCATATTCCCTTTGCATTCACGGTTTTAATTTCGTTATTGCTTATTTTCTCTTATACTTACAGAGGCGGTTTAAAAACCATTATCATTACAGATACTTTACAGACTTTCTTTTTAGTAACTTCAGTTTTCCTTACTATTTACTTTATCTGCGACCGAATGGATTTGAGTGCCATCAGCGCTTTTGAAGAAGTAAAAAACAGTAATTATTCGAAGATCTTTTTCTTTGATGATTTTATGGGAAGTAAATTCCATTTCATCAAACAAATTTTAGGCGGAATGTTTGTTACAATTGCGATGACAGGTCTGGATCAGGATTTAATGCAAAAAAACCTGAGTTGTAAAAACATCGGCGAAGCACAAAAAAACATGTTCACTTTTACAGGAATATTTGTTGTAATCAATATTTTCTTTTTGAGCGTTGGCGCACTGTTATACATTTATGCGAATAAAAACGGAATCGCAATTCCAACTGATTTAGTCACAGGAAAACCAAGAACCGATTTATTATTTCCTGAAATTGCCTTAAATCATTTAGCGCTAATTCCTGCCATCGTATTCTTATTGGGAATTATTGCTGCCACTTTTGCTACTACAGATTCGGCTTTAACAGCTTTAACAACTTCTTTCTGTGTGGACTTTTTAGGAATGAACAAAGCAGAAAACAATCATAAGAAAAACACAGTACGAGTGAGACATTTGGTTCATATTAGTTTTTCGATTTTAATCTTTTTTATCATTTTGATTTTTAATTCGATAAATGACAGTTCTGTTGTTGGAATGATTTTTAAAGTAGCGTCTTATACTTATGGTCCATTATTAGGATTATACGCTTTTGGTTTGTTCCAAAAAACAAGAAATGTCAACGACAAACTGGTTCCGATTATTTGTTTGCTTTCTCCATTTTTCACGTATTTAATCAATGAAAATTCGAAAGCATTATTTGGAGGATATGTTTTTGACAATGAATTAATCGTTCTAAACGGACTAATTACCTATTTAGGATTATACTTTACAAGTTCACGAAGTACTACCAGAATAAGTTTCTAAACAGCATAAGAATTACCAGAATAATCAATTGAAAACTAAATTTTAGATTCAATTGTTTCAAAAAAAATTACATGAAAAATTCAATCTTAAAAATAAGTCTATACGCCGCTTTTATTTTTTTAATTACCAATTGTGCTTCCAAAAAAAACACAAATACAGTTGATGTAAAAAAAGACATTTCTTTAAAAGATACTGTTGTGTATGATCAAAAAAAAGAAAGCGAGAAAAAGACTTTTTTCAAAGATTCTGACAAAGAAACGGCTTGGGTTGATAGCATTTATACTAAAATGTCGGTTCAGGAAAAAATCGGGCAATTGTTTATGGTTTCGGCTTATTCTAACAAAGATTCGGTTCACGTTAATCAAATCAATAAATTAGTTACCGATTATAAAGTTGGAGGTGTTATCTTTTTTCAGGGCGGACCAGTTCGTCAGGCAAAATTGACCAATTTATATCAGTCAAAAGCAAAAGTTCCTTTGTTTGTTGGAATCGATGCCGAATGGGGATTAGCAATGCGTTTAGACTCTACCTATCGTTATCCTTGGAACATGACTTTGGGCGCGATTCAGGATTTGAGTTTAATTGAAAAAGTGGGAAGAAATATGGCGGCCGAAAATAAACGAATTGGCGTTCATTTTAATTTTGCCCCAGTTTTAGATATTAATACAAATCCTAAAAATCCAATTATCGGAAATCGTTCTTTTGGAGAAGATAAAGTGAATGTAAGTGAAAAAGCAATTGCTTTAATGAAAGGAATTCAAGGCAACGGCGTTTTCTGTACCGGAAAACATTTCCCAGGACACGGCGACACTTCTACCGATTCGCATCATGCCTTGCCTACCGTTAATTTTTCTAAAGAACGTCTTGATTTAGTGGAGTTGTATCCATACAAAAAAATGTTCAACGAAGGTTTGGTTTCTGTTATGGTCGCACATCTTAATATTCCGAGTTTAGAATCACAGCCAAATTGTCCTTCTTCGGCTTCTTATAACGTCGTTACAAATCTGCTTCAAAAAGAATTAGGTTTCGATGGATTAATTTTTACAGATGGTTTAGGTATGAAAGGTGCTGCCAATTTTAAAGGTCCAGGAGATCTGGAAATAGCAGTGATTTTAGCTGGAAATGATATTTTGCTTTGTCCTGATAATGTTCCAGTTGCTTTTCAAAAACTGGAAACCGCTTACAATGAAAAAGTAATTACAGAAGAGCGATTGGCGCATTCTGTAAAAAAGATTTTGCATTACAAATACAAAGCAGGATTAAATAAATACAAGCCAATCGATATGGCTAATATTTATAAAGATCTAAATCCTTCTGGTAATGATGCTTTACATTATAAATTGTATGAAAATGCAATTACAGTTTTAAAGAATGATAAAGAAATCCTTCCGATTAAAGATTTAAGCGAAAAAATTGCTTACATAAAACTTGGTGAAGACACGAACAGCACTTTTGTTTCTACATTAAAAAAATATACGGAAATCACAGAAGTTAAAGACACCAATCTTGACAGTCTGAATAAGGAATTGAAAAAATTTGACAAGGTTATTATTAGTTTTCACAAAGTAAACAAACCTTGGGAAAAACAAGAATTTACCTTAACGGAATTGCTTTGGCTGAAAGAAGTCGCAAAACACAATAAAGTAATTCTGGATGTTTTTGCAAAACCATATTCGCTTCTTTCAATTGATAATTTTGAAGATATTGAAGGATTAGTGGTTTCGTACCAAAACTCAGATATCAGTCAGGTAGTTTCGGCAGAATTGCTTTTTGGAGCGATTGATGCCAAAGGAAAACTTCCTGTTTCGATTAATAATGCTTTCCATGTCAACGATGGTTTAACTACCGAAAAACTAAATCGTCTTGCTTTTACAGCTCCGGAAAATGTAGATATGAATCCTGCGATTTTATCTAAAATAGATGCTGTGGCACAAAAAGCAATTGATGGTAAAATGGCGCCAGGAATGCAGGTTTTGGTCGCAAGAAAAGGAAATGTAATTTTTCAGAAATCATACGGAGCGCAGACTTATGATAACGGAAAAAAAGTAACCAATTCTGATTTATATGATGTCGCTTCGATTTCAAAAATGATTTCGACACTGCCAAATGTGATGCAATTGTATGATAAAAGCAAAGTAACGCTAGACACCAAACTAAAAGATATGCTGCCATTGTTTGCCAAAACAAACAAAGAAAATATCATTTTCAAAGATTTGCTAAATCATTACGCAGGACTTCAGGCTTGGATTCCGTTTTACAAAGCAACTTTAGACAATAACAATCAACCTTCTGATAAATACTATCGAAAAATAGCCGAAACTGGTTTTACAACAAAAGTTGCCGACAATCTTTATATCCGAAATGATTATCACGATACGATTATGAAAATCATTGCTCAAAGTCCGGTATCGTTAAAAAAAGAATACAAATACAGCGACTTTACTTTTATCATTTTGAAAGAATATTTAGAAAGAAAAACGCATAAAAAACTGGAAGATTTAAGCAAAGAAAACTTCTACAGCACATTAGGAATGACAAATACGCTTTACAATCCCTTAGATAAATTTGATAAAAGCAATATTGCTCCAACCGAAATTGATAATTATTTCAGACATCAGGCAATTCAAGGTTATGTGCACGATATGGCGGCTGCGATGGAAGGCGGAATAGCAGGTCACGCCGGAATTTTTTCAAACAGTATGGACGTTGCCAAAATGATGCAGCTGTTTCTACAAAAAGGAAATTATGGAGGTATTCAATATTTTTCTCCACAAACTTTTGATGCTTTCAATACTTGTTATTATAAAAATCAAGGCGTTCTGAGAGGTTTAGGATTTGACAAAAGAGTACACAAAGGCGGACCAACTTGCAACTGCGTTTCTGAATCAAGTTTTGGACATACTGGTTTTACAGGAAATATGGCTTGGGCAGATCCTGAAACCGAAATTGTGTATGTTTTCCTTTCAAACAGAACATACCCAGAAGTAATAAACGATGAAAATAAATTAGCCAAAGGAAATATCCGAGAAGACATTCAAAAAATAATCCAAGAAGCAATAATAAAGTAACCAAAGATCTTGCATCTTGCTTATTGCATCTTTCTTCTATAAAAAAAACTAACCACAAAAAAACAAAAAACCAATGACCAAAAAACGTTTAACCTCATTAGATGTATTTAGAGGATTTACCATCTTCTTAATGACAATTGTCAATAATCCCGGAAGCTGGTCTTCAATTTACCCGCCTTTAGAACACGCCGAATGGAATGGCTGTACTCCTACCGATTTAGTTTTTCCATTTTTTGTTTTCATAATGGGAACTGCAATTCCGTTTGCAATGCCCGTAAAACATTTTGACGGAAGTGTTTTTAATAAAATCTTAGTCCGTTCGCTTCGAATTTTTTGTTTGGGATTATTTTTAAGCGTCTTCAGCAGAATCCATTTATTTGGTTTAGAAGGAATTCCGTTATTAGGAGTACGATTGGTAATCGCTTTTGCAGTTGCTTATGCTCTTTTAGGAAATTTTTCAATGAAAGTCAAAACGTATCTTGCAGTTGGAATCTTTTTGATCTTGATTGCATTATCATTTAGCGGTCTTGAACATTTTGAAGATACCAGAATTCCAGGCGTTTTACAGCGAATTGCAATTGTGTATTTCTTTACTTCGATTTTATATTTAAAGACCAATTTAAAAACACAGCTTTTAGTTTTAGCCACACTTTTAATTGGCTATTGGCTATTGATGGCTTTTGTACCCGTTCCAGGATTTGGCCCTGCCAATTTTGAAAAAGGGACTAATCTAGCGGCTTGGATTGACGATACACTTTTAAACGGACATTTATGGGCCTCTTCTAAAACTTGGGATCCAGAAGGAATCTTAAGCACATTACCAGCAATTGGAACTGGAATTTTAGGAATGTATATTGGTCAGCTTTTAAACTTATCAATCGAAAAAATTGAAATTGTCAAAAAAACAGCCATCACAGGAATTGTTTTATTAATTGGAGGTTTACTTTGGAATATCATTTTCCCAATCAACAAATCACTTTGGACATGTTCTTACGTTTTATATACTGCCGGAATAGCTATTATTTTGTTGACGCTTTTATATTTTATAATTGATGTAAAAGGCTATAATAAATGGACCAAACTATTTTTAATTTGGGGTGTAAATCCAATGATTGTATTTTTCTTTTCTGGAATAATTCCGAGGGTTTTAAGCGCTATAAAAGTTGCTGATCCAGAAATAGCTGGAGAAGAAATCAGCTTTCAAACTTCAATATACAAACACGGAATTGCTACTTGGTTTGAAAACCCATTAAACGCTTCTTTAGCATATGCTTTATTATACGCGACTTTCTGGTGTTTTATTTTATGGATTTTCTATAAAAAGAAATTGATTTTTAAAGTGTAATTCTATTTTAATTAGAATAAAATTTTATTCGCATCATTGCTATTTTTAAGTCAATGATGCAAATATTTTTTTTTATAGTAATAATCTAAGCTTCAAGATTAAGAACTTCAATTTCGCTTAGATCTTCAGAAAACTGCACAAAGCTTGCAGGAAATCCAGCCTTTATTTTTCCGATTTTATCTTCCATTCCAATTGCTGAAGCCACTCTCGTATTTGCCATTTTTATTGCTTCATCTGCTGAAACATTCAAATGATTATACGCATTTTGCACTGCTTCTTTCATAGAAATTGTAGCGCCTGCTAAATTTCCATCTTCATTTCTGTAAAAACCATTTTCTAAATGCGCATCAAAATTATCCCATTTAAAATTGGCTACTTTTCGTCCTAAAAATGTTGCGTCACTTATTAAAAAGAATTTTTCCTGTTTTAATTTATACGCCACTTTTGCCGCTGCATAATCGCAATGTGCTCCATCCAAAATAATAGGCGCATACACTTTTTCGTTTTCAAAAACTGCTCCAACCAAACCCGGTTCACGATGCCCGAATTGTGTCATTGCATTAAATAAATGTGTTACCAGATTTATTCCTTTCGAAAAATAAAATTGCGCTTCTTTATGGGTTATTGTAGAATGACCAACCGAAATGATAATACCGCTATCTAACAACATTTTCAGTTGTTCTTCTGTAAAACATTCGGGCGCAATTGTAATTACTTTTATAATATCTTTTCCATGTTTGATAATTTCTTCAAGTTCTTCGTTTGTTGGTTTTCGAACCTGATCAATACTGTGCGCACCACGTTTTAACGGATTTAAAAACGGACCTTCCAAATGCATTCCCAAAACTCCGTTATTGTATTTTGCTTTATAATCACGTACCGCATCAATTCCTTTTAGAATTGTTTCTTTTGAAGACGAAATTAAACATGGCAAAACATGTGTTGTTCCAAATTTCAAACTGGAATCATAAATATCCTGAATGGTTTCTTCATTAGGCGTTTGGCTAAAATAATATTGCTCTCCGCCGTTAATCTGAATGTCAATAAAACCTGCTGCAATATGATTTCCTTTAAGATCAATTTGTTTTATATCGTTTGGAATTTCCTTTTGTACTGAAATGATTTTTCCATTTTCAATAACAATAACACCATTTTCAATTATTTCTTCACCTGTATGTACTACAGCATTTACAATCGCTTGTTTCATGATTTTTGTTCGCTCTTTTTCTTTCAAATTTAAAGAGTAAGATCGGATAAATTATCCACATTCACGCTATATTTTAGTCGATTTTTTAGAAATATAAAGCATTTTTTTGCCCGCTAAAAAGACAATATAAAATCTGGAATTTGCACAAAAAAAACGGAATAGCAGTTTCGCTATTCCGTTTTTACAATTTAACCTTGGGTAACAATAAATAAAAATTAATTAAAACTATTTTTAAAATTACAAATGCCACTTTGGAGCCAATTCAGATAATCATCTATATCTGGATTATATGCCGAAGTTTCATTTAGCGCTTCGCCTTCATTATTTACCAATACGTAAAAAGGCTGAGCATTTGTTTTGTATTTAATGGTTTGGAATTCACTCCATTTTTGTCCAATATATTTTATTTTTCTACCTGTCAATTTTGAAACAACTTGCTCGTTTTGAGGTAATTCTCTTTTATCATCAACATATAAAGAAATTAAGACAAGATCATCTTTCAAAACCTTAAGGACTTTTTTGTCAGACCAAACATTGTCTTCCATTTTTCGGCAATTTACACAGGCATGTCCAGTAAAATCAATCATAACTGGTTTTTGCATTTTTTTGGCGTATGCCATTCCTAAATCATAATCGGTAAAAGCAATAATATTGTGTGGACCAAATTCAGCTCCGGCTGGCAATTTTGATGGCAATTCATCGGAATTAGTTCCTAAGCCATTTGGAATTTCGCTGTAATTCAAAGGCGGCGGAAAACCGCTGATTAATTTCAAAGGCGCACCCCAAATACCTGGAATCAAATAAATTGTAAACGATAAAACGACAATTCCGAGACTTAATCTCCCAACGCTGATATGCGATAACGGACTGTCATGTGGCAATTGTATTTTCCCTAATAAATACAAACTCAGCACTGCAAAAATTGCGATCCAAATCGCTAAAAAAGTTTCCCTTTCCAGCCAATGCAATTGTAGCACTAAATCGGCATTAGATAAAAATTTAAAGGCTAAAGCCAATTCTAAAAACCCTAAAAATACTTTTACCGAATTTAGCCATCCACCCGATTTTGGCAATGAATTCAACCAACCCGGAAAAGCCGCAAATAAGGTAAACGGCAAAGCCAAAGCCAGAGAAAAACCAAACATTCCCATGAAAGGTGCAATTCCGCCTCTTGAAGCCGCTTCGACCAATAATGTTCCAACAATTGGGCCGGTGCATGAAAACGAAACAATTGCTAAAGCCAAAGCCATAAACAATATTCCGATAATTCCGCCTCTGTCTGCCTGACTATCTACTTTATTGGCTAATGAATTGGGCAGCATAATTTCAAAAGCGCCCAAAAATGACATGGCAAAAACAATCAAAAGCACGAAGAAAATCAGGTTAAACCAAACATTTGTCGAAAGCGCATTCAGCGAATCGGCACCAAAAGCCCAAGTTACAACGGCTCCGAGAAAAATATAAATCGTAATAATAAAAATACCGTAAAAAATAGCTTTTCTAATTCCCTGCGATTTACTTTTACTTTGTTTGGTAAAAAAACTTACCGTCATAGGAATCATCGGGAAAACGCAAGGCGTGAGCAAAGCGGCAAAACCAGAGAAAAATGACAATATAAAAATCGTCCATAAACTATCTAATTCGGCTTTATTCAGCTTTTTGTGAACAACTGATTTTGTTGGTAAAACTGTCTTTTTCTGAACCGGAATTTCGGCTTTAACTTCTGTCGATGATGAGTCTGTTTTTATTTCTTCAACAACTTCAACAGGAGCAATTTCTTTTGCAATTGTGGCATTGGCACTAATCGTTGCGTTTACGTCAAATTCAAGTTCATCATAACTCGGCGGAAGGCAATTTTCATCATTGCAAACCATATATTCCACCTCTGTTTTGATTTTAAAAGACTTTTTTCCAATGTTTTTTATACGTTGTCTAAATATAGTTTCTTTTTCAAAAAACTTAATTGACATTTTAAAAACAGGATCATTTATGGTTTTTCCTTTCTCTTCTCTTACATTTCCAATTAATTGAAAATCTGGGCTTTTAGTAAAAACAAAATGAGTCGGAATTGGGCCTCCATCAGAAACTTCCTGGCTGTATAAATGCCAACCTGTATCTAAAGTTGCTTTTGCCTGCAATTCATATTCAGTATCTGAAATCTTTTCGACACTGGTTTTCCACTTAATGGGAGTATAAATTTGAGCCTTTACCATTATTGTAAACAACGACAGCAAACTCACTAAAAATATGTTCTTGTTCATGGGTAAAATTTTAGAAAAGAGGGCTGAATAGCAAAAAACAACCCTCTTGTAAAATCCGATATTACAACTAATAATGCTTACTAATTCAAAATATCAATTGATTACGGAAGTACAAATTAAATTCTGGCTAAAATGTGTCAGATTATTTTAATGGCTTGAAAACAACTTCCATAGCATCTGCTTTATCTAAAACTGAAACTGCAAATTCCTGAATATCTTTTGCAGTAACACTTTTTACAATATTCTCATAAGTTGCAGGATTATTCATATTGTAATCGTTCTCAAAATAATTGTAAATCAAGTTCATGCTGTAGCTATTGAAGTTTTTGCTGTCTTCTCTTGATTTCAAATAATTTGTTCTCGTTTTCTCGATATCTTCAGCAGCGATTTCTCCTTTTTTAATTTTATCAATTTCCTGATAAACAATTGGCAATAAATGCTCTACTTTATCAGCATCACAATCAAAATTAATTTGAAGATTTACTTTTGAAATCGGAAGTTTATCAATGCCTGCTTTTACGCCAGCACCATAAGTTCCGCCCTCTTTTTCACGAAGACTCTCCGTATAACGCAACGTAAGAATATCACCTAAATATGACGCTAAGATTCTGTTTTTTTGAGTAAAAGCACAATCTTTTAAAAATGCAATACGAACGGAACTTTTTGGCGTTTCCATTTTAATGAAAATATCGCGATCAATTTTATTCGAAACCCATTTTGGAACGTTTGTTTTAAACTTTTCCTTGCGTTTAATTCCGTTTATACTCGCAATATATTTTTCTAATAAAGGTTTCAGAACTTCTGGCGAAATATCTCCAACAATGTAAAATTCAAAGTTTGAAACATCTGCAAAACGATCTTGGTAGAACGATTTCATTTTATCAAAAGATAAATCATCAATATATTTTTGGTTGAATGGCAGCACTCTAGGATTATTTTTTCCATAAACCACAGCCGATAAACTGTCTTCCATTTTTGCATTGATGTCGTTTGCTCTGTTTTTCAACGAATTTTCTAATCGTTGTTTTAAAAGCGCATACATCTGATTATCAAATCTTGGCTGAACAAAACGCAAATGAACCAATTGCATCATCGTTTCAATATCTTTTACATTTGCAGAACCCGAAACTGTTTCTTTAAGCGAACTGATGCTTACTGAAGAATTGGCAATTTTTCCTTTTAAAACTTTTTCCAAATCAACATTTGAAAGTTCTCCAACTCCAGACATCATCGCCAATACCGTAGCACGACCAATTGATGGAAGATCTTGTGGTTCATATAATGAAGTTCCACCAAAGCTTTCTGCTTTAAGTTCTACCTCTTTTTTGTTTTTATCGGCAAATTTATAATGCACTTTTACGCCATTGCTCAATACAAAAGTTGTCGCATCAATTGCAGTTTCTTTTTTCTCCGAAACAATTTTTCCCGAATTGATTTTCAGATTTCCTAAAAGTGTTTTTCCTTCAAAAGTATCAACGTATGGCTGCAATGACGCATCATTTTCAGCTTTTTGAATAATATCAAAAGCTTTTTCCTGATTAAGGTTTTCTTCGCCTTCTACCCCAGTTACGGTGATAACACGATTTTGTTTTGTGTATAATTTGGCAATTTGTTCTTGCAGAATTTTGCTGTCCAGACTTTTCAAAATGCTTTTCGTCATTTCAAATTCTACTTTCGGATCGGCAATTATTTCATGATCCAAATAATCGTCTTTTACCATTCCGATTACTTGTTTATGCGAAATCTCATTTAATTTTTCTAAATAATTTTCGTAACCCGAAATAGTTTCCGTAACGGCTCTTTCAATTTCTCCTTTTGAAAAACCAAATTTATACGCTCGAACCCATTCGTTCATTACAGCTGCGAAAGCTTCTGCCTGTTTTTCAGGCTTTGGCGAAACATTTAAAATCCATATATCGTTCAAACGTGAATAATTTTGATAGCCAATTTGTGCACTTTTAAACGGACATTCTTGTTTCTGAGCCAATTCAGCCAAACGATTATTCAAAATCGAGAAAGCAATACTTTTTTGTGTTGATTTTTCTAAATCGGCATACGTTCCCGTTGGTTTTTCAGCTGTGTGACGAATCATAAAACTGATATTGGAAGCCGAAATTTCTTTATCCAAAGCCAATTTAAAAGTTGGTTCTTCTTTCTCAGGAATTGCAATTTCAAAACGTTGTTTAGGATTTTGAGGCGTCGGAATATCGGCAAAAAGTTTTTTGATTTTTGCTTCAACTTCATCAGAATTAATATCTCCAACAATAGCGATTGCCTGCAAATCCGGACGATACCAATCTTTATAAAAATCTTTTAAAACCTGATATTTGAAGTTTTTAATGATTTCCATATCGCCAATCGGCATGCGGTCTGCATAAAGCGAATTGTTGTAATAATAAGGCGCCAACTGATTGTAAATTCGCGCGCGGGCATTTTGTCTCGTACGCCATTCTTCGGTAATTACGCCACGTTCAGCATCGATTTCTTCATTTGTCAGCGACAAAAAATTTGACCAATCGTGCAAAACCAGCAAACATGTATCGACAACGCTTCCATCTTTTGACGGAATATTATCTAAATTGTAAACTGTTTCGTCTGTACTTGTGTACGCATTGATATTTTTCCCGAAAACGGCTCCTTGTTTTTGAAGCGTATTCAGAATTCCTTTTCCTTCAAAATGTTTGGTTCCGTTAAAAGCCATATGTTCCAGAAAATGCGCCAAACCTTTCTGCTGGTCGTTTTCTAATATCGAACCTACATTTTGAATGATGTAATAACTCGCCGTATTTTTATTTACGTCAGTTGGATAAATGTAATACGTCATTCCGTTTGGAAGAACACCTTTTTTTATTTTGTGATTGACCGCAATTGGGTCTGTTGCTTTAAAATTCTGCGCTTTCGCGGATGAAAAACACCCAACGATGAATAATAAAATTGATATTTTTTTGCTGTACTTCATAAAGCTAATAATTAACCTTTCAATAATTTATCCAACTGCACTCTCAATTCCGGATTTGACGGACGAAGTGCATCGGCATTGATGATATTTCCTTTTGTATCAAACAATAAGAATCTCGGAATTGCATTTACGTCATAATTTTTAGCCACATCTGAACCAAAATCTTTATCTGCCATCAACTGAATTCCTTTCAATTGTTCTTTTGTAACGAAATCTTTCCATTTTTGGGCGTCTTTTGGTTTGTCTAACGAAAGACTTACAAAAACGATATTTTTTCCGTGATAATCTTCTTCGATTTTTTTCATGTGTGGAATCTCCGCTTTACAAGGTCCGCACCACGTTGCCCATAAATCAATGTAAACAAATTTACCTTTAAAATCTGAAAACGAAACTGGTTTATCGTTAATGTCGTTATACGTAAATTCAAGTCCTTTTTGCCCCACATTTTTATGAAGCACTTTTTCGTATTCGATTAAAAACGTTTTACTTGCATCAGAAATCATATACGGTTTGATGCTTGGAGCGATTTTTTCATATTCTTCAATTTTCATTCTTGAAGTGGCTACCGCATCACGAAGATAAACATCTTTTAGAGCTGGTTCTGTAATATGTGTAATTGCTTCAGCCAAATCCAAACGTTTTGGCGCATCACCACTATTCATTGTTACATAAAAGAAATAATTTGACATCAATGAAAGACCGTTTTGCAATTTTAGCAAATCAGCATCTGTAAATTTTTTATCTGTCTGCCAGGTTTTAATAACCGCCGGGCGATCGTCTTTATCAGGAAAAGCGCTTCTTGGCATTCTGAAAAAAGTGTACGTCAATTCTTCAACATCAGTCGCTACGGCTAATTTTAATAATTTATCAAAAGCTGCATCTTTGGTTTTAATACTTTTTGAAAATTCATTTGCTTTTGCAATGCCTTTATCAATCCACGGATAAAAATCTACATACGTAATATTAGTTCCGAGTCTTGAAAACGGTGCAAATTCGTTGTAGATTTCATTTGCTTTTTGAACCAAAACATTCTGTCCAACATTTTTGCCGCTCAAGACATAATTCTCTTTATTGATTAAAAGGCTAATGTCTAATTTTGGTTCCAAATACAAGCGAATCAATTGATTTCTACTTTTCATCTGACCGTAATCAACGTAATAAAAACCAGCTGCTGAAACCGGTATCATAAAGCCAAATTCCCCAAGTGTGTTGACTTTTGCAGTTGCAGCAACCGCTGGTTTTCCTTCTTCGACATTATAAAGCGTAACTTCTTTTGCTTTAAAATCTGGAATTGAAACTGTTCCTTTAATAACTGCATATTCCGAAAAATTTGCAGCAAAACTCACCTGAACCGCAAAGCAGATCAAAATAAAATTTAAAATGTGTTTTTTCATGATATTCTATTGTTTTTTGTTGATAATTTTAAATTGAAACTCGCATCGATTGATCGCCTTGTTCTATGATGAAATCTTTGCTTTCTTTAGTTTCTTTCAGCTTTTTAAGGTTCTCCGGATTCAGTAAATCTTTGGCTTCAAAATCATTTATTTGAGTGACTTTGGCTCCTTCTTTTACTTTTTTCAAATCTTCATTTTGCTGATCTATGATTCTTTTTACTATCAGGTTTTGGTTTTCATCAAAATCTAAATTCATTCCGCCCAAATAAAAAGAAGGCGCTTTTTTGAAATTTTTATTAGGCTCCAAATAAACCGTTTTATGCAAAAGATCGATTGTGAAATTGAAACGCTTTATTAAATCAATTCCGAGTGATCCATCGGCGAAAGCCCAGCTTTTATTGGCTTCGTCATATTCCTGCAACGCGATGGTTACGTTTGGAAAATTATTTCCGTTGATTGCCACATTTGGAATTGTACCGCCGACAATTTTCGTTTGTTTTCCTAAACTGTAATTCACCGAAGTGTATTCTGTTTTTAGACTTGTTTCCAGATTATTTTTATGATTAAAAGGTCCGTACGCAATTAAATCGTAACCTGCTCCGGTATCAAAAGTGAAACTGCCTTCGACTGTTTTTTTATCTTCAAAAGTCAGATTCATTTTTACTACCGGAAGTCCCGATTTATAGTCAAAAACAAATGGTTTTGCTTTTCCCCAATAATTGAAATTTCCGAAATTGTACAAATCAATCGTCATCGTATCAAAATTGACAGAAGTAATAAAATTGCGAAGCAGATTTGCACCAAATAATCCGTCGTAAACGCCGTGTTTTGGAAAAATAACCAAACCTTGATTCTTCAAAACCTGATCGCCAATATAAATGGTATTGTCTGCCGAATACTGCACTTGCTGGCTTCCGCCAACAACAGAAGCTGATTTATTTTTGGTTACCACAACTCCGGCTTTGTAAGCACTATCAGGATTCAAAGCCATTCCGTCCGCGCCGGTATCAAAAAGCATTAAAAACTCGCGATCGGCTTTGTTTAGTTTTATTTTAATGGCGATTCCGTTTTCGACAATTTGAAACGGAATGCTCGCTACTTCTTTGACAGCGGCATGTCGGTCAACTTTATACAAACCATCGAAAAAAGTCACATACAAAATTTTATTATTTGAATTGAAAACAATTTGAGATGGCTTTTTTTCTTTTCCTTTGAAACAAAAATCGGCCAAAACAAAAGTTTCATTTTTCATTGCTACCGATTTTCCAATCTGAATAGAATCCAGAACTGGAAATGCATTGAAAATTCCGTTTAAATAAAATTCATTTGAAGAAGCATCTCCAACACCAACCGTAAACTCTGGAGCTAAAAGACTTTTAATCTCACTATAACTTTTATTTTGAAATGCTTTTTCGAAAGATTCAATAGATTTTTGAATGCTGTTTTGAGCATAAATGGTGCATCCAAAAATCAATATTGAAAACAAGAATAACTTTTTCATTTCGGTTTACTTTTGTAAAGTGTACGGATTAGTTACCACTTTTTCTACTCCAAAATCTTTTAATAAAATGCCCGAATATTTAGTGAATTCTTCTGGTGTATATAATTCTTTAGAGTCATTTACCAATTCCTGAAAACCTTTCAAATCATTCTTTTTTTCGAATTCTTTTTTCTTGCGTTGCAAAATGCCGAATACGTGAGTTGTAACGTTCCATCTTCCATAATCTTGAGCAAACTTTTTACTTGAAAAAAGAAAAGCATCATCATATTGCTTTCCTACTCTTAAGCCCGTCACGATCACAAAAGAAACCTCATCAGTGGCATCTTTAGATTTTAAATAAGTGTCGATAACGTCAAAAGGCACATTTCTCTTGTTTGCCATATACGCCTGCACATAAAAATCTGGATACTCTTTTTCGTTAATCTGCGGACTGTATTTTTTAAAGATTCCTTTTTTAGCTGCGTCTTTTGCATTTTGAAGCAAGGCCGTAAATTGCTCAACGTTTTGAAAACCGCCCGCAATATCAATCACTTTTCCATCAGCATTCATAAATAAAAATGTTGGAAAACCGGTAACGCCATATTTCATGCATAACTTTTTACCAATTTCTTCTTTCAAAATATCCGATTTGAAAGTGACAAAATCTTTGCTTAAAACATCTGCTACTTTTGGATCTGGAAATACCTCTTTGTCCATTTGTGCGCACGGCATGCAACCTGTGAAATACAAATCGACAAAAATTAATTTTTTCTCCTTTTGAGCTTGTTTTTTAGCCAATTCCCAACTTTCATCAGCTGGATTTGTCTGTGCATTTAAGGCAATAGAAGAGCTGGCAAGCAGCAAAACTGCACTTGCGATTTTAAAAAAACGTTTCATAAGATGTGGTTTTTAGAAACCGAATGAAGAATGAGATTTATTCTTCATTCGGTATTTTAGTTTTTAAGTTTTAAATTATCTGTAATTATCGCACACGGTAAGTAACATCGACAATTTTACACAAGTTCGAATAACTGTTTTCTAAAATTAAATTTCCATTTACAGGTGGCACAGTATACAATTCTAATTTTCCAGTTGTACCGTAAGAACCTACAAGTAATTTGTTGACAATCTCTTTTTTACCTCTCTTGCTGAAACCTAAATAGGTAATTTCTTCATTTCCTTTGTCTAACATTAATTTTGCAGATTGTGTTCCGCTATCATATTCATACACTTTGTTTCCAACAGTATAAAATAAATAGCCTGTATCTGGACTTACGGCAAATTTTGTTGCTTTATCAAAATCTGGTGCATTTAAAATTTCTTTAAAATAGGTTTGTAATAATGCTGGCGAAAAACGAAGCAACTGATATTTTCCTGTTGTAAGATTTTTTAGCACTGCAAAACTTTCTCCTTGATTATAATCGGAACTCGTCATGTAAACCAAATCAGAATTAGTATTATTCCAATCTAAAACAGTTGGAGAACCTACAAGCGGCGGCATTGCAGAACAAGAACCTTTTAAAGTATTAAAACGTAGAAAACGACGTAAATCCCTATCAAAAAATACTGGATTATACGGTGACGATACGACACTTTCTGCAATAAAAGGCGCCGCGTAAAAGTTTTTGGCTTCTGTTTCTACTTTATTTTGTGGCAAGCCATATCTAATTTGCTGTGCTTTATTATAATAGTAAATGTTTCCATTGCTGTAAAGAAAGTTTTCACCTCCTAAACCAACGGCTTTCATAAAATCGACACCAAAATTATTTGGAAGCGCGCCACCAATTGTTTCATAAGCGATATTTTGCGTTGGAACCCAGCCGAAGGAATCAGGATCAAGCCTTGCCGTTCCAGATTCTGAAGCCGTAACATAAACACCATAAGTAGGAGAAGTTGTTGGCAATGCCGATGTAAAACAATCTACATCTACTGCCTTTCCTTCTAATTTCAATGCTGATCCAGAGTAATTTAAAACATCATTGATAATACGAATATTTGTACTTCCTGGAATTATAGAAACCATATCCAGACGTGCTTTTCCATCGACATTACCTACAACTAGCCAGCCTTCGTAAATAGAAGAAACAACATTTAATGTAAAAGGTTTTTGCTGCCATCTTACGCCTGTTATTTTATCTTTTATAAAATAATAAACCGTGTATTTTGCAGGCGGCAATTTTAAAACATCATTATAATCTTTTGTAGTAGCGATCGTTGTTCTGGATTCTGATGCTAATTTAGAAGGATTAACAGCTACCCATTCATACTCATAGCGATCTTTAGCACTACCATCATCCAATGTTGGATTTAAATTTGGTTTAATCACAAACGGATCGCCATTATAAACGGTATATTCTTCTTGTATTCCCGTAACATTTAATTCGTTTATGGCATTATAATCGTAATTTCCTTCGTCGTTTGCACAGCTCCAGTTCAAAAGCACAAGCACGAGCAAGACCAATTGTATCTTTATATTTTTAAACATTGTCGTATATTTTAAATTAAATAAATGTCACTAATTAAGGAAAAAGCATTTCTGTACCATTTTCTTCATAAATCGTATTTCCGGCCGCTTTTTGCTCAACCAAATAACGTTTCATAAAACTTTGGTAATACTGCACCTCCGGAATTGATAAACCAACGGCTCCAGGTGACGAATTAAAAATCACAGGATCCAAATGCATTAAATCGCACATCATAAAGAATTTCTTGGCAGAAAAAGTTCCAAAAAAACCTACTATCCATCCTTTTGGCTGCGATAATAAATCATCAATCGTTAATTCAAAACTTATAAAACTCATTGTTTTCTTTGTCAAAGCATTGGTCACTCTGGTTTTCATTTCGGTTTTGAAAAATTCATTTTCTTCTAAATTAAAAACTAGAGAAAATGTACTTTTTTTCATATCAGGAGTTCTAATAACTTGTACTCTAATAGTATCAACTACTTTTCCGGCAGGGATAATTATTTTATCAGGTATTGTAAAATGGGTCCCTTTTATTGCCGTAGTCGAAGGATCGATGCTAACTTTTACTTCTCTGTCAACATTACTTGCTTTTCCTTGTACTGCAATAGGAATTTTAAACAAACGTCCTGTAATAGTAGGATTATCTAAACTAAAACTTAGACCAATACTATCCGTCAGTACTTTGGCACCATTAAGAGAAATATAGGAAACTACTGCAGGCGAAAAATAGATATTATCTTTACCACTGTAGGTTTCGATTTCTTCTTTAGTACAAGATGAAAATCCTGCAATAAAAAGAAGCGTAATACTTAAAATCAATATTTTTTTCATGCTATAACTTTTTTAGTTTTGAAAATTAGTTTCCGACTCTGGCAATGGAACAACGTATTGCAAAGCACCCATTGAAACATTTCCTGATGTCGCTGCACCATTAGGAATTGCTGTTGTATTATTTCTTTTGTAATAGAAAAAAAGCTGTCCTTCTCCAATAAATTCTTTTCGATATTCTTTTGTAATTTCTGTAGCTAATACAGCCGTTGCCGCCAGATTAGTTAAGCCTCGATTAAATCGCAGTGTATTCAAATAAGCTATTCCATCAGCAGGAACTGCAGCCGTTTCTGCCGCAATCAAATACATTTCTGAAAGTTTAAGCATCGGAATTTGCAAACGAAATATTTTTGTTTTATCTGTTACATCTTCATATTTGAAAAATGTTTTTTGGGTTTTTCCTCCAATAATTGGAACCTTCCAACTTGGCAAACTTCTATAATCATTATCATTAGATTCAAAAACCGCATTTATTCTATTCAACAAAGGCGCATAGATTTTAGTGTCTTCTAAATTCGAATCGTATAAATCTCGCTGTTTGTTATATAAAGTATAATCGCTTAACGAAAAGAAATTTTCTGAAGAAAAAGTACGATCAGGATTAGATGCATTTGTAGCATCTAAAAATGAAGTCCATGGAAAAAAGGTCGTATTTTTAGTAAATGTGATTACTTCATTTGCAACAATAGAAGCATTGGCTTTATCTCCTGAATATAACAGAACACGCGCTTTTAAACATTTTACAGCCAAATAATTCATTCGTTGTCCGCGATTTTGAGAATAATACGGATTAGCATCAAATGCTGTCGAAGCGTTATATTTTCCAGTAGTGAGTATTGGGTCATTTGCCAATAAAACCAAAGCGGCATCAAGATCTGTAATAATTTTAGCAATAACATCTTTAGCTGGCATAATTGGTTTGGTACTTGGCGTATATGCATCGTAATAAGGAATAGATGGATCTGCTGGAGCAACTTTATAAATTGGCCCGTATAAGCGAAGCATATCAAAATGAATCATCGCGCGAATTGCAATAGCTTCTCCTTTTAACATATCTGCTTTTTCAGCAGATATTACTTCTGGATGCTCATTAATGCTTTCCAAAAATTTATTAGCGGTTAAAATTGTCGTAAAAGCACTTTTCCAAATACCATTAAATATCGATTTTGGAGCCGTTTCAGCATAAGCATAAGCCGCAGTTCTAATTCTAATATGAGATCCTGAAATATTGTACTGCTGTCCTAAAATCTCTACAGCATCCATAGTAAGCTGTCTCCCATACAAATTGCTTCCGGTCAACTGCAAATAGATTCCATTATGTGCATTTTGAATTCCGGCTTCAGAGCTATAGGTCTGCTCTTCTAAAATTTTGTCTTGTGGTACTACATCCAAAAAATCACTACAACTTGCTAGAGTTAGCGATGCAAGCAAAAGGAATGTAATTTTATATAAATACTTATTCATAATTTCTTTATTAAAATGATAAATTAAGACTCAAAGAATATATTCTTGAAAAAGGATAATCGATACCTCTTTCGGCTTTAATAGTTGAAACACGGAAGAATTCATTTGCCAAAGCATTAAATCCTAAAGCTGTAAGTCCATTTCTTTTTAACCAGGCTCTGTCAGTTATACGGTAACCTAATCGAATAGATTCTCCTGAGATATAATCATCCTTCTGAATAAATCTTGAAGAAATTGGCGTTGAATTTGTCATGCTAATTCCTTTAAACTGCGCAATCTGCCCAGGTGTAGTCCAACGATCTGTAAAAGCTCTGGCATCTTGGTTATCAAAAATATTATCTTTTGAAATGTTTTCAACTTTGTCATACAATGCACTATTAAATCGCTCTGCGCCAAAACTGTATCTCACAAATAAGCCAAAACTAAAACCTTTGTAATTTAAATTTGTCGACACGACTCCTGTAGCCGTTTCTCTAGAATTCCCCATTACTACTTCATCTTTTTTATCAAGAATAAAAGTAGTCTGGCCATTTTTCTTTAAGAAAACTTCTTTTCCAGTTGCCGGATCAATTCCTAATGAAGGCACAGCCCAAAGATCATTGCTGCTGGCTCCATCATAATATCTGATCAAACTGGTTGTTTTTTGAGCTGCATCATTTAAAGAAGCTAACGTATTGCCAAAACCACCTAGTTTATTATCTCCCGTAGTTCCCATTAAGCCGATTCCCCATACAAAATTTCGGCTCAAATCGTAGATGAAATTATAGTTCATTTTTAGCTCTAATCCTTGTGTCGTTAGGTAACCAACATTCAAAGGATAACCGTTAATACCTGACGAAGCTGCAAGATCAATCGCTACGATCTGTGGAGACGTTTTACGTTTGTAAGCACCCAAAGTCATTGTTAATCTATTTCTAAACATTGCCAGATCTAATCCTAAAGACAAATCTTTGGTTCTTTGTGGTTCTAAATCTGCATTTGCAACTTGAGAAATTGATAATGCTGGGCCAAAAATGTTAGTATTTGCGCTATAAGAATACACATCATAAGAAGCATAACCCGCTAAATTCTGGTTTCCTGTCTGACCAATATTGGCACGTATTTTAAAAATATTGACAATATCTTCGTTCATTTTAAACTCATTATTCAAATTCCATCCAAATCCAATTCCCCAATAAGGCGAATATTTTTTATTTGTTCCGAAATTAGTTGCTCCCGAAATTGTGTGCGTAAAATCAAATAAAAATCGGCGGTCGTAAGCGTAGTTAATTTGGTTTGTCAAGTCGACATTTCGAATTAATTCAGTAAAAATTTCTGGTTTACCATTTGGTTCATATCCGAAAGCAAATGAAGGATTTCCAGGAACACCAAGAGGGAAACCTCTTAAAAATGTTTTATAAGAATTGTTTTTTGTCTCTGAAGCCGAAGCTCTAATCGTGTAATTAAAAGAATGAACGCTTTTAAATACATTTGAATAAGTAGCACCAAGATTAGTATTCCATTTATCTGTAATGGCTTCATATCTGCTATAAGTTCCTTTTTCTGTTGCAATATTACTTATAAAACGAGTATCATCTGGAGAGACAAAAACGGTATTGTAATTATTCAATCTTGAAACCGATAAAGCTCCCGTTGCCTTAATATGCGGGTTAATATCATAATTAATCGCAAAGTTATTCGTAAAATTAAAGTCGCTTCCCTTGTCATAACTTGGCAAAAACACATTGTAAAGCGGATTTGCAGCGTGATTTACTATAACAGATTGGTTTGCTGGAATTGGCAATGAAGTTCCGTCTAGATAGCGCGTTACTACGCCGTTTTCATTATATTTTGGATAATACGGACTTGCTTTTGCCCAAATATCAAATGTTCCATATGGAGATTCTTGGTTATTCCCTCCAGAAACAAAAAATTGATTATTAAAACTTAATTTATTTTTTCTGTAAGTCAAAGTTGCATTATAACCCCAAGTATCGTGCTCAGAACCTTTCATTGTTCCTGTCAGTGTTTTATAATTTCCTGCAATGTTAAATCTGAATTCATCTGAGCCTCCGCCAAAATTCAAACTATGTCCCGAAGTAATTCCCATCTGGATTGGTTCATTCAACCAATACGTGTTTACTCCACGTCGTACTGCAGCCAAACGTTTGTTATACTCCTGATCCCATTTGTACTGTGTTGCTGCAGCAGCGCCATCGCCAGCATAATAAGCATTAGATAACCTTTCAAACTCTAATTTTTGTTCGGCGCTCATTAAATTGTACACACTCAAATCAGCCAACTCATAAGATGAATTATATACATAATTGAATTGCAATTTTCCAGGAATTGGCTTATTCGTTTCAATAACCACGACTCCGTTTGCAGATCGAGAACCATATAATGCAGTCGAAGCAGCATCTTTTAATAATGTAATAGTTGCAATTCTGTTAATATCTAAATCGACAACTTGCTGTAAAGTCGTTGGAAATCCGTCCAAGATAAACAACGGTTGGTTTGGGTCATCTCTAAATTGGCTGTCCACCTGATTTGCCGTTAAACTGGTCTGCCCTCTCACCTCAATCGTTGGCAGAATATTTGGATTTGAACCTGCAATATTGTTATTCACAACAATAAAAGAAGGATCTAATGATTTTAATGCCTGAACTGCATTTTGAGTAGAAATTTGTCTTAATTCTTCTCCTCTAAAAGTAGTTACTGCACCCGTTATTAATTCTTTTTTACGAACTGTAACTCCGGTATTTACTATAACTCCTTCAAGTTCTTTTCGCTCTTCCAGAAGTTTTACATTAATGAGTTTTCTATTATTAACCTCGACAATTTGCGCGCGATGTCCAATATAAGTAAACAAAATTTGTCCATCTTCTGGAGCTATGATGGTATATTTTCCGTCAAAATCGGTTTGAGAGGCAGCGCCTGTACCTTTTACTTTTATATTTACACCCGGAATAGGATCTCCTTTATCATTGGTAACAATACCTTTAATTTCAATCAATTTTGACTGAAAGACTACTACATTTTCCTTTGGTAATTTTCTAACTAAAATTGTATTTCCGTTTGATAAACTAAAATCGAAATCTTTATTAGGAAAACTGGCTTCTAATAAATCATTTACTCTGATTTTACCTTTTTTCAAATGTACTTTCGGTAGTTTCTTAAATAAATCTTCCTGATAAATAAAAGTGTAGTCTGTTTGTTGTTTTATAAGGTCAAAAACTTCGTCAACAGTTACCGTTTTATCGGTTGCAATTACAATTTTTGTGTTTTGTGAAAATAAATTTGCGGGTGAAAAACCAAAAATTGCAGTACAAAACAAGAATATAAAAGTTCTCATAATGTTAATAATTAGTCTTTTTCTAAAATAGAAAAAGACGTCGGTTAATTTAAATTTCATAAATTTACATGTTAATTGGTTGGTCGGTTGTTAAATGATTAATTGATTAATACACAGAAAGGGATGAAGTGCGGTACGGTGAGAGGTCTGAACTTTAATCCCTTTTCTTTTTTATTTGATTATAATCTTATTGTCTTTTTTCTCATAGGCATTAATAAAATTAATATTCTTGATCGTGGTTAATATGTCTTCTAATTTTTGATTTTTGTTCAAAACGCCATTAAATCTAACATTGCCGAGTGCCGGATCTGCAAACTCAATATCAACATCATACCATCTTGACAATACTCTTGCGATATCTTTCAGAGGCATTCCTTTAAAAACAAACAATCCTTTTCTCCATGAAATTTCGTTGTAGACATCAACTTCTGAAATTGCAATGCGATCATCACTTTTACTGATTCTGGATTGCTCGTTTGGCGCTAAAATTTCTTTATTACTTGCATTGCTCACAGCAACTTTTCCTTCTACTAATGTGGTATAAATTGCCGTTTCGTCTTTGTAGGCTTTGATATTGAATTCGGTACCAATAACCTCTACATTTTGCATTGCTGTTTTTACCTTAAACTTAGAGCCTTTATGTTTTGTGCTTGGAGAAACTTCAAAATAAGCCTCGCCATAAACCAACTCTACTTGTCTGATTTCGCCATCAACAAAAGCAACAGGATATTTTAATTGCGATTCTGAATTCAGCCAAACTTTTGTACTGTCTGCCAATTGAACAAAAAACTGTCCTCCTCTCGGAATCGTTAAAAAGTTATTTGCTATCGTTGCAGCATTATTTTTAGAATTATAAATTAATTTTTCGCCATTGCTAGTCGCATTTCCTTGATTGTAAGATTCTCCTTTTTTCAATTCAATTACAGATCCGTCTTCTAAGGTCAGCGTTGCTTTGTCGCTTCCAATCAGAATATTTTTATTAGCAACAACTGGAATATTTTGTTTTGAATTTTTCGCTGTATTGAATAATAAAGAAATTGAAATCAACATTGCAACTGAGGCTGCAACTGCAACTTTAAAGCTTGTTCTGGAATAGAATGGCCTTAACGGAATTACTTTCGTTTCTTCTGATTTTATAGCCGTCTGAATCCGATGCAGCATTTTATTTTGAATTTCTTCTTTTGATCCTAAACTTTCATCCCATTCTTCAGAAGTTTGGAAACTTTCATAAAAATGCAACATTTGCTTATTCTCCTCCCGATTCGTATCGCCAGAAAGATATCTGTTTAATAACGTTAAGAATTCTTCTTTTTTCATTTTTTTTATTATTAATGCAGGAGTATATTAGGTAAGTATCTAAAAAGACATTTACCCCCTAGTCCAAATTGTATTTTTTTTGATTTTTTTTTAATCTTTTAAGAAAAGCCTCGCCGGAAACTAGAGAAATCAACGTTTTAGACTCAAAATCGGCAATCATTTTTATTTTCCTTTAAAGATTTTTAGATAGCCATAAAACCATTGCCATGCCCAACGTACTGCCCATAGACAGACGAATTGTCTGAAGCGCTTTGGTAATATGATTTTCAACAGTTTTGGTTGAAATATTAAGACGTTCAGCGATTTCTTTGTGACTCAATTGTTCTTCTCTGCTTAATTTATAAACTGCCTGACATTTTTCAGGAAGCGTTTCAACAATTAAATGAAGTTGCTGCACTAGTTCTTCGTGCATCAATTGGGTTTCAGGTGTAGTATATTGAAATCGTTTTTCTAAATCATCAAAAAGTTCGACATGAATTTTGTCTTTGTTTTTTCTCAAATGATTAAAAACCTGATAGCGTGCGCAAGCATACATATAACCTTTTAATGAAATATGAATTTCTAACTTTTCACGGTTTGTCCAAATATTCAGGAAGATATCCTGAATAATATCTTCGCACAATTCTTTGTCTTTAATGACATTGTAAGCCGACACAAAGAGCGCCTGCCAAAAGGCATTGTACAATTCCGTCAAAGCCGATTCGTCTCCAGCACGAAGACGATCGATTAAAATTTTATCTTGATTTGATAACAGTGACGGCAAGTTTTTTGGCTTTTGGTAAATTGAATAATTCGCAACAAACTTAATAATATTATCCAATAATCCTAATTTGTTCTTCCGTCGATCATCTATTCTTTGTTGCTGATTTTATTTTACAAAAAACCAAAATCGTTGTAAATTCGGCAATCTAAAACCTTGAACAATCTAAAAAATTATAATTTGCATAATTTTTGACCTTTTAAAAACGGATTTTACAAACCGGTTCATGTTAAGATAAAATCATGTTTTTATTAATTATTGTAAAAATACCGTAGCCAATTTCTTAGTTCAGAAATGCAACGGAAAACAGCTTATAGGAATTAGTAAAAAAAACTTTACTATAATTTTAGGTGCACTTTATGAAACTAAAGAGCAAAAAAAAATCGGAAGAAAACTTCCGATTTTAAATTTATGATTCACAACTGCTGCAGGTAACCAAACTTGTAACCAATTCTTTTGAAACGCTTTGGCTTCGCTGATAATACAAACTTTTGATTCCGAGTTGCCAGGATTCGATCATTAATCGATTTACCTCTTTAATAGGCAATTCAGCAGGAATATTCAGATTTAAACTTTGTCCCTGATCAACAAATTTTTGGCGAATTGCCGCTTGCTGCACAATCTCCAACTGACTGATTTCTTTGAAAGTTTTAAACACATCTTTCTCTGTTTGAGTAAGTTGTTCCATATGTTGTACACTTCCGCCATTCAGCATGATTCCTCGCCATACTTCCTCATTGTCAAGACCTTTATCTTCAAGCAATTTTTTTAGATATTTATTCTTACGCATAAAATTTCCTTTGCTCAAACCGGCTTTATAATAATTACTACTGAAAGGTTCAATTCCAGGAGAAGTTTGCCCTAAAATTGCCGATGAAGAAGTAGTTGGAGCGATTGCCATTGTTGTCGTATTTCTTCTTCCATAACCTTTCAGCAATTCTGGTTCGCCGTAAATTCTAGCTAAATCCTGAGTCGCTTTATCGGCTTTATCACTAATATGTTTGAAAATTTCCGTCGTTTTCATTTTGGCTTCCAAACCTTCAAACGGAATCATATTTTTTTGCAAATACGAATGCCAACCTAAAACTCCTAAGCCTAATGCGCGATGTCTTTTTGCAAATTTATTCGCTGCCGAAAGATAATAATTCCCTTCCGTTTTTTCGATGAATTCCTGCAATACAGCGTCCAGAAAAAATATCGCCAATTTTACTGCTTCAGTATCTTTCCATTCTTCATAAAGTTCCAAATTCATTGACGAAAGACAGCAAATAAACGATTCATCAAAATCAGATGGAAGCATAATTTCACTGCACAAATTACTCGCATTGATACGCAAGTTTTTATCTTTATAAACCTGTGGTTTATTTTTATTTACGTTGTCACTGAAAAAAATATAAGGCAATCCTTTTTGCTGACGACTTTCCAGAACTTTCGCCCAAATTTGACGTTTTTCGATATCACCATCAATCATTTCCTGCATCCAATAATCGGGTACAGAAATTCCGGTAAACAAGTTCTGAATTGGATTACCAATACTTTTAATCTTCAAAAATTCTTCAATATCCGGATGATCAACATCTAAATAGGCTGCAAATGCACCTCGACGCACGCCGCCTTGCGAAATTGTATCCATTGCAGTATCGAAAAGTTTCATAAAACTTACCGCACCGCTGCTTTTTCCATTATCAGTTACGGCGCTTCCTCTTTCGCGTAATTCTCCAAAATATCCAGATGTACCTCCACCAATTTTGGTCTGCATGATTACTTCGCCTAGTTTATGCGTAATTCCTTCTATTTCGTCTGGAACGTGAACATTGAAACACGAAATTGGTAAACCACGTTCTGTACCCATATTTGCCCAAATCGGCGAACTAATACTCATCCAGCCGCGTTCAATCATTTCGACAAAAGATTCTTTTAATTCTGGTTTATAAAGTCGGCGGGCTGCCGCTGTGCAAATTCGGTCAATTGCACCTTCAACAGTTTCGCCTTTTAAAAGATAACCGCGATTCAAAATTTGTTCGCTTTCTGAATTTTTCCACCACATTTTATTTCCAGCTTCGCTCATCGGAAGACTTTCTGGATTTATATCTATCGTATTCATTATTTTATACTTTTAAAAAAGATCGTTTGCTGTTATACTTTTATCGTGTTTGGTATATTCTACTGGTCTTTTTGCGAAGAAATCGTCAAGACTGTTGGCAAAAACTTCTTCCTCAAACCATAGCATCGCTTTATATTCTTCCGCAGAAACATCAAATACGGTTGGAATTCCGATTTGCTTCAGACTTTCGTCCAATCTGAATTTCATAAAATTAACCAGATCAGTTTTGTTGATCGATTCGATTTCGCCATCCTCAAAAATCCAATCCAAAATATCCGATTCAACATCAATCGAATATTTAACGGTATCTCTGATGGTCAGCAAAGTTGCATCATCAAAATAATCCGGAAATTCTTCACGTATTTTATTGATGATGAAAATTCCTCCATTGGCATGAATTTGCTCATCGATTGAAGTCCATGCAATAATGTTGCTCACATTTTTCATGTAACCTTTAAATCTGGTAAACGAAAGCAAAATCGCAAACTGGCTAAAAAGCGAAACATTTTCAATTAAAATGCTGAACAAAATCAGCGAAACCATATATTTTTTGTTGTCCTGCGAACGTGTATCTTTTAAAACATTGGAAAGATAATCGACACGCTTGCGGATTACAGGAACGTCAAGTAATTTTTCGAATTCATCATTATATCCTAAAACTTCCAGCAAACGTGAATAGGCTTCAGAATGTCTGAATTCACACTCGGCAAAAGTAGTTCCGAGCCCATTAAATTCAGGCTTTGGGAAATGCTCGTAAATATTTCCCCAAAAACTTTTTACAGCAACTTCAATCTGAGCAATTGCTAATAGACTGTTTTTGATTGCCGTTTTTTCAGCTGGCGACAAATGCGAATGAAAATCCTGTGTATCAGCTGTAAAATCAACCTCTGTATGAACCCAGTACGCTTTGTTTATGGCTTCAGTAAATTGTAGTACCTCCGGGTATTCAAAAGGCTTATAATTAATTCTTTTATCGAAAATAGACATAATAAAATTGTATTTAATGGTGAATATGTAAGTAAACGAAATGCAGATTTGGGAGGTATTTTTACATCTCGTTACTTACAAATTTAAGCCACGAATTTTTGTTTTACTTTCGTTTTGATGTTAAAAATAGAAGCAATTATCAACAGGAAAAATTGTGGTTTTTTATTCGTTAAAAAAGTTTTTATCAACATCACTTTTTAAACTCATAATACTCGAAAAATCAGTTATTTAAAAAGAATCTAAATAAAGTTGTCAACAGGGAAAAACGCTTTTATTCTTCCATTTAAAAAAACAGTTATCAACAGCAAACTCAAAAAAGAGCAAAATTTAGCCCAAAAAACTGTTACAAAAAAAGGAATTTAAAGTCTCATTTGTACACTAAAAAAGTTTGAAGTTGAAAAAAATCGAATTGCCCAAATTAAACTAATTATTTAATTTTAAACATTTTACATAATTTAAGAATTGTTTAAACTCTAATTTCTAAATCTGAGGAAAGAAATAGAAATGAGCTTTTTTTCTTAAACAGTTTTAAAATACACGACAAACAAAATGACAACAGATATTATAGAATTGAATGACTTTATTGTTTTAATCGAACAATCGAATACGACAAAAACTATAGTTCAGAAATGCGAAATCGACGGCGACGCAGTTGGTTTTGCTTTTTATGGATCTGGCAATGTCGAACTGGAAATCAAACACAATAATCAGACAAAATATTTGACGAATACGACGGGTTTGGCGATTTGTTTTTTCGGAAATCAAAAAGTGGAATTCTCACATAAAATTGAACCCGACAAACCTTTGCAATCCATCAGTATTTTTACAAAACCAAAACATTTAAATTCGCTTCCTGAGGCCGAAAAAGAGATTTTTGAAAAACACCTTCCAGAATTATTAAATCCGAAGGAACATTTTGTAAAAGGTCCTTCCTATTATATGACGCTCGATATGCAATTGGCGGTTCAAAAAATCTTCAATACAACTTATACAGGAAATACTCGATTATTGTTTTTACAAAGTCAGGTCAACGAACTTTTGGCACATTTTTTTGCTCTTTTGAGTACTGATGCTAAAATTGATTTCTCCGAAATTGATAAAAATAAGTTGTTTAAAGCAAAAGAAATTGTAACCACACATTATTCCAAACCGCCTTCAATTACTCAATTATCGCAAATGGTTGGATTGAACAGCAATAAACTAAAAAAGAATTTTAAAGAACTTTTTGGCATTCCTGTTTTCAAATATGTTCAGGAAGAACGACTTCATAAAGCGTATGAATTGCTCCGCGAAAGCGAAAAAACGGTTCAGGAAGCGGCTTGGGAAGTTGGCTACGAAAGTTTAAGCTCTTTCTCGAATGCTTTCCATAAAAAATTCGGAATGCGTCCGAATGAAGTTCGGCTTCAATTCCTTTCAGACAAATCATAATTCTTTTGCGACAAATGTTTCGTTTTTAATCTAATCAACTTTGTATCAGTAATCATTTAAAGAATATTGATATGAGCAAAAAGAAAATTTTAGTTTTGGGTTCCAATGGGAAAACAGGACGCAGAGTAATTGAAAGATTGAAAAATAATTCAGATGCCGAAATTCGTTTAGGTTCCCGATCTGAAAAAATTCCTTTTGATTGGGAAAATTCAGAAACCTGGAAAAATGTGCTGAAAGATATTGAAGTCGTTTACATCACATTTCAGCCCGATTTAGCCATTCCTTCGGCTGTTGAGGCAATTCAGAATTTTACCGTTTTGGCAACAGAATTGGGCGTTCAAAAAATGGTTTTATTATCTGGAAGAGGCGAAAAAGAAGCACAACTTTGCGAAGAAATCGTAAAAGAAAATGCTAAAAACTGGACAATTGTGCGTGCAAGCTGGTTCAACCAAAACTTTAGCGAAAGCATTTTTCTAGAACCTATTTTAGCCGGAATTGTCGCTTTGCCAAGAGCCGAAGCCCTTGAACCTTTCACAGATGCCGATGATATTGCCGATGTTGTTGTCGAATCACTTTTGAGCGATAAACACAATGCAGAAACATACGAATTAACCGGCCCAAGATTATTGACTTTTAAAGAAGCCGTAAATACTATTGCTGAAGCAAGCGACAGAAATATTACTTTTCAGAGTTTATCATTAGATGAATATTCGCAAATGTTGAAAGAATATCAGGTTCCTGAAGATCATATTTGGCTTGCGAATTATCTTTTTGAACAGGTTTTGGATGGAAGAAATTCGCATATAACCTCGGATATTGAAAAAGTTTTAGGTCGAAAAGCAAAAGATTTTACCGCTTACGCGAAAGAAACAGCCAAGACCGGAATTTGGAATTCTTAAACCTAAAAAGATGAATTATTTCAGAGCAATCTTTTCCGGCTTTATAGTTTGGATTTTGGTCAGTATTTCATTTTATATTTTGGATCAAATTCCGTTTGTACAGAATTTCTTTTGGATTCAATCCATAATCGTAATGTTTGGAATTGTCTTTTTTGGGATTCTCGGAGCAAAATTATATTATAAAAAAGTTCTGGTAACTCATGGCTTATTCCTTGGAATTGCAATGTCGGCAACGGCTTTGATTCTGGATGTTTTGATAACCGTTCCTTTTGTAGAAATTCCAAACGGACGAAGTTACTACAGTTTTTTCAGCAGTCCGGTTTTATGGTTTTTGGCCATTATAAATGCGCTTTCCGTTTATTTTTATTGGAAGAAAAAACATTACACATGATCTTAAAACAAAAAAGCTTGTCCGTTTGGGAACAAGCTTTTATTTTATTCTAAAATTGAAATTAAAGATTAGCGTCTTTAACTTTTGCTTTCGCCAATTGGCTTACTCTATAAATTAACAATATGCTCATTAAAGTAACGCCTGCAACTACAAATCCTAAAATATCATAATGCTCCAAAGGCGAAGTTTTTGTTTGCTGATGCACGATAAATCCGGCAGAAACAGCTCCTATTCCACCAGCAATTTGCTGTAATGATGAAGTGATCGACATATAAGCGCCACGATCCTGCATATCAGGAATTGCTGTGTTTAACGTTGTCGCTGGAATCATTCGGCTCATAATTCCCATAAATAAAATCATATTTAGGGCAACAATCTGCCAAAGCGGAATTGGACTTAAATTAGTATAAATCAAAATCATAATTATGGACAAAACCGATCCAGCTGCAAATAATTTGAATTTGCTTATTTTATCACTTAATTTTCCAATAAGTGGCATAATAACTAATACTGAAAGACCTGTGAAGAAAAACACCATTGGCAATTCTTCCTGACTGATATGAATATTATTTACTAAATAAGCACTTCCAAAAGGTTGTAGCATAAAACCACCTATTGAAAGAAAAGCGATCGCCATAAACCCAATCTGGTACTGTCTATTGCTTAACGTATGCCACAAGTGCAAAAATGGACTTTTGTCTGATTGGATTTCTAAATGTTTTGTAATTGCCGGCAATTGCGTAAAAACTGCTACAAGAATTAACAAAGCCAAAACTGCTATCATGATAAAAGTAGAATGCCAACCCCAGTGATTAGCGAAAAATAATCCGGCTGGTATTCCCAAAATTTGACTTGATGCGTAAGCCATTTGAATAAATCCCATCACACGTCCGCGTTGGTGAATCACAAATAAATCGGTTACAATGGCCAATGAAATCGAGCCAATTACTCCTCCAAATAGTCCTGTAAAAATGCGTGCCATAAGCAACATATGATAATTTGAAGAAAATGCGCAAAAAAGAGTTCCGATAATAAATCCGATGTAGAAGAAAACAAGCATTTTTTTTCGGTCGAATTTATCTGCAAAACCTGCCGCCAAAAGTCCAGAAATTCCTGCGCTGAAAGCATATGCAGAAACGGCAAAACCAAAATCTGAAGTCGTCATGCTCAGCTTTTTCATTAATATATCTCCAAGCGGAGAAATTACAACAAAATCTACTATTACAGTAAATTGCAAAAGCGCCAGTATGGCAATAATAATTTTTTGATTTGAAGTGAAAGCAGGGTTTTCAATGGTAGTTTTTTCCATTAATTTATAAATATGTTTTAAGACAATTCCTGGCATTCAAAGCCTAAATTGGTGATTATTGTAATAATTTCATGAGGTTTCAAAGTTTCTGAAACCACTCGTAGAACGCAGTCAACATCTTCACAGTCAATACTCCACTGTTCAATGTTTTTATGATTATTCAGTACGTAATGCGCTGGGCATTCTGCGTTAATTGCACTGATATTCGTTTTAAAAATATGTATTGCATTTAAATCTGTTTCCATAATTTTTCAAGGTTTTAAGCCTTTAACAGCTGCTTGAAAGGCTTCTTTCATAATCTCTTTTGTAAGCACAAATGGTTTTCCTCCCATACTTTTGCGTTCAGCATGCATGTTCAATAACGTATAAAGAGGTCCGTACGCCACACACCAAAACGCTTCAAAACTCATTGGGAGAAGTTCTTTGTTCCGAAGTGCGTTGTCTGTAAATTGAGTCATAATGGCTCTGAAATCAGCAAACTCTTTAATAGAATCCAAAATGATTTCTCCGTGAGGCGAATGTTTGATGATTTCAAAAAATGCAACTTCTTTAGGATATTTCATTGCAAAGTTGGCGCGGTTTTCCCATTGTCTCCACAAACCTTCTTCAAATGGCATGTCGGGCGAAAAGTCTTCTATGGTGCTTTTAAAAAACTTCAGCGCCATGCTGGCTCCTATTTTTTGAATTAAATCATCTTTGTCAGCATAATAAATATAGAGCGTACCAACAGAGATTGAACAGGCTTTCGCCAATTTATTCATACTGAAACCTTGAAATCCTTCCTGCACAATCTGGTCAATCGCCATTTCAATAACCAGTTTTTCTTTGTCAATATCTCTAACTCTCATAGCTGTATTTTTTTGACAAAGATAAAACAATAAATGAATGAACGCTTTTTTATTAATTATTTTTTTGATGTTTTTTAGAAAAAAGAGATAAGAAGCAAGAAACAAGATTTTAGGGAATGAAGTAAAACTCACAAAAAAAGTCTGTAAACAAAACGCTTACAGACTTTAAAAAACACTAAACAAATTAAATTAAATTACTTTCTATATAAATCTTGCTTCTTGCTTCTTTTTTCTAAATATCACTTCCCACTTCTCACCAACGAAACGTCATCTACTAAACAAAAAGATTTTGCTTTTCCATTCGCAAGAAATCCTACTTCAGCCTTCCCTCCTTTTATAACTATATTATTTATAACAATTGTTTTCCACTCTGGATTTTCTTCTTTTACAACAAACTGAAATCTCTTGTCATCACTTAAAACATAGACTTCAAGATTATCAAATCCGCTGGTGTTTCTGATTTTGGCAGTTAAAGTATATAAGCCATCTTCTAGTTTAACATAAGGCGAAGATGTTATTATTTGAAATACTCTTCTCTTAAAATCAACTTTATCACTGATATTCAAACTCTTTTCTCCAATTACGATTTTTCTTTCAGCTTGTGTATTAAAATGATTTAAAACTGGCGAAGTAAGTGTGTCTAAACTTATTTTATTACCTTCAATAACTTCGCTTGCCCAGCCTGTCAACTGAATTTGTACTGGTTTTACAGGACTCGGAATATGTCGGCGGTCAGCTTCAAAACTGCCGTTTTTTACGTAATTATTTTCTTTGTTTACTTTCCAATTTCCTGTTTTTGCATCCAAATCCCAAGCGCTCAGCGAATTGAAATACGGTACACTTCCATCAAATGACATTGGACACCATTGATTGTATCCTAAACCATTTCCGGCAAAATCGGCCCAACGGTCTCCACAATACACAATCGTTTCTTGCTTGCTTCCTTTTACAGAAAAGAAAAATCCGGTTTGCGAAACGTGCGCAAAATCGTCTTCTGCGCCTTTTGTAATCAACATTTCATTCGTTGGAAGATAAGGTCCGCGAATATCATCGGCAACTAAATAATAGGCAAACGAACCGTCCCAGCCGTAAATATTTGAAGCGTACATATAATAGCGGTTTTTGTATTTGAACATACAATTTCCTTCTCTGCTTTCTCCTTTAAAAATTTCTGTGCAATCCAGCAAATTCACTTTTCCATCTTTGATTCCAATTTCAGAAACATAGATTTTGTTTCGTCCTCTTCCGTACGAATAAATTAAATACGATTTTCCAGTATCTTCATCAGTAAAAACGGTTTGATCGCCAGTATTGCTGGTTCCGATCATTTTTTCCATATTTATCTTTTTATCCCACAAAAATTCACCTATCGGAGAATCTGAAAGCGTAATTAGAACCTCGCTTCCATGCTGCACAAACATGGCATATTTATTTATTTCTTTAATGTAACAAACGCCTAAACGCCCAACCCAGGTTTTTCCAGTTTTGTTCGCTTCTTCTTTTGATAAAACATTTTTTTCAAAAGTCCAATTCACTAAATCAGTGGAACTATAGCAGGTTACAGCTTCAAAATTATTTTTTTCATGCGTCACTGAAGGATCTGCTCGATATTGATCAGCTTCGGCATAATGCACTCCGTACCAATAATATTTTTGCTTTCCCGTTTTAGGATCCGGAAACTTGAAGATACCGCCGCCTTGACTGTTTAAAGGTTTTCCGTCTTTTGTATTCCAAAAAACATCATTTTTAATCGTACGATTTTGAGCTATTGTTTTATTTGATATTCCGAAGAAAAACATTGTAAAAACAACGCTTAAGGAATACCATTTTTGAATTTTCATATTTATTACGGTTAGTTAGTTCGTAATAAAATTATTGAATAGCTATAAAGTTTGCGTCATGTACTATCCTGTTTAGTAATAGATATTTAAAAGAATTGTAGATTTTGAATGATCAATAATTTTTTCAAGTCTTCTAAAAAAAACTTCGCTTATCATTGGACATCCGTGGCTTCGGGGAATATAATAATCCTGCTCTCCTTCAGGAACTGCAGAATACGAATGTAAAACAACGGCTCTTTTCAGGGCATTGTTATTCGTTTGAGATAAACCATGTAATTTGTATGATTTTCCGAACATTCCTGTATAGGATTTTCTAATTTCATACAAACCTAAAGATGTAGCATTTGAATTTGGTTCGTTACTAAATTTTAAGCTACCTGCAATTCCGGTTTCAGAACCGCAACCATGTGCAACAAGTCCTTCGTCTATAATTTTGTTGTTTTCCAAATCATATACAAAGAATCGGTTTTTGCCTGATTTGATTTTCATATCAACAAAAAAAGCAATTTTTGTATTATATAAATTGCAGGTTTTTATTTTCTCTTTTACTTCAGCCAGCTGATTATTGAATCTTTCGGCTTCCGTTTCAGTCCAATTTTCTTTGCCTGAAATTGTTTTTGCATTTCCAAAAATAGATAATGAAAGAAATAAGATTAAATTGAAAATTTTCATAAGAGTGGTATTTAAAAATTTACGTTAAACAGCTTCTCAAAAAACTGTTTTATTTTGATGCAAATTTATCTTGTCTCCACATGAAAGACCACACCTTAAAAGACTTAAAAACAACACAATAAGATTTTATTTTAATGAATTACTTCGAAGTTTTCTAAAAAAATCCTTTAAAACAAGAGGTTCCAGCTCATTTTTCAATTTCAGTTCATCTACATTCCAATTTCCCTTTCAACACAAAACTAACACACTGATTAAAAGAATCTTACAATAAGAATTTTAAGACGAATGCTTTTTTATATGCGTAATATTATCTAACTTGCATGTAGCAAATTAAAAACCAACACATTATGAAAAAATTTCTATTCTTTTTTTTAGCAGTTGTGATTAGTTTATCAAGCCAATCTATTTTTTCGCAATCTGGTGACGATGCACCAGCTTTGAATCTTCCAGGAGACAATCTTGATCTTTATGCCGTATTGACGTTATTTCAAAAATCAAAAACTATTGAAGAATTTGAAACAGCATTAAATAAAAAAGAAACCGGAATTAATAATCTGGATCTTAATCTGGATAAAAAAGTAGATTTTATAAAAGTCACTACGACAAAAAAAGATAATGCTTTCACATTTGTACTTCAGGATGCAGTCAGCAAAACTGAAACACAGGATGTCGCTGTCATTTTAGTAAATAAAGATAAAAACGGAAAAGTTTCTATTCAATGTGTTGGAGATGAAGATCTTTATGGTAAAAATTATGTTATTGAGCCAAAAAGTACGCCTGCAGTTACTGCAAATCCAGCTTATCAGGGTTCCAATCCTGTTACTGTAAGTGCCCCTGCAACAACAGTAGTGGTCGAATCGGCTCCCATAGTTCAATATGTTTATTCACCAGCTTACGTACCTTATTATCCTCCTTATTACTACGGTTACTATCCTCCTTATTTTGCAGCATTTACAGTTCTTGCTGTTGGTATTTATCGTCATAATAACTGGTATCATGGCGGTTATTATGGAGGGCATTACAGCCGTAATACAGTAATTATCAACAACAATAATAGAAATAGTATCAATCATTACAATAACAATAGAAACAGATCCAATACGGTCGCTAATAATAATAGAAATGGAAACTATGGCAATCGTGCCGGCAATACAGGCGTTTCTAACCGAATGTCAAATGGATCTGGAAACCGAGCCGGAGTATCTGACAGAGCTTCAAACGGAGCCGGAAATCGTGGATCAGGAGTATCAGACAGATCTTCTGTAAATCGCCCTTCAGCAGGAACATCGGATAGATCTTTTGATCGTCCATCAACATCAAATCGCAGTTCTTCAAACTTTAATTCTGGTGGACGTACAAGATCAGGTGGAAGCAGTTTTAGCGGTGGAGGTGGTGGCTTTCATGGCGGTGGAGGCGGCTTTGGAGGCGGCGGACGCAGACGATAAAAAAACATTTTAAAATAAAAAAGGTGATTGAATAAAATTTATTCAATCACCTTTTTATTTATATAGTATCTTGTTTTAGTTAGGCGCTGTATCAGAAGCACTCATATCTCTAACACATACATATTTGCCATCTTTCTTTTCAAACAAACTCATATAATTTCCAGTTGCAATAGTTGCATTTGTCGAATCAACTACGGTATAAGCACCGGTTTCAACAACTTGATTTCCGTCAGTCGATACAAAAACTTCATTTGTTTTAAATGAAATTTTATTCGAATTTGCTACTGCATCAGCTTTTAAGAATTCAACAATCGCTGCTTTTCCAACTAATGGTGGACGATTCTGAAAAAAAGTTGTAGCATTGTCATCATAGTAACCGATGCTTTTTATTTCGCCAGAATTATAAACCTCAGCAAATTCATTTTCTTTAGCCTGAATTTCCTTTTTTATCGCTTCTTTATCAACTACGACAGGTTCTTCTTTTTTTGTATTGCAGGCAAAGACAGAAGTTAAAATACCCAACAATAAAATTTCTTTTAAGAGATTGTTTTTCATATATTTAAGGATTTAAAACTATACATTAAAAGTACTTATAAAAATTAAAATATCAAGTTATTTCGCATAAAAATATCATTTAGGGAAATCTGAAATTTTAAAAACATTTTATTATATTTAAATGAATAACAACAACTTAGATAAAATCATATTACTTTGTCAATATTTTTGCACAATACGGAGAAGTTATTAGCGCAATATTTATTCGTTGTCGAAAAAATAGCCCTATATTAGCAGTATAAAAAGCATATTATTGACAATAAATTAACCAAAGGCTTGTTTAAATGATAAGAAATTGGCAATACATTATCAAAAACAACTGAAGCACATTGGCTTACATTTAATCGTAGATTCTTTTTCGCGGCAAATATGCTTTCAATTTAATTTTACTTCCATCAATAAAAATGAATAAAAAACATTACAATATTTTACTAGCAGATGATGATGATGATGACTGCTCTTTTTTTAGAGAAGCAATCGACGAATTGAAGCTTCCTGTAACTCTTGTAACAGTACATGATGGTGTACAATTAATGGATTATTTAAAAGCTAATTCTCCGAACGCTTTACCCGATATTCTTTTTTTGGATCTTAATATGCCACGTAAAAATGGTCATGAATGTCTTAAAGAAATTAAGGAACTTAGCGAGTTTGACACACTTCCTGTCATTATTTTTTCAACTTCTTTAGATATTGAAATTGTTGATTTGATGTACCAAAAAGGAGCAACACATTATATACGAAAACCCGGCGAATTTGCTAAACTAAAAACGGTGATCAACAATGCTTTGACTACAACTGTCGAGAACAATCAAAAACAGCCTGCGCGGGAACAATTTGTTCTTCAGCCGTAATTTTTTTCAGGAATGAGCCATAAAAACAGGGAACATTATTTTATAGCCGATGGCGGTGAAATGGGCGAATTAATGCGATCCAAAGACTGGAGTAAAACCTCATTAGGCGATCCTGATTTATGGCCGCAAAGTCTGCGAACGATGACTTCGGTAATACTCAGTAATCCATTCGGAATGTACATTGCCTGGGGAGATGATTTTACCCAAATTTATAATGATGCCTTTCGCCCTATTTTAGGCGCAACAAAACATCCTGAAGCTTTAGGAATTAGTTCAAAAGAAACATTTTCAGAAATTTGGGACACAATTGGCCCCATGTTTAACGATGTAATGAACGGAAACGCAGTTAGTTCTCCCGATTTCATGGTTATTTTAAACCGAAATGGCTATGACGAAGAATGTTATTTTGATTTTTCATACAGTCCCATAAAAAGAGAAGATGGCGAAGTTGGCGGTATTCTGGTAACTGTAATTGAAACGACTGAAAAAAATGAAAAACTTTTAGCACAGTCGAAAGTAAGGGAAAGTGAGCAGAAAATAAGACAATTAGTCGAAAATGCACCATTCCCAATTGGTGTTTATACAGGTAAAGAAAAACGCATTGAACTTGCCAATCAATCGATTATGGATGTTTGGGGAAAAGGCAATGATGTTGTTGGAAAATTATATACCGAAATTTTACCTGAACTTGACAATCAATCCGTTTTTGAACAAATAAATTCTGTTTTTGAAACTGGACAATCATTTCATACAAAAAATGCCCGCATTGATCTTACAATGAACGGCGTTTTGGAAAGCTTTTATTTTAACTACAGTTTTACACCTCTTTACGATATAAATGGCAAAATTTATGGCGTAATGAATACGGCTGCAGATATTACAGATCTGCATCTTGCAACAAAAAAAATAGAAGAAGCTGACAAGCGTTTTCGCAACACTGTAAAACAGGCTCCGGTAGGAATTACTATTTTACGCGGACCCGATTTTATGGTTGAAATGGCCAATGATGCTTATTTAAAGATTATTGATCGGGAGGAAAATACTTTTGTTGGCAAACCATTATTTGAATCCTTGCCAGAGGTTAAAGAAAGCGTCAACAAGCTTTTGAATGATGTATTGACGACCGGAATTCCATTTCATGGAAATGAAGTTCCAATTCCTTTAAACCGTTACGGAAAACTGGATATTTCTTATTTTGACTTTCTTTATAATCCGCTGAAAGAGGAAAATGGCGAAATATCAGGAATTATTGTTACAGTAACCGAAGTAAGCGAAAAAGTTGAGGCCAGAAAAAAAATCGAACTCAATGAAGAAAGGCTGAAGATAATTGTAGAAGCCAGCGAACTTGGTACTTGGGAATTAAATGTAAAAGAAAAACAGGTTCATTATTCGCAACGCTATTTGGAAATTGTAACCGGAAATAAAGCAAATATCAATTTAACTCACGAACAAATTCTTACCTACATTCATCCGGATGATTTAGAAATACGAAATCTGGCGTATAATGAAGCACTTCTTACTGGAGTTATAAATTATGAATTAAGAGTAATCTGGAAGGACAATTCGATTCATTGGGTTGAAGCCAAAGGAAAAGTCTTTTTTGATGCCAATAAAAATCCGGAAAAACTTCTGGGCACTGTGAGAGATATTACAGACGAGAAAAATCATCAGCAGGAACTAGAAAAAAGCGAGAAACGTTTTCGTTCTTTAGCAGAGAGTATTCCGCAATTAATTTGGGAAACAGACGAAAAAGGAAATTCCTTATTTGCCTCTGGAAAATGGTTTGAATACACCGGAATTTATCCAAAAGGAGAAGAAGAATGGAGAAGCATGATTCATCCTGATGATTATGATGAAAATGCCCGAATTTGGAGCCATAGCCTTGCAACAGGAGAAATTTACCGATGCGATGTTCGAATCAAGAGAAATGATGGTATTTACAGATGGCATGCTGTAATTGGTGAGCCGATTTTAAACGAAGAAAATAAAATTATAAAATGGGTTGGTGCTTTTACTGATATTCATACTGAAAAAGCATTTACAAATGAACTTGAACAACAAGTAACCGCAAGAACAAAAGAATTGAGCCTCATGAACGAATCACTTCAAAAAAGTGAAGAACGCTATCATTTAATGGTTGAAGAAGTTCAGGATTATGCCATTTTATACCTCAATCACGAAGGAATTGTAGAAAATTGGAATCAGGGTGCGCAAAAAATAAAAGGCTACACAGCAGAAGAAATTATCGGAAAAAGCTTCTCTGAATTTTACACCGAATCGGACCGAAAAAACAATCTTCCTCAGACTTTATTAAACCTTGCGATTCAAAAAGGAAAAGCAAGCCACGAAGGATGGCGCGTTCGCAAAGACAGAACCCTTTTTTGGGCAAATGTGACCATTACAGCTGTTCATAATAAAAAAAATCAGGTTATTGGTTTTTCAAAAATGACACATGACTTGACAGAGAAAAAAACTGCCGATGACAAGCTGAAATTAAATGCTTTAGAACTTGAACAGAAAAACAAAGAACTTGAAAAAATGAATCAGGAACTTCAGTCTTTTGCTTATATTTCAAGTCATGATTTGCAGGAACCGTTACGCAAAATCCAGACTTTTGCGACTCAGATTATGGAAAAAGAATCAGAAAATTTATCTGATTATGGAAAAGATAAATTTAAACGAATGCAAAATGCAGCACAACGCATGCAAACGCTTATCAACGATTTACTTTCTTATTCCAGAACAAATGTTCAGGAAAGAATTTTTGAAAAAACGAATATTGGCAAAATTATAAACGAAGTAAAAGAGGATTTAAAAGAAGAAATTGAACAAAAAAATGCCAGAATTGAAAGTCTGAAAAATTGTGAAGCGAAGATTATTCCGTTTCAATTTAGACAACTTTTGTACAATTTAGTAAGCAATTCTCTTAAATTTTCAAATCCTGAAAATCCGATTGTCATTAAAATTAATAGTGAAATTGCTAAAGGTTCGGCTTTAAATAATGAAAATTTAGACGCAGAAATTAAGTACTGTCACATCAGAATTGAAGATAACGGAATTGGTTTTGAACAGCAATACAGCTCCAAAATTTTCGAAGTTTTTCAGCGTTTACACGGAAAACTTGAATATACCGGAACCGGAATTGGGCTTGCTATCGTAAAGAAAATCGTAGACAATCATAACGGAATTATCACAGCCAAAGGCGAATTGAATAAAGGAGCTGCCTTTGACATTTATATTCCGGCGAACTAGTTAAAATTTATCAAAAGCAAATCTTATTTATAATTTAAAATCTATGAGAAAGCTATTTTTTACCCTGCCTTTGCTGTTTTTTGTTTCAGCACTTTTTTCACAAACTCAAGATCCTTCATCAAAACGCATTTTAGGAAATTGGTATTCGAACACTATCCGAACGACAAAATGGGTATTTACACAGGATGGAAAACTTTACAATTATGACAAAGACATAATGAAAGTGATGTATAAGTATTCTATATCAAACAGCTGTCAGAACAATTCAAGTGATACTTCTGATTTTATAACGTTAAGAGACAGAGACGGCGATGAATATTGCTTTAAAATAAATGCAGTAAATGAAAACAAAAATGGCGTTTTATCACTTGTCAATATGAGCAATATGCAAACATTGATTTTTGTAAACGATGTAAATTTGAAGATTACGCAGTAGATGAAGAACAAAGATGAAAGAAGTTTTCGTTAATTCATTTTTCTTAATCGGATAATTTTAAAATAAAAAAGCAGGATTTCGTTGTTTGAAATCCTGCTTTCTTTTTGATCTTTATTTGTCTAAACTTCCCTCAAAAGGCGAAGCTGGTAAATTTTCTTTATTATATAAATTTGCCTCAATTGGGTTATCTGCCCAAGCGTATCGAACTTTTACCGGTTTTGAAATATTCTCATTCCAAATTTTGATTTTATTTCCTTCGATCGTAGCATTTGCCCAAATAAATTTTCCGTCGCTTCCTGCGATTTCAAAACCTTTCAAACTTGTGTTATTCTTAGCTATTAATCCGCTTCCTGTATCTGTAAAAGACAACATAAGTTGATTTCCTTTTTGTTCCATTGATTTAAAAAGCGGTCCTGAAGAAACTATATTTTTTTCTCCATAAGCAACTTTTCTTGCCTGTAAAGCCAATCTTTTTCCGACATCATATTTATTTAGTGGATGAATGTCATTCCATTCCCCTAAATCAATAATTACTGCCATTCCTGTATTTGGAACAGCTAAAATATTTTTTTGCTGTTGTCTTAAAGCCGCCCAATTGCTTTCAGCTGGTTCTGTTTTTGGTTCCATAAAATTTGCCAGCTGAACATATAAAAACGGAAAATCACCCTGCTTCCACTCTGTTCTCCAGCTTGTGATTAAGGTTTCCATAAGTGCTGCATATTCCTGAGGCTTTTTAGTACTTGCTTCTCCTTGATACCAAAGAACGCCTTTTATTGCGTAATTTTTCAAAGGTGCAATCATAGCATTATAAAGTCCGACAGGTTTCCATCTAATGAAAGTCGATGGTGGCAAAGGAGCCATTTTTACTCCTAATTTGTATTTCCATTCCCCTTTTAAATCAAGGGAATCTTTATCTAAAATCAATTGGTAAGGTTTGTCTTCAACAAAACCACCTTTTCCCGAATTATTAATAACTCTGATCGCAATTTCATTTTTTCCTTCTTTTAAAAACTTTGGATCAAAAGAATATTTTCTAGGCGGATATAAATACGAAGTTGTTCCAACGAAATTTCCGTTAACATAAACCGAATCGGCATCTACAATTCTTCCCAAAATCAATTTAGCTGAAGAAGCTTTTAAATTTGATAAATTAACTTCTTTTCTAAACCAAACTGCACCATTCGTTTTTTCTAAAGTATAGTCGCCCCAATATCCTGGAATATTCATAACCGGCCAGTCGATATCATCTAAATCTGTTTTTGACCATTGTTTTTTCAAACCCTCGTCCTGACGATTTACTTCAGCATACCAATCGGTGCTGACTTTTTTATCATTTGCTTCAATTTGTGCACCTAAAGTTCCGTCTTTGAATTTCTGGTATTCGGCATCATAATCTGGAAATTTTTTAATGGCATCGGCGCTAAGCCAGGATTCAGCTGAAGAACCTCCTAAAGCACTGTTGATTAATCCAATCGGAACTTTATATTTTGCATAAATTTCGCTTGCAAAAAAATAAGCTACAGCCGAAAAACTCAAAATATTTGATGCGTTTGCTTCTTTCCATTCACCACTTGACAAATCAGTATTTTCTTTTGCAAACTCATATTGATCCGGCACTAAAAACTGTCTGATTTCTGAGTTATTTGCTTTTGCAATTACATCTCTGTATTTGTCTTTTACACGTTCCATAGGAAGTTCCATGTTCGACTGTCCGGAGCAAAGCCAAACATCACCAAATAAAATGTTCTTGATAACGATTGTATTGCTGGCTGACAAAGTCATTTCATATGGTCCCCCCGCTTTTTGAGAAGGCAAAGTAATAACCCAATTTCCATCTTGAGAAGTTGTAGTCTGAAACTTTTTTTTGTTGAAGTCTATTTCGATTTTTTCATTTGGCGATGCCCATCCCCAAATTTTTACGGGCATATCGCGCTGTAAAACCATACCGTCACTTATCAACCTCGGAAGTTTTATTTGAGAATAAATGGTGCTGTAAAAAAGCACCGTTATAAGAATTAGTATTTTTCTCATTTTTACGATTTATATTACTGCTTTAATTCTGAAATCTTTTTTAAATATAATTATTCTCTCTCAAGATCTTACGGCAAAAAGCCGAGAGGGCTCAACTCTCGGCTTTTTTTATAAAACAAATTTGTTTGCAGTTCTAACCAATTCTGTAAAATAAACACTTACTTACAACTTTATCTAACTTAATTGCTGCTTTGATCTGTTTTATCATTTGATTTCGGGCAAATCAGGATTTCATCTCCTAGTAGCCTGGATTTTGATAAGCCGCTTTTTCAGAGGCTGTCATAATCATTGCATCAAATTGAACTTGAGGAATTGGGCGTAAATAATGATACGGTTTAATATCTCTAGCTACTGTAAGTGGCGTATGGTTTCCGTATGCCGGACCACAAATTTGGTACGAACTTGAAAGTTCTGTCCATTTTTGAGTACGAAGCAAATCGTACCAGCGGTATCCTTCACCATAATATTCACGAGAACGTTCTGCTAAAATATAATTAATATCAATAACTGCCGGTGTTGCTGCAGTCATTGCTGCACTGTTATCAGCTGATTTTGCTACATTTCCATTGTTATCAAATCTCCATTTTCCGGCACGAGCACGTAAAACATTTACTAATTCTCTAGCACTTTTTCCACCTTGAGGAGCAGCTCCCATAACAGCAGCTTCTGCAGCAATTAAATAAAGCTCTGATAATTTTGCAATATTATAAGGACGAGTACTAGCTCCATTTGGAGAACCAAGTCCAGTTCCGTTATCTGTTCTGTAAGTTCCTAATTTCCATAAACCTGGATATATAATTCTGCTTATTCCGCTTGGAGCAATAACAAAATCAGATCTTCCTGGCAAAACTCCTGCACCAACAGCTCCACCTTCTGGGCCATTTCCTGCAGCGTAAACAATAGCCGGATTTTCAGCATTTAAGAAAGAAAGAATTGCACCTCCTGGAGCAACTGGTAAACCGTTTGCATTATTCAAAGTTGGAGTCGTGATACCTGCTTTATTCCAGTTTCCACGATATACGGTTGTAAATGTTCCATCATAACGCGAATCGTTTGTTTTATCAGCAAATGTATTCGCAATTGCGCCAATAGTTGGACACATACGAATAAATGGACGTCCTAAATGCTGCTCTGCTTCACGCTGTACTGAACTTACACCTGAACTTCTGATAACAGTATAATTTGGCGTCATCATCCAAACTGCGAAATTTTCTGGAGCATTACCATTCGAAAATGTAAGACTGCTGGCATTAAAAAATTCACTTTTTTCTGTGTGATCAGCGTACAATAAAATTTCGCTATTGCGGTCGTTGCTTCCTAAGTTTACATCGTAGTAAGTTGGTTGCAATGCAAATGCACCGTGGCTATCAATTCCTGCTGCTGCTACATCATAAGCTTTCTGAAAATACCAAGCTGCATCGTGTCCGTCTGGATCTACACGAGTAGTTTCAGGATAAGTTGGAATATTGTTTGGATTTTTCAACCACCATGCATACGTCAAATAAGCTTTAGCCAAATAAAGTCTCGCAGCTGTTTTAGTTACGCCACCTTTTACTCTTCCAACATCTGGTAAATCATTTACTGCTGTTACTAAATCAGGAAAAATTGCTTTAGTATAAACTTGTGGCACTGTATTTCTAACCGAAAATCTTGACGGACTTGTATTGAATTTAAGTTCGCCCGCTCCCAAATCTAATGGCACTCCGCCAAAAGTCTGAACTAACAAGAAATAATCAAATGCACGGAAGAATCTAGCTTCAGCAATCATTGCGTTTGAAACAGTTCCAATTGCTGTAGCATTTTCTATAACTCCGCTTGCCGTATTAATGTTGATAAATGCCGGCTGCCATAAAGCATCTGCACGGCTTGAAGAAGGTGTAATTGATCCAACACCAGAAAGATCCATATCTTTGAAATTGGCATCAGCACTTTGTGCATAAGTTGCCTCATCAGTTCCGGTTTCAGTTGTATTGTAGTAATAACCTTGTCCGTAAATATAACGTAAATGTGCATACATAGAAGTCAATCCTGCCGTAACTCCTTTTTCGGTTTTAAAATATTCAGGAGTATAAATACTGCGAGGCTCTTCTTCTAAAACATTAGAACATGCTCCCAGGAACAGCGCTATCATCGCTGTTGCCATAAAAGTTTTTATTTGTATAGGTTTCATTGTTATCTTTTTTAAAATGTTAAATTAAGGCCAAGCAAAAAGGTACGAGTTGAAGGAGTGTTTGTTCCTAATGTCAGTAAACGTCTTTTGTAGAAATCAGTTACTGCAGCATTTTCGTTACCGTATGAGTTGGTTTCAGGATCCATACCCGTTTCTTTGTGGTAAGGTGAATAAATTACGAATGGATTCTGCACTGTGCAGTACAAACGAAATCTATCAACTCCTAAATCCTTAATGAATTTTTCAGTAATATTATAACCAAGGGTGATTGTACGGATTTTAACATAAGAAGCATCAAAGTATCCTAAAGTAGATCCGTATTTTGGATTATCATTACTTGAAATTCCGCCTGGTCTTGGATATTTTGCATCTGTATTTTCTGGTGTCCAATAGTCTACTTCCACATTTCCTCTACGACCACTTAACATATTTAAGTAACCTGTTGAAGAGTAAAGTGTACTGATCAAAACTCCTCCGCTTTGGAAAGCTCCCACTACACTAAGATCTAAGTTTTTATAAGCTACGCGAGTATTGAAACCTCCAAGGAAATCAGGATTTACATCTATGATTTGTCTATCTGCAGGTCCAATTTGTCTTGTTGGTGAACCATCTGCGTTAAAATCTCCTGTATATTTTACTTTAATCATACCAACATTTCCTCCTGGCTCATATTTAGTAAGATTTGCATCTCCTTGTTGCCAAAGTCCTGTTTTTTCATAATCAAAGATTACATCAATTGGATGACCAACAAACCACCAGTTGTTTTCGTCACGAGTCTGTCCTGAAGATAGCGCTACAAGCTTATTTTTGTTTGAATAGAAGTTAACACCAGCATCCCACGACCAACCATTTGCATTATCGATTATTGTTCCGTTAAGCGTAAATTCATAACCTTTATTTTGAGTTTGTCCAATATTTGCTGTGTAACTTCCCACACCTGCTGTTGGAGGCAAACCAACACTTAAAAGAATATCTTTTGTATCTGTAACATAATATTCAAATGTACCAGTTAATCTGTTTTTAAATAAGCCAAAATCAACACCATAATTCACTGTAGTCGAATATTCCCAACCTAAATCAGGATTAGGCAATGTCGATACATAATATCCTGTTGTATTTGTCTCTCCAAAATTGTATGGTCTTGAAGCTAAACTTCCTAATGTAGAATAAGGAGCAACTGCCTGGTTAGAAGTTTCACCATAACCTGCGCGTAATTTTAACTGCTCCAGCCAATTCACATTTTGCATAAATGATTCATTTTTAACATTCCAGCCAGCAGAAACCGCAGGATAAGTATGCCATTGATGTCCTTTAGCAAGTCTTGAAGAAGCGTCAGAACGAACAGTCGCTGTTAGCATATAGCGATTGTCATAAGAATACATAGCACGCGCCATGTAAGAAACCAATCCGCTTTGTTGATAGTCCTGATTATCTGGGTTAACCGAAATTTCACCTGCCGCTCTTCCTAAATTGTAAAATTGGAAATCGTCTGAAGGAATATCTTTAGCGGAAATTTGTGATTTGTTGTATGTTGTTTGTTCAGATGAATACATAGCAACTGCATTCACTTGATGTTTTCCAAAAGTACGATCGTATGTTAGTAAGTTTTGAATCGTCCAGTTCGTATTAAGAGTATTTGTTACAGAAGCCGTAGAAACTGTTGTTGGATTAATACTAAATACTCCTTCTCCTGTATATTGACCTCCATTAGTAGTACGGAAATTACCTCCTAAATCTAAATGAAATTTTAAACCTTCAACACCTGGAATTTTTACTTCACCGTATAATGTATTGTAAGAACTGTAAGCTTTTGTCTGATCGATCCATTTATCTCCCAAATTTTCTATAGTTCCTCTCGTATATACCCAGTTTTCATCTAATGGCATCTTAACCGTTCTTTTCAAAGAGCCATCTGCATTATATGGATTAGATATAGAAGTTGTACTTAAAGTATTATAAAGACTTAAATTACCGCCGTTTGAAATAGAATAGTTATTATTAGTCGTGAAACCAACTTTAAAGTACTGTCCTATTGCCTGATCTACAGCTGCTCTCAATGTTATACGGCTGTAGTCCTGCCCTGGCACTACTGCTTCTTCTTTGTAATAACTAGTTCCAAAATTATAGTTGCCCGTTTCAGTACCACCCGAAACACCAACATCATGATTAGTCACTAAACCTGCACCATACATTAAATCCTGCCAATCTGTATTTACATTGTCAGCTTCATCTGCTCCATTTGTATAAAGCGGAGTAGTTGTTCCCGGAAGTGTAGCAGCTTTACGTAAAGCAACAAATTCAGGTCCGTTCATCATTGGGAATTTAGCAAAAATGGTTTTCAGACCACTGTATGTATTGTATGAAAACTTCGCTCTTTGTCCTTTTAGTCCTTTATTAGTTGAAATCAAAATAACACCATTAGCACCACGAGATCCGTAAATTGCTGTTGCCGAAGCATCTTTTAAGATATCAATACTTTTAATATTATCTGGACTGATATCACCAATTGATCCTGCAAATGGCACTCCATCTAATACAACAAGTGGATTATTATCTGCTGTTAAAGAACGTGTACCTCTAATACGAATTTGCATTTCTGATCCTGGCTTAGATGATGTTTGATTCATTTGCACACCCGCTAAACGCCCTTGCAAGGCCTGTGTGATATTCGCTGACGGCACTTCACGAATTACATCTCCTTTTATAGAAGAAACAGAACCTGTTACGGCTTCTTTTCGTTGTGTACCGTAACCGATAACTACAACTTCCTGTAGGTTATTCTGGTTTTCTTCTAAAACTGCATTTATTTTATTCTTTCCTCCAACAGGAATTTCTTTATCCTTTAAACCTAAAAAAGTAAATACTAAAACACCATTTGAAGGCACGTTAGCAATAGAATAATTTCCGTCAAAACCTGTAGCGACACTGTTTTTAGTGCCTTTAACAGTCACATTAGCTCCTGGAATTGGTCCATTTGCGTCAGATACAACTCCCGTAACTGTACTCTGAGCTGTGGCACTCACAGAAAACAGAAACATTAAGGATAAAAACCCCAAACACTTTAGGAGCTTTGATTTGCTTTTAATTGTAAAAAAGTCAGTCATAAAAATTAAGTTAGATAGTTAATATATAGATTAAGTTAGTTTAGAATCATGAAGCAAAATCATGTGCTTTGTACAAGATTAAAAGCATATGTTTTTGCATTTCTTTAACAAATATATATAAAATTTCAAATCACACAACCGGTTGTGTATTATTTTTTTATTTATACCAAAAAAAATTACCACTTAAATTAAATACTGAATAATTTTAAAGCCAAATAATTAAATGATTAGCAACAAAACTTCTTTTTTAACAAAACATTTAAGTCTATATTAATTAATTTTCAATAATAACTAATAATTTCACAAAACTCAATAAAACTAAGACTTACAGCATTTTAACATTAATAAAAAACATATAAAAATAAGTGTACTTTATACAATTTAAAAAATAATCCTAAACGACTATTTATGATTAAAATAAGAATCAAAATCAAGTTTTTATTTTGCCAGAAAAAGGAATCGTTTTTCACACAATCGCTTGCATAAAACAATAAAAAAAGCTTCTTTTGAAAAAAGAAGCTTTAAATTTTTATTTGAGTCTAATTTATTTAAAAGTAAATGCGAAAATCATTTCGTTTAAATAGTTTTCACCTACTCTCAAAATTGAATTTGGAAAATGGTTTTTATTTGGAGCATCTGGAAAATTTTGTGGTTCAAAACAAATAGCAGGGAAAGTTCCAAATTGATTATTATTTGAAAATGGTAAGTCAGGAAATTTTTCGGGAGTATAAACAACCATTGCCGGCTGATTCGAAAAAATATCCATATTAATCTCGCTTTCTGCAGAAGATAAAGATGCTTTTAGCTGCTTTTCATTAAATACAAAAGTATCATCAAAACCTTTAAAATCTTCTCTTTTGATTTTAGTTTTTTGATTTCTATCAAAAGTAGTTCCTTCCGATTTATTTAATTTTCCTGTTGGAAGTAATTGCGAATCAACATCCAAATGAAAATCACTGTTGATTTGAAGTTCGTGATCTAAAACAGAACCTTTTCCGTTTAAGTTAAGATAAACATGGCTTGTCAAATTCACAGGAGTTGACAAATCAGTATTTGCAGTATAAGTTATTTTGACTTCGTTTTCTGGAGTCAACTCAAATCGTGCTTCGACATTTAAATCCCCAGGATAACCTTCTTCATTATTTTTGCTCAGATAGGATAACACCACAAAATCATCAGCCACTTCTTTTACCGACCAAAACTTTTTGAAAAAGCCATTTTCTCCTCCGTGAAGATGAACACCGTTTTCATTTTCGATCTTATAAACAACATCATCAATCATAAATTCACCACCAGAAATTCTGCCAGCATATCTACCGATACTTGATCCTAAAAATAGTTTTACATTTGAATAAGGCGCTTCAAGATAATCAGAAGCATTTTTCAAACCTGCTGCAACGTCATAGATTTCGCCTTTTGAATTTTTAACTTTCAGCCCAATTACTGTTGCTCCAAAATTTGAAATTGTCATTTCCAGAGCGCTGTTATTTTTGATTGTAATTACTTCTAATTTTTCCATTTTGATGCTCAACAGATTTTAAAATCTTATAAATTCATTTTTTTAGCATCTTCTATAAATTGGTTCAAACCAATATCAGTAAGAGGATGTTTCAATAAACCTTTAATTGCTGATAATGGTCCGGTCATAACATCTGAACCTACTTTGGCACAATTAATTACGTGCATTGTATGTCGCACAGATGCCGAAAGGATTTGTGTATTAAAAGCATAATTATCATAAATTTCTCTGATTTCAGCAATAAGATGCATTCCGTCAGTAGAAATATCATCTAATCTTCCTAAAAACGGCGAAACATAAGTCGCACCCGCTTTTGCTGCTAAAAGCGCTTGTCCAGCAGAGAATACCAAAGTCACATTTGTTCTGATTCCTTTATCCGAAAAATATTTACATGCTTTAATTCCGTCAGCAATCATTGGCAATTTTACCACAATCTGTGGATGCAAAGCCGCAAGTTCCTCGCCTTCTCTGATCATTCCGTCAAAATCTGTCGAAATTACTTCTGCCGAAACGTCGCCATCTACAATATTGCAGATATCCAGATAATGTTTCAAAATATTGGCTTTTCCGGTAATTCCTTCTTTTGCCATTAACGACGGATTTGTTGTTACGCCGTCTAAAACGCCCAAAGCTTGAGCTTCTTTAATATCATTTAAATTTGCTGTGTCAATAAAAAATTTCATGGTTTTTTAGTTTTTATGTTAATAGAGTTCATTAAGAAATTCTATATTTTCAATTCATAGCAAAATGAATCTTCAATACAGAAAAAATGGTATTATATTTTAATTTGAAATAAAAAAGCAAAAGAAATTGCTTTGAAAAGACAGCAGAAAACTATCTTTTTGAGTACAAAATTAATATACGGCCGTCAGCGCTTCAACATCCAACGGCCATACTTACTAATTAATAAATTTTTCTCTGGCGCATCAACTAACCTTCAAATATGCACCAGAGAAGAAAAACTACAAAAAACAATCTTCATTTCGATTTTGTAACCTCACACAAAACCGAAAATTATTTTATGCAAAGCTGTATCTACAGCTTGTTAATCAATTAAATATATTGATTGATGATGTTTTCAAACAATTCTTGTTTACCGCTTTGAAGATTTAATTCTCCATTTTCGTGAGCGATAGTATAAAGATCTTTAAGATTTAATTTTCCTTCAGCGAAATCTTTTCCTTTTCCAGAATCGAAAGAGCTGTATCTTTCCGTTCTTAATTTCTCGTAAGGAGAAGAAGTGATGATTTTATCTGCAGTCAGTAAAGCTCTTGCGAAAGTATCAGCTCCACCAATGTGCGCTAAGAAAACATCTTCTAAGTCAGTTGAATTTCTTCTGATTTTAGCATCAAAGTTAACTCCACCACCTTGCAATCCGCCAGCTTTTAAGAAAACCAACATTGCTTCAGTAGTTTCTTGGATATTGTTTGGGAACTGGTCTGTATCCCAACCGTTTTGATAATCACCTCTGTTCGCATCGATACTTCCTAACATTCCCGCTTTTGCAGCAACTTCTAATTCGTGTTGGAAAGTATGTTGTGCCAATGTAGCATGGTTTACCTCGATATTAATTTTGAAATCTTTATCTAAACCGTATTCTTTCAAGAATCCAATTGCTGTTGCCGAGTCAAAATCGTATTGGTGTTTTGATGGCTCCATTGGTTTTGGCTCAATAAAGAAAGTTCCTTTAAAACCTTGAGATCTTGCGTAATCTCTAGACATTGTAAGGAATTGCGCCATGTGGTCTAATTCTCTTCCCATATCTGTATTTAGTAAAGACATATAACCTTCTCTACCACCCCAAAACACATAGTTTTCGCCGCCTAAAGCAATTGTTGCATCAAGCGCTAATTTTACTTGCCCTCCAGCTCTTGCTACTACATTAAAATCAGGATTTGTAGCGGCTCCGTTCATGAATCTTGGGTTTGAGAAACAGTTTGAAGTTCCCCAAAGCAATTTTATTCCAGAATCTGCTTTTTTCTGTTTTAAGTAATCTGTAATGAATGCTAAACGTTTTTCTGATTCTGCGAAAGTTGATCCTTCAGCAATCAAATCGTAATCGTGGAAACAGAAATAATCGAATCCCATTTTGCTGATAAATTCAAAAGCAGCATCTGCCTTATCTTTTGCAGCCTGATACGGATCTGATGATTGATCCCAAGCAAATTGCTGTGTTCCTGGTCCGAATGGATCGCTTCCTTGTCCGCAGAACGTGTGCCAATATGCGATCGCAAATTTAAAGTGCTCACGCATTGTTTTTCCAGCTACAACCTGCTCTGGATTGTAATATTTAAATGCCAACGGATTATCAGATTCTTTTCCTTCAAATTTTATTTGGCCAATACCTTTGTAGTATTCTTTATCTCCTAAAACTATCATTTGTTCTTTTATTTAGTTGTTAATATTAATTCTAATTCTTGTTTCCATTTCTGGTAAGCAGCTTCATAAGGTGCTGCATTGTGGAGCGGCAAAAAAGTCATTACATGATCGTTGTCGCTAACATTAGCTCCAAATTTGCTATAATCACCATCTTTTAAACCAACAGCTCTTGCTGCTCCAACTGCTCCGGTTGTATTATAAATTTCAATTTCGTGACCAATTAAAGTCGCCACAGTATTGGAGAAAATCTCCGAACGGAAAAGATTATCATTTCCGGCTCTAATCACATTAATTGTCGCATTATCATCCTTTAAACATTCCATTCCGTATACAAACGAAAACGCAATTCCTTCTAAAGAAGCTCTAAACAAATGCGCACTATTATGAATATTCAAGTTGAGGTTTAAAAAATGAGTTCCGATGTTTTTATTATTGAACATACGCTCAGCGCCATTTCCAAACGGAATCACAACAACTCCTTCTGAACCTACTTCAATATTAGAAGCTTTTTCATTCATTGCTTCATAACTTTCATTTCCCATATTATTACGAAGCCATCTGTACTGAATTCCTGCTCCGTTAATATTTAAAAGTTTACCAACTCTCGGCGTTTTCAGTTCGTAGTTTACGTGAACGAAATTGTTTACTCTCGTACTTTTTCCAGACGACATTTCGCTTACCGCATAAAATACTCCCGAAGTTCCGCCCGTTGCCGCCACTTCTCCCGGATTCAAAACATTCAAAGCCAAAGCATTATTCGGCTGATCTCCCGCTCTGTAAACAATCGGAATTCCTGCCGGAAGACCGGATTCCGCAGAAGCTTTATCTGTAACAACACCTTGATTCGTAAAATTCTCTACAATTTTTGGCGTTAATGACTGATCGATTCCGTAGTAATCCAAAAGCCAATCGGCTACTTTATTTTCTTTATAATCCCAAAGCATTCCTTCAGACAAACCATTTTTAGTTGTCGTTACTTCGCCTGTCAATTTCAAAGTGATATAATCTCCCGGAAGCATGTATTTATCAATTTTATTGTAAACTTCAGGCTCATTTTCTTTCACCCATTTTAGCTTTGAAGCTGTAAAATTTCCCGGAGAATTCATTAAATGCTCCATACATTTTTGTTCTCCAATTTCGGCGAAAGCGGTATTACCAATTTCAACCGCACGGCTGTCACACCAAATAATTGAATTTCGAAGCGCATTTCCGCCTTTATCCACAATCACCAATCCGTGCATTTGATACGAAATTCCAATTCCCTGAATTTTCGATGCATCAATATTAGCTTCGCGAATCGCTCTTTTGGTTGCCGTACAAATGTGCTGCCACCAGATTTCAGGATCCTGTTCTGCCCAGTCCGGGTGAATCGACAAGATTTCCATTTCGTTCTGCGGTTCATTCAAAACGATTACTTTTTTACCCGTTTCAGCTTCAACCAAGGCTGCCTTGACCGAAGAACTTCCAATATCATATCCGATATAATACATACTTACAATGATTCTCTTATTATTAATTTTGTCGGCACATAACACTTCGTTTCTTCGTCATGCGTAATAAATGCCGCTGCTTTGGTTCCTAATTCCTTAAAATCAGTTGATACAACTGAAATTCCTTTGTATATAAATTTCTTCATTGGCGTTTCGTTATACGACAAAAAACCAACATCTTTTCCGGGTTCAAAATCCTTTTCTTTGCATTGCTCTAAAAAGTATCCTAAAATCCTGTCACTTACACTTATATATGCGATTCCTTTTTCAATATTGAACTTTTTAGGATCTGTTACAATCTCATATTCAAAACCGAAATCAGCACAGAATTTCTTGAAAAAATCAACCGTTTCCTTCGGGTGATTGGTAAAATCCGGATACACAAATTGTATCTTTTTATACTTTTTAAACAAATCAGCCGCTTCTGTCAAAGACTCATAAAACGCTTTTCCAAAATCCTGAAAAACATAATTATTCGTTTTATCTGCCTGAATATTCCAGTCAATCAAAAGCAATTTATCTTTTGAAATCGCCGACAAAGCCGGAGCAATTTCCTTGTGATCAAAATTCATCACCACATATTTGTAATACTTCCCAATTCCGTTATTGATGATCGTTTTAAAAACATCAATATTATAATGATGAAACTGCACATCAGTAATCACATTATCCGGCAGATTATTGACAAACGAATGGTACAAAACCTCTTTATACGCCTTAAAAGTGTCTAAAACCAAAAGCACTTTTCTCGTTTCGCCAGAAACATAATATCCTTTATTTGGCACAGACTCAATCGTATTTTGATCTTTTAAAATCGTATAAGCCTTAAAAACCGTGTCTCTAGAAAGCTGATACGTTTTGCAGATTACATTCACTGACGGAAGCAAATCTCCCTTTTGTAAAATATTCTCGGCAATAGCATTTGTAATTCCGTCAACCAACTGTTGATACTTCGGAATATCACTTTCGTGATTAATTATAAACTCAAATTTTTCTTCTTCTTTTAGCATACCGTTCTGTTCCGTTCTGTTATGCTAAAGTAGCTAAAAATATTTTATAAAAAATTATTTTTTATATTAAAATTGTTAATTTTTAGTATGTTATGTTTACTAATTTGGGCATGTTTCGCCGCGGCGAACCGGGCTATCCGTTGCAAGTCCTCGTCTCGTCAAAAGACGAGATGGGCTTTCCACTTCTATCCCTCACGCAAACTGTTTTCAAAAGAAATTACAGTATTATTTACCGCACCTTTGTCATTTCGTTTTAGAAATTCGAAATGACAAATTGAACGGAAAAACGTTGTCTACAAATAATCCTTCTTTTGATTTAAAAATATTCGCAGACGAATGATCTCTTCTTTGATAATTAAACCTATTAAAAACAATAACATCTTTTTGAACAACCGGTTGTGGTTTCAGGAAAATTTTTTTACATGCTAATACACTAACCATAGAAAAGGTTAATACTTTAATTTTTAAACCAGCTGTTCTTAAGTCAATCATCTTAAAATTAATTTTGAAAATCGTCTTGTTTAATCTTCTTTATTATAAGGATCAATTGTTACAATCGAACCATCTTCATTATATTCAATTTTAGTCACTTTTATAGACCTCAAATGTGTAACTCCTTTTGACAAACTCGAATCATGATAAAACAAATACCATTCATTTTCAATTTCGCAAATAGAATGATGCGAAGTCCAACCCACAACTGGATTCAAAATACGTCCTTTGTAAACAAAAGGCCCGTACGGATTGTCTCCAATTGCATAACAAATAAAATGCGTATCGCCCGTTGAATAAGAGAAATAATATTTTCCGTTGTATTTATGAACCCATGAAGCTTCAAAAAAACGACGATCGTTATCACCGGCTAATAAAGCATTTCCATTTTCATCTAAAATTTTGATTTCTTTCGGTTCTTCGGCAAACTCTTTCATATCATCCGAAAGCAAAGCTACGATTGGCCCTAAAGCTTCTTCACTTGCCTTTGGCTCTTCATTCGATTTATCATATATATTGTTTCGATATTTTTGAAGTTGACCGCCCCAAATTCCTCCAAAATAAATATAAAACTTTCCGTCATTATCCTCAAAAACTGCTGGATCAATACTGTAGCTTCCTTTTATAGCATTTAGTTCTGACTTAAATGGCCCTGTTGGAGAATCACTTATTGCAACACCAATCTGAAAAATTCCGTCTGCGCGTTTTGCCGGAAAATACAAATAATACTTGCCATTTTTACAAGCCGCATCTGGCGCCCACATTTGTCGAACAGCCCAGGGAACATCATCAACATGTAAGGCTACGCCGTGATCTATAGCTTCTGCATCAACATTTTCCATCGAAATAACATGATAATCTTCCATTCCGAAATGATCTCCATTGTCGTTAAATGGAATTCCCGCATCAATATCATGCGATGGATAAATATATATTTTGCCGTTAAAAACGTGTGCCGATGGATCAGCGGTATAAATATGATTAACTAAGGGATTTGAAATTGCACGCTTATCTAGCGCGGCAAAGTCAATGTTTTCAATGCTATCTTCAGGCATATTCTCTTTTTTTAAATTTTCTTTAATACATTAAACTCTTCTTTCTTTTAAATCTGATTCAATTTGCACTTCCATTTTCTTGTCGATTTTGTAGAAAAACAATAATCCTACGCCAATAAGGAAAGGGATAGCTGGAAAAATGCTAACCAGTAGTTTTATTCCGTTTATCGCTATATCTGTCTGTTGTGCAGCATTTGGCACGTAATTAAAATATCCTAATAATGAAGTTGTCAAAGCGCCTCCAATGCTTAAACCTGCTTTTAAACCAACCATCATGGCTGAAAAAATAATGGCAGTTGCACGGCGGTTATTAAGCCATTCAGAATAATCGGCAACATCGGCGATCATTGCCCAAAGAATTGGGATCGTTATTCCGTAGAAAAATCCATGCAAAATTTGAGAGAAAAACATGAAGCTGATTGATGTTGACGGAAAGAAATAAAAAGCAATAACAAAAAGCGTTGAAATGAATAAAAATAAACCGAACACATTTCGCTTTCCGTATTTATCCGCAAGACTTTTAGACAAGGTAATTCCGACTATCATAAAGATAATTCCGCCGGCATTAAACAATCCAAATCCAGCTGATACAGGATCACTCCCAAAATAATTCAACCCAATATTCGACAAAGTATCTAAAATAGGCTGAATAAAAACCGCTAATTGCTCTTTATCAACATAGTTTTCAAAATAATAGACATATGATCCACCTTTCATTGCAAGTGTTATAAAAACCAAAGTTGTAAGCGAAAGCATGATTACCCATGGTCTGTTTTTGACCAAATCACTTAAATCTTCTTTTACACTTGATTTTTGTTCCGGCTTAGGAATAATTCTTTCTTTTGTTGTCAAAAAGGTGATTAAAAGCATGATGGTTCCGATAATCGCTAAAACTGTCATTACTTTTTCAATACCAACAGCTTTATCGCCATTTCCGGCACTTTTTATAATTCCAAGCATAAAAACCTGAACAAAAAACTGCGCAAACATAACTGCCACAAAACGGTAGGATGACATACTGTTTCTTTCACCCATATCGCCTGTAATTACACCACTTAAGGCTGAATAAGGCAAATTATTTCCTGCATAGAAAAGCAATAATAAACTATAAGTTACGACTGCATAAATCACTTTTCCCTGGTAGGAGAAATTTGGAGTTGTAAATGCCAACAATGCAATTACTCCCAATGGTACAGCTGTCCATAAAATCCAAGGTCTGAATTTTCCCCATTTGGTACTCGTTCTATCTGCGAGCACACCAATAATTGGATTAAAAATAAAAGCGGCAATCAAACCGACAACCAACATTATTATAGAAGAATGTGCAGGCGATAATCCGTAAATATCGGTATAAAAATACGCCAGATAAGTCATCAAGGTCTGAAAAACTAAATTTGCAGCAAGATCACCTAAGCTATATCCAATTTTTTCTTTTATGGATAATTTTTGGGAATTAAAATTCATTATTGGTTCGTGGTTATTGTGGTTAATTTTTACAATCAATTCTTATAAAAAATCGATCATTTCAGTTAGCTCTTATACTGATTTCAAAAGCTTTTCACTTAAGCAATCGGTTGTGTAAATTTAGTAAAAAAAATATACCATCCAAATTTACTTTGTTTAATTGCATTATTTTCAGAAAAACAATCAGTTAGCATTCTCAATAAATAGAATTCGCAGTCTTTTTTATTCTTTTTTTGCTTTAAGCTGAAGAATGCTATCGTATGCTTTTTTATGTTTCAACTGAGTATCAAATGGAAGCGGATAATTTGTTCTTCCTTTTATAGGCCAGTCATTTAGCCATGATTGTCCGTCATGAACTCCCCAAAAAGTAACTCTGCTGATTTTGTCTTTATGTTTTAAAAATAATTTAAAAATAGAAGCATATCTCTCTGCCAATTTATTCTGAATCGAATCAGGCAATGCTTTTGGATATGGATTCATTTTTTCACTTCCTTCAAAGTTCTGATTTACATCAGCACCTTTTAAATCCCATGGATTTGGCAAGACCGTAATATCCAATTCTGTAAAAGCTACTTTAATTCCTAATGCCGAATATTCCAAAATACTTTTTTCGATTTCTTCTATTGACGGACTTGCTAATCGCCAATGTCCTTGAATTCCAACTCCATCAACTTTTCCACCTGCAGCTTTTATTTTTTTGATTAAAGCGATAGCTCCAGCTCTTTTTGCAGGATCTTCAATATTATAGTCGTTGTAATATAAATCTACTTTTGGATCTGCTTTTGCCGCTAATTTGAAAGCATCAATTAAATATTGCTCTCCAAGCGTATTCAAAAATACTGACTTTCTTAAAGTTCCATCTTCGTTTAAAGCTTCATTTACAACATCCCACGAACCAATTCTTCCTTTGTATTTAGAAACTATTGTCGTGATATGATCTTTCATAAAAGCCTTCATTTCTGTACTGTCTTTTATTTTTTCCATCCAAGGCGCTAATTGGCTATGCCAAATCAAAGTATGACCGTGAATAAACATTTTATTTTTTTCTCCGTACGCTACAAATTTATCTGCCAATGTAAAATCATACTTATCCTTTTGCGGATGCACAAACATTGATTTCATGATATTTTCTGCCGTAATCGCATTAAACTCTTTTTTAATCAATGAATCTTCTTTTGTGTTCTTTTCTTGAATTTGGTCTGCACTTAAAGCCGTTCCGATATAGAAATCGTTTTTATAAGCATCTTTTAACGACAGCGTTTCTTTTTTTGAAGAACAGCTTACCATCAGCAACGTTGCGGCGGCAAATACATAAGGGTTAATAAATTTCATATTTTTTGGTTTAATAGTTAATAGTTTTTTTATCTCTTAGAAGATTATCGCAATCTTGTCATTCCGAGGAACGAGGAATCTCCGTAAGTAGCTCCGTCACGAAAATCCAATCTTTGTAGAGTTTCTTGCGGAGATTCCTCGTTCCTCGGAATGACAAACTTTGCATATTATTACTTCCTAAAACTCTCCGGCGGTCCTAAATACGACTCCAGAACTTTTCCTTCTTCTGTTTCAATTACAATTTTCTGAAGCACCAAAGCCGGATCGATCGCATAAATTTTCAAAACGTGATTTCCTGATTTTTCAATTTGATGTTCCGATGTAATTATTTTAATATTATTTGCAACCGATGACGCCCAAGCTTTTTCTGAAGAATCTGCATTGAGGTTCATAATTTGCGGTTTTTCCGAATCGAAAGCAATTCCATATTTTAAACCATCACCGTTTTTAAAATTGATTGTTGGCGAAAAATAGGCGTTTACTTTTATCTTTCCCTTGCTGAAAAAATGAACATCATATTCTAATCTTGGTGATTGCTCTGAAATTTCAATCGACTGAACATTCGAAGGTTTTATTGTTATTCCAGAATCTGTTTTTCCAAGATTTGGGATTACAGTCCATTTTACTGAATCTGAATTTATTGCTTTAGAATAGTTTTTACTTTCTATCGAAATATAACCGTTGTCCTCCACAAAACCACGAGCATTACTTAAATCTCTATTTTTTTTAATTGATGTTTCCGCCTTCGCAGAAGTTTTCGCTTCGGCTTTATTTGAAACCTCAACTGTTTTTGTTTTTGGAATCACATTTTTATCCGGTTGTTGCCAATTTGTATAACCAATATGCGTCTGTGACATCATGTGATTCCATTTACCGTTCGCTACTTTGGTATGATAATAGTTCGTCAATAGACTATCTTTTTCAAATAATGATTTTACTTTTTCAGCATAATCATTTGCCGAAGCTCTTCCCTGCTCTGCATATAAATGATTTTTAGCCGTCGCGACATACAATTCATTCAAATTGGCACTTGCCAAAACCGGAAATAAAACCAACTGATAATAAGCATCTTTATATTCAGGCTTCAATTTCTCGTTTATTGCATTGGCTTTTTTGACCAATTTTTGATAATTAGCTACAACTCGATCTGCTTCGTTATAATTTGTGATGCTATACGTTTTCTCATCTAATAATTCAGGTTTTCTACGAGAATTATATTTGGTATATAATTTTAAAATCTCCGCAATTTCTCCAGTAAACTGATTTCCGAAATTCTCTTTTGCCCAATTCACATAATAATCTTGTAAATTTCCGGCATTGAATTTTTCTGGGTTCCAAGCCATATCAAGGAAAAACTCAATTGGAAATTCCATTGGTTTTATATCACCCACATTTACAATCCAGATTTTATCAACTCCGTGTTGATACGCCAAGTCCATTTGTTCCCAGGTGCGCTCGATTTGGTTGGTGTTGATCCATTTATAATTTCGCGGACCGCCAACATAATCATAATGATAATAAATTCCGTAACCGCCTTTTCTTGGTTTTGCATTCAGTTCCGGTAGTTTGCGGATATTTCCCCAGTTATCATCACACAATAAAAGTGTTACGTCATCGGGCACCGTCATTCCTTTGTCGTAATAATCCTGAACTTCTTTATAAAGCGCCCACATTTGTGGTGTTTCTTCAATTGGCTTTTTAGTAACTTCCTGAATAATATTTCGCTGTGTTTTTACTATATTTTCTAAAAGCCCAATTGCAGTTCCTTGAGTCATAGGTTCATCACCGTCACCTCGCATTCCAATTGTAACGATGGTTTCTTTATTTCCCATTCGTTTAATTCCGTCTTTCCAGAAATTAATCAAGGTTTCTGAATTGGTATTAAAATCCCATTTTCCTTTTTCTTTTCCCCATTCAGCGTGCGCTCTCGTTAACGGTTCATGATGCGAAGTTCCCATTACAATTCCGTATTCATCAGCCAAAACTGCATTCTGAGGATCATCCACATAAAACATTCTTCCCCACATCGCTGGCCATAAATAATTGCCTTTCATTCTTAAAATCAATTCAAAAACATTGTCATAAAATTTCGAATTGAATCCGCCAAATTTTTCAAAAGCCCAGCCTGTTAATGCAGGCGCTTCATCATTAATAAAAATACCGCGATACTTTACTTTTGGTTCGCCTTGCGAATGAATTCCAGGCAAAACATGTAATTCTGATTGTTTTTTAACCGGAACATCTGCCCAGAAATACCAAGGTGAAACGCCAATTTGGCTTGACAAATCGTAGATTCCGTAAATTGTTCCTCTTTTATCTGAACCTGCAATTACCAAGGCTTTTTTTATTCCTTTAAACGGATTTTCAACAATTTGCGTGATAAATTTTTCCCATTTTCCCTGAAGCTGATTGGCATCAATTTTTCCTTCTTTGGCTAATTGATCAATGATTTCGCTTTTTCCTAAAGTTCCAATTATGACAACAAAATTATCTGCTTCTGAAATCTTTTTTATTCTCTTCGAATGCAAATCGGAAACTTTAAAAAGATCGTTTTCTAAATGTCCTGTTACTTTTAAAACTCCTGCATAATCTTTATCGTCAACCAAAATTGAAGCTATTTTTCCTTTTGAAACCAAAGGGAAATTTTTAGCAGAAGCCTGATTTACTATATATTTCTCTGGATTTATGGCATATGATTTTGTGCTTAATCCGATTAGGAAAAGCAGAGAAATTATGGATGCTATTTTATTTTTTAAATACATAGAAATATAGTTTTTAGCTTTTACGCTCAGTTTTGTCATTCCGAGGAACGAGGAATCTCCACAAGTAACTCCTCACAGAATGTCGTCAAGCTTTGTAGAGCTTCTCGCGGAGATTCCTCGTTCCTCGGAATGACAAACAGGGCGTGTGATTTCAATACTATTACAAATTCAATTTATAAGCAATTCCCATTTCCAAACCTCTTAATTCTGCCAAACCTTTCAATCTTCCTGTCAATGAATATCCTGGATAAGTTTCTGTTTTTTCGTCAACTGCGTGCAGAAATCCGTGATCAGGGCGCATTGGCAAACTTATCTTTGTCTCATTCATCAATAACAGAATTTTTTCCAAAATCACTTCCATTTTCACATCGCCAGTTAAATGTTCTGATTCTCTGAAAATAGTTTCGCTTTCGCGAATGGTATTTCGAAGATGCAAAAAGTGAATTCGGTCACCATAATCATCAATTATTTTTTCCAGATTATTTTTTGGATCGGCGCTTAATGAACCCGTACAATAACACAATCCGTTTGCTGTTGAAGGAACCTCATCAAAAATCGCTTTTAAATCTTCTTCTGTAGAAACAATTCTTGGAAGACCTAAAACCGAAAATGGCGGATCATCTGGATGAATCGCTAATTTTTGGCCATTTACCTCAGCAATCGGAGTAACTTCTGATAAAAAATAAATCAGGTTTTCTCTTAGTTTTTGATTGTCGATTTCAGCATAATTTTCTAAAAGTGCCAAAATCTGTTCAGCGGTAAAATTGATTTTACTTCCTGGCAATCCTAATAAAACATTTTTAAACAATAATGCTTTTTCATCTTCAGACAATTGATTTCCAAATTGCAACGCTTTTTCTTTTTCGGCATCTGAATAATCATTTTCTGAATTTGGCCTTTTCAAAAGAAAAACATCAAAATAGGTAAATGCATCCTGATTGTAGAGTAAAGCTTTACTATCATCAGCGTTTATAAAATTGTGATTGGTTCTCACCCAATCCAGTATCGGCATGAAATTATAATTAATGATTTTGATTCCACAATCTGCCAGATTCTTTAAACTGATTTTATAATTTTCAATGTATCGAAGATAATTTCCCGAAGCTCTTTTGATTTCTTCGTGAACAGGTAGACTTTCAACAACCGCCCATTCCAAACCTGCATTTTTAATGATTTGCTGTCTTTCTTTAATCTCGTCAATTGTCCAAATTTCTCCAACGGGAATATGATGTAAAGCTGTAACAATTCCGGTTGCTCCAGCTTGTTTGATATCTAATAAAGTAACGTTGTCCTGAGGTCCGAACCAACGCATTGTTTGTTGCATTTTTGTCATACTTATTTTTTTAATCTCGCAAAGGCGCAGAGGCGCAAAGTTTTTATTTAAAAAAGCTTAAAAGAAAAATACTTTGCGACTTCGCTCCCGATAGCTATCGGGATTGCGAGAAATTTTCAACACTTATTAAAACCCAATACTATTTCCACCATCAACTGGCAAAATAGTTCCAGTTGTATATTTTGATTCGCTTAAAGCGAAATAATAAACCGCATCAGCAATGTCCGAAGGTTCTCCCAAAAAGCCCATTGGTGTTCTTCCTAATACTTTATTTTTTCTTTCTGGATCACTATCCAAAGCTTTAGCCGACATCTTCGTTTTGATAAAACCGGGAGCAACACAATTGACACGAATCCCGAATGGAGCCAATTCTACTGCCATCGCACGTGTCATCGATTCGATTGCGCCTTTGCTGGCTGAATATGCAATCACTTTTGGAATTCCGTATTGAGATGCCATCGAGCTAATGTTTACAATACTTCCTGCGCCGTTTTCTTTCATGTTTTTTACAACCGCTTTACTTACTGCAAAAACACTCAAAAGATTAGTGTGAATTATCGATAAAAAATCTTCATCGGTTACGTCTAAAAATTCCTTTTTCAGATTGATTCCTGCATTGTTTACCAAAATATCAATCGGATTATCTTTTGCTATGCTTTCAATCATGGCAGGAATTCCAGCCAAATCATTCAAATCGAAGATTATCGGAATAGCATTTTCGCCAATTTCCTTGCAAGCTTCTTCTGTTTTTTCTTTTGATCTTCCTATTATGTAAGTTGTGATTCCATTATCACAAAGTTTTTTTGCTGTTGCAAATCCTAAACCCGAATTTCCTCCGGTTACAATTGCCGATTTTTTGCTCATAATTTTTAATGTCTATTTTTTTAGTACGCGGATGAAACGGATTCGCTATCGCGAAAACGCTGATTTACACGGGTTTTTCATTTAAAAATCTTTTTTTTCCGTGTCTTCGCGATAGCGAATCCGTCTAATCCGCGTTACAATTACTCAATTTATTATCCATTTCCCGGTGCAAATGGGAATTTCAATGATTTAAAATAATCTAATGTTTGTGCTGGTTTTTCTACTCCCGCCGGAAGTTCTTTTCCTGAAAACTGCTGAAAATACAACAGACAGGCATCGCGCCACCATTTTGCTTCTTTGTACTGAATTTCTAACAACATCCCGACTTCATTAAAGCGTTCGCTGTCTATATATTTTTCCATTTTCTTCCAGACATTCTGCATAGATGCAACTTGATTTACGCCTTCCTGATATTTGAGCGCCAAACCATTCCAAAGCGTCTGACCGTTTTTCAGTTTATAATCCCATGAAACATGATGAAACCATAAAAGATCTTTTTCTGGACAGGTTTTTAAATTATCAAAAAGTTTTTCAACTTCAGACGCGTATTGTGAAGTCGCATTTGTACCCGATTTTGATCGGTCAAAACCAATTCCGTTTTTGTCTGCTTTATGATAATACGTCGGATTCCATTCTGGTCTTGACAAATTCGAAACCCAAGGTCCCGGCCCATAATGATGTCCTGTGTCCATAATATGATGCAAACCAAGAGGTGTCATATAATTTACAACCGCTTCACGTGATTCCATCATTATATTTTTAACCGGTTTAATGAAATTTTCATCATTTGAGAAAGTACACCTCAACCATTCATCAGCAATAATTTCAGAATCTAAATACGGATTCCATGCCAATCTTCCGAAACCATACCAATTCGCTTGCGCAAAAGGATGTCCGGTCCAGTTTAAATCGTTTCCAATATTGGCGACGCCAGCAATTCCGGTAATTTTATTATTGTATAAAGATCCGTCAACAGCCTTTGCAACAGTTGAACCTTTTCCTTTTTGATAAGTGTCAGATTCTAAAACTTCCTGAAATAATTTAGGCAGAAAAACCAAATGCGTGCTAAAACCCAAATATTCCTGAGTAATTTGAAATTCCATCATTAATGGCGTTTTCGGCATCGCTCCAAATAACGGATGAAAAGGTTCTCTTGGCTGAAAATCAATCGCTCCGTTTTTGACCTGAACAATTACATTTTCTTTGAATTTTCCATCATACGGCTGAAATTCGGCGTAAGCTTGTTTCGCGCGATCATTTGCATCATGTTCCGAATACACAAATGCTCTCCACATAATTACGCCACCAAAAGGCGCAACGGCATCGGCGAGCATGTTCGCTCCGTCAACATGATCTCTTCCGTAATTTTGTGGGCCCGGTTGACCTTCTGAATTGGCTTTTACCAAAAATCCACCAAAATCCGGAATTCGTTTATAGATTTCAGCCGACTTGTTTTTCCACCAATTAATCACTTCAGGATCTTTTGGATCAGCAGTTTTTAGATTTCCAATTTCAATTGGTGCCGAAAATCTTGCTGTCAAATACACTTTTATTCCGTAAGGCCTGAAAACATTGGCTAAAGCCTCAACTTTTTCTAAATATTGTGGAGTTAAAATTAAAGCGTTTGCATTGACATTGGTCAAAACCGTTCCGTTGATTCCAACTGAGGCATTTGCTCTGGCGTAATCAATATAACGCTGATCAATAAAATCAGACAGTTTTTGCCAGTTCCAAAGTGAAAATCCGGCGTAACCTCTTTCGACCGTTCTGTCTAAATTATCCCAATGATTCAGAATTCTGATATTTGTTTTTGGAGAATCGGCAATGTTTAAATTTTTAACCGATTTATTCGTCTGCAATATTCTCAGGAAATTAAAAACTCCGTATAAAACAGCAACGTCGTTTTTTCCGGCAATAATGATTTGTTTTTTATTATTTAAAACAATGGATTTGATGATAAAACCTTCATTGTTTATTTTATCAAAATCAGGTTGAATTGCCTTTTTTATTTCAGGATTTAATGAAGATTCAGCACCTACAATAAGATTATTTTCTTCTTTTATTTCCGATTTAATTTCGGGAACATTTCCTAACATGCCCAAAAATCCAGTTTTAAGTTCTTTCTCGGCAATTTTAATCGTTTCGGAGTTTCCTAAAACAACAATTCCTTTAAGATTGTTTTTATATTCTGAAGTCATTGCAGAATTGCTCATGGCATTATACTGAAGCCACAATTTATAATCCTTTTGTGCCGAAGTGGAAAAGGAAATCAGAAGAAAAAAGAAAATAAATCTTAATGAAGTCATTTTGGTTTTTTAATTTATTCTTTAAAATTTCAAATTTGAATGAATCAGTGTTTTTCGTCTGTATAAAAATATTTGATAAAATTTTAATTCAAAAAATACATTATTCGAAATAAAACAATAATTGCAATCGGTTGCGTAAAAATATAAGATTGCATTTGAAGAAAAAAACTTTTGCTTCATTTTTTTTCAAAAAATAATTTCTTTAACAAATAAAAGCAGGATAATTTGAAAAACTATCCTGCACTTTCTTTACTTGTTCCGATATCATTTTCATCTTTAATAAGTACTATTTTTTTTTAAGCAATTTCTTAAAATATAAACCTCAAAATATTAAGATATTTTTTATAAATTTGAGTAAGAATAGCGATTTCCCCAAATCATTTTTTTACAACTTACTGCTTGTTTCCACTGTTTTCAAAAAGGATCTATAACGTAAAATCGAAAAAAATGAAAAACTTTACTTTTGCCGTAATTCTTTTACTGGGGATTTTTTTCAATTCCTCAACTGTTTTTTCAAAAAATGATCTGCATATTTCTGAAGCACATAAAATAATTGCTTTTTCTACCAGCTCTCCAGAAATTACTACTGCCTCAATCGCTGCATTTTTCAAAAAATATTCTGATTTAAAATCTTATCAAACCGATGTTGCGGCTTTGTATAAGGATAAAGCCTATAAACCGATTTGGTATGAAGGAAATGATATAAACGAATTTGGGTATCTTTTATATCACAAATTAAATTCAACTTACGAAGAAGGTGTTCAAATTGATATTCCGTATAAAAAGAAACTTGACGAAGTTTTTAACGAAGAATCAGCATCAAAATCAAAAATTTCAGAATCTGATACAGAACTTTTACTAAGTTCCATGTACATTTTATACGCCAAACATGTTTATCAGGGAATTGATGCCGATGAACAAAATAAAATTCAATGGTATTTGCCTAAGAAAAAATTATCTTATGAAACCTTATTAGATTCAATTGTAAGTAATCCCGACTTATTAAAGGAAAATAAACATGTTCTTTTCAGCCAATATTACAAACTTCAGGAAGTTTTAAAAAAATACCGCGAAATCGAAAAAAGCAATCAATGGACTCCCATCTATATGGACAAGCCTTATCAAGATTTGCGTCCTGATGCTACTTCTCAAACCATTGCCGATGTTAGACATCGTTTATTCATAATTGGCGATTTAGCCAATGATTCTAAAAGCAATTTTTATGATCAGGAATTGATGGATGGTGTAATGAAATATAAACTACGACATGCATTGTCACCAAATTATATACTTTCAAAGGAACATATTGACCAAATGAATGAACCTATCAGCGATCGTATTAAAACCATAATGCTGAATATGGAGCGCTGCAGATGGATTCCGCCATCCCTGGAAGATCAAAGCGAATATGTGATGGTTAATATTCCGTCGTTTATGCTGTATTTTGTTAGAGATAAAAATTTTGATATTGTATCGAAAGTTTTTATTGGTACGCCATTAACTAAAACGGTAATTTTTAGTGGACAGATTGACAGAATTGTTTTTAGTCCGTATTGGTATGTTCCAACAAGTATTATCCAAAACGAATTAAAACTAAAAATGGCCGAAGACAAAAATTATCTGGCCGATCATGGAATGGAATGGAATGGCGGGAAAGTAAGGCAAAAACCGGGTCCGGAAAATGCTTTAGGACTTGTAAAATTCATGTTTCCGAATCCGAATGACATTTACATGCATGATTCGCCATCTAAAAGTTTATTCGGATTTGAAAAGCGTATTTTCAGCCACGGTTGTATCAATGTAGAAAAAGCGAAAGAACTTGCCGTTTCAATGATGAAAGATTATCCGGAGTGGACAATTGATAAAATAAATGAAGCTATGAGCGGCGAAAAAGAAACGCCTTTCTTCCTAAAGAAAAAAATCCCGATTTATATAGGTTATTTTACCGCTTGGGTAACAAGAGATGGAAATATGAATTTTTATCCTGATGTTTATCAAAGAGATACTCGCCTAAACGGAATGTTGTTTCCAAATGATACTGCTTATAAATCTGATCAGGAATAGACGTAATAAACCTCATCAATAAACCTCCCAAAGTAATTTTTATTTTGGGAGGTTTTTTCTATTTCTTATTGACGTACTTGTCTAAAATATATTTTGTAACTGGTCTTAACGGGCTATTATTTTCTGGATGCCTTCCGTGATTGTTAAAAAAATCAATACTATCTCCTCTTTTTGCATACCAGATAATTGCATTATGATTCTTATCAAAATAAACTGTTGTATCACAAACCTTTATTTTCTTAAGACCAACTAAATTCTCATCTAATAATTCAACAGGATTACTCAATTCTTCCGATTTTAAATTACAATCTACAATATCATAATGATCGCCTGACCATTGCATACATTCTTTTTTCGGTAGGGCTAAATAAATGATTAAACCTAATCCAGCAAGTACAGCTACAATTGCTAAGTATCTATTTTTTTTAGATTCTGGTTTCTTATCTATACTAACAAAAGTCGATATTGGTGTTTCATCAGCTTTAACTTCCTTACTTTGAACTGGTAGAGGTTCTTCTATAACATCATCTGTTTTTGAATCATTTGAGTTTTCAATTTCTACTTGATCATTCAAATTATCTGAAGAAACTTCTTTAGCTGAATTATTAGGAATCCTCAACTCATTTATTAATTCTAAATCTTCTTCATCAATTTGTTTCCTATACTTATTAAAAGGTCTTGGGCGAAGATCTACAAGTATTGCAGCCAATTGAATGGTATCATCGGCTGGATTCTCTGTTATACCTTGAAAAAACCTCCTAACTTTTACTAATTTATTTAGCTCATCACCTCCAAACAAATTTCTTTTATCCTTATCAAATGGAAAATCAAAAAAAGATTCAAAAGCAATCAAGTCATCTTTATCAGTGTTTGAAGCGAATCTTTTGACACATAATTTTCTAAGATTTGCGGGTGTTGGCGAACTTAAATTATTTGAATAATCCCCTTCTTCTTTTTCCTTTTCATATTTCGCTTTAATAGCATTTTTATAATCTTCAAAAGTAATGTTTGACATAGGCATTTGAACTTTTTACAACTTTTCTAAAGTACTTTATTCTACTTTTTGTGACTTTTTAGAACTTCTCCCGACTTTAAAAAAACTAATTAGACTTTCCTGACTTTCTGATCAATACAGCTCTAAACCCCACATAACTTTGCCTCAACAAAATTAGTTAACGTTATGACCTGCAGGTTAAAAACAAAAATACAAAACTAGTTTTATTAAAAATGCGGAAAACCGTAAGACGGAATTTATCCGGGAAGTATAGATGAAAATCTTACTGTTCTACGCATTTCACTTCCCAAACAAAAAATGGTATCGACTAGATCTGGAATAGTTCCGGACAGCAATACCCATGTCTAAAATTTAATCGTAAAAAACATGAAAAAGATATTTTTATTGGGAGCGTTTGCGCTATTGTCAGCTACATTATTCTCTTGCACAGCCGACGAATATGATGATGTTAAAAAAGAAATTAAACCTATAAAACCAACTTATGCTGATGGCCCTGGAGATACAGTTCCTCCTCCTCCACCTCCAGAAGATGAATAAAAAAGTCCATTAAAAACAATAAATTTGTATTTTCGGGGAAAGTAAATTTTATGTTACGATCCCCGTTTTTTTATTTTCTTTTTTTACTGTTTTGCTTTTCATGCAAAAACAAAGCTACTATTCCTGTAAAAAATGAGATCATAAAAAAAGAAGCTTTAGAGATTAGAAATAAAGGCATTGAAAAATTTGAACAAGCAAATTATGATAGTTCCTTTTACTACTATAATAAGTCTAAAACAATGTATGAAAAAGTCAAAGACAGTACAAATATTGTTTTTATCCTTGCTCAAGTCGCCCAAATTCAACAAGTCAATGGTGATTATTACGGAAGCAGAGAAACTCTTACTGAAGCCCTGCCTTATATCAAGAAAAAAGATATTTACACCGCCACAATCAATACTTTATACGGAATAGCCGAAAAAGAATTATCTAATTTTGATGATGCAATCTATTATTATAATCAAGGTTTGAAAGATTGCCCAGATCCCTCATGTAAAGAAAACACTTTAAACAACATTGCAGTAGTTTATACTCATCAAAAAAAATACAATCAGGCCATAAAAATTCTTGATTCTATTTCGAATATAAAAGCATCAGCAGATCAATCAGAAAATTTCAAAGCGAGATATATAGATAATTGGGGTTACGCTTTATATAAAAATGGACAGACTGATAAAGGACTTAAGCTTATAAAATATAGTTTAGAGTTAAGAAAAAATGTTCCTTATGATTATGGAAGCATTGAAAGCAATTTGCATCTCGCTGAACTTTATACTGAAAATGATCCTTTACAATCAAAAGATTACGCTTTAAAGGCTTACAAAACTGCAACAAAACTTCATAGTATTGATGAACGTTTAGAAGCGCTTTCTTATTTAATGATTAATAAGTCATTGACAAATAATACCGAATATGCTAAGCAATTTTCTTTTTTGAACGACAGTATCATAAAAGTTCGCAATAATTTTAAAAACAAATTTGCCAAAATCAAATATGACTCTCAAAAGGAAAAAGATGAAAATCAGAAACTTCGTTTAGAAAAAGCTGAAAATCAATTATTCTTAGAAAGAGCACAATTTAAACAATATTTATTCATTGTCATTTTTTGCTTTTTGTCCATATTGATCTTTTATCTCAGAAAATATTATCGAAAAATAAATCGAATCGAAAAAATAAAAACGGCCTACGATACTGAGACAAGAATTGCAAAAGATATTCATGATGAATTGGCAAATGATGTCTTCGATACCATAACCTTTACACAAACTCAATCTTTAACAGCCGAAAATAATACAGGAATCTTATTGCAAAAACTAAATCATATTTATACTCGTGTTCGAGGTATTTCAAGAGAAAATAATGATATTGATACTGGAACAAATTATTCTAGAAATTTGAAAGAAATGCTTTCTACTTATGGGGACAAAAATATAAATGTCTCAATTAATGGTATCGAAAAAATAAATTGGGATTTAATTGAGGAGCTTAAAAAGATAACAATTCATCGAGTCTTGCAAGAACTAATGGTCAACATGAAAAAGCATAGCGAAGCTTCGGTAGTTGTTTTAAAATTTGAGACCGACAGCACTAAAATCTCTATAAATTATTCAGACAACGGAAAAGGTGGTGAAAAATCAAAAATTATAAAAAATGGTTTGCAAAATATGGAAAACCGTATTTTATCTGTAAAAGGAGCAATTACTTTTGAAACCGAACCTCAAAAAGGTTTTAAAGTAAAAATAACTATGCCTAAATAAAAGCCTATGTTTAAAAAAGTAATAATAGCTGAAGATATCGATGCAATGAATTTAGGAATTCAACAGGTTTTGAAGGATTTAAATATTGCCGATTACCAACATTCTAAATTTTGTGATGATGCTTTTCTAAAAATACGCGCCGCAAATCACAAAAATGAGTCGTTTGATTTATTAATTAGCGATCTTTCTTTTAAAAAAGATCATCGTGAACCAAACATTAAAAATGGAGATGAATTGGTTCAAAAAGTACGCGAATTACAACCTGATATTAAAATAATTGTCTATTCTGTTGAAGACAAAAGCTTTCGCATTAAATCGCTTTTTGAAAATGCTGAAATAGATGGTTTTGTTTTAAAAAGTTTGAACAGTATTGAAGAATTAAAAAAAGCAATAAATCTGATTTCAAGTTCGGATAAAAAATTTATTTCTCCAGAAATATCATCTACTTTACAGGAAAAAAACAATTTCGAAATAGAAGAATTGGATATTAAGATTTTAAAACATTTAGCCGATGGCGTTTCTCAAGATGAAATAATAGAAATTCTAAAAACTTTAGGAACTAAACCGAATAGCAAAAGTGCTATGGAAAAAAGACTTTCGAGATTAAAAGACTTTTTTAAAGCCAATAATACGCTTCATTTGATTTCAATTGTAAAAGATATGGGAATAATTTAAATTCCTGCTATTCCTATTTTAAAGCTCCTTCGGGGGCTTTTTTTATTGCCGAAATTTAAAATTTTATGGATTATGGATTTCCGTAAAATGCTGGTTTAATTGATTTTACTTTTGGGTTATTAAATAACTTTAAATAATTCACATATGGAAAAGTATAAAAAAAAGAAAAATGCAATTAGCGTGTCTTTAACTGATTTTATCGATTTTGTAAATAAATCTGGGAACTCTAAAATGACAAAAGTTAAACAAGTAAAATACAGAAACACTTATCATCCCGCTTCCGATTTTTATAAAGCTTTTCGAGAAGAAATTATCGAAATACACAAAAACAATAACGATAAAAAATTATTAGATAATTTACTCCATAAATTGACTGATTTAAAAAAGAAAGTCAACTACCCAATATCAATCGACGGGTACAAGAAATTCTGGGGAAAGAAAAAAATTGAATGGTTTGATCCTCCATTTTATCATTGGTTGACAGGAGATCTCGATATTAAAATAAATCCAGAACTAGGTCTTTCATTTGACAACAAATTTTATGTAATTAAATTATTTTTAAAAGCTGATAAAATTTCTAAAGATAAATTATCACAAATCTTATCTTTGATGGAAAGTCAATTGCGCAAAGAAACTGGAGATGAAGTTATTTTTGCAGTTTTAGATGTGAAAAATTCAAAATTATACGAAAATACAAAAGGTGATTATACATATTTACCTTTACTAGAAGGAGAAGCAAAAAGTTTTGAATCTATCTGGAAAGCTATTTAATTTTAGATCAATAAGTATTATAGTCATGTTTTTGTTACTTTTAATATTAATTATAGAAATTTAAAATAATTACTAAGTGAACATTTTATATATTGATGCAAATATTTTTCTCGGATTCTACAATTCAAATAAACCTGAGTTTAAAAAACTATTGAACTCTGTAATAGAAGTTAAAACCAAAATATTTTTTACTGAGCAATTCAAAAATGAAATTGATAGAAATAAATTGAATGTCTTCAAGCAATCAATAGATAATTATATAAAACAAATAGCAATAACAGATATAGCTTTACCAGAACATCTGGATCAAGAGACTTCATCTAAATTAAAATATTGGAATACTTCAAGAAAAAAATTAGAACATCAAATTAAAGATTCTAATAACGAGCTCATGAAAATTTTAAATGAAACATTGTCCAATGTTTCTTCATCCGAGGATAATGTTTCTAGAGCATTATCTTCATTATATCTGAGAAGTATTCAGCCATCAACTGATGATCTAATTAGAGCCAGATATCGAAAAGAAATTGGCAACCCACCTGGCAAAAAAAATGACCCTCTTGGTGACCAATTATCTTGGGAAATGCTTTTAAATATTGTGCCTAAGATTAATAGAATATGGATTATTACTAAAGATCAAGACTACTATACTGAAAGTAAAGATTTATTATATTTAAATCCTGTTTTAAAAAATGATCTTATTAGATTAAATCCTGACATTAATATTAAAGTTTTTAATAAATTATCTGAAGCTTTAAGAGACTTCAACAATCAAGAATTGATTACATCAATTCCTAATAAAGATGATTTAGACCTCATTTCATTATCTGAATCATATATGGATGATATTGACAATATTGATTTACAAATTCTAAGTTATTTATCTCAAGGATATGGAACATTAGAAATGAAAGAAATTCTCTCTCTTAAAGATCTCTCTTTTTCTCAAATTGAAAAAAGAATAAGCAAGCTGAAAGAACTTTTTAAAGCTAATAATACCATTCATTTGATTTCAATTTCAAAAGATATGGGGTTGATCTAAACTTTATTTCTGATTATATTTTAAAGCTTCTTCGGGAGCTTTTTTTATTTCCTGTAGTTTAAAATCTAATTAATTATGGATTTCCGTAAAATACTGTTTTTGATTGATTTTACTTTTGAATTATTAATCAACTAATTCAAAAAAAATGAAAAACCAAGTCTTACAAATCATCGCATCATTTAGTGCTTTATTATTATTTTCTTGCCAAAAAACAGTCTCATCATATGATGAAATAGCAGTAGCAGTAGATTCAGCGGCAGTCGTTGTAGATTCAGTTGCAACAACTAAAAATAATGTGTGGGAATATCATCAATCAATTGATAAAATGACATCAAAATCGATCAAGTTTGCGCAGATAATATCTAATGAAAGCTTAAATCTAGAATTCCCTTATGATGGAAATAATTACGGTCATTTAACATTAAGAAAAAATGATCACACGGATATATATTTAAGTATTGATAAAGGACAAATTAGTGGAGGATATGATAATAATTTTATCAAAGTTCGTTTTGATGACGAGAAACCAATAAAATTTAGCTATAGCGAACCGCAAGACAACAGTAGTGACTTAATTTTTATTGATAACGAAATAAAATTTTTATCAAAATTAAAAAAATCAAAAAAAATACTTATTTCATTGCCCTTATATCGTGAAGGCAATCAAATACTGGAGTTTAATACTATAGATTTAAAATGGTAATCTTTCTCTAAATTAAAAAACTAAAATCATTAAACAATGAAAAAAACTATCCTTCTTTTTATAGCAATTATAATGTTTAGCTGTTCAAATAAAAATGAATTATTCAAAGAAACTGATTCATTTGTGGAATCTCTTCAAACAGAGTATGAAAGTTATGGGATTCTTGGTAATAAATATTCTAAAACTACTAGTGATGGTTTGTATACCATTTCTCCAATTGGTCGTTTAATAAATGTAAAAATACAAAAGGTTGTAAGCTCAGAAGAATATGAAGATCTAAAAAAAGATCTTGAAAGTCATTATCATGGTGATTCAAGAGTTAATAGTGTTTATATATGCCAGGCCGGCACTATTATGATTGATTGTAGAAACTAAATTTTAAATATTCTACAAAAACTTTTAGCCTACATTATTTTAAAGAGGAATTTCATTGTCCTCTTTTTTCTATTTAAATCCTTTTCTAAAAAAGCTTCTTTAAAAATTTTACCAGATTACGGATTTCCATAAAATACTGGTTTTACAGGCTTTACCTTTGAATAATAATCAAAACTAAAACCAATGGAAATCAACATTCAACTAAAATCATTAGCCGATAAAATAAATCAGCTGAAAAGTAAAATTGAAACTGAAGAATCTACAAAACATGCTTTTGTATTGCCTTTTATACATATTTTGGGTTATGATGCTTTTAATCCGTTAGAAGTAGTTCCTGAATTTACAGCAGATCTTGGGCTGAAAAAAGGAGAAAAAGTAGATTATGCTATTTTCCAGAATGGAGAACCCATTATAATTGTAGAATGCAAAAGCTGGAAAGAAAATCTTACGGTTCATAATTCGCAGTTATTCCGTTATTTTCATGTTACAAAAACCCGATTTGCACTATTGACAAATGGTATTACTTACCAATTTTTTACTGATTTAGATAATCAAAACAAAATGGATGAAAAACCATTTTTGGAATTTGACATCTGCAATCTAAAAGAGAACACTATAAACGAAATTGCGAAATTTCATAAAGCTAACTTTGATGTAAATAATATTGTAAGCAATGCCAGTTCTCTAAAATACATAAAAGAAATAAAAAAGCAAATAAGTGCAGAATTAGAAAATCCTTCAAATGATTTTACAAAGCTTTTTGCCAATAAAGTATACACTGGAAGATTGACTGAAAAAGTTGTCGACGAATTTAAAGATTTAGTTCAAAAATCGGTCACCCAATTTATTAATGATAAAATCAATGACCGATTAAATGCTGCTTTAACGAAAGAAACAATCAAACAGCAAGTTGAAGAAATTTCAATAGCTGAAGATGACAATAAAATTATTACATCTGAAGAAGAACTAGACGGTTATCGAATAGTAGTTGCTATTTTACGTCGAAAATTACCAACTAACAGAATTGTTTATCGCGATACGCAATCCTATTTTGGAATTTTACTAGATGATAACAACCGTAAGCCTTTATGCCGACTGCATCTTAATGGCGGTAAAAAATACATAAGCCTGTTTAATGATAATAAAACAGAGTCAAAAATTTCGATTTCATCAATCGACGATATTTATCAGTTTGAGAAAGAATTATTAGATACTGTGGCGCTTTACGAAACAGAATAAAATCACGTATAAGTACTCACTTAAAAGAATTTAATTCTATTTAGATTTAGAAACTAAATTAAAGCTTTTAGCTCTAAACCAAATACCACAAAGCCTATGCAAAAAAACTACCTCATCTTACTTTTATTATTTACGCTTTATTCCTGCCAAAAAACTTCTGCTCCGCCTCCGCCACAAATAAATTCATTTTATAAATCGGTAATTACGGCAGATGACCGCAAAACCATTACGCCAGAAGAAGCCAAAACTTATTATGTAAATAAAACCTATCAGTACGAATATAGAACTGGAAATCCAGGTCATTACGAATACAATTATGATGTAAAAGGAATAAATTACAAAGGTGATTCGGTTTTTGGAAATATAAATGTTCAAGGAAAATATGGTGCAGGAATTTTAATGATAGATAGCATTCCTGAGCTAGAAATTTGTACAGAATGGATTTCATACGGAAAATTAAAAGCATTTGATAATAAAGGAAATGAATATCACTTAGTAGTAAAATAAATTAAGTCAAAATGAAATATGCTTTATTACTTCTCTTCGTTTTTTTAACTTCATTTTGCCCGCCCGAAACGACAGTATATTTATGTGGTCCAACAGGTGCCAAAAAATATCATTATAATGCAAACTGTCGCGGACTAAGTTCGTGTAATCATGAAATTACAAAAGTTAGCCTTAAAAAAGCTCAAGGATACGGTTTGACGCTTTGTGGTTGGGAAGATTAATTTCTTCTTTGTATTATTCAACGAATGGCAATTGTACAAAGAAAGAATAATCGAGTCAATAAAAACGAATTAAAAAATCTCCCAAAATAAAGTTTATTTTGGGAGATTTTTTATTTTGCTGCACTAGGTTTATGTGCGTACTTTCTAAAAATATCTTTTGTGACTGGTTTCAGCGCAATATTATTTTCAGGATGCCTTCCGTGACCGTTAAAAAAGTCAATTCCATCAGCAGTTTGGGCATACCAAATTATAGCGCGCCCGTATTTATCAAAACAAATAGTATGATCATCAATATCTACTTTCTGCAAATGAACCAAACTTTCATCTAACAATTCAACTGGATTTCGTGTAAGCGAACTTTGTGATTTCAAATCGCACCTAACAAGCTCATAATGATCGCCTGACCACTGCATACACTCTTTCTGCGGAAGCGCCAAATAAATAATAACGCCAATCAAACAAAGAACAGCCGTTATTGATGCAATTCGAAACATTTTAAATTTTGACTTATAAATTCTAAATTTTCTTTTCTTATTTGGTGTTTTCGCTAAAACTGCATTTTCAGGATGTTTCAAATTTTCGGGAGCCTTCTCAATTTCATTTTTGTATAAAACGTCGGGACCAAAAACAGTAATTTGTTCTTCCTGAGACATTGCTTTAGCCTTAAATTTTCTGAAAGGCCTTGGCTGAAAATCAATCAAAATTGCAGCCATATCAACGGTATCTATTTTTAGAGGTTCTTTCTCTCCTTTCAAAAATGCGCCTACTTTTTTATACTTATCCGTATAGGTTGTGCAAGTATCCTCCCTATTTTTATCGAAAGGAACACCTTTAAAATCCCAATACACTTTTAAATCGTCTGGAGCAGGATTTTCACGTAATATTTTCCAACATAAATCTCTCAAATGGGCTTGAGAAGGTGTCTCCAGATAATTGGAATTTTCTCCTAATTCTTTTTCAATATTATATTTTGTTCTTATAGCTTCTTTATAAGCTTTTTCATAATTGCATCGTGTAATGTGGTCCATATACATTCAGGATTTTCAGGATTTTTAGGATTAATTCTCGGATTTTTCAAGAAAATCTGGAACATTTGGAATCTCCGGATTTCCTTCTCAATTCAAAGGAAAATAAATGATTACTTTACCTTAGAATTAGTGCTCGTTCTGACTCGCGATCATAACAAATTTACAAAACTAGTTCACCTAGAAATTGCGGGAAACCGTAAATTTTAGTTTAGGAGGAAAACCTAAATCAAGACTTACTATTTTACGCTCTTTTCTTCACAAACAGAAAGTTTCATTGCCCAAAAAACGATTCAGAACAATTCTGAATAGCAATGCTTATGCCAAATTTTTAAGCCATAATAAAAAAGAAAAAATATTTTTTCGTTCTATTTGAACACAATATTATTTTCTTGTTATGATGATAAATATGATCGTATAAAAAAAAAATAGAACGTGCAAAATCAAATTATATCGACGATTTTCCAGAAGAGTTTCTACCCCCGCCGCCAAAAGATGAATAAATAAATTGCACTTAATAATTAATTAGTACTTTCGGCGAAAGTAAATCTTATGCTAGGATTTTCTTTTTATGTCTTCTTATTTTTGTTTTTCTTGTTTCATACAAAGGCAAAACTGCTGTTTTTCTAAAAAATGGTATCCAAAATATGGAAAACCGTACTTTGTTTACAAAAGGAACTATTAATTTTGACACTGAACCTAATAGAGGTTTTTAAAGTAAAGATATCCATGCCTAAATAATTTTTTATGTTTAAAAAAGTAATGATAGCCGAAGATTTAGATAGCATCAATTTTGGAATCGAACAAGTCCTAAAAGATTTAGGAATTGAGAATTTCGATTATTCCAAATATTGTGACGATGCCTTTTTAAAAATACGTAAAGCCATTCAGGACAATGATCCTTATGATTTATTGATAAGCGACCTTTCGTTCAAAACAGATCATCGCGAGGTAAAACTTGCCAGTGGCGACGAATTAGTACAGAAAACACGAGAAATCCAGCCTGATATTAAAATACTAACCTATTCGGTCGAAGACAAAAGTTATCGTATCAAATCTCTTTTTGAAAATGCATCAATAAATGCTTTTGTTTTGAAAGGGAGAAACAGCATTGAAGAGCTTAAAAAAGCTATTGCGATTATTTCATCTTCTGATGAAAAATTTATTTCGCCGGAAATTGCTTTGTTATTGCAGGAAAAAAATAATTTTGAAATTGATAATATTGATATTAAAATCCTAAGATATTTATCTGAAGGAGAATCGCAGGATGATATCATCGAAATTTTCAAAAATGCCGATATCAAACCAAACAGCAAAAGTGCTATCGAAAAAAGATTATCAAAACTAAAAGATTTCTTTAAAGCTAATAATACGGTTCAGTTAGTTTTTATTGCAAAGGATATGGGTATTATTTAACTCTTGGCAAACACTTTATTTACTAAAGCTCCTCTGGGGGCTTTTTATCGTTTTTTTGGTCACTTTCATCTTATTTAATTATTTGATAATAATGGCTTTACAATTTATTCACATTAGTTTTCTTAATTTGAATAAAAGTAAAAGTTATGAAATTCTTTAATCTAAATTTTCTGGTATCATTCAAAGAGTGGCTTTTTTTAAGAGCTATGCAATCTTCTTTCCTTCATTAAAAAATCAATTAAAAATCAAGGAATACATAGTTGAATGAATAAAGTTGAAAACTCATTTCTAAACAAAAACCAATTTGGAGAGGATTTCTTGTGGGGTGTTTCTACCGCTGCATTCCAAATTGAAGGGGCTCATGATGCAGACGGAAAAGGTTCTTCGATCTGGGATGTTTTTACCTCTCAAAAAGGGAAAATTAAAAACGGACATCATGCTGTAACCGCTTGTGATTTCTATAATTCGTATGAAAATGATATTAATTTAATCAAAGAATTAAATATCCCGAATTTTAGATTTTCGATCAGCTGGCCACGAATTATGCCTACAGGTACTCATCCTGTAAATCAGGCCGGAATTGATTACTACAATAAAATCATCGATTCATTGCTTGCTCAGGGAATTGAACCGTGGGTTACACTTTATCATTGGGATTTGCCACATGCGCTTGAAGAAAAAGGCGGATGGACGAATCGCGAATCTATTTCCTGGTTTTCAGAATATGTCGAAATCTGCGCCAAGCATTTTGGCGATCGTGTTAAAAACTGGATGGTTATTAATGAACCTTCTGTTTTTACCGGAGCTGGCTATTTTTTGGGCATTCATGCACCGGGAAAAAAAGGAATTACAAACTACCTAAAAGCCATGCATCACGTTACAATGGCGACTGCAGCCGGAGGAAAAATACTTAGAAACAGAATTCCTGATGCCAATATTGGAACTACTTTTTCTTCAACTCATATTGAACCTGCGACAACAAGTCAAAAAGATGCTGAAGCTGCAAAACGTGTCGACACTCTACTTAACAGAACTTTTATCGAGCCACTTTTAGGACTCGGATATCCACAAGGCGATTTACCAGTTCTAAAAAAACTAAACAATTATATTGCGTCCGATGATTTGGAAAACATCGCTTTTGATTTCGATTTTATCGGCCTACAATGTTATACCAGAGAAGTTGTAAAATCGTCGTTGATAATTCCGTATATCGGTGCCGAATTAATTAGTGCCGAAAAAAGAAATGTCATCGCAACTGATATGGGATGGGAAGTTTACCCTCCTGCTCTCTACCATGTTTTAAAAAGATTTAATGAATACGACGGCATCAAAAAAATTATAATTACTGAAAATGGCGCCGCTTTCCCAGATACTGTTACAAACGGAAAAGTGCACGACATTAAACGTACACATTATATTCAGGATCATTTGGAACAAATTTTGAAAGCTAAAGAAGAAGGACTAAATGTCGATGGATATTTTGTATGGACTCTTACCGACAACTTTGAATGGGCCGAAGGTTACAACGCCAGATTTGGGCTAATTCATGTAGATTTTGAAACTCAAAAAAGAACAATCAAAAATTCCGGATTCTGGCTCAAAGATTTTTTATCTTAAGACTTTATTCCTAAAAATAGCAAAAGCCTTTCTCATTAAATGTGAAAGGCTTTTATATTTTTAATAAATCCCGTTTAATCAATTAAAATCTAAATTTATAATTCTGCTTTCGAATTCCAATATATAGTTTCCCATTATTTATTAAGTGGGCCGTTACCACAATATATTTTTCTTCGGGATAATTTACATCATAACTAAAGGTCGTATCTTTTGTTTTAACCTGAAGCAGATGCTTTCCATCATCCGATATTGAAAGTTCTGCTGTTTGGTATGTCGGCATTTCATTTGTTGCTTTCAAGTTAATATCCTGAACTTTCTTTTTATCCAGAAATACTTCTAGTTTTAGATTGTCCAGTTTCATTTCGGTTGGCTGTTCAAACGATACGACATACTTTTTACAACCGAAAATGCATAAAACAATTAATAATATTAATACCTTTTTCATGAATGAATTTTTAAATAGATTGTTGGCAGAATCATTTTTTTTACTGCTTTATAAATATAAATAATTTTATTTAAATCAAGCTAAAAAGCAAATTTTACTGCCTCATTTATTAAACAAACAAATACGAAAAAAAACTTCCAAAAAAAGCAAAAAAATCATTATTTCGTTGATTTTATTAGGTTTAACGGTATTTTTTTCTTATCTTTATAGTATAAATAACAGTAAATATATGCCGAAAAACAAACTTTTTAAATGCCTAAATTACTCTTCAAAAAATTATTCTTTTTCCAGCTTTTTGCATTTTATTTCTCAAAATGCTTTTGATTTTCTTTTGGAAATTACCCTACCTAATCTTTTTTCTGCACAAAATATAAACATGCAGAAGACACTAATGCGACCGCTCCAATTGCAATCGTAATTACTTTTCTGGGATATATCTTCTGAACTATTTTTTTAGAAAATATGTCTTTTAAATTCAAAAAAAGATTTCCTTTTTTAGGAACTTCTTTAGAGCCTTCATTTTCATTTTTCACAAAACTCTTTAATTCTATGACTTCATTATCGATTTCAGCAGTTGCTTTAATTTTCTCTACATTTCCAGTCGTTTTAGCTTCTTCAATTCTACACTTTTCATTAAACCTTTTAAAAGGTCGCGGTTGAAAATCAACCATAATTGCCGCGAGATTTATTGCATCAATATTTGACGGATCTGTTTCTCCTTTAAAAAAGGTTTCAATGGGTCTAAACTTATCTTTTTGTTCTTTAAACTTATTCTTTTTTGTATGATCAAAATCTAAACACAATAAATTCCTAAACACATTCAAATCATCTTGGCTTGGGTTATTTTCGAAAATAAGCCAGCACAAATCGCGAAGTTTTCCTCGTGAAGGATTATACAAATAGTCAAAGTGTTCTCCTTCTTTTTCGAGTTCATATTTAATTTTAATCGCCTTTTTATATTCTTCTAATGTATTATTCATCTTGTCTTTTTTAAGAATCTCTTCGGACTTTTTATTTTCATTTTTAATCAAAACATTTTTATATGCCTTTATTTTTGACTTCTAAAATTCAAATCATTATCAGCACTTTCAAATTTTATTTTAATTCCACTTTTTTACTACTTTTTTTTACACTTCAACCAACTTTTGTGTGGCTTTTTGTCTCTATTAAAATAGAGCTATGTCTAAAATCAAATAAAATTTAATCAAAAAACAGGCATTGCATTTTTATTTTATTGGGAAATCATAGGAATCTCAGGAAAACGCAGGAATTCCGGGAATTCCTTATCTACAGTAGCCTAGAAGTGCCTTTCCTTTGCATAAGAAATTAGTTCAAGTTTTGTCTGCAGACTAAAACAAAAATATAAAACTAGTTCTAATTAACATTGTGGAAAACCGTAAGGCCGAGTTTATTCGGGAAGTTTAAATTACGTCTTACAGTTCTACACGATCAACTTCCCAAAATCAATTTGGTATTGTCAAAAATGAACTCTGGATAACTCCGGACAGCAATACCTATGTCTAATTTCTAAATTAAATCAAAATGAAAAAACTATTATTTTTTAGCACTTTTGTGTTATTGTTCACTATATTTTCTTGTACTCCAGATGAATTTGAAACTCAGCCAAAACAAGAAACAAAAAAAACTGTTAATCCAGTAAAAGATACTTATGCTGAGGATGGACCGGGTACCGGAACTCCTGGTGATGATGGTCCTGGTGATGGTGGTCCGATTAAACCACCACCAACTGATGAATAAATATATTTTGGTATCTAATTAATTACTATTTTCGGGGAAAGTAAATTTATATGTTACGGTCCCCGTTTTTTTATTTTATAATTCTTCTTTTTCTTTTTTCATGCAAAGAAAAAAAGACGGCAAATCCTAATACAGAATCTATTCGAAAAGAAGCGCTTAGCTTACGAAATAAAGGATACGAAAATATCCAAAAACAGAATTTCAACACTGCTTTTCACGAGTTTAATAAATCCAAAATACTTTTTGAAACTTTAAATGACAGTGCCAATATTGGGTATGCACTTATTCAATTAGCAACAATCCAACAAGTCAATGGTGATTACTATGGGAGTAAGGAGACTGCTACAGAAGCCTTAGCGTATTATACAGAACAGAATACATACACCTCTTCAATAAATCTTATCCTAGGTATTGCTGATAAAGAATTATCTCTTTACGACGACGCGATTTTTTACTACAAGGAATCCATAAAAGAGGAAACAGACCCTGTACTTAAACATGACCTTATGGGCAATATTGCTACTGTCTATATCTTCCAACAAAAATATGACAAAGCGATTACTCTTATGGAATCTATACTAAGTACTAAACTTTTTAATGAGAAATCTAACGCATCCAGTAAAGCGAGAATTCAAGATAACTTAGGTTATGCCTATTTTAAAAAAGGATTGGATGGAAAAGGATTTTATTTAATGAATAAAGCACTCCAGAAAAGAAATGAAATTAATGACACTTACAGAACTATTGAAAGTTATCTTCATCTAGCAGATTATTATTCCAAAAAAGAAATTCAAAAATCAGATGAAAGCGCGCTGAAAGCATATAATATTTCCACAAAACTGAACAGTGTTGATGAAAGATTAGAGGCTTTGCAAATTTTAATTTCAAATGATAACAGTACTCAAAAGCAAAAATATGTTCAAAAATATTTTACACTAAACGACAGTATAATTAAAGTTAGAAATAACTTTAAAAATAAATTCGCCAAAATTAAATACGATGCTAAAAAAGAAAAAGACGAAAATGAAAAACTTCGTTTAGAAAAAGCAGAAAACCAGTTAGCGCTTCAAAAAGAAAAATATTTTCGAATTGTATTAGTAATCATATTTGTTTTTTTAGTCATTTTAATAGCAATTTTAATCCGTTATTATAAAAATAAAAACAAGGCAACCGAATTTAGAGCTTCGTATGAAACCGAAACGAGAATTGCTAAAAAAATCCATGATGAGCTGGCAAACGATGTTTATAATGTGATTGCTTTTACCGAATCTCAACCTTTGTCTAAAGAAAACACAAAAGAGAATCTTCTTCAAAAATTAGATGATATTTATAGCCGTGTAAGAGGAATTTCTAAAGAAAATAATAAAATTGATACGGGTGCAAATTTTACCAGCAGCATTAAAGAATTGCTTTCGACTTATAATACCACTGAAAGAAATATCATATTTACTAATTTAGAAAATATAAATTGGGAAATTGTTGACGATATAAAAAAAGTCACCATAAGCCGAATTTTACAAGAGTTATTGGTAAATATGAAAAAACATAGCCAGGCAAATCTTGTTGTCGTAAAATTTGAAAGCGATCAAAACTCAATACTAATAAACTACACCGATAATGGTATTGGTTGCGAAAAAAATAAGATTGCAAAAAATGGTCTTCAAAACATGGAAAGCCGTATTCAGGCTGTTAAAGGAACTGTAGATTTTGAAACAGAACCAAGCAAAGGTTTTAGAGCTAAAATAGTTATTCCTAAATAAATATAAAAAAGGCTAACTTTTTACGGTTAGCCTTTAAAATTACTTGCTTATTTTTTTATAAAGCTTATACATAAAGCAAATTCCTGCTACAACTAGGACGACAATAAAGATTTGCCATAAAAGTAATCCAATCTGAAAATCATCAATTAGTTTATCCATATATCGTTAATTGTTATTTTTAGCTCTTAATTTAAAAAACTTAATCCCATAATAAATATTTCCAATTATTAAAAAAAGTAAGACAAAATAGTAATACTTAATAAATTGAAAGGAACCATTATAGTAAGCTAAATAATTGGAAAACATCCAATATTTTCCAATATGTAGAGTTAATAAGTTATAAAGAAACTTTCGTCTCCCTTGGTAATATAATCAAAGGAAAATATCTTATCATTTATTAAAGAAAAATACATTATCGGATTGTTTTTACTTAATAAAAGAAAAACATTGTCTGGTGTTTTAAAAACCACTTTAACACCTTTGTATGCATCGTATGACACAATAGAAAAATCTACCGGATTTATTAAAGAAGTTTTTTCCTTCCTGATTTTCTTCAAATGTTTACCTAGAATTTTTATTCTATCTTCAATACTATATTTTGTGTTATTAATAGGCTCAAAATACATATAGTTATCCGCAATAAATTTTGGAGTTTTCTTTTCAAAAAAAACAGCTTTTACAAAATGATTTATAACCATTTCATTGGTTTTGTTCTGACTTTCTGCAACAATTGTTTTTAACGAAAACATTACGACTAGTAAAATAAATTTATATTTTTTCATTTAACATCCTCCTTTCTTTTTTGGGGCATTCCCTTTAGTTGTACTTTTAATAGCTCCATTTGGAGTATTCATGTTTCTAATATCTTGACCTAAATCACCTGGATTTCTGCCTTTAAAATTTACAATAACTGCATTATAAGAACCTGTAGTTTTTGGCAAATTTAAGCCCCCTTTTTCAGCTGCTCCAATCCCAAAATCGCTACAATTATAATTATTCAAATCATAGGTTTTAGAATAATTATCAATGTAATTAATCACATTTACCAATTTAGCTGCATCAATTTCAACCGAAATACTTACATGATACAAAGTATTACTATTGTCATGTAATTCACTATTTTGAGAAGATATTAGGGATGCATTGGGACTGTCTGGATAAAATCCAACAACCCTTTGTATTGTTCCTTGCTGAATACCAATAAAAGTATGACCTACACTGTTTTCTCCCATTTTATCTCTTGTGTTTTCGTTTGGTTGTTGAACATAAACAGTTAATATAGCCGATTTAGTCTTATCAAAACATTTAGTTTCTTCTTTCGGGTCTATTTTCTGACCTTCTATGTTAATAACAACTGAAGTTACTTGTCCACTTCCTCCACTATTAGCACCTCCTCCGCCTGGCGAAGTATAACCTCCTGCATCACCGCCACCAATTACTGGGGAACGTGGTCCATAATATTCAACTGGACTTCCTTTACTTGGAGCACTTACAGGAACTTCTCTTAATGCCCCACCATTGAATGTTGTTTCGGTTCCTCCGTTGCTTTTGCCACCGCATCCACCATCACCAAAATCAGCATAAATACAAGGAGCTTCAATTGGAGCTTTCTTTGTTGAGTTTCTCTTAGCGTAATCTATAATTTCAACAACACCAGTTTCTATAATTTGATTGTCCTCAAATCTTGCTGCTCTGACAAAACCAGTCTTTAAATCCCAAACACTAATAAAACCTGTAAAATCACCACCATCTATAGAATGTTTTTTTTAGAGGAACATATTTATTAGTAACAATTTCATAAATTAACGCCTTGTAAACTTTCTCGCCTGTCTTGTAAATGTACAATCTTTGCTCCCAAAATTCCCTATTATCCTTTTTCTTTTCGACTATAGGTACAATCGTTGTTTCCGTTCCATCTTCTGAATTTGTGATTCTTGCTTCGTCCCATTTATAATGCAGACTATCTAACAAAAAATAATTCTCTCCTTCGGATTCATATTTGCTAAACCACTTTTGTGCTTCTTTTAATTTAGCGCTTGAATTTCCGTCTTGCTTTTCTACGTTTTCATCATTTGTACAACTAGCAGAAAGCATTGTAATACACAAGAAAAACGCAATTCTCTTTAAAATTTTAATTTTTTGGCTCATAATTTTATGTTTTGATAATTAATAAAAACCAAATTATGACTCTAAAAATCAAATACTTGATACTAAAAATTTAAAAGATATCAAAATCAGACATTTTTTAATATTTTAGATGTATTGAGATTAATTCGTTTTTTTTATACAAAGAGTAAAAAAAAACCTCCCAGAATTTTACTTCTGAGAGGCCTCTACTAATAACTAATTAAAATGGGCATTCTACTTCCAACCTCCGCCTAGGTCTCTGTAAACATGAACCGCAGCGTTAAGTTGTTCTTTTTTAGTATCAATCAATTCTAAATTTGCTTCTAATGCGTCACGTTGCGTCATTAAAACTTCAAAATAATCTACTCTTGCCGATTTAAATAAATCATTCGAAACGTCAATTGATTTGTTCAATGCGTCAACCTGTTGCGATTTCAAATCATAACCCTTTTGCAGATTATCAATTTTAGAAAGCTGATTAGATACTTCTAAATAAGCGTTTAAAATCGTTTTATCATAATTGTATAATGCCTGAAGTTGTCTTGCATTTGCGCTTGAAAATTCCGCTTTAATTGCATTTCTGTTAATCAACGGTGCAGCAAGATCTCCTGCTAATGAATATAATAGTGATTCCGGAAACGTAAACAAATAAGATGGCTTAAATGCCTGAACTCCAAAAGCTGCTGAAATATCAAGTGAAGGATAAAACTCAGCACGAGCTACTTTTACATCTAATTTAGCCGCAACCAATTCTAATTCTGCCTGTTTAACATCAGGACGATTCATCAACAATTGAGACGGGATTCCGGCACTTACTGAAGCTGGCAATAAAGTCAGGAATTTTGTATCAGTCCTTTTAATCTCTTGCGGATAACGTCCTAACAAGAAATTAATTTTATTCTCTGTTTCTTTGATTTGCTGTAAAATATCAAACTCCATGCTTTTTGAAGTCAATACTTCAGCCTCGAATTTTTTAACTCCAAGTTCTGTCGCTCTTGCAGCTTGTTTTTGGATTTTTACAATTTCCAAAGCATTACTTTGCAAAGTAATTGTTTGTTTTACAATATCCAGCTGGCTGTCTAAAGCTAATAACTCATAATAAGAATCAGCTATTTCAGCAATAAGATTTGTTACTACAAAGTTTTTACCTTCAACTGTAGCTAAATATCTGTTTACTGCCGCTTTTTTAGAATTACGAAGTTTTTTCCAGATATCAACTTCCCAGTTTGCATAAGCTGCAATTGTAAAATCTCCAAGCGGATCTGGAGTTTCAACACCAGGTTTGATTTCAGTAGTGGCATCACCAGCACCTTGGCTGGTATACCTTCCTACTTTTTCTACTCCAGCTCCGGCACGAACACCAACTTGCGGCAATAAAAGTCCTTTGCGAACTCTAATGTCATTCTTAGCAATTTCGATTTCCTGCAGCGTCATGTTTAACTCCTGATTGTTTTTCAGGGCCACATCAATCAAATCAACAAGGTTTTGATCCTTAAAGAACTCTTTCCACTTTACAGTTGAGGTATTGATTGTATCCTGAGTGGCAGTAGCACCAAATGATTGCGGAACCGGCGCACTAGCTGTTGCAGTGTCTGGCGCAGGAGCTTTACAGCCCACTACAGCTAGACACAAACCCAATGCGGCGCTATATTTATATATTTTTACTTTATTATACATGATTGTTGTCAATTTCTTCAGTTAATGGGTTTTCTTCTTCATGTTTAACCAATTTGTATTTCTCGGCAATTCTTCCAAAGATGTAGTACAATCCCGGAATTAAAAATACCCCACAAATGGTTCCTATAAGCATACCTCCAGCAGCCGCAGTACCAATAGTTCTGTTACCAATTTTACCTGGACCAGTTGCAAATGCAAGCGGAAGCAAACCAGCAATAAATGCAAACGAAGTCATCAAAATAGGACGGAACCTCGCTTTTGCTCCTTCCATAGCCGCATCAAGAACTGATTTTCCTGCAGCGTGTCGCTGAATCGCAAACTCTACAATCAGTACGGCATTTTTACCTAATAAACCAATAAGCATTACCATGGCAACCTGCGCATAGATATTGTTTTCTAATCCTGTAAATTTCAATAAAAGGAAAGCTCCAAAAATACCCGCTGGCAATGAAAGAATTACTGATAATGGTAAAATAAAACTTTCGTATTGCGCTGCTAATACCAAGTAAACAAATCCTAAACAGATTAAGAATACCCAAATTGCCTGATTTCCTTGAGCCACCTCATCGGCAGAAATACCTGCCCAGTCAATGTCATATCCTCTTGGCAATTTTTTCTCTGCAACTTCCTGAATCACTTTAATCGCTGTACCAGAGCTATAACCCGCAGCCGGAGAACCACTAATTTGTGTTGAGGTGTACATGTTATGACGTGTAATTTCTGAAAGTCCGTACACTTTTTCTAATCTCATAAAAGCAGAATAAGGCACCATTTCATCACGATCGTTTTTCACATACAATTTCAAGATATCATCTGGCTGCGCACGATATTCTGGCGAAGCCTGAACAATTACTTTATAGTTGATTCCGAATTTAATAAAACTGATTTCGTAGTTACTACCCACAAGAGTTGACAAAGTATTCATAGCATTTTCGATAGAAACACCTTTTTGTTGTGCCAAATCATTGTCGACTCTCATCATATATTGAGGGAAACTCGAGCTATAAAAACTGAAGACATTTGATAATTCTGGATGTTTGTTCAATTCGGCAACAAAATCATTGTTTACCGTCTCCATTCTTTTATAATCTCCAGAACCTGTTTTATCCAACAAACGAAGCTCAAATCCACCTGCAGCACCATATCCAGGTACAGCTGGCGGTTGGAAGAATTCGATATTTGCACCTGCAATATCTTTACATTTTTCTTCCATTTGATGCATAATCTCAACAACAGATTCTTTACGATCGCTCCAATCTTTAAGGTTGACCAAACAAGTTCCTGAGTTTGCTCCAGTACCTTCAGATAAAATTTCATATCCCGCTAATGAAGAAACCGATTTTACTCCATCTATTTCCTCAGCAATTTTTTGAACTCTTTCTGCAATATTATTGGTTCTTTCTAATGATGAACCCGGAGGCGTCTGAATAACAGCATAAAACATTCCCTGATCCTCATTCGGAATAAATCCTGAAGGAACAGTGCTACTAATTCCCCATGTTCCGATACAGAAACCAATTAAAGCAACAAACGTTATTACTCGTCTGTCAACAATTTTTGCTAATACATTTTGGTATCTGCCTTGCGCTAAATTGAATTTTTCGTTGAAAGCATCAATAAATCTGTTTACAGGAGTTTTCTTTTTAGCTTGTCCGTGATTGTTTTTCAACATCATCGCACAAAGTGCTGGTGTCAATGTTAATGCCACAACACCTGAAAGTATAATCGCAGTTGCCATTGTTACTGAGAACTGTCGGTAAAATACTCCAACGGGACCAGACATAAAAGCAACCGGAATAAATACCGCCGCCATAAGGAATGTAATCGCTACAATTGCTCCAGCAATTTCATGCATTGCTTTTTTCGTTGCCTTAAATGGCGACAAATGTTCTTCTTCCATCTTGGCGTGAACGGCCTCGATAACTACAATTGCATCATCGACCACGACCCCAATTGCCAATACTAAAGCAAATAATGTAATTAAGTTCAACGAAATATCGAAGAACGTCATGAACACAAAAGTTCCAACCAATGATACCGGAACCGCAATTGCCGGAATAACCGTAGATCGCCAGTCACCCAAGAAAAGAAATACTACTAAACCTACCAGAATAAAAGCTTCAACAAGCGTGTGAATTACTTTTTCGATCGAAGCATCAAGGAATTTAGAAACGTCATAAGAAATCTCATAATCCATTCCTTTAGGGAATTTTTGTTTGATTTTTTCCAATTTCGCTTTTACCTCTTCAATAACCTGATTCGCGTTACTTCCGAAAGATTGTTTCAATACAATTGCCGCTGAAGGTCTTCCATTCAAATTCGAATAAATATCATACATTGAGCTTCCAAATTCAACTTTTGCAACATCTTTCAATCTTAAAAGCTCTCCGTTTGAATTTGCTTTTACTACAATATTCTCATATTGTTCTTTTGTTGTAAAACGTCCTGAATACTTCAATACGTATTCAAATGCCTGAGAACGTTTACCAGAACTTTCTCCTGTTTTACCCGGAGAAGCCTCTAAACTCTGACTTGATAATGCTTCCATGATCTCATCAGCAGAAATTTTATAAGCTAACATACGATCTGGTTTCAACCAAATACGCATTGCATATTCACGTGTTCCTAAGATATCTCCAGAACCAATACCGTTTACCCTTTTTAATTCTGAAAGTACGTTGATATCAGCGTAGTTGTACAAGAATTTCATGTCGGTATTTTTGTCTGTACTGTAAAGGTTCACGTACATCAACATACTTGGTACCTCTCTTGTAATTTTGATACCTTCTCTAATTACTAAAGGCGGAAGTTTATTCGTTACCGAAGCCACACGGTTCTGCACGTTAATTGCAGCCTGATTAGGATCTGTACCTAAGTTAAAAACAACTTTAATTGTCGCTTCACCATCGTTACCAGCATCAGAAGCCATGTATTTCATTCCCGGTACACCATTTAAGGCTCTTTCCAACGGAATAACAACTGCCTTAATCATCAATTCACCGTTAGATCCTGGATAATCAGCGGTAATATTTACCATCGGAGGTGAAATCGTTGGGAACTGTGTAATTGGCAAATTCAATACCGACAGTACTCCCAAAAAGACAATAATCAGCGATATTACTATCGACAGAACAGGTCTTTGTATAAATTTATTAAACATTTTATATTTTTTTAATGATTAGACCAATAAACCTATTCTGCTTTTACGCGTAAATGTTTCATTACCTCTTGAGGTGCTTGGTATTCATATTTAATTTTGTCGTTTTCTTTTACTTTCTGAACGCCTTCAAGCAAAATTTTATCATTTTCAGAAAGTCCACTTTTTATAACATACAAATCAGGAATTTCTCCAGTAATTGTAATTTCTCTTGAAGTAACTTTATTGTTCTTATCAACAATAAAAACATATTTTTTGTCCTGAATTTCGTAAGTCGCTTTTTGCGGAATTACAATAGCATTTTTAAGAGGCAAATACATTTGAACTTGTCCAGTTTCGCCATTTCTAAGTAATTTTTCAGTGTTAGGGAATCTTGCTCTAAAAGCGATATTTCCTGTTTCATTATTAAACTCACTTTCAATAACTTCAACGTTTCCTTTATGTTTGAACGTTTCGCCGTTAGCCAAAACCAAGTTTACTTTAGTTTCTGCACGATCCTGAACATCAGTTTGATACTGAAGATATTCTGGCTCAGTAACATTGAAGTAAGCAAACATTTGACTGTTGTCTGAAAGGCTTGTTAATAATTCGCCTTCGTCAATAAGACTTCCTAATTTTAATGGAATACGGTCAATTGTTCCGTCAAATGGAGCTCTGATTTCTGTGAATGATAAATGAAGTTTTGCTAATGAAACCTCAGCTTTTGCTGATTGCAATTTAGCCTGAGCAACACTTAATTCGTTTTTAGAAACGATGTTTTTATCTGCTAAAAGCTTAGCATTTTGCAATTCAATTTCAGTTGATTTTTGTTCCGCTTGCGCTTTTAATAATTCTGCCTGATACATATTCGGCATAATTCTGAACAACAATTGGCCAGCTTTAACAAACTGTCCTTCATCAACATAAATGTTTTGTAAAAATCCTTTTTCCTGGGCACGGATTTCGATATTTCGGACAGATTTGATCTGCGAAACATATTGTTTAGTAAATGTAGTGTCGATTTTTACCGGATTTGTTACCGTAAAAGTTTCCACTTCTTCTTTTTCTTCTTTTTTAGTTGTACAACTAGTTAGGCACACAAAGGCAATTAAGCCTGTGAACAAAATAATTCTTTTCATGATTTAGTTTGGAAATTAAGCGATTGAATGCTTGGAATACAGTGATTCCTTTAGATGAAAAAATGCATCAGACACCAGTAACTCATAATCTCACTTTCAACAAGAAGAAGTAGAAAAAAAATATACATCAACAAGATTGTAGGATTACAGCTGAGGTAACCGATGTATATTGGTAAATCAAATTCTTAATACTCTCTGAGTAATATAAATAGGATTTGAATGCGCAAGAAAGGGCGCATAAATTTTAAAACGATTTGATTCATTTGTTGCAGATTGATCTGAAAAAGATAAATACCAGTTATCAAGTAAACTGTAATTAACTGCAAAAAATTTCGTTGTAAGTCCATCATTAACATCATCACTTCCAAGCAAATCTTCTTCCAAATCAATATCTGCTGCGTCTTCAATAACTGAAGTGCCTCTTTCCTGATTAGTGAATTTTACACGGTGCTTTTTTTCAAAGGTATGATGATGAGAAAATCCAAAAGTACTTGCATTAAGATTTTGGCCTCCGCCTAGCAGAAGCAAATTCATGAATACTAAAAATACTATTAACTTTCTCATTTGGGTGCGAAAGTAATAAAAGATTGCAATAAAAAAAATAAAATAAGAAAGTCTTAACATGTCGGTAATAAACGAAAACGTTTTCATTTTTTTTCGCTATTTATTCCATAATTAAACTGATGGTTTTATATTAAAATTTCAGTCAGCCAGAATTTGAAACTGATGATTTCTTATCAACTAAAAAAGGAACCATCAAAAAATAGTAAAACCATAAATATTTGACATTCTATATTTTATTCCTCAATTTGAGTCGAATTTTTTACAGCAAAATTTCCATTATGGTAAATTCCTGACCTTCTTTAGTAAAAATTTTATGTGAATCGGTCATTCCAAATTTTTCATAAAATGACTTTTTATTTGTACGAGCATTACACCAAATTTTAGCCATATTTTTCTCTTTAGCCAGCTTAAATATGTGTTTTAGCAATTCTGAAGCGATTCCTTTTCCTTGAAATTCTTCCAAGGTTGCAAGTTTTCTGAACTGCATTTCATCTTCAGAAAAAAAACAAGAAACAATAGAAACCAATTTTTCATCTTCAAAAGCTCCAAAATGAAATCCAAGTTCATCTTCTTTTAATTGAACAAATTCAAAAGGCTGATCTGGCCACATTACTTGATGACGAATTTGCCAAGTTTGTGAAGGCTCAATTGCTGCAATTTTCATTTTAAAAAATATTTAGTCTTTTGTCAAATTTACAGCATTTATTATTTTTTATTCTTCCAAACAGCACAAAACAACACAAGCCTCATTATCAAAAAGATAACTTAAAATAAATCAGAAAAATCATTCCATTTAAATTAAATATAAGTAAATTTATGGGATCAAAATAAATAAAACCGGTTATGAAAAAATTCTTTCTTGCGACATTATTATGTATTTGTGCGAATGGATTTGCACAGTTTATACAATTTGGCCCCCAATTTTCAACCAATATTACCTCTGTCATTACTGATGATTTCAGCTCAAAAAGCGCAGGAACTGATTATGGTTTCGCCGGTTTTGCCCGAGTAAATCTGGCTCTTTTTTATGCTCAGGGCGAATTTGGTTATTCGCAATCGAAATTTACTGTTTCACAAACAGGAATTGGGGAAACGGAGTATGAATTGGGCGGAACGGATGCCACCTTAATTGCTGGTTTAAAAATTGTTCCGTTAGGAAAACTAGGAAACGTTAGACTTTTTATTGGCTACAATTGGAAAAACTTCTCTGATATTAAGGCCAACAACAATCTAAATTATATTGCTTTTGAACGAAATAATAGCAGTTTCTTAGGCGGCGTTGGAGTTGATTTATGGCGATTCACCGTAGATTACAGATATCTTGCCGGATTAACCGATCTTGATCCTTCGGGAAGAAGCATTAAAACGGGAATTTCGAATTTTTCGGTCGGATTTAAATTCTTATAAAAACTTTAATTAGTAAGCATAAAAAAGGGAATCAAATTAGATTCCCTTTTATTATTTTATCTTGACAAAAAAAGCTTCTTCATTATCGCTGGTTATTTTTTCAACGCCAGTTTCTGTCTTTTTTCCAACATTAATAACACGCAACACATTTGCTTCTTTATTTAACAAACAGCTCCAGATTGTTCCGTCAGAAAGAATAATATCTGAAAATGCAGCGTCAGATGCGTCTTTGTTATAATATTTTAAATCTTCCGTTTTAATCATTTTTTTGATTTGCGTTTTTTTATCTATTTCATAAAACAAAATCTTTTCTTTGCTTATTTCAACCATTTCCTCGATTTCATTTTTTTCGATATTGCCAGTTTGTACCCAAGTAGGCTTGTCCCCTGTCATTTTCCAAGTACCAACAATGTAACTTAAAGCTTCATCTCGCAAAATAGTCTTTAAAGCATCTACCTTTTTTATAGACTCTTTCCCTAATTCATTTTCTGGTTTAAGTTTAGATGCAATAGAAAATAAATCTAATGCATTTTTGAAATCTGCTTTTTTATAATAGGAAACAGCCAGATCGTATTTATTTTTCTGAAACTTGATTTTAGCATCTGTTTGCGCTATATTTTTTATTGAAAAGAGTATAAAAACAAAAATAAAATAATTTCTCATTGGTTTTGGGTTTGTTTTTTAAAGTTTTCGCAAACTTAGTTAATTAATCATTCAAACAATTACGGTTTTCCACAATAATCAACATAAAAAAAACTGCTTCATCTCTGAAGCAGTTTTATATGAATAATTTAAAAATGAAATAAAAATTTATTCCTGATTTGAAAATGAATTTAGAATTTCCATCGCTTTTTCCGTATCATTTTTACTAACAAAAATATGATCGTGATAAAATGCGGCAACTACATTACAGCTTATATTGTGATCTGTTAGCGCTCTGGAAAAAGCGGCAGTCAAACCGACAGCTTCTAGTGAAGAATGCACAGTGAGTGTAATCCAAGACATTATAACCGAATAATCCAGATTTAATTTTGATGCAATTTCTTTTTTCAAAATCAGCGTTATGGCTTCTTCTTCTCTAAAAATCATATCAATTTCATTTAAATCCAATCCTTCTAGTTTTTCTACTTTACAAAAAACATAGTCACCCAATTTATGTTTGGGTTTCATTGTTTTAAGCAACTTTTGAAGGTCTTTTTCTCCAGACATTTCTTCTTTTATTATTGTTTATTCAACCAAAAGTTATTTGTTGGCGATGCATCCATAAAAATACCACCATCAATAGTAATCTGTTTAATTTCTTTCTTGCTTTTAAGATTAATTACTGCTAATTTTTGATTTTTCTCCCAAACTGCAGGTGTTTGATGTACCGTTTCGGCAGAATTATCAGTGTAAACCACTACTAAATCAAACGGAACAGCAAAACCTCCTACATTTTCAATTGAAACTTTATTTTTGTCCACATTCTTAACCGAAAGATCAATATAATTATTAGTAAAAAACCAGTTATTAAAGAACCAATTTAAGTTTTTACCTGATCCCGTATTCATCGAATTAAAATAATCCCACGGAATTGGATGCTTCCCGTTCCATGTTTCCATATAATGATGCAATGCTTTTTTAAATAAATCATCTCCAAGCAAATCTTTTAATGCGATATAAGAAAGAGAAGCCTTTCCGTAAGAATTGTTTCCATAACCAGCATCAGATACCTGAGATGACATTGAAATAATTGGCTGATCTTCTTCTGTTGATGCATCATTAATATAGTTTTTTACTCTAAATTCTTTGTAGAATTTATCGGCAGCTTCTTTACCGTGTTCAGCAATTCCAATCAAATATTCAAAAGTTGTTGCCCAGCCTTCATCCATAAAAGCATAACGCGTTTCATTGATTCCCATATAAAAAGGAAAATAAGTATGTGCTACTTCATGATCTTGAACCAATTGTGCAAATTTAGGATCACCCATTTGTGAGTCGTTACACATCATTGGATATTCCATATCAGCAAATCCCTGAAAAGCTGTCATTTTAGAAAACGGATATGGAACTCCCGGCCAATTGTTCGAAAAGAAATCTAAAGCATATTGATTATTTTTTACAGAAGCCACAAAATCAGTTCCTTTTACATCATATGCAGCCTGAACACTTGCGCGTCTGTTTGTTTTTTTGTCAACTACAACACTGCTCGCATCCCATAAATAATGATCGCTTAATCCAAAACAAACATCTGAAATATGTTTAGCCTCAAATTTCCATACATTCCAGTCGTTTTGTTTTGTTACTAATCCAGATTTCATTTCTTGCTCATTTGCAATGTGAAAAATTTCATCTGAAACATATGATTTTTTCAAACGAGCAGCAAATTCGGGTTGCAAAACCTCATCAGGATTCAACAAATCTCCTGTTGCGTAAACCACATAATTTTTTGGTGCTTTTACTGAATAAGTATAATCATTAAAATCATTATAAAATTCTTGACGATCTGTATGAGGCAATCTATCCCATTTGTTGTAATCATCAAAAACAGAAACACGCGGATAACTGTAAGCTACAAAAAATGTAGTTTCATCAATTTGTCCTTCTCTACCGCTTTCTTTTGACAAAGGATAATTCCAGTCAATATTAATAGTTGCTGTAGAATGAGGCGGAATAGGTTTTTTCATTCGAATCATTCCAACTGTTCCCCATTTTCTGCCGTCTTCTTTATAAACTTCACCGGCAATTTTCAACGAAGTAATTGTTAATCCGTCGCTTAAAAAATCCTGGCTAACGACACCGCTTCTTGGCGAAGATGGTTTATGAAGATTATTCACAAATCGAATTGGCAAGTTTTTCAAGGTATCGTTGCTGTTGTTTGTGTATTCAATCGTTTCTGTTCCGCTAACAATTTTTGTTTTGGCGTCAACAGTAATTTCCATGGTATATTTTCCATGATTCTGCCAATAATTTTTTCCAGGTTTTCCGTCCATTGAACGTGTACCTTTTGCGTAAGCTTCTTTTATATTTCTAGGCATGTAAAGTTCCTGCGCAAAGCTGTTTTGCACAAAAAATGCCAAAGCAATTAATAATAATTGCAATGATTTTTTTCTCATAAATGTTTTAAGATTTTGATGATTTTAATTCGCTATAATATTAGTGGATATTTTTAACTTATTGTTACAATAGCGTTATAAAATTTTAAAGTTTCAGGTTTCAGGTTTGCCATGCTGAGCGAAGGCGAAGAATTAAAACCTTTGTTCCTTTGCACCTTTGTCTCTTTGTCCCTTTCAAAAAAAAAACCGTCTTTCTCAAAAAGAAAAAGACGGAACCTACAATTAATATATAACTCTGATGACTACAAAATATAATCGGTATTAATGAAATTCGATTCTTTGCTGTTCAGCAATTCTTGCAAAATTTCATTGTTGTAATCGATATCTTTTGAAGCTACAAACGTACGTATTGAAAAAGAACGCAAAGCATCTGGAATACTTAATGTTCCTACAGCAGAATCTTTTCGCCCTGTAAATGGGAACGCATCTGGTCCTCTTTGACATGAACTATTTAAGTTAACTCTGCAAACTAAATTCACCAAAGCATCAATAAGTGGTGCCAAAGTTTTAATATCTTTTCCGAACAAACTCACTTGTTGACCATAATTTGATTCGGCCATATCTTCTAGAGGTTCGCTGATATCTTTAAAAGAAATAATTGGAACCACTGGACCAAATTGTTCTTCATGATATACTCTCATTTCTTTATTTACCGGATATAAAACGGCTGGAAAAATAAAGTTTTCTGTATGTTTTCCTCCTTTTTCATTGATAATGCTTGCGCCTTTATGTTTTGCATCATCAATTAATCCCTGAATGTAAGCTGGTTTGTCTGTTTCCGGAAGCGGCGTTAATGAAGCGCCTTTTTCCCAAGGATTTCCAAATCCTAAACTGTCTACTTTTTCAGCGAAACGTTTGTTGAATTCTTCTCTAATTGATTCGTGAACATACAATACTTTTAAAGCTGTACAACGCTGACCATTAAAAGATAAAGTTCCCGCGATACATTCCTGAATAGCCAAATCTAAATCGGCATCCGGAAGAATGATTGCTGGATTTTTGGCTTCCAAACCTAAAATCAAACGAAGTCTGTTTTTATTTGGATGCTGATCCTGTAAAGCAATCGCCGATTTACTGTTTCCAATTAATGCCAAAACATCAATTTTACCCGATTTCATAATTGGCGAAGCTACTTCTCTTCCGCGTCCGTAAACGATATTTATAACACCTTTTGGAAAACTGGTTTTAAAAGCTTCTAATAAAGGCGAAATACATAAAACTCCATGTTTTGCCGGTTTGAAGATTACAGCATTACCCATAATCAACGCCGGAATCAATAATGAAAAAGTTTCGTTTAGCGGATAGTTGTAAGGTCCAAGACACAAAACAACTCCAAGAGGTCCACGACGAATCATTGCGTTTACACCTTGTACTTTTTCAAAATGAGAACTACGTCCGTTTAATTCTTTATAACTGGCAATCGTATCATAAATATATTCAACCGTTCTGTCAAACTCTTTTTGCGAATCGCCAAGGTTTTTTCCAATTTCCCACATTAAAAGTTTTACCACTTCTTCACGTGTTTCTTTCATCTGCTTGACAAAATTCTCCATGCATTTAATGCGGTCAGCTACTTTCATAGTTGGCCATAGACCTTGTCCTTTATCGTAAGCAGCATTTGCAGCTTCTACTACTTCGGCAGCTTCTTTTTCAGCCATGAAAGGAATTGATCCTAATAATGTTGGAGTGTATTTTTCAGTTGATGAAATCGTTGAAAATACTGGTGTAGTTTGCCCTGTCCATTTTTTCAATTCTCCATTTACAAGATAGGTATCTTGATTTATCAGGTTTTTAATCTGATATTCTTCGGGTATTAAACTCATAATCTGGTAATTTATAGTTTGGTTATTAATAGCATTTTAAACAAAAAAAGAGGCTTTTATGCGCCTCTTCTTCCTTTTATGGTTGTATAGTGTCGCCTTCCCAGTCCAGTATACCACCAAGTAAATTATAGGCATTATTGATACCTAATTCATTCATGATTTGGCATGCTTTTGCACTTCTGGCGCCAGAACGGCAATACACATAATAATTTTTGTTTTTATCTAATTCTTCAATTTCATAAATAAAAGCCTGACCTTTATTGATATCAATGTTTAAAGCATTTTCAATATAGCCATCATTAAATTCGTCCTCAGTTCTTACATCAAGTATAACTGCATTTTCGTCAGCGTTTAACTGAGCAACCCAATCTTCTTGTGATAAATTCATAGTAATATGTGTTTTTGTAAAATTACGACGTTTCTATTAATTAAAAACGTACCAAATGCGATTTCGATTATTATTCTCAGAAAACGTTTTAGAGAAAGGATTATAATCAGTGATTTACAAATTTACTTACTATTTTTAAAAATTCACTCTACAAAATCGATAGAAAATAGGATTTATTCATTTACACAAAATGCATCTTATTTATAATTTTCCGACAAACAATGCCAGCCGAATCTATTATCTTTGTAAAGAATTACAATTTTTAATCCGATTTTGACAAAATTACTCGCCACGCATTTCACAAATTCTCACGAAGTAATTGGTATAAATCTGTAAAATTGGTGGTAAAAAAACATTACAATGCAGCACTCCATAAAAAACAACTTTCCAAATTTTTCCAGCGAACTTGTCTCTACTATTGAAGAAAACGGAACTGAGCAAAGTTTTGAAGCCGGAACCATTTTAATGCGCACCGGCCAATACATTAAAAATACCGTTTTGATTCTGAAAGGAAAAATCAAAATTTATCGCGAAGGTGAAGATGGAGGCGAATTTTTAATGTATTATTTACAGCCTGGACAAGCCTGTGCCATTTCGATGATCTGTACTGCCAAAAGTGAAAAAAGCCAAATTATGGCCAAAGTTGTTGAAGATGTGACTGTCATGATGATTCCGCTTCAATTGATGGACAAATGGATGATGGAACACCGCTCTTGGTACGAATTTGTAATTGAAACCTACAGAAGTCGTTTTGAAGAAGTCTTAGAAGTAGTTGACAATATTGCTTTTCGATCTATGGATGAGCGTTTGGAATTTTATTTAAAAAGACATTCTGATGCTTGTGGCTGTGCTGAAGTGAAACTTTCGCATCAGGAAATCGCAACCGAATTGAATACTTCCCGAGAAGTCGTTTCGAGATTATTAAAAAAAATGGAACAACGCGGTTTGGTCAAACTCAACCGAAACCAGATTGAGTTATTAAACACAAAATAACACTAAGTTTTTTTAATTGAACCATTAAGATATTAAGAAATTTAATCTTTATTTTCTATCTCTTAATGTTTCTAAAGAAGATTAAGCGCTACTACTTAATTACCTTAATATCTTAATGGTGAAATTATTTAAGACTTCTGTGATAAATGTTACTGTAGGTTTCTAATTTCCGAAGCAACTTTGCATCAAAATAAATGCAATGGAATATTTAGGCTATTTTGCTTCAATCATAATCGGGATTTCGCTGGGACTAATTGGCGGCGGCGGTTCAATTCTGACTATTCCAATATTAGTGTATTTATTTAAAGTAAATCCGGAAGAAGCCACTTCATATTCTTTATTTATTGTTGGAATGACGGCACTTTCCGGAAGTTACAGCCATTATAAAATGGGGAATTTGAAACTAAAATCGGCTTTGTATTTTGCGATTCCTTCTGTAATTTCCATTTTAATTATTCGCGAAGTTATTTTTCCGCAGATTGCTTCTACCCTGTTTTCAATCGCTTCATATTCTGTTTCGAAAGATTTTCTAATTATGATTGTCTTTTCGGTTTTGATGATAACGGCAGCCATTTCGATGATTCGAAAACCTCAACCAGAAATCAAAAATGCCGAAACTAATTATTTTCAATTAAGCATAATTGGTTTTATTGTCGGAATTGTTACGGGATTTCTTGGAGCCGGCGGTGGATTCTTAATTATTCCGGCATTATTGTTTTTCGCCAAATTACCAATGAAACAGGCCGTTGGAACTTCTCTTTTAATTATCACAATAAATTCCTCAATAGGTTTTGCAGGTGATTTATACATTGGAACACCAATTAATTATACTTTCTTATTAAGCGTTTCTGCTATGGCCTTAATCGGAATGCTGATTGGAAGCCAGCTTTCTAAAAAAATCGACGGAGCAAAACTAAAACCGCTTTTTGGCTGGTTTGTTCTCGTAATGGGATTTTATATTATTACAAAAGAGGTTTTATTTTAGAATTTACAGCATCACACAGTCCCGATAGCTATCGGGAGGCAAATTTGTGTAGATTTTTAAATATTTTCAATTTAGTTCACTTGTAAAAGTAATCTTTGTCAAAGTATAAAACTTTGACAAAGGTGAAACTAAAAAGATTTCTTTTACTATTTAAAGATCATATTTCCATTTTTTATTTTCCTTATCAAACTCCACACGCACATAGCGAATGTATTTTACAGGAACTTTAGTTTTTATATGTTTTTTTTGTTCCCATTCTTTAACCTGACTAAATAAATGTATAGCCTCTATTTCAAATTCGTTTAATGGTCGCTTACTTTTCACACTAAAACTCTTCAATAATCCAAAAACAGGATCATTTACAAAATCCGGTTCCGAATAATCCATATCCAATCCTGTAAAAATCGAAATCAATTTTCCTTTTTCATCTATATACAATGCCAGTACTGCATATGTTTTTTCATAATCTTTAACCTTTCCATTTCTAAAAACCGAATCTATATCAGTTATGGGCTTAGTGTAATTAAATTCACTTCGCAAATCAACGTTATCATTATATATGTAATCCTTTAAATTAAAACGATTTCCGTTGTCTAGGATTTTTTGCGTATATGCATCAATCCCTCTTCCTCCAATAAATTCAGAGTTAGAACACATACTACTAAAACCTAACTTCCCATTATTTTCTTGAGCAAAAACCAACCATTCCTGATATTGATATTCCTCTGTATAACAAGAACCCCATCTTGCATTTTCTTTATTATAATAAGATGTAAAAGACAATTCTTTCGGAATTTTACCTTTTTTATAACTCTCAAGTACTTTAAACTTGATGGTATAAGTTGCAGAATCCTTGCTAAAGATTTTAGAAGCAATTATTCCTTTAAATACATATTTTGAAGAATAAAATTCTAAAATTGTTTTTGGCGTATCACAATCACAGGCAGAAACTTTAATACAACCAAATAGGAAAAAGAAGAAAGAAAGTATTTTGGTTTTCATGAATTTATAATTTTCAGAAATAATCTAATTTGTTTTATGGTCGTTTTCGCCGCGGCGAACGGGCTATCCGCTATATCTTTTCCTTGCTAAAGAAGCAAGAAAAAGGATACCGCTTCTATCCCTAACGCACAACCGGAAAACGAGAAATTTTCAATTATATTTTTTTTCAATCACCCAAGGAATATAAGATTCAAATTCTACCTGAATTAATCCGTCTTTATTTTTAAAAAATGTCAAACTGTTTTGTTCACAAAAACCTATTGAAAAATTATCATCGATAGCTGTTAATTCTATTTGAAAACTTTCATTTTCAACATCTCTTTTACAATTCTTACCATCAATAATTTTGCCTTTAAAATGAAACCATCCTGCTACATGATGCAATCCATTTGGTAAAATTTGATACGATAAAATTTCAACTTCTTTTTTATAATCAATGCCTAAATTTAAAAACATCGTTTTAATTTCTTCAGGAAAAATATTTTCTCGATTCTGAATATAATTTTCACAATCACTACACAGACAAGATTCAGCGCCGCTTGCAATTACATTAGAATAAGTTTCAATCGTCAAATCCCTATCAACTCCAAACTTCCAATTTTTAAACTTTACTATTTCCATATCATTTATCAATTGCCTCCAGCTTTAGCTGGAGATAAACAAATCTATATAAATAAAAGGCTTTAGCCAAACTTTACAATTTTGGATAAAGCCCAATTCAAATTCAATAAAAAAACCTCCAGTTAAAACTGGAGGCTATTCATATAATTAATTCGTGAAAATTTGTGCAATTCCTAGCAAATAAAAATCTCAATGTTCCCCATACCCAACATCATCCATTTTTCCACTGAAAACGCGATATTGAATAATAAAATAAATAATCACCAAAAACAAAGCAATAAAAAACCAACTCAATCCAGCATTCAATCCATATTCATGAGCCGCAGTATTATAGATCGTTAACGACGGATTTACATTATTAGTCGAAGGCAAAACATTCGGGAAAATTGAAACGGCTGTTGACGCAAATCCGCCAAGTAGAAATAAAGTTGAGAAAATAAATCCGTGACCGTCTTTTTTAAATGAACGCACTTTAAATAATCCTGCAATTCCAGTAAAAGTCATTAGAGGAAAAAACCATAAAATCGGATTTTCAATAAAATTATGAAATGGTTTTGGTTCGATAAAATGCCAAATTCCTAGTGAAATAAAAACCAAAACAAGCAAAACAAAGTTCAGTTTAAAAACTACATTTTTAAGTTTCGGGTTTAGAGAAGAATTCGTTTTATAAATAATCCAGTTTGCACCATGAATCGTTAAGGCGACAACACTTACAATTCCGAGGAAAAGCGTAAACCAATCGATAATTCCCAATTCATTTGCTTGTGGACTAAAAGTTGGATTCCATAAAGGCAAAAAGAAAAAATGCGGTTCTTGGGTCGAAACGCCATTTTGCACCATCCCGAGATTGACACCACGAACGATATTTCCTAAAGCAATTCCGAAGAAAAGTGCCAAAAGCAAACTCGCAATTCCGAATGCTTTATCCCAAATCGCTTCCCACATATGATTATGTACTTGTCCGCGCATTTCCAATCCAATCGCACGGAAAATCAAAAGCCATAAAATCATAATCAAAGGCAGATAAAATCCGCTGAAAGAAGATGCATATAATGTCGGAAAAGCAAAGAATAAAACTCCTCCGGCGGCAATCAGCCAAACTTCATTAGCATCCCAAAATGGACCAATCGAATTAGTGATTACTTTTTTATCTCTTTCCGTATCGGCAAAAAATAAATGAATAATTCCTGCGCCAAAATCATAGCCGTCTAAAACCAAATAAACCGCCAGAATTCCCATTAAAACTACGTACCAAAAAAATTCCATACTTATATTTTTTCTGTTGAAAGTTCCACATGATGAGGTCCTTTATTGATAATTTTTCCAATCAAAAGCAAAAACAACATTCCGAGTAAAAGGTATAAACCAATAAAACCGAGCAATGTAAATAAAGTATTTCCAGAAGAAACCGTTGGCGAAGCGCCCGATGCTGTTCGTAATAAATTATAAACCAGCCACGGCTGTCTTCCTAATTCGGCCGTGTACCAACCTGTTGTGTTAGCGATGTACGGAAACGGCATCATGAACATTAATGACCATAAAATCCATTTTGTTTCAAATAATTTTCCTCTTATTAATTGGAAAAGAGATAATATCATTAAACCGATAAAAACCGTCCCTAATCCTACCATAATATGATAAGCATAATACAAACCAGAAATATTTGTTGGATGCAGATTTTCTTCAAACTGATCCAAACCTTTAATTTCTTGATTCCAATTCCCGTAAGTCAGGAAACTTAGAATATTTGGAACCGCAATTTTATTGTCCAACTTTTTGTCTTTTACATCGGGCTGACCGATTAAGACAATTTCAGAACCTTTTTTCTCGGTATGAAAAATTCCTTCCATTCCGGCAAAAGTTACGGGTTGGTATTTCACTACATTTTTTGCCAATAAATCTCCTGTTGGAACTGCAACTATGATACTAGAAATCAATCCGAAGACAACTCCAGTTTTTAGGAACAATTTCCCAAAAGAAACATTCTTTTTGCTCAAAATATAAAAAGCGCCAATTCCGGCAACCACAAAAGAACTGGTTACCAAAGAAGCGGCCTGATTGTGCAGATAAGAAGGCCAAAGCCAAGGGTTTAAAAATAATGCCTGAAAATTATTGAGGACAAATTTTCCGTTTTCGAGAATTTCATAACCTACAGGATTTTGCATCCAGGAATGTGTTGCGATGATTAAAAATCCGCTGGCCCAAGAACCGATCATAATTAATAATCCGGTTACAAAATGCCATTTATGTCCGAGGAGTTTTTCTCCAAATAAAAATATTCCCAAGAAAGAAGATTCTAGAAAGAAAGAAAACATTCCTTCCATCGCTAAAGTTTGGCCAATAATTCCGCCAGTTAACTCTGAGAATTTAGCCCAATTGGTTCCGAACTGAAACTCCATCGGGATTCCGGTTACGACGCCCATTGCAAAATTGAGAGCAAAAATCTTCATCCAGAAATGGGTGGCGTGATTGTATTGTTCGTCTTTAGTTTTGAGATATTTCCACTTGAAGTAAACGATGATGAGCGAAAGCCCCATTGTAAGTTGTGGAAAAAGATAATGAAAAGTAATCGTGAAAGCGAATTGCATTCGGTCGTAAAAGAGCATTTCTTCCATAAGTGGTATTTGTTTTATGAAGTTCAACAAATTTAACCATTAGAACCCGAAATGTCACTCTTAAAAAAAAGTTTATCGCCTGAGATTTGTTAAACTTTTCAACAATTTTAAAAGTGTTTTTTACACTTGTTTTTGCAACGTTTGTCATTTCGACCGAAGGGAAAAATCACACTAGAAGCTCGACAAAGATTGGATTCTCGTTGCGGAGTCCCTTGTGTGATTTCTCCCTTCGTCGAAATGACAAGATTGAGGATACTACTCTTTCTTCAAAATCCCTTTTTCAACGCTTTCATTAATCAAACCTTCGGCGTAATTCCAAATCGATTCTGAACCTTCTTTAATGATGCTTTTCTTTTCGTAAACTTTATCATACTTCACGTCAAACTCTTTCCAGGTTCCACCATTATTAGAGGTATTTTGTAATAAAGGTTCTAATCTGTCCATCGATCTTGCAAACTTGGCTTCGTTAGTTTCTCCGGCTTCAAATTCTTCCCAAATGGCAATAAAATCCTCGGCTTGTTTTTTCGGAAGCAAACCAAAAATTCGATTTGCTGCTAAACGTTCTTCATCTGTATTATCGTGGCTTTTTGCTGTATCATATAAAAAAATATCTCCAGAATCAATTTCCACAATATCGTGCATCAAAACCATCTTTACGACTTTCAAAACATCAATTGGCTCATTTGAATGTTCGGCTAAAACAATTGCCATTAAAGCTAAATGCCAGCTGTGTTCAGCATCATTTTCGCAACGGTCGCTATTGAAAAGCTTTGTTTTTCGCTGAATGTATTTTACTTTATCAATTTCTTTTATAAAAGCGATTTGATCTAATAAGTCTTTTGTGTTCATTTTATTTTTGTTTTGAAATGACATTCGTCATATGCAAAATTAAAGCTTAAAGCGTAATTGCTCAAGTTTAAATTACTTAAATAACTCATATGATGAAAATTCACTTCTTTTTGAGCAGAAATCAAATTTCTGTAACATTAGTCACTTATTTTACCGAAAAACAAACTTACCTTTGTGAACCAAATTTTAGATTTCCAAATCATGAAAATTGAACAAATTTACACCGGATGCCTTGCGCAAGGTGCGTACTATATTACTTCAAATGGCGAAGCGGCCATTATTGATCCGCTTAGAGAAACACAGCCTTACTTAGATCGTTTAGAACGTGACGAAGTAAAGCTGAAATATATTTTTGAAACGCATTTTCACGCCGATTTCGTTTCGGGACATGTTGATTTAAGCAAAGAAACAGGAGCACTGATTGTTTACGGACCAAACGCTGCTTGTGAGTTTGACTGCATTTCTGCAAAAGACCAGCAAGAATTTAAACTTGGAAAAGTTACTATCAAAGTTTTGCACACACCTGGACACACTATGGAAAGCACAACTTTTTTGTTAATTGACGAAAACGGAAAAGATCACGCGATTTTCTCTGGTGATACTTTATTTATCGGCGATGTTGGTCGTCCGGATTTAGCTCAGAAAGCTGCGGGAATGACGCAAGATGAGTTGGCTGGGATTTTATTTCATTCGTTGAGAGATAAAATTATGACTTTGGCTGATGATGTAATTGTTTATCCTGCGCACGGTGCGGGAAGCGCCTGCGGAAAAAACATGAGTAAAGAAACGGTTTCGACAATCGGGAATCAGAAAGCTACAAATTATGCTTTGCGCGCCGATATGACCCAAGAAGAATTCATAAAAGAAGTTACGGACGGATTATTACCTCCTCCGGCGTATTTCAGTATGAATGTGGCCATGAACAAGCAAGGTTACGAAAGCTTTGAAACGGTTTTACACAACGGAATGAAAGCCATAAAAGCAGCAGATTTTGAAGTGATTGCAGAAGAAACCGGAGCACTGATTTTAGATACAAGAAGCGCAGCCGATTTTAGTAAAGGTTTTATTCCACAGTCTATCAATATCGGAATCAATGGCGATTTTGCTCCGTGGGTTGGTACTTTAATTGCCAATGTTAAACAACCTATTGTTTTGGTTACTACAGTTGGAATGGAAGAAGAAACCGTAACGCGTTTAAGCCGTGTAGGTTTTGATACCATTATCGGACATTTAGAAGGCGGTTTTGAAGCGTGGCAAAAAGCAGGTTTCGAAACAGATTCTGTAAACCGAATTACAGCCGAACAATTTGCAAACGAAGTAGACATTCAAAAAGACAAAATAATCGATATCCGTAAAGAAACAGAATACGAAGCAGAACATATTGAAGATGCGTACAGCAAACCGTTAGCCTATATTAATGACTGGGTAAAAGACATTAACCCAAATGAACATTTTTATTTGCATTGTGCAGGTGGCTACAGAAGCATGATTGCCGCTTCGATTTTACAAGCGAGAGGTTTTAGAAATTTCTCTGAAGTGGAAGGCGGTTTTGGAGCGATTTCAAAAACAAATGTCCCAAAATCAGATTTTGTTTGTCAAAGTAAAACATTAAAAGCATAATTTTTTCACCATTAAGATATTAAGAAAATTAAGTTGCAATGCTTAATTTTCCTTAACCTTCTTTGAAAAGTTTCATTAAGTCAGATTGGCTTAATTTCCTTAATATCTTAATGGTTAAAACCAAAACATCTAATTTGAATTATGAGTATATTAGAAATTATAAAAGAACCTTGGCCTTGGTACGTTGCAGGTCCGCTAATTGGATTAACTGTTCCAATTTTATTAATTATCGGAAATAAATCTTTCGGGATTAGTTCATCATTGCGTCATATTTGTGCGATGTGTATTCCTTCTAATATTCCGTTTTTTAAATACGACTGGAAAAAAGAAAGCTGGAATTTATTTTTCGTTCTCGGAATATTTCTTGGCGGAGCTATTGCAGCTTATTTTCTATCTAATCCAAATGCGGTTGTAATTACTCCGGAACTTTCAGAACAATTATCAGGTTACGGAATCACAGATCATACAGGTCTTGTCCCTTCACAATTATTTTCGTGGGAAAGCTTATTAACACTTCGCGGATTTATCATGATTGTTGTGGGAGGATTTTTAGTTGGCTTCGGAACGCGTTACGCCGGCGGTTGTACAAGCGGGCATGCAATTATGGGATTATCAAATTTACAATGGCCATCATTAGTAGCTACAATCTGTTTTATGATTGGCGGTTTTGTAATGGCACTTTTGATTTTACCTTATATTCTTTCACTTTAAAATTTCAAAAATGAATAATTTAGAAAATAAAAATACAGATGGCGAAGGAATTAACGCAAGCCAGAAAAAAGAAAACGCATTTGGGAATATTAAATATTTAATCGTCGGGATCTTTTTCGGAATTGTATTCGTAAAAGCTGAAATCATTAGCTGGTTTCGTATTCAGGAAATGTTTCATTTGCAATCTTTCTTTATGTATGGCGTAATCGGAAGTGCGGTTGCCGTTGGAATAATCTCAGTATTTCTGATTAAAAAGTTCAACATCAAAACGCTTCAAGGCGAAAAAATCGAAATTCAGCCAAAGACTTTCAACAAAGGTCAAATCTATGGCGGATTATTATTCGGTTTTGGATGGGCGATTACCGGAGCTTGTCCGGGTCCGCTTTTTGCTCAAATTGGAACTGGAGCGACTGTAATAGTTGTTACTTTAGTAAGTGCAATTGCAGGAACTTGGGTTTATGGTTTGATTAAAGACAAACTTCCTCATTAATATTCCTACCTTATTATATATAATATATCAAACCCGACAGTTTTAGAAAAATTGTCGGGTTTTCTCTTTTGTGTGCTCGCGTGAGGGATAGAGCTAAGCTACCGAAGTAGCAGCGAAAGCCCGACAGTATTTAAGAAAAGGCCTCATGAACGCAAAGTATAGTAGGCCTTTTTTTAAATACTGGCACGCCCTGATGATCAAAATTTACATTCTGTTAAAGCCAATTATTTTAAAGAACTAAAACTTAAACGTATCTTTATCAAAGCTTTAAAACATTTGAAGAAGATTTATTTGGAAGCTTCAAAAAATAAATAGTACTTTTATACTAATTATATAGGCTTTGTCAAGTTATAATTTTTAGCGTTATTTCAATTAACAAAAATTTAACACCACATTTGTATATACAACTATTAAAAGTCATACATTTGTATATACAAATTATACACTTACGACTATGACAATTGAAGAGGTTATTAAGAGTACAGTTAAGATGGATAATGCGAAAAAAGTTATTCTGAATATCATGTACACACAGAATGTGATTCAGGATCATTTCAACGAGTTGATAAAACCGTATGACTTGTCTGGAGAACAATATAATGTACTGCGTATATTAAGAGGACAAAAAGGAAATCCTGCTAATATGTGCGTGATACAAGAACGTATGTTAGCTAAAACGAGTAATACAACCCGATTAGTTGATAAATTATTGCTGAAAGAATTCGTAACAAGAAATGTTTGTCCGGATAATCGACGCAAAATTGAGGTTTTAATTACTCAGAAAGGATTAGATGTTTTAAAAGAATTAGACCCGAAGGTAGATGAGCACGAGCGCGTATTTGCCCAGAATATAAGCCCAGAAGAATTAGAATTATTAAATCAGTTATTAGAAAAATACCGAACCCAACAAAATTAATATTATGAGCACATTAGTAAACAATTTAAACTGGAGATACGCAACTAAGAAATATGATGCGACTAAAAAAGTATCTGCAGAAGATTTGAATACATTAAAAGAAGCAGTTAGATTAGCAGCTTCTTCATACGGATTACAACCTTACAAAGTAATTATTGTTGAAAATCCAGAAATTAGAGAAAAATTAAAAGCTGCAGCTTGGGGTCAAACTCAACTTACAGATGCTTCTCAAATATTTGTATTTGCAAATGACTTAAACGCTGGACCAGAATCTGTGGCAGCTTACATTAAAAACATTAGCGAAACAAGAGGCGTACCTACTGAAGCTTTAGGCGGATTTGCAGATATGATGAATGGTGTAATTTCGAACCTTTCACAAGATGCTAAAAATATCTGGACAGCAAAACAAACTTATATCGCTTTAGGAACTTTACTTGCTGCTGCAGCCGAATTAAAAATCGATGCAACTCCAATGGAAGGTTTCAATGCAGTACAATTCAATGAAATCTTAGGTTTCGATAAATTAGGCTTAAATGCTTCTGTTATCGCTGCTGTAGGTTACAGACATGATGAGGACGACGCTCAGCATTACAAAAAAGTTAGAAAATCTCACGAAGAATTATTTATCACTCTATAATTATTATTAATCAAATTCAATTTTAACAACATGAAAAATTTAAAAACAATTGCAATAGCATTATTCGTAGCAGCGGCTAGTATTTCAGTAAATGCTCAAACTAAAAAAATCGACGTAAAAGCGTCTTCTATCAAATGGGTAGGTAAAAAAGTAACTGGAGAGCACTCTGGAACTGTAAACTTCAAAGAAGGAGCTGTAGTTTTCAAAGGAAAAAAATTAGTTGGTGGAAGCTTCACTGTTGACATGACTTCTTTAACTTCTACTGATTTAACTGGAGAATACCAAGGGAAATTAAACGGTCACTTAAAAGCTGACGATTTCTTCGGAACTGACAAATTCCCAACTTCAAAATTAGTTTTCAAAACTATCGGTGCTAAAGCAACTGACGTTTATACTGTAACTGCTGATTTAACTATCAAAGGAATCACTAAACCAGTAACTTTTGATATCACAGTAAAAGGAAACACTGCTACAACTGCTTTCAAAGTTGACAGAACTAAATATGACATCAAATACGGATCAGGAAGTTTCTTCGAAGGTTTAGGAGACAAAACTATCAATGACGAATTTGAATTAACTGTAGCTTTAAAATTCTAATTTTAAGACTTACTAATTCATACATAAAAAGTAACCCCAATAGTTGATTCTATTGGGGTTTTCTTTTATAATCAGTTTTCAAAAACATAACGTTCTTAATATTAAAATAACACTTTCATAATAACTATAGCCGAATTGATTAATATTCGGGCTCTAATTTTGAAGAAATTAAAAAATCAAAAACTAGAAATTAAAATTATAGTTATGAAAACAAAACTACAAATTGCTGCTCTTGCCCTTTTGAGCACTTTTTTTCTTCAAGCACAACAACAAACAAAAGGAATTATTGGTACAACAAACTGGATGAACAACTGGACCAATTTTAAACCTGCTGCCAACGAATATAACGAAGCTACAAATATAATTGCCGGAACGATAGATAAAGATTTAAAGTTACTGAAACGCAACACTTATCAATTAGTTGGCGTTGTTTATGTTACTAACAATGCAACGCTAAGCATCGAACCCGGAACCGTAATTCGTGGAGATGATAAAACTTGCGGAACATTGGTTATTACAAACGGAGCAAAAATTATTGCAGATGGTTTAGAAACTGATCCGATTGTTTTTACATCAAACAAAGAAAAAACCGAAAGAAAACCAGGAGACTGGGGCGGTATTATAATTTTAGGAAAAGCACCAATTAATACTTTAGGAGGACTTCATACTTTACCTTTTGATCTTGAACCACTATTAAATCATTACGGAGGACAAGATGCTGAAGATAATTCGGGAATTTTAAAATATGTACGAATTGAATATGCGGGAAGAAAATTAAGTTCATTGAAAGAGCTAAACGGACTTTCATTGGCTGGTGTTGGAAGAAAAACGGTTTTAAACAATATCCAAATTAGTTTTTCAAATGATGATTCTTTTGAATGTTATGGCGGAGACTTGAATTTGAACAATTTAATCTCATACCGAACTACAGATGATGATTTTGATTTTACCCAAGGAGCACAAATCAATATCAGCAATAGTATTGCTATTCGTCATCCATTTTCATCAGATGTTTCAGGGTCGAGATGCTTCGAAGTAGATTCATACGATAAAATTGGAAATACTGATATGAGCAAAAAAATGACTAAAATAAATGCTTCAAACATCACTTTGGTCAATCTTGAAGAAAACAATCAAGGATTAGTTCGTGAATCTATTTATGTTAGAGAAGATACTTTCTTTAATTTATCAAATAGTATTATTTCTGGTTTTACTCCATTTGCTTTATTGGAAGGAAATATTGGAAATGGCGATGCAAATTTATCAAAACTAACTTTTAAAAACTTAATCGTAAACAATTGCAACGGCGGTATTGCAAGTGAGTCTTCATCAAGCAATTCTGCAATTGAAAATTTTTATAATAGCCAAAATTCAGGTATACAATACACCCAAATTAAAAACATAGAACTATTCACAACACCGAGCATTAAAGGAGGAAGTCCAGATTTTAGAGCAAACGTAAATAACACGCTGGCTATTGGAAACTAAGGCTTTAAAGCAATAATGAATTTTAAAATTTAACAAAATTCCAAAATTAGAAAAGATTTTTTTGAAATTTTATGTCTTTTAATTCAAATTACCTTTATATCTTTGTGATATCAAAATAAGGAAATGAAAACATTAATGAACAATACTTGGTGGTGGAAGAATTTACGTCAAACGTCGTGAACGAAGCTTCCTATGGTATTTTCAAAACTATAAATCTAAAAGGCTTGTCATCACGACAAGCCTTTTTTTTTGGTCACAACTTTAGCATAAAAAATATTAAAAACTAAAAAACAACATACTTTGAAGCCTTTTATACTTAATACACATTACAAGCAAATTCTGGCAGACACGATTACGCCGGTAAGTATCTATTTTAAAATAAGAGATAAATTTCCAAATAGTTTATTATTGGAAAGTAGTGATTATCACGGAAATGACAACAGTTTCTCATACATCTGCTGCAACCCGATTGCAACGATTAAAATCGAAAACGAAGTAATTTCAAAAACTTTTCCTGATGGATCTTCGGAACAAATCAAAATTGATTCCAAGACAAATATTCCAGAAGTGATTCAGGATTTTTCAAATCAGTTTAAATCGGAGAAAAACGATTTTAAATTCATCAACAATGGATTATTTGGATACATTTCATACGATGCTGTTCGTTATTTTGAAAAAGTTTCGATTGCAAAAAAAGATGACGCAACTTCAATTCCGGATGTATTTTATGCCGTTTATCAAAATATCATTGCCATAAATCACTTTAAAAATGAAGCGTATATTTTCTGCCACAGCGTTGATGGAAGAAATAATATCTCTGAAATTGAACAACTTTTACAATCCAGAAATATTGCTTTATACAAATTCACAAAAGAAGGCGAAGGTTTCTCTAACCTAACCGATGAAGAATTCAAGCACAATGTAGCTTTAGCAAAAAAACATTGTTTTAGAGGAGACGTTTTCCAATTAGTTCTTTCTCGTCGTTTTACGCAAGGTTTCAAAGGTGACGAGTTCAATGTTTACAGAGCTTTAAGAAGCATTAATCCATCTCCATATTTATTCTTTTTTGATTATGGAGATTTCAAAATATTCGGTTCTTCGCCTGAAGCACAAATTATTGTAAAAAACAGAAAAGCCGAAATTCACCCAATTGCAGGAACTTTCAAAAGAACTGGAAACGACGAACGCGATGCGCTTTTGGCCAAAGAACTTTCTGAAGATAAAAAAGAAAATAGCGAACACGTAATGTTAGTTGATTTAGCGCGAAATGATTTAAGCCGAAACGGACACGATGTGAATGTTGAAAAATACAGAGAAGTTCAGTTTTTCTCTCACGTAATTCATTTAGTTTCAAAAGTGACGGGTTATTTACACGATAAAGCAACCACAATGCAGGTAGTTGCCGATACTTTTCCAGCTGGAACTTTGAGCGGTGCGCCAAAACACAGAGCGATGCAGTTGATTGAAGATTACGAAAAAACAAATCGTAATTTCTACGGAGGAGCAATTGGTGTAATGGATTTTGACGGAAATTTCAACCACGCGATTATGATCCGAACTTTCCTTTCTAAAAACCATCAATTGCATTGTCAGGCCGGTGCCGGAATCGTAGCAAGTTCTGATGAAGAAAGCGAAATGCAGGAAGTTTATAACAAATTAAGAGCTTTGAATACTGCACTTGAAATGGCAGAACAAATATAGTTTTCTTTGTTTCAGGTTTCAGGTTTCAAGTTGTTGGAACGTGAAACCTGAAACTTGAAACCTGAAACAAAAAACTAAAAACCACAAACTATGAAAAAAGCAGCATCAATTTTAATTTTAATCATTACGCTAACCTCTTGCAATTCTGAAAAAAAACACAATCCAATTGAAGGAACCTGGCGTTTAATATCAGCTGAAACAACAGAGAAAGATTCAACTTTTTCGACTTTCAATCCAAAAACAAAAATGATTAAAATTATAAATGAAACGCATTTCGCTTTTTTCAATCATGATTTAGTAAACGGAAAAGATTCAACAAATGCGGTGTTTTTTGGCGGAGGTGGAAAATATACTTTAAAGGATAGTGTTTACACAGAAAACTTGGAGTATTTCAACAACCGTCAATGGGAAAATGGAAAATTTGAGTTTGTGGTAAAAGTTAAAAACGACACCTTAACTCAAAAAGGAGTAGAAAAAGTAGAAAAATTAGGAATCGACCGTATCATAACAGAAAAATACGTTCGAGAAAAATAGAAAATTTAGTTTCAAGTTTTCATTGTTTCAAGTTTCAAGTTGTTGGAACGTGAAACTTGAAACTTGAAACCTTAAACAAAAACAACACAATGAAAAAAATATTAGTTATAGACAATTACGATAGTTTCACTTATAATTTAGTGCACTATTTAGAAGATTTGGATTGCGAAGTAACCGTTTACCGAAACGATGAATTCGAAATTGATGAAATCGCTTCTTTCGAAAAAATATTGCTTTCGCCAGGACCTGGAATTCCAGATGAAGCTGGTTTACTAAAAGCAGTAATCGAAAAATACAGTCCAACAAAAAGTATTCTTGGAGTTTGTTTAGGACAACAAGCCATTGGGGAAGTTTTTGGCGGAACACTTTCTAACCTTGACAAAGTGTATCACGGAGTTGCAACGAATGTAAAAACGGTTGTTTCAGACGAAATTTTATTTGAAGGTTTAGGAAACGAATTTGAAGTTGGAAGATACCATTCATGGGTTGTAGATGCCAATTTACCTGATACTTTAGAAGCAACTTCTGTAGATGAAAACGGGCAAATTATGTCACTAAGACACAAAACTTTTGATGTAAGAGGCGTTCAGTTTCACCCGGAAAGTGTTTTGACACCAAACGGAAAAAGGATTTTAGAAAATTGGATTAAGAGCTAGTTTTTTTGTTTCAGGTTTCATGTTTCAAGTTGTTGGAACGTAAAACCTGAAACCTGAAACAAAACCTTAGAATCTTAGAATCTTAGCAACTTAGAACCTTAAAAAATGATTACAATTTCAGAAACCAGAGAAATCAGCATCGACGACATTTTAGTTTTATATAAAGCAAATGAATGGAGTTCAGCCAGTAAACCGAATGAACTTTACAACGGATTATTAAATTCGGAGACTCTTGTGACGGCTTGGGAAGGAAAAAAGTTAGTCGGACTTGGGAATGCGATTTCTGATGGATTTTTAACCGTTTATTATCCCCATTTATTGGTACTTCCGGATTATCAGGGAAAAGGAATTGGAAAATTGATTTTGGATAAAATGCAGGAGAAATACAAACACTTTCACATGCAAATGCTGACTGCAGACGGAAGATCGGTTGACTTTTACAAAAAAAATGGTTTTGAACGAGCAGGAAAAACAGAACCAATGTGGATTTATCAAGGAAATGAACATTAAAATTTAGTTTCAAGTTTTATTTGTTTCAAGTTTCAAGTTGTTGGAACGTGAAACTTGAAGCCTGAAACAAAACCTTACCATCTTAGAACCTTAGCAACTTAGAATCTTAAAAAAAATGAAAACTATATTAAATAAATTAATCAACCACGAAGTGCTTTCAAAAGAAGAAGCAAAAAATGTATTGATTAATATTTCGAGCGGTCAATACAATCCAAGCCAGATTTCGGCATTTTTGACTGTATTTATGATGCGAAGCATTACAATTGAAGAACTATCGGGCTTTCGCGAAGCTTTGTTAGAATTGTGCATTCGTGTCGATTTATCAGCTTATAACACAATCGATTTATGCGGAACGGGTGGTGACGGAAAAGATACTTTCAACATTTCGACTTTAGCATCATTCGTTTCTGCCGGAGCTGGAATAAAAGTGGCAAAACATGGAAATTACGGCGTTTCATCGATTTCAGGATCAAGCAACGTGATGGAAAAAATGGGAATTAAATTCAGCAACGAACCTGATTTCTTAGAAAAATGTATCGATCAGGCTGGAATTTGCGTTTTGCACGCTCCCCTATTTCACCCAGCAATGAAAAACGTTGGGCCAATCAGAAAAGAACTGGCTGTAAAAACATTCTTCAATATGTTAGGGCCAATGGTAAATCCATCATTTCCACAAAATCAATTAGTTGGAGTTTTCAATTTAGAATTAGCGAGAATGTATGCTTATTTATATCAAAATACTGATGTGAATTTCACAATCCTTCATTCGCTTGACGGTTATGACGAGATTTCTCTAACCGGGCCAACAAAAATCATCACCAGCCATATGGAAGGCATGATAAAACCTGAAGATTTTGGCGTTCGTCTTTTATCTCAAACTGAAATTGAAGGAGGCACAACGATCGAAGAATCGGCTGAAATTTTCATGAATATCATTTCCGGAAAAGGAAACGAAGCACAGAATAATGTAGTTTGTGCGAATGCTGCAATGGCAATCGCAACGGTTAATAAGTGCTCTCCGCAAGAAGGATTTGAATTGGCAAAAGAAAGTTTATCCTCTGGAAAGGGACTTCAAGCTTTAAAAAAATTACAGGAATTAAGTAAATAAAATTTTGTTTCAAGTTTCAGGTTTCAAGTTATTTTGAACGTTCTCAACTTGAAACCTGAAACGTGAAACGTGAAACAAAACAACATGAATATCTTAGATAAAATAATATTAGACAAAAAACGAGAAGTAATTCTAAAGAAATCAATCATTCCGGTTTCACAATTAGAAGCTTCTGTATTTTTTGGAAAACAGACTATTTCTCTTAGTCAGAAATTAAAAGAAAGCAATTCCGGAATTATTGCAGAACACAAACGCCGATCTCCTTCAAAATCAATTATCAACAATAATTTTACAGTTGAAGAAGTTGTAAAAGGATATGAAAATGCTGGTGCTTGCGGAATTTCTGTTTTAACCGACGGAAAATACTTTGGCGGATCTTTAGACGATTTACTCTTAGCAAGAGCAAGTGTAAATATTCCGCTTTTGCGAAAAGAATTTATTGTAGATGAATATCAGATTTTAGAAGCAAAAGCCCATGGAGCCGATTTGATTTTATTGATTGCCGCAGTTTTAACACGTGACGAAATCAGATCATTATCGGAATTTGCAAAAAGTTTAGGTTTAGAAGTTCTTTTGGAAGTTCACAATCAGGAAGAATTAGAAAAATCAATTATGCCGACTTTAGATATGATTGGCGTTAACAACAGAAATTTAAAAACGTTTGAAGTAAGTCTGGATTTCAGTAAAGAACTGGCATCGCAAATCCCAAATGATTTTGTAAAAGTTTCAGAAAGCGGGATTTCATCCATCGAAGCCATTCAGGAATTGAAACCTTATGGATACAAAGGCTTCTTAATTGGAGAAAACTTCATGAAAACCGATAACGCTGGTGAAGCCGCAACAGAATTTATTAAACAGCTATAAGTATCTATAAACCTTATACCAATACTAATTTAGCTTAAAGCACTAAAAAAATGAAACTCAAAATATGCGGTATGAAATATCCAGAAAATATCCTCGAAGTAGGCGCGCTCCTACCCGATTATATGGGATTTATTTTCTGGGAAAAATCCGCTAGATATTGCAACGGGAATGTTCCCGAATTGATAAAAACAATCAAAAAAGTAGGCGTTTTTGTCAACCAAAGTCAGGAAGAAATTCTGGAAAAAATCGAAAAATTCAATTTACAAGCCGTTCAGCTACACGGAGAAGAATCAGTTGAATTTTGTTCAGCATTAAAAGAAAAACTTCCAAAGAAAATTGAAATTATTAAAGTATTTTCGGCTGACGAAAATTTTGATTTTGAAATCATTAAACCTTTTGAAAATGTCTGCGACTATTTTCTATTTGACACAAAAGGAAAACTTCCGGGCGGAAACGGAACAACTTTCGACTGGAGCATATTAAAAAAATACAATTCGAAAAAACCGTTTTTTTTAAGCGGCGGAATCGGGATGAACGAATTAAAAGCCATTGAAGAAATTTCAAAAACCAAACTACCTATTTATGCTGTCGATATAAATAGCAAATTTGAAATCGAACCAGGGCTAAAAAATAAAAATCTATTAAGCAATTTCAAACGAAAATTTGATGTTGCCAACTTTTAAAATTTAAATAAAATGAGTTTTAACGTCAACGAAAAAGGATATTACGGAGAATTTGGAGGAGCTTACATTCCTGAAATGCTATATCCAAATGTAGAAGAATTACGTCAGAAGTATTTAAGCATAATGGATGAACCTGATTTTAAGGCTGAGTTCAACCAATTATTAAAAGATTATGTAGGACGCCCTAGTCCGCTGTATTTTGCAAAACGTTTGTCTGAAAAATACAATACCAAAGTTTATCTGAAAAGAGAAGACTTAAACCATACTGGAGCGCACAAAGTAAACAATACAATCGGGCAGATTTTACTAGCGAAACGTCTTGGCAAAAAAAGAATCATTGCCGAAACTGGCGCTGGTCAGCATGGTGTTGCAACAGCAACAGTTTGCGCTTTAATGGGAATTGAGTGTATCGTTTACATGGGCGAAATCGACATTGCGCGTCAGGCACCAAATGTGGCACGTATGAAAATGTTGGGCGCAGAAGTTCGTCCGGCGCTTTCGGGTTCAAGAACTTTAAAAGATGCTACAAACGAAGCTATTCGTGACTGGATCAATAATCCGGTTGATACACATTATATTATCGGATCGGCAATTGGACCTCATCCTTATCCAGATATGGTAACGCGTTTTCAGAGTATTATTTCTGAAGAAATTAAATGGCAGTTAAAAGAAAAAGAAGGACGTGAAAATCCGGATTATGTGGTAGCCTGCATTGGCGGAGGAAGTAACGCTGCCGGAACATATTATCACTTTTTGCACGAGCCGGAAGTTGGAATTATTGCCGTTGAAGCAGCCGGGAAAGGCGTTGACAGCGGACATAGTGCCGCAACAAGCAAACTAGGAAAAGTAGGTGTTATTCACGGTTGTAAAACGCTTTTAATGCAAACTCCAGACGGACAAATCACAGAACCGTATTCAATTTCAGCAGGATTAGATTATCCGGGAGTTGGACCTTTGCACGCACATTTGGCACAAACAGGAAGAGGCGAATTTTTCTCTGTTACCGATGATGATGCAATGAATGCTGGTTTGCAACTTACAAAGTTAGAAGGAATTATTCCTGCTATTGAAAGTGCACACGCTTTTGCAGTTTTGGATCAAAAGAAATTTAAACCAACAGATGTTGTGGTAATCAGCCTTTCAGGACGCGGTGATAAAGATTTAGATAATTATATTGACTATTTTAAATTGTAATAAAAATCGTAATTTGGGCGTTCCCTACGGTCGGGCTGTCCGCTATATCTTTTCATTTTTAAAGAAAAAATAAAAAGGATGCCGCTCCCATCCCTAACGCATAAAAATAACGAGAAAAATAATAATTATGGAACAGTTATTCTCATACGGAACCTTACGTTCAAAACAGATTCAAATGCAGGTTTTCAATAAAGTATTAACGGGCACTGCAGATCAATTACTGGGTTACAAATTAAAAAGCCTTCAAATTGAAGAAGAATTTGGAATGGCCGATTATGTTGTGGCAGTAGCAAGCGAAAATCCTTCTGAAATTATACACGGTATCGTTTTCAATGTTACTCTAGCAGATTTAGCCAAAGTTGATTTATTTGAATCTAACGCCTACAAAAGAGTTCAGGTAACGCTAAAATCTGGAACTGTGGCTTGGATTTACATGGAAAATTAATATTAGAGAAATGATTTTAGCTGCGGCACAAACCAAACCAAAACGCGGAGATATATCTGCCAATTTATTGAATCATTATCAGCTTATTGAATTGGCTGTTCAAAATGGTGCCAATTTGATCGTTTTTCCGGAATTGTCAATTACGGGTTATGAAAGAGAAAATGCGGCACCGCTGGCTTTTACAAAAGATGATTACAGAATTGACCATTTAAAAGAATTGGCTGCCAAGCACAATATTATCATTATTGCCGGAGCACCAATTCAAGTTGAAAATGAAATGTTTATTGGGGAATTTGTAATTTCTCCGGATAATTCGGTTTCTATTTATACGAAGCAGTTTTTACATGAAGGCGAAGATGAATTTTTCCAATCGTCTTTCAATTATAATCCAATGATTACGATTGAAAATCAGAAAATATCATTTGCGATTTGCGCAGATATTGATAATCCGAAACATCCGGAAAATGCTAAAAACAAAGAAACAGATTTTTATATTGCCAGCATTTTCTTTTCACCAAACGGAATTCCGAATGCGTATAGAGACTTGCAAAATTATGCTCAAAAACATAAAATGAATGTTTTGATGTCGAATTTCAGCGGAGAATCCTGGGGATCGCCATCAGCAGGACAAAGCGCATTCTGGAACAATAAAGGAGAATTAATTGGCCAGATGAATGATTCAGATTCCGGATTATTATTGGTTGAGAATAAAAATGATACTTGGACAAGCAAGATTATCATTAGTTAAAATAAAAAACAAATACCCGGCAAGTTTTAAAAACTTGTTAGGATAAACAATAAAACGATGAACAGAATAACTCAAAAATTACAAGAAGATAAAAAGATACTTTCTATTTATTTTTCTGCAGGATATCCAAGTTTGAATGATACCGTTCAAATTATACAGGATTTAGAAAAAAACGGAGTGGATTTAATTGAAATCGGACTTCCTTTTAGTGATCCTTTGGCAGATGGGCCAACAATTCAGGCGAGCTCGACGCAGGCACTTCATAACGGAATGACGACTCAAATTCTATTTGACCAGCTGAAAAACATCCGCGAAAGCGTAAAAATTCCGTTGATTATTATGGGTTACTTTAATCCGATGTTGCAATACGGAGTTGAAGCTTTCTGCGAGAAATGTGCTGAAATTGGGATTGACGGTTTAATTATTCCAGATCTTCCGGTTGATGTTTATGCTGATGAATATAAAGCGATTTTCGAAAAATACGGTTTAATAAACGTGTTTTTGATTACGCCACAAACTTCTGACGAAAGAATTCGTTTTATTGACAGCGTTTCAAACGGATTTATTTATATGGTAAGTTCTGCAAGTGTTACGGGGTCTCAATCTGGTTTTGGAGATACACAGGAAACTTATTTCGAAAGAATTGGAAGCATGAATTTGAAAAATCCACAAATCGTAGGTTTTGGAATTTCGAATAAAGAAACTTTCAATCAGGCAACAAAATATGCAAAAGGTGCTATTATTGGAAGTGCTTTTATTAAGCATTTGAGTGAAAGCGGAAGCGGGAAAATTGCTGAGTTTGTTGGAGGGATTAGATAAATATCTCCAATAATAAAGTCTAATTTGTCATTTCGACGAAGGAGAAATCACACTCGTAATTCAACAAAGATTGGCGACTTTGTTTGCGGAGTTACTAGTGTGATTTCTCCTTCGTCGAAATGACAAAATAAACTAGCAGAGCTGAAATACATTAGTATTTCAGCTTTTTTTTGCTCAAAATTATCGAAACCGTTTTATGTTAATATTGTGTTAAAATAAAATTAAACAAGCGTTTAAATTAAACAACTGTTTAATTTTGTACTCGATTAGAAACAATACCATGTCAAACATCGAATTAAACGATAAAAAAATTCAGATTCTTGAAGTAGCAGAAAGTCTTTTTTCTGAGAAGGGTTTTGAAGGGACGTCCATTCGGGACATCTCAAAAGAGGCAAAAATCAACATTGCCATGGTGTCCTATTATTTTGGGTCAAAAGAACGGCTTCTGGAAGCTTTAATTCTTCATAAAACCACCGATTTAAAATTACAACTCGAAAATTTATTGCAGGAAAACATTCAACCGCTTGACAAAGTCAATAAATTAATCGAAATTTACATTAACAGAATCTGCCTTAACAAAGGCATTTACAGGGTTTTACATTTTGAATTAAACAATAAAAAAAGAGAAAAAAGCCTGAATGCTTTTACAGAACTTAAAAAAGGAAATTTAAAATCTGTTGAAAGCATTATTAAACAGGGACAAGATCAGGGCGTTTTTAGAAAAGATGTAAATATTCCGCTCATTACGCCAACGATTATTGGAACCTTTTTCCACTTTCATATGAATCGTTCTTTCTTCGAAGAATTATTGGATTTAAAAACCGAGGAAATGTTTAACAATTACATTAAAAACAATCTTACAAAGCACATTCAACAAACTATAAAAGCGCTACTTGTTTATGAAAATTAGTCAATTAATGCTCTTTGGAGTTTTCTTCATCGGAATATCTTCAATTGAAGCACAAGAAAAAACAAGTTTAACCTTGGACGAAGCCGTTAAAATGGCTTGGGAAAAAAGTAACGAAGTTACGCTTGCCAACACTAAGGTAAACACAAAAAAATACGAGCTAAAAACCGTAAAAAACAATCAATATCCGGACATTAAGGTTTCTGGTCAATATCAGCGACTTACAAAAGCTTCGATTGATATGCCAAATCAGGGCGAAAGTGCTTCTTTAGCATCTCCTGACAGAGCTATGCTGGGAATGGCAAATTTAAGTCTTCCAATTTTTGCAGGTTTTAAAATTCAAAACAGCATTGATGCATACGACAACTTATATGAAGCTGAAAGTGCAAATGCTGCAAAAACAAAAGAAGATGTTGCTTTAAAAGTAATCACTTATTATACTGCATTATACAAAGCTCAAAAAACTTTAGATGTTTTAAATGAGAATCAGAAAAGTGCTAAACAACGTGTTACTGATTTTATAGAATTAGAGAAAAACGGAATTATTCCGAGAAACGATTTATTGAAAGCTCAATTATTGGTTTCGAAAACTCAATTATCTATTGATGAAGCAAATAACAACATCAATAATATCAACTTTTATCTTACTACTTTATTAAAATTAGATCCTTCTGTAAAAATTGAGGTAAATGAGCAGGATTTCTTTAATCTAAAAACAACCAACTCAATAACATCTGACGCTGTTGCATTGGAAAGTAGAAAAGATTTAGAGGCAATAAGATTACAAGGAAAAGCTTCAGAAGCTAATGTTAAAATAGCAAAAGCTGGATATTATCCTTCACTTTCATTGCTTGGAGGTTATACAGCATTTGATCTTAAAGACATTATCACGGTAAAATATGCGATGAACTTCGGAATTGGTTTATCTTATGATTTATCTGGAATTTTGAAAAATAATGTTCATGTAAAAGAGGCAGAAAGCAGAGCTTTGGAAGTTAAAAATACGGAAGCTATTATGACGGACCGCATTAAAGTTGAAGTTCAAAAATCTATTGAAGATTATGATTTGGCAATCAACCAAAGTGTAGTTTATGAAGAAGCGCTTCAGCAGGCAGCAGAAAACTACAGATTGGTAAAAGATAAGTTTGACAACGGACTTTCAGACACTAACGACTTGGTTGAAGCTGACGTAGAACATTTAAATGCTAAAATCCAAACTGCTTTATCTAAAGCAACTATTATTCAAAAATATTACGAATTACTTTCAGTCTCAGGACAATTATCACAATCATTCAATCTTTCTAAAATATAATCGATAGCTCTCATGGAAAAGAAAAAGACAAATACAAAATTCATCATCATACTTGCAGTTCTGATTTTAGGAGGCGGCAGTTACGGAATATCAAAATACTTACACTCTCAGGCACACGAAGAAACGGATGATGCTCAAATCGAGAAAAAAATGAATCCGATTATTCCTAGAGTATCAGGATATATCAGTAAAGTTTATGTGAAAGATAATGATTATGTAAAAAAAGGAGATACTTTATTTACTATCGACAAGAGAGATTATCAATTAAAGATTGATGAGGCAAATGCTGCATTATTAGGCGCTGAAGGTCAATTTGAGGCTGCTAAAGCTGATATTGGAAGCGCTTACGCAAGCATCAATGTTTCAGATGCACAAATGAAATCTGCAAGCGGTTCTATCGAAAGTGCAAAAATCAGATTGAGACAGCTTACAAACGATTATAACCGTTATAACAATTTATACAAAACGCATACCATTACAAAACAGCAATATGAGCAGGCTTTAACTGCAAAAGAAGAAGCTGAAAACCAAGTACGTGTTTTAGAACAACAACAAAAAGCAACTTCTTACCAAAAATCTGTTATTCAGTCAAAATCTAAAGTTTCTGACAAACAAACAGAAGTTGCAGCTGCAAACATTAAAAAAGCACAAACAATGCTTGATGTTGCTAAATTGAATCTTACTTATACTGTTGTAACTGCAGCAATTGATGGTCAGGTTTCTAAAGTTGACATTCAGCCAGGACAATTGGTTCAGCCAGGACAATCTTTATTTTATATCATCAATAATAACGAAGCTTGGGTTGTAGCTAACTTTAAAGAAACGCAATTAAACAAAATGGTTGTGGGACAAAAAGTAAGCTTAAAAGTTGATGCTTATCCTAATTATGAGTTTAAAGGAATTGTAACTTCTTTTTCTCCTGCTACAGGATCTCGTTTCTCTTTATTGCCTCCTGATAATGCGACAGGAAACTTCGTGAAAACAATCCAGAGATTACCAGTAAAAATTAGTTTAGATCCTTCAAACGATCCTGAAAAAGTAAAATTATTACGCCCAGGAATGAATGTTGATGTAGACGTACATTTGAAATAAAATAAATGGCAACAGCAGTACAAGCAGAAGACGATTTAGTAGAATACGGCTACAGACGTGTGATCATTACGATTACGGCAGTACTTTGTGCACTGTTGGAAATTGTAGATACAACGATTGTAAACGTAGCGCTGACAGATATGCGAGGAAGCCTTGGTGCAACCCTTACTGATGTCGCGTGGGTAATTACAGCATACGCAATTGCGAATGTTATTGTAATTCCGATGACGAGCTGGCTATCACAGCAATTTGGAAGACGTAATTATTTTGTGGCTTCTATCATATTATTTACGGTTTGTTCCTTTTTATGCGGAAACGCCAGTAATATATGGGAACTTGTAGCCTTTAGATTCTTTCAGGGAATGGGTGGAGGTGCGTTACTTGTAACCGCACAAACAATTATTACCGAAAGTTATCCGGTTGCAAAACGTGGTATGGCGCAGGCAATTTATGGAATGGGTGTAATTGTAGGTCCAACTTTAGGTCCGCCATTAGGAGGATATTTAGTAGATAATTATTCTTGGCCTTATATTTTTTACATCAATATTCCACTAGGAATTATTGCTACAATTTTAGCACTTACTTTTGTAAGAAGTCCTAAATATGGTGAAAAACTAAAAGCCAATCAGGTTGACTGGTGGGGAATTATATTATTGAGTGCTTTTATTGGTTCATTGCAATTCGTATTAGAACACGGACAGCAAGACGATTGGTTTAATGATGGACTAATTGTAACATTAAGTGTTGTAACCGTTCTTGGATTGGTATTGTTTATTTGGAGAGAGCTTACCTACAAACATCCAATTGTAAATTTAAGTGTTTTAAAAGATGGAAATTTAAGAATTGGTACCGTTTTGTGTTTCATTCTAGGTTTCGGTTTATATGGATCAACATTGATTATCCCAATTTACACGCAATCCATTTTAGGATGGACCGCAACTGATGCAGGTTTATTATTAATCCCAGGATCGATTACTACCGCGATTATGATGCCATTTGTGGGTAATATGATTCAGAAAGGTGTTCCTCAAGGTTATATGGTTGGAGTAGGATTTTTAATTTTCTTCTTCTTCACTTTTATGATGCAAACACGAATGACGCCAGACACAGGTGTAGAACATATGTACTGGCCGTTGATTTTAAGAGGAATTGGTTTAGGATTGCTTTTTGTACCTATTACCACACTTTCACTTTCTACTTTAAAAGGAAAACATATTGGTGAAGGAGCAGCTTTCACCGGAATGATGAGACAATTAGGAGGTTCTTTTGGTATTGCAATTATTACCACTTTTATAACACGTTTTAGTCAGGAACACAGAGTAAATCTGATTAATAATTTGGATCCTGCAAAATTCGATGTTCAACAACGCATTTCAGGAATGCAGCATGCTTTTATGGCGAAAGGCTATAGCGCCGATGTGGCTCTTAAAAAAGCTTATCAGGCAATAGATTATTCTATCATGAAGCAAAGTACCGTAATGTCTTACATGGATATTTTCATGTATTTAGGAATTATGTTCTTATGCTGTATCCCAATCATCCTTTTTATTAAAAAAGGAAAGAACAAAATTAGTGCAGCCGACGCAATGCATTAATAATAATAATTTTATAATACGCAGAAACGCCGAATTCATCTTTAGAATTCGGCGTTTATTTTTTGTTGTTATTCCTAAAATCTTCAGGGATTGAAATCCCTGCCTACAACATGTTCCGAGTCTCCGACTCTTTTTAAACCTTTGTAACTTTGTTACTTTGAGCCTTTGTACCTTCAAAAAATCATCTTGTAAAAACCAAATGATTCCCTTTAGAAAGATTAGCATCAAACTGATATCCTTCGTAATTAAAACCTTTTAAATCATCAATTGTTTCAGCATTTGTATCGATTATGTAACGAACCATCATACCTCTCGCCTTTTTCGCAAAAAAACTGATCATTTTTAATTTTCCGTCTTTATAATCTTTAAAATCTGGGGTAATTACAGGAACTTTCAACGCTTTTACATCAACAGCAGAAAAATATTCATTACTTGCTAAATTCACGAATAATTCGCCTTTTTTCAATTCTTTATTCAACGCTTTAGTAACTGTTGGTTTCCAGAAGTCGTGAAGGTTTTTAGATTCGGCAACTGGCATTTTAGTTCCCATTTCTAAACGGTATGCCTGCATCAAATCAAGCGGTTTTAAAAGTCCGTAAAGTCCTGACAAGATTCTCAATTTATCCTGCAAAACATCTAATTTTTCTAACGGAATTGTATAAGCATCTAAACCTGTATAAACATCACCGTCAAAAGTATAAACCGCCGGACGTGCATTTTCAGGTGTGAAAGGCGTTTTCCAATCCTGATTTCTTTTCCAGTTTAAATCGGCTAGTTTGTCTGAAATTGACATTAATTCTGATAATTCAGCTGGCTTTTTTTGTTTAACCACTTTGTGAACTATTCTCGCTTCTTTTAAAAAAGAAGGTTCTGTATATTGAGATGTTGGTAATTCTTTTTCGAAATTCAATGATTTCGCTGGCGATATAACAATTTTCATGTGTACGTTTTTCTATCTTTCAAAAATACAAATTGAATTTTTAAAAATTATCGTTTGTAATTGATTTGTTCTATTGTTGTATTTTTTTTCGCCACTCCCGATAGCTATCGGGATCACGAATTTTCAATAATTATTGTTTGACTCAGATTGCGAAGATTTTTTTGCCACAGATTACAAGATTAACGCAGATTTTTTAATCCTTTTAATCTTGTAATCTGTGGCAGAAAAAAAATAAATTCGGGTAATTAGTATAATTCGTGGCAAACCTTTTGTCTTTTCACAAAAATCAACATCAAAAACTATTAATTTCTTCAAAAAAGTGTGCTTCAGATTATAATAGGCATTTTCTATGTTGTAAATTTGCATGCATTTTATTTCATCTGAAATTCAAATTGCATTTTTACTCAAAAATTAGTGAATTCGTGGCTATACAAACAAATTATAAATCTGCTTTACAAAACAAAATCTTCGATATCATTTCGAAAGCTTCTCAGGAATTAAACGTTGACTCTTATGTGATAGGAGGATTTGTTCGGGATTTGCTTTTAAACCGAGGTTCTAAAAAAGACATTGACGTTGTTGCAGTTGGAAGCGGAATCGAATTAGCTTTAAAAGTTTCTGATTTACTTCCAAACAAACCAAAAGTTCAGGTTTTTAAAACTTACGGAACCGCAATGCTTCGATTTGAAGATACTGATATTGAATTCGTAGGCGCCCGAAAAGAATCCTATAACCGCGACAGCCGAAATCCAATTGTAGAAAACGGAACCCTTCAGGACGATCAAAACCGTCGTGATTTCACTATAAATGCGTTGGCTTTATCTTTAAATGAAAATAATTTCGGAGATCTTTTAGATCCATTTGATGGTTTAGCCGATTTAGAAACTAAAACAATCAAAACGCCTTTGGATCCGGATATTACCTATTCTGATGATCCTTTGCGAATGCTTCGCGCGATTCGTTTTGCAAATCAATTGAATTTTGAAATTGAAGAGAATTCCTTAAATGCAATCACAAAAAATGCAGAACGCATCAAAATTATAACCGGCGAAAGAATTGTAGACGAATTGAATAAAATTCTTTCTACAGATAAACCTTCAACAGGATTTTTACTTTTATACAAAACCGGACTTTTAGATTTAATCTTGCCTGAATTAACTGCGTTGAATCAGGTCGAAGAAATTGAAGGTCATACGCATAAAAACAATTTTTATCACACTTTAGAAGTTGTAGATAACATTTGTCCAAATACTGATGACGTCTGGTTGCGCTGGTCAGCTTTATTGCATGATATTGGAAAAGCACCAACAAAACGTTTCAATAAAAAACAAGGTTGGACTTTTCACGGACATGAGTTTCTTGGTGGAAAAATGGCCAAGAAAATCTTCGAGCGTTTGCATATGCCTTTGAACCACAAAATGAAATTTGTGCAAAAAATGGTCATCATGAGCTCGCGTCCAATTGTTTTGGCACAAGATATTGTGACTGACAGTGCGGTTCGTCGTTTAGTTTTTGACGCTGGCGAAGATGTAGAAAATTTAATGATTTTATGCGAAGCTGATATCACGACCAAAAATCCTGCGAAATTCAAAAAATACCATAAAAACTTCGAGCTTGTCCGCAAGAAAATTGTTGAAGTTGAAGAACGCGATCATGTTCGTAATTTCCAGCCACCAATTTCCGGCGAAGAAATTATGGAAATGTTTGATTTGAAACCTTCACGCGAAATCGGAATTTTAAAAGAAGCTGTAAAAGAAGCAATTTTAGAAGGTGATATTCCGAATGAATATCAGGCGGCTTATGATTTTGTAATTAAAAGAGCTGAGAAGTTAAACTTAAAACTTAAAAAATAATGGATGCTTTAGGGGTGCTATTTTTTTCTATACTTTTTGGGTTAATGGGATTTTCTTATTTTTTCTTTTTTAAAAAACTAAAAGCTAAGGGAGAAAATAAAAAATTAAAAATCAAATTTATAGTTGCTCTAATTTGCATTCTTGCTCCTATTATAATCACAATAATTTATTTTTGTTTTGAATTTTATTTTATTGAAGATCTTTTAAATTTTAAAATAAAAAACAATTACCTAACACGAATCACAAGAACAACTATAGTATTTACTGCAAATAGCCTTATAAACTTCTATTTATTAAATTTCTATTTAATAAAAATTAGCAAAAAAAACGAAATCGAATTAATCGGAACAGAATGAAAAAAGAGAATAAATCAGTAATCATTTGGTTACTATCAGGTTGTGTTTTATTATTTTTAATGGTTGTCGTGGGTGGCATCACACGTTTAACTAATTCAGGTTTATCAATGACCGACTGGCATTTGGTAACCGACACTTTCCCGCCTTTAACAGAGGCAAAATGGCAAGCCGCTTTTGATGAATACAAGAAGTTTCCAGAATATCAAAAAATTAATATTCACAACGATTTTCAATTAGCCGATTATAAATTCATTTATTTCTGGGAATGGTTTCACCGTTTCATTGGTCGTATTATTGGTTTGGTTTTCTTTGTGCCTTTTGTTTACTTTTTAGCTAAAAAGAAATTAGATACAGATACAATCAAAAAATGCGTTGTGCTTTTAGGAATGGGCGCTTTTCAAGGATTCTTAGGATGGTTCATGGTTCGAAGCGGATTAATTGACAACCCGGATGTGAGTCATTTCAGACTTTCGTTACACCTTACTTTTGCCTTTATCACTTTTGCATACACGCTTTGGGTAGCGCTGGATTTAATTTACCCTGAAAGAAATATCAACAAAATTTTACCGCTTCGAAATATTGCACGTTATGCTTTAGCTGCTTTATTAATCCAAATTATTTATGGCGGGTTTGTAGCGGGGCTAAATGCCGGATTAATTCACAATCACTGGCCTTTAATGAGTGATGGCGAATTTATTCATGAATCGGTTTTTATTGAGCAATCTTCTTTGATTAAGAATTTAATTGAAGGAAAAAGCGGCGTTCAGTTTGTACACAGAACTTTTGCTTATGTAGTTGTGGCGATTATTCTTTTTCTTTTCTTCAAAAGTAAAAAATATACACTTACATCTACTCAGGCAAACGGAATCAAAACTCTTGTAGCTTTTGTTTTTATTCAGTTTTTGCTTGGTGTTTTCACTTTATTATACAGCGTTCCGTTGGCTTTAGGATTGATTCACCAAATTATGGCGTTTTTCCTTTTGAGTGCAATGACATATACTTTGCATCGATTAAGTAAATAATTTAAAATTCAAGACATAAAAAAATCTTTCAAAATGAAGGATTTTTTTTGTTTTGTATATAAGGTTATAATGTTTTCAATCTTTGTCCAACCGGATTGATCCCGATAGCTATCGGGACGGCCCTACAAAACGGATCGAGCCGCTGGCTCTTTATTTGAATGGTTTTGAAAAAGATTAAATAAATTTTACCCCAACCATGCTTTAAAGTCCTGTACTTTTTCTCGGCTTACAATTACCTCATCTTCTTTATAAGATGGTAAAATAACTTTAAGTCGGGAATTAGTATATACCTGAATTTCTTTTATTGCCTGAAGCGGAACAATGAATTTTCTGCTTACGCGAAAGAAATCCTTCATATCTAATTCCTGTTCCAGAATTTCCAGAGTTGAATCGATTAAATAATTTCGATTGTCGAAAGTATGAATGTAAGTTCCTTTGTTTTCACTGAAAAAACATTCGATTTCATCTGTAGTAATTACTTTTAAATGCTGTCCGATTTTAACTGTAAAACGTTTTTTGAATGTTTTCTCAAAAGGATTTGAGAGCATTTTTCGTATTTGTTCAAAATCAAGCTGCAAATTACTGCTTTCTGATTCCGGTTTAGGAAGTCGGGTTTTGAATTTCGTCACTGCAACTTCCAGATCATCTTCATCAATTGGTTTTAAAAGATAATCGATGCTATTCAATTTAAAGGCTTTTAATGCATATTCATCATAAGCCGTTGTAAAAATTATAGCGCTTTTGATATCTATTTTTTCAAAAATTTCAAACGATAAACCATCGGAAAGCTGAATATCCAAAAATATTAAATCAGGATGCTGATTATTGGCAAACCAATCAACAGATTCTTCAACAGAATGCAGCATGGTTTCTACAGCAATATTTAATTTTTCTAATTTTCTTTGTAATAATCTCGCAGCCGGTTTTTCGTCTTCTATAATTAAAGTGGTCATTTATTAAATTGAAAAAATTAACAATTTGGTTTTGGTTATAGTTTTGGTAAAATTACTCCCATTTATTGGTATTTTGAGCTTCTTTATCCATATACTTCTGAATTTTTTTCTTTTCCCATTCACTGCCAAAAAAAACATCTGGTCCAAAAACAGAAAAAGCATGGATTACTAATGCGATTCCCCAATAAAAAGCAGTAGAATAAGTATGCCAGTCTGATAAACCGTTATAAATTATATCTTTTCCAAAGACGTCACGGTTTAAATTTGTTATTATAATTATAGCATTTACAATAATATAAACTCGTAAATGCGAGTAAAAGCCTTTTATTCTTTTGACTTTTCTGTAAGCGATATTAAAATTTTCGTCTTTACTATATTCTTCTTCGCCATAATCTTCAAAAATGTTTCTTCCAAAACGTCTCATTTTATATGTTTTTTTAATTATTGCCATTTATTTGCTTTCGTAGATTCCTGATTCATATATTCCTGAATCTTTCTTTCCTCCCAATCATCACTAAAGAATATATCTCGCCCAAAAACTGATACAGCATGCATTACTAATGCAATTCCCCAGTAAAAAGCTGTTGAATAGGTATGCCATTCAAATAAGCCACTATCATTAAAATGATTTCCGATAAACTCTCTGTTCAAACTCGAAATGATAATAATTGCGTTCACAATTAGATATACTTTTAAGTGCGAATAAAAACCTTTTATTCTTCTCACTTTTCTGTATGCAATATTAAAGCGTTCATCGCTCGAAAATTCGTTTCTGTATTCTTCGTACATGCGTCTTCTTAAACGTCCCATTTTTTTATCCTTTAATGATTATTGCCATTTCTTTTTGTTCTCTTTTTCCTTTTCCATCAGCTCTTTTATCTTTTTTTCCTCCCAGTCTTTTCCAAGAACCGGAAATACTTCAAAAACTTTTAATCCGTGAAAAAGAACTCCAACGCCCCACCACATTAATGGCCAATAAAACCAAAGATGATTTGGTGAAGTCATTAAATTTATAACAATCAAAACTATGTTTACAGAAATATAGGCCGTTAAGTTTCCATAAAAACCTTTAATATTCTCGACTTTCTTTTTAGCCAGGTAATATTTATCCTCGTCATTAAAATTTACTTCCATGATTATTCCCATTTTTGTTTTTTTACTTTTTTATTATCTAAAAGGCTTTTCAATTTTCGCTCTTCCCATTCTTCATCAAAAATCTTATATGAAGCAAACAAATCGATTACAGATACTAAAAATACACTTGTCCAAATTACCATTACAACACTATTTAAATATCGTACAGGAAAGAAATTCAGTGAAACTCCGTAAAATTCTTTTAAAATATAGATCGTCAATCCAATTGCATAAACAAATGCGTGTATATATAAAGATCTGAATTGAACAGATTTTTTGCTGAAAATTTTTTGAAACTCAAATTTCCCTCGGTCATTATTACAATTTGTTTCCATAATTATTTCCAAGTTTGTTTATTTTTTTCTTTTTCTAAAATTTCTTTTATTTTTCGCTCCTCCCAATCCTTACTAAAGGCAGGTGAAATTTCAAATGTTTTTAGACCGTGAATCACTACTCCTATTCCCCAGCCAAACACACACCATATAAACCATAAATATTCTGGCGAAGTCGTCAGGTTTATAAAAATAAGAATTATAGTTACCAGAATAAAAACGGTTAAATGCTCGTAAAATCCTCTAATCTCTTTTACTCTTTTTTGAGCTTTCTGATAACGTTTTGCTTGAGTATGATCAGGTTCCATGATTATTCCCATTTTTGTTTTTGGTTTTCTTTTTCCAAGATACTTTTTACTTTACGCTCTTCCCATTCGGTTCCAAAAATTTTAAACGAAGCAAATAAATCTATTGCGTTAATTAAAAATGCTGTTGTCCAGATGGCCATTACAAATCCGTTAATATATTTTATGGGCAAAAAATTAAATGGTACTCCAAAATATTCTTTCAATACATAAATTACCCATCCAATAAAAAAGACAAATGCGTGTGAATAAAATGATTTAAGCTTCTCTATTTTTCTTTTAGCAAACTGCTGTAAATCGTATTCCTCCTGATTATTATTGAAATTTGTTTCCATTATTTCCAGGTTTGTTTGTTGTTTTCTTTTTCTAAAATCTCTCTAATTTTACGTTCTTCCCAATCTGAGCTGTAACCAAAAACTTTAAAAGCATGCATTACAACTCCAAATCCCCAGCCCAAAGCCGAAAACCAAAACCACTGAAATCCAGGAGAATACCTCAAATTTATAAAAATTAAAAACGGAATCACACAACAATACGAAATAACATTTCCGTAAAAACCTTTTAATTCCTCTACTCTTTTTTTAGCTCTGAAATAAGCTTTATTTTCATCGCTATAGTCTGCACTTGTTTCCATAACTGTTATTTGTTTAGTTAAAATTGGAATCTTAACTGTGAATGTTTTTTCATTTTGTTCTACTAAAACTTTTCTGTTGGTTACAATTCCGTATCGGTTTACGATGTTTTGTAATCCAACTCCTTGTCTGTCCTGCAAAACTTCTTTCTTTTGAAAATCATTTTGAATCGCGAGATAATCTCCGTCAATAAAAATTCTGATATGCAAAGGTTTTTGTTCACTTACAACATTGTGTTTTACCGTATTTTCTAATAAAAGCTGCAACGATAACGGAACCACTTTTGCATCAGGATTAATGGCTGTTGAAGGCAATTCGTAGAACAAACTATTTTCGAAACGCATTTTCAGCAAATTCATGTACGTTTTCGCAAATGATAATTCATCTTCAACTGAAACCAATTCTTTATCTTTTTGCTCCAAAACATAACGATAGATTTTAGACAAAGAAGTGGTAAATCGTTGTGCATTATCTGGATTTTCTTCAATCAAAGAACTTAATACATTCAGACTGTTAAAAAGGAAATGCGGGTCGATTTGGTTTTTTAAACTTTCGAATTTGGCATTTGCTGTTCCGGCGATAATCTTTTGTTGCGTGATTTCAAATTTTGATGCCTGTTTCCATTTTACCATAAAACTTCTGGCCTGCAAAAAAGTTGAAACTCCCAAAGAAACAACGATATAAAAAAGATGTACCCAAAGCATTCGTGCACTAAAAAACACCTCTAAAGTCACGTGTTGCAGGATAACAAAAATGAAATAATTTATTCCTAAAACTACCGGAACTGTATACAACACAGTAGTCAGGATTCCGTAATAAACTCTCAAATTTGTTTGTTCCAGCCAATCCCATTTTTTATCCAGATAAACGCTAATAAATCCGTTTCCAAAACCGAGTCCGAAAGAATAAAGACAGCTTACAAAAAAAGTTACTGCAACGTTTTTAACACTGAAATCGTCTCCTAAAAATGCTGAAAATAATATGGCAAAGACCATAGAAATCTTGAAACATGTGATTGTTCCATTTCTTACATCTGCAAAGCTACTTCTATAGTCTTTCATTCTAAATCAGCTTAAATTAGTTTTTATTTTTTACAATTTTTTTGAGTTTCCAAAGCTCTTTCTAATCCCCATTTTGGAGAAAAAGGAGTTGCAGGTTTAAATGTAGCAAAAAGTTCAATAGCTCTGTCAACTTGTGCACATAATGGTTTTGTATCTACACCTGACCATTTTGCTCCTCCAATTTGATAATCAGCTTCACCAAAAACAATTCTCGGATTATTTGGGTCGATCGCTTTTCCTTTTGCGTAAGCTTCCATCACTTTAGCCGAATATTTCATTCCGTTTGTCATTGGATCTGCAACTACCCAAGCCGTATAAATTAAAGCCTGCATTGCATAAAGCTCAGCATTATTTTGATCTTTTATAAATTCAACATCTAATGCATCTTGAGCTTTAGTTAACAACAAATCGATTTTTGTTTTGTCTTTTTCTGAAAAAGCTGATGTAGTGTTAATCAAGGCTACATAATAATTAGGCAGATAACTTGTTTTTTCTGCTGCAGCGATTCTTTCAAACATTGCAGAAGCTTCTGCATTTTTTCCTTCTTTCCAAAGCCCGAAAGCTTTTCCCATTCCTTGTTCAAATTGTGTTTGTGCTGAACTTATTACTACTACAAATAATGCGATTAAAGTGATGATTTTTTTCATTTTATAAATTATTTAATGGTTGTTATATGGATTAGTTATTTGCTTATTAGAATTTAATTTCGACTTTTGAATCTTTACTGACATTAAATTTAGCGTCGGCATACGCTGGAGGTCCCATAAATCCTTTTGCATTGTTTGACGCTGCATATTCTTCTGATGGAATTCCCATTGCATTTCTATCAAGCTTTCCGTTAATGTTTTCATCATGATAGGTTGAGATCGCATATTCTCCCGCAGGAAGATTTTCAAAAGTTACAACCGCTTCATTGTTTTTAATTTCGGAAGCAAGACTTTTGTAAGTTGTTTTAAGAAAAGTTCCGTCTGAATTATATAATCCTACTTTAACAACTCCTGTATCATTTTTTAAGCCTGAAACAGCAACAGTTAATTTTACATTTTGTGCAGACATTAAGCTGCAGATAAATAAAATAGTTATGGTAATAATTTTGGTCATGATTTCTTTTTTTTAAGTTACTAAGGTTCTAAGTTTTTTTGTTGATGATTAAAACTCTGTTGTTAATTTATACTTCAAAAGTATGTCTGTTTTTACTCTTTTAAAATTAAATGATACCGAGTTGTCGAATTTGGTTACTGAATTGTTTTTTTAAGCTACTAAGATTCTGAGTGGCTAAGATTCTAAGTTTTTCAGCGAGACAAAACCTTAGTAACTCAGAATCTTAACAACTTAGTAGCTTTAACGCGAACTACAAGTTTTTCAACTGATTCTCATTTTTATTCTGACTAATAGTCCAGAAGAAACCTACGAAGAAAAATCTATCAGCTGTTGGTGTAACGGCTTGTCTTTGATATACTCCGTTTGGATCTGGAAGTTTTGCATAATCATATCCAAATATGTTTTGTGTTCCTAAAATGTTTGAAACAGAGAAATAAAGGATTTTTTGTGTTGTCAATAAATACGCCCAGTTGAAACTCAAACTATTGTATGATTTTGTTTTTCCGTTCATAAATTGCGTTTGGTTTGGATCATTGTACGGACGACCTGTACTGAAACTGTTTGTAAAACCAATTTGCGATTTCCAGTCGGTAATAAAATATTTAGTTACTACAGACAAACTGTGATTGGCAACAAAACTTGGCGTCGCCATATTTGGAAAGTTTTTATATTGTCTTTCTGAATCGATATAAGAATAAGAAATCCAGTATTCTAAGTTTTTATACAAATTGCTGTCTCTCCAAAACAAATCGATACCTTTTGCATATCCTGAACCGTTATTATTGAATACTGAATTGTATTGAATATCTCTCGTATCATATTGCACTAAATTGTCATACTCTTTATAATAAGCCTCTGCTCTAAAAGTCTGTCCTGGTTTTGTGAATTGATAATTCAGGATATAATGTCTTGCTTTTTCACTTTCAAATTGATGATATTTTGAATATTTAATATAATCAACAACAGGCGTTTGTGAAAAATCTCCGTAAGCAAATGAAAATTGGCTGCTTTTTGAAACTTTATATGCCAATGAAGCTCTCGGCGCAATATTATTTTCGTTTAACAAACTATTATTTGAATATCTCAATCCCATTTTCATTGCCAGTTTTTTAGAGAATAAAATATCTGCTTCGGTGTAAGCTGCAAAAATATTTGAATCGTAACCGTTTGAAACATCAATAGAAACGTTATCATTTACATTTTCATTGAATTTTGTGATGAAATAATCTGTACCAAAAGACAATTTAAAATAGTTTGAAACTTTTTTCTGCAATTTTAATTTCAGCTGAGCAGCATTTTCGTTGTTGTCGACATCAGTGATATTGTATGTGATTTTATTTTTGCTGTATCCGTAACTAATTCCAGAAGTCAACTGCCAGCCCGTTCCAAAAGTTCCTTTATAAGAAGAATTCAAATAAAAGTTATTGTTGTTCATATCCGTTCTGATTGGATTTTCAAAATTGATATTCTTCTGATTTAAATCGAATTTTTCTGAATCGAAAGAAGCATATAATTTAAAGATTCCGTTTGTGAAATTATATCTGTAAACCGTTTCTCCACCTAGCGACTGATACGGATTATTCCAGTCAACATTCTGAGGAATTACCGCCTGATAAGGTGCTAAGTTCACATACATCATGTTTACGCTCAAAGAACTTTTCTTGAATTTTTGTGTATTTCCGAGACCCAAACCAACAGTCATAAATGAAATATCTGTTTTTTCATGATCTTCTTCATCATTCGTATTCAAAAGCAAAACACTTGATAAAGCTTCACCATATTCTGCAGAGTAACCTCCGGTAGAAAAAGCAATTCCACTAAACAAGAAAGGAGAAAATCTACTTCTTGTAGGCAAATTATTTGTTGTTGCTCCGTAGGGTTGCGCAACGCGAATTCCGTCAACAAAAGTCTGCGTTTCGCTGGCTTCTCCACCACGCACAAACAAACGTCCGTCCTCGCCAACATTCTGCGTTCCCGGCAAAGTCTGTAAAGCCGCGATAATATTTCCGGCAGAACCTGCTGTAGTTACAATATCTAAAGGTTTTAAAACCGAAACTCTCGCTTTGTCACCAGATTCTAATGTTCCGGCAGTAATAACAACGGCATCGAGCGTGTTAACATTTTCTCTTAATTTGATTGTTTGGTCTTTGTAATTTGCAACATCAATTTCTTGTTTGAAAGTTTCAAAAAGTAAAAAACTTACCACTATAAACTTGTTTCCTGTTTCACTGGTTTGAAAAGAAAAATCTCCCGTTTCAGAACTTGTTGCTCCGTCATAAGTTCCGTCAATATAAATATTTGCGCCAGCAACCGGTTTTCCTTTTTGGTCTACTACTTTTCCTGAAATAGTACTTTGGGCAAAAGTAAAAATGCTTATTAATAATAAAATAAAAGTAATTCTAGTTTTCATGATCTTGGTTTTTGATGAAGCAAATGTATTTTAACATTTCTTGTTAAAAAATATTAAATAACCCAATTGTAGAATTTCGGGGATGAGTTGTAAAATACTTATTTGTATCTTAGCTGTAGTGTTTCTAAAACTATTAACTATGTCAGAAAGTAAAAGAGTTTCGAATTTATATCAATCCATTTATAATGGAAATCCGTGGCTTGAAGTTACATTAGCAGATACTTTAAAAGATGTAACTGCAGCTCAGGCTTATAAAAAAATCAATCCTAATTTAAACACAATTTGGGAAATTGTCAATCACCTAATACAATGGAGAAGAAACATATTAAAACGTGTTCAAGGGGAAATAATTACAACTCCCGATCATAATTATTTTGTACCAATTTTAGATTCATCTGAGCCAGCTTGGGAACAATCACTACAAAGTCTGGCAAAATCTCAGGAATTATGGAATGATTGTTTGAGTAATTTTAATGATGCGGATTTTGATAAAATAGATCAAAATAATAATCATAATTTTTATGAAGATATTCACGGAATTATTCAGCACGATGTTTATCATTTAGGGCAAATTGTTATTTTGAAGAAACTGCTTTAAAAATCATTTTTATGAAAAATTCACTTTTTATTCTAGCATTATTTCTTTCCAGCTTCATTGGATTTTCTCAAGAAACTGAGGTAAAATATGATGAAGCTTTAGCTAAATCTCTTCATGCCGACGAATACGGAATGAAAAAATATGTTTTCTGTTTATTAAAATCTGGAACGAATACAACAGCTTCAAAAGAGGAAACCAAAAAATTATTTGAAGGTCATATGGCAAACATTGGCAAACTTGCCAAAGAAGGAAAACTAGTTGTTGCCGGGCCTTTCATGAAAAACGACCGAAATTATCGCGGTATTTATGTTTTTAACGTAGAAACTATTGAGGAAGCAAAAGCACTTGTTGCCACTGATCCGGCAATAAAAGCAAACTTACTTGAAGCCGAATTAACGCCTTGGTATTGCACCGCAGCTTTGCAGGAAACTGTGAAAATACACGAGAAAATCGCCAAGACGAAAATGTAAATAATGAAAACAGAAAAAGAAAAAATGATCTCTGGCGAATATTACAATGCCTTTGATCCAGAATTACTTAAAGGCCGAAGAGCTGCAAAAAACCTTTTGCATAGCCTAAACGTAAAAGAATATCGGGTTACTAAAAAAGCAAAAGAGATTTTAAAAGAACTGATTCCGAATGCGGGAGCTGGTCTCTATATTGAACCGCCTTTTCATTGCGATTACGGTTATAATATTTTCTGCGGAGAAAACGTTTATTTCAACGTGAATTGTGTTGTTCTGGACTGCGCGCCGGTAAATATTGGCTCAAACGTGTTTATTGCGCCAAATGTTCAAATTTATACTGCCTCACATCCGCTTGACGCTGAATTAAGAAAAACGCTTGAAAATGCTTATCCTGTTACTATTGGAGACGATTGCTGGATTGGCGGAAATTCGGTTATTTGTCCTGGCGTAACAATCGGGAAAGGTTGTGTTATTGGCGCTGGATCTGTTGTTACAAAAGATATTCCAGACAATTCACTCGCCGTTGGAAATCCGGCAAAAGTTATTCGAAAATTAAATCTAGAACCTGAATCTACTAAATAATGCTTACTCTTAACAAAGTTCATCATATTGCCATTTTATGCTCCGATTATGAAAAATCGAAATATTTCTACACTCAGATTTTGGGTTTAACTATTATTCGAGAAATTTATCGTGAAGAACGCCAATCTTATAAACTAGATTTGGCTTTAAATGGTTCTTATGTTGTTGAATTATTCTCCTTCCCAAATCCGCCACAAAGACCTTCAAGACCTGAAGCTGTTGGTTTGCGTCATTTGGCTTTCGAGGTTATTAATTTAGAAGAAACTATTGCTTTTTTAAATTCAAAGAAAATAGAATCGGAACCTATTAGAATCGACGAAACAACTGAAAAGCGTTTTACTTTTATTGCAGATCCTGATTTGTTACCAATTGAGTTTTATGAGCGATAGGTTTTAAAGGTTCTGAGGTTCTAAGACTCTAAGATACTAAGGTTTTCTCATTTGTCATTTCGAGGAACGAGAAATCACACTAGAAACTCGACAAAGATTGGCGATATAGCATGTGGAATTCCTAGTGTGATTTCTCCCTTCGGTCGAAATGAAAAAATCGATGTATTATCTTACTTTAATAATTTTAACATATATTAAAGACCAATTATTATTAAAAAACAGATTTGATTGTCTAATTTTGTGAAATCGCAAATAAAATCCTGCGACTACAAAATCACTTCTGATGAACAAAACGGCGCAAATCAAAAAAAATCATCAATTAATCAAACTCCGAAAATTAGTTATTGTTTCTATCTTAATTGGCTTTCTTTCTGCTTTTCTCGGAATTTCATTAAAAAAAATAACAGAGTATTACGAAGAAATTTTCTTTCACGAAGTAACTGTTCATCCGATATTTTACATCGTATTTCCTGTTTTTGGTTTATCAGTAATTTATTTTTTAAGACAATATCTTTTCAAGAAAAAAGAAAACAAAGGAATCAAAGAGGTTTTTGAAAGTACAAATTCAAAATCTAAAAACCTTCCTTCGTATAAAATTCCATCACACTTTATCAACGGATTATTAACGGTTATTTTTGGAGGCTCAACAGGAATCGAAGTTTCGACTGTTGTTGCTACAGCGACGATTGGCTCAGTTGCTCACGAAAAAGAAAATGTTTTTCGTCAATACAAAACCGAATTAATCTGTGCGGGTGTTGCAGCGGGTGTTACAGCACTTTTCAGCAGTCCAATTGCAGGAGTTTTATTTGCACTCGAAGTAATTTCCAGAAAAGTGACACGAGCTTTTATAATTTCGAATGTAATTGCAGTTTCAATTGCTTTTGGCTTACTAACTATTTTAAAAGAAGAACCATTATTTGCCGTTTCAATCGAAACATGGAATTTAAAAGCGATTCCGTACTTTATTCTTTTAGGAATCTTAGCCGGAATTAACTCTGTTTATTTAACACGTTGCGTATTATTCTTTAAATCACAATTTGGAAAAATTGATACACATTACTATAAAATTTTAATTGGTTCTGTTGTTTTGAGCGTTTCGCTATTTATTTTTCCTCAATTATATGGTGAAGGTTATCATGCGATAAAAGGAATTTTTGGGGCTTCCTCTCACATTCCGTTAACGATAACTTTAGCCTTTACATTTATCGGAATATTGATTCTAAAACCAATTGTTACTTCAATTACATTAGCTTCTGGTGGAGATGGCGGCGTTTTTGCACCAAGTTTATTTATAGGCGCATTTTTAGGATTGTTATTAGCATCCATCTTAAACAGCTTTTTCCATGTAAATGTAATTCCGGTTAACTTTATGATTATTGGAATGGCAGCAGTTTTGAGTGCGAGCATTCATGCGCCTTTTACTGCAATTTTCTTAGTTTGCGGATTAACAAATGATTATACGTTGTTTTTCCCAATTCTTGTAGTTTGTCTGATTTCAAAATACACTGCAAAAATGATTTATCCTTATACCGTATATAGTTATTCGCCAAGTTTAGTTAAATAATTTTCAAACTAAATCTTGAGATTAAAAACATCTAGCAAAATATATTTAAAAGCATAACGAGCAAAATAATACCACATTATGCCAACTGAAAAAATAAAAAGAAGCTACCGCAAAACACGTTACATTCTATACAAAGAAACATTAATCGATTATAAAGAGCATTTCTGGTCCTTTTTAGGATCATTTGTTGGAATTGGAATTTTAGCATACGTTCAATCGATGCATTTTTCAGGAAGTGATGCCGTTTATTTGATTGGTTCTTTTGGAGCTTCGAGCGTTCTCGTTTACGGAATTATTCAGAGTCCGTTTTCTCAACCCCGAAATTTGATTGGCGGTCATGTAATCTCTGCAATAGTAGGTGTCACGGTGCATAAATTGGTTCCCGATATTATGTATATCGCCGCTCCACTTGCCGTTTCAATTGCCATTATTTTAATGCAAATTACCAAAACACTTCATCCGCCAGGAGGAGCAACAGCTTTGATTGCTGTTATTGGAACCGAAAAAGTAAAATCATTGGGTTATATGTATGTCATTTCTCCGGTTTTAGTCGGTGTTTTGATTTTGTTTTTAACGGCTTTGGTTTTTAATAATATGACTTCCAGCAGAAGTTATCCGAGTCATAGTACTTACCACAAACATTATCATAAAATTCGAAAAAGGTTGGCAAGAAAATAAGTTATTTTCACAGCTAATTTGTCATTTCGACGAAGGAGAAATCACAAGCGGGAATCCACACAGATTGGATAATTTGCTTTGCGGAATTTCTAGTGCGATTTCTCCTTCGTCGAAATGACAAACTAACTGAAATCTAGTTTAATAAAATCTTTTCAACAAATCGTAATTCATAATTCGTATTTCGTTTTTTATATTTTACCTTTGACCTCTCAATAAAAACAAAGATTATGGTTTATAAATTTAGAGTTATTCTAGACGCCGAAGAAGATATTTTCAGAGACATTGCTATCCTTGAGGAAGATACACTTGAGGATTTACATAATGCAATCTTCAATGCTTTTGGTTTTGACGGATCAGAAGTGGCTTCATTTTATACTTGTGATGATACTTGGAATCAAGAAGATGAAATTCCTCTTTTTGATACAGGAGATGTTCCTGGCGAAATGAGAACCATGAACGATTATCCATTGTCTAGTATTTTAGATAAAGAAAACACAAAAATTATCTACGTTTACGATTTCATCAGTATGTGGACTTTCTTAGTAGAATTGGCTGCAGTTGAAGATGAAACGGTTGGCGCAACTTATCCTGAAACTTTATTCTCTCACGGAGAAATGCCAGACGAAGCTCTTGAAAAAAGCTTTGAAGCCGATGACATGCACAACGATATCTACGGAGAATTTGAAGACGATTTAGACGAAGACGATCTTGATATGTTCGAAGGCGATGACAGCTTCGAAGATTATGGATTTGAGGAGAATTGGAACTGACGTAAGTTGCTAAGATACTGAGATGCTAAGATTCTAAGTTTTTCTTATTTTTTGAAAGTTTTTTCTTATTTTTAAATTAAATTTTAAAATAAGAAATGAGTCATTTTAGAAAAATCTTAGTTTGGCAAAAGTCAATGTCCTTAGTTACCAAAATTTACAAAGCAACACGTACATTTCCAAAGGAAGAAATGTTTGGATTAACTTCACAAATACGTCGAAGTTCAGTTTCCATTCCGAGCAATATTGCGGAAGGATCAGGTAGAGAAAGCAGTAAAGATTTTTTACGATTTTTATATATTTCTCTTGGTTCTATATTTGAGATGCAAACTCAACTCGAAATTGCAAAAAATATAATTTACATAAACGAAGAAGAATTTAACCTTTTATATGAGGATAGTCGAGAGATCGAAAGAATGTTAGCGTCATTAATCAGAAAATTAAAAGACAATAATTAAAAAACTTAGTATCTTAGAAACTTAGAATCTCAGCAACTCAAAAAAATGATCAATTTATTCAATACCCACATCGACACGCTTTCGATACACCGCGTAGGAAACAAAAGCCGCAATGAAGCTATTTTTTTATCAGAGCAACCATTTAATTTAAATGATGAGATTGTTCCTTTGATAAAAGAATTCTTTTTTAAGCCTTTTAGAGAGAAAGAAGAAAACTATTATCAGTTTGCACACGAAGTGGACTTGGACTACAACGACATGTTTAAATATGCAACTGAGATTTTTGCTAATCCGTCAAATGTTCATGAGGTTTCTAAAAACATCACAAAGCATTTATTTGAGCAGTCGAATCATCCGCATATTAAAAACGGAGAGGTTTATGTGACTTATTTGACAAACCTAAGTATCGATAATAATGTTGTTGACGCAATCGGAATTTTCAAAAGCGAATTACAAGCCGACTTTTTACAGTTTGAAGAAAACGGAAGCAACCTTGAAATGATTTTACAACAAGGAATCAACTTGAGTAAATTAGATAAAGGATGTTTGATTTTTAACTACAAAAAAGAAGAAGGCTACAAAATCCTAACTGTAGACAGCAACCGTTACGACGCACGTTACTGGTTAGAGCACTTTTTGTCTGTTGATGCTTTTGAAGATGAAAATTTCATCACTAAAAAATATTTAAAATTCTGTCAAAACTTCGCAAAAGATGTTGTTTTGCCAGCAGAAGATAAGAAAGAGGAAGTAATGTTTATGAACCGATCTGTGAATTATTTCGCTAAAAATGATCAGTTTGAAGAGCAGAATTTCTTGAATGAAGTATTAGACAATCCTGATTTGATTCCGGAATTTAAAAACTATAAAGTTGATAAAGGAGAAAAATACAGCATCGAAGATGTAACCTCATTCCCAATTGCCAACGCAGCAGTTTCTGACGCTAGAAAATCGATTAAAAATGTGATTAATTTAGATACTCACATTCAGATTAAAATGGATTTCATCAATCCTGAAAGTGCAGAAAAATTTGTTGAAAAAGGCTGGGATGAAGAAAAACAAATGTATTACTACTTAGTTTACTTCAATAAAGAAGAAAAAAGCTAAGAAGTTTTCATTTTCTATTACTTACTTACTAAAACAGAAAACGGCAGTTATGAATATAACTGCCGTTTTTTATTGAAATTGATTTTCTAAAATAAAGCGAAAATCGATTTTAAAATATCATCGTAAACTTGTTTGTCTCTCTCGCCTGCTCTTGCCAAAACCCGGATTCCGGAATAATTGTTAAAAATAAAACGAGCTAAAGATCGAGCTTCCTGTTTATCAGAAATCTGTCCAGACTCCTGTCCTTTTTTTATGGCCTGATAAAAAACTTCTTCAACCGATTTTTGATTATCATGAACGATTTTTCCAATTTCAGGATCATGCATCGCCAATTCAACCGCTGAGTTTACCATAAAACAACCTTTTGTTATTCGATCCTGAAGACTTTCTACAACAGCTTGTTTAAAAATTTCAGTTAAAGCAGTTTTAATGTTTTCAGCATTTTCAAAAAGCAATTTAAGACTCTCTTCATTTTGCTGCTGATATCGTTGCAATGACTTTACAAAAAGCTTTTGCTTATCACCAAAAGTATCATACAAACTAGAACGACTTAAACCTAAATGTGTTACCAAATCCTGTGCAGAAGTTCCGTTGTAACCTTTGTGCCAAAAAATCTCAATTGCTTTATCTAAAGCCTGATCTTCGTTAAATTCTTTCGTTCTTGCCATCGCTTCAAAATTAAATTCTTTTCCAAAGATACAAAAAATACGGAACAATCGTTCCTGAATTAGTCAAAAAAATTATAATACTGTATTTACAGTAAGTCCACCGTCAACAACAATTTCAGTTCCTGTTATGAATGAAGCATCATCAGAAGCAAGGAAACTGATTGTTTTTGCAACTTCAGTAGCTTGTCCAAAACGTTTCAATAAAATCTTTTGCCCTAAAGCTGCGCCTAAACCTTCTACTTCTTCTTTTTCTAAACCAACTTTACCGTATAAAGGAGTTTCGATTGGACCAGGAGAAACTGCATTAACTCTGATTTTTCTTGGTGCTAATTCTGCTGCAAATATTCTGTTTAGTGATAAAACTGCTGCTTTACTTGCTCCATAAACACTTGAATCTGGCATTCCTAATTGCGCATTTACTGAAGTATTGAAAATAATAGAACCACCATCATTTAAAATTGGCAACACTTTTTGAACTGTAAAATAAACTCCTTTTACATTCACATTCATAATACTGTCATAATGATCTTCTGAAGCAGAATCAACTGGAGCAAAAGCTGCAATTCCGGCATTTAAAAACAGAATATCTACTTTTCCGAATTTTGCTTTTACTTCTTCAACTAAATTATCAATTGATTTTAAATCAGACTGATCTGCAACGATTCCAGTAACGTTCAATTCTGTTTCCGCTTTTGCTAAAGCTTCTTTGTTTCTTCCTGTTACAATTACTTTTGCACCTTTTGCTACTAAATCAGCTGCTGCTGCATATCCAATTCCACTGTTTCCACCTGTCACGATTGCTACTTTGTTTTCTAAATTTTTCATTTTATTTATTTTTAAGTTATTGATTATTCAATTATTATGGTACAAAGATATAATAACGGAACAATCGTTCCGTTATTATTTTTGTTAATATTTAGTTAAAGTTTTAATCCTTCATTTTTAACCCTTTATTTATAAAGGAAATAACTATCAAGCCATAAGCGAAAGAAATTGTAAAATGTCGGCAATTCTTAATATTTGCTTAATTTTGTAATTCCTAAAAATAAAAACACATGGAACGTCTTTTACCACATGAAAGCCCTTTCGAAACCATAATCTCATTCCATAAATTAATTGAGTCCTTTGAGGAGATTGCTTTATCAGATGTCGATTATCGATCTAACTACGCCAAAGCGATTTTAAAAGAAGTTGAGCCTTTTCCGGAATTCAGAACTGGAATTCATGATTATAATATCATTAAAAACAACGAAGGTTTAATAAAAAATATAGTTGCCGATTTATTTCCGACTGCATTAACGCATAACGAAATAAAAGCGATAACAATTCCTTTCCAAAATTTATCCTTTAATTATACAGAGCGTTTCAAGAAAATTCTGCGCAATGCAGGAGACGAATTCGATATGGAAATTCGTGATTTTGATGATCATCAATTCTATATCAATAACTGTTGCTTAATATTGGCCTATTATTACAACCAGAATATTGATTTCAATAAGCCTTTCTTTTATGATATTCCGGATGAACAAGGGATTGAAAAACATTATAGAATTCTCTACAATGCCGATTTCATGGAAATTACCCCAACAGAAAGAGCCGTAGAATTAACGCAGGACGATATTGATCAATTAATTGACAATTATAATGATATTGAATTATGGAAATCTAAATTTCCTACACGAAGCTGGATTTTAAAAGGTTTTGGAATGGTTTCTTTATTTGATGCAACAACCGAAAGTGCTATTTCAAATCTGAAAAGTAATTTATTAAAACCTGATTCTGAAGCCGCTTCTTCAAATGAAATCATACTTGCTATTTTTAAATCTATTTTTAAAATTCCAAGTCTAAAAGTAGGTTTCATTATTTATAATCCTGAAGAAGAAAAATTCATTAAGCCTGTAAAGTTTGATAATCAGATGCAAAGTTTTCTTTTGAATACAGATGAAGAAGTCGATTGTAAAAATGCTTTTTTTGGCTGTTCATTTGAAAATCTTTTGCACAATAAAGAGCCTTTTGTGATTTCGAATGTTGAAAAATTCATTGAAGAATCTCCAAATAAAAGACTTGGCGAGCATTTACTAAAACAAGGCATCAAAAGCTGTGTTTTTGCACCAGTCATGAAAGAAGAACAATTATTGGGTGTTGTAGAATTAGTTTCTGAGCATCCAAGAGATTTAAATAGTGTCAATGCGACAAAACTGGAATTAATTCTTCCGTATTTAACCGATACAATTGATCGCTATAATACCGATATGCAGCATCAGATTGAGGCGATTATCCAGCGTGAATACACTACGATTCACCCAAGCGTTTATTGGAAATTCCGAAAAGAATCACAGAATTATTTTCAAAATATCAATCACACAAAAGATTATATTTTTAAAGAAATTGTTTTTAAAAATGTATATCCGTTATACGGACAAATCGATATCAAAGGTTCATCTGAGCATCGAAATGAAACCGTAAAAATTGACTTAAAAAATCAACTTACGGCTCTTTTGGAAATTTTTGACAATCAAAAGCCAAATACAAATCTGGTACTTTTGGAACAAAGAAAATTTGAATTGGAATCACTTAGAAGCGAATTGGAATTTCCTTTAAAAGCAGATACCGAACAACATATTCAACGTTATATTGAAGAAGAAATTCATCCGATATTAAAAAATACAAAAGGCAGTGCTAAAAACGAAAAATTAGAAGCTTTGTATTTTGAAAGTCTTGACGAAAAAACAGGTTTGTTTTATCAGGAAAGAAAAAAGTTTGATAACGCAATGTCGATCATCAACAAAAAATTAGCTTCGGTTTTAGATAAAAAACAATTAGACGCACAACAAATTTATCCGCATTACTACGAACGTTTTAAAACGGATGGTGTTGAGCATAATTTATACATTGGAGCTTCAATTTCGCCAACAAAACCTTTCGATATCATGTATTTGCACAATCTAAGATTATGGCAATTACAAACGTTATGCGAAATGGAATTGGAACATCATCAGCTTAAGGAATCGCTTCCGTATGAATTAGATGTTACGTCTTTAATTTTAGTTTTCAGTGCGCCGCTTTCTATTCGTTTCAGAATGGATGAAAAACGCTTTGATGTTGATGGAACTTATAATGCAAGATATGAAGTCGTGAAAAAACGAATCGACAAATCAAACATTAAAGGAACTAAAGAACGAATTACCGAGAAAGAAAAAATTACGATTGTCTATTCTCAAAACAATGAAGAAACTGAATATTTGAAGTATATCAAGTATTTACAGCACAAAAAAATACTTGAACCTGCAATCGAACAGTTTGAAGTAGAAGATTTGCAAGGTGTTTCAGGCTTGAGAGCCATTCGTGTAAAAGTGATCAATAATACTGTAAATCCAACAGCAAAAAAAATCACTTATCAAGATTTATTAGATGAGCTCAACTAAATTAGTTGAGCTTTTTTTTATACGCTAACTTCTTTAAAAGCAATTACAAAAGCGATTACAGTAATAATTATTCCAATCATAAAAAGATTGTAGGCAATTCGCAGTAAATTATATTTTCTCTGCAAAACCAATCCGAGATAATACAAATCCTTGATCATTGTTGAATATAAATAATCGCGATCTTTCATCATTTCATTCATTGCCCAATTGTATTCTTCAAAAGGCATTTTGTAGAAATTTCCAAAAAACATCAAATTCACTTTTTTAGCTTCGACATCGTCGCGCGTAAAAAAACCTGAAGTTACTTTTGGTCTTGTAGAAAGAATGGCGAAAATAATTGTGATTACGCTTGACATCAGCATAATAAATGTCGGAATTACCAAATGCGCGTTTTTCGGACTATCTAATTTTGGAATAATGGACGAAAGTGCAATCGAAATAATAATGGCATTTACAGATAACAAAATATTTGCTTTACTGTCGGCAATGCCGCTTAAACGCGTATGATTTCCAAGTGTAACACGAAACAAAGTATCAATTCCACGTTCTGGCTTTTCGGCTTTTTCTGCTTTTTCTCTCTTTTTATTTTCTTCATCAATTGCCGATGCAGCTTTCAATTCCTGTTTGTTAATTTTTTTCTGAATTAAAATCAGGTTTTTTTCTTTTAAAGGTTGCCATTTTCTCAAGGCATAATCTGTATAGAAACGATGTTTATTCAAAAGGAAATTCAAATTCTCTTTTGTCCATTCCGAATTTGAAAAACTTGCAATACCTGTATTTTTTAGTTCCAAACGAAGCAATTCGCAAGTTGTTACATATTCAGTTCCCATTAAATGGGCATAATCAGCATCTTTAATGATTTTTTCTAAATGCGTTGCAGGCACATATTCTTTGGTCGTCGCCAAAATTAAACTGGAAACTTTTACTATAAATTCCTCAGATTGTCCTTTTTCTTTTAAAAAAGCTTCAGCAATTTTTACACTTTCTTTTTCATGATGCTCATAGCCTTCAATATATCCCGTATCATGAAACCATGCAGCCGCTAAAAGTGCTTTTTTATCATCATCATTAACATCTTCTTTTTTACACAGTTCTTTTACCGCAGTAACTACAGTTAAAGTATGGTTAAAATTATGGTAAGAATATAAATTAGAAAGTTTATCTTTGAGTAAATTACTGACGAAGTCTTCGCATTGTTCTATTAGATTCATAAAGAATATTTTTAATACCACTAAATTATGAAATTGTTTTTGGATAATCATTTTATTGCCAAGATTAAAAACTTTTCTTTGGCAATAATCGCCATAGCCCTCCTATATTCTTGTGCAACGCGCAAGGCACAATACGGAAAAAATGTAAGCGCCAACGAAACAGAAAACGCAACTGATACTATAAAAATTGCTCATACTTTTTATTTAGTTGGAGATGCAGGAAACGCTGATGAAGAGCAAGCCCAGCAAACGCTAGAGCTTTTACATCAAAAACTAAAAAAATCGGGTAAAAAATCAACGCTTTTATTTTTGGGAGACAATATTTATCCGAAAGGTTTTCCTGCAGATAAAAATGCTGACGACAAAGCTTTAGCCGAAACAAAATTGACCAATCAGCTAAAATTAACTGAAGGTTTTAAAGGAAAAACCATTTTTATTCCAGGAAATCATGACTGGTACAGCGGTATCAAAGGCCTGGAACGTCAAGCTGATTTTGTAACTAAATATCTAAATGACAAAAAAGCATTTCTGCCAAGAAAGACCTGTCCGATTGAAGATGTGAAAATTGACAGTACTGCAACGTTAGTTACAATTGACAGCGAATGGTTTTTAGAAGATTGGAACAATCATCCGACGATAAATGACAATTGCGACATTAAAACCAGAGAAGATTTTTTTGATGAACTGGAAAGCATCTTAAATAAAAATCAGGAGAAAACTGTAATTCTAGCAATCCACCATCCGTTATTGAGCAACGGAACACATGGAGGACAGTTTTCAATGGAAAAACAATTATTTCCGTTAGAGAAAAAAATTCCGCTTCCGGTAATTGGTTCTTTTATCAATTTATTGAGAAAAACCTCTGGCGCAAGTCCGCAGGATCTTCAAAATAAACAGTATACGATTTATGCCAAAAGAATAAAAACACTTTTACAAAGGCAAAAAAATGTAATTGTAGTTTCGGGACACGATCATAATCTGCAGTATATCAGCAAAGAAAACATTCAGCAGATTATTAGTGGTGCTGGATCAAAATCGGAAGCAGCACGTGCTATCAACGAAAATGATTTTTCATATGGCGGAAATGGTTATGCAACATTGACTTTATTTAAAAGTGGCGACGCCAAGGTTTCTTATTTCGGAAATGAAAACAATAAGGAAAAGCTTCTTTTTGAACGCGAAATCATAAAAGCAAAAGAAATTAACTGGGCAGCCGATATTCCGAATACTTTCCCTCCAAAAATTACGACTTCGATTTATACAAAAGACATGACGGATAAAAGTATGTTTCACAGATTTTTATTCGGGCAACATTATAGAAAATATTACAGTACGCCTATAGAAGCCAGAGTTGCTACTGTAGATACATTAATGGGCGGTTTGAAACCTATTCGCGAAGGCGGCGGACATCAATCTATTTCGTTGAGAATGTCAGATCCAAAAGGGCGTGAATATGTAATGCGTGCCATGAAAAAAAGTGCAACAGTATTTTTACAATCTGTTGCATTTAAAGATCAATATATTGTAAACGATTTTGAAAAAACCTATACCGAAAACTTTTTATATGATTTCTATACGACGTCACATCCTTATGCTCCATATGTAACAGGAAGTATGTCGGATCAGATTGGACTTGCACACACGAATCCAGTTTTATATTATATTCCGAAACAAAAAGGATTAAAAGAATTTAATGCCGGTTATGGCGATCAGCTTTATATGGTTGAAGAACGTCCGGCAGATAATCATTTGGATGCGAAGAATTTTGGAAATCCATCCAATATTATCAGTACAGATGATATGATGAAGAATCTTCATAAAGATGAAAAATACTCAGTCGATCAAAAAGAATATATAAAAGCTCGTTTATTTGATATTCTTATTGGCGATTGGGACAGACACAGCGATCAATGGCGTTGGGGCGAATATAAAGAAGGCGATAAAGTGATTTACAAACCGATTCCACGCGACCGAGATCAAGCGTTTGTAAAATACGATGGAGCTTTACTTTCGCTTATTATGAATATGCCACCACTTCGCCATATGCGATCTTTTAAAGGCGACAGAATCAATGTAAAATGGCTTGGAAGAGAACCTTATCCGATGGATTTAGCATTTTTAAGAACTGCCGAAGAAAAAGACTGGATCGAACAAGCAAAATATATTCAGGAAAATTTATCGGATGCTGATATTGACACTGCATTTAAAAATATGCCAAAAGAAGTTCAGGATGAAACTGTTGATGAAATCAAGCAGAAATTAAAAAGCAGAAAGAAAGACCTTCAAAAATATGCTTCAGAATATTTTGATGTTTTGAACCGTACAGTAATGATTGCAGGAACAGATAAAAAAGACAAATTTGTTATCAATCACAATGCTAAAAAAAGCATCGAAATCCAGGTCTTCAGAGTTAAAAAAGAAGGTGACGATTTAGTTTACACCAAAACAGTAACTGATGATAAAACAGTGAACTTATGGGTTTATGGTTTAGATGATAATGATATTTTTGAAGTAAAAGGAAATCATAAATCGAATATTAAAATTCGTTTGATTGGTGGCCAAAACAATGATACTTATAACGTTGAAAACGGAAGAAAAGTGATTGTTTATGATTTCAAATCGAAAGAAAACACATACAACCTGGATTCTAAAGCTCAAACACAGCTTACAGACGATTATGATGTGAACTTATACAATTATGAAAAACCTAAATATAACGTAATTGCTGGTCTGCCAAACATTGGTTATAATCCTGATGACGGCGTAAAAGTTGGTTTTAATTTAAATTACACGGTAAATAATTTCAAACAGAATCCGTACACACAAAAACATATCTTAAACGGTTTCTATTATTTTGCAACTGGAGGTTTCGAATTAACATACGCAGCGCATTTTCCAGGATTATTAGGAAAATGGGTTATTGATGTTGATTCACAATTGACTACACCAAACTTTGCGATGAACTATTTTGGTTACGGAAACGAAACTGTAAATAATGACGAGGAATTTGGAATGGATTATAACAGAGTCCGAATTCGAAAATTTACTGTTGCAGGTGCGGCGCGTCATGTTGGCCGTTTTGGAAGCGAATTCAGCATTCAGCCAATTCTTCAAAAATTGACTGTTGAAGAAACTGACAATCGTTTTATTGATATTCCTGGAATTGTAAATCCGAATGTATTTGACAGTCAAACGTATGGTGCTTTGAGGGTAAAATATGTTTTTAAAAATTCTGATTTTGTGGCAAAACCAACTTTGGGAATGTATTTTATGTTTTCAGGAATGTGGACAACAAACTTAAGCGATACTAAACAGAATTTCCCAACTCTTGAAAGTATTTTAGGCTTTACACATAAAATTGATCATAACGGAAAATTAGTTTTAGCAACATTCCTTAAAGGAAAAGCAATCTTAAACAACAATTTTGACTTTTATCATGGTGCAGCTTTAGGAGGCGATACTGATTTGCGTGGTTATAGAAACGAACGCTTTTTAGGAAGTTCTTACTTCTCTCAAAGTAGTGATTTGCGTTTCACTCTTGGAAAAATCCACAAAACTGTTGCTCCATTAACATACGGAATTCTAGGTGGATTCGACTATGGAAGAATTTGGCTTGACGGTGAAAATTCAAGAAAATGGCATCAGGATTACGGCGGAGGATTATGGTTGAATGCTATTAATCTTGTAACTGCAAGAATATCATATTTCCAATCTCCTGATGAACCGGGAAGAATTATTTTTGGAGCGGCATACAGCTTTTAAAAAAAGGTGCTAAGGTTCTAAGATACTAAGGTTGTAAGTTTTTTTCTTAGATACCGATTAAAAAAAAACGGCCACGAATTCACGAATTTTAATTAAATTATTTCGTGAATTCGTGGCTTACTTTTTCCATTCAAACATCAACCTTAGTATCTTAGAATCTTAGCAACTTAGTACCTTAGAGCTTAAACTCATACATGTTTCCTCCTATTTTATCGGCTTTTTCGTCGGCGATTAGAAGCGTGTTGTTGTCTTTAAAAACTGCGGCTTCTTTTTGTGAAAAGTGATTTAGGCTTACTTCTGTCTGTTTTCCTTTGTGGAATAAATCGCCTTTGAAATCTTTAAATAAAACAATTTTGTCATGGCTTAATAAGGCTACTTTTTTTCCGTCGGGGCTAATTGTTGCGCTTGTGAGCACGCAATGATTATAATTGCTGCAGGTTTTGAATTCGCCTATTTTAACTGCTTTTTGAGTTCCTTTTGCATTTTTGATTTTGTAGATAAAAGCAGTTCCGTCAAAACCTTTGCTTCGGTTTTTTGTAAAAAGATAGAAATATCCGTTTAATTCAAAAAAACCTTCAACATCATAAAACATTTCTTTTTTCTTTGGAGGAAATTCTGTTTGCTCTGGATATGAAAAAGAAACTTTATATTCGGCGGAAGCCTGATCTTTATTCAGCTGATTTTTTGCGATTTTATAGATACACAAATCTCTTCGTTTGTTATCATTATTTCCAAAATCTCCAATGTAAACATTTCCAGATTTATCTTTTGTAATATCTTCCCAATCCACATTTGTAGCATTTGAAATCGTAATGGTTTTCGCTAATTTCCCTTTGGAATCGATAGCATAAATGGCATTTTTATTTCCACTATCTTCTAAAGTATAAATCATATTTGTTTCTGGAAAATAGGTTATTCCTGAAACTTCTTTTAATTTCTTTGGAAGCGAATAAAGCTTTTTAAAATCACTGCTCGTCTGTTGTTGACAAGCCAATAAAACAATGGAAAGGGCTACTAAAAAAGATTTTTTCATAAGATTGCATTTTTATTTTTTGCCACAAATTACACAGATTAGCAGGATTTAAAGAATTGAAAAAAATCCGCTTAATCTGTGTAATCTGTGGCAAAAACTTTTAAACTAAGTTAGTATTTTTAAAATTACGCGTAATAAACTCAAACGCAGCTTGCATGATATGTCCCATTGATTTGGCATTTTTGAATTTCATATCATTAGTGTATCGGTACAATTCCATTTTAAGCTGATTCAAATGTTCTTGCGTTGAAATCGTATCGTGACACATTATATTCAATAATTTTTTAATTCTGGTTTCGGCAGAATGGATACGTTTTGCCAAAATTGCTCTTTCTTCGTCTTTGTATTGAATGATCGAACGTTCTTCTAATTTTTCCTTAATAAGTTGAATCATTGGATAATTTTCCTTGAAAAACTGTGGACGATATACTTTAAAATTGCCTTCATAACATTGCTGATCAAAATCTATTGGGCGAATTTTGTAAACCACCTGATCAAAATCGTGAATTGGGACAATTACATAATTATAAGCTCGCATATCGCCCAACAAGCGAATCATACAACGCTCATTAAACTTTACAAATTCCTTTGCAATTTGCGCTTTTTCCATTTCGGTACATTTGTCCAACAAAGTATCCATAAAAACATCGCCAGGAATTCCGATAATATGTTCTTCAATCAAAGTGTCGTTATAAACCAAAAAATTGATTTTATCAGGCGAAAGAATATCTTCCAGCTCCAAACCATAAATTCTGGAAGCATCGGCTTTTTTGATATAAAAATGAACGTAATTGTCATTCAGAATATTTCGAACCTTAATTCTAAAAGGCTTCGAATTTCCGAAAGTACAGTAATCAATAGCGTCAATATTTAAAAACTGAATAATTTCAATATTTCCATCCGAATGTAAAAGCGAATAAATTTTCTTCAGATTCAGATCAATTTCATTTCTTTCAAATTCGTTGTAATACACGCGAATCCACAACGTATCCGTTTCATTTTTATCATAAACATTGATTGAGCCAGAAAATCGCAGTAAGTCATCGTAAAAAACAGAAACTTTCGAAATACGCTCGTATCTGTCCAAATAGCTTAAAAGCGGTTGCGTTAAAGGATATGACGGTTTTTTTAAAACCATTAAAGGCTCGCTCATTTTGAATATCTTTAGTACAAATTTACATTAAATAAAATTTAGCGTAACAATATTAAAGTTGATTCGTCATACTAAAAACTAAAACCGAAAAAATTTGGAAACCATCCTTACCATCGAAAATCTCAGCAAACAATATGGGCGCATTCAGGCACTCAAAAATGTTTCTTTCAGCATTCAAAAAGGTCACGTTTACGGAATTCTTGGCCCTAACGGAAGCGGAAAATCAACTACTTTAGGAATTGTACTCAATGTTGTAAACGAAACAGCAGGCAGTTATAAATGGTTTGACGGAAAAATGCAAACGCATGAAGCCTTAAAAAAAGTAGGAGCCATTATTGAGCGTCCGAACTTTTACCCTTATATGACAGCTGAAGAAAACCTGAAATTAGTCTGCAAAATTAAAAGCATCAATTACTCTAAAATTGAAGAAAAACTGAATCTGGTAGGTTTAACCGAAAGAAAAGACAGCAAATTCAGCACATTTTCATTAGGAATGAAACAGCGTCTTGCAATTGCTTCGGCATTGTTGAATGATCCTGAAATCCTGATTTTAGACGAACCAACGAATGGTTTGGATCCGCAAGGAATTCATCAGATTCGTGATATTATTAAAGAAATTGCATCGCAGGGAACAACCATTTTATTGGCTTCGCATTTATTAGACGAAGTCGAAAAAGTATGTTCACATGTGGTTGTTTTAAGAAAAGGCGAAATTTTATATTCGGGTTCAGTTGATGCAATGTCAGCAAACGAAGGATTTTTTGAAATTTCTTCGAATGATAATCTAGTTCTAAAATCAATTTTGAATGATCATCCGGCAGTTGGGCAAATTAAGGACGAAGACGGGAAAGTTTTGGTTTACTTAAAATCAGATTTATCCGCTTCCGATTTAAATCAATTTTTATTCTCAAAAAATATCGTTTTAAATCATTTGGTAAAACGCAAAAACAGTCTGGAAGCACAATTTTTAGAATTAACCAAAAACGCCACAATCCAAAAAAACTAAACCATGAACAGACTTATCTCTATAGAACTTCAAAAAATCTGGAAAAACAAAGCCAGCAAAATCCTGACTTTGGCTTATTTTATTTTACTCTCTTTTATAGCCTTGATTGCATCAATAAAATTTGATATTGGTCCGTTTAAATTTCATTTAGCCGAAATGGGAATTTTCAATTTTCCTTTCATCTGGCATTTTAATACCTATGTTGCTGCCTGGTTAAAGTTTTTCCTTGCCATTGTAATCGTGTCAATGATGGCGAACGAATATAGTTATGGAACTTTAAAACAAAATCTAATTGATGGTTTAAGTAAAAAGGAATTTATATTGTCAAAATTCCTAACCGTTGTTCTTTTTGCTTTTGTTTCTACCGTTTTTGTTTTTGTAATGAGTTTAATTCTGGGATTAAGTTTTTCCTCTTACAATGAATTTGGAATCATTTTTTCTGATTTAGATTATCTTTTAGCCTTTTTTGTAAAACTTACAGGATTCTTTTCATTCTGTTTGTTCTTGGGAATTTTAGTAAAACGTTCCGCTTTTGCTTTAGGATTTCTTTTGGTTTGGAATATAATCGAAGGAATAATACGAGGTACATTGGCATTTAAAATTTTCCCAGACAGCGATACCGATGAGAAAATCACACAATTTCTACCTTTAGAATCAATGTCTAATTTAATTGTTAATCCTGCCCCAAGATTATCTGTAGTTAAAAGTATTGGCACCCAAATGGGAATTGAAACAGATATTGATTATAGCGTAAGTTATTCTGCAATTCTGATCGTTTTAGTCTGGATATTTTTGTTCATTTACTTCTCATACAAATTATTAAAAAAGCGAGATTTATAGTATATTTGTTGGGCTATGACTCATCTAAAAGTTTTTTTATCTGTTTTTATTTTGTGTTGTTTATCTCTTAAGATGAACGCTCAATATATTAGCATAGATGACCAAAGAACGCCTCAGCAACTTATTGAAAATGTATTAGTCAACAGCTCTTGTGCTACGACATCAAATTCTTCAGGAAAAGGAGACACTTTTACAGCGGGACAGCAGAGTTATGCTTACTTTAATGCTGGATCAAGCAGTTTTCCTTTTGCTGAAGGTATTATTTTAACAACTTCACCAAGTAGACAAGCGGTAGGGCCTTACGTTAGTAATAATGGCGGAGGAAATGTCAACTGGACAGGCGATGTTGATTTAAACAACATTCTCGGAATCAACTCAATAAACGCAACTGTTTTAGAGTTTGATTTTGTTCCTTTAACTGATATTTTAAGTTTTAATTACATTTTTGCATCCAATGAATATCAGTCTTTTTTTCCATGTGAATATTCCGATGGATTTGCATTTTTAATTAAAGAAGTAGGAACTTCTGATCCATATAAAAATTTAGCAGTATTACCGAATAGTACAATTCCGGTTTCTTCAACAAACGTTCGACCAAAAATCGAACCCGGAGTTGCATCAAACGGAGACCCTTATCCGGGATGTCCTGCTGTTAATCAAAATTATTTTAACGGTTTAAACAACAATACAACAAGTCCTATAAATTATGCAGGACAAACTATTGTAATGAATGCCCGAACTAATGTAGTTGCCGGAAAAAAATACCATATAAAACTTGTTATTGCCGATGATAAAAACCAATATTATGATTCGGCAGTTTTTTTACAGGCTGGCAGTTTTTCATCAAAAATTGATTTTGGCGCTGATCAAACAGCATTATCTGGTAATCCTTTATGTTTTGGAGAAGAAGCAATATTAGACACAAAATTATCCGCTTCATACGATTTTAAATGGTATAAAGACGGCGTGCTTTTACCAAGTGAAAGAGGTCCGGTTTTACATGCAACAACATCAGGAGTATATAAAGCAGATGTTACATTAACACCTTCCACATGTACATTGACGGGAGAAGTTAAAATTGAAGTTGCTCCTGAAATTCTTTCAACAAATACAACATTGGTTCAATGCGATGATAATAATGACGGCATCAGCATATTTGATTTAAAGAAAGCTGATAATCTGATTAAAAATAATGCGTCAGATATTACAAACAGTGGTTATTATGAAACCCTAACCAATGCAGAGTCTAAATCAAACCCGATTGTTAATCCGGAAAAGTATACGAATAAGAGTGTAAATCAAATTGTTTTTGGAAGAATTGAAAATAAATTTGGTTGTTTCAAAACTGTCGAAGTAAAACTTCAAACTTCAAATAATGCAATTTCAGCTCAAAATCCAGTTAAAACTTGTGACGGTGATGACAAGCAAGATGGTCTTTACCAATTTGATCTTCAAGCACAAGTAACTCCTCAATTAACGACTGGTCTGCCAGCAGGTTTAGAAGTGCATTATTTTTCAAGTTCAAATGATGCTTTGACAGAAACAAATGTTTTACCTAATATTTTTAAAAATACGATTGCTTTTACGCAAACCATATATGCACGAATTATAAATGGAGCTGATTGTTACAGCATTTCACCGGTTACGCTTGTTGTAAATACCTTTGATCCGCCAAATTTTGAAGAGGAATCAAAATACATCTGTAAAGGCAGTGACATTACATTAAGTGTTGCTACAGGTTTCAGTAGTTATTTATGGAGCCCTGGAGGCGAAACTTCAAATTCAAAAACAATAACTGCTCCAGGCGATTATAGTGTTACAGTAACCGATGCAAACGGCTGTCAAAAAACAAAAAAATTCAAAGTGATTTTATCTGAACCTGCTATTATTACAGAAGCTGTTGTAAAAGATTTTTCTGGTGTTGACAATTCGGTTTTGATAAAATATACTGGCTCTGGGGATTATGAATTTTCATTAGACGGAAATGTTTTTCAGAATGATCCACAATTTAATGGAATAGAACCTGGCATTTATTATGCTGTCGCCCGAGATAAAAATGGTTGCGGTCTTTCTAACCGTTTTTTAGTTTATGTTTTGGACTATCCAAGATTCTTCACTCCAAATAATGACGGCTATAACGACTTATGGGCCATTAAAGACATTAATCAGATGCCAGCTTATACAATTCGAATTTTTGATCGTTATGGAAAATTTCTAAAACAAATGAACCAAAGCAGTACTGGTTGGAACGGATTATTTAATGGCGAGCAATTACCTGCCGATGATTATTGGTTTACACTTCTTTTTGTGGATGGAAAAAGCGTTAAAGGGCATTTTAGTTTAAAAAGATAAAAACGCTTTATCAGTTCCTGTTTTTTTTTCTTCAAAAAAATAGAATTTAGAAACAAACAATCTTCAACAAATCCTAAATTTCAAATAATTAGGGAGAAAAACCACTCGATTTCTCGAAGAAATTAAAATAAAACTTATTTTTGATTTGGGCGATTCAATTCTGTATACAGCCATTAACCGAGCCAATGAAAAAAACTTTACATTTCCTATTGTTTCTTTTTTGTACTGTAAATTGTTTCTCACAATTTAGCAAAACACATTATATACCCCCATTGATTTCTGTTGCTGGATTTGCCAATGATCAATATTTATACATCTCAACTCCAAGCCTTGTTAATGTAAATTTTAAAATTATTGCCAATGGAGGAAATGTAGTCAGCGGAACCGTTAATAGTAATAATCCCTACCGATATTACATTGGAAACGGGCTAGACACACAATTATTTACTCCTCTATCCAAAACAGGAATTGTTTCCAACCGAGGGTATGTAATTGAGGCTGAGGACCTCGTTTATGTAAGTGCCAGAGTCAATGCCGGAATCACTCAAAATGGAGGTTATAATCATGCAGGCGGGTTAGTTTCTAAAGGAAATAGTGCCTTGGGTACCACTTTTAGATTAGGAGCAATGTTAAATCCACTTTTTGATGAAACATTATTGAATTTTGCCTCCATAATGGCTACAGAAAACGGAACCAAGATCACTATTTCAAACATTCAAAACGGAACTCAACTTATAGACGGGTCTACTATTTCCGGGCCAATAACTGTTACTTTAAATAAAAACGAAAGTTATGTTTTGGCTTTAAAAAATTATAACGATGGCCAACTTACATCAAATAGTTCTAAAATGATTGGCGCTTTAGTTAATTCTGATAAGCCTGTCGTAGTCAATTCTGGATCATTTGGTGGAAGTAACAGTACACTTCTAGGAGCAACACAAAATGGAGGATTAGCTCCAGTAGGAAGAGATGTTGGTTTTGATCAAATTGTTTCTTTAGAAAAGACAGGGAAAGAATACATCTTCATAAAAGGCCTTGGTACTGATGAATTGGAGCGTGTTTTAATAGTAGCACATTCCAACAATACCGAAATATTTTTGAATGGCTCTTCTGTTTCTTATAAAACACTTAATAGCGGAGAATATATTGCAATTGATGGAAGTCAGTTTATCAATGGAAGTTTATACGTAAAAACTTCTGCAAACGTTTTTGCTTATCAAAGTATTGGTGGAACAATAAATCCTGCCAATCAAAATTTATTTTTTGTTCCGCCAATAAATTGTGCCACGCCAAATACGGTAGACAACATCCCCCAAATCCAATCTATCGGCAACAATACTTTCAACGGATTCCTAAATATTGTAACCGAAACGGGAGCTATCGTGTCATTAAATAATAGTCCAATAACATCTGCTCCTATACCAATTCAGGGAACAGCAGATTTTGTTCGTTACAGTGTATCTGATTTATCTGGAAATATAGCCGTAAAATCAACAAAACAAGTATATGTTTCTTATTTTGGAACCAATGGAGCCGCAACTTATGGAGGTTATTATTCAGGTTTTGATTTAAAACCCGAAATTGTCAGCGGTAAAATAACACTAAACAATTCCTCTTGCATTCCAAACGTATCTTTAAAGATAAATACGCTTTCTTCTTATGATACTTTTCAATGGTATAAAAACGACGTTTTAATTCCTGGCGAAACTAAAAATAATTTCACTCCGTCAGAACCTGGTTTTTATCAGGTACGAGGAAGTATCTCTGGCTGTGTAAGTGATGTTTTCTCAGATAAAATTCCAGTAAGCGAATGTCCAATAAATATCGATAATGACTTAGCCAATGACAATATTGATGTTGATTATGATAATGACGGAATAACAAATTGTACGGAATCATACGGAGATTTGCCGATTAATATTTCAAATCCAAGTTCTGGTTTGGTAAAAACTGGAACTTATTCTAATTCTTTTACGGGCACGGTTACAAGCAGCTCAACGGCCGCTCTTGTTCCTTTTACAGGAAATGCAGATGGAAGTTTTGTTACCGAGGTCATGCCTGGAAAAGGTTTTTCTGTAGACTATAAACTGAATTTCTCAAAACCAATAAATATTCGTTTAGAATATAGCAACAATGCCAATGTAACTGATTTATTAAACTCAGATTCTGAATACGTCATTAATTCAGACATTGACAAAACAGTAACTGTTTTGAATCCAACAAATCAATTATTAATTGACACCAATTATGATGGAATTTATGAAAGCGGCGTTACTCAATTTTCTTCTTTCGAAATTCGATTCCGTTTAAATGGAAGCGTTCCATTACCAGCAGGAACAGGAACATTCAAATTTCAGTCTTATCAAACGCAATCATTTAAAATCACACATAAAAATCTATTAGACACTGCCGGAAATAAAGCAACATTTAAACTTACCGCTACTTGCGTTTCAAAAGACACTGATGGTGACGGAATTCCAGACCAATTAGATTTAGATTCAGACAATGACGGTATTCCTGATGTAATTGAATCCCAAATAAAACCTATTGCTTTGCCTAATAAAGATGTTAATTTAGACGGATTGGATGATATTTTCGATTCTTCTGCAGCAGCAATAGACACAGATAATGACGGAATTCCGAATTATCTTGATCTAGACAGTGATAATGATGGTATTTATGATTTAACCGAATCAGGAAGCAATGCTCCGGATACTAACAAAGATGGAATTATTGACACAATAGATTTTGGGATTAATGGATTATCTAATGCTTTAGAAACCAATCCAGACAATGGAATTTTAAAATATACCGTTTTAGATTCAGATAATGATGGAATAAAAAACCACACCGAAATTGACAGTGACAATGATGGCTGTAATGATGTTATAGAAGCTGGATTTTCTGATCCAAATTTTGATGGGCAATTAGGAAATGCTCCGGTAATTGTAAATTCTTTCGGAATTGTAACTAGCAGAACTGATGGTTATACCACTCCAAATGGTAATTATATTATTGCAACTCCAATTATAATTACTAAGCAACCAGAAAATCAAACCGTTTGTGAATTAGAAAAAGCTGTTTTCAATATCGAATCGAATGCTGATACTTTTCAATGGCAATTTTCTAGTGATGGCGGAAATACTTGGAATGCTTTAACTGAAAACGCAACTTACACGGGAACTAAAACTACTTCTTTAACCATTCAAAAAACAAATAAAACAATGAATGGTTATCAATATCGCGTACTTTTGAACAGAAGCAACAATGCCTGCGGATTAACTTCGGCTAATTCTGTAAAACTCACGCTGTATACTTTACCAGTTTTAAATTCCCCAATTACATTAATTCAGTGTGATGATGATACTGATGGAATTTCTAATTTTAATCTAACCGAGAAAAACAGTTTTATTTCAGCCAATTCTGTCAATGAAACATTCTCTTATTATACTACTTTGGCTGGAGCAAATACAAAAGATTCTGCTGCATTGATTTCAAATCCACTTGCGTTTACAAGTAGCAATAAAAATATATGGGCAAGAGTTGAGAATTCAAACGGATGTTTTTCAGTTGCTCAATTAAATTTAGTAGTTTCAACCACACAAATAGATCCTAACTTTAAAAGATCTTTTACCATTTGTGATGATTTTCTCGACGCTGTTAATGATGACAAAGACGGAATTTCTGCCTTTGATTTCAGCAGTGTGACAGCTGACATTCAGGCAATGCTTCCTTCGGCTAGCACAAATTATTCTATAAAATATTTCGCAAATGAGGCCGATGCTTTGGCAGAAACTAATGCAATTGCAAATCCTTCAAATTACCGAAATACAATGCCAAAACAACAAGAAATTTGGGTTCGTGTCGACAGTAATCTGGACAATGCCTGTTTTGGATTAGGAGCTTATATCACACTAAAAGTAAATCCGAAACCGAATATTGACATCAATAGTAACAGAAATGCTGATCAATTAGTATGTTCTAATTTGCCAACGTTTTTTGTCAAGCTTGATGCGGGAATTATTGGAAATATACCTGCCAATACATATACCTATATTTGGTCAAAAGACGGAAGCATAATACCTGAAGAAACTAATGAAACTTTAGATGTCAACGAAGAAGGAAACTATACCGTAGAAGTTTTCACTAAAGATGCAAGCAGCTGTAGCAGAATCCGAACTATCAACGTAACAGCTTCAGATATTGCACATCTTGATTCCGTTTCCATCTCCGATTTATCAGATTATAATACTGTTGAAGCAAATGTTTCGGGAGCTGGAAATTATGAATACAGTTTAGACGATCCTGACGGTTCTTATCAAGACTCCAGGTTATTTGAAAATGTCCGACCAGGAATACATGATCTTTATATAAATGACAAAAATGGATGCGGAAAAATTTCAAAAACTGTAGCAGTACTTGGAATTCCAAAATTTTTCACGCCAAATAATGATGGATATAATGATTACTGGAACCTTCAGGGAGCAGATGACACTTTTAATTCAGATGCCAAAATCCTTATTTTTGATCGATATGGTAAACTAATCAAGCAACTTACCACTTCTGGTGATGGTTGGGATGGAACTTTCATAGGTAATCCAATGCCTGCAGATGATTATTGGTACACGTTAAAACTAGAAGATGGACGAGAAGCAAAAGGACATTTTAGTTTAAAAAGATAACCTCTCCAAATTATAAAAATTTAAAATTCCGAAAAACAAGGCAAAAAAGAATCCCAAACTCCATAATTGGAATTTGGGATTTTTATATTGAATTTAAATCTAATTAGATTTTAAATCTTTTTCTATCAGTTTCTGTCAAATAGATTTTTCTCAAACGAATAGATTTTGGAGTAACCTCTACATATTCATCTTTTTGAATGTACTCTAAAGCTTCTTCTAAAGAGAAAATAATCGGAGGGATAATTCTCGCTTTTTCATCAGCTCCAGAAGAACGTACGTTAGATTGTTTTTTCTCTTTCGTTACGTTTACACACATATCATCACCACGAGAGTTTTCACCAATTACCTGACCTTCATAGATTTCAGCATTTGGCTCAACGAAAAACTTACCACGATCTTGTAATTTATCGATAGAATAAGGAATAGCTTTTCCTTTTTCCATAGAAATTAAAGAACCTTTGTTACGTCCTGCGATTTCTCCTTTGTAAGGCTCATATCCAATAAAACGGTGTGACATGATAGCTTCACCAGCAGTAGCTGTAAGTAATTGATTTCTTAAACCAATAATTCCACGAGATGGAATATTAAATTTAATAATCATACGCTCACCTTTAGTCTCCATGCTCAACATTTCACCTTTACGAAGTGTAACAAATTCAACTGCTCTACCTGAAAGATTTTCTGGCAAGTCGATTGTTAATTCCTCAATTGGCTCACATTTTTTACCATCAATTTCTTTGATGATAACTTGTGGCTGACCAATTTGCAACTCATAACCTTCTCTTCTCATTGTTTCAATAAGAACAGATAAGTGAAGTACTCCACGGCCAAAAACCATGAATTTATCTGCAGAATCAGTTTCACCTAACTTCATTGCTAAGTTTTTCTCTAATTCTTTTGTCAAACGCTCTCTAATATGACGAGAAGTTACAAATTTACCCTCTTTACCAAAGAAAGGAGAGTCATTAATTGTGAATAACATACTCATTGTAGGCTCATCGATAGCAATAGATGCTAATCCTTCAGGATTTTCGTGGTCAGAGATAGTATCTCCAATTTCAAACCCTTCAACACCTACAACAGCACAAATATCTCCAGCAATTACTTCTGTAACTTTTTTACGTCCTAGACCTTCAAAAGTATGTAATTCTTTAATTCTTGATTTTGTTACAGTACCGTCTCTTTTTACCAAAGATATTGGCATACCTTCTTTTAAAACACCTCTTTCAAGACGTCCGATAGCGATACGACCTGTAAATGCAGAAAAATCTAAAGAAGTAATCAACATTTGTGGATTTCCTTCAGAAACTTTAGGAGCTGGTACATTTTCAACAACCATATCCAATAATGCTTCAACATTATCAGTTACGTTTTCCCAATGATCAGACATCCAGTTGTTTTTAGCAGAACCATAAACTGTTGGAAAATCCAACTGCCATTCTTCAGCACCTAATTCAAACATTAAGTCAAAAACTTTCTCGTGAACCTCTTCAGGAGTACAGTTTTCTTTATCAACTTTGTTAATAACTACGCAAGGTTTAAGACCTAAGTCAATCGCTTTTTGTAATACGAAACGCGTTTGTGGCATTGGACCTTCAAAAGCATCCACTAGCAAACATACACCATCGGCCATGTTCAATACACGTTCAACTTCACCTCCAAAATCCGCGTGGCCTGGAGTGTCAATAATATTGATTTTTGTTCCTTTATATTGAACTGATACGTTTTTAGAAGTAATAGTAATACCTCTCTCACGCTCTAAATCATTATTATCTAGAATTAAATCACCTGTGTTTTCGTTTTCACGAAATAACTGACAGTGATACATAATTTTATCAACCAAAGTTGTTTTACCGTGATCGACGTGGGCAATAATTGCAATGTTTCTAATAGATTCCATCTGTGATTTTTAATGGGCGCAAAGGTACACTTTATTTTTTAATAAAAAACGTTTCTAACATAGTTTGCGTATATACAATCAATTAGTTAATACAAAACAGCAAAATAGAGATCCCAAAATGAACTTTACTTATTGTTTAGTTATAGTTAATTTAACTATATTTGAAGTAATGAAAAGTAAAACTCTCCAAATTACTCTAGTTTATATTCTAGTATCATTATTTATGGCAGTAGTCTGTCATAAAATACTTACCACTTATTTTTCGGACATAAAATATTTTAACCTTTTTTTTCTTAAAGATATTTTTTTCATCTTAACCACCGCATTGTTTTTCAAATACATAGTTTCAAAAAATGAGAAAAAAAATGTAACTGTTTTTAAAAAATTAAAAGAGACAAACGAAGAAATTAAAGAATCAAATGAAAAGTACGACATCGTAGCAAAAGCAACGAGCGATACCATTTGGGACTGGAAAATTCAGGAAGACAGCATAAATTGGAACAAAGGAATCGAAGGAGTTTTTGGATACAATCCTAACGAAGTTGGAAAAACATCAAAATGGTGGTTTGACAAAATTCATCCCGAAGACAGCATCAGAATGTCTATAAAGCTATACTCTTTTATTGAGCAAAAAACCGAAAAATGGCAAGATCAATACCGCTTTAGATGCGCTGACGGAAGTTACAAATATGTCTTAGATCGTGGTTTTTTATTAAAAGATGAAAACGGAAGAGCCATTAGAATGATTGGAGCCATCCAGGATATCACCAAGCAAAAAGAAGAAGAACAGCGATTAAAATTATTAGAAACAGTAATCACTCAATCTAAAGATTCCATTTTAATTACCGAAGCCAATTCACAGGCACGAAAAATCCCAAAAATTGTTTACGTAAATCCCGCTTTTTCTCAAATGTCGGGATATTTATCAAACGAAATTGTTGGTAAATCTCCGAATATTTTCAAAGGACCTAAATCAGATTCAGAAGAATTAAAAAAGTTATTAAGGGCTATTAAAAATGAAGAAGAATGCCTGATAGAAACTATTAGTTACACCAAGCAAAAAGAAGAATATTGGGTCCGATTCTCTATGATTCCAATTTTCAATAATGAAGGATCAATCTCACACTGGATCTCAATTCAAAGAGATATTACAGAAGAAAAAAAGCTCGAAACCGAGAAAGAGCATCTTATTCGAGAATTAACTCAAAACAATAAGGACTTAAAACAATTTTCATACATCACTTCCCACAACTTAAGAGCTCCATTATCTAATTTAATTGGACTTCTGAATCTTATCGAAGATATTCCAATCGAAAATCCTGAACTCGAAGAAATTTTAGGTGGATTTACCAAATCGACTCATTTATTAAATGAAACAATTAATGACTTAGTAAAAGTTATAATCATCAAAGACAATCCTTCAATGCAAAAAGAAGAAGTATCTTTGAAAGAAGTTTTTGAAAACGTTTTTAGTCAATTATCTTTTCAAATAGAATTACACAAACCTATTATAAAACTAAAATTCGAACGCGTACCATTACTTAACACTAACAAAGCATACATTGAAAGTATTTTGCTTAATTTGCTCACCAATTCTATTAAATACAAATCGGAAAACAGGAAATTAAAAATATCCATTATTGCAGAACAAATAGACAATAAAGCGATATTAACATTTAAAGACAATGGAATTGGAATTGATTTAGAAAGAAACCGAGACAAGGTTTTTGGACTCTATCAAAGATTTCATAATTATCCGGACAGCAAAGGACTTGGCCTATATCTTGTAAAATCCCAGGTTGAGACCATGGGAGGAATAATCACTATAGAAAGCGAAGTCAACAAAGGGACAACCTTTACAATAACATTTAAAAATTAACATCATGCTCGAGCAAATTTTATGCATTGACGATGACCCAATCACGTTGATGCTTTGCAAAAAAGTAATTTCGAAGTCACAAATTTGCCATGAAATTATTACAGCTCAAAATGGCGAAGAAGCCCTTCATCACTTCAACACCTTAAAATACACCAACAACAAAAACAAAGACAGCAAAAAACCCGAACTAATCTTTTTAGATTTAAACATGCCTGTTATGGGAGGCTGGGAATTTTTGGACCATTTTACCTCTTCTGATTATGCAGAATTCAACACCGCAAGTGTCATTGTACTCTCTTCAACAATTGACCCGGAGGATTTAGCCAAAGCAAAAAAATATCCCATAATAATAGATTTCCTTTCAAAACCAATTACACTACCCATGCTGGAATATCTTAAAAAGAAAATAGACCTATAAGTGACGTTTCAATTTTCAATACTAAATTTTCAGAATTGCTATAAACAAAAAAAGTCCTCACAAAGAGGACTTTTTATATATCTTACAAATTGTATTAATTACAATTTAGCAACGTGTTTCGTTAATTTAGACTTCAAGTTAGAAGCTTTATTATCGTGAATGATGTTCTTTTTAGCTAATTTATCAATCATAGAGATTACAGTTGATAATTTTGCAGCAGCATCAGATTTATCTGTAGCTAATCTTAACGCTTTGATAGCATTACGAGTAGTTTTGTGTTGGTATCTGTTAAGAACTCTTCTTTTTTCGTTACTTCTGATTCTTTTTAATGCTGACTTATGATTTGCCATTTTCTTTAATTTTAGATGTAATAATAATTATAAATACTAGTTAAAAAAGAAAAACCTCCCACAATTGCCAGGCAATCACTTTGGTTTTAACTAATAAAACAAAAACCGAGACACCAATTTTTATTTTACAAAACTTATTTACAACTAATTTGTAGTCCGTAGGGGAATCGAACCCCTGTTACCAGGATGAAAACCTGGCGTCCTAACCCCTAGACGAACGGACCTAAATTCTCCTAAGTTTGGAAACTTTTCAATATGTAATATAACTTGTAGTCCGTGGGGGAATCGAACCCCCCTTACCAGGATGAAAACCTGGCGTCCTAACCGATAGACGAACGGACCGTGCTTCTGTATTGCGGATGCAAAGATACATCTATTTTTTAGTTGCACAATAGTTGAAGCAAAAAAAATATTTTTTTTTTAATATGCCTTCGCAAAAAGCACTCTTTTAGAAGAAGGATTCCCAGTAAACACACAGGCTCCCGCCTCTTCAACAGCATCCAAAGGGATACAACGAATTGTCGCTTTTGTTAAGTCTTTTATCTTCTCTTCTGTTGCAGCAGTTCCGTCCCAGTGAGCAGATATAAAACCGCCTTTACCTTCTAAAACTTCTTTAAATTCCTCAAAACTATTTACTTCTGTAATATGAGTATTGCGATAATCTAAAGCTCTTGTAAATAAATCGTTTTGAATTTGCTCTAGTAGATCGTTTACATAATCAACGATTTTTTCGCTAGCAACAACTTCTTTTGATAAATTATCACGTCTTGCAACCTCAAAAGTTCCGTTTTCTAAATCTTTTGGACCAACAGCAATTCGAACAGGAACACCTTTCAATTCCCATTCAGCAAATTTGAATCCTGGTTTTTGAGTTGTTCTGTCATCATATTTCACTGATATCTTCAGCTTTCTTAGTTTCGAAGTCAATTCATTAACCGCAGCAGTAATTTGCGCTAATTGCTCATCTGTTTTATGAATTGGAACAATCACAACCTGAATTGGTGCTAAATTTGGAGGCAACACCAATCCCTGATCATCAGAGTGTGTCATAATTAAAGCCCCCATTAAACGAGTAGAAACTCCCCATGAAGTTCCCCAAACATGTTCTTGCTTTCCTTCTGCATTAGCAAACTTAACATCAAAAGCTTTTGCAAAGTTCTGACCTAAAAAGTGTGACGTGCCAGCTTGTAACGCTTTTCCATCCTGCATCAACGCTTCAATACAATAGGTCTCATCTGCACCTGCGAAACGTTCTGTTTCAGTTTTGAAACCTTTTACAACAGGAATTGCCATAAAGTTCTCTGCAAATTCAGCATATACATTCATCATTTTTTCAGACTCTTCAATAGCTTCAGCTTTTGTAGCATGTGCTGTATGCCCTTCTTGCCATAAAAACTCAGCAGTTCTTAAAAACAAACGCGTACGCATTTCCCATCTTACAACATTTGCCCATTGATTAATCAATAAAGGCAAATCTCTATATGACTGCACCCATCCTTTATATGTAGACCAAATAATCGCCTCACTCGTTGGACGAACAATAAGCTCCTCCTCTAACTTTGCATTTGGATCAACCATTAATTTCCCTGGCCTTTCCTCATCATTTTTTAATCTATAATGGGTTACAACAGCACATTCTTTTGCAAATCCTTCTGCATTTTTTTCCTCTGCCTCAAACATGCTCTTAGGCACGAATAAAGGGAAGTAAGCATTCTGATGTCCAGTTTCTTTAAACATTCTATCCAACTCCGCCTGCATTTTTTCCCAAATAGCGTATCCGTATGGTTTAATAACCATACATCCTCTAACTCCTGAATTTTCGGCTAGATCTGCTTTAACAACCAGTTCATTATACCACTTTGAATAATCTTCTGATCTCGTAGTAAGGTTCTTACTCATATTATATAGTTTGGCACAAATTTTGTTTTAATAATTTTAACTAAATAGTTTGACAAAACTAACTATTTTTGTAATGTGCAACAATAAAAAACACCACAGATATGAAAACTTCTACTTCTCTCCGCCAAAACTCAAGTTACTTTTACTTAATTGGATTACTGAGTTTTCTACTTGCATCGTGTGGCTCTTACCAAAATTCCTCTTATTATGATAATGATGGAGTTTATGGCAAATCTACAAATACATACACGCAGACAAGCTCTGCAAACGTCAACAATCAATATAAAGATTACTTCAAATCACTTCAAGACGACAACCAGCCTACCGAAATTTTTACTGATGTAGACAATTACAGTAATTATGCAGTAAACGACAGTACTCAAACAGCATCTGTTGCTTATCCTGCTTGGGGAAGCGGAACTACAGAAACTTCTGTAACCTATTATTCTGATCCTTCATGGTCTTGGGGAATTGGATTTGGATGGGGATACCCTTATTACGGATACGGATATGGATGGGGATATCCTTACTATGGATGGGGATATTATCCAGGCTGGGGTTACCCAGGCTGGGGATATCCAGGATGGGGCTACCCAGGTTACGGATACTACAATAATTACTCTTATAGCTATGGAAGAAGAGGCTCTGCCGCTTATTATGGATCTAGAGGATACACATCTAGAGATTCATATGCAGGAAGAGGCTCATATGCAGGAAGAAATTATGCTGGCAGAAGTTATGCCGGAAATAATTTCTCATCAAGAAACTACGCAGGAAGAAGCAGCAATTATAGCACGAATGGCAGAAGTTACTCAGACTTCAGAAGAAGTTCTTCTGTAAATGGCAGAACATATTCAAGTCCAACTTTTACAGACAGAAGAGGTACAGCTCAAAGCCAAAGTAGTGGTTACGATTATTCAAACAGAAGATCAAGCGCAGGGACAACAAACAGAAGTTACAGCCCTTCAAACAGTAGCCCATCTAGAACTTACTCTCCTAGCCCATCTCGTTCTATGAACAGTAGCGGAAGCAGCATGAGAAGCAGTGGCGGCGGTGGCGGCTACAGTGGTGGCGGTGGCGGAGGAGGAAGATCCTACGGCGGTGGCGGTGGCGGCGGAAGAAGATAACAACTCTTTCACCAAATCATTCTATCACTTTAAATACCAAACCAGATGAAAAAAATATTCTTCCTTTTTACTATAGGGCTATCTTTTAGCGCTCTACATTCACAAGAAGTATCTGATGCTGTGCGATATGCTCAAGATAATTTAACCGGAACTGCACGTTACAGAGCCATGAGCGGTGCTTTTGGAGCTGTTGGTGGGGATTTATCAGCTTTAGCTGTGAATCCTGCAGGTTCTGCTGTATTCAACAATAATCAAATCGGAGTTACTTTTAGCAATCAAACCAAGAAAAACAACTCCAATTATTTCGGAACTGAAACCAGCGACAAAGACAATTCTTTTATCTTAAACCAAGCAGGTGGCGTTTTTGTTTTTCATGATCATAATCCAAAAAATAATTGGAAAAAAATTGTGATTGGGGCGACTTATGAAAACACCAACAATTTTAACAATAACATATTTTCTGCCGGTACAAATCCAAGAAATTCTATTGATCAGTACTTTTTGACTTATGCTAATGGAATACCTTTAAATGTAATAACAGGAGTACCATATCGCGATATGTATTATGATGAACAACAAGCCTATTTTGGATATAAAGGATACGTTATCAATCCTGTCAACCCAAATGATGGCAATAATACACAATATGTTTCTGCAGTTCCTGGCGGCGGTAATTATTATCAGGAAAACGAAATTTACACAAGCGGATATAACAGTAAATTAAGTTTTAATATTGCCACTTCATTCCAAGATATACTTTATTTGGGAGCTAATTTAAATGTACACATTACAGATTACAGAAGATCAAGCAGTTTTTACGAAGACAACAGTAACCCACTTGAAGCAGGCGAAACAATATCGAATCTGCGTTTTAATAACGACTTATATACTTACGGAAACGGTTTTTCTTTTCAATTAGGAGCAATTGTTAAAGTTACTGATGGATTAAGGTTTGGTGCCGCATACGAATCTAACACATGGTACGACCTATATGACGAAGTTGCACAAAGTTTATCAACAACAAGACAAGCAGCAGGTGGTCCAGAGATACACGAAAATGTTAATCCGAATTTGATTAATGTATATGATAGATATACCTTACAAACGCCAGGAAAATTCACTTTTAGTGGTGCTTATGTATTTGGAAAATCAGGATTAATAAGTGTAGACTATTCTATTAAGGATTACGCCAATACAAAATACAAACCAACAAGTGATCCAGGTTTTAGAGGATTAAATACTGATATGAGTAATCAATTGACATCAAATGGAGAATTAAGAATTGGTGGAGAATTCAAAATCCAAAGATTAAGTCTTCGTGGCGGATATCGTTTTGAAGGAAGCCCTTATAAAGATGGAACAACAATTGGCGACCTAAACAGCTATTCAGGAGGTTTAGGCTATAGTTTTGGAGCAACTAAATTAGATTTAGCTTATTCTTATTCGGAAAGAAAATCAAATCAAGGATTTTTTGCAACTGGATTCACTGACGGGGCTAACATTACATCAAAACTTAACAATGTTACTTTGAGTTTATTATTTGAATTGTAATTAGAAATTAAAATAGATTAATCAGGATTTCCGTCGAGTTCTTTTCTCGGCGGATTTTTTTTTAGCTCAACGGAAGCGGCATCAGCTTCATAAAAAACACCTAAAAGAAACGGAAACAAGCGGTGTTTGAATAAAAAAGTGTAATTTTGCACTCCAATTTATAAAAGTATGAGAACCAAGTCTTTAAAAAAGAACAAAATTAACGTAATCACTCTTGGGTGTTCAAAAAATGTTTATGACAGTGAAGTCCTTATGGGACAGCTGCGTGCTAATGGAAAAGAAGTTGAACATGAGGCTCCTGCAGAAAAAGAAGGAAACATTATTGTAATAAACACTTGTGGTTTTATTGATAACGCTAAAGCGGAATCAGTAAATATGATTTTGGAATATGCAGACAAAAAAGACAAAGGCTTAGTAGACAAAGTTTTTGTAACTGGATGCTTGTCTGAACGTTACAGACCAGATTTAGAAAAAGAAATTCCGAATGTGGATCAATATTTTGGTACAACTGAATTGCCACAATTATTAAAAGCATTAGGTGCTGATTATAAACACGAATTACTTGGAGAACGTTTGACTACAACTCCAAAGAATTACGCTTATTTAAAAATAGCCGAAGGTTGCGACAGACCTTGCAGTTTTTGCGCGATTCCTTTAATGAGAGGCTCACACGTTTCTCAACCAATTGAAAAACTAGTTAAAGAAGCTCAAGGTTTAGCTAAAAATGGCGTTAAAGAATTAATATTAATTGCTCAAGACTTAACTTATTACGGACTTGATCTTTATAAAAAACGAAATCTTGCAGAACTTTTGGAAGAATTAGCAAAAGTAGAAGGAATTGAATGGATTCGTCTTCATTATGCTTATCCAACTGGTTTTCCGATGGATGTTTTAGAATTAATGAAACGCGAACCTAAAATTTGTAATTATATTGATATTCCGTTGCAACACATTTCAGATTCCATTTTGAAATCAATGCGTCGTGGGACAACACAAGCTAAAACAACACAGTTATTAAAAGATTTCCGTGCGGCAGTTCCGGGAATGGCAATCAGAACTACTTTAATTGTTGGATATCCAGGTGAAACTCAAGAAGATTTTGAAATTTTGAAAGACTTTGTTCAGGAAATGAAGTTTGACAGAATGGGATGTTTTGCTTATTCACATGAAGAAAACACGCATGCTTATCTATTGGAAGATGATGTTCCAGATGATGTTAAGCAAGCAAGAGCAAATGAAATCATGGAACTTCAGTCGCAAATTTCATGGGATTTGAACCAAGAGAAAGTAGGACAAATTTTCAGATGTATTATTGACAGAAAAGAAGGTGCTCATTTCGTGGGAAGAACAGAGTTCGACAGCCCTGATGTTGATAACGAAGTTTTGATTGACGCCTCTAAATATTACGTAAAAACAGGTGAATTTGTTAATATCAAGATAATTGAAGCAACAGAATTTGATTTATACGGAGAACCTGCTTAAATTTACGCTAAACTATTATCAATTTAGATAACTTATTATGAAACCAACCAACTTATTTTTTCTTTTCATTTTCACTTTATGCTGTTTTAATGTAGCATCAGCTCAATATGGCGGCTATAATAGTTATAATAATGGTTACGGCGGAGGATATGGACGTGGAGGCGGAATGGGAATGGACAGAAGTATGATGGCTGGCCCTCAAAGTTCTCCAAGCAAACCAAAAGAAATTCCTGCTGAAGAAACTGCTGCAAAAATTGTAGAACAAATGAAACCTGAGCTAAAACTTGACGATCTTCAAGCAATTGCAATTACTAATGTTTTAGCCGACAGCATGAAAGAACAAGGAGTTCTTTTGAAAAATGAAAGCAGCAGCCAGGATCAAAAAGTAGAGCAAATTAGTGCATTGAGAGAAAGCACTAATAAAAAAATAAATGCTTTTTTGAATCCTGACCAAGTAGAAAAGTACAAGGATTTTATGGCTAATTACAAAGGGACCCAAAAAACAAAATCCAAAAAGAAAAAAGATTCTAAAGAGCATAAAGAAGAGGCAACAGAAGAAAAAACAATAAAAGCTGAAGAATAATTTTTTTTAACTTCAACTTCAAATGTGAACGATCATGGTAAAAAAACATTTTTGTTATTTGATTTTAGCAATTATCATAACTTCTTGCTCTACAAATCCATATAAAAATACTGAAAAAGTATACGATCAGCAGCTTAAAAATTTGGAAAACCAAATTACAAGCAAAGATCCACAACCAATTCCAGCAGTTAGTCCAGTTGTAATTGACACTACTTACGCAGCACAATTAGGTATTGTAAAGGACACTTTGTCAAAAACAGGATCTACTCATTTAGTAAACGGAATTACCACAGAATGGATTGGAACGGTAAATTTCAATTTAAGAAAACCAAGTTTTATCATCATCCATCATACAGCTCAGGATTCTCTTAAACAGACCATAAATACGTTTACAAAAACAAAAACACAGGTTAGTGCACATTATATTATTTCTGAAAATGGAAAAGTAGTGCAAATGCTGAATGACTATTTAAGAGCCTGGCATGCAGGCGCATCTACTTGGGGGAAAAACACCGATATCAACTCAAGCTCGATTGGAATTGAATTAGACAACAACGGCTTCAAGCCTTTTACAGAAAGCCAAATCAGCAGTCTTGTTGCTCTTTTGACAAAATTGAAAAAAGATTATAATATTCCGACGCAAAACATTTTAGGTCATTCTGATATTGCCCCAGGAAGAAAACAAGATCCGAGTGCTTTATTTCCTTGGAAAACATTAGCAGAAAAAGGCTTTGGAATTTGGCCAGATGAAATTCTAGAAGAAGCTCCTTTTGATTTTAAAATTGAGCCTGCATTGCGAATAATTGGATACAACACAAAAAATCTTTCGGCAGCAATTATGGCATTCAAACTACATTATATTCAAACTGATGTAACGCCTACTTTAGACCGAAAAACAATAGACACTATTTACTCTATTTATAAAAAACAAGTTCAGTAATAAGTTTCAAAAAAAAATACAAAAGCGCATTTCTTAAATACTTAGAAATGCGTTTTTTTATAACCTAATAAGCGGATTACGACTAAAAATGCTATAGGTTGACTGAGCAATAATTCTTCTTTTAATATTACCATTTGTGAAATTAAAACTAGACACAGTATTTCCAATATCATTGTGTCGACTAAAGGCTCTTATACAGAAATCATCTAGTTAGTATACTTCCCGCATTTATATTTAACAGCTTACTTTTCACTGCTCACATTTAAATTTAATGATTCACATTTTGCAATTCACACTACATCCCAAATAAAAAAGCTGCCAAAACATTAATATGTTTCGACAGCTCCAAAAAAAAAAAAAAAAATATCAATCTTTATCTCTAGAAAGAGTATGTTGTAGCTATAAGACCATAGAAAGATCCACCTGTTGGCAATGCATCACTATCTAAAAAGATGTCTTCAGATGCAGCATCGTATCTTAACTCAGGAATTATAGTCAGTTTTCCAACTTTGTAATTTAAAGAAACTGTGTTTGCAAAAACACTTGAACCTGTTAAAGTTCCTAAACTTGGCGCAGCATCTTTAGCATCGAAATATTCCATTCTGTAAGCTAATAATAATGATGGAGAGAATGAGTAATTTGCATATCCTACTAATGAGAACCATTCTCCATCTAAATCGCTGTCAAAATCATTTTTAGTTTTAGCATAAGTCGCATTGAATCCAAGACCAAAACTATCGCTTATTGTTTTTGATGCCACAAAATCGATTTGTGTTTTATTTTCGTCAGATGCAGGATTACTGCTTCCTGAAGTAAAGTTCAAATAAGCACTTCCTGTTTCACCAATATATCCAACTTGTCCTATATATGTTTTTTGTGTTGAACCAGCATCCATAGCTGATTTAAAATCTGTTGGATTAGTGATACCAAACATAGCTGTAAACTTTCCTGAAGTATATTGCGCTTTTACCCCCGTATTAAAGAACGGTCCGTAAGAAAATGCATATGACATACTGTAGTTTTTATTATCGACAGCGTCTAATACCTCATATCCAATATGAGTACCAAAGCTACCCGCTACAAATTTAAATTTATCAGTAACATTATAAGTAAAGAACAATTGTTTAATTAAAAATTTTGCATTTATATCTTTATCTGTTGTTTCATTATATGAAAATTCGCCCGCTCTTTTTCCGAATCCTAAGTCTACAAATACAGAAGCTTTTCCGAAAGTGTGTCCAGCTTCGATAGAGGCCATTCCTAATTCAAATGAATCCTGAGAGTTGGTAAAGCTCGTTAATCCGTTCATTTGTTTAGAAAAATCGTATTTATAGTACGCATCTGCTGATCCGCCCCATGTTGTTGCTGGTGGAGTTGAAGTCTCAGTATCATCTTGAGCAAAAGCAAAAGAACTCGTTAACATCGCGGCTAAAATGTGTAATACTTTTTTCATGTTTTAATTGGTTTTTGGTTATTAATTGATTCTGGTTAGTTAATCTTTTATATAGCTGTAATTAATAGTATATGTCAATTCTAAATATCCCTCATCATCCTCAAAAAACCCCTTCATTTTCATTAGCGAATTTATTAACTTTTGTATGAGTAGAACAATCGAAAAGTACTTTTTTGATGTTTTACAAGCAGAATTACGGATTACAAAAATTAAAGAAGCAATAATCGTTATTTGATATTTATACGGATTCATTTTTGAAAATTCAACAACGCTATTTCAGTTATTTTTCAATTTTTAAAAGGGTTTTAAACAAAAAACAAATAAAAAATCAAGCAAAATCAACACAAAAAACAACAAAAACAAAACATTACCCTAAAAAATTAGGGGGTATAAGTAAAATATTAAAAATTAAACCAAAACACAAAACAAAATCAACTAACCCAAAAAAGCAATTTCATAAAAACAAAATTCCTACAAAAATAAACCTACAAAATAGCAAAGAACAATCTTCAACAAAAGATTCAATTTCTCATTTTGACAACAAAAAAAGCCTGTTCAAAACTGAACAGGCTTCATAAAAAACAACAAGAATCTTTCTATTCCTGCGTATTATATTTTCTTAAAAACTCTCTAACCTTAATACCAGATTCTTTTAAATCTTCATCCTTCCACTTTCCTTCCGACTTAGCCGATTTCTTAAGAATAGAACAAGTTTCATCTTTATCAGAAACCGACCAAGTAATCCAACTCAATTTTCGGGATTCCATCCAATCAATATATTCCTGCCAGGCTTTTATATTTAAAGGTCCGTCACCAGACGCTTCCATTCCGGCAGATTCAGAAATAAAAACTGGTAATCCGCTTTTTATGGCTGCATCAGTTCTATCTCTTAATTCTTTGCCATGAGTTGCTGCATAAAAATGCATTGTATACATTATATTATTGTATCCTATAATAGGATCTTCGGCAGGAAGGCTAATATCCTGATCCCAATGTGGGCATCCAACCAAAATAATATTATTAGGATCATTTTCTCTAATTACACGAATAATCTCTTCGGCATACGTTTTAACTTCCCACCAACTTTCATAATCGGGTTCATTAAACACCTCATATATTATATTAGGATATTTGGCATACTTTTTTGACATCTCGGCAAAAAAAGCCGATGCTTCTTTCAAATTAATATTATGACTGTGCCAATCAATTATCACATAAATATCTGATTTGATAGCGCCATTTACAACCGCTTCAATCTTTTCTTTTGATTGTTGAGGCTCTTTCATATAAGACATCTCCCCTAACTCGATTCCATTGGCGGCTCTGACAACATTGCAATTAAAATCCTTCTTTAGCCAGCTTACTGCTTTTTCATTATAAAATCTCGGCCACATGCTATGCCAGCCAAAACTCAATCCACGTAAAACAATGGGATTGTTATTTTTATCTACTAATTGAGTTCCGTTAACACTCAACTGTCCATGCTTTTTGACAAACTGAGCCTGTAAAGCAAAAGAAAAAAACAACAAAGCAATAGCATAAAAATGACTTTTTGATTTCATAATTTAAGATTTAAGGCGTTAATCTAAGCGTAATAACATCATGTGACGCAAGGTCAGAAACAAAATTCTTTTTAGTAGTTCCGATTTCTTTGTTTTTCCAAAGATCCTTTATTTTATAATTTACTTTATTAAAATCGGCTTCATAACCAAAATCAGCATCTTTGATGATATTCTTTTTAAAATCGAAATTGACTTTTTTAGCTACATCACTTCTATTTAAAAAAGTAATTACCCAATTTCCATCTGACAAAGGCTTAACCCAAACTTCCAAACCATCTTCTGCTGCATATTTAAATCCCTGAATTCCTAATTTATCCTGATTTACCGCAATCAAATCTTTGTTAGTTAAAATTGCTAATGTTTCTTTCGACATTTTTCGGTAATCATTTCCTGTAAATAACGGCGAAGAAAGCATACACCACATGGCAAAATGCGATTTATCTTCGGTATCATTCATTTCATTTCCAACTTCCATCATATCAAAATCATTCCAATGATCGGGGCCAGAATATTTACGGATGTCTTTTCGCATTTCGGCGATTTTCATAAATCCCCAAGACGACCAATTTTCCGGGTGTTTGAATTCGCAGTCAAAGCAAGGATAAATATCTCCTGAAATTCTCCAAAGATTCCCAATTGGTTTTCCCCATTCCCAAGGCTGATTATCCCCCCATTCACAAAGACTAAAAACAATTGATCTTCCAGCAACTTTTAAGGCATTACTCATCGTTGTATAAGCTTCAGGCGCTGTAATTCCTTTTGTATTGCACCAATCGTACTTTAAAAAATCAATTCCTAATTTAGCATAAAAACGCGCATCTTGATATTCGTAACCACGCGTTCCCGGATAGCCTGCACAAGTTTGCGTTCCTGCACAATTGTACAAACCAAATTTCAAGCCTTTGCTGTGCACATAGTCAATCAGCGCTTTCATTCCGTTTGGAAATTTAACCGGATCAGGAACAAGATCGCCATTTGCATCACGTTCTCTTGTCATCCAGCCGTCATCTAAAACAATATAATCATAACCAGCCGACGCCAAACCTGACGAAACCATAATATCGGCGGTTTCTTTTACTAATTTTTCATTAATATCGGTTCCAAAAGTATTCCAGGAATTCCATCCCATTGGCGGTGTCATGGCTAAGCCTTCGAATTTTCCTCCTGGCTGATTATGCGTATTTCCTTGCCCGAAACTCAGACAGGAAATAAAAAGAACGAATGCTGAAATTATCTTTTTCATTATTAAAATTTCAAATTAATTATAATTAAAAAAAGTATTCCCTAATTGAGTAGATTAGGGAATACTTAAACAAAACTCAAAACAAATAACTGCTTTTATTTTAATACGAATCCCATGTCATCCATAAGGATTGTATTTCCTCCAAAATTACCCGATTCCTGAAGTGTCAGCTGATCGAAAGTCGTTGGATTTCCAATATCTGAAAATGGAATTTCAATTGTAGTCCAATTTGGAGTTATTGTTTTTTTAATTTGATAAGCCCATCCGCCAAAAACAAATATGACACTTGCACCAGTATTTGTCGATGTCGATTTCACTTTTACTCTAAATGCTTTATATTTTGAAATATTTCTAGAATTAAATTTCATATCAGCGCCATTCCATCCTCCAAATACAAATTTAATTGAAGATTTACCTTGAACTTTATCGTCTTTAAAATCTGTGTCAAAAGTATCGCCACCGCTCCACATCCAATGTCCTGCGTCACCTTGCAAAGCATCATCATATAATGCCGAACCAATCGCTTCTTCAGAAACAGTAGAACCAGAAATATTTGTCACAGTAACATACTTATCTGTTGCATTAGCTGGCATTTTAAATTTAATTTCAGTCAATGTTGAAGAAATTACAGGCACATCTGCTGTTCCTACTTTTACCGTTGGATTCAAGAAATAATCACCATAAACTGTTACAATTTCACCTTCAGCAGCATTAATAGAATTATAGCTCTCTAATTTTGGTGTTGGCGGCGCAATCACAAAGTCATACAAAACGGTTCCCGTTTTTGTAACCAATTTTAATTTATTACTTGAATTTGCATATGGTGTTTTTTCGTCAATTAAAACAAAAATTGCAGAATCCGTAACTAATGTCGGGTTGAAATAAGTATCAAAATCATTAAAATAGATTTTTGTTACATTAGCAAGGCCTGATCCCTGAATGATATAATAATTTTTAGGATCTCCAACCTTAACCGGCACCAAATCTCCTTCAACAGATTTTGCAACACTTGTGATTACAGGTGTTCCTCCAGAACCGCCTGCAGCTTCATCATTATCGCATGAAGACAACAATCCTAGCACCATAAATGCCATCGTAAAAAACGGCAAAAGGTATTTTATTTTTATATTTTTCATAATGGTCAAATTTTAGTAATTATTTAAAAGTATACGGAACTGGTGCTTGTAACAACTTAGGATTTTTAGCTACCTCATTATCCGGATAATCCATATAGAAATCATTTGTTGCATGATCTTGACTGTACACAGGCGTGTAATGACGTTCAGCATATCTATCACCTCTGTTTTGAGCCGACATAATTGCGATTGCTTTATTTTTATCAATACGTCCTAAATCAAACCAATAATCTCCTTCAAAACACAATTCTTTTCTTCTTTCTAAAAAGATATCATCAAAAGTAATTGAAGTTAAATTAGCTAAGCCAGCTCTTCTTCTAACCTGATTGATTGAATTTAAGGCACTCGCATCAGTTGTACTTGCATTCGCTCCTAAAACCGCTTCAGCATGAATCAACAACAACTCTGCATAACGCATAACATAAGTATTATTATCCATCATTGCCCATGCATCGGCTTGACCAGTAGCACTTCCGTTTACAACACCAATACAATATTTTTTAATTGCACCTCCTGAAGCCTGAGCCAAATCTTTACCAGTTGGAACAGTAAAACCAATTCCTTGTGTTGTTTTAATAGTTGGATAACTATCTCCTGCAACCATTACAGTTTCATGTTTTCTTAAATCACCAGCTCCATATAAAGAAAGAATCACCTCTTGACTTGGTCCAAAAACTCCTGCGTAAGATGCATTTGAAGTTGACAATGTACCATCTTGGAATCCAAATTGCGTGTTACAGTTATTTGCAGAACCATAAGCTCCGTCACCTTTCCATTGAATCGCAAAAATAGATTCTTCATTATTGTTGTTTGGATAAGTAAACAAATCTGCAAAACTTTTTCCTGGCAATTGATCACCTCCTAAAAGTTTAAATTCACCACTGCTGATAACAGCTTCTGCCATTGCTTTTGCATTTGCATAATCTTTTTGGTACAAATACACTTTTGCCAATAATGCTCTTGCCGAACCTTTAGAAACGTGTCCATTACTTGCATAATTTGTTCCTCTTGTTTTAGCAGCCAATAAATCAATTGCTTTTAAATAATCCATTGTGATTAATTTATAAATATCTGCAACTGTATTGGTGTTTACATAAGGATTACTTGTGTAATCAAGCGGGTTTTCGATAATTGGCACCGGCCCCCAAAGTCTTACTAAATCAAAATAAGCTGTAGCTCTCATAAAATAAGCCTCGCCTATTGCATTGTCTAAAACAGCTTTATCAACGTCTGGACCTACTCGCGCAGCCAAAAAGTTAATAATCATATTAGACTGCTGCACATTTGCCCATAATGATGACCAACCGTTTACTAATTCCGGATCACTTCCGTTTAATGCAAATGTTCGCAATCCGCTTACATCTGGAGAACCTGAGTACATATTTCCTGAACCTACTTCAAGCGCCCACCAAAATTTATTATACATCTGAAACCAAGTTCTGCTATACATACCATTTGTAGCCGATGAAACCTGATCATTTGTGCTGTAATAAGAATCCAAACTTATTCCATCTTCAGAAGGTCTGTCCGTAAAATCATCTGAACATGATGCAAAAGTCAGAAACGCTGCTGCTATAAAAAGCAAACTATATCTATTTAAAAAAGATTTCTTTTTCATTTTTTTTTAATTTTTAAAATTCTAAGTTAAGACCAACTAAAAATGTTCTTGCTACCGGATATCTTCCGTTGTCAATTCCTGATAAAAGCACATTTTGATTAAATGAGCCAATCTCTGGATCGTAACCTGAATAATTAGTAAACGTGTATAAATTTTGAGCAGATCCGTACAATCTTAATCTTGAAATTTTATATTTTGAAAGAACATCCTGTGGCAATGAATATCCTAACGTAACGTTTTGAATTCTCAAATAAGAACCATCCTCGACATAACGATCCGAAATAAGCAAGTTGTTGTTTGATGCATCTGCAATTGGCCTTGGGTTATTACTCGCTGTATTTGTAGACGAATAATAATCCATAGCATCTACTAATTGATTATCATATAACGAAGCATTCGTTGTACCTGCTCTTTTCGTCAAGTTCATAACATCATTTCCGTAAGATCCCTGAAGAAAAATTGAAAGATCTACGTTTTTGTATCTGAAATTATTTGTAAAACCGTAAGTGAATTTTGGATGCGGATTTCCGATGAATGTTTTATCAGCAGCATCAATTTTTCCATCACCATTTACGTCAACATATTTAACATCACCAAGTGCTGTTTCTCCAGCTCCAGTTCCAACAGGTTGACCAAATTGAATCGGCGCGCTATTCAAAACTGCCTGATCTTTAAAAAGTCCGTCTGTTTTATACCCGTAGAACAAACCAATTGGATTTCCAATAGTAGTATTCGTAACCACAACCGGTTGATATCCATTAGTATTTACTTCCTGAGTCAAAACTATTCCGTTTGCAATTTCATCCAAATTATTTTTGTAATGAGAAACAACTGCTGAAGCATTCCAATTGAAATTTCCTGTAGATCTCATGTCATAACCAAGAGTCAAATCGAAACCTTTATTACTCATTGTACCTAAATTAGAGTAAGGTGCAGAAACTCCTCCATATTGACCTCCACCACCAGTCAAGTAAAGAGGCAATGGAACCTGGAATAAGAAACCTTCTGATTTTTTGTCGTAAACATCAAAACTTGCAGAAAGTTTGCTGTCAAACATTGTAAAATCAATACCAAGATTCGTCTGATTTAATGATTCCCAAACTAAATCTGGATTTGGATAATTTGACGGAAGGAATCCGCTTCCTAAACCAGAATTTTGCGTTCCTAACATTGCAGAATAGCTGTTGTTTGGAATTTGCTGATTTCCAGTTTCTCCGTAACCAACTCTTATTTTAATATTATCAACATATTTACGAGTTCCTTCCATAAAAGATTCATTAGATAATCTCCAAGAACCAGAAATCGCGTTGAAAACACCTTTTTGATTGTTTGTAGTTGGATCAAATTTAGAAGAAACGTCTTGTCTGATCGAAGCTGTAATACTGTATTTGTCATTGAAATCATAAATAATACGAGCAAAAAGAGACGATAATGAAGCGCTTCCTTTATATTGTGTTACTGTATTATTATCAACATCAGCTAAATTAATAGTGTGAATTGAATTTGTTTTAAAACCTTGTGCAGAAGCAATTAAACCTTCCCAGTGAGAATCATTAGCTTCCTGACCTGCTAAAACTGTAAATTTATGTTTTCCGATAGTTTTATCGTAAGTCAATAAATTTTTGATGTTTGTAGAATACCAGTTTTGTCTTCTTACATCAAGATCAGCAAGCAAGTTCGTTTGGCTTCCCCATTTATAAGATGGTCTAAAATCATCATTTTCAGAAAATTCAGTGTTTGCTGCAATTTCTAAACGGTATTTTAAACCTTTTACAATTTCAGCCTCAGCATAAACATTTCCTAAGAAATTCTTTCTAACCAATTTATTATCTCTGGTTAAAGCCTCAGCAACTGGATTGTAATAGGTTACACTTTGTTCAGATGATGGTGGTCCAGCAAAAGTTCCGTCTGAATTTCTAACAGGAATATCTGGCGACTGCAATAAAGTATTAGAAATCAATCCAGAGAAACTTTGATTTACTGTGATTCTTTCATTTGTAATACCTCCAGTAAGATTACCTCCCACTCTCAACCAAGATTTAATTTTAGAATCTAAGTTCAATCTAACTGTATATCTTTTTAATCCAGAATTGATGATTGTTCCTTCATTATCTAAATAACTTCCAGACAAATAGTAGCTTGTTCCGTCTTTTGCACCAGAAAATGACAATTGATGGCTGTTAGAAATTGCTGTTCTGTAAACCTCATCTTGCCAATTCGTTCCAGGTCCTAATAATTCTGGATGTGAAAATTCCTGACGTGTTTGAAAACCCCATAATTTTGCCAAATTAGTTTTTAAAGTTGCATATTCAGGCAAAGTCAAAACATCTAATTTATTAGTTACAGAAGCAAACGAAGTATAGTTTTCATAAGATACTTTTCCTGTTCCTTTTTTACCTTGTTTCGTTGTAATAATGATTACACCATTAGCTCCTCTAGAACCGTAAATTGCTGTTGCAGAAGCATCTTTTAAGATATCCATAGATTCAATATCATTTGGATTGATCATAGAAAGTGGACTCATAGCGTTATTTCCACTTCCTCCTGAAGAAGAAAAACCATCTTTTCCAGCCAAAGTCTGACCACTAGTTGATTTACCCGTAGCATCTCCAGAGATTGGCACACCGTCAATTACATACAAAGGCTCGTTAGTTCCTGTGATCGAAGTCGTACCACGAACTCTAACAGAAGCCGCACCTCCAGGTTGTCCTGAGTTATTTGTTACCGAAACCCCTGCTGCTTTACCCTGAAGCATTTGATCAATAGAAACCTGCTTTAAATTCTCAATATCTGTTGATTTTACTGAAGATATTGCGCCGTTTACGTCTTTCTTTTTCTGAGTTCCGTAACCAATTACAACTACCTCTTTTAAGTCTTCAGAACTTGATTGCAGTGAAACATTAATCTTTGTTCTGCCTCCAATGGCTATTTTTTGAGAATCAAATCCAATAAATGAAACTAATAAAGTCCCGTTTGAAGGAGCATCAATCGTGTATTTACCGTCAAAATCAGTCGAAGCTGTAGTTTTTGTACCAACAACAGAAATGTTGGCTCCAGGAATTGTCATTCCTTTATCATCAGAAACTACTCCTGATATTTTAACCTGAGCAGTAATAAAATTACTCAGCAACAAGAATAAAATCAAAGGAACTGCTCTGTGGTTAGCATTCCAATGAATAAAGTTAGTCATTAGTTTTTTCATAATAAGTGTTTGGTTAGTTTAAATTTGTTTTATTCATAATTAAGTAATAAAAAGGGTGTGATTTATTTTCTAAATTATTTAACAAATCTATAACAGAACAAAACATTAAATCGATAGTATTATATCATTTAATGATAATATTTTTACTATATCAGTTTAAAAAAACACATATGAAAATAAAACCAGACATTAATTGCATTTTTCGCAATAGCACCTCTTAAATCACCACTTCTTATAAATAAAAATGAACGAATCTGCAAAAAGCAAACGATTTCGTTAAAAATAATATTTGTTTGTGAAAAAAAAGTATCACTATAAAATGCGCTTTAATCCAGAAAAATCCTCTCTATATTGACTAGGCGTGCAGTTTTTAGTAGCTTTAAAACTACGATTGAAATTGGCAATATTATTAAAACCCGATTTAAAAGCCACTTCTGAAACACTCATATCTTTTTCAACAAGCCAGCGCGCTGCATATCCAATTCGGATGTCATTAATATAATTGACAAAAGTTTTTCCGGTGCGTTTTTTAATAAATCGGTTGAAGGAAATTATAGACATGCTTGCCACATTTGCAGCATCTTCTAAAGTAATTTTATCGGCAAAATTTTTCTGAACATATTCATAAACCAACTTCATTTTATCATAATCATCAAACGTATCATAATCTACAGTATAAGTAGAAAGCAAACGCTGATTTCTGGAATTGGCAAGATCATATAATAATGAAGTGATTTCTAAAAAATAGTCCATACCATCTAATTTAGAAAGCCTTACAAGCCTTGGCGTCAATTCTTCAGCTACTTTTTTAGAAAACAAAATTCCATGAATCGAACGATTAAACATATCCCGAATCGGATTCATAATTCGTCTTGACAATAAAGATTCATGAAATAAATCATTATGAAATTGAATTGTAATTTCATGTATTTTTTTGCTTGTACATTTATTCAATTCCCAACCGTGATATAAATTCGGCCCAATCAAAACCAATTCAACATTGTCGATTTCTTCAATATTATCACCAACAACGCGCTTCACTCCTTTTCCGTTTAGAATAAAATTAATCTCAAATTCCGGATGATAATGAACCGGAAAATCAAAACTATCTTTAACTCGGTCAAAAACCAAAAAACTGTCTCCAGCAGACAGCGGCGCTATTTCTCTATAAAAATTTTTAGTACTGCTCATATCTATATAAAGGTATTTTATGAAGTAATTAGATCTTTTTCGATTGCAATAATATGATATATAATTGATAAAATAATATTAATTACACGATAAACATCCAATTATCTTTGAAAAATAGAATTATCGATTTTCTAAAAAGGTTATCAATAATAAACATTAATCGTTTTTAATAGAATATCTTTTTAAAGTTTTAATAATTTTATCTAAAAAACAATACTGAATCGTCGATTGAAAATTGAAACACAAAAATCACATTCTCAATCTCTGAATTTGTGGATATTACATCCAGAAACACTATTAAACCAGAATGAAAAAAAACATACTTACCTTAATTATTGCAGTATTTATTGGAACTTCATGTTCTTCAAAAGCTATTGTCAGTAATACTAATTTGTCACTTTCAGATAAAAAAGCGACACCTGAAACCGTTTCGCTGTATAAAAAATTAAATCAATTAACTCAAAAAGGATATCTGTTTGGACATCAAGATGACCTTGCCTATGGCGTAAAATGGAAGTATGAAAACGGCCGAAGCGATGTAAAAGAAACCGCAGGAGATTATCCCGCAGTTTACGGCTGGGATATTGCTGGTTTAGAAAAAGACGATTCCAAAAATATTGACGGAGTTCCTTTTGATAAAATGAAACAATACATCAAAGAAGCCAATGAAAGAGGCGGTATTTCAACTATCAGCTGGCATTTTGACAATCCCGCAACTGGGAAAAATGCTTGGGACAATACTCCAAACTCTCTAAAAACAGTTTTGCCTGGCGGCGAAAACCATAAAAAATTTACTTCTTGGCTTGATAAAGCTGCTGGTTTCTTTTTGTCTTTAAAAGATAAAAAAGGAAAAAACATTCCGATTCTTTTCAGACCTTATCATGAACTTACCGGAGGCTGGTTTTGGTGGGGGAAAGGAAATTGTACACCCGAAGAATTTAAAACTTTATGGAAATTCACTTTAGAATACCTTCAGAAAAAAGGTGTTCACAATTTAATTTATATCTACAATACAAGCAGTTTTGGTACTAAAGAAGATTTTTTAGCCAATTATCCTGGAGATAATTATGCTGATATTTTAAGCTTTGACAGTTATCAAAATAATGACGATAAAGACGGCAAAAAATTCATTGACGAAGTTCAGAAACAGCTTAAAATTGTAAATGAAATTGGACTCGAAAAACACAAATTAATCGCCGTTGCCGAAGCTGGTTACGAAGCAATTCCGGATTCAAAATGGTGGACAGAAACTCTAAACAAAGCAATTGGCGATTACAAAATATCATATGTTTTATTGTGGAGAAACCACGGCTGGCAGGAAAAAGAGCAAAAAATGCATTATTACGTGCCATTTCCTGGACAAGTCAGCGAAAAAGATTTTGTAGATTTTTATAACCTAGACAAAACACTTTTTGAAAAAGATATTCAGAAAGCCTTAAAATAACAACCAAATCTAACTTACAACCTTTAAAAAGAATTCAATGCACGACAAAATTAATTTAAAAGAAAAAATCGGTTACGGTCTCGGAGACGCTGCATCATCTATGTTCTGGAAAATTTTCAGCATGTATCTTCTCTTTTTCTATACTGATGTTTTCGGAATAGCACCAGCTGTCGTAGGAACCATGTTTCTAATTACCAGAATCTGGGATTCTTGTTTTGATCCTATCGTAGGAATCATTGCCGACAGAACAAAAACTAAATGGGGAAAATTCAGGCCTTATTTATTATGGGTTGCAGTACCTTTTGCCGTAATTGGAGTTCTAACTTTTTACACACCAGATTTTGATGAAAAAGGAAAAATAATATATGCTTATGTAACGTATTCACTAATGATGATGATTTATTCGTTAATCAACGTTCCGTATGCTTCACTTTTAGGCGTTATGTCATCGGACCGAAAAGAAAGGAATACATTGTCTTCATACCGAATGGTTTTCGCATTTGCTGGAAGTTTTTTGGCACTTTGGTTAATTGAACCTTTAGTGAATTATTTCGGCGGAAGCCTTGATTCTAAAACTGGCTGGCTGAAAACCATGATCGTTTTTGGCATAATTACAACACTATTTTTCTGGGCTTGTTTTTTCTTCACTAAAGAAAGAGTAAAACCTATTGAAAATGAAGAATCTAACTTAAAAGAAGATTTAAAAGATTTATTAAAAAATAAACCTTGGTGGATTTTACTTGGTGCCGGAATCGGAACTTTGATATTCAATTCTATTAGAGACGGTGCTGCTGTTTTTTACTTTAAATATTATGTCAGCAAGAATGTGAACTTCGATTTTTCCATCTTCGGACATGATTTTCATATGACACCAACTTCTATTTATTTCGTTTTAGGCCAAGCCGCAAATATCATTGGCGTTATTTTGGCAACGCCAATTGCAAATAAAATTGGGAAGAAAAACACCTTTTTTGGCGCAATGGCTTTAGCTTCAATTTTAAGCATCATTTTCTATTTCTTAGGAAAAGAAGATGTTTTCCTGATTATGACTTTTCAAATTTTAATCAGCATTTGTGCGGGCTGTATTTTCCCATTAATCTGGTCAATGTACGCTGACAGCGCTGATTATTCAGAATGGAAACAAGGACGCCGTGCAACTGGTTTGGTTTTCTCAGCTTCATCAATGTCACAAAAATTTGGTTGGACAATTGGTGGCGCGGGCGCTGGATGGCTTTTAGGTTATTATGGTTTTAAAGCCAATGTTGAACAAACAGCCACAGCACAACACGGAATTCAATTAATGTTAAGCATACTTCCTGCAATCGCAGCCGCAATATCAGTCGCTTTTATTTTATTCTATCCTTTATCTGAAGAAAAACTGCAAACGATAGAACAAGATTTAAACGAAAAAAGAGACCAAAAACTATAAAAATAAATCAGATACCGAAATAAAAATATATGACAACAATAAAATCTTCAGCTGTTTTTCAAGACCGAAAAACAGCATTAGAAAAAGAACATAAAGCACTTGTGGAGCAAAAAAATGCTCCCGAAGAAAATGCTGGAAACGGAATTTATCAGCGTTATAAAAATCCTGTTGTTACCGCAGCTCATGTGCCTTTAAACTGGCGTTTTGACTTAAACGAAAAAACAAATCCGTTTTTGCAGGAAAGAATCGGAATGAACGCCGCTTTTAACGCCGGCGCAATGAAATGGAATGGAAAATATTTACTTGCCGTTCGTGTTGAAGGAATTGACAGAAAATCTTTTTTTGCTATTGCTGAAAGTCCAAATGGTATTGATAATTTTGAGTTTTGGGAAAAACCATGCGTGATTCCACAAACCGAAGAACCGGACACAAACGTTTATGATATGCGTTTGATAAACCACGAAGACGGCTGGGTTTACGGTATTTTTTGTACCGAAAGAAAAGATCCAAAAGCACCAAAAGGCGATACAAGTTCGGCTGTAGCCAATGCAGGAATTGTGCGTTCTAAGGATTTAATAAACTGGGAAAGACTTCCGGATTTAATTTCGAATACTGGACAACAGCGAAATGTTGTTTTGCATCCAGAATTTGTTAACGGAAAATATGCTTTATATACACGTCCACAAGATGGTTTTATTGATGTTGGTGCTGGAGGCGGAATTGGTTTAGGCTATGTTGAAGACATGAAAAACCCAATTGTAAAAGAGGAAAAAATCATTTTCGGAAAACAATATCATACTATTTATGAACTAAAAAATGGTCTTGGCCCTGCTCCAATTAAAACCGAAAAAGGCTGGTTACACTTGGCACACGGCGTTCGTAATACCGCTGCAGGTTTGCGTTACACCTTATATATGTTCATGACGGATTTGAATGATATTTCAAAAGTTACGCACGTTCCTGCCGGACATTTCATGGGACCAGAAGGAATTGAAAGAGTTGGCGACGTATCAAATGTATTATTTTCAAACGGATGGATTGAAGATGCTGACGGAACGGTTTATGTGTATTACGCATCATCTGATACTAGAATGCACGTTGCAGTTTCATCTGTAGCAAAACTTGTTGATTATGTAACTAATACGCCAGCTGATACGTTCATTTCTGCAGGTTCTGTAGAAACAATTATCAGCCAAATTGAAAAAAATAACGCAATATAATTCATCGTGTCAGCAAAACTAAAACAGTTTAAATCTGAATTAACCGCAGAACTGGATTCCATTTTAAAATATTGGTCAAAACATACTATTGACAATCAAAATGACGGTTTTATTGGTCAGATTGATTTTGAAGAACACATTATCGCCAATACTGAAAAAGGTGCCGTTTTAAACGCCCGAATATTATGGTCGTTTTCAGCAAGTTATCAAGTTACCCAAAAAGAAGAGCATAAACAATTGGCCAAAAGAGCATTTGAGTTTCTTTCAAAATATTTTTATGATTCAGAGTTTGGCGGATTATTTTGGAGTATAAATGTGGACAAAACTCCAAAAGACACTAAAAATCAGATTTACGCTCTGGCTTTTGCGATTTATGGATTATCTGAATATTATGCTATTTCTAAAGAGGAAAAAGCTTTAGAAATAGCCATCAATTTATATTTAAAAATTCAGGAACACAGTTTTGATCCTGAAAACAAAGGCTATTTTGAGGCATTAACACGCGATTGGCAACCTATTGACGATTTGCGTTTGAGCGACAAAGATGCCAACGAAAAAAAGACCATGAACACACATTTGCATATTGTCGAAGCTTATGCAAATTTATTTAAGGTCTGGAAAGACAAAGCACTTCAAGAAGCTATTATTGGATTGCTTGAAACCATTCACAGGCATTTTATAAATACCGAAACTGGGCATTTACGCTTGTTTTTTGACGAAAACTGGATCGAAAAACCAGATGTGATTTCATACGGCCATGATATCGAAGCGGCTTGGCTTTTATTACAATGTGCTGAAATTTCTGAAGATAGAAGTTTGATTTCGCGTTATCAAAAACATGCTGTTTTAATGGCCGAAGTTACAAAAGAAGGTCTTGATACTGATGGTGGTTTATGGTATGAATTAGATCCAAAAAACAATGAATTGATTGCCGAAAAACATTGGTGGGTTCAAGCCGAAGCTTTAATTGGTTTTTATAACGCATACCAATTAACAGATGACGAAAACTATTTAGAAATTGCTTTAAAGAACTGGGATTTCATTAAAAAATACATTCTTGACAAACAAAACGGCGAATGGTTCTGGGGCGTTTACCGCGATTATACTTTGATCGAAAAAGACAAAGCCGGTTTCTGGAAATGTCCGTATCACAACAGCCGAGCCTGTTTAGAACTTATTCAGAGAATACCGGATTAGAAAACATATCTAAAGCATTTAATTGAATTAAAATCCTGATTATGAAAACACTCTTCTTTTTTTGTTCGTTATTTCTAATTACAATGACAAATGCACAAACCAACTTAGTAAAAAACGGCGGATTCGAAACCGATCTTCTTAATTGGAGAGGAGAAGAAAATGCTGCGCTTTCTCCGCTTGAAAAAAAATCTGGAAAAAACAGTGCTGCAATCAATCAGTTTGTTGGTGCCGAGTGGAAAGCTTTGGATCAAATTATTACGTTGCCTAAAAACAGTTATGCTTTAGAAGTCAGCGCCTGGATAAAATCTGATGCTATTGAGACTCAAAAAGAAGATTATAAATGTGGTGCAATAATTGTCGAATTTACAAACTCTGGAGACAAACAAATTAGCACCGAAAGAATTGGTCAGGCTGTAGGTTCAACAAATTGGACATATTTTAAAAAGACAGTAAAAATTCCCGCAGAAGCCAGGAAAATAAGAATCATGCTGGCGTTAGCTCAAACAAATGGCACAGTCTTTTTTGATGATGTAAAAGCCATTTCACTTTCAGAAGAAGAATATCTTAAATTAAATCCGATTGCTAATCCTGAAAAATAAAAATGAAAAACAATATCCTAAAAATAACTTTTATAACTGCGCTCTTTTTATCAATTGCAGGTTGTTCCAGCAATGATGATTCAGATTCGCCGGTTATAATTGATCCGCCAGTTGTGGTTGATACTGATCCGTTAACGACCGCAAATGCTGCGACTTATTTAGTTGATCCCAATGCGACAAAAGAAACGGTTGCTTTGTTTTATAATTTGAAAAAATTAGCCAAAACGAAAACAGCAATTGGTCAGCAAGATCCTTTTAATAGTTTTTATCTAGATGCGGGAGGAGATTCTGATATCAAAAAAAATACGGGATTTGATCCTGCAATTTTAGGTTCAGATTTTATGTTTATTACCGACAAAAGTAATGACGGCACAGCAAGTAATTGGTTTTATCAGCAAGAACAAAAAATTGTTTCTGATGCAAAAGCCGCTTACGCGAAAGGTGCAATAAATACTTTTTGCTGGCATTTGAGAGAACCAAATAAAGAGGAATCTTTTTATGCTGCCGATATGACATCGGAACAAAAAACTACGGCTTTCAGAAGCATTTTACCGGGCGGAGCAAATAATGAATGGTACAAGAAAAAACTAGATAAAGTTGCTAGTGTAGTTTCGAATTTAAAAGGTACAAATGGTGAATTGATTCCGATAATCTTCAGACCTTTTCATGAATTTGATGGAAGCTGGTTTTGGTGGGGCGCGAGTTTTTCTACTTCTGACGAATACAAAAAAGCGTATCAATTCACAGTTGATTATTTAAAGAATACTAAAGGCGTTCACAACATTTTATATGCTTTTTCTCCTGATAATTCATACACTACGCAAGCCGATTATTTAAGCCGCTATCCAGGTGATAATTATGTAGATATCCTTGGAATGGATAATTATGGTGATTTTAATAATCAAGGACAAACTGGAGCTGACAGAGCAAACAGTAAACTAAAAATCCTTTCAGATTATGCTAAAACTAAAGTAAAAATTGCTGCTTTAACCGAAACTGGTTTTCGCGTAACAAGCTCAACGCCTGCAATTACCGATTGGTTTTCGACTTTACTTTATAGTTCTCTAACTAAAAATGACATCCAAATAAGCTATGTAATGTTTTGGAACAACAATAAAGACGGATATTATGTTCCGAATGGTTCTGTTTCGAATACTACTGATTTTAAAAATTATAGTGCAAAAACAAAATCGGCGTTGGTGAATTCTTTGCCGAAAATGTATGAATTGTCGAAATAACACAAAGTTTGTCATTCCGAGGAACGAGGAATCTCCGCGAGTAACTCTGACCTGAAGATCACCAATCTTTGTCGAGCTTCTTGTGGAGATTCCTCGTTCCTCGGAATGACAAACTTTATGGAATTGGAATCTATAAAAAGAAAATTAAAAACCAAATAACCATCTTAAAAACCGTAGACCCTAGCCCTGATAGAAGTGGAAATCCTTTTATTTTTTTCTTTAAAAAATAAAAGATTGAAACGGATAGCAGGATTAGCTCCTAAAAAATATCATATGAAAAACAGATTTCTAAAAACACTTTCTTTTGCAATAATATTCTCTGCAATCGTTTGTCAGGCGCAGGAAAGAATTACCGTAAAAGGAACGCAATTTTATAAAGGTGACAAGCCGTATTCATACATTGGAACTAATTATTGGTATGGAAGTTTATTGGCATCAAAAAAAGTTGGTGACCGAAAAAGATTGCTTCGTGAATTGGATTTAATGCAAAAAAATGGCATTGACAATCTTCGAATTTTAGTTGGTGGAGACGGAGGAAAATACGATTTTACCGTTCGCCCCGCTTTGCAATACGAGCAAGGAAAATATGACGAAGATTTACTTGATGGACTAGATTTTCTTATAAATGAAATGCGTAAACGTAAAATGTACGCCGTTTTATATTTAACAAACAACTGGGAATGGTCTGGCGGAATGTCACAATATTTGGAGTGGAACGGCAAAGGTCCGGTTCCGGTTCCAGCAATTCCGCCTAATACCTGGCCTCAGTTTATGTCGTATACAGAACAATTTCATAGTTGTGAACCTTGTATGAAAGCTTTAGAAAATCATGTAAAATTTATTATGGGAAGAACAAATACGTATTCTCATAAAAAATATACTGAAGATAATACGATTATGGCGTGGCAAGTTGGGAATGAACCGAGAACTTTTACGCCAGAAAACGAGACAAAATTTACGGTTTGGTTAAACAACATTGTCAATTTAATGAACAGTTTAGATAAAAACCATTTGATTTCGACAGGTTCTGAAGGATTGAACAGCTCAAATGATGATATCGGAATTTTTGAGCGAACACATCAAAATCCGAATATTGATTATTTGACCATGCACATTTGGCCGAAAAACTGGGGTTGGTTTAAAGCTGATAATGCTGAAAAAACTTTATCGCCAACTTTAGAAAATGCTGGAAAATATATTGACAAACATGTGGCTGTAGCCAATCATTTAAAACGCCCTATTATCATTGAGGAATTTGGTTTAGGAAGAGAAAACGAAAGTTTATTACCAACTTCATCAGTAGCAAATAGAGATATTTTTTATAATTATATTTTTGGCCGAGTTGCTGAAAGTGTTAAAAACAATGGCGCTTTACAAGGAGCAAATTTCTGGGGATTTGGCGGTGAAGGAAAAGCCGTAAACGAATCTGGAAAATGGAATCCCGGAGATCCTTTGACAACAGATCCTCCACAAGAACCACAAGGTTTGAATTCGGTTTTTTCTTCAGATAAATCGACTTTGGAAATTGTGAAAAAACACAATTTAGAATTAAAAAAATAAGAATATTATTCATCCCTAATTTCCGTAGAGACGCACAGCTGTGCGTCTCTACGGAATAATTGGTGTTTTACATTTTACAAAAAACATTTTACGCTAATATCTTCTCAATCGCGTTCAATTCATCATGTGAAAACTCTGTATTCTGCAAACAATCAATATTATTACACAATTGTTTAACCGAACTTGCGCCAATTAGAACAGATGTAATTCGTTTGTCTTTTTGCAACCAGGCCAAAGCCATTTGTGCCAAAGATTGATTCCTATTTTGGGCAATTTCATTCAGCTGAATTAATTTCTGAATGCGTTCCTGCGTAACCTCATCTTCTTTCAAATGCCCGTTTGGATTATGCGCTCTTGAATTTTCAGGAATTCCGTTTAAATATTTATCTGTCAAAAGTCCTTGTGCCAAAGGCGAAAACGCGATACAGCCTACTCCTTTTTCTTCTAAAACATCCAATAAACCATCTTCAACCCAACGTTGTAACATTGAATATTTAGCTTGGTGAATCAAACAAGGCGTTCCTAATTGTTTTAAAACATCAACCGCAACACGAGTCTGTTCCGCCGAATAATTGCTTATTCCAACATACAAGGCTTTTCCGCTTCTAACGGCGTAATCCAAAGCCATCATCGTTTCTTCAATTGGCGTTTCAGGATCCGGGCGATGCGAATAAAAAATATCGACATAATCGACTTTCATTCTCTTCAAACTCTGATCTAAACTTGACAATAAATATTTGCGAGAACCCCAATCTCCATAAGGTCCATCCCACATTGTGTAACCCGCTTTAGTAGAAATTATGATTTCATCACGCAGATTTCCCTGAAAATTATGCCACAGAATTTTACCAAAATTAGTTTCCGCAGAACCTGGAACAGGTCCATAATTATTGGCTAAATCATAGTGAGTAATTCCTTTATCAAAAGCTTCTACAGCAATACTTTCGGCATTATCAAAATTATCTACTGACCCGAAGTTATGCCATAATCCTAAGGAAATTTCAGGTAATAATAACCCGCTTTTTCCGCATCTGTTATATTTCATTATTTTAATTTAAGGTTGGAAGTTTAATAGGTTTTAAAGGTAGAAAAATATCGAAAGCTAATAAAATATGAAGTTGTGTTTTTTTAAATCTCGCAAAGTCGCAGAGTCGCAAAGTTTTTTTTTGCATTGCCCCTAGCTTCAGCTAGGGGAATACGATTTGAATAGAAAAGAGCTTTAGCCAAACTAATTAAGTTTGGCTAAAGCCCTTTCGTTTGCATTTATAAAACATCCAGCTAAAGCTGGACGCTATTAAACTTATTTTTAAAATTAAACTTTGCGACTCTGCGACTTTGCGAGATTAAACCTTTTAGTCTTTAATTTCAAAACCGTCTTGTAAACCTTTATCAGAACTTCCTCCAACCATTATTTTAAAAGTTCCCGGTTCAACTAAATACTTTCCTTCGTTATCATAAAAACCAAGTTCTTTATCCGATAAAGTAAAGTTTACCATTTTTGTTTCACCTTTTTTAAGATTAACCAATTCAAAACCTTTCAATTCTTTAATTGGACGAACGATACTTGCAAATTCATCATGGATATATAACTGAACTACTTCTTTTCCATCATAATTACCAGAGTTCGTAACCTCAACGCTAACTTGTACACTTTCTCCTTTAGCGAAAGCAGTTTTATTTATTTTCAGGTTTTTATATTCGAAAGTTGTATAACTCAAACCAAAACCAAACGGAAATTGAGGCGCTTTTTCCACATCCATATAATGCGACCAGAAAACGTTTTTATCACTATCAATTGGTCTTCCTGTGCTGTATTTATTATAATAAATCGGCACCTGACCTACATTTCTTGGGAAAGACATTGGCAGTTTTCCACTTGGGTTATAATCTCCGTATAAAACCTGCGCGACTGCATTTCCTGTCTGCGTTCCTAATTGCCAAGCCTCAACAATTGCTGGAACATTTTCAGCAGCCCAAGGAATACTCAACGGACGACCGTTATTTAAAACCAAAACCACATTTGGATTCACTTTAAAAATTTCTTCTAATAATTCTTGTTGCAAACCAGGTAGATTCAAATCAGTTCTACTTCTTCCCTCGCCACTTTGGAAACCATATTCTCCTAAAACCATTACTACAACATCAGCTTCTTTTGCCGCTTTTTTCGCTGCTTCAAAACCGCTTTTATCTGTTGTATTGAAAACTGTTTCAGTTAAGAAAGTTGCTTTCTGCGTCAATAAATCAGCACCTTTTTCAAAAACCAATTGATTGTCTTTGTATTGCTGCATTCCTTCTAAAACCGAAACCGCTGTATTATCATCAGCCGCAATTCTCCAACTTCCAAGTGGACTGTTTTTATCATTTGCCAAAGCACCAATCAAAGCAATTTTTTGTCCGGATTTCTTCAGCGGAAGCAAATTCTCTTTCCGCCCCGGCGGACAAGCATTTTTCAATAAAACGATCGACTTTTTCGCCATGTCCAAAACGCCGTCATTATTGGCTTTGCTTCCAACAACTTCTTTTTCGCGTTTTTCATCGCAATATCTGTACGGATCGTCAAACAATCCTAACTCAAATTTCACACGTAAAATTCTTCTAACAGCATCATCAACCAAAGCTTCTTTTACTTTTCCTGACTTAACCAAATCAACCAGTTTTGCAACATACAAATACGATTCCATATCCATATCAGAACCTGCAATTACCGCTTTTGCAGTTGCATCGGCTTCGTCTTTTGCGTAGCCATGCGCAATCATTTCGCGGATTGACGCATAATCAGAAATCACAAATCCGTCAAACTTCCATTTTCCTTTTAAAATATCCCTTTGTAAAAAGGCATTTCCAGTTGCAGGAACACCGTTCAAAGTATTAAACGAATTCATAAACGTACGAACTCCAGCTTCAACCGTTGCTTTAAAAGGAGGCAAAACCGAATTATACAATTTAGAATTACTAATATCCACGATATTATATTCCAATCCAGCTTCAACATAACCATACGCAGCAAAGTGTTTCGCACAAGCTGCAATGGTATTTACTTTGGCCAAATCAGCAACCGTTTCTCCCTGAAAACCTTTTACTCTGGCATACCCCACTTTACTTCCTAAATACGGATCTTCTCCTGCACCTTCCATCACACGTCCCCATCGCGCATCATTTGCAACGTCAACATTTGGTCCAAAAGTCCAGTTAATTCCAGATGCCGAAGCTTCATCTGCCGCAATGCCCGCCGATTTCTTAATCGCTTCCAAATCCCAACTCGCCGCTTCTGCCAGCGGAATCGGACTTAACGTTTTATAGCCATGTATTACATCAAAACCAATAATTAACGGAATTCCCAAACGCGTTTCTTCCACAGCAATTTTCTGCACCGTACGAACTTCTTTCACACCGCGCACAGTCAGCATCGAACCCACTAATCCTTTTCGCAAATGTTCGTATTTTAATTCCGCAGTTCCACCTTTTGGTGCCGGTCCCGTCACATCCCAAAAACCGTTGTATTGATTCATTTGCCCCACTTTTTCCTCCAAAGTCATCAATGGCAAAAGCAAATCAATTCTTTGCTCAATAGTTTTGTTTTTATCCAGATACGGCTTTTTTTGTGCATTCATATTTCCAACAGTAAACAGGGACAAAACCCCAATAATTATTATTTTTTTATTTTTCATAAGTGGTTCGGTTAGTTTCATAATATGGGCGTGTTCGCCGCGGCGAATCGGGCTATCCGTTTCAAGTCCTCGCACTTCCTTCGTCAGGCTGTGGGCTTTCCACTGCTATCCCTCACGCGAACGGTTTCAAGAGACATAATCTTGTCATTTCGACTGAAAGGAGAAATCACACTCGGGATTCGACAAAGATTGGCGAAATACTAAGTGGAGTTTCTAGTGTGATTTCTCCTTTCAGTCGAAATGACAAAGACTAAAATCTAAAATTCTGTCGTAAAACAAGAAGCCGGCAAATTGGCCTTATTAAACAAATCTGACTGAATAGTATTTCCCCAAGCAAATCTCACTTTTACAGGTTGAGATACTTTTTTACTTGACAAAATCACCTGATTATTTTTTATAGAAGCCTCCGCAGGAAAGAAATTTCCATCGGCTCCGGCCACTTCAAACTGATTTGAAACTTTGTTTTTGAAATACAAACCTTCAGCATAATCAAACAAAACGGTGACTTTATTTTTCTCGATTTTAAGGTCTTTAAAAAGTGGTCCGTTTACCAAATTTGAATTGACTTTATAAGTTTCGGCAAGCGCCAAATTAGCCAAACGAATTCCGACCGACTTTTTATTCTTCGGATGAATATCAATCGTATCTGAAATATCAGAAGTTAAAACCATTCCGGTTTTTGAAACTTCACTTAAAAGTTTTCGTTGTGAATTTCGAACCGTTACATTCGAAAAATTATTGCTTCCAGTTTTAAAAGGCGCAATTTGAACATAGTAAAAAGGAAATTCGTCATTCCAGGCTTTTCTCCAAGAAGTAATTAAAGCCGACAACGTTTTATCATAAACCAAAGAACCCACATTCGATTCGCCCTGATACCAAAGCGTTCCCGCAATTTTAAATCCAACAAAAGGATAAATCATCGCATTATAAGCACGCCCAGGTTGTCTTGGTCCGTATTCTTGTTCGTTTAGTTTTTTAGCATTTTCTAATAAAACAGCATCGTTATTAACAACTTCTTCCGGCATCCAGATTTCTGCAGGAGTTCCGCCCCAATTGGACGAGATTAATCCGATTGGAACATTTTTTAAATCTTCGCGTAAGCGTTTGGCAAAGAAGTAGCCAATTGCGCTAAAGTATTTCATCGTTTCTGGTGTCGACTCGACCCAGTTTCCAAGTAAATTATTTTGTGGTGAAGTTGCTGTTAGCTTTGGAACAGTAAAAAACCGAATATTAGAATTCGTTGCGTTTTTCATTTCCTCTTCTCCATTATCAATTCCCCAACTTACAGACATTTCCATATTCGATTGCCCGGAACAAACCCAGACTTCACCAATTAAAATGTTTTTTAAAACCACTTCATTATATCCTTTTATGGAAATCGTAAAAGGTCCGCCTGCTTCTGGAGTTTTTATATGAAGTTCCCATTGCGCCTGATTGTTGGCAACGGTTTTGTATTCCTGATTATTCCAGCTTGAAACCAATTTGATTTCCTCTTTTGGATTTGCCCAACCCCAAATCTTAACTTCAGAGTTACGCTGTAAAACCATATTATCGCCAAAAATATTCGGAAGGGAAACGTTTGCCATCATTGTACTGGAAATCAACAAAAAGAAAACAAACTTAAATATATTATTTTTCATTTAGCAGCTTTTTTAAAAAAGGACCATATTCATCTGCCATCACCTTTTGATCTGCAACGTCCGGATGACCTAAACAGCCATTAGGTTTCATTGGTTTGAATTTGAAAATCAAAATTGACTTGTGCGCTTTATCATTCGCGAAAGCGTTTTTCACTTTGTTTAGACAATCTTCAAAAACTATTGCTTTTTCGCCATTAACCATTGGACTGTTTGTAATTACAATCTGCGCTTTTGGATTATGCTCATAAAGCATTTTTATAAAACTAATGTAATTCGAAACATACTTTTCAACATTAAAAGGAAGTCTTTCTTTTTTGCCATCGCCACCAGAAAAATCATTAGTTCCTAAAGCTATACTGATAATATCAGGCTGAAAGGCAAAATCATATTTAGGTTTTGAATTGTCTTTTGTCAAATATAAATTCTGATACACATCTGGCATAATAGCTTCATCTTTGTTTTCATCATTCCAGTTTCTGTACATCCCAATTCCTGATACAGAACTAGTCAAATAATCAACATCAATTGCTCTTGAAAGTGTTGGTCCATAAGCATAATATCCGTTATGATGATCCATATATTCGCCTTTGTCGCAATCAACAGAATCACTCGCTGCGGCACAAGTAATAGAATCGCCAATAAATTCGATTTTCTTTTTCTTTTTAGATGAAATTGAAGTCAGTTTTGCTGTAGTTCCGGCAAATAAAACACCTCCGGTATGTGCTTCGGTATTTTTATAAATCTCTAATCTGTGTTCTTTTTTATTCGAAGTAATTTTGACTGGAAAAGACTGTATCGCCCCTTTTTCAATTTTAATTTTACCAAGATATTTTCCATCTAAAACTAAAGCAACATAATTATGATGCTCATAAGAATCAACGCTTTGAAGTTTAATCGAGCATTCATTCCCAACAAAATTAAAAGAAACCGAAGAAGCCGTTCCAATCAAAATAACATTATCATTCTGAAGTTTTTCGATTCGGCCTTCGTATAAAAAAGTTTTATTTTGATTTTGGATTTGTGAAACGCAATCAGTTACAACCAATAAAAACAAAATCAAAAAAGGTATTTTCTTGAAAAACATAAACTTATTTGTTAAAATATAAATAGTATTCACAAATATATTTAAAATGAATTATTCAAAAAGATACTAAATCATCAAAAAGCAATATAAAAACACCATATAAGACATATAAAATCTTAAATTCGGTATTTTCCTTTGAATTATGGAAAGTACGGTCTATTTTTATGAATTAATTGTCTTCTAAAAATGAAACCACCTTTATATATTTTTTTACTGTTAGTTGTTCTATGTTCTTCTTTTATAAATAACAAAAAAGAACAACCAATCAGTATTCATTTTAAAACAACTGAAAATCAAGTTGACCGAGATTCAATTATTGCCTACGCAAAAAAATATTTAGGAACTCCTTATGTATATGCGGGGAATGATCCAAAAAAAGGTTTTGATTGTTCTGGTTTTGTTAGTTATGTTTTCAAAAACTATGGCGTGACTTTACCTAGAAGTTCTGGCGAATACAAAAACATTGGCATCAAATTAAATCCTGAAGAATTTAAAATTGGTGATATTTTGGTCTTTTACGGGTATAAAGACAAATCAATTATAGGGCATCTGGGCATTATTTGCGAAGCCAATGGAATGAAGTCAAAATTTATTCACGCATCGTCAGGAAAGGCTCAATGCGTAACCATCACCTCATTAGATACTGAACATTATACCAATCGTTTTTACAAATGCATTGACGTTTTGACGAAATAGTTTTGCCACAAATTACACGAATTCGTGGCAAACTTTCTTATTCTTCTGTCAAAAGCTTAATCAGGCTTTCATCTCTTTGATAAATGTCTTTATAAAAATTTAAATTCCCTTTGCGATCCACCCAAGCAGTAAAATAACCAATATAAACTGGAACTTTCTTTTTTAATGTATACCAACTTTCTTTTCCGGCATGCATTGCTTTGTCAATTCTGGCTGGTGTCCATTGCGGATCATTTTTCAACAATTCAATTGCTAATTCACGAGGTTTTGCGACACGAACACAACCATGGCTAAAGGCTCTGCTTTCTCTTTCAAACAAGCTTTTTGCAGGTGTATCATGCAAGTAGATATTACTTGAATTTGGAAATAAAAACTTCACTAAACCAAGTGAATTATTTTTCCCTGGAAGTTGACGAACGGCGCCGTTATTCCATTCTAGATTTTTCTTTTGCAAATAATTTTTATCCTTTGCCATTCCGGGTTTAATCTCCGAATTGATAATACTCGTTGGAACATTCCAATACGGGCTAAAAACAATATTATTCATCATTCCGCTGAAAATAACCGTTTTTGTCATCGCTTTTCCTACCACAACTGGCGAAATAAAAGCGATTTTTCCGTCCTCAATTATATACAATCTAAATTCAGGAATATTGACTTCGATGTATTTTTTTCCTTTTTCCAATTCAGGATCAATCCATCTGCAACGCTCCATATTAACAATAATCGTTTTGATTCGGTCTGAAACCGGAATATTCAAATCGTCAATATGTTCTTTCAGAATATTATTTTTTGGTGTATAGCCATGACGCAGCTCATATGTTTTCATTGCATTAATCAAAACCGTATCGCAAACCGCACTTTTACTATCTTCTTTAATATCTTTTGTAACAAAAAGCCTTTCTCTAATTTGAGTTACAATTGCAGACGAATCACCTAATTTCAGGTTTTTAAACTCTTCGTCAGTTTCAATTGTTCTCCAGCCTCCTTTTTTTTCAATATCACGATATTGTTTTAAAACATCACGCAGTTTATAATATTGGCTGAACATTTTACTCTTATGATCATCATTGATCGTTGATTTTTGAAAAATAGAATCGGTCAGGGCTCGGTAATTCAGTTTTTTTCTTGGCAAAAGCCATTCAAGCGAAATACTGGTTTTTTCGTCAACGCCAGAATATACTTTTTCGGCATAATAGAAATACAGATTTGAAATCATTAAGTCTGTGGTTTCTTTTGAAAGTTTATTATCGTTATTGCTTTCAAAAACAGCATTGATTTCTTTATAAGGAAAATTGGCTTTTAATCCTTCTTCGTCAAGACCTTTATATTTATTAAATAAAGTATGTGCAAATTCATCAATTCCTTTATTGTCTTGCCACAATTGAGTCGATTTATTCTTTTTATACAAAGCCTGAACCTCATCTTGAAATTTATCAAGTTTTGGGTATGTAGTATAAAATGTAGCAATTTTTGTGCTATCTATTGACAGTCGGAGTTCCGGTAGCTCGGCTTTGACTTTTATTTGATTTTCTTCTTTTTTATCTCCTTTTGAATTACATGAAACAACAATAAAAAGGCTTATAACGGCAATAAACTGATACCAAATTTTCATAATACAATTTTTAATAAAAATAGGAAAGTTTTAATAAATACAAACTTTTCCAAAATGAAATTTTCGATAAATCCTTAGCATCCAAATAAATAAAAAAAAGCCCCAAATACGTAACATATTTGGGGCTTTCGATATAACCAACCTATTAAAATTCTATTAGATAACGGTTCCTTTTAAAGTAAGAACTTTAGGAGTCGTTTCGGCACTAGTTGTAACGGTTACCGTTTTTGTAAAACCGCCTTTGTTCGCTGCATTATAAGTCGCAGTAACTTTAGCTGTTTTTCCTGGCTGAATTGGCTCTTTTGTATAATCTGTTGCTGTACAACCGCAAGAACCCTGAACATTTGTAATTACTACAGCTGTTTTCCCAGTGTTTTTGAATTCATAAACAATAGCTTTTGGAGTTCCCTGCGGAATTTGTCCAACATCTATTGTTTCAGCTTTCCAAACAATTGTTGAAGCTGTTTCAATTTTTTCTGTTTTAGTTGCTAACGATTTTACCGGTGCAACTGCAGAGAAAGACATTAAGCCTAATGCCAAAACTAACATGGAGATTTTAATCATTTTCATAGTTAAATATATTTAATGGTTTATTGTTCTAAATTTCTATTTCAAAAGTATTTCAGATAAATTCAAATCGCTGTTAACCGGTCTCAAATCTTTGTTAACGACTTGTTAAGGGGTGTTTTTAAGCATAAATTTGATTAATATTACACTTTTAAAAGCCATTTTTCTTGAAAATAAACAGACTTAATAGTATTATCCTCCTCGGATTAATTGCCATTATTAGCATATTGGTAGCACAATTACTTTGGACAAAAGAGGCATTTACATTAGAACAAAAAAAACTGAGCCAAAAAGCTCATATTGCCTTACTTGAAGTTTCCCGAAAATTATATGAAGGAACTGATCACGAACATTCTTGCCAAAATCCTGTTCAAAAAATTTCGAACGATTATTATATTGTCAACATCGAGAATGATTTTGAACCCGATATTTTGGAATTCTATTTGAAATCGGAATTCAAAAAAATGAATATTACGACCGATTTTGAGTACGCCATGTACAATTGCCAAAGTGACGAAATGGTTTACGGCGATTATGTTTCTTTGTCTAAAAAAGGAAAACAAAACAAAACGGTCTATTTCCCTAAACATAAAAATCTGGTTTATTATTTTGCCGTTCGTTTCCCTAATGAAACTACGTATTTGTTTAGTTCTATGCGTTTTTGGTTTGTGCTTTCGACCGCGCTTATTCTGATTTTGCTCATTTATGTGTATTCTATTTTTAAGCTTTTACAGCAAAAAAAATACTCAGAATTACAGCGTGATTTTATCAATAATATGACGCATGAGTTTAAAACGCCTTTATCTTCGATTTTGATTGCTTCGAAATATCTAATCGAACAAAATCCGATTAAGGAAGACAAAAAACTACATACTTATACTGATATTATCATCAAACAGAGTCATAAACTGAACAATCATATCGAAAAGATTCTGAACATTGCAAAGTCGGATTATGTGCCTTTGGAAATAAAAAAAGAAACCGTTTTAATTGTTCCAATTATTGAAGAAACGATTGAAAACATTCGATTAAAATATCCCGAAGCCAATGTTAGAATTGAATCGGCATCGGCAGAATATAAAATTGAAACTGATGTTTTTCATTTCCATAATTTGGTTTACAATTTATTAGACAATGCCATAAAATACTGCACTGACAAACCGGACATTCTGGTTCAGATTAGTTCGCAGAATCAAACTTTGAAATTGGCTTTTATTGATAATGGAATTGGAATTCCGGTTAAAAACATTTCTTTTATATTTGATAAATTTTATCGCGTAAAAAACGAAAAAAGCAATGAAGTAAACGGTTTTGGTCTTGGCTTGTATTATGTAAAAGAAATATGCAACCTTCAAAACTGGAAAATAAAAGCCGAAAACAATTCAGAAAAAGGCGTTACAATAACTTTGTCCATTCCTTATAAAAAATGAAACAGTTCAAAATACTTTATACCGAAGATGATGAAACTCTAGCTTTTTTAACCAAAGATAATTTGGAACAAAGCAATTACGAAGTTGTGCATTGCTGCGATGGAGAATCGGGGCTTCAGACTTTTAAAAAGGAAAAGTTTGATATTTGCATTTTTGATATTATGATGCCAAAAATTGACGGTTTTGATTTGGCTACCGAAATCAGAAAATTAAATACTGATATTCCAATCATTTTTCTTTCGGCCAAAACTTTAAAAGAAGATCGAATTAAAGGACTTCGTTTAGGTGCCGATGATTATTTGGTAAAGCCTTTCAGTATTGAAGAATTGATTTTGAAAATTGAGATTTTTTTAAAGCGTTCACAGAAAAATGTTCCGTTAGAAAAATCAGTTTATGAAATTGGAAAATATCAATTTGACATCAATAATTTTATTCTTTTTAATGAAAGCGAAAAAATCAGCCTGACACAGCGCGAAGCCGAATTGCTAAAACTTTTTCTGGACAACAAAAATCTAGTTTTAAAAAGAGAACAAATTTTGACCGCACTCTGGGGAACCGACGATTATTTTATGGGAAGAAGCCTTGATGTTTTTATTTCCAGACTTCGCAAGATTTTAACTGGTGAAAAAGGAATCTCAATTGAAAACCTGCACGGAATTGGTTTTCGATTTTCAGTTGAATAATTTTTTTTCTTAGAATAAATCGTAACAATTCTACTAAAAATAAAGAAAAATCTGTAAATGGATTTTAAAAAATCTTTGTATTTTTAAGTTCTAATTTTGTCAGATATGAAAATACATCATTTGCGAAATGCGACCTTAGTAATTGAAACCGAAAAGCATGTAATTCTGGTTGACCCGATGTTGGGGAAAAGAAAAACAATTGCTCCCTTTACTATTTTTCGTTACAAACCAAAAAGAAATCCGCTTGTTGCTTTGCCAAAAAACAGCCGGGAAATTTTGAGTAAAGTGACGCATTGCTTAATTACGCATTTACATCCTGATCATATTGACAAAGCCGGAGAAGTATTTTTAAGACGAAAAAGTATTGCTGTTATTTGCAGTGCAAAAGATGAAAAAGAACTCTCAAAAAGAGGTTTGAATATTGTTCAGACGCTTAATTACTGGGAACCTCAGCCTTTTCTTGATGGAAAAATTATTGGGATTCCGGCGCTTCACGGCTATGGATTCATTGCTAAACTTATGGGTAATGTAATGGGATTTTATATTGAACTTGCCGATGAAAAATCTATTTACATAAGTTCTGATACCATTTTTACCGACGATGTTCAAAAAGCTTTAATCGAACTTAAACCTGATATTGCAACCGTTGCCTGCGGAACTGCACGATTGGATATTGGACAGCCTTTATTAATGCGAATGAACGACATTTTAAAATTTACAGCACTTGCACCCGGTAAAGTTTTTGCCAATCATCTTGAAGCTTTAAATCATTGTCCGACAACACGGGAAGAATTAAAAAAAGCGCTTTTAGAGAATGATCTTTTATCTAAAACGGCTATTCCTGCTGATGGAACTTTGGTTGAATACTAATTTGAAAAAGAAAAACATCATTTCAAAATTCTTTATTTTAACGTTATCATTTTAATATTATATTTGGTTCGCTAACCAAATCAATATAAATGGACAATTTTTTAAGAAAATTACAATTAGTTAAAGATATAACTATCCAATTACCTGTTTCAAAATTAGATTTCATTCAAAAATTCAGAAATCATGTTGATGAATCTGATTTGGGCTTTGTGCCTTTTGAAGCTTTTCAATCAAGCCGAAATGAATACAAAGGCAATATTTCCAACAACAGCTTTGAGCTTAAAAAAAGAAGAAAATTATTTGATACTAATTATTCTTTTGCAAAAGTAACAGGTCATTTTTCTGAAAATAACAATCAGTTAAATATAAACGCTGAGATTAATGGTTTTAGGAAAAGAATGCTTTTGTTTGCAGGAGTATTAATTATGTTTTATTCTATTTTTATTATCGGATCACTTTTTATCCCTGACGAAAAGTCCGGCCCAGTAGCTTTTGTTTTTATTCCTTTTATTTTATTTCACATGTCTTTGATGTTAGGAGTTCCTTATTTTATTATTCGAAGAAGTGTAAAAAAAATGATTTATGATGTAGAAAGAGATTTACATTATTGGGTAACCAAAAATTAATTTCTGTTTTTAAAGAACAAGCAATCCAAATTCCCGCAACGTATTTACAGGTTTTGAATACCAAAACAATTCAAAATCTTCCAATTGCGTTTCGAAATCATTTTTCACTTCCTGAAAAGTATAATTTTTAGTCGCTGAAACTGAAATATTTCTCAAAATAGAAAGTAGCCATTCGCCTTCATCTTTGCTGGTTTGAATGGCAAAGCTTTCTTTTTTATCATGAAAAGTCAGCGACATCATTTCCCAACTTTTGCCTTTTTTGGACTTTGTGAAAATTTCTGCTGATGGTTTCCCTCCAAGCCAAACTACTTTTGCATTTGGTTTTGTACTGAAATCATTTTGCTCTTCTAAAGCATTAAAAATAAAATCGGGATGGATTTTTGTTTTTGGAATTTTAAAATCGAACCAATCCTGCAGTTCGTAATCAAAACAGATTCCGTGCATGAAATTAAAAAGTGATTTCTTTAATCCGAAACTAAATTTATCGTGATTGATTCCTGTTGAGTCTGTGTAATCAATATCATTATTAGCAAAAGTTCCAATTGCTTCTGTTTTTTTAGTCACGCCGAATTTCTCCGGATATAATCCAACCGGACTATGCGCCGTAAGTGCAAACTGATGCCAAAATCCTGATTGTAAAACGCCCGCTTCAAACAATTGACGCACCATTTCAAGACTGTCAACTGTTTCCTGAATCGTTTGTGTAGGATAACCGTACATCAAATAGGCATGCACCATAATTCCGGCTTCAGTAAAATTTCGGGTAACTTTTGCAACTTGTTCAACTGTTACGCCTTTATCGATTAATTTCAATAATCGGTCTGATGCAACTTCTAAACCTCCAGAAACGGCTATACAACCGGAAGCTTTCAGTAATAAGCACAAGTCTTTTGAAAAGCTTTTTTCAAAACGAATATTCGTCCACCAAGTTACAGCTAATTTTCGTTTTAAGATTTCAAGCGCCACAGCACGCATTAATGCAGGCGGAGCAGCTTCATCAACAAAATGGAATCCGTTTTGTCCTGTTTGCTCTATTAATTCCTCCATTCGGTCACAAAGCAAACTTGCGGCAACTGGTTCGTACACTTTTATGTAATCTAAAGAAATATCACAGAAAGTACATTTTCCCCAATAACAACCATGCGCCATTGTGAGTTTATTCCAGCGTCCGTCGCTCCACATTCGATGCATCGGATTTACAATTTCAATAACTGAAATGTATTTATCCAAAGGCAGATCTGAATAATCAGGCGTTCCAACTTGTGACTGTTTATAATCGTGTTTTAAAGAATTGTTTTTGTAAACTACTTCTCCATTTTCTAACAAAAATGTTCTTTTAAAAGAATTGGAATCTGGATTTTCTAAATTGAAAATTAACTCTTCAATCGGAACTTCACCATCGTCTAAAGTGATGAAATCAAAAAACTCAAAAACACGTTTATCTGAAAGCGAACGTAATTCAGTATTTGGAAAACCGCCACCCATTGAAATCTTAATTTCCGGATGATTTTGTTTGACCCATTGTGCACATCGAAAAGCACTATATAAATTTCCAGGAAAAGGAACTGAAATTAAAAACAATGTTGGTTTTATGATTTCGATTTTAGTTTTTAAAAGTGAAATTAAAATCGAATCAATATAAGTTGGTTCTTGCTGAAGCGCTTCGTATAATTCATCAAAAGAATTGGCGCTTCGGCCCAAACGTTCCGCATATCGGCTGAAGCCAAAATTATCGTCGACACATTCAACAATAAAATCGGAGATATCTTCGAGATATAAAGTCGCCAAATGTTTTGCTTTGTCCTGCGTTCCCATTGTTCCAAAAGCCCAATCGAGTTCTTCTAATTGTGCAAAACGAGAGGCTTCAGGAAGAAAATCCTCCTGACAAATTTGTAAAGCCAATGTTGGGTTTTTCCCTTGCAGAAATTGAATTACAGAATCAATTGTTTTTACATATTCATCTTGAAGAGCAAAAATTCTTTTAGAATTATCTGAGATTTCAGAGTCAACTTGAAACCTGAAACTTGAAACTTGAAACAAATCTAAAAGCCCTTTTTTCGAAAACAATTCCAAAATCACATCAATACCTAAATCTGCCTGAGCAGATTCAATATTTTTAGTGTTCAAAAAACCTTTTATATACGCCGTTGCCGGATACGGAGTATTCAGTTGCGTAAATGGAGGCGTAATTACAAAAAGCTTTGTTTTCAAAAGGGATTATTTTTTTTGCAAAAATACGGGTTATTAAGGACTTTTTCAGGAAAAGATTTTGTTGGGTGCCGTTTTGATTTTTTGACTTGGTTTTGTAGATAATTAATTACATTTGCTTCGATCCAAATTTATCAAATGAAACAAAAATTACTTTTAATATTTTTCTTTTTCTCTTTTTTAATACAAGCACAATGTTTTGATTGTGCTAAAAATTTGGGAGGCTGGAATGACGATAGTGTATCAGATTTGAAGAAAACAGATGATGGATTATATCTCGTTAAAAATTCAGGGAATTTTGGAATCTTTGCTGCTATATACAAATTTGACTTAAATTGTAATTTATTATGGAAAAAAGAAATTGATAGTTTTACAATTTATGCAAGCAAATTAGCAAGTGATAGTCAAGGAAATATTTATCTTCTATTGACTTGGACTGATTCCCACAACGTTATTGGTCCGTTTCCTATAATGTTTAGCGGTTTTCCAATGTATCCTGGATTAAATTTATTCAAATTTGATAAAAATGGAAATTTGATTTGGAATAAATCGATGGGCAATGACGGCTACTACGGAATGCGAAATGTATTTGTTAATAACGATACTGTTTATGTAACAGGAACATTTTATAATTCCATCAAAATAAATGATGAAATAACTTTAACTAATCCTATAAATTATGGTTCTTTTTCTCATCCTCCATTATTATTTGTCTCTAAATTCTCTTTAAATGGCGATTTATTAGATGCTAAAAAATTTGGATCAGGATATGATGATTATACTAGTACTGAAATGGATTCTAATGGAAATATATACTTTTCAAGTTATTCAAATTATAATAGCAGCTATACGCACTCTGATATTGGTAAAATAGATTCAAATTTAAATATTGTTTGGACAAAAGAAATATCCAACAATAAAACTAAATATGAATCAGCTTTTAGGCCAACTCTTTTACATTACAATCCTAATAACAACAAATTATATTTGTGGAGCGCTTTTTACAAATTCGCAGATATCCTTGGAACTATCTATACAGATCCTACAAATAGATATTATATAACACAAAGCGCTTTATGCGAATTCAATGTAAATAATGGAAACTTAGAAAGAATCAAGCAATTTAATAATTCTTCGACTCTTGACATACCTGGTATTGATGGAGATTATGCAGGAAATACTGCCTATTTAACTGAAAAAGGCAACGAATTATTTGTTTTTTCAAGTTTTACAGGAACAATGAATTTTGCTAATAATAATGTGACAAGTATGCAAAATAGCAGCTATAGCAAGGAAGAATTAATACTTTTTAAAGTAAACTTAGAAAATTTTGATTCTGAATTCATATTAAAATCTTCTGGCACAAATTATTACGCGAATACAATGTCTACTGATGCAGCCGGTCCAATTTTATTTAATGGAAATGATCTTTATTTGACTGCTAACTTTCAAAGTTCACCTCTTACAATTAACAATACAGTCATCAATAACAATAGTGGTAATAATGCTTCTGATGTCATGTTATACAAGTATAAACTTGATCCATTATCAACTACCTCAGGAGTAATATTAGCAGAAAATACTTGTTTTAATACGCCGACAATTTTTGAAGTAAAAGGAACTTTTGATTCTGTAACTTGGAACTTTGATGATCCAAATTCAACAACAAACAATAGTGCAACAATCAATAATCCGCAGCATCAATTTACTGCCAGTGGTACATATAATGTTTCTGCAGTGATAAAATGCGGCACTGAAACTCAAACTTTAAAAAAGGAAATCGTAATAACAAACATTCCTAACAACTTCACATTAAACCCTATCTATGCTTGTGAGGCAAATTCTGGATCTGGTATTTCAAATTCTTTTGACACATCAAACTTAAATGCACTTGTTGCAGGAAATCAAACAAACTTAATCATTGAATATAGAGATCAAAATGGAGTTTTACTACCAAGTCCGCTTCCAAATCCCTATACGAACAAAATCAAGAATGAAGAGACTATAAAAGTCAAAAGTTATTTCTCTAATAATCCATTATGTTTCGTTGAACAGGATTTGAAACTATACACAAAAACCAAACCTCAAAAATTAAACATACTTACTCCACAAACGTTTTGTATTCAGCAAAATGCCACATTAGCTAATATCCAAGTTACTGGGCAAAATATAAAATGGTATGATGCCCAAACTGCTGGAACACTTTTATCTAATACAGCTTTACTTCAAAATGGCTTAACTTATTATGCATCACAAACCATCAATGGCTGTGAAAGCGACAGAACTCCTGTTATTGTTACAATTCAAAATACTTTGGCACCAACAGCAAACGCAAATCAGTCTTTTTGCACAAGTCAAAATCCAACAATTGCTAATATTCAAATCACCGGAACTTCAGTAAAATGGTATGACGCTTTAACAAATGGTTCTCTATTAGCCGGAACTACAAATCTTGTAAACGGCAAAACGTATTATGCTTCACAAACTATAAATAATTGCGAAGGACCAAGATTTGGAATAACTGTTTCGGTTGTAAATACACCTTCTGCACCAACAGCAAATGCTACTCAATCATTCTGCAAAAATGAAAATGCAACGCTGAATACTATTCAAATTTCAGGACAAAATATAAAATGGTTTGATACAGCAATGTCTGCCTCAACTTTGCCAAACACAACTTTGTTAGAAAACAATAGAACTTATTACGCATCGCAGACTGTTGGATGTGAAAGTGACAGAACTCCAGTTTTAGTTCATGTCTATGATACGACATTGCCTACTGGAAATAATAGCCAACTTTTTTGCATTGATGAAAACGCAACAATTGCAAATCTGGTTGTTACTGGAACAAACATAAAATGGTACGATTTGGCTACAAATGGAACTGTTTTACCAAAAACAACTTTACTCCAAAGTAAAACCTACTACGCAACCCAAACATTAAACAATTGCGAAAGTGAACGATTTGCTGTTACCGTAAAAATTCAGGATACTCAAAATCCAATTGCCGATTCGCCGCAAACATTCTGTATTCAGCAGAAAGCAAAAATAAGTGACATCAATATTTCCGGAGAAAACATAAAATGGTTTGAAAGCCCTACTTCGACAATAAGTTTGTCCGAATCAACTTTGCTTGAAAATGGAATTACATATTTTGCCTCAGAAACTATAAACGATTGTGAAAGTGAAAGAATTTCAGTTGCCATATCACTTTTAGAAGCAACTGCTGGCAATTGTATTAATTTAGTTGAGGAACTTCCTTTTCCTAAATTCTTTACTCCAAATGGTGATGGATATAATGATTATTGGACAATAGATTTCGAATACTTAGCGCCAAACACAGGAATCAAAATATTTAATCGATACGGAAAATTCATTAAAGAGCTAAACAACAACGGCTTTTGGGATGGAAATTATCTCGGACAGCAACAACCGGCATCGGATTATTGGTTTATTGTTACGAAATTAAATGGCAAAGAATTCAAAGGACATTTTAGCCTAAAGAGGTAAGATTATTTATGAAACACATTTTATTTTTTCTATTCTTTTTATTTTTCATTCCTGTATTTTCTCAAAATAAAAATCAATCAATTGGTTTCAAAGAGAATAAAGGTCAGATTATTGATCAAAAAGGAAAATCAAATTCTTCCGTTTTATATTTATTAAATTCTAACGGATTAAATGTTCAATTAAAGAAAAATGGATTTTCCTATGATGTTTATGAAATAAAAAAAACTCCTGTAACACAACCAAATGATCCAAGAAATGAACGAGAAAATTCGTCCCACTTTCATGACAATAAAAAAGAAGAAAAAGAAGATTTTAATTTAGAATATACTTTTCATCGAATTGATATTGACTTTTTAAATTCAAATTCTAAAGTTGAATTGATAGCTGAACAAAAATCGGCTGATTTTGATAATTATTATAATGTTCCAAACAAACCTGAAGGAGTTCTCGGTGTTTATCAATTCAAACAAATTACTTATAAAAACATTTATCCAAATATTGATGCTGTTTTTACAATTCCAGCTGATCCTCAAAAAACCGTTGAATATAATTTTGTTATTCATCCAAAAGGAAAAATTTCAAACATTCAATTAAAATTTAATGGCGCTGAAACAGATTTGGTTGACAACAAAATCCAAATGAATATTCGTTTTGGAAAAATGGAAGAAACACTTCCGGCAAGCTGGATTGAGGATGACGGAAGCAAAAAGGAAATTGAAATTGGATATACCAAGGTTAAAAAAAATGTTTATGGGTTTAGTTCTTCTAATGTTGTAAATGGGAAAACTATTGTGATTGATCCGGTACCAACGAGACTTTGGGGAACTTTTTATGGGGATCAAACGAACGATTTTACCAATATTGGTCAAGTTAGTATCACTGCTAGTGACAACTTAGGAAATGTTTGCATTGCAGGTAAAACAAGGGCCTCTAATTTATCTTATGCTACGTCAGGAGCGCATCAGACATCAATTCCTCCTTTTATTTTTGGCAGCAAAAATGGAATAATTGTTAAATTTGACACTAATGGTAATCGTTTGTGGGCAACGTATTACGGAGGTATGAAAGATAATTCAATAAGAGATATCAAAATTGATAATCAAAACAATATACTAATTATTGGAGAAACTCAGGCATTAACTAATATAAGTACTCCAGGTTCGTACAAACCTAATTTGAATGGTATTGGCGATTATTATGATGCTTTCTTGGTAAAATTTAACGATTCTGGAGTTAGACTTTGGGGAACTTATATTGGAGGAGATCAAGATGATTCGGCAGCTGCATTAGATGTAGATGACAACAACAACATTTATATTGTAGGATTCACCTACAGTAAAACAAATATTGCTATCAATAGTAATTTTCAAACACAATTAAGCCTTGGCAGTGGGAATGATCATGATGGTTTCTTAGCTAAATTTAATACTAACGGTAATTTAATCTGGAGTACGTATGTTGGTGGAGAAAATTATGATGAATTAAAAGCTATCAGAGTAAAAGATAATTATTTAATAACAGGAGGTACTACTTGGAGTTATAATGGTATCTCAACGCCAGGTACTCATCAAGAAATACACGGTCCAGGTGGACAACCAGACAGTAGTTTATATAAATTTTCTTTAGATGGACAAAGAATCTGGGGAACTTACTATGGAGGAGAACACAATGAAGAAATACTTTCAGTTGATGTTGATAACGATGATAACATTTATATTGGCGGAGAAACCGAAAGTGATAGTCAAATGACCACACCAGGCAGCTTTGAAAGTTCAAGTCAATACATATATGAAAAAGGTTTTTTTGCCAAATTAAATAGTAATGGAAAAAGAATTTGGGGTTCTTATTTAGGAACTGCTTTTGTACATTCAATTATCATAAAAAATAATTCTATATACATTGGTGCTTCTCAACATGGTGCAGCCTATAAGACCAAATTAACAACACCTTGTTCTTACATTGAAAAAAATGAATCTCAGGGATATTTAGGTAAATTTTCTAAAGATGGAGATTTTACTTGGGGGACATTTCTTGGAAATGGTTATGGTGGATATTCTGATGTTAAAATTGCATTTGATAACAACGCTGGATTGTATGTAAGTGGAATTGCAGCAAAAAATGATGGTATCGCAGATAATAGCTCATATCAATCAAATATTTTAGGACAAGAAAATTATTTTCTATTGAAATTTTCAGAAGACTACAATCAGCATTCTATATCGCTTAGAAGTAATTCTCCTATTTGCATTGGTAAAACATTAGAATTAAAAGCATCAGGTGGAACTAACTATTTATGGACTGGTCCAAATGGATTTACATCAACAGAACAAAATCCCACAATACCAAATGCAACTACATCTAATAGTGGAGAATATAGCTGTTTAGTTACAGGAACAGGTGGTTGTGACGGTACAGGAAAAATCAATGTCTTAATTGGCGACATAGAAGCTCCAATTCCTGTTTTAGCAACGCTTCCAACTATAACTGGTGATTGTAGCACAACAGTAACAACAATTCCAACAGCCAATGACGCTTGTGCAGGAGTAATCAATGCAACAACCACAAGTCCGTTGTCTTATGCTTTACCAGGAACTTACACAATTGTATGGAATTACAGTGATGGAAATGGAAATTCATCTACGCAAAACCAAACTGTAACCATTACAAGTCAGCCATTACCAACAGCAAATTCTCCACAAATTTTTTGTGTGCAGCAAAATGCAACTTTAAATGAAATTCAAATAACGGGTCAAAACATAAAATGGTATAGTAACTTAACAAATGGAACACTTGTTTCACCTACAACTGTAGCTCAAGATAAGGCAACCTATTATGCTTCACAAACTATAAACGGTTGCGAAAGCAGTAGAATTCCAGTTACCATTAATATCCAAGTCACTTCTGTGCCAACAGGAAATGCAAACCAGTCTTTTTGCACAAGTCAGAATCCAACAATCGCTAATATTCAAGTTTCTGGAACTTCAATAAAATGGTATGATGCTTTAACAAATGGTTCTCTCTTAGCAGAAACTACAAATCTTGTAAACGGCAAAACCTATTATGCTTCTCAAACTATTAATAATTGCGAGGGACCGAGATCTGGTGTAACTGTTTCTATTGTAAATACGCCATCTGCGCCAACGGCAAATGCTACTCAATCATTCTGCAAAAATGAAAATGCAACTTTGAGTAATCTTCAAATCTCTGGGCAAAATATAAAATGGTTTGATACTAATATGTCTACCTCAACTTTGCAAAACACAACTTTATTAGAAAACAATAGAACTTATTACGCATCGCAGACTATTGGGTGTGAAAGTGACAGAATTCCCGTTTTAGTTCATGTTTACGATACTGCAATACCTACGGGAAATAATAGTCAGCTTTTTTGTATTGATGAAAATGCTACAATTACGAATCTAAATATTACTGGAACAAATATAAAATGGTATGATTCAGCAACAAACGGAGCACTTTTGCCAACAACTACTTTATTGCAAAATAAAATTTACTACGCAACTCAAACATTAAACAATTGCGAAAGCGAAAGATTTGCCGTTACCGTAAAAATTCAGGACACTCAAAATCCAATTGCCGATTCGCCGCAAACATTTTGCATTCAGCAGAAAGCAAAAATCAGTGACATCAATATCTCTGGAGAAAACATAAAATGGTTTGAAAGTCTGACCTCGACAATAAGCCTTTCCGAATCAACTTTGCTTGAAAACGGGATGACTTATTATGCTTTAGAAACAATAAATAATTGTGAAAGTGACCGAATTCCTGTTACAATATTAGTTTTAGAAGCAACAACAAGTAATTGCATTAATTTTGTTGACGAACTCCCTTTTCCGAAATTCTTTACCCCAAATGGTGACGGATATAATGATTATTGGACAATAGATTTTGCGTATTTGGCTCCAAATACTGGAATCAAAATTCTTAATCGCTATGGAAAATTCATTAAAGAACTAAATAAAAATACTTCATGGGATGGAAATTATCTTGGACAAGAACAGCCAGCATCAGATTACTGGTTTATTGTTACAAGATTAAATGGAACAGAATTTAAAGGTCATTTTAGTTTGAAAAGATAAATTAAATAACAAAGTTCGCATTGATTTAAATAGAAAATTTAGATCAATGCGAACTTCAATTCATAAACCGAAAATTTATCTATTTCGTTTGTACCATCATCCAGTTTGATATTTCTTCCAAAGCCAAAGGCGAAAAAGTCTGTTCAATTTTTTCATATTCTTCCGGAGAACCCGTTTTTGACTCTTGAAAAAGATGATTTAAATTAGGAAGTTCTTTTGTTGTTACATTTTTATTTCCTGCTTTCAGCAACGTTTTTTTAATAGCTTCTAAATCAACAGTTGCAGGAACTTGTATATCTTTGCTGCCGTTAAGGGCCAAAACTGGGCATTTTACTTTTGCTAAATTTACTGCCGGATCCATTTTTAAAAAATAATACATCCAGTTATTTGTAAATTGTGGCGTTAATGATTTTGCAATTTCTTCATTATATTTTGATGCAAAATAAGTCGTAACATCTTTTTTCAAATTTTCATCATTTGTTTTAGATACAAGAATGATATCATAAGCACCTCTAAAAATTTCCTGTGTTTTTTGAATATCACTTTCTGGAACTCCACTTACTCTTTCAACCGCTTCTTTTTGCAGAAGCAGTAATTTATCTCCACGAAGTCCTGGTCCTGCCAACAAAACGATAAAATCAATTGCCTTTGAATTTCCAGCAACAATTGGAGCAATTACTCCACCTTCACTATGACCAATTAATCCAATTTTATTTTTATTAATTTCCTTTCTGGTTTGTAAATAATCAACTCCAGCCTGGACATCTCTTGCAAAATCAGCAGTTGTGGATTTTGAAATATCTCCTGAAGATTGCTCAACACCGCGATCATCAAAACGCAATACAGCAAATCCTTTTTTGGTCAAAAAATCGGCTAAAACCAAAAATGGTTTGTGTCCTAAAATTTCTGAATCCCTATTTTGTCCTCCACTTCCAGAAATCAAAATCACTGCAGGAAAATTGCCTTCTTTTTTAGGAAGGGATAATGTTCCAGCTAAAACCACTTTATCTGTTTTATTTTCGAATTTCACATCTTCAGTATAATAAGGATACGGTTTTTGAGGTTCCTGAGGTCTGGCAAAAACTTGTTTCTGAATAATTTCTTTAGATAAATTAAGTTCGGTAGATTGTCCTCGTTGCGTAAATTTTCCAACAATGATATTGTCTTTATTCAAAATTCCTTCGTAAGAAATTTGCGCCTTTGGCATTTCTAATTTTAAAATAGAATTATCAAAAGAAGCTTTTCCCATAGGAATTCCTGTAACTTTCTGATCCGGACTATCCATTGTCGCACTATATCCTGATTCAGTTTTATTGACATGAAACACAACTCTTAATTGAGTTCCCGGCACCTTTAAAAGTCCGTTCCATTGTCCTGCAATTTCTTGCCCGTTCATTATAAAAGAAAGTAAAGCCGTAATTATAATAAGTATTGTTTTTATCATTTTTATTGAAATAAATAAGGTATTATTGATAATTAAGAGTTGTGATTTTTTTGTTTTTTCTCCAATTGTTTAAATTTGATGAAAGAGTATGCAACTGGTACAAAAGCTAAAGTAAATCCAATGCCAACAAAAGCTTTTGCAAAAATAAAGCCTGAAAAAATGATACCGCCAACGATGATAATCAAACCACCAAAAAACCAAAGCTTCCCGGCAAATGTATGTGTAGCTTTCCAAACTTCCTGACTTTCGAGTGTCCAAGGTGTTCTGATTCCGATAAAATAATTGGGTTGAATCACTTTAAAATAATTTCCCATTACCATCAACAGAATCCCTACTAGAATATACATTAAATTTGGATTTGAAGCCGACTGATTTTTTGAAACATATAGAAGAAATACAGCCAGTAAAGACATAAACGAAACCATAAAAAACTTCAGTTTATAAAACTTTTTTCCCATTAAAGAAATCCTTTTTTTAGGATCTAATTTTGCTGCAGCGAACATTACAGCATACATTAATACAGGAAGGATAAAAACTATTACAACCAGAAAAGACTTATTTCCCCAACTATCAATTTCTCCGTTCATATTCCAGTGAACTGGAACTCTTTCTGGAAGACTGTTCCAAATAAAAGCCAAATACGCAAACGGAATCAGAACAATTCCAATAATTGGAAGCTCTTTTTTAAATTCTAAATTCATTTTTTATTTCTTAAAAGTTAGTACCCATTGCAAAACATCTTCCATTATTGTGGTATTAATGGAGTAAATAATGAATTGCCCTTTTTTTTCGGATGTAATTAAATCGGCTCGTTTTAAAATATCTAAATGATGAGAAATACTAGGTTTCGAAATATTAAAAGCATCAGCAATTTCTCCCGCTGTCAAATCTTTCTGCTTCAACAGTTCAAGAATCTCTCTACGGGTTGCATCATTTAATGCTTTAAAAATCTCATTCATCATTTATATATTTAGACAAATATCTAAATACTTTTTTAATTGACAAAAAAAAAAGCAGTAATTTTTTACATTACTGCTTTTGATATCTATAGATATTCTTTTAAAACTTATGTTCATCTTTACTTATTACCAAAAATGAAAATAAAGAAATACAAGCGGCCGCAGTTAAATACAAACCTACATAACTCACACTATAAGTTGATGCCAGCCAAATTGCAATCATAGGTGCAAAAGCCGCTCCAAGAATTCCCGCCAAATTAAAGGTTAGAGAAGCTCCAGAATAACGAACATTCGTTGGAAACAACTCTGAAAGAAAAGTTCCCAACGGACCATAAGTAAAACCCATTAAAGCCATTCCGATACAAGCAAAAGTAGCAACTAAAGCGATATTTCCAGTACTTAAAAAATAAGAAAAGAAAAATCCGAAAATTGCAATAGCAATCGTAGCAATAATAAGCATTTTACGACGACCAATTTTATCAGCAACCACAGCCGAAACTGGAATGAAAATAGCAAAAAACAATACCGAAAATAATTGAATTAACAATCCATCTCTTTTTACAATTCCTAAATCTGAGGTTGCCCAACTCAATGTAAAAACAGTCATTAGATAAAAAACTAGAAAAGTTGTAATAGCACAAAATGTTCCAAAAATAAGTTGATTTTTATACGATTTAACCAGAGCTAAAAATGGAACTTTTACTTCCTCATGCTCTTTTTTAGAATTTTCAAACGAAGGCGTTTCACTAATTTTTGTTCTGATATAAAACCCAACAACAACTAAAAGCGAACTCGCAATAAATGGAATTCTCCATCCATAATTCATAAAATCTTCATTACTCATAACATCTGTCAACAATAAAAAAGTACCGCCCGAAAGCAGCAAACCTATTGGAGCGCCTAATTGAGGAAACATTCCATACCACGCTCGTTTATTTGGTGGTGCATTTTCAATTGCCAATAAAACAGCTCCGCCCCACTCTCCTCCTAAACCAACACCTTGTCCGAAACGACATAACATCAATAATAAAGGAGCTGCAATACCAATACTCGCATGACTTGGCAAAAATCCAATTGCAACCGTAGAAATTCCCATAGTTAATAACGCTGCAACCAAGGTAAATTTACGACCAATTTTATCTCCATAATGTCCAAAAAAAGCGGAACCTAAAGGGCGCGATAAAAAAGCGATTGAAAAAGTTGCTAAAGATTGCAGAGTCGCCATTGTTGAATCAGCACTAGGAAAAAATAATTGTGGAAAAACCAATACTGCTGCATTGGCATAAATATAAAAATCAAAAAATTCAATTGTGGTACCTATAAGGCTTCCAAAAAGAACATGTTTTAAAGAGTTTTTCTGATCAGGGCTAGTTTTCATGTAAAATAGATATAACTTTTTTTTGATTACAAAAATATAGTTTCATTATTAATAATTCACATTTAACCAAAATAGTTTCAAAACATCAATTGCTTTTTAACAAATTCAATGTGTTTTTACGTTTTACAAACTACTATTTTATCCAAATTTAAAAACCTGATTTTATGAAGTTTAAAAATCATTAACAAAAAATCAAATCATAAGCAATCGTTAAAAACGTTTTTAACTGTATATTTTCATTAAATTTACAGCTATCAAAAATAAATCTAAAATTATGCCTACCGACTGTATCAGCTATCAAAATTCAGGATATTTCTCTACCTTGATACAAGATTATTTAGATCAAAAACCAGCACTGCAATCTTTATATAATAATTTTCCAACATTGGAGAATTTCGAAAAACAAATCCAGGAAAAACAATCCAATTTTGACAACAACAATCGAATTCCTTTGGTTGAAACGCTAAAAAAACAATATCAAAATATTGAGATTTCGGATTTAACTAAGCAAAATATTGAGCTTTTAGCATTAGAAAATACTTTTACAATTACAACGGGGCATCAATTAAATTTGTTTAGCGGTCCTTTGTATTTTCTTTATAAAATCATTTCGACAATTAATTTGACCAAAGAATTAAAGTCAAAATACCCATCAAATAATTTTGTCCCAATTTATTGGATGGCGACCGAAGATCATGATTTTGAAGAAATTAATTACTTTAATTTTAAAGGAAAAAAATTCAGATGGAACAAAGAAAGCACTGGTCCGGTTGGCCGACTTTCAACTGAAGGTTTAGCTGAGTTTTTCGAAATTTATTCATTAGAATTAGGGTCAAATACAAACGCAAATACTTTAAAAAAGCTTTTTGAAGATGCTTATTTAAATCATGATAATCTCGCAGATGCAACTCGTTTTTTAGCTAACAGTTTATTCGCAAATTACGGATTAGTAATTTTGGATGCTGATGATGCTAATTTAAAACGTGCTTTTATTCCATTTGTAAAAGAAGAATTAGAGAAAAACACTTCTTATAAAGCTGTTCAAAAAACAATTGAAACTCTAAAAGATTATACAGTTCAGGTAAATCCGCGAGAAATTAATTTGTTTTATATCGAAGATGATTTACGTGAAAGAATCATTTTTGAAAACGATAAATATCACGTTAACAATACCAAAATATCATTTTCTAAAGATGAAATCTTTCAAGTTTTAGAAAACAATCCAGAGAAATTCAGCCCAAATGTAATTATGCGTCCGTTATATCAGGAAATTATTCTTCCTAATTTATGCTACATTGGCGGAGGCGGAGAGATTGCTTATTGGTTGGAATTAAAATCTTTTTTTGATGCTGTAAATATTACTTTTCCAATAATTTTAGTGCGTAATTCGGTTCTTCTTTCGACAGAAAAACAAGCTAAAAAAGCCGATAATTTAGATTTAACCTGGAAAGATTTATTCACCAAACAGGAAAATCTAGTAAATGCGATTACACACAAAATTTCAGCTTTTCCAATTGATTTAACACCTCAAAAAGAATTGCTGAAAACACAATTTGAATATCTTTACAATCTGGCCAATCAAACTGACAAATCTTTTTCTGGCGCTGTAAAAGCTCAGGAAGTAAAACAGACAAAAGGCCTTGAGAATTTAGAAAAACGCTTATTAAAAGCACAAAAAAGAAAATTAAGCGATCAATTAGAACGAGTAATCGACTTGCAATGTGAATTGTTCCCAAATAATAGTTTACAAGAACGTCAAAGCAATTTTTCTGAATTTTATCTGGAAAAAGGCGAACAATTAATTCCGCTTTTAATCCAAAAACTAAAACCATTAGAAATGAATTTTAATATTATAACAATTTAAAAAACAATAAAATAATAATTCTGAGAACCAAATAACCACCTATCTTCTCAAAATTATTATCCAATAAACCAAATAGCGATTTTTAAAATTATTAACTAACCTATTTACCCTAAACCAATGGTAAAAGAACGCTTAATTTCGCTAGATGTCTTTCGCGGACTCACTATTTTATTAATGACAATTGTCAACAATCCCGGAGACTGGGGCAATGTTTATCCGCCGTTACTACACGCCGAATGGAATGGTTGCACGCCAACCGACTTAGTTTTTCCATTTTTTGTATTTATTATGGGAGTTGCCGTACCTCTTGCAATGCCTGATAAATTCTACGACAACACCACTTTCAACAAAATTCTGATTCGTTCTTTAAGAATGTTCTGTCTTGGAATCTTCTTTAATTTTTTTGGAAAAATTCAGTTATTTGGGCTTGAAGGAATTCCTCTTTTAATTGGGCGTTTAGCCATCACTATTGCTGTTGGCTATGCTTTAATGGGAAATTTTAGTTCAAAAATCAAAAACATTTTAGCATTTTCAATTCTGATTATTTACTTATTTCTGGCTTACAGTGGCATTGAAGCTTATCAAGATGTCAGACTTCCAGGAGTTTTACAACGAATCGCAATTGTCTATTTTGTAGTTTCACTTTTATATTTGAAAACTTCTCAAAAAACTCAAATTATTACCGGAATAGTTTTGTTACTCGGATATTGGGCATTAATGACACTAATTCCAGTTCCCGGAATCGGAGAAGCTAATCTTGATAAAGGAACAAATCTCTCTGCGTGGCTTGATGGCGTTTTATTAAAAGGACACATGTACCGAGGCACAGTGACTTGGGATCCTGAAGGAATTTTAAGTACCCTTCCATCAATTGTAAACGGAATTATTGGTCTATTGATTGGGAAAATTCTGCAATTAGATACAACCAAAATTCAAAAAGCCCAAAAAATGGGTATTGCAGGAACCGTACTTATATTTTTTGGTTTGCTTTGGGATGTTGTTTTCCCAATAAATAAATCAATCTGGACCAGCAGTTACGTTTTGTATACAACAGGACTGGCGACAGTATTTTTAACCGTTTTGTATTTAATAATCGATATCAAAGATTATAAAAAAGGATTTAAACTGTTTTTAATCTGGGGAGTAAATCCAATGATTGTATTTTTTACATCACAGATTATTCCGCAGGCTTTAGTAATGATTGAATTCCAAAATCCGCATGCTCCTTCAGAAAAAATCAACTTATTAAATTATCTGTACAGCTTCTGGATTGCACCATTTTTTAATAATCCAATGACAGCTTCATTAGCTGGCGCATTAGTTTATGTAGGCATTTGGACATTTATCTTATGGATATTCTACAGAAATAAATTAATATTTAAAGTATAATTTTCCTTATCAAATTATCAAGAGGCGGACGGTTGTCTGCCTCTTTTTTTATGGCAATATTCATAATTGAGACTTTTCTTAATCAAAACACCATTCTAACCTATTTAAATTATGAATTTATTAAAATCAATTCACAAAAAAAGTCTACTTTTGCACAAAATTAAAAATAAGCAATAAAATGGCAACAAATAGAACTTTTACAATGATTAAACCAGATGCTGTTGCAAACGGACACATCGGGAATATCTTAGCAATGATTACTAATGGAGGTTTCAAAATCGTTTCATTAAAATTAACTCAATTAACTGTAGCTGATGCTAAAGCATTTTACGCAGTTCACGCAGAAAGACCTTTTTACGGAGAATTAGTTGAATTTATGTCACGCGGACCAATTGTTGCTGCAATTTTAGAAAAAGACAACGCAGTAGAAGATTTCAGAACTTTAATTGGAGCGACAAACCCAGCTGAAGCTGCTGAAGGAACTATTCGTAAAGCATATGCTACTTCTATCGGAGAAAATGCAGTTCACGGTTCTGACAGCGATGAAAACGCTGCAATCGAAGGTGCATTCCACTTTGCTGGAAGAGAGCAATTCTAATTAGACTTCTTAGACAGTTAGAATTTTAGACTGTCTTAGATCTTAAAATAAAAAATAAACCCACTTCAATGAAGTGGGTTTTATTTTTTTGACAATTTATTTTAAAACAATCTAAAATCTAAGTAAATCTGTAAGTCTAAAATTCTAAGAAGTCTAAGCGAGTCTAACGCAAAACCACATCCTTCACCACCTCACGGCCCAATTCTTCATTAATCATCTTTACGATTTTTGATTTTCCGTGGCTTAATTCTTCCCTTAAAACAGCCGAACCCAATTCAACATAAAGCGTACTTCCTTTCAAAACAACATTTCTCGTGTATGTTTTAACTCCATTTCCCATTAAATTTGTCCACGCCTCTTTTACATCAATTTGATCCATTCCAGGTTGCAATTTATTCACCTGAATAATCTGCTGCAAAACAGCTCCAATCGTACTTTCGTTATTTAGTCTTTTCGCCATCATTCAAAATATTAATTGGTTCCGCTTTTTTATAATGATATTCTTTGTTCTGATCATTTTTCACCACAAATTCCTTATCAGAAATTGAAATTAATTCCTCACTCCATTTGGCATAACTCGTTTTATAATCCAAAAAAGTCCCTTTATCCGTAAATCTAACTGATACATTTTCAAAAGTATTTGTTGTCAAAAAAGTTCCATCCAGTTGCGCCATCACTTTTGTCCTTGTTCCTTTAGTACCTTTAATATTAAAAAAATCAAAGTTTTCATTCATTCCGTACGCCTTCTCTTCACCTTTATCAAAAACTACTTTTTCAATTTCCCAATATCCATTCAGTTTTGCAATGTCTGCGGGCTTTATTTCCTGTTTGCAACTCACAAACAAAAGCGATAAAACCAAAATCATAAAAGTGTTTTTCATAAATAATTTATAATATTAATAAGGAGCTGTTTCCTGCTGTCCGCTGTATCTTTTATGGTGAACCCCACCATAAAAGGATGCCGCTCCCATCAGGGCTAGGGCTCCCGTTTTCAAAAGAAAATTTAGTGAATTACAAAGGTAACTTTATATCATATAAAAGAAATAAAAATTTACAAAACCCATTAAACTATTTTACATATTTTTGGTCAAACCCCAAACCTAAACCAAAAAAACATGACCAAAACTATTTGTACCATCCTGACAATCTTATTGTTTGTAAGTTGCAGCAAAGATTCTACTGAACCAGAAACATCTCCTTCAGAAAGTATGTATTTCCCGCCCTTAACAGGAAATACTTGGGAAACAAAATCAATAGCCGATTTAAAATGGAATCAAAATGCCGTTCAGCCTCTTTTGGATTATTTACAGCTCAAAAACTCCAAATCGTTCATAATCTTAGTTAACGGCCGAATCGTATTAGAAAATTACTTCAACGGACATTCAGCAACAACACCATGGTATTGGGCCAGTGCCGGAAAAACATTGACTTCAACCGTTACCGGAATTGCACAACAAGAAAATTTATTAAATATAAATGATAAAGTTTCAAAATATCTGGGCACTGGCTGGACAAGCGAAACATTAGCACAGGAAAACCTAATTACCTGCAAACATTTATTAACGATGACATCAGGATTAGACGACAGCACAGATGATGTTGAACCTGCCAATTTAAAATACAAAGCCGATGCCGGTTCTCGATGGGCATATCACAATGTATACGTAAAGTTACAAGATGTTGTCGAAAAAGCAAGCGGACAAAAATGGGAAACCTATTTCAACAGTAAATTAAGAGACAAAATCGGAATGAACGGTAATTGGGTTCAAATCGATGTCAACAGCGTCTATACCAGCAACACAAGAAGCATGGCGCGTTTTGGGCTTTTAATGCTAAATAAAGGAAAATGGGAGAACAACACCATCTTGAACGAAGCTTATTTCAATGAAACCACAACAACCTCACAAAACATCAATTTAGGCTATGGCTATTTATGGTGGCTAAACGGAAAAACTTCCTACCATTTACCACAATCGCAACTTACTTTTCAGGGAAGTGTAATTCCGACTGGTCCAAGCGATATGTTTATGGCTTTAGGGAAAAATGATCAAAAGATTTACGTAATTCCGAGCAAAAAAATGGTTGTAATCAGAATGGGCGATGCAGCAGATAACCAAAATCTTGCACTATCCGATTTTGACAAAACACTTTGGGAAAAAATTAATGCTTTATATCAATAAAAAAGAGTTTTTAAATGGGAAAGGCGATTTAAAACTTTTCCCATTTAAAAACTCATTCTATTTTCAGAAAATAAAAACTGAAAAAATTATCGTTTGGTTTTCATTCTTTTTAGAACTCCCATAAAAAAGAATCCTATTCCAAGAACCAATAAAATATAGTAAAAAGAAAGACTGTTATCTCTTAACACATTTGCTAAAACGAAACATATAACGCTTGCGAAATAAAATGCTACAGGCGATAGATTTTTTAAAGATTCTAAACTCATTTTTAATTATTTAAAGAAACTGTCAACGAATTCATATTTATTGAAAACCTGCAAGTCTTCAATTCCTTCACCAACACCAATATATTTTACAGGAATTTTAAATTGGTCCGAAATACCAATTACAACTCCGCCTTTTGCTGTTCCATCTAATTTAGTAACTGCTAACGAAGTAACTTCTGTCGCTGCAGTAAATTGTTTTGCTTGTTCAAAAGCATTTTGACCTGTTGAACCATCCAAAACTAAAAGTACGTCGTGCGGAGCATCAGCAACTACTTTCTGCATTACACGTTTTACTTTTGTCAACTCGTTCATTAAGTTGATTTTATTATGCAAACGTCCAGCGGTATCAATAATAACAACATCGGCATTTTGAGCTACAGCAGATTGTAAAGTATCAAACGCTACAGACGCAGGATCACTTCCCATATTTTGTCTTACGATTGGCACATCAACTCGATCTGCCCAAACTTGCAATTGATCAATTGCAGCAGCGCGAAAAGTATCAGCAGCACCTAAAACAACTTTGTGGCCTGCTTTCTTAAACTGATAAGCTAATTTTCCAATTGTTGTTGTCTTCCCTACTCCGTTTACTCCCACAACCATTAAAACGTAAGGCTTTTTATCTTTCGGAACTTCAAATTCTGTTGCTTCGCCAGTATTGGTTTCAGACAATAACGCTCCAATTTCATCTCTAAGAATCTGATTCAATTCGTCAGTCCCTAAATATTTATCTTCAGCAACACGTTTTTCGATTCTCTCGATAATTTTCAAAGTTGTATTTACTCCAACATCCGAAGCCACAAGAACTTCTTCCAAATTATCTAAAACATCATCATCAACTTTAGATTTTCCGGCAACGGCTTTACTTAACTTTGAGAAAAAAGTAGTTTTTGTTTTTTCAAGACCTTTGTCTAAAGTCTCTTTTTTTTCGGTAGAGAATAATTTTTTAAAAAAACTCATTTTTTTTGTAGATTTTTTGATTATTAGATTTCTTGATTTTCAAATCAGAAATCTAAATCTTTAAAGAAAGTGCAATTGTTTCTCAAAAAAAAGCCAATTGTTACGATTCTCTAAATTTTTAGACAAATATAGGTAATAAAAAAGCTACTTCCGAATGAAAGTAGCTTTTCTATATAATGTAATTGTAATTATTTCTTTTTCAAGAATTCATCAACTTCTTCAGGAGCCATAATAGATTCTACGAATGTATATGCACCAGTTTTAGGAGATTTTACCATTTTGATGGCTTTTGATAATCTCTTAGAAGATGTTTGTAACGATGCTACGGTTTTCTTTGCCATGATTCAAATGTTATTTGAAGTTTTATAAAACTCAAATGGCCAAACCACTGAGACTTATAAATCTCTAATTATTACTTAATTTCTTTATGAACAGTTACTCTTTTCAAGATTGGATTAAATTTTTTAATCTCTAATCTGTCTGGAGTATTTTTTTTGTTCTTAGTTGTAATATATCTAGAAGTTCCTGGAACACCAGAAGTCTTGTGCTCAGTACATTCTAAAATTACTTGGATTCTATTACCTTTCTTTGCCATCTTGCTATATATTTATTTAGGAAAAGATTATTTGATAAATCCTTCTGACTGTGCTTTTTTCAAAACAGCAGTGATTCCATTTTTATTAATTGTTTTTATCGTAGATGCTGCTACTCTAAGAGTAATCCATCTATCTTCTTCTGGAAGATAAAAACGCTTTTTAACTAAGTTTACAGAAAACTTTCTCTTAGTTTTGTTCATAGCGTGAGAAACGTTATTTCCTACCATCGCTCTTTTACCTGTAAGGTCACAAACTCTTGACATTATACTTATCTTTTATCGTTATTCAAAATCAGGGTGCAAAGAAAAGAAAAATAAACCATTGTAGCAAAAAATTATTGCACAATTTTTAAAATTTCTTTCTGTAATATTTCTAAACTCTTAATAGTCGCTCTATCTATCACTTTTTCACGTGGTTGACCAAAGTTAAATTCTTCTACAATTATATCATCTGGTGTTGCCAAAGCTATAAAAACAGTACCAATTTCAGCATCTGAGTCACCTTTTGACGGTCCGGCGTTGCCGGTTGTCGCAATTGCATAGTCCGTTTTAAGCATCTCTTTCACGCTCAAAGCCATAGCCTTTGCAACCTCTGCACTTACAACCGAATATTCATCAATTAAATCTTGCGAAATACCCAAAACATTGACCTTAGCTTCTGTTGCGTACGAAACAACGCTTCCTTTGAAATATTTTGACGAACCTTGCACAGAAGACAAAAGCGAAGCAATTCTTCCTCCGGTACAGCTTTCCGCAGTTGAAATTGTTTTATTTTGTTTCGAAAGCAGTTTGCCAATTACAGTTTCAATTGTTTCATTTTCTTCATAACCGACTATTATATCATGAATTATCGCATCCAACGACCGAACATTGTCTTCAATTGCTTTTTCTAATTCTTCTTTATCAGTTCCTCTTGCAGTTAAACGCAAACGCACTCTTCCCGGATTTGGCAAATAAGCCAATTTGATAAAATCCGGCAAGTTATTTTCCCATTCCTCAATACGTTCCGCAACTAAACTTTCACCCTGACCATAGGTCAAAATGGTTTTATGAATGATATAGGGACGTTTGTATTCTCTAACTATTTTTGGAATTATCTCCTCTTCAACCAAATATTTCATTTCATACGGAACTCCCGGAAGCGAAACAAATACAGTATTTTCCTTTTTCATCCACATTCCAGGTGCGGTTCCAACCTGATTATGAAGAACTGTGCAAGTTGAAGGCACCAAAGCCTGATCTTTATTCAATTGTGAAATTGGTCTTTTATAAAAACCTTCAATCAATTGTGTTACGTGCGCCAAAACTTCTGGATTAACAACTAACTCATCATCAAAATATTCGCAGAATGTTTTTTTAGTAACATCATCTTTTGTCGGGCCTAAACCACCGGTTACAATAACAATATCAACTTTGTTTTGAAGTTGGGAAAAAGCATCTAAAATATGTTTTTTATCGTCACTTATTGAGATCATTTCCGTTACTTCAACTCCAATTCGGTCTAATGATTTCGCAATAAAACCTGAATTCGTATCAATAATCTGACCTATTAATATTTCGTCCCCTATAGTTATAATAGTTGCTTTCATAACATTAAAATGCTTTATTATTTCTTACTTAAGTAAGCCAAAAATTTACAATGGAATATTTTTAAACTTTGTTTTTGGGGAGGTATTAAAACGCCTTTACAAGTCAAAAGCCGCTTTCACAAAATTCATGAATAATAATCTTAACTTATTCCTGTTTTTTTTTGCAACAGGAATAAATCAGATTTTAAATTTTAAAGATCAAAGTCTTTTTTTATTTCTTTTATTGCTTCTTTTACTTGTATTCTAATACTCTTAAAAGTTTCAACAATATCTTTTTTCTTGCCTTCAGCTTTTGTCCATGCTTCTACTTGAAGAATTTCTTCAAAAGCTACATTCAAGCCCATCAAATCCAATGTAGGCTTTATTTTGTGCGCGTATGAATAGGCATATTTATGATCCTTTTTCTTAATTCCTTCTTTGATTTGCTTTAAATCTTCAGGAACTTCAGTAACAAATAATTTAAGAATTTCATTTACAAATTCCGGATCATTATCTGAAAGCGCATATACTTTCGAAAGGTTATACTTTAAAGCCATTATTTTACTTGTATTCTGAATAATTTTTTATCTTCTAAAAATCCTTCTAAAACATCATTTGGTTTTACAGCAGCAACACCTTCGGGAGTTCCTGTAAAAATAATATCTCCAATTTTTAATGTGAAAAACTGCGAAACATACGACACAAGTTCATCAATTTTCCACAACATCAAACTTGTATTTCCTTTTTGAACTGTTTTAGAATTGTTTGTTAACTCAAAAGTAAGATTTTCCATAGAAACGAAATCACTTTTTGGTAAAAAATCTCCAATGACCGCAGAACCGTCAAATGCTTTTGCTTTTTCCCAAGGCAATCCTTTTGCTTTCAATTTATCTTGTAAATCTCTGGCAGTAAAATCGATACCAACACTAATCTCATCATAATACTTATGAGCAAACTTTGGTTCGATATACTTTCCTACTTTGTTAATTTTAACAATTATCTCTATTTCGTGATGAATCTCCTCAGAAAATTCTGGAATTACAAACGGATGTTGTTTTAACAAAACTGCAGAATCCGGTTTCATAAAAACCACAGGTTCATCTGGACGTTCATTTTTTAATTCCGCAATATGATTGGTATAATTTCTACCGATGCAAATAATCTTCATTTCTTTTTAAGTTGCTAAGATTCTAAGACACTAAGACACTAAGAACTTAGCGCCTTAGAATCTTAGCACCTCAGAACCTTATTTCGTATTTAATTTTCTTAATTTAATTCCTGTCAAAACTTTTTTGGTATACAAAGGGAAATCTGCATTTTGAATCCAGCTGAAATACCCCGGTTCTGTTTCTAAAACTTTTTCAACTTTGGCGCCTTTGTGTTTTCCGAAAGTAAAAATTTCATCATCATCTTGATCAAAAGCAATCATTCCGGCAAAATCAGCAATTTTTTTACGTGTTGTAAATTCAGACAACACTTTCATATCATTTTCCAATTCCGGATAACGATCTAATTGTGCTTTTAAAATTTCGTAAGTTGCCATTGTATCTGCTTCTGCAGAATGTGCATTTTCAAGACTTTTTCCACAATAGAATTTTAGGGCCGCACTTAAGGTACGCTCTTCCATTTTATGAAAAATAGTCTGGACATCTACCGAAACCTTATTTTTCATATCAAAATCAACTCCCGCACGAAGCAATTCTTCGGCCAAAAGCGGAATATCAAAACGATCTGAGTTAAAACCTCCCAAATCACTATCTTTTATCATATTATGAATATGTGGAGCCAGTTCTAAAAAAGTCGGCTCGTTTGCCACTTTTTCATCGGTGATACCATGAACAGCTGTAGTTTGTGGCGGAATTGGAATAGTAGGATTCACCAACCATGTTTTGCTTTCCTTATTTCCGTTTGGAAAAACTTTAAATATTGAAATTTCTACGATACGATCTTTACCGATATCAATTCCAGTTGTTTCAAGATCAAAAAAGCAAATTGGTTTGTTAAGTTTTAATTCCATTTTAATTTTTATAAGATTACAAATGTAAATTTTAAAGCCGACTTTTCCGACCCTATTTTTATTTTTTTGCCCACAATTAGACTATTTTTTAAATTTTAACTTCAAAAAAGAATCTAAAATAGCGTTGTCTAAAATTTATTTTTCTATTTTTTTACTAATAAAAAACCCGGAAAACGAAATCATTTTCCGGGTCTAAAATTTATTCATGAATAGATTAGAAATCTCTATCTACATCAAAAGCTTCTAAATATTCTGCTACTCTTTTCACAAAACTTCCTCCTAATGCACCATCAACAACTCTATGGTCATAAGAGTGCGACAAGAACATTTTTTGACGAATTCCGATAAAATCACCTTCTGGAGTTTCAATAACAGCAGGAACTTTACGAATTGCTCCAAGTGCTAAAATTCCAACTTGTGGTTGATTGATAATTGGCGTTCCAAAAACACTTCCAAAAGTTCCCACATTTGTAACGGTATAAGTTCCACCTTGTGTATCGTCTGGTTTTAGTTTTCCAGCTTTTGCACGGTTTCCTAAATCATTAACCGCTTTTGCCATTCCAACAAGATTTAACTGATCTGCATTTTTAATTACAGGAACAATTAAATTTCCGTTTGGTAAAGCTGCCGCCATTCCTAAGTTTATATTTTTCTTTTTAATAATATAATCACCATCAACAGAAATGTTCATTCCAGGGAAATCTTTAAGCGCTTTTGCAACCGCTTCCATCATGATTGGCGTAAAAGTCAATTTCTCACCTTCTCTTTTTTCGAAAGCTGTTTTAACTTTATCTCTCCATTTTACAATGTTTGTTACGTCAACCTCAATAAACGATTGTACGTGTGCTGAAGTCTGAACCGAAGCTACCATGTAACCTGAAATCAGTTTACGCATTCTGTCCATTTCAATAATTTCGTCACCTCCATTTACTGAAACCGGAACTGCCTGCTGGCTTTTTTGAACCACTGGCTCTGCTGCTTGGACTACTTTTGGAGTTTCAACAACAACTTTTGGCGCTTCTTCAACCGCTTTTGGTGCTTGAACAACTCCTGATTTACGGTCTTCAACATATTTTAAAATATCTTCTTTAGTAACTCGTCCATCTTTTCCTGAGCCCTGAATACCATTAAGTTCAGCAACAGAAACCCCTTCTTCTTTAGCAATATTTTTTACTAATGGAGAAAAGAATTTGTCCGATGAAGCAAAATCATGAGGAGCACTTACTGTTTCTTTTACTGCTTCAATTGTTTTTTCAATTTCTGCCGCTGCTACCGGAACTGCTGCTTCTTCAACTTTTGTTTCAGTTGGAGCATCACCTTCTGTTTCAATAATTGCAATAGTTTGCCCTACCTGAACTAGATCATCTTTACCAAATAACTGTTCAACTAAAACTCCTGATACCTCGCTTGGCACTTCGCTGTCAACTTTATCAGTCGCAATTTCCAGTACAGCTTCATCAGCTTCAATTCTGTCTCCAACTTCTTTCAACCAGTTTGTAATAGTTGCTTCAGCGACACTTTCTCCCATTTTAGGAAGTTTTAATTCAAATCTTGCCATATTGTTAACCTCAAGGGTGATTTTGATTTTCAGATTGCGAAATTACCGAATTTTTTAAATATAAATTACATTTAATATAATTTTTTACTCAATTTTTACAATTTGCCCTCTGTCATTTCGAGAATTGCTTCCAATAATAAAATTTGCTTTTTTGGGGAAAATCTTAAAAGTAACGTTCTTATCTTTAAGAGTTTCTATGATTTTGATACATTTTTTGAATGAAACGTACTGATTATCTAAAATAATCTCAACCTTTTTACCCTTAAAAACGTGGCACGAATTTACCATTTTTTCTTTTTTGAAATCTAAAAACTCCACTTTATTTTTCAGAATTGCAGGCAATTTTTCAGACAAAATACTATTTGAAGAATAAAAAATATACTTTTCTGGCAAAAGTTTTCGTTTTGGTTTTCCTTGAAACATTTTAGCAAAAGCAAAAAACCAAATTCCGATTTGAATAAAAGCACTAAAAAACAATGACTTCTTGAAATGCTTTTTATAAAAGAAATTCATTGCCTCCTGAAAACGTTTCATGTATTTTTCATCTTTTATAGTACTTTCACCTTTATAATGCAAAACTGTTGTTTCATGAAAATAGTAATTTGACTTTTGTTTGAGCAACGCACGATACGACAAATCGATATCATCGGCATACATAAAACAATTTTCGTCAAAACCTTTTAAATCCAGATAAAGTTCCCGTTTCATAAACATAAATGCACCAACAAGAATTTCAACTTTTCCGCTCTCATTTTCGTCAATATGCTGTGCATAATATTGATTGAAAATTTTCCATTTTGGAAAGATTTTATACAAACCTAAAACTTTCGTAAAAGCAACCCAAGGCGTTGGAATACCACGTTTACTTTCAGGCAAAAAACTTCCTGTTCCGTCAATAAGTTTGCACCCAATTATCCCTAAATCTTTTTTTTCTTCGGCGAAAGCCAAAATTTTAGTAAAAGTATCTTCAGCAACTACTGTATCGGGATTCAAAATACAAATATATTTCCCTTTTGCTGCCGCAACTCCAATATTATTTCCTTTTGGAAAACCGAAATTTTCTTTGTTTTGAATAAGTTTTACTGAAGGAAACTTTTCCTGAATCATCAAACAGGAATTATCTGTCGAATTATTATCAACAACAATAATCTCAGCATCGAGTGCAATAATTGCTTCCTGAACGCTTAAAACGCATTGTTCCAGAAAGTATCTTACATTATAATTAAGAATTATTACCGATAATTGCATGAAAATTTTGGGCTGATGATTTTTGGGGAAGTTAAAAATTTTCTGTTAATCCCAATCGCAAAGACCAATCGTTTTTACTTATTCCGTAATCCAAAGCTAAATTGCTGTTGTTTTTTTTATTCCATTTAATTCGGACTCCGGTTCCAACCGCTGGATGCCATTTGTCAAATTGATAGGTATCCAGTTTTGAAACCGATGAAATATTGGCAAAAAATACAGCTCCAAAAAAACCATTTCTGGTTATATCAGTTCGATATTCTGTTTCAAAATAAATCAATGCGTTGCTTCGGTATCTATTTTTTGTAAAACCGCGTCCCGTTTTTCCATCACGATCCCAACCAATACTTGGTAAATCAAGATAATGAGGTTTTCCGCCAAAAGTCGACCAATAAAATGCTCTTGACGCCCAAACACGATGTTTTGTTTTACTGAAAGAATGGTATTTTCTTGCATCAAAATACAATGACTGCCATTTGTCGCCGTTTACCCCACTTGTATTTATTCTCAAATCAGCTTCTATATACATTCCTCCTTCGGGATTAACGATGTTTTTTCGGGAATCATACAAACCTTGAATCGCAAATCCAAAAGAAGTTTCATCTGAAAAATCGCCATTCATATATTTTACATAGTCTGTTTCTTCATCTATATAAGATTCCTCAGAAATATTAGTATAATTATCATAAAGAAACCCCATTCCTAACCGATAATTACCAACAACTTTTCGCGTAATAAATTGATAGAAACGCCATTGCTTATAATCTAAAGTCGACATTTCTTCTTTTGAATTATTATCCCCCAAGCCGTAAGTAAGCTGCGGATAAATTAGGTAACGATAATCGCCAATGAAATTCCACTTATTGTCTTTTGTATAAATATAAGATTGAATTGGAAACACATATTGATTGCTAAAACTAAAATAAGGCGAAAACGAAACCTGTGACATATTTGTTGTTTCATGATCCTCACCCAAATAAAAAGTAGTCAAAAAAGAGATTACGAGTCCGTTTGAATTATTTGCACCAATTGGAACAGGTAATAGAGAAAAAGCCAATTTCCTGTCTCTGCGTTCGTTGATTGTATCGTTTTTTTTAAAGATTTTTTGAATGACGTCTAAAATATCTTGATTTTCCACAGAAATACTGTCATTTTGCGAATAACAAAATGGCGAAATGAAAATTAAAAACAAGATAAATTTTATTTTTAAACTACTCATTAAAAAGAAGTTAAGAATATATCCTAACAAATTTAAAACTTTATTAAGACAATAACATCTTTTCAAAAAGAATTACAGAAAGAAAATTAAGTCAGGAGAAAAAGTATCTTTGAAAGAACGAATATTGATTTCAAAAAACGAATTTAATTATGCTTCGATTATTTTATATTCCGGTCGCATTTATCTTTTTCGCCTCTAGTTTTAGCAATAAACCCACTTTGGGATCAATAAATCTTGTAAAATCAAATACTTGGTTTATTGCTGGTCCAGCCAAAGAAAATCAGGAAATGATAAACGCTGTTCGCCAAAAGGAAGGCGTTATAAGAGTTACTGCCAAAGATTTTCCGAGAGGAGAAATTGAATTAAATGTTACTATTATTCCATCAGAAACAAATGATGCGATTCCGAAAAATTTAGCCAACGCCTCTGGTTTTGTGACTGTTATTTACAAATCGACTCAGCTGATAAAATTACAAGCCCGAGAGGGAAATCCAGAAGGAACAGGTTGTATACATGGAGGTTCACATCCTATGGCAGATTTGCCTGCATCTCCTAACAAGTTTACTACTTTAAAAATTTCCTGGAAAAACTTCAAGCAAGATGGATTAGTTGATGGACGACTTTTGAATATTCATAATCTGTGTAAATTCAATTTTGTGAATTACAAACCAATTTCGCGAGCGTCATTAGAAATAAAATCTGTTATAATTCAAAATTAAAGAACATGAAAACAAGACTTTTTCTATTACTTTTTATTTCATTTTTAAATTTCGGCTACAGCCAAAAAAAAGCTGCAACTCCAAAAATCGACATTAATGGTGTTTGGGAAGACATCAATTCTGGCGTTCAAAATGCTGTTGCGATTATCTCAGACCAAAACGGAAAAATTATATTTTCTCATTATTTAGAATGGAAAGGTCAAAAATTTGTAGAAAGCGGTACAGGAAAAAGAACAGGAAATACAATTACGTATACAGTAAATGTGACTTTACCAATTGAAGGTTGGGCAACTGCCGGAACGCATACTTTGGTTTTATCTGAAGACGGAAACACGCTTGAAGGAACTTTTAAAGACAATAAAGACCGAAAAGGACCAATAGCATTTAAACGAGTTAGATGATTTTGTTTCAAATTTCAGGTTTCAGGTTTGTGCTAAACGTAAAACTTGAAACGTAAAACTTGAAACTTTTTATAAATGCAATTGAATTTTATATCTGTTACAAATTTTCATTACAAAAAGCATAATCGTTGAAAATAGTAGCGACCAGATAATTCCCGGAACTCCTACCCTAAAATATCCCGGAATAATATGAAAATTAAGTGCTTTACAGAAGTAATAAATAACGCCAGGCAAGATATAAATCAGCAACGGATTTGCTGCGGCTGGCATAAAAAAATCGCTCCATTTTGTTTGTTTTTTAATTTCCATAATCCAATACAGAAGATAAAACAATACTGTACAAATTGCTGCTGAAAACATAGTCCAGGAAGGCGTTCCTTTAATTTTTGAAATTCCAAAATAAGGACGAAGCAAATATCCTGTTATTAAAAACAAGAGCGTAAGGCCAATTACTGGCCAATTAATTTTTACTTCGGTTTTGCGATCAAAAAATAATAACGAAATTATAACTCCGCTAGTTACTAAAGTAGCATGAGTAAGATGCCCGGCAATAAAACTAAACCAAGTCAACTGATGTAAAGCCGTATCTTCAATAAAATTGATTGAATTACAAACAACACATAAAACTAAAAATGCGGTCATGGCCCATAATCGTCCACAAACCAGCCAATAATAAACTACGGTAAACAAATAAGCCCAGCCTATAAGCCCCAGAATTCCCCACCATTTTGGCGTCATTCCTCTTTCGCCATTGTCCTGAATATACAGAAAATACAGAATTACCAAAACAAGCATACCGCCATATTGAAGTATGTATTTTAACCAAATCGGGAAATCTTTTGTGTATTTATTCCAGATTGGAATTGGCATAGCATATGCTAAAAGCGCCCAAATAACTGGAGTAATCAACATTTTTGAGGCGTCATAACCATATTCTGCATTGACCATAAAAACACCGATAATAATTAAAGCCAAAGCTCTTTTAAGTGTATGAATCCATATTGTCTTAGGATTATCTCCTTTTATTAATCTTGCATTAAATGCAAATGGAATCGACATTCCTACAATAAACAAAAAAGCAGGAAAAACTACATCAACAAATGTCATTGCATCAGCATCGGCCGGCATATGTCTCATCCATTGCGGCACGTTCTTTATACTTGCAAGTTCATTTACAAAAATCATTACAAAAATGGTAATTCCGCGCAAAGCGTCTATAGAAAAAACCCTTTTACTAGATAAATTTTCTTTTATTTTCATAAATCATTAAATTATTATCAGAAACAAATATAAAATAATACTTGAAATAGAAAAATTTGATGACGAATATAAACGTATCTGTAATAAAAAGTTTACTCTTTTTGATATAAAATACAATGTACTTTACTTACTTTTGCAGCATGTTATCATTCTTAAAGTCAAAACCGTATTTAAAGGACCTATTAGCTGGAAATTATGTTGATATTCATTCACATTTATTACCGGGAATCGATGATGGTGCCAAAACCATTGCAGATACAAGCAAACTTGCGAAGTCCTTTCAAGAAATGGGTGTCGTTCAATTTATTACAACACCGCATATTAGTCATTATATTTGGAATAACTCACCTGAAACTATTATTACAAAACATCAGGAAACCCAAATTTTGTTAGAAGCTGAAAATATTAAAATCCCTTTTCAGGCTGCTGCAGAATACTTCATGGATGATTGGTTTGAAACCCATTTTCAAAATGAAAAATTGTTGACACTAAAAGATAATTATGTATTGGTTGAAATGTCATATATGAATGCACCGATACAATTATACAAGATTCTTTTTGATCTTCAGGTTGCAGGATATATTCCTGTTTTAGCACACCCAGAGCGCTATTTATTTTATCATAAAAATTTTAGTGAATATGATAAATTAAAAAAATCGGGATGTTTATTTCAACTTAACCTGCTTGCAACAGTAGGTTACTATGGTAGTGAAATTACGAAAGTTGCTGATGAGCTTCTTAAAAAAGGAATGTATGATTTTGTTGGCACAGATGTACACCACAATAATCACATTGCATCATTCAATCAAAAAGTAAAAATTGAAAACAATAATATTAAAAACTTAAAAGAAATTATTGCGAATAATCAATTCTTTAAATTCTAATATTATCTTCTCTGTTGAAAATAATATTGTATAAAAAAACGGCTCAATTACTTGAGCCGTTTTTTTATACAATCCCTTTATTATTTTGAGATTATTCTTTTGTACCAAGGTTTCTTATCTACTCTAACACCATAGCCATAACCATAACCATAGCCTTTTGTAGAATCGGTATCATTTAGTACGATACACATGTTTGGTAATTTTTTCTCTTTGTAGAAAGTATTAGCAATACTCAGCATACGTTTTTCAAGAACATTTGCACGCATAACATATACAAAAGTATCAGCATTTTTAGCAATTAATAATGTGTCGGTAACCAAACTTACTGGCGCAGTATCCACAATTATGTAATCGTATTCTTTTTTAAGTTCTGTAAAAAGCTGATCCACTTTATTACTCATTAACAATTCAGCAGGATTTGGCGGAATCACACCTGATGGCAGAATAAAGAAATTCTTGTATCCTTCATGTTTAATGATATAATCTCTAACGTCTTTATCAGTTGATGACAAATAATTTGTCAAACCAACACTTGGGACATTAATATATTCACCAAATTTAGGATTTCTGATATCGGAACCAACCAACAAAACTCGTCGTCCAGACAAAGCGAAAGTTGCCGCAAGATTTACAGATATAAAAGTTTTACCTTCTGAAGGAAAAGTAGAAGTAACAAAAATAGTTTTTGCGATTCCTTCTGGAACTTTAGTAAGCATGAACTCTAAATTGGTTCTTACGATACGAATTGCCTCTGCCGAACTCGTTCTGCTTTCCGATTTAATCAATTCTGCAATATCATCTGACGTTGGTACATCTCCAATAAATGGAATTTGTGTTTTTCCTTCCAGATCCAATTTACTTTTAATCTTTGTATCTAAAAGATCATTACCGTAAATCACACCAAATGGAACTAATAGTCCTAAAAGCATACTAGCCAAATAAATGATTTTTTTCTTTGGACTAATTGGATCCTTATCAGCTTTCGCAACATCAATCACTCGCGCATTTGGTTCAGTGGCTGATAAAGAAATAGCCGTTTCTTCACGTTTTTGAAGCAAATACAAATATAGTTCTTCCTTAACTTTTTGCTGTCTTGCAATTACTCTAAACTGACGTTCCTGAACTGGAATTTTTCCAATTTTGCTATTTAAAAGACTTTCCTGGCTTTTGATGTCACGATTCTGTATTTGCAAATTAGCCTGCAAACGACGCAAACTAGCCACAACGTTAGATTTTAAAGAAGTAATTTGTTGATCTAGTTTTACTACAGATGGATTTTCCTCAGTAGCAGATTTTAGAATCCTATTACGATCTAACACTAATTGATTATAAGATGAAATTAATTCACTTGCATCTTTATTATCCATAATCAAATTTGAAGGCAGCAAATCAGAATTATTACTCTTTTTAATAAAATCCAAAAGTGACGAAACCACATTCAATTGGATTTCTGTCTCCACTCCTTTTTTATCATATTCTGTTGAACCTTCGATAAAAAGTTTTGCCTCAGACTCGATATCTGTAAGTTTGTTTGTTTTTTTAAAACTTTCAACATCCTGTTCAACTCCATCCAATTCTTGTGCGATTAAAGCTAATCTTCCAGCGATAAATTTAGAAGTATTTTCTGAAATAAAGTTTTTATCTTCTGCAGCATCTTCATTATAGATCTCAATCATGTTATCTAAAAAATCTTCAGCTTTTTTAGCCACAGGATCAGAAATTGAAACATTTACAACACTACTGGTTTTGCTAATAGGTTCAACTTTTAATTTCTTCCTAAAGTTTTCAGTCAATTCATCAAGAGGAGTAATTACTATGCGTATTGATTTGAATCTACCAGTGTGATTTTTACCGTAGAAAGCAGTTTTCTGAATAACTAAAGTACCTATCTTAGTAGGGATTTTTTCTCCAAATTTGAATTCTTTTTTTGTCGACAAAAGAAAATCCTCCTTTTCCTCTACTTCACTTTCTAATGAAAAAGTAGTTGCATTTAAAAGCTGACAATTTAATGTCAATTTCATTTCATCAAATAAAATTACTTTATTTATAAAATAAGCTTTAATAGGCGTATCTTCAAATATATCACGATCCACTACCTTTCCTTCAACAAACAAACCTACATTCAGATTCAATTTTTTAATAGTACTTTCTACTAACGTTCTTGACTTTAAGATCTCAACCTCGTTGTCAACATTACTTTTCATAGCTCCACCAATACCTAAATCTGCAAAGGCTGATAATTCTGAAAGCATACCTCCTTTTTTCTCATCCTTAACTAATATTGTAGTAGTTGCCTCATAACTTGGCATAGTATAACGTAAATACAAAAAAGCAATAATTAAGGCAATTACGATACTAACTAAAAACCAACGCCAATGTACCAAGTATTTGTTTAACTGCTCTCTTAAATTAACGTCTTCGATTTCATCATCTATCACGTCATTGTAAAAATCTTGCTTTTGCATTTTATATTTCAATTTTATTTAAAGATTAGGACAGAAAGCGATACTAAAATAGAAATCGCAGATATAATCACTGAGGTATTAGGACCTACAACTGATGCATTTATTTTAGTTTTATTAGGCTCAACATAAACGACATCATTTTGACTTAAATAATAAAAAGGAGAATTAATAAAATCAGATTTTGTTATATCAACTCTATTATATGATTTTACCCCATTTGTTTCCCTTATAACTAATATGTTATCTCGTCGGCCATAAATAGTTAAATCTTTTGCCATACTCAGAGCTTCAATCAAAGTAACTCGTTCTGAAGCAATAGGGTAAGTTCCCGGAATATTAACTTCTCCCTGTAGGGAAATTTTAAAATTCATAATACGAAGATTAATAATTGGATTCTTAATGTAAGTACTAATTTTATCTTGTAATAATTTAAGCACTTCTGTACGGGTTAATCCAGAAACTTTTAATTTTCCAAGTACTGGAAATTCAATATTACCATTTTGGTCTACCAGATACAACTGAACGGTTTCTTGCCCTCTTGTAATATCTAACCTACTGTTGTTTGAGGTACTATATGTTCTTAAATTAAACGGAATTGCAACTTCAGGATCATCAGCCGATACTAAAATCATCAATAAATCGTCTGGCTGGATTTTAATCTCAAAAGAACTTAAGCTTTCCTTAGCGGTCATTTGATCAATATTCTGATAATACACTACATCTTTTCTGGATCCACAAGAAAAACATAAAAATAAAAGCAATAAAAAACTAAGTGCTTTAATAAAAAAAGAAGGAATCAATTTCATTAGGTCTACAATTTACGGGGCAAATATAAGGATTTAAAAATTTTATTCGTACAAAAAACAATAACGTGTCTAAGAGCTGAACATTGTGTTGAATTTGGATTTAAAATACGTTAAAAAGCATTCTCTTCTCCTTTGAACACATTAATAACTGTTTTTATTATGATTTTAATATCTAATAACAAACTCCAGTTTTCAATGTACCAAATATCGTATTCTACTCTATTTTCCATATCAACCAGCTCTTTTGTTTCACCACGGAAACCATTAACCTGAGCCCATCCTGTGATGCCTGGCTTAGCATATTGGCGAACTAAATAATTACTAATCAATTCACTATACTGTTTTGTATGATTTACCATATGAGGTCTAGGTCCAACCACAGACATATCGCCAAAAAAAACATTAAAAAACTGAGGCAGTTCATCGATGCTTGTTTTTCGCATAAAGGCTCCAAATTTGGTTACTCGACTATCGCCTTTTACTGCTTGTTTACTATCAGCAGTACCATTTAAACGCATGCTTCTAAACTTTAGACAAGTAAAAGATCTATTATCTCTACCAGAACGTTCCTGTTTAAAAAAAACTGGTCCCGGTGATTCGATTTTAATGATGAGCATTATGATAGGAAACAACCATGGGAATATAAACACCAAAACAAATGCTGAAAAACAAATATCAAATACCTTTTTCAAAAATCGATTTACAGCTGCTTCTAGTGGCTCACGTCGGAACATTAGAACAGGAGTATTTTCATAAAAAGTCATTTGGACCTTGTTTGATTTCGTATATAATTGAAAGTCCGGAATAAATTTAATTCGAACCATATGTTGCTCACAAATTTTCACCAATCTGTTTATGACATTAATATTATCAATATGTAAAGCAACGTACATTTCATCAACTTCTTCATTGATAATAAACTCTTCAATTTGATCAAACCCACCCAAAACTGGATCAGAAATAAATGCAAAAGGATCTACTTTTTCATCAAAAAAACCTAAAAATCGAAAACCATAAGTTAAATCTTTTGCTAAAATTTTTCGCATTCGCTCTCCTGTATCATTCGCTCCTATTATTATAAAACTTCTAAAATTATATCCCTTAGATCTGATATATCGGAGAAGCTTCATTGATAAAAATCTGGAAATCATCAACAATCCAAAGAAAATCCAATAAAAATAAACTAACCGAAGCCTTGAAATATCACCATACTTTAAGAAAAACACAAAGAAAGCCGTAATCGCAATATGAATAATTACTTTCTTTATTGTTCTTTTCAATATTGATTCAATAGGCTCAACCCTAACAATACGAAAAGAATCTTTATAGAGTAAAAGTCCTATCCATATTAAATTAGCTAGCAGTGAAATTGTTCGAACTTCTTTTAATGAGAGTTTCTCAATCGTACCAAATCTCAATAATGCGGACAAAACAATTGCGACATTTAGTAAAACTACATCCCATATCACAAATATAGCTTTGAAATAACGGGAGAAATGAAACCCGGATAATTTTTGCAAGACTTTCATCTCCAATTTATATTAATTTATATTTAACGTAATCTTTAACCACACCACCTTATTTTTTTAAATTCAACAAGTTAAAAACAAAACATCATTAATGTTACGTCAAAAAACTATTTTGCTAATCTAGAAATTATTTCAAAACTTGTCCATCAAACAATAGTTTTGTTTGAAGGTCAGAAAATTTAACATCATGTATATCAGCAGTCCCATTATTTATAGCAATACATGCTGCTGTTGCTGCTGCTTGTGCTAACATCATAAATTGAGGCTCCATTCTAATAGAAGAAAAAGCAACATGGGACGATGATAAGCAAACCGGAACTAATAAATTATTACATTCTGTTGCTTTTGGTAAAATTGATTTGTAACTAATTCCATAAGGTTCATTAACTGCAATAAACAAAGAACCTTCGAAGTTTACTCTCTTGTTCGGGATAAATACCAATTGAACAATATGTGAATCCATTGGGTAAGACCCTAAGCATACCGCATCTTCAACATCTTTATTCGTTATTGACAACTCAGTCATAACATATTCACCTATCATTCTGCGGGCTTCGCGGACATACATTTCCAATGGCCAATTATTATTATCAATAAATTCATCTTTTGCCAATCCATATCCAATGTATTTACTTCTATAAGACGCAGGAATTCGTTCCTCATTTTGCAACGTCCATAGTAGCCCCTTAAGATATATTTCATGTTGTTTTTTTATACCTTCTCTTACAGAATAATTACCATCTGGGTACAATTTGTTCATTCCTGAATAATCAGAAGAAAATGCCCCCCAATTATTCATATCATATTTATTTCCAGGAATCGGAATCATTGTCCAATTAGGAAGTGAAGGATCGTTAGCAATTGATCTAATCAGCAACTCATATTCCATAGGATCATATTCTACAGGTTTTTCGATAAGCACTCTATTTTCAGGAACATTTGTCAGACATAAACGAAAATTATAAGGCATAACATTATCATCTCCTGACCCCATAGCTGGAATATTTTTAATATGCGTCAACCTTGGCAGTATACCGCTGTGTGGCTTTCCCATTGTAATATAAGGATCCACAATATTGACGTCGGAAATCCCGGTAACCCCATTTTTAGTTTCACCATACGTACTATTACTTTCTCTACCAACAATATAAGAGACTCCAGAATTTGCCATTAGATCCCCTTCATAAGTAGCATCAATAAAAAAACTTCCTTGATAAACCTTCCCGGATTCCATTGTGATTTTTTCAATGAATCCATCAGCATTTTTAGCTACTCCCGAACCTAATAAAAGTCGTTCATCATACACAACGGTTATTTTTTTCTCCCTAATTATATCATTAAAAACCTTTAATGCAACATTCGGTTCAAATGTCCACTTCGCCCCCTTAATATTATAATTTGCTCCAACCCTTTTATAAAAGTCTAATGCCAACCCTCCAACAACTGATGATTTCCCTACATCTGTATTGCCTAAGCCATTTGTTGTCATACCTCCGACTCTTTTAGAATTACATATAAGAATTACTGATTTTCCCATATTCACCGCTTGTTCCGCGGCAATTATACCTGCTGATGTTCCTCCATAAACTACCACATCATACTTCAAATTCAAAGGTGGTTTACTTACTACAACTGGTTCATTAACATTTTGCTCTGTACTACATGAGCAAAAAATAACAATGCTAAATATAACAACTAAAATGTTCTTCATAAATTACATAATTTATAGTGGCAAAAAAATAGACTTACTGCAATAACCAATGATTATTTAATTTGTTTTGAAATTTCTGTAAAATGTTTGGCGTATTGATCTACGATTAATTCCCAATCATAGATTTTATCAATTTTATTTGTGTTTTCCATTAAACACAATTGAAACTTTTGTTCCTGATATTGAATATCTAATAGATGGTTTTTTACATCAATTGCATCTTTAAAATAAACAGCATCATCACCTAAAATATATCTATTAAAATCATTATCATTGGCACATATCAAACTATTAGAAGCCATCGCTTCTAGTAACGAAGGATTTGTTCCGCCAACAGTATGCCCATGAAAATAAATATTAGAATAAAAACGTAAATTATTTAAAACATCAATATTATATATACCTCCAATAAATTTAATTTGAGAATGAGATGAAAATTTTTGCTTTAAATATTGACCATAAGGAGTTTCATGATTTCCTATAACTAAAAAGGGGCGCAAAAGTTTGGCTTCAGCAACACCGTCTAAGATTATTTCAATACTATTTTCAGGCTCAAGTCTTGCAATAAGCATATCATATTCAAATGGCAGTAAATTATACTCTGTAAGTATTTTAATATCATTATTTTTGAAAATAGTTGCTCCATATGCTATATAAGTCGACGATGCATTATAAGTCTTTTGTAAATAATCCTGAATACCAATAGAATCCGAAATAAGAAAGTCGCTATATTTGACACCTAATGATTCTGCATACCTAAGAAACTTTTTTACAGTATTAGAATATTTTGTCCTCTTCCATTCTAAGCCATCCATATTAGTGGTTATAATAGCTTTTTTAGGCATTAACCATCCCCATATTGAACTACTAGTATATCCTAATTGCAACACGATATCGCATTTACGTTTTCTAATATCCAAAATACAATTTAAGTCATAAATGAATTGACCAGCAGTTCCTAATTTATATTCTGGATCATAACAGTGTACGATTTGAACTCCATTCCATTCCTTTTCCTGATACGGATGATTGTGTGAATTATAAACGACAATTTCAAAACCTCTTTTTACCAAACCTAATGCAAGATATTCAGCACATTGTTCAAAGCCTCCATAATGATTAGGAATACCTCTTGTTCCTAAAATTACTATTTTCATTAATATATTATTAAAGTTTGATAATTACTGTTTTGAAATGGTCGACTTGAAGTCAATTATACTCTTAATCTCTCCATTATTATAATAAATAAACTTATTATTATTACCATAATAAGAGTTATTCTTTAAAGACAAACAATTATTTTTATTAAAATCAACCGGTAATCTTAAAGAGGCTGTTCGACCATTTGTAAAACTATTATTATTTATTTTAACATCTGATTTACCAAGTAGTGGAAAATAAACTAATACATGGACACCTGCACTAGTATCTGGTCTTACTTCATGCGACCATCCGTAACCAGCATACATGGATTTATTATTGGAAAAAGAACATTTTTTAAATCCATCAAGACAATGCTCTTGCCAGAACTCTATTGCTTGTTCACAGTAAGAAATATTGTTGTTTCTAAAAACAATATTATAAAACACTTTTGAAGGACTTCTTCCCTGCGCAGTAAATGCTGCATCATAAACATCTTTAATAGAACAATATTCAACATAGCAGTTAGTAGCGCTTTCCCAAAATTCAATTCCATTACCATACCTAATAAAACCATCACCAAACCCTTTAAGATAAGCACCACCAATATTCTTAAGATCGAGGTTTTTCAGCCTTACATTTCTTACATTTTCTCCTTGAACACCATGGCTACCACCTCCTTCAACTCTTAAATCTGATACTGTCAAGTTATTACTTAAAGTTATAATATTTCCCCTGCAGGCAAAATATATTTTGTTGCTGGGTTTCACTAATGCATAAATATATAACATCCCTTTCTCGTCATAAAAATCACCTTCTTTTTTTAACAAATTTAACTCTTTACACTTATTACCATAAATTTTCCCCTTAATCATTAGAAATCCTACATTTTCATTTTGGACGGATTTCAACCCTTCTAACAAATTGCTATTTATAGCTACTTGCCAGACATTTTGAAAATTAGTTGGAAAAATCATATTTGGAGATATTATGCGGTATCCACAAATTAAAGGTTTAGTACCTTTTCCATAAGACGATATGGTTGTTGGCAAACTGTCTTCAATTTTTATTTTAGGAATATTTAGATAAAATGTATCATTGGCATGGAATAAATAAGTGTTCCCTTGCTGAAAGTCTTTAAGGGTTTTCCATGGGCTTTTAACCGATGTCCCTAGATTTAAATCATCCCCAGATTGAGAAATAAAATAAATCTTTTGTGAGTATCCATTTATTACAAACATCAACAAAAGAAAGAAGCTCCTCATAACTAACCGTTAATAATTCTTTATTTTTTATTTCAACCCTCGCTAATTAAAATTTGATTCATTTTTTAACCAATTCCAAGTCTTCTCAATTCCATTTTTTATATCTGTATTAAAATCTTTTTCAATAGCATCCTTAACCTTTGAAATATCTAAAGTAAAATCTTTAACATCATACTTTTTTGACTCGGCATATTCGATTTTACAGGTTTTACTTGTAACTTCTTCGATAACGTTTACAATTTCATTAATTGATGTTCCATTTCCACTTCCAACATTGTAAATTCCCTCTTTAGATTTCACAAAAAGATCGTATACATAATGTACCAAATCATCTACAAAAATATAATCCTTCTTGTTTTCCCCATTTCCAAAAATGGATAAGCTTTCATTTGCCTTTATCTTTCTCAGGAAAGTAGAAATTACTCCTTGAGCTAAAAAATGACCTTGGCGCGGACCATATGGATTCGATGGACGTATTATTAAATATTCTATTGAATGATTTCTGTTATATAGTTTAATATAATTTTCTATAGTAACTTTTGTTATACCATAAGAAGAGATAGGTTCTAGAACATTTGTCTCTTTTATCGGTAAATCATCAACTTCTCCATAAACTGCCCCACCAGAAGAAAAATAAACAATTTTTTTTATCCCTAATTTGACCATGTTATCCAAAATTAATATTGTTGGAAATACATTCTTAGTGATATCCATCTCAATATTCAAATTAGAAGAACTTGGTACTGAACCAGAAGCCAAATGAAAAACAACATCAATGTTTAGCATTGCTTCGTATAAATAATTCCCATCTTTTATATCCCCAATTCTATAATCTATCTTTGGATTTGGAGATCTAAATTTTTCATGACCATGATCAAAAACACGAACAGAATGGTTATTTTGAATAAGAGCGTCTATTAGATGTGAACCTATAAAACCATTTCCACCTATAACAAGTACATTCATTTAATAACAGAATTATAATTAATAATGATTGATTGATAAAATTTCTCATCACTGAAGTTTTCTAAGACATAATTTCTTCCATTTATACCCATTTTTTCAGAAAGATTTTCATCATCACAGACAAGACTTATTGCTTGTGAAAGAGATTCGATTTTTTGAGGATCAAATAAAATTCCTCTTTCCTCACCCAACAATTCAGGAATACCGCCTAAAGATGAACCAATCACAGGAACGCCTGCTGCAAAACTTTGCAATATTACGTAAGGAAAATTTTCATGCCATATTGATGGCACTATGACAAATTTCGCATTATATAAAATATCATCTAGCTCTGCACCCCATTTTGGACCAAGAAATGTTACATTATTTAAGTTATATAATTTAACCATATCTTGCAACTCTTCCAATTGTGGTCCATTACCTACAATCTTAAAAGGCAAATCTTTATGAAACTTTAATGCTTCAATTATTAGATGAACTCCTTTTTCTTCGATTAATCGTCCAAAATACAAACCATAATTTTCTTTTTTTGTATTAGGTTCACGACTTGGAATATTAAATGGATTCATCAATTTGCCCCATCGGAAAGTTTCAGCTCCCCAAAACTCTTCCGTTTTATGAGCCATAAAATCAGAGGCAAAAAGAAAAAGATTTATATTTTTTCTATAAATATTTAAGATTGAATGCACATACGATTCGATTGAACTAGCCAGGCTAAAACTAAAAGAATCATGACTACACTTATTTACAACGGCATTGTAAAAACGATTCATTTTACAATCTTCACAAATTTTATTATGGTGAAAAAGCTTATAATTAGAACATATATGCTTATAGTCATTCATTGATACAACTAAAGGAACATTCTTCTTTTTTGCAACATCAAATATGGACGGTGATATTTGTGTGATAACTCCAAAAGCATGAACAATATCAGGTTTGAAATCTTCAATTAATTTTGTAAAATTTCTTTTTGCTTCAAAATTGTAAGGAATCTTTGAAAACGCATTTATTTTTTTTAGAATACTTTTTGATTTGAAATCTGGAGCTTCAATAAAATACTTTTTATAATCATTGTCAATTGTTTCATCATCTACAGTAGAAAAATAAGCAACCTCATGCCCATTTTTCTCCAACACTCTGCCAACTTCCAAATAAAACACATCTGCGCCACCTGTATATTTATGAAATTTATGAGCTAAAAGTACTTTCATTCGATTTTTTTTAATTTGATTGTAGTTTATCTTAATTTCGACTTTTCTATATAACTCATTATTGAAAAGTTATATATCAGAAATTGATATCTTTAATTTAAAAAATTTGATAAACCAATATTGAGTTCAATAAAGCTTAATTATATTCTTTCTTCTTTAAAATTTTTCTCATGTTAAATATCAAACGATTTTGACGATCGATTGAAAAGAATGAAAAAAAATAATGATCCATAAATTGTTTTGGAAATTTCTTTAAAAGAGAAACCTTTTTTTCTTTTTTAAAATCTTTTGCTAAATAAAATTGCTGCATAAGATAAGAGTAGTTAATCTTTCTTTTACTCTTAAAATTTAAAGCTTCCAGTTTACTTAAATAATCTAATACTGAAATGGATGAATTTATCATCTCATCAATTTTATTACTATAATTATCCGAATGCATTAAATAGATAAAGATTTTACTTTTTATATACTTATAATTACAATTCCCTTTATATAGCAAATTCAGGTATGCTGCCCAATCATCACATCCTTTATATTGCTTTGACGTTTCGATAAAGAAATTTGATTTTGAAACAAATTTTGAATCAAAAATAATTAATCCTGGAGTATAAATAAGCGTATTTTTATTTAATATACTTTTGAAAGTAAATTTTGGTTTAAAAAAATAAATTGGTATTTCTCTATTTTCGCTTTCATATTTTATATATCCGTTGATGACATAAGCCGAATATAAACCATCGAGATTTGCCTCTATTTCGGTAAAATAATTTTGTAGCACATAATCATCTTGGTCTATAATCGTAAAGTAATTAAATTTTGATTTCTGCAAACCAATATTTCTAGATTCTGAAACACCAATATTCTTTTCATTAATATGAATATTTAAATCTACTTTTGAGTTTGCGTATTCTTTTTTAATTTTTGAACTTATTTCTAAAGAATCTTCAATTGAATCTATCACCAATATTATTTCAAAAGGCAATTTCTTTTTTGCATTTTCAGCAGAATCGATTATAGAATTCAAACATTTAAAAATATGTTTTTCGCCCTTATAATATGTTATAATAATTGATAATCCCGTCATTGTCTACAAACCTCCAAATTTATTTGAATCTATTTTTTAATTTATTTATTAGTTGATTAATGAGTTGTATATAGAAAATCTTTTTTGAGATAATTTATCAATCGAATAATTTTCATCAAAAGTGTTTTTTGCATTCTGAATTAACTCTTTTTGTTTTATTGGATTTAAAGATAATTCTGCAATTTCAATAGCTAAACTATCCGGCTCATCTCTTATAATGCAATCTACGCCATCCATAAAATCCAAACCTTCAACACCTACAGAAGTAGTCACAACTGGACATGCATAATTGACAGCTTCAATAATTTTCATACGCATACCACTTCCTATTCTTAAAGGAACAATGACAATTGAATTACTTAAGATTTCTGACAAATCAGGAACAAAACCATGGAAAAAAACTTTACGATATTTTTTCTCATAATTTTTTATAATATTTTTTGGCCAAATACCCACAATATGAAGTTCTAATAGTGGATTTTTTAATAATGTCTTTTCCCAAATGTCAGAAAGATACCAATCGACTGCATCTGCATTTGGATAATGTTGATATCCTCCTAAAAAAACAATTTTATTATTAAATTCAAAATCAAGGTTTTCTATGGCATTAACTTTTATTCCACCCGGAGAAGAATAGATCTGAGTAGATACACCAGATTCTATTAATTTTAATCTATCAACTTCTGTTAATGCAACTATTGCATCATATTCATTCATTGTAGCAATTTCAAATAACCTGTTTTTATTATACAAATATTGCTCATACTTGCTTGCAGGATAAATATCCATGAGTATTTCATTTTTTACGAAATTTATTTCATGCTGGATAAATATTTTTTTTGCTTTACTATTGATCGAATAAATTAATCCCATAAAAGGATAAAACTCAGTCTGAATTATATCGTAATGATTTTCATTTACATTATTCTGCACAAAAGTTAAAAATTTATCTGTATAAAAATCGCCAGACATTTCCCCTAAACGCTTACTCTGGTCTGTTTTTAAACCAAAAATGGATGTAATTTTAAGTTTAATTTTGTTAAGAATTGTAATAAAATCATAATCTTTCCAATCAGAATAAAATGGAATAAATGTAACATCTGGCCATACTAATTTTAAAGCTTCAAGATTTTCTTGAGTATTCATATTTTTATGGATAATTACTAACATCGAGATATTAGCTCTATCTCGAAGATTATCAATTATATGAAATTGAGCTTGTGCCCCACCGTTATTTAAAGGATAAGGTAATACACTAGAAATAATTAAGATGTTTAATTTCTTCAAACTATTTTATTTTAAAAATGTATTATTAATTTTAAGTTTTTAAAACTACTAAATCAACTAATTACTACTATTTATTGCATTTCTGTACTGTATGGTAAAAAAAGATACCATTAACAAAAAGGGTAAAATACTATTTGAAAATGGAGCCCATCCAGTGATACCGTATAACAATACTCCTATTAAAGTTCCTATTTGAGTAGCTGATAAAATCAAATTTCTTTTTCTTGCAATATCTTTTTTAGCTTTTGATATATTACTAAATATAAAAAAAATCCAAAAAACAAATCCAATTAGACCGGTTTCAACCAGCACGATTAAATGAATATTATGGATTGGATTTTCCCAAAAGAAATCATCAATAATTTTTCCTCCAAACAAATTAAAATTAGTGAACATATATTCTAAATGTCCGTTTATACCAACACCAATTAATGGTGATGTATTAAAAATTTGAAACCCCATAAACCAGTGCATCATTCTGGCATCTAACATTTCGTTTGCATCACTTTCTAAAAAAGTGGCGCTTAAGGGAGAGAAAAAAACCAAATATATTAAAGCTAAACTTAGAGGCAGAATAAACTTTATGACATTTCTTATTGTAAAAATCGCTTTTTCAGCATTCGTACAGATATAATAAACAATTGCCATATCAATCACAAAAACCAAGTAAGCTGTACGAGAATAAGTTAAAATAAGCGTTATTACATTCAGTACTAAGATAATTAAGCTTTTTTTCTTTTTATAATTACGTAAATAGCAACCTAAAAAGAATGTTGAGACTACTGTTGTATACAAAGCAACATTTCCAGGATGAACAAATAATCCAACCGCCCCTTCACGTGTACCCATTCTAGTGGCAGATTCTCCGGCAGAATCATGAAATATTGTTGTTACTTGCGAAATTCCCAAGAGAGGGAAACAAATAGCCAAGAAAAACTGTAAAATACAGATTATCATGAAACCATCATACAAAGCTAAAATTATTTCCCGATGTGTTAAATTTTTAAATATGTATATAAAAAAAATAAGATGAGAAACTAAAAAAAGAGCAGAAACAAATGTGGCAAATTTAGCTGTATTATAAGGATTAAGAAGTGAAATCACATAGATAGCAAAGATCCCTTTTATCCAAATTGAGTACTTAACTTTTTGTTTAATTTTAAACTTAGAAAACAGAAAAAAAAACAAAACAATTAATAATGGGATTGTTATATTTAAATTCGTTCCCAAAGTACCAGCAAAAGTTTTAAGATTTCCTTGTAAAACGGACCAAGTAAATTCTAGAGGAATTGTTATTATAAAGAAACTTAACAGTAAATATTTAGAGCCTGTTTTGTTCTTTGACAATAAAGCTCTAACTGACTGAAAAGCAATAATCAAAAATAATATTTGATACTTATACATAATTAAAATAACTCAAAAAGTTGGAATCTAAAGAAGTTGTTTTTTTAAATCTTCTATTTTTTCAAATAATCTAGAATTTATAACCGATAAATTTTCATCAGTTGACAAGTAAAACTGATTAATTGTGTCAAGTTTCAATAAAATTTCTTCAACAATTTTATGTTTTATAACAAACTCAACATCTAATACATTATTACTCATTTTCTTTAACCAATTATTGAGGAATGTTTTTCTATTAAATTTAATGAAAGTAGTTGTCACATCATTAAGTCCTACTGAATATAGCCAATCCATCCATTTAAATTCTGAAACCATAGCTCCTTCAGTGACAGGTGTTGTCAAGACATATCTATTCCATGGAACTCTTAAAACATCTGCAAGGATAGCGCCATGCATAGCTTCAGTTATCAAATATTTTGAAGCAGCTATCTCCTTTAGAGTATGTTCAACACCATTTTCACTTAATGGAGAAATATAATGATAACCTAGCTTATCACATATAGATTTCCAATCAAAATACTTAACCGATCTAAAGTATGGCATTAAACTCACTTCATACTTTTTCTCAGTATTTTTTAACGAATCATAACTTTCGACAAAACGCAAAGCATATGCGGCATCTGTTATATATTCAAATTGATTATTAAATGAATACGCTGACAAGGGGCCCCGTAAAAACTTAACATCCCATGTATTATCATACTTAAAAGCTTCATAAATTGGTCTTATACCTGTACCGAAAACAATTTTTTTTCTTTCTCCTAAATCAGTTATAATCTTATGATTATTAAACAATATTGATCCAATCCCTAAAAAAGCATCATTATTATTTAGATTTTCCTCTCCAAAAATTTGTGGCCATAACCAACCGTTTAAATCATCCCCAAAATTTCCGTTCGGATCTTTAAAGTAAATATATTCCATATAAAATATTTTTCAATCCTTAATTGTGATAGTCAAGGATTATAACTTAATTTTTAATTCATAACAAAATAAGTTCAGCAAGCATATAGCTACTCAACATATGTATTCTTAAAAATATTTTTTTTCTTAATAACTTTAAGTAATGAATTAAATATAAAATTTCTTTCTTTTAAAGATAATCCAATAAAAAAAACTGACAATAAGGTACACACTATACCGCTACTAGTAACAATAATCAATCTTAAAAAAGATTCGTCGAGATAATATAATATTAGAATTGGAATTGCAAAAGATACAATAGAAGCAATTAATACCCTCCCTAGTACATTAAAAAAAAGAGCTTTTATAGGTAAATTAATCAAATTTTCTAATATATATATTCTTAAGAATAGGCAAATAAATGCTATAACAATATAAACATATAAAGTTACTTGAGGTGGAAAACCCAACACAAAAAGCAAATAAGAAATTGGCAAATTAAACATCAAAAATACGCCAACAATTACTTGATATTTTTTTATTCTTCCAGTGGATTGCGCGGCTGTTCTAAGAGGATAAGACAGCGAATCAACCAAAGAAGAAATTATCAGTAATATTGTAAAATTAACTACATAATCCGGGACTGTTTTTAACCAAATCGAAAGAATAAAATGCGTTTCTAATAGAACAGGCATAGAAATCAAAAAGAGGAGAAAAAATGATAATTTACAACTTTGAAACACTAAATCCATCATTTTATCTTTCTCATCACTCGCATAATATTTAGTTATTTGAGGATTTGTTGCAGTCATAAAATTAAGGACAAATTGATTTAAAGTAGATCCAATTTGATACGAAATTGCTCTTGCAGCATTAACAACTGGACCAAAAAACAAATTCAACATTATATTGATCCCTTGATTATTAAGCACCGAAGCTGAAGCACCAAAAAGATTCCATCCTGAGTAACTAATTAATGTATTGAACAATTTCTTATCCCAGTAAAATTCATAGGAGCATTCGTAATATTTCTTAACACATATTGTTCTATAAATTAGAGTCACAATTGCAGTTACTCCAAAAACAAGTATTGAATATAATATTAATTTATCGAAGGACAGAATAGATAGTAGAAAAACAATAATTAATTTTAAAGAAACCTCAACAATGCTTATATATGCATATGCTTTCATATTTTCATTAGCAATAATGGCAGCATTATAAGGGATTGTTAAAATTGTTAGAATAAAAGAGAAAAGCGAAAATTGATATACCCAATTTGCAGCATATTCGCGTCCAGGAGGAATAACCATCTTGTAATTTAAAAACCACAATCCAACTGTTTCTGCCAATATAAAAATAACCGCGGCAATAATAGCATAAATCAAAATTGTAATGCTAAATGTTTTCTTCAATTGGTCAAAATCTTTTCTTCCAATTTCAAAAGCGAAAAAGCGTTCTGAAGCGGTTGCCATTGTGTTACTTAAAAAAGAAAACATAACTACAATTCCTCCGACTACATTGTATAATCCGTAATCTTCAACTTTTAATACTTCTAAAACAATTCTAACAGTATATAGCGTTACAAACATTGTAAGCAACATCCTGAAATATAGCAACAATGTATTCTTAGCTATTCTTTTATTTACTTTATCTACTGACACTAAACTTTTTAAAAACTTTATTTGGCAAGAAATTTCACAAAAACTTTACTAACTACAAAAAAATAAGCTTAAACAACTTTCGAAAGCTCCTTAACCGCAACTTCTTTCCTTAACCCACTACTAGAAAAACGATGATCTCTTGTGTTAAAATACAATTCGATTCCTTTTTCTTCACAATAAGCTCTTCCTGAAAAGTTTTTGTCTTTATACTCATCTCCAAGTATACGAACATCAATTTTAAAAGCACGCAAAATATCATCTAAATCTTGTTCCGTTGCGTAAGGTACAATTTCATCTACAAATTTGCATCCTTTTAATTGTATATATCTTTCGACAACTGTTTGTGTCGGACTATTCTTTTCTGGACGATCCAAAGTTGGGTCTGTCTGCAAACCAACTATCAAATAATCACATTGACGTTTTGCTTCTTCTAACATTTTAATGTGTCCTGCGTGCAACAAATCAAATGCACTAAATGTGATTCCTATTTTCATATTTTAAATATTTCTTTCGAAATTTAGATTTACTTTCAACGCATGGCTTCGCCTTTCCAACTCCCAAAATTTGAAAGCAGAAAATTCACATTGACGGCAAATATATTGACAAATTTTAAGTTTTTTTTATCAAATAATACTTTAACAAACATGCCAAAGTAGCTGACCTTAAACACAAAGCGTTAAATACCAACAACATAAACAACAAACACGTAAGAATAACCCTCTAATATTTTTGCAAAAGTACACTTCTAAAATGAATACTGAAAGCAGGAAAGAAAGAATTGTCTTAATTTAATATCCACCAACCTTTAGGGTATGGTTACTGATAACCGTTTAATTTTTAAAAAATTGCATCAAATATGAAATTATTACATAAATTTTTCCTGATTTTTTAACTGATTAAAAATTACTTTTGTCTATTTATTTGATTGAAAAATATTTACATGAAAAAACTAAGTTTCTATTTTTTCTTAATTTATTGCTCGGTAAATTCTCAGGTTGTCGGCTGCAACGATTCATACGCAAAAAATTATGACAAAACTGCTATTGAAAACAATGGGAGCTGTCAATATGAAAATTTTAAAATAAGGCCAAAATATTCAATCCGGCTAAATGACTCAATAAAGGAAACATCTGGACTAATATCTTTTGACAATCTATTATGGACTCACAATGATGATCACGATAAAACTATTTATGGATTAGATACTTTAGGGAAAATCAAAAAAAAAGTTATTCTGAATAAAGCCATCAACAATGACTGGGAAGAAATTTCGCAAGACAGTTCTTCTGTCTATATTGGTGATTTTGGAAATAATTATTCAGGAAACAGAAACGATTTGCGTATTCTAAAAATAAATAAAAAAGATTTTTTCGAAGAAAATCCAACTATAGAAACAATTTCTTTCAAATATGCTGATCAAACTGATTTTTCTCCAAAGAAACAAAACACGACCGATTTTGACTGTGAAGCATTTATAGTTTCTAAAGACAGTATTTATTTGTTTACCAAACAATGGAAATCGTCTAAAACCAGTATTTATGTTTTACCCAATCAACCTGGAAATTACATTGCTCAATTAAAACAAACACTTGACACTAAAGGTTTGGTAACTGGAGCAACCTACTTAGATTCCAAAAAATTGATTACGCTTTGCGGCTATTCGAAGCTCGGGAAACCATTTTTATATTTACTATATGATTTTAAAAACAATGATTTTCTTTCAGGAAACAAACGTCGAATTGACCTTCAGCTTTCTTTTCATCAAATCGAAGGAATTACAACTACAGACGGACTTCATTACTATTTAACAAATGAAACGCTGATTCGGAAACCAATCATAAATGTTCCCGCACAAATTCATTGTTTAGATCTTACTCCTGCTCTAAATTCCTATGTTCACAAATAATTCGCAAATGGGGAATAAAAGTTTACTTTTGCAAAAAGTTATGTTTTTCAAAACACTCATAACTCATAATTTATAACTTACAATATACAAAGTGAATTACTTATCTGTAGAAAATATATCGAAGTCATTTGGCGAAAGAGTCCTTTTTGACAACATTTCTTTTGGAATCAACAAAGACCAAAAAATCGCTTTTATTGCCAAAAACGGTTCAGGAAAAACAACAATTATGAGCATCATTAATGGTTTGGATGAACCGGATACCGGACAAGTTGTTTTAAGAAAAGGAATCAGAATGGCATTTCTTTCTCAAGATAATAATCTACAAGATGAGCTTACAATTGAGGAAAGTATTTTTGCTTCAGATAATGAGACGCTTAAAATTATTGAAGCTTATGAAAAAGCGCTTGAAAATCCAAATGACGAAGAAGCGTATCAAAAAGCTTTTGACGGAATGGATCAGCACAATGCGTGGGATTTTGAGACACAATACAAACAAATTCTGTTCAAATTAAAACTGGAAGATTTTAAACTTAAAGTAAAAAATCTTTCTGGAGGACAAAAAAAGCGTCTTTCATTGGCCATAATATTAATCAATCGTCCAGATTTATTGATTTTGGATGAGCCAACGAACCATTTAGATCTTGAAATGATCGAATGGCTTGAAAGTTATTTTGCCAAAGAAAATATCACTTTGTTTATGGTAACGCACGACCGTTTCTTTTTAGAACGCGTTTGTAATGAAATTATCGAATTAGACAACGGAAAATTATACCAATACAAAGGAAATTATTCTTATTACTTAGAGAAAAAAGAAGAACGAATCACTTCTGAAAACTCAAGTATTGACAAAGCTAAAAACTTATTTGTAAAGGAATTAGAATGGATGCGCCGTCAGCCAAAAGCGAGAACAACTAAATCTAAATCACGTCAGGACGACTTTTATGTAATTAAGGAAAAAGCACAAAGCCGACGTAAAGAAAACAAAGTTGAGCTTGAAATTAATATGGGAAGAATGGGAAGCAAAATTATTGAGCTTCACAAACTTTCTAAAAAATTCAAGGATAAAGTTATTCTGGATCATTTTAGTTTTGATTTTCAGCGTGGCGAAAGAATCGGAATTATTGGTAAAAACGGAACTGGTAAATCTACTTTCTTGAATCTGCTTACAGGAACAATTCCGCCAGACAGTGGTCGAGTTGTAAAAGGAGATACAATCAAAATTGGTTATTATACACAGTCTGGAATCAATCCAAAACCTGGACAGCGTGTTATTGATATTATTAAGGAATATGGAGAATATATTCCGCTTGCAAAAGGAAAAATTATTTCGGCTTCGCAATTATTGGAGCGTTTCCTTTTCGATGCAAAAAAACAATACGATTATGTCGAAAAATTAAGCGGTGGAGAATTAAAACGTTTGTATTTATGTACGGTTTTAATTCAGAATCCAAACTTCTTGATTCTGGATGAACCTACAAACGATTTGGATATTGTAACGCTTAACGTTTTAGAAAGTTTTCTTTTAGATTATCCAGGATGTTTATTGGTTGTTTCGCACGATCGCTACTTTATGGATAAAATTGTCGATCATTTATTTGTATTTAGAGGACAAGGTGAAATCGAAAATTTCCCAGGAAACTATTCTGATTTCAGAGCTTATGAAGACAGCGCCGATGTTGCTCAAAAAGAAGAAAACAAAGCCGAAAAGAAAGATTGGAAACAAAATAATCCAACTGGAAATTTAAGCTTTAACGAACAAAAAGAATATCAAAAAATCGAAAGAGAGATTAAAGATTTAGAAATCGAAAAAACTAAAATCGAACAATTATTCTCTGACGGAAAAGTTGCAGATGCCGATATTGAGAAAAAAGCAAATGAACTACAAAACATCATAAATAAAATCGACGCAAAAGAAGAACGCTGGTTTGAGCTTTCTGCTAAGATAGAAGGATAGTTTTTGTCTCAAGTATAAGGTTTCAGAAAACCGAAACCTTATATTTGAAACTATTTCCCTTATATTTACGACAAAATTCAAATACCACAATGAAACATTTTTTATCTGCATTATTTGCTCTTACACTTTTTATTTCTTGCACAAGTTCTGATAAAAATTTGAATACACCTCCAAAGGATTATTCAGCAGAAAATGACAAAGAAATTATTGATTATTTAGCCAAAAATAATTTAACAGCTCAAAAAACAGCATCAGGTTTGTATTATATAATTACTGAGCCTGGAACTGGAAAACAGCCAACTGCAACATCTTCGGTAACAGTTGCGTATAAAGGATATTTAACTAACAAAAAGACATTTGACGAAAGTGTTAACGGAGCTACTTTTCCTTTAAACAGAGTTATTGCTGGATGGACAGAAGGAATTCCGTTATTCAAAGAAGGTGGAAATGGCGTGCTTTTGATTCCAGCACATCTGGCATACGGTAGCGATAGCGTTAGCACGATACCAGCTGGATCAGTTTTAATTTTTGATGTTAAATTAATTTCTGTGAATTAGCATCTTTAAAAAATCATTCATAATTCTATAGCAAGAAGACTACAGCATAAAATGTTGTGTGTTTTTTATCATACAAAAGCCTAATCTATTTTTAGATTGGGCTTTTTCATTAATTTATTTCAATTTCTGATTCGTATCTTCGCACTTTCTTTCAAATTCTAGTATGCTTTTTCAAATACAATCTTATTTTAAATTCCTTTGGAAATCCAAAAATGAACATGCAGTGCATTCGCCATTTGTTTTTAATCTTTTGACAAAGTGTTTTTATGATAAAAAAAGAAAACCGGAATATTCTATACTTAAGAATTACAGAAAAACACTTTTAGAAAATCAAAATTTTATTGAAGTAACCGATTTTGGCGCAGGCTCTAAAGTTTTCAAATCGAATAGAAGACAAATTTCTAAAATTGCAAAAACAGCTGGAATTTCTTCTAAACGTGCCGAATTATTATTTCGTGTTACCCGTTATTTCAAACCAAAAAATGTTTTAGAAATTGGAACATCTTTAGGATTAGCATCTTCTGCTATTGCATTAGGAAATAAAGATTCTTTTTTACTTAGTCTTGAGGGCTGTCAAAGTACACTTTCAATTGCAGAAAATTTATTTAACGAGCAATTTCCAAATTTCAACTTTGATTTTGTAAATTCAGAATTCAGCAAATTCCTGACCCAAGGATCTGCAAATATCTGTGATTGGGACTTAATATATTTTGACGGGAATCATTCTAAAAAAGCCACTTTAGAATATTTCGAACTTTTATTACCAACGATTAATAATGATTCGGTCTGGATTTTTGATGACATTCATTGGTCAGAAGAAATGGAAGAAGCCTGGGAAATTATCCGAAATCATTCGAAAGTAAAAGTTACAATCGATACCTTTCAATGGGGATTTGTATTTTTCAGATACGAGCAGGAAAAAGAACATTTTGTAATTCGCGTTTGATAAATGACTTTAAAATAATACTTTTATTACATTCGATATTATAAAATTATGAATGCAATAAAAATTAATACGCCATTAGAATATCCAATAGCTGTAACAGAATTTATCTCTGATAAACCAAATGGTAATTGCGTAATTATAGCTTCTGCAACAGGCGTTAAACAAAATTATTATTACAATTTCGCAACCTTTCTTTCTGATAATAATTACTCCGTTTATACTTTTGATTATGGCGGAATTGGCGATTCAAAATCCGGACCGCTTTCTAAATTTTCGACAACAGCAACAAATTGGGCAGAAAATGATTTTGAATCTGTTATAAAACATGTCAAGGCTAAAAACCCAAATAGTAAATTATTTATTATAACTCATAGTATTGGAGGACAGCTTATTGGTTTAGTTCCTTCCAATAATTTATTTGATGGCGTCATAATGGTAGCATCTCAATCAGGAAGCTGGATACACTGGAAAGGATTCGACAGATTAAAAATGCAATTTTTGTGGTATGCTCTTATACCTTCTTTTTCCAGAATATTTAATTATCTACCTTCCAGTCATATAACCCGAATGGAAGATTTACCAAAAGGGATGGCACTCGAATGGGCAAAATGGTGTAAAAAACCAAACTATCATTTTGACTGTATCAAAAATGTAAAAGAAAACTACGATCAAATAAAATGCAAAATCAAATCTTATAGTATCGATAATGATTTTTATGCAACAGTATCAGCAATTGATTGGATTGCTTCACAATTTAAAAAATCCGAAGTAACCAGAGTTCATTTGAAAGCAGAAGAATTTGGCGTAAAAGATATAGGACATTTTGGTTTTTTCAGAAGTCAGTTTAAAGAAAACATCTGGCAGATTTTCCTCCAGGATTTAAGAAAATTCGAAAATTAAGATTACAAAAAAAATGACGATCAAAAACAATCGTCATTTTTTTTTACTAATTCAAAATATTAAAAACTTATTTTTTAGCGTCTCTATTTTCTTCAGACTTCGCTCCCATTCTGTTAACAGTATACATTGGAGCAAATTTTATTTTTAAACCGGCAATTTTTCTATTGTCCTCAGCAGTTAAGCCTTCTTTTTCTACAGTATTTTTTCGGCTGTCCAATGCTTCATACAATAATTTGATTTCATCCCAGTCTTCTCTTGAATAACTATCTTTATTATTTTCAACTGTATGAACAAATTGCTGGTACACGCTATGAATATTTTGGGCATTTACCCATGAAAAACTCATATCATCTCCAATTTTTCCTTCACCAAACAAAGCGTTACGCAATTGCTGTTTTGGACTTGGAGCTGGTGGCGGGGCAAAAACGGCGGTCATTTCATTTTTAAATTCTTCGTATTTAATTTTACTCGCATTTACTTTTTCAGTTGCTGCTGTTTTATCTTTTAAATCTGCCAAAGCTAATTCAGCTTCTTGTGCTCTTTTGTCATATTCAGCATCAACACTTTTCCAGTCCGCTTTCAAATCTTCAGCTGCGACATTTTTTACTGAATCGACGTAGGCTACATAGGAGTCTACAGTTTTTTGAGCTTTTTCTTGTTTTTCATCTTTACACGATGTAAAACCCAAAACTAACAATGCTATTCCTGATAATAATTGTATGCTTTTCATAATTCTGATTATTTTTAATTAATACATTAACAAATGTACCTAAACCATTATCTAAAAAATTACATTATTATCATCTTTGAAAAATTAAAAACATAATAAAACTATAAAACACAAAAAATAATGACAATAATGTAAAAACTATTAAAAATAATATAACAACTTATTCATTAAAACAATGTATAGTTATGATTAACTAAATACATTTTGAAAGCGAAAGAGATTTTTGTAACAAAAACCAATAATCTACTACTTATGAATTTTATTGAAAAGTGTTTTGTACTTTTAAAACCAAAATTGTAAACCAAAATGGCAAATCCATTAATTAAAATAACTGACATCAAACGAAATTTTGTACTTGGTAATGAAATCGTTTATGTCTTAAAAGGAATTAATCTGGAAATAAATAAAGGAGAATATGTCGCTTTGATGGGGCCTTCGGGATCTGGAAAATCAACATTAATGAATTTATTAGGTTGTTTAGATACGCCAACTTCCGGACGATATATTTTGAATGAAAAAGATGTAAGCCAAATGCGGGATGATGAATTAGCTGAAATCAGAAATAAAGAAATTGGCTTCGTTTTTCAGACCTTTAATCTTTTGCCAAGAACAACTGCACTTGATAATGTTGCACTTCCTATGATTTATGCCGGTCATGGAAAATCAGAAAGAATTGCACGCGCTACAGAAGTATTGACACAAGTTAATCTTGCAGACCGAATGGATCACCAGCCGAATCAACTTTCTGGAGGACAACGTCAGCGTGTTGCAGTTGCACGTGCTTTAGTAAACAAACCTTCGATTATTCTAGCCGATGAACCAACAGGAAACTTAGACAGTAAAACTTCTGTAGAAATCATGAAGCTTTTTGGTGATATTCATGCACAAGGAAATACTGTTATTCTTGTAACCCACGAAGAAGACATTGCGGCGTATGCGCACAGAGTTATCCGTTTAAGAGATGGAGTAATAGAAAGTGATACGACGAAATAGTTTAACCGTTTATTCGGTTAATTGTTTAATCGCAACGAAAAAAAATCTTAACGTTTTAGCATCTTAAAAATTGATCTAAAAAACATTGAATACGAATCATAAAATATTTTTTACTAGCTTTTTTGATTTTGACATCATGTAAAAATGTTTCAAAAAAAGAAAATGATTATCAAGAAATACCACCCAAAGCACCTACAACAAAAATATTGTGGCTAAACGATAAAATAGAAAGTATAAAAACAGACCCCACTTTGTCCTATTCTAAAGGCATTAAATGTGATTCTGTCATTGGAGTAAATTACATTGGGTTTTCAGGTGAACATTTTTTTAATCCTATTAATGAAAAAGGTCAATATATAAGTACAATTAAGCAAACACAAAAACTAAATCAGAATCAGGTTTCAAGGTTAAACTCAATCATTGGGAATAAAAAAACCTACGAAAATCCAAACATAGCAGGTTGCTATGAACCAAGACTTGCATTTATATATTTTAAAAATAATACTGTAATTTGTCAAACCCAAATTTGCCTAAGCTGTAACCAGCTGAATTCTTCCGCACATATTGCTGATGAAGTTGATGGCAATCTCAATGAAGAAGCTGTTAAAAAATTAACTGAACTTCAAAATGAGCTTGGTTTAACAAAAAACTAATTTAAAAAACTTAGCATCTCAGCACCTTAGAACCTTAGCATCTTAAAAAAAAATGAAAGTATATACCAAAACAGGCGATAAAGGAACAACAGCACTTTTTGGAGGCACACGTGTTCCTAAAGACCACATCAGAATTGACAGTTACGGAACTGTTGATGAATTGAATTCCTATATCGGATTGATTCGTGATCAGGAAATGAATGCTCATTATAAAACCATTTTAATAGAAATTCAGGATCGTCTTTTTACGGTTGGTGCCATTTTGGCAACTCCTCAGGAAAAAGAAGTTTTAAAAAATGGCAAACTTCGATTAGAAAATCTTGGAATAATTGATTCAGATATTGAATTGCTCGAAAACGAAATAGATAAAATGGAAGAAAGCCTTCCACCAATGACTCATTTTGTTTTACCAGGCGGACATTCAACTGTGTCACATTGTCATATTGCACGCTGTATTTGTCGTCGCGCAGAGCGTTTGGCAGTACATTTAAGCCATAATGAACACGTTCCTGAAATAGCAATCAAGTACTTAAACCGACTTTCTGACTACCTTTTTGTCTTGGCACGGAAGTTGTCGTTTGACTTAAAAGCGGAGGAAGTAAAATGGATTCCTCGCAAGTAAACGGTCACAGTTTTTCATTTTTCAAATTGCTAACTGAAACTGAAAACTGATTACGAATAGGGACGTTCTTAAATTTTATTAAAATAAATCAAAATTTACTTGTCTTTTTCAGTAAAAAATTTATTTTTGCACAAACTAAACAGATAACAGATGTATTGGACATTAGAATTAGCATCTTATTTAAGTGATGCGCCATGGCCTGCTAACAAAGACGAACTTATTGACTACGCTATTAGAGCTGGTGCTCCATTAGAAGTAGTAGAAAACCTTCAGTCAATAGAAGACGAAGGCGAGATATATGAATCAATGGAAGAAATTTGGCCTGATTATCCAACAGACGAAGATTATCTTTGGAATGAGGATGAATATTAAAAAATAAACCAAAGGAAAAAGTCTCATCACAGAGACTTTTTTTTTGGTTCAAATACATATAAAATAATAAAGAAATACAATAAATCATGAGTTTCATAAACAGTATTATTAAAGTCTTTGTGGGTGATAAATCACAGAAAGATGTCAAAGCTTTACAACCTTACTTAAACAAAATTAAAACATTCGAAACTCCTTTAATGAGTCTTTCAAACGACGAATTAAGAGGAAGAACCGTTTATTTTAAAGATAAAATAAAAGAAGCCAGAGCTGACAAAGATGCTAAAATCGCTTCGCTAAAAGCAGAAGTAGAAAACATCGAAGACATTGATAAAAGAGAAGATCTTTATGATGCTATTGATGCTCTTGAAAAAGAAGCTTATGAAATCTCTGAAAAAACTTTATTGGAAATTCTTCCGGAAGCTTTTTCTGTAGTAAAAGAAACAGCTCGTCGTTTCAAAGAAAACTCACATATTGAAGTTACTGCAACTGCAAAAGACCGCGAGTTTTCTGCAACAAAACCTTACATCACAATTGACGGCGAAAAAGCGATCTGGGCAAACAAATGGAATGCTGCTGGAAAAGATATCACTTGGGACATGATTCACTACGATGTTCAGTTAATTGGTGGTATGGTATTGCACGAAGGTAAAGTTGCCGAAATGCAAACGGGAGAAGGTAAAACTTTGGTTGCTACTCTTCCACTTTACTTAAACGCTTTGACAGGAAACGGAGTTCACTTAGTAACGGTGAATGACTACTTGGCAAAACGTGATAGTACTTGGAAAGCTCCTCTATTCGAATTTCACGGTTTATCTGTTGACTGTATCGACAACCACCAACCAAGTACAGAACAAAGAAAAAAAGCATACGACGCTGATATCACTTACGGAACCAACAATGAGTTTGGTTTTGATTACTTAAGAGATAACATGGCGCACTCGCCTAGCGATTTAGTTCAAAGAAAACACAATTATGCTATTGTCGACGAGGTCGATTCTGTATTAATTGATGATGCAAGAACACCGCTTATTATTTCAGGGCCAGTTCCGCAAGGAGATCGTCACGAATTCAACGAATTGAAACCAAAAATCGAAAACTTAGTTGCACAACAACGTCAGTTAGCAAATGGTTTCTTGGCAGAAGCTAAAAAATTAATCAAAGAAGGTAATACTAAAGATGGTGGTTTCCAATTATTAAGAGCTTACAGAAGTTTACCTAAAAATAAAGCATTAATTAAATTTTTGAGTGAAGAAGGAATCAAACAATTGCTTCAAAAAACTGAAAATCAATACATGCAAGATAACAATCGCGAAATGCACAAAGTGGACGAAGCTTTGTATTTTGTGATTGAAGAAAAAAACAATCAGGTAGAATTGACTGATAACGGTATCCAATACCTTTCAGGAGATACTGATGCCGATTTCTTCGTTTTACCAGACATCGGAACTGAAATCGCTGCGATTGAAAAACAAAAATTAGACAAAGACGCTGAAGCTGAAGCAAGAGAAAGATTGTTCCAGGATTTTGGAGTAAAAAGCGAGCGTATCCATACTTTAACACAGCTTTTAAAAGCATACGCTTTATTCGAAAAAGATGTAGAGTATGTGATCATGGACAACAAAATTATGATTGTCGATGAGCAAACAGGTCGTATCATGGATGGCCGTCGTTATTCTGACGGTTTACACCAAGCGATTGAAGCAAAAGAAAACGTAAAAATCGAAGCTGCAACTCAAACTTTTGCAACTGTTACATTACAGAATTATTTCAGAATGTACAGCAAATTAGCTGGTATGACGGGTACTGCTGTTACAGAAGCTGGAGAGTTATGGCAAATCTATAAATTAGATGTTGTTGAAATTCCAACTAACCGTGGAATTGCAAGAATTGATAAAGAAGATTATATCTATAAAACTACACGTGAGAAATTCAACGCTGTAATCGAAGACGTTACTGAATTATCAAACGCAGGAAGACCTGTATTGATTGGAACAACTTCTGTAGAGATTTCAGAATTATTAAGCCGTATGCTTAAAATGAGAGGAATCACGCACAACGTATTGAATGCTAAAATGCACAAGCAAGAAGCACAAATCGTTGAAGAAGCAGGTAAAGCGGGAGTTGTAACGATTGCAACAAACATGGCTGGTCGTGGTACCGATATTAAATTGTCTCCAGAAGTAAAAGCTGCGGGAGGTTTAGCAATCGTGGGTACAGAGCGTCATGATTCACGTCGTGTTGACAGACAGTTACGTGGTCGTTCTGGTCGTCAGGGAGATCCGGGAAGTTCTCAATTTTATGTTTCTCTTGAAGATAACTTAATGCGTTTATTCGGTTCTGAAAGAGTAGCGAAAGTAATGGACAGAATGGGATTGAAAGAAGGTGAAGTTATTCAGCATTCTATGATGACTAAATCCATCGAACGTGCTCAGAAAAAAGTAGAAGAAAACAACTTTGGTGTTCGTAAACGTTTATTAGAATATGATGACGTAATGAACTCTCAACGTGAAGTAGTTTACAAACGTCGTCGTCATGCATTGTTCGGAGAACGTTTGAAACTGGATATCGCGAATATGCTTTATGATACTTGCGAATTAATCGTAAGCAACAGCAAAGTAGCTAATGATTTTAAAGGATTTGAATTTGATTTAATTCGTTATTTCGGAATCACATCTCCAATTCCTGAAGCAGATTTCACAAAATTATCAGATATTGAAGTTACAGGTAAAGTATATAAAGACGCTTTAGCTTTCTACACTGAAAAAACAGAAAGAAGCGCAAGAGAAGCTTTCCCAATCATCAAAGGAGTTTTTGAAGAACCAAACAACCATTTCGAAAGAATTGTAGTTCCATTTACAGACGGAATCAAAACTTTGAATGTAGTTACTGATTTGAAAAAAGCTTATGACAGCCAAGGTGCTCAGTTAATTGCTGATTTCGAGAAAAACATCACACTTTCAATTGTTGATGAAGCTTGGAAAAAACACTTACGTAAAATGGACGAATTGAAACAATCTGTTCAATTGGCTGTTCACGAACAAAAAGATCCATTGCTTATTTACAAATTAGAAGCTTTCAACTTGTTTAGAGGAATGTTGGACAACGTTAATAAAGAAGTTATTTCATTCTTGTTTAAAGGTGATTTACCTGCTCAAAACGTTACTTCTGAAATTCACGAAGCAAGAGAAGTTCGTCAAAAAGAAAACTTACAATTAAGTAAAGACGAAATTCCAAACAGCGAAAGCATGAACCGTGAAGCTGGAGAAACGCAACAACGTCAGGTTACTGAAACTATCGTTAGAGATATGCCAAAAATCAACCGTAATGATACGGTTACCGTTCAGGAAGTTGCAACGGGCAAAACTGAAGAGATGAAATTCAAAAAAGCAGAAACGCTTTTAGCTTCAGGAGCTTGGGTTTTGGTTAAATAATAAATATTGAAAACCTTCTTTGTATAAAGATTGCTTTCAATTAAATTTAAAAACAGCTGTAATTTTTATTACAGCTGTTTTTTTTATACAAAATGACAAAAATCATTCTTGTAAATAATATTTATAATGTATTTTTGCTCTCGAAAACAACGAAACACACTTTGAAACGACTTTTCGTCATATTTCTTTCCTGCATGCTATTAGTTCCTTCTTTTGGCAGTTTTTTTGTTTATGCCTCATTCAAATTAAATCAGGAAGAAATTTCAAAAACAATCTGTGTACAGCGTAAAATGGTTTTCAATACCTGTAACGGTCGTTGTGAACTTCAAAAAAGCTTAAAAAAATACGCTGATAACGAAAAAAGAATGCAAAACAATCTGAAAGAAAAAACAGATGTTGTTTACATTCAGACTTCCATTTTGAATAATTTCAAATTAACGGCACCTATCGAATCAAGAACAAAAATTTTCGCTTCTTTCGATAAAAAACCTATTGCCGTTTCCAATACGACTTTTCGCCCTCCATCCTATTTTATATAAATTTTTATCTGGCTTTTCGCCAAAACTGAAAACCTATTTTTTTGATGTATTTCAAAGAAAGATGGTTACTCTTTAAAATTTATATAATCTAAAATGAAAAAGATATACTTTTCCCTATTAATTATAGGGCAATGTGTTTTTGCTCAAAACAAAACGGAGCAAGACACAACAAAATCGCATGAACTTGAAAATGTTTTTGTAACTGCCAATCGTACAGCAACTTTAAGAAAAGAAACTCCTGTTGCAATCAGTAAATTAACTGCAAAAACCATCAATGAAGCCAAAGCTACAGCGGTTTACGAAATCATAAATAAAACTCCTGGTGTCTTGATGGTAAATCTAGGAAACGAACAACATATGATGTCTATTCGTCAACCCATGACTACGAATGCTTACTATTTATATTTGGAAGACGGATTGCCAATTCGCCCGATGGGAATTTTCAATCACAACGCTTTATTAGAAATAAATCAATATAATTTACAAAGTATTGAGGTTGTAAAAGGTCCAGTTTCTTCTTTATACGGACCTGAAGCTGTTGGCGGAACAATTAATTTGATTTCGATAAAACCACCAGTTGATCCAGAATTTAAATTTGGGATTCAGGCGGATAATTATGGCTACAGAAGATTTCAGGCAGCCGGCGGAGCAACAATTGGAAAAGTTGGTTTTCATATTGCCGGAATTTCAAGTTTACAAGAAAATGGCTGGATGACCTATTCTGATTATAACAAAGACAATCTGAATGCAAGAATTGATTACAACATTTCTCCTTCTACCCGATTGATTAGCAATACCATGTACGGAAAATATTATTCGGATATGAGCGGCACAGTCAATGAAGAAGCTTTCAATAATAGAACTTATAAAAGCACTTCTGATTTCACCTATCGAAAATCAGATGCTTTGCGAACTCGTTTAACGTTAGAACATGACTGGAACGAAAATTCGAGCAGTTACATTACGGCTTATTTACGTGACAATAAATTAGGCCAAAATCCATCATACGGAATCAAATGGAGCCCAACAGTAAATCCGACCAAAGCGACAGGTGAAGTAAATTCAAACAACTTCAAAAGTTATGGTGCAATTGGACAGCATACTCAAAAGTTTGATTTCTTAAACACCAAAATTGTTGCCGGAGCATTATACGATTATTCTCCAGTAACATATTGGTCGTATGTAATTGATTTAAAAGCCAATTTAAATCCGGGAGAGCCAGGAAAACAAACGGTAGATTCTTATCAAATTATTGCTGAGCATCCAGATTCTAAACTTTCGGATTATACTGCTGATATTTTCAACACAGCCGGTTACGCACAAATCAGCTTTAATCCAATTAAAAAATTAGTTATTACTGTTGGAGGACGTTATGATAATATGAAAGTTAATTATGATAATGCAATTGATCTATCTACAGGAAGCAAAGTTTATGATAAAGCCACTTTTAAAGCAGGAGCAAATTACAATCCGCTTGAGTTTGCTGGTTTTTATGGCAATTATTCGCAAGGTTTTGCGCCTCCTGGAATTACTTCAATTTTTAGAGCGAAACCGGGAACTGGAGGAACAACAGGCGTCCCAGCTGAGTTTTATTACAATCTAAAACCAGCAGATTTTGATAATTATGAAATTGGAGGATGGCTGTCATTCTTAGAAAACAAACTGAACTTTGATTATGCTTTTTATTATATGGAAGGCAAAAATGAATTACTAAACATAAGACTTCCAGATAACTCAACAGATTATCGTTCGGCTGGGGAAACGCGTCATAAAGGAATTGAGTTTGGTGCTTCATACAAACCATCAAAACAATTCAATATTCGTCTTGGCGGAACTTATGCACAACATACTTATATTGATTTTAAACTTTCAGACAAACCATCGGATCCAATTCAGGATTTGAACGGAAAAGAAATGCCGTCAGCTCCAAAATGGTCAGGAAATTCAGAAGTAAGTTATTACCCAAACTGGCTTCCTAATCTAAGAACATCTTTAGAATGGCAACTTGTTGGCAGTTATTATCAAGATCAGATCAACACCGTAAAATATGATGGGTACAATATTTTCAATGCCCGAATTGGTTATCAATGGAAAAAAATCGAGGTTTACGGAAATGTGCTAAATCTTACTGACAAACTATATGCATACAATGTTTCCAGAACAAATGTTGCCAATGCTCAGCCAACTTATACAGCGGCAGCACCACGAACTTTTGTATTCGGAATTCAATATAATTTTTCATTAAAAAAATAATATTTAGCCACAGATTTTAAGGATTAAAAAGATTTCTTAATGATAAAAATCCGTTTAATCTGTGAATCCCGATAGCTATCGGGAGTGGCCAAAAAAAAGCAACCAATGAGTAAAGAAACAAACAAAAAATCTTCGAAGAAGATCCCGAAAACTTTCGGGACTAAATTCATCAAAAAAATCAAACAAGACATGTACAAATGGCATCGTGTTATTGGTTTAATTACGATTATTCCTGTGATCTTCTGGACATTTTCAGGTTTGATGCATCCGTTTATGGCGCATTTTTTCAAGCCAGAAATTGCTCATGATAAAATTGAACAATCAATTATTGATAAAAGCCAACTGCATTATTCAATTCAGGAAGTTTTGCTAAAAAACGAAATATCGCAATTCAAAAATTTTAGAATTGTTACTTTCAATAATGCGACTTATTATCAGGTAAAAACAATTCTGGGCGAACTTTGGTATTATGATGCTTCAACTGCCAAAAGGCTAGAAAATGGAGATCGAAAATATGCCGAATGGCTTTCTCGTTATTTTTTAGACGATCAAAAAAGTCCGGTGAAAAACAGTGAAATTGTAACCGAATTTACTTCGCAATACAAATATGTAAACCGCTATTTACCTGTTTACAAATTAAGCTTTGACCGTCCTGACGCCATGCAGGTTTATGTAGAAACTTCATCGAGCAAATTGGCTACTTACAATCCAACATCTAGACAATTTTTTATCTGGTTCTTCGATACTTTTCATAATTGGTCTTTTATCGATGCTATCAGCAATAACAGTGTCCGAATTATTACGATGATTTTCTTATTGTCAATTATTGGATTTTCAGCCTTGAGCGGTATTTTAATTTATGGTTTGCTTTGGAAACAATTCAAAAAAACAGATAGTGTAGCGCCAAAAAAAGGTTTGAGAAAATATCACCGCCAAATTGGAATCTGGATTTCTCTTTTTACTTTGACTTTTGCTTTCAGCGGTGCTTATCATGCGACGACAAAATGGGCGCCATATACGTTGTCACAAATGGTTTATGAACCAACCTTTGTAACCAAAGAAATTCCTGGAGCAAATAATAATCTTGATTTAGACTGGAGTCGTTTCCAAAATATTAGCATAATTACATTAAACGACACCACCTATTATCGTTGCCAATTACTTGAAAACGAAAATAAAAGATTCAAAAAGCCAAAATCAGATTCGAAATGGAATAAAAAAGAAGATTCAAAATCTGAAGTGGTTTACATTAACGCAACAACAAATAAAATTACACCAAATTTGGATTTAGAATACGCCGAATTTTTAGCTTATTATTTTACCGATGGAGCACCAAAAGCTTCGTGTTGTGAAATGATTGACACATCAGAAGATGATTCTCAGCCTTCATTCGAAAACATAAAATTACTAGAGTCAAAAGTACTAACCGATTTTGAAAGCAGAGAATATGGCTTTGTAAACAAAAGGCTTCCGGTCGTAAAATTAGCTTATGACACACCTGAAAAAACAACTTATTTTATTGAAACTTCAACCTCAAGATTGGCTGCAGTAATCAATAATTCAGATAAAGTTGAAGGTTATTCTTTTGCTATTTTACACAAATTTTTATTTATGGATTGGGCTGGAAAAAACATTCGAGATTTAGCAACTGTTTTGGCCGCGCTTTCAATTTTAATTGTGAGTGTTTTAGGTTTTATTCTTTTTCTTAAAAAGAAATAAAAGATTTTAAGGTTCTGAGTTCCTAAGATTCTAAAAATAGAAACTAGGAATTCAGAATCTTTTTCTAAATTTGATCATCAAATAATCTTACAAATAAAATTGAAAAAATATTTAAAGCCTTCGTTGCCCTTTTTAATGACATTGTGCTTTAGCTATTTTTTCATTTTAATGATTAAAATTACCCTTCAATACATTCCATTCAGGAATGATGTCGCTTTTCTTCAAATAAAACAGACGGAAGTTACCGAAATCCCTTTTTACACCACTTTCTTTTATATACATGTATATTCGGCTATCTTTGTTTTGCTTGCCGGATTTACTCAGTTTAATTCCGGTTTATTAAAGAGAAAGCCTGCTATTCATAGGAATATCGGGAAGTTATATGTATTTATTGTGCTATTTTTAAGTGCTCCCTCGGGCTTATTTATTGGCATTTTTGCGAATGGCGGTTTTTATTCAAAAATTTCTTTTGTCACCTTATCAATCTTATGGTTTTACTTTACGCTGAAAGGTTTTTTAACCATTAAAAACAAAAACATCAAACTTCACAAGGCTTTTATGCTTCGAAGTTTTGCTTTAACATTTTCAGCGATAACTTTACGTTTTTGGAAGGTTTTTCTTGTATATTTGTTTCAGCCTTCACCAATGGATGTTTATCAAATAATAGCCTGGCTCGGTTGGGTGCCTAATTTATTGATCATTGAATATTATCTTTATAACCAATCCAAAAAATGAAAAACCTTCTTTATTTATTTGTTGCCGTTTTATTATTTTCATGTAATTCTAAAGAGAAAAAAGACACTAAAAATACTGCAGACAATTTAGTAACCGATGAAATCCGAACAGATTTATATGGTTCGTGGGTTGGTGGCTTTGTTGTTGCAGAACGTGACACAACCCGACCTGTAACAGAAATGTATAGTAATAAAATCAATATCCTTATAAAAAAAATTACTTCTACAGAAGTTACCGGACAAAGTATTGTTGCTGGAAATATCAGGCCCCTTAAAGGATTTATGAAAAAACAGGTAATACATTTTATTTTACTCTTAAAGAACCTGGAGATGATAAAAATGATGGTGTTTTTACCTTTGAAATTCAAAAAGATACACTCTTGACTGGAACATGGACTGCTTACAATTCTAAAAAAGAAGTTACAAAGAGAAAATTTGAGCTATTAAAAAAAGAGTTTAAATACGATCCAAATGCAATGCTTTCTGAAGACATATATATGGATTTTCAAAATCCTAAAGAACCTGAGCAGAAAGAAGAAAAAATTAAAAAAGATACAATTAATGAAGACGAAGAGTATGACGATTCTGATTCGCCACTTTATAGAGGAGCCTCAGATGTTGTTTACACGATTAATTCTTCAACAACAAAATTAAAAGAAAGCCAATTAAAGAATTTGAAAAAACTAGATTTAGAAATTCTTAGAAATACAATTTTTGCCAGACATGGACTTTCTTTTAAAACTAAAACTGTACGTCAATTTTTTAATGATGAAGAATGGTATATTCCAGTTTCAACAAATGTAAACGATCAATTAACTGCCGTTGAAAAAGAAAATATTGCATTATTAAAACGTTTTGAAAAATACGCAACAGATAGTTACGAATCTTTTGGAAGATAGTTTAAAAAAAGGTACTAAGTTACTAAGGTACTGAGGCACTAAGTTTTCCCAAACACTGTTTCATAAAAAAAACTCAGCAAGACACACTTCAATGTGTTTAGCTGAGTTTTTTTTTCAAGATACTAAGCCTCAAAAAAAACTTAGCATCTTAGAATCTTAGTACCTTAGAAACTTAAAAAAAATTATCTTGGATTATCTTGATAATAACGTGCTTCGATTCTTTTAATATCCCGAATTGAATTTTTGGCCCAATCTAAGCGCTTCACTAAAATTTCTTCTTCAGATAATTGCCATTTGATGTCAGATCTTCTAAGTCTGTTTGTCAAACTTTGAATAATAATTGCGGCTGAAACCGAAATATTCAGACTTTCGGTAAAACCGACCATTGGTATTTTTAAAAAACTATCGGCATTATCCATAATTTCTTGTGACAAACCTTCTTTTTCTGTTCCAAAAAATAAAGCGCTTGGTTTTGAAATATCGAAATCTTCCAACATCGAATCTTTTTCGTGCGGCGTTGTAGCGATAATTTGGTAACCTTTATTTTTTAAATCAGAAAGACATCCGGAAACCGAATCAAATCGGTTGATATCTACCCATTTTTGAGCTCCAAGTGCAATTTCTTTATCGATTCTTTTTCCGAAACGCTGTTCGATTACATTCAATTCCTGAATTCCAAAAACCTCACAGCTTCGCATTACAGCGCTTGTGTTGTGCATCTGAAAAACATCTTCTACAGCAACTGTAAAATGTTTGGTACGATTTTCCAAAACATGCAAAAACCTTTCTTTACGGTTATCAGTTAATATATTTTCAAGAAATTCGAGGTAATCTAAATCAATCATTTTATTTCTGTTTGCGGCAAAAATAACAATAATTGTTATATTGGACAAAGTGACTTCTTATGGACTCAAATTCATTTATAGATCTAAACTGGTATGGTTTAAGTCCTCATTATACTCAAATCGGTTATTTTTACTGATTCGAAGAATTTAACCAATCTTCATTTCTCACTAACTACAACCAAACAACAACTTTTTAATGAAACCGCATTTTTACAAAATACTTTTTTTTCTTTTCCTGAGTTCATTTTCCTGCGTCGCACAACAAAACGTAGAAATTCCGGTGGGAAACGGCTGGAGCAGCAACTCTGTCAATACAGTAAAATTTAGAAAAAACGCTTTAACGACTTTTAAAGATTTTCAATTTATAGCCTATTATGATAATGACGGCTCGGTAATTTTAGGCAAAAGAAAACTAAATTCAACTAATTGGGAAATTGTAAAAACACCTTACAGCGGAAATGTAAAAGATGCGCATAATACGATCAGCATTGCAATTGATGGTGATGGATATTTGCATATCAGCTGGGATCATCACGACACAAAACTTCGATATGCAAAAAGCAAATCTCCATTAAGCTTAGATTTGGATAAAGAAGAATCAATGACCGGAATTGCTGAACAAAAAGTAACGTATCCAGAATTTCACAATCTGCCAAACGGGAATTTAGTATTCTTTTATCGCTCAGGTGCTTCGGGACGAGGAAATATGATTCTTAATTTATATTCGGTAAAAGAAAAAAAATGGTCGCAACTGCAAAGCAATTTATTAAACGGCGAAGAGCAAAGAAGTGCGTACTGGCAGGCAAGAGTAGATAAAAAAGGCACAATTCACCTTTCATGGGTTTGGAGAGAAAGTTGGGATGTTTCGACGAATCACGACATTTGTTATGCACGTTCTTTTGACGGTGGTTTAACCTGGGAAAAATCAAATGGAGAAAAATACAATTTACCTATTACTGTCGCATCGGCAGAAATTGCCTGGAAAATCCCAGAAAAATCAAGTTTGATCAATCAGACTTCAATGATTGCAGATGCAAATGGAAATCCTTATATCGCTAACTATTGGACTGAAAATACTATTCCGCAGTTTCAGATTGTTTACTTAGAAAATGGTGTTTGGAAAAAATCAAACACAGGTTTCAGAAAAACCCCTTTTTCTCTTGGAGGAGGAGGCACAAAAAAAATTCCAATTTCCAGACCTGATTTATTAATTAAAGAAGAAGGAAAAAACCGCAATTTATATTTGCTTTTTAGGGATGCTGAAAGAGAAAACAAAGTGTCTATAGCTTATACCAATTTAAGCCAAAACAATTCATGGAAAGTAACTGATTTAACCACAGCGTCCATAGGCGAATGGGAACCTAATTATGATATTTCGCTTTGGGAAAAACAAAAAAAACTTCATATCTTTCTTCAAAATGTAAATCAGGTTGATGGCGAAGGTTTAGCCAAATCAGAACCGACAATGGTCAGGGTTTTGGAAGTGAATCAGCTGCCTAAATAATAGAATTTAAGAAAATGAAAAAGAAACTTGTAGTCTTAACCGGCGCCGGAATTAGCGCTGAAAGCGGCATCAAAACGTTTCGCGACAGCGATGGTTTATGGGAAGGTCACGATGTTATGGAAGTCGCAACTCCTGAAGGCTGGCATAAAAATCAGGAATTGGTTTTGGATTTTTATAATAAAAGACGTCAGCAGCTGAAAGAAGTAAAACCAAATTTAGGCCACATTATTTTAGCCGAATTAGAAAAAGATTTCGACGTTCATATTATCACCCAGAATGTTGACGATTTGCATGAACGCGCCGGAAGTAGAAACGTTTTGCATTTGCATGGCGAATTACTTAAAGTTCGAAGTGTCCAAAATAAAAACTTGATTTTAGATTGGACTGAAGATTTAAACACTGGCGATTTTGACACAAACGGACATCAATTGAGACCGCATATTGTTTGGTTTGGCGAAGAAGTTCCGGCATTAGAAGAAGCAATCGACATTACAGAAACTGCTGATTATTTTGCTGTAATTGGAACTTCGCTTCAGGTTTATCCTGCAGCAGGACTAATTGCTTATGCGCCAAGTACAACTCCTGTTTTTTATATTGATCCAAAACCAATTGCGATTCCAAATATTCGAAATAAAGTAGAAACCATTGCCAAATTTGCATCAGAAGGAGTTGCAGATTTAAGAGCGCGATTAAATTCATTTTGAATGCATAAATGCGCGTTTTAATTACCTCTAATCGCTAAATTCTGCTTATATTTGCACCTTTCGAAAAAACAACATAACAATGACTACTCTAAACGAATTGAATGCTATATCACCAATTGATGGAAGATATAGAAATAAAACTCAAAATTTAGCACCTTTTTTCTCTGAAGAAGCCTTAATTAAATACCGCGTTTTGGTTGAAGTGGAATATTTTATTGCTTTATGCGAAATTCCATTGCCTCAACTAAAAGGTATTGATTCAAGTTTATTTGAAAGCTTAAGAAACATCTACAAAAATTTCTCAACTGAAGATGCGCTTTGGATTAAAGAAACGGAGAAAGTAACCAACCACGACGTAAAAGCGGTTGAATACTTTATCAAAGATGCTTTTGAAAAATTAGGTTTATCTCAATACAAAGAGTTCATTCACTTCGGATTAACATCTCAAGATATTAATAACACTGCTATTCCGCTTTCTACAAAAGAAGCTTTTGAGCAGGTTTATATGCCTTCTTTAATTGCCTTGATTTCTAAATTGAAAGAATTAAGTGTTGAATGGAAAGACATTCCAATGTTAGCACGTACACACGGACAACCAGCTTCTCCTACTCGTTTAGGAAAAGAAATTTTGGTTTTTGTTGAGCGCTTAGAAGAGCAAATGCGTTTGTTGTTCAATGTTCCGTTTGCAGCTAAATTTGGTGGCGCAACTGGAAACTTTAACGCACATCATGTTGCCTATCCACAAATTGACTGGAAACAATTCGGAACTAAATTTGTTGAAACTAGCTTAGGCTTACAACATTCATTCCCAACAACTCAAATTGAGCATTATGACCATTTTGCAGCGTTTTTTGATGGTTTAAAAAGAATCAACAATATCATTATCGATTTAGATCGTGATATCTGGACGTATGTTTCAATGGATTATTTTAAACAAAAAATCAAAGCTGGAGAAATTGGATCTTCAGCAATGCCACATAAAGTAAACCCAATTGATTTCGAAAATTCTGAAGGAAACTTAGGAATTGCAAATGCTATTTTCGAACATTTGGCTGCTAAATTACCTATTTCAAGATTACAGCGTGATTTAACTGACAGTACTGTTTTAAGAAATGTTGGTGTTCCTGTTGGACACACAATTATTGCTTTTGAAGCGACTTTAAAAGGTTTGAACAAATTACTGTTAAACGAAAGCAAATTTGCTGAAGATTTAGAGAAAAACTGGGCGGTTGTTGCTGAGGCTATTCAGACTATTTTGCGTCGCGAGGCATATCCAAATCCTTATGAAGCATTGAAAGGTTTGACAAGAACTAATGAAGCGATTGACAAAAATGCGATTCATAATTTTATTGCGACTTTAGAAGTTTCAGATGCTGTTAGAGCAGAATTAATGCAGATAACTCCTAGCAATTACACAGGTATTTAAAGAAAACCTAAAATATTTTCCCAAAAAAAGCTATCTTTATCGAGATAGCTTTTTTTATTTAAATCTGATTGGAAACTAGCCCAGACTGAAATGAAAAGCCTTTTGCTTGAAAAACATATTTTTTTGAGCAAAAGCTTAAAATGTAAGGCTGGAAATAGCTCCTGAAACTAAAATACCACTTCTATATGATTGCCTTAAACGCCGCTGCCGAAACTACACACCACTTACAACCCTTAATCAGCGACTTGGGATTAATCCTAATGACCGCCGGAATTGCCGTGCTGATTTTCAAAAAAATGAAACAGCCGCTGGTTTTAGGATATTTGATTGCGGGATTTTTGGCTGGAAACCATTTCGACTTTTTCCCATCGATTACAGATATGAAAAGTGTTGAAGTGTGGGCAGAAATTGGTGTTATCTTTTTACTTTTTAGTTTAGGACTCGAATTTAGTTTTAAAAAACTGATGAAAGTTGGTGGCACTTCGTCCATCACCGCCATAACCCAGATTATGTTTATGACCTTGATTGGTTATCTGGTTGGCCAATGGATGGGCTGGGGAAAAATGGACAGTATTTTTCTTGGCGCAACGCTTTCTATTTCTTCTACAACTATTATTATTCGAGCATTTGATGAATTGGGAGTTAAAGGAAAAAAATTCGTAGGAATTGTATTTGGCGCCTTAATTGTAGAAGATATTGTCGCGATTTTAATGCTTGTTTTATTATCGACAATTGCGGTGAGCGATCAGGTTTCTGGAACTGCTTTATTGCAATCTGTTTTAAAATTAGTATTCTTTTTAATCATTTGGTTTTTAGGCGGAATCTTCATTATTCCGACGATTTTAAAAAAAGCAAAGCATTTATTGAGTGACGAAATGTTACTTATTATTTCGCTTGCATTATGTTTGATGATGGTAATGTTTGCTGCCAATGTTGGTTTTTCTCCAGCGTTAGGCGCTTTTATAATGGGCTCTATTATTGCCGAAACCACTCAAGCGGAAAAAATCGAACATTTAATTCAGCCAGTAAAAGACTTGTTTGGTGCTGTTTTCTTCGTGTCAGTCGGAATGTTAATCAATCCGGTAACTTTGGTTGATTATGCACTTCCAGTTTTAATCATCACATTGGTTACTGTTTTTGGAAAAGCATTCAGTTCTGCATTTGGAGCTTTACTCTCGGGACAACCTTTGAAACAATCAGTACAAACCGGAATGAGTTTGGCACAAATTGGAGAATTCTCTTTTATTATTGCAACACTCGGAATGACATTGAAAGTGACAAGCGACTTTTTATATCCTATAATTGTGGCAGTTTCAGCAGTTACCACGTTTACAACTCCATTTTTAATTAAATATTCTGAAACTTTTGCTTTGTTTTTAGAATCAAAAATGCCCAAAAAATGGGTTAAAAACATTAATCGTTATAGTGTAAACGCACAGGCAATTAAATCGGTTAGTACCTGGCAAATTGTATTACGAGCTTCAGTAACACAAATTATACTTCATACGATAATTATTACCGCAATTATTTTATTGTCTGCCAAATTTGTTGCGCCTTTAGTAGCTGATACCCGATTTGGAAATACGCTTGCCGCATTGATTACATTAGTGATTATTGCTCCTTTTTTATGGGCACTTTCGTTACGAAGAGTAAAAGTGGATGAAGTTGAAATTTTATGGGAAGAACGAAAATATCGCGGAGCACTTTTAATGCTGATTTTAATCAGAATGAGTCTTGGTTTGTTTTTCGTGGGCTTTTTGTTGAATATTTTCTTCTCGCCTTTGGTTGCTTTTGTTGCGCTGATAATTGCTATTGGAGCATATCAAATATTCCCAAAAAAATTAAATGAACAATATCATAAAATTGAAAATCACTTTCTGAAAAACCTGAACGATCGTGAAAACAAAAAAATCGACAGACGTTATGCCAATTTAATGCCGTGGGACGGTCACATGTCGTTTTTTGATATTGGAAAAGAATCAAACCTGGCAGGAAAAACTTTAGAAGAATTAAAAATTCGAGAACAACTCGGAATTAATATTGCCGAAATAAAACGAGGCGATATTACAATTCCTATTCCAACTAAAAATGAGCGTTTGTTTCCGGGTGACGAAATTTGCGTAATTGGTACGGATGCTCAAGTTACAGAATTTGCCAAATATTTAGATCAAAATGAAATTGAAGCTCCGCCTGCAGTCCAAGAATCTGAAATTGTGTTGCGTCAGTTGGAAGTTTCACAAGAAGAATTTATTCAAAAAAGCATTGGACAATTTAGAGGAAAAACCGGCGGCCTAGTCGTAGGAATTGAGCGAAATGGAAACCGAATCCTAAATCCTGAATCGAATATTATTTTGAGTCAGAATGATATCATTTGGGTTGTAGGCGACAAGAAAAAAATGAATGAGTTGACTAAAGGGACTAAGGTTCTGAGGAGCTAAGGTTCTAAGCTTTTTTTAAAATAATTAAGGCGCTAAGCTGTTAAGTTTTCAAGAGAAATCTTAGCATCTTAGCGCCTTAGTATCTTAGAACCTTAATTATTTATTTGGCTGTGGTGTCAATCTTAAATAAGGTTTAATTGGCGTGTGTCCTTTTGGGAATTTTGCAGGGATATCACTGTCCGGAATTGCCGGAGCAATTACAACATCTTCACCATCTTTCCAGTTTGCAGGAGTTGCAACACTATAATTTGCAGTTAATTGCAAACTGTCAATAACACGAAGCAATTCGTCAAAATTTCTTCCTGTTGAAGCTGGATAAGTCAATGTTAGTTTGATTTTTTTATCGGCACCAATTACGAAAACAGAACGCACTGTGAATTTATCGCTGGCATTTGGATGAAGCATATCATATAAAGTCGCAATTTTTTTATCTTCATCAGCAATAATTGGAAAATTGACTTCTGTATTTTGAGTTTCGTTGATGTCCTTAATCCACTCTTTATGCGATTCTAGGCCGTCTACACTCAAAGCAATAACTTTCGTATTTCTTTTAGAAAATTCCGGAAGATAGTTTGCTACTGTTCCCAATTCAGTTGTACAAACCGGAGTAAAATCGGCAGGATGCGAAAATAAAACACCCCATGAATCTCCCAAGTACTCGTGAAAATTGATTGGTCCTTGTGTGGTTTCTGCATGAAAATCTGGAGCTATATCGCCTAATCTTAATGTTGACATAATTTATAGTTTTTAGTTCCTCTAAAATTAACTAAAAAATTCGTAGAGAAAACATCTAAAATCTTAAAAAAAGTTAAAATTCTATTTTCTCTATATAATTAGTATTTTACTCTTAAATAAAACTAAGAATGAAGTACCAAAAAGCAAGAGTTATAAAGGAAATTGGGATTCCAAAACCAATCATCATACTGCTTAATTTTGGTTTTAATCCGTAAGTTGAAGCTAAGATTGCGCCCGTAATCATTGGCGCCATTGCAGTTTCCATCAAAGTAATTTTTATAACCTCAGAATGCTGATTGAAAATAAACACATACAGCACAAAAATGATAAAAGGAACTAAAAGTAATTTAAAGAAAAGTCCGAGTCGTAAAAATTTCCAATGCTGGCTTTTTCGATCAAAAGTCAATTGCAAACCAACAGAAAGCAAAGCTAAAGGCGTTACCAAACTTCCAATTTTCAACAATACCGTTTGAAAATTTTCATTTAAATTATAATCAAAAATATTCATCAGGCACGCCAAAACAAACATTAAAAAAGGTGGAAACAAAATAATCTTTTTAAAAATCCCTAAAGCATTCGGACTTCCTTTAGAATAAAATGCCGCTGTAAAAACACCAAGTGTTGAAACTACTACAAAAGTTCCTGGCTGATCTACCAAAACGGCAGTTTCCAAGCCTTTTTTCCCAAATAAAGCTTCAATAATTGGATATCCAAGAAAAGAACTGTTGCTTAATCCAGCGGTTAAAATCAAACAGCCAATTAGTTTGTTGGACCAACCATTTTTTCTTCCTAAAAAATGAAAAAAGATAAAAGCCAAGATATAAGTAATCCACCCCGCTCCTATTGGAAAAAGTAATTCACTACTCCATTTTATTTTTGGAATATGATATAAAGTAATTGCAGGAAGACAAAAATAGATGACAATCTTATTAAGTGTCTTATAAATATGAGTAGGAAATTGTTTTACGTGTTGTAAAATCAAGCCCAACGAAAGAAATAAAAATATTAGAAGAAAGTTGTTCATATCATAAGATCGAGACAAAAATAGTTAATTATATTTTAGTGATTAGTGAAAAGTAATTAGCTTTTCGAACGAATAGCAACTACTTATTTTCTTTTGTTACACTTATAACACTTTGACAAGAGTAATTCGCTAATCACTTTTCACTAATTACTATTCACTAACTACTAAATACCAAAAAGTTAGTTAAAATTTATTTTCGTATTGAAAAACTCATTACATTTGTAACATATTTTATTACAGTATGCTTTCAGGTAAATTTGCCATAACGATTCACATTCTTACTTTGCTCAATAAATTCCCAAATGATTATTTATCATCGGAATATATTGCAGGAAGCATGAACCTCAACCCTGTTTTGGTTCGAAAAGAAATTGCAAACCTAAAAGCACATCATATTGTAGAAAGCAAAGAAGGTAAAAATGGCGGTACAAAACTGTCAGTAGATGCTGCTAAACTGACTTTAAAAGAAATTTTCGAAATGACTTTTGAAACCATTGGTTTAGGTTATGCAAAAAATCAGCCTAATCCTGATTGTCCAGTCGGAAAAAAAATCAATCAGAATTTGGATGCTTTATATAAAGAAATGAATCAAAAAGTCAGTGCACAACTGGAAAAAATTTCTTTGGAAGATTTTTCAAACCAGTTTTAAAGGTATTTTTTTATTCAAAACTGTAACATTTTTTATTACTAAATAAATTTATATATTATGAAAATCGCACTTATTGGAGCAACAGGATTTGTTGGCTCAGCAATTTTAAACGAATTGGCAGACAGAAAACATGAAATTACGGCTATAGCAAGAACTCCAAAAGATACTACCAACGCAACTTGGGTTGCCGCAGATATTTTTAATGCAGATGCTTTAGCAGAAATTTTAAAAGGACATGATATTATCATTAACGCTTATAATCCGGGTTGGACAAATCCAAACTATAGCTCTGATTTCGAAAACGGATCAAAATCGATTCAGGAAGCTGCAAAAAAATCAGGTGTAAAACGTTTTATCACAATTGGAGGTGCTGGAAGTTTATATGTAGCGCCAGGCGTGCAGGCAGTTGACACTCCAGAATTTCCAAAAGAATATTACACCGCCGCTTCTGCAGCAAGAGATTATCTGAATGTTATTAAGGAAGAAAAAGAATTAGATTGGGCATTTTTTAGTCCTGCTCTTGAAATGCATCAGGGAATTACAACAGGAAGAACTGGAAAATATCGTTTAGGTTTAGAAAATCCAGTTTTCAACGACGAACAAAGAAGTATTTTATCTGTAGAAGATTTAGCAGTTGCTATTGCTGATGAAACAGAAACTCCAAAACATCATCAAGTTCGATTTACTGCAGGTTACTAATTTTTTTTTTCGCCACGAATTCACGAATTCTTTTTTATAAATTCTCTATGTCTTCCTGAGCGAAGTCGAAGGACACGAATTTCGCTCGACAAAAATTTTCAATTTTGATTGTGGAGTATCTAGCGTATCCTCCGACTTCGCTCAGGATGACAAAAAAATGTTGAAAGAAATTCGCGAATTCGTGGCAAACTAACTTTTTGAAACTGTTTTTGTTTTCAGTACTTTTACAATACTAAAAAAGCATTTTGTCAAGTTTAAAGAAACAGTCGAGCAGTTTAACTGAAAAAGCTGGAATTTCATCTCCTGAAATCACCAATGTTTCAGCTATAAATCAAATTAAAAACAAACGAAGACAACAGCCTTCAGCTGATGAATTAATTTCTGGAATTCTCTCAGAAAACAGGACTTCTCTAAGCCGTGCCATTACACTTATCGAAAGTACCAATCCTGAACATGCAGAAAAAGCAAACCAAATTATAAAGGGCTGTTTGGCTCATGCCAATAAATCGGTTCGTATTGGAATTACGGGTGTTCCCGGAGTTGGGAAAAGTACTTTTATCGAAGCTTTTGGGACCTATCTTACGCAATTAGGAAAAAAAGTGGCTGTTTTGGCAGTTGATCCAAGCAGTTCCATTTCGCACGGAAGTATTTTGGGCGATAAAACCAGAATGGAAGAATTGGTAAAAGATGAAAATGCTTTTATCAGACCGAGTGCTTCTGGAGAAAATCTAGGCGGTGTGGCGCGCAAAACCCGTGAAGCAATCATTTTATGCGAAGCAGCAGGTTTTGACACCATAATTATTGAAACTGTCGGTGTTGGACAAAGCGAAACCGCAGTTCACAGTATGGTTGACTTTTTTCTTTTATTAAAAATTTCTGGTGCTGGTGATGAACTTCAAGGCATCAAACGCGGTATTATGGAAATGGCAGATGCCATCGTAATCAATAAAGCCGACGGAGATAATATCAAAAAAGCCAATCAGGCAAAACTAGAATTCAATCGTGCTTTGCATTTATTTCCACCAAAAAAATCAAACTGGCAACCAAAAGTTACCACTTGCAGTGCAATTACAAAAGAGGGTATTTCGGAAATCTGGAATACTATTTCTGACTATTTTGAAATGACTAAAGAAACGGGATTTTTTCAGGAAAAACGACATGAACAAAATCAGTTTTGGATGATGGAAACCATCAACGAACAATTAAAATCACATTTCTATAATCAACCAGAAATTATTTCGCTTTTAGAACAAAATAAAAAAGCAGTGCAAAATGATGAAATTTCACCTTTTGCAGCTGCTTCTGAGTTGTTAAAATTTTATTTTTCTAAAAGCCGCTAAGTGATTAAGATGCTAAGGTTCTAAGTTTTTTTTCTCGATATCGTCATAGAGCTAAATCGAAAATATACAAAGCATTTCGACTTCGCTCAAAGTGACAAGCAAAATAAGTCACTAAATTAAAAACTTAGAACCTTAGCATCTTAGCGCCTTAGTTTATATTTACTTTCTTTATACAAATTTCCTGCTGTTATCACGTGTGCTAAAGCATCTTTTGCTAAATCTTCATTTAATTTTACAGGAATCAAAGTAGTGTCGTTTTTGATTTCAAATTGTAGCGGTTTCAAATTTGGCTGCATAATGACAACCTGGTTTTCTACTCTAAATGCATTGATATCATTAAACTGCATAATTGATCTTCCTTGTACTTTTTGATCTAACTTAGTCAGGTTTCTTCCAACCATTGGCGTTTCAAACGGAATTCCTAAATACCCTAATAATGTTGGTGGAATATCAATTTGACTTGCTAATCTGTCATAAACTGCGCCTTTTGCAACTCCAGGTCCCATAATAAATGCCGGAATATGGAATTTATTAATTGGCACTAAATTTTTTCCGTACGTTCTTGTATTATGATCTGCAATTACAATGAAAATCGTGTTTTTAAAGTACGCTTCTTTTTTAGCCATTTCGAAGAATTTTCCAATTGAAAAATCAGCATATTTCATGGCATTATTAACTGTTGCCGGTTTCTTATCGTAAGGTTTTATTCTTCCTGCAGGATATTCAAAAGGTTCGTGATTTGAAGTCGAGAACATCAAAGAGAAAAATGGCTTGTTTCCTTTTGACTTAAAATACTGATTCGCCTTAGTAACCAAATCTTCATCAGAATAACCCCAAGTTCCTTTGAAAGCATATTTATTTCCGTCTGATTCAAAATCCGTTTGATCTACAATATCACTGAAACCATTTCCGTTGAAAAATGAAGCCATATTATCAAAATTGGCCATTCCACCGTAAATGAAACTCGTGTCATATCCTTTTTGTTTTAAAGCATCGGCAAGTGTAAAAAATCCTTGTTGAGAATTTCCAAGTCTGACAACACTTTCAGAAGGCGAAGGTAAAAACCCTGTTACAACTGCTTCGATTCCACGTACGCTTCTGGTTCCTGTGCAGTACAAATTGGTGAATAACGTTCCTTCTTTTGACAACTTATCAAATTCTGGAGTTAAAGGCTTTCCTCCTAAAATTCCAACATATTCAGCGCCTAAACTTTCCTGAAGAAAAATCACCAAATTATACGGTTTTTGTCTCGCCGAATCCGGTTGTTGTACGTGAAGAAACGGAATTTCAGCATCGGTAAAATCGTTTGAACCTGCAATCATGTATTTTTTCACACGAGCAATTGCCTCGGCTTCATCCATTTTACCGTACATTTTCGTGTTTGCTTCATTTTTAATCGAATAAGCAGCAAAAGCAACAGTGTAAAAAGAATTTAAACCTAAAGTATTTGTTAACTGATCGGTAGAAAAAACAGCATTACTGGCATTAATTGGTCGTTTTGAAGTTAGGCTTGAACGCGCACCAAAAAACAATAAAAAAGCCAATAATGGAAAAACCATCAATTTGAATTTATAATCTGTACTTGAAGTGTGAAAATATTTTTTCCCTTTTTTGATAGCAAAATAAAGTACAACTCCCAAAATCAAAAAGGAAACGATAATTGAAGTTAGATAACTTTTTAAAAGCATTCCAACAACCTCTTTTGGGTAAATTAGATAATCTAAGAAAATTTTATTCGGGCGTGTATCATATTGTTTTACAAAATCAGGCGAAGCCAATTCAACAAAAAGAATCAGAAACAGAAACAAGAAACTATAAAATACCAAAAATTTGTTGGTGAACTTTATTCCTTTATTCGGAATAAAAGTAATCAGGGCAGCCGGAAGAAATGATAAATAACAAAGTAATATCATATCCATTCGCAGACCGATTGGGAAAATATACCAGAAATTTGGCGTTTCGACTACTCTATCTTTAAAAATAAAAAATAAAACAAGACGGCTTAAAGTAGTAATCAGCAATCCGATTACTATAAAATTAAAAATGGGTTTTAAGTAACTTAATTTTTTCATTGAACGATTTACATTATTTTTTAGACAGTTGTACAATTTAAGACGCACTGCTGTGCGTCTCTACTATTCTTCGTAACGATTAATTTCTCTGTCGTAAAAATCATTTGCTTTTTCGATCAAACCTTCCATTTCGGCATTTAATTCAGCCTCATCAAGATCCTCAGCTTCTTCTAAAAATTCAACCTCATCATCTTTTAAATTGATAATAAATCGAGGATAATCTAGATGAATGATGAAAATATCATCTGGAAAATCAGTATTGTCTCCAAGTAAAAATTTAGGTAATTCCATTATATTTATTTTTTAGTATTTGTTATTATTTCCCACAGATTTATAAAAAAATTACAATCTGTGATTTATCTTTTATCAAATTTAATTATTTGAATCTGAATTAATAATTAATCTCTTTGTTAAGTAGTGGAAGCGAATGTACAGAAAAATTGCTGCTGTTGTTAAACCAGCCAAAAGTCCAATCCAAACTCCCTGCGCTTTCAGTTCTGTATGTTCTCCAAGATAATACGAAATTGGAAAACCAATCACCCAATAAGCCACAAAAGTGATGTACATAGGAATTTTCACATCCTGCAAACCACGCAAAGCACCTAAAACCACAACCTGAATTCCGTCAGAAATTTGAAAAACTGCGGCGATTAAAAGTAGTTTTGACGCGATACTGATTACTTCGCTATTATCCAGAACCTGTCCGCTATTTTCCATATTTAAAAAGATGTATGGCAGATATTCGTGAAAAGCGATAAACAAAATTGCAAAAACAGTTTCGAGTATAATTGCCAAAAGGAAAATAGATCTTGCCACAACAACCAGTTTTTTATAATCCATTAAACCTCTTTGATTACTGACTCTGATCATCGAAGTCACACTTAATCCCATGGCAAACATAAAAGTCATCGACGCCAGACTCAAAGCAATTTGATTGGCTGCCTGGCTTGTTTTTCCAATATTACCACAAAGCCAAACTGAAGCAGAAAATAAAACTACTTCAAAAAGCATTTGCATTGCAGATGGAAAACCAATGCTGATTATTTTTTTTATGGTTGCTTTTTTTATTTCGCTAAAACTGAAATCCTTAAAAAATCGTTTTAAGTCATTTCGTCTGGAAAGCATAATATGCATGAACATTACGAGAAATATTCTTGAAATTACAGTTCCAAGTGCGGCACCAATAATTCCCATTTTTGGAAAAATCCAAATTCCGTAAATCAACATATAATTGATTCCGACGTGAAGCACATTAGCCATAACCATTGCGTACATCGAATATTTTGTAAGCGACAATCCGTCGGCAAATTGTTTATAACCTTGGTAAACTATTAACGGAATTAATGAAAAAGCAACCCAATCTAAATAAGGTTTTGCCAATTTAATTACATCGGCAGGTTGATCCAGCATTTCCATTATTGGCTTTGCCAAAACAATTATCCCAAAAAGAAACAATCCTAAGATCGCGCATAAAAATAAACCATGATGAAATGCAGAACGAATTTTGACATCATTTTTCTCGGCATCACCTTCGGCAACAATTGGCGTAATGGCTGTCGAAAAACCAATTCCTATTGACATTGCCACAAAAATCATCGTATTTCCCAATGAAACTGCTGCTAATTCAGTAGCTCCAATTTTACCTACCATAATATTATCGACCATACCTATTAAAGTATGTCCGACCATTCCTAAAATTACAGGGTATGCCAGTTTTAAATTATACGAAAACTCCTTGGTGTACTGCTTTAAATTCACTTCTATTTTATTTTGTCGGCAAAGATAGTCAGAAGCTTGGAATTCTATCCTATCAATAAAAAGATATCCCATTTTTAAGGCAAAATTAAGTACACCCTAATATTATGTAACGATTTTTAAAAATTATATAACAAGCTCCAAAGCCCTTGATTATACTTTTACATTATTAATAATTCAAATATATAAGCCATGAGAAAAGTACAAATGTTATGCCTAGCTGCTTTTGCATTTTTATTCGCCAACACTGCTGTCGCTCAAGACAGCGCAGCAACAAATTACGATCAGGGATTTAGATTAGGATTCGGGATCAACGGAGGAATTCCAACAGATAACGATTACGACTGGTCACTTGGCGGAGATGTTCGTTTACAATATGATTTGTCAAAAAGAACATCGCTGACACTAACAACGGGATTTACAAACTTATTTATGGGAAAAGATGAGCTTGGAAATAACGTAAAAGATCTTGGATTCATTCCTGCAAAAGCAGGTTTTAAAGCCTTTGTTTGGGAAGACCAATTTTATGTTTTAGGTGAAATCGGTGCCGGTTTTGCAGTAACAAACGGTTATGATCAAACCACTTTTTTATGGGCACCGGGAATAGGATACGCAAACAAATATATTGATTTGAGCGTACGTTACGAAGATTATCACGATTTCAGAACCAATCAGGTAGCATTGCGTGTTGCTTATGGTTTTGACTTATAAAAGTTAAGGTTTAATTTATTTTTTGTTTTTGGTATGAACCCGGCAGATAGTACAGTCTGCCGGGTTTGGTGTTTTATATAGAATAGTAAACCCGGCAGGTTTTGAAAACCTGTCGGGTTTAAATTCATAACTCATAATTTCTAATTCATAACTCTTTAGAATATTTTTTATCTGTCAGCGTTTTCATAAAAGCAATCAATTGTTTTTTCTCTTGATCAGACAAATTCAATTTATCTTCTGGTAACGTCTGATTTGGAACATCAAAGCCTTTTCCTAAACCTCCTCCTTCATTATAAAAATCGATAACTTCCTCTAAGGTTTTATAAACGCCATTGTGCATATACGGTGCTGTGAGCTCAATATTTCTGATTGTTGGCGTTTTAAAAGAATGTTTATGAATCGCCGCTTGCGTAATAACAAACTTGCCTAAATCACCATCGAGTTTTTTATTTCTATCTGGTACACCTAAAATTTCACTTTCAGACCGGTCAAAGTTTGGCGGTACGGTACCATTTGTAAGCGGAATAAAATGACAGGTAGCGCATTTTGCTTTTCCGGCAAATAAATTGAAACCTGCTTTTTCATCAACTGTAAAATTTGTTTTCTTTTGCATAAAACGATCAAATTTAGAATCGTATTTGCTTAATGATCGTATATAAGATCCCAGAGCATTTTTGATAGCAAATTCATTTATTTCTCCTTTTGGAAAAGCCTTTTTAAAAGACTGCACATATTGAGCATTTTTTTGAATTGCCAAAGCCGATTTTTCCAAAGAGCCGTGCATTTCGTTTTCATTTTTAATAACTGCAACTGCTTGATCTTCGAGATAACTCACTCTTGAATCTGCAAAAAATACGCGCTGAAAAGCAATATTGGCAAGTGTTGGCGTATTGCGCTGAATCATTGATTTTCCGTCTAATGAAACTGCTCTTTCCAATCCGTCAGTAAATGCTTTATCGGTGTGATGGCATGAAGCGCAGGAACGTGTGTTGTTTCCAGATAAAATGGGATCATTGAATAACTTTTTCCCTAATGCAATTTTTTCTGGTGTTGTTTTGTAATCGGGAAAACCTGAGAAAGCTTCTGGATCAAAGGCATCTTTATCAAATAAAGTCTGAGCCGTAACTCTTAATCCGCGCTGTTCTTTCATTAATGAGATTCCTAATTCAGACTGTGTTTTAAAAAGTCCTTTACTTAACGGATTTAGAATTTCATTGATAAAATAAGCGCGATCAAAAGCATTAAAATTGGTATTCGATTTTAAATATTTTTTTCCTTTTTCAAAAATCTGAAGTACTTGTTTCGAATTTTCTGTATTTTGATTTTCTGTATAAACACGATAATATCTTTCGATAGTTTCTAACGAAACCTGAGCCTCGGGAAGTGAATTCAAAACAACTGGCGAATCAAAACCTGTTATTCCCAATGTAATGATTCGGTACACTTCTAACCGCATGGCATCAAAAACATGAGCATCGGTCAATTCATTGGAACTCGAAACTTTTTCTAACCGAATTAAATTGGCAGATAAAACACCCAATTCCTGAATTAATTCTTTTTTATTGGCTTTGCTGTATTTCGGAAAAACCAATTCTTCAATAACCTGAAATCCTTCGGGTTGAACAGTCACTTTATCATTTTCTTCAAATTCAGGTATTGCTGGACCATTAATCGATTTTGAAACTGCCGGCGAATAATACTCACTTATCAATTCGACCTTTTTATAACTTTCGTGTGCTTCCAGGAACTGCCTCTGAATTTGTACTCCAGTCGAATCTTCCTGCACAGAATATTTCAGCTTTGCAACTTTTTCAATTAATGAAGTAATATCTTTCTGAAATAATTCATTTACTTCTTGATGTTTGCTCTTTTTTTGACAGGAAACAAAGGCCATCAAAAACAACAAACAATATATTTTTTTCATGATTTTATGAGAATTAAAAAGAGAAATATTTAGAAAAACAGAAACCACTACCTCAAAATTGAGATAGTGGATATCTGTTTATAATGAATTAAAAGTTTATCTCGCCAAACCTTTAATAACTACAATTTGACTTGCTTGTTGTTCGTTAGGACGGTTAGTTCCGCCATCAACTCCTTTGTATTTTGCACCTGTCCAAGTATGTGGCTGTACGCTTAGCATAAAAGTATCAGCAATACCAACTTGCTCCGAAACATCGATCAAAGCACCATATTCCCAATCTCCAAATTTTGAAGTTCCGCCTACGTTGTATTTTGCAGCATCTGTTGCAGTACGACGGTGATCTAATTCAACTACAACTTTTAAATCTTTTGTAGCAATGTTGTATTGATAGATGTAAGCATCGTGAGTTTCGTCACCATATCCGTTTGCATCTTCCTGCACATAAACGTAGTTTTTAGTCACGCAGATATTATCTGGATTTTGGAATTTACCAGCAATTCCGCTTCTATTGTCACCATCAAGGATTACTTCCAAAGTTCCTTTTAATGGATCAGCAGCATCAAGATTAAGTCTGTAAACTCTACCGTATTTCGTTCTTGAACCATCAGCATTTGTTCCGGTTGTTGCTTGTCCGGTTACGTTGAAGTACAATTCACGATCTGCATTGCTTCCGCCTTTACGGTAATCCAAATCCTCAACACGTCCAAATTTGATTCCTTTTAAAGTGTTTACTGCAGCATTAATTTGTGCGCCAGTAAGTGTTGTATGGTTGTCGATTTTCACAAAAGAAACTGGATAAGTTTTGCTAACTTCCATGTCTTTCTCTCTTTGGTTATCATCATTTCTTTTAAGCATGTATAAAGAACCATTTGTTAAATCACCAACAGTATTTGATACATACATAAAAACCTGACCTCCATAAGTTCCAGAATCGTCATCGCCAATTACTACAACTGTTTTACCGCTGTATGCACTAGAACGTAAAGGCAAAGCATTCTCAGCACTTAAACGTCCAAAACCAGCTAATTCTTTAGATACAGATGCAGAACCTACATCTCCATAAGGATTTAATGCATGTGTACGAGATTCTTCTCCAGATTCTCCACAAGTCAAATAAACTGGTCCAAAACCATGTTCTGCCTGAGTTGCCATTGTAGCACCGCATAATCTCCAAGTTCCTCCGCTAGAATTTAATAAATATTCACCTTTTGTAGGTTTAAATGTTTTATCAAGTGTAATTCTTGAAACGGCAAAGTTATCTTCGTTGTTTACTAAAAAAGTAAATGTTCCATCTGTGTTTTTCAATAAACCAGAACCATCCGCAGAACCACCAAAAACAAAGTTTGGACTATTTGGAAAAACATCATCTGAACTAAAAAGAGAATAAATTTTTAAGTTTTCAAATCCTGCCTGTGCTTTTAATAAACTTGGCGTTACAGACTGATCTTTCAAAACAACACTTGTTGTTTCACTGTCGTCTTTAGAATCGTTATTACAAGATGTAAATACCGACCCTAAAATCATTAGAGGTAGAATAATTCGTTTCATAAGCTAAAAGTTGGTTTTATTTTTTTACAAAGTAAATCCCATCATTTTAACTTAAAATGACCTTGATATTATCAAAAAAACAAGACTTTTACCACAAAACGCATTTACTAAAAGAAAATTTAACAATAAATTAGTAATACAAAATACTCATAAACTTTCATTAACATTCAAATAAAAAAAAGAGCCTTACTTTAAGACTCTTTTTTTAACTGTGCTTTATAAGCCTCAAAATTGGCTTTTATTTTTTCATCCAGTTCTGGTTCCTTAATATCAGTATGTTTTTGCATTTCTTCCCAAATAATTTTGGCAACAATATATCGCGCCATTTCTTTATCATCGGCAGGAACAATATACCATGGCGCATAGTCTGTTGAAGTTTTATTGATTGCTTCTTCATAATACTTTTGATATTCATCCCAATGTTCGCGTTCCTTTAAATCGCCTGGCGAAAATTTCCAATGGTGTTTTTCTTCCTCCAAGCGGCGCAACAATCGTTCTCTTTGCTCCTCTTTACTCAAATGCATGTAAAACTTCATTACAATAGTTCCGTTTTGCGAAATATGCTTCTCAAAATTATTAATCTGTTCAATTCTGTTTTCCCAAAAAGCGGGCGTAATATCTTCAACCGAATTAATTCCCGGCAAATTTTCACCCAAAATATATTCTGGATGCACGCGCGTTACTAACACATTTTCGTAATGCGTTCTGTTAAAAATCGCAAATTTTCCTTTTTCCGGCAGAGCAATATAATGGCGCCATAAATAATCGTGTTCCAATTCGGTTGAATTTGGCGTTTTAAAACTATGCACCACAACTCCACGCGGATTAAATTCTTTAAAAACTTCCCTGATCAAACTGTCTTTTCCCGAAGTATCCATTCCCTGCAAACAAATTAAAACTCCGTATTTATTGTGCGCATACATGACATCTTGCAAATTGCTCAACTTTGCCTGAACCTTATCCAGTTTTTCTTCTTTTTCATCATCATCGGCATCAATATTTAATAAAGTCGGAATCTTGCTTAGTTTTATTTTATCTGTAACTTTAAAATCTTTCGGATCTATTGATTTCATATATTTTGATTTTTTTATATCATAAATATACTATTTTTACGTAGCACATTCCTGCTATTCATTGCAATACTTTTCAATAAATTGCTTTTTTCCAAAGCCATAACAAGAGCTTCCGTTGGTCGCTTTGTTCTGTCAGGAAAAAATGCAATTTCTTTTCAAAGTATCTCCATTGCTATCAGGGCTAAGCATTGGTTTTCAAAACAACATTTTAATTTCATGGAAAAATTCACATTAGAAATATTATTTCAAATCATCGGAATCGGTTCGGCATCAGGATTATTTTATAACAATGATGCACTTTATGTTATTGGCGACAACAGCGGATTTCTTTACGAATACAATATGCAGAATCAGCAATTAAACCAACATCCTTTAATTGACAATCCGACGCAAAATATCCCGAAAAACTTAAAACCAGATTTCGAATCCTTAACAAATCATAACGATACACTATATGTTTTTGGTTCCGGCTCCACCGAAAATCGAAATAAAATGATTGAATTTGATCTTAAAAACAAAAAGGTTTTACAGAAAAATAATTTGGTTGACATATATGGTTTAATGCAAAGTTTTGGGGAAATAAAACCAGAAGATTTCAATTTGGAAGGCGCAATTTTCGATGGTGAAAACTGGTATTTATTCAACCGAGGCAATGGCGTTTCAAACAAAAACACGATTTTTACCATTCACGCAAAAAAACTAGATCAAGAATTTGCTTTGATTGCTGTCAATTATAAACTTCCAAAAATAAAAGGTGTTCGTTCTAGTTTTACCGATGCGATTTTAGTCGAAGACAAAATCTATTTCCTTTCAACTGCCGAAGACACCAAATCAACTTACGACGACGGCGAAATTCTCGGAAGTTTCATCGGAAGAATCGATGTCAAAACCATGAAAATTGATTTCACACAAAAAATAACTTCAACCAATAAATTTGAAGGTTTGACTTTCTATAAAAAAGAAAACAACAAAATAGAGTTTTTGCTTTGTGAAGATAATGATACGGATGTTTTAGAAACTAAGATTTATAAATTGACTTTGCCGGTTAAGTAGTTTTTTTTAATCTCATTTTATGTCATTTCGACGAAGGAGAAATCACACTAGAAATTCCATAATCAAAATCACCAATCTATGACGATTAACTAGTGTGATTTCTCCTTCGTCGAAATGACAAGATTGTGAAAAGTTGAAATCCAAGCTAAAAACTAAATCCCCAAAACCTACAACCAAAATAAATGCTAAACATTTCAAATTCTTTCAAGAAACCAGCTCTAATTATCAGCGTTTTACTTTCTGTACTTCTTCCGGTTCTGGCTATTTATTTTTCTTTATTATTCAAAAATATCGGAATCAGTCATGAAGTTCAATTTTACATCTCGAGATTTGCAATTTGGATTTCATTATTGTTGCTATTCTTATATTCTTTAAAAATAGAAAAACAGCCTTTTTTACTTTGGCCGGAAACCGAATATTCTTTTCCTGATTTTGCAATCGCATTATTCAAAACCTTTGTAAAATTGTTCATTGCGGTATATTTTACCGGGCTTTTAATTATGTTATTTAAAATTACAGGCGAAAGTGCTGTATTGCAAAAAGCTTTGGCACTTTTTAAAAAGAGTTACATTTTACTTTTTTTTACTTGTGTCACTGCCGGAATTACCGAGGAATTAATTTTCAGAGGTTATTTAATGCCAAGATTAGAACTTCTTTTTAAAAACAAAATTCTGGCTATTATTATTTCCAGCGTTTTGTTTGGATTACTACATATTGGTTATGGAACTTTGTTGAATGTCATTGGTCCAATTGTTATCGGACTCGTATTTGCAATTCAGTATGAGAAATACAGAAACATTAAAATTCTGATAATCTGTCATTTTTTATGGGATCTTTTTCTTTTGATGGCAAAAACATAAAAAAGCGAGCTAAAAATAAAACCCACAAAAACAGCCGTTTACATCACAATTTAAATTATTTTTATATTTATTTCATCTTCGTCCCAACCTTTTTATCTATTTCGCTCTCTTTATAAATAAAGACCAACATTGTGATAAACGAAACGCTAATTTCTAACTGCAAAAAAATGAACCGCGATGCCCAGCGTCAGATTTATGAGCATATGGCTCCAAAATTGTATCGTGTTTGCAAACGATACCTCAAGAAAGAAGAAGAAATTGAAGAAGCTCTGGCCGATGCTTTCTATACCTTATTTACCAAATTAGACCAGCTCAAAGAAGACAAAGCTTTTGAAGCCTGGGCCAGAAAAATTACCGTTAATCACTGTTTGGCAACCATCAGGAAGAACACTAATTTCAATATGTATCTTGATGATGTAAAAGTGCTTTCACAACCTTTTACAGAAGAAATGAGCGAGTTAGAAGAGGAAGATTTACTCAATTTATTAAACCATATTCCGGATGGATGCAAAACGGTTTTCAACCTTTTCGTTATTGAAGGTTTCGGTCACAAAGAAATAGCAGCAATGCTAAATATTTCTGAAGGCACCTCAAAATCACAATTGAATGCGGCCAAAACCAAATTAAAAGATCTGGTTAATAAATTGTATTATCAAAAAGCAAAATAGTCATGGACAATCAAGATAAAATATTCGATAGATTTAAAGAAGCGGCAGAAAATGCTCCCGCAAAAGATTTTCCGGGAATGGAAAAAGTCTGGTCGCGCGTTGAACAAAAACTCGACAAAAAAGAAGATAAAAAAACAATTTCTCTTTGGAAAAAAATTGCAGTTGCAGCTTCACTTTTGTTAGTAATCTCATTAGGTTATCAATTTCTGAAAACAGATAAAAAAACAACTTTAGAAAACACAAATCAAGTTGTAACCAATGACACACAAAATAAAACGACTAAAAACAATTCGGCAGAAAAAAGTAGTGCGCCAGTTTCATCAAATCCACAATTAGTTACAAAAGAAGAAGGTGCAGCAATTTTACAAAATCAGATAAAACATAAACAAAGCGTTGCAATTCAGGAAACAACGGGTTCAGGCACTACAGAAGAATTAGCATTAACAATAAGCACCGGAACCCAAGAAGTAATTGTAGCAGCAAGTGAAGAAAGCGCAGACGAAGAAAGTGACAACATTGTTTCTAAAAAAGAAGTTACGCCACAAATGGGTTATTCAAGTTATCCTGAAAGAGAATCTGCAAAAGTTGCTTTTGCTGACAAACAAGCGGCAAAAGCTAAAAAAAATGCTCCTTTAATTATTATGAACGGAAACGCAATGGCGCACAGCGATGACGCAAAAAGAGATAAAATGATGCAGGCAGAACTTCCTAATGTACAACCTGAAAATGTAGAATCATTAGTAATTCTGGACGAACCGCTTTACATTATTGACGGAATATATTATTCGGAAAATGATTTATTCGGAAAAAATCCAACAAGCCCTTATGCGCCGTTAAATCAGCAGGACATCAAAACAATAACCATTTTACAAGACCTTGAAGCTACTGAAAAATATGGCGAAAAAGGAAAAAAAGGAGTTGTAATCATTACAACAAAAACAGGAAAACCAACTCTGAAAAAATAATCTTAAGCTTTGTCAAAGTCTGCAGCTTTGACAAAGCAAAATCAAAACATTAATTCTTAAAACTTATTATCATGAAAAGTCTAAAACTTATTTCATCAGCCATTACTATGCTTATATGTTTCGTAACCATGGCACAAGAAAGAACTATTTCTGGAATTGTTTCAGATAAATACCAACAGCCTCTTCCCGGAGTATCAATTTACATTCAAAATACAAAAATATCTGCCACAACTGATTTTGATGGAAAATACAGTATCCAAGCTAAAACAGGAGACATGTTAGTTTTCAGTTTTATTGGATACGAAACTCAAAAACAAAAAGTTCAAAACTCAAATACAATTAATATACGACTTAATGAATACAGCCAAACATTGAACGAAGTTGTAGTTGTGGGCTATGGCACAAGTGAAAACACTTCAGATTACAGTGCAAGAAGCTATGAGAGAGCGGAAAGAAGAAAAGAAAAAAGAGAAGCTTCAAAGACACTTAAAGGAAAAGTAGCTGGAATTCAGGTTCAAAACAGTGTTGGATATGTTGCAAGCCCAAGTTCAACAACTGTGATTCGTGGAAATGCAACTATTTCTCCAAAAAATGAACCAATGTATATTATCGACGGAGTTCCTGCAAAAGCCAATCAAATGGCAAAAATTAATCCGAACGACATTAAAGATTTAAAAGTGCTGAAAGATGAAGCAGCAACTTCTATCTATGGAAGCAAGGCCTCAAATGGCGTTGTCGTGATTTCAACAAAAAATGAAATGTATAAAAACCTGTCAGAAAAAGAATTAGATAAAAAATTAAATATTATCCCAATTCCAACTGAACCAACTCAGGAAGATTATGATTCTTTTGTAGAAAATGCTTTTGAAAGTCCAAAAACTGCTCCGCTTTCTACTTTTTCAATAGATGTTGATAATGCTTCTTACACTAATATCAGACGCTTTTTAAACAACGGACAACAAGTTCCAAAAGATGCTGTTCGCGTAGAAGAAATGGTTAATTTCTTTAAATATACTTATCCACAGCCAAAAAATGAACATCCGTTTTCTATCAATACAGAAGTAAGTGATTCACCTTGGAATTCAAATAATAAAATCTTAAAAATTGGTTTACAAGGAAAAAATATTCCAACCAATGATTTACCAGCCTCAAATCTTGTTTTCCTGATTGATGTTTCAGGTTCAATGGGCGATATGAACAAATTGCCTTTATTAAAACAATCGATGAAAATTTTGGTAAACGAATTGCGAGCAAAAGACAAAGTATCTATTGTCGTTTATGCAGGAGCTGCAGGAATGGTTTTACCTCCAACTTCTGGAGACGAGAAAAAAACAATTATCGACGCATTAGAAAACTTACAATCTGGCGGAAGTACTGCTGGTGGCGCGGGAATCGAATTGGCTTATAAAACAGCAACAGAAAATTTCATTAAAGGTGGAAATAATCGTGTGATTTTGGCAACAGATGGTGATTTTAATGTTGGAAGCGCTTCGAATTCGGATATGGAAAAATTAATCGAAGACAAAAGAAAAACAGGCGTTTTCTTAACTTGTTTAGGCTACGGAATGGGGAATTACAAAGACAGTAAAATGGAAATTTTAGCTGATAAAGGAAACGGAAATTATGCCTATATCGATAACATTCAGGAAGCAAATCGCTTTTTAGGAAAAGAATTTAAAGGTTCGATGTTTGCTATCGCTAAAGATGTAAAAATCCAGATTGAATTCAACCCAAAACAAGTTCAGGCATATCGTTTGATTGGTTATGAAAATAGAAAACTTCGTCCGGAAGATTTTAAAAATGATGCTATTGATGCGGGCGAATTAGGAAGCAATCATACTGTTACCGCTTTATATGAAATTATTCCGGCAGGTGTAAAAAGTGATTATTTAGCTGAACAACCTGATGATTTGAAATACACAAAAACAGAACCAAGTTCAAACAATTATAGCAATGAATTGGCAACTATAAAATTCCGCTACAAAAAACCTGACGGCGATAAAAGTATCGAAATGGTTCAGACAATTGAGAATAAATCGGTTGCTTTGGAAAAATCCAGCGATGATATGAAATTCAGTTCTGCCGTAGCTTGGTTCGGATTGAAATTGAGAGATTCAAAATTGATTGCTGACAAATCTTCTGAAGAAATTGTAAAGTTAGCGAAACAAGGAAATTCAAACGATGGCGAAGGTTATAAAGCTGAATTTATTCGTCTTGTAGAAGGTGCAAAACAATTTAATTAATAAAAATTATATTACATTTGGGCTTCATTTTAAAATCAATTTTACAAGCATATGAACCCAATTTTAAGCCAAAATCTATTTTTAGTAAAAGAACATATCGGAATGTTCAAAGCCTCAAACAATTACGATATTTATAATCCCGAAACAAATCAGATTATTATGAATTGCCGTGAAAATAATTTGGGCTTTTTTACCAAAATATTACGTTTCACCGATTATAAAAGAGCAACGCCATTTAATGTTGAAATCACAACGGCTTCTGGTGAAAAATTAATTACTGTAAAAAGAGGAATTGCTATTTTCAGATCGACTGTTGAAGTCTTAGACGAAAAAGACAGACTGATTGGAACTTTCAAACAAAAATTCTTCTCGTTTGGTGGAAGATTTGAAATTTTAGACAAAAATGAAAAACCTGTCGCAACACTTCAGGGAAAATGGACGGGCTGGGATTTTAAATTCTCTCATGAAAATAAACAACTAGCTCAAGTAAGTAAAAAGTGGGCCGGATTAGGAAAAGAGTTTTTTACCAGCGCCGATAATTATGTTTTACAAATTGAAAATACTGTTGCAGCCGATAGTTCGCTGAGACAATTAATCTTAGGAGCCGTGATGTGCATTGACATGGTTCTGAAAGAATAAAAAAGGTGTTAAACTTAGATTAAGAAAGCATTGAAAGCATCATTTTAGGAAGCAAAAACTGTATTTTTGTGTAACTCAAATGATGCTTTCTGCATTTCTAAAAATACTATCATGACAGACTTAAAAAATAAAACTGCCCTAATTACCGGAGCTGGTAAAGGAATTGGCAAAGCAATCGCAATTGCATTAGCGAAAGAAGGTGTAAATGTAATTTTAATTGCCAGAACTCAGGCAGACGTGGATCAGCTTGCAGATCAAACTAATAATTTGGGCGTAAAATCTCTAGCTTTGGCAGCCGATGTTTCAGATATGAATTCGATAAATGCTGCGGTTGAAAAAGCTTTGGCGGAATTCAAAAACATTGATATTTTAATTAATAATGCCGGAATTGCTTCTTTTGGAAAATTCTTAGAATTGGAACCAAGCGATTGGGAAAAAATCATTCAGGTTAATTTAATGGGAACATACTACACGACTCGTGCCGTTATTCCAAACATGATTGAAAGACAAACTGGAGATATTATCAATATTTCATCAACTGCAGGTTTGAACGGAAACCCATTGACAAGTGCTTACAGTGCCTCTAAATTTGCTGTTTTAGGATTAACAGATTCTTTGATGCAGGAAATGAGAAAACATAATATTAGAGTTTCGGCTCTTACACCAAGTACCGTTGCAACAGATTTGGCAATAGACTTAAATTTAACCGATGGAAATCCTGAAAAAGTAATGCAATCTGAAGATATTGCCGAATTATTAATTGCTCAGCTTAAATTAAACCGCAGAGTATTTATCAAAAACAGCGCTATCTGGTCAACTAATCCTTAAAAAATTAAAATCCATCCCGGTAGCTATCGGGACAAATTCCAAATTCCAATCTAAATCAAACTTGGAATTTGGAATTTAAGTATTGATATTTGATAAAATTAAAAATGATGGAACAATATTTAAGACAATTAGTCGAAATAGAATTTGAAGATAAAAAGCAAATTTTTACCGGATTTCTTATTGATTATTCTGATGACTGGATTTTACTTCGAAATAATCCAGTTGATTTTATTTTAGATGGTTTTGTGATTTTGAAAAACAAAAACATCTTAGCAGTTAATCGCGATCATGATTTGGCTTTTACTGAAAAGGTGATTCGTTTAAAAGGCTTAAAAATCAATTCTGAAGATATAATCCCAATTAGAGATTTGGAATCGATTTTAAACTTTATCAGCAACAAATATGGTATTTTTCAAATTGCTAAAAAATCGGCTAAATCGGCATACTTAGGGAAATTGCTTTCTCTTTCAGAAGAAGAACTTCTTATTGATTTTTTAGATATCAGAGGTCAGTTTGGCGGCGAATTAAGTTTTAATCCTGAAAAAATCAGAGTTATAGAATTTGATACGGATTATATTAATTCTTTGAAATTGGTGGTTTCTGAAGATTTAAAATAGATTATAATACAATAAAAAAGCCCTTTAAATAAAGGGCTTTTTTTTATAGTCATTTCTCACTTAATCAAAATGATAAAACTTTATGTATGTCTTTTTAAGCTTCCGCCAATTTATTCACAAACTCCATACGAACACTTCCGTCTTCGTCAATTTTAGTTAAATTGATTTCTTGCAAAGTATTTACCAATTCTGGATTCCAAGGTGTTTTTACTTTTACGTAATTTTCTGTGAAACCGTGAATATATCCTTCTTTATTTTCTCCTTCAAAAAGAACTGTTCTTTGCGTTCCTAATTGACTTTCATAAAAAGCACGACGTTTTTTAACCGATAATCCACGAAGCATTTTACTACGTTTTGCACGAACATTTGCTGGGACAACGCCATCCATTTCGGCAGCTTCAGTATTATCTCTTTCTGAATACGTAAATACGTGTAAATATGAAATATCCAATTCATTTAAGAAATGATACGTTTCTAAAAAATGTTCATCCGTTTCTCCAGGAAAACCAACAATAACGTCAACACCAATGCAGGCATGAGGCATTACCTCACGAATTTTGTTCACACGATCAATATAAACTTCGCGCAAATAACGGCGTTTCATTAATTTCAAAATATCATTGCTTCCTGATTGCAACGGAATATGAAAATGCGGTACAAAAGTGCGGCTTTTAGAAACGAATTCAATTGTTTCGTTTTTTAATAAATTCGGTTCAATTGACGAAATTCTTAAACGCTCGATTCCTTCCACTTTATCTAAAGCCTGAACTAAATCCAGAAAAGTATGTTCGTGTTTTTTGTTTCCGAATTCTCCTTTTCCATAATCTCCAATATTCACTCCAGTTAAAACAATTTCGCGAATATTTTGAGCCGAGATTTCTTTGGCATTTTTTAATACATTTTCTAAAGCATCACTTCTAGAAATTCCTCGTGCTAACGGAATTGTACAATACGTACATTTATAATCGCAACCATCCTGAACTTTTAAGAAAGCACGTGTACGATCTCCAATGGAATAACTTCCAACATAAAAATCGGCTTCAGCAATTTCGCACGAGTGAACTTCACCCATATCGTTTTTGCTTAAATCATGAATATAATCGGTGATTTTAAATTTCTCGGTCGCACCCAAAACCAAATCAACTCCATCAACAGCGGCTAATTCTTCAGGTTTTAATTGTGCATAACAACCAACAGCGGCAACAAATGCTTTTTCATTCAGCTTCATGGCTTTTTTGACAACCTGCTTAAACTGTTTATCAGCATTTTCAGTTACCGAACAAGTATTGATGACATAAATATCGGCAACTTCTTCAAAATCGACGCGGTCAAAACCTTCGTCATTAAAATTTCTGGCGATTGTAGAAGTCTCTGAAAAATTCAGTTTACAACCCAGCGTATAAAAGGCAACTTTCTTTCTATTTTCCATAATTTTCTTAAATTAATGAAATCGTTGTCAAAAAATTTAAGGGTGCAAATTTACAAACAATATTTGTAAAAGAAAATTCAATAATCGACTTCGTTTCAACATTTTGCATAAATTAGAGTTTTATTAAAAATAAAATACACTTAATGATTGCAAAAATTTTGTAAAACAATATTTTTTTCGAACTTTACGTTATACAATTCAATAAGAATTAAATGACAAAAACATCGATTAAATGCAAATTTCATCGATTAAATACATTTTTTTTCGATTTAAATTGAAAAAATCTTACATTTACTAGAGCTAAATCTTCAATCGAAATTTAGCAAGATTTGGAAATGATAAAAAGTATTGATTAATTTAATAATAAATCGGACATAACAATTTTGAATTTCAATCGTTATGTTGTTGTTTTGTGTTACAAAATGAAATGGGAAAGCCGAAAACCAAAGAGAGTAGGCAAAATAAATTTACAAATACCACACTTTATGAAAGCATTTTTACCCACAATCTGCTTGATGTTCTTAGCCATTTTTAGTTCCCAAGCGCAAACTAATGCTGCTGCTCCAGCAACAAATCCATTTCCATCTATTAGTACTTTAACGACTTGGGCAAGTTTAAACTCTCAGCAACAATTTGATGTTGCCATTCGTGCCGTTGGTTTTAAATTTGAAGTAAAAGAACCTGGCGCAGAATCTACTGCCTATACTTATATTCGTAAGGTAACCGTAAATGAAGTAAATTACACAGACAGAATTGTTTACAGAATCACAAATAATAATTCTGCAAGCATTATTTCCCTTGTTACGGCTTCTACAGACTTAGTAAGTTTGTATACACCACAATTAGCAACTTTCAAAAACAACAATTGCAAAACTGAAATGTCTAAAGACAAAAACACTACTTGCAGCTGTTACGAAAGTGCTGCTTATGCAATCGATCTTTGCGACGAACGTGTAAAATTAACAATGGGTGACGGAAATAAATATTTTGTTTCTGTAGCTAAAAAATAAATAAATCAAGAAACGACGTTTTCCAAATCTTTGCAAACCTCTAAAAATTTACAAAGATTTGGAACGCATTTCTTAATTATAGGTTTGGATTTTTCATTTCATACCAGACTTCAGTTTCTCCTTCATATTCAAAAGAGTTTATATACTGTAAGCCTAATTTTTCGAGAATTTTTCTTGAGTTTTCATTCCCTGCGTCTGCATATGCATACAGCGCATTTACTTTCATTTCATTAAAAGCATAATCTACAAAAGCTTTTCCTGCTTCGGTCGCGTAACCTTTTCCCCAATATTTTTCTATGAAACGATAACCAATTTCATAAAAGTTTTTATGCCCGTTAATTTCATCAGTGATGAATTTTATTCCAGACCAACCCAAAAACTCATTGGTTTCCTTAAGAATTACCGCCCAGCGCCCAATCCCAAAATCTTTGTATTGTTTTTGAGCAAAATGAATATATTCAATACTCTCTTCGAGCTTTTTTACTGGATTATTACCCAAAAAAAGATGGACATTTGGGTTTGAATCCAATTCAAACATTCCATTAGCGTCAGAAAGAAGTAATTCTCTTAATAGCAAACGTTCTGTTTCGATTGGATTTTTCATCAAAATTTAATTTAAAATATATTTTTGCACTACTTCTGCAACTCCATCATCATTATTTGAAGCTACAATTAAATCGGCTTTATCTCGAAGTTCAGGCGTTACGTTATCAACCCAAACACCAAGACCGGCATATTCTATCATTGTCAAATCATTTCCTGCATTGCCCACAGCAATAATTTCCTCTTGAAGAATTCCAAGTTTCTCTGCCAAAAATCGCAAACTTGCGGCTTTATCAATTCCTTGCTGCGCTGCTTCCAAGAAGAAAGGTTTTGACATCGAAACACTTAAATGTGGCATTTTAGCTTTCAAATCTGATTCTAATTCCTTCAATTCAGACGGTTCTTTTAACAGAATACATTTTACAGCAGGTCTGTCTACATAATCCTTAAAACTAGAAACCAAAAGATGAGGCATTCCTGTAATTTCTTTTTCGATTTCTATAAATTCAGAATCCGTTTCGCTTATAATTTCACCATCTAAATACGTAATGATATGTGTATTCATTTTCACACTGTAATCATACAAATCGTGAATTTGTTCAACAGTTAATTTCTGTTCAAATAAAACAAGATCATCTTTTACACGACTGATAATTGCTCCATTAAACGAAATCATATAAGAATCGTTTATATCTAATTCCAGTTCTTTCGCATAAGCTGTCATTGCAGAAGTTGGGCGACCAGAGGCTAAAACCACATACACTCCTTTTGCCTGAGCTTCTAATAATACTTTTTTATTTAAATCTGAAATTCTATGATCGTCTGTCAACAAGGTATCATCCATGTCGAGCACTAACATTTTGTATTGCATTCTAATTTTCTTAATTTAAACTAAGATTAAATACTCATTCTGAAATCTTCAATAACAGGATTTGCTTTTGCAAAATCGGTTTCCTGAATAAAAACCTCAACTGCCAAATCTGTTCCGCCAAAACCTCCCAAACGAGCTGACTGGATATTATCTTTTTTTACTGTTTCTACTCCCGCTTCTTCTAATCTTTCCTGCAAAGCAATTGCTAATACTTCACTTCCTGAAAACACCTTCATTAATCCCATAACATTCTATTTTTTATTGTAAAATTATTTTTAATTCTTCCTGAAAACTTTCATTTTCATTCATTCCGATATGTCCTTGTTCTTTTAAGGGATAAAAATGCCCTTTGTTTCCTAAAATTTTATTTAAACGAATTGAATTTTCAACCGGAATTAGCTGATCATCCAAACCATGAAAAATATAAATCGGTGCTTTAACTTTTGGTAAAAATTGATACGTTTCTAAATGAAACTTCTTCATAAAATCAGGAAAAAAACGAACTTTGGTTCCTGACAATTCTGTGAAACTAAAATAAGGCGATTGCAGTATTAACGCTTTTGGATTATTTTCTGAAGCTAAAATTGTCGCTAAACCAGAACCAATTGAATAACCTGCAATAATAATTTTATTTTCAGAATATTTTTGACGTAATTTTTTATACACAACAGCAACATCTTTATTTAATTGCTCTTCATTCTCAATCTCACCTTCACTTTTTCCAAAACTGCGGTAATCCAGAATAAAAATATCATATCCTAAATTAGTATACGTTTTCGCAATTTTCCCCCAGGTTTCTAATGTTCCTGCATTTCCATGAAGATAAAACACAAGTCCTTTTGAATTTTCAGCCTTAAACAATAAACCATTTAAGTTTACACCATCAAATGATTTAATATTCAGTTCTTCAAAATTGCTTTGATAATCAAATTTATAATCTTTTGGAAGAGCAGCATTTTGAAAAACCATTCCAACTTGATTAAAATATATGTATGAAACGACAATTACATAAATAACAACAAAAAACGCCAATAGCGCAATTGTCAAAAATTTAAGTGTATGTATCATTTCCAGAAATATTCTAAGATTTTTACTCCTCTTCTTCTACGTCGTCTTCCTCTTCATCCAATTCTTCTTCGCCTTCTTCATCCATATCGAACAAATAAGGCTCAACAAGCATTTTATCAGCTAGAATTTCAACACGTTCTGTTAGGTTTTCAGTAAAAATTAAACGCTGTGTTTTAGTAATACTATTCGAAATACGCATAATTTTAGGTTCGTGGCGTAATTTCAAAATTGGGTCTGCATCATCCAAAACAAACATTTTTAAGCGATTCACATTATAACCTGCCGTACTAAACATATCATTTAATTTAGTAGGAGTTCCGATCAAAACATCGATTCCGGTAGAAATATAGTTTTTATCATAATCCATATCGCCTTTTTCATTTACACCGTAAACTTCTAAATTGGTGTATTTTCCATATTTCTCAAAAAGCTCAACCATTTCCAAAACCTTTGCTTTGTCTTCAACAATAATCAAAGCACGTGGAGATTCTTCTGTTTTTCCTGCCAATTGCTGAATTACATTTAAAACAATTGTTGTTGTTTTTCCACTTCCGTTTGGAGAAACAATAATGGCATCAGCCCCACTTTTGATTGTCGAAAAAGTTTCCATCTGCAAAACATTTGCTTCTGTTAAACCGTTTTCAATAAGTCCGTCCTGTAATTTCTCGTTTATTTTTTTTAGTTTCATTTCTAAATTTTAGATTTATGATATTAGATTTCAGATTGAAAACTAAATCATTATTTGCTTGCGAACATTTTAACATCACCTTCAGAAATTTCACTTCCTCCCAAAATGATTAATCTTTCAATTACATTTCGAAGTTCACGGATATTTCCTGTCCAATCATATTCCTGCAATAATTTTATGGCTTGCGCCGAAAACCCTTTAACAGCATTTCCTTGTTCCGAAGCAATTTTTTCAGCAAAATGCGAAATCAAAGCCGGAATATCATCACGTCTTTCATTCAATGGCGGAACTTTAATTAAAATAACCGCAAGACGATGGTATAAATCCTCACGGAAACGACCTTCGGCAATTTCTGTTTTTAAATCTTTATTTGTTGCCGCAACTACGCGAACATCTACTTTAATATCTTTATCAGCACCAACTCTAGTAATCATACTTTCCTGAAGCGCTCTTAAAACTTTGGCTTGCGCCGAAAGACTCATGTCTCCAATTTCATCTAAGAAAATAGTTCCTTTGTCTGCTGCTTCAAATTTTCCAGCACGATCTTTCACTGCCGATGTAAAAGCACCTTTTACGTGCCCGAATAATTCACTTTCAATCAATTCGCTCGGAATCGCGGCGCAGTTCACCTCAATTAAAGGAAAATTAGCACGTTCGCTTTTTTCATGTAATTGATGCGCTACTAATTCTTTTCCAGTTCCGTTTGGTCCTGTAATTAGAACTCTCGCTTCAGTTGGCGCCACTTTATCAATCATCACTTTAATATGATTAATAGATTCGCTGTCGCCAATCATCTCGTAATTTTTGCTGACTTTTTTCTTTAGGATTTTATTCTCAACAACTAATTGTTTTTTGTCCAAAGCATTACGAACAGTATTCAATAAACGATTCAAATCTGGCGGTTTTGAAATATAATCAAAAGCTCCCAAACGCATCGTGTGAATTGCTGTTTCCATATCCCCGTGACCCGAAATCATCACCATCGGAATTTCCGGTTTTATCTTTTTTACTTCTTCTAAAACCTCAACACCGTCCATTTTTGGCATTTTGATATCGCACAAAACCAAATCGTAATCGTTGTTTTTTATTTTTTCAAGTCCCGCAACGCCATCTTCAGCTTCATCAACCTGATAGGAATCATTTTCTTCTGATAATATTTTTACCAAAACTCTTCTGATCGCTGCTTCGTCTTCGATAATTAGTATTTTACTCATTTTTTTTCTAAGGTTCTGAGGTTCTAAGTCGCTAAGGTACTGAGGTTTTTCCGCAAGAAGCTAAAAAATCTTAGCATCTCAGAACCTTAGTACCTTAGCAACTTTAAAAATTAATATTTAAGCCACTTATACAACTCCTTCCAAGTTGGTTTTTTGCCGTACATTAAAATACCAACTCGGTAAATTTTTGCAGCGAACCAAACAACAAGGAAAAAGGTAGCAAACAATAATGATACCGAAATTGCGATTTGCCACCATGGCACGCCAAACGGAATACGCATTAACATGACAATTGGTGACGTAAGTGGAATCATTGAAAATACAACTGCCACGGTTCCGTGCGGATCGTTTACAACTGTAAAGAATCCGATATAAACGCTCAAAATCAAAGGCATTAAAATTGGTAGCAGAAATTGCTGAGAATCAGTTTGATTGTCAACTGCAGCTCCTATTGCCGCGTAAAATGAGCTATAAAGAAAATATCCTCCAATAAAATAAATTACGAATCCAATAATGATACTCGCAATTGGCAGATTCCATAATTCAGCAATATACATTTGTGCTGAACCTGATAATTGATGTTGTGCAGATTGCATCATTTCTGGAGAAATTCTGGCTGTTGGGCCAACATTTACACCAAAAAATGCCGATGCAGCAAACATCAATCCTAAACCAATTATCGCCCAAATCATAAATTGCAGAATTCCTGCCAATGAAGTTCCGACAATTTTACCAATCATTAACTGAAATGGTTTTACTGATGAAATAATGATTTCGATAATTCGGTTTGTTTTTTCTTCGATTACGCTTCGCATTACCATATTTCCGTAGATGATAATGAACATCATAATCAAATAACCAAATGCACCTCCAATTGCAATTTTGATTTCATTTAAACCTTTTAAACTCTCTTCTCCTGAAGCTTTTACTAAATGAATATTTACATCTGACTGCGCTTTCTGAATCGCCAAAGTATCCAGTTTAGCTTCCTCAAGATTTAACTTTGTAATCTTTGATGCAATAACATCTTGTGTATTTTCGATAAAAGAAATACTCGGACTATTATTCGAAATAAATTCTATTTTGCTTTCTAAATCTTTCGAATTATTTGTTTTTGGAATAACAATTAATCCGCTGAAATTTTCTTTTGTAATGCTATCTTTTAAAGCCTTTACATCAATTTCAGACAAATTCAGATATTTAAATTCTGCTCCTTTTTTATTTTCTTTTAAGAAATCAGAAGCAAAAAGTCCGGTTTCGTCATGAATAGCAATTCTTTTTGTTTCGGCTTTCATTGAGCTCAAATAACCAATAAAAATGGCTATCGCAACAAATAAAAGCGGACTCAAAAAAGTCATGACAACAAAAGATTTATTGCGGACTTTGGCAATAAATTCTCTTTTTATAATTAATGAAATAATGCTCATTTCTTTATTTTAGATTTTAGATTGTTGACTTTAGATTTTTAGATTTTAGGTCTTCACTCTAAAATCTAAAATCTGAAATCTAAACTTTGTTTTCCGTTACAGTCTGAATAAAAATATCGTTTATACTTGGAATTTTTTCTACAAAATGCGTTACTTGTCCGCGTTGCGTGAGAATATTCAAAAGCTCGTTTGGTGAAGCATTTCCTATTTGGATATTTAGCTTTAAATCATCATTTAACGATTTGAAATTAGCAGGCGAAACGGTAAATTTTTGCGTAATATCATACATCAAGCCTTCAACATTGCTAGTCAGAATTCCAACTTCAAAACTGTTTGTTCTAAACTGACGCTTCACATCAACCACTTTTCCTTCTATCAATTTATTTGATTTATGAATCAAAGCAATATTTTCGCAAAGTTCTTCAACGCTTTCCATTCTGTGTGTCGAGAAAATAATAGTTGAACCTTGTTCTTTTAATGCCAAAATTTCATCTTTAATAACATTAGCATTTACAGGATCAAATCCTGAAAAAGGTTCATCAAGAATCAACAATTTCGGTTTATGCAAAACACAAACAACAAATTGAATTTTCTGTGCCATTCCTTTAGAAAGCTCTTGGATTTTCTTGTTCCACCAACCCTGAATTCCCAAACGATCAAACCAATAATCCAATTGTTTTTTAGCTTCAGCTTTAGAAAGTCCTTTCATTTGTGCCAAATACAAACATTGCTCGCCTACTTTCATAGAACTGTACAATCCTCTTTCTTCCGGAAGATATCCAATTGTCTGAACGTGTTTCGGCTGGAGTTTTTCTCCATCCAAAATTACCTCACCGCTATCAGGCAATGTGATTTGATTTATGATTCTGATAAGGGAAGTTTTTCCAGCTCCATTCGGACCTAAAAGTCCGTATATACTGCCTTTTGGCACATTTAATGAAACTTCGTTAAGCGCTACATAATCGCCATATTGTTTTACGACCTTATGTACTTCGAGTAAGTTGCTCATGCTGTTTTTGAGATTTTCTGCGTTGCTTATGCCATTATGGCTAAGCGACTGTAAAAGTAAATAATTAGAAGTGAATCTTACTACTATTACATAAAAAACCCATCCTAAAATTATGTTAGAATGGGTTTTTCTATTTATTTAAACAATTTGAAAAAGTCCTGATTATGAGAACATATCTTTTACTTTTTCAAAGAATGATTTCTCTGATTTTTCTGGACTTGGAGCAAAGTGCTCGTCGTTTAAAGCATTTTCAAAGAATTGTTTTTGTTCTTTATTTAAAGTTTTTGGAGTCCAAACGTTTACGTGAACTAATAAATCCCCGCTTCCGTAACCATTTAAGCTTGGAATTCCTTTTCCTTTTAATCTTAAGATTTTTCCAGATTGGATTCCTTCTTCTAACTTAATACGCACTTTTCCGTTGATTGCTTCAATATCTTTTGAAGCTCCCAAAACCGCTTCAGGGAAACTGATATATAAATCAAAGTGAACATTTTCGCCTTCACGTTTCAGAAATTCGTGTTCAACTTCTTCAATTGCAACAATCAAATCACCCGGAATACTATTTCCTGGCGCATCGTTACCTTTGTTAGAAACTTTCAACTGCATTCCATCAACAACTCCCGCTGGAATTTTGATTGATACTGTTTCATCTTCCTGAACCATACCTTGAGCATCAGCCTCGGCAGGTTTTTTATCTAAAATCTGACCAGAACCACCACAAGTAGGACAAGTTGACGCAGATTGCATTCTTCCTAAAATGGTATTGGTTACACGCATTACTTGTCCCTGACCGTTACAAGTCGTACACGTTTTATACGTTACACCTTTAGCCTGAACTTTACGTTTTACTTTTACTTTTTTCTCAACTCCATTTGCAATTTCTTCCAAAGTCAATTTAACTTTAATTCGAAGATTGCTTCCTTTAGCACGGCGAGGACCTCCGCCTCCGCCTCCGAAACCGCCAAATCCGCCACCAAAAATATCACCAAACTGGCTGAAAATGTCATCCATATTCATACCACCATGGCCGCCGCCAAATCCGCCAGAACCATCAAATGCCTGATGACCATATTGATCGTATTTCGCTTTTTTCTGTGGATCACTCAAAACTTCATAAGCTTCAGCTGCCAATTTGAAGTTTTCTTCTGCCTCTTTGTCGCCTGGATTTTTATCAGGATGATATTTTAAAGCGCTTTTTCTGTACGCTTTTTTAATTTCGGCAGCATCAGCATTTTTTGAAATGCCTAATATTTCGTAAAAATCTTTTTTCATAATTAGATTAGGTTCCAAATCTTAAAAATTCCAAAATCCAAAAAAATGCATTTGAAATTCTTATAGCATTTTTTTTAGTTTCCAACTACAACTTTAGGAAAACGAATAATTTTGTCTCCTAATTTGTATCCTTTTTCAATAACATCAACAATTTTTCCTTTCAATTTGTCAGATGGAGCAGGAATTTGAGTAATTGCTTCTGCAACATCAGCATTGAAAGCATCTCCTGCCTGAATTTCAACTTGCTCTAAACCTTTAGAAACTAAAGTGTTTTTAAATTTTTCATGAATCAACTCAACACCTTTTTTAAGGTTTTCATCTTCAGATTTGTTGATTTCTACAGCAGCTCTGTCAAAATCATCTAAAACTGGAAGCATAGCCAATAAAACTTCTTGGTTTGCTGTTTTAAACAATTCAAGGCGCTCTTTTGAAGTTCTTTTTTTGTAATTTTCAAATTCAGCAAATAATCTCAAAAACTTATCTTTTTCGTGAGCCAAGTCTTTAGCTAATTGCTCCTCAACACTTAATTCTTCAACAATTAACTGTTCACCGTTGGCATTGTTCTCTAACGTTACATCATCTAATTCCTGATCGAATTCTGTATTTTCCGTAGTCATATTACTTTTATTTTTAAAAATATTCTTAAACTTCATTTTTATTCTTTTTTGTGATTGCAAAAGTACTGCCAAATATTTTAAAATGTCAAATTGTCACTTTATTAAAAATGAGCTGCTTAAAATAGGAAAGCAGTACATAAAAATTTTATTATAATTTTAAGACTATTACGTTATAGTTTGTTTTATCTTTGAGGTCGTTAAAACGTAAATTATTACACCAAAATTGAATTTAAGGGTTGGCTTAGGCCTCAAAAATAAATTATTAATTCAAATTTACCTTATATTAAAAAAAGCTTCGCCTTATAGAGACGAAGCTTTTTTTTATGCTTTAATTTGATTTTTTTGCACGGGCGGAGGGATTCGAACCCCCATCAACGGTTTTGGAGACCGCTATTCTACCCTTGAACTACGCCCGTAACTTAAGGTCGGCAAATTAAAAGTTTTTTTTCTTCTCTGGCAACTATTTCAGGCAGAGATTTCAAAAGAAATCCCTTTAAATCTGCGCATTTCGAAGCAAAAACCTTTACTACAGACAGTTAACCCAACAAAGCATTTTTCAATCCTTCGAAATCTACAGAAACCTGCTCGCCTGACACTAAATTTTTAAGTGCATAAGTATTTGACGCAATTTCCTGATCTCCCGCAATTACTGCAAACGGAATCAAACGTTTATCTGCATATTGAAATTGTTTTCCAACTTTAACATTATCAGGATATAATTCTACTTTTATGTTTTCTTGTCTTAATTTCTGAATTGCTTTTGAAGCATACAAAGCTTCTTTATCTCCGTAATTAATAAATATTGCTTTTGAAGTCGATGCGACAGTTTCCGGAAACAATTGTAATTTTTCTAAGACTAAATAAATTCGATCCAGTCCAAAAGAGATTCCGACACCACTCATATTTTTCAAACCAAAAATACCAGTCAAATCGTCGTATCTTCCACCACCTCCAATAGAACCCATTGCAACAGTTTTTGGTGCTGCAACTTCAAAAATAGCTCCTGTATAGTAATTTAAACCACGTGCCAAAGTTACATCAAGATCTAAAGTTGCCGTAGACAATCCTAAAGACGCCACATTGTCACAAATAAATTTAAGTTCTTCAACTCCTTTCATTCCTTCTTCTGAAGTCGATAATAAATCTGAAAGCTGATTAATTTTATCTGAAAATGTTCCTGTAAAACTAAAAAGCGGTTGCACTTTTACCAAAGCATTTTCAGAAATACCTTTTTCAATCATTTCTTTTTTAACGCCGTCTTCTCCAATCTTATCTAATTTATCAAGAGCAACCGTAAAATCGATTAATTTATCTGAAGCACCAATTACCTCAGCAATTCCGGATAAAATCTTTCTATTATTTATTTTAATAGTCACCCCTTCTAAACCTAAAGAAGTAAAAACAGTATCATAAAGCTGAACCAATTCCACTTCCTGCCACAATGATTTTGAACCAACAACATCAGCATCACATTGATAAAATTCTCTATAGCGTCCATTTTGCGGGTTATCTGCTCGCCAAACCGGCTGAATCTGATATCTTTTAAAAGGAAATGTGATTTCACTTTGATGCTGTACCACGTATCTAGCAAACGGAACAGTCAAATCGTAACGCAAAGCTTTTTCAGAAATTTTGCCTGTGAATTTATTTAATTCTATTCTTTGCTCTAAACTTATTTTTTCAGCAGAATTAAGTTGTAATTCTTCAATGAATTCAGGCAGATCAATTTTAGTTTTATCATAGAAAAAATTACCTGAGTTCAGTATTTTAAAAATCAAACGATCACCTTCCTCTCCATATTTCCCCATTAAAGTATCTGAGTTTTCAAACGAAGGTGTTTCTATTGGCTGAAAACCAAATTTCTCAAAATTACTTTTTATGGTCTGCATAATGTACTGGCGTTTTGACACCTCGGCAGGTGAAAAATCTCTTGTCCCTTTTGGCACGCTTGGTTTTGAAGCCATCTCTTTTTATTTTAGATTTCTAATTTTAGATTCTAGATTTCTTTGAAATCTAAAATCTAAAACCTTTAAAATTAATTTATTTCTGATTCTTTTAGACAGTTGGCTTTTTAGACTTTCGACTTTATGACTTTCCAACTTTCGACTTAAGTTAAATCGCCTGCAAATATCTTACTTTTTAAAATAAATAATAACACTTCGAAAACAAACTTGTAACAAAAAACGTATTTTCGTGACAAATTGGTCATGATGCTAAAATTATTTAAAGAAAATATCCGAATTGCTTTTGGTTCTATCAAAACTCAATTACTGCGAACCATTCTTACTGTTTTAATTATTGCCATCGGGATTACGGCGCTGGTAGGAATTCTAACCGTTGTAACCGCACTTGAAAACACCGTTTCGACTAATTTTGCCTCGATGGGTGCGAATACCTTTAACATCAACCAATATGAAAACACGGTTCGAAATCGTGGCGGAAACGAACGTGAAGTTATCAATCCGATAATTTCTTACCCGGAAGCTGTTGCTTTCAAAAACAAATACAAATATCCTTTTACAGAAACTTCACTTTCGTTTACAGCAACATCAAAAGCAGAAGTAAAATATTTAGATCAAAAAACAGATCCGGAAATTACTATAGTGGGTGTTGACGAGCATTTTATTACTAATTCAGGTTTAGAAACTACTTTAGGGCGATCTTTCAATCAATTTGATATAGACAACAATACTTATTCCTGCGTTGTTGGATCAGATTTTGAGAAAGGTTTATTAAAAGATGTTAATCCAATTGATAAAATAATCTCTATTCGTGGTGCGCGTTTTAAAGTGATTGGAGTTTTAAAAGAGAAAGGATCTACGTTTGGACACAGTCAGGATTTACGTGTTTTAATCCCTATTCAGGTAGCACGTTCTTTATTTACAGCACCAAATATTAATTACACGATTAGTGTCATGGTTTCTAAAAAAGAACTTTTAGATCCGGCCATTGACAATGCAACGAGTGTTATGCGACGAGTTCGCAAATTAAATCCTGTACGCGACAACAATTTTGGAATGGGCCGAAGCGATGATTTGATAAATAGAATTCTTGGAATTACACAATATTTAGGATGGGCATCTTGGATTATTTCGATTATAACAATTCTAGGTTCATCAATTGCTTTAATGAATATTATGATTGTTTCCGTTACAGAACGTACTCGCGAAATTGGTGTTCGTAAAGCTCTAGGTGCTACAAAAACAACTATTTCTACTCAGTTTTTTATCGAAACATTATTGATTGGGCAAATTGGCGGATTGGTCGGAATTATAATTGGGATTTTACTTGGCTTTGCCATTGCAACGGCAATGAATTTTGCTTTTGTTATTCCGTGGGGCGCTATTTTTGCAGCCTTTGCAACTAGTTTTACTGTTGCAATAGTTTCTGGTTTATATCCTGCAATTAAAGCTTCTAAATTAGATCCAATTGAAGCTCTTCGTTACGAATAATTAATTACAGTCTCAGTTGTTACTTTGTGAAAACTGAGACTGTAACTCAAATATTTCCTTTAATCATTCGGTCATTATCGTAAATATCTTTTCGGAGTTCGATATTTTTGAAATTCATTTTTTCCAATAAATCATTCATTTCTTTTCCTAGATACTGATTGATTTCAAAATACAATTGTCCTTTTTCTAAAAGATTTTTTTTAGCTAATTCAGCAATCTTTCTGTAAAAAATCAATGCATCGTTATCATCAACAAATAGAGCCAGATGTGGTTCAAAATCCAAAACATTCTTTTTGATTTCAACCTTTTCCAAATTCCGAACATAAGGCGGATTTGACACAATGATATCATAATCTGATTTCAATATCTCTAATTCTAAAACATTCTTTAGCATGAAAGTTACTTCGACATTGTTGTTTATGGCATTTCTTTTTGCAGTTTCTAATGCCTTTTTAGAAACATCAATTGCGTAAACTTTTGCATTTGGAATATTTTTAGCCAGCGAAATTGCAATGCAACCGCTTCCTGTTCCAATGTCTAAAATTTTAATTTCTTTAGAATTTCCTTTATTTTCATTAATAATCCACTCTACCAATTCTTCGGTTTCTGGTCTCGGAATCAAGACATTTTCGTTCACCTCAAAATCCAAACCATAAAAACTGGTTTTTCCCAGCAAATACTGAATCGGAACTTCGTTTTTTAAGTCATCCAATAATGAATCCCAAACCACAAAATCCTTTTCAGAAAAATTCAGTTCATGATTTAAAGCCAAATCAATCTGGCGCAATTTATGTTTGTCTTCTAGAATTAAATAGAAAAAACTCTCCGCTTCGTATGCATCATATAAAGGCGATAATTCTTTTATAAACTGAGTGCGGTATTGTTTAATTTTCATTTCTGATCTCTAAGTAATTTTTATTCAGCAAAAGCTGATTTTTCTTTCAAATAAGTATTGGAAAATCTAATTTGTTACAAGATTTCACAAAACTTTCAACATCCAAACCGGGCAAGAACTATGCCCAGTACACCCTAACGGAGCATCTAAATATTCAAAACCTGATTTTTTATATAATTTTTGAGCTGCATGCATAAAAGGCATTGTTTCAATATAACATTTTTCAAATCCAAAATTTCTCGCTTCTTCTAGACATTTTTCCATCATTTCACTACCAATTCCTAAACCTCGTGTTTTAGGCGAAAAATACATTTTTTGCAGTTCGCAAATTTCTGAAGCACCATTTTCTAAAGGCGCAATACCACAACAACCTACTATTTCTCCTTCACTTTCAACCACAAAATAAACAGATCTTGGTTTATTATATTCTTCAAACATCAAATCAAGATATGGATCTGCGTAAGCTGTCCCTACTTTTGGGATTTCCATTTCATCAAAAACAGAACGTATTAATTGTGCTACGGCCTTGTTATCTTCTTTTTTAATTGCTCGGATTATGTAATCTTTCATGTTTCGTTATTCGGTAATATATCTACAAAAGTAAAAATACTTTTCCGATAGTTTCTCAACTATACTGTTAACTATCGGGATTAAAGTCAAAAATGATTATTTTTGCACCGTGAATACACATGAAAAATACATAAAACGCTGCATTGAACTTGCTCAAAACGGTTTTGGAACCACTTACCCAAATCCGATGGTGGGAAGTGTAATTGTTCATGAAGGCAAAATAATTGGCGAAGGCTGGCACAAAAAAGCGGGCGAACCGCATGCCGAAGTTAATGCCGTACAATCTGTAAAAGACAAATCGCTGTTAAAAAAAGCTACTATTTATGTAAGCCTGGAGCCTTGCAGCCACTTTGGAAAAACACCTCCTTGTTGTGATTTAATTATTGCAAATAAAATTCCAAATGTCGTTGTTGGAACCGTCGATCCAAATGAAAAAGTAGCAGGAAGAGGAATTAAAAAACTAATTGAAAACGGCATAAATGTTACGGTTGGAGTTTTAGAAGAAGAATGCAACGAACTCAATAAACGCTTTTTTACTTTCCATCAAAAAAAGAGACCATATATTATACTGAAATGGGCCGAAAGTCAGGACGGATTTTTAGCACCAGAAAAAGAAATCGGCCAAGAACGCAAACCAGTTTGGATCACGAATCAATATTCGAGACAATTAGTTCATAAATGGCGAAGTGAAGAACAGGCAATTTTAGTCGGAACACAAACGGTTATTGACGATAATCCAAAATTAAATACACGCGACTGGTCAGGAAATAATCCGGTGCGAGTGGTTTTGGATCAAAATAATAGAACTTCAAACGACAGTTTTGTTTTTGATAACAGTGTAAAAACGATTGTATTTTCTAAATCAGAAAACAATATTTCTACCGAAAACACCATTTTTGAGAAGATTGATTTTGGTGAAAATGCGGTTTCTCAAATTTTGGATGTTTTATATCAGCATCAAATTCAATCTGTAATTATTGAAGGCGGAAGACAAACTTTACAATCATTTATAGATTCAGATTTATGGGATGAAGCTCGCATTTTTATTGGAACAACTATTTTTGAAAAAGGAGTAAAAGCACCAATAATTCAGAAAAGCAATGTTTTAAAAACAACTATTCAAAACGACGAATTACTATATATTAAAAACCATGATTGATACCATAATTTTTGACTTTGGCGATATTTTTATCAATTTAGACAAACAAGGAACTATTTCAGGATTGAAAAAATTAGGAATGACCGAATGGAGTTCAGAAATGGATCGTTTGAATTTATTATACGAAACTGGCGATGTTTCGTACGAAGATTTTTTAGGTGGATTTCAGAAAGAACTTCCAAATGCTTCTATTGAAGAAATTCTGGAAGTCTGGAATGCCGTTTTAGCCGATTTTCCAGTTTATCGATTAGAGTTTTTAAAAGAGCTTTCAAAAAAATACCGTTTGTTTCTTTTAAGCAATACTGATGCCATTCACATTGCCACTTTTGAAAAAACTGTAGGCGAACCTTTTTATACTGATTTCTACAATTGTTTTGAAAAAGTTCATTTTTCGTTTGAAATTAGAAAACGTAAGCCCAATGCAAATTCTTATCAGCATTTAATTGACGAACATAATTTAATTCCGGAGCAAACGTTATTTGTTGACGACAAAAAAGAAAACACAGACGCTGCCGCTGCTTTAGGACTTAAAGTTTGGAATTTACAAGTTGGACAGGAAGATGTGATACAGTTATTTGATAAAAATTTACTTTAGAAAAATTACTTTTGGAATACAGCGATACTTATCAAACCATTGCATTTCAATCTGAAGAAGTGCTTTTTAAGGAAAAAGGAAGCAAATTCTTTGGCTACGCATTTCCTATTGAAAGCGAAGACGAAGTAAAACCTATTATTGAAGACTTAAAAAAACTTCATCCGCATGCTGTTCATTTTTGTTATGCATATCAATTAGGAACTGCTCCAAAAATATCTTACCGGACAAATGACGACGGTGAGCCCAGCAATACCGCGGGAGCACCAATTTATGGACAAATTCAGTCTTTTGGACTAACGAATATCCTTGTAGTTGTAGTTCGTATTTTTGGCGGAGTAAAATTAGGTGTTGGAGGTTTGATTTCGGCTTATCGAACTACAGCACAAATGACGCTTGAAGTTTGTGAAATTGTCGAAAAAACAATTGACGTCCATTTTTTAATCTCTTTTGATTATAAAAATATGAATAAAGTAATGCGGGTTATTAAAGAAAAGAAACTTGAAATTACCTCTCAGGAAATGGAAATTGATGAAGATTCCGGACTGCCAATTGGAAAAATAATCACAAAAACACGTAAAAAAAATGCCGAATCAGTATTCGACATTTTTGATTTAATGTTTGAAATCGATATTAAAATTGTGTAAATTAATATTAAAACACACCCTATTTTAACAATTATTCTAATGTTTTAAACAATTCTAAAATGTAATCCGGAGGTGCTGTTGGACGACCCGTTTTTAACGAAATAAATACTAAAATAAACACAGCTGTTGTTAATAACTCACCCGCTTCGTTAAAGATCTCACAGTCGAATTCAATCTTAACAGAAGACTGACTTTTGAAGGTTGTATGAATTGTAAGAAGTTCATCGTAACGCGCCGATTTTTTATAATTGATTTGCATCGAAACAATCGGGAGTCCAATTCCGCTTTCTTCCATGCTAGCATACGAAATCCCTTTATTTCTAAGCCATTCCACGCGTCCAATCTCAAAATAAGGCACATAATTTCCGTGATAAACAACTCCCATTTGGTCAGTTTCTGAGTAACGAACACGCACTTGCGTTTGATGATTTTTCATTATTTATAGATTAAAAAAAATTAAATTCCTAAAGTTCACTTACAACTTTTTTTTTATAAAATTAGACCTAAAATATTTTTTTTTACAGAAATTTGTTCACATATTTGTTATCCCGAAATACGGAAAAATTTTGCTCCATTTTTATTAGGAGAATCTTTATCAATAATAAAAAAACTTATCTGAATCTATGACTAAAACTGCTCAATCGGTATGGGAAAACTGTTTGTCCTTTATAAAAGACAATATTCAAGATCAAGCTTACAAAACTTGGTTTGAACCAATCAAATCAGTTGAGCTAACCGACAACGCATTATATATTCAGGTACCAAGTAAATTCTTCTACGAATGGCTAGAGGAACACTACGTTAAATTATTGAAAGTTGCGCTTACCAAAGAACTAGGAAAAAACGCAAAGTTACTCTATAAAATTAAAATGGAAAACACTTATGGAAACAAACAGCCTTTTACCGAGCAGCTGCCAAGTTCCAACAGAGTGCCTATGAAACCGCAAGAGGTTGATGCTCCGTTTAAAAACTTGAATCCAGAACTTAAAAATCCTTTTGTAATTCCGGGAATCAGAAACTTAAAAATTGAATCACAGCTAAACCCAAATTATAGTTTTGATAATTTCCTTGAAGGAGACTCAAACCGTTTGGCGCGTTCTGCAGGTATGGCTGTTGCCAATAAACCTGGAGGAACTTCATTTAACCCATTATTAATTTTTGGTGGAGTTGGTTTAGGAAAAACACACTTAGCACACGCTATTGGTGTTGAAGTAAAAGACAAATATCCTGAAAAAACGGTTTTATATATTTCTGCCGAAATTTTCACACAACAATATATTGATTCTGTTAAAAAGAATAATCGTAATGATTTCATTCATTTTTATCAATTAATCGACGTTTTGATTATTGATGACGTTCAGTTTTTATCTGGAAAATCTGGAACTCAGGACGTTTTCTTCCACATTTTTAATTACTTGCACCAAAACGGAAAACAGGTAATTTTAACTTCGGACAAAGCGCCTGTTGACATGCAGGATATCGAACAACGTTTGTTATCTCGTTTTAAATGGGGATTATCTGCAGAATTGCATCAACCAGACTACGAAACTCGTATTTCAATCTTAAAAAACATTTTATACCGCGACGGTGTTGATATGCCGGAAGACATTTTAGAATATGTTGCCCGAAATATCAAAACCAATGTTCGTGAGCTTGAAGGTGCAATTATTTCTTTAATTGCTCAATCTTCTTTCAACAAAAAAGAAGTTACAATCGAACTTGCAAAAAGCGTTGTAGAGAAATTTGTTAAAAACGTAAAGAGAGAAATATCTATCGATTATATTCAAAAAATTGTTTCCGATTATTTCCAGTTAGACATTGAAACGCTTCAGTCGAAAACCAGAAAAAGGCATGTTGTGCAAGCGAGACAATTAGCTATGTTTTTTGCAAAGAAATTCACTAAAGCTTCTTTGGCAAATATTGGTTCACAAATTGGAGATCGCGACCACGCTACCGTTTTACACGCTTGTAAAACTGTTGACAATTTAGTTTCTACAGACAAACAATTCAAAAAATTTGTCGAAGACATCAACAAAAAATTAACGCTATAAACGCGAATCATGCCAGTAAAAATCTTAATGGTTTGTTTGGGAAATATTTGCAGATCACCTTTAGCCGAAGGTATTCTGGCATCAAAATTACCCAAAGACAATTTTATAGTTGATTCAGCTGGAACTGGATCCTGGCATGTAGGTCACGCGCCCGACAAACGCTCGATTGCTGTTGCTCAAAAAAACGGACTTAGTATTGACAATCAAAAAGGAAGACAATTCAAATCTTCAGATTTTGACGAATTCGATTATATCTACGTAATGGATAATTCGAATTACCGAGATGTCATTCATCTTGCCAAAACCCCTGAACACAAAAACAAAGTCCATCTAATTCTGAACGAATTATTCCCAGATGAAAATGTCGATGTTCCAGACCCATATTACGGAGCAGTAAATGGTTTTGACAATGTTTATCAAATGTTGAATGAAGCCGCAGACATAATCGCTAAAAAACTTATCGAAAAGCATTCATAATTTGTATTTCAGTTATTTATAAATAATTGAAATACATTTTCTTTTTTAATTTAAAATATCACAAAATGAAACTTCTAGGAAAATTATATTTAATTCCAACTACAATGGGCGAAAGCGATCCAATGGATGTTTTACCTCAGACAGTAAAAAGAAGTATCGAACTTATAGATCATTATATTGTTGAAAATGACAAAACTGCCAGAAAATCAATAAAAGCAGTTTATCCAGAGAAAAAACAATCCGAATTAGTTCTTTTTACTTTGAACAAACGTACCGAATCAAGCGAACATTTAGATTTCATAAAGCCTTTATTGGAAGGAAAAAATATGGGGTTAATGAGTGAAGCTGGTTGTCCAGGCGTTGCTGATCCAGGTGCTGTAATTGTAAAACTGGCGCACGAAAAAGGAATTCAGGTTGTTCCGTTGGTTGGTCCTTCTTCTATTTTATTAGCGATGATGGCTTCTGGAATGAACGGTCAGAGTTTTACTTTTAATGGTTATTTACCAATTGATAAAGACGAAAAAAAATCGGCAATACGTCATTTTGAGAGATTATCTCAGGACAAAAACCAATCACAGCTATTTATCGAAACGCCGTACAGAAACAATAAATTGATTGAAGATCTTTTGCAAATTTTAAATCCGTCAACACATCTTTGTATTGCAACTGACATTACTTTGCCAACAGAATTCATCAAAACTTTGAAAGTTTCTGATTGGAAAAAATTAAAAATTGATATTGATAAACGTCCTACGATTTTTATTATTCATAAAATGTAAGCTAACTCTAAAACCAACCTAATGAAAAAATTTATTTTCCTTGTTTTGATTTGTTTTGTACAAAATACATTTTCACAAAACACAAAACAGCAATCTAAAACAAAAACTTCAACAACAAAAACTACAGATACTCCGATTATTAAAACTTATACTCGTAGTTACTCTGACGGAGATTTAGTAGTTGATGAACCAGGACCTTCACAAGCAGTTATAAATGATAATGACAATGCTGTTTACAATACTGCAGGTATAGAAGTAAAACCTGAGTTTCCTGGAGGTATGGAGAAATTTTTTATGTTTGTTGACAATAATTTCAAGTATCCTGAAGTAGATGATGATCATTTCAAAGGAAGTAAAGTTTACGTAACATTTATAGTTGAAAAAGACGGGGCATTAACTGACATAAAAATTCTTAGAGACGCAGGCTATGAAACAGGAAAAGAAGCAATTCGTGTTCTAAAAAAATGCCCGAAATGGATTCCCGGAAAACAAAATGGCAAAAATGTAAGAGTTTTATATTCCTTACCAATAATCATGAAATAATCTAATCTAGATACCTTCCACATAACACTCACAAGTTTTCCCTAAATCAAACTTTATAATGAGTAAACTTCCAAACATAACCACAAGCATTTTTACGGTAATGTCCAAAATGGCTACCGAATACAATGCAATAAATCTTTCACAGGGATTTCCAAATTTTCCTGTTGACGAAAGGTTAACGGATATTGTTGCACGATTATCAAAGGAAAATGTGCATCAATACACACCAATGGCAGGTTATTCGCCGTTGATGAATAAAATTGCGGGATTAACTCAGCGTTCTTATAACAGAACAATTAATCCAGATACAGAACTTTTGGTTACAGCTGGAGCAACTCAAGGAATTTTTACTACAATTTTGGCTTTGGTAAAAGAAAATGATGAAGTAATTATTCTCGATCCGAGTTATGATTCTTATGAATCTCCTGTTTTACTTTGCAAAGCAAAACCTGTTCGAGTGGCTTTAAACGATGATTATACACCAAATTGGCAAACAATTGAAAAAGCCTGTTCCTCAAAAAGCAAGATGATTATCATAAACAATCCACATAATCCGACAGGAAAAATTTTAAATGAAAATGATTTTATCCAATTAAAAAATCTTCTTGAGAAATATCCTGACATTATTGTTTTATCTGACGAAGTTTATGAATACATCACTTTTGAAGAAAAACATATTTCGGCACACACAAAAAACTTTCTTATTGATCGATGCGTAATGGTTTCCTCTTTTGGAAAATCATTTCATATTACAGGCTGGAAAATTGGCTACACGATTGCACCTGAATATTTAATGAAAGAAATCAAAAAAGTGCATCAATTTTTGGTTTTCAGCGTGAACAGTATTTCGCAATTTGCGATCAACGAATATTTAGATGTTGTTGATGTTAATTTGCTTGGAAAATTCTATCAGGAAAAAAGAGATTATTTTCAAAAACTGCTTCAAAACAGCCGTTTTGAATTAAAACCTTGTGAAGGAACCTATTTTCAAATTGCCTCTTACGCCAATATTTCAGATGAAGACGATGTTACTTTCTGCAAAAATTTAATCATCAATCATGGCGTTGCAGCAATTCCGATTTCAACTTTTTATTCCGATCATAAAGATCAAAAATTGATTCGTTTCTGTTTCGCAAAAGATAATTTTACGCTTGAATCTGCCGCAAAAAAACTTTGTCAAATATAAAGTTTATCAAAATTTTATAACAATATTATGCGTGCATCCTATTTTTTTAATTAATATTGTAAAAAAAGAAAAGTATGAGCTATACAGATAAAATGTTGCGCGATGATGCCTTAAAAGGCAAAGTCATTGTAGTTACTGGGGGCGGAAGCGGTTTAGGAAAAGCAATGACAAAATATTTCTTAGAATTAGGCGCTCAGGTAGCGATTACTTCAAGAGATTTAGAAAAACTAAAAACATCAGCTTCAGAATTGGAAAGCGAAACTGGCGGAAAATGTTTACCGCTTCAGTGCGACGTTCGCCATTATGAAGAAGTAGAAAACATGCTTCAGGAAACTTTAAAAGTTTTCGGAAAAGTGGATGTTCTTTTAAACAATGCGGCAGGAAATTTCATTTCACCAACTGAACGTTTATCAGCAAATGCATTTGATACTGTTATAGATATTGTACTTAAAGGATCTAAAAACTGTACGCTGGCTTTTGGAAAACATTGGATTGACACGAAACAAACATCGGCTACAATTTTAAATATTGTTACAACTTATGCATGGACGGGTTCGGCTTATGTAGTTCCAAGTGCAACTGCAAAAGCAGGAGTTTTAGCCATGACAAGAAGTCTTGCTGTAGAATGGGCAAAATACGGAATTCGCTCTAACGCAATTGCTCCGGGACCATTTCCAACGAAAGGTGCTTGGGACAGATTATTACCGGGAGATCTTGCCGAAAAATTCGATATGGCTAAAAAAGTACCTTTGAAACGTGTTGGAGATCATCAGGAATTAGCCAATTTAGCTGCTTATTTAGTATCTGACTTTTCAGCTTACGTGAACGGAGATGTAATTACAATCGACGGAGGTGAATGGCTAAAAGGTGCTGGACAATTCAACTTATTAGAAGCAATTCCGGAAGAACTTTGGGATCAGCTTGAAATGATGATAAAAGCAAAAAAGAATAAATAATTACAAGTGCTTACTAAATTCAGAATATTTTTAAAAACTATACTGATTGCACGAAATCCCGAAGGTTTACTTTCGGGATTTTTTTTATGCTTTTCACCATATAAATGATAATCATTTAACCATTTAAGCAATATAAGTTCAGTTAAGTAACATTCTGCTTAAATATATTGCATCTTAAATTTACTTATATTACTTAAATGGTTAAATGATTTTAAATGTTTAACAATTCAGGTAAATTATTAATTTTGCCAAACAAATATCAAACAAAAATTTTATGCTCATTATTGGACTTGCAGGAGGAACAGGAAGTGGAAAAACAACGGTAGTACACCAAATCATGAACGAATTACCAGACACTGAAGTTGGCGTAATTTCTCAGGATTCGTATTACAAACAAACCGATAATTTATCTTTTGACGAAAGAGCATTAATCAACTTTGATCACCCGCGCGCCATCGATTTTGAATTATTGGTTAAACATTTAAAAGCATTAAAAGCTGGCGAAACAATCGATCAGCCGGTATATTCTTTTATTCAGCACAACAGAACAGACGATACAGTTTCCACACATCCAAGAAAAGTAATGATTGTTGAAGGAATTTTAATTTTAACAAATCCTGAACTTCGTGATATGTTTGACATCAAAATCTTCGTTCACGCTGATTCTGACGAAAGATTAATCCGTCGTTTAAAAAGAGATATTTCAGAACGCGGACGCGATATTGACGAGGTTTTAAATCGTTATCAAACTACTTTAAAGCCTATGCATGAGCAATTTATAGAACCGTCAAAGGCTTTTGCAGATATTATTATCCCTAATGACAAATACAACACTGTAGCAATTGATGTAGTTCGTGCCGTAATTAATCAGAGAATTTCATAATTTTTATTGTAATTTTAAACCATAATAATTAGGAGCTATTCCCGCTATCCGTTACAATCTTTTTGCCTCCCGATAATTATCGGGACCGGCACAAAAGGATTTTCACTACTATCGGGGCTAAAAAGACCACTCGTATTCAAAAGAAACACTCGATTATATGAAATTTAAAAATCCATACAAAGACAAAAAATGGTTCAAATATTTGGGTAACAAATATGTTTGGGTATTGCTGTTTTTTATTGTCTGGATGTTATTTTTAGACAATTACTCCTATTTTGACCATCGTTTTCTGGACGGACAAATTAATGAACTTCAGGACAATAAAAAATACTATCAGGACGAAATAAAAAAAGATCAGGAACAGATTAAACAACTTAAAAATCCTGAACAAATAGAAAAATATGCTCGCGAAAAGTACTTTATGAAAAAAGACAGCGAAGATATTTACATCATTCACTTTGAAGGAGACACAATTCAAGAACAAGAATAATCACAAAAACTAATGGCTACTAACCTATTCGACGATTTTAATCCGATTTCATCCAAACAATGGAAACAAAAAATCCAGTTTGAATTAGATGGAGCAGATTATAACGAAACTGTAATTTGGAATTCTCCTGAAGATATTCAGGTGAAACCTTTTTATCACAACGATGAATTTACCAAATCGGCTGCGGTTGAAACCCATGTTTCTGATTTTAAAATCTGCCAGAATATTTTTGTTCACGATGTAGAAAAATCAATCAAAAGAGCAAACAATACGCTTGAAAGAGGTGCAGAAAGTTTGCGTTTTACTATTCAAAACGAAAATACTGATATTGTTTCTTTATTGGAAAATCTTCCTTTAGAGAACAGAATCGTTTACTTTAATTTGACTTTTCTCTCAATCGATTTCGTAAAAAAACTGAATGAGATTTCAGTTCAAAAAAAGGCAATTTTTTACTGCAATTTAGATCCGATTGGACAATTAGCGCGAGACGGAAACTGGTTTACAACATCAGATAAAAGTAATTTTGAAACGCTTGAAAAGATTTCAAATCAAACCAATCTCTCCTTTTTAAGTGTAGATTTAGGTTTGTATCAAAATGCTGGAGCAAATATCACACAACAAATTGCATATAGTTTAGCACATGCAAATGAATATTTAAACCGTTTACCAACTTCAACTAAAACAATTGTTTTTCAAATATCAGTTGGAACAAATTACTTTTTTGAAATTGCAAAACTTCGTGCTTTACGAATGCTTTTCAAATTAATTGCAACTGAATACAATCCTGATTTAGATTGTCATTTTCTAGTTACACCAACCAAACGAAATAAAACTATTTACGATTATAATGTCAATATGCTTCGAACTACAACCGAATGCATGTCGGCGATTTTAGGCGGAGCTGATGCTGTGGCTAATTTACCATACGATGCTTTATATCATAAAGACAATGAATTTGGTGATCGAATTGCACGAAATCAGCTTTTAGTTTTAAAACACGAAAGTTATTTTGATAAAGTCGATAATCCAGCCGATGGAAGTTATTACATTGAAAGTCTAACTATCCAATTAGCAGAAAAATCTCTGAATTTATTTAAAGATATCGAAGCTAACGGAGGCTTCTTAAAACTCTTGAATGACGGAACAATCAAAAAGAAAATTCAAGAAAGCGCTACTAAAGAGCAGGAATTATTTGATTCAAAAAAAGAAGTTTTGCTTGGAACAAATAAATATCCGAATAAAGAAGACAGAATGAAACAAGATTTAGAATTGTTTCCTTTTGTAAAAATCAAACCCAGAAAAACATTAATTACACCTATTATAGAAAAAAGATTAGCCGAGAAACTAGAGCAAGAAAGGCTAGAGCTTGAATAATATTTTTTAATCGTAATTAATATTCACACCAAAGAAAGCGTCTCTATGATAAGAAAAGACCTTAAACATATTAATCTTGAAAGTCAAAAGTCAAAAGTCGAAAGTCAAAAGTCTGAAGATTTGACTAATAACTTTATTACAGCCGAAGGAATCGAGATCAAAAAAAACTATACTGAAAAAGATATAGAGAATTTTGAATTTCTTGATTTCGGAGCTGGTTTTACGCCTAATTTACGTGGGCCGTATGCAACAATGTATGTAAGACGTCCGTGGACAATTCGTCAATATGCCGGATTTTCGACAGCTGAAGAAAGTAATGCTTTTTACAGAAGAAATCTTGCTGCAGGTCAAAAAGGACTTTCAATTGCTTTTGATTTGCCTACGCATCGCGGTTACGATTCTGATCATGAACGTGTTGTTGGTGATGTTGGAAAAGCTGGTGTTGCCATCGATTCTGTAGAAGACATGAAAGTATTGTTTGACCAAATTCCGCTAGACGAAATGTCAGTTTCAATGACCATGAACGGCGCCGTTTTACCTATTATGGCTTTTTACATTGTGGCCGCTGAAGAACAAGGAGTTGAACTCAAAAAACTTTCGGGAACTATCCAAAATGATATTTTGAAAGAATTCATGGTTCGTAATACCTATATCTATCCACCAACGCCTTCGATGAAAATCATTGCAGATATCTTTGAATTTACGAGCAAAAAAATGCCAAAATTCAATTCGATTTCTATTTCAGGCTATCATATGCAAGAAGCTGGAGCAACGGCTGATATTGAATTGGCTTATACTTTAGCCGATGGTTTAGAATATATTCGAACAGGATTATCAACCGGTATGACAATTGATGAATTTGCTCCTCGCCTATCTTTCTTTTGGGCAATTGGAATGAATCATTTTATGGAGATTGCTAAAATGAGAGCCGGCCGAATGATTTGGGCAAAACTATTGCAGCAATTTAATCCAAAAAGTGACAAATCGCTGGCACTTAGAACACATTGCCAAACTAGCGGATGGAGCTTGACTGAACAAGATCCGTTTAATAATGTGGCAAGAACTTGCATTGAAGCTACTGCTGCAGCTTTTGGAGGAACACAATCTCTTCATACTAATGCTTTAGATGAAGCCATTGCACTTCCAACTGATTTTTCAGCGAGAATTGCGAGAAACACACAAATTTATTTACAAGAAGAAACTAAAATCACTAAAACTGTTGATCCTTGGGGAGGCAGTTATTATGTTGAATCATTGACAAATGAGATTTTAGAAAGTACCTGGAAATTAATTGAAGAAGTTGAAGAGTTAGGCGGAATGACAAAAGCAATCGAAGCCGGAATTCCGAAACTTCGAATTGAAGAAGCTGCAGCGAGAAAACAAGCGAGAATTGACAGCGGGCAGGATATTATAGTTGGTGTCAATAAATTTAGATTAGAAAAAGAAGATCCACTTCATATTTTGGATGTTGATAACCAAATGGTTCGTAAACAGCAAATAGAGCGACTTGAAGATATTAAAGCAAAGAGAAATACTGAAAAAGTAAATCAATCACTGGAAAAATTAATTCATTGTGCTAAAACTGGACAAGGAAACTTATTAGAAATTGCTGTTGAAGCTGCACGAGAAAGAGCAACTTTAGGCGAAATAAGCGATGCTCTGGAAAGTGTTTTTGGACGATTCAAAGCACAAATTAAATCCTTTAGCGGTGTGTATAGTGCAGCAATAAAAAATGACGAAAATTTTGAAAAAGCAAAACAATTAGCTGATGCTTTTGCAAAACAAGAAGGAAGACGCCCAAGAATTATGATTGCCAAAATGGGGCAAGATGGTCACGATCGAGGCGCAAAAGTGGTAGCAACCGGTTATGCTGATGTTGGCTTTGATGTAGATATAGGTCCGTTGTTTCAAACCCCTGCAGAAGCCGCAAAACAAGCTGTCGAAAATGATGTACATATTTTAGGAGTTTCATCATTGGCTGCTGGTCATAAAACATTAGTTCCGCAAGTAATTGAAGAATTAAAAAAACATGGCCGTGAAGATATTATGGTAATTGTTGGCGGTGTAATTCCGGCGCAGGACTATCAATATTTGTTTGATGCTGGTGCAGCTGCCATTTTTGGTCCAGGAACCAAAATAAGTGAAGCAGCAATTCAAATTCTAGAAATCTTAATTGACTAATTTAAATATAAAAAAATCCCGAATTGATTGATTCGGGATTTTTTATACTTTTTAGATCTTACTTATTGTTGCATTGCTGTCCGCTTCAATATAAGAGAGATCATAACCTCCAAAATCTTTCATATAGCTTTTTAATGAAGTTCCGTAAGCATCTCGAAAATGCCTTGCTCCTTTATTTTTAAAGAAGTTTTTCACTGAGCCAGCTCCACCAAGGTGTGCTGCTGCTAAAATTCCAGATTCGGTAATTTCAATACCATTAATTACTTTTCCCTCATACTTTTGGATTTCATAACGTAAAATCCATTTGTTTTTGGACAATAAAGCAATGAATGCTTTTTCTTGTAATGCAGGATCCTTTAAAAAGGCTTTGTTGTTTTTAATACCAATAGCTCTTAGTGCTTCAGAACCAAACTGGTATTTTCCCATGTAACCAAGTGAATTAACCAAGCGGTATTTTCCTTGAGATTCTTTGAAAGCAACTGCTTCTTTAAAACCTATAAAATGATTTCCGGTGTATGGGAAGTTTAAATTAGGATAATCATCCTTTTCTTGTGATGGAAAAATGTATTCTGCTCCATCTGATTTTTCGGTGAGAAACCAACGTTTGGTTTCCAGATTGAAGGGTTTAAAACCCAAACTTAAAAATGTAATAATAACGACTAAACTCGCATAAAAATACCATTTCTTTATCATAAATTGTTTTTCTTCAAGACGCTGTCACCCTCTTGAAATTTCTACAGTGCAAAGATAAGAAATACAAAACAATGCTGTAAATCAGCAATTTACGTTATTTTAAAAAATTAAAAATCCTGTTTAAGCCCTTTGATCATGCAGTTTAAGAGCATTTTCACGGAAGTTGAATTGTGCTCAAAAACAGGAAAAATTAAATCTCAAAAAATGCTATTTTTATCATTTTTTTATCAAATATGTTAAAAAACAAAGATAAAGCTTACAAAAAATATTGCTTTTTTGGGCTAAGTATAATTTCAAAGGGAAAATATTTGGAATAAATTTGTAGTAAAAAACTTAAAATATGCGCTTTTTTTGTTTTTTACTTTAAAAAATAGTTTCCAAAATCTCTATAACATCAAATTTGAGTTAACTTTTTTAAAGCTCCTTTTAAAATAAAAAAAGTGTATTTCTCAAATAACTTAGTAAATTTTAATAATAAAAAAAAACCGAAGTAAATTTTTACTTCGGTTCATTCTATATGTTTCAAAAATAGCTTTTATCTCGTAACACCTTGGCTGGCAATCCAGTCTGAATATTTTTTTGCATTTACATTATGTTCTGCTAAAGTAGAAGCAAATTCATGATAACCAAAGCGATCAACACTTGCACAGAAATAAATATAATCGTTTTTCTCAGGATTTAAAACTGCATCAAGCGCTGTAATATCAGGCATTGCAATTGGTCCTGGAGGTAATCCGGTATTTACATAAGTATTGTATGGAGATCTCATAACCAAATCGTTATAAAAAACTCTTTTAATAACCTGATCAAAATTATTATCTCTTAATTTCAAAGCATAGATAACTGTTGGATCAGCCTGAAGTGGCATATCTAAACGCAAACGGTTTAAATAAACTCCTGCAATACGAGGTCTCTCATCTTTCTTTACCGACTCTTTATGTACAATTGAAGCCAAAATGGTCGCTTGAACTGGTGTAAGTCCTTGTTTTTTTGCTTTAGCTATTCTTTCATCGGTCCAAAAATTATGATATTCCTTGATCATTTTATCACGGAATTTTTCTGCTGAAGTATTCCAGTAGATCTCATATGTATTTGGAATAAACATTGCAAAAACATTGTCTTCATTGAAACCATTCTGCGCCATGAAAGTAGAATCTTTAATCGCTTTTAATAAAGACAAACTGTCGGCTTCAATTTCAGAACCTACTCTTCCTGCAAAATTCTCAAGACGTTCTTGATTATTAAATGCCAATTTAACCGGAACATTAGAACGCATTGCACGAACTAAATCAATGTTATTCATTCCTTTTTTAAGTAGAAAACGTCCTGATTTTACATTTTCAGGATAACTTCTTTTATTGGCAACCATTTCAAAATTCTCAAAGTTTTTGACATATGGCTCTAATATTTTTTTTACGTCTGTATAATTTGCACCAGTTGGCACATAAACGTAAAGTTCTTCTTTTTCAAATTTGGTGTTCGAGCTGAAAATTTTATTAATTAAAATAAATCCGTAAATCATTAAAACTGAAATTACGGCTACAGCTACTATCGTGATAATTTTTTTTAAGCTCAAAGTTTAAATTTTAGATTTGTTTGTTAATTAATTGAAAAATTGCTTCGTCTTGATAGTGGTTATCGAGCAAAATCCAATCTTTTTTAATTCCTATTTTCTCAAAACCAAATTTAGTAAAAAGTGCTATACTAGCTACATTTCCCACATTAATATTTGCATAAAGCTGATGCAAATTTAAATTATGAAAAGAATATTTAATCAGCAACTCTAATGCCTCAGAACCAATATTTTTATTTCTATTCTCTATACTCTTAATCACAATTCCTATTCCCGCTCTATTATTTTTTGGATCAAACTCAAATAAATCGATTAATCCAATAGCTGGAAAATGTTGGTCTTGGCAAATTGCCAAACGCAATTGTTTTGCTTCATAAATATCTTGTTGAGCATTTTCGAGATATTGCCGAATCAAATATCGGCTATATGGTGTATTTGTATTGCTGACCTCCCAAATGTTTTGATCATTTTCCATTTCATACACGAACTCTAAATCATTAGGTTCTAATGCACGCAAGTAAATATTTTCGCCTTTGAGTGTGATCATGTACGATTTTAGATTTTAAATTTCTATCGTTCCTTTAAAAACAAATTTTGCAGGCCCAGTCAAGAAAACGTTAGAAAAGTGTTCTCCTAATTTATCAAATGAAACAACTAGTTTTCCTCCTTCAACATTTAAATTAATTGAAGTTTTGTCTGTTTGACCAATTGCGTTCATTGCGATAGCAACAGCAGTTGCTCCTGTACCGCAAGCTAGAGTTTCATCTTCAACACCTCTTTCATATGTACGTAGTGAAAAAGTATCGTCATCAATCTTTTTAACGAAATTGATATTGCTTCCTTTTTCTCCATATAATGCTCCGTAACGAATCGCAGCTCCATTTTCTTTCACATTATATTCTTTTAAATTTTCAACTATTTGAACATGATGAGGAGAACCTGTATTTAAAAAAGTATGCGAATCGTGTTTTTGAACTTCATCAACATCAATCATTTGCAATGAAACAATAGCGTCATTTCCTACTGAAGCATGATGTAAACCATCTGTCGCAATAAAACTGGCTTTATCATTAATAACACCTAATTGATTAGCAAAAGCAACAAGACAACGTCCGCCGTTACCGCACATTGAACTTTCATTTCCGTCAGAGTTATAATAAACCATTCTGAAATCAGTTTCAGAATCATTTTCAAGTAAAATAAGTCCGTCAGCTCCAATTCCAAATCGCCTGTCACATAAACGTTCAATTAATTGAATATCTTCTTTCGGAAAAAAATTAGAACGATTATCGATCATCACAAAATCGTTCCCAGTACCTTGATATTTATAAAATTCTATTTGCATTTTTTAGTAGTTAAGAAATGCAAAAGTACGAAGAAACTGCGAAGATTAATTAATGAAATGTTAATCATTGTTAAAGAGCGTTAAAGCGTTTTACCAAATAATTTTTTGGTATAATTTTACGTTATAAATGTTAAAAACAAACACCTAAAATAACTTAAAAACATAAATTGTAATATGAAAAAGTTTTCAACCTTATTTTTAGTTTCATTACTAAGCGGTGCTACTACCCTTGGTGCTTACAAGTTATTATTTGATGGCAACAATTCTTTTTTTGGAAAAGGAAATTCTGTTGTTACCGTTGCCCCTAATTCATTTGGCAGAAATGTTGCATTATCAGCAGAAACTGTTGATTTTACTGCTGCAGCCGATAAGACGATACATACTGTCGTTCACGTAAAAAATGTTTCGCGACGAACAGTCAGTAATCCTATGATGGAATTTTTCTATGGTTACGGAGGTCAGCAACAACAAGAACAAGTTGGTACCGGATCTGGCGTTATTATTTCTGAAGATGGATATATCGTGACGAATAATCACGTAATTAAAGATGCTACAGAAATTGAAATTACTTTAAACAATAAAAAATCATACAAGGCAAAACTAATTGGCACCGATTCTAAAATGGATATTGCCCTTTTAAAAATTAATGCCGATGAAAAACTACCTTATACTGCTTTTGCGAATTCTGATTCTGTAAAAGTCGGAGAATGGGTTTTGGCAGTTGGAAATCCTTATAATTTGACTTCGACTGTAACGGCCGGCATTGTTTCGGCGAAAGCCAGAAATTTAGATCAAAGCGGAATTCAGTCTTTCATCCAGACTGATGCTGCAGTAAATCCTGGAAATAGCGGTGGAGCCTTAGTAAATACTCGCGGAGAATTAATTGGAATCAATACTATGATTTCTTCGATGACAGGATCTTATGTTGGATATTCATTTGCTGTTCCATCTAATATTGCCAGAAAAATTATTGAAGATATAATGGAATATGGAAATGTTCAAAGAGGAATTCTTGGCGTCGAAGGCGGAGAACTGAATAGCAGTGTTTCTAAAGAACTAGGCGTAACAGAAACGCAAGGTTTTTATATTAATAAAGTTTCTAAAAACTCTGGTGCTGAAAAAGCTGGACTTGCCAAAGGTGATATAATTGTAAAATTAGACGAACAAAACATTTCAACATATGCTGATTTGTCTGGCTACATTAATACCAAAAGACCAAATGATGTAGTGAAAGTAACGTATATCAAAGACGGAAAAACGAAAACAGTTCCAGTCACTTTGAGCAAAAATGAATTTTTTAGCGCTGAATTTAAAGGACTGGAATTAGAAAATATAGATGCTGCTGATAAAAAGAGATTCAGAATTGACTATGGTGTGAAAATTAAGGATATTACAGATGAAAATTTAAAGCGATATCAAAATGAATTACAAGGCAATATCATTCTGAGCATTGACAATGTCAAAGCTGTAAATATAGAGACCGTATCTAAACTGTTAAGCAAAAAAGATGAAGGCCAAAGTGTCCGAATCGAAATGATAAACAGAAACGGAGAAATATTTAGAATTATTATTTAAAAAAAAAGTTACAGTTTACAGTTTTGAAACCGCTAACTGCGACTGCGACTGAAAACTCAAAAAATGCCATCTTAAGAAATTTAAGGTGGCTTTTTTATTTTCAAAAATAAATGCTAAAATAGTTTACGAAATCGATTGAAATAGATACTTTTGCGCCAAATTTTAAAATAGTGAGCATTTTATTTTTTCAATTTAGTCAATTATGAGCAAAAAATCCTTGTACCAAAAAGAGGTATCATTACAAGTCGACCGAAGAAGAGCTGGTGTCGAATTAATCAAAGTTATAAGTGATTTATGGTATGACAAATCCATCGAAATGGTTTTATTTAAAAACCAATTATTGGATCAAAACGTCAGCGATATAATCAATCTGCATCAATATGCAGGTGAATTTGTTGGCAAACCCATTACCATTTTTGATTCGGTTGAAATCGCAAAAGTAGTTTTGTCTTTAGACTTACCTCCTGCAAAAATAGATTTAGGCAAATTAACTTATGAATATCGCTTAGAAGATGAAAAATATCCTGATGCAAGATACTTTGTTATGGATAAATTAAAACACGCAAAATCTTCTAAAGAGGTTCAGCCAAAAGACGTTGTTTTATACGGCTTCGGAAGAATTGGACGTTTATTAGCAAGAGAATTAATGTCTAAAACCGGAAAAGGAAATCAATTGCGTTTGAGAGCAATTGTAACTCGTGATAAAAATGATGCGTCAAGTTTAGAGAAACGAGCTTCTCTTTTGCGTTATGATTCAATTCACGGAGATTTCCAAGGATCAGTAACTGCAGATCCAAAAAATAACGCTTTAATTATCAACGGAACAACTGTTCATATTATATCAGCAAATACACCAGAAGAAATTGATTATACCACATATGGAATCAATGATGCCCTAGTAATTGATAATACTGGAGCATTTAGTACAGAAGAAACCTTAAAAAGACATTTAACCTCAAACGGAGCAAGTAAAGTTTTACTTACTGCTCCAGGAAAAGGCGTTCCGAATATTGTACATGGTGTAAATCATAATGATTTTAATCCTGATGAAATCAAGATTTTTTCTGCTGCATCTTGTACTACAAATGCCATAACTCCAGTTTTAAAGGTAATTGAAGATACTCTTGGAGTTGTAAAAGGGCATTTGGAAACCATTCATGCTTACACAAATGACCAAAATCTGGTTGATAATATGCATAGAAAATACCGTCGTGGAAGAGCTGCTGCATTAAATATGGTAATAACTGAAACAGGTGCCGGAAGTGCTGTTGCAAAAGCTTTACCATCATTAGAAGGAAAACTGACTTCCAATGCTATTCGGGTTCCTGTTCCAAATGGTTCGTTGGTAGTTTTAAATCTAGAAGTCAAAAAAGCAACTTCAATTGCAGCGATTAATAAAATCATGAAAAAATACGCTCTTGAAGGCGAGCTTGTTGAACAAATAAAATATTCTTTGAATAATGAATTAGTATCATCTGATATTGTGGGCACTTCTGCACCTTCAATTTATGACAGCAATGCTACAATTGTTTCAAAAGATGGAAAAAACATAGTACTTTATATTTGGTACGATAATGAATATGGCTATAGCCATCAGGTAATTCGTCTTGCAAAATATATTGCAAAAGTGAGACGCTTTACTTACTATTAATATAAAACCAAAACCAACTATTGCTAAAATCCATCAAGTTTTCTTGGTGGATTTTTCTTTTCTTAAATCGGAAGAACTGTCGTGCTTTTAACTTCTGAAATAACAAAAACAGTATTTATTAAAGAAACCTCAGGCAGAGTCGATAATTTTTTTTGATGAAAATGATGATAGCTTTCCATATCAGGTATTATGATTTTAAGCATATAATCAAAATTTCCCGAAACATAATTACATTCGACAACTTCAGGCATTTCTAAAATAGCTTGATTAAATCCTTCAGAAGTATCATAAGTCTGTTTGGTTAACGTAACTTGACAATAAACTGTTAGATTATTACCTAATTTTTTCTTGTTTAAAATAGAGACATACTTCTCTATAACACCCTCTTTTTCAAGACGTTTAACGCGATCATGAACAGGTGTGAGAGACAAATTTATTTTATTTGCTATGTCTTTTAATGTATAATGTGCATTTTCCTGTAAAAGACGTAAGATTTTTTTGTCAATATCATCTAAAACCATAACGAAAACGTTTTCTTCAATTAATATAATTTAGTCATTTTTTCTCTTTTTGGAAGCTTGAAAGCCTTTAAACAGAAAATATTTCTGTAAAAATATGAAATAAAATAATATTTTCTTATTTAAAGGTCAATAATCAATAATATATTCTCTACAAGTAACTTTGTAAAAACAAATTCAAGAAAAACAAAAAAATATAACAATATGATAATAGGTGTTCCAAAAGAAATTAAAAACAATGAAAATCGTGTAGCATTAACTCCAGCTGGTGTTTCTGAAATGAAAAAACACGGACATGTTGTTTATGTACAATCAACTGCAGGTTTAGGAAGTGGATTTGCTGATGAAGAATATACAAATGCTGGTGCAGTAGTTTTAGGAACTATTGAAGAAGTTTACGCGATTGCAGAAATGATCATCAAAGTAAAAGAACCAATTGCATCTGAATATCCATTAATCAAAAAAGATCAATTACTTTTTACTTATTTTCACTTTGCTTCATCAGAGGAATTAACTCATGCAATGCTTGAAAAAGGTGCAGTTTGTTTAGCTTATGAAACTGTAGAAAAAACAGACCGCAGTCTACCTTTATTAGTTCCAATGTCTGAAGTTGCAGGTCGTATGGCTATTCAGCAAGGAGCAAAATATCTTGAAAAACCATTAAAAGGAAGAGGAATTCTTTTAGGTGGTGTTCCAGGTGTTCCACCAGCAAAAGTATTAGTTTTAGGTGGAGGTATTGTTGGAACTCAAGCAGCTAAAATGGCGGCAGGTTTAGGAGCTCAAGTTACTATCATGGATTTAAGTTTGCCACGTTTACGTCAATTAGACGATATTATGCCAGCAAATGTAAACACAGAGATGTCTAATCATTATAATATCACAAGAGCAATTAAAGATGCTGATTTAGTTGTTGGTGCTGTTTTAATTCCAGGAGCAAAAGCGCCTCACTTAATTACTCGTGACATGCTTAAATTAATGCGTCCAGGAGCTGTTGTAGTTGACGTTGCGGTTGATCAAGGTGGATGTATCGAGACTTGTACTCCAACAACACACGAAAACCCAACTTTTATTATTGATGATATTGTTCACTATTGTGTGGCTAACATGCCAGGAGCTGTTCCTTACACTTCTACTTTAGCTTTAACTAATGCAACTTTACCATATGCTGTACAATTAGCAAATAAAGGATGGGAAAAAGCATGTGCAGAAAATGAAGAATTAAGAAAAGGATTAAACGTAGCGAATGGAAAAATCCTTTACAAAGGAGTTGCTGAAGCTTGGAATCTTCCTTATAATGAAGAATTAGTGTTAGCAAACGCATAGTGCTAACATTAAAATAAGTGCTTACTAAACACTACTTAAAAGGCTTTTCTTAATTGAAAAGCCTTTTTTTATGCAAAAACAAAAGCCAGTCAATTGACTGGCTTTTGTTTTTTATTTATTGTGAATTATTTTTTAGTATTCAAAACTTCTTTTTTCTCATCTAAAACTTCTTGCATTACTTTTGCTTCAGTTCCATTAGGGAAAGCAACTTTGATTTTTTGTGCAACAGTTGGAGCAATTTCCGTAATCGCTTTTTTATCATATGATTCACCTTTTTTAATATGCCACCCGAAAAATATAGCAGGCACATGAGTATCATAACTATAAGGCGTTCCATGTGATGTACCTGTTGGTGAATATTCTATATTACCCGGTTTATCAATTACAACCATATCACCATCTTGTGTTACATCGTAACCTTTTGCAACAAAATTTAAGTAATAATCATTTCCTGCGTTAGCTAAAATTTCTTCCTCCGTATATACTTTTTTAACTTGTGGCTGCGCAATCAAAAATTCTTTAAAAGCTTGTTTCACTTTTGTCAATTCTAAGCCTTTATCCTTGATGATTTGTTTATTGAAGTAAATATTAAAGTTGGAATAATTCAGTAATAAGTCGACTCCATAAGTTTTAACTGAAAAATCCTGAAGACTTTTGCGCACATCTTTTGAGGGATAATTATCAACATTATATTTACGATCTTTCAAATAAATCACATTCTCAGCTCCGGCATGATCTGCAGTTAAAAATAAAAGATAATTTCCTTTACCAACAGTTTTATCTAAATAAGCTAAAAAGTCAGCAATAGTTTGATCTAATCTTAAATAAGTATCTTGAAGTTCCATTGAGCGTGGTCCAAGTAAATGCCCAACATAATCCGTAGAAGAAAAACTTACAGTTAAGAAATCTGCAATATCGTCCTTACCAAGATTTTCTTTTTCAATAGCTCTTTTTGCAAATTCAGCTAATAAATCATTTCCAAATGGGGTTGATCTAATAACTCCCGCATCATTCTTCTCATACATTGTTTTTAAATCATATGGAAAAACCGGTGCAGCACTTCCGTACAATTTACCTTCATACGGATTATTATCAGGAAGACTTTCATTATAAACCGAAGCTGGTTTATACAAATCCCAACCTTTATTGATATATTTCAAATAATTTTTTTCATTATTGAATTCCGTTACCCAGTCTGGCAATTTTTCTCCATAAAAAGTACTCGAGATAAAAGAACCAGTCTTACTGTACCAAAAAGCCCAATTAGCAAAATGACCAGCAGGCAAAATTGCACCACGATCTTTAAGGCTCATTCCAATAACTTTTCCTTGGAAATTAGTTGCCATTCTAACTTCGTCTGTAATGGTAGTACTCTGAAGATTTTTCGGAGACATTGCACCTTCTTCGACAGTTCCATCGCCAACCGTTTTTACTCCTGCATCATCAGTACAATATGTTTCTTTGCCTAAAGTTCTACTAAACCACTCATTACCAACTATACCATGAGTTGCTGGCGTTGTACCTGTGTAAATTGAAGCGTGGCCTGGTGCAGTATAAGTTGGCATATAATTATAATGCATATTCTGAAAAGTGAATCCTTCATTCATTAATTTCTTGAACCCATTTTGTGTAAAATCATCTGAAAAACGATATAAATATTCCATTTTCATCTGATCTACAACAATACCAACAACCAACTTAGGGCGCTGTTGAGCATTTAAATTTGCAATAACAAACAATGTCAACAATACAATAGTTTTTTTCATACTTAAATTATAATATTTATAACAAAAATAAGTATTCACATTTAAAAAGGCTAGCTCAGGCTAATTTAAAACCTAAAATTGACTTTAATTTAACAGAATTACGTCACTTGATAAAATACTATATTATTAATTGAATTTAAAATACAACGTAAAAAATATTTTGAGCGTTTCCCTCTGGGCCGTGCTGTCCGCTGTATCTTTTGCGGGAGCAGTTTCAGGGGAAATAGAGCAGCTGCCGGTTTCCCGCAAAAGGATGCCGCTCCCATCACTAACGCGCTTCGGGGTAAATGATAAGTTTCAGTTCCAGAAGATTTCTCCAAAGTGGTTATAAAACAAAAAATCCCTCCCGATAAATCGGGAAGGATTCTCAAAAGAAAGGCGACGACATACTCTCCCACAAAATTGCAGTACCATCTGCGCAGGCGGGCTTAACTTCTCTGTTCGGGATGGGAAGAGGTGAGCCCCGCCGCAATAACCACCTTAAGGTTTTTAGTTGTTGGTTTTTGGTTGTCGGATTTCTCCATCAACTATCAACTCTTGACCATCAACTGCTCTGCGTCGAGCTAATATTTTAACATACTGAGATAAAGAAAAGAAGTATTTGTTTAGAAAGTTTCCTCCCTCCGATTGCTCGGAGGGAAAAGGGTGTACATAAGCTTACGGATTATTAGTACTACTCGACTATGACATTACTGCCTTTACATCTATAGCCTATCAACGTGGTCATCTTCCACGATCCTTAAAAGAAATCTCATCTTGTGGTGGGTTTCGCGCTTATATGCTTTCAGCGCTTATCCCTTCCCAACGTAGCTACTCTGCGGTGCCCCTGGCGGGACAACAGATACACTAGAGGTTAGTCCAATTCGGTCCTCTCGTACTAGAATCAGATCCACTCAAATTTCTAACGCCCACAGTAGATAGAGACCGAACTGTCTCACGACGTTCTGAACCCAGCTCGCGTGCCACTTTAATGGGCGAACAGCCCAACCCTTGGGACCTTCTCCAGCCCCAGGATGTGACGAGCCGACATCGAGGTGCCAAACCCCCCCGTCGATATGAGCTCTTGGGGGAGATCAGCCTGTTATCCCCGGCGTACCTTTTATCCTTTGAGCGATGGCCCTTCCATGCGGAACCACCGGATCACTATGCTCTACTTTCGTACCTGATCGACCTGTATGTCTCTCAGTCAAGCTCCCTTATGCCATTGCACTCTACGCACGGTTACCAAGCGTACTGAGGGAACCTTTAGAAGCCTCCGTTACTCTTTTGGAGGCGACCACCCCAGTCAAACTACCCACCAAGCACTGTCCCCCGCAACACGGGGTTAGGCCTCAGATAAACAAAGGGTTGTATTTCAACAATGACTCCACAACGCCTGGCGACGCCGCTTCACAGTCTCCAACCTATCCTACACATCATTTATCCAAGGTCAATACTAAGCTATAGTAAAGGTGCACAGGGTCTTTTCGTCCCACTGCGGGTAAACGGCATCTTCACCGTTACTACAATTTCACCGAGCTCATGGCTGAGACAGTGTCCAGATCGTTACACCATTCGTGCAGGTCGGAACTTACCCGACAAGGAATTTCGCTACCTTAGGACCGTTATAGTTACGGCCGCCGTTTACTGGGGCTTCAATTCAATGCTTCTCCGAAGATAACATCTCCTCTTAACCTTCCAGCACCGGGCAGGTGTCAGGCCCTATACTTCATCTTACGATTTTGCAGAGCCCTGTGTTTTTGATAAACAGTCGCCTGGACCTCTTCACTGCGGCCCCCATTGCTGGGGGCGACCTTTCTCCCGAAGTTACAGGTCTATTTTGCCTAATTCCTTAGCCATGAATCTCTCGAGCACCTTAGGATTCTCTCCTCAACTACCTGTGTCGGTTTACGGTACTGGTACTAATTACCTGAAGTTTAGAGGTTTTTCTTGGAAGCCCTTAGGCGCACTATCTCTTTGTCCGAAGACTCCGAGTACTATCGTATTTCACCAAAACCTGCGGATTTGCCTACAGGTCTTATAGCTAGGTACTTCAACGAACTATTCCGTCAGTTCGCGGCGCTTTCATCACTCCGTCACCCCATCACAGTAATTAGTAGTACGGGAATATTAACCCGTTGGCCATCGACTGTCCCTTTCGGGTTCGCCTTAGGACCAGACTAACCCACAGCTGATTAGCATAGCTGTGGAAACCTTAGTTTTTCGGTGTGCGGGTTTCTCGCCCGCATTATCGTTACTTATGCCTACATTTTCTTTTCTGACCAGTCCAGCATACCTTACGATACACCTTCAACCCTGTCAGAATGCTCCCCTACCACTTGCAATTGCTTGCAAATCCATAGCTTCGGTAATATGTTTATGCCCGATTATTATCCATGCTCGTCCGCTCGACTAGTGAGCTGTTACGCACTCTTTAAATGAATGGCTGCTTCCAAGCCAACATCCTAGCTGTCTGGGCAGACAAACCTCGTTCTTTCAACTTAACATATATTTGGGGACCTTAGCTGATGGTCTGGGTTCTTTCCCTCTCGGACTTGGACCTTAGCACCCAAGCCCTCACTGCTGTGAAACATTATATAGCATTCGGAGTTTGTCAGGAATTGGTAGGCGGTGAAGCCCCCGCATCCAATCAGTAGCTCTACCTCTATATAACTATCATCAGCGCTGCACCTAAATGCATTTCGGGGAGTACGAGCTATTTCCGAGTTTGATTGGCCTTTCACCCCTACCCACAGGTCATCCGAAGACTTTTCAACGTCAACCGGTTCGGTCCTCCACTGTGTGTTACCACAGCTTCAACCTGCCCATGGGTAGATCACACGGTTTCGCGTCTAACACTACTGACTAAAGCGCCCTATTCAGACTCGCTTTCGCTACGGATCCATGGCTTAACCACTTATCCTTGCCAGCAACGTTAACTCGTAGGCTCATTATGCAAAAGGCACGCCGTCACCCCACTAAAGGGCTCCGACCGCTTGTAAGCGTATGGTTTCAGGATCTATTTCACTCCGTTATTCACGGTTCTTTTCACCTTTCCCTCACGGTACTGGTTCACTATCGGTCTCTCAGGAGTATTTAGCCTTAGCGGATGGTCCCGCCAAATTCAGACAGGGTTTCACGTGCCCCGCCCTACTCAGGATACCACTATTCATTACATTTATTACCCATACGGGGCTATCACCCTCTATGGCGTCACTTTCCAATAACTTCCGGTTCTGCATGCATGAAATGTCGTGGTCCTACAACCCCAACAATGCCGTAACATTATTGGTTTGGGCTAATCCGCGTTCGCTCGCCACTACTTACGGAATCACTTTTGTTTTCTTCTCCTCCGCCTACTTAGATGTTTCAGTTCAGCGGGTTTGCCCACCTATCGGTGTACTATGTCTTCAACATAGTGGGTTGCCCCATTCGGATATCTGCGGATCAATCGATGTGTGCTCGTCCCCGCAGCTTTTCGCAGCTTATCACGTCCTTCTTCGCCTCTGAGAGCCTAGGCATCCCCCATACGCCCTTATTTTGCTTATTGTACCAATCTTGTTCCTAAAAACAAGACCGTTTTTTTTTGTTTTCTACAATAAATTGTAAAAAACGCTTTCTACTTTTTATTATTTTCTTATCTCAATATGTCAATGAACTTTTATTTACTTCTTCAAGTAAATTCGTGGAGAATAACGGAGTCGAACCGTTGACCTCCTGCGTGCAAGGCAGGCGCTCTAGCCAGCTGAGCTAATCCCCCAATCTAATTATGAATTGTGAATTATGAATTATGAATTTATATTCATAAGAACTCAACTCTAGAATTTCCTTTTTTTTTAAGCCAAATAGTAGTCCCGGGCAGACTCGAACTGCCGACCCCTACATTATCAGTGTAGTACTCTAACCAGCTGAGCTACGAGACTCTGTTTTACTTAAGTTTTATCATTTTTTTAAATTAACAGCAAGAGTAATAAAATCCTCAATTCAGACCCATTTCGATCCGCATCTTTTTTCCCCAACGTGTGCAAGCACTAACATTCGAGGCTCTAGAAAGGAGGTGTTCCAGCCGCACCTTCCGGTACGGCTACCTTGTTACGACTTAGCCCTAGTTACCAGTTTTACCCTAGGCAGCTCCTTGCGGTCACCGACTTCAGGCACCCCCAGCTTCCATGGCTTGACGGGCGGTGTGTACAAGGCCCGGGAACGTATTCACCGGATCATGGCTGATATCCGATTACTAGCGATTCCAGCTTCACGGAGTCGAGTTGCAGACTCCGATCCGAACTGTGACCGGCTTTGTAGATTCGCTCCTGGTCACCCAGTGGCTGCTCTCTGTACCGGCCATTGTAGCACGTGTGTAGCCCAAGGCGTAAGGGCCGTGATGATTTGACGTCATCCCCACCTTCCTCACAGTTTGCACTGGCAGTCTTGTTAGAGTTCCCGACATGACTCGCTGGCAACTAACAACAGGGGTTGCGCTCGTTATAGGACTTAACCTGACACCTCACGGCACGAGCTGACGACAACCATGCAGCACCTTGTAAATTGTCTTGCGAAAGTTCTGTTTCCAAAACGGTCAATCTACATTTAAGCCTTGGTAAGGTTCCTCGCGTATCATCGAATTAAACCACATGCTCCACCGCTTGTGCGGGCCCCCGTCAATTCCTTTGAGTTTCATTCTTGCGAACGTACTCCCCAGGTGGGATACTTATCACTTTCGCTTAGCCACTGAAGTTGCCCCCAACAGCTAGTATCCATCGTTTACGGCGTGGACTACCAGGGTATCTAATCCTGTTCGCTACCCACGCTTTCGTCCATCAGCGTCAATCCATTAGTAGTAACCTGCCTTCGCAATTGGTATTCCATGTAATCTCTAAGCATTTCACCGCTACACTACATATTCTAGTTACTTCCTAATAATTCAAGTTCAGCAGTATCAATGGCCGTTCCACCGTTGAGCGATGGGCTTTCACCACTGACTTACTAAACCGCCTACGGACCCTTTAAACCCAATGATTCCGGATAACGCTTGGATCCTCCGTATTACCGCGGCTGCTGGCACGGAGTTAGCCGATCCTTATTCTTACGATACCGTCAAGACATTACACGTAATGTTGTTTCTTCTCGTACAAAAGCAGTTTACAATCCATAGGACCGTCATCCTGCACGCGGCATGGCTGGTTCAGGCTTGCGCCCATTGACCAATATTCCTCACTGCTGCCTCCCGTAGGAGTCTGGTCCGTGTCTCAGTACCAGTGTGGGGGATCTCCCTCTCAGGACCCCTACCCATCGTTGCCTTGGTAAGCCGTTACCTTACCAACTAGCTAATGGGACGCATGCTCATCTTTCACCGTTGTGACTTTAATAGTGTGTTGATGCCAACTCACTATACTATGAGGTATTAATCCAAATTTCTCTGGGCTATCCCTCTGTGAAAGGTAGATTGCATACGCGTTACGCACCCGTGCGCCGGTCTCTAGCTCCGAAGAACTATACCCCTCGACTTGCATGTGTTAAGCCTGCCGCTAGCGTTCATCCTGAGCCAGGATCAAACTCTTCATCGTATATTTTAATATTATATAGTCGATGCTTCCTCTAGTGGTTCTTTTCGAATCTATCGATTCCATTACTCTTATTCTATTTGTTCCGATTCTCATCGGAACGGCTGTCAATTCAATATGTCTACGAACGTAATTTTGTTTCCTTCGCTTGTCTCTCAAAGCGGGTGCAAAACTAAAAATTCTTTTTGTTTCTCGCAAGAAAAATTTAAAAAAATTTGAAACTTTTTTTTCGTCTCATATTCCAAACTTTCCTCCCAATCTCTCAATGAACTTTCCGTGTTTTGCGGGGTGCAAATGTAAAAAGCATTTTCAAATCTCACAAGCTTTTCGAAATCTTTTTTTGAAAATATTTTTCAGTTTAAATCGTCTCGCTTGCCAGTATTTCAGTGAACGCCTTTCGTTGTTGCGGGTGCAAAAGTAGAACCTTTATTCAGTTATACAAGCTTTTTTAGCCTCTTTTTTTCATCTTTTTTCGGATTATTTCTTAACTCACTGATAACGGATTCTTTACAAATCATTTTTTTTTGATTCTTTGTAGCGTTTTTCTGAATTACAGTGAGGTTTTCATGATTTTAGCGGGTTTTCATATCCAGCTTTTAGCGGATTTTTAATCTTTCGGCTTCTTTTATGATAAGGAAACAACCTTTTGAAGTGGATTCTCCGGCGCTTTTGATCCCGGAAAGACAGCAAAGCATTAGATTTTCTCTATTCAAGGCCCTCTTTGGTCTTTTATTTCGGGGGATTTCTGCTGAAAACAACTGCCCTAGCCCCGATAGCAGCGGAAATCCTTTTGCTTTTTTCTTTAAAAAGCAAAAGATTGAAGCGGATAGCGGGAAACAGCTCCTTATATACAATCCAAAATTCGGGCTTTCTACTCTTACTATATAGTATAGCTTTCTATATACATATATATGTATAGAAAAAAACAAACCCGACAGGTTTTGAATTTCTATCGACTTGTACAAACAAAATCTACTATTATATGTGGTAATCATTTTATACATATATATATAATAGAGCAATCTTCTCAATATATATTGTATGTATTTTTGTAATCATGTATATTTGCATTCACAAAATTATAAACAATGATCAAGATTACTTTACCCGATGGGTCAATTAGAGAGTTCGCTCAAGGCGTAACTCCAATGGAGGTCGCTAAAAACATTAGCGAAGGTTTTGCACGAAATGTTATTTCTGCATCTTTTAATGGTACAACTATTGAAACCGAGACTCCATTGACGACCGATGGTAATCTTATATTATATACTTGGAATGATGCTGAAGGTAAAAAAGCTTTCTGGCATTCGACTTCGCACGTAATGGCGCAAGCTCTTGAGGAATTATACCCTGGGATCAAATTAACTCTTGGACCTGCGATTGCTAATGGATTCTATTATGATGTTGATTTTGAAGATCAGAAAATTTCTGAAGCAGACTTTAAAAAGATTGAAGACCGTATTCTTGAAATTTCGAGAGGAAAATACGATTTCAAAATGCGTCCTGTAACTAAAGCCGAAGCTTTAGAAATGTATAAAGATAACGTTTACAAAACTGAATTGATTTCGAATTTAGAAGACGGAACTATTACATTTTGTGATCATGCTACTTTTACTGATTTATGCCGTGGAGGACACATTCCAAATACTGGAATTATCAAAGCTGTAAAAATCATGAGTGTTGCTGGTGCTTACTGGAGAGGTGATGAAAAAAACAAACAGCTAACTCGTGTTTACGGAACTTCTTTCCCTAAACAAAAAGATTTAACTGAGTACCTTGAACTTCTTGAAGAAGCAAAACGCCGTGATCACCGTAAATTAGGAAAGGAATTAGAATTATTTGCTTTCTCACAAAAAGTTGGTCAAGGTTTACCGCTATGGTTACCAAAAGGCGCTGCACTTAGAGAACGTTTAGAGCAATTCTTAAAGAGAGCTCAAAAGAAAGCAGGTTACGAGCAAGTTGTGAGTCCACATATTGGTCAAAAAGAACTTTATGTAACTTCTGGTCACTATGCAAAATATGGCGCTGATAGTTTTCAGCCAATTCACACTCCAGCAGAAGGTGAAGAGTTTTTATTGAAACCAATGAACTGTCCTCACCACTGTGAGATTTACAATGTTCGTCCTTGGTCTTATAAAGACTTGCCAAAACGTTATGCTGAATTTGGTACTGTATATAGATATGAGCAATCTGGCGAATTACACGGTTTAACTCGTGTTAGAGGATTTACTCAGGATGATGCGCATATTTTCTGTACTCCAGAACAATTAGACGAAGAGTTTAAAAAAGTAATTGACCTTGTATTATATGTATTTGGTTCATTAGGTTTTGAAAACTTTACAGCTCAAATTTCATTGAGAGATCAAGAAAACAGAGAGAAATATATTGGTACTGACGAAAATTGGGAGAAAGCTGAAAATGCTATTATCAACGCAGCAAGGGATAAAGGTCTTAATACTGTTGTAGAATATGGTGAAGCAGCATTCTATGGTCCTAAACTGGATTTCATGGTAAAAGATGCTTTAGGAAGACAATGGCAATTAGGAACAATACAAGTAGATTACAACTTGCCAGAGCGTTTTGATTTGACTTATAAAGGTGCTGATAATGAATTACATCGACCAGTTATGATTCACAGAGCTCCTTTTGGATCTATGGAACGATTTATAGCAATTTTACTAGAACACACTGCAGGAAATTTCCCACTTTGGCTAATGCCTGAACAGGCTATAATCTTGTCTTTGAGCGAGAAATACGAAAATTATGCTAAAAAAGTTTTAGATTTGCTAGAAAATCACGAAATTCGCGCCCTAATTGACAATCGAAACGAGACAATTGGCAAGAAAATTAGGGATGCAGAAATGCAAAAAATCCCATTTATGCTGATTGTAGGCGAAGAAGAAGAGAAAAACGGCACTATTTCTATTCGTCGCCACGGACAAGAAGGAAAAGGTAACATTACAGTTTCTATCGAAGAATTTGCTTCGATTGTAAACGAAGAAATAAAAAAAACATTAAAAGTTTTTACAGTTTAACTTAAATTATAAAGTCATAGCAATAAGAAGCAACAGAGGTTTTCAACCTCGAGTAGAAAAAAAGGACGCACACAGGATAAATAACAATATCCGTGGTGTACAAGAAGTAAGACTAGTGGGTGAAAACATCGAACCAGGTGTTTTTAAACTTGCAGATGCTTTGCGATTAGCAGATCAGTTCGAATTAGATTTGGTTGAAATTTCACCAAATGCTGAGCCACCGGTTTGTAAAATCATGGATTACAAGAAATTTGTTTACGAACAAAAGAAACGTGATAAAGCTCTAAAAGCTAAGTCAACTCAGGTTGTAGTAAAAGAAATTCGTTTTGGTCCTCAAACAGATGAGCATGATTATGAATTTAAAAGAAAGAATGCTGAAAAGTTCCTTAAAGAAGGTGCAAAATTAAAAGCTTTCGTATTCTTTAAAGGACGTTCTATCATCTATAAAGATCAAGGGCAAATTTTATTATTGCGTTTGGCTACGGATTTGGAAGAACATGGTAAAGTTGAAGCGATGCCAGTTTTGGAAGGAAAGAGAATGATTATGTTCATTGCTCCTAAGAAAAAGAAATAAGTCTTAAAGTACAAAGTCTTAAAGTCAAAAGTCACAAACTGACTTTTGCCTTTTGACTTTCAAATTTTTTGACTCAAGATATAAGTAAGTAAGAATAAATTAAAACACTAGGAAAAATGCCTAAAATGAAAACTAAATCTAGCGCTAAGAAACGTTTTAAAGTTACTGGTTCTGGAAAGATTAAAAGAAAGCATGCTTTTAAAAGTCACATCTTGACTAAAAAATCTAAAAAACGTAAATTAGCTTTGACTCACTCAGCGCTAGTTCACTCAACAGATATGAAAAGCATCAAACAACAATTAAGAATTATCTAATAATTCTTTAGGTTAAAAAATTATTTATATAACCTTGGAGTATGGCCATTAAGTTCCTTTGATTCAATTCAGGACGCCTGCTACAAAAACACATTAAAATTATGCCAAGATCGGTAAATTCAGTTGCTAAAAGAGCAAGAAGAAAAAAAATAATGAAGCAAGCCAAAGGTTTCTTTGGAAGACGTAAAAACGTTTGGACAGTTGCTAAGAATGCAGTAGAGAAAGCAATGTGCTACGCTTACCGCGATAGAAAACAAAACAAAAGAAATTTCCGTTCATTATGGATTCAACGTATCAACGCTGGAGCTAGATTAGAAGGAATGTCTTATTCTCAATTCATGGGGAAAGTTAAAGCTAACGGAATCGAATTGAACCGTAAAGTTCTTGCAGATTTAGCTATGAACCACCCAGAAGCTTTCAAAGCTATTCTTAATAAAGTAAAATAAAACGTTTTATAAACTCAATTTAAGATTACTTACTTATTATAGAAAACCATTCGTTAACGCGAATGGTTTTTTGTTTTCAATCCTTTTTTAATTTCAATTGACTTTAAATGAAAAGACTCATTTTAATTTTGTTCATGCTGCAGATTGCCTCAGTCAAATCACAGGAGAATACTTTAGACAAGAATTCCATCACTACTATAATTGGTGTAATTGACAAACGAGATTCTAATTGTCTTTCTGAAATAAAAAGAGCCAAAATGGATTTCAAATTTCAAGAAATTCTTTACTATATTGAACCAGAAGGTTATCTTGATAGCGATTACAAAAGACATCACTCCTATTTAAAAGAATTACTTAAAGAAAAGAAAATTGAATTTCGTTATTCTAGTGAACCTGAATTTTCATTATACCGAATTGGAAACGAAGCAGAAAGCTACCCTGCAGTTACAAATTGCTACTACAAAGCCTCAAATGAGCTATTAAATCTCAAATATGGGCATAACTTTACAAAACAGATTGAAAGAAGCGCAGATAGCTTGTATGTAATGAGTAGAATAGAAATCCCTTTTGAATATCCAAATGGAGTAGACGACTATTGTTTGATATATCCAAGTGCATCCGAGTTCTTAGAACAAAAAAGGCAAATTCAAAAAGATTTCTTTACAGTCTTTAAGTTTCCAAATGACTTTATCAAAAGCATAAATCAAAGGGATTTTTTCGCGAAGACAAACTTCATTATTAAAAGAGATTCTAAAATATCAGATATTAATATTGAAATTAACTTTACAAATCCCGAGAATAAAAAATACAGCGATTCAATTGTTAGCCAGCTTAGAAACTTTATTGAAAACGCTAATTGGAAAGCAGCTGTTTCTAGTGGTGTCTTAGTAAACAGCAAATTTGCCATCAATTTCTATAATTAAATTATTTTGTCCTCTAATATTTTCTATCACAAACAAAATTTAAAAAGTAACTTTGCATAAAACCTAACCTTTTTTATGTACAAACCACTTTTTGATCATATTGGAAAATTCATTGTTTTAGAACCTTCAGAAATTGATAAATTAGAATCGGCTCTTACTCTTTCTAAAATTAAAAAGAAAGAGCATGTATTAGAAGAAGGTCAAATTTGCAGCACTATCTATTTTATAATTAAAGGCTGCATGAGGCAATATATTATCAACTCGAAAGGTGTAGAACAAACATTACAATTTGGCATCGAAAACTGGTGGATTACAGATTATCTGAGCTACCACAATCATATTCCATCCAGCTTTTATTTACAGGCAGTAGAAAACACAGAAGTAATTGCAATTGAGAAAACTGTATTGGAAGCACTTTTAATTGAAATTCCGAGTCTGGAGCGATATTTTAGAATTGTATCTCAAAAAACATTTGGCGCAATGCAAATGCGAATTAAATTCTTATTCACTATGTCGGCTGAAGAAAGATATCATCATTTTAACGATCATTTCCCAGAATTTGTTCAACGTGTTCCTCAATATATGATAGCATCTTATTTAGATTTTTCAGCAGAGTTTATGAGTAAAATTAGGGCAGGAAAAGTCTGATTCGACTTTCTTGAAGTAGTTCAAGTTTTTACAAGCATACATTACTGACCTTTGTAATGAACTTTTAAAACATATAAAAATGAAATCAAGAATCGTTATCCCGCAAGTTGCCCCTGAAGCTTACCAAGCCATGTTAGGCCTAGAAAAATATATTGCTTCTACTTCCCTATCTCCAGTACACAAGGAGTTAATCAAAATTAGAGCATCGCAAATCAACGGCTGTGCTTATTGTATAAACATGCATACAGCGGATGCAAGAAAATTAGGCGTAACGGAACAACGCATTTATTTGCTAAGTGCTTGGCGTGAAGCTGATTTTTACAGTGAAGAAGAAAAAGCAATATTGGCACTTACTGAAGAAATAACTTTAATTAGTAATCACGTTTCAGAAGAAGTATATCAAAATGCTGCAAAACTATTTGACGAAAAATATCTAGCTGAAATCATTTTAGCCATTATTACAATTAATGCCTGGAACAGAATTGGAATTGCTACCGGAATGAGAGCAGAATAATTTTATAAAGATAAATTTTACAACAAATTCACGCGTACACACCCTTCTATTGAAGGGTGTGTTTGTATATGCCTGTAAATGAGATTCCGAAATTTATTTTTTTCAAACTAAAACAAAATACCGTATTTATACGTGGTTGTAAGAAATATAATTTTCTATTTTTGGCGCATGGTTACAAAAAGAATACGATTTTCTTGGCCTATTTTGTTTCTTCTTCTGTTGTTTTTTGCCTGTCAGAAGAAAAAAAATAGTACAGAGAAAATCACAAACAATAAGGTCGAAATAGAAAAGATAATTAATGCTGCTGATTTATTTTATAAGAATAAACAGCTCGATAGCGCATTTTATCTTTACAATAAAGCAAGAGCAAACTGTAACCAAAACGAAGATGCTAAAAGCTATGTATACTGCATGTATTACATGGCCGAAATTCAACAGGACCATGAAGACTTTATTGGAAGCACTATAACCGCAACAGAAACATTTCCTTTTTTAAATAAAATTACTGATTCAGAATATGTATGGAATATCTATAGCGTTTTAGGCAGAAATTATTATTATACTTATGACTACCCGAATGCTATTTATTATTATTCTAAAGCATTTATTTTAAAAAGCAATCGAATTAATAAACTTGAAGCAGAAAATAATATCGCCGTTATTTATATAAAACAGCGAAAATTCAATGAAGCCCTGCGAATTTTTCTTTCAATAAGTAAAGAAAAAATTATACAACAAAACCCCGCATATTATTCAAAAATACTCGATTATATTGGGCATTGCTATTATAGACTTAAGGATCCTAGAGCATTGTCTTATTTTCAAAAAAGTATTGAAATAAAATCTGAAGCAAAAGATCAAGATGGCCTGGGCCGAACTTATTATAATCTTGCTGACTATTATGAAAAAGACAATGCAGCTTTATCAATGAAATATGCAAAATTAAGTTATGAAAATTTCACTTCGGCCGGCAATATTGATGATTGTTTACTTGCTCTGAAATTGATTATAAATAATAGCTCAGATATAGAGACAAAGAAAAATACACTTATATATATAAAATTAGTGGATAGTATTTATGAAGTCAGACAAAAAGCAAAAAATAAATTTGCAAAAATTAAATATGATTCTAAAAAAGAAAAAATAGAAAACTTAAAACTAAAAGCTCAAAAAATTAAAAATGAGCTTCAAATAGAAAAACAGGAAAGAAGAAATATCATTTCATATGTCATAATCATAGTAGCATTATGCCTTATTATCTTTCTTTATTTTTATTTAACCGCACGAGCAAATCGTGAAAAAATTGAAGCAACTTATCAGAGTGAAACTAGAATGTCAAAAAAATTACATGATGAATTAGCTAATGATGTCTATCATGCTATGGCATTTATAGAAAACAAAAATCTTTCTGCTGAAGAAAACAGTACTCATTTATTAAAAAAGATAGATGATATTTATTCCCGAACGCGAAATATTTCAAAGGAAAATAATCCCGTTTTGAGCGATCAGAATTTTACTGTTCAGCTTAAAGAAATGATTTCGAGATTCAACACCACTAATGTAAATCTTCTACTAAATGATTTGGACACAATTTCGTGGAATAAAGTCGATAAAATAAAAAAAATATCAGTTTACAGAGCTATACAAGAATTACTTGTAAACATGAAAAAACATAGCGAGGCCAGCTTAGTTGCAATAACTTTTAAAGAAAAAGACAATACTATTATAATCAATTATACTGATAATGGGAAAGGAATAGATACAAGCAAAATGATTTTGAAAAACGGCTTGCACAATATGGAAAATCGAATTCATAGTATTCAAGGCGAAATCGATATTCATTCAGAGTTTGGAAAAGGTTTTAAAGTTCTAATTAAATTCCCATTATGATAATTAAGAACTTAATTCGTTTTTTTTACAAAAAACTCGTTGTTTTTTACTTGCTATTCTTTTCTATCGTATTGGCAACAATTTTTTCTATACAATTTTCTCAGGCAAAAAACCTGCAGATAAAATACATCAAAAAAGACCGTACAGCCGAAATAAAACAAATGCAAGAAAAAGCATTTGCTTTTTTTGATTCCGGAAAACATGACAGCGCACTTTTTTATTTCAACAAAACACAATTATTATGTAATCCAAAAGAAGATTATGCAGATTACTATGTTGGCTCATTAAATCATATGGTTGAAATCCTGCAACGATATGGTGATTATTACGAAGCAGAAGCCACACTTATAAAAGGATTCCCCTATTTAGAAAAAACAACCAATGTAAAGTATGCCGTCAATGCTTATACATTCATGGCTTATAACTATTTGTATACATATGATTACGAAAAGGCATTATATTATCATAAAAAAGCATTAAAAACAGCGTTTTCTACATTTCGAAAATCGCGAATATTATCTGAAATTGCATTTGTCTATATGCACCAAAAAAAATATCAAGAGGCGATAGATTTATTAGAACCAATATCTAAATACAAAATTGTCGATAAAATCACCCCTTCGAATACAGATTATCAACATGCCGCTTTATTGTATAATCTAGGCCTTTCCTATTTATATCTTGGAAATCACAAAGAACAAGCATTCAAGTGCTTTGACGAAAGCTTAAAATTAACTCTTACACTAAACGATGATTATGAACTAATTGGCAGCTATCACTCTTTTTACAGATATTATTTAAAATACAATAATCCAAGGCTAAAAAAAATTAACGCAGAGAAAGCCTACTATTGTGCAAAAAGAGCAAAATCTTCAACAAATGAAATTAATATGTTGGCACAACTTATTGAGGCCGATAATCCCAAAAATTCAAAAAAATACTGGAAAATTTATATTAGAAAGATTGACAGCCTTATTGTAAGCAGAAAAAAAGCAAAAAATCAATTTGCTGATATTATATATAATTCAAAAAAAGATAAAGAAGAAAATCTAGAACTAAAAAATCAAAAAGCGGAAAAAGAATTGCAACTAGAAAGACAAAAAAACCGTAATATCATTTTATATATTTCTATATCGTTTGTTCTTTCAGCATTCTTATTTTTATTTTTCCATCTTTTCAAAAAAAGTAAAAAAGAAAAAAATGAAGCTATCTATATAAGTGAAGCCAGAATTTCTAAAAAATTAGATACTGAACTTGCTAACGATTTGTATCAAACTTTAATCCTCATCAAAAAAGGAAATCTGGAACAAAATGAAAATAAAGATCAGCTTTTAAATAACCTTGAAAATATATATTCAAAAACTAGAAACATTTCTAAAGAAAACAGCTTTATTACCACTGATGAAAATTATGTTTTTGAATTAAAAGAAATGATTTCAGGTTTTAAAACCGAAAAAGTGAACATTCTACTTCAAGGTTTTGATGTCGTTCGTTGGAACCAAATTGAAAAAAACAAAAAAATAATGCTCTATAGAGTACTTCAGGAAATGTTTCGTAACATGAAAAAACACAGCGAAGCAAGCTTAGTTAGTGTTACATTAAAAATATCGAATAGCCTCTTAACTGTTTTATATGCTGATAATGGTGTTGGAACAACAAATAATCCTCTAATTCTTAAAAATGGTCTTCAAAATGTGGAAAACCGTATAAAAACTATAAAAGGAACTATTACTTTTGATAAAAATTCTGACAAAGGTTTTAAAGTAAGTTTTACATTCCCAATTTAAAAGAAAATTATATGTTCAAAAAGGTTTTAGTTGCCGAAGATTTAGACAGCATAAGCATAGCTGTAATTCAAGTACTTGAAGACTTAAAAGTTCCTATGATCGACCATGTAAAATATTGTGATGATGGTTTATTAAAAATAAAAAAAGCAATTGCTGATAATGCTCCTTACGATTTATTAATTAGTGATTTATCATTCAAGATTGATCATAGAAAAAACCAGCTGACTAGTGGTGAAGATCTTGTTGAAGCCGCTAATAAAGTACAACCTGAGTTAAAAAAAATTATTTTTTCTATAGAAGACAAATCGTACCGCATAAAATCATTATTCAATGATTTGGGCATTAATGCATACGTATCTAAAGGCAGAAATAGTATCGAAGAATTAAGAAAAGCTATTGAGAAAGTTTATCAGAATGAAGAAAAAATATTATCATCTGATTTATCTTTTAGTTTTAATGACAAATCTCTAATTGAAATTGAATCATATGATATTTCAATTTTATCGCTTTTAGCAAAAGGCTATATTTTAGAGCATATTTCAAATGAATTCAAAGCATTATCGATAACGCCAAATGGAACCAGTAGTATTGAAAAACGAATCAACAAATTAAAAATATATTTTAAAGCAAATAATAATGTTCATTTAATTGCTATTGCAAAAGATTTTGGTTTGGTTTAATTAACATTTTCATTACGGTTTTCCGTAAGGAAATGCCCTTTTATACTCATAAATTTGTGTACAATTCTATTAACTGACCAATGAAACCTAAATATCGCATTAATTTTTTAGCAAAAATTAATACAACCAAAAACAGAATTATTATGAAAACAATGCTTCTTTGTATCTTTCTATCTGTAAGTTTTGCATTTGTATCTGAAAAATCAGGTGGTTATGAGATTGAATGGAAAATGATTTTTATTCCGGCGCTGCTAGTATTACAAATCATTATTATTTCGACTGCATTAAAAAACAGATATAAAAAGAATTAATCCCTTTTAGTCAAAACTTGTAATGCTTATATTTGAATTTTTAAATTTCGAATGAAAACCATTTTAAGCATTGTTCTTTCTTTTTTTACGTTCCTTTCTTTTTCACAAACAAAAATTCTGTCTTGGAATTTAGAAAATTATGGGAAATCAAAATCTGAATCCGAAATAAACTTTATCGCAAATGTAGTTCTCGACTACGATATCATTGCCATTCAGGAAGTTGTTGCCGGTTATGGTGGCGCGCAGGCAATTGCAAAACTTACTTCAGTTTTAAACGAAAAAGGCTCAAAATGGGCTTATGCAATCAGTGACCCAACAACCAGCAGTAGTTATAAGGCCGAACGTTATGCCTTTATTTGGAAAACAAGTAAAGCAAAATTAAAAGGGAAACCGTGGCTTGAAAAAAAATATACTTTAGAAATTGATCGCGAACCTTATTACGCCACATTTGAAATTGGCAAAAAGACCATCACTTTAAGTAACTTTCATGCCATCACCAAAAATAAAAACCCAGAAACCGAAATAAAGTATTTTAAATTTATACCTAACTCCTACCCTGATTTGAATTTGATTTTTATGGGGGATTTTAATTGTCCGCAATCACATACGGTATTTTTTCCATTAAAGAAAATGGGGTATACTTCTGCTTTAATAAATCAAAAAACGACATTAAAACAAAAATGCAAAAATACCGAATGTCTAGCTTCAGAATTTGACAATATATTTTACAAAACGTCAAATCTAAACTATATAAATTCAGGCATAATTCCGTTTTACAAAAAGTTCAATTCAATGACGGAAGCCCGAAAAATATCCGATCATTTACCAATTTGGCTGGAATTTTCTTTAAATTAATTTAGGTCTTAAGCTTCTTCTTTTTTGCCGCAGGAAACAAAACATTGTTCAAAATTAATCGATAACCAGGAGAATTAGGGTGCAAATCTAAAACAGTTGGCGGATCTCCAACTTGATGTTGAAAATCTTCCGGATCATGTCCTCCAAAAAAAGTAAACATTCCTTTTCCTTTTTCTCCATGAATGTATCTTGATTCACCATTTAATTCACAGGTACCCATTATTAAAACATTTGATTTAATTAATGCAGTATCAAACGAAGTCGTTTGCCCCATAAATCCTTTAACCAACTGAGTGTGGTTTTGACATAACATACTCGGAATTGGATCCCATTTTGCTGAAAATTCCATCAAAGTAAAATAATCTTTTTCCATTGGAACTTTACGTTTTAGCGTCATATCAATATCTGAAAACTCATAAACTTCTGGTCTTCTTTCCAAAGTGAAATTTTTAAAAGCAAAAGAATTTCCATAATCTAATTTTGACTGATAATTAGAATCACTTGGGTCACCATCAAACATAGCTTCACAAATATCAACACCATCAGCGGCAAGTGCAATATCAAAACTATCTGTTGCAGAGCACATAGCAAACATAAAACCACCACCAATTACAAAATCCCGAATTTTTTTGGCAACAGCTCCTTTTTCCTGAGAAACTTTGGCATAACCTAATTTTGCAGCTAAAGCCTCAGCATCTTTTTTCTGATCAATATACCATGGCGTATTTTTATATGCCGCATAAAATTTACCATATTGACCTGTAAAATCCTCATGATGCAAGTGAAGCCAATCATATAATAATAATTGATCGCTCAAAACTTCTTCATCATATATTGGCGTAAAGGGAATTTCGGCATAAGTAAGAACTAAAGTTACCGCATCATCCCAAGGTTGTTTCCCTTTTGGAGTATACACCGCAATTTTTGGAGCTTTTTCCAAAATAACCGATTCCATATTTTGAGACGGACTAGAAATATCATTTAAAATTGCCGCTTCTTCACTATCAGATAAAACTTCAAAGCTTACACCTCGAATTTTACATTCTTTTCTAATTTCTTCGGCATCAGGCAATAAAAATGAACCTCCTCTATAATTTAGAAGCCAGCTTGCCTTATAATCTTTACTCAAACACCAATAGGTAATTCCGTAAGCTTTAAGGTGATTTTGCTGTGTCGTTTCGTCCATTGGAAGTAAAATAAAGGACGCTTTTGCAGAAAACGAAAGCAATACTATAAAGATAAAAACTAAACTCTTCTTCATTAAAAAATTATTTTAGTAAAGATATAAAGGAAGCTTGTAAAATACTATAGTTGCTCTTGTTTTATGATTGAAAGAAAAGTTAAAAAATTAACTTTTTATATAAGAATATAAAAACAGGTATAAACACCTATTTCACAAAAGCAAATTCTGATTACATTTGGTATCCCAAATCATTGAGATATAAATCAATGAAAACGAAAAATATGAAATTTAACGAAAGTAATAACCAGCCTAAAGGATTAAATGTCATTCAAAAAATTGGGATTTGCGTACTAGTTCTTACCATCATCTTGTATTACGTTCTGTCAATACAATTTCTAACAGCCTAAAAAAATTAAAGCGTCAAAACAGCAATTTCATTTTGTATCGCATACACAACTAATCCAGCAATATTTCTTGATTCTGTTTTAAGAAGCAAATTATTGCGATGCCCCTCAACTGTTCTCGGACTTAAAAAAAGATGTTCTGCAATTTCAGTAGTTGTTTTTTGCTGACATATAAGTTGGAGAATTTCAATTTCACGAGGAGAAAGAAAACTAGTTTCCAGGTTAACTTTTGATGTTTTTGACGAAACAATCGTTTCCTGAATTATTTTTAATACATTCTCGTTATAATAAAATCCTTTTTTTGCAACTTCATTAATAGTATGTATCAAATCTTTTGGAGTTGTATTTTTTATCAGATAGGCAACAGCACCAACCTGAATCATATTGGCAATAAATGATTTTGTATCGTAGCTGGTAAGGGCAATTATTTTAATATCCGGATAAGATTTACGAATAATCTTTGTGGCTTCGACGCCGTTAAGAACCGGCATCTTCAAATCCATTACAATAATATCTGGTTTTATTTCGCTTTCTTCTAAGCTGGCCAGAAGTTCTTCGCCATTTGATGCTTCAAAAATAATTTCGATATTTTCTTCTCTCTGCAACAAAAAGGCAATTCCTTTTCGAAATAAAACTTCATCATCTACTAAAGCAATTTTAACAGCAGCTTTCATTTTTTATTCTGTTTTTGGTCATTTGGTTTGCCGAATTTACAAAATATGTAGCAAACAATAACCGAAGAAAGCTAATATGTCGATTTAAAACTACAAATAATACATCATTTTAACTTAAAATGTAAAATTTGCAGTGAAACCTTTATTTTTTTCTGAAGAAATTTGAATTGTTCCTTTTAAGAAAGAAATACGGCTCTCAATATTTTTCATTCCGAGGCCTTTTTGATTTTCATCGCTTTTACTGTCAAAGCCAATTCCGTTATCATGATAATTACAAGTCGAAATTCCATTTTCATCAGAGAAAGAAATTTTGATTTCAGTTGCTTTTCCATGTCTAAGTGAATTATTCATAAATTCCTGAAGAATTCTAAAAATGTGCAAATGACGATCAATATCTTTATCATCAAAATCAATTTCATTTTTATAATACACTTTTACCGATTTACTGGTTTCAAACTCTGCACATAATTCCTCCACACCTGCGTTGAGTCCAAATTTTTCAAAAACAGGAGGCAATAAATTGTGTGCGATTTTTCGGGAATTTTCTAAAGCTTTAGCGGTAAGGTCAATAATATTTTCTGTGATTTCTTTAACTTCAGATTCGGTTAAATTTGGCGCAGATAACAAATGTGTGTTTAAAGAAACAATATTCAGTTTAGAACTAATATCATCATGAAGATCTTGTGCAATTCGTTTTCTTTCCTCTTCCTGAGTAACAATAATGGCGTGCAATTGCTCTCTTTGATGGAAGATTTCAAGGTCTCTTTTTTCTAGTTCTTTCTGCGTTATTTTTTTTCGCGAAAAATAAAAAAACAAGATTAAAACAAGCCCCATTAATAAAAAAGAAACACAGCTGAATATTGCGGTTGCAACAATTTCGGATTCTGGGATTGCTTGAGCTCTCATAATTATTTAATAAGTTTTGTTTTTATACTTTCAAACTGAAATTCTTGCTACATTTTTCAAATAAAACTCTCTCATCATTTTTATTGAGAGAGAGTTTCAATACTTTCTTAAGAAATTAATTCTTAAAAAGGAGGTGAAGGACGTGAACCATCATAAACATCTTCAGGATTATCCATTGTTTTTCCTGTTAAAGATGATTTTGACTTAATAGCATTGTTTTTATCAAGTTCTACCAAGATTGTAGTAACTTTTCCAATTCCGTTAAGTCCTAAAAATAATCCAATATTTGGTGTATCTTTTCCTTTTAACATTTCAGCTACAATAGCAGCTTCTAAACTATAATGCTGAAAACGTGCTCCTTCATAAGATGTAACTTCGTTTAAATCAGTTACCGTTTTCAATTTATTCTGCCATGCAACGATGCCGTCGTAAGCTTCTTTAGACAACATTAAATGTTCATTTAAAAGAGCAGATCCTTTATCCGTTTTACTGGTTTCGCCATTTCCAAGCTTTGCTAATTTATCATCATAAGATGGATCTTTCAATATTTTAGAATCAACACTTGCAAGTTCTTTGCCTGATTTGTCAACTCCAATAACTTTAATTTGTACTGTGTTATTGCTATAGCCCAAAATAAATTGCACATTTTCTACATTTGGAGTTTCTACCAATTTAGAAAGTTCATCTGTTGAAAATAAATAAGCTGTAACTTGTTTTTGAGAATTTGCGAAATCAGCATCTAATTTGGCTGTCAGCCAATTCTCTTGCTCTGTTGCCGAAACTGCAGAACTATTCTCCTGAGAGTTGTCTTTTTGACAAGAAAACATAATTAATGCGGCTCCAGCGAGCCCGAATAAAATTGTTTTTTTCATATTTAGGATTTAGGGTAACTATTTTACAACTTGTTTGATAAAAAACCTTTCAAAACAGTATTCTGATAAAGGCAATAATACCAAAAATTAATATGGAGGCGAAGGGCGTACACCATCATAAACATCCTCTGGATTATCCATTGTCTTTCCTGTAAAAGATGTTTTTGACTTAATGGCATTATTTTTATCCAGCTCAACCAAAATTGTAGTTACTTTTCCAAGTCCGTTAAGACCTAAAAACAATCCAATATTTGTGGTATTTTGACCTTTAAGCATTTCAGCTACAACAGCAGCCTCTAAGCTATAATGTTGAAAACGTGCTCCTTCATATGAAGTTACTTCGTTTAAATCAGTTACCGTTTTTAATTTATTCTGCCATGCAACGATAGCGTCATAAGCCTCTTTAGACAACATTAAATGCTCATTTAAAAGAGCTGATCCTTTATCCGTTTTACTGGTTTCGCCATTTTTTAGCTTTGCCAATTTATCATCATACGAAGGATCTTTCAATATTTTTGAATCAAGACTAGCAAGTTCTTTACCTGATTTATCAACTCCAATAACTTTAATTTGCACTGTGTTATCGCTATAACCCAAAACAAATTGCACATTTTCGATATTTGGAGTTTCTACCAGTTTAGAAAGTTCATCTGTTGAAAACAAATAAGCAGTAACTTGTTTTTGTGAGCTTGCGAAATCAGCATCTAATTTGGCTGTGAGCCAATTCTCTTGCTCTGTTGTCGAAACTGCAGAACTGCTTTCTTGTGAATTGTCTTTTTGACAAGAAAACATAATTAATGCGGCTCCTGCGAGCCCGAATAAAGTTGTTTTTTTCATAATTATTAATTTAGGGGGATGAACTCTTTAAATTATTATTTTTAATAAACTTTACTTTTTTCTAAATATCGAAAACCTTAACCAGAACTATATTCTGATTAAGGTTTTGCCTGATACTTAAATAATTATTCTTAAAATGGAGGTGAAGGACGTGTACCATCATAAACATCTTCAGGATTATCCATTGTCTTCCCTGTAAAAGATGATTTTGATTTGATAGCATTGTTTTTATCCAACTCTATTAAAATAGTTGTCACTTTTCCTTTTTCATTAAGTCCAAGAAACAACCCAATGTTTGCAGTATTATGTCCTTTAAGCATTTCAGCTATAACAGCAGCCTCTAAACTGTAATGCTGAAAACGTGCTCCTTCATATGAAGTTACTTCGTTTAAATCAGTTACCGTTTTCAATTTATTCTGCCAGGCAACAATACCGTCGTAAGCTTCTTTAGACAACATTAAATGTTCATTTAAAAGAGCCGATCCTTTATCAGTTTTACTGGTTTCGCCATTTTCCAGTTTAGCTAATTTATCATCAAATGAAGGATCTTTTAAAATATTCGAATCAACACTTACAAGCTCTTTACCAGATTTGTCAACTCCAATTGCTTTGAACTGCAGTGTATTTTCACTATAGCCCAAAATAAATTGCACATTTTCTACATTTGGAGTTTTTACTAGTTTAGAAAGTTCATCAGTTGAAAACAAATAAGCGGTAACTTGTTTTTGGGAATTTGCAAAATTAGCATCTAAACTTGCTGTTAGCCAATTCTCTTGTTCTTTAGCCAAAACTGCAGAACCATTATCTAGTGAATTATCTTTTTGACAGGAAAACATTATAATTGCGGCTCCTGCAAACCCAAATAAAGTTGTTTTTTTTACCATTGTTTTAAATAATCAGTTAGAATTAATTGTCTTCGTTCTGAAATAACTTACTTTCCATTCGTACAAGAAAAATAAATGATATACTATAACCAAAATTGCATTTATAGTCCAAGTTATCATGCTAAAATCTTTACTGAATTTTGTTGTCAAATTACCTATCAGAAATAGAATTGTACTCGCAAAGAGGTACAATAAAAGTCCCATATTTATGTAGTAAAATTCTTTCTTCTCATCCAGCATATTGTAAAAATGAAAAACTGCGTAAATAATTAACAAAAACGAAGTAATAAAAATTTCATATAAATTAAATTTCAAAAACATTTCTGGTTTTACACCATATTGAATACCTAAGGTCAACAAAACTAGCACAAATCCAATTTTAATAACTTTCTTCTGGAATTGATCTTTTACTAATTTTAAATAAAAAATACTCAGTGCAATAAACTGTCCAATAAAATAAATATGCGATAAAAATAAATTACTAACTTTTTTTATCATACATATTCTTCCTGCAATCTGTACACATACAATAATTAGCAAGTAAATTACAAACACTTTATATGCCTTGTTTTTTCCAGGGAATTTTATGGTATACAAAATAAAATTAAGGAACAAGAAAACGTATCCACAGTTTACAAGAAATGAATGCATACTTTTATTCGTTCATAGGACTATTTGGATCTGCGGTAGCAGGAGGGCTTGGTTCTGTAAAATCATAAATACCTGCACCGTCTTCAGCTACTCCATCTTTGTAATTAGGAATTTGATCTTCATAAATTCCAGTTTTCTCATTATAAGTTGTTCCAACTATCATCAATGTTTGTAACCCTTGATCATTTATTCCAATGTAAGCTCTTGCAGCATCGATTCCTTGTGCTAAAACTTTTTCTAAATTGACTTTTGGAATTAAAAACGAGTTAACACGTTTTTTTGCAGTTTCTTCGTCAGTTTGTTTTTTCCATTTTGCAACCCATCCTTGAGCTACTTCTAAAGTAATGTCAGTGTCTTTTTCAGGTAATCTTTCATTTGCCATAATATATAATTTGTTTATTGGTTACAGTTAATTATGCGATTCTTTAACAATCGATTCGCTAATCTACTGAATTTTATTAATAAATTTAACATTAAGACATAAAAAAAACCTTATAAAAAGGTTTTTAAATTGTATTTAGAATGGTACATCACTGTCATCGTCATCGTCATTTAGATTGCTTCCAAAAGCTTCATTCGCTGAAGGAAGATTTTTAGTAATAAATGGATTATCGTCGTGATTCATTTTTGAAGGCAAATCATCAAATCCACCGGTAAATTCTTCAAGATTGTCGAACTTACCTAAATGTCCTAAGAATTTCAAACGAATATTCTCAAGTCCACCATTACGGTGTTTGGCTATAATAAACTCAGCCTGACCTGCAGTTGGAGATGCCTCATCATCATCCCATTCTTCAATTTTATAATATTCAGGACGATAAATAAACGATACAATATCGGCATCCTGCTCAATCGCTCCAGATTCACGAAGATCCGAAAGCAAAGGACGTTTACTAGATCCACGAGTCTCAACGGCACGCGATAACTGAGAAAGTGCAATAACCGGCACGTTTAACTCTTTTGCTAAAGCTTTTAAGTTTCGGGAAATTGTCGAGATCTCCTGCTCACGGTTTCCTCCTCCTTTTCCGTTTCCTCCAGCAGTCATTAACTGCAAGTAGTCAATAATGATTAATTTAATTCCATGTTGCGAAGCCAAACGACGGCATTTTGCACGTAAATCGAATATCGAAAGCGAAGGTGTATCATCAATAAATAATGGGGCTTTTTCTAAGTTTTTAACTTTAGTACTTAATTGCTCCCATTCGTGTTTTTCTAATTTTCCAGTTCTTAATTTTTCTGAAGACAATCCTGTTTCAGAAGAAATAAGCCTTGTAATCAACTGAACCGATGCCATCTCCAGAGAGAAAACTGCCACTGCATGTCCAAACTGAATAGCGACATTTCGTGCCATCGAAAGTACGAAAGCCGTTTTACCCATACCCGGACGAGCCGCAATAATAATCAAATCCGAAGGCTGCCATCCAGATGTTACCTCATCTAATTTTTCAAAACCAGTTGCAATACCACTCAAACCTTCTTTTCCAGCAATTTCTTCAATACGTTTTTTCGCCTGAAGAACCAAACTCTGCGCAGTTTCAGAACTACGCTTGATATTTCCCTGAGTTACTTCGTATAATTTAGATTCGGCTTTATCTAATAAATCAAAAACGTCTGTAGTTTCATCATACGATTCTTCGATAATTTCAGAAGAAATTCTGATCAAACTTCTTTGAATGAATTTCTGCAGAATAATACGTGAGTGAAACTCAATATGCGCAGACGAAGCAATTTTCTGCGTAAGCTGAATCAAATAAAAATCACCACCCGCTACATCTAACTTTCCATTTTTCTTTAACTGCGTTGAAACAGTCAATAAATCGATTGGCTGTGTTTCGGTAAAAAGCTGTAAAATTGCCTCAAAAATATGTTTGTGTGCGTCTTTGTAAAAAGCATCAGGCTGCAAAATATCAATTACATCATCTACACCCTTTTTATCAATCATCATCGCACCAAGAACAGCCTCTTCAAGATCAATTACTTGCGGAGGAAGTTTTCCTTTTTCAAGATTAATAATAGTGGTTTTATCTACCTTTACAGGGTTTACATTTTTGAAATTTTCCATATAGCGAAAGTAACAAAATTTAAAAAAAAATTGTTATCGAGTTATAACTATTAATTGTTTATAAATATCCTTTTTATGTTCATAACCAAAAAAAAATCCGAAACTGTAAGGCTTCGGATTTTTAATCAATCTGTAAGAATTTACTCTTTATACTCGCCCATATTACTATATTTGTCCATTCTCTGGGCAATTAGATCGGCTGTTGATAAGTCTTTCAATTCATTATATCCTTTGGTAATGTATTCTGCTACTGTTTTAAAAGTAGTTTCGCGGTCGTAGTGCGCTCCGCCTAGTGGTTCAGGAATTACATCATCAACTAATTTTTGTTTTTTCATGTCTGATGAAGTCAATTTCAAAGCATCAGCAGCACGTTCTTTGTACTCCCAGCTTTTCCATAAAATTGAAGAACAAGATTCTGGTGAGATTACAGAATACCAAGTATTTTCTAACATGTAAACTTTATCTCCAACACCAATTCCTAAAGCTCCTCCAGAAGCACCTTCACCAACAATAATTGTGATGATTGGCACTTGTAAACGAACCATTTCAAAAATATTTCTTGCAATTGCTTCACCTTGTCCTCTTTCCTCTGCTTCAAGTCCTGGATATGCACCCGGAGTGTCAACCAAAGTAAGAACCGGAATTCCGAATTTCTCTGCCATTTTCATTAAACGCAAAGCTTTACGGTATCCTTCTGGATTTGCCATACCAAAATTACGGTATTGGCGTGTTTTTGTATTAAAACCTTTTTGCTGTCCAACAATCATAAACGACTGACCGTTTATTTTTCCAAGACCACCAACCATTGCTTTATCATCTTTAAAGCCTCTGTCTCCATGAAGTTCTAGAAATGTATCACCGCAAATTGCTCTGATATAATCTAAAGTGTAAGGTCTGTTTGGGTGTCTTGACAATTGTACACGCTGCCAAGCCGTAAGGTTTTTATATATTTCTTTCTTAGTTTCTACTAATTTTTTGTTGATTTCCTTGCAAGTTGCTGTTACATCAACCTCAGATTCTTTTCCAATTACAACACACTTTTGCAACTGTTCTTCAAGTTCTTTGATTGGAAGCTCAAAATCTAAATATTCCATGGATTTTTGAATTTTGTTTTTAAATCGAACCGCAAATATAAAAATATTATATCATTGGCATAGTTAATTGTTAGTAAAGTATCAAATTGTGAATTAAAAGATAAGTAAACTATTACACTTCTTTCTTGTTTTTATAATGTTTAAAAACACCATTTAAAATAACTGTAATGATGATTATTACGGCTCCTATATAAAATTCAGCACTCATTTTTTCTTTTCCGCCAAGAATAAAATAAGCCAGCATAATTCCGTAAACTGGCTCTAAATTAGTCGTTAACATTACTGTATAAGGCGTTAATCGCTGCATAACTTTTACAGATGCAGTAAAAGCATAAGCAGTACAAACCGATGCCAAAATAAACAACCACATCCAGTTATTTAATGACAGTGAAAAAAATTCAGCAGAAAATTTTCCCTGCACTAAAAAATACAAAGTGATAAAGAAAACTCCTGCACCAAATTCATAAAATGTAATTACTGAAGGCTCATGATCTGAGATTAACTTTCCATTCATCAGCGTAAACAATACACCAAGAATAATTGCTGCCAAGGCATAATAAACACCTGTAAGATATTTAATTTCAACCTGTAAAATCAAAGCGAGACCAGCAATAATTATCAATCCGAAGAAAACTTCGTAAAACAATATTTTTCTTCCGTAAAAAAGCGGTTCGAGTAATGAGGCAAAAAAAGCGCCTAAAGAAAATATCGAAAGTGTTATGGAAACATTAGAAACATGAATGGCTTTAAAAAAGAAAATCCAGTGTAATGCAATCAATAAACCAACAAATATCAGCTTAAAAAGTTCTTTTATCGGAACCTGAAAAGATTGTTTTTTGTAAATAATAAATGCTCCCAAAAAAATCATGGCAAGAAGCATTCTGAACCAAACCAAATTTTCAGCATCAATAGTAATCAAGGCGCCTAAAATGGCTGTAAAACCCCAGATAAAAACAATTAAATGAAGATTTAAATAACTTTTTAAATTATCGTTTCGCATTACGTAGTAGGTAAACTGCTAAAATTCCGAAAACAATATTCGGGAACCAAACAGCTAATAAAGGTGAGAATGTAGATTTTTCGGCAAGGGTTCCAAATATTTTATCAAAGAATACAAATGAGAAAGCAATTGCAATTCCGATAGCCAGATTCGTTCCCATTCCGCCACGACGTTTCATAGAAGAAACCGCAACGGCGATAATAGTTAAAATAAAGGCAGAAACCGGTACACTATACTTTTTATAAAGTACAACTAAATAAGTATTGATATTTCCTGAACCTCTTTTTCTTTCTTTATCAATAAAATCGATCAATTTCCCTAAAGAAAGTGTTTCGGCAATATAAACAACCGGAGTCAAATCGGCTAATTCAAATTTGAATTTCTGTTCTTTTTCAGGAACTTTTTCGATTATATCATTTAGTTCACCAACAGTTCTTTTAGTGTAATCGTATAAAATATATGTTTTCTTTTTTGGATCCCATTTAATTCGGCTTGCTGAAATTTTATACGTCATTTTTTCCTTTTCAAAATGCTCTAGTGTAAAATTAAAAGCCGTTTTAGATTCTTCATTAAAACTGTTTACATAAATAAAGTCGTGATCATTTAATTGTCTGTATACATTGGTGTTATTACCAAGCATCTCTGCTTTTCCATTTCCTTTTAAATAGGTATATCTAAAATTATTAAATCCTTCACTCGCCGCAGGAACAATAAAAAATCCCATTAAAAGCACAAAAACCGAAACGATTGAAGCACCAATAATATAAGGTCTTAAAAAACGGCTAAATGAAATTCCAGAACTTAAAACCGCAATAATCTCTGTATTATTTGCCAATTTTGAAGTAAACCAAATCACCGATAAAAACAAAAATATCGGAAAAAGTGAATTTGCAAAATAAATAGTAAAGTTGTAATAATAGAGTGCAATATCCATAAACGGAATCTTGTTCTCCAGCATTTTATTCACCTTTTCAGAAACGTCAATTACAATTCCAATCGGAATAAATAATAAGATCATCACCGAGAAAGTGGCTAAATATCTTTTTAAAATATACTTATCTATTATTGTTAACATAGTAAGGTTTAATCGTTTATCTGTTTAATCGTTTAACCGAATACGATTAAACAAACTAACATATTTTAAAGTCTTTGGCTCATATTTTTAACCATCATTTCTTTCCATGGTCTAAAATCTCCGGCTAAGATATGTTTTCTCGCCTCTCGAACCAACCACATATAAAAACCAAGATTGTGAATCGTTGCAATTTGTTTTCCTAAATATTCGTTGGCAGCAAATAAGTGACGCAAATAAGCTTTAGTATATTCAGTATCTACAAAAGTATGTCCCATTTCGTCGATTGGAGAAAAATCAGCTTCCCATTTTTTGTTTTTGATGTTGATTGTTCCGTTTGCCGTAAACAACATTCCGTTTCTCGCATTACGCGTTGGCATAACACAATCGAACATATCAATTCCTAACGCAATATTTTCTAAAATATTAATTGGAGTTCCAACACCCATTAAATAACGAGGTTTATCTTCTGGAAGAATTTCGCAAACTACTTCTGTCATTGCGTACATTTCCTCAGCTGGTTCACCAACCGAAAGTCCACCAATTGCATTTCCTTGCTGACCAGAGTTAGCAATATATTCAGCCGATTGGCGGCGTAAATCTTTATAAGTACTTCCCTGAACAATCGGGAAAAATGTTTGTTCGTAACCGTATTTATATGGAACTTTTTCCAAATGATTAATACAACGATCCAACCAACGGTGTGTCATGTGCATTGAACGCTGCGCATATCTGTAATCACAAGGATAAGGCGTACATTCATCAAATGCCATAATAATATCAGCACCAATGGTACGCTGAATTTCCATTACATTTTCCGGTGTAAAAAAGTGATATGAACCGTCAATATGCGATTTGAACTTTACTCCTTCTTCCTTAATTTTTCTGTTTGAAGAAAGAGAATATACTTGATATCCTCCAGAATCAGTCAAAATATTACGATCCCAATTCATGAATTTATGCAATCCTCCTGCTTTTTCAAGAATTTCTGTCTGCGGACGCAAATATAAATGATAGGTATTTCCAAGAATAATATCCGGATTAATATCATCTTTCAACTCACGCTGATGCACCCCTTTTACAGAAGCCACCGTTCCTACAGGCATAAAAATAGGCGTTTCAATTACGCCGTGATCAGTAGTTATACTTCCCGCTCTTGCTTTTGACTGCGGATCTTTTTGTAATAAATCGAACTTCATTTGTTTCTTTTTTCAGTCGGCAAAGATAAGTTAATTTCATGGAAATTTAATTAATTAGGCAATTTGTCAATTATAAAATTGAGTTAATTCCAAAACAATATAAAACCTAAACTCTAGAAATTTTTAAATTTGAATAAAATCAATTAAAAATGAATCTAGCTCAAAAACTTGGATATCCAGAAAGCACCAAACTATTAATGATTCACGCCGATGATGCCGGATTATCTCATTCAGAAAATCAAGCAACGATAAAAGCACTACAGAATGGATCTGTCAACTCCTATAGTATAATGGTACCGTGTCCGTGGTTTTTCGAAATGGCATCATTTGCCAAAGACAATCCAAATTACGATTGTGGCATTCATTTAACGCTGACTTGCGAATGGGAAAATTATAAATTTGGGCCAATTCTTTCTATTTCTGAAGTTCCAAGTTTAGTCGATCAAAACGGTTATTTCTATAAAACTCGACAAGATTTCAAAAACAATGCAAAACTTTCTGAAATAAAAAAAGAACTTATAGCCCAAATCGAAAGAGCTTTACAATTTGGAATCCAACCTACACATCTCGACTCACACATGTGCAGTGTTGGCGTAACTCCAGAAGTTTTAGAAATTTATAAAGAACTCGGAAAAACATACAATTTACCAGTTTTCATCAATAAAGATTTTGTAGAATCCATTAGCTTGTCTGATGAAAAATATGATTTTGAAAATACACTTTTAGCTGATAATCTTTTAATTGGATATTACACTGATTTCGAAAAAGGTGAACTTAGAAAATCTTATAAAAAAGCTTTAGACAACGTAATTCCCGGATTCAATGTTTTCTTACTACATCCTGCTTTTGATGATTTTGAAATGCAAGGAATTACAATTAACCATCCAAATTTTGGTTCAGAATGGCGTCAAATTGACTTTGATTTTTTCACAAGTGAAGAATGCGCTGCAAAGCTCAAAGAAAACAATATTCATCTTATTACCTGGAAAGAGATTGCTGCAATTAGATAATTTATCAATTAGAAAATGAGATATTTTTTTTTACTTAATGTAAATATTGCAATTTTCTGATTTCTAAAATATAACAAATCAAATTCATTGATTTCATAACTTTATAAAACACTTAAAATTTAGAAATCATGATAAATTCAGAAGATAAAAACACCGCAAACGAAGATCAAATTGAAAGAAATCTGGAAAATTTAGATTATCCTGCAAACGAAGATATTTATAATCAAGAAGATAAACTTGAGGACATTGATCCAGAAGATATTTCCGGCGAAAGAATCATTAATCAGAACAATCACGAATGGAAACAAAACAGTGACAAACTCGGCGATGATCTTGATGTCCCAGGAGCTGAACTTGATGATGATCAGGAAGAAATTGGTTCAGAAGATGAAGAAAATAATTTTTATAGCGAAAGCGATTCAAATTAATTTTCACATCAAATTTTCTGCAACATTTTTTATGCTGCGAATTAAGTGTATTTACAACATTTAAAATCGTTGTTATGTATTTAATTCGCGGCATAATTTTTATATCCAATTATCAATATCTCGAATTTTCCCTGAATCTGATAAAAAAAGCGCAAAAAAATTTAACAATTGGAGCAAACTAAAGCAAAAAATGATTTGTCTCCCCGCAAAATAACCTTTACTTTTGCTTCAGTTTAAAATTTTACATATAAAATGAAGCCTAACACACAACAATTAAGCGATTTAACGATCCAAGTAAGAAGAGACATTCTTAGAATGGTACATGCTGTAAACTCTGGACACCCAGGTGGTTCATTAGGTTGTACTGAATTTTTGGTAACACTATATCAAAATATTATGGACCGCAAAGAAGGTTTTGATATGAATGGAATTGGAGAAGATTTATTTTTCCTTTCAAACGGACATATCTCTCCTGTATTTTATAGCGTTTTAGCACGCAGCGGTTATTTTCCAGTTTCAGAACTTGCTACTTTTAGATTATTAGATTCTCGTTTACAAGGACACCCAACAACTCACGAAGGTTTACCTGGAGTGCGTATTGCATCTGGTTCATTAGGACAAGGTTTATCTGTAGCTCTTGGAGCGGCGCAAGCTAAAAAATTAAACGGTGATAATCATATTGTTTATACTTTACACGGAGACGGAGAATTGCAAGAAGGTCAAAACTGGGAAGCAATCATGTATGCTTCTGCTAAAAAAGTAGACAACATTATTGCAACTATCGACTTAAACGGAAAACAAATTGACGGAACAACTGACGAAGTTTTGCCAATGGGAAGCATTCGCGCTAAATTCGAAGCTTTTGACTGGGATGTTTTAGAAATTAAAGAAGGAAACAGTATTGATGCTATCCTTGCTGGTTTAACTGATGCTAAATCAAGAACAGAAAAAGGAAAACCAGTTTGTATTTTATTACATACAGAAATGGGTAATGGAGTTGATTTTATGATGCATACTCACGCATGGCATGGTAAAGCACCAAACAATGACCAATTAGCAAACGCTTTGGCTCAAAACATTTCAACTTTAGCGGATTATTAAAAAGTGCTCAGTCTTAGTAGACAGTTTTCAGTTTAGAAACTTAGTCACTTAGAAGCTCAGCATCTCAAAAGAAATAAAATGAAAAAATACGAAAATACAGGAAGTAAAGATACTCGTTCTGGTTTTGGAGCGGGAATGACTGAATTAGGTCAAAAAAATGAAAACGTAGTAGCGTTATGCGCAGATTTAATTGGTTCATTGAAATTTGATGAATTCAAAAAAAATCACCCAGAGCGTTTTTTCCAAATCGGAATTGCAGAAGCTAACATGATCGGAATTGCTGCAGGTTTAACAATTGGGGGAAAAATTCCTTTTACAGGAACTTTCGCTAACTTCTCTACAGGTAGAGTTTACGATCAAATTCGTCAATCTGTTGCTTATTCAGATAAAAATGTGAAAATCTGTGCTTCTCACGCTGGTTTGACTTTAGGAGAAGACGGAGCAACTCACCAAATCTTAGAAGATATTGGTTTAATGAAAATGTTGCCAGGTATGACTGTAATCAATACATGCGATTACAACCAAACCAAAGCTGCTACAATTGCATTAGCAGATCATCATGGTCCGGCTTATTTGCGTTTTGGACGTCCAGTTGTAGCAAACTTCACACCTGCTGACGAACCATTCGTAATTGGAAAAGCAATTATGTTAAACGAAGGAACAGATGTTACTATTATTGCAACTGGCCACTTAGTTTGGGAAGCTCTTATTGCTGCCGAAGCTTTAGAAGCAAAAGGAATTTCTGCTGAAGTAATCAACATTCATACTATTAAACCTCTTGATGAAGAAGCTATTCTTAAATCAGTTGCAAAAACAAGATGTGTAGTTACTGCAGAAGAGCACAACTACCTAGGAGGTCTTGGAGAAAGTGTTTCAGGAGTATTAGCTTTACACAATCCAACTCCACAAGAATTCGTAGCAGTACAAGATAGTTTTGGAGAATCTGGAACACCAGAGCAATTAATGGAAAAATACAAATTAAACAATCAAGCGATTGTTGAAGCTGTAGAAAGAGTTATTAAAAGAAAATAATTTTTACTTTTCTTACTTTATAAAAAAAAACCTCGAAATTCACATTTCGAGGTTTTTTATTTCTATTTCACATCTAATTTTTCCAAATTATGATGATTTATGATTTTTAGCAACATGAAGTCTTAATCTTAATAGGGAAGCACAAAGACAAGATGGTTATTGGTGAATCTGAAACTCCAGAGCAATTAATGGAAAAACACAAATTAAACAATCAAGCAATTGTTGAAGCTGTAGAAAGAGTTATCAAAAGAAAATAATTTTCACTTTTCTTACTTTATAAAAAAAACCTCGAAATCCAATTTCGAGGTTTTTTCTATATCTATTTTATTATAATTATTTTACACTATGGTGATTTTTATCAACATGAATTCTTAATCGTCCTGGAGAAGTATAATCACCTCCAAATGCAGGAATACCATATGTTTCAGTCTCATCTACATTTGGCGTGCTAGGATTATCCGGAATTGGATCAAAAGGATAATATTTACTTATACCAGTCACTGGAGCATCAGCAGGTTTTGTAGTTTCAAAACGAGTAGTATAACCATCTCCATCATCATCAACATCTAAAAAGTCTGCAATTCCGTCTCCATCTGTATCGTCTTTCATCCACGCTGGCGGATTTGGATACCTTACCAAATCTCTTAAGTCATAAACATATCCATTGCCATCAAAACCATCTGCAGTAACAGTTTTATTGACATCTTCAAAATAATCAGGAATACCATCTGGATTTGCAGTTACAGTTGTACCATTTATTTGAATATCATGATCCATTCTTAACAAACCATATAATTTAAAACTAAATACCAAAGGAGAATATGCAGGAATCTTATCTTGTGCCGATGCATAATACGCTAATCCTGAAGGCAGAAACATTACACCAGCTCCAAAATTATCATAAGTAATTACACCATTTGAAGCAGTAGTTGATGTTCCAGTCCTAAACTGAGGGAAAATTTCTCCCCAGCCATCAATTACAGCGCCTTGGGTGTATACAAATAAATCAAAAGCTACTCCATAACCATATGAAGTATCAAAAAGAGTTCCGTCAAGCAAATTACCTGAATAGGAAGCGTAAATTTTATCCGTATTACATGGAGCTTCACCAGTTCCTTTTCTTAATTCTAAATAATAAACATCATAATTAACATCACGATTGTAAACTTTTCTAACTTTTAAGGGGTATGTTTTTTGATCCCAAATTGAAGTTTGCGTACCGCCAGCAGGAATTTTCTTTATTACAATATCATAATTTGCAGTAACGTTGTCAATATAATTAGTCTTTAAATATTTTATTATAGAGTCATTATCTGCTTTATATTGCACATTATAATCTCTTACCTCAACTACAGTTTCATCATCATCACTCTTATTACAAGAAACCATGGCAATACCAGCGAGCAATAAAATAAAATAATATTTAAATTTATTCATTATTGTTAATTTTTTAGGTGCGCAAGATACAATATTGATTTATTTTTGTAAAGAATTTAACTTGGATTTTAGAAAAATTATGAGAATAGATAAATACTTATGGTGCGTGCGTTATTACAAGACCAGAAACATGGTTACAGAAGCCTGTAAAAAGAACCATATTACTGTAAATGGGCAGGTTGCTAAGCCTTCTAAAGAAGTTTTCCCAACAGACAAAATCACCTTTAGAAAAGATCAGATTACACAAATTATCACGGTTCTTGATATTCCGGAAAGCCGCGTGGGTGCAAAACTTGTTGATATATACCGCAAAAACGAAACTCCGCCTGAAGCTTATGCACATTTAGAGTTATTAAAACTCTCAAAAGAACATTACAGAAAAAGCGGAACAGGAAGACCAACCAAAAAAGACAGACGAGATATTGACGAATATGGAAATGAAATTTTTGATGAAGACGAAGAAAACGATATTTAAATTTTAATTCTGAAATCTCAATTTCCAAAAAACATAAAGAATTAATTTTCTAAAATTGGAATTTGGAATTTAAAAACTGCAATTCATAAATTTGTACATTAGCAAAAAATAAAATCATGAGCAAAAACATCATCTTAACGAATCAGGAAATCGAACACAAAATCAAACGTATTGCCTATCAAATTTACGAGACATTTGTTGACGAAGAAGAAGTAGTTATTGCCGGAATCGCTTCTAACGGATCTGTTTTTGCCCAAAAAATTGCTACTGCCTTAAGTAATATTTCAACACTGAAAGTTTCGACCTGCGAAGTTAAAGTCGACAAACAAAATCCGCAGCTACCAATCCATACTTCTTTAACTAAGGAAGAATACCAAAATAAAGGATTAGTATTAGTTGATGACGTATTAAACTCGGGTACAACATTAATATATGCTGTTCGTCATTTCTTAGACGTTCCGCTTAAGAAATTCAAAACAGCAGTACTTGTTGACAGAAATCACAAAAAATATCCTGTAAAAGCCGATTTTAAAGGAATCTCTTTATCAACTTCTTTATTAGAGCATGTTCAGGTTGTTTTTGATGAAAATGGCGATAATTACGCGTTTTTAAGCTAAAATTTCCAAAATATCCTCAACCGTTTCTTCGACTGATTTAGCATCAACCGACACTTTATGCTGTGCATGGTTGTAATAAAAACTTCTGTCGAACAAATGTTTTGCAATAAACTCTTTCATTTCGTCCTCTTCCATATTCGCAATCAGCGGGCGTTTGCTTTTGTTTTGGGCTAATCTATTATATAAAGTATCAATTGATGCTTTTAAGTATATAGAAACGATATCATCATTTTGAAGCAGTAAATGATTATTCGCATAACATGGAGTTCCTCCACCAAGACCAATAATGTTATTTTCTGAAGAATTAAGCAATTCTACAAACATTTCGTGTTCTAATTTTCGAAAATATACTTCCCCCTGTTTAGAAAAAATTTCATTTATCGACAAATTTGCTCTTTTTTCGATGCAAGTATCTAAATCCAGAAACGGAATATTTGTAATTTTTGACAAGTTTTGGGCAATTGTTGACTTTCCGCAACCCATATAACCTAATAACACTATTTTTTTCATATTAATAAAACCTTATAAACTAAGACATTGGGAACTTTTCGTAAAAAAAGACAAATTTATAATAAAAATGCTTGGAAACTTCGAAAATAACTCCTTATATTTGCACCCGCATTCAAGAAACGAATATGACTCGATAGCTCAGTCGGTAGAGCACATCACTTTTAATGATGGGGTCCTGGGTTCGAGCCCCAGTCGGGTCACAAAATTTGTGATTAACAAAATAAGTTTCTTGAAAGCAATGACTCGATAGCTCAGTCGGTAGAGCACATCACTTTTAATGATGGGGTCCTGGGTTCGAGCCCCAGTCGGGTCACAAAGGTCGGGTAAATTATTTTACTCGACCTTTTTTCTTTTTAGGCCACGTGGAGAAACGGTAGACTTGCCATCTTGAGGGGGTGGTGCTCGTAAGGGCGTGTGGGTTCAAATCCCACCGTGGTCACTAAAAAATATTAAGCTTATTTTATTGTAAAATAGGCTTTTATAAATTATTACAAAAAAGCATTAAAAAAAGTCTTTAAAACCTAAATAAAGTGCTTATATTTGCACCCTCATTAGAGAAAACAATGACTCGATAGCTCAGTCGGTAGAGCACATCACTTTTAATGATGGGGTCCTGGGTTCGAGCCCCAGTCGGGTCACAAAAACAAAAAAGCCTATTTCATTTCGAAATAGGCTTTTTTTATGTCCTTTTTTTGCTTTTACAAAAAATCTATTTTTCATTTCCAACTGCTTCTTGCAATGAATCCGGAATAGCAATATTTTCTACCATTCTTTTTTTAACTTTTATGATCAAAGCTCAAAACCTCTTTTAAAACCCACTCCTTATTAATCAAAAGATACACATGAGTAAATTTTGCTTCACTGGTAAAAACATCAGACTTATTAGCTTCTCTTAAATAAAAATCATGAATTCCGGTCTGAACTACTCCGTAAAGCTTTCCTTCGCTATAAAGCGGATACACTTCTAAACTTTCCGGCTTTACTTTTCTGATTGGTTTTTGCGAGCCTTTTCCACAAATATTCTTTTTTACATTTTCTAAAAAAGTCTTTTTATTCTGAATACCGCCCTGATCATGATAAAAAACCAAATCGGGATGAATCGCTTTTTCCAAAAAAGCTATATCACATTGATTAAAACTCTTTTCAAAGAAAATACTGTCATGTTTTTTCAAAGTCAAAAACAATTCGGAATCTTTTGCCACCTGAGCAAAAACAGCAACCGAAATATGGAATAAAAATAATGCGAGAATCTTTTTCATATCTAAATTTCTTAGTTGTTATTATTTATAAAAACTTTCACTTCAATAATTTCTTTAAAAGTAAAACAAACCAATTAAAAACAATTTTTTAGAAGTTAAATTTTTCAATTCTCCAACAATTTCAAGGATTACTAACACATCACCCCTTATCACTAACAACACATTTTCAGTTAATTACAAAAAATACTTTAATAAATATTTGCGTAGCCAAATAACTTCATATATATTTGTAGCCAAATAACTTCATAATATGAATTTAAGACGAGATGTATTTCAGGCCATAGCCGATCCTACAAGAAGAGCTATATTACTTTTGGTGACTTCGCATTCAATGACCGCAGGTGCGATAGCTTCCAATTTTGATACCGCACGCCCAACTGTTTCCAAACATTTAAAAATTTTGACAGAATGCGATTTATTGCAACAAACCCAAAATGGCCGTGAAGTTCATTATACAATTAATGCTAAAAAAATGAAAGAAATAGCCGATTTCATAGAGCCGTTCAGACAAATGTGGGACGAGAGATTCAACAAACTTGAAGAAATCATGAAAAACTACAAACCGAAAAACTAACTGATATGGAATTAAAAACAAAAATAAATGCGCAAGAGGACAAACAAGAACTTGTTATTACACGTGACTTTGATTTGCCCGTCGAATTGCTTTTTAAAGCCTACATCGAGCCTGAAATTGTAGCACAATGGATGGGAACAAAAGTCTTAAAACTTGAAAGCAAAAAACATGGCAGTTATCAATTTGAAACCAGCGATACAAAAGGAAACGTCGTTGTTCAGATGAATGGTGTTATTCATGAATTTATTCCAAATGAAAAAATAACCCGAACATTTGAAATGGAAAATTCGCCTTTTACCGTTCAATTAGAATTTTTAGAATTTAAAAAAGTTAGCGAATCTACAAGCAAACTCACCATGCAAATCGTTTATAAATCGACAGCTTTAAGAGATCAAATGCTTCAATTACCATTTAAACAAGGGCTGAACATGGCGCATAATCGATTAGAAGAAATCTGTAACAAACTAAAATAAACCTATCATGACAAAAAGAAACAAAATTATCTATTGGGTTGCTACGCTTTGGCTAGCACTAGGAATGACAGCAACTGGAATCGTGCAATTAATGCAGTCAAAAGACGAAACAGATCGAATGTCGCATTTGGGTTATCCAATTTATTTGCTAACTTTATTAGGCATTTGGAAATTATTGGGTGTAATAACAGTTCTGATTCCTAAATTTCCATTATTGAAAGAATGGGCCTATGCTGGTTTTTTCTTTGCAATGTCAGGCGCGTTATTTTCGCATTTTGCAGCAAATGACAGCGCAAAAGATTTTTTTGGACCGGCGCTTTTAATCGTCCTAACAGTAATATCTTGGTATTTCAGACCAACGGAACGAAAACTCATTAACGCTTAAACTTATAAAAATGAATCCGAAAGTTGATTTTTTCTTTGACAAAGCCACAAAATGGCAGGAAGAATTGGAACAAATGCGAACCATTGCTCTTGAATGTCAGCTTACTGAAGAGTTAAAATGGGGAAATCCTTGTTATATGTATCAAGATAGTAATGTGGTTTTGATTCATGCTTTTAAAGATTATTGCGCTTTTTTATTTTTCAAAGGCGCTTTGCTAAAAGATACTGACGGAATTTTGATTCAACAATCTGAAAATGTTCAGGCAGCACGTCATATCCGATTTACAAGTTTGAAAGAAATTGTTGATTTGAAACCTATTCTAAAAACATATATTTATCAAGCTATTGAAATTGAAAAAGCAGGTTTGAAAGTAACTCTGAAAAAAACTTCAGACTTTCCTGTTTCTGAAGAATTTCAAAAGAAACAAGATGAAAATCCCGAATTAAAAAAAGCTTTTGAAGCTTTGACTCCAGGGAGACAAAGAGCTTATTTGCTTCATTTTTCTCAACCAAAACAAGCCAAAACCCGTGAAGCCAGAGTCGAAAAACACACTCAGAACATTCTTGACGGAAAAGGTTTAAATGATTAATTTGCCTTTGCAATAAAAACCAGATCAAAATGACAGCAAAAGATATTTTAACACAACTAAAAGCTCTTGGAGACGAAAAAGTATTTGCTCAAAATAAAAAACGCGGCGCCAGCGAAAATCAGTTTGGCGTTAAAATGGGCGACATTCGAACATTGGCAAAAAAAATCAAAATCAATCACGAATTAGCACTTGAACTTTGGGACACTGAAAATGCCGATGCTCGATTTTTAGCTATTTTAATCATCGATCCCAAAAAGCTTTCAAATGAACAAATTGCCAAAATGGTTTCTTCGGAAAAATTCGTTCATATTGCCGATTGGTTTTATTCTTATATAATTAAAGATTATTCAGATAGAGAAACGTTGCGTCAAGCCTGGATGCATTCAACTGATGTGATGCACGGCCGCGCTGCATGGAGTCTTACCAGCGGATGCGTTGCCCGCAATCCTGATGTTTTGGATTTACCAGCTTTGCTAGACCGAATTGAAAATGAAATGCCAACAGCAGCACCGGAAGTTCAATGGACAATGAATAGCACATTGGCACAAATTGGAATTAAATTTCCTGAATACAGAGCTCGTGCTTTAGCCATTGGAGAAAAACTAGGTATTTACAGAGATTATCCAACTTCAAAAGGCTGTACTTCGCCTTTTGCGCCAATTTGGATCAACGAAATGGTGCGCCGACAAGAATAAAAATCAAAAAACATTGAAATGAAAAATAAAATTTCGCAAGAAGAACAAGAACAAATTATCAGTATTTTGAAAGCTCGTTTTGAAAAAAACTTAAATCGTCATGCCGATATTGATTGGACAAAAGTAGAAGCGAAACTTAAAACCAATTCAGAAAAACTTTGGTCGCTTCTTCAAATGGAAAAAACGGAAGGTGAACCAGACGTTGTAGCTTATGATAAAAATAGCGATGAATATCTATTTTTTGATTGCGTAGCCGAAAGTCCAAAAGCAAGAAGAAGTCTTTGCTACGACAGAAAAGCACTCGATTCAAGAAAAGAACACAAACCAAAAAACAGCGCTGTTGACATGGCGGCTGAAATGGGAATTGAGCTTTTGAACGAAGAACAATATCGCCAGTTACAGGGACTTGGAAATTTTGACACCAAAACTTCAAGCTGGATTGCAACGCCAGAAGATGTTAGAAAATTAGGCGGTGCTGTATTTTGTGATTTCCGTTACGGAAGAATATTTCTTTATCATAATGGTGCCGAATCTTATTATGCGGCACGAGGATTTCGGGGTTACTTAAAAATATAATTTATATCACAATTATTTTACAAAAGTAGTTCCCTTACAAAACAAATCTTTCTTAAATTCGTTTGGAAATAATTAATCACTAATCCCAAATTAGTTTATGAAAAACCTACTACTAGTATCTTTTATTATGATTACCTGCGCTTCATGGGCGCAATCTGCAACGGCTTATTTTGACAAAGCTATGAAAAAAGCCGAAACCGGAAACACAAAAGACGCTATTGCCGATTACACAAAAGCCATCAGCATGAATTCTAAATTTGTTGAAGCTTACCAAAACCGAGGCGTAGCCAAACTAAAACTTAATGATTTAAAAGGCGCTTTAGCCGATTTTAGCAAAACAATCGACTTAGACAGCATGAATGCCGATGCTTTTACAGGAAGAGCAAACGTAAATTATAAATTATTGAATTATCAGGACGCTATTAACGATTGTACTTCATCACTTGGCTTAAATCCAAAAGATTATATTGCTTACAATTTAAGAGGTCTTGCTTATAATAAACTTGGTGATAAAAAGAATGCCTGCAAAGATTTTTCAAAAGCTGTTGAATTAGGTAGTCAGAGTGCCATCAAAAACAGAACGACGTTTTGTAAATAAATAAATAAAACTCAAATAATAAAAAGCCATTTGTAAACACCAAAATACAAATGGCTTTTTATTTCACAAACACTTTAATATTCCACAAAAGATATTTATAAATTTGCTCTTCAATTAAATTTCTATGGCGCTTCTTAAAAAAATAAACAACTACGCTCAAACCGATAAAAATTCCGGATTTGGAACCAATGCAGAAAGCTACGGCGGAAGATTTGTGAATAAAAACGGAACTGCAAATGTTGAAAAAAGAGGTATGCATTTATTGCGACGCATCAGCTGGTACCATACCATGATTGATATGCCAAATTGGAAATTTATGCTCATCTTATTTAGTTTTTACATTGTCATCAATTTTATTTTTGCCGTCATCTATTATGCCATCGGAATTGAACATCTTGACGGAATTGAACAATCTCAAAGCATTTTGACGCAATTTGGCCAAGCTTATTTTTTTAGTGCGCAAACTTTCACCACGGTTGGTTATGGACATATTAGTCCGACTGGATTTTTAACCAGCGCCTTGTCTGCCGCCGAAGCATTAATTGGATTATTGAGCTTTGCAATTGCAACAGGATTGTTTTTTGGAAGATTCAGCAAACCTACCGCCTTTTTAAAATTTTCCCACAATGCCTTAATTTCGCCTTATGGAGAAAACAAAGGTTTAATGATTCGACTTGTACCTTTTAAAAATACTAATTTTACTGATGCCACCGCAAAAATAACTTTAGGATTGAGTGTTGAAGAAAATGGTGAACATGTAAATAAATTCTACAATCTGGAACTGGAGTTGGACCGAATCAATGCGCTTACATTAAGCTGGACATTGGTGCATCCAATTACAGAAAATAGTCCTTTATATAATTTCACCGAAGAAGATTTCAAAAAAACACACGGTGAAATTTTAGTCTTTATTACCACTTTTGATGACATGTTTAGCAACACGGTTGCTGCCCGAACTTCGTATACTTTTGACGAAATTATATACGGCGCAAAATTTGTAACTATGTACAACAGAAGTAAAAACGCATCCAAAACAATTCTTCATCTGGACAAATTAAATCAGTATGAGACTACAAACTTTCAATAATCTAGCATTTTGATAAAGTTTTAGAGGTTTTTTCAGATTTTATTTTATTTTTGTTTATTCAACAATTAAAAATGGTAAACAATATAAAAACAGTTTTCAGCATAAAAGACCTTGAAAACTTATCTGGAATTAAAGCGCATACAATTCGTATTTGGGAAAAAAGATATAATATTCTTGAACCAATGCGAACTGATACTAATATCAGACTATATAATTTACAAAACTTACAAAAGCTTTTAAATATTACTTTACTGCACGAGTACGGTTATAAAATATCTAAAATTGCGACTTATCCTGAAGAGAAAATTCCACAATTAGTTCGCGAAATTATCTCAAAGAAAAATTCACAAAACTATGCCATTACCTCATTTAAAATGGCAATGATGAATTTTGACCAGGAATTGTTCTTTAATACTTTTGACTGGCTTATTTCAGAAAAAAGCTTTAAAGAAGTTTTCAAAGAGCATTTTCTTCCATTGTTGAAAGAATTAGGATTGTTATGGCAATCTGAAACTATTACGCCTGCAAATGAGCATTTCATGAGTCATTTGATCAAGCAAAAGATTTTAATTTATACCGAAAGTCTTCAAATATTAAAACCTACCAAAACAGATCGAATCTTTGTTCTTTCATTGCCTTTAAATGAAATTCATCAAATTGGTCTTTTGTATTTACAATACGAGATTTTATCAAAAGGATACAAAACCATTTATTTGGGTGAAAGTATGCCAATTGAAAATCTTCAGGATTTAACGCGTCATTTTGAAAATATTACTTTCGTTTCGTTTATGACTGTACAGCCTGATCGCGCTGTTATCAATCAATATGTGAAATCAATGGGTCAAAAACTGCTGTTGAAAAACAACGAAATCTGGCTTATGGGTAATATGGTTGAACATATTGATCAATCAGCTTTGCACGAACGCATTCGTATTTTTGATTCGATGGAAGAAACTATAGAAGAAATTCAATAGTTTTGTTTAAAGTTTTTGTATATTTGTTAAACAAATGACAAAAACTATCATCATAATAGGATCTGGCTTTTCTTCATTAGCCGCTTCATGTTACTTGGCACAGCAAGGAAACAAGGTCATTATTTATGAAAAAAATCCAACAATTGGTGGTCGTGCCCGACAATTCAAAAAAGACGGTTTTACTTTTGATATGGGACCAAGCTGGTACTGGATGCCGGATGTTTTTGAACGTTTTTTTCAGGATTTCGATAAACAAACTTCTGATTATTATGAGTTAATAAAACTAAATCCAGCTTATCGGGTTTATTTTGGAACAAATGATTTTATCAGCATTTGTGATAATTTGGAAGAAATCAAATCTACTTTTGAAACTATCGAAAAAGGAAGCGCATCTAAACTTCAAAACTTTATTGATCAGGCAAAAAGCAATTACGATATTGCCATCAAAGATTTGGTTTATCGTCCTGGAGTTTCGCCTTTAGAATTAATTACTCCAAAAACCGCATTAAAACTAAATCAGTTTTTAAGCAATGTCAGTCAGGATATCCGTAAGAAATTCAAAAATGAAAAATTAATTCAGATTTTAGAATTTCCGGTTTTATTTCTCGGAGCAAAACCAAACAAAACACCTTCTTTTTATAATTTCATGAATTACGCCGATTTTGGACTAGGAACATGGCATCCAAAAACGGGAATGTTTGATGTGATTTGTGCCATCGAAAAACTAGCTCTTGAACTTGGCGTAACAATCAAAACCAACTCATCAATTGAAAAAATTCTTGTTGAAAATAAAACCGCAACCGGAGTTAAAATCAACGGAGAAATCATAAAAGCAGATTTAATTTTAAGTGGCGCCGATTATCAACATACCGAAACTTTATTACAAAAAGAGCATCGTGCATATTCTGATAAATATTGGGAAAGTCGTGTTTTCGCACCATCTTCTCTCCTATTTTTCATTGGCTTTAATAAAAAAATAGAAAACGTTTCGCATCATGCTTTGTTCTTCGATGTCAATTTCAATCAACATGCAAAAGACATTTATGATAATCCAAAATGGCCGGAAGCGCCTTTATTTTATGCCAATTTCCCTTCTAAAACCGATTTAACAGCTGCGCCAAACGGAATGGAATCAGGATTTTTCCTAATTCCGCTTGCACCGGGAATCGAAGATAATGAAGCACTTCGGGAAGAATATTTCGAAAAGATAATCACTCGTTTCGAGAAGCTTACGAATCAAAAAATAAAAAATAACATTATATTTAAGAAGTCATTCTGTAAAAATGATTTTGTAACAGATTACAACGCTTACAAAGGAAACGCTTACGGAATGGCAAATACTTTATTGCAAACCGCCTTTTTAAGACCAAAACTAAAAAGCAAAAAAGTACGTAACTTATATTTTACAGGACAATTAACTGTTCCTGGTCCAGGGGTTCCGCCTGCTTTAATTTCGGGAAAATTGGTTGCTGAGTTAATTCAAAAATCTTTTAGATCTTAAAAAATGAAATCATTATTCGACGCCGTTTCTTTCAAATGCAGTAAACTGATTACGCAAAATTACAGTTCCTCTTTTTCATTGGCTGTAAAAATGCTTTCACCAAGTATTCGCGATGCCATTTACAGCATTTATGGTTTTGTTCGCTTTGCTGATGAAATTGTAGATTCATTTCATGATTATGAAAAAGAATATCTTATTGATGATTTCGAAAAAGAGTATTATAAAGCAATGCAATTAGGCATCAGCTTAAATCCTATTTTGAATTCATTTCAGCATACCGTAAAAGAATATAATATTACAGATGATTTAGTTCAGGCTTTTTTGCGAAGCATGAAACTCGATCTTATAAAATCAACTTACAACACACAAACCGAATATACAGATTACATTTACGGCTCTGCCGATGTTGTTGGTTTAATGTGCCTGAAAGTTTTTGTTGCTGGAAAAGAGCACAAATACGAACAATTAAAAGATGAAGCCATGCGTTTGGGTTCAGCTTTTCAGAAAGTGAATTTCCTGAGAGATTTAAGAGATGACAACTTGGTTTTAAACCGAACTTATTTTCCGGGAATCAACCTCAACAATTTCAACGAAGCTTCAAAAGCACAAATTATTAAAGAAATTGAAGAAGATTTTCGTATCGCCTATCAAGGAATTGTAAAATTACCAATTGAGGCCAAATTTGGCGTTTATACGGCTTATGTTTATTATAAAAAGTTACTCAAAAAATTAAAAAACACACCGTCGCATGAAATTGGAAATTCTCGAATTCGGGTTTCAAATTATACAAAAGCGGGGCTTTTAGCGCAGTCTTTTGTGACTTATAAACTGAAGTTGGTTTAAGATTAACCCAACAGTTTGTCATTCCGAGGAACGAGGAATCTCCACGAGAAGCTCGACAAAGATTGGATTCTCGTTGCGGAGTTACTTACGGAGATTCCTCGTTCCTCGGAATGACAAAAATGAGCGAAACGGCAACAAAAAATCTTTAGAGTTAATCTTTTATAATCTAAAGCTAAACTCAAACAAAATAAAATCATAATTTTAATAACAACATTTATAAAATGATTTCTTTTTTAATCTTTATAGGCGTTTTTCTGTTCATGGAATGTATTACCTGGCTTACGCACAAATACGTAATGCACGGTTTTATGTGGTATTTTCACGAAGATCATCATCAGCCAAAATATGAGCATACTTTCGAGCGCAACGATATTTTCTTTGTCATTTTTGCGACTCCAAGTATCATTCTGTTTTATTTTGGTGTTCAGGGCGGTTTTAATTATTTGTTTTTCATAGCCTGCGGAATCACGCTTTACGGCGTTTGCTATTTTTTAATTCACGATGTATTGATACATCAGCGTTTCAAATGGTTTAAAAACACTAAAAACAAATACCTCATCGGACTCCGAAAAGCGCATAAAATACACCATAAACACCTTAATAAAGAAAAAGGAGAATGTTTCGGAATGTTGTTTGTACCGTTTAAATATTATAGAATGTAAAATATTTTGGGCGTTACCTAACGGCCGGGTTTTCCGTTCCCGCTTTTTTATGTCTGGCTAAAGAAGCCAGCCACAAAAAGAGCTCCACTGCAACCCCTAACGCTCACGTTTTTTAAGAACAATTGATTCAACGAGAAAATGAAATTATACAAAATAGAAACCGTTCAGTATGTAAACTCAAGTGTTGAAGATTGCTGGGATTTTTTCTCCAGTCCCAAAAATCTTAAAACCATAACGCTTGACAATATGAGTTTTGAAATTCAGGATTTTGATAATAAAAGAATGTATCACGGACAACTCATTACTTACACCTTAAAACCGCTTTTCGGAATTAAAATTTCTTGGGTTACTGAAATTACGGCCTGCAAGGAAAATGAATATTTCATAGACATTCAGCGTTTTGGTCCGTATAAATTATGGCATCACAAACATTTTTTTGAACGCACAAAAGACGGCCAAACAAAAATGACAGATATTGTTCATTACGCTCTTCCACTCGGAATTTTAGGCCGGTTCATGAATACTTTGATTGTCAGAAACAAATTAAAAACGATCTTCGATTTCCGTCACAACAAAATCGAAGAATTATTTAATACCCAAAAAGAGCCACAAGTCGTACAAATTAATGGTAAACAAAAAAGCTTTTAAGATATAAAGCAAAATGTTTTTTTAATCTCGCAAAGACGCGAAGTCGCAAAGCATTTCTTTTTCAAGTTTTTCAACAAAACTTTGCGCCTTCGCCTCTTTGCGAGCAATTTTCGGCATTAGAAGAAAAAACTTGAAAATTCGATTAGCAAAAACAATTATAATGACAAAACAAAAAGTTTCTTTTTTCTGGTTCAGACGCGATTTGCGATTAGAAGACAATACCGGATTATTTCATGCTTTACAATCGGATTTTCCTGTAATTCCGCTATTTATTTTTGACGAAGATATTTTGGATAATCTTCCAAAAAATGACGCCAGAGTAACTTTTATTTACGATTCACTTCAAAAAATAAATTTACAGCTAAGCGAATTCAATTCTTCAATTCTAATCAAAAAAGGAAAAACAACAGAAGTCTGGAAATCACTTATTACAGAATTTGACATCCAAAACGTTTTTTTCAATAAAGATTACGAACCGTTTGCAATTAAACGTGACAATACAATTTGTTCTCTTTTAAAAGAAAATAAAATCGAGTGTTTCTCTTTTAAAGATCATGTAATTTTCGAAGAAAAAGAAATCACAAAAGCAGACGGAAATCCGTATACGGTTTACACGCCTTATAAAAATAAATGGCTCGAAAAATATCATTTTTTAGGATCAGCTCCAGAATATGATTCTACTCCATTTCAATCTAATTTTTTCAAAAATCAATTTTCATTTCCAGAATTATCAGAAATTGGTTTTGAAAGAAGTGCTATAAAAATACAACCTCATAATTTATCTCAGATTTCAAATTATAAAGAAACACGGGATTTCCCGGCTTTAGACAGTACCTCTTATCTTTCTCCACATTTACGTTTTGGAACTGTAAGCATTCGAAAATTAGTAAATTGGGCAAACAGAAAAAATCAGACTTTTTTAAGTGAATTGATTTGGAGAGAGTTCTTTATTCAAATACTATTTAGTTTCCCAAATTGCGTCAATCATAATTTCAAATCGGCTTACGACGGAATCCAATGGCGCAATAACGAAGAAGATTTTAAACGTTGGTGTTCTGGAACCACAGGTTATCCAATGGTCGATGCAGGAATGCGTCAATTAAATGAAACCGGTTATATGCACAATCGTGTTCGGATGGTTGTGGCGAGTTTTTTATGCAAACATTTATTGATTAACTGGCAATGGGGCGAAGCCTATTTTGCTGAAAAACTATTGGATTTTGAATTGGCTTCAAACGTAGGAAACTGGCAATGGGCAGCGGGAACAGGTTGCGACGCCGCGCCCTATTTCAGAGTTTTTAATCCCGAAATCCAACAAAATAAATTTGACGAAAAAGGCGAATATATAAGAAAATGGATTCCTGAATTTGATTTGGGTTATAATGAACCAATGGTTGATCATGCATTTGCGAGAGATCGTGCGATTGCGACTTACAAAGCTGGAATTTTGAAATAAGTTTGTTTCGAGTTTAAGGTTTTTGCTGTGCGTTTAATTTTGTTTCTCGCAGATTTCGCAGATTTATACCCAATCTTGTCATTCCGAGGAACGAGGAATCTTCGCAAGTAGCTCCGCAATCAGAATCGACAATCTTTGTAGAGCTTCTTGCGAAGATTCCTCGTTCCTCGGAATGACAAACTGGATGAAAAAAAAAACTTTGTCAAAGTTTTAAACTTTGACAAAGTTCTATCCGTAAAGTTCAGCAAACTTGAAACTTGAAACTTGAAACAAAAACCTAATATTTCAAATAATTCTCAACGACAATTTTCGCCTTCAAATCGAACATTAAATTATAAAGTCCGAAGAAAGTACGGTTCATGTAAATAAAGTGTTTAGAACCACGATTTCCATTCATTTTTTTCAAGTTTGTATCTTCTGAAAAACGTTTTCCTAATTGTGCGATTGCATTAAAGAAAGTTTCATCGGCAAAATCGAAAGTTTCGTTTTGAAAAGGTCTCGTGAAAAGCGATAATAAATCATGAAACATCTCCGTGAAATATTCTACTTCTGCAGGCGTATCATCTTCACGAAGAATTTCTAATTCGTATAACTTATCATTAAAAAGCTTCTCGTCTGTAATTACATTTTTATTGATTAACTCAAAGTATGGCGTATAAAACTCTTCCGGAATTTGTTTCATGCAGCCAAAATCCAATGCAATTAATTGATTTTGATCATCAACCAAAAAATTTCCCGGATGCGGATCGGCATGCACTTTTCGCAAAACGTGAATTTGGTACATATAAAAATCCCAAAGCGCCTGCCCTATTTTATCGCCAACTTCCTGATCTGTATTTTTTGCCGTAAATTCAGAAAGATGAATTCCCGTCATCCAATCCATTGTAATGATTTTCTCTGATGAAAATTCAGGATAATAATTCGGGAAAGAAATATTTTCAATTTTATTGCAAGCATCAACTACTTCCTGACTTTGTTTTAACTCTAACAAATAGTTAGTTTCTTCAATCAGTTTGTCTTCGACTTCCTTGAAATATTTATCCGAATCCTTTCCCTGAAGATTAAACATTCTGATGGCAATTGGTTTAACTAAAGCCAAATCAGAAGAAATACTGTTTGCAACTCCAGGATATTGAATTTTAACCGCCAGTTTTTTATCATTTTTCTTAGCCAAATGTACTTGACCAATACTTGCTGCATTTACAGAATTTGGGTTGAATTCGTCAAAAATTTCATACGGCGTTTTTCCGAAATTGCTTTTGAAGGTTTTTAAAACCAAAGGAGCAGAAAGCGGCGGAACAGAAAACTGCGAAAGCGAGAATTTTTCCACATAAGCCTGAGGTAAAAAGTTTTTATCCATACTTAACATTTGAGCGACTTTCAACGCACTTCCCTTTAAGCTTTTTAATCCGTCATAAATATCTTCGGCATTATTTTCATTTAATTTATCTCGGGTCAAATCGGGATTAACTATTTTTTCAGCGTAATGTTTTACGTAGTTTACTCCAATTTTGGCGCCGGTCTGAACCAGTTTTCCAGCTCTTTCTATTTTTGAAGTTGGTATATAATCGATTGTTTTCATTTTTTGCTGTATATTTTTTCTTTAAACAGAAATTTTCCAAGTTCAATCAAATGATTCATTGGCGCTACATTCATTAATTCGAAGGAAGCATTCACTGATTTTTCGATGAAAATATCGGTTTTTTCAAAAGCAGCAGATTCATCATCCATCCAGAATTTAATCGTCAACATTAACTGCAACCAAGCCGATTCCTGAATGGCGCTTTCCTGAAATTTCTGAAGTTTTTCCTGTTCTAATCTGTAATCATCTGTTAGAATTTCTGAAACATATTCTTTGAAACTGTTTCGGAGCGATGTCAGCTGAACTAAATTTTTAAGCGGATTTCTGTCGATTTTAAGCGATTGAAGCACATAACTTCTGTTGGCAGTCAAAATTTCGAAGAAAGTGTAATAAAAACTCAGCATTTTATTTTTCATATCATATTGCTGATATTCTTCGTTTTTGTGAAGTAAGTTGACTGTGTTTTCAAAAAATAGTCGGAATATTTCTTTTTCTAAACCTTCTAATGTTCCAAAAAAAGTATAAAACTCCGCTTCGGTAAAATCATTTTCTTTCGCAAAATGAAAAACGGATTTTGGTTTTTGGCCTTTTTCTAAAACTTCATTCATGTATATTGAAACGATATCATCTTTGGTAATTACCTTTTTTTTAGTCGCCATTTTATTAAAATTTAGAATTTGCCATAAAGGTAAACATTGTTTAAGTACCTTTACTTATCCTTAAACAAGAACCACTGTTAAATATATTATAAACTATTATGGCTCAAAATGTTTTACTAACCGGCGGAACTGGATTTGTTGGTAAACATCTGACCGATGTTCTTATCGACAATGGCTTTTCCGTGTCTGTTTTGACCCGATCTGAACAAAAAAACACGCCATCTATTACGTATTATAAATGGGATCTCAAAAGAAATTTTATTGAGAAAGAAGCCGTTCTGAATGCTGATTATATTATACATCTTGCCGGCGAAGGAATTGTTGAAAAAAGATGGACTAAAAGACGCAAAAAAGCAATTTTAGAAAGCCGAACAAAACCCATCGAACTTATTTTTTCAATTTTAGAAGAAAACAATAAAAAAGTAAACGCATTTGTTTCTGCATCTGCAGTTGGAATTTATGGGGCAATTACAAGTCACAAAATTTGTAATGAAGAAACACGGCCCGCAAATGATTTTCTCGGGAAAACGTGCCAGATTTGGGAAAATACTGCCGACAAAATAAATACACTCGGAATTAGAACGGTAAAAATCAGAACTGGAATTGTTTTTGGAAAAGATGAAGGTTTCCTAAAAAAAGTTGTTCCGAGCTTTAAATCAGGTTTTGGTGCAGTTTTAGGCACAGGAAAACAGTATCTGCCCTGGATTCATATTGATGATTTAGTTCAAATCTACCTAAAAGCAATTACCGATGAAAATATAGATGGCGCATACAACGCCTGTGTTACTGACAACACAACAAATTCAGGATTTTCAAAAACATTAGCGACTGTTTTAGGTTATGCCATCTGGCTTCCTAAAATACCTGCTTTCTTCTTAAAAATTGCACTTGGAGAAATGAGTGAAGCGGTTTTAAAAGGACAACGTGTTGCATCACAAAAAATCCAGAAAACAGGATTTGAATTCCAGTTTACGGATTTAGAGCGAACGCTTCGAAGTTGTTTGCAATAACATACGACTCAGATTCTACAAATTCTTGAGGTCAATATGCTGCTACCCATTTATTTTAAAAACCAAAAGAATTTGTAAAAATCTTCGTCAATTTTTATTTCATGATTCCCGCTAAATCGGTCTGGACAGTTTTTGAAATTTTGTTGGCTACAACGTACGGAATTTCGATATTAAAATCTTCTACTGAAATAGGGAAAGTCGATACAATCTGAATTCCTTCAGGAACTCTTTTCATCAGCGCTTTTACCGCAATCATTTTCGATTTTCCATGCAGATATAATTTTCCTTTAATATCGTATTCTTTTTCAGTTTCATCGATATTTTTTAGGTCAAATTTTTCAATTTTACCTTTAAAAACAGCTTTTGGATAACGATGACTTTCAATATAATTATCGTTAAAATGTTCCTGCATTAAATCCATTTTAAAACGAAAATCTTTGATAATAACAGTACAGATAAGCGTACTTGTTTCAGGTTCAAGAACAAGAGTTCCGAGCTTATTTACCGCTTTCACTTCTTCAAAAAAAGGAACTGAAGCTTCAAAATTTACAACCGCTGAATTGGTTCTAAATTTATCCTGAGCAAGCAAAGAAAATGCGGTAAAAAGTAAAATTAATAAAGTAGTTCTTTTCATAATCGTCATCATTAAACAATTATGTCATTCGATTTTTTTTATTTTAAGAAGAGAAAATCAGAACTTAAGATAATAGCTTAAAAAAATAGAATGGCAGTACTCCGTGAGATATTCTATAACCTAATTATTGTATACTTAAAGTTACGAAATTTCTCTTTACAAAGCTCTTGAACTACTGCTAAAAATTTGTGAATATTTTGGGTGAAAAATGAGTATTGTGAATTATGAAGTCCCTACGGGACAAAAAAGATTATGTTCTATTATATTTCTACCAATATATAATCTCTACGAGATATTCCGTTAGGAATTAAATATTGATAAAAAAAAAAACATATTAACATCGCTGTTTGTCCCGTAGGGACTTTACCTCAATTTTATTACTGAACAGGCGTGCAAATTTCGATCAAAAATCCTTCGGGATCACGTACATAAGCCACAACCTGCCCCCACGGTTTTTTCGTGGGTTCAGTAACTAAAACGGCTCCAAAAGAAGTTGCTTTTTGTACCAATTCTCCAACATCTTCCGTTATAAAACCGATTTCAATTGCAAAAGGTTTATTTTTTAAATTGCTTTGAATAAAGCCATCTTTCAGATTTTGGTTTGCTAAATTTTTTGATGCAAATGAAAGCGTGGTTTCTCCTGTAATTAATTCGCCATAATCATTGTCCGGACTAATAAATCTTCTTGAAAATCCAAAGGCATTTTCATAAAATTCAATTGCTTTTTCTACTTCTTCAACATATAATATTGTATATCCAAACTTTACCATCTTGTTATAATTTTAATGTTATAACCTAAAGATAGGTAATCTAACTGATTTCCAAAAGAACATTATATTTATCCAAGCTCGCTAAATCTTCAATAGAATTCACATTGGCAACTTTTTCATGCTCTTCAACTTCTTTTTTGATTTCAATATGCTTGATGGCTTTTCTAAAACGGCGTACTTCTTCCAGACTTGATAAAATAAGTCCCGGAACCTGAACACTTTTGCCTTCTTTATCTTTGGCAACCATTGTAAAGTAAGACGAATTACAATGTTTTATTACCCCGGTCTGAATGTTTTCGGCTTCAACACGAATTCCAACAACCATTGAACTTCTTCCTACATAATTTACAGAAGCTTTCATAGTTACCAATTCGCCCACTTCAATAGGTTTTAAAAAGTTTACTGTATCAACAGACGCAGTTACACAATAATTTCCACTAAATTTTGATGCCGATGCAAAAGCAATCTGATCCAGTAATTGTAAAATATATCCTCCATGAATTTTACCGCTAAAGTTGGTATGCGATGGCAGCATTAATTCTGAAATACTAATTTTTGATGATGAAACGAGTTTGAAATCTGAAGTCATGTCTTTGTTTTTTTTGTATTTTATATTATTCTGGATGTAGTTAAATCGTAATCTAATTTAAAAATTGATTTTCGTCTTCATTTGAGGCTCTTGCAATAATATTTTCAGGAAGCGACTTCTTTGCCTTTGCTCCCATTTTTTTAAGTCTTTCAACGCTTGAAATCAAATTTCCTTTTCCGTCAACTAATTTATTCATAGCGCTTTCGTATTCGGTTTTGGTATCTTTGATTTTGTTTCCAATTCGGACCAAATCGCTCACAAAACCTTCAAATTTATCATAAAGTGCTCCGGCTTGTCTCGCAATTTCAAAAGCATTTTCCTGTTGTTTCTGATTCGTCCACATGCTGTCAATTGTACGCAAAGTTGCCAATAAAGTAGTCGGAGTCACAATTACAATATTTTTATCGAAAGCTCTATTATATAAGGTAGCATCTTCGTTTAAAGCGATTGCAAAAGCGGGTTCTATCGGAATAAAAAGCAAGACAAAATCCGGACTTTCCATTTGATACAAATCGTGATAGTTTTTGTTTCCGAGTTGTTCAACATGCCTTTTTATAGAACTCACATGTTCTTTCAGAAAATCGATTTTCAATAATTCTGATTCTTCGTTAACCCATTTTTCGTAAGCAACCAACGAAACTTTAGAATCGACAATCATTTTCTTTCCATCAGGCAAATTGATTACAACGTCTGGCAGAACACGGCTTCCTTCTGTATTGGTAAAACTTTGCTGCACTTCATATTCGCGTCCTTTTTCTAAACCAGATTTTTCTAAAACACGCTCCAGAACTAGTTCTCCCCAATTTCCCTGCATTTTAGTATCGCCTTTCAGAGCTTTGGTCAAATTCAGGGTTTCCTTGCTCATTTGCGCGTTCATTTCGCTTAAGCCAATAATCTGCTGACGTAAAGCTGCATGATAATCGATACTTTCTTTATGCGTTTGTTCGACTTTTTTTTCAAATCCTTGAATTTTATCCTGAAGTGGCAACAGAATGCTTTTCATGTTCTCGCTGTTCTGTTCCGTAAATTTAGCCGACTTTTCTTCGAGAATTTTATTCGCCAGGTTTTCAAATTCTTTGGTGAATTTTTCCTGAAGCTCTGTTATTTCAACTTTCTGCTCTTTATGGCGTTCCCATAAATTTTCAAAATCGACTTCTTTTTTTGAAAGCTGAATTGCGAGACTGTCTTTTTCTGTTCTTATATTTTCTTTTTCAGCATTGATTAATTGAATCTGTTTCTGAAAATTATTTCTTTCCATTTCAAGCTGCTCTTTTTGCAGTTGCTGCTGATTTAAATTGGCATTTAATTTTTCTTCCAAACTCACTTTTTCAGTTTGAGATTTAGCCGACATTAAAAGTTTTCCCAAATAAATACCTAAAAATAGCGCGACAATGAAAGCCAATAAAACGGGAAGAAAGTTCAACATATCTAAGTTTTTTTTAAGTAAAAGTACGCAATAATACGTAGTAGTAAATCTTTAAAATTAAAATTTCACGAATTCGCATTTATTCTAAATTAAATCATCATTTTGAAAAAAATTAAAAGAAAAAATAAATTTCTACGCAACCTTTTTAAAACTCAGCCATCTACAAAATATAACCTATTAAAATAATATAATGAAAAAATTAATGTTGAGCTTATTTATAGCTTTTGGATTGAGTGCATGCTCTTTAGGAAATGATGATTTAAATGTAGATTGTGGAGCTAGTAAAGAACTTCCTTTTGCAGGTTATCCACTTTTGTGCAATTACGCAGTTAAAACTTACCCAGATAATCCGGCTGCTGTAATAGTGACATCTCAAGAAAAATTGGATTTCCTTTTCACTAAACATGAAAATACATGTCCGATTGCAACTGACCCAAATATAGATTTTAATAAAAACATGATAGTTGGAATTTTTGCAGGTATGAAATCTACAAGCGGATATTCTATAAAAATGACTTCAATAGTCGAAAATAACTGCGAAATTTTAATTAGTTATTTCGAAAGTGGTCCTCAATCTGGAGAAGCAACTAATGTAGCTCCAACATATCCTTCGGATTTTATTATACTTCCAAGATCTTCTAAAACAATCATTTTCAGTAAAACTACCGAAAGTCCAGATAATATTATTATCGGAAGCTATTTTGGAAATTGTTCAGGTTCTGATTGTCAAAACTTCTTTCAACTAAATGATTTCAACATTCTAAAATTAACTAGTACAGCTCCTGGAAACTTCAATTTTAATCAGTCTGCTTATTTTGCAAAAACTAAAAGAGGTGAATATACTGCATTTGGAAAAATTATTCCTTCAGAAATTTTAAGTTTAAAAGGGCAAAATAAAACATTTGGAACACCAGATTCAGCAAACCAAGGCGGTGTCTTTTTCCAATGGAAACAAGGAGCAACGACAACTAAAATTTTTCTTGACAACAACGATACAGCAGATCAAAGTACAGATGTCATCACTTTCAAAAGAGCGATTAAAGATAAAATCACAAATCTAAAATAATCTGATTATGAAGAAACATTTTTTATTTCTTATAGTTTTTGGACTTTTTACCACCGCCTATTCAATTGATTCTTCCAATTTAAATTCGGGTTCAATTGTAAATACCTGGATTTGGGAAAAATCAGTTGGCGGCGCAAGTAATCCTTACACCGCAACACCAAAAACTGCTGGTTTTAACAAAAAAGTAATTTTTACTTCAAACGGAAGAGTTATCACTTATAAAAATGATGTCGAAATTAGAAACAGCTCTTATGAAATAGGAAAAGGAATTGGGTTTTCTGATCAAGCAGAACACGACCTAATTACCTTTGAAGGCAAGACATACGTAATAGAAAATCTTGATAATCAAAACCTAACCATTGTAAGCAACAATCAGGATGCTGCGCGCAGTATCTTTAAAAGATAGTTTTTTAAGTTTATATAAACTATTTTTGCAAAACCAAACAATACCACTTTTTTGAAAGACGATTTAGAAAAATACATTAGGCTCTGCATGCAGAATAACCGAGAAGGACAGCTGAAAATCTATCAGCTGTTTTCTCCGGTTTTATATGGTATATGCTTAAAGTATATGAAAAATGAAGATGATGCCAAGGATGTTTTTCAAGAAGCATTTGTAATTGTTTTTCAGAAAATAAGCCAATATAAATTTGAAGGAAGTTTTGAAGGCTGGCTAAAACGGATTTTCATCAACAAACTCATTGAAACTTTAAATAAAAAGAAAAAAGAAAGTTTCTTTTTAGATGTTTTTGATCCTGATACTGATTTTATTGAAGAAGAAGAATTAGATACAATTCCGATAGAAAAAGAAAAACTATTAGAATATATACGGGATTTACCCGATCAATACAGGACGGTTTTCAACTTATATGTTTTTGAACATATGAAACATAAAGAAATAGCCGAATTATTGAAGATTTCAGAAGGAACATCAAAATCAAATTTAAACAGGGCAAAGGGAATTTTGCAGAAAAGGATTTTGAGCATAAAAAATTTTAAAATAGCATGAAGAAGCATAAAATAGAAGATATTTTTTCATCATTGGAAGACTTTTCGAGTGTTCCGCCACCAGAACTTTGGGCTGGTATTGAGGAAAAACTAGACAAACCTAAAAAGAAAAAAAGAGTGATTCTTTGGTGGTCGGCTGCGGCATGCTTATTATTATGCTTATCACTTCCTGCAGTTCTGTCTGATTCGGGCAACAAAATTGGTAATGGTACTTCTTTAGAAAAAAACAATGTAGTTCTTGATGAAAATAAAAATGGTGAAAACCATGAAAAACCGACTTCAACAGAAGATCAAAATTCGGAAAACAATAAAGAAGAAATTTTAAAAGCAAATTCGGAAAACGCTACAAAGGCTACAAATAATTCGATTGTAAATCAAACGAAAGAAACAGCAGTTGCTGAAAATAATTCAGAAACAGAAAATGCTTCTAAAACTGCACGTTCAAAATCAAATATTTCAAAATCAAATGTTTCAAAATCAAATATTGTAAACAACAATACAAATCAGGCTGTCGCCGAAGGAAAAACTGCTAAAGAGAAAAACGATCAATTTTCTGTTAGTGGAAATCAAACAATAAACTCAGAAAAACAAATTTCGAATCAGGCGGTTGCAGTTAAAAATTATAATTCAGCGAAAGAAAATAGATTTAATTCAGCTGATAAAAATCAATTAAATGCTTCAGAAACTCAGAAATTAAACACTGAAAAAAATAATTCAAATCAAGCTGTAGCGGTTAAAAATTATGATTCAGAAAAACAAAACAGGTTTAATTCAGCTGAGAAAAATCAGTTTAGCACTTCTGAAAATAAAAAATCAAACAACGAAAAAGGAAATTCGAATCAGGCTGTCGCGTTTAAAAATTATACTTCAGGAAAACAAAACGGGTTTAATTCTGCGGGAAAAAATCAATTTTCTGAAAATGAAAAAAGAAATCTTGACAAAGTTTTGGCTGAAAAAACATTTACAGGCAAAACAACGAATTCATTTAATGCGACTTCAAAAAATCAACTTCCAAATTCTGTTTTTGAAAGCAATTTAAATTCAAATGCAAATAATGTCGCTTTAAATCCTTCGAAAACAAATTCATCGGAAAGAAAGCCAAATATGCTGAGTGAAAACAAAAAGGAATCTTTAGACAAGACTCAGAAATCAGAAAATGCAATTGCTGAAAACACTCAAAAAAACAATTCAAAATTTAATGATGTTTTAAGTAAGAAGGATTCTGTGCAATTAGCTGAACTTCAAAATCTAGAAAAAGGAATCATTACTCCTGAAGTGAAAAAAGAAAAAGAAAAAGATCCAAAAGCCAGTATAAATAAAGAAAAATGGGCAGTTGAAGTTTTTGCAGGCGTAGCAAGTTCTGAAAACTATAAAAATGACAAAACGCTAGGCAACCTCAACGATTCCAAACAAAGTAACAGTTATGGAGTGAAAACGAAATACAAGCTCAACAAAAAATGGGCTGTAGGTTCTGGATTTAAAATAAATGAATTAGGACAAAGTGTTGCAAATGTTTCATATATTAGCACGAAAAATAATGCATTTTTAGGAACCAGTGATTATTTAATACAAAATGCGACCGTTCCTCAGATTGCAACAAACGAAAGTTATGTACTGGTTTCTAATACCACAAGAAATGCACTGAATAGTAATAATGTTCAGAGTGGGAACTTAGATCAGAGCTTGAAATATATCGAAATGCCATTAGAAGTTTCGTATGCTGTTTTTTCAAAAAACAAAGCAAGTATAAGTTTAAATACGGGCGGATTTGTTGGAAAATTAATTGGAAATAGTATTGCTATTGATGGAAATTCGATTGGTGAAAACGCAAACGCAAATAGTTTTGTTTACGGACCAACTTTAAGCAGTACAGTACAATATCGAGTTTATAAAAAAACAAATATTTTTGTAGAACCAGCTATGAATTATTATATGAATCCTTTGAGCAGTCAGTCTTTCAATCAATTCCAATGGGGATTGAACTTTGGATTGAATGTTTCATTTTAAAAAAATTATTAACTATTTAAACCCCAAAACCAACGTAACCCCCTAAACCTACATAATTTTGAAAACAAGCCTAAAAGCAAGTCTTCTCAAAATGATCGTAAAAAACCATTGGTCGAACCACAAATCTTTCCCCAAGGATTTGATTTTAGCCAAGGAACTGGTTTATGATTGTTTTGATTTTGATTGCACTCAGCCGCAGCAGGAAAGTGAAAGCATTGATTACAGTGCCTACCGCTTCCAGATGAATGAAAAAAACATTTGTTATCGTGAGGCTAAAATCACTCCAGCCAAAACCGGGCAGTTTGTCACTTTGTGGAAACGAAGCAGACTTGGCTTGATCGAGCCTTTTGATCATTCTGATGCCATCGATTTTGTCATCGTAAGTGTCCGAAAAGATAATCTCTTGGGACAATTCATTTTTCCAAAAAATGTTATGTTGGAAAAAGCCATTTTTTCTTCAAAAACAGAAGAAGGAAAAAGAGCTATCAGAGTTTATCCGCCTTGGGATGAAACTGAAAGCAAACAAGCCAAAAAAACGCAGCAATGGCAATTGGATTATTTTTATCCGATAGTTCCTGAACCTGATTTTGACGCTTTTAAAAAATTAATTTCCTATTAATACAAAAAAAGGCTGCCTGGAAAAACAGACAGCCTTTTTTACTTTTATATTTTAAAGTTAAATCGCAGTATAACCTCCATCTGCAATAATATAACTTCCTGTTGTAAAAGACGATTTTTCAGAGCTCAAAAACACAACCAGATCTGCAACTTCCTGAGCAGTTCCAAGTCTATTCATTGGTGCTTTTGCTGCAACGGCATCCATCAAATTTTGAGTAAGATTATCTTTCAGCAAAGCTGTTTCAATATAACCGGGACCAACGGCATTACAGCGAATATTTTTCAATGCATATTCTGCCGCAATATTTTTAGTCAATCCGACAACTCCGTGTTTTGATGCTGTATAAGCAGGACTGTTTGGCGCTGCAACCTGACCATGAATTGAGGCAATGTTAACGATGTTTCCTCCGCCATTTTTTTCCATTTGCTCTAATTGATAACGGCACGCATAAAAAACACCGCTCAAATTAAGCGCAATTACACGATCCCAAGCATCGGGTTCGTATTCTCCGGTTGGTTTTGCGGGTCCGCCCATTCCAGCGTTGTTACAGGCAATATCAAGTCGGCCGTATTTTGAAACCGTCACCTCAACCATGCGCTTATTATCACTTGCGGTCGACGAATCACCTTTTACAAAAAATGCTTCGCCTCCACTGTCTTTTATAATTTTTACGGTTTCTTCACCATGTTCAACATTAATATCCGAAAGGACCACTTTTGCTCCTTCTCGAGCATAAGCTTCTGCAACCGCGCGCCCAATTCCTGAACCGCCACCAGATACAAAAGCCACTTTGTTTTCTAAAAGTGCCATATTCTTGTAATTTAAAATTGTCTTTACAATTTACGAAGATATCACGCAACGAGAGCAGTAAAAACAGAGTTTACAATAATATTAACTTGATATGCTAATCAAATGTTATTTAACGCTAAAACGCCTTCTTTTTGACAAAAAATGTGTAATGCTTTATTGATCTTCATCTAATTTCATATTACCTCGATCTTCATGACTTTCCGGATTTGAATTTGGATAACGGTTTGGTGTAATATCTGAATTTCGGTCTTTATTTTCGATTGTTTTCTTAGCTTCTTCATCTGTTTCTACACCACGATTTGCGTTTGGATTATTTGGACTTATTTCATCGGCAACTTTTTTAATTTTCTCATTTTCGTTTCTTGCTCTTTCCACAACTTCTTTATTTCCCTCTTTATCTGCAACAACTTCTTTTTTCAAATTAGCATCTTCTGACTTTCCATCGTGCGAAACATTTTTGCCTTTTGTATCATCCACATTTTTCTGTACTCCATTTATTTTTTTTGTACCTAAATTATTCGTTTCCATAACTTTATTCATTTAGAGTTCTTTCTATAATATTACGAATTCCTCACTTGAAAAATTTACGACTTGATCTTGCTTTTGTTTTATAATTGCCATCTTTTCGAAATTTATTACCTTTAATGATAGCAACTTAACATTCAAATTATTATGAATTTCTTCAAAATCAAAACCTGTTGGTCAAATGCCGAATTTATTCTTATAAAATTATGTATGGCTTCAATTTATATTTTAGTCGGAAGCTATTTTCATGAATTTTTCCAAAACTATTATAAGGTTTTGCTTGTCGTTTTCGGGATAACTGTAATTTGGTTTGTGTATCAATGGCTCAAAAAAATGAAAGCTTAAAAACTTTACCCATTAATTTTGCCAAAGAAACTATCTTTGCAAAAAAATAAAAATGCACAGACACTTCATTCTTTTTAAACCGTACGGCTATTTGAGCCAATTCATTTATGAATTAAAAAGAAAGAAAAAGCTGTTGGGCGAATTGCACGATTTTCCCGAAGGAACAATGGCAATTGGAAGATTAGATGAAGATTCTGAAGGATTGCTTTTACTGACAACCGACGGTAACATGAGCGAACTCGTTAGAAGCAAAAAAGTTGACAAAGAGTATTATGTTCAAGTTGATGGATTAATTACTCCTGAAGCGATAGAACAATTGCAAAATGGTGTCGAAATTGGACTTGATGGAGGCAAATACAAGACAAAACGTTGTAAAGCATTTATTGTTACCGAAATTCCGGATTTTGGACCACGAGCTAAAAAAATTCGGGACGAACGTCATGGTCCAACTTCCTGGGCATCAATTACAGTCAGAGAAGGAAAATTTCGCCAGGTTCGAAAAATGACTGCTGCAGTTGGTTTTCCAACATTACGCTTAGTTCGTGTTCGGATTGGTAATGTATATTTGCAAAACCTAAAAGCGGGAGAAGTTCTTGAAGTTTCAGATTTTCAATTAGATAATTAGAAAATATGGCAATCAGATAATTGCTAAACTCATAATTCATAACTCATAATTCATAACTCATAATTCATAACTCAAAAAAAATGCTAAACGTTGTTCTTGTAGAACCTGAAATACCTAATAATACTGGAAACATTGGAAGATTGTGCGTTGGCACAGAAAGCCGACTTCATTTAATTCATCCTTTCGGATTCGTAATCAATGACAAGAACCTGAAACGTTCTGGTTTGGATTATTGGGTGCATCTTGATGTAACGGAATATCAAAATGTCGAAGAATGGATGCAACAGATTCCAGATAAATCTCGTGTTTTTTTAATGAGTTCACATGCCGAAAAATCATATTTAGAAACTGATTTTCAAGATGGCGACTGGCTGGTTTTCGGAAAAGAAAGTGTTGGTTTAAGCAAAGAAGTTTTGGCTTTATTTGAAAATCATTTAACGATCCCGATGTCAAAATTGATTCGTAGTTTTAATATTGCCAATTCTGTGGCTTTTGTAGTTGGAGAAGCTAAGAGACAAATTTCGTTGCAAAAATAACATGAGACCTTTCATTGATCTAAACAATTTAAGTTATTCGAAAGAAAAATTAATTTATTATTCTCAAACTATAATTTTCACATATTTTCTAATTGCAATTGCACTTTTGATTTATGCCATCTATTCACTTACAGATGGCAAAGATGGTTATATATTTTCCTTATTTTTATTACCATTTATTACAGTTTTAATTTACAATGCATCTAAGTTACTTAAGAAAAGTAATGACGTTCAGTTTCGAATCAACTCTCAAGGAATTCAATACAGAAATGAAGCGCTTGTTTCCTGGAGCAATATTCAAAATGAAGGAATCGAAGCAGAACGATCTGGCAAATACACCAACCATTTTTTTGTATATTACATTATCGATCAAGATAAGCGAATGAAACATGATATAGGCAATTTAAACACTGATGTATTAGAACTGCAACATACTCTTAAAATACATCGAAACCGATATCTCAGAGAAAATAATATTCATTAAGCATTAACTTCCCTTTTTAACCCCAAAAACTAAAATGACCGAAACTGTAACCGTAGAACAAGCTTTAAGCAAAGGCAGATGGCAATTAAAACATTTGCCAATGATTGTAACTTTTGGCATTATTGGAGGAGGAATTTACCTTTTCTATGCAAAAATATTTGAAGGCTGGATCATTCCAATCGGATTTCTATTGGGCTTTCTATCGGGCTGGCTAGTGTGGAGTTATTTTGTCAATCAATGGAAAATTTGGGCATATGAAAATGTTAGGAATGTCCACGAATTACAACGAAAAGCAGTTGAAGAAAAATTAATTTGGCAAAGCGGAAGCTGGTTTGAAAAAACAGAGTTTAAAGATTACCAGCAAAAACAGAAATTAAAACAATTAGAAAAAAAGTTTCTCGAAAAAGATGTTTTCAAAGATGACATTTCAGTTCCAAAAGAAACGGTAATTTTTTACTCAAGAATTACTATTCTTTTTTTATTAGTAATTTCTCTAATAATGAATGCATCGGGGATCTACTTTCTATATGAGAAAGAATATTTAGGATTATTTCTCTTAGGAGTAGGTGTTTATTTAACTTATGACAATGTTAAAAAGTTAAGAGACAAAAGCCCTCAAATTATAATTAATGCCGAAGGAATAAAACTTAAAGATGAAAAACTTGTTAAATGGAATAACATCCGAAATGACAGAGTTTATACAGAAATAAGAGGGAAAAATTCCACAACCTATTTGGCATTTAATCATGAAAAGATTGATATTGGAGAATTGGACATAAAAACTAAGGAATTAGAAAAAATGCTTCATGTGTATCGTGTGCGTTATGAAAACACTCTTTAGGTCACAATAAACTTTCCTTTTTCAGCATCAAAAATAATATGTTCATCTTTGAATAAAGAAGCAAAACTTCCATTCGAAATTAAATTACACGGCTGATCTTGTACTATATTTTCTGGCATCATGACAATCATTTCATCACTTAACTGAATTGCAAGATCAATATCGTGCGTAGAAAACAAAATACATTTTTCTGTTTCCTGCGTCAGTTTTTTCAATAGTTTGAATAATGAAACTTTATGAAGCAAATCAAGATGCGTTGTTGGTTCATCCAAAATAATCAAAGGCGTATCCTGCGCAAGCGCGCGCGCAATTAAAACTTTCTGTAATTGTCCGTCGCTTATTTCAAAATGTTTCTTTTTTGCTAAATGCGTAATTTGAGTTAAGTCTAAAGCTTCATTTACTTTTACAACATCTTCAGGATTTAAAGTTCCTATCCAATTCGTATAAGGCTGACGTCCCAACGCAACCAATTCAAAAACAGAAAGATTGCTTGGCGGTAGTTTTTCGGTTAAAACCAAACTTAAATTCTGCGCTAATTCTAAAGGTTTGTATGCCGAGATATTTTTCTCATTCAAATAAACATTTCCAGACAATGGTTTTTGGATTCCGGTAATTGTACGAAGTAAAGTTGATTTTCCAATTCCGTTTGCTCCAATCAAAGTAATGAGTTTTCCTGATGCTAAATTTAGATTTAGATGCTCAGCAATGGTCGTAACTCCTTTCTTGGATTTGTATCCAATATTTAAATTTGAAGTAGTTAAAATGTTTTTCATTTTTAAAGATTCTGAGTTACTAAGATCCTAAGTTCTAAGTTTAAAAATAATCCGTTTAATCTGTGCAATCTGTGGCTAAACAAATTACTGAAAATTTCTTTTTCGGACTAAAAGCCAAATTACAACCGGAGCACCAATTATAGAGGTTATCGCATTTATTGGAAGCGTCACATCAAATCCCGGCATTTGTGAAACGATATCACAAAACAGCATTATTATAGATCCAAAAAATAATGTACTCCAAAACAATATTGTATGATTGCTTGTTTGAAAAACCAGTTTTGCAATATGCGGCACTGCAAGTCCGATAAAAGCAATTGGTCCTGCAAAAGCCGTAATACTTCCTGATAAAATACTCGTAGCAAATATGATGATCAACCTTGCTTTTTTAAAGTTCAATCCCATGCTTTTTGCGTAATTTTCACCCAAAAGCAATGCGTTTAAAGGTTTTATACTACTTGCACTTAAAATCAAACCAATTCCGACGCAAACTGTCAAAATTACAATAGTTCCCCAAGAAAGATTTCCAAGACTTCCCATTGACCAAAAAGTGAATTTTTGAAGTTGTTCTGCTGTACTAAAATACGTCAGGACACTCACAATTGCCGATGTAAAACTTCCAAACATCAAGCCCACAATCAAGATTGCCATTGTGTCGCGTAATCTTTGTGAAACTACTAAAACCAAAAGCAAAACTAATGTACTTCCAAAAGTAGAAGCAATCACAATTCCGTATGATGACAATGCTATTACCTGTAAAAAAGAAGGCAAAAATCCAGCTCCCAAAATCACAAAAGCAACACCTAAACTTGCGCCTGAACTCAGTCCTAAAACATACGGGCCTGCTAACGGATTTCTAAATAAAGTCTGCATCAAAAGTCCGCTGATCGAAAGACCTGCTCCAACTAAAACCGCCGTAATTGCTTTTGGCAAACGATAATTTATAATAATATATTCCCAAGTTGATTTTGTCGCTTGTCCACCTGTTAAGCTCGCAAAAACATCTTTTAGCGGAATTGTAACAGATCCTAAACTAATGCTCGCAAAAAACATAAGTAAAAATCCCAAAGACAAAACGACAAATAAAATGGTATTTCGTTTTTTGTTTGCCAATTTAATTTAGTTTTGATGCAAAAGTAAATTCATAACCCGTCAATAAATCCGGATGGAAAATCTTGATATAATCTTTTAAAACCAAATCTGGGCGACTTGGTGATAATTCATAAAAAATAGTTCCGCCAGTTGCTCCAAATTTACTTTCTAAAGAATAAACCGTTTTATTTTTAAAAGCATCAAATTCACCATAATGAGGATTCGCTTTCTGCAATTCTTCTAAAGTTTTAAAAGAACCTGAAACCACCCAAATATTTGCGCCTTTTGCTTTATCCAGCACTTTTTCGAAAGATAAACCTTCACTTCCTGTTCCTTTTAAATTGCTCCATAAATAATCGGCTTTTGCATCTTTCATAAATTGTGCAACCCAGCTATTTCCTTTGGCTACATACCAAACATCTTCATACATAGAACCGTATAAAACTTTTGTTGTTGCCGGTTTATCTGCTACTAATTTTTTAGCTTGATTATAACTTTCAACAATTTTATCAAACAATTCTTTTGCTTTGTCTTCTTTGCCAAATAATGCCCCGTAAAGCTTAATCCATTCGGCTTTTCCAAGTGGAGATTGTTCCATCCAATCGCCCTGAATCAAAACATTTAAGCCGCTTTTTTTCAAATTATCCAACATCGGATTATTGTTATCGACTCCAAAAGTCACAATCAAATCTGGTGATAATTCAATCAGCTGCTCAATATTTAATTTTTCATTTTGTCCAACATTTTTTACTGAACCTTTATCAATAAGTGTTCTTGTTTTTTCAGACGAAATATAATCGGTGTGTGGAAAACCAACCAATTTATCTTCAACTTCCAGCATTTCCAAAAACGGAATATTTGTTGTCGAAGTAACCACTACTGACTCTAATGGCACTTTTATTGTTGTATAGGTTTGGAGACTGTCCGGAACTTTAGCATCTTTCTCTTTTAAAACATATTTAAAATCCTTATTTGCATTAGGCCAAGGATTTGAGATTGTAACTACAGAATATCCTTCTTGTTTTACGATAGAAAGCCCTGAAGCGAATTCGATGCTATTTTTTGCAGTTTCTGATTTTACGGTTTCAATATTCTCACTTTTTTTACAACTTGTAAGAATAAAAAAAGAAAGAAAAAATACTAACTTAGGTAAATAAAATTTCATATTTAACGTTTTGGATAGGGACAAAGGTAAATCATTTTCTGATTTTTTTGTTTACTTTTATTCTTACAAAATTCAACAAATTGTATCTTTACATTATGAATACCACAAAAACAAAAATTTGCTCAAGCTGTGAAACTTCTTTCAGCTGTGGAGATATTTCAGTTGAAAACAAATGCTGGTGCAATGATTACCCACCTATTTTTAATCTTTCAGAAGGAGGTGACTGTTTGTGCCCAGCCTGTTTCAAAGAAGCCTGCGAAGATAAAATTGACGCTTATATAGAAACAATAACTCCTGAAAAAGCTTTAAAAAATAAAGCCGCATCGTTGCCCAAAACAGAAAAACTTATCGAAGGCATTGATTATTACATGGAAAATGGCAATATGGTTTTTAAAACCTGGTATCATCTAAAAAGAGGCAAATGTTGTGGAAACGGTTGTCGTCATTGCCCTTATTAATAATTATGAGTTTTGAATTATGAGTTATGAGTTGTTGCTTCATTTAATTCATAACTTGCCAAACGAAACTCATAACTCATAATTTATAACTCAACAAAAAAATGATATACTTGATAACTGGTGGTGAAAGATCAGGAAAAAGCCATTATGCTCAAAACTTAGCTTTACAACTTTCTGATTCGCCTCTTTATGTTGCAACAGCGAGAAAATGGGATTCCGATTTTCAAAATCGTATTAATCGTCATCAGCAAGAACGTGATGAACGATGGACTAATATTGAGAAAGAAAAATATCTTAGCGAAATTGATTTTTCAGGAAAAGTTGCACTTATTGATTGTGTCACACTTTGGCTGACTAACTTTTTTGTTGATACTAAAAATGATGTTTCTTTGTCTTTAGAAGAAGCAAAAAAAGAATTTCTTTCGATTGCCAATCAACAAAATGCCACATTAATAATTGTGACCAACGAAATTGGAATGGGTGTTCACGCCGATACTCACATTGGCAGAAAATTTACAGAACTGCAAGGCTGGATGAATCAGTTTTTAGCATCAAATGCTGATGAAGTTTTCTTGATGGTTTCTGGAATTCCGGTTAAAATCAAAGGGGAAAATTCCAAATTTTAAATTCCAAATTCCAATATACTAAAGTACCTTTACAAAAAAAGGATAATCACATTCACAATGAATTTGGAATTGAGGATTTAAAAAAATTGGAATTTATGACTAGTTTAGATGATATCTTAAAATCACGCCGCGACACTCGACATTTTACAGCCGATGAAGTTCCTGATGAAGTAATTCAAAAAGCTTTGCAGGCAGGACATTGGGCGCCTTCTGTCGGGTTAACGGATGCTACCAGATATTATCTCATAAAATCTTCTGAAGTCAAAACAGCTATTAAAAATCTGTTTTTAGATTATAATAAAAAAGCCGAAGAACTTACCGATAATCCTGAACAAAAAGAACTTTACAGATCCCTAAAACTGGAAGCTATTGAAGAAGCTCCAATCGGACTTATAATTGCTTATGATCGTTCGGTTTTAAATCAATTCACAATTGGAACCGTTGGCAGCAATGAAGCGGTGAAATTTAGTTCGGTTTGTGCGGCACAGAATATTTGGCTTTCACTTACAGAACAAGGCTACGGAATGGGCTGGGTTTCAATTTTAAATTATTATCAGTTTAAAAAAATTCTGGATTTACCTGAAAATATTGAACCGCTTGGTTATTTCTGCATTGGAAAACCGGCAACAAATTATAACAATCAACCAATGTTGCAGCAATTGCATTGGAAACAAAAATCGGAAACGTCAATTTGTACAGAAATTCAAAATGTAAACGAAAGTTCTGTTTCAGAAATTACAACTAATTTCACATCAAAAAATAAAATTCCAACCGATTTTGATAAACTTCTTCAAGAAAAAATAGATTCAAAAACAAAACCAATTGGCGCTTTAGGAACTTTAGAAACGCTCGCTTTTCAAATAGCAACAGTTTTTGAAACTTTAACTCCAAAAATCACAAATCCAAATATGGTTGTTTTTGCCGCCGACCATGGAATTGCAAATCATGGCGTAAGCGCTTATCCGCAAGATGTGACACGCCAAATGGTGAATAATTTTCTAGAAGGAGGCGCGGCAATTAATGTTTTTTGCAAACAAAACAATATTCAATTATCAATTGTAGATGCTGGTGTCAATTATGATTTCCCTACAAATACAAAACTGATTGACGCTAAAATTGCTAAAGGAACACAATCTTTCCTGCATGTGCCCGCCATGAGCCAAACGGAACTTCAATTGTGTTTTGAAAAAGGAAAATCAATTGTTGAAAAAATTGCAAAAACAGGTTCAAACTGCATTGGTTTTGGTGAAATGGGAATTGGAAATACTTCAACAGCTTCGGTTTTAATGAGTCTTTTGACCGGTTTTCCTATCGAGCAATGTGTTGGAAAAGGCACAGGAGTTGTCGATGAAAAATTAATTCAGAAACAAAATCTTCTCAAAAAAGCAATTGAAAATTATTCCGGTCAAGCCGAATTGAAAGAACAATTGGCTTTCTTTGGAGGTTTCGAAATTCTGCAAATGGCAAGCGGAATGCTGACTGCATTCGAAAATAAAATGCTGATTCTGGTTGACGGGTTTATTTGCAGTACTGCATTTTTAATTGCAACCAAAATGAATCCTGAAATTATACAAAATGCTGTTTTTTGCCATTGCTCTGCTGAGAATGCCCATCAAAAATTGCTTCAATACTTGAATGCAAAACCTATTTTAAATCTGGATTTGCGTTTGGGAGAAGGAACCGGCTGTGCAATTGCTTTTCCAATTTTAAAATCGGCCGAGGCTTTTTTGAATGAAATGGCTAGTTTTGAAAGCGCTGGAGTTAGTCGCAAATAATATTCTGTTTTTATAAAATAATTATACTGTTTTAATGATGATTTATTCTCAATTTTGTCATTTCGACGAAGGAGAAATCTCCACAAGCAACTCCGCAATGCATATCGCCAATCTTTGTCGAGCTACTCGCGGAGATTTCTCCTTCGTCGAAATGACATACTAAATAGAAAAACAATAATTAATGAAAAAAGAACTCCACATCTTCTTTACCTGTTTAATGTTTTACACCCGAATTCCTTGTCCAAAAAACATTACGCATCATCCTGATTATTTAAACAAAGCCACACGATATTTTCCTTTTATCGGCTGGATTGTCGGGAGCATCTCATTTCTGGCTTTTTATCTTTTTTCGTTATTTCTTTCTATAGAAACCGCTGTAATTTTTGCAATTATCGCGTCTATTCTAACAACCGGAGCATTTCATGAAGATGGTTTTGCAGATGTTTGCGATGGTTTTGGCGGCGGCTGGACAAAGGAAAAAATCCTGATGATTATGAAAGACAGTGCAATTGGCGCTTATGGAGCAATTGGACTTGTTTTATTGTTTTTGGCCAAATTCAAATTGCTTTCAGAATCACTTCTAATTTTCAAAAATGACAACAACTATTTTCTACTATTCTTGTTATTTATTTCAGTTCATTCTTTAAGCCGTTTGGCTGCAATCAGTATTATTTTTACTCATGAATATTCACGAGATGATGCAACAAGTAAAAGCAAACCGATTGCAAAACAACATACTTGGAAAGAAATTTTTGGATCTTTTTTCTTCGGATTAATTCCGTTGCTGGCACTCTCCTATTTCTCTTTTGAGATAAAAACGATTTTGATTTTAATTCCTGTTTTTTTGACGAGATATTTTTTAGCAAGATATTTTCAAAAATGGATTGGCGGATATACGGGCGATTGCCTTGGTGCAACACAGCAAGTTTGTGAAGTTATTTTTTATTTAAGTTTTCTTTTCATATGGAAATTTATCTAGTTCGCCACACCGAAACAGTTTGCGAAAAAGGAATTTGCTACGGACAATCAGATGTCGAAATTGCAACTCCTTTTAATATCATTTTTGATAAAATTGTTTCGCAGCTACCTTCTGAAGCAATTATTTATTCTAGTCCTTTGAAGCGTTGTGTGACTTTGGCTAAACACATCCAAAATAACATTAAAACAATATCCTATCACGAAGATGACCGATTAAAAGAAATGAATTTTGGCGATTGGGAACTCAAAAACTGGAACGAAATTCCGCCCGAACAACTCAATCCCTGGATGGAAGATTTCGTGAATATCAAGGTTTCAAATGGAGAATCTTTTGTAGAATTGCATGATCGGATTGGCGACTTTTTGTTGAACGAAATTTCGAAAAACATAAAACATCCCATTATTATTGTTGCACATGCCGGAATCATCAGAAGTATCTTATGTCATCAAACTTCATTGCCTTTGAAAGAAGCTTTTCAAAATAAAGTTGATTTTGGCCAAGTCATTAAAATTGAGCTTTGACAACGCTTTTGTTCAGAATTTATCTGAAAAAGTAAAACAAATTTGAAAATTCAATAATTTTAACTTTATCTTTGCGCAAAATTAAGGTTGTGTTTTAATAAAAAAACACATTAAAAGGGAATCAAGTAAAATCTTGAGCTGTACCCGCAACTGTAAGCTTAGTTCTGAAAAGAATGCTTGTTGTAACTGCAAACCACTGTCACGCCTTGCGTGATGGGAAGGTAAACAACAAGACGCAAGCCAGGAGACCTGCCTTTGAAACAAAGATCGAACTCTCGGGAAAAAGAGTGTAGAAATTATGACTTTAAAAAAACATTTCGCTTTTAGTTTATTATTGTTGTGCCAGTTTATTTGGGCGCAGAAAGATTCTATTACCAGTCTGAAAGAAGTTTTGGTTTCAGATTCCAATCTTAAGAAATACTCTGCTTCGCAATCTGTTTTAAAACTCAATGATTCTGTTATCAATAAAAATGAGGCTTTATTAACTGATTTATTGAATTTCAATTCCACTATTTATTTTAAAGAATACGGTCGTGGAATGCTTTCGACGGTTGCTTTTAGAGGAACGACTTCATCACAAACAGCAGTGATTTGGAATGGAATCAACATCAATTCACAAATGAATGGAAGCACCGATTTTAATACAATTTCCAGTGCCGATTATAATTCTATTAGTGTAAAAGCGGGTGGCGGAAGTGTTATTTATGGAAGCGGTGCCGTGGGTGGAACTGTCCATTTAAACAACGATTTGGCATTTTATAATCGTTTTGAGAATAATTTAAAACTTGATTACGGAAGTTTCAATACAATTGGAATCAATTATAAAACCAATATTTCGAACGAAAAATGGAGCGCACAAATTGGTTTCTCAAAAAACAGTTCGACAAACGATTATAAATATCTGAATAGATATACCTGGAAAGGTGAACAACGCTGGAACCAAAACGGACAATACGATGTTATCACCCTTAGCGCCAATTTGGGATATAAATTTGATGCAAAAAACAGTTTAAAATTATATACTCAGACTTCTAACACCGACCGAAATACTTCTTTAATAACAGAAACTGAAACTCCAAGTAAATACGTAAACGGTTTCAACAGAAATTTACTGGAATATGATGGTGATTTTGGCAAGTTTAAAGCCAATTTCAAAACGGCTTATATTTTCGAAAATTACCAATACTACCCTGACAATTCTCTTAATCAGTACACTTACGGAAAAACAGAAAGCTTAATTACTAAAGCTGATTTGGGATATACAATTTTCAAATCAACTCAAGTAAATGGAATTTTAGATTATAACCGAACTAAAGGCTTCGGAAGCGGTTTTGGTGATAATACGCGCGAAATCAGTTCTGCGGCATTATTAGTAAAACAAGATTTTTCTAAAGATTGGAAGAATGAATTTGGCATTCGAAAAGAATTCACAGACAATTACAAATCACCTGTTTTATTCAATTTAGGTTCTTCTTATCAATTTGGAAAACTGTATAATTTAAAGTTGAATTTATCCCGAAATTTCAGAATCCCAACTTTCAACGATTTATATTGGGAAGAAGGTGGAAATCCAGATTTGAAACCAGAAAGTTCATATCAGGCGGAAATTGGAAATGTTTTTACTTTTAAAAACATTTCGCTTACGCAAACAGTTTACTATATCAAAATTACCGATTTATTACGATGGGTTCCAGGAAGCGGGGGCATCTGGAGACCCGAAAACACGGACAAAGTAAATAGTTATGGCGCTGAAACTTTGCTAAGTTGGAAAAAACAATATGGCAAAAATTATTTTGGAGCCAATGCCACTTACGCATACACGGTATCAGAAAACACAGAAACTGACAAACAGTTGTTTTTTGTTCCGTTTAATAAAGCAACCGCAGCAGTTTCGTATTCAAGAAACCGAATTTCAGCTTACTACCAATTCCTTTACAATGGATTTGTATACACGCAAGCAGATAATGATCCGAATGAAATAGTTGATGCTTATACGATCTCAAATATCGGAATCGATTATGATTTTAAATTTTTAAGTTCTTTCAAACTTGGATTTCAAGTATTAAATCTTTGGAACGAAAATTATGAAAGCCTTGAAAATAGACCAATGCCAGGAAGAAATTTTAATTTGTACTTAAACCTTAAATTTTAATATAATGAAATTAACTAGATTATTTTTATTAGCAATAAGCGCATCGCTTTTTGTTTCTTGTTCTAACGATGATGATAATGACCCAAAGGGAGTTTATGATAAAGGATTTTTCATCTTAAACGAAGGAAATTCTGGTGGTGGATCAGTTTCTTTTGCAAGTGATGATTTAGCCAATTTTACAGCTGATGTTTACAAAACTGCAAATGCTGGAGATTTCGCTGGAGTATATCTTCAAAATATCTTTTTTGACGGAGACAACGCTTATATAATTGCTGGTGGATCAAAAGTAATTAACGTGGTAAACCGTTACACTTTTAAATTAGTTGCAAAAATTGATAGTGGCCTTGCAAACCCAAGATATGGTGTTGTAAAAGACGGAAAAGCATATGTAACTAATGCAAATAGTTTTTCTAGCATTACTGACGATTATATTGCAGTAATTGATTTAGCAACAAACAAATTTGAATCTAAAATTGAATTGAATGCAACGGCAAACAGAATTTTGTTGGAAAATGGTAAATTATACGTTACTGAGCCATATTCAAACGATAAATTATTAGTCGTAAATCCTGCTACAAAAACTTTGGAAGCACCTTTAACTATTGGATATAGTGCTGATAGTATGGAAGCAAAAGATGGTATATTATATATCTTAAGAAATCCTTCAGCAACAAGCAGCGAAATTATAAAAGTGAAACTTGCTGATAAATCAACTTCAAAAATTACAATTCCACAATCTCAAGGGAGTGCAGGTTACTTAGATGTGTACAATGATAAAATCTACTACACTGTAAACGCTTCAACATATGCAATCAATACTAATGCGACAACAGCTGCAACCACTCCAATTGTAACAACAACATTGTCAAAAGACGGTTATATTTATGGATTTGCCGTAAACAATGATAAAATTTATATTGCTGATGGTGGCGATTTCGGATCAAACAGCAAAGCTTACATCTACAACTTAAGTGGTATATCACAAAAAGAATTAACTGTGGGAGTTGGACCAAATGGTTTTTACTTCAACAATTAATATACCTTTATTTTTAAATTAGTTTTTGGATTTTTTTTGAAAAAAAGGCTTTCATTTCTGAAAGCCTTTTTTTTTATTTTAATGATTTTGAAAACCCTTTTGGAACAGTTTCTAAATACATATCATTTCGTAATCCGTTTATTTTTTTCGAATCGTCTATGTAAGGTAAAACAAAACTTTTATCGGTTTGAATCTTTTTAGCAGTAGCTCCGGTAATTTTAGAAATTGCCAAATTTAATAATGGTTCTGCTGGATCTCCAAGTACTCCGTAACTGCTTACATATTCTAACTGTACATATGTAGGCACTAAGCCAGAAGTATAATCTCCAAAATCCTGAGCATTGGTAATTTTAAAAACCAAAGGCTGCATTGCATATTTATGATTTGGATTTACATTAGATTTTGTGAAAGTCGGAGAATCATAAACGGTAAATGAACCAACATTTTTTCCAATCGTTGTTTCACCAATCTGAACAACATCAATGTACGGTTTTAAACCATTAACAACTAATTCACTTGCCGATGCCGTGCTCGAAGTTGTTAAAATATAAACCTTTGATAAATTCAAACTATTTAAAGCCGTACCGTCAATATTGTTTACAAATCTTTGGTTCAAAGACTCCAGATCATCTGTAGTCATTGTAGCCATTAATTTTAAGTTATATTGCTGTTTCGAAAATATTTTTCCGTTAAATTGACCTGTAATCATACTTGCCAAACGAGTTGATGTACGTACAGAACCGCCTCCGTTATATCTTAAATCCAAAACTAAATCTGTAACACCCTGTGCTTTTAATTCGCCAAAAGCCTGATTCAGTTTAACATCATAATCCGAATAAAAACCATTATACATTAAATAGCCAATTTTATGACCGCCAGAAGTAATTACCTTATTAATTAAAATTGGATTTTCTTCTAAAACCGTTTTCGTCAAAGCAACGGATTTGCCATTCAAAACAAAAGCTGAACCATTGTAATCAGAAAGATTTAAAGTATAACTATCTGGAGCTAACAATAATGATTGGTAATTAGATACCGTAAGTTTTGTACCATTTACAGCCGTAAATAAATCACCTCTTTTTATAGCTTTTGTTGAAGCATCGGAATTTGGAACAATATAACGTACATAGCCTACAACATCATTTGAGCCACTGGCAACTCTCATTAGTCCAAAATCTACTCCATTATTTTTTGTGATTCCGTTAAGTTCTTGTTCTAAAACAGTATAATCATCAACAATCCAGCTAAAACGGTCAATTGCTGTAGCAGGATATTTACTGATTGGCTTATTTAATAAATCTTGAAACAATTCTTTTGGGTCTGAATATCCAGATAAATACGAGTTTAATTCTGCTTGACTGCTAAATCTATCATCAGCTAAATTTGGCACATCGGCCTGCCACAAATAAACTTCATTTAATCCTTTCCAGATAAAATCATTTACTTGTAAAGTTGCCGGAGCTTCTACATCATCCTGATCTTCACAGGACTGTAAAGTAAAGGCAAGCAAAAAAATTAGTAGTAAACTCTTTAATATTGTTTTCATAAAAAATGTTCTTGGTAATCTATTAACGTAAAAATACTACCTTTAGTTTTAACTCTATCAAGTTTATTTCATTTTTTCATCATTTTTTTTTTAAAAGTGGCTGTAACAAAAATAATAGTGCCTCGTCTTGACTATATAAGCTAACGAATAACCAACCAAATTTTATGAATCAGAATGTGTTTATAGAATTAATTAATCCTTTTAAAGACAAAATTTTTCGTCTGGCAAAAAGATTGCTAACAAGTACTGAAGAGGCTGAAGATGCCACTCAGGAAGTGATGGCAAAATTATGGAACAAAAAAGACAATTTGGATTCCTATAATAATATCGAAGCAGTAGCCATGACAATGACAAAAAATTATTGTCTGGATCAATTAAAATCTAAAAGAGCCGGAAATCTCAAAATTGTACACAACAATTTTACAGACCGGGAACCTCAATTGGACAAAAAATTAGAAGATTCTGACAGTTTGGAATGGGTCGAAAAAATTATAAATCAGCTGCCAGAGCAGCTCCAAATATTAATTCAGCTTCGCGATGTTGAACAATATGAATTTGATGAAATTGCGAAAATTGTCAACATGAATGAAACGGCTATTAGAGTAGCACTTTCGAGAGCGAGAAAAAAAATTAGAGAATCAATGGTTAACACACACAGTTATGGAATTAGATAGAATAGAAAATATATTAGAAAAATACTTTCAGGGAGAAACCACTATTGCTGAAGAAAAAGAATTAAAAGAATACTTTTCGTCTCCAAATGTTGCGCAGCATTTAGAGCAATATCAGCCAATGTTTGGATATTTCTCTCAGGTAAAACAACAAAAATCAACGCAGGAAATTCCACTACAAACTAAGAAACGAAATGTGGCGTGGTTATCGATTGCAGCATCTGCTGTTGTTTTACTCGGAATTGGGACTTATTTCTTTGCAAGCGAAAAAGATACAGCTCCAGCTGTAGCGCAGTCAGAATTAGGAACCTATGATAATCCCGAAGAAGCTCTCGCAGCAACGCAAAAAGCTTTGGCACTATTATCAAACAATGTTAATGTAGGTATTGAAAGTGTGCAATACATTAACGAATATGAACAATCAAAAAACAAAATCTTTAAACAGTAATTAAATTCAATCAAAAATGAAAAATCTTATTATAACACTAGTTTTCGCCTTTTTCACACATTCATTCTACGCACAAGGTGCTTTTGACAAATTTGATGGTCAAGACGATGTAACATCAGTAATTGTAAACAAAAAAATGTTCGATTTAATGAGCAAGGTAAAAGTTGATGCTTCTGATAAAGAAACACAGCAATACATTAATCTGATTAAAAAATTAGATTACCTAAAAGTGTTTACAACAAAAAATCCTAAAATTGAAGCTGATATGAAAGCTTCTGCTGATAAATACATCAAAACTGCAGGTCTTGAAGAATTAATGCGTGTAAACGATAGCGGTAAAAATGTCAAAATAATGGTAAAATCCGGAGCAAGCGACACACAAATCAAAGAATTGCTGATGTTTGTTGACGGTGCAAAAAATGACGAAACTGTTTTATTATCGCTAACAGGTAATTTTGACTTAAACGAAATTTCAGTATTAACAGATAAAATGCAGCTTCCTGGTGGAACTGACTTAAAAAAAGCCTCTAAAGGCAAAAAATAATCATGAAAAGTCGTGTTTTTACCTCAGCCCTTATAGCATTGCTAACTTTGATAAGCTGCAATTCTGAACCTTCATTGCAAAAGTATTTTGTCGAAAATAATGAGAAAAAGGACTTTATTGCAATTGATGTTTCGTCTAATATTTTAAATATAGACAAAGCCAAATTATCAGCAGAGCAAGCCGAAGCTTTAAAGTCATTTGACAAAATGAACATTTTAGCTTTTAAAGCAACAGATAAAAATCAAGCCGAATTTGAAACAGAACGCACAAAAGTAAATGCCATTTTAAAAAACCCGAAATATCAGCAATTGATGAAAGTGGGTTCTGGCAAAGACGGCGCTTCAATAAGCTATGTTGGCACAGATGAAAACATCGAAGAGTTTGTAGTTTTTGCCAACAGAAAAGAAAATGGTTTTGCCGTGGTCCGTGTTCTCGGAAAAAACATGAATCCGAATAACATTATGACAATTATGTCGGTTCTGCAAAAATCAAAAATCGATATGGAACAATTGAAGCCTTTACAGCAATTGATAAAATAATCATCAATCTTACTTTATAATCAGAAAAAGCTCCAAATAATTTTGGAGCTTTTTTTGTTTAAGAAAACATAATTTCTTCTTATAAACAGTATTTATATTAACAAAATATATTTTACATTTACTGCCTAACAAACCTTTAAAATCAATCAATGAAAACACCAAAAATCCTACTAATTCTTTTCCTTTTTGTATTAAACAGCTGCTCAAGTGACATCGAAAGTCCAGGCGTTATTACTACACAATATGCAATGACTGCAAAAATTGATGATGCATTGTGGGAAATGAATAATCCGTTAAACACAAATACCGCTACAAAACCATTATTTGATTATTACCCAACTAAAGAATACATTCAATTAGTAGGAAGAAAAAATGTAATAGATGAAATTAGACTTTACATTAAAAGAACCAATCTAAAAATTGGAACTTACCCTATTACAGCAGCAACATTTGATGCTTCTAAAACACAAATTGAAACATCATTCAACAGTAAAGCAAAAAGCCAATATCCAGTTGAAGGCTCTTTATCAATAACAGCAATTGATTTAAAAGCTAAGACAGTGGCAGGAACATTTTCTTTTAACTGCGTTGAAAATTACTTAAAACCAATAAGTGCAACCAATCCTGTTACAACAAAAGTAACCGAGGGAACATTTAATTATAAATATGATGTTGCAAACTAACAGCAAAATCAATTAAAGTAAAAAAGCTCCAAATAATTCTGGAGCTTTTTTATTAAATAAAATTTATAAATTTATTGCAATGTTTTAAAACGAAGTCAAATGCATAGATATACAAAAATTGGTCTTTTATTGATTTTCTTAAGTATTCTAATGTGGTTTTTAGGCATAAGCCTATTTACAAGCAACAGTCACATTAATTCAGTTTTAAGCTTCCTCGGACAAATTTCATTTATAATATGGCTTCCAACATTTTTAGTTGGTTTATTTTTTTTGTTACGCCCTAAAAACAAAAAAAGACCCTAAATAATTAGAGTCTTTTTTATATTAGCAATCTGAGATTATTTACTCAAATACATTTTTCTTCTAGAATACAATTCGTAGAATTGATCATCTTTCAAGTCATCAATAAACAAGATGCTTTCTCCTGTTGATTTCATTTCTGGTCCTAATGCTTTGTTTACATTCGGGAACTTGCTGAAAGAGAAAACTGGTTGTTTGATTGCATATCCTTTTAATTGCGGATTGAAATCAAAGTCAGTTACTTTATTGTGGCCTAACATTACTTTTGTAGCGTAGTTTACGTAAGGTTCTCCGTAAGCTTTTGCAATAAACGGAACCGTTCTTGAAGCTCTTGGGTTTGCCTCGATGATGTAAACTGTATCGTCTTTAATTGCAAACTGAATGTTGATTAAACCAACCGTTTTTAAAGCTCTTGCAATTTTATACGTATGATCTTTAATTTGCTGCATTACAAATTCTCCTAAGTTGAAAGGAGGCAATGTTGCGTTACTATCTCCAGAGTGAACTCCACAAGGCTCAATGTGCTCCATAATTCCGATGATGTAAACATTTCCATCAGCATCACAGATTGCATCAGCTTCAGCTTCGATTGCTCCGGCTAAATAGTGATCTAGTAATAATTTGTTTCCTGGAATTGTTTTCAACAAATCGATAACGTGCTCTTCAAGCTCTTTTTTGTTGATTACAATTTTCATTCCCTGACCTCCTAATACATAAGAAGGACGAATTAAAAGTGGAAAATCTAAACTGTCTGCTAATTTTGAAGCTTCATCAGCCGTTTCAGCGATTCCGAATCTTGGGAAAGGAATATGTAAATCTGTCAATAAATCAGAGAAACGTCCCCTGTCTTCTGCCAAGTCAAGTGCGTCAAAACTAGTTCCGATGATTTTCACACCGTATTTAGATAATTTATCAGCTAATTTAAGAGCCGTTTGACCTCCAAGCTGAACAATTACACCTTCTGGTTTTTCATGCTGAATAATATCATAAATATGTTCCCAGAAAACTGGTTCGAAGTATAATTTATCAGCAGTATCAAAATCTGTAGAAACCGTTTCAGGATTACAGTTAATCATGATCGTTTCGTAACCACATTCTTTTGCGGCTAAAACTCCGTGTACACAAGAGTAATCAAACTCGATTCCCTGACCAATTCTGTTTGGTCCAGAACCTAAAACGATCACTTTCTTTTTATCTGTTAGGATACTTTCGTTATCTACGTAACGTTCTCCGTTTGCTTTCTCGATTTCAGCCTCAAAAGTTGAGTAGTAATAAGGTGTTTTTGCTTTAAACTCAGCCGCACAAGTATCAACCAATTTAAACACACGGTTAATGTTCTTGTCCATACGCAAAGTGTGAACTTCACTTTCTAAACAACTCATCATGTGCGCTAATTGTCTGTCAGCAAAACCTTTTTGTTTCGCTTCAAGCAATAATTCTTTTGGAAGATTTGAAACTTTGTAGTTTGATATTTCTTTTTCTAAAATATAAAGCTCTTCGTATTGTTTCAAGAACCACATATCGATTCTTGTAATTTCATGAATCGTACTCAATGGAATTCCCATTGCAATAGCATCATAAATTACAAAAACACGATCCCAACTTGCATAAGTTAATTTCTCGATAATTTGTTCGTAATTTTTATATCCTTTTCCGTCAGCACCTAAACCATTTCTCTTAATCTCTAAAGATTGAGTTGCTTTATGAAGTGCTTCCTGGAAAGAACGCCCAATTCCCATAACCTCACCTACAGATTTCATCTGAAGACCTAGAGTTCTGTCTGAACCTTCAAATTTGTCGAAGTTCCAACGTGGTATTTTTACGATTACATAATCTAAAGTTGGTTCAAAAAGAGCCGAAGTAGACTTTGTAATTTGGTTTTGTAACTCATCTAAATTGTATCCTAAAGCTAGTTTAGAAGCGATTTTTGCAATTGGATAACCAGTTGCTTTTGATGCTAAAGCAGAAGAACGAGATACACGAGGGTTAATTTCGATCGCAACGATATCTTCTTTTTCATCTGGAGAAACTGCGAATTGTACGTTACATCCTCCGGCAAAATTTCCGATACTTCTCATCATCAAAATTGCGTAGTCACGTAATTTTTGGAAAGTTGTATCAGATAATGTCATTGCAGGTGCAACTGTAATCGAATCTCCAGTGTGGATTCCCATTGGATCCATATTTTCGATCGAACAGATAATTACAACATTGTCGTTTTTATCTCTTAAAAGCTCTAGTTCGTATTCTTTCCATCCCATTAAAGCTTTGTCGATCAAAACTTCGTGAATTGGAGAAGCTTCTAAACCACGAGTTAAAAGCTCATCAAAATCTTCTTTTTTGTAAACCACAGCTGCTCCAGTTCCTCCAAGCGTAAACGAAGGACGAATTACAAGTGGGAAACCAAATTCCTGAGCAATTTCTTTTCCTTCTAGGTAAGAAGTAGCCGTTTTTGCAGGTGCAGTTGGTACATTTATTCTTTCTAAAAGCTGTTTAAACTGCTCTCTGTCTTCTGTAATATTGATCGCGTTTACATCAACACCGATTAATTTTACTCCGAAATCCTGCCAGATTCCTTTTTCTTCAGCTTCCAAACACAAGTTTAAGGCTGTTTGTCCTCCCATAGTTGGCAAAACAGCATCAATTTGTGGATGTTCCTTCAGAATTTCAATAATCGATTTTGTAGTTAAAGGTTTCAAATAAATATGATCGGCCATCGATGGGTCGGTCATAATCGTTGCTGGGTTCGAGTTAATCAAGATAACTTCAATTCCTTCTTCACGAATCGAACGTGCAGATTGTGATCCTGCATAATCGAATTCGCAAGCTTGACCAATAACAATAGGTCCTGAACCTATTATTAAAACTGATTTTATTGATGTGTCTTTAGGCATTTTGTATGTATTGTGTAGTTATATAAGTACTTTAAAAAACTTTTCTAGTATACTAAAAACTAGAAAGTTGAGAAAATTTTTACCGACAAGGTATAAAAAAAGGCGATACTAAAAAAGTAATCGCCTTATGTATGTTTATACAAACATTATTTTTTGTGTCTAGGCTCGCTAGAAACAGTTAATTTATGTCTTCCTTTTGCTCTTCTACGCGCTAGAACTTTTCTTCCATTCGCAGAAGCCATTCTGTCCATAAATCCGTGCTTATTTCTTCTTTTTCTTTTCGATGGTTGAAATGTTCTTTTGCTCATTGCTTTGTATCTTTAAAAATGGTATCTAATTAACTCGTTCTTGGTTTTGAATATCGTTGCTCAAAAACCGAGTGCAAATATACAAAGACTTTTTTTTCTGGCAAGCACTTTAATAAAAATATTTTTAATTCATTTTACTATATTTGCAATCACAAATTTACATTAATTATGTTTCACAAAAATATTAAACTAATTTTAGCCGGACTTCTTGTTGTAGCTGGCATTTGGCAATTTACAGAAAGTAATATCGGAAATGGAATCTTTCTTATATTATTGACTGCAATTCCAATTTTTCTTTACTTTAAAAATGAATTTATTCTTTTAGCCTTCCTTAAATTAAGAAAACAAGACTTCGAAGGAGCTAAAAGCTGGTTGGCATATATTAAAAATCCTGAAGCGGCATTAGTAAGAAAACAACAAGGTTATTTCAATTACCTTCACGGAATCATGTTATCTCAAACTAATCTTATTCAGGCTGAGAAACATTTCAAAAAAGCAATTGAACTTGGTTTATCTATGGATATGGATTTAGCAGTTGCAAAATTAAACCTTGCAGGAGTTGCAATGTCAAGAAGAAGAAAACTTGAAGCGACTAATTTATTAGCTGAAGCTAAAAAACTAGACAAACAAGGAATGCTGAAAGAACAGATTTCTATGATGAAAGAACAAATGAAAAAAATCTAATTTTTTCAAATCATAATATTTAAAATCCCAAATTCTAAAAAAGAGTTTGGGATTTTTTTTATTTTAGATTGTTGAGTTTAGATTTTAGATTTTTTCTGTCCGCAGATTTTCCGGATAGTTTTGTCATCCTGAGGAACGAAGGATCACACTAGAAATTCCATACAGTATTTCGCCAATCTTTGTCGAGTTACAAGTGTGATCCTTCGTTCCTCAGGATGACAAACTACACGCTCAAAAAATTGGAATTTAAAATATTTAATCCTCCAATATAATCGAAGGCAAATTCTCATTCAGCCATTTATATTTATTGAGAATCATAATATGTGTTCCGCCTTTTACGACAATACATTTATTAATATATTTTATAGGAAAAACATCATCCTGATCGCCGTGAATATGAATTACGTTATCATCAACTTCATTTCGATCCCATAAAATAACTGATTCTACAGCCCACTGCAGATAATTAAGATCTCGTACAGCTAAAAATTTCTCGTATAATTTAATGCGTTTATTTACTTTTTCTCCGAAAGAATATTTAGCCAGATTTTCGATATTTAAAATCAGCTTCATCGGAATTAATTTGTAGGCTTTTGTTGTTTTCCCAATTTTCATTCTTCTCGGAAATTCAACATTGCTTCTGACACTTGAAATAATAATTACCTTTTGAGCCTTAATATGTTTTGAAATTTCCTGAACCAAAATACCCCCAAAAGATACGCCAATCAAAACCGGATTTTCATGTTTGATATTCTTTGCAATTCGAACTGCATAATCAGATAAAGATTCTTTAGGCTTCGGAATCTCCCATTCAAGTAAATGAGTTTCAAAAACAGATTCGTCTAACTTAATTCTTTCAAAAATAGCAGGACTAGCCGCCAAGCCAGGCATAAAATAAACAGGAATTTTACTCATTTGTCAAAAAAGGTATTTTAATTACAAATCTCAATTTCAAGATAAATTTACTTTTTTTAACAATATGCACAGCAAATCTTACACCATAATCCATATTAAAACAAATAAAATTACAAAATATTCAAAAAAAAGGCGTTCTAAAAAAATAATTTCATATTGAAAATCAAATGATTAACTTTGTATTCCAAATCATTCATGTTTAACATTCTTGCATAAGTATTTAAACAGAATAACGCCCTAAATCTATTTTATATTTTAAACCTGCTAAAAAAATGACAAATTATGGAATCTATTGAAACTACATTGGCAATTAAAGACAACACTTTTGCGAGACAATTTGAAACATTAGCTCCAGAAGGAATGCTTACTGTTGAATATTCATTTCAAGAAAAGAAAATTTTCCTAACCAAAATCAACACACCTGAAGGCTATGACAATCAAGCCGTACTTGACAACATGCTGAAAAACATCATGGAATTAAATACAGAGAAAAAATTCAGAGTCGTTCCTATTCACCCAAAGATTGTTACTTTTTTCAAAAAAAATCCGAAATACAAAGAATTGCTTCCTCCAGGAATCAGGATTTAAAAATCACCAATTAATCGGAGCCACAAACCTCCTATTACCATATAAATAAAAAGCATAACTAATCCAGTTATCAGGCCTTTGACCCACCAGCTTTTTAGGTCGACATAACCACTTCCGAAAAAGACTGGTGCCGGTCCATGTCCGTAATGCGTTAAAGTTCCGTATATCGATCCCACAAAACCAAGCATAAAAGCAAGAAGCAAGCCCGGAATTCCAAGTGAAACTCCAACTCCTAACAAGGCTGCATACATTGCTGCAACGTGTGCCGTTGCACTTGCAAAAAGATAGTGGCTAAAAAAGTATACTAATATAATGATAGGAAAAGCCATTTGCCAGCTTAATCCTCCAATTTCAGCTTTTACCAAATCACTAAACCACGCAATAAAACCTAATTCATTTAGCGAACTTGCCATCATTACCAAAACAGAGAACCAAACAATAGTATCCCAAGCTCCTTTTTCAGCTTTTACATCATCCCAAGTTAAAACTGAAGTTAAAAGTAAAATTACCAGACCAATAAATGCTGTAGTTGTTGCATCTATTGAAAACAGATCGCCTGTCATCCATAAAAACAATAAAATAAAGAAAGTCAACAGCATCATCCATTCGTTGCGAGTAATAGACCCCATTTCTTTAAGCTTTTGAGCTGCAATTTGAGGCGCATCTCCAGTTTTCTTCAATTCTGGCGGATAAATTTTATAAAGTACAAACGGAATTACAAAAAATGAAACCAAACCAGGAACTATAGCGGCAGTCGCCCAAGAAATCCAAGTGATTTTTATTCCGAGATTAAGTGCAAATTTTTGGCACATTGGATTACTCGCTGTACCGGTTAAAAACATTGATGACGCTATCAAATTTGCATTATAACTATTCAAGGTGAGATATGCTCCTAATTTTCGATGCGTTTCTGGCTTATCTGGCATCGAACCAAAACTCATTGACATAGACTTCATAATCGGATAAATAATTCCACCTCCACGAGCTGTATTACTTGGAACTGCAGGAGCTAAAACCAAATCAGCAAGTCCTAGACCATAAGCAAGTCCGAGCGAACTTTTGCCAAATATTCTAATAAATAAAAAAGCAATTCGGTTTCCTAAACCTGTTTTTATAAATCCTCTCGCAATAAAAAATGAAATTCCGATAAGCCAGATTACTTTATCGCCAAAACCTTTCAGTGCCAATGTTATAGACTTTCCAGCATCGCCAGGCGCCAAAACCTGCGAAAAAGCTGTTAATGCAATAGCAATCATACACATAGTTCCCATTGGAGCTGCTTTCAAGATAATTCCTAAAATGGTCGCAACAAAAATGGCGAACAAATGCCATGCTTCGGCAACAACACCATTTGGAGCAGGAATTAACCAAATTGCAACACCCACAGCAAGTGTGATTATAGTTTGGGGAATTTGTACTTCTTTCATAAAAACAAGATTTAAGTTTATTAAAGTCTAAGTTGAAGTTGTATTAAAAACAAGTTATTATCGTAGGTGGTTGTATCTGGAACATTTTGATCAAATCTATCAATTTGAAATCCTGCTTCAATTCGGCCTCTATATGCTTTCCCGAATTCAAGACTCACCATTGGCGTGTATGTTTGTCTTAAGTTTGAATCAATTTTATAACTCGGATCAAATCTTTCATAACGGCACGAAATCTCTAACGAGGTTAATTTATTATAATCGACAACATATCTAAAATTAGGCAAAAAATAAATCCCACGCATTTGATAATCTGCAACATCTGGAGTTCTTGAAGCAACTGGCAAAGAAAAATACAAATTATGATTTGTTCCCTGTTTGTATTCAATTTGCAAATCAAAACTCAATTTATCGGTCAATTTAAAATCACTTGTAATATCGGCCCCAATTGCAAAAACATCTTCTTTGAAAACTTTTCCAAAACCTCCGTTTAACCCTAAATTGATCTCGTGTTTTTTCGACAAGCCTAAAACCCATCTTGTTGAAAATTGTTTGCCGTTATCTTTATCCATCTCAGCATTTTTTCCGTTTCCATTCAAAATAGAAAAAGCATAGTCCACAGGTATTTTCCCAACATCAAAAGCACCCGTTGCCGAGGCTCCAATTTGAAAACTTGTCCAGCCATTTTTTCCAAATTCATAATATTGATTAGAAAAATCGAACGACTTAATGATATCTACTGGAACCAATTCCTCAATACCAAAAGCTGGTCTGAACTGCCCACCGGTTAAGGCTATATATTTATTAAAAGTATATTTTCCGTAGGCATTTTCAAGAACTTTGCCTTTAGTATCTGATTTAAAATCGGCTAAGTTTACTAAAATTACAACTTCAGTTTCTTTACTAAGCTTTGTATTAAGTCCAACACGCATTCTTTTAATATCAAATGAACTCTGAGTGACATTTCCTGTTGAATGATGCGCTCCTAAAACATCGACATTATCTTCAAAACTTTCTAAATATCTGGCTTGTATAAGTCCTTTAAACTGAAATGTTGGATATTTAATATCACTTTCAGAATCAGTCGCAGGTTGAGTTTGTGCAGTTTGCGCAATCGAAAACAACGGCATTAGAAATAAAACAAGAATTATTCGAAGAAGTAAAGTCTTTTTCATAGGCATATAAATTAAACTTTTATAAAAAGGTTCAGTATTATTTTTTCATATTTGGGGCATATAAAAAAACGCAAACACTTATGAATCAACGTAAAAACAGTTATAAATATAATAAAAAATCAATAACTTGTAAAAATAGTTGCATTAAAATTTGATTATCAATTTTAACAAAATAAAAAAGGCGCAAGAATTAACTTGCGCCTTTTTACTATTTTATAAGATTTTTACTTTTCGATTTCTCTCATCGAATCCATTTTTTTATGTGCCAAGAAACCAGCAACATCTTCAAAATGCTCTTTAACTCTTTTATTTCCGAATTCAAACACCTTCGTTGCTAATCCGTCAAGGAAATCACGATCGTGAGAAACCAAAATCAAAGTTCCATCAAAATCACGTAATGCATCTTTGATGATATCTTTTGTTTTCATATCCAAGTGGTTTGAAGGCTCATCCAGAATCAGCAAATTAACTGGTTCAAGCAATAATTTAATCATTGCCAAACGTGTTTTTTCTCCTCCAGAAAGCACTTTTACTTTTTTAGTAATATCATCACCTTGAAACATGAAAGCTCCAAGAATGTTTTTGATCTGAGTTCTGATATCTCCAACTGCAATATTATCGATAGTTTCAAAAATCGTAGCATTTTCATCCAATAAAGAAGCCTGATTTTGAGCAAAATATCCAATTTGAGAATTATGACCAATTTCAACACTTCCTTCATCAACGCCGATTTCTTTCATAATCGCTTTAATCATTGTTGATTTTCCTTCTCCATTTTTTCCAACAAAAGCAACTTTCTGACCTCTTTCGATTACAATATTTGCATCTTTGAAAACCACATGATCACCATATGATTTAGACATTTCTTTTACAACAACCGGGTATTGCCCAGAACGTGGCGCTGGCGGAAATTTTAATCGAAGTGCCGAAGTATCCACTTCATCAACCTGAACAATTTCAAGTTTCTCCAACATCTTCACACGAGACTGAACAGCATCTGTTTTAGAGAAAGTTCCTTTAAAACGATCAATAAACGCTCTGTTATCAGCAATCATTTTTTGTTGTTCATCGTATGCTTTTTGCTGATGAATACGACGGTCTTTTCTTAATTCTAAGTAATGAGAATATTTAGCTTTGTAGTCATAAATTCTTCCCATTGTCACTTCAATAGTTCTGTTTGTAATATTATCTACAAACGCTCTATCGTGCGAAATTACCACAACTGCTTTCGCAGAAGTCAATAAAAACTCTTCTAACCACTGAATACTTTCGATATCCATATGGTTTGTTGGCTCATCCAGCAAAATCAAATCAGGTTTTTGCAATAAAATCTTTGCAAGCTCGATACGCATTCTCCATCCTCCAGAAAATTCAGAAGTCTGACGTCCAAAATCTTCACGATCAAAACCTAAACCAACTAAAATTTTCTCAACTTCAGCTTCGTAATTTATTTCTTCAATTGCATAAAATTTCTCGCTTAAGTCCGAAACTCTTTCAATCAATTTCATGTATTCGTCACTTTCATAATCAGTACGAACGGTCAATTGTTCATTGATTTCATCAATTTCGGCTTTCATTTTGAAAATTTCGCCAAAAGCTTTTGAAGCTTCTTCCATTACAGTTGAACCATCTTTCGTCAATAAATGCTGAGGCAAATAAGCCACAACAGCATCTTTTGGAGTCGAAATACTTCCAGTTGAAGGTTTGTTTTCTCCTGCAATAATTTTTAAAAGTGTCGATTTTCCCGCACCATTTTTACCCATAAGGGCAATTTTATCATTTTCATTTATAGCAAAAGAAACATCGCTAAAAAGTGTAGTTCCGCCAAACTGAACCGAAATATCGTTAACTGTAATCATTTGTCTTTGTTAATTTGTTTAATCGGTTAATCGTTTATTTGACTACCCATTTTTTTCGTGGTGCAAAGATAGATTTAATTAGATAATGTGCCAATTTGATAATTAGATAATTTTGAAAATGTGCCAATTAGACAATATTCTAATTGAATAATGCTTAAACTATAACAAACGAAAGCTTAATAGTCTTTTCATATTTCAAAATTTTAATCTTACCTTGTATAAAAATTTAAAAATCAGCAAAATATGAGAACGAAATTAAAACTGACGGCTTATCTGTTTGCAGGATTATTATTTGGATTTTCTGCAAATGCGCAAAAAACGGTAATTAAAAAAGAAGCGTTACCGGCAAATGCACAAACATTTTTAAAAACTCATTTTGGATCTAAAAAGCCAAGCTATATATTACAAGACAAAGAAATACTCTCTACAGAATATAAAGTTCAGTTTGACAAACAACTCGAAATTGAATTTGACAAAAAAGGAAACTGGAAAGAAGTGGATGGTAAAAATGATAAAATTCCAAAATCTATTATTCCGAAAAAAATTGCTTCTTACATAAAAACAAATTTTCCTAAGGAAAAAGTGACCAAAATAGAAATCGGATCTTCTGGTTATGAAACAAAACTAACCAACGGCTTAGAATTAAAATTCAATTTGAAAGAAGATTTTATTAAGATTGACAAATAAGTTAAATTTGAAAATGTGTCAATTTGATAATGAGATAATTAGAAAATATGTCAATTAGATAATCCCTAAATCCTAAAAAAAATTAAATTCTGTCCCTAAACTGGACTGAAGTCCAGCTCTACAATATAGCCCGAGCCCATAGGCTCTCTTGTTGTTCCGCAGGAACCTATTATGTTGTAGAGCTGGACTTCAGTCCAGTTTAACATGCAAACATGCAACAAAACAAAACCCGACAGGTTTGAAAAACCATCGGGTTTGTAAAAATTATCTAATTTTCAAATTGACTAATTATCTAATTAATCTTTTCTCCATTTTTTAGTTTCTTCAAAAATATGTTCTAAGATTGAAGCCTCAACTTCGTCGAATTCAATATTTCTTCTTCCCATAACTAATTTAGCTGTTTCAAATGCTTTTTTAGTTACGTAAGTTGTAAATCCAGCAGCGCCACCCCAAGAAAAACTTGGCACAAAATTACGAGGAAAGCCAGATCCAAAAATATTGGCACTTACACCAACTACAGTTCCGGTATTAAACATGGTATTGATTCCGCATTTACTGTGATCTCCCATCATTAAGCCGCAAAACTGAAGTCCTGTTTTTGCAAAACCTTCTGTTTCGTAGCTCCATAATTTCACTTCTTCGTAATTGTTTTTTAGGTTTGAATTATTTGAATCGGCGCCAATATTACACCATTCACCTAAAACAGAGTCACCTAAAAATCCGTCATGACCTTTATTTGAATTTTGGAATAAAACCGAATTTTTAACCTCTCCTCCTATTCTTGATCCCGGACCAACTGTTGTTGCACCGTAAATTTTGGCGTTTAGTTTCACCATAGCATTTTCACATAAAGCAAAAGGTCCGCGAATTACAGTTCCTTCCATAATTTCAGCATTCTTACCTATATATATTGGCCCAGTCGAAGCGTTTAAAGTTACAAACTCTAATTTTGCACCTTCTTCGATAAAAATATTTTCGGGCGCAATAACATTTACACTTTTAGGAATTGGCTGTGATTTTCTGTCTTCAGTCAAAAAAGCAAAATCGGCGCGAATTGCTGCGTCATTTTTTGAAAAAATATCCCAGGTATGTTCAACTGTCAAACAATCTTCGTTATACTGAATAATTTCATACGAATCAAAATCAACTTCTTCCTGATTTTCTGAAGCAAAAAAAGCAATTACATCATCACCTTTAAAAATGGCCTGATTTGCTCTTAAATCAGAAATCATTTCAGCAAGCTTATCATTTGGCAAATAAGCGGCGTTGATCATTACATTTTCTTCCATTTCCACCATTGGAAATTTTTCAGACAAATATTCTTCAGTAATTGTTGTTATAGTTGAACCAAGGCGCATTTCCCATTTTTGACGAATTGTCGTAATTCCGATAAGAATATCAGCCACAGGCCTTGTAAAAGTAAAAGGTAATAAAGCATTCCGAACGGGACCGTCAAAAAGAATGTAATTCATAAATAAAAAAATTTGGTACTTGTTAAAATTTTGATTTGGTTATCAGGTTCAAAGTTACAAATATTTATCTGGTTTCATAAAAAGCCATTTTAATGATAAGCATAATTTAACGCATAAAAAAAGCCTTCCGATTGGAAGGCTTTTATATAATTTAAAACAGCTATTATTTTTTAGCGTGTTTAGCATATTTAGTTTTGAATTTATCAATACGTCCTGCAGTATCGATAAGTTTAGATTTACCAGTATAAAAAGGGTGAGATGTTCTAGAAATCTCCATTTTTACAACTGGATACTCAACTCCGTCAACTTCAATTGTTTCTTTTGTATCTGCAGTAGATTTAGTGATAAAAACGTCATCATTTGACATGTCTTTAAATGCAACTAATCTGTAATTTTCTGGGTGAATTCCTTTTTTCATCTTTCTTTTTATTTATTGTTTGGAGCATTCTTTATTTTGAAGCTTTTTCATGGTTAGAAAAAGGTATAAACAAGCGATACTCTTTTTTGTTTAAAAATTTAATTATTTTTGAGTGTGCAAATTTACAATTCTTTTTTAATAAACAAATACTTAACTCACTTTTTTTTAGTTTATTTCGAAAAGCTTTTTTTATCTACGATTATAGTGGGAATTACTATATTTGTGGATTAATTTTAAAACATATAGAAATATGATTAATGAAGTTATAAAAAAGAATGGTATTACTTATGGTGTAATGATTGGAATTGCATCTGCATTATTCACTGCAACTATCTATGCGGTTGATTTAAATTTATTCACTGCATGGTGGATGGGTATAATAGGTATAGCAATAAGTATTACGATAAGCATTATTTTGCTTTCTAAAACTAAGAAAGAATTAAAAGGTGTTTTTCCGTTTAAAGATGCTTTTACCACTTATTTTATAGCTGCCGTAATTGGCGTTGTGATTTCTACAACTTTTAACATTCTTTTATTTAACGTTATTGATCCAGGTGCAAAAGACACTTTAAACGAAATAATGATCAAATATACTGCAAACATGATGCAGAAATTTGGAGCTCCGGCTTCGTCTATCAATGAAGCAATTGAAAAAATGAAAGCAAGCAGCCCATACTCGACTTTCGAATTATTAAAAGGATCTGCTTTTGCAATAGTAATCAGTGCCATTTTCGGATTAATTTTCGCAGCATTTTTCAAAAGCAAAACTACTCAAGAATAAAAAATATAAATGAATTTATCTATACTTATACCGCTTCTAAACGAGGAGGAATCGCTTAAAGAACTCTATTCGTGGATTATTAAAGTGATGCAATCTAACAATTACTCTTATGAAATCATTTTTGTAGATGATGGAAGTACGGATGATTCTTGGAATATTATTGAAAGCTTTTCGAACGAAAATCCTAATGTAAAAGGAATTCGTTTCATGAAAAACTTTGGAAAATCTCAGGCGTTGCATGCTGGTTTTGCAAAAGCTCAAGGTGATGTCATCATTACAATGGATGCTGATTTGCAAGACAGTCCCGATGAAATTCCAGGTTTATACGAAATGATCACAGCTCAGAAATACGATTTGGTTTCTGGCTGGAAAAAGAAACGCTACGACTCAGTTGTAGCAAAAAATCTGCCTTCAAAATTATTTAACTGGGCGGCCAGAAAAACTTCGGGCGTTGAATTAAATGATTTTAACTGCGGATTAAAAGCATACAAAAATACAGTTGTTAAAAATATCGAAGTATCTGGCGAAATGCACCGATACATTCCGGTTTTGGCAAAAAATGCAGGTTTCAATAAAATTGGCGAAAAAGTAGTAATTCACCAAGCTAGAAAATATGGTGAAACTAAATTTGGAATGGAACGTTTTATAAACGGTTTTCTGGATTTGATTACCATTTGGTTTTTGTCAAGATTCGGAAAAAGACCAATGCACTTATTTGGAGCGATTGGTTCTTTGATGTTTATTATCGGTTTTTTATCTGCAGGATACATTGGAGTTTCGAAACTGTACCATATGTATACCGGAATGAAATATAGCTTAGTTACAAACAATCCTTGGTTTTATATTGCCTTGACCACGATGATTTTGGGAACTCAGTTATTCCTGGCAGGATTCTTAGGCGAAATTATCTTAAGAACCAAAAGTAACGAAGCACGTTATAAAGTAGCCAGAGAAGTTAATTTTTAACGTAAAAGCCCTAGCCCTGATGGGAACGGCATCCTTTTGTGGTCTCGTTTTTTTTTACGAGACCACAAAAGATATAGTGGACAGCAGGAATCAGCTCCTGAAAAAACTTATCTTTAAATTAAAATTTACATAAAAAATATTGACATGAATATAGCACCTAATATATTAAGCGCCGTTAATGAATGGTTAACACCAACATTTGACAAAGAAACGCAAGCAGCAGTTAAGGAATTAATGACAACTTCTCCAAAAGAACTTGAGGAAAGTTTTTACAAAAACCTTGAATTTGGAACTGGCGGAATGCGCGGTGTAATGGGAGTTGGAGACAACAGAATCAATAAATATACACTTGGAAAAAACACTCAGGGATTATCTGATTATTTGCATGAAGTTTTTCCAAATGAGCCTTTAAAAGTAGTTATTGCTTACGACTGCCGTCATAATAGCAATACTTTGGCAAAATTGGTTGCAGATGTTTTCTCTGCAAACGGAATTCAGGTTTATTTATTTTCAGACCTAAGACCAACTCCAGAATTATCTTTTGCACTTAAATATCTAGGATGCCAATGCGGAATTGTTTTGACAGCTTCTCACAATCCACCAGAATATAACGGTTACAAAGTATACTGGCAAGATGGCGGGCAAATCGTTCCTCCACAAGACAAAGCTATTATCAATGTAATTGAAAATTTAGGCTACGACAAAATTAAATTTGACGCAAACGAAAGCTTGATTAAATATATCGACACTGATATTGATAAAGCTTTTGTAAAATCGTCTATCGAAAATGCAAGTTTTAATACTCCGGCTGAAGCCAAAGACAACTTACAAATTGTGTTCACTTCATTGCACGGAACTTCTATAAAATCGGTTCCTGATACTTTATCACAGGCGGGTTACAAAAATGTTCACATTGTTCCGGAACAGGCAATTCCTGATGGAGATTTCCCAACTGTAAAATCTCCAAATCCTGAAGAACCTGAAGCTTTAACAATGGCTTTAGCTTTAGCAGACAAAACAAATTCTGATATTGTTGTTGGTACAGATCCTGATTGTGACCGTTTAGGTGTTGCTGTTCGTAATAACGATGGTAAAATGATTTTGTTGAACGGAAATCAAACGATGATTTTGATGACTTCTTTCTTATTGAAACAATGGAAAAAAGCTGGGAAAATCAACGGAAAACAATTCGTAGGCTCAACAATTGTTTCAACTCCAATGATGATGGAATTAGCAACAAGTTATGGTGTTGAATGCAAAGTTGGATTGACTGGTTTTAAATGGATTGCAAAAATGATCAAAGATTTCCCTGAACTTCAATTTATTGGAGGTGGTGAAGAAAGCTTTGGTTTCATGGTTGGTGACGCTGTTAGAGATAAAGATGCCGTTGCTGCAACCTTATTAATATGCGAAGTTGCCGCGCAGGCAAAAGCTGCCGGATCTTCTGTTTACAAAGAACTTTTACAACTTTATGTTGAAAATGGTTTTTACAAAGAATATTTGGTTTCTTTAACTAAAAAAGGAATGGAAGGTTTAGAAGAAATCAATCAAATGATGATCAATTTACGTCAGAATCCTTTGAAAGAAATCAATGGACAAAGAGTAATTATGGTCGAAGATTACGATTCTTCAATTGCTTTAAATTTATTAAGCGGCGAAGAATCTACAATGGATATTCCAAAATCAAATGTATTGATTTATTACACAGAAGACGGATCTAAAATTTGCGCAAGACCTAGTGGAACTGAGCCAAAAATCAAATTCTATATCAGCGTAAATGCAGAAATCGAGTCGGTTTCAGAATTTGAGGAAGCTGAAAAATTCTTAGACGAAAAAATACAGAATATTATTGCTGACATGCAATTGAAATAATTAAAATACAAACACATTTTTTAAAAACCCGATAACTTTTAAGCTATCGGGTTTTAATGGTAAAAAACACCTAAATGAGTAATTTCAAAAAAATAATTCCTTTTATATATCCGTACAAAAAATACGCATTCTTAAATATCTTTTTCAATATTTTGTATGCGCTTTTTAGCACGCTTTCATTTGTTGCTCTAATTCCGATGCTTCAGGTTTTATTCGACAAAACGAAAGAGATTTATACAAAACCAACCTATCATGGCATTTTAAAACTCCAGAAATATGGAGAAGAATATTTAAGCTATTATATCACTACATCAAAAGGAAACCATGACCCTGGTTATATTCTATTTGTAATGGTTGCCATAATTATTTCAATCTTTTTATTAAAAAACCTATCCGATTATCTGGCAATGTTTTTTATCAACTTTTTAAGAAATGGTGTTTTGAGAGATATGCGAAATGCATTGTATAAAAAAACACTAGAATTGCCTTTGGCCTTTTATTCTGAAAAAAGAAAAGGAGATGTTATCTCAAGAATATCTGCTGATGTGAACGAGGTACAAAACTCATTTTTAGCCATACTGGAACTTATCGTAAAAGAACCACTTACGATAATTTTCACTATAATTATGATGCTGATTTTAAGCGCGAAACTAACCATATTTGTTTTTATTTTTATTCCGATTTCAGGATATATCATTTCATTAATTGGAAAACAGCTTAAAAAACAATCTTCAAAAGCACAACAGGAACAAGGTGCTTTTTTATCTACAATTGAAGAAACTATCGGTGGTTTGAAAGTGGTAAAAGGATATAATTCTGAAAACTATTTCAATACTGTTTTTCAGAACTCTACTCAACGTTTCTTTAATTTATCAAACAGCATTGGGAACCGTCAAAACTTAGCTTCACCTGCAAGTGAGTTTATGGGAATTACTGTAATTGCCATTTTACTTTGGTATGGAGGTCAAATGGTTTTAATCGATAAAACATTAGAAGGCGCTACATTTATTGCCTACATGGGATTAGCCTATAACATTCTTACGCCAGCAAAAGCGATCTCTAAAGCTTCATACGGAGTAAAAAGAGGAAATGCCGCAGCTGAACGTGTTCTTGAAATTTTAGAGCAAGAAAACACTATTGTTTCTAAAGAAAATGCCATTGAAAAAACAACTTTTGACAGCAACATCAACATTCAAAACATCAATTTTAAATATGAAGAAACAGCTATTCTAAAAGATTTTTCTCTTCAAATCAAAAAAGGACAAACTGTTGCTTTAGTTGGACAATCTGGAAGCGGAAAAAGTACAATTGCAAATTTATTAACTCGTTTTTACGATGTAAATGAGGGAACGATTTCTATTGATGGAATTGACATCAAAGACATGACCTTGCACTCGCTTAGAGGTTTAATGGCGTTAGTTACACAAGATATTATTTTATTCAATGATACTATTAAAGCAAACGTTGCACTGGGAAAACTTGACGCAACTGATGACGAAATTATTGAAGCATTAAAAATTGCCAATGCATATGAGTTTGTAAAAGATCTTCCGCAAGGAATTTATACTAATATTGGCGACAGCGGAAACAAAATTTCAGGTGGACAAAAACAACGTTTATCTATTGCAAGAGCGGTATTGAAAAACCCTCCGATTATGATTTTGGACGAAGCAACATCAGCATTGGATACTGAAAGTGAAAAATTTGTTCAGGTTGCTCTTGAAAATATGATGCAGAACAGAACTTCAATTGTAATTGCGCACAGACTTTCAACTATTCAAAAAGCAGATGTTATTATTGTGATGCAAAAAGGAAGAATTGTAGAACAAGGAACGCACGAAGAATTAATTGCTCTTGACGGAACTTACAACAAACTGGTAACCATGCAATCTTTCGAGTCTTAAGATCGAGCTGAAAACCAGATTAATTTATTACAGATTAAAGAAATATTAAATCTATATTTAATTTCTTTAATCTGTTTTTATTTTTATAACTTTAGGTAGCTTTTGACTAATCCCCTAAAAATGTACCTTAATAACCCGAATATAAAACTGCCCGAAGATCCCGAAACTATAGTTTGGAAATATCTGGACTTATCTAAATTCCTGGATTTATTACTTTCGAAGAAATTATTTATGTCGCGTTCAGACAAATTCGAAGATCAATACGAAGGTACTTTTAGCGAACCTACTTATGAAGAGATAAAAAAGCTCGCGATTGACAATCCTGACTTTTTGAATTATTACAAAACACATCGGGAGCAGGTTGCCATAAGCAGTTGGCATATCAATGAATATGAATCGTTTGCTATGTGGCAGATTTTTACACAAAACAGTGAAGGTCTTGCTATTCAATCTACAATTGGAAGATTGCAAAAAGCTTTGAATCCCGAAAATAATTTTAATCAATATATAGGCGAAGTAAATTATATCGACTACAAAAAAGAATATATTCCGTTTGATGATTTGTTCTTTCCGTTTTTATTTAAAAGAAAAAGTTTTCAATATGAGCGCGAAGTCCGCATTATTACTGATACTTCAAAAAGTACAATAAAATTAAATGACGGATTAAAAATCAATGTCGACATCAACCAACTGATTGAGAAAATTTACATTCATCCAAAATCTGAAAACTGGTATAAAAAACTAGTAATTGAATTGGTAGAGCGCTTGGATTTTGGTTTTGAAATTGAAAAGTCAGATCTTGAAAGTGATATTTTGATCTAAGGTTCTAGGTTGCTAAGATTCTGAGATGCTAAGCTTCTAAGTTTTTGCCACAGATTGCACAGATTAAAAAGATTTATTACAATGTCATTATAAAAAAAGCCTGTTAAAATATTTTTAACAGGCTTTCTTTATGTCGAAAATTAAAAAGCTTAGAAGCTTAGCAACTTAGATAGGTTTATAAGCTTTAACTTCCCATTTTTTAGAAGCTAAATCAATATAATTATAATGCAAAACATCATTTTTATCGAACTGACCATTTTGATTGGTATCTTCAATTGTTCTGAAGTAAATACGATTTTTTGATTCTATTAAACTCCAGTCTACTAATTCCTGAAGATCTGGTGAAACTTTTGTGAAATTTTCTCCGCTGATATTACTTAAATACAATGTTTTAATATCTCCAGTATCAATTTTTCCGTCTTTATTGGTATCCGAATCAGTCAAAGTATAAACCATTACTTTATTTTGTGTTTTATCTGCAACCGTTTTTAAATAAGTAGCTGTTAGAATCAAAACTGGTTTATCCGATAAAGGTCGGATAGAATCTGAATCAACTTTCTGGAATTTTAAATTTTGTAAATAACCCGTGATTTCATATTCGCCCAAATTAGAAATCGTAAAACTAACATCATTTACACTTGAAGAACCATAACGCGCTTTTGAACCTCTTTCATATACTCGCAAATCGCCAACTGGGTGAATTAAATAATTCGTCCCTTCCATCTGAATAGGAAGATCGGCAATCTCAATTTGCGTAGAATCTGTTTTGGCTACTACACTTGTTTTGTTTGAAGCATCATAAATTACTTTCGGCTTCTGCACTTCGTCCTTACAACTCACTGTAGTTCCGATAATTACTAAGGCGATATATTTTAGATAGTTTTTCATTTATGGCAATTATATTAGAATATCAAATATACTATTTTTGATTGTAAATTTTGGTTTTATTCAATTTAACTAAAACGATGATATTTAAAAGTACAAGTCCTAAATAACCTAATGAAAGTGATCGCCATTTTTGTTTAAAAAAAGAAACTTGAAAATTATGCTCTTGTTCTTCTCTTTCATTTTTTCGCATCCAGAGTCTTTGTTGTGCCATAATAGCTCCGGTATCACAATTCATTCTATGGTACTTAGTAGTATCTTTAACTTTTTTATAACTATTACTGCTTGCTAAAATATAAATATCATTATTATTTATAGTCCAAGTTGGAGCCTTCTCCTCATAAATAATATCTATAATTCTAATAAAAGTTTCATAATATGTTTTTGGTCCAAAATGTATTTTCACTCCATTTTACAGTATCTTTATCAACTGCCAACTTTCTAAGATAAAGCTTCACTTCATTCAATTCTTTATTGCCATCTAGGTTACTTCCATCAAAGCTAAACACCTTATAATTCCGTAAAGTAGCAACCTTATATTTTTCAAAATCATTTTTATTAGGCATTCCTAATCCTATAGCATTATAAACCCTAAAAGCATCAATTTTATAAAAATGATAAAAACAGAATAACGGAATAAAAACCAAGGAAATCATTCCCGGAACGTAAAAAATTCTTTTTCTTTTTTCACGTTTCTCTATCATAATCTTGCATTCAATTTTATATTAAAAACTCTCGAAGTCATATAATTTGGAATCGCATATTCGTTTTTGGAATATACATCGCGAACCCAAGTATTGGTAATTGCATTTTGATTATTAAAGAGATTGAAAATTTCCAACCCAACTGATAATTCTTTAAAATCTTTCAACCATTTCGCTTTGGCAACTTTTGTACTGCTGTCCACAAAAACTTTTGCAAAACCTACATCTGCCCTTCTATAATCATTCAATCGGTTTTGATATAAATAAGGATCTGAATATGCCGGAGCACCGCCAGGCAAACCAGTATTATAAACTAAATTCAAATATAATTTTACACTTGGAATGTTTGGCATATAATCCTGAAACAACATGGCAAATTTTAAGCGCTGATCTGTTGGTCTGGCAATATATCCTTTATCTTCATAATTTTCCTCGGTTTTCATATACCCAAAACTCACCCACGATTCCGTTCCTGGAACAAATTCTCCGTTTAATCTGAAATCAAAACCTTGAGCGTAAGCTTTCGCATTATTGTTAGCAATATATCGAATTCTAACATTATCAATCGAATACACATTTACATCTGAAAGTGATTTGTAATACACCTCCGTTACCCATTTAAAAGGTCGATTCCACATTTTAAAATTATAATCATTTCCTAAAACGATATGTACCGATTCCTGAGCTTTTACATTCGGATTTACAACTCCGTCTAAATCACGAAGTTCCCTGTAAAAAGGTGGTTGATGATACAATCCTCCAGAAATTCTGAAAACCATATCCATATTCCAATCGGGCTGAATTGCAAACTGCGCACGTGGACTTACAACAATTTGATTTTTCCCCTCAACCGATGCTCCTTCAACATTCCAACTTTGAAAACGTGCTCCAAGATGGTACCAAACCTGACTTGAGCCAATTGCTGTTTTTTTATTAAACTGAGCATAACCCGCAAGTCTATTTATAGTATTAAAATTTGTTGCGCGAATATCTTGATATGGTAATAATGGACCAGTATAAGGCTGATACGGCTGGTTGTTTTTTGGCAAAATTACCAAAGGTGGATTAATTGAAAATCCTGCAGAATCAATCACTTCCCACTCCACAACACGATCACGAATCGATTCTCTGGTGTATTTTAAACCAAATTCAAGCTGGCTGTCATTCAGCCATTCTTTAAATCCTTTAATTTCAGCATTTGCAATTAAAGCATCAAGGTCGTTTCGAGCGTGATTTAACTGAGAACCTATCCCACGTGTAAAATCTATATTTTCAACATTCCCTTCTTCATCAACATTTCCTAAACGATATTGTGCCAAAATATCAAAATGTTCCTGTTCCGTTGTATGAAAAAGTGAACCAATCAATTTAAAAGTTAAACTTGGCGATGCTTTATAAGTTGTTTTTAAAGCCCCAAAATATGTTTCATATTTATCTTTTTCCTGGCCTTCATAATAAACCGTCAAAGCCATTGGCTGATCGATAGTTCCAAAGTTTGTCTGACGTGTTAATGGCTGGTAGGAATATTTATTCTGCGAAATATTTCCAAGAAAACTCATTTGCCATTTTTCTGAAATATCATAATTAATATTCGTCTGAATATCTGCAAAAACCGGAGTGTAATTCGTTTCTGTATCTTGGCTATTTACCAAAAGACTATTGTTTCGATAACGAATTCCTGTGACCGCTGACCATTTCTTATTTTTAGAAACGAGATCAACAGCTGCGCTTCCTCCTAAAAAACTAGCTTCAAAAGCAGCGCCAAACTGAGTTGGTTTCCGATAGGTAATATCTAAAACAGAGGATAATTTATCTCCAAATTTTGCCTGAAATCCTCCAGCCGAAAAATCAACATTCTGAACTAGATCAGTATTCGTAAAACTCAAACCTTCCTGTTGACCCGAACGAATCAAAAACGGACGATAGACTTCGACTTCGTTTACGTACACTAAATTTTCGTCATAGTTTCCGCCACGAACTGCATATTGCGTACTCAATTCATTATTCGAATTTACGCCGGGCAATGTTTTTAGAATATTTTCGATTCCGGCATTTGCACCTGGAATCTTTTTAATCGTTTCCGGCTCTACAGTTACAATTCCCTGAACGCGTTTTTTATTTTTAGAAGAAACAAAAACTTCCCCCATTTGTTCCGCAGAATTGTTCATCACTGGATTAAAAAGAAAAACTTCTCCAGGCTTTAAACTTACTGATAGACTCAGCATTTTTAAAGAAATATGAGTAAAAATCAAAGAAACTTTTTTGTTTGAAGGCAGTTCAATATCAAAAACACCATTAGAATCAGACTGAACGACATTTCCCAAACATGAAACATTCACGTCGGCAACCGGACGATTTTCAGTATCTAAAATAACACCTTTAACATGAGCGTTTTGAGCAAATGTCGCGTGGCCAAGGCATGCTAAAAAGAAAACAAGTATTAGCTTATAAGTATTCAAACGTTTTGATTTTATTTTTGTTGACTTCTAAAAAAATGAGTTTCAAAAACGGCGACATTTCCAACATTATCAGTCACTTCGACTTTTAAATCATTTGCTCCTTCAGCCACTAATGTATCATCAAAAGTATGTGTAATTTTTCTGGTTTTATTATCATATTCAAACAAAATCCAATTTCCGTTTAAATAACCATTATACGATTTAATCCCAGATGCAGCATCACTAATTGTTAATTGAATTTTCTTTACATCACTTATCCATTTGTCCTGAATTGATTTAGTGATCACAATTTTCGGAGCAATTGAATCGAGAACTAACCCGAATTGCCCTAGTGTTTTTGATTTTGCCGTAAAAACATCTCCTTTTCTGGAAGTTGCATTATAACTGCCACTTCTTCCAATAAAAAGTTTATCTCTTAAAGCTTCTTCATACGAATCATCTTTAATAGTAATTGTAAAATTGGAATGCACCGGAATTACATCTTCGTGAACATAAATTTTATTGTTTTTTACATCAAAATTCAGATTGAAATCATCATAAAAAGTTCCAGCCGGAAAAAATACCGACATATTATCTTTTTCAAAATTAGCATCTCTGTTTGCTTTAATAAAATAGGGTGAAGTTGCAGGCGCTTCAGCAACGACAGGAGTTACAGTATCATATTCAACAGGAACATTAATTGTAGTCATATTTCCAAAAAAATCCGAAACCTCAATTCGATACATTGAAGCTAAATTCGGCTCGACCGGAACAATTCCACGTAACGAATCGGTTTTGATAATACTTAAAGCAAAAGGCGTTTTCATAAAAAGCTTCTGCACCCGCTGACCCGATTTTTTATATTTCGGATAATCTATAAATGCATTTATATAACGCATTTCATCAAACGAATAGGTATTGAATTGATAATTGTAATTTTGGTTTCCGTTTAAAAAAGTTGAAACATTAAAAACCCCATTTTTATTTCCTGAAACATCATCAAAATCAACAGCTGTTATTCCGAAGCCAATTTTTCCATTCGCTTTTACTTTTCCAGCCAAATAGGTACCATCTTTTTGAAGCGACAAATTCAGCATCAATGGCTGTTTCGACTGATTAGCCGCTGTGTTTTCCATTGGATAAACATAAAGATTCGAAACCGATGGCTTTTTGGTATCCTTTAAATTTTTATCAAACCCAAAAAATATCGGATTAATTACGAATTCCGTTTTGGTATCCCGAATTTCAAAATGCAGATGCGGTCCTTCAGAAGATCCAGTGTTACCAGAAAGCGCAATTAACTGACCTTTAGTTACAGGCAATTCATCAGGCTTTGGGAACATTTCAATCTCAAAAGCTTTTTCTTTATAATGTGTTTTTTGAATATAGTCCTGAACAGGCCCAATTGCAGTCTGCAAATGCCCATAAACAGAAGTATAACCATTGGGATGCGTGATGTAAATACATTTTCCGTTACCAAAAGTAGAAATTTTGATTCTTGAAATATAACCATCAGCCACAGCATAAACATTCAACCCCTCTCTTTGATTTGTTTTCAGGTCAAAACCAGCATGAAAATGGTTCGGTCTCAACTCTCCAAAATTTCCGGAAAGCTGCATCGGAATATCAAGCGGGGCGCGAAAATAATCTGTAGGGTATTGAGTCTGAGCAGAAATAAATTGGCAGAATAATAAGGTGAATATTGAAAATTTCATAAGCAACATTTTTGCTAAGGTAAAAAAATAAGAGGCGAAATCCGAGGATTTGGCTACAAAAATACAATTAACTGAATTTCATTGATTTGTCTATTTTAACTACAAAAAAATCGATAAAAAATTGCATTAATAAAAAGGAATACTAACTTTGTATGATTAAGTAATGAATAGGATTTATAATGAGTGTAATTGCCGAAATAATTGATACTCTTGAATATAAAGTCGAGAAGCTTTTTGAGAAATCAAAAGGTTTGGAGAAAAACAATCAGGATTTACAATTAGAATTAGCCAAAGCTGAGCAAATCATCCAGAAACAATCTGAAGAAATTGAAGCTTTGAAGAAGCAATATGAGACACTTAAAATAGCCAATTCGTTGCTCGGCAGCGACAATAACAAGAGAGAGACAAAGCTTAAAATAAATTCATTAATTCGCGAAATTGATTACTGTATAGCACAACTATCAGATTAGTAAAACATGGACGGAAAGCTTAGAATCAAAATATCAATTGCAGATCGTGTTTACCCATTAACGGTTGAACCATCTCAGGAGGAAGGACTTAGAAGTGCTTCTAAAAAAATTGATGCGATGATAAAGCAGTTCGAAGAGAATTACGCAGTTCGCGACAAACAAGATGTATTAGCTATGTGTGCATTGCAATTTGCATCACAGGTTGAACAAAAACAAATTGATAACGCAATCGATGGAGAAGAAACCATTGATAGAATTAAGAAATTAAATTCGCTATTAGATCAATATCTCGAAAAATAAACGTTCTTTACAGAAACTAAGATACTGCCTACATTAGTTCACAATTGGTAAACTCAACACTAACAATTTAGAATGAGCAAATCGTCGCTACTATAGTATGCCCTCCTTTTGGCTGGGAAACTTGAACAGTGAGTTAGCTCAAAACTTGTCTTTACGAGTTTATACAAGCAATTAATGTAGGCTTTTTTTATATATAAACCCTAACAAACATGGACATCATAACGATCATTATTGGTATTGTAGGAATTGCAGCAGGTTTTGCAATTGCTAAAATCATCGAAAAAAGTAATATTTCTAATCTAATCAAAAACGCTAAAAAAGAGGCAGCTTCCATTTTAAAAGATGCTAATTTAGAAGCTGAAAATATTAAAAAAGATAAAATCCTTCAGGCAAAAGAACGTTTTATCGAATTAAAATCAGAGCACGAACAAGTTATTTTAGCAAGAGACAAAAAAGTTGCTGAAGTAGAAAAACGCGTGCGCGATAAAGAATCTCAGGTTTCAAATGAACTTTCGAAAGCTAAAAAAGTAAACGACGATTTTGAAGCTAAAACTCAGGAATACACTAATAAAATCGAGATTCTAGACAAAAAACAAGCTGAAGTTGACAAATTACACAAAAGTCAATTACAGCAGCTTGAAGTAATTTCAGGATTATCTGCTGAAGAAGCAAAAGAACAATTAGTTGAAGGCTTAAAAGCTGAAGCTAAGAGCAAAGCTATGTCGCATATTCAGGATACTATTGAAGAAGCTAAACTTACTGCACAACAGGAAGCTAAAAAAATCATTATCAATACTATTCAAAGAGTTGGAACTGAAGAGGCGGTTGAAAACTGTGTTTCTGTTTTCAACATTGAATCTGATGATGTAAAAGGTAGAATTATTGGTCGTGAAGGACGTAACATTAGAGCTTTAGAGTCTGCAACAGGTGTAGAAATTATTGTTGATGATACTCCGGAAGCTATTATCCTTTCTTGTTTTGATCCAGTTCGTAGAGAAATTGCTCGTTTGTCATTACACAAATTAGTAACTGACGGACGTATTCACCCAGCAAGAATCGAAGAAGTTGTTGCTAAGACCGCAAAGCAAATCGACGACGAAATTATTGAAGTTGGAAAACGTACTGTAATCGACTTAGGAATTCACGGATTACACCCTGAATTGATTAAAGTTGTGGGAAGAATGAAATACCGTTCTTCTTATGGACAAAACTTATTACAGCACTCTAGAGAAGTTTCTAAACTTTGCGGTATCATGGCTGCCGAATTAGGCTTAAACGTAAAACTGGCAAAAAGAGCTGGTTTGCTTCATGATATTGGTAAAGTTCCAGATACAGAAAGTGATTTACCTCACGCACTTTTAGGAATGCAATGGGCTGAAAAATATGGTGAAAAAGAAGAGGTTTGCAACGCAATTGGAGCTCACCACGACGAGATTGAAATGAAATCATTATTATCTCCAATTATTCAGGTTTGTGATGCTATTTCAGGAGCGCGCCCAGGAGCAAGACGTCAAGTTCTTGATTCATACATTCAACGTTTGAAAGACCTTGAAGAAGTTGCTTACGGATTTAGCGGAGTTAAAAATGCTTACGCAATTCAGGCGGGTAGAGAACTTCGTGTAATTGTAGAAAGCGAAAAAGTTTCAGATGACAATGCAGCAAATTTATCATTTGAAATTTCACAAAAAATACAAACTGAAATGACTTATCCAGGTCAGGTGAAAGTAACTGTAATTAGAGAAACAAGAGCAGTTAACATTGCGAAATAATTCTCTTTTAAACATAAATAAAAAAGGCTATCTCAACAGATAGCCTTTTTTATTTTATAATTATTCGAAAAAAGGAAATTACAAATCGCCAAATATAATTTTAAAACTTGTCCCAACTCCTACTTCACTTTCAACACAAATACTTCCTTTCATGGCTTCTATTTGATTTCGAGTGATATAAAGGCCAATTCCACGTGCATCTTCGTGTTTATGGAATGTTTTATACATTCCGAATAAAAGATCGCCATGAATAGCCAAATCGATTCCTAAACCATTATCTGTAATCTTTAATGATTTAAAACCGTCTGGTTCAATTGCAAAATCAAAAACAATTAAAGGATCACGATCCGGATGTGCATATTTAATTGCATTTGTTGTAAAATTCAGCAAAACACTTTCAAGATACGCCGGATTAAAATTAATGGTCAAATAATTGGGCACATTGTTTACTATCGTAACATTTTTCCGTTTATCATAACCTTTGATGGTAGCAATTGTTTTTTCAATATATTCACAAAGTTTCAAGGGAACAACTGCAATATTGATGTTGCTTTGTGTTTTTACAATTTGGGTTAAATTTGAAATTGTATCATTCAAATCATTCGAAACGGTTCTTAAATGAACCAACATTTCGCTTATCGTTTGTTTATCAACATCAGCATCTATAAAGTCTAAAATTGATTTTATATTCCCTGCCTGAGTATTTAGATTGTGTGAAACGATATGCGAGAAATTTAGCAATCGGCTATTTTGATCACTGTATAACTTCATTGTTTTTAAAAGCTCCAGCTCTTTTTCTTTTTGCTGAGAAACATCGGTATGTGTTCCGATTACTCGCAAAGGCTTGCCATTTTCATCACGTTTTATCACTTTTCCGCGATCGAGAATCCATTTGTAATTCCCGCTTGAAGTCATTACACGATGGTAATTTTCGTAATATGGAATCTTGTTATCAAAATGCTCATGAATGTCTGAATAATATTTCGGAAGATCGTCAGGATGAACAATTTTGTCCCAGCGTTCCGGATCATCAAAAACATCTGTTGATTCGACTTCTAAAATTTTAAGTGAAAGCGAAGAATAAAAAACTTGGTTGGTTACCATATCCCAATCCCAAATTCCAACTGTAGAAGCGTCTAAAGCAAATTGGAAACGTTCTTCGGATATTCGAAGCCTTTCTTCTTTATCTTTTAAATCTGTAATATCAGAAACATGACCAAAAAAACTCACGTTTCCATCTGGAGATAATTCCGTTTTTGAAGCTACTTTAAACCAGCGAAGTCCTTTTTTGGGCAAAACTGCTCTAAACTCAACTTCCCAAGGTTTAATTTCTTTTCGTGCTCTAACTAAAGACTGAAAAAACAAATCACGATCCTGCGGAAAAATTCTATCGTAGACAATAAACTTAATATCGTTTGTAAATTCTTTGGCAGAAATCTCAAATATATCATCAGCCGATTTGCTGACAAGGGGAAAAGAATAGTTGTTATTGTTATCGATTACAAATTGAAAAAGCAAATCAGGCATTTCAGCCAACAATTTTTTGTAAAAATTATTTACTTCCAGACAATCTTCATTTCCATACAAATCAAAAACCATATAATAACATTTATGCAAAATTGAGTCATTTTTACCTCTTAAATCATCAAACGCGCAGTTCGTCGATTTTATTTGCTTTTAGTAGAAATTATCATACAATATATTAATTTTTGAAATAAAAATTAGCTTAAAAGCAAAAAAAATCACTTTCTGGGATGAAAAGTATGCATCACTTCCTTTAAAAAACTTCGGTCCAAATGCACATAAATTTCGGTTGTTGTAATCGATTCATGCCCGAGCATTAATTGAATTGATCGTAAGTCGGCGCCATTTTCTAAAAGATGTGTGGCAAAGGAATGACGCAATGTATGCGGACTAATATTTTTATGCAAACCAACTCTCACAGCCAAATCTTTTATAATGGTAAAGATCATTGCACGAGTAAGCTGATTTCCTCGTCGGTTCAAAAACAATGTATCTTCAAATCCTTTTTTGATAATCAGATTAGGACGAACTTCATCTTTATAAATCTCAATATATTTCTTGGTTAACTTCCCAATCGGCACAAAACGTTCTTTATTCCCTTTTCCTGTTATTTTTATAAATCCTTCATCAAAATATAAATCAGATATTTTTAATGTCGTTAATTCTGAAACCCGAAGACCACAACCATATAACGTTTCAAGTATTGCCCGGTTTCGTTCTCCTTCGTTTGAACTTAGATCAATTGCTGCAATTAAAGCGTCTATTTCTTCAACAGATAAAGTATCAGGTAATTTTCTCCCAGTTTTTGGACTCTCGATTAATTCCAGCGGATTATCATTTCTATAATCTTCAAAAATCAAATAATTAAAAAAGCTCTTCAATCCAGAAATTATTCTGGCCTGTGAACGCGGATTTACTTCTTTCGCAACCGAATAAATAAACTGCTGTAAAGTTTCATCTGAAATTTTTACTGGCGAAACCTCAATTTTATTTTGTTCTAAAAAAAGGCATAATCGCTCAATATCAAACCCATAGTTTTCGATTGTGTTTTTAGACAAGCCTCTTTCGATTCGCAAATACGATTGATAATCTTTTATATATCGGTCCCAATTCATAATTACAAAGTAAATAATTTTTGGATATAAAAAAACCTTCCTGAAATTAAGAGGAAGGTTTTAAAAATATAATTCTTTTTAAAATTAGAATTTGTACCCTACAGATAATGAGAAAACACCGTTATGAAGTTTTGAATCATCACCATCTTGTGTTTTTGCAATATTTGCTAACCCAAGATTGTATCTAATATCTGCCGAAAAATGATCTGTAAAATCATAACCCGCACCAAGGTTTAAACCAAAGTCAAGTGACTCAAAAAATTCTTTAGCATCCGTCTCGCTTGAACCATTAAAACCATCAACTTTTGCTTTCATTTTAGCCGAAGTTAAAAATCCGATTTGAGGACCAGCCTGAATATTAAATTGTTCTGCAACATAATATTTAAACATCACAGGAATGTTGATGTATGAAAGATTAAAATTCACATCTGTAGTATAAGTTCCACTAGGAAGCTCAACTTCTTGATTTTTTACTTTTGCTCCTTGCGTTGAATAGAGAATCTCTGGCTGGATAGCAAACTCATCAGAAAGCTTTATTTCTGCAAATCCTCCAACATTAAACCCTGCTTTAGATTTAAAATTAAGACCTTCTGTATCACCTGAAATATTCGAAAGATTGAAACCTCCTTTTAATCCAAATTTAACATCTTGTGCATTCGCAAAACCAAATGCCATAACTGCAACTGCAGATAAAATAAGTTTTTTCATTTTTTTGATTTCCTTGTTTTTTGATTATTTTTTTTCACACAAAAGCCTTCCGTTATAAACGAAAGGCTAGTTTGTTTTCTTTTTATTTTATTAGAATTTATATCCTACAGATACAGAGAAAACACCGTTGTTAGTTTTGAAATCTGCTTCGTCTGGAACATCAGCAATATTTGACAAACCTACATTGTAACGTACTCCAGCAAAAAAGTGTTCTGTAAAGTCGTAACCTGCTCCGAAATTAACCCCAAAATCTACGCTTTTAAAAGAATCTTTAACATCTTCATCTTCACTTTTTGCAGATAATAAAAATCCTACTTGAGGTCCAGCTTCAATACTTAATTTTTCGATTACATAATATTTTGCCATAACTGGAACATTCAAATAAGAAAGTTTCAACGTAGAGTCAAAACCATCCTCACTAAAATCTGCTCCTTGCCCAGAAAACAAAACCTCTGGCTGCACTGCAAATTTGTCACTTAGTTTAATTTCAGCTAAAGCGCCAACGTGAAAGCTTGTTACACCGTCACCATCTAAATCACCACCAAGACTAGCAAAGTTCAAACCTCCTTTTACTCCAAATTTAACATCTTGAGCATTTGCAAAACCGAATGCCATAACTGCAACTGCAGATAAAATAATTTTTTTCATTACAATTTATTTTTGGTTAAAATTAATGTGCCAAATATAGAAGCACCAAAATCAATAACCTTACGGAAAAACGTAAAACCAAAATTTCTTTATGATTTTTTAAAAATTTGATTACAATTGAAACCTCCTTTTACTCCAAAATTAACTTCCTAAGCATTCACAAATACAAATGCTAGAGCTACATAAGCATATGAAAGACATCTTTTTTTATTCTTATGTTTTTTTTTCTTTGATTAAATTAATTAACAATAAAAATATAATACGAATAAAATAAGCCTCCTGATTAGGAGGCTTTTTAAATATAATTAGAAAAATTATTTGAATTTATATGCTAAAGTCAATGCCAAAACACTGTTTTTTGGACTGTCATAGTACTCATCAATATCATCAACATCATAATCAGCAATGTTTGATAAACCAACTGTGTAACGAATTCCTGCTGAAAAATTATCAGTAAAGTTATAACCAAGTCCAAAGTTAAATCCTGTATCTACAGATTTAAAATTATCTTTTACATCCTCTCCTTCATTTTTGGCAGAAACCAAGAAACCAAGTTGTGGACCTGCTTCAGCTGTAAACTGTTTTGTAATATAAAATTTAGCCAAAACTGGAACATTGATATAGCCTAATTTGATATCAGAATCGCTACCAGCAAATTCAATTTTTGCTCCTTGTGCTGAGTACAAAACCTCTGGCTGAATAGATAATCTATCAATAATTTTAATTTCTGCAAAACCTCCAACCTGAAAGCCTACTAAAGATTTGGCATCCCAATAATCTCCACCTGCAAAAGTCGTGATATTAAGACCTCCTTTTACTCCAAATTTAGTTTCCTGAGCATTACTAAATGCAAAAGCCATTAGTGCAATGGCAGATAAAATAAGTTTTTTCATTCTGATTTATTTTGGGTTAAAATTTAATGAATCAAATATAAAAATTTACCTATTAAAAATAAAATAGGTTTTTAACAAATAAATTAGTACTGTTAATTAGAATCATAAAAAATTAAAAGACATCATATACGTGAGAATTTTGATAACTTTTAAAAACAGGATGTAAAAACAATAAAAGTCAAATAATGTAGTTTTGAATTGTAGATAACATAATAAATACCAATTTTTAAAAGACATTTTTATGAAAAAACTATTTTTAGCAGCTGTAATGTTCTTAACAGCATCAACTGCAATACACGCACAATTATTAAAAATCGGGGTAAAAGCTGGGGTTAACTTTGCTAATCAGCATGGTGATGCTAGTTTTGATGGAATTTCTGTTGACAAAGAAGGCTTGACAAGCTATCATGCAGGTTTAGTAGCAGAATTAAAATTGTTAGAGAAATTTTCAATTCAGCCAGAGCTTTTGTATTCAACTCAAGGAGCAACTTATAAAAATGCTGTTGATGAATTTAAAAATGAACTTGGGTATTTATCTATTCCAGTAATGGCTAAATTCTACATGACTAAATCTTTAAGTTTAGAAGTTGGTCCGCAAGCATCATTTTTATTGAGCAATAAAAAAGAATTTGATGTTCAGGATCCTAAAACTTTTGACTTCGCCGTTAATGCCGGACTTGGATTAAAAATCACTGAAGGACTTTTTGTTCAGGCGCGTTATGGTTTAGGACTTACAGAAGTTTCTACGCATGCAGATCTTAAAAACTCAGTATTCCAGCTTTCTGCAGGATTCATGTTCTAAAAATATTTCACATACTTTTACAAAAACCGCTCTATTAATTAGTGCGGTTTTTTTATTTTTACAAAATTCAATCTCAATTGCAATATTAATATTCATTGGAAATAATTTTAAATATGAAAATCTGCATTATCAACGGACCCAATTTAAATCTTTTAGGAAAAAGAGAACCAGAAGTTTACGGAAGCCAAACTTTTGAAGATTATTTTGAAACGTTGAAAGAGAAATTTCCAAACGTTGAACTTTCTTATTATCAAAGCAATATTGAAGGCGAATTGATTGGTAAAATTCAGGAAGTTGGATTTTCATTTGATGGAATTATTCTGAACGCTGGCGCATACACGCACACTTCTATAGGCTTGGGCGATGCGATGAAAGCGGTTACAACTCCTGTAATCGAAGTTCATATTTCGAATACTTATGCACGCGAAAGTTTCAGACATCAGTCGTATTTATCTGGTAATGCAAAAGGCGTTATTTTAGGATTCGGACTTAAAAGTTATGAATTAGCTATTCAATATTTTCTGTAAAGCATTTTTAACAAATTATTAATAAGCTCAGATTCAAGTTATTCTATTTTTGTAAGATAAACCACTTACATGAAAAACTTTATTTTATCTGCCTTCTTATTTTTTTCAGTTTCAAATTTTGCCCAAATCAAAGGAACTATTACCGATGAAAAAGGGAATCCATTACCCTTTGTATCCGTTTTTGAAGAAAACACATACGCAGGAACCACTTCAAACGAACAGGGAAAGTATCAGCTAAATGTAAAAGAGCCTGGTAAAAATAAAATCATTTTTCAGTATCTGGGTTTTAAAACTCAAAAGCTCTCTGTCGCTTCAGATTCAAAAACAATCACTCTTGATGTAAAAATGCTCGAGGAAAGCTTTGCTTTAAATGAAGTCATTATTGATCCAAAAAACAATCCTGCGGATGCAATCATAAAAAGTGCAATTGCAAACAAACAAGACAATTCCAGCAAAACAGGACGCTACACAGCTGATTTTTACTCAAAAGGAATGTTTAAAGTCAAAGATCTGCCGAAAAAGATTTTAGGTAAAAAAGTTGACCTTGGTGCTGATATGGCATCTAATTTAGACTCTACCGGAACCGGAATTTTATATTTATCTGAAACGGTTTCGAAAATTACTTTTGAAAAGCCAGATAAATTAAAAGAGAAAATAATTGCTTCTAAAATCTCCGGAAATAACCGAGGATACAGTTATAATACTGCAGCGTTATCAACTTATGATTTTTATGATAACACTTTAGATTTCGACATTAAACTCATTTCACCCATTGCTGATAATGCTTTCAGTTATTATAAATACAAACTTGAAGGAAGCTTTTATGATGACAACAAACATCAAATCTTTAAAATCAAAGTAATTCCAAAACGCGATAAAGAACCCGTTTTTGAAGGTTACATTTATATTGTAGATGACAGTTTTGCCATTTACGCCATCGATTTGGACATTAAAGGCTACCGAATGAAAAATGAATTTACTGAAATTATGAATTTAAAACAGAGTTTCAGTTATAATTCAGCTAACAAAATTTGGTCAAAAAATGCGCAGTCACTTTCTTTTAATGCTGGTGTTTTTGGGATAAAATTTTCGGGAACATTTAATTATGTGTATTCTAATTATGAATTTCCAGCTTCATTCGAAAAGAAAACTTTTGGAAATGAAATTGTAGCTTTTGAACCAAATGCGAATAAAAAAGATGATGCCTTCTGGAATCAAATTCGTCCCATTCCTTTAACCATTGAAGAAAGTACAGATTACACTAAAAAAGACAGTTTACAAACTATCAGAAAATCCAAAAAATACACCGATTCGATTGATGCAAAAAACAACAAATTCAAAGTTTGGGATATTTTAATGGGCTACGATTATAAAAACACTTTCAAAAGTTATTCTTTTGATTATAAAGGCTTATTAAATATAAGTTCACTAAGTTTTAATACCGTTCAGGGTTTCAATTTAGATTCTGGTTTTTCTTTCAGAAAATGGAACGAAGAAAAAGGAAAGAGCACATCAATAAGCACTACTTTCAATTATGGTTTTTCTGATGATCGTTTTCGCGTAACGGGAGACTTCAATCACAGATTCAACAATATCAATTATGCCTACATTTCGGCTTCAGGAGGAACAAAAACCGCTCAGTTTAATGGAGCTGAACCTATCACAAAATTTGTCAATTCGATAGCTTCTTTATTTTTTAAAGATAATTACATGAAGTTGTACAATTTGGAATTTGCCCAAATTAATTACGGCCAGGATGTCGCAAACGGAATCAATCTGAATGCGAAAATTGCCTATGAGCAGCGAAAACCGCTCTTCAATACCACTGATTATTCTTTCTTTAAACAAGACGATATTTATTCATCTAATAATCCCTTGGCGCCAAATGATTTTACAACGTCAGCTTTTGACCCACATCATTTATTCAAAACTGCTTTGAGTGCCAGAATCAATTTTGGAAACAAATACATTTCAAGACCTGACGGAAGATTCAATGTTAGAAACGAAAAATATCCAACCGTTTATTTAATTTTTGAAAAAGCCTTTGCGGCAAGTGACAAAAAATATGAATTTGAAAGAATTGGGGCTTCTGTTCAATACGATTTATCACTTGGAAACAAGGGAATTCTTGGAACAAATTTCAGAGCCGGAAAATTCTACAATGCCGAAAATATCGCTTTTATGGATTACAGACATTTTAACGGAAATCAAACTCACATTGGTACAAGCGAGCGCTATTTGAATGTTTTCAACTTGATGCCATATTATTCAAACTCAACAAACGATGCTTATTTTGAAATGCATTTGGAACATAATGATATGGGATTTGTTACCAATAAAATTCCGTTGATTAATCTTTTAAAATCGACAATGAATATTGGATTTCACACTTTAGCAATTCCAGATCGAAAACCATATTCTGAATTTACAGTTGGTTTAGACAATTTAGGGTTCGGAAAATTTAAATTATTCCGAGTTGATTATGTCCATTCTTTCCAAGGCAGCACTCAGCAAAACGGAGTCGTGTTTGGATTGAAAATTTTAAATGTATTAGACTAAGGTGCTAAGTTGCTAAGATACTAAGGTTCTAAGTTTCTGTTTCGCGAAGATTTAAACAGATTTTAGCAGATTTAAATTTTTCTTTTTAATTACTTAATTAATCTTTGTCAAAGTTTAAAACTTTGACAAAGAAAAAAACTTAGAACCTTAGTATCTTAGAATCTTAGAATCTTAGAACCTCTAAGAATGATAATCATCCGGTTCAATATGTATCAAAACATTTCCTAACTGCGGAATCTGTTCTTTTAAAGTGTCTTGTAGTTTATGCGACAAATCATGCCCTTCTTTTACAGAAATACTTGCCGAAACTATTGCGTGAAGATCAACGTGATAACGCATTCCAGCTTTTCTAATAAAACATTTTTCTGTCCCTAAAATTCCAGGAACCTTTAAAGCAACCACACGAATTTCTTCTACCAAATCATCGTTTAGATTTTCGTCCATAATCTCACCAAGTGCAGGTCTGAAAATTTTATAACTGTTGTATAAGATGAAAAATGCTGCAAAAAGCGCTGCCCAATCATCTGCCGATTCATAACCTTTCCCCATAATCAGGGCAAATGAAATCCCGATAAATGCTGCAACAGAAGTTATAGCATCACTTCGATGGTGCCAGGCATCCGCTGCTAAAGAGGAACTATTGGTTTGTTTGCTTCGTTTCATTACGAGACGAAACGAATATTCTTTCCAAATAATTATTGCTCCCAAAACATATAAAGTCCAAGATTTTGGCAAATCGTGAGAAGTGCCAATATTAGCAATACTTTCGTACCCAATAATAGTTGCTGAAGTAATTAAAAACCCGACAACTAAAAATGTTATCAGAGGTTCTGCACGGCCGTGTCCATAAGGATGATTTTCATCGGCCGGCTTGTTAGAATACCTGATTCCAAATAAAACCAAACAGGACGAAAATATATCCGTCGTCGATTCGATCGCGTCTGCAATCAAGGCATATGAATTGCCAAAAAAACCTGCGAGACCTTTTATAAGGGCCAGGCAGGTATTTCCAGCTATACTAAAGATAGTAGCTTTTATAGCTTTTTGTTCGTTTGTCATTTAGACTATTTTTTTTCGCCACTCCCGATAGCTATCGGGATCACGAATTAATTAAATCAAATTCGTGAATTGCTTTGCCAGTTCGCTTTCGCTCGTGTCGTGGCTAACTTTTTTTTACGCTCTCACAATTTTTGCGCCGATTGCTCTTAAACGCTCATCGATACGCTCATATCCGCGATCGATTTGCTCGATGTTTTGAATTGTACTTGTTCCTTTTGCAGAAAGAGCAGCAATCAATAATGAAATCCCCGCACGAATATCAGGAGATGACATTGTAGTTGCTTTTAATTGAGATTCAAAATTATGTCCCATAACCACAGCTCTATGCGGATCACATAACATAATTTTTGCTCCCATATCAATCAGTTTATCCACAAAGAACAAACGGCTTTCAAACATTTTTTGGTGAATTAAAACATCACCTTTTGCTTGCGTTGCTACAACCAAAACAATGCTTAATAAGTCAGGTGTAAATCCTGGCCAAGGTGCATCGGCAATAGTTAAAATAGAACCGTCAATATCTGTTTTTACTTCATATCCGTCTTTGTGAGCCGGAATGTAAATATCGTCGTTACGTTTCTCGATTGTAATACCTAATTTTCTGAAAGTATTCGGAATCAAACCTAAGTTTTCCCAACTTACATTTTTGATTGTGATTTCGCTTTTTGTCATAGCCGCAAGACCAATCCAAGAACCGATTTCGATCATATCAGGAAGAATTCTGTGTTCGCATCCTCCAAGGCTTTCAACACCTTCTATAGTCAATAAGTTAGAACCAACTCCAGTGATTTTTGCTCCCATAGAGTTCAACATTTTACACAATTGCTGCAAATATGGCTCACATGCAGCGTTGTAAACTGTAGTTTTACCTTTTGCTAAAACTGCAGCCATTACAATATTTGCAGTTCCGGTTACAGAAGCTTCGTCTAAAAGCATATCTGTTCCAGTTAATCCTTCTTCAGGAGATTCTACTCCGTAAAAGTGATCTTCTCTGTTGTATCTGAATTTTGCTCCAAGATTGATAAAACCTTCAAAGTGTGTATCTAATCTACGACGACCAATTTTATCTCCACCTGGTTTTGGAATATATCCTTTTCCGAAACGAGCCAAAAGCGGCCCAACAATCATAATAGAACCACGAAGCGCTCCACCTTCTTTTTTGAAAGCTTCAGTTTCTAAATATCCAACATTAACCTCATCTGCCTGAAATGTAATTGATCCCGGCTCATTGCGTTGAATTTTCACCCCTAAATTACCCAACAAAGTGATTAATTTATTGATGTCTATAATATCAGGAATGTTATTAATTTTTACTTTATCTCCTGTTAGAAGCACGGCACATAAAATTTGTAATGCCTCATTTTTTGCTCCTTGCGGAGTGATTTCTCCTTTTAAAGGAGTTCCTCCTTCGATTTTAAAAATTCCCATAGATTCTTTTTAGGTTCTTCAAAGTTTCTAAGTTTCTGAGATTCTAAGATTCTAAGTAAAAAAAACTTAGTGTCTTAGTAGCTTAGCATCTTAGTAGCTTTTCTATTTTTGATTATTGTTTTTTTGAAAAGGTTTTTTTCCGCCTTTATTATTGTTTTTGTTGCTTTGAATTTTTGGTTGTCCGCCCGGAGTCGTTTTATTTGACACACGTTTGTTGGTACGCATTAAATCAGTTGTATTCAAAAGCTCTTCTGTGCTTTGTAATAAATTGATTTTTCCTCCTGACAATTCATACAAATGCTCAAAAATCACATCGTCTTTTACGGTGTCTTTATTCCAGCTCAAAAACGATTTTTTCATGTGGTTTGCAATAACTAAAACTAAGGCATTTTTCATTTCGCCTTCTTCCCATTTATTAGCCACATCAATCATGTATTTGATGTTGTTTCCGTAAAATCTGTATTTCGGGAAATTTTGAGGATACTGTAATGCATCTGGTTTCAATTGCAAAACATCTCTTGATGGAATTGGGTATGGAGATTCAACGTTTAATTTGAAATCAGACATAATAAAAAGCTGATCCCATAATTTATGTTGAAAATCCGGCACATCACGCAAATGCGGATTCAAGCTTCCCATAACCTGAATGATGTATTTCGCCGCTTTGTTTCGCGTTTCATCATCTTCAATTGCAGTAGCCTGGTCAATCAATTTTTGTAAATGACGACCATACTCCGGAATAATCAAACGCTGTCTTTCAGAATTGTATTCCAAATTATAAACAACGTCACTTGCGGCTTCTTTTTTATATTTTTCGATCATAAGTTATAATGAAACTATACCTTCTATTGTAGAAACTTCTTTGTATTTACTAATCACATCATCTGAGCTGTGCATCGTAACATCAACAGAAACGCTGGTAAATTTACCTGTTTTAGATTTTGTTGTTTTAATAACTGCCCCCATTCTGTCAAAAGCTTTTTCAACACGCTCTACATTATCTGCTACAGATGGCACAATGAATTTATATAAATATTCTGCAGGCCAAGTGTTTGCGTTGTCAAGCTCTAATTTTAATCTTTCGTAAAATTCGGCTGTATTTTTTTCTTTATCGTTCTCCATTCGTAATTAAAAATAAACGCAAATATACGTTTTTGATTTCAGATTTTTTAGATTTTTTCTTTTGAAAAAAGGTGCAAAGTTACAAAGGCTCAAAGGTGCAAAGAAAAAAGCTTTAGAAGATTATTTCTTTGTAAATTTTACTCTTATATTTGAGAAAAACAATACTTAAAATATTTCTCAAAAAGTTTATCTAGGAAAAAAAATACAGCATACTGTTTGTCATTTCGACGAAGGAGAAATCTTCATGAGAAGCTCTACAAAGATTGGTGAAATTCTGTGAGGAGTTACTTGCGAAGATTTCTTCTTCGTCGAAATGACAATATTGTGCAAAAACTTTGCGTCTTAGCGACTTTGCGAGATTAAAACATACTTATAATGAAAAAACTCCTTTTACTTTTTATCGCTCTTACGCTAAATTCAATTCAAGCACAAGAAGTCAAAACCTTAACTTATTTCCAAAATGACACTCTAAAACTGGATTTAGATTTATATCTGCCAAAGAAAAAATCTAACGAAAAAATTCCGTTGATTATGTTTGCTTTTGGCGGAGGGTTTTCTGGCGGAGAACGTACCAGCGAAAAAGAATTCGGAATGTTTATGGCGCAAAATGGCTATGCGGTTGCCAGCATTTCGTATAGTTTGTATATGAAAGGAAAAGATTTTGGATGCAAAGGAACTTTAACCGAAAAAATAAAAGCAATTCAAATTGGCGTAAGCGATATGTGGCAAGCAACTGGTTTTTTAATCGAAAACGCCGACAAATACAATCTTGATACTTCAAAAATCTTTATTTCCGGAATTAGTGCTGGCGCAGAAATTGGTTTCCACGCTTCGTTTTGGGATTATAAATTAATGAATTTATACAAAAGCAATTTGCCCGAAAATTTCAAATACAAAGGCTTTATTGGTGGTTCTGGAGCGATTCAGGATATTAATTTGATTACAAAAGAAAAAGCAATTCCGATGTTACTAGCGCACGGAAATAATGACGACACGGTTCCATATAGTGCGGGTTCACATCGTTCTTGCCCAACAAATGCTTCAGGATGGCTGATTCTTTTTGGCTCTTATGCGGTTTACAATCAAATGAATGATTTACATAAAGATGTTGAATTGATTACTTTCTGCGGTGGTGGACACGAATTCTCCGGTTATCTTTTTCACCAAGGACAACAATATGTTTTAGATTTTGTGAATGATGTTTTGAACGGAAAGAGATTTGAATCGCATTTGATTGTTCCTTCTAATAAAAAAGGGAAGGATTCTGGGAAGTATTTGTTTTGTGAATAAACTTCAATCGTCTCAAACGTAAAACAGACTGGACTGAAGTCCAGCCCTACAATATACACCGAACCTTTGGCTCTTTTGACAATTTAATTCCGCAGGAATGACACATATTGTAGAGCTGGACTTCAGTCCAGTTGTCACAATCCATGGCTGGCAAAAATGCCAAATTTTTCGCTTCTGATAAATATTCTTTTTAATTATGAATAAGTTTAGGTAAATTTGCCCTTTATTTTTAGAATAGTGCAAAAAGAAATCATAGTTCTCCTTGGCGGTCCTGGTACAGGAAAATCTACGCTGATAAACGAATTAGTAGCTCGTGGCTACTGTTGTTACCCTGAAATTTCTAGAGAAGTTACACTCGAAGCTCAAAAAAGAGGCATCGAGCAATTGTTCTTAGAACAGCCATTATTATTTAGCGAAATGTTATTAGAAGGACGCATCCAGCAATTTAAAAACGCTGCGCAAGAACCTGATAATGTAGTTTTTATTGACCGAGGAATTCCTGATGTTGTAGCTTATATGGATTATATTGGCGACGAATATCCAGAGAATTTCACTAAAGCTTGCGAGGATTACAAATATTCTAAAACTTTTATTTTACCACCTTGGGAAGAGATTTATCAAAGCGACACTGAACGTTACGAGAATTTTGAACAGGCACTTGAAATTCAAAAACATCTTATTGAAACTTATAAAAAATATGGGTACGATTTAATTGAAGTTCCAAAAGATACGGTTGAAAACAGAATTCTTTATATCTTAGATAAAATTTAGGCAGTAAGTTTAAAGTTGCAAAACTAGAAACTGATTTCTAAATTTTTAACTTTAACACTTTGGCCATGCAGGAAGCACAAGAAATTCTTTTAAAATACTGGAAACACGAAAGTTTCAGACCGCTTCAAAAAGAAATTATTGAATCGGTTTTAGAAGGGCAAGACACTTTTGCGCTGCTGCCAACCGGAGGCGGAAAATCAATTTGTTTTCAGGTTCCTGCTATGATGCGCGAAGGAATTTGTCTCGTTATTTCGCCTTTAATTGCTTTGATGAAAGATCAGGTGGCGAATCTTCAAAAAAGAGATATAAAAGCCATTGCCCTTACCGGCGGTATTCATACTGAAGAAATTATTGATCTTCTGGACAATTGCCAATTCGGAAATTATAAATTCCTTTACCTTTCTCCAGAGCGTTTACAATCAGATTGGATTTTAGAACGCATAAAAAATCTTCCTATCAATTTAATAGCTATTGATGAAGCGCATTGTGTTTCGCAATGGGGCCACGATTTTAGACCGGCTTATTTAAAAATCTCCGAATTAAAAAAATTCTTTCCTAAAATTCCGTTTTTGGCTTTGACTGCAACGGCAACACCAAGAGTTGTAGAAGATATTAAAACTGAATTGGGATTAAAAGACACCAAACTCTTCCAACAGTCTTTCGAAAGAAAAAATATTGCCTATATGGTTTTTGAAGTCGAAGACAAATTGTATCGTGTTGAACAAATTTTAAAGAAAAATCCACAGCCGTCTATTATATATGTACGAAATAGGAAATCGTGCCTGAATATGTCAACGCAATTGCAGTCATTAGGATTTAGAGCAACCTATTATCATGGTGGACTTTCATCTCAGGAAAAAGATAAAAATATGCAATTGTGGATGTCGGAACAAGCGCAGGTTATTGTTGCCACAAATGCGTTCGGAATGGGAATTGACAAAGACAACGTAAAAACGGTTATTCATACACAACTTCCTGAAAACTTAGAAAATTATTATCAGGAATCTGGACGCGCGGGGCGAAATGGTGAAAAAGCATTTTCGGTGTTATTATTCAATAATTCTGATGCAAATCAAACGGAACAACAATTTATAAATGTTCTGCCAGATAAAAAATTTCTAAAAACGATGTATGTCAAACTTTGCAGTTATTTTCAGATTGCTTATGGTGAAGGTTTAGACGATTCTTTTTCTTTTAAAATGAATCATTTTTGTCATAAATATGATTTTCCGACTTTAAAAACCTATAATGCTTTACAGTTTTTAAATCAACAGGGAATTATTACAATGTCTCAGGAATTTTCGGAAAAAGTTACGATGCAGTTTTTAATTGAATCCAAAGAAGTGATTCGATACATGAGCCTGAATCCTAATGATGAAGAAATCCTTTTGGCAATTTTAAGAACTTATCCAGGAGTTCATGAAATGAAAACACCACTTAATCTTTCGCTGATTGCTAAAAAATCAAATCATACAGAAGAACAAGTAACGACACTTTTAGAAAAATTAAAAGAAAAAGATATTATTGAATATAAATCTAAAAATAACGACGCGACTATTTTATTTAATGAAGTACGCGAAGATGATTTGACAATAAACCGAGTTTCAAAATATCTGGAAAAACAAAACAAACTGAAACGAGATCAACTTTCATCTGTACTCTATTATATAAAAGAAGACAAAACGTGCAAGAATAGATTGGTTTTGGATTATTTTGGAGAAGAAACAAAATCGAATTGCGGCGTTTGCTCGTATTGCATTACACAAAAAGGAAAAATTACCGAAGCCGATTCTATTGCTGATAAAATTCTGCACTTATTAAAAGCAACTGCCTTAACTTCGCGCGAAATTCAAAATCAAATAAAATTAGATGCTAAAGATGTGATTTTAGTTCTTCAGGAATTACTAGAAAATAATCATATCGTTATTTTAGCAAACAATAAATACACTTTAAAAACATAATGGAAAAATTACGAATTATATTTATGGGAACTCCGGAATTTGCTGTTGGCATTTTGGATACCATCATAAAAAACAATTACGAAGTTGTTGGTGTTATTACAGCTGCTGATAAACCAGCAGGACGCGGACAAAAAATAAAATATTCGGCTGTTAAAGAATATGCTTTAGCAAACAATCTTACTTTATTACAACCGACCAATTTAAAAGACGAGAATTTTTTAGCCGAATTAAAAGCCTTGAATGCGAATTTGCAAATTGTGGTTGCTTTTAGAATGTTGCCAAAAGTGGTTTGGGAAATGCCAAGTTTAGGAACTTTTAACCTTCATGCTTCTTTATTACCAAATTACCGTGGCGCGGCGCCAATTAACTGGGCTATTATTAACGGAGAAACTAAAACTGGAGTTACGACATTCTTTATTGATGATAAAATTGATACCGGAGCAATGATTCTAAATTCGGAAATTGCGATTGAACCAACAGAAAATGCCGGACAATTGCACGACCGTTTAATGAATTTAGGAAGCACAACTGTAATTGAAACTTTGAAAGTTATCGAAAATGGAAATGTCACTACAACAATTCAGGAAGACAATGACGAAATCAAAACCGCTTATAAACTAAACAAAGAAAACTGTAAAATCGACTGGACGAAATCTGGCAACGAAATCAATAATTTAATCCGTGGCCTAAGTCCATATCCTGCGTCTTGGTGTTTTTTGAAAGACAAAAACGAGGAATTGAATATCAAAATATATGATGCCAAACTAATTTCTGAAGCTCATTTATACGAATCAGGAAAACTGATTAGCAGCAAAAAAGAAATTAAAATTGCAGTAAAAGATGGCTTCATACAGCTTTTGAGCTTGCAATTTCCAGGAAAAAAGAGAATGCAGGCAGCAGAAATCTTAAACGGCATCACTTTTTCTGATGACGCCAAGATGTATTAAGCTCAGTAAAACAGGGGTTTCTACCTGATTTTAATCGATGAATAACCTGCTTTATGAACAAAAAAAGCAAGTTATTAACAATTATTGCTAAAATTAAAGAAAACACTTGCACGCAACGGATTTCCTACTAAATTTGTGTATTAACAATTTTTTTTAACCAACAATTAATAACTAATTATTATGAACAAATCAGAATTAATCGATGCTATCGCTGCTGATGCAGGAATTACAAAAGCTGCGGCAAAATTAGCTTTAGAGTCATTTTTAGGAAATGTAGGAACTACTTTGAAAAAAGGAGGAAGAATTTCATTAGTAGGTTTCGGATCTTGGTCAGTATCTGCTAGAGCTGCTAGAGACGGTAGAAATCCACAAACTGGAAAAACTATCAAAATTGCAGCTAAAAATGTAGTAAAATTCAAAGCAGGAGCTGAATTAGAAGGTGCAGTGAACTAAGTAAGAAAGTTCTCTAAACTTATAATATAATTAAAACCCTCCTTATGGAGGGTTTTTTTGTGCGGTTTAACGATTTTTTTTGGGCAGTTCGAAATTTTATGACTAAATTTAATAAAAATTGTAGCCGTATGATTTCAGAAAAATTAAAAAAAGGACACCTGCTTATTGCCGAGCCTTCAATAATTGGAGATTTATCTTTTAACAGATCGGTAATTTTATTAGCAGACCATAACAAGGAAGGATCAATTGGTTTTATCATTAATAAGCCTTTAAAATACACTATTAATGATTTAATACCAGAGATTGATGCGAACTTCAAAATATACAACGGAGGCCCTGTTGAACAGGACAATCTATATTTCATTCACAATATTCCTGAACTGATCCCGAATAGTGTCGAGATTTCTAATGGAATTTATTGGGGCGGTGATTTTGAATCCACGAAAGACTTAATAAACGACGGATCTATTAGTAAAAATAACATTCGTTTTTTCTTAGGATATACCGGCTGGGATGAGAATCAGCTTGAAAATGAAATGCAGGGAAACTCCTGGATCATTGCCGATAATAATTACAAAAACAAAATTATCGGAAAATCGACCACTCACTTTTGGAAAGAACAAATCATTGAGCTTGGTGGTGATTATCTTATTTGGTCCAACGCACCTGAAAACCCATATCTGAATTAATTTTCAGATATGGATTCATTTAGCTTCTGCACTAATAAATGAGCCAGATTGCTTGTAAAATCTTTTTTTCGATATTTAGTTATCGGTTGTATTCCCGTGATTACATTTGTCAGAAATAATTCGTCGGCTTTTTGAAGATCGAACGGTGAAATTATTTCTTCGGAAATTTCTATGCCTTCTACTTTTTTAGCTATGGCCAAAATTTGTTTACGCATAATTCCGTTCAAACATCCTTCAGAAATTGGAGGAGTGATCAATTTCTTCCCTGTAAGCATGAATAAATTTCCCTGAAGAGCTTCGACTACATTTTTTGTATCATTTACTAAAATGCAGTTAGCCAGACCATTTTCATGAGCAAAAATACTTCCCGTTACATTAATCATCTTATTAGTCGTTTTAATCGACGATAATAATTGTTTCGTCACATAGAAGTCTTTATACAAATCTACTTCATATTCAACCGTATTAACAACATACAGAGTACCTTCAAGCGGCGTTGCGTGAATTAAAAAAGAAACTTCATTTGTTTTTGGCAAATACAATCCGCCATCATTTCTATAAACAGTAATTCTGGCTCTTGCTGAATTAGAAATATTTTTTTCCTGAACAAGTTTTAAAATTTGTTCTTCAAAATACTCCATAGTAAAATTCATTGGAATCTCCATTCGAACCACACGCATTGAAGCCATTAAGCGGAAATAATGATCTTCCAGAAATAAAATTTTATTGTTTAAAATCTTCACTGTTTCAAAAACGCCGTCTCCATATAAAAAGGCACGATTTTGAGTTAATATATTTTCTTCCTGCGTTACGTTTCCGTTAAAATTGATCATAAAAAAACCCTGAATTTTGTTCAGGGCAAATATAAGGTATAAAATAGTTTTATACTAAACAGAACCTATAAGATGTTTTAGGTCTGAGATTTGATTCTCCCACAATTGTTTAGCCTCTCCTACTTCTTCTTTTTCAGCAAAATCAACTACCATTAAAGATACATCTTTAGTTAATTCGTCAACTAAAATATGAAGTTCAAAAAAATACTCCGTATCCTTACTGCTTTCATCAACCCATTTAAACTTTACTTTCTCACCCGTTTTTTTAGATGCCAAACGCGCTTTTTCCTGCGAGTCATTCCAAATAAAGGTAAAAAATTCACCTCTTGAATTTACATTGTCTGCAAACCATTCAGACAAACCTGAAGGCGTTGATATATATTGATACAATAATTGCGGCGAAGAATTGATCGGGAACTCGATTTCGTAACGTATTTTTGAATCCATGTGCTGCGTTTAATTTTTTCGAAATATAAGAATATATGTCCAAAAACAATGCGTTTTTAAAAATATTTTTTTTTCTTCATTTTATGCTTGTATGCTTTAATATTATTTTTATCTTTGCACCCGCAATGAGGAAATCATTCCACTTGTAGTCCAGGCGAGGTAGCTCAGTTGGTTAGAGCGCAGGATTCATAACCCTGAGGTCACGGGTTCAACTCCCGTCCTCGCTACAACAGGTAAAACCCTTAAACAGCAATGTTTAGGGGTTTTTTATTTGAATTAACTCATTATTTTGCAAGGAATTTTATTAAATTAGTACCTTGCACAAAGTAATTTACACACGTATGGATATAGTTAAATTTAAAATCACATCTAAAACAATAAAAGTCGAAGTACGAAATTCGAATAATTATGTTTTTAACTTTAATACTGCTTTAGAAATAGAAAAAGCAGATAGAGATGTTTTATTAAAACTATATAATGCATTAGATCTTCTTTTTAAGAAAGAAGCTACCATCGAAAACAAAAACTACATTTCGCCAAATCAAACGAATATTCTGGATCAGATTTCTGCAGCTGACAGTTTACAGAATGAGGAATAAATATTCTATACAAATAAAAAAAGCCCTTAAGCAATATGTTTAAGGGCTTTTTATTTAAACTTGGCTTTCCTTCAATAATAACTTCACAAAAAACAAATTCCACAACAACATAAAAACCACTTAACCAAACAATTAAAACATAAGACTTAAAATAATTTCATAACTTAGTAAGCAGAATTTTACAAAAAATACTTTTTTTATTTCTCATTAAAACTTAAATCTTATGAAAATCAAACAGAAATTATCATCAGGAATGGTTTTATTAGTTTTATCATTTCTGGCTTTTGCCTGCAAAAAAAATCCAGCAACGAATTCTGAATCAACAAAAAAAGATTCAGTCGTTACAACAACAGATTCTTTATCTTCAAAAAGTGGCGATCTTGTAACTGCCGCTAATTTTAATCGAGCAGAAACCGATTTGTATTTTAGCACTTCTGTTAAACAATCAAATGGTACTGGTGCTATTTTTCATTTCAGAACCTTAATGCCCATAGATAATCAAACTGTTATTCGTGCCAATCGCGATGTTTTATATTCGTCTGGTGTTTTTGATCTCGACGCCGGCCCCGTAACAGTTACACTGCCAAATCCAGGCAAACGATTCATGTCGATGCAGACATTCGACCAAGATCAATATTCCGAAACTTATTATGCGCCCGGAACTTTTACTTTTACTAAAGAAAAAGTCGGCACACGTTACTTAATGTTAGGAATTCGAACCTTTATCAACCCAAATGATCCGAAAGATTTGCCAATTGTAACCGCTTTACAAAATGCAATTAAAATTGACCAAAAAGAGAAAGGTACTTTTGAAATTCCAAATTGGGATAAAGCAAGCCAAAAGAAAGTTAGGGATTCATTAATTGAAGTATCCAAAAAACTATCTGACACAAAAGGAATGTTTGGTCCAAGAGGAAAAGTAGACGAAACACTTCATTTAATTGGAAGTGCTACCGGATGGGGAGGAAATCCTGAAAAAGATGCTCTTTATCTTTCAGTCAATCCTGCCAAAAATGATGGAAAAACGGTCTATAAATTAAAAGTAAAAAATGTACCAGTTGATGGATTTTGGTCTGTAAGTGTTTATAATAAAGACGGCTATTTTGAAAAAAATGATCTTGACGCTTATACATTGAATAATATTACTGCAAAAAAAGATGCTGACGGATCTGTAACCATACAATTTGGCGGTTGTGACGGAAAAACACCAAATTGCATTCCAACAGTTGCTGGCTGGAATTATTGGGTAAGACTTTATCGTCCGCATAAAGAAGTTTTAAATGGCACTTGGAAATTTCCTGAAGCTCAAATTGTCAAATAATACCATTACAACATATTTCATTGCATTGTATACAAAAGCCGTTAATTTTTTAACGGCTTTTTTTGTTCTGTAGATTATTTCGAAATAAAAAACAATCTATTTTTTGTAACATTTTCCAATATCAGCGTCAAAATATAGAATTTAATTGTGGTTCTTTGCAACTTGTTACATTCGCAATTGAAATTGATCAATTTTTGAATACAATAATATTGAAACCAATGAGTTTAGACTAGTTAAAAACTAGTTGCTATATTTTCGTTATGGACAATAAAAAGTTTATCTCAAGTTTAAAAAAGGGTAATGAAGCCGCCTTCAAAGAGGTGTATTTCAATTACTATGATAAATTGATAAGCATTGCCAGACGATTTAACTCTTCTGTACTTACACCTGAAGATTTTGTTCAGGAGACTTTCATACGATTATACAACAAAAGAGAATTACTTAACGAAGATGTTTTGCTGGACAAACAATTATTTGTCATCTGCAAGAATATCATTCTCAATCACATTAATAGAGAAAACAAAATAATTCAGCTTGATCCTCAAGTTGATATCTTACAGGAAGAAACTGATTCAACAGTTTTTGATGAGAGAAGTGAAAAATTACACAGTTTCATCAATCAGCTTCCGGAGCAGCAACAAAAAATATTTACTTTACACAAACTGGAAAACCTTAGCTATAAGGAGATTGCAGAAATTACGGATCTTTCTGAAAAGACCATTGCCAATCATATTTATCTTGCCAGTAAATTTATTCGGAAAAAAATCGAAAACCATTAGGAACTTTTTTGTTCTCGTTTGTTATATATAAAAAACAAGAACAGAAAATGCATATTGAAGCATATAAAACCAATGTCAAAACAAAAAAAGACGCAAGTTTACTTGTCGCTCTTTTACAATTCGTCATTTCAGATTGTATCATAAATTTCGATAAAAAAGGTCAGGAAACCATTCTGAAAATCGAAACCAATCGTGATATTAAAGAAATGGTTTATCGAGTTTTCAGCAAACAAGGTTTTCATTGTCAAATCATTTAATACCCCAAAATCATGGATAAGGAAAACTTTGACGAAGAATTTAAAAAATTATGGGACGAAACTCCTGTTTCAAATTCTGACAACGATAAAGAAGCTTGCTGGAAACAATTCCATTCAAAAACTTTTGCTACGAAGAAAAAGAAAACAAAACCTTGGCGCTATTATGCGGCTGCAACAGTTTTGCTTTTTGTTTTGATTGGAAGTGGAATTTTCTTTAACAATAAACCTCAACCAAAAAATGTAATTCTTGCCGAAAACGTAATTGAAAATACCTCTTCAAAAATAAAATCTGTTGTCTTGCCAGATGATTCAAAAGTCGAATTGAGTCCGAATTCTAAAATCACTTATGGACATAATTTTGCTTTGAATCGAAAAATTGAAATTGATGGTCTTGTCTATTTCAAAGTAAAAAAAGACAAACAACATCCGTTTCAGGTTTTTTGTAATGAAACGACAACTACCGTATTAGGAACTTCTTTTACAGTAAATGAAACTGAAGATGAAAAAGTAACGGTTGAACTTTATGAAGGAAGTGTTCAGATGAATGTAAAAGGCCAAAATCAAAAATGGATTTTGAAGCCGGGAGAAAAATTCACTTACGGAAATCAAACTGCTTCGGTAACTGAATTTAGCCGATTCATTGACTTTGACAATCAAAAACTTTCTGAAGTAAGCCAATATATTGAAGAAAATTATGGTTATAAAGTAATTCTTCCGAAGGAAAATTTAGATCAGAAAATCACAATCCGAATCAATAAAAAAGAGGATTTAAAAATAATTGTACAATTAATATCAGAAATGTATAACCTAAATTTTGAAATAAATGAAGATTTAAAACAGATTACTTTTCAGTAGAAAAGAAAAAAGGATGCAAGCCGCGAAACTACACATCCTCCTTATAATCAGGATAACACGAGGTTATTCCATTTAATAATAATCCAAAAATACAAAATTTCATGAAGCATATAATTTCAGCATGCTTTTTTTTAATCAGTTTATTGGCGTCTGCTCAAAAGGTGACTGTAACTGTAGATAAAAACGTAACCTTAAAAGAATTCTTTAAGCAGATTGAAAATCAAACCGATTTTAAATTTGCTTTTACAGATCAAATCGACACCGATAAAAAATATTTCACCAAGAAAAACACATACAAGCAAATCGAAGTTGAGAAACTGATTTCAGAATTAAACAAAACGGCAACGGTACAATTTTCTATTGTTGGCAATAATATTTTTGTGAAGCAGAAATCTCAATCTCAAAAACAAGCTAAAAAAAAAAGCAAGCTGAAAGGCCAGATTATTGATGATGAAAAACAACCCGTTATTGGTGCCAATGTTTTTATTAAAGAATTGGAAACCGGCACCGTAACGGATTATAATGGAAAATTCAGCATTGAAGTCCCAAATGGCACTTATACTTTTGTAATTAGCTACGTTGGATTTAAAAATCAGGAAAAACAAATTACAATTTCTGATGATGCTAATATTAACTTCAATATTGAATCTGATAGTCAACAATTAGGCGAAGTTATTGTAACTACAAACAAAGCTACTGATATCAAAAACACGCAAATGAGCGTTAATAAGCTTTCGATGCAGGAAATAAAAAGAATTCCTGTTGCAATGGGCGAACCAGATCCTCTAAAATCGATTTTGACTTTGCCGGGAGTTACCAATGCAGGAGAAGCTTCATCAGGGTTTAATGTGCGCGGAGGCGCTGCTGACCAAAATTTAATTCTTTTAGACGGAGCACCTGTTTATGCAGATTCGCATATGTTTGGATTTTTCTCGATTTTCAATGCCGATGCTATTAGCGGTTTAGAATTATACAAAGGCGGAATTCCTTCAAAATATGGAGGACGTGTTTCTTCTGTTTTGGATGTTACGCAGCAAACCGGAGATTTTCAAAATTATAAAGTAAATGGCGGAATTGGAATAATTTCTAGCCGACTTTTGGTTCAAGGTCCAATTCAAAAAGACAAAGGCTCGTTTATTCTTTCTGGCCGAGCTTCCTATGCGCATTTATTTTTAAAATTGGCCGACAATAAAAATTCGGCTATGTTTTATGATTTGAATGCCAAATTCAATTATCGCTTTAATGCTAATAATACTTTGACTTTTTCTGGATATTTCGGAAATGATGTTTTTGACATCAACGATCGTTTCTCTAGCAAATACGGAAGTACAATGGGAATTTTAAGTTGGAAACATAAGTTTTCAGATCGCTTAAACACCAATCTTTCTGCATTTTACAGTGATTATAAATTCAATTTAGGACTTTCTTCAGAAAATTTTGAATGGGATAGCAATATCAAAAGCTACGGTTTGAAATACAATTGGTTTTATCAGCAATCAGAAAAATTCAAAATCAACTACGGAATTGATGGTTTGTATTACAATTTTAATCCGGGAGTTGTGCAGCCAACAAGTATTGATTCGCAGTTTAATTATCAGCAATTGGACAAAAAATATGCTTTAGAAACTTCTGCATTTATTGATTTTGAAAATCAAATTACAGAAAAACTAAATTTCAGATACGGACTACGCTATAGCATGTTTTATCGTTTAGGTTCAGAAGAAATCAGTACTTATGAAAATGGTCAGGCTGTTGTTTTTAATCCGCTCTATAATATTTATCAGGAAGGAACTCCAACGGGAACAATTTCTTATGGAAAAGGAAAGAAGATAAGCAGTTTCAACAATTTTGAACCTAGAGCCGCTTTGTCTTATGCTTTTAATGATAACACTTCGATTAAGGCAAGCTACAACAGAATGGCGCAATACATTCATATTTTATCAAATACGCAATCTCCGCTGCCAATGAGCATTTGGACACCGAGCGGACCTTTTCCAAAACCGCAAATGCTGGATCAATATGCAATGGGTTATTTTAAAAATTTCAAGGATGGCGATTATTCTTTTGAAGGAGAGCTTTTTTATAAAAATGTTAAAAATCGAATCGATTATATTGATGGAGCTGATGTTTTGGCCAACAACAATATTGAACAAGTTATTCTAAACGGAAAAGCCAGATCATACGGAATGGAATTATTGCTTAGAAAAAACACAGGAAATTTTACCGGATGGATTTCTTACACTTTGTCACGCGCAGAACAAAAAACACCTGGAAGAACTCCTGAAGAACCGGGAATCGCAAACGGTGACTGGTATTTATCTGGATATGACAAACTGCATAATTTAAGCGTTGTTGGTAGTTATGAATTCAGTCCAAAATGGTCATTTAATGGTAATTTCACTTTACAATCAGGTCAACCGGTAACGTATGCAAATGGTTATTATGAATTTGGAGGTATTCATGTTCCTAATTATTCTTTGAGAAACGAAAACAGGCTTCCTCTTTTCCATCACCTTGATGTCGCTGCAACTTATACGCCAAAACCAGAAAAAAAGAAAGGATGGCAAAGCTATTGGGTATTTAGTATTTACAATATCTACAACCGAAAAAATGCAGCTTCAATGAATTTTACAACAAACGAAGATACTGGACTTAATGAAACTCGAAGACTATCCATCTTCGGGATTGTTCCTGGAGTTTCTTATAATTTTAAATTTTAATGCGATGAATAAATTAAAAAAATATAAAGTCATGAATAGAGCATTGGCATTTATAAGTCTGATTTTGGTTCTGTTTTTTAGTTCCTGCGAAGATGTTGTAAATCTGGATTTAGAAACCGGCGAGACCCAAATTGTAATCGATGCCGAAATTGTCTGGAAAAAAGGAACTGCTGGAAATGAGCAAACGATAAAAATTAGTAAAACAGCTCCTTATTACAATGGTTCAACACCAAAAGTTTCTGGAGCACAAGTTCGAGTGGAAAATAGCAATGGTGATGTTTTCACTTTTACAGAAACGGCGACTGGAGTTTATAAGTGCACTAATTTTGTTCCAGTCATCAACATGGATTATAAATTATTTGTTCAGGCTGAGGGACAAAGTTTTACTGCTGTAGAAAAACTAACTTCAGCAACACCAATCGATAAAGTGGAGCAGAAAATTGTTCCTGATTTTGGTGGAGAAGATGTAATTGAAGTCACTTTTTATTACAAAGACCCAGCAGATCAAGTCAATTTTTACTTAACCGATTATCAAAGCGAGTTTTTAATATTTCCGGAATACGAAATAACAAATGACGATTTTTATAATGGAAATGAAATCAGTACAAGATATTCGCATGAAGATATGAAGCCCGGAAATACTTTAAACATTTTACATCGAGGTATTTCTAAAAACTTTTTTAATTATATGAAATTAATTTTAGACGCTTCAAACTCAAATCCGTTTCAGGTTCCGCCGGGAAATATTAGAGGAAATATTGTCAATACAAACAATGCCAATAACTACGCATTGGGCTATTTCAGACTTTGCGAAGCAGATGCTGTTTCTTATGTTGTGAAATAGATTGTTTTACAAAAACACAAAACCCTTAACTTTCATGTTAAGGGTTTTTATATTTAAATCAATCCTAAAATTTTTCCGTAAGCTATTGCGGCTTTATGAACCTGAATCGTCCAATCTTCTGCTGCATTATCATCGGCTCCATCAGAAATATATTTAAGGCATAAAAACGGAATATTTTCTTTCATTGCAATCATCGCCAAAGCATAAGCTTCCATATCTACAACATTATATACGTGAGAAGAATGCTCCATTTCGAAATTATCGCCAGTTCCGCAAATACCTTCCTGAAGATTATCCATTAGCAAACCATATTCTAAAACCAGAGGCAAACCTGATAATGGCGTTTCATATAATGCAAAACCCAAGCCCCGAACGTCCATATCTCGTTGCACAAATTTGGTACAACAAATTACATCTCCTTTTTGAAAACTGCTACTTCCTGCCGATCCTAAATTTATAATTATTGAAGGTCTTTTATTTTGAATTGCTTTTGACAATTCATAAGCTGCATTAACTTTTCCGATTCCAGTAAATACAACATTATTTTCTTTAAAAACTTCTTCTGCTTCAGATTCAAGAGCAAAACAGAATAATATATCTTCAACGGCAAAAGATTCCGTTTGATTAATTTTTATCATGAGAGATTTTAATTTCAGGTCGCAAAAATACGCTTAAAATTGTTTATGCTACATTAATGAAAAGTTCTTTTTACAAGAAGAATTATTTATGTCACAAAATCAATTCTTCAAAAATTGGATCTTGCAAAAGTGCTGCAGAGAGCGATTCCATTTCATGTTTAGAAGCATGAACCTGCCATTCTAAAGTTATATGATCCAGATTACGACGTTGGATAACCAATTTTGATTTTATTGAGTAGTCAGAGAACAATTCTTTACATCTTTTATAACCGTCATTGTTGCGGTTAAATGTAACACGAAGGATTTTATGTTCATTACTAATATCTATCTTATCTTGAAGAACGGTAAGAAAAGTTAAAATCAAAAGAATCATCAATGCAGCGCAAGCCGAAGCAAAATAATAACCCGCTCCTACTCCCATACTCACAGCCGCGACAGACCATATTGTAGCCGCTGTTGTAATACCTGTAACGTGATTATCTGACCTGAAAATAACTCCAGCACATAAAAATCCTAGACCAGTTACAATGTTTGAAGCAATTCTGTCTGCGTTTCCAGGTCCGCCAATCCATTGAGACATAAATGTAAAGAAACAAGCGCCCACAGAAATCATTATTGTGGTTCGAAGACCTGCCGCTTTTCCTCTATATTCTCTTTCAGCACCAATTAAAGCTCCCCAAAATGCAGCTAAAAGCAATCTGATGACAATTTCTACTTCCATTTAAATTGTATTTTTCAAGTTAAAATTACGCAAAAAACACAAAACCTTCAAAATCAAAATGACTCTGAAGGTTTTTAACTTTTTAGAAAATGTTCTTAATTATTCTTGTATTCTTTTTCCTTTTGGGCATACCAATCTTTCATGACATAAAAAGCTTTCTTTTTTATTCCGTTACTTGAAATTAAACCTTTTCGATTAAAGAAATCCTGAATGTTTGGCAATTGTCTTCTTGGTGATCTAAAGTCAACTAAAATCCAAGGTGAAACTCCCGCCAAACCTTCAATACGATTGAACATTTGAGTATTCTGAATATACAATTCTTCCTGATATTCTTCGTTCCAACGCTCTTTCTTGTCCCCATGCAAACCTTGCAAAGCTTCACCTCCAAATTCACTCACAATAACGGGTTTGTTATATGGAATTACCCATTGCATGTCCTTGCAAGATTCGTTTGTTCCTCTGTACCAGCCTAAATATTGGTTAAAACTTACAATGTCAACATATTCATTCATATTATCCTGAAGTGTATTGATGTTGTTTGGGCTTTTGGTTACTTCCATCGCCATACTGATTAATCGGGAATTATCTTTTGTACGCGCATATTTTGCTAATTTACTTAAGAAAACATCTCTATCATCACCATGAGGAGTTTCGTTTGCAATCGACCAAATTACAATTCCGCAACGATTTTTATCTCTGTAAATCATATCATGCAATTGATGTTCTGCATTTGCATAAGTAGCTGGATTTGTCCATGAAATTGTCCAGTAAACCGGAACTTCTGACCAAATCATCAATCCCATTTTTTCGGCTTCTTTTACCATATTTTCATTATGAGGATAATGTGCTAAACGAACATAATTGCAACCTAATTCTTTTGCCCATGTCAACAAAGTATGAGCATCTTCTGTAGACCAGGCTCTTCCGGACCTGAACGGCGCTTCTTCATGAATACTTATTCCTCGCAAAAAGACTTTTTTACCGTTTAACAAAATTTCTTTTCCTTTTGTTTCAATAGTTCTAAAGCCAATTTTATCCGCAATATTTTCATCCGCTTTGCTGATTGTTACATCATATAATTTTGGATTTTCAGGAGTCCATAAAACTGGATTTGCTTTTAATTCAAAATAAGCCATTCCTTTGGCATCAGTTTTCACCTCTTTTTTGATTTTTAATTCGGGAACAGAAATCGAAACCGACTGATTTGCCGTTTCACTATTCAACTTAACCCAACCCGAAATTTTTCCTTTTTCTTTTTTATCCAATTGAACCAAATAATCTTCGATATATGTATTTGGAACCTGAGCCAGAGTAACATCTCTAGTAATTCCACCATAATTCCACCAATCCATATTTACCGTTGGAACATTATCTTTATGGCGTTTATTGTCTACTTTAACCACTACAAAATTATTTCCGTCAACCAATAAATTGGTTACATCAAAATTAAAAGGCGTATAACCGCCAATGTGAGTTCCGGCTAATTTTCCGTTTACATAAACTTTCGCATCATAGTTAACCGCCCCAAAGTGAAGAATCCCTTTGCTGTTTGCATCTTTTTTATAATTAAAGTCTTTTTGAAACCAAACTGTTCCTTCATAAAAAAACAATCTTTCATCCTTTGAATTCCAGTCTGACGGAATATCCATAACTGCTGAAGTTGCGAAATTATACTCCGACAATTCTGAAGTATTGAATTTTTTGTTTTCAAAAAATCCATTGTCTTTTAAAGGCATCAAACGATAATCATAATATCCATTTTCAAGTGGATCTACAATATAATGCCATTTTCCGTTTAAATTAATATTATTTCTTGCCGAAATATTAGATAACAATGGAACTTCCTGAGCCATTGTTTTTCCAATAAACAAAAAAGCATAACAGAGCAATGTGATTTTTCTCATAACTAAAAACTTATTTTTTTGATTTCTTAAGACTCTAAAGTTAAATTTTTATCACAAAAATTAAGGTTACAAAAGTTCAGATTTTTTTCAAAACACCCCATCAAATACTTATCAATTATAGGCTAAAAACTGCCTTTTAATGCGTTTTGAGCTAGATATTATTAATTTTTATAAAAAACTAATGATTCTAAAAGTTTGCTTTTCCTTATAAAATTGAAATTTTACTTTTTATCTATTTTTTAAACCACCTTCTCTATATTATTTACCCTAAATGTTTAAACGCAAATGCAAAATTTTTAATAATAAAGTTTTTTTTCGTTCTCAAAATCACTAACTTGTTTATGCTTAAGAACATGATACAATAATTTTCTTGTTCACACGCTAGTATTCTATATTTCCCAAAGCAAATTAAAATTACCCCGAAATAATTTTACTAAAAACACTTATTTATTGTACTTAAAAAAGTAAAACTATGCGAGTATCCGTTGTCCGAAAAAACATAAAATTTACCCCAGATTCGAGAAGAGTTGTTGCCCGATATTTTATGAACGGCGATGAGCGAACCCAGCAGATGGTAATACGGATAATGGCACTTGATGAAAAACAGGTTTATGAAACACTCGAGCAGACACTTCGTGAATTTGCGAGAAGACACCGAAATATTTCTGCCATATTTTTTCGACACTGCGAACTAATAAAACCGCAGATTGAAGCCATGCAAATTGACTACGAAGCATTGTCACTCAACAGAAAAATGCTGATAGGATCTTATTGCACTATGGAATATGCAATCGAATCTGCTGCCATTTTTAATCCTTCAATTATAGAAGATTTTGATCAATCGGGACTTGAAATTGGCGAAAAACGAATTATTATTTCGTTTAGAGCAACCGGAGAAGGACATATTTCTTCTATCGTTTTTAGAAGAGGAATTCTTGACAAAGACAATAATTTACAGATAATGAAAATTGGCAATCAAATTGATAAAGCCGAAATTGAACATAAAACATTATTGAATAAAGAACGATTTCTGACAAAATTGTCTGAAATGCATACCTCGAACAAATACATCGACCAAATTATGCAGGATTTGCCAGATGCATTTGAGTTTGTTGTTTTGAAAAACATGGTTAATACCGCTTTAAGTGATCCTTCAATTCGTCAGGAAAGAAGAACTGCATTAGAGGAAATAATATGGCTTGCCAATTCTTTCTATGATGTTCAGTTCAGTCACGATTCAGATATTACAGAACGTGTCATTTTTCCAATTTCTGATTCTGAAAGCCGTGGTATAGAAGATGCCCGTTTTGTACGTTTCACAGATGATGATGGTTCTTCTCGTGTGATGGCAACATATACTGCATACAACGGACATGCGATTTTACCAAAACTGATTTTGACCGAAGATTTTTACTCGTTTCGAGTATTGCCTTTACATGGTGATGGTGCACAAAATAAAAATCTGGCGCTATTTCCTAAAAAAATAAAAGGCAAATATGCGATGCTTGCCCGAATTGATGGCGTCAACAATTACCTTATGTACTCCGAAAGAGCAACTCAATGGAACAATCCGATTTTATTGCAGAAACCAAAATACACTTGGGAATTTACACAAATTGGAAACTGCGGATCACCGCTCTGGACATCAGAAGGCTGGCTTGTAATTACGCACGGCGTTGGAGCAATGAGACGTTATTGTATCGGGGCTTCACTTTTTGATTTGGACGATCCTTCAAAAGAAATTGGAAGACTCCGCGAACCATTGCTTGCACCCTTAGAAGATGAACGAGAAGGCTATGTGCCTAACGTAGTTTATTCCTGCGGTGCTATTATTCATAATAACAGCCTTATTTTGCCATATGCCGTTTCTGATTATTCTTCGACATATGCCGTAGTTGATTTAACGGAACTGCTGGGAGCTCTTAAATATGGTCAATAAATAGTTAGTATTAGGTTTCCTAAACTTTAATCAAATCAAAAATCCACGTTAAAATCTCAATGTCATAACAGTTTTTCCGTCTAAAAAAATACTTTTGTCTAAAACCACATTTCTATTTTTAAAAGAAACGAAAAAGACATTCGTATGGAAAACGAAAAATTTATTTTTTGCCTCGAAGGAGTTCCTGATGTTGATGAGGTTACAACTACCGATGTGGTTAAAAATCTGGAAGAAATTGCTATCGACCAAGGTATTTCCAGTATTCATAAAACCTGTGATACGATTGAAGGTTTAGAGGAAAGTTTGAATACTCTTTTGTATGACGACCATAATTTTAAGGATTATGAAATCATTTATTTGGTTATGCCCGGACAGGAGAACAACATTTGTCTTCACGATTATTATTACAGCATCGAAGAAATAGCCGAGCTTTTTGAAGGAAAAATGAAAGGAAAAATTATTCATTTTGCCAATAAAAAACGACTCGACCTCAACGACGACGAAGCACAATATTTTCTAGATATTACCGGCGCACGTGCTATTTCAGGTTATGGATCTTCTTATAATAAAATAGCCAGTTACAGTACAATCGATAAGGCTTTTTTTAGTCTGTATCAGGAAAATGATGATCTTACTGAAGTGGTTGAAGAATTGTACCAAAAACATTATGCACTTTGCAAATTGCTTGATTTTAGATTGTATTATTAAAAATGAAATCAAGGTCAATTGAGAAAATAAAAACGTATACTCCAAAAGGATTTCGAGAGAAGTTTTTAGGAGAAAACAATCCTATTCATTTACTTTTTAAATCGAATTCGGATCATTTTTTCTGTCTTGAAATTGAGGAAATGATGCATATGCAACATCCAGTTCCCCCTTCTAAACATTCTTGCCATACTTTGATTTTTATTTCATCAGGTCAGCATGTTATGAAATTAGGATATCAGGAATATACAACCATCAATAATGAAATAATTGTGGTGCCTGCAGGCCAAATCTTCTCGCTTGATAATGTTAATAATATACACAGCGGCTATATTTGCCAATTTCATCCCGACATTCTAATTGGAAAATTCGGAAATCGGGAAATGCTTAACGATTTTGACTTTTTAAAAATTTCTGGAAATCCAAAAACAAAATTATCTATTGAAGATGTGCCTTTAATTACAACTATTTTTAATCGCTTACAAAAAGAATACAACGATACAAATCTTGCAGACTTGAATATAGTTCAAACTTATTTGATTGCCTTGTTTTATGAAATGAATAAAAACTCGGTTAAATTTTCTAAACCTATTTCGGCTGCAGAAATCATCACTAATAAATTCAAAGAATTAATTCATCTTCATATAAAAAACCAGCATCAGGTCAATCATTATGCTTCATTGCTTAACGTTACTCCCAATCATTTGAACAAATGTGTAAAAACAGTAACTGGAAAATCTGCAGTAAAATGGATTGATGAGAACATATTATTGGAAGCCAAATATTTACTCTTTCAAACTACACTTTCTATTAACGAAATTGCAGCACAGGTTGGTCATGAAGATCAGTCTTATTTTAGCCGGTTTTTCAAAAAACACGAAGGGATTTCTCCAATTCAATATCGAAAAATGATTGATAAGTCCTAATTATTGATTATACAATCCTAGCAATTACTAAGACATTTTTCAGAAATTTGCCCGTTCAAAAAATGCAAATTATGATTTATGTATTTAAAACTTCCGTTGACAGTCCGTCAAAATTAGAATCGGCTTCGGCCTTGCTTCACGAAATATTGCCAGAAACTTTATGGAATTTTGACCTTGAAGACTGTGATAATATTTTGCGAATTGATAGTGAACACGAAATAGTCAATTTAATATTAAACAATGGCATTTTCGATTGTATTGAATTAGAATAATTCGGCAAGTTCAATAAATTTCATTTTCTATAAAACAAAAAAGGGATGCAGTTTAGTACTGCATCCCTTTTCAAACTAACTATAAAATATTTATTTAAGCCAACGCGGGTCTCCAATTTTATTATCAATCAACGTTTGATTCTGTACTTTAAAGTTTCCTGTAGCAGCACTTACAAACTGTGGGTCTAATGCAGTTGCAGTTGCTGATAAGTCAGGTCTGTTATTAGCAAGCGCTCCAGCAGTACTATTTAAATTTGGACAATTAAAATAATTATTACTTACAAATGTTGGATTTGGTGTTGCAGTCTCTCTTGTATATGGTGCTGCCGTATTCGAAAACAATGTATTGCGTACCGTAATTGAACTAGTAGTAACAAAACGAGTATACAAAATTCCGTTAGTGTTCGCAGCAATCATATTCGGATTATTGATTGTACAAGCATCAATTACAATAGTAGAAGTTAATCCTGTAAGCCCCGCATCTGCACGAATAAAATATCTAGCTGTTGCAACATTATTAAATGTACTGTTTTTAAGAGTAAGTTTCGCTAACTGTGAACCTCTAAAATCTATAAACTCTCCATTAGCTGTTAATATATTTGTAACAATTGAATTATCTACTGTTATCGAAGACACTTTTGCAGCATTTAAATTGGCACTAATTAATGATATTCCGTAATCATGAATATTGCAACCGCTTATTAAAAGATCGCCATAAGAAACACTATTGTCATTGTATTTTATTACAGAAACAGCTGCGGCACCAGCGCCTTTATCACCTTTTAAATCTAAATCTATCAAACTAAGATTAGCCGATCCCGTAACCATTACAAAATTCACATGCAGTTTCGGTTTGTTATCTACGCGCAATCCTCGTAATGTGATTTCTTTATTTATGTTAATTGTTCCAACTTGATTATCTGCTATATAATCACCCGGCATTAATACCAAAACAGATCCAGCAGGTGCGTCAATAATTTTTTGCAATAAATTATCATCCGCTTTAACCAAAATTCCTGTTCCAATATCGATACCAGTTGTGAAAGTTGCTGTACCACGTTTCTTAGTTCCGTTTAACAAAGTAGCTGTATAAGCTGTTTCACTTGTAAGACCTGTCACTACAGCTACTCCTGCAGTTTTTTCAGCCGCAGTAATTGTGTGAGTAACGTTGCCTGGTTGCAATGTAATTTGTGTAGCGTTTGTATTTGCAGGCCATCTTAAAGTTACTTGCTTAGCTTCAATGTCTGCTGGCAGAACCGCATATAGCAATTGCTCAGACAAAGTTGTAGCAGTAGTAACCGACCATTTAGAATCTTCAAGACCTGTTGAACTTACTGCTTTTACTCTAATTGAATAAACTGTTTCTCCTTCAAGTTGCACTTTTACAGGCAATTCATCTGGAGCAACATTTACTGTTTTATAAATGGTTTTAAAATCAATATCATCTGCACTAAATTGCACTACATAATGATCTGCATCTGGTTTTACAGTCCAATTCAATTCAACTGAAGTCTCATTTCTAACTGTCGCTTTTAGTTCAATTGGAGAAAACGCTCTGTTTACATCCAAACTGTCAATTACTTCTTCTTGAAAAGTGTCACAAGAAGAAAGAGTCAACATCAGAGCTAATGCAGCAAATACTCCTTTTATTATATATTTTGTTTTCATAATTATACTTTATTAATTTTCAGAAACTTATTAATACCCGTAATCATTAGTCAATTTTCCGTTGCTTCCCTCAAGGAACACTTGCCATATTGGCCAGAATTGTCTATTGTCAGGATTAACTCCTGGTTTGTACAAAGTATTGATCTTAGTATCGGCTGCCGCACCAGTCCATGTCCATGCAATGCTTGTGTAACCAGCTCCCGGATTAGTAGTTTCTCCTTTGTTCAAACCATAAATATCAAGACTTACGTTATCTGCTTTGAACTTATAGTATAATGTTGTTGGAACAGTTGCATAATTTCCTGTATGATCTGCTAAACTTTTCATGTTCACTTTAGCTTCGTCTAATTTTGCTTTAAGTAAATTCCAACGAATAAGATTTTGTTTACGCTCCATTTCACCTGTAAACTCATATTTGTTTTCATCAACAAGCGCTTTAAACATTGCATCTTTTGTTGACTTACTATTTACATAATCTTCAACTTTTGTTGCCTGATCAGCTGTTGCAAATGCTCTTCTTCTAACTTCTTTTAAATATGGTGCTGCTGCAGCTGGGCCTTCTAATTCATTTGCAGCTTCAGCCGCAATTAATAGAACTTCGGCATAACGCATATAAATTTTATTCACTCCATCATCGTTTGTTGAAGTAACAAAACGTGTCATCCACTCATAACGGTATTTCCCGAAATACCATGTATTTAATGTTCCTAATTCTTGTTTTGCGATATTATTGACAGCTGTTCCGTATTTGTAAGGAACACAAGTTACATCTCTTCGTGTATCTTTCACGTCGTAATCATAGAATACAGTTGGAAGCGGTCCCGCAGTTCCTCCGCGGTTTGCTCCATTGGCATGGAATTGATCATTTGTAGTATGGCGAACAGCAAAAGTAAACAACATACGGCCTCTACCATCTGAGAAAGGAAGTTCCCATAACGATTCTCCTCCTGCAACAATATATTCCTGATTGTATTTTTTCCAAAATGTTTCAAATGAAGATTCTAAATGCGCAGATCCACTTGCAATAACCGAACGAGATTCAGCTAAAGCCAATGCATACATATTAGCAACTGACAAAGCAGGATCAGTACTTCTTCTGATACCGTCAGGATATTGTTGATAACCACTTGCAACCATTGCTAAACGAGCACGTAATCCTTTTACAAAAGCTTTATTAATTCTCTCTACACTAGTAGTTTCTTTAATTTCACCTGGCCAAGGAACCAATGTTGCTGCTTCACCTAAATCAGCTAGAAGCTGTTTATAAATTTCATCTCTGCTTGTTTTTCCAACATAAATAGTTGCATTATTTAATGGCTCAAATCTTCCAGGCACATCTCCCCAGGCTTTTACCAAATCAGCATAATAAATTGCTCTTAAAGTCAGCGCCTCTCCTAATAAATATCCTAATTGAGATCCCGGAGTTGGATTACCATAAGCACGCAAACCACGAATACAAATGTTAGCACGTTCAATACCTGAATACATCATTGCCCAAGCATTATTAGTAGTGTTCATCTGTGAGTTATTCGGTTTTGCATCATAAGTACATAAATCCGAAGCATCACTTACAGTTTGCGAAGAATTGTACCATTCTGTATCTGTGTTCAATCCGTAAAAAGGAAGAAAACGTCCTCTATATGAGTTGGTTTCTGCAAACGGAATCTTAATACCGTCAATTGCGGCTTCGGCTAATCCTGGACTAGAAAAAATAACAGATTCATCTAATGTCGATTGTGCCGGAGCATCTAAATAATCGTCTGAGCAAGAAGCAAAAAGGCTTGCAACAAACATTCCTGCTATTAATATTTTATGTTTCATCTTGTGAAAGTTTTACTGAATTAAAAATTAAGGTTTAGACCAAAAATTAACTGTTTGCTTCGCGGATAAGCTGAATAATCAACTCCCGGTGTGTAAGGCGTATTTCTTCTAGTTGAAGATTCAGGATCTGGACCTGAATAATTAGTCCAAACAAAAACATTACTAGCTGTAAAATAAAATCTTAGTTTAGAAACTCCTAAAGCAGAAATTAAATTGTTTGGCGCAGTATAACCTAAACTTAAAGTATTAAGCCTCAAGAAAGAACCATCCTCAACAGCCCAGTCGCTAAAAACATAACGAGGCATGTAAGGCGACCACATTGTAGTATTAGCATTTAAAGTAGTCAATGCAGCAGGATCTGTTACTAATTGTCCAGTTGAAGGATCAAGATTTGTCCATCTTTGTCCGTCTGCCATCTCAGCACCTAAATTTCTATATTGTCCATTTGGAATTGAAGTTGCAAATTCAACTTTGTTTGCATTATAAACATCGTTTCCAATACTCCAGTTAAAAGCTGCAGAAAGATCAAATCCGTAAGCATTTGCATTCAACACCATACCACCAGTGCTTTTTGGATTTGCATTTCCAATAACAGTTAAATCATTTGCATTTACTTTTCCATCACCATCAATATCTTTTAATTTCATAGCTCCTGGTTGCATTTTGCCCACTACTGTACTACCATCTGGTACTCCACCTTTTAAAGTATAAGCTCCGGCTGCATAATCAAAGTCGCTAACTTCATAACGTCCATCACTCTTATATCCATACATGATACCTAATGGCTGACCAACGTTTACTAAATAATCTCCAGTAATTGACGAAGAAGCCCATCCTGATGATGCAGTAAAGTTATTCATTACACCAAGCGAGTTAATTTTGTTCGTATTAAATGCAGCGTTGAAAGATAAACTTACTCCGTACTTTTCTCTTTCAATAAGATTAAGGTTTAAAGTTGCTTCAACCCCGCTGTTTTGAATCTCCCCCATGTTTCTGTATTGATTATCATAACCTCCAGAAATTGGGAAAAGCATTAATAAATCTTTTGTCTTATTTTTATATACTTCGACAGATCCTGTCACTTTATTTTTGAACAAGTCAAAATCTAAACCGATATTTTGAGTAACAGTTGTTTCCCATTTTAAATCTGGATTAGCCATTGTTTTAGAAGCTGCCCAGAAATTATCAACTCCATTGATCCAAGTAGATGTAGAAGAGATAAAACTTTGAACCATTTGTCCAGTTGGAATATTATTGTTTCCAGCCTCACCATAACTCACTCTTAATTTAAGCAAATTGATCCATGAAGCATCTTTCAAGAATTCTTCTCCTGATATTTTCCAAGCTGCCGCTGCCGCTGGGAAAAATCCCCATTTATTATCTCCTAAGAATTTACTAGAACCATCGGCACGATAAGTCGCTGTAAAAAGATATTTGTCTTTATAATCATAATTAGCACGCCCGAAGAAAGAAAGCAATTTGTCATCTGGAGAATAGAAATTATCAACTGAAACTGGAGTTCCCTGAGTAGTCAATTTTTTAGCCTGATCTAATTCAAAAGATAATGGATATCCCTGAATTGTACTTGTAAGGTCATTTCTCTTATATTCTATAGATTCTTCTCCAAAAAGTAATTTCAAATTATGATTTTCTCCAACTAATTTTTTCAAATCATAATTAAGTGTGTTCGCATTTCTAAAACGAGTATCTTTTCTGTCTGCCATTATCATAGCTGGCATTCCTTGTCTTTCTGCCGCAGGGTTATTTTTCACATAATATGTTGTACGTCCGTAGAAACGATAATCTTGAAAGTTATAATTATCTAAACCTAATTCTGTTTTAAAAACCAAATCCTGAGTCAATTTCCATGAAAAACTTCCTAAAGTATTGAAGTTTTTTCTAAACTGCTGACGGTTATTATCTACAATTGCCACAAAAGGGTGTGTCAAATTGTTTGCTACAGCTTCGTCTGTATCATCTGTAGTCAAACCCGGAACCGGGATTGGAGCATATCCAACAATATTTTTTAAACGAGAATCTGCTGATGAAACCTCATTTTGCTCATTCATACCTGCACCATTAATTTCAGTATCTGAATAACGCACTGTAAAAGACAAATCTATTTTGTCAGAAGCTTTGCTGTTTAAAGCAAGAGACAAGTTGTTTCTGTTGAAATCTGATCCCATCATAATTGCTTTTTCATCATAATGAGCATAGTTGAAATTATAGTTTATTTTATCAGAACCTCCGCGGATAGACAAGTCACGGCTTTGAACTTCACCTGTACGGCCAAAAACTTGTTTTTGCCAGTCGTTTCCTTTCATACCTTTGTACTGGTCATAATCTTGCCAGTTACCAAAATATTTTGTGTAAGAACTTGGGTTACTCAAAATAGTTTTATCTGTTTGATCAAGCAATGCATATTCATATTGCCATTTCACATAATCCTCAGGAGATGTAACAGGAATAGTATTAGCCATCTGTTTCATTCCGTAGAACATATTAAAGTTTACTGCTATTTTACCATCTTTACCTTTTTTCGTCGTAACAATAATAACTCCATAAGCTCCTCTAGAACCATAAATTGCAGTTGATGACGCATCTTTCAATACGGTCATTGTTTCAATATCAGAAGAAGAAATATCATTGATATTGTTTACAGGAAATCCGTCTACAATATATAATGGAGATGCATCCTGACTTAAAGATCCGTTTCCACGAATTCTGATCTGAACATTTGAGTCTGGTGAACCTTCAGAAGAAGTTACTGATACTCCGGCAATACGTCCTGTTAAAGCTTCTGCAACGTTAGGAACCGGAATCTTGCGCACTTCATTTCCTGAAAATGTAGCAACTGCTCCAGTTAAATCAGATTTCTTAGATGTTCCATATCCAATTACAACAACCTCATTCAAGTTATTAGAATCTTCTGCTAAAACTACATCTACTTTAGTCTTTCCCGCAACAGGAATTTCTTTAGTTCCGAATCCGATAAAAGAAAAAGTTAAAACAGCTTTAGGGTTCGTTAATTTGATTTTATAACGTCCGTCAAAATCAGAAGAAACCCCATTTTTTGTTCCTTTTTCAAGTACATTAACTCCCGGCAAAGTAAGTCCGGCAGCATCCTTAACGGTTCCCTCTATAGTTGTAGTCTGTGCATTTACCTGACTACTCATAAGCAAGCACAATAAGAAAACAAGTGCAGAGCAATAATTTGCTCCTTTGTTTAAAAATTCTTTAAAGTTCATGGTTTATTGTTTAAGTTATTAATTGGTTAATGGTAATTTATGTGGTTTTGAAATTCTAATTTTTTATTGTTATGTGGTTTTGATTTTTAAAAGACCTAAGCAACTGCAAGGTTTTTCAATCGATTTCGTTTTAAAAAAACAATTTGAAATAAACAGAAATCAAATCATGTAATCGATTACACAAACATAGATATTTTTTTTATATAAAAAATTAATTTTCATAAAAATTTGCTAAAAAAAATTACATATCAAAAATAAAAGCACTTTTTTATACCACATATGTAATTTATATTATGAATAAATAGTAATTATATTATTGTGATATATTAAATTCTTTCGTTTTTATCAAAAAAACAATCGATTACATGAAAAAAATATCGTTTGCGCAAGACATAAAAAAATCTGGGCACACAAACTATACAAAACCTAAGACATCAATAAAAAACCAACCAATTCCTACAACCATAGAAATAGAATACTTTCATAAATCTTAAAATAAAGCATAAAAAAAGTCCTTAAACAATTAAGCTTAAGGACTTTTGAAAAGTATGTTAGTTAATTTTTACGCTCTTTGAAGCTGCAAATTTGCTTTATGTTTTTGCATTAAAGTAAATGTTATAATCATTCCTGTTACAGCCATCACTACTCCTATAAGATTTGGAGAAGCAAAATCATAACCTGCCGCCAACGGAAGTCCACCTAAAAATGCTCCTAAAGCATTTCCAATATTAAAACTTCCCTGAAGCGCTGCCGATGCAATCATCTCAGCATCTTTGGCCGTTTTAATCATAAGCATTTGTATAGGTGCAATTACTGAAAAAGAAATCGCTCCAGTTAAAAATGTCAGGAATAATGATACATATTGATTAAAAGAGAAAAAGTAAACCATTAGTAAATCAAGTACCATTATAAATAGTAAAGCCAAAACGGTTGGTGCCGGTAAATATTTATCGGCTAATTTACCACCTGCAAAATTCCCTACAACCATTCCAAGACCAGCTAATATCAATATATAAGAGACATCTTCAGGTGAAAATTTAGAAATGTTTATTAATAAAGGTGCAATGTAACTGATCCATGCAAACAGTCCGCCAAAACCAATAGCAGTAATTCCGATAATCAACCAAGCTTCTGTTTTCTTAAAAAACTGCAATTGTGTTCTCATATTTACATCACCGGTTTTTTCCAGATTTGGCATCCATAAAGAAATAAACAGAAGAGTCAATAGACCAACAAAGGCGATTAATATAAAGGTATAACGCCAAATAAAATGGTGCCCTATATAAGTACCAATTGGTACACCAATTAAATTTGCCAAAGTAAGTCCGGCAAACATAATAGAAATAGCCTGAGCTTCTTTTCCTTTATCAGCCAAACGGCTTGCCACTACTGCTCCAACACCAAAAAAGGCTCCATGTGGTAATCCCGAAAGAAATCTCGAAGCAAATAGAAAATTATAATTTGGCGCAATTATCGAAAGTGCATTAAAAACTGTTAGCATCAACGCTAATATAATAAGCATTTTTTTTGGCGGAAAGTTGCGTCCTAAGATTACTAATAAAGGTGCGCCAATAACAACACCCAAAGCATACGATGAAATTAAATATCCGGCAACCGGAATTGAAACTTTCATATCTGAAGCAATATCAGGCAATAAACCCATCATTACAAATTCAGTTATTCCAATAGTTAAGCCCCCAAGCGAGAGCGCAATAAGACTTTTTTTCATTTGTTTTACACAAGAAAGTATTAGACTTTCTATGATGCAAATTTAACACCGTTAAGCGCAAAATAAGTTGTATATTTACGACATAAAATTGTAAATTTAAGTCATGCCTAAATTAAATCAGTTTGAAACTTTAGTGATTCATGAATTTGAAGACGAGAAATTCCATCTTCCACCGCATACACATACCTATTACGAAATTATCTATATTAAAAAAGGAAGCGGTATTCATCATTTGAATAAAAATCTTCTCCCTTATAAAGCCGGTGATTTGTTTGTGATTTCTCCTGAAGACGAACATTATTTCGACATCAGAAAAAAGACTCGTTTTGTTTACATTAAATTCACCGATAATTATTTCAATTCGAAACAAAATTTAACTTGCGACGAATTCCTGGTAAATACGCCCGAAAGTTTCATGCGAGATAAAATTCTGAAAGAAACTGTCCTGAAATTTGATGAACCCTGCAAAACTATCTTAGAAAATACAGTCGCCAATATTATAGCGTACGATCAATATGTTGATGTCACTTCTTCGCCAATCGTATTTTATCAGATTCTCTCCATTTTTGGACTAATTAAAGAAACAATACGTGGAATGAATCTTCAGTTGAAATCGACACATATTGACAATGAACAAATTGCAAATTACATTCATCAAAATATTTATCAGCCAAAACTGGTTCAGATTAAAGTAATTGCAGAGCATTTTAATATTGCGCCAACTTATTTCAGCGCCTATTTTAAGCGGACTTTCTCAATAAGTTATCGCGATTATATCAATAATCTGCGAACTACTTTGATTGAAAAACGAATTCACAACAATCAGTTGCCTATCAAACAAATTGCGTATGAATTTGGTTTTACCGATGAAAGTCATCTGTCTAATTATTTTAAGAAAAGAAAAAACATGAAGCCAACAGATTTCAAAAAGCTTTAGTTATTGAAATCTTAAAACACATTTGAGCTAAAGATTTTTATCTAAATTTGTATCACCAATATATTTCCTTTGACAAAAAAAGTACACATATTATTTCTCATTTTAACTTTTGGCTTCTTTATGATGTCGAATGCGAGTTATGCTTGTGGAAAATCGGCGGAGAAAAATTTATGCGAAAAGAAAATGAATCCAGCTAAAGATTCTTGTCAAAAAGAGTGTTGCAAAGAAACTCATAATTCAAAAAAAGACGACCACGGATGCAGTGGAAAATGCAATCATTCCGGATGCACTACTTCAGGCTTACAGTTTAGTTTAATAACTGAAAATCAATTCGGCATTAACAACGAATTATTTCATTTTTCTTTTAAAAAACCAATCATGTACTATAAAAACAGTAGTATTTCGGATGGTTTTACTTCAATTTGGGCCCCGCCAAAAATAAAATAATTGTATTTGTAACAGCCATAATTGGCTCTAAATCAAACACAATTTACATTAATCATTTCAAAAATAAAAACTAATTAAGGAAATCGAATTCCTTCTAAATCTATATAAAATGAAAAAGTCAATATCAATTATAACAGCAATAATCGCATTTGTTTTCACTTCAAATACTATTCAGGCGAATACAATAAAATCAGAATCAGGAACAACAGAAATTATTGAAGCTAGTCAGTTACAATCTGTTTATGATGCTTATTTCAATGTAAAAGATGCGCTTATTAAAAGTGACAGCAAATTAACTTCGGCAAAAGCCACAGCTTTATTGACAGCAATTACAGCTGTAAAAATGGACAAACTAAAAAGCAACGAACATACCGTTTGGATGAAAGTGGTAAAGAAATTAACTGCTGACGCGAAAAACATTTCTGCAACAACAGACCTTAAAAAACAACGTGAGACTTTTAAATCTTTATCTAAAAGCACTTACGATTTAATAAAAGTTTCAAGTCCAGACCAGCCAATCTACAAACAATATTGCCCAATGGCAGATGCTGACTGGTTAAGCAAGGAAAAAGCAGTTAAGAATCCGTATTACGGTTCTTCTATGCTGACTTGTGGAAATGTTGTAGAAACGATCAAATAAATATGAAGCTCTACATCAAAAATATGGTGTGTGCCCGATGTAAAATGGTTGTGGAGTCTGAGTTTGAAAAACTCGGACTCCAAACTATTTCTGTTGAGTTGGGTGAAGTAGAACTTAAAGAAGAAATCACCGATAACCAAAAAGAAGTTTTATTAGAAAACCTGCAATCGTTGGGTTTTGATTTAATTGATGATAAAAAAACGAAAACAGTCGAAAGAATAAAGAACTTAATTGTCGATTTGGTTCATCATAAAAACAATGATTTAAAAATCAACTTGTCCGATTATTTAGCCGAAAATCTAAATCAGGATTATAATTCGCTGAGCAATCTCTTTTCTGAAATTGAAAACACAACAATCGAAAAATATTTCATTAGTCAAAAAATTGAAAAAGTAAAAGAATTATTGATTTACAATGAGCTTTCGTTAAGCGAAATTGCTGATATTTTAAATTACAGTAATGTGGCACATTTGAGTAATCAATTCAAAAAAATTACGGGCTTTACTCCTACTTCGTTCAAACAATTGAAAGATAAAAAACGTATTCAGATTGAGAATTTGTAAAAGTCAATTTCTCGCAAAGTCGCAAAAGCGCTAAGATTTTTTAGCCACAGATTATAAGGATTAATAAGATTTTTAAAATCTGTGTTAATCTTTTTAATCTGTGGCTAACTTTTTATGCGTAAGCTTTGAGAACTTTATAATCTTAAAAAAAACCTTCGTGCGCTTTGCGTAAATTCTTTGCGTCCTTTGCGTTAAAAAAAAATAGTAAATCTTACAAATCATTCTCAAAATTCTACAAACCAAACTCACAGATACTTCGGAAATTTGCATTGTAATACTTAAAAACCAATACAATGACTCATCAATATATAATTTCAGGAATGTCTTGCAACGGATGCCGAACCAAAGTTGAAAAAACTTTGAATGAAATTGAAGGAATTCAGGCAGAAGTAACATTGAATCCGCCAACTGCTGTGATAATAATGAACAAACATGTTGCTACTGAAAAATTTCAGGAAGTTTTATCTGCGGCAGGAAATTATACTATCGAAATGGATTCTCCTAAAAACCATTCTGAGACAGCTGAAAAATCTTGCTGTTCAGGTCATAAAAAAGAGAACCACAATCATCATAAATTGGGAACAAAAAAAGTACATCAGCACAGTGCAAATGGCGTTTATTATTGTCCAATGCATTGCGAAGGCGACAAAACATACAACAAACCCGGAGACTGTCCAGTTTGTGGAATGGATTTAGTTCCACAAGTTGCCATAACAGCGACGCAATTTACTTGTCCGATGCATCCAGAAATCGTATCAAACGAACCTGGCGATTGTCCGATCTGTGGAATGGATTTGGTTCCGATGCAGGCTTCAGAAACTGAAGAGAACAAAACCTATTCTGATTTATTGAAGAAAATGAAAATTGCGATTTTGTTTACGTTTCCTATTTTCATCATTTCAATGTCAGAAATGATTCCGAATAATCCACTTTACAATATAATGTCAATAGAAAAATGGAATTGGGTTCAGTTTTTATTTTCAATTCCAGTTTTGTTTTATGCAGGATGGATGTTTTTTGTTCGTGCTTATAAATCAATTGTGACTTGGAATTTAAACATGTTCACTTTAATCGGAATTGGAACCAGCGTTGCTTTCCTATTTAGTATTGTCGGAATGTTTTTTCCTGATATTTTCCCAACCGAATTCAAATCGCATCACGGAACGATTCATTTGTATTTTGAAGCTGCGACAGTAATTATCACTTTAGTTTTATTAGGACAATTATTGGAAGCCAAAGCTCACGGACAAACTAATGGAGCGATAAAAGAATTATTAAAATTAGCTCCAACTGAAGCTACTTTGGTAGAAAATGGAATTGATAAAGTAATCTCCATCCACAATATCAAAAAAGGCGACTTACTTCGTGTAAAACCAGGAGAAAAAATTCCAGTTGACGGAAAAATAACTTCTGGCGAAAGCAGTATTGACGAATCTATGATTACGGGAGAACCAATTCCGGTAGATAAAAAAACTGGCGATGCCGTAATTTCCGGAACTATAAATGGTACAAAATCATTTGTAATGATTGCTGAAAAAGTCGGTTCAGAAACCATGCTCTCGCAGATTATCCAAATGGTAAATGATGCCAGCAGATCTCGTGCTCCAATTCAGAAATTAGCCGATCGCGTTTCTAAATACTTTGTACCAACTGTAGTTATCATTTCTGTTTTAACCTTTTTTGTTTGGGCAAAATTTGGTCCAGAACCTGCTTACGTTTATGGATTAATCAATGCGATTGCCGTTTTAATTATCGCTTGTCCTTGTGCGCTTGGTTTGGCAACTCCAATGTCGGTTATGGTTGGTGTTGGAAAAGGAGCCCAAAACGGAATTTTAATTAAAAATGCCGAAGCTCTGGAAAACATGAATAAAATCGATGTTTTAATTACCGATAAAACTGGAACCATTACAGAAGGAAAACCATCTGTAGAAAAAATATATTCGATTACTAATGAGGAGGATTTTCTGCTTCAAAATATTGCTTCGTTAAATCAGCATAGCGAACATCCTTTGGCGCAGGCTGTAGTCAATTTCGCGAAAGCTAAAAACAGTTCTTTAAAAGAAGTTCAAGGTTTTGAAACCATTGCTGGGAAAGGAGTTTTAGGAACTATCGAAGGCAAAAAAGTAGCTTTAGGAAACAAAAAATTAATGGAAGAAATTGGCGCTTCTATTTCTAGTGATTTAGAACAAAAAGTTACAGCCGAACAAAATTTAGGAAAAACTATTTCGTACATCGCAATTGAAAATATTGTTTTAGGCTATGTTGCCATTACCGATGCCATCAAAGAAAATAGCGAAAAAGCCATTAAAGAATTAATCGATCAAGGCGTTGAGGTTATCATGATGACGGGCGACAATCATAATACAGCAAAAGCCGTTGCCGAACATTTGCATTTGAGCTCTTTCAAGGCAGATTGTCTTCCCGAAGATAAATTAAAAGAAATTGAACGCCTTCAAGCACAAGGAAAAATCGTTGCGATGGCGGGAGACGGAATCAATGATGCGCCAGCTTTAGCACAATCCAATATCGGAATCGCGATGGGAACAGGAACTGATGTCGCCATCGAAAGCGCTAAAATCACTTTGGTAAAAGGTGATTTAAACGGAATTGTAAAAGCCAAAAACCTCAGCCATGCTGTAATGTCAAATATCAAACAGAATTTATTCTTCGCTTTTATCTATAATACTTTGGGTGTGCCAATTGCAGCGGGGATATTATATCCGTTTTTAGGAATTTTGCTTTCGCCGATGTTGGCTGCTGTGGCAATGAGTTTGAGTTCTGTATCCGTAATCGTAAATGCTTTGCGATTAAGAAATCTAAAATTATAATCGATCATGAAAATCAAATATCTCTTTATACTTTTCTTAATTGCTTTTCAGTTAAAGGCCCAAAAAGTAGTTCGTTACGATTTGCATGTTCGTGATACCATTGTTAATTTTTCGGGTAAGGAAAAACGCGCGATTGCAGTAAACGGACAGATTCCGATGCCAACTTTGACTTTTACCGAAGGCGATATTGCAGAAATTTATGTACATAACGAATTAAAAAAAGAAACGACTTCAATGCACTGGCACGGATTGTTTCTGCCAAATAAGGAAGACGGCGTTCCGTATTTAACTCAAATGCCGATTGAGCCTGGAACAACTCATAAATATTCTTTCCCGATTATTCAGAATGGAACGTATTGGTATCACAGTCATTCGGGCTTACAAGAACAAATTGGTTTATACGGACTTTTTATCATCAATAAGAAAAAAGACGATCCTACTATTCGAAAAGGAATTGACGATTTGCCGACAATTCCTGTTATTTTAAGCGAATGGTCTGATCTGAAACCAGAGAATATTCAGCGAATGTTGCACAATGCCAATGATTGGTTTGCCATCAAAAAAGGAACAACGCAAAGTTATTCCGAAGCCATAAAGCAAGGACATTTTTCAACTAAAGTGACCAACGAATGGAAACGAATGAACGCGATGGATGTAAGTGATGTTTATTATGAAAAGTTTCTGATTAACGGTAAAAATGAACAACAGTTTTCAGATCTGAAGCCAGGCTCGAAAGTCCGTTTGCGAATTGCAAACGGAGGCGCTTCGAGTTATTTCTGGCTGACTTATGGCGGAGGAAAAATTACCGTTGTAGCAAGCGATGGAAATGACGTTGATCCTGTAGAAGTCGATCGTTTGATTATTGCCGTTTCTGAAACTTATGATGTTGTCGTTACTGTTCCAGAAGACCATAAATCTTTTGCCTTTTTGGCTACAGCCGAAGATAGAACTGGATCTGCATCTTTGTTTTTAGGAAATGGAGAAAAACAGCCTGTTCATCATCTTTCAAAATTAAAATATTTTGAAGGAATGAAAATGATGAACGATATGATGAAAATGAACGGCGAAATGAACGATATGGGCATGAATATGTCTTTGAACAAAATGGACATGAACGCCGTAATGTATCCGGAAATTTCGGGTGAAGATGAAAATTCTGAACCAAAAATGGACCATTCCAATCATAATATGGAGAACATGAAAATGGAAAGCGACAGCACTGAAACCTCCGAAATTGTGACTTTAAATTACGGAATGCTGAAATCTCCTTTTAAAACCAATCTTCCGAAAGATGCGCCTGTAAAAGAATTACGATTTACTTTATCTGGAAATATGAATCGCTATGTCTGGAGTCTGGATAATAAAGTAGTTTCTGAAACCGATAAAATTTTAATTAAAAAAGGAGAAAACGTTCGTATCGTTTTATACAACGGATCCATGATGCGCCACCCAATGCATTTACACGGACATGATTTTAGAATTCTGAATGAACACGGCGATTATTCTCCACTCAAAAATGTAATTGATATTATGCCAATGGAAACCGATACGATCGAGTTTCAGGCAAATGCTGATGGCGACTGGTTTTTCCATTGCCATATTTTATATCACATGATGGCTGGAATGGGAAGAATTTTTAGTTATGAAAATTCAGCACCAAATCCGTTGATTCATCATCCGGAAATGGCTTTTAAAATGTTGAAAATGGACGATCGAATGTTTCATTTTATGGCAGAAAATGATTTTGCTACGAATGGAAATGATGGTGAAGCGATGTTCAGCAACACGCGTTGGAGCATCGGAACGGAATGGAGATTGGGTTACAATGACAAACATGGTTATGAAACCGAAACACACATTGGAAGATATATCGGAAAAAATCAATGGTTAATGCCTTTTATTGGTTTTGATTGGCGTTACCGAAAAATGGGAATGGACGAACAAGAGCAAAATCTGTTTGGTCAAAAAAACACCAAAGACAACCGTTCGGTTTTCAGTTTAGGAGCTGAATATACTTTGCCAATGCTTATAAAAGCACAGGTTGAGGTTTATACCGATGGAAATGTTCGTTTGCAATTTGAACGAAAAGATATTCCGCTTTCCAAACGTTTACGAATGAATTTAATGTGGAATACGGATAAAGAATATATGGCAGGATTGAAATATGTTGCTGGGCGAAACTTTGGAATTACGACACATTATGACAGCGATATGGGAATTGGTTTTGGAGTAAATTTGAATTATTAATCTTATATTAGCATAGAAATTTTATCAAATTAATATGTTTGGCGAATCTCATTTTATTGCACTATTAGAATACAAAAGTACCGAAGAAGGCGGCCGAAAAACTGCAGCAAGCTCTGGATACAGACCACATATAAAATTTCCCTTCGATGAATATATGACTTCTGGAATCCAACTTTTCATTGATACAGAATTTGTACTTCCAGGAGAATCTGTTTCTGCAATAATCCGCATTTTATCTACTGAATATTTTGAAGGCAAACTATATGAAGGTTTAGAATTTGTCTTTTGCGAAGGTTCTCGCACAATTGGAACAGGAAAAATAACTGAAATCATAAATCCGAAACTAAAACATAATTTTCAAGAATGAAAAAATTAAATTTCTTATTGTTATTTCTCACTGCTTTTATTTCTGGAATAATCTTAACAAACTGTAATAATAAAGAAGCTGATTTACAATTTGAAAAAAATGTAATGTATGAAATTAATCCTCCATTAATGGATTCTGTTTGGGTTAATGCTTTAGAATATTATATACCACCTCCACCTCCGCCGATAAAGGATACTCCAGAGTATAGGATTCATATAAAGAAGCAATACAAAAAACAATTTAATCAAGATTTAGCAGATTTTAAAAAAAGGAAGTTTCGTATTGATCTAGTCATTTTAGACAAAGCAATTTCAAAACAAAAAGGAAGAGAACTACAAGCTCACTTCAAGGAAGCTGAAATATCAGAAAACAATATTCTAGACACACTCGATTATAAATTTGACAGAAAAAAACTTGATTCTTATCAAGCTTTTAAGCTTCATTACGTTCCAAGAATACCACGTGGAAATGACAGAAGATTTTATAACGAATGTTGTTATTCTGTACGAGGGGTGTTCATTTTTAGCAGAATTCAATTTGATAATGAAAAAAAGTACGGTCTACTTACTGCGGAAATCAATTGCGGTGACATGTGCAGTTACGGATATCGAATTTTCATCAAAAAGGTAAAAGAGAAATGGGTAATTGATAAAATAGAAAAAGCATGGATTGCATAATGGCATTACTTTTGAACTAAGCATATTATACTCTTAACTTTATGAACCAAACTCTTTTCCTTTTATTACTTGCTTTACCAATCATTTTTCAAATTATATTCGGTAGAAAAGCAATTGCCGAAAGCATAAAACTAACTTTTTTTAAAGTCTGTTTAATTACCTTTCTTTCTCAATTTATATCCTTCATCATTGCGTTTAAACTACTTTCAAACAAACTGCGATCGGAATCAAACGGACAAATTCACTGTGGAATGCCGTTCGTTGGATTAATAGGTTTAGAAATCATTATAGCCATAATTATATTGTTCATCATTTTTGTTCAATATTTAATAAAGAGATCGTATAATCGTACTAATGAATAAAAAATGAAAGTAATTTCTATTCTCCTAGTTTTCTATTTTAATAATGCCTTTGCTCAATTTGCAGTCATAAAAGATAACGATGGATATGTAAATATTCGATCTGAAGCATCAAAAGAAAATAACATTTCAGACAAATTGAACAATGGTTTTGTTGTGTATTGTTTCGAACCAAAAAATAATTGGATCAATATCGATTATTCGAAAAACAATAAAGACAGAAATGGATATTTATACAAAGATCGGGTTCAATATTTATCTGAATTTGCAGTTATTCCATTAGTCAAAGAAACTAAAAATCAGGTTATTTTTAAGAAAGATGGTTTTGATATTAGTATTGAAAGCAAAAATTTTGAATCAAATTCAGCAAAATTAACCTTTCTTGAGAAGGACAAATCTATACTTAAAAAGATTAACGGAAAAGATTTTTGGGGAACCGATGGAGGAATTCCAAAAAAGGCTTATAAAAGCATAACTGTAGTGATTGACAAAAAGACTATTGAACTTCCTAAAAATTCTTTTGATGATTTGTTCGAACCTAGTCTTTATAACACTAAAATTAATTACGACAAAAAGAACGACATGCTATATATCTCTTCTAGCAATAGCGATGGAGCTGGAGGTTATGAAATTGTTTGGGTTATAGAAAAAGGAAAATATAAAGAGCGAAAAATTGCCTTTGGTTTCTAAATTATCTAACCTTTTTCAGCTTGTTTTTTTACAAAAACATTAACTAAATTGTAAGAATCAACCTTAAGAAATGTCGCTATATTTGATTCACCAATTACAATTCTCTAACAAAAATAAATTAAATCAAAATGACAAAAGTTATTACAATCGTTACTGTTGCTTTATTTACAATTGGCGTGAATGCTCAAGATACTGCGCCTGCTAAAAAAGAAAAAGCAAAAAAAGAATCATGCTGTAAAAAAACGTCAACAGATAAAAAAGACAAAAAATCTTGTTGTGTTAAAAAATAAACGAAATGCTGATTTCAAGAAAAAGGCCTCAAAAATATTTGAGGCCTTTTTTTTAAAGCCACAGATTAAAAGGATTATAAAGATTTTTTGATAATCAGTATAATCCTTTTAATCTGTGGCTAAATATTATTTCAATCGAACACTCCATTCAAAATCCATTTCTGAAACTTGAACACCTTCTTCATTTGTTCCGATAGATTTCATCCAGAATGTCTGTCCTTCTCCAGTTTCAATAGTTCTTTGAATCGCTTCAGCAATTAAATGTCCGTCGTTGCAGACAAATGTGATTCTTCCCGTTGCTTTTTTAGTGAAGTTTCCTTTATTATTGGCAACCAACATAGAGATTTTTCGACCGCTTTCCTGAATTTGAGAAATAACCAAAGCCCCTGTTGTCAACTCTGCCGCCATAGCCTGCACGGCAAAATACATCGAATTAAACGGATTCTGATTGATCCATCTATGTTTGACGCTTACAATACAGCTGTCTTTATCGATAGCTTTTACACGTACCCCGCAAAAGTATGCTGATGGTAATTTGAACAATACAAATTTGTTGAGTTTGGAAACTGAAACTGCCATGTGATATATTTTTTTAGTAAAAATACAAAAAAACTATGCACGCACAATAAATTCGATACACTTTTGAAAGACATCAATAAAATCAGGCATTCCGAATGATTTTCAGCAAATTATCCTTGTACTACAAATATTAAACTTGTTAAAATTTTGTTAATATTTGGTACTATGCAAAACAAGATACTGTTTTTTAGACATATATTTGCATAAGAAAATACTATATACTTTTAATCATGGAAACAACAACACCACTCATCATGGAAACAACATCAGAAAGAAACACATCAGCGTTTACACATTTAAGTACATTAAGCCAGTACATTATTCCTTTTGGGAATTATATTTTCCCAATCATTATTTGGTCGAGCTACAAAGACAAATCAGAATTTGTAAATCACCACGGAAAACAGACATTGAATTTTCAATTGAGTTTATTGCTTTACACTTTGGTTTTGGCCTTAATCGCAATTCCGATTTTCGTATCAGTAGTTTTGCAAAACATTCCGATGGAAGCTGTTTTTAACGACGAAGATTTCGTAATCAGAAATTTCAATTTTCAAGGAAACATTGCCTTATTAAGTATCGGCGCGACAGCTGTTTTACTTTTTGGATTGCTAAAATTTGTTGAATTCTTTTTAGTGATTTATGCTTCGATAAAAGCTTCAAACGGAGAATTATACAATTATCCGCTTACGATTCCTTTTATAAAGTAATCTAAAAGGGTTAAAAGATTATAGACACAATCAATCATCAATCAATTATCATCAATCAAAAAACGAATTGTTCAATCTAAAAAAAACAAAATGAAATTATGAACATTGAAAACACAAAAGCACAGATGCGCAAAGGTGTTCTTGAGTTTTGCATCTTATCAGTATTAAAAGAGAAAGACGCATATACATCTGAAATATTAGACACTTTAAAAAACGCAAAATTACTAGTTGTAGAAGGAACCGTTTATCCGTTGTTAACTAGATTGAAAAATGACGGTTTACTAAATTATCGCTGGGAAGAATCGACCTCAGGGCCGCCACGAAAATATTATGGATTAACCGAGATAGGACAAACTTTTTTAAACGAACTTAGCGGCACTTGGACAGAATTATCTGACGCCGTAAAACTAATCACCAATCAAAATCAATAAGTCATGAACAAAACAGTAAATATTAACTTAGGCGGTATGTTTTTTCACATCGATGAAGATGCATATTTAAAATTGACACGCTATTTTGACGCTATAAAACGATCATTGAACAATTCGTCTGGACAAGATGAAATTATTAAAGACATCGAAATGCGCGTTTCTGAATTATTAACAGAAAAACAAAAAAGCGAAAAACATGTTGTTGGCTTAAAAGACGTTGACGAAGTGATTGCGGTGATGGGCCAACCTGAAGATTACCGAATTGAGGATGAAGAAAGCCAAAATCAATCTTTCAATAATTACGGTGCAAGACAGCATAAAAAATTATACCGTGACAAAGAAAAAGGTATGATTGGTGGTGTTGCAACTGGTTTAGGACATTATTTTGGAATTGATGCCGTTTGGATCAAAATCATATTCTTAATATTTGTTTTTGCAGGTTTTGGAACTGGAATCTTAGCTTACTTCGTACTTTGGATCGTAACTCCTGAAGCGGTAACAACTTCAGAGAAACTAGAAATGACTGGAGAACCAGTTACGATTTCAAACATCGAAAAAAAAGTACGTGAAGAAATTGACTCATTGTCTGAAAAATTCAAAAATGCAGATTATGACAAAATGGGAAACCAGGTAAAGTCGGGAGCTGAGAGAATAAGTAGTTCATTTGGAGACTTTGTCATGACGGTTTTTAAAATCTTTGCTAAATTTTTAGGTGTAATTCTAATCATGGCGGGAATCACTACTCTAATTCTTTTATTAATTGGAGTATTTACTTTAGGAACAAACGTTTTTATTGATTTCCCTTGGCAAAACTTTGTTGAAGCAGGAAACTTTACAGAATATCCTATTTGGTCTTTCGGTTTATTGATGCTTTTTGCAGTTGGAATTCCATTTTTCTTCCTGACTTTATTAGGATTTAAATTGTTATCTCCAAATTTGAAATCAATCGGGAATATTACAAAATATACTTTGCTTGCCATCTGGATTATTGCTGTTGCAATTGCAATCAGCATCGGAATCAAACAAGCGACTGAAATATCTTATGATAACAAAACAGTTGAGAAGAAATCATTGAACATTACGTCAAAAGATACTCTTTATGTAAAATTCAGATACAATGATTATTATGCTAAAGATTTGAATCATCATCATGAATTCACTTTTGTACAAGATTCAGCAAACAACAACTTGATTTATTCTAATGATGTTCGTTTACATGTTTTATACACTGACAATGCTTCTCCTTACTTACAAATTGAAAAAAGTGCAAGAGGGAATTCATTTTCAAGTGCAAAGAAAAGAGCTGAAAAAATCAATTATGGTATTCAGATTAACGGAAATCACTTAATTTTGGATAATTATTTTCTGACAGATGTAAAAAATAAGTTCAGAGGACAAGAAGTTGATGTATATTTGTACTTGCCGGAAGGGCAATTATTTAAGCCAGATTCTTCAGTACAAGATTACGACGATTCTGAAAATGATTTCTTCAACCTGCACTTTAGCGGAGATTACAATTACAAAGTTGAAGGTTCAAAAATAAAATGTTTAAACTGCCCTGCAGAAGAGAACGAATATAATGATGGAGATTATGATAGTGACGAAAACACTATTGAAAATGACACTGTAAAGGAAGTTTCGATTAAAATTAACGGAAAAGAAGTTTTAAACGGAAAAAAAACCAAAGGAAAGTTAACCACTGATAAAAACGGAGTTATAATTAAAATCAACTAATAACTAAGGCCATGATCAAAATAATCATTCATATTACAAAATTTATTATTGCAACTGTTACCGCATTATTATTTGCTTCTTGCAACTTTAATTTGAATACAGTTGAAGGAAGCGGACATGTAACAACTGAAAAAAGAATTGTTCAGGGAGATTTCAAAAAAGTATCTGTAAGCAATGCGATCGATCTAGTAATCGTACAATCTGATTCAACTGAAATTGTTGTTGAAGCTGATGATAATTTGCAAAAAGAAATCATTACAAAAGTTGAAAACGGAACATTAGTAATTAGCTGTAAATTCAGTTCTTTCAGAAATGTTACGACTAAAAAAGTAACGGTAAAAATGCCAGTTATTGATAAGCTTGAAGCTTCGAGCGCCGCAACGGTACAAAGCAAAAATGTAATTCAGTCACAGGATATCGATTTGGAAACTTCAAGTGCAGCAACTATGACTGTTAATGTAGAATCTGACAATATTTCGGCAGAATCTGGAAGCGGAAGTTCTATTTCAGTTGAAGGAAAAGCATTAAAAATCAAAACTTCAGCATCTAGCGGTTCTAATATTAATGCAGAAAAATTATTAGCAAACGAAGTTCATGCAGAAGCTTCAAGCGGAGGAAGCGTAAATGTGCATCCGATTGTAAGTCTTAAAGCTGAAGCATCAAGCGGAGGAAGCATCAATTACGACTCAACTCCAAAGACTGTTGAAAAAAGTTCACATTCTGGCGGAAGCATTAGTCAGGGATAGTCAATATTTATGTGTTAAATATAAAAGAAATCATTCATCAAAAGTGGATGATTTTTTTATATTTGTCAAAATCAAATCAAAGAATTAATGAAAAAAAATACTGCCCTGGTTCTGTTACTATTAGTTACAACATTAACTTTTGCACAAAGAAGAGAAAAAATAAAAGGAACTAAAATCGTTACAACATCAATAAAAGAAGTTGGAAGTTTTGACGGCCTTGAAGTAGATGACAATCTGGAAGTTTATTTGGAACGCGGAGAAAAAAATGAAATCAAAATTGAAGCCGACGATAATCTTCATGATATTGTTGCAATGGATTTAAGAGATAAAACCCTTCGTTTATATACTTCAAAAGAAAGTACAATTTTCAAAAAACTTTCTGTACGTGTTACTTACACGGGGACATTAAATAAAGTAATTGCAAAAAACGAAGCAATTATTTATGCAATTCAGGAACTTAAATTAGATGACATCACTTTTAACAGCGTTGATTATTCAAAACTGTATTTGAATGTAAATGCAAAAAAATTCAGTTTAGTTGCAGATGACAAATCCAGATCTGAAATAAATCTGAAAGCAGAAGAAGCTACTATTCAATTAAGCAAAAATGCGGGACTGAAATCTTTGGTTTCTGCAATCAAATTTAAATGTGATTTGTACCAAAAATCAAATGCTGCAATTGAAGGAATTGCTGAAAAAGCAACTATTCGTTTGGATAATAATTCGGTTTTCACCGGAACAAAGTTTACTATGAAAGATGCTAATATTACCGCAGAAAGCTACTCTACCGGAAGTATTTTAGCCGAAACTACTATTTCAATCGCAGTTGGAGACAAAGCTGAACTTTCTTTATTTGGAAACCCAACTATACAATTGACACGCTTTTCTGAAGAAGCTAAATTGATTAAAAAGCTTAAATAATTTTGTTTCAGGTTTTTCTTGTTTCAGGTTTCAAGTTCAAATTAAGAACATTTATTATAAAAAGAAAATCCCGGTCTAAAATTTAGACCGGGATTTTTTTATTGTCAAGGTTTATACGTTCCAACAACTTGAAACCTGAAACCTGAAACTTTTCAACTTATTCTTTAGAAGCTAAATATCTTTCAGCATCCAAAGCAGCCATACATCCTGTACCTGCAGCAGTAATAGCTTGGCGGTATACATGATCTGCAGCATCACCAGCTACAAAAACACCTGCAACATTTGTATTCGATGTTCCCGGAGTATTTATGATATATCCTGTTTCATCAAGAGTAATGTAATCTTTAAAAATGTCTGTATTTGGTTTGTGTCCAATTGCTACGAAGAAACCAGTCGCAGGTATTTCGATAACTTCTCCAGTAGTTTTGTTTAATGCTTTAATAGCATGAACTACTTGATTATCACCAACAACTTCAACAGTATCATGATTCATTAAGATTTCAATATTCTCTGTTTTGCGAACACGTTCTTCCATGATTTTTGAAGCTCTGAATTTTTCGCTTCTTACTAACATTGTCACTTTTTTACAAAGTTTAGATAGATAGTGTGCTTCTTCACAAGCAGAATCTCCAGCTCCAACAATTACAACTTCCTGATTTCTATAGAAGAATCCGTCACAAACAGCACAAGCAGAAACTCCTCCACCCATATTCAAATAATGCTGCTCTGATGGTAATCCTAAATATTTCGCTGAAGCACCTGTAGAAATAATAACAGTTTCACAGTGTAACTCGATTGAATCATTGATCCAAACTTTATGAATATCTCCAGAGAAATCAACTTTTGTAGCCCAGCCATCACGAATATCAGCACCAAAACGTTTTGCTTGTTCTTGTAACTGAATCATCATTTCTGGTCCGGTAACACCATCAACATAACCTGGAAAATTTTCTACCTCATTAGTTGTAGTTAATTGTCCACCTGGCTGCATTCCTTGATATAATACTGGATTCATGTTAGCTCTGGCTGCATAAATAGCTGCAGTATAACCTGCAGGGCCAGAACCTATAATAAGGCATTTAATTTTTTCGATTGTATCTGACATAATGTGAATAGTTTTTTTGTGATGCAAATGTAAACTTTATTATAAAAAATAAAGGCGAAAATAAATCCGAAATAACTATGTTCAAATAAGTTTTATTTATTTTCATTTTTTCCTTTTGTAAACGAAATTTATTTATATCTTTGCATCCGCTTACGGGCAGTACAACAAATACATCTTCGGGGTGTAGCGTAGCCCGGTTATCGCGCCTGCTTTGGGAGCAGGAGGCCGCAGGTTCGAATCCTGCCACCCCGACACTAACGCCTTTCAAAGGCAGTCAAAACCCCTTAAATCGTATGATTTAAGGGGTTTTTCTATTTATTCCACCTCAAAATGTTCAAGTTGTATCAAAGAAAATGGGACCTATTCGGCTACCCTTTTTCTTTTTTTACCTTTAGGTTCCATAAATCAATTTAATCACTTAATTATCAGTCAATAGTACTCAAATTTTAACATTTGATGCTTACTGAAAAGTGTGCGTTTTCATCTTAAAAGCGAGCACTACTGAGACCCATTTAATGTGCAAATGATCTGAAACATTAAATTTTTGAGATATGAAAACAGCTACTATAACATTCGGAGTACTCTTTTACTTAAAGAAACAAAAAACCTCGACACAGGGCAAAGCACCTATCTGTGCCAGGGTAACTGTAAATGGTAAGCGTACTGAGATTTCAATTAAGCGTTCTGTGAACGCAAATGAATGGGATGAAAGAAAAGGTATGGCTAAAGGTAGTCGTAAAGAAACTATTGAACTCAACATGTTTCTTAACCAGTTCAAGGCAAAGATCATAAATACGTATCAGCAGATGGTTCTGACTGATGTACCAATAGATGGGCCTGCAATCCGTGATAAGATTTTGGGCACGAACCACTTGGCTCCAACATTAGTATCACTGATGGAATATCATAATGAGCAGCAACTACATAAACTTGCTCCCGGAACCATGAAGAACTACCATACCACCCAGCGATATGTAAAAAAAATTCTCATGGAGAAACTCTACAGAGATGATGTTGTCCTTTCACAGCTTACTTACAAGTTTATTTTGGACTTTGAACGTTACCTTTTTAATTATGTCCCTAAAGACCATCAAAAGCCGCTGAATAATAACGGCATTATGAAGCATATTGAAAGACTGCGCAAAATGATAAATATGGCTGTCAAGTTAGATTGGCTAACCAAAGATCCTTTCGCCAGCTTTAAAAAGCATTTTGATAAAGTAGAACGGGAATCATTGAATAATCAAGAGCTTGTAGCACTGACAAACAAAGAGTTTTCTATTGAACGCCTGAGGAATGTTAGGGATATGTTCCTCTTTAGTTGCTATACTGGTCTTGCTTATATTGAACTCGCTGAACTAACCCCAAACAAGATTGTTACAGGAATAGACGGCGGGCTGTGGATATCCACAAGCAGGGCAAAAACCGATACGGGTGTACGTGTACCGCTTCTGCCTCAAGCAATCGAATTGATAGATATATATAGAGATGATCCGAGGGCTCTGAATAACAGTACAGTTTTTCCCGTAATTTCAAACCAGCGAATGAATGGATACTTAAAGGAGATTGCTGACCTTTGCGGTATTACAAAAACACTGACCTTTCATATCGCACGGCATACCTTTGCAACGACCGTTACTCTAAGTAATGGCGTACCAATTGAGAGTGTTTCAAAGATGCTGGGGCATACCAGCATTCGTACTACACAAATCTATGCTAAGGTTGTTGAGAGTAAACTGAGTGAAGATATGGGTAGGCTTTGCGCTCGATTGGGTAATGATTTGTAATTAAAATGTGTTCAATTACCCAAATTACCCACTGTGAAGGATAATCGAAAGATTATCCCTCTTTTTTGATCTATAGGGTATCTCTTTTTCTCCATTTTACTAACATTATGAGAAAAAAGATCCGGCATTGTAGGTGTTCGATGAAGGATGCATCACAACTACAATATCCGAACAACCGTAAAGTGCGCTGGCGAGCGGCCCTGAGGCTGCCAAAATTATTTCTGTTCTTAATTATCGAAAAGGATTCCGATGATTTCTGAACTTGGAATTAGTTTAAAATAAAACCACTTGTAACAATACAAATACAAAAAAAAGCATCAGCCCTTTCAATTTAAAACCATTCCTAAAAAAATTGTCGAGGGACAATAGTAAGTTGTGTTTTGAGCTACTTGAAATACTTTCCGCAGCTCAAAACCTCTTGTCCTTGCAGGGGTAGTAAAAAACTCCAAAGTCGGTTTTTAATTAGTTACTATTTACCATTCAGGATTTTTTCAATGTCCGAATATTTGTAATACATAAGACCACCAATTTTAGTAAAAGCGAGCGTGCCATTGATCCGTAAATTTTGCAAAGTGCCAGCAGAAATATTCAACAATTTTCTAACCTCATAAGATTTTAGCTACTTTTTTTCCTGTCGGGATTGAGGTTGAATGAGTTGTTTTAAATCATTTAAAAGAAGATTTCTGAATTCGTTTAAATCTTCACGAGTGATAAGATCTATTACCATAATAATATAATTTTCACATTGTTATAGTGCAAAATTATATAGTTTGGAGCATTATATCCATAATGGGAAACTATGCCGAAAACATAAAAACAAACAGTTATGTTTTATATCGTCTATGTGAGTTTTGATCTCACATATTGCATATATAAAGTAATTTTCACAAAAAACATAAAACATATTATTATATTTTGTATCATTGTAGTGAGTTTAATTCTCTCATATTGACTATGAAACATAAAAACACTTCAACACAATCTAATGAAATTCTTTCCTATTTTAATAGCAGGAATGAAGTTTGTTTTGAATATAAAGATGCTATAAAAGTGTTGCCTAGCTCTAAGGAAAATACGGTTAGGCGATTACTAAGCGACATGACTTCAAGAGGTTTGCTCATGCGAATAAAAGATGGCGTTTACTATATTATTCCTTATGAAGAAAATCCTGAAACCTTTATGCCTGATTGGCACCTAATAGTAAAATATTTAGTAAAAGAGGCCAAACACTATATAGGGTATTATTCTGCTTTACAAATCCACAACCTAATAACGCAACCATCATTAAAAGAACAAATCGTGGTGGCCAAACAAATCAGACCTTCAGAGATTAAAGTTAAAGACATAACATTTCAATTTATCTACCATAATGAAAGTCATTTTTTTGGTGAAAAGAAAACATGGATTGATAATTTTAATAAGGTAAGCTGTTCTGATATTGAAAAGACAATAATTGACTGTCTTTTCAAACCGGATTATGCCGGAGGCATTGTAGAGGTGGCAAGAGCAATATACAGCACAAAAGAGAAATTAAATTATAAGAAACTTTTGGAATACACCATAAAGTTCGAATCTCAGGCGGTTGTAAAAAGACTAGGATATATTTTAGAACTTTTTGAAATAAAGACAGAAATTATTCAAGAATTACAAAAAATAAAGACCGCATCTTATGTAGTCTTAGATACTGAATTACCAAAGATCGGAAAAAGAAACAGCCGTTGGAGTATTCAACAAAATTTAGATATAGAAACCATTAAATCAGCCATGTTCACATGATCAAACCGGGCGAAATACAAAAGAAAGCAAACCAAGTTGGGGTTCGTGACCAGCAAATCGAAAAAGATTACATCTTATCATGGATTCTTTGGGGTGTGGCAAATCACGAACAGCTTTCAAAAATACTAGTATTCAAAGGAGGAACGGTATTAAAGAAAGTATATTTTGAAGACTATCGTTTCTCTGAAGACTTAGACTTTACCTTATTGGATAACGAAATTTCAAACGAACAAATTTTCGAATGGTTCAAAGAAAGTTTTGAGGAAATAAAAGAAGAAGCCAATATTCCCTTAGAAATAATTGATAATAATGAGCATGAAGATGGAGGAATTAATTTTTACATAGGTTATGTTGGCCCATTGGGTGGCTCTGGAAACAATAAAAAAGTGAAAGTAGATATATCTAGAAGCGAAAAATTAGAGTTTGAACCAGTAGAGAAAAATGCTATTATAGATTATTCAGATTTAGAGAATTACAAACTATTATGCTATCCTTTAGAAGAACTATTAGTCGAAAAATTACGCTGCACCATGCAACGTACACAGCCAAGAGACTACTACGATATTTGGTATTTAGTAGAAGTCGAAAAGATGGAGGTAGAATATTTTACAAATGAATTCAGGAACAAATGCACCAGTAAAGAGTTAAAACCCGAAGATTTTCATGCCAAACTGGAACAGAAATTACCGCAATACAAAGCACGTTGGAAGAACTCCATGAATGATCAAATCAAAGATTTACCAGACTTTGAGCAAGTAGAAAGAGAAGTAAATAGAAAGATTAAGAGTTTTATGAATTAAGAAAATTTAAACAAAATAAAACACAAATTGCTTCTAACAAGATAAAAAACTAGCAACAGATAGATACTTTAAATAATCATAATATTTAAAGTTAGTCCTAAAGAAGATTTATAATTAAGAAAAATAATGACAAACTTAATTCAAAAACAAGAGTTACAAAATAAAATTTGGAAAATCGCCAACGAGGTACGAGGTTCGGTAGATGGGTGGGATTTCAAGCACTTTGTTTTAGGAGCACTTTTCTATAGATTCATAAGTGAAAATTTCACAAAATACATTGAGGGAGATGATGAAAGTGTCAACTATGCTAATTACCCAGATAGTGAAATTACACCTGATATCATAGAGGATGCTGTAAAAACCAAAGGTTATTTTATTTATCCAAGTCAGCTTTTTATAAATGTTGTAGCAACTGCTAATACAAATCCAAACCTTAATACAGATTTAAAAGCCATTTTTGATGCTATAGAAAGTTCTGCAAATGGGTATCCTTCAGAACAAGACATAAAAGGATTATTTGCCGATTTCGATACTACAAGTTCAAGATTGGGAAATACTGTTGAAAACAAAAACAGTCGTTTAGCATCTGTATTGAAAGGTATTGAAGATATTAATTTTGGCGTTTTTGAAGATAGTGATATTGACATGTTTGGTGTTGCTTATGAATTTCTAATTTCAAACTATGCAGCCAATGCAGGAAAATCAGGGGGAGAATTTTTTACCCCGGAACACGTATCTAAACTAATTGCTCAATTAGCTTTGCACTGACAAACGACTGTGAATAAAATTTATGATCCGGCAGCAGGTTCGGGTTCACTGTTGTTACAAGCCAAAAAGCATTTTGATAACCATATCATCGAAGAGGGTTTTTATGGTCAAGAAATAAACCACACTACCTACAACTTGGCTCGTATGAACATGTTTTTGCACAACGTTAATTACGACAAATTTCATATTGTTTTAGGTGATACACTAAAAGACCCACAATTAATCAATGAAAAACCGTTTGACGCCATTGTCTCAAATCCTCCCTATTCTGTAAAATGGATTGGCGATGATGATCCCACAATGATCAACGATGACCGTTTTGCACCTGCAGGAGTTTTAGCTCCCAAATCAAAAGCTGATTTTGCCTTTGTTCTGCATGCACTTCATTATTTATCTCCTAGAGGTAGAGCCGCAATTGTTTGTTTCCCAGGGATTTTTTACCGTGGCGGTGCTGAACAAAAAATTAGAAAATATTTAGTCGATAACAACTTTGTAGAAACCATCATTTCGGTTGCACCTAATTTGTTTTATGGTACTTCTATAGCCGTAACGTTACTAGTACTTTCTAAAAAGAAAACCGATACTAAAACACAATTTATTGATGCAAGTGGCGAAAAATTCTTTAAGAAGGTAACCAACAACAATATGCTCACCGACAAACATATTGATAAAATTATTGAACTATTCGATAGCAAAGCAGAAGTACCACACGTAGCAACTTGTATTGATAATACTAAAATTGCTGAAAACGATTATATCCTTTCGGTAAGTTCCTATGTAGAACCAAAAGACAACAAGGAAAAAATTAATATCGAAGAGTTAAACAAAGAAGTTAAAAATACAGTTAAAAAGATTGACAAACTTCGCTCAGATATTGATGCCATAATAAAAGAAATTGAAGCATGAGTTATCTAGAAAAATTATTAGACGGCGTTAATATAGAATGGAAGCCTTTGGGAGAATTTGCTGATTATGAGCAGCCTACTAAATATTTAGTAGAATCAAATAATTATAATAATGATTTCACAACACCTGTTTTAACTGCGGGTAAAACTTTTGTGCTTGGTTATACTGATGAGACTGAAGGTATTTATAAAGCTTCAGAAAATCCGGTTATAATTTTTGATGATTTTACAACTGCAAACAAATGGGTTGATTTTGATTTTAAAGCGAAGTCATCTGCAATGAAGATGATTACTTCAAAAAATGAATCAAAAGCATCATTAAAATATATTTATTATTGGATGAATACTTTGCCAAGTGACTTAGTTGATGGTGATCATAAAAGACAATGGATTAGTAATTATGCTAACAAGCTCATCCCAATTCCATGCCCAGATAATCCAAAAAAATCACTTGAAATTCAACAAAAAATAGTTGCAATTCTCGATACCTTTTCAGAGCTTACAGCACGAAAAACGCAATATAGTTATTATAGAGAGAAATTGTACACGTTTGATGAAAATAAAGTTGAGTGGAAGACATTAAAGGATTTAACATCTTTGATAACAAAAGGGACAACACCAAAAAAATATATTGATACAGGAATTGCTTTTATCAAAACAGAAGCTTTCGACGGTTCAAATATTAACTCTAAAAAATTATCATTTATTGATGAAGATACACATAATAAAGAGTTGAAAAGATCAATTTTAAAACATAATGATATTTTAATTACGATTGCAGGAGCAACAATAGGTAAATGTGCAATCGTGCCAAAAGAAATTTTGCCTGCAAATACAAATCAAGCTTTAGCAATAATTAGGCTAAATGATGATGTAAATTTAAAATATGTATTTCATTTAATGAAATCAAATCATATGACAAAGTATATAGAATTAAATATCAAAGGTTCTGCACAGCCAAATTTAAACTTACAACAATTAAATAATTTTTCTATACCATATCCTTCACCTGAGGAACAAGAACGAATAGTTTCTATTCTAGAAAAATTCGACACACTTACTAACTCAATTAGCGAAGGCTTACCAAAAGAAATAGAATTGAGAAAAAAACAATATGAGTATTACAGAGATTTGTTACTAACATTTCCGCAAGATAATTTAGTAGATTAATATGGCACAGTCATTAACCCAAATAACACAATCGCTTATAAGTGCCGATAAAAAAGCACAATTAATTTATGCGTTTAATGGTACAGGAAAAACACGTTTGTCACGTGAGTTCAAAGAATTTATTGCACCAAAGAATCAAGAAGAGGAAGAAAGAGAAGTAGAAGCAAAAATAAAAATACTGTACTACAATGCATTTACAGAAGATTTATTTTATTGGGACAATGATTTGGATAACGATATAGATCGGAAATTGAAAATTCAACCCAATGGATATACCAATTGGGCATTTGTACAGCAAGGTCAAGAACCCAATATAACGGCTCATTTCCAACGATACACAAACGATAAATTAACACCTAGTTTCAATGAAAATTTTTCTGAAGTTCGTTTCTCATTTGAACGTGGAGATGATTCAGGTTCAGATTTTGTAAAAATTTCTAAAGGGGAAGAAAGCTGTTTTATATGGAGTGTTTTTTACAGTTTATTAGAACAGACAATAAGCGTATTAAATGTAGTAGAAGAAAGTGACCGCGAAAGTGACCAGTTTGATGACTTAGAATATGTATTTATTGATGATCCAGTAAGCTCATTAGATGATAATCACTTGATTGAGTTGGCTGTAAATATTGCTGAATTGATAAAGTCTAGTACATCATCAAAATTAAAATTTATTATTACAACGCATAATCCTTTATTCTATAATGTCCTTTTCAATGAATTTAACAATGCTAATTCAATTTCAGGTTACAAACCTAGACAATCTAAAAAATGGCGTTTTGAAAAATTGAATGATGGAACTTTCACATTAACTGAACAAACCAATGATGCACCTTTTTCATACCATCTTTTCCTTTTATCTGAAATTGAAAAGGCAATAAATTCAAATGATATTAGAAAGTATCATTTTAGCTTTCTGCGAAACATACTAGAAAAAACGTCTACTTTTCTCGGATATGTCCATTGGAAAGACCTTTTACCTAATGAAGCTGAAGGTTCTCGTGAGGGATATTATAATCGTATAATTAATCTTTCTAGCCATTCAAAACATCATGGAGAAGAAACCTCAATAATAGAAGATAATGATAAGAGAGTTTTAGGCTTCTTAATCGATGAGATAAAAAGAATGTACAGTTTTAAATTAACTAATACAACAATAGTTACAGAAAATGGCACAGTATAAAACCATAGCAGAATCAAACAATTTTATTGTTTTAGATAATTACAATAAACATTCAGAGGTAAATGAGCCACCAGCAGTTTATCAAACAGAGGCAGCTCTTGAGAAAGAATTTATCCAAGATTTAATTAATCAAGGGTATGAATATGCTTCTAACCTAACCTCTATCGAAACTATGTTAGCAAATGTAAAAGTACAATTACAAACGCTTAACAACATGGAATTTACAAATAAGGAATGGGTTCGATTTGTGGAGGAATATTTAGATAAACCAAGTGATAATCTTGTTGAAAAAACAAGAAAAATTCATGATAATTACATCTACGATTTTGTTTTTGATGATGGACATATCCAAAATATTTACTTAGTAGATAAAAAAAATATAGTTCGCAATAAAGTCCAGGTAGTTTCACAATTTGAACAAAAAGGAACTCATGTTAATCGTTATGATGTTACTATTTTAGTTAACGGCTTGCCTTTGGTACAAGTAGAACTAAAAAAACGTGGTGTTGCTATTCGTGAAGCGTTTAATCAAGTACATCCATATACCAAGGAGAGTCTTAACAGTACTAATTCTCTTTTCAAATACGTGCAGGTTTTTGTGATCTCCAACGGAACTGACAGTCGCTATTTTGCAAACACTGTTGAACGAAACAAGAATACCTTTGACTTTACCATGAATTGGGCTAAAGCCGATAATACTTTAATTAAAGACCTTAAAGATTTTACAACAACATTTTTTCAAAAGCAAACTTTGTTAAATGTATTGCTAACCTATTCTGTTTTTGATACAAGTGATACACTGCTAATTATGAGACCATACCAAATAGCAGCAACTGAAAGAATGTTATGGAAAATAAAGAGTTCTTTTGAATCAAAAAAAACGTCAAAACAAGAAAGTGGCGGTTACATTTGGCATACTACAGGTTCGGGCAAAACAATCACCAGTTTTAAAGCAGCTCGTTTAGCTACGCAACTAGATTTTATAGATAAAGTATTTTTTGTAGTAGACCGTAAAGATCTAGATTTTCAAACAATGAAAGAATACCAACGCTTTTCTCCTGATAGTGTTAATGGTTCAGACAGTACTGCAGGTTTAAAACGAAATATTGAAAAGGATGATAATAAGATTATTGTCACTACCATTCAAAAGCTAAACAATTTGATGAAAACAGAAAATGATTTAGCAGTTTATCAAAAACAAATTGTTTTTATTTTTGATGAAGCACATCGTTCGCAGTTTGGTGAAGCTCAAAAAAACCTGAATAAGAAGTTTAAAAAATTCTATCAATTTGGTTTTACAGGAACTCCAATATTCCCAAAAAATGCTTCAGGTGCAGAAACAACTGCCAGTGTATTTGGTCGTGAGTTACATTCTTATGTAATTACAGATGCTATCAGAGATGAAAAAGTATTAAAATTCAAAGTAGATTATAATGATGTTCGTCCTCAATTTAAAAGTTTTGAAACAGAGATAGATGAAAAAAAACTAACTGCTGCAGAAAACAAAAAAGCATTTTTACATCCTGCTCGAATCAAAGAAATTTCTCAATACATTCTAAAGAATTATAGAATAAAAACTCATAGAAATCAAGGAGGAAATGTAGGTTTTAATGCAATGTTTGCTGTGAGTAGCGTTGATGCGGCAAAGTGTTACTACGAAGAATTAAATCACTTGCAGAAAGATAGTGATAAACCATTAAAAATTGCAACGATATTTTCTTTTGCTCCTAATGAAGAGCAAGGTGCTATTGGAGAAATACCAGATGAAAACTTTGAACCATCAGCAATGGATAGCAGTGCTAAAGAGTTTTTAACAAAAGCTATCGATGATTATAATACTATGTTCAAAATGAATTTTGGTATTGATGGGAAAGGTTTTCAAGACTACTACCGCGATCTTGCTAAACGTGTAAAGAGTAAAGAAGTTGACCTAATTATAGTAGTGGGTATGTTTCTTACAGGTTTTGATGCCCCAACTTTGAATACTTTATTTGTGGACAAAAACCTGCATTACCATGGTTTAATGCAAGCGTTTTCTCGTACCAACCGTATTTATGATGCTACAAAAACTTTTGGTAACATTATTACATTCCGTGATTTAGAAAATGCAACTGTTGAAGCAATAACCTTATTTGGAGATAAAAACACAAAAAATGTAGTCCTCGAAAAGAGTTACAGAGAGTATTTAGATGGTTTTACAGATATTACTACAGGAGAAGCACGTAGAGGTTTCATGGATGTTGTAAATGACCTAAATCAAAAGTTCCCAAACCCAGATGAAATAGTAACAGAAAAAGATAAAAAAGAGTTCTCAAAACTATTTGGAGAATACTTGCGAGTGGAAAACATTTTACAGAATTACGATGAGTTCTCCAATCTCAAAGCATTTCAAAAAATAGATATAAACAATCCTGAAGCTGTTGAAGCATTTAAAGAGGCTTATTATGTAACTGACGAGGAAATGATTACGATGCAAGAGGTAAGCTTGCTTCCAGATCGAAGAATTCAAGATTATCGCTCAACCTATAATGACATACGTGATTGGTTAAGACGAGAAAAAAGTGGCAAAGAATCAGAAGACTCAAATATTGATTGGGATGATGTTGTTTTTGAAATAGACCTGCTTAAATCTCAAGAAATAAACCTTGATTATATTCTTGAATTGATTTTTGAGCATAACAAAAAGAACAAAGATAAAGCCACTTTGATAGAAGAAATCCGCAGGGTAATTCGTGCAAGTATAGGCAATAGAGCAAAAGAAGGTTTAGTTGTAGATTTTATAAATGAAACAGACCTTGAAATTATTCAAGATAAAGCAAATGTTATAGATTCATTTTTTAAATATGCTCAGGAAAAACAAAAAAAAGAGGCTTCAGATTTAATTATTGATGAAAACTTAAATGAAGAAGAAGCAAAACGATACATTGTAACATCTTTAAAGCGTGAATTTGCAAATGAAAATGGAACGGAACTAAATACCATTTTACCTAAAATGAGTCCTTTAAATCTTCAATATTTAACCAAAAAGCAAAGTGTTTTTCAAAAAATTAGTGCTTTTGTAGAGAAGTTTAAGGGGGTTGGCGGCCAATTATAAATGACTTTATTATAATATTCGAAAACAGGCTAAACCAAACATTCAAATATTTGAATTCCTCCTGAATTTAATATTGATGGAATGTTTGCTGTTATACGTATATTCTTGATTTGACAATAGAAAAACCATTTATGAAAATAAGAGACAAAACGGAAAAAGTCTCCAACTTTTACGAAGTAAACTATTGTAATAACGAAAAAGCTCCAGATTTCTCTGAAGCCGGGGACATGATTCGAACCAATTTTAGTATAATCCATGAAGTCTGTGAAAAGACAAACAAGGCTAATTACAAACATTACTTTATATTAACAATCCAGGCAGCTTTGAAATTGTTTGGAGAACCACTGCTTACAAGGGCGGTTTAATATCCTTCTTAATTTACCAATTATTCATTTTAAATTTTCTAAAAACGTCAAAATTGGTATTAAGTGTTCAATTGCTATCCCCTGAAAGCCCACAAACTTTCAAAAACTCCAAAGTACCCGATCTTCCGATATTTATTCTTACCGAAATAAGAAACAATCTTTCTCCATTGATCGGAAAGCTACCAATTGCAGAAATGGTCAACAATTGCGTTTTTTTGCGCCAGCTTAACCAAGGGCAGTTTGGAGATAGGAACCTTGCAAATTGTAATAAACATTCTGGGGTTGATCGTATTTCCATTTATTGCACAGCCAATTATTTAGGAAGCATGGTTATTGACGAAATGTAATTCAACCTTATGATGCAGGAGCGCAAGATCCTTATTCCTGTTTGGGTAAAAATGTTTTTGCAATAATTGAGAGATTAACAGCAGCAGACGCTAAAGTTATGTAAAAGCAAGCAATACGGAAGATACGTTCGGTATTCGCAAGCACCACAATCCTTCGCTATTAGAATTTGTTTCACGCCAAATCCCACCTTCCAAAGCCAAACCCTGCCACCCCGACAAAAGGCTTTTCATTTATTTGAAAAGGCTTTTTTTTTGCAGTAAACTGAAATATAAAATTATAGCATAGAACGGTTATCTCGTCCCGATTGAGATCGGGAAGGCCGCAGGTTCTCCCGAAAGCTTTCGGGACTGCCACCCCGACAAAAGTCTTTTCATTTACTTGGAAAGACTTTTTTTTTGCAATAAACTGAAAACCAAATCTCATTGTAAAATTGTAAAAAAAAAGCCCACGGTTAAAACCGCAGGCTATACTAAAAAATAGTATATTTTATTTATTTCTCCATTTTAATGTAAGCAGGATATGATTCATTACTTGGTAAAACAAATTCTTCATCAAAAGGCTGCGTTCCTGATCCATTATTGTATAATGCCACACGTTTTACACCAGTTGCTGTGCTTCCGCCTTCGCTATTAATAACATTTTGAATATTTCCTGAACCTGCAAAACGCGTGGTGCACATTTTTTCGAGTTTCACATTTGGGCTGTTCGGAATTTCAAAACCATTTTTCTTGTTTACATTTCCATCAGTTCCCGTCAAAACTGCATACGATCCCATTCCTATACTATGATGTTCTTTAACAGTATTAGCGACTTTGAATGCTGCATAACCATCAACTTTTCCGTTTTGACTACTCCAGCTTGCTTGATTTGGCGCATCGTATGGTGGTTCATTTTGAAAGAAATAAGTTCTGCCACGTTCACCAAGCCACAAAACCTCGTATTCTTGAAAGTGCTCAACAAATAACCCATAAAGCGTAACATCATTACCGGTAACAATAAGTCCGTTTTTACATCTGTCTCTTGTCCATCTTGCAGCGCCGCCTTTTTGCGAACCATGATCAGCACGCCAAAGCCAAAAGTGATCTCCAACAACATTGTTACTATTTATCTGCATTGAAGCTTGTATCTGAATATTTTTCGATTGAACCCCACCTACTCTACATGTGATATCTGTCAGCAGAATTGGATCTACAGAATGATCAACCTTTGCTCCTTCATTGCCAATTCGAATTTGATAAGTTGTGCTATTGAACGAATCCATAAGAAGACCAGCAATAATAATTCCATCTTTGTCATCAGCATAAATGCATCCCCAAGTATTTTTTTCAGTAGGCTCCAATGTTACTGAAGCTATCCCGGCGCCTAAAAGTATTGCATCTTTTCTATTTACCTGAATTGGAGCATTCAGCGAATAATGTCCTGGAGTAAAAAATATATTTTTACCAGCTTTCAAAGCATTGTTGATTTCTGCTTCGGTATCACCTTCTTTAGTAACATACCATTCCGTTACCAAATCTTGAATTTTGCCTTTACCCATATCTGTTGATGACCATGAAACCCCTACTCTATCTTTTTGCCAAGCCGGAACAAACACTTTGTACTCGCCATCTTTATCTATAAAAAGAAAAGGTTTTTCTCTAATAATAGGTGTCGTAGGAACTGGCGAGTTCTTCTCATCCGTCTGCGGAGGATTTACACACCCTTGCCAAACCATATTATAAGATCCACCCATTGCTTCAGAACCTGCAGGAAAAACAGTATTTCTCGTATACCATTGTTGCTGTCCTTTCCAGTCTGGTCGGTCAGTTGTGTAATGCGTATCGGCAATGAAACCGCCACTTCCCCAAAAATTAGTATTTCCAATATCTGAAATATATTTTGAAGTACTTTCAATCAGCATTCTTCGCGCGCTCGTTGATTGAGAAACTGTCCAGGAAAAATCGCGCATTACTTCAACATTTTCAACAGAACGCCAAAAAGTACAAGTAGCGTTTGCACCACCTGAAAGATGAGGTCTAGTAAATATAGCCCCCAATTTCACATCTGACGGAACCCTTCCTAAACCTCCAATATGAGAATAAAAACCTAATTCGATTGCATTAGCTTCCGCCGATGACGCAGAACCTGATCCGCCAACATCATAAGTTTGTCCGTTAACATTTGGCTTGAAATAATAAGCCTGGCGTTTTGTTGTCCACTCACCATTTGCACCACCTAAACCAATAGTAGCAAATTGCGAATTAATTTCGTTTCGTGCTGTTTCAGCTTTTTCATATTTTCTGTCATAGAAATACATATTGTCACCAAAAATCTGGTTTTCAAGGGAAATTACAATAGTTATCTCGTTGCGAGTAACTTTATAATAGTTCTCGTATTTATTAGTGTTTGGCTTCTTGTCAGTAAACGTCAATTTAGAAGTAGTACCAACTGCAACAAAATCGGATGCCAAATAACTTCCCCCTCTTGTTATTACATAATTCCCAGAGGAGCCAAACGCCGGCCACGATAATGTGATACTGTGTTTTTTCTTGTTGTAAACAATCTTGCCCTCTATCTTATTTTCTGGTTTTACATCAGACGAATAAGGTGTTACGAAGCTGCATAAAATCAGTATAAATACAAATACGAAACATAAAGAGATTACCTTCTTAATCATAAAAATTCTTTTTTGGTTTTAATAGTAATAGTTTTTTGAGATTCGAAAAATAGCGATAATCTTTAACCTAAAAGTCCGTTTTTGGTTTCAATTTTCTTATCAAAAACTATACAAAACCCCAATTTACAAGACATATAAAGGTTTTTTCATACTGAACGAGAAATTGCATAATCCTAAAAGTTAATTCTAATCAACAAAGCAACCTACTCAATGTTTCTATTTTTAATTTCTGAAAAAGAACTTTTTTTTCATGAAAAGCTAAATCTGTATATTTTTTGAGCCTAATTATTACTCTAGCCCGTCAAAATTCTTTTGATAATTTCATTTATATCTAAAATTATTTTCTGCCGAACACCCACCGTACAACGATTACACAAACTTTCTTAAATGTTAACAAAATAGATTTTCAAAAACCATAAATAATTGTATTTTTACGGTTCAAAATTCAGAAAATAAATGGGCAAAATCATTGCTATTGCTAATCAAAAAGGAGGCGTTGGAAAGACTACTACATCAGTAAATCTTGCTGCCTCATTAGGTGTTTTAGAGAAAAAAGTATTATTGATCGACGCTGATCCTCAAGCCAATGCAACATCTGGTCTTGGAATTGACGTAGAAACAGTTGAAGTTGGAACGTATCAAATTCTGGAACATACTGTAACACCAAAAGAAGCCATTTTAAAATGTACGGCTCCAAATGTTGACGTGATACCTGCTCACATCGACCTTGTTGCTATCGAAATTGAATTGGTTGACAAAGAAAACCGTGAGTATATGCTTAAAAAAGCATTAGAAGAGGCAAAACAAGAATATGATTATATCATTATTGATTGTGCACCTTCTCTAGGTTTGTTAACCTTAAATGCTTTAACAGCTGCAGATTCTGTGGTTATTCCTATTCAATGTGAGTATTTTGCACTTGAAGGATTAGGGAAATTATTGAATACTATTAAAAGTATTCAAAAAATACACAACCCAGATCTTGATATTGAAGGATTATTGCTAACCATGTATGATTCTAGATTACGTTTATCAAATCAGGTTGTTGAAGAGGTTCAAAAACACTTTAACGATATGGTTTTTGAAACTGTTATTCAACGAAATGTAAAATTAAGCGAAGCGCCAAGTTTTGGAGAAAGCATCATTAATTATGACGCAACAAGCAAAGGTGCGGTGAATTATATTCACTTAGCTCAAGAAATTATAAAGAAAAACAGCAAATAGTTTTTATGACAAAAGCAATTAAAAAACAAGCCTTAGGTAGAGGATTATCAGCATTATTAAAGGATCCGGAAAACGACATTAAATCAGTAGACGATAAAAATGCTGATAAAGTTGTTGGAAACATCATTGAGCTTGAAATAAGTGCTATCGAAATAAATCCGTTTCAGCCTAGAAGCAATTTTAACGAAGAATCATTACGCGAATTAGCCACTTCGATCAAAGAACTTGGAGTAATTCAACCTATTACTGTTCGAAAATTAGAATTCAATAAATACCAACTAATTTCCGGAGAACGCCGTTTGCGTGCTTCAACATTAGTGGGGTTAACTCATGTTCCGGCATATATTCGTATTGCTAATGACAATGAATCATTAGTAATGGCGTTAGTAGAAAATATTCAGCGTCATGATTTAGATCCAATTGAGATTGCGCTTTCGTATCAGCGTTTGATTGACGAAATACAATTGACACAGGAACAAATGAGTGAGCGCGTTGGAAAAAAACGTTCTACAATTGCCAACTATTTACGTCTTTTAAAATTAGATCCGATTATCCAAACTGGAATTCGTGATGGTTTTATTAGTATGGGACATGGTCGCGCAATCATCAATATTGAAGATTTAGATGTTCAGACTGATATTTATCAAAAAATTGTAAGTCAAAATTTATCTGTTCGCGAAACTGAAGCTTTAGTTAAAAATTATCACGAAGGCCAACAGCCAAAAGTAGAAGGAAAGCCAAAAGCAGAATCTTCTTTTGTGGTTAGAGAAACTCAAAAAAACACCTTCAACGATTATTTTGGCTCAAAAGTTGATATTAAAGTGGCTGGCAATGGAAAAGGAAAAATTACAATTCCATTTAATTCTGAAGCCGACTTTAACAGAATTATAAAATTAATTAATGGATAGTGAATAAGATTGTCCCCATAAGTTTATTGTTCTTTCTCATAGGAACCGCTTCTATTTTTGCCCAGGCAAAATCAGATGCGGTTTTAGTCGCTAAAGACACTACTAAACTTCAAGAAATAGACCCGCTTACACCAGCAAAAGCTGCATTTTACTCTGCAATTTTACCCGGATTAGGTCAAGCATACAACAAAAAATACTGGAAAATCCCCCTCGTTTACGGAGCAATTGGAACCAGCCTTTACTTCTACATCGACAACAACAAAAAATACCATGATTATCGAGACGAATACAAACGAAGACTCGAAGGCTATGGTCCTGGAACTGGCGGAAAATACGATTTTCTAGACGACAGCCGACTTATTGCTGGTCAAAAATTCTATCAGCGAAACAGAGATTTATCTGCCCTTTTTGTAGTTGGCTTTTATGTCTTAAATATTATTGATGCCAATGTTGATGCTGCTTTGATTCAGTTTAATGTAAACGAAAGATTATCAATGCGTCCAGAAATATACCCCAACGATGTAACATTCAGACCAAACGTTGGACTAACTTTTAATTACACTTTTAAATAGTACAAACACTGTTTAGAATTCAAAAAAATACACAAAATGAAAATTGCGCTTTTAGGATATGGCAAAATGGGTAAAGTAATCGAAAGAATTGCTTTAGAAAGAGGCCACGAAATTGTTTTAAAGAAAGACGAATTTAACACATACGAAGGACTTTCAACTGCTGATGTCGCTATTGACTTTAGTGTTCCAACTGCTGCTGTTGATAATATCTCAAATTGCTTTCATGCTAATGTTCCTGTAGTTTCTGGAACAACGGGATGGCTAGAACATTATGACGAAATGATTGCACTTTGCAATGAAAAAAAAGGAGGTTTTATATCTAGCTCAAATTTTAGTCTTGGAGTAAATATTTTCTTCGGATTGAATGAATATTTAGCAAAAATCATGAACCAATTTGATTCTTATAAAGTTTCAATGGAAGAAATTCACCACATCCATAAACTTGATGCTCCAAGCGGAACTGCAATTTCTCTAGCAAAAGGTGTTATTGAAAATAGCAATTATTCTGAATGGACTTTGGACGAAGCAAAAAACAATCAAATTCATATTGAAGCAAAAAGAATTGGTGAAGTTCCTGGAACTCATACCGTAAATTACGATTCAGCTATTGACAGCATTGAAATTAAACATACCGCTCACAATCGTGAAGGTTTTGCTCTTGGAGCCGTTATTGCTGCTGAATGGTTAGCAGGAAAAACAGGTATCTATACCATGAAAGACGTATTAAATCTAAACTAAAATTGATTTAAAGTTTAAGATTTCAAATCTGACAATCTTAAACTTCAAACTTTAAACAAAAATATTATGACACTATATCTTTGGTTTGTATTTTTCCTTGCCGTTCAGGTGATTCATTTTATCGGAACATGGAAATTGTATCAGGCAGCTGGAAGAAAAAGCTGGGAAGCTGCAATTCCGGTTTACAACTCAATTGTTTTAATGAAAATAATAAGCCGCCCGACTTGGTGGACCTTGTTGCTTTTTATTCCAATCATCAACCTAATTATGTTTCCGGTTGTTTGGGTTGAAACCTTAAGAACTTTTGGAAAAAGATCAACTTTAGATACTATTTTGGGAATTTTTACATTAGGATTTTATATCTATTATGTAAACTACACTCAAAAACTAGAATACCGTGCAGACCGAGATTTAACTCCAAAAACCAAAACTGCAGACACTGTAAGCTCATTGCTTTTTGCCATAATCGTAGCAACATTAGTACACACTTATGTGGTACAACCTTATACGATTCCAACATCATCTCTTGAAAAATCATTATTAATTGGTGACTTCTTGTTTGTAAGCAAATTAAATTACGGACCTAGAGTTCCTATGACAACAGTTGCTTTGCCTATGGTTCACGATTCGATTCCGTTGACAAAAAGCAAATCATATCTAAAATGGCCACAATTGCCATATTTCAGATTACCTGCATTTGAAAAAATAAAACGAACCGATATTGTTGTTTTCAACTGGCCTGCCGATACTGTACATTATTTTTATGAGCGAAAAGGCCAACCAGGTGTTATAAAACCTATTGATAAAAGATCAAATTACGTAAAAAGATGTGTTGGTATTCCTGGAGACAGTTTATCAATTAAAGATGGTTATGTATTTATCAATGGGACGAAATTAGTTCTTCCGGAGCGTGCAAAACCTCAATATTCTTATACAATAGCTTTTGACGGAAAAACTCCTGTTGATTTACAATCTTTAGTTAAAGAATTGGATATCACTGATGGCGGTTATTTTAAAAATGAAGAAAAAAGAGACACTCTTGTTTTAGGCGCATTAACAGAAGCTGGAGCTGAAAGATTTAGAAATACTCCGGGTGTTACTGCAGTAATCAGAAAAATTGACAAAGGAAACGATAATGCTATTTATCCGCATATTAATAAAGGAAGCCAAGATAATATGGGGCCAATTTATATTCCTGAAGCTGGAAAAACAGTAGCCTTGACAAATGAATCTTTACCATATTACAAAGATATTATCACCAATTATGAAGGGAATACATTAGAATTAAGAGATTCAAAGTTTTTCATCAATGGAAAACCAACAACTACTTATACTTTCAAACAAAACTACTATTGGATGATGGGAGACAACCGTCACAATTCTGAAGATAGTCGTTATTGGGGTTACGTTCCGGAAAACCATATTGTTGGAAAACCTGTTTTCATCTGGCTAAGCTGGGACACAAACGGAAAAGGCATCAACAAAATTCGTTGGAGTCGCGTTTTCACAACAGTTGATGGTGAAGGACAGCCTCAATCCTATTTCAAATATTTCTTGATTCTTCTTGCTCTTTACTTCGTTGGAGAATTCTTTTGGAGAAAGAAAAAAGAAAACAAAGCATAAATTAAAATAAGTTATTTTTGTTTCAGGTTTCAAGTTTCAGGTTCAAACAAACTTGAAACCTGAAACCTGAAACTTTTAAAGAAAATACAAAATGAATTCCTTATTACTTCCTACTTATTTCCCTTCCATCAGTCACTTTGCAGTAATGGCTCAATCTGAGACAATTACTTTTGAAATGGAAGATAATTTTCAGAAGCAGACTAATAGAAACAGAACTTATATTTATAGTCCAAACGGAATTCAGTTATTAAATATCCCTGTAAAACATTCAAAATCGGCTCATCAAAAAACAAAAGATGTTTTGATAGAAAATGAATTTGACTGGCAAAAACAGCACTTCAAATCTTTAGAAGCTGCTTACAGAAGTTCTCCGTTTTTTGAGTTTTTTGAAGATGACATCACTCCTATTTTCGAAAAAAAACACATTTTTTTAATGGATCTTAACTTGGAAGTTTTTGATATCGTTACAAAATGCCTTAGAATGAAACTAGAGTTTGGAAAAACTTCTGAATACTTTCATGAAGTGGAAAATATTTCGGATTTCAGATATTTGGCAAACGGAAAAAAAGATGCTAATTCATTCGAAAAATACACTCAGGTTTTTGATGACAAACATGGATTCATCAATAATCTAAGCGTTTTGGATTTGCTTTTTAACGAAGGTAAGTTTGCAATGGATTATCTAAAAACCCAGAAATTAATATAAGTTATACTTAGGGGTTACAAGTTTTTGTTTCGCTTTTAACTTCTAAAATTCTTGTGCTACCGCGGGTTAAGGGTCAAATTAAGCCCATTATTCGGATTTGACAAATCATCTCAAATACAAAACCAACTTTCCAATAAGCCAATTGCCAAATCCGTTATAGCGGTTGTTGGCAATAGTTTTATTTACAATATTTTTCTATAGTATCCCGACACCTTTGTCCATTTATAACCCATAGCTCGTCAGCTTTATTTAAGTCAAAACAAGCCCCATCTCTATCTCCTATTCTTAATTTAGCGATTCCTCTATTATAATAAGCTTCTGAAGCCATATCACTATGTATTTCTATTGCTTTCGTGCAATCGCTGATTGCACCTTTGTAATCTTTTAAATAATATTTAGCCAAGCCTCTATCAGAATAAGCCGCCCATGAAGTTGGCTGAAACTCTATAGTTTTTGTAAAATCATCTATTGCTCCTTGATAATTAGCTAAATCATTTTTTACAAGCCCTCGATGGTAATAAGAGTAGCAACTATGAGAATCTATTTCTATTGCTTTAGAAAAATCTATCATTGCTCCATTATAATCTCCTAAAATATGCTTTTCAATTCCTCTTCGACGATAAGCCTCTACAAAAGTCTTGTCTAATTCTATTGCTTTAGAAAAATCTAAAAGAGCTCCTTCATGGTTTTCCAATTCACTTTTTTCTATTCCCCTATTATAATAATTAGACTCATCCATACAAGAAACAGTGGCAATAAAAACAAAAACAATTAGAATCCGTATTAACTTCATTATGTAGTCGTTTTGTTTTTAGTATTGTCCATTTTTTACTTTCTCCATTAGCTTTAGTTCACGGCAATTTGGCGAATTACTTGCCAACTTTCCACTAAAACTGATCTATCGAAAGTCTTGTCATTATTGGATAATGATCTGAATTTTCAAAATCAGAAAAACTTTCGAACTGTTTTACTTTCATTTTGGTGTCAGTAAAAATATAGTCAATTCGAGCAGGATAGTATTTAAATTTATAAGTTGCTCCAAAGCCTTCTCCGGCTTCTTCAAAAGCATCTTTAAGTTTTCCTTTAATATTTCGGTAAACGTATGAAAACGGACTATTATTCATGTCTCCACAAATAATAATTGGGTATTTACACTTTTTTATGTGCTCTTTAAAGATTTCAGCTTGTTCTTGTTGCTGCGTAAATCCTTTACTGATTCTGGCATAAATGCGCTGTGATTTCTTCTGATTCACATTGTCAATATTATCCGAAATGTCACTTACGTCTGGAGAAATCTTAATAGACTGCAAGTGCATATTATAAACCCTAATAATATCTTTTCCTCGTTTAATATCAGCATAAACCACATTATTATCAGATTTAGGAAAAACAATATTTCCTTCGTCAATAATTGGAAATTTTGAAAAAATGGCCTGACCCGTTTTGATCTGATTTCCATCGATAAAAATATAACGGTGCGGATATACTTTTAAATCCAAATGCGCTGAATTAGAATATTCCTGAATACACAAAATATCAGGGTCTTTATCATCAATAAAAGTTTTAATATTCTCAGGAATATCGTCACGATCCAGCCATTTAAAAACATTAAACAAACGGACATTATAACTCATAACCGAAAAATCCCTTTCATCTTTTACATATTCTTTCGCTGAAAATTTATAAAATTTACTAATGAATGTAATTCCCATTAGCAAAACCAAACCAGACAAAATAAGGCGTTTTTTAAACTGAATTGCCCAATAAACAAAGAAAAGTCCATTGGCAACAAAAAAAGCGGGCATAAACAGCGTTAGCACCGATAAAAGCGGAAAGCTCTTAGGTGCTAGAAATGGTAAAACATAGACGCTAAATGTAAGAACAGTCAGCACTATATTCAGAAAGAACATTATTTTGTTAAACCACGAAAGGTTTTTCATATTATTTGCTAAAAGGATTATTTTCCAGCTCTAAATAGAAACTCTTTTTCTTCTTTTGTTAGACAGTCATAACCAGATTGGCTAATCTTATCTAAAATTTCATCAATTTGTTGCTGCGTTTTGTCTTTCGTAACAATTCTTGACGAAGTTTTTTCCGTAGGTTTTTTGTAATTTTTATGAACTTTTGTAAATGGGGTCGTTGGGGATTTTCTAAAAAGATTAGCAAAAAAGTCTAAAACTTTAGAAACAATGATACTCAAATCAGTACCATTTTGAAGCAATTTTATAAATATAAATCCAAAAAAAGCTCCAGCTAAATGCGAAATATGGCCACCCATATTCTCTAAACGAAACTGCATTAAATCTAAAAGCAAAATAACGCCAGTAATATGCCAAAGCTTAACATTACCAAATATAAGCAGTCGAACACCCATTAAAGGGCGATATGTTGTTGCTGCAACCAAAATTGCCATAATTGCCGCCGAGGCTCCAACAATTGAAGCTGAATTTCCTAAAAAATAATAACTTAAAGCAAATACAATTCCTGAAAATATAGCTCCTAAAATATACAGCCCTAAATATTGCTTTTGAGAAAAAAAGGTCAAAAACAAATTACTTGCAAAGTTCAAAACCAACATATTAAACAACAAATGCATGAATCCAAAATGAAAAAATGCATAGGTTAAAAATGTCCATGGCTTAAACATGAAAACCTGAGGGTCTGAAGATAATGCCAGCCAATTCGGAAAATCAAACTGACCAATTGAAAACTGATAGAAAAAAATCAAGGAAACAAGAAAACAAGCAATATTCCAATAAATGACACGCATTGCGATGCCTCCCAATCTGTATTGCAGTTTTAAATCGTCAAGAATATTCATAAAGTCTCCGTTTCGTTTTTTAAAGTTAATAAATTAAAGTTAAAAATTAATTCCAACGATTGTTATTAAACTGATTTTTTTTCCAGTACAACATCATTAAGAAACCGGCAACAGCACCTCCAAGATGTGCAAAATGTGCAATTCCAGTTCCGCCGCTTCCAAAAAGAGAACTTCCTTTTAAACCTAAAAATAAATCAACTAATAAAAGTCCTGGCACAAAATATTTAGCCTTAATTGGAATTGGGATGAACATTAAAGCCAATTCTGCATTTGGAAACATAAATGCAAAAGCTGTCAGTAAACCATAAATAGCCCCTGAAGCACCTAGAACTGCACTTCCATATGCTGTTGTAAAATTTTCAAATTGAGTAACTGTCAATATTTCTTTCCATTTAACTGCTATTTGATTTTCACTCAAAAGCTGTAAAACATAAGATTTTGAATATCCGTTCGCAATCAAAATATTTAAACTTTCCTGAAAAGAATAATAATTTACTGCAAAATTCAACAAAGCAGCACCTAAACCACATGAAATGTAAAAAAACAAGAATTTTTTACCGCCCCAAAAATGCTCCAGCATAGATCCAAATGAATATAATGCAAACATATTGAATGCGATATGCAACAGATTTGCATGCATAAACATATGCGTAATTATCTGCCAGATTTTAAAATCTGGATTTTCAGGAAAATACATAATCAGATAATCATATGATACTGGCACCAACTGAGAACCAATAAAAAAGATAATATTAATTATAAGCAGTTGTTTGACAACTGGAGTGATATTCATCATAAGGCAAACTTTTTATCTATATCTTCTACACGCATGGTGATGAAGGTAGGTTTTTGAAAAGGTGAAATATTTGGATCTTTACAGGCAAATAACCCATTTACTAAATTATCCTGTTCTTTTTCGGTTAAATATGATCCGGTTTTAACCGCTAAACTTTTCGCCATCGATTTGGCAATTGTATCATTCTGACTGTAACTATTTGCCGGAATTCCGTCCTGCAAATCACTTAACAACTGATCGATAACTATTGAAACTTCACTTTCAGTAATATTTACAGGAATTCCTGAAATAACAATATGATCCGTTTTGGCATCTTCAAAAATAAATCCTGTGGTTTCCAGCGAAGGCTTTAATTCCTCAATCAATTTCATTTCTACAGTAGAATAAAACAAATCTAACGGAAAAAGCAATTGCTGACTTGAAGCCTGATTGACAGTCATATTCAACAAAAATTGCTCGTATAAAATACGCTGATGTGCACGCTGCTGATCCACAATAATCATTCCTGATTTTATTGGCGAAACAATATATTTTTTATGAATTTGATAGGTTTTCTGACTTGCCTGCTCTACTTCATCATCATTAAATAAAGAAGAAGTCACTTCTTCATTTTCAAATGTAAACGGAGAACTTTCAATCGTTTCCGGATTTTCTAAGTCTAAACCAACATATAAACTTTCCCAGCTCGCTGTTGGTTCAACTCTTTTTGAATAACCAGAATACGATGATCCGGAATAAGAAGAGCCTGATGAAGAAGATGAACCCGAACTATAGCCAGATCCTGAACTCCCTTTTGCATAATGCTGATTGGTTTTATCATCAGTAAACGGATTAAAAGTTCCATCTACTTGAATAGTTGGCGTTTCAGCTTCTAAATCTTTGTAATGATATGGTGTATCTAAATTTGAATCTCTTTCAAAATCCAAAACCGGCGCTACATTGAACTGCCCCAAACTATGTTTAATAGACGCTCTTAAAATAGCATATAAAGCTTGTTCATCATCAAACTTAATTTCTGTTTTAGTTGGATGAATATTAATATCGATTGTATTTGGCGGAACCTGCAGATATAAAAAATAACTTGGCTGTGAACCATCTTTCAACAAACCGTCATAAGCTGCCATAACAGCATGATGCAAATAACCACTTTTTATAAAACGATCATTTACAAAAAAGAACTGTTCTCCCCTGCTTTTTTTAGCAAATTCTGGTTTACAGACAAATCCCTGGATATTTATGATTTCGGTGTCTTCATTTACAGGAACTAATTTTTCATTGGTTTTACCAGACATAATTCCAACAATTCTCTGACGATATCCTGATGACGGAAGATTATACAATTCGCTTCCATTATGATAAAAACTAAAATGAATATTTGGGTGCGCCAAAGCTACACGCTGAAATTCATCCATAACATGACGAAACTCAACCGTATCAGACTTTAAGAAATTACGTCGGGCGGGAATATTAAAGAAAAGGTTTTTAACCGCAAATGACGTTCCTTTTGGCAAAACTGCTACTTCCTGCGAAACAAATTTACTCCCTTCAATTACAATATGCGTTCCAAGTTCATCCTGATCTTGTTTGGTTTTCATTTCCATGTGCGCAATCGCTGCAATAGAAGCCAATGCTTCTCCACGAAAACCTTTTGTACCAAGTGAAAATAAATCTTCAGCCTGACGAATTTTTGAAGTCGCATGGCGAGCAAAACACAAACGCGCATCTGTAACCGTCATTCCAACTCCGTTATCAATAACCTGAACTAACGATTTGCCGGCATCTTTTATAATCAATTTAATATCAGTTGCCTTCGCATCAACGGCATTTTCTAACAGTTCTTTTACAACTGAAGCTGGTCTTTGAACCACTTCTCCAGCAGCAATTTGGTTAGCAACGTGATCTGGAAGCAATTGAATAATACTCGACATTAAAAAATTTGGGTTAAAGGTTTCTCTTCGACTTTATTTACTAAAAATCTTAGATTGATAATGTTAGTTCTCTTTGGTTTCAAAAAACCAAGGTGTACAAATTTAATGAATTTTGATTGTGATTTGGAATAGTCGCAGTCATAAAAAAAACAAAAAACCTATACTATTTTTACACAGTATAGGTTTTAGTATTTTTAAAACAATTGTGTTTTATTCTGTAATATAAAAGTGATTTCCCAGTATATCTTTCAATCCTACTAAAACCAGCCAGACAAAAGTTGTAAACAGCAATATTCCATATCCGGGTTTTAAGCGACCAAGAGTCATATAAACAAGAAAAAGAGCAAATGCAAATGAGCTTAAACCAACTAAAAAAAGAAAAAATCTATTAGAATCTTCTTCTCTAAATTCATTAATAGCAACAATTGCTATACAAACTGCATAAACCCAAATAAACATACTTATTGGAGAATCTGAAGAATCAGGATAACGTTCCAACATATTAAAAGAACTCCAAAAAATAAAAATAGTTAATAGGATTCTAGAAATTGCCCAAAACACTCTTGTTTTACAGAAAAACTCATCCATTTATTCGTTCTCGATTTTTCTAGGTTTATCTTCAATTTGAAGTGCACCCGAAGACAATAATGGCTGATTAAAAGGATGTGACATTGAAGCCTGCTGACGAATATATGCCATTTTGATTGCCGCTATTGCTGCTTCAGTTCCTTTGTTTCCGTGAATTCCTCCACTTCTGTCAATTGACTGCTGCATTGTATTATCTGTCAAAACACAGAAAATAACCGGAATATCCGTTTGAACATTCAAATCTTTAATTCCTTGTGTTACGCCTTCACATACAAAATCAAAATGTTTTGTTTCTCCCTGGATTACACATCCAATTACAATTACTGCATCAACATTTTGAGTCTGAAGCATTTTTTTAGCGCCATAAATAAGCTCAAAACTTCCTGGAACATTCCAGCGAATAATTTGATTTAACGGAACATCACAATCAACAAGCGCATCAAATGCACCATTGTAAAGTCCTTCGGTTATAGTGTCGTTCCACTCAGAAACAACAATCCCAAATCGAAAGTCTTTCGCATTTGGGATTGTGTTTTTATCGTATTCTGATAAATTTTTATTTTCGGTAGCCATTTTTAATATTTAAGATTTAATTCCGATACTTCGGAATTTGATTTTAGATTGTAAAAATACAAATCTAAAAACTAAATCTGAACTCTAAAAATTAAATTATTGTGCTAATCCAATTAATACATCAACAGAAGCAGCTTCTGGAGTTGCATCAAAATTATCTTTGATATCGTTTAAATATTTTAAAGCATCTTCTTTCTGACCTAAAGCGATAGCCGTTTTAGCCGCTTTTAGCAAGAAACGAGGTGTAGTAAAATCATTTTTATTAACACCAGCCGCTTTAACATAATAGCTTAAAGCTTCTTTTTGATTGTTTTTTTGAGAGTAAGCATCACCGATAGCTCCAGTTGCCAAAGCACCTAAAATAGCATCTTCAGATTTAAATTCTCCTAAATATTTGATAGCATCATCAAATTTACCAGTATTCAAATAAGCCATACCAGCATAGTAGTTTGCTAAGTTTCCAGCATCTGTTCCAGAATATTCGTCAGCAATTTTAACAAATCCAAATTTACCTTCTGAACCGTTTAATGCCAATTTGTACAATGAATCACTTGCAACACCGTTTACAGCTTTATCAAAGTTTTGTTGTGCAACGAACATTTCGTTAGCAGCCTCGTCTTGCTTAGGAGTTTCAACAAATTTTTGGTAAGCCAAATAACCAATAGTAGCCACCGCAATACCAGCAACTAAACCAATAATGATTTTTTGATTTTTAGCCACCCAATCCTCAGTTCTTGAAGCAGTCTCATCTAATTTAGAAAAAACACCAGCAGTTGCGCTGTCTTTTTCGTCAATAACTACCTGTTGTTCTTCAGTAACTTCTTTAACTTCCTTCTCTTTTGGTGTCTTATATCCTCTTTTATTGTAAGTTGCCATTTAAAAATAATTTAGTGAACGGCAAAAATAAAATTTTTCTTGAAACTGAGGCAAAAAAAATCAATTTTATCACTATTTTAAAAAAAATAATTTTCTTATTCACTTGCACTTTCGCAGAAGCGGTAAAATAAATCGGTTCAAGACTGCCGTAAAGCCAATTATATCGATAATTTTCGGTAATTTGCACCCTCAAATTTTCACCGTCCAAAAACGGTAAATTTACAAATGGAGTCCCTGAAAAATGCATTTAAACAAGATCTCATTATTCAATTATAAAAACTTTTCTGAAGCAAGTTTTGATTTCGACATCAAAATCAACTGTTTCGTGGGAAAAAATGGCATTGGAAAAACCAATGTACTCGATGCGATTTATCATTTAGCATACGGAAAAAGCTATTTTAATCCGCTTGCGGTTCAAAATATCAAACATGGTGAAGAGTTTTTTGTAATTGATGCCGAAATAGACAAAAATGACAGAACGGAGCAAATTGTCTGTAGTTTAAAAAAAGGACAAAAAAAGGTTTTAAAAAGAAACGGAAAAGCGTACGACAAATTCTCCGATCACATTGGATTTATTCCGCTTGTGATTATTTCGCCTGCTGATCGCGATTTGATTGTTGAAGGAAGCGAAACACGCCGTAAATTTATGGACAGCGTAATTTCGCAACTCGACTCTACTTATTTGCATGAATTAATAAATTACCAAAAAGTAATTACGCAGCGAAATGCGCTTTTGAAATATTTTGCACTCAATCATACTTTCGACAATGACACCTTATCTATATATAATGAACAACTGCAAGAATATGGAAAATCGATTTTTGAAAAACGAAAAGAATTTCTCGAGCAGTTTATACCTATATTTAATACACATCATCAAGCTATAACAGGATCTGAAGAAAGTGTTCAATTGGTTTATGAAAGTCATTTATTCGAAAAAGACTTATTGACGCTTTTACAGGAAAACATCAACAAAGACCGGGCGCTTCATTACACAACAGTCGGAATTCATAAAGATGATTTGTCTTTTGAAATTGATTCGCATCCAATAAAAAAATTCGGATCGCAAGGTCAACAAAAATCATTTCTGATTGCCTTAAAACTGGCTCAATTTGAATTTTTGAAAAAACAAAGTGGCGTAAAACCAATCCTTTTATTTGATGATATTTTTGACAAATTGGATGAAACTCGCGTTGCCAAAATTGTCGAAATGGTAAACAGCGAAACTTTTGGTCAACTTTTCATTTCTGACACTCATCCTGAACGAACTGAAACGATTGTAAAATCGACACACCAGAGTTATAAAATATTCAATTTGTGATTTTATCTGATGATTAAAAATTGATATAATTTGTATCAGTTTTCATAATCAATCCCAAAATAGAAATTATTAAATTAGCCTGAATAAAAAACTTAAAAACAACTGCAATAATATTAAGGAATATGCTAGCGAAAGAATCATTGCAATTTTTAGACGATTTAAAAAAGAACAACAATCGAGAATGGTTTCAGGAAAACAAAAAGCGATACGAAGTTTTCAAAAAAGATTATCATCAATTAGTAAGTGATTTTCTTGATGCGATGAAACCACTTGATCCGTCATTAGAATTATTGGAAGTCAAAAACTGTACTTTCAGAATCAATCGCGATATTCGTTTTTCTAAAGATAAATCTCCATATAAAGCACATTTAGGCGTTTGGATGTCGAGCGGAATTCGAGGTTTAAACCGAGCAGGATATTATGTTCATATCGAAAAAGGTGCCAGTTTTATCGCCGGCGGATTTTATTCTCCTGAATCAGAAGATTTAAAGAAGGTCCGCAAAGAAATTGCCTTTTTCTATGATGATTTACAGGAAATTTTAAACGAAAAAGACTTCAAAAAAGAATTCGGAAATTTAGATTTCAACGAAAATAATTCGCTTAAAAGCATGCCGCGTGGTTACGAAAAAGACCATCCGGCAATTGAGTTTTTAAAATTAAAAAGTTTCACTGCAACTCAAAAATATGATATTTCTGAAGTGACTCAGAAAGATTTTGTTTCAAAAATCAGCAAAAAACTAATTGCTTTAAAACCTTTGAACGAATTCATCAACCGCGCTTTAGACACTGAAGAATTTTAATTTTATTTGCCACAGATTTTACAGATTCTCACAGATTATTTTTTCTTTGCAGCAACAAAATCCATTTAATCTTTTTAATCTGTGGCAAAAAACAATAAATGAATGAAAAGAAAAATACTTTTTCTTGGAGAATCTTACCGCGCCGACGCCATAACTTGGATGAAAGGCCTGAAAGAATTTGGTGATTTTGAAATTATCACTTGGGAGCTTCAAACTTCAAACAATCAGAGATTCAAACGTATTCTAGAGTATTTCTTCGCTCCGAATTCTATTCGGAAAATCATCAAAAAAGAAAAACCAGATATGGTTATCGCAGAAAGAACTACTAGTTACGGTTTTCTTGCTGCTTTATCCGGATCTAAAACTATCGCAATCGCACAACAAGGCCGGACTGATTTATGGCCGGAAGAATCTAAATTATATCCTTTTAAAAAATTCATTCAGAAATATGCTTTCAAAAAAGCACATTTAATTCATGCGTGGGGACCTGTTATGGCAATTCACATGAAAGCAACTGGCGTTGACATGAACAAAGTTTTAGTTCTTCCAAAAGGAATTGACTTAGCACTTTTTACTCCTTTAACCAATAATTCAAATAAGATTGAAGCGATTGTAACGCGTTCGCTTCAACCTGAATATCGACACGATTCTATTTTAAAAGCCTTTGGAATTTTAAATCAAAAAGGAATTGATTTTTCATTAACGATTGTTGGCGACGGAACCAGATTACAATTTTTAAAAGATTTAGCCAAAGAACTTCAAATCGAAAACAAAGTAATTTTTACAGGAAGAATTCCAAATACAGAACTTCCTAAATTATTACAGCAATCCAATATTTACATTAGCATGCCAATTACAGAAGGCGTTTCGGCATCTTTATTTGAAGCAATGGCTTGTAATTGTTATCCGGTAGTTTCTGATATTCCTGGAAATCAAAGTTGGATTACGCATCGTGATAATGGACAATTAATTGAAATTGATAATATCGAAATGCTGGCAGAAGAATTGATTTGGTCGTTTGAAAATGCTGAATTACGAAATGAGAGTATTATTCGAAATAGAAAATTTGTTGAGGAAAATGCGAATTATGATATTAATATGAAAGTTATTTCGGAGAAATATCATCAGTTATTGAATTCACAAACGATGAAATAACCTTAACCTTTATTCCTAGGATAAGCTAAAGAAACTTTTTTACGATAAGAATCATAAACTACATAATGAAATTCTTTTTCATCTTTCAAAATTAAAAACTCCTCTAAATCCTTTTTTGCAGAAAAAACAACTTTGCAATTCGATAAATCAATCTGTTTTTTAGAATCGACGCAATCTTTTATAATTTCTTGCTGATTGCTTCCATTAGTATTTTGCCATGAGTAATCATACTTTTTCCATTCTTTGTAAAAATTATAGGTCAGTTGATTGTAAAGAATTTTATCTTTATCTTCCTGTAAAACTCCGTTACTCGGAATTAATCGAATAACATCTTCTCCTTCTTTATAAACATAAAAAACACCTAAATCTCTAATTATGTCTTTTTTATTTATTTTTTTCATTCCGCACATTAATCCAGAAAAATGCACATCTTCTACAATTATATGCACGTGATCCTGATCAACAATTGCATAAGTACCTGAAGTAAAAACAGAGCAACCATTAGGACATTCAATTGGCTCATCACATAAAAATGTGCCATCTAATTTGAACATTAAACGGCGACCATAATTATTCTGTTCCGATTTAGATTTAATCAAAGAATATCCTGCAACATCTGTATATCCAATTACATCTTTCGTATTCCATTCACCGACAATATTAATTTGCGCGAAAGAAGAAATTGATAAAAAGAAACTCAAAAAGAGTAAAACTTTATTCTTAAGAAAAAATTCTTTCATAATTATAACATTATAATTCTTTCAAACTTACAAAAGAAATCAATTTGTTTTTCGAGGCTTGATATTTATTTAAAACCCGTTTCAAATAAATTATAATCCTTACTTTTGACTCAGATTAAAAAGCCTTTTATATATGGAAATCCAATCCAATTTTTCTTTAAAAAAACACAACACTTTTGGTATTGAAGCCAGCGCAAAACAATTCGTTGCCGTTCATTCTATTGATGAATTAAAAACAATTTTAGAAGAAAACAAAAACGAGAAAAAATTTATTCTCGGTGGCGGAAGCAATATGCTTTTAACCAAAGACATTGATGCATTGGTTATTCACATTGATTTAAAAGGAAAAAAAATCACAAAAGAAGATGACGATTTTGTTTGGGTTGAAAGTCAGGCTGGCGAAGTTTGGCACGATTTCGTTCTTTGGACAATCGACAATAATTTTGGCGGATTAGAAAACATGTCGCTGATTCCTGGAAATGTTGGTACAACTCCGGTGCAGAATATTGGCGCATACGGAACCGAAATTAAAGATACTTTTATTTCTTGCGAAGCGATGAATATTGTAACACAACAAATGAAAACATTCACAAATGCCGAATGTAATTTTGGTTACCGCGAAAGTATTTTCAAACATGAAGTAAAAGACCAATATATTATTACTTCGGTTATTTTTAAACTGACTAAACGCAATCATAAAATCAATACTTCTTATGGAGATATTTTGGCCGAATTAGCGAAAAACAATATTTCAGAGCCAACATTAAAAGATGTCAGCAATGCTGTAATCGCTATTAGACAAAGCAAATTGCCTGATCCGAAAGAATTAGGAAATAGCGGAAGCTTCTTCAAAAATCCGATTTTATTGAAATCTGATTTCGAGAAAATCCATCAAAAATTCCCTGAAATGAAATATTATGAAGTTTCAGATACTGAATTAAAAGTTCCGGCAGGATGGCTGATTGAACAGGCTGGTTTTAAAGGAAAACGTTTTGGTGATGCCGGAGTTCATAAAAATCAAGCTTTGGTTTTAGTGAATTATGGAAATGCAACGGGGCAGGAAATTTTAGCCGTTTCAAAAGAAGTTCAAAAAACAGTTTTTGAAAAATTCGGAATTCATATTGAAGCCGAAGTCAATGTGATCTAAAAATTAAGGTTTTCAAACCTTTGAACCTTTGTTTCTTTGAGCCTTTGAACCTAAAAAAGAAAAAAATGTACACTCCAGATTTATACAAAAACGAAAATCCTGAAGAAATCAGAACTTTTTTAAAAGAAAACAGTTTTGGAATCCTAATCAATCAAACTAATGGAAAATTATGCGCAACTCATATTCCAATAGAACTTGAAATTAATGCCGACGGAAAAGAAATTTTGCAAGGACATATTTCAAAATTGAATCCGCAAGCTGAAGGTTTTAAGGAAAACGATCAGGTTTTAGCCGTTTTTACAGGTCCGCATAGTTATATTTCTTCTTCTTGGTACGACCATGAAAATGTACCAACATGGAACTATATAGCCGTACATGTTTATGGAAAAATCAAGATTGTAGATTATGAAACTTCGGTTGAACAATTAAAAAAATTGGTTGATAAGTACGAAGCAAATTCAGAAAATCCTGTTCGTGTTGAAAATTTATCAGAAAAAACAATGCGTGAAGCAAGAGGAATCTTCGGTTTTGAAATCGAAATCAGTGAAATTCAAGCAACTAAAAAATTGTCTCAAAACCGTGATGATTTTAATTATAAAAACATAATTTCGGAATTAGAAAAAACCGAAAACCCTCAGGCTATTGCTGTTGCAAAAGAAATGTCAAAATGCCGAAAGTAAATTGGTTTTGGACATTGAAAATTAGGAATTCATAAGTACATTTGCACTCGCAAGATTCAGAAATTAAAAGATATTAAAATCAGATGCTTACAATTTTATTTTACTTTTTTATTGGTATCGTTGTCGTACAACTTTTTTATTACTTAGGAGTATTTGGAAAGTTTGCTTTCGCTAAACAACAAGAAATTACACCCAAAAAACTTCCAGTTTCCGTAATTGTCTGTGCCAAAAATGAAGAAGAAAATGTCAAGAAATTTATACCGCTTTTAGCCGAACAAGATTATCCTGATTTTGAAATTGTGTTAATTGATGACGCTTCAAGAGATGAAACTTTAGAGGTTTTTGAAGAATTTGAAAAACAGTATTCAAATATTCGTTTAGTGAAAGTTGAAAACAACGAAGCTTTCTGGGGAAATAAAAAATATGCGCTGACTTTAGGAATCAAAGCCTCAAAAAAAGAATACCTTTTATTTACTGATGCCGATTGTTATCCAACTTCTAAAAACTGGATCACCTCAATGACTTCACATTTTACAATGAACAAAACTATTGTTCTTGGCTATGGAGGTTATGAAAAAACAAATCGTTCAATATTAAACAAAGTAATTCGTTTTGAAACCATTTTAACTGCCGTACAATATTTTTCATGGGCAAAAATAGGCGTTCCTTATATGGGAGTTGGGCGAAATCTTGCCTACAAAAAAGAGGAATTTTTTAATGTAAACGGTTTTATTGATCACATTCAGGTGCGTTCTGGTGATGATGATTTATTCATAAATCAGGCTGCAAACAAATCAAACACAACAATTTCTTATAGTCCGGAAAGTTTTACATACTCAAAACCGAAAGAGTCTTATAAAGAGTGGTTCAATCAAAAAAGAAGACACGTTTCGACTGCAGAACATTACAAGTTTTTTGACAAAATGCAATTGGGTATTTTTTATACCTCACAATTATTTTTCTTTATTTTGGTTATCCTTTTATTGTCTTTCCAATTTCAATGGATTGCAGTGTTGGCAATTTTAGCGACTCGTTATACTGTTGCGTGGACCGTAATGGGATTTTCAGCTGGAAAACTAAAAGAAAAAGACTTGAAAATTTGGTTTCCTGTTGTAGAGATGATGCTTATATTGACACAAATTAATATCTTTATAACTAATATCTTTTCAAAACCGGTACATTGGAAATAAATTCTAAAATAGAAAAAGCAAAAAAAGGCGATCAGATCGCCTTTACTTTTTTATTAGATTTTTATTGGAATGAAGTTTACAGCTTCATGCTAAAACGCACCGAAAACGAAACAATTGCCGAAGATATTACTATTGAAACTTTCTCAAAAGCTTTCGACAAGATCGCCACATATAACTCCGAATTTAAATTCAATACCTGGCTGATCAGTATCGCAAAAAATGTTTATATCGATTTATTGCGTAAAAAGAAAACCAATCTTTTTATCGAAATCACAGATAGCGAAGACCAGCAGGCATACAACATTGCCGATCCTACTCCTTCTGCAGAAGATGCATTAATTAAAGAGCAAAATCTCTCTCGTTTGCTTTTATGCATCAAAGAATTAAAACCCCACTATCAGGAAGTTATTCAACTTCGTTATTTTCAGGAAATGTCCTATCAGGAGATCGCTTCTAAAATTGATGAGCCTTTAAGCAACGTAAAAGTCAAACTTCTTCGTGCCAAAAAATTATTAGCAGAAATCATTGAACGTAACAGATAATTTATTATCTTTAAGAAAAGATTAAAGTATTGTCATACTTTTTCTTAAAAAAATTATTATCTAACATACTAAAACAACAACTCCTACGTTGTTTGCTAAAGCCCAAACCCTATTCGCGTATGATTTAAAGTTACTTAACCTTAAAATCCAAAAATCATGTCAAAATCAAGCATCTATGAAAGCAAGTGGACCGATCTTGTTTTCGAAAACAAAAACAAAGAGTATGGAGCGTATCAATTACGTCAAGAAAATTCTAAAACAACAGTTACTGCCTTATTTATGGCGTTACTGTTGATAGCCGCCTTGGGAAGCGCATCGATGCTGATTAATAAGTTAAGACCGAATGAAATTATCGAACCAGCTCCATTCGACGAACCATTAACACCGGTTAATATTACGCCTGATTTGGTAAAACCTGTACCACCTGCACCTGTGGCACCTCCAACACAGACTGTTCCAGCTGCTCCGTCAATTAATACACAATTGATAAACCCTGTTATTACAGATGCATCTCAAGCTACACCCGATATTGCAACAAATGTTGAAAATCATACGATTGTAGACAATGCTACTGGTGGCGATGGAACTGTGACAAATGTATTGCCAGGAAGCGGTGGTGGAGAAGGAAATATTTCCGATCCAGCTCCAGTTGACAATAGTCCTGTAATTGCAGCAGCATTAGACAAAATGCCAAGTTTTCCTGGAGGAATGGACAAGTTTTACAGCTATGTTGGAAATAACTTTAATAGACCAGAATTGGACGCCGAAATGACTCTTAAAGTATATGTTTCTTTTGTAATTGAAAGAGATGGCTCAATAACTGACATCATGGTACAAAAAGATCCGGGTTACGGAATGGGCAAAGAAGCTATTAGAGTATTAAAATCATTAAAAACAAAATGGGTTCCAGGTGTTTTAAATGGAAAAGCTGTTAGAACAGCATATAATCTTCCTATTACAATTAAAACACAACCTGAATAAAATAATAATCGAAAAACAGAAAAGCAGAACTCTTAGGTTCTGCTTTTTTTTGATTTTTTGTTATCAAAATATCTTTATCTTTAAATCTATTTTACCAAACTAAAAACCAAATGCCATTTACATTTGCTCACCCTGCAATAATTTTTCCTTTAAAATATTTCCCTAAAAAATGGTTTTCTTGGACAGCTTTAATCATTGGAAGCTTAACTCCAGATTTTGAGTATTTTATCAGAATGCAAGTTCAGAGTAAATATAGCCACACAGTCTCAGGAATATTTTGGTTTGATTTGCCGTTAGCAATTCTATTGACTTTTCTTTTTCATAATGTGATTCGAAACGATTTATTTTTAAATCTTCCAAATTCTTTTAAATCAAGAATAATTGTTTTTACGGAATTTAATTGGACGAATTATTTCAACAAAAATCTATTTATAGTTTTATTATCAGCAATTATTGGCATCGCTTCTCATCTTTTTTGGGATGCGTTCACTCACAAGAATGGTTGTTTTGTAATTCATATTCCAGAGTTAAGAAACACTTTTATTTTGTTTGGAAACAAAGTCACTTTTTGGAAAGCTGCACAACATTTAAGCACTTTAATTGGGGCGTTTTTTATTGCAATAGCATTTCTAAAACTTCCAAAAAAGCATTATCAGCAATCTAAAATAAATTTAAAATACTGGATTTTAATCCTTGTTGTTTCAACAGCTATCTTTAGTTTTAGATTTTTTATTTCTTTAAATATAAAAGCCTATGGGAACATAATTGTTTCTCTAATCTCATCGTTTTTACTTTCGTTAATTATAACTCCTCTATTAATTAAATCTAACGGCAATTATAAAATTTAACAAATTCAATTACCTTTACGTTTTCTTAAATGCAAAACAATTTTATTTAAACTAAAACTAAAAAATGGGAATATTTTCTGCTCTTATGGGCAATGCAGGTACTGTCAGTCAAGAAGATTTACTAAAAAAATACGGACAGCTTTTAACTGATAACGAAGAAATCGAAATGGGTTTTAAATTGATTCGTGACACTTTTATTTTCACAAACAAAAGATTAATTCTGGTTGATGTTCAAGGAATTACAGGAAGTAAAACAGAATATAAATCAATCGCTTACAAAAGCATTACACGTTTTAGTGTAGAAACTGCAGGAACTTTTGATCTTGATGCTGAATTAAAAATTTGGGTTTCAAGTGAATTAAACCCAAGTATAGTGAAACAATTTAATAAATCTGTAAACGTATATGATGTACAAAAAGTTTTAGCTCATCATGTTTTAGGATAAACCGATAATAACAAAAACCCGACAGCTTAATAACTTGTCGGGTTTTATTTTTTTCACAGATAACAAAACGATTACAATCCCGCAGGAATAGCAGTCGCCGCGCCTATCTCTTTCCCTTTTAAATCATTATTTTGAATTGGAATTGTAGCTACCAACACATTATTTATTACTAAACAATTAATAGTCCACGTGCCATTCAACCCATCTGTCGTTGCAGATCCTATGTAATCAGCATTTATTCTCCATGTTCCATTTTGTACAAAACCAATTACATTTACCGGAGAAAAATCACCTTCCAAGTATGAAGACACTTTTAAAGTCATAATGTTTTTTGGCTTAAATGATGATCCTGTTATTATCAAAGTGTAACCTGCTGCCGGAATTTTTGTGTCAAAATTGTCAACCCAGTCTAAATTCCCATTTGTTAACACATACTGAACATAATTAAAAGATTTCGCCGTAGGATTCTCCGCTTGTACTACGTGTAATTCACCGGTAGTATTATTCCTTACTATTTGAGATGTACCGGTATTCGGAGCTGTGCCTGCCTGCCCCAAATAAAGCTTATTATCAATCTTGGCATTACCATTCACCTGAAGCTTTTCTGAAGGCGAATTTGTTCCAATACCCACATTGCCCGTTTGATAAATATTGTCGGTATTTAAAGTTGCTTTATTTGTTGTTTTTTCTATTTGCCATGGTTCAATCGTTAATGTACTTTGATCAATTGTTTTCAAAACACCCGAAGCATCAGACACCATAACTTTATCTGAAGTTGTGCCAGACTGCAATCCTGTTACCGACAATGTATTAACTGAACTCGCCTGTATTGTTGTAGGCTTAACCAAATCTCCTCCTAATTGCACATTCCCATTTTCAGCTGTCAAACCATTATTGGCATTGGGATGAATCGCTACTTTTTCACCATTTGAAGTAACAACAGTTTTTGTTTGCGCCAAAGCAATTCCACTTTGAACCAATAATATAAGATAAATTATTTTTTTCATTTTAATTTCAATTAAGTTCATCTTCTTTTTTCTAATTTTTCATTGCAAAGTGAAAATTTTTCACTTTTCATTATATACTGCCAAATATCTCGTTCCAACCCGAAAAATAGATTTATTCAATGCCTTATCTAAAACGAACAAACAATTAGAAGGCTTGTCGAGAAAAAAAAATCACACTATTAGATTTTCAAACTTTTAAGCAATACCCTCATTATTTTAACTAACAACTAAGGTTTTAGATTTTATTTGAATCAACATCAAACAATTACAATCCTGCAGGAATGGCAGTCGCTGCACCTACCTCTTTTCCTTTTAAATCATCATTCTGAGTTGGAAGTGTAGCTACCAACACATTATTTATCACTAAGCAATTAATGGTCCATGTACCATTCAATCCATCTGTAGTTGCAGATCCTATGTAATCAGCATTTATTCTCCATGTACCATTTTGAACAAAACTAATCACATTTCCCGGAGAAAAATCACCTGGCAAATTAGGAGCTAGCTTTAAAGTAAGGGTGTTTTTTGGCTTAAATGATGATCCTGTTATTATCAAAGTATAACCTGCTGCCGGAATTTTTGTGTCAAAATTGTCAACCCAGTCTAAATTAACATTTGACAAAACATACTGAACATAATTAAAAGATTTCGCAGTAGGATTCGCTGCTTGCACCACGTATAATTCACCGGTAGTATTATTCCTTACTACTTGAGATGTACCCGTAGCCGGAGCTGTGCCTGCCTGCCCCAAGTAAAGCTTATTATCAATCTTGGCATTACCATTCACCTGAAGTTTTTCTGAAGGCGAATTTGTTCCAATACCCACATTACCCATTTGATAAATATTGTCAGTATTTAAAGTCGCTTTATTTGTTGTTTTTTCTATTTGCCATGGTTCAATTGCTATTGCACTTTGATCAATTGTTTTCAAAACACCTGAAGCATCAGACACTATAACTTTATCTGAAGTTGTGCCAGACTGCAATCCTGTTACCGACAATGTATTAACTGAACTTGCCTGTATTGCTGTAGGTTTAACTAACTCTCCTCCTAACTGCACATTCCCATTTTCAGCTGTCAAACCATTGTTGACATTGGCATTAATCGTTACTTTTTCACCATTTGGAGAAACAACAGTTTTTGTTTGCGCCAAAGCAATTCCACTTTGAACCAATAATATAAGATAAATTATTTTTTTCATTTTAATTTCAATTAAGTCTACCAACTTTTTTTATCGCAAAGCGAAATTTTCACATGTAATTATATACTGCAAAATGCCTGATTAAAACCCGAAGGATAGATTAACTCATCCCTTATCTAATAAAGAATAAACATTAAAAAGCTTGTCGAGAAAAAAAATCACACTATTAGATATTTACAAATTTTTTAAGAATCTTCTTCTCTTCACTAATCAATCGGGTTTTAGATTTTAATAGGATGCACGATACACAACAAAACAATTATAATCCGGCAGGCATAGCCGTCGCCTCACCTATCTCACTTCCATTTAAACTAACATTTTGAGTTGCAAGTGCTGCTATTAAAGCATTATTCATCACTATACAATCAATAGTCCACGTTCCATTCAATCCATCAGTAGGTGTGGCTTGTATGTAATCTGCACTTAAGCGCCATGTCCCGTTTTGCACATAAGCAATTACACTTGACGGAGAAAAATCGCCTGTCACAGTACTATACAATTTCAAACTCAGAGTCTTTTGTGGCTTGAATGATGAAGCTGTAATAAACAGAGTATAATCTGAAACTGGGATTTTTGTATCATAATTTGCTAACCATGCTAAATTGACATTTTTTATAACATATTCAACAGCATTAACTGGTTTGCCGCCAGGACTTGTTTGTACAACACATAATTCACCTGTAACATTATTCCTTACTACTTGAGATATACCTGTAGTTGGAGCTGTAGCTGCTTGTCCCAAATAAAGCTTATTATCGATTTTGGCATTACCATTCACCTGCAGCTTTTCTGAAGGCGAATTAGTTCCAATACCCACATTACCCATTTGATAAATATTATCGCTATTTGAAGTTGCTTTATTTGTCGACTTTTCAATCTGCCATGGCTCAATTACTATTCCACTTTGATTAATCGTTTTTAAAACACCAGAAACATCAGACACCATAATTTTATCTGAATTCACACCAGCCTGCAACCCTATCACCGACAACGTATTAACCGGACTCACCTTTATGGCTGTAGGCTTAATCAACTCTCCCCTTAACTGCACATCCCCATTTTCAGCCGTCAAACCATTATTGGCATTGGGATGAATCGTTACTTTCTCACCATATTGAGTAACAACCGTTTTTGTTTGAGCCAAAGTAATTCCACTTTGAACCAATAATATAAGATAAATTATTTTTTTCATTTTAATAACAATTAAACTCTTTTCGACTTTGTAATTTTCGTTGCAAAAGTACAACTCAACTCACAGTACCATAACCCTCTAAAAGACAATCTTACACAACAATAAGACATAGTTACAACTTTGAAAGAAATCCATAATACCACCAGAAAGATCTTAACTAATATCTATTATAAAATACCTATCAACTTATCGAGCTTTAAAAAAAAATAGTAAAACCAAAAACTCTTCGTTTCAATCTAAAAAAAAAAAAAAAAACGGCAATATTAAATTGCCGTTTTTTTTATCTAGAACTACTTTTTCTTTGTTGTTGTAGTTTTCTTCGTTGTAGTTGCTTTTTTTGTAGTAGTAGTTTTGACAACAGGAGCTGTATTTACAATTTTCTGCTGGACATATGGCTTATACAAACCATCTTTCTCTGCTCTTGCTTTAGCATCATCGGCTCTTTTAGCAGAATCTGGGTGTGAACTCATCATTCTGTCAAGAAAAGAAGCTTCAGCTCCCTGACTCATTTTAGCCAAAATTCTAAAAGCAGATTCTTCAGCATTTACATTGTAACCGTTTTTCTTTAAAAAATTATACGAAAACAAATCGGCTTCGGCTTCTTGTTTACGGCTATGTTTACTATCAATCATTGCACTTCCAATTTTCCCTAACTGACTATCTGTTACTGCACTAATTTTTGCAGATTGTGAAGATGCTCCATCAATTAAAGCTTCTTTTTGGTAAGCCGCTCGCATAGCATCTCTCGTATCATTATTGGCTACGTGACCAATTTCATGACCAATAACCGCCAATAATTCGTTGTCATCCATAATATCCATTAAACCAGAATATACACGAACACTTCCGTCAGCAGTTGCAAATGCATTAACTTCTTTCAATTTATAAACTTTATAATTCAGCGTATATCCTTCCCCAGAAGTATATTTTCCAAAAACTCTGTTTAATCTTAAAGTATAACCGTCGTTTGGTCCTGCAACTTCATTTGTCGAATCTAATTTACGAACAGCTTCTTTCGATAAAGTTGCTGCATCAGCATTAGTCAAGGTAAAACTAGTGACGCCTTTTTGCAGCGCTCCCATTGCTTTATCTCCTAAATTAATTTGCGCATTCATTTTAGTAAATCCCAATGTGGCAAATAAAATTCCTAAAACTATTAATTTCTTTTTCATGTTTTTATTTATTACAATTTAACAACAAATGTACTACATTATATTTCTATTTTTATTTCAAAAAAAGGTATTTTATAACAAATAAAGGTATAAAAATTAAAGGATTAAAAGTCAACTAGATATCATAATTATTGGGCTTAAGGAGCTAGACAAACAAAAAGAGGAATATTTTGACAAATGTGGTTCTTAAAAATCGTATTTTTAACATTTAAACTGAATTATATTCAAACAGAACTTCCTACTTCATAAACATCAATCATCAAATAAACCTGTAAACAAATCCCAAAATAAACTACATTCCTTATCTTTGTATTTTGAATTTTGATATATGGAAACAGTCATTGAAAATATACCAACTGGAAAACCTAAATGGTTAAAGGTTAAACTTCCAATTGGACAAAAATATACTGAACTTCGTGGTTTAGTTGATAAATACAGCTTAAACACAATTTGTACTTCTGGAAGCTGCCCAAATATGGGGGAATGCTGGGGCGAAGGAACAGCAACTTTTATGATTCTTGGAAACATCTGTACACGTTCTTGCGGTTTTTGCGGTGTAAAAACCGGACGTCCAGAAACAGTAGATTGGGATGAGCCAGAAAAAGTTGCCCGCTCTATTAAAATCATGAACATCAAACACGCTGTAATTACTAGCGTTGATAGAGATGATTTAAAAGATGGAGGATCTATAATCTGGATTGAAACTGTAAAAGCAATCCGAAGAATGAACCCAAATACTACACTTGAAACTTTAATTCCAGATTTTCAGGGAATCGAAAGAAACATAGACCGAATTGTCGAAGCAAATCCTGAAGTAGTTTCTCATAACGTTGAAACGGTTCGCCGATTAACCCGAGAAGTTCGAATTCAGGCAAAATATGACCGTAGTCTTGAAGTTTTGCGTTACTTAAAAGAAAAAGGAATCAACAGAACTAAATCTGGTATTATGTTAGGTCTTGGTGAAACTGAAGAGGAAGTTTTTCAGACTATGACTGATTTACGCAATGCAAATGTTGATGTCGTTACTATTGGACAATACCTACAACCAAGTAAAAAACATTTGCCTGTAAAGGAATTTATTACTCCTGAACAATTTGCGAGATACGAAAAATTTGGACTTGAATTAGGTTTCCGTCATGTTGAAAGCGGGCCATTGGTTCGTTCTTCATACAAAGCACAAAAACATATTTTATAAAAAGTTTAACCGTTTAATCGTTTAATTGTATAACCGATTAAACGGTTGAATGATTAAACAAATAAACGAAAAATTGAAAACTAGAATTGCTATAAATGGTTTTGGAAGAATCGGCAGAAATTTATTTCGCCTACTTTTAAATCATCCAGAAATTGAAGTTGTTGCCATCAACGATATTGCCGACAATAAAACGATGGCACATTTAATAAAATACGACAGTATTCATGGTGTTTTGCCTTTTACTGTGAGTCATGATGAAGAATCAATTATTGTTGATAATAAACATTTTAAGTTTTTTCATGAAAAAAATATTTCTAACTTAGATTGGAAAAGCCACAATATTGATTTTGTAATTGAATCAACAGGAAAATATAAAACGCATGAAGAATTAAATGCGCATCTGGAAGCTGGAGCAAAAAAGGTAATTCTTTCAGCTCCGTCAGAAGTTGACACAATAAAAACAGTAGTTTTAGGTGTAAATGAAGATATTTTAGAAGGAAATGAGACAATTGTTTCAAATGCAAGCTGCACAACAAACAATGCTGCGCCTATGATTAAAATCATTGACGATCTTTGCGGAATTGAACAAGCTTATATTACAACGATACATTCATACACAACTGACCAAAGTCTTCACGACCAGCCACATAAGGATTTACGCAGGGCGCGAGGCGCAAGTCAGTCGATTGTTCCAACAACTACAGGTGCAGCTAAGGCATTAACAAAAATTTTTCCTAAATTGCATCAAAAAATCGGAGGATGTGGTATTCGTGTTCCAGTTCCCGATGGTTCATTAACAGATATTACATTCAATGTAAAACGCGCTGTTACTATTGAAGAAATTAATAAAGCATTTGAAATAGCCTCAAAAACAAATTTAAAAGGAATATTAGATTACACAGAAGATCCGATCGTTTCTGTTGATATAATTGGAAATAGACATTCGTGCTTATTTGATGCTCAACTTACTTCTGTCATTGATAAAATGGTAAAAGTAGTGGGCTGGTACGATAACGAAATTGGTTATTCATCAAGATTAATAGATTTGATTTTACTGATAAGAAAAACATAAATTCATTGTAAAAGCATTGCCATACATGAAATACCGCATTCTTATTCTTGTTTGTTTTTTTAGTTCAATTTTGTATTCTCAAACCAAAAAGAATACGGATAGTATTTCCTATTACAATAAATTAGCCAACTCAAATCTTGAAAAGAAAAAGTACAATAAGGCACTTTTTTACACTAAAAAATCTATTGATTTTTGCCAAACCAATAATAAAACTGAAAATTTAGCCAATCAAACTTTCAAACTGGGAAAAATTTATTACAACCAGCAGAAATTTGATGCAGCTTTAAAAAACTTTCATAAAAGCGTTTCGCTGTTTGATAAAGTAAAACCGACATGTACAAAAATATTGGCTTTGCACTATATTGGAGCCACCAATACTGCGCAGGGAAATTTTGAAATTGGTAATATTTATTATAAAAAAGCAGACAGTTTATTAAAAGAATTAAAAATTGTCGATCATGGCGAAATTTTAGGTTATCAAAAAGCGATGGCTTTAAAAATTGGAAAAAATTTGCCGCTTTCTGCAAAAACTTTCCAAAAAATAGTAAAGAAACCTGACAATCCAAAAATCCTTAAAACAAAAGCAGATTCTTATTATCAGCTTGGACTTCTTGAAACTGCACTTAAGCGAAATGATTCGGCTTTAGTTTATTTTGACAATGCTCTCGATTATAGCGCAAAAAACAACAATCTGGTTCAAAAATCTAAGATTATACTCGCTATCAGTCAGTATTACAAAAAAAACAGAAACTTTGATCTTGCTTATTCTTATTTAGATGAGCATTATCAAATCGAAAACTATATTTTAAAACTTAAAAACGCAAAATTGGATCTCAATGAATTTGAGAAATTCAAAAAAACGCAATCCATAAACAATACGATTCAGCGAGAAAGTGATCAAAAAATCCAGCTTAAAACCTATCGTTATTCAAAATTGGTTAGTATTCTGGCAATTGCATTGATTTCGATTTTATCACTTTTAAGTCTGGCGCTTTACAAAAACAATATTATTCGAAATCAGAATAATTTACTTTTAAGAGAAAAAAACAAAGAACTGATTTTGGCAAAAAACAAAGCTGAAAAAGCGTCAAAAGCCAGATCTGAATTTTTATCAACAGTAAGCCATGAACTCCGGACTCCGCTTAATGCAATCAACGGAATTACACATTTACTTTTAGAAGACAATCCTAAAAAAAATCAGCTAAAATATCTAGAATCATTGAAATTTTCAGGAAACTACCTGACTACTTTTATCAATGAAATTCTGGAAATCAACAAAATTGACTCCACTAAAGTTGAAGTCGAATATATTAGTTTCAATTTAAAAGAGCTGCTGTTTAACATCCAAAGCTCTTTAAAAGAATTGGCTACAGCCAATAAAAACTACTTCAATCTTGAAATTGACGAAGCAATTCCCGATAATTTAATTGGTGACCCAACAAAATTGTCTCAAATTATACTCAACTTAATCAACAACGCTTTAAAATTCACACAAAATGGGCATGTCAATGTAATCGCAAAATTATATGCGATTGAAGAAGAAAATGCCACGGTTTATTTTGAAATCGTAGATACTGGAATTGGAATTCCGGAAGACAAGCTGCAATCTGTTTTTGAGAGTTTTTCGCAAGGTTCTATTGAAGTAAACCGTAAATATGGCGGAACAGGTTTAGGTCTTACTATTGTAAAAAAATTAATTGAGCTACTTGGTGGCGAAATAAAATTAAAAAGTGAAGTGGGTAAAGGTTCAACTTTTACTTTCAAATTAAATTTCCACATTAATACTGAGCCATTAGAAGTTGTTGAAGAAAACACAAAACTTTATAGTGACAAACAATTGGAGCATAAATCGATTTTATTGATTGAAGACAACAAAATCAATCAGATGATTACTCGAAAAATGCTGGAAAACAAAGCCATTTGCTGTGATATAATTGACAATGGTGAAGAAGCTGTCGAACTTTTAAAAGTAAAACGTTTTGATATGGTTTTAATGGATGTTCATTTGCCTGGTATCAACGGAACAACGGCTACAAAATTGATTCGGGAGTTTGACAAAACAACTCCAATTATTGCCTTGACAGCCATTTCGCTTGACGAAAATCGTGATATGCTTTTATCTTTTGGAATGAACGATGTAATTACAAAACCATTTGTGCCTGACGAATTCTACAGTACAATTGCTAAGTTTTTTGATTAACTAAGCTCCTAAGTTATTTTTCACGTACTCTAAAATCGTTGCATCAAAATTTTGTTGATGATTAATAAAAGTGCTTTTTATTGGAAGATAATACAATTGCGAAACCAATTTTGAATCTTTTAATCTTACGTAATCTTTTTCGGTTGTAATTATTTTTCTGCCTTTTGCTTTTTCCTGAATCGAATCTAAATCGGCATCAGAGAAATGATGATGATCAGGAAAAGTCAAGCATTCGTCATTTTCATTTTTAAGATAATCGAAAAATGGTTTTGGTTTTGCAATTCCGGCCAAAAGCAATTTTGATTCTGATTTAATTTGATTTATTTCTATTTTTTCTTCTTTACTATGAATTTCATCATCATAATCTATAAAAGTAAAAAAGCTTTGTTGCGAACAACTTAAATTTAATTTCAATCGAATTTCGGCCTGTTTTTCATCTGATAAATCTCTTGGGCATTTTGTTACGATCACAATTTTTGCTCTGTTTGCTCCGCTTCTGCTTTCGCGCAGATTTCCAGTTGGCAACATAAAATCATCTGCATATAAATCATCATATGAAGTCAATAAAATATAAAACCCGGCTTTTACTTTTCGATGTTGATAGGCATCATCAAGCAAAATAATTTCAGGTGTAATTTGTTGTGAAAGCAATTGTTTTATCCCGTTTGTCCTATTGGCATCAACCGCAACCATTACAAATGGAAATTTTTGATAAAACTGAAAAGGTTCATCTCCTAAAATTTCGGCATTGGAATTTTCGTCAGCTAAAACAAAACCTTCCGACTTTCTTTTATAACCTCGGCTTAAAGTTGCGATTTGATATTTATCTGACAATAACCGAATCAAATATTCGATCTGTGGCGTTTTCCCGGTTCCGCCAACACTTAAATTTCCAACAGCAATTACCGGAATATCAAATGAAGTCGATTTCAGAATTCCTTTATCAAATAGAAAATTTCGGATTGAAGTAATGAATCCGTATAAAATGGCAAATGGGAAAAGTATTTTTCGAAGTACGTTCATAAAGTTATTTATCTGAATAATGACCCATTGCAGAGATTACAAATACAGTAACAATTTCGTCATCTACACGATCAATTAATCGATCCTTTTGATTAATTCGTCTTGACCAAAAACCTGAATATTCATATTTAAGGGGTTCAGGATTTCCGAACCCTTCAAACGGATTTTCCGTAAGATCGATTAAAATCTTAGCTATATTTTTAATAGAAATTTTATTCCCTGATTTTTTATGTTTCTCAATATCTTGACTCGCAACTTTTGTTATTTCAACCCTAAACTTCCCCATATATCATCTGGATTTAGCGTTGTAGTTTCGCCATTTTTTATATTTTCTTCTGCTCTTTTTACTTTCTCAACAAATTCTGGGCTATAAATACTTTCTTCCTCATTAACCTGTCCATAAGTATCTGTTTCGACAATTTCAATACCATCAAGACCTTTAAAAAAAGCTTCGAACATTTCCATAAATGCTTTTCCTGTCTTCGTATGTTCGTTAATTTTTATAGTTGTCATAACTTATAAATTTTATATTACAAATGTACTAAATTTGTATTTAGTATAAACTTTTCACACATTTAGTACAAGGTAATTGTACTAACAAAAATTTGAAATCACCAAAATGAAAATCAAAAATATTATCTCAGTTCTCGAAGAAATGTCCCCTTTGGCTTACGCCGAAGATTTTGACAATGTTGGGCTTTTAGTCGGAGATTCTGAAACCGAAAGCACAGGTGTTTTGGTTTGCCACGACGCTCTGGAAAATGTAATTGACGAGGCGATTGCCAAAAATTGCAATCTGGTGGTTTGTTTTCACCCAATTCTATTTTCGGGAATCAAAAAAATTACCGGCAAAAATTATGTTGAACGTGCCATCCTCAAAGCCATTAAAAACGACATTGCGATTTATGCCGTTCACACCGCTTTAGACAATCATTCGGCTGGAGTAAACAAAATATTTTGTGATGCTTTGGGCTTGACAAATACCAAAATTTTAATTCCGAAACAGAATTTCATTCAAAAATTAGTTACTTATACCGTTCCTGAAAATGCGCAAAAAGTTCGTCAAGCTTTGTTTGATGCTGGCGCTGGAACAATTGGAAATTATGACAATTGTAGTTTTAATTCGGAAGGAATTGGAACTTATAAAGGAAATTCTGAAAGTAATCCTGTTATTGGAGAACGTCAAGAATTAACCGAAACTAAGGAAATAAAAATCGAAGTTACGTTTGAAAAACATTTACAATCCAAAATTTTAAAAGCGCTTTTTGCCAATCATATATATGAAGAAGTCGCTTATGAAATTTATGATTTGCAGAATTCGCATCAAAATATCGGCTTGGGAATGATTGGCGAATTTGAAAATGAAATGGATGAAAAGGAATTTCTTCACTTCGTAAAAAACAAAATGATTGCTGACGGAATCCGCCATTCGGCATTTTTAGGAAAAAAAATAAAGAAAGTGGCTGTTTTGGGAGGTTCAGGAAGTTTTGCCATAAAAAATGCAATTCAGGCTGGAGCTGATGTATTTTTGACCGCCGACTTAAAATACCATCAATTTTATGAGGCTGAAAACCGACTACTTTTAGCAGATATTGGTCATTTTGAGAGTGAACGCTATACAAAAAACTATATTGTTGATTATCTTCGAAAAAAAATCCTTAATTTTGCCATCATTTTATCAGAAGAAAATACAAATCCAGTTAAGTACTTATAGAAACTTATAGAATATGGCGAATACGAAAGAATTAAGTGTTGAGGACAAGTTAAGAGCAATATACGATTTACAGCTTATTGACTCTAGAATTGACGAAATCAGAAACGTGAGAGGAGAACTTCCTTTAGAAGTGGAAGATTTAGAAGATGAAGTTGCAGGTTTAAGCACGCGTTCAGAGAAACTGAAAAGTGAACTTGAAGTGATTGAGGAGCAAATCAAAGCAAAGAAAAATGCTATTGAGGAGCACAAAGAGGTTATCAAAAAATACACAAAACAACAAGAATCAGTTCGTAATAACAGAGAATTTAATTCTTTGACTAAAGAGGTTGAATTTCAAGAATTGGAAATTCAATTAGCTGAAAAGCAAATCAAAGAAATGAAAGCTTCTATCGAGCACAAAAAAGAAGTTATTTCTAATTTAAAAGAAAAACTTGATGCTAAAAGCTCTCATTTAAAACATAAAAAATCTGAATTAGATGCTATCATGGCTGAAACTCAGAAAGAAGAAGCTTTCTTGAGCGAAAAATCTGCTGAATATGCTTCTCAAATCGAGGACAGATTATTAGCTGCTTACAACAGAATCAGAAGCAGTGTTCGTAACGGATTAGCTGTAGTTTCTATTGAAAGAGGAGCTTCTGCAGGATCTTTCTTTACAATTCCACCACAAACTCAGGTTGAAATTGCTTCAAGAAAGAAAATCATCACTGATGAACACTCAGGAAGAATTTTAGTTGATACGCAATTAGCTGAAGAAGAAAAAGAAAAAATGGAACAATTGTTCGCAAAATTCTAAATATCAAGTCCCGATTAAATCGGGACTTTTTTTTTGCATTAACTTTTTTTTTGCCACAGATTAAAAGGATTAACACTGATTAAATTATTCTTATGCTGGATAAAATCTTTTTAATCTTTTTATTTGTGGCAAAACATTTTTTAGCAAGTTTATAATCATATTTTTTACCTTTAGAAAAAATTTAAGTTTTGGGAATTAAAAAAGGCATTCGCTTCATTACATTAAAATCAGTTGGATCTTATATTAACCTTTTGAGTTATGTGCGTCCGCAAAAAGCCGTTGAACTTTCTTATGCACTTTTCAGCCAGCCGAGAATTGGAAGGTTGCAAAAAGAAGAACTACCAAAAGTTTTAAAGAATACAGAAACAGAAATTTTTCATCATAACGAACATCATTTTCAAACCTATATCTGGAAAGGAAATGAAACCAAAATTTTGTTAGTTCACGGCTGGGAAAGCAATGCTTCACGCTGGAAAAAAACGCTACCTCATCTTCAAAAATCAGGAAGCACTATTATTGCAATTGATGCGCCAGCACACGGACAAAGCAGTGGAAAAGAATTCAATGTTCCTCTTTACGCAGAATTTATTAATAAGGCAGTCGAAAAATATCAGCCGGAAATAATCATCGGGCATTCGATTGGCGGTGCGGCATCTATATATCATCAATATTTATTTCCAAACACCAGTATTAATAAAATGGTAATTTTGGGAGCTCCGTCAGAATTGAAAACTTTGATTGACAATTATATATCAATGTTGAGTCTGAATACCAAAATGTTTTCGCTTTTGGAAAGCAAATTCCTTGATCGGTTTAATTTTAAATTAGAAGATTTTTCAGGACAAAAATTTGCTTCAGAATTTAGTATTCCTGGCTTGATTGCTCATGATGTTTCGGATAAAATTGTTGCTTTTGAAGAAGGAAAAAAAATAGCTAGCAATTGGAAAAACAGTCAATTTATTGAAACAACTGGTTTAGGTCACGGAATGCATGATGATGAATTGTATGATAAAGTGATTGAGTTTCTTTTTGAAGGTTCAAAGTAACAAAGGAACAAAGTTACAAAGGGACAAAGTAACAGAGGTTTCTCTTATTGAACCTTATTTTTGTCATTCCGAGGAACGAGGAATCTCCACAAGCAGCTCGACAAAGATTATCATTTTAGGAACGGAGTTTCTTGTGGAGATTCCTCGTTCCTCGGAATGACAAATTTTACGTAAAATTCTAACAATCTAAGAAGTCTAAGTGGTCTAAACAACAATCTTAAAATACTTCAACAACTCCTTCTCTCCTTTTGCAGTCACAATTATTGCTCTGGAATTTTCAGTTTTTCTCAACCAATCTTCGTTTTTCATTTTATTGAAAAGCAAAGTTCCAACTGAACCGGCAATGTGATTTCTTCGTTCGCTCCAATCTAAACAGGGTTTTAGAAATATTCGTTTTTGCTTTTGAGCATCTTCTAAATTAATTCCAAAATCAGAAAACCATTTTTTGCCTTCGGTACTAATTTCAAACGCATTATTATTTTCTTTAATAATATTTTGTTCCAATAAACTATCCGTCAACGCAACGCCAATTTTTCCGGCTAAATGATCATAACAAGTTCGGCAGAATTTTATTGGAGGATATTTTTCTGGTTTGTTTTTTGAAGGAATTTCTGGTTTCGGAACTAAACTTGCCATTGCTTCAAGTGCGTAAGCGACTTCTTTATTCGAAAATCTATAATATTTATGACGGCCTTGTTTTTCTACACGAAGCAAATCGGCATCGAGAAGTTTTCCTAAATGCATGCTTATATTTTGTGGTGAAGTATTTACAGAAACCGCTAATTCTGTGGCTGTAAAAGCTCGTCCATCCATTAAAGCCCATAGAATTGAGGCGCGCGTTGGGTCGCCAATTAAAGATGCCGTTTTTATAAATTGATCTTCCATCTAAATTTTCATAGTTAAGTACAGAATGAACTATTGCCTTGTAAAGTTAAATAACTTTGTCAAAAACATTCCACATGAATCCGACTTTATTCCTTCAATCTGATGTCAGCAATCCTTATTTGATCTACAAAACCATGTTGCAAAACAATCCGGTTTATTGGGATGAAACGAATAAAATATGGGCAATATATTCTTATGAAGATTGTGTTTCTATTTTGAAAAACCCTAAAGCCGAAATTCCGGTTGTAAATGCGAACAACGAACAAAAACTGAATAAAAAGGCTTTAGAAATTTTAAATAATTTGACACGACTATCAAACGGAATTCAGCATGAAATTTCAAAAGAAATTGCAATGTTGCTGTTTTCAAAAATGAAATCAGTCGATATTAATTTGATTATTTCTCAATTAATAAAAAGTTATCTGACTGAAAACAAAATCGATTGGGTAAATTCGGTTTGCAAAAAATTGCCTGTTTTGGTTATTCTGAAAAGTTTTGGTTTTGAAGAAAAAGATTGTGATTTTTTTTCTAATAAAATTGAATCTTTGGTTAAAATAATGCTTCCGCAGAAAATAGAAATACAAGTAAATTCTATCAATGAAATTTCAGAAGCGATATTTTCAATTGCAGAAAAACAGCTTTCTTCATTACATTTTTTCGAATCTTTATCGTCCAAAATTCCTAACTCCAATTCTCTTTCGCTTGACGAAATTAAAACAATAAGCGTTAGCAATTTAATTGGATTATTTATTCAGAGTTTTGATGCCGGAAGAGGAATTTTGAGTAATTCATTATTGCAGATTCTGAATAATAAAACTTTTTCCAGTAAAATGGAAATTGAAAAATCGGTTATTGAAACGTTGCGATTTGATTCGCCAATTCATAATACCAGAAGAATTGCTGTTGAAGATATTTCCATCGGCGAAAGCCTTATTAAAAAAGATGATTTGATTTTAGTTGTACTTGCATCGGCAAATCTTGATTCTGAAAAATTTGAAAATCCAATTAATTTTAACATTGAAAGAAGCAACAATAACGAAAATCTAACTTTTGGAATTGGCGGACATATGTGCCTCGCTAAACATTTTTCAATTCATTTAGCAACTGAAGCTTTATGTTTTTTATTTGATAATTATAAAACGATACAACTTTTAGAAAATAACATACAATACGAACCAATGATCAACGCCAGACTACCAAAAGCAATTTGGATTTCATTACAATAAATAAAAATATGATAGCTGTAATTTTTGAAGTTATTCCGAATGAAGGAAGAAAAGAAGAATATTTAGATATAGCCGCAAATCTAAAACCTGAATTAAACCATATTGATGGATTTATTTCTATAGAAAGATTTCAAAGCTTAGCTGATCCCGGAAAAATTTTGTCTTTGTCATTTTGGAGAGATGAAAAAAGCATTCAACAATGGCGAAATCTTGAAATGCACCGTCAGGCGCAGGAAAAAGGCAGAAATGAAGTTTTTAAAGATTATCATTTACGAATTGCAACAGTTGTTCGCGATTATGGAATGTTTGAAAGAAATGAAACTCCAGAAGATAGCAAAGAATTTCATCATCGATAAAGATTCTGAGATGCTAAGATTCTAAGCTACTAAGCTTTTTAAATCTGAAATGAAAGCTTAAAATTTAAATTTTGCCTATTTTTGCAGTATGGAAGAAAATTTAAAACGTCTTAATAAATTTATTGCCGAAACGGGATTCTGTTCCCGTCGTGAAGCCGATAAACTTATCGAAGAAGGACGTGTGACAATAAATGGCGTTGTGCCGGAAATGGGAACCAAAGTTTCGCCAAATGATGAAATACGCGTAGACGGAAAATTAATCGTGGAGAAGCACGAAAAAATGATTTATTTGGCGTTCAATAAGCCTGTCGGAATTGAATGTACAACCAATTTAGAAGTCCGAAATAATATTGTTGATTATATTAATTACCCAAAACGTATTTTTCCGATTGGAAGATTGGATAAAGCCAGTGAGGGATTAATTTTTATGACGAATGACGGTGATATCGTAAACAAGATTTTGCGCGCTCGAAACAATCACGAAAAAGAATATACTGTAACGGTAAATAAGCCAATTACAGATCGTTTTATTCAGAGAATGGGAAATGGTGTTCCGATTTTGGATACTGTAACTAAAAAATGTAAAGTTGAGCAAATCAGCAAGTATACTTTCAAAATTATTCTGACTCAAGGTTTAAACCGCCAGATTCGAAGAATGTCTGAATATTTAGGTTATGAAGTTACGGCGCTGAAACGTATCAGAATTATCAATATTTCTTTAGATGTTCCAGTTGGCCGTTACCGCGATTTGACGGATGCTGAAATTAAAGAATTAAATCAGTTGATTGAGCCTTCGAGCAAAACGGAAGAAGCAAGTTTTCCAAAAGTTGAAAGTCCGAAACCAGCTTCAAATAGAAGAACAACATTTATCTCAAAACACGATCCCCGATTTAAAAAAAGGGGTGATAATTAAAGTGAACTCATAAAAAAGCCCGAACCATAAAACAGTTCGGGCTTTTAATTTTTATTTTTTCTCCGTCAGAAAATCATAATAAAATGCTTTAGACAGAAAAGTAGAGTTTTGGTAAAAATCAATCAATTCTTCTCTTTGAATTTCAGTTTTGCCTCCATCTAAATTATTTTTTTGAAAATATTCTCTACGAGTATCGTCATTAAAATTCAAACTGCTTAAAAATTGTGGCGTTACTCCTTTATTTACAGAGATATTATAATTTGTAATTAGATTTCCCCAATTTACATAACTGCACAAAAGAACCGTTCCATAAAAATACCAAACCATTTGATTTACTAAATAAGCATTTGTTTTCTGTTTTGCGATTTTCAAAAAAGTATAAACTAAACCAATAATCGCCAAAATTAGAAAAGCATAAACTCCCAAACGTTTATAGGTTAATCCAAAAAATGAAACATATTCAGCATTTTTGACAAAGGTACTTACAATCAAAACTCCATTTAGAAAAATCCAGATCTTAGAAAGTGTTTTAAGAAGAGTTGCTTTTGTGTCAAAATTGAATCCGCCTTTGAAATAAAACATAATTACACCAACCGCCATTAGAATTGAGAGGATAACAGAATTTACTCTTTCATGTGTATCAGCACTCAATTTAGAAGCCTGCGCCGTAACTACTTCAAAAAACTGTTCGTAATTATAAGTTGCAATAAAAACCAAAAGCATCAAATTCAGTAATCCTAAAGTAATTACACCGCTTTTTCTTTCGAAATCTAAATCTAGAAATGAAAATGTATTCTGGTTTTTGACTTCGGCAATATTTTTAAATTCATTGTCAAGAAGCTCATTTTTTTCATAACAAACTTCAGGAACCCAATAATTCCAAAAACTAAATGAAATATAAAACCCAGCAATACTCAACAGCAAAAACTGTGGCATATCAATATCTAATTGATAATCTGTAAAAAGAGAAGAAAAATGTGCGCTTCCAAAAGAATAGACAACGAAAAACAATCCTAGAAAAATAGCTGGAATTAAAACAAAAGCAACCAACTTTTTAGCAAAATTATTATGAATTTGCTTTTCTGGAAGCCATTGTTTAAAAATCCAGATGCGCCCTAAAGAAGTTATTCCGTTTAAGATTATCAATGGAAAAACCTGAACTATTTTTAATTTATTGTCCTGCGTTTTGAACTGCAAAAACAAAATCGAAATTGCCATTGCAAAGAAAGAAGCCGCATCACCGTACCATCCGAAAGCCAAACAAGACAAAACCGATGTTATGACCAATATTAAATGTGTTCTTTCAGTAAATTTATCCTGAAAGAAATAGCAAATAAATCCGGTTAAGACAAGTCCAAAAATAGACCAGTTAAGTCCTGGATCTTCTCTATAAAAAAGCAGTAAAAAGATAAAACTGCAAACTAAAATAATGTGGTGTTTTTTCATGGTTATTTAATTAAAAGTACTTTGTATTTCAAAGTTATTAGACAAAAAAATATAGTTATTAAGATTTCATTAATTTTTCAAGGTAAGAAAGATGTTCTTTAAAAGCCGCACGTCCTAAAGCAGTTACCTGATAGGAAGTTCGAGGTTTCTTTCCAACAAATTCTTTTTTAACTTCAATATATTCTGATTTTTCAAGCGCTGAGGCATGACTTGCTAAATTACCATCGGTTATATTCAAAAGGGTTTTCATCTCGGTAAAATCTACCCAGTCGTTAACCATCAAAACGGACATAATACCCAGTCTGACACGGCTTTCAAAATCTTTATTTAGTTTATCAATAATTCCCATTGGGTTATTTGTATTTTTTGAACATCACTAATCCGTATATAATATGCAGGATTCCGAATCCAATGATCCAAAATATCAAACCATAACCTATATAAAAAAGCGAAATACCTCCCAAAATAAGCTCCAAAAAGCCCAAATATTTTATATCTGAAAAAGTATATTTTTCGGCATTTATCACTGCAAGACCGTAAAATATCAAAGTTGATGGAGCAACTAAACCGAAATATCCGTGATAGATTAAAGCCAAACAAAAAATACCTCCCGCCACTAATGGAACAGCTAAATTAAACAGCATCTTTTTTGTTGCCGATGTCCAAATTGGCAAATTATATTTTCGCGATTTTCTGATTGTAAAAAAAGCTCCAAATACAAATGCACAAACTAAAATTACAACTCCAGTCAGGAATAAATGAGAGACCAAATCTCCAGATAACAAAATATGATCATCTGTAAAATACTCAATACCATTTACCTTAAACAACTGATATACATACAAACCGCCAATTAAGGCCGAAAGCCCAGCAAAGACTCCCGAAAGTCCGCTTAGTGATATAAATCGTGAAGAACGCTCCATCATGGAACGAATATGCGCTAAATCTTCTTGGTGTTTCTGATTCATAATAAAAGTACTTTGCGTTACAAAGTTATTATTTATTTTGGATTGACAATAAAAAACGTGAAAATTATTTTTCAAAAACAATATAAATTTCTAGAAGGCCTTAAAAACCTTGCAAGAACAAGACTTTATCATATTATGAGATTGCGTGAGGGATAGTAGCAATCCGCCGCGGCGGAGCGAATAGCCCGACCGTCTCGTGCAAAAGGGCGCATAACCATAAAGCATATTTGCCCTTTTGCAACGAGACGGTCACGCCCAAAGCATATAAAACGAAAAAAGCCTATTCGCATAATGAACAGGCTTTTGTTGTTGTGAATTTTTAATTTAAAACCATCTTCTTCTTTTGAATAAAAAGACTCCGAAAGTTGATAAGATGATGGAAACTAAAAGCAGAATCCAGATTCCGTATTTGCTTTCTTCTAAACCGTTTGGTACGTTCATTCCGTACAAACTGGCAATTAGAGTTGGAATCATTAAGATGATCGAAATTGAAGTCATCTGCTTCATGATGTTATTCATATTATTTGAAATCACCGAGGCATAAGCATCCATCATTCCGGTCAAGATATTGCTATAAATATTTGCCGTGTCTTGTGCCTGACTTAATTCGATTTCAACATCTTCTAACAAATCCAAATCGTACTCTGCTTTGTGCGCTTTTAGATTTTTAATGCGTTGAAATAAAACATCATTTGCTTTTAAAGATGTAATAAAGAAAACCAAACATTTTTCAATTTGAAGCAATGCTTGCAGCTCTTCATTTTTAATCGATTTCTCTAAATTATCCTCTGCCAGTTTTATTTTTTGATTTACTTGTTTCAAATATTTTAGATACCAAACACTCGATGACAAAAGCAATCTCAAAACCCAGTCAAAATTGTTTTTTACCTGAATGCATTTGCGTCGTGAATACAACATAAAATCATATATAACCTCTGTTTTGTAAAAAGTAATTGTTACGCAGATATCATCTTTGAAAATCACCCCCATCGGAATGGTTTGAAAAGGAAGTTTAATATCGTTACTTTTTATAGGAACACGCATGATAATAAGCGTCCACCCATCTTCGACTTCTATACGAGGTCTTTCATCAATATCCTCAATATCATTGTAGAATGCTTCAGGAATTTGAAGTTCTTCTAATAAGTATTTTTTTTCTGTTTCTGTAGGATCCTCGATACTTATCCAGCAATTTGGAATCCATTTTGGTATTTCTAGTAATCCGTTGTCGTTTGTGTAAAAGGCTTTCATTTCAAAATACAGGTTTTTATCGCAGCATTTTGAAATTTCAAAAGCTGCTTTTAATTAAATACTAACGAATAATAATCGTCCATTTGGAGAAGTGTTTTTTAAGTGGTGCAAAAATATCCTTTATTTTTAAGAACCAAAACTTTAAACTATTAATTAAATATTAAAAACAACAAAGCCTGTTCAAATGAACAGGCTTTGTTAAGTATTTTGAAGAGAAATTATTTATTTCTTGCGCTTCTCATTTTGCGTGCTAAAAGTGTATTTTTAAGCAACATCGCAATTGTCATTGGTCCTACTCCACCCGGAACTGGTGTAATAAATGAAGCTTTTTTGCTTACGCCATCAAAATCAACGTCTCCTTTGATTACGTATCCTTTTGGATTTGAAGCATCATCTACGCGAGTAATTCCAACGTCAATGATTGTTACTCCTTCTTTTACCATATCTGCTTTCAAGAATTCTGGAACTCCTAAAGCTGTAATAATAATATCAGCATTTTTAGTGTATTCTTCTAAGTTTTTAGTACGACTGTGAGTCAGTGTAACTGTAGAATCTCCAGGATTTCCTTTGCGGCTCATTAAGATACTCATTGGACGTCCTACAATATGACTTCTTCCAATTACAACGGTATGTTTTCCTGAAGTTTCAACTTTGTAACGCTCTAACAATTCCATAATCCCAAATGGTGTTGCTGGAATGAAACTTTCCATTTCAAGTGCCATTCTACCAAAGTTCGTTGGATGAAATCCGTCTACGTCTTTATCAGGATCAATTGCTAATAAGATTTTTTGCTCGTCGATATGTTTCGGCAAAGGCAACTGAACGATATATCCATCTAGATTATCATCTTCGTTTAATTCCTTTATTTTAGCAAGCAATTCCTCTTCCGTAATTGTCTCTGGCAAACTTACTAGAGTTGAATCAAATCCAATTTCCTGACAAGATTTTACTTTACTTCCTACGTAAGTTAAACTTGCACCATTGTTTCCAACCAAAACCGCTGCTAAATGAGGCACTTTCCCTCCAGCTGCTTTTATAGCTTGAACTTCGATTGCAATTTCGTTTTTAATGTCGTTAGATGTTTTTTTACCGTCTAGTAGTTGCATTTCTTTTTGTTTCAGGTTTAAAGTTTTTTTTGTTTCACGTTACTTGTGAAACTTAAATATTTATGTAATTAAAAAAGTTTCAAATTTCAGTCTCTAACTTGAAACCTGAAACTTGAAACTTTTAATTTTATTATCTCGGCATTCCGCCTGGCATTCCTTTCATTCCGCCCATCATTTTCATCAGGTTTTTTCCGCCTGGACCTTGCATCATCTTCATCATTTTGCTCATTTGGTCAAACTGCTTCATTAACTGATTTACTTGCTCGACTTTAGTTCCGGAACCTTTAGCGATTCTGGCTTTTCTTTTTACGTCGATAATGGCTGGCTTGCTTCTTTCACCCGGAGTCATCGAGTGAATGATTGCTTCGATATGTTTGAAAGCATCATCTTCGATTTCTACATCTTTCATGGCTTTTGAAGCACCTGGTATCATTCCAACCAAGTCTTTCATGTTACCCATTTTTTTCACTTGTTGAATCTGCGTTAAGAAATCATCAAAACCAAATTCGTTTTTAGCGATTTTCTTTTGAAGTTTTCTTGCTTCTTCTTCGTCAAATTGTTCTTGAGCTCTTTCAACAAGCGACACAACGTCTCCCATTCCTAAGATACGCTCAGCCATACGTTCTGGATAGAAAACATCAATTGCTTCCATTTTTTCTCCAGTACCAACAAATTTGATTGGTTTGTTTACAATCGATTTGATTGAAAGTGCAGCTCCACCACGAGTATCACCATCCAATTTCGTTAAAATAACTCCATCAAAATTCAAGATATCGTTGAAAGCTTTTGCAGTGTTTACAGCATCTTGTCCTGTCATAGAGTCGACAACGAACAATGTTTCTTGTGGCTGAATTGCTTTGTGAACACGTGCAATTTCGTCCATCATTTCCTGATCTACTGCAAGACGTCCGGCTGTATCGACAATTACGACATTGAAACCGTTTGCTTTTGCATGTTTGATTGCGTTTTGTGCAATCTCAACAGGGTTTTTATTTTCTGGTTCTGAGTAAACCTCAACACCTATTTGATCTCCAACAACATGCAACTGATTAATCGCCGCTGGACGGTAAATATCACATGCTACAAGAAGTGGTTTTTTATTTTTCTTAGTCTTTAAAAAGTTGGCTAATTTTCCTGAGAAAGTAGTTTTACCAGAACCTTGAAGTCCTGACATCAAAATAACAGTTGGATTTCCTGATAAGTTTACACCAGCAACATCTCCACCCATTAATTCCGTCAACTCATCTTTTACCAGTTTAACTAATAATTGTCCTGGTTGTAAGGTTGTAAGTACGTCCTGACCAATTGCTTTGTCTTTTACTCTAGCCGTAAAATCTTTAGCAATTTTAAAGTTAACATCGGCATCAAGTAATGCACGACGCACTTCTTTTAAAGTATCGGCAACGTTTACTTCTGTAATTTTACCGTGTCCTTTTAATATATGGAACGCTTTATCTAACTTATCGCTTAAATTATCAAACATATTATTTTCTTTATTTGAAGTGCAAAGATAATCTAATTAGATATTTCAGGCAATTTTTATTTAGATGCAATTTTACCACGAAGGCACTAAGTGACAAAGTTTTTTCTCGCCCGCAGATTTTGCAGATTCAACAGATTATTTTTTAAATTGGGTATGAAAAAAATCACCTAAATCTGCAAAATCTGCGAGAGAAAAAAAGGCGCAAGGAATAAAACCTTTGCGCCTTTGTAACTTTGTTCCTCTGAACCTTTTAAATTAAAATTGGAAATAAATAAATGGTTGTGAACCTGCTACAGCTGTTGCGTAAACAATCCAGTAAACAAATCCCAGAATTATTGCTTTTACCAATATTGGAGTTTTATCAAAAACAGATTTCATTCCGTTTGTGAAAGTTTCTGGTAAGAAATGCCAAACATATCCAAACAACATTAATCCGAATACATTTTTGTAACCAATTACAATAGTTTTCCAAAGTTCTGGTTCAAATGTTAATTGGCCAATATTATTAATTACCTGCAAGGCCGTTTCAAAATCTCTGGCGCGGAAAAAGATCCAGCAGAAAACCACAAAATGGAATGTGACTAAAATTGAGAAAAATCTCCATAAGAAATTTGGGCTTTTATCTTTTTTGGATGGAAAAATCTCCACGAAAATTTTATGAATTGCCAAAGCTAATCCGTGTAAAGCTCCCCAAACAATAAACTGTGCTCCTGCTCCATGCCACAATCCACCCAAAAGCATTGTGGTGAATAAATTTAAATTGGTCACCAAAGTTTGTTTCTTTTTGCTTGAAAGCAGAAAAGACAAACAAAAAAGCAATATTGAAACTGATGCAACAATTAGGGGAATTATACTGGTATTATAACTTGTAATTCCCCAAAGCAATAATCCGAAGAAGAATAAACTCGGGAATAAATATCCTGCGAAAGAACCTTCTCGGTTTCCTCCCATCGAAATATATAAAAAGTCTTTTAACCAAGTTGAAAGTGAAATATGCCATCTTCTCCAAAAATCGGTAATCGAAGTTGATTTATATGGCGTTCTAAAGTTGACTGGTAATTTGAATCCGAGCAATAAAGCAATTCCGATTGCCATATCTGAATATCCAGAGAAATCACAATAAATTTGGATTGCATAGCCGTAAGAAGCCATTAAATTTTCGAAAGAAGTATAACTAAGTGGTGTATCAAAAACACGATCAACAAAGTTTACGGAAATATAATTCGAGATTACTGTTTTCTTAATCAATCCACCAATAATCAAAAACAAAGCATTGTTTACGTCTTGTCTCGAAAGATTTAATTTTTGATAAATCTGCGGAAGGAAATCTTTTGCGCGTACAATTGGACCAGCAACTAACTGCGGGAAAAACGAAACGAAAAATAAATATTCGATGTAATTTTTAGTCGGTTTAATTTCTTCGCGGTAAATTTCAATAATATAACTCATCGACTGGAAAGTATAAAACGAAATTCCGACAGGAAGAAAAATATCATGAAGCTGATAATTGCCATGAAACATATCATTGAATGTCACAATCATGAAGTTCATGTATTTGAAATACCCTAATAATCCCAAATTCAGGATTACACTTATTACAAGATATATTTTCTTAGAACTTTCTTTTGTTGCTCGATAAATAATCTGACTCAGTCCATAATCTACAACAGAGGAAAGTAGTAAGAGTAAAAAGTAAACACCACTTGACTTATAATAAAAGAAAAGCGAGAAGAGAATAACATACGTTAATCTCAAATAAAATGTTTTGCGCAAAAAAGCATACACAAAATAAAAAACCAGAAATAATCCTAAGAATAAACCGGTATTGAATAATAATTTTTCATCTGGATTGTAAATAAACCAGCTTTTGACTTGCTCTATTGTAATTGCACCAAAATTTTGGATGAACCAATCATTAATGCTATCTATTGTTATCAATTTAATTCTTTGATTTAAAATTATCGTATGCTTTTAAAACTGCCTGTGCAAACAAGTTTCCTTGTTTCTCGTATCCTTTTTTAGAATAATGAACCCAATCCGGACCAATTAATCCCTGAGTTTTTAATTTTCGGATTCCGTCCATACCTCCAAATTCATCGTATAAATCCCAAACGGCAAAACCGTCTTTTTGCGCGATTTCCAAGATTTCTTTGGTATAATCTCTAATATAAGTATTAGGCTTTCTTCTTAATAAAGATGGCGGCGGCGTCATCACGATTATAGGAACGTTGATATTTTGAGCTTTGATATTGCTTATAAACTCTCTCAAATGTCTAATGTAACCTTCAACTTCAAGTTTGTCATAACTTTCATTTGTTCCGAGCGAAAAAACAAGCAAATCCGGATGCACTGCTTTTAGCTGTTCAAAAAACAAAGGATATTTATTGTAATCTGAATATTTGGCTCCGTTTACGCCAATACCGCTATACAATATTCCTGGCGCATCTTTTTCTAAAACAATTCCGTTTAATTCATATTTAGAAGCTTCTTTATTCGGAATCAAATAAATTTTTTCTAATGCTTTATCGGAGTTGTAATAATGACAAAAAGAATCTGATTCTACATTCAACGGAACAAATTCAGAGCTTTTAATCGTTTTCTGTTTGGTTTCATTAGTCGGAATTTTCAAGGTTCTTCCCGCTCTAATATTATTCGATTTTAAACCATTCGCTTTTTTAATATCCGTAACCGAAATATTGTATTTGTCGGCAATTGTTGAAATTGCTTCTCCTTTTTTGATTTTATGCGTAATTACTTTTTTCTCTGTTGACTGAATCAAATTCACTTGAGAAGAAGTCGCCAAATCAAACATATTTTGATTTTGAGGCGTAATGATTTTAATGGTATTGAATTTATATGCCATGTCTTTCACTCGCAATTCAACAGCAAAACCTCCATTATCACGCCAAAGTCCAATTCCACTTAAACCAATAGGTGCATTTTTTGCAGGAAGAATATTTCTATAACTTTCCCAGCTTCTGTTCGAATAAAAACGTTCGTTATAAGAACCATTTGTTTTTGCCAGCTGATATGGAAAAACCAAACCGCGACCTCCATTTCCAAATTGATGCTGCAGTTTTTTTCTCACTTCATTGGTCATCAAATCTCCCTGAATATGAGAATCTCCAATATGAACAATATTTATTTTCTGATTGTTCTGACTTTCATTTTCCTTTAATTTTTCGAAAAAATCTTTTAGTACTTTCGCATTATAAATTTGATCATCAGAAACAGGATCAGCCACTATTGAATCGACTTTGTGAATCATATTTTTTGTTGTTGGAAGTGAATCTGTTTTTGGGGCCTTGTCATTCGAAGAGAAAAAAAGACAACAGAAAAAAATAATCAGTTTATTCATTTACACTATCATTTTTCACAGAAGTAGAATCTGTTTTGGTTTTTCGAGCTGCTCTTTGCTGATTCGCAACAGCTTCACGTTTTTCACGCAATATTTTATATTCTTCGTAACCTTTATTTAATTGAGTGTATAATAAATTTCCAATCGCTTTTGCTCCACGCTGATTAAAGTGCGTGTAATCTTTATTGGCTTTGGCCGGAGTTTCATCAACCCATTTTACCATCGATCCGTCGCCACCCATCAAAGTATATAAATTTACGAAACCAGATTCAGTATCAAGCGCATATCTTTTTTGTGCTTTCATCAAAGGTACAACAGCCGAATCGGTTTTCATTTCTAAATCATATTTGGTCGATTTATCTGCTGTTGAAACAATTAAAATCGAAACTCCCGGGAACGATTCTTTTATTTTATTAACGGTTTTTGTCATTCCTCTTTCGTACCAATTATAATTTTTGGTTCCGTAATTCAATACGTTTGTTCCATAATGCAAAATAATCAAATCGTATTTCAGACTTTTATTAAAACCTTGCATTACACTAGCATTAAACATCGAAATTGGCAATCCCGAGTTTCCTCTTTGTGAAAAGTTATCTACGTGAACGCCGCTTCCGTTGTCAAAATTGAAGCCGTAAATTGGAATAGAATCTGCATTTATGAAATTAGCTTTGAAAGCTTTCAAATGTCCTGAACTTACTTTTAAAGTATTAATCAAATTATTTGGGGCCAAATTTTTCTTCAAAGTATCTTTTCCGATAATGAAATTCACTTTTCCATTTCTCGAAGCTCTTCCGTAAAATAAAGTCGGATTATCTAAAGTTGTTGAATATTTATTGGTTCCTGCTTCATATTGTACCCAAGTTAGATTTGCTTTATCATTAGCAAAAAATACGTGTCCGTTTACACCAAAAGGGCTTGATGGCTTTTTCACATTCAAATAAGACTGTGTTTTCCAGTTTTTAGAATAAGTAGATTTCACCGAACCACGCGAAGCCGCCGATTCAGAAGTTATGGAAACAAAACCAACTCCGTTTCCTCCAAAACGTTCCTGATAATTAGTTCTTACATCTTGCACAATCAAATCCCCATCGGTCATTGAATCGCCGTAATACGCAATTCTGACATTCGATTCAGGATGCTTCTCTAATTGATATAATTTTTCATAAAACGAAATCAGATATTGATATCCTTTATAATTATCAAAAGTTTCAGATGGAAATTCAATTCCTTCGATATTTTCATAAACAATTTCTTCTTTTCCTTCCTGATCTTCAATTGCATCGAGGCTGTCGTTTGTACCCAATGAATCTTTTGCAACAGCTTCCAGAAGCAAGCTGTCAATAAGCACGTTTTTTGAATTCATTTTGCTTTCAGAAAAAATCTTATCTGGCAAAATTTGCTTGAATCCAATAAAAGCGACCAATGCTAATGCAACAATGGCAAAAGACTGAAAAAAATATGACTTTGTATTCACTTGTAATTTTAAGTTTTGAAGGATGAATTGCAAAAATTAATTATGCGAAATTTCTGCTAATTCTTTATGAAAAAATATGTGCAAAGATAAGATTAAAGCTTAATTATTAATTGTTTTTATCAATAAAGTAAAAAACAAAAAAGAGACCAGACGAATCTGGCCTCTTTATCAAAAAAAATAAAAAAAACAAAGCTAATGATTAACTAAACATCGATGCCGAAGCATCATAAGTTAAAATGAAATAATCTTTATGATTTTTAGATTTTCATTTTAAGAATTATTTTAAGATAGCATACTCCAAAGTAGTATTCCCTCTTAAACCTGCATCATTTGTCATAGCTAGGAATTTAACTTTATAGTAGTTTCCAGCTGCATCTTTTACAACATAAAAACGATCTGTTCTAATACTTGGCAATGAAGTTGGTCCACCACCATTTCTCCAGCTAGCTCCAATTACTCTTTGATCTGTTGCAGAAACAGTAAAGTTTGCTTCAACTACATCTGCTTTTGCAAAAGCCTCATAAGTTTTAACAGAAGTTAATACTTGGTAAACTTGTGTTCCTCCTTTTGAGTTTGTAGTAATAAAATCTGAATAACCATAAGTTACTTCAATTGGCTTATTATCAGCATCCACAGATGGGATATAATTTGTAAACGTAGTAAAGTTTAAATCCCATTTTGCTTTTTCTGGCTCAACAGAAACCGTATTTCCTGTAGTTAAACTAAAAAAAGAGAAATTATAAGCAGCATCTTTAGAAATCGTTTTTTCAGTAAAAGTTGCAGAAGCTAGATCAGCATACTGAATTTTGTATCCATTTCCGCTTCTTAAAATTCTAACTTTTTTCCATCCTCTTGCATCGCCATCAACACTAACAGACCCTACTGCTGGCTGAGTAGTAGAAACAGCTAATCCTAAATTTACTAAGTAAACTTTGTTATCAGCATCTGTAGCCGAGATTTCAGCAATTGCAGTCCCGATTCCTGCACCCGCTCCTGTTAAAACACCAGTTGGATTATCAACAAATCCATTGTTAGAAAGTGTAGTACCGCCTCCCACTGCAACATTTGCATCGATTACTTGAGTTAAAGTAATATCTGAAGTCGCTAATTTTTTTACTGCCATTTTAAGAGAACCATTGATGATTACTCTAAAATCTGAACCAGAAGAAAACCCTAAATCCCAAGATGCTCTGTTTACTGATTTAATTTCTGCAGCACTTAAGTCAAGATAAAGTTGATTTGGTTGGTTTGGCCCACCAACAGAAGTCTTCAAAGTTTCTCCCACTGTTGGGATTTCTACTTTATTGTCGTCATCATTTGAGCATGATGCTAGTGATAGTAACGCGATTGATAAAAATAATAACTTTTTCATTGTATTCTATATTTATATTAAAGATTAAGGTTATATGCTAATTTTAAAAAGTAAGAACGTCCGTATGCAAGCATTACCTCGCCTGGTCCTGCATGTCCAGCAGCACTTGCGGTTCCTGTTTGTCTTACATTAGTCACATCAAGAACATTTCTTGCTCCCACTGTAACTTCAAAATGATCTTTGAAGAAATTTTGTCGAACAGTAAGATCAAGCCAATTACTTGGATCAACTTCAGATAAAATATAAGAAGAAGAACCTTGAATATATTGTCGTGTTTTACCGTTGTATTTATAATATCCTGAAACAATTGTTTTCCATTTTGGAACGGTATATGAAAAACTTGTATTTAAATTAAAAGAATAAAGAAATTGATCATCAGAAGTAAATACCTGATTGTCTATTTTCTGAGAAATACCAATTAATGCAGCACCAAAATTGAATGTGAAGTTGTCTTTTTTTAATTGATTCATAGTTGAGAAATTCCACATTCTGTATTTGCTGATATTGATATACTGATATTCTGGATTTCCAGTATCTGGATTAAATCTTATTAATGCCATGTCAATTCGGTCATTAACATTCAGATAACTTCCTGCAAAAGTGTTAGAAAGTTGCAATCCTGATGAAAATAAAGTCATTTTCTTAAGACTGGTTTCATAAGAAGTACTTGTTTCAGGAATCAGGTTTTCGTTTCCTGTAAAAAAGTGTCCATCAAAAATTTGTTTTGAATATAATTCATCAAAAGTTGGCGTTCTAAAAGAGTTACCATATGAACCGCGAAGTTCAATTCCTTTTTCAAATAAATATCTTAAACCTAAAGAGGAAGCATATTGATTTTTAAATTGAGATTGAGCAGAAAATCGAATTCCTGGTCGGATTGAAAATTTATGCGATGCCATAATTTCTGACGAAGCAAAAAAATCATAATTCTCAAGTGTTTTTTGAACTGGAGTAAAAATGTTATTTGCCTCCTGAACTAATGCAAAACCTTTATTGTTGACAAATTCGTAGCCTAACTGAAGATCAACCGTTTTATCTGAAAAAAAGTTATTTAAGGTTCCTGTCGAATAAAGCACTTCCATCGCCTGATCTTTTACAGTCGTATTATTGCTTTCTGTTTTACTTCCTATATTATACCTAAAAGTTTCAACATCACGCTCCTGTTTTTGATGCGAAAGCGAAACATTATAATTTAATTGCGATAATAATCTTCCTGTCGCATTCAAATTATGAAAATATCGATCCGTAAAATATATTTTATCATCCGCATAACGATATGAACCTAAAGTGCTGTTATATCCAGATTGAACCGTACTATTATAGTAATCTACATTTTCATCTAAAAACTCGAATTTATAGTAAAAACGAAAATTACCTTTCTGATACGCTATGGTTGCAGTACCGTTTAATTGATCTTTTGGAAGCCAACTGTAACCACGTGTTCCATCATTCTCAGCATAATTTTCTCCATTTTTATCATTTAAATATCCTTGAAAATCATTACGATTGATTCCTGCTGAAACAAACCAATTTTTATCAAAAGTATGAGAAACTCTAAGAGATTGAATGTGACGTCCTTCATCAAAAAGAGAATATTCATTATTAACCGTTTCCTCTTGAACTGATGCGTTAATTCCCCATTTATATTTAGAAGATTTTTTAGTGATGATGTTCAAAACACCACTCACAGCATTAGCCCCATAAGTAACTCCCATCGAACCTTCGACAATTTCAACATGATCAACATCATTAAGATTAATTTGCGACAAATCGATGTTGTTACCTAATCCTGCTTCATTTACTAAAGGAACATTATCAACCAATATTTTAAAATATTGTGCATCTAAACCGAATAATGAAACTGTGGAACGGCCACTTGTTCCGCTTGGACTAACTGTAATATTCAAATATTGATTTAAAATATCGGCTAAATTATTAGCTGCCAAATTTTGAATATCCTGATTTGAAATCACACGAACATTAAAAACAGATTTTTTTATGGATTGCGGTTCGAACTGTCCTGTAACAACAACCTCAGAAAGTTTTTCCTGAGAAACAATACTATCTTTTTGCTGAGCAAAAGAATATGTACAAAATAGAAATCCAGCAAAAAGGGTAATTTTAATTTTCATTATTTTTATTCAGTCTTAATAATGGCGCAAATATATAAACTATTTTTATTTGTTCTAAATAAATTATATATATTTGCAAAAATTAAAAACAAAATAATAAGTTATGATTACAAAAAGCCTCTATTTATCGGCCGTAATGGCTTTGACTTGTGGTCTTGGTTTCGCTCAGGACAAAAAACAACAAGACATTAAATCAATAAAATCAATGTGTGGTTGTTATGAAGTAAAATTCAATTTCACAGAAACATTTTCATATCCTAAAGATTCTCTTACTTATAAGCCATCTGAAACTAAGCACGAATCAGCTTTAGAATGGGTTGAATTATTAGAAGATACTCCAAACAAAATCGTAATGCAGCATTTATTGATTGTAAGCGATGATATGATTATCAAACACTGGAGACAAGACTGGCTTTATGAAAACACAAACTTATATTCTTTTGACAAAGGAACTTCTTGGAAATATAAAAAATTAGATAAAAAGGCTGTTAAAGGGCAATGGACTCAAAAAGTATATCAAGTAGATGATAGTCCGCGTTATGAAGGATCATCAACTTGGGTACACGTTGACGGACAAGATTATTGGGCAAACGTAGCCGATGCGCCGCTTCCTAGAAGAGAGCAAACAAAACGTAATGACTACAATGTTTTAAAAAGAAGAAACATCCACGAAATCACTTCTACAGGATGGAATCATGAGCAAGACAATGACAAATTGGTTCGTGATGACGCTGGAAAAGATGTTTTGTTAGCACAAGAAAAAGGTTTTGATGTTTACACTAAAGTTCCAGATTCTAAATGTGCTGCTGCGCAAAAATGGTGGGGAACAAACAAAGTGCTTTGGAAAAACGTTCGTGATAAATGGCAAACTCTTTTTGACAGACATCAAGATTTAAACTTAGAAGCAAAAGTAGATCGTAAAGCTTTATATTCTCTTTTATTTGATTTAAAACCAGAAGCAACAAAAGCAGAATCTGATGCTATCATCGAAAAGTTCGTTAAGAAATAAAAAATTGTTAGTTAAATAAAAAAAGCCGGTAATTTCTAGATTGCCAGCTTTTTTTTTTTTGGAAAATGAAAAAGCCGACAGTCATAACTATCGGCTTTAAAATATCTTTATTTTTGTTATTACATTCTCTCAGGAACTTCTATTCCCAATAAATTAAATGCAGATTTAATAACTTCTGCTACTTTTTGAGAAAGCTGTACTCTGAAAATCTTTTTAGTCAAATCAACTTCGCCTAAAATATGAACAGATTGATAGAATGAATTATATTCTTTTACCAAATCATATGTATAATTTGCAATTAACGCCGGACTGTGATTTTGAGCAGCGTTTTGAATTACTTCTGGGAAAAGCTCGATTTGTTTTATCAGTTCTTTTTCTTTTTCGTGAAGCTCTTCAATATTTGTTTTGGCAGAAAAATCAAAATCAGCTTTACGGATTATCGATTGACTTCTCGCATAAGTATATTGAATAAACGGACCTGTATTACCAGCAAAATCAACAGATTCTTCCGGATTAAACAAAATACGTTTCTTAGGATCTACTTTTAAAATGTAATATTTCAAGGCGCCTAAACCAATTGTTTTGTACAATTTCGCTTTTTCCTCTGTAGAATAACTGTCTAATTTTCCTAAATCTTCTGAAATTTGTTTTGCTGTAGCAGTCATGTCTTGCATTAAATCATCAGCATCTACAACAGTTCCTTCACGGCTTTTCATTTTTCCTGAAGGCAAATCAACCATTCCGTATGATAAATGATATAAACTTGAAGCCCAGTCAAAACCAAGTTTTTTCAAGATCAAGAATAAAACTTTAAAGTGATAATCTTGCTCGTTTCCAACCGTATAAACCATTCCTCCAACATCTGGCATATCTTTAACACGCTGAATTGCTGTTCCAATATCCTGCGTCATGTAAACCGCAGTTCCGTCAGAACGCAAAACAATTTTGCGATCCAAACCTTCATCGGTTAGATCAATCCAAACTGAACCGTCTGGATCTTTTTCGAAAACGCCTTTATCCAGACCAACCTGAACAACATCTTTTCCTAATAAATAAGTATTGCTTTCGTAGTAATATTTATCGAAGTTAACTCCAAGATTTGTATAAGTTGTTGCGAAACCTTCATAAACCCATTCGTTCATCATTTTCCAAAGCTCAATTACTTTTTCATCGCCGGCTTCCCACTTCTTCAGCATATCTTGCGCTTCAACAATAATTGGCGCTTGTTTTTTTGCTTCTTCTTCTGTTTTTCCAGATTCAATTAATTGGTTGATTTCTGTTTTGTAGGCTTTATCAAACTCCACATAATATTTACCAACTAATTTATCACCTTTTAAACCTGAACTTTCCGGAGTTTCTCCGTTTCCAAATTTTTCCCAAGCTAACATCGACTTGCAGATATGAATTCCACGGTCGTTGATAATTTGCGTTTTATATACTTTTTTTCCAGAAGCTTTTAAAATTTCAGCAACTGAATATCCCAACAAATTGTTACGAACGTGACCCAAGTGCAAAGGTTTATTTGTATTTGGTGAAGAATATTCGACCATAACTGCTTTGTCTTCTGGATTTGGAGTTACGTAACCAAATTTAGTATTGTCTTTAATTTCATTGAAGAAATTCAGATAATAACTATCTGAAATAACAATATTCAAAAACCCAGACACTACATTAAAGCGTGCTACTTCAGAAACATTTTCAACCAGGTAGTTTCCAATTTTATTTCCTAATTCAACAGGATTACTTTTAATGACTTTCAACAACGGGAAAATTACCATTGTAATATCGCCTTCAAACTCTTTTCTGGTAGTCTGAAATTCGATTTTATCAACTGAAACATCAAATAATGCCTGAATTGCTTTTTGTATAGAAGGTGTAAGAATTTGTGATAATGACATGTAACTTATTTTAAAGTGAGCAAAGATACAGCTTATTCATCAATTACAGAAAATGAAAAACATATAAAATCGAACAAAACGTTTAGAATTTCTTAAAAAAGCCTTTCAGAAGAATGTTAAAATTATCAAAAAATTAAAACGCTAATCTCCTACAAAACAGAACATCTCAAATTAAATTGAAAAAAAATTAAGTTTTTATTGTAACATATCAATCATAAAAGAGTCTTAATAGAGACTTTGAAATCATTTAAAGCAAAAAAAATCTAACAAAAACAAAAAAACAATCATCATCAATCAAATCAAAATAATCAAGTATTAATTATGAAATTAAAATTTTTTCTGTTCGCATTATTCAGTTTAATTGCAACAGCTCAGGCCCAGAATTCCGGGACAGTCTCGGGAAAAATTATCGAGAAATCGAATAACGCACCAATTTCGTACGCAACTGTTTCTGTCAAAGAAAACGGAAAAGTGGTATCAGGTGTTAACACTGATGACAATGGTGATTTTACAATCAAAAATTTAGCATTAAAAAGCTACACTATCGAAGTTCAATATATTGGTTTCAAAAAATATGTTGGTTCTTTGATTTTAAGCGAAAACAGAAAAACCGCTACAGTAAATGTTTCTCTTGAAGAAGAAGCAACACAATTGAAAGGTGTAAATGTTGTAGCTGAACGCTCAACTATTGAACAAAAAATTGACCGTAAGGTAATTAATGTCGGTAAAGATTTGACTACAGCTGGTGCTTCTGCATCTGATATTATGAGCAATATCCCATCAGTAAACGTAGACCAGGATGGAAAACTTTCGCTTCGTGGAAATGACAATGTACGTGTATTAATTGACGGGCGCCCATCTAATATTGACCCTGCTCAATTATTGAAACAAATTCCTTCAACTTCTATCAAAAAAATTGAGTTGATTACAAATCCAAGTGCTAAATACAATCCAGAAGGAATGTCTGGAATCATCAACATTGTTTTACACAAAAATGCAAACACTGGTTTCAACGGAAGCTACAGTGGTGGTATTACTTTTGGAGAAACTGCAAAATACAATCAATCTCTTGATTTGAACTACAAAACCGGAAAAGTAAATTTCTTTGGAAATGGAGGACAAAACTTCGGTACATATTACAACAAAGGAAGAATCCAAAGATTAGATCAGGATGTTGAGCAAAATTTGAAAATTTCTAACGAAAATGACAATTACTTGTACAAGTTAGGAATGGATTATTTAATCAATGACAAAAACACTTTGTCATTCTATACGAATCAAAACAAATCTACTGGAAACGGAAATGTAATTACAGACATTGATTACAATAATGCTGATCCAAATATTTTCAATATTTACCAAAATTCAACTTATAAAGGTCCGAGCAAAACTGGAACTTATAATTTAGCGTACAAACATATTTTCAAAAAAGAAGGACATACTTTAGATTTTGAAGGAAACTATAGTGATACTAAAGTAAGCCAAAACGCAAATTTTGACACACAAACAACAAGACCTGATAATTCAGTAAACAATGTAGTTTATGGTGATAAAATTGGTGACCAAAGAAAATTAAGCACGTTAAACGTTGATTATGTAAATCCGTTAAACGACAAAACTACGCTTGAAGCTGGTGCTGAAGCAAGAATCACAAGAACAAATAATGATTACAACACAGGTAATCCGTTAGTTCCTATTGACGAAAGAGTTTCAAACTATACATACGATACTGATATTTATTCAGCTTATGTAACTTTTGGTCAAAAATTCAAAAAATTCAGCTACCAATTAGGAACTCGTTTTGAAAGTTACAAAGTAGAAGCGAATTTAAATCACGGTCAGGATAAATTTAATGATGATTATATTACATTATATCCATCGGCATATTTAACGTATAATTTAAACGAGAAAAATGTTTTGCAATTTAGCTACAGCCGTCGTGTTGACCGTCCAAGTATTGAGCAGACAAAACCTATTCGCGAGTTCTCAACTCCGTTGGTAACTTCATACGGAAACCCTGAATTAAGACCTCAGTTTACAAATTCTGTTGAAGTAAACTATACTAAAACTCTTGATAAAGGAAGCATTACAGCTGGTGTTTTCGTAAGAAGCATCAATGATCAAATTAGCAGAACTTTGAGTCCGGATCCAAATGATCCATCTGGGTACAAACAAATTTTGAGCTATACAAACTATGATCACAACAGCGCTTATGGTTTTGATGTTTCGTTGAATTACAAGCTTACAAAATGGTGGGACATTCAACCATCTATTGATTTCTCAAGTATCAAGCAACAAGGTGTTGTATTCGAATTTGATCCTGCAACAAGCACAAGTGCGCCTCTTGAGCGTAGCGTAACAACTACGGCATTTAACGCACGTATGAACTCAAACTTCAAACCTACAAAACGTTTAAGTTTCTTATTATTTGGTTTTTACAGAGGACCAGTTGAAGATGTTCAGCAAAACAGACACGAAATGTACAAAATGGATATTGGTTCACGTTATACATTGTTAGACAACAAAATGAACATTAGCGTACGTTTTAATGATGTTTTCAAAACAATGAAATATGCTTTTGATGGAATTTATCCTTATCCTCAAACAGGTCAGTTTTCTTGGGAAAGCAGAACAGTTTATTTAGGTTTGACTTATAACTTTGGTGGTGGAAAAATCAAAAACTTACAACGTAAACAAAGAGAAGATAACACTAATAAAGGTGGTGGCGGAATGTTTTAATCCCACTTTGATTAGTAGATTTTAATAGTTCTTGTAGAAAAGAAAAGCCTGGAGTATGCCAACTCCAGGCTTTTTTATTTTAGATTATAAAAAATTCCTTAATTCTTTAATTTCTTCGGGATTTGCAATTTCGGACTTATCTGTAATTGCCGATGAATGATAAAAAGTTGGAGTCAACTTATCTTGCAGTAATTTTATATTTGACGATCTTAAGCCTCCTCCTGGCATGATTTCGATTCGGTCTTTGGCTAATTTTTGAATTTGTTCTAAATCAAAAATTCCTTCTTCAACATTTTTTCCTGTTCCAGAAGTCAAAATAGTTTGAAAACCACATTCAATTACATCTTCAAGTCCTTTTTCAATAGAATCTACAACGTCAAAAGCACGATGGAAAGTGCATGATAGCGGATGCGCTAAATGTACCAATTCTTTGTTTTGTCTTTTATTGACTTTTCCGTTTGGTTTTAAAATACCGAAAACAAAACCGTCAACGCCTAACTTTTTATAGTGTTTGATATCTTGTTTCATTTCTGTAAGTTCTTCATCAGAATAGACAAAATCGCCACCACGAGGCCTTATAATGACATGCATTTTTATTTTTACGCTTTCGCGGACTTTCACTACTAAAATAGAATTTGGAGTTGTTCCTCCTAATTCCATATTTTCACACAGTTCAATTCTGTCCGCACCACTTTCCTGAGCAATTATTGCCGACTCATAATTGAAACACGCTATTTCCAACTGATTTTTTTTCATTTGATTATTTTTTTGTCATTTCGAATGAAATCACAAGATTTGGGATATCAAAAGTAAAAAACCTGCTCCAAAAATGAAGCAGGTTTTAAAAAAATATAATGTAAGATGATTATTTTACCATTTAATAATTGCGCTCGCCCAAGTGAATCCACTTCCAAAAGCTGCTAAAACTACTGTATCTCCAGATTTTATTTTTCCTTGTTCCCAAGCTTCTGTCAAAGCAATTGGAATAGATGCTGCAGTTGTATTACCGTATTTCTGGATATTATTGTGCACTTGGTCATCAGACAATTTGAATTTATTCTGAATGAACTGCGAAATTCTCAAATTCGCCTGATGCGGAATCAGCATATCAATATCTGAAACTTGCAAACCATTTGCCTCTAAACCTTCATTGATAACTTCTGCAAAACGAACTACTGCATTTTTAAACACAAATTGTCCGTTCATGTATGGATAATAACTTTCGTCATTTGAATCATTATCTGCAAGAATATCGGTTACCCAGCGCGCGCCCATTCCCGGTGCCTGCAATGCCAATTCTTCAGCATGCTGCCCTTCTGAATGTAAGTGCGTTGACAAAATTCCTTTTGTCAAATCTTCTTCACGGCTCAAAACAGCTGCTCCTGCTCCATCTCCAAAAATTACCGAAACACCACGCCCGCGAGTTGTCATATCTAATCCTGTAGAGTGAACCTCAGAACCAATTACTAAAATGTTTTTATACATTCCGGTTTTAATATATTGGTCGGCAACAGAAATAGCATAAACAAAACCAGAACATTGATTTCTTACATCTAAAGCTCCAACAGTTCTTAATCCTAAATCTCTCTGAACCAAAACTCCAGGTCCTGGAAAATAGTAATCCGGACTTAATGTAGCAAAAACTACAAAATCAATATCTTCTTTGGCAACGCCAGAACGTTCTATTGCAATTTTAGCTGCTTTTACGCCCATTGAAGTTGTGGTATCTTCCCCACGAATAATATGTCTGCGCTCCTGAATTCCGGTTCTTTCCTGAATCCATTCGTCATTGGTATCCATAATCTTAGACAAATCATCGTTGGTCACAACATTTGAAGGAACATAATATCCTAAGCCCGCTATTTTTGAATGATACATATTCTTTTTATTGTTTGTTAAAAAATTGGATTGCAAATTTACGTATAGTTTAAAACATAAGCACCCAAATTACTATTTTTTTCGTTATTAGCAATTTAATATACTTTAATTCTAAAGTTCATTAAAACCATTTCTTTTAAAAAAAATCAGTCTTTTGTTAAAAACAATGAAAAGTATTTAAATTATGCTTTAAAATGTAACAAGATTGAAGTACTTTAGTCAAACATTACGAATACCATTTTTTAAACCCCTAAAATTCAAATTATGAAATTAAAGGTTACATTACTCTTATTTCTAAACATTGGTTTTATTGCTTTTGCCCAAGAAAACTTAACGTACCAAAAACCATCAAAATCTATTTTAGATTTAGCCGATTACGAACGTGCGCCGACAGTATCAATGGATACTAAAAAAGAATACATGTTACTAATGTACAGACCAACTTATAAAACATTAGACGACTTAAACCAAGAAGAACTTCGTTTGGGTGGATTAAGAATCAACCCAATCACTAACATTTCAAGTACAGTAACGTATTTAAACAATTTAAAAGTACGTAAAATCAGCGGTAAGGACGAAATACAAGTCACAGGTTTGCCTAACAATCCAAAAATCAGCAATATTCTTTGGTCACCAAATAACAAAAAAATATTGTTTTCGCATACTGCTGCAACAGGAGTTGAACTTTGGGTTATCGATGTTGCGACTGCAAGCGCGACAAAACTTACCGATGCTACTGTAAACGCAAATCTTGGTAATCCGTTTAGCTGGTTTTCAGACAATGAAACGATTTTAGTAAAAATGCTTCCTAAAAACAGACCGGCAATATTAGATGCTAAAAAAGATTTGCCAACCGGACCAATTATCTCAAATACTTCAGGAGAAAAATCTCAAAACAGAACGTATCCTGATATGTTGAAAAACAAAAATGATGAAATAAATTTCGAAAACATTGTTACTTCTGAATTGTACAAAGTAAACCTAAAAGGAGATGCTGTTTTATTTAAAGATGCCGCAATGTATTTTGGAGAAAAAATTTCACCAGACGGAAATTACATTATGCTGACTACAATTCAAAAACCATTTTCATATGTAGTTCCATTATACAGATTCCCTTCAAGAACGATTGTTTATGATGCAAGAGGAAAAGAAATCAAAACAGTAAACGAAGTTCCATTAAGCGAAATAATGCCAAAAGGTTTTATGGCTGTTAGAAAAGGAAAACGTGAAATGGCCTGGAGAAATGACAAACCAGCTACACTAGCATTCGTAACAGCTTTGGATGAAGGAGATCCAGCAAACAAAGTAGAATTTAGAGATGAAGTTTTTCTTTGGGATGCGCCATTTACAAACAACCCAACTTCATTAGTAAAAACTCCACAACGTTTTAGCGATGTTATTTGGGGGAATGACAATGTTGCTGTTGTTTCTGACGAATGGTACGATACGCGTAATACAAAAACGTATTTAATCAATCCGTCAAATCCAAGTGAGCAACCAAAACTGATTACAGATCGTAACGCTCAAGATGTTTATTCTGATCCAGGTGCTTTTGAAACAAAGAAAAATGAATACAACAAATATGTTTTAGCTATTGAAAACGACAATGCGTTTCGTATTGGACAAGGATTTACTAAAACAGGCCAGTTTCCTTTTATCGACGAATTCAATTTGAAAACATTAAAATCAAAACGTATTTATACTTCTTCATATAAAGATAAAAAAGAAGATTTATTAGAAATTGAAGATTTTAAATCAGGTAAAGTTTTAGTTCAGATTCAGTCTAAAAGTGAATACCCGAATTATTATTTCAGAAATATTAAAAAACAAAACAGCTTAACTCCAATTACAGCTTTTAAAAATCCATTTGAAAGCATTAAAGATGTAAGCAAAGAAGTAATCAAATACAAACGTAAAGACGGCGTTGAACTTTCTGGAACTTTATATTTGCCTGCTGGTTACGACAAAGCTAAAAAAGAGAAATTACCTTTATTAATCTGGGCATATCCTGCAGAATACAAAGACAAAAATAGTGCTGGACAAGTGACTCAAAATTCAAATGAGTTTACGGTTCCTTATTACGGCTCGTTTGTATATTGGGTAACAAAAGGATATGCTGTTTTAGATGACGCTGCTTTCCCAATTATTGGAGAAGGCACAACAGAACCAAACGACAATTTCATTTCGCAATTAGTTGACAATGCTGAAGCTGCAATTAATGCAGTTGATGCTTTAGGATACATTAACCGTAAAAAAGTAGCTGTTGGAGGACATTCATACGGAGCTTTTATGACGGCTAACTTATTGACACATTCTAATCGTTTTGCTTGCGGAATTGCACGAAGCGGTGCATACAACAGAACTTTAACTCCTTTTGGATTCCAAACTGAACAACGTAATTATTGGGAAGTTCCTCAAGTTTACAATACAATGTCGCCTTTTATGAATGCTGATAAAATGAAAACTCCAATTTTATTAGTTCACGGTGAAGCCGACAATAATCCAGGAACTTTTACTTTACAGACTGAGCGTTATTTCCAAGCTTTAAAAGGTTTGGGCGCCAATGCAAGAATGGTAATTCTACCAAAAGAAGCGCATAGTTATGTTGCCAAAGAAAACATTCTACATTTGCTTTGGGAACAAGATCAGTTTTTAGAGAAATACTTGAAAAACTAATTTTCTCTTTAAAAATTACAAAAAGAAAACCCGACAGATTTGAAACTGTCGGGTTTTCTTTTTTAAGTATTAAAAATTATCTAATTATCAAATTGGCACATTTTCTAATTAAAGATAATTTAAGCCAAGAAATATTTCCTGTTCAAGAGGTAAATCAATTTCACTTTCAAAGAAGATCAATTGTCTTTTAAAAACAGTTTCAATTAAATAATGATTTCCTCTAAAATAAGTTCTTCTGATTTTCACTTGCAATTTTGAATCGGCAACCATTTTAAATTGATGCGGATACACCAATGTTTTATGAGTCTCATCCTCATAATCCAGCAATAAATGAGTTGCAACTTCATTTACCTCACCAAAAAGCGAAGCAACATATTTAGTTTGAGGATCTTCGTATATTTTTGTTGGATTATCTTTTACAATCACTTCTCCATTGCGCATCACAATGGCTTCATCTGCAAACGATAATGCATCTGTACTGTCGTGCGTAGCAATAATACAGGTAATTCCTTTTTGCTTTAGGTATCTAAATAAATTTCGGCGTAAAGCATTTTTTCTAAAAGCATCAATCTGACTGAAAGGTTCGTCAAGTAAAATTACTTCGGGTTCTAAAGCCAAAACTCTAACCAAAGCTACTCTCTGTTGTTGGCCTCCACTTAAAAATTTAGTTTTTACATTGGAAAAGTTTTCCATTTCAACCATTTCCAATAATTCCTGAACACGCAGTTTTTTCATGTTGGCAAAGCCGTTCGAGAGGAATTTACCAACATTCTCAGCCACTGTTTCATAAGGAGACAAATCAAAATCCTGAGCCAGATATTTCATATACGGCATTCCTGGAATCAAATTGTATTTTGGACCTAAAACTGGTTTTTCGTTATAAAAAATCTTGCCTTCATCTAAATCGTATAAACCATAAATTAGTTTTAGCAGTGTACTTTTTCCGCAGCCGCTTTCACCAATAATGGCGATATTTTCACCTTTATTTATAGTAAACGAAACGTTTTTTATAACGGACGTATCAATGTACGAAAAAGAAATATTTTGAATATCGAGCATGAGTTGAATTTGAAAGTTCAAATTTACAATGTTTAATTTCTAAAGTCAAAAAAAAAGCTGCTTCAATTAAGAAACAGCTTTTAATAAATTTTATTGCCTTCTAAAACTATTTTCCAGCTTCGGCTTTAGCATCGTTTACCATTTTGTCATTTGCAGTAATTGCAAACTCTACACGACGGTTTTGGCTTCTTCCTTCTGGAGTATCATTAGTAGCAATAGGATCAGCAATTCCTAAACCTGAAGTTTTGAAACGACTAGATTTTAAACCTTTTGAAACTAAATAAGCTTGAACAGAAGCAGCTCTTTGTCCAGAAAGTGTCAAATTATATTCCGGTTTACCTGTGTTATCCGTATAACCAAAAATTTCAATATTAGTATCTCCGTAATCGTTAAACACAGGAACTAATTTATCTAAATTTGCTTTTGCAGTTGAAGTCAAAGTTGATTTGTTAGTATCAAAACGAACAGCATTTTCATTCAAAGTCAAGTGAATACCCTCACCTACTCTTTCAACATCTGCACCTGGAAGCGCCTGATCAATTTCACGAGCCTGTTTATCCATTTTATTTCCAATAAGGGCTCCGGTTCCTCCACCTACAGCAGCTCCAATAGCAGCTCCTAAGGCAGCATTTCCACCATGTCCTAAATTGTTTCCTAGAATACCACCAATAAGTCCTCCGGCAACAACTCCAATTCCGGCTCCTTTTTGCGTATTATTCGCATTTTTTACTGAATCACAGCTTGCAAAAAAACTACTTAATACAAGTAAACTACTCAACCCTAAAACTTTTATCTTTCTCATGTGTATATATTTTTAATATTAATTAGCTTCTTAGTTAGCTCTTTGAAATTGGTACGTTACGTCTTTAACTTGTCCGCCTACGTTTATATTGTCAATTAACTGAAAAGAATTATCACTAAGTCCTGCAACTTTCAACAAATAACCTTCTTTTACATTTTTAGATTTTGTTCCAGGATTAACAATTTTAAGAACAAAAAGTCCCTGATTATTGATACTCCAAACAATTGGCGAAGTAAATGCTGTACAACTTGGCGCGTTCAGGGTCATGGTACCTTTGTTGTTATTAGAAATAAAATTCCAAGTACTGCCAATAAAACATTTTGAATCTGCTAGATCAAATGAATTCACCTTAATATAATCTGAACCCGGATAAGACACATTGGTTAATACCCAATTTCCCTTAATTGCTACTTGAGTTGATTTGTCAAGTTTAGTAGAAAGTGTTGGCGCTTCTGTTGCAGCCGTTGTAGACGAAGATGATTTACACGCGAAAAACATCGTGGCGATCATGCAAATGAAAATAATTTTCTTCATTTTGTACATTATTTAAGTTAATACTTACGCGTTTAACAATTATTATACCACAAATATACGATTCGTTGAGATATTTTCTCTTCCAAAATCTATTTATTTTCTTTCAAAATTAACACTTCCGACATTTTGTCACCCTAAAAACAATTGGTATTCTATTTGAACAAATGAAAACCATCAAGTTAAACTCAAAAATTAAAAAAATATGACAACAGGTAAAATTAATGTTTCGGTAGAAAACATCTTTCCCTTAATCAAAAAGTTCTTATACAGCGATCACGAAATCTTTTTACGTGAGCTAGTTTCAAACGGGACTGATGCCACTTTAAAATTAAAACACCTTATCAGTATTGGCGAAGCTAAAGTTGAATACGGAAATCCGGTTATCGAAATTAAAGTAGATAAAGAAGGTAAAAAAATCCATATTATCGACCAAGGTTTAGGTATGACGGCTGATGAAGTTGAAAAATACATCAACCAAGTTGCATTTTCTGGTGCCGAAGAATTCCTAGATAAATACAAAGATTCTGCTAAAGATTCTGGGATTATTGGACATTTTGGTCTTGGTTTTTATTCTGCTTTTATGGTAGCTGAAAAAGTAGAAATCATCACAAAATCATACAAAGATGAGCCAGCAGCGCATTGGACTTGCGATGGAAGCCCTGAATTCACTTTAGAACCTGCTGACAAAACTTCACGCGGAACTGAAATCATTCTTCATATCGCTGAAGATTCTTTAGAATTCTTAGAGGATTCTAAGATCAGTGGTTTATTGAGCAAATACAACAAGTTTATGCCTATTCCAATTAAATTTGGAACAAGAACAGAAACACTTCCTAAACCAGAAGACGCTCCGGAAGATTTCATAAACGAAACAATTGAAGTTGACAACATCATCAACAACCCAAATCCAGCCTGGACAAAACAGCCTTCTGAATTATCTGATGAAGATTACAAAAACTTCTACAGAGAATTGTATCCAATGCAATTTGAAGAGCCGTTATTCAATATTCATTTAAATGTAGATTATCCATTTAACTTAACTGGTATTTTGTATTTCCCGAAATTAGGAAACGACATGCAAATCCAGAAAGATAAAATTCAGTTGTACCAAAACCAGGTTTACGTTACTGATAACGTAGAAGGAATTGTTCCTGAATTTTTGACAATGTTAAAAGGTGTAATTGATTCTCCAGATATTCCATTGAATGTTTCTCGTTCTGGTTTACAGGCTGATGGAGCGGTTAAGAAAATTTCAAACTACATCACACGCAAAGTTGCTGATAAATTGAAATCTTTATTCAACGAAAACCGCGCTGATTTTGAAGCAAAATGGAACGATATTAAAATTGTTTTAGAGTACGGAATGCTTTCTGAAGATAAATTCTACGAAAAAGCAGGTGCATTTGTATTATATCCAACTGTTGATGATACTTATTTCACTTTAGAAGAATTAAAAGAAAAACTAAAAGAAAACCAAACTGATAAAGATGGTAAGCTTGTAGTTCTTTATGCAGGAAATAAAGATGCGCAACACTCCTATATTGAAGCAGCAAAAGAGAAAGGATATGAAGTATTACTTTTAGATTCTCCGATTATTTCTCATTTAATTCAAAAAATTGAAGGTGACAACAGCGGATTAACTTTTGTACGTGTTGACTCTGATCATATTGATAATTTAATCAAAAAAGATGAAAACACGATTTCTAAATTATCTGATGATGAAAAAGCAGCTTTAAAAACTTCTTTAGAAGCTTATATCCCGAAAGCATACAGCGTACAATTAGAAGCTATGGATTCTCAGGCAGCACCGTTCATTATTACGCAGCCAGAATTTATGCGAAGAATGAAAGAAATGAGCCAAACTGGCGGAGGCGGAATGTTCGGAATGGGAAATATGCCAGAAATGTACAATTTGGTGGTAAATACAAATTCTGATTTAGCTTCAAGCATTTTAAATACTGAAGATAAAACACACCAAGAACATTTGGTAAAACAAGCTTTAGACTTAGCTAAATTATCGCAAAACCTTTTAAAAGGTGAAGCTTTAACTGCTTTTGTAAAAAGAAGTTTTGAGATGATTAAATAAGATTTTTATCTCATAAAATAATTTCCAAAAATCCCGTAAGTTCAGCTTACGGGATTTTTTTATTGCGATTCATTTTTTTTGTTACATTTGAAGACCTTTAAAATCTAACTTAACAAAAAACTACTATGAAAAAAATCGCTCTTTTAGTCACAACAGTTTGTGTAACAGCATTAACCTACATTTCATGTTCCAGCAATGATGATATTGCAACTCAAACCGATACGACAGCTGTTGGCGCTTCGATCTCAATTGATGCCGCAAACGAAATGGATGTCAATACAGGATTATCTGTAACAAATAGTTCAACAACATCAAAACCTGCAGCTGCAGTGTGTGCAACAATTACAGTTTCCACAGGATCTTATCCTAAAGTATATACAGTAGATTATGGAACTGCAGGATGCACAGATAACGGACTTACAAGAAAAGGAAAACTAAAACTTACTCTTACTGGGCCAGTAACTACTACAGGAAGCAAATTGACAATTGAAAGAATCGACTATTCAATCAATGGAATTAAGCTTGAAGGAACAATCGAATATACAAATACCACAACAGTTGCTACTGTACCACAATTTACTAGAAAAGTAACAAATGGAAAATTTACTGATTTATTAGGAAGAGTTTACACTAATTCTGGATTATATACCGTAAAACAAACTGCAGGTGTTGATACTCCATTTGTTCTTGAAGACAACGTATATGAAATGACTGAAGGAACGCACACTGTTACAACTGAAAAAGGTACAACTTTAACTTTTACTGTTCAGGAAACTTTGATTAAAAAATATTCTTGCCAATATATTTCAAAAGGAAAATTAAAAATTGAAGGCGGATTACTTAAAGGAGTTATTGACTACGGAAACAACGACTGCGACAGCAAATTTACTTATACTCACGAGAGTGGAGCAATCTATACATTATCAATGTAAGAATCTCATTTTTATAAAAATACACAAATCCCAATTTAGAAATAAGTTGGGATTTATTTTTTATTAAAATTTAAATCACCATAACCACATTCAAACTATTTTCTTTATTTTGCACCAAAATCTAAAAAACCAATGAAAAAATCTATTATTGCCTTTGCTGCAATTGCCCTATTAGCATCATGTAGCAAAAAAAATGAATCTCCTGACAACCTGCACATCACAGGAAACATTAAAGGATTAAAAAAAGGAACTTTATATATTCAAAGAATTGTTGACACTTCGCTAGTTGCAATCGATAGCATTAAAATTGATGGGAATTCGGCTTTTGAGCGCGATATCAAATTAGAATCTCCAGAAATGCTTTATTTATTTTTAGATAGAGGTGTAACGAATTCAATGGACAATAATATTTTGTTTTTTGCAGAACCTGGAAACATAAACATTGATACCAACTTGGATAATTTCATTTATAATGCTAAAATCACAGGATCTAAAAATCAAGAATTATACGAAGAGTATAAAAAAATAAACGATCGTTTCAATGATGAAAGTCTGGCTTTGGTAGAACCAAGATTTAAAGCGATGAAAAGAAACGACCAAAAAGCTTTAGACAGCATTAACACAAAAGAAGACTCAAATACTAAAAGAAAATATCTTTTCGCTACAAACTTCGCTCTTAACAACAAAGATCACGAAATTGCGCCTTATATCGCTTTAGCAGAGATTTATGATATCAATGTAAAATTCTTAGATACGATTCAGAAATCGATGACTCCAAAAGTAGCACAGTCGCTTTACGGAAAGAAGTTAACTAAATATGTTGCTGATATAAAAAAGCAAGAACAAAAAGCTCCAGCCGCAGCAGAATAAAAAAATAAAAAAAACGTCCTGAAATTCAGGACGTTTTTTTTATACTAATAACTCGGTGTTTTAAAAATAATGCTATTTAAAATTATCTCCCTAACAAAGACCCTAAAATAGCAAACATAAAAATCAACGCATACAAGACCAGCATAGAAACCATCAAAATACCAATAAATTTATAATGCGATTTTAAATATCCCAAAGAAGATGTCAATGCTTCAGAATCATTTTCTCTAAAAGCTCTTTTAGCATTCGAACCAAATCTGAACAAATAATAAACAGGAAAGAAATAAACTCCCGCTATTAATAAATAAAAGAAGCTCATAATAGCCCCAAAAGAACCTGCAAATATTCCCACTCCTGCCATTGTATTTCCCATTGAAGCAAAAATTGCTCCGGCAAAAATTGCTATTACAACAAAAAGTCCAACTCCTATAAATCCAAGAATTGACAAAAAGTAAGCCCACTTTGCTATTTCTTTTAAAAAATCTTTTGCAGATTGATCGAGATGCAGCTCGAATTTTTCAAATACTGAGGTTTCTTCCATTATGATTAGGTTTTTGGTTAAGAAACAAACATAAGAAAAATATTGTTTAAAAAAATCCAACCTAAAACTTGAAAACTTAGAATTTGGGCATAAAAAAAACCACCACATTTCTGTGATGGTTTTTGAGCCGATAGAGGGACTCGAACCCACGACCTGCTGATTACAAATCAGCTGCTCTAGCCAGCTGAGCTACATCGGCCTTTTTAACGGGTGCAAAGATAAAATTGTTTTTTTAATTTCCAAAAATAATTTCACACCTCTCTCTATAATTTAAAAAACCATCACATTTCTGTGATGGTTTTTCGTTGAGCCGATAGAGGGACTCGAACCCACGACCTGCTGATTACAAATCAGCTGCTCTAGCCAGCTGAGCTACATCGGCCTCATTACGGGTGCAAATATAAAGCGGTTTTTCGTTTTTCCAAAATAAATTTGCCCTTTTTTATACTTTTTTTTGCTTACAATTCGTTGATTTTAGCAATCAATTGATTAGCAACTTGTTCCAATTCTACATTTATTTGTTTGAAGTGCGCTTTTTTATTTTCAACGTTCTTTGCGTTCACTTTTGTGATCAAAGTATCAAATGCAGCGATAGCTTCATCAACTAAAGCATTCGTTTCTGGAGTAGGATTTCCTGTTGTTGACATCTCAAACAAGTAAACTGCCTCAATAATATCTCCTAATACGAAATTGATGTCTTTCTTTAAATTTTTAACGTTTGCCATTTTTATTATAATTTTAATTTGCGTTTGCAAAAGTACACATAATCTTTAGATTAAGTGCTATGAAATGTAAATTTCTAAAATTGAAGCTTTTCCACTCAAAATAAATGCATTTATCGCAGCGGGAACTAAAACAGTATCTCCTTTTTTATAAGCATGCTTAAAACCATTATATTCAATTTCAAAACTTCCTTCAATACACATATAAACTGTAAAAGTTTCACCAGATTTAGAAACCTCGATTTTATTTTCTAACGGAATAAAATTAGTTGTAAAATAAGGACAATCAACAACTGTGTTTGAAGCATTTGACTTTGTTTCATATTTCTTTTGTGTATCAACTTTATTGTAATTGATAGCATCGAGAGCCAAATCTACATGAAGCTCTCTTTTATTTCCTTGTGCATCAACTCTGTCAAAATCATACAAACGATACGTGATATCAGATGTCTGCTGAATTTCAGCAACAACCAATCCGGCTCCAATTGCATGAACTGTTCCTGTTTCTAAAAAGAAAACATCACCAGGTTTTGCTTTTACATCATCTAAAATCGAAACTAGTGTATTATCATGCAAATGTTTCAAATATTCTTCTTTACTGGAATCTTCTTTAAAACCAACGATAATTCTTGAATCAGAATCAGCCTGCATTACGTACCACATTTCTGTCTTCCCAAAAGAATTATGACGTTCTTTTGCTAATTTATCATTCGGATGAACCTGAATTGAAAGATCTTCGCGCGCATCTAAATATTTAAAAAGCAATGGAAACTGCTTTCCAAACCGATTATAAACTTTACTCCCTAAAATTTCATTTGGAGTTTCATCAATAAGCTCCATTAATGATTTTCCTTTCAACGCACCATTTGAAACCACACTAACATCTCCCGGAACAGTTGACAATTCCCAGCTTTCACCAGTAATTTTTGACGTGATTGGTTTATTCAAAACTGTTTTTAACTTTTCGCCTCCCCAAATTCTTTCTTTCAAAATTGGTTCAAACTGCAATGGATATAATTGTGTACTCATCTTTTTTTTGGGCTAATATCTTTATTGTTTAAATACTATTTTTTAAATCTATAATACTAATTCTTTAATTGTTTCCAATGCTTTCGGAATATGTTTCGCAGCATTTATACTGTCAAAAATCAAAATAACCACACCATTTTTGTCCACAATATAAGTGACTCTTCCTGGAAGAAGGCCAAATAAATTATTGCGAACACCAAACAGTTGTCTTAATCTTTTATCCTGATCTGAAAGTAAAATAAAAGGCAACTTATGCTTATTTGCAAATTTGTGATGCGATTTTACACTATCACTACTTATACCAATAACTTCGGCGCCTAAATCCTTAAAATCTTCGTATTGATCGCGGAAACTGCAAGCTTCGGTAGTGCAGCCCGGCGTATTATCTTTTGGGTAAAAATAAATCACGAGTGGCTTTCTTCCTAAAACGCTTTGGCTGTCAAAAAGTTCTCCATGACTATCTTTTGCAGTAAAATTCGGAACTATATCTCCTATTTTTAATGACATGTATTATTCTCCTTTATAAGTTACAAAATTGCGGTCCGTTTCATTCAGAACGATTTCCAGGTCGAAATCAGGCTGAATTCTTTTTCTAATTTTATTCCATATCACAACTGCAATATTTTCAGCAGTTGGATTCAAATCCTGAAATTCCGGGACATCCAGATTCAGGTTTTTGTGATCAAACGGAATTTCAACTTCTTCAAGTATAATATCCGCTAATACTTTCACATCTAAAACAAAACCAGTTTCCGGGTCAATTTTTCCTGTAACACTAACCGTCAAACCATAATTGTGACCATGAAAATTGGGATTATTGCATTTTCCAAAAACAGCATTGTTTTTTTCCGATGTCCAATCTTTCCTGTATAATCGATGTGCAGCATTAAAATGTGCTTTTCTTGATATGGTTACTCTCATTTAGGCTTTTGGTTAGTTTTGGTTATAATTTATGGTCTTCAAGATAATGATCAAATTCATCAAAAATTATCTTAAACCAAACAGTATAAATTTCGGGCTGTTTTTCAATATCAGCTTTAACATCTTCAATACTCATCCATTTCCAGGCTTCAACTTCTTCTGGATTAATGTTCGGTTCATCATCATAATAGCCAATCATTACATGATCTAACTCATGTTCTGTCAAGCCATTATCAAAAGGCGCTTTGTAGATAAAATGAAAAAGCTCTTTTAATTCGGCTTTAAATCCCATTTCTTCATACAGCCTTCTGCTTCCCGCTTCAATGTTATTCTCGCCTTCACGCTGATGGCTGCAACACGTATTTGTCCAAAGTAAAGGGGAATGGTATTTATGATGTGCTCTTTGCTGCAGCATAATTTCATTTTTATTATTTAATATAAAAACTGAAAATGCTCGGTGCAAAAGCGCTTTTTCATGTGCTTCTAATTTTGGCATTAAGCCAATCTGCTCGTCGTTTTGGTTAACTAATATTACGTTTTCTTCTGTCATATGGCGTATTGAATTAACAAAAATACGAAAAAAGAAATGGCTATAAAATCCTAGCAGACATTGTGAAAAGTTTAACTACTTTGATGTTTTCATAAAATTCTGACTACCAAAACACTACATTCATTATCGAAACAAAAATCCTTTAAAAATAAGATACAAAAACTGCTCCAGTCGTTTTTACGTAAATAACGAAAAGTTAAAACATACTTAAAAAAAACTGAATTGTAATCTAGCTGACATTTCGAAACAGAATCCCACCGTATCTTTGAACATCAGATTAATGCACCAAAAAACTATGAAATCTAAAAACTTAATTTTCAGCCTTTGCTTTGTACTGCCGCTTTTTATTCTTCAAGCATGTGGACAAAACACAAAAAAACAACCTGCAAAAATAACTTCAATGGAAAACAAAATTGACAAACCAGGAAATCCTTATTATTCAAACACAGATACCACAAAATTAAATGTTAGCAATGCCGAATGGAAAAAGGTTTTACCTGAAGATGTTTATGCCGTAATGCGCGAAGCTGACACCGAAAGACCTTTTACAGGAAAATATTGGAATACAGATGAAAAAGGCACTTATTACTGTGCTTCCTGTGGTAACAAACTTTTTAGATCGACTGCTAAATTTTCGAGTAGTTGTGGATGGCCAAGCTTTTTTGAACAAGACAACAAAACAAGCGTGGTTTATAAAAATGACAATTCATTAGGAATGGAAAGAATCGAAGCACTTTGTGGACGTTGTGGCGGACATCTTGGACATTTATTTGACGATGGTCCTGAACCAACCGGAAAACGCTATTGCATGAATTCGATTGCTCTTGATTTTATTCCTGATAACAAATAATTCAATTATGAAAAATTTACTTTTAATCTGTTTATTTGCTTTATCGCTAAACGGATTTTCACAAAATAAAAAATCCTCCAATTTAGAAACAATTACATTGGGCGGAGGCTGTTACTGGTGCGTTGAAGCTGTTTATGAAAATTTGGACGGAGTAAAATCTGTTGTTTCTGGATTTTCGGGAGGAAATGTTCCAAATCCTACTTATGAAGAAGTTTGCACTGGCGAAACTGGTCACGCTGAAGTTGTTCAAATTACGTACGATAAAAACGTAACTGATATTAATGAAATCTTCAAAGTCTTTTTTACCGTTCATGATCCAACAACTTTAAATCGCCAAGGTGCAGATGTTGGAACTCAATATCGTTCTGTTATCTTCTACAAAAACGAAGAGCAAAAAAAAGCCGCACAAAGCATTATTGCCGAATTAAACAAAGCAAAAGTCTACAGCAATCCGATTGTAACAAAAGTAGAACCTTTTAAAGTATTTTATAAAGCCGAAGATTACCATCAAAACTATTACGCAAACAATAAAAGCCAGCCGTACTGTAAAATGGTGATTCAGCCAAAAATAGAAAAGTTCGAAAAAGTCTTCAAAGACAAACTAAAAAAGAAATCATAAAAAAAAGGGAAATGAATTAATCATTTCCCTTTTTTATTTTAGCTAGAATACTAAAATTATTTAGCCACTTTTTTAAATCGCATCATTGGCACATCACCCTGAATTAAATTTAATTTGCCATCTTTATCAATAGAATAGCTCGTGATTTTTTTCATTTGCTGTAAAAACTGTTGTTCTCCTCCTCCATCACAAAACATTAATGTGCTTGGTCCTGGTTCTCCAAAAGTCAACGATTTTCCGCTTAAAGTGTAAGGAGCACTATATCCGTTACAACCATTATTTCCAAAAACTTTTGTTTCTTTTTCATCAAAAGTAATCTGCGGTTTTTTATTCGGATACAAACCTTCAAAAGCGATTCTTGGACCGGAGATATATTCTAATTCCCAAGTTGTACCAAATAAATTCCCTCCGCTTGACGCGTCTTTCGATGTTTTGCAAGAAGCTAATAATACCATTAAAACTGAAACGGCTGCGAGTGTGTATTTTTTCATAAAAAATGTGTTTTAAAGATTAATATAATTGTTTTTTGAAGATTAAAATTATTCTATAAACATTCCTTTCTCAATATTCGTGCCCAGTTACACGATTTATTAAAGTTTAAATTTCTCGGCAAACTGTAATTTTCTAATCTCTAAGTTACATCATTTTGTTTAAAACAATATTAATCAAACATTTAAATTACAATTTGTGATTACATTTTTTTTGTAATTTGCAGTTATCAAAAAACTAAAAATCATCAAAAAAAACCACAAAATGAAGCAATTATTCGTATTCTTCGCATTCTTACTTACAATCTGCCAAATTCATTCGCAGGAAAACCTTCCAACGGATTACCTTTCAAAAGAGTTTCACAAAGGACGTCGCGAAGCTTTTAGAGCTTTAATGCCCGCTAATTCTGTAGCCGTAATTTTTTCGTATCCAGAAAGAATTTTCTCAAAAGATGTCAATTACAATTATCACGCAAATCCTGACATGTATTACTTATCAGGTTATAAAGAAGCTGATGGTGTTTTATTGATTTTTAAAGAACCACAAGGAACTGAAAAATACAACGAAGTTCTTTTTGTGAGAGAAAGAAACGCCAATCGCGAAATGTGGACAGGAAGACGTTTAGGAGTTGAAGGAGCAAAATCAAAATTAGGGCTTTCAACCGTTTACAACGGAAAAGATTTTAATGCTTTTAAAGTTGATTTTGAAAAATTCAACAACATAATTTACGATAAAATCCCAACAGATTTAAACAATGACAACAGCGGATTTGATCTTTTTGGCTTAATTCAGATATTTAAATCCAAAGCTTCAATTACACAAGAAAACAAAGCTTCAACCGATTTATTTACCACTATTACGAATTCATTACGTCAAATAAAAACGCCCGAAGAACTTGATTTAATGCGCAAAACAGTAAAACTTTCCTGCATTGCACACAATGAAGTAATGAAAGCAGTTGGCCCAGACATGAGCGAAAATGAAGCAGACGGAATTCACGCTTACGTTCACAGAAAATACGGCGCAGAAGACGAAGGCTACCCGCCAATTGTGGGCGCTGGAGCAAACGGATGTATTTTGCATTATGGCGAAAACAATTCTACAAAAATTGACAACCAATTATTATTAATGGATGTTGGATCAGAATATCACGGTTATTCAGCAGATGTTACCAGAACAATCCCAGCAAACGGAAAATTTACTGAAGAACAAAAAGCCATTTATCAAATTGTTTATGAAGCACAAGAAGAAGTTTTTAAACTTTGTAAAGAAGGAACTCCAATTCAGGATTTAAACAAAAAATCGAGAGAAATAGTTGCTGCTGGATTAATCAAACTAGGAATTATTACTGATCCAAAAGATGCCAGAATATATTATCCGCATGGCTGTTCACATTTTCTTGGCTTAGATGTTCACGACAAAGGAGATTATATGGGCAATTTAAAAGAAAATATGATTCTTACTGTTGAGCCGGGAATCTACATTTCCGCAAACAGCAAATGCGATAAAAAATGGTGGAATATTGGTGTTCGTATCGAAGATGATATTTTGATCAAAAAAGATTCATATGAAAATCTCTCTGCAGAATCTCCAAGAAAATGGCAAGATGTTGAAGCTTTAGCCAAACAAAAAAGTACTTTCAATGAGATGAAGTTTCCTAAAATATAATCTGGCAGATAATACATTCAAAACTTTAAAACCTACACTTTCAAAATAGAAAATAAAACATGAAGACCTTTTTAAAATTGATTTTACTTGCCTTTATTTTTTCAGGATGCAATCAAAACGTTAATCAAAAAATTGAAAATGCTGCTGAAAAAGATACCATCACAAAAACCAAAAAAACTATTACAGAACCAGTTGTCGATAGTAGAGAAAAGAATACTGGAGATTTGGATCAACTTTTTCCAATAGATATTCTGAATTCCAAAAGTAAAGATGTATTTAAAAAATATGGAATCGAATTTACAGGTAATTGTTATGCGTGCGACTTGGCAATTGTATCGATATCTGAAAAACGCTTCAAAATAACCAATGTTTGTGATGACAAAACAACACAGGAGTTTGAAATTACTGAATTTTCGGGGTCTGATGATTTAATAGAATTTAAAACAAAACAAAATAATTTTATATTAACGAAAATAGACAAAGCCCCAGTTTACGAATTAAAAATCACTGGCGACAGTATAAAAATTAAAAATCTGAGAATTTCAAAATTCTATACTATAAAAAAAATACTGGATAAATTTGAGGAACACGACTGTGGCGATTTTCAGGGATAAAAAGAATTACTTGCAAAAAGAGGAAAAACTAGCTTAGAAAACCATTATAGACAATTTGAACTACTTGTATTGTATTTCAGATATTTATCAACCCGAAACAAAATTTCAAAAATCCAAAAAGACACCATAAATGAAAACTAAAAGCCTTTTACTTTTATTCTTTTTTACAATATTAATAGCCTGTAACAGTCGTAATGAAAAAGCAAACGAATCCAAAAAAATTATAGAAACCAAACAAAAAGTCAATACATCAATAGAACCAAAAGAAAAACTAAAAGATAAATCAATTTATGATTCGAAATTTCTTGGAAAAGAAAACGTCCTAATTAATGATCATAAAGTAATATTAACAAAAGATGAATTTGAATCAATTTATACTCAAGTTGATTCTACATCAACACAGCTTTGGGAATGTAGCAGTCCGTTTGAATGGTTAGACGAAAAATGGATGATTAAAACATATGGTAAAAAGAATAACAAATCGGGAACATTTAATACATTCAATGGAGAAATAACAACAATATTCAGCCAAAATATTCAGTTTGCGACCAATAATCACATTGTATTATTTGATACTGGATTTGTCGGTAATAATTCATTTAAAATTATTTCGCACAATATTACATTAAACAAAGACACAACAGTGAAAGAATTTAGGACTAAGTTTCCGAATACAGAAATGGAAAAAACAGATTATGCCAACGAAGTGCGATTTAGGTTTTATTTAGATAATAAGAGTGACGATTGCTTTCTATTTTATTTTAAAGACGGAAAACTCAACTACCTTACTTTATGGTGGCTTTTGTGTTAAAAAAATTCTTTTAAATTTCACTTAAAATCAAAATAATAAACGTCGTAAACAAGCTTCAATTTTCACTTACTTTGTATTTCTAAATTTATTTTAAAAATGAAAGCACTTACCTTCTCTAAATTCGGAGATTCAGATGTTTTAGAATATATCGAAATTCCTGCACCACAACTAAAAAGCGATGAAATTTTAGTCGAAATGAAAGCCATCGGATTAAATTTTGCCGATGTTTACAGACGAAAAGGAAATTATCACTTAAAAGGAAATCCGCCTTTTATTGCCGGTTACGAAGGCGCCGGAATTGTTGTTGATGCAAATAATCATCCTGAATATAAAGTTGGCGACCGTGTGGCTTTCGCCGATGTTCCTTTCGCAAACGCAGAATTGGTTGCCGTAAACACAAACCACGTTTTACCTTTGCCTGAAGCGATTTCTTTTGAAACCGCAGCTTCTGTTTTATTACAAGGTTTAACAGCGCATTATTTAGCAACTGATAGTCATAAAACTCAAAAAGGGGAAACGGTATTAATTCATGCCGTTGCCGGCGGAGTTGGACAAATTCTAACCCAAATCAACAAACTTTTAGGAGCAAATGTAATTGGCTTGACTTCATCTGCAGAAAAAACAAAAGTTGGTTTTGAGCAAGGTGCAGATCATGTTTTTCTTTATAATGAGGATTGGAAATCAAAGGTTTTCGAAATTATTTCAAAAGGTGTTGATGTCGTTTATGACAGTATCGGAAGCACTTTAAAAGAAAGTTTCGAAGTCACAAAAGAATGCGGACAAGTCGTTTTCTTCGGAATGGCAGGTGGCGATCCCGAATTTGTAGACCCAAGAATGTTAATGGATGGCTCAAAAACTTTAACCGGAGGCGATTTATGGAGCTATTTAAATTCTAAAGAAGAACGAATCAAACGCGCTACTCAATTATTCAATTGGATAACCGAAGGAAAAATCAAACTTTCCGAACCAACTTCTTTTAAATTATCAGAAGGAAAACTAGCACACGATTATCTGGAAAGCAGAAAAAGTACCGGAAAAATAATTTTGATTCCGTAATTTTTTCCGCCACGAATTCACGAATTATTTAAAATGAAATTCGTGAATTCGTGGCGATTATTTTTTATAACACTAACCTTTTTATTTCAGAGCTTCAGCAATCATCAAAGCACATTTTTCTCCATCAATTGCTGCAGAGATAATCCCACCTGCATAACCCGCACCTTCTCCACACGGATATAATCCTTTTATCTGCAAATGTTCTAAAGTCATCGGATCTCTCGGAATTCTTACTGGCGATGAAGTTCGGCTTTCTGGTGCGTGTAAAATAGCTTCGTTTGTTAAATAACCACGCATTGATTTTCCAAATTCCTTAAACCCTTCGCGTAAAATCTGAGATAAAAACCCAGGAAAAACCTGTCCCATTTCAACCGAAGTTGTTCCGGGAACATAAGAAGTTTTTGGAATATCTGCTGAAACTTTATTTTGTGTAAAATCGATCATTCTTTGTGCCGGAACTTTTTGAGTTTCTCCAGCCAAATGCCATGCTTTTTGTTCAATACTTTTTTGAAACTCCATTCCAGCCAAAGCACCAAATTTGGCAAAAGGTTTAAAATCTTCCAATTTCAACTCTATTACAATTCCGGAATTTGCGGTTGCCTGATCACGTTTTGATGGCGACCAGCCATTGGTAACAACCTCACCCGGACTTGTAGCACAAGGTGCAATTACACCGCCGGGACACATACAAAACGAATACATTCCACGACCATTAACCTGCTTTACAATCGAATATGGCGCTGGCGGTAAATAATCACCACGATAATCACAGCTATATTGAATACTATCAATTAATTCCTGTGAATGTTCAGCACGAACTCCTAAAGCAAAAGGTTTCGCTTCAATAAAAATCTTCTTCTTATCTAACAATTCAAAAATATCTCGCGCTGAATGTCCGGTTGCTAAAATCAATTTGCTAGCCAGAATCTTATCTCCGTTTTGAGTTACGATTCCTTCAACTTCATTATTTTTCACCAAAATATCTGTAACCCTGGTATCAAATAAAACCTGTCCGCCAAACTCGATAATTTTATTTCGAATGTCTTCAATAATTTTTGGAAGTTTATTTGTTCCAATATGTGGATGCGCTTCAACCAAAATATCTTCTGAAGCTCCAAAAGCAACTAAAAGTTCTAAAATTCGGGTTACATCACCACGTTTTTTAGAACGCGTATATAATTTTCCGTCAGAATAAGTTCCGGCTCCGCCTTCTCCAAAACAATAATTAGAATCTTCGTTAACGATATGTTCACGGTTGATTGCTTTCAAATCGCGTCGGCGTCCTCGAACGTCTTTTCCTCGTTCGATTACTATTGGCTTTAAGCCTAATTCTATTAATTGCAAAGCTGCAAAAAGTCCGGCTGGACCTGCGCCCACGACAATAACTTCTTGAGCAGAAGAAACATCTTTATATGAAGGAAGTTCAATTTTAGTTTCCTGAAAAGATTCTCCTTTTAAATATATAATAACTTTCAAATTGATTTTAATCGCTTTTTGGCGCGCATCAATCGAACGTTTTAAAATTGTAATATGCTGAATTTCGTTTGGAGAAACTTTAATTTGTTTCGACAAATAATCTTTAAGCAACACTTCGTTTGCAGCAGTTTCTGGAGTTACCTGAAGTAAAAGTTCTCTTGGCATTGTATCTTATTTATTAGCTTTTCTTTCTATGAAAAGAAGTTGCAAAAATAACATTTTAAAATGAGATTTTATATTTACCACAAAATATGCAAGCAGATTGACACAGATCTAAACTGATTTTGTAGATTTTCATCACAAAGCATATGGTAGAGACGCACCGCACTGCGTCTACGCAACGAGTATACACAATACGTTACACGCACTACAGTGCGTCTCTACAGAAAAAAAACTCAGTCCCGATAGCTATCGGGATAGTATCAGAACCTTCGAACCTTTAAAAAAGACTTTGTACCTTTGCAACTCTGAACCTTTGCACCTTAAAAAAATGTCTAGAAAAATAAAATTGATTTGGGATTTCCGAGGCCCGGCTTCTGCAAAAACAGCCGAACATCACGAAATTCATTTAAAAGAATATATTATTATTGAAAAGCTTCCTTTAAATATTACAGGATTTAAAATCATCGATGATATGTACGCCATCGCTTTTATGGTCGTAACCGATGAAAATATGATTCAGGTAAGAGATGCTTTGAAACCGCATCGTGGAGAGATTTATGTCGAAAGTTAAAAGTCTTAAAGTCGAAAGTGTAAACACACGACTTTAAGACTTTCGACTTTATAACTTTAAGACTAATTAGCGACCTCGCTGATAAACTTTATACGCATTAAACGCAATTCATCAATATCATAATCGCCGTCAAATTCTTTTAGAGCATCTTCAATTTTATCCGATTCTGATTCCATGAAGTAATCATGTATTTCTTCCTGCTGATCGTCATCAAGCATATCATCAACCCAATATTTAATATTCAGTTTTGTACCAGAATAAACAATCTGCTCCATTTCTTTAATTAAAGCATCCATTGTCAGTCCTTTTGCAGAAGCAATATCGCTTAAAGGAAGCTTTCTGTCAATATTCTGAATAATGTATAATTTGTTTGCAGAGTTAACTCCTGTTGATTTTACAACCAAATCATCTGGGCGAATAATATCATTATCCTCAACATATCGGCTGATTAATGCTACAAATTCACCTCCATATTTCTTAGCTTTTCCTTCTCCAACTCCATGAATATTATACAATTCAGTTAAGGAAATTGGATATTTTAATGCCATATCTTCAAGTGAAGGATCCTGGAAAACAACAAAAGGAGGAACACCTAATTTTTTGGCTACTTTTTTACGAAGTTCACGAAGCATTCCCATCAAAACTTCATCAGCTGTTCCTGATGATTTCCCTGCTGTTACAATTGCTTCATCATCAGCCTCACTATATTCATGATCTTCAGACATCATAAACGAAACCGGTTTTTTGATAAAATCCAAACCAGCTTTCGTGATTTTTATAACACCATAAGTTTCAATATCTTTTGATAAATAACCTGAAACCAAAACTTGTCTCAACAGCGCCATCCAATATTTTTCGTCATGATCTGAACCTGTCCCGAAGAAAGTCTGTGCATCTGTTTTATGGGCTTTAATTACAGCATTTACACGCCCAATTAAAGTAAATACAATCTCTTTTGATTTGTAAATATGTTTGGTATCGCGAACAATTTCAAGTAATTTAACGACTTGTTCTTTGGCTTCGACTTTATGTTTAGGATTTCGAACGTTGTCGTCCATATCGGCACCTTCACCCGTTTCGCTATCAAATTCTTCTCCGAAATAATGTAGAAGAAACTTTCTGCGCGACATTGAGGTTTCGGCGTAAGCCACAACTTCCTGCAAAAGCGCAAAACCAATTTCCTGTTCAGCAACTGGTTTTCCAGACATGAATTTCTCCAGCTTTTCTACATCTTTATACGAATAATAAGCAAGACAATGTCCTTCGCCTCCATCACGACCGGCGCGTCCGGTTTCTTGGTAGTAACTTTCAAGCGATTTTGGAATGTCGTGGTGAATTACAAATCGAACATCTGGCTTATCAATTCCCATTCCGAAGGCGATTGTTGCCACAACGACATCCACATCTTCCATCAAAAACATATCCTGATGTTTGGCGCGTGTTTTTGCATCTAAACCTGCGTGATAGGGAACTGCACTGATTCCGTTAACTTGTAAAACTTCGGCAATCGATTCTACTTTTTTACGGCTTAAGCAGTAAATAATTCCAGATTTGCCTTTATGTTGTTTGATAAATCGAATAATATCCGACTCAATATTTTTCGTTTTCGTACGAACTTCATAAAATAAGTTCGGTCTGTTGAATGATGCTTTAAAAGTATTTGCATCAGCCATATCTAGGTTTTTCAGAATATCTTCCTGAACTTTTGGGGTTGCAGTTGCGGTAAGTCCAATAATCGGCACTTTGCCTAATTGTTTGATTATATTTCTAAGATTCCTGTATTCCGGCCTAAAATCATGTCCCCATTCTGAAATACAATGCGCTTCATCGATTGCTACAAAAGAAATTGGCACGCTTTGTAAAAAAGCAACATATTCTTCTTTGGTCAAAGATTCGGGCGCAACATACAAAAGCTTTGTCAGGCCTGAACTAATATCCTTTTTAACTTGGGCAATTTCTGTTTTTGTGAGAGAAGAATTGAGCACATGCGCAATTCCATTTTCTGAAGAAAGGCTTCGAATCGCATCAACCTGGTTTTTCATCAAAGCAATTAAAGGAGAAACAACAATTGCTGTTCCGTCCTGAATTAAAGCGGGTAATTGATAACAAAGAGACTTTCCACCGCCCGTAGGCATAATTACAAAAGTATTCTCTTTACCTAAAATACTCGTAACGACTTGCTCCTGCAAGCCCTTAAATTGGCTAAAGCCGAAATACTTCTTTAATTCCTTGTGTATTTCAATTTCGTTTGAATTCATTCTTTATTTTAATGGATATTTTTGTATAAATTTGCAACACATAAAGATACAACTTTCTTTTATACATACAAATTTTAAATATTCTGTTTTGATCTCAAAAGAAAATATATTGGCAATCGCCAAAAAAACCATACTATCTGAAAGTGAGGCAATTACAAAATTAATTGATTTTCTTGATGAAAATTTCTACGAAGCGGCACAACGTATTTATGAATGCAAAGGCCGTTTGATCGTTACAGGAATTGGAAAAAGCGCCATTATCGCGCAAAAAATGGTTGCTACTTTTAACTCTACCGGAACTCCATCGATGTTTTTGCATGCCTCAGAAGCCATTCATGGCGACTTAGGAATGATTCAGAATGACGACATTATAATCTGTATTTCAAAAAGCGGGAACAGTCCTGAAATTAAGGTCTTGGTTCCTTTATTAAAACGCTTCGGAAATACTTTAATTGCAATAACAGGAAACATAACTTCGTTTCTGGCAAAAGGTTCAGATTTTGTTCTCAACACAACCGTTGAAATGGAAGCTTGCCCAATAAATCTTGCACCAACAAACAGCACTACAGCTCAACTTGTTATGGGAGATGCATTAGCAGTATGTTTAATGGAAATGCGCGATTTTAAACCTGAAGATTTTGCAGTTTACCATCCGGGAGGCGCTTTAGGCAAAAAATTATTGCTTAAGGTAAAAGACATGATTGAGCATTCATTAAAACCAATGGTTACACCTGAGACCTCAATCAAAAAAGCTATTTTTGAAATTTCAGAGAAAAGATTAGGCGTTACTGCCGTTATTGAAGACAATAAAATTATCGGAATTATTACAGATGGAGACATCCGAAGAATGCTAAATGACGTAGATACTATTGCGAACTTAACAGCAAGGGATATTATGTCCAAAAACCCAAAATTAGTTTCATCAGAAACAATGGCTGTTGATGCTTTGAATATTCTAGAAGATTTTTCTATCACACAGCTAATCGTTGCCGACAATGGCGAATATAAAGGAGTATTACATTTACATGACATTTTAAAAGAAGGAATCGTATAATGGCAAAGAAAAACCTTGGCGAGATGTCATTTTTAGATCATCTTGAAGAACTTAGATGGTTATTGGTTAGAAGTACAATTGCAATATGTATTATGGCATTTGTTACTTATTTTATTAGTGATTATTTATTTGATCAAATTATTTTAGGTCCAATTAGACCAACATTCTTTACGTATGTTTGGTTTTGTGACTTATCACATTCATTGGGATTTGCAGACAGCATTTGTATTACTGAACTGAATTTCATTATTCAAAATACCGAAATGGAAGGGCAAGTAAATATCTTTGTATGGATGTGTCTTCTGGCAGGTTTCATATTGAGTTTTCCTTATATTTTATGGGAAATCTGGAAATTTATCAGTCCGGCTTTATATGAGAAAGAACGTAAAAATGCAAAAGTTTTCATTTTTGTTTCGTCGTTGCTTTTCTTTTTAGGAGTATTGTTCGGATATTTTGTGGTAATTCCGATGTCGGTAAATTTCGTTGCCACTTTCTCGGTGAGTGATGTTGTAAAAAATCAATTTACACTAGAATCTTATATGGGAATGGTTAAAACGAGTATTCTCGGAAGTGCAATCTTTTTTGAACTTCCAATTGCAATTTATTTCTTAACCAAGTTAGGATTAGTAACCCCAACTTTCTTAAGAAAATACTGGAAATATGCAGTAGTAATCATTTTGATTATTGCCGCAATCGTAACACCACCTGATGTAGTAAGCCAAACTATTGTGGCAATTCCGATGTTGATTATCTATGAAGTGAGTATTCTTATTTCAAAGATTGTTTATAGAAATAAAATGAAAGAAAATGTCTGATATCGTACAAGAATTTAACGACTATCGTTCTAAAATGAACGAAAAATTACTAGCTGACAACAACAAAATTGTAAAGCGAATTTTCAACCTTGACACAAACGCATATGCGCCAGGAGCTCTTGATGTAAAAACAAAAGAACTTTTAGGCTTAGTTGCATCAGCTGTTTTACGTTGTGACGACTGTGTAAAATACCATTTAGAAACCAGCTACAAAGAAGGCATTTCTAAAGAAGAAATGATGGAAGCAATGGGAATCGCTACTCTTGTTGGCGGAACAATTGTAATTCCGCATTTAAGAAGAGCTTACGAATTCTGGGAAGCCCTGGAAGAAGCTGGAAAATAAATAATTGTTAATACGTTTAACTGTTGAATCGTTTATTTGTTAATTTGCAACGAATAAACGATTTATCGATTAAACGATTAAACTTTAAAAATGAAATTAAGAGCCGATAATTTAATCAAAACATACAAAGGACGAAGTGTTGTAAAAGGAATTTCTGTTGAGGTAAATCAAGGAGAAATTGTGGGACTTTTGGGTCCGAATGGTGCTGGAAAAACAACTTCTTTCTATATGATTGTTGGATTGGTAAAACCAAATCAGGGAAGTATTTATCTTGATGATTTGAATATTACCGATTATCCGATGTACAAACGTGCTCAGCAAGGAATTGGTTATTTGGCACAAGAAGCTTCAGTTTTTAGAAAATTGAGCATTGAAGATAATATCCTGAGTGTTTTACAATTAACTAAACTTTCAAAAGAAGCTCAGATTGCTAAAATGGAAAGTTTGATTGAAGAATTCAGTTTAGAACATATTCGTACCAACCGAGGCGATTTACTTTCTGGAGGTGAGCGTCGTCGTACTGAGATTGCCCGCGCATTGGCAACTGACCCGAAGTTTATTTTGTTAGATGAGCCTTTCGCCGGAGTTGACCCGGTTGCGGTTGAAGATATTCAGCGAATTGTAGCGCAATTAAAAAACAAAAACATCGGAATTTTGATCACCGATCACAACGTTCAGGAAACCTTAGCAATTACTGACAAGACATACTTAATGTTTGAAGGAGGAATTCTAAAAGCCGGAGTTCCAGAAGAATTGGTAGAAGATGAAATGGTTCGCCGTGTTTATCTTGGACAAAACTTCGAACTTCGTAAAAAGAAACTTGAGTTTTAAAAGTTATATGTGAATGGTAAAAAGTAAAATGTTAATTACTTTTTACCATTTTTTTTTAAATAAAAATCTCAAATGAAATCAGAAAAACCAACTCAGGAAGATTACAATAATTGGCACAAAGATCCAAATAATTGGTTTTTAGGCTGTTTTTATTATAATCCAAAAGACAAACGATTAATGCCTCCAAAGAGAATTGCATGGATGGGTTATACTATAAATTTTGCCAATCCATATTCTGTAATGCTTCTATTGCCTTTTGTAATAATTTTAATTTTAGTTCTATCGAAATAGATATAAGTTTTGAAAAAACTATTCTACTGTAATAAACTGCAATTGCTCTAAATCGCCATTGTAAATATTAACATCAACTCTGTTTTTGATTCCTGGCAAAGAAGCTTTCTCTGTAAACTGCCAAAACAGCCAATCATCTTCAATTTTTTCTCTGTAGAAATTGTAATTGGCAATCCAGAATAAATATTCGCCAAACTCTTCTTTTAGAAAATCAGTATAATATCTTTCCCCTGAATAAATAATTGGACGAACCTGATAATGTTTCTCCACTTTAGCCAGCCAACGTTTTAAACCTTTTTTCAAACTGTCCAAAGATTGATTTTTTGGCAATTTTTCAATATCTAAAACTGGTGGAAGATCACCTTTTTTCAATTTTACAGTTTTAATAAAAAGATTAGCCTGCTCAATTGAATTTTCATTTGGACGGTAATAATGATAAGCGCCGCGCATAATTTTATTTTCTTTTGCGCCTTCCCAATTTCTTTTAAATTGTCTGTCTACATAATCATTTCCGGCAGTTGCACGTATAAAAACAAACTTGACAGGGTATTTTTCGTCTAAAATTTCAACTTCTTCCCAATCGACTTTTCCTTGAAATTCAGACACATCAAATCCGACAACTTTTCCTTTGTGATTTTCGAGAACTCTAATATTTCGAACATCAGAAAGGTGTTTGTCGACCTCATTTTCATCTAAAACCTTACCTGATCTGAATCCGAGATAATAAGCTAATCCAGCTCGATAATGGTAAATTGTGCCAATGAAAAGCACTGCTAAAAAAGCAAACACAATAAAACGGATTAACTTACTGAAAAAAGATCTTCCAGCCGGTTTTCTTGCATAGGTTTTACGATAAGTTGTTTTTCTTGCCATTCGGATACAACTACTTTTTCAGAAACACATTGTTTATGATTGACAGCAATACGTAAAAAGCAATGATAACAGGAATAGCACCAAATTGAAGCAGTAAAAGCAAAACCAGAGAAATTGCTAAAAATACAATCTGCAATACATTATCCTTAAAAGTAAATTTTTTAATTTTTAAAGCAAAAAGCGGAATTTCAGCATTTAAAATATAAGCGCTACACAAAGTAATTGCTAATAAAATCCACTCATTGGTTAAAATTTCCAGCAATAAAAGTGATGAACCTGCATAAATATCCAGAACTACTTTCAAACTAATTATAAAAAGTGCATTTGCAGGCGTTGGCAATCCAATAAATGAATCCGTTTGACGTGTATCAATATTAAAATTAGCCAAACGATAACAAGAACCCAAAGTAATGATGAATCCCAAAAGAGGAATAAATTCGTTTGTTCCTAATTGATGGCCGCTATTAGCAAACATCGTGTACATTACATAACCAGGCGCAACACCACTAGTAACCATATCAGCCAAAGAATCCAACTGTAGACCAAGCGGACTTGAAACTTTAAATAATCTGGCAAAAAAACCATCAAAAAAATCAAAAAAGATTCCCAAACAAACCATATAAAAGGCCATTTCATACTTGGCTTCAGAAATAAAAACAACGGCTACGCAGCCACAGAAAAGGTTTATTAAGGTGATTAAATTAGGAATGTGTTTTTTAATATTCATCTTTATAAATTTTGATAATGGTAAGGAACAAATTTCGGATAAAATAAAATGACATCGACATGATTTGCATAAATAATTTTCACAATTTGTTACAAATTACTTATGCCAAAAAGAAAACAAGTCCGTTAAAAATAAAGTTTGAAATTACAACTTTTCGATATTTATCAGAAGGACAGAAATTAGCTGAGTAAAATATTCTATTTTTGGTGAAAATTAAAAACAGGTCTCAGTCTGCAAATAAATAACCGTTGAAAAAACTTTTTGCGTTTTTATTATTTTGGAATTTTGCTGCACAGTATGCACAAACCGTTCGGAAATATTCGAACGAGTTTATGAATATTGGTGTTGACGCCGCGGCATTAGGAATGTCGAGCGCCGTTGTTGCTTCAACAAATGATGTCAACGCCGTTTACTGGAATCCAGCAGGTTTGACCAATCTCGAAGATCATCAAATTTCATTAATGCATGCGAATTATTTCGCCAATATTGCACAATACGATTTTATTGGATACGCAAGTCCGATTGATGACCGAAGTGCCTGGGGAATTTCGATGATTCGTTTTGGTGTTGATGATATCATGGACACTACCCAATTGATAGACAGCGAAGGGAATATAGATTATAACCGAATTAACTTGTTTTCGACTGCTGATTATGGCTTCACATTTTCATATGCCCGAAAACTGCCTGTAGAAGGTTTTCAATATGGCGTAAATGCAAAAGTGATTCGACGAATTATTGGAAAATTTGCCAATTCGTGGGGTTTTGGTTTTGATGTCGGTTTACAATTTGAACGCAACGATTGGAAATTCGGATTGATGCTTCGCGACATTACGACCACTTACAATATTTGGAATATCGACGAAGAAGAATATGCCAAAATTGCCAATGCAATTCCCGGAGAAAACAACGAGTTGCCTGAAAGTACCGAAATTACTTTGCCAAAAGCACAATTAGGCGTTTCACGAAGATTTGATTTTCATAATGATTACAGCCTTTTAACTGCTGTAAATTTGAATATGCGATTTGAGCAGACAAACGATATTATTTCTTCAAAAGCCGTAAGTATTGATCCAGCAATTGGTTTTGAATTTGGTTATACTGATCTTGTTTTCTTAAGAGCCGGAGCTGGAAACTTTCAAAATGTAATGCAATTGGACAATACCGAAAAAGTAAATTTTCAACCAAATATTGGGCTTGGTTTCAAATACAAAGGAATTCAGGTTGATTATGCCTTGACTGATCTAGGAAACCAAAGTGCTGCACTTTATTCGAATATTTTTTCTCTAAAAGTAGATTTAGGTATCTTTAGATAATATTTACAAAACCATTAAACTTCTTAAAAATTTTAAATTATGAAAAATGTCATTTTCAAAAAAACACTTTTTTGTTTACTATTATTATTGAGTTTTATTGGTTTCAGTCAAAATTTGCCTTTATCAAAAGATGCCAGAATAAGCGTGATTACCTGCGGTTTGGGAAATGAAACGTATTCTTATTTTGGCCATACCGCCATTCGTGTTGCAGATCCCATAAACAATATTGATGTAGTTTATAATTATGGCGCTTTTGATTTTAGGACGCCAAATTTTGTTGCTAAATTTGCAAAAGGAGATTTACAGTATTTTGTTATTGTTCATTCTTTTGTTGATTTCATGAATGAATACAATTATGAGAAAAGAAGTGTTTTTGAACAAGAATTGATTATTCCACAAGATTTAAAACAAAAGCTTTTTGACAAATTAAATGCTACTTTGTCATCTGAAGATCGTTACTATACTTATAAATTTATTGATAAAAACTGTACATCTATGGTCGTTGATGTAATCAATAAATCATTAAACCAAAATGTAATCACTAAAAAAGGCGATACTGATATTACGTATCGCTCAATCTTATTCCCTTATTTTGACGGGCATTTTTATGATAAATTAGGAACCAGCATTATTTTTGGAACCAAAGTAGATCAACTCGGAACTAAAATATTTTTACCTTTTGAGTTAAAAAACAGTTTAGCGAAAACTACTTTTCAAAATCATCCTCTGGCAAAAGAAAGCCTAACACTTTTAAGTTTTGAAAAAGAAACACCAACATCATGGTGGAATAATGTTTATACTTATCTTATTATATTGGCCTTTGTCATTTTGGCAAAAAATAAAATAATTGACAAAATTTTCCTTTTGATTTTATCTTTAATGGGCGTCTTTTTTGTTGCCGTTGGATTTTATTCTTTTCACCACGAATTGGCGATGAATTACAATGTGCTTTTATTTAGTCCGCTATTGTTGATTTTGATTGTTTTCTCAATTCTAAAAAACAAAAGATGGACGTATCGTTTTGCCGTTTTACATCTGATGTTTTTACTGATTTACACCTTGTTTTTAATCAACAAAGCGCACTTTTTTATTGTTTTGCCAATGATTATTACAAGCGGATTTGTCTTGGTTAGAGTTGCTCTAAGAAACAAAAAACGCATTCCAATTATTATCTAAAAACTATTGTCCTCGATAGAATAAAACGGTTGTAATGGTTTTGAAAGTAATGCTTAAATCCAGAAAAACACTTCGATGTTTTATATAATATAAATCATATTGAAGTTTTATCAAACTCTCGTCAATAGATTCACCGTATGAATAATTTACCTGAGCCCAACCTGTCAAACCAGGTTTGATAACGTGACGTGTTTCATAAAAAGGCATTATTTTAGCAATCTCCCCAACAAAATAAGGGCGTTCAGGTCTAGGCCCTATAATACCCATATCGCCAATAAGAATATTAAAAAACTGAGGCAATTCATCTAATCTTGATTTACGCATGAATTTTCCAAAAGGAGTAACCCGCTTATCATTTGACTGTGCAAATGGCCCATTGACATCTGTATTTTCAATCATTGTCCTGAACTTGTAAATCTTAAATACAACACCATTTTTACCGACACGTTCCTGTGTGTAAAACAAGCTCCCTTTATTGGCTATTAAATTCCCAATAAAAATTACAGGAATAAACAGAGCGCAAAATACTAAACCAATAACCGAAAGAGTACACTCTATTAAACGAACTAAAATCAAATACAATTTGTTACTATTGCTGCGGCTAAATGGAAAAAAACGATAGAAATCACGTTCTATGTAATGTACAGGAATACGCTGTGTCTTACTTTCGTACACATGGGTATATTCTTTGATGATATTTCCAGATTCTAGCAAATGAAGAAGTCGCTGATACAAATCAGGCGTAATTCCATCTGTTTTTTGAGCTGCGATTACAATCTCAGAAACATTGTGATGCATTACAAAATCCTCTAAATCCTGCTTTTTGATTTCTTTTACATAATTAAACTCACTACTTTGCTCTGTAACCGAATCAGAATTCACAAAACCTATTATATTATAATGCGGATCAGCTTTTTCGAGACCTAAAACCAATCCTTCAACCTGATCTTTTCCGCATATTAAAACAACATTTTGAGAAAAACGGTGCGAAGCCAAAAAAACAGCATAAAAAAACCTCCAAACTAATAATATGATTAAAATCGTAAAATAAAAAACCAAAATTACCAAACGTTTTTTTGGAAGTTCCGGCGATAAAATAGGCGTAAATAAGTATAAAATTACCGAAGCTGTTGCTGTTAAAACAACACTGCGAACAATTTGAACCTGATTGCTTGAGACCTGAAGATTATACATTTCAAAGATTACTCCAAAAATAAAGATATAAGCAATCAGCAAAATTGGTCTATAAAAATAAGCCAAATCCAAAATGTAATACCGGTTGTCAAAAAGAAAGTGTAGTAGGTACAAACCGATCATCAAAAAAGCAGCATCAAAAAAGCGCAATAATATTTTCCGTTCCGAAATCTCGAAATGCATTTTTTTTCGTGCCATAGTAAGTTGTAAGTTTTAAAGTTGGGGACTTTTTCTTCAACGCAAATGTATTATAAAAATTATAATTTAACCCTCTGATTTTTCAGCTTTTTGAGGCATTATTATATGTACTGAAAGCAATGACAAAGCATAAACAAATGCTGGTGCGGCGATTCTCATTGCGGCGTGATTTATAGTTAATAACCAAAAGAGGTAAAACGACAAACAATAAAGATGTTGTCTGTTATTTATAAATAGAATTAATGGTGTTATAAATAGTATCAAAAGTCCAAAAATACCAAACATACCATGTTCTGCCAACATTCGGGTAATTTCATTATGTGAGGCAACTTCATCACCTGATTCTTTTCGAAGTTCTTTCCCCATTCCGGCCCCAACTCCCAATATAGGATTATCTAAAAAGAGGTTTATTTCAGAATCCATAATTCCTTCTCGTCCGCTCAATGCACTTTTCTTCACTCTGCCTAAAGCATCTTTATTTGCATAACGTTTATCAATTAGCCCTCTTGTTTGAATAGAACTATAAGTCCAAACGCCAACACCCATTAAACTTGTTAAAATAAGTACAAAACCAAATTTTGTCTTCCCTTTTGCATTTGAAAATTGATACAAAAAAAATAGAAGACAAACAATCATGACAACTCCAGTTATAATCCCTCCTCTAGAAAAAGTTACAACTCCTCGATAACTAATAAAGGCAAGTATACATCCATTCAAAATAATATCTTTTATTGATTTGGAGGACAACACAAGCTGCGTAAAAAAAATGAAAATTCCCAAACCTAAAATTGTCGATACCTGATTTGGCCCAAATCCTCCCGATGTTTCAAAATTAGAACCTGTGCTTGTTACTACATCTCTCACGCTCGGTGTGTATAAAAACAAATAAGCTGTCGTAGTCAAAATCGGCAATCCCATTACAGAAAGAATATTCTGCAATTGAGAAAATTGAATCCGCCTACAGTACATATATATAGAACAAATTCCTAAACAAACTGGCCCAGAAAGATTAAAAAATAATAGCTTTTTAACATCAATATTAACTTGATCTACTGAAGCTGTAATCAAAATACAAGGAATAAGTAAAATCAAGAAAAACCAATAAATAAAAGAGGATGGTGAAAAACTGCTATAAATCATGCCTAATAACATGAAAAAAACAAGATTAAATTTTACATATTCATTATTAAAATTCCCTCCTGTCATACGCAAAAAAACCTCTACGCCTACCAAATATGCACACACCAGCAATACTTCATTATTTCGGTTTTTTGTTTTATTCACCAAATAAATTCCAACTATTGGTATTACAAGTGCATAAAGTTTCGAAAGAGCCGGCAAAACAAAAACTGCCAGAGCAATAAGCAAATGAAATAAAATAAGATAATTATATGTGATGGTTTTGTTTTTCATTAAAATATTTATACTGGAATTTCAGGAGTAAAATTAGTTAAAGAATTTAACCATTGTAAATAAACTTTGATAATTGATTTTTGAGAATATCTAGATTCAACAACATCATGCAAAGCTTGCCCCATCTGAAAGCGCTCATCTTCATTCTCAATTAATCTCAGCAGTGACTCTTCAAATTGGCTTAGATTATTTGAATCGACCAAAAAACCTTCTTTCGCTGAATTAATAATTTCAGAAATCTGACCAACATTTGTAGCTACAACTGCTTTTTTATGCAATCCGTATTCCAAAATTGCTAGTGGAAGTCCCTCTGATAAAGAGGGCAAAACTGCAATTTCACACTGTTTTAAAACAGAAGCTACATTATCAACTGTTCCATAGAGAAAAACTGAGTTTTCTAATTTTAATTCGTTGATCAAATTCTTAATTTTTTCAGAATGGCTGTCTTGAAAATCTTTTCCAAAAAAATGAAAAGTCCAATCTGGATATTTTTCTTTAATTAAATGCGCCGTTTTAATTAATAATTCATGATTTTTTTGCGGACGTAGATTAGCTACACAGATAATCCTTTTATTGTCTTTTCCTTTTAGTACAAACTCTTTTTGTGAATTAATAATATCATCGATGAAATTAGGAAAATAGACAACATTTTTGATCTTTAAATAGGATTCTGCCCAATTTTTCAAAGCCGAATTAACCGCAATGCTCCCTTCAAAAAAGAATGAGCCTATTTTCAATCCTATGTTTTTTCGCTCTACCAGATTCTGCGAAATGCCATAATGATCATGCCAAACGATTTTGATTTTAGGAAAAATACATTTAACCAGAACGGCTAAAAAAAATGAAGAGCTATGTGCGTGAATAACGTCGACTGCATTTTTTTTAATATATGATCTCACTGCAAAAACTGCTTTTAAATCTATTTTTTTCTTCTTGTTTAAAAATAAGTACGTAACTTTTTCATCAATTTGGTTTATAAGCAAACCTTCTTTTCGGGTTGTAATTAAACCTGAAAATTCAATTTCTTTTGACAATGCATTAGCATAATTTACTGCCATGCGCTCTGCTCCGCCGGCTTCTAAAGAATCAATTAGTTGTACAATTCTCATTAAAGTAAATTTTTAATTTCTTTTTCAAAAAAGTCAGTTGTATAAGTTCTGGACCAATCCTCTGCCAGTTTGCTCTTCTGTGTAAAAATATCTTTGTTTGCAATAATTGCCTTTAGCTGAGTCGAATCTTTTTCTAAACTCATTTCAAGAAAAACACCGCGATTTCCCTCATCAAGCATAAACGGAACGCAAGATACTTTAGTAGCAACTGGAACACAACCCCAGAACATTCCTTCAGCGATTGCTTTTGGCCAGCCTTCACTTTTTGATGCCAATAGTGCAAAATGACTTTTTTGATACGCTTTTAAAACCACATCTTTTTCTTGGTTTCCACGCAAAAAAACAAACTCTTCTAATTTATTTTCTTTGATATAAATTTCCAGATTATTTTTTTCAGTGCCATTTCCATACAAATCCAAATTTGCTTTTATCCCACTTTGATTTAACATTTGTACTAATTGAATAGCATAAAGCGGATTTTTCCCAACAACTAAACTACCTACAAAAATAAATTTCGCTACTTCATCTATATTATCCTTAATAACGGTTTGTTTTTCGATTTCAGAATAAGTTGCTGTAAAAAATGATTTTATGTTTTTGGATTGATTTCTCCAACTTCCATAAACCAAAACTTGAATATTACGAGTTAGAAAAGAATTATTAAGAATCCATTTTTGTAAACGATAAGACAATGGCTGTTTACTATCCGGATCCCAATTGCCAGCATATTTTGCAGTTTTCTTTTTATTTGGAAAAAAAACCTGCATAATACATCCTAGCAAACCTATATTTCCAGGGCAACGCAAATGAATATGATCTGCATTATACATTGCCTTTAAAAGGATGAACATATTCACAAAACTAAAAAAGAATGTTTTTACAATCTCTTCGAATGATTTAAGATTATTATCACGCAACTTATAATGACCCGAAATCTTAAAAGGAATTTCTGAAATAAGAAGTCCATTATCTGACTCCCAAACAGGACAGCAAAAAACGACTTCAGCATATTTTGCCCAAACTATTAATTCATTCACATAAGGGCCATATGCGAATGCTTTTCCATTTTTGTAAATAATGGGAGCGTTTGTAACAACTAATAATTTCATTAAATATAACCTTTTGAACCTTTTTGGGAAATTAATACTGCCGGAACTCCTAAGACGATTGAATTATCAGGAAATGAATCTTTCACCATTGAACATGCTCCTACAACAACATTATTTCCTAAAGTAATTTTACCTGCAATAACCGAATTTGCGCCAATATATACTTCATCTCCTAAAACAGGGGTCCCCCTATTTTCATTAATTCCAGAAACTCCAATCGTAACTCCTTGTGAAATATTGCAATTGTCTCCAATTATCACATTTGAATTTATAATAATTCCTCCAAAATGTCCAATATAAAAAGAATGTCCAATTTTTACAGCGTAAGGAATTGAAATACCTGTACAAATTTCGATGCTTTTTTGCCATAGCAAAATTAAAACCAATAAAGGAAACCTAAACAGTTTCCATTTTACTTTATTGTGAATCAGATTTGCAATTCTAAACTGGAAAATAGCCCAAAAACCTTGTGTTAAAAAAACGATGCTAAAAAAATGACCGCCATATTTTCGATACTTTTTATAATCTGAAACTATTAACTGAAATACATTCATAGCATTATTGTTTTTTTTTCAATTTTCAATTTTTGGTTTATTAAATAACAAACTCCACCAGCCTACTGTTCTCCCAAGCGCTTCTGTAAAAGCTTCTTTTTTACTGCTACTTGTCAATGAATTAGTAAATCTGATTACGGTTAACAAAATAGTTATAGCATTCCATTTTAAACGATCATTAAAATTTGGATCTGCATTTTTTACTCTCCATACATACCAACCATTTCTTACGACCATTTTTCCATATTTATACTGATTCGGACGCCCGGAAGAGGCATGATAATGACCTAATTTTGCTTCTGTATTTAAATATAAATCTCCAATTTTAGAAACTCTTATCGTAAAATCTGCATCTTCATATAAACCATATCCTTCAAAATAAGTTGAAAAGACCAATTTATCAAAAACTGATTTTCTAAAAGAAGAAACTCCTCCCATTAATTGCTCAACCTTGTATATTTTATTGCTTGGAGGTAAAAAACCGACACTTCTTCCGTGTGAAAAATTTGGAGAAAAACCGGGCGGGCAATCACTGTCTAAATTTAGTTTTTTTCGAAGAACAAAACGGCTTCCATCGATGCGTTTCCATCCATCAAAATAAAATTCATTAATTTTAGGAGTATAATTTTCAGATGTTTTTTCCCATTTCACTTCATTGAAAATATAACCTCCAACTCCAAGAGCTTCCGGAAACATGCTATAAGTTTCTATTATTTTCTCAAAATAATTTGGTTCTAAAACAGTATCATCATCTAAAAAACAAATAATATCGCTGTTTTCATTTACATTTTTAATACCAAAATTTCTTTGTTTTGTAAGGCCACGAGTGGCATCATCAACTAAAAAATATTTTAAGTTTTCGAATTGATTTTCTTCTAAAATAATTTTAGTTTCATTATTTGAAGATCCGTCAATAATTAAAATTTCATCTGGATAAAAACGCTGAATTTGTACCGATTGCAATAATTTCAACAATGGTTCAGGACGCATATAGGTGCAAATAATTAAGGAAAACGTCATCATTTGTTTTTTAATTTATCTGCCCAGTAAATACTTTTTTCCCATTCCCTTTGAAACTTAAAAAAGTATTTCACCGGATTTTTAACGGGTTGTTTTCGATAAGCTTTAAAGAACAAAATAGTCTTGTAACCTTTATGCTGCTCTTTTGTTTCATGCAATAATTTAAAAAGCGATATTGTTGGTGACGGTTTTGGTTTTACAGCATCTTTGTTCCAAATTAAATCTGGTTTTGTTCTGAAGCCTCCTATTGGTGCTTTTAGATGCAAAATTTCGGGGTTTGGAAAATATAGAACATCAAATCCGGCATTACGCAATTGCATTCCGAAATCATTATCTTCTCCATAACCAAACTCAAATCCCATTCTGAAAGAAACTTTTTCAAGTAACTTACTTTTTATGAAACTATTTCCTGAACCAAAGAAAGGAGCCTGATATACATGATTCATTGTTTTTACATCATTTGATGTTAAATAAGAGTTACTTGCAACTACAGTTCCGTATTTAACACAATTTGCAAGTGTATGTTCTATCAGATCTTTGCTAAACTCATTATCGTCATCATTTAAAAAAACCCATTCACTTTCAACTTCGGCCAAGGCCAAATTTCTCGCATTGCATGCGCCAGCCTGATGAGTAAAAATGTGTTTGATAAAGAAAGGCCATTCTCTATCAGCTAAATAATCCAGCTCAGAAGAGCTATCTGGATGTGGATTTTGTTCGACTATAATCACCTTTTTAGGCAAATGAGTCTGAATTGACAAGTCTTTCAAAACATTCAATAAATACTCTTTTCTGCCAATAGTTGGAATAATTACGTCGATTGTTCCAGTATCAAGTACTTTTCTACTTGACTGAACATCAATATTTTCAATCAAATTGGTTTTTATTTTTCTTTTACGATAAAAAAAGCTAAAAATAAATGGCAATAAAGCCACTTGTTTTTCATAAAACATCAAATTAAAAAATAGTAAAACAGTCCAGCGCGCTCTATAATGTTGTTTCACAAATCTGAACAACAAAAACTTATTTGCGCTTGTTTTTCCAGTTTGCAAATTGTTTTTTATCAGCGAAGGCTCAGAGTAACATAAAAGCCCTAATGGCTGATATAATTTGGCAATCGAATTTAAAAAATAATCAAAATTTGAATCCGGTTTAATGTTATCCGATATCTTACATAAAATTTCAGCTTGAATAACACCAACTGTGCCACTCATTTGCCATGTTGGGTAAGTTTCTTTTTTATTCACCTTAATAAATACAGCTCCATCAACATAACCAATTCCCTTACCGATAAAATCAGAAACATCAGGATTGTAGCTCAGCATTATTTTCTTATGATGAAGAGATTCATTTAAGCCTTCAAGATTCAACAGTTTTTCAAAATTTTGATCACACCAAACTATTTTTGACTCTGGATTTTTTAGGGCAACATCAATTAAAACCGATGCGATAGTACCTTTATCATTAAAAGGCAAAACGTCATTAGTCTCCGTAACAACTTTTACGGCCTTATTATAATTATGATATATTATTATCATAGTGAGGATAGTATCGTTTTATAAAATTCAATATTTCTTTTAGCCAAAACTCCTTTTTCAAAAAAAGTTTCAACTTTTTTTCTTGCCTCTTTTCCTGTTATTAAACATAAATTCTCATCCTTCAAAAACTCCGTTATTCTAGATGCATATAACGTATGATCTTTTGGATTAACTAAAAAGCCATTTTTCCCATCGTCAATCATTTCATTTGCCCAGCCAATATTTGATGCTACTATTGGTTTTTCCATTGCCATAGCTTCTAACCAGGAAACAGGAAAAGCTTCAGCAAAAGAGGGAAAAACACATATTTTTGATTGCTCAATTTTTTGCTTTATTTCCTCATAAGGTACGCCTCCAAGATATTCAACATTTTTTAACGCTTTCTCTGTAAAAAGTTCTTGCATGATTTTCCATGTTGAAGGATTTCCTGTTATAATATCGGAAACATCCTTGCCAATTAAGATTAATTTTGCGTCAGGATTTTGCTCTACAACGATATTAAAAATCAGTGGCAATTCTAAAAGTCCTTTTTTTCGAATAAGACTTCCAAAGTATAAAATATCCTGATTCGTAATTTTATGTAATTGCTCTTTTTTAAACAATTGCGAATCAATGAGATTTGGAATAATTTCAAATTTTTTGTTTAAACCAAAAATATGATTGGTTGTATCAGCCGTATACTGACTTACAGATAAAAATTTGTCTGCGTTTTGCAAAGCTCTTTTTTCATGAAATTTATTAATCCACTTTACAGGACGATTATCTAAGTGACAAAAATAAGTATCTGATCCATGCAGACGTATTATAATAGGACATTTATCAGGCTTTATGAAGGAAGTAATTCCAGTCCAATCTGCTGCTTCTATTAAGTCAATTTCATTTTTAGAATGCAATTCATTTATTAAGCGTTCGAGTTTTTTTCTGGTTAACCACCAAGACAGTCCTTTGAATTTGACATTTCCAATTTGCTGAACCAAGATTCCGTTATCATAAAAAATAGCATCTTTTTTTTGCCCGTAAACTAATACTCTAACGTGAACATTTTGCTCTAAAAGACCAATAGCCAGATTTTTAATACTAGTGCCAAGACCTCCTGAAGTGCCAGTTTCAGCGTGGGGATATTCTGGGGTTAAAAAAGCTATTTTCATATTTTATTTTTCGAAGAAATCCTTTAAAATTGTTGCAGTAAATTTCTTTGCACCTTCACCGTTCATATGTCCGCAAGAGTAAAAATATTTATCTTCTTTGACAACATTTTCATAATTATGAATTTCCGGATATATTTTTTTTACCTTTTCAAAATAATCTATTCCTTTTGTGTTTTCACACATAGGAGTCATTATTGCAATAAGATTTATATTATTTTTTTTGCACAATTCTTTTATATCCTCATAATAAATATTTCTGCACGGAACCGATTTAGAAAGATTAGCTTTCATTTTTTTTGCATTTCCAGACAAAGCGCGAAATCCTTCATTATCAATTTCATTTCCTCTTTTCCCAAGCACTGTCAAAAAAACTTCTCTAAAGCCGATTTTTGTTTCGTATTTCATGTATCTGTAAAAAGGCACATAGTATTCGAATTTGTATTCAGACAAGTTTTTAAATTGGTTTTGAATACTTTCTGAATCATACAAATAAGGCATAAACTTTAAAGAATTAGATTCTGAATATTTGTTTAATTCAGATCTTAAGTTTAAGTCTACCTCAACTATAACATTTTTTATACTATTTTTTTTTTCAAGAAGTAATTTTAGAATCAAGTCTGACTCAAAAAATCTTGATCCCTGCATTCCAAAATTAAATGTAGTTAAGCCTTTTTCTTCAAACATTTTTGAGATTAAATGATTTTCGGCTCTTGAAGATCCTAATATCACAACATCCATTTTTTTTGGAGGTGATGTATATAAGTAACTAACTTTTCGTCTATTATTTGGTTGCAAATAAACTGCTGTATATAAGAAGTCCAATGAAACTGCCACTAATAAAAATATCAGACAAATCTTGAATATAAAAAACAGGAAATCCTTCATACGATAATTCTAATATGCCTAGTTAAAAAAATCATTTATAATTCTGGCAGTGAAAATTTTAGCTCCTTGATCTGTCATATGTCCACAAGATGAAAAATATTTATTTTCAACTACAACATTTTCATAATTATGAATTTCCGGATATGCTTTTTTTACTTTTTCAAAATAATCCATTCCAACTACATTTTCACACATTGGTGTCATTACAGCAATAAAATTAATATTATTGGCCTTGCAGATATTTTTAATTTCTTCGTAATATTTGTTATGCTGAAGCGGATTCAAATTGACAATATTATTTTTCATATTACCATTTTTATGCTTTTGCAAAGGGTAATATCCTAAATTGTCCAAAGTATTAGTGGTTTCCTTTCTTACAATCTTATAAGTTTCGCGAAATCCAATTTTTGAATCATACTTTATATATCTGTAAAACGGAATATAATATAACTCATTGAAATTTTCCTGCGATTCAAATTGTTTTCTTATAACATCTGAATTGTGAATGTATGGCAAAAATTTAGCTGAAACTCCTTCCGATTCTTTGTCGTTAGAAAGATTTAAATCGGCTTCCAGAATTATGTTTTTAATTTCATATTTTCTTTCGATCATTAATTTCAACATTAAAGATGCCTCAAATAAATGCCCGCCGCTCATTCCGTAATTAAACGTTTTCAATCCTTTATCTTCAAACATTTGCGACACAAAATGATTATTTGCCCGAGATGAACCTAAAATTACAACATCATATTTTTGTGCATGAGAATTAAAAACCGTTTCTATTTTGCCTCTATTTTTAGATTGAAAAAAAATATATGTATAAAGTCCGTCTAAAGCAATAGCGACTAAAGCAGTAATTAAAAGGATTTTGACTGTATGTATTAAAAACTTTTTCATTAGAATTGAAAATAGATAAATTCTTTATAATCTGAAAAAGTCCCAAAAGCCATTATCGCAGCAATTGCAAAACTTAATTTTAACAAACTTCTTTTTCCAGAAAGCGGTTCTGTCTTTTCACGACAATTCCATTCAATTAAAACAAATAACAGAATCATTATTAGCAATTCGTAATTGTTTCGGTCATTCACTAAAAACTGAATTTTGAATTCTTTATTGACAAAAATTCGTTTCAAATACAAAACAGCATCTGTAATTGTTTTTGCTCTAAAAAACACCCAGGCAATACAAGTTAATGCAAACGTGTATAAAATACTGAGTAGTACTTTAACCGAATTAAAATTAAACTGGAGCTGAATTGCATTCATATTGTTTCGGTTACTATTTGACAAAAGTAACGGCAAAAAGTAAACAGCATTTATGAATCCCCAAATGACATAAGTCCAATTGGCTCCATGCCAAAATCCGCTGACTACAAAAATGATAAAAGTATTTCTAATTTTCATCCACGTCCCTCCTTTGCTTCCACCTAACGGAATATACAGGTAATCACGAAACCAGGATGAAAGTGAAATATGCCAACGACGCCAAAACTCGGCTATGTCTCTTGAAAAATAAGGATAATTAAAGTTTCGCAATAAATCTAAACCAAATAATTTTGAAACCCCTAATGCTATATCTGAATATCCTGAAAAATCGCCATAAATTTGAAATGCAAAATAAACGGCACCCAGAATTAGCGAAAAAGAATTCATCGAAGTATAATTATCGAAAATTGCATTTGCATAAGTAGCGCAAGTATCTGCTATAACAACTTTTTTTACGAGTCCCCAAACTATTTGACATACACCCTCTTTTGCAATTTGAAAATCAAATTCTCGTTTTACTTTTACCTGAGGCAATAAATGTGTCGCTCTTTCAATTGGACCGGCAACCAATAAGGGAAAATAACTAACGAAAAGAGAGTAATCTACAAAATTATATTCGGCCTTAATTCGCTTATAATAAATATCGATAACATACGAAAGTCCATGAAAAGTATAAAAAGAAATTCCAACCGGAAGAATAACTTTCAATAAAATAGGGCTTGCTTTAAATCCTGCTGCATTTAATAAATCTGAAAAAGAGGCAGCGAAAAAGTTATAGTATTTAAAAATTCCTAAAAATCCAAGATTGACAATAATACTAAGCCAAAACCAAAATTTACGACTCTTTTCAGATTTTCCTTTTTCAATTTGAATTCCTGTATAATAGTCCAGAAATGTTGAAAACACCAACAAAAACAAAAATCTCCAATCCCAGCAAGAGTAAAAATAATAACTAGCAACGATTAGCAAAGCATTTTGTGTGCTCTTGGTTTTATTGAAAACAAACCAATACAAGAAAAAAACGATTGGCAAAAAAATAGCAAACGCTAATGAGTTAAAAAACATGTATGGTATTTATGAAATTTTAAATTTATTTTATAAGGTCGAAATGATCTTCCACCATTTTCGGCAAAGAAAAGGAATTAGCTATTAATTCCCTTGTATTAACAGATATCTTTTTGTTGCCCAAATAAATATCTTGCAAGATGTGGGTTAAAGCCTTAATATCTTTAGCTTCAATAATAAAACCATTTTCTTGATTCGTTATTACTTCAGAATTACCGCCAACATTTGTTGTAACAACAGGAACATTTGCCGCCAGACTTTCTAAAATAGACAAACTAAAACATTCCATATGTGTTGGCTGCAACATGTAATCATACTGAAAAAAAATCTCGTTTAGATTTGGTTTATTTCCCTTAAATGAAAAACAATTTTGAAGTGAATATTGTTCGATTTTTTCTATTAATTGATTTTTATAAGGTCCGTCGCCATAAATATCAATTTTTAATTCATTCTTTATTTCCTTTGGAAGAAACGAAACTGCATCAATTAAATCCTGGATCCCTTTTGATTCTCGCAAATGAGATGCAATTAAAAAAAAAGGCTTCGAAAGATTTCTATTTTCTTTAATCAGAATTTTATCAATAACAACTCCATTATAAATTGTTTTTGTTTTAGATTTCAAACGAATGCCAAAATCTTTCAAAATCTCATTTACTGTATAATCAGAAACACCAACGAACAGATTTATATATTTTGAAAAAAGTAATCCTTTAATCTTTTTGTTAATTCTCTTTTTCAAAGAATAACCACCCAAAGGCCTCGGGTTATGATCGACAGCAATAATTTTGGCTTTTGTTGTCTTCTTTACTTTTTGAAAAAATGGCGTACATAATTCTACAAAATGTGTAACGACGTAGGAATAGTCCGGTTTATTCTTTTCAATAAATTTTAAAAAACTATTTTCTACATTTGATTCACCTGAACTGCAAATCGTCAATTCTGAATATTTTCCATGGTTGGAAATATTTGGAAAAAACCAATCAACGTGAATATTATTTTCTTTGCACTTTTTATCAAATTGCCAAAAAAAATAATCCATGCCTCCTATTCTTTCAGGAAGCAATTTGTAATTGCAGATAACAGCTATTTTTTTAGTCATTGAAAGATGCTAAAGTTGAAGCAATTCTTTTACTGGTTCCTTCCAGACTTTGTCCTATTTGCAGATTAATCATTGCTTTTCGTTCTTTTTCTCTCTCTTTCGGCATCTCTAATGCCTGATTGATTTGATCAATAAGTTCTTTTTTATTTTTAGCAATAGTAACTGCATTTCCATCTATGACTTTTTTATAATGAACATAATTTAAGAATCTTTGATCATTATAAAGCCCATTTTCTAAATTTCCAAAAACAGTATTTATAACCGGTTTATCAAAAAACATAAAATCTAAGCTCATAGTAGAACACATATTAATATTTAAATCAGAGTTTTCTAGCAACGCTCTTAAATCCATAATATCTTCTTGACTTGGAATTCTTTGAGACCAGCTTTCTTGATGATTTTCTCTTGTTAAAACCCATTTAGGAACATTCCAAAAAATTTCTGGAAATTCATCACGAATAGCTTTAAACCTTCTGTCATCTTCTGCTGGTGAGGTTCTAATTAAAAGTTGAACATCAGATTTAATTTCATTATTTCGAATAGCTTCTGCTATCGTTTTAATAACTAAGGGATCATTTGGCCCAATAGAAACATCAGCACAACTGTAGCAAATTATTTTTTTACTTTTATCTAAACCAAATTTATTTAAGAAATTCTCTTTTGAAGATTCATATTTATCTAAAACATATGGTTCAAATTGAGGAGTACCTACAATATTTACATTTTCACTTTTTACATTTGGATAAAAGTAAAGCAACTCATCTTTCATTAATTGACTCCAAACCAGAAAATAATCAAATGTTCCTAACATTCGACCTTTGGAAGCCAAGTTATCCCAACTGAAAATAAAAGTGCTTACAGGAATTTTTGATTTAATTGCTGCGTATAAAAAAGGAGCTAAATAAGGAGGTCGCTGATGCGTAAAAAAAACGTAAGACGGTTTGTCTTTTTGAAGTAAATCAATATATTCTTTTGTTATTTTATTTTTTGAAAAGGATAAAAACTGCATTTTTTCAGCAAACAAAATACTTTTATCTGAGTTTATATATCGCGTGAAAAAGTGCAATGCTTTTATCAATATAGAACGGATAGAATTACTTTTTGGGTAACCAGTAACAAGGTTATCCTTCATTCCGTAAAACTCTTTATGCAGTTGCAAATGAGCTAATTCTTTCCATTTTCTAAAAACCCATGTGGCTTTGCCTTCAACAAAAACAGGCAATTCCTTAATTTCAAGATCCACGCCATTAAAATTATTATAACAATTTTTGGGTAATCCTGAATAAATAATAATCTTGTCAAATTGTGAGGAAGCTTCTTTAATAAAATCACTCATTATAAAATTTCTGAATCCTACACCATCTGTGATTACAATGCCTAATTTTTTCATTTTTTTCTAATCATTTATTCTATAATCTTGGTAGCTTTCCTACAAAACATTCACTTCAAGAACATCCTGAATTGATAAGTTTACCAAATTTCATTACGCCGTTAATATATCCTTACTTTTTAAATCTACCAAAGCGAAGAATCATTTATTCTAAAAATTTTATTTAGAATATTTAGGCTAAAATCTATTAATATAATTTTATATGGACTATTTTCCATGGTAGCATTAAATATCCTTTGAACTGGTTTCCTTCAACGATTCGCGTAGCAATATTTTTTCCAGCAATATCTTTATGTTCATTATAATGCTTCATTATTGCATCCTGATCAAATTCATCATCATAAATAAATAATTCCCCTTTATCACCAATGATATTATTTAAATAATTTTTATCGTAAATATTAATATACATGAAAGAATCGGGTTCTCCGTTTTCGTCAAATTTATCTGACAAAGCTTTCTTTGTTATTAATACCTCATCGCCTACTAACATTCTAATAAAAACATCATTTTTTGTAACACGAATAAGTTCGTTGATTGCTTTTCCTATTTGAGGAATATGCGGAATCGTATTAGAACATATTGACACTTCATAACTTTTATCTTCAACATCTAAGTCTCTAACATCACCTAATTGAAATTCAAAATTTTTATTTTCTTTAAATATCTCAGTAGCATCAATTATATGTTGTTCTGTGATATCAACACCTAAATATTTAAAATCGTTTTTTAATTTTTTTTCAAGACTTAAAATAAAATGCCCAGTACCGCAGCCCGCATCAAGAATAGAATTATAACTTTTTGCTTTATTAAAAATTAGTTGTGAAATTTGCTTGGCAGCTTCCATTTCACTTTTGATTCCTTTCGCTCTATCCCTTAATTCAGCATGATAGTAACTTCTTTCCGTCCAATAATTCCACTTTCCCATTTTTCAAATTAAATTATAAACTGTTATTTAGATATATTTTTTGATTTATAAATTTTCAACTATTATTCTTAGAAACTTTTCGACAACAAATTCCTCTGTCATAGCCATCGACTCAAAAGTTGCACCTGCAATATGAGGTGTAATAATGATATTAAATCCTCTTTTGGCCAAAGCTATCAAGTCATTCTCTATGTCTTCGTGTTGGAACTCATCATGAATTACATCGGTTGCAATTCCTTTAATTGATCCTTCCTCCAGCTTTTTAGCTATTATTTTTTCATTCCAAACTCTTCCTCTGGATGTATTAATAAAGAAAACCTCTTTTTTTGTATAATTTATAAGCTTCTCATCAATAAAATTATCATTCTCTTTCGTGTAAGGAATATGTATTGAAATGATATCGGCCCAATTAAATAAAGCCTCTGGAGTTTCAAATCTTTCATACGAAGATTCGAAAGAAAGCGTATCATAAAACCCTATTTTCATACCAAAAGCCGAAGCAATATGTGCGACCTGCTTTCCTACTCTTCCCATTCCCAAAATAGCAATATTTTTGCCTCTTAGGTTGTTATTTTTAAAAGCATCCCTATTCCAGTTTCCACGTTTTACATCATCGAAAGCGAAAGGTACTTTTTTTATTAAAGAAAGAATTAGAGCCCAAGTATGCTCTGCTGTTGAAGGAATACTTTCTAAAAAATCTGTTTCTCCTTTTAAGGTTATGATTCTTCCTCCTTTTGAAGCAAAATAATCTTCATCAATATGGTCCGTACCAGTAGTAGCCGAAAGTATGTATTTTAAATTTGGTAACTGATCAATTACAGAATTGGTGATTTTAAACTTTAATCTGACAAAAAGTATTGAAGCATCAATGCATTCCGCTACAAGTTCCTGCTCGCTCTTACAATCAAGTAATTTGACAGTTCCAATTTCTGAAAGTTTTTTCAGCGCTAAGGAACTAAAATGCTCAGATTCAGTTACTGCTATTTTCATCTTTCCAATCGTCATAAAGTACTGTTGCAATTGCAAAATCTCTTTTGTTATCAATATTCACAAGCCAATTCGGGTCCATTATAAAAGGCTTTTTATATTGAGGCATTAAAGTTTTTTGCTCTAAAAAGGCATTTTGTCTCACTGCATAAAAACATCCATTTCTATAATAAACAGGTATTAAATCTTGCCTTCTTGAAGTTTCACCCGATTCAATATAAGGAACCAGATTATTATTTTGACCAAGTTTATACATACGAGCTGGATGAATGTCGTCCATAGGAACAACGCTTACAACACCTTCGAGCTCATTGTCTTTTTGAAACATCTCAATAATTTCATCCAATTGCTGCCCTGAACGAAGCGGGGCTGTTGGTTGTAATAGCACTAATAAATCATAATCTGTTTGTAAAACATCCAGCACATGCTGCACTACATTCACAACTGGGCTATCATCTTTTGCTAGATCATCTGGACGTACTATTACTTCTATGTTTTCCTTTTCAACAACCTTAATAATATCAATACTATCAGTGGTAACCACAATTTTTGAAATCATTTGTGATTCTTTAGCACAATCAACAGCATGCAATATAAGTGGCTTACCTCCTAAAGGTTTGATATTTTTTCCTGGCAGGCCTTTAGAACCACCGCGAGCTGGGATGATAGCAAGGATTTTCATTAATACATTATTGTTTTGTGAAATTTTAAAGGTACCTCTGTTAACAATTCAGCTATTTTTAAACCTGCTTTTCCATCTCCATAAATAGAAGAAGAAACTACTTTACCTTTAGTAACAGAAGCTACAATGGCACTTTCTATTTGTTCCTGCGAATAATCTACATCAATGCTATTTCCTCCTCTGTCTCTTCTGTTTTGACGAGAACCAATATTAATTACAGGAACCCCTAAAAAAGCACATTCGCGTATTCCAACACTTGAATTTCCTATTAAACAATCACTGTGCATCAACAATTGCAAGAAATCTTTTCCTTCCATATTTTTAAAAAAGTGCACATTTGGCAATTGATGCTGCTCTCTAAAAGCGCGAATTCCTGTTGAAGTTCCGTCTGCTCCGGCGTCGACATTTGGCCAAAACCAAAGTGTAGGCTTATTTAATTTATATATAGCTTCAAGAGTAGCTTCTATATGTTTTCGGGAATCCTGATATTCAGTAGTTACAGGATGTTGCATTACTACTAAATATCCATCTGACAAATCTGGTTTTGCTCCAACGCCTCCATATTTTTCAAAAGGATCGAATGAAAGTGTTTCAATATTTACAATTTCTTCTGCCAAATCTATTGAGGGACATCCTGTATTAAATACAGTTTCGGGATCTTCGCCTAACTTGATAACACGTTCTTTTGCATTTTCAGAAGCTACAAAATGATAATCTGCTAGTTTAGTGATTGCATGACGTACTTTTTCATCAATATTTCCGGTAACTTCTCCACCTTGAATATGAGCTAAAGGAATATTCATATAGGATGCTGCAATTGCAGTCGCCATAGTTTCAAATCGATCTGCAACGGTAACTACGATATCTGGTTTCAAATTATCAAAAACACTTGATAATTCTAAAATACCAATTCCGGTTGTTTTTGCGGCAGCTGCTAAATTTTCCCCTTCCAAAACATTAAACACTCTTGCTGCAATTTTAAAACCATCTTTTTCAATATAATTTACTGCAGAACCATATCGATCTAATAATGCCGATGCAGCAACAACTAATTGCAGTTCTAATTCTGGATGTTTGTCTATCGCTGTTAAAACCGTTTTAACACGGCTATATGATGGGCGCGCTGTAACTACTACAGCTATTTTTCTCTTTGAGTTCATGCTAAATCGTCTTCATTTAAAAAATCCCATTGTTTCATATCTGATTTCAGAGTCTTTCCTATAAGTTCTTTATAATTGCTGGCTAAAATACCAAATCCTTTTGGCTTTTTAGCTTCCAAATCTTCAAATCTTAAAATATGATTTTTAGGCAAATCTTTATTTATTGCCAGTGATTTTTCAAAAATTTGTTTTAATGGTTTTAAGGATTCAATATCATTTTTGTCTATTGGTGTGGCCAATGCCGTTGCAATATTTTGAACAGCCTGCACAAGTTCCTTCGCCTCTGCAATAGTTAATGAAGCTTTTGAATCTGGTCCAAAAAGTTCTCTGTCAAAAACAACATGAAATTCTAAAATAGAAGCGCCTAGCGCAGTTGCGGCAATGCAAGCCTCTTTTTTTGCTGAATGATCTGAAAATCCAACAGTAACATTATAACGGCTTTTTAATTCCGGAATAACATTTAAACCGTATTGTTCTGGCTGTGTTGGATAAGCCGTTGTACACTGCAAAATTGAAAAATCGACATTTCTTTCTTTTAAAAAACCAACCGTTTCGTCTAATTCAGTATAAGAACTCATTCCTGAAGATAGAATAACAGGCTTTCCTGTTTGTGCGATTTTTTCAAGAATCAAAAAATTATTTACTTCTCCTGAACCAATTTTATAATATTTCACTCCTACTTCTTCCAGCCAATCGACAGCTAGATTGCTAAAGGGCGAACATATAAAATCAAGACCCGCCTGATCACAATGTGCTTTAATTCCCTTCCATTGTTCTAAAGAAAAACCCATTCTTTTCCAATAATCAAATCGCGTTTTATCTTCTAATGAAAACTTTACTCGAAACGGCTCATGCTCGCTACTTTCGGCTTCTGCAATATGCATTTGAAATTTAACCGCATTGACTCCTGTTTTAGCAATAGCATCTATATAAGAATATAATATTCCTAAACTGCCTTCGTGCGCCTGGCCAATTTCAGCGATAATATAAGGAGATGTTTTTTTCGAAAGCATATTTAATTTTGTTCTTGAGTTGACAAAAATACTTTATTTTCTGGTTGCCAGTAGATTTTAGCTGCAGGAAGTTGATTGTATAAATCGTATTCACTTTGAGTCAATCTTTTGCTGTTTTTTACTATCTTGGGAAATGACCAAACTAGATCGAACAAGGCTAAATTAATAGCAATGAAGGCCTTTAAATCTCCTTTAAAAACTTTTGACTTAAGCTGCATCCAAATTGAATAAGCTAACTTTTTCGGAATCATTTTTACGGGATAAAACAAGAAATACAGATACCATCCTGCACGTAATGATTTTCTAGATCTGGACACATAATCTTTATGCTTTTTTCTACTTTTAATATCCACTCTATGGTGTGTCAAAATTGTTGGCAAATAATGAATTTCCCATTTGTTTAAAAATAAATGGTACGATGCAAAATCTTCCTCGCCATAGAAAACAAACCATTCAGGATAATTTGGAATTGAATTCCATGCCGACATTCTCCAAACACTTGCGCCAGCACCAAAACTTTTCATTCGATATGGTACATCATTAGTCTCTATAGAACTTGGTGGCAACTTATTCCAAAAAATCCTAAACCCAATAATAGCGCAGTTTGGGTTTAAATTGAAATATTCTTCGATTAATGAAGTGGGATTCTGAGTAATAAAATGAATATCGTCGTCAATATTTATTGCATATGGAGATTTAACTCTCGCCATAAGCTGATTCCTCGTACAATGAATTCCTTTGGAAATCTTATTTGAGAAAATTTCAATTTTTGGAAAATTTGTTGTTATATATTCAAAAGTGCCGTCTGTTGAACCATCATCACAAATTAAAAAATGAACATCTTTCTGCTCAAATAAAAAGCTTAGCTTTTCTAAAGTGACTTTTAAATCCTCTAATCGATTTTTTGTCGGAATAACAATCGTAAATTTATATTGCATTTTTTAAATACTCTTTAATACTTTTTTCAAATAGTCGGCAGATAAATATTCGATTAAATCCAATCTATTCAAATTAAGATTATCTGGGTTTTGCTTCCATAATTGATACAGATTTTCGATGATAGCAGCTATTTTCTCCACTTGATCAACTTCTGCCCAATAAGGATAATCATCTCCTAATAGTCGTCTTGTCTCACTATAATAAGGAGCCAGCGAAAGTATAATTTTATTTGCCTCTACACAATGCGGAAATTTTCCGGGAAGAAATGGGCTAATTTCTGATTTTGATTCTAAAATAACATTTACAGAAACATGTTGCTGAAGTTGATAAACCATATCAAATGAAACGCTTCCATTAGAAACATAAAGTTCCGGAATATCCGTTTTATATTTTTCAAGCATTTCCGTATGGTGAGAAGCTGATCCTAGCAACAGTAATCTTGACGCATCTTTTGCTTCTGGATTTTTATACAAAAACAATTTAAATCCCTCAATCAAACCTTCCGGAGAACGTTGTTTCATTAGGTTTCCTGCATGTAATACCTTAAATTTAGATGCATCAAAATAATTTGGAAAATCTTGAGTTGGAAAATCTTTCTCTGCACTTTGATGTGGAATTACAATCCCTGTTTTTAGGAAATTAGGAAAATAACTAGCCATCCATTCCTTTAACAACAAACTTGGAAAAATACTGTATTTTGCTTTTTCAGAAACCTCTAAGAAAAATTGCTCTTTTTGACGAAATCCAGGCTGAATCCAGTTGTAAGGTCTTGGATAAAAATGATATGGAAATGGGTCATGCACATAAGTCATCCATTTATCATGTATTTCAGGAATATCTAATAAGGCATAATGTGGTTTAAAACTTGCCCCTTTACTCAACGTCATAACGAAATCGTATGTATTATTTCCGATTTCTTTTTTTACCGCCTTTTTTATACTTTTTGCATCATTAAAAAAGGTAAAAGAAAATCCAAACCAGCTTTCAAGATAAGGGTTCAGGCTAATTTTTGTGACGCGGGTAAAAACACGTTCCATTCTGCTCAATACATACAGAATTGAAATTTTTCTTTCTTTAATTCTAACACAATCTACACCCTCTAAAAAAATATCCTTTGATGTATAATGAAGCACTTTTAAGTTAAATCCGGCTTCTACTAAATTATTAATCAAAGCCACACGGCCTTTCGTTCCGCTACTATCGTTAATATCAATTGATTCCGAAATCACCAATATTTTTTTAGCTTTAATACTCATTCAATTTCGAAATTATAAATTATTTTTTACAATAATATCAATTATCCTTTCTGCCGTCTTTCCGTCCCATAATTCTGGTATACTTCCTTTTTTCCAGTTTCCTGAAAATAATTTTTCTAAAACCGGCTTAATTGCTTCAGGATTAGTTCCTATTAATTCATTGGTACCAATAGTGACTGTTTCCGGTCTCTCGGTATTATCTCTTAGAGTAATACAAGGAACTCCCATAACTGTGGTTTCCTCTGTTATTCCTCCTGAATCAGTTATTACAGCTTTTGAATTCATAACCAAATAATTGAATTCTAAATAACTCATTGGAGGAACAACTATTAGCCTATCATCCTTAATATCTAACTCTTCGATAGCTTTGATTGTTCTTGGGTGAACTGGAAAAATAATTTTTGCATCTTCTGAGTTTGATAAGATATTGATAATATAATTTTTCAGCTTTTCCTTATTATTTACATTGGATGGCCTGTGAATTGTCAACAATAAAAAATTCTTTTTTTCAAGTAAATATTCATCCCAAAAAATTGGCTTTATGAATTTGTCTTTATTTTTTAACAATGTATCGATCATTACATTTCCAACTAAAAAAATATTATTTTCGTCAATGCCCTCTTTTTTCAAATTTTCAGAAGCCAAAACTGTTGTTGTAAAAAAATAATTTGATATGCTATCAGTTATTTTTCTGTTTATTTCTTCTGGCATTGAATTATCAAAAGATCTTATGCCTGCTTCGACGTGAGCTACAGGAATATTTGCCTTCCTCGCTGCTATTGCACATGCCATTGTAGAATTGACATCTCCTACTACAATACACAAATCCGTAGGTTCCTTCAATAATAATTCTTCGTAAGCCACTAATATTGCTGAAGTTTGTACTGCCTGAGAACCTCCGCCTGCACCAAAATTTATGTCTGGTCTAGGAATATTCAATTGTTTAAAAAAGCTTTCACTCATATTTTCATCATAGTGCTGTCCGGTATGAATCAAACGAAAATCTATCGATTTCCCTGAATCATGAGCTAATTGTAAAGCGCTTACCAAAGGGGCTATTTTGATGAAATTAGGTCTTGTACCTGCAATAATATCAACTTTCATATCATTATAATTATTTTTTTCTTTTTAAATTATCTTAATTAAATTTTTAGACTTTTATTACTACAAGATTATAACAAAAAAAGAAAGTGTGTTTTTTACTAATTGTTTTATGGGATTTATAGATACAATTTCTTAAACCTCAAGCTTGCTAATTCAAAATTTAAATAGCTTATTTAAAAACTTAAATACTATTTTTTTGAAGATATAACCATGAAATAGCGTTTTTTGATCTACTGGAGTTATTCTACTGAAATTGACTTTGTGTTGCTTATCATTTTCTAAAAACTGGTAGTTTAATGTAAAATCATCCAGTTTGTTACCAATATGATAAGCATGGGTTTTTATCGTAGAGAGTCTGTATAATCCTTTCTTTGATGCCAAAACATCTATAAAATTTTGTTCGTACCCATTTTTGAATTTAATTTCTGGAAAAGAAGTTTCTCCTTTAAAGATAAAACTCTTATAAGTTGCTACAAAATGAGATGCTCCTACCACAGCTTTGCTGTTTTTTCTTTTTACGATATATTGTTTTTCCTTCCAGCTACTTTTATTTTCTCTATTAATCAATGCAAAATTATTGACTCCTTGTACATAAAGATCAATATCATAGTCTGTTACTTCTTTTGTGTACTTGATACCACCGAAAAGATATAAATCAGAGAAAATATTTTCATTTAGATATAAAGCCAATCCTGGACATGGTAATGGAGAAACTACTCCTGCTTTAGGATTATTTTTAAAAACAGAGAAGACAGCATCTTCCCAATTATTTAAAAACAAAACATCGCAATCTGCAATAGTAACATAGGGCTCAAAAACGCTTCGAACTTCATCTATTACAGCGTAGACCTTTCCTCTGTTTTCATTATACAAAACATATTTATCTATCTGATTTGTTAGCAAATAACCTTTAATTAAATCATCAACTTCAACAGTACTGTTATTATTAATAAACGTAATACTGGTGGTTTCTAGATTAATTGTTTTTATTAAAGAATTTAAGCTTTTTTCTAAAACGGCTACACTTTCTTTGTAATAATCGTCCTGTACACTTGGAATATAACAAACAACCAGAACACGATGATACTTCTGAATGTTTCTCTCTTCTTTAAACTTTTCTGGATTAACTCCTTTACGCATTTGCTTATTAACAGATTAAAATCATTTTATTGTTGTAATTGTTTTTAAAATATAATATTACCTTCTTTTGGCAATCGTTTACAAATTTAAATTGAATGTTATTATAACTTGTAAAAAAAATAGTCAAAAACTTTTCTATTGCTATATTTTACTTATAAATTTTCCTGTAAATTTTCTACACCCAATAAAGCAACTTAGAACTGCTTTTAGCAGATACTTTCGATATCCTAAATTAATTTCATCTTTATCAATTACTTTCTTTAATTCCTGATAGATATTCGCATCAAAACAAATAAGCACATATCTTTTCAACATTTCCTTTAATAAAAAAGGGGTCCACAAATTATTTAAAACAATGGTATTGTAAAAATTAAGTTTTGATCTATATAAACTTACATTCTTTTGTAAATCACTATATCTATTACTAGTATTTGACTTATCATGTTTTCGATAGTAAAACAAAATATAATTAATTCCTTTAAATTTAATTTTATCTATTAAAAAAATTTTAAGGTATAAATCTCTCTCTTCTGAACATACAAGCTCTTCATCAAATCTGTATTTAAGAATGACATTGGATTTCCATAAAGGTCCTAAAGAATTTAGCTTTAAAAATCCTGAATAAAAATCCTTCAACAAATTATTCTTAATTTCTATATTACAGTCATAATCGTTCAGGCTAAAAACCAATTCCTCATTTCCATAATAATGTCGATATTTACAAGTAGTGAAAGAAAGTGAGTCATCGTTCAATAATGGCTCCATTTGTAATTCTAATTTTTGGGGGTGCATGATATCATCATCGTCAAAAAATTGTATAAATTCAGTATTTCGTGAAGATGCGAGGTCTAATCCCTGATTTCTTGTTCCCGAAAGTCCTTTTTTATACGCGTTTGTTTTTAAATAATAACTGAATCTATCATCTTTAGCGGTATATTCTGCTACAACGTCTTTGGTAGCATCAGTTGAATTATCGTCTACAATAATACATTCCCAATTAGTGTAAGTTTGCCTTATAATAGAATCTAGGGTTTCCTTTATTAAATGAGACCTGTTATAAGTAGCAAGAAGTATGGTTATTTTTGGAGAAATCATTTTAAAAAGGATTTAATCTTATTGAATAAACCTGTCGAGAATGGGTAATCAAATTTACGTGCAAATACTGCACTAGACTGTGTAAGTTTATCATAATCTGTTTCATCTAAAACAGCTGGATTATTCCCGTTTCTCGCTACCCAATCAATATGTCGTAAACTTTCATTTGCTACCTTATCAACAAAAGGTGAATTGACGATTACGGTTTGAAAATAAAATTCCTCTGAGCATAAAGTATGCTTGAATCTGTTTAAAACAAATTTATTTTTGTTTGAAAACGTTATGACATAATCCAAACAATCCCGACTTAAACTCCACCATGTAGATCCTCCATATAATTTGGGCATCTTTGACGAAGTTTTTCTTTTAAATCCTAATTTTTTTTGAATTCTGATTATGCGTTTGATTCTATAATTTTCATTAGGCTTTTTTGCATCTAATAAATCATAAAAATTATAATATTCAAATCTGTCCAGATATCCATTATTGGCTGCACCAATCCTTGGTATCGAAAAATAGTCTATATATTCCCTATCATTTTTTTTGAAAAACTCTTTGAAATACTCTATTTTTTTTATCGGAAAATCATGTCCGCTTATAAGATGAAAATACTTGTTTTCTTTATTTTTAAGTGCTTGTTCGCTCAAAAACAAAATACTTTTTAAATGATTAAATCCACCCCAATTGACTTTGTACTTTTGTTCTACAAGTTTTACGACATCGTAATTTCTTAGATTAAGCAACTCAGCATCTGAAATATTGCTTTTCTTATCTATATGAATATATAATTCAAAATCTTCGTCAAAAAAACGAATTATTTCCTCGAGATGATGGTAATTTTTATAGGCAGTAATTAAAATCGCTTGTTTCATATTTAATGCTTCTTATTTTTTAAAGAATGATTTCAGCACTCTATAAGGCTTAAGAATAGTTTTTCCTATTTTATAATCTATTGAATTCATTTTCTTTTTCTTATCAATCTCTTCCCTCTGAATTAGTTTGAGAAGATAATCTGTATACTGTTCGAAATTATCAATATATAAAGTTTTATTTTTATTAAAAACGTATGTTAAAAGTTCATACTTTCTTGAATTTGCAACAGTTGTTGTTGAGTTGTTTCTTTTTCTATATATGTAAAGTGGCTCGTGAATTACTTTTGCTTCACCGCCATTTTTTAGAAGCCGAATAAAAAATTCCCAATCCTCAAAACCATTACGCATTTGTTCATCATACCCTCCGCAACTATTCCAATCTGCTTTTTTGAACATTGATGTTCCTAAAGCATTATTACCAAAAATAAAATCAGCAATTTTACCTCCTTTTGGTGTGAAAATCCTTGAAGATCCATCCTCAAAAAGTAAATTAGCCTGACAAGTTACCAATTTAATATCTTGACTACTTTTAAAAAGCTCGATCGCTTTTTCGCAAAGACTTTTCTCAAAAAAATCATCGCTGTCTAACAATAAAATATAATTTCCTTTCGCAGCTTCAATCCCTACATTTCTTGCTTTGGATTGTCCTTGATTTTCCTGCGTAATTAATTTTGTAATCTTAGGTTCAAGCTGTTTTAAAACTTCTTTGGTCTTTGAATTAGAACCATCATCAATAACTATAATTTCTTTATTTAAAAAAGTCTGATTTATAGCCGAATCAACAGCTTGTTCAACATATTGCCAATCGTTATAACAAGGAATTATTATTGATATTAAATCAGTATTTTCCATTACTTAGTTTATTATATATGATTTGCCATTTTGAATCAATCATTTTTTGTGAATAATTTTTATTTGCAAAATGATTGGCTTGCTTACCCATTTCAATTAAAATACTTTTGTCATCAACCAATGTTTTAATCTTGGCTGACATGCAATCAATATCGTATTCATCACAAAGAAATCCCGAAATTCCATTCTCTAAAGTATATTTTACTCCTCCTGAGTCAAATACTATAGCTGGTAAACCACATGCCATTGCTTCAATTGTTACTAATCCTTGTGTTTCAGTGCTTTTTCCATTATGTAATGAAACTGATGAAAATACAAAGATGTCATTTTTCCAAAGTAATTCACGAATTTCATCTCGTGATTTAGATCCCACTAAGACTATCGAGTCTGTTAAATTATTATCACGAATATAATTTTCTAATTTTTCTCGTTCTGGTCCTTCACCAACAACTGTCAGTTTTACATCAAGTCCTTCATGTTTTAATTTCTTTATAACTTGAAAGGCATAAATATGTCCTTTAACAATATTTAATCTCCCTACAGTAATTAATCTCGAAATTTGATCATTTCGCTGTATTTTCTTTTGATAAAAAAAATCTGTGTCTACTCCTACTGGTACGATTTTAAGCATCTTTTCTGGGCAACCTAATTCTATAAGTATTTCTGCTAAGTATGGAGTATTAGCGACTATTAAATCTCCATATTTAAAGAGATTATCATAATAACCATTATTAGGTATAAAACCATTTATTGGAAAAAACGCATCATGTCCATGAAAACTAACAATTAATGACGGTTTAAAACCAACTTTTTTTAATAAAGATAAACCCCCTGAATTGGTTCCATATTGAACATGAAAAATAGCCGCATCATTAAATTGATTATAAAAAACCCATTGATATAACCAAGTCAGGCTAAATTTTGAGTGCGCTTTATAATATTTAAATATCTGATTTGCATTTTGAAAATTAATTAATAACAAACCCGCCCATTTGAGTATACGGATTATTCTATTTTTCGGAATTTTAAAATCTTCTAAAATTATTTTATCCTTAATTTCATATTTAGAGATTAAATCCTGCTGTTTACTACTTTCAAAATCTAACAATTTGCCAATTATCACTTTCACATCAAATCCACTTTTTATGGCTGTTATAATTTGCGCCAATATGAAAGTTTCAGACAAATGAGGAAACTGTCCGAGTTTAAAAATTATTTTTTTATTCTCCATTTTAAATTACGCATTTTAGCAACAATACGAACTTTGACTAAATTAGAAAGCTTCATTATTTTTCCATCCCGCTTACCTTTTTTATTTAAAGTTTTCCCAAAGAAGAATACATATTCTTGAAGTAATTTTTTATCAGTTATATTCTTTACCAAATATTGTTTCCCATTTTCGACATATTTGATCGATTTGTTTTGTTTTGTATATAACTTTATATAAGTGTCTATAAGAATCCAGCTTAGAATTGAATCTTTGCATTTTTCAAAATTAGAGAAAGCACTAACATTATTATTATTTAAAGGATCATATCTATAAAAAACCATACCTTCTTGGGCATGAACAATCTTAGTTGCATTTAATAAAATTCTTGTAAAAAATTCACCATCTTGATTTATTGACAACGATTCATTCCAAAGACCACTTTTTATGACCAATTCTCTTTTTACCAAATAAACATGTTGGGGCAAAAAACTATTATTTATTCCAAAATCATAAAGTAAATCAAAACCACTCTCATAATTTTTATTAATCTCTTTTATTTGGGGTTTAACATCTTCTATTGAATCTTTAAAATAATTCCATTTTGAGGTTGCCAAAGCATATTTATTCTCTAAAATAGTATTCAAAGTATTTACCTGGGAAAACAAAAGATCTGCTGACAATAAATCATCAGAATCGAGCCATTTAATGAATGTTCCTTTACTGAATCCGAATCCTAAATTTCGACAAACATTTCCTCCTTTAAGACTTTCTTTAGGTCTTTTATGATATTGAAAACGGGAATCTTGCCTACAATACTCTTCTAATAGTTTATCTGTAGCATCTGTTGAACCATCATCCACAACAATACATTCCCAATTCGCATAAGTTTGATTTAAGACACTATCAAGTGTTTCTCTCAAAAGGTTTGCTCTATTATATGTCGGAATAATAATTGAAACTAAATTTTTATTCATCACTACTGTTATCAGTTAAGTATTTATTTGCTTCTCATTATAAATACATTTTTTTTATATCACAATGAAACGGAAACAATTTGTTATAATATTTAAGAAAAATCTAATCTATCTCAATTTTAGTGATTGATAAAAACATCTAAAATATTTTTATTTTAATCGATTGTTTATTTTTTTCAAAAGGTACCTTTTTCCTCGAAATGGCAATTTACTCACAAACCTGATTTTTTTTCTCAAGTATTGCAAAACATTATTTTTATCAATTTTTAAATTGGTGTAAAAAGTATCTAAAACATCGGTTTCAAATGTTGGTGGCAAAACAAATTTAATTTTGTCATAGTAATAGGCCTTTTTCAAGCCCACACGTCTATGATTTACATAATTTTCCTGATGAGACAACTCCATCCAAAGTCGTTTTTTTGTGTATGAAATAATACTCTTTTCGGTTTTCCAACCGTAATGCATTTTGGCAAATATGGTCTCAAAAGATTTTGTGGCCTCGATTACACTTATAAAAGCATTAAATGGATGTGTATACAATCTAATTTCTGGCTTAGCGACATCAATAGAAACTTGATAACCATTTGTTAAATCAATTACTGTAAGATTAGTTGGCTGATATAAAGATTGTATAGTATCTACAAAATCTTGATGGACAATATCGTCATTATCAATTCTTGTAGTAATAATAAATGAATCTGTATCGTTTAGATTTTCTCGTATATAGTTTTTGAATGAAACGTTTAAATCACGCATACCATCAATAAATAATGGAACTACATTTGAAGTAGACGCAGTGAGAGCAAAAATTTTTTCTTTAAAATTTTGTGGTGTATCGATATCAAAAAAAATACACCATGTAAAATTCTGATTTGATTGATTTATCACTGAGGGAAAGCAATAATTTTCAAACAAATTAAATCTATGTTCCAACCATTCATCAGTCAAAACTAAATTACCTGATTTGTTTTCCTTCCAATCAGCATTTTTCAAATTAAATCTAGTTGCAATAAAATGCTTCATTTTTTTATCAGTTTAACATTACGAGACAAAGCTTAGTTTATCAAGAATGACTTTCGGTGTCGTTTTTTTTAAATGTTTTTAAGATTGTTTTCCTTTTAATTTAAAAATGTCAAATTAGGTATTTTGCTGTCATCTCTTCTTTTAATAATCGCTTTTTGATCTAAACTATTTACTATTTTTATTTGTGCAACTATTTTTAAAAACAATCCAAATCTAAAAGAAAATATGGCTTTAAAAGCAAATCGATAAAGATTCTTATGTTCTGCCTGAAATGAAAATTTCATAAAAGGATTTGAAGCTGTCAATACCGTTTGTCGTTTAAAAATCAATTTTGGATCTTCATAATAAACATTGCTGCTTCGTTCTTCCCGATCGTGATACAAACTGGTTGTTGCTAGGATGCCTACTTTTAATTTATGAAAATGAATTCGTTGTATATAATTATCATCTTCTCCATAGTGAAAAAAAGAAGGATTAAATCCGCCGACTGTCTCAATACATTTTCGTGACAATAACCAACCTGCGGCGTTTACAAAATTGACTTGATAAATATTCGATTTTGCTTTATTTAAATATATATCTGAATACAATCCTTTGCATCGGGAAGGAATGATATAGTTAGAAAAATTAAAATCCAGCTTGTCTCCTTTGCCATTCAAATGCATCGGACTGACAATTCCATATTCCGGTTCCTTTTGTTGTGCATGAATCAATTTTTCAATAGTATCAACTTCTACCCAAGCATCTTGGTTTAACAGAAACACAAAATCGGCATTATTATCATAGGCTTTTTTAATACCGATATTATTTGCTGCACCAAACCCTAAATTAATAGTACTTTGTATAAATTCTACTTGTGAATATTTAGACTTTACGATTTCCTGAAAACCATCAGTAGAATTGTTGTCAATAATAAAAACTTCGACAGAAACCGTACTATTGAATAAGCTATCCAGGCATTTTTCAATCCATTTTAAAGGATTATAGGTTACTATAACAATTGCTGTTTTCATAATAGCGCTTCAAGATAAGAGGTTCCCCATTTTTGACATGGTTCTAAATGATTTCCTTCTGCCCATTCATTCCATGCGTTAATAAATATAAAGGAATCATCCAGTCCTTCAAAGTTTCTTGCTGCAGTTTTATTTTTGTACCAATATTTAAATAATTCTGGGGTACTATTCTTAAGTATAGTTGCATTTTGTCCAACCCTGCGTGATGAATTATCCCACATTGGAGTCACTCCGGGATAAACTCCCTGAATACAATTTTGAAGATCAAAATCAATAAATTGTTTGTAATCAACTACAACATCTTTATTTTTTTTAATTTTTTGCTTTAATCCAAACTTCTTGCGCAACTTATTTTCGATACGTTTGACTATAGTTTGTTTTCTATTTTCTAATCGATTACTAAACTTACTCATTGACCTTGATAAAGGCTGAAATTCAATTACAGCATCAAAATCGAATGTAGACATTTTCTCTTTATCCCATCCAATCCAGCGTTCAAAGCAGCCCAAATACAGTTCAATATTTTCTTTTTTTGCTTCTTCTCTAAAAATAGCAATTGTGCTTGCCATATCCGGGAACAAATCAGGTTTGTAAAAAATAAAAAAAGGTTTATTATTTACACGAATATATCTTTCGTCTTTAAAAAAAGACAGTAAAAACTTTATATGCTCCCGATCATCTTCAGCCGAATAATTTTGCTGTAATAAAACATCATTTATACTTCCATCCCAGGCTCTTGTCCAATTTTCATTTGCCCAGCAAAACATAAAAGGAAAATCTTCCTTTGGGTTTTTCATTTTTCGGTCAATTGGCTCATGCATGATACGTTTACCATTAAACCAATAATGATAATAACAAAATCCATAAACTCCATATTGTTTCGCCAATGCTTCCTGAGCCAGGCGCGCCTCTTCTAATCGCAAGTCATAAAAACCTAAATCTGCTGGCAAATGAGGCTGATAATGCCCTGCAAATCTTGGCTGTGCTTTAGTTACATTTGTCCATTCTGTAAAGCCTTTTCCCCACCAGAGATCATTTTCAAGTATGGGATGAAATTGCGGCAAATGAATAGCTATAGGTTTAATTTTCTGCATATTTATCAAATAGATTTTTCAATGCTTTCAAGTAAGCTAATCCGTTTTTATTATCGGGTTCAAGATGGTTTCCTTCAGCCCATTCATTCCAGGCGTTAATAAAAACAAATTGATTTTCATCATCTCTGTTTTGGCTTTTAACATCATTTATATTTTCTTCCACCTCTTTGATGAAAGTCTCTACGTTTTGATCTTTTAAAATAATTCCTTTTCTACCGCGTCTTGCTGTATTGTCCCATCCTATAAACGAACAAGGAATATATTTATAATTAAAAGTGACTTTCATTTTTTCTTTAGCTTTATTGTAGTCATAAATCTTCAAAGTCGAACTAAAAACACCTTTAACTAAATTAGCAAACCATTTTTTGAGTGATTTTTTGTCAATAAAAGCATTGGGCAAAAGGCCAAGTTTGGGTTGAAAATTTAATATATCATCAAAACCTAAATCATGATAATTAGTTCTTAAATGAGAATTTGACGCAACTAAATAAGGATTTTTAAGACCATTTTTTAAACACTCACTTCTAAAAAGAGCAATTGTTTTTTTTACATCGGGAAGATATGATGGACGGTAAAAAACAAAAACGGGTCTGTCATTTACCTTTATATATCTCGAATCTTTAAAAATTTCAATGAGCCAGGAAATATGTTTTAGATCATCTTCTTCGCTGTAAGTCTGCTCGATCAAAATTTCTTTTTCTTCTCCAAGCCATCTTCTGCTCCATGTTTCGTTTGCCCAGCAAAGCATAAAAGGAAAATCTTCTTTTGGATTTTTCATTTTCCTGTCAAGAGGCTCATGGAGTAATCTTTTTTCATTAAACCAATAATGATAATAGCAAAAGCCATAAATTCCGTGCTCTTTAGCCAAAGCCTCCTGAGCCAGCCTTGATTCTTCTAAACGCAAATCATAAAAACCTAAATCTGTTGGTAAATGTGGCTGATAATGTTCTTTAAATAAAGGACGGGCTTTAGTTACATTTGTCCATTCCGTAAAACCTTTTCCCCACCATTCGTCATTTTCAGGTATTGGATGAAATTGCGGTAAATAAATGGCAATTGGTTTTATTTCAAAATTTTTCATTTAGAATTTAAAATTTGAAGCATTATTCTATTTTTTATTTTTTTAGCTTTCTTTCTGATAGTCTGAAAAAAGCTTTCTTTTTTTTCTTTTAAGGTGTTTCTATACAAGCCCTCGATTGAAATCTTATATCTTTTATATAATATTCTTTTAATTTCTTGATTTTTGCAACATGAAATTATTAGAACTAAACAATCAATCCATTTTTTTGATTTTAAAATGCTATCATCTGCCGAAAGAATTCCGACTCCATGACGATAAACAGCCATGACCTCTTCGATAAATTTAAATTTTCCATGCTCTGCGAGCATTATATAAAGAAAATAATCACCTATTGGAGTTAGTTTAAATTCAAATGGTAGTTCTATAATATTATTTTTAAAAACTACTGAAGGTGTATGAATATAATTTCCAAATTCTGCTAATGCTTCTAATGTTTCATGATTTTCAGGAACATTTGTAATAAAGTCTTTTACAATAGTACCGTCAGTTTTTAGAATTTCTATTTTATGAAAACAAGCCACATAATCTGGATTTTCATCTAAAAAATCAATCTGTTTTTGTAATTTCAGTGGATCTGTCCAATAATCATCTCCTTCGCATAAAGCAATAAATTCTCCTTTGCATTCTTTCAATGCAAAAAGAAAATTGGACATCGACCCTAAATTTTTTTCATGTCTAAAATATTTGATCCATGATTTATTGGGATGATTTTCTAGAATATCGTTGATAATTTCATCTGAACGATCTGGTGAGCAATCATTTGCAATTATTAATTCAACTTCAAATTCACATTCCTGTACCAATATTCCTTCAATCGCCTGACGGATAAACTTTTCATGACCATAAGTAGTCATGATTGCACTTATTTTTGGTTTTTGGCTCATTTTAACCAGCAGGTTTAATTATATTATTATTATTTGTTGGAAATGCGACACAAGATATCTGTTAAATAATAGTTTCGAACAACATTTTGCAAACAATCTTAAACTAGATAATTCTTAAAATTTGATTTTCAAATTGCACAATTTTAGAAATACCAGCTTCTAAGCCATCTTCAATATTAATAGAACAAAAAGGAATTTTAATTTTTTCGATTCTGTTAAAAAAAGATTCAAGCTGTTTCATGTCATCAACAACTAGCTCTGATAACTGTTCATCATTTAATCCAATATGATGAAAAACAGTATGTCCGCCTTCATTTGTTCTCTTGCGTATTTGTGTAACCACAATTGATGGATCATTTGTTTTTACATAAATTAAAAATCTATTTTTTAAAATGACTTTCAATTCTTCATCGCTGAGCTTTTGCAATTCTTCAGAAAAATTATGAGATACTCCTTCTTCAATAAAAAAACCAATTTGATCATTTTCATTAATCATCTTTAAATTATCAAGCAATACTTTATTAAAATAAGATAGTAATTGTATTTTTCTTGAATGATCGCATGAGTAAATATCTACATTTGACAATTTATCTTTCAATAAACTCCAATGTATCTCACTAATTTTGTTATCAAATAAACTTTCTTCAAATTTTAAATTAAAAAAATTAAATTTCCATTGCCCTGAAAGTCTTTTTATTGTAGCATGATATAAAGTCGATTTTCCTATTCCAGACACCCCAACAAATTCAACAATCTTATTATTGACCGGGAGTTTGGCAGCATCCGATTTTACTTCAATCGCTTCACTATCCTTATCTTTCTTGGCAAGAAGAAATTTAAATCTTTTAAAAATCATTTATTTGAGTTTTTTCAGAAGTCTCTTTATTTTGCTTTTAACTTTTGTTTTAATGGAATGTGAGTGTTCTTTTTGAATTACTTGTTTTGTTACTTGCGTCAATTTAATATTCGCCATTACTTTTGACAAATCCAGAGAGGAAGGATTTTCAGAATCCCAGTAAAAAAAACTTCCAAAAGCTGTTGGAAAATAAAGATTAGGATGAACTCCTAAAATAGAATAGAAATCTTCATAACTAATTCCTTTAGAACCTGGTATAATTGGATTATCATATTTCTCTGGTATTACCAATATAATTTTTTTGGCAATTCGAAAAGCTTCCAATACTGCCTGTGGTTGTACGGGAGTTAAATGCTGAAATACTCGTAAAGCAATAAAAACTTCATATTGCTTATCGTTTACAGGCCAAGGGATTTCGCGTGCATCATGAGGATAGTTAGGGTTTTTCCCTTCAAAATCCCATCTTTCTAAATAATCAATGGTATGACTCTCTTTAACACAGGAAACTCCCATTGTTCCCATTTCTAGTACTTTGTTTGAATAATCTACCCCTGTCGCTTTAACCAATTCGATAACGCGAGAATGGTAATCCCATCTTATTTCTATCGTATCATTTGTCCAATGACCATCCTCTAATCCTTGAACGTGATTTACATATTCTGCTTTTGTTAAAAAACTTATAGTACTCATTTATAATTTGACTTGATTAATTATTTAATTTTTCGCCATTCTGGCTTGAATTGTACAGGAACCCAACCATGATTTTCACTATTAATCGTAAATGCAATAACTGACTGAAATCTAGCCAGTGTATTTCTAACATTATCTTTTAAATGCATGATTCCAATAGAAATAGAATATTTACCCTGACTTAAAGGCAAATTATCTAAACTAAAAACAACTTTCATTTCACCTTGAACTTCATCGTATTTTATAAAATCATTAAAATTTGAAATTTCAGCAAAGCCACGCTGACTTCCATCATATAAAGCAATATAAACTGATGGATTTTTTACTAATTCATAAAAATGCAAACTAATTTCAATTTCAAATTTTGCGTTTTCACTAACAATAATCGAATCATTATTTTCGTGACATACGCCATCTGAATATATTTTTAAATCTTGAATTAAAACTTTATCTGTTTTAAAATCTTTAGAGATATCAACTTTAAATTGATTATAATATTCTGTAATACCTGCCGCAACATCATAAGTCTGTAATGCAGTCTGGCCTTTATGCAACAATAATACTTGATTGACCATTCTGGAAACTTGAGGCATACTATGAGATACAAATAATATAGCGGTATTTTTAAGTAAAACATCAATTCGATTAAAACATTTTAGCATGAATCCAACGTCTCCAACTGCCAATACCTCATCAATAATCAATACATCGGGCTCCATTTGAGCTGCAACAGCAAAGCCCAAACGTACTTTCATACCGCTGCTGTAATTTTGTACCGGCATATCTATAAATTCGCGAATTTCAGCAAAATCAATAATCTCTTCAATTTTTGAATTAATTTCATTTTTTGAAAAACCTAAGACGGCGCCATTATTATAAATATTCTCTCTTCCTGTCAAAATTGGATTAAAGCCAGCTCCAAGTTCAATTAAGGCACAAACTCTTCCTCGCATGGTTACTTTGCCTAAATCTGGATTTATCAGTCCGTTTAATATTTTCAGCAAAGTAGATTTTCCTGCACCATTATGTCCAATCAAACCTAGACATTCTCCACGTCTTAATTCAAAATTAATATCTTTTACTGCCCAAAATTCTTTTTTACGCAATTCAGAATTATCATTTTTATTACCTAAAACATTGGCATATAAATCCTTTAATCCATACCATAAGCTGGTTTTCAAATCTTTGCAAAACTTTTTAGAAAGATGTTCTACTTTTACTAATACTTCGTTATCTTCCATAATTAGGCACTCATACGTTCAACAATTATCGGAATAGAAATTCTGTAAAAAACCAGTCCTACAAAAAATAAGGGAATACAGACAGCAAATACTCCAAGGTAATAAGCCAGATAATCTATATTTTGTCCAAACAATAAATTTCTAGTAGTTAGCAGCAAAGGTGTTAAAGGATTTATTTCCATTAATGTTTTTAACAATCCTGTTTTTGGAATTGAGTATACAACTGGTGTTGCATACATTAAAAAACTAAGCCCCATACCAATTATTTTCCCGACATCATTATAAAGCATTCCCAAAGGAGTTATAAACAAACCAATAGTGGTTCCAAAAAAAATAATTCCTATAAAAGCTAATGGGAATAATAAAATAGAGGAATGAAATCCTACACCGTAAACTATTAAAAAAATCAATAACAAAAGAATTTTAACAATACTATTTGAAATCAATTTATATACTCCTGATAAAATTAATGCTTCTTTTGGAAAATTAATTTTGGTAAGAATTCCTCTGGCTCCATTAGTATTTGACATTGGTGCATTAATAGAATCTGTAACAATAGACCATAAAAGTGTGCCGGCAAATACAAAAACAGGATAAGGAACTCCAGTATCTGATAATTTAACTGTTCCGGACTTACTTAAAATAATCCAAACTAAAGCAGTTGATAATGGCGTTATAAATGCCCAGATTATGCCTAAAAAAGATTGACGATATTGCGCTTTGATGTCACGAATAGCAAGTTGTTTTGCTAAAAAACGAGAGCTAAACATATCGTTTAGGCTTTCTTTTAAAAGTTTATCAATTTTACTAGTATTAGTTTTTTGATAAACTGTGGTTTTTAATTCCATTTAAATTATTAGAATTTTACTTTATTATTTTACTTTTCTTTTAATGAAGATTGACGGCGGAAAAGTAATAATATTTTTAACATTTAAAGACATCTATCCAAAAATAAAAATCTCGCCAAATTAACAAGATTTTTACTTGTTTGCGAATTATCTTAAAAGCAAAAAAGGCGTTTTTAAAAAACACCTTTTTAATTATCATTTAAATTAAATTCAACTTTATATAGTATTTACTTATCCAAAACTTCAAAAGTAGAATTCATACTCTTAAACTCTGGAACAATTTTTTTCATTTTTGCAACAATATCATCATTGTCATAAAAATCAGCAATACCAATTAACTCATCAATATCAGTATGCAAACTTTCATATTCATCCTGAATTTCCTGAGCAATCATAATTTTATTATGATAAGTCGGCAAAGTTTTAGATGTATCATTTAATAACTCTTCATATAGTTTTTCACCCGGTCTTAAACCAACAATCTTTATCTTAATTTCCTTATCAGGAATAAAACCTGCCAGTTTGATCATTTTTTTAGCCAAATCAATAATTCTGACTGGCTTACCCATATCAAATATATAAATCTCACCTCCATTACCCATTGCTCCAGCTTCAAGAACTAGCTGGCAAGCTTCAGGAATAGTCATAAAATATCGAATAATATCTTGATGCGTTATAGTAACAGGTCCACCTGCAGCAATTTGTTTTGTAAATAATGGAACTACAGAACCGTTTGAACCTAATACATTACCAAAGCGGGTTGTAATAAATTTTGTACTCGTTCCGTTATTTTCAGTTTGATTTTTTAAAAAGAGTGACTGTACATATTTCTCTGCAATGCGTTTACTCGCTCCCATGACATTACTTGGGTTTACTGCTTTATCTGTCGAAACCATTACAAATTTCTTAACACGATATTTACATGACAAATCTGCTAAATTTTTAGTTCCTTTTATATTTGTCAAAATTGCCTGTGATGGATTTTCTTCCATCAAAGGAACGTGTTTGTATGCTGCAGCATGAAAAACAACATGCGGATTATAATTTTTAAAAACCTTTTCTAATGCTTTTTTACTTTTCACATCAGCAATTACTGCTACAATTTTTGTTTCTGCTTTTGTAGCAAATGTTTCCAAGCACAAGTTATGTAACGGAGTTTCAGCATGATCTAAAATGATTACAACTTTTGGATTAAATCCGAGAACTTGTCGTACTATTTCACTTCCAATTGATCCTGCAGCCCCAGTTATAAGTATTGTTTTATCCTTTAACTGTTTAGAGATTGATTTGCTGTCAAGAACGATTGGTTTTCTTTCTAATAAATCCTCAATCTGAATATTTTTAACTTTTTGTGAAATTTCTTTTTGATTTTCCCAATCTGAAATCAATGGAACAGTATAAACTCTATAGTTAAACTCCAAACATTGATCAACAATAATTAATTGTTCATCTTTGGACAAACTTTTATCTGCAATAATAACCCCTTCTGCAGCAACGGATCGCATTAAAGCAGGTAACTTTTTTCTAAGGATTAAGATTGGCAGATCAAGCATCCTCTTTGATGCATTCTGATTGTTTTTATCGACAAATCCAACTATTTTAAATCGGGAAGGCGTTTCAAATTTTAATGCATTGGCAACAGAAATCGCATTTGCATCAGTTCCGTAAATTACTGTTCTAATAAGTTTTGTGTTAGCCTTTTCTGAGAAATACAACTCAAAAGTTTGCTTAACAACTACACGATATAAAAACAATCCACAAAAAGATAAAACCAAATTAATAAATAGAGCAGTATTTAAGAAGGCTTTATGTCCTGTATATAATTCAAAAACTAAATTGAAAAATAAAAAAAACACTAAAACTGACATTTGTGAAAAAAGCAGTTTTATGGCATCAATATAAGAAGAGTGTCTTATAATTCCTGAATAGGTTCGAAATAGCCAGAAAAAGAATATGTTTACAATTATTAAACTAGAAACAAAGTAAAAGTCATGAGAGGTAATGATATAGCCTAACGCAGTGCCCTCAAACAGCATATAGGTAAAGGTAAAAGAAAAAACCAAAACCATGATATCTATTGCAACAATTATCCATCTAGGTAAATAGCTAAGGTTATTAATGTGCGCCCTTAGATTCCTAGGTGAAAAGGAGTTATACAACAAATCGGCTACTTTGGTCTGTTTATCTGTATTCAATTGCAATGATTTTGATTTCGCTAAATTTGTAGGTCTTACAAAAATACAAATTAAACGTTTAAAAAATTATTTCTGTAAGTAAATTAAAATTTAACTCCTTTTCTTTTTTGTTTTAAAAACTCAATTAAATAAGTTCCGTAACCAGATTTTACTAAAGGAGTTGCAATTTCTTCTAATTGGGCATCATTAATAAAGCCTTGTCTCCAAGCTATCTCCTCAATACATCCAACTTTTAAACCTTGTCTTTCTTCTAAAACCTGAACAAATTGTCCTGCTTGCATCAAACTATTGAAAGTTCCTGTATCAAGCCAAGCGGTTCCTCTGCTCAATATACCTACTTTCAATTTTCCTTTTTCAAGATAAACCTTATTTACATCTGTTATTTCATATTCACCACGAGCACTTGGTTTAATGTTCTTTGCAATTTCAACAACTGAATTGTCATAAAAATAAAGTCCTGGAACAGCATAATTTGATTTCGGTTCGATAGGTTTTTCTTCAATAGAAATAGCCTTTTTATTTTCATCAAATTCCACTACACCATATCTTTCAGGATCAGAAACATGATAAGCAAAAACAACACCTCCCTCAGGATCTGCATTATCTTTTAGTAAGTGTTGCATATTTGTTCCAAAGAAAATATTATCTCCAAGCACTAAAGCTACCTTATCATTACCAATAAATTCTTCCCCAATTACAAATGCCTGTGCTAGTCCATTAGGTATTGCCTGTTCTGCATAACTGAATTTACAGCCAATTGTACTTCCATCGCCAAGAAGCTTTTTAAAATGAGGTAAATCATGAGGTGTCGAAATTATTAAGATCTCATTAATTCCGGCCATCATCAAAGTTGATAAAGGATAATAAATCATTGGCTTATCATATACAGGCATTAATTGTTTACTAACGGCCAATGTCAATGGATGCAATCTGGTGCCAGATCCTCCTGCTAATATAATTCCTTTCATGTCTTAAAATTTTATTTTTAAATTTTGAATATCTCTCGATCGTATTGAAAGATATTATTCTATCATTTTTTTTAAACTTACCTTATAATCTGGAATATTTAAACCATAAACCTTTTTAATTTTCTGTTTATCTAATAATGAATATTTTGGGCGTTTTGCAGGAGTAGGATAAGATATCGATGGAATGCCCTGAACATTACATTCATATCCTCCAAATTCTTTTATGTCCAACGCAAAATCATACCAACTTATTTCACCTTCATTTGAATAATTGTAGATACCTGGAACCCATTCTGGATTTTTCAGAATATCAATCATCACCTGAGCCAAATCTGCTGCATAAGTTGGAGAACCAATTTGGTCATTTACTACATTGATTGAGTCTCTTTCCTCCATTAAACGACGCATAGTTTTAACAAAATTATTGCCAAATTTACTATACACCCAAGAGGTTCGTATAATAATCGAATCCGGATTTTCTTTTGTACATGCAATTTCTCCGGCTAATTTACTTTCGCCATATATATTGACAGGATTTGTTATTGCTTCTTCATTAAGAGCTACAGATGACAATCCGTCGAAAACATAATCTGTCGATACATGAATTAATTTAGCATTATTTTGAAATGAATACACTGCAATTATTTCGACTCCAACATGATTTATTGCAAAGGCTATTTCTTTCTCGCTTTCGGCTTTGTCAACTGCTGTATAAGCACCGCAATTAAAAATAACATCCGGAGCAATATCGTTTAATTGAACTTTCAATAGATCTGGATTATCTAATGTTATCTTAGTTCGATCAGCAAAAATCCATTCAAAATCTTTATAATTTTCAGATAAAACCTTCAATTCAGACCCTAACTGTCCGGTTGCTCCTGTAACTAGAATCTTTTTCATTAGAATAAACTATTACAATTTTCAATAAAAGGCAAAACTTGATCTTTTTCCGAAACAATTGCGTCATTTAAATCCATTCCCCAATCAATATTTAAAGAAGGATCATCAAATTTGATTCCGCCTTCAGAAGCTTTATTGTAAAATTGGTCACATTTATACATTACCGAAGCTGTTTCACTAATAACCGAAAATCCATGAGCAAATCCTTGTGGTACCAGTAATTGTTTTTTATTTTCAGCAGAAAGCAAAACCGTAAATGATTTTCCGAAAGTTGGAGAATCTTTTCTCAAATCTACTGCTACATCAATAATTTCACCCTCTAAAACACGAACTAATTTTGTTTGAGCAAACGGCGGGTTTTGATAATGCAAACCTCTCAAAGTCCCTTTTTTTGAAAAAGATTGATTGTCTTGAACAAAATCAATATTGATTCCTAAGTCTTCAAATTTAGTTTTACTATAGGCTTCAAAAAAGTAACCTCTCTCATCACCAAAAACAGTTGGCTCTACAATTACTAAGTCTTTTATAAATGTCTTTTCTATTTTCATGCTTTATTTTACTTTGTTAAAGAAATTATGTATAACTTCTTTAATTCTAATTTTATCTTCATTTGTTAAATTTGACCCAGATGGTAAACATAAGCCATTTTCAAATAATTTTTCTGCTATTTTGTTGCCATAATAAGGATAATTTTCAAAAAGTGGCTGTAAGTGCATCGGTTTCCACAAGGGACGACATTCTATATTTGCATTATCAAAAGCTAACCTTAAATTTTCTCTTCGACTTTCTGTTTCTAATAATATCGTATTAAGCCAATAATTCGAAAAAAAATCTTCATTTAAATCATCAAAGAATTCCACTTCTTCAATCTCCTTAAAAATTTCTTTATAAAATAAATGATTTTCTCTTCTTAAATTAACATTCTCTTGTAGTATTTTCATTTGTCCAAGGCCAATACCGGCACAAATATTACTCATTCTATAATTAAAGCCTATTTCACTATGCTGATAATGTACTGCTTTATCTTTTGACTGTGAAGCATAAAAAATAGCTTTATCTTTTGTTTCTTCTGAATTAGCAATTAATGCTCCTCCGCTTGAAGTGGTAATAATTTTGTTTCCATTGAAAGAAAGTATCCCAAAAGCCCCAAAACTGCCACACTTTTTCCCTTTATAACTGCTTCCAAGAGCTTCTGCACTATCCTCAATAACGGGTATACTATACTTGTCAGCTATGGCATGCACTTCATCTATTTTATAAGGCATTCCATATAAGTGCACTGCTATTATTGCTTTTGGTTTTTTACCCTTTTGTATTCTGTCCTTAATAGCAATTTCCAGATTTTCGGGACAAATATTCCAGGTTTCAGTTTCACTATCAACAAATACAGGAACCGCTTTTTGATATAAAATTGGGTTTGCTGATGCAGCAAATGTCATGCTTTGGCATATTACTTCATCATCTTCTTTAACTCCCAGTAGAATTAAAGCCAAATGTATCGCTGATGTTCCCGAATTTAATGCCGCTATAAAAGACTGATTTTCAAAATAATTTTGAAGTTCATTCTCAAATTCATTAACATTTGGTCCGCCAGAAGTAATCCAATTTGTTTTAAGAGCTTTTTGAATATACTCTTGCTCGAAACCACTTTCTTGAGATAATGACAAGTAAATTCTCGTATTATTCATTATAAATAATATTTTAAATAACTTTCTTTTATTCCGGAGTTATTTGACACGTTTTATTTTTGATTTTAGTTAGCAAATAAAATTTTAAAGAATAAATAAAAAGCAACGGAATAATCACACTTATAAAAACAATTACGATCTGAACTTTTTGATAAAAAGCAATAACAAAAAAAGAAACAACCGCTTGAATTAATGCATAATATAATGAAACTACTCTATGTTGTAATCCATATTCATTACTTAAAATCTGATATAAATGCAATCGATGCGCTTCAAAAATATTCTGTTTCAAATAAAGTCTATGCAAAATTGTACAAACTGCATCGACTCCATAGACTGCTAAAAACAATAACCAAATCAAAGAATCTGTAACAAGAATAAGCTTTAAAATAAGGTAAATTACCCAAAAAGCAATTGCAATACTTCCAACATCGCCAGCAAAACATTTTGCTTTTTTCCTGTAATTAAAAAACAAAAAAACCAAGCTTGCAACCATTGCATATTTTATAAAACTTCCATCTGTAAAAAGTTGAATTTTTGTATTTACATACAGCAGAGAACTCATTACAGTAAAAGTATAAAGTCCGGTAATTCCATTAATTCCATCCATGAAATTATATGCGTTTATCAAGCCTATAGCTAAAACATAAGCAATTATAACACCCCAAATTGGAATTGAATTAAACAAGCCCAAATCGAAGAAAATCAAACTTATGGAAAGAAAATGAATCGAAATTCGCATCTTATTTGACAAACTTTGAATATCATCCCAAAAGCTAATCAAACTAACCAATGTAATTCCAGTAAAAAAGAGATAATTAATTTGAATATTTTGTGCAAAATAAAGCAAAGCTGCAAACCAGAAAATTATTCCACCACCACGTAATGTTATTTCTGTATGAGAACTTCTATTGTTAGGTTTATCAATAATATTAAAATAATCTGCGACTTTAAAATAAAGTAACATTATGATCATTAAAACAATTAATAGAATTAAGTATTGCATTATTCAGTATTTTTCTCTTTAATATAATATTTACTTATAAACGCTCTTTATTTAGATAATCCAGAGTTGATTCTGATTTCCAATTTAATAATTGGCGCGCCTTTGAATCATCAAAAGTCAAATCTGAAGTTATTTTTTTAACTTTTCGTGAAGTGATTGGAGCACTATCACCAATAAGATCTCCTATTTTTCCAATAAATTTAGCTAATCCCAAAGGCAAACTGATTTTCTTTTTATTAGAAATTGCCATACTTAATTTATCGAAACTAGGATGAATCCCATCTGTCAGATTGTATACACCTCCAAATGAAGAAACTACAGTTACAAATGAAGCAACATCTTTAATTAAAACCATGCTTTTTCTTGCTTTTCCTCCATCGATATTAAAATAATACCCCTTTCGAATCGCTTTTATCATAGCGCCCAAATTGCCCGGAGGATTTTTCCCTACCAATAAAGGCAAACGCAAAATAGTACAAACCACATTATTTAAAGAACACCACTCTGTAATGATTTTTTCTGCTTCAATTTTACTTAAACCATAAGCGTCTTTAGCATTTAAATCATCACTTTCCTTTATTTCAGTTCCCGCTTCTCTTCCATAAACGGCAACCGAACTAATAAAAACAAATTGCTTAGGCAATCCAGATTTCTCCAGCGCTTTCAATAAGTTATAGGTTCCAGTAACATTAGTTTTATAGAACTCCTCCTTTTCAGATTCTGTTTTTGGCACTGAATGCGCTTTCCCTGCAGAGTGAATTACAAGGTCAAATTTTTCTTTAAAAACAGGTATTTCTTTTTCTAAAAAAAACTTATAGTCTCCTGAAGTTCTGGAAAGGCTAAAAAGCTCATATTCTTTAGATAGCTCAACTGCAATAGCTTTCCCTAGAAACCCACTTGCTCCTGTTAATAAACAATTCATGATAATTAGAATAATTTTAAAACTTTTTCTTTCTTATAATTTGCTTCAGCAGCTAAACCTGAATTTATTCCTTTTTCAGAAATGCTTTTTAAATCGTTTAAAGAAATGTTTTTTAAAAATGAAATAATACTTTCTTTTTCATTCCATGAAAATGACCATCCACAATTATATTTTTTTACATATAAGTCGATTTCAGAATCATTGTCACCAATATAAAAAAGTGGTTTCCCTGCTGCCATCAAGTTATAAGTCTTAGATGGAACTCCAAGACCTTTCATACCTTCTAACAAAGTAATTAAACCAATATTACATGCATTCAAAAATAAATTTTGCTCTTTTCTTGGCTTTGCTCCCAAGTAAAAAATGTTATTTACTTTTTCTCCTTGTATTTTGTTTTGAATGTCTGATTTCAGTGCACCATCTCCAATTATAATCAAAACACAATTAGGATTTTGAGCTTCTATAAACAATTCTATGAACTCTAAAACACCTTGTACGCGTCCTAAGTTTCCAGCAAAACCAAATACAATTTTATCCGCCACATCTATTTGCAAATATTCTGAAATATTAAAATTAGAGACAGGGTAAATATCATTATCAGCCCAATTTGGAATGATGTCTATTTTACTATTACCAGGAGATATCTTTTTCAGCATTAGCTCTTTCATATCCTCTCCTAAAACAATAAGTCGATCGGCGCATTTAAATGAATTATTGTAAAGTTTACTAAGGAGCTTGTACTTAGTACTCGTTTTTTCAATTAATCCTGCAGGAACTAAGTTTTCTGGAAAAACATCATGAACCAAGATTTCGAGATTAAATTTTTTGACTTTTTTTAATAAAGCTATACTAATAATTAAAAAAGTAGGATTAGTCGTTAGCAGCACATTGTCATTTTTCTTCACTTTGACAAGTATTTTCCAACTCATCTTAAATGTCAAAATCAGCAATCTTAAAATTCGCTCGAAAATCTTATTTTTATTTAAATCAGGAAGTGCTATTCGATGTATTGTAATCCTACTATCCAACTCTTTATTTTGAATATTGTACGAACTTTCATAACCAATTGGTCCGCAAATAACGCTTACTTGTCCCTTATTGATTTTATGCAAAGCTACATCAGTAAGAATCTGAGCTGTGGAAACTTCATCGGGATAGAATAATTCAGAAATAATCCAATTCACAATAACACAATTATATTTCTCTCCAAACTACACGCTTCACATAATCCGTATAACTTAAAATAATACGCACCATTTTTTCAGAAACATTTGGCATTGAATAATCGGCTACGGGTCTAAAATTTCTTTCTTTTCCTATTTTTTGATATTGAAGCTGAACTAATCCTTGCAAAATTCTCTCCGGACTTAATCCAACCATCATTACAGAGGTTTCTTCCATAGCCTCTGGTCTTTCATGTGCATCTCTAATATTAAGAGCTCTAAAATTCAATACTGAAGATTCTTCAGAAATTGTACCTGAATCTGACAATACTGCAAAAGATCTCATTTGCAAAGCATTATAATCATTAAATCCAAGTGGCTTTAAAAATTGCACATTTTTATGCATTTGAATATTTTTCTTCTCGATCATATTTCGTGTTCGAGGATGTGTACTTACAATAATAGGATAATCGTATTTTTCAGCAATAAGATTTAAACTATCCATTAAGCCTTGAAAGTTTGTATCACTGTTTATATTCTCTTCTCTATGAGATGATACTACAAAAAATTTACCTTCCTCTAATCCAAGTCTCTTCAAAACATCTGATGACTCGATAGAAGGTAAATAGTGATTTAAAACTTCGAACATCGGAGAACCTGTTTTTATAATTCTATCAGCAGGTAAACCTTCACGCAATAAGTACTCTCTCGCAATATCGCTGTAAGTTAAATTAATATCAGAAGTGTGATCCACAATTTTTCTATTAGTTTCCTCAGGCACACGTTGATCGAAACAACGATTCCCTGCTTCCATATGAAAAATTGGAATATGTCTTTTTTTAGCAGGAATAGCACATAAACAACTATTTGTATCCCCTAGAACTAAAAAAGCATCCGGCTTTTCTGATTCTAATAAAGGATCTATTTTTATTAAAATTTGACCTACCGTTTCTGTTGCTGTAGCTCCAGCCGCATTTAAGAAAAAGTCAGGTTTTCTAATTCCTAAATCATCAAAAAATATTTGATTTAATTCATAATCATAATTTTGTCCTGTGTGAACAATAATATGCTCAATTGCATCGGAATTATCTAAAGCCGCCATTACTCTGGAAAGACGAATAATTTCAGGTCTTGTCCCAACGACAGTCATTACTTTTAATTGTGATTTCATTATATAAGAAATTATTATTTTTTAAACGTTTTCAAAATAGGTATCGGGATCATTTGGATCATAAAATTCATTTATCCAAAAATTAGTATACAATACTTCATCTCCAATATTTTTTATATTATGTGTATACCAAATAGGCATATCGACATAAGCTGGTTCATTACCGTCAAGATAAAAATCAAACACATCATCAGTACCAATACGGCGAAGCTGAATTAAGGCTTTCCCTTTAATTACTGCAAAACGCTCAATTTTTCTGGTGTGAAAATGATTTCCTCGAGTAATACCTGGAACAGTTGTAGAAAAAGAAACCTGCCCGCCAACTCCTAAACGAATAATTTCGACAAAAGAGCCTCTCGGATCAGTATGCTCAACAAATTTTACAGGAAAATGATTTTTGATATCCATATAACAACGAAACGTATTAAATAAATTTAATTCGAAAGTATTGTTGATACTTGGTATTATACCTTTTTTCTGATATTCTGATTTATATATTTCAAGTAAACTTAAAATTTGCGAAACTTTAGATTCTGATGTATGTGGCACTAAAATTTCAGATTTTCCTTCCTTACTTCTAATTTCAGAAAGAATACTATCTACCAATTCTCCTACGTAAATTAATTTTAAATCACCATCTACTTCAATTACAGGTGTTTCATTGTGGGATAACTTGTGGCAAAAAGTAGCTACAACCGAATTATAATTGGGATGACCAAAAGGGCCAAATACATTAGGAATTATCATTCCTGTAAATTGTCCCTCAGAATTATTTGACCAATTGATCATTAATTCTCTTCCCTCTTTTTTAGATTTCCCATACAAATTGTCTCTTTCCTCTTGAGTTGACGAAGAAAAAAGAACATGACATTTGCTATTTGTAGCAGTAAGAGAATCTACTAATTTTTGCACTAGTCCCACATTTGTATCATAAATAACCTGTGGATCATTATGACGATTCATGGCAGCTAAATGGACGATAACATCGCACTGTGCAACAAATGAGTCCAATTTATTTTTATTATCGAAATAATCTTTTTGAAACTCGATTCGTTCAAACTCTTCGGTAAATAAACCGATTGTGTTATACAAATGTGTTCCAACGAAACCTGCTTGGCCTGTAATACCTACTTTTAACATTAGTTTATTTAGATTTTAAAATATTCAATATCATATCGATACTCATCTTTAGTTTCTCCCATTAAATAATCAGCCATCACTAGTAATTTAGAATTTAATTCTAAAGACTGGATACTACTTACATATCCTTTAGGAACATGTACTACATTTAATTTTTCAGAATCTATTAAATAAGTAAAAACTTCCAAATCAACAGATGGTTTTTCCCAGTTATCAATTTTAATAAGCTGGATTTTAAATTTTCCACTGACAGCAGAAAACCACCTTTGCTCAACTTTATGCCCTTGCCAACCTCTCTTAAATTCAAGATTATGATTTTCTATAATATAGATTCTCTTAATTAAAGATGCATCAAAATCATTATTATAAAATAAAATTCCCCTTTGATCAGAATGAGAATTACCGTTAATCAATTTTGGCTTACTATCCATTATCCGGGCATTTGAGCAACATCTTCTCCAAATACTTCTTTTCGTATAAGTGGAAGTGTTGATAATAGTCTTTTCATTCCTTCTACGCCTTGTTGTTCAGTGTTGTGAGAATGATAATCTTCAATCAAAGAAACATCTTCTTCTCCTTCAGAAAAATATTGTGCATAATTCAAATCACGATTATCTGCAGGAATACGATAAAAATCTCCCATGTCCTCCGCTTTTACCATTTCTTCGCGAGTACACAAAGTTTCATATAATTTTTCACCGTGACGTGTTCCAATTATTTTTATTTCGTTATCAGCATTACACAACTCTTTCAGTGCCTGAGCTAAATCTCCTATGGTTCCGGCTGGCGCTTTATTCACAAATAAATCACCAGGATTACCATTTTCAAATGCAAATAAAACGAGCTCTACAGCTTCGTCTAATGACATTAAAAAACGAGTCATATTAGGATCTGTAATTGTAATCGGATTATTCTCTTTAATTTGTTTCAAAAATAAAGGTATTACAGAACCTCTTGATGCCATTACGTTACCATAACGAGTTAGACAAACAGTTGTTTCATTTAAATTTCTTGATGCTGCAACTGCAACTTTTTCCATTAAAGCTTTTGATATTCCCATTGCGTTAATAGGATAAGCGGCCTTATCGGTGCTTAAGCAAATAACTTTTTGAACTTTATTTACTCCAGCGGCATCAATAACATTTTGAGTTCCTAAGACATTTGTTTTTGTCGCTTCTAATGGAAAAAACTCGCATGAAGGAACTTGTTTTAAAGCAGCAGCATGAAAAACATAATCAACACCTCTCATTGCACGTTCAACACTATTATAGTCTCTTACGTCACCAATATAAAATTTCAGTTTATCATTTTTTAATTGATTTCGCATATCATCCTGCTTTTTCTCATCACGAGAAAAAATTCTTATTTCACTAAAATGATTTGTATTAAGAAATCGATTTAACACAGCATGTCCAAAAGAACCTGTACCGCCGGTTATAAGAAGTGTCTTATTTTGTATTTTCATTTAATTCAAATTTACTTAACATGTTATATATTTTTTTACACTGAATTTCAGGATTTTTATTTTCTAATATAAATCTTTTTGCTTTTTCACCAAATTCATTTAATTCTGATTGTTCTTTTTCACATACAAATATTATGGTTTTGTACAATCCTAGAGGTGTCTCCTCTTCAGACATATAGCAATAATCAAAATACTCTTCAGGAATTCCTTGCAATCTATATAAAACACATGGAGTTCCTGAAGCTAAATACTCCATGGTTTTAGAAGGAAAGGAATATTTTGTAAACTCACCCTCAGAAATCCTTGGGTTAACCAAAACAGTCGCCTTCTTCTGTAATTTTATAACTTCTTCTCGGGAAAGTTGCCCAAAATACTTAATTCGAGAATCTTCCTTTGCCATTAACTCTAATTCCTCTTTTGCATCTCCATCACCACAAATCCAAAGACGATAATCATTATTTTTTATTAAAGAAAATGCTTCCAATAAATTTAAGATTCCATATCTCTTAGCTAATGTTCCTGTATACAAAATAGTCTTAAACGGTTCTTTTTCAAGAACAATATTATCTGTTTTTTGCTCAAAGATACCTTCGACTCTCACCCAAGGCCTATTATTTATTTGCAATGGCAAATGCATGTAATCAGACAAAACTACAAAACTATCAATTTCTTTAAGATATTTATTCAATAGTCCTTTTTCAATATTTTTAAGATATTTTCGGATAAAACTTTTGTCATCGTCCATAAATTCTGGTAAATCAGGAACAATCAGACAAATCTTTACAGAAGGATTATTTTTTTTTATATCTATCGCCGCTTTAATAAATGGCGTATGAATAGCATAAATAATGATTATCGTATTATCATTATCTATTACTTTTTTCAAAGTCTTTTTTGCTTGGTAAAATCGTGAATATAATTTATAAATAGGCAAATTTATAAATCCAACATTAATATCGTTGGCACCTTTAATATGTGAGAATTTAAAGGTTTTAGTTTTTAAATCACTATATCTTTTAGGAAAAGAGCCAATATATGGCAAATTTACCAATTTGAAATTTTGACTATAATAATTATCTAATCCCGTTACAATTGCCCATTGTAATGCATCTGCAGCATATTGGATAACACCAGTACTCTTACTTTCTATTTCCCGTCTAGACTCATTAGGAAAAAGTCCTCCAAGAAAAATTAATTTGACCATATAAAAAATTTAACCATCGAATAATAAAAATCCTATTTTTTTCTGAACAGATACAAAAAGATTAAAAACATAAAAGAACTTACTGATTGTAATTTCCAAATAAGTGGAGAAACTATTGCAGTAACAAATAAAAATGAAACTAATGCAAGAGAAAAAATAGATTGCGTTTTATGAAATAAAACAATTGATTTATTAAATACGAAACCCCAGAAAAAAGAAAAAAATATGATTCCTAAGATTCCAAAATCAAGATATTGTACAAAAATATTTGTAAACAATGCGTTGAAATTCTGATCATATCCTATCGTGATTTCCGAACTAGTTTGTAAACCATAAATAAAATTACTTGCTTCTAATTTTATTCCAATTAAATTACACACCAAGCAAATTACTTCATCGATAGCCCCAAAACTTAAACTACCATATGTATAACCTATTTCAAAAGAAAAATTATTTATGCCATATTCTAAGGCTCTAAAGGAGCCAACACAGTATATTATAATTTGGCTAAAAAAATCATCATTTCCCTTAATGAAATTTTCAACTGTTAGCTCAAAAAGTCCATTTCTAAAATTTGATAAATAGATAGAAAACAAATACAATGCAAACAGAAGAGGCAAAATAATTAATAAGGATTTTATTTTTCTCCTTTTCATTATTTTTAACTTCTCCAAAGAAATATCACTTTTGTTAATAATTATTCCCTTAGCGATATACAAGAAAATAACATAAAATCCCAATTCAATAATGATACCACGGCCTGCTCCAAAAGAACTATACAGATATAAAAAAACTGCTGAAAGATAAAATGCTTTTTTAAATTGCATCAATACAAAACAAAACGCAATGTATATAGTTACAAAAATTGAAAAAGTTTCAACAAAATAATTATAAAAGTAAATTTCTGCAGTCGAAGAAAAAACTTCACCAACATAAAATCGCATAGTTCTAGCTTCTTCCGTGCCATGCAATAGTATCATGCTTTGATACTTTAACAAATATCGCGAAACGAATAGTGAAAAAACGATCAATAAAGATAAATAGATTTTGCTTTTTGATAATTTCAAAAAAAAATCAAGTAATAAATCTTCACTTAAAACATTCGTTTGTTTTACGTTAACAGTTCCAATGTATCTGCTTGTAATAAACCCGAAACTAAAACAAAATACGCTTAATATTAATAAACCGTAAATATAGTTACTTACAGGAAAAAGTTTGTATGGGTTAAAAGTCGAGATGAATAACAAAATTCCCCACCAAATCAGATATAGCTGCAAAAACATTAAAGAAAATCGATCTCTAATAAGCACTTTGGCAAGAAAAATAAGCAATACAAATATTAATATTATTATCATCAAATTTTTATTTTCTCTTCAATACTTACTTTTTAAAAGGGCTGATTAAACTAAAGATTATCTCTTTTTATTGCAATGCAATATTTTTATAAATTTCAATTGTTCTTTTAAGATTTATTTCCCTGTCATGTCTGAAGCTTGAAGCTTCAATTCCTTTAATTGATAATTTTTGAGCAAGACTTCCATCATTGAAAATATTACGAATATTGTTCGCTAACATCTCTACTTCTTCAAAACGATAAAGGATTCCTGTTTCGTTTTCTTCAACCATATCTGGTACACCACCAACATATGAAGCTATAACTGGAGTACCTAAAAGCTGTGCTTCTCCCAATGAATTTGGACTATTTTCAATACTAGATGGGCAAATAAAAATATGAGCCTTCTGATATTCCAATACCATTTGTTGTTCTGACAAATTCCCTAAAAAAACAACACTCTCTTCTAATTTATTTGTTTTTAACAATTTACGAATATATCTTCCGTAGCCTGATAACTTAATTTTATCTTTAAAACTATGATATTCAGTAATGTTACCTCCTCCAACTCTAATTCTTAAATTAGGGAAGTCAGCTTTTAAAATAGCTAATGCTTTAATCACCTGATGCAAACCCTTTATAGGATATCCAGCCTGACTCAAAAACAAACTATATGGTGTACAAGTATTTAAAGACCATTTTTCTGCTCCATAAAAAGCGTTTCGTAATGATTCGTTACAAAAATGATAATCAACATTCTTAGAAATCGTTTTTGTGTGAACATAATCCCAATTTGTTCTACCAATAACATGATTTGTATTTAGGAGATAATCTTGTTCGAGTTTCCCTCGTTTACTAAATTTATTTTTTTGCTGAAAAATCGTATCAAACCTAACAATATCTCTAAACGAAATATTTTTAAATATTTCAGTAAAAGAAAGGCCGGCATAATAATATCGAGAATAAATACCAACTAATCCCTGAATAGAAACAATATATTTTAAATCTGGTAAAATTCGCATACAAGCTAATCCATGAGTAAATTCTGTTCCATGTATATGTACTACATCTGGTTCAGCTTGAGTACAAACTTGTAACCATACAGATTCAAGGTTTTTATCATATTTTATATGAGATTTACTTGGTAATAAATAGTAATGGATTTCATCAATTGATATTTTCTTCAAATCATTTCCACCATAAATTGTAGCTATACTTAATTCAATACCGGGAACATTGCCTACCTGATTAGCTAATCCATACATCCATCCTCCAAATACAGGGGCCTTCAATCCCAAAACTTCACTCGGGCCAGGAAAAATTGTATTTACAATCCATAATACTTTCATAAACAATATTCTAATTAGTTGTAGTCGAAATTTTCAAAACCTTTTTCAGATAATTTTTCACAAACATCTTTTCAATTTTGTCCATCCCAAAAAAATAAACACCAATTAATATAAAAACTACGGACGTAAAACATAGAATTATAAATCTTAAAAAACTTGGCGCAAAGATAAATTGAACAAAGAATAATGGAAGAACGAATAGAGAAACTAAAATAATTTTGAGATATAACTTTTTAAAGAAAAGCAAAACATCGAAATGTAAGATTTTTTTAAATAAAAGTTGAATTGCAAACAAGTCTAAAATTGCTATTACTAAGTAAATAAGAGCCAAAATATAAGGCGGTGACCCAGATTTTAAATAAAAATAAGAAATTGGTAAACCCAATATTGCTGATAATCCTGAAATTAATTGGAAAAATTTAATTTTACCTGTTGCTTGAACTAATGCTGGAATTCCGGCATTCATTGTTCGTACCATTACCGTAAGAATGAATAATTGAATTAACACAGCAGTATAAGCAGGAACATCCTTTAGCCATAATTTTAAAATAAAATCGGTCTCTAATAAAATTGGCAATGAAGGCAACAAAATTAAAAAATAAGAATATTTAGAAGTAAAAACAACTAAATCCAAGGATCTTTTTTCATCCCCACTACTAATACTTTTTGTTATTTGGGGAATAAATGATTGGTTTACACTTTGTGCAAACATTTTGACAATATTATTTACTTGATTTGCAATTCCAAAACTAGCGTTGATTATTGTTCCAAAGAAAATATTTATTATAATTACAGATCCTTGTATTTCAGCTGCACTAGCCAAAGCGCCAAACATTACCCACCCAGAAAAAAGAGACATTTCTTTATATTTGCTCCTTCCTCTTTGAAAATTCCAAACCGTTTCTTTAATAAATTTTCTTTTAGCGTATATGAAAAATAAAACAGAAGGAATTATGCTTACTATCGAAATTAAAAAAGAATAAAGACGTAGTCTGTTGCCTGAATAAAATAAAATTAATAAAACAACTCCCAAAGCCAAAATACTGCGACAAACCTCAATAATAGAACTCGCGACAAATTTTTCCTTAGCTATAATTAAACCTTGATACGGTATGCTTAAAATTGAAACGATAGTACTTAATACCGAAAAACGAAAAACAAACAAAGCATCATCTAGCTTACCTGGTGCTACTTTCAAATAATTATTTATGTAATAAGTACCAATTGTTTCAGCAAAAAATAAAATTAAAATTGCTAAAATAGTATGAATAACCAAACTTACATTGAAAACCTTGTTTACTGATTCTAATTCGCCTTTACCTAATTCAAAGGCAATAAAACGATATGTAGTAGTTACCATAATATTGTTCAAAAAAGCCATCATAAAGACGACACTTCCTACAACATTATAAAGTCCAAAATCTGATGCTCCTAGCCCCTGAATCACGAATCTGGAGGCAAATAGCCCCAAAACAGAAACTAATATCAACTTTACATACAACACAACGCTATTCCTAGCAATAATTTTATTTGCTTCCACAGATTTTGTTAAAAATTATTGCTTATTATTCGTAAATCCCAATCTAAATAAAATCAGTTTTATGATCAATTTCATTTTAGAATTCCAGTCTGTTTTAAAATGATTATAAAGTATCTTATTTATTATACTATTTGTACTATTTAATTTTGGGATTTTATATGTATGTGTACCTGTGTAAATTTCCTGGACTGAAAAAAAATCATCTTCCATTGTTCCGCAATTAATTCCACTACCATCATGTCCCATATTTCGGACACGACTAATTACTGGGAATACAGAAACCATTTTATTTAAAAACTGATACATACAGATATATGTATCTCCATGTATTTTTTGAATATTATGCATATGCAACAAAGCAGGAACGTAGTTGTTTGCAATTTTATCCAATTGAACTACCTTTCTATAATCATGCAAAAAAGTCTTTACATCAGAATGTACAGTTTCTTCTGTCCAATTCACGTTAACAAATTTAGAACGCCAAAAGCCGACACCCCATGCTGAATAACCTGTCCAAAGATAAACTTCGTTTTCATACGATTTTGGTATTTCAACCGGATAATTGTATCCACAAACAGAAAAAACATCTAAACTATCTTTATAAGTCTCAAAAGATTTATTCATAAATAGTAAAAAATCAGTCGAGAAAACATTGTCGTCCTCTGTTAAAATTAATGTCTCATATTTTTGAAACAAAAAATCAATGGCTTCATGAATATTCTGATGAGCACCATAATTATGTTCTCTTTGTAGAACATTAACTGATTTGAAACCGTCTATTTTCTCAATAAATCCTTTTATCTTGTTGTAACCATCATAATGCTGCTCTTTTAAAGGATAATCTAAAGCGATGTACAAATCTGTTTCTGAACTTAATTCACATTGTAAAAGCGAATTAACGCAACTGGAAAAATGATCAAATCTATTTAAAGTAGGAATTAATAGAGGCGCGTAAAGCTTATTCATTTATAATTTTTGCAAAATTTAAAATTTTAATTTCATTGCCGGAACACCGAAGACAACAGTCTCTTCTTTTACATTTTTCACGACCAAACTACAGCTGCCTACTGTTGCTTTTTTACGAACAATAAGATTAGGCAAAACAGTTGCTCTGGTATTCAAACATACTTCCTCTTCTAAAACGACATATCCTCCGGTAAAACTAAATGCATTAATATGCGACCATTTTCCAATTTTTGAATCATGTCCTATTGCGACAAATCCCTGAATTGTGACAAAATCGTCTAGTACACAATCATTACTAATATTTGAATACATAAAAATGATTATACCTGTTCCTAATTTTACATTTGAAGTAAAAATTACTGAAGGATGAATCAAATTAATAAACTTCCCTCCTTTTGATAATATAATCTCTACATAATGTTTTTTCCATTGAACACTTCCCAGTGCACAAATAAATACATCATTTTCCTCAATTTCATAATTTTCTACGGAAGAAATAATAGATGGATAATTTTCAAAACCCTCAAGGGCATCAGATTTATCATCCAAAAAACCTTTTATAGTATATTCCGAATTATACCCTGAACATTGTTTGGCAAGACCACATACTTCACGTCCATAACCTCTAGCCCCTATAATAATTAAATTCTTCATTGATTAAATATTAGGTTACATGCTGCCCAAGAATAGCCCACGCCAAAACCAGCTAATATTACATTACTAACGGCTGTAAGTTTTTCTTGTTTCTGCGCTTCATAAAGCGCTATTGGAATTGTAGAGGAAACCGTATTTCCGCAATCTTCCATAGCTATAAAAAACTTTTCTTCAGATATTTTTATTTTTTTTCTCAAGTGGTTTAACATATATTTATTCGCTTGATGAAAAATAAACAAATCCACATCTTCTTTTGAAAGATTCGATTTTTCTAAGATAGAATTAGTCAGTTGCGGGACAAATTCTCCAGTAAAATTAAAAATTTCAGTACCATTCATGTACAAATTTTTATCATTTCGAACATTTCCAAATTCGTCTGATATATCTTCATTTTCATTTGAAACCGGATAACGCAAACCACCTTGTTTTACAATCAAATTTTCAGCTCCTTTACCGTCAGTCCCAAAAACAAAATTATCAAGTTCACAAAATCCTTTTTCACTTGTAATTAAAGTTGCAGCTCCCGCGTCGCCAAAAATTGTTTTGTTGCTTTTATCTTTTGGATGAATAAACTTTGAATAAGTTTCGGCTGTAATGAGTAAAACGTTTTTTGCCATTCCACCCGAAATTAATCCTTTGGCCAAACTCAAACCATAAACAAAACCAGAACAGCCTAAATTAAAATCAAGAGCCCCTATGGATGTATTTAAACCTAATCGCTCCTGAATAATACAAGCAGATGTTGGCAAAAAATAATCTGGACTTTGTGTACAAAACAATAAAAAATCTATGGTTGATTTATCAATATTATGTTCTTCAAATAACCGATTGGCCGCTTTTACCGCCATATCAGATGAAAACTCATCATCAGCGCTGATATGTCTAGAGTTAATTCCAGTTTTTGAGCTGATTTTTTCAATTTCCCATTCCGGAAATTCCTGATTTATCAATTCATTAGAAAGAATTGATTCAGGCAAATAATACGATATGGCTTTTATATTAGCTTTCATTTTTCAGAAATTTTAAATATGAATTTTGAAAATGATGTACTCTTTCTTCTTCATCAGATAGTTTTCCAGATAAATTAGTGTGCCTCACACCTTCCTGAACAAACTGGCAGACTGTTTTATCTTCATCAAAAACCTGTCTATTAAAAGCTATTAAAGACTCCTCAAATGCTTTAATAACTATCGATTTTGTCTCAGATTCTGAAAGAGCAGTAAACACATAACTAGTAAATCTTGTATTGTTGGCATCAAGAGGTTCTATTAATGAGTAATTAAATGAAACTCCATGTGTACTAGAAATCAACAGATTTGGAAAAATTAGTATGTGTTTATATCCATCTATTTCATAGTCTCTGGGTGAATAAAAAGAATTGATTTTCTTATAGCCTCCTTTATCTTTTACGATATTAAGTTCACTGGTCCAGCTTGAATTTTTTTTGTCGAAACTAAAATCTAATCCAGAAGGTTCTAATTTTGCAAGAGTCTCGGCATGAACTAAGCCAACATGATAACTTTCCAGTGTGTTTTCAACAATTACTTTCCAGTTTGCCTTTATTTCCATAGAATTCGAATCAATCTTAGTTCCTAAAGTCAGCGACATAGATTCTAATTCTTTATAAAAAACACCTATAAAGTCTTCTAAAGATTCAACATTTTCATCTAATGAAACAAAACATAAGTTACCACAAAATGAAACTTTGAACTCCTTTAATTTCATTTCGCAGAGTTCTTCTTTAGTAAACTTTTTGAACAAAGGTTTTTTAGGAATTCCGCTTGGAATTCCTTCTTTATCATATGCCCATCCATGATAAGGACACAGTAGAGGTCTGTTACCTGATTTTTCTTGTTGAAGTATAGAAAATCTATGAGAACAAACATTTAGAAATGATTTTACAGTGCCTCGTACATTTTGAACAACGATGGGAGTACCTCCAATTTTTAAGGTAATAAAATCATTGTCATTTAAAAAATCACTTTTAAAACCTACAAAATGCCATACTTTTTTAAAAAGCACTTGACTTTCTTGCAAAAAAACATCATTATCGTAATAATGAAAAGCAGGTATGTTTGAATTCATAATTTTTATTTTAATGTGAATCCTCCATCAATTGTCAAATCAGATCCGGTCATCCATTTACTCACGTCGCTTAAAAGATACATCACCAATCCGGCAACATCTGTAGTTTCTCCATATCCTAAAGGATATTCAGATTCTGCTTTTTGAAGTTCTTCTTCAGAGACAACATCATTTGCTTGCTCTGTCATTGCTGTTTTTACAATTCCGGGACAAATGCTGTTGGACCTTATTCCTTGCGAAGCCAATTCTGAAGCAAGTACTTTTGAGAAGGCAGTTAATGCCGCTTTTGAAGAAGCATACATGGCTGTTCCGGCAACACCTAATTTTGAAGAAATCGATGATATAAAAACCAAAGATCCTTTTTTATTCAACAGTTTCTTTTTAATTAATTTTTGGCTTAAAATTACACTACTGTCAAAGTTCACAGAAAAAGTAGTGTCGATTTTATTGTCGTTCAAAAACTTAACAGGCATATATTCTACGATTCCCGCATTAAAAACAACTCCATCATAAGCAATACTCTGTGAAATTAACTGATCAATATCTTCAGAAACCGAAAGATCAACAGTATGCATAGTATGCCCTTTTCCTGTTAATAATGAAATTGTTTCTTTTAGTTTATCGGTGTTTCTCCCTACAATTGTAACAGTTGCTCCTAATTCTGAAGCCATAATTGCGATTGCTCTTCCAATTCCGGACGATGCACCTGTAACTAATATATTTTTATCTTTTAGTGTAATCATTTTATAGTTCGATTAAAGCTAGGGATTCTATTTTACACTCCTCAATTAATACAGTTCCCCAAGACAATCCTACACCAAATCCACACATTAATAAATTCGAGGACTGGTTTAGAATTTTATCTTTCAGTTCAGACACTATTGTCAGAGGTATGGTCGCTGAAGAAGTATTTCCGAAATGTTTTAATGAATATGGCACTTTATCGACAGATAATTTTAACTTTTTTGCAATCATTTTATTCATCATCATATTAGCCTGATGAAAAATAAAATAATCCACTTTTTCCTTATCGATCTCAAATTTTTCGATTAGTTTGTTTACTGTTTTGGGTGCTTGTGATATTCCAAAACTAAAAACATCCATACCATCCAGAACTAAATCGCATGAGGTTCGACTTATTCCTTCTTCAATTTCATTTTTTACTAACGAATCGGCATTAATTCTTTTTCTCGAACCGCCATCTGGAACAATTATAGCTTTGTAGCCAGCACCATCAGTTCCTAGATCAAAAAATAACTTTCCAGCGTTTTTGTCTAATTCAAGTGCAGTTGCACTTCCAGCATCTCCAAAAAGTGGTAAGGTGCTTTTGTCTGTATCTGAAACGATTTTGCTTATTGTATCTCCCGCCAATAAAAGCCCTTTGTTTATACCTGAAGCTTTCATCATTCCAGCTATTATTGATATACCATATACATAGCCGGAACATCCTAACGGAACGTCAAACGCAAGACAGTTTGTAGACAACCCTAATCGATCCTGAAGAATTGCAGCCGAAATAGGCAAAATGTAATCGGCTGTTTGAGAAACGAAAACTAATATTTCAATTTCATCTTTTTGCCAATTCAAGTCTTTGATTAATTTTTCAGCAGCTTCACAGCACAAATCAGATGTGCAAATATCCTTTGATGCAATTCGCCGTTCCTCAACGCCAGTTACCTCAATAAACTTTTGTATATCTTCCTTTGTTGAAATATTCAAATCAATGTTGTATTCCTTATTTTTTGGAACACAACAAGAAATACCTTTTATTGCAACATTGTCTAGTGAAAAAGCTGCCATTTTATTTATCCTTTATTTTTTATTGTCTCGAAGATATCATTTATAGAATTTGAAGATTTAATATCATCTCCCGTCAATTTAACTGAATATTCCTCATCAGCCATAGCAATAAGTGACAAAGCTGTTAATGAATTCCATTCGTCCAAATCTCTAAAAATTGTTTCTGGTTGAATTAAAGCTGGGTCAGTATCATCAAGAATATCAATGAAATTTTGTAAAAAAATTGAAATATCCATAAAATATATATTTTTAATTATTATTATTTTTTTAATTATTCTGTGTTCTTAATATTAATCTACAAATCAAATCAACTTCCTCAACAGTTAAATCATGATACAATGGTAAACATAGTACACGATTAGCAATTGAATTTGTAATTTTTAAATCTTGGGCTTTCAAATATGGCAAAGAATTAGCCAAAGAAGGATAAAAATAACGACGTGTAAAAATTTCGTTTCCGTCTAGAGTACTTTTTACTTTTAATAATAACTCTTCGCTTTCAAAAACTAAAGAATAATAGGAATAGTTTTCACTTGAACCCGCATGCCAACTAGGACGGAATGCTTTCAAAGATTTTAATTTAAGATTATATCGCTCTGAAAGTTTTTTTCTTTGAGAACTTATTTCACTGATGTAGTTTAAATTTAATAATCCCATTGCTGCGTGAAATTCTGAGTTTTTACCATTTATACCCAGTTCAGCAAAGCTATCAAATCCTGAAATCCCAAAATTGCGGATATAGGCCAGTTTCTTCAATAAGTCACCATCTTTAGTAATTAGCAATCCTCCTTCAGTAGAATGATAAAGTTTTGTAGCATGTAAAGAACAAGTTGATACATCTCCATATTCAAAAATAGATTTGCCATTTACAACGACTCCAAATGCATGAGCTCCATCATATATTACTTTCAAATTATGTTTGATTGCAATTTTTTCTATCGCTTCTACATCACATGGATTACCATATACATGAGTAGCCAATATAGCTTGTGTTTTATCAGTAATAGCTTCTTCAATTTTAGAAGCATCTATATTTAGTGACTTAGGATCAATATCTACAAAAACTGGTGTACAACCTTCCCAAACAATACTTGAAGTTGTAGCAACAAAAGAAAAAGGAGTTGTTATTACTTCACCGGTAATATTTAAACCTTTTAAAGCCATTTGCAAGGCAACAGTTCCGTTAGTTACATATAATAAATGCTTTATGTTTAGATATTCTTTAAGATTCATTTCTAATTCACTGGCCAAAGGTCCCATGTTAGTTAGCCATTGTCTTTTCCAAATTCCATCAATTAAAGCCAAGTACTTATCTTGTGGCGGTAAAAAGGGTTTGGTAACTGGTATCATATCTTTAATTTTTAAATTAAGTCTAAAGCAATTCGCTAATTATTTTTCGTACTATAACCCAAATAAGAGCAAAAAAGCCAAATAAAAATCCGCCAAAAACCAATCCTTTGGCTTTTCCAAAACGTTCTTTATGTAAAGGCAAGATTGGTCTATCAATAATTTGAATCAATGGAGTTTCTTTTCGTAAAGTCACTTTCGCTAATTCTGACTGTTTCACAAGCTCTGTTAAAATAGCGGTATTTGCCTGAACGTCTACTTGTCTTCGTACAGAAGGCGCTCTACGAACATTAAGAGCTGGATTCAGGTTAAATGTATTGTCATTTGCAACTGCTACTCCAGTAATTGCACCATTTAATTCAGCACGCACAGAATCAACCTGACGTTCTAAAATTTTCATGTTCATGCGTGCCTTTTTGCTCTTAGTCTCCACGTAAAATTTACCAACTTGTCTAGCAAGGGCTTCACAGAAGTAAAGAGAAAACAACTCATTATCTGATGTCACATCCATTGTAATAATGGATATTTTTTTATCCTTTTGAGCAACATGCAAAGAATTCATAGATAAATTCTCATAGATTACACCAAAAATACTATCATGTATTCTTGTGAAATAATTTCGATTACTCCCAGGTAAAAATTGTATGTTTTTAAATTTCGGATTATCGTTCCATTTTTCTCGCCATTCCTTATTTTGAATGTACATTTCTGCTAAGGATATTTTTTTATTATTGACTGTAACTGGAGTCAATAATGTTTTTTCTACCATTGTTCGAGACTTAAATAGTTCCGCTAAATTAGAACTAGAAAACATACTACCTCCACCGCCGCCAACATCAATACCAAGCGAACTTGCTAATCCAAGAGCTCCACCTAAACCGCCACCTTGTTTTTCATCTTCTAATGCAAATGTTAATGTTGCAGTATAAACCGGTTTTTGCATTAAAGAATAAGTTATCCCCAATGCTCCACCGATTATCCCAGCTAAAACAATGAGCTTCCATTTAGAAAGTAAATAATTACTCCAATCTTTTATTTTTTGAATCAACTCCTTTAATGGAATCTCCTCATTAACCCCTAATTCTTTTTCCATTAAATAATACTATTTAAAAGCTGTGACAATTAATAAAGCTAAACTAGTCAGTACACTACCAATACTTACCCATTCTCCTGTACTCATTTTCTTTCCTTCAGGCTTTTCCGGAACCACAATTTGGGAATCAGGTTCAACCTTTGGATATGATCTAAAGAACAAGAAAGATTGTGTTACTGACGCTTTTCCATTTGGATAAATGATATATGCTTTTTTCTTCCATCCTTTATTATCAACTCCACCAACAGCATTTATGTAATATTTAAATCCTTTTCCGCTACGGTATGGAATTTCGGAAGTTAAAAGTACATTACCCGTAACTTTAACTCCTTCATTATAAACCGCAACCTCGATTTCATCACCTGGAAACAATGTAACATTTGAATAGTGATTTTTATCTTTTACTATTTTCTCCCAATTAACTGGAATAGTAGCATATTTTAAATCTTCTTTTAATTTTTTGGTAAGTTTTTCTTTTAGAGTATCATTTTTGGATAAATTCAAATCAACACTTTCAATCTTTTCAATTTGCTCTTGCTTGATTGGTCTTTTGATTTTCATTCCATCTAAATTTGCTATCGAAGTCAATCCGCCAGCTCTCATTACCACATTATAAACAGTTTCTTTTTTATTAGCTAAAACATATTTTCCTGGATATCCAACTGCACCGCTTACTGTAACCATCTGTGGTTTTTCGTAAACTGCCATTTTTCGAATATTAATAACATCAAATGGTTTTAAAATAAAATTTTTCACCTGTTCATTGTTATCGGCGGTAATCTCAAGTTCAATTAACTCAACACGTTTAGGATCAGCGTCGTCTATTACATCAGACTTTACCATTCTTGCAATTTCTACTCGTTTTGATGCAGAACCCGTTAATCCTCCAACTTGAACAACTAAATCATTTAATGTTAGATTTTCAAAATATTCATATTCTCCAGGGTTTTTAACTTCTCCATCAATTGTTACTTTATATTCTTCCCTAAAATCTAATATTGAATATACTGTAACGATATCTTCTCTTTTCAGTTCAATATCAGCATTTAAGTCCCCTGATAATGCACTTGCTAAATCTACATTTACAATTTCGGTAGTTAAATCAGTTTTTAAACGAATAATTCGTGCTCTTTTCGAATATGCATCTTCTTTAAGTCCTTCTGCTCTAGTAATAAGATCAGAAATTCTCATTCCCTCATTAAATGAATAATAGTCTGGTCTAAATACCGCACCTTCAATTTTGATACGATTTTCGAAGCGATTTAAAATTTTAGTTACTTTAAAAACATCTCCAGATTGTGGTACATAAGTATTATAATCACTTTCATTAATGTCGTGCACCTTAAACTCTTTTCCCGTTTTCTGCAAAACATTTACAGAAGCTGTGTACGCAAATTCATTAAAGCCAGATGCAAAATTTAACAAATCGGAGAATTTTTCGCCCTTTTTCATTTCGAAAATTCCTGGTCTTTTTACTTCACCCTCTACAACAACTCTTTGGCTGTAAGCTGGAATTCTGATAACGTCATTGTCTTTTAAACTCACATTATCTGACTGGTCACCTTTTACTAAAAATCTATAAATATCTATATTTCTATAAACTTTGTTGTTTCTAATTAATTCAATGTTTCTGTAACTTCCGTTTTTCCCTGGTCCTCCAGCTAAGTGCAATGCGTTATAAACTGTAGCCAATGATGATATTGAATAATTTCCAGGTTGTTTTCCGCCCACGATTGTTACTTTGATAGTACGAATTTGACTTAAACTAATGCTAACTTGTGACTGACCTGATCTAACGGTACTGTAAACTCTCGCTATTGCAGCTTTTATTTTTTGAGTTGCCGCTTCAATTGACATCCCTGAAACAGAAATCTGTCCGACATAATCAATCGTTACTTTTCCTTCTACACTTACCGGAATACTTGCGCTGTACTCTTGAACTCCATACACGCTTACCTGCAATTCATCACCAGGCCCTAAAACATAATTCATTGGAGTTGCTAATTTTAAATCTGGTTCAAAATTCAATGTCGGATTATCGAATAATTCAGAACCAAAAATTAACGCATTTAATGAATCCTTTACTTTATCGTTTTTGATTTTTTCTTGTTTTCTACCAAACTCTGAATCTTTATCATTTTTCTTTAACTTATTTTCATTGTCAGTATTTTTATTTTTATCAGAATCTTTAGCATTCTTTTTTTCATATTCTGTAAGCTTGATCCTTAATTTATTAAACTCTGTTTGAGTCATACCTTTAGACAAAGCCATTGGTTCAACCTGATCAAGTGTTGCATTGTTGCTTTTTAACTGAGCGCTAATTTTTGACAAGTCATCATCTGACAAATAATCAACTTTTATGGTACTCAAATCCTTAGACTTAAGTAAATCCTGAGCATGTCCATTGAAAGACATTAATAAAATAAAAAATAATGTAAGAACGTAAGTTATCTTTTTCATTCGGCTATAGTTTTAACTTTTATATATCGTTAAAATAAATTTTTAGATTTATGAATATTGTTTTTTATAATAATCCTTATATGAACCTGATGTAACATTTTTCAGCCACTCCTCATTATTTAAATACCAATTAATAGTCTTTTCTAATCCTTCCTCAAAAGTAACAGACGGTTTCCACCCTAATTCCTTATTGATTTTTGACGCATCAATTGCATAACGTAAATCATGACCAGGTCTATCTTTTACATAAGTAATTAGTTTTTCAGATGTTCCTTTTTCTCTTTCCAGTTTACCATCCATAATTTGGCATAATAATTTAACCAAATCAATATTTTTCCATTCATTAAACCCTCCAATATTGTATGTATCATGATTTTTACCTTCATGGAAAACTAGGTCTATTGCAATGGCGTGATCTTCAACAAAAAGCCAATCACGAGTATAATTTCCATCTCCATAAACCGGCAAGGCTTTATTATTTATAATGTTATTTATAAATAGGGGAATTAATTTTTCAGGAAAATGATAAGATCCATAATTATTTGAACAATTTGTCAAAACATAAGGCAAACCATAAGTTTCGCCATAAGCTCTAACGAAATGATCAGAACTTGCTTTTGAAGCGGAATAAGGCGAATTAGGATCATAAGGTGTCGTTTCTGTAAACAAGCCTTCCGCCCCTAACGAACCATAAACTTCATCTGTACTAATGTGGTAAAATCTTTTGCCTTCAAAATTATTTTTCCATTGATTTTTAGCAGCGTTCAACAAATTCATTGTTCCAATAACATTTGTTTTAACGAATGCCAATGGATCTTCAATTGAACGGTCTACGTGAGATTCTGCAGCTAAATGTAAAACTCCATCAAAATTATGTGAAGAAAAAAGTTCATTTATAAAATTTTCATCTACAATATCTCCCTTTACAAAAGTGTAATTAGGTTGATTTTCGATGTCTTTAATATTTTCTAGATTTCCAGCATAAGTTAATGCATCTAAATTAAAAATTTGATATTCTGGATATTTATTCACAAAACGTCTCACTACATGTGACCCAATAAAACCAGCGCCGCCAGTGATAAGAATTTTTTTCATTTTAATTTTAATTTAGTTTAGTAATTCAGAGTTTAGTTTTTCTAATTCGCTGTAAATATCTTTTACATCTTGCGAGTTTTCTTTCTGCAAAATCAAATTAGCAGAATCTGTATGTACGAAAATAGTATTTTTTAATCCAAGAAAAGTTGTATGCAGATTACATCCAATTACCATATTTCCGTTTTTATCAGTTGGATGACCTTTGGATATCAGATAATCATAAACCGACTCAAAAGACCCTAAGTCAGACCAAGAGAATGATGCTGGTACTACTTTTATTTTTTTACTACGTTCCATTACAGCATAATCAATACTGATTGATGGAATCTCTAGAGATAGATTTAAATCTAAAAACCCATCTTTACTTTTTTCCCAAACTTCTTTGGATTTTTCATAAACATCAGGCTGAAATTGTTTTAATTCATCTAGAAGAACACCAGCCTTAAAGCAAAACATCCCACTATTCCATAAAAAATTGCCTCTTGCTATAAACTCTTTAGCCGTAGTTTCGTTTGGTTTTTCACGAAATGATATTACTTTATCTCCTTTTGATTCAATATAACCATATCCAGTTTCAGGTTTAGTTGGAATGACGCCGAAAGTCACAATAAATCCTTCATTTGCTTTTAAAATAGCTTCATCTATCGCATTATTATAATTTTCCATTAAATCTATAATGTGATCAGAAGGTGTAACAATCAAGATGTCATCCGGATCAGACGCAAATGCAGCAAAAGCAATTGCAGCTGCAGTATTTCTGGGAGTTGCCTCAACAATATTAGTATATAAAGTTTTAGATTTATCCATTACTTTTCCACTTAAATGATGATTATCAACATTTCCGACAACCATAACTTTATTTGCTAAATGACTATTACGATCTACTGTCATTTCAAATAAAGATTTCCCTTCAAATATCTCTAAATATTGTTTTGGCTGGCTTTTACGAGAAAGAGGCCACAATCTGCTCCCTACTCCGCCAGTTAAAATTACATGTGTAATTGTTTTATTTGTACTCATCATCTATAAATAAAAAAATCCAAGAAGTGTCTATAATCTATTATCAGCGATAGTGCCTAATACTCCTTTTACATCGTATAATAAACTATTATCTTTCTGTAACTCTGAAAAATTTAACTTTAAAAACTCGGCATGTGCAACACCAAGTACTATTGCATCAAATTTTTCTTTTGGAATTGAATTTATGGTAGTCAATCCATATTCTTCTTTTACTTCCTTAATATTTGCTAATGGATCAAATATTGTTACTGCTATTCCATATTCTGTCAATGATTTTATAACATCAACAATTTTAGTATTTCTGACATCTGGACAATTCTCTTTAAACGTTATACCCAACATTAAAAGATTAGCTCCATTGACAGAAATACCTTTTTTTATCATCAATTTTACTACTTGCGAAGCAATATATTCACCCATGCTATCATTTAAACGTCGACCGGCCAAAATTATTTCGGGATGATATCCAAACTCCTGTGCTCTTTGAGCCAAATAATAGGGATCTACGCCAATACAATGTCCTCCAACCAAGCCTGGTTTAAAAGGTAAGAAATTCCATTTCGTAGCTGCCGCCGCTAATACTTCCTGAGTATCAATATTCATTAAATTAAATATTTTGGCTAATTCATTTACAAAAGCAATATTAATATCTCTTTGAGAGTTTTCAATAACTTTCGCTGCTTCGGCAACTTTTATTGTTGGAGCTAAATGCGTACCCGCAGTAATTACAGATTTATAAAGAGCATCTACTTTTAAACCTATTTCCGGTGTTGAACCAGAAGTTACTTTTAAAATTTTTTCGACAGTGTGCTCCTTGTCTCCGGGATTAATTCTTTCAGGAGAATATCCCGCATAAAAATCAATATTTAATTTAAGGCCCGAAACGTTTTCCAAAACTGGCACACATTGTTCTTCAGTAACACCTGGATAAACAGTTGATTCATAAATAACAATATCTCCTTTTTTTAATATTTTTCCAACTGTTTCACTTGATTTGTATAAGGGAGTTAAATCAGGACGATTATTTCTATCAACAGGAGTTGGGACAGTAATTATAAAATAATTACAATCAGCAATATCTGTTGAAGAACTTGTACAATACAGTCCAATTTGTGAATTAGGTTTATCAACTAATACTTTTTGTAAATCATATTGATCAACCTCCAGAGTAGAATCTATTCCAGATTTTAAGTTATCTACCCTCGATTTATTAATATCAAAACCTACAACTGGATATTTTGTAGCAAATAATCTTGCCAAAGGGAGACCAACATAACCTAAACCTATAACAGCTATTTTTATGTCTTCGTTCATTTAAAAAATATTAGCTTTATTCATAACAACACATGGCTTCGCCATTCCAAGTCCCATTAATATGCTTGGTTTACTAAAAAAGTATAATCACGGCAAATATAGCACATTCAATCAATTTATTCAATACGGTTTCCCGTAATACTTAGAAAACAAAAAATAAGAAAATCTTTAAAAACTCAACTAGTTATCTGTCAGACTGTAAAAAAATACACCATAAAAAAAACAGAAAACAAAACCTTAATTTTTATTGATTTTATCCTCTGCTTTTTTTAAATTTTATCAATTATTTGTATTTAACCTTTAGCACACAACCTAAAGATTCTAATACCAAAATATAATGCGTTTTTGAAATTTCCTGAACAATTGCATCTTGATTACTAAAAGCTCCTGATTCAAGCTTTATCCGGTCTCCCACTTGAATTGATGAAACTGAAACATCACTTACATTTGTCGCGTTAAGACTCGATTTAATTATACCAATTTCTTCATCACGAACAATTGCAGGTTTTCCAAGCCAAAATAAATACCTAACAACACCTGGAATATTAAAAACGGAATTTCGATCTATTTCTGAAAGTTGAACAAATACATAAGAGTTAAAAAGAGGAACTTCAATTTTTTTCTTTCTGTCTGACCATTGTTTTACTTGGGTAATTAATGGGCAATAGCATTCTACACCTATTTGAGTCAGCCTCTCTGCTACTTTTTTCTCCCATTTGGGCTTTGTATAAACTACATACCAATTCATAAATTAAACACTATATTGAAACAAAATTCCATTCATACTTCATTCATTCTATAATACTAAATCTTAATTCAATATTTGGCTTTTACATTTATGAACCAATTCCTTTATAAATAAACCCTATTGACTCTAACTCTTTTGCATTTAACACATTTCTTCCGTCAAATATAAAAGCAGGCTTGTGCATTGCATCGTAAATCTTTTGCCAGTCATAAGAGACAAATTCATCCCATTCAGTCAAAATTGAAATAGCATGTGCTCCTAAACAAGCTTCATAAGGATTATCAAACGCAGTTAACGCAGCATTATTTTCTTCATCTGTTCTAGTTTGCAAATAATTTAAATCAGTTAACATTTTACTTCCTGAAACTTTAGGGTCATATACTGATATTTTTGCCTGCTCATTAATTAAATCGTCAGCAACGTAAATTGCAGCTGATTCACGGGTATCATTCGTGTCTTTTTTAAAGGCCCAACCTAAAAATGTTATTTTCTTATCAGCAACAGTGTTATATAAAGTCTGAACAATTTTATTAGAAAATCTTCTTTTTTGATGGTCATTCATTATGATAACCTGTTCCCAATAATCAGCCACCTCATTCAATCCATATGATTTCGCTATGTATACTAAATTCAAAATGTCTTTTTGAAAACAAGAACCTCCAAATCCGACTGAAGCTTTTAAAAACTTTGGCCCAATTCGACTGTCCATTCCAATCGCTTTTGCAACTTCACTTACATCAGCTCCTGTCTTTTCGCATAATTCAGACATTGCGTTTATTGAAGAAATTCTTTGTGCTAAAAATGCATTTGCCGTAAGTTTCGATAATTCTGAAGACCAAACATTTGTTGTTAAAATTTTATTTTTATCGACCCAGTTCGCATAAACATCAACTAAAGCATTTATTGCCGATTCACCCTCTGGAGTTGTATCTCCACCAATTAAAATTCGATCAGGATTCAACAAATCTGTAACGGCAGTTCCTTCTGCTAAAAACTCAGGATTAGACAAAATCTGAAATTGCACACCATTTCCTGTATTATCTAAAATACTTTTTATAGCTTCGGCTGTTCTTACTGGTAAAGTAGATTTTTCTACAACTATCTTATTTTCCTTTGCTACTTTTGCAATTTGTCTGGCGCACAATTCAATGTATTTTAAATCAGCTGCCATGCCTTTACCTTTTCCGTATGTTTTCGTTGGCGTATTAACTGATATAAAAATTACTTGTGCTTCATCAATTGCTTTTTCAACATCTGTCGAAAAGAAAAGATTTCTTCCTCTTGCTTCATCAACAATTTGAGATAAACCTGGTTCGTAAATAGGAATATTATTAGTATCTGGATCATTCCAGTCTTTGATTCTTTGTTCGTTCAAATCGACAACTGTCACTTGAATATGTGGACATTTTTGAGCAATCACTGCCATAGTTGGACCTCCAACATAACCTGCACCTATGCAACAAATTTTTGTAACTTTCATTTATTATACTATTAACTTAGTCTATTTTTATTTTAAATTATTCCAATACCAGTTTACCGCTTCCTTCAAACCATCTTGTAAAGAATATTTTGGATCATAACCTAGCATACTTTTAGCCTTATCAATACTTGCCAACGAATGTGGAATGTCTCCTGCTCTATTTTCTCGATAAATAATTTTGACATTAGCAATTTTCGAATCAAATTCTGAAAGATATTCTTTTAAACATTCTACCAAATCATTCAATGTATTGCGTTCTCCAAATGCTGTATTGTAAACTGTATTAGTAGCCTCAGTATTTTGGATTTTAATCGCCAAGTCATTCATCTGAATTACATTTTCGATATAGGTAAAATCCCTTGAATAATTTCCATCACCATTTATCACAGGGCTTTCATATTTTATCAACTGTTTTACAAACTTTGGAATTACTGCTGCATAAGCTCCTTCCGGGTCTTGTCTCTGACCAAAAACATTGAAATATCGTAAGCCAATAGTTTCTAAACCGTATGTTCTACTAAAAATTTCAGCATACAATTCATTCACATATTTAGTTATGGCGTATGGTGATAATGGTTTCCCTATAATATCTTCAACTTTAGGCAATCCTTCAGAATCTCCATATGTTGACGAACTTGCAGCGTAGATAAAACGTTTAACTTTTTCATCTCTGGATGCGACTAGCATATTTAAAAAACCGGAAACATTTACATCATTTGTCGTTATTGGATCATTTATCGAACGAGGAACAGAACCTAATGCCGCTTGGTGCAAAACATAATCGACCCCTTTTACGGCTAAAATACAATCTGTTAAATTGCGAATATCACCTTCAATTAATTCAAAATTTGAATCTTCAATAAAATTATCCAAATTATGACGATGTCCAGTTGAAAAATTATCTAGACAAACTACTTTATCACCAAGTTTCAAAAAATATTCACACAAATTTGAGCCAATAAATCCCGCACCTCCTGTAATTAAAATAGTCCTTTGAATTGATGTTTCCATTTGAATCAAATTTATTTTTTCAATTTATTTAGAAAAGTTTTTATTGATTTCTTTTTTTCTTCCTCATCCAGATATCCGTTAGAATAATCTCCATAACCATATCCGTAACCATAAGCTGAACCATATTTTGCTTTGTTTTCATATCCATTGAAAACAATACTTGCATTACTTAGTTCACCTCTCTTAACTCTGGTATTCAACAACGTTATCATATCTTTTTTAGTATAATTCTGTCTCACGATATACAAAGTTACGTCTGAGTATTGAGATAATTCTAATGCATCTGAAACTAAACCTACAGGAGGTGTATCCAAAATGATATAATCGTATTTATTTTTTAATTCTTCAATTAATTCTCCCATCGCTTCACTCAAAATCAACTCTGATGGATTTGGGGGAATTGGTCCAGAAAGAATAACATCAAGATTTGGAACCTCTGTAGAATTCGTAATTTCACTCAAATTATTTTGTCTAATTAAATAATTCACAACTCCCGTCTGAGTAGTTAAATTAAATTCATCTGCCAATCTTGGCTTTCTTAAATCCAAACCTACAATAACCGTTTTCTTTTCGCTCAAGGCAAAAACTGTTGCAATATTTATCGAACAGAATGTTTTTCCTTCACCACTTATTGATGAAGTTATCATTAAAGTTTTTGAACCACTTACCTGCCGTTTTTTATACAAAAATTGTAATGAAGATCGAATTGCCCTAAAAGCTTCAGAAAGTGCCGATTTAGGTTTATCGAAAACAGCGAGATTAACTCCTCCTTTATTTACACCGATTACACCAATTATTGGTATTTGACTCAACTTTGTAAGTTCCTCAGTGTTTTGAATGGAATTATTAATAAAAAAAATCATTAAAACAATTAATAAGGGAATCAGTATTCCTAAAAACAGCGCTAATATATAATTAACAGAAGTTTTAGGACCTACCAAAGCTCCTCCTATTTCTTTAGCCGGATCAATAAAATGGATATCAGATAAATTAGATGCTTTTACAATTTCTGCTTCATTTCGTTTTTGAAGAAATGTTGTATAAATATTGTCGTTTAAATCATATTTTCTTTTTATCTTCAATAGCTCCTGTTGCTCTTCCGGCAACCTTTTAACTGTATTTTCCGCTTCTCCTATTTTAGCATTTACTAACGATAAATCATAAACGAGAGATGCTTTTGCAGAAACAATATTTTCAAGCAAAACGCTTTTAAGCGCCTCCATTTGATTATCAAAATCCTTAAAAATCTTATCGCTTTTAACGGCATATGCCATTTCTGACCTTTGAGTTGAAAGCGCAATTAGCTTCGAAATATTTGTGGCAATATTCGGGTCCTCAATTCCTGCAACTGATGGTGCTGGTAATCTCGAATAATCAACACTGTTATTTAGATACGATTTTAGTGAATTATAATACGTAATTTTTCTGGCGATCTGATCTCTTTCGACATCAAAATTCATTATTTTATCAGAAACCTTCGCCCCTCCATCTTCTATTTCATAGATGTTTTTATCTTTTCTAAATGATTTTAACTCATTCCCTGTTTGCTTTAATTGCAATTCCATAGCAACCAAAGTACTATCAATAAATTTAATCGTATTGTTTGCAAATTGATTTTTCCCATCCAATTGAATTTTGATCAACATTTTTACTGTTGAATTAAGGTACTCAACAAGTCTTGCTTTGTTTGTGCCTTGCATTCCCAAAGTCAAAATTGAGCCGCCCTTATCATCAGAACCAACACTTATACCTTTGTAACGGGAAACTGTTCCATCAAAATCATTGAATTTGACAAAATACTCGTTTCCTATATACAAACCCGGATTATCATTAATTTGCAATTCCCAATTTAAAAAAGGCAAAGAAACGCGTTCACCAACTTTGTATCTTTTTACAAATTCTACAGGCTGAACTGCTGTTTTAGAATATGAATTTTCAGCATAATTAATCAATGAAACCGAATTATTCTCAAAAGGAATATGTATCTCATATACATTTGCACTGATAAATTTAATTTTTATCAAGGTATTTGCAAGCTGCCCTCTAGATTTATCGATATCAACATAAAATGGCACGCTACCATAAGCATCAATTAAATTGTATTCACCCATGGTTAGGTAATCAATATAATATTGAAGTTTACTAACTACTAACTCATTATGAGATCTTGACTGTAATATTGTTGTTATTCCATTTACCTGATCTGAAATTCCTCCCCAATTAAAAACCAAGCTTGTATTTGAGGTAAAAAAAGGATTGCTTTCTTCTTTAATCGAAATCAAAGTCTGCATTCCATAAATTTTTTCTTTACGAATATTTACCTGATATGCAATAGTAAACGCGATAATTAAACTCACTAAAAACCATTTCCAATAGCTAAGAATTTTTAGCAACATACCTTTAAAATCAAAACTTGAATGATTTTCAAAAATCGACAAATCTTTTATATCTAACATTTCCGAGCCTAATTTTTAGTTTTGATTCTTATTTTATAATTAAATACACTGTTGTTGCCAGTGACAATAAAGTAATAATTGTACCTATTGACTGTATTCCCGTTTGCCCAGTTCCCCATGTTTTTTGTCGCAATGGCTTGACATAAATATAATCATTGGGTTGTAAGTAATAGTAAGGAGATTTCATGACGTTCACATCAGTAAGGTCAATCTCGTTCATTTGAACTCCGGTAGGTGTTTGTCGAATTATGGTCACAGATTTTCTATCTCCCACTGTATTAATATCTCCAGCATTTGCAACAGCTTCCATAATATTCACATGCTCTTGAAACATTGTTTTTGTACCTGTGCTTCCAACCTCTCCATTTATTGTATATCTAAAACCCGCTAACTTTATTGTCACAAATATATTAGCATCTGTTTTAAAATATTCTTCAAGCAATTTTTTCTCAATTATCACTCGAACTTCTTCCAGAGTATAACCAATAACATTTATTTCGCCTAAAATTGGAATTCGAATATTCCCATGATCATCAACTGTGAATCCGTCAAAATATAAGGCAGCTTCAGATCTTCCGGTTGTTAGAGATGTACTCTCTGTTTTATTAAAAATTGCAACTAATTTAGGGTCTATGGCTTTTAAATTAATACTTAAAACATCATTAACCTGAAGCCTATAAGGCTTAGTTTCAACTACTGCAACAGTATTTGAGTCTTCAGAAGAATTTTTATCCTGCAGATATACTAAATCTTTTATAGGAATACATGAAGTAAAAAGCATACTAATCAGCACCAGGATATAAAAACTATTTTTTGTCATTGTTAAAATTTTATCGCAAATATAGCTTTTCCATTTAATCTTCGGAAAATCTATATTTCAATTGGGGTTTATTTAATTGTTCTTGAATGTTTTTTCAAATGGAACGCGATGCAAAATACTTCTACCGAGAGTAACTTCATCAGCATATTCCAATTCGTCTCCTACTGATATTCCTCTTGCAATCGTAGAAATTATAATTTGAAATTCTGCAATTTGTTTATAGATATAAAAATTGGTCGTATCACCTTCCATGGTTGAACTTAATGCAAAAATGATTTCAACAACTTTTCCGGATTTGACTTTTTCGACCAAAGTTGAAATATTTAACTGACTTGGGCCAACACCTTCAATTGGAGAAATTTTTCCTCCCAACACATGATAAATCCCTTTATACTGACCCGTATTTTCAATAGCCATAACATCACGAATATCCTCAACAACACAAATAGTCTGATGATTTCTAGATGAATTGGCACATATTTCACACACTTTTGTATCTGAAATGTTATGGCAATTTTCGCAAAATTTAATATCCTCACGCATATTTAAAAGTGCTTGAGACAAAAAGCCTGTTTGCTCCTTTGGCTGTTTGAGCAAATGAAGAACTAATCGCAGAGCTGTACGCTTACCAATACCAGGTAATTGCGACATTTCATTAACCGCTTTCTCTATTAATTTTGATGAAAATTCCATGACGACAAAAGTAACATTTTTAACGGTATCAGCATCTTTCAAACAATTAAATTCAACTCTAAAAGAAATAGGGATTTATCTTGTTTCTATCTGCCAATAAAAAACAAAACTTCCCAATACAATTGGAAAGTTTTAAAACGCTTTTTTTCGATTAATATTGGTTTGTAGCCAATAAAACTAATGTACAAGCAACTTCGACCTCAATATTATTTAATTCCAATAATTGATATAATTCAGGATTTTCTGTTCCGGGATTAAAAATTACTCTTTTAGGTTGTGCTTCAATTATGTAATTATAATAATCACGTTGACGAGATGGGTTCAAATATAAAGTTACTGTATCGATATTTTTTACAGGAATTGCTTTTGTATGAATTTTTACACCAGCCACCTCTCCAGTATTTTGACCAATTGCTAATACTGTGTGCCCTTTTTGAGTAAGCATATTTATAGCTCTAAATGCATAACGATCTGGTTTTGTTGTAGCACCTAGGAGTAATGTCTTTTTATTTTTCATCTTTTTAATTTAAAGTGCAAAAGTAGTTAAAAAGAATGAGCTTAGTTTATCTTATCAATTCAGAATATTGACTCTAAAAAAATAATATCATAACTCCGTTTTAGCTGTCAATATAAAAAAATAACTACTTTTACTTCACTAACCGAAATTTTATGGATTTATTCATTTACTTATTTGCTGCACTTTTTTCCGTTTTAAACCCTATTGGCACTGTGCCGATTTTCGTTGGATTAACACAGCACGATTCACAAAAAGAACGTTCAAGAATTTCTCTATGGACCGCAATAAATGTTTTTATCATTTTATTGGTATCTTTTTTTATCGGCCAATATGTTTTGACATTTTTTGGGATTAGCATTGATGCTCTTCGAATTGCAGGCGGAATTGTAATTGTGAATTCTGGCTTTTCATTGCTTTCGGGAAAATTTAATAAAAAACGAGGAATCAATAAAAAAATTGAAACTGACGCACAGCAAAGAAACGACATTGCCTTGACGCCATTAGCAATTCCAATGTTAGCGGGACCAGGTTCAATTTCTCTTCTAATTGCTTTTTACCAAGAACATCATGAAATGAATGAAATCATTATTTCATGTCTTGCTATTTTAGCAATTGGAGTCAGCATTTTTGCCATTCTAAAAAGTGCACATTACCTTGCCCGCATACTAGGTGCATCAGGAATTGTTGCAATTTCCCGAATAGTTGGATTCATTGTAATTTCTATCGGAATTCAATATATCGTAAGTTCTATTGTAAATATTATTAAAGGAAACTTTTAATCTAAAACTTTTTAAAAAATAAAAAAGGGATAAAACTTTAAGCATTATCCCTTCTTTATTTAAAAACCTGTTTTTTTTTAATTCCTTGGCAAGAAAACTTCAGCCATCATGCAGCGTGCGCTTCCACCGCCACAAGCTTCAATTGTATCCAAGCTCGAACTTAAAATTTCGGCGTGTTTTTCTAATTGTGCAATTTGCTTTGCAGTTAAACTTTGATGAGCCGATGCACTCATAACTATATACTTTTTATCGTTTGCACCTCTAACTTCTAGCATATTCCCGGCAAAATTATTTACTTGATCTTCTGTAATTAAAATGATTTCTTTTTTATCATCTTTCAGATTATCAAGAACCATTTTTCTTTCTTTTTTATCATCAATACAATCTGCACAAATAACTGCAAAAGTTTCGCCCAAACACATCATCACATTTGTATGATAAATGAGTTTTCGTTCTCCGTCAACAGTCTGAAAAGCTTCAAAAATTACAGGAGCATAATCAAAATCTTCACAGAATTCAATAAATAATTCTTCATCGGCACGAGGCGACAAAGCGCAATACGCTTTTGCATTAGCACGGTCTAAAAGAAGACTCCCTGTTCCTTCTAAAAAATAACCATCATCTTCAGCAGAAGTGTAATCCATTATATTTGATATTTCGAAACCCTTTTCTTCTAAAGTGTCCAAAATATCTTCACGACGTTCTTGGCGTCTGTTTTCAGCAAACATCGGATAAAGCGCTACATCGCCATTTTCATGAAATGAAACCCAGTTATTTGGAAAAATACTATCCGGAGTATCTGTTTCCAAAGTATCTTCAATAACTGTAACATCTACTCCAACCGCTCTAAGTTTTTCAACAAAAGCATCAAATTCCTGCTGTGCTTTGGCATTTACGGTACTTGGCAAAAGTCCGTCTAATACTTTTTGGTAATAATTATTTACGGCGGTCTGTTCATTCATTCTGAATGCAACAGGCCGAATCATCACGATTGCATTTGTTGTCTGTTTCATGATTTTATATTTTTTTGTTTCAAGTTTAAAGCTTCAAGTTTAAAATTTAGCGTCTTGTAAAAACCTTAAACTTGAACCTCAAAAACTATTTTAGTCTCTAATTAACGGAAGTGTTGAACATCTTAATAATCCTTCCTGTTTTGCAATTTCGGCATACGGAATTTCTTCGACTGTAAAACCATTTGCACGAAGCCAGTTATTTAAGCGTGTGAAATTTTTCTCCGAAACCACAACATTTTTATCAATTGAAAACACATTTGAAAACATATTGTACATTTCATTTCTTTCGATATGAAACAAATTTTCTTTTCCAAAAAGATTCACTAGATATAAATAATCAGCTTCTTCACGAAAACCTCTTTTGTAGATAATTCCTTTATTTTCTCCAACTGGCTGAAAACAACAATCTAAGTGCAATGCATTATCTCTGGCTTCTAGTTTAGATTTAACCAGATCAAATTCTTTTACAATTTTATTTGGAAACAACTCTTTAATATAATTAACCCCATGCATGTTAGTCCTTGCGGTTATATAATCTTTATAATCACTTCCTTTGTAAGTTCCTATAAAAATATGATCATTCCAAAGCATAACATCGCCTCCTTCAATATGAACTTCTTCAGGCGGACGAACAACTTTTAGAGGTTCAATTTGATCTATTACATATTGAATTGCGTCTAGCTCACGTTCACGATCAGGCAGTATATTTGATTTTACAAAGACATCATCAATTACAAATCCAATATCTCGAGCAAAAATCTGATTGTAGTTCTCAATCATTTCCGGGCGATAGACTTTAACGTCATACTTTTGAAAAACAGAATTAAAAGCTTCCATTTCAACAACCATGTCTTTTTCGATCGGATAGGTTCCTGCTTTAATATGTTCCAATGACTTAGGGTCATAAGCTTCCTCTAAGGTTGGAGTTGGCCCATTATGAACGGCTGAACCCAAAACTACAGCCCGCAGTCTTGACGTTTCGTTCTTTACATTTAATTGCAACATAACTTTATTATATTTTGAGCAAAGATAAAAAAAGCTTCACATGTAAGTGAAGCTTTCTATTTTTTATTTGTTAGGCTTAAATTCTCTTAACGGATGCCCTGTGTAAATTTGTCTTGGTCTTCCAATTGGCTCTTTGTTTTCACGCATTTCTTTCCATTGTGCGATCCATCCTGGCAATCTTCCGATAGCAAACATTACTGTAAACATATCTGTTGGAATTCCTAACGCTCTGTAAATAATTCCTGAGTAGAAATCAACGTTTGGATATAAGTTTCTTGATTTGAAGTATTCGTCTTCAAGAGCTGCTGTTTCTAATTTTCTAGCAATATCTAGAATTGGATCTTCAACACCTAAAGTTTCTAAAACTTCTTTAGCCGCTTTTTTGATGATTTTTGCTCTTGGATCAAAGTTTTTATAAACTCTGTGTCCGAATCCCATTAAACGGAAAGGATCATTTTTATCTTTAGCTTTAGCCAAGAATTTATCAGTATCTCCACCATCTTTGTTGATTTCTTCCAACATTTCAAGTACAGCCTGATTTGCTCCTCCGTGAAGAGGTCCCCAAAGAGCAGAAACTCCAGAAGAGATTGAAGCAAATAAACCAGCGTGAGATGAACCAACCATTCTTACTGTTGAAGTTGAACAGTTTTGTTCATGATCTGCGTGAAGAATAAATAATTTATCCAATGCATCAACAACAACAGGATTTGCACTGTATGGTCCCGTAGGCAATTGAAACATCAATTGCATAAAGTTCTCAACATATCCTTTTGTATTGTCATAATAATTCAACGGATACCCCATTGATTTTCTGTAAGTCCAAGTTGCAATAACTAAAAATTTAGCCATTGTTTTGCAAATTGCCTCATACATTTCTTTTTCGTTATCCACATTTACTGCTTTTGGGTTGAAAGCAGTTAAAGCGCTTGTCAAAGCTGACAAAACACCCATTGGATGTGCTGTTTTTGGGAAACCATCAATGATATTTTTCATTTCTTCGTTAACTAACGAATGTTTTTTAATACCATTTTCAAAGTTTTCTAATTCTGCAGCTGTTGGCAGTTCTCCAAAAATTAAAAGATAAGATACCTCTAAAAAACTAGCCTTTTCAGCTAAATCTTCAATTGAATATCCTCTGTAACGTAAGATTCCTAATTCTCCGTCTAAGAAAGTAATTTCACTTGTACAAGATCCAGAGTTTTTATAACCTGGGTCGATTGTAATAATACCAGTTAAATCACGTAATTTGTTGATATCGATAGCTGATTCATTTTCGCTCCCTGTGATAACCGGAAGTTCAATTTTTTTACCATCTACTTCTAATGTAGCTATTTTTGACATAATATAATCGGAAATAATTCTATAAAATAATAATTTATCAAATCTAAGGAATTTAAGACTAACTAAAAAAAGAATCCTGCTATGAATTTGTTAAAACTCCAAAAAAAAACCATTCGTTAACACGAATGGTTTCTTTTCAATATATAACTCTTACAATTATTTGATCTTGAAAGCGTTTAAACCAGGGAAATAAGCAGTACTTCCAAGTTCTTCTTCAATTCTTAATAATTGGTTGTATTTAGCCATACGATCAGAACGTGAAGCAGAACCCGTTTTGATTTGCCCACAGTTTAAAGCAACAGCTAAATCTGCAATTGTATTATCTTCAGTTTCACCAGAACGGTGAGACATTACAGATGTGTAACCAGCGTTTTTAGCCATGTTTACAGCTGCAATAGTTTCAGTTAAAGTACCAATTTGGTTAACTTTTACTAAAATTGAATTAGCAATACCTTTTTCGATACCTGTTGATAAACGCTCAACGTTAGTAACAAATAAATCATCACCTACTAATTGTACTTTATTTCCAATTTTCTCAGTTAAGTATTTCCATCCATTCCAATCGTCTTCGTACATACCATCTTCGATAGAAATAATTGGATATTTAGCAGCAAGTTCAGCTAAATAATCCGCTTGCTCTTCAGATGTTCTGATTTTTCCAGTTTCACCTTCAAATTTAGTATAATCGTATTTACCGTTTACATAAAACTCAGAAGCCGCACAGTCAAGCGCAATCATAATTTCGTCACCGAAAGTATATCCAGCTTTTTCAACTGCTAATTTAATAGTATCTAAAGCATCTTCAGTACCACCTGCTAAGTTTGGAGCAAAACCTCCTTCGTCACCTACAGCCGTACTTAAACCTCTATCATGTAAAACTTTTTTCAAACTGTGAAAAATCTCAGTTCCCATTTGCATTGCATGTGTAAAAGAAGTTGCTTTTACTGGGAAAATCATAAACTCTTGAAATGCGATAGGCGCATCAGAGTGAGAACCACCGTTGATGATGTTCATCATCGGAACTGGCAATGTATTAGCAGAAACACCACCTACATATCTGTATAATGGCAATCCAAGTTCGTTAGCAGCAGCTTTTGCAGCAGCTAAAGAAACTCCTAAAATAGCATTAGCTCCTAATTTAGATTTATTTGGAGTTCCATCTAAATCAATCATTAATTGGTCAATTGTGTTTTGTTCGAAAACAGAAGTTCCAACTAATTCTTCAGCAATAACAGTATTTACATTGTTCACTGCATTCAAAACACCTTTACCTAGATAAGCTTTACCTCCATCACGTAATTCAACAGCTTCGTGCTCTCCAGTTGATGCTCCAGAAGGAACAGCAGCTCTACCTAAAACTCCATTTTCAGTTACTACATCAACTTCAATAGTAGGATTACCTCTAGAATCAAGAATTTGTCTTGCGTGAACTTTAATTATAATACTCATTATTTTTGTTTTTTATTAATAAATTATATATTTTTTTCGAAATTATAAAAATATTTAATACTAAAAACGCAATCTAGACATTAAACACCTTTATTTATTAACTACATCGTTTTAGAGGTAGCCAGTTTTATATTCTCAACAAATTGATCAAATAAATAAGATGAATCATGTGGTCCCGGACTTGCCTCTGGGTGATATTGCACTGAAAAACAATTCTTATTTTTCATTCTCATTCCAGCAACAGTACCATCATTTAAATGCACATGGGTAATCTCCAATTCTGGGTGATTTTCCAATTGTTCTTTCTTAACTGCAAATCCATGATTCTGAGAAGTAATCTCTCCTTTACCAGTTAAAATATTTTTAACAGGGTGATTAATTCCTCGGTGTCCGTTAAACATTTTATAAGTTTCAATACCATTGGCAAGACCAATTACTTGATGTCCTAAACAAATTCCGAATAAAGGTCTATCCTCAGCAAGAATTTTCTTTGCAACTTCAATTGCTCCAAATAAAGGATCCGGATCTCCAGGCCCGTTTGACAAGAAAAATCCATCTGGATTAAACGAATTTAAATCCTCATAAGTTGAGTTGTATGGAAAAACTTTAATATAGCAATCTCTCTTGGCAAGATTTCTTAAAATATTCTTTTTAATTCCAAGGTCAAGTGCAGAAATTTTATAAGTTGCATTTTCATCTCCAACAAAATATGGTTCAGTTGTAGACACTTTAGACGCAAGTTCTAGACCTTCCATATTTGGAACATCTGCTAATTCCTTTTTCAAATCTTCAATTGAAGTACCATCTGTACAAATTACAGCATTCATTGCTCCATTGTCACGAATATAACTTACAAGAGCTCTTGTATCAACATCAGAAATACAAATCAGGTTTTGCTTAGTAAAGTAATCTTCTAAACTTCCAGAAGCACCTTCTCTGGAATAATTAAAGCTAAAGTTTTTACAAACCAAACCTGCAATTTTAATGCTATCTGATTCTACTTCTAAATCATTAACACCATAATTACCAATATGCGGATTAGTCGCAACCATAATTTGACCAAAATAAGAAGGATCTGTAAAAATCTCCTGATATCCGGTCATTCCAGTATTAAAACAAACCTCACCAAAAGTTTTACCGCTAATACCGATAGACTTTCCGTGAAAAATAGTTCCATCACTTAGTAATAAAATGGCGCTTTGTCGTGTTGTGTATTTCATTCTTTAATTTGTATTGTTTTTTAATTGTGTACGAAACTTGAAAAGCTTCATTTGTAATTAGATATTTTGCAAATTTACTTCTTTAAAAGAGCTCTTCCAAGATTTTTTAAAACTTTCATTCGTAAAAATAAAACCTAACATTTTAAATAAGTTACATTTTTAAAGGTTTCAAAAAAAATCAAAAAAAAAGGATAAACTAACAATTAGTTTATCCTTGATTTTTATAGAATCATTACTTTCATAATTATTCAGAAGCTTCTGTAGTCGTTTCTGATTCAGCAGCTGGAGCTTCAGGAGCAGTTCCTTCAGCTTTTTTTGCTTTACTACCACGACGGCTTTTAGCTTTTTTAACTTCTTTTTTACCTCCGTTGTAAAGTTCATTGAAGTCAACAAGTTCGATCATCGCCATATCAGCGTTATCTCCCAAACGATTTCCAACTTTAATGATACGAGTGTATCCACCTGGACGGTCACCAACTTTAGCAGCTACATCTCTGAACAAGTCAGTTACAGCATATTTGCTACGTAAGTAAGCAAAAACAATACGACGGTTGTGAGTCGTATCTTCTTTTGATTTAGTGATTAAAGGCTCAACGAATTGTTTAAGCGCTTTAGCTTTAGCAACAGTAGTGTTAATACGTTTGTGCTCAATAAGAGAACAAGCCATATTAGCCAACATAGCTTTTCTATGTCCAGTCTGTCTGCTTAAGTGGTTGAATTTTTTTCCGTGTCTCATGACGTGTTTTTTTTATCTTCATCTTGCTACAATCCGCTATGGAGAGCAAAATATGAAGTAAATTATTCTTTATCTAATTTGTATTTAGCTAAATCCATTCCGAAAGTCAAATTTTTAACTGCAACAAGTTCATCAAGTTCAGTTAAAGATTTTTTACCGAAATTACGGAATTTCATTAGGTCATTTTTATTGAACGATACTAAATCACCAAGTGTATCAACTTCAGCCGCTTTCAAGCAATTTAATGCTCTTACAGATAAATCCATATCAACAAGCTTAGTTTTAAGCAATTGTCTCATATGCAATGACTCTTCATCATACGATTCTGTTTGTGCAATTTCGTCAGCCTCAAGTGTAATTCTTTCATCAGAAAACAACATGAAATGGTGAATTAAAACTTTAGCAGCTTCAGTAAGAGCATCTTTAGGATTAATAGATCCATCAGTTTTGATTTCAAAAACTAATTTTTCGTAATCTGTTTTTTGCTCTACACGGAAATTTTCGATTGCATATTTTACATTTTTTACCGGAGTAAAAATAGAATCTGTAAAAATCGTTCCAATTGCAGCATTCTGTTTTTTGTTCTCTTCAGCAGGAACGTATCCTCTACCTTTTTCGATCGTTAAATCGAAGTTCAATTTGATTTTAGAATCTAAATTACAGATAACAAGGTCTGGATTCAAAACTTGGAAACCTGAAATAAATTTTTGAAAATCACCTGCCGTTAGCTGATCTTTACCAGAAACAGAAATAGTAACTGCTTCATTATCAATATCTTCAATTTGACGTTTAAAACGAACTTGTTTTAGATTAAGGATAATTTCGGTAACATCTTCAACAACACCTGAAATAGTAGAAAACTCATGATCTACACCTTCGATACGAACAGATGTAATTGCATAACCTTCTAACGCTGAAAGCAAAACTCTTCTAAGTGCATTACCAACTGTCAATCCGTAACCAGGTTCCAAAGGTCTAAATTCAAATTTACCTTCAAAATCGGTTGAATCGATCATGATAACTTTATCGGGCTTTTGAAAATTAAATATTGCCATAAATTTCGACTAAGTCAATTATTATTTGTTGTACAACTCTACGATTAATTGTTCTTTAATGTTTTCTGGAATTTGAAGTCTTGCAGGTACAGAAACGAAAGTTCCTTCTTTAAGATCATTGTTCCAAGTAATCCATTCATAAACATGACTTGAATTTGATAAAGAACGTTCGATAGCTTCTAAAGATTTAGATTTTTCACGAACTGCAACTTTATCACCAGGTTTAAGGTGGTAAGAAGGAATATTTACAACTTCACCATTTACAGTAACGTGTCTGTGAGATACGATTTGACGTGCACCTCTTCTAGAAGGAGCGATACCCATTCTAAAAACTACGTTATCCAATCTTGCTTCGCATAATTGTAATAAAACTTCACCAGTAACTCCTTTAGTAGCTGATGCTTTTTCGAATAAATTTTTGAATTGTTTTTCTAAAATTCCGTAAGAATATTTAGCTTTTTGCTTTTCCATTAACTGAACAGCGTACTCAGATTTTTTTCCTCTTTTTTTAGCCATCCCGTGTTGTCCAGGTGGGTAATTTCTTTTTTCGAAAGATTTATCATCTCCGAAAATTGCTTCGCCAAATTTACGGGCGATTCTTGTGCTAGGACCAGTATATCTTGCCATTTTAAATTGTTTAAGATAGAGATTATGAATTCAGGTCTTATCCTTCGATAATCTATGTTCTATCTAGGTTATACTATAATAATTTTGAGTATTAAACTCTACGTCTTTTCGGAGGACGACATCCGTTGTGAGGCATTGGAGTAACATCGATAATTTCAGTAACTTCAATTCCACCGTTATGAATAGAACGGATAGCAGACTCACGTCCGTTTCCTGGTCCTTTTACATAAACTTTTACTTTTTTAAGTCCTGCTTCAAGAGCTACTTTACTACAATCTTCTGCTGCCATTTGAGCTGCGTACGGAGTGTTCTTTTTAGAACCTCTGAAACCCATTTTACCAGCTGAAGACCAAGAAATAACTTCACCTTTCTTATTAGTCAAAGAAATGATAATATTGTTGAAAGTCGCAGAAATATGAGCTTCACCCGTTGATTCAACGATAACTTTACGTTTTTTTGCAGTTGCTTTAGCCATATTACTTATTATTTAGTTGCTTTTTTCTTGTTAGCAACAGTTTTTCTTTTACCTTTTCTTGTTCTAGAGTTGTTTTTAGTTCTTTGTCCTCTTAATGGAAGACCAGATCTATGACGGATACCTCTGTAACAACCAATATCCATTAAACGTTTGATGTTCAAAGAAACTTCAGAACGTAATTCTCCTTCAATTTTGTAAAATGAAACTGCATCACGAATTGCTCCGATCTCGTCATCATTCCAATCTTGAACTTTTTTATCTTGGCTTACTTGAGCTTTTTCTAAAATCTCAATAGCTCTACTTTTTCCTAATCCAAAGATGTAGGTAAGTGCGATAACACCTCTTTTGTTTTTTGGGATATCTACCCCTGCTATTCTTGCCATAATTATCCTTGTCTTTGTTTAAATCTAGGATTCTTTTTGTTTATTACGTACAGTCTCCCTTTTCTACGCACGATAATGCACTCGGCACTTCTCTTTTTTACTGATGCTCTAACTTTCATAGTAATTATCCTTTAATATCGATAAGTAATTCTTGCTTTTGACAAATCATAAGGACTCATTTCTAGTTTCACTTTATCACCAGGTAATAATTTGATGTAATGCATACGCATCTTACCAGAAATATGAGCAATTACAATATGTCCATTTTCTAACTCTACACGGAACATCGCATTTGATAATGCTTCAATGATTGATCCGTCTTGTTCTATTGCTGATTGTTTTGCCATAAATATATTAAGCTACTGCTTTTCTATTTTTACCAGTCTTCATTAAACCATCATAATGTTTGTTTAACAAATATGAATTGATTTGCTGAATAGTATCTATTGCAACTCCAACCATAATTATTAATGAGGTACCTCCAAAAAACATTGCCCAAGCATCTGTTACACCAATAACACTAACTACAATAGCTGGGAACACAGCAATCAAAGCAAGGAATAAAGAACCTGGAAAAGTTATTAAAGACATCACTTTATCAAGGAAGTCTGAAGTTTCAGCACCAGGACGAACCCCAGGAATAAAACCGCCACTTCTTTTCAAGTCATCAGCCATTTTGTTAGTCGGTACAGTGATCGCAGTATAAAAGAATGTAAACACAATAATCAAAGTTGCGAATAACAAATTATACCAAAAACCAAACATGTCTTTAAATACTACAAGAATGGATTGTGATGTTTCTGACTGAGATAACCCAGCTACAGCTGCAGGTATAAACATAATTGCCTGAGCAAAAATAATTGGCATAACCCCAGCAGCATTTAGCTTCAAAGGAATCCATTGTCTATTACCACCTGCTAAATCTTGCTCATAATCACCAGTAGTCGTACGACGAGCGTACTGAACCGGGATTCTACGTACTGCCATTGTAAGCAATACACAAGAAATAATCACTAATAACCACAAAATAATTTCAATAACTAACAACATTGGCCCTCCATTGTTATTGGTAACTCTCGTAGTAAACTCCTGAATAAAAGCTTGTGGTAAACGAGCTAAGATACCAACCATAATTAATAATGAAATTCCATTTCCAATACCTTTATCAGTAATTTTTTCACCAAGCCACATAGCAAAAATTGTACCAGTAACTAAAATGATTACAGAAGAGAATAAAAACTCAGGTGAGTTAAAGCCTAGTAGAAAAGCACTACCAGGCAATGTTCTGTATAGATTGTAGATATAGGTTGGACCTTGAACCAATGTAATAGCAATAGTTAACCAACGTGTAATTTGATTAATCTTTTTTCTACCACTCTCTCCATCATTTTGAAGTTTTTGCAAATAAGGAATAGCAATTCCCATTAACTGAACAACAATAGATGCAGAAATATAAGGCATAATACCTAAAGCAAAAACTGAAGCTTTAGAGAAAGCACCTCCTGTAAACATGTCTAGGACAGAACCTAAACCTTGTTTAGTTTGCCCTGCTAAACCTGTTAATTGAGTTGCATCAACTCCAGGAAGGGTAACGTGTGCTCCAAAACGATATACTAAAAGTAATCCTAAAGTAATTAGAATTCTATTCTTTAGTTCTTCGATTTTCCAAACATTGCTAATTGATTCAATAAATTTCTTCATACAATAGAAAAATTATATTGTTACAGCCTCTCCACCAGCAGCTTCAATAGCAGCTTTTGCAGTAGCAGTAAATTTGTGAGCAGTTACTTTTAATTTTGCTTTCAACTCTCCTCTACCTAAAATCTTAACGATTTCATTTTTGGTAGCTAGACGGTTTGCAACAAATTCTGTCATAGAAACAGAATCAGTAATCAAACCATTGTCTACTAATAATTGAAGCGTATCTAAATTAACACCTTCGTATTCTTTACGATTGATGTTTGTGAAACCAAACTTAGGCACACGTCTTTGAAGTGGCATTTGCCCACCCTCAAAACCAATCTTTTTAGAATAACCAGAACGAGATTTTGCTCCTTTGTGACCTCTTGCAGCAGTGCCACCTTTTCCAGAACCTTCTCCTCTACCTAATCTTTTATTTTGATTGTGCGTTGATCCTTCAGCTGGTTGTAAGTTACTTAAATTCATAACAGTATTTGTTATTTAGCTTCTTCAACAGAAACTAAGTGTTTAACTTTGTTTATCATACCAAGGATAGCAGGATTTGAATCATGCTCTACAACTTGTCCCATTTTACGTAGACCTAAAGCTTCCAAACCTCTTTTTTGAGAAAGAGGACAGTTGATTTTGCTTCTTACTTGTTTTACTAATAATTTAGCCATAATTTCCTTGAATTAACCTTTAAAAACTTTTTCTAAAGAAACACCTCTTTGTTTTGCAACAGTATGAGCGCTTCTCATTTGTAATAAAGCATCAAAAGTTGCTTTCACTACGTTATGAGGATTTGATGATCCTTGAGATTTAGATAATACGTCGTGAATACCTACTGATTCAAGAACTGAACGAACAGCTCCACCAGCAATAACTCCTGTACCATGAGAAGCAGGAATTAAGAACACACGTGCACCACCAAATTTACCTTTTTGTTCGTGAGGAACAGATTGTCCATTCAAAGGAATTTTTACTAAATTTTTCTTAGCATCTTCTACTGCTTTCGCAATTGCTTCAGAAACGTCTTTAGATTTTCCTAATCCGTGACCAACTACTCCATTTTCATCACCTACAACTACAATAGCAGAAAAACCGAAAGCTCTACCACCTTTTGTAACTTTAGTAACACGATTAACACTAACTAGACGATCTTTAAGTTCAAGACCACTAGGTTTTACCAATTCTACATTTTTGTATTTAGACATAATATATTAGAATTTAAGTCCAGCGGCTCTTGCGCCTTCTGCTAATGATTTAATACGACCGTGATATAAATATCCACCTCTATCAAAAGTGATGGTATCAATCCCAGCTTTTAACGCTTTTTCTGCAACTAGTTTTCCAACAGCAGCAGCTACTTCAACGTTAGTACCTTTTCCTATTTCTTTTTCTCTAGAAGATGCAGCTAATATAGTAACTCCATTTACATCATCAATGATTTGAGCGTAAATTTCTTTATTACTTCTAAAAACAGAAAGTCTTGGTCTTGCAGCAGAACCACTAACCGATTTTCTAATTCTGAATTTAATTCTCTGTCTTCTTTCAGATTTTGTTAATGACATAATCTTATTTTTTAAGCTGATTTACCTGCTTTTCTTCTTAATACTTCACCCACAAATTTAACACCTTTTCCTTTATATGGCTCTGGCTTACGGAAACCTCTGATTTTCGCAGCAACTTGACCTAAAAGTTGTTTATCAAATGATGTTAATTTTACGATAGGGTTCTTACCTTTTTCAGATATTGTTTCTAAAGCTACTTCTGGAGCAATTTCTAAAACAATATTGTGAGAATATCCAAGAGCTAAATCTAATTTTTGACCTTGGTTTGAAGCTCTATAACCAACTCCAACTAATTCTAGTTCTTTTGTGAAACCTTCAGATACACCAACAACCATATTACTGATCAAAGATCTGAATAATCCGTGTTTTGCTCTATGGTCTTTATGATCAGACGATCTTTCTACTAAAACTTGATCGCCTTCAACAGTTACATTTACGTCCGAAAACTCCTGAACTAGTTGACCTTTTTTTCCTTTTACTGTAATAATACCGTCTTTAACTTCAACAGTTACACCAGCAGGGATTACAATTGGGCTTTTACCTATTCTTGACATCTTATCTAGTGTTTAAAATTAGTATACGTAACAAATTACTTCACCACCTACATTTAATTGCTTAGCTTGTTTTCCTGTCATCAAACCTTTTGATGTAGAAACAATAGCAATTCCTAATCCATTAAGGATTCTAGGTAATTTGGCAGCACCTGCGTACTTACGTAAACCAGGTTTACTAATTCTTTGGATATCTTTGATTACAGGCTCTTTAGTATCTTTATCATACTTCAAAGCAATTTTGATAGAACCTTGTACAGTGTTCTGTTCAAATTTGTAACTTAAGATATAACCTTGATCAAATAAGATCTTAGTTATTTCTTTTTTAAGATTAGAAGCTGGAATTTCAACAACTTTGTGGTTTGCAGCCACAGCGTTACGAACTCTAGTCAAATAATCTGCAATAGGATCTGTATACATATGTATTTGATTGCGATTATGGTTTTCGGGAGACACTCGTCTCCCGAACCTTTAATCAATTAAAAATTATTTTTTGGTTTGCAAAAGTAATAACTTATTGCGAGATTACCAAGACGCTTTTTTAACTCCTGGAATTAATCCATTATTAGCCATTTCACGGAAAGTTACACGTGAAATACCAAATTGACGAATATAACCTCTAGGTCTTCCTGTTAATTTACAACGATTGTGTAAACGAACTGGTGAAGCATTTTTAGGTAATTTTTGTAAGCCTTCATAATCTCCAGCTTCTAATAAAGCTTTTCTTTTTTCAGCATACTTAGCTACCGTTTTCTCTCTTTTCACCTCACGGGCTTTCATTGATTCTTTAGCCATGTCTTAATTCTTTTTAAAAGGTAATCCTAATTCAGCCAATAATGACTTTGCTTCCTTGTCTGTTTTTGCAGTAGTAACAAATGTAATATCCATTCCTGAAATTTTGTTTACTTTGTCAATATCAATTTCAGGGAAAATGATTTGCTCTAAAACTCCAAGATTGTAGTTACCTCTTCCGTCGAAACCAGTAGCTTTAATACCACCAAAATCTCTAACGCGCGGTAAAGCAGAAGTAATAAGTCTATCTAAAAACTCATACATTCTTTCACCACGTAAAGTTACTTTTGCTCCAATAGGCATCCCTTTTCTTAATTTGAAAGACGCAACGTCTTTCTTAGAAATTGTAGATACTGCTTTTTGTCCAGTGATCTTTGTCAACTCATCAACTGCATAGTCAATAAGTTTTTTATCAGATACAGCTGCACCAACTCCACGGCTCAAAACGATTTTTTCAAGTTTAGGAACTTGCATTACGTTTGTATATCCGAACTCTTCTTTAAGAGCAGAGATTACTCTACTCTTATATTCTTCTTTTAGTCTAGGTGTATATGCCATTACTATAGTACTTGATTAGATTTTTTTGAAAATCTTACTTTCTTATCTCCTTCTACTCTAATACCTACTCTAGTTGTTTCCTTAGTTTTAGGATCAATTAAAGCAATGTTAGAAATTTGAATAGAAGCCTCTTTCTTAACGATACCACCTTGAGGGTTTTTAGCACTTGGTTTTGTATGTTTCGAAACCATGTTTACACCTTCAACTATCGCTTTATTTTTCTCACGGTAAACACGTAGAACTTTACCTTCAGCACCTTTATGGTCTCCAGCAATAACTCTTACGATATCTCCTGATTTTATTTTTAGCTTTATCATCTTAAAACGAATTAAAGCACTTCTGGTGCTAATGATACAATTTTCATGAATTGTTTTTCACGAAGTTCTCTTGCTACCGGACCAAAAACACGAGTTCCTCTCATTTCCCCTGCAGCGTTCAAAAGAACACATGCATTGTCATCGAAACGGATATAAGAACCATCAGCTCTTCTCACTTCTTTTTTGGTACGTACAACAACTGCAGTTGAAACAGCTCCTTTTTTAACGTTTCCGTTTGGAGTTGCATCTTTAATAGATACTACAATCTTGTCACCAACAGAGGCATACCTTCTTTTGGTACCTCCTAAAACACGGATAGTTAAAACTTCCTTAGCTCCCGTGTTATCTGCTACTTTTAGTCTTGATTCCTGTTGTACCATAATTATTTAGCTCTTTCTAAGATTTCAACTAATCTCCAACATTTTGTTTTACTTAAAGGACGCGTTTCGCTAATTCTTACAGTATCTCCAATGTTACAGTCGTTTGTTTCGTCGTGTGCAACATATTTCTTTGTTTTCAACACGAACTTACCGTATAATGGGTGTTTTACTTTTCTTACTTCAGCAATAACAATAGACTTATCCATTTTATTTGAAGTAACAACACCTATTCTTTCTTTTCTTAAATTTCTTTTTTCTTCCATCTTTCAGCAGAATACAATTATTGTAACTCTCTTTTAGTTAACTCTGTAGCTAATCTTGCAACTGTTCTTCTAACGCTTCTAATTTGAAGTGGGTTAGCAATTGGAGAAATAGCATGAGCCATTTTTAGGTCAGCATATACTTTCTTAGTTTGACTAAGCTTTTCTTGCAACTCCGCTGCAGAAAGATCTTTTATTTCTGATTGTTTCATAATAAATATAAATTATGCTTCGAAATCTCTAGCAACGACGAATTTAGTTTTTACCGGAAGTTTCTGAGCCGCAAGACGTAAAGCCTCTTTTGCAACTGACAACGGAACTCCTCCAACTTCAAACATAATTCTTCCTGGTTTAACAACAGCAGCCCAATACTCAACTGCTCCTTTACCTTTACCCATACGTACTTCAAGAGGTTTCTTAGTGATAGGTTTGTCTGGAAATATTTTAATCCATAATTGTCCCTCTCTCTTCATGTAACGAGTTGCAGCGATACGTGCAGCTTCGATTTGACGAGAAGTTAAGAACATTCCATCTTCATGTACAGATTTAATACCAAACATTCCATTAGAAAGTTCATGCCCTCTTTGAGAGTTACCTTTCATCTTACCTTTTTGTACCTTACGGTATTTTGTTCTTTTAGGCTGTAACATTTTTCTTTAGTTTAAAAATTTACTTTCTTTTACGAGCGTCTGGTTTACCACCTTTGTTAAAAGGTTTTCTATCTCCTCTTGGAGAATCTCCACCTTTACCACCACCAGTTCCAGATTGTTTTTTATCCATTCCTGCAAGTGGAGAAAGATCTCTTTTTCCGTAAACCTCACCTTTCATGATCCATACTTTGATACCCATTCTACCGTAAGTAGTATGAGCTTCAGCCAAAGCATAATCAATATCAGCTCTGAAAGTTGATAGAGGAATTCTACCTTCTTTGAAACCTTCCGAACGCGCCATCTCAGCACCATTCAAACGTCCAGAAATCAAAACTTTGATACCCTCAGCGTTCATACGCATAGAAGCAGCAATAGCCATTTTGATTGCACGTCTGTAAGAAATACGGCTTTCGATTTGACGAGCGATGCTTGTCGCCACAAGATAAGCATCTAACTCAGGTCTTTTAATTTCAAAGATGTTGATTTGAACCTCTTTGTCAGTAACTTTCTTAAGTTCTTCTTTTAACTTGTCTACCTCTTGCCCACCTTTTCCGATAATAATACCAGGTCTAGCAGTAGTGATAGTAACGGTTACAAGTTTCAAAGTTCTCTCGATGATTACTTTTGATACACTAGCTTTTGATAAACGAGCATGGATATACTTTCTGATTTTGTGATCTTCGGCTAATTTATCACCGTAATCATTTCCACCATACCAGTTTGAGTCCCATCCTCTGATGATACCAAGTCTATTTCCAATTGGATTTGTCTTTTGTCCCATGCTGCTTAAGAATTGCTTTGTGTGTTATTGATAGCTCCAAGCACGATTGTTACGTGATTCGAACGTTTTCTGATTCTGTGTGCACGACCTTGTGGAGCTGGACGAAGTCTTTTTAACATCATTCCACCATCTACTCTGATCTCTTTAACAAATAATCCAGCTTCTTCTAAATTACCTTCACTATTTTTTTGCTCCCAGTTGTTGATTGCAGACAATAATAGTTTTTCTAATTTTCTTGAAGCTTCTTTAGAACTGAATCTTAAAATGTTAAGTGCTCTTTCTACCTTCTGACCTCTTACCAAGTCCGCTACTAAGCGCATTTTTCTAGGTGAAGTAGGGCAGTTATTCAATTTTGCGAAAGCAATAGACTTATTAGCCTCTTTTCTCGCATCTGCTGTTTCTCTTTTACGAACTCCCATTGCTTCTTATTTTTTACCTTTATTTTTTGCTCCAGCATGACCTCTAAAAGATCTAGTTGGTGAAAACTCTCCTAATTTGTGACCTACCATGTTTTCTGTTACGTAAACTGGTACAAATTGACGACCGTTATGAACTGCGATAGTTTGTCCAACGAAATCTGGAGTAATCATTGAAGCTCTAGACCAAGTCTTAACAACTGCATTTTTACCACTTTCTACGTTTTCCTGAACTTTCTTGTCTAATTTATAATGAACGAAAGGTCCTTTTTTTAATGAACGTGCCATATCTTATTATTTCTTTCTACGTTCTACGATATACTTGTTACTCGGGTTTTTCTTAGAACGAGTTCTGTAACCTTTAGCTGGCAATCCGTTTCTTGAACGTGGGTGCCCTCCAGAAGAACGTCCTTCACCACCTCCCATAGGGTGATCAACTGGGTTCATCGCTACTGGTCTAGTTCTAGGTCTTCTTCCTAACCATCTTGTTCTACCTGCTTTACCAGATACAACTAATTGGTGGTCAGAGTTAGAAACAGCTCCAATTGTAGCCGAACAAGTTAACAAGATTAATCTTGTTTCACCAGATGGCATTTTAATTGTTGCATATTTCCCGTCTCTTGCCATTAACTGAGCAAAAGTTCCAGCTGAACGAGCAATAACAGCTCCTTGTCCTGGACGTAACTCAATACAAGATATAACAGTTCCAAGAGGAATTCTGCTTAAAGGTAATGTATTACCAATTTCAGGTTGAGATTCTGGACCAGAAACTAATTTCTGACCAACTTTCAATCCGTTTTGAGCAATTACATAAGTTTTCTCTCCATCAGCGTAAGCTAATAAAGCGATAAATGCAGTACGATTTGGATCGTATTCGATTGATTTCACTGTAGCCGGAATTCCGTCTTTAGTTCTTTTGAAATCAATAATACGATATCTCTGCTTGTGACCACCACCCGTATAACGCATGGTCATCTTTCCTTGACTATTTCTACCTCCAGAGTTTTTTATCGGCGCTATCAAAGAGCGTTCCGGCTTATCAGTTGTAATGGCGTCATAACCATTCACAACTCTAAATCGCTGACCTGGGGTAATAGGTTTTAATTTTCTTACTGACATTTTTCTATCTTAGATATTGTTGTAAAAATCAATTGTTTCTCCTTCTTGTACTTGAACAATCGCTTTTTTAATTGCATTTGTCTTTCCACTGATTAAACCACTTTTAGTGTATTTAGTAGATCTGTCTGGTCTCACATTCATAGTGTTAACAGAAACGATAGTTACTCCATAAGCAGCTTCAACAGCTTTCTTAATCTGAACTTTGTTCGCTTTTTTGTCAACAACGAATCCAAAACGGTTTAGAACTTCACTTTCTTTGGTTACTTTTTCCGTTACTATAGGTCTGATAATGATGCTCATATTCCTATTATTTACTTAAATTTTCTTCAATTAACTCTAAAGAACCTTCCAAAAGCACTAAATTATTAGCGTTTAATATTGCGTAAGTGCTTAATTCTGAGCTAGTTACGACGCTTGAAGCCTTTAAATTACGTGACGACAAATATACATTTTTATTTGACTCACCCAATACAAATAGAGATTTTTTATTTTCTAACCCTAAAGCTTTCAAAACGTTAATGAAATTTTTAGTGTTTGGCGCTTCAAAATTAAAGTCTTCAAGAACAACAATATTTGACTCTTTTGCTTTAATTGAGAAAGCTGATTTTCTTGCCAATCTTTTCAAGTTTTTATTCAATTTGAATGAATAACTTCTTGGTCTTGGTCCGAAAACTGTTCCTCCACCTTTAAACAAAGGATTTTTAACGCTTCCTGCACGAGCAGTACCCGTTCCCTTTTGTTTTTTAATCTTACGCGTACTTCCAGTTACTTCAGCTCTTTCTTTAGCTTTATGAGTACCTTGTCTTTGATTAGCAAGATATTGCTTAACATCAAGATATACTGCGTGATTGTTTGGTTCAATTGCGAATACTGAATCAGAAAGTTGAACTTTTCTTCCAGTATCTTTTCCGTTGAAATCTAATACTTTTACTTCCATTACTTCTGAATGATTACGTAAGAGTTTTTGTGCCCAGGAATACACCCTTTAACAACAAGTAGGTTCTTTTCAGCAACTACTTTTAAAACTCTAAGGTTTTGAACTTTTACATTTTCTCCTCCCATTCTTCCAGCCATACGCATTCCTTTGAATACTCTAGATGGATAAGAAGAAGCTCCTACAGAACCTGGCGCTCTTAAACGGTTGTGCTGACCATGAGTAGCTTGTCCAACACCACCAAAACCGTGACGTTTAACAACACCTTGGAAACCTTTACCTTTAGACACACCTTGTACATCTACAAATTCTCCTTCTTCAAAAATAGAAACATCAATAAGATCTCCTAATTTTTGTTCAGTTGCGAAATCTTGGAATTCAACGACTTTTTTCTTAGCAACAGTTCCAGCTTTTTTAAAGTGACCTAAAGCCGCTTTAGTAGAATGTTTCTCGTTTTTGTCATCGAAACCAAGTTGCAACGCTTCGTACCCGTCAACACCTTTGGTTCTGACTTGGGTAACAACACATGGACCAGCTTCGATTACTGTACAAGGAATGTTTTTCCCGTTTTCATCAAAAATACTAGTCATGCCGATTTTCTTACCAATTAACCCAGACATAAATATTAATTATTAATTACTAAAATTCCCTTCAATTTGAAAATAACAGAAATTTCCAAACAGGGAGTGCAAAAGTAGACATTAAAATTGAATATACCAAACGCTTATAAAAATTAAATCGCTCATAATCAAAATCCAAGCTCCAAAATGACACCAAAAACAACTTTGATCATCTCAAAATTTTAAACATTTTTTTTAATCTTTAGACAATTCAGACTTAACAATTACTTAATAAAACTCAAACAAAAATCTTCCGAACCACCTTAAAACAAAGGACTTTACAAGAATCCAAAAGACTATAAAAATCGTAAAACATTTAAAAAATCAGCAAATCAAAATCATCTTTAAAAACAAAAAAAGCGAGACAGAAATGCCTCGCTTTTTATATAAAAAAATATAAAAAAAATTATACTTTTATCTCTACTTCTACTCCACTTGGCAATTCAAGTTTCATTAAAGCATCAATAGTTTTAGATGAAGATGAATAAATATCAATCAATCTCTTGTATGACATTACTTCAAATTGCTCTCTCGCTTTTTTGTTAACGTGCGGAGAACGTAACACAGTGAAAAGTTTTTTGTGAGTTGGCAACGGAATAGGACCTGTTACAACTGCTCCAGTAGTTTTTACTGTTTTTACGATCTTTTCAGCAGATTTATCTACCAACATGTGATCGTAAGATTTTAGTTTTATTCTGATTTTTTGACTCATTTTCTTAAGAATTAAGCGTTACCTTTTGCTTTTTTAATTACCGCTTCTGAAATATTAGAAGGCGTTTCTGCATAGTGAGAAAACTCCATTGTTGAAGTTGCTCTACCAGAAGATAATGTTCTTAATGTTGTTACATAACCAAACATTTCTGATAAAGGCACATCAGCCTTGATAGTTTTAGCTCCATTTCTGTCACCCATATCATTAACCTGACCTCTACGACGGTTCAAGTCACCTACGATATCACCCATATTTTCTTCTGGAGTAATAACTTCGATTTTCATGATTGGCTCAAGAATAACAGCTCCAGCAGCACGTCCAGATTCTTTATAACCCATTCTTGCAGCTAACTCAAAAGATAATGCATCAGAATCCACAGGGTGGAAAGATCCATCAGTTAAAGTTACTTTTAAACTATCCACAGCATATCCTGCTAATGGACCAGTTTTCATAGCCTCTCTAAATCCTTTTTCAACAGCAGGGATATATTCTTTAGGAACGTTACCACCTTTTACAGCATTGATAAATTGTAATCCAACCGGAACTTTACCATCAACTTCATCAGCAGGCTCAATTGTAAATACGATATCACCGAATTTACCACGACCTCCAGATTGTTTCTTGTAAGTCTCTCTATGTGTTGCAGATCTTGTAAACGCTTCTTTGTACTCAACTTGAGGCTCACCTTGGTTCACTTCAACTTTAAATTCACGTTTCATACGATCTACTAAGATATCTAAGTGAAGCTCACCCATACCTGAAATAATAGTTTGACCAGAAGCCTCATCAGTTCTAACTGTAAATGTTGGATCTTCTTCAGCTAATTTAGCTAAAGCCATACCCATTTTATCAACGTCAGCTTTTGTTTTTGGCTCAATAGCAATACCAATTACAGGATCTGGGAATTTCATAGATTCCAAGATAATTGGATTCTTTTCATCACAAAGAGTATCTCCTGTTTTAATATCTTTAAATCCAACAGCAGCACCAATATCTCCAGCCTCAATAAATTCGATTGGATTTTGTTTATTAGCATGCATTTGGTAGATACGAGAAATTCTTTCTTTATTACCAGAACGAGTATTCAAAACGTAAGAACCAGCATCTAAACGTCCAGAGTAAGCACGGAAGAAAGCTAAACGACCTACGAATGGGTCAGTAGCAATTTTAAATGCTAAAGCAGCGAATGGCTCTTTAACATCTGGCTTACGCAAGATTTTAGTTTGATCTTCTTCTAATAAATCAGCATCATCAGGGTGAATTCCTTCGATACCTTCTTTATCTAATGGAGATGGTAAATACTTACAAACCGCATCCAACATAAATTGAACACCTTTGTTTTTGAAAGATGAACCAGCAAGCATTGGGATAATTGCCATATCAATAGTAGCAGCTCTTAATGCATTGTTGATTTCTTCCTCTGTAATAGAGTTTTCATCCTCCATATATTTATCCAAAAGATTCTCGTCGTAAGTAGCAATCTCCTCGATAAGGATAGAACGATATTGTCTTACCTCGTCTACCATATCAGCAGGAATATCAACAATATCAAAAGTAGCTCCTTGAGTTTCATCATGCCATACGATAGCTTGATTTTTAACTAAGTCAACAATACCTTTAAAATCTGCTTCATCACCAATAGGCAAAGTAATTGCAACCGCATTCGATTTCAACATATCTTTAACCTGTCCGCATACTCCTAAAAAGTTAGCACCTTGACGGTCCATTTTGTTTACGAATCCCATACGAGGAACTCTATATTGATCAGCAAGTCTCCAGTTAGTTTCTGATTGTGGCTCAACACCATCAACAGCACTAAACAAGAAAACCAAACCATCAAGTACACGTAAAGAACGGTTTACCTCTACAGTAAAGTCAACGTGTCCAGGAGTATCAATAATATTAAAGTGATAAGGCAATGATTCCGGAAGAGTCTTACCTTGCTCAGTTGGAAAATTCCAAGTACAAGTTGTAGCAGCAGAAGTAATTGTAATACCTCTTTCTTGCTCTTGCGCCATCCAGTCCATTGTTGCAGCACCATCGTGTACCTCACCAATTTTGTGTGACTTTCCAGTATAAAAAAGAATACGCTCAGTTGTTGTTGTTTTACCAGCATCAATGTGAGCAGCAATCCCGATATTTCTTGTATATTTTAAATCTCTAGCCATTTCTTACGAATTAAAATCTAAAGTGAGAGAATGCTTTGTTAGCTTCTGCCATTTTGTGAGTATCCATTCTTTTCTTAACCGCAGCACCTTCTTCTTTAGCAGCAGCTAAACATTCTGACGCTAAACGTTGTGCCATAGATTTTTCATTTCTTCTTCTTGAATAAAGTATTAACCACTTCATTGCCATAGAAATTTTTCTGTCTGGACGAATCTGCATTGGAATTTGGAATGTAGCTCCTCCAACTCTACGGCTACGTACTTCTACGTGAGGCATAACGTTTGTTAAAGCATCTTTCCAAATCTCTAATGAAGTCTTCTCATCATTTTGCTTTTTAGTTTCGATGATATCAATTGCATCATAAAATACTTTAAAAGCTGTAGATTTCTTACCATCCCACATTAAGTTATTCACAAAACGTGTTACTAATTGGTCGTTAAACCTTGGATCCGGTAAAAGTGGTCTTTTCTTTGCCGCTCTTTTTCTCATGTCTTTTTCTTAAAAGTTTTTAAATTACTTTTTTGCTTCTTTTGGGCGTTTAGCACCGTACTTAGATCTTCTTTGCGTTCTTCCTGCAACTCCTGACGTGTCAAGCGCTCCACGAACGATATGATATCTAACACCTGGTAAATCTTTTACCCTTCCACCTCGCACTAATACTATCGAGTGCTCTTGTAGATTATGTCCTTCTCCAGGGATGTAAGCATTCACTTCATTACCATTTGTCAAACGCACACGCGCAACTTTACGCATTGCAGAGTTTGGTTTTTTTGGTGTAGTAGTGTAAACACGCGTACAAACCCCTCTTCTTTGAGGACAAGAATCTAAAGCAACCGATTTACTCTTCTTAGTGATCTGAGTTCTTCCTGTTCTTACTAATTGTTGAATTGTTGGCATAATTAATACTAAAAATTATTATGTTTATTAAATTCCCGCTTTTTACGGGGTTGCAAATGTATAAAATATTTTTCACTATACAAACGTTAAATCATTAATTTTCAAGAACATTATTTATCCTTATGTTTTTACAAACAAACAATAGATATTTGCAATACTATTAACAAATGAAAAAACAGCTTTTGAAACTCTTATTAAAAATATTCCTTCTTTACCTAATAAGCTTTTCAAGCTATGCCCAAAATTTCTACCTAACAATAAAGGGAGCTAACAAAACTGAAACTCAAATCATTGACTCTTTAAATTACAAAAAAGATCATCTAAATATAAAATCGCTATCTGAAGAAGTAAAAAACACATCCGAAAAGCTTTCTAAAATTGGTTATTTAGAAAACAATATTCAAAACACAACCCAAATAAATGACAGCACTTACAATACCGAAATTGATTTAAAAGAACAAACAAAATATATACATATATATATAGGTAGGAATAATTCTTTTTTTTATTGGGAAGAAACAAAAAATGACACCATAATTCTTCCGTACACTAAAGTTGAAAATTATTTAAATCAAAAAATTATCGATGCTGAAAAACAAGGTTACGCACTTAGCAAAATCAAACTTGAAAATATTCAAAAAAAGAAATCTATAATTTATGCGAACTTAAATTTCAAATCAGAAAAAAAAAGAACCATAAATTCAATTATACTTAATTATGCAAATTCAAAAGGAAAAGATTTTTTCCCACAAGGACATTTAAAACAACTCAATAAAAAATATTTAAATAAAACATTCAATCAAGAAACAACACAACAACTCTACGAAGACATAAACAGTTATGAATTTATTTCACAAACAAAATATCCCGAAATACTATTCACAACCGATTCAACCAAAATTTACACCTATATAGAAAAAAGAAAAGCAAACACTTTTGATGGCTATATTGGATTCTCGAACGACGACGAGAACAAAATGAATATAAATGGGTATATAGATATTACATTATTAAACACACTTCATGCCGGCGAACAATTTTCTTTGTACTGGAAGAGCGATGGAAATCAGCAAAAAACGTTCAATTCAAAATTAGAAATTCCATATATCTTTAAATCTCCATTAGGGATAAAAGCGCAATTGAACATATTCAAACAAGACAGTACTTTTCAAAACACAAAAACTGCTATTGACTTAGGATATTACTTAAATTACAATTCCAAAATTTACGCTGGATATCAATCAACCGAATCTAGCGATATCCAAAATATAAACAATTCACAAATCAGCGATTTTAAAAATGCATTTTTCACATCAAGCTTCGACTATAAACGAATTGACTACAAGAATAATCTTCTTCCTCGAAAAGCACTTGTAAACTGGATAATTGGTTACGGAAAAAGAAACACCAACAACGATCCTGAAACAGCCGGATCGAGTACGCAATTTTATACAAATTTAAATGCATCGTACAATTTCGAGATTAACTCCAAGAATTTCATTAACATAAATTCACAAAATTTCTATCTACAAAGCAAGAATTATATTTCCAATGAATTGTTTCGATTTGGCGGCATGAATTCCATTAGAGGTTTTTTAGAAAACAGTTTACAATCTAACTTTAATTTTTTAATTCTTACAGAATACAGATATAAATTTACACCAACCATCTACATACATACAATAGCAGATTATGGTATATATCAAGACTTAACATCTACAATTGATCCAAACAAAACAAAGAAATTAATAGGACTAGGAATTGGAACAGTTTTACAGACACCAAACGGATTATTAAAGATAAACCTCACAAATGGCGGTCAAAATACCGAAGAGTTACAATTATATAACACTATCGTAAACATATGTTATAATGTTAAATTTTAGCAGGAACTGAAAAAAGTTTAATCTAATATTAGGATAGTTAACAAATTATTAAGAGTTTTGCGATACTAATTCAAAATATTTAAAAATGAAACTAAAGTTCAATGGATTCTTAGTGCTTTTATTAGTACTAGTAGCGCAACTTACTTTTGCGCAAGAAAGAGCCGTTTCAGGGACCGTTTCTGACAATGCCGGAATGCCTTTACCAGGTGTTAGTGTATTAGTTAAAGGAACAAAAGCTGGAACGCAAACTGATTTTGATGGTAAATTTACTATCAAAGCATCATCAAGCCAAGTTTTGGTATTTAGCTACATCGGAATGAAAACCCAAGAAGTAGCTGCGAGTTCTACTTCATTAAACGTAAAATTAGCAGCAGCCGCTCAAGAACTTGAAGGAGTTGTAGTAACGACTGCTTTAGGTATTAAAAGAGAGAAAAAATCTCTTGGTTATTCTGCTCAAACAGTATCAGCTGAGCAAGTTGGAACTGTACCAACAGGAAACTTCACGAATAACTTATCTGGAAAAGTTGCTGGTCTTAGCGTAACTCAAGGTACTAACTTTGGAGGATCTACAAACGTGGTTCTTAGAGGTTTTAAATCACTTTTGGGAGACAACCAGGCTTTATTCGTAGTTGATGGTGTGCCAATTTTGAACAACAACGTAAACAGTAATGATCAAAAAAGTGGTAGAGGTGGTTACGATTACGGTAACGCTGCATCAGATATCAACCCAAACAACATTGCTGAGATCAACGTATTAAAAGGTGCTGCTGCAACAGCTCTTTACGGATCTAGAGCTCAAAATGGTGCGATCATCATTACAACTAAAAAAGGAAAATCTAGAACTGATTTATCAGTTGAATTCTCTTCTTCTTACACTATGTCTACTGTAGACAAAACAACTTTCCCAAAATACCAAACTGAATATGGTCAAGGTTATTTCGGACAAAGATTTTCTACTTACAACGGACAACCAAGAACTAGATCAGGAGATGATGCTTCTTATGGACCTAAATATGATGGTTCTCTAGTTTGGCAATATGATGCTTTTACTCCAGGTTCTCCTAATTATGGAAAACAAACTCCATGGAAAGTTGCTGCAAATGGTCCAATCGAATTTTTTGACACTGGAACATCTACAATCAACAATATCTCGTTAAATGGAGGTACTGAAAAAGCTACTTACAGATTAACTTACGCAAACACAGACAGTAGAGACATTTTGCCAAATTCATTATTAAGCAAAAACAATTTTAACTTTGCTGGTACTTACAAATTCAACGACAAATTAAGCTCTACTTTCAACGCGACTTATGTTTCTCAAAACACAAGAAACAGAAACTCAACTGGATACGGAGGAAACCAATTAGCTGGTTTCAGACAATGGTGGGCTACAAACGTTGACCTTAACGAGCAAAGAGATCTTTATTTCCAAAGCCGTCAAAACTATACTTGGAATATTAAAAGTGCTGCAGACATTACTCCAGCATACTGGGATAACCCTTACTTCCAAAGATATGAGAACTACAACAACGATAGCAGACAAAGAGTTGCTGCTAACGCAAGTATTACTTATGACGTAAATAAAAACTTAAGCTTTACAGGTAGAGTTGGTACTGACGGTTTCAACTTAAAAACAGAAGACAGAATTGCTCCAGGTTCAACGCCAGCAACTCTAGGCTCTAACTCAAACCTTCAAAACCTTCCTGCTCAGCCATCAGGTTATGCATTAGATTTATATAACTTCAGCGAGCAAAACTATGATTTCTTAGCTACTTACAAAAAAGACTTAAGTGAAGATTTAAACCTTAGTGTTCTTCTTGGTACTAACTACAATGTACAAAGCAGATTCATTAATCAACAAATGACTTCAGGAGGTTTATACATCCCTGGATTATACACTATCTCTAACTCAGTTTCTGCTCCTGCTCTTCCTAGAATCGTAGATACTAGAAAAGAAGTATTAGGTTTATTTGCACAAGCTACATTAGGATACAAAGGAACTTACTACTTAGAAGGTTCTGTTAGAAGAGATCAATCTTCTGCTCTTCCACAAGACAACAATGCATACTGGTATTCTGCAATTTCAGGAAGTGTTGTTTTCTCAAACTGGTTAAAAGATGTTGAATTCATCAACTTTGGTAAATTCAGAGTTGCTTACGCTCAAGTAGGTTCTGATACAGATCCAAACCAATTATTGGATAACTATACTGCTAGAACTCCATTCGGAACTCCAGTATATTCATTCAATACTACTGCTAAAAATCCAAACTTAAAACCACAACAGTTAGACAACGTGGAGGTTGGTTTGAATATGCAATTTGCACAAAACAGACTTGGATTTGATGTTGCTTGGTTCCAAAACAAAGCATTTGATCAAATTTTACCATTACCAGTATCAACTTCTACTGGATCAAACTTCAACACTGTAAACGCTGGAACATTAACTACTAAAGGTTTTGAGGTTACTCTTACAGGAACTCCTGTTAAAACTGATAACTTCTCTTGGGATATTAGCGTTAACTGGTCTAATCCTAACACCAAAGTTACAGAATTGGCTCCAGGTATTGAAAACATCAACATCAACTCTCTTCAAGGAGGTATCAGTATCAATGCTCCATTAAACCAAGACTATGGTCAAATCTGGGGAACAACTTACGTATTAGATGATGCTGGAAACAGAATTATCGGTGCTAACGGCGCATACGAAGTTTCTACAACTACTGATAACAAATTAGGAACTTACCAAGCTGATTGGATTGGTGGTATTAACAACAAATTCAACTACAAAAACCTTTCTTTCAGTTTCTTAATTGATATGAAAAAAGGAGGAAGCGTTTTCTCACTTGACCAATATTACGGATACGGAACAGGTATCTATGCTAACTCAGTTGGAAACAACGACTTAGGAAACCCTATCAGAAATACATTAGCAAACGGTGGTGGTGAAGTTTTACAAGGTGTAATGTTAAATCCTGCATACACACCTGGAGGATCTCAACCACAATATGTTACAAACACAACAAGATTAGACAGATCTCAGTCTAGCCAGGTTTTAGGTACTGACCCACCTGCTGCTGCATTTGTTTATGATGCTGGATTTGTAAAATTAAGAGAGGTTGTATTGACTTATAATCTTCCTTCAAGCATTTTAGGAAGTGCAATAAAAGGAGCTTCTTTCAGTGTAATAGGTAACAATCTTTGGATCATTGACAAAAGCTTGCCTTATTCTGATCCAGAAGCAGGATTGTCTTCAGGTAACACACAAGGTTACCAATCAGGACCTATGCCGACAACAAGAAATATTTCTTTTAATGTCAAAGTTAATTTTTAAAAAAAATGAAGATGAAAAAAATCATAGCAATATTAGCAATAGGTCTGTCGATGACAGCTTGTGTTAATGAAGATGCAAACACCGATCCAAATAGTGCCTACACCACTGTACCGGGATCATTGATTACTTACGCCCAAAAAGAATTAAGTGATTATGTTAATACTCCAAGCGTAAACGAGAACAACTTTAGATTGACAATGCAATACTGGCAAGAAACAACGTATGTAAACGAAAGTAACTACGACTTTACAAACCGTAACGTTTCTAACCAAATTTACTCAGATAACTACGTAAACGTATTGAACAATCTTGGTAAAGCTAAAACGATCATTAATGCTTATGCACCAACTGCAGATGAACTAGCAGCTTGGCCAGCAAACAAAAAGACTCAATTAGCTATTATTGACATCATGCAAGTTTACACATATCAGCTTTTAGTAGATACGTTTGGTAATATTCCTTACACTCAAGCTGCAAACCTTGCTCAATATCCATTACCTGCTTATGATGATGGAGCGACTATTTATGCTGATTTAATTACAAGAATCAACGCTGACATTACTGCCTTAAGCAGTGGTACAGCTAATAGCTTCCCAACTTTCTCTAGTGGAGATAAGATTTATGGAGGTGATCCAGTAGCTTGGCGTACTTTTGCAAACTCTTTAAAATTAAAACTTGCAATTGGAATCGCAGATTCAAATCCAACTTTAGCACAAACTAACGCACTTGCTGCTATTGCTGCGGGAGTAATAACATCTCCTGCTGGAAATGGACATTTCCCATACCAAGAGGCTTCACCAAACTACAATCCTTTGTATGAAAACTTAGAAGCTAGTGGTAGAGAAGATTTCGTGGGTGGAAAAACTTTAGTTGACTACATGAACGCATCTAACGACCCAAGATTACCTGGTTACTTCACAACAGTAAAAGGTGTATATGTTGGTCTTCCAATTGGAGAAGGTGGTGAATTTGCAGATTTCTCTCACGCAGGAGACTATGCATACACTCCAGATACTCCTGGAAACATCTTGACTGCTACAGAAGTTGCTTTTTATGTTGCTGAAGCAAATGCACGCTGGAATACAGCTGCAGCACCTGCAGCTTATACTGCAGCGGTTACTGCTTCAATCTTAGAATGGGGTGGTTCAGCAGCAGATGCTACAGCTTATCTTGCAACAAAACCATACGATGCTGCTAATTGGAAAAAATCAATTGGAGAGCAAGCTTGGGTAGCGATGTATAATCAAGCTTTAACTGGCTGGAATTTCTGGAGAAGATTAGATTTCCCTGTATTATTAGCTCCTCCTACAGCTATCAACAATGCTGGTGGAAAAGTTCCTGTAAGAATGGCTTATCCTGTTCTTGAGCAACAAACAAATAGCACAAACTGGAAAGCTGCTTCTACAGCAATCGGTGGAGATTTGTTAACTACAAAACTTTTCTGGGATAAATTCTAATTTTAGACCGAAAACATAATACTAAAACCACTCTGTTCATTCAGAGTGGTTTTTTTTTATATAAACAATATACCTATATTTGCATCATGGAAAAAGAACATCAAATATTTGGAATTAGAGCCATTATAGAAGCAATTCAGGCAGGAAAAGAAGTTGACAAAGTATTTATACAAAAAGAAATTTCTGGAGAATTAATGAAAGATTTAATGAAAGTGATGAAACGCGCTAACATTAATTTCTCTTATGTGCCGGTTGAAAAATTAAATCGTCTTACTCCAAATAACCACCAAGGTGCTGTTGCTACAATATCACCTATAGGATTTATTGAATTAGAGCATTTAGTTGAATCAACTATTGAATCTGGTTCAAAACCATTATTTTTAATTCTAGATCAAATTTCTGATGCAAGAAATTTTGGTGCAATTATCAGAACTGCAGAATGTACCGGAGTAAATGGTATCATTATTCAGAAAGCTGGTTCAGCGCCTGTAAATGGAGATACAGTAAAAACTTCTGCTGGAGCTGTTTTTAATGTTCCAATCTGTAAAGTTGAACATATTAAAGACGCCATTTTTTATTTGCAAGGATCAGGAATCAAAACTGTTGCTGCAACTGAAAAAACAGATCAAAATATTTACGATGTAACGCTAAACGAGCCTGTAGCAATTATTATGGGTTCTGAAGACAGAGGAATCAATCCTTCGGTGCTTAAAATTGTAGATGAAAAAGCTAAACTGCCTATGTTTGGCTCTATAGGATCTCTGAATGTCTCTGTAGCTTGTGGTGCATTTTTATACGAAGCAGTTCGTCAAAGAAGCTAAAGAGCAATATTGAGGATTAAGTGGACTCATAAATTACCTAATGAATGTCTTCAAAAAATACTCATAACATATTTAAAAAAATCAGTTTAATACTTGTAATTTTTTCAATTACAAGTATTATTCATGGACAGACTACCACATACAATCAATTCTGGAACGAAATTCAGCTTAATAGGACCATAAATAAAAAATGGTCTGCAGAATTAGATATTGCCGCAACCTACAGTAGTACAGAATCTTCATCAAATATATTTGAGCAAAACATTCAAAGATCGCTTCGCGGCTGGGGTCATTATTATTTAACGCCAAGATGGAAACTATCTGCATTTCTTGCGTATTACAACAACAAAGATGTCCCCGAAATTGGCCAGTTTGAGTCGCCAGAATGGAGATTTGCTTTACAGGGAATTTATTACTTTCATAAAACCGGCTATACTTTAAGTACTCGAATGAGATTAGAGCTTAGACACATGAAAAATCAAGACGACGATTACGAAAATGTACTTCGTTATCGTCAACAAATTAAATACATAAAACCTATTAATAGTAAAGTTCTAAGAGAAGGTGTCGTTTATGTAATCGCCTCAGACGAACTTTATTTTAAATCAGGAACAAAAGTAACTGGAGAAAGCTTTTTTGACCGAAACAGATTTAATATTGGAGCAGGATATTTATTTACAGATGATATCCAACTCGAATTAACATATGCTAATGAATATCTTCCCAGAAATAACGGCAACCAAACAGTAAACGCTGCATCTATAGCAATAACATTGAATAATCTTTTTGAAAATCTAAATAAAAAATTATTGCATAAAAATGATTCACCGCCAAGCGACGAGTAAATCTCACTTTTCTTCTTCTTTAAAAAAGCAAGCAAGCTGTCTTATAATAGCACGTTTATGCAATTTAAAATTATAGTCTCTGACAAATTCAGTCCCTTCCATTTTAATCTCAGCAACTACAGCTTCAAATTTAGAAAACGAGTCGAGATCCTTATCATCAATTAAATACAAAACCTGCATAATTGAATCATTTTTAATATACTGTGTATCATAATGCGCCAACTTATATGTTTTATTATCTGCCAAGTGCATAATTAAATCATCTTTAATTTTCTTACCTTCTTTTTTTGGCGGAAACGGAGTTGGCTGTAGTGCTATAAAATAATGTTCTTTATCGGTTACGATATTAATTTTTAGCGATTTTGATGTGGTTGTATAAAAAACTTCGGGATCAAAATAATAGACCATTGATCCATCAGCCAATATTCTATTTTTAATATCGCATTGCGCAGTTGCTTTATTATTTACTAAAAAGAACAAAACAAAAAATACAAATCCTATCTTCTTCATAACAAGTAAAATAAATTAGAATATCTCACACAAAAATAACCTTTTTAAGTTAAATTAGAAATGGTTATTATTCTTTATTCTCTGATTCAGACTTTGTTACAACATAATACACAGGAAAACTTGAAGTGAAATAATTATTTTCTAAATCTGATTCTTCCTCAGGAATTTCAGTATTTACAAAATTTCCATTTTCATCGAAATGCTTCATAAAAGGATCATTCTCTGGATTAAAATCAGGTTTTTGCCAATCGTAAATTATAGGTTTTGCATATTCTGGCGTTCTATAAAATAATGAAAGTACAAAACCTGTAATAAAACCGGCCAAATGTCCTTCCCACGAAATGGTTTTATCCACGTCTGGAAAAACATACCAAATCATTCCGCCGTATAATAAAATTACTGAAAGTGAAAGTGCTACTAAACGATAATAACCCGTTTGAATTCCTTTGAAGAAAATAAAACTCACCAAAACATAAATCAGTCCGCTTGCGCCAATATGATAATTTTCCCGACCAATAATCCATGTAATTAGACCTGAAAACAAAATTCCATAAGCAATAACAGGAACAGTTTGCTTTGGATAAAAAAATTGCAACGCAGCCAGCAAAACAAGCAACGGAATCGAATTATTATACAGATGTTCTAAATTTTCATGGATAAAAGGACTAAACAAAACGCCTTGCAAACCCAAAAAATCCCTTGGATAAATTCCATTTTGATAAAAATCAAAATCGAAACGGATCTGAAACCAATAAACTATCCATAAAAAAAGGACAAAAAACAAAGGAAGCCCAATTACAGCTGTTGAAAATTTAAAATCTTTATCATTCATATTTTAAGAAATCAATTCAGTTATCGGCATCAAAAAACTGTCCAAATCTAATTTACTGATAATTTGTCATATTATAAAACATGTCTCAGATTGTAACAATCTTCTCTGAATCATTTGTTTTAACTTTTAAGAGACAAAATCTAAAATTAAAAAATACTAATTTTACAAAATGGAAGCACCGTTAGCCGAGCGTATTCGCCCACAGAAATTAGAAGATTATGTAAGTCAAAGTCATTTGGTTGGCCCGAATGGGTCTTTGACACAACAGATTTCAAAAGGAATTATTCCGTCTTTAATTTTTTGGGGACCGCCTGGCACAGGAAAAACTACTTTGGCACAAATTATTGCACAAGAATCAAAACGTCCATTTTATATATTAAGCGCTATCAATTCGGGTGTAAAAGATATTCGGGATGTTATTGATAAAGCAAAACAAAGCGGTGGTTTATTTACTGCCAAAAATCCCATTTTATTTATTGATGAGATTCATCGTTTCAGCAAATCTCAGCAAGATTCACTTTTGGCTGCAGTTGAAAAAGGATGGATTACACTAGTTGGTGCAACAACAGAAAACCCAAGTTTTGAAGTTATTCCCGCATTATTGTCGCGTTGTCAGGTTTATGTCTTAAATGCATTTACAAAAGAGGATCTGGAAGCCTTATTACATCGCGCAATGAAAGTGGACAGTTATCTTGCTTCTAAAAAGATTATTTTAAAGGAAACAGAAGCTTTATTACGACTTTCTGGTGGCGATGGCAGAAAGTTGCTCAATATTTTTGAATTGGTTGTAAATGCTTCAGCTGGCGATGAAATCACTATAACAAATGACAGAGTTTTTGAACTCGTACAGCAAAATACTGTTTTATATGACAAAACGGGCGAGCAACATTATGATATTATTTCAGCATTTATAAAATCGATTCGAGGAAGTGATCCTAATGGAGCTGTATATTGGCTTGCCAGAATGATTGAAGGCGGTGAAGATGTAAAATTTATTGCCCGAAGAATGCTTATTTTATCCAGCGAAGATATTGGAAATGCTAACCCAACGGCATTTATTATGGCAAATAATACTTTTCAGGCTGTAACAACTATTGGTTATCCGGAAAGCCGTATTATTTTGAGCCAATGCGCCATCTATCTTGCAACTTCGCCTAAGAGCAACGCTTCGTATATGGCAATTGGAAACGCGCAGCAATTAGTAAAACAAACTGGCGATCTTCCAGTTCCAATTCATTTGCGAAATGCTCCAACGAAATTGATGAAAGAATTAGGATATGGGGATGATTACAAATATTCGCATGACTATGCCAATAATTTCGCAGAACAAGAATTTCTACCTGATGCCGTAAAAGAAACGGTTCTTTACAATCCTGGAAACAATTCTAGAGAGAATAGCAACCGCGAATTTTTAAAGAACCGTTGGAAAGATAAATATGGTTACTAAAACCATATTTTATATTTAGAATTTAACTGAAACTTTTTCAGAAACTAATTTATCATTTTGATAATATTCAAAAAACCATTGATTGTCTTTTGCATTCAAAGTTCCCTGAACTCCATCTTTAATAGCAATGAATGAATCTGGGCGTGAAGTTTTCAATAATTTCATTACTACTTTTGGTGTTTTGTCGATCAGCTGAAATCCATTTTCTGTTGGTTGTGCGTAAAGTAAATTTGGATCTGTAACATCAGCAACTGGAGTAGAAACAGGAGTTGCAACAGGTTGAGAAGGTCTCGCAGTTGCTGCAACCGCAACTGGAGCTGCGGTAATCATACCCGCTTTTCCACTAGGTGTAGCAGTTTTTCCGCTGTATTTATAATGAAGACCATTAATTGAAATAAAAGCCATGTTTAAACTCTCTCTATACGCTACCTCGTAATCTTTTTCTTTGCTTTTCCCAATTTCTGAAGTATAAACCACTGTACCGTAGCAATCTTTCAACTCAACAAAAAGTTTAGTAACCAAAAAACCATTATCTTTTTTTACATCAATATATAAAAGCTGACAACGGTCGTTAAGTTCTGCTGGAAGTTCTTCATTTGCATAAAAAGCCTGAAAACCAGCTTTAGTTAAATTTCCTTTGCTTATTGTTGCCATTCTGTATTGATTATCCGATTTTAAAAAATCATATTTCAACGGCACAATAACCGCTTTGTAATCATTTACAGATTGTGCAAATCCGATAACTGAAATGAAAAATACAGCCAGCAAAAATTTAATTCTCATCATTATAAATATTTTTTAAGTTCTAATAAATGGTTTACTTGTTTTATATTTTGTGCAACATCAATTTTTTTCTCATTAAAGAAAATCGCATCCAGACCAGCATTTAAAGCTCCGTTTACATCGGCATCTAAACAATCACCAATCATGATACTATTTTCTTTTGAAGCCTGAGCCAAATTAACAGCATAATCAAAGATAATACTATTTGGTTTTTTTACACCAGCTAATTCTGAATTTGTAATAGTATTAAAATAATCGGAAAGTGATGCATTCTTGATTTTCTTGTCCTGAACTTTTGCAAAGCCATTAGTTATAATGTGTAGTTTATACTTTGGTTTTAAATAGTCCAAAACTTCAACTGCTCCATCAAAAAGATGATTATTATCGGTCAAAAATTCAATATAATCAGTTGCAATCTCATTTATATTTTCATCTGAAATTTCATAATTTAAAGCATCAAACGAAAACTTTAATCTGTTGTAACGCAGTTCAACATGTGTTATTTCATCGTTTTGATATAACTTCCAGCACGCCTGATTAATTGGAATATATTTTTCAATAAAATCCTCAGTTTTGATTTCTGGAAATTTGCTTTTGAAAATACGATCAAAAGCCATTTCTGAATTTTTGTCAAAATCCCAAAGCGTGTGATCTAAATCAAAAAAAACATCTGTAATATTGGTGTTCATAATCTAAAAAATTCCTTCGTCTACAAAACTATAATATTTTGTTTCAGTAATAATCAAATGGTCCAAAACTTTAACATCTAAGCTTTCGCCCGCCAATTTAATCCGATTCGTAATGAGTTTGTCAGCCTCACTTGGTTGTGTATTTCCAGATGGATGATTATGACACAAAATCAAGCTAGTAGCTCCATTTTCCAGCGCTAGTTTAAAAACCAGCCGAACATCTACAATAGTTCCCGTGATACCTCCTTTACTCAGCTGTGATTTCGAAATTACTTTATTAGAATTATTCAGAAAAAGTACCCAAAATTCTTCATGAGCCAATTCTCCTATAATGGGAAGCATTAATTCAAAAACCAATTTGCTTGAAGTAATTTTTATTAATTCTACGGCATCTTCAGCGCGGCGGCGGCGTCCAAGCTCTAATGCAGCAATAATTGCAATAGCTTTCGCCTCTCCTATTCCTTTAAAATTCATTAATTGAGAAATCGACATTTTTCCCAATGCATTTAGGTTATCGGCATTAGCCAAAATCCTTTTACTCAACTCCACTGCCGATTCATTTCGGCTGCCTGAACCTATCAAAATTGCAATTAATTCAGCATCGCTCAGCGCATTTTTTCCTTTCAGCATTAATTTCTCGCGAGGTCTGTCATCCTCTGACCAATTAGTAATTGGGAAATGAGATTTTTCCATATTAAAACAAATTTTTAAAAAGCGAAGATATTTAAAAAAGAAAGAAATATCTTTCATTATTTATTTGAATCAAAAAAAAGTGCCAACTGAAAACAATTGGCACTTTATCTAATTTTCTAATTAATTAATTACTCAATCAAACCTTTTACTTCGTCAAAATTTAATCCTCCATAATTTCCGGAACTCATTAATAAAAGTGCCGAATTGTCTAAATTCAAATTGAATAAATATTCTTTGAATTCAGCAGGATTAGTATAAATAACAAGATCTTCACGATTAAATGCTTTTGCAATTTGCTCATAAGTTACTTCCTCCAATTGTTTAATTTTTACAGCATCTGGTGAGTAAAACACAACTGCAACATCAGCATATTCAAGCGCGCCTTCATATTCTTTTAAGAATTCAGCATTTAAACTACTATACGTATGAAGCTCTAGACAAGCTACCAAAGTTCTGTTTGGGTACTGTTCTTTTACCGCTTTTGTAGTTGCTGCAACTTTACTTGGTGAATGTGCAAAATCTTTGTAAGCAACTTTGCCTTTTCCTTCAGCTATTTTTTCTAAACGTTTTGAAGCGCCTTTAAAACTTGCAATTGCTTCATAAAAATCAGCCTCATCTACACCCATATTTTGGCAAATCCATTTGGCTCCAGCCAAATTATTTAAATTATGCGCACCAAAAACTTCAATTGGCATATCACCTTCAGGAGTTTCTAATAAAGTTACACCGTCACTTACTGTATAATTTGGAGTTGAATATGCTAGCTTTCGAATTGGATTTGTAGCTGCTTCTGCAACACGTTTTACTTCTGGATCATTTTCATTGTAAACCAAAATTCCTCCATTTGTAATTTTTCCTATGAAGATTTCAAATTGCTCTACGTAATTTTCATACGTTGGAAACACATTAATATGATCCCAGGCAATTCCAGAAATTAAAGCAATATTTGGTTGATACAAATGAAATTTCGGACGTCTATCAATTGGTGAAGATAAATATTCATCTCCTTCCAGAACCATAAAATCATTTTCTTCGGTTAAGTGAACCATTGTATCAAAACCTTCTAATTGCGCGCCAACCATATAATCAACCGCAATATTATGGTAATGCATTACGTGCAAAATCATCGAAGTAATTGTCGTTTTTCCGTGAGAACCGCCAATTACAACGCGCGTTTTATTTTTTGATTGCTCATATAAAAACTCCGGATATGAATAAATTTTCAATCCTAATTCCTGTGCTTTTAGCAATTCCGGATTATCTGCTTTTGCGTGCATTCCTAAAATGATTGCATCAATATCAGCAGTTATTTTTTCTGGAAACCAGCCTAATTCAGCAGGCAAAATTCCTTTTTTTTCTAATCTTGATTTTGATGGTTCAAAAATAGCATCGTCGCTTCCTGTAACCTGATATCCTTTGTTATGCAATGCTAATGCCAAGTTGTGCATGGCACTTCCGCCTATCGCGATGAAATGTGTTTTCATTTAAAATTCCAATTTATTTAAATACTAAATTCCAATTTATTTTTCAGAATTCAGTTTTGAGATTTGATTATTATGCGTCAAATTTTCGTTTCAGTTCCTGCGCTTTTTTAGGATCTTTTAATTTGTTCAAATATAAATTATATAATTTTTGAAACGTGACTTTTGAATTGCCAATTTCATGTGCTTTTTTATAATTTTTTTCGGCTGCATCGTAACGTTTAAAATATTCGTCGATTCTTCCTTTTGACAAATAGCCATCAATTGGTGAAAACTGTGCCAATTCGTTAGAATATGAAATTGCTTTCGATTCGCTTCCTCCTAAAATTCCAGGCAATTGTAAATATATTTCAATCAATGCCCATCTTGCCTGAACGTGTTTTGGATTGAGTTCGATTGCTTTTTCAAAAGCTTCTTTCATATCGCCAACCATTGAAAAAGCTTTAATTTTATTTACTTCGACAGCACGCATCGCCAGACAACCTCCGTATTTAAAAAAATAGTCAGCAACTGTAGGTTTCAATTCTTTTAATTTTTTGAAATATTCAGCACCTTTCACCCAAGATTTTTGATGTGCCGCAATTTCGCCCAAATACTCCAAAGTTTTTAAATCTGATGGATTGTTTTTTAATATTCCCTCAAAAAGTAATTGGGCTTCATTGTATTTTTTAGACTGAAATAATTTTTCTGCTTTTTCAAAATTAGATTGCGACCAACAATAGATCGGAACAATTAAAAATAAGATTAGCAGCTTTTTCATATATCAAAAATAAGGAAATATATAAAACAAAAAACCCGACAAATTTCAAGAAACTGTCGGGTTTAATTTTATAAAGAAATTGAGATTATTTTGCAATCGTCAATTCATCAATAATGTTTTTAGCTCCAGCATATTTATCGATAATCCAAAGCACATAACGAATATCAACGTTGATCGTTCTTTGTAATTTAGAATCAAAAATAACATCTCCAGCCATCGCTTCGATGTTTCCATCAAAAGCAATTCCGATTAATTCTCCTTTTCCGTTAAGAACCGGTGAACCAGAATTTCCTCCTGTAATATCATTGTCTGTTAAAAAGTTGATTGGCATATATCCTGCTTTATCAGCATATTGTCCGTAATCTTTTGCTTTATTTAATTCTAACAAACGAGCTGGTAAATCAAATTCCTGATCTCCGGCTTTGTATTTTTTTACCATACTAGCCATATCTGTGTAATTGTTGATTTTAGCATCGTTACGAGGATCTGCAGGTAAAGCGCGAACTTTTCCGTAAGTCAATCTCAAAGTTGAGTTAGCATCCGGATATTTTATTGCGTTTAATTTTGACTCTCTTAAACCTTCAACTAATTTACGGTAAGCAATTGCAAAACCATCATCTGCTTTTGCCTGATCATCCGTTTTAGCACGGAATTTCGTCAAAAGATCATTAGAAATAATATACAATGGATCATGTACAATTGCTAATGGTTTTGGATCAGCCAAAAATGCTAATACTTTTTCTTTATTTGTAAAATAACTAATTTCAGTTGCTTTTGCTACATCTGCAGTAAAATCTCCGTTATTAGCTGCTTTCATTTTTGCAATTTCTGGAGCAAGTCCATATTCAGAAGCTTTAGCAGCGTATAAATTCAATTGAGCCGTTAAAACATCTTTTTCTAAAGGCGCATAAAAATCACCATAAATATTATCAACTAAAGCGTTGATTTTAGGCAACATCTCAGCTCTTTTAGCATCATTTTCTTTATAGTAAGCAATCAATGCATTTCCAAGATTTGCTGGACCAGCGGCATAACTTGACGTTCGCAAAACTTGTGACAAATAATTATCGTGACGCGCTTTTATATTCGTTTCTCTATAATAATCGTTGATTGTCGGAATTACATTTTCGTATTTATCTTTATTAGCAGGTTTACTTGCCCACTCATAAAATTTATCTTCTTGCTCTGCTTTTGCATCTGCTGTTCCGGCTTTTGTTAAAGCATCGATCATACCTTGACGGTTTTTCCAGTAATTTGCAGTCGAAGCATATTTAGAAGCGTAGTTTAAACGAACAGTCGCATCTTTATCCATATACTTTTTCATGACATCCATTCCGGTTTTTGCACCTTCAACCCATGCAGGATAAGCAAATTTTACATTTTGCTCAATTCCTCCAGCCGGCATCCAACGGTTTGTTCTTCCTGGATAACCAAGAATCATTGCAAAATCATTTTCTTTTACACCTTTAATACTTACAGGCAAATAATGTTTTGGTTGCAAAGGCACATTGTCTTTAGAATACGTTGCAGGATTTCCATCTTTATCAGCATAAACTCTAAACATCGAAAAATCTCCTGTTTGACGCGGCCATTCCCAGTTGTCAGTATCTCCACCAAATTTACCTACACTTTCTGGCGGTGTTCCTACCAAACGAACGTCTGTATAATCTTGGTAAACAAAATAATAATATTCATTTCCTTGAAAGAAAGGGCGAACAGAAACAGTATATTTTCCGTTTTCGCTGTTTTCTTTTTCAATTAAACTGATTTCTTGCTGAATGATTTTGTTTCTTTCAGTTTCTGTCATTTGATCATTTACTTTTGACAAAATTCTTTTCGAAACATCGTCCATACGAACGAAGAAACGAACATATAAAGATTTAGGTTTCAATTCTTCTGAACGATTTTTTGCCCAAAAACCATCTTTCAAATGATTTTGTTCGGCAGTTGAAAGTTCTGCAATCGCACTATATCCACAGTGATGATTAGTTAATACCAAACCACTGTTAGAAACGATTTCAGCAGTACAACCTCCATTGAACTGTACAATAGCATCTTTTAAACTATGATGATTGATACTGTAGATTTCTTCAGCTGTTAACTGAAGTCCCATTTTCTCCATATCTCTATGGTTCAATCTTTCGATAAACATCAAAAACCACATTCCTTCATCGGCTCTTACAGGAAAAGCCATCAAGCACATGGTTAAGAATAAAACTATTTTTTTCATGTTATTTTATTTAAGTGATGCGAATATAGCTCATTTTCGCAAAAAAAGTAAGCTTTCAACGCAAATTCAAAACATATTAAATAAAAGAAAAGATGATTTTGCGAAATCCATAATTTAAGTGAACACAAAAATTATCTTAAAAATCGTGCACAAATCTTCACGAAACATTTAAAAATTTAGAAAACTAAACCATACGGCTTTTAAAAAACAATATAATTTGTAAAAATATACTTTCTTTTAAAAATTTTAATTATAAATTATTTCTTACAATTTTAAATCTTCTAAATTTGCCCAGTAATAAAAAATTTAAAAGATGAAAAAATTATTAGTAGCGGTAGTTGTAATGGTTACAACTTTTGCAAGTGCACAAAAAAATTCAATTTTACTAGGTGGAAATGTTGGATTTTCTTCAGAAAAGATTGGAGACTCTAAACTTGAAAACTTTGAATTTTCTCCAAAAGTTGGATATCAGTTTGCTGATCAATGGACTGCAGGAGTTGAAGGTTCTATTATGAATGTTAAAACTTCTGGATCTGATACAACAGAGCGATATAAAATTGGCGGTTTTGTACGTTATACAGTGCCACTTTCAGATTTATTTTCTGTTTTTGGAGATTTAGGTGCCGGATACCAATCTACAAACTTGAACAATGCGAAAGGAATGTATGCAAATTTAACGCCTGCATTATTCATTAACATGAAAAGAGGATTTGGTTTAAATTTCTCTATCGGAGGATTAAACTATGATAATCTTGACGGGAAAAATGATCCGAGACAAGAACGTTTTGGGTTTGATTTTGGAAAAACTTTAAAAATTGGAATTTCTAAAAACTTCGGATTATAATTTTTGGGATATCTTAAGGTTTAATAATTAAAAAAAATATCCCACATGCTTTTTGTTTTTTCGTACAAAAAGCAAAAACCCGACAAAATAATTGTCGGGTTTTGTTTTTATATAGAAATGCTTTTTTACTCATTTAGCATTTTCCAAAGTTTATCTTTTAAATCTGTCAAACCTTGTTGTGCAACAGATGAAATAAACATGTAAGGAACATCTTTAAAAGAAACATCAAGTTCGGCTTTTAATTCTGCTTTTAATTCATCATCCAGCATATCGCATTTTGAGATTACTAAAAGACGTTCTTTATCCAGCATTTCAGGATTGTATTTTGTTAATTCGTTAACCAAAATATCGTATTCTGCTTTAATATCTGGTGTATCAACAGGAACTAAAAATAATAAAGTTGAATTACGTTCAATATGACGCAAAAAATAATGTCCTAAACCTTTTCCTTCGGCAGCACCTTCAATAATTCCAGGAATATCAGCAATCACAAAAGATTGAAAATCTCTGTAAGCAACGATACCTAAATTTGGTTTTAAAGTCGTAAACGGATAATCAGCAATTTTTGGTTTTGCCGAAGTCAATACAGACAATAAAGTAGATTTTCCTGCATTTGGGAAACCAACTAAACCAACATCAGCCAAAACTTTAAGTTCCAAAATGACATCCATTTCTACACCAAGCAAACCTGGTTGTGCATAACGAGGCGTTTGGTTAGTCGAACTTCTAAAATGCCAGTTTCCTAAACCTCCCTTTCCTCCTCTTGCAAGAATCTGTTTTTCTCCGTGTTCTGTAATCTCAAAAAGTGTCTCTCCGGTTTCTTTGTCTTTTACAACAGTTCCTAGCGGCACTTCAATAATTTTATCATCTCCATCTGCTCCGGTGCTTCGATCTCCACCTCCATCTCCACCATGTCCGGCTTTAATGTGGCGCGCAAACTTTAAATGAAATAATGTCCAGAGTCCTTTATTTCCCACTAAATACACATGTCCTCCGCGACCTCCGTCACCTCCATCAGGACCTCCTTTTTCAATAAATTTCTCTCTATGTAAATGCGTAGATCCTTTCCCTCCTTTTCCGGATGAAACGTATATCTTAACGTAATCTACAAAATTTCCTTCTGTCATTTTTTTTGTTTATGTGTAGTTTCAGATTTCACGTTTCAAGTTTCAAGTTTGCGCAACGCAATAACCTGGAACTTGAAACTTGAAACTTGAAACAAAATTTTATCTCTATTCTTTTAAAGCTTTTACTAAAACTTTGTCAATCTTAACGCCATCCATATCGATGACTTCTAAAACGAATTTTTGCCAAACCAATTTTTCGCCTTCTTTTGGAATATGTGAAAGCTCGGTCATAATCATACCACTAACGGTATTTACTTCATAATCATTTGTCAATTCGTCTAACTCAAAATAAGTTAAGAAATCATGTAATGAATAATGTCCGTCAACCAACCATGAACCATCTTCTCTTTCGATCAGTTGAAATTCATCTTTATAAAACTCAGATGCGTCGCCTACTAAAGCTTCCAAAATATCATTCAAAGTAATCATACCCTGAAAAACTCCATATTCATCTGAAACTAAAGCATAATGAACACCTGTTTTTTTGAAATTTTCCAATGCTTTATAAGCCGTTGTCTGTTCCATTAAATAAGGCGCATCAGACATAATTGCAGACAAATCAAAATTATCGTTTTCGATGTGGGCAAAAATATTTTTCAAAGTTACGACACCAACAATATCGTCATAATTGTCATTGTAAACCGGATAAACTGCATGCAAATCCTGAACAACCAATTCTTTGATTTTCGCTTTATCTTCTTTTAACGGAAGCATATCAACAGATTTTCTATGCGTCATCAACGAACTTACTTTTCTGTCTCCGATGTGAAAAACACGTTCCACAATATCTTGCTCAATTTCCTGAACTTCACCAACTTCAGTTCCTTCTTTTATGATTGCTTTGATTTCTTCTTCTGTAACTTTTCCGTCAGCGGTTGGTTTTATCTGAAGAATATTCAACAAAAAATCGGTCGAAGATGTCAAGAGCCAAATAAAAGGCGCCGTAATAATCGAAATTACTTTCATTGGCATTGCAAACATTTTTGCGATTGCTTCAGGATAATTTAATCCAATTCGTTTTGGAAGCAATTCTCCCAAAACCAACGAGAAAAAAGTTAAAACAACCACCACAATTCCAACTGCAAGTGAATGAGCGTAAGGTTTTAAAACAGCAAAACCGGAAACAAAACTTTCTACATCTATCGTAATTTTATCACCACTATAAATACCCGTCAAAATCCCGATTAAGGTAATTCCGATTTGTACCGTTGATAAAAATTTGTTTGGAGAATTCGCCAGATCAAGCGCAATTTTGGCACCTTTATTTCCTTTTTTTGCCGCCGTTTCCAATCTGTTTTTTCTGGCCGAAATCAATGCAATTTCAGACATCGAGAAAACTCCATTTAATAGTATTAGAAAAAATATTATTAGTATTTCCATTTTTAAGTTTAAAGTTAAAAGCCAAAAGTTAAATGTTTTTCAGAACTTATTTCAATTTCCTTCTAAACATTTAACTTTTAACTTCAAACAGGTTTTGTTACAAATTATCTATAACCGATGTTAATCTTTCTGTAATTTGTTCAATTGTTCCAATACCATCTACGGCATGAAATTTATTTTGTTCTTTATAATATCCAATTAATGGAGCTGTTTTTTCGTTGTACTCCTGATATCTTACACGAATTTTTTCTTCGTCCTGATCATCAGCTCTTCCGCTAGTTTTTCCTCTTTCTAGTAAACGTGCTACTAAAATTTCGTCATCAGCTTCTAAAGCAATTGTAGCAGTAACACTTGAACCAATTGTTGGCAAAAATTTATCTAAAGCTTCAGCCTGATCAATTGTTCTTGGATAACCATCAAATAAAAATCCTGCTGTATCAGGGTGTTTTTTTACTTCATCAATTAACATTGCTGTTGTTACTTCGCACGGAACTAATTCTCCGTTATCCATAAAAACTCTTGCTTTTTTTCCTAGCTCAGTATCATTTTTTAAATTGAAACGAAAAATATCTCCTGTTGAAAGGTGTGTTAAGTTGTATTTTTCTTTTAAAAATTCTGCCTGAGTTCCTTTTCCTGCACCAGGCTTTCCAAATAAAACGATGTTAATCATAATGACTGTTAGTGTTGCGACTTCTTACTTTAAGAAGTTTAAAATGAATATATAGTTGTGTTTGTTTTTAAATTATTCAGCTAATTTATAAACCTCTGTCAGGTTTCTTCCAAGACCATCATAGTCTAATCCGTAACCTACAATAAATTTATTCGGGATTCTGATTCCGATATAATCGATTTTAATATCTTTTTTGTACGCTTCTGGCTTAAAGAATAATGTTGCAATTTTAAAATGCTTTACATTTCGTTCTTTAAATAAATGTTTTAATTCTTCGATTGTGTTTCCGGTATCAATAATATCTTCAATGATAACAACAGTTCTGCCTGTCAAATCCTGATTGATTCCTATTAATTCTTTAACCGAATTTGTACTTTCAGTTCCTTCATACGATGCCATTTTTATAAATGAAACTTCGCATGGTTTTTTATATTTTTTCAAAAAATCGGAAACAACCATAAAGGCGCCGTTTAAAACTCCAATAAAAATTGGTGTATCATCTCCAAAATCGTCTTCTACCTGAGCCACTAATTTGGTTAAAGCAAAATCAATTTCTTTAGCCGAAATAAACGGAACAAATTGTTTATCGTGAAGTTGTATCATTATTTTTAAATTTAAAATAATGGACAAAGATACAGAATTACAACTTAACTGTAAGTATCAAAATAAACTGTCTGAGTATTTTTTAAGCACATTAAGTACATCTTTTAAAAAAAAATCTTTTTAATTTTAGTAAATTGAGGCCTTTTAATCTTTAATACAAACCTCAATGAAAACCACAATACAAATCTTTTCAGCATTCCTGATATTAACAGCCTGTCAAGGACAAGTAACAAAGGAAGAAAAAGAAGCTTTAGCTAAACAACCTGCAACTGTTGTAAAAACTGCAATAGGCGACCTCACCCTGCCGCCTCCATACGCAACCGAATCAAAAACAAAAAACAGTAAAGTTATAGGCTGGCCAGAAGGAAAAACGCCAATAGCACCAGAAGGTTTTACCGTTACAAAATTTGCTGACGGTTTTAGTAATCCTCGTTGGAGTTATATAGGTCCAAACGATGATATTTTTGTTGTTGAAAGCGGAACAAGAACGAGTAAAAACCAAATTATAATTTTGCGCGACACTGACAAAGACGGAACCTATGAAACTCGAGAAGTTTTTTTAAAAGACCTTAACCGACCTTTAGGAATGTTAATTTTAAAAGACTTTTTTTATGTTGCAAATACCGATGGACTTTATCGTTATCCTTATAAAAATGCACCTTTGAAATTAGAAACTCAAGGAACCAAAATTGTTGAATTACCAGCTGGCGGATACAACAATCACTGGACTAGAAGTTTACTTGCTAATCCTGAAGAAACAAAAATTTATATTGGTGTTGGTTCAGGAAGCAATGTTGGAGAAAACGGAATGGATAAAGAAATTCGTCGCGCTGCCATTTTAGAAATCAATCCTGATGGAACTGGCGAAAAAATTTATGCTGACGGACTTAGAAACCCTATGGGAATGGATTGGAATCCGGCCAATAAAAAAGAGCTTTGGACTGCTGTAAATGAAAGAGATGAACTTGGCGACGATTTAGTTCCCGATTATATTACAAGTGTAAAAAGAGGCGGTTTTTACGGATGGCCATATTCGTATTTTGGAAGTATTCCTGATCCAAGATGGAAAGGGAAAGGCGAACGAAAAGATTTAATCAAAAGAGCAATTGTTCCAGATGTTCCTGTCGGTCCACACACTGCTTCTCTTGGGTTGGCTTTTTATACTAAGGATGCATTTCCGGCAAAATATAAAAATGGCGCTTTTGTTGGTCAGCATGGTTCTTGGAACCGTTCTAATATTTCAGGTTACAAAGTATTATTCGTTCCTTTTAAAGATGGAAAACCTTCAGGAAAACCGGAAGATTTTTTAACTGGTTTTATTTCTGATAATGATAAAGCGGAAGTTTACGGACGCCCAGTTGCTGTTACAGTTATGAAAGATGGAGCGCTTTTGGTTAATGATGACAGCGGAAATACGATTTGGAAAGTGACAGCGAATAAGTAAAATTCCAAATTCTAATTTAAACACATAGAATTCTAAATTTACTTCTTTTTGTCATTTCGACGGAGGAGAAATCACACTAGAAACTCCACAATGAAAATCGCCAATCTTTGTCGAATCACGAGTGTGATTTCTCCTTCGTCGAAATGACAAAATTGTTTTTAAACTTTGTGCTCCGCACCAAACCTATACATTTTCTGCATTTTTTTCATATTTAAGAAACCTTTTATGTTTTCAAAAAAATATTGCTTTTTTCTTCTTGTTCTAATTGTTTGTCAAAACATTTTTGCACAAGATGAAAAAAGCAACTCTATTGATTCTGTAAAAACTCAAAAACTAAACGAAGTTTTAATAAGTCCGCTTCATATTAATCGGGATTTACAGAATAGTCCGGCTTCGATTGGTATTTTATCAGAAAAAGAATTACTTCGAAATAGCACAACAGATATCAGCAATGTCATTAATACGATTCCTGGAGTTTTTATGCAGTCGTCGAATATTACCACAACCCGAATTTCGATTCGCGGAATTGGCGCGAGAACTCCTTACGGAACTAATAAAATTAGAGCATTTTATGGAACTATTCCACTGACTTCTGGAAACAGTGAAACCGTAATTGATGATATTGACCTTCAAAATATCAATCAAATTGAAGTTATAAAAGGTCCGCTTTCGAGTATTTACGGCGCTGGATTGGGCGGAGCAATTTTAATTTCACCTCAAACATTAAAAAAAGGAAATTATCAGGCTGAAGTAAGTTCTGTGTTTGGTTCTTTTGGATTATTAAAAAACAGAATCAGTTTTGATTTGAATGAAAAAAGCAGTTCTTTAAATCTTAGTTATCATAATTTAAAGACAGACGGCTGGCGACAAAATAGTGCTTACAGTCGGGAAGGAATTACGCTTGGCGGAGAATTATTTAGAAAGAAAAACAGCAAACTGACTTATTTTTCTAATTATACTTATTTGAAAGCTTACATTCCGAGTTCGATTAATAAAAACACTTTCGACAATAATCCAAAAGCGGGAGCGCCGACTTGGGTTGCTTCAAAAGGATTCAAAGAATACAAATCGACTTTGGGCGGATTAGCTTACGATTTCAAAATAAACGATCATTTAAATAATTCGACTTCAGTTTTCATCAATTATAAAGACAGCAACGAACCGCGACCTTTTGATATTTTGCGTCAATATACTTTTGCTTCGGGCGCGAGAACTCAGTTTTCAGGAGATTTTAAAATCGGAAAAATCAAAAATCAATTTATTGCTGGTCTGGAATATTTCAGAGATAATTACAGCGGAAATACTTTTCAAAACTTATATCAACAGAATAATGGAAACGGAAGTTTACAAGGTAATCAGCTTTCTGCAACGAATCAAAAAAGAGATTTTTACAATATTTTTTCGCAAATCAGAACTTTACTTTCCGATCATTTTGAAATTCAAGCCGGTTTAAATTACAATAAAACCAAATTCGAACTTCAGAATGATTTTCCCGCTTCCGCGAATAATCCAACGGAACATTATAGTTATGACGGAATTTTTTCGCCACAACTTTCCTTTTTATTTAAGCCGAATGAAATCCGAACCTTTTACTTTTCTGTAAGCCGAGGATTTTCTCTTCCCGCAACCGAAGAAACTCTAACCTCAGCAGGAAACATCAATCAAAACATTAAACCAGAAACGGGCTATAATTTTGAATTGGGAGGAAAACTTCATTTTTTCAACAAAAAATTATACACACAAATTGCCGTTTACCGAATGGAAATTAAAGATTTATTAGTAGCCAAAAGAATCGGCGACGATCAATATGAAGGTGTAAATGCTGGAAAAACTTTCCATGAAGGAATCGAAATTTCGTTGAATCACAATTGGACAATCAATCGAACTTTTAATTTAGATTCATATATAGGAAATTCAATTGGAAATTATGAATTTAAAGAATTCGTCGATAACGGAAATGATTATTCAGGAAACAAATTAACCGGAGTTCCAGCGAATACGGCAAGTGCAGGTTTTAATTTAAATACCAATTCTGGCTTTTACTTCTCAGCCGATTTTCAGTTTACCGATAAAATCCCAATGAACGATTCGAATGCTAATTTTTCAGATTCTTATTCGCTTTTAAATTTAAAAACGGGTTATCAATTTGAAATTTTATCTGGTTTAAAAGCGCATTTAGACGCAGGAATCAACAATGTCACAAATGAAAAATACGCTTCGATGATTTTGACCAATGCAACCGCTGTCGGAAATGCTCAACCAAGATTTTATTATCCTGGATTACCAATAAATTATTACGGAATTATCTCATTAAATTACTTATTTTAGCTTAGTATTTAAATATTAAATGATGCTTTCTGAATTGCAAAAAAAACTCGATTATGTAAATGCTTATAGAGAAAATCGTCTCAAAACGGCACAAGATGTTTTAGAAAACCCTTCCCTTTTTAGCGAGTTGGTTTCGATTTGCTTTTCGCCCGAAGACAAAAACAATCATAAAGCTTGCTGGATTTTAGAATTTGTGTCTTATGAAGAATTACTTTGGCTTCAACCTCATCTTGATTTTTTCTGTTCGAATCTGAAAGTTTTAAAAGATGAAAGTTCCATGCGTCCAATTGCAAAAGTCGTTCAGCTTTTGGTAAAATCTCATTACAAGAAAAACGAAAACTCCATAAAACTTTCCGAAGAAAATCTTCAGGATTGCATAGAAGCTTCTTTCGATTGGTTAATTAATGACACAAAAGTCGCTACAAAAGCATATTCAATAAGAACTTTATATGTTTTAGGAAATCATTACGACTGGATTCATCCCGAACTAAAAGTGATTATTGATAAAGATTTCGGAGATCATTCTGCCGCATACAAAGCCGTCGCCAAAGAAGTTTTGAAGAAAATAAAATAGTTTTTTGATAGCCACAGATTAAAAGGATCAAAAGGATTTTTTCGCCACAACCCGAGCGATAGCGAACAGGCGAAGCAATTACACTAATTTTCACGAATTCTTTTTTTTAATTCAACCTAAAAAATTTGTGAAAATTCGTGTAATTCGTGGCAACCAAAAACACACACAAAAAAAATCCTTTTAATCCTTTTAATCTGTGGCAAAACTTTATCAATCCATAGCAGAAAAACTAAATTTTGGCTAAAAAAAGATTAAAAAGTATCTTTGCAAAAACACAACACAAAATGAATTATTTTTCTTCTGATTTTAAATTAGGAATATTAGGCGGAGGGCAATTAGGCAAAATGCTTTTGTTCGATACCCGAAAATTTGACATACAAACTTACGTTCTTGATCCAAGCGATGAAGCGCCTAGTAAAATTGCCTGTAATAAATTCTTTCAAGGCGATTTAATGGATTATGAAACGGTTTATAATTTCGGAAAACAAGTCGATGTTTTGACTTTTGAAATTGAATTGGTAAACCTTGAAGCTTTAACGCAATTAGAAAACGAAGGTTTAAAAATATATCCATCTCCAAAAACCTTAAAAGGAATTCAGAATAAAGGTGTTCAAAAAGATTTTTACGCTAAAAATAATATCCCAACTGCACCATTCGAAAGATTTGAAAATTTAGATCAACTAAAATCTAAAATCAACAATCTGAAATTACCATTTGTATGGAAATGCACCGAATTTGGTTATGATGGAAATGGCGTAAAAATAGTTCGCCAAGTTTCAGATTTAGATATACTTCCAAATGTAGAATGCATTGCAGAAACTATGGTTCCGTTCAAAAATGAATTGGCAGTAATTGTGGTAAGAAATCCATCTGGAGAAATGAAAACGTATCCGGTTGTAGAAATGGAATTTCACCCGGAAGCCAACCAAGTTGAATACGTAATCTGTCCTGCAAGAATCGACGAAAAAGTTGCAGAAAAAGCCAGAGCAATTGCTTTACAAGTTTCAGAAAACTTTAATCATGTTGGTCTTTTGGCTGTTGAAATGTTCCAGACTCAGGACGACGAAATTTTGGTAAACGAAGTTGCTCCTCGTCCACACAATTCAGGGCATTATTCTATAGAAGCAAGTTATACTTCACAATTCGAAAATCATTTACGCGCTATTTTAGATCTTCCGTTAGGAAACACAGACAGCAAAGTTGCCGGAATTATGGTAAATTTAGTCGGTGCCGAAGGGCATTCTGGAAACGTGGTTTATGAAAACATCGAAACCATTTTAGGATGGGATGGCGTTACACCACATATTTACGGTAAAAAGCAAACGCGCCCGTTCAGAAAAATGGGTCACGTTACAATCGTAAATGAAAATATGCAGGAAGCAAGACGAATTGCAGAGGAAGTTAAGAATACTATTAGAGTGATTAGCGCTTAGTAATTAGTGATTAGTGATTAGTCGAAGTTTACAACTTTAAAACAAAACAAACAGTTTTTAGTCTCAACAAAACTTGAAACCTGAAACAAAACAAACAAAAAACATGAGCAAAGTAGCTATTATAATGGGAAGCATCTCAGACATGCCAGTTATGCAGGATGCAATCGACATATTAAAACAATTTAATGTAGAAGTTGAAGTAGATATCGTTTCGGCACACAGAACGCCGGAGAAATTATTCGATTTCAGCAAAAATGCACATACTCGCGGCATTTCGGTAATTATTGCTGGAGCGGGCGGTGCAGCGCATTTACCTGGAATGGTGGCTTCAATGTCTCCGCTTCCTGTAATTGGAGTTCCCGTAAAATCAAGTAATTCTATCGATGGCTGGGATTCGGTATTGTCGATTCTGCAAATGCCAGGCGGTGTTCCTGTTGCAACTGTCGCTTTAAACGGAGCAAAAAATGCTGGAATTTTAGCAGCACAAATCATCGGAAGCCACGATAAAAAAGTTTTAGATACTATTATTTCTTATAAAGAAGAATTGAAAGCGGCGGTTAATAAAGCGGCTGAAAGTTTGAAGAAGTAATTTCACAGACACAAAAAGAAGCACAGAGACAGGCAAAATTTTGTGAATCTCTGTGTTTTTTCTTTGAGAATCTTTTCAAAAAAACCTTTAGAACTATTAACGATTCATTATAAAAATTTCTAAAAGAAAAACTTAACTTTGGAAAAAAAGCAAAATGAACATTCAAACTTCTAAAATAGAGCTCGCTAAAATTGTTTTAGACATCGATAATCCTGATTTAATTCAAGAAATTGTGGAGTTCATTCAATCTAAAGAAAGCCTTTCTGAAGAACTAAAAAGCAACATAAATGAGGCTATTTATTCTTTAGACAATAATGACGGAATTTCGCATGATGTTGTTATGGAAGAAACCAAAAATCGTTATTCAAAATATTTTAAATAATGAATGTAATTTGGGCTCCACAAGCTAAAAAAGACTTTTGGAACACATTGATTATTTAGAAGCAGAATGGTCTGAAAGAGTGGCCCTCAATTTTATCGAAAAAGTAAACTCTACTATAACACTTTTAAAAAATGACAATGTTTTATTTGTAAAAACCAACTACAAAAGCGTTTATAAAATTTTCATTACCAAACACATTTCACTTTATTATCGTATCGAAAACACTAATTTAGAGTTACTTCGTTTTTGGAATACTTTTCAGGATACGGAAAAAATCAAATTATGATTTTCTAATTTTATATTTTAAACAGCATAAATAATATGAGCGTTTTAACCCAATATTTCAATACCAAACATAACACAGCACCTTTTTCGCAAATAAAAATCGAGGATTACGTTCCTGCTTTCAATGAAGGAATTGCTTTGGCTAAAGCCGAAATTGATGCGATTGTAAATAATCCAGCTGCGCCGACTTTTGAAAACACCATTGTAGCGATGGATTATTCAGGCGATATTTTGGATCGTCTTTCTAGTGTTTTCTTCAATTTGAATTCGGCAGAAACGAATGACGAAATGCAGAAAATTGCTCAGGAAGTTTCACCTTTACTTTCAGAATTCGGAAACGATATTCGTTTGAATGCTGATTTATTTGCGAGAGTAAAAGCGATTTATGATCAGAAAGAAAATTTAAATCTGAATCCAGAACAAACAACTTTATTAGATAAAAAATACAAAAGCTTTTCTAGAAACGGAGCGAATTTGCCAGAAGACAAAAAAAATCAATTAAGAGAAATCGACAAAGAATTATCGAAATTGAGTTTACAGTTTGGTGAAAACGTTTTGGCAGAAACCAATAACTTCGAATTGCATTTAACAGATGAAAAAGATTTAGCTGGTTTACCGGAAGGAACAATCGAAGCGGCGAGATTATTAGCCAAAAATCAAGAAAAAGAAGGCTGGATTTTCACTTTAGATTACCCAAGTTACGTTCCGTTTTTAACTTATGCTGACAATCGTGAATTGCGTAAAAAAATGGCAATTGCATTTGGAGCGAAAGGTTTTCAGAAAAACGAATTCGACAATGAAGAAAACGTTTTAAAAATTGCTAAACTTCGTCATGAAAGAGCGAATTTATTAGGTTACAAAACGCACGCACATTTTGTTTTAGAAGAAAGAATGGCCGAAAGTCCAGAAAAAGTTTTCTCTTTCCTAAATGATTTATTGGCAAAAGCAAAACCTGCGGCTCAAAAAGAATTTGAAGAATTGACTTCTTTCGCAAAAGAGTTAGACGGAATTGAGCAATTAGAAAAATGGGACGGCGCTTATTATTCTGAAAAATTAAAACAACAACTTTTTAATTTAGACGACGAAAAACTGAAACCTTATTTTCAATTAGAAAAAGTTTTAGACGGCGCTTTTACAGTTGCTAAAAAATTATATGGTTTAACTTTTACGGAAGTTTTTGATATCGATAAATATCACGAAGAAGTTACCACTTATGAAGTTCGAGATGCTGAAAATAATTTAGTTTCGATTTTCTACGCTGATTTCTTCCCAAGAAAAGGAAAAAGAAACGGCGCTTGGATGACTTCATTCAAATCGCAATATGTGAAAGACGGCGTAAACGAAAGACCTCATATTTCTAACGTTTGTAATTTCACTAAACCAACAGAAACAAAACCTTCATTATTGACTTTTAATGAAGTAACGACTTTATTCCACGAATTCGGGCACGGTTTGCACGGAATGTTGGCTAATACGGTTTATCCAAGTTTATCAGGAACTTCTGTTTACTGGGATTTCGTAGAATTACCAAGTCAGATTATGGAGAATTGGTGTTACGAACCGGAAGCTTTGGCTTTGTTCGCGAATCATTATGAAACGGGAGAAATCATTCCGATTGAATATGTTCAGAAAATTAAAGAAAGTGCAAGTTTCCAGGAAGGTTTAGCAACGTTGCGTCAATTGAGTTTTGGATTATTAGATATGGCTTGGCACGGACAAGATCCAACTAATATTACTGACTTAAAAGCTTTCGAAACAGAACAATTTGCCAATACGCAATTGTATCCTGATGTAAAAGAAAATGCGATGAGTACTGCGTTTTCACACATTTTCCAAGGTGGCTATTCTTCTGGATATTACAGCTACAAATGGGCAGAAGTTTTAGATGCGGATGCTTTCGAATATTTCCATGAAAATGGAATTTTCAACGAAGAAATTGCTAAGAAATTTAAAGATAACGTTCTTTCAAAAGGAGGAACTGAACATCCGATGACTTTGTATAAACGTTTCAGAGGTCAGGAACCAAAACCTGAAGCTTTATTGAAAAGAGCAGGATTACTTTAGACTTTCTTAGATTCTTAGACTTCTTAGACTGTTAGATATTTTGAAACCGAAGCTTTCCTGCTTCGGTTTTTTTATTTGATCTTAACTTAGAATTAATTTTAGCTATCTTCGTGTTTTTGAATCTTAATCTTACAAAATATATCGTGAAAAAATATTTTAGAATCTTCTTTTACCTTTTACTTATTGGATTAATTGCTGTTATTTCAGTGAATTATTATGTAAAATCTTCAACTAAAACCAAGATTCATTATTCGATAAAAAGGTTCCCAAAAAATGATGTTGGAATTATTTTTGGTGCAGGAATTAAAGGAAACGAGCCGAGCAAATATTTAAAAGATCGTCTGGATGCCGGTATACTGTTGTACAAAATGAAACGAATTAATAAAATTCTACTTTCGGGAGATAACGGTCGTCAGGAATATGATGAATTAACGGTTATGAAAAACTACTGTTATAATCATGGTGTCGACACTACAAAGATCTTTATCGATTACGCAGGTTTCGACACTTACTCAACAATGTATCGTGCCAAACATATTTTCAAGATTAAAAAAGCAACTTTAATTTCTCAGGAATATCATTTAAACCGAGCGATTTATATCGGACAAAAACTTGGCATTAAATCTTCTGGATATTCTGCCAATAACGGAGAATATCTTGGTTACAATTATGTTCGCTTTAGAGAATACGGTTCAATTTTTAAATCGTTTTTTGATGTTTTGAGAAATCGCAAACCTCATTTTTTAGGCGGAGAAATTAATATTAATGGAGAATCTAATTATTCGAAAGAAGATAAACGATAAAAAAAATCCGAGGTAAATTACTTCGGATTTTTTCTTTTTAGAGATTCCTGATTATGCCAATTATGCCCATTTAATAGTATAAAGCTCAGCAATATTCTTTGGGCGGGTTTCTTTTCCATCAGCAGTTTCTTTGGTTTTAGAAGTACTGGCAGTATTTATAATTGTCGTTGAACTTTTATCTCCCATTAGAATATTTTTGTCAATTGAAAAATCTAATCCATGATCGTGTTTTAGAAAAATATCCTGTTCTACAGTACTTACATGATCTCCTTGAATTGTTCCTGTTCCGGGCGGTTTTCTATTTGCTGCGTCAGGATCTACCTTAGCACCATTATTCCATGCTCTGCTAAAATACCCTCTCATATCAATAAGCATAGAATTTCCATTTGCTCCTTTACCAAATCTATTATTAATCACGGAGTTTAGCCTTGAATAATCATTAGTAAGTTCTAATGGAGTTTGACATAAAGACAACTCTTCAGCTGGAGGTATTTCGGTACCAATATATTGTTTACGCTCTCCTATAACACCTTGTACGATACATGGTAAGTTTTCTAAAGCAACCACTCCAACATTTCCATATACCTTTGCAATAGAAATCACAATTGATGGTGTTGCAGAGGCAATCGCAATCCAAACCGCTTTTGCCGTTTTATTTATTTTTAACTGCACATCAACTTCAAAATCGCCTACACCACTTTTTACAATAGTATTTGAATCGATGCCATCTGATAGTGTTACACTTACATTGCCGGCAACACTTAAATTCATAATTACTTTAGCCGAAATCATTTCATCCAAAAGCATTTGCTTCCAACGTGGAAATTCATGAAGAGCTTGTTTAAAAGTCATTAAACTACTATCCCCGCTTTTTTTAATAATGCAGCTTTCTGTACTTTTATCAAAATTAATACTTCCATTAGCTCCCTTATCCTCATAACACCAACCATCAGGAGTTCCGTAATTAAATTCAATTTGATTACTAAAATATCTAAAATCATAATTATACACCAAATTTCGCTGTTGCAAGGCATATAGATATTCCTCTATAGATCTGTTATTCTCGAATGTTTTCATAAAGTGTTTAATTTTAAAAAAAAGGGCTGCTATTGGGCAGCCCTTCTAAATATTACATTTTTATACTTTTCCTCCTTGTACTAACCACTCTCCTGTAGCAGTCAAAGTAACGGTTGCCTCTAAGTTTATAAAATCTTTTAATTCAACTTTTGCAGATTGTCTGGAAATCGTTGAAATATCAGCAAGTTCATAACTTGTAAAAGAACCTGTAGAGATGTAAAATGAAAACTTTGGAGTAATCGTATTTTGATCATTTGGAGAAGGAGACCAGGTAACCCCTAAAAATCCATTTTGAGTCTGAATACCAAAACTCATATTACTGAACCACTTCCCATTTTCATTTTTCACTTTATTAAATCCATTAGATAAATATCCAATAGTATTATCTGGACTTTTTTGTCCTTGTACAAGACTCAAATTTGGCCCTTGATTAGGTGGTATAGTAGCGTAATAAGCTTCCCAGGTTTGTTTTAACTCAGCATTTTTAATGATGCTCGTATCAATTTGAACACCAAGTCCTACCGCTTCGTTTGAAGCACCAGCTCCTAAAGAGTATTGAAGCGGAATAACAAACTTATTTGTTCCCCCGTAGTTAGGCACTACATTTAAGGAAGCAGATGAATTTGCAAAAACTGCACTACTTGGTACCCCATTTGGTTTTTCTAAAAAACACCAGAAATTTTTATCATCACTACTTTCATTTTTTAAGTAAATAGTATAATTGGTTGTCGAATTTAATGCTTCTATACTAAACATAATTTTATATTTTTGATTGTTTGTCCTTACTCATAAGCTTTTCAGGTTCCGCCTCACATTATTTTCTGAATGTGAACAGCTTGATTTTTTTAAGTGATTGTTCTTTCACTAAAATGGTTTATTATTTTTATTTCATCCAGAATGATTTATCAATCTTTATTAATAAAAATGCATTACTAGTTTTTGGTTGAGATGATTATTTAACTCAAACTAGCAGTATTACCACTTACCTGATTTGCACATGCTGACCAGTATAGTTTTAATTTTTTTCCTTTAGGAAGTTTTGCTAAGGCATCTACGATTTTCGCATTAGACGTAAACAATTGAGATAACAAAGTAGTTTCGCTAACAGTAACCACGTTTTGTTTGGTTCCTATAGTTTGTATACCCCAATCTTTAAGAGATCCCAAATCATATAATGTAAGATCTGGAGCATCGGTTCCACCCAAATATTCTACAAAAGGAACATCAATAGTCGTATTACCACTGCCATTGCTATGATGCAACGTCACAGTTTTAATTTCTCTTTGTTGAATCAGTGCTTCTGCAACATCAGTCATCAAAGTATACCCTAAAGGTGGTAAAATATATAGATCAATCTCTTTAGGAAGTCTCGTGTTAGCTGCTCCACCTGGATAACTACCGTGACCTAAAAGAACTAAATCATCATTTGTAACTTTTACACTCATGATTTTCTAATTAAATGGTTAATAATATTTTAAACTTGTGTCATAGACTTTTACCTCTATAGCAATTTTTAAATATTTGTCTTAATTAAGTTTTTCCATACGTCTATTTCAAACCTTTTAAAACAACATCTACGGTATTGTATAAAAATCTCAAACAAAATTTTAATGTAACATGAAAGTATATTTTGCATCTTTTGGCATATGTATGCCTTGTACTACTGTTAGATTTATTTTTATCTGAAATTCAAACACTTATCTTTCTGACCTGCAGAGTCAGTTGACAAGTTTTTTAGATGTTAATTGTACAATTATTCATTCTAACAAGTCAAAATTATCAGTTTATTCCTTTTTTAATTTGTACAGAATCAGCTACTTTTTATCAATTTGAATCATAATTGATTTCGCAATAAATCAACAAAAGGAAATAAAGTGATACTATCTCCATATCTACTGGGAGGACATCCAAAATTTTGTTTGAAAACACGGGAAAAATGAGCGATATCAAAAAAACCCGCATCAGCTGCTGATTCAGTAATTGATTTGTTTTGTAGTATCAATAGTTCTGTAGCATATTGAAGCCTTATATCACGTAGCAGTCGGATTGCTGGAAATCCAAATAAAGATTTCACTTTCCGGTTAAGGTTTGATGAACTCATAAAAAGTTTATTTGATAAAATCTCAATAGAGAATGCTTCGTTGTCAAGATTATCAATTACAATGATCAGTAACTTCCCTAACCAGATATATTCACTTTTTAACTGAATGAGTTTATTAAAACACTTTTTGCTTAAAGGGATTTTCCAATCATTAGACTGAAATACAACAGCAAGTACATTTTTACGATATTTAGAAGGAGAAAGACCAAATTCTTGTTTGAATTTACGGCTAAAATGAGTCACTCCGCTAAAACCACAATAGAAGGCTGTTTCTTCTATAGAATATTTATTTTGATTCAGAATATACTTTGCCAGATCCATTTTATAATGCAAAATGAGTTTCCTGGGCGAGAAACTCATTTCTTTTTTCATTTTACGATTAAGCTGGGATTTGCTAATTTTCAATTGATTTGCCAATTGTGAGACACCAAAAGACACATCAGTTTTTTTTCTTGCATAATAACATGCACTTGTTTTAAAAAAGGTCCATTTGAAAAATAATTATTTAAGTCAAATGCACTCTTCATTCTTTCGAATTCTTTCATGATTTTTTTGTTTTTGGGTAATATTTTCTGGTATTTTTTTGCCTTCTAAAAAATCTTCCTTAAAAAGAAGCCAATAAAAATGTATCTTATATCTTTCAAAAAAAATAAAAGGCATGTAAATTTAAGTAGAAAAATAGCACGAAAAACATAATATGTAATCCAAAACTGTCAATTTAAACAAAACTTCATAAAAAGAAAACATAAAAAAACCTGCAAAAAATATTCTTTGCAGGTTACCATATATTTTTGTAATTCGTTCTTATTCTTTCTCCAAAACCCTTTTTGCCAATTTCCCAACAGTCAGTCCTTGTACGACTATTGAAAACAGTACAACAATATAAGTTACCTCAAGTAACAAGTTTTTGTATTCTCCTTCAGGCATCGAGAGTACCAAAGCAATAGAAACTCCACCACGAATTCCTCCCCAAACCAAAACCATCAAAGAACCTTTATTATAAGCAGATTTAATTCCGAAAAACTTAAATATATCGAAGAACTTCCATGGCAAAACGATAGAAAAAATTCGGGCAAATAACACAATAAAAATAGCTACAACACCTGTCAATAACTGTTTGTCCAGATTTGGGAGTAGCAACAATTCAAAACCTATAAATAAAAATAAAACTGCATTTAAAATCTCATCGATAAGTTCCCAAAACTTACCAAGATAATCTTGAGTTACTTCACTCATGGCAACTTTTTTACCATAATTTCCAATAATTAATCCGGCAACAACCATTGCTAGCGGACTAGAAACGTGCAAACTTTGAGCTATCAAAAACCCTCCCATTACGATAGAAAGTGTGATTAAAACGGAAACTTTATAATCATCAATTCTCTTCATAACCTTGGATGCAGTAAATCCAAAAACAGCTCCTAGTAAAAGTCCGCCAATTCCTTCTTTTGCAAAAAGCCAGGCAATAGAACCAAAACTTACATCAAAAGTTGGATCGGTTGCCATTTTTAAAACAACGGCAAACATTACTACCGCTACTCCATCATTGAATAAGGATTCACCAACAATTTTGGTTTCGATTCTCTTCGGAACTTTCGCTTCCTTTAAAACTCCCAAAACCACAATTGGATCGGTTGGAGAGATTAATGTTCCGAAAACCAAACAAAATATATAAGGGATTTTTATTCCTAAAAGTGGTGAAATATAATAAACCAACATCGAAATAATTAAGGCTGATAACACTACGCTTATTGTCGAATAAATCATAATTGGAACTTTCTGTTCTTTAAGATCAGAGATGTTTACGTGTAATGCGCCCGCGAACAAAAGAAAGTTCAACATCGCTCCCATTAGGATTTCGTTGAAATCAAATTCTTTTATCAAATCAAAAAAATGTTTGGTTGTAGCAGGAAAATAAGAATCTCCTAAAAGACGGATTCCAACTGAAACCAACATGGCAATAATCATTATCCCAATAGTTCCCGGAAGTTTTAAAAATCTTAAATTCAAATAGGCGAAGAAAGAAGCCAATACAATTAGTATTGAAAATGTGTAGTATAATTCCATAAAATTCGATTTTTACAAAAATATCCTTCTCATTATTTAATCGAAAATTTCAGGGGATGAATTAACACAACTTTATAATTTGTTAAATAAGTTTCAATTATTTTTGAAAGTTTAAAAACTTTTACTTACATTTGATCCATGGAATTCAAAGAAGCAAAAAATAAGTTTGTACAAACTTGGGGAGCATTAGGTTCTCAGTGGGGAATTAATAAAACGATGGCGCAAATCCACGCTTTATTAATGGTCTCAAACGAGGCTGTTTCTATGGAAGACATTATGGAAGAATTGCAGATTTCGCGCGGAAATGCCAGCATGAACCTAAGAGCTTTAATGGATTGGGGAATTGTGTACAAAGAATTTAAAGCCGGAGAAAGAAAAGAATTCTTTACTGCCGAAAAAGATTTGGACGAATTGGCAGCCAAAATCTCAAGAGAGAGAAGCAAAAGAGAAATTAAACCAGCTCTTAAAATCTTAAAAGAAGTTTCGACTATTGAAGCTAAAGATTCAGCAGAAGAAAAACACTTCGTTGATCAAACAACTAAGCTTTATGATTTCGTTTTAAAAGCTGATAATATGTTAGATAAAATGACTGAATTCAATGAAAACTGGTTAGGAAAATTAGTCATCAAAATGATGAAATAAAAAAATTTAATTAAAACTTTCAATTTTTTCTGAAAGTTTAAAAACAACAAACAGTTATGAAAACACTTAAAAAAATCAACAAAATTGCATTGATTACGACATTGGTTCTCTTCCTTACTGTATATCTTGGAATGTTGGCGCAAATCCCTTTGGGAATCATTCAGGTAATTTCAGCTATTTATTTAACAGTCAAAATGTACCATAAATCAGATTATGCAAAAAGAAACTTATCAATTTATTGGATCGTAGCAATTTCTGAACTTGTTTTATTTTATGTACAACATAACTATTTTCCAACTTCAAATGATGCAATAGAATGGTCTTTAATGGTAGTTTTCCCTATGTCAATTGCAATTTATTTCTATGTAATAATGAGAAAAATAGTTTCAGAATATGAACTCAGGCGAGAATTCTGAATTAATAATCTATAAAAAAGCACACCAATGAACTTCTTAAAAGCAGAATGGAAAAATTTAGCCCTTTTCAATTATGAAATTAATGCTGAAATTTTAGAAAAATACCTTCCCGCAGGAACTGAAATTGATATTTGGAATAACAAATGTTACGTGAGTTTAGTTGGTTTTATGTTTAAAAACACCAAAGTTTTAGGAGTAAAAATTCCTTTTCATGTCGATTTTGAAGAAGTGAATTTGAGATTTTACGTAAAGCGTTTTGAAAATGGCAAGTGGAAACGTGGTGTAGTTTTTATAAAAGAAATTGTTCCCAAAAAAGCGATCACTTTTATTGCGAATACTTTGTATCAGGAACATTATGAAACTCAGAAAATGAGACATGAAATTCTTGAAAACGAAAACAACAATACTTTTATTTATCAATGGAAAAATGGCAAAGAATGGAATACAATTGAAATTGAAACCAAAAAAGATTTAAGTAAAATCGAAATTGATTCTGAAGCTGAATTCATTACAGAACATTATTTCGGATATACTAAAATTGACGAAGAAACCACTTTTGAATATGAAGTTACGCATCCGAGATGGGAACAATTTGAAGTTTTAAATCACCGAGTTGATATTGATTTCGAAAAAAATTATGGAAGCGATTTTGGATTCCTTCAAACGCAAAAACCGACTTCTATTTTCTTAGCTGAAGGCTCAAAAATCACAGTTAAAAACAAAAGAAAAATCGAATTGATTCCTGTCGAAGAAACATTATACGCTTAAACTATTCATCTTTAAAACCAAAAATCATGAAAACGTTAGAAAACCAAACTTTACTTTATGATGAAGATTGTCCGCTTTGCAGTTTGTACACCACTGGATTTGTAAAAAGCGGAATGCTTGATGAAAACGGAAGAAAATCGTATTGTCAATTATCTGCAGAAGAGCAAAATTTTGTAGACTTGAAACGCGCTCCAAACGAAATTGCTTTGGTTGATAATAAAACTAAAACCGTTATTTACGGAATTGACAGTCTGATAAAAGTAGTTGGATTTTCTTTTCCTTTAATTGAAAAAACAGCAACGGTAAAACCCATTCATTTTATCCTGAAAAAAATGTATTCTTTTGTTTCTTTCAACAGAAAAGTAATTATTCCGGGAAATGTAAAAGAAGAAAACAAATTGCAATGTACTCCTGATTTTAATTACAAATACAGATTTCTATTTATCGGATTTGCTTTAACGATAACAACTCTTGTATTATTTGGATTTTCTAATTTGATTCCGATTTTACCGAAAACAAGTATTTTGAGAGAATTCATTTTAGCTTTTGGACAAATTGTTTTTCAAAGTTTGTTTCTTTTAAAATTAGATAAAAAGACGATTGTCAATTATGCTGGAAACTTAATAACTATTTCTTTAATGGGAAGTTTAATTTTAGTTCCAATTTTGATTTTAAATCAATTTGTCAATCTTCCCCAATTTTTAATTTTGGGCTGGTTTGGAATAACTGTTTTTATCATGTTTGCAGAACATTTCAGAAGAGTTAAAATTCTAAAACTTCCCTTTTATTTGTGTTTTACCTGGATTCTTTATCGAATGATTGCTTTACTATTTATCTTAAATTTATAAAATGGAAAAACTCATAATCGCAGCTGGAACAGGATTTTTAGGACAAGTTTTAGTGAATCATTTCAAAGATAAATTTGAAGAAATTGTAATTCTGACCCGAGGAAAATCTCAAACCGTAAACGGAATTAAATATGTAAACTGGAATGCCAGAACTTTTTCTGGCTGGGAAAAGGAGTTAGAAAACGCAACCGTTCTAATTAATCTCGCAGGAAAATCTGTGGATTGTCGTTATACGAAAAAGAATAAAAAAGAGATTCTTTTATCTCGAATTGAAAGCACTAAAATTCTAAATAAAGCGGTTTTAAATTGTGAAAATCCGCCGAAACATTGGCTGAATTCGTCAACCTCAACTATTTATCGTTTTTCTTTAGATAAACAAATGGATGAAGTTGATGGCGAAATTGGAAATGACTTTTCTATAAATGTTGCCTTATCTTGGGAAAAAGCATTCTTTAAAATTGAAACTCCAAATACTTTAAAAACGGCTTTACGAACTTCTATTGTTTTAGGAAAAAATGGCGGTGCTTTAATTCCGTTGAAGACTTTGGCAAAAATTGGTTTTGGAGGAAAACAAGGAAACGGCAATCAGTTTATAAGCTGGATTCATGAAGAAGATTTTGCGAATGCGGTTGGTTATATTCTTCAAAAAGAAATTACTGGTGTTATTAATATCGTTTCTCCTGAACCAATTCGAAATGTTGTTTTTATGCAGAAACTTAGAAAAGCAATTGGTTTTCCTTTCGGAATTCCGATGAATCAATTTTTTCTGGAAATTGGATCTTTTTTTATTCGAACAGAAACGGAATTGGTTTTGAAAAGCCGAAACGTAGTTCCGAAAAGACTTTTAGAAAATGGGTTTAGATTTAAGTTTGAGGATATTGATGAGGCTTTTCGAGATTTATTGCACTGAAACTGCACGCATTTTTGTCATCCCGAGGAACGAGGGATCACACTAGAGAATCGACAAAGATTGACGATTTTGATTGTGGAGTTTCTAGTGTGATTTCTCCTTCGTCGAAATGACAAAACAACGCACAAAACAAGAAAATCATGACAACAATAAATCTCACAACCAAAATAAAAGCATCAAAACAAATCGTTTTTGATGCTTCAAGAAATATCGATCTTCATCAGCAATCGGCAAGTCCTACAAAAGAGAAAGCAATTGCTGGCGTAACATCTGGTTTAATCAATTTAAACGAAACCGTAACCTGGCGCGGTAAACATTTCGGATTTTACATCACGCACAAAAGCCGTATTACAAAAATGAATCTTCATGATTATTTTATGGATGAAATGGAGAAAGGTAAATTCAAATCGTTCAAACATGAGCATATTTTTGAAGAAGAAAATGGCGTAACAATTATGAAGGATATATTGCAATATGAAACTCCGTTTGGCATATTTGGAGAACTTTTTGATATTTTGTTTTTAGAAAAGCATCTTACGAATTTCCTTTTGGAAAGAAATAAGGTTTTAAAAAAGGTTTCAGAAAAGAATTAATGAAATCTTCTTTTGAAAATGAATTTTCTCGGTTTACGGTTTACGTGAGGGATAGAAGCAAGCTACCGAAGTAGCGCGGATAGCCCGACAGCATCCCGATAAAAGGGCGTATAAACGTAAAGTAAATTTGCCCTTTTATCGGGATGGTGGCACGCCCAAAGCATTTTTACAGAAAAACTATCATCAACCACCAAAAAATCGGTACGCTTTCGACCCAGAAAGAAGTGTAATATTTGGAGCGATTTGTATTCGCAAAGAAAATGAAAAACATTAATGTCACAACCATTATCAGATTGATCATAAGATCATGAAGCGTAAATGATAAAATTCCTAAAACCCAAAACGGAACCAAAAGTGAAAATCCTAAAATCTTAGTTTTTTTTACACCGATTGTCTGTGGAACGGTTTGCAAATGTGGATCGTCATTAGCTAAATCCAGAATTTCGAAAACCAAAATAAGTACAAAAACCAAAACAAAACGCTGGACGCATTTTATAAAAAAATCGGCCGTAAAAGGAATTTCAGCATTTATATACGGCAAAACCAAACTTGCTCCTACCCAACAAATCGCTACAATGTAGATTTTTACTCCTGCCCAATTTCGGGCATTTTTTCTGTTTGGAAAAAACGGTAATGTATAAAGCGCGGTTATGGCAAAAATTACAACAGAAACAATTTGCGTGATTCTTTTTAAATGGAAAAAATAATATCCGACTAAAATCAGCGAAATAAAACTTAAAACAGCAATAATTTTTAATTGAATGCCAACCGGTTTTCTTTTCACACGAACCAAAGCATCATATTTTACAAAATTATATCCTACAATTGTTCCGAAAAAAACGAACAGCGCCATTGGTTCATCATACTGAATATGAAAGAAATGAAAAGTAATACGAACCAAAGCATAACACGATAAAGCCACGTGAATACTGCTGTTTAAATAAAAATCTAATATTTGTTTTAGAAGTTTCATGCCTCAAATCTAATCAATTGGTAACAAATCAACTCTTTAGTTAGAAATTTGATAAAAATTGAAGTTAAAAATACCCATTAAATTATTAATAATACTTAATTTTGCGCGACAAAAAAACAACACATTTACTTTTAAATGTGATTCGTACAGCAAAATGGTGCACGAACACATTAATTTAAAAAACTTAGATAGCTACATGAAAACAGATGCTTTTGCTTTAAGACACATTGGTCCAAGAGAAACAGATCTTCAGCACATGCTGAAAACTATTGGAGTTGATTCGATTGAACAACTTGTTTATGAAACCCTTCCGGACGATATTCGTTTAAAAGCGCCTTTGAATTTAGATCCTGCTATGACAGAATTCGAATTTGCAAATCATATTCGCGAATTAGGAAAGAAAAACAAAACATTTAAATCATACATTGGTTTGGGTTATCACCCAACTATTGTTCCGGCTCCAATTCAAAGAAATATTTTTGAAAACCCAGGATGGTATACAGCTTACACGCCTTACCAAGCAGAAATTGCTCAAGGTCGTCTTGAAGCAATTTTGAATTTCCAGACTACAGTTATCGAATTAACAGGAATGGAAATTGCAAACGCTTCTTTACTTGATGAAGGAACTGCTGCTGCAGAAGCTATGGCGTTATTATTTGATGTTCGTACGAGAGATCAAAAGAAAAACAATACACACAAATTCTTCGTTTCTGAAGAAATCTTACCACAAACTTTATCTGTACTTCAAACACGTTCGACTCCAATTGGAATTGAATTAGTTGTTGGAAACCACGAAACATTTGATTTTTCAAATGATTTCTTTGGAGCGATTTTACAATACCCAGGTAAATACGGTCAGGTAAATGATTACAGCGCTTTTGTTGCTAAAGCAAAAGAAAATGAAATTAAAGTAGCTTTTGCTGCTGATATCTTATCATTGGCTGCTTTAACTTCTCCGGGAGAAATGGGAGCTGCAGTAGTAGTTGGAACAACACAACGTTTTGGTGTGCCAATGGGTTACGGTGGTCCTCACGCTGCTTACTTCGCAACTAAAGATGAATACAAACGTTCGATGCCGGGTCGTATCATTGGAGTTTCTGTTGATACAAATGGAAACCGTGCTTTACGTATGGCTTTAGGAACTCGTGAACAGCACATTAAACGTGAAAAAGCGACTTCTAACATTTGTACTGCTCAGGTTTTATTGGCAGTTATGGCTGGAATGTACGCGGTTTACCACGGACCTGAAGGACTAAAATATATTGCAAATAAAGTTCACGCCTCTGCAGTTACTACTGCTGAAGCTTTAAATAAATTAGGAGTTTTCCAAACTAACACAGCTTACTTTGATACTATTTTAGTAAAAGCTGATGCTCAAAAAGTGAAAGCAGTTGCGGAAAATAACAAAGTAAACTTCTTCTACCCTGATGCTGATTCAGTTTCAATTTCGTTAAACGAAACAACTTCTGTTGCTGATATCAATCAAATCGTTGCGATTTTTGCTGAAGCTTTAGGGAAAGAAACTGTTACGGTTTCTGAATTAACTTCTGCAAGCCAATTGCCAGCTTCATTAGAAAGAACTTCATCTTTCTTGACTCATGATGTATTCAATAATCATCATTCAGAAAGTCAGATCATGCGTTACATCAAAAAATTAGAGCGTAAAGATTTATCATTGAATCACTCGATGATTTCATTAGGTTCTTGTACAATGAAATTAAACGCAGCTTCTGAAATGTTGCCTCTTTCAATGCCAAACTGGAACAGCATTCACCCGTTTGCACCAGTTGACCAAGTTGAAGGTTACCTTACAATGCTTAAAAAATTAGAGCAGCAATTAAATGTAATTACTGGATTTGCTGGAACAACTTTACAGCCAAACTCTGGAGCTCAAGGAGAATATGCAGGATTAATGGCTATTCGTGCTTACCATTTGTCAAGAAACGAAGGTCACCGAAATGTATGTTTGATTCCTTCATCAGCTCATGGAACAAATCCTGCTTCTGCAGCGATGGCCGGAATGAAAATTATTGTTACGAAAACGACTCCAGAAGGAAATATTGACGTAGAAGATTTAAGAGAAAAAGCGATTGAACACAAAGATGATTTATCTTGTTTAATGGTAACGTATCCTTCTACTCACGGAGTTTTCGAATCTTCAATTATTGAAATCACAAAATTAATCCACGAAAATGGCGGATTAGTATATATGGACGGTGCAAACATGAACGCGCAAGTTGGATTAACAAATCCGGCTACCATTGGTGCTGACGTTTGTCACTTAAACTTACACAAAACATTTGCTATTCCTCACGGTGGTGGTGGACCTGGAGTTGGACCAATCTGTGTGAACGAAAAATTAGTTCCGTTCTTGCCAACAAACCCAATCTTAAATGTTGGCGGTGAACAAGCTATTACAGCTATTTCATCTGCTCCTTACGGATCTGCTTTAGTATGTTTGATTTCTTACGGTTACATCACAATGATGGGTGCTGAAGGATTAAAAAGTGCTACAGAACACGCAATCTTGAATGCTAACTATATGAAATCTCGTTTCGAAGGACACTATCCAATTCTTTATACAGGAGAATGCGGAAGAGCAGCCCACGAAATGATTTTAGATTGTCGTTCATTTAAAGAAAACGGAATCGAAGTTGGTGATATCGCAAAACGCTTAATGGATTATGGTTTCCACGCTCCAACGGTTTCTTTCCCTGTAGCTGGAACTTTAATGATTGAACCTACAGAATCTGAAGATTTAGCTGAGTTAGATCGTTTTTGTGATGCACTTATCTCAATCAGAAAAGAAATTGAAGCTGCAACTGCTGATGATAAAAACAATGTATTGAAAAATGCACCGCACACATTGGCAATGTTAACTACAGATTCTTGGGATTTCCCTTATACTAGAGAAAAAGCAGCTTACCCATTAGATTACATTGCTGAAAATAAATTCTGGCCATCAGTTCGTCGTGTAGATGATGCTTATGGTGACAGAAACTTAGTTTGTAGCTGTGCTCCTATTGAAGCTTACATGGAAAATTAATCGTAGATTATTTCATAAAACAAACCCGATAACATCATCGTTATCGGGTTTTGTTTTTTTATAACATTCTTAAAAACTTTTTTAATTTTTATAACACTTTCAAATATTCATACGAAATAAAAATACGCTCCCAAATCAATCTCAAACGTTTGAAATCTCGGAAAAATTAAAAAATCATTAGTAAATAATCAATTTATCATTAAAAAATCTCTTATTTCACAATTATATGCACGCATAGTATTTTTTATGATAGTTATCATTATTTTATTTCTATTTTAGCGTCAAATTTATCGGATAATTACGGGAAAAATGAAAATAAAAATTATTGGTATTGGGAGCTACATTCCTAATTTAGAAGTAAAAAACACAGATTTTGACAAACATGTTTTTTTAAATGAAGACGGAACTCCATTTGCTTATCCGAACGAAGTCGTTATTAAAAAATTCAAAGGCATTACAGGAATTCAAAATCGTCGTTATGCCGAACCAGAATATACAGCATCAGATTTAGCTTTTTTTGCAGCTCAAAAAGCAATTGCAAATGCAGGAATTGATGCCGAAACTTTAGACTACATTATTTTCGCCCATAATTTTGGTGACGTAAAAACCGGAACGCATCAAACTGATATTTTACCAAGTTTAGCCACTCGCGTTAAAAACAAATTAGGCATCAAAAATCCTAAATGTGTGGCTTACGATATTCTCTTTGGATGCCCGGGCTGGATTGAAGGTGTTTTACAAGCCAACGCTTTCATCAAATCAGGAATGGCAAAAAGAGTGATGGTAATTGGAGCTGAGACTTTATCAAGAGTTGTAGATGATCATGACCGTGATTCGATGATTTATTCTGATGGAGCTGGTGTTTCAATTTTAGAATTATCAACAGATGAAGCTGGATTATTATCATATGAAAGTGCCACTTTTGCAAATGATGAAGCCAATTATCTTTTCTTCGGAAAATCATACAACCCAGATTTAGATCCGGACATCAAATACATTAAAATGTATGGACGTAAAATTTACGAATTTGCTTTAAACAATGTTCCGTGCGCGATGAAAAGCTGCTTAGATAAAAGCGGTATTGATATCAGCGAGGTTAAAAAAATCCTTATTCATCAGGCAAACGAAAAAATGGATGAAGCGATTATCGAACGTTTTTATAAACTTTATGATAAAACGGCGCCGAAAGATATTATGCCAATGAGCATTCATGATTTAGGAAACAGCAGTGTTGCAACTGTACCTACTTTATATGATTTGATTTTACAAGGAAAGATCGAAAATCACGAAATCAATAAAGGCGATGTTCTTATTTTTGCTTCAGTTGGAGCAGGAATGAATATTAATGCTTTTGTATATCGATATTAAATTTATATTCGTAATTCACAGCTACTGAAAACTGTGATTGAATACTGAAAACTAAAAAGTCCGCATCTTATAGTGCGGACTTTTTTAGTATATTTGCGACCTAATTAAAATCAAGAACGAGAGATTGATTCGTTCGCAATGACTATGTACGAAAAAACGTTTCCTAATAAAAGATTCAAGCTTACTTTAGAATTTTTACAAAAACACGTAAATACTTCAGAGACCATTTTTGATTTTGGCGTACCAAATCCATTTTCTAAAATAATGGAAGAAAATGGCTATACTGTAAAAAATACAAAAGGAGAAGATTTAGATAACGATCACACTGCTTTACAAACAGAAGAATATACTGTTTTTACGGCATTTGAAATTTTCGAACATTTACTAAATCCATACACCGTTTTAGAAAACGTAAAATGCGATAAATTGTTAATTTCGATTCCGTTGCGTTTATGGTTTTCACCAGCATACCGTTCTAAAACTGATATGTGGGATAGACATTACCACGAATTTGAAGACTGGCAATTGGACTGGCTTTTAGAAAAAACGGGCTGGAAAATTACAGATCGTTTACAATTCACGCATCCGGTGAAAAAATTTGGATTAAGACCTTTACTAAGGTATTTCACTCCGAGATATTATCTTGTTGTTGCTGAAAAAATAAAAGCCTAAAGGCAAATTTCAAAAAAATAAAATTCCAAATTCCAATTGAACAAGTTTTAATTGGAATTTGGAATTTAAAGAATTGGAATTTAAATTGAAAATTATGAAATATTACATCGTCATTCCCGCACACAACGAGCAAGATTTAATTGGCTTGACTTTACAATCCTTGGTTTCACAAACCGTTTTGCCTTCAAAAGTTGTGGTTGTAAATGACAATTCGACTGATAAAACAGAAGAAGTTGTTTTAGGATTTGCAAAAGAAAATCCATACATATCTGTTGTGAACAAAACTTCAGATGCGATTCATATGCCGGGAAGTAAAGTAATTCAGGCTTTTCAGAAAGGTTTTGAAACTTTAGATTCTGATTACGATATCATTGTAAAAATTGACGGTGATTTAATTTTTCCTCCAAATTATTTTGAAACCATAATCAAACATTTCGAGTCAGATCCAAAAATTGGAATGGTTGGCGGATTCTGCTATATCGATAAAAATGGCGAATGGGTTTTGGAAAACTTAACCGATAAAGATCACATTCGCGGAGCTTTGAAAGCTTACAGAGCAGCAACTTTCCAGCAAATTGGAGGATTACGCCCTGCAATGGGCTGGGACACCGTTGATGAACTGCTTTGTAAATATTATGATTGGAAAGTTGTCACCGACGAATCTTTACATGTAAAACATTTAAAGCCAACAGGTGCAAACTACAACAAAACAGCTCGTTATAAACAAGGCGAAGCTTTTTATACCTTAGGATATGGTTTTTGGATTACTGCAATTGCTTCGGCAAAATTGGCAATGATGAAGAAAAAACCATTCTTATTTTTAGATTATATAAGAGGATTTTGGAAAGCTAAAAAAGCCAAAACTCCTTTATTAGTAACTCCGGAACAGGCTAAATTTATTAGAAATTATCGTTTTCAAAAAATGAAAGAAAAGTTAATTTGATTGCTAAAACACTCGAAAAACTGGAACTCATTACCCAAAACTCATAACTTATTTTTACCTTAGCCAATATTTGTAAAACTTATGATGCTAATTCGTTATTTATCCCAAATAGGAAAATATTTTTTAATGCTGAAAGAAATTTTCAATAAACAGACCAAATGGTCTGTTATGAAAAAATTAATTTTCAAAGAAATCGACGATTTAATTATCGACTCACTTGGGATTGTCTGCTTTATCTCTTTTTTCATCGGAGGGGTTGTTGCCATTCAAACAGCGCTAAACTTAACAAACCCTTTAATTCCAAAATATCTAATTGGTTTTGCTACACGTCAATCTGTAGTCTTAGAATTTGCACCTACTTTTATTTCGGTAATTATGGCCGGAAAAATGGGATCATACATTACTTCAAGTATCGGGACAATGCGCGTTACAGAACAAATTGATGCTTTAGAAGTTATGGGAGTTAACTCCGTAAATTATCTTGTTTTCCCAAAAATTGTAGCTTTATTAATGTATCCATTTGTAATCGGAATTAGTATGTTTTTAGGAATTTTTGGAGGATGGCTTGCGTGTGCTTACGGAGGATTTTCAACAGGAGCCGATTTTATTATGGGAGCTCAGAAAGATTTCATACCCTTTCATATTACGTATGCCTTTATCAAAACTTTAATTTTTGCCATGTTATTGGCAACAATTCCGTCTTTTCATGGATATTACATGAAAGGTGGCGCATTAGAAGTTGGTAAGGCTAGTACAACATCATTTGTATGGACATCTGTTACTATTATCCTTCTAAATTATATATTAACTCAATTATTACTAGGATAATGATAGAAGTAAAAAACATAGAAAAATCGTTTGGAGACAGCAAAGTTTTAAAAGGCGTTTCAACGGTATTTGAAACTGGAAAAACCAATTTGATTATTGGACAAAGTGGATCTGGAAAAACAGTTTTATTGAAAACGTTATTAGGAATTCATACGCCAGACTCAGGAACAATTGAATTTGACGGAAGAGTTTATTCTGATTTAGACAAAGATGAAAAACGTGAGTTAAGAACTGAAATCGGAATGGTATTTCAGGGAAGTGCTTTATTTGACTCGATGACCGTTGAAGAAAATGTCGCATTCCCACTAAGAATGTTCACTAACAAAAACAAAGCTCAAATTCAGGAACGCGTTGATTTTGTTTTAGAAAGAGTAAATCTTATAGATGCTCATAAAAAATTACCTTCTGAAATTTCTGGAGGTATGCAGAAACGTGTTGCCATTGCACGTGCTATTGTAAACAATCCGAAGTATTTATTTTGTGATGAACCAAACTCTGGTCTTGATCCAAATACTTCAACTTTGATCGACAACTTAATTCAGGAAATCACTAGAGAATATAACATTACAACCGTTATCAACACACACGATATGAACTCTGTAATGGAAATTGGTGAAAATATCGTTTTTCTAAAAAAAGGCTTGAAGGCATGGCAAGGAAATAAAGAAGAAATATTTAGAACTGACAACAAAGACATTGTGAAGTTTGTTTATTCTTCAAACCTATTTAAAAAAGTAAGAGAAGCTTATTTGAAAGGTTAAGCTTTTTAAATTCCAATAAAAAAATCCCAAATTCCAATGTCAACAAAATGGAATTTGGGATTTTCTTTTTTAATAATGTTTGCATAATCCAAAACCTACTGATACGCCAACACCTACAAAAGTATATTTCCCGATATCTCCAAAAAGCTTGAACCCAACACTTGGAATCAGCACATTGTAGATCAAATTAGATCTTTTTTTTGAGTAAAATCTTTTATAATTGGCTTCAAAAGGAAATCCATAAAAACCTGTAGTTGAAACTGTACGAATTCCGTCAAGATCACGACTTTCTAATTCCAAATTATTTCGGCTAATTCCTGCTGAAATACTATAGGAATGATGTTCTTTTACCCAACGCCTCCCGTACATTAAGGCAAGCTCAACATTATCTTCTGACTTGTAAACCGATGGAGCAATAATAACCGGGCCATCATTTTTCCTTCTATAGCCAGCCGAATTAATATATCTAAAGGTAAACAGGCTTTCTCCCAATTGATAATTGAGTCCAACACCACCAGAAACGCCAAGATTCTTCACAACTGATGGTCCACCAAAACCTTCAAAATATATAATCGGATTCGTTTTTTCTTCTTTTTCCGAACTAGAAGTTTCTTGTCCTAAAACAAAATTTGAGAAAACCAACACAAAAAATAAGCTGAGTAATATTCTTTCCATAAAAAATTAATTTTTTCAAATATAAAGCAATTCTACAAATGTAGAACAAGTTATATTTAAAATTAATATTAAATTTCATATGACAAATCCCAACAAAAAATTCCAAACCCCAATCTTACATAAAATTGGAATTTGGAATTTTCTATTTTGAAATATTTAAACCTTTAATCTATTAGCTCAACTTCAGCGTTTGGATTAAAAAGATAGGTTTTTCCTGTGCTTATTTCGATGCATTCAAATCGTTTGGTTCTAACGGCAATCTTTTTAAATACCTTGCCATTTTTTATTCTGAAAACACTTCCGTAAGGGATTTCAAAAACATAATTTTTGTCGCTGTTTGAATCATATTGTTTTAATGCCAATGACAAAGTGGTATCAGTATCGCTGCTCGCAGACGGATTTTTAAAATGTCTTGCCAACAAAGGCAATATCATACTAGGAAATATTTCTGGACGAATAAATGGAATCATCAAACGCTGAAACGTATATTTCCATTCATTTCCATGCGGTTTTATATGTCGCCCAAATTTTTCGAATGCGACCAAATGCGAAATTTCATGAATCAGCGTGATCAAAAATCGATATTTATTTAAACTGGCATTAACCGTGATTTCATGTTTGCCATTCAATGCTCTTCGATAATCTCCATGACGCGTCTGACGTTCATTTACGATTTTCAAATGAACCTGATTGGCTACAATCAAATCAAAAACAGGCTTTACAGCATGTTCAGGAATATATTTTGCTAATGTTTCGTTCAATTTAATTATGAATTATGAGTTTTGGATTTTAATTATGGATTTGTCGAAGAAACTTCCAATACTTTTCCATTAAAATATTTATTTCCATTTAATGTAAAATCATAAATATAAGTTGCCATTCCTTCAGCAGAAATTGGTGCCTGATATCCAGGAAAAGCTTCATTTAACATTTCGGTCTGAACAGAACCTAAAGCTAGAACATTAAATGAAATTCCTTTTTCTTTGTACTCTTCAGCTAATAATTCTGTTAAAGTAATTACAGCGCCTTTGCTTGAACTGTAAGCCGCTAATCCGGCAAATTTCAAACTTCCTCTTACACCACCAATCGAACTGATTGTCACAACGTGACTTCCTTTTTGCAAATATGGAAGGCAAATTCTGGTAAGATTAGCAACTGCAAAAACATTCACTTTATAAATACTTTCAAAATCGGCCTGAGTTGTTTCTGCAAAAGGTTTCCAGATTAAAGCGCCAGCATTATGAACAACTGCATCAACCTTTTTCCAAGTTGACGAAAGAAAGCTTTCTACTTCTGTTAAAGCAGATTCATCCGCTAAATCAATTGATAAACAGGTAACATTTTCATGTTCCAAAAGTGCTTTTGGAATTTTTCTCGAAATGGCCAAAACCTGATTTCCTGCATTTGCAAATTGCAATGCTAATTCATAACCAATTCCTCTACTCGTTCCGGTAACAATAATATTTTTCATGCAGCAAAAATAAACAAATCCAATAAAAGGTTGTGTTATAAATTCATTGTAATTTCTTCTGTTGGTGTAGAAGCAATCTTAGTGACAGCCGGTAAAAATTCCTGGATAAATAAAGTCATATGGGAAATATCCATCACTTTAAATTCATCTGAAACATGATGATAAAATTCAAAATTCTCAAAATCAAACGTACTTATCGATTGGCAAGGTTTTCCGAAGGCCTCAAAAAACGAATAATTATCAGATCTGTAAAACAATTTATATTCTGCTTCTTTTGGCAAAAACCCAATTGTATTTTTTCCGGTATATTCATTTATTTTTTGTGCCATATTTGATTTGTCAAAACCAGTAACATACGCTAAATAATCGCGTTTCATTGGCACACCAATCATTTCGATATTGAGCTGTGTATACAAATTAAAATTTCTCTTTTTTAATTTCTCTACCAAACTTTTAGAACCTAACAATCCTTTTTCTTCTCCTGCAAAAAACACAAAAAGAATACTTCTTTTATTCGATTTTGTTTTGGCGAAATATTTCGCCATCTGTGCCACAGCCGTTACACCTGAAGCATCATCATTGGCACCATTATTAATAACGTCTGGTTGTTGTTTGTTTTCCAAACCAATATGATCATAATGCGCACTCAAAACCACAAATTCCTTTTTCAGGACAAGATCTGTTCCTTCTAAAACACCAACAATATTATAAGCAGGAGATTTAAAATTCGTTAAAGTATCACGATAAGATGCAAAATAAGGTTTGATTTTATTTTTCTTAAAAAAGTCTTCTAAAAAAACCGCTGCTTTTTCAATTCCTTTGGTACCCGTTTCTCGTCCTTCTAATTCATCTGACGAAAGGTATTTTAGGAAATCTGAAACTTCGGTCTGTGAAACTTTATAATCTATATCATTTACAGAAGAAGTATTTGATTTACAACCTAATAAAATAAGCGGAAGAAGAAAGTATAGTTTTTTCATAAATGAAAATTTGACGCACTTTAACCTTTAAATTTCTAAAGCTGCTGATTTAAAATATTTTTTATACACTTTTAATACCTGAATACTTCCCAGAATTATAAAAAACCCTGGAATAAAAACTGGCATTATATACTTTGAAAACTGATTTGTTTTTTGAAAAAAAGTCTGCAAAACTACAATCAAACTAAACATCCCCAAAAAAATCCCAATCAAAGTTCCTGCAATATAATAATATTTTAACTGCCTTTCGACGGTAATATACTTTCCGTTAAGCAAATATAAATTCCAGCTGGCCCAAAAAGGAAGCTGTAAAAAATTAAAACAATTCAAAATAATTCCGATCACAAACGGCGAATAGATTAGATAGTTTGATAAAATTCCATCTGATTTTATTTCTTGATTAAAATTGAAATAAAAAGCAAAGGCTAGAACAAACATGAATCCTACCGCAAAAAAATCAATTATTTTCATTAATTTTTTATTGTTGATGAGTTGTTTAGCAAAAAGAAGCGTGAAATAAATTACAAAAGTCTCCACTAAAATAACTCCGAATAAAAAGAAAGCTAAATCACGAAGTCCTGATTTGGTATAAATTTCTAATCCGACAAGATTTAAATATCCTAACGGAATTGATCCCAAAAAACTTACGAGAAATCCAACTAAGCTATTTTTTAAACTTTTCATTTTTTAAAAATTCATGATTTTATTGTTTTGAATCAAATGCAATTTGTATTCGCGCATCCCTACTTTATAATCTAAATAAGGAACTCCCATTTTATGGTTTTCAACGCTTATTTCATACATATAAGTAATATGTCTGGCCAATTCTTTCCAGGCAAACCATACCGAATGTTTGGGATCGTAAATGTGTGTAGGCTCGCTCGCTGCTCCGTTAAGTTCTACAATTTGAAAATTTTCTCCTCGTTCTAATTCTTCAAAAATATTGTACATGATATCAAAACGCCCGAAATAGAATCCTGGAATTTGAGTTGCAATTTCATTAATTGTCTTTGTCAATTCTGGCGTAATCCAATCGCTGCCGTCAAGAAATTTTGCACCTCTGGCATGATTTCCAAACGGAACTAAATTTAATGTTTGGTCTTTAGGTAAAATCCGCTGCAATTCTTCTCCATATTCTTCTTTTAAAACTTCAAACTGCAGTTCAAATCTGGGAGTTTGTTTGATTAAATTTTCAATAGTTGATTTTCCATCTCCGGTTACAATCAAAAATTCTTTGGAAACAATTCCTGTAATTTTTCCGTTTTTTTGAAGCGGACTGCGTACGTAAAAAATGCCTACTTCTTTTTCAAACGGAATAAGATCTTGTAGTAAAAAATCAAAATTTGCTTTAGCTGCATAATCTGTTAACTCAGAAACGGTTTTGATTTTTTTCACTCCGGAACCGCGCAGGCCAATATCTGGTTTGGCGATTAATGGAAAATAAATTTGTTTTTCGACCAATAGATTAACAATGTCTTTTAAATCAGATTTTTCCCGAACCAAAATGGTTTTGGGATAGTGCTTTTTGGGCAGCAAATCATAAATCTGTTTTTTGCTTTCCATGATAAAACCTCCATTTTTGATTCTGGGGTTTGAGGCATTAAAGAAAAAAATCGACCTTGCTTTGACTGCATAATAGGCCCAAAGAAAATAAATCGGAAAGTACAAAACCTGAAAGGGCCAATATTCCCAATTGGTTACTTTGTGAAAAAATAGTTTCATTGTTTTATATTTTAAATTCGAATAAAAGAAGTTGAAAAATCTTCTGTTTTTATTAAATCGTAATATTTCATTGCACCTTTATTTTGTTCTACCACAACTTGCGTCACACTTAATGTTTTCATCTTATTTTCTCTGTTGATGATCAAACCATTTTGTTTATCGTCGTTATGTGTATTTTTATGAAAATCCAACATATCCAAGGCCGAGATTTCATTTTTATTTTTTACAAAATCAAAAAACCAATTGGAGCGTTCTTTTCTAATTTCTTCCGGATATAAAGTGACAGACGACCAAATATGATTTTCAAATTCATTTAATTTTGTTGTTCTTTTTCCTGAACCATCCCAAATTAATTCATACAATTCTTCATTTTGGTACAAGACCAAAGTAAAAGGTTCTATATTTTCTAAATTAATCTGTTTCCAAAAATCCTTTGGCGAATCATTTGCAATAATATCAAGAAGAATTAATCCGCGGCTTTTTCTGTAAGGAAGTAAAGGAATGTGTTTTGTAATTCCGCCATTTAATAAGACCAAAACAGTTCCGTTTTCATCCATCGCAAACCAGGTTCCGCCAGCTTTTGAATCTTTTGGATACATGATATTTTTTCCTTTATGAAAAAAGTTTCTTGGCGCTTCAGCACCGGGACGAATTACTTTTTCATCCCGATTTGAAGTAATAATTACAATGCCGTTGTTATTTACAAAACTTACTGTACACATTGTTTTCTATATTCTATGGTTGAACGCGCTACGCCAAAATTGTCATCTACTAAAACATTTTCAAATTCTCGTACAGCGACTTTTATTAAAGCTTGATGATGCACGCAATGTTCCAGATTATAAAGCAATTCTCTGTAATAATTACTTTGAATTCTCATGTTAAGTCCATCAATAAACTGCTCTAGAAACATTATTTTATTCTCGCTTTGCAAACCTGCTTTAATTTCATTGATGCATTGTTTCGCAAAATCGGTCTCCGTTTGAATTCTGATATTTCTCTCGCGATTATCATAATTTATAATTCCCGAATCATATCCATTTTGAAGACATTGAAACATTTCGAGAATATGCCTTGTGTGTTCGCCAATTGTGGCATTGCTTAAAGCCTCACAGGATTTTGAATAATCTTTATCAGATAATTGATTCAATAAATCCGTTAACTCATCTAAACTGCGGCGTATTGATTTTAGTAACATAACTTTTAATTTAGAAGATTAAACAATTTGTTTTTATTGTAATAAAGCAAACCTAAACTGCACAACAACGTAATAACAGCTAAAGCAAAAAGTAATCCGCCGTCGTTTTGAACCTCAATTCCTAAAACAAACAAATGTGACAAAATAGCGCCAAACATAATTCCGGTTGCACTAAATGCTCCAATCCAAGTTGTTTTGGGAATTAAAATCAAAATCGCTGCGATTAATTCTGCAATTGCAGAACCAATTCTTCCATAAGGTTCTACTCCTAAAGTCGAGAAAATATAAATACTTTCTTCTGCTCCGCTGAATTTAAAAAACAAGGTTTGCAATAAAATTACCGAAGCCGTTATTCTCAGAATCCATATTATAATTTCCTTTTTCATGGCTTCGGGTTATTTGTATATTTTTTTCCAGTTGTTATCGGCCTTAACTTTTAACTCCGCTTCATCCGGATTCCAGCTTTTCAGCGTATTATTAAAATAAGCATTGTAAAACAGATAAAGTTTTCCATCACTAATTTTAAAAGTTTCCGGATTAATTTCTACTTTTTTGCCTGCACTTCCCATTGCATATGCACACCATCCACCATATTGAGGTTCATATTTTGATGGATTTTTCAAAAAGATATTTTTATTTTCAACAGATGAAAAATTATAAGTCACTCCCTGATAGGAAGTCGAAATTTCTTTTTTCCCTTTAACTGCTTTCCCCTGATTAAAATAACCAACAGGATCATAACCCTGAATCCCTACTTTATTTTCTAAATTATACTGGCTAACTCTTTTGGCATCATTTTGAGCAAATGAACTGCCTGAAACTAAAATCAATAACAATAATACTAACTTTTTCATCTTTGTTTTATTTAAGGTTTTTTAATACTGACACTAATAATTCTGTGGAAATACGCTGTTTAAAATCTGGCGAGATATATTCAAAAAGTATATCAGCCTCAGTATTAACAACAAAAACAGAAGGAACAGGCAGTAAACTGGTATTGATTCCTTTAGAATGTACGTTAATAACTGTTTTGTAGTTTTCCGGAACCTGATAGGCAATTCCTACCGCTTTTATCAATTCTCCTTTTGAATCAGAGAGTAAGGTGTATTTTACTTTGTCCTTTTCTTCTGTTATTTTTAAATTTTCTGGAGAATCAGGACTTACGGCTATAATTTGATAACCTAAGTCGATAATTTGTTTTTCGGCTTCAGCCAATGACTGCAAATGTAAATTGCAATACGGACACCAGCCACCGCGATAAAAAATCAGAACAGTTTTTTTCTTTTTAAGTAAATCTGAAATATTTACATCTGCATTTTCAGATGATTTTAAAGTAATGTTTGGAATTTTCTCTCCTATTAATAAAGGAGCAATATCGATCGCAGATTTAGGAATTGTGTTCTGCGCATTAACAGCTAAAGTAAAAGCTGCTAAAAAAATAAAAAGTATTTTTTTCATAGTGTAGTGGTTTTACATCTTTTTGATGATGTAAAATTATTGTACTATGAAAAAGCAAAATGTCGGCTAATTTACACTTCGCTTAAAATAATTATAATTTGGTAATATCTTGAATGATAATTTCTTTTCTGTTATAACTTAACAGCTGATTCGCCTCCATTTCATTCAGCAATTGTGTCGCTGTTTGTCTGGAAGTACAAATAATTTGAGCAATATCATTTTGGGTTAAATAGTTTTCAATCGTAACTGAATTTCCGTTTGCAGCTCCTTCACTCTCTGCCCAGTCTTTTAGAAATTGATACAATCTTGTTTTAGCATCTTTAGAAATCAAATTAGAATAACTGTTTTTGATGCGCTTCATTTTCAAACCAACAAATTTGGTATATGAAAGTGCCAAAGTTGGATTTCTCAATAATAAATCTTCAAAGTCAGACATTAAAAAACTACAGATTGCAACATCGTCTGAAAGTACTTTTGCATATTCTTCGACTTTACTATCTGTTTCTAAAGTCAATTCGCCAAATAAATCTCCTTTTTGAATAATGTCTTTTATTGTTTCATTACCATCATCATCAATGGCAACAATTTTTATATTTCCTTTTTTAAGTAAAAAGATACGAGGCACATCTGAAGAAGAAAAATAAATAATTTCCCCTTTTGATGCTTTTTTAAAACCGGTAATAATACACAATTGTTTGATTTGTGAATAACTCAGCGTTCTAAACAATTTATGATCCCGCAAGTACCAATATTTTAAATCTTCGTACATAAAAATTAAATCTGTTGGTGTAAATGTAATTAATTTAACAGTTACGTGATTATCTTTCTGATAAGTTTTAAGCACGGTGATTATACAGATTCGCTACCGCGAAAACGCTGATAAAACGGATTTCTATTATTTTTGAAAATAAAAAATCCGCGTCAATCTGTGTCTTCGCGGTAGCGAATCAGCGTCATCAGCGTTCAAATTACAGTTCAGTTGGGCAACAAAAAACCCTTTCGAAGCAGAAAGCCTGAAAGGGTTTTGAAATATATTTAAGAGAAATTATCCGGCGATAACTGATCTTGAAATTACAATTTTTTGAATTTCAGAAGTACCTTCATAAATCTGAGTAATTTTTGCATCGCGCATAAAACGCTCAACATGATATTCTTTTACATACCCGTTTCCACCGTGAATTTGAACGGCTTCTACAGCAGTATCCATTGCTACTTGTGAAGCAAATAATTTTGCCATTGCACCACTCACATCATAGTTTTTACCTTGATCTTTATCCCAAGCCGCTTTCATACATAAATGACGAGCCGCTTCAATATTTACAGCCATATCTGCTAATTTGAAAGCGATTGCCTGATGATTGCAGATTTCTGTTCCAAAAGCTTTACGCTCTTTAGAATATTTCAAAGCCAATTCATAAGCTCCAGAAGCAATTCCTAAAGCTTGAGAAGCAATACCAATTCTTCCTCCAGCCAAAGTTTTCATAGCAAATTTAAATCCGAAACCATCTTCACCAATTCTGTTTTCTTTAGGAACTTTTACATCACTAAACATTAATGAATGCGTATCAGATCCACGGATTCCCATCTTTTGCTCTTTTGGACCAATAGAAAAACCTGGCATATCTTTGGTCATAATCAAAGCATTGATTCCTTTATGTTTTTTCTCTGGATGCGTTTGAGCAATTACCAAATATACTGAAGCCGTGTTTCCATTTGTAATCCAGTTTTTTGTTCCGTTTACTAAATAGTGATCTCCCATATCAACTGCAGTTGTTTTTTGAGAAGTTGCATCACTTCCAGCTTCTGGTTCACTTAAGCAAAAAGCTCCGTGAATTTCTCCTGACGCCAAACCTGGCAAATATTTTTGTTTTTGTTCTTCGGTTCCAAATTCTTGTAAGCCCCAGCAAACTAATGAATTATTTACAGACATAACCACAGAAGCTGATGCGTCAACTTTCGAAATTTCTTCCATAGCAATTACGTATGAAATCGCATCCAGTCCGCTTCCTCCGTATTTCGGATCAACCATCATTCCCATGAAACCTAATTGTCCCATTTTCTTTACTTGTTCTGTCGGAAAAATTTGTTTTTCATCACGTTCAATAACACCAGGCAGCAATTCGTTTTGAGCAAAATCTCTGGCAGCCTGTTGAATCATTAAATGTTCTTCGGTAAGATTAAAATCCATAGTCTTTGTTAGTTTATTTTTTTTTTTAGAACCAAAATCGAAAAATTTTCGGTGATGGAAATAATTTGTTTTTTGTGTTTTGTATTTTTTCTGCTTTAAAAAAGGCTTCCAAAGATAATTTTTAAAAGTCAAATTAACAATGCATGCATATAAAATTAATAGATCAGCAATAATTACGATAACGTTTTCGTAATTATTCGGCATTTTCAAAAAACTAACTGCAATACTTCAAGGATTTCTTTAAAATTTAAGAATATAATTATGCATCAAAAAGGTCTTATTTATAAAGTTTTAGTAAAATTTAGCTAAAAAAGTGCGCAACCGGTTTTGGAACACGTAAATGTACGTAAAGCAAGTCTTACTAAATTGATAATGAAATAAATACAATTAAAAAAAATATATAACTTTAATAAAAAACATGTATTTTTAGAGAACAGAATTTAGAAATTAAAAGTATTTTTGCCAAAAAACAAAAATTATCGATAGAAGTATGAAAAAGATTTTACTATTATTTGCACTTATTTTCAGCGTGCAATTTTCGACTGTTTCGGCACAAGCCCAACTAGAAGTAAACGGCGTAACGGTTCCAAGAAAAATTGAAGTCCAAAATAAAACAATGCAGCTAAATGGTGCTGGTGGGAGATCAAAAATGTGGTTGGAAGTTTATGTCCAGGCGCTTTATTTATCGCAATTAAGCCAAGATCCAAAATTCATTATTGACAGTGATACTGAAATGGCGGTTAGAATTGAAATCACTTCTTCTATGGTTTCTTCAAATAAACTGACAAAAGCAATGAACACAGGTTTTGAAAAATCTGCAGGAAGCAATCTTGAGGCTTTGCGTCCGAGAATTGAGGAGTTCAAAACATTTTTAAGTGATGCTATCACAGAAAAAGATGTATTTATTTTATTTTACAACCCGCTTGATCAAACTGTTAGTGTAATCAAAAATGATGTTCCAAAAGGAAAAATCACAGGATTTGATTTCAAACAAGCATTATTCGGAATCTGGCTTTCAGACAAACCAGTTGACGAAACTTTGAAAAAACACTTATTAGGAATATAATTCAGAATTTCTTAAAAATATTCGAAATCCAAAAGCCGAAAACCTTATAGTTTTCGGCTTTCTTTTTTTTCTTTCATTAAATTTGCCATAAAATACATTATTCGCATTATTCTATTTTATACTTTTACGCAAAATAAACATATCTCAACAAAATGAAAGATTTATTACAGCAATTTGAAAATAAGGAACCTGAAATTGTTTTTAACTGGAAAGATTCTGAAACTGAGGCTGAAGGATGGACAGTTATTAATTCTTTGCGCGGAGGAGCTGCGGGAGGAGGAACTAGAATGAGAAAAGGCTTAGACATGAACGAAGTTTTGTCTTTGGCAAAAACCATGGAAGTTAAATTTTCAGTTTCTGGACCAGCAATTGGAGGCGCTAAATCTGGAATTAATTTTGACCCAAATGATCCTCGCAAAAAAGGCGTTTTACAGCGCTGGTACAAAGCGGTTTCTCCTTTATTAAAAAGCTATTATGGAACTGGTGGAGATTTAAATGTTGATGAAATTCACGAAGTAATCCCAATGACAGAAGAATGTGGTGTTTGGCATCCGCAGGAAGGTGTTTTCAACGGACATTTCAAACCAACAGAAGCTGATAAAATCAATAGAATTGGACAATTACGTCAAGGTGTAATTAAAGTGATTGAAAATCCAAAATTTTCACCAGATGTAACAAGAAAATATACTGTTGCCGATATGATTACCGGTTATGGCGTTGCTGAAGCGGTTCGTCATTTCTACGCTACTTATGGCGGAGAAATCAAAGGCAAAAAAGCAATTGTTCAGGGATTTGGAAACGTAGGTTCTGCAGCTGCTTTTTATTTAGCTGAAATGGGAGCAAAAGTTATCGGAATTATTGACCGTGACGGAGGACTAATCAAAGAAGAAGGTTTTTCTTTTGAAGAAATCAGAACTTTGTTTTTAAATAAAGACGGAAACAAATTAGTTGCCGAAAATATGATTCCGTTTGAAGAAATCAATTCTAAAATCTGGACAATCGGTGCTGAAATTTTCACGCCTTGTGCAGCTTCAAGATTGGTAACGCAAGCGCAAATTGATAATTTAATTGCAAATGGATTAGAAGTTATTTCATGTGGTGCAAATGTTCCTTTTGCTGATAAAGAAATTTTCTTCGGATCGATTATGGAAGAAGTGGACCACAAAGTAAGTTTGATTCCGGATTTCATTTCAAACTGCGGAATGGCGAGAGTTTTTGCTTATTTCATGGAGAAAAAAGTTCAAATGACAGATGAGGCGATCTTTAATGATACTTCAGAAATTATAAAAAATGCGATTGTTAAAGCGCATGCTTTAAGTTCGTCAAAAACAAATATTAGTGCAACTGCTTTTGAAATTGCATTGAAACAATTAGTGTAATTTTCTTTATACTGTATATTATAAACGAGTCAAATTTATATTTGGCTCGTTTTTTTTTAGCATAATTGCGATACTCGCTAAGCGGTTAGTTTTAATCTCGCAAAGTCGCGAAGTCGCAAAGTTTTTCTTTTTAAGTTTTCTTTGCGACTTCGCGACTTTGCGAGAAATAGATTAGTGAGCTTTGCGGTTAAATTCTCTCTTTCACTCTCAACAATTTTTACTACTTTTAAACGTTTTTAAAATAATACATTCAAAATTCAGAATTAAATGAGTTCCACTATTTCTTCGGACCAAAAGAAATCGTTACTATACACAACGGCTATATATGCAGTAATAATTCTATTATTGTTTTTTATACGTTTTTGGCCTCCATACAACCCAGAAAACAACGTTGCACTTGCTGATGGCGGTGGTGGCGGTGGCGGCGTAACTGTGAACTTTGGCGACAGTGATTTGGGTTCTGGTGCCAATTACAAAAGCGAAGTTCTGGAGGTAAAAAATAATGTAAAACAAGCTCCTGCAAAAGCAACTCCTGAAGAAGAAGCGATAATTTCACAGGAAAATACAACTACAGATAATGACGTCGTTATTCCGACAAAAGAAAAACCTAAAAAACCTGTTCCCGTTGAAAAACCGGTACAAAAACCTGTTCCTGAAAAACCAAAAGTTTCCAACTCCACAAACGATGCCTTGTCTAGTATTTTAAAAGGATCAAACAAAGGCGGAGATGGCGATGATAAAGTCGCCGGGAATAAAGGAAAATCAAATGGGGATTTAAATTCGAAAGGTTATTACGGAAGCGGTGGTTCTGGCGGAGGAACTGGAGGCGGTAACGGAACCGGACATGGAATTGGTACAGGAAGCGGTTACGGAGCTGGAAGCGGCGGTGGTTCTGGCGGTGGATCAGGATATGCTTTAAATGGACGAAAAGCATTATCTAAACCTAAACCAAATAGTGAATGCAGTAATGAAACAGGAACTGTAGTAGTACAAATTACCGTTGATCAAAATGGTAATACTATCAGTGCCGTTGCTGGAGCAAAAGGAACTACAATTACAGCTAAATGTTTAAGAGAACAAGCTAGGATGGCCGCAATGAATACAAAATGGTCTGCTGATGAAAATGCAGCTGCAAAACAAACTGGAACTATTACTTATAATTTTAGTTTGAATTAAAACACGAATTTCACGGATTTACACTAAATCTGTTTTCATAAAAAAGGCTTTCAGAAATCTGAAAGCCTTTTTATTTTCGCCTAGTTTGTCATTCCGAGGAACGAGGAATCTCCGCGAGTAGCTCCGTAAGCAAAATCGCCAATCTTTGTCGAGTTACTTGTGGAGATTCCTCGTTCCTCGGAATGACAAGATTGTGTTGAAATTACTTTATTTCTCGGATACTAAAATCGTCTTGTTTCCGCGTGAGGGATAGGAGCTGGCTACCGAAGTAGCGCGGATAGCCCGACCGTCCCGAGATAAAAAGGCGTATTTCCGCAAAGTATATTTGCCTTTTTATCTCGGGATGGTCACGCCCTAATGATAAATTTACTTCGGACTTGTAGCAATTACAAACTTCAAATTGTTCTTCACTCCTATTTGTAAAACATCTACTAAATCTTGCACTTGTAAATTAAACGGAATTCGGACTACGACTGTTTGTTCTTTATCTGTACCTATTTTAGACATTAAACTGGTTTCTAGATTTTCAAAATCAACCGGTTCTTTGTCGATGTAGAATTTTTTATCTTCAGTAACTGATAAACTGATTAATTGTTTATTTGTTTTTTCGTTTGCTTTGGCTTTTGGCAACGTCATTTTAATTACATTAGGATTTGCCAGCGTTGAAATAATTAAGAAAAACAACAGCAGGAAAAACATAATATCACTTAATGACGAAGTCGCAACCTCAGCGTGAAATCTTCTTTTTCTTTTAATTGACATAGCTTATGCTCTTTGAATTATATTGACAAATTCTAATATTTGTTTCTGAATTTTCAAGGCGAAATTATCAATTTTTCCGTTTAATAAGTGGTACGCAGAATACGCAATAATACCCACAATTAATCCAGAACCTGAACTGATCATTTTTTCGTATAAACCTCCAGAAATATTTCCGATACTGATATTTTCTGTAACCGAAATACTGTAGAAAATTTTAATAACTCCTGAAATTGTTCCAATAAAACCAAGCGTTGGCGCAATACCAGCGATAAGACCAAGATGACCTAAATGCTTTTCCATTTCGCCAATTTCAATATCAGCGGCGCGGTCCATATTTGATTCGATTTCTGCAATTGGCCTTCCAATTACTAAAACGCCTTCTTTTAGGATATTTCCGGCTGCAGTATTGCTTCTTTCAACAATAGTTCTTGCTAATTCAATATTCCCTGCATTCAATTTATCTCCAACATCTTGCATCAAACGGCTGTCGATTTTTGAAGCTTTGCTGATGTACATATAACGCTCAAAAATAACATAGATAGTATAAAACAATAAAATAGCAATTGGAATAAGGAATACACCTCCTTTGAAGATAAAGTCTAAAACTGAGATTTCGTTATTTGGAGCAATTTTTTCGATAACTACGTTAGATGCTGCTTTTGCGATGGTATCTGTTTGTAATTGAATGAAGCTAAACATATTTTAATTCTGGTTTTTATGATTAATTCTAAAAATTATTTGAAATTTGCACTAAAGATAATTTTCGCTGTAATATTAAACTACAAAAATCGAAATTTATTTCAATCGACAACCATTTTATCCAAAATAAATGAACTATCAAGAGACTACAAACTGGATGTTTAATCAACTTCCAATGTACCAGCTGCAGGGCGCTTCGGCTTATAAAGAAGATTTAACCAATATTAAATTACTGGCTGCACATCTTGATAATCCGCAAGATCATTTAAAATGCATTCACGTTGCAGGAACAAACGGAAAAGGCTCTACTTCGCACATGTTGGCTTCGGTTTTGCAGGAAGCTGGATATAAAGTTGGATTGTACACTTCGCCACATTTGAAAGATTTTAGAGAACGAATCAGAATTAACGGTGAGGAAATTTCAGAAGATTTTGTAATTGAATTTATTGGAAAACACAAAAGCTTTTTTGAAGCGAATGATATGAGTTTCTTCGAAATGTCGGTTGGATTGGCTTTTGATTATTTTGCTGCCGAAAAAGTTGACATTGCTATTATTGAAGTTGGTTTGGGCGGAAGATTAGACGCAACTAATATTATTACGCCATTAATTTCAGTAATCACAAATATAGATTTAGATCACACTCAGTTTCTCGGAAATACCCCAGCTTTGATTGCCGGCGAAAAAGCTGGAATTATAAAACCAAATGTTCCGGTTGTTATTGGCGAATATACTAATGAAACCCAGCCTGTATTTTTGGCGAAAGCCAGAGAAAACAAAGCACCGATTTATTTTGCTTCCGATTTAATCTCGAAAGTTTTTCCATCCGATTTAATTGGGGACTATCAGTTTCATAATAAAAAAACAGTTCAGCAAACGATTCAGATTTTAAATGAAACTACTGATTTTAAAGTTTCAGATGAAAAACTAAAATCGGGATTATTGAATGTTGTAAAAAATACTGGTCTTCAAGGCAGATGGCAACAGCTTGGCGAAAATCCGAAAATTATTTGCGATACTGCACATAACAAACATGGCTTGTCTGTAGTTATGAATCAGCTTCAAAAGGAATCTTATGATAATTTACATATTGTTTTGGGTGTTGTAAACGATAAAGACTTGGATTCAATTTTACCACTCTTCCCTAAAAAAGCGCATTATTATTTCTGCAGACCCGATTCTTCGAGGGGATTAAGCACTGAAATCCTGCAAGATACTGCCAAGAAGTATTATTTAATTGGAGAAAAATACGATTCGGTTAAAAAAGCTTTTTTAGATGCAAAGAAAAACGCTACAAAAAATGATTTTATTTACGTTGGCGGAAGTACGTTTGTTGTCGCTGAACTCCCATTAAACAACGAAAGTTAAAATCTGGGGAAAAACACCCTTTAAAATTCGTACTTATTTTATAACTACTTGATTTTTAATGTTTTAAATTTGTTAAAGTTTTTTTAATAACCAATACAAATTTAAAACATGAAAAAGAGAAAAACCCTTGCTATAGGGATCATCATATTGATGATTCTTATTGGCGCAAAAGTCAGCGCGCAGGAAAAAGATGCGGAAAAACCTGTATTTATTACAGTTACCACTTTACATCGAAATTTGGATTCTAAATTGAAGGCCAAAGATTGGAAAGCAGCAGAACAGGAATACTTTGATAAAGTTACCAGTAAAAATGACCTTATTATTGGATCTGAGATTATCACTCATTATTACACTGAGGATAATACTGAAATTGCTATGGTGAACGTTTACAGAACTTGGGAAGACATTGAAAAAGCAAACACTGTCAGCGATGATTTAATTAAAAAAGGATGGCCTGATGAAAAGGCCAGAAAAGCGTTTTTTGAAAAGTATGATTCCTTTTACACTCCTGTACATTCTGATGAAATTTATCAAAGCGTAACTTCTATTGGTAGGAAAGACTACAAAGACGAAACTAAAAAACCAATGATTGTTTATTTGCGAAAATCTCAACTGAGCATGAAAGGAGATTCAAAAAAAGCAAAAGAATTCAATGACAAAATCACTTTTAAAGATCCTTACATAAAAGCCTATTATCCTTTAAGACATTCGTGGGGTTCAAATAGCACCGATTTTCTTGAAGTTTTTTACTATGATTCTTTAGCCGATATGGAAAAATCTAGTGATAAAATAGACGAGCTTATCAAATCGACGTGGCCAAATGAAAAAGATGCTGATGCTTTTTTTGATGAATTAGAAAAATCTTTCAACGGAAAACACAGCGATTACATCTACAGGAACGTTCCTTCGGTTTCAAAATAAAAAATACTTAAAAAAATTACGTTTATAACATTTTCTGCCTCAGCAAGATAGAAAACACATTAAAAAAAGTTTAAATTTTTAGTGTGTTTTCTTTGCAGAACTCAAAAACTAGCGTATATTTGCACTCGCAATCACAAACGATAGCAACCTAGTAAAATAGGGCGATTAGCTCAGCTGGTTCAGAGCACCTCGTTTACACCGAGGGGGTCGGGGGTTCGAACCCCTCATCGCCCACCAAAAAACTCCTTAAGAAATTAAGGAGTTTTTTTTACACCTTACCGGTTGTCTATAGATTACAAATTTACAATGCGGAATTTTGGGGAGATACTCAAGCGGCCAACGAGGGCAGACTGTAAATCTGCTGTGTGAACTTCGCAGGTTCGAATCCTGCTCTCCCCACTAAAAGGGTAAAAGAAGCTAAAACGAAAGTTTTTCAATCTTTTAAAAACCAAAATAAAAAACTCCTTAATTTCTTAAGGAGTTTTTTTATTTATAAATATTCGTCAATCTTTATATTTCTATTTTGATTATTGGCATCTTCAATAGCCTTAAGAATATTTTCAATTTGGATTTTATCGATCTTATATTTATCAAAAAACACATATTCAATAGCCTTTGTATTTGTAATATTTTCTAATGGATTTTTTGTGAGCAGAATCAAATCAGCTTTATATCCTGCTTTTATTTTTCCTGTATTTTTTTTCATCCAATTACCCGGCGCAACGGTTGCTGAATAAAGCACTTGTGAATTCGTCATTCCGGTTTTAGATAAAGATTCTAATTCCTCATGAAGTGAAAACCCAGGAACAACCGTGGCTACATTCGCGTCTGTTCCAGCCATAATTGTAACTTTATTATCTACCAGTGCTTTTGTCATAATATGAGTAGCTTCGGCATAAGTGTTCCAAAAAGTTTTGGATAACCTTTTGGCTTTATCATCATTTTCCCCATCATATTCATAACCATTTTCACCAGGCAGCCAGCCTAATTTGTAAAGCGGTGTTCCTTCAATGATTTTTGGATTAACATATTGCAGTTCTATTTCTTTTAGTTTAGCCTTTAAGCCAAATCTTTGGTTCGAAAAACTTTCACACAGCCAAACCGTCGAAGTAACACTTATATTATTTTTTCTGAGTTTTTTGGCAATTTGATCAGAACGTACTTTTAAGAACTGAAGATATTCTTTCGGGTTTTTAGAAATAGATTTTCCAAATTCATCAATAGTCTTGATAGTTAGTTCCTCAACATGAGCCACTTCAATTTGACCTGATTGATAAAAAGTTTCTAAATCAACTAGCGGAATGTGACCAATAACTGGAATATTTTGTTTTTTGGCAATTGCTATTGTGGTCTTAAACATTTCAGGATTAACAAAACCATACATTTTAATGGCATCATAACCTTGTTCTTTTATTTTTTTGATTGCTTTTTCAGCATCTTTTTGAGTGGAATAATTAATAGAATGTCTCGTCCAGCTGTAGTAATAACCTGTTAGTCCGCTTTCGCTAAATATGGGCGGAGAGGCAATAAACATTCGTGGCCCGATACTATCATTTAAGATTTCTTTTCTCCATTCCAAAATTGCATCACTTCCAGCCATTTCTCTGATAGAAGTTACACCATTTGCTAAATACAAAAACAAATCATTCTTGCTTTCTTTTAAATGAACATGACTATCTACAAGGCCTGGAATCAGGAATTTTCCAGTTCCGTCAATTATGGTAATTGTACTATCCAGCAATTGATTTTTTCCAATTTGAATTATTACACCATCTTTAATAAGTACATCTTGATTATTTACAAAATAGGTGCAATCTTCTGAAAGTATGTTTACATTTTTTATTTGAACTGTTTTGGATGCTTTAACAATTGAAGAAATATTGATGACCTTGGTTGATTTACCTAAAACTTTATTTAATTCATTATCGGCCCATATAAAGACACTCATAAAAACAACTATTACTATAATAGCAGCGTACAACAATCTCCTAAACCATCGTTTTTTCATAAATTATTTCATTTAGATTTGAGCAACAAAAGTATATTCGAAAACATCTTGATTCAGCACGAAATCAGGGATTAGGTATGAAATGCAGTTTTTTAGGTACGAAAATTATAAGGGGAATAATTTCTTTTTGTGATTTTTAGAAATAGGTCGTACAATTTTTCAGAAATTTTTTTTATTTGACCAATCTTTTCATTCCTCTTTCCAAACGAAATAAAAAAGAAGCAACGAATTAAGTTGAAATAAAAATATTCCATATCGAAATTGTCCAAAGGGAATTGTAAAACACAATAAAATAAGAGCAATCAAAGACAAAAGCATATTTAAAAACGTAAGCATCGAAATTTCGAAATTTCGCAGTGTGAAAACCCAAATAATGAAATTAAGAAACATAATTACCGTAAATATTGACAACGGTGAAATTTCAAAATCCAGTGCTAAATTATAACCAGTTAAAGTCGCATTTTTTTTTAGCTTTATCAAAAGCAGCATTTTTCTCCAATTGATCTTGGGAATCTGGTTGATTTTTAAAAATTGCTGGCCTTGATTTTAGAGTTTCATCAGAGCACATCTGAAAAAAGGGAAGAAAGAAAATCAATATTCCGAATGTAGATAAAATCCGTTTTATGTTTTTATAATTCATTTCAGATTTTAATGATTAGTTACTATTCTGTCAGAAAACATGTTTACTGCAAAAAGCATTCCGTACTAATTTGATAATTAGTCTTGTTTGTAATTATCTATGACATATTTTTGAAGTAACTTATCAAATCTTGGGTCTTTGCCAAAGACATTATTTTCAGGCAACCCAAATTTTATTTTAAAATCCTTTTGTGGATAGGTATAAACTCGATCACATCCAAAGGAAGAAAACTTATCCCAAAACCAAAATCCGTAAATCCTTTTTTTATTCAGAACCATTACAACTGGCAGTCCCGAAAGTGCAATTTTAAGGTTTTTTACTTTCCTTTTTCCTGATTCATTGAGGAAAATTTGTTGGTTCTTCCAATTAAAACCTTCAATATCATCTTCATCAAAAATTGGATTTTGAGACAAAACCACTGAATTCTCATCAAAACAATAATAACAATCTTTAAATGATTTTTTTAAATTTCCCTTAACAGCAAATATTTCTATTCCAGATTTATTAGACTGGATAGAAAAACCAAAAAGGATAAATACGAAGAGTACAATGAGGTATTTTGCATTTTTTAAATTGATCATATCTCTTATTTTTTACTTTACTTTTTGAGTTTTATCTTTAATTTTCGATTAAAATAAACCAATAAACAAACGAATATAAAAATATTAATATTATAAATCCGATAATTTAATAGTGAATAAAAACAGAAATAATTCTTACTGTAATTTCATTGAAATATCTCTTTAAATCACACAAAAAACAACTCCTTAATTTCTTAAAGAGTTGCTTTTATTTATTTCAAAACAGTATCATAAATTGTATTCAAGAGGTCTTGTCTCATTTTTGAATTTCTTTGATCTAATAATATAATAATACCCCAATTTTTAGTTCGGTTATAACAAATAATTGAAGATTGTCCCATTGAATCACCTGATTTCATATAGATTGTATTTTTATCATCAGTGACAATATTTGTGCCTAAACCCATTTCTCTTTTTTGATTTTTATAAAAGATTTTTTCAGTAATGATTGCTGCTTTCCCTATTGAAGTTTTGCTATTTAAAACTGCTTTTAAATAAGTAACCATGTCAGCCGCATTTGATTTTATTAATCCGGCAGGTGCAGTAACATTCCATTTAAAGAATTCCTGAATGCCACCTTCAGGATTGTGAGCTGTTGTAATGTTTTTTACATTAAAGTCTTCCGTAAATGTATTTTTCATTTTTAACGGTAGAATTATTTTTTCTCTAATAATTTGATCGTAATTCTTGTTATACACTTTTTCTAGTATTTGACCGAGTAAAGTATAGCCAATCGTAGAATAACGATATTTACCATAATCTTTCAATTCACTGCAATTATTGATTATATCAGCCAATGTTTTTTCGGTCACATTACTTACAGGCTGTTGCGGATTTAATTCAATTAGTTTTCCAAAATCGATATCAGGCAAACCAGATTGATGAGAAGCCAAATCTGAAATTTTTATTTTATTTTGAAGATTTTTCTGCAGAACATATTCCTTCGGAAGATAATTGTCTATATAATCATCTACTTTTATTTTATTCTCAATAACGGCTTGCGCAATCAAATTTGAAGTTAAAATTTTAGTAATCGATGCAATTTCGAATAACGAATTTTTATTGATTTGAATTTGACTTTCGGAATTCAAATTACCATAGGCTGTAAAATATTCGTCATCATTTTTAATAAAACCTACGCTTATACCAACCTTTGGATTTTTTTGATAATTGTCCTTTATTATCGAATCAATTCTTTTAGAAAGATCTTGTCCAAAAGAAAAGTTGCTTATTAATAATAGTACTGCTAAAAATTTTACTGAAGTTTTCATTGTATCGAATTTTAGGTTAGAAATTTATTTCGATACAAATTTGAGAAAGAAGCCTTGGCTACGCGACCGAATAAAAAAAGTCGTACTCATTTGCTTTAAACAAAATAGTACGACTTTTTTTATTTATAAGCACGAATAATTACAAAAAACTGTTTTTCAACAATTTATCACAATAAATCTCAAACAGAAACTTCAAGATTATCTAGAAATATCTAAGATCTTTTTTTGTTCAAACAACGTCCTCTCGGCTCGTCACCTTCGTGAAGTACAATTTCAGAATGAAGGAATTGTGCAGCATCTGCAGAATCTTTTACTTTTACAGCGCTGCGTTTTAGCATTTCGGCTTCAAATTCATTTAATACACTTTCTCGCAATCCCGCTTTTTTCCAATGCGATAAAGATTTACATCCTTTTACAATACCTCGCGCCAACGAAAGCGCGTCTAACAAAGCCTGGTTTGCGCCTTGTCCTTTAAACGGACTCATTGGATGCGCTGCATCACCAATAAGCGTAACATTTCCGCCATTTTTTAATAATTCAGAATGAAGCAATTCCCGATCGTAAACAGGATAACCGGAAATATGAATCTCCTCAGTAGCTTTTAGAATTTGCGGAATCGGATCGTGCCACTGCGTTCTTCTGCACGCTTCTTCTTTCAGTGCTTTCGCACCTTTTAAACTTAATTCTTTTGCTTCATTTTCAGGCATTGGAAAACTAAGTTGCCACATTACAGAATCTGATTTATAGGGCATAATGTAAATTCGCTCATTTCCATTAGCCGTTTGAAATACCGTCGCCGAGTCTAATAAAGAACTTTCAACACCTTCAAGCGCGCTCAAAGGGCAAATTCCCAATATCACAATACAATCTAAATAACGCAAAGGCGCAACTTCTTCGCCAATCAAAAGTTTTCTTACTGAACTACGAATTCCATCGGCACCAACTACAATATCAGCTGTAGCTTTTTTTATTTCGCCATTTACGTTAAAACTGAGCTCAACGTTTTCTTCTTTTTGCTTAAAATCGATTAATTGATATCCCCATTTTATGGCATCGCTTTCACCAAGCTGATCCAAAAGTTCTAAACGCAAAGATTGTCGGGCGATATGAATATTGGAACGTTTTTGGGATTTTTTAGAATCGGATTGAATCCATTTTCTGTTTCCCCATTCACCAATAACTTTTCCTTCAGTAGTATGAACCAAATGTCTTGAGGAAACTACTCCATCTTTTAATTTCAAAATTCCCAATCCTGCCATTACTTTACTGGCTTGTTGCAAAGTGAGTCCGTAACCTTGAGATCGGGCTTCGAAATTAGTGTCACGTTCATAAAGAGTAAAAGGTATTTTTCGGTGTAGGCAAGCGACTGCTAAAGCTGTTCCGCCAATTCCGCCACCAATAATAGCAATGTGAGGATATTTTTCTGTATCTGCAATTGGAGAATTTAAAGCCTGAATTAATCCAGATCCGTCGCAATTTAAGCAGGTTTTCATATGTGCTTTGGGAGGAACTGGCGCTTTTCCTTCTTCTCCATCATTTTGAAATTGTTCCAATTCCAATTGATAGCGAAGCTTCACCTTTTTGCTGATTCGCTGGCTTTTTTTCCCTCTTCCCTGACATTCTTCACAAATAGTCCAGCTTGTTTCTTCCTTTTTCACTTTTATTTCTTCTTTATTTTTCAGCCTTCGCATCTTCTGGCAATCGTACAAAATTAAGACAAAAGATGGCCAGAACAAAACTTTACAATTTCATTAAAAGTATGTAAGACATTAATTTGCTAACTTAGTTTATTAACTATTCTAAAAACTAAAGTTTATGAAAACTAAAATGATATGGGCAAACTTGGTTTCACATGATTTGCAAAAAACGATTCAATTTTATTCGGATCTGGGATTCCAGCAAAACGGCAAAGAAACCGAAGAATTAGTAAGTTTTATTTATGGCGAAAATAATTTTGTAATTAATTTTTTTTATACCTGAAAGATTCAACAATGCACTAAGAGGCAAATCTGCTGATACTAAAACGGAAAATGAAATTATCTTTTCCTTATCTGCAGACAGTAGAGAAAATGTAGATGAATGGTACGAAATTGTAAAAAAAGCCGGCGCCAAAATCTTTTCCGAACCCGAAAATTTTCAACAAGGTTATACTTTTGGTTTCGCTGATCCTGACGGTCATAAATTCAATTTTTTATATTGGCCGGGAATGTAATTTCCAAGAATTTAAAACAAAAAAACTCCTTAAGAAATTAAGGAGTTTTACTTTTATAGAGAATATTATTTTACAATCCTCTGCTTTTTTTCTCTTTCTGCAAATTTTTTAAATTGCTTGCATTTGCTAATGCGATTATTCCTAATGATAGTGGAATAACTGTTAAAGCGCTAAATTTATGCTTTACAATCGTGAGCCAAATTCCCGCCGCAAATAATATCAAGGCGAAAAATATCAAAATGTAAAGCATTGTTTTTATTAATTTTTCATTTTTAAGCAATTCTTCGTTGCTCATTTCTTCTGGTTTTTTGGCTGCCATAATTTGGTTTTTAGAACTTGAAAGTTACTTTTTAATTTTTAGTTTAACAAATTACGCTGAAACAGATGCATTTTGCAATAGGTCAAAAATATATGACTATTAAAATTCTGAAGTTTTTAATTCACGAATTGCGAAAATGAAAAATCAGGGTCACGCATTGCCAATTCATTGATTCTTGTATCTTCCTGCGCTTCTTTGGCATAAACAAACATTCTTTGTTCATAATCTGTAATTGCGGAATCAAGGTTTTCAAATTTTCCGTCCAAAAGGTTTTCTGCCAAAATCATCGCATCGACAAGTCCAATATTTGCGCCTTGTCCGGCAAAAGGAGGCATTAAATGCGCTGCGTCTCCAATAAGTGTTATGGGCAAAATGCGATTGTTTTTCCATTCTTTTTCCAATGAAATTTTTCGCGTTGGCAATCCCACAAAAAATGATGTTGCTTGAAATAATTTCTTAAAAGTTTCATTCCATTCTGAGAAACGATTAATCAGAAATGAACTTATACTTTCAGTATCTTTAAAATTTAATTCATTTTCAGGAATCCAATCTAAAGGAGTTTTGAAAATGACATTATAGCTCAACAAATCTTTATTCTTCGGATTTGCAACCAATAAATTCCCATTATAAGCAGACATTAAAATAGTACCATCGCATAAATTAAAAAAGTCTTTGCATAAAATTTCAGCATCAGAAACTTCGCCCTGAATCATGTACGTTCCAGTTTCTTCCACTTCGGCATCCGAAATATATTTTCTAATTGCCGACATTCCGCCATTAGCTCCAATAATAAAATCTGCGATTGCAGTTTCTTCATTTTCAAAATGCAAAATCCATTTTCCATCTTTTGCTTCAACTTCAGTTACTTTGCTGTTCCAGATAACCGTGTTTTCTTTTAAACTTTCGAGCAATAAGGTTCTTAAATCATTTCTGTTGATTTCTGGATTATCCTGAGCTTCTTGCGGAGTTATTTTTTGAACAGATAAAACATTTCCTTTTTCATCAGCAATGGTTCTTCCCATCGGAATTGCGAGTTCAAAATACTGTTCTAACAATCCTGCTTTTTTCATCGCTTCCTGTCCTGAACCTTTATGCAAATCGAGCGTTCCACCCCAAATTCTGGTTTGCGCATCTTTGTCTCTTTCGTAAACTGAAACATCGATTCCTTTCTGTTGTAATAATATTGCCATTGTCAAACCAACTGGCCCAGCGCCAATAATGGCTATTTTTTTATTTTGAAGTAACATATTTTGTATCATTTAATGTGATACAAAATTGCGACGAAAGGAATTGCTGAAATAGTAAAAATCAGTCGTTTTGTGGAGGCAGTTTTTTAATCGCCAAAATATCCATGAAACGTTCATCGGTATTTTTGCTGAGTTCTTTTGGCGTAACGCCGGAGTATTTTTTGATTTCTTTGATAAAATGATTCTGATCTGTGAAATTTAATTCGGGATAAAGTTTGCCTTCACTTAAATCTTTAAACGAAGATCCAAAACGCAAAATTTTGCAATATTCTTTAAGCGAAATCCCGAATTGCTGATTAAAATAACGGTTGATCTGGCGACTGCTCCAAAACACTTTTTCAGAAAGTTCTTTCACCGAAATGGTTCCGTGCGAGGAATAAATCACTTCAAATAATTTTTTCTTTCTTTCATCGATTGGTTTTATGGAAATTGAATTGATTTTCTGCGTTACTTTTTTCTGAAAATTTTCTAAACTTTCTGTATCAAATTCTTCAAACTGCCAAAAGTCATTCGGAATTATTTTTCCTTCATTTAAAACATCTTTTATAGAATCTCCAAATAAATATTCGACAGCCAAAAGTTTAAATCCAACAGAAAATATTTTGGCATCTTTGGCAATTATTACCTGACCAGGCATTGTATCGAGTCCGCGAATTGAAATTTCCCAATCTTCTGAATTCATTTTCATCAATGTCATATCAGCCATTCCGTTTGGAAGAATTGTTCCAGGAATATCCTTTCCCGATTTATTTTCCACCATCCAAAAGCTGTGAACAAAATGCGAAATAGAATCTTCGGATAAAAGAGATTGAATTATTAGATTCATTTTCGTTTTATAATTGAATTCAATTTATATTTCCTTTGTCAGCCGATCCATTTCTTTCAACAAAGTCGGAATTCGAAATTCGCCCGCCATACTTTCAATTTTCTGAAAAGCATCTTCCAAATCAATTCCGATAGAAGTTACAAACAAAGGTTTTTTGCTGTCGCCTCTAAATAAAGGCTTTTTATCTTTTTCAATGCTGGCAAAATTCGTTTTGGCAACACCAATAATTGGAATCTTCTTGTTTAGCTTTTCATATAAATGTCCGCCTAAACCGTATTTTTTATCGTCGTCTAAATATACGAAACCATCAACTATTATAATCGTATCTTCTTTTAAATCAATCTCATTCAACAAACTAAGAATACATGGCAGTTCTCTTTTATAAAATTCGCCCGGAATATATTCTGAGACATTATCAATAATTTCAGTGTGAATTTTAAAATCTTTTTCTTGATTCCATTCTGTAAATTCTAAGCAGACTGTTTTGGCTTTATTGTCGTAATAATAAGTATCGAAGGCTAATATCATGATTTGAAAAGATGTTTTATGCGAATATAATTCTATTTCAGCTGAAACTAATTCTCAATCAAACAAATCTCAAAAACTGTTTTTTCGTTTTCATTTTTATAATTGATATAACCACCATGCGCTTCGATAATATTTTTAGATAAAGTCAGACCAATTCCGGCACCTTCATTTCTGGTGGTGAAAAACGGTAGGAAAATTTTGTTTTCAATTTCTTTTTCAATTCCGATTCCGTTGTCTGAAATTTTTATAAAAGTTCTATTTTCTTTGGCTTCCGCCGAAATGAAAATCTGTTTTTGATTTGTCTTTTTAAGAGCATTTATCGAATTCGTTAAAAGATTAATTAAAACTTGTTCAATTTGCTGTGCATCAACCGTAATGAAATAATGACGCGAAATTGAATTTACAATCTCGATATTTTCCTTTTTAAACATTGGTTCCATAATATCAAGACTATTATTCACCAAATCTTTCAACTCTATTTTTTGCTTTTTTGGCGAAGGAAGCATCGCTAGTTTTCGATAACCTTCAACAAATTTCTGCAAATGATCGCTTCGTCTGAGCATGGTTCCAACGCTGTTTTTGATGTCTTCCAAATCTTCAGAAGACAATGAATCCTGTTCGACCAAATCCTGCAAATTTTGACAAATCGAACGTATTGGCGTTATCGAATTCAGGAGTTCATGCGAAATCACTTTCATCAAATTAATCCAGGCATCTTTCTCTTTTTTCTCGACAACATTCTGAATCGAATCCAATAAAACAATAAAATAATCATTCTCAAAAATCTCGGTTCGCGACGCCTGTAAAACAAAAGTCTGCGAATTTTGCTGATTAATACTGATTTCGATTGACGTTTTTATTTCCTGAAAATCATCTTTTTCAATAATATCACACAACGAAGGCAAATGACTTTTCAGGTATTTCCATTTTGAAAATTTCGGGACATTAAAATGCGTCGAAAAATAATCGTTCATCAAAAAAACGTTCCAATCTTTTTCCTGTTTTTGCAGGATAATAATTCCGGTTTCAATATTATTTAAAATCGAAGTATATATAATGTCTTTCGAAACCTGCTCGTTTTGCTTGTTTTTTAAAATATCATACAACTGAAACAAATCATTTTTTTCCGATTTATGTTTCGAAAAATCAGAACTAAAATCGTTTTGAATAATTGAAGAAATGGTTTTATCATAAAGCAAAATGATACTTTTTACATAATTATACAATTCAATAATTAGCAGAAAAACAATTAGAAAACCAAAAATCGGTGCAAAAACAAAATTGATTTTATGCAGATAAATAGAAAATTCAATTCCGGCCAAAATCAAAATTAACCGCAAAAAAAGAAGCTGATAGGTTTTTAATGATTTAAGCATATTAATTGGTGCTGATATTATATTTTTCTAAACGACGATATAATGAACCTCTCGACAAACCGAGTTCTTCGGCAGTTTTGCTAATGTTATTATTGTGTTTCAAAAGTGCTTTTTCGACTGTAGCTTTTTCGACCGAAGAAAGCTGAATATCATCCAGATTTTCATATTCGGTGATTTGCTCCAAATCCAAATCGGAAACTGTTATTTTATTGTTTTCGCAGAGAATGATAGCGCGCTCGATTTTATTTTCCATTTCGCGGATATTTCCGTTCCAGGCGTGTTTTTCAATTTGTTCCAAAACTTTTTTGTCAAAAGTAATTTGGCTTCGTCCATATTTTTCACTGATTTTTCCCAGCAAATATTCGGCTAGCGGAATTTTATCTTCGATTCTTTCTCGAAGCGGAGGCAAAATAATTTCCATTGTATTAATTCGGTAATACAAATCTTCACGAAAATTTTTGTCGGCAACTTCGAGTTTTAAATTCAGATTAGTTGCCGTAATAATTCTAACATTTAAAGGTCTTGGTTTTGTTTCGCCTAATCTTGTTACCGTTTTGGTTTGAATTACCTGTAATAATTTTGATTGTAAATGAAGTGGAACATTTCCAATTTCATCTAAAAAAATAGTTCCATTTTGCGCCATTTCAAAACGTCCCGGCGTATCGGTTTTTGCATCGGTAAAAGCGCCTTTTGCATATCCGAATAATTCGCTTTCGAAAATATTCGAATTCAAAGCACCCAAATCAACATTAATAAAGGGCTGATGTTTTCTTTCTGATTGCGAATAAATGTGATGTGCCAAAACGAATTTCCCTGTTCCATTTTCACCAAGAATCAAAACATTGGCATCCGTTTTTGCAACTTTATCGGCAAGAGAATACGCTTTTTTTATGATTTCAGAATTGCCAATAAAAAAATCATCAGCAATTTCCGGATTTTTAATTTTCTTTTGTTCTTTTCGAGATTTATCAACTGCCTGTTTTACTGATTCTAATAGTTTTTTATTTTCCCAAGGTTTCAAAATATAATCGAATGCACCTGATTTCAAACCTTCAACAGCCGTTTCTACTTTTCCAAAAGCCGTCATTAAAATCACAACCGTTTTTGGCGAAAGTGTTTTAATTTCTTTCAATAAATACAAACCTTCTCTTCCATCTTCAAAACCAATTCTGTAATTCATATCCAACAAAACAACATCAATGGTATTTTTTGCCAATAATTCGACAATATTCTTCGGATTATTGAGCGTATAAATGTTCTCAAAATACTTTTTAAGATAGACTTTCGACGCAAAAAGGATGTCTTCCTGATCGTCGATGATTAAAATTGATGCATTTGTCTTTTTCATTTTTGTTCGGTTTTGGACGAAAGGTGTCCACTTATGGACAGTGAGGCTTTTTTTCAGAAAATAAAATATTAAAAATAAAGCAGTTACAAAGTTTAAATTTTTGGCATAAAAATCACATTTGTACTAGTAAATCATTAATTATTAAGCCCTTTCGAAAGTAAAAATAACAAAAAATTGCATTGTTAATTATCTTAATTTTCAGACGCGTTTCTTTTGCTTCCGAAGGGAAAAATCTAAAAGAGAAAATCAATCAAAACTAAAAACAATCCATTATGATTACCATTAAAAAGCTTTCAAAAGTATTTAGAACTGAGGAATTAGAAACCAGAGCATTAAGTGAAATTTCGTTAACAATCAATCAAGGCGATTTTATTTCGATTATGGGGCCGTCCGGAAGTGGAAAATCGACTTTATTAAATATTATTGGACTTTTGGACAGCGCTTCAGATGGAAGTTATGTTTTGCTTGATCAGGAAATGGTTGGCTTGAAAGAAAAATCAAGATCGAAAGCCAGAAAAGAAAATATTGGTTTCATCTTCCAAAACTTTAATTTGATTGATGAATTATCGGTTTATGATAATATCGAATTGCCTTTGATTTACAACAACGTTCCATCTTCTGAAAGAAAACAAAAAGTAAATGAGATGGCAAAAATTTTAGGAATTTCTCACCGATTGAAACATTTCCCACAACAACTTTCGGGTGGGCAACAACAACGTGTGGCGGTTGCAAGAGCTTTAATCAATAATCCGAAAATTATTTTGGCCGATGAGCCAACCGGAAATCTGGACAGTAAAAACGGAAATGAAGTGATGGAATTACTAACTGATCTTCATGCCAGCGGTTCAACAATTTTGATGGTTACACACTCGGATTATGATGCTTCTTTTTCGCAAAAAACCATTTTAATGAAAGATGGTGTTATTCTTTCTGAAAAACAAAATCATAGAAATGTTGACGTTTTAGTAAATTCTAAAAACTAGAGTCATGTTAAAAAATTGGATTAACACATTTTTTTATCACATCAAAAACAACAAACTGTTTTCGATTCTGAATATTTTGGGATTGTCAATCGGAATGGCGACTTTGATTTTTGCGATTCTTTTTTGGAACGACGAACATTCGTATGACCAGTGGAATCCGGAAAAGGACAAGATTTATTCGGTTCTAAATGACATTGGAAACCATAATATCTGGACAACAAATGCTGCGACAACTGGACCAATGCTAAAAGCAGTTTCTTCGGACGTAGAAAGCTATTGTTACTTTTATGCCGAGTATGCCAAAGATGTTATTTCTTATAATGGCAAAAAAGAAGTACTAAACAAGATTTTTACTGCGCAAAAAAACTTCTTTTCATTTTTCCCTTACCGATTTATTCACGGAAACGGCAAAACGGCAATTCAGGATCGAAGCAGTATTGCTTTATCTGAAGAAACTGCCGAACGACTTTTCGGGACAGAAAATCCAATGGGAAAATTAGTAAAATATAATGGTCAGTTTTTTACTGTTCGAGGCGTTTATGATCTTTCTGAAAAATCGTCTGTAATGCCCGAAGCTGTCACAACCGTTATTGATGATGATATTGAGCGAACAAAAAATGAATGGAGTTATCATTACGGACTGGTTCTTAAAATCAAAAATCCGAATACCACGGGCAGAATTATAAAAACGTTAGATAATTTATTCTTCGAAAATTGCACAAAAGTATATGCTAAACAAGAAGGAATGACCGTAGCTGAATTTGTAAAAAAGTACGGCGATCCTGTAAAATCAAGTTTATTGCCTTTGCCAGAAGCAAAATTATATACCGGAAGCACTCCTTTTTCTGAGCCAAACGGGAACATGCAATATCTATTAATCTTAATGGGTTTGTCGATTTTGATTTTATCACTTTCTATTGTAAATTATATTAATCTGGCGACTGCAAATGCCATAAAAAGAGCCAAAGAAATTGGGGTGCGAAAAATTACTGGCGCTACAAAAGGACAAATTGTAATTCAGTTTGTATTTGAAACCGCTTTAATTACGATTTTTTCTGCTTTACTGGCATTGGTTCTTGTTGAGGTTTTATTACCGTATTATAACTCATTTCTAGATAAAGATTTGGTTCTGGTTGGCGCTCAATTCTACACGCAATTAATACTAATTACGTTGCTTGTCATTCTTGTTTCAGGAGTTTTGCCAGCTGTTTATGTTTCGAATTTTGAAGTTCTAAAAGTTTTGAAGGGAAATTTTTCCCGAAGCAAAAAAGGAATCTGGCTTCGCAATGGAATGTTGGTTCTTCAATTCGCAATTGCAACCTTTTTTATCATTGGCTCTTTTATAGTTTACAAACAGGTCAATTTTATGGCCTCAAAAGATTTAGGTTTCAAAGGATCACAAGTTATAGATATCACCTTTAAACCTAAAAAAGGAAAAACGCAATATGAGAGGTACAAAGTTTTAAAACAAGAAGCCCTGAAAATAAAAGGTGTCGATGGTGTTTCAACAGCATTATTTGCAATGGGATCTCAGGAAAATTCATGGTCAAGCGCAAATTACAAAAATGAGAAACCTTTTTTAGTACAAGAAATGGCAATGGATTTAGATATGCTTGACATTTTGGATATCAAAGTAATAAAAGGGCGAAAATTAAATCCTGCTATTTCTTCAGATACAATTTCGTCCGTTCTTATAAATGAAGAAACTGCCAAAATGATTCCAGAAAAAGATATTTTAAACAAAACCATTTTATGGCGAGATCAAAAAGTCAAAATAATTGGTGTTGTCAAAAATTTCAATTATTTCGGACTTGAGAGTCAAATTGCGCCAATGGTTTTCTTTTATGTCACAAAAATTAATGGTGTAAAAGATGACATCAGACATATCTTTATTAAAGTCAAACCGGATGATATTTCAGAAACTATTGCTGGCATTAATAAATTCTGGACTCAAAAAGTAGATTCTGAATATCCATTCGAATATAATTTCGTGGATAAAAATTATGCTCGAAATTTTAAGAAATACGAAAATCAAAGAAATTTATTCGCCTTATTAAATATCATCGTAATCCTTATTGCCGTTTTCGGATTGTTTGCTTTAGCTTCATTTTCGATGGAAAGAAGATTAAGAGAAATTGCAATCAGAAAAACGCTTGGCGCCGAAACCAATATATTACTCAAAGAATTGTCCCGACAATATGTGATTTTTTGTGCAATTGGTTTTCTAATCGGAATTATTCCGGCGTATTTATTATTGCAAAAATGGCTGGAAAATTTTGCCTTCAGAATTGATATTCCGGTTTTGCCCTTTATAACTGCTTTTGTGTCTTTACTATTTCTGACACTAACAATCGTTTTGGCAAAAGCTTACCAAGTAACAAAAGTTGAAGTTCTACGATATTTAAAATACGAATAAGATGCTAAAAAACTGGATCAATATATTTATTTACCAAATTAAAAATAATAAGCTTTTTACAGCTTTGAATGTTTTAGGATTATCAATTGGAATTTCTGGTTTGATCTTCGCATTGCTTTATTGGAATGACGAACAAAGTTACGATGCCTGGAATCCGGAAAAAGAGAATGTATATCAGGTTTTGGCGCAATTAAGCGACATGCCTGTAACTACAAATAACCCGGTACGTTTAAAACCGCATTTAGAAAGTGATCCCAATGTCGAAACTGTTGTATACGCAGATGAATGGTATCAAAAAAGCAAAGTGATGTACAACGAACAAAAAGAATTTGTAGATAAAATCATTAATGCCGAACGCGGTTTCTTTACTCTTTTCCCTTTTGAAATCATTTATGGAAATGCAACATCAGCTCTAAAAGACGAGAACGGTATTGCTATCTCCGAAAAATTAGCACAACGTTTCTTTGGAAATCAAAATCCAGTGGGCAAGCAAATCAAATGTTTTGACACTATGCTTACGATTGGTGCTGTATATCGTATTCCTGGGAATTCTTCGATAGCGCCAAATATAGTAGTCAATCGAATGAAAAATCTAGCAGATCCTACTCAAAATCCCGGTCTTTTTGTTTTAAAATTATTAGTGAAACTAAAAGATCCATTAAAAGCAGATATAACCCGAAAAATGCTTGAAAAAGTATTTTATGACGAGATTATTGTAAGAAGTGCCAAACAAGCAGGTTTTACACCAGCAGAAATGGTTAAGAAAATTGGAAACTTCAAAGTTTATATGGAACCTCTCTCAAAAGCCAGATTACATTCGGTTACAGATGGTTATCCAGAAGGTCGGGGAAATTACCAGTTTCTGATGATAATGGCAGGTTTATCCGTTTTAATTCTTGTTTTGTCTATTGTCAATTATATTAATTTGGCAACAGCAAATGCGATTAAGCGGGCCAAAGAAGTTGGCGTGCGTAAAATTTTAGGCGCCTCAAAAAGAGATATTATCAATCAGTTTATATTTGAAACTGTTCTCATCACACTATTTTCAATTCTTTTAGCATTAGTAATCGTAGAAGTGGTATTGCCATACTATAATTTATTTTTAGGAAAGAATCTAAGAATCATTGAAGCACAGTTTTATATCCAATTAATAATAGTCTTCATCGTAACAATAATAGTTTCTGGTATATTTCCAGCCCTTTACGTTGCTAATTTTGAAACTTTAAAAGTTCTTAAAGGCAATTACGAAAGAAGCAAAAGTGGTGTTTGGCTCCGAAATGGAATGCTTATTTTCCAATTTGCAATTGCTACATTTTTCATCATAGGATCTTCTATTGTCTACGAGCAAATAAATTATTTGAGCAATAAAAATTTAGGTTTTAAAGGAAACCAAGTTCTTGCGATTTCACTGAATCTTCCTTCATCTTATTATCAGGGGGAAAATGTCGGAAAAAATATTTTTGGCAGATATGAAACGATCAAGCAGGAATTAAAAAAAATTAAAGGTGTTGAAAAAGTTTCAACAGGTCTTCTTTCATTTGATGGAACTGATCATTCTTTTTGGCCCATTTGGTATCATGGTGTATTATTCAAACAGAAAGCCATCGGACTTGATTATGCTATGTTCGACCTATTGGACATAAAAATAACAAAAGGAAGAAATTTTGATCCAAAATTTGCTTCAGATACCATAAACTCAGTATTGCTAAATGAAAAATCATTACAATTAATGAATATCAAGGATCCAATTGGAAAAGAAATAAAAATCGGAAACCAATCAATGAATATTATCGGAATTGTAAAAGATTTTAATTTATTAAGCCCCGAAGTTGAAGTACCGCCAATTACATTTTATCATATAAAAACATTGGGGATGGCTCCAGAAATAAATCGTATTTATATTAAATTAAAATCCGACAATATTCAAAATTCAATTACAGAGATTGAGAAATTTTGGAAAACAAAAGTTGATACCGAATATCCATTTAAATATGATTTTGTCGATAAAGAATATGCACGAACATATGAGTCTTATGTCAAGCAAAAGAATCTTTTTTTACTATTAAATATAGTCGTAATTCTTATCGCATTATTCGGATTATTTGCATTGGCATCGTATTCAATCCAAAGACGAATGAAAGAGATTGCAATCAGAAAAACTTTAGGGGCTGAAACAAATGTTTTACTCAAAGAATTATCCAAGCAATATATTTTGTATTGTATAATGGGATTTTTAATTGCATTGTTCCCCATTTATTTCCTATTGAATAAATGGCTTCAAAATTTTGCTTTTAGAATTGACATTACCATAACACCATTTCTTTCTGGATTTATTGTCCTATTATCTCTAACTTTAATAATTGTTTTAGCTCGCGCATATCAGGCAACTAAAACAGATATCTTGAAATACCTGAAATACGAATAGAAAATTGATTTCATCTTTAATTTTAATTCATAAAATAAGAGGCTCCAATACAAAAAATTGGAGCCTCTTTATTATTCTATTCCTTTTACAATTCCACGTTTTGAAAATTTAATAAAATTCAGAATTTCATCACGCTCAAAAGTAGGTTTGAAATTTCGTTCGATATAACCCAAAGCTTGTCTAGTATTTTTATTTCCCTGAAAAATAATTCTGTAAATTGATTTAATCTCTTCAATTTTCTCCGAAGAAAAACCTCTTCTACGAAGACCAACAATATTTAATCCAGCAAATCGTAGAGGTTCATGTGCGACAGTTATATAAGGAGGAATATCTTGAACAATTCTACTCAAACCACTAATCATGCAATGACCACCAATTCTGGAAAATTGATGAATCGCAGTCAGACCACTAATATTAACCCAGTCTTCGACAATCACTTCACCAGCCATACCAACGCTAAAACCAATAATACAATTATTTCCAACAAAACAATCATGCCCTATATGAGCATTTGCCATAATTAAATTAAAATTTCCAATTCGAGTTATTCCCTTTGAAGCAGTACCACGATTTATAGTAACATTCTCCCTGATTACATTATTATCACCGACTTCAAGTAAAGTATATTCATTCACAAACTTCAAATCCTGAGGAATTCCTCCTATTACGGATCCTGAATGGATTTGGCAATTGTTCCCAATTCTGGAACCGCTTAAGATTGTAACATTATTACCAATCCAGGTGTCATCACCTATAATTACATCATTTTCAATTGTAGAAAAATTACCAAAATGAGCATTTTTCCCAATAATTGCATTCTTATCTATTTCAACATTTTTCAATATTCTTAAATTTAATAACAAAGCAAATATTAAAAAAAAGAAAAGTTTATTTCTTGACCTAATATCAAATAATTGAAGCTCGAATTCGGCTTAAGGTTTCCTGGCTTACGCCAATTAGTGAAGCGATGTGTTTCAGCTTAGTTTTTTGAATAATTTGAGGGAATGATCCTAATAGAAACAAATATTTTTTTTCAGCCGTCATTAAACGAAATAAATGATGAAATTCATTTATACTAGAAAGATAATGCCGCAGCTGCTTAAGGTGAAATTTTAAAAATAAAGGATATTCCAATAAAAGCTGTTCATTAGAATATGATAAGAATAGACAACTGTTTCCTCACAAGCCTGAAAAATTTCAAAAGAAGGTTTTTGTTCAAAAAAGCTACTCATGGAAGTTACAAATTGATTGTCGGTATAAATCCACTTCGTAACTTCTTCATCATTCTCAAAACAAAATCTCCTAACAGCACCAGAACTTATGAAATAAATCTTGTCGCATATTTTATGCTCTTGGATTATAAAATCGTTCTTCTTAAACTTTTCTTCAACAAAAAATCTCCGAATCGCATTTTCAGTGTCAGCATCTAGCTTTTGAAAACTATTTATAACGGTAATTAGCTCGTTCATACTGTAACTTATAAGGAAACAAATTTATCATTATATTTTAAAGAAGAGAGTTTAAAGATAACAAAGTCAAATGAAAAGGTTTTAAAATACAAATAAGCACCCCTAAACGACAAAATACAAAAAATTAAACATGAGATTGTTCCAAAAAAAAACTTCAATTAGCAAAGCCAATTGAAGTTTTAGTACTCAGAGCGGGACTTGAACCCGCACGAACATTGCTGTTCACTGGATTTTAAGTCCAGCGTGTCTACCAATTTCACCATCCGAGCATTATGTGGTACCTCCAGGGATCGAACCAGGGACACATGGATTTTCAGTCCATTGCTCTACCATCTGAGCTAAGGTACCTTAAATTATTTACAATACTATAAATAAAGTTAAGAATAAAAAACCCTGTAACTCACGAAACAGGGTTTTCAAAAGAAAGGCGACGACATACTCTCCCACAAAATTGCAGTACCATCTGCGCAGGCGGGCTTAACTTCTCTGTTCGGGATGGGAAGAGGTGAGCCCCGCCGCAATAACCACCTTAAGGTTTTTAGTTGTTGGTTTTTGGTTGTCGGATTTCTCCATCAACTATCAACTCTTGACCATCAACTGCTCTGCGTCGAGCTAATATTTTAACATACTGAGATAAAGAAAAGAAGTATTTGTTTAGAAAGTTTCCTCCCTCCGATTGCTCGGAGGGAAAAGGGTGTACATAAGCTTACGGATTATTAGTACTACTCGACTATGACATTACTGCCTTTACATCTATAGCCTATCAACGTGGTCATCTTCCACGATCCTTAAAAGAAATCTCATCTTGTGGTGGGTTTCGCGCTTATATGCTTTCAGCGCTTATCCCTTCCCAACGTAGCTACTCTGCGGTGCCCCTGGCGGGACAACAGATACACTAGAGGTTAGTCCAATTCGGTCCTCTCGTACTAGAATCAGATCCACTCAAATTTCTAACGCCCACAGTAGATAGAGACCGAACTGTCTCACGACGTTCTGAACCCAGCTCGCGTGCCACTTTAATGGGCGAACAGCCCAACCCTTGGGACCTTCTCCAGCCCCAGGATGTGACGAGCCGACATCGAGGTGCCAAACCCCCCCGTCGATATGAGCTCTTGGGGGAGATCAGCCTGTTATCCCCGGCGTACCTTTTATCCTTTGAGCGATGGCCCTTCCATGCGGAACCACCGGATCACTATGCTCTACTTTCGTACCTGATCGACCTGTATGTCTCTCAGTCAAGCTCCCTTATGCCATTGCACTCTACGCACGGTTACCAAGCGTACTGAGGGAACCTTTAGAAGCCTCCGTTACTCTTTTGGAGGCGACCACCCCAGTCAAACTACCCACCAAGCACTGTCCCCCGCAACACGGGGTTAGGCCTCAGATAAACAAAGGGTTGTATTTCAACAATGACTCCACAACGCCTGGCGACGCCGCTTCACAGTCTCCAACCTATCCTACACATCATTTATCCAAGGTCAATACTAAGCTATAGTAAAGGTGCACAGGGTCTTTTCGTCCCACTGCGGGTAAACGGCATCTTCACCGTTACTACAATTTCACCGAGCTCATGGCTGAGACAGTGTCCAGATCGTTACACCATTCGTGCAGGTCGGAACTTACCCGACAAGGAATTTCGCTACCTTAGGACCGTTATAGTTACGGCCGCCGTTTACTGGGGCTTCAATTCAATGCTTCTCCGAAGATAACATCTCCTCTTAACCTTCCAGCACCGGGCAGGTGTCAGGCCCTATACTTCATCTTACGATTTTGCAGAGCCCTGTGTTTTTGATAAACAGTCGCCTGGACCTCTTCACTGCGGCCCCCATTGCTGGGGGCGACCTTTCTCCCGAAGTTACAGGTCTATTTTGCCTAATTCCTTAGCCATGAATCTCTCGAGCACCTTAGGATTCTCTCCTCAACTACCTGTGTCGGTTTACGGTACTGGTACTAATTACCTGAAGTTTAGAGGTTTTTCTTGGAAGCCCTTAGGCGCACTATCTCTTTGTCCGAAGACTCCGAGTACTATCGTATTTCACCAAAACCTGCGGATTTGCCTACAGGTCTTATAGCTAGGTACTTCAACGAACTATTCCGTCAGTTCGCGGCGCTTTCATCACTCCGTCACCCCATCACAGTAATTAGTAGTACGGGAATATTAACCCGTTGGCCATCGACTGTCCCTTTCGGGTTCGCCTTAGGACCAGACTAACCCACAGCTGATTAGCATAGCTGTGGAAACCTTAGTTTTTCGGTGTGCGGGTTTCTCGCCCGCATTATCGTTACTTATGCCTACATTTTCTTTTCTGACCAGTCCAGCATACCTTACGATACACCTTCAACCCTGTCAGAATGCTCCCCTACCACTTGCAATTGCTTGCAAATCCATAGCTTCGGTAATATGTTTATGCCCGATTATTATCCATGCTCGTCCGCTCGACTAGTGAGCTGTTACGCACTCTTTAAATGAATGGCTGCTTCCAAGCCAACATCCTAGCTGTCTGGGCAGACAAACCTCGTTCTTTCAACTTAACATATATTTGGGGACCTTAGCTGATGGTCTGGGTTCTTTCCCTCTCGGACTTGGACCTTAGCACCCAAGCCCTCACTGCTGTGAAACATTATATAGCATTCGGAGTTTGTCAGGAATTGGTAGGCGGTGAAGCCCCCGCATCCAATCAGTAGCTCTACCTCTATATAACTATCATCAGCGCTGCACCTAAATGCATTTCGGGGAGTACGAGCTATTTCCGAGTTTGATTGGCCTTTCACCCCTACCCACAGGTCATCCGAAGACTTTTCAACGTCAACCGGTTCGGTCCTCCACTGTGTGTTACCACAGCTTCAACCTGCCCATGGGTAGATCACACGGTTTCGCGTCTAACACTACTGACTAAAGCGCCCTATTCAGACTCGCTTTCGCTACGGATCCATGGCTTAACCACTTATCCTTGCCAGCAACGTTAACTCGTAGGCTCATTATGCAAAAGGCACGCCGTCACCCCACTAAAGGGCTCCGACCGCTTGTAAGCGTATGGTTTCAGGATCTATTTCACTCCGTTATTCACGGTTCTTTTCACCTTTCCCTCACGGTACTGGTTCACTATCGGTCTCTCAGGAGTATTTAGCCTTAGCGGATGGTCCCGCCAAATTCAGACAGGGTTTCACGTGCCCCGCCCTACTCAGGATACCACTATTCATTACATTTATTACCCATACGGGGCTATCACCCTCTATGGCGTCACTTTCCAGTAACTTCCGGTTCTGCATGCATGAAATGTCGTGGTCCTACAACCCCAACAATGCCGTAACATTATTGGTTTGGGCTAATCCGCGTTCGCTCGCCACTACTTACGGAATCACTTTTGTTTTCTTCTCCTCCGCCTACTTAGATGTTTCAGTTCAGCGGGTTTGCCCACCTATCGGTGTACTATGTCTTCAACATAGTGGGTTGCCCCATTCGGATATCTGCGGATCAATCGATGTGTGCTCGTCCCCGCAGCTTTTCGCAGCTTATCACGTCCTTCTTCGCCTCTGAGAGCCTAGGCATCCCCCATACGCCCTTATTTTGCTTATTGTACCAATCTTGTTCCTAAAAACAAGACCGTTTTTTTTTGTTTTCTACAATAAATTGTAAAAAACGCTTTCTACTTTTTATTATTTTCTTATCTCAATATGTCAATGAACTTTTATTTACTTCTTCAAGTAAATTCGTGGAGAATAACGGAGTCGAACCGTTGACCTCCTGCGTGCAAGGCAGGCGCTCTAGCCAGCTGAGCTAATCCCCCAATCTAATTATGAATTGTGAATTATGAATTATGAATTTATATTCATAAGAACTCAACTCTAGAATTTCCTTTTTTTTTAAGCCAAATAGTAGTCCCGGGCAGACTCGAACTGCCGACCCCTACATTATCAGTGTAGTACTCTAACCAGCTGAGCTACGAGACTCTGTTTTACTTAAGTTTTATCATTTTTTTAAATTAACAGCAAGAGTAATAAAATCCTCAATTCAGACCCATTTCGATCCGCATCTTTTTTCCCCAACGTGTGCAAGCACTAACATTCGAGGCTCTAGAAAGGAGGTGTTCCAGCCGCACCTTCCGGTACGGCTACCTTGTTACGACTTAGCCCTAGTTACCAGTTTTACCCTAGGCAGCTCCTTGCGGTCACCGACTTCAGGCACCCCCAGCTTCCATGGCTTGACGGGCGGTGTGTACAAGGCCCGGGAACGTATTCACCGGATCATGGCTGATATCCGATTACTAGCGATTCCAGCTTCACGGAGTCGAGTTGCAGACTCCGATCCGAACTGTGACCGGCTTTGTAGATTCGCTCCTGGTCACCCAGTGGCTGCTCTCTGTACCGGCCATTGTAGCACGTGTGTAGCCCAAGGCGTAAGGGCCGTGATGATTTGACGTCATCCCCACCTTCCTCACAGTTTGCACTGGCAGTCTTGTTAGAGTTCCCGACATGACTCGCTGGCAACTAACAACAGGGGTTGCGCTCGTTATAGGACTTAACCTGACACCTCACGGCACGAGCTGACGACAACCATGCAGCACCTTGTAAATTGTCTTGCGAAAGTTCTGTTTCCAAAACGGTCAATCTACATTTAAGCCTTGGTAAGGTTCCTCGCGTATCATCGAATTAAACCACATGCTCCACCGCTTGTGCGGGCCCCCGTCAATTCCTTTGAGTTTCATTCTTGCGAACGTACTCCCCAGGTGGGATACTTATCACTTTCGCTTAGCCACTGAAGTTGCCCCCAACAGCTAGTATCCATCGTTTACGGCGTGGACTACCAGGGTATCTAATCCTGTTCGCTACCCACGCTTTCGTCCATCAGCGTCAATCCATTAGTAGTAACCTGCCTTCGCAATTGGTATTCCATGTAATCTCTAAGCATTTCACCGCTACACTACATATTCTAGTTACTTCCTAATAATTCAAGTTCAGCAGTATCAATGGCCGTTCCACCGTTGAGCGATGGGCTTTCACCACTGACTTACTAAACCGCCTACGGACCCTTTAAACCCAATGATTCCGGATAACGCTTGGATCCTCCGTATTACCGCGGCTGCTGGCACGGAGTTAGCCGATCCTTATTCTTACGATACCGTCAAGACATTACACGTAATGTTGTTTCTTCTCGTACAAAAGCAGTTTACAATCCATAGGACCGTCATCCTGCACGCGGCATGGCTGGTTCAGGCTTGCGCCCATTGACCAATATTCCTCACTGCTGCCTCCCGTAGGAGTCTGGTCCGTGTCTCAGTACCAGTGTGGGGGATCTCCCTCTCAGGACCCCTACCCATCGTTGCCTTGGTAAGCCGTTACCTTACCAACTAGCTAATGGGACGCATGCTCATCTTTCACCGTTGTGACTTTAATAGTGTGTTGATGCCAACTCACTATACTATGAGGTATTAATCCAAATTTCTCTGGGCTATCCCTCTGTGAAAGGTAGATTGCATACGCGTTACGCACCCGTGCGCCGGTCTCTAGCTCCGAAGAACTATACCCCTCGACTTGCATGTGTTAAGCCTGCCGCTAGCGTTCATCCTGAGCCAGGATCAAACTCTTCATCGTATATTTTAATATTATATAGTCGATGCTTCCTCTAGTGGTTCTTTTCGAATCTATCGATTCCATTACTCTTATTCTATTTGTTCCGATTCTCATCGGAACGGCTGTCAATTCAATATGTCTACGAACGTAATTTTGTTTCCTTCGCTTGTCTCTCAAAGCGGGTGCAAAACTAAAAATTCTTTTTGTTTCTCGCAAGAAAAATTTAAAAAAATTTGAAACTTTTTTTTCGTCTCATATTCCAAACTTTCCTCCCAATCTCTCAATGAACTTTCCGTGTTTTGCGGGGTGCAAATGTAAAAAGCATTTTCAAATCTCACAAGCTTTTCGAAATCTTTTTTTGAAAATATTTTTCAGTTTAAATCGTCTCGCTTGCCAGTATTTCAGTGAACGCCTTTCGTTGTTGCGGGTGCAAAAGTAGAACCTTTATTCAGTTATACAAGCTTTTTTAGCCTCTTTTTTTCATCTTTTTTCGGATTATTTCTTAACTCACTGATAACGGATTCTTTACAAATCATTTTTTTTTGATTCTTTGTAGCGTTTTTCTGAATCAAGGTGCGGTTTTGATTCTTTTCGGGTCTTTTCTGCTTTCCGTTTTGTTGAATTTTTAGTCTTTCGGCCTCTTTTATGATAAGAAAACAGGATTCAAGGCTTACTTAAAATGCACTTTTTAGTCTCGCAGAGTCGCAAAGACGCAAAGTCTTCCCTTTTCAGGCTCCATTTTAACCGGAATCCTCTCTTCTTCCTCTGGATTTCTCCTGAAAACAGCTCCCATAGCCCCGATAGAAGCGGAAATCCTTTTGCTTTTTTCTTTAAAAAGCAAAAGATTGAAGCGGATAGCGGGAAACAGCTCCTTATATACAATCAAAAATTCGGATTTTCTACTCTTATATATAGTATAGCTTTCTAAATACATATATGTATAGAAAAAACAAACCCGACAGGTTTTCAAAAACTGTCGGGTTTGAAATGAAAATATTTAGATATCAATCAAAACGAATTGCTTTGACTGGAGATATCCTCGTTATTATATAGGACGGAATCAGCAAGACCATAAAACAAATTACCACTGTAAGTAAATTTAATCCTATTACATAACCCCAATTTAAATATACCGGAGCTTGGTTTACATAATAATTTTCTGGATTAAGACGAACTATTCCGAACTGTTGCTGAATTAACAATATTGAAATACCTATAAGATTACCCCAAAACAAACCTCGTATTATTAAATAGAAAGCGTTATATAGAAATATTTTTCTGACTGTCCAATTATTTGCACCAAGAGATTTTAAAATACCTATCATTTGTGTACGCTCCAAAATAAGAACCAATAGTGCTACTACCATGTTTATAGTTGCAACCAAGATCATAACACCAAGAATTACTACTATATTAAAATCAAAAAGTTGCAACCAATCAAAAATATAACTATACTTTTCAATAATAGTCTTAGTATCCAAGCCTGAAGGGGTTTGTTCGTAAATTTGATTACCTGTTTGCTTTATTTTTGTAAAATCTTTTACAAAAACTTCGAAAGCACCTATTTGATCAGGATTCCATTTGTTGATTCTCTGGATATGACGAATGTCGCCTATTATAAAAGTGGCATCAAAATCCTGAAATCCCGAACTAAAAATACCTACAATTTTAAATCGGCGACTGTTTGGCACTTTCCCTTGTTCTTCTTTTATAAAAAAGGTATTAAAACTATCTCCTAATTTTAAATTGAGTCGGTCAGCAAGATATCTGGAAATAATAACTTCTTCATTGAGTGATTTTTTAAAATCTGGCAAATTTCCTTCTACAAGATATTCTTTTATATTGCTCCAATCGTAATCAGCCCCTACTCCTTTAAAAACTATTCCTTCGAATGCGTTTGCAGTTCTAATAATTCCTGCTTTTGTAGCGATTGCCTGGACATGACTTACCTCTGGAACAGATTTGAAATTAGGATAAAAATCTTGTTTTTTTGAAATTGGAACCAAAGTAACTTCAGAATTATTGTTATCAAAATTCGATATAATAACCTGTCCGTTGAAAGCAGAGATTTTATCTCTGATTTTTTGTTGCAGTCCAATTCCCGTCGCTACAGAAACCAGCATCATAATAATACCAATTGCAATTGCCGAAATAGCAATTTTTATAATTGGCGCCGAAATACTGCTTTTATAATCCTTTGCAGTAATAAGTCTTTTGGCTATAAAATATTCTAAATTCAATTTAATGATGTTATATTGGTGATACTTACCGCTTAATTTATTTAAGCCAAAAATACGTTTAAAAAACCAGAATTGAATTGTCAGAAAAAACAATTACGATTTTTTCAGATTCTTATAAAGGCATTTTCTTTTTCATTTCTTCAACAATATTATATGCAGCCGGACATATTGCTACATTTTTTAATGTCAGATCTGAAATTTGATGAAACTTTTTACGATCAGTATGTGGAAATTCGCGACATGCCTTTGGACGCACGTCATATATCATACAATAATTTTCACTATCCAAGAAAGTACAAGGAACACTTTTTAAAACATAATCTTTATCTTCATCAATTCGCAAATACTGATCAATAAATTGCTGCGGTTTTTGTCTAAACGATTTCGCGATTCTTTCAATATCAGCCAAGGTAAATAACGGCCCTGTAGTCTTACAACAATTGGCGCATTGCAGACAATCCGTTTTTTTAAATTCGGCGTCATGCAAATCCTGCATAATATAATCTAAATTTTTAGGCTGTTTCTTTTTAAGCTTATCAAAATACTTTTTATTTTCGATATGCTTATCTTTGGCTAACTTATTTAAGTTATTTAAAATTTGTTTCAAGTTTAAAATTTAAAGTTGATCCTGCAAAATTAAACAACTTTGAACTTGAAACCCTAATCTTTGAACTAAATTACGATGAAAGATCTATTTGGGAAAGCGATGTACGATTTCCAAACCAATAATTCACCTGAAGATATTATTACCGAGACCTCAATTTCTGAAGAAGACGAAATGAGTGTTGCGTATTTATTTCGGTCTTATAATGAAATGCCCAAATTAGAACAAAAAGCACTTCAGTTATCTTTCGGCAGAATTTTAGATGTGGGATGCGGAGCAGGAAGTCATAGTCTTTCATTACAAAATGACCGAAATTTGGATGTTACTTCAATTGATATTTCAGAAAAAGCAATCGAAACTTGTAAATTAAGAGGAATAAAAAATCCCAAAGTTCAAAATATTCTTGATTTTCAAGAAGAAAAATTCGACACTATTCTTCTATTAATGAATGGTACTGGAATTTTTGGAAAATTAGAAAACTGCAATCAATATTTGTCGAAACTTAAATCCCTATTAAATCCTGGAGGTCAAATTTTAATAGACAGTTCAGATATCATATATATGTTTGATGAGGATGAAGATGGCGGAAAATGGATTCCGTCAAGCAATGATTATTATGGAGAATTAACTTTTACGATTTCGTATAAAGGAGAAAAAGAAGAATCGTTTGACTGGCTTTATCTAGATTACAACACACTACAAAATGCAGCAATTGCTAATGGATTAAAATGTGAACTTATTTTAGAAGGCGAGCATTATGATTATTTAGCCAAACTTTCTATTTAACATTAAAACATACACCATGAAAGAATTTGATCTAGAAAAGTTAAAATATCCTATCGGAAAATTTATTGCTCCAGAACATTATTCGCAAGAATATCTTTCTGAAAGAATTAAAGAAATTGAAGCTTTCCCTGAAAAATTAGCAAATGAAACTATTCATTTAACCGATGAACAATTAGACACACCTTATCGTCCTGGCGGGTGGACCGTTAGACAAGTTATCCATCATTGTGCTGAAAGCCACATGCATTGTTATACTAGAATCAAATGGACATTAACTGAAAACAATCCTGTGATTAAAGCTTATGATGAAGTTTTATGGTCTGAACTAAATGATAATTTAACAATGCCGATTCAGCCAACCTTAGATTTATTAAAAGGACTTCATTTCAGATTAGGTTATATCATGAAAAACTTATCAGAATCTGATTTAGAAAAGACGTTTATACATCCAGCAGATAACTCAGAAAACAAACTAAAGAAAATTATTGGAATGTATGCCTGGCATGGAAACCATCATTTGGCGCATATTGCAGCTTTAAAAAAGCATAAAAACTGGCAATAAAAAAAATCTCTTCAATTGAAGAGATTTTTTTTATGGTATATTCAAGTATTTATGTGTCTGTAGCGAAACACGCCATTTTGGGTTGTTCATTACATAATCCACAATCAACGGAGTCATTTCTTCTTTTTTGCTCCATTCTGGCTGCAAGAACAAAATTGCATTGTCATTAACAAGTTCGGCTTGTTCTTCTGCAAAAATAAAATCGTGTTTGTTGTAGATAATTACTTTTAATTCATCAGCATTATCATAAACCGTTTGAGTTGGCAATTTGTTCTTCTTTGGCGAAAGGCAAATCCAATCCCAAGTTCCACTTAAAGGGTATGCACCAGATGTTTCAATATGAACTTTTAAATTTTCATTTTTTAATTGCTGCGTAAGCAAAGTCATATCCCATGTTAAAGGTTCTCCGCCAGTTATTACGACAGTATCTGCATAAGTTGAAGCATTTTTTACAATTAAATCAATACTTGTTGGCGGATGAAGTTCTGCATTCCAGCTTTCTTTCACATCACACCAATGACAACCAACATCACATCCTCCAATTCTAATAAAATACGCCGCTGTCCCTGTATGATAACCTTCTCCCTGAATGGTATAAAATTCTTCCATCAGAGGCAACATAGCTCCTTTATTAACTTCTAATTGTATTTCTTTTGATAACATTATTCAATTTTAAAGTGCAAAGATAGTCATTTAAATACGGAACAAAAAAACCGACAGCTCATTGAACTGTCGGTTTTATAATTAGTTAGAAACTAATTTATTATTTTAAAGCTTTTACAGAATCAGCTGCATACTTATTAGCAGGATCTAAAACTAAAGATTTATTGAAATATTCAACTGCTTTAGCTTTGTCTGTATTAGCATAAGCTGCACCAATACTGTTGTAAGATTCAACTATTTTTTTTACTGTTGCAGGTTTTGCTAATTCTTCAGCACCTTTAGCAGTTGTTTTTGCAACATACTCTTCGTAGTTTTTGATAATTAAATCATCTTTCTCCAATAAGTTGTTGATTCTTCCTTTGTATAAGTAAGCCTCGTCATAAGTAGGAGAAGCTACAAGAACTCTATCGAAAGCAGCATCAGCTTTAGTCAAAGCAGCAGCATCAGCAGTCCCAGCAGGTTTGTTAGCATTAGCATAATAAAGCGAAATACCTAAATAAACATTATCGTTTAAGTAGTTTTTCTGCTCTGTATTAGTTGTGCTTAACTCATAAATAGCAGCAGCTTGGTTGTATTGTTTTTTACCAAACAATTCTTTACCAAAATCACCAAGATCTTCAACAGCTAATGGCTCCATAGCAACGGCTTTTTTGATATCAGTCAAACCAGCTTCAAACGCAGAAGCTTCAATTGTACCGTCAGCAGCAGTACCTTTTTTAATTTTCGCAAATCCTAAGTATAGATAGTCTTTAGCGATTACTTTATTGTTAGGAACTTTTACATAATCTTCTAATGATTTAAGAGCAACATCGATGTTACCGTTCTCATAAGCAGAATATCCTAAATATCTGTAAATTCTAGGATTAACTTTGTCCTCAGCAATCATTTTGTTTGCAACAGTTTCTAGGCTTTTGTAATCTTTTACCAAGATCAAGAAATCTGCATGACGCATTTTTGAATCTAAAGAGTAATCTGTTAAACTTAAGTACTTCTCATAATTTGTAATTGCATTCTGCAAATTAGTTTTAGCTGTAGAAGGTTTATTTCTAGCCCATTTGTAATAAGTTTCAGCTAACTCTCTGTAAACAGGACCATAGTTTGGATTCAAAGCGATAACTTCATTGAAAGCTTTAATAGCTTCATCATATGATTTAGCACCTTTCAACAAAACACCTAATTGCATTTTAGCTCTTAAAAGCGTTGGATCAGCAGTAAAAGCATCACGGTAAGCTTTGTAAGCATCGTTTTGATTATTTGCTCCATAATAAGCATCACCAATTGTAAGTAAAGCTGTTGGATTTTGTGGCTCAATTGCTAAAGCGCGTTTCAAACTAGTGATTGCACTATTGTAATCAGGATTGTTTGAATTGATGTAAGCTTTACCGATGTAGATATATTCATCAACATCTTTACGCTTCATATCTTTAGTTGCTAAACCAAAATTAGCCTGAGCAGCAGCAGTATTTTTATTATCAAGATCAATTTGACCTAATCCAATATAATTCAGATTTTTTTTGTCAGCTGCCTCAATTCCGTTTAGGTAATAAATTTTAGCAGAATCAATAACACTTTGGTTTAAATAGATATTACCTAAAACAAAATTAGCTTCACCATCTGAAGGCTTCGCTTTGATAATCGACTTTAGCAAAGATTTTGCCTTTTGAAACTGCTCAGCATCAATTGCTTTTTTAGCTTCTTTGATGTCTTGCGCGTTTGCAACAGAAGCTGTAGCAACTAAGGCAAGACTAAAAATTTTAAATTTATTCATCTTTGTAGTAATTAATTTATTCTTTATCTTTTAAAATTTGGGTTCTAATATTAAGTTTTCTTCCCGGTGTTTTCACTGGCATCAAACTAGATTTCAATATAATTCTTTGACCAATTTCTCCTGCCACAAATGACGAGAAGCCCATTCCTAATCCTGTATACCCCTGACAATTTATAATAAACAAATCACGTGCCAAAGGATATTTTTCTTCGGCAAGGTCATTTTGGCTTGGATAGTAATATTGATTACCTTTTAAACCTTTCACACCCAAAATATTGACTTTTTCTATATATTGAGTCATATTTGCTGCAGGCTGAGACAACCAATTAACACCAACTACCCCAATCATTCCTTCGTTTTCAGAAACGAATTTAATCACTTCATCATTGGTTTTAAAAGAAAACACTCCAGTCGCCGGAATATCTTTCATTTTAGCCAAATCCTTCATATAACGAACTGTACTAGAATTTGGATTATCGAAAACAAGCCCTTTAATTCCTGTATCTTTTTTTCCTTGCATAAAATCTATCACTGATTTCAACGCAATTAATGTATCATTATTGCTTTTATTTGAAATTAAAGCTATTGCATCAATCGCAAATGGCGTAACTCTAGGATTAATTTTACTTTTTTCAAATCTTTTCAATTCTTCCGCTGTCAAATTACGAGCAGTTACCACAACTTTAGCTTTTTTATTCAGTAAATCATTGATAAGCTCAACCTCTGATTTAGGTTTCACATTGATTTTGGCATCATAGTAAGTTCCTTCGAAGACAGCTACCTGATCATCAACAATTGGCTTTATTGTTTCATCAACTGTGACATCAAGAGATCCTTTTAAAATTGTTTCTTCTGATTCATTCTTGCTTTTTTGGTTACACATGGCAAACAAAAAAACAAAAGCAACCAAACCAAAGACTTTACTATACTTCAACATATTAGTCCGTATTAGAATTAATTAACCTAAGGAAGCGTATTCCTGAATACACAATCAATAGTCCTCCAAAAGCATATCTGTATTTAGGTTCCATGTTTAAAGGCAATTTTTCCCAAAACATAATCATTAAACCCAGCACAAGATATATTAAAAAAAACAGTATTCCTAAAACAAGAAGAAATCGCTCTTTGAGCGATTTCTTCTGAATATTATTAAGCATATCTTTTAACATTATTCTGCAGATTGAATAGTAATAGGAAGAGAGTATAATACCCTAACTTTTTTACCATTTTGTTCGCCAGGAGTCCATTTTGGACATTTTTTAAGAACACGAATTGCTTCTGCTCCTGTACCGTAACCGATATCCCTTAAAACTTTAATGTCGGTTAATGAACCGTCTTTTTCAACTACAAACGTAACGTAAACTTTACCTTTTAAACCTTCTTCTTCTGGAGTTTTGTAATTGTTTCCTACGAATTTGTAGAATTTCTCAATTCCTCCAGGGAAATCTGGTTTTACTTCGATACCAGCCGTGTTATATACTTGGTTATCTTCCTCAACTACTGCAGCAGTTCCAGTTCCTACTGGCTCCTCAACAGTTAAAACTGCATCTGGATCTCCTTTAATAGTTTCAGCACCAACTTTCTTATCTTTAAGATCTTCAATTTTTGGTGGATCTTCAGTAACCTCATTTGCTTTAGCAACAACCGGTTTCACAAACTTCACCTGATCCACTTTTGGTGGTGGTGGCGGTGGTGGTGGTTCATTTGGTTTTACCTCTTCTTTTTTCTTAGGAGGTAATTTAACTGTAGCGATCTTAATATCCTTATCCATGTCTGCTTCGCCAGAATCTGGCAAATAGCTTGCAATAAGAGGAGCTGCTACAGCAAAGCTAAAAATAACCGAACCAATGATAAGTGCTCTTACCGTAGTTTTATTGTTCGATTTTCTTAACTCATATGCACCATATATCTTATTACGCCCTTCGAATACGATATCAAGCCACTGATTTTTTATAATATCTAATTTCATTTTTCTTGATTATTAGGATGTTCAAACAAGATAAATCTTATTTTTTATCTATCAATTTTGTTTCCTCAGGACTAAACTCAGGAACAATTGCATAAGTATCAACTCCTGTAATAGCCATTTCATCTAACATATCAACCAAATTACGGTAATTTGATTTTTTAGTTGGTTTGATAATAACTATTATTCCATTCTTAGGTTTTCCTAAAGCAGTAGAATAAGCTAATACTTCTTTCTTTTGCTTTAATAATTCTCTACGAATACCATCTTTACCATATGCAATATCCTTTGGACCAACTTTTGGAGTAGCCAATAATCCCATATAATAAACCATCTTATTGTTCTCTCCTAACATTATAGTCATTGTACGATTTTCATCTACTTTAACTGGAGGTGTTTTATCATTTGGATCTTTATCTGGCAATGATAAATCCATCGCTTTAGGTTTTGACAACGAAGTGGTTAACATAAAGAACGTGATCAATAAGAATGCCAAATCCACCATTGCCGTTAAATCGACTTTCGAATTTTGCTTTTTACTTCTTACTTTGCCACCTTTTCCGCCACCACCGTCGCCGGTATTTAATTCAGCCATTTTAGTGTATCTTTTTTAATTAAAAGTCTTTTCCTCTTGTACCTGTAACTAAGTTAAAGGAATTGATTTTCTGATCTTGTAAAATATCCATAATCTTTTTGATTTGAGGATATTGTTCTTTAGCATCTCCTTTGATTGCAATCTCTAATTCTTTGTCTTCAAGATCAATTGTAGCTCTTCTTGAAACCAAAAGCCACTCTTTTAATTGATTATCCAAAGAATCGATTGGAATACCTGGCTGATTTGCTTTAGTTCTATCAGCTGCTTTCATATCAATGATTTGCTTTAAACCTGCTACTGGAACACCAAAGTCATCCATTAATGCAAATTTAGCTTTATCATCTTCTGAAAAAGTCACTCCAAATTTTGCTCCCATACCTTCAAGAGTTCTTTTACGAATCTCTCTTCCTTTGATATCGAAAAAAACTTTGCTTTTCCCGTCTTTTCCTTGTCCTATTGTAATAATTGCCAAATTAGAATCTGGTAATTTATGTTCTACAGTAGAAGCAGGCATATCTACAGGAAGCGCTTCAGGAACTTTAGCAGTAGCAGTCAAGATAAAGAACGTAAGCAAAAGGAACGCAACATCACACATGGCAGTCATATCTGTCGATGTTGACTTCTTTTTCATTTTAATTTTAGCCATTATCTTTTATTTTATTTTTTTGATATAATTAAATCTAATTATTTATATATCAAAAATTAATTATTGTTTTAAACTTCCTCTGAATTTTCTGTAAGTATTCACGATTGTAGTACCAGCCTCATCGATAGAGTAAGTTAAATCGTCAATTTTAGCAGTAAAGAAGTTGTAAGAAACAATTGCAAAGATAGAAGTAGAGATACCTGTTGCAGTGTTGATAAGTGCCTCAGAGATACCTGTTGCAAGAGCAGCCTGGTCTGGAGTTCCAGCAGAAGCTAACGCACCAAACGCTTTAATCATACCTGATACAGTTCCTAATAATCCTCCTAATGTACCTAAAGATACTAAAGTAGAGATAATAGTCATATTTTTTTCTAACATTGGCATTTCTAATGAAGTAGCCTCTTCGATTTCTTTGTGGATTACTTCTGAAGCTTCTTCACTATTGAAACCTTCTTTTTTAACGTCTTGATATTTAATCAAAGCAGATTTAATTGCATTTGCAACTGAACCTTGTTGTTTGTCACATGAAGCGATAGCAGCCTCGATGTTTCCTTCTTTAATGCTTCCTTGAACACTTTTCATGAATTTGTCTAAGTTAGCTTTACCAGCAGCTTTACCGATAACGATAAATCTTTCAATAGAAAAAACAACAACCATTAAAAGCATACCTAATAATACTGGTACAATGAAACCTCCTTTGTAAACCATACCTAAAGTATTGATTGGGTGACCTGTTTCTGGATTTCCTCCTTCAAAGTTAGCTGAATCCCCCATAACGAATTTCCAGATTAACCAACCTACAAAAACACATGCTGCAATAATGATTCCTGAAATCATTCCTCCCCCATTTGAAGTGCTTTCTTTTTTAACTTTAACGTTTGCCATTTTTTTTAATTTTAATAGTTTTAAATAATTTTTATTTTTTAGTTATATTTAACTTGTAGAGGAGCAAATTTATACGTTTAGTTTAAATAAAAAAACTTTTTTTAATTTTATTGAAGGAAATTTAACGTCAATTTAAAAAATATCTCATTAATTTGTCGCTGTCATTTTTTTGATAAACCAAAAAAAAGGTCGATTAGTAAAAAAATTACAACGTTTTAGTAAATATTCAATTAATCCATTGAAATCTTCTTAAAAAGCTGAGAATTTATTTTTTATATCATTTTCAATCAAAAAAAGCATTTTCTTACTAAAAAAAATATAGTCTTATTGTTAAAAAATGAAGCAAAACTCTTATAATCATCTAAATTACAAATAAAAACATGAATAAAAAAGATAATTTCATTCAAGACATCAACAACGGTTATCTTTCTAAAGGCGATAGCATCACTTTAGGAAGTGCAATTCTGGATGGAGAGGCTGTTGCAGATGCTCATGTAAAAATTCCGTTAAAAACCCTGAACCGTCACGGACTTATAGCTGGCGCGACTGGAACTGGAAAAACAAAGACAATTCAGGTTTTCTCAGAACAATTATCAAATGTGGGAATTCCTGTTTTAATGATGGATATTAAAGGAGACTTCAGCGGTATTGCAAAAGAAGGCAAAGAACAAAGCTTTATTACGGAACGTCATGCAAAAATGAATATACCTTATAATGTAGCTTCATTTCCTGTAGAATTAATGTCACTCTCTAAACAAAACGGAGTTCGTCTTCGTGCAACGGTTTCTGAATTTGGTCCCGTGTTGTTTTCCAGAATATTAGACCTTAATGATACTCAGGCTGGTGTTGTTGCCGTTATTTTTAAATATTGCGATGACAAACAAATGCCTTTATTGGATTTAAAAGACATTAAAAAAGTCATTAATTATATTACCGAAGAAGGTAAAGACGAAATTGCAGCAGATTATGGTAAAATCTCTACCGCAACAACAGGAACAATTCTTCGAAAAATAATTGAATTAGAGCAACAAGGCGGTGATTTATTTTTTGGTGAATTATCTTTTGATACTGAAGATTTGATGCGAATTGACGAAAATGGAAAAGGTTACGTAAATATCATTCGTTTGACAGATATTCAGGATAAACCTAAGTTATTCTCGACATTTATGTTAAGCTTGCTTGCCGAAATTTATCAAAAAATGCCTGAAAAAGGCGATGCCGAACAACCAGAATTAGTAATTTTTATTGACGAGGCGCATTTGATTTTTAATGAAGCCAGCAAAGCATTATTGGAACAAATTGAAACTATTGTAAAACTGATTCGTTCAAAAGGTGTTGGTGTTTATTTTGTAACACAAAACCCAATGGATGTTCCAAGTGGTGTTTTGGCGCAATTGGGTTTAAAAATCCAGCATGCGTTAAGGGCTTTTACAGCAAATGATCGCCAGGCAATCAAGAAGACTGCAGATAATTATCCAACTTCCGATTATTATAAAACGGATGAGTTACTAACTAGTTTAGGAATTGGAGAAGCATTAGTTACCGCATTAAGCGAAAAAGGGATTCCGACTCCGCTTGTTGCGACGATGATGCGCGCGCCAATGAGTAGAATGGATATTTTAACCGATGATGAAATTGAAGAAATAAACGGCAAATCCAAATTGGTTAAAAAATATGCTGAAGAAATTGACCGAGAAAGTGCTTACGAAATGCTAAATAAAAAGATTGAAAGTGCTACTCAGGCTGCAGCTGAACAAGAAGAACAAGCTCCAACAAAATCTTCAAAAACAGGACCTAGTACTACAGAAGTCGTTACAAAATCTGTTTTAAAAGTTGTTACAAGCGCTACTTTTATAAGAGGAGTTTTTGGTGTTTTAACTAAAATCTTTAAAAAATAAAAATTACACCATATAAGTGATATAAGTTCACTTAATTTTACAAACACAAAACCCGACGGTAAAAACCTGTCGGGTTTTATTATTTACATAAATCAATTTATAGTAACTTATATGGTTAAAAAGTTATGCGTTTTGCAGCAACACAAGAATTTTATTTTCAACTTCTGGCGTATCCCAGATATTTTCGATGTTGTCTAGCTTTAAAACTTCTTCCATGATGGCATTTTGGAAATCACCAATTGCTAAAGCTTCAGAATAAGGACGATCACTGAATGTAACACGGCTGTAAAGCGGAATCCATTTGTCTGGATGTTTATCAGAAAAGACTTTTTCTATTTTCTTTTGAAGCAAGAATTTTTCATCAGCAGTTTTAGTACTCATTTCCATAAAATTACGATACGAAAGCTCTGCAATCGCATCTGCGTTTGGTTTTCTGGAAATTTGGTACTCTGAAAATATCTTTTTCCAATCGTCTTGGTACTTTTCAATCATTTCATTCAAAACCGTAATATCTTCAAAACCTGCATTCATTCCTTGTCCATAAAACGGAACAATTGCATGACAAGCATCTCCAATCAAAGCGATTTTATCTTCAAAAGTCCACGGAAAGCATTTCATCGTTACCAAAGTACTCGTTGGATTTTTAAAGAAATCATTTGCCAATTCAGGAATCACTTCAATAGAATCTGGAAAGTTTTTCTCAAAGAAATCTTCTACCATTTTTCGGTCAGTCAATGACTCAAAAGAGTTTTCGCCTTCAAAAGGCATAAATAAAGTACAGGTAAAACTTCCATCAAGATTTGGTAATGCAATTAACATGTACTCGCCTCTTGGCCAAATATGAAATGAATTTTTATCTAGTTTATGAGTTCCGTCAGCATTTGCGGGAATATTTAATTCTTTATAACCCATATTCAAAAATTCCTGCGAATAATTGAACATGCTCTGGCGCTGCATTCTGTGGCGGATTCTTGAGAACGCTCCATCAGCACCAAAAACCATATCAAATTTTCGTTCTTCCCACTCGCCTCTTTCGCTTTCGCCAATATGCAAAGTCGCATCGTTTAAAGTGACATCCCAAACTTTTTGTTCAAAATGAAACTCAGCTCCGGCCTCTTCAGCCAAATCGATCATTTTTCTGTTCAGTTTTCCTCTCGAAATCGAATAAATAGATTCTCCTTCTTGTCCATAATTCTGGAAATTCAGTTTATCAACTAAATGAATTGCACGTTTATCCATCGGAATTGCAATTTCACGAACAGAATCGCCAACACCTACAGCATCAAGTGCTTTCCATCCGCGATTCGACATCGCCAAATTTATAGAACGGCCAGAGAAATTTATTTTTCTAATATCGGGACTACGATCATAAACATGAACGGTGTGACCAGCTTTTTTAAGATAAATTGCCAAAAGCGATCCTACAAGTCCAGAACCAACTACAGCAATTTTTAATGAAGTTTGCATCGAGGGAAATTCTAATATATTGGGTCGTAAAAATAAGTAATAATTATAGATAACCTTTAAAATAAACGAATTATTTGTGGCTGAGGATTTTCTCTAAAATTTTTATCTACTATTATTTTAAAGTTAATCTATACCTAAATATATAATCAATAAAAAAAACTGACATTCGATCGATATTTAAAATATAACAATTTGTTACATAAACAGATTTATTTAAAAATATTTAACAACTATCTTCGTTTTAAGATTCCATTATTATTTTAAAAATCATGAACAGCAAAATTTTACAATCGGATATTATTTTAGAAAACGAAAAAGTACTATTAATTCCATTTGGAAGTGAAAGAAATTCAGAACTCAGAGAAATCATTTTTGATGATGAAATCTGGAAATATATGGGAATGTATGTTCGAAATGATCAAGATTTCGAAAACTATATTCAAAGCACCTTAAAACAAAAAGCAGACGGAATTTGTTATCCGTTTTTAATTATCGACAAAGCAACAAATAAAGTTGCCGGAAGTACGCGTTACGGATATCTAAATCATGCGAGCCAAAAATGCGAAATTGGCTGGACTTGGTACGGAAAGGATTTTCAGGGAACTGGTTTAAACAAAGCCTGCAAATTTGAGTTGCTGAATTTTGGTTTTGAAAAAATTCAATTTAGAAGAATACAATTCAGTGCCGATCTTGAAAATTTAAGGTCACAGAGAGCTATTGAAAAATTAGGCACTTTAAAAGAGGGACTTTTTAGAAATAATTATGTTGATTCTGAAGGAAAGAGTAAAGATGATGTTTATTATAGTATTATTTTGGAGGAATGGGAAAATACTAAAGCACAATATTTCTCTGAATTTAAATGATCATTTAAAAGAAAAACCCAGCCAAAAAAAGCTGGGTTTGAAAATAAAAACTTATTCAAAACTAATTAACCTTTTCTATATCCGTTAGCTTCCAAGATTGATCAAACAAGGCCGGTGTTGGCCCATAAAATCTTGCCAGTATTTCAAAATCTCCTTTTGGATCAGTTGGAACCCAATTGTTCTCTCCTTTCGGAGGTGGTTTTGGCCCAAAGTATAAAGTTACTGTTCCGTCACTATTCTTTTTAATGCCAGGTGTTTGAGACGAACGTCCAGCCCATTTCATATCTCTAATAAATGTATGCGTCTCTCGATTATAAACCGTCATTGACCAATATTGTTTTACAGGTACGTTTGCAGGCACAGTTAAACGATACGAAGTATCACCTTTAAGCAAATTACCATCTTTATCCTTTAAAGTCATAAGATAATATTGTGATTCTCCTAAGTGTTTGGCACTAAAAAAAGCAATCATATAACAAACTGCTCGGTTATCGATTGGATAAATTTCTTTGATCTGGAAAGAATTCTTTACACTCGTTATGTTTTCTTCATCAGCCGGAAAAAACCAATTGGTCCCTTCATAAAAAGGTTTAGTTTTTTCATAATTATATATAAGCCAATCTCTTGCTTCATTTACTGCTGCCTTAAATATTTCTTTGGTTTTTGCATCAGGGCTAAAATTCTTTCCTCTTTCAATTCCAATAGTTCTTAACGGATCAATCATTGCTCTGTCACGTTCCAAAAAAGGTTCTTGTTGCACAATTTCGTTTAGTGTCGCATAGAAGCTATCATCATATTTAATAGAAGAATCATAAACTGCTTTTGTAGCATCTACAAATATTGTTTGTGGAGCATTTGAAGCTTCAGAATAAGGATATAATTTTACTCTTTTGCTATAATCTACAGCTGCTTTTACATCTGCAGGGCTTCCACTTTTTAGTACAGAACGTAAAAGTGCATAACCACGATATGTATCAGACTGCATTATAAAATATCCAGCTGGAATTTTACTTTTGTCGTAACCGGGAGGCAGAATAATATATTTTCCACCTTTTCCTTTATCCAATCCACCTGGCCCAACATCTTCGATTGCGGCTTGCCAGTAATTCATCACACTGCCATTAAAAACACCATTATCCGCAGGAGGAATTTCTAATACAACTGGACCTTTTTCTGTATTAAAAAAAGGCATAAGATAAATAACATCTGGATTTGGAGTTAATGTCTGGTTTTTCCAACTTAATAAACCCGGCCAATACACAATCTGATTATACGCACCGTTTTGTTTTTCCATTTCTTTATACATTAGTTGGAAATTAACTGCCGGAATTCCCCAAATGGCAGCATCAACAGCTCTTTGATATAATATTTTCTCTTTTATATTTTCTGGCTGAAAAGCAGTTTTTGAATTAACTGTGGACTGATTCGTTGTTGTTTCTGTTGTATTTTCTTTTTTGCAAGCAGTTATGATAAACAGTAATAAAAATAAGTAAGAAATGTATTTTTTCATGGCAGGAGAATTAAATCGATTAAACAAAAAATTCTAGCCCAAAATTAACGTACCATAAGAAAACTAAACTTTTTCCAACCTTCTATTATGTTTCACTTTCTAAAATGAAACCACTTTTAGTTTTTTTATATCGCATACTGTTCAATCAATTTAGATTAACTTTGAAACAAAATGATAATCATCAATTTTAAAGTTTAATACTTCGTAAATGAAATTATATTCTGAACACTATGTTTCTAATAAATCGGAAAGATTTGTAAATAAGATTTGGTGTCTGGATAATAGTTTCGGCGAAAGCCTCATTGAAAACAAACTCGTTTTGCCAAATGGCTGTTTTAATCTTGCAATAGTTTCTGGAAATACCATTGAAGTTCATACAAGCAAACAAAAATATGAAATGAACGAAAGCATTTATTTCTGTTCTCAAATGACCAATAAAGTTCTGGTCAATATTCAGCCGAAAACTAAAGTCACTATTATTCAGCTTCACGCTTGGACGATTTCGATGTTTCCTAAATATGACTTGAGCAATTTTGTCGATTCAATCATTAAAATTGATGCTGCAGAATTGCCTTTTCAAATTCATATTGACTCGGATATAGAAACTTTATTAGGCAAAATAAACTCGTATTTTGAAGAACTGAACAATTCAAATCCGAATCAAAATACGGTTGAAAAAATCTGTGAAATAATTAGGATTCAGGAAGAAGAAATTTCAGTTTCGGACATTTCAAAAAAGATAAAATCTTCACAGCGTCTTCTTCAAATTAAATTTAAAATGGCAACCGGGCTTACGATCAAAAAGTACATTCAGATTTTAAAATTCAGAAAATCGGTCGATCAAATGATTTCTGCCGATTTAGAAAAAATGAGTCTGACCGATATTGCACTCTACAATAAATATTTTGATCAATCTCATTTTATCCGAAAGTTCAAAGACGTAACAAAAGCAAGTCCAAAAACATTCAATCCAAATTCGTATTTTCTTTCTCAAAAAAGATAATATTTCGCTTTTGTACAATTTCCCTATTTTTGATTGTAGTATTCTTGCAAAATCATTAATCATCAATCAATTATCAAAATGAAAACCATCAATTTTATTGCTTTCCAATTAAAAATCATTTTATTGGGAATCGCATTATTCTGTAATCAAAGTGTTTTTTCGCAGGAAGAAAAAAACTCAGAACTGTACAAAACTATTATGTCACGCGATAGTCTGCTTTTTAATGTCGGTTTTAACACTTGCGATATTAGCCAGTTTGAAAATTTATACAGCGATCAATTCGAATTTTATCATGATAAAGACGGAACTTCAAACAAAACAGAATTTTTACAAAGCTTCAAAAATGGTTTATGTGGCTCACCAGCAACCTATAAATGCAGACGAGAATTAGTTGACGGAAGTACCAAAATTTTTCCGATGTATAAAAAAGGCGTTTTATATGCTGCTATTCAAACTGGAATCCATCAATTTTATGAAAATGTGGCCGCTAAAAATGAATCCTTAAAACCTGAAAACGAAAAATTAGTTGGTAAAGCAAGATTTACTCATGTTTGGGTTTTAGAAAATAATGTTTGGAGATTAAAAAGATCTTTGAGTTACGATCATAATGCTGTAAATGAAACTGAAAAAACAAATCTTTTTGACAGCGAACAGGAAACAGAAAAATGGCTAAAAGAGAATAATATCCCAACTTTAGGCCTCGGAATTATTTCGGAAGGAAAACTGAAACAAATTAAAGTTTATGGCGAACTTAAAAAAGGAGTTGCCGCACCATATAATACCATTTGGAATGTAGCTTCACTAACAAAACCAGTTACAGCAATTGTAGCATTAAAATTAGTAAGCCAAGGAAAATGGGATTTAGATGAACCTTTATATAAATACTGGACCGATCCAGACATTGCAAATGATCCGAATCATAAATTACTGACTACGCGAATTGTTTTAAGTCATCAAACTGGTTTTCCAAACTGGCGCTACATGAATAAATCCGGAAAATTGGATTTTAAATTCAAACCCGGAACTCAATATCAGTATTCTGGCGAGGGAATGGAATATTTGAGAAAAGCTTTGGAGAAAAAATTCCACAAAACCCTTAATCAGTTGGCTTCAGAATTAATTTTTGAACCACTGAAAATGAACGACACACAATATATCTGGAACGATAAAGTAGATTTTTCAAGATATGCTATCAATTATGACAAAAACGGAAATGCATACGAACCTGTAAAAAACAAAACCGCAAACGCTGCCGACGATTTATTGACCACAATTCAGGATTACGGAACTTTTTTATGCAGTGTAATGAATGGCGATGGCCTCAATAAAAAAGTTTATGAGGAAATGAATTCGCATCAGGTAAAACAAACAAAGGCAGATAAATATTTTGGATTGGGTTTTGAAATTTACGATTTAGGAAGTGAAAATTATGCGTTATCGCACGGTGGCGCTGATCAAGGCGTGCAAACACTGTTTTTTCTTTTTCCAAAAACAAAACAAGGTTTGATTATTTTCACCAATGTCGATGATGGATATAAAGTTTATACGAAGCTTATGGAACATTTTTTAGGAGAAAGTGGAAAAAAATTGATTGAAATTGAAACCAAACGATAATTCAGTCGTCTAACAATTAGAACACGTAATTTAATTCGGTATTTTTATACTAAAATACTGATTGTACAATTGTTATGACGTTTCAATCATCAATCAAAAAACAAATTATTTCATTAATCCAACAACCATAATCATCAATCGTTATGAAAAAGTCAATCAAACCAATTGCCCTCTTTGCAATATTATTTCTTTTTACCATTACAACTTTCGCTCAGGAAAAAGCCAAACAAATTGAACAGCTTTTGAGCAAATACAATGAATATGGACAATTTAACGGATCGGCTTTAGTGGCTGAAAACGGAAAAGTAATTTTCAAAAAAGGTTTTGGCTCGGCTAATTTTGAATGGAATATTCCCAATCAACCCGATACTAAATTTAGATTAGGATCGATTACAAAACAATTCACAGCACTTTTAATTGTGAAATTGGCCGAAGAAGGAAAAATAAAATTAGATGTTCCAATTACTACTTATTTACCCGATTATCCAAAAGAAAATGGAGATAAAATAACGATTCATAATCTCTTGACACATACATCTGGAATTCCTAATTACACAAGTGTACCAAACTTTATGCGAGAGAAAGCCCGAAATTCGTATACACCTGAAGCATTTGTAAAAACGTTTTCAAGTCTTCCGCTGGAATTTACGCCAGGCGAAAAATTCAATTACAGCAATTCGGGTTATTTTCTACTGGGTTATATTATCGAAAAAATCACAGGAAAAACATACGAGCAATATTTACAAGAAGTTATACTTACGCCTCTAAAAATGACTAATACTGGTTTTGATCATAGTGAAATCATCATAAAAAACAGAGCGGCAGGTTATGAAAAAGAAGGAAAAAATTTAAGCAACGCTTTTTTTATCGATATGAGTATTCCGTATGCAGCAGGATCTTTATATTCAACAGTTGAAGATTTATATTTATGGGATCAGGCGCTTTATACAAATAAATTACTTTCAGAAAAGTCAATGGAATTGCTATTCAAACCTTATATTAAAGCTTGGGATGGTTCATACGGATATGGCTGGGGTGTTGAAGAAGCTACAATTGGTGATAAAAAACTAAAAATTATAGAACACGGCGGCGGAATTAACGGATTTAACACTATTATTTCAAGAATTCCTGCTGATAAAATTTTGGTCGTTTTATTGAATAATACAGGCGGAACTGTTTTGGGAGAAATGAATAATTCAATTAGAGCTATTTTATACAAACAGCCATATAATCCAGCAAAAAGATCCCTGGCACTTGATTTATTAGATGCCTATTCACAAAAAGGTGTTGCAGCAGGAAATGAAACTTACAAAAAGTTAAAAAGTGACCCAACTTACGCCATCAAAGAAGGCGATATGAACCGAGTTGGATATCAATTATTACAAACTGGAAAAAAGAAAGAAGCGATCGAAGTTTTCAAAATCAATGTAGAAGCTTTTCCAAAATCAGGAAATACTTATGACAGTCTGGGTGAAGCTTATTTAGCTGATGGCAATAAACAGCTGGCAATTGAAAATTATACAAAATCGGTTGAGCTTGATCCTGGTAATGAAGGCGGTAAAAAAGTTTTGGCTGAACTTTCAAAAAAATAAGCAAAATCATAAATTCAAAAACTCCGATAAGACAGCTTCAAACTGCTTTATCGGAGTTTTTTGTTATAACTTATAACATTCCTATTCGATGATTTATCATAAAAAATACTATTTTAGCTCTTCCCAAAAACAGCTAAATAACCTATGAAAAATCTAAAAAAGTATAGTCTTTTGACTGCCTTGTTTTGTTTGTTTGTTTCCTCAAAATGCGTATCGCAAAACAATCCGCCACCTCCGGCAATGCCAACACAGCAAAACAAAATCATCGTCGATAAAATTGTCGAAGCGGTACATTACAAAACTTATGTAATTGATTTTTGTCTGACTAAAATTAATGAGACTTCCGCCAAAGAAGGCTGGAACGAACAAAAAGCGATGGAAATTACCCAAAGTATCAATTATAAAAATTTCAGGGATGCCATTTATAACTCTTTTGCTTTTTATGATGAAGTAGAATTAGAAACGCTGCTGAAAGCGTACGAAAAAGATACTGCCTACCAAACCAAAAATGTAATGCTTGCTAACAAAGCGCTTGCAAATAATTTGAACATTTTTGCAAATGATATTGTTTTAGGGAAGTATATTTCTAAATAAGGTTCAAAGGCACAAAGTTGCAAAGGTTCAAAGGTTTTTCTTTTAAAACCTTTGAACCTTTTTATTTTAATAAAGTTGAAAGGTTTAAATATTGGTTGTATGCAAATAACCTTCTATTGCTTTTACCAAAAACAAAAGAATACCAAAAATCGGGATAATCAAAAAATAATAGGCTCCACTAATTTCACTTTTCTTTTCTTTAAATACTTCGGTATTTGACAAATTATCATGCCAGCTGGCATTAAACAAAAAAGAAACTCCGTCAAAAGGAATGTTTCGACATAAAGTTCTTAAAAGCACATGAGAATTAGCAGGAACTAAACCTTCACTGTTAACCAATCTGCTTTGTGTTAAAAATTTTCCAGGTGTTGCGCTAAAAAGCTTTTCAAATATATAATAGTAAACAAAGCTGAATACTGGAAAAACAATTAGTAAAAAAAATCGATCAGCATCATCTCCTCTCACTATTCCGAAGTAATTAAAAAATTCAAACATCAAAATTCCAGAGAAAAGTTGATATCCAATCAGCAAGAAAATTAAATTATCAATTATGAAATGAAGTAAGCGTTCCCAATTTCCAGTTTTAAAATAATAAACTTCCGTTGATTCTGTATAAGCAACAGTTTCAAAATCTAATGATTGTTGGTCGCTCATGTATTTTAAGCTTTTATATAAAACATAAAGCACAAAAAAAGTTATTACATAAGAAATGACAATGCCTGCATAACTCTTTACTTCAATTCCCTCGAATCTATTTAAAATAAAAATAAACTGAACAACAACACCAAAACAAAGCTGTACAAATAGTGTAGCGAAACTAAAACGCAAAAGACGTGTTTCTTTACCTTTTGAAAAATAATAAGTAATCACACCAACAAACAATAGAAAATTGAAAAACAATCGCAAGGTTCTAGCTTCAATCCAACCTACATCAATCCAGCCTGCGATACTATAATTGAAAAAACTTAAAACATAATACAAGTTCGAATTATAGTCATTATAAAAAGCCGTAAAAAAACTAATAATGGAAAGGAACAAAGCAAAAGCAATAATTTTTTTATACATAGAAATGGGGGTTTAATTTCAATTAATAATTTTTTTAAGTTGTCTATATCTTTGGTTTCAAAACCAATTTCGTCGAAGTTTTCACAATCTCATCTTTATTCAATTTCATTTTTCTGAATTTCCCTTCATTGTACATTTCTGCCTGATCGTGATAATGTTTGCCTTCTTCATTAAAACCGTTCATCTAATCTCAAAACTGCGTTTGTATTGATTACCTTTTTGCCGTCTAAAACCTGATTTCTTTCATTTACAAAACTTTCAAAAGAGTATCCAAAATTTTGCTTTTTCTCCTCTTGTATTCCAAGCAAATGAAATCCTAACCAAAGAATAAGATATATTGGAATAAGTAAAAAAAATATTTTTCCATTCAGTCCCGTTTGCTTTTCTTTATAAACCTGAGTATGAGAGATTGAATCATGCCAATTTACATTAAATAAAAAAGAAATCGAATCGAAAGGAATATATCTCGATAGCGTTCTTTTGAACACAAAATTATTTTCTGGCTTTAAACCTTGATTATCAACAACTCTACTTTCTGTTAAAAATTTTCCTGGTGTTGCACTGAAAAGAGTTTCAAAAACAAAATAAAAAACAAATCGAAAAATAATCAACATTATCCAAATTGTATTTTGTCTTCCTAATATATTTTCAATTATTCCAAACGAACCATTAAAATATATCATTCGTGTTCCATCTAAAAAATTAAACGTAAAAACAACAAAAATTACATTATCTATTATAAAATGCAATAAACGTTGCCACTTACTGCTTTTAAAAGAAGAGCCTTTTTCTGATTCTGTAAGTTTTAAATTCTCATATTCTACTATCTTTAATTCATTCATGTATTTTATGCTTTTGTATAAAAAATAAAGCAAACAAATACTTAATAACAATGAAAAAAATACCCAAAAATAAAATGTTCCAAAATCTCTATAAATTACATAAATACGACAAACTTCATCTAATGCAAAAAAACATTTATTTATAAAAATTATTGAAAAAATAAACCTTAAAAGACGTTCTTCTTTCCCATTAGATTTAAAAAATAAAATAGCACTTGCAAATAAAAGACTATTGAAAAGCAATGCTATTGTTAAGCTGTGTTCCATTTCATTGATTTTGAAATGATTACCCAAGCTCGGGAAAATGTACGAAGTAAATACTCTCAAAATACTAAATACTATCTCGCCAACACCGGTAAGTGGTAAAATTCCAATAAGAAGACTTAAAACAGAAACAAATAAAGAAAAAGCAATAATTTTTTTATCCATGAAATTGGTTTTAAAAAAGCGTAAATAAAATTTATTTTAATGAGTATTATTTCTTTGGTTTCAAAACCAATTTCGTCGAAGTTTTCACAATCTCATCCTTATTCAATTTCATTTTTCTGAATTTCCCTTCATTGTACATTTCTGCCTGATCATGATAATGTTTACTGAATGGATTTCCGGATTGTCCGGTTGGCAAAATGCTCCAGCTGTTTTCAACATCAGAGAAATCGACGATTCTTCTGGTTGAAGGTCCGCCTTTTACGTAATATTTGCCTTCTTCGTTAAAGCCAAAGAACAAATTATTAATCACTTCATTTGATCCTGGCGACGCAAAAGGTCCAACATTAAATAATTTTCGTAACGCGGCCACTTTTCCTAACGGATGTTCATGTTCAACGGTGTGAACTTTGCCCCAATTCCAATCTGAAATCGTAGTTCCTAATTGTTTTTGAAGTGCTGCAACCCCTTCATGAAATGATTTTGAAACAATATCTTTTCTCGTTTCTTTTACATTTTTGGTTTTGATATTATCCCACCAAACCGAATTTTCATTTCCAACTTGTCTGGCAATAACTTGTTTTCCAATGTGAGTTCCTAAAAACAAATCGAAATTGTCTTTTCCCATTTCATCTTCAAAAGTATTTTTCATGTACAAATAAATCCATTTGTTGTAAATCGTTGGCGCAACATCTTCTAGATTTGTTGTTCCTTTCCAAGATTTTAAAACTTCAATAACTTTATTTTCTTCTGATGAAAGCGCTTTATTATCTAAATTCGAAATCAAATTTTGAACAGTTCCCGCAGCAACTGGCGATGTATTGTCATAAATCATTTTACTGATTGCTTCTTTATCCCAATCTGATTTAGCATCCATTAAACCTGAAATTCTTTTCGCGCGATCTTCCGGCAAATAATAACCCGGATACAAATAACCATCTATCGCTTCAGGCTGATTATTAGCCGAATAAACATAACCCCATTTCGGGTTTTCAGAAGATGGATTTTTTGAGAAATCCAGATATTCTTTAATATCATCTTTTCCACTTGCGCCATCAAGAATCAAGAAAGTATTCACGCCTTTGTCGTGTTTATACAATTTTCCTGTCGCCCACCAAGCTACATTTCCTTTAGCATCACCATACATCACATTCAATCCCGGCGCTGCAACTAATTGAACGGCTTTTCTAAAATCATCCTTGCTTTTTGCATGCGAAAGTCCGTAAACCGCATCTAAAATTTGAATAGGTTCTCGCGTATAAGTCCATGACATTGCAATCGGATTTTTTTTATCCAAACGATCTAAGACATCATTCATAATTGGTCCGTGTCGGCTTGATTTTATAGTCATAACAACATCAGAAGTATCTTTGACTTTGATTGTTTTTTTTCTGACTTCATAACTTGCGAAACCTGTCGGAGTTTGGTATTGATTATTGTCTCCCGATTTATTTTTCTCCTGATAAAAATCAATATCATCATTTTCAAACATTGTCAAACCATAAGCATAATCGCGATTGTGCGCCAACAACGGAAACGGAGTTCCAGCCAAATAACAACCATACAATTCATGTTCAGGCGTAATCAAATGCGCTTCATACCAAGTTGCAGGTTGTGAAAACCCAATGTGTGGATCATTGGCAAAAATCACTTTTCCGCTTTTGGTTTTATGAGGTCCGGCAACCCAGCTATTACTTCCTATAAACGGCGGAATTGGCGATTTGTCCAACAAAGCCGCAACCGATTTTGAGATTGCTGTATATTCATCAATATTTTCTTTTGAACTTTTTAACTGAGTTGTATTGAATTCGCCTTCAATTCCTAAATCTTTCAAATATTCAACACCATATTTATTTCGGATTTCAGTTAATAACGGATCTGTTTTTTGAGCCATTGCAAAACTGAAAGACATATATCCGAAGATATTATAAACATCTTTTATCGTAAATTTTTCTTTTTTCACACCAACCAAAGTAAATTCTACTGGCGTAACACCTTCATCTAAATATTGATTAATTCCATCCAGATAAGCCATCGTCAACTGATACGCCTGACTGTTTTTATCTAATTTGGAAATGGCTTTCGCCGAAGCTTCTTCAATACCAATTCCGGAGAAAAACTTATCATTTTTCAGCGCTACAGATCCGAAGATTTCAGATAAACGTCCCGGAGCAATTCTTCGGAGCAATTCCATTTGCCATAATCTTTCCTGCGCGTGAACATATCCAAGCGCTGTCATCGCATCTTTTTCAGAATCGGCATAAATATGAGGAACTCCAAATTCATCAAAATAAACAGTCATTTCTTTTTGAAGATTTTTCAATTCCAGCTCTCCTTCATACTTCGGTTTTAAATGAAAAATATAAGCGCATAAACCTATTCCTAAAACAACAATCAGGACAAATAAAACCAGCAGGAATTTCTTAAGTTTTTTCATATTCAAAAAAAGTGTTGCGATGTGATAATTAGTTAAAATGTAACGTAAAAACAAAATCATGTAAACGACTTTATTTTCTAAAGTCTAAATTTATATTTAAAATCGATACAATAAATGTCAATCTATAAAAAAATAGCAATCGGAGTAATTTCTCTGTTTATTATTGTGATTCTAGCCAATGTTGGTTTGAATTACTGGATCAAAAAACAACTTCCGATTATCATTCATGAGAAAAACAAAACGGCATACAATATCAATTATGAAAAAATTGAAGTATCACTTTTTTCTCGAAATATCTATGCCCAGACCTTATTAGTAAGTCCGAAAAACGAACCGAAAGACAGTAAAAACGGCCTTTTTTCTAAAATTGAATCGATTACTATAAAACATTTCAATATTTGGGATTTGGCTTTTCACGATATTATTCAGGCCGAAAGTATCATCATCAACAAACCTCGCGTAATTTTATACAAAAAAGGTGAAAAACTTTTGAATAACAGCAAAAGCATTGAAACTGAAATTGTGGCGCCTTTCCGAAAAATAATTGCGGTTTCGAACATTTATCTGAATGACGGAACAATTGATGTTGTTTCGCTCGATACTGAAAAACCAATTTTCAGCGTTAAAAAAATCATTTTAAAATTGGAAGGAATTTTAATAACCGATGCAACTTTAAAAGAAAAAATTCCGCTTCAATATCAAAAATATGCTTTAATTATAGATAGTTTGTTTTACAGACCAAGTGCTTTCTATCATATAACTATTGGAAAAATAAGCACGGAAAAAAACTTTCTGAAAATCAATAATTTCGCTAATCTTCCTCAGTTTGACCGACCTAATTTTGTGAAGCGATTAGAAAAAGAAAAGGATATTTATACCTTGAAATTCGATTCGGCTCAAATTGCAAAAATGGATTGGGGATTTAAAAATGACCAATTTTATTTTAAAGCAAATTCCCTTGTAATCCATCATTTTAACGCTAATATTTACCGAAGTAAAATCCCGAAAGACGATTTAAGCAAAAAATATCTTTACAATCATTTATTGCGAAATATAAAATTCCCGCTTCAAATTGACACTTTGCAGGTTTTGAAATCGAAACTGGTTTATGAAGAAGAAATTGATTTTTCAAAAGGCCCAGGAGTTTTGACTTTTGACCGATTCAATTTGCAAGCCACGAATCTTCGTAGTGGTTTTGGATTAAAAAAAACGGATGATGTAAAAATCAAAGTGAAATGCATTTTCATGAAAAACTCTTCACTAAACGTAGATTGGAGTTTTAATGTTTTAGACAAAACCGATGGATTTCACATTCAGGGCATCATCTCAAATTTTGACGTTGTGGCAATGACAAGATTTACCAAACCTTACATGAACACCACTTTTACTGGAACTTTCAATAAATACCGATTTAATTTTTATGGAAATGATAATGTCTCAAAAGGAAACGCTTCATTAGATTATGATGATCTTAAAGTGAAACTTTACAAAAAGAAAAATCCAGAAAAAGAAGCCAAACTCAAAACGGCCGTCGCTAATTTATTAGTAAAAAACGATTCAAAAGACAAAGCGAAAACCGCCGATGTTGAAGTGGAAAGAATTCAGGAAAAATCATTCTACAATTTTTTGTGGCGAAGTATTGCAGAATCTTTGAAGAAGATTTTGATATGAAACCGTTTAACAATGAAGCATTACCCACAATCTTGTCATTCCGAGGAACGAGGAATCTTCGTAAGAAACTCTACAAAGTATTTCGACATAGTAAATCAATAATCTTAAGAAAAAATATGATTCAAAAAATCCAAATCAGGATTAATAGTCTTAATCAATTCTAATTTCTTATCTCTAGTCCAGCCTTTTATCTCTTTTTCGCGGCCAATTGCTTCTTGAATCCATGTAAACTTTTCATAATATAACAAAAATTCAACTTTATATTTTGAAGCAAAAGTTTAATTCTCTCCAGTAATATTCTCTTTATGCTGGCTTAGACGAGCTCTCAAGTTGTTAGTTACACCTGTGTAAAAGACAGTTTTAAATTTGTTAGTTATAATATAAATGTAATAAGTATGATATCCTTCTAATGTTTCCATTCAGTCAAATTAATTATTCATTTCAATTTCAGAAACAAAAATAAAAGATTATTCTTACTTTTTATGCAAGATAAATAAACTAATGTGATTTTGCATTCGGAGTTACTTACGAAGATTCCTCGTTCCTCGGAATGACAAGATTGAGGGGAATTCGTGGCAGAAAAACTTTACCTACAAACCTGACAATTATCAGGTTTTAGGAAAATCCTTTTTTCAATATTTGTCTTTATTTTAATCTGAAAACTAATGACAAAAACACCTTTACATACCTTCCATATTCCGGTAATGGGACTTGCTTATACAATCGACAGCCCCATTCGCGTTGCACAATATGGAATTTCGTCTGTGATTGCGCTCGCCGACGATGATTTGATTGAAAAGATGCGTAATTTTTATAGCGCAAAATTCAATATTCCGTATGAAGAAATTACGCAAAAATTTCATGATTACCGCGCTGAAAGAATTACTTCGTATTTAAATTTAGTCGATAAAATTGTAAAAGAAAAATTCGAAAACTTTAAAACCGAATTAACTGAAAGCAAAACAGCATTGGAAAATTTCATGTCGATGTTGCCGAATACTTCTGACATTAAAAAAGGTTTTCAAAACTTATTAGACGACGGAATTGCTTTTAAAGAAAACATTCAGCATTATATCGAATCGCATCTTTTTCCGGGAGAAATCGATGTCAATATTATGACAAAATTGGATAAAGATAATTTTATCAAAAATGAACAGCTTCCAATTGAGTTTAATGATGCTCATGCTGCTTTGCGAGGTTTTGCAAATAGCAATCTGGAATCGTCTGTGGTACTTTCTGCCGGAATGAATCCAAGATTATTTGGTTATTTTGAAAACTTCAAAGATTTTTTTCCGAATGAAAATAATGAACTGAGAAAAAAAATCACTTTAAAAGTGAGTGATTTCAGATCGGCTATGATCCAGGGAAATTTCCTTGCGAAAAAAGGACTTTGGGTTTCCGAATACCGAATCGAGTCAGGATTAAACTGCGGTGGCCACGCTTTTGCAACTGACGGACTTTTATTAGGCACTATTTTAGAAGAATTCAAGCAAAAAAAAGAACAACTGATACAATCTGCCCACAATTTAATGATTAAGGCTTTACAGCTAAAAAATCAGCTTTTCCCTGAAAATCCTTTACCATTAAAAATTACGGTACAAGGTGGCGTTGGAACTGCTGAAGAACATGAATTTTTATTAAACGAATATAATATAGATGCTGTTGGATGGGGCTCTCCATTTTTATTAGTTCCAGAAGCCACTTCCGTAGATCAGGAAACTCGTAATTTATTAATGAATGCAAAGGAAGATGATTTTTATCTGAGTAATATTTCGCCTTTGGGAGTTCCGTTTAATACTTTAAAAGGAACAACAAATGAATTTTTAAAACAAAAACGCATTCAGGAAAACAAAGCCGGAAGTTCGTGTCCGAAGAAATTTTTAGCATTAAGCAAAGAATACGATCCACACGGAATTTGTACCGCTTCAAAAAAATATCAGGATATAAAACTGGAAGAACTCGAAAGTAAAAAAGATTCTTTATCAGTTGAAGATTTTGAGAAATGCAAAATCAAAATCACCGAAAAATCCTGTTTGTGTGTTGGTTTAGCAAATGCCTCTTATCTTGAAAATGATATTAAAATAAAAGGGCAATCACAAGGTGTTGTCATTTGTCCCGGACCAAATTTGGCTTATTTTGATCAGGAAGTTTCATTGAAGGAAATGCTTCAACATATTTATCAGGGAAAATCAGTTTTGAGAACAGACCGTCCTCATTTATTTGTGAAAGAATTAAAAATGTATGTTGATTATTTTAGAAACGAAATTGAATCTGTTTCTGAAGTTACTTCAAATCAACTGAAAAAATGGAATTCTTTTAAAGCTAATATTTTGGAAGGAATTGAATATTATCAAAATCTATTTTCATCTACTTTTTATTTTAAAAGCGAAGAAGAAAAAATCAAGAATCAATTCAATTTTTACAAATCAGAATTAAACGCCATTCAAATTCCAACATTGGAATTAGCATAAAACAAAACGCCGGTTTAGAAAAATCTAAATCGGCGTTCTTTTATTTATAAATATAAGATCTATTCTTTTTTCTTTTTGTTGCTGTCAATAATTGCGCCTGTACCCGCACCAACTCCAGCGCCGGCCAATCCTCCTATTATGGCACCTTCACCTTTTTTCTTACTTACAATAGCTCCGGTTGCGGCACCTACTCCAGCTCCAATTACTGCACCTTTAGCAGTAGAACTCCAGCCTTTCTTTTTTGCTGGTGTCGCAGTGGCAGTTCCATCATTTTGATGGACCACAACAACTTTTTGTGCTTCTGCTTTTTGTTTCTCTTCTACCTTCGCCATCTCAGTCTTCATCGAATCGATAACACGCTGTTTGTTAATCTCAACTTTCATTGAATCAATACTGGCTTGTTTGGCTTTATTTAAATCTTCCTTACTTTGATTTTGGCAAGAAGTTAAAAGTATCGCTGCTAATAAAATATATAAGCCTTTCATGATTGTAGTTTTTAAAATTATACACTACAAAATACGGAATATCTGCTATAATGCTTATTACAGAATTTTTCGGAAAGTTTATAAGATTAGAAGATTTTGTGGTTTTTCTCGCAGAGTTTTTAGTTAAGCCAAATGTTTTAATCTCGCAAAGTCGCGGAGACGCAAAGTTTTAATCTTTCTAATCTATAACTTTAAATAAAAGCTTTGCGTCTTCGCTCCCGAAGGCTTTCGGGATTACGAGATTATTTTTTTATTTCCCTAAAATTCCTTTTTTCAGAATTTGTCCAAAGTCATACATATCTTCATATGAAGAATACAAAGGAACTGGTGCAAGACGAATAACGTTTGGTTCACGCCAATCTGTAATGACACCGTTTTTCATTAAATAATCGAATAAGCTTCGCCCTTGTCCGTGAAGAAAAACAGATAATTGCGAAGCTCTTTCTTCTGGATTTGTTGGTGTAATAATTTCGAAAGTACTTTCTACTTCTTTATCAATTTCATGAAGAATAAATTCTAAATAAGAAGTAATATGATCGCGTTTTGCAATTAAAGCATCCATTCCAACCTCAGCAAACATTTCTACTGATGCCAAATACGGCGCTAATGACAAAACTGGTAAATTACTAATCTGCCATCCATCTGCTCCGTGAACTGGGTCAAAGTTTGGTTCCATTTTGAAACGACGTTCTTTGTTATGTCCCCACCATCCGGCAAATCTTGGTAAATCTGAATTATGATGTTTTTCGTGAACAAAACAACCAGAAGCATTTCCTGGTCCTGAATTCATATATTTATAACTGCACCATGCAGCAAAATCAACATTCCAATCGTGAAGTTCTAATTTGATATTTCCGGCAGCATGTGCTAAATCCCAACCTACTTTTGCTCCAGCTTTTTGTCCGGCTGCTGTAATGGTTTTTATGTCGAAAACTTGTCCCGTATAATAATTTACTCCACCAATTAAAACCAAAGCCAATTCATCACCAACTTCTTCGATTTTGGCTAAAACATCTTCAAGACGAATATTATGTTCCCCTTCACGACGTTTAATTTCTACAATCGCATCTTCAGGCTTGTATCCATGAAAATTCACCTGACTCTGAAACATATATTGATCTGACGGAAAAGCTTTTTCTTCGCAGATAATTTTATAACGTTTGTCTTTTGGCTGATAAAAAGAAACCATTAATAAATGAAGATTTACAGTCAACGTATTCATAACCGTAACTTCAGACGGAAGCGCTCCCACAATTTTACTCAACGGCTCTGCAAATCTTTCCTGATAATCCCACCAAGGTTTTTCGGCATAAAAATGCCCCTCAACAGCCAATTCTGCCCAGTCATTCATTACTTCATCGATGTAAGCTTTGGTACGTTTTGGTTGTAATCCTAAAGAGTTTCCGGTAAAATAGATAACTCGTTTATCATTTACTTTAGGAAAAATAAATTGTTCCTGATAGTGGTTTAATGTGTCTTTCGAATCTAGCCCTCGTGCAAATTCGCGTGTATTTTGAAAAGTCATTTTGTTTTGTTTTGGTTGCTAAAATAACAAAAATTGTTTGTTTTGTTTTGTTTCATGTTCCAAGTTTCACGTTTTGTTGGCAACCTGAAACTTGGAACCTGAAACTTGAAACCTTTAAAAACAGAAAACCCGACAAGTTCTAAAAAACTGTCGGGTTCTTATCTTGAAAATAAATTCTAATTAAAGAATTAACATCGCATCTCCGTAAGAATAGAATTTGTATCCTTCTTTGATTGCTTCGTCGTATGCTTTTTTCATTAAATCATGTCCACAGAAAGCAGAAATCATCATTAATAATGTTGATTTTGGTGTGTGGAAATTCGTAATCATACAATTTGCAATACTAAAATCGTGAGGAGGGAAAATAAATTTATTCGTCCATCCTTCATAAGGATTTAAAGTATTAGCAGAAGAAACAGAACTTTCAATTGCACGCATAGAAGTTGTTCCTACTGCACAAATACGTTTTTTCTTCGCTTTAGCTTCGTTTACGATATCACAAGCTTGTTGATTAATAACCAATTCTTCTGAATCCATTTTGTGTTTAGATAAATCTTCAACCTCAACTGGATTGAAAGTTCCTAAACCTACGTGTAAAGTTACCTCCGCAAAGTTCACCCCTTTGATTTCTAATTTTTTCAAAAGGTGTTTTGAGAAGTGTAAACCAGCAGTTGGTGCTGCAACAGCTCCTTCTTCTTTTGCGTAGATTGTTTGATATCTTTCAGCATCTTCAGCAGTTACTTCTCTGTTGATGTATTTAGGAATTGGAGTTTCTCCAAGTTCTGTTAATTTGTTTCTGAATTCTTCATAAGAACCATCGTATAAGAAACGTAAAGTTCTACCACGAGAAGTTGTATTGTCAATTACCTCAGCAACTAATGAATCGTCGTCACCAAAATAAAGTTTGTTACCAATACGGATTTTTCTAGCCGGATCTACTAAAACATCCCAAAGTCTTTGCTCAGAATTTAATTCTCTTAATAAGAAAACCTCAATTCTCGCTCCCGTTTTTTCTTTGTTTCCGTACAAACGCGCAGGGAAAACTTTTGTATTGTTAAGAATTAAAACGTCTCCGTCATCAAAATAGTTGATAACGTCTTTAAACATTTTATGCTCGATAGTGTTTTTTTTACGGTCAATTACCATTAAACGAGATTCATCTCTGTTTTCTGCTGGAAATTCAGCCAAAAGTTCTTTCGGTAAATTGAAATTGAAGTGTGATAATTTCATATTTGAAGTTAGATTTTAAAATATCAATCTTAGATTTTTTTATCTAAAATTTTAAATCGCTTGCAAATATACGATTGTGAAATAGGCGTTGTCAAGTGTTTTGGCTTTTATTTTCAAAAGTCCTTGATTTACTGATGTTTCGAGAACCATTAAAATTGTGTTTTTATTTACAAAAAACATTTTCAACATATTATTGTCATTTCGACGAAGGAGAAATCTCCGCAAGAAGCTCTACAAAGATTGGATTTTCGTTGCGGAGTTACTTGCGGAGATTTCTCCTTCGTCGAAATGACAAACTTTGCGAGCACAAACAAAACCAAGCATAAAAAAACCTCTGGTTGAAACCAGAGGCTATATTTTGGCAAAGAATATTTTTTAATTACAAATCTGAGACCTGAAAATTTAACGCTTTTAAATCGTTCCAGAAATCTGGGTATGATTTTGAAACTACTCCTGCATCCTCAATAATAATAGGCACTTTGATTGCCAATGGCGCAAAAGCCATTGCCATTCGGTGATCATTATAAGTTCCGATTTTTACATCGTGATTGATATTATCAGATTTTATTAAAGTCAAACTGTCGTTTGTAACTGAAATATTCGCTCCTAATTTTGTCAATTCAATTCTTAAAGCTTCAAGTCTGTCTGTTTCTTTAATTTTTAAAGTATGAAGTCCAGTTAAATGACATCCAATTCCTAAACCTAAACAAGTTACAACAATAGTTTGAGCGATATCAGGTGTGTTATTCAATTCAAAATTTACATCTTGATAATTAAACCCAGAAACTTTTTCCAAAGTCATTTTATTGTTTTGGAAAGTCGTTTTCACACCCATTTTTTCATAAAGAAAAACTAATTCTGAATCTCCCTGAAGACTATTTTCTTTATAACTGCTCAACGTAATTTTAGCAGATTCAGATAAAGCAACAAGACTAAAGAAATAAGAAGCTGAACTCCAGTCAGATTCTACGACCATTTCTTTTGATTCAACAGATTCTTTAGGAAAAACTTTAATTACGTTTCCTTCAAAACTTGTTTTAATATCTAAATCCGTCAACAAAGCCAAAGTCATTTTGATATATGGAATCGAAGTAATCTCTCCTTCTAAAGTCAACTCTAAACCATTTTCAAGTTTTGAAGCTACCAATAAAAGTGCTGAGATGTATTGACTACTTACATTTGCTGCCAAAGTAACTTTTGAAGCCGTAACTTTTTTTCCTTTGATTCTAATTGGCGGATAACCTTCTTCTTTTTCATAAGAGATTTCAACTCCCAATTGTCTTAAGGTATCAACCAAAATTTTGATTGGGCGCTCCTGCATTCTGCTAGAACCTGTCATTACCACTTCTCTGCCTTCGTTTACAGCAAAATAAGCTGTCAAAAAACGCATTGCAGTTCCGGCGTGGTGAATATCTACGATTTCATCATTTCCAATTAATGCTTTTTGCATTACTTCGCTGTCGTCTGAGTTTGAAGTATTAGCTAAAGTGATATTTGGAAATAAAGCTTTTAGTAACAATAAACGGTTCGTTTCGCTTTTAGAACCTGTGATATTTAGTTTCGAATCATCAATTGTGAATGGTGAATTCGTGCTTAATTTTAAATTCATGATATTAGTTATGAGTTGCGAATTATGAGAAACATAATTCGAGTGCGCAATTTACCACTCCTCGTTCGTAAATCAAAATTCACGCTGAAATTTCACAATTATTTCAATTTATCATTGTTTTTGTGACGATCTTTATCTCTAACCGATTTTAAATCCATTTTTTTGTCAAAAGCAGCCTGTAAATCGATTCCGGTTTGGTTTGCCAAACATAAAACCACAAAAACAACATCGGCCAATTCTTCGCCTAAATCTTTATTTTTATCACTTTCTTTTTCAGATTGTTCTCCATAACGACGCGCGATAATTCGGGCAACTTCACCTACTTCTTCTGTAAGTTGCGCCATATTGGTCAATTCGTTAAAATATCGAACTCCGTGTTCTTTTATCCAGGTATCAACATCAAGTTGAGCATTTTTCAAATCCATTGCTATATTTTTTTAAGGACAATTTTTTCATTTTGGCTAGCGATCACTTGTTGGAAAAGATTTTTTAATCCAATATAATCGTCAGCTGCAAAAATACTATTGTTAATTTCTTTTATACAGCTAATCTGAATTTTATTTTCAAGGTTTGAAATATTTAAAGTATAAATAATTTCTTTGTTTTGTGATGAAATACGGATTGGTTTAGGCATTGATTCGATTGCAAATCCAGCAGGAATTTCAAGACTTAGACTAATTTTTTCCTGAGTTGGATACCCAAAATAAATTCCCATTTGCCTTGTTTCCTGAGTAAAAGGATTTTTAGACGAAGTAAAAAACAGTAACGGATTAATGAACATTTGATTTCCAATTACCTCAGTAACATTATCAGACGCAAAATCAAAAGTTTCGGTTACCGGATCTGAAAAATTAGCTTTAGCATTTTCTATTTTATAATTTGAGATTTTCACATCGCCCAATTGTTCTTCATATTTTTCAAGGTAATTTTCCTGATTTTGACCTGAATGTTTTATTCTGAAATTATATGCATCATAATCCGTTCTTTGAATCCTCATTTTTCCATCGATTTTTCCGATGTCGCTTATTTTTCCGAAGATTGTCGAATATTCCCTAGACAATGTAGCTGGATCTAAATTTATTTCCTGTGAAGTTCCATCTACTTTAATCAGTCTTCCTTTCCAATTTAAAACATTCAATGGCAAAATATTTGGCCATGTATATTTATGCGTAGCATCTAACAAAACTAATTTTCCATCTATAAGCGCACCAGCAATTACGTAATTAAAACCTGTTCTTGTTGGATAAACCGGCACACCATTTTGAATCGTACTTACCAAAACCGGATTTGCATCAATACCGCCTAATTTCAGCATATTGATCAAAATAAAATTAATTTCGGCTACATTTCCAGTTTGGTCTGTATACGCTTTTTCAACTCCTTTATCGGTAAAATAATCATTCTCCTCATTCCAATGCATTTTATTCTGAACAAATTTAAAAATGATGTTCATCCTGTCACTAGGAGATTCAACTCCTGTCAATAATCTTTTAACGTCATCCAGAAGAAAATCTTTCTTATTCAGTTCTTTTCCGAAATGTTCGTTTTTGAAAATATCCTTAGCAACACCTTCCCAAGTAAGTGCATAATCTTTGTCTGGCTTATCAGGAAAACGCACACGCTCCAACTCAAACTGAAGACAACCTCTGTAATTATCAACATTATTTACATACGGCTCATCTTTTAGGGCTGGAACATCTTTTCCTTTATAAAAAATATTTATCTGTTTATAAGAAAGTATTCCGGATTGATTATGCTCGTTCTCAAAACTTTGACTTTTGCTTACTAATTTTGCATCTGATTCGATTGGAAAATTTCCAACTGAAATAGATTTATAAATATAGTATTCCGGAATCTCCGTTTTATATTCAAAGTAATTTACCGGAATATCATATTGAATCTCAAAATCAGGCAGTTTCACCATTTTTTCAGACTTCAATACATATTTGTATTCAATAACAGATCCTTCTTTTACGTTAGGAAGCGTTATGGTTTTTTCCTTCCAAAATTTATTGATTTTATTCTTAAAAGTTCCTTGATTGTCGAGTTTTGTTTTTACTATTGTTCCATTTTCAAGATTATAAGTAATGGCATTGGAAAACTCCAAACGATCTTCGTTTAAGTTTTCATATCCAATGAAAAAACGCACTTTCTGATCAGCCCATTTAAGTCCATCTTTTTTGTAGATTTTAATTTTAAATTCATAAACATGATTGGCCGAAAAACCAACACTTTCGCTATACGTAAAAAAAGTTCTTCCTTTTTTAAACAAAATTGCTGCCGGAGCAGTTGTGTCCTTTGGATTTCTTTTTTCCTGTAATTCAGCAATTGTGACTTTTCCAAGTTCGTAGTTTTGAGCTTTTACTTTTATTGCAAAACCAATAAACAAAATTGCAATCGCTAAACTTTTAACCTTCATTTTTTATATACGTTTTAAAACAATTTTTTCAGTTTCTTTCGCAATCATTGTTTTATAATATTCTTTCAGCATTTCGTATTTTTCTACAGAAAAGATTGCCTCATTAATTTGATTTGTGATAATTACCTGTAAACTGTTTCCGCTCGCTGCAACATTAAATTTAAAACTTCCTGCATTGTCTTGCATATTTATAGCCGCAGGAGCCGGCAGAGTTTCAACGGCAAAACCATCAGGAATCTGAATTGTGATATTGAACTTATCCATTTGTGGAAATCCAAAATCTACGGGATATTCTCTCACTTCCTGTTTAAACGGATTTTTGTCATTTGTAAAAAACAGCATTGGACTAATATAAATTTTACCACCAATAATTTCGCATAAATCATTTCCGGTAAAGGCATATGTTTCTATAGCAGGCAACAAAATATCTTTTTCGTTAGTTCGGCTATAATCACTAATCTCAATTTTTCCGCTTTTATTTTCTAATTTTTCAAGATAATCTTCTTCTTTAACACCATCAATTTTTTCTCTTGTAATCATTGCCATGTGATCTGTGTATTGTCTTTTGGTTTTTCCAGAAATTTTTCCATCAGCATCAATACTATAAATCATAAAAACAAAATCATTTGATGCTTTTTTAGGTGTCAGCTCAATCTCTTCAGAAGTACCGTCTTTACGGATCAATCTTCCTGTCCAGTTAATGGTTCTAAAAGGAAGAATATTTGGTGTTGAAAATTTATTTGAAGCATCTAACAATAAATTTCCTTGTGGCGTTTCGACAGCGGCAACTACATAATCAAAAGCAGTTCTGTTAGGAAATAAAGCAATTCCGTTTTCACGTGTACTCAACAAAACCGGATTTGCAGTCAGACCCGCATAACGAAGCATTGAAGTCAGCATTAAATTAATGTCGCCAATGTTTCCTGTTTTTTCTTTGTATGCTTTTTTAACTCCGTTATCGCAATCGTAACCAGTGTAACCGTTCCATTTTACACTAGATTTTACGTGATTCAAAATCACCCAGATTTTTTCTTCAGGTGTGTTTTTTCCGGCAAGAAGCGCTTTTAAATCATCTTCATAATAACCCGTTTTATTTAATTCCGGACCAAAAGTTTCATAATCATAAATTGTTTTCACTACCGATTCCCAATCTGTTGAATACATTTTCAGCTGTGAATTTGGATATTTTATCATCGCTAATTCATGTTGAACGCTGGAAACATAATTGTCCATATTGTTTACAAAAGATTCCTCTTTTATAGCTGGAAAATCTTGTGCTACGTATGTCGTTCTTGTTTCTGTATAATCGTATTTGTCTGTTGAAAAATCGGTTCTGACTGGACCACCAAATCCGCCGACATTTGATCGTTCTTTAGTTGTAATTATAATGGAACGTGGTCCTTTTTCAACCGACATTTTAGGAAAAACATAGCCTTTTTGTCTTGGATTAAACACATAATACTCTGGAATATTAGTGCCAAATTCAGAATAATTTACCGGAATAGCTTCCTGAAAATTCCATTCTCTTATTATTCTGTCGCTCGGACTTTTGATGGTATATTTATATTCAATTACAGAACCTTCTTTTACATTAGGCATGGTAATTTTTTTCTGCGCTTTGAACTTGTTTAGCACTTCATCAAAAATCCCTTCAGGTTTTAATTTTGTTTTTTCGACTTTACCATTCACTAAATTATAAGTATAGGCATCTGAAAAAGTAACTTTTTCAACAAAGTTAGCTTGCTTATAATACCAAACCGCCTGATTCGCCCATTCATAACCTTCTTTTTTATAAACTTTTATTCGAACCTCAACATCGGCCATTGTAGCAAAACCTCCTTCACTTACATCATACTCAATTCTGGTTCTTCCTCTTTTGTATAAAATAGCGGCTGGCGCTGCTGAATCTTTCGGATGCATTTTTTGCTCTAATTCGGCAACAGATACTTTTCCTAGTTTAAATTCTTGTGCTGTGGTTTTTGAAACGATTAACAGCACAATTGAAATACTGAAGATCTTGATTAATTTCATGTGGTAATTTGGTTAGTTGGTTTTGGTTAGTTTATTAGCTTTTAATCAATATAATTTTTGCATTATCATTTTTTGAAACCTGTTCCATAAACAAACGAAATTCGTCATATTCTTTATTTGAATATTTTCCTTTATTCAAAAACATGCTTCGTTTGTAAACAAGCTTATTATTCTCTTTTTTGATGATTTCAGTTTTGTATTCACCGAATTTCCCTTTGAGTTCATAATTTTCAGGAAGAAATTCGATTGTAAATCCGGCTGGAAGATTCACTTCAATTTCATCAGAATCTAAAAAACCACGCTGAATTTGAAACGGATTTTTTCTGTTTCGGATTCGTTTTATATTTCCTGTATTTTGATTGAAAGCATCAATGGCAAAAATCATTTTGTTTGCTGAAATTGAAGCGTAATTTATCGCGCTGAACTGTACATCTTCAGTAAAACGAACATTTTCCTTATCGTTTGAAAATGTTATTTTTCCTAATTTCAGATTATTGATATTATCCCAATATTCCTTATAATGAGCTTCTTTTTCTGTTGGCTGATAGGTTTCGATTCTGTATTTCTCATTATATTTCGAGCCTTCAGAAGTTATCGAAATAGAACCTGAAAAGTTTCCATTTTCGTCAATTGTATAAATTCCTTTATCTTTTTGGATATTCCCTTTGTCTTCGTAAATCTTTGTGCGAACAATTTGGCCGCCTTCTGGCTTAACAATCAAAACATCACGATCATCTGTAAAAGTTCCCTGATAACCGAAAGGATCATCTTGACTTGTGCATTCCAAAAAAGTATAATTGTCTCCATTTGGAATTGCCAATATCATATGATTTCCCTGCATTGAAACAAAATCAGACTGAATATTAGATTTATATGAATCACCATATAAAATGGTATTGTAAGAAGGGACATCGACAGCTTGTAAAAGTGCTTTAGTGTAATTTGACAATGCTTTACAGTCTCCATATCCCAGACGATCAACATCGCTGGCCAGCATTGGTTTCCATCCGCCAATTCCAATAGCAATATTTACATATCTTGATTTTTTTTGGACATAATCATAAATGATTTTTGCTTTCTTGATCGGATCTTTTTCATTGCCTACAAGTGCTTTCATTTTTGCCTTGGTTTCTTCCGGCAAAGTTGTTGTTCCAGTTAAAATTTTATCTCCGTACCACTTTCCAAATGCTTCCCAGGTTGTTGCTGTTCCATCAACACCTTCTAAATGAAACTTTTCTAAACCCATTATAATTTTTGGAAACAAATCAGATGGAGACGGACTTAAATCTTCTCCTTTTTGAGCCAAAATGTTCGATGCCACATAACTAAGTTTAGTAGCGGTTTCTTCTGTTTTTTTGATATTAAATCCAGCAAACTGAAATTCCTTTTTCTTGAAACCTAAATCACTCGGAAAAGTAACATTCAAAATACATTTCTCAACGCTTGCATTATAGCCTCCTAAAAAATACCAACGTGGAATAAAGGCAGTATTTGAAGTCTCTGTCTCACATGTATAAGCAATCGTAAAAGGATATGAAATTGGTGTATAATTTAAATAAACTACCCGACTATCTGAAAAAAGTGTGCTTCCGCTTACTGCACTCTGGTCTCTAAAATCTTTACGCTTGATTTTTTTGATTTCATTGCCGGCTACGTCATAAACAATTGCCTCAATGCTATTTATTGAAGTCGTTTTATCATAATGCTCAAAAGCATCGATATCACCGAGTCCTTTTTCATTTAAAACGGTTACAATTCTTTGTTTTTTGATAATCATGCTTCTTTGCGAAGCAATAGTAATATCCATTTGATCTAGCCGAACAACTGCATTTGCATTTTGTTTTAAACTATCTGGAATAGAAGTAACGTTATAATTAACCTTTTGAGAATAAGAATTAAGGGCAATTAGAAATAAAAATAACGTAAAAAAAGGGTTTTTCATTAGTAAGGAATTTCCCCAAATATATATTTTTTTTAGAAATCCTTAACATTTGTTTATATTTTTTTACTCCCGATTTTTGCTGTCCATAACGATTGTTACGGGACCATCATTTAAGAGGCTGACTTTCATATCGGCACCAAAAATTCCAGTTTGGATTTTTTTACTGAATTCTTTTTCCAAAGTTTTTACGAAGGTTTCATACATCGGAATTGCAAAATCTGGTTTTGCTGCTTTTATATAAGAGGGACGATTTCCTTTTTTTGTAGAAGCATGAAGTGTAAACTGACTAACTACAATTATATCGCCATCGATATCCTGAACTGAACAGTTCATAACATCGTTTTCATCTCCAAAAATTCTCATTTTAATGATTTTCCCGGCAAGCCAGTCAATATCTTCCTGAGTGTCGGCATCTTCTATTCCGACTAAGATTAACAAGCCTTTTTTAATATCTGCAACAATTTTAGAATCAACAGTTACAGAAGCCTCAGAAACTCTTTGAAGAACAATTTTCATTTAATGATTAATTGTGAATTATTAATTATTGATTTTTTTCTTTAGAGGTGATGAAATTAAAATTGTAGTCAATCATAATTTACAATTAACCATTCACAATTAATAATTATTTACGTGTTTCATCACTCGCAGCGCGGTCTTCACCATAGGTATCGGTGCGATAATGCTCTTCGTCGCCCTCTAAAATTTTAAGATAACTATTGTAACGCGACCAGGCGATTTCATCTTTTTCTAAAGCAGCTTTTATGGCGCAATGCGGTTCTTCTTTGTGTAAACAATTGTTAAACTTGCATTGATCTTTTAATTTGAAGAATTCCGGAAAATAACCGCTGATTTCTGTTGGTTCCATATCTACGATTCCGAAACCTTTAATTCCTGGAGTATCGATAATTCGGGCATTAAAAGACAAATCATACATTTCAGCAAAAGTTGTAGTGTGCTGACCTTGTTTACTTTGTTCTGAAATTACAGTCGTTTTTAAATGAAGACTTGGTTCCATCGCATTTACCAAAGTTGATTTTCCAACTCCAGAATGTCCTGAAAACATACTTACTTTTCCGACCATCATTTCTTTCAGCTTATCAACTCCTTTATTTTCGGTAGATGAAATTCGTAGACATTTATATCCAATTTCCTGATAAATGTGCTGTAAATAAAGCTGATCATCTAAAGTCTGATCGTTTAGAGTATCAATTTTATTAAAAATCAAAATTGCTTCAATTCCGTATGCTTCGGCAGTAACCAAAAAACGATCAATAAAACTGGTTGTTGTAGGCGGATTATCGATTGTGACCAATAAAAAAACCTGATCAATATTAGAAGCAATAATATGAATCTGTTTCGACAAGTTAACCGATTTACGAACGATATAGTTTTTTCTTTCGTGAATAGTATGAATTGTTCCTGTTATGGCATCTGAAGTTTCATCCAACTCATAATCAACAATATCACCTACAGCAATAGGATTGGTACTTTTAATACCTTTTATTCTGAATTTCCCTTTCATACGGCATTCCACAAAATCTCCATTTTGAGATTTTACGGTGTACCAGCTTCCTGTAGATTTGTATACGGTTCCTGTCATTCTTTAATTTTAGATTGTAAATTTTAGATTTTAGATTACGCTTAAAACCTAAAAAATAAAAGGCAAAATTACGTTTTTAGAATGGAACAACGCAATTTCGCCTTTTAAATTTGAAAGACATATCCTTAATTTGCAGACTTTACCAAACTATTTCGGCTAAAGTTTCATTCTCTTTTACTTTTCCTAGCTGAATTGTTTTTAAAGTTCTCGATACTTTGCCCGCTTTTGTGGTATAAATTTCAACCATAATTGTTGCTGGACCACTTTCGGTTAATTCACTTTCCCCAAAATAATTAGTCTTGATTTGATATTTCCCTTTCACCGCATTTCTGATGATATATTGCTCTGGGCCGTAACCTTCTGTGAAATCTTTTGAGAATCTTCCTCCAATTTGTGTTGAAGTATGGCTGTAATAACATTCTTCATTTGTTGGCTCAATTACATGTAAATCTAAATCAATATCCATTTGGTTCCAGTTCATGATAATTCTGATATCAACCGGCATTTTAGCAAGGTATTTTTTGTCTAATTTGCCTGTTTTCAATCCTGGATGTGCCGTTATTAATCGATTAATATCCATTAAAACAATATCTTCCACACCTTCGTATTGTCCGCTCATTTCTCCATAATAATTTACTTCAAGTGATTTTACCAATTCATCAAATGCTTCTTGATATTTTCCGGCATCTTCAAGCGTCAAAGCATAATCTCTTAAGCTCTGAGGTTCGTGAGATCGCCATTTTACAACTTGTTTTGCAGTAAACAAGGCATCGTCATAATCTTTCCATTGTCTCAAAGTATAAGTCAATGTTTTATAAAGCTGATGATTTTCTAAACCTAAATCGGCAATATTACTGATAACCAGCAATGCTTTCTTAACATCTCCTTGATTGTAGAAAAAGTGCGCCACATCAAAATAAAAACTTGGATTTCTCTCTTGCGCTTTTCTCAAATCAAGATACAAATCGTATTGTTTCTCTTTTGGCGCCGATGCCAAAGCTTTTAAATATAATCGATCCGGATTCCAACTTTTTGTTTGAACTACTCCATTATTAGTAGACTTCTTTTTTGTTGTTATAATAATAACTCCATTTACTCCCCTGCTACCATAAGTAGCAATTCTCGCGGCATCTTTTAAAACATCCACCGCTTCAATATCTTCTGACTTTAAGTCGGTCAATTCTCCCTCATAAAACTGACCATCAACTATAATTAAAGGCTTTTTTGAATCTCCAGATAAATAACCTCTACTGAAATTTAAATCTTGCAAAAGATCTTTGTTTTTTGAAGTACCTTCACCTATAGCATCAACAACATCAGATTTTTTTTGAGTCGCGTATCCTACAGTTATTGTATCTTGTAATTTAGTAAAATCTGAATCTTCCCTAATTACCTCACTTCCAACTTTTTTATCTTTTAATTCAACAATTTTTGGTACGTCATCAGTAACCTCTTCTGCTTTTGCAACAACTGGCGAAACAAATTTTACCTGATCCACTTTTGCCGCAGATGACGGAGGAGGCGTATTATATACAGCATTATCTCCTTCAATTACTGTTGCAACTGGTCCTTTTCCAATAGGCTCATCAACTGTCAGTACTGCATCAGGATCTCCTTTTATAGTTTCAGAGGCTACTCTTCTTTCCATATTTCTAGCTCGATTTCTACCATTTGGAGGTGGCGGTGGCGGTGGAACTTGTCTATTGTACTTATATTTAGATGCGATTTTCTGCCCTGCGTATTTGACGTCTTTTTTCCACCAAGCGTTTATACTGGCAAAATAACTTTCAATACTCTCCCAATTATTTTTTTGCTGTGCCAATGTAGCATCATGTTCCTGTTTTTTGATTAAATCAAATTCAGCACGTAATTCTGCTGGCGGCAAAATATCGTACATAATATAATCCCGAACATTTTCGAGAACAATCAATGATGTGTTTTTGGTTACAATTCCGAATTTCTTCCCCAGAAGCTCAATTTCATCTGCGTTTTTAGTGTATTGCAATTCAAGATTGGCAATTTTTTTCTGCGCCCAAAGTTTTTCAACATTTACGTCATTAGAATTTTGAACCGCGACATCAAGCATAATTTTCTTTTCTAAAGTAACTTCATTATCATAGCCAAATAACAAGGTAATTTCATTTTTTGGATTCAAAGAAATTCCAGAAAAACTAAAATTCCCTGAAACCGAAGTTCCTTCCATTGGAAACAAATCAGTTACCGTTAAATTTTCTTTTATTCCTAAAAACTTCAAATTTGTATTTGTCAATTTATCCAAAGCCACTTCAGGATTTATCTGATTTAAATTGATGAAATTACCGCCAGTTTTCGTTGAAGAATAATTCAGAAAAGCAAAATCAGCAGAGACTGAATATGTAATGGTATAAACAGGTTTTTTAGTTTTTGGCAGAAGATTTTCACTCAAAGAAGATAATCCATCAGTAAAAAACAAATATTCATCTTGACCGGTAAAGTTCAGTTGTGAAAAACGAGTCCCTCCATCGTATTTTGTTTTTTCTAAAACAGCTTTTAACGCATCCCAATTTCCGTTAGAAACAATATATTCTTGTTGTTTATCAAAAGTATAATTCAAAAAGTACAGCGTAACTTTTGTGTTTTCTATTTTCTGAAAATAAGCATCCAGCAAATTCAATTCTTTCTTTAAATCCCTATTCTGACAACTCAAAGAATTATCCCAAATCAAACCAATTGAAGCTGGTATCTTTTTAACCGTTTTATTTCCTTCAATAAAAGTATTTCCATAAAAATAATACTGACCACCACCGTCCTGCATCAAAACACTTGGAATATTTTGCTGAATTGGAATTTTAATAACAATTTTTTCTGCAGGTTGATAATTTTCTTTTTTGATGGAAGCCTGAAAAGCTTGATTCCATTTTGAAAAAGTAATTTCATTTCCTGAATTTTCAGTAACAGTTGGTGCTGTCGAAGTTCCTAAAACCGAAACATTAATTTCAAACTTATCCAGTTTTTTCGGAAAACGACTTACCAATTGATACGCCAGATTATCTTTATCAAAAGCCGAAAGTTCTTCTTCATAACCAATAACAACAGTTCGTTCACCATTTGGCATCAGCGGATAAATTCTCGTTTTAAAATTATTTCCATCTACTTTTTCCAATAATCCCGGATCTACACGACGATGTTCGATTGCCTCAAAAACCTGTTTCCCTTTATTTTTGTTTACTGGAACTGCTTCACGAAGTTTTCCATTAATATCAATTGCATATCTTGAAACCGAAACATTTTCTGGTAATGGAAAAATAAGTTCTGCTTCCATCTGGCGAGTTCCTGAATTAAAAAAATGCATTTCGGCAGTAGTGTATGCAATATTACCCACCACTTTTACATTGACGAAAAGTTTATTCATTCTCACTTTTTCAGCTTCTTCTCCTTTAACAGTAAGTTCAGGACTTTGTGCGAAAGTTTTTGTTCCAATAAAAAACAGAAAAAAAAGCAATACATTCAAATTCATTTGAAAAATGCCCGGCGCAGACGAAAACAATTTTAACTTCATGACACGAAAATTAAGGTTTATATTGTTATAGAGAACAAAAAACATCAAAAGGTTGGGAAGATAAAAATATTTATGCAAAAAAAATCTCCACCACTTCTTACTTAAGTGATGGAGATTTTAAAAAAACAATCTAATTTTACCATTATGATATAAGAAAACCTAAAAACAAAGTTCAAAAGATTTTAAATTGACTTATACCATAAATATTATTTAGAGAAAATTATGCATTGAAAATTTTCTCCTGGTGTCCGATACTTTCTTGGTGAATTGCCTTGAACATTCTCAAAACAAACTCTTCAGTAAGACCTTTTTTCTCACCTTCCAAAATCATTTTTCCTAAGATTTCGTTCCAACGGTTGTTTTGAAGAATCGCAACGTTAGCGTCTTTTTTCACCTGACCAATTTCGTCAGCAACTTTCATACGTTTTCCTAACAATTCTAATAAATTAGCATCAAGAACGTCGATGTTAGCTCTTAGTTTTTTCATTTTTTGGCTGTACTCATCTGTAGTATCATCCGTTTTTCTGATTGTCAAATCTTTAATGATTTGTTTCAAAGCGTCCGGAGTAACTTGTTGTGCAGCATCAGACCAAGCGTTGTCCGGATCGTAGTGCGTTTCGATAATCATACCATCGTAGTTCAAATCTAAAGCTTCTTGCGTTACTTCAAAAATCATTTTACGATCTCCTGTAATGTGAGATGGATCGATGATTAATGGCAAATCAGGGAATTTATTTTGCAATTCGATAGCAATCTGCCATTCTGGAATGTTTCTGTATTTTGTTTTTTCGTAAGTAGAGAAACCTCTGTGGATAACACCTAATTTCTCAATTCCAGCCATGTGTAAACGCTCAACACCACCTAACCATAAAGCTAAATCCGGGTTTACTGGGTTTTTAACCAAAACGATTTTATCAGTTCCTTTCAAAGTATCAGCAATTTCCTGAACCGCGAAAGGGTTTGCAGTTGTACGAGCACCAACCCATAAAACGTCGATATCATGTTCTAAAGCCAGTTTACAGTGAGCCGCAGTCGCAACTTCAGTTCCCATTAATAAACCAGTTTCAGCTTTTGCTTTTTGTAACCATTTTAATCCAATTTCTCCAACACCTTCAAATCCTCCTGGACGTGTTCTTGGTTTCCAGATTCCAGCTCTGAAAACACTTACTTTTGAATCTTTCAATTCGTGAGCAATTTTCAATACTTGATCTTCAGTTTCTGCACTACATGGTCCAGCTATCACAAGTGGGTGATTTAAATTGAAATCTTCTAACCACTTTCTCATTTCTTTCTTATTTTCCATCTTAATTCTAATTTACTTTTTAGTTGTTGTTAATCCGTTTAGTATTTCTTTTATTTTATTTGTGCTTTCCATTTCTTCAAAAATGGCATTGTAATTTTCATCTTTCAGCAAATCCCTAAACCGACTGAGATTTGAAATATATTCTTCTAATGTTTCGAGAACGTGTTCTTTGTTTTGCTTAAAAATTGGTGTCCACATCGCCGGCGAGCTTTTTGCTAAACGAACGGTACTTTCAAATCCACTTCCCGCCATATCAAAAATATCCTGTTCGTCTTTTTCCTTATTCATTACCGTTTTCCCGAGCATAAACGAACTAATGTGCGACAAATGCGAAACGTAAGCAATGTGTTTGTCGTGCGAAGTCGGGTCCATATATCGAATCCTCATTCCGATTTCGCTGAAAAGCTTTAACGCCTTTTCCTGCAATTTAAAAGTGGTTTTTTCCACTTCGCAAATAATGTTTGTTTTTCCTTTAAACAAACCTCTTATCGCCGCCGAAGGTCCTGAAAACTCCGTTCCTGCTATCGGATGCGTGGCAATAAAATTTCTTCTTTTCGGATGATTGGCAACGGCATCACAAATTGGCTTTTTAGTTGAGCCAACCTCAAAAACAATTGTTTTATCTCCAACCGAATCCAGCACTTTAGGCAAAACCGTCAGCGCCACATCCACCGGAACTGAGACGATTACAAAATCGGCTTCAGCCAAATCTTCAAAACTTCCTGCTTCGTCGATAACTCCTAAATCAATGGCTTCCTGCAAATGCTTTTCGTTGCTATCAATTCCAAAAATGGTCGAATCCGGATGTTGGTCTTTGATGTCCAGCACCATCGAACCGCCTATTAATCCTATTCCTATTACGTATACTTTCATATCTTTTTAATTCCAAGTTTTAAAAAAGTCTTGGCTCTTGCTTCTAAAATCGATCAATCGCTTCTTGTACTTTTTCTTCTTTCACACACAATGAGAATCTGATGTAACCTTCACCGTTGCTTCCAAAAATGGTTCCCGGTGTAATGAAAATATGTTTCTCATATAATATTTCGTCAATGAACTTCTCTGCTGATTCGATTCCTTCTGGCAATTTAGCCCAAACAAAAAGGCCAACTCCTTCTTTATACACTTTACAGTTTAACTTTTCAGCTAATTTTTCTGTTAATTCTCTACGGCGTCTGTAAATTTTGTTTTGATCTTCGAACCACGATTTATCACATTTTAACGCTGCGATAGCACCTTTCTGAATTCCGTAATACATCCCGCTGTCCATATTGCTTTTTACTTTTAGGACTGCATCAATAATTTCAGGATTTCCTAAAACCATCCCGACTCTCCAGCCTGCCATGTTGAACGTTTTACTTAAAGAATTTAATTCTAAAGCCACTTCCTTTGCGCCTTCAACTTGCAGTAAACTCATCGGATTATCATTCAAAACAAAACTATACGGATTATCATTGATCAATAATATGTTGTGTTTTTTAGCAAAAGCAACCAATTTTTCAAATAACGCTAAACTTCCTCTCGCTCCTGTCGGCATGTGAGGATATCCAAGCCACATAATTTTTACTTTCGAAAGGTCTAATTTTTCAAGAGCTTCAAAATCCGGTTCCCATGCATTTTCTTCTTTCAAATCATAATAAACCGGAACTGCCTGAACCAAATTAGTTACCGAAGTATAAGTTGGATAACCTGGATTCGGAATTAAAACGTGATCGCCTTCATTTAAAAATGCTAACGAAATATGCATAATTCCTTCTTTCGAACCCATAAGAGGCAAAATCTCATTATTAGGATTCACTTCAACACCAAACTGATCACGATAAAAATCTGCCATCGCCTGCCTCATTTCCGGTAATCCCTGATAGCTTTGATAACCATGTCCGTTTTCGTCTTGAATTGCCGCAGCGACTGCTTCAATTACTGCTTTTGACGGACTCAAATCAGGGCTTCCAATTCCCATGTTGATGATCGATTTTCCTTCAGACATCAACTGACGAACTTCTCTTAATTTTGATGAGAAGTAGTATTCTTCAACTGTGTCTAATCGTTTTGCTGTTGTAATCATTGTTTTTATTGCTTTAGGCCGTAAGCTTTAGGCTTTAGGCTCTTTTTAAACTTTCTATTTTGGACTTTAAGACTTTCGACTTTCCAACTTTAAGACTCACTTAAAGGTTTTGTATTTTTATATTCTCCCAACACTTTAAAATATTCTGCCATGATGTTTAATAACGCTTTGGCTTTTGCAAAATCTTCGTATTTCTCAAATGTCACGTCTACGAAGAATGAATATTTCCAAGGTGTTTCTATTTTTGGAAGCGACTGGATTTTTGTCAAATTCAGTTTGCAATCACTCATTACATTCAAAACCGCTGCTAAACTTCCTCTTTTATGATCCAATTCAAATTTTACAGAAGCTCTGTTGATTTCGCTTTCCGGCAAAAATGAATTTTGCTTTTTAATGATTACGAAACGTGTCATATTGTTTTTGATCGTTTGAATCGATGACACTATAATATCTAAATTGTACATTTCAGCTGCCGTTTCACTTGCAATTGCCGCAATTCCGGTTAATTGTTTTTCCTGAATTCTTCTTGCCGTTTCTGCTGTATCTTTATCCTCAACCAATTTGATATTTGGATATTGTTTCAGGAAATCCATACACTGCAAAAGTGCCATCGGGTGTGAATGAACTTCTTTTATATCTTCAATTTTCTGACCTTTTAAAGCCATTAAATTCTGCTGAATATTTAAATAATGCTCTCCAATTATGTGTAAATTATTCTTGTCAATCAAAGCATAATTCGGGATAATTGGCCCGGCAATTGAATTTTCGATCGCCATAACTGCCTGATCAGATTTTCCGGCAATAAGGCTGTCGATCAATTCTTCAAAAGACAAACATTCATCAATATCCACATTTTCAGAGAAATACTCTTTCACAACCTGATGATGAAATGATCCTTTTATACCTTGTATTGCAATTTTCGTTGTCATATAGTCAAAAAAAAATCCTGATTTGCATCAGGATTGTATATTAGTTTTATTTGTCTTAAAATTCGATCTCAAATAACCATAGCACAATCCTGACTTCTACTAAAGAAGAAATAAAAATTGTTGCTAAAATAAAAACGGTTACTTGCCATTTTGTTTGTGTTTTATTTTAAATTCTCTGCGAATGTATAAATTATTTTTAGCGCACCAAAAAAAAGATTGCATTTTATGAAACAAAAAAGGATTTCTTAACAAATTTAGCAGGTTTTGTATGATAATATAAAAATATCGGCTTAAAATGAGAATATTAAAACGAGGTTCTAAGGTTCTGAGCTGCTAAGGTTCTAAGGTTTTTTCGCCACGAATTCACGAATTAGCGTAAATTATTGTCGCTTTAGTATTCAATTTCTCTAATTAAAGTATTGTTTTTCTCCTTTCTTGTCATTCCGAGGAACGAGGAATCTCCGCAAGTAGCTCTACAAAGATTGGCGCTTTTGATTGCGGAGTTACTTGCGAAGATTCCTCGTTCCTCGGAATCAAAAGATTGAGGATACCAATCAAAACTTATGAAAACAATCCTGAAACTGGTTTATTCATAATCCCGATTTTAGAATAATCGAAGTTTAATTTTTCTTTTAATAAAGATGCATAGACACTTCTAAAATCGATTTGATATTTTAAATCGCCATTATCTAAGTCTGCTAAGTTTGGATTGTTTCCTAAAATTGTTGCTTTATTATTTCCTCCGATGATAAACATTGGCGCTGCAGTTCCGTGATCTGTTCCGTTTCCGTTGTCTTTTACTCTTCGTCCAAATTCTGAAAAAACTACTATTGTAACATTCTGCAATAATTGGGCTTGTTTCAAATCTTGATAAAAACTGTACAAAGCATCATTCAGATCGGCTAATTTTTTCTCGTGAATCGCAATTTGATTATCATGCGTATCAAATCCGCCGAGCGACGTATAATATACTTTCGAATTCAAATTCCCTTTTATTAATCTTCCAATCCATTCCAAGTTTTTAGACAATTCGGTTTTTGGATAACTTATTTCGGTTTTTGATTTCGCCAAAGCTTTCTGAATTTCATCTGAACCTTCAGTAACAGAATTGGCAATTTTTCGAACAAAATCTAAATGTGGATTATCAGACAACGTTACATTTTCTTCTTTATCTGATTTTACTTTAAATCGGTTTGGATCTTTTACCGTTATAAAATTAGGTTCGACGCCTTTTAAAGCGAGATTATCAATTGAATCTAAGTTTATTCCGGCCGTCGCCTGATGCCCATTGCACTGAAGATCTAAATATCTCCCAAGCCAGCCTTCATTTATATATTTATTAGAATCCGTTGCAGTCTGCCAAATTTCTTGACTTCTAAAGTGCGAACGAATTGGCTCAGGATAACCCACATTTTGAATTACCGTTAAATCTCCGTTTTGCTGCATTTGGGCAAAATCTTTTAACGAAGGATGAAATGCCATCCCTTTGTTCTTTCCAACAACTAAATCTTTATTTAAAGCAATTTTCGTTCGCAAATCATAATATAAAGGATCATCATACGGAATGAAAGTATTCAATCCATCATTTCCTCCGTTCAATTGCACAAAAACAACACATTGTTCACCGATTATTAAATTATTATGCGAACCAAAAGCGTGTAAAAAATCAGGAAGCACGAGCATTCCGCCTGTAAAAGTTCCTGTCAATGTTAGAAAATCTCTTCTGTTCATGATTTTTGTTTTCTAAATTAATTGATATTCGGGTAGTTTTGTGATATAGTTAAAGAGTCGGATGACAGCAAAATTGGCGTGCTCTTCTTTTGGGTCAAAATCGTATTTGAGTAAATTCTCCATGTCTTTTTGCATGGAATCGTTTACATCAAATAATAATCGGTTCGACAATTCGGCAATGATTGTTTTGTTGTTTCCATTGGAATCAAAATCAATTTTCACATCGATTTTGTCGAATTCTACTTTTGGTTTCTCATCATCTCCCGTCATTGTGTTCAATACTTTTTTTGAGATACTTCTTCCACTGCAGAGCAAATCAGATGTATTATTTCGCTGTAAATAAATTTGAGAAGTCAGCCAGGAGTTTCCACCATCCCAGCCTTTTACATTTACCTGATTGTATAAATCCATTCCTTGTTGGCGAAGAAAAAGCGCTATCATCGCGTCATCAAAATCTTTCACTTCCAATTCATCAATCAACTGAATAATATATACTAATGGATCTTTGATTTTGTTTCCCGAATTTTCTTTGGCATATTCTTCGGTAAAAATTTTTGTCAGCAAAGGTTGGATTTCGAAGTTTTTCTTTCGGAAATAATCTCCATAATAAGTCACTAAATCCTCAGGCGGATTATCATAAATAAACCATTTTAGAATTTTTCGAGTAATGAGACAAGGCGTATTTTTCTGTTCGAAAATGATATCTACAAGATCATCGGATTTCCAGTTTCCCGTTTTTCCGAAATACGTTTTATCACTGTTATCTTCAGGAATTTTTCTATAAACACCTCCTTCATCGCCATAATTTAAACCTGCGAATGCTTTTGCGCCTTCTTTGATATCATTTTCAGAATAATTTCCAATTCCGATAGTAAATAACTCCAACAATTCCCGACTTAAATTCTCGTTGTATTTGCCTTTTTTATTGTCGACATTGTCTAAATACTTTATCATCGCGTTCGACTTTACGATTTGCTTCGTTAACTCTTTGAAGTTCCCAAAAGCATGTTCGCGCAAAATCATATTGTGCTGATAAATCCAGTAATTGACTTTTACTTTTTGCGAAGTAGAAACAAAGTGGTTGTGCCAAAAAACAACCATATTTTCCCGAAGAGGAAATTCATCTGTTCGCATTTTATTAATCCACCATCTTCTTAATTCAATGGCCGAATAAATTTCTTTTTTTAGAATTTTCTTTTTAGCGTCAGAATCAGCATCTTTTATGGCTTGCTTAAATTCTTTTAATTCGATAAGTGTTTTGGGATCGTCTTCTAAAAAAGCAGGAAGTTGTTTATCGAATTTTGAATCATAGGAATGTTTTAGAAATTTCTCTAATCCTAGTTTTTCAATTTTATCAGATTCTTTTCCAGAAAAACCCAATCGCAGTGACCAAAGATTGCTTTTTTTCATAATTCAGAAATTATTACAATAAGACTTTCCTTTCTCTTAAAGGTTTAATTAAGAGAAAGATTTTGAGTTACTTAGTTATGAGATGCTAAGTTTTAAAAAATCTTTGGTAATAATTTAAACGGGGAATTAATTAGAATATTGTCATTCCTCGTTCTTCGAAATGATAAGAATTGTTGATTAATAATGGATGCAAAAAAAAGCAGCTATCATTACAATAACTGCTTTCTATAACAAAGAATAAATCTTTCTTCTTTACTCTATTCTCTTTCTTCTAAAAAAAAATTAAGATCCACACATCTCACAATCCTCAGGATCTGCAGCTTGTGCTTTTAAAAGCATTGCTTTATAATCCTCAACACTGATTGCTTCAGTTTCTGCAACTAATGATGGAGCTGTTTCTTCTTTTTTATCGTTGTTTAATGTGAATTTAATCGCATCTACAGCCGCTTTTGTTCTTAAGTAATACATTCCTGTTTTTAAACCAGACTGCCAAGCGTAGAAATGCATTGACGTCAATTTAGAATAGTTTGCATCCTGCATGAACAAGTTCAACGATTGAGACTGGTCAATGAAATAACCTCTTTGGCGAGACATATCGATAATATCTTTCATCGACATTTCCCAAACTGTTTTGTAAAGATCTTTTAAGTCTTGTGGAATCTTATCTATATTTTGAACAGATCCGTTATGACGCATAATTTCTTGTTTCAAATCTTCGTTCCATAAACCTAATTTTACTAAATCTTCAAGTAAATGTTTGTTTACTACGATGAACTCTCCAGACAATACACGACGCGTGTAAATGTTTGATGTATATGGTTCGAAAGCTTCGTTGTTTCCAAGAATCTGAGAAGTCGATGCAGTTGGCATTGGCGCAACTAACAATGAGTTACGAACTCCGTGTTCAACCACTTCTTTTCTTAATGAAGCCCAGTCCCAACGGCCTGATAACTCTTCATCTTTCATTCCCCACATATTATGTTGAAATTCTCCTTGTGACATTGGCGAACCTTCGAAAGTTGAATATGGTCCTTCTTCTTTTGCCATTTCCATAGAAGCGGTTACAGCTGCGAAGTATAAAGTTTCGAAAATCTCTTGGTTTAATTGTTTAGCTTCATCGCTTGTAAATGGTAAACGCAACATGATAAAAGCATCTGCTAAACCTTGCACACCTAAACCAACTGGACGGTGACGCATGTTAGAGTTTTCAGCTTCTTTTACTGGATAGTAGTTTCTGTCGATTACTTTGTTCAAGTTACGAGTTACACGTTTTGTAACGTTGTAAAGCGCTTCGTGATCAAATTTTCCGTTTTCGATAAACATTGGCAACGAAATAGAAGCCAAGTTACAAACTGCAATTTCATCTTTAGAAGTAAACTCCATAATCTCTGTACACAAGTTAGAAGAACGGATAGTTCCTAAATTCTTGTGGTTCGATTTACGGTTTGCTGCATCTTTGTACAACATATATGGTGTTCCAGTCTCAATTTGTGATTCCAGGATTTTCTCCCATAATTCACGAGCGCGGATTGTTTTTCTTCCTTTTCCTCTAAATTCATAATCCGTATATAATGCTTCGAATTCATCTCCGTAAACATCATATAATCCTGGACATTCGTTAGGACACATTAAAGTCCAAGTTGAATCTTCCTGAACACGTTTCATGAATAAATCTGAAGTCCACATTGCGAAGAATAAATCTCTCGCACGCATTTCTTCTTTTCCTGTATTTTTCTTTAAATCCAAGAAATCAAAGATATCAGCATGCCAAGTTTCGATGTAAATCGCAAAACTTCCTTTACGTTTTCCACCACCTTGATCTACGTAACGAGCCGTATCGTTGAACACTCTCAACATCGGAACAATTCCGTTTGAAGTTCCATTTGTACCGCGAATGTAAGATCCAGTCGCACGAACGTTATGAATAGAAAGTCCAATTCCTCCCGCTGATTGCGAGATTTTTGCTGTTTGTTTTAATGTATCGTAAATACCATCAATACTATCATCTTGCATTGCCAAAAGGAAACAAGAAGACATTTGAGGTTTTGGCGTTCCTGCATTAAACAACGTTGGCGTTGCGTGCGTAAAGAACTTTTTAGACATTAAATCGTAAGTTTCAATAACTGATTTTAAATCGTCTAAGTGAATACCAACAGAAACACGCATCAACATATGTTGTGGTCTTTCTACGATTTTCCCGTTTATTTTAAGAAGATAAGAACGCTCTAAAGTTTTGAAACCAAAGTAATCGTAATTAAAATCTCTTGTATAAATAATGTGAGAATCTAAAAAAGCAGCGTTTTCCTGAATCACTTTAAATACGTCATCAGCAATTAATGGTGCATCTTGACCATTTCTTGGATTTACGTAGTGATACATATCTTTCATCGTTTCTGAGAAAGATTTTTTAGTATTTGAATGCAGATTTGAAATTGCCACACGCGCTGCCAATTGAGCATAATCAGGATGCGCAATAGTCATTGAAGCCGCCGTTTCTGCCGCAAGATTATCCAATTCAGAAGTAGAAACCCCATCATACAATCCCTCGATAACTCTCATCGCTACCTTAACCGGATCTACGAGCTCATTCAAGCCGTAACACAATTTTTTGATTCTTTCTGTAATCTTATCAAACATTACGGGCTCTCTGTGGCCATCTCTTTTTACTACATACATAAGCTTACCTTTTATAGTTATTGAAAAAATGAAAGTAACTAGAAAACGAATTCTAGTCCCTAAACATTGCGTGTTTTTAAATTATTTTTCGAGAATTACAGGATTCTCAATAGTTGCCCTTTTCCAATTTGAATATCAAACCGAAAAGCCGTTAAAATTGCTATTAAATCTCCGATTTGGGTGATAGAGATTCAACCTAATAAATGTTCTGTAAATATTAATTATGGCTTTAGATAAAATCGGCCAGAATTAAAAAATGCTGTTGTTCTAAAAATCTGCGTCAAATGAAATTTTTTGAGCATCGCTGTCTGTGTTCATCACACCTGATTTTTGATACTCGGCAACACGTTTTTCAAAGAAATTAGTTTTTCCCTGAAGAGAAATCATGTCCATGAAATCAAACGGATTCGCTGATCCATACACACGCTCACAACCTAATTCTACTAATAATCTGTCGGCAACAAATTCTAAGTATTGCGTCATTAAAGTCGCGTTCATACCAATTAAACTTACCGGAAGCGATTCTGTTACAAATTGTCTTTCGATATCAAGAGCATCAACAATGATTTCTTTGATTCTCTCTTTTGGTACTTTGTTTACTAAATGGTGATTATGCAAATGAACCGCAAAATCACAATGTACGCCTTCGTCACGAGAAATCAACTCATTAGAGAATGTCAAACCTGGCATTAAACCACGTTTTTTCAACCAATAAATTGAACAGAAAGCCCCTGAGAAAAAGATTCCTTCAACAGCTGCAAAAGCAATAAGTCTTTCAGCAAATGAATCAGACTCGATCCATTTTAAAGCCCATTCTGCTTTTTTAGCAATTGCAGGAAAAACTTCCAAAGCATTAAACAATTCTGTTTTCTCAGCTTCGTCTTTAACGTAAGTATCAATTAATAAAGAATACGTTTCACTATGAATGTTTTCCATCATGATTTGGAAACCATAGAAAAACTTCGCTTCAGCATATTGAACTTCGTTTACAAAGTTCTCAGCAAGATTTTCATTTACGATTCCGTCAGAAGCTGCAAAAAATGCAAGGATATGTTTGATGAAATATCTTTCATCATCATTTAATTTGTTATTCCAGTCTGTCAAATCCTGGTGCAAGTCGATTTCTTCCGCAGTCCAAAAACTAGCTTCCATCTTTTTGTACCATTCCCAAATATCATGATGTTTAATTGGAAAAATAACGAAACGATTTTTATTTTCTTGTAATATTGGTTCGACTTGTGACATGACAATTTTTGTTTAATTTTTATACTGAAACTTTACTAATTCAGTAGACTACAAAGATTGTCAATTATCGCTAAAAATGAAAGTCAAACTTATTCACAATTCGACGTAGTTTTTAACAACGGCCAAAATTTGAAATGATTTTCATACAATAATTAATTTATTGCAAATGAACACTTTAAAAGCACAAATAGCATCTTGAAGTCCCGTAGAATATAGACTTTTTGAAATAAAAAGCAAGAAATTTTAAATAGTTTTTAAAAGTTTTTTTTGAGTCAAAACTTTATTTTTTCGAGTTAAATCACGCCCTCGCAAAAGGGTATTTTTTACACTTGCCTTTTACGAGTTTTTAAGTTCCTCAGCAACTTTTTCAAGTTCCAAATACCAATCTTCACCAAAACGGCGAATCAAAGCTTCTTTAACAAATTTGTAAACCGGAACTTCTAATTCTTTACCTAAAGAACAGGCATCATCGCAAATATCCCATTTATCGTAATTCACCGCAGCAAATTCTGTAAAATCTTTCACACGGATTGGATATAAATGACATGAAACTGGTTTTTTCCAATCTACGATTCCTTGATTATAAGCTTGCTCAATTCCGCAAAGTGCCGTTTTTCCGTCAAAAATTACGTAAGCGCAATCTTTATTATCAATAAGCGGCGTTTCAAGATCGCCGTCGGTTCCTTTTACCCAAGTTCCTTGCGCCTCAATAGCAGCAATACCTTCTTTTCTTAAAAAAGGTTTTACTTTTGGGTAAATCTCTTCCAGGATTTTAGTTTCAGCTTCACTCAAAGGCGCGCCCGCATCTCCGTCGACGCAACAAGCCCCTTTGCATGCTGATAAATTACAAACAAATTCTTTTTCGAGGATATCCTCTGATACTATGGTTTTTCCTAATTGAAACATTTTGCAAAGGTAACTAAAGATTCAGGAAATAAAAACCGCTCATCAATATATGTTTGCAAACCCAACTAATTTAGAATGTTACCATTTTATCTACATAAATTTATAATCCGATTTATTAAATGTGTAAGCACTTTTTTCTAAACTGAGGCATTTCATCGTAGTTACTTTTCTGCTTTTTAAATCCTTCATTGTCATATCCATTAATAAGGTACGATCTTCGGGTTTGAAATAATTCGATAATCCTTCGGGCATTTTCCACCCTTTCTGATTTTTGAACATATCTCCAAAGCTCACTTTTGCTTCGCTCGTGTAATAACAAATAATATCATATTCATCACTTGTCATCTGAATTCCTTTGCAGTTGTAACCCAAAAAGGTTTTATTTGGAAGTGTCTTATAAGTGAATTTTGATTTCTCTCCTTCTTTTTTCGCCATTTCTGTATAATCAGGCATTTTTGACGCCGATGCCATTTTTTCCTTGCCGTTTCCAAAAGCAGTTACCGTAATACTGTTTTTTGAATCCATAATCATGAACATATCCTGACCTTCTCCCTGAGAAATATTCATTCCGAAATAAGCCGCATTAGGTTCCAGCAAATAATTTGCATTCATGGCTTTTCCTTCATCGGTTTTAATTTCCATATTATATTTCCAGCTGAAATTATAGGAATTTGGTACAACCGAGGGATCAACTTTGTTTTTACCGTAACTTAAAACGGCATTTTCCATATTTACATTTTGATCAGCAGCTCCACTTCCATTTTGGCCTTTTTGTTGCGCTGCTTTTTTGATTTGTTGCCAGATTTGGGCTTGTGAACTATTGGACGAAAACAACAAACACAAGAAAACTATAACAAACATCATCTTTTTCATAACCATTCCTTTTTAAGTTAGAACAAATTTAATAATTGATTTTCAGTAAGTTATATTTTTTAACGTTTGATTTTATATACCTTGTTCAGACCAACAATAAAATAAATCAAGTTCAAAAACAAACCGTTCTTTTTTCTTGATATCAATAATTTTAGCATCATAATGTTACAAATATCACACTTTACATATCTAAACAATGTTTTTATAACAAAAATACAATCTGTGAAAAAATCACCTAACTTTATTACCTACTTTTGCACCAAATTATTAATCGCTTAAAATCAGAACTATATGTTAGAGATTGACTTTAAAGAAATTATTACAGTTGGAATGGTACTTTTTGCAGTAATTGATATTGTAGGATCAATTCCGATTATTGTCAATTTACGAGCAAAAGTAGGTCACATCGACTCAGAAAAAGCTTCATTAGTCGCAGGTATGATTATGATTGTTTTTCTTTTTGTTGGAGAAGGATTATTGAATTTAATTGGCATCGACGTACATTCATTTGCCGTTGCCGGATCTTTTGTACTATTCTTTCTTGCTTTGGAAATGATTTTAGGAATCCGAATATATCGCGATGAAGAACCAGGATCTGCTTCAATTGTTCCGTTAGCATTTCCACTTATTGCTGGGGCCGGAACCATGACAACTTTATTATCACTTCGATCTCAATTTCACACCATTAATATTATTATCGCCATTTTACTAAATATTATACTGGTTTACATTGTTTTAAAATCGTCTAAGAAAATTGAAACATTACTGGGTGAGAACGGTCTGGGCGTGGTTCGCAAGACATTTGGGGTTATACTTTTAGCGATTGCTGTTAAATTATTCGCTGCTAATGTTAAAGGTTTGTTTGTCTAACATTTATTTTTATACTTTTACCCCATAAAATTTCTAAAAACAAAACTTTAAGCTCTTTTTAAAAAGTTTTGCCTTGATTATTTTAAACAAAAACAACCAGATGAAAATTTTTACTTCAATATTAGTCCTTTTGGCATTAGCTTTAATTGTTTTTAATATTACGCTATTAGACTTTAAAAACCCTTTTCAGGGTGACAGCATGGTAGCTTTTATTGGAATCGTCGCTTCTTTCTGCGCCGTATTAATTCTTTTGATTTTTAGAATTTCAAAAAGAATTGAAGAAAAAACAAACGGCAGATAATAATGTTTGACGTTTTAATTATTGGCGGAGGCGTATCAGGAATGTCTTGTGCGCTCGTTTTAGGCTCTGCTAAAAATAAAGCTTTTGTTACCGATAAGAAAATTGGAATTTTTACACATCAAAAGAATTCTTCTCTACAAGAGGCAATTTTCTACAATGCTTATGGCATTACACCAGGAAAATTAGGCTCTGAATTACTTACAGAAAGTACGCAGGATTTAGCAACTACTTATCCGCATATTGATCAAATTCCAAACGAAAAAGTAATTAAGGTCGAAGGACAATTTCCTAATTTTACTGTAATTACAAATAAAAACTCCTATAAGACAAAAAGTATCGTTGTCGGGATTGGCTCTGCAAATACATTTGACATTGAAGGTTTAATGCAGTTTGTTGAACCGCATAAAAAAGCACTTCCAGAAAAACAGCGAATTCAGCTTAAAAACGAAGATCATAAAGTTGCTGAAGGCATTTATGTAATTGGAACTTTAGCTGGCTGGAGAAGTCAATTAGCCATTGCTGCCGGAAGCGGTGCCGCTGTTGCTACAGATATTCTTACTTTATGGAATAACGGCGTACAGACTCATTCACACGATAGTATTCGTTAAATACAGAAAAAGAATAGAGTCCCAAATAAAGCAAGTAAAATTACCGAAACAAAACCTCGAATAGCAAGTTTTCGAAGCTCAACAGCATTTACATCTTTCACAATTAATTTGGCAAAGAGATAGTTAAACATCAAAAGCAAACTTATAAACACCAAACCAATAGCTGACAACCCCACAAAGCGATAAATGAACGAAAGAGGAAGTTCATCTATAAGTTTCATTTTTTGCTCGTAACTTCCAATCCAAAAGATACTGAAAAACGCAACAATTCCACCGGTAAATACAATAAAAAAAGTATTAATTGTTTTCAAATACCTAACTTTAAGTTCGTTAAAAATTTCAACATATTCCAAAAAAAATGCACAGATCTAGAATCCGTGCAAATTAGTAAAATTGTATCTCAACAAGTTTTATTTCACCGAAATTATCTGCGTAACCTTAATATGGTTTTCGTCTTCACTTTTCCAGAATTCTCCTTTTACTGAAACTTCATCACCAATTTTTACTTGTTTGTAATTTTGTGGTCCGCCCACGTTTACGATACTGATAGTAGCAAAATAAACTTCTTTTTGAGCTGTGTTGATTTTTGCTGTGTAGCCGTCTTTACCGCCTTCAATTGATTCTACTTTTCCTGAAACTGTCTTACTGCTGTCTTTGGCAGTTGCACAAGAAATTATAAAAGTCATTACAACCAGAAGAAAGCTTATTCTTTTTAAATTTTTCATATTTTGATTTTATTTAACCGCAATCCCGATAGCTATCGGGAGCTAAGTCTAATTTTATGTTACTATTAAATTTCTTTTCAAAATTTATGCCAATGGAATGCAGCTTCCAGCAACAACTTTTAGATTTTCATCAAATTGTTTCCAAACCCTGATATATTTTAAAGCACCATTTATTGGAGTATTATCATAAGTCCCTTTTAATGAAACCACTACAGTTACAACAGCTATATCATCAATTATATTAATAATTTGATCTGAAGCTTCTAATGATTCGACTTGCATTTTTCCCGAACGATAGGAATCTAAATCGAAATCTTTTGTAATTGTATTTCCGTCGGGTAAATTGAAAAGCAGATCGTCGTGAAGGATTTTTTCTAAAGTGGAAACATCAGCATTTTTAATTGCGGTCAAAAGTTCGATTTCAGCATTTACAACGGCTTCTGTTTTCATACTTTAAAAAATTTAGGATTATTTTTTTGAACTTAAAACCGACTTAATCATGGCATCGTCTTTTAAAACTACATTATAATAATATATTTCACCAAATAATTGTCGGGCAAATTCAGCTGTGATATAGCGATTTACTAACGCTTTTGTTTTATCCAATTTTAAATCCAAACCAGTTATTGCAACGTAGTTTTTAAATTTTTTGAAATAAACATCAGAAGTTTTCATTTCGTTTAAAAACTCATTAAAATGAAGTCCGGCAAATGCTTTTCGGTTTTTATCCAATTCTTCAAAAACAAAATGGCCTACAATTCCGGTTTGCAATAAATAAGCAACGTTTTCATTTCCGTGTTCTGCTTCCATCGGAACAAAAACATCAGGAACGATTCCGCCGCCGCCATAAACAATTTTACCTTTTGGAGTTTTGAATTTTAAAGAATCGGCCACTTTAATACTGTCTTTTGCATAAAGTTCGCCTGATTTAATTCTGGATTCTGATTCTTTAAAATACTCTTCATTCCCTTTTTTATAAGGTTTTTGAATCGATCTTCCTGTTGGCGTATAATAACGCGCCACAGTCAATCTTACTGCTGATCCGTCATTAAAATCCATTTCACGTTGTACCAAACCTTTCCCGAAAGAACGGCGTCCTACAATAATACCACGATCATTATCCTGAATTGCTCCAGCTAAAATTTCGCTTGCAGAAGCACTATTTTCATTAATTAAAACATACACTTTTCCGGTTTCAAAACTTCCCGCTTTTGTTGCGTATGTTTTTTCAGTTGTACCGTTTTTACTTTTTGTAAAAACAATCAACTGTTTGTCTTTCAAAAATTCATCGGCAATTGCTACAGCTTCTTCCATATAACCGCCACCATTGTCACGAAGATCAATTACAAGCGACTGAATTCCGCTTTGTTTTAATCTCGCTAAACCAGTTTTAAATTCATTATAAGTCGTTTCGGCAAATCGATTGATTTTGATATAACCCGTATTATTTCCGAGCAAAACAGAAGCATCAACGCTTTTTATCGGAATAATATCTCTTCGTACTTTAAACTTCAGTTTCTTTTGTTCTGACTTTCTAAAAACGGTCAATTCGATTTCAGAACCCTGAAGTCCTTTTAATTTAGAAAACAAACTATCTGACGGCAATTTTCTTCCAAATAATTTGGTTTTTCCGGCAAATAAAATTCGATCACCCGATTTTATTCCGGCTTTTGCCGATGGCCCATTTTCTATTGGTTTTATAATCGCAACTGAATCTTTATACATATAAAAATTAATTCCGATTCCAACAAAATCGCCTTTCATGCTTTCAGCAACTTCGGCTTGTTCACTTGGCGGAATATAAACAGAGTGCGGATCTAATTTGGAAAGAATATTATCAACTGTAAGATTTACAATTGAGTCTGTATTGATGCTGTCGACATATTCATTATTAATAAAATCAATCAGTTTATTTAATTTGGTTTTAGAGTAATTTTTAGCCAAAAGCTGATCATCTGCGGGAGCATTCATCAAGCTTCCGAGCACCGTTCCAAGAGCAAAAGTTGCTCCAATGACAATTGGCAAATATTTTGGATTAAATTTCATTACTCTTCTAAAACAGGAATATGTTCGACTTCGATACCTGCTTTTATTAAAAATTGAATTCCAGAATCATCACGATATCCATCTTTGTACACCACTCTTTTTATTCCCGACTGATGTATTAATTTACTACATTCTTTACATGGCGAAAGCGTGATATATAAAGTTGCGCCTTCGCAAGATTGTGTCGACCGTGCTACTTTCAAAATTGCATTTGCCTCGGCATGCAATACATCCCAACGGGTTAATCCGTCTTCATCTTCGCAGCAATTTTCAAATCCTGAAGGTGTTCCATTATAGCCATCAGAGATGATCATTCGGTCTTTTACGATAATAGCGCCTACTTGCTTGCGTTTGCAATAAGAAAGCAAACTCCATTCTTTTGCAATTCTCAAATAAGCTTTATCGTATTTGTTTAATTTTTTTATTTCCATTTATTTTATCTGTTCCAAATAGGGCTTTCGATAATCATTGGAATCACAACTCCAACAATAAAAGCCGACATTACAAGTGCCCAATCGCGTTTTGAAAAACGAAATACGGTTTGCACTATATATGATAGTACCAAAACTACAAAAACTACAACTAACTGTGCTGCTTCGATTCCTAACGCAAATTCCCCTAAAGGTACTAATTTTGACGTTGCGGTACCACCTAAAATTGTTTTAAAATAATTTGAGAATCCAAGTCCGTGAATTATTCCAAAAAACAACGTAACCATAAAAATTAAATTTACACCTTCATTTTTAGTAGCTTTTCCTGCCGTAAACAAGTGATATAAAGCGGTTATCAAAATGGTAATTGGAATTAAAAATTCGACTAAATTTACTTTAACAGCAATTATTCCGAAAACGGAAAGTATTAAAGCTAAAGTATGACCAATTGTGAAAACGGAAACCAATAGCAAAATGCGTTTCCAGTCTTTAAATGAATACGGAACTGTTAGTGCGATTAAAAAAAGAACGTGATCGTAGGCGTGGATATCTAAAACGTGTTTTAATCCTATCTGAAAATAAATCCAAAATTCTGACATAGGGGTAATGATATTAAATGATTAGGGGATGTAAACTTACGATTTATTTTGAAAATGTCGTGAAGTCCTCCTCTAAAACAACGCAGAAAAATAAGTTAAATTTTATGAGAAATTTAAAATTATAAATTAAAATAACTTTTATCTTTGTTTAACAAAAATCTTAATTAATTATGTCATTTTCAGAATTATTTGATAGCGAATTCAAGCAAAGAAACAAAGGGCACTTTTCAGCTATCGTTCGTGTAGCTTTAGCAGATGGAGTTGTTTATCCAGAAGAAAAAGCCTTTTTAGACAAACTTGCTTCTCGTTTAGAAATTACAGAATCGGAATACGAAGAAATTCTTAGCGATCCATTAAAATATCCAATCAATCCACCTTATTCATATGTTCAGCGTTTAGAGCGTTTATATGACTTAACAAGAATGGTACATGTTGACCATCATCTTGAAGATAAACAAGAAGTATTGTTAAAAAAGATAAGTGTAGCTTTAGGATTTACTCCAAGCAACGTGGATTATATTATTGCAAAAGCATTGTCATTAGTTGACCAAAAAGTTGACGGCGATACTTTTATCTACGAAATGCAGCACATGCATAAATAATATTCAGTAATCAGTTTTTAGTGTTCAGTTTTGATACTGAAACTTGACTGTGAATGATAATTAAAATAAAAAACCCGATAATCAAATTATCGGGTTTTTTATTTTAATTCTCTTATGTTCTAAACGATTATTTTGACTGCGTGATATTTATGCTGTCAAAATAATCTCCATCTTGGAGGCCTATAGAAAGAAGTCTTTCTGCATTGGTTGTGTTTTTATTCATTGTAATAATAACTGTCTTTCCATCCTTTCTTTCCACTTTAAATTCAGAATTTGTAAAAACAAAGTTTTTTGAAAGTTTATCAAGATTACCCAAATCGACCTGTACTTTATTCATCGCAATTCCATTCAGCCACCAACTGTCACCCTGGGTTGTAACGGTTATTGAATTACTTTCAGAAGTAACAGTCGCCGTTTTCTGTGAAAGTTTAATATTATCTCCCCATTTTCCGTCGATATTATCATTATCACAAGAAATAAGCAAAAATGAAAGCACTCCAAATAAAGTAAGCAGTAATTTTTTATTCATACTATTCAATTATTTATTTTAGTTAATTTCTGATACTAATAAACAACTAAATTATAAAATAAATCAACATTTTCTTATAAAAAAGAACAAATAAAAAGATGCAACAAAAAACAAGCTGTTTATAAATTATTAATTGACAATAAATTAAAACCCCGACAGATTTTTAAAATCTGTCGGGGTTTTTCATAAAATTGAATTGTGTATTAATCCTTAATTAATTTCAAATTCAATTTTCCGTATTGATTTTGAGAATCATTTGCGGTAATTTCATAAGTATAGCTTCCTTTTTCCAATGGTGTTTCTCCAACATAATCAATAGGTTGTAATGTATAAGTTTTCCCGTCAATTTGTAATTCAACAAATGCGTAGCTATACGCAAACGAAAAACCTTTATATTTTGTCTTCTGACCAGAATTTACATTCTCAAAATTCACATTACCAGTTGTAGTATTTACTGTAATATTTTGAAAATTGAATTTACTGGCATTCGACAATCGAATTCTTAACTCAGACGAATCTTCATTAGAAGAACGAGATGACGAATCATCACTAGAACAGCCAAATAAAGTAAAGACCAGGACAACTAAAACAAATATATTTTTCATAAGTCTATTTTATTTAATAGATATTGAAAACACCAAAAGGTTGCGTAAAAGAATCGTATCGCTATTCAACCTCTGCCATAAATTCCTCGGCTTTTTCCACCATATTTTTGCTTCCGCAGAAAAACGGAACTCTTTGGTGCAGTTCTGTAGGCTGGATTTCCATAATTCTTCCAAAACCGTCTGTTGCTTTTCCTCCCGCCTGCTCAGCAATAAATGCCATCGGATTACATTCATATAATAAACGTAATTTCCCTTTTGGCGCTTTTGAACTTGTTGGATAAATATAAACACCGCCTTTAATCATATTTCGATGAAAATCGGCTACCAAACTTCCTATATATCTTGAAGTATAAGGTCTGTCTTCTTCTTCACGCTGACAATATTTGATGTAATTTTTTACTCCTTGCGGAAAATGAACATAATTCCCTTCGTTTACCGAATAGATATTTCCGTTTTCCGGAAACTTCATATTTGGATGCGAAAGATAAAATGTACCAATTGCCGGATTCAGTGTAAAACCATTTACTCCATGTCCAGTTGTATAAACCAGCATTGTTGAAGTTCCATAAATTACATAACCTGCTGCCACTTGATTGATTCCCGGTTGTAAAAAATCCTCGCTTGTTACCGGAGTTCCTATTGGGGTAATTCTTCTGAAAACAGAAAAAATCGTTCCTACAGAAACATTTACATCAATGTTCGAAGATCCGTCAAGCGGATCCATCAAGATCACGTACTTATTATTATGACTGTTGTCGCTCCCCTGAACAGTTATAAAATCGTCGTTTTCTTCTGAAGCAATACCACAGACAATCTCACGGTTTATTAACGTCTGGATAAATACTTCGTTGGCATACACATCTAATTTTTGCTGGTCTTCTCCCTGAATATTTTGTTCGCCAGCGGCGCCAATAATATCCACAAGTCCTGCCTGGTTAACTTTATAGTTCACGACTTTTGCCGCCAAACGTATAGAGTTGATAATCCGGGAAAGTTCTCCCGACGAATACTGAAATGCTTTTTGGTTCTCAATAATAAACTCTCCCAGTGTTTTATTGCGTTCTTCCATTGCTATATCGTTATAGTTTTAATTTAAAGTCACAAATATCGCTTATTTTGTGAGAATGATTTAAAAATTATTTTGTTAGTTTGCTACTATTGTATATTTGCTAATTAATAGCAAAAAGTACCTTATAAATAAATGCTTTTTTAGCTAATAAACACTTAATAATACGAATAAATGAATATTAGAAAAGGAAATCCCGAAGACATGAAATCGGTTTTAGGATTAATTCAGGAGCTGGCAATATTCGAAAAAGAACCGGAAGCTGTCGTAATTACAGAAGAAGATTTAGTTCGTGACGGATTTGGAGAAAAACCACTTTTTCAGGTTTTTGTTGCCGAAATTGAAAGTGATTCAGAAGAAAGTAAAAACGGAAAAGAAATAGTTGGAATTGCATTGTACTATTACCGCTACTCTACCTGGAAAGGAAAAACGATACATCTTGAAGACTTGATTGTAAAAGAAAAAATGCGCGGTACAGGTTTGGGATCGGCGCTTTATGCTGAAATTATGAAACAAGGAAAAAAAGATGGTGTTCGAAGAGTTGAATGGAATGTTTTGGCATGGAATACACCTGCAGTCAATTTTTACAAGAATTCTGGCGCAAGAATTCTGGAAGACTGGCAAGTTGTTCAAATGGACGAAGCTGGAGTTAATTCGTTTCTAGAAAAATTATAAAAACAAAAAATATAGGATTTCGCCTCAAATCTGAAATCTAAAAACTAAAAATCTATAAATTAATAATGAGAGTATTTAAATTTGGAGGAGCATCGGTAAAAGATGCAGATGGAATTAAAAACGTATACGACGTTTTACAAAAAGTAGGTTATGAAGACGTGATTCTTGTAGTTTCGGCTATGGGAAAAACAACAAATGCTCTTGAAGTTGTAATAAAGAATTATTTTGATAAATCGGCAGAATTAAATTCTTCTGTTCAGGAAATAAAAAAATACCATAATCAAATATTATTAGATTTATTTGAAGATGAAAAACATCAGGTTTTCGCAGCTGTAAATGAGCAATTTGCTGAACTTGAGTATTTTTTAGCGCATAATAAATCACCAAATTACAACTTCGTTTACGATCAGATTGTAAGTTTTGGAGAATTGATTTCTACAAATATTTTAAGTCATTACATGAATTTCAGAGGAATTCAGACGCAATGGCTTGATGTTCGTAATTTCATTAAAACCAATGCAAACTATAGAGATGCCGAAGTAGATTGGGAGGCAACTCAACAAAACATCAGCAAAAATGTTCCAAGAAAACAACTAAATATCACACAAGGATTTTTAGGTGCTGACGAAAATAATTTTACTACAACTCTTGGTCGTGAAGGTTCTGATTATACTGCCGGAATTTTTGCTTATTGCTTAAATGCTGAAAGCGTAACGATCTGGAAAGATGTTCCTGGCGTTATGAATGCCGATCCGCGTTATTTTGAAAATGCTAGTTTGCTAAACCAGATTTCGTATCGTGAAGCTATCGAATTGGCATTTTACGGAGCAACGGTTATTCACCCAAAAACATTACAGCCATTACAGAAAAAAGAAATTCCGTTATACGTAAAATCATTCATTAATCCTTTATTAAAAGGAACTTGCGTTTCTAAAGGAGTTGATTTGGAGCCACAATATCCATGTTTTATCGTAAAAAGGGAGCAACTTTTAATTTCGCTTTCTTCAATTGATTTCTCTTTCATTATGGAAGAAAACATAAGTGAGATTTTTGGTTTATTCCACGAATTTAAAATCAAAGTGAATTTGATTCAGAATTCGGCGATTAGTTTCTCTGTTTGTGTGGAAGATAAATTTGGAAATTTCAATGATTTGAATGCGATTCTTTCGAAAAAATTCAAAGTTGATTACAGCGAAAATGTAACATTATATACAATACGTCACTTTACGGAACAAGCAGCCGAAACGGTTGAAAAAGATAAAGAAGTTTTACTGAAACAAGTTAGCCGTGAAACCATGCAGATTGTGACTAAAGAGCTAAATTAATATTACTTTATAAAAGGTAATTATTTCAATTCAAATATATTTTCAAAAAGGCTTCACTTAATTAGTGGAGCCTTTTTTATATATTCTTCACTTTTCGACACTCTTTCTTTTATTCTTTCCTCATATTAAATTTATCAACAGAAAATTACTACATTTATCAAAAATATAAAACCTGTTAACTATCGAATAATTTTAAAACCAAACAATATATTATGTATAAAAGTGTAAAAATCATGACGTGGGTTGTTGTAGCTATTATGATGCTTAATGCCAATCAACATTTTTTGTCAGACAAAATGTTTGCCAATATGATGCTTTTATTGTTAGCAGCTTTCATCATAAATATAATTGGTTTGAGTCTCAAAAAAGATTAACCAAAAAACAAAAAGAATAGTAATAATCTAAAAAACTAAAATGACCAAGAAGAACTTTTTACTTGTTTTTATTATTCTTAGTTTATTATACATCGGTATATCTTTAAGTCCGTTGCTTACAAAAAACGTCAAAGATATTTCTTATTCAGATTTTAAATTAGTGATTGGTCCTTTTCTAGCTACAATTGGAATTCTCATTACCTATACACAGCTAAAAGAAGGAAAAACGAATAAGTAATAACAATCTTTCTACTGATTACTGATATGGACAATCAAAAAGCATCTGAAGAAGAAAAAAACAATTGGCATAACGATCCTAATAATTGGGTTTGGGGAATGTTTTATTATAACCCGGAAGATAAAAGAATGTTTCCTCCTAAAAGAATAAAAGAATTTGGCTGGACTATTAATTTTGCAAATCCTAATTCGGTGTTTATCTGTGTTATTCTTATTCTTGTTTTAATGGTTATTTCAGAAAGTATCAAGTAATTTACCTCGCTCTATTATTCTCCGTCTGCTCAACTTCTGATTTTTTATAAGTCGCCTTTTTAGAATCTCCGAAATTGTATGTTGCAATTAATTTAAAATAATCCATACTATACGTTCGGTGATAATAAATCTGAGTCTGTCCGACATTGTAATCGCCAGAAACCATAAACTTATGAAAGATGTCGTTTGCGGTAAAATTGACTTTTAATGCATCTTTAAAAAAGTTTCTTTCTATTCCTAAAGTTACAGTCGAACGACTGTTTTCGCTTCCTAATCCATAACTTCTATCATTTAAATACCAGGCCAAAAGCTGCAATTTAAAAAGTTTAGGAATCGTAAATGTATTATTAGTATATAAATAAATCTGAGGCTTTACAGGACTAAAAGCAAATGCATAATAATTGTCTACAGATTTCTGCCAGGTAATACTTGCTGTGTTAACAGAATTCCACCATTTGACATTGAAAGATCTGGAAAGCGAGGTAAAAAAAGTATGCCCTTTTTCAAGATTCAGCGCTCTTAAAATATAGCTATTTGGTGTATCTCCACGCAAAGCCGCCGCAGAAATCGGATCAATTTTATAAGTGTAGCCAACTTTAAAATCGAACTTTTTGTACATCGCGCCTATTTCAAAAGCGTGTGTTTTTTCTGGGAGAAGATTCGGATTTCCTTCAATCGTCGTAAACGGATCCTGATAAATCACATACGGATTTAAAGCCTGATATCTCGGTCTTGTAATTCTGGAAACATAAGAAAAATGTCCTTTCCAATCTTCTGAAATATCAAAATTTAAAAGTGCATTTGGAAAAAAATTACTGTACGATTTCTCAAATTTCTGAATTCCGTTGGCATTTGTGAATAAATCATAACTTGTTCTTTCGGCTCTTACTCCAAGAGAAAAATTGATTTTTTCGTTTAATGTTTCAATATAATTAAAGTAAGCAGCAGTAATTTTTTCATTGTATTCAAAATCACTAGAAAGCGCATCGTCCAGCTCAAAATTTACATTATCATCTGCAATTAAGAAATCTGTTCCTGAGTTTATTGTGGCATGACTCAACTTGGCTCCTACTTCAAGTTTTGTTTTTTCATCAATTTTCTTCGAATAATCGGCTTGAACTGCGATTATATTGATTCGACTTCCAACATTATTCTTCAAATATCTTTCAGAATCTGTTTGTTCTGCCAAACTGCTTTCTTCAATAAAATCTCTTATAGTTTGATTGTAATTTGAAAACTGCGACCCTATAAACAGTGTAGAACCTTTATCGGTTGTCCAGTTATAATTCAAATTAATAAACTGGTTTAACAAAACATCGTTTCGGTCAACATCTGTGGCATAAAAACTATTTCCTGAATTGTTGGTTATGGAATTCCTGCTTTCTGTAATTCCGCCTAAATCATTCACGTTTCCGCTATAAGCCAATGAAATATAATTATTTGGAGAAAAACTATATTGAAGTCCGAATCCGAAATTAGAATAATTATTAAATCTTCTTTTCCAATCGGTTGTCAATTCAGATTTCATAAAATCATCAAGATTTGGGCGAGTTCTGGTGGTGTACAGCAACTCGCGATTTCTTCCTAATTGCAAACCGTAATTGGTTATAAAAGAAAACTTTCCTTTAGAATAATTAAAATCAAAAAGCGTGCTATAAAGTGTTCCGCCAAATTTAGAAACTGTTACGTGCTGATTGACAGTACCCATTATACCGCTTTCAATATTTTGTTTTGTAATAATATTGATGACAGCTTTTCCTTCGGCATCGTATCTCGCTGAAGGATTGGAAATGACTTCGATCTTCTGAATTTGTGAAACCGGAATTGCAGCAAACCTTTCGTAATTAATCAAAACTCCGTTGAGATAAATAATAGCCTCTCCTTTTCCGACAACGCTGATTTCTCCGTCAGCAACCACAACATTTGGTACTCTTCCCAACAATTCGTTTACCGAACTGCTCGTTGCGAGAACAGTTCCGTTTACATTGACATCGATATTTCCGTTGGCTCCATATTTGAATAATGAAGGCTGGCTTTTTACTACAACCTCATTTAACTGATTATTATTTTCTGAAACTATAATGGAGCCTAAATCAATATTTGATGAATTTGAAAATTTTATCCTCAAAAATTGATCTGCAAATTCTGCTGAAGTCAATTTCAGAATAATTTCATTTTGATTGATATCTGATAATTGAAAAACGCCGTCTAAGAAATCCTGTTGTTTTATGATTACAGAATCGCGAACAGAAAGAACAGACGCATTTCCCATCATCAACTCGTTATTTCGATTGACAACTTTGCCTGAAATTTTTTGGATTGACTGCGCCTTTGAAGCCACAGAATTAAAAAGAAAAAAACAAACATAAATAGAAACCAGAATTAGAAACCTCATAAAATTTAGGGATTAAGATTTGACTTTTGCAGCAACAAAAGTCAGTTCTAAATCACGAAATGAGGTAATCGAAAGTTAAATCAGGAGTACGGATTTATAAATCGACACTCTATTTTACGGTTGTAGAGCCTGAAGCTGATAATTTAGAGGTGTCGTTCCGGTATGTTTTTTAAAGGCCGCAAAAAATGTCGACTTCGAATTAAAGCCAACATCGTAACCGACAGATTCTAATGTCAGTTTATCGTTTGAGGCAATAATTTCACAAGCATTATTGATTCTGAATTCATTCACGAAACTTGTAAAGTTCTTGCCAAGGTTATTATTTAAAAACTGAGACAATTGATGGCTTGATACATTTATTTCTTTGGATAAATCTTTTAAACTCAAATTCGGATTTTTATATAAGGCTTTTTCATTCATGATTTTTTCCAGCTTTTGCGTTAAAATTAGCGCTTCTTCATTGTTCAGTTTTTTATCTTTTTGAATGCTGAGAAGAAATAAATCATCTGTTCTTTTTCTGTATAAAAGCACCAGAATTATTAGATATAAAATAAAAGTAAAGGCAAGCGCTCCGGTAATACAGGAAACAAAAGGCATTCTTGAAAATCCTAAAAAATACGAGGTAAATATTGAAGCATTTCCCAGAAAAATTATTCCAAACCATCTTTCGGAAGGATTCGAATTATTATAATTCATAATTGTTTTTTGAAGCAATATTCGGCTTTCAAAACCTGAAAGAAAAATATAGGAAAACCACTGAAAGAAAATTAAAGCAACAAAATAATCATTCCATAAAACGGGATAATTTTGATACGGAAACACAAAACCAATTATTAAAATCGTACCGATCCAAATTCCTAAATGCCATTTCCATTGTTTAGAAACACGATTTCTGATTCCTGATTTTAGAATGTAATATAAAAACGGCCCGATTAACAAACAAGCTGAAAGTCCAATTTGAAGATAGGTTTTAGATAAATCAATATTAAAATAAACAAAAACCGTAACTGCAATTCTGACGCTTAAAACAAATAAAAGTGCTCCAAGAAAAAGATTAGAAAGATATTTTTTTTGGGTAAAAAACAGAAAATATAAACTCAGAATAAATCCGTTGAAGGCGCCCAAAGCTCCAAAAAAGAATAATATTTCTTTACCTAAACTCATCTTTTACATTTGCAAAGCCTGAAGCTGATAATTTAGAGGCGTTGTTCCGGTATGTTTTTTAAAAGCTGCAAAAAAGGTTGATTTCGAATTAAAACCAACATCATAACCAACAGATTCCAAAGTCAGTTTATCATTTGAAGTAATGATTTTACAAGCCTCATTTATTCTAAATTCATTTACAAAACTGGTAAAATTCTTTCCCAGATTATTATTTAAAAACTGTGATAATTGATGACTTGAGATATTAATTTCCCGCGACAACTCCTGTAAATTCAAATTTGGATTTTTATACAAGCCTTTTTCATTCATTATATTTTCTAATTTTTCAGAAATAAAAACGGCTTCGCCTGCATCTATTTTTTTTCCAGAAATCTTCTGACTATTCAGCAGAAACAAATCGTCGGTTTTTTTTCGGTATAAAAGAATAGAAATGATTAGATACAAAATAAAAGAAAAAACAACAGCGCCACTTATATAAGTTGCTGCCGGAGCACCCATAATCGCTAAAAAGTAAAAAAGAAATAATAAAAAATTTCCCAGAAAAAGAGTTCCAAACCACATTTCAGACGGACTGTTTTTTTCTTTTGTGTTGAAAATTTTCTTTAAAACACCTCGAATTGTAAATCCTGAAAGAATAATATATACAAACCATTGAAAGTAAATGATTCTAATAAAATAAAAACTCCAAAGCGTTGTATGAGTTTGATACGGATATAGTATTCCGGCGCCAACAATCAGGATTCCCCAAAACAGGAGCATCATTTTCCAGGATTTTGGCATTATATTAATTTCTTCAACCGCCGATCTTAGAAAATAATACAAACACGGACCAATAAAAAAACAAGCAGTAAGCCCTAACTGCAAATACATTTTTGGCAGTTCGGGATGAAAATAAACAAAAACAGATTTCCCAATTCGGATGCTTAATGCAAACAAAAGTGCACCAAGGAAATAATTTGTGAGGTATTTTTTCTTTGTAAAAAAGAAAAAATAAACTCCCAAAATAATTCCGTTGAAAGATCCCAAAGCGCTAAAAAAAAATAAGAGTTCTTTGCTGGTATCCATAATTTAAGTTCGTTATATCTTGAGCAAAGCTAAAAAAAAGATTGATTTATGATGAGAATTATACTTCAAATTATAATTAAAAATGCGGTTTAAAATGAGAAAACGAGCTTAAAACCAATCAATTGTCCAATAAATAAAAGCCTCACAATTTCTTGATTATAAATACTACTTTTGAATTTTTAGAGTTAAAGTATTTATGCTGAAAAAATTACTGTTTTTAACGGTTTTCATCTGGTTTTCTGGGCTTCATGCACAGGAAACAGAATCATCGTATAAAACAAAAAAAGTAATTGCTTCCCGCGACACCATTCATCTGGAAAAATTCAGCATAAATCCAAGTTACTTTCAGCTTCTGATTACTAAGAATGAAGTTATTGATTCTTCTTTTTATAAAATTGATTTTCAAAAAGGAACACTTCTTTTAAATGAAAAATTCACTTCGATTTCAGATACTTTAATTGTCAATTATTTAAAATATCCAGATTTCATTACCAAAGAATATAGTCTTTACAAATCAGATCAAGTAGTCAGTAATGAAGCTGGTTCTGAAAAACTGTATAAAATTGACAACAAAAACACCAAAAAAGTTGTTCCATTTGATGGTTTAAGTACTTCTGGAAGCATCACACGTGGCGTTACAGTTGGGAATAATCAAAATACGGTTTTAAATTCTAATCTAGATTTGCAGATTACCGGAAAAATCTCCGACAAAGTCAGTCTGCGGGCTTCTCTTCAGGACAATAATATTCCGTTACAGGATGGCGGTTATTCGCAAAAGCTGGATCAGTTTGACAATATTTTCATGGAACTTTTCAGCGACGATTGGAACATTCGCGCCGGCGATGTTTTTCTGGAAAATCATAAAACGCAATTTCTTAATTTCAATAAAAAGGTTCAGGGACTTTCTGCAAGTTTCGATTTTGACACTGAAAAAAGCAAAACCAACATTTTTGCATCGGTTGCGTTTGTGAAAGGACAATACGCAAAAAGCACTTTTACAGGACAGGAAGGAAATCAAGGTCCGTATAAATTGAAAGGTCAAAACGGCGAATTGTATGTTTTGGTCATTTCAGGTTCTGAGCGTGTTTATGTTAATGGTGTTTTGCTAAAACGTGGCGAAAACAACGATTATGTAATTGATTATAATGCGGGCGAAATTGTTTTTACTTCACTTTTCACAATCACTTCTGAAATGCGTATCAATATTGAATACCAATATTCGGAACGAAATTACAACCGACTGGTAACCTATGCCGGAGGTACGCATGAAAACAAAAATTGGAGTTTTGGCGGTTATATTTATTCTGAAAGCGATTTGAAAAATCAGCCGTTGCAGCAAAATCTTTCTGCAGATCAGGTTCAGGTTTTGAAAAATGCGGGCGACAATCCCGATTTAATGAAAGCGCCTTCGGCTTATGAAGATAAATATGCCGATAATAAAATTTTGTACAAAAAAAAGCTGGTTAATTCGGTTGAAGTTTATGAATATTCAAATAATTCTGCTGACGTTTTATATAATGTAAAATTCAGTCTTGTGGGAAATAATGCCGGAAATTATATTATTCAGAATAATAATTCGGTTGAAAGAATTTACGAATATGTGCCGCCGGTAAACGGAATTCTTCAGGGAAATTATGAACCAATTGTGCAATTAGTTCCGCCAATAAAACTTCAGGTTGCTACTTTTTTAGGAAAGTACAATCCAAATGAAAAAACACTTGCCGATTTTGAACTTGCCGTTAGCAATAATGACAAAAATTTATTCTCGGGTATTGACGATGGAAACAACGAAGGAATTGCTTTTAAAACCAATCTCAAAAAACGTCTTTTTACCAAAAGCTGGACACTTGATGCATTTGCAAATTATCAATATGTTGCAGAAAATTTCAAGTCGGTTGAGCGTTTATACAATATTGAATTTAACCGCGACTGGAACTTAAACACTACGCTTTTTGGAAATCAGAGTTTGTTATCCACTGGTTTTAATTTTGATTTATTTGCGAAGAAGAAAACTTCGAATGTTGGATTATTGACGTATCAATTTGAGAAATTAGATTTTAGCGAAAGTTATACAGGAACGCGCCACACTACAACCGCGTTTTTTAAAATAAAAAAATGGACTTTTGAAAATCAGGGAAGTTTCCTGAATTCAGATGCGACAACATCAACTTCAAAATTTATTCGAAATCAAACGCGAACGAAATATCATTTTGGTAAAAACTGGATTGGCGCCAGTATGCAACTTGAAGACAATCAGGAAAAAGACAAAACAACTAATCAATTTTCGGCTTTAAGCCAAAGATTTTCAGAATTTGGCGGTTTTGTCGGGCGTGGCGACAGTACTAAAGTTTTTGTGGAATTGGGTTTTCTGCAACGTAAAAATGACAGTTTACAAAATGGATTATTGCAACATGTCAACAATTCGCAGACTTATTATTTAAAATCGAAATTAATTCAGAATAAAAAAACAAATTTGGCGGTTTATGCGAGTTATAGAAATTTAGATTTTACAGATCCAAATCGGGGAAATGAACCTTCTTTGAATTCGAGAATTTTATACAATGACCGTTTCTTTAATCAATTAATCCAAGCTGGAACCGCTTATGAAACTAGTTCAGGAACTATTGCTCAACAGGAATTCACTTATATTGAAGTTCCAACTGGGCAAGGTGTTTATACCTGGAACGATTATAATGGTAATGGAATTCAGGAATTAGAAGAATTTGAAATCGCCCAATTCCCAGATCAGGCACGATTTGTCAGAATCTTTTTACCGAATCAAGTTTATATAAAAACCAATCAAAACAAATTTTCACAGTCGTTGACCCTGAACCCGACGCAATGGCAAAATGAAAAAGGTCTGAAAAAATTTGCTTCGTATTTCTATAATCAAACTTCCTTTATTATGGATCGAAAAGTAAAAAGCGAAGGCCAGCGTTTAGAACTAAATCCGTTTGATTCTTCTCAAGAAAATATTTTGGGGTTGAATTCAAGTTTGAGAAACAGTTTGTACTTTAATCGAGGCAAACAAAAAAATTCGGTTACCTATTCTTATTTAGTCAATAAAGGAAAAAATCTGCTTTCTGTAGGGTCGCAAAATGTCACGAACAATTCGCATCAATTGCAATACACCCATTTGTATAAAAAAACCTGGCTCTTTAATTTTTTCACCAAAACCATAAAAACCGATTTAGTTTCAGAAGATTTTGTAGAGAAAAACTATGATTTAAAAGGCTATCAGATTGCACCAAAAATCAGTTATTTATTTTCAAAAAACACAAGTCTGGATTTCTTTTATGAATTTCAGAATAAAGAAAACCAGATTGGAAATTTAGAAACTTTGGTTCAAAAAAGACTTGGAACTTCATTTTCATTTGCCGGAGAAAAGAAAATAACACTAAATGGAGAATTTTCTTTTTATGACAACAAATTTAGCGGAAATGAATTTTCATCGGTCGGTTATCAAATGCTTGAAGGACTTCAGGCAGGACAAAATTTAGTCTGGAAACTCCTCTTGCAGAAAAACATAACATCCTTTTTAGATATAAATTTAAACTATCAGGGCCGAAAAAGCGAAACTGGAGCAACCATACACACAGGAAACGTAAACCTTCGTGCATATTTTTAATGCGATGCGAAAAAGGTGACAATAAATTGATTAATTTTAATAGAAATTTAAACATGTAACCTTATGAAAAAATTATTATTACTTTGTTTTATAGTTGTTTTCTCATCTAATTTCTATGGTCAGGACGCCGCTGTAAAAGCAACAAAGAGCCAAACTGAAGCGGCTGCAAAAAAAGCAAAAGCTGACGCAAAAAAAGAAGCTGACAAATCTAAAAAAGCGGCAGACGATGCGACCGCAGCTTCAACAAAAGCTAAAAAAGAATCGGCTAGCGATGCTAAAAAAGCAGCAGACAAATCTAAAAAAGCAGCAGATGATGCAACCGCAGCTGCAACAAAAGTTAAAAAAGAATCAGCTAGCGCTGCTAAAAAAACTGCAGATAAAGAAGCTGCAAAAGCAAAAACCGAAGCTGACAAAGCAAAAAAATCAGCAACAAAAGCTGATGCTGCAAGCAAAAGTGCAAAAACGGAAGCCGATAAAGCTAAAAAATCAGCTTCTAAGACTTTAAAAGAAACAAACGAAAAAGCTCCAAAAACACCAGATAAAGTTACAGGAGAATACAACGGAAAAAAAGTATATACCGGACCAAAAGGCGGTAAATACTACATTAATAAAAATGGAAATAAAACTTATATTCAGGATTAGGGACTAAGGCGCTAAGGGGCTAAGGTTCTAAGTTATTGAAATACGACATTTAAAAAGCCGAACGCAAGTTCGGCTTTTTTGTTTATCAAGCAAAAACCTTAGTCCCTTAGAACCTCAGCACCTTAGAACCTCAAAAAAAATATTCAGTTAATAATTTAGTAATATGTCCGAAATATCATCAAAAACATATTTCTTTATCTTCGTTTTTTAAAAAGCGTATAAACATATGAGCATTGACTATTCTGCGAACAAAACAATTTTAGTTGCTCCATTAAACTGGGGATTAGGCCATGCCACTAGATGTATCCCAATTATCAAAGCGCTTCAAGAGAATAATTTCATTCCGATTATTGCTTCTGATGGAGTTGCACTTGCTTTATTGCGAAAAGAATTTCCGTATATACAAACTTTAGAATTGCCTTCTTATCATATTGAATATGCTAAAAATGGCAAAAATTTTAAATGGAAACTGATTAAGAATCTTCCAAAAATGATTACAGCCATTTTGGATGAGAAAAAAGTCGTGAATTCCTGGATCAAAAAACATGGAATTGACGGTATTATTTCTGATAATCGATTGGGCGTTTTCAGTAAAAGAGTTCCGTCTGTTTTTATGACACATCAATTGAATGTGATGACAGGAAACACAACTTGGTTTACAAGCAAGTGCCATCAGCATATTATTAAAAAATATACTGAATGCTGGGTTCCAGATACAAATGAAGGAACAAATCTTACTGGAGAATTAGGACATCTTAAAAATGATCATCTTAATTTAAAATATATTGGACCTTTAAGCAGAATGAAAAAAAAGGAAACACCAATAGTTTATGATTTAATGATTATTTTATCGGGTCCTGAACCTCAGCGTACTTATCTGGACGAAAAATTGCAAAAGGAAGTTTCTAATTTCAAAGGAAAAGTGGTCTTTGTTCAAGGTATCGTAGAGAAAGTACAAAGCAAATGGCAGGCAGGAAATGTTACCTATTATAATTTTATGAATTCAAAACAGCTGGAACAGACTTTCAATGAGAGTGAATTTGTTCTTTGCCGTTCTGGATATACAACTGTTATGGACTTGGCAAAATTGGGCAAAAAAGCTTTTTTTATTCCAACACCGGGGCAATATGAACAGGAGTATCTGGCGATTAAACTTCAGGAAGAAAATTTGGTACCGTATGCAATGCAAGACGACTTTACCATTGAAGATCTTTCAAAAGTAAAGTCGTTTAAAGGATTGTCCCAATTTAAAAATGATATTGACTGGGATAAATTATTTTCAGTTTTTGAAGAAAATAATTCTCAACAATAAAAAAATCCATTTCATCTGCGTCTATAATCAGAACACAGATGAAACGGATTCACTTCGTGAAGACGCGGATAAATACGGATTTTATTCTTTTTAGAAGTTAAACTGTGCCTGCAAACGCAATAAATTTCCTTCTTGTCTATTTATTGGGCGGGCGCTGTCTTCAAAAGTTCTATCGGCGATAACATATTCGGCAGTTAATTCGAATGCTTTGATTGGCTGCCATTCTATACCAAATTGGTAATCTCTCACCACATAACTTCTGGCATCTTTTTCATATTTTTTGCCTCCGTCATAATATTGAAATTGGGCGTAAGGATAAATATGTTGTTTCTTGTAATCCCATTTGTAATTCAGTAAAACATAACCTCCATTCAAACTCTTTTCGTCAACAGTATTTGTTGCTGGATTATAGCGAGGTCCTTTACCGATATTATATTCCGTTTGGATTCCGAAAGGTTTTGGATACAAAACAAAGGTTGCACCTACTCTTTCATCTTTCACATATTTAGGATCATTAACAATAACTCCAGTAGAAATTTCGTCTGTAAAAGCCCATTTTCCATCATACGCCTGAATTCCAGGCTCAATGATCTGGCTTCCAATTACAAAAGGATAAGAAACTCTGGCTACTACATTCAAATCTCTGTTTGCATCTATTTTATTGGCAATTTGTCCGTTATAAACTCCAAAAGCAAAAACTCCAAAATCGCCTGAACCTTTATAACCATCTTTTACTAACATGGCAAAACGCTCTCTGATTTCGGCTGGAGCCCAATAAAAAATCAGTCCCAAATCACGTTCATTTGCTATTGAACTGTTTATTGCATCTGCACGATCTAAGGTTAAACGTTGCGAACTAGACTGCATATTTATAAATCCATACGGAATTTTACTTTGTCCGACACGAACACGATATTCTCTTTTCTTATCAAAAGAAAGGTCAAAATACAAATCGCGAATTTGAACGAAATTTTGGATTCCGGTAACTGGTGAACTGGCAAAATCGGGTTGAAAATAGAAGAAAACATTAGGATGCACCTGACCAGAAAATACCAAACGGGCACGACGAATAAAAAGTCCGTTGTTTGCTTTTGCGTCTGGAGCGGTTGAAGTTGTTCCCCAAGATCTGTCACATTGGTCGCAAGCAACTTTATCATTTGTAGAAAACAAACCATTGTATCGAATTTGGGCATAACCTCTTAAAGAGATTTTATCGTACCAATGCTCTTCAATACCTCCTCCAGATTTTGTTTCTGGAAGTTTAGCTTTATTGATAGAATCTAAAATACGAAGTACTTCATTTTTTACTTCTTGTTTATTTACATTCTGCTGATTTACATCTTGCGCATTTACTGCTATTGTAAGCAATATTGTCATCACAAGAACTATTTTTTTTATCATTTTTCTTTTACCCTTAGTTTCAGGATGCAAAGATGACGCACCTATGTTAACAAATCATTAACCAGATGTTACTATAATAAAAATTTAATGTTAGGCACTGAAACCCAATGTTTCTTTAATGTTAAAAACCTTGTTTTACGGCTTCTAAGAAAAGCCAACTTACAATTATTTAACCTCAGCTTTTATCGTTTTGTTAGCTTTTTCGAGTGTAAAAGAGAATTCTGAACCAATTCCGAATTCACTTTCTACATAAACTTTTTCTTTATGAGCCTCAATAATATGTTTTACAATTGCTAATCCTAAACCAGAACCTCCTTCAGAACGCGTTCCGCTTTTGTCCACTCGGTAAAAACGTTCAAAAAGTCTTGAAATATTCTGTTTTTCAACACCTTCTCCGTTATCACTGATTCGGATTAATACTTTTTTCTTGGTAAGATTTACGACACCAACTTCGGTTAAACCGCCTTCTTTTCCGTATTTAATTGAGTTGACAATCAGGTTTTCCAGAACTTGCTGAATTCTGTCTTGATCTCCGCGAATAATTACGGATTGAACATTTTTACTTTCAAAAGCCAATTTAATTTTCTTTTTATCGGCTTTCATTTCCAATAAATCAAAGACATTCTGAATCAATTCAACAATATCAAAATCAGTCATATTCAAATCCAGATCTCCCGATTCTAATTTGGTAATCATATCCAAATCTTCTACTATATATATAAGACGCTCTACACCTTTTTCGGCGCGTTTTAAATATTTTTTACGAATGTTTTTATCATCCATCGCGCCATCAAGCAAAGTCGAAACATAACCCTGAACTGTAAATAGCGGCGTTTTAAGTTCGTGCGAAACGTTTCCTAAAAACTCTCTTCGATATTGCTCTCGAATTTCAAGCATTTCGATTTCAAGCTTTTTATCAGTCGCAAATTTTTTCACTTCTCGCGAAAGCGTTTCCATATCAGTTGTTATAGGCTGATTGATAAGCGGTGTTGATTCTAGCAATGAAACCTCATCGTAAATTTTCTTTACTCTTCTGTAAATGAAACGTTCAACGCGATATTGAAGCACTAAAAAAGAGAAAATATAAATTGAAATTATAAAAACGATTCCGAAAGCAATTTGATGTTTCAGTTGATTTTTATAGAATAAAGACATCAACATCAGTACAAATCCCGTTGAGAAAAGACTGATATACAATGCCGATTTTATTGCGAATTTGTATGTTTTTTTAAAATTGATTTTCATTAAAAATAGCTCCCATTAAGGGATTAAGTAAAATTAAGTTTAACTCAAAAACCATATAAAAAACTGAAGCTCAAGTAAACTTCAATTTCTTATATGGTTTAAATATAGTGAATGTTTTAAATAATTTGAGTGAGCTTAAAATTAACTTCAACACATTGTTACTAAAAACCTTAGCAACTTAGTATCTTAGAATCTTAGCTACTAAAAAGATTAAACTTCGAATTTATAACCAACACCTTTTATAGTTTTAAAAAGGTCTTCGCCAATTTTCTCGCGAAGCTTTCTAATGTGAACGTCGATTGTTCTTCCTCCTACAACCACTTCATTTCCCCAAACTTTATCAAGGATTTCATCTCTTTTGAAAACTTTCCCTGGTTTAGAAGCCAATAAATAGAACAATTCGAATTCTTTTCTTGGCAAAGCAATTTCAACATTGCCTTTTATGATCTTGTATTCTTCGCGGTTAATCTCGATTCCACCTACATTTATAGTGTCTGTAACGATTTCTTGTTCTTTTAACCTTCTTAACAAAGCCTTTACTTTACTGACCAATAATTTTGGTTTTATTGGCTTCGTGATATAGTCATCAGCACCTGCATCAAAACCAGCTACTTGCGAATAATCCTCACTTCTTGCGGTTAAGAATGTTATGATAACATTATTTAATTCTGGAATTTTTCTGATGTGTTCACAAGCTTCCATCCCGTCCATTTCGGCCATCATTACATCCATGATGATTAATTCTGGCAATTCTTTCTGAGCTTTTGCTATCGCTTCTTTTCCGTTTGAAGCTGTTACAATTTGATAGCCTTCCTGAGCAAGGTTATAGCCAACGATTTCTAAGATATCTGGTTCATCGTCAACTAATAAAATCTTGGTTTGTGTTTTTTTCATAAATAGCAAAAATTGAGATTTTGACATCAAATTTCATTTGTTATTATTTGATGTTTTTTATTTCACAGCGTAAAGATAGTAACAAAATAACCGTTAAAAATTGCGGTTAACGGTAATTTAATTTGGTAACAATTTGATAATCTTAGCAACACAAAAACATAACAAGTGGCTAACATGAACTTTACAATGCGTGTCTTTCTTTGCACCAAAATAAATTAAACACAACACTGAAATGAAATTCAATTTAAAATTTCTATTAATCACATTATTTATCTGTTCGATTTCGATCGCGCAAAACAAAGGTACGATTTCTGGTGTATTAACCGACAAAGAAACTAATAATGAAGTACTTCCTTTTGCAAATGTTTTATTAAAAGGAACAAACATTACTGCCAACACTGACATTGACGGAAAATATTCGTTAACTGTAAATCCTGGAACTTATACTATTATTTTTAGTTTCGTAGGATATGAATCTGTAGAAAAACCTGTTACTGTAAAAGCTGGAGAAACAGTTACTGTTAACCAAGTACTTTCATCAGGAAGTTATACTCTTAAAGATGTTGTTGTAAAATCGACAGCAAACAAAGAAAAAGAAACTGCTCTTTTATTAGACCAAAAAAATGCTGTTGTAATCAAACAAAGTATTGGTGCACAGGAAATGTCTAGAAAAGGTGTAAGCGATGTTGAAGAAGGTTTGACAAAAGTAACCGGAATTACAAAAGTAGGTTCAAGAGGAATATTTGTTCGTGGTCTTGAAGATCGTTACAACAACTTATTAATCAATGATCTTGCTGCTCCTTCAAACAGCCCATACTCAAAAATTGTTCCGCTTGATTTGTTTCCAACAAATATTGTAGGTGTAATTGATGTTTACAAAACTTTCAACCCAAATATTTATGGAGATTTTGCTGGAGGAACTTTTAATATTCAAACTTCAAAACCAACAAAAAATATTACTAAAATAAATCTTGGAGCAGGATATACAACTGGAAACAGCTTTAAAGATTTCTTGCTTTCTGGAGATGCAGATTCTGCTGCAGGATTCTTCGGATTTAATGGAAAAGACAGAGAGTTACCAAGTTTTTTAGGCGAAACTGCCGGAAGAACAACTTTCACACAAGATCAAGCATTAAATTCTGTAAGCGGAGATAAAGGTTTTAACGTAAGCAAAAGCAAAAGCCCTCTTAACTCAAGCTTCAACTTTTTGCACGCAGAGAAATTTGACTTAAGCAACAACCGTAACGTTTCATATTTATTATCGCTTAATTTTGATAATAGCTTTGCAGTTAGAGAAGGTGTTAACAGAACATTGCAAACACTTGGTGACAAATACAACAACGATTTCATCAATACTGAATACCGTTTCAAAACCAGTACTTCTGCTTTAGTAGGTGTAAATTATTCAGCTGAACGATACAAATTATCTTTCAACACTTTATACTTAAAAACAACATTAAACTCAATCTTAGATCAATACGGAGTTTTAAGCAATAACGGTATCAACAACAACTTTATCCGTACGAATCAATTGGATAAAACAGATTATTTAAATGCTCAATTATTAGGAGAATACAATTTGACAGAAGATAAAAACCAAACTTTAAAAGGTGGTGTATCTTATGCAAATACAAAATATGGTCAACCAGACAGAAAATTCTACACTGGTACTCAGGAATCTGAAAATCAAATCAATACTTCTTATGGAGCAAACAATTTCTTACGTCAATATTTAAGTGTTGACGGTAATGTGTATGTTTCAGGATTGCTAGAGTACAACTTAAAATTTGGAAAAGAAAAACAAAACAAATTGACTGTTGGTTATAATGGAAACTTTTCTAAAATGGAATCTTCTTACCGATTTGTTGCAAGTTATGGTAGTGCTTTTTCATCAAATGATATAAACAATATCGATAGTAAAATCAGAACTGACATCAGTAACGGTTCTGTATATTTTGCTGAAAGTTCAAACGCAACTTACAAAGTTAAACTTAACGAAAGTGCTAATGCAGGTTATGCAAATTTATTCTGGAAATTTGCTGACAAGTTTGAGCTTAACGGAGGTTTGAGAGTTGAAAACACGATCAAAGAAACCCACTTCAGAACTTTAGGTTCTTTTGATGATCCGTTCAAAGTAAAAACATACAACAATCTTTATGTTTTACCTTCTGTAAACTTGAAATATTTAATGACAGAAACATCTAACATTCGTTTCGCTGCAAGTAAAACATATACAAAACCAGTTGTAATGGAAGCTTTCCCGATCTCATACATCAATGCTGACAATACTTCTACACAAGGTAATTCTTTATTGAAAAATAGCGACAATTATAATGTTGATTTGAAATATGAAATATTCCCAACATCTAAAGAAATGTTAGCTTTTGGTGTTTTTGGAAAATATATTGACAATCCAATCGAAAGAACATTTATTGCAAATGCAACTTCTGGAACTGTAACTACTTTCTTGAATTCAGACAATGCAACTTTATATGGAGCAGAAGTTGAATTCCTTTTAGGACTAAATAGAATTAGTGATAAATTAGAGCATTTCTCTTTCGGATTGAATGCTTCATTAATGTCAACAAAAGTAAATGTTGCAAAAACATACGAATCTCAAGATGAAGACGGAGTTGTAACGGTTAAAAACTCTATTGAAACACACCAAACAAGATCATTGCAAGGTGCATCAGACTGGTTAGTGAATTCTGATTTAAAATATGAATTTACTTTAGGCAAAGATTGGACAAACACTATGTCTCTTGTTTACGGCGTATTCGGAAAAAGGATTTACGCAGTAGGTACAAACGGTCAGGATAACACTTATGAATTACCGGTATCTCAATTAGACTTTGTTTGGGGAAGCAAAATTTCAGACCATTTTGATGTGAAGTTTACAGCAGATAATTTACTAAACCCTGCAAGACAATTAGAATTTGGAAACAACGGAACAGTAAAAGTTGACGAACCATCTTTATTAGCAAACAGCTACAAAAAAGGAGTAGGATTCTCAGTTAAAGTTGGCTATACATTCTAATATTAAGAACATAACAAACTTGAAAGCTCCAGATATCTGGAGCTTTTTTTATGGCTACAATTTGCAAAGATTCACTTAACATTCTCTTCACATTTTAATCAATTTTTGGTAACCGTAATGTAATATTGAGATAACACCTTAAAAAGATTAACCTCATAATTTTGACAAAAATAAAAACGAATAATACAACACAAAAACTATGAAAACTAAAATTCTTGCTTTAGCACTTGCTACAGGTTTATTTTTTAATTCTTGCTCAAGCAGTGACGATTCAACTCCTGTTACACCACCTGCTACAGGCGAAATTACAGGTCCTATCACTGCAAACAAAACTTATGCTTACGGAAACTACACATTAAAAGGAATTGTAAAAATCAATTCAGGAGTAACTGTAACTTTTGACGCAGGATCTACAATCACTATAGACAAAGCTACCGGAGACAACGCTTTAGTTGTTTTAAACGGAGGAAAATTAATCATCAACGGAACTGCTGATAAACCAGTTGTGTTTACAGAAAAATCTAAAGTTCCAGGTTCTTGGGGAGGTATCATCATGTACGGTGATGCACCTGCAAAAGTTGCTGGAGGAGGAACTTCTTCTACTTCTGAAGACGGGAACAACATCTCTTACGGAGGATCAAATGCAACTCACAATGGTGGTTCATTAAACTATGTAAGAGTTGAGTACGCTGGTTCTAAATTAGCAGACGGTAACAAAGAAAACAACGCTTTCACATTCTACTCTGTAGGTTCTGGAACAACTTTAGATCACTTAGTAGCTTACAAAGGTGCTGATGACGGATTCGAATTCTTCGGAGGAACTGCAAGTATGACAAATGCTATTTCTTACGGAAATACTGATGACTCTTTTGACTGGCAAGATGGATGGCAAGGTCAAGCTAATACTAACTGGTATGCTTACCAAACTGGAAAAGGTAACTACGGAATGGAAATCGAAGCGTCTGCAAATGACAATGCTTTCGGACCAAAAGTTTCTAACATTACTTTAAAGAGAGAATCTACTAACGTTCCTGAAGGTGCAGACAACCAAGTTGATGCTTTCCAATTCAAAAGAGAAGGTAACGGAGAATACAGCAACATCGTTGTTGATGGTTACGGAAACTTCACAGTTCCAAATAGCACAACTACTTACCAAGGTGCTGTAGTAAGTATCTTAGATGCAGCTACAAATGATCACCAAGTAAAAACATCAAAAATTAAAATTTTAAACATCAAAATTTCTAACACAACAAACATCATCCCAATCGCTGGTGCTTCAACTTTTACAGTTGCTTTCCCAACTGGAACTTTCACGCCAAGTTCTACAGCGACTGGAGCTTCATTAACTGCTGGAGCTTGGGCTACAGTTGATGGTGTAAGTTTGATCAAATAATTTACTTCGAACATAAATTGTTAAAAACATCCTAAATATTTAGGATGTTTTTTTTTGGCGTAATTTTTGTAATTTTTTTTGTATATTTACTTATCAAATAAATGCGATGGCAAAAAACTACTTTTATATTACATTCTTATTGGCTTTTTTCTTTACTGTAAGTGTCTCGGCACAAGACAGTAAACAATTACCAAAACCTCAAGAGTCTACTTCTATCGAGGGTTTAAGCTTGTACCCTAACCCAGTTACTAACGGAAAAGTATTTATTTCGACCAAAAATGATTTAGAAAAAGAAATAATCATTTTTGATCTTCTGGGCAAAAAAGTACTCCAGACGCATTTAAGCTCACGAGAATTGAACGTTTCAGATTTGGTTCCAGGCGTTTATATCATCAAAATAAGTGAAGAAAATGCATCCGCAACCCGAAAACTGATTATCAGATAAATATAAAAAAAGCTCCTTCTTGGGAGCTTTTTTAGTTTTCAGTCGCAGTCTTTGTTTTCAGTTAAACTAAACCCAAAAACCGTGGTCGAAAACTGAGACTAAAAACTAAAAACAATATCTTTGCAAAAAAAAGTTTTGATTACAGCCAGCGATATCTTTACCATTTCAAGTCAGAAACAATTTGAAAAAATAGCACTAAAAGTGTTTCGTTTTCAGCACGAGAACAACAAAGTATATCGTGATTTCTGTGATTTTTTAAACGTAAATCCGCAACAGGTAAAAACATTGAAACAAATTCCGTTTTTGCCAATTCAATTTTTCAAAACTCATGAAGTAATTTCTAATTCAGGTTTGCCACAAGTTACTTTTACCAGCAGCGGAACAACCGGAATGGTCACAAGCCGACATTTGGTTACCGACGTTTCACTTTACGAAGAAAGTTATCGCCAGGGATTTTCTCAGTTTTACGGCAATATTGAAGATTATGTCGTTTTAGCCCTTTTACCGTCTTATTTAGAGCGCGACGGCTCTTCGTTAATTTATATGGTAGAAGATCTTATAAAGCTCTCTAATCAACCTGAAAGTGGGTTTTATTTACACAACCACGAAGAACTTACCCAGAAACTAATCGAACTAGATAATGCCGGACAAAATGTAATCTTGATTGGCGTTACTTACGCATTGTTAGATTTAATCGAAAAACACCAATTTCAGCTTCAAAATACCATTATAATGGAAACTGGCGGAATGAAAGGAAAACGCAAAGAAATGATTCGCGAAGAATTACACGAAATTTTATGCAAAGGTTTTGGTGTTTCTTCAATTCATTCTGAATATGGAATGACCGAACTTCTTGCGCAAGCTTATTCATTAGGAGACGGTATTTTTGAATGTCCAACATGGATGAACATTTTAGTTCGTGATCCTGAAGATGCACTTACATATGTAAATGACGGAAAAACAGGCGGAATCAATGTTATTGATTTAGCTAACATCAATTCATGTTCCTTTATTGCAACGCAAGATTTAGGCAAAAAATATCCCAACAACTCTTTCGAGGTATTGGGACGTTTTGATAATTCCGATATTCGTGGTTGTAACTTGATGGTTTTGTAAAATGTTTAATAGTTGATTTGTTTATTCGTTTAACCGAAAAAATCTAAAGCAGAATATTTATTAATCTTGATTATCATTCTCGATTCCAATATTATCTATACTGTCTTCTTTTAACAATTCTCTTTCTTTTTCACCTCTGTATTCTAAAAGTTTATATATTCCATAACAGGCTAAAACGCCACAAACTATAAAAAGCAAATTCCATCCAGGATTTACAGAAGCTTCATCTACAGCACTCGGATCATCAAGAATAGCCAAGACAATTCCTAAAACAAATCCAGAAATAATTGTTCCTCCATAATACGACACAATTCCAATAAAAAAATAGAGCCATTTGTTCTTTTCATTTTTTTCGGCCAAATCAGCAAATGCTTTCCAAATCCAATAAATAAATAAAAATCCAATCATAATTAGGTTAATAGTTTTTGGTTAGAGAATAAACTTACTAAAAAAACATTCGATTTCAATTTCATACAAAACAAAAAATCCCAACAACTTTTTCAAGCTATTGGGACATTTTGATGATATTTTTAACGTTGATTTGTTTAATTGTTTAACCGTCTATTTAAAAATCGATTAAACAATTAACCGATTAAACAGTTAAACAAAATTTAAACAGTTCTAATCACAAAATAATTTTTCTTTCCACTTTGCAATAACACAAACTGATTATTAATTAAATCATTTGCTGTCAAAACAAAATCTTCTTTGATTTTTTCTCTGTTTACCGAAATTGAATTCGCAGTTAAAGCTCTTCTTGCTTCTCCGTTTGATTTAAAGAAACCTGTTTTTTCGTTTAAAACAGTAATAATCTCTAATCCATTTTCTAAATCTGCTTTTGCGATTTCAGCTTGCGGAACTCCGTCGAAAACTTCCAAAAAAGTCTTTTCATCCAATTTTTTCAAATCTTCAGCAGTTGAATTTCCGAACAAGATATTTGAAGCCTGAATTGCTTTTTCCAACTCTTCTTTGCTATGAACAAAAATCGTGATTTCTTCAGCTAATTTCTTCTGTAAAACTCTTAAATGAGGAGCCGCTTGATGTTCAGCAATTAAAGCATCAATAGTTTCTTTATCTAAGAAAGTAAAGATTTTAATATATTTTTCAGCATCTGCATCTGTAGCATTTACCCAAAACTGGTAAAATTTGTAAACCGAAGTTTTATCGGCGTCAAGCCAAACATTTCCACCTTCTGATTTTCCAAATTTAGATCCGTCTGCTTTTGTAATTAATGGAGTTGTCAAGGCAAAAGCTTTTGCATTTTCTCCACCAATTCTACGAACCAATTCTGTACCTGTGGTGATATTTCCCCATTGGTCAGAACCTCCCATTTGCAAAAGGCAGTTATTGTTTTTATATAAATGATAAAAATCGTATCCCTGAATTAATTGATATGTAAATTCTGTGAAAGACATTCCTTCACCCTCTCCGTTAATTCTTTTTTTAACCGAGTCCTTCGCCATCATGTAATTTACGGTGATTCGTTTTCCAACTTCACGTGCAAAATCAATAAACGAGAATTCCTTCATCCAGTCATAGTTATTCACCATAATTGGACCATTTGGTTCATTTGAATTAAAGTCTAAGAAGCGAGATAGAACACTTTTGATTCCGGCAACATTTTTAGCCAAAGTTTCTTCGTTCAACAGATTTCTTTCGTCAGATTTTCCAGAAGGATCACCAATCATTCCGGTCGCGCCACCCACAAGAGCAACTGGCTGATGACCAAAATTCTTTAAATGAACCAATAAAATAATCTGAACCATACTGCCAATGTGCAGCGAATCTGCCGTTGGATCAAAACCAATATAAGCCGATGTTACCTCTTTTAGCAATTGTTCTTCCGTTCCTGGCATGCTATCATGGTACAAACCGCGCCATTTTAATTCTTCAACTAGATTCTTCATTTTTATAATATTTTGCGCAAATATAATCAATGGCAATGGCAATATCAAAAAGCAACGACAATATCAAAAAAACAATTCTAAAAATAGATTTTAGCAATAATCCTAAAGAACTTTAAACCCATAAACAAAAATGCGGGAAACCGTAAAAAAGCCTAAATTATTTTATATACTTTCGGCAACCTAAATTACTAACATGAAAAAAATTTTACTCCTTACATTATTCCTTTATTTCTCTGCAATTAATGCTCAAATTTCTTTTGAAAAAGGGTATTTTATTTCTAACAACGGAACAAAAACTGAATGTTTCATAAAAAACATCGATTGGTACAATAACCCTATTGATTTCAAATACAAAATCAATCTTAACGATAGTGATTCTAAAACAGAAACAATAAAAAACATCACGGAGTTTGGGATTGAAAACAATGTGACCTACAAAAGAGCAAGCGTAAAAATTGATGAATCAAGCAACAAATTAGACAATTTGTCAACAAATAAAAATCCAATTTGGAAAGACGACACTGTATTTCTGAAAGTTTTAATAAAAGGCGATGCTACATTATATCAATACGTAAATGGAGATATGATGCGATTTTTTTATGAAACAAAAGAAAGACCACTTGAACAACTAGTCTATAAAGAATATTTTGTTGTTAATGATAATGGCGGAAAAACTACTGATGTAAACACTTTTTACAAACAGCAACTTTACAACAATGTAAAAAGCGAGACAACGACATTAAATGAAATTAAAAAACTTGAATACAAAAAAGAACAGCTAGTTAAATACTTTATAAAGTACAATCATCTTGATGCAAATACTGTAAAACAAAATTCAAGCAACGAAACTAAAAGTATATACTTACTCAAAATAATGGCTGGAATAAGTTCTCAGTCACTAAGTATCAACAGCTCTCAACCATCTGGATATACAAACGCAAAATATGACAACAAAATTTCTCCAAAATTTGGAATCGAAGGCGAATATATCCTTCCCGTCAACAAAAACAAATGGAGCATATTTATGAATCTAGCTTACCAAAAATATGAAGACAGTCAAGAATACGGCATAATAACAAGCATTAACAATGGGCAAACAATTCAACATCCATCAGAAGTTGAATACACTAATTTACAGATGCCAATAGGTTTACGCCACTATCTTTTTTTAAACGACAATTCAAAAATATTTATCAATGCAGCCTATGTTCTTAATCTTTACGGAAAATTCACTTTAAAAAGCTCTCTTATCAATTTAGAAAGCAAAAGTGAAAACAATTTTGCATTAGGACTTGGATACAATTACAAAAACAAGCTCAGTGCAGAAGTAAGAGCTAATTTAAAAAAGAATCTTCTCCGTGAATATACAGTTTTCAAAACTGATTATAGCACTATAGACCTATTGTTTACATATACCATTTTGTAAAACTCTTGCCGCAAAGGCGCTAAAACTCAACGATTATAAAAACTTTACGTCTTAGTGCCTTTGTGGCAAAATTCAAAAAAACCTTTGCAACTTTGAACCTCTGCCTCTTTGCCACTTTACAACAAAAAGTTATATTTACAAAATGATATTAATAACAGGAGGAACAGGTTTAGTAGGCTCACATTTATTACTTCATTTACTTGAAAATGGAGAAAATGTTCGGGCTATTTACCGCAATCAAAGCGGTATTCAAAAAACAAAATCGGTTTTTGAACTTTACCAAAAAAGTAATTTATTTGAAAAAATAGAATGGCTTGAAGCCGATATTTTAGACGTTCCTTCTCTGGAAATTGCTTTTGAAAATATCGATTATGTTTACCACTGCGCAGCTTTAATTTCATTTGATCCAAAAGATGAAGATGCACTTCGAAAAACCAATATTGAAGGAACTGCCAATATGGTCAATTTTTCGATTGCCCGCGGAATAAAAAAATTCTGTTTTGTAAGTTCTATTGCGGCTTTAGGAGATTTGGCTTCTCATGAAAAAGAAATCACTGAAGAAACCGATTGGAATCCTGAAAAACCACACAGCGATTATGCTATTTCTAAATATGGAGCCGAAATGGAAGTTTGGCGCGCTGTTCAGGAAGGTTTGGATATTGTAATTGTAAATCCGGGTGTGATTTTAGGTCCAATTCCGAAAACAAAAGATGCACAACAAGGAAGTGCCGAATTATATGTGAAAGTTAGAAACGGACTTCCATTTTACACGCTAGGAAGCACAGGTTTTATCACTGTTGACGACGTTGTCAAAATCGCGTATCAGTTAATGAAAAGCGACATCAAAAATGAACGCTTTACCTTAATTGCCGAAAATGTAGTTTTTAAAGATATTCTCGATACGATTGCCACGGCTCTAAAAGTCAAAAAACCACATATTCACGCAAAACCATTTTTAATGAATTTCCTTTGGATGGCAGATGGTGTGTTTTCTACTTTGTTTTTTCAAAAAAGACGTCTTACTAAAGCAACAGCAAAATCTTCATATACCAAAGATTTATATTCCAACCAAAAAATAAAAACCGCTCTAGGAACGGTTTTTCAAGATGTACAGGAGTACATTATAAATATTTCAAAACTTTAATTATCGATCTAAAAGTTTTTCTCTGCTGTTAGGATTAACATTTGCAGGGTTTGATGCGCTTTTTATAGAATCTTTAGGTTTTTCAATTGCTTTCTTTTTTGCTGCTTTTGCCGCTTTTTTCTCTTCTATTCTAAGAAGTGAATCTGTCGCTCTTTCCTGAACTGCCAATCGCTTGCCCAATTCATCAAACATGTCTTTATACGTTTCATAATCTGCTGCGTAATAAATATTGCTTTGAGCAAACTGCAGACTATCCACTTTATATTTTTTAAAAATAAATTTCTTCGGATCTGATTCAACCGAATCTAATGAAAGCGGATTTTGATATTTGATTGCTTCCAAAAGAGACAAATCATACATAATATCAACCATTTTTCCTTTCTCAATAAGTCCTTTTGGCTCTTTTACAAGCTCTTTTTTGCAGCTTACAGAAAGAAACAAAACCAATATTATAAATACAAAATTCTTCATTTCCGTTTTTTATCTGTCAAATAATAATCTTTTTCCGGCGCGTACATCTTTTACTTTAAAATTGTTGTAAACCATTTCTCCGTTCACAAAAGTATGCGTGATTCTCGATTTGAAAGCCATATTTTCAAAAGGTGACCAACCGCATTTGTATAAAATATTATCCGAATTTACACTCCAAGGCAAACTTGGATTTACAATTACTAAATCGGCATAATAACCTTCTTTGATAAAACCTCTTTTTTCGATTTTAAAAATTTTAGCCGGATTGTGGCACATTTTCTCCACAATTTTCTCCACGCTGATTTTTCCCTGATGATGCGCTTCAAACATTGCAACTACTGCATGCTGTACAAGCGGACCTCCAGATGGCGCTTTCAAATACGATTGCTGTTTTTCTTCTTTTGTATGAGGCGCGTGATCCGTTGCAATAACATCAATTCGACCGTCATTTAAAGCTTTCCAAAGTTCAGCACGATCTTCAGCAGTTTTAACAGCTGGATTCCATTTTATGTAATTCCCTTTTGTTTTGTAATCTTCATCGGTAAACCAAAGATGGTGTACACAAACCTCAGCAGTAATTTTTTTATCTTCTAACGGAATTTTATTCGTAAACAATTCCATTTCCTTAGCAGTCGAAAGATGGAAAATATGAAGTCTTGCTCCTGTTTTTTTTGCCAAAGCAACCGCTTTTGAAGAAGAAATGTAACAAGCCTCAGTACTTCTAATCAAGTGATGCGCCGTTACCGGAATATCTTCTCCGTATTGTTCTTTAAACTTCGCAAGGTTATTTTGAATTGTAGTTTCATCTTCGCAATGAACCGCAATTAACATTGGAGTACTTGAGAAAATTTTCTCTAAAGTCTCTTCTCTGTCAACCAACATATTTCCAGTTGAAGAACCTAGAAAAATCTTAATTCCGGCAACATTTTTTGGATTTGTTTTTAGAACTTCTTCCAAATTATCATTTGTTGCTCCCATCATAAACGAATAATTCGCAAATGATTTTTGAGAGGCAATCTGGTATTTTTCTTCTAAAATTTCTTGAGTTACTGCATTCGGAACCGTATTTGGCTGTTCGATGAAAGAGGTAATTCCTCCCGCAACTGCCGCTCTTGATTCTGATTCAATATCACCTTTGTGCGTTAATCCCGGTTCTCTAAAGTGAACCTGATCATCAATCGCGCCAGGAATTAAATAATTTCCTTCGGCATCAATCACTTTGCAATCTGAAGTTTTTAGGCTGATGCTGTCTGAAACCTCAACAATCAAATCATTTTCGATCAATACATCACCCTCAAAAATTGATCCTTCGTTTACAATTTTAGCGTTTTTTATTAAAATCCTGTTCATCGCCTTTTGTTTATAATGTATTGAATAATTTTTTTAATCGAAGAGAAATTACACCGAGAATAGCTTCCTTAATAATGGCGTTGCTCATTTTAGAAACTCCTTTTGTTCTGTCTGTAAAAATAATTGGAACTTCAGTTATCTCAAATTTACCACAATAAGTTCGATATTTCATCTCAATTTGAAAAGCATATCCAACAAATTTGATTTTGTTCAGATTAATTTTTTCCAAAACCTCTCTTTTATAACAAACAAAACCTGCTGTAGCATCGTGAATTTTCATTCCGGTAATGAACTTAACATAAACCGAAGCAAAATACGACATCAAAACACGGCTTAAAGGCCAATTCACCACATTTACACCTGTAACATAACGAGATCCAATAGCTAAATCGGCACCTCCAAAATGACAGGCGTCAAATAATTTTTCAAGATCATTTGGGTTGTGTGAAAAATCGGCATCCATTTCAAAAATAAAATCATATTTACGCTCTAGTGCCCATTTAAAACCATGAACATAAGCTGTTCCTAAACCTGATTTTTTCGCTCTTTTTTCCAAAAATAATTTACCAGGATATTCTTCCTGTAATGCAATTACTTTATTTGCGGTATGATCTGGAGAATTATCATCAATAATTAAAAGATGAAAAGATTTATGTTGCGAAAGAACAGCTCTCACTATACTTTCGATGTTTTCAATTTCGTTATAAGTAGGAATTATGACAATGCTATCACTCATTTTTTTCTCGGTAATTTCACCGCAAAAGTAAACTTTTTATAGCATTTGCTTCATAATAAATCTATAATAAAACTATTGATATAAAAAATTACTAATTTTGTGACACTATGATTGAACACCTTCATCCACGAATTATTGAAAACAAAGACTGGGCAACTGCTTTATTTGTCCTGACTTTTGCCGTTGTTGCAATTACAAAATCTGCTTATGAAACCCGATTTTCGGAATTCAGTAAGCTTATTATTTCTGATAAATATGCCAAAATCTATCGTGACAACAGCCACATGAAAAGCAGTTTTACGGTTGGATTATTTTTTGTACAAATTATCTCGTTTGCTTTTTTTATTCAACTGGCGATGCATATTTTTTCAGAGAATTCAAAAAGCGCAGAAATTGTCCTAAAAACCGACTGGATTTTATTTATTCAGATTGCAACATTCCTACTCTATTTTATTTTGGCAAAATATTTAGTCGAGAAAATTGTCGCAACTTCCTTTAATATTGAAGAATTTGTTGATCTTTTTAACTTACAAAAAGTCACATATCGAACTTATATTGGCGTTTTATTGCTTCCTATCAACGCGGTTTTATTTTATTATGACAATATTCCGAGCATTGTTCCGTTGGCAATCATAGGTATTTCGCTGTGTATAAGTATATACTCCTATTTTATTTCAATTAAAACGTATCAAAATGCAATAATCGGCAAGTTATTTTATTTTATTTTATATCTTTGCGCTCTTGAAATAGCCCCTTATTATTTTCTCTATTATTGGATAACAAAAGGGAGTGCTTAGAAAATGTTTATAATATGAAAGTGAAAACAATTTTGGTGTCACAGCCTGAACCTAAAGTGGAGAATTCTCCTTACTTTGAGCTCCAACAAAAACACAAAATAAAAATTGATTTCAGACCATTTATTCATGTGGAAGGGGTTAGCGCAAAAGAGATTCGATTACAAAAAATCGATCTTAATCATTACACTGCGATCATTTTAACAAGTCGAAATGCTGTAGATCATTTTTTTAGAGTGGCTGATGAAATGCGTTACAAAGTTCCAGAAGGATTGAAATATTTTTGTCAATCTGAGGCTGTTGCATTTTACCTTCAAAAGTATGTTGTGTACAGAAAACGTAAAATTTACGTTGGAGCAAAAGATTTTGCAGACTTATCTCCGCTAATCAAAAAGTACAAAGACGAGAAGTTTTTACTTCCTGCATCTGACCAGTTAAACGCAGATGCTCCTGTAACACTAAACAACTTAAAAGTTGATTGGGCACAGGCTATTTTTTACAGAACTGTAATGAGTGATTTGTCTGATTTGGCAGATGTTTATTATGATGTTTTGGCATTTTTTAGCCCAACAGGAATTAAATCTTTGTTTAAAAACTTCCCTGATTTTAAACAAAACAACACCAGAATCGCCGTATTTGGAAGCACAACTCAAAAAGAAGCTTTAGACCATGGTTTAAGAATTGACATTCTTGCTCCAACTCCTGAAACGCCTTCTATGACAATGGCTTTAGAAAAATACATCGCCGAAGCAAACAAAGGAAAATAACCTAAGAATAAAAATATACTCCCGAAGCCTCGGGATTAAAATCCAAATTCCAACTTAATCACTTGGGATTTGGATTTTTTTGTTTTTATAATAATCCTTCGATTTTGGAATTTGGAATTTCCGTTTTCAGAGCAATTTAATTACATTTGATTTCTATTTAAAACCCAAATCACAAAAAATAGTTTCAAATTTTAAGTTATGAAAATTAATTCCCTAATAATTGAAATTGACGGTATCGACAAAGAGATTCTTCGTTATTTAATGGACGATGCCCGAAAACCCATATTACAAATCGCCAACAAAATTGGTATTTCTGGCGCTGCAATTCATCAGCGATTAAAAAAACTAGAACAATCTGGTGTTATTTCAGGATCAAAATTTACTGTAAATCCAAAAGTTTTAGGCTACAATACAATGGCATTTATTGGAGTTTATCTGGACAAAGCTTCCCGAAACTCTGAAGCTGTAAAAGAATTAAGAAAAATTCCTGAAGTTTTAGAATGTCATTATACAACCGGAAACTGGTCGGTTTTGATTAAAATCATTTGCCGCGATAATGAGCATTTAATGTCGTTGCTGAACAATAAAATTCAGGCTATTGAAGGTGTTTCAAGAACGGAAACTTTTATTTCATTAGACCAGCAGATTGACAGACAAATTCAATTGTAAATTAGAAAATGTGTCAATTTGATAATTAGATAATTTTAAAACTTACTATTCTAAACCGGACTGAAGTCCGGCCCTACAATATGGATTGAGCCAAGGCTCTTTGCTAGTTCCGAAGGAACAAAATCATATTGTAGAGTTGGACTTCAGTCCAGTTTAATTTGTATCGATATGCAAAAACAAAACCCGACAGATTTTAAAAACCTGTCGGGTTTACTATAAATTTTCTAATTATCTAATTATCAAATTAATTCCTCCTGCTTCCCGAATAAATTGAAATATAGTATAACAATGTCGCAATTGATCCAATAGCTGCAACCACATACGTTCTTGCCGCCCACTTTAAAGCATCTTTTGCTCCTGCTTGTTCTTGTTGTGTCAACATATGCTTATTTTCAAGCCATGCCAACGCTCTGTTGCTCGCATCATATTCGACTGGTAATGTAATGATCGAAAATAAAGTTGTTGCTGCAAAAAGCACAATTCCAACTAACAATAATTGCGGAAAAGCTTTAATCATCAAGATTCCTGCAAGCAAAATCCACTGCATGAAATTTGACGCGACATTCACAATCGGAACTAATTTTGAACGCATTGTAAGCCATTCATACCCGACAGAATGCTGTACAGCGTGGCCACATTCGTGCGCTGCAACAGCTGCTGCCGCCGCGTTTCGATGATTGTAAACTGCTTCACTTAAATTCACTGTTTTGTCTGACGGATTATAATGATCGGTCAATTGTCCCGGAGTCGAAATAACACGAACATCTCTAATTCCATTATCAGCAAGCATTTTTTCGGCGATTTCTTTACCGCTCATTCCGTTTTGCAATTGCAATTTAGAATATAACTCGAATTTGCTTTTAAGTTTTGAACTCACCATCCAGCTAAACAACATTATAGCTCCGGCAAGTAATAAATATCCACCTCCCATATTTGTATTTTTTTGATTGATTTTTAAAGTTACAAAATCAATCACAATTTCTGAACCATTTTAACAAAATGACATTTTGGCATTTTTCAGCACAAAAAAAGCTTTACAATACTGCAAAGCTTTCCGATTTAAGACTCTAATTGATTATTTACTTCCTCAAATTTTTCAATTAGACTCTTTATTTTTGATTGTTGTTTTTTGATTTGTTTCGGACGAATGTAAAACCAATTGAACAAAATCCATAGCAAAGTGATTCCGTAAGTCAAACTCGCGCCTAAAACACTCATTCTGCTTGCGTATTCATACATATAAAGACAAATTCCTGTTGTCAAAAGCAGAAAGTACAAACTCATCATATTCGTCTGTAAAAATTGTTGCTTTTTTTGAATAAAAATTAATTTTTGAAGATATTCCTGATTCGTCTGCGTTGTATCAATGTCTTTATAATTGCTGAATAATTTATTCGAAACAAACAGATAAATTACCATTGCAAGTATCGTTAAAACAATTCCGATTTTGGTCGAAATAAATTGTGGTTGATAATAAATCCATATAAAAATTATAAAAGCACTGGTTGCAAAAAGCATAATATTTGTCATCCATAAACTACGCAAAGATGCTTTTTTAAATTTGCTTAATCTAGAAAGCAAATCCTGCATATCGGGCTGACTTACGGTTTGTTTTTTCCATAAATCGTTGAAGTTTATATTATTGTTTTCCATTTTCTTTAAATTTTTGAGTCAATTTTTCTTTAATTCTATGAATTTTCACCCTTACATTCGCTTCTGAAAGACCAACGATTTTAGCAATTTCAGCTTGCTTCACCTCTTCTAACTCCAGTGAAATAATGATACGATCGGTTTCTGGCAATTCGGCGATGCATTTGTATAAAAACTGAATCTGCGGTTCGATTGATTGCTGTTTTTCTTCCGAAAGATGAATTGGCAATTCTGATTTCGGAAAACGTTTTTGTTTTTCAATCTGTCTCAAACAATTATTAGAAGCAATTCTGAAAATCCAAGTTCCAATAGCCGATTCGTTTCTAAATGTATCCAACTTCTGCCAAACAATTATAAATGTTTCCTGAGCGAGATCTTGTGCAATATCATAATCATTGACAAAACCCATGCAAAGCCTGAATATTCGATCCCAATATGTTTTGTAGATTTGTTCAAATTCCATTCTTATTATTTTATAAAAGTGTTTAATTGTGCCAAATACCATTCTTTGTCATCATACATAATAAAATGCAGACCTTTGCTTGCATATTGAAAATTCGCTGTTTTCAAGTTTTTATATTGCTCTTCAATTGCTGGTTTTAAATTTATAAAATAAGACTCTAATAATATTAACGACGGGCATTTAATCTGTGTGATTTTCGCTCTTAAATCGGTATTCGAAAAATCACAATACATTTGACCGAATGTTTTTCTATCTGATTTTACGCTCCAATCGACAACCATATCCAGTTTAGAAGCATCTGCCAAAAGTCTTGGCATTGTTTTTTTCTGCATTTCAAGAAATTGAGCATCAGTCATTCCGGTCATTTGATTTATAGTCGCACTGCAATCATTATTTTCTTTTGATTTAAAAGAAGGATCCATCAGCGCAGCCATACACGGAAGCGCATCAACAACCACAATTTTCCCAATTAATTCTGGATAATCAGCAGCAATGGCAAGTGCTAATCCTCCGCCCATACTATGACCAATTAGAATTGGTTTTACGATTTTATTTTCTTTTATAAAATTGGCAATTTCTGTTTTCCAATTTTCAAATAATGGATTTGGTTGTGGTTTCACTCCGGCAAAACCAGGCATCGTAAGTGTATAACAAGTGAAATCTTTTTCGAAAGCAGTTTTGGTTTCGTTCCAAACTTCGCCAGAAGAAGCAAATCCGGGAATGAAAATTATGGATTGTTTTCCTTTTCCGGTTTTAAGAACTTCGAAAGGATATGATTTTGTTTGTGCAAAAACATTTAAACATAATGCTGAGAATAAGAATGCGATAATTAAGATGATATACTTTTTCATTTTTAATAGTTTTAAGTTGTTAATTTAATCGGATCCGTCCTTTGGATACGGCAACTATTAAAATGTTACAAAAGTTTTAAAATTTTTAATTATTAAATTCCAAATTCCAATGTTGGTGCGGGTTTACAACCACTAAGTGCGCGAGTTATTTTGCTCGCAAAGATGCTAAGTCGCAAAGTTTTTTCCGCAATCTTGTCATTTCGAGGAACGAGAAATCTTCGCGAGTAGCTCCGCAATCAAAATCGCCAATCTTTGTAGAGTTACTTGTGAAGATTTCTCCTTCGTCGAAATGACAAACTATGCGTTTGGGATGTAATTCGTGGCGAAAAAAAAGCACAAAAAAAATCCCAAACCCCAATCGTAAAATTGAAATTTGGAATTTTCTATATTGGAATTTTAAAATTACCCAACCAAATTGATGATTTTTCCAGGAACGATAATCACTTTATTTGGTGTTCTACCGTCTAATTGTTTTTGTGTTCTTTCGTCTTTCATTACGATTTCCTCGATTTGTGCTGCGGTTAAATCCAAAGGCAATTCGATTGTGAAACGCATTTTTCCGTTGAAAGAAACTGGGTATTCTTTATTTGTTTCAACCAAATGACTTGCCTCAAAAATTGGGAAAGCTACTTCAGAAATCGAAGTTGTATGTCCTAATTGTGACCATAATTCTTCAGCAATGTGTGGTGCGTATGGTGAAACCAAAATCGCTAATGGTTCCAAAATCGCTCTTGAATGACAATTTTGAGAAGACAATTCATTCACACAAATCATAAACTGAGAAACCGAAGTATTGAAAGAGAAATTCTCGATATCTTCTGCCGCTTTTTTAATTGTTTTATGTAATGATTTTAGGTTGTCTTTTGTTGGTTCGTCGTTGCTTACGATTAAACCATTATCATCAAAATACAATCTCCATAATTTTTTCAAGAAACCAAAAACTCCAGAAATACCAGCCGTATTCCAAGGTTTTGCCTGCTCTAACGGACCTAAAAACATTTCGTATAAACGTAATGTATCAGCGCCGTATTCTGCACAAATATCATCTGGAGTTACAACATTGTAATATGATTTAGACATTTTTTCGACTTCACGGCCTACAATGTATTTTCCGTTTTCATCTAAAATAAATTCTGCAGTATTGAAATCTTCTCTCCAAATTTTGAACCTTTCGATATTCAATTCATCTGAAGAATTAACAAAATGAACATCAACGCGAATTGGCTGGACATTTTGACCTTCAATTTTATTTTTAGATACAAAAGTATTTGTTCCTTCCAATCTGTAAACATAGGCCGTCGTACCCAAAATCATTCCCTGATTAATCAATTTTTTGAATGGTTCTTCAGTTGGAGCGAAACCTTTGTCTTTTAAAAATTTATTCCAGAAACGAGAATACAATAAGTGACCTGTGGCGTGTTCACTTCCACCAATGTATAAATCTACATTTTCCCAGTAAGCCAAAGCTTCTTTGCTTGCAAATTCATTTTCATTGTGCGCATCCATGTAACGCATCCAATACCATGAACTTCCCGCCCATCCTGGCATTGTGTTTAATTCTAAAGGAAAAATTGAAACATTGTCAACTAAATCAGTATTGACAACTTTGTTTTGTTTTGTATCCCAAGCCCAAACTGCTGCATTTCCTAATGGTGGCAAACCGTCTTCAGTTGGTAAATATTTCTCTACTTCTGGTAAAATAATTGGCAAATGTTGTGTGTCAATCATTTTTGGCAATCCGTTTACATAATAAACCGGGAATGGCTCTCCCCAATAACGTTGACGAGAAAAAACAGCATCACGCAAACGGTAATTTGTTTTTCCAATTCCTTTGCCTATTTTTTGCAATTCGCTAATCGCAGCGTGCGTTGCATTTTTATAATTTAATCCGTTTAAGAAATCAGAATTTGCAATTTCAACATTGTCTTTTGATCCGTAAGCGGCTTCAGAAATATCAACATTAGCGAAGATATTTTTGATTTCCTGCATTCCGTTTTGACCTTTAAAGAAATTAGCAAAAGCATAATCTCTTTCGTCTCCGCAAGGAACAGCCATTACAGCACCCGTTCCATAACCTGCCAAAACATAATCGCCAATCCAAACCGGAATAGCTTCTTTTGTAAATGGATGTTCAGCATAAGCTCCCGTAAATACTCCAGAAATCGTTTTTACATCGGCCATACGCTCACGCTCAGAACGTTTTGCTGTTTTTTCGATATACGCTTCAACAGCTTCTTTTTGTTCTGGAGTTGTAATTTTAGCTACCAAATCATGTTCTGGTGCCAAAGTCATAAAAGTAACTCCAAAAATAGTATCAGGACGAGTTGTGAAAACCTCGATTACTTCATCATGGTTTTTCACATTAAAAGTTACCAAAGCACCAACCGATTTTCCGATCCAGTTTCTTTGAGACTCTTTTATAGACTCGCTCCAGTCGATATCATTTAAACCTTGAAGTAAGCGTTCGGCATAAGCAGAAATTCGCATACTCCATTGTGTCATTTTTTTTCTTATAACAGGAAAGCCTCCACGTTCCGAAACTCCGTTTACAATTTCGTCATTTGCCAAAACAGTTCCTAAGCCTGGACACCAGTTTACTTCGGTTTCTGCCAAATAGGTCATTCTGTATTGCAACAAGATTTTTTCTTTTTGATCTTCAGAATAAGCGTTCCATTCATCCGCAGTAAAAATTGCAACGTTATCGTCACAAACTGCTTCGACTAATTTATTTCCTTCTCCTTCAAATACTTTTACAAGCTCAGAAATTTCAAAAGCTTTTCCTTGTTTTCTGCAATACCAAGAATTGAATAGTTGGATAAAAATCCATTGTGTATGTTTGTAATAATCCGGATTTGAAGTACGTACTTCACGTGCCCAATCAAATGAGAATCCGATTTTATCTAATTGTTTTCTGTAACCTGCAATTTGTTTTCCTTCTTTATCAACTCCACCGTCAATATTTACGCGAGTCGTATCTTCCGGACGCTGTCCTGTCTGAATTGCATATTGTTCAGCCGGCAATCCGAAACTGTCGTAACCCATTGGATGCAAAACATTGAAACCTTGATGTCTTTTGAAACGAGAATAAACATCTGAAGCTATATAACCTAGCGGATGCCCAACATGTAATCCTGCTCCAGATGGATAAGGAAACATATCGAGTACATAATGTTTCGGTTTTTCAGAGTTATTTTTTGCTGCAAAAGTTTGATTTTCTGCCCAATATTTTTGCCATTTGGCTTCAATTTCGTTTGGATTGTATTTCATTTCTAAGTGACTAAGATTCTAAGTTACTAAGGTTCTATGCTTTTCACTAATTAATTATCGCGCAAATTTACATTTATTGTAGCTTGTTCCAAAGCTATTTCGTTGACAAACAAATAAAATAACAAAATACTTATTTTTAATTACGTAAAAATACTTATGTTTGCGTTTCAAAATACGTATCAAATATTTCTTTTTTATAAAACATTTGAAAAAAAAAGAACGAATACTTTTACGGATTAATGTTTATTTTTATAAAGTCATTAGAACAAAATGAGTATGGATAAAAAATATTCGATTGAAGTCCGGGTTTGGATTGAAGAAATGGAAGGTGCTTTTCTTGGAATTGGAAAAATATGGCTTTTAGAAAACATTCAAAAAACCGGATCGATTACAAATGCAGCAAAAGAGATGAAGATGGCGTATCGTCAGGCTTGGCAATTGGTTGAAGAGATGAATCAACGTGCCGAAAGTCCTTTAGTAGAAAAACTTCTTGGCGGAAAAGGCGGCGGCGGAGCAAGATTGACAGAAGCTGGAGAAAAAGCGATTTCTGTTTTTTATGAAATCGAAAAACGAATTAAAGAATTTGCTCAGAAAGAAACTCAGAATTTGAAATTTTAAATTTTGACAGCGAAATTTTAACCGCAAAGTTCGCAAAGTTTTTTTTAATAAATAAACAATAACAAAACGCAAAGTTCGCAAAGCTTTATCTATATTAAGCTTTACGAACTTTGCGTTAATAACATTAGGCATTAAAAAAACTTTGCGCACTTTGCGGTTAAATAAAACTTTTTATTCAATATGGAATTGTACTTTTATACTATAAAAGTTCGTTAATAACTTTAAATAAAGAAATTCTTTATTATTTTTACCACATAATTTAAGCAGACTATGAGTTCTAACTTTGATAAATTTCAAAAGCGCAGGTTAATTTCCTCTTATTTTTCGGTAGTATTAAGTGTATTCTTGGTTTTATTCCTTTTGGGAGTACTGGGATTATTCATTATTAATTCTAAAAAACTGGCTAATGATTTTAAAGAAAAAATCGCCATGACGGTTTTCTTTAAAAATGAGGCTAATGATAGTGTTATCAAAGCATTCAATGCAGATTTAAAAAGAGCGCCTTTCGCAAAATCTTTTGTTTATGTCTCTAAAGAAAAGGCGGCAAAAGAACATACTGATATCATTGGAGAAGATTTCTTGACTTTCTTAGGAGAAAATCCGTTATTGAACTCATACGACATACATTTAAAAGCGGATTATGTTGAAAGAGACAGTATCTCTAAAATTGAAAGCAAACTGCGTCAAAACACAATGATTGAAGATATTGTTTATGATAAACAATTGATAAATCTGGTAAATGACAATATCAAAAAAGTAAGTATGTGGATTTTGATTATCAGCGGTTTTCTTGCTGTAATTGCAGTTTTATTAATAAACAGTTCACTACGTCTTTCTATACATTCTAATCGTTTTATTATTAAAACTATGCAAATGGTTGGTGCAACAAAATCGTTTATTCGCAAGCCTTTTGTAATGCGCAGCGTAAAATTAGGAATGTTAGGAGCAGCATTAGCAATCGTAGCTTTAATTGCACTTTTAATTTATGTTGAAACTAATTTCCCTGGTTTAGGAATTTTAGAAGACAAAGCGCTAATCGGATTGGTTTTATTGGCTGTTTTCGGATTAGGTGTTTTGATTACATGGGTAAGCACACATTTTGCAACACAACGTTTCTTGAATTTAAGAACTGACGATCTTTATTAATTTTAGATTTAAAACACCTCTGAATTCCCTTAGCATAGCACATAAATAACCTTAATTTTTGCAAGGTTTAACAAAATATAAAAATGAAAAACAACAATATTAAAGAAGGAAAACAAGATAATCACGAATTTCTTTTTGACGGCATTAACTACAAAATCTTATTAATTGGAATTGGAGTTATTGCATTAGGATTTATTTTAATGTCAGGCGGAGGAAGTAACGACCCGAATGTTTTCAACGAAGATATTTTCAGTTTTAGACGTATTCGTTTAGCTCCAACAACTGTTTTAATTGGTTTTGGAATTACTATTTATTCTATTTTCAAAAAATCTAAATAGACTCCTTAGACATCTTAGACACCTTAGATCTTTAAATTAGTCTTTTCTAAAAAAATCTAAGAAGTCTAACATTCTAATAATCTAACAATCTAATAAATGGATACATTACAAGCTATCGTTCTTGCCATTATTGAAGGAATTACAGAGTTTTTGCCTGTTTCTTCAACAGGACATATGATTATTGCCTCTTCTTTTTTTGGGATTGCGCATGATGATTTCACTAAACTTTTCACGATTGTAATTCAACTTGGCGCGATACTATCGGTTGTAATTTTATACTTTAAACGTTTCTTTCAGACGTTTGATTTTTATTTCAAACTTTTAGTAGCATTTATTCCTGCAGTTGTACTCGGATTATTATTAAGCGATTTTATTGATGGCTTATTAGAAAACCCAGTTACAGTTGCAATTTCACTTTTGATTGGAGGACTAATTCTATTGAAAGTTGACGAATGGTTCAACAGTCCAAACACAGCCGAAACTTCACAAGAAATCACCTATTTACAAGCCTTCAAAATTGGATTATTTCAATGTATCGCCATGATTCCGGGAGTTTCTAGAAGCGGAGCAAGTATTGTGGGCGGAATGTCACAAAAATTATCCAGAACTACAGCTGCTGAATTTTCATTTTTCCTGGCAGTTCCTACAATGTTAGGCGCAACGGCAAAAAAATGCTACGATTATTACAAAGCAGGATTTGACTTATCTCATGATCAGGTAAACATGTTGGTTATTGGAAATATTGTTGCTTTTGCAGTAGCACTTTTAGCGATTAAAAGCTTCATTGGATTTTTGACTAAAAACGGTTTCAAAGTATTCGGTTATTACCGAATCATTGCAGGTATCATTTTATTAGTGATTCACTTTTTCATTCACCCGCTTACAATTATATAATGACACCTGAAGAATATTTAGAAGGACAAGTTTTATTGATTGATAAACCACTAAAATGGAGTTCGTTTCAAGCTGTCAATAAATTAAAATACCTTTTAATTAATAAAGTCGGACTTCCAAAAAAGTTCAAAATTGGTCACGCCGGAACTTTAGATCCTTTGGCAACTGGCTTATTATTAATCTGTACTGGAAAATTCACCAAAAGAATTTCTGAATTGCAAGGTCAGGCCAAAGAATATACAGGAACATTTTTCATTGGAGCCACTACTCCATCATATGATTTAGAAACAGAAATCGATCAGACTTTCCCAACAGATCATATTGACGAAACATTAATTCATGAAACGGTAAAACAGTTTTTAGGTGAAATTGATCAAAAACCGCCAATTTTCTCTGCTATTAAAAAAGATGGTGTTCGTTTATATGAACATGCACGAGCAGGAGAAACTGTTGAAATTGCAAGCAGAAAAACGACAATTCACGAATTTGAAATTACTAGAATTGAATTACCTGAAATAGATTTTAGAGTTGTTTGTTCAAAAGGAACTTACATTCGTTCACTTGCTTATGATTTTGGAAAAGCAATGAATTCGGGATCACATTTAACTGTCTTGCGCCGTACTAAAATTGGCGAATATGATGTTAAAAATGCGATCGATATTACTTTATTTGAAGAAAGCTTAAAGTAATAAAAAAGCACATTACAAATAAGCAGTAATGTGCCAAGCTCGTAAATCAAAGTATAGTTATTCCATACTTATTCCCTCTGAGTTAATAGTGAGGCACATTTTTCCCTCCAAATAAAAAGGTTGAAAAGAAATCATAGAATCTTTCGAATAACTTTTTCATAATAGTGATTTTTTAATAGTTAAACATTAAATAAACACCAATAAAAAGAGTAAATCAGAAAATTAATAATAGAAGTGGGATAGTTTTACTAAGATACAAAATTTTCCTCCAAATAAAAATTTTAGAGCCTTTATTTAACATCTTATTTGGTTTATTATCAACACGTTATCAACAATTATTTTGCCCGTTATTTTTTCAAAAGAAAAGCATTATAACCGATTGTACTTGATGTTTTCCATAATCTCCAGAAGTTCTTCCTGAACTGAAATTCCTTTATCAGCCAAATACCATAATTGCAAATCGGTTTTTATTTTTTCATCAATTGGTCCAACTTCTCTTTTGTGTTTTGCCATTAACTCTGTCGCGCCTTTTGGTCTTGGTCCCCAATCTGTTCGAACAATTCCCGCTTCTTTGCAAATCACAATTACTTTTGGAATTGCTCTTCCGCCATTGGTCAAATAATGATTCATCAAGTCATCGTTTTCATCACGAAGCACAATTCGTAAATCTATTTTTTTATCTGAAGCAAGCGCCATTTTATTTAAAATTGGAAGAATCTGAGCCGCATCGCCGCACCAGCCTTCTGAAATTACAAGCCAGATATAATGATTGTCCAAATGCTGCAGTTTTGAAATTGTATCTTCAGAAATTACAATCGTTTTTTCCAGTCGATTCATTCTGGCTTCATTCAGTTTTGAATAATTCGTCAAACTGTCAGATTGCTCGTTTCCGGTTGATTTTCCTTCTGATAATAAATCGGTTACTAATTTTCGATATTCAATATAAGAGTGGCTATTGAATAATGCTTTGGCTACGATACTTTTCATAAATAGTTATTTTGCTTAGCATAAATTTACGGATTTCTGAAGATTGAAGAATGACTTTTGTCAGATTTGATATAAAAAAACTGTAAAATTCTTTATAATTTTAAAATCAAGACGCAATTATTTTTTTGTAAACATTATTTTTAAAAATCAGAATATGTCTATATTTGCACAAATTAACGCAACACAAACATGAAATATAAAAGAATTCTTCTAAAACTTAGCGGCGAGGCCTTAATGGGTGATTTACAATACGGAATTGACCCGAAAAGACTAGGCGAATATGCAGATGAAATCAAGCAAATTCACGATAAGGGAGTAGAAATTGCTATTGTTATTGGAGGAGGAAATATTTTTAGAGGCGTTGCCGGAGCAAGCTCAGGAATGGACAGAGTGCAGGGAGATTACATGGGAATGCTTGCAACTGTTATTAACGGAATGGCTTTGCAGGGCGCACTTGAAGACAAAGGAATGAAAACTCGTTTGCAGACTGCTTTGAAAATGGAATCTATTGCAGAACCATACATCAAAAGAAGAGCCGATCGTCATCTTGAAAAAGGCAGAATTGTAATTTTTGGAGCCGGAACCGGAAATCCATATTTTACAACAGATACTGCAGCTGTTTTAAGAGGAATCGAAATCAATGCTGATGTTATACTAAAAGGAACACGTGTTGACGGAGTTTATGATTCTGATCCTGAAAAAAATGCTTCAGCAGTAAAATTTGATTTCATTTCATTTGACGACGTACTTAAAAAAGGATTAAATGTAATGGATACTACCGCTTTTACATTAAGCCAGGAAAACAAATTGCCAATCGTTGTTTTTGATATGAACAAAATTGGAAACCTTTTGAAAATCTGCGCAGGCGAAAACATTGGAACTGTAGTAAATATCTAGACTGCTTAGATTGTTAGATTTTTAGAAAACTAGATTTTTCTACATTCGAACAATCTGTATGGGCAATCTCAAAAAAATAAAAAACAATATCAGTTAGTAAATTAGAAGTTACATTTTTAGGGTCTAAGAATCTAATCTTCTAAAAATCTAAAAATCTAAAAAAATGAGTGAAGAAATAGATTTCATATTAGAAAGTACTGAAGAATCAATGAATGGTTCGATTGCACACTTAGAAAAAGAATTTCTAAATATTCGTGCAGGAAAAGCTTCTCCGGCAATGCTTGGAGGTGTTTTTGTTGATTACTACGGAGCTGCAACACCACTTTCTCAAGTATCAAAAATCAGTGTTCCTGACGCTAGAACAATTACTTTGCAGCCGTTTGAAAAAAATATGCTACAAGCAATTGAAAAAGCAATCATGATTGCAAACATCGGATTTAACCCGATGAATAATGGTGATGTTATCATTATCAGCGTTCCGCCTTTGACAGAAGAGCGTCGTCGTGATTTGGCAAAACAAGCAAAATCTGAGGCTGAAGATGCTAAAATTGGTATTCGTAATTCTCGTAAAGATGCGAATACTGATATTAAAAAATTAGAAAAAGAAGGAACTTCTGAAGACATCTGCAAATCTGCTGAAGAAGAAGTTCAAAACTTAACAAATGCTTTCACTAAAAAAATCGATGAGTTATTAGCTGCAAAAGAAGCTGAAATCATGAAAGTGTAATTACATTTGGCACAAAATAAAAAATCCGTTTGGCAAAATAGCGTCAGACGGATTTTTTTATTCTTATTTTTGCATACCAAAAGTAAAATCTTTTCGTTTTTGAAACTATAACACGCTGTATGAAGCTATTTTGTTTTTTGACTTTGTTTTTCACGCTTACCATTCAGGCGCAGTTTCAAATAAACGGAATTGTTACCGATCCACACAATAAACCGCTTCCTTTTGCAACCATAACTACTGCAGACAACAACAATACTATTACAGATGTTGATGGAAAATTTGAACTTAAAATCAATTCAAAAACGACCACTTTTGCTGTTTCCTATATTGGTTTTCAAACAAAATTAATTCCAGTTGTAGAGAACAAAAAATTCTATTCTATTTCACTTTCTCAAAAAACAGATGATTTAAAGGAAGTCGTTGTTTCCAATGAAAATCCTGCATTAGCCATCATAAAAAAAGTTATTGCGAATAAAAACAAAAATAATCCGCAGAAAAAACTTAGCAGTTTTGAATACAAAACATACAATAAACTGATTGTAACGGCAAATCCAGATTCGATCGACGGCCGAATCGATTCTTCTGCAACCTATAAAGATTTCAATAAAAAGCAAATCAACATTGATTCTTCGGACTATAAGTTTAAAGAAATCATAAGCAAACAGCATTTATTTCAAACGGAGAAAGTTTCGCAGTATCAATTTGGAAACAACAAATTAAAAGAAACAATTTTAGGTACAAAAATGGCCGGTTTTAAGCAACCTGTTTATGAAATTATTGCTTTTAATCTTCAATCTATTTCGATTTATGATTCGAAATATGAATTGTTTGAAACCAAACATCAAAGTCCAATTGCTGATAACGCATTTTCTGATTACAATTACAAGCTTCTGGACACCGTTCCCATTAAAGGTCGAAATACCTTTATGATTTACTTCAAAAACAAGAAAAGAAAAACAAATGCACTAGAAGGTGTTTTATATATTGATCAGGAAAATTTTGCTGTTGCAAAAGCTGTAATGCGTATAAAAGCCGTTTTAGATATTAGCGGTATACACGAATTTGAATATGTGCCAGAGGAAAAAATCTGGTTTCAAAGTAATACCACTTTTAAAATTGTCAAAGGAAAAAATGACGATGATATTAAGATTTTAGGCGGAACAATTCAATTTGATGGTGACGTTGAAGACAATTATGAACGAAGAAAAAAAGTAGCTTCTGATTTTACTTATTTAATTTCTGAAAGCAATAATTTCGATATTCATTACAACACAAATCCTTCGATAAAAAATCCGTCGCTTTATATTGAAATTAAAGATGATGCCAATAAAAAGCCCGAAGAATTCTGGAATACTTATCGAAAAGAAGCTTTAGATCTTAAAGGTCAAAGAACCTATCAATTAATAGACAGTTTATCGTTAAGCAAAAGAATTGAAAAACGTCTTGGTTTGGGCCGAAAAATCATCAATGGTTATCTTCCTATCGGGCCAATTGATTTGGATTTAAAAAAAGTCATCAGTTATAATAACTATGAAGGATTTCGTTTAGGCCTTGGAGGCGTTACAAACGATCGATTTTCCAAAAACTTCAGAATTGAAGGTTATGGCGCGTACGGAACAAAAGATGGTGCTTTTAAATACAATATAGGTTCTGGCGTTTTATTGGACAAAAACACCAATACCTGGCTAAATGGATCTTATACAGATGATGTCCGCGAGATTGCAAGTACCGTTTTTGCTGTTGACAAACGCGTTTTCAAAATCTATGATCCACGTCCAATCAATATTAGTACTTTCTACAAATATATTGCTTGGAAAGCCAATGTTCAGACCAAAATTATTCCGAAAACTGAAGCTGTTTTTGAATTAGCAAGAACTTATGTTGAGCCAAAATTTGACTATCTTTTCAATTTAAACGGACAATTATACTCGAATTACATTATGACTACTGCAATGGTTTCAATTGTTTGGGCGCCATTCAGTGAGTTTATGCAGACTCCAACGGGAAGAACAGAAACAGATAAAAGATTTCCGCGATTTACATTTCAGTACACGCAGTCATTGCCAAATGTTCTTGAAAACGATTTTACATTCAGTAAAATAGATTTCAAAACAGAGTATGAAAAAAAATACCTGAATGGACAAAAAACGAGTTTGTTGTTGCAAGGAGGATATGCAATGGGCGATGTTCCCATTACGCATTTGTACAACACGATGCCAAATAATTTAACTAAAGAAACCGTTATTCAGCGTATTACTTTTGCCGGAAGAAACAGTTTTGAAACCATGTATTTTAATGAGTTTTTCTCTAGTCAATATTTATTCTTTCAAATAAAACATGGTTTTGACCGAATTAAAATCATGAAAAAGGTTCGACCTTCTTTAGTTTTGGTTACAAGAATGGCTTGGGGAAATATGGAAAAACCTGAACAGCATGTTGGTCCAGATTATAAAACTTTAGACAAAGGTTATTTCGAATCCGGAATTGAGTTAAACCGAATTTTTAAAGGTTTTGGACTAGGGGGATTTTATCGCTATGGACCAAATCAATTGCTGAAATTTGAAGATAATATTGCAGTTAAGATTTCTTATGTTATTGATTTGGGGCTTTAAGATTTAAATTCCAATGTATTAAATCACAAATTTTTCAGCCACGAATTCACGAATTTCACCTCTTAACTTTGTGAAAATTTTTCCGCTGAATTTCACAAATTGATTTTGTTACAATTTGTGAAATTTATGGTTAACAAACTGCGCAAAGAAATGCGATAAATTCGTGAATTCGTGGCTATAAAAAAATCCCAAACTCCAATCATAACAATTGAAATTTGGGATTTAAAGTATTAAAATTTAAAACTATTTAAGGTTTAAGAATCAAAACAGAAGGCGTATTATTCAACCAAGTACTTTGAGATTCAATCAGTTTTTTCCAGCTATCTAAACTTATGATCATTAAGTTTTGCGTTTCTAAAAACTCTTTCTTAATTGTTCTGTCATGCATAATCATAATATGATTTGGAGCAATCTGTTCAATCGAACGAATTGTTTCCTGAATATCGCGAGTATTTTTAACTTCACCGCTCGCATCCAAAACTGTAATTTGAGAACCGTTATTATTGATCAGTTTTTTAGCGTATTCAATTAAATAAGCATCTTCTTTGCTAAAAACCGGCATAAAAACCTGATCAACTTCTTCTAAATCTTTATCAATAAAAATCCCGACCGGCATTTTACTTTTGGCAATAATATGACGTGTTCTTTCATCAAAAGGAGAATTTTCAAACAAACCTTCTTTTCCTGTAAATTTATCTATCAATCGGTCTGGATTTACTATTCTGGTTGTAAACCCAAGGATTTTTCCAAGTAAAGTTCCATCAAAAATAGATTGTCCCAATCCAACAAGCAACAAATCATATTCGCCTTGATTAGCCGAATCAATAATATCAGCATCGATATCATTTGTTACTTTAAAAACGCTATTTATCTTTTGATTCAAATTTTTTGATTCCTCAATAATAGGAATCAGCATTTTTCGCTCGTGATCTTTGACGTCGAATGAATGGATTTCTGTACTTAAAGACAAATGCATTGCAGTTACAACAGAATTGTCCCCTTGTTTTTTAACTAAACTGTTTGCAATTTTCAGCAATTTTTTCCCTCTTTCAGGAGTGGCAAAAGAAAGCAGAATCTTGTATTTGCTTTTGGTTCCAATTTCTTCTGGAACTGCTGTAACTTTATCTTTAAAAACAAAATTGATGAAATCTAAAGCTGGTCCGGTCATAAAAGTTGTGATCAAAGCCATGATTACCATCATTGTAAAAATCTCTGTAGATAATACTCCTAAATCATAACCAATATTCAAAACAACTAATTCCATCAATCCACGTGTGTTCATTAAAGCACCGATTGCCAAACTGTCTTTCCAGTTTTGTCCGACAAATTTTGCTGCCAAAGCACTTCCAAAGAACTTCCCTACAACAGCAACAACAATAATTAATCCAGTGATTTTCCATAAAGCAGGATCATTCAACAATCCGATTTGTGTACGAAGACCCGTAAATACAAAGAATAAAGGCAAAAGAACAATTATCGAAACATCTTCCACTTTTTCGATAAAAATATTTCTGAATTTACTGTTTTCCGGCATAATCGCTCCAGCTAAGAAAGCTCCGAATAATGCGTGGATTCCAATTAATTCAGCTGCATATGCCGAAAATAAAAGTGTCAGAAAGAAAATCGCAACGACAGGTTTGTTCAGACTTTCACGAGTTGAATTTAAATCCCCAACACGTTTCAAGAAAGGACGAACAATTTTCAACATGATAATCACATACAAAATCGCCAAACCAATTACATAAAGTGAACTAGCTAATGAACCTGCTTTTACAATCGCAATTACAACTGCCAAAATACACCAAGCCGTAATATCATCGGCTGCCGCACAAGTAATGGCGATAGTTCCTAATTTCGTTTTTTGAAGACCTCGCTCCTGCACTATTCTTGCCAGAACCGGAAATGCGGTAATACTCATAGCAATTCCCATAAACAATCCGAACGAAGAAAATGCAACACCTTGAGGAGCAAAAGTTCCGTAAATAAAATAAGCAAGTGTTAACCCTAAAGCAAACGGAATAACAATACTCGCGTGACTAATTACAACGGCATCATGCGCTTTATTTTTTAAAACTTTCAAATCCAATTCCATCCCGATAACGAACATGAAAAGAATCAGACCGATCTGACTTAAAAACTGAAGATTTCCTAAAGACTCCTTTGGAAATAAAGCGGCTGAAAACTCCGGAAAATACATTCCAACTAAAGATGGCCCGAGAACAATTCCCGCAATCATTTCTCCGATTACAGATGGCTGTCCGATTTTTCTAAAAAACCATCCGAACAAACGCGCAACCAAAATAATAGTTACAATCTGCGCTAATAATATGGCAAGAGGATGTTGCAGGTTTTCAACCATTGAATTCAAAAAATCATTCCAATGATTACTTTCTATTTTTTTTTCTAATACATTTCGGCCCGCTTCAAGAGATGAACCTTGTGAAATTATCCAATATATCAAAGTCGTAAAACCGCCAATTACTGTAATGTAAAATAAGGAGTTTTTAAAGTTATTCATAATTCGTTTTTTTAAATTATGGAACAAATATCAGAAGTCCGATTTACGTGAAAAAGCAATTTTACCGCTAATTTTAAATCTATGTAATAAGTCCGTAAAACTTTGTAATAAGTTATATTTTCACCTTTTTCAAAAAGTCTGCACGGTACGTTTCACTGAGAATTAGCGTTATATTTTTATTGTTTTCTTCCAAATGATGCAGCACAATTTCGTTATGATTAAAAAATTTAATCGCTTTTACAGCAATGATTTCTTTTTTATTCACACGACAAAAATCAGCGTCAGGCAATTCGTTTAAAAGTGTATCAAATTTAACATTTTTCAGATTCAGAAAACTGCCATCTGTCAATAAAACCGTTTTATCCCGACTATCTCCCAAAGCCGTTTTTATATATTGAATTTGATTAAAATAAAGCAACGTTTTGCCTTTGTCGGTGTTTAATTGAATAAATTTCTTTTTAGTATCTGGTTTATCAAAACGTTCAACGGCTTTGGCAATCGCTTTTTGCAGACGTTCTAATTTTACCGGTTTTGTGATATAATCAACAGCATCAATGTTAAAAGCATCAGCAGCGTATTCCTTATAAGCGGTACAAAAAATCACCAATTTATTTTGAAGCATTTCAGCCAAATGAAGTCCGTCGATTCCTGGCATTTCGATATCCGAAATCAGCAAATCAAAATCAAGATTAGCCAAATCAGACAGAAGTTTTTCAGGATTATTATATGTTTTTACGATTTCCAGTTCCGGAATTTGTTCGCAAAGCATTTTCAGGTATGTTAATCCCGGAAGCTCATCGTCCAGAAGCAAGCATTTCAGTTTTGTATCCAAGTAAATCTATTTTTAGATGAGCAATATAAACATCGTTTTCTACAAACTTATCGAGCTTGAAATTATTCTTGTAAATAATTCGCAAACGATGCTCTAAAGTGGCGTGTCCAAAACCGCTTCGTTCTTTTTTCAATACTTTTTTATCTGAAATTTTATTCGAAACCGTCATAAAAAAAGCATTATCCTTAAACTCAAAAACAACCGATATAAAAGCATCGGCACTTTGAAGATCGGCATGTTTAAAAGCATTTTCAATTAAATCAATCGAAATTAACGGTGCCAATAAAGGTTGATCATAAAGTTTGTCATCTTTATTGATATTGGTTTTGATTTTCAATTCAAAAAGCGGACTGATCTTGATTTTATTGATTTCGATCAAATTCAGTGCAAAATCAATTTCTTCTTTGGCAGTGACAAATTTTTTTTTGCTTTCGTATAAAATATAATCCAGAACATTGGCCAATTTATCTAAAGCGAAATAAGTCTGATAAGCGTGCGACTGAATTGAATTCAAAATATTCTTGAACAAATGCGGATTCAGTTTTGATTCTAAAGTTTCTAGCTGCAAATCATTCACTTTTACTTCGAGTGCATAAAAACTTTTTTCGGCGTCATCTTTTGCTTTTTTGGCCTGCATTAATTGGTAAATCATAAAGCAGATTATGACGACAAGCAATAAAAGAATCGCTAAAAAAATAAAAGTTGTGGTATTGTTTTGCTGCATTGATTATGAATAATTAAAAGTTTTTTTGCCACTTCGATAGCTATTGAATTCACAGATTAAAAGTAATAGTTTTTGATATTAAAAGCTTCTTATAATCTGTGAAATCAATGACTTATTTTTTAATGACTAGAAACAAACTTCAACCCAATAATTGAAGCGATCAAAGTTGTAAGGAAAAATATTCTCCAGAAAGCTGCCGGTTCTTTAAAAATAAAAATCCCGACTAAAACAGTTCCAACCGCGCCAATTCCTGTCCAAACCGCATAAGCCGTTCCAATTGGCAAAACCTGAGTTGCTTTATATAATAAAATCATACTGATTGAAAGACATACAAAAAAACCAATCATCCAATAAGTTGATACAATTCCGGTTGTTTCTTTTGCTTTTCCAAGACAAGATGCAAATCCTACTTCAAAAAGTCCTGCAATAATCAATAAAATCCAATTCATTTTCTTTTCAATTTTAAATTAACTGCAAATATGAGAAAAGCTAACGACTAAATAGCTAAAAATAGGAAAATTATCACAATTTAAATAATTGCAAAATTATGTTAACATTGCGTAAAATACAATCGATTGTTTATGATTTTGAGGCATTTTCACTACATTTGCAACCATTTTTAAAGATTTTATGAAAAACGCTATTCAAGTTGGATTTTGGGAAAAACTAGCCCGAATCATACTTAAAAACAGAATAACAATTCTGATTATCCTTTCTGCATTGACTATTTTCCTTGGTTATCAATGGAAAAACCTTTCTATGACTTATACTGAAGCAAACTTGCTTCCGAAAGATCATATTGCAAATAAAGAATATCAAAAATTCTTAGACAAGTTTGGTGAAGAGGGAAATCTTGTTGTTATTGGTTTTAAAGATCCTAAATTTTTCACGCCAAAAAATTATGCCGCGTGGAATGAATTAATGACAGGTTTAAAAAAATCAAAAGAAGTTGATTTAGTTGTTTCTTTGAACGATTTGAAAAAACTGGAAAAAGACACCATTAACGAAAAATTCGTTTTAACGCCTTTTATTGATCAAAGCAAAGCCTTAGATCCTGCATATTTAAAAAGTGTTCAACACGATTTATTCAACAATTTGCCTTTTTACGAAGGATTATTATTCAACAAAGAAAGCGGAAGTGTTCGTTCGGCGATTTATATCAATAAAGCGTTAGTGAATACTCCTGAAAGAAAGACTTTTATACTTGAAAATTTAGTTCCGAAAATCGCTAAATTCGAAAAAACCACAGGAATTGATTTGAAAGTTTCTGGAATGCCATACATCAGAACAATCAATGCTGATGATATGAAAGGCGAAATCGGACTTTTCATTGGCGCTGCTTTATTGACGGTTTCTTTGATTTTCTTTTTCTTTTTCCGTTCGTTTAGAGCGACATTTATTTCAATTTGTATTTTAATTGTCGGCGTAATCTGGTCATTTGGAACACTGGGATTATTTGGATATAAAATCACAATTTTAACCGCTATTATTCCGCCGTTGATTATCGTAATCGGAATTACGAATTGTATTTTCCTGATTAATAAATATCAGCAGGAAATCAAATTGCATAACAATCAGGCGAAAGCGTTGCAACGTGTTATTTCTAAAATTGGAGTAGCTACTTTAATGACGAATTTAACGACAGCAATTGGTTTCGCAACGTTTATGATTACTGGAAACGACTTGCTTTTTGAGTTTGGTATGGTAACATCGATAAACGTAATTTCGGTTTATTTGTTGACACTTTTTATTGTGCCAATTATTTACAGTTTTATGCCACTTCCAAAAGAAAAGCATTTGTACCATTTGACTAAAACGTACATTTCGACTTTACTAAATGTTGTTGAAAATCTGGTAAAAACAAAACGTAAATATGTTTATATAGTTTACGGACTACTTTTGGTTTTCAGTGTAATTGGAGTTGCTCAAATGAAAGTTTCAGGAAGTTTGATTGGTGAAATGCCAAAAAGCGCTTCTTTCTTTAAAGATATTTTATTTTACGAAAAAGAATTCAACGGCGTTATGCCATTGGAAATCATGATTGACACCAAAAAGAAAAAAGGTGTTATGAAAGCCTCGACGATTCGTAAAATGGACGAATTACAAAATACAATTGCTGAAATTCCAGAATTGGCAAAACCAGTTTCTGTTGTGAATTTGGTAAAATATTCGAAACAGGCTTTCTACAATGGAAATCCAGAATATTACCAATTACCAACTTCGCAGGAGCAGGCTTTTATTTTGAGTTATGCCAAAAATGCGACGAAAAACAGCAAAGAAAATCTAATGAAAGCGTATGTTGATTCAACTGGACAATATGCCCGAATCACCACTTTCATGAAAGATATTGGAACGGATGAAATGGCAAAAGTGGAGAAAAAATTACATTCAAAAATTGATGAAATTTTTCCGAAAGACCGTTTTGAAGTTACCGTTACCGGAAAAGCATTGGTTTTTCAAAAAGGAACTTCGTACTTAGTTGACAACTTAATCGAATCGTTGATTTTCGCAATTTTGACAATTGCAATTCTGATTTTATACTTATTCCGTTCGTTTAAAATGGTAATGGCTTCGGTGATTACGAATATTTTACCGCTTTGTATTACGTCTGGATTAATGGGTTATTTCGGAATTCCGTTAAAACCGTCTACGATTTTGGTATTCAGTATCGCCTTCGGAATTTCGGTTGATAATGCGATTCAGTTTATGGCGAAATACAGACACGATTTGCTTCAAAGCGGCGGAAAAGTTAAGAAATCAGTTTTCAGCGCATTAAGAGAAACTGGAATTAGTACTTTTTATACTTCTGTAGTTTTGATTTTAGGTTTTGCGACTTTTACATTGTCAAGCTTCAGCGGAACAATTGCACTTGGAGGATTAATTTCTTGTACTTTGGCTTTTGCGATGTTTGCGAATTTGGTTGTACTGCCTTCGTTGGTTTTGACTTTTGAGAAAAAGAAAACTAAGAAAGAGGAATTATTGGAGAATTTGGAGGAATAGTTTTTTTTCTACCACAAATTAAAATAAAAAACTTCAACGTTTTGAACTTTGACAAAGGTTGACACATAGTTTGTCATTCCGAGGAACGAGGAATCTCCGCAAGAAACTCCGCTCCAAGGATCGCCAATCTTTATAGAGCTACGTGCGGAGATTCCTCGTTCCTCGGAATGACAAAAAAGAAAAACAATTTGGTTATCTTGAAAACGAGTGCCCTAGCCCTGATCGAAGCGGCATCCTTTCTATTTTTTCTTTAAAAATAGAAAGATATAGCGGAGAGCAGGAAACAGCTTCAAAAATTAATTATTATCGATTATATTTGCAGTTGTTGAAAAACAAATAATTTAATATCAATATTATATAAAATGAAACACACAAAGGTTAAAGACTTATTAAACAGTACGACGACGCTACAGGAAGTGAATGCAAAAGGATGGGTGAGAACTTTTAGAAATAATCAGTTCATCGCGCTTAATGACGGTTCTACAATTAATAATATACAATGTGTTGTTGATTTTGAAAATACTCCGGAAGAAACTTTAAAAAGAATCACTACTGGAGCTGCGGTTTCTGTAATTGGAACTTTGGTTGAAAGTAAAGGTGCAGGTCAGAAATATGAAATTCAGGTGAACAAACTTGAAATCCTTGGAGATTCTGATGCGGAGAAATTCCCAATGCAGCCTAAAAAACACTCTTTGGAATTTTTACGTGAAAATGCTCACTTGCGTGTACGTACAAATGCTTTTGGTGCGATTATGCGTGTGCGTTCGGTATTGTCATTTGCGGTTCATAAATATTTTCAGGAAAAAGGTTTTGTTTACGTAAACACACCAATTATCACTGGAGCAGATGCTGAAGGTGCTGGAGAAATGTTCCAAGTTACTTCTTTGCCTTTGGATAATCTTCCAAAAAATGAAGAAGGAAACATTGATTTCAAAAAAGATTTCTTTGGAAAACATACGAACTTAACGGTTTCTGGACAATTAGAAGGTGAAACTTTCGCGATGGCTTTGGGTCAGATTTACACTTTTGGACCAACTTTTAGAGCGGAAAACTCAAACACTTCTCGCCACTTGGCAGAATTCTGGATGATTGAGCCAGAAGTTGCTTTCAATGATTTGGATGACAACATGGATTTGGCTGAAGATTTTATTCAGTATGTAATTAAATATGCTTTAGATAATTGTCAGGATGATTTGAAATTCTTAGAAGGAAGACTTTTAGAAGAAGAAAAATCAAAACCACAAGCTGAAAGAAGCGAAATGAGTTTGTTAGAGAAATTGAACTTCGTTTTAGAAAATAATTTCAAACGTGTTTCTTATACAGAAGCAATTGATATTTTAAGAGATTCAACGCCAAATAAAAAGAAGAAATTCCAATATATCATCAACGAATGGGGAGCTGATTTACAATCAGAACACGAGCGTTACTTAGTTGAAAAACACTTTAAATGTCCGGTAATTTTATTCGATTACCCAGCAAATATTAAAGCGTTTTATATGCGTTTGAATGACAACACAGAGCCAGGAAGAGAAACGGTTCGCGCAATGGATATTCTTTTCCCTGGAATTGGAGAAATCGTTGGTGGTTCTGAAAGAGAAGAGCGTTACGACGTTTTGGTTGAGAAAATGAAAGCATTAGAAATCGACGAAGAAGAATTATACTGGTATTTAGACACCAGAAGATTTGGTTCTGCAACGCACGCAGGTTTCGGTTTAGGATTTGAGCGTTTGGTATTGTTTGTAACAGGAATGACAAACATTAGAGACGTAATTCCTTTCCCAAGAACTCCAGGTAGCGCGGAATTTTAATAAAAAGTTATAAATTATGAGTTATGAGTTAAGAGTTAATCTTGACTCATAATCATTTAAGAGAAATATATAAATGTTATAAGTTACTAGTTCATGGGTATAAAACTCATAACTCATAACTTATAATTCTTAACTCAAAATATGCTTAAGCAATTTTTAAATTTAAAATTATCCCAAAAATTATCTCCACAGCAAATTCAGCTGATGAAGTTAATTCAATTGCCTACGCAAGCTTTTGAACAACGTTTATTAGAAGAAATGAACGAAAATCCGGCTTTGGAAGCTGGAAAAGAAGAAGAATACGAAGCGGACGAATACGCTAATGAAGACTACGACGATTATGATGATGCAGAATCAGACAGAATCGAAGCAGATGACATTAATATTGACGAATACTTAAGCGACGACGATACGCCTGATTACAAAACTCAGGTAAACAACTATAGTGATGATGAAGAGCGCGAAACTCCATTTGCTGCTCCGATAAGTTTTCATCAGGATTTGATCAATCAGCTGAATACTTTTATTTTAAACGATGAAGAACGCGAAATTGCCGAATTCTTAGTTGGAAGTATTGATGATATGGGTTATATCCGAAGAAGCATTTCGGATATTGTTGACGATATGGCTTTTACTCAGGGAATTTATACTGATGAAGCAATGGTCGAAAAAATGATGACCGTGATTCACGAACTCGAACCTTCGGGAGTTGGCGCGCGTGATTTACAGGAATGTTTATTATTGCAATTAAAGCACAAAACGCCAACAGAATATGTAGATTTAGCGATTGACATTATCGAAAATCAGTTTGATGCTTTTACGAAGAAACATTACGATAAATTATTGCAGAAATACAGCGTTTCTAACGAACAGCTTAAAAAAGCAATTCACGAAATTGAAAGACTGAACCCAAAACCAGGCGGTTCTTTTACAGGTAATAATAAAGTTACAGAAAATATAGTTCCGGATTTTGCTATCAGAATTATTGACGGCGAATTAGAACTGACTTTAAACGGAAGAAATGCTCCTTCCCTGCACGTTTCGAAAGATTATCAGGAAATGATGCAGACGTATAAAGATTCTCGTGATAAATCATCGGCACAAAAAGATGCGGTTCAGTTTATTAAACAAAAACTGGATTCGGCTAAATGGTTTATCGACGCGATTAGACAACGTCAGGAAACACTTTTTGTAACGATGAATGCCATTATGCATTATCAGGAAGAATATTTCTTAGACGGTGACGAAACCAAACTAAAACCAATGATCTTAAAAGACATTGCCGATATGGTTGGTTTGGATATTTCGACAATTTCGCGTGTTGCCAACAGTAAATATGTTGAAACACCATACGGAACAAAACTGATTAAAGAATTTTTCTCTGAAGCGATGAAAAATGATCAGGGAGAAGACGTTTCAACTTTGGAAATCAAAAAAATTCTTAAAAATACGATCGAAGAAGAAGACAAAAAGAAGCCTTTACCAGATGATCAATTGGCCGAAATCTTAAAAGAAAAAGGATATCCAATTGCCAGAAGAACCATTGCAAAATACCGCGAACAACTTGATATTCCGGTTGCGAGAATGAGAAAGAAGATATAAAACTTAACTTCTACAAGATAAAAAACCCGACAGGCCAAAACTTGTCGGGTTTTTTATTTCTTTCTTATTCTCATCATTAAACTGGACTGAAGTCCAGCCCTACAATATCAATCGAGCCAAAGACTCTTTCTTCGTTCCGAAGGAACATATTATTTTGTAGAGCTGGACTTCAGTCCAGTTTAAACAAAGGATGTAAAACAACAAACCCGACAAATTTAAAATTTGTCGGGTTTTATTTTTATGTTTTTTAAGCTTATTTATATTGATCCGGCAATATTTTCACCGTAAACAAAAACACTTTCTTTTTATCACTGTAACTATAAATCAAAGTATAATCATTATCTCTAAAAACCTGAAGTCCGGGATTTGCTTTGGCTGTGCTTAAGAAACTTTTTTCAATTTCTGTTTTTATCACATCAGTCTCAGCAGTTGTTTTCTCAACATTTATCAAGGTCAAATTGTATTGAACAACTTGCTTTTCGTGCAAGCTCACACTATCCAACCGAATTCCTTCCTGAATATTTAATGGGCAATTTTTATTGTATTTCGCAACTAATTCAACAATTTCTGAATCCACCTCATCTTTACTTTCAGAAAGATAAAACTGAAAAAAAACAGCCAAAACAACCGCAATTCCAATAACAGCTAATAATAAAATATTTTGTTTTTTACGGTTTTGTTTATCCTGCATAATTTAAATTTTAAATAAAATTTGAAACCTATTTTTCCTGAATTTTCTTCATGGCATTAAAATACGCAGCACGGCTAAGCGGTTCATATTCTTCCGTTTCTCCGAGCATTACTAATTTATCATTATCTGTTTTTCTGAAACTATAATTAGCAAGATTTCCAGTTCTGGTACAAACAGCGTGAACTTTCGTAACATATTCGGCTGTTGCCATAAGCGCCGGCATTGGTCCGAAAGGATTTCCTTTAAAATCCATATCAAGACCGGCAACAATTACACGAATTCCCTGATTGGCTAAATCATTGCAAACTGTAACAATTTCATCATCAAAAAACTGCGCTTCGTCAATTCCGATAACGTCGCAGCCTTGTGCTAAAATCAAAATATTAGCTGCCGCCGGAACCGGTGTAGAACGAATTTCATTAGCATCGTGAGACACTACCATTTCGTCATGATAACGGGTATCGATAGCGGGTTTGAAAATTTCGACTCTTTGTTTGGCAAATTGCGCGCGTTTTAATCTGCGGATTAATTCCTCGGTTTTACCCGAAAACATTGATCCACAAATAACTTCAATCCAACCAAATTGTTCTTTGTGATTTACTGTATTTTCGAGAAACATTTTGTATTTTTCTGCCTTTAAAAATGAATAGTTTTTATTACTTTGTACTGGTAATAAATCGACGTAAAAATGTGCTGTTTTACATTTTTTCAAAAGTAGAAAATTTTTATCAAATCGGAGATTTGGAATTGCTTATTAACAGAAATAAAAAATTATCTTTTGAATTTCTTCAAGATTAAAGACATTCAGACATCAAATACACTAAAATACCTTATTCACTATAATTTCAACAGTTATGAAAAAAAAATTGGAAGCCGATTTAATCAGCATTGCACATCGAATTTTAAAACTTAAAAACAAATCCGATATCAATCAATTGTACCTTGAAACGCAGAAATTATATGAGAAATTAGCTATTTTAAAATTTGTCAATGAAAATTTCGACGAAGTAAAACCTACAATCAGCCACAGCGAAATCAGTTCTGAAATCGAAACTATTTTCGAAAAAGAAGAAAAAGCACCAGCAGAAGCTATAATTGAAACTCCAATTGCAATTGAAGAAACTCCTGAACCAGCAATTGTTGAAGAAATAATTGCCGAAATTCCAGAAGAAACAACTCCAGAGCCAATTGAAGAAGATACTCAGGAAGCTATTGAAGAACCTATTGTTGAAAAAGTAGAAGAAGCTGAAGCAGTCAAAGAAACTGAAACTGTAGAAAATGCTAAAGATCCAATTATTGAGAAAATCCAAGCAGCTGTTTCTGAAGCTAAAAAAACAATCGAAGCAAATGATCTTTCATTTAAAACAGTCAATGATTTAAACCCAATTCCGGATTTTAAACCCGCTTTTGAATTAGAGAAACCATCAGAAATAGAAGAACCAAAAGTAGAAAGTTCATCAAAAACAACTTCAGCCCCGATTGCGTTCGAAGATTTCGGAATCAATTATGCTGATGCCCAGTTTGTAAAAGTAGACAGTTTTGAAGCCGTCTCACCAACACCGACTCCTACATTTGATTTTGCAGAAAAGAAAGTTGTTGAAACTGCCGTTTTAGAAACTAAAGCAGAACCAAAAGCAACAACTTTAAATGAAAAACTAGCAAAAGGTTTTCATATTGATTTAAATGACCGAATTGCGTTCACTAAAAATCTTTTTGGAAACAGTACCGAAGATTACAGCCGCGTTTTAAATCAATTGCTGACTTTTGACACTTATAGCGAAGCACAGGAATTTATTGAAAACATGGTAAAACCAGATTATAATAACTGGGAAGGAAAAGACGATTACGCAGAACGTTTTCTAGGAATTATCGAGAAGAAATTCTCATAACACTTTTCACATCTCACATTTTACATTTCACGAATAAAAAAATATGTCAAAATTATATATCGTTCCAACGCCAATTGGCAATCTTGAAGACATGACTTTCAGAGCCATTCGGGTTTTGAAAGAAGTCGATTTGATTTTGGCCGAAGATACACGAACAAGTGGCAAATTGTTGAAGCATTTTGAAATTGGTACGCACATGCACAGCCATCACATGCACAACGAACACAAAACCACTGAAAATTTAATTTCACGTTTGAAAGCTGGCGAAACTATCGCTTTGATTTCTGACGCTGGAACTCCGGCGATTTCAGATCCGGGATTTCTTTTAACTCGCGCTTGTGTCGAAAATAAAATTGAAGTCGAATGTCTTCCTGGCGCAACGGCTTTTGTTCCCGCATTAGTAAACAGCGGGCTTCCAAATGACAAATTCGTTTTTGAAGGTTTTCTTCCTGATAAAAAAGGACGTCAGACTCGTTTTTTGGCTTTAGCCGAAGAAACCAGAACGATGATTTTATACGTTTCTCCGCATAAACTCGTTAAGACTTTAGCTGAATTTGTACAATATTTTGGCGAAGACCGACAAGTTTGTGTTTCAAGAGAATTATCAAAATTACACGAAGAGAATGTACGCGGAACTGCTAAAGAAGTTTTAGCGCATTTTGAAAAAACAGCACCACGCGGCGAAATCGTCGTTGTTGTCGCTGGAAAAACAATAACAAAAGAACCTAAGAAAAGCAAGTTTTCTAAGGACGATGAAGAATAAATAATTATTTCAGCCACAGATTAAAATGATTCTCACAGATTAAAAATTAAGGTAGCCACGAATCACACAAATTTCCACTAATTTGATTCGTGTCAATTTGTGAAATTCGTAGCAAAAAAATCATTCTAATCCTTTTAATCTGTGGCTAAAAACTAATACACAATAACATGAGCATTCAAGCCTTTTTAGAAAAAGTAAAACAAACTCCAACACAAATCGCATTTCCTGAAACTATTGCAGTAATCGAAGAAAATTACATTTTTACTCCAACTGCTTTTCAAAATGGAACACAACATAACGCTGCCGGAGAAAATTCGGGTTCTTGTAAATTATTTTCTTTCGCGAAATTGCAAAACTTAAGCAAAGAAGAAACTTTAGCATGTTTTGGCGCTTTTTATTTTGAAGAAGTTTTAGGAGATCCAAATGGAACAAATCATCAAAATATTAGAAATTTCATCAACTTAGGCTGGGACGGAATTCAATTTGAAGGAAATGCTTTAGAAGCGAAATAATACAAAATATTCTGCCACAGATTTCACTGATTAACACAGATTAAAAAATCTTTTAAATCATATATCCCGATAGCTATCGGGAGTGGCAAAAAAAATTACCTATCCAGATTAAACGATTTTCGATTTCTTCAATCTAAAATCTAAGATCTAAAATCTACAATTAAAAAATGCGTTGGACATTAAAACCAAAACCTTCTGAAGATAAAATCAAACATTTGGCACAAGCTTTAAATGTAGAAGATTTTGTAGCAACACTTTTGATTCAGCGTGGTATTGAAACTTTTGAAGATGCTAAAAATTTCTTTCGTCCTTCATTAGAACATCTTCATGATCCGTATTTAATGAAAGATATGGACAAAGCGGTTTCCCGAATCGAATCGGCAATTGAAAACCAGGAAAACATTCTGGTTTTTGGCGATTATGATGTCGATGGAACAACCGCAGTTTCTTTGGTTTCTTCGTATTTAAAATCACATTATCCAAATATTGCAACTTACATTCCTGATCGTTATGATGAAGGTTACGGAATCTCATATAAAGGAATTGATTACGCAGATGATAACGGAATTTCCTTAATTATTGCCCTCGATTGCGGAATCAAATCAATCGATCATATCGCCTACGCGAACGCAAAAAACATCGATTTTATTATTTGTGATCACCACAGGCCAGGAGAAACTCTTCCAGATGCAGTGGCCGTTTTAGATCCAAAAAGAGAAGACTGCTCCTACCCTTATGATGAATTATGCGGTTGTGGAGTTGGTTTTAAATTGATTCAGGCTTTAGGTCAAAATCGAAATGAAACAGTAGAAGATCTTGTTCCTTATCTGGATTTGGTTGCGACGGCAATTGCTGCCGATATTGTTCCGATAACGGGAGAAAATCGTGTTTTAGCTTATTTCGGTTTAAAAGTCATTAACAGCGAACCAAGACCAGGAATTAAAGCTCTGGTTCATCAGGTAAAAAAGAAAGTTTTAGACATTACTGATGTTGTTTTTATTATTTCGCCACGAATAAATGCGGCCGGAAGAATCAAGCACGGAAATCATGCTGTTGAGCTTTTAACCGAATTTGATTTGGAACAAGCGCAACAATTTGCTTCGGAAATTGAACAATATAATGCCGACCGAAAAGATTTAGACAAAAAAATCACCAAAGAAGCTTTCCAGCAGATTGTAGAAAACAACGAAGAAGAGCGATTTTCAACTGTTGTTTTTCAGGAAGACTGGCATAAAGGCGTAATTGGAATTGTAGCTTCAAGATTAATCGAAACCTATTATCGTCCAACTTTAGTTTTTACTAAAAGTGGCGACAAATATGCTGCTTCTGCCCGATCTGTAAAAGGATTTGATGTTTATAATGCATTGGATGCCTGCGCAGAACATTTGGAGCAATTTGGAGGACATATGTATGCGGCCGGAATGACGTTAAAAGCAGAAAATTATCAGACTTTTAAAAATGCTTTTGAAAAACAAGTTTCAGAAACAATTTTACCAGAAATGCTGACTCCAGAAATTGAGATTGATGCAGAAATTGATTTCTCTGATATAACGCCAAAATTAATTCGGATTTTAAAACAATTTGAACCTTTTGGCCCACAAAATATGACGCCGGTTTTTATGACTTCTGATGTAAAAGATACCGGTTATGCTAAAACTTTAGGTTCAGAAGACGAACATTTAAGGCTTTTCGCAAAACAAATCAACTCCGACGGAATTGCCGCAATTGGCTTTGGACTTGGAAAAAAAATAGATATTACAAAAAATCAAAATCCGTTTCAACTAGCCTATACAATTGCTGAAAATGAATGGAACGGCACAATTTCAACACAGCTTATGCTGAAAGACATTAGAACAAATGGAAGATAAATCAAACAAGCCAGATCCATATCAGGCGCTTCGTTATAGAGAATTCAATGTGTATTTATTACTGCGCTTCTGCATGGTTTTTGCCTGGGCAATGCAGTTTATTGTGATCGAATGGGAAGTCTACAGTTTAACTAAAAATCCGCTTTCACTAGGAATTATTGGTTTGATGGAAGTAATTCCAGCTGTTGGAATGGCATTATTTGCCGGGCATATTGTCGATCAAAGTGAAAAGAAAGGATTATTGGTAAAATGTATTCTGGGATTTTCTGTAATTAGTTTTGGATTATTTTTATTGACATGGCCAAAAATTGTTGGTGGTTTATCTCAAACTGTTATTTTATATTCCATTTATGCTTTAGTATTTCTGGGCGGATTGGTTAGAGCGTTTTTAGGTCCAACTACTTTCTCCCTTCAATCGCTGATTATACCTAAAAAAGTATATCCAAATGCTTCTACATGGAGCAGTTCAGTTTGGCAAATTGGAGCAGTAATGGGCCCCGCGTTGGCTGGGTTTTCAATTAACTGGATTGGAGTTCACTGGTCAATGTGTCTTGTTTTCGGATTCTCAATTCTCGCCTTAATTGCCTTGTCACAAATCAGTAAAAAACCAATCGTAAATCCGAAGATTGGAGAATCAATAAAAGACAGTCTTACGGAAGGTTTAACTTTTGTTTTTAAAAACCAAGTTGTTTTAGGCGCTTTATCGCTTGACATGATTGCAGTACTTTTTGGAGGCGCAGTAGCGTTATTGCCAATTTTTGCTCAGGACATTTTAAAAGTTGGTGCTGAAGGATTTGGAATATTAAGAGCCGCACCTGCTGTTGGATCTTTTATTACCATGCTCGTTTCTGCTTATGTGCCTTTGTATAAAAATGCAGGAAAAAAACTTTTAATCGCCATTTTTGTTTTTGGTTTATCGATTATTTTATTTGGTGTTTCGACTTATTTCTGGCTTTCTGTTTTTGCTTTATTTTTAAGCGGATTAGCTGACGGAATTTCTGTAGTAATTCGCCAAACCATTTTACAGCTTAAAACTCCCGATCATATGCGCGGACGCGTTGGTGCCGTAAATTCAATTTTTGTTGGTTCTTCAAATGAATTAGGTGCTTTTGAAAGTGGTGCAACCGCTAAATTAATGGGAACTGTTACTTCGGTTGTTTTTGGAGGAAGTATTACACTTTTGACTGTTTTAGGCTTCGGTTTTATATCTCCTACTTTTAGAAATTTAGATCTAAAAAGAGATATGGAAGAGCATCATAATCAGGAATAATGAAACAATTACTCCTGATTGTCGCTTTGATTACATCCATTTTCCTAAATGGTCAAAACCTTTATATCAAAACGTACGGAAACGAGAATAATAAACCTCTAATTTTTATTCACGGAGGACCAAGTGGCAACGCAACTTTATTTGAAGGAACAACAGCTCAAAATCTGGCTAATCAAGGTTTTTATGTAATTGCTTATGATCGTCGAGGCGAAGGAAGATCATCTGATCCTAATGCAAAATTCACCTATGAAGAAGCTTTTCAGGATTTAAATTCAATTTACAAAAAATATCATTTGAAGAAAGCGGTTATACTTGGCCATAGCTTTGGCGGGTTAGTCGCAACACTTTATACCAATAAATATCCGCAAAATGTGAGTGCCTTGGTCTTGGCCGGAGCGCTATTTTCTCAACAGGAAGCCTATGATCATATCTTAAATTCTATAAAAAAGATTCATGATTACGATTCCAAAACACTTAATAAAATAGCCTACGTAGAAAAACTTGATAAACATTCTGCAGGATATAGAAAACATTGCTTTGATTTGGCAAGTGATGAAGGTTATTTTAAAATGCCAAAACCAACAAAAGCTTCAAAAAAATTATATGCCAATTATGAAGCCGGTGAATTTTATAAAACCAATATTAGAAATAAAAATGCACCACTTCTTTTTTACCAAAACGAAAAGCAAAACAATATTGATACGCGTCCGATTTTAAAAAAAATTAAAGCTTCTGGAGTTTCTATTTTTGCCATTTATGGAAAACAAGATGGCATTTTTTCATTGGAACAAATCAATTCGCTTAAAGCAATAACGGGAGAAAAACACTTTGCTTTCCTTGATAATTGTTCGCATTATTTATTTGTTGACCAACAAAAAGAATTTCTCTCCTACCTAAAATATTGGTTGAAATAATTTCATTAGACTGCATTAAAAGATATTAATTCATTTAAAAAGTGAATCCATCTAAACAACTAAAAATCAATCATTAATAAGTTTTTTAGCATTTTTTTATGCTTTTCTTAGTCAAGTGTTAATATAAAGAGTATGTACCTTTGCAGCGCAAAAAAAAATTGCCATGAAGGACATCGAACAGATATACCGCAACGATTTTGGAATTTCATTTTACTGGAAAGAAGGCAACGAAATTGTATCAGATAAAATTCAGTTGCTTTTTAAACAAATGGGATTTTATTTTTCAGTTCAGGAGTTAAATGAATTTCACAATTTAATTGATGACTGCGTAACAGACCGTAATGATTATGATACGCGAGGTGTAAAACGTGCCTTCGATAAATTTTTATTGAAAACACCCTATGTTGCAATAGATTTAGAAATATCACCAATTGAATTAAATTCCATTAAAGATTTGGTTGAGGGTTCATTATTTCGACTTAATCTTAATGAATATATTTATGGTTCTGGCATGAACTAAAACATTCCTACCTTTCTAAAGAGACAAATCTTAACTTTTACTGTTGTTATAATGCACCAACTAGAAAAGATTTTTTCAAACTTTTATGAATTTTTTATTTAGAATTAATATAAATAATATTTATATTTGTTGAAATAAAAGGTTTTACGATGAGAGAAATAGAACAAATCTACCACAATAATTTTGGCATAGCTTTTTACTGGAAACAAAACAGTCAAACTATAATCGACAAAGTACAATTGGTTTTTAAAGAAACTGGTTTTTATTTTACAATATCAGAGCTCAATCAGTTTTGTGATTTAATTGAAGATAGCATAATCGAAAATGCTTGTTGTGAAGCTTGCGAAATGAAATATTCCTGCCATAAATTTTTATTAAAAACGCCTTGCAATTCTATTGATTTAGCAGTTTCAATGACCGAATTGAAATCGATAAAAGATTTAGTTGAAGGTTCTCTATTTAAAATCGAACTCGACGAATATGTTTATGGAGTAGGCATGAATTAAGAATTATTCTAAATATTTTAACAGCATTTTTTCATTATTGAAATATATTTTGATTTACTTCAAAAAAAAGTATATTTACGGCAATGGAAAAAACACGCATTCTTTTTGCTTTTATACTTTTTACGGTAGTTTTTACAAGCTGCAAAAATTCTTCTGACGATTACATCGACCCGCGCGGTACTGATTATGCAGGTTCTGAAAGCTGTATTCAGTGTCATCAAACGCAATATGATATGGCTTTGAAGAGCTCTCATTTCAAAGCGACTGCTCCGGCAACTTTAGAAAACGTACTTGGTGATTTTGACAAAGGCAATCATACTTTTATTTATGACAAAGACACAAAACTAGTCATGGAAAAACATGGCGACAGTCTTTTTCAGATTTTATATAAAAACGGAAAAGAAGTTCAGGCGCATAAATTTGAAATTATATTTGGAACAAAACATGCGCAGACTTCAGTTTATTGGCGTGAAAACAATACTTACGAGTTACCTATTTCCTATTATAATTCTATAAATAATTGGGCAACAAGTCCAGGTTTCCCAGCAGATAAACCTTATTTTGACCGAATGGTAGTGAAAGACTGCTATTCTTGCCACGCCTCAAATGCCAGCAGCCGAGATGTGAATCAAAATTCTGCAGAAAAAAACATGATGTCTATGGATGTTGAAGATATCATCAAAAAGGAAACGATTGTTTATGGAATTGATTGCGAACGTTGTCATGGTCCGGCTAAAAAACATGTCGAATTTCATTTGAAAAACCCGAATGTAAAAATTGCAAACAGCATTACAAGTTTTAAAAATTTAAATAAACAACAAAGACTAGATGCCTGCGCACTTTGTCATGCTGGAAATGATGGAATGAAATTAAAATCTCGTTTTGATTTTAAACCCGGAGATAATTTATCTGAGTTTTACAGAGCAACCAGAAGCATTACAGACACTGCACAATTTGATGTTCATGGAAACCAATTTCGCTTAATGGCGCAAAGCAAGTGTTTTATCAATAGTGAAAAAATGGATTGCATTACATGTCATAATCCTCATGAAAATGCTTCAAAAAACATGGCTTCTTATTCCAAAATTTGTATGAGCTGTCACCAAGGTTTGAAACACAATGAAAAGACACAAAAAATAATGCCAGAAAAACTAATGGCTTCTAATTGTGTGGAATGTCATATGCCGAAAAAAGCATCAGGAGCAATTAAATTTCAGCTTTCAAGCAGTAAACAACTTTCTGAATATATTCTGCGAACGCATAAAATCGGTATTTATCCAATGGCTGCAAAATAAGCAACATAGCATTTAACTCGATAACTTTTGACTTTAGGCTTTCGACTTTTGACTAACTTATTTTTCGAATTTTTTAAGTTCAAAATTCTCACCGTCAAAAACTCCGTAAGTAAAATAACCAATCCAATCGCCTAGATTTACATAATTTGAATCTTCGCCAACTGGAATTATCATTGGCAAATGGCGATGCCCAAAAATGAAGTAATTGTAATGCTTTGTTTCGAGTTTACGTTTGGCGTATAAAACCAACCATTCGTTTTCTTCACCTAAAAATTTCACATCTTCATCGCCAGAAATTAATTTATTTTTAACCGAAAGATATTGCGCTAAACTAACGCCAACATCTGGATGAAGCCAACGAAAAAGCCATTTTGAAAACGGATTTGTAAAAACCTTCTTCATTCGTTTATAACCTTTGTCGCCAGGACCTTTTCCGTCGCCGTGGCCAATTAAAAAGGTTTTTCCGTTAAAAATAAATTCTTTGTTATCGTGATAAACCGGAATATTCAATTCGGTTTCAAAATAATCATTCATCCATAAATCATGATTTCCGACGAAAAAATAAATCGGAATTCCGCTGTCGCGAATTTCAGCTAATTTGCCCAAAATACGCACAAAACCTTTCGGCACAACCGTTTTATATTCGAACCAAAAATCAAATAAATCACCAAGCAAAAAAATAGCTTCTGCATCTTCTTTAACCTCGTCAAGCCACGCCACGAATTTTTTTTCGCGTGGCAAACTCAACTCAGGAGTTGGCGCACCAAAATGCTGATCTGAGGCAAAATATATTTTTTTCATTTAGATTATTAGAATTTTAGACTTCTTAGATTTTAGACAACTAAGATAAAAACTTTTGATTTTCGACTTTTGACTTTTGATTTTTTTACAAATTATCACTTGCGTACCATTCTGCAAATGAAGATTCTGTTTCCTGGAGTTTAAGTGAAAAAAGAGAAATTCCTTTTGGAAGGCGAGCCACAATTCTTTCAGCAAAATCAACCACCATATTTTCACTTGTTGGCTGATAATCAACTAAAATAACATGGTGACCACGATTTTTCAATTCGTTTGCCAATTCAATATGCGGCGTAGTTTGATTGAAAACCGTTGCATGATCAAACTGATCGACGATTTCTTCTTTTACAATTTTCTTTAGGTCAGAAAAATCAATTACCATTCCGAATTTCACATTCGATCGATCTGTAATTGGCGAACCAATAACTGTTACCGACAATTTATAACTGTGTCCGTGAACGTTCTTGCATTTTCCGTCATAACCGTACAAAGCATGTCCGGTTTCGAAACTAAATTGTTTTGTAATTCTGATATTACTCATCGATGTTTAATTTTAAGCTTGCAAATTTACAAATTAATAACCGTTTTCGTCTCTTTTTTTAGCACGGTTATACATCCACAAAGCAATTCCGCCTAAAATAAGGAACGGAATAAAAGATCCAATGACAACACCAATCTGATAACCGCTGTCTGGTGCATTTTTAATTTTCTCTGCAACGTCAACTTTTTGAAATAATAAAATAAGTTTCATTTTACAATTATTTTTATTTAGCCACAGATTAAAAGGATTAGTTAGATTATTCTAAAATCCTTTTAATCTGTGGCAAAAAATTATTTTTTAAACTGAGTCAAAGCATTTCGACTAAAATCAGACAAAACCAATTTACCTGTAATTGCCGCACGTTCAAACAAAAGCGATTCCCATTGTTCAGTGCCTTCCCAAATGATTTTTTTCATTTCGTATAAAGCTTCAGGATTATAAGAACTCAGTTTTTCCGCAAAATGATCTACTTCCGAGTCAAGATTGGCCGCATCACATAAAACTGAATATAACCCTTTATTAAAAGCCCATTCAGCCGTTTTCCATTTTTCAGGAGCTAAAGTCATTTCAGACATAGCCGTTTTACCAATTTTTCGGGAAACAGCGGGTTCAATCACAAACGGTCCAATTCCTATTGCGAGTTCAGATAATTTTACATCACTTAGCAATGTTGCGAAAGTATAATCACAAGCCGCGATAATTCCAACACCGCCACCAACTGCTTTTCCCTGAACACGCCCAATGATTAATTTATTGCAATTGCGCATTGCATTGATCAAATGAGCAAAACCAGAAAAAAATTCAGTTCCCTGTTCTTCATTTTCAACCTGTAAAAGTTCATCAAACGAAGCTCCGGAACAAAATACTTTTGCTCCTTTGCTTTTTAAAATAATAACCGAAACATTTTCATTTCGGCTTAAGGAATTAATCTCTGCCGTAAGGCGATCCAATAATTGACGCGGAAAAGAATTACTCGCAGGATGACCAAACTGAACCGTTGCGATAGTATTTTGAAAAGAAGTTTCTAAGCTTCCGTTTGCATTTTCTAAACTCATAAAAAACAGATTTAAAAGTAAAGTTACGCTTTTGAAAAATAATACTCCAGAAACTCACCGAAATTTGTTTTTTGAAAATTATTTAACTTTATTTGTTAACGCTTTGGGGGATTAGCTCATTTGGCTAGAGTACTTGCCTGGCAGGCAAGGGGTGACCGGTTCGAATCCGGTATTCTCCACAAAATAAAAAACCCTTGTAAATTCTGTTTTACAAGGGTTTATTTTTTTTCAGAAATTCTAATTATTTTTCATTTGCCGAATCATCAGCATCAACTCTATCTTTTTCAGCTTTTTTGAAATCGTTATTCAGCAAATTTTCCAATTTCTTTTTTTCTCTCTGATTTTTTCTGATTGTCAACACAACCAAAACCACAACCAAGATTGCCACAATTCCTATTATATTCCAATTGATATCCATGACGCGAATTTTATACTAAATATAAAGCTTTTTTTTATTTCTGTATATTATCAAAAAGTTAAGCCTGTTATTAAAAAATTTGTAGGAACCCTTTTATTATTTACAAAAAACAATTTGAATGCATTAATTCGAAGGCTTTTTTTGCTTTAAAATTAACTATTAAGCAATTTTGACACTGTTTTAGAATGTCATTTTAAATAAAAAACAAAAATTTAACCTAAAATTGAGAATTAATCAACATGTTGTTTGTACTTTTGCAAAAAATTTAAGTAGAAAATTATTCTAAAGAAGACCAAAGCACGTTCAAATCTTTAAGAAAAAAATAAGTATCTGTTTTTGAATTAAGTATCATTTTTAAATATTTCTGAATTAGTACCCCGAAATTATTAAGATAAAAAATTCATATTATAGATAAATACCAAAAAAGCCATGACAAAAGTTATGGCTTTTTTTATTAAAAAATTTACTTTAATAAAAACCCCAACCTGATCGACCCATAAAAATACCCAGAGTTAGTATCAATTCCTGGATCTTTCAATTCTCGGCCTCGATACAGAAAAGAATACGAAATATTGAATTTATTATGGCGGTATTTCAAACCAAACTCCGCATTGAAACGAAGCGGTTCTAAATTGAAAGTAACTGGACTCGTGTCGCTAAACATGCTTCCTTGAATTGTGGCATCATAAAACTGATAATTCACAATTGGCATGGCATAAAAATAAAATTCGCGGATTTCATATTGCGGTTCTGAGCTTACAGAAGCATCATGCAAATTGGAATCGTAAATTGGCTGTAGTTTTTTAAAACCAATTCGGGTGAGAAATCCTGTTGAAACGCCAGTAAAAATAGTTCCTAAATTAGCTTCTGATTGAAAATGAAGATCTATAAAATCATTGTGTTTACTCGGAAATAATTTCTTCGAATACATAGCATGCGCCTGAACAGCAAGAGCATTATGCAACTGATTTTCCCAACCATACACTCTTTTATAGCCAATAAGATGATGAAAACTTTCCTGAGTTTCGCGCCCAAAAGCATTTGGCCCCATATAACCCAATTGAAAATCTATTTTTAGAACTGATTCGCTTTGGTAGAAAAAACTGCGTCCAACTTCTGCGAAAAGATAACCAGTAAAAGGACGATCATTAATATCTACAGCCGTTTGATTGATATATCTTGGATTATAAATGTATTGCCCTAAACGAAATTCGGTTATTTTTTTATTGATTTTTTCATTTTCGTTTTTGGATAAATAACGAAAAAAAAGTTCTAAACCATTGGTATAATACATATCATTTTTAGATGATGTATATAAATCATTATCGGAGATAAAACCGAATTCTTTTGTATTTCCCTGTCCGAAAACCAAAGTTGTTGCGAGCAGAAAAACCGCCAGAAAAACGTTTTTATTTACCATCGTAATTTATTTTTCCAACGTAGCGCATTTCACGAACAATTCTTTCTTTTCGTCTATTAATATAACTTGAAGAACCCGTTGCTTTAAATTTTCTTGGATTTGGAAGAATTGCGGCAATTCCTGCAGCCTGCATTGGCGTCAGGCTCGATGCATCACGGCGGTACCAATGTTCAGTTGCGGCATAAGCGCCATAAACTCCGTCACCCATTTCGATACTGTTCAAATAAACTTCCATGATTCTTTCTTTGCCCCAGATGATCTCAATCAAAACAGTAAAATAAGCTTCTAAACCTTTTCTCAGATAACTTTTTCCTTGCCATAAAAAAACGTTTTTGGCGGTTTGTTGCGAAATCGTACTTCCACCTCTAATTCGGCGGCCGCGTTCGTTGCTTTTATATGCTTTTTGAAGTGCTTTAAAATCGAAACCGTTGTGTGATAAAAAAGTTCCGTCTTCGCTGGCGATTACCGCTTTTTGAAGATTATTCGAAATTTTTTCAATTGGTTCCCAGTCATGATCGAAATAAACTTCCTTACCCGCCATTTTATTTTCGATGGCGCGAATAATCATTAAAGGCGTGAAAGGCACCGGAACATATTTAAAAAAGATAACAGAACCTATTGACAATCCAAAAAACCACAACATTGCTTTGATAAAAAACCATTTGACTTTTTCGCCAAAGGTTCGATTTGTTTTCTTTTTTGCTGCTGGTTTTGGTTTACTTGTTGCCGGCTTTTTTGGTGCTGGTTTTTTGGTTGCTGCCATTATATTAAATCTGCTAATTCTGTTCCTATTAAACTTCCTATTGCTACGCCCATTCCGCCTAAACGTACTCCGCAGAATACATTTTCAGAAAGTGCTGACACAACAGGATTCTTACTGTTCCCAATTCCCATAATCCCACTCCAACGATGCGCAATCTGGAAATCCTGATTTGGTAAAATTACATTTTTCAGCAAATCTTCCAATTTATTTTGAATAATTTTCGTGTTACCAAATTCAGTTGTGGTTTCTCCTTCAAAATCAAGATTTCGGCCTCCGCCAAGTAAAATCCGATCGCCGATATTTCTGAAATAATAATATCCTTTATCTAAATGAAACGTTCCTTTTATATCTAAATTGTGAATAGGTTCTGTAATTAAAACTTGCGCTCTGGCAGGTTTTACAGCGCCATTTGTCAACGATCCGGCAAAACCATTTGTCGCAAAAAACAGTTTTTGGGTTTTAAAACTAAAATCATTCAACACAACTTTAACCTGATTTCCTAAATCAGAATAACCCGTCACGGTTTGCTGATTCAAAATTAAAATATCTGCTGCAACGGCTTGTCTCAACAATTCCTGCATCATATTTCCGGTATCGATTTGCGCTTCAAACGGATTAAAAATTAAATATTCCTGAATATTTTCAAAACCAAAACGATCTACTTCTTTAGAAAAAACATCGGCTTTGAAAAGTGGTTTTAAAACTTCATTTATAAACGGAATTTTCGAAATACATTCGCTAAATCCGAGTTCATCTTCTTTCAAAAATAGTTCATATCCGCCATGAGGTTTAAAATCAATTGCTGAATCGCCCAGTCTTTTTCGGAGCATTTGCAAACCTTTCCAGCGTTTTTCGATAAGCGCCACAACATCATCCTCGGAATGTGTTCTTAAATCATCCAAAATTTCCGAAAGACTTCCAAAACAGGCAAAACCGGCATTTTTTGTGCTCGCGCCTTGGGGCAGCATTCCTCTTTCTAAAACTAAAATTTTAGCAGCAGGAAATCTTTCGCGCAAGCGTAATGCGGCATGCAAACCAACAATTCCGCTGCCTACTATTGTATAATCAATATTTGTAAACCAGTTTTTCAGTTCCCAATAACTCAATTCCATATTCAGACTTTTTTATAAAAATAATGATTTTTTATTCGCCACAACTCGAACGATAATGAATAGACGAAGTAATACATAAATTATTTTTGATTAACTCTGAAAATAAAAATTCGTGAATTCGTGGCGGAAAAACATAGTAGAATTTTAACAGAAATTTGGAATTCTCATTTTCACAAAATGGAATTTAAATGTTGTATTTTTAGCACACAAAAATTACAAGTTTTATTATGAAAAAAGTTTTATTCACAACCTTAATAATGATGAGTTTAAATGCTATCGGACAGAATGTGATGTCTCCGGAATTGTTATGGAAATTAGGACGAGTTACTGCACTTGGACTTTCAAAAGATGAAAAAAATGTTGTTTTTAAAGTTTCTACACCTTCTGTAGCAGAAAACAAATCAACTTCAAAATTGTACATTATTCCAGTTAATGGTGGTAATGCTACTGAGATCAAAGACACAAAAGATGTTTTAAAAGACAAAAACGTTTCGCCTGACGGAAAATTTTTAGTTTACAATGAAGAAGTAAAAATTGATAAGGTTTTAGGAAAAGATTTTTATCCAAATCTTGACAAATCTGATGCTCAAATTTATGATGGTTTGGATTATCGTCACTGGGACACTTGGAACGAAGGTAAATTCAACCATGTTTTTTATAAAGAGAATAAAGATGGCGCTGCCGGAATCGATATTTTAAAAGGCGAAACTTTTGATTCTCCTCAAAAACCTTTTGGTGGCGACGAAGATTATATCTGGTCACCTGATGGAAAAAGCATTTTGTATGTATGCAAGAAAAAAGCAGGAACTGCTTATGCTGTTTCGACAAATACAAACATTTATGAGTACAATTTAGAAACTCAAAAAACAATCAACAGAACCGAAGACAATCTTGGTTACGACACTGCTCCGCAATTTTCTCCGACAGGAAATTTGACTTGGTTGCAAATGAAACGTGACGGTTATGAAGCTGATAAAAACGACATTATTGTTGAATTCAAAGGAATCAAAACCAATTTAACGGCAAATTGGGACGGAACTGTAGATCAATTTATGTGGAGCAAAGACGGCAAAAATGTATTTTTTGTTGCTCCGGTTGATGGAACAAAACAGCTTTTTACAGTTAATTTTCCTGGCTTGACTAAAATGGCAATTAACGTTCGTCAAATTACAAACGGAGATTTTGATGTGGCTGACTTAGTTGGTTTTGCAGGTGATGATATTATTGTTACAAGAACAGATATGAATCATGCTGCTGAAATTTTTTCTTATAATTTGAAGAAAAACACTTGGAAACAAATTTCAAATGTAAACACAGATACTTACAAAACATTAACGCTGAGCAAAACAGAAAAACGTTATGTTACTACAACTGACGGCAAAAAAATGTTGGTTTGGGTAATTTTACCTCCTAATTTTGATGCTACAAAAAAATATCCAACTTTATTATTTTGCCAAGGCGGACCACAAAGTGCGTTGACTCAATCGTATTCTTTCCGTTGGAATTTTTCTTTAATGGCCGCTAAAGGTTATGTTGTAGTTGCACCAAATCGTCGTGGAATGCCAGGACACGGTGTTGCTTGGAATGAACAAATTAGTAAAGATTGGGGCGGACAAGTTATGGACGATTACCTATCTGCAATTGACGATGTTGCTAAAGAAAACTATGTTGACAAAAGCCGTTTAGGATGTGTTGGTGCAAGTTACGGAGGATATTCAGTATTTTATTTAGCGGGAATTCACAACAACCGTTTCAAAACTTTTATCGCTCATGATGGGGTTTTCAACACTGTTTCAATGTTAGGAACTACTGAAGAAGTTTTCTTTAACAATTGGGATTTTGGCGGAGCATATTGGGAAAAAGACAATGCTGTAGCCCAAAAATCATATACAACTTTCAATCCGGCAACTTTAGTGCAAAACTGGAACAGACCAATCTTGATTTTCCAAGGAGGAAAAGATTTCCGTGTGCCAATCGGGCAAGGGCAAGAAGCTTTTCAAGCCGCTCAATTAAGAGGATTAAAAAGTCGTTTTGTTTATTTTCCAGATGAAAACCACTGGGTTTTACATCCGCAAAATGCACAAGTTTGGCAAGGCGAATTTTTTAAATGGCTGAACGAAACGCTATAATTTAAAAAATAAAAAACATTTTAATAGCCACAGATTTTATATAATCTGTGGCTATTTTATTTTCTGAACCTTTGAATTATATAACACTTTCAGTCGTATTTCTCTTTTTAAAACAGATTTTTTTGAATAAATTGCAGTGAATTCGATTTTAAAACCACCACATCCCCACTTTAAAAATCTATGGAAAGCAAAAAAAGTTACACAGCCATCAAAGTGCTTTTCAGCTATGTTGCATTACTTGCATTGGTTGTTACAGTGGGATGGTTCTTATATTCTGAGAATGTAGTATATAATAAATTAGAAGATAAAATTGCATTTGAAAAAACAAAAATCTTAAGAGTCAGCAAACTTTTCTCGAACGTTTACAAAACAGAAAGTTTAGCGCGAAAAACGATCCAAACCAATTCTGATAAAGACTTTAAAAGTTATGTAATTGAAAGTGATTCACTCCGCGCGCGAATCGACACTTTAAAGCAAATTGTTACTACAGAATATCAAAAAGTACTTTTAGACAGCGTAACATATTTATTGGCAGAAAAAACCAAAAATATTCAGCAGCTAAAAACCATAAAAAACAAGGCAGATGACGAAGTTTCAGTAAATTCAGCAATTGATGAAATTACTAAAATGGAGTTTAAGCTTCGTAAATTAGAGCTCCAAGATTTTACTAAAAATCCGAATCAGCTTGGTGCGTATCAAAAAAATGTGCTTCAAAAATATGTTGATTATCTGAATCAGAATATTCCGGATGACAGCACCAATACGCTGAGCAAAAAAGCTTCGGATTCGATTTTAGCGAATTCCAAAAAACTTTTAAGCTCTGTAAAATTAAGAGCCGAAAAGAAAAAAGAATCTTTGAATTTTGAAGAAAATAAATTGCTGAAAAATGAAATCGCAATTTCTGATCAACTGCGAAAAGTACTTCGAATTATTGAACGCGAAATCATCATCAACTCCATAAAAAACAATTCTTTAAAAGAAAAATCACTTAAAAAAGTAAATGAAATCGTAACTGCTTCGGCTATTATTGGTTTGATTCTGACGATTTTCTTTTCTATTTTAATTGTAAGTGATTATTCGAAATCACAATTGTATAAAAAACAGCTTGAAATCGCGAATTTCAAAACAAAGAATCTTCTTAAAAGCCGTGAACAATTGATCTCGACCGTAAGTCATGATTTAAAAACGCCGTTGAGTACCATTGTGGGTTATTCTGAACTTTTAGGCAATTCTGATGTTAATACAAAACAGTCTTATTTCATTAATAATATCAAAAACTCCTCTGAATATATAACACAGTTAGTCCAGGATTTGCTGGATTTTTCTCAAATCGAAGCAGGAAAAATTACGATTGAAAAAGTCCCGTTTTCACTACCACAGATTGTTGATGAAGTAGCCAAAAGTATTCAAACCGTTTACAAACAAAAGAACATAGATTTAATCATTAATATTGATGAAAAACTAAATTCAAAAATTGTTGGAGATCCATTTCGCCTGAAGCAAATTTTAAGCAATATCATTGGAAATGCCTATAAATTTACAGAAGAAGGCTATATCAGAATTAATGCTTTTTTGACTGAAAACAATGATTTTTTTACGATAACAATTGAAGATACCGGAATTGGAATTGAAAAAGGAAATCAGAAATTGGTTTTTGAAGAATTTGCGCAAGCGAATGAAAACATCGAAAAAAAATATGGCGGAACAGGTTTAGGCTTATCAATTTGCCAAAAAATAATTTCGATTTTAGGTGGGACATTACAGCTTGAAAGTATTTTTGGGCAAGGCAGTACTTTCGAAATTCAGCTTCCTTTATTATTTGACACTAGCTCGAATACAATTGAAGAAATTAAAAAACCTATTTTACTTCCAACCAAGTCACAGACTTTTGTTGTTATTGATGATGATATTAATCTGCTGAATTTGACCAGCGGTGTCCTGAGACAGGAAAAACATCAGGTTTTGTCTTTTAGCAATGCCAGTAAAGCTTTGGAAGTTATTCAGAAAACGAATTTTGATTTTGTTATTACCGACATTCAAATGCCAGAAATAGATGGTTTCATGTTTTTAGAAAAACTTAAAAACAGCACTTTTTATCAAAATCAGCCAGTAATTGCTTTAACCGGAAGAGCAGATCTTGACGCTTCAGTTTATTCAGATGCAGGATTTATAACAGTTGTGAAAAAACCGTATTCGCCAAAAATATTGCTGGAAACTATCCGAATTATTTTAGGAAACGAAACACTTCCTCAAGTTGAAACACAAGAAACTGAAGAAAAAACATCAACTAAATTATATTCATTAGAAACGCTTAAAGATTTTCTGGGTCATGACAGCAATGCTTTAAATGATGTTTTAAAATCGTTTATAGAAAGCACAAATGAAAATTTAGTTTATTTGGAAAATGCCATTGCCGATGAAAATGCTGCAGAAATAAATGCAATTGCACATAGAATTGCGCCGATGTTCAAACAAATTGAAGCAAATGAGATTGCCGGAATTTTAGTAGTTTTAGAAAAAAATGATTTTGAAATTGCTGAAGCAAAAAACATTTATACCGATTTAAAAAATAAAATCACTTCACTTTTTAAAATCTTAGACGGCGAAATTGTTTAATCAATATTGTATTGTTTCAATTTATTATAAAGCGTCTTTCTGGTAATTTTAAGCAATTTTGCCGCTTCTGATTTATTGTTTTGTGTTTTTGAAAGTGCATGAATAATTGTTTCTTTTTCATTTTCAGACAAAGAAAAACCAGCCACTGATTCAAAAGAATTTTGTTTTTGAATCTGAAAAAATTCTGCCGGCAGAACTTCGCTTTCAATATAATTTCCACGAGTCAAAAGTGTAGCACGCTTTACACAGTTTTGCAATTCACGTAAATTTCCAGGCCAATTGTAACTTTGAAAAATAGTCACCACTTCTGGCGAAAATCCAATAATATCTTTATTGAGTTGTTGATTGGCTTTTTCCAGAAAATAATCCGCAAAAACCATTAAATCTTCTCCTCTTTCTTTTAAAGAAGGAGAAAGAATCGAAAATTCATTGATTCTATGGTATAAATCTTCTCTAAAATCGCCGTTTTTTACTGCTTCGCGTAAATCTTCATTTGTAGCAGTTATGATTCGGATATCGACGTTTATTTCCTTATTGCTTCCAACGGGTTTTATTTTTCGTTCCTGAAGCGCTCTCAACAATTGAATTTGGTTCTCGTAAGAAAGATTCCCAATTTCATCGAGGAATAAAGTTCCGCCGTTAGCCGCTTCAAAATAACCCATTTTATCGCTGATTGCTCCGGTAAAAGATCCTTTTAAATGTCCAAAGAATTCGCTTGCCGCTAATTCTTTCGGAATTGCACCACAATCAACTGCAATAAAATTATTGTTTTTTCTAGTACTTTGCTGATGAATACTTTTGGCAATAATTTCTTTTCCAGTTCCGCTTTCGCCGATAATCAAAACAGACATATCTGTCGGACTTACCAATTGAATATGATCTAATAATTTTCGTGAAGCAACAGAAATTCCTCTTACGAATTCATTTTCTGAAGAAACTTGTTTTTTAGCTGGTTTCTTCTCTTTAGAAACAACTTCCTCAGTTTCATTATTATTTTGCAAAGCATTAGTAATGACTAATAAAACCTCATCAGGATTAAAAGGTTTCGAAATATAATCGGCTGCACCATTTTTTATCGCTTTTACAGCTGTATTCACATCAGAATAGCCTGTCATCATAATAACAGGAATGTGCGGATGAGAATTTTTGAATTCGGTCATTAATCCAATGCCATCAGAATCAGGCAGACGAAGATCGGTCAAAATCAAATCGAATGATTCATTTTTGATTGCTGATCTGGCTTCTGCAGCAGAGAAAGCTATTGTTACTTCGTATGCTTTTTTTATTAGAAATTTCTCTAATAATTTACAAAACGAAATATCATCTTCTATCAATAATATCTTTGACATCTGTTTTTAAGGACTTTTTTTGCTAAAATAATACTATTAAAGTTGTATTCTCACAAAATTATGCAAAAAAAAAGAGACTGCTATAAGCAATCTCTTTTTCACCAAAAACATAAATCTAATTCACCTAATTATATTTATAATATATTTATTATATTTTCAGCCAATTGCCATTGACATCTGAGTAAACAGTAGCCTTTTGGTCCTTAACTGATATTTCTAATTTGTATTCTTTTTTCTCGTTTACATATGCTTTTTCCAGTTTTGCATTTGGATAAGCGGTCTGTAGAGCAGTTTTTACAGCTGCCGGAACAGCATCTGTAGCTACTTCTGTATATTCAGTTTGAACTAAAACAGATATTTCTGTTTTAGTTTGTATCGTTTCTGCGTTTGCAGAAAAAGACAAACTTGCTAGAACAACTACGGCTGTTGCGATGGCTAACTTTTTCATATTGCTCATAAATTATTTTTTAATAATATTTCCAGAAGCATCTGTAAAAAAAGTATACTTTTTCTCTCCGCTTGCTATGACAAGTTTATACTCATTTTTAGCATTTTTATACGCTTTTTCTAGTTTTGTACCAGCAAAAGATTTTTCAATAGTCGATTTTACTGCTGCCGGAACAGCATCTAAAGCTACTTCAGTATATTCATCTTGAATGTTAACTGATTGGACCAATTCGGTCTTTGCAACAACAGTTGCAGCATTGATTGACAAACTTCCAAAAACGACAGCTGCCGATAAGATTAACTTTTTCATAGTGGGGATATTTTAAATAGTTACTTTTTAAGAATGTTTCCTTTTTCGTCAGTGTAAACTGTTGATTTCACGTCTCTAACAATAATGTCGATTTTGTATTCTTTTTTATCGTTTACATACGCTTTATCAAGTTTTACACCAGGATAAGCATTATCTAAAGCAGTTTTGATAGCCGCCGGAACAGCATCAACTTCTTTATATTCATCCTGAAATTTTACTGTTGCTACATTGGCAACAATTGGTGTGGCTTGTATTGACAGCCCTCCTAAAAGGATTGCTGCCGATAAGATTAACTTTTTCATAACGTAATATTTTTAGTTGTTGAACTTCTTATTTTTTGATCCAAGATCCATCTGCATTTGCATACAGAGAACCCACTTTATCACCTACTGTAATTTCAAGCTTATATTGTGAAGCTGTATTTTTGTAAGCTTTATTAAGTACTGCTGTTGGATATGCTTTTTTAAGCGCATCTGTAACTGCAGAAGGAACTTCTTCATTTTTAATTTCTGTGTATTCATCCTGAACAGAAATTGATTTTACGATTGAATTTGTAATTGGAGAAGTTGAAGCAAATGATGTTAAACTTCCCAAAACGATTGCGGCTGATAAAAATAAATTTTTCATAGTGTGTATATTTAATAGAGTTAATTAATTTGATTGGAACAAAAAGGGATTATTTTTTAACCCATGTTCCGTCTGCATTTGCATAAACAGAACCTACTTTGTCACCTACAGTAACGTCAAGTTTATATTGTGATGCAGCATTTTTGTATGCTTTTGAAAGCACTGCATCTGGGTAGGCTTTTTTAAGTGCGTCTGTAACTGCAGTAGGAACTTCTTCTAATTTGATTTCAGTGTACTCGTCTTGAATTGAAACTGTTTTTACGATTGAATTTGATATTGGAGAAGTCGAAGTCGAAGCAAATGATGTTAAACCTCCCAAAACGATTGCGGCTGATAGAAATAATTTTTTCATGATAATAGTATTTTAAGATAGTTAATTTGATTTTAGTATTTTTTATTTGAAAATACATGGGACGCGTCTTTAGATTATTTTTGAATCCAAGTTCCGTCGGCGTTAGCAAAAAGATTTCCTTCTTTGCCTCCAACTGTTACATCCAGTTTATATTGTGCTTTTTCATTTTTATATGCTTTAGAAACTACTGCATTTGGAAAAGATTTTTTTAAAGCGTCAGTAACTGCAGCTGGCAATTCTTCTAATTTGATTTCAGTATATTCATCCTGAATTGAAACTATTTTTACAATAGAATCTTCATTTGAAGAGTTTGCTGCGAATGAAGTTAAACTTCCCAAAACAATAGCGGCTGATAATAATATCTTTTTCATAATGTAAATTTTAGTTTTGTTTATAGTTGTTTACGCTTTAGATAATGAAATTATTATGCCGTAAAGTAAAAACACACCTCCATCACACCTAATCCCTTGTTTTTAAAGGATTTTTCATTATCATGCCAAAATTTTCAAATTGTAAAAAGTGTGTAATTATCTAAATGAGTGTGTAAAAATTATACACTTTTAGTGTTTCCTAACGTATGAAAACAACAAAACCCGATAAGTTAAAAACTCGTCGGGTTTGTAGTAAAAATAAAAAAGGCTGTCAAAATCGACAGCCTTTTAAAATTATTCTGGACTATTCATTTTGAAAGTATCCATAAATGCAGTTGTATAATCACCTGCAATATATTTTGGATCATCCATTAATTGTCTGTGGAAAGGTATTGTAGTTTTCACACCTTCGATTACGAATTCATCCAAAGCTCTTCTCATTTTACTGATAGCTTCTTCACGAGATTGTGCAGTTGTAATCAACTTAGCAATCATAGAATCGTAATTTGGTGGAATACTGTAACCAGAATAAACGTGAGTATCTAAACGTACTCCGTGTCCTCCTGGCATATGAAGAGTACTAATTTTTCCTGGTGAAGGACGAAAATCGTTATAAGGATCTTCAGCATTAATACGGCATTCGATAGCGTGTAATTGTGGTAAATAGTTTTTACCTGAAATTGGAATTCCAGCTGCAACCATAATTTGCTCGCGGATCAAATCGTAATCAATTACTTGTTCAGTAATTGGGTGTTCAACCTGAATACGAGTATTCATTTCCATGAAGTAGAAATTTCTGTGTTTGTCAACTAAGAATTCTACAGTTCCAGCTCCTTCGTATTTAATGAACTCAGCAGCTTTTACAGCAGCTTCTCCCATTTTAGTACGTAATTCGTCTGTCATGAAAGGCGAAGGTGTTTCTTCAGTAAGTTTTTGGTGACGACGTTGTACTGAACAGTCTCTTTCAGAAAGGTGACATGCTTTTCCATAAGAATCTCCAACTACTTGAATTTCGATATGACGTGGTTCTTCAATAAGTTTCTCCATGTACATTCCGTCATTTCCAAATGCTGCAGCAGCTTCCTGACGTGCGCTTTCCCAAGCTTTCAAAAGCTCATCTTCTTTCCAGATAGCACGCATTCCTTTTCCACCACCACCAGCAGTAGCTTTCATCATAACTGGGTAACCAATTTCTTTAGCTACTTTTTGTGCATGTTCGTAAGATTCTAATAATCCGTCTGAACCTGGTACACAAGGTACTCCTGCCGCTTTCATTGTAGCTTTTGCAGAAGCTTTATCTCCCATTCTATCGATCATTTCAGGAGCTGCACCAATAAATTTGATTCCGTGCTCTTGACAAATTTTTGAGAATTTAGCATTCTCAGAAAGGAAACCGTATCCTGGGTGAATTGCATCTGCATTTGTAATTTCTGCAGCAGCAATAATATTTGACATTTTTAAGTACGATAAGTTACTTGGCGGGGGACCAATACAAACCGCTTCATCAGCAAACTTAACATGTAAGCTTTCTGCATCGGCTGTAGAGTAAACGGCAACTGTTTTAATTCCCATTTCCTTACATGTACGAATTACACGAAGTGCAATTTCTCCTCTATTCGCAATTAATATTTTTTTAAACATCTTATTTTAATTAGATAATTAGACAATTTGATAATTAGATAATTTTAGATGTCTGATATTAATTCCGCAGATCATCTAAAACCTAAAATCTAAAATCTAAATTTATTTATGATGGATCTACTAAGAATAAAGGTTGATCAAATTCAACTGGAGACATATCGTCAACAAGAATTTTAACAATTTTTCCTGAAACTTCTGATTCGATTTCGTTGAATAATTTCATTGCTTCAATTACACAAAGAACATCTCCTTTTGCGATAGTGCTTCCTACTTCAGTGAAAACTGGTTTGTCTGGAGATGGTTTTCTATAGAATGTTCCAATAATTGGAGATTTTATAGTTATGAATTTAGAATCGTTAGCAGCCGGTGCTTCTGGAGTTACATTTACAACAACTGGCGCAGCAACCTGTGGGGCAGCAGCTTGTGGCAATGCAGCCTGAGCTGGCAATTGCTGAACATAAGTAGCCTCAGTTACATTTGTTTCCAAAGTTGTTCTAATAGTGATTTTTACATCATCCATTTCCAACTTTACCTCAGCAACTCCCGAATTTGCTACAAATTTGATTAGGTTTTGAATTTCTTTTAAATCCATAATGATTCGTTTTTAGTTTTGATTTATTTTGTATCGTAAGCCCATTTTAAATAGATAGATCCCCAAGTGAATCCACCACCGAAAGCGGCTAAAATAATATTATCTCCTTTTTTGAATTTGTGTTCAAAATCACTTAATACTAATGGCAAAGTTGCTGAAGTTGTATTTCCATATTTTTCAATATTCATCAACACTTTTGAATCTTCAAGATTCATTCTGCTTGCAGTAGCATCAATAATACGTTTATTTGCCTGATGTGGCACTAACCAATCTACATCTTCGTTAGTCAAATTGTTTCTTTTAACAATCAATTCACTAGCGTCTGCCATGTTAGTAACTGCATATTTAAAAACAGTTTTTCCGTCTTGAATAATGTTGTGTTGTCTGTTTTTAACGGTCTCTTCTGTAGTTGGAATTAGAGAACCTCCAGCAGAAATTTTAAGAAAATCGCGTCCCACACCATCACTTCTTAGGTATTCATCTTGCAAACCTAAACCTTCATAATTTGGTTCAAACAAAACAGCACCTGCTCCATCTCCAAAAATAATACAAGTAGATCTGTCTGTGTAATCTACAATTGATGACATTTTATCGGCACCAATTAATAAAACTTTTTTGTAACGTCCTGACTGTACGTAAGCCGCAGCAGTTGACATTCCGTACAAGAAACTTGAACATGCAGCCTGCAAATCATATGCAAATGCATTAGTAGCTCCAATTTCTGTTGCAACATAAACTCCTGTAGAGGCTACTGGCATATCTGCAGTAGCTGTTGCCATTATAACCATATCAATCTCTAACGGATCGATATTTGCTTTCGCTATTAAATCCTGCGCTGCTTTTATAGCAAGAAACGATGTTCCTTTGTCAGCATCTTTCAGAATTCTTCTTTCTTTAATTCCGGTACGAGTGGTAATCCATTCGTCATTGGTATCAACCATTGTTTCTAAAACTTTGTTTGAAAGTACAAAGTCAGGAACATAAGCTCCAACAGCGGTAATTGCGGCTGTGATTGTATTCATTATATTCTATTATTTCCTTTCAAATACGGTGTATTTGAAAAATTTTTAAAAGACTTGAAAATTACAAAAAAAAACGTAACGAATTTGTCTATATTTTCCTAAAAAACGAAAATTATAACCAACAAAAAAAACTCTCACTATGTGAGAGTTCTAGTATAATTTACAAAAACGTATTAAGCAACCGCTTCAGATTTATCGATAACAACTTGCCCTCTGTAGTACATTTTACCTTCATGCCAGTAAGCTCTGTGGTATAAATGTGCTTCTCCAGTAATTGGACATGTAGCGATTTGAGCTACAGTAGCTTTATAATGTGTTCTTCTCTTATCTCTTCTTGTTTTCGAGGTTTTTCTCTTAGGATGTGCCATTTTACTATATTATTTATCCGTTAATAGTTTCTTTAATTTTTCCCAACGCGGGTCAATATCTTCTTCTTGTTTACTCTCTTCCTTTTGTTCTTTTACACTTAATTCATTCAGTTTGTTTAAAGCTTCAGTTTGCAAACTTCCGTCTTTCACTCCTGGATGAACTCGTTTTAGAGGTACCGACAACGCAATCATTTCATAAATGTATTGTGCAACATCTATTTCAAACTCTCCGTGTGGCAATATCAGCAACTCTTCATTGTCATTATTAAACTCATCTCCAAAACGAACGATTAATTTCATTTTCCCTTTTATAGGTAAATCAAAATCTTCGCCTGTCAGATCACAAGGCACATTTACAGTTCCTTTGTGTTTAAAATCCAATTCAAGCATAGTGCTTTTCTTATCTAAAACTAAACTAACTTTGATATCCGAACTTTGAAATTCGTTATACTCAAAGTTCTCAAAGAACTTGTTATTTACCTGATACTCAAAATGGTGTTTTCCTAGTTTTAATCCTACGAAAGGAATTAAAAATTCTTTTGTTTTGCTCATTTCAACATCAATTTGAACAATTCGCATCTGTAAACAGATATCTGAATTGGGGTGCAAAGATATAAAATTATTATAAATCTAATAATCTTATTGACCTTTTTTTGTTTATAACTGTTTTTCTTTTATTTTTAGAGGTTTTTGGCTAATCTCCTCATACTGATTACGCGAGCGAAAAATATCGATCGCAAGATAAACTGCTTCTTTAAACGAATTAAAATCTGCCATATCTTTTCCTGCAATATCATAGGCTGTACCGTGATCTGGCGAAGTTCTAACTTTATTCAAACCTGCCGTATAATTCACTCCTTTGCCAAAAGATAGTGTTTTAAAAGGAATTAATCCCTGATCATGATAAGTTGCAATAATTGCATCATATTTTTCATATTGACCACTTCCAAAGAAGCCATCTGCAGAAAAAGGCCCAAAAACCATTGTTCCCGACTCAAATATTTTTTTCAAAGTTGGTTTCAAAATCAAATCTTCTTCTTTTCCGATAACTCCGCCATCTCCACTATGAGGATTTAATCCCAGAACAGCAATTTTTGGCTTCACTATACTAAAATCCTGAATCAATGATTTTCTGATTGTTTCGATTTTTCTTGTGATTAATTCTTCCGTCAAATGTGATGAAACTTCATTTAAAGGAACATGATCTGTTAACAAACCAACTCTTAAATTATCCTGAACCATCATCATCAATGCATCACCTTCAAGCTCTTTGTCCAAATAATCTGTATGACCCGGAAATTTAAATTCCTCTGACTGAATATTATATTTATTAATTGGAGCTGTAACTAAAACATCAATTGAACCTTCTTTCAAAGCTTTGGTTGCTGCCACAAAAGATTTAATGGCATATTCGCCAATTTTTTCATCATTTTTCCCAAGAGCAATATCAACACCTTCTTTCCAAAGGTTTAAAACATTCACTTTTCCTGGCAAAACCTGTTCTAATTTATCAACTCCATGAAATTGAACAGAAGATGTAAAACTTTTTTTAATGAAAGAAAGTATTTTAGCATTTGCAAAAATAACTGGCGTACACAATTCTAGCATACGAGAATCCTCGAATGTTTTCAATATAACTTCGCTTCCAATACCGTTTAAATCTCCAATTGAAATTCCAACAATTATATTTTCTGCTTTTTTATTCATGAGCTCAGCTTATTTATTACTAATTTTGATGTGCAAATTTAGTAAAATAAAACAACAATGTTCACAGGAATTATAGAAACCCTAGGAAGGGTTCATGAAATACAAAAAGACCAAGGCAATCTTCACATCACAGTTGACTCCTCTATTACTAATGAATTAAAAATCGACCAAAGTGTTTCTCATAACGGAATCTGTCTGACGGTTGTATCAATAAAAGATTCTTTTTACACAGTAACAGCAATTGGAGAAACGATTTTAAAAACCAATATAAGCGACTGGAAAACCGGCGACATTGTTAATTTAGAACGAGGCATGAAACTTGACGCTCGTCTTGACGGACATATTGTTCAGGGACACGTAGACCAAACGGGAACTTGTATTAAAATCGAGGAAGCAAACGGAAGCTGGAATTACACTTTTGAATACGACAAAAACCTTAGCAACATTACTATTGAAAAAGGCTCAATTACTGTAAACGGAGTAAGTCTTACTGTAGTCAATTCAAAAACAAATGAATTTAGCGTTTCAATAATACCTTATACTTTTGAAAATACCAATTTCAAAAATTTTGTAGTTGGAACAAAAATAAACTTAGAATTTGATGTTATTGGAAAATATATCTCACGATTATATTCGATAAACAAATAACGGCAACTTATTTTCATAAAAAAAGCTTCAATTTAAATTGAAGCTTTTTTTATAGAATCATATCTGCGAATTACATATATACCAAATATTAACGCGCATCCGGCCAAAATAAATATTTTTTGATCGATAGGCACTCCCGGAGGTGCTGGTGGTCCATCGTCGTCGTCGTCAGCAGTTGTTGCAGCACTTCTAGCTGCTGATTGTGGTGGTTGCGGAGGCGTTGGAGCAGCCATAACACTCATAACTGTCATTAAGACAAAACAACATGCAAAAAAAATAGTTTTCGTTATCTTCATAAGTTTAAACCTGTCACAGACAAGCGATTTTAAATTAGACTTGGGGTCTTTTATGAAATTTCGTACAAGCCCTTTATACCAAAGCACTCGACCCGACAAATGTAGAAGATTTTTACAGAAATACAACCCTAAAAACAAAAAAAGCTTCATAAAAATTTATGAAGCTTTTATATTTTGTGGTCCCACCTGGGCTCGAACCAGGGACCACCTGATTATGAGTCAGGTGCTCTAACCAGCTGAGCTATAGGACCGGTTTGAGGATGCAATATTACTACTATTTTTCATTCACTCCAAATATTTTAAGACATCATTTGTATTTAATTCTATTTTGAAGTATCAGTATTAAAAAACGAGATTGATTTTCAATACCTTATTTAAAAACAAAAAAAACTTTTTTTTATTTAATTTCCTGACAAAGCTCTACTAAAACACCATTAGTATTCTTCGGGTGTAGAAAAACAACCAATTTATTGTCGGCACCTTTCTTAGGAACTTCATTTATCAGAACAAAACCTTCACTTTTTAAACGTGTAATTTCAGCTTCGATATCATCAACATCAAAAGCGATGTGATGAATTCCTTCTCCTTTTTTCTCTAAAAATTTTGCAATCGGACTTTCTGGATTGGTTGCAACTAAAAGTTCAATTTTATTGTTTCCTGTCTGAAAAAAAGAAGTCAAAACGCCTTCGCTTTCTACAGCTTCCATTTTATAGGATGGAACACCCAGCATTTTTTCAAACAATACATTTGCATCGTCCATATTTTTTACCGCAATCCCTATATGTTCTATTTTATTTACCATTGTTTCAAATTTATTGGTTTATGTATGTATTAAAGTAACCACATTCTGCAATCACATCCTGATAATATTTCGTATCCGAATAATCCTTCCTTAATACTTTGAATGAATTCCAGGCGATAAAATTAATTTTATCATCTTGAATTTCCCAGTAATTGTTAACGTCATTATATTTTTTATTGTAATAGTCATTTCGTTCACATTTCGAAATCAGGTACAAACATTTTGCTTTTTGCTCTTTATTCGAAGCCGCTTCAAAAGCCTTTTGATAATACATTTTCGAAACCGAATTGTTCGTAATCATTTCTTTCATTGTATTTCTGAACGAATACGGACTTGAACCGTAACCAACAATGCTAATTTCATAGAAAGTTCTTCCGTTTCCAAAATGCGAAATATTATAAAATGCATTTCCTAATAAAAGACTATTCGTATAAACATCTTCTTTCTGCGCCAGTTTATCCTGCATGTCTTTGATTGTAGTCAGAAAATCCATTTGAGAATATTTCTTTTTTTGATACGCTGCATGCTCACAATCGTGACAATCTTTTATATTTCCGTTAAACGGATTTCCTAAAAATTTATAATACTGCACCGAATCTGCTTGTTTCATAAATTCAATTGCTTCTGGAATCTTATTTTTGAAAGTCGCCTGAACTGCCTGAAAATTATTAATATCTTTCAGTTTCAAACTGTAAATTCCTGCGCCCGTTTTCTCAATTTCAGTTTTATTCTGTTTAGATAAAAATGATTTTATATCCAACAAATTCTTCTCATTATCATAAAAAGCATTTCCATCATTCCAATAACTGTAACGGGATTCACCAAAAATCTCAGCCATTACAAAATCTCCTTTTTCTCTGTAAAGCGTTGACAAATAACTTCGACTCCAGGATGAAGCGTTTTGATAACGAAATTCCTGCCCTTTATATGTTTTTGGAAGTTCGTAATACAGCCAATTCAAATCGACAATAATTGTTTTTTCATTTTTATCGGTCAGCTTATCGATTTTGCTTAGATTATTCACAAAACGAAGTAATCTGAGCTGAAATCCAGCCAATTCTGTTTTAGGAAGCGTTTTTGTTGCTTTGTCAAAACTTTTGTCTGCATTTGTATATTCTCCTTTTAAAGTTTGAAGATACCCCAAAGACAAATCCCATAAATATGGTTTTTGAGTATTTCCGGCATTTGAAATTTTTGCAATTAAAGCAAATGCTTCATTATTAAGTTTAGCAAGATTTTCTGTTTTATTTTCAGCAACTGTTTGTATTTTTTCCTTCGTATTTTCTCCAGCCTCTTGTTTAAACGAATTGTTGATTGCCTGTTCCTGTTTATTTACCAATCGGGTTGCGAGATAATTCAAATGTTCGCTTTTTGGATCTAATTCGTAAATTCTTTCAATCGCCTGTTTTTCATCTTTATAAAATCCGTGAATTGCCCAGAGTGCCGCTTTTTCATCATTGTTTTTTGCCATTGCAAGCGCCTTATTCCAGTCGGCATTATTTTTTGGACTAAAACTGTAGGCTGTTACAACTCGCAATTCAGGACATTTATCAAAAACTTTTGCATATAAATAATTCGAAACCGCATATTTTTTTTGCTTATAATTGATTCCGGCAACATACGAAAGCGCTCTGTAATACAAGGTGTTTTTTGGAACAGAACTTTCTGTTTTATTAAAAAAATCAATTGCTTTTTGTTTGTCATTACTGTAAAAACGAGCTTTCATAGTAAGAAACCAATAACGATTTTTCAAAAACGGATCTGAAGTTGTATTATATACATTCTCAATGGACTGAATCATTTTTGCATCCTTAAAAGTTTTTGCCACTACAGGATCGTAACTCCAATAATCTTCGCCAATTGATACGGTCTCGATTTTTTGAGCCAAATACAAAAACTCAACAAAACTCTTTACTTTTTCGTCTTTCAAATTGAGCTTTTTATTCCATTTCTGAACTGTTTTATTCTTTTTTTTAGTTTTGTAAAAAAGATGAAGATCTGCAATTTCTTCTTTGTTTTTAATCACGTTTTTATCATCAGAATAATATCGCGGCTTTTCATCTCCAATTAAAAAATAATTGACAGAAGTAGTATCTGCTTTACCTTTTAAATAAGAAGCCCAATCTGATTTTATGTTTTTATTGAATCGGGAATTATGCTCTGTATCAAATTCGATTCCGTAAAAAATGGAGCCAGATAAAAACAGCGGCGAATAGGATTTATCTGCAAAAGTTTCTGGAGTAAAATTCGAATTGTATCCAAAAAAATCCCAGTCGTCTCCGCCGGCGCATGCATAAATCACGCCGTAAACCGAAAGCAGACCAACACTAAAAACAAGAAACAGTTTGTTCGAAAATATTCTTTTCATAATTTTTTAAATTGAATTCATCTAAATCGTAAAATATAATTTCTCTAGGAGCCAGAGCTGAATTTTCACTCAAATCTTCGGCCATATTTTTTAAATCTTCGGAAGAAATTGCTTCCATTTTAAGCAAATCGTTTTCTTCATAATAAACCCCGTTTTTGTAATTAGATTGTTTGACTTTAAAAAAAATCGGACTGATTTGTTCAAAGTTTTTATCTTTTTTAAGTTCGGTAAAATTCAGTTTTGACCGAAGTCCCAAAACCTTTTGATTTCTAATATGAATTGCCCAAGAATATATGGGCAATGCAAAATCTAAATGAAGCGGATAATGTTTTAAACTTTGAAGATATTTCTCTATAATCTCCCGGTTATAAATTGAATTTAGAGAATCTGGCGCAATACTTCCCATATTGTAAAACATCAAAACACCTGAATCGACATTTGGGATTTTAGTTTTCTTAAAATATTTAACCTGATGAAGTCGTATTGTGGCGGAGAGTTTTTTATTCGAAAGCTTTTTAATCTGTTCAATAAATTTAAGATAATTGTCTTTACTATTTAACGACCAATCGCAGTCAATTTGAATTTCAGTGCAATTAATTTTATTCTTTTTATTGATTTCTGAAATCAAATGAATCGTTTTTTCAGCCAAATCTTTAACATCAAGTTTCTCATCAAGCATTACTTTATTCTGAATAAAAACGACTGGAACAATTTCAAAATTCTGAATATTTTCTTTGAAATGAATCGGGCTTATCGGAAATGGGTTTTGCGTTTGTGGATGAAGTCCGATATCAAAATACCGAATATAAAGTTTACGGACATTATTGTCTTTCAAGACTTTTTTCTCGATTTCAGAAAATTTCAAATTGGTTTTCCAATAATAAAAAGCGATTGTAGGTTTGTCACTTTTGCCGCAGGCTGTCAGCAAAAGAAAGAATGAAATCCAAAAAAATTTTTTAAACAAAACGAAGTGATATTACATTTGAATTCAAAAGTAAGAAAATATTACTACAAAAAAGCGCGAAATCCGAAATTTGCAAATCCTAATAAATAGATAAAAAATTTCAATTAAAGCAAATATAATCGTTATTTTGTGCAATCAAATTCAAAAACGATTATGTTGAAAAACACTCTGAAATACATTTCACTTTTACTAGTATTTTTAATGATGAGCTGTGCCAAAAGAGGCAGTATTACAGGCGGATTAAAAGACACCCTTGCTCCTGTTATAAGATCAAGTTCACCTGAAAATTTCAGCACCAATTTTAAGGCCGATGAAATCATTTTGACATTTGATGAATATGTAAAACTGAAAAACTTAAACAAACAACTGATAGTCTCGCCGCCAATGAAGCATCAGCCGCTTGTATTGCCAACTAATGCGAGTAAATTTATCAGTATAAAAATCAAAGACACTTTACAGCCAAATACCACTTATAGCCTGAATTTTGGAGAAAGTATTGCCGATAATAATGAAGGAAACTCAATGCATCAGTTTAAATATGTATTTTCGACTGGACCCTATATTGATTCACTTTCTATTAAAGGTGTCATCAAAGACTCTTATGAAAAGTATGTCGATAATTTCGTTTCCGTAATGCTTTATGAGATAAATGACCAATATAAAGATTCTGTAGTTTATAAAGAATTTCCAAGATATATCACAAACACACTTGACAGTTTACGTACTTTCAAATTAGAAAATTTAAAGGCCGGAAAATATCTTTTAGTTGCCATGAAAGACAAATCAAGCAACAACAAATTCAATCCGAAAGACGATAAAATTGGCTTTATAAAGCATCCAATTAAAGTTCCAAATGATACTATTTTTGAATTGGAATTATTCAAGGAAAAATTGCCTTTAAAAACTTTAAAACCTATTCAGGCATCCGGAAACAGATTATTACTCCCTTATGAAGGAAATATGAATTTCAAAGTTACTAAACCTAAAATTACGCTTAAAAGCCACAACGATGTTCTACAAACAATTGTCACTCAATTCCCTAAAAAAGATTCGCTACAAATTTGGTACAAACCAATAAAAACCGATTCGCTGTCTCTGGAAATTAACTCCGACAAGTACAACAAGAAATTCGGTTTTAAAATTAAAGATCTGAAAAAAGACACTTTGAATATCACAGCAGTTCAAAGTGGTGTTCTTAATTTCAGAGAACGATTTACGCTAGAAACGGAAACTCCGCTTGTTAAAATTGACAGTTCTAAAATTTCACTAGTGAACAAAGATTCTGTTGCGGTGAAATACACTACCGAATATAATGAATTTGAGCAAAAATTATATTTCGATTTCAAAAAAGAACCATTAGAAAAATACCGTATTACTTTATTGCCTGGAGCTTTGACTGATTTTTACGATAAGTCGAATGATACTTTATCTTATAAATTAACCACGAAAGAATTGGAAGATTACGGAAACTTAGTCGTGAATCTTCAAAATGTAAAACGTTTCCCGATTATTGTTGAAATTACCAGCAAAAAAGGAGATAAAGTTCTTGCCAGCGCTTATTCTGAAGGTGAAACCAAAATTGAGTTTAATTTGGTTGAGCCCGAAGCTTTTGCGATCCGAGTAATTTATGATGACAATAAAAACAAAGTTTACGACACTGGAAATTTCTTAACTAAAACATACGCTGAAGAAGTCTTTTATTTTCAAAAAGAAGTCGATGTCCGGGCGAATTGGGATGTTGATCAACCTATTGATTTAAGTGTTCCTTTTAGTCCTGAAGTTGAGAAGAAAACAGATGAAAAGAAAAAGAAAGAAGCCGAAAAGAAACGAAAAGCTTTTTAGATCTTAATTTCGAATTCATCCTGATCACTTAAAAAATCAAGTTTTTTACGAGTTTCATACATGGTGTTTTTATCTAATTCTACGATAAAGACACCATTTTTTTCTTGTGGCTCTAAAATATAATTCCCTAAAAAATCAACCGCTTGCGAATGACCAATGTGTTCGTAATTGTTTGCATCAACACCAAGTCGGTTCACGCCAATTGTATAACTCAAATTTTCAATAGCGCGCGCTTTTAACAAAGCGTCCCATGCGTTGGTGCGTATTTTTGGCCAATTGGCAACATATAAAAGCAAGTCGTAATTCTCTGTATTTCGGGCAAAAACTGGAAATCTTAAATCGTAACAAACCTGCAGACAGATTTTCCAATCTAAATATTGTACAATAACTTTTTCTGTTCCTGCAGTATAAAACTGATCTTCTCCCGCCAATGTAAATAAATGGCGTTTGTTATAATGTTGAATTTCTCCCGAAGGAAAAACAAACAACATTCGGTTATAGAATTTTCCGTTTTCACTGATAACTAAACTTCCAGTAACGGCAGCATTTTTTTGCTTTGCAACTTCTTTCATCCAAAGAATAGTTTCGCCTTGCATTGTTTCAGCAACTGCAGCAGCATTCATTGTAAATCCGGTCGAAAACATTTCAGGCAAAACAATCAAATTCACCTCAGAATCAATTGAATTTATTTCCGATTCGAAGTTTTTTCTGTTTTCTAAAGTATTTTCCCAATGCAGATCTGATTGTATAAGTGCGATTTTCATAATTCAAAAATACGAATTTTCAGCCAAATTATAAATTTTGCAAAAAAAGCGTTTTCTGCAAAATTTTCTCAAAAAACGTCTAAAATCAATATTTCATGAGGAAATTAAAAACATATCAAACTTTTATTTTGCAAAAAAAATGCATTTTGTGCAAAAAAAATGCAAAAGTGAAAAATTAATATATATATTTGACTTGCCAATAAAAACCAAAAAAACATGAAAACCAAAGAATTATGAAAACAAGGCTAATTTCATTAGTATTTGCCGGAGGTATGATTTTCTCGGCAAATGCAAAAGAGACTGCAATAAAAACGCATCTTTTTGAACAGAAAAGCAATCAAACTGAAATTTCAGGTCAAGTTATAGGCCAGGACGACGGAATGCCAATTGCCGGAGCTACAATTATTGCAAAAAGTAATAATAAAATTGCCACCATAACAGATGAAAATGGAAGATTTAAACTGAATGTTCCTGAAAACGAAAGTCACATCATCATTTCGTACATGGGTTATGGAACATTAGAATTCAAATTAGACAATACAAAAGACGTAACGATAAGTTTAAAACCAGCTGAAAATGTTTTGGATCAGGTTTTAGTAACTGCATTAGGAGTTAAAAAAAGCGGGAAAGCAGTTTCATATGCCGTAACAGAACTTAAAGGAACCGAATTTACTAAAGCAAAAGAAACCAATATTACGAATGCATTAGTTGGAAAAATTGCCGGAGTTAACGTGAGCAGCACAGCAACGGGACCAAATGGTTCAAGCCGAGTTGTAATTCGTGGAAACGGTTCGCTAAACGGAAACAACCAGCCAATGTATGTAGTTAACGATTTACCGATTGACAATACACAGTTGAATTTGCCAGGAATTGGAAATGGCCCTGGATCAACCAGAATCAATGTCGATCGAGGTGACGGAACTTCAGTAATCAATCCAGACGATATCAAATCAATTACTGTTTTAAAAGGAGGAACAGCTGCGGCATTGTATGGCGCCAACGCTGCAAACGGGGTTATTTTAATTCAAACCAAACGAGGAACTGCCCAAAAAGGCATTGGAATTGAATACAATAGCTCTTTTACTTTTGAAACTCCATCAATAATTCCAGATTGGCAGTACGAATACGGATCTGGTCATAACGGAAAAAAACCAGCAAATCAGGCTGAGGCTATTGCTGACGGTCGCTGGTCGTGGGGAGCAAAAATGGACGGAACAGATGTTGTTCAGTTTGATGGCGTTGCCCGACCTTATGTAGCACAAAAAAACAACATCAAAAACTTCTACCAAACCGGAACTACTTTTATTAACTCAGTCGCTTTATCTGGAGGAAGTGAAAAAGCAACTGGACGTTTGTCATTTTCGAATTTAGAAAATGAAAGTATTTTGCCAAACTCAGGTTTCAACCGCAAAACATTCAACTTAGCTAGTAATGTAAATTTGACAGACTGGTTGAAATTTGATGTCGTAACACAATATAATTTAGAAAAATCGGCTAACAGACCAACCGTTTCAGATGCTGAAGCTAATGCAAACTGGGGAACGTACATGATTGCCAATACTGTTGATATCAGAAATCTTGCCCCAGGTTATGACGAAAACGGCATTGAAGAAGCATGGAATCCTGTAGCTGTAGCGACAAATCCTTATTTCGTTGTCAATAAAATTAAAAATAACGATACCAAAAATCGTTTTATCGGGATGTTAAATGTAAAACTGAATTTTACACCTGAGCTTTTTCTGCAAGGCCGAATCGGACAAGATTACACCGATTATGAGTTCTTTGGATATATTCCAAAAACGACTTTAAATAATCCTGTTGGTTATGCGCAAGGTTCCAGAATGAAACTTTCAAATTTAAATTCCGAGGCAATTTTAAATTATACTAAAAAGAACTTCTATAAAGATTTCTCTTTAAATGCCTTAGTTGGTGTAAACTCCCGAACTACTTTGAGAGATGAAACAAAAGTTGAAGGATCTGGATATGTTTTAGATGATTTTTATGCTTTAAGCAATTTACAAACTCTTACCTACTCTTATCCTTACGGAAAAACAAAAACAAACTCTGTTTACGGAGCTGCCGACTTTGATTATAAAAATGTCATTTTCTTAAATTTCACTGGACGTCAAGATTGGTTCTCAACACTTTCTGCAGAAAACAATACGGTATTTTATCCTTCAGTTGGAACGAGTATCATTGTTTCCGATTTATTAAAAATGCCAGAATGGGTTTCATTTGCAAAATTAAGAAGTTCTTGGGCTCAGGTTGGAGGTGCAACTCCAGATCCTTATGCTTTGAATCAATCTTATTCGATGGTTCAAGGCGGACATAACGGACAACAATTACAAGGACCAACAAGCAGCAGAGTTCCAAATTCAACTTTAAGTCCGTTGACTTCTACAACATTTGAAATTGGTACCGATTTAGGTTTTTTCAATAATCGTTTAAATCTTGATTTTGCTTGGTACGATCGCGCCACAACAAATGATATTGTTGAAACGACAGTCTCAACAAGTTCTGGAGCAAATACTGCGTTGCTAAATCTTGGAAAAATGAAAAATACCGGTGTTGAATTTTTACTTAGCGGAAAAATCATCAGTAATCAGGATTTTTCATGGGACGCTACTTTCAACGGATCTTATAATAAAAATACGGTTCAGGCACTTACAGATGATTTGAATTCTATTACAATGGCGACTTCTGTAAATGGATATGTAACGATTACAAGTGATGTTGGCCGTCCGTACAGTATTATAAAAGGTTACAAACCATTAAAAGATGCTAACGGAAATACAGTTTACAATGTGAGCGGAGGATCTGCTAGTATTGCAAGAGGCCCTCTTGAAGAATTAGGACAAGGTGTTCATCCTTGGGGCGCGGGAATTAACAATGAATTCAAATACAAAGCAGTATCCTTCAGCTTTTTAATTGACGGAAAATTTGGCGGAAGCTTATATTCTGGAACCGATTTATACGGAACACGTATGGGATTAACTAAATTAACATTAGAAGGTCGTGAAACCGGATTGCCAATTTCAGGAGTTGATACAAACGGGAATCCTGTAAACATGGTAATTGCCCCAGAAAACTTAAGAACTTATTATGATGGTTTAAGAAACATTTCATCAACTTTTATTTATGACGCAAGCTTTATCAAATTAAGACAAGTAATTGTTGGTTATGACTTACCGCTTGAAAGAATAAAAGCATTGGCTAAACTTCAGAGTCTTTCTGTTTCTTTTGTGGCCAGAAATTTATTCATCCTTTACAAGAAAACGCCAAACGTTGATCCGGAATCTGTATTTAGTGCAGGAAATGCTCAAGGTGTAGAGCAATTTGGATTGCCTAAAACAAGAAGCTTTGGTTTAAGCTTAAACGTTAAATTTTAAATTAAAGAGAAATGAAAAAATTAACTCTATTATATATAACAGGAATACTTTTAGGAGGTATGACTTCTTGTTCCAAAGATTTTGAAGAAATCAATACGAACCCGAATGTTGTTGAAAAACCAAATCCGAATTACATTTTCAGCAAAGCACAATTGGATGGCTTAAACAACAATTATTTTGCAACCAATATTTTGGAATGTGGCGGTATGTTGCAGCATTATGCGACTTACAAAGAAGCTTCGGGAGCTGGAGATAAATATCTTAGCAATGAGGTTTATTACTCTGCTTATTTCAATCAGGCATATCCAACTGGAATAAATGAAACTGAAATTGTTATTGATGCTGTAAAAGGCAATCCAACTGACAGCAACAAACTTAATATCGCCAGAATCTGGAGAGCTTATTTGTATCACAGAATTACAGATTTGTATGGAGATATTCCTTATTCTCAGGCTGCAAAAGCAAACACTTCATCTATTTTTCTTCCAAAATATGACACTCAGGAATCAATCTATAAAGATTTACTAAAAGAACTTGATGAAGCTGCAACTGCTTTGGATGCATCAAAAACAAGTTTTGGAAAAGCAGATTTTTTATATGATGGCGACGTAGCAAAATGGAAAAAATTCTCTTATTCTTTAATGCTTCGTTTAGGAATGAGATTGACTAAAGTTGACCCAACATTAGCCAAAACTTGGGTTACAAAAGCAATTGCAGGGGGTGTAATCATAAACGGAACTGATAACGCTATAATGCGCTATACTGATGGACCAAATGATATTAACCGAAACCCCGTTGGATTTGATTCAAGAAGACAAGATTTTACAGCTGGATCATACGGCCAAAAAAATGTAGAAGGCGGAAAATTAGGCAAAACATTTATCGATTTATTAAAATCAACGGCTGATCCTAGAATTAGTGTTTATTCAGGAGTTTGGCAGGGAACAACTCAAAATACATCACTTGCTGTTCAAAAAGGTTTTCCAAACGGAACCAAAACTGCTCCTACTCCAGCAGAACAAGGAACTTATTCGGAACCAAATCAAAGTACGGTTTTCAAATATGATGCGCCACTTATGGTTATCAGTAACGCCGAAACTAATTTATTATTGGCTGAAGCTGCTGCAAGAGGTTGGTATACTAATGAAACGGATAAAGATTTATATGAAAAAGGTGTAAAAGCTTCTTTTTTAAACATGGGAATTTATGGCCCGACTTATGCAATAACCGATGCAACACCTTATTTAACGCTAAATCCATTCAATGCAGCAGGTTCTTTTGAAGCAAAAATGAATCAAATTCATACTCAAATTTACATCGCACTTTTTGTAGATGAACAAGAGGTTTATTCTAACTGGAGACGAACTGGATATCCGGTTTTAGTTCCGGTAAATTTTCCTGGAAATGTCACAAATGGCACAATTCCAAGACGATTCAAATATCCAACTAGTGAATATTCTGTTAATTCAACTAACTTAGCAGAAGCAGTTAAACGCCAGGGCGAAGATAGTTTCACAACAAAAATCTGGTGGGATAAATAATAAAAAAATTAGATAATGAGCATTATAATTCTTACGGCATGTATTGCATTTTTAATCCTTCAAATTGCCTGGTTTAAAATCAATCCGTTTATTGCCTTTATCATTACAGCTTTGCTGGCAGGCCTATTTTTAGGTCTGCCAATAAACACTTTGTCGCAAACAGTTCAAAAAGGTTTGGGCGAAATGTTGGGTTCGATTACATTAATTATCGTTTTCGGAACCTGTATTGGCAAACTTGCCGTTTCATCTGGTGCGGCAAATGTTATTGCAAAAACAGTTATGGGATGGACAGGTAAAAAACACGTTCGCCTAGGATTAATGATTACCGGATTTATTGTTGGGATACCTCTATTTTATAGTGTTGGTTTTGTTTTGTTAGTTCCCTTAATCTTCTCAGTAGCTCATCAATTTAAGCTTTCAAAAGTATATCTCGGAATCCCAATGCTGGCGTCGCTTTCAGTAGCACACGGTTTTTTGCCTCCACATCCTTCCCCAATGGCATTGAGCAGTATTTTAAAAGCTGATATTGGCTTAGTCTTAATTTACGGAATCATCATTGCTGTTCCTACTATTTTTATTGCCGGTTTATTGTTTTCAAATTTGCTGAAAAACATTAAAACCGAATCAGATCATGAAATAATAAACGTCGAAGAAGTCGTTAACGAAGGCAAATTGCCAAGTTTTTCAATTAGTTTATTCTCGGCTTTATTTCCTGTTTTTGGTTTGACAATTACTTCTTTACTGCCATTAATTACAACAAATGAAGCTGTAAATAATATCTGCAAAACAATTGGAGACCCAAGTATAATTATGCTGATTTCCCTTCTTCTTTGCACCTATACATTAGGTGTAAGAATGAAACGAAGTCTCGCTTCTATAATGGATGATTATGCAATCGCAATAAAAGATGTTGCGCTGATTGTTTTAATCGTAGGCGGAGCAGGAAGCTTAAAAGAAGTTATGATAGTTAGCGGTGTAAACGAAACCATCGTTGCTGCTTTAACACAAACTAATATTCATCCCTATTTACTCGCTTGGTTAATGGCGGCAATTATTCGCATTTGCGTTGGCTCAGCCACCGCAGCCGGATTAATGACTGCCAGTGTTTTATTACCTTTATTACAACAGAATGGTTTGGATCCCAACTTATTAGTATTGGCAGTTGGAGCCGGAAGCCTAATGTGTTCACATGTAAACGACCCAGGCTTTTGGTTGTTCAAAGAATATTTTAATACCAGCCTAAAAGATACATTTAAATCCTGGACCGTAATGGAATCCTTAGTATCTGTTTTAGGAATCATTTTCGTTTTTATTTTAAACTCTATAATACATTAATATCATGAATTTATTACCTCAAGAAAAATTTGAAACACTTGGTTTGTCTTTACCGCCAGCACCACAACCGCTTGGCATTTACAAACCTTATTTAGTTGATGGTAAATATTTATACCTGTCTGGTCACGGTCCGGTTCGTGATGACAAATCCTTAATCATTGGTAGAATTGGCGATGATATGGATATTGAAGAAGGAAAACTGGCAGCAAGACAAGTCGGATTAACGATGCTTTCTACGATAGTAACCAATTTTGGAAGCTTGAATAAAGTAAAAAGAGTTATCAAAGTGCTTGGAATGGTGAACTGCAATGGCGAATTTTTAAGACATCCATACGTGATAAACGGCTGCAGCGAATTATTTGCTGAAGTTTGGGGTCAGGAAAATGGAATTGGAGTACGAAGCGCTGTTGGAATGGGCTCTTTACCAGACAATATTCCTGTAGAGGTTGAAGCCGTTTTCGAATTATTCTAAAAAATAGACCACAGACGTTAAAGATTAAAGAGTAATCTGAATTGGTTAAGGAAATACTTTGATTCTAAGTCTGTGGTTATGCAAAAAATATAGGCCACCGATTATAAAGATTAAAAGGATTATTTTGATATTTAGTTATAGCCACAAATTCACGAATTAATTTAAATGCAATGATTTGTAAAAATTCGTGAATTCGTGGCAAAAAAATCATTTTAATCTGTGTAATCTGTGGCAAAAAACAAAGAACATGAATACAAATACACCACAAACAAGAATAGCAACATTTGGAGAATTATTACTCCGAATGAGTGTTGCCGATGGAAACCGGTTTACGCAGGCCAATGAAATAAAAATACATGTTGGAGGCGCCGAAGCAAATGTTTGTGTTTTACTTTCCCAACTCGGAATCCAAACGGATTATATTACAAGATTACCTCAAAATGATTTGGCTCAGTTAGCCATAAACGAACTTCAAAAACATAAAGTCAACACATCAAAATGTGTTTATGGCGGTGAACGTTTAGGACTTTATTTTGTCGAATCTGGAAATCAAATCAGACAATCGCAGGTTATTTACGATAGAAGCAATTCCTCTTTTGCAACAATTCAAAAAAATCAGATTGATTGGGAAGAAGCTTTAAAAGATGTAACACATTTTCACTGGTCAGGAATTAGTCCGGGCGTTTCTTATGAAGCCGGACTTGTTTGTAAAGAAGGAATTTTGGCCGCACATCAAAAAGGATTGCCAATTTCTTCTGATTTTAATTATCGTTCCAAATTATGGCAATACGGCAAAAAACCTTCTGAAATAATGCCCGATTTGCTTCAATACAGCACAATCACTGTAGCCGATTTGGATGCGATTGAAATTTACTTCGGAATAAAAACCGACAAAAAAGAATCAGATTCAGATCGTTTTCAAAAGACTTTCGAATTATTAAAAAAAGAAATGCCATTTCTAAAAACACTCGCAATGAGTTTTAGAAAATCAGATGGGCCGGCACATTTATACAAAGGTTTATTACTGCATGAAGGCAATTTTTACGAAACCAAAGAACACAAAATACACGTTGTTACAGACCAGATTGGTTCTGGCGATGCTTTTAATGCCGGATTGCTTTATGGTTTATCCAATAAATTATCGGGTCAGAAATGCATTGAATGGGCAACAGCCTGCGGTGTAATTAAACAAAGCATACATGGCGATTTTGCCATAACCAGTCTTGCCGAAATAAATCATTTTATGGAGAACGGCTCAAGCAACAGAATTAATAGATAATAAATTACCCCAAATATGTACAGCATTTTAAAAGCTCAAGGCGTGCTTCCGCTAGTAACACAAATCAACATTGAAACAGCTAAAATTGTTTTGCAATCAGCTGCTGATTCTGGCATAAAAATTATTGAATTTGCCGCGCGTGCAGATGACGCTAAAGAAGTTTTCAGTCAAATGATCGAGTTTAAAAAGACAAACAATTTAGATGTCAAACTAGCCGTTGGATCTATTTTAAGTGTTGAAGATGCCGAAACATTCATAAACCTAGGAGCAGATTGCATTGTTTGTCCGCATACTGATTCTGAAATTGGAAATTACTGTTTCAAGAATAATATTTATTGGATTCCCGGCGCTGCTACTTTAAACGAAGTGCTTCATGCCAATAAGTTAGGAGCTGAAGTTGTAAAACTTTTTCCTGCTGATAAAATTGGCGGACCCGGATATGTAAAAGCAATTAGAGCTCCATTTCCGAATTTGAAAATAATGCCAACTGGAGGCGTAACTTTAGAAGAAAGCAATTTAAAATCTTGGTTCAAATCGGGTGTTGTGTGTGTGGGAATTGGTTCTAATTTGTTTTCGAAAGAAATGCTTTTAAATTTAAATTATGAGCAGTCGCTGAAAGCTTTTCAGGATTTAATTGAAGTTGTAGAAAAAACCAGAAACTAAGTTATGCAAGAAAATTGGTGGAAAATAAATTCCGAAATCCGTGTTGATACTCCGTTTATTGCTGTTTATGAAAATCGTATGCAGCAAAATATCGAGCGTCTGATTGAAGCTGTAAATGGTGAAATTCAAAATTTAAGGCCACATATTAAAACACATAAAATTGGCGAAATTCTGGATTTATTCAAGACATACGGAATCAATAAAATAAAATGCGCCACAATTGCGGAGGCTGAACTTGCCGCCATTCATGAAATTTCGGATATTCTTCTAGCCTATCAGCCTGTTGGAAATAAAAAAGAAAGATGGATTTCTCTTATTCAGAAATATCCAAAAAGCGCTTTTTCAACCATTGTCGATAATTTAGATTCGGCGAAAGCCTTAAATGAAATTGCTCAAAAAAACAATTTATCGCTAACCGTTTATTTGGATTTGAATACCGGAATGAACAGAACCGGAATTTCAATTTCTGAAAATTGGATTGATTTAGTTGAAGAAATTCTGAAATTAAAAAACATTCATTTTGCCGGAATTCACATTTATGACGGCCATTTAAAAGGAACTTTGGAACACAGAATTTCACTTGCTTCAAATTCTTTTTTCAGCATCAGCGAAAAACTAAAAACGATTCAGGAAAAACTAGATTATCAATTAAAGATTGTCGCTGGCGGATCGAATACGTTCCCATTTTACGCTTCAGAAAAAAATGTAGAATGCAGTCCGGGAACTTTTGTTTTCTGGGATTCCAATTATCAGATTCATCTTTCGGAACAAAAATTTGAACCGGCATTTGTTATTGTTGGAACGATTATTTCAAAACCAACAAAATCAACTTTTTGTATCGATATTGGCTACAAAGCCGTTTCTTCAGAAAATCCAATTGATAAAAGATTAGTTATTTTAAATGATGAAAATCTGATTCCAACTGCTCATTCTGAAGAGCATTTAATCATTGAAAACAAAGGACAAAATCAGTATGCTATCGGTGATCTTATTTACGCAATTCCTTATCATGTGTGTCCAACTTGCGCGCTTTATGATTCGGTTCAAGTTGTGAATTCGGCACATGAAATTTGTGATGAATGGAAAGTGGCCGCCCGAAGCAGAAAAATTAATATATAAAATTAAGTTCAAACGAATATGTTTATACTAGACGCCCATTTAGACCTGAGCATGAATGCGATGGAATGGAATAGAGATTTACGAAATGATGTTCCCACTTTGCGTCATTTAGAAAAAGGAATGACAGATAAACCAGATCGTGAGCGCGCGACGGTTTCTTTTCCTGATTTGAGACGAGGCAATATCGGGATTGTTGTAGCAACTCAAATTGCACGATTTGTAAAACCAGACAGCATTATTCCGGGGTGGAATTCTCCTGAGCAAGCTTGGGCGCAAACTCAAGGGCAAATCACATGGTACAAAGCCATGGAAGAAGCTGGAGAAATGACGCAGATTACAGATAAAAAATCGCTTAAGAAACAAATTGATTTATGGAATGACGGAACGCCAAATGATAAAAAACCAATTGGATATATCCTGAGTTTAGAAGGCGCCGATTCCATTATTGATATTTCTTATTTAGAAAAAGCCTACAATTACGGATTACGCGCCATTGGTCCCGCACATTATGGTCCTGGACGTTACGCAAACGGAACTGATGCAACGGGAAAAATGAATCAAAACGGTATTGATTTATTAAAAGAAATGGAGCGTTTGAATATCATTTTAGATGCTACGCATTTATGCGATGATGCTTTTTGGCAAGCTTTAGATCATTATAATGGACCAGTTTGGGCAAGTCATAACAATTGCAGAAGTCTGGTTGATCACAATCGTCAATACAGCGACGAAATGATCAAAGCATTAATTTCAAGAGGAGCTGTTATTGGTGGTGCTTTAGACGCCTGGATGTTAGTTCCAAATTGGGAAAGAGGCGTTTCTACTCCAAAAGGAACAAATTGCAATCTAGAAACAGTTTTTAAACACATGGATCATATTTGCCAATTGGCCGGAAATGCAGATCATATCGGAATTGGTTCTGATCTTGACGGCGCTTTTGGTACAGAACAGTCGCCGTATGATTTAAATACCATTGCCGATTTACAGAAACTCGTTCCGATATTTAAAAACAACGGCTATTCTGATGAAGATTTAGATAAAATCTTTCACCAGAACTGGATTAATTTTTTAATGAAAAACTGGGATTAGATAAAAACTAAACTTGGAACTGCCTTCTTATACGATTTTAATTTTTCGTCACTCGGATCAACTTCTGTAACAACGTAATCAACTTCAGATAAGTTGGCAATTTTCATTTTTAAAACGGTGTCTAATTTTTCAGAAATAGTCAAAATTGCTGTTTTTTCAGAAGCCTGAATCATTGCTTTTTTAACCTGAACTGTTTCCCAGTCAGAATCTGAGAAACCACCTTCGATATCTAAAGCATTCGTTCCTAATATTAACAAATCAACTTTAATATTGGCCAATTGATTATAGACGTCGCCGCTCACACACATTTGGCTGTAAGACGAAATGCTGCCGCCAATCATGATAATTTTGACATTCGGTTTATCAAGAAGTTCAACTGCTGACAGAACAGTAACAGTAAAAATAGTAAGATTTAAATCATTCGGAATTAAACGAATAAACTCTCTAATTGTAGTTCCGCCTCCAATCAAGAGAACCATTCCGTCACGAAGAAGTCCTAATGTTTTTTGCGCAATAATCTGTTTTGATTCGCCGGCATAAGTCTGATTTGATGAAGAATGATGGTATGCTTTTGTCATCGCACCGCCTTTTACCTTAATCAATAAAGAGTCTGATTCAAGTTCATTAATATCACGTCTGACAGTATCTTCTGAAACAAATAATTTGGCAGAAAGTGTTTCAAAACTTACACGAGTGTGCAGGTTAATCTCTTTTAAAATAAGATTTTTTCGTTCTTCCTTAGTGTAATTTACCAATTCATTTTCATTATTCATGCCAATATATTTTTTAAACAAATGTAAACAAATAATGCAATATTATTGCGAAACAAATTATAACACAATGTAATAAAAAAGTTAACTAAGCTATTTTAAAGACATTTAAACATTAAAACGTTTTGCATATTTTTTGCAGAAAAGAAATTTCAAATACTAAATTTGCCTGAAACCACAATAAATCGAACAGTAACCAGCCATGAAAAAAAACATCTTCCTCTTTTTATTATTTTGCTGTTTTATCGGAAAAGCTCAAAACACTTCTATAATTCCTGCACCAAATTCATACAAAGCAACTGGCGACAGTATTAGTTTAAATGGACAAATAAAAGTTGTTTTTGAAAACAATAAATTCAGTGCAAAAGAACTTAAAACAGCGCAAATTTTTGAAGCGGCAATAAATGGAAATTTACCTGCAAAAAAAAGTCCAATTGAAGTTTTGTTTGTTGCCAAAAATCCATCATCGGCAAGTAAAGAATCCTATAAAATTTCTATTTCTTCTAAAAAAATTATAGTAACAGGTTCTGAAGAAGGATTATTTTATGCTGTTCAAAGTCTTTTGCAACTTTTACCAAATAAACCATCAAATAAAAAGGAAATAAAACTGCCTTGCATAACCGTTGAAGACGCGCCACGATACGCTTACCGAGGATTACACCTAGATGTTTGTCGTCACTTTTTCTCTGTTGATGTTATAAAAGATTTTATTGCACAAATGTCTAGTTATAAATTAAACAACTTTCATTGGCACTTAACAGACGATCAAGGTTGGAGAATTGAAATAAAAAAGTATCCAAAATTAACTGAAGTCGGATCTAAAAGAGCACAGACTTTAGTCGGAAATAAATTTGAAAGATCACCGCTTTTTTTTGATGGAAATCCATATGGCGGATTTTACACGCAAGAAGAAATCAAAGATGTTGTAAAATTTGCCGAAGCACATTATGTAAATATTATTCCCGAAATTGAAATGCCTGGTCATGCAACTGCGGCGGTAACCGCTTATCCAAATTTATCTTGTTTTCCAGAAAGAACTTATAAAGTTGTCGAAACATGGGGTGTTTTTGAAGATATTTTTTGTGCAGGAAAAGAAGAAACTTTTACTTTTTTAGAAGATGTTTTAACCGAAGTTATGGCTTTGTTTCCGAGCAAATACATTCATATTGGCGGAGATGAATGTCCAAAAGCAAGATGGAAAGAATGTCCGAATTGCCAAAAAAGAATCAAAGATTTAGGTTTAAAAAACGAACATGAATTACAAAGTTACTTAACAACCCGAATAGAGAAATTCTTAAATAAAAACGGAAGACAAATTCTTGGCTGGGATGAAATGCTTGAAGGCGGATTAGCCCCAAACGCAGCTGTGATGTCGTGGCGAGGTGAATCAGGCGGAATAAGTGCTGCGAAACAAAAACATTTTGTAATTATGAACTCGGAGCAAGTTCTTTATCTGGATTATAATCAAGGATATTCACCACAAGAACCTTTAACAATTGGACGATTGACTACAGTCGAAAAAATCTACAATTACAATCCAACTCCGGTTGACAGCTTGACTGTTGAAGAACAGAAATACATTTGGGGCGTTCAGTCTAATCTTTGGTCAGAGTATTTAACAAGTCCGGCCAAATTAAATTATATGCTTTATCCCCGATTATTTGCTTTAGCAGAAATTGCCTGGACGCAACCTCAAAATAAAAACTACAATCATTTTATTTTGAATCAGATTCCATATCATTTAGAAAGATTAGAGCAACAAAAAAGGCTTTATAAAGTCCCAACGCCTTTTGGATCTAATGAAACTGCTGTAATCACATCAAAATATATTTTAGATTTAAAACCAACAATTAAAAATGGTCAGATATTCTACTCGATTGATGGGTATAATCCAGACGAAACAGCTGAATTATACACCAAACCAGTAACGATAAACATTCCGAAAGGCGAATATAGAATTATAAAAACAGTCCAAATCAGTCCAAGCGGACGAAGAAGTTCTATTAGTAAAATATTAGTCCGAAATCCTGATTTAAAATCAGCTTTAGCCATACAACCAACCAAAAAAGGATTGAAATACGATTATTATACCGGAACATTTCAGCAGGTTCAAGATTTAGAGCTTATAAAACCTGTTAATTCAGGCATATTTGAAGGAGCAATCAGCAGTGAAAAATGGAAAACAAAAACCGAGCGTTATATTGGTTTAAAATTTGACGGATATGTCTTTATTCCAGAAACGGCAAATTATACGATTTCGACGCTTTCAGACGATGGATCGAAGCTTTTTATAGACAACGAACTGATTGTAAATAATGACGGTATTCATTGGTTAAACGAAGCTTATGGAGTTGTCAAGCTTGAAAAAGGATTTCACAAACTCAACATCAGTTATTTTGATCAGATTGGAGGAACTTCTTTAACCTGTTTCATTCAGCAGGAAGGAAAAGAAAAACAGGAAATTAGCGAATCAAATTTATATTACGAATAAGACATAAAAAAAGCATCCCGTCAGGAGACGGGATGCTTTTTTTTTATTTAAAACTAAAAATGTTTTTTAGATTATCCTTTCAAGCTTGCTGCTAAATATTCACGATTCATACGTGCAATATTTTCAAGAGAAATTCCTTTAGGACATTCTACTTCGCAAGCTCCAGTATTTGTACAGTTTCCAAAACCTTCCAAATCCATTTGGTGAACCATGTTTAAAACACGGTCAGTTGCTTCAACTTTACCTTGAGGCAATAATGCATATTGAGAAACTTTTGCAGAAACGAATAACATTGCTGAAGAGTTTTTACAAGTCGCAACACAAGCTCCACAACCAATACAAGCTGCAGCATCAAATGATTTATCTGCGTCGTCTTTATTAACTGGAATTGTATTTGCATCAATTGTATTTCCTGAAGTATTTACAGAGATAAATCCTCCAGCGTGTTGAATTCTGTCAAAAGAAGTTCTATCAACAACTAAATCTTTTATAACTGGGAAAGCTTTTGCTCTAAATGGCTCGATAAAAATCGTATCGCCATCTTTAAACATACGCATGTGTAACTGACAAGTTGTAACTCCTCTGTCTGGTCCGTGCGCTTCTCCGTTGATGAATAAAGAACACATTCCGCAGATTCCTTCACGACAATCGTGGTCAAATGCTACTGGCTCTTCTCCTTTGTTGATTAGACCTTCGTTAAGAACATCTAACATTTCAAGGAAAGACATATCTGGTTCGATTCCATCGATAGGATATTCTACAATCCCTCCTTTATCTTGAGCGTTTTTTTGACGCCATATTTTTAATGTAAGTTTCATACCTTTTTCGTTTGAAAGTCATAAAGTCGAAAGTCGAAAGTCGCTCGGCACATTTTGCCTTTTGACTTTAAGACTTTGGCTTTCGACCAAATTCTTATTTATAACTTCTTTGAACTAATTTAATGTTTTCGTAATTAAGAGGTTCTTTGTGTAATACTGCATCACTTGGTTTTCCTTTGTATTCCCAAGCTGCAACGTATGCAAAGTTATCATCATCACGAAGTGCTTCTCCTTCTTCTGTTTGGTATTCCTCACGGAAGTGACCTCCACAAGATTCGTTACGGTGTAAAGCATCTTTTGCGAACAATTCTCCTAATTCTAAGAAATCGGCAACACGAGTTGCTTTTTCTAATTCCTGATTAAATTCGTAAGCACCTCCAGGAACTTTTACATCTTTATAAAACTCTTCACGTAAAGCAGCAATTTCTTCGATAGCTTCAGTTAAACCTTTAGCATTACGAGCCATACCAACTTTATTCCACATAATTTTTCCAAGTTTTTTATGGAAATAATCTACAGAATGTGTTCCGTTGTTATTGATAAATTTATTGATTTGATCTACAACCGCTTTCTCAGCTTCAACGAATTCTGGCAAGTCTGTAGAAATTTCTCCCATTTTAATATCTGGAGCTAAATAATCTCCGATAGTATATGGCAATACGAAATATCCATCAGCTAAACCTTGCATTAAAGCAGAAGCTCCAAGTCTGTTTGCTCCGTGATCAGAGAAGTTAGATTCTCCAATTGAGAAACATCCAGGAATTGTAGTCATTAAGTTATAATCAACCCAAGTTCCACCCATTGTGTAGTGAACCGCTGGGTAAATCATCATTGGTGTAGTATAAGGATCTTCATCGACGATTTTGTAATACATCTGGAATAAGTTTCCGTATTTACTTTTCACGATTGCAGCTCCTAATTTAGTTACAAGAGCAGTATCTTTATCATCTAAACCTTTTACATAAGCATCTTCAGTTCCGTAACGTTTGATAGCTGCTGCGAAATCTAAGTAAACCGCTTCTCCCGTTTTGTTAACTCCAAAACCAGCATCACATCTTTCTTTAGCTGCACGAGACGCAACGTCACGAGGTACTAAGTTACCAAAAGCAGGATATCTTCTTTCTAAGAAATAATCTCTTTCGTCTTCAGATAAATCTGTTGCTTTTTTCTTTCCTTCACGGATTGCCTGAGCGTCTTCTAATTTTTTAGGTACCCAAATACGACCGTCATTACGTAAAGACTCAGACATCAAAGTCAATTTAGACTGATGATCTCCTGAAACCGGAATACATGTTGGGTGAATTTGTGTATAACAAGGATTTGCGAAAAACGCTCCTTTTTTATGTATTTTCCAAGCTGCTGTTGCGTTACTTCCCATAGCATTTGTTGAAAGGAAAAATACGTTTCCGTACCCTCCAGAACCAATTACTACCGCGTGAGCAGAATGTCTTTCTATTTCTCCAGTGATTAAGTTACGAGCGATAATACCTCTCGCTTTTCCGTTCACGATTACAATGTCAAGCATTTCGTGACGGTTGTACATTTTAATTTTTCCACGACCAATCTGACGGTTCATTGCAGAATAAGCTCCTAACAATAATTGCTGTCCAGTTTGTCCTTGTGCGTAAAAAGTACGAGAAACCAAAGTTCCTCCAAAAGAACGGTTATCTAAAAGTCCGCCATATTCACGAGCCAATGGCACCCCTTGAGCTACACACTGGTCAATAATATTTCCAGAAACTTCAGCCAAACGATAAACGTTTGCCTCACGAGCACGGTAATCACCACCTTTTACAGTATCGTAAAACAATCTGTAAATAGAGTCACCGTCACCTTTATAGTTTTTTGCTGCATTGATACCACCTTGTGCAGCGATAGAGTGCGCACGACGTGGTGAATCTTGAAAGCAAAATGCTTTTACGTTATATCCTAACTCAGCTAAAGTAGCTGCCGCAGAACCTCCAGCTAAACCTGTACCAACTACGATAATATCTAAATTACGTTTGTTAGCAGGGTTTACTAAATTAATATGATCTTTATAATTTGTCCATTTGTCCGCTATAGGACCATTTGGAATTTTTGAATCTAATGCCATTATAATTGATATTAATTATTGAAATGATGAAATAATGCGATAATTACGAAAAGTGCCGGAACCACTACTGCGAAACCGTAACCAACTTTACTTAAAAATCTAGAGTATTTGTTGTGCATCCCTACTGATTGAAGAGAAGATGCAAACCCGTGCCATAAGTGGAATCCTAAAAGAATGAAAGACACACAATATAATCCTGTACGGATTGGGTCATGAAATTTGTGAACTAACTCTCCATAATACCTTGTAGCATCCGGTGCTGTACCTGCAATATATTTATAGGTAACTTCAGGAAACCAGAAATCATAAAAGTGCAATCCTAAGAAAGCCAAAATAACCAATCCAGAAATAATCATATTTCTAGAACTCCAAGAAGCATTAGCAGCTCCGTTGTATTTTGCATAAGCAATTGGTCTTGCTGCGCTGTTTTGAGCTGTAAGTACAAATCCCATTACAAAGTGGAAAATTACTCCAAATGCCAAAACTGGCTGCATTACATACTGGATCAGCGGATTGTATCCCATAAAGTGAGAAGCCTCATTGAAAACGTCTTCACTAAGAATAGAAATAAAATTTAAGGAAACATGCAGCGCTAAAAACGTGATTAAGAATATTCCCGAAAGAGCCATAGCCACTTTCTTTAAGATGGAAGCATTCAACTGTGCAGATTGTGCCATAAGTGTTAAGTAGTTTGTTTTAAAAAATTACACAAAAATAACTCAAATACAAAAGAACTACAACCATTTCGTTGTTATTTATAATCATTTTAAAATAGACTGCGCATACGTATTTTTACGTATAAATTCAGTATAGCAAATCTAAAAAATTGCTTTACAGCCACTTTCTCTTAATTTTAATACGTATTCAGATTACTAAAAATTTATCATATTGTTATTTTATTCAAAGTTTTGATTTATTTTCTTCAAAAGTGCCGGCTGTACTTAATTTAATCAAAGCAAAAAATTGTCATTCCATAACATAGTTTTACCTTTAGCGGCTCAAAAAAATAAGAATGAAAACAGGAATTGATGCTATCTCTTTTGACGTAGCAAACATACATTTACCCATAAAAACTTTGGCGATCGCCAGAAATATTGAACCAGAAAAATTAGAAAAAGGTCTTGGATTACTTAAAATGACTTTTCCAGACGTTCATCAGGATGCTGTTGTTTTTGGAGCAAATGCTTTAACAAAACTGATCACTGACAATAAAATCAACCTAAAAGAAATAAGCCGAATCTATGTTGGTACTGAAAGTGGCATCGACAGTTCAAAACCAATTGCTTCTTATTTAATTAATTTAATGGAGCAAAAATTTGGAGAAGATTCTCTAGCAGAATGCGATGTTGTCGATTTTACTTTTGCTTGTATTGGTGGCGTTGACGCTTTGCAAAACTGTCTTGATTTTGTAAAATTGAATCCAACTAAAAAAGCAATTGTTGTTGCAACTGATTTTGCAAAATACGATTTAAATTCTGGCGGAGAATATACACAAGGTGCCGGAGCTGTTGCGATGTTGGTAACAGCAAACCCAAAAATTATTGCTTTTGATGATAATTGGGCAACGAGCACAAAAGGCGTTTTCGATTTCTTTAAACCGTACAGAACTATTTCTAAAGAAGAAATCACAAAAAATACAAACAACGATTCTTGGTTTGACAATTTAGAAACCGAAATCGAAATCCACAAAGATCAGCCGGTTTTTGACGGACAATATTCGAATCAATGTTATATGGATCGTACGCGAAATGCTTACTTTTCATTCAAAAAATTAAAAAATACTACTGAAACTTTATACAACACTTGGCATAGCATCGTGATGCATTTACCTTATTCTTTCCAGGGAAGAAGAATGTTATCTGAAATTTACGCTTTAGACAGTGCCGAAAAAATTATTGCCGATGATATTGCACCTGCAGATTATCAGACAAAAATTAAAGAAGTAGCAAAATCGGATGATTACAGAAGTTTTGTAACCGAGAAATTACAACCTGCAGAATTGGCCTCTTCATTAATTGGAAATCTTTATACAGGTTCTATTTTCATGGGATTGTTGTCGACTTTGTCTCATTTTTATGACACAAACAAAGAAGTTGCCGGAACTAAATTCGGTTTCCTAGCTTACGGAAGCGGATCGAAATCGAAAGTTTTTGAAGGAACTATTCAGCCAGAATGGAAATCAGCTTTAGAGAATGTAAAGCTTTTTGAAAATTTAGCAGAAAGTGTAGAAATTGATTTCAACACTTATGAAAGTCTTCATAAAAAAGAACAAAAACAGAGCGTAAGAACTCCTAAAAACGAATGGGTTTTAGATAGAATTGAAAAAGAAATTCCAGTTTTGATTGGGGCTCGTTATTATAAATGGATTGATTAAGAAATTTCAAAACCGAAGCTTAATGTTTCGGTTTTTTTATGCTTTTTAAAATTTAACCGCAAAGTTCGCAAATGATTACGCAAGGTTCGCAAAGCTTTTTATGAACACAAAGCTTTGCGAACTTTGCGTTTATTTAGATATTGCGAAAAAAGACCTTTGCGTCCTTTGCGGTTAAATAAAAAGTAATCAATCCTTTTTATGCTGTTCAGTAAAATTCTGATTCCCTTTAATTCTGGTGTCTTCGGTGTGCATTCCGTTTGCCATTCCCAACATAAAGGCAGATATTATAATTATAAATTTTCTTTTTATCCAATGAAGAAGTGGTCGCTTAGATTGCTCCAAGCGAGTATTTTTATTTTGTTTATACATTTTGAAAATGATAAATGATTAGACATTATTTTTTCATCTTATGCTTTGATATCGCATAAGTCCTAAGAAAAATTTTCTTAAGCGTTGTATAAACTTTTACCGAAGTGTTTTGAAGTGATTATTTGATTTATAAAAACAGACTGATTTATAAATGAAGTTAGTTTTTGATGAAGCAGGTTCTGCAGTTTCAGAAGCTTTTTAATTTGAAAAGTAAAAACATTTTCGGTTTTTAGAAAATTCAGAACAATTGAAAATCTTATTTTATCCGAAGAAACAATCTGTCCGAATTTATATAAACGAGAATTTTTAAGATTCAGTTCTCTTCTTAAAACTACAAACGAAGATTGGTAATATTCTGCCGATTTAGATTGAGAATATAAAGTACCGTCAGCCGCAATCAAGACAAAAGTCAGAAAGAGTGCTATTAGATATTTTATATGTTTTCTCAATTTTCGTTTGTAATTTATTGTTTCAACTCTACTTTCATTTGTTCTGCCAAAGGTTTAAATCTTTGATCACTCATTAAATAAGAATTTGCTTCTGCAAACCAATTATTGAAGTTTTTAATATCTTTTTTAATATAATAAGCCTGCAAAACATTATATGCATTTTCAGAATTGTAAGTCTTATCTATAACTTCTTTAAAAACTTTACGGCATACATTTTCTGCGTCTTGCAAATTACCGTTTTTTGTCTCCGCATAAATTAATTCCTTGTTTGTATAAGCATCGAGAGGTTCTTTTTTTAATGCAATTTTCAAAATATCAACAGCTTTTTGATATTGCTTAAGACAATTATAAGAATAGGCCAATTCTACCCGAAGACCTTTATATTCAGGATCTATTTTTTGCGCCTTTTCAAGAAACTCAAGCGCTTTTTGACATTCATTCCAGCCATTATACATATAACCCCAATTGTAAAGTCGTTTGATTGATTCTTCATCTGTTTTGTAAAACTTCAGCCAATCGGGAACTTTATTAATATGTAATTCTTCAAACTTAGATTCTGGAATAAAAGCAACTAAATTATTATTGGGTTGCAAACGATATTTCATCTGCTCATCAATCTCTCTCCTTTTTGGAATAAATTTACCTGTTGGATCAATTTTAAATGTTCCTTCCCAATCGAAAGTTAATCCAGCTTGCGCATCAATATATATAAATCCATACGGATAAGCTCCTGTGCTATCTGCTGAAAATGCAACCCATTTATCTTCACTTTGAACAAATTTTTTATCAAAATGAATGGTGTTCTGTGCAGAAATATTAAAAACAAAAAATAAAACCAATAAAGTAAAAATCTTATTCATATTTAAAATGCGATTGGCTTAAAATTATAAAATCCATTCAAATATATAGAATTCATTTTACTTTTTTAATATCATTCTTACAAAGTAAAAAGCCCAATCCAAAAACAAAAAACAGACAACTCAAAAACATATAAATTCCGTTTTTCAAAACAAAAAATGAAAAACCAATTGACACTGAACTCAGAATAATCATCAAAACAATTATAAAATTTGTTTTAATAAATCGCAGCGCATGCAGACTTAAACCAATAAAAAGCAAAGACGGACCAACAACAATAAAAGGATAAAAAATAGAAGGTGTATTACCTATTTGAATACTTAATGCCTCTTTTGCGATTTCATTGTTTCCATAACTCGACATTACAAAATCAATTGTGCAGAGGCCAATGTGCGCGATCACGCCCAATGCTGTTGCAATTGAAGCAATAAAACTCCAGGTGTTTTTAGGAAAAACATCATTAAATGATAATAAGAAACACGCACCAATTAAGTTAAACCAATGCGCAAAGTCAATTGGTTTTTGAAAATTGGGCAAAATTTTAGAAAAGAATAAATAACTGATCAGGAAAAATAATAATCCTAGAAGGCAAAGATGTTTTGTTTTCATAATTTATTTTTAAAATTGATGAAGCAAAACTAAAATGAAAAACCAGCTTAAAGGCCTATTTTACTGACTTAGGTACAAAACATATTGTTTTAGGTACGAAATTATAATGCTAATAAAGTTTCTTTATAATTTTTAGAAACCGGAAGTTCAATTTGGGTTAGAACAATCGTGTTTTGATTTCGCCAAGATTTAAAATGAGACGGATTTATTAAATGCGAACGATGAATTTGCATCAAAAAACTAAAATCTTTTTGAATATTTTTGAGTGAAGTTCGCAATAGTTTTGAAGTTAGTTTTCCGTTTTCTGTATAAAAAACTTCAACATAATTTTGTGCATTTGATATGCAGACCAAATCAGCTTTCTGGATTTTTAAAATGTCTAATCTATTTTCGCCTTTAATAATTAAAACATCATCTTTTAATGGAATCAGTTTGATTAAATATCTTCTTGCCAGAATAATTACCGGAGTTAAAATCAAAGCGACTTTTATAAAGATGACAGAAAAGAATTCTGAAAAGTGATATCCGCCATTTAAAATTGGGCTTTTGTAAAAGGCAAAAACCCCAATCAGATATAGTACATGAAATAAAAAAATCGCTGTTATTTCTAAACCAGCATTCCATTTTCCAATTCTTTTATAAAAGCTTTTTTGAATAATCGTTAAAAAACCATAACATACAAAAGCCACAACACTAAATTCAAAACTGATTAAAAACCAAGCTCTGAAATTTATGGTTCCGTCGTCAAAAGGTTTTATGATGAAAGCAAAAATGAAAAGCCATAAAGCAATCAGTAAACCAATTACAAGATTATGTTTTATGGAAATATTTAGCTGTTTCACTTTTTTTTAATTCGATTTTAAAGTTTCATTTCCATAATAGGCATGAAGCGGTTTTTTATAGAAGTTTCAAATTCTCCAATTTTTACAAATCCCATTTTGGAGTAAAAACTTTCCGCATTTGGTTCTGAATCGAGAATGATTCTTTCTATTTTCTCTTCTTTCATTTTGTTTAAAAAATCAAGAAGTAAATATTTCCCAAATCCTTTCCCAATATGTTCTGGCAAGATAAATAAATTATCAAGTTTTACAATCTTTTCATTTTCAAAAACATAAGAATAATAGCCGATAATCAAATCGTTTTCTATCAACTTAAAAGTGTTATTATTTCTGATATAATCCTGCGAAATGGTCAAGTTTTTATCCCATTTTTGAATTTGTCCTGCCGAATATCTCCAATAGGCTTTTGACTTTTTGGTTATTGAAGTTAGGATTTCATTATCAGTTATGTTGGCTTTTTCTATTATCATTACTTATAAATCGTAAACTTATTATGACTCAAAGTAAAGCCAAGATTCTCATAAATCGCGACGTTTTCTACTCGTTTTTTATTTGTCGTTACTTCGATGCTTTTTAAATTATTTTGATCTGCAAAATTTAAAATCTCATTTATTAATAATCTTCCAACTCCTTGACTACGATATTTTTGATGAATAAAAAACTCTTGAATTTCACCAACTAATCCGCAATGATGTAAAAGATTTTGTGTGTGAAAACTAATAAATCCTAAACCTTCATTTTCGTTTTCGGCAATTAGATAAAGATTTTTTGGATTGGAAATGTTTTCATTGAATATTGTTTCGAAAACTTCAAAATCTAGAATTTCATTTTCGAGTTCGCAGATTGATTTGTAGATGAAGTCTAGGTCATGGTTTTGGATTTTTCTGATTTTGATTTTTGAGTTCATGACTTATAGTTTCATTTTTTTATTTCAATTAAAATCATAAACGTAAGTTGGAATATTTGCATTCAAAAGAGAGTCTTTAATTAATGGCTCAACTTTTTCCCAAGTCCCCCCCGCAAGGCCACATCCTATTCTTGGCATATGTACAGATGCATTGTTTTCTTTTGCAAATTGGGCAACTTTTTCAAGTCCTGCTTTGATAGCTTCGTAGCGAATTGGTGCATTTCCATTTTCATCTTTGTTTATTTTATGTTGACCAATCATATTTGACACCCAAATACCATCTTCTACTTTTACAAATTGTACTTCTCCAAGTAAAAAATTCTCTTTTGATTTATACCATTTTCTATATTCATGCTCAGGTTCTTTCCAACGTTTAGAAATTGCCATTACAAATCCTTTTCCCCAACCACCAATATCATTACAGATATGCACAATAATTTTATTACCCTTCACATTTGGATCTGTTGCATCTCCAATGACATAATTTATAATCATTTCCATTGATCTTCAAAATTCTCTTTAGTAATAATGAATTCTTCAAATTCAACTAAATCAATTGATTGATCTGAAAGAAACCCAAACTCATCTTCTATAAAATCTTCACTATATTTTAGCTTTTTACCATTTTCATAAACCTCAATCTGACGAATTATTCCTCCATCCTCATTTGATTCCAAGTAATAAATAGAATTTCCCCAATTGTCATCTTTTTCAATTCGTGGTTCATTAAAATATCTTTTGAAATAAAACATCTTTTATTTATTTTTTTTTAGCCAATATACAAAATCTACAATTGGAAATAATTTCTTCAGAAACAATAAATTTCCTTCTGAAACCCTAAGCGTGAGGGATAGAGGCGGTATCCTTTTATGAAGCGGAGCGGAATAAAAGATATAGCCGAAAGCCCGGCCCGGAGGGACACGCCATTATTGAAATTCTAAAAGGTTAAGGTCCTGAGACGCCAAGATTTTCTCAATCTTTGTCGAGCTACTTGCGAAGATTTCTCCTCCGTTGAAATGACAAGATTGTCTAAAATCTATTGCGTGCTTTACGTAAACCATAGCGTCCTTTGCGGTTAAAAAAACACTCAAAAATTAGAACCAAAACAAATAATAAAACTTTAAGAAATCAATTTCGTGCTGTTTACTGAAAAAACGTAATTTTGAAATTCGAAGTTCAAAAACTAAGTTATTATGAAATATCATCAAATAAACAGCGCTCTTTTTGTAAAAAACCGCAGAAAATTCATGGCTGAAATGAAACCTAATTCGGTTGCCGTGTTCAACTCAAATGACATTTACCCAATTAGTGCCGACAGTACTTTGCCGTTTGCACAACACAGAGACATTTTTTATCTGAGCGGTGTAGATCAGGAAGAAAGTGTTTTGCTTTTGTTTCCGGATGCACCTTATGAGCACCAAAGAGAAATTCTTTTTTTAAGAGAAACCAACGATCATATTGCAGTTTGGGAAGGTGAAAAACTGACTAAAGAACGTGCTTTTCAGGTTTCTGGAATTAGAACAGTTTATTGGCTGCAGGATTTTCATAAAATTTTGAACGAAATGATGACGTATGCTGATACAATGTACATCAATACTAACGAACATTATCGCGCAACTGTTGAAACAGAAACACGCGAAGCTCGTTTTGTAAAATGGTGGAAAGAACGTTATCCAGCGCACAACGTAGCGAAAAGTAATCCAATTTTACAAAGGCTTCGTTCTGTAAAAGAAAGCGAAGAAATTGATTTGATTCAGCACGCTTGTGATATTACAGAAAAAGGTTTCCGCAGATTATTAGGATTCGTAAAACCAAATGTTACAGAATATGAAATCGAAGCGGAATTAGCTCACGAATTCATCCGTAACCGTTCTAAAGGTTTTGCTTATACGCCAATTATTGCTTCTGGAAACAATGCGAATGTTTTGCATTATATCGAAAACAATCAGCAATGTAAAGACGGAGATTTGATTTTGTTAGACGTTGCTGCTGAATATGCAAATTATTCAAGTGATATGACGAGAACAATTCCAGTTTCAGGACGTTTTTCTGAGCGCCAAAAAGCAGTTTACAATGCTGTTTTAAGAGTTAAAAACGAAGCTACAAAAATGCTTACGCCAGGAACACTTTGGAAACAATATCATGTTGAAGTGGGTAAAATCATGACTTCTGAATTATTAGGTTTAGGTTTATTAGACAAAGCTGATGTTCAGAACGAAAATCCAGAATGGCCTGCTTATAAAAAATACTTCATGCACGGAACTTCCCACCACATGGGATTGGACACGCACGATTATGGATTACTTCATGAACCAATGAAAGCAAATATGGTTTTTACGGTTGAACCAGGAATTTATATTCCGAACGAGAAATTCGGAATTCGTTTGGAGGATAATGTTGTCGTTCAGGAAAAAGGAGAACCTTTTAACTTAATGCGCAATATTCCTGTTGAAGTAGATGAAATCGAAACTTTGATGAATGAATAATTTCATTATGAAAAAGATTTTTCTATTTGCTTTTTTGATAATTGCCGGAAACATTTTTGCACAAACAGAAGGTTACGCAACTAACAATGATTCGAGCAAAACGTATTACAAAACATTCGGAAAAGGGGAACCGCTTTTGATCATCAACGGCGGCCCAGGAATGAACAGTAATGGTTTTGAAGATATGGCGAAAACTTTGGGCGAAAGCCAACAAACGATTATTTACGATCAAAGAGGAACCGGAAAATCGAAACTTTCAAAAATAGATGCTAAGATCATTTCAATGAAAATAATGGCCGATGATATTGAGTCGTTAAGAAAACATCTTAAAATCAAAAAATGGAATATCCTCGGACATTCTTTTGGTGGAATGCTTGGTTCCTATTATGCGACGGTTTATCCAAACAGCATTAATAAATTGGTTTTATCGTCTTCTGGCGGTGTTGATTTGAGTTTATTGAAAGGCCCGAATTTGATCGAAAAAAATCTAAGCAAAGTCGAAAAAGATTCAATGGATTATTGGAACGACAAAATCGAAAAAGGTGACACTTCTCATGCTGCACGTTTAGCACGTGGGAGAGCTATGGCGCCAGCGTACGTATACAATCGAAAGTTTGTACCAATAATTGCTGAAAGATTAACTCAGGGAAATTCAACAATAAACGGTTTGCTGTGGGCAGATATGCAGAAGATGAATTTTGACTGCAAAGACAAATTGAAGAATTTCAAAAATCCAGTTTTAATTATTCAGGGAAAAGAAGATATTATCAGCAATGAAATTGGAGAATTGGCAAAACAAACATACCCAAACTCAAAACTGATTTTATTAGAACATTCTAAACATTATGGGTGGCTTGATGCAAGAGAGAAATATTTCTCCGATATCAATTCATTTTTAAAATCATAAAAATCAAAAAGCCCTTAATAGTATTAAGGGCTTTTTAAATTATATAAATCGTTTATTATCCGATTTTTGAAATCTGCACATCCAATTGAAATTTACCGTCAGCTTCGTTTCCGTTGATTAGTTCAAAAAGCTCTAAAGCTCTTCTTGCGTTTTTCTCTTCTTCTCTTTGTTCAGCCACATACCACATCATAAAATCTTCTGTAGCATAATCATTCTCAGCTCTACATTTTGCGATTACTTTATTGATTGCCTGAGTAACAGCGATTTCGTTTTGCAAAGCAATTTCAAATACTTCTCTAAAAGAAGCAAATTCTTGCTGCACTTCCGGAACAGATGGTGTAATTGCAATCCCTCCCATATCTGTAATATATTTGAAAACTTTTAGGAAATGCTCTCTTTCTTCTTCGGCTTGCTTGTACATATAAGATGCTGTATTCGCATAACCGTTTCTATCCAACCATGCAGCCATAGCTAAATATTTATTAGAAGCATCGCTTTCTAATTTTGCCTGTAAGTTCAATATATTTTCGATTCCTTCAACTAATGAAGTACTTGTTCTTAGTAAATCTTTCATAACCTTTAATTTTTATACGTGTAAAATTACAAAAATTAAAGACGGCAACTCTAAGTACTTGAAAATTTGGATTTAATCTAAGTAAGAATCTAAATAAGCTCGACGTTAACCGTATTACAAAGCAAAGAATGTAAGTTGAGGGTGAATTTTGTTCCGTTTAATAAATCTCTTAACTGCACTATTTCGCAGATTGTAAGATTTCGGGAAAAATTTCTTTTGGTAGTTTCAATCAACTGTGCATCTGACTGATCAGATAAGTCGTAAAGCATATTGAGAATGTCAACGCTATTAACCTTTCTTTGAAAAATCAAAAAATCATGAATTTTATAACTTGACACTGTATCAACAAAATTGATAATTATGCTGTTGGTCAAATCACATTGATAACTGTATCCTTTTTCTGTTTCAAATAATACTTTGGTGGTCAAATCACTAACTAATGCCATTCTGATAAAATATAATAACGGTGCAAAAATATAGAATTTAAAGTAATTAAACACATAATTAAGACTAATTTAAAATAACAAAATCATTTAATGTACTTAAATACAGCTGAAGTACACTAAATATTGTAACATTCCACAGCATTATTAGTCTAATTTAAAAAACAAAAAATTCAGAAATCATGCAAGCACACGAAATAGATTATCACATTTTTGGAGAAGAAATGCAATATGTCGAAATAGAGCTGGATCCGCAAGAAATAGTAATCGCAGAAGCAGGTAGTTTTATGATGATGGAAAACAACATCCAGATGGAAACCATTTTTGGCGACGGATCCAACCAACAAACTGGTTCCGGACTATTTGGCAAACTGTTAAATGCCGGAAAAAGAGTTCTTACTGGTGAAAGTCTATTTATGACGGCATTTTTAAACCAAGGCAACACCAAAAGTAAAGTTTCCTTTGCGTCACCTTATCCAGGAAAAATTCTTCCAATTGACTTAACCCAATTTCAAGGCAAATTTATTTGTCAAAAAAGTTCGTTCTTATGTGCTGCGAAAGGCGTTTCCGTAGGAATCGAATTTTCTCAAAAATTGGGCCGAGGCCTTTTCGGAGGTGAAGGATTCATCATGCAAAAAATAGAAGGAGACGGAATGGCATTTGTACATTCTGGCGGAACAATGGCTAAAAAAGAACTAGCCTCTGGAGAAGTACTAAAAGTAGATACGGGTTGTATTATAGGTTTTACCAAAGATGTCGATTATGATATTGAATTTATTGGTGGCATCAAAAATTCTATTTTTGGCGGCGAAGGTTTGTTTTATGCTACTCTTCGCGGTCCCGGAACAGTTTATATACAATCTTTACCTTTCAGCAGATTAGCAGACAGAATCATTGCGTCGGCACCAAGATCAGGTGGCAACAGTCGCGATGAAGGTAGCCTGCTAGGCGGATTAGGAAATCTTTTAGATGGAGACAATCGTTTTTAATTTTTATAAATATATAATTGACGGCTTTCAGAAATGAAGGCCGTTTTTTTTGAACTCAATTACTTATATTTTTTTACTGCAATAAACTTATATTTCCTATATGATTCTTCAATTAGTACCTTTGCATTTTACATTTTAAACTATCATTTTGAAAAACATTCTATATAAAAACACCAAAATATCTTTTACAGATTCAGGAAAAGGAAACGCAATTGTTCTGTTGCACGGCTTTTTAGAAAATAAAAAAATGTGGAAAGAATATGTTGAACTTTTCTCAGAAAAAAATCGCGTAATTACTATCGATTTGTTAGGCCACGGCGAATCTGATTCTTTGGGATATGTTCATGAAATGGAGGAAAATGCCAATGCTGTAAACGAAGTTTTGGAACATTTAAATATCGAAAAAGTAACAATTCTTGGTCATTCAATGGGCGGTTATGTTAGTTTGGCTTTCGCCGAATTATTCCCGGATAAAATCAAAAAATTAGTTTTACTGAATTCTACTTCAAAAGAAGACAGCGCCGAAAAAAAACTGAACAGAACGCGCGCCATAAAAGCCGTAAAACAAAATTATGTAGGTTTTGTGAGTTTAGCGATTGCAAATTTATTTAGCGAAAACAACAGAATTCGTCTGGCAAATAAAATTGAAAAAGTAAAGGAAGAGGCTTTAAAAACACCTTTGCAGGGAATTGTAGCGTCACTCGAAGGAATGAAAATCAGAAAAGACAGGGAATGGCTTTTACACGAAAACCGTTTTCCAGTTTTATTGATTTTGGGGAAAAAAGACCCAGTTCTAAATTACGAAGATAGTTTAGCGCAAATCGAAGACACAACTGCAGAATTAGTTTCATTTGAAGACGGTCACATGAGTCATATTGAAAACAAAGAAGAACTAAAAATAGTTTTAACCGATTTTTTCAGTTAAAAAAATAAAACATATTAAAATCAGAAAAGGCCGTTTCGAATAAACATCGAAAACAGCCTTTTCTTCCTTTTGTGGGGGCAAAAAATTATAATTTGGCAACGATGTCTTTCTTAAATTTCGACAAAGTTACTCACGTTAATCCAAGATTTACTTTTAATTATTCTTTGTTGAAGATCCCATTATTCACATTCTCAGGCACATTCTAAATCCTGTTTCTATCTTCATCTAAATCGATTTTCCTCTTAAGAAGTCTCAAAGATATTTTAATTAACATAATTGCGCGATAAACACTTGTTAAAAAAAAGCACTGCATAATCATTTGAATCACTTTTATTTATAGCATAATTATTGGCTTTTTTTAAAAGAAAATGCGCAAAAAAAAACAACAGAAAAAAAAGATTCATTGAAAATAATAACATTTTGTTCCATAAAATTCATTTTAAATAGCTGTGTACGTCATTACAGTTTATACGAGGAAGTATTTTTATAGAAATGCATAAATAATTGCAGAGATGAAAACTGTTTCAGAAATACTATTTAATCTATATATCAAAATGATTAAGGCTACAAAATCTCGTTTTGAAAAAAGAAAAATAAACAGTACAGATCCGCAAGAGCTTGAAAAGAAAGGATTCTTTAAAAAATATGCAGTTATTAAATCAATTAAAAAGCCATACTTGTAAGATAACCTTTTTCGACAAGTTCGGTTTTTTCTTTTATTGAATGAATCTTTCCGTCTTTTATCAAAACCAGTCTATTTGCGATTTTTACTACATTCTGATAGTTGTGGTCCGTAACAATAATCCCTTTTTTGTTTAAGCTACCTTTTATCATTTCGTTAATGCTTTCGATCATCAATGGAGAAAGTCCATTATAGGGTTCGTCTAGCAATATAAACAAAGATGGATTGGAAAGCACAATTTTTATCTCCAGATAACGCAATTCACCCGTTGACAAATGCCTTATTTTTTTGTTTAGAAGCTTTTTGATAAACTCATCTTCACAAAAATTAATTCTGTTTTCTTTATCAATTGAAAGTGCAATTACTTTTCGAACAGAAAAATGATTCGGAATAAACTGATCCTGATCCAAATAACTGACATTATTCATCAATGCATTTTTAATATTCAAAGAAACAGAATCGATTCGAACGCAACGATCCGGAACTGATTCTAAACCGGCTACAATTTTCAACAAAGTAGATTTTCCAGAGCCGTTTCGCCCGAGTAATCCAATAATTTCTGAAGTTTCACATTTCAAATAAATATCAGAAAGTATCGTTTTATTTCCAAATCTTTTCTGAATTCCGCTAATTTCCAAAGTATGTTTTTTCAAAATAATTTATTTTTTAAAAAGACGATTAAACCAAATAAAAGTGCGGTGCAAAAAGTCATCAGATAACTAAATAGCAAAAGTTGGATTTTTGAAACACCATTATTGAAATAAAATAAATAATCCTTTTTGCGATAAAATCCCTTGAAGCCAATGCTTGCCAAAAAACCAAAACTTAGAAACCATATAAAGAAATAGTCAAAACCACCCAAAAAAACAGCAATTGCAGAAACCAACAAATTAACCGTCAATGTTGTTTTAAAAAACTCGAATATGTTTAGTAGCTTTCTGATCATTAATTTATTTTTTCTTCAAAAGGAATTGTAGTATCAAAAATTTCATTCAAAAGCAAAACTATTTCTTTCAGATACAAATTGAGAGTTTGCTCAGACACAGTTGTATCCAAGTCTTTTTCTTCTTTGAATGTAAAAGGCAAAAATCCCGATTTTAGATTCTTAAATGAAATAATTCCAACTTCAATAGGCATATTGCCAGCTTCCTTTTCAAACATGAATGCATAAGCTAAAACCTGAATGATTTTATCGTTTTTAAGCTCATTGGTCAATCCGTTCCATGTTTTGAGTACAACATTCGCTTTTTCGACTTTTCCTGTCTTATAATCAATAATTCTTATTTTTCCGTTTCGTTGTTCAATCCGGTCAACATTTCCTTTTATAAGAACCGGAAATGGCAAACTTGGATGTGTGAGTTCGCGTTGATATGTTTGCTCTAAAGCAATAATTTTAATTGCGTCTCCATTTCGAATTGCTTCTAATTCTACTTTAAGAAAATTAAAAACATTTCGTTTTGCGACTTCGAAAGCCAAAAGATTTCGGCCTTTTTTAATTTCACCTTCTTTATAAACTACTTTAAATTGTTTTAAAACCTCTTCATCAAGAAGTTTAAAGCATTTTGTTATATCTTCTTCAGAAATAAATCGACCAATAAAAGGTTCATAAAGCGCTTTTAAAGTTTCGTGTATTATCGTTCCGAGAGTATTCAACGCGATATTCTCCTCTACTTCTTCTACTTCACGGATTCGAAGTATTTTTTGGAAATAAAAATCAATCGGGTTTCGAATATAACTTGTCAGCGCCGAAGGAGAAAACCCTGCTAAAGCAATCTCTTTCAATCGGTCCATAACAGCCTCCGATTTTGGAATCACCATTGGTTGATACGCCGTTGAAGGTAAAACCGGATTATAAATATCAAAAGTCAGATTATGTCTAGGTTGTTTTTCCACCTCTAACTGTGTTATAAAACGACTTCTTTCACCTGCATCTAATCCATCATTTTCAGTATTGTAAATAAGATAGATATTTTTGGCACGCTGAAGTAAATGATAAAAATGATACGTATAAATTGCATCTTTTTCTTTAAAAGTCGGCAAGCCCAACTCTCGTTTTACATCATAAGGAATAAAGGAATTTTGAGATTTTCCAGCAGGAAATTTCCCTTCATTCATTGAAGTTATAATAACCGTATCAAAATCGAGAACACGACTCTCAAGAACACCCATTATTTGAAGTCCACGCAAAGGTTCACCTTCAAATGAAACTTCAGCGACATCAATAATTTGTTTATAAATGGCGTGAAGCGTATCAATGTTATCAATATGGTTATGACTAGTGTAATAATTAATAAGTTTATTTATGACTTTAAAAACAGCATAAACAAAAGATTTTGCAATTTTCTCCTCTTCATTATCCTTATCAAAATTTGTTTTGATCAAAAGCAAAAGTGCTGAAATATTTTCAAGTACAGCTAATGAACCGTTTTCCCATTTTTTAAATAATAAATCGAACAAATTAGATGAATGGCCATACAATTCAACTATTCTGTTATGAGAAATAAAGGTGTAATTATTCTCTTTGATAATCTTAACCAGATGATTTGCATTTGCATAAGGAGCCACAAGCGGATGCGTTAAAACATCTAAAACATCTTTATAATAAAACACATAACTGTCGCCCTTTCGTGAAAGTGCATTCGTATGCATTTTAAACAATTTAGCAATTAAAATTTGTGACGGATTGTTTTTACCAGAATATCCCATGGTAATATTCAAAGCACCAACTGAAGCTGGCAACGAATACAAAACCGGAATCAGCAAGTTTTCCTCACCTAAAACCACAGCTACTTTATCTAAAGATCCAGCAGGATTTTCAGTAATTAAATTTTCAATTATACTTCCTGCAATTTTTGCCTGGCCAATAGTTTTTGGCGAACCAATTACTTGAATATTTTTGGATTGCGAAAAATCATCTACAATCCATTCAAAAGGATGCGATTTATAATACTTCCAGCTTTCTTTAAAACGTCTCACAAAAAGCCCTGCATCGTGATAAGGATCATTTAAAAAGGTCTGATCTGTATCCCAGTAAATTTTTGCCTGATCCAGAGCCAATAAATGTTGCACTATTTTCTCTTCTGCAGCATTTAACGCATTAAAGCCGGCAAAAATAAAAGAACGGCTTGAAACCGTATTCGAAAAATGATTAAGATTATTGACTGCTTCTCGATAAATCAATCCTTGATAACCAATTGCTTTGTTTAACAAATGATTATATAATGCGTCATAATACAAAGGAAGAAGCTTCCAAAAATCAATATAATTCTCTAAAAGTTTTGTTTTGTTTTCTACTTCAACTCCCCATTTCTTTATATCCTCTATATCTTTCAAATAAGAAAGCACATGGTTCGGATCTAGAAGATATCGATCAATTTCATTAAAATCCTGCAAAAGTGTTTTTGCCCAATTAGCAAATAATTCAAATGACTGCTGATGCTGTTTTTCTGTAACAGACAAATAGACTTCATAAAATTCAAACAAAAGCTCGATTGAATCTATTGAACGAATTGAAGCCACGTCCTGAACAAAATCCTCAATGCTAATGATATCTGGCGAAAGAATAGTTTTGTGAGTTTTTCTTTTTAAAGCTTCAATTAAAAAAACCTTCGCTCTTTTATTAGGCAGAATAATAGTTGTTTCAGCAAGCTTTGTTTCATAATTCTGAATAACTACTGCTGCAATTTTTTCAAGAAAAGAAGTGTTTATCATTTTATAAAAATAAAAAAAGCCATTCAATTAAGAATGGCTTTTAAGTATTATTTACAAAGTAAATTATAGTTTACCTTGATATTTAGAACCAACGTGTTTGATTTCAGTTCTTCTGTTTTGTGCTTTACCTGCAGCAGTTTTGTTGCTTGCAACTGGTTGAGAAGATCCAAATCCTTTAGACTCTAAGTTTTCTGGATTAACACCTCTTTCAACTAAAGCATCCAATACAGCTTTCGCTCTATCTTCAGAAAGTTTTTGGTTGATTTTAGCAGAACCTGTACTATCTGTGTGTCCTTCAATAGAGAATTTCGCGTTTGGATAGTTTTTAAGGATTTCTTTAATTGCATCTAATCTAGCTGGAGTTTCTTTATCTCCTGTTTTGAAAGTAGCTTTACCTGAGTTGAAGTAAACTGCTCTTGCCTGAACTTTAAGGTCTTCTAAAGCCTCAGAAGTTACTTCTGGACAACCTCTGTTACTAGCAGGACCGTATACTGTAGGACAATCGTCATCTTTATCAGCAACACCATCTTTGTCAGCGTCTAAGAAAGGACAACCACCGTTTTCTTTTGGACCAGCAACTGTAGGACATTTATCATCTTTATCAGCGATTCCGTCTCCGTCAGTATCAGGACAACCTTTTAAAGCAGCTAAACCAGCAACATCTGGACAAGCGTCATCTTTATCAGCAATTCCGTCTCCGTCTGTATCAGGACATCCGTTTAATGCAGCTAAACCAAATACATCTGGACAAGCGTCAGAAGCATCAACGATTCCGTCTCCGTCAGTATCAGGACATCCGTTGAATTGTTTTAAACCAGCAACATCTGGACAAGCGTCATCTTTATCGTAGATTCCGTCTCCGTCAGTATCTTTACCTCCGAATTTGAAGATAAGACCAGCTGTGTGTTGGAAGTGAGAAACAGCATCTGGAGTTCCAGAAGCATCAACTCTATCTCCACTAACAGCCCATTTGTATCTTGTAGCTAATTCAAGACCAATAGCATCAGTAAACCAGAAAGTTAAACCAGCACCTGGGTTAACAGTTCCGTAGCTGCTATCTCCGAAGAAAGTATAACCACCACCAACAGATAACGAAGGATCAATCACTTTAGATTTGATTAATTCTTGGAAGCTGTATTTGATAGTAGCATCAATTCCGTAGTACATCAAGTCACCAGGATTAGTTACAATATTACCTCTTCCGTCATGCCCTGGAGCAGTTGGAGCAAAAGTAACGAATTTATCAATTTTGTTTACAGAACCTTGTAAACCAACAGAGAAACCACTACCAACATATCTAGACACACCAATGTAAGATAAAGAAGGAAGAATGTTCCAGTTGTCTTTCACATCAAATGGTTGAGAAAAATGTTGATCGAACCAACCATGTCCTGCTCCAGAACTTGTTCTGGTATCCACTGCATTAACCCCAAATGAGATCGCCCATGGATTGTTACTGTCTTGTGCGTGAGAACTTAAACCCATCACCATCATCACAGCAACTAAAAGTTTGTTAAGATGTTTCATACTTAATTTTTTTAATTACAATTTAGTTAATTACAAGCAAAAGTAACACCAAATTTTTTAAATACAAAATGAAATGTTAAAAAAAACCTACAAAAATTTACAGAATATGGTAATTATATAACTTTTAACATTTTACCTGTTAATGTAAAAGCTTCTATTGCCTTGTCCAAGTGCTCTTTAGTATGCGCAGCTGAAAGTTGAACACGTATCCTTGCTTTATCTTTTGGAACTACTGGAAAAAAGAATCCGATTACGTATATTCCTTCTTTTAATAATTCATTTGCCATAATTTGCGACAATTTTGCATCATATAACATAACAGGAACAATTGCAGAATCTCCGTCAATAATATCAAAACCTGCTTTTTTCATTCCTTCTTTAAAATAATTTGTATTCCATTCTAATTTATCTCTCAAAGAAGTATCTTTTTCTAATAGTTCAAAAACCTTAATAGAAGCACCAACAATAGCGGGCGCCAAAGAATTTGAAAACAAATAAGGACGAGAACGCTGGCGCAATATCTCAATAATTTCTTTTTTCGCTGTTGTATAACCTCCCATCGCACCTCCTAAAGCCTTACCTAGAGTACCTGTTATAATATCAACACGTCCCATAACTCCTTTTGCCTCAAGAGTTCCTTTTCCGGTTGCACCAATAAATCCTGCTGCATGACACTCGTCAACCATTACCATGGCATCGTATTTATCTGCTAAGTCACAAATTTTATCAAGAGGCGCCACTAAACCGTCCATAGAGAAAACACCATCTGTAACAATTAATTTGAAACGAGCTCCGGCTTTATTTGCTTTAATTAGCTGCTGCTCCAAATCTTCCATATTGCTATTTTCATAACGATAACGAGCCGCTTTACACAAACGAACTCCATCTATAATAGAAGCATGATTTAAACTATCTGAAATAATCGCATCATTTTCACCTAATAAAGGTTCGAAAACACCTCCATTAGCATCAAAAGCTGCAGCATATAATATAGTATCTTCTGTTCCATAAAAATCTGCAATCTTTTTTTCTAATGTTTTATGAATATCCTGTGTTCCGCAAATAAAACGAACAGACGACATTCCAAATCCATGCGTATCCATTGCATCTTTTGCGGCCTGCACTACTTCTGGATGAGAAGAAAGGCCCAAATAATTGTTTGCGCAAAAATTCAATACAGTTTCTCCTGTAGAAATTGTAATTTCAGCACCTTGAGCTGAAGTTATAATACGTTCTTTTTTAAAAATTCCGTTTTCTTCAATAGTCTGCAATTCATTTTGCAGATGTTCTTTAATTTTACCGTACATTTCCTTATATTTAAAACGTTAAAAATTAACAACTTAAACCTAAAATAAGCTTATTTATCTTTAACATCTGATTAATTTTTTCACAAATTTACTACATCGATTTCGGTTCCTATATACACCAATGCTTTTTTTAACACTTTATATCCCAAATCCTCAATAGCATCTTCATATTCCTGAAGTTGCTGCTTATATTTGGAATTTATTGCTCCGGTTTTATAATCCAACAAATAAGCATTTTTATCTTCTGTAAGCACAACTCTATCTGGTTTTAAAATTTTTCCTTCTTTCTGGATGATGTTATGCTCATTTAAAATCTTGTTTTTTCCTTCGAAACATACATTAATTTCCGGATGATTCACAATATCATGAAGCGTTTTCAAAACCTGCTCTACCTGATCAATCTTTATTAAGCCAGCTTCAATTGCTTTTGTAACCGCCAAATCAATATCTGATTTATCTTTTACAAAAGCCAAAATTTCATGAACAACATTACCGTAAGCAATTGCTTCCTGTTGATGTGTTCCCCACATTAAAGCTTCTCTCTGTGCAATTTTTATATTTTTTGGATTTAAAACTTCTTTGACAACCGGAATCTCTTTTATTGAATCAGTAAATTCAACCGAAGAAGATAATTTTGTGTGATTTCCAAATTCATATTCTAATTTCCCTGAATCATAAATCCCTTGATTAATCAAATACTTAATAAAAAAAGATGCCATATTGCTAGGAAATTCTCCATCTTTTCTTTCGTTCAAAGATTGTGAGATAACATACAATTGTTCTTCAGCACGTGTTAAAGCAACATACAAAACATTAATATTATCTAATAATTCTTCTTGTTTTTTCACATTAAAAACCGCCGAGGCACTTTCGCCAAAACCTTCTACTGCGCTGCTATTATCAATCAAAGCTTTAGGGACACCTAAATCTTCATTTTCAGCATCAAGCCATAATTTATCTTTTGGCTTTCGGTTATAATCTTCTTCAGCAAACGGCATAATCACAACCGGAAATTCTAACCCTTTCGATTTATGAATTGTCATGATACGAACAGCATTATTTCCTTCCGGAGACGGAATACTGAATTTTTCAGCATTTTTATCCCAGTAACTTAAAAAATCGGCTATACCAGCCTGACTCCTCATATCTCTTTCTAAAACAATATCTAGAAAAAACTGCACATAAGCATTCCCTTCTGAAGGAATAAATTTAGAAATGATAATTTCAACTGCTTCGTACAATGATTTTTTTCTAACATCTTCAAAATTTAATGAAACATCAAAAGTCAGAAGCCATTTTTCAAAATCGGCTTCTACTCTATTTGACATTCCTTTTTCAATAAAATCATGAATTGGCATTTCATGATTTATATTGGAAGCTAAAAAATGAAGGAAATTAGCTTTGGATTCTAAATCAGCACTATTATTCAAATATTTCAGAAGATGAATTATCAAACGAACTTCGGTAGCATTCTGAATCATTAAAGTTTCTGAAGACAAAAGCGGAATATTTTGTTCCGTTAAATAATTTGCAATTGCAATTCCCTGACCTCTTTTTCGAGTCAAAATTACGATGTCTCTGTACTGAAAACCCTGCTTAACAACTTTCAGAATTGTATTTAAAGTTGCTAAAACATATAAATCTGATTTTTCAACAACTTCGTCTTCCTCTACAGCATCAGTCTTTTCAATAATTGGAAGAAATGAAATATTTACATATCCTCCTTTTTTTGCATTTGAATTCTGAAAACTATGATTTTCGTACAAATCCTTATAATCTTCGTTTGAAAATTCAGAAGAAATTAATTTAAAAAAAGCATTATTAAAATCAATAACTTCACTATAACTTCTATAATTGGTATTTAAATGCTTTATTTCTTTATCCGGATTATTAAAGGGATTTACATCTTTACTAAGCTCAATAAATTGCTCTGCTTTTCCTCCGCGCCAGCGATAGATTGATTGTTTTGGATCACCAACAATCATGAGCGTTCCTTTATTTCCTAAATCATCCTGACCTGAAAGTGAATTATCAATCAGCGGAATCAAATTTTGCCACTGCATTTCAGAAGTATCCTGAAATTCATCTATAAAAAAATGACGATACTTTTCGCCCAAACGCTCATATATAAAAGGCGCCGGCTGATTCTGAATTTCCCGATGAATAATGGCATTAAATTCTGAAATAGAAAGAATATTTTGTTCTGATTGGATTTTTGCCAATTCATTACTTACTGTATTCAACAGCGAAAGTGGCGTTATATTTTTCAGGAAAGCTTTATAAAAATCTCTTTTTTCGAAATTCTTATAAATCTTGCTCAAAATCTGAAGCAAATCTGGAATTATATTTTCAATTAAAGCTCGGTCTTTAGCCGTTTTATTAATTGCAATATCATCAAACTCATGAAAAGTTTTATTTCTTGGATTGAATTTTCCGTCACGAATACTTTCTAGATGATTTGGAAAAGTACCTCGTGAAAATGATTTCAAATCGATTCCGTTTTTATCAATTAACGAAAGCGCATCTATTGCCCAACCTTCGTTTTCAGATTCCAAATCTTTGCAAAGCGCAAGCATTTTCTTTTTAATCTCGATAAACTCTTCAATAGATTTATCGTGAAAATGCAAAATTTCATTCCGATTATTTTCATTAAGTACCAATCTTCCGGTTTCCAAAATTTCACGAGAAACGTCCCAACTTTTATCATCGTCGGTTTTCTCCATCGTAAAATCAATCAACAAATTGGTCAAAGTTTCATCCTGACCCGCTTGTGCAATTATTGCATCAACCGCTTCAATCAATAAATTTTCAGTATCCAAAGTGACTTCAAAAGTCATTGGAAGATTTAGATCGTGCGCAAAAGCCCGAATTACTTTATGGGTAAATTTATCAATTGTCGAAATATCAAAAGCCGCATAATTATGAATTAAGTGCTTAATAATACTTTGCGATTTAATTTTGATTTTAATGATTGAAAGTCCGGTTTCCCGAGACAAATCTTCCATCAAAGCAATTGCTTTTTCAGAAGGTTCATCTTTAGCAAATTCAGAAAGACTATCAACAATACGGCTTTTCATTTCGTGAACCGCTTTGTTCGTAAAAGTAATCGCTAGTATATTTCGATATGCATCGTTTTTTGGCGAAGAAAGAATAATTTTGAGATATTCTTTAACCAAAGTATAAGTCTTTCCTGAGCCTGCAGAAGCATCATAAATAGAGAAAGACGGACTTTGCATAATTCGATTTTTTGTATGGTAAAAATAGCATTTATAAAACACTATCCATTGAAAAATCTAAAGAATCTGAGAAATCGACAGAATTTAGTGCTTTGGAAAAGCTCTTTTATTGAAAACCAATAATATTCCAACTCCTGTAGAAATAGCTATATCAGCAACATTGAAAATAGCATTGAAAAAAGCAAAATGTTTTCCTCCAAAAATTGGCAGCCAAGTTGGCAAATTCCCTTCCCAGATAGGAAAATAAAACATATCAACTACTAAACCGTGAAACCAAGTTCCGTATGGATTAGGAGAAAAAAGTGTTGCCATAGTGTGCGTGCTGTCATCAAAAATAACTCCATAAAAAACAGAATCTATAATATTACCAGCTGCTCCAGCAAAAATCAAAGCAATCGCCACTACTAAATAAGTAGAATGACGTTTTTTAATCGCATCCGAAAGCCACCATCCAATTCCGAAGACAGCAAAAATTCTAAAAACAGTCAGAATTAATTTTCCGTATTCACCTGGAATTTTTGTTCCCCATGCCATTCCTTCATTTTCTATAAAATGAATCTTAAACCAATCAAATAAAACAACCTCTTCACCAAGAACAAAGTTTGTTTTTACGTAAATTTTTGATAGTTGATCAACAATTAAAACTAAAAATATAAGGAAATACGCTTTTCGTAATGACATTTTATAAAATTTTGATGCGCAAAAATAACTAATTAAATCAAAAAAGCACTTTTTAAGTAACGTTAATTGTTTCGTAATAAATCGAAATCAAACGGATTCGCTTTTTGTATGTGTCAGAAATGCTTTTTCGCAATATAATTTACCGAAATTAAAACTTGAGAAGTCTTATTAAAGCAAAAAGCGCCCCAAAATGGGGCGCTTTTTTTAAGAATGATAATATTATTATCTCTGCAAGTTTTTAGCTTCGATACTCATTGTAGCATGAGGAACGATTTTAAGCCTTTCTTTGCTGATCAATTTACCTGTTACTTTGCAAATACCATATGTTTTGTTTTCAACACGGAATAATGCGTTTTTTAAGTCGCGGATAAACTTCTCTTGACGAATTGCCAATTGAGAGTTTGCTTCTTTAGACATTGTTTCACTTCCTTCTTCAAAAGCTTTGAAAGTTGGAGATGTATCGTCTGTTCCGTTATTCAAATCATTCATATAGGCACTTTTGATCAAATCAAGATCTTCTTGTGCTTTTTTAATTTTTGCTTGGATTATTTCTTTGAACTCCGCCAAATCAGCGTCAGAGTATCTTGTAATTTCATCTATCATGGTATTATACTTTATTTTGAAATTAATATCATTGTTTTAATATCATCAAACTCAATTTCTGTGCCGTTTTCTAAAGCATCCACAAAAACCAAATCATCTGTTAGTGTCTCAGACTTAATATAGTCTAAGTTTTTCAAAACTGCATCTTCTAAAATGCCGTCTCTCTTTATCTGTACCTTAATCTTATCAGTAACTTCAAATCCTGAATCTTTACGGATATTCTGAATTCTGTTTACCAATTCTCTCGCGATACCTTCATTTTTCAACTCTTCAGAAATTGTAATGTCAAGCGCAACTGTAATTCCATTTGAATTTGCAACCAGCCATCCTTCAATATCCTGAGATGTTATTTCGACGTCTTCTAATGATAAAGTTACATTATTTCCAGAAATAACAATATCTAGCGTCCCCTGCTTGTCCAACTCATTGATTTGTTCAGCTGTAAAACCTTGTATTTCCTTAGAAATCAAGCCCATATCCTTTCCGAAACGTGGCCCAAGAGCTTTAAAATTAGGCTTAATCTGTTTAACCAAAATACCAGAAGCATCGTCTAAAAGTTCAATTTCTTTCACGTTTACTTCGGCTTTTACAAGGTCAGAAATCGCTTCAATTTCAGCTCTCTGATTCTCGTCAAGTACCGGAATCATTACCTTTTGCAAAGGCTGACGTACTTTGATCATTTCCTTTTTTCTAAGTGACAAAACCAAAGAAGAGATTGTTTGCGCCTTCTGCATTTTGCTCTCTAACGTTTTATTAACAAAGTTTTCGACAAATTTCGGGAATTCAGCCAAGTGAACACTAGCAAAATCCTCGGTTCCCGTCGAAGCAGTTAAATCGCGATACAATTTATCCATAAAAAATGGAGCAACCGGAGCGCTCAATTTGCTGATTGTTAACAAGCAAGTATAAAGCGTTTGGTAGGCCGCGATTTTATCTTTAGCATATTCACCTTTCCAGAAGCGACGACGACATAAACGAACATACCAGTTACTTAAGTTTTCCTGAACGAATTCAGAAATAGCTCTTGTTGCTTTTGTTGGCTCGTAATCTTCATAACATTCGTCAACAAATTTCACTAGAGTATTCAATTCTGAAATAATCCATTGATCGATTTCTGGTCTTTCGTTTAACGGAATTTCTGCTTCAGCATATTTAAATCCGTCGATGTTAGCATATAACGAAAAGAAAGAATAAGTGTTGTATAAAGTTCCGAAGAATTTACGGCGAACCTCAGCAATTCCTTCAAGGTCAAACTTCAAGTTATCCCACGGATTTGCATTCATGATCATGTACCAACGTGTGGCATCAGGACCAAATTCTTCAATGGTTTTAAACGGGTCTATCGTATTTCCTTTACTCTTAGACATTTTAATTCCATTTTTATCCAAAACCAAACCGTTAGAAACTACGTTTTTATACGCTACTTTATCAAAAACCAAAGTTCCGATTGCGTGTAATGTATAAAACCATCCACGAGTTTGATCTACTCCTTCTGCAATGAAATTCGCAGGAAAATCTTTGTTCCCATCAATTTTATCTTGATTTTCAAAAGGATAATGCCATTGTGCATACGGCATCGCTCCAGAATCAAACCAAACGTCGATCAAATCGCTTTCGCGTTTCATTGGCTGGCCAGAAGCCGAAACCAATGTAATTTGATCCACTACATTTTTGTGCAAATCAATTAAATCATAATTTGATTCAGACATGTTTCCGATTTCAAAACCTTTAAACGGATTTTCTTTTTGAAAACCAGCTTCGATAGATTTCTCGATCGCATTATATAATTCTTCAACAGAACCAATAAGAACTTCTTCTTTTTTGTCTTCAGTTCTCCAAATTGGCAACGGAATTCCCCAATATCTAGAACGAGATAAATTCCAGTCGTTGGCATTTTTAAGCCAGTTTCCAAAACGTCCTTCACCAGTAGATTTAGGTTTCCAATTGATAGTTTCGTTCAGGTCGAACATTCTATCTTTTACATCGGTTACTTTGATGAACCATGAATCTAGGGGATAATATAATAACGGCTCGTCAGTTCTCCAGCTGTGTGGGTAACTGTGCACGTATTTTTCAACTTTAAAAGCTTTATTTTCTTCTTTTAAACGAATTGCGATTTCAACATCTACAGATTTCTCTGGAGCTTGTCCTGCATCGTAATATTCGTTTTTAACGTATTTACCAGCAAGTTCACCTACATGAGAAGTGAATTTTCCTTGTAAATCAACTAACGGAACTGCATTTCCTTCTTCATCCAAAACCAACATTGGCGGTACTTCTGGTTTTGCTTCTTTTGCTACTTTAGCATCATCTGCGCCAAAAGTTGGAGCCGTATGCACGATTCCTGTTCCATCTTCTGTTGTAACGAAATCTCCTGAAATTACTCTAAATGCATTTTCAGCATTTTGATATGGCAACACGTAAGGCAATAATTGCTCATAACGAATTTCTACTAAATCTGCTCCTTTTGCTTCTGCTAAAATTTTGTACGGAAGTTTTTTATCGCCATTTTTCACATTGTCAAAATCAGCATCATCTTCACTTAAGAAAAACCCTTTTCCGAATTGTTTTCCAACCAAATTCTTAGCCAAAACAACATTAATTGGCTCAAAAGTATATTGATTGAAAGTTTTTACTAAAACATAATCGATTTTTGGCCCAACTGTTAAAGCTGTATTCGATGGAAGTGTCCAAGGAGTTGTCGTCCAAGCTAAAATGTGAATATCTCCAAAACCTTGTAAAAAGCTTGGTAATGTTTCTGGCAAAGTCTTGAACTGCGCTACAATTGTAGTATCTGTAACATCTCTGTAAGCTCCAGGCTGATTTACTTCATGAGAAGACAATCCTGTTCCTGCTTTTGGAGAATACGGCTGAATCGTGTATCCTTTGTACAACAAACCTTTATCGTAGATTTGTTTCAAAAGCCACCAAACCGATTCCATATATTTTGGTTTATAAGTCACATATGGATCATCCATATCAACCCAATATCCCATTTTTTCGGTCAAATCATTCCATACGTCCGTATAACGCATAACGGTTTTTTTACACGCTTCGTTATATTCTTCGATCGAAATCGTTTTGCCAATATCTTCTTTTGTAATTCCTAATTCTTTTTCAGTACCCAATTCTACAGGCAAACCATGAGTATCCCATCCGGCTTTTCTTTTTACCTGAAAACCTTTTTGAGTTTTATATCTGCAAAAAATATCTTTAATCGCACGCGCCATTACGTGGTGAATTCCTGGTAATCCGTTTGCTGAAGGCGGGCCTTCAAAAAACACGAAAGGCTCAGCACCTTCGCGAGTTGTAACACTCTTTTCAAATATATTTTCTTTCTTCCAAAAATCAAGAACTTCTGACGCTACTGTTGGCAAGTCAAGTCCTTTGTATTCAGTAAATTTTGTACTCATTTTATCCTTTTCTTAAACGAGGTGCGAAAGTAAGGAATTTTGAGGAAAATAGATAAAAGATAAAGGAAAAAAGACCGATTTCGGGAAATTTCAGGTATATTCCGCAACAAATAATAGCCTTTCAATCGATTTAAGAGAAAACTTCCTTTAAAATCTCTAAAGATTTCGGTTTTTTGAATCCGTCCAAATGAAAACTGTAATAATCAATTAAGATTTTTAGCAGAATTTGCCTTTCTAAAACATGAAAGATTTTTTGATCATTATCAAATTTCAAATCGAGTAATTTTCTAAGTAAACTGGTTTCGTGTTCTGAAAGCGTATTTACTCCAGAAAAATGCGTAAAAATACCATCAATCATTTCAAAATGAGGCAAATTTATTTCTGAAATATCAGGATAAAAACCTAAGTATTTGGTGATTTCTAAAAGTAAAATCAAATGAAAATTGGAAATTTCTTCATGATGATCCAGCCAAGTCAGAGCGGTTTCTAAAAAGAGAAAAAGCTGTTCGTTTTTTTCTTCTTCCTGAATAGAATAATGAAGCATTTCAGACAAAAACATCACCATTGTACTTTTCACAATATCAGTATGTATGCTCTGAAACGGAACGGCACTTTTTATTTCTTTGAAATTTTCCAACGTTCCTTTGTTTTTATGAACGGCTTCAATTTCTAAAATCGAAAAAGGCTGAAAATAAGCAATCTTCTGGCTCGCTTTCCTACTCGAAAAAGCATCGCGCACAAAATACGATTTCAGTCCGCTTGAAAGTGTAAAACATTTCACAATCAAACTTTTTTCCTGAAATTTTAAAGACGAGATTACTATTGCTTTGGTTTTAACAAGCATTTTTAAATTATTTAGACTTTGGGCAATTCTCTAATTTTCTAATTAGCATATTATCTAATTATCATCACTTTCTTGACTTTAGTTTCACCGCCATCCTGAGCAGAAATAAAGATCATATATACGCCTGAAGAAACTTTATATTTCCCAAAAGCGGTTGTATCCCATTCAATTGTTCCTCCTTCTGAAGTTGTTTCGTAAACCAAATTCCCTTCGATGTCTGTGATTTTAATATTGGCTTTATCCAATAATCCCGCAACTTTTACAGTTCCTGAATAGGTTGGCCGAACTGGATTTGGATACACATAAACATTACTCAAATCTTCGTTGGCTTCAGTGGCAATTCCGCCAAAAGAGATCAAACCTTTATTGGTTGCAATAAAAACTTCACCCGTTGTACTATTGATTTTAATTTCATTTATGGCGTTGCTTGGCAAAGGCGAATTACTGATTGTAAAATGATATTTCGTTTCCTGACCATTTGGAGAAACCATAAAAACTCCAGAATCACTTGTTCCAATCCATTTATTATTGGCTCCATCAACCGCAATTGTGGTTATAAATTGCTCGTAAAGAAGTTCCTGAGCCAAATTATCTTCCATAATAATTATCGGATTTGCCTTTAGCTGGCTGTCATTCTGAAAATTTCCAACATTGGACAAAACACGCAATCCTTTTGTTGTCCCAATCCAAAGCTGATTTTTAGTATCAATCGCAAGCGCTCTGACATCGGCAACTGGAAGATTTCCAGCATCTGCACCAAAAGTCATTTTTTTGAAAGTATTATTCGTTTCATTAAAACCAATAACACCGTCACGATTTGTTGCAATCCATTTTACACTATTTTTATCTACTAAAATACTGGAATAACTACTGGCTTGAGCATCATCTAAAATTGAAGTCATCGCATAACTTCCCCATTGATTATTCGATTTCAAAACCTTCAATCCGTTTTTAATTCGGCTATTAGTTATCCAAAGATTTCCTGTTTTATCAAAAGCTGTCGCATTTATACGAACATCAATATAATTTGGTCCTTCAGTCGTAATCGATTCTAAACCGCTATTTTTTTCATTATACAAAAGATTCGGAACATCATTTTCGATTCGCAATAAGCCTGAAAAAAAAGAACTTGCATAAACTTGTTTCTCATTCTTTGGATTAACAATAACTCTTGTCATCGACTTTGCATTATACACATCAGAATAAGGAATATTCAACCAACCAGAAGTATTGTATTTACTAACCCCATAACTATCTAAATCATACGGATTATAATACGTGTCATAATCTCCATAAACAGCCCAAAGAACACTTGGAGTTACATCCATTGAAAAAATATTATTTCGGGCCGGCCCAGAAGGAGTATTATTTACAAATGCAGAACTACTTGAAAGCGATGATGAAAACAAACCTTTTTCTTTTGTTCCAATGAAAATCACATTGCCCACTGAAGTTGCACAAGTAAAATTTAAAGTATTATCCAATACCTGAGCATTAGAAATTTGGCGAATTAATATCATTTGATTGCTATAAACATATACAGCATTTTTTATGGTTATAAACAAATTATGATTTTTTGCACGCATATCAACCGAAGCTTGTGGAAGCTGCGAAAATCCAACAAAATTGCTAGCGTTAAATCGATGAATATACCCCGAAGAATTAATCGCAATCAATTCTGCATCTAAACTTTCAACACTTGACCAATCACCAGTATTTACAACAGACCATTGCTTAAAATCATTTAAATTTGGATTTGTAATATCGGCGCGTCTTATTCCACTTGAAGTTGCGGCATAAATAAATCCATTAAAAAAAGTTGTTTGTTTAACACTGATTTCGGCGCCGTTATCTCCTATAAAATATGTATCACCAAATTTGAGAGTTGTCAAATTAAACTGTACAATTCCAAAATCGCAGGAAACATAAACCAAACCATTATGCTCCATAAAATGATTGATTTTTTTTAGATTAGGAGCCAATTGTTTATTGATGATATCCACAATTTTAAGCATGCTTCCGTCCGATTCATTAATTACAATCATCAAACCATTTTCATAACCTACAATTGTTTTCTTAAAGGCTTCACTATAATACATAGCCGAAATAGTCTGGCCTGAAAGTCCGTCAACAGTAGTAATGGTTTTAGTTGTATTTGTTGTTGCGTCTTTTGTAAACAAAGCATTTTCTGAGGCTGCAAAAACCGCAGTAGAAGATCCTGAAATATCTTTTATTTCGTTGAACGAAAAATAACCCTGCCATGACAATTTGTTCTGTGAAAAACTAAATTGAAACAAGAGTATAAACAAAATATACAGAAACTTTCTTTTCATTATTTTACGTATTCGAATAAACAAATATACTACAAACGGAATTATTTGTTTTTTGTTCTTTTTATAAATAAAAAAAACCTTCAAATGTCCGGAGACAAATGAAGGCATTTCAAAAAACTATAACTAAAAATTACACTACACCTTGAGCGAGCATAGCATCGGCAACTTTAACAAATCCTGCAATGTTTGCTCCTTTTACGTAGTTCACATAGCCATCTTCTTCAGCGCCATATTTTTTACATTGGTTGTGAATTCCAACCATAATGTCTTTTAATCTTAAATCCACTTCCTCACTTGTCCAGTTTAGACGAATAGAGTTTTGTGTCATTTCCAATCCAGATGCAGCAACACCACCAGCATTAGCTGCTTTTCCTGGAGCAAAAAGTACTTTATTATCTAAGAAAAGTTTAATTGCATCTAATGTAGAAGGCATATTAGCCGCTTCAGTTACACATAAAACGCCATTATCAATCAATTTCTTAGCATCTTCTCCAGTTAACTCATTTTGAGTTGCGCATGGAATTGCGATATCTACTTTTACTTCCCAAGGACTTTTTCCTTTATGGAAAATCGCATTTGGATATTTCTCTAAATATCTTTCTGCTCTATTATCTCCAGTAGCTCTCATTTCAACCATATGGTCGATTTTTTCTCCGGAAATTCCGTCTTCATCATAAATATAACCATCAGGTCCAGAAATTGTAACTACTTTACCTCCTAATTCATTTACTTTTAAAGCTACTCCCCAAGCCACATTTCCAAATCCTGAAATAGCTACTTTTTTACCTTTAATCTCATGTCCGATAGTGCGAAGCATTTGATCTGTAAAATATACCACACCATAACCTGTAGCTTCTGGTCTGATTAATGAACCTCCGTAAGCCAAACCTTTTCCAGTTAAAACTCCAGTAAATTCATTTCTGATTCTTTTATATTGTCCAAACAAATAACCAATTTCTCTTGCACCTACTCCAATATCTCCTGCAGGAACGTCAAGATCTGGACCAATATGACGACATAATTCTGTCATAAATGATTGGCAAAAACGCATAATTTCAGCATCCGATTTTCCTTCTGGATCAAAATCAGAACCACCTTTTCCTCCACCCATTGGAAGTGTTGTCAAACTATTTTTAAAAACTTGTTCGAAAGCAAGAAATTTTAAAACTGATAGGTTTACAGTGTGATGAAATCTAATACCTCCTTTATAAGGTCCGATTGCAGAGTTCATCTGAATTCTAAATCCACGGTTTACAATAATTTCTCCTTTATCATCTACCCACGGAACTCTAAATATTATTGATCTTTCCGGTTCAGCAATTCTTAAAAGAATATTCTTTCCATCATATTTTTTACGCTCAGATATAAACGGAATTACAGTTTCTGCAAATTCTCTAACAGCCTGAAGAAATTCTGGTTCGTTTGGATTTTTTGACTCAACCAGAGCCATAAATTCATTTATTTTTTGTTCCATTTTTAAATAAATTATTCAAATAATAGTTTTTAGCTTAAAATCAATTATAATAAGAAAAACGCCTTAAAGAAAACGTTTTCGTAACAACATGCAAAGATAAGGCAAAACAATCATGAATTGTTATTTTTTTTCGTTTTTAGAGAAGAATTGTGTAATTTCTAAACAAAAATTAAAATACAATTTTACACCTCTGATTTTACATCAAATCACTGCACTTAAAGTCAGAAAATTAAGTGTTTTGTTACTAAATTTTTAATACAAGAATTTATTATTTTGATTAGACAACCTTTTTTATATATTTGCCAAGATTTGAAAGCCCAAATACTATGCTCAAACCCGTAATTATCACGCTATTTACCATTCTTGGTATCAGTACTGCAGTAAACGCCCAATCTGATCTCGCTCAAGAAATAGGAATATTCGCAGGACCTGTAACACTGCAATCTGATTTTGGTCAGAGAAACAACTTTGACACTAACGTCGGAAACACCGGATTTGGGATTGGAGTTATGCATTTCATCAACTTCTCAGCAGCCAATAATCGTGAAAGTTTTTTTACTGAACACTTTAAAGTAAGATCTGAACTTTCATTTAGCCATACTGAACTTAAACATTTTGGACGATGGGTTGACAAAAAGCCAGAAACGGTATTTGTTAACATGCTTAAAAACATGAAGGCAACTTCAACTACAGTAGGAATAGGATCTCAATTAGAATTTTCTTTTATCAAGATACACGATTTCGAAAACACAGTTGGTAGCTTCAGTCCGTATTTAAGTCTTGGGTTTCAGGTAGACTATTATTCTGCAAAAGTAGGCTCTAATTTAGGAGACCTGACACTTCCAAATGTAACGATAGGAAAATATTTAACTCCATCAGACGGAAGAGCACACGGGTTTTCTACTGAAACCGGAATCGTTTTAGCTGCAACCGGAGGAATTGGTGTTCATTACAAACTAACAAAAATGGACGATTTAATGTTTGAAACTCGTTTTAAGATGTACAGTAATGACTGGATTGATGGTCTAAATCCTAACAAAGACATTTATAAAGAAAACAAGTCAAACGACTGGCAAGTATGGTTTAACTTTGGATACATCTATTATTTAGAGTTCTAGAGAAATTCCAAAATAGAAAAAATCCCAAATTCCAAAATAATCAAAATTGGAATTTGGGATTTTTTATTGCTATTTTTTTTAAGATAAAGCTTGCTCTAAATCGGCGATTAAATCTTCAGCATCTTCAATACCAACACTTAATCTCACTAAATCATCAGTTATACCAACCTCGGCTCTTTTATCTGCAGGAATCGATGCATGCGTCATTAAAGCCGGATGATTTGCCAAAGATTCTACTCCGCCTAAAGATTCTGCTAAAGTAAATACTTTCAGTTTCTCTAAAAATGCAATCGAATCTTCTTTTTTACCTGAAACAAAAGTAAACGAAACCATTCCGCCAAAAGCTTTCATTTGCTTTTTAGCAATTTCGTGAAAAGGATGATTTTTTAATCCTGGATAATAAACCGTTTTAATTTTAGGATGATTACTCAAAAATTCTACTACTTTTTCTCCATTTTCACAATGTCTTTGGACTCTCAAAGAAAGTGTTTTAATTCCTCTTAAAACTAAGAAACTATCCATTGGTCCTAACGTTGCGCCAGTTGCAAATTGCTGAAAATGCAATTGATCTCCTAAAGCTTCATCTTTTACAATTAAAGCTCCGGCAATAACATCAGAATGTCCTCCCAAATATTTTGTCGCTGAGTGCATCACAATGTCAGCACCCAAATCTAATGGCTTTTGTAAATATGGCGTTGCAAAAGTATTATCTACTGCAAATAAAATTTTATGCGCTTTTGTGATTTTGGCAACCTCTTCGATATCAGCCAATTTCATTAATGGATTTGTTGGAGTTTCAACCCAAATCAATTTTGTGTTTTCATTGATTAACGATTTCAATTTCTCCAAATCGGTCATGTCAACAAAATGAAATTTAATTCCAGAATCTTTATAAATTCTAGAAAACATTCTGTAAGTTCCGCCATATAAATCATCCATTGCAATGATTTCATCACCAGCTTTAAATGATCTTAAAATACAATCTGTCGCTGCTAAACCAGACGAAAAAGCAAGTCCGCGAGTTCCATTCTCAATACTTGCCAAAGCGTTTTCTAAAGCTGTACGAGTTGGATTTGAAGCTCGGCTGTATTCATAATCTGCCAAAGGTTTTCCTGGACTTGTCTGAATAAAAGTTGAAGTTTGATATACCGGAGGCATTACTGCACCTGTACTTGGATCATGATGTTGACCACCATGTATTACTTTAGTATTGAATTTCATATAGTTACAAATTTTAATTCTATAAATGCTCTACAAATTTACCGTTTAATTTATTCTAATCCTGAAACAAGTTCTTACCTTTGTATATAATTAACACTTTTTGACATAAAACCACTGTCTGTCAGACTTTTGTGAAATTAAAATTTCATTTCCAAAAAAAGTGTTACCTTTTATATCTGCTAACCAATAACTTTCACATATATGAAACATTATACTTTTTTAGTCTTTTTGTTTTTGATATTCACAAGTTGTAACAAAGAGCTTTCATTTGAAAATGAGACGTTTGAAAAAAAATCTACTATTCCCTGCAAAAGCGATTGTCCTGTAATCACTATTGAAGTTCCAATTGCAAAAAATGTAAAAATTACTGCAGACAGTATTAATAAAAAAGTTTTCAAAGTCGTAAAAGAGATTGTTTATTTTGACGAAAATCCTGCAAAAGCAACCAATTACAATATCCTCACAGAATCATTTATTTCGTCTTATGAAGAAATGCATAAAAAATTTCCAACGGAGACTTTTGGCTGGGAAGGAAAAATCATAGGAAATGTCGAATTCCATTCTGAAGAAATTTTAAACATTAAAATTGATCACTACACTTTTACCGGCGGCGCACATGGTTATCAAGGCTTTAAATCGTTATTATTTGATCCAAAAACCGGAAAAACAATTTTTAACGATCAGTTATTCAAAAACGAAAAAGAATTTAAGGCTTTCGCCGAAAAAAAATTCAGAGAGAAATATAAAATTCCTGCCAAAGCAAATATCAATGCAACAGGTTTAATGTTTGAAAACGACAAATTTCAATTGCCACAGAATATTTTTTATACTGAAGAAGGCCTTCTGTTATACTACAACTCCTATGAAGCCGCTTCTTATGCTGATGGTCCAAAAGAAATCTTATTTCCGTATGATGAAGTAAATCAATATTTGAAATATCATTAAAAAGATTCTAAGGTTCTAAGTTGCTAAGATTCTGAGTTTTTTTTACTCAAATTTAAAAGTTTATTGTACTGCATCTCTATAGAAAACCTTTGTAATTCTGTTACTTTGTACCTTTGTGCCTTTTTTTACTGAACATCATATTTCATTTTACGGAGAATTCTTAAAGCTTCTTTAAACGACAAATACACTTGCGGAAAGGGTTTTAACAACAATTTTGAATCGATAAGTTTTTGTTTGGCTTCGTCAAAACCATTCAGATAACAAATCATAAAAGTAGAAGGAAGATTTTCCAGATCAATCAATTCTCGTTCAGACAAAACGATTCCTTTTTGCAATTTTTGAAGCAATGCCATATTTGAATTGTAAATATGATAAAGCATTTTGCGATTGAATTCGGGAGGATGAAAAAGTATTTTTCGATCGATTTTATAATAACCATTATCAAAAAAACGAATAGTTTGTTCTTCTAGCGGATAGTAACTTGTTTTGTCATTTAATCCAAGCGGAACATATTCTGTAATCGTAAAACTATCATCGTCAAAAATTATCGTTACAACATCCTGAGCCGAGTAAAAAAGTTTAATTTGCTCGTTGATCAACTCAATATCAACACGGGAAAGAAAGGTTTTATCACGTGATTTTTTAGGAACTCCTGCCCAGCAGATCACAAATAATTCTTTAAAAACACGATATTTCGGCGACATATCTTTGTGCCTGAAATTCATAAAATCAATAACGCCATCAAGTGTATACTGAATACTGTTTCGGGAATTATTTTCGATACCAATTACGGTTTCGGTATTTTGATAATTCTTCTCGACTTCTTCATGATTTTCTAAAGGAATTGAATTACTTCCGCGCCTAACAAAAATACTATTTGCAAGAATCGTATGAATGCCTTTTTTAAAATAAGAGATTTTGCTTTTCGGCTTAATTGTAACCAATCCGATTACTTTATCTTTGGGAAGATTTGGAAATGGCACGTTTTCATATTGAATCTTCGGCGGATTTTCCAAAAAAGCGTTTACGAGATTCTGAATTCGGCTGTCATCGAAGAAATCGTCTCCAACAATTTCATTATCCTGATCTTCAACACCAACAACAATATAAGAGTTATTCGTTGGATTTGAATTTGACAATGCGCAAATGTGCTTCAGAAACTTTCCTTTTCCTTCGCGCGTATGCAAATTCAGCTGCCTTTTTTTATCATAAAAACTGCTCTCGTCGTTGTGAGCAAGTAAATTCTTTATCAAAAGGCGCTTATTAATCATTTAATTTAGATTATGAGACTTCTTAGAAATTTAGACTTCTTAGATTATGATTTTCAGATTCCTAAGATACTCTAAAGATCTAAATTTCTAAGAAGTCTAACGATCTAATTTTAAATATTTTTCTTGACAATTGTCGCTGAGGCTTGAGCTGTCGGGAAAACAATTAAATCTGCAATATTAACATGATACTTTCTTGAAACTACAAAATGAATAATGTCTGCAATATCTTCTGCCTGAAGCGCATCTAAACCTTTATATACATTTGATGCTCTGTCGGCATCGCCTTTAAAACGAACTTCACTAAATTCAGTTTCTACCATTCCTGGATGAATTGCACCAACTCTAATTCCGTACGGATTCAAATCCATTCGCATTCCGTTGTTGATGGCATCTACAGCGTGTTTTGAAGCGCAATAAACGTTTCCATTTGGATAAACTTCTTTCCCTGCAATTGATCCGATATTGATAATATGTCCCGCTTTTCTCTCGATCATCTGCGGAATAATTGCCTTAGAAACATACAAAAGTCCTTTTACATTAATATCAATCATAGCATCCCAATCATCAATATCTCCATTTTGAATCGGATCTAAACCGTGTGCATTTCCAGCATTATTGATTAAAACATCAATTGTTGAAAAATCTTCTGGCAAAGAACTAATTTCTGAGAAAACAGCATCTTTATCCCGAACATCAAAAGATAAAGAATATACTTCTGTAAAAGCCGAAAGTTCTTTTTCTAATTCTTCTAAACGATCTTTACGTCTTCCGCAAAGAATAACTTTATAATTGTTTTTTGCCAATATTTGTGCGGTTGCTTTTCCAATTCCGCTTGTTGCTCCAGTAATTAGGGCTGTTTTTTTCATTTTAAGTATTTGTTTTTACCCACGGATTTTACAGATTAAACAGATTTACACTGTAATTTTTTAAACCTGTTTAATCTGTAAAATCTGTGGGCCAATATTTTTATTTACGCAACATCATCGCCCATACTTTCTGTCCAGATGGCAAACCAGTCTTCTTTGTCCATATCTAATTCAACTGCTTTTAATAAAGATTGAATTCTGGCAACGTTAACAGTTCCTGCAATTGGAATAACTCCTGCCGGATGTTTTAAAATCCAAGCTAATAAAAGTGTATCCGCACCTAAATGATATTTTTCCAAAAGCACTGAAAACAGTTTTTTCAAGCGGCGTGTTTTTTTAGTATCTTCTCTAAAAACAGTTCCAAGCGGATTCCATGACAACGGACGAATTCCGTGCGTTTGCATATAATCCAAACTTCCGTCGGTCATTGCTTCAAAATGCGTTGCCGAAAATTGCACTTGGTTAAAACTTACTTCTGTTTTCTGACGAATTAATTCGGTTTGAGAACTTGTAAAATTCGAAAGTCCGAAATCAATAATTTTCCCTTCCGATTTTAATTTCTCAACTGCTTCAGCAATTTCATCAGCCTGCATCAGCGGACTTGGTCTATGCAATAAAAAAACGTCGATAAAATCTGTTTTGAGTTTCTTTAGTGATTCTTCTACAGACCAAATTATATAGTCTTTAGAATAATCATAATGTTTGATTTTTGTGTTGCGGTTTTCATTCACCAACTGAATACCGCATTTTGTAATTAATTGTACTTTTTCGCGGGAAATTTTACTTGCTTTAAATGCTTTTCCAAATTCAGCCTCGGTGGTATAGTCGCCGTAAATATCGGCGTGATCAAAAGTGGTAATTTTGTTTTCGATACTAATTTGTATCAAGTTTTCCATTTCTTTAGCCGAAAGGTTTTTGTCCCAGATTCCCCAATTCATAGTGCCTGAAATAATAGGCGATAATGTTGTTTTACTCATGGTTATATTGCGTTATTTTTGGTAATAAATATGCTTTTTAAAAACATATCCATCAAAGTTCTTAAAAATATAAAAATAGATTCACAATTCGTCCTTAAAATTAGGTGTTTGGTCGAAGTTTTAACCATTCTTTAACATCTTACTTCTCAAAAAATATTCAATTTGCACTCTCAAAAACCGGACGTAAAAATCAAGAGTTTAAAAAAGCTTTTAAAAACATTTATATGGAAGAAAATACAACGACTTTAGACATTAGAGCGATCAATGAAAAAATTGAAAGAGAAAGTGCTTTTATAGACCTTCTTACAATGGAAATGAACAAAGTTATTGTGGGCCAGAAACACATGGTCGAACGTTTATTAATTGGTCTTTTAGGACAGGGACATATTTTACTTGAAGGAGTTCCTGGTTTGGCCAAGACTTTAGCAATTAACACGCTATCTCAAGCGGTTCAGGGTTCTTTCAGCCGTATCCAGTTTACGCCCGATTTATTGCCTGCCGATGTTATCGGAACAATGATTTACAATATTAAAGCAAACGAATTCTCTATTAAAAAAGGGCCAATCTTTGCTAATTTCGTACTTGCGGATGAAATCAACCGTGCTCCTGCAAAAGTACAATCTGCACTTCTTGAGGCGATGCAGGAAAAACAAGTAACTATTGGTGATACCACTTTCAAATTAGATCGTCCATTTTTAGTATTAGCAACTCAAAACCCGGTTGAACAAGAAGGAACATACCAGCTTCCTGAAGCTCAGGTTGACCGTTTCATGCTAAAAACCGTTATCGATTACCCAAAAATTGACGAAGAGCGTTTTGTAATTCGCCAAAACTTAAAAGGATCTTACGAAAAAGTAAACCCAGTGGTTTCTGTAGAACAAATTTTACGTGCACAAGAAGCTGTTCGTGAAGTTTATATGGATGAAAAAATTGAGAAATATATCTTAGATATCATTTTTGCTACACGTTACCCAGAAAAATACAAATTAGCCGATTTAAAACCGCTTATCAGTTTTGGAGCTTCTCCTCGTGGAAGTATCAACTTGGCTAATGCTGCTAAATGTTATGCTTTCATCAAACGTCGTGGTTATGTAATTCCAGAAGACGTTCGTGCAGTTGTTCACGATGTTTTACGTCACAGAGTTGGAATCACTTACGAAGCAGAAGCAGAAAACATTACTTCTGTAGACATTATCAACAAAATCGTTAACGAGATTGAGGTACCTTAAAAAGTTGATGGTTGATAGTTATTTGTTGATGGTTTATGCGCCATCAACCAACAACCACAAACCATAAACCAAACAAAAAATGGATACAAAAGAGCTTTTAAAAAAAGTACGGAAAATAGAAATCAAGACCAAAAGATTGAGCAATCACATCTTTTCGGGAGAATACCACTCTTCATTTAAAGGACGAGGAATGACGTTTAGCGAGGTGCGTCAATACCAATACGGAGATGATATTCGTAACATCGATTGGAACGTAACCGCACGCTACAACGAAGCTCACGTTAAAGTATTTGAAGAAGAACGCGAATTGACCATGGTTTTAATGGTTGATATTTCGGGTTCTGAAGGTTTTGGTTCAAAAACTCAGTTTAAAAAAGACATCGTAACCGAAATTGCGGCAACGATGGCTTTTTCGGCTACACAAAACAACGATAAAATTGGATTGATTTTATTTTCTGATAATGTTGAATTGTATATTCCACCAAAAAAAGGCCGTTCACACGTTTTAAGAATTATTCGTGAATTAATCGAATTTGAACCAAAAAGCCACAAAACCGATATTTCTGAAGCTTTAAAATTTTTATCAGGAACTCAGAAAAAGAAAGCCATTGTTTTTATGATTTCAGATTTCATGTCTGAAAATTATGAGCAAACGTTAAAAATTGCTTCAAAAAAACATGACCTTACCGGAGTTCGCGTGTATGATATTCGTGAAGAAAAAATTCCAAATTTAGGAATGGTAAACATGCTGGATGCAGAGACCGGAAAAACAATTTTGGTTGATACAGGTTCAAAAACAGTTCGAATGAACTATGAAAAACATTATCACGAAAGAGTAAATTATTTCAAGGAAACTTTCAGCAAATCTGGCGCTGGCGTAGTAAATACCAGAGTCGATGAAAATTATGTAACTAAATTATTAGGCTATTTCAAGTCTAGATAATTATCCTGAAACTTCGGGATTAGAGGGTTAGAATATTAGATTTTAAAATATCGTTTTTCAATTATAAAAAATATAATCTGCTTAAATCTGTGTCATCCGTGTTCTATTTTTAAGCATCGTTTTAGACTAAAATCTGAAATCAAAAATCAAATGAAATTAAAATTTTACATATTTCTATTTTTGCTTACATCGGCGGTTTTTGCACAGCAAAAGCAAGTCGAAACTAGTATTGATACTACAAAAAACAAAATTGGAGCTGAGTTCAAGCTTACGCTGAAAACAGTTGTGAGTTCAAAATCGAAAGTTGTTTTTCCTAAACAAAAAACCTTTGGACCATTAGAAGTCATTCAATCGTATCCAGTTGATACTGTAAAGAAAGACGGTAATTATGAACTGATCAAAAAATATGGACTAACACAATTTGATTCTGGAAAATATGTAATTCCGAGTGTTACGATTTTAATCGACAAAAAACCGTATTTCTCTGATTCTATCAAAGTTGAAGTTGCCAACGTAAAAGTCGATACTTTACAACAAAAAATGTACGATATCAAAGACATCAGCACTGCGGACGAAGGCATTGGAAACTGGTGGATATATGTTTTAGCATTATTGATTATTCTTGGTATTGGTGCATTTGTATATTGGTACGTAAAGAAACGTCAGCAAAAGAAAATCGAAGAAGAAGTTTATAAGACTCCTATCGAAAAAGCAACAAGCTTATTAAACAATCTAGAACAAAAAGAACTTGTTCAAAAAGGCGAAATCAAAGAATATTATAGTGAGCTTACTGATATTGCAAGAAATTATATTGAAGAAGCAATTCACATTCCAGCAATGGAAAGCACAACTTCTGAATTAATTCAGGCAATCAGAACGGCTTCAACTAAAAAGAAAATGACACTGACGCCTGAAACCGTTGAAAATTTAGAGCGAGTTTTACGTCAGGCGGATTTGGTAAAGTTTGCAAAATCAAAACCTTTGGATTTTGAAATTACTGAAGACCGAAACAAAATTCAAAAAGTGATTTTAACACTTGATAATGCAATTCCGACGGAAATTCCATCTGAAGAAGATGAATTACTTAATGAAGCTCAAAGACAAAAACAGATTAAACTTCAATTAAAGAAACAAAGAAATAAACGAATTACGATTGCTGTCGCAGCTGTTTTTGGTTTATTGATTGTAACGACAGCTGTTTTAATTGCTGTAAAAGGTTTCACTAATGTAAAAGATACCCTTTTAATGAACCCAACAAAACGCCTTTTGGAAAGCGAATGGGTAAAAAGTGAATATGGAAATCCAGGAGTTTTACTTGAAACGCCACAAGTTTTAAAACGAGTGGACCCGCTAAAAGTTCTTCCGAAAGATGCAATGGCTTTGATTAAGGAAATGCAGCTTTTTGTTTATGGAGGTATGACGGACAATTTTTACATTGCGGTTTCAACGAGTAAATTTAAAACACCGACTGAAATCGATTTGGCAAAAACATTAGAAGGTTCATTAAAAGTTATTGAAGCCCAAGGCGGACAAAATATAATTGTAAAACAAGAAGATTACCAAACAAACGAAGGTGTTCAGGGCTTAAAAGGATATGGAACGATGACAGTTATAAATCCTCTTACCAAAAGCAGTACAAAAGTGTATTATGAAATTCTTTTGTTTAAACAAGAACAAGGATTGCAGCAAATTATTATTTCACACGAAGAAGGCGACAGCTACGGAAATACAATTACAGACCGAATTTTAAATTCTGTTGAACTTAGAAAAGCTAGTAACTAATGGGAAAGATCACTTTTTTAAATCCAGAATTCTTTTGGCTGTTTCTTTTGATTCCGGTTGTGATTGCTTGGTACTTCTGGAAACGAAACCAACAATCTGCAACTTTAAAAATGAGTTCAACTGTAGGTTTTAAAAACAGCGAATCACTGTTGACAAAACTAAAACCGTGTTTATATGTTTTCAGGATTCTTGCTTTATGTTCATTAATTATTGCTTTAGCAAGACCAAGAACAGTTGACATCAGCAATCAGACCAAAACAACTAAAGGAATTGATATTGTAATGGCAATTGACGTTTCTGGAAGTATGCTGGCAAAAGATTTGAAGCCAAACCGTATGGAAGCTTTAAAAAGAGTAGCTGCAGATTTTGTTGGCGAAAGACCAAATGACCGAATTGGATTGGTTTTATACGCATCAGAAGCTTATACCAAAACTCCAGTTACAAGTGACAAAGCCATTATTTTGGAAGCAATAAAGGAAATCAAATATGATACTGCTTTACAAGATGGAACTGGAATTGGAATGGGATTGGCAACTGCCGTAAACCGATTAAAAGACAGTAAAGCAAAAAGCCGCGTTATTATATTATTGACAGACGGTGTAAATAATGCCGGATTTATTGAGCCTGAAACTGCTGCAGATATTGCAAAACAATATGGAATCAAAGTTTACACTATTGGTCTGGGAACAAATGGAATGGCCGAGTCTCCATATGCATATGGCCCGAATGGCGGTTTTTTATTCAAAATGCAAAAAGTAGAAATTGATGAGCAGTTAATGAAAAGCATTGCCCGCAAAACTGACGGAACGTATTTTAGAGCAACCAGCAATGACAGATTAGCCCAAATTTATAATGCAATCAATAAATTAGAAACAACAGAAATACAGGAATTGAAGTTCTACGATTATGACGAAAAATACCGATTTTTTGTTTCATTGGCAGTCTTTTTATTATTGTTGGAAGTTGGTTTAAGAAATACGGTTTACAGAAGCTTCATTTAATTTTGGATTAAAAAAAATCTAAAATCTAAATTCAGAAATTTAAAATGGAATTAGACGAAAAAAAATATTTATACCTTTTATTTTTACTACCAATTTTGGTGTGTATTTTTCTTTTCAATGTGTATTGGAAACGAAAAAAACAACGCGAATTTGGTGATATAGAAATGGTCAAAAAACTGAGCCCTGAAAGTTCTGTTTTTAAACCAGTATTAAAATTATCGATTATCCTTTTGGCGCTTGCCTGCTTGATTATTGGACTTGTAAATCCAAAAATTGGGACAAAAATGGAAACCGTTAAACGAGAAGGAATCGATATTGTTTTTGCTGTCGACGTTTCTAAAAGTATGCTAGCCGAAGATGTTGCGCCAAATCGTCTTGAAAAAAGTAAACAAATTGTTTCGCAAATCATCAATCAGTTAGGAAGTGACCGAATTGGAATTGTAGCTTACGCTGGAAGTGCTTTCCCGGTTTTACCAATTACTACTGATTATAGTGTTGCCAAAATGTTCCTGCAAAGTATGACTCCAGATATGGTTTCATCTCAGGGAACTTCGCTTGATGAGGCAATTCGTTTATCGTCAACTTATTTTGATGAAAAAAGCAAAACAAGCAAGTTATTGATTCTGATTTCTGATGGAGAAGATCATTCTGAAGGCGCTTCTGCAGCTGCCGAAGAAGCCAATAAATTGGGAATGAAAATCATTACAATTGGAGTTGGAACTGAAAAAGGAGGAACAATTCCGTTAAAAGAAAATGGCATTGTTAGAAATCATCAGAAAGATCAAAACGGAGAAATTGTTATAACCAAATTAAATCAGGAAGGCTTAAAAACTATTGCAAAAGCAACAAAAGGCGGTTATGTTTACGGTGGCAATACCAAAGAAGTTTTGGATTATGTAAAAAACGCTTTAAACAACATTCAGAAAACAGAGTTTGAAGCAACACAAATGGCCGAATTTCAATCACAATTTCAATGGTTTCTTGGTTTCGCTTTTCTATTATTATTCTTAGATATTTTCCTTTTGGAAAGAAAAACAAACTGGATAAAAGAGTTGAATTTATTTAATGAAAAGAAATAATTGTTCCGCAAAATTCCCGGAACAAAAAAATAAAAAATTTAGAATGAAAAATTTACTTCTTTATATTTTACTAACGTTTTCCTTAGCAGTTTCTGCTCAGGAGAAAGACAAAACATTGCCAAACGGGAACGAAGAATATAAACAGAATAAATTTGTTGATGCTGAAGCGAATTATAGAATTTCACAGTCAAAATTTCCAAAAAAAGCAGCTGCTTCGTACAACTTAGGAAACACCATTTATAAGCAAAATCAGATTTCGGAAGCTAAATTCGCTTACGCGAAAGCGATAAAAAATGCTAAAACAAGACCCGAAAAACATACTGCTTATCACAATTTAGGAAATGTTTTCATGAAAGAGAAAGATTATACGCAGGCTGTTGAAGCATATAAACAAGCATTACGAAATGATCCAACTGATGATGAAACCCGCTATAATTATGCCTTGGCTAAACAAAAGCTAAAAGAAAATCCTCCTAAAAACGACAACAAAGACAAGAATAAGGATAAAGACAAAGACAAGGATAAAAATAAAGACAAAGACAAAGACAAAGACAAGGACAAAGACAAAGACAAGGACAAAGATAAAAACAAGGACAAGGATAAAGATAAAAAAGACGATAAAGGCGATAAAGACAAGGATAAAAAGGATGGTAAAAATGATCCGAAAAAAGATGATAAATCTGACAATAACGGACAGCCAAAACCACAACCTGGAGGAATATCAAAAGATCGTGTTCAAAATTTATTAGATGCGGTTAACAATGAAGAGAAGAAAGTTCAGGATAAAGTAAACGCTCAAAAAGTAAAAGGAAGTCCTAAAAAAACAGAAAAAGACTGGTAATAAAAGTTTAATCGTTTAATTGTTAATTTGTTTATTCGGAAAGTATCCGTTAGATAAAAAACCGATTAAACGATTTCACAGTTAAACAATTAAACAACAAACAAAAACTGATTAAACGAATAAATGAAAAGATTTTTAATTTTATTTCTATTCACTTTTCAAGGACTTTTGGCTCAAGTTCAGTTTGAAGCCAGAGTAAGCAAAAACACGCTTGGTCTCAACGAAAGACTTCGAATTGACTTCATCATGAATGTTGATGGAGACAACTTTGAACAGCCTAATTTTGATGGATTTAAAATCGTAGCCGGACCAAGTCAGCAAATAAGCCAGTCATGGGTTAATGGACGAAGCTCTTTTCAAAAAATATACTCCTATATTTTACAACCTGATAGAAAAGGAAATGTAACGATACGCCAGGCTGCAATTGAATTTAATGGACAGATTTACAAAACTTCGCCTATAAAAATTGTTGTTACAAATGCCGTTGCCCAAGAGAGAGATCCAAATGACAGACCTCAAGGACAAGGCAGTGAAACTCTTAATTTGGTTGCCGAAATTTCAAAAACAAATCCGTATCTGAATGAACCAATTACGGTTGTTTACAAATTGTATTTCAATAATATTGGGGTTACTGGTTTTAAAGAATTAGCAAAACCAAAATACAATGATTTTTGGAATCAAAACATTGACATTAAACAATTATCAATTGAAGAAGGAAGTTTTCAGGGTCAAAGATGCTATTTTGTGATTTTGAAAAAAACAATCCTGTATCCTCAAAAATCAGGTAAATTAACAATCGAACCGCTTTCATTGGATATTGGTGTACAATTGCCAACAAATCGTCGCGATATGTTTGGTCAAATGATTATTACGGATGACAATAAAGTAGTTTCGGCCGGAGCCAAAACAATAAACGTAAGACCGCTTCCTGAAACTGGAAAACCAGAAGGTTTCAGCGGTGCAGTTGGTAAATTTAATTTCGTTGTTACGCCTTCAAAAACAAGCGTAAAAAGTGGCGAAGGTCTTGATTTAATCGTGAGCGCAAATGGAACTGGAAACATGAAACTGTTTACTTTACCAAAACCAGTTGTTCCAAATGCACTGGAAATGTACGATCCGGTTCATGATGAAAAAGTGACTACTTCTTTAACTGGTATGTCGGGAAGAATTTCAGATAAATATACTATTGTACCACAATACAAAGGAAAATACATTATTAAGCCAATGCAGTTTTCGTATTTTGATTTGAGTACAGGTTCATACAAAACAATCACTTCGCAGGAAATTGCGATTGACGTTTTAGACGGTCCAATGCAGGCTGAAGCAAATAGCACAGCAAATGCGGCTAAAAATATTATTTCGAAAACAGATCAGTTTAAATATATCAAATCAAGAACGACATTAGTTTCTGTCGAAAAAGATGATTTTTATGGTTCTGATTTGTATTATGCCTTGTTGTTTGCACCTTTCATCATTTTGCCAATTATAATCATTGCTAAGAAGAAAAAAGAAGCAATTGATGGCGATGTGGCTGGAAACCGAATCAAAATGAATAATAAGCTGGCTAAGAAATATTTATCAGAAGCTAAAAAACAGCTTAACAACAAAGAAGCATTTTATATCGCGCTGGAAAAAGCAATGCATAACTTCCTGAAAGCGAAACTACATATTGAAACTTCAGAAATGAGTAAAGACAATATTCGTGAATTGCTGTTGTCAAGAAATGCAAATCCAGAATCGGTTAAGAGTTTTATTGATTTAACTGAAAACTGCGAATTTGCGAGATATGCTCCGGCGTCTAGCGCTTCGATTCAACAAGATTTTGATAAAGCTGTTTTGATTATTTCAGAATTAGAAAAACAAATCGTTTAGTTTAAAGAAAATAAAATGAAAAATATAGTCTATCTCTTTTTATTCATCACACAGGTTTTCTTTGCTCAAAGCTTTGAAAAAGGAAATGCCATGTATCAAAGAGGCAATTATCAGGAAGCTATTCAGGCTTATGAAGGTGTTATAAAAGAAAACAAGCAAGAATCGGCTGAGTTGTATTTTAATTTGGCAAATAGTTATTATAAACTGAATAAAGTCGCTCCGGCAATTTACAATTATGAGAAAGCTTTAGTTTTAAAACCTCATGATCCGGAAACACTGAACAATTTAAAATTTGCCAAAAAACTAACAATTGACGAAATTAAAGAAGTACCGAAAGTGGGTTTCGCAAAACTGATTCAGAATTTTACTGGCATTTTTAATTATAATACTTGGGCAAAAATCTCGGTTGGAATTGCATTTCTTTTCTTGTTGAGTTTTATCGGCTATTACTTTTCACAACTGACACTTACAAAAAGAATTTATTTCATTGGAATGTTTGTTCTTTTGGTTGCTTTAGGATTGAGTGTTTCAGCAGGAATGTCTGAAAAAAGTCATTTTGACAATGATCGTCCGGCAATTGTATTTGCTGAAATGAGCGAAGTTCGAAGCGAACCTCAAAAAGGTGGTTCTGCTATTTTCTTATTACACGAAGGTGCAAAAGTTTATGTAACCGAAGTTTTAGGCCAATGGAAAAAAATCGAATTAACCGATGGAACTGAAGGTTGGATTGATGCTTCGACTATTAAAGAAGTAAAGTAAATTTTTAAAAATAATACAATAAAAAAATCCCAAATTCCAATTCTTGAACTGGAGTTTGGGATTTTTATTTTGTTCTTAAATTATTCCATTAAACATAGTTATGATATGATAAATTTTATAGCAAAATAAGTTTTAGCATCAGATACCTTATATCGATTTAAATATGAAAATTTAAAAAGTGTAGACTTTTAAAGGCGTAACGCAATAATCCAATTTTACATCCGATTCAAAGACATCATCAATCTGATTTACGGCTTCAAAAAACGAAAGTCCAATTTTTATCGTTTCTGGTCGGCATTCTGCTAAGAATTTATCGTAAAAACCTTTTCCATAACCAATTCGGTTTCCATGAATATCAAAAGCTAAAAGGGGCACAAAAACAACATCAATATTTGAACTCTGAACCTGAAGACCGTTTACTGGTTCGGGAATATTGTATTCGTTTTTTTTAATTTTCGTATTGTCGGTCAATAAAAAATGTGTCATTGCGCGCGTTTCAAAATCACTTTTTGAAAACACAATTTCTTTATCTTTTCCGGAAAGCAAATGCAAAACAAACTCTGTATCGACTTCTTTATGCTCGACAATTGGAAGAAAAACATGAAAGTATGTTTTATCCCAAATCGGCAGCGGAATTAAATTATTAGCAACAGCCAGACTTTTTTCTTCAATTTCTTCTTCAGAAAGTGCTGCACGCAGATTTTTGTAATGTAATCGAAGTTCTTTTTTATTCGTCGGCATTGTCAGGTTTTTTAGAGATATGGTAAATAGCATCACCTTCGTAAACAATTGGCGAATGATTGGCATTAATTATAAATCCGTCATGAGGTGCTTTTACCTTTTGTTCAAATTTCCCAAAAGGATCTGTAATAATCGCCAGAATAGTTCCTTTTGTCACAAATCTTCCGATTAAATTAAAATCATGGAGCAAACCCGAACATTTTGCACGAAGCCAAACTGAATTTTTAATATAGATTGAAGGCATCGGAGCTGCTTCAACAAGTTGTTTTGAATCAAGCATTCCAAGATAATTCAACAATCGTTTTGTTCCCATAACGCCTTCATTGGCAATATCATTATTAATGTCCAACGATTTTCCACCTTCAAAAAGCAGCATTTTCACATTTGCTTTTTCAGAAGTATTTCTAAAAGAACCTCCAATATTTTTAGAGTACAAAGTAAATGGCGCATTAAAAACATCTGCCAACACTTTCAATTCGGGATTATTCTCTGTAATTCTGATTTGCGGAGCATTAAATCGGCTTGCACCTCCGGCATGAAAATCTACTGCATAATCTAAAATTGGCAAAATTTCTTCAACAATATGAAATGCGAATCGACTGGCAAGAGAACCTTTTTTGCTTCCTGGAAAAACCCGGTTTAAATCACGTCCATCAGGAAACTCACGCGACTTATTTACAAAACCATACATATTTATGATTGGAATACAAATTATGGTTCCGCAAGCTGGTTTATTGATTTTTTTGCTGATAATTTGTCGCACAATTTCAACGCCGTTTATTTCATCGCCATGAATTCCTGCCGAAAACAAAACAACAGGGCCTTCAATTTTTGAACGGCGAACAATTACCGGAATATTAAGTTTTGTAGTCGTATGCAATCTTGCGATTTCAACATTGATTGTTCTGCTTTCTCCAGGCAAAATTGCTTCATCGAAGATAACTAAGGGCTTGCTATTTTTCATGTAGAATTATAAAAGCTAAATATAGAAATTATTCTTTTGATTTTGTAAATTTGAAACTAAATCGATAGTAAGCTTTTTTTGATAAATCGGAATGATTTTTGAAACTGCTTGTCATCTCTCTTCAGAAACAAAAAAGAATGCAAAAACCGTCCTTAGATCTTCAAATTCTAACCTTGCCAGACAATCCTGGCGTATATCAATATTATGATAAAGACGGAAAGATTTTATATGTTGGAAAAGCCAAAAACTTAAAAAAAAGGGTTTCCTCCTATTTCAATAAAATCCATGATACGGCTAAAACGAATGTTTTGGTCAAAAAAATTGTGACCATAAAACATATCGTCGTTCCAACAGAAACCGACGCACTTTTATTGGAAAACAATTTAATCAAAACACTTCAGCCACGATATAACGTACTACTTCGCGATGACAAAAGTTATCCTTGGATTTGTATAAAAAAAGAACCTTTTTCGAGAATTTTTTCTACCCGAAGAATGGTAAAAGACGGTTCTGAATATTTTGGTCCTTACACCAATTTCAAAACAGTTCACACGATTTTGGAATTAATCAAAGAATTATATCCACTGAGAACCTGCAATTATGATTTAAGTAAATCCAATATTGATTCCGGAAAATTCAAAGTTTGTCTGGAATATCATATTGGCAATTGCAAAGGTCCGTGCGAAGGTTTAGAACCTTTGGAAGAATACCAAAGACAAGTTGATGCAATTCGTGAAATTTTGAAAGGAAACTTCAAAGAAAGTTTAAAGGATTTCAAGAAATTGATGAATAATTATGCGCAAAACCTGCAATTTGAAGAAGCGCAAAAAATTAAAGAAAAAATTGAAGTTTTGGAGAACTATCAATCCAAATCTACTATCATCAATCCGAAGATTACAAATATTGACGTTTTCTCCATTGTTTCTGACGAAAGTGCTGCTTTTGTAAACTTTCTGCAGATTTCGCATGGTTCTATTATTCGTTCGCATACTTTGGAAATGAAGAAAAAACTAGACGAAACTGACGAAGAATTATTAGAATTAGCAATCGTTGAACTTCGTGAACGTTTTCAATTATTATCAAAAGAAATTATTGTTCCGTTTGAAATTGATTTGGGAGAAAACATCAAAACAACTGTTCCGCAGCTTGGTGATAAAAAACAGATTTTGGATTTGTCGATTCGAAATGCCAAATTCTATCGAATTGAACAATTAAAACAATTGCAAATTGTAGATCCAGATCGACATACCAACCGAATTATGGCGCAAATGCAAAAAGATTTGCGTCTTCCGGTTGAGCCGCGCCATATTGAATGTTTTGATAACTCGAATATTCAGGGAACAAATCCGGTTGCGGCCTGCGTAGTTTTTAAAGACGGAAAACCTAGCAAAAAAGATTATCGCCATTTTAATGTGAAAACCGTTGAAGGTCCTGATGATTTTGCTTCGATGACTGAAATTGTAGGCCGTCGCTATAAAAGATTGCTAGAAGAAAATGAACCTTTGCCGCAATTAATTATTATTGATGGTGGAAAAGGACAATTATCAGCTGCATTAAAAAGTATTGATGAATTAGGTTTACGAGGAAAAATTGCAATAATTGGAATTGCAAAACGTCTTGAAGAACTTTTTTATCCCGGCGATTCGATTCCGCTATATCTGGACAAAAAATCGGAAACGCTAAAAGTGATTCAGCAATTGCGTAACGAGGCGCACCGATTTGGAATCACATTTCACCGCGACAAACGAAGCAAAGCAGCGCTGAATTCTTCGGTTGAAAGTATTCCAGGAATTGGCGAAAAAACAATGCTGACTTTGATTCAGCATTTTAAAAGTGTTAAAAGATTAAAATTAGCATCCGAAAAAGAAATTTCAGATGTAATTGGAGTTTCAAAAGCCAAAAAAATTGTCGACTTTTACAAAACCAACTAGCTGCTTTTTATGTACTTAAAAAAAGTGTTCATTTCACATACTCTGTCGAAAGGTTTTTTTTCCAATTCAATCTGGAACGTTGCAGTCGTACTTTTTATATTGTTTCTTCTTCCGGAGAAATCATTTTCGCAGGACATAAAACAAGACAGCGTTAAAAGACCAAAAATTGGTTTAGTTTTAAGTGGCGGCGGCGCAAAAGGATTTGCACATATTGGTGTTCTAAAAGTTTTGGAAGAAGCCGGTATCAAAATCGATTATATTGGAGGAACTAGCATGGGATCTGTAATTGGCGGACTTTATGCCACTGGCTATAATGCATCGCAAATTGATTCGATTTTCAAAAAAACAAATTTTGACGAATTGATCAACGATTATATTCCGCGTTCTTCTAAAAATTTTTACGGCAAAAAAAATGACGAATTATATGCCATTACTTTGCCTTTCAGTAATTTCAAAATTGGAATTCCAGAAGCGCTTTCAAAAGGAATGTATAATTACAATCTTTTAAGCAGCTTGACCAGAAATGTGCGCCATGTTCGTGATTTCAATAAATTGCCAACTCCATTTTTGTGTATTGGAACAAATATTGAAACTGGTGAAGAAGTGTTACTTAACAAAGGTAATCTGGTTCAGGCTATGATGGCTAGTGCTGCTTTTCCTTCGTTATTTACACCAGTTGAAATTGACGGAAAACTTTTGGTCGATGGTGGTGTAGCAAACAATTATCCGATTCAGGAAGTACGTAATCTCGGTGCCGACATCATTATTGGCGTTGATGTACAAGATGATTTACAGACAAGAAAAGGACTGAAAAATGCAACCCGAATTTTAGTTCAGATTACCAATCTGCAGTCGATTGAGAAAATGAAAACCAAAAGAAAAGAAACCGATATTTATATAAAACCGGATATTCGCGATTTTGGCGTAATTTCATTTGACCGTGGCGAAGAGATCATCAGAAAAGGTGAAGAAGCTACTTTTGCTGTTTACGAAAAAATCAAAACATTAGTAACGGAAGAAACTTTTTATAAAAAGCCAAAACTTAAAGTCAGCAGTGATACTTTAGAAATAGAAAAAATTAATGTCGATAAACTAGATAATTATACCAAAGAATATATTAACGGGAAACTACGTTTCAAACCCGGAAGTACCATCACATACGATGATTTAAAAACCGGAATGAACAATTTGGACGCCACTCAAAACTTTAGTACAATTTCATATTGCCTGCAACCGGGAGATAAAAACGGTGACAATTTGGATCTTGTTTTAAAAGAAAATCCAACCCAAACGTATCTAAAACTTGGTTTACATTATGACGGGCTTTACAAAAGTGCCATCTTATTAAATCTAACGCACAAAAAAACATTCCTAAAAAATGACGTTACTTCCTTAGATATTATTTTAGGAGATAATTTCAGGTATGATTTTAATTATTATATCGAAAACGGATTTAATATCAGTTTTGGATTTCGTTCAAGATTAAATCAATTTAACCGAAATGTTACAACAAGCATAAGCCGACTTGAGCAATCAAATCCAAACGTAAACCTTATTAATGTTGATTTTTTTGATCTTACCAATCAGGCTTATTTTCAGACTATTTTTGTTCAGAAATTTTTGATGGGTGGTGGTTTAGAATATAAATATTTAAAAATCAATTCGCCAACATTGGCAAATGAAGGAAACATTATTGATAAAAGTAATTACATGAGTGTTTTTGGATACTTAAAATACGACTCTTTTGACAAAAAAACTTTTCCCCGTTCTGGTTTATATTTCTCAAGCGACATACAAACCTATTTGGCTTCTTCTGATTACACCAATACTTTTAAACCGTTTTCTATGGCAAAGGCCGAAATCGCATTTGCAAAAACATTATTTAGAAGAGCAACTGTTAAAATTGGTGCCGATGCCGGATTTAATATAGGAAGCGATAGTGTTCCTTACTTCGATTATATTTTAGGAGGTTACGGTTATAATAAAATCAACAATTTTAATTATTTCTATGGTTATGATTTCCTGAGTATCTCTGGCAATAGTTATATAAAAACAGATATTACGCTTGATTACGAAATCATCAAAAAAAACCACCTGAATTTTTCAGCCAATTTTGCCAATCTGGGTGACGATATTTTCACAACAGTTGACTGGATCTCTATGCCGAAATATTCTGGTTACGCTTTTGGTTATGGTTTAGAAACTATTATTGGTCCAATTGAAATCAAACAATCGTGGTCGCCAGAAATGTCAAAAAGCTATACATGGTTTAGCATTGGCTTTTTATTTTAAGAATTGAATCAGGAATTGTTCAATAAATTTGAGGTATTTTTTTGTTATCAAAAAATTATATCAAAAAAATCAAAATAATTAGTGTTATAAATAATATAATTTTTAATTTTACTCGTCAAAAATTACGACATTTGTTATAATGAAAACAAATTGGACAGGTTTATTAGAGTATCTTCAATTCCTTATCAAGAGAAATCCTGAATAATGGCTCTATCGAATTGAAATAATTGGTCAATTAAAAAATTGAACTGATTATTAACTCTGCAATTCATATTTTCTAATTATCTAATTCACAAATTATCTAATTGAAAAAGCCATGCCATTATATCATAAACTTGGAGATTTTCCTCAAAAGAGACACACCCAATTCGAAAAACCAAACGGAGGTTTTTACTACGAACAATTATTTGGAACCGAAGGTTTTCACGGACATTCGTCTTTATCCTATCATGTTCACAGACCAACGCAGGTTAAAGAAATTTTAAATTCTTATTCGGTTGAGCCAAAAATTGCAATCGGAAAAAATATAAAATCATTACTTTTTAAAGGTTTTGAATTAAAACCTGAAAATGACTTTTTGGATAGCCGAAAAGCAATGTTAGTCAACAAAGATTGTATCATTGGTTTAGCTGCGCCGAAAGAATCGCTTCGAAATTATTTCTACAAAAATGCCGATGCCGATGAAATGCTTTTCATCCATAGAGGAAAAGGAAAATTAAGAACCATGTTAGGAAATATTCCTTTTGAATATGGTGATTATTTGATTATTCCGCGTGGTATTATTTATCAAATTGATTTTGAAACAGAAGATAATCGTCTATTTTATGTAGAATCATATTCTCCATTTTATACTCCAAAACGATATAAAAACCAATCAGGTCAGCATTTAGAACATTCTCCATTTTGTGAGCGTGATTTTATTTTGCCAAATGAATTGGAAACACGCGACGAAAAAGGTGATTTTTTAATTAAGATCAAAAAAGAAGGCATGCTACACGAAGTGGTTTATGCCACACATCCTTTTGACGTTGTGGGCTGGGACGGATATAATTTCCCATACGGATTTTCAATTCACAATTTCGAACCTATAACGGGACGTGTTCACCAACCGCCTCCGGTACATCAAACTTTTGAAACGGCAACTTTTGTCGTTTGTTCATTCTGCCCAAGACTTTACGATTATCATCCGAAAGCAATTCCGGCGCCATATAATCACAGCAATATAGATTCTGACGAAGTTCTTTATTATGTTGATGGCGATTTTATGAGCCGTAATAATATTGAGCAAGGTCATATCACTTTACATCCAAAAGGAATTCCACACGGTCCGGCACCAGGTGCAATGGAACGCAGTATTGGTCACAAAGAAACTCAGGAATTAGCTGTAATGGTTGATACTTTCAGACCTTTAATGGTTACTGAAGAAGCTATGGGTCTTGATGACGGACAATATTATAAATCTTGGACTGAATAATTATAGTCTTGATCTAACCGCAAAGTTCGCAAGGATTTTGCGCAAAGATCGCTATAATTACTTTGCTCCCGATAGCTATCGGGATTGCGATTGCCTTTGCGCACTTTGCGGTTAAAAAATCTAAACACAACATTTCGGAAAATCAATTAAACGATTAACCGATTAAACAAATAAACATTATGTCAAAAGAAGTTAAATCAGTAGAATACGGATTAGAAAAAATATTTGAAGGAGCACAAGATTTCCTTCCTTTATTAGGAACAGATTATGTAGAATTCTATGTTGGGAATGCTAAACAATCGGCACATTATTATAAAACAGCTTTCGGATACCAGTCATTGGCTTATGCCGGATTAGAAACTGGTGTAAAAGACAGAGCATCATATGTTTTGAAGCAAGACAAAATCAGAATTGTTTTGACAACGCCTTTAACAGCTGATTCTCCAATCAACGAACATTTGAAAAAACACGGTGACGGAGTAAAAGTGGCGGCACTTTGGGTTGAAGATGCTACAAAATCTTACGAAGAAACAATGAAACGTGGCGCTCGTTCTTTTATGGAACCAACTGTTGAAGAAGATGAATTTGGTCAGGTGATTCGTTCTGGAATTTACACTTACGGAGAAACCGTTCACATTTTCGTAGAAAGAAAAAACTACAATGGAGTTTTCTTGCCAGGTTATAAAGAATGGAAATCAGATTACAATCCAGAACCAACAGGATTAAAGTATATTGACCACATGGTTGGAAATGTGGGTTGGAATGAAATGAATACTTGGGTAAAATTCTACGAAGACGTTATGGGATTTGTGAATTTCTTATCTTTTGATGACAAACAAATTACCACAGAATATTCTGCTTTGATGAGTAAAGTAATGTCAAACGGAAACGGAAGAATAAAATTCCCAATCAACGAACCAGCCGAAGGAAAGAAAAAATCTCAAATTGAAGAATATTTAGATTTCTATGGCGGGCCTGGAATTCAGCATATTGCGATTGCTACAGATGATATCATTAAAACAGTATCACAATTAAGAGCACGTGGTGTTGAATTTTTGTCAGCTCCTCCTCATACCTATTACCAAGCAATCCCAGAAAGATTGGGCGTTCATATGGATATGATGAAAGAAGATATTAATGAAATTGAAAAGTTAGCTATCATGGTTGATGCCGATGAAGATGGTTACTTATTACAAATTTTTACGAAGCCTGTTCAGGACCGACCTACTCTTTTCTTCGAAATTATTCAAAGAATGGGAGCAAAAGGATTCGGCGCAGGGAACTTTAAAGCCCTTTTTGAGTCGATTGAAAGAGAACAAGAATTGAGAGGAACATTATAAAAACGCTGATTTTTTACATTATGCAGAAAAATTCTCTGTAAAACGTTGATTTTTATGCAAATGTTATGTTAAACTTGCCTTTTGCTATTTCTTTTTTGAACTTTCTATCTATCTTTGCACTCGCAAAACAAAAGGGGTGGTTTCCTTTTGGATTGATATAAATTTCATAATTTATAGTTTTTTGGTTAGTTAATAGCATAAAAACTCAGTCATTACTTGACTGAGTTTTTTTGTTTTGGTACATTTGGAATAGAATTTGCAATTATCCTCATAAATATTTGTAAAACAGTACTATGAAAAAATTAATCCTCACTATATTCATCCTCACAGCCTTTAGTTTTGATACACAAAAAGAAGACGCTTTCGATACGGGAGAGTTTTTTAAATTCAGAATTCATTACGGAATCATAAACGCCGGATACGCTACACTCGAAATTAAAGACGCCACAATAAATAATAAAAAAGTTTTTCATGCAGTGGGTAAAGGTTACACAACTGGTATGTCTAAATTTTTCTTTAAAGTCGAAGATTTATACGAAAGCTATTTTGACAGAGAAACCGGAAGTCCATATCGTTATGTGAGAAAAATTGATGAAGGCGGTTATACCAAAAATCAGGAAGGTTTTTTTAATCAGGCAGAAAACAGAGTTTTGGTAAAAGATTACAAACGAAAATCTGAAAAAACCATTGTAACTACTGATAATGTACAAGATATTGTTTCTTCATTTTACTACTTAAGAAACCATCCAAATATTGATAAATTAAAATCAGGAGAAGCCATTACAATTGACATGTTTTTTGATGATGAAATCACAAAATTTAAGTTAAAATATATAGGTCGTCAAGATATTACAACTAAATTTGGCACCGTTTCTACGATGGTTTTTAGACCATCTGTACAGAAAGGAAGGGTTTTCAAAGAAGAAGAAAGTCTAACACTCTGGATTACAGACGACGACAACAAAGTTCCTATTAGAATTAAAGCAGATCTTGCCGTGGGATCACTCAAAGCAGATCTTGATGAATATAAAGGATTAAAAAATCCATTTAAAGCAAAAAAATAATGAACCTTACTGATCATTCAGAATCAATTTTAAAAGAAATTGATCAAAAATTCCAAGCTATAAATCAAAAAACTGAGGTTCAGTTAGAAGGATTGCTTTGGTCAAAACCAATTACATATTGGGATTATATTCAAACAGACGCCCTTTTAAATTTACAAATACAACGCACCACACTTCCTGACGAAATGGTTTTCATTATGTACCATCAAGTCAATGAATTAATCTTTAAAATGATTTTGTGGGAAATTGATCAAATTGCTGAAACAGAAAATATTCAGGTTGATTTTTTCAGCGAAAGACTTTCAAGAATCACACGTTATTTTGACATGCTTACCAATTCGTTCAGCATTATGGAAAACGGAATGGATGTAGATCAATACATGAAATTCAGAAATACACTTACTCCAGCAAGTGGTTTCCAAAGTGCACAATATAGAATGATCGAATTTGCATCGACTGATGTTATCAATTTAACAGACAGAAGATACAAAGCTAACTTTGACGAAAATACAGATTTAGAAACCAGTTTCGAACATTTGTATTGGCAAGCAGCTGGAAAAGATTATCAAACTGGAGAAAAATCATACTTGCTTAATGAGTTTGAGAAAAAATACAAAGAGCAGTTTTTAAGACAAATGTCATCGTTTAAAACGAAAAATATTTGGCAAAAATTCACACAGCTTCCTATTGAAGATCAACAAAATACAGAACTAATTGCCGCAATGCGACATTATGACAAAACGGTAAATATTACCTGGGTAATGCAGCATCTTAATACTGCCAGAAAATATATTTTGGAAAGTGGAAAAGGCAATGGAGAAGCGACCGGAGGAAGTGACTGGCAAAAATATATGCATCCAAAATACCAAAGACGCATCTTTTTTCCTAAATTGTGGACCGAAGAAGAATTGTGCAATTGGGGAAATGAATAGAATATTTTAGTTTCCCAGAAAAATTTAAAAAGTTTGAAAAGAGCAGTCGTAATTTTAATAGTCTTGTTTTCTGTTTTCTCATGTAATAAAAAAGAGGAAATAGTTGAAAACAAAATTACCAAACCTAAAACCAAAAAAATAGAATTCGGGTTTAATTACGCAGACTATAATGTTGTAAATGATACCATTTCAAAAGGAGATTCTTTTGGATCCATTTTTCAAAGTCAGAATATTGGCGACAAAAAAGTATTCGACATAGTGGAGCAAGTTAAAGACTCTTTTAATGTCAGAACTATTCGTTATGGCAAACCTTTTACATTACTTCGTTCAAAAAACAAAACAAACAATCTTCAGGTTTTTATTTATCAGCCAGATGCACTAACATACTATGTTATTGACTTAAGAGACAGTATTGCAAAAGCTTATAAAAAAATAAAACCAGTAACCTTAAAAAGAAAAATTATTGGTGGCGTTTTAAAAAGTTCTCTTTCAGAAACTTTAGGAAATGAAAGTGTCGAAACAGCACTTGCCAGCAGAATTACAAAAGTATTTTCATGGTCAATTGACTTCTTCAAACTTAAAAAAGGTGATCGCTACGGATTAATTTTCACCGAAAGATTTATCAACGGAAAAACATACGACGGAGTTGAAGAACTTGAGGCTGCATTTTTTGAATATAAAGGTAAAATCGTTTATGCTTTCCCTTTTGAAAAAGATACGCTTTCAGGAAAAATCGAATATTATGACGATCAAGGAAGAACACTTAAAAATTTCTTTCTAAAAACACCAATCAAATTCAGCCGAATCACTTCGAGATTTACAATGAACAGATTCCATCCTGTGCAGCATACCTGGAAAGCGCACAAAGGAACCGATTATGCCGCTCCAACCGGAACTCCAATTTCTACAACTGCATCTGGAGTTGTTGAAGCAACCGGATATACAGCAGGAAACGGAAATTTCGTAAAAGTAAAACACAACGGAACCTACTCTACTCAATATTTACATATGTCTAAAATCTTGGTTCGTCGTGGTCAGCGCGTTACTCAAGGACAAACTATTGGATTAGTAGGAAGTACCGGTTTAGCTTCTGGACCTCACGTTTGTTATCGTTTCTGGAAAAACGGTGTTCAGGTTGATGCGCTTCGTTTGAATTTACCAACCGGAGAATCTCTGACTGGAAATGATAAAACCCGTTTTGCAAAACAAATCGAACCTTTAAAAAGAGAATTGGATAGTATTGGAAATTTATAAAATTCAAAATTGACTTTTAAATAGAAAAAACATGAAAAACGCTCGGCTTAAGGCGATTTACAATGAAACTTTTTCAGGTTTAAAATTATTTTATAGAGACACCAATCTCTCTGAAAACTTAATTTCGAATTACAAAGTCGGACAGATAATTCAGGAAAGAGGTTTTACTGATATGACTTCTCTTGGCGGAGGCCTTTCTGGAAATTTCAGATATTTAATTGCAAGCTCTCATCCCAAAGATTTATCGAAATTCAATCCTGATTCAGCAAAAATTGGTCATTTTCTTTTGGACACAATTACTTATTTTAAAGTTTTGGATATTTATAAAATCGGAGATAAAACTCAGGTTTTTCTTTTGAACATTCCTGACAATTCAATTTCACTTTTCAAAAACTCCTCTTCAAATCTGGAAGAAGAAATTATAGAAAAAGCACAAAAACGCTTTCGCGAAAAAATTGACGCTGCCTTAATTCCGGAATTGCAAACCGAAAATTGGAAGGAAAGAACCAAATCTCCAATTGGAATGAGTGATAATGGTGAATTCTTTTTTGATGATTCTAAAATTAAAATGGAATCACCAAAAAGAATTGAAATTGATACCGAAAAGAAAACTATTGAAGTAAATAAAAAACCTTGGTGGAAGGTTTGGTAATCTGATTTATGAAAAAACTGCTAAAATATTCCCTCCTTATTGCTTTTATTTCATGTCAAAATAAACCGTTTGAAATTAGTTTTGACACATATAATGATTATAAAACAGAAACTAATTTGAGATTAACGGGTTGGTTCCCAAATATCATCAAATCGGATTCTTACAATCTAAAAAGTGGTTCTCACCTTGGCTCTTGCAACTTTGTAAAATTCAACTACTCTAATAATAAGAGTTACGACTCCTTATTCTTCAACAGTACAAAAGTTCCTCTATTTTCATTTCAACAAAAAATAAAAAAATACGACGAGCTAAAACCAAATTGGTTCCCAGATTATAATGAAATAAATAACACCGATTTTGAAATTATAAAAACCGATAGGTATGATATTGCAAGAAAGAAATCTACACATGAAATCTTTTGCTTCTGTGAAAATTAAACTTTTAAGAATAAAATAAAAAACATTAAAAACCAACCCCAAATAATGACTGAACATTTTATCACTTTTAAGAATTTCCCAACACGCATCCAAGCCAAAGAACTTGAAATATTATTGGACAGAAATAATATTAAATCTGTTTTAGCCGATAATATTGCTCCAGTTGATATTACTTTTTCAGGAAGTACTTTACAAAATCAATACGAAATAAAAATTGACCCAGCTGATTTTGCAAAAGCCGAAGCTATTTTGGAAAAAGACACTGAAAGCATTCTAAATGAAGTTGACAAAGATTATTACCTTTTAAGTTTTTCGGATGAAGAATTATACGATGTTCTTTTAAAATCGGACGAATGGAATGTTTTTGATTACAAATTGGCTCAAAAACTCTTAATCGAACGAGGCAAAAATATTGATTCTGAAATGCTTGCTTCTTTAAAAAAAGAGCGTTTACAAATTTTAGCAAAACCAGAAGAACCTCAAAAATCCTGGATTACTGTTGGTTATATATTTTCTCTTTTAGGTGGTTTCCTTGGAATTATTATTGGATATCTTCTTTGGACTTCTAAAAAAACATTACCAAACGGCGAACGTATTTATTCTTATAATGAGGACGATCGAAAACACGGAAAAACTATTTTTATTCTTGGAACGATAATTTTTCCTTTGGCACTTTTAATCAAAATCCTGACCTCAGAAAAATTTTAAAAACTGTCCATTTTCAAATAACATTCATAAAACGTTTTCGTAACTAATTGTTATATAATCGTGAACCGTTACCCTTTTAAAAGTTATTTCAGTATTTTTGTGTTTCTAAAAAAAACAAACCACATAATAAAATAAAAATGGCTTTAAACACAACAAACCCTACTGGGACTGAGGCGTGGAAAAATCTGCAAAACCACTATAACGCAATTCACGAAACTACGATACAAGAATTATTTCAGCAAGATAATGCACGTGCTGAAAAATTCAACTTGCAATGGAATGACTTTTTAGTTGATTATTCTAAAAACAATATCAGTCAGGAAACAATTTCACTTTTATTAGAATTGGCAAATTCTATTGGATTAAAAAACGCAATTGCTGATTATTTTAGAGGAGAATTAATCAACAAAACAGAAAATCGCGCTGTTTTACACACGGCTTTACGCGCTCCGGAATCGGCAGTAATTAATGTTGACGGAGAAAATGTAATTCCGGAAGTTTATGAAGTAAAAAATAAAATCAAAAATTTTACAAACGAAGTAATTTCGGGAGAAAGAAAAGGTTTTACAGGAAAAGCTTTTACAGACGTTGTGAATATTGGAATTGGAGGTTCAGATCTTGGACCAGTTATGGCAGTTGAAGCTTTACAATTCTACAAAAATCACTTGAATTTACATTTCGTTTCAAATGTTGACGGCGATCACGTAAACGAAATAATCAAAAAATTAAATCCTGAAACAACTTTATTTTTAATTGTTTCTAAAACCTTTACCACTCAGGAAACGCTTTCAAATTCGGAAACTATTAAAGAATGGTTTTTGAAATCGGCTTCTCAGGAAGATATTGCAAAACATTTCGTTGCAGTTTCTACAAACATCCAGAAAGTAACAGAATTCGGAATTAATCCAGACAACGTTTTCCCGATGTGGGACTGGGTTGGAGGAAGATTTTCTCTTTGGAGTGCTGTTGGTTTAAGTATTGCTTTGGCAATTGGTTTTGATAATTACAACCAATTATTAGTTGGAGCTCATGATATGGATAACCATTTCAAATCGGCAGAATTTGACGAAAACATTCCAGTAATTTTAGCTTTATTAAGCGTTTGGTACAATAATTTTTATGGTGCCGAAAGTGAAGCTTTGATTCCGTACACACAATATTTATCAAAATTGGCTCCATATTTACAGCAAGCAACTATGGAAAGTAATGGGAAAAGTGTTGGTCGTGATGGAAAACCTGTAAATTATCAAACTGGAACAATTATCTGGGGAGAACCAGGAACAAACTCGCAACATGCATTTTTCCAATTAATTCACCAGGGAACAAAAAGAATCCCAACTGATTTCATCGGATTTGTAAAACCACTTTACGGAAACGAAGATCACCACGATAAATTAATGTCAAACTTTTTCGCTCAGACAGAAGCTTTAATGAATGGAAAAACTCCGGCACAAGTTCAGGCAGAATTTGACAAACAAGGACTTTCTGCAGAAAAAGCTTCTTACTTATTGCCTTTCAAAGTATTTACCGGAAACAAACCAACAAACACAATTTTGATTGAAAAGTTAACGCCAAAAAGTTTAGGTTCGTTAATTGTATTATATGAACACAAAATTTTCGTTCAGGGAATTATCTGGAACATTTTCAGTTTTGATCAATGGGGAGTTGAATTAGGAAAACAATTGGCAAATTCAATTCTGGATGAAATAAATTCTAAAACTGTTAAGGCTCACGACAGCTCGACAACATTTTTACTAAATCACTTTTTGAAGAATAAATAAATCACAAATTTACAACAAACTGAAACGCCTTAATTTACTTAAAATTAAGGCGTTTTTTCATACAAAAACAAGTATTACACCCTTCAAAAAACACTTATTTGAAAGTTTACCGCTACAGTGCTGTTGAAATTATTACCATTTTAACAAAATACGGTAGATAAAATTTACAAAAACGTTATTTAATTTAATAAAAAAAGAAAAAATCATTTTAATGCGCAACAGAAAACGTAAAACTAATTTTTCTTAACATTTTGATAACATTATCTGATTTTATTGTTATAATTTTGCCAAAAACAATAAACTAAATAACAAATGAAGAAAATGAAAAATTGGTTACTTACTGGACTATTTTTTATGATAGTTTCAACCGTATTTTCTCAAGGAAAAGTTACTGGTACAATTACCGACGCAACGGGCGGTTCATTACCAGGAGCAAACGTAGCGATCAAAGGATCATCTACAGCTACTTCAACAGATTTTGATGGTAAATTTACCATTACTTCAACAACAGGTTCAGGAGAGATTGTTGTCTCTTTTATCGGTTATGACAACAAAACTGTAAAATTTACAGTATCAAATGGCTCAACTACAAACTTAGGTGAGATTACTTTAACATCTAACTCAAACGAATTAAGTGAGATTGTAGTAAAAAGTACAGTAATTGACGTTGCTAAAGACAGAAAAACTCCGGTTGCTGTGTCTACAATTAAAGCAGCTGAAATTCAGCAAAAACTTGGAACTCAGGAATTTCCAGAGATCTTAAAAAACACTCCTTCAGTTTATGCAACTAAATCAGGTGGTGGTTTTGGAGACGCTAGAGTTAACATTCGTGGTTTCAACCAAAACAACATTGCGGTTATGATCAACGGTATGCCAGTTAACGACATGGAAAATGGTTCTGTTTTCTGGAGTAACTGGGCTGGTTTATCAGATGTTGCTTCTGTAATCCAAGTTCAAAGAGGTTTAGGAGCTTCTAAACTTGCTACACCTTCTGTAGGAGGTACAATCAACGTAATCACTAGAACTTCTGACAAAAAAGAAGGAGGATCTTTCTCTTCTGGATTTGGAAATGCTAGAAATTTCAAAGTTCAAGGTTCATACAGTACAGGAAAATTAAGCAACGGACTTTCGGCTTCTGTATTATTATCTCAAACAATGGGAGACGGATACATCCAAGGTACTCAATTTGAAGGATCAAACTATTTTGTTGCTTTAGGATATACAACTAAAAACAACAAACACGATATTCAGTTAACAGTAACTGGTGCTCCACAATGGCACAACCAAAGATCTACGGCATCTACTATTGCAACTTACCAACAATATGGTACTCTTGATGAACCAAACACAAGATACAATGCTGATACAGGATATTTGAATGGTGAGCAATACAACATCAGAAAAAACTACTACCACAAGCCAATTGCATCTCTTAACTGGGATTATGCAATCAACGAGACTACAAAACTTTCTACTGTATTGTACGCTTCTTGGGGACGTGGTGCTGGAGCTAGTGCAACTGGAGGTATTAAAGGAAAAGCATACAATGACGTATTGGCTTTCAGAAGAGCTGACGGTTTAATCGATTATGATAAAATCTACGATTACAACTCTGGACAAACTGTTACAATTGGAGGCCTTACAGGTCCTCAAACAAGAACAAAAATTGGTGGAGTTTACCAAAACAGTTCATTCTTCAGTGGATCAAACGCTGATTGGAACGCACAGACAAATACAAATACATCAGGTATTTCTCAAACTTCATCTATCAACTCTCATGACTGGTATGGTGCTGTAATCAACTTAAACAAAAAACTGTCTAATACTTTGACTTTAGATTTCGGTTTTGACGGAAGAACTTACAGAGGATATCACTATACAGTTGTAAATGATTTATTAGGTGGTGGAGAATATTTCGATAATTTTATCGCTGATTTAAAACCAAATGGAAGACACCTTACAACTACTTACCCAACAACTGTTCAATGGAACGTTTTTGACAAGAAAAACTATGAGAAAATCTCTTTCAATAGTACTGGTAACGTAAAATGGTACGGTTTATTTACTCAATTAGAGTACTCTAAAGATAACTTAAGTGCTTTTGTACAAGGAGCTGTTTCTCAACAAGGATACAAAAGAGAAGATGATTTCGTATATAAAACTGGAGATCCATTAAGATCTACTCCTTACGAAAATGTATTAGGTGGAAACGTAAAAGGAGGTGCTAACTACAACATCAACGAAAAACACAATGTATTCGTTAATGCAGGTTACTACTCAAAACAACCTTTCTTTAACTCAGTTTACCCTAACAACAGATCTACAGTTAACCCTAACTTAACTAACGAGAAAATCTTAGGATTTGAAGCAGGTTACGGATTCCGTTCTAAATATTTTACTGCAAACGTAAACCTTTATAACACAAACTGGGATGACAGATACTTAAGAGGTAATGCTCTTCCAGCTAATACAGTTCCTGGTCTTGCAGCTAACACTACTTATACAGAATACGTAGGTCTTAACGAGGTTCACTCAGGATTTGAATTCGAAGGTAGTTCAAACATCACAGACAAATTAAGAATTACTGGTATGTTCTCTTATGGAATCTGGGAATATAAAGGAAACGCTACTGTAAATGCTTACTATACAGCTGACAACAGCCCAGTTCCTGGATATTCTGCAACTCAAATATACATGGATGGAGTAAAAGTTGGTGATGCAGCTCAAATGACAGCATCTTTAGGAGCTTCTTACGAAGTTTTAACAAGAGTGTTTTTAGATGCTAACTACAACTACAATGACAATTTATATGCTGGAATTAGCCCAATTAACTTTGCTTCTCCAACAAACAAAGGTTCATTACAATTACCTGCTTACGGTTTAGTAGACGCTGGTTTCTCATACAAAATGTTAGTTGGTCAAAACAAAGATAAATCTGTAAACTTCAGATTAAACATCAACAACGTTTTTGACAAAACTTACATCGCTGAGTCTAGAACAAACATCTTTGCTGATGACAACCTTCCAGTTTCTGGTACGCAACAACCTGGAGCAAACGGAACTTACGCTTCAAAAGGATTACTTTACGATGGTGTAGCAACAGCTAACCAAGTATTCTTTGGATTCGGAAGAACTTGGAACTTCCAATTACGTTACGATTTCTAAAATTTAGAATCTTAATAAATAATAAAACGGCATTGACTTTTAGTTTAATGCCGTTTTTTTTATGGCCTTTTTTTCTATATTTGTTTAAAACAAAAAACATAATTTATGGATCATTTTTTAAAAGAACTTCACTCGGGCTGGGCTTACTTAGCATTATTGCTTCTTTTAGTTGCTGTCGTGAATGCGCTAATTGGCCTCAATTCTAAAAAAGAATTTACTGCCAAAGACCGCAAAATTTCGTTATTTGCCTTAATTGGAACTCACACACAATTATTGATTGGTCTTATTCTTTACTTTGTATCTCCTTTAGGGAAAGCAGCTTTCGGGCAAATGTCTAATGCTGAACTTAGACTTACATCACTTGAACACCCTCTTATTAATATTATAGCTATCATTCTGATTACTATCGGATGGTCTAAACATAAAAAACTAATCAATAGCGAAGCAAAATTTAAGACGTTTGCTATTTTTTATGGTTTAGGTTTATTGCTTATTTTAAGCAGAATTCCTTGGAACCTTTGGTTCTAATAAAAAAGTCCTAAATTTGTAGGACTTTTTTTATAATGGCATATTATTTGTACAAACTCCCCAAGTCTGAAAAAAATAACCCATGAAAAACAAAAAAAACTACATACTTACAATGCTTACGGCAGCTTTTATAAGTTGTTTTACCTACGTTATAAGCCAAACCAAGCCAGTAATTGAGCCTAAAGCTCAAGACACCCTGACAAAACCAAATTTAATTCCAATACCGACAGACTCCATTTTTACGGACAAAGGATTAAAATTGAAAACCTACAAAAAAAACGCTCATGCCTCCTACTATGCAGATCGTTTTAATGGTAAAAAAACCGCTGATGGAAGCCGTTTTAATAATAGCAAATATACAGCAGCACATAAAAAACTTCCTTTTGGAACCCGCGTCAAAGTAACAAACGAAGCCAATGGGAAGTTTGTAATTGTAAAAATTACTGATCGTGGTCCATTTGTAAAAACCCGTGAAATAGATCTTTCAAAAAGAGCATTTATGGAGATTACAAAAAGTAAAGGTGCCGGCGCTATGAAAGTAACAATTGAAACGATTATAGAATAAATAAAAAATCCTGCATTAAGCAGGATTTTTTCGTTTAAACAAATTTTCTAATGCTCCACACAATTCCGGTGTGAATGCCTTCGTGATAATTATTAAAATTCAAGGCATCTTCAACATTGCGTAATGTAAATCCCATGCTTGTTAAATATTCATTGTAACTAACAAAAATATTTGCTTCAAAATCTTTTTCTGTTTGTGTTAAAGTAGCCGAAAGCAAATTCCTGATTTCATCAACTTCGGCTTGCGAAACGTCGCCTTCAGGTTTTGTTCCTTTTTTGTACTTCGCAATAAATTCTTCAGAAACCAATGTTGGCAAACCTGATAATTTGTACACTAAAACTTGCTGTGACGACACACAATGTGCAATGTTCCAAATCAGATTATTGCTAAATCCTTCCGGAATTTTATTCAATTGCTCTAATGAATGATTGTCTAAAACCTTCAAAAGATTTTCTCTTATGGTTTTTTGTACTTCAAAAACTGAGTTCATAATTATATTTTTTTCTAAAATTAATCAATTTTAAGCTTTAAATGGATTTTCTTTGCATTCTAACAAAATTCACAAAAAATGAACAAAATATATTACTTAGCTTCTTGCGATACTTGCCGCAAAATCATCAAAAGCTTGCCCGAAAACAATCTGGTTTTTCAAGACATCAGACAAAATCCGATTACAGAAACGGAACTTGAAGAAATGTACAAACTTTCAGGAAGCTATGAAGCTTTATTTAGCAAGAAAGCGCAATTGTACAAATCAATGGATTTAAAAAACAAAAATCTGACGGAAGCTGATTTTAAAAAATATATTCTGGAACATTATACTTTTTTAAGTCGTCCGGTTTTTATAATTGACGGCAAAATTTACATTGGCAACAGCCAAAAAAATGTTGCTGAAGTTATCAAAGCATTATCGTAAGAAAATAAAAACCTTTCTGTACGAAACTGATTAACAATTTAGAACACAAAGCAGCAAACTTTTAATTATCTTTGCGCCTTTATACTCAATTATATGATACATTCTATGACAGGGTTTGGCAAAGCTTCTTTGCAATTGCCTACAAAAAAAATTACGGTTGAAGTAAAATCTCTAAACAGCAAAGGTTTAGATTTAAATGTGCGAATGCCATCGGTTTACCGCGAAATGGAATTAGGTTTAAGAACTTTGATTTCGACGAAACTTGAAAGAGGTAAAATAGATTTCGGCATTTATATTGAAAGCACAGCTGAACAGACTTCAACTAAAGTAAATGTTCCTGTTGTAAAAAATTATATTGCGCAATTGCAAGAAGTTTATCCTGATGCTGACGTTACTGAATTAATGAAAATGGCTGTTCGTATGCCAGATACATTAAAAACAGAACGTGAGGAAATTGATGAAAATGACTGGGATCAAATTCAGGTTACAATTGACGAAGCACTCCAGAACATTTTAAGTTTTAGAAAAGACGAAGGAGCATCTCTTGAAAAAGAATTCAACTTACGAATTGGAAATATTCGTCAATATATGGATGACGCTTTAGCACTTGATCCGGAACGCGTACAAGCTATTAAAGACCGTCTACAAACTGCTATTTCAGAATTACAAGTAAATGTCGATGAAAATCGTTTTGAGCAGGAATTAATCTATTATTTAGAGAAACTAGATATTACTGAAGAAAAAGTGCGTTTAACGAATCATTTGGATTATTTCCTGGAAACTTTAAACGGAACTGAGGCAAACGGCCGTAAACTTGGTTTCATTACTCAAGAAATGGGACGTGAAATCAATACGATGGGTTCAAAATCAAATCATGCACAAATGCAAAAATTGGTTGTAATGATGAAAGATGAATTGGAGAAGATTAAAGAACAAGTTTTGAACGTCTTGTAAATACCACACAAAATTAAAGCTTAAAGCGTATTGCTTAAAGCCTAAAGCATACACAATGAACAAAGGAAAATTAATTGTTTTTTCAGCACCTTCAGGATCAGGAAAAACAACTATAGTAAAACATTTACTAGGGAAAGAAGATTTAAACTTAGAATTTTCAATCTCAGCGGCTTCACGCGACCCACGCGGAGAAGAAGAACACGGAAAAGATTATTATTTTATTTCGCTAGAACAATTCAAAAAACACATTAAAGCGGAAGAATTCCTGGAATGGGAAGAAGTTTACCGCGATAATTTCTACGGAACTTTGAAAGCCGAAATTGAAAGAATCTGGGCTTTAGGAAAAAATGTGATTTTTGATATTGATGTTGCCGGCGGTCTTCGTATCAAACATAAATTTCCGGAACAAACTTTAGCTGTTTTTGTAAAACCTCCAAGTGTTGACGAGCTTAAACGTCGCTTAAAGCAAAGATCAACAGAAAGTGATGACAAAATCAATATGCGAATTGCTAAAGCTTCTGTAGAATTAGCAACAGCGCCTCAATTTGATACTATTATTAAAAACTACGATTTAGATACTGCTAAAGAAGAAGCTTATCAATTAGTGAAAGACTTCGTTTCTAAAAAGTAATTAGTAAACAGTAATTAGTCATTAGCTTAAAAATGAGCAATATAAAATCATATAAAGATTTATTAGTTTGGCAAAAAGGAATTAAAATTGTTTCTCTAATTTATCAGTTAGTAAAATCATTCCCTCAAGAAGAATTATACGCTTTAACAAGTCAGTTAAAAAGAGCATCCGTTTCAATTCCATCAAACATAGCGGAGGGCTATGGCCGCAATACAGATAAATCTTTTAGTCATTTTCTAAACATATCAAGAGGTTCATTATTTGAAATTGAGACGCAATTACTAATTGCAAATGACCTTGGTTTTATAACCAATCAAGCTCTTTACAAAGAAATTCTAAATCAAATTGAAGAAGAATCAAAAATGATTAATGCTTTTTCAAAAACGCTAAAAGACTAATCACTCTTCACTAATTACTAGTTACTATAATGAAAATAGGTCTTTATTTCGGAACATATAATCCTATACACGTTGGTCATTTGATTATTGCCAATCATATGGCAGAATATGCTGGTTTAGATCAAATTTGGATGGTTGTTACACCGCATAATCCATTAAAGAAGAAAGCGACTTTATTAGACGATCAACAACGCTTGCAAATGGTTTTTCTGGCAACAGAAGATTATCCGAAGATAAAACCATCAGATATTGAGTTTAAATTGCCTCAGCCGAGTTATACCGTAATCACGCTCGCTCATTTACAGGAAAAATATCCAAATCATGAGTTTTCATTAATTATGGGTGAAGACAATCTGAAAACGTTTCATAAATGGAGAAATTATGAAGTGATTCTTGAAAATCATGATATTTATGTCTATCCAAGAATTTCGAATGAACCTGAAAACACGGAATTAAAATCGCATCCAAAAATTCATGTAATCGATGCACCTATTGTAGAAATTTCTTCCACTTTCATTAGAAACAATATTAAAGAAGGGAAAAATATTCAGCCATTACTTCCTCCGAAAGTTTGGGAATATATTGATCACAATAATTTTTATAAGAAATAAATGCTTTTCTCCGCTTCAATTTTTATTCCAGAAAAACCTAAATTTTTTAATTTAACTTGTTCAGAAAAATTATCCTATTTATCAATTGGAACAATTACAGTATATGGTTTTGCAATGTTATTAATTGAACATTTCTTTAAGTATAAATTTTCTGAATATTTTTTTTATCCTACTGTGGTTCTTTTACTTGTTCATATTGCGGGGATTTTCATTAGATTCACTGAATTTGAAAATCTTAATGGATATTTCGAAGGAAAAATTTCATTTGAAGAAAATTCTTTAACAATAAATGAAATAGAATACAGATACTCAGATTTAGAAAATCTAGTTATTTATGGAAACTCATTTTCTGGAGAAAGAACAAAAAACTATAGATATGGGCCAATGTATGGGAATGGTGTCGAAAATCTTATTTCATTTACTTATGATGGAATTAAAATTGAAAAGTATTTCCAGTTAAATTCAGAACGACATCTTGACGAATTACAAGAGGTTCTAATCCATATTTTAACCACTGAAAAACTTCCTTACAAAAGAGAATATCTTGATTTTATAAATGATGAACATCGTTCATTTTTACTTTTCGAACTACTTGTTGGGAAATTAATTCGAGAAAAACGAATCGAATGCGCAGAAGGAATTCGCCTAATTGGACTTAATTCAAAAGAAACTGAAGAATTTAAAGCAAAATATTGTTCGTCCTTAAAGTAAAAAAGCCTGAATTTAAAGATTCAGGCTTTTTGCTTTATAATTAAGCTTCGATACTTGCTTCGCTTTTCACTCTTATTCTAATTTCACTCAGCGATTGATCAATCAAAAGTTTTCCATCTCTGAAAACCTCTTTCAATTCACCCTGTTTTTCTTCTTCCCAAGAAACATTATCAGTTAGATGATATTTCCCGTCAATTAAATCAATTTTCATTAATCCTTTAGCCGATTTTTTCGTTCCGTCATCTGTAATTGGATCTTTGAAAATGGCTCTTCCCTCACCGTTTACTTCTCCGTAAGTCGCTTTCATTGCAAAACCGAAAGTATCTCTGGTATTGTATTGATAAGTAAAAGATCCAATTCCTAAAACAACATTTGTAGAAGCGAACCCTTTGGCTTTTAATCTTTCGCAGATTTGAGTTGCTCTGGCCACAGTAATACTATCTCCGTAAATAGCTCCGATTTGAGGAACCAATTCTTTAAAACCTTTATCATTTACTGATCCTCCAAAAACATCCCAAAGTAATTCAATAACTCCTTTTTTCTCTTGTTCTGTTTTTCCATTTGGATTTCCGCAGATAATATCTACTGGATCACCACTATCAGGACGAATCACAACTTTACCTTCTCTTGAAACGATTTCCTCTTTTAATCTCGGAAGATAATCCGTTAAAACTTTCCATAAATCCCAAGTATCAGAAACGATAGAAACAATTCCTTTTGGATATACTTCTGTAATTAACCTTTTGAAAGTTTCATATTCGCCTTCAGTTGTTCCCATGCACATTACAGAATGTTCTGTTGCCGCAACTGAACCTGCTACAAGCTCTAAATCTGAATTGGCATTGTAATATTCTTCCAAGAAATCAATTGCCGGAATTGTATCAGATCCTGTAAAGCTTAATAAGTGTCCAGCAGCTGATGTTACTGAAGCTTCAATTCCACCCATTCCTCTCATTGAGAAATCGTGTGCCTGCCAATCTACAAATTCTGGTACAGATGAAGTTTCTGCTGCGTATCTATCCAAAACTTTTCTGTATTCTTTTGCCAATGTAGCTGAGTTACAAGGCAACCAAACCACTGCAGAAAGTAATGTTTCAAAATAATTGGTCAACCAAAAAAATTCCGGAATTGTATTGTATATCGTAAACATTGGTACTCTCAGTGGAACGCTTGCTCCTTCTGGCAAAGCTTTAAATACCATTGGAATATATCCTAAATCGTGTAAATCCTCGATATGTTTTGTACCAACTTGGTTTTCGCCTAAATAATTATTGATTCTACGAGCGTATTTTTTAACTACTTCTTCTTTTGATTTTTTAAAGAAATATTCTTCAAAATCATGAATAATATATTTTTTGATGAAATACTGAAGTCCGAAAAACACAACTTCATCAAGTCCTTCAATTCTAGATTTTCTCGGTGTCCAGTTAGAATATACAATTGTTGTTCCGTCTGGATATTGTCTTCTGTGGTCAACTTTGTAACCGTCGGTTAGTAATAATGGGTTCATATATTTTTATTTTAATTTTTCTGCTAATCGTTCTGCTAAATCTTTTATATCGTTGGATCTCACTAATTTTTCAATCCATTTTTGTGGAATATTTTCAATTCCATAATAAATACCGGCCAAGCCTCCTGCAATTGCTCCTGTAGTATCGGTATCTTCTCCTAAATTAACGGCTTTTAAAACAGTACCTTCATAGGTATTCAAATTTAAAAAACACCATAAACTGGCTTCTAAACTATGAAGCACATATCCTGATGAATAAATATTTTCTTCAAGATATTGTGAAATATCATTCTTTAAAATTCTATCGAATAACTGAATTTCCAAAGGATTAAATTTCTTGTCCTTTAAAAATTCAGATATAATATCTTGTATCCTCGTGTAAGCTTCTATTTTATCATTCCCTTTTAAAATTTCTAAGCAATACACTACATAGATGAAACATGAAAATACAGAACGAAAATGAGCATGGGTTATAGATGAAACTGCTTTTACTTTTTGATAAACAACTTCTATATCATTTTCATTTCTAAGATAAAAAGCCAAAGGTAAAATACGCATTAAAGAACCATTTCCATTGTCTCCTTCAGAAAAACCGCCGCATAAATCAGGTTGATGTCCTTTTGCTATATTAAGAATTGCATGTCTAGTGGCTATTCCAATATCAAAAACTTGACCATGTGGTGTCCATAATTCTTCACTATACCATCTGACAAATTTTTTGGCGATATCATTTAAATCAAAACCTTTACATAAACTTTCAGCTAAACAAAAGACAAGAGAACTATCGTCACTCCATGTTCCTTCCGGCTGATGATGCGTACCAAACCCAAACATATCAGAAACAGGATTTTCTTTTAAATATTTTCTTGATTGAAATTCGACTGGAACTCCTAAAGCGTCGCCAATCGCTAAACCAAATAAACCTGATTCTATGTTATACTCAAAATCACTTCCTATTATATCCTTATAAATCTTGAAATTCTCATCATCAAAACAGACAAAAATGATTTTTTCGAATTGATTTTTCTGTTCAAAATTATGGATAATATTAAGAGCAATTTCTGCAGCCAAATCTTTTGGAAACTTATATATACCAGTACTTATATTAGGAAAAGCAATTGTTTTTATATTGTTTTCGACGGCCAATTCTAAAACACGCAAATAACAGTTTTCCAACAATTCTGTTTCAAGACTTTTCCCACCATTCCAAACCGGACCAACGGTATGAATTACATATTTTGAAGGCAAATTACCAGCAGTTGTAATTACGGCATCTCCAACTTTACATCCGCCTTGCTTATTACGAATCTGGATACATTCCTCTAAAATTGCTGTTCCCCCTTTTCTATGAATTGCTCCATCTACTCCACCGCCACCAAGCAAAGAAGTATTTGCCGCATTTACAATAGCGTCAACATGAATCTCTGTTATATCTGCTTTTAGAAGTTCTATTTTCATAACAAAACTATTTCAATTCCTCCCTAACTTCCATCAAAGCAAAACCTAAAAGATTCAATCCTTTCCATTTTTCAGGATTTAAGGCATCTGTATGATCACTTGCCATTCCAATTCCCCAAACAGGATCTACGGGACTTGCTTCTACCAAAACACGGTCATTTGTATTCAGTAAAAAAGTTTTTAAATCTGCATTCTGATTGAACTTATGATAGTTTCCTTGCTTTACAATCTCGTATCGGTTTTCTAACCAAAGTTTATCGTCATAATTTCTGACTTCACGACCCAACTTTTTGGCTTCAGCGGGAGAATCAACTAAAAGAATTTTTTCTAAGATTTCTTTATCTTGGAACAATTCTGCTTTTTTGGCCATCATCCAGTGTTCAGCTGTTTTGTAAATCACACCATCGACTTTAAAAGAGCTCAACCACCATTGGCTGAAACAAGTTTTCGTAATCGTACCGTCTTTACTTGGTTGATGTCCCCAGAAAAATAAAAACATACTTTCTGGAACTATAGTATCTATATTGTATTTCATATCAATTCATTTAATTTTATTTGAACAACTCGTTCATCTTCAAAATCTTTAAAAGAATTTGTGGTGAAAATTTTATCAAAACAATCTAAAACTTCAAAACCTTTATTGAAAATTCCGTGACTTACAGCTAAGTATAATTTTCCGGCATTTTTCTTTTTCAATTCTTCAGCAAGACCAACAAAAGTTCCGCCACCGTCGCAAATGTCATCTACAATCAAACAATCCATTCCGTTGAGATCATCTTCGTAGACTTTAAAACCAGATAATTTTCCGGTTTTTACATCACGGCTTTTGCTGCATTCTACCACTTCAACACCGCCTAAAAATTCAGAAACTTTGTAAATTTTCTTTAGAGCGCCGCCATCTGGAGAAATCAATTTTACGTTTTCACCAATTACTTTTAAAATCTCTCTGACAAAAGTATGGTTTGGAATTACGGTACAATTATTAACCAAAGCTGGAGTAACTTCTGAATGTGCATCAAAAACAAAAACTTTATTCAATTGTAATCCGTTTATAACGTCAGCATACACTTTTACAGATAATGGTTCTCCTGGAATCATAACACGATCTTGTCTTGCAGCCGGAAAATATGGGATAAAAAGATCGATAATTTTAACATCCATTCTGTGTAAAGCATCCACAGTAATGCACAACAGACCTAAATCATTGAAAGAGTTTAATCTGTGTGTAATGGTAACTTTTTTGTTTGGATCAAAATCTAGACTGATTTTAATGTGAGGTTCTCCTCCAGAAAATGTAAAACTTTGAAATTTGATTTCTTCCTGATTTTGAAAAGGAGTGAAATTTGGGTCAAGATTTAGTATCATAGTTTTTTAGTTTGCGTTAATTATACGCAAATGTAGAATTTAATTTTAAATAAACAACTTATTTTGTGTAAAAATTACGCAAACTTTATTTCGAAGTGAAAGCCATTATCTATTAACTCATTGTATTTCAACTTATTGAATCTAAAAAGTTTTGCTGGTCTTCCGTTTTTTATTGGAGAAAAATTATCTGTTTGCTCTAAAATTCCGTAGCTAAGAATTTTTTTTCTGAAGTTTCGTCGGTCAATTTCTTTTTCTAAAATAGTACAATACAGATTTTCAAGATCCGAAAACAAGAATTCTTCCGGAAGCAAATCGAATCCAATGGGTTCATAAGTCAGTTTTGCTTTTAGCCTTTCGATTCCTTTTTTTAAAATTAAATTATGATCAAATGCCAAAGACGGAATTTCATCAATTTTAAACCATTGTACCCTTTCGGCGTCAGTATCGGCTTTAATTTCCAAATTTGAGGCATCCACTAAAGCATAATATGCCACCGAAATAACGCGATTTCTGGAATCGCGATTAATATCATCTCCAAATGTGTATAATTGTTCCATAAAAGTCAATTGCACATTGGTTTCTTCATGCAATTCTCGAATAACTGCATCTTTCAAAGATTCATTGTCCTGAACCAAACCGCCAGGCAAAGCCCAATATTTCTCCGAAGAACCAAATTGCTGTTCGATTAACAATACATATAAACCACTGCTTTTGTAACCAAAGACAATAGCATCAACAGCAATTCTAATATTTTGCAATTTTTCCATACTTAAAAATGATATTCGAACAAATATAACGAATGAGAGTCAATTTTATAATTTAATGCCGAAACATAAACTACAAAATTGACTCTCATTCGTTATTCATTAACTTATATAAACTGCTAATTCACTGTAACAGTTCGCTTCTTAGTTGTACCACATTCTGAACCATCTTTTTTAACCGTAACAGTTGCTACCGCTTCATAGGTCCCAGGAGCAGTATAAGTATGAGTAACAACGGCACCAGTTCCTGTTTTCCCATCTCCAAATGTCCATGTTACACTTTGTAAAGTACCAGATCCAGTATATTCAATTGAATAATTCATTAATTTTGGATTAGTGCCATCTGTAGAATTATGTATTTGTACATAAGCAGATTCAAAAGCACAATCTACGATAGATTCTTCTGCTTTACTACAGGAATTAGAAATAAAAAATACTAAAGCAAACACTGAAATTGTCAAAATCTTTTTCATAATTGGAAACTTTTAGCGGTTCGTTTCTCAAAATTATCCCTTAAAAAAATAAATTCAAAACAAAATCGAAGAATTTTCATATGTTTTATTAATAACAAAAAAACATAAAATACACATTATCAAACTACAACCTATTTCCAAAAAACAATTTAAGTTCTTTCTCAATAACTTCAAAAATCGACTTTACACTATTGTTTTTTGGCGCCAATAAATACACAAACTCTTCCGGAACATGAAAACTGTTCCAAACCAATTGCAATTTATTTTCTTTAATATAATTTCTCGCATTACAATTCCACGTTGCGGCTATACCATCATTTTTTGACAATAGTCTTAGCATTTCTGATTGTGAAGGAATAATATAATTAGGAATCATCGATGGCCTCTTTTTATTAAAAGCATGAAGCCAAAATAATTTTATATGCGGAATACGAGCATCATGACTGTACCATTTTTGAGTATTCAGCCATTGTTCGATTTCGGCAAAATTGTCTGTTTTTAATCTTTGACGAAATTCGGTTATATCTAAACTTGTCGGAGCAACCAATATCAGTTTTATTTTACCAACAATTTCGTAAACGGTATCAAATGTGTCAAATCGTTTTGTCGTAATCGCAAAATCAAGTTTTTTAGAATTTACTAAATCAAAAAGCTCATCATTCTCTGCGAAAGTAAAATCTATCAAATCAAATTTTGAAATTAAAAGAGCTCCAACGCAGTCAAAAAGATGTTTTGAAATTCCAACCGAAATTAATCGGTTTGCATCTTCTGCTTTTGCCCTGAAGCCGGTTTCGACACTTTCAAGTCTGTCTAGCGCGTCTATTATCAAATTATTCAGTAACTTAGCGTATTCAGTTGGTTCTACGCCTTTTGACTTTCGATTAAATAATTTATTACCAACATGTGCTTCAAGCATAGAAATTTGCTGACTAACGGCAGGCTGGCTCATAAATAACTCTTTTGCAGCAATCGAAAAATTTCCATTTTTGTAAACTGCCTTAAATGTTCTGTACCATTCTAAATTGACCATGACATAAATTTATTTATAACAAACATAGTTTATTTTATTTTTACTGATATCACTTAAGATGTAAATTTGTCAAAAATTTAATCTTATGAAAAAAATAGCACTACTCGCAATAATTGCAATTACAGCCACAAGCATTTCTGCATTGGCACAAAAATCAAATAAAAAAGGTATGAAAAAAGTATTATTTGTTGTGACCAGTAATGATAAACTGGGCAACACAGGAGAAAAAACCGGATTCTGGTCAGAGGAATTAGCGGCGCCTTATTACGAATTATTAGATCAGGGAGTTGAAATTACAATTGCATCTCCGCTTGGAGGACAACCACCAATTGATCCAAAAAGTTCTGATCCAGCATCAGCAACTGAAGACACAAAACGTTTTGATGCAGACAAAGTTTTACAGGAAAAATTAAAACATACTTTGAAACTTTCAACAGTAAATCAAAAAGATTATGATGCTGTTTTTTATCCAGGAGGTCACGGCCCGCTTTGGGATTTAGTTGAAGACAGAAATTCGATCACTTTAATCGAATCTTTTTATAATCATAAAAAACCAGTTGCTTTTGTTTGTCACGCTCCTGCCGTTTTGAAAAATGTAAAGGTTGATGGTCAATATTTAGTAAAAGGAAAAAAAATAACTGGTTTTACCAATGAAGAGGAAGAAGCAGTTGGATTGACAAAAGTGGTTCCGTTTTTATTAGAAGACGCTTTAGCATCAAACGGCGGAATTTTTTCAAAAGGACCAAACTGGCAACCATACGCAGTTGAAGACGGGCTTTTAATTACAGGACAAAATCCAGCTTCGTCTAAATTAGTTGCTGGAAAATTGTTGAAAAAATTAAATTAAGACGCTGAGATTCTAAGCTACTAAGATTTTAAAAAGCTTAGCGCTAAACCGATAACTAAATGAATAAATAATAACCGATGTTGAGATTTTAAGATTAAGTTCAGCATAGGACTTAGTCCCTTAGAACCTTAGCATCTTAGAACCTTAAAAAAAATGCTAAACTTTGAATTATATAATCCGACGAATTTAATTTTCGGAAAAGGGCAAATAGAAAAGCTTTCGGCTTTAGTTCCAAAAAATGCTAAAATATTATTGGCTTATGGTGGCGGAAGTATTTTTAAAAATGGAATTTACGATCAAGTAATCCAAAATTTAAAAGGATTTGAAATTGTGGAATTTGGCGGAATTGAACCAAATCCAAGATTTGAAACTTTAATGAAAGCTGTTGACGTAATAAAAACAGAAAAAATTGATTTTATTCTTGCCGTTGGTGGTGGATCTGTAATTGATGGAGTGAAATTTATTTCTGGCGCTGTTAATTTCGAAGGAAATCCTCTTGATATTCTTCAAAAAAGAATTTTAATTAAAGAAAATGCAGTGCCTTTTGGAACCATTTTGACACTTCCAGCAACGGGAAGCGAAATGAATTCGGGTTATGTGGTAACTATTGAAGCAACTCAGGAAAAATTGGCTTCTGGCGGAAGCGCTTTATTCCCTCAATTCTCCATTTGTGATCCAACTGTGATAGCTTCTTTACCAAAAAGACAAATCGAAAATGGTGTTGTAGATGCTTACACACATGTTATGGAGCAATATTTGACGTATCCGCATGACGCTTTTCTTCAGGACAGAATTGCAGAAGGAATTTTGCAGACTTTAATTCAAGTTGGTCCCGGAGTAGTCAAAAATCCAACAGATTATACTTTGGCTTCAAACTTTATGTGGAGCTGTACAATGGCTTTAAACGGATTAATCCAGAAAGGTGTTCCAAGCGATTGGGCAACACATATGATTGGTCACGAATTGACTGCTTTATACGAAATTGACCACGCAAGAACTTTGGCAATTATTGGCCCAAGTTTATATACCGTAATGTTTGAAACTAAAAAAGGAAAACTGGCTCAATACGGAAGACGCATTTTCAATTTAACAGGTTCTGATGACGAAGTAGCAAAAGAAGCAATCAACAAAACCGTTGAATTTTTCCACACAATGGGAATGGATACTAAACTTTCGCAATACACAACTGAATATTCAAATACGGCAGATTTTATTGTAAATCGTTTTGACGAAAGAGGCTGGAAAGGTTTAGGCGAAAATCAATTGGTTACTTTAGAAAAAGTAAAATCAATCGTAGAATTGAGTTATTAAACTTTCAAAATTAATTAAATCAGAAAAGGCGTTCTTAAAATAACTTTAGGAACGCCTTTTCACAATACTAAAACAAAACTAACTAACTCAATTTTTATTAAACTCATTAAAATTTTAATTTATAATCACTTACAACGTAAGGTTTATTATTTTATTGTGTACAACGCAAAATATTTTTTTATTTTTTTTCTAACCACTTGAAAAACCGTGGTATTTAAAGGAGATTTTCAAATTTCTTAAATCAGATTTTGTATTATTACTACATTATTAAGTACTTTTGTTTTAAATTATTAAAATAATGAGCGAAAATTTAAAGTTTGCAGTAATTGGTGGAGGAAGCTGGGCAACTGCAATTGCAAAAATGTTATGCGTAAATCAATCTGAGATTGCATGGTACATGCGCAACGATGCTGCAATCGAGCACATTGAAAAATACAAACACAACCCAAACTATTTAAGTTCAGTAGAGTTTGACACTAAAAAACTTAAATTAACCAACAATATCAACGAAGCAATTGAATATGCCGATTATTTAATCTTCGCTATCCCATCTGCCTTCTTAGATGCCGAAATGAAAAACATGACGGTTTCTTTGTCAGACAAAATTATTTTCTCGGCAATTAAAGGAATCGTTCCTGAAACAAGCTTAATTGTTGGAGAACATTTCCATATTCAATATGATATTCCATATTACAATATTGGTGTTATTACAGGTCCTTGTCACGCAGAGGAAGTGGCGTTAGAAAGACTTTCGTATTTGACAATTGCTTGTGGCGATCCTGAAAAAGCCTGCAATGTTGCCAAATCACTTTCTGGAAATTACATTAAAGCTAAAATTTCAGACGATATCATCGGAACTGAATATGCAGCAATGCTGAAAAACATTTACTCTATTGCTGCCGGAATTGCTCATGGTTTAGGTTATGGCGACAACTTCCAATCGGTTTTAATGAGTAATGCGATTCGTGAAATGAAGAAATTCATCAGAAAAGTACATAAAATGAAACGTAACATCAATGATTCGGCTTATTTGGGCGATTTATTGGTTACAGGATATTCCGTTTTCTCAAGAAACAGAATGTTCGGAAATATGATTGGAAAAGGATATACCGTAAAAAGCGCCATGATGGAAATGAGCATGGTTGCCGAAGGATATTACGCAACAAAAAGTGCTTATAAACTAAATCAAGGTTACGGTGCAAAAACGCCAATTATAAACGCTGTTTATGCCGTTTTATATGAAGGAAAAGACGCAAAATCTGTATTTAGAAAATTAACTGAATCTTTGGATTAGTCTTTTTAAAAGAAAATAGAGTATAGAATAAAGAAAATAGACTTTAGAAAATAGATAAAAAAAAGAGTCAAGACTAATTTAATTTCGTCTTGACTCTTTTTTTTATATTCAAAGTTGAGAAATCTATATTCTTTATTCTTTATTCTATACTCTATTTTCTCTACTTCACCATAACCCCTTCAACAAACAAAATCGGCACTTCTTCCATATTATTTTCGTTGATTAGGTTTGATTTGAAGATGAATTTCTTGTCGTATAAAGTATTTCCAATGAAGAAAGTCACCATAAATTCGTTATTCATAACCAAAAGACTTTTCTCTATCATTTCGATTTTTACTACCGAAACTGCAGGAACTTCAACAAATGCGTGACGCAGAATCGAAGTTTTTTTCATTTCGCCATCAATAGTTCCAAATGCTTTTGAAACTACCATTACGCTGTCTAAATTAAAGTCGCTATCATTTACTAGATAAGCGTACCACACTTTTTCCATAAAATCGTCGCTCCACTCCTGCACTGCTGCAAGAAACACATTTTCGACTTCTGGAATTATTATATCTTTTTTCATTTTTAGTGAATAGTAAAAAGTAAATAGTGATTAGAAAGAAAGTTCTTCACTAATCACTATTCACTAGTAACTTATTTTTTAAATATTTGATTTGAACTGCTCTAAGAAACGAACATCGTTTTCATAAAACATTCTGATATCGCCAATTTGGTATAAAAGCATTGCAATACGCTCTACTCCCATTCCGAAAGCGAATCCGTTGTATTCATCTGGATTGATATCACAGTTTTTAAGAACGTTTGGATCAACCATTCCGCAACCTCCAATTTCCAGCCAGCCAGTTCCTTTTGTGATTCTGTAATCTGTTTCGGTTTTTAATCCCCAATAAATATCAATTTCAGCACTTGGTTCTGTAAATGGAAAATATGATGGACGAAGACGAATCTTTGATTTTCCGAACATTTCTTTAGTAAAATAAAGCAATGTTTGTTTCAAATCGGCAAACGATACATCTTTGTCAATATACAAACCTTCCACTTGATGGAAAATACAGTGTGAGCGAGATGAAATCGCTTCGTTTCGGAAAACACGTCCTGGTGAAATCGTACGGATTGGCGGTTTATGATTTTCCATATAACGCACCTGCACAGATGATGTATGTGTACGCAACAACACATCAGGATTTGTCTGAATGAAAAATGTGTCCTGCATATCACGCGCCGGATGATATTCTGGCAAGTTCAATGCAGTAAAGTTATGCCAGTCGTCTTCAATTTCCGGACCTTCAGAAACATTGAATCCAATATTGGCAAAAATATCTATAATCTGATTTTTAACAATCGAAATTGGGTGACGAGAACCTATAATTACTGGCTCAGCAGCACGAGTCAAATCACCAAAAGCACCTTTAACTTCTTCTTTGCTTTCAAGCTCTTCCTGAATAACTCTAACTTTTTCTTCAGCAACAGCTTTTAAAGTATTGATTACTTGTCCAAAATCTTTTTTCTGATCATTTGGAATATTTTTAAACTCAGTAAAAAGTTCTTTTAATAACCCCTTACTTCCTAAATATTTAATTCGGAATTGCTCTAAAGATTCTTTATTTTTCTCATTAAAGGCTTTTGCTTCCTCTATATGTACTTTTATCTTATCTATCATTTTCCTTCGGTTCTTGAGAATACAAATTTAGTGTTTTTAGTTTAAAGTGTCTAGTCACAGTCACAGTTTTCAGTTTTGAAATCAATAATTCTGTAAACTACGACTATCACTGTAGCTAAAAACTACTCGATAAGGTTTCTTTCTAAAAAATAACTTACAATGGCTTCTTTCATCAAAACCGATTGTTCTCCGGCTTTCAATGGTGGCAATTGCTCTTTTATTTTGTAATGTGGCCATCCATCTTCATCAAAATATTCGAATTCATAAAATCCGTAAGGTTCTAATAATCGACATATTGCGATGTGCATTAAGTTCAGTTTTTCATCTTTTTTGAATTCGCGGTGTATTTTCCCGAATTCCTGAACTCCAATAAGGTAAATTATGGCATCCAAATCCAAATCTTCGCCTTGCGAAAATTGATTTGAAAGTATATCAACGAGCTTTTCCCATCGCTCTTTTAGTTGTGTATCTCTAGACATTTTGATTTATGATTTTAGATTGTAGAGATTTTAGATTGCGGATTAAAAAATCTATTCTGAGGGGGCAGAATCGCAATCTGAACTCTAAATTTGAATTGCAAAGATACATAGTTCACTACATTGCACCTAAAAAAATAAACACATACAAAAAAAGCACTACAAAAAACCTCTGAACCTTTGTCTCATTGAACTTCTGAACCTCAAAAAAACATATCTTTGCGCCTCATTAAACACCAAACCAAAACATGAGTTTTTTTGACATTATAGTAGGCGCGCTTTTATGTTACAGTTTATACAAAGGCATAAAAAATGGCCTTTTTGTAGAAGTTGCTTCTTTTATTTCTTTGTTATTAGGAATTTATCTTGCAATTAAATTTTCGTCATTATTGACCGGAATGATTTCAAAACACGTTTCCTGGAATCCAACAAACATTCAAATTACGGCTTTTATCCTCACTTTTATTCTGGTTGTAATTGGTGTTTACTTTTTAGCCAAAATATTAACCGGAATTGCCGATTTTGCGATGTTGGGCTGGATGAATAAACTGGGCGGCGGATTTTTCAGAGTTTTAAAAACCATCCTGATTCTGAGTATTTTTATCGCTTTATTCGAAAAAATAAACTTCAATAATACTTTTGCCAAACAAGAAACTTTAGACAAATCTATTTTTTACAATCCAGTGAAAAAAGTGGCTGCTTTCGTGTATCCTTCTATCGAAAAGTGGTACGAAAGTTTTAAAAAAGAGAACAGCAAAAAAACGGAGGAAACATCAGAAACTGAAAAACAATAATTCGCATATTAAATAATATTTAGAAAACATTTCACTTTCAAATATTTGCGAGAAATAATTTATCTTGCTCCGTATTTCCAACAACCGATTTTAACCAAAAATCCAAACCATGTTGTACTTAACGGGCATTATAATTACCTTTTTTCTGGTTGTTATTCTGGCAAGCAAAAAAGATAAAAGTGAAGCTGATAAAATTTTGGCCTTTTGGCTGTTTTTTACCGGATTTCACTTGTTTCTATATTATCTGCATTATAAAAATGATTTCGCTTCATTCCCGTTTTTGTTAGGTTTTGAATTGCCAATGCCTTTGCTGCAAGGTCCTTTTTTGTTTTTATATACTTCGGCATTGACAAATCAGAATCAGCATAAAAAATACAATCTTTTGCATTTTTTGCCTTTTGTAATGGCTTGCTTAATTCTCATTCCGTTTTTTGAACTTTCTTTTGAAGAGAAATTAAAGGTTTTTCAAAACGAAGGAAAAGGATATGAAAATCTGATTTTGATTTTATACAGCGCCATTTTAATTTCGGGAATCACGTATGCTTTACTTTCACTTCGGAAACTTTCCAAACATCGAAAAAACATTTCAGAAGCTTTTTCTTCTACTGAAAAAATCAATTTGCGCTGGCTTCAATATTTAATTCTTGGTTCGAGTATTATTTGGCTTGTTGTCATTTTGTTTAATGATGAATATATTTTTTCGGTTGTTGTTTTTTATCTGATTTTCATTGGCTATTTCGGAATCAAACAAGTTGGAATTTTCACGAATCAGGCTTTTTCTGAAAACAAAATTTCCAATATCTCTTCTGTAGAAAATATCGAAACTGAGAATTCATCTGAAAAAATAAAATACGAAAAATCAAGTTTGACCAATTCTGAATTACAACTTTTGCATCAAAAATTAATTCAAATTATGACCGATGAAAAGCTCTATAAAAATCCAGATTTGACTTTAGCCGATTTATCTCAAAAATTAAATATTCATTCCAATGTTCTTTCTCAAGTCATCAATTCTGCCGAAGAAAAAAACTTTTACGATTACATTAACTTGCAGCGTGTAGAAGAATTCAAAAAACTGATTCTTTTGCCCGAAAATCAAAAATTCACTTTGCTTTCAGTCGCTTTTGAATGCGGATTTAATTCAAAAACAGCTTTTAACCGAAACTTTAAAAAAGCAACCGGACTTTCTCCTTCCGAATATTTGAAATAAGTTTTTTTGTTTCTCGCAGATTCCACAGATTTAAACAGATTTTTAAATCATTTTAATCCAAATAATCTGTGGCAAAATAACTTCATATCTTTGCAAGCAAATTTCAACACAAAAAACTTAGCAACTTAGCGCCTTAGTAACTTAGCATCTTTAAAAAAAGAACCACCTTACAAGTTGGGGCGACCCGTATAACACTGAAATACATCTTTGCATAAAATTTTAAAAAATTATGCAATGAAAAACAAGATGTTATATTCAGCAGTAATAGCCATTTCGATTTTCTTTTTTCTTGGATGCGAGAATGAAAACGAAATTGACGGAGTTGGGAATTTAGTTCCAAAAACAGTCGATCAAGATTCTTCATTACCTTCTATTTTTATTAACGGAACGCAGCTTCACGCAGAAACTTTTGGCAATCCAAACAACCCGATGTTGGTATTTCTTCACGGCGGTCCTGGCTCTGATTATCGAAACGGACTTAATGTACAACAACTCGCCAATGAAGGTTATTATGTGATTTTTTACGATCAACGCGGTTCTGGATTATCAAAAAGACATGACAAAAACAGTTATTCAATTCAGTTAGTTTTAGATGATCTTACAGAAGTGATTCAATATTATCGTACTTCTCCAAAGCAGAAAGTTTTTCTTTTTGGACATTCCTGGGGCGCAATGCTGGGAGCGGCGTATGTTAATTCCTATCCTGATAAAATCGACGGATTAATTCTTGCTGAACCAGGTGGATTAAACAAACAACTTTTGGATGATTATGGCGAAATGAGCCGCAAAATCAATATTTTTTCTGAAGTTACCAGCAATCTTTTATACGTTGATCAATTTTTAACCGGAAAAGAAAATCAGCATGAAATTCTGGATTATAAATACGGAATTTCTTCAAGTTTCTCTTATGCAAAAGGCAATAAAGAAGGCATTCCCGGACCGTCGCCTTTTTGGAGAATTGGAACAACGGTTTTAGAAAGTTTCACCGATATCGCCGAAAATGATGGTTTTGATTTTACCACAAACCTCAAGCAATACACTACTAAAGTTTTGTTTTTGTACGGAGAATTAAATCAATCTTATGGTTTAAGTTTTGCCCAAAAAGAAGCCGCTTATTTTCCGAATTCAGAAATTTCAGAAGTAAAAGGAACCGGCCATGAAATGATTTATTTCAAATGGGAAAATGTGCATCCGATTATTCTGAAGTATTTAAACGAATTAAAATAACCGCCATGAAAGCAATAATAGTATTTATCACTTTTCTCATTTCACTTTTCACATCTAATTTCTCACAAGCTCAAAACATTAATTGGGAAAATCTCAAAAGCAATGAAAAACATATTTTAAATGCAAACGCAGGTTGGGAATATAGTTTTGTTTACGGATTTAGTTACGGTTATCATTTAAAAACCAAAATGCCAATTATTCTAGAAAGTTCGTTTTCCTTTGCTTCTGGCGAAGTCATTTTTGATGATTTTAAAACGAAAATCGGCGGACAAATAAATGTTTTCCAAATTAAAAATTTCCGTTTTAATGCCGCAATTCACGGAATTTACAGACGATATGGAAATCCGTTAGTGACTTTGCAGAATTTTGGTGCCGATGCTTCAACGACAATTGGTTATTATAAACCAAAATGGTTTGTTGCAGGCGAATTTGGTTTTGACAAAGCCATCGTAACACATTTTAAACATACCGATATTTACAAAGAAGTTTATCCCGATGTGAAAAATGGTTGGTTTGAGCCCACAACGGGAGGAAATTTCAACTTTGGAATTCAGGGCGGTTACTCTTTTTCCCGAAGCGATTTGACTTTAAGAGCTGGAAAAGTAATCACCGAAGATTTTAAAACAGAACCCTTGATTCCTTTTTATTTGCAGATTGGGTATAGTTATAAATTGGAATAATATTTTAAACATAAAAACAAACCCGACAGGTTTTTAAAACTTGCCGGGTTTAACTATAAAATGGATATTGTTATTAAAATTTGATTTCTAACTTTTCACCTTTTTTCAAAACGATTTCCTGCTTTTTATCCCCGAAAATCAAAGTTGTTTTTCCACCGATTTTAGAAGAAACGATCAATTTTTGAATCATTTTGTTGCTCCAATTCATTTCAATTTCAAATCCGCCTCTTGCGCAAATTCCTTTTACAGAACCTTCTGCCCAAGCGTCAGGCAAAGCAGGAAGCAAACGAATCTCATTTTCATCCGACTGAACCAACATTTCAGCAACGGCAGCAGCGCCACCAAAATTTCCGTCAATTTGAAATGGCGGATGCGCGTCGAATAAATTAGGATATGTTCCTCCTCCTCGTCTTGGCTTATCAGTTTTCTTTTTATCCGGATCTACGTAACGCAGTAATTCTCGGTACATTTTATACGCGCGATTTCCGTCCCAAAGTCTTGCCCAGAGATTAATTCTCCAACCTTTTGACCAACCTGTAGTTTCGTCGCCTTTTATTTCGAGCGTTTTTCTCGAAGCTTCAGCCAAATCTGGTGTTTTTAATGGCGTAATATGATTTCCAGGAAAAAGTCCAAATAAATGAGATTGATGACGGTGTTTTGGTTCGTTGTCATCCCAATCAAAATACCATTCTTGTAAATTTCCTTTTTTACCAATTTGATACGGATGAAATTTCTCAAGCGCTTTTTCTAATTTTTCTCTAAAAGCAGCATCTGTATTTAGCACTTTTGAAGCTTTTATGGTTTTATCAAAACATTCGCGAATCATTGCCAAATCTGCAGTTCCTCCATATAAAGTAGCTCCGACAAAACCATCTGCTAACTTATATTGATTTTCTGGCGAAGTAGATGGCGATGTTATTAAATTTCCATTTTTATCTGTCACAAGCCAGTTTAAACAAAATTCGGCTGCACCTTTCATTAACGGATAACCTTCTTTTTTCAGATAAGCTACATCTTTCGTAAAGGTATAATGTTCCCAAATATGCGTACTCAGCCATGCGCCAGCTATTGGCCAACACGCCCACATTGGTTCTTCTTTTCCAAATTGCCCAACCGGATTGGTCATTGCCCAAATATCTGAATTATGAGCAGCTGCCCAGCCCTCGTTTATTCCATAAAAAGTCTTTGCCGTAACTTTTCCTGTTACCGAAAGGTTTTTTATGAAACTTAAAAGAGGCAAATGCATTTCGGAAAGATTCGTATTTTCTGCCAGCCAGTAGTTTTCTTCCAGATTAATATTCATTGTATAATTGCTGCTCCAAGGCGGGTTCACATAAGGATTCCAAAGTCCTTGTAAATTTGCCGGAACACCAAGTGTTCGAGATGAACTGATCAATAAATAACGCCCGAAATTGAAATAAAGAATTTCGAGATTTTTATCTTCTTTCCCTTCTGAATATCGTAATAAACGCTCATCTGTTGGTAAGTCTGGCGCTGTGGTTTTTCCTAAATCTAAACTGACGCGATTAAAGAATTTTTGATAATCGGCAATATGAGATTCTTTTATTTTATCGAATGATTTTGCATATGCTTTGTTCAAATTTTGCAATGCATTTGTAATATCGTCTTGACCTTCAGCTGCAGGATTTTTGTCAAAGCCATTAAAACTAGTTGCAACAGAAACGAAAATAATAGCTTCTGTCGCATCTTTTAAAGTCAACGATTCTCTTGAAGTTGTAATTTTTCCGTCAGTTTTTTTGATTTGGACTAAAGTCGTAAATCTTGTCCCTCTTTCTTTTACGCTTTCATATTTTGGCAAAACAGTATATCCTGCATTTTCGTGAATTGGCGCAGAACCTGTCATTACCAATATATTACCTTTTACTTCGACATTAGATTGTAACAGACTTTTTAAATTAATATCAAAATTCAAAGCGCCTTTTTGATCGGCGGTTAATTTGATTATCATGATTTGATCTGGCGCTGATACAAAATATTCACGTGTATATTTTATGCCTGCCATTTCGTAACTTACTTTTGAAATTGCATTTGAAAGATCGAGTTCGCGATGATAATTTACAGCACTTCCTTTTTCGGAATTATTGATTTCTAATGTTCCTAAAGGCGAATACGATTCCGAGTTTTTGCCTTGAACTTTTTTATTTAATTCTTCGGCCAGTTTATAATTTTCATTTTTTAAAGCTTCGCGAATTACCGGAATGTTTTTGTAAGCTTCCGGATTCATATTAGCATTTACAGGTTCACCCGACCAAAGCGTAATGTCATTCAAATAAATTTTATCTGAATTTGCACCACCAAAAACAGTTGCTCCCATTATTCCGTTTCCTAAAACAAGACTTTCTTCAAAAAATTCTGCCGGTTGTTTGTACCATAAAACACTTTTGGATTGCGCCGAGATGTTTATATAGTAAGATGTGAGAAGTAAAATGAAAAATGTCTTTTTTATGAGGTTTGAATTCATGATTGCATTTTGGTTAGAAGTGTAGTTTCTACAATATTAATCATTCTTGAGGAATTTTCATTTGTATTTATAGACATTTTATGCGCGTGAGGGATAGGAGCAATCCGCCTCGGCGGAGCGTATAGCCCGATTCCGTTAAGATAACGGGATCACACCCAGAAACTTTTTACTTTTTACTAATGACTACTTACTCACTTTATATATTTCGTTTGCCGTAATCAGTTCCCAATTATCAGTTCTGAAAGGAGATGCTGGAAATTTTTCTTTATTGAAAAGATTAATTTGCGTGTCGTCGTCTGCCCAGCCGTAATGAACTGCAATAGGGTTTTGAACTTTGTCACTTGAAACAATTATTTTATTGTCTTTGATTATCGCTTTCGCGGAATGAAAAACTTTATCTGCGCCGGCGATTTCGAAACCTTTTAATTCATCGTTATTTGGCGTTGACAAGCCACTACCGATATTATCGAAAGTAAGGATAATTTGATTTCCTTTTATTTCCTGCGATTTATAAGTTGGTCCGCTGAAAACCTGTTTTTTGCTGTAAACATTATTTAATGCAATTGCTGCCAAGCGAAGTCCAACATCTTGTTTGTTAGTTGGATGAATGTCTTTTGCATTTCCGATATCTGTCGTAACCGCCATTCCGGTATTTTTCAATTTTAAAGTTTCAGACTGTGCTTCGCGAAGTTCTGCCCAACGGCTTCCTTTTTTGCTGTTTCCTCCGGTTTCATCAAAAGTCGATAATTGAACGAAATAAAAAGGAAAATCGCCCTGTTTAAACTTTGTTCTCCAATCTGTAATCATTAGCGGAAAAGCTTTTTTGTATTGATTTGCTCGCCAAACATTCGCTTCGCCTTGATACCATAAAACGCCCTCGATTGCATAAGGAATTAACGGATTTACCATTGCATTGTACAATAATGACGGATAACTATTTGGCGATAAAGCTGTTTTTACAACAATTACTCTAAATTTCCATTTTCCGTCAAGCGGAATAACTTTGCTTCCTAAAGTTAACTTTAGATTTTCCGATTCTCCATAAATACCTCCGCCTCCGCCGTTATCGACAATTCTCACGGCAATTACATTTTTTCCTTCTTTTAAAACATTTTCTGGTATTTGATAAATACGTTTGACATCATATTGAAAATTTTTTCCAACTTCAATTCCGTTTACGTATGTAATATCTTCGTCGTCGATTTTCGCTAAACTCAGCGTTGCTTTATTTTTGATATCTTCTGCCGAAAGCGTAATAGTTTTTCGCATCCAAACTACGCCGTCTAAATCGCCAAGATGTTGACTTTCCCATATGCTTGGCGTGTTTAATTCGCCCCAGGAATTATCGTCAAAAGAAAGTTCTTTGAACGTATTTTCATTTGCTGTACTAACTGGAGTTCCTTGAATTTTCTCGATTCTTTCGTTCATTCGCTTTGCGTATAATTTTGAAATAGAATCGACATTCATAACCGGAACATCGGCAATCATGTTTTTAAATTCAGGGTTTTTTTCGAATGCTTCACGGCTTGTCCAGGTTTCAACATTGGTTCCGCCCCAAGAAGTATTGATAATACCGATTGGAATTTTTAATTCCGAATATAATTTTCTGGCAAAATAAAACCCAACTGCAGTGAAATTACCAACTGTTTCTTTGCTTGAAACTTCCCATTTTCCTGCTTTTAAATCGTCTTTTGGTATTCCACTAAAATCTCGCTCAACACCAAAATGACGAATCATAGGATACTCCGCATTATTCATTTCGTTTTCGGCGTTGATCGTTTTAGAAACCTGAAATTCCATGTTCGATTGTCCGCTGCAAATCCAAACTTCTCCAACTAAAACATTTTTAATCGTGATTTTATTTTTTCCGATAATAACAAGCTCAAAAGGTCCGCCGGCTTTTTCAGCATCTAAATTGACAGTCCATTTTCCGTTTTTATCGGCCTGTGTTTTTTTGATTTGTTTGTTGAAATGAATTTCTACTTTTTCATTGACATCAGCAAAACCCCAAACCGGAATTGCTTTATTGCGTTGTAATACCATTCCGTCTGAAAATAGTAGAGGCATTTTTACATTGGCGTTTGCCATTATGCCACATAGGAGTAAAAAAAAGACTGTGATTTTTTTCATTTTTTCTAATATAAAATAGTAAACCATATAAGGAATATAAGTGAATTAAGCTAACCGTGAGGCTGAACTTAATTCACTTATATTCCTTATATGGTAAATTTAATGTTTTCTTCTTACTGAATTATTATAGCAATCTCAGTTTTGATATCTCTTGATGAATTTCCGATTTTCAGCGTATATTTTCCTGGCTCAACTGTCCATTTTTTTGCTGAAACATCATAATATGCTAATTCTTTTACCGGAATTTGGATTGTAACCGTTTCAGAACTGCCCGATTTTACTAATACTTTTTTGAAACCTTTTAACTCTTTTGAAGCACGGGTTACTTTAGAATCTGCTTTTGAAGAATACACCTGAACAACTTCTTTTCCATCAACTTTTCCGGTATTTTTTACATCAACAGAAACAGAAATAATTTCGTTTGAAGCATATGAAGTTTTGTCTGTTTTTCCATTTTCTAAAGCAAAAGTGGTATATGATAATCCGTAACCAAAAGGAAATAACGGTGCAATATTTTTAGTATCAAACCAACGGTATCCAATCAAAAGTCCTTCGGCATAATTAACCGATTTTCCACCTGGAAAACTTTTTGTAGCATGCGCTGGCGAATCCATAATATTTTTAGGCATTGTCCAAGGCAGTTTTCCTGACGGATTTACTTTTCCTAAAATAACATCGGCTAAAGCATTTCCTCCTTCAGAACCATTAAACCAGCTCCAAACCACAGCAGGCGATTTTTTAGTTACTTCATCAATATCAAATGGCGCGCCGGCAATCATAACCACAATAGTTCTCGGATTTACGGCCAATACTTTTTTGATTAATTCTTCCTGTCCAAAAGGCAATTTCAAAGTTCTTCTGTCAGAAGCTTCTGTTTCATAATCACGATTTGAACCAGCAAAAATCACCGCAACATCCGATTTTTTAGCCGCTTCAACTGCTTCTTGCACTTTTGCCGGATCTAATTCGTCAATAGTTACCGGACCGTTTAATGTAATATCGCCTAATTTTCCTTTATTTTTTTCGTCATAACGTTCTAAATAACCTTCAGCATAATTGATTTTTATTGAAGAAGGCAATCTGTTTTTCAAACCTTCAAGTGGCGTAACTTCTCTTTTTGTTTTTACTCCCGCTCCAAATCCACCTAAAGAATTTTTCTTCACTGCATTGTTTCCAATTACAGCAATAGATTTAACGCCGTCCAGTTTTAATGGTAAAGCATTATTATTGTTTTTCAATAATACAATATCTTCTGCTGCAATTTTGTAAGCATCTTGGTAATGCGCTTCTGTTGCAATACTTCCTTTTGCTCGTTCGCCTCCGCCCATTGCTTTTACTTGGAACAAAACTCTTAAAATGCGTTTTACATGCAGATCAATTTCAGATTCTGAAATTTCTCCGGCTTTTACTGCCGCAAGTAATTTATCTGCCAGGAAAAATTCGTTGAATGGTTTTGGTGTTCCCATTTCAATATCTAATCCACTTTTTAGAGATTTTACCGTTGAATGCACCGCAGCCCAATCTGAAACGACAACGCCTTTAAATCCCCATTCATCGCGCAGGATTTTATTTAGCATATAATCGTTTTCACATAAATATTCGCCTCTCAATTTATTGTAAGCGCCCATTATTGCATACGATTTTGCTTCTTTTACTGAAGCTTCAAACACAGGAAGATAAATTTCGCGAAGCGTTCTTTCATCAATTTGAACATCTACAAAATCGCGATTTGTTTCCTGATTGTTTGCTGCATAATGTTTTACGCAAGCCATTACGTCTTTTTCCTGAAGTCCAACAATCAAAGGCACAGCGATTTTCTTATTCAAAAATGGATCTTCGGACATGTATTCATATGTTCTTCCTCCAAGCGGTGTCCTTACCATATTAATTGCTGGTGAAAGCAACATGTCTTTATCTCTTGCGCGAAGTTCTTCTCCCAAACTATTTCCGAAAGTATGCGCCATTTCAGCATTCCAAGTTGCAGCCAAACCGCCTCCAGCTGGATAATAAGTTGCAAAATCATTTGTTAATCCGGCTGGTGCCCAGCTGTCTCTGGAAATTTCCTCACGAACTCCAAGTGGACCATCGGCCATTTTTAATTCCGGAATACCTAAGCGCTCAACAGCTCCAGTACTGAACATACTGTTTCCGTGTAGCATCCCAATTTTTTCCTCAAGTGTCATTTGAGAAACTAATTTATCTATTTCGGCATCGTGTTCTGACCCGATTTCTTTTCCTTTATATTCTTCTGTCTGTGCATTTTCTGAGATAGCTGTTTTTGCATCATTTTTACAAGAAGCAAATAATACAAAAGCCAGAGCTGCCGACAGGTATATCATTTTGTTTTTCATTGATTGTGGTTTTTGGTTTTTGATAGTTATGTTTTTTTAAATCTAAAATAATTATAATTTCTTGAATCTTACTGCCGCGCCACCAGCACCGCCTAAATGCAATTTCAGAACATCTGAAGCTTTTACTGCCTTCTTTGAAATTGCAACGGCTTCCGGGTTGTGTTTTTGATCAGTTTTTTCGGCATCAGCATAAATCTGTGCCTCGTAATTTGCATTAGAATCTAAGAAAGAAAGTGAAATTTCAACCTCTCTTGGTTTTTCATTTGTCAAAGTTCCTAAGTACCAGTCAGCGCTGTTTCTATCTTTTCTTACTGTTGTGATGTATTCACCAATTTTTCCTTCTAAGATTTTAGTGTCTTCCCAATCTGTTGGAACATCTTTTAAGAATTGTAAAGCTGGTTTTCCTTCGTAATTTTCTGGAAGATCAGCCAACATTTGGATTGGAGAATAAATTGTTACATACAATGCCAATTGCTGCCCAACTGTTCCCTGAATTCTTTTTCCAGGATAACCTTGTTTTACCTCAACATCAAAAATTCCGGGCGTAAAATCCATTGGTCCGGAAAGCAATCTTGTAAACGGAATAATAGTTAAGTGATTTGGCGGATTTCCTTCGCTCCAGGCGTTATATTCTTGTCCGCGCGCTGCTTCTCTTGAAACCATGTTTGGATAAGTTCTTCGTTCTCCGGTATCTTTTATTGATTCGTGATATAAAACGGCTAAATCATATTGTGCTGCTTTTTCTAAAATATATCTGAAATAATTTACTCCAAATTGCCCAAAGTGCATTTGTTTCATATTTAATTTAGAACCTACGTGGCCAATTTTTACCGTATGAATTCCGAGTTTTTTGTATAATTCAAAACCGTCATCAACTTGTTTTAAATAGTTAATTAAGTTTGAACCTGTTTCGTGATATCCTATTAATTCTACATTGCTTTTCTTTCCGTATTCCACGACTTTTTCTAAATCGAAATTATCTGCGGTTTTGGTAAAACTGAACATATGCATTCGGTTTTCATACCAACCCGGCGTCCAGCCTTTGTTCCAGCCTTCGATTAATAAATGATGGAAACCTTCTTTAGCTGTAAAATCGATATATTCTTCGGCATGTTTGGTTGTTGCACCTTGTTTTTCACTTTCCCAAAAAGTGTATTTCCCAATGTGCATTCCCCACCAAATTCCTAAATATTTATAAGGTTTGAAATAACTGTTTGTGTTTTTTAATTTGTTTGGTTCATTTAGATTTAAAACCAAATATGAAGTAATCAATTCTCCCGGATTTTCTCCAATTTGAATAGTTCTCCAGGAAGAAGTAAACGAATCTTTTACACGAACTTTTACACCATCAGCCCACGGCACTAAATCTGATTTTAATTCTGTTCCTTTATTGTTTACCAAAGTCATACTGGCAAAATCTACCAAATTTGCTTCGTGAAAACTTAAGGCTAAACCACTTTTACTCTCAATTGTTAATGGAGTCAAAACGGTATCCAAAGTACTTACTGGAGCATCTTTAAAAAGATATTCGTCTCGGTTTTCTCTGTTTGCCGGAATCCACCATGCTTTTCCATCTTCTTTTAAGTTAAAAGTCGTTTTTTCATCCATAATGAAAATACTGTCTTTTACATTTTGTTTTGGATAAACATATCGAAATGCAACTCCGTCATCGAAAGCTCTAAACTGAATTTGTAATTTTCTTTTGTTTCCTGTTTTTTGCTGTAAATCGACTACTAATTGATTGTAGTGATTTCTAATATTTTTCTTTTCTCCCCAAACTTGTTCCCAAGTTTCGTCAAAAGTCGAAGTTTTAGTTCCTTTTATTTCAAAATTTGAGCTTAGGTTTTCGTTTCCTTTTAAAACAAATCCCATATCTGATGAAGCAATCACTTCTGTCTTCCCATGAGAAACGGCATATTTTGGAGCATTTTGTACCAACTCAAATTTGATTTTATTTTGTCCGTTTGGTGATGCCAATTCATAAGCGTCTTTCTTTTTCTGACTGTATCCAATCAAAACTGAAAGCAATAAAGCGGGAAGAATTAAGTGTTTTTTCATGATATTTTTTTGTTTTTTAATAAATCGGACGGAATTAGGCTTCCGCCCGATTTAAAACTCAATAAAAACTTATTTTTAATATTCGCTACTCATATTTTATTCTGCAGTAATTACAATTGTTGCTGATTTTAATCCATTTGCTTTAGCGGTTAATTCCAATCTTCCAGATTTAGTATCCGATTGAACGATCACTAAACATTTTCCGTTAAGAGCAGTATGTTTTGAACCTTTATACGATTCGTGACTTACCGGATCACCGCTGCAAACGCCTACTATTTTTCCGTTTCCTTTTAAAGAGAAATTGATTTCATTATTTGCATTTGGAGCCAAAGTTCCATTTGCATCTAAAATATCTACCGTTACAAATGACAAATCATTTCCATCTGCTTTAATGGTGCTCCTGTCTGCAGTCAATTTTAAATTTTCAGGATTTCCGGCTGTTTTGATTTCGGTTTCTAAAACTGTTTTTCCGTTTTTACGAGAAACCGCTTTTAATGTTCCGGCCTGATAAGGAATTCTCCACATTACGTGCAAGTCGTCTCCTTTTTTGCTTCTGATTCCAACAGATTTTCCGTTTAAGAAAAGTTCAACCTCATCGGCTTTATTATAATAAGCCCAAACATCGACAGTTTGTCCCGCTTTCCAGTTCCAATGTGGAAAAATGTGAAGTACGGTTTTGTCTGTCCATTCGCTTTGGTACATATAATAAACATCTTTCGGGAAACCGGCTAAATCTACAATTCCGAAATATGAACTTACCGATGGCCATTCGTATGGAGTTGGTTCTCCGATATAATCAAAACCTGTCCAAATGTACATTCCAGATAAGTAATCGTGTTTTTTAATCACTTTCCAGGTTGCTTCATGCGTAGAACCCCAAGGCGCCTGAACCTGATCGTAAGCAGAAACTGTATTGCCCGGATTTCCATCAGTAAACTTAAGATCCCATCTTACCGGCCATTTTTTTACAACATCCGAAACATTGTCATAATAACCACGAGTCTCTAATCCTGAAGTAGTTTCAGTTGCAATAAAAGGTGTTTTTGGGAAATATTCTTTATGATGTTCATACGTTTGATGCGCATAATTATACCCGATTAAATCTAAAACTCCAGATGCCGCAATTGGGTTAACCTGAACATTCTTTTTTTCAAATTGAAGCGTTACTTCATCGATATTCATATTAACCGGCGGATTCATCGCTGCAGTAAGCGGACGAGTTTTATCATAATCACGCACAATTCCCGCTAATTCTTTTGCAATTTGCACTCCAGTTTCGCTCCACTGATCTGGAATTTCATTTCCAATACTCCAAATAAAAACACTTGCGTGATTACGATCACGAAGCAACTGGTCAATCAAATCTTTTTTATGCCATTTTTCCCAGTCGTTTGCGTAGTCGTATTTCGTTTTATTTGTTTTCCACATATCAAAAGCTTCATCCATAACAATGAAACCCATTTTATCACATAAGTCTAAAAGCTCTGGAGCGGGAGGATTGTGAGAAGTTCTGATTCCATTAACGCCCATTTCTTTCAGAATTTCTAACTGGCGTTCGATTGCGCGTGTGTTGATTGCAGAACCTAACGGACCTAAATCGTGATGCATACAAACTCCTTTGATTTTAACTTGTTTTCCGTTTAAAATAAAACCTTTGTCAAGATCAAACTTAAAATCTCTGATTCCGAAATTGGTTTTGTATTGATCTACAACTTTATCGTCAAGCGAAATTTCCGTAACTGCCGTATACAATTCCGGTTTGTCAACTGACCATAAAATCGGAGTTTCAATTTCTGCAGATTGTTTAATTATCGAATTGGCGTTTGCTCCAATTGTTATGTTTTGAGTAACCGATGTTACTTTTGTATCTTCTTTATAAATTATTGTCGTTACAACTGCTTTTTTTGAATCCGAATTTTGATTCTGAATAGTAGTTTCAAAATTAACTGAGGCCTTTTCAGCAGTAACTTTTGGTGTTGTCACATAAGTTCCCCATTGTGCAACGTGTAATTTATCTGTGGTTTCTAACCAGACATTTCTAAAAATTCCTGAACCCGAATACCAGCGTGAATTCGGCTGTTTTGAATTGTCAACCTTAACAATTATTTCGTTGTTTTTTTCTCCATAATTTAAATACTGAGAAATTTGGTATTGAAAACCAATATAGCCATTTGGACGTTTTCCTAAATAATGACCGTTTATCCAAACTTCACTGTTTTTGTAAACGCCGTCAAAAGTGATTGAAGTTATTTTTGTACTGTCTTCTGCAGCAACTTTAAATGTTTTTTTGTACCAGCCTAATCCTCCGGTTAAAGAACCTCCGCCATATCCGGCTGGGCTTTTTTCATCAAATTTTCCTTCAATGCTCCAATCGTGCGGAACATTTAAAGTTCTCCATTTTGTTGAAACGCCAATGGTATCTTTATCAACGATGCTGTCATTGAGATGAAAACTCCAATCAGAATTAAAAGAAACTTTTCGGCTGCTTAAGGCCTCTTCGTTTTTCTTGCATGAACTGAATAATGTAATTACTGCCAGCATTAAGAATGCCAGTTTACCGCTTAAATATTTTCTTTTATTTTTCATTTAGATATAATTTTTTGAAAATTTTTGAAAAACAAATATAAACATACCATTCTGTGACTGTATCAATCTCCTACCGGTTAGTTTTACATATTTAAGTAATTAAAGCCTTGGTTTATAGTAGAAAATCACTCAAATATGATCTTTTCCAACTCGGCTTTCATTTCTTATAAACATAATGATGCTGAAGCTAATCCAACAAGCGTATTAATTAAATTTCAAAATTAAATCAATAACACCTTATGGTTAAATAGACTACAAGTATAGTGCTAATTTTCTATTTTGGCAAAATATCATATCTATTTTTCTTTTAATTTGCATAAATTTGAACCTAAGATTGACAATAAAATAACCTAAAAAAGGGTTAATTTCGAATTTTAAACACCGTTTATAAAGACAAAAATGACATTTCTTTCTCCTAGAAAACTCGAAAAACCAGACAGCAGTACAGCCATTGATGGCATTACGATTGACTGCGTTATTTTTGGATTCAATAAAGCTAATTTGGAAGTACTTTTAGTGCAGCATGCCGAAGGGGAAAGTATTGGAAAATGGGGTTTGCTTGGAGGTTATCTTAAAAAAGAGGAAAGTGCTGATGAGGCCGCACAGCGAATTGTCTACGAACTTACAACACTCGACAACATCTACTTAGAGCAACTGAAAGCTTTTACAAATCCAAATCGTGTCAGCGAACGACGTGTTGTAACTATTGGCTACTATACTTTGGTAAATCGTGAAGACTATAATATCAAAGCAAATCAAACGGTTATTGAAGCAAAATGGTACAAAATCAATGAGATTCCAGATTTGATTTTTGACCACAACGAAATTCTGGATTTTAGTTTGATGCAACTTCGAAACCGCGTACGTCAGGCGCCCATTGGTTTTAATCTTTTGCCTGAAAAATTCACTTTGTTGCAGTTAATGCATCTTTATGAAGAAATTCTCGGAATTGAATTGGACAAATCGAATTTCAGACGAAAAATTCTTCATATGAAACTCCTTGTTGAACTTGACGAAAAACAACAAGACGTTTCGCACAGAGCCGCAAAACTCTATAAATTTGATCCTGATATTTACAAAAAACTGACTGAAAAAGGATTTAATTTTGAATTTTAGCGTTTCTTTTGAATCTCAGTTGCCAACTATCGGGCAACTACATTTCAGAATCCAAAACTTTGCGCTATCTTTGCGCCTTAATAACATGCTCTAAAGCAATTGCTGCAGTGCAATTTATACCCAGAAAAAGACTTAAACTCGATTAGAGAACTGATATATTAAAATGAAGAAGATACGTAACTTTTGCATTATTGCACACATTGACCACGGTAAAAGTACACTGGCAGACCGATTATTGGGCGCTACACAAACCGTTACAGCTCGTGAAGAAAAAGCACAATTGCTTGACAACATGGATCTGGAGCGCGAGCGTGGAATTACCATAAAAAGTCACGCCATACAAATGGAATATACCTACAAAGGGGAAGAATATATTTTAAATCTAATTGACACTCCTGGTCACGTTGACTTTTCATACGAAGTTTCAAGATCGATTGCTGCCTGCGAAGGTGCGCTTTTGATTGTTGATGCTGCTCAAAGTATTCAGGCACAAACTATTTCGAACTTATATTTGGCTTTAGAAAATGACTTGGAAATTATTCCGGTTTTGAACAAAGTCGATTTACCAAGTGCAAATCCAGAAGAAGTTAGTGACGATATTATTGATTTACTTGGATGTAAATTAGAAGATATTATTCATGCATCTGGAAAAACTGGTTTTGGTGTTGAAAATATTTTGGCTGCCATTATCGAAAAAATTCCAGCTCCAAAAGGAAATCCTGATGAACCATTACAGGCTTTGATTTTTGACTCGGTTTACAATCCGTTTCGTGGAATCGAAGTAATCTTTAGAGTTGTAAATGGTGAAATCAAAAAAGGGCAAAAAATTAAATTCATGGCTACGGACAATGAATATTTTGCTGACGAAATTGGAACTTTAAAATTAAACCAAGTTCCTAAAAATGTGGTTTCTGCGGGAGATGTTGGATATTTAATTTCAGGAATTAAAGAAGCACGCGAAGTAAAAGTTGGTGATACAATTACTGATGCAAAAGTGCCGACAACGAATATGATTACGGGTTTTGAGGATGTAAAACCAATGGTTTTTGCCGGGATTTATCCAGTTGATACTGAAGATTACGAAGATTTGCGTTCTTCTATGGAAAAACTGCAACTGAATGATGCTTCATTAGTTTTTGCACCTGAAAGTTCTGCGGCATTAGGATTTGGTTTCCGTTGCGGATTCTTAGGAATGCTTCACATGGAAATTATTCAGGAACGTTTAGAGCGTGAGTTCGACATGACTGTAATTACTACAGTTCCTAACGTTTCTTATTTGGCTTATACCAAAAAACACCCAGAAACGCCATTAGTTGTAAACAACCCTTCTGATTTACCGGAACCTTCAAAACTAGACAGAGTTGAAGAGCCGTTTATCAAAGCAACTATCATTACAAAATCTGACTTTGTTGGAAACGTAATGAGTTTATGTATCGAAAAACGTGGTTTAATTACCAACCAAACATACTTAACAACAGAACGTGTTGAATTAAATTTTGACATGCCATTGGCGGAAATTGTATTCGATTTTTACGATCGTTTAAAAACAGTTTCTAAAGGTTATGCTTCTTTTGATTATTCTCCGATTGGAATGAGAACTTCGAAATTAGTTAAATTGGACGTTCTTTTGAATGCACAAACAGTTGATGCACTTTCTGCATTGATTCACGAAGATAACGCATACAATATCGGTAAAAAAATGACCGAGAAATTACGCGAGTTAATCCCAAGACAGCAATTCGATATTCCGATTCAGGCTGCAATTGGTGCTAAAATTATCGCTCGTGAAACGATTAAAGCACTTCGTAAAGACGTTACCGCAAAATGTTATGGTGGAGATATTTCGCGTAAGCGTAAACTTCTTGAAAAACAGAAAAAAGGTAAAAAACGTATGCGTCAGGTAGGAAATGTTGAAATTCCACAAGAGGCATTTATGGCTGTTTTAAAACTTAACGACTAAGCTTTAGAAGAAAGAATCAAGAAACAAGATTATAGAAAAAACCCGATAACTTTCGTTATCGGGTTTTTTGTTTTTATGCTGAAGGTTGTGTAAAAGACCAACCTGCTATGATTAAATCCCGAACGACTTCGTTTCTTTCCGCTCCATCTTCCAGCGTATAAATATCATGTCCGACAACAAAAGACTCTGTCATTTTCTTTGATCCATAAATACCTCCAAAAATCATTGCAAAAATTCCTCCCACTACAACAAACGGATTAAGCACCATGAAGTTATAAACCAAAAGAGAAATTGCCGCCACAATAGCAATTCCTGTTATTAACTGTGACTTCGAAGTTGATTTTTCATGAATTGTTTTACAAGAAGAACATCTTGGAATTCCGATTAAAATTTTAGAATATTTAACCGATCGGTATACGATAATATTAGTTCTGTCTGCTTCTACAAAAAGCGGTACGAAATAGCACTCGCTCATGCTTTTCATATGATCTCGTTCGCAGTAGGTACATTTGGTTTCGTGCGGTTCGAATCTTTTATAATGTTCATTAAAAGAGTAATTTTCAATCATAAATTTAGTTTTTAAATTAGTCTGAAGGTAAAATTTGGGATAAAATATATTTAATCAATAAACCCGGACCGAAAGAAAACAATAACGGAATAAGAATTTCTAAATTCAAAATAGTACTTCTTCCTTTAAAATAGAAACCGCAGGCAAAAGGCATAATCACAGCGGCTATAGCATAACCAACCATTCCAGGAATTGGATTCTCCTGGTTTCCATAGTACCCACAAAAACAAGCAACCACGATAGATATTAGAATTACTAAACCATCATTTCCACCAAACATACCCAAGAAAGTTGTAATCATAATCACAGCACCAAAAGCAACATTGCTTCTTTCTTCAGTTGCTTTGGCTTCTTTGGTTTCTTCATAAAGATCATCTTTATGGCTTTTGATTACTTTTGTTAAAAGTTCTTTTGCTGTAACAGGATCATAACCTAACCGAATTAAATCAATCAGTTCCTGATTCGCATCAAAAGTTCCAGCACGAAGCTTTTTTTTAATTTCTTCTTGCTTCGCATACGAAAAATCAGTCTGCATTTGGTTTGTTTTTAGTTGCGTTAAAAATACATCTTTTTTTAAATCAGCTACTAAAGGGAATAAAAATAATTAACAAGATAGTTCCTGATATTTCAAAACTGTCTCAATTTGGGACAGCTTTTTTACTTACTAAAATTTTGAACCTTTGTATCTTTGAACCTCTGAACCTTAGAACCTTTAAAAAAAATGCTCGACGAAACTCCAAAACGATTTGATAGAATTGTTGCCATTCTTATCCAATTACAATCTAAAAAAATTGTAAAAGCACAGGAATTGGCTGATCGTTTTGACTGTAGTCTGAGAACGATTTACAGAGATATTCGAACACTTGAAGCGTCTGGAGTTCCAATTTACAGTGAAGCTGGAGTTGGTTACGCCTTAATGGACGGTTACAGATTGCCGCCGGTGATGTTTACGCGCGAAGAAGTAAGCAGTTTTATTGCTGCCGAGAAATTAATGCAAAAATTTACTGATCCGTCTTTGGGAAGCCATTATGCTTCGGCGATGTATAAACTGAAATCGGTTTTAAGAAGTACTGATAAAGATTATCTTTCCAATATTGAATCGCGAGTTGTCATGCAGACCATTGAACAACCCATGTTTAATGATAATTCTCCCAATACTTTAGCGCTACTTTTTGAAGGTATTGCAGAGAAAAAACAAATTTTGCTTTCCTACAAAACGTATGAAACTGACGAAACTACACAAAGAAACATAGAACCTGTTGGCGTTTTTCACGACAATAATAATTGGTATTTTCTAGGATATTGCCATTTGCGTCAGGATTACCGTCAATTTAGAACCGACCGAATTCAGGAAATTAAAAAAACGGAATTTGACTTTACGATTGAACATGATGCTTTGGAAACGTATTTAACCAAAACAGAAAACTGTCCAACAACAAAAGTGAGGATTTTAGTAGAGAAAAAAATTGCAAGATATTTGACAACAGAACGCAAATATCATGGTTTCGTTTCCGAAAAAGAAATAGGCAATCAAATTGAAATGACTTTTATGTCCCGAAGTGTGGAAGAAGGTTTTCCGCGCTGGTTTTTGATGTTTGGCGATTATGCCACAATTCTCGAACCAGAAAGTCTAAAAACTAGAACTTTGGAATTGCTAGAAGTCAACAAACAAAGGCTTTTATAGAAAAAAACTCCTAAAGAAACTAAGTTGCATTAGGAGTTTTTTAATTTTTATTTCTGATTTTTTACAACATTATAAAAATTATAATCTGTATTTGAGGCGTCGGTTATGCCAACATTTCTTCCAATAGTTACAATTTGCCCTCGGTGATAAGTTCCGTGATTGATAACCTGAAGCAAATAATCAGCAATTGGCAGTTCGCATTCAAACCACGGATTAATGATTTTAATTTCTCTCGCTAAATCTTCTTCAGACAATGAATTGATCAGATGTTTCAATTTTGTAGATGAATTTAATAAGCCTGCGAAGATTTCTTCTTTCGATAATTCATTTTCTGATTTCTTTTGTGACATATCATTTTCAGAAATAACAGAAAACCAATATTCTTCGGTAGACCAAATATGATCTAATGTTTTCACAATAGTTGAAAAACTTGAAGGTACTTCTGCATACAACAATTCATCTGATTTCGGCGAAAGCCAATTCACAAATTGCTGGTTTACCCATAAATTATAATCTGCATAATTGGTCATTATCTTTTTTAAGCTCATAGCCATTAATTTTAGATTTATTCAATAAAGTTACAATTTTGCGCGATTATCTTTCCCAAAAAAATGGAGGTTCAATATTTAAGGCTCTTAAATAAACATAAGCCTGTCCACGGTGATGCACTTCATTATCAATAAAATACAAAATATTCTGAATGATCGGGAATTCATATTGTCCGAAAAGATTAAAGGTTTCGCTAAAATCTTCTACAGATAATTGTTCCCAATATTTGTTGATTTCTGCTGTCGCTTCATCCCATTTTTCAAGATACTGCGCTTTAAAAATCAGTTTTTCTTCTGCTTCAGTATAAGGCTCGCTTTTACGGTTTACAATTCCTTTTAATGCTGGAGCTGCAATTGCTAAAAGTTCGTCAACTAATTTTGCGAAAGGACGCATTCCGCCAATCGAAAATTCGAAGAAATCTTTCTCTGGAAAAATCTCAATTAAACGACGTGTAAGAGCGCGGTGACCTTGCCAGTGTTTCAATAAATCTTCTGAAGTAATTACTTGTGCTTCTAATGTTTTCATGATTTTAAGGTTTTAAAGTTTTGATACTTCAAAAGTAAAATGGGCTGGTGACAACAGTTTGTCAGCAGGAAAAAAAACTTTTAAATTTCTTTCTAAACTGCCTGATTCATTTTTAAAAAGTCACAAAATTAAATTTAGCTCAAAAATAAAATCTCAAATCGAAAACATCTTAAATTATTGATTTCCATCAAATTAAATAAAAATCATTTGTACCTTTACGTCCCCTCAGTCAATAAAATCAGAATTATGAGAACATCTCTATTTCTATTTTTATTATTTTATTCGACTATATCTTTTTCACAGGGGATCATAGTGGACACGATCTCCTTGAGCATACCTCAACTGGTTCGGGAAGAATTAATGCAAAATGCCTGTGCTAACGAAAACAACTTCAAATTTTCATCACATCAAGGAATTGGCAAATTCACAAATACAAATCCGAATTTTCCAATTTCAGAAGGTATTATTATTCGAAATGGAATTGCAAAATATACAGAAGGAAGTTATACAGGCAATAATGAAAGCAGTCAATTGAATGATGCCGGCGACAACGATCTTCAGACAATAAGCGACAGCAATGGACAAACGGTTCCAATTACAGATGTGAATTATATACAGTTTGATTTTACTCCTTTGTCCAGCAATTTTAGTTTTGATTTTCTTTTTGCGTCTAATGAATACGGTGAATTTCAGTGCGGTTTCAGCGATGTATTCGCTTTTATTTTAACCGATTTGACGACGGGAGTTTCTACAAATCTGGCAGTAGTTCCCGGAACAGCAACGCCAGTTTCGGTCAAAAATATCAGAGACGGACAGTACAATTCTTCCTGTTTATCGGCAAATGCCAATTTATTTGGCCGTTATAATGTAAACAATCCAACAGAATCGGCTATAAATATGAGAGGAGAAACCAAAGTTTTGACGGCTTCTTCGACGGTAATTCCAAATAGAACCTACAGCATAAAACTGGCGATTGGCGATTACAACGACAGCAGTTATGATTCCGCCGTTTTCATAAAAGGAGGAAGTTTCATGACTTCTATGGATTTAGGCCCCGACAGAAACATCTGCGAAGGCGAAACAATCACGCTACGATCTGGGCTTGTAGGAAACTACAATTATGTTTGGACTTTAGACGGTACCACAATTTCTGGCCAAACAAGCAATTCATTGACTGTGAATAAATCGGGGACATATGGAGTTACGGCTACACTTTCGGGCTGTATTATAAAAGATGAAGTCGTGATTAGTGATTTGGTTATTAAACCTGCCAAAAATTTAATTGCTTGTTATACAACAAATGGCATTTATAGTTATGATTTAACGCAGAACAATTTGAACACTTTGGGTATTAATCCGGCAGAATATTCTCTTTTATATTTTAGTAGTTTGGCTGCGGCAAATGCAAACGGACCTGTGATTCCTCAAAATCAATTGAATTCTTTTACAAGCGTTGGTAATCAAACTATTTATATAAAAGCCGTGTCAATCAATAACAACAATACGCTTTGCAATAATTTGATTTCCTTTGAATTGCTTGTAACAGCTCCCATAAATATTACAAAACCTCCTGATTTGAGTTTTTGTAACAACAATTCCGGAAGAGTCAGAGTTGATTTGACTGCTCAGGAAAGCCCGATTCTAAACGGTTTAAATCCATCAGAATATAAAATTACCTACCATACAAGTCAGGCAGAAGCAAACAACGCCACAAATCCGATTTTAAATCCGGATGCTTTTATTACTTCTTTATCACAATCACCGCAAACAATTTGGGTTAGAGTTGAAACTCTTCAAAATTCTTTTTGTTATCGTACAATAAATTTCAATATCATAATTTATGCACTTCCGCCAGTAAATGATATTCCTGACGTTATCGCCTGCAAAAGTTATACGCTGCCTCCAATAAATTTTGGCTTTTATTATACAGGCCCAAATGGCACAGGAACAAGAATGAATGCAGGAGATGTCATTACAAAATCGGGAGCCTATTACATTTACAGCGGACCAACCGCAAACAATTGTACCAATGAAAACACTTTTAGTGTAACTCTTATTTATGAACTAGAATTTTCAAAAGAAGCATGTGGCCGATACATTGTTCCTAATGTAGTTGCCGGCGGTTTTTTTACTGAACCAGGAGGAAAAGGAAATGTTATTCCGAGCGGAACATCATTTACAACAAGTCAAACTATTTACTATTATGCCGTGATTGACGGAGCAGTCTGCACTGATATAGCTGTACCTTTTATTGTATATCCTTTGCCATTAGTAGATCAGCCCAGCAATATAGTTACTTGCGATTCCTATATATTGCCTCCTTTGACAAATGGAAACTATTTTTCGCAGTCTGGTGGTTTAGGAATTCCTTTAAATGCAGGAGACAGAATAACATCTAGCCAAACTGTTTATATCTTTTCGAATGATGGAAGATGTACAAATGAGCACTTGTTCAAAATCGATATTATAGATTCGTCACGTTTTATTCCGATAACACAATGCGGAAGTTATGAGCTGCCATCAGTTGAAATAGGTGGTTATTACGACAGCCCTGGAGGTCAGGGTAAAAATATTCCGCCTAGAACAATTATTACTACATCTCAAACCGTATATTATTTTGCCTCTACAAGTACTTCTCCCAATTGTACTTATGATTTAAAATATCAAATCACGATAAAACCTTTGCCTTTGGTGGATATGCCAAATAATAGATTGGAGTGCAATCGTTATACATTGCCTCCATTGGTTAATGGTAATTATTTTACGGATACAAATGGCGGCGGAACTCCATTACACGCTGGAGATGTTATTACAGAAACACAGACAATTTATGTTTTTTCGGTAGGAACTGATTGCACCAATGAACATAGTTTTGTTGTCGAAATCAGACCATTACCTCTGGTTGACAATTTTACAGATGTAGTTACTTGTACAAATTTTAAGCTTCCTAAATTAAAAAACGGGCATTATTTTTCTGCTTCAGGAGGGCCTTATGGGACAGGGAATCAGCTTGCCGAAGGAACAATAATAAATACAACCCAAACTATTTACATTTATAACGAATGGCCCGATTTTGCAAAGTGCAGCAATGAAACTTTTTTTAAAATTAATGTCAACGGAATTGACGTTGGGACTTTTGACAATATCACTACATGCGACAGTTATACGTTGCCACCTTTAAAACTAGGCAATTACTATTCACAACCCAAAGGAAAAGGCTCCATTATTCCTGCCGGAACAATTTTAACGGCCTCACAAACTATTTATGTTTATGCCACTGTTGGGACTCGCCTAACTTGTTCCAGCGAAAAGAGTTTTACTGTGACTATTTCTTCGACACCAATATTGACTCCACTTCCAGATATTGCAGTTTGCAAAAGCTACACCTTGCCTACTTTAACTGTTGGAAATTATTATAGTGGACCAAATGCAACCGGAATCCGTTATAGCCCTGGCGAACAGATAAACTCAACTCAGCAAATGTACATTTATGCAGTTGCTGCGACAAATCAAAATTGTGTTTCGCAAGATGATTTTACTATTACCATTTATCCTTTAAAAGATTTTACAATAAAAAATGGCGTAATCTGCGTCGACTATCTAACAGGAACATTGCTTGAGCCAACGCAACTGAATTCAGGGCTTAATCCAAATGAATATACAGTTGACTGGTTTTTAAATGGCGATAAAATAAATACAGGATCCTCTTATACTGCAATTAAAGAAGGAATTTATACAGTCGTCCCCACAAAAATCGGTTCAATTATTGGTGCTGATTGCGGTTATAATGCCACCACCGTAACGGTCGAAAAATCTAGTCCTGCAATTGCAACGCTAACCGTGACGGACGCTTTTGAAGATGATATAGACATTATCGTAACCGTAATAAATGGCTTTGGAGTGTATGAATATCAATTAGACGATGGTAATTTTCAAACGAATAGTACTTTTTCAGATGTAGATTCCGGAAAACACGCAATTACGATAAAAGATATAAAAGGCAACTGCGACAGTTTGATTTTATTTGCCAATGTTCTAAAATACCCTAAATTTTTCACTCCAAATAACGATGGTTATAACGACACTTGGAACATCACAGATCTTACCATTCAGCCAGATGCAGTTATCAATATTTTTGATCGTTATGGCAAGCTTTTAAAACAACTTCGTCCTGCAGGTCCGGGCTGGGATGGCAATTACAACGGAAATCCGCTTCCTTCTTCTGATTATTGGTTTCAGGTTTTTTACAAAGAAGACCAAATCGATCAGGTTTTCAAATCTCATTTTAGCTTAAAACGGTAATCTGACAAATGTAGTTACACATCGAAGCGCATCTCTACAAAAAAACTTAGTTCCTTAGCACCTCAGAATCTTAGCATCTTTAAAAAAAACCTTTGTACCTTTGCGCCTTAATAACTTTGGAACTTAGAAGAAATGATAGAAGATAAAAATCCGCAACGCACCAGTATAGCACAATTAGGCGAATTTGGCCTTATTGACCATTTAACCCGAAACTTTGATGTAACACAGGAATCTACTTTAAAAAGTATTGGCGACGATGCAGCAGTGTTAGATTTTAAGGATAAAAAAGTTGTTGTTTCTACTGATTTATTGATTGAAGGCGTACATTTCGATTTGGCTTATATGCCTTTAAAACATTTGGGCTACAAAGCAGTTGTTGTAAACGTGTCTGACATTTGTGCGATGAATGCAAAACCAACTCAAATTACGGTTTCTGTTGCTGTTTCTAATCGTTTTCCGCTGGAAGCTTTAGAAGAATTATTCGAAGGAATTACGCATGCTGCAAAAGAATATAAAGTTGATGTTATTGGCGGAGACACGACCTCATCTCAAAAAGGATTAATTATCAGCATCACTGCAATTGGTGAAGCTGATGAAAACGAAATCGCATACCGAAATGGAGCAAAACAAACCGATTTATTAGTTGTTACCGGAGATATCGGTGCGGCATACATGGGATTACAGGTTTTAGAACGCGAAAAACAGGTTTTTCAGGTAAATCCAAACAGTCAGCCGGATTTAGATCCTTATACGTATTTAGTCGAAAGACAGTTAAAACCAGAAGCAAGAACAGATGTTCGCACACTTTTACATGCTCTTGAAATAAAACCAACTTCGATGATTGATATTTCTGACGGATTATCATCAGAGATTATTCATATATGTAAACAATCAAAAGTGGGTTGTAATTTATATGAAGATAAATTGCCATTGGATCCACAATTTATTTCGACTTGTGAAGAATTCAATATTGACAGTACAACTGTTGCCATTAATGGAGGTGAAGATTATGAGCTTTTGTTTACAATCGACATCAACGATTTTGATAAAATAAAAGGAAATCCAAATTTTTCAATTATTGGCCATATGGCAGAAGAAAATGAAGGAATTCATCTTGTTACTCGTGCAAACACAAAAATTGCGTTAAAAGCCAGAGGATGGGACGCTTTGAGCGAATAATTCTGAAAAGACTCAAATAAAAAAATTCCAAATTCAAAATGACTTAATTAGCATTTAGAATTTGGAATTTTATTTTTTGGATTTTATATCTAAAAAAGCCCTTTGCTTTTCGCTTCTTTCAAAAGTTCTTCGTCAGATCCGGTCCTTACTTTCAACAATTCTTTCAGGTTGGTTTTTCGTTTTTCAATCGCTGCTAAAGAAATCGGAATATATTGTGACATGTCTTCCGTTTGTGTGCCTTTTGATAAATGAAACAAAATCTGTTTATCAAACTCATCGATTTCAATAGAGTTATGCGGAGACTGATTTACCATTTTCACTACCGACTGACTGTAATATTTTTCGTTTTTCATCACTTTATCAAACGCAAAAAGAAGTTCATCAAAAGTCAGATCATTTTTAATAATCAAGCCATTTGGATTAATTGTCCGGATAATCGTTTTTATTTTCAACAGCTCAGTATACATCGTAAGCAGAATCACTTTGCAGTCTGGTATTTTTTTCAAAATCAATTTTGCCAGATCTTCGCCTGAAAAAATTTCTTTTTCTTCATAAGCAGGCATACTGATGTCTAAAAATGCAACATCAAATTTTGGTGTTGATTCATTTTCCAACAAATCATAAGCAGATCTGCAATCATAAGCCTGCGCAATATGAAACTCATATTCTTTAGGATTATAACGCGTTATAGCGTTTTTGTATCCCTCAATAATAAAGGGATGATCGTCGACAATTAAAATGTTTCGCGTGATTAAGTGCGAAATTGGAGCAGATAAATCAAATGTCATTATTATGCAGGTTAATTTTTTGATCGATTGGGACTTTAACAACAAGAAGTGTACCTTCTCCTTTGGCAGATTTTATAGTAACTGTACCCTTACATTCCGTCGCCCGATATTGAATATTGTGCAACCCAATACCATTTTTAGTTCGTTTTGCATTAAAACCTACTCCATCATCTGCGATTGACAAAACTAAATAATTTATTTCACTTTTAAACTCAACCGTAATGGTATCCGCATCTGCATATTTATTACAATTTTGAAGCGCCTCTTGTATAATTCTGTACAAATTAATTTTGACGATATTGCTTACCAGATCCCATTTTATATTAGAATCAAATGTCGTAATTAATTTTGAATCATACGTATTTCTCTGATCTTCAAAAAGTTTCATCAAAATCGCAACAAAATTATTAATTAATTCTGATTTTTCTCTATTTAAATCATGCGAAATTTCGCGAATATCTTCTTCAATATGCTTAAGCTCAGTTAAATACTTTTTTCTTTTCGCGCCAGCCTGAGCTTCATCAACTTTGTCGAGACTGTCTAAACTGATTCTAACCCCAAACATTCTGCCTAAAACGCCATCATGCAATTCCTGTGCTACTTTTTTCTTTTCTTTAATTCGGGTTAGTTCAATTTCATTTTGCTGCGAAATCATCAGATTGTAAATATCTTCATTTGCAATTTGATGTTGCTGCTTAAAAAGTAATTCTCTGTTTTTTGCCTGTTGTGTTTTATAAACATAAAAAAACAAACCCACTAAAGTACAAATACTGAATACATAAACTAAAGTCCTGTTTTTTTCCTGAAGATTTGAATTCTGATCCTTTATTTCATTGGTTTCATATTCAATTCTGGAGAATTTCTCACCCATTTTTCGTTCTGCTTTCAACATTTTGTCATTCAACTGAATATATTCGACAGAATAAATGGAGGCGTTTTTTGGATCAATAGTAGCTGTCTGTTTTAGTGCTTCTAATGTATTGACCAATTTACTTGATGTACGAGACAACGCCAAAGCTTGTTTTGAAAACTGAAGCGCCTTAAAAGTATCTTTTTTAAAAGCAAAATACTCAGACAAATGTATTTTACAAGATACAACTCCGGAAGAAAGACCAAGGCTATCTCTAATTCTTAAAGATCTATAAAACAAATCAGGTAGTTGCGCCGATTCTTTTCGCTTAAATTTAGAGTAACCTAAGTTATCCAGCAGAATAGCATACAAACCAGCCCTGTCTTCAAAAAGGTTTTTTTCTCTTAAACCACGTTCAAAAAAAACTTTCGCCTGACTGTAATTCTTCATATTCATATAGATAAAACCAATATTATTCAATGAAGCTGCTCTGTATTGCAACTCTAATGGTATTGATTTATCGTCTAAAATCTGCAAAGCTTTATTTTGAAATTCCAAAGCTTTTTCAAACTCTTCTCTTTCATTGTACAGAATTCCTAAAAGATTATAGCTTTCGTAATAAAGGTCGTTTACTTTTTTTTGTTTCTTCAAACTGCTTAAAGCCTTAAAAACAGCTATTTCGCTTTCAAAAAAATCACCTTCATTGTATTGCAGACTCGCTTTATTTAAAAATGTTTTTGCCAAATTATACTGATCATTCATTTTCAGATAAAACTTTTCAGCTTTAAAATAATACAAAAAGGCACTATCAGAAACAGACTGAGAATCATAATAATCCCCCAGATAAGTATAGGCTTTTGCCATATGGACAGAATCCTTAGACTTTTGCGCTCTTTCTAAAATTAAATTCGTCGTTTTAAGATAACCTTTCCAATCGCTCATATTGTAATAACGATTGGCAATTTTAAAAAGATTCACTTTATTAAGCGAGTCGTCTTCCTGATCTAAAATTACGCGGAGCGCTTTTTGATTATAATTTTGCTTGACACTTAAAGGAAGATTATTTTCGTTTGCCAACGAAAGGTAAATAGGAAGACTATCCTTGGGAGAAGTTAAATCTTGATCTGATTTTGCATTTTTATTGCATGCAAACAAAACAAAAAATAAAAGTAATAGTATTTTACATTTTTTTTTCAATTGTTTCTTTTGAGTTTTACCAAAAATAATAAAACTATAGACACAAAAAAAGGCCGTCAATAAATTGACAGCCTTTCTGCACATCTAAACTTACGTTTAATCTATTTTTTTTTCTGATCCAAAAGCTTGATTCACACTAGAAAAGTTTGATTGGCTATTGTTTAATGTTTGATCGTTTGTTCCGTGAAAATCAAGTTTTTTTGTTCTTCCTGTCGCACCGCCGTCAATTATTGTATCAGAATCTGCTAAATAAGTTGGATTTTCTGGAGCTGCAAAAGAAGTTGCAACCATTACTAAAGAAAATAATCCGAATGTTAAAGCTGTTTTTTTCATGATCTGAGGTATTAAGTTTTTTTTGATTTTTTTGTTTTTGGGGCTGACCGCTCTCTGCGAATCGTTGGTGTAAAATTATACCCGTCAACGAAAAAAATTTACATGAAAAATGGAGTTTATGGTAGATCATGCCCAAATGATAGTCACTGGGCGTCAAATTCATGTAAACACTTAATATTTAGACCTCTATGTAATTTCCAGCGGAAAAATTTGCAATGATTAAATCTACATTTGCTTTATAAGTTTTGGAAAAAGGGACCTTTTTAGGCGAGTTTTTTATGTAACAAACTGAGTTTCCGTTATGAATTCGGGAAATGTAATTTTGATTGATGATATAACTGTTGTGAATTCGTATAAAAGGATGTACTAAAATACTTTCAAAATGCTTTAAAGTCTTAAAGGCCGTCACCATTTCACCAGAATTTAAATAAATATCTGTCGAATTATTATCTGCTTGAAAATAGCAAATATCGGCTGCATTCATATAGCGATAATCACCGTACGATTTTATACAAAGTATAAGTGGTTGTTCAATTATTTGAGGTACTTGGACTTCTTTAACAACAATTGGAGTTTCTTGCTCAACGCTAATTGTATTCATTTCTTCTTTTAAAGGCATTATTTGAGCCTCTAAAGGATTTTCTTTAACAATCTCGACCGAAGGTTCAACTTCGACATTTTTTTGCGTTTTTGACTCTATTGCAAGCTTTTCTAGTTTTAAAAGTGTTTTTACAAGATCAACATGTGTCAGAGGTTTCAAAATATAATCAAAAACGCCATATTGAATTGCGTCAAAAGCCAGATCCTTTTTTAAAGTTGTAACAATTATTTTTGGAACAACTGACAAATAACGGTAAAGTTCGCCAACAAAAGCAAGTGATAAATTGCCTGAAGAATTTTCAGAATCAATTTCTAAAAAAACAAAAGAAGGTTTATACTCTAAAACCAGATTTAATCCCTGCTGATAATTCGTAGCCGATCCTATAAAAGTCAATTCTGAAAAACCTTCTGCAACAATTCTGGTTTTCAAAACACTCTCAGCGTCATTGTCAATTATAATGTAGGAATATTTTTTCAATTTGGTTTTAAGCAGTTTTTAAAATGAACCTAAGCTTTTCGCCTCCAAATTCATTTTCTAATTTTAATGTATGATGCGCAATTAAATTTACATAATTTATTTACGCAAATAATTCATTGTTAACACATTACATTAAAATGTTAATACATAAAGATGAAATGCATAAAAGTTCGATGAAATGCATTTTTCAAAATTAAAAAAATCCCAAACTCCAGCGAGGAATTTGGGATCTATATAGTGTTAATTAAGAAAATTACATTTTCATCAACCAGTTTTTCATCGAAACTTCGTTTTCAATAATTCCTTTTAATTCAGAAATCTTAACGCGATCTTGTTTCATTGTATCTCTATGACGAATTGTTACTGTTTCGTCTTCAAGAGTTTGGTGATCAACTGTGATACAGAAAGGAGTTCCAAGAGCATCTTGTCTTCTGTAACGACGACCCACTGCATCTTTTTCATCATAAGCAACATTGAAATCCCATTTCAAATCTTCGATGATTTTTCTTGAAACTTCTGGCAATCCATCTCTTTTAATTAATGGAAGTACCGCTGCTTTAGTTGGCGCTAAAACTGCAGGCAATTTCAGCACTGTTCTTGTAGAACCATCTTCTAAAGTTTCTTCTTGCAACGATGTTGCAAAAACAGCTAAAAACATACGATCTAAACCAACTGAAGTTTCTACTACGTATGGCACATAGTTTTCATTCAATTCAGGATCAAAGTATTGCAGTTTTCTTCCTGAATATTCTTCGTGCGCTTTTAAGTCGAAATCTGTACGAGAGTGAATTCCTTCTAATTCTTTAAAACCAAATGGGAAATTGAATTCAATATCTGCAGCTGCATTTGCGTAATGCGCTAATTTTTCGTGATCGTGAAAACGATAGTTTTCTTTTCCTAATCCTAAAGATAAATGCCAGTTTAAACGTGTCGTTTTCCAGTGCTCGTACCATTTCATTTCTTCACCTGGACGTACAAAAAATTGCATTTCCATTTGTTCGAATTCACGCATACGGAAAATAAATTGTCTTGCAACGATTTCATTTCTGAACGCTTTACCCGTTTGAGCAATTCCAAAAGGAACTTTCATACGACCCGATTTCTGAACATTTAAAAAGTTTACGAAAATACCTTGTGCCGTTTCCGGACGCAAGTATAAATCCATTGCATTTTCTGCAGAAGCACCAAGTTTTGTTCCAAACATCAAGTTGAATTGCTTAACCTCTGTCCAGTTTTTCGAACCCGTTTCAGGATCAGCAATTTCAAGTTCTTCAATTAATGCTTTAACATCGGCTAAATCTCCAGCACCTAAAGAACGTCCTAAACGCTCTCTGATTTCTCTTTCTTTAGCCAAATATTCAATAACACGAGCATTTGTAGTTACAAATTCTTCTTCATTGAATGCATCTCCAAAACGTGCTTTAGCTTTTTCGATTTCTTTTTTAGCTTTCAGATTAATTTTTTCAGCATGATCTTCAACTAAAACATCAGCTCTATATCTTTTTTTAGAATCTTTATTGTCAATCAAAGGATCATTGAAGGCATCAACGTGGCCTGAAGCTTTCCAGGTTGTTGGATGCATCAATATTGCCGCGTCTAAACCGACAATATTTTCATTCATCTGAACCATTGATTTCCACCAATATTCTCTAATATTCTTTTTTAATTCGACACCATTTTGTGCGTAATCATACACTGCACTCAATCCATCGTATACTTCGCTCGACGGAAAAATAAATCCGTACTCTTTTGCGTGCGAAACCACATTCTTAAATAAATCGTCTTGTTTTGCCATAGTGATGCAAAAATATAAAAAGTACTTTTAAAAAAAAGAAAAATAATAAAGATTGGAGTTTGAATTTCGTTAGTTTTGTAACTAAATTCTTTCTATTTGTGTTTAAATCTATAATAAATCTGTTTTTTCCAAAAGTTTGTGCCGGATGCCGCCAAATTTTACAGACCAATGAAGTTGTTTTTTGTTCTAAATGCCGTCATGAATTGCCTCTGACGCAATATCATCTTGATTCAGAAAACGAAGCGACTAAAAAATTTTATGGAAAAGTTGAAATTCAGCATGCATCAGCTTTATTGTATTTCATAAAAAAGGGAATTGTTCAGGAATTGATCCACAATTTGAAATACAAAGGACATGAAGAAATTGGCACTGTTTTAGGCAGCTGGTATGCCGAAGATCTAAAAGAATTAAAACTGGATAATCCTTTTGAAGTTGTTATTCCAGTACCGCTTCATCCAAAAAAATTTAAAGAAAGAGGTTATAATCAAGTCACGACTTTTGCAAAAGCACTTTCAGAAGGATTAAATCTCACTTTTGATGATAGTGTTTTGTTTCGAAAGAAATACTCTAAAACACAATCAAAAAAGAATCTTTTAGGAAGAACTGAAAACATAGAAAACATTTTTGATGTGAAATTCTCTAAAGAAAATCACAACAAACATTTTTTAATTGTTGATGATGTCCTGACAACAGGCTCAACTTTGGAAGCTTGCTCAAAAGCACTTTTGAAAATTCCAGGCGCCAAAATTAGTATTGTTTGTATGGCGATGGCGAACTCATAAAAAGAAGAAATCCAAATTCCAATTGATTAGCTTTTGGAATTTGGATTTTTTTATTTGAAGTTTTTGAATTTTTAATTCACAATTATTTTTTTCACTGTTCTTCTATTTCCGTCAATAACCGTTACCAGATAAACTCCTGCAGCGCTATTAGGCAACTGAATGTTTTGATTAAAACTTGAAGAAGTTTCAAAAGTTTTTGAATAAACTGTTTTTCCTAAAATATCATGTACAAAAACTTTAACTCCTGTTTCAGACTGACTTTCAAACTGAATTGTGAAATTTCCTTTGTTCGGATTTGGATAAAGGCTAAAATCGATACTTTCAAAATCTGGTGTTGCTAAAGTGTACGTTTGTCCACAGATATTGATTGAAGCTGAATTTAATATTCCGGAATTTCCAACAACAGCATCTCTAACTCTGAAAGTCCAGGTTCCTTGCGCATTTTCATTATTAAAAACACTCAAAGCATCAATTGGCAAAACAATTTGTTCAGTCGTTATGCCACAATTCAGAGTGGCACCGGAATCATCAAATTGCATTGCTAATGTAGATTTTGTCGATCCGCAGTTTCTATTAAACAATCGAACAACAGTTCCGGCAGGGCTGACTATTTGAAGTTCAATGTCAGAAAATTTATCGTGTGTAATATTTACAGAAACATTTACATCTGTAACCGTTTCGTCAGATGCAGGAACAGTAATCGTTCTTGTAACAAAAGTCGTTGTATTTGGAATCGAAAATGAACTTCCAAAACTATAAGTATCACAACTTGTAGTCGATGTAAAACCAACTGCAAATGCTTTACTGTTTATTGCATAAAAAATATTTCCTGTTGGCTCAATCAAAATTCGGCAATTTTTTGATGAAGGAACACTTGTCGGAAGCACAATTGTTTCAGAACCATCATTTGGTGTATTTGAAGCCAAAATAATAGGAAATGTTAAACCTCCATCTATAGATAATTTAATATTAACCACTGATGAACCTGCAAGTGTGTTTGTATTGTTTACACTCCACGTTACAGTTTCAGATAATCCCTGCCACCAGCTCACATTGTCATTTGTATGAGAAGTTACTTCAAAAGGTCCTGCAGTTGACACAACATTTACAGTCATGTCATCTGTAAACGTCTGCGCCGTTCCTTGCGCTGCATTATCACGTCCTGTTAAAGTAAAATGCAATGTTCTTGCAATTGAGGAAACAGATTCCCAAGTTGTTGTAAGTTTGTTTTGAAGAACAGAATTATAACTTGGCATATAACGCACTGTACTCGTTGATGGAATTACAGATCGAAACAAAGGCCCGTCAGGTTTTGTGGGATAAGCAATACTTGTACTTCCTGAAGTAGTTATCGCATTATCATTTTCTTCCCAAGTGTACGTAACTGAATCTCCTTCGGGATCAGAACCTGTTCCAGTTAAGACAAAAGCGGTACTTATTGGAATTGTGAAGTCATTACCAGCATCGACTATTGGTGGATTATTTAAAATTGCGGTATTTACCGGACAGCTTTTATTTGCCAAAGTATTTTGAATTTGTCTGATACTAACATAAGCAAAATAATCGTCAGAAGTATTCTGAATATCATAATCACCAGTGACTCCTGCATAAGCCATAATCGTCGAACCACTTCCTGGTTCAACATTTACACTTGTTCTTTCTTCAGAATCATAGGAAAAAGTGTGATTTGCTCCTAATTGATGACCAAATTCGTGCGCAACAAAGTCAATATCAAAAGTATCTCCTTGTGGTTTTGCATCAGATGGTGATGTATATGCACTTCCTTTTCCTAAAGGAACATTTGTCGTCGGGTTTGTACAAACACACCCAATGCAGCCGGCATTACCGCCACCACCAGAAGCACCAAATAAATGTCCTATATCATAATTTGCATTTCCAATAACATTTGTCAAAGTAGTCTGAACTTCTTGATTCCATGCACCATCAGCTCCTTCTTTAGCTGCAGAATATGGGTCCGTCTGTGTATCAGTATAAATTATGGCATCATTATTATCAATCAAAACTAATTTTACGGCCAAGTCTTTATTGAAAACACCGTTCACACGAGTCATTGTTGCATTCATTCCTGCAAGCGCAAGTGCTTTTGTTCCTCCAAAATAAGCTGTATATTCTGCTGTACATGACAAAGCGAGACGCATTGTTTTGAAAATTTTTGCACTTGATGCCTCTTTTGCTGTTTTCCCGCTAATATTTTGATTTGAAACTACCTCATCAGTCTTACAAACAAGTCTTTTTGAAGTCGAAGTATTTTTTGCAAACAAAACATATTCGGTTTTATCATCTGGATTTTCTTCGATAAATTCAGTTGATTTGTTGGCACGAAATACCATTGTCTGAAATCCAAGTGGTGAAACACTAAAATGTACTTTAGCGGCTTTATCGTCTAAACCACTTCCTTCATACGCTCTGATTTCTGGGTATTTAGCCTGAAGTTCCGGTTCAAAATTCGAAGATTCCCAAACAATGAAACGTTCTAAAGTTCCGGAAGTATTTGGAATTGTGATTTCTGCAGTGTTGCTTTTTGAACCTTTGCCTGTCGCTGAAGCCAGTTGAATCTGAAGACGTTCTGAATTTAATTTATAGTATAATTTATCAGCGTCTGAAGTATTTATTCTTTTACTCAACACAGAATTTGCGCTTACTTTTTGCCACAATTCATTGTTTTGGGCATTTAAAATAGCGCAGTAAAAAGTAAAAAATAAAAAGAGTAATTGTTTTTTCATATTTGTGGGCGTTGATGTATCAAAATTAATTTAATTAAATCAAATTCTTACATATAAACGACAATTAACGTTTTTTAGTCGACGAGTTGGCCGATTTTCACAAAAAGAAGTAATGTTAGTTCAAAAAAATCAATTCGGCTTGGTGCCAAATTCAAAATAGATAGTATAAATTTGCAGCATCTTAAATTATTTGTTTTGAAGCTCTTTCATTCTATAAACGATTTCCATTCAACCAAGAAAACTATTTTAACGCTTGGTACCTTTGATGGCGTGCATATTGGTCATAAAAAAATTCTCGAACGAATTACGCAGAATACTGAAAATGGCAAATATGAAAGTTTAGTGCTTACTTTTTTTCCGCATCCAAGAATGGTTTTGCAAGAAAAATCAGAAATAAAACTTTTAAATACAATTGCTGAAAAAACAAAACTGCTAGAAGCAACAGGAATTGAAAATCTTATTATTCATCCGTTTAACGAAAGTTTTTCACGACTTACAGCCGAAGAGTTTGTGCATTCCATTTTAGTTGATCAATTTCAGATTCAGAAAATAATTATTGGACATGATCACCGCTTTGGAAGAAACAGAACTGCCAATATTGATGATTTAATTGCTTTTGGTGCCGAATATGGTTTTGAGGTTGAGCAAATTTCAGCTCAGGAAATTCAGGATGTTTCTGTAAGTTCTACTAAAATCAGAAAAGCGTTGGACGAAGGAAATATGACTTTGGCCAATGATTATCTGGGATATGACTATTTTTTATCTGGAGAAGTAGTAAAAGGAAAGCAATTAGGAAGAACGATTGGTTTTCCGACTGCAAATATTCAAATTGAAGAAGATTACAAATTAATTCCGAAAATCGGAGTTTATGCCGTAAAAGCAATCGTTGATCAAAAAGAAGTTTTCGGAATGATGAATATTGGATTTAATCCAACAGTAAATGGTCAAAAACAAACTATTGAAATCAATCTTTTTGATTTTGATGAAGACATTTACGGAAAACAGATTGAAGTTTCTTTATTGAAATATTTGCGTGAAGAACAAAAATTTGGTTCAGTCGATTTGTTGAAAGAACAATTAAATCAGGATAAAATTAATGCGAAAGCATTTATTAGCCAGCTTTAAAAATCTGCAAGAAGATGTATGATGAATGGTTAGAAACTAAAAAACAATTTAGAACTGGGTTAATAGTTTCTTCAATTATTGTATTTGCTTCTCTAATTTTCCCTGGAAATAAGATTAATACTTCACAAGAAAATTTTGTAAAAGAAACTGTAATTCTAAGTACCAATCCTGTTTTTGATCATGAAAATCATGGAAAAACAACGCATTATTTCGTAAAATTAAATTTCAAAGGAGATAATCGCGAGTATAGAATTGAAAGTATCGACTATAATTTTTTGCGCTACAACAATTTTATTCAAAATATTAAATCTGGCGATACATTAGACATTTCCAGAAGTTTGACTAAAATTCACTCTTTATCCAAAAACAATTATGATTATCTCGATTTTGCCAAAGCAGAAACAAATCGCGGATTAGTAATTTATTTCTTTGGATATTTATTCATTCCAATGATTCCTATTTGCATAATAGTACAATTCTTCAAAAAAAGACCTTATTATACTTTTAACAGCAAGCGTTATCCAATTCCGTTTGATATAATTACAATATTTATATTTATTATAACGATAATTACACTTGTCTGCTATATGCCCGAATTCCAAATAATCGAAAACGGAAAGATTTATAGTAGCTTATATAAAATCAATCCAAAATTTTTGTAAAAACACTAAGAGCATTACTACAACAATTCAAGATTACCAAATTTAAAACTTACAAAGAAATACTTTTCGGCCTTTTTAAATCATCGTAGTTATTTTTTTAGTAAATTTGATATAGAACATTGTTTTCCAAACATTTACTATTAACTTCTTTAAAAATAACCACTATGAAATTACCTAAAGAAATTACCAACGGGTTTCTGATATTTCTCGGAATAGGCATTTATTTTTTGTTGATGAATGTATTAGGACTAGCAAATTTGTTTTATTTACGTACCCTAAATGTCTTTTTTATCTTTTATGGCGTGAACAGAACCATGCAAATGAACTTGCGTGAAGGAGAAACCAATTTTGTGTCGAATGCCGTTTCTGCCATGGCAACTTCAGTAGTTGGCGTGTCAATGAGTGTTTTCGGATTATTAGTTTATAGCTATGCACGAGGCGGAGATGCCTATGTAAAAACCTTATCTGAGACTTTTATGTTTGGAGGAAATCCTTCAGTTCCAACATATTGTATTTGCCTGCTTTTTGAAGGCGTTGCTTCTTCGGTCATTGTTACTTTAATGATGATGCTCTATTGGAACAATAAATATGCTGCCGATTAATATTTCAAAATAAATCAAACATTTTAGCACCCTAAAATCATAGAATTAGATATTTTAATGATTTTAGGGTGTTTCTTTTTTGAAAATAGTTACCATATATTCATTTGCAGAATACATCATTGGTTGATTAGAACAATTTAACTACTTTTGAAGCTTCAAAAACAATGTATCAATGAGCATTACAAAACACAATTGGACCAAAGACGAGATAATCGCCATATATAACAAGCCTATGATGGATCTTCTTTATGAAGCTGCAAGTATCCACAGGCAAAAACACGATCCGAACGTTGTTCAGGTATCTACATTATTATCAATCAAAACCGGAGGCTGTCCTGAAGACTGTGGTTACTGCCCGCAAGCGGCACGTTACAACACAGGAGTTGAAGGAAATGATCTAATGAGTGTAAGTCAGGTTAAAGCTCAGGCTTTGCGTGCAAAATCAAATGGATCTTCTCGTGTTTGTATGGGAGCTGCCTGGAGAAATGTAAAAGACGGCGAAGAATTTGATCAGGTGTTAGAAATGGTGCGTACTATTAACAAACTTGATATGGAAGTTTGCTGTACACTTGGAATGATTACTGAAAACCAAGCACAACGTTTGGCAGAAGCTGGTTTATATGCTTACAATCATAATTTAGATACTTCTGAAGATTATTATAAAGATGTTATTTCGACACGTGCATTTGAAGATCGTTTAGAAACCATCGAAAATGTTCGTAAAACTAATGTAACGGTTTGCAGTGGAGGAATTATCGGAATGGGAGAAAGTATTGAAGACCGAGCAGGAATGCTTGTTGCGCTTTCAACTTTAAATCCGCAGCCAGAATCAGTGCCAATTAATGCTTTAGTAGCAGTTGAAGGAACGCCGATGGAAGACGAAAAACCGGTTGAAATCTGGGAAATGATTCGTATGGTTGCTACAACCAGAATCGTAATGCCAGAAACTCAGGTTCGTTTATCTGCAGGAAGAACAAATATGAGTCGCGAAGGACAAGCAATGTGCTTTTTTGCTGGGGCAAATTCAATTTTTGCCGGAGACAAATTGCTTACAACACCAAATCCTGATGTTCATGAAGACATGAAAATGTTTGAACTTTTAGGTTTGAATCCTCAAAAACCATTTACAAAAGTTTCGCAGCCAAAAACAGTTGAAGCAGAAGATTCACAATTTGCTCCACTTGGCGAAAAACCAAAATGGTCTAGACCAGGACACACAATTGAAAGAAACGTTGAACATTCGATTAAATCAAAAATTTAATTTTTAGAGTTCATCCATCTTAATAAATACACATAAATTGCTTATGACTCTGAGTTATAAGCAATTTTTTTATTTAGAAAGATGAAGTTAAAACAAATTGAAAGGGTAAAAAAAATCTCCAAAACTGATTTTATTTCCCAATATGTAAAAAAACAAATCCCCGTTGTTGTTGAGCAACTCACTGAAGATTGGCCTGCTTATGAAAAATGGAAATTTTCCTACATCAATGAAATAGCAGGCGACATTACAGTACCATTGTATGATAACAGACCTGTCAATCATGAAGAAGGTTTCAATGAAGCACATCTGAAAATGAAAATGAGTGATTATATCGCTCTTTTAGAATCAAAACCGACCAATTACCGAATCTTCCTTTATAATTTCATGAAAGAAGTTCCTGCGTTAAATAATGACTTTAAATGGCCTGAAATTGGCTTAAGATTAGTCAAGCAAATGCCAATGTTGTTTTTTGGCGGAGAAAACTCGAAAGTCTTTATGCATTTTGATATTGATTATTCGAATATTCTGCATTTTCATTTTCATGGAGAAAAGCAGTGCATGCTTTTTCCTCCAGATCAATCCAAATATATGTACAAGGTTCCTCATGCCTTGATTTCGAGAGAAGATATTGATTTTGACAATCCTGATTATGAAAAATTTCCGGCGTTAAAAAATGCCGAAGGTTATATCACTAATTTGAAACATGGGGAAATGCTTTATATGCCCGAAGGATATTGGCATTACATGAAATATTTAACTCCAGGTTTTTCTATGAGCCTGCGTTCTTTTCCAAAAAATATTGGCAACTTATCAAAAGCAGCTTACAATGTTTTTATTATGCGTTATTTTGATATTTTAATGCGAAAATTTAAAGGACAGAAATGGATTGATTATAAGAATGAAAAAGCAATCACAAATACGCATGAGAATCTCCGAAAGAGTGCATAAAAATGATTTAGAAATAAAAAAAGCAGTTAAAGAATCAAACTCTAACTGCTTTTTTTATTCTCCATAATTATTAAAAGGCAACTTTTTTAGTTGTTATATTTCCGTTTTCTAAAGTCACTTTTACCAGTAAAACCTGATTGGCAGAGCGGAAATTCAATATTTGCAATTCTGTTGCATTAATGTCTTTCTTCTCAAAAAGAAGTCTTCCGGAAAGATCAAAAACTGCGACTTGACTTATTGCTTCTTTAGTTGATATTACTTTCATGTCGTTTGATTTTATTAAAACCGATATCTTATTTTCATCATTCGCAACCTCGTCAATACCTAAAGATTTATCGGTGTATCTCAGTACGAATCGATCTGAGAAAGTTCCGATTTCAGTTTTAAATGTATAATTGCCTGCACGCAGGTCTTGAATTTTATTTAGCATCTTATCTTCTAAATAAATAGGCTGTACAGTAAGCGAGCCATCTACTTGATATATTGAAATCGTAAAATCGCCTGCAATTGTAGTACGATATCCTAACGGAACAGCATCAGTATTTTTAAAAGGCAGTCCACGTCCTTGAATTGCAAGTTTATGTTCTTTATTTATGCTATAAAAATCCAGATATTTATTTCCATCGAAACTATTTCCGTCATATCTTCTGTCGTATTCATCCGTAGCTCCCTGAATATATCCAACCATCAATTGTTTGTAAGCCCCTTCGGTATTGGTCATATTTAACCAAATCCTGTTTTTTTCAAGTGCTGATTCTTTAGACTCCTTATCGAATTTATAAAATTGAGAATTGGTATTTCCTCCTCTTCGCATTGAATTGTTAAAAACAATTGTACCAGATGCAACTGTTCCTGCAAAAAAGGACTGTCCAGCAGCTATATCACCAGAAGGCGGGGCGTTATTATTACCAGAATTATTCCCTGAAGGAGCTGATGAACTGGTACCAACACCTCCTGATAAATTATAAGTTGCATAATCGTCAGTTGCGTATTGATAAGCTCCTCCCAAAACGACTGGGGTATTATGTGTCCAGAAATACAGAGTTCCCTCAAGAACTGAATTCCCGTTTATAAAATCATCGGCATGCAAAGCTGATGGATATGGATTTCCTATCAAATAAAATTTCTCTGCATTTACTGTTTCGCCCGTAATATCTCCGTTATTCGGCACTCCTATAAAAGTTGTAGCAAAAGGATATCGAACCGTATTAGAAAAATTCTCAGGTCCGCGTATAATATATCCTTTTCCGGTTATCATTACGCTTGTTTTAGGAACTCCTACCCATTTTGTTCCATCAAAGCTAAAATATTTATCATCTGCCGTTAGATTAGAAACATCAACTAACCGCTGATTTTTAACTGGTGATGACCAATAAACAAAATCTGCCTGACGAATGGGCTGACTGTTTCTTTTGTATTTAATAACTCCGGTATTCAAATTATTATCAGGGCTTGTCTGCAACAAACTTGCTCCATCAGCAAAAGTCAAAGTGCCATAATCAACATGAACTCCATTTACTACATTTAACGTTTTTCCATGCTGAATCATAACCGCAGCATCATTGCTTATTGTACAAGAACAGGCATTTACATCAGCACTTACATTGTAATCTTCCTGAAAATCTACAAGGTTGTCTATTGTTGGTGCAGTTCCGTATGACCAATTTGTTCCGTTCCATGTATTTGCTTGTATTGTAATCTCATTCGAATATATTATCGAGCAGTTATTATCGATTGCAAATTTGTATTTGCCGGGAATCAATCCTGAAATAGTTATTGAATTTCCAGAGTAAGGACGAGGAGAAATAACTACACCATCTGATTGCAAAATATTACCTGAACCTGGCAATCCTGTCAATACAATACTTCCGGTAGGAACAGTACAATTGGGCTGCACAAAACTTGAAATAGTTGGTGTTGGCGGAATAGGATCTACATCAATTCTAGTTTCTATTGCAAATTCTTCAGGGCACGTTCCATTTTTAACAACAGCCCTATAACTAGTACTTGTTGTTAATACTCCAGGTTGATAAGTAACTCCGGTATGACTAATTGGTTGCCAAACATAAGGTATTGCTTCAGCATATTCCCATCTCACAATTGTACCTACATAATTGTTGAATGTTAATAAAGGACTTGGGCTTCCTTGGCAAATATGTGTTCCTCCGTTTACTGTGCCACGATCCGTTTTTGTTACTGTTGTTGTATTACTGGCATTTATGACTGCAGGACAGCCATTTGAGGAATATTTGGTTGTAACCGTTTTATTTCCGCTAGTCAGCCATTGCAATGTGACGGTATTGTCCGTCAGTGCAATTCCGCCAGAAATAATAGTATAATCGGTTCCTACAGTTCCAGGAACATTCCAAATATAATTTGTTTGCCCGGATTGAGTTGTATAAGTAACATCTGTATTAACGCAAACAGAAGAAGCTGGCTGAACAGAAAAAGTTGGTATTGGAGTTGGATTGACCGTAACAGTAGTTGCAACAGAACTTGCCGAAGAACATGCCCCATTTTGCACTACAGCTCTAAATTGTGTGGTTTGTGTCAACGTCCCTGAAGTATAAGTAGTCAATGTATTTGAAATTGGAGTCCAAACAGAAAATGGACTAACTGAAGATTCCCAATTCAAAACAGCTCCTGTATTTCCAGTCAAAGTTAAGACACCACTTGGTGAACCGCTGCAGATTGTTGTTCCTCCTCCAACAGTTCCCCCAACAGATGGTGAAGAAATGACAATACTTGCCGTATTATTTGAAGTTATATCTGCAAAACAAGCTCCAGATGTCAATCTACTAATTGTAATATCTCTGGTAGTAGCAGTATTAAAGCCTGATAATATAAAGCTTCCTGTACCTGCTGTAGTTACAGTCATTGTAGTTGTTAGCCCATTACTTGTTGGATTCGTAAGATTATAGGTTACGTTATAAACTCCAATAGGCAGAGAAGTTTGGGATGAAGTAAGTGTAATAGTAGAATTTCCAGATGATGTACATCCAGGAGAAGCAGATACTCCTGTAATATTATATGTTGGACATGTATAACTTATGATCATTTGACCAGCTCCACCAGTTCCTCCTGCTTGCGGGCCTCCCAAAATAATACCAATTAATGAATTCATTGCCCCGCCACCGCCACCACCCGGTGGTGATCCGTTATTACCTGGTGCATTTCCTAAAACTACACTTTGAATACCTGCTCCTCCATTGCCTCCGGCGGCACCACCACCTTTGCCTCCAGCGCCAGATCCTTGCAATAATCCTATAGCACCTGTACTTCCAGCGCCACCATTTGTACCTGAAGTTTTTGTGATTGAACCATATGAATCAGTATCTAATCCACCATTACCACCTGCAGGAGTTCCTCCAGAATTATTTTCAATACCTGCTTTTCCACCTGCAGCAAAAAGAATAGTTTCATATCCTGTAATAGTAGTATTTCCACCTGCAGCTCCAACAGCTGTGAGGCCAGCAACTTTTATTGCTAATGTCAATCCTGCCACTGTTGTAATTTTTCCTTTTACATAAGCACCGCCGCCACCGCCACCGCCACTTCGACCATTTAAAATAGATTCTTTTGCTCCTCCTCCTGAACCTCCTGCACCCCATGCCTCAACAGTCATTGAAGTGACTCCAGCAGGAACATACAAACAACCATCTGATAAATAAGTGTGTGGTGGCTGTGCCCACAATGAGTTACAAAAAAACAACATCAGCCCAAAAAACTGTATTTTTTTTATCCAAACATGCATATTTTGCTGTTTTAAATAAATCGAAGCAAGTAGTGATCTAAGTAGAATTTTTTTCATACACCGGCATTTTAAATTAAAAAAAGATTTTTGCGGATATTAGAATTATCTCCAACTTTTTAAAACCTCAAACCAAGCCTGAATACAAATTTATATACAGAAATGTACATCGAATTTCGAAAACAAAAGCCACTGGCTCGCGTTTTCAAAACGAGGAATTAAATTAATTATCGAAATTTTGGCAAATAAAAAACTTGATTAGTTTTCTGCAGAAGTAACTAAAAATCGTATTACAACGGGCTTTTATGTTGTTTGTCGAATCAAAACAACAACAAGGTACGATTTTATTTACATCAATTAAAAATTTTAACTTAGAAATCAGCACTTTAACATTTCGCACTTACAAATTATTCAAATTCTAAAAAAAGAATTGTAAGATGTTAAAGCTTCATTTTAATTTTATGCATTCCTCTAAACGCAAAAAATCCACTCCGGATATGGAATGGATTCTTTACCAAAATAACTTTTAGTTTTTTAAAAAATAACTTTCGAATTTGTTATACTTCCGTTTTCAAGAGCAACTTTTATCAATAAGACCTGATTAGATGCCTGAAGGTTATCAATTTGTAATTCCTTTTCATCAATATTCAATTTCTCATAGAGAAGTTTTCCCGAAACATCAAAAATGTAGACTTTTTCAAGTATTTCAACTGTCGAAGTGATTTTGATTACTTTATCTTTTACTGCAATTAAAACTTTACTATCTGTATTTTGAACATCAGGTGTACCTAAAGATTTATTAGTATAGCGTAATACGAGACGGTCTGTAAAAGTTCCTGCTTCTGTTTTAAATGTATAATTGCTCTCGCGCAAATCATGAATTTTTCCCGTCATTTTATCTTCTAAATATATTGCCTGATCTTTCATATTACCATCTACCTGACTTATTGAGACTGTAAATTCTCCAGCAATTGTAGTTCGATATCCCAAAGGAACCAAATCAATATCTAAAAATGGCAGTGCACGCCCTTGAATTGCAAGATGTTTTTCATTATTTACACTATAAAAATCAATATATTTATTTCCATCAAAAGTTACACCATCATATTTTTTTTCGAAATCATTACTAGCTCCCTGAATATATCCAACCATTAATTGTTTGAAAGCTCCTCCTTCATTAGTCATATTCAGCCATACACGGTGTTTTTCGGAAGCGTTAGCTTTTGAGTTGTTTTTCGGTTTAAAAAACTGACCATTATTATTGCCCCCATTTCGCATTAAATTATTAAACTTAATTGTTCCAGAACCCGACATTTCTGCAAAGAAAGATTGTCCAGCTGCAATTTGACCACTTGGAACACTTGCATTATTACCTGGAGCTTGGGTACCTGATGGAGCAGCAGCAGTTCCAACACCTCCACTCAAATTATAAGTTGCATAATCATCTGTCGCATATTGGTATGCACCGCCTAAAACGACAGGAGTATTATGTGTCCAAAAATACAGCGTTCCTTCTAAAATGCTATTGGCATTAATAAAATCATCAGCATCCAGTGCTGAAGGATATGGATTTCCAACTAAATAATATTTACCTGCACTTACAACTTCACCATTTATATCACCATTATTTGGCACTCCTTTAAAAGAAGCAGTAAAGGCAGTTCGAACAGTGTTTGAATAATTTTCTGGTCCGCGAATAATATAACCTTTACCAATAGTCATTACAGTTGCTCTTGGCACAGCTACCCATTGTGAACCATTGTAGGCTAAATATTTATCAATATAAGTCGCTGGTGAAACGCCACCAAGAGTTTGACCTTGCACAGGTGTAGACCAATAAACATAATCAGCCTGACGAATTGGGATGCTATTACGTTTATAAATTATACTTCCGGTATTAGCTACATTATTCACTTGGATAAGGCTTGCACTATCTTCAAATGTCAATAATGCGCCACTAGCAGATTCAACAACAACATCATTTTCGATTGTCAAGGTATGACCAGAATTAATGGTAACTTTTTTTCCGGCATCTACTTTACAAGAACATCCGCTTAAATCACCTGTTGATTGATAATCAGCTGCAAATTCAATTATATCTGTACTAACTGGATTTCCATTTGACCAACTACCGCTCCAAATATTTGTTACTGGTGCTTTAATTTCAACATTTACAGTTGCCATTGATGGACAATTAGCACCCTCATGAACTGTAAAATTATAAGTTCCCGGAATTAAATTTAAAATTGTAAAATCTGTATCAGTCGTATTATAAGTCTGCGAAACTGTTCCTGTTTGAGTAATAGTCCAATTTACTCCCGAAAGCAAACCTTGTAATGTTATGCTACCTTTTTGATTAGCACAGGTCGGCTGAACAATAGTTCCTAAACCAGGAGTTACAGGCAAAGGATTGACTGTTATAGTTCCGGTAGCATTAACTGTTCCGCAACCGCCGATTAACGGAATAGTATAATTGTAAGTTCCAACATTTGTTGGTGTTCCGCTGATGGTAATAGTATTTGAAGACCAGTTTGCTGTTATTCCGGGCGGCAAACCACTAGGCGAACCAATACCTGTTGCGCCAGTTGTTGTATGTGTGATATCTGTCATTACAGTATGACTGCAAACTGTTGGAGAAGAAGATGCTGTTCCAGCAGTGTTTAAATTTACGACTATAGTTCCAGTGGCATTGTATGTTCCGCAACCTCCTGTTAAAGGTATACTGTAATTAAATGTTCCTGTATTACTTGGAGTACCACTGATTGTAATAGTATTTGAAGCCCATGAGGCAGTAACCCCTGTCGGCAAACCTGACGGAGTTCCTATTCCTGTTGCTCCTGTTGTTGTATGCGTAATATTTGGCATCAAAGTATTCACACACAAAACAGGTGATGATGAAGCTGCAGTTACCGTATTTTCCGGACGAACAGCAATAGTATAAACATCAGACACGGTGTAAGCTGTTGCACAAGCTGGGGAAGCTGTTACATTTAGTGTTAAAGTAACTTGTTTACCTGCATCACCAGCCACTGCGGTATAAGTTGGCGTCAAAGTTGTACTATTTGAAAGTGTTCCAAGTCCGTCGTGTGTCCAGGAAACTGTACCATTTGCAGCATTTGCTTCTCCCGCTCCAACTGTAGCTGAACCATTGGAACAAATAATTTTAGATCCCGTAATTGATGCTGTTGGTGCTGCCTGAATATTTATTGTATAAGTAGCAGTGGCAATTTGTGGTGCACATGTATTATTACTGGTTACTGTCATCGTTAAAATAACGGTTCGCGCTGCACCTCCTAATGTTGGAGTATAAGTTGGAGTAAGGGAAGTATCTCCTGTTAAGGTTCCTGAACCTCCACTAAAAGTCCATTTAATAGTTCCGTTAGAAGCCGATGCTCCACTTACCGTTGCTGAACCATTTGAACAAATTGTTACAGCTCCACTTGGTGTTGTTGCTGTTGGTAAATCCTCAACTACAACTACTTTAGCAGCTGATGAAGCACTATTACAACCACCAGCTCTTGTAAATTGAACCGTATAACTACCCGCAGCAGTTACAAAAATACTTGAACCGGTTGCTCCAGTTGACCAAAGATAACCATAACCAGGTGGAGCTGTGCTAGAAGTAAGATTCACTCCATCTATCTGACAAAATGTTAATGCTCCATCTTGACTGATTGTTGGTGCCACCGTCGGTGTTAAAGTAGCACTTGTAACTGTAGTAGAAACAGTTCCATTTCCTGCTACGCATCCATTTTTTGCATAAACTCTAAAATAATAAGTTTGCCCAGAAGTTAAGCCTGTAAAAGTATAATTAGTAGCTGTAAGCCCAGTTACTGTCTGAGTTGCTGTAGTTGCTGGAAAAGTATTAGATGTTGACATTTGAACTGTATAGGTTAGTGTTCCATTAGGAGCCGTCCAAGTCACAGCGATTTGGTTACATAAGGCCGAGGAAATTGACAATACAGGAGCTGTAGGAGCTGCATTTGAAGTTGTTACCATCCTAGTTACTGAATAATTTGCACTTACACCACATCCATTCTTTGCTTTCAATCTATAATAATATTGTGTACCACCGTTTAATCCCGTAACTGTATAAACATTAACATTATCTACATCTAAAGATTGATACCCCGGTAAGAAACTTGCAAAAGTTGATGACGTTGAAACATCCAACAAGTAATTAGATGCCTGTGTTGTCGAATTCCATCTAGCATTAAATGAATTACAAAGAATATTGTTAGCCGTATTGGACGTTACATCTCCAGGAAGAGTATTCGAGGTTGTAACGGGTTGAACTGCTGAATAATTTACGCTCTGCCCACAACCATTTTTTGCTTTTACTCTATAATAGTATTGTGTGTTAGCGTTCAAACCTACAACATCATATGTTGTTACATTACCTACATCTAAAGAATTATAACTCCCCACAAAAGTTCCCGCATTAAAAGTAGACGTAGTAGAAACATCCAATAAATAACTTGTTGCGGCTGTCAATGCATTCCAACGTGCAATAAATTCAGTACAAATTGCGCCTGTTCCCGTTAAAGAAGTTACTGTCCCAGGCGTTACAGCCGTTGCATAAGTTATGGTATTAGAATTAGCACTAATACAATTTCCGTTATACGCTCTAACTCTATAATAATAAGTATTATTTGTTAAGCCTGTAATATTATAAGTTAATACATTACCTACATTCAAAGCATTATAACCAGTCACAAAACTAGAAAAATTGCTTGCTGTAGAAACATCAAGTTCATAATAAACTGTTCCTGCAACAGCTTGCCAATTTGCTGTAATTTGATTACAAGTAGCATTAGTTCCTGCAGTCGCTACTGGAGCAGTTCCTGATGAATTTACTGTAACAGTTGTGAAATTACCTGTATTAATTGTTGAAGTACAGTTTTCAGAAGCTACAGAACTTGATCCTGATGATAAAGCAGTTATTACAATCGTTCTTGTTCCTACGGTAGTAAAACCTGAAGCAATAAAACTTCCTGTTCCTGCTGTCGTCACTTTCATAGAAACTGGAGTTTGAGCGGCGCCCTGAATATTATATGAAACAGAGTAGAGTCCAATAGGCAAATTTCCTGTCAATGTTACTTCAGAAGCATCTCCAGAACAAACATTTACAGCTGTTGCCGTTGTGTTGGTCAAACTATAAGTAGGGCAGTTATAAGTTATAGTAACTTTTCCATCACCACCATCGCCTCCGCGTCTTGCTGCTGCTAAAAAAGAAGATCTTCCTCCGCTTCCTCCACCTCCCGGAGCGTTTCCAGCGTTTCCAACACTCGAAGTAAAAGCCGTTGCAATACCAGCTCCACCAGTTCCTCCTCCATTGGCTCCATTTCCTCCGGCACCAGAACTAATAATTGAACCTGTGTCGTCAGTAAATCCGAACTCGCCATTTCCTCCTGCAGTACCAGAAATTCTTGTTGCTCCTGTAGAATTTGCAGCAAGTCCTGCAGCTCCACCTAAAACCAAACTTCCGTTATTTACCAAACCTCCTTTTCCACCTTCTGCCAAAATAGAGTATCCTGTTATTCCAGATGATCCACCTGCACCACCATTTGCACTGGCTACACCTTTTCCGCCAACACCCACATTAACGGTCAAAGTTTCTCCTGAAGTGATAGTCAAAGGAACAGAACTTGCAAAAGCACCACCTCCACCACCTGAACCAGCATATGCACCATTAAAACCTGGGTTTGTTGAGCTTCCTCCAGCTCCACCGGCACCCCATGCCTGCACTGTAATACTCGTAACTCCTGCTGGACTAACAAATGTTTGTGTACCTCCTAATGTAAATGTTGCTGTAGTTTGTGCCAAAAGAAAAACAGGAAGGCAAACTAATACCGAAATAAGTAATGTTCTTTTCATACTGTAGCATTTTAAATGACAAAAATTAAATTCAGATTCAACTGAAAAATTATTCTGCAATTAATAAATACCACATTTGCAGGAACTTGATTAACAGGCCTGAGTAGTGAGAAAAAAGAAGTCGTATAAAAGTAATTCTGTTCCTTAAATCTGGTATTTTAAAGTTGTAACACTCAGTATTTAAATCTGGCAGAGGGGCACTAGAAAAACAAATTATTTTTTGTCTGCTTTCAATTGAAAAGGCATAAAATGAAGTATAAAATAATAGTGTAAATTATTTGAAAACATCCTTAAACAATTTACAAATTTTTAATAAATATCTAAAAAACAGACCGTTATAATTTGATTTTATTTCTAAAACACAAATATTTAAGTAAATTCTCATGAATTATATTTTTTGATGTAATTGGTCTTTTAAATTTTGCTAATCGTCTGAATAACTAAATTTGAGTTTTTTGAGTTTTTCAACAACTTTAAAAAATTTTGAATCGGTTAAAGAAAATTGAGGAAAAAAAACGTCAGGCAAACGGTTATTTCAAGAAAAAAAATTCAAAAAAAAATCCGCTTAAAAGAATTAAACGGATTTTTTTTTGGTGAAAAAACGCTTCTAAAAAATTACTTTTCTTGTAGATTCAGAACCATTTTCTAAAGTAACTTTTATAAATAAAATTTGATTTCCACAATTCAGATTCTGAATAGAAAAATGAGGTGCATTAATTTTAGTTTTTTTGTAAAGAACTTTTCCTGTCAAATCAAAAACTTCAATTTCTTTAATTGATTCCTGTGAAGCATTAATATTAATTTGTTTGTCTTTTACTGCAACTAAAATGACATTCGAATCATTTTTAAAATCATCAACTTTTAATTCATTGTCGACATACTTTAATTCAAATCTGTTATCAAAAGTCCCTTTCTCTGTTTTGAAAATATAAGGTGACTCTTTTAAATTATGTAATATCTTTAATTCCTTGTCTTCAAGATAAATGTTTGTTTCAGAAAATTCATTATCAAAATGATCAATACTTAAATTGAAATTACCTTCAATTTTTGACATATACCCAAGTATAATGGAATCCGTTCTTTCAAAAGGAAAAACCCTGCCTTGAATAACCAGGTTTTTATTTTCTGATATACTATAAAAATCTGCAAATTTATTTCCACTAAAAGATTCAGCGTCAAAACTTATATCATATTCGTTTGTTGCGCCTTCTATATATCCAATCAGGATTTGTTTAAAGAGGCCTTCCTGATTTTTAAGATTCAGCCAAATTCTTCGTTTTTTTATGTCGTTTTCTTCAAAATCTTTACTTTTTGCGGGTTTAAAAAAGGACGTATTACGTTCCTTCATTCTCATCTTGTCATTAAATTCAATCACACCCGAATTTTGGCTCGCTACAAAAAAGGCTTGTCCGGCGCCAATTGTTTTATCAGGTATAATTTCATTTACACCGCTTGACAAAGCGCCTCGAGTTCCTACTCCTCCAAGCAAATTATAAACAGCATAATCATCCGATGCATATTTATTATTTGTTATCGGAGTATTATGAGTCCAAAAGTATATTGTCCCTTTAATTTTTGATGAGTTCTCTTTTAAAAAAACATCAGCATTTAATGTGGATGGATAGGGATTTCCAATTAAATTAAAACTATTCGCTGGTCCTAAGTTCACTTCTATTTTTCCATTATGAGGTACTCCTTTAAAAGTTGCAGGATAAGATTCGCGAGTTACCGCGGAAAAATCTCTAGGGCCTTGAATAATATAACCAATTCCAGTTGCCATTGTATTAGCTACATTTTCAACTTTCCAATTTTTTATTGTGGGATTATAAGTTAAAAAGCGATCCGATATTGTATTTGGCGAAAGATCAAATAACTTTTGATTTTCAACTGGAGACGACCAATACACATAATCTGATTTTAAAATAGGTGATGAATTTCGTTTCAAATGGATAATTCCTGTATTCACAATATCATCATCTGACTGATATAAATTTGCCGAATCTTCTAAAACTAAAGTTCCTAAACCTGAATACGAAAATTCGATACTTAAAGTATTTTCGCTCTGCAAAGTAACTTTTTTACCTTCATCAATAGTGCAACTACAAATATTTGCTGTTGTCAAAGTAGCGTAGTCTTCTTTAAAAAATAACTCTTTTCCGCCTGACGGAAAACCATTTGACCATGAAGTTCCATTCCATGTTGTTGATTCTAAGCAGAGTTTCAAGCGCGCAATTCTATGTTTGGAAATCCCAGAAACGGAATTAAAATCTCCACCAATCAAAAGTTTATGATCTGATGAAAAACTAATCGAAAATACTTTATTATTTAGCGTAGCACTAAAAGAATTATCTAAACCACCCGACTTTAATAATCTTGCCAATCTTAAAGCTGAGGTATTTTTATATGTTCCGGAAAAAGTTCCCGCCACTAAAATACGATCATCAGGCTGCACTAAAATACTTCGCACATCTCCTTTACTAAAACCAGAACCTGAATCAAACGCATTATCTAAACTTCCATTTGGATTAAGCCTTACAATTCTTTTTTGTGGTACTTTATTAAAGCTCAAAAAATTACCGCCGACAACTATTTTTTGATCAGATTGCAATGCTATAGTATAGACATTTTTATCAAATCCGTCGCCGATCGTAAACGTTGAGTCAATACTGCCATCACTATTTAAACGAACGAGATGCGAAAACGGAATGCCGTTAAAAGTTGTAAATCGTCCACCTAATAAAATTTTTCCATCAGACTGAATCAAAATCGATTCAATAATCGCATCAGCACCCAATCCTGGGTTAAAACTAGTGTCTCTTGAACCATCTGAAGTAAGCCTAACAATTCGACCAACATTTATATCATTATATTTCGTAAAACCTCCCGCTACAATTATTTTCCTATCTGGTTGTATAGCGAGCGCATAAACCTGACTGTTACATCCAGAGGTTATATTAAAAGAAGCATCTGCAGTTCCATCAGGCAAAATCCTTACAATGCGATTAATCAACGTTTCATTATATTTTGTAAAATTTCCTCCGAGTATAATTTTGCCATCTGGCTGCAAAACTGCAGTTTTTATTAAATTATTTGCACCTGCCTGTCTCAAATTAAATTCTGGATCTGATGAGCCGTCTTCTAAAAGCTTAGCTATTCGGAAAGCGTTTGTTCCATTAAACTTTTTGAAATTGCCAAATACCATTGTTTTCGCATTTTCTAAAGACAGTATGCTATAGACTGAATTATCAAACCCGATTCCGGATGTTAAATAACTTGTATCATATTCGCCTTCGGAATCAATTTTTGCCAATCGTCCTTGATTTAAACCATCAAAAACTGAAAATGAGCCTCCAATATACCATGCGCCTTCAGCATCGTTTTCCAAGGCAAAAACCGATGCCGTAGCCGGACCTGATCCAAAATCAATTTCATCTTTTAGGAAACCTGAGCTATCTAAAAAACAAACTCGGTTGACACTAATTCCGTTATAGTTTCCAGTGAATGATCCTCCAAGCATGATATTTCCAACAGAATCTATTTTACAGGCTAAAACTGCTCCCGAATTAAATCCAGATCCTGTAAAAAAAGAAGAGTCGATAGTTCCGTCGGGCATTATTCTGATAATTCTGTTTGCGCTATTTCCATTAAAAGTGACAAACTTTCCTCCTAAAATAATTTTCCCATCGGACTGAACTTCCATTGCATTTACATCATCATCAAAGCCTGCCCCAATATTAAAGCTTGAATCAACACTTCCATTATTGTTTAAACGAACAAATCTATTGTGCGGAGTATTATTGAAAGAAGTAAAATTTCCTGAAAGCAATATTTTTCCGTCGGCCAAAACTTTTGCATTATTAATATTAGAAGTAGTACCTGAACCTATTAAAAAAGAAGTATCTAAAGCCCCCGTGGATAAAATTCTTGCAATACGATTTGTTGTTACATTATTATATTTTGTAAAGCTTCCACAGATAATTATTTTGCCATCGGACTGAAGCGTAATATCGTATATAATACCTGTTGTCGCACCAATTGAAGTATTGAATGATGCATCATAACTTCCGTCTGTATTTAAGCGAATAAGTCGTCCTGCATTTATGCCGTTGTAAGTAGTAAAGCTTCCTCCAACTATAATTTTTCCATCTGGCTGAATATACGTTGCATATACTTTTCCATTGAAACCACTTCCTGTGTGAAAACTTTCATCGATTGTACCGTCCGGTTTTAAGCGAGTGAAATACGGAGAAGATATTCCGTTAAGATTTAAATATTCCCCACCAACGATAAGATTTTGATCCGATTGTAAAGATAACGTTTGTACTGGACCGTCAAATCCATCTCCAATTGAACCGTCATCCAGAGTATTAAAAGTAACATCAATTTTTCCTTGCTGTGCATAAAATTCAAAATTTCCAAAAAACACAGTCAGAATCACTGCATAAAGTAATTTTCTAATCAAAATAAAGTCAATAAATAATTATACGAATTTTCCTAAATTATAAATAACTTCATATGTGTGCAATACCCACTTTTGGTGATATTTAGTAAAAAACAAAAAGCCATTTCTCAAAGAGAGAAATGGCTTTTTAAGTGCTAAACTTATTTTTTATTTATTGAAAAATAAGTTTTCTTGTTGTTTTATATCCGTTTTCAAATGTTATATCAATTAATAAAACCTGATTACTAGATTGCAAATTTGAAATCAGTAATTCTGATGTTCCTGCTTTCTTTTTATTATAAAGCAATTTCCCTGCGACATCAAAAATCGAAACATCTTGAATATTTTCGTTTGATGAAACTACTTTAACTACTTTATCTTTTACAGAAACCGTAATACCTTTTTCAATATTTTCGAAATCACCCGTTCCTAAAGATTTATTAGTATATCGGAGTACGAAACGATCAGCAAAGGTTCCAATTTCTGTTGCAAAAGTATAATTACTTGCTCTTAAATCATGAAGGGTACCCGTCTTTTTATCTTCAAGATAAATCGCCTGAGTTTTCATATTTCCATCAACTTTATTTATAGCGATTGTAAAATCTCCTGCAATTGTTGTACGATAACCCAATGGTACTTCATCAACATCAGTAAATGGTAAACCACGTCCTTGAATTACTAATTTTTTATCTTCGTTAATACTATAAAAATCGACAAATTTATTTCCGTCAAACGTTTTTCCATCATACAATCTTTCATAACCATTAGTTGCTCCTTCAATGTATGCTACCAATAATTGCTTAAAAGCACCTCCTGCATTTGTCATATTCAGCCATACACGATGTTTTTCTACCTCGGCAGTTTTAGCTGTTTTGCCAGGCTTAAAGAACTGACCGTTTGAATTCCCTCCAATTCTCATTGAATTTTTATAAGTCACATTACCTGACATGACAGTACCTGTAAAGAAAGCTTGTCCTGATGCAATTTGACCGCTCGGCGTATCATCGTTAGGATCATCACCACTAAGATCTGGATCAGATGCAGAAATAGCGGGACGTGTTCCTGTTCCTCCACTTAAATTCCATGTGGCATAATCATCTGTTTTATATTGATATTTGCCTGTAAGAACAACCGGTGTATTATGTGTCCAGAAATAAAGTGTTCCACTTAATAAATCCCTATTATCAACATCAGTTATAAATGTGGTAGCATCTAATGCTGAAGGATATGGATTTCCAAGTAAATAATATTTCCCTCCAACCATGGCTTCACCTGTAAAAGTTCCATTTTGAGGTGTTCCCCAAAAACTTGCTGGAAAATCAGCTTTACTTGTATTGGAATAGTTTTCTGGTCCGCGTACAATATATCCTTTACCTGTAGCCATAATAGTAGTTCTAGGTGTAAATACCCATTGGTTACCATCATATGCGTACAGTTTAGAAATAGAAGTTAATGGTGAAAGCGCTGCCAACGTCTGGTTTTTAACTGGTGTTGACCAATACACGTAATCGGCCTGACGAATTTTTGGCGCTATACGATTATAAAAAATATTACCCGTATTTAAAGTATTACTTGTATTAGTTTGTAATAAGTTTGAACTATTTTCAAAAGTTAACGAGCTTCCTGAAACAACATGAACTCCATTAGTAACTGTCAATGTTTTTCCTGATGCAACTGTTACTGCTGCACCATTACTTACTGTAACAGAACAATATGTTACATCTGCACTAATAGTATAACCACTAGCGAAATTAACCATTTCAGTTGATGTTGGATTTGTAGTATAAGACCATGCAGTTCCATTCCAAGTATTAGCTCCAATTGTTACAGGAGTTGAATAAGTCACAATACATCCGTTATCAACGCCAAATCTATAAGTTCCAAAAGCTAGTCCTGAAATTGTTAAAGTAGTTGTTGAAAAAGGAATTGTTGTTGTTGTTGTACCATCAGATTGAAGTAAATTTCCTGAAGCTGGCAAACCAGTTAGTGTTACACTTCCCGTTGCTGTAGTACAATTTGGATATACTATTGTGCCAACAGTTGGTGCTGGATAATTTGGTTTTATCGTAAGAGTAATATTTAAATTAACAGAGCAAGTATTTCCGTTTGTAATTGTCATAACTCCAGTATATGTCCCTGCGGCAGTATTAGCTGGAACATTTATTCCTGTTACAGAACCACCACTTGTAGCAAAAGTGTAAGAAGTAGAGCCCTGATCAGTTAATGTTGCCCAATCAATACTGTAACTAGTTCCATTTTGTGTTGAAGCCGTATAAACTAAATCTGTAGTTTGAACTGATGTACTTGCACATACTACTGTAACTTCTGCTGGTGTTGAGGATGTTGTTATAGTTGGTAGTGGATTGACAATCCAACTTAATGTATTTCCTGATGCTGTTGTACAGCCGGTTCCTGTCGAAGTTCTTCTTGATTCTATGGTATTGGTTCCAACAACTGCTGTAAAACTTGGAACCGTTGTGCTCCAAGAACCAAAACCTGAACCAGTATCATAACGATACTCATCCTGTGAGGTACCTGTACCTCCTGTTCCTGCAGTAGTAACCGTCATGGTAAGTGTTGTACCTGCACACACTGTCGCTGCAGATACACCTGAACTCTTCGCAATTACCGGACCTACTGGAACAGCTACAACTGTCCAGCTTAATGTATTTCCTGATGCTGTTGTACAGCCTGTTCCTGTTGAGGTTCTTCTTGATTCTATGGTATTGGTTCCAACTACTGCTGTAAAACTTGGAACCGTTGTACTCCATGCTGTAAGGCCGGATCCGTTATTATAACGATATTCATCCTGTGATGTTCCTGTACCCCCAGTCCCTGCTGTGGTTACCGTCATGGTAAGTGTCGTACCTGCGCAAACTGTCGCTGCGGATGCACCTGAACTCTTCGCAATTGCTGGACCTACCGGAACTGCAACAACTGTCCAGCTTAATGTATTTCCTGATGCTGTTGTACAGCCTGTTCCTGTTGAGGTTCTTCTTGATTCTATAGTATTGGTTCCAACAACTGCTGTAAAACTTGGAACCGTTGTGCTCCAAGAACCAAAACCTGAACCAGTATCATAACGATACTCGTCCTGTGATGTACCAGTACCTCCTGTTCCTGCTGTAGTTACAGTCATTGTAAGTGTCGTACCTGCACACACTGTCGCTGCAGATGCACCTGAACTCTTCGCAATTACCGGACCTACTGGAACAGCTACAACTGTCCAGCTTAATGTATTTCCGGCTGCTGTTGTACAGCCTGTTCCTGTTGAGGTTCTTCTTGATTCTATGGTATTGGTTCCAACTACTGCTGTAAAACTTGGAACTGTTGTGCTCCATCCAGTAAGGCCGGATCCATTATTATAACGATATTCATCCTGTGATGTTCCTGTACCTCCAGTCCCTGCTGTAGTAACAGTCATGGTAAGTGTTGTACCTGCACAAACAGTCCCTGCAGATGCTCCTGAACTCTTCGCAATTACCGGACCTACTGGAACAGCTACCACTGTCCAGCTTAATGTATTTCCTGATGCTGTTGTACAGCCTGTTCCTGTTGATGTTCTTCTTGATTCTATGATATTTGTTCCGACTACTGCTGTAAAACTTGGAACCGTTGTGCTCCAAGAACCAAAACCTGAACCAGTATCATAACGATACTCATCCTGTGATGTTCCTGTACCCCCAGTCCCTGCTGTAGTGACAGTCATTGTTAATGTTGTGCCCGCACAAACTGTCGCTGCAGATGCACCTGAACTCTTCGCAATTACCGGACCTACAGGAGCTGCAACAACTGTCCAGCTTAATGTATTTCCTGATGCTGTTGTACAGCCCGTTCCTGTTGAGGTTCTTCTTGATTCTATGGTATTGGTTCCAACAAGTGCTGTAAAACTTGGAACTGTTGTGCTCCATGCTGTAAAGCCGGATCCGTTATTATAACGATATTCATCCTGTGATGTTCCTGTACCCCCAGTCCCTGCTGTGGTTACCGTCATAGTAAGTGTCGTACCTGCACACACTGTCGCTGCAGATGCACCTGAACTCTTCGCAATTACCGGACCTACTGGAACAGCAACAACAGTAACTCCGTAATTCGTAGAAACTGGCCCATTACCACATCCACTTGTACCTTGAACAGTAATATTTCCAGAAGAAGCTGATGCAGAAAAATCAACAGTAATATTATTTGTATTTGCTCCAGATACAATAGTTGCGCCCGATGGCAAAGTCCAATTATATCCTGTGGCATTAGCAATTGTGGGAACTGAATAAGAAACTCCAGAAGCGCCTTGACAAACAGCAGAAGTTCCTGTAATTGTTCCTGTAGCCGTTACTGCTCCGACAGTTACCGTAATGTTTAAAATAGTTGATGTACTTCCACAAGAATTTGTAGCTGTAATCGTATAGTTTGCAGCAGGTGTAGCAACACTAGGTGTACCTGTTATATTACCCGTTGTAGGATTTAATGCTAATCCTGTAGGCAATGCTGGAGAAACACCAAATGTAGGAGCCGGTGAACCTACAGTTCCAAATGAAGGTGTATTTGCTGTAATCACCGCATTTCTGCAATAACTTGCTGTTGAAGTCGTGTAACTTAAACTGGCTGGAGCACGATTTACTACAAAATTACTTCCACTAGTTGCTGTCCCTCCAGCTGTTGTTACAGTAATTGTTCCCGTGGTTGCAGTAGCTGGCAATACCGCGGTAATTTGCGTGTTACTGTTTACTGTAAAAGAAGTCGCTGCAAGACCATTAAAATTTACGGCTGTTGCGCCAATGAAGTTCGTTCCTGTAATTACTACTGAAGGAGTTGCTCCACTACAAACTGGAGAACCAGTAAAGCTAGTAATTGTTGGTGGCAAGATTGTAACTGTAACTGGAGTTCCACTTGTACTACATCCGGTAGTAGTATTAGTTGCTGTTACCGTATAATTTGTTGTTTGAGTTGGATTTACAGTTATACTATTATTTGTTGAAAGAGCTGTTCCTGCATTTGCCGGTAAGCCTGCTGTAGCTGCCGGAGATGCTAACCAACTGTAATTACCAGAAATAGCTTTATTACCAGAAACTGTAACATTATCAATAGCCCAAAACCAGTCAAACTTAGCCACATATCTAAATCTTATATAAAGTGTTGGCTGGTTAATATAACTATTCAAAGAAACGGTAGTTACCGCAAAGGCACTTTGTCCACCTTGAGTTGAGGTATTACTTAATACCTGTGTCCAACTTGTTCCATTGGTAGAAACCTCAACATAACTATTATCCGTACCATCCGTAAACTTCAAGAAAAATTGATAAAATTCTAAAGAAAGTGAAGTATATCCTGTAGTATTCATTGCAGGTGACTGCAAATAGGTAAGCGTATTCCCCGAACTTCCTTGGATAGCACTATTAGTTAAATAAAATTGGCTGTTATCATTAGATTTGAATTGGTATCCAGGATAACCAGCTCCATAGTAGTAGTAATATCCTGCTGGTTGTAACATCCAAGCAGCATTTGCATTCTCGGTCGTACTTCCTCCAGTTGAACTATTTAAGGGGTTCCAACTATTAGTTGGTCCATTAAACCCTTCTTGAAGCAGTATAGTTTTTTCGGTTATACTTGCCGTCAATGTTGAAGCGCCTCCACTAATTACTGAAGTGGGCGAAGCAGATGCTGTAATTGTAGGAAGCGGATTTACAACAAATGCATTTGAACTAGCTGCAGTACCTCCTGGCGTTGTCACAGTAATATATCCAGTTGATGCACTTGCTGGTAGTGTCGCTGTTATTTGAGTACTGCTATTTACTGTAAAAGATGTAGCAGGGGTACCATTAAAATTAACTGCCGTCGCTCCTGTTAAATTTGTACCGGTTATTACTACTGTAGGAGTAGCCCCGCTACAAACTGGTGAGCCCGTAAAACTAGTTATAGTTGGTATTGCATAACTTGTTAAAGTTACGTTATCAATTAAAAATGTTCTTGTACTACCTCCACTCGCTTCAGATTTATATATATCAATATAAAGCGTTGTTTTGTTGTTTGCAAATGCAGGAAAAATACTTGTTGTCTGTGTTAAATTGCCGGTCACTGCATCAAAATCATCAACAACTGTCCAATTAGTACCATCAGTACTAACCCTAACATGAAATTCTCCAATACCTCCGGTATTACTCCTACTACAAAAAGTAAGTTTCAAATTAGAATAAGTTGTTGTGTTAACAGTAAATCTATAATAATCCCCCGTATCCCAACCTGCTCCAGTATACATATATGAACCTCCACAAGGAGTTGTTGTGCTAAACCCTAAACTTGCAGCGGTCAAACCATTTGAACTAAAAGTAGGGGTACCCAACGTATTATTAATGTTTGGAGCAGTTGTATTCTCAAAATTAAATTGAAATAAATCTACAGTCTGTGCTTCAGCAAAATTCACAAATAAAAATGTAAAAAAAGCTGCGTAAAGAACCTTAACAGTTTTCACTTTAAAAGAAAAATCTTTCTTAGTATAAACTGCATTGTAGCTTTTTTCATCAGAACAAAATAAAGAACGAACGAATAAAAGTAGTTTTCGAAGCATAGGCGTGGTATTATATTTGTTTTTGGCGTTAAAAGAAAACTAAATGGTATAGCATTTTTTGGGGCAATACTTTAATTTTGGCTTTTAAACTTTGATTTTTTATGTTAAAACACTGTTTTTCAAACGGCTTTAAACTTGCGATATTATCGTACAAAAATATTATAATTCCGCACACACACAACATTTTAGGTAATTTCTTTTTTAGAAATAATGTAAAAATCGGTTAAAATTTAACATCAAAATAACTATTTTTAGCAATTATAGTTAAAAAGCAAGAAAAAACTCATGAATCCAAGTTACACTCCAAAAGAAGCTTTACAGAAATTAGAACACTTTTGCGCCTATCAGGAGCGTTGCCATGATGAGGTAATTGCGAAATTGCAAAGTTTAAAAATGACTTCTGAAGAAATTGATTTTATAGTAGTAAAATTAATCGAGGATAACTTTCTCAATGAAACACGTTTTGCCTGTAGTTTTGCCCGAGGAAAACACAGAATCAAACATTGGGGAAAAATCAGAATTACAAACGAACTCAAAGCAAGACATATTTCTTCGACAAATATCACTTTGGCGCTTAAAGAAATTTCTGCCGAAGAATACGAAAACACTTTTAATAATCTTGCTGAAAGATGTTGGAATAGTATTCATGAAAATAATATTTTAAAGAAAAGAAAAAAGTTCTGCGACTATCTTCTTCGTCGTGGATATGAAAGCAATTTTGTTTATGAAAAAGTAAAATTGATGGAGCTAGAATAAGCTCCGTTTTTTTTGAGAACTATAGACCTAAATCATTCTCAAACACCTCTAAAACATCAGAAAATACTTTCCTATACAAATGTCGTTTTCTTGCGAATATATAGGCTCAACTCGCGTTTTTATATAAAAAAATTTAAATAATTGTAAAATAGACATTATATTTTGCGATTTTTCTTATATTTAAAAATTCGTATTTATAAGAATTTCCACAAAAACACGATTTTCTTCATGCATTTCAACGAGTAATTTTCACACTTCATCGATTATTCGGCCATTCTAAAACCATCCTTTTTCCTAACTCGTATATGTCTATATCTTTGTTGGGTTAAATCCTATGCCAGCATAACATCCTGATAGAAACCACTTAACATGACTACTTTGGCTTCTTTTGGATGTTGCTTTTTTAAGTAATTAATGGCATGCGAACGTTAAACAAAACAAAATAAAAAAACAGTTTTTAAAAATTAAATGCCACGATTTAATTATGATTAGAAAATTACTTTTAAGTTTTTTATTTTTCCTGTTGTCACTTTTTACTTTTGGAAAAAATACATCAACACTCAACATCACCTCTCTTAGAGCCAATTACTTTTCCAACAAAATTTCCATTGTCGCAGGCACAATAACTTCTACAAGTACAGGAGGAAATTGGAGTGATGCTAGTTCATGGGTTGGTGGCGTAGTTCCCACAGCAACAGATGATGTTGTAATAGCTAGTGCCGCGACAATAACCAGTGCCGGAACCATTAACGCTAAGACACTGACAATCAACGGGAATCTTATAGTATCTAACACTGTGACGCTTAACTCAGTAACTCAAGTAACAATTAACGGTTTACTTAGTTTTGCAGACAACAATAGTAATATACACCTGCCATCTGGCACGGCCGTAAAAATTAATTCTCCAGGAAAAGTTGATAAAAGTAAATGTTCAAACAATGTCGCCATTTATATCGGAAGTACCAAAATTGCAGCTTGTACAGGAAATGGTGGCGGTACAGTGTATGATTTTGATGCTTTTAATAGTGGTGGTGGAACAATGAATGCAATTGCAAATTCAAATTCTCCAGTTTGTCAAAATGGTACGATTAATCTAATCGGTTCTTACTCAGGCTCAGCAGGAACAAAAACTTCATCAGGTTCAGCAGGCGTAAATTACTCTTGGAGCATGAAAGCACCTGATGGAACTACAACTACAAGTAATGCACAAAATTATAATTTGACTGCAAGTCAGACAGGTAATTATACGGCAATCTTAACTTGTACAACATACTATGGAAGCGATTTATATACAAGTACAAGCACAATTACTGTAGCAGTAAGTCAAGCTTTTAGTATTACTTCAGTAACTGCTGTAAAATGTACTTCTTCAACGACTCCCGTTGTTACCTTAAATTCAACCGCATCTGGTTTACCGATTGGAACCTACATTGTAACCTATAACACAACTAATCCATCCGCAACAGCCAAAACAGCAACAATGACTGTTAATACAACTGGAAGTGGAACTTTTACAACTACAGATTTAACCACAGTTAACTCTAGCACAATAACAATTACAAATTTAGCAAGTGGCTCAAGTGGTAACTCATGTAGTAATACAATTTCAAGTGGCAATACAGCAACTTTACAAACACCTCCTTCACCACAATCTGGATATTTAGCTTATGTTGCCCCAGCTTGCTTTAATTCTCCAATTACAATCAACTTAACAGGAACTATTGTAGGAGAAGTTGTTAGATGGGAAAAAAGATTAAGTCCATCCACTACATGGACAACTATTGCTAACACAACTAATTCATACACAGAAACACCTGCAACTGCAGGAACTTGGGAATATAGAGTAATGGTTGGAGATATTAACTGTGGGACAGTTTATACAGGCGTTCTACAAGTCGAAATACGTCCAGAATTAACTGTAACATTTAATTCGACCAACTCTCCAGTTTGTAAAAATGGCGTAAGTAGTACTTTAACTTATAGCGCCACAACCGGCTCTCCAAATGGATATGCATTAGTTTTTGACAGTGCAGCTAAGTCGGCTGGCTTTGGAGATCAGGGTGGTTCCTTTACCGCTGGTGCAGGGACAATTGCCATAAATGTGCCTTATGGCGTAGCTGTCGGTACCTATAATGCAACTGTTAGAGTATTTATTTATTCTACATCTTGTACGAGCGTAACCTATCCTGTAACTGTCACTGTATCTGCTCAAATCTCATCTGTATCAATAGCTCCAACAACAACTCAAAATTTTTGTACAACAGGTAACCTATTAACTGTTACTGAATCAGGAGGCACTATAACCTCAAGACAATGGGGAAAAAGATCGGTTTCAGGAGGAACAATAACTCCAATTTCGGGAGCAACTTCTACAACATACACCCCAACAACTGCTTCACTAGGAGTCGGGACATGGTATGTAGTCTGCACATCAACAAATGGTGGCTGTACTGTAACTTCTAATGAAGTAATCGTCAATGCTGGTAACATCGTTAGCGCCGCTTCTTCAACGCCAACAACATGTATTGGAGTTAATATGACATCTATTACTCACACAACAATAAATGCGAGCGGAATAAATAGCAGCGGTATTACTGGCTTACCTGCCGGAATAACTGCAAGTTGGAATAATAATACGATAACAATTAGTGGAACACCTAATGCAACTGGAACTTTCACATATAGCATTCCATTAACTGGTTGCTCAAACGCAGTAAATGCGACAGGAACAATCACTGTAAATTCTGCACCAGCAATTACTACTCAACCTGTAGCTCCAGCAGCAGTTTGTTCCGGCAATGGCACCAGAACCCTGACTGTTACTGCTACAGGAACAAACCTAACTTATGTTTGGAAAAAAGATGGTACAGCAGTTACAAACGGAGGCGTTATAAGCGGAGCAACAACAGCATCTCTTACTTTAACTAATCCTACGACAACAAACCAAGGAAATTATACTGTAGACATAAGTGGTTCTTGTACACCAGCTATAACTTCAACTGCAGTAACAGTCACGATAAACACGGCACCATCAATAACAACGCAGCCAACAGCTCCGGCAGCAACCTGCTCAGGAACTGGAACGCGAACAATTACTGTTGTAGCTTCTGGAACTAATTTGGCTTATGTTTGGAAAAAAGATGGAACTGCACTTACAAACGGAGGTGTTATAAGCGGGGCAACAACAGCATCTCTTACTTTAACTAATCCTACGACAGCAAACCAAGGAAGTTATACTGTAGATATCAGTGGTACTTGTACATCAGCTGTAACTTCAAATCCAGTAGCAGTAACGATAAACACATCACCATCAATAACAACTCAGCCAACAGCTCCTGCAGCAACTTGTGCAGGAAGCGGCACACAAACAATTACTGTTGTAGCCTCTGGAACTAATTTGGCATATGTATGGAAAAAAGACGGAACTGCACTTACAAACGGAGGTGTTATAAGCGGGGCAACATCAGCAAGCCTTACTTTAACTAATCCTACAACAGCAAATCAAGGAAATTATACTGTAGATATCAGTGGCACTTGTACACCAGCTGTAACTTCAACCCCAGTAGCAGTAACGATAAACACAGCACCATCAATAACAACACATCCAGCAACTCCTGCAGCAACTTGTTCAGGAAGTGGCACACAGTCAATGACTGTTGTAGCTACAGGAACAGGATTAACTTATCAATGGAGAAAAGACTTAACTCCAATTACAAACGGAGGTGTTATAAGCGGGGCAACATCAGCAACTCTAACCTTAACTAACCCTACAACTGCTGACGCAGGAAGCTATGACGTAGTTGTAACTGGAACTTGTGCCTCAGCAGTAACATCAACTGCCAGAACAGTAACCGTATATGCTCCCACAATTACTAATGCAGCACAAGCCAAAACCTGTGCAAACAGACATGTGACATATTCTACTCAAGGAGGAAAATCGAATTACATTTGGTCTGTTTCAGGTGTGCTTAATACGGATTATAAAATTATTGACAGAGGTACCGCTACTGACAATTATATTGTGATTGAATGGTTAACTATAGGATCAAAAACAGTAAGTGTTAATTATACTAATCCTTCTGGCTGCAGCACTTCTGCTCCAGGTACATACACAACAGAAATTGTAATTTTAGACAAAGGCCAAGTTAATGGAGGAAAACATATTTGTCCTGGTGATACAATGCCAACATTAACATTTAATACTTATGCTAATTCTAGTATTCGCTATCCAGATACATCCGTAATTGTAAAATGGCAATATAGTGATGGAAACAACACTAACTATCAAGACATCCCAGGTACAGCCGGATTAACTTCTTATACGCCATCAGCAATTTCAGGTACAACCAGACAATATCGAGTTATGGTTGATAATGGAACATGCACCGACACATCTATATACAGTGCAATAGATATCGACGTAACAACTGCAATTACAGGTCAGTCAACAGCTGGTCAGTCAGTATGTAGCGGGACAGCATTTACTCCAATATCTGTTACTGCAGTAGGAACTCCAAGAGGAGGACAATCTTCTGTTGAATATCAATGGTACAGAAATACAACAAACAGCACTACAGGTGGTACATCATTAGTTGCTGCAAATGGAGCACAAACTAATACTTATACTCCACAAGCAGGAACTGCCGGAGTATCATATTATTATTATTGTATTGTTACAGGGAATTGTAGTACTGCAACAAGCGCTGTTTCAGGAGCTTTTATTACAAATGCAAATCCAACAGCTCCAACTGCAAGCGTTACTACACAACCAACTTGCTCTGGAGTCAAAGGTACTATTACAATCACTGGAGTAAGCGGATTGACTTACAGCATTAACGGAACAGACTATTACAATCAGACTGTATTTGGATCTCTAGATCCTGGAACTTATATTGTAACTGCTAAAAACGCTTCAGGCTGTATTTCACAACCGGGCACTTCTTTGCAAGTCAACATACCTGTATTTAAAACATGGACAGGAGCCACAAATACTGTATGGAACTTAGCAGGCAACTGGAGTCCTTCGGGAATTCCAACTGCAACTGACTGTGTTATCATACCAACAGGTGTAGCAAATAGCCCAGTTATTTCAGATGTAAACCTACCATCATATGCTTATACACTTACTGTAAATGACAAAGCCTCTTTAACTGTTGAATCTGCAACTACTCTAAGAGTTTACGGTGCTGTGAAAGTTCTTTCATCTGCTACGACATCAGGAACACTTTTATTTAAAAACAGTTCAAGTTTAATTCAAACTGATACCGATCCAAATATTAACAGTGGAAATATCACATATCTAAGAACAACCCTTCCTATTCGTCAAGCCGATTATGTATATTGGTCGACACCAGTAAAAGGTCAAACTCTTGGTGGCATTTCACCAGCGACTTATATTGACAAATATTTAACATACAATAGTTCACAATGGGTAGCTGTGCCAAGAGCAACTGTAATGACCGTTGGTAAAGGTTATATTATTCGCGGTCCTGAATACTTCTCTAATACAGCTAGACAAGCTTACCCTGCAACATTTATTGGAACACCTAATAACGGAACACTATCTGGCGAAACAGTAGCAGCTAGTAAGTATTATTTAGTTGGAAATCCATATCCATCAGCTTTAGATGCTAATAAATTTATACTTGATGTTAACAATAAAGATATATTAAAAGGAACCTTATATTTTTGGACGCATAACACTCCAGTAGTTTTAGGTGGTGCATATCAATATAATACAGATGATTATGCCAGCTACAATGTTAGTGGAGGTGTAAGAACGGCGGCACTAAGCGGAAATGCTTCAAATAACAATGAAAAACCTAGCGGTCAAATTGCAGCAGGTCAATCGTTTTTTGTTGGCACAAAAGCTGCAGGTACTATTACTTTCAACAATACAATGCGATCAGGAGCAGACAACAACGGTCAATTTTTCAAACCTGGAAAAACTTCTAAATCAGAGAGTTTTGAAAGACATCGCGTATGGCTGAATATGACGAATGCTGGTGGAGCCTTCAAGCAATTATTAGTTGGATACATAGACGGTGCAACTAACGATGTAGAACCTGGTTTTGATGGCGCAACTTTTGACGGAAATAAATATCTGGACTTTTACAGTATTAGTCAAAGTAGTAAACTAGTAATTCAAGGAAGAGCTTTACCTTTTTCAGACACAGATACAGTTCCTTTAGGATATAAAACAACAATTGCAGGAGATTTCACGATTGCTATTGATGAGGCCGATGGAGAATTAGCTACTCAGAAAATCTATTTGGAAGACAAAACAACAAATACAATTCATGACTTAACGCAGAGTAATTATACTTTTACAACAGCTATAGGAACTTTTACAGATCGTTTCGTTCTGCGCTACACTAATAAATCGTTAGGAACTGGTGATTTTGAAAACATCGAAAACGGCGTTTTAATTTCTGTAAAAGATAAAACTGTAAAAGTGCTATCATCTAAAGAAAACTTAAAAGAAATTTCAATTTATGACGTTTCAAGCAGAATACTTTACAACAAAACAAAAGTAAATTCTACCGATTTACAAATTTCAAACCTACAGTCAAGTAATCAGGTTTTAATTGTAAAGGTGACTTTAGAAAATGACTTTACAGTTTCTAAAAAGGTTATTTTTCAATAGATAAATATAAGTTTCAAAAAAAATCCAGTCTAAAACAGACTGGATTTTTTTTTAGAAGTATATTTTAATTATCGTTTTTCAATCAGAACACTAACAGCATTTCCGCCAAAACCTACAGCGTTGATTAAAACCTTTTTTATTGGTTTGCTTTGTTTTTGTTTTTCTCCAAACGGAACTCCAATAAAAGTATCATGTTGCATCATCAACAGCGCCAATTCTAAGCTCAAAATCCCTGAAGCTCCAAACGTATGTCCGATTTTCCACTTATTTGTTGTTAGTAATGGTAAATTGATTCCAAAAACTTTTTCAATCGCACGCAACTCTGTTAAATCTCCTTTTATCGTTCCTGGCGCATGCATTACGATTGCGTCAACACTTTCTAAATCTTCATTTTCTAAAGCCATTTTCATCGATTTTTGAAAACAGGTTGCTTCTGCAGAAATCGAAATGTTATGTTCCAAAACTTCAGTCGCATAGCCAACTCCTGTTACATACGCAATTGCATTATCTTTTTCTCCGGTCTCTAAACAACAAACTGCCGCGCCTTCGCCCAAAATCATTGTATTTTGTGTTTTTTCAAAATCAAAAGCCAGATTTGGCCAGGCTTCCTGATCCTGATCAATACGCGAATAGATTTTCAAAGCTCTCATTTGAGCAATCGTAAAGTCCGTTAAAGGTGCTTCACTTCCACCCACTAAAAACTTATCTGACATTCCAGATTTTAACCACGCAACTCCATTTAATAAAGCATGAAGTGCCGTTGAACAAGTTATAGAATGTGAAATCTCGGGACCAGAACTTTGCAAATCATGAGCAATCCAAGAAGAGATATTCCCTAAAGTTGTGGTTGGAGATGCTAAAGTCTGTGCTCTTCCTGTGTCGATATATTCCTTATAATGTTTTTCGAATAAATCTGTTGCTCCTCTCGAAGAACCAATATTAATTCCGAAAACATCTTCCGAACTCCAATTTGCTTGTTTCACAGCTTGTCGAGAAGCCGCTAAAGCGAATAAAACAGAGTCATCCAAAAAATTATATTTAGGATCTGATTCCCTGATTTCGGCGATAATTTTTTTTGATTTCGCACCAAGTGCTGCCGTTGAAGTTTCCTGCTGATCCAAAAATTGTTTTGAAAAGCAATGATTTTCGTTCAGATAGTTTGTCCAAACTTCTTCAGCATTATTTCCTAATGGCGAAATAGATGAAAAAGCGGTTATGGAGATTTTCTTTGTATTCAAAATATTGATTTTATGCCTATTGCATTTTCTAACCACAAAGGTCGCAAAAGAATTATAAAAAATGGCACACAGATAACGCGGATTAAACGGATTTAAAAAGATTAATCTGTGAAAATCCGTTTAATCCGCGTTATCTGTAGGCAAAATTAAACCATTTCAATTGCTTCTTCGATTGTTTTATAAACTTTCTGAAGTTGTTCGTTTGTCATTATATAAGGCGGTAATATGTAAACAATATTTCCAACCGGTCTTAAAACAACTCCTTTTTCAATAAAGAAATTATACAATTTGGTACGCATTGAACCATAATAACTTTCCTCAGAATCTGATTTTATCTCGACCGCAAAAATAACTCCGAGTGTTCTCGCAGTAATTACTTTTGGATGATTTTCAATTTTCTTCTGAAACGCTAAATGGTTTTTATTTATTCGGATGATATTATCCTGCATTTCTTCCGTCTGCAATAAATCAATACTTGCTAAAGCTGCTGCACAACCTGTTGGATTTGCAGTAAAAGTATGTCCATGAAATAAAGCTTTATTAATGTCGTCATCATAAAAAGCGTCAAAAACTTCTTGAGTGAAAGTTGTAATCGCCATTGGAATTGTTCCTCCCGTCAATGCTTTCGACAAACAAATCATATCAGGATCAGCATTTACATAATCCATTGCAAAGGTTTTTCCTGTTTTACCAAAGCCTGTCATTACTTCATCTGCAATTGTTAGAACATTGTTCTCTTTACAAATTTCAATCAGCTTTTCCAATGCTTCTGGCTCGTACATAACCATTCCGGCTGCGCCTTGTACCAAAGGTTCAAAAATAAATCCAGCGCAATTATGTTTTTGAATTACATTTTTCAATGCATTAAAACTTGCTTCCTCCTGCCCTTTTACCGGAACCGGAATTCGGACAACATCAATAAACATTCCCTGAAAAGCTTGCGTATAAAATGAGATTCCGCTTGCCGCCATTGCCGCAAAAGTGTCTCCGTGAAAAGCATTTTCAAAAGCAATTATTATAGTACGCTTTTCATTTTTATTAAAAAAATACTGCAAGGCAACTTTAATTGCAACTTCAACTGCGGTTGAACCATTATCTGAAAAAAAGATTTTTTGCTGATTTTTAGGCAAAATTTCCATCAGTTTTTCAGCCACTTTTATTGCAGGTTCGTGAGTAAAACCTCCAAATAAAACGTGTTCCAAAGTCGTCAGTTGTTTGTAAATCGCATCGGCAATAAATTTATTACTGTGCCCAAACGGATTTACCCACCAAGATGCAATTGCATCTATATATTCTTTATTGTTTTCGTCCCAAAGCAACGCGCCTTCGCCTCTTGAAATTGCAATTGGTGTTTGTGAAGTTTTGTGCTGTGTATATGGATGCCAAAGGTATTGGCTGTCTTTTTCTTGTAAAGTCATTTTTTAAGAAGATAGAAAATAGAGTATAGAAAAAAGACTAAACTCTATAGTTTTTACAAAGATAAGAAAGTCTATTTTCTTAATTCTATATTCTTTACTCTATAAATTCAATAGATTTTCGCGAAACAAATCAGCATATTCCTTAATTACATTCTGATCAAAATAAGGTTCTTCGTCAATTCTTCCAATGGATTTAATTCCGGTTTTATTCAAAATCAAACTTTCGGTCGATTTGTTTTCGCTTCCGCTGAATATAATTCCGTCAACTTTAAAACCTCGATTCTGAATTGCTTCAATAGTTAGTAAAGTATGATTGATGCTTCCGAGATAATGCCTTGAGACTACAATTATCTTATAATCTTTCTGAATCAAATCGGCAATAGTATCTTTTTCGTTTAACGGAACAAAAAACCCTCCCGCTCCTTCAATCACCAAATGATTTTCAGTTTTTGGCTCCTGAATATTCTTCAGGTCAATTTCAATTCCATCAATTTCAGCAGCAAAATGCGGACTTGCAGGTGTATTTAATTCATATGCATTTGGAAAAAATTGAGATCTAGAGTTCGAAATTTTAGATTTTACTTTATGTGTGTCACTGAGATCTAAATCACCAGCTTGAATAGGTTTCCAATAATCAGCTTCTAAAGCTTCAACAACAATTGCCGAAGCCACTGTTTTACCAACATCAGTAGAGATTCCTGTAATAAATATTTTCATAATTAATAGACCACAGATAACACAGATTAAACCGATTATCGCGGATTTTTTTTATTTTTCAATCAATCAGCTACTTGACAATCCGTGTAAATCCGTAGTATCCGTTTTATCTGTGGGCTGTCATGCAAAAATACCAATAAAAACAACAAACCCATCAATTACGATGGGTTCTGTTTTATTCTTCTTTTAATTCGTCTATAACTTTTCTAATTTCCTTCGCATATTTTCCGTAAAATAATTTTGTATGTCCTTCAGTCATAAACCACATCAAAATGACAAATACAAATACAATCAAAATAACTATTACTAACACATATTCTTGATTTGTATTTGAAATAAGATTTAACAGTTTTCCTGATTTTTTACCTAAAGGCAATAAAAACATATAAAACAATCCAAAAGGAAAAAAGGTATAACTAGCAGATTTATAGGTCTCAATAAACAACCTTATATTGTAATATATTTCATATAAATTATCTTTGGTTGTTGCCGCAACATTTGCAAAATTTTTATAATAGATATGTAATCTTATTGCAAATGCAATTGAGATTATTATTGAAACTGCATACAGCAAATAGTAAGCAAGAAAAAAACTATATTTCAAATTGATAAATAACGGAATTATCGGGACTAAAATCATCGAAATTACCTGAACGATGAATTCTTTTTTTAAATTTTTTCTAATTTTATCCAAAGGCATATTAACCGATTGAATTTTTTCTAAATTATTTGGAAGAACAACATTTTCTATTGGTTCATTTTTCCATGCGTTTTGTATATCGTTAAAATCCATATCCCTGATTTTTAATTATTTCTTTTAATTTTTCTTTTGCCCTATTTAATTTCACTCTCGCATTTCCTTCAGAAATTCCTAGATTTTCGCCAATTTCTTTATGAGAAAAGCCTTCTAACTGATAGAAAATAATGGCCTTGTCAATTTTTTCCAATTTCTGAACTGCTTTATAAAAATGATCCAGCTGACTTTCTTTTATATGCGAGTCGCCTTCGTCATCTTTAATATTTTCTGAAGCAATTTCATATTTGTCAACCTTTCGTTTTTCTTTTTTAAGGAAAACGATAGCGGTATTAACGGCCACTCGATACATCCAGGTCGAAAATTGGCTCTCGTTTCGAAACGTATCATACGATTTCCAAAGTTGGCAGACAATTTCCTGAAATAAATCCTGCTGATCATCATAATTGTCCATGTACATTTTCGAGACTTTGTACAGAATTCCTTTGTGACTTTCTATCCGATTTAAAAACTCTTGTTCTTTCTCTTTCAAAATAGTTTTAATTCATTACTGGTTTTACAATATATCCTGCTTTTCTTAATAAATTAATCACTCCAAATTCACCTCCCAAATGTGCCGAACCAACTGCAAAGAATACACTTTCCTTTTTCATCAATTGTGGCATTTCTTTCACCCAGTTTAAATTTCTCTGGTCCAGAATTATTCCTCTTGTTTTCTCGCTTGTAATTTTCTTGTCTGTTACGATATCAAACAAATTTTCAACATTTTCACTTTTATATGCAGCTACTAATTTAGCAGTTTCTTCCTGATTTGTCTGTCCTAACATATCAATCATTTCATCATTTGAATATGCGTTTTCAAACATTTCAAATTGAGATTTTACCGTTTCCAAACCGCCAACCTGAATATTTCTTTTTTTAGCCATCTCTATAAATTCCATTTCATAAAGCTTGATATCTGTACAGCCGAAACTTTTCATCGAAATCAAACTCATCACAGTCATCAAACTAAAATTATCTACTTGTAAGGTTGTTACTCCTGCTGTCTTTTTTAAGATTTCATTTAATTTTGATAATTGCTCCGGACTTAAAAGTTTACTCAAAGGTTCTTTTCCCATTGCCATTTTTTGCATCGCCGTCATTTCAGCCGAATCTGCAAAATTGATTTCTAAAACTAATTTATTGGCGGCCGTAAATGCTTTCTTTGTTTTTTCAGAAAGAAAATAGTCTGACGTACAAATCATATGAACCGTTCCATATAAATAAGAAGGTTTTTCTAATCCATTTCCTGAAACTTCCCACAAAAGAGAGTTCTCTAGTTTTGAAGAATTTGTTTGCGCTTGCGCAGTAGTGCTAAAAACGAATAAGATTATTGCGATTGTTGATGTAAATAAATTTTTCATAATGTTGATTGATTTTGATTGCTTGATTTTTTGATTGATGACTGAAACCCGATTATTATTTGCTGTATTTTTTTCGCTGCCAGGAAGCAATTGAAATCACAAATAAACAAATCATTACAACTAGTGTTTCTGTTCTTGGTTTATCTAAAATAAAATGGTTCACTAAAGTGTACCCTAGTCCGAGAGAAGTACAAAATATAAATGCAAAGTTGGAAGTTCTCTCTTTTTTTGAAGTTGATTGTGTTTTCATAATTATTTTGGTTTATTTGATTACGGCTCGTAAGTAATCGAATAATCAAAACGTTACAAAAAAAATTAAACTTTTTTAAAAAAGTGTGGAAATATAAGGCTTAAGAAAGTACATGTTTTTTTTATTCTACAGAAGAACATAAGAAAGACGCTCAAAAGTGGTGCGGTCAATCTTCTCGAAATAACCTAATCTTAAAATACAAAATCTCGAAGTAATCCTAAAATCTGGCTAATTTCTTCTTGGGAATTATAACTGTGAATACAAAAACGAAGACGTTCCTGACCTTCAGGAACGGTTGGAGATAAAATAGCTTTTACATCAAAACCTTTGTCCTGCAATTGTTGGGCAATACGTTTAACGTTTTCATTACCCGGAATAATTGCCGATTGAATTGCCGATTTGCTTCTGACAAACATTGGCTTTAAACCCAATAAATTTTTCTGCTGATTAAAGAAAACTATATTTTGGCGAAGTTCATTAATTGTTTCTTTTTCAATTTCCAAATGTTGATAAGCAACCAAAATTGTAGCCACCGAATGCGGAGATAATCCTGTTGTATAAATAAAACTTCGGGCGAAGTTTACTAAATATTCGGTCAATTCAGGACTTCCTAAAACGACTGCTCCATGACATCCGAGACCTTTTCCGAAAGTCATAATTCGGGCGAAAATTCGATTATGCAGTTGAAGATACTGTGTGAGTCCTTCGCCTTTATCTCCAAAAACACCCAAAGTATGTGCTTCATCAACCACTAAATAACAATTGTACTTTTCTGACAACTTTACTAATTCTTCCAAATTGGGGCTATCGCCATCCATAGAAAAAACGGTTTCAGTTACTATGTAAATATTTGTATCAGGAAATTTTAGAATCAAACGCTCTAAATCTTCAAAATCATTATGATTGAATTTGTATGATTTTGCATTCGACATTACAATTCCATCGCGAATAGAAGCATGACTTAATTCATCATACAAAATAACATCGTTTCGTTGCGGTACAGCACTAAAAAAGCCCGCATTGGCATCGTAACCCGAATTGAAAATTAAAGCCGATTCAGCATCATGAAATTCCGTTATAAAAGCTTCTGCAATTTGATACAAAGAATGATTACCTGAAATCAATCTTGAACCTGTCGCTCCATTCTGAATTATTTCATTTTCAATTAAGTAATGATGAGCCTGTTTAAAAATAAATTCCGATTTTGAAAATCCAATATAATCGTTTGAAGAAAAATCGACAAGATTATTAAAACTTGGCAATTTTCTTAACGAATTATTTTGCTTCCTATTTTCAAGCTTTTGAATAAGATTTTCAGGTAATTTCATGAAAGCAAAGTTATGAAATTGAAATTTGATATAAACAAACAGCGGGATTTGATGTTCCCGCTGTTTTCTACTTTACCCTAAATTGCGCTTATAAAAGGCGACTTCCTACTATAGTTAGATTCAGTCATTTCTTTAAGCATAAATTCAGCAATATCAAATGCACTGATTTTATCACTCAGACAATCTTCAAGATTTACTACAACCTCAGAACTATTATCAGTAAATTCAATAAACGGAACACGAACTTGCGTCCAATTAACATCACTTTGAACTAAAAGATCATAAGCCTTTTGACGATCTTCCTGAATTTCTGGAAAATTAGTTTTCATCCAATCAGTAGCCATAATCGTTTTTGGGCTTTTTTTATCAAATGGGGTATCGATGTTAAGACCAGCAAGAAGAACATAACGATTAATTCCCTGTTCTTTCATGGCTCTCAAAACATGTTTTGTCACTGTACATGCAACAAGAGGCTCGTCTTTTCTCTGACCAATTGTACTTACAACAGCCTGACAGTCTTTTAGCAATAATTGTATCGATTCGAAATCGAGCGCATCGCCCTGAATGATTTCAATTTTAGAATTTTGAATTTCGAAATTTTGAGGATTTCTTAATAAAAGTTTTAAACTAAATCCTTCATTTAATAACTGGTCTACAAGAAACTTTCCAGTTCTTCCACCACCGCCAAGAACGGCAACTTTTGATATATTTTTCATCTCTATTATTTATAAAATTTGACATAAAAGTTTACGTCTTATCAGGTTGATAAAACGAAACTGTAAAAGCTTACTGCGCTTTTACATCCTAATCAATATTTTATAAAGAGATTTTAATACTTCAAAAGTAAAAAAATAAAAAAGTCCAACAAAAGTTTGACTTTTAAAATATTAGAAATTTTCTTTTTCCATCCATTTAAAATTCCCTTTTTCAGTAGCATCAAGTAAATTAACTTGTAATCCATTTGCTATTTTAAAGGCCAAATTAAAAGCAGACTGAGAATTAAGATGAGTTGATACCGATTTTTTCTTTGTTTCTGATAACCAGATTTGAACTTCAAAATCTCGATCTGAATGATTTTTATACACAGAAACATATTCTACTTTTTTAAAAACAATGTCTTTGCATAAAGCAATATTAAATAAAGTAAAATTGAAACGAACATCCTTAATTTCAGAATTTGTATAGACTTTTTTTGTAAAGGTCAATCCTGCTGCACAGACAAACATAAAAAAGACAGCTAAAGAAAACTTCAAACCATTCATAATCCTGCCTTCATAAAAAAGATGAAGCATTTTAAGCAACATTGAAATGGTAAAAAAATATAATGGAGTGGCTAAAAGAAAATGCCAAAAAGGTCTTTCTGATTTATAAATTAACTTTTCTAATTGCTGGTTTATCATATTCAAAAATAAAAAAAAAGCCACTCACTATGTGAATGGCTTTTAAACTTATCTTGAAATTGTTATTAGTCAACTAAAACAATTACTTTATTATCTTTCATTTCGATTGTACCTGACGTAATCTCTAATGTATAGGTTTGGTCATTAACTCTCACAAATTTACTTGCTACCTCTTTAGAAAAATTAAAGCTTGATGCTGCAATTTTTATAGTTCCTTTCTCAAGAATAGAAACAATAGGAGCGTGATTATTTAAAATCTGAAAGCTTCCATCAACTCCAGGAACCGTAACTGAAGTTACTTCTCCCGAAAATAATTTTGCCTCTGGTGATACTATATCTAAAATCATCTTTTTTTAGTTGAGATATAAGTTATGAGTTATAAGTGAGATGATACTCATAATTTATAACTCATAATTCATAATTAATATTAAGCTTCAGCTAACATTTTTTCTCCAGCTTCGATTGCATCTTGAATAGAACCTTTCAAGTTGAAAGCAGCTTCTGGAAGGTGATCTAACTCACCATCGATAATCATGTTGAAACCTTTGATAGTATCTTTAATATCAACTAATACACCTGGAATACCTGTAAATTGCTCTGCTACGTGGAATGGCTGAGACAAGAAACGTTGTACACGACGTGCTCTTGATACAGAAAGTTTATCTTCTTCAGATAACTCTTCCATACCTAAGATCGCGATGATATCTTGAAGTTGTTTGTATTTTTGAAGAATCTCTTTTACTCTTTGTGCACAGTCGTAGTGCTCATTTCCTAAGATTTGAGGAGTCAAAATTCTTGAAGTAGAATCTAACGGGTCAACCGCTGGATAAATACCTAACTCAGCAATTTTACGAGACAATACAGTTGTAGCATCTAAGTGGGCGAAAGTTGTAGCCGGCGCCGGGTCAGTTAAGTCATCCGCAGGAACGTAAACCGCCTGTACAGATGTAATAGATCCTTTGTTTGTAGATGTAATACGCTCTTGCATAGCACCCATCTCTGTTGCCAAAGTTGGTTGGTAACCTACTGCAGAAGGCATACGACCTAAAAGTGCTGATACCTCAGAACCTGCCTGTGTAAAACGGAAGATATTATCAACGAAGAATAATACATCTTTACCTTGGTCAGATCCAGCTCCATCACGGAAATACTCAGCGATAGATAATCCTGAAAGTGCCACACGTGCACGAGCTCCAGGTGGCTCATTCATTTGTCCGAAAACGAAAGTAGCTTTAGACTCTCTCATTCCTGGCATATCTACTTTAGATAAATCCCATCCTCCATTTTCCATAGAGTGCATGAAATCATCACCATATTTAATAATTCCTGACTCTAACATCTCACGAAGTAAGTCATTTCCTTCACGTGTTCTTTCACCTACTCCAGCGAATACTGAAAGTCCACCGTGACCTTTTGCGATATTGTTGATCAACTCCTGAATCAATACTGTTTTACCAACACCAGCACCACCAAACAATCCAATTTTACCTCCTTTTGCGTAAGGCTCGATCAAATCGATTACTTTAATACCTGTGAATAAAACTTCAGATGAAGTTGATAAATCTTCGAATTTAGGAGCTTGTCTGTGAATTGGCAAACCATTTTCTCCAGTTTTTGGCAATTCGCCTAAACCATCAATTGCATCTCCAACAACATTAAATAAACGTCCATATACATCTGGACCGATTGGCATTTGGATTGGATTCCCAGTTCCAACTACCTCATATCCTCTTGACAAACCGTCTGTAGAGTCCATAGAGATTGTACGAACAGTGTTTTCTCCAATGTGAGATTGTACTTCAAGAACTAATAATGTTCCATCTTTTTTTGTGATTTCTAATGAATCATAAATTTTTGGAAGTTCAACATCTTTACCGTTGAAAACTACGTCAACTACTGGTCCAATGATTTGAGCAACTTTTCCTATTACTTTTGACATTACTTATGTATTTATTAAATAGCTATTTAGGTTTATCGAAAATACCTCTTTTTTCAGAGCGCAAAGATAATTTTTTAAAATATAAAATCAATTTTTTTTTCATAAAAAATACCATGATTTTGTTTGATTCCTAAAACTAAGGCCTCAAATAACTAAAATTGTATTTTTTAGCGAAATAAAAAAAGCCACTGCATTTTAAAAATGAGTGGCTTTTTACTAAAAAAAATTGGCATTATTGTATTACTTGCGGATATTGAATTGGATATGTAGCCAAATCAACATGACGCAATGTAGAACCATATTTTGCATTGATTGCATCGACGAAAATATTAGCAATCAAAGCATAACCTCTTGCACTTGGATGAACTCCATCTAAAGAGAAAGCCCCACCTGTAGCAAAAGAAGAAGACATAACGAAATTTCCAAATCGAATACCTCCGCTTGACAATTGTGTCAACGTTGCTTTTGTATCAACGAAAGCAAGATCTTTTGCTTTAGCAACTGACTCAATAGTTATATTATAAGCATCAGTAGCTTTTTTAACCTCTGCTATTTCAGTTGGAACCAAGACATGTTTATCTTGCAATGGATATGTTATTCCAAATTTGTCCAAAGGTGCCGGCGGTGCAATTCCTAAACCAGAATTCGCAGCAGTTGGAGCAGTACCAATATCAGCTCTTGTTGTTAAAACTACCAAATCAGTAGCTTTAGCTTGTCTTGCCTGCCCAAATACAGTACCATAAAAAGCGGCTGTTTGCGCTCCCAATGTTGGAGTAAATGCTGCAGTTAACTGTGCTGATAAGTTAGTCAAACTTTCATCTTTTATTAAAAGCGGAAGATTTGCAGCCGTTTCAGATAATAAATTAATCCTGTCTCCCGCACCAAAAGCAGTCAATGCTTGTTTTAACGGACCATATAATTGAGCGTTCAACGCCTGTATTGTTGCTTTACCTACTGTCTCGTTCCCGTTTCCAAGAATTTTCGCCGTAAGCGGATTGTAAGGAACTGTTGTAAAATAAGGCAGAGCCGTAATGTATGGCAAATTTGCTACCACTCCTTTTGCCCCTTTAGCTGTTAAACTTGTAGCTAAAGCATTATATGCATTCGCAAACACAGTTGGATCTGTAATATCATTTCCTCCATATGTTGCTGGATTTGTATTTCCTGTTTGGTCTTTTCCTACTCCTCCCGAAGTTGCATAGGCTAGAACATCATTTCCACCAATAAACAAAGAGAAAAATGTTGGATTTTGAGCAACCGCATCAGCCAAAACCGATGTTGTAGACGAACTAGAAAATCTAGCAAAATAAGGATTTGCAGCACCAGTAGCAACTCCGGCAACATTTCCGTAACCAGCAGCTAATAAGTGAAAACTTTTTGCACCCGGAACACCTAAGTTACCAAATGTACCTGTAAGATGCGTAGTAACTTCTGTTGTTGGTTTTCCAGGTACGTTTGTCGGAGTTTGAGTTTGTCCAACAAAATACAAACGTGTTCCAGCAATTACATTTCCGCCTAACAACAATCCTCCTATATTATCATTTGCTAAAGGGCTTTTAAATTCCCCTCCTCCCGCAGCAACAAATTGTTGTGCTAAAATATTAGGATACGCATTACTCTGTCCTTTTATAAATAAAGCATTATCACTATATCCTGCAGCAAAAGAATCACCCAGCGCTACGTATTTAGTTAAAACTGCCGACCCAGGAACAACCGGCACTTCAACTGGCGCATCACTTTCGTCATTATTACATGCTGCCATAAAGGTTAAAGAAACCAATAAAAGCATTTTTATATTTTTTTTCATGTCATTTAAAATTTAAAAAATTAATACCTCTTTCCTTCATTTTCCATTGAAATAATAGAAAGAAAACCTACTTCATCAAATTAACTTCTTTTAATTATGGATTAATTGTCCAAGAAGCAAACCACATCTGACCAATTGCTCCGGCACCAATTACCTGAATATAATCTTTTCCGAAAAGGTTAGTCGCTCCCACTTTAATAACTGATTTCAGTTTTGGAAGACCGTAATTAACCTGTGCATCAAGAACTGTATTTTCCGGAATCATTCCATCTCCGAAAGAAGATTGCCATAAATATTCTGTGTTCCATCTCACATTTACATTAAATCCTAAATTTTTAGCCACTTTTGCATTTCCTAAAGAAGCTTTGATTCTGTGTTTTGGCGTATTAAATCCAGCCACAAAACTAGGATCTTCAGATTGATCGAAATCAAATTGTGCATAGTTATAATTAACACCCAATTCAAAATCTTTATATACTTTTTTAGACAAACCAACTCCAAAACCAAATGATGAAATTTGTGCAGTTGTATTAGTATAAACCTGATAAACTCTTCTGTCACCAAAAGCAAGTGCAGCATAAGTCATTTGTACATTTGGATCAGCAGGATTTGTTCCTACAGTTCCATAGTAAGGAGAAATTACTCTCGCAGTATTCATGAAATCATTATAAATATTGTAATAAGCATTCAAATCGATTGATAAATCATTTTGAACTACAGAACGATATCCCGCCTCAAAAGCCTGAACTTGTTCTGGTTTTACTAAACCGATATTTGCAACTACAAGATCCGCTGGATTAGCAGATGCAGCAAATGCCTGAACAGAAGCCACAGTATAAGCATTATGATAAGCATTTTGACCAGACAAATTCACTGTAGCAGGAGCTCCAGCAGCCTGACCCGCTAAACTAACTGGCATAGTTTCTTGAAATCTATCTAAGTTTTCAGGTGCTGAACCAATTAAAGCAAATGGCCCTAAATCTAAACCAATATATTGATCTTGTGTTGTTGGATTACGGAAACCTGTTTGATAAGACACTCTGAAGTTATGTCTTTTTGATTCACCAGCTGCATATGTAAACGAAACTCTTGGAGAAATCTTTCCATCAAAATTCTGGCTTTTGTCATAACGCAAAGATCCTGTAAATTTCAATCTGTCTTCTAACCATTTTTTCTGCAATTGTGCATATGCTCCATATTCTTTATACTCAATTGGACCATCATAATCTGTAAAGATTGTTCCTTCTGAGTCCATAATATATTTTCTCCAAGAACCTCCTACTTGAATTTCTGCCCATTTAACCATGTCTCTAAAATTATAATTCACATCTGAATGGTATAATTTTGAGTGGTCGATAAATTTTGCTCCCTGAGTCAAATCAGGATTAGCGATAACTTTTGCAAGTGCACTATTGAACTGTGCTGAACCTGGCTCAAATCTAGCAGAACCTGTTGGTTTTGGAAGAAAAGAAAGTGCAGGAGGAAGAATATTGTAATCAGCAAAATTTCTTGCAATTGCTGCAGATTCATTAGCATTTGTTCCCATTACAGCACCAGAATACTGATATGCAGTTGCATAATTAGTAAACCATTCTGTATCTGATTTTGCAGCTCTGTTTACGTTCCATGCCGCAAATCTCATATCATAAGAATCCCCGGCATCTTCACTAGTAAAATAAACTCTACCAAAGAAGTTTTTACCTTTTACCTCAAATTTACCTTGTTGCATTAAGAAATCTTTCAAAGCATATCTATTTGCTCCTTGGTAAATTGTACTTCCTGTACCAATTTTATATTGCAGAATAAATTCAGTATCATCTTTCCAAGGTTTGAAGTGCGCACTGAAATCGGCTTTCATACTTTTAACTTTATTATCAGTTAAATCTTGTTCGCGATATCCAGTTCTACTTACTTGCCCAACATTTGGAATAAAAGTAGTAACCTCGTCACCATAGATATTTAATCCATCATAATTCTGATTTACTGCATGACTATCACCTCCACTCGTCATACTTCTTTTGTCAGCAGCAATCCACTCTGTAGCTTCCATATAAGTGAAATTAGCTTTTAAAGCAAAAGTCTCCGTGAAAGCTTTTGCAGCTCTAATTCCAAAATCATTGTAATCATTAGTTCCGGCTGCATCCTGAGATGTTTGACCGTATTTATAGTAAACACTAATTCCTTCATTAGTAAAGGGACTTTTACTATTCATAAACATAATACCGTTAAAAGCATTTGCACCATAAAGAGCTGAAGAAGCTCCAGGCAAAAGCTCAACACTAGCCACATCAATATCCGAAACACCAATTAAGTTACCCAAAACAAAATTTAGTGCTGGTGATGAATTATCCATTCCATCAACCAATTGCATGAAACGGGTATTTGCTACAGTTGCAAAACCACGTGTATTTATTGATTTGAACGAAATACTACTGGTATTAAAATGCACCTCTTTCAAATTCTCTAAACCATCATAAAATGTAGGTGCTGTAGTGTTTTTAATTTCCTGAATTCCCATTCTTTCAACAGTTACAGGAGATTCGATGATTCTTTCAGGAGTTCTTGAAGCAGAAACCACAATTTCATCCAATTTAGTTTCTTCATCTTTCAGCACTACATCAATTTTTTGACTTAAAGATGTAACACTAATTGTTTTAGTTTCAAAACCAACTGCTGACACCTTAAGAGTAAAAGGTGGTTTAGAAGCAGTATTCAATTTAAAAGTACCGTCAAAATCAGTTGAAGTTCCACCTGAACTTCCTACTATGTTGACATTGGCACCAGGGATAGATTGTTTGTTACTATCGGTAACAGAACCAGTAATTGAATTCTGCGCAAAGGAAACGCCGCAGAAAAACAACATAATCAGCAAATACACTCTCATTTGGGTTAGGTTTTTGGTTAGTTTATCTAGCCAAAATACAAATATTTTTGAGATTAATAAAAAAACGTTAAAAAAAATTAATATTACGCATTAAAATTGTTAGTATTTTAACTTTTTCACATTGTGTTTTATTCAATTAACAGCAACAACGAGGCTTTTCAAATCTTAAATAGTATGCATACATATAAAATTTAATTAAAAAATTGAGGATTTAATAAAAATAACGGGGTCAGAAAAAAAATTCGACAATAAAAAAAAGCGAAACCTAAATCTCGCTTTTTTAACATTTATCATTTTTTATTTTTTTATTTCGACTGTAATTCGACTTTTTCCAATCTATTTTTTAAATCATTAATTTGTTGATTCTGCTCAATCATGTACAATGTCATTTCTTCAATTTTCTGTAAAAGTTTAATATTCATTTCCGACAAATTAATACCGTCTTTTTTCATTTCTTCAGCCGAAGCAATTTCAGGAAGATGCTTATTTTCTTTAATAAATTTATTAAGATAATCCAGAGAAGGTAAATTGTAATCATTTTCAAAAACAAAATCTGCGCCTGCATCGACTGTTACTTTTACTTCACGTGAAGCTATATTTCCGGCAACCGTTAATTTTGAAGTTGATGTTGTTGTTCCAATTCCGACATTCCCATTTGAATTTAAATACAATTGATTTTGATTTTCGATTCCATTAATTTGAAAAGTATGAATATCAATGTTAGCATTCCAGCCTTTGCTAATTATTTTGCAAATACTATTGGTATTTAGGTCAAAAAGTAAGTTCGAGTTTAATTTTTCTAATTCTAATATCCCTCTTGGAGTTGTGGTTCCTATTCCCACATTTCCAATTTCATTGATTCTAACTTTCTCAGTTAAATCACCATTATTATCAGCTTTTGTCCAAAATGTTAAATAGCCTGTATATGTCCCGCCTGCTCTTGGCATTCCTATTCTCGCAATCTCGGTAGTTACTTGTTTAGCACTTATTCTACCAACATCAACAAATGAGAAATCATTCCTTTCACTTCGCAACGAAATAACTCCCGGAGTATTATCAGAATTATAAACTTCTAATTTTTCGCTTGGATTTGTTGTTCCTATGCCTATATTCCCATTTGTTATTTGCATTACACTATCGCCACCTCGATCACCAAAGCGTATTCCTCCATGCCAATGTAAATCTAAACCAGAAGACCCAGGAACTGAGTATGTACTAATTCTATAATTGGTGGCGTCACCAAATCCAACTATTGGCAAATTTTGACTATAACAAAATAGTCCATTGATAAAAAATAGTAATGAAATAATTCTGTTTTTATTTACTGTTTTCATGTTGTATGCTTTTTAATTGCTTTCTAGCTTTCTTATTAAGCTCAATTCTATTTTTTTATTTATTTTCTAATTTTTGAATCATTTCACTCTTTTCAATCATATATAGCATCAATTCTCCCGCTTCTGTACGAATCCTTATCTATGATATGTTTATAAACTCTTAAAAACATTTTTTCTACTTTCCCCGCTCCCACACGAATCCTTTCGTGTGGGACACAGTTAAACATCAAATATCTTAAGAACTACTACATCATCAACCAATCCATTTTACTCAGAATAATCAATTGCACTGCTATGTACATAATCTTCCGTCTTATAAACCAGCTCTCGCTGCGCGAAGTCTCCTGACTTTGTGCTTTTATTTTTTTGGTTCTCATAAAACTAAAACCTCTAAAAGTCTCCCAACTTTTTTTAAATTGTCTTTACAATAATTTATTGTTTTCAAGCTGCATCATATATACTAAACTTAATCACTTTGAGGGTGCGAAATCAGAGACATTCGCACAACGTTAGTGATAAACACTTTGGAGAGCAAGAGTTTTTAAAGTTATTTATAACTTGTTTCCACTTTGTTTAAGCGGGTTTCCAAATCAATAATTTTCTTGTTTTGTTGAATCATGTACAATGTCATTTCTTCAATTTTCTGCAAAAGCTTTGCATTCATTTGCCCAAGATTAATTCCATTTTTCAAAACTTCTACCTCACTGGGAATATTTTCTAAATGCCCCTTTTCTGCAATATGCTTTTCGACTTCTTCCAAAGTGGGTAAATTGTATTCCTTTTTAAAAACAAAATCAGACCAATTTTCCATATCTACTTTTACTTCTTGTGAATGGATAGTTCCATTTACGTCAAGTCTATTCTTTGGATTTATAACACCAATTCCAACATTTCCTCCATATGGCTGAAAAACTATATTATTGAGTGCACTAAAAGTCTTAGAATATCCCTGAATAATACCAACATTATCAGCAGATGTTCCTAGAGCAACTCCATTAGTTAAATTATTACCACTAAAATGTGCCGAAAAAGTATCTACTAAGCTTTCCACCCGCAAATTTTTGAGATTAGTTGTGACAGAATCACTAGACGATGGTAAAGTTGAACAGACAATCCACCAATCTGTACCAGTATTTTTATAAATATCAAACTCTGACTGGCTAACAACTACTGAACTGGATCTCGAAAAATTGTTATCTGCAAAAGTCTGATCAAAATAATTGCCCTTAATAGCTGCTTGAGCATGCCAAGCTGAATTAATTTGATTATTAGCATTATATTCTAAGTTATTTATGCCGTCTCATTTTATAATAAAAATAGAAAAACTTTTACCCGGATTTTTAGCTGCTACAATTGCATAACCTGTTGCTCTTGCGTTTTGCATTTGTACCTCACTCAAAGCTTGGGCATTTATGCCTATCATACAAAACATACTGATGACAAACGCATATAATATTTTAGTCATAATTTCAATTATTTTGAAAAGTTTATAATTTTATTTTCTAATTCTATTTGTTTATTTTTCATTTCAGCATTTCCTTTTTTGATTCAAATCATATACAAAGTCATTTCTCCTCAGATACGCGAAGTCTCCTGACTTTGCGTTTATATTTTTTTTATCCTCATAAAACTTAAACTTCTAAAAGTCTCCCGACTTTTTTACAATTGTCTTTAGAATAATTATTGTTTTCAAACTACATCTTATATACTAAACTTAATCACTTTGAGTGTGCGAAGTCAAAGACATTCACACAGCGTTGGCAATGAACACTTTGTAGAGCAAAAGAATAGGAGAAACAAACTACTTTTTTTCTTTACTAAAAAAGCCAACTAGTTCAATTACTAACAGCCCTATCAATGTAAAACCAATTTGCCTGTTTGTCATTTTTAACAACTTAAAGCACACAAAAAAAGATGCGAAAGGATAAATAAAAATCAAAACATCTAAAAAGAACAACTTTTTTTTAGAATTATATTCTTGTATTATCTCTTTATATTTATCACTTTTCAAAAAATAGTAAAGATTAAAAAACAAAATGATTGTTATGATAAGATATATTCCATTGACACCAATATTTTCAATAGAAATATCTAAAATTAATAGAATTGAACCTAGGTTTAAAAACATAAGCGCCGATAAAAATATGATAGTTGCTATCTCAGGATATAAATCATTTACTTTCGAAGTCGACTTATACATTTTATAAAAAACATAATTAAAAATATTCATTTTATCTGAATTTTAAAGGGCATATTTCACATTCTCGATACATTCCTGAATCTGATTTAATAGTTGCGGTATGATTTACAGGATGACCATTTTTTTGAATAAAAGCTTTGTTTCTACCTTCTATCATTCCCTGTTTATATGTATCCGTCGTTGAAATAACTTTACCTATTCCTATAGTTAATCCAACTGCCGGCCATTTCCTACCTAATCCTATTAAAAATCCATCAAAAGCCAAAGAATTAGCTGCATCAGTTCTTTCTTGCGGAGAAGTAGCAGTGGCAATTTTAGAGAATCCAGAACCAATATCATATAAATCTAATATGTTACTCCCATATGTTCCAAATTTTGAAATATTTTTTAAATCAAAGAAAGTATTAGTAGTTTCTTTAAAATAATATCTCCCCTCAAACTTACTTTCGCTAAGAATTCCCATACTTAACCCAAGAGATTCTTTCGAAAAACTTCCTCCATTGTCTTGTCCTAAACTTTCACTAACTACTTTTCTTTCCGAAAAATAATCTTTACTATTATTTACAAACGAATGCAAATCATCTCCTGGCCCAACCGCGCTAGCTCCTAAAGCTGGCTTATTATTGTAATTCTCCAAATAATTATTGGTAAAATTAGTCGCTACTGTTGAACTTCCTAATGAAGCGGCTGTTGCTGCTATATTAGTAAAAGATGTCGATTTCCATTTTGCAGGATTTAATTCTCCGCCACTAGCATATGCACCCTTTACATATGCTGTAAACAAATAACCAAAAAACACATTCCACAATTCGCCACTTGGGTCTGTATATCGCAACGGGTTGTTCATTACATAACCGTAACGGTTATAATTTTGCGTATTAAAAGGATCTTGAATGTTATTATCAGGTTGTAAAAAACGATGTAGTTTTGGGTCGTATATACGTCCGTTCATGTTTATAAGCCCTACACTTTGCAAATGTTCATGTCCCGTGTACCCTCGATCTAAAACCGTTAATCCTGTTAATATATTTCCAGCACCGTCCTGCACTTTGGCAATATTACCCCAGGCATCAAAAACTCTTTTCTCTACAACTGTTCCAGCCTGATCTGCTATACCAACAATAGAACCTTGATAATCTCTTTGTAAATATAAATATTTTTGATTCCCACTTCCATCGCTTTTAAAAACCAAAGGAGCACTGTATCCATCTCCGCCAATATAAGTCACAAAATCATAAACTCCTCCTGTACTTTCCTTAATTTCCATTGTACCATCTCCAGAGTAATATTTGCGATAAGGTCGCTTCAGTTTATCATCTTGCAAATCCCCATAAAACATTGCGGTACGTCTATTATTGTCGTTATAATCAAAACTTATTTTATCAATGTTCTTTTCATCAATCAACACAGGACTTTTGAATACATTGTAATTTATAATTTGTGATGGTTTTGCTGTATAATAAGTCAACGCATCTGGAGTTGTTGTTATCGAAGCATTTTGATAGGGATTATCTCTAACATATTCATAGCTACCTAAACTGTTTTGAGTAATTCTCCCTTTGCCATCGTATTTCTGTATTTCTAAAATTCCTTTTGTATTGGTATATTCTTCCAATCTATCTAAATTATCATATTTAAAGCTTTCGTTCCATGCCAATAAAGTATTGGTTCGACTGTCTAAATTTCCTGTTTTAGTATTAAAACTTGTATTTAATGACAAGATATTTGTTGACGATGCTGTTTTGTCAAATTTGCTTTGCTGGTTATAACCATCTCCATCGTAGACATTGGTTATGGTTAACGGACCGTTTTGAGCTGTTAAAAGCTGTCCTCTTGCATTTATAGTATTGATCTGCCATAATACCGTATTTGCTTCGTCTGTTATTTGATATTGGTTTCCGTTTTTATAACTGTATTTAACTGTTTTTGTGCTCGATTTCCCTAACTTTAATTCTTTTGCTGTAAAACCTTCAGTGGCTAAACGCCCAAAAGCATCATATGAAAAATCTTTTGTAAAGACTGCAAAAGGTGTTGTTTCTGTTTTGTTGCTAATTCGTTTTTTATCATCATAAGTATAACTTGTTGTAATTGTGTTAGTGCCATTTGTCAGATCTTTAAATATACTACTTAACAATAACTTATTTACATCATAATTATAGGTAGTCTGCGAATCTGTTTTAAGTCCTTTAATTGTTTTTCCTTCTAATCTTCCTGCTGTAGTCAATTTATAAGTTGTTGTTCCATTTACATTTTCCTCACTTGTCAATTCACCAAAATCATTGTACTTATATTTAATAATTCCTGCGGAAGGATCTTGAAGTTCTATTTTTCTTCCCCAGCCATCCTGCAGCATTTTTGTTTTGATGCCGCCGTAATCAGATTCTTTTAAATTTCCATTAGCATAATAGGTATATTTAATTTCATTTGAAGCCCTATCAAACATTGAAACCACATTGCCTAATGCATCTTTTTTGTAGGTTTTAGTTATTGTTCCGTCGTCAACCTTTGTAATAAGAGGCGAGTAATCTGTTTTTATTGTTTTTCCGGTGTACACATTTTGATTGGTTACTCTTCCGTAATCATCATATTTCGTTTCATTCCATTGCGATGCCGTTGTACCAATATACGGTTCGCTTACTTTATAATTTCGATCTTGTATATCATACAAATACGAAACATAAGTAAAAGTTCCCATACTATTTTTTGCTCCTGACTTTGTTTTTCGTCCTAAATCATCATAAGTTTCTTCTGCTACGTTTCCGTCTGCATAGGTTTTGGTAATCGTAGTATTCCCGCTATTATTTACATACCTAAAATCATTTGCATTTCCAAGATAGTCTGTTTCTTTGGTTTTCTTAAACCATGAATCATATTGATATAACGTTGTTTGTCCCAAAGAATTTGTTACTGATTTTAATGTACAATTAGGATTATAAACGTAAGATGTAACTAATTTTTCGGCATCAGTATCTTTAATCAAAAATCGTCCGGTGCTATCGTATTCATAATTAAATTCTCTTGAATCTTGTCCTGCCTTTAAAGTTCGTTTTAAAATATTTCCAAAACTATCGTATGAACGGCTTTCTGTTATGTAATTTGTCCCTGCATCGCCTTTCTTCTGAATCTCAGAAAGTAATTGATTTGAATTATATTCATACTTTTCTTCAGTCGTCATTTTCTCATTACCTAATGTTACATTCTGTGTTTTAGTCAATGGCCTACCAATAATGCAGGTTGGTGTAGTTTCGTTTTGATATGTAATATCTGTAATACTTTTTTGTCTAAGTGTACTTGCTTCGTTTACTTCGGTCGATATTTTTGTAGGATTGTTATAATCGTCATATTCCGTTTTTGTTTCATTACTAATGTTTTCTAATCCGTCAAATTGCTTCATAGAAATGTTCTTAATTTTAAAGACTTTATTTGATAACAGTTTATCTTCATAAGTCAGTAATGATTTTGTAATGAATGAAACAGGTTCATTTATTGATTTACCAGCATCAGCATCAGCATCAATTTTTGCTGAAAAAGTACTCTCCGGTTTTATCCATGTATTAGGTTTAAAAACAATACTTTGTGACGCAACTAGATTTTCTGTACCTGTTACAGTATAGTTATCTTCTTTTGTAATTGTCCTCGGAATTTGATTTGATGAATCAAACAAAGGTTCATGTAAACCAAGTACTGTATAATTTTCGATATTTGCTCCTCTTAATGAAATATCATTTCTTGATATATATGATATTAAAGGCGATAAATCATTATGCCAATTTGTCTTTACTGTACTTCCAAAACCCAAAAAACCTAAACCTTCAACATTTGTAACAGCTCCATAATAACGAAATAATTGTTTTTTATACTCAGAAGCATTTTGTTTTTCGACTTGAGATACAACCTTAAATTCAGGACTATTACTAATAGTCAAATCTGGATAAAGTTTAATATTTCCAGCCCAATATACTCCATTGCCACTTTTCAACGGACTATAAGTTACAGTTTCCGTTACTCCATTACCATTTGTAAAAGTTTTAACTAAATGCTGATCCGTAGAATAATTGTTACTTGAAAAAAAAGAAATACGAAAATCTCCAACTATAGCCAAATCTGTTTTGGAAGGATCAACTTTACTTTTTCTTGTCAAAAGAGGAACCAGTATCGATTCAAACTTATTATCATCCTGTGGAAAAGAATTATCATTCCAATTTGCTTTTAGAATTCTATTATAATGATAGTTAAACCACTTAATAGATTGTTCTGGTGTATTTCTACAATAAAAATCTATATCAATTACTGAAGAAGAACTTGCTCCTTGATTTTTTGAAGGTCTTATTCTTAATATATCTGACCTTCCATCATTATTATAATCAAATGCTACTATTTGCTCAGACACATAAGGATAAGTTGGAGGAGTAAAAGCAGGCAAAAATTCTTCAATGAAATAAGATCCTCCACTTGAAATCAAAATTTTACCCAATGCCACAAGGAAAATATCACTTTTTCCGTCACCGTTAAAATCTCCTATCACAACAGGAAACTCTACCGGACTATAATGACTGGTATCTCCAATATCTCCAGGGATGCTTTGTGACCATCTTACAATTTTTTCGAAAACATTATTGATTAAAGTATAAGCCGTAATATCATTATATGGACTACCTCGAAAAACTATTATATCCGTTTTACCATCTCCATTAATATCACCTTCTCTGATAATATCAGTTCCTGTAATTGGACCTGGTTTATTTATGTTTTGAAAATTCCCTCTTTCAATCAATCCTGAATTACTAACAAAATTAACTGGCAAACGTCTATCTAAATTAATAAATTTAGTCTGAGAATAGCCATTAATTGGTTCTCCAATACTTATTAGATCCGTTAAATAATCACCGTCAAAATCTCCTGACAAAGATGGATAGGCTTGAGTATCATTTGGAATGGTTTTCTGATAATCTAAATCTATAGTTTTTGTATTATCATTATATTTAAAGATATTATAAAATATAGTCAAATTATCAGAATTGGTAAAACAAATATTTTGTTTACTTGAAATCTTAAAATTATTGTCTAAAGAATTTATAGTAAATTTTTTATTCGTTTCCTTAAATAAAGGATTAGATTGCGTCGCTAATTCCTTGACCGAATAATTATCTAAAATCTTATAAAGAGATACGCTTTGCTTTCCAAAATTAACTGGGGCTAAAAACTCAATATCACCATCACCATCAAAATCCCCATTTATTATTTCAACACTTGAATTAGAGATATCAAAAGAATTACTAGTACCACTCCAATCCATTTGTGGATTAAAAATAGATTGGTTTTCCATATAAGAAAAAACAGTTGGATTTAAACTCTTAGTATTATCTCCTGTTTTTTCAGTAATTGTTTTTAATCGATCATAGTGCAACGAAGAAAGATCATGAGTTAGTGCATAGTTTCGAAAACCAGTTCCTCCTGTTGTTATTTTAATATCTGACAAGACAGCGCGATCCTTTATTTGTTGCCCTGCAATTAACTGCACGCTAGGAGCATATCTATTCTTATAAATAAAATTAATCTCGTTTATAGGTGTATTGTTTTTTATTGCACCATATTTTATACTTTTTATATTTAATACCTCTGAAATTTCTGGAGTATAATAATAACTTACACGATTTCCTTGTGGATTTTCCCAATATGTTATGGCATAATGAACCTGAGAACGAGAATTTGACTCATTGCCTAATACATATCCATAATAAGCCTTAGAACCATCTGGGTATTCAACAACAAAATAATCCGGCCCAATATCGGTACTGGATGAAACTGCACCATAAGATGTTACTTTAATATTAGAATAATTTTCAGTTTCATATACTGTTCCATTTTTTCCATAGCCATTATTGTTTCCTTCTTTCATGATTAAACGTTGACCGTCAAGGGCATAATTATCTGAAAGATTATAATTTATAGTTCCTACATTTCCATTATGAAATTTTGTTGAAGGAATACGTGTAATTGTTGAGATCCCAGTAATATTCCATCCATAACCCGCAGAACAGTTTCCTGCTTGACTATTGTAGGACAAACTAATCTGAGGAGCAACACCATTAATTCCTGGAGGAACTGCAATAGGAATCGTATAAGTAGCTGCTCCAGTAAGCGAAACAGATAATTGCCCTCCAGTTACCCCAACTTCTGTAGACTGCCCAAAACCTAACAAACCAAGACATAAAAGCAATAACATAATATAAAACTTCTTCATAACCTTTTATTGCTTAATGATTTTAATAGATTTTTCTCCGCCGTCTTTATAAGAAAGCAAAACCAGATAAACACCAGCAGGATATTGCTGAAAGGGTATATTCAAATTATTACTGCTACTATTTGACTGAAATGTTCTCAACATTTGACCAGTAACAGAATAAACAGAAATTGAAGTCACATAATTATCTCCTGCCAATTGCCATTGCAGGTACAGTTCTTCTTTTACTGGATTTGGGTAATAGGAGATAACATCTTCTGGAAAGAATTTTTCCAGTTCGTTTTCTGTAATGGCAACGGCCTCAACTTCTTTATTCTCTTTTGCAGGCTTTGATATGCAGTTTATACACAATATCCTGCTAAGTTGATTTCCTGCTTGATCATAACTAAAATTAAGCTTGGTCTGCGCTGTTGAAATAAAACTGTAATGAATAAAAATAAGGAGTAGAAATTTTCGCACAAATCATAAAATTTAATACATTTCCTACAAATATATAATTATATATTAAATCTTACAAAATTTATGTTAATAAAAATTTAAACGGACAAAAAAAAAGCGAGACCTAAATCTCGCATTTTTAACATTTATATATTTTAAATAATTACTCTACAGTAACTGATTTTGCCAAATTTCTAGGCTGATCTACGTTACAACCTCTCATAACCGCAATATAGTATGAAAGTAATTGTAATGGTATTGTAGTAATAAGTGGTGATAATGCATCTGAAGTCTCAGGAATTTCGATTACATAATCTGCCAATTCACGAACCTGTGTATCACCTTTAGTAACAACAGCAATAATTTTACCACTTCTAGATTTAATCTCCTGAATGTTACTTACAATTTTATCATAATGACCTTGTTTCGGTGCAATTACAATAACCGGCATGTGCTCATCAATTAAAGCAATTGGTCCGTGTTTCATTTCAGCAGCAGGATATCCTTCAGCGTGAATATATGAAATCTCTTTAAGTTTTAAAGCACCTTCAAGAGCAACCGGGAAGTTATATCCACGACCTAAGTAAAGACAGTTTGGTGCATCTTTAAAAGCTGCAGCAATTTCTTTTGCTCTATCATTTGTTTCCAATGCTTCAGCAACTTTTTCAGGAATTATTTCTAATTCTTGCAAATAAGTATGGAAATCAGTATTTGACAAAGTTCCTTTCGCTTTTCCTAGTCTTAAAGCAATCATAGTTAAAACCGTGATCTGTGTAGTAAATGCTTTAGTAGAAGCTACTCCAATTTCAGGTCCTGCGTGTGTATAAGCACCTGCATGACTTTCTCTTGAAATAGATGAACCCACAACATTACAAACTCCAAAGACAAAAGCACCATTCTCTTTTGCCAATTTAATAGCCGCCATCGTATCTGCCGTTTCTCCCGATTGAGAAATAGCAATTACAACATCATCTTTGTTTATAATTGGGTTTCTGTATCTAAATTCAGAAGCATATTCAACTTCAACTGGAATACGTGTAAATTCTTCAAAAATATATTCAGCTACTAAACCTGCGTGCCAAGAAGTACCGCAAGCCACAATAAGAATACGTTTTGCGTTTAAGAATTTTTCAAGATTATCTTCAACACCAGCCATTTGAACAATTCCTTCATTTGCATGAAGTCTTCCTCTGTATGTATCTTTAATTACACTTGGCTGTTCGTAGATTTCTTTTAACATGAAATGGTCGTAACCTCCTTTCTCAATCTGCTCCAAATTCATTTGAAGTTCTTGAATATAAGGATCTACTAACGAGTCATCTTTAATTTTTCTAACTTTAAGAGGCTTGTGCAATCTGATGTTTGCCATTTCACCATCTTCAAGATAAATTGCATTTGAAGTATACTCAATAAAAGGAGAAGCATCTGAAGCAACAAAATATTCACCGTCACCCACACCAATTGCCAAAGGGCTACCTAGTCTTGCAGCAACAATTTCATCAGGATTTTTTTTATCAAAAACTGCAATTGCATAAGCTCCTACAACTTGATTTAAAGCAATCTGAACTGCTTTTCCTAACTTAATATTTTCATTTTTCTGAACTTCTTCAATCAAGTTTACTAAAACTTCTGTATCTGTATCCGATTTAAAAGTATAACCTCTCTTGATTAATTCTTCTTTAAGCGGTGCATAGTTCTCAATAATTCCATTGTGAATTATCACCAATTCACCAGAATTAGAAAGATGCGGATGCGAATTCACATCATTTGGCACTCCGTGTGTTGCCCAGCGCGTATGCCCTATACCAATCGTTCCGTTTGTTGTTAAGTTATCTTGCGCTTTAGCTTCAAGATCCGAAACCTTACCTTTTGTTTTACAAAGTTTTACTCCGGTTTCGTTGTCAAACAACATTACACCGGCACTATCGTAACCTCTGTATTCGAGTCGTTTTAATCCCTTGATAACAATAGGATACGCCTCTCTATGGCCAATATATCCAACAATTCCACACATATATATTTATTAATTTGGTTTCGTGTAGTAAATTTCAAGTTTCAGTCTCTTATCATCTGGAACAGAAGATTTTCCTCCATACAGAATAGTTCCTAATGGCCCCATAACTGATCCTCTCGGCGCTGCTGTAAAATATACATCAGGATTTGTCCCAATCTTAACCTTATTCTTCAGTCTATTTGAAGTAATCACGCCAATATCTTCAGTAACAACTAAACCTAATTTTACATTGACAGTTGTTGTATCTTTAATAAGATTTCGAATATGATTGGTGATTCTTACCTTATAATAATTTCCTCTTTTAGTCGCTTCATCAATATTGATAATACCGCCAAAAATATATTTTGTAGCTTTAGGATCACCTGTAAGCGCACCCGAAGTACCATCAGAATAATCAATCAAAGGTATATTATTAGTCAAATCATACAAATAAACTCTTTTAGGTTCATCTGCCTGCACATTTCCAGCACCTTTCACACTCATTTTTTCAGTATCAATATTGAAAACTAAATTTGCCTCATTTACCAATCCTTTTTTAGTTCTGTAAGCAAGCCTCAATTCATCCAATACATCAGAAACTCCGTTTGGCTTATTCACCAATTCTCCATCCTTATTATAACTAATTACATCTTTTTTATCAAAAAGTTCTATTATTGCAGCAGATCCCTGTCCTCCTTTAATATAAAGGCGATCATCGCCTTCTGTTCGATTTATATTTGCATCAGCTATTGCATTCGCATAATTGGCATTTTTCGCATCTTGCTGAAGACTAGCTGTAGCACCAGTCAAGTTAATCGTGATACTCTTATCCTCCGTTGTCGTGTCAGGATCTGTAGTAATTGCCGTTTTTGCCTTATATTTAATGACAATTTTACCTGCTGTTGCAAAATTAATCAAAGCTAAGTTTGCTGGATTTGCTCCCGATCTTGCTACTTTGAAATATAATCCTCTAAAATAATCCTGGAATACATTTGCTGATGATAATTTTTCTGCAGGAGCATTTAAAATTTTATCCATAAAGAAAGCTTTATCCAACATCAAGCGCATTTCCGGCGCTACTTTAGTCAAAACCACTTTTCCGTTAGCATCTATAGTCCTGTCTGTTATTTCAGCTTTATTAAAAAAGAATTCTGTATTTTGACTTTTACTGCTTGAGTTATTAAGCTTTGCACCAATATTCGCATCAAAATCTGCATTATCATTATTAGCGCTTGTGTAATATAATTGAGGCAATTGAGTACCATTATCAAAAAAACTATTGCGCATTGCAACTTTGGACTCATAAACACTTAAATCGATTTTTCCGTCAGCAGGCCCAAAAACAGAATCTAATTCAAAAGTACGCTTACCATCAGCATCAGTAGATACTACATGACTAAAATATGGAACACTCAAATATACACTATCAATAACAGCACCTTCACCAATTGTTGGCGCATATTCTGACAAAGCAACCTGAGTAACATAACTTCCTGTTGTTGTACCTAAAACAGGATTATCATAAATACCCAAAGCATTAATTGCCAATCCGTTTGACTCAATAGGCGTTACCTCTTGATTATAGGCTAAAACATCATATTTTTCAGGTGTCAAATCAAAATGATTGTCTCCAATTAAATCATCACCAATTGCATTAAAATCTCTATCGCATGAATATAAAAAAACTACCGTTGCAGCTACTAGAATTTTCTTAATAAAAGAAGTATTGTACATTTTTAAAATTAAAGTTAATTAAAGACCCATTTTTCTATAGAAATTTGTATACGCTTCAGCGAATGCATCTTTCGGGGTGAAAGGTAAAAAAGGTTTTCCTGAAGATTCTATAAATTTTGTTAAACTTGGGGAAACATTTTCAGAGGCAATGATTACTGCATCTGAGTGTAATATACTTGCTTTTAAAACATTCTCATAATTTGGAACTTCCAAGTCAGAAACAGATTCATGCGGCACACCATCAAATTTAACTTTGTTGATCATCTCCATATCTAAATTCTCATCAAAAGATTGTCCGTAGACTGATGTAACGATTTTAGTTTCTGAAAACAAAGCTTCATTTTTATAATAATGCTTCATATAAATAGGAAGCATTGCTGCCAACCATCCGTGAACATGAATAATATCTGGAACCCAATTCAATTTTTTAACGGTTTCAACAACTCCTTTAGCAAAAAAGATCGCACGTTCATCATTGTCAGGATACAACGCACCTTCTTCGTCAGCAAAAGTTGCCTTACGCTTAAAATACTCATCATTATCAATAAAATAAACCTGAATTCTTTCTTTTGGAATTGAAGCAACTTTAATAATCAATGGCATATCTAAGTCATTCACTACCAAATTCATTCCAGAAAGCCTGATCACTTCGTGTAATTGATGTCTTCTCTCGTTGATATTTCCATATCTTGGCATGAAAATTCTTATCTGACCTCCTTGATCATTAATCATTTTAGGAACGTCATAAGACATTAAAGAAACCTCATTTTCAGCCAAATAAGGCACGACTTCAGATGATACATATAATATCCTCTTATCTTTCATAATAGTATTTTACTTAATTTTTGGTAATAAAAACGTCGCAAAATTACAAAATTTTATGCAGTTTATAACTAATATATTATGTTTGCACTAAATTTTAATAATACTGCCATGCATATTTTTTACGGTAAAGTAGCTTTGATAGCTTATTTAAAAACTATCAAAACCGCAAATTCAACCATCGGATTTGTACCAACCATGGGAGCTTTACACCAAGGGCATCTGGCTTTAATGCAACGTTCACTTAAAGAAAACGACGATACCGTTGTAAGTATTTTCGTAAACCCTACTCAGTTTAATAATCCTGAAGATTTAGAAAAATATCCTCGAACTCTTGAAGAAGATGTAAAAAAAATGAGAGGATTAAGTGACAAAATAATTTTATATGCTCCTTCAGTCGAAGATATTTATGAAGGAAATACAATTTCGCAATCCTTTGACTATGATGGTTTAGAAAATCAGATGGAAGGAAAATTCAGACCCGGGCATTTTAACGGAGTCGGAACAATTGTAAAACGCCTTTTTGAAATCGTAACACCTACAAATGCTTATTTTGGAGAAAAGGATTTTCAGCAACTACAAATTGTTAAAAAACTAGTCGAAAAAAATAATTTACCTGTAAATATTGTGGGCTGCCCAATTTTCAGAGAAGATAATCTTTTAGCGATGAGCTCTCGAAATGAGCGTTTAACAGCCGAAGAAAGAAAAGAAGCTGCCATAATTTATAAAACCTTGACAGAAGCAAAAGAAATATTTCAAACTAAATCTCCTCAGGAAACCATTCAATTTGTTGAAGACGCTTTCAAAAACAATGAAAGATTTGAGCTGGAATATTTTGTCATTGCTGACGAATCAACATTATTATCTATTGATCATAAAATTAATGACAAAAAATACCGTGCGTTTATAGCGGTATTTGTTAATTCTATAAGGTTAATTGACACCATTTCATTAAATTAAATTACCTTTGCAGCATGCAAATTCAAGTTATAAAATCAAAAATTCATCGAGTAAAAGTTACTGGTGCCGATTTAAATTATATTGGCAGTATTACTATTGATGAAACTCTACTAGAAGCTTCAAATATTATTGAAGGCGAAAAAGTATCTATTGTTAATATTAATAATGGTGAGCGTTTTGAAACTTATGCTATAAAAGGCATAAAAAATTCGGGCGAAATCACACTTAATGGCCCTGCCGCAAGAAAGGTTCAAAAAGACGATATTATCATCATCATTTCATATGCGACCCTGGAATTTGAAGAAGCCAAAACCTTCAAACCATGGATTATTTTCCCAAATGAAAACGATAATTCGTTAACATAAAACATAATTTCATCCTTATTTTTATTCACAGTTTGTTCAAAATCTTTTGTCCAAACAGATTTTCTATTGCCTTAAATTAAAAAAATAAGCGTAGGAAATCATTGCTTTTTTTTCAGTCCCAAAATACCAAAAAGCAAATAAAGTATTATATTGCCATACAATTTTCAATACTTTTTAATTCACTGAAATGCCACCAATCATGAAAAAAGTCTACCTACTGCTTGCATTCATATCTGTTTCTGTTTTTTCTCAGAAAAAATTCGATAATATAAAATCTGAAAAACTGGGAGAAGAACGAAGAATAACAATTGGGCTTCCGCCATCTTATGATGAGAAATCGGATAGAAAATATCCAGTTTTATATCTTTTCGACGGAGATTATTTATTTGACCCATTTTCTGGAGCAGTAAGTTATGGCGCATATTGGGATGATATTCCGGAAATGATTATCATTGGGATTCATCAAAATAAAAATGATGAGCGTGAAGACGATTCAACAATTGATCAAAATGAAGGTTTGCCTTTTGAAAAAGGAGCAAAATTCTTTGAATTTGTAGGTGCCGAATTAATTCCGTACATCGAAAAAAAATACCACACTGCGCCTTTCAGAATTATTGCAGGACATGATATAACAGCGAGTTTTGCTAATTTTTATTTATACAAAGAAGAACCAATTTTTAATGCATATATCTGTTTAAGTCCAGAACTTGCCCCAAAAATGGAAGTTAGAATTGCAGAGAAATTTGCAAAAATCCAAAAACCAATATTCTATTATCTTTCTGCAGGAGAAGGTGATAATAAAAAAATTAAAGAACCTATTGAAAAACTAAACAGCAATATTAAGGTTGCTAATAATCCGTTAGTGAATTTTAAATATGATGTATTTAAAGGCGCAACGCACTATACTGAGGTTTTACATTCAATTCCGAATGCGTTATATCAAATTTTTGAATCGTACAGACCAATTAATTCTGCTGAATACAATGAAAAAATTGCAGTTCTAGAATCTGGCTATTCAGATTATTTAGAAAAAAAATACGCTACAATGTCTGAAATTTTAGGTTTTCAGGTTCCAGTAAGAATGAGCGACTTCAAAGTAATCGAAAATATTATTTTGAAAAAAAACGCTTATGATGAATTAGGAAAAATGGCTGAAATTGGAAATGTAAATTACCCAAAAGCCATGTTAGGAGAATATGAATTGGGCTTGATGTATGAAAAAATGGGCGACCCAAAACATGCTTCAAAAAAATACCAAAATGCTTCTCAGATGGAACCAATCGGAGATTTGAACAAGGATTTGATGTATGAGAAAATCGACGAAATGAATACGCTTGCTAAAAAAACTAAATAATGTCAAAAGTTAAAACTTCCTTTTTTTGCCAAAATTGCGGCACCCAATATTCTAAATGGCAGGGTCAATGCAACGCATGCAAAGAATGGAATACAATTGCTGAAGAAATTATTCAGAAACAAGAAAAAGTGGCTTGGAAAAGCGAACCAACTTCAACAAACAAAGCACCAAGACCTTTAAAAATTGACGAAATTGATTCGGCTCAGGAAATCCGAATGGATACAACTGACGGCGAATTGAATCGTGTTTTAGGAGGCGGAATTGTTCCGGGATCTTTAACGCTTTTAGGCGGAGAACCTGGAATTGGAAAAAGTACACTTTTACTTCAAATCTCATTAAAATTACCTTATAAAACTTTATATGTTTCTGGTGAAGAAAGTCAGAAGCAGATAAAAATGCGCGCCGAAAGAATTACACCAAACAGCGATAATTGCTACATTCTGACGGAAACTAAAACGCAGAATATCTTCAAACAAATTGAAGCAATTCAGCCGGAAATTGTAATAATCGATTCCATTCAGACTTTACATACGGATTATATTGAATCGACTGCCGGAAGTATTTCTCAAATTAGAGAAACGACAGCAGAACTGATCAAATTTGCTAAAGAAACCAATATTCCGGTTATTTTAATTGGACATATTACTAAAGACGGGAACATTGCCGGACCAAAAATTTTGGAACATATGGTCGATACCGTTCTTCAGTTTGAAGGCGACAGAAATCACATTTACCGAATTTTACGTTCGTTAAAAAACCGTTTCGGCTCAACTTCTGAACTCGGAATTTATGAAATGCTTGGTAGCGGTTTGCGTGAAGTAAGCAATCCTTCTGAAATATTGATTTCACACAAAGACGAAGAATTATCTGGAACTGCCATTGCCACAACACTTGAAGGCATGCGTCCGCTGATGATCGAAATTCAATCTTTAGTAAGCACCGCAGTTTACGGAACTCCGCAAAGAAGCACAACGGGTTATAACGCCAAAAGATTAAATATGATTTTGGCCGTTTTGGAAAAAAGAGCCGGCTTCCGACTTGGAGCTAAAGACGTTTTCTTAAATGTAACTGGAGGGATTTCCGTTGATGATCCAGCAATTGATTTGGCCGTTGTAGCTGCGATTTTATCTTCAAATGAAGATATTCCAGTTGGAAAAGGTTTTTGTTTCGCTGGCGAGGTTGGACTTTCAGGCGAAATTCGTCCCGTAAATCGTGTTGACCAACGCATTCAAGAAGCTGAAAAACTAGGTTTTGACACTATTTTTGTTTCTAAATACAACAAAATTGCTTTAAAAAACACCGGAATCAAAATCGAACTTGTGGCAAAAATTGAAGATGTTGCGAGTATTCTTTTTGGATAAATTCAAAATATATTAACGACAATAAAAAATCCTACTCCAACGATTCATCATTGATAAGTAGGATTTTTCTATTAAAAAGAGTTAGTTAAAGCCTTGGAACTCTAAAACTTCCTTCTGTAACCGTAAATGTTTTTCCGCCTTTTGTTCCAGAAAAATTAAAAGTTCCTTCTATTTTTTTATCATTTATCAAAGTAATGTTAATATTTCCAGAAGTAGCATCAGCATTATCAAATTCAGGCAAAAAACTAAAAGTAACCTGATAAGTAGTTGTAAGTTGTGACAAATCATAAACTACTTTATGATTCCCTACTGTAAAATTCAAAGGCATCCACAACGAAACCCTTTTATAAGTATCATCTATCCCTGAACTTCCTGCAACAAGCAAAGACAGCGAAGTTGAAACACTAGGATCAAAAGTATATACTTTTTCGTTGTACTTAAATTTGATAAAATCTTCCTGACTTGTCTGATCTGAATCATCATCAGAAGAATTATCACTACTGCAAGATGACATAACTAATGCTAAGACCGCAAAAGACAAAAACATTACTTTCTTAAAAATTTTCATTGATTATAATTTAATATTGTTAACACGATAAATGTATGCGCTAAAAATTTTAAATCATTACGGTTTACCTCATTTACAAAACAAAGAATGCATTAACAGAAACTCAATCCTGAATTTTTTCCATAAAAAAAGAAAATAACAAAAGATAACACTAGTTAAATCAAGTTCTTATCAAATCATCAAAAAATTAAAAGAAAAATTTTACAAGCTGATAATTTTAAATTTAAATTTACGCTAGATTTGAAAACTGAATAATTTCGAAGCAAATTGCGTTTATGAAAATACCAAAACAAAAAATATACAAATTCCTAAAAATACTTGCCGTACTACTTGTTTTACTTTGCATCGGACTGTATTTTTTTCGTGATTCGCTTTTAAAACAAGCCATTGCAAAAGTAAAGCACAAAATGGCAGTGAGTTACAACAGTGATTTTTCTGTAAAAGAAGCTTCTTTCGACGGCTTATCAAGCATTAAATTAACCGACGTTATTTTAGTTCCAAAAGGTGCCGACACACTTCTTAAAATTGAAAAAATTGAAACCAGTGTCAGTTTAAGCAACTTATTGATTGGTGATGTTCAGGTTGGAACTTTGAAAATCAACAATGGTTATATTCAATTGGTAAAAAAGGGAAAAATCAGAAATTTTGATGCTTTCTTAAAAAGAAACAGCGATGATTCTGAAAAAAGTGAAAAACGCAAATACGGCGCTTTTGCTTACCGAATTATTTCAAAGTTGCTGAATCTGGTTCCGACCGATATGCATTTGGAGAAATTTCAATTCAAAATTGATGACAACGGAAAAACAGCTTCAATAGCAATTGATAAATTGGTTTTAAATGACAAACAGCTCGAAACTAATCTTCATGTCCAAAGCAAAAATTTCGATCAGCGCTGGAACATAAAAGGTTTTGCCGATCCAAGAAATGAAAAAGCTGATATTCGATTCTTCAATTTAGATACAGGCGCCATTCGTGTTCCGTATTTAGACGAACGTTATAACTTAAAAGCCAGTTTTGATTCCATTAGACTGAACGTCGAAAAAATTGACAAAAGCGGCAGTGAACTTCACATTGACGGTTTTACTTCGATCACCAATTTAAAAATCAATCATCCAAAAATCGCCAGCAAAGATGTTGTAATTAAAAATGCCCGTTTTGATTACCGATTTTTATTAGGAGATAATTTCATTTCGATAGACAGCTCCTCAACAATGCAGTTGAACAAAATCAAAGTAAAACCTTATATTTCATATGATACGGAAGAAGATACTGTTTATACTTTGAAAGTAAATATTCCAAAGATGAAAGCGCAGGATTTTATCGTTTCGCTTCCTGACGGATTATTTACGCATTTTCAAGGAATGCAGGCAACCGGAAATTTTGATTATAACTTAGATTTCAAATTCAACAAAAACAAGCCAAACACACTTGTTTTTGACAGCAAACTCAACAAAGAAGATTTACGAATTACAAAATACGGTGAAGCCGATTTAAATAAACTAAATGGTGAATTTGTTTATCGCGCTATAATTCAAAATGTATTGCAACGCCCAATTTTGGTTGGAAATGCAAATCCGAATTATACACCTTTAGACCAAATTTCGCCTTATTTGAGAAAATGTGTTTTGACGACTGAAGATCCGTCGTTCTTCTCACATCGTGGTTTCATCAATGAAGCTTTCAAGCAATCGATTCTTAAAAACATCAGAACCAAAAAATTCTCTCGAGGCGCCAGCACAATTAGTATGCAGTTGATCAAAAATGTTTTCCTGACACGTGAAAAAACGCTTTCGCGAAAGCTCGAAGAAATCTTGTTAGTTTACATTTTGGAAAACAACCGAATTGTGAGCAAAGAAAGAATGCTGGAGGTTTATTTCAACATTATCGAATGGGGTCCAAATGTTTACGGAATTGGCGAAGCGAGTCATTTTTATTTCCAAAAAAGTCCTGCTGATCTAAATGTAGATGAATGTTTGTACTTGGCGACTATTATTCCGAAACCGAGAAAATTCATGTATCAATTTAATGATCAAGGGAATTTGAAAGATTATGCAATTAAAAATCAGAAGTTTTTAAAGAATTTAATGTTTCGCCGAGGTTTGTTAGTTCCTGAAGATACGCTTGGTCAATTGCCGGTTTATATTTCAGGAAGTGCGCGTTCGCTGATAAAAATTAAAGCCCCGGATTCGACTGCAGTTAAAAATGATTCATTGGCTGTTGATGATGAGTTTGATCTTTAGAAATAAAAAAATCCCGATAATATATTTTATCGGGATTTTTTTATTTTATCTTTTAAAATTAAGGCGCCGGATCAGGAATAATGGCCTGAACAGCATCAATCTCAGCAAGGATTTCTTTTGAAAGCACTACATCAATTGTATCAATATTTTCTTTTAATTGTTCCAATGTTGTAGCGCCAATAATTGCACTTGTCAAAAAAGGCTGTTGCAATACAAATCCCATCGCTAATTGCGTTAACGTTAAACCATGTTTTTTAGCGATTTCCTGATACAATTTAGTCGCTTGAGTACATTGATCACTATTGTAACGTTTATATTGCGGAAAAAGATTAATTCTCGCTTTCGGATGACTTTCTCCAGTTAAGAATTTTCCAGTTAAAACTCCAAATGCCAAAGGCGAATATCCTAATAAACCAACATTTTCATATTTTGAAACTTCGGCAGAATTCACTTCAAACAAGCGATTCAATAAAGAATATGGATTTTGAACAGTTTTGATTCTCGGCAGATTATTGTATTTGCTTTCTTCCAAAAGACGCATCATTCCCCATGAATTCTCGTTTGAAACTCCAATATGTTTAATTTTACCTTCTTTGATTAATCCGTCAAAAGTTTCAAGGATTTCTCTAAAATTATCTTCCCAAACATCATTATGTCCATGAAAGGCACGTTGTCCAAAATTATTGGTTTTTCTTTCCGGCCAATGCATTTGGTACAAATCGATATAATCTGTCTGAAGTCTTTTTAAACTTTGCTCAACAGCAAATTTGATACTTGCAGGCGAAAAATCAAGCTTTTCACGCATATAGCCAAAACTCGGATTTGGACCTGCAATTTTAGAGGCTAAAACAATTTTATCACGATTTCCCGATTTTTTAAACCAGGTTCCAATTATTTTTTCGGTACTTCCATAAGTCGCTTCACTTGCTGGAACCGAATACATTTCGGCTGTATCGAAGAAATTCACTCCTCTTTCAAGAGCGTAATCCATTTGAGCATGTCCCTCGGCTTCTGTATTCTGCTGACCAAAAGTCATTGTTCCGAGATTGATTTTACTAACTTTTATATCGGTGTTTGGTAATGTAGTGTATATCATATTTTTTAAAAAGGTTCAAAGTTGCAAAGAGACAAAGGTACAAAGTGATTTTTCAAATCTAAATTTGACAAAGGTTAAAAAAAGTACAAGATTTTTGAGATTCTCCTTCAAGGTTTTGGAAACCTTGAAAAAAAACAAAAAGGCTCAAAAGTAAAAACCTTTGAGCCTTTGTATCTTAGAACCTTTGTCCCTTAGCTTATTTTAAACTTTTTAGTGGATTTTGAAATGTATTGAAAACCCTAACAATGAAAACAGAATTTTCTTTGATTTAATATAAAATTTTAAAATTTCTAACTATAATCCGATGGCAATCTATTCTATATTCATCGAGCTGAAATTGCTCAGCAAAAACAATATTATTAGCATTACTAAATAGCTCTTCTCTAATTTTTAATGCTGTTTCTTTTGAATATTTATTTTTAAGCTCAAAATAAATTTCCTTCAAATCGAGTTTTGAATTTTCTGACCAAAAAACTAATGGTTTATTCATTATCCCAATCTTTCATTTCTTTAGACAGATCATCGCTTGAAACAATTCGATTGTACTTAATGTCCTCTAAACCTTCTTCTACTCTATTATGATATTCCGTTAATGTTATAGGATTTCCTTTTCCATCATAAGAAACTACCTCATTCAAATAATTATCAAATACTGAAGAAACAATTCTCAATACTCTTTCATCAGCCAAATCTAACTGGCTTCTTATTTTATCTTTTAACTCTGGAAGTCCCATGATTATAATTTTAGATTATTCAAAGTTACAAATAATTCAATTCTTAAAATAAAAAAGGCTCAAAAGTAAAAACCTTTGAGCCTTTGTATCTTTGCAACTTTGAACCTTAATTAATGCTATTCAACATCTCCGCAATCTCATCTAATCTCGGAGTTAAGATAATTTCGATTCTACGGTTTTTCGCTTTTCCTTCCGGAGTGGCGTTACTTGCCAAAGGAGAGAATTCGCTTCGTCCTGCTGCTGTTAGTTTTTGTTTGTTGATTTTAGCATTTTCACTCAAAATAGCCACAATTGCAGTAGCTCTTTTTGTAGATAAATCCCAGTTGTTTGCAATTGGTCCAGAACCAGCATACGGATCATCATCTGTATGTCCTTCGATAAGAACAGAAAGATCAGGATTGTCTCCCAAAACTTTTCCAAGTTCTACAACTGCTTTTCTTCCTTCAGTTCCAACGGCCCAGCTTCCTGAATTGAAAAGCAATTTGTTTTCCATAGAAACATAAACTTTTCCGTTTTTCTGTTCAACTGTCAAACCTTTTCCTTCAAAACCGTTTAAAGCTTTAGATAAAGTCTCTTTTAGTTTACGCATTGATTCTTCTTTAGCAGCAATCATATCTTCAAGCTCTTTCAATCGGCTTGCTGTTTTATCTAAACGCGCTTGTTCATCTGCCAGTTTCTTAGATTTTGCTTCTAATTGCGCTAACAACTCGCGGTTTTTAGCCATATTGCTTTCTAATGCATCATTGCTGTTTTTTTCCAATGCATTATAAGAATCCTGCAATACTTTATATTTTTTTTGCTCCGCTGCAAGATCAGCTTTTTGTTTTGCCAGATCATCTTTTGTACTTGCTAAATCTTTAGTCAGTTTATCTTTGTCTAATTCTAATTGATTTTTTGAAGTTTTTAAATTCGCATTTTCATCTGCAATAGATCGGCTTTCTTTTTTTAAATCTGAATATTTTGTTTCAAGATCATTGTAAATCTTTTTGGATACACATGAAGTTGCAGACAAAGCTAAAACTACTAATCCAATGGAGGCTTTTTTAATCATTTTACTTTTGGTTTTTATTTGGGGCTTTATTAATAATTCAAAAAATCTTGTTCAAAGAATACATTTTTCAAACTTACTTTCTTTAAACCGATACATTCTCAACAAGAACAATACCAAACTTTAGTCGATTTCGACTAAAACCGGGCAATGATCAGAGTGAACAGCATCTGGAAGAATAACGGCACGTTTTAAACGGTGTCCCATCGAATCGCTCACTAAATTGTAGTCAATACGCCAGCCTTTGTTATTTCCTCTCGCTCCTGCACGATAACTCCACCATGAATAATGATGCGGATCTTTATTAAAATGACGGAAACTGTCTATAAAACCTGATTTCATAAAAGCATCAAGCCACGCACGTTCTGCAGGCAAAAATCCAGAAACTGTTTTGTTTCGAACAGGATCATGAATATCAATTGCTTCGTGGCAAATATTATAATCGCCACAAATAATCAAATTCGGAATCGTCAATTTCAGTTCATTTATATACGTTTGAAAATCGTCCATAAACATAAATTTATGATCCAATCTTTCAATATTAGTTCCTGACGGAAGATACAAACTCATCACCGAAACATCTTCAAAATCAGCACGAAGATTACGTCCTTCAAAATCCATATGATGAATTCCTGTTCCATATACAACTGCTTTCGGTTCTATTTTAGACAAGATTGCAACACCGCTGTACCCCTTTTTGGTTGCCGGATAATAATATTGATAAGGATAGCCAGCGGCCGTTATAGCTTCTACCGGAATTTGATCCTGTGTTGCCTTAATTTCCTGAAGGCATATAACATCAGGGTTTGCAGCTTCAAGCCATTCGATAAATCCTTTAGTAATTGCAGCGCGAATTCCGTTTACGTTATAAGAAATAATTTTCATCTTGGTAATTTTTTTAGGATTCCAAATGTAATAAAAAAGTGGAAAGTTTATAATTGAATAAAGGAAAAGTAGAGTTTTTTGTTATCTTTGTTCGCTACTCTAATAATTTAAAAATAGTACATGGGTTTAGTTACCGCGAAAGAAGTTGCAAAGGCAATAAATGTTGATAAGTACGGAGTATTCGGTACTTTTTCAGGCTGGATTCTTATGAAGGTTCTTAAGATCTCTACCCTTAATAAAATTTATGATCATAATAAACATTTAGAGGATGTTGCGTTTCTAAACGGAATTTTAGATGAGATGGAAATCAAATTTGAAATCCCGGAAGAAGATTTAAAACGTTTGCCAAAAGATGGCGCTTATATTACCATTTCTAATCATCCGCTTGGAGGAATTGATGGTATTTTGCTTTTGAAATTAATGCTTGAAAGAGAGCCTAATTTCAAGATTATTGCAAATTTCTTATTACACAGAATTGTTCCGCTTAAAAAATACATCATGCCGGTTAATCCTTTTGAAAATCATAAGGATGCAAAATCAAGCGTGGTTGGAATCAAAGAAACTTTACGTCATTTAAGTGATGGAAAACCGTTGGGAATTTTTCCTGCCGGAGAAGTTTCAACCTATAAAGACGGGAAATTAATGGTTGATAAACCTTGGGAAGAAGGCGCTCTGAAATTAATCAGAAAAGCCAAAGTTCCGGTTGTACCCATTTATTTTCACGCTAAAAACAGTAAATTATTCTATTGGCTTTCAAAAATAGACGACACTTTGCGTACTGCAAAACTTCCGTCTGAATTGCTTACGCAGAAAGACCGTGTCATTAAAGTTCGTATTGGAAAACCGATTTCTGTAAGCGAACAAAACGAAATCGAATCGTTTGAAGAATACTCAGAATTTTTAAGAAAGAAAACCTACATGCTGGCGAATCCTTTTGAAAAGGACACCAAACTTATCGATACAGCAAGCTTAAAAATCCCGAAAGCGCCTAAAAAAATTGTTACTCCGGTGAACGAATCAAAATTGATTGCAGAAGTTCAAGCTTTAAGAGATAACGATTCCCGATTTTTACAAAGCAAAAATTATGAAGTGTTTTTTGCAAAAGCAAAATCAATTCCGAATATCTTGCATGAAATTGGGCGTCTTCGTGAAATAACTTTCCGTGAAGTTGGCGAAGGAACAAACGAATCTATCGACCTTGACGAGTACGATCAGTATTACCACCATATGTTTTTGTGGGACGACGAAACCAAAAAAATTGCCGGAGCTTACCGAATGGGATTAGGTTCTGAAATTTACCGCAAATACGGCATCGAAGGTTTTTATCTTACTGATCTTTTCAGATTTGAACCTGAACTTCATGATATGATGAGCAAATCTATCGAAATGGGCCGTGCCTTTATCACTCGTGAATATCAGCAAAAACCAATGCCTTTGTTTTTATTATGGAAAGGTATTATCCATACTACTCTTCGTCATCCTGAACACAAATATTTAGTTGGTGGTGTAAGTATTAGTAATCAATTTTCTGATTTCTCTAAATCATTGATGATTGAGTTCATGAAATCAAACTATTACGATCCGTATATTGCACAGTATATTCATCCGAAAAAAGCATATAAAGTTAAATTGAAAGACGCAGACAAGGACTTTATCTTCGACGAAGCCGAATCTGATTTGAACAAATTTGACAAAATCATTGACGAATTAGAACCAGGAAACTTACGTCTGCCTGTTTTAATTAAGAAATACATCAAACAAAATGCACGAGTTGTCGCATTCAACGTAGATCCTTTATTTAACAATGCAATTGACGGCTTAATGTATATCAGAATTGCTGATATTCCGGAAAGTACGATGAAACCTGTTATTGAAGAATTTCAGCTTGAACTTGAAAGAAAACTATCTGAAAAAGAAGATTAATCAGAATCTATTAAATATAAAAAAGTCCCATTCCAGAAAGAGTGGGATTTTTTTATGTTTAAAACCAGCCTTTGTATCCTACTTGGTATGTCTGATAAAATTCTTCGTCAGTTTTTGTCAAGTATAAAATTCCTTCAATAATTCCAATTACACCTCCAATACCACACATAAGCCCTAAAAGCAGCTGAATAATACCTTCTTTTGTATAACCAAGGTAAAATTTGTGAATCCCTAGCGCTCCTAATAAAATTGCCAATATTCCTGCAACAACTTTTTTGTTTTCTTGCTGGTATTGTGGCGGATTGTTCCAATGTTCTGTTTTTGTATTTTCCATTTTATAATTTTTAAATTTCTAATATAACGAACAAAAAAAAATCCCATTCAAACAATGAATGGGATTTAAATATATAATTTAGAACCAGCCTTTTTTGCCTACCTGGTAAGTTTGATAAAACTCTTCATCTGATTTTGTCAGGTAAATGATTCCTTCAATAAAACCGATTATTCCACCTAATCCACAAGTAACAATACTAATTACCACTTGAATGATTCCTTCTTGAGTGTATCCTAATATAAATTTATGAATTCCTAGGTAACCAAAAATTATTCCCATAATTCCGGCTAGAACTTTTTTATTCTCTTGTCTTGGCTGTGATGGGGTATTCCACGCCTCTTGTTTGCTTGTTTCCATTTTTTATTAATTATTGCAATTCAACATTTCCAATTTCGCCAATCTCGTCATTTTCATTTTTTGGATCAGCTCCATAATAATTTTCGCCTCGATCGCCTTCTGTAACCAGTAAAACTAATAACCAAATACTTCCAACAAGCGGAATTAAAGCAATAAAATAAAACCATCCACTTTTTCCAACATCATGCAGCCTTCTTACAACAACAGCCAAAGTTGGCAAAACAGTAGCTAATGAATACGCAACAAAAGCAAAATAACCTATAAGTAAACCTCCTGTAGCATCAGAAAGAAATGAACCTACAATTGCACCAACAATAATAAAAGCTATAAAAATCACACACTGCATTAGTGTGAATAACCAATATTCGCTTCTTCTTGCGCGTCCAGTAAAATTCGCATAGTTTTGAAAAACCACCTTTTTGTACCATTCAATCATATTTAATAAAATTAGTTAGTTAATGCCTACTCTTTATAGGATTTTCGGTTGCTCCTTATTAAAATTTTGTTAAAAAAATGAGGAACAATATTAAACAAAAATAATTTCAAAAACTAATTCTCATGGTTACTTTTACAGAAAAAGCTTGTTATAAAGGTTAAAATAATTCAAACAAAAATTACAATCAACTAATAATCAACACTACTTCACTTTCCGGCGTAAACTGCTTTGATTTTATCTACAATTACCTGTGCTAAGCGTTCGTGACTTTCAAAAGTCCATCCTGCGATATGCGGTGTAAGTAAAACATTTTTTGCTTCTAATAAATATTGAAAGGCTTCTGGCGTATTTTTATCTTGAAAAAGCGTTTCAAAAGATAATTTTTCATATTCCAAAACATCTAAACCAGCCCCTAACACCTTTTTCGACTTCATAGCTTCAACCAAATCTGCTGTGACGATATTTTTACCACGAGACGTATTTATAATCCAAAATGGCTTCGAAAATGCGTTTATAAAATCTGAATCAATCATTTTGTCTGTTTCTGGTGTCCAAGGCAAATGAAGACTTAAAACATCAGCTCTATTTTGCAATTCCGCTAAAGAAACTTGTTTGGCATTTTCATCACCAATATTTTCCAGAATATCATAAAACAAAACTTCAACATCAAAACCACGGAGTTTTTTAGCAAAAGCTTTTCCCATGTTTCCATAACCGATAATTCCAACGGTTTTTCCATCAAGTTCATGACCGCGATTGCTTTCTCGGTTCCAATGTCCTGCTCTAACTTCGGCATCAGCCTTATTTAAATTATTGAAAAGCGATAATATAACACCAAGCGAATGTTCAGCAACTGCATTTCGATTTCCTTCCGGAGCGGCAATTAAATGAACTCCTTTTGCTGAAGCATATTCACAATCAATACTTTCAAGGCCTGCACCCACTCTGGCGATAAATTGCAAGTTAGTTGCATTATCTAAAAAAGTCTTGTCAATCTTGAAACGGCTGCGAATTACAATTCCGTTATAATCCTGAATTTTAGCTTCGATTTCTTCTTTAGAAGATTTGAAATCGGCGTGATTTTCGAAACCAGCTTCTTCCAATTGGTTCCAAAGAATTGGATTATTGCTGTCGATATGAAGAATTTTTATGCTCATTTTTATCGTATTTTATTAAAAACAAAAATACGGTAATTCTATAGAATTTGCTTTTAATATCAATCCATAAAAAACGCAAAACCATAATTCGTTTTATTTTTTTTAACTTTGAAAATAGGAGATTGAAAAAATCAACTCTTTCACCTCTCTGGAAAATCTACCAAAATGAAACTGACCAAGACTTTTAATTCTTTTTTTAACAACGAAAAATCCGGAGGACTTCTCTTATTATTTGTTACGATTATCTCATTATATCTTGCAAATTCATCTTACTCGGCAGAGTATGTCGCTTTTTGGGAAAAAGATCTGGGCGGGCATTCTATTACGCATTGGATCAATGATGGATTAATGACGATTTTCTTTTTATTGATTGGCTTAGAATTGGAACGCGAAATTTATCATGGCGAATTATCCAATATAAAAAACGCTTCTTTGCCAATAATGGCGGCACTTGGTGGTATGTTGGTTCCAGCTGCGATTTTTCTGGCTTTGAATTTTGGAACAGCAACGCAAAACGGAGCAGGAATTCCTATGGCAACCGACATTGCTTTTGCCATTGGAATTCTATCGCTTTTAGGCAAAAAAGTTTCACCTTCTTTAAAAGTATTTCTAACCGCACTTGCTGTTATTGATGATTTGGGCGCCATAATTGTTATCGCTATTTTTTACACTACGTCAATTGCTTTTGTAAATCTTGCAATTGCTTTAGGAATTTGGGGTTTTCTCTTTATTTTAAACCGAATGAAAATCAACAACATAATTCCATATTTAATTGGAGGAATTGTAATGTGGTATTTTATGCTGAATTCTGGCGTACATGCAACTATTACGGGTGTGATATTAGCATTTGTAATTCCGTTTGGAGACGGTGGCGAAAATTCGTCTTCTTATAAATTGCAGCACTTTTTACATAAGCCTGTCGCTTTCTTAATTTTACCTTTGTTCGCAATTGCAAATACCTGCATTGCAATAACTCAGGATTGGCACGAAGGTTTAAACCATACAAATACTTACGGAATCATTCTTGGTTTAGTAATTGGAAAACCTTTAGGAATTGTATTGTTTTCTTCTATTGGTGTAACAGCAGGTCTGTGTGTTCTTCCTAAAAACTTAAAATGGGCGCATATTTTAGGCGCCGGAATGTTGGGCGGAATTGGTTTTACAATGTCAATCTTTATTACCATTTTGGCTTTTAAAGATCCTGAAACAATTGTTTTTTCAAAAATTGCAATTCTTATTGCTTCAATGCTATCAGGATTTTTTGGATTTATCTATTTAAAATACACTTTGAACAAACCAAAAGTCTGAAATTATGATCGCAAGAATCTGGCACGGAAAAACAAAAATTGAAGATTATGAGGCTTACACCGAATTTATAATCAAAACGGCTATTCCAGATTATGAGAAAACAGTTGGATTTATAAAACTTTCTTTTTTACGGAATATCAAAAACAACGAAGGCCATTTTACGCTTATAACGTATTGGGAAAATCTAGAAGTAATCAAGAATTTCGCTGGTCAGGATTTTGAAAAAGCGAAATATTATCCTGAAGATGAACAGTTTCTTTTAGAATTCGAAGAGAATGTAGAACATTTCGAAGTTTTTGCTTAATCAGAAATTTGAAATATTATGAAAAGAATCAGAATCATACTTTTTTCTTTAACTGCTCTAATAGTATTGTCAGCCGGAATAATTATGTATCTGAAAATCTTCAAAAAATATGAAACTCCAGGCTGTGGAACGCGTGATTTGCCTTCTTGCGGAAATATCGATTTAACGGAAAATCAAAAAAAAGGAAAAAAAGTATTTAATTCTAATTGTGCAGCTTGTCATAAATTGAACTCAAAAATAACTGGCCCAGCGCTTCATGAAGTTGATTCTATTGTTTTTGTAAATTGGCTTACTAATGAAAAACACAAAACCGACAGTTCTAAAGTAGAAATACTCGCGATTGATTATCATAAAACGGTATTTTCAAAAACCTTATCTAAAGAAGATGTCGCGAATCTAATTGAATATTGCAAAAGCAAATAAAATTTTAGCTTAGCAGAAAAATCATATGTGAATGACAAAACTTAAACAAATACTTACAGTATCAATTTCAATAATCATTCTACTAATTGGTATTATATTTTATGGAATGGCAACCTATAAAGCTCCAAGTCCTGATTTTTATTGTCAGATTCCAGTTCCTATTTGCGGAACAAAATCTCCTGAATTAAGCGAAAATCAACATAAAGGAAAAGAAATTTTCAATGCCTATTGTTCACCATGCCACAAGTTAGATGCAAAAAGCACTGGACCAGCACTTCGCGATGTAGATTCATTGGTTTTTATAAAATGGATGCTTCGCAAAAATCACAAAATCAACAATCGTAAAATTGAAGAATGGGGAATAGATTATCATCGAACCGTATTTACTGAATACGTAAAAGAAAAAAATTTAGAATCAATAGTAGACTATTGCTCCACAAAACGCGATTATTGATTTCTAAAAAATAAAAAATCCAAACTCCAGTTTTAAAATTGGAATTTGGATTTTGATATTTCTAAAAACAGAAGTTTTTTTTACTTCAATAGCCCTTTAATTTGTTTCAAAGAAGTTTTAATTCCTTTAATTAATGATGAACTGAAGCCATTGTGCTCCATTTCATTCAAACCAACAATTGTACAACCTTGTGGCGTCGTTACACGGTCGATTAATTGTTCTGGGTGTACTTTTTCTTCTAATAACATTTTTGCAGCTCCTTTTGCAGTTTGAGCAGCAATTGCTAAAGCTGTACTAGAATCAAATCCAATTTCGATTCCAGCTTGCATTGAAGCACGAATATAACGTAATGCATATGCCGTTCCGCAAGCGCCTAAAACAGTTGCTGCATCCATTAATTTTTCATCAATAACTGGAGCTGTTCCCAAATCCTGAAATAAATCTACAATTGGCATCGCTTCTTCACGATCTGTTTCAGGGAAAGAAATACAAGTTGCCGACTCTCCAAACTGTGCCGCAATATTTGGCATAATACGTACAACCGGATATTCATTTTTAGTTTTTTCCTGAAGCATATCCAAAGACAATCCACTTACTGCTGAAGCAATTGTTTTGTTTTGAATAACGGGTAAAATTTCAGCCAAAACCGTATCAACCTGATAAGGTTTTATGGTTAAAATGACTACATCAGCTTCCTGAATATTGTGTTTATTATCATTAGATACTGTAATTCCATATTCAGATAAATATTGAATACTAGCAATGTTTCTTCTTGTAACGGTAACTTGGTTGTTTTTCGAAAATTTAGCAATTCCCAAGGCAATAGAAACCCCAAGGTTTCCTCCTCCAATAATGTGTACTTTCATGTTGCTGGGTTTTAATTTATTTCAGGCATATGAAGGCCTTTTATTCCGTTTGCAAATTACACAGAATTTAAAGATCTTAAATCACTGCATCTTATTAATTTGTGCCAAAAATCTAAAATCCAAGAATCATTTTGGCTACACCGAAATAAAGCATAATTCCAAAAACATCATTTGTTGTAGTAATAAATGGTCCCGTCGCAATTGCAGGATCGATTTTATTTTTATGAAGAAAAAGAGGCACAAGTGTCCCTAAAGTTGCAGCAAACAAAATCACAACAATCATTGAAATGGAAATAGCCAATCCAACAGAATATTGTTGATACATAAGTGAATGATAACCCAAAAGAAGCAAAGAAATAATACTTCCCGAAATCATTGAAACGGTAAGCTCCTTGCTGAAATAGCCGCGACTGAATTCTTTCAAAGTACCGTTAGCCAAACCTTGCACCACAATTGCCGATGCCTGAACACCAATATTTCCAGCAGTTGCAGAAAGCAAAGGCACAAAAATAATTAATGTTGAATATTTCTGAAAAGCAGCTTCATTATCTTTCAATACAAAAGAAGCCACAATTTCAATCACCATTCCGATTAATAACCAAGGTAAACGCGCTTTTGTTAGCTCAAGAACACTGTCATTACTTTCAATGTCTTGTGTAATACCCGCCGCTAATTGGTAATCTTTATCAGCTTCTTCCTTGATTACATCCAGGATATCGTCGATTGTAATTCTTCCAACCAAACGTCCTAATTCATCGACAACCGGAATTGCCTCCAAATCGTATTTCTGCATGATACGCGCGACTTCAACATCTTCAGTATCTACATTTACAAAATTTAATTTTCGGATATAAACGTCTCCAATTTGAGTTTTGGTTGAAGAAGTCAATAAGTCTTTAAGTGATAATCTTCCTTTTAATCGGTTTTCGTCGTCAACAACATAGATTGAATGTACTCTCGAAACATTTTCTGCCTGAATACGCATTTCTTTTACACACGTAAGAACATTCCAGTTTTCATTCACTTTTACAAGCTCTTTTCCCATCAAACCACCGGCCGTATTTTCGTCGTAACGCAATAATTCGACAATGTCTTTTGCGTGTTCAACATCGACCAATTCCGAGATAACTTCTGCTTTAATTTCATGCGAAAGTTCAGCGATAATATCGGCAGCATCATTAGTCTCAAGCTCATCGAGCTCTTCGGCAATCTCTTTTGGTGATAATCGGCTTAAGATGTTTTCACGAAGATCATCTTCTAATTCAAGAAGAATTTCAGCTGTTTTATCACTATCTAAAACTTTGAAGATATAGGTTGCTTCGTCAAAATCTAATTCCTCAAGAATTTCTGCGATATCAGCATGGTGAAGGTCATTAAGTAAAACTTCAAGTTCTTTGTCGTTTTTCTTAACAATATGTTCTTCTAGTTGGTGGATTAATTCTTTGCTAACTTTGAACTCCATCGGCTTCTATTTTTTGAGTCAAAACAATAAATTCTTCAACGCTAAGTTGCTCGGGACGTTTATCAAAGATAGTGTCTTCTCGCAAATTATCTGATAAATTTAATGTTTTCAAACTGTTACGTAATGTTTTTCGTCTTTGTTGAAAAGCCGTTTTTACAACAGTAAAAAACAACTTTTCACCACACGGAAGACTATAATCTTCCTTTCGGGTCATTTTCATCACACCCGACTTGACCTTGGGCGGAGGAATAAAAACATTTTCGTTTACAGTAAACAAATACTCAGTATCATAGAAAGCCTGTGCAAGTACAGACAGGATTCCGTAGGTTTTTGATCCTTTTTTCTCGCAGATTCGCTCTGCAACTTCCTTTTGAAACATTCCAGAAAACTCCGGAATCTGATCTCTAAACTCTAATGTTCTAAAAACAATCTGAGAAGAGATATTATAAGGGAAATTACCAATAATGGCGAATTGTTTGTTCTCGTAAACCTGGTTTATATTATATTTCAGAAAGTCTTCTGAAATGATATTGTCTTTTAATTTTGGATAATTCGCATCCAGATACGCAACAGATTCCGTATCAATTTCGATAACTCGCGTATGGATTGGCTTGTCAAGTAAATATTTAGTAAGCACACCCATCCCTGGTCCTATTTCTAAAACCTCATCGTATCCCTTTAAACTCAAAGTATCAGCAATTGCTTTTGCGATGCTTTCGTCTTTAAGGAAGTGCTGTCCTAAATGTTTTTTGGCTTTTACTTTTTCCATTTTCTTTTCTTGTTTTGCCGCGAGGGCGCAAAAGTATTCTTTTTGCTTCGAAGGCTAAAGCTTATTTCGTGTTTTTTTGTCACTAAGGCATAAAGACACGAAGCTTATTCTTCTTTAATGTTCCGAAATAACTTCCAATTCTGTTCTAAAAGAAAGCATTTTGTCCGCAAATAACTCCAAAGCTTCTCTGTCAAATTTTGGTTGATCTTCCAAATAATATTTCTCAAGAGTATCTTTACTGTCTGTTGTATATTGAACCGAATATGTGATTCCGCCCATTTCTTCTTCAACTAAAACTTTTACAATTCTTGCCGATGAAAATTTTTCTGTCGCAAGAATTTCCGGAATATGTTTTTCCTGCATCCATTTCAACCATTGGTCGTGAACGCTTTCGTGTATATTTGTGGTGATGTTGTAAATAATCATTTTTTATTGTTTAATCGTTAATTCGGTTAAACGGTTAATCGATTCACCGCTTAAACCCAACTATAAATTCTTATCTCCTCTCAATTCTCGGTATTTTTTTCTTGCATCAACAAAGTAAATACTGTCCTGATGATTGAAAATTACCTTTTCATATAAAGGCTTTGCTTTTTCTATATCTTTTAATTCATCATTGTAAATTTCTGCTGAAAAAAACAGTGCTTCATCAACATAAATTCCGTCGCCATGATGATCGATTATTTGCTGGTATTGGCTTAAAGCCGAATTATAATCTTTTAGACTTTCATAAATTTTGCCTAAACGCAACATCGTTACAGCTTCGATTTCCTGACCTTTATAGGTTTTCAGAATGTTCTGAAACTGTGCAATTGCTTCCTGTTTTTTATTTTGATAAATTAAAAAATCACCTTTTGCAAACTGTTTTAATGCGGTTTGTGTCGAATCAGCAGCGGTGTTATCATTTATCAATAAGAAGTATTCAAGAGCATCATTGGCAATCAATTGCGTATTTGCCGATTTTAATTCTTTGAACTGTTTCAAAGCCCATTCAAAATCAGTTTTATAATAACTTGTTTTTGCCGCTTTCAAACTTGCTTCATGCGCCATAACATCATTCTTCAAATCCAATTGAATCTGCGAATAATAAATAAGCGCCTGATTGAATTTTTCCTGCAAAAGCAAAATATCTCCCAATTCCATTTTGGCATCTGCCTCCTGGTAATCATTTAAATTAAGCTCTAAAGCACGTTTTACAATCGCAATACCTTCTTCTGGCTTTTTCAGATTAAAAGCAGTGAAATGCGCTTTAATCAATTGCAAAGATAAAGTAAAAGGAGTTATTTCATACGTTGTGAGCAATTGCTGCAATTCGGCATCAATTGCCGGATAATCTTTTTCCTGTGCTTTATCTATTTTGATTTCCATCAAATAGTAATTGGATTGCACCAACAAATCTAAATCTTTGGTATTTAAAAGAATAAAATTCAGGATTTCAGCTGCTGTTTCCGTATCGTCTTCATTCAGCGCAAACTGACTCAAATTGACGATGCTCGAAAGTGATTCAGGCTCGCGTTTGTAAATCGCTTTTTCCTGAATAAAGGCTTTTCCAAATTCTTTCTGCTGCACATAAAACCAGCTTAAATAGTGATTCCAAAATACATCCTGATCTTTCTGTGTTTTTAAAATCAGGGCTTTTCGCATAGCATCTTTAAAAGCCGTATTATCCGTTTCGCCATTCATGAAACGTGATAATTGGGTCTGAATCAAATTAGCATTCTGCGGATTTTTATACGATTCTGTCAACAGAAGATCAATCATTTCGTCTGTTTTTCCTAATTGACCATACAACATTCCAATCTGGAAATTAAAATTGTAGTTCGGCTGAATTTGCATCGCAGTCTGATAGGCTTTTAAAGCATATTCGATCAATACTTTTTTCTCAAACGAATTTCCAATTCCATACACATCATTCGGATTGGCTTTGATTTTTTCAATTGCCTGATCGTAATAACTTCTTGCTTTGGATTCGTTTTTTTGTAATTGGAAATTATAACCCAATTCAACTAAAAAGACACCTTGTTTGTATTTGCTGTAACGATCCTGAATTGCCTTTTCTGCCACAGCATATTGCTGTAATTGCTGATAGCAGTCGACGACTCTTAAAAAATATTGGGTATTTGATGGCACACTCGCTAAAAGCTCTTCATAACTGACTTTTGCTTTTTCGAAATCGCCTTTATCGTAGTAATATTGAGCCAATTGCTCATTTTGAGAAAATGTAAGGCTTGACCACAACAAAAGGATATAGATAAAAATGTCTTTCATATTTCTATTTTTTTAATGTGGTATTTTAAATAATTCAGAAATCTGCGTGGTTTTAAAATCCCTTATTAATTTCAACTTTTGACTTCCAAACAATCAAAGTTAATCCAATTAAAATAAAGGGAATACTTAAAATTTGTCCCATATTTATAATCATACTATTTTCAAAAGTTTCCTGATTTTCCTTGAAAAATTCAATTATAAATCTAGCCAAAAACAATAATGTTAGAAAACATCCAAATAGTAATCCGCTAGTTTGCTTTATTTTATCTGATTTATACATCCAAAATAAAATTCCAAAAATCAACAGATACGAAAATGCTTCGTACAATTGCGTTGGATGCCTCGGAATTAAATCATCTCTTTGAAAAACAACACCCCAACTTCCATTAGTAGGTTTTCCGTAAATCTCCGAATTCATAAAATTTCCGAATCTAATAAAAGCGCCTGTAACAGGAACGCCAATTGCCATTCGATCCAATAGCCATAAAAACTTTACTTTATATTTTCTACAATATAAAATCATCGCAATTAAAACACCTATCGTTCCACCATGACTTGCTAGCCCCTGAAAACCAACAAACTTGTAAATTCCACCAATTTTCTGAATTGGCAAAAGTATTTCTATTGGATGTTGCAGAAAATATTCAGGCTCATAGAAAAAACAATGTCCTAATCTTGCTCCTAAAATGGTTCCTACAATTACGTAAACCAATAAACTATCCAAATTTTCTATGGAAATATTTTCTTTTTTATAAATATTTCTAACAATATAATACCCAAGTAAGAGTCCTGCAGCAAAAAGAGCTCCATAATATTTCAAAGGGAAACTGTCTGTAATCATTACTATTACAGGATCTAGGTTCCAATTTAAAACTCCACTCATATTAATTTATTTTAATTATGTTCTTTCTAAAAACTAAGAAACCTAACAGATTTTGAAAACCTGTTAGGTTTAATTCCCTAAATTACTAAAAATTTAGTTTATAATATCAAATCCGCAGTAAGGACGTAAAACTTCTGGAATTACGATTCCTTCCGGCGTTTGGTAATTTTCTAAAATTCCGGCCAAAACTCTTGGCAAAGCCAATGAACTTCCGTTTAAGGTATGCGCTAATTGGTTTTTACCATCTTTATCTTTAAAACGTAATTTCAGACGATTTGCCTGGAAAGTTTCGAAGTTAGAAACAGAACTGATTTCCAACCAACGATCCTGCGCCGTAGAAAACACTTCAAAATCATAAGTCAAAGCCGATGTGAATCCCATATCGCCTCCGCAAAGACGTAAAATTCTGTATGGCAATTTCAATTCCTGCAAAATATTTTTTACGTGTTCAACCATTCCGTCAAGTGCTTCATACGACTTTTCAGGATGTTCGATACGCACAATTTCAACTTTGTCAAATTGGTGCAAACGGTTTAATCCACGAACGTGCGCTCCATATGAACCAGCCTCACGACGGAAACATGGTGTATAAGCAGTGTGTAAAACTGGCAATTCGCTTTCGTTTAAAATAACGTCACGGAATAAATTTGTAACCGGAACCTCAGCAGTTGGTATTAAATATAAATCATCAACCGTTGCATGGTACATTTGTCCTTCTTTATCTGGCAATTGCCCTGTTCCGTAACCTGAAGCTTCATTTACCAAATGCGGCACCTGAACTTCATTATATCCTGCAGCAGTATTTTTATCTAAAAAATAATTGATTAAAGCACGCTGTAAACGAGCACCTTTTCCTTTATAAACCGGAAAACCTGCGCCGGTAATTTTTACACCCAATTCAAAATCGATAATGTCATATTTTTTCACCAATTCCCAGTGAGGTTGTGCACCTTCGTGTAAAACCGGAACTTCGCCTTCTTCAAAAACATTTAAATTGTCATCTGGGGTTTTTCCTTCAGGAACAATATCTGCTGGAAGATTTGGCAAAGTGTATAATTTATTTGTCAATTCAACAGCAAGAGCTTCAGCTTTTTCGCCAAGTTCTTTGCTTTTTTCTTTTAATGAAACTGTTTTTTCTTTTAAAATCGCTGCTTTTGATTTCTCTCCAGCTTTCATTAATTCGCCAATGTCTTTGGACAATTTATTAGATTCAGATAAAACATTGTCTAATTCTACTTGCGCAGCACGACGGTTTTCATCTAATTGCACCACCTCTTCAACAACACTTTTGGCATCGATATTTCGTTTTGCCAAAGCCTTGATTACTTTCTCTTGATTCTCTCTAATAAATGCGATTTGTAACATAGCTTAATTTTTGTAACTATTTTATTTTATAACGGAAGCAAATTTAAGGAAATGTTTCCTAAGATTATGACAAAGTTTATCGGGAAAAAGTTATTTCACAAAGACGCGCGAAGATTGTGCAAAGATTCGCATGGTTTTTTTATGTGACTTTGTATTTTTTCTTTATGAATCTCTGAATAATAATGACAATAAAAAAAACGGAAATAACTTTTAAAAAGCTATTCCCGTTTCATTATAAATCCTGACAATTCAAGATTTAATATTTATAATTGATTATCTGGTATATACCGTAATCTTTCCACTTGCATCTCTAAGCTTAAGTTCTGAAAGCGTAAGATTCACAATATCTTGCGTTGTACTTGCACCACCTGTAATAGAAATGGTTAAATTATTGTGAGATCTTGAATAGATTCCAGTTTGAGTTGTTAAAGCACAAGCGCTTACAGTTGAATCATAATCTCCGATTGTTGCAGTGTTATCTAATTTCAACTGCAGATAATCTCTGTCGCATCCACTTTGATTTTGCGGTGCATCGATTAATGTTTCTGTACCTCCTACTGATGTCCCTGTTTTACTAAGATTCCATTTTCCTTCTAGCGGAATTAATGTTTCTCCTTCGTTATCATCACTGCTGCACGACACAGCTGATAATCCGATACATAATAATAACCCGAATAATATACGTCTAGTTTTCATGTTTGATTTCTTTTAAAAATTAATACTGCTAAATTAATTTCAAAGCATTGCAGGTTTGTTACATAACTTGCTCAAACGTTTATATAATTATTAGGAATTCGTAAGTAAATTCATAAAATTCATTAAAAGCGTAAATAATTAAAAATCAATCCTGTGAAAATTATATTAAAAGATAACTTACTAAAATAATTCTGATATATTTGTTTTAACAATAATTTACAACGTCAAAACTTATGAAAAAAATTACTTTATTGCTCTTATTTATTGTTTCTACAACGTTTATAAGTTGTAATCAACAGACTACTACGAGTTATAACAATCAAATTGTCGAAGCTCATAAAAAACTTTTTGAAGCAAACGACGCTTTCTTGAACAGCAGTTTAAACTATATTGGTAAACCAGAATCAAAAAAGGATTTCCTGAAACTAATTGCTTCAACAAGAAACAAATTAGTTGCTGCACAAAAACCAGTTGATCTTTTAATGCCGTTAAATTCAGATAGAGGTCTTAGAAAAAAGATGTTGGATATGTTTGACATTAGCATAGCCTCAATGGATGGTTTTGAAGCCAACATCGACATTTTAACAACTAAAGATAATGAAGTGAAAGCAGCTACAATGATGCAAGGCGCTTTTAGTGGATTATTAGAACTTGATAAAGAAATTAAAGAAATTCAGGTTGAATATGCAGATTCTAACAATGCTCAATTAAGGTAAAATCTTAATTGGGCAATTGTCCTTTTTTACTTTTTATTGAAAGATTTTTTAATTGGGATTATATTTACAATCCTTTATCTTCTGTCAACAATTCTTTCAACTCATTTGTTTTTAAAAAAGTGGCAAAACGTCCGGCCAATAATAGCATTTCTTTTTCTTCCGGAGTTGTTTTCAGTTTTGTTTCAACGTGCGAAGTATATTCATAAAGCATTAAAAGTTCCTTAGCTCCAAAATCCTTAAACGTTTCTTTTTCTAAACTAGAAAGTAATAATTGACCATTTTTATCTTTCTTAAAATGGTCATAGCCAAATTTTTCAATTAACTGATTTCTGAAATCCTCATAAAGCTTAAGCCAGCTTGCGGCTTCATCATCCGTATTTTTCAGTTGTGTTACCAAATCTTCGTATCCCTGATCTTTTCTTAATGTCAACAGATAATCACGCAAAGTTGTAAAACCAATAATCTGGTAATTTGAAGTGGGAATTTTATATTTATCCAAAACATTTTCAACATCTCTTTCAAAAGTAATATATCGGGTTTGAACCGTATATAAAGATGCTGTTTCTAACAACGAAATCAATTTAATTTTCTCATCATTTATAAAAGGTGCTTTTTTTCCCGGTCCCAAACAATCAATAAAAAGGACTTTTTTGTTTTTGTCTTTCACTTTAGTATCGCTATGAAGCAATTCAATCAAAGTTTCATAACCCATATTGTCCGACGCGCCGCCATCGATCACGCATAAAATCTTTTCCTGATTTTTGATGCCGAATTTAGTTTTTGGAAGAACGCCCGGAAACGCAGAACTTGCCGTAATAGCATAAGTCAGCGGAAAATCATAACCATTATTAATCTGATTTCCGTCAAGCGGAAGCGATGCTTTATTTGGTGCTAAAGACGAATTGATTTTCAAGGCATGAATAATGTGCGGCATAAACGGAAAACGTTCTCCGTTGTTATACGCTGTTCCGTTGGCAACCATCATGGGCAATTGCGGATTTAGCTTGCTTTCTTTCGGAATAAAAAAGTCAGACAAAAGCATTTGAGTTTTGAATTTATTCTCATTTTCCGGATTTGCGCTATCATACTGCAAAACCTCTAAATCTAATCGCTGCGACATGGAAACTTTCTCACCTTTTTCATTTCGGCTATTATTGAGAAGCGACAAAAGCGTAGCCGATTTATTTACATCTGATTTATAGGCATCATTCTTAGAAAAATAAAATTCATTGAAAGTACAATTATCATATTGCAATTTGTTTTTCAGAATCGTCAAATAATATCCTGCCGAATAACAACCTCCCGAAACCGTTGAAAAATAATCGATTTCATTCAAAAAATTACGATTCGAATTATCTTCCTGAACTTCTTCCAAACCTAAAAGCACGCCCAGACTAAAAAACTGCGCACGTGATCCTCCACCAGAAATCCCAACTCCTAAAGCAATATTCGGATTTTGCAATTGGCTGCTGCGGTCTTGTACCGATTTATAATCGCTTAAAGAAACAGCGGGAATCGAATTATAATTGATCTCTGAAAAAAGATTGATTTTGTTTTGAGAAAATCCAATTTGCATCAAAAGAAAAAACAATATCTGACTGCATTTATATCTCATTTTGAAACTATTAAAAAGCTTAATCCATACAAGCGAATTTACAAGAATATGGATAAAGTTGAAAACGAAATTCTGAAATCTTTTTTATTCAATATTGAACAATCGTAAAATATAAGAGAGCTCATAAACGATAAACAAAATTGCCAAAACAGTATGAAAAACTTTATTATGAATTTTAATCGCCACCAGACAAAGTAAAATATGGCTAATAATCCTAACGTAATATTCCGTTTGATTGTACAAAAAATAATCGCCGCCTTTAATCGCCGTGTCAATCATATCAGCAATAAAACTGATCGCCAAGATGGCAAAAAACCAGTTTTTCCTTGAATAAAAATAATCTTCATATCCCGTATAATCAACCAGATCATCGGGATATAAAATCGCACAAAGCAAATAATAGATTAAGATATAGCAGATTATAAAGAAATAATCGGCAAAATACCATTCGTGAATTAATTTGAGATTAAACTCCCACCACCAAAAATGAATAAGAAGCAAAAAAACATAAAACACCCAGAGCGAGTGTACAAAATAGATTTTCTTTCGTCCCGGATGCTGAATAAAAATAACAGAACCTTTGATTAAATGCGTTAAACCCAAACCCAAAATAATCCCAATAACCGATTTGATATGTGTAAGTTCTTCCATAAAATTCTCCAGATTTTAGAAACAACTAAAATTAAATCAATTAATTGAAATACAATAATTTAGAAAACACTTTTAATCAAAAACCTTTGAACCTTTGTAACTTTGTAACTTTGTAACTAAAAAAACTAAGCTCTCTTAATCTCATGCCCAACAAATTCCTCCAAAACTGAGAAAATTTCATCAACCGGAAGCACTTCAAAATCGGGATGATTTTTTAGGAAATTCGCATTCATTTCAGTCAGGTTTTCTTCCAATTCAAAAAAAGTATTATTGTTCAATAAATCCCTGGTCGGATTTACGCCTTCAAATTTTCCCTTTAAAAATTTAGCAATTTTAACGCTACTTAATAATTTTACTCTTTTTGATTGCGCCTGAAACAATTCTAAATGCTTTTCGGCACCAATTAAAGCCAGACCTTCTTCAATAAGTTCATTCAATTCCTTATTCCAACCCGAATTATAAACAAACTGCGAAAAATTACCCGCTGCATATTGTTGCGTATAAAAATCAAGATAATAACTCATTAAAGCATCTTCGTGAATCAAATCATCATCTACTTTTTCCTCGCGCATTAAATTGATTACCGAAATATTTGAATTGATAATATCCTGCGCATTACCACTATTCATTGCCGTTTCTGAAACTATTATTCTACCGAATTCCTCCATTGTATATTATTTTGTATCGTTTAAACTAAAACCGAAAAATCTCCAAGCTGATTTACTTGCTTTCCGATTCGCCGTTTTTCTTCTGTTCATTTATTTTTGCAACTAACGCCTTCAAGCGAAGTTTCTGAGCTTCTTTCTCCTCACGAAGTTTTGCTTTTTTCCTATTCAGCAATTTAGTATGCAAAGCCTTGTTTTTCGTGTTTTTTTCAGGTCCTTTTGCCATGATTTCTCTTCTTTAATTATAAAGTGCTTTTTGCTCCGGAATTGTTTTGCAAATTTCGGATAAATAGTAATAGCTTCGAAAATATTTTTTTGGGCGTTTCCCGCCGCGGCGGGTCGGGCTATCCGTTACAAGTCCTCGCACTTCCTTCGTCAGGCTGTGGGCTTTCCACTTCTATCCCTAACGCAATCCCCGTTTCATAAGAAAAAATCATTTTTTATGTTTTTCAAAAAGATTAAAATTGATACGCAACCTTTTAACAAAAACGCTATCTGTTTAATTAGTAAATCATTACAATTACATTTTCAACCTAAAAACCAAAACCATGAAACAGATTATTTTATTTTTAACCCTTGCATTGACATTAGCAAGTTGCAGCAATAACGATGATGAAAGATCAGATGTTGCTTTTACAACAATTTACCAAAGAGACACTTACGGAGCATACCCCGGAACGATTCCTAAATCAAATCTTGTAATCACAAATCAAACCGACTGGAATGCTTTATTAGAAAAATTAAATATCATCACGCAAGCTTTATATATTTCACCTGACACAACTGTCGATTTTAGCAAATATCAGATCATTGCTGTTTTTGATGAAGTGCGCAAAAGTGGCGGTTATTCAATCGACATTACCAAAATTTCACAATCAAACAGCCAGATTATAGTTAAAGTGGAACAATTAAACAAAGGCAATCTAACCTCAGTAATTACACAGCCATTTCATATCATTAAAATAGCAAAATCAAACAAAAAGGTGGTTTTTAAATAATTGCGTTTTTTCTGTTATTTATAATACTTTTACAAATAACAATAACGGAATAAAATGGAACCAACCTTCTTCTCCACTCAAGAAAAATTCAGAACTTGGTTAGAAAAGCATCATAAAACAGAAACTGAACTCGTAGTAGGTTTCTACAAAGTAAAAAGCAAAAAACCTTGCATGACCTGGTCAGAATCTGTTGACCAGGCGCTTTGTTTTGGCTGGATTGATGGCATCCGAAAAACTATTGACGATGAAAGTTACACCATCCGTTTTACGCCAAGAAAAAAATCAAGTATTTGGAGTGCAATCAACATCAAGAAAGTCGAGCAACTAACAAAAGCCGGACTCATGAAAGAAGCCGGAATTAAAGCTTTCGAATTAAAATCTGACGAAAGATCCAAAATTTACTCCCATGAAAATGAAGCATACATTCTCGATCCTGAACTCGAAAAACAATTTAAAGCCAATAAAATAGCTTGGGAATATTTCAGCAATCAGGCACCATCGTACAGAAAAGTAATAATTCACGTGATTATGAGCGCCAAACAAGAAAAAACCAGAATTTCGAGATTGGAAAAAGCAATAAAATTTAGTGCCGAAGGAAAACGAATGTTGTAATGCCTATTGCTTTAGTATAGTATAAACAGTAACTTTATTCCGTCTAAAAAAAAAGAAAAAGGAATGGAAGGAAGAAAAGCATTAGAATATTACGTTTTAGATGTATTTTCAAACGAAAGCTATAAAGGAAATCCGCTTTCTGTAGTTTTTACAGACGGCAATTTAAAATTAGAAACTTATAAAGATATTTCTAAAGAATTTCGCTATTCCGAAACCTCTTTTGTCTATTATTCTACAAGAGATAAAGCACTTATAGTTCGTTCGTTTACCCCAACCGGAATCGAAATCGACGGCGCGGGACATAATTTACTCGGCGCAGTCTGTGGAGCTCTGCTAAAAGGAATGCCCATTTTTGACGAACAAAACGAAAGTGAGCCTTTTGTAATTATGAAACATTCTGCAATTCCGTTGACCGTAAGTTTTGACACCAATACATTTTATCCTGTTGTTCAAATGCATCAAAAATCGGCAGTGATCAAACAGGAAATCCCAACCTATAGAATTGCCGTAGCACTCGGCTTGAAAATTGAAGATTTAGATGTAAATGCTTTTGTTCCAACGATAGTTAAAACAGAAGTTGCACACATAATGGTTCCTATAAAAAACAGTTATTTGCTCAACAGCTTTGTTCCGGATAATCAGCTTTTGATTGAAATATCAAAAGAATATAATTTTGAAGGTTTTTATTGTTTTACCATCGCTGATGAAGGCCAAGAACATATAGTAGAAACAAGATTTTTCAACCCAATAATCGGAATTAATGAAGATCCGGCGACAGGAACGGCGGCTGGACCTTTAATTGGTTTTTTAACCCAAAAGAAATTCACCAAATCTGATAAAGAATATAAAATTCTTCAGGGCGTAAAATTAAAACAAGCCTCAATGATTGAAGTCATGAACCGTGAAGAAGATATTTTAGTTGGTGGTTCTTCGATTATAACCATGAAAGGCGAGCTTTATATTTAACTACAAAATATTCACATAATTTTACACCAAATTAAAACAGTAATTGTTAAAAGATGGATAAAAATAATATATTTGGGTTAATTTAACATTTAACCCATAATCTACTTTTAACAACTTTTAATATGGATAGAATCATAATTCTTTTTAGACTTGCAGTCGCAATTTTCCTATTTTACATACTTAATTATTTATTATTCAGCACATTTAAACAAATCCCAGATTTCATAAGTGCTCCAATAAATGGAATTTTAGTAATTGGTGCGTTATATTACATTTTTAAAAGTAGAAAACAGTTTATTATTGATAATGAAGATGAAGAAGGAATGCCTCTTCATTTAGAAAAATCAAGTTACTTTTTCATACCTGTAGGAGCTTTTATTGCGTTTTTTCTTGTATATTCTAGTTTTAGAACTTCAGTTTATATTGACAATGGAAACTCTGTTCCAGTAGAAGTCAAAATAGCATCAACAACAAAAACCGTTGCTCCAAATGATTTTGTTGTTATTGATGCTCCCTTAGGCGAAAACGAAATAAGCATTAATGGAAAGAAAAAAACAATAAACATTCTAGACAATGGAAAATGGGTTTACAATGTAGATAATTTGAATTCTTATATCGAAGGAACCGTAGATTATGCAGATCAGTCGATAAGAAGTATAAACAATGTAAAAGATACTACTACTACAAAACTCTCAGCAGATAAAATTATCCATAAAGAATTTTTCAAACTAGAATCCGATTTTATTTTTGAAGCTCCTGAAACTATATCTGTTTCAAAAAACGCCCAAACAGGCACAGTACATACTCAAACTGTTTTATATAGATTACCAAAAGAATTATCTCAAGTAAAATAAACACAAAAAAAGCTGCATTATTTAATGCAGCTTTTTTTATATCCAATATTTTAATTCTTAATCTCTTGCTTAATTGGTTTTAATGGTTCTTGCTGAGGTGGAATTCTCTTTTTCAAGAATAAAATTTGTCCCAAATGGCTTGACTGATGTTCCATAACATGAAACCAGCAATACTGATTTGTCCAATCATATCTTGTTTGTACTTCAGCAAACCAAGCATCATCTCTCTTTTTTAATTCTGAAATAGTTTTTGCTCTTACTTCATTATAAATATCCAAATAATACTGAATATCATGCCCTTTTATTTCTCTTCCAGCCTGATCCAGATCTAATGCTGCACCCCACATTTTCTTTTCTTCTTCATTAAATTCTCTATTTTCAAAAGTAAAAACCTGATAATACTTCTCAGCTGCAGCCAAATGCATAACCAAGGCACCTATTCGGTTTGCTTCAGCATCATGAAGGTAATCAATTTCATATTGACTCATGTTTTTAACAGTGCGTTCAACACGGGACTTAAGATCTTCAAGCATTGAAATCATATCCGCAATTTTCGGCGAAGCACCTTCTACATTTCCTATTCTAGCTTCTAATCTTGGTTTTATTCCCCTTCCTTCAATTACAATACAGCTTTTGCCATCAACACTAGATTTCTCAGAACTAATTTTATACTCTTTAACTTTAACAACAGCATCATTAGATATCCCTTGTGTCCATTTTGGAATTTCTCCATTTTTGAAAGGAGTTTCAAAACTTGAATTTAAAATATTTACAGGTTCAAAAATACCTTTGTCATTTTCAATAAACAATTCAAATTTGTCAAAATAAAATTTCCCGTCATACAAACACAAACCTCCAAAATTTAAGGATTTACTATTTTGATCTATTGTTCCTTCAACCGTATAAGACTGCCACTCATTTGATTTTATAGGTCTATCCCTCATATTGTCAAAAAAGCCGTCTTCATCATTTTTAGTATCAACACGCGCCCACACCCCTGCCCAGGCTTTTGGCTCATTAGTTTCAACTTTTACTAAAGCAATTACTCTAAATTTTTTCTTGACAGAAGTTTTAATATCAATTGTTTGATTGATAGAAGTCCAATCACTTGAGACTGTTTTTTGTGTCTGGGCATAACTTGCAACAAAAAACAATAGTGGTATTATTAGTTTTTTCATTTTTTGGAAATTATTAAGTTGCAGTAAATGTAATATTGTTTTCTAAGTAATAACTTACTTTTTCAAAAAACTACATAAAAAAACCGCATTCAAGGGAATGCAGTTTCGAGATATTGTAAACTAAAAAAAAAAATTAGTTAGTTTTCATCGGAGGTAAATCAAACGCAACAGAATCGTGTTCAAAATTGTTTCTGTGTCCACCATCGCAAAATGGTTTATTGTTTGATAATCCGCAACGGCAAAGACCTAGTGCTTGTCTTCCTTGTAATCCGTAAACTGTTCCTTCTGGATCCATGATTTCAAAATCACCTTCGATTTTGATTGATCCGTTTTTATTGATAATTAATTTTGTCTTGCTCATAAACTTGTTTTTTGTTTTTTTTCGAAGGGCAAAGATTGCGAAATAAATCCTGAAGATTTTACTGTGAATGCTAGTTTAAACTGGTTCTATTTTACAAACAATTCATCTAATCTTGTCATTTCGAGGAACGAGAAATCTTCGCAGTAAACTCTATTCCTAAAGTCACCAATCTTTGTCGAGCTACTTGTGGAGATTTCTCGTTCCTCGAAATGACAAGATTGCTTACAAAACTTTGCGTCTCTGCGTCTTTGCGAGATTCAAAACTCAACAAAAACCTCAGCGAATCTCTGCGTAATAACAAAATCTCAATTCTATTGCTTATTTTTGCACTCAATAAAATTGAGTTATGACACAGAATCCAAAAAGATATACCATCACAGCAGCATTGCCTTACACTAATGGACCAATCCACATTGGGCATTTGGCGGGGGTTTACGTGCCTGCAGATATCTATTCGAGATACTTGCGTTTGCAGGGAAAAGATGTTGCATTTATTTGCGGAAGCGATGAACACGGCGTTGCAATTTCGATGAAAGCCAAAAAAGAAGGAATTACACCACAAGAAGTTATTGATAAATATGACGGAATTATCCGCAAATCGTTTTCTGATTTTGGAATTTCATTCAACAATTATTCTAGAACTTCGGCAAAAATTCATCATGATACGGCTTCAGAATTCTTTAGAACTTTGTATGATAAAGGCGATTTTATTGAAGAAGTTACAGAACAATTGTACGATGCAAAAGCAAATCAGTTTTTAGCAGACCGTTTTGTTGTTGGAACTTGTCCAAAATGTGACAATCCGGAAGCTTACGGCGATCAGTGTGAAAAATGCGGATCGACTTTGAACGCGACTGATTTGATTAATCCAAAATCAACAATTACTGGTGAAACTCCAGTTTTAAAAGAAACAAAACACTGGTTTTTACCTTTAGACAGATATTCTGATTTCTTAACCAAATGGATTTTAGAAGGTCATAAAAACGACTGGAAAACGAATGTTTACGGACAAGTTAAATCCTGGATCGACGCTGGATTAGAGCCTCGTGCCGTAACGCGTGATCTTGATTGGGGAATTGACGTTCCGGTTGAAGGTGCGGAAGGAAAAAAATTATACGTTTGGTTTGATGCGCCTATCGGATATATTTCTTCTACAAAAGAATGGGCAGCGCGCGAAGGAAAAGACTGGGAACCATATTGGAAAGATGAAGAAACCAAGTTGGTTCACTTCATCGGAAAAGACAATATTGTTTTTCACTGTATCATTTTCCCGGCAATGCTAAAAGCTGAAGGAAGTTATATTTTACCAGATAATGTTCCGGCAAATGAGTTCTTGAATTTGGAAGGAAACAAACTTTCAACTTCTAAAAACTGGGCAGTTTGGTTACACGAATATTTAGAAGAGTTTCCAGATAAGCAAGATGTTTTGCGTTATGCTTTAACATCAAACGCACCGGAAACAAAAGATAATGATTTTACGTGGAAAGATTTCCAAGCTAGAAACAATAACGAATTAGTTGCTGTTTTCGGAAACTTTGTGAATCGTGTTGTAGTTTTAACCAACAAATATTACGATGGTGTAATCCCAACTCCAAATGAATTTACAGAAGTTGATGAACAAACTTTAGCTGAATTAAAAGCGTATCCAGCCGTAATTTCAAGTTCAGTTGAGCGTTACAGATTCCGTGAAGCTTTAGGCGAATTAATGAATGTTGCCCGTTTAGGAAACAAATATCTTGCAGACGAAGAGCCTTGGAAAGTAATGAAAGACAATCCGGAGCGTGTAAAAACGCAAATGTATGTGGCGTTGCAAATTGCTGCTGCTTTAAGCGTTTTGGCTGAACCGTTTTTACCTTTTACAGCGGCTAAACTTTCTAAAATCTTGAATTTAAATGATCTTAAAGAACATTTTGCAGGATTTAGTAAATTCTTAAAAGAGAAAGATCGCGATGCAAAAGACATTGTTATTGACAAAACTTTGGGTTGGAATGACATTTCTGAAAACTCAGATTTAATTCCGGCTGGACATAAAATTGGCGAAGCAGAATTGCTTTTCGCAAAAATTGAAGACGAAGAAATACAAAAACAAATAGATAAATTGGAAGCAACAAAAACAGCAAATCTTGCTGAAAGCAAACAACCAGAACCACAAAAAGACTTAATTCAGTTTGAGGATTTTGCGAAAATGGATATTCGTATCGGAACTATTCTTGAGGCTGAAAAAATGCCAAAAGCGAACAAACTTTTAGTATTAAAAGTTGATACAGGAATTGATGTTCGCACAATTGTTTCGGGAATTGCTGAAAGTTTTTCTCCAGAAGAAATCATTGGAAAACGTGTTTCTGTGTTAGCAAATTTGGCTCCAAGAGCTCTACGTGGTGTTGAAAGTCAGGGAATGATCCTGATGACAACTAATGCCGAAGGGAAATTAGTATTTGTAAATCCAGATGCTGACGCTCCAAACGGATCGACTGTAAACTAAAGATTTATATCGTTATATAAATTGCGTGAGTCGATTATTCTTAATTGATTCACGCAATTTTCTTTTTAAACTATACGCCAAAAAACTTGAAAAATAAACTAAAATGAAACTCACCAAACCAAGATTAGCCTTAATCTGCGGTATACTCTGCATTTCGATTTTTCCCATATTGGTAAAACTACGTTTAACACCAGGATTAATTTCGGCTTTTTACCGAATGTTCTTTGCTGTTATTTTGCTTTTGCCTTATACATTGTTGAGCAAAAACTTTAAACTTCCAAGTCTAAAATTTACGCTTTTGGCAATACTTTGCGGTGTTTTATTCTCATCTGATGTTGCAGTTTGGAATATCGCAATTCAGGAATCAAGCGCAACACAAGCTTCACTATTGACAAATTTGTCTCCAGTTTGGGTTGGTGTAGGTTCTTTCTTTTTTCTGAAAGCAAAACCTGCAACGAATTTCTGGATCGGAACATTGGTCGCTTTATTCGGAATGGTGACTTTAGTTGGTTTTGAGTTTTTTATAGATTTAAACTTCGATAAAGCATTCCTGTTTGCCGTTTTATCCGGAATCTTATATTCTATTTATCTTTTGGTCAGCAAAAATGTACTTTCAGAAGTTGATGTTTTATCATTTATGACCATCAGTTTATTATCATCAAGCCTTTATTTAGGAATTCTTTGTTATTCTTTAAACGAACCTTTTACAGGATTTTCAAATACAGGCTGGTTTGTATTGGTTTTACAGGCGGTAATTTGCCAATTATGTGCATGGCTTTCCATTAGTTATGCAACACAACATATGCGCGCAACAAGAGTTTCGTTGAGTTTATTAAGTCAGGCAGTAATTACATCCATTTTGGCTTGGTTGTTTTTGGAAGAAAAAATAACTTTACAAATGGTTTTCGGTGGAATCATTTTGCTTTTCGGAATCCGAATTACTTTTTACGATAAAACTATTTCTTTAAAAAAACTTTTTTCTACGGATTGAAAAATGGCACGCTGATGACGCAGATAATTTGTGTAATTCATAGTAAATTTTACAGATCAAGCAGATAAAAATTAGTTTAATTCGTGAATTGCTTCGCCTGTTCGCTATCGCTCGGGTCGTGGCAAAAAGCCTCACGCAGATTTTGCAGATCAAGCAGATAAAATCATTTTAATCTAAATAATCTGTGGCAAAAAACCTGAAACAAAGGAAACCTGAAACTTTAAACAAAAAAACATTATGTTACATAAAACTAAAATTCCAAACTTAAAAGTAATCGCATTTGATGCTGATGATACTTTATTTGTAAACGAACCCTATTTTCAGGAAACCGAACATAAATTCTGTGCTTTGATGGAAGATTATCTTTCGCATCAGGGTATTTCTCAGGAATTATTCAAAATTGAAATCGCCAATCTGCCTTTATACGGTTACGGAATCAAAGGTTATATTCTTTCGATGATTGAAGCAGCGATGAACATTTCAAATAACACAATTCCGATTGAAGTAATTGAAAAAATTATTCAGTACGGAAAAGAATTACTCGAAAAACCAATCGAACTTCTTGACGGAATCGAAGAAACTCTTGAAGCTTTAAAAGGCAAATACAAATTGGTTGTGGCTACAAAAGGTGATTTAAAAGACCAGCACAGTAAATTACACCGCTCAGGTTTGGGACATTATTTTCACCATATTGAAGTAATGTCAGACAAACAAGAAATTGATTATCAAAAACTACTTGCCCGTTTGGATATTCAGGCACATGAATTTTTGATGATCGGGAATTCATTAAAATCTGATGTTCTTCCTGTTTTAGGAATTGGCGGTTACGCCGTTCATATTCCGTTTCACACCACTTGGGAACACGAAAAAATTAATCATACTATAGAACACGAGCATTTTAGTTCATTTGAAACTATTGCAGAAGTGGTTCCGAATTTATTATAATGAAAACACTTTTAGATTTAGAAAACTGGAACAGAAAAGAGCATTTTGCCCATTTCAGACAAATGGAAGAACCTTTTTTTGGTGCGACTGTCGAAATTGACTGTACAAAAGCGTATCAAAACGCAAAAGAACTGAATGTTTCTTTTTTTATTTATTACCTGCATAAAACATTGGTCGCTGTAAATTCGGTCGAAAATTTTAAATACCGAATTTCAGAAGATAAAATATACATCAACGATCGTATTGATGCTTCAGCAACAATTGGTCGTGAAGACGGAACTTTCGGATTTTCTTTAATTGAATACAATCCCGATTTTAAAATCTTCGAAAAAAATGCTTTAGCAGAAATCGAACGAATTCAAAACACAAGCGGACTTTTTACAAGAGAATTTAATGACGATAATCTGATTCATTTTTCAGCAATTCCTTGGTTAAACTTTACATCGCTTACACATGCGAGAAGCTTTACTTTTCCTGACAGTTGTCCTAAAGTTTCTTTCGGAAAAATGATGGTTTCAGAAACGGGCAAAAGAACTATCTCAATGGCCGTATATGTTCATCATGGATTAATGGATGGATTGCATATGGGACAATTTGTAGATTTCTTTCAGGAATTAATGAACAAATAATATCTGTTTTTCGATTAACCTTATAATGTTATAATTTTGGCTTTTACTGGGTAACAATTCCTACAATACATTGTTTTTTTGGGGCAAATTTAAAATCTCAAATAACAATGAAAAAAATTGTAATTACTCTGGCATTTGCATTAAGCATTATGCGTGTAAGTGCACAAACAGAAACGAAAGTGGCGGATAATTTTAATAAATGGTCCGTAGAACTTGATGGCGGTTTTAACAAAGCACAGCGTCCATTTACTTCAAGTAACTATTACAGCTCACGAATCAGTCCTTTTACTGCTGATTTAGGAGTAAGATATATGCTTAACAATAAGTTTGGTTTAAAAGCTGATTTTGGATACAATGAATTAACAGAGCAAAAAAACAGCTCACTTCCTTTTGATTCAAAATATTACAGAGTTGACTTGCAGGCAGTAGCAAACTTAGGCCGTATCATGAATTTTGAAACATGGACTAATACGTTTGGTTTATTAGCACACGCCGGTTTTGGAGTTGCTCAGTTAGAAAACAAAGACTACCATGTTAGAGACAGAATTGGAAACGCAATTGCTGGTTTGACAGGACAAGTAAGATTAACTGATAGAGTTGCTTTAACAGCAGATATGAGTACAATCTTAAATGCATACCAAGATCGTACTTTTGACGGAGCCGGAGCAACAGGAAACAGAGGTTTCTCAGGTTTACTTTTTAACGGAACTGTTGGTTTACAAGTTTACTTAGGTAAAAACACAAAACATGCTGATTGGGTTGTAATGTCTAATAATGCTGATATTGCCGCTTTAGAAAATAAAGTAGCTGGACTTGAAGAGCAAATTAAAAAAGCTCCGGAAAAACAAATTATTGTTGAAAAACCGGTAAGCAATACTGTTGTTTCAGACAAAGATGTTGTTAAAGAAATGATCAACGATAAATACTACAGTGTTTATTTTGATTTCAACAAATCAACGCCAATCGAAAATTCTACATCTGCAATTGATGTTATTTTATCTTATTTAAGAAAAAATCCATCGGCATCAATTGATATTGTTGGTCATGCAGATCAAGTTGGAAGTTCTGAATATAACAACAAGTTAGCAAATGCCAGAGCAACAAATGTTAAAACCATTTTAGAAAAAGCTGGTATTTCATCTTCAAGATTAAATGTTATCTCTGAAGGAGCTGACAATTCTATCCAGAAAGAGTCTGAAGAAGCAAGAAGATTAGCAAGAAGAGTTACTTTTAGAATAAAATAGTCACTTTTCTATTCCATGAATTAAGCCCTGTAGAAAGTTCTACAGGGCTTTTTTTATCATTAAAAAACAAAGAATTATCTTTAAGAGCTTTAAATATTCCTTTGCAAAAAATCATTTTATTTCATTAATTTTGAAAATATATCCACCAAATCCTAATGAAAAAATTACTCCTTCTAGGTCTTTTGCTTTCACAATCAATATTGTTGAGCCAAACTATATTAAATTCTGCTGTTTTAAATTTAAATAAGCCTTATGAAAATGGTCAGCTTATAAATGCTGAAAACACCAAAACCCACGAAGTATATGTTTTTGCTTCTGATAATAAGACTATCAATATTTTAAAATATAGTAAATCACTATTTCTTTCTAATCAATTCAAGGATACTTTACGAAGTGAACAAAAACGAATCCTGATGGGTTACAGTTTTGGAGAAGACAAAAATCCAACGCTATATTGGGGTTCTGATAATCATAAAAATATCCGAATTGTGAAATACAATTTGGAAACCAAAACATCTAGCACTTTAAGTTTTGATTTTCCGGCAAACACTGGAAACATTATAACTTCTTTCCAAAAAAACAATGCTTTTTATGTTCTTTCTAAAGAAAAAGATCAGGAACATTTGCTTTTGTTTGAATTCCGAAATGAAAAATGCGAAATAAAAATGTTCAATTTTACTCCTTTTTCTTTTAAGAATGAAAAAGGACAAGGTGTTTCATTTAGTGCGCTTGTTCAATATCATTATCCGATTGAAAAAATCGAATCCGAAGATTTTTCTTCTTTGGACAAAAGCGAGAAAAAAAGCAAAATGTACGTACAGGATGATCGCATTATCCTGACTTTTGATTATAATACAAAACAAACACAAGTTTTTAATCTTGATTTTCAGACAAATGAGGTAACAGAAAAAATCTTTGACACGCCAGAAACTCAGCTATCATCGAAAATCACAAACTCTTTTTACCTGGAGAATAAATTATATCAAATTAGTGCAAATACAGAACAGCTTTTATTCAGTATAAAAGATTTTAATTCGGGTAAAAGCATCAAAAATATTTCAGTCTCAAAAAATGATTCGATCACTTTTAAAAACTCACCAATGTTTTTGCAGATTAACGGAGAAAAACCTCAGAAATTAAAAACAACAGCCAAATTTCTAAAACAGTTATCCACCGTAAATGCAGCACTTTCAGCGTTTAAAAACAAACAAAATATTTTTGTCACTTTTGGCGGATTTGCTTCCTATCAATCTTTGAGCGTAAATTATGGGCCAAATGGCTTCCTTGACGGTTTTAATAACGTACAAGATGCAAGCAAAATGGTCTTTTTTGATGCTGCATTAAATCCTAATTTTGAGTTTGTAAGCAATCCTAATTTAGATCCTTTGGCGATTGACAATCTGAACTATTTCATGAATACAAGCAAAAACATTTCTTTAGTAAGTGTTCTAAAATTAACCGATTTCTATATTTTAGGCTATTATGACACAGTCGAAAAAAGCTATATTATGCGCAAATTTACAGATGGTTTTATGGATCAAAACCCAGGAAATCCTATTATGAATAAAGCAATGTTTTCAAAATCTATTCCTTTAAACAGAAATTAATATTGAGAATCCATCCAAATGTCCATTGTTTTAGCCATTTCTAAAAAGTGGAATGAATTATTTTCGTTAATTTTACAAAAAAGACATCATTATGCTATCAAAAAATATTGAAACAGCTTTAAACAAGCAAATTCGCATAGAAGCAGAATCTTCGCAAACTTATCTTTCTATGGCTTGTTGGGCTGAAGTACACGGATTAGAGGGAATCGCTCAATTTATGTACACACAGTCAGATGAAGAGCGCGCACACATGCTTAAATTAATAAAGTATGTAAACGAACGCGGAGGACACGCTCACATAACCGATTTAAAAGCGCCAAAAACAAGCTATTCTACTTTTAAAGAAATGTTTGAGGAGCTTTATAGTCATGAACTTTTTGTTTCGAAATCTATCAATGAATTAGTGCACATTACTTTTGAAGAAAAAGATTATGCAACACATAATTTCTTACAATGGTATGTATCTGAACAAATCGAAGAAGAAGCTACAGCTAAATCTATTTTGGATAAAATCAACTTGATTGGCGATGATAAAGGCGGACTTTACTTGTTTGACCGTGATATTCAGCAATTAACAGTTACAAGCTCAATCGCTATCAATCCAAAATAAAAAAAGTTAAAGTTTATTTAGAACATTTAAAAATAACTTTTTTGCTATATATTTGCCACTGTTTTTATAATACAGAGGAAAATTGGGCAAGAAAGAAAAAGACAAGGACAAGAAAAAGGATAAAAAGAAAAAGAAGAATAAAGTTATCCTTGAGAACATTAAGAAGTTGGAAAACTGTAAATCTTCTTGCTGTGAGAAATATAAAAAAAGCGAAAAGAAGCGTTGCTCGCGTTGTCCGATGTTTGATTTATTCAAAAAAACTGCTTAACGATATAAAACAAAACCCATCAGATTTCTCTGGTGGGTTTTTTAGTTTTAAATTGCAGTCCGCTTCTGATATTTAAATTTAATTATGGAAAACAATATTACGATCCCAAAATCTAGTCTTGATTTTTTGGTTCAACTCAAAGAAAACAATAACAAACCTTGGTTTGAAGCCAATAAACCACAATATTTAATCGAATTAAATCATATTGAGAATTTTGCTGGCGCTTTACTAAAAGAACTTTCCAAAACCGATGTTTTAGAAAATACTTCAGGCAAAAAAAGTGTTTATAGAATTTACCGTGATATCCGTTTTTCTAAAGATAAAACTCCTTTTAAACATTTTTGGGGAGGAAGTTACACGCGCGCAACTGCTGCCAGACGCGGCGGATATTATTTCCATTTGGAAAAAGGAAATAGTTTTTTTGCCGGAGGATTTTGGGGACCAAATGCCGCAGATTTAAAACGAATCAGAACAGAGTTTGCACTAGATCCTGAGACTTTTCAGAAAATATTGAATGCAAAATCTTTCGTCAGTAACTTCGGAACTTTACAAGGCGAACAACTCAAAACAAAACCAAAAGGCTTTGATGTTGATCATCCGGCAATTGATTTACTGCGTTTCAAACAATTTTTGGTTATAAAACGTTTTACTGACGAAGAAGTATTGAGTCCGCAATTTTTGGAAATGGCTTTAGACGCTTTCAAAAATATGAGACCTTTTTTTGATTATATGAGTGAAGTACTTACAACTGATATAAACGGCGCTTCTGTTTTATAAATATTCGGCACAAAATTAAACCCGACAGGTTTTTGAAATCTGTCGGGTTTGCTGTACTCAATCAAAAATTATTTACTGAGCAATAAAATATCATTTACAATTACTTCTGTAACATATCTTTTTTCGCCGTTTTTATCATCATAACTTCTGTGCGTTAATTTGCCTTCAACAGCGATTTCTTTTCCTTTTACTACATATTTTTCAATAATTTCAGCAACTTTTCCCCAAGCGGTTACGCGATGCCATTCTGTTTGCTGCACTTTTTCACCTTTGTCATTTTTGTAATAATCATTTGTTGCGATGGTCAAATGCGCAACCTTTTTTCCTGTTTCTAAAGTTCTGATTTCTGGTTCACCGCCTACGTTCCCAATTAATTGTACTCTGTTTTTCATTTCATTCATGGCTTATACTTTTTAATGTTTTTATAAATGTGAATCTGTTTTTCAAATTCAACGATGCAAAGATGTTTTCGCTACCAAAAATTAGTCGGTAGGAAACTATTTACTTTCGATTGTAACTATTTGTAAGCGTTTGTAAATGGAAATATTTTTGTATATTTGAGAGAAATCCTACGATATGCAGACAAAAATCAATAAAGTTGAGCTTCGTAATTTAGAGATCGAAGACTATAAGCAATTAAAAAATTCGATGATTCAATCTTATCCTGAAATGGCAAATTCATATTGGGAATCGAAAGAAATCGAAAAACTATTAGCCATTTTTCCAGAAGGTCAATTGGTCATTTTAGTAGACGGCATAGTGGTAGGATCGGCATTATCGCTTATTGTTGATGAAAAACTCGTTGACAAAAGACACAATTACAGTCAGATTCTGGGCAACTATACATTCTCCACACACAATATTGATGGAGAAATCTTATACGGAATTGATGTTTTTATTCATCCAAATTACCGCGGTCTGCGCTTGGGCCGACGTTTATATGATGCACGAAAAGAACTTTGCGAACAGCTGAATTTAAAAGCGATCGTATTTGCAGGAAGAATTCCGAATTATGCACAACATTCTAAAAAATTAACTCCAAAAAATTATATCGAAAAAGTAAAGCATAAAGAACTTTATGATCCAGTGCTTTCTTTTCAGCTAAGCAATGATTTTCATGTTTTGAGAATCATCAAAAATTATCTGGAAGGCGATGAAGAATCAAAAGAATTTGCGGTTTTACTGGAATGGAATAATATTTATTATGACGAAAGTCCGAAACTAATCAATCTTGAAAAAAGCGTCATCAGATTGGGGTTGATTCAATGGCAGATGCGTCAATTGAATAATCTGGAAGAATTTTTTGAACAAGCAGAGTTTTTTATTGATGTAGTTTCTGGTTATGGAAGCGATTTTGCCTTATTTCCAGAACTTTTCATTGCGCCTTTGATGGCCGATTATAATCATTTATCTGAAGCAGAAGCAATTCGGGAACTCGCCCGATATTCGGACCCAATCAGAAAACGTTTCCAGGAATTTTCCATTTCATACAATATCAACATTATAACCGGAAGCATGCCTCTTATGGAAAATGGCAATTTGTATAATGTTGGTTTTTTATGCAAACGAGACGGAACTTCGGAAATGTATACTAAAATTCATATCACGCCAAATGAAGTGGTGCATTGGGGAATGAAAGGCGGTTCAGAATTCAAAACTTTTGATACCGATTGTGGCAAAATTGGAATTTTAATCTGTTATGATGTCGAATTTCCAGAGCTTTCAAGATTATTGGCCGATGAAGGAATGAATATCCTTTTTGTTCCATTTCTAACCGATACCCAAAATGGTTATACGCGCGTAAAACATTGCTCACAGGCTCGAGCAATCGAAAATGAATGTTATGTTGCGATTGCTGGTTGCGTTGGGAATCTTCCGAAAGTGAATAATATGGACATTCAATATGCGCAGGCATCTGTTTTTACACCTTCGGATTTTGCTTTTCCAAGCAATGGAATTAAGGCAGAAGCGACTCCAAATACAGAAATGACATTAATTGTCGACGTCGATTTAAATTTATTAAAAGAACTTCACGAACATGGGAGTGTCCACACTTTAAAAGACAGAAGAACAGATTTATATGAAATTAAAAAACTAAATTCATGAAGACTTGCCTCGAATGTTCCGAAAAAATTGTTGGCAGAGAAGACAAAAAATTTTGCTCAGACAGCTGCCGAAATGCCTACAACAACAAAATAAATAAAGACAGCACTAATTTTATGCGAAATGTAAACAATAAATTACGCAAAAATTACCGTATTTTGGCTGAGTTAAATACCGAAGGGAAATCGAAAGCAACGAGGGAAAAAATGATAAATAAAGGTTTTGATTTTGATTTCTTTACCAATATCTTGCAGACCAAAACAGGAAATACCTACTATTTCTTGTATGACCAAGGATATCGATCTTTGGATAACGATTATTTTATGCTAGTTAAAAAAGAAATATAGACTATTCATCATGAAAAAAAACCCCACCTCAATTCTTGGATTTCTTTGTGTATTAGGCATTTTGGGCATTATTTATGCCACAATGATGCCACAATATATTTCTCGGGAAGAAGAAGCACTCGCTGAATTCTCGACGGAAAGAGCCTTGAATCAGGTAGAAATAATTGCGCAAAAACCGCATTATGTAGGGTCGACCAATCATGAATTAGTAGCAAATTATCTAATACTCGAACTAAATAGAATTGGATTAGAAACTTCCGTTCAGGAAGGATTTACACTTAATGACAGAGGTCTTTTGGTAAAATCTAAAAATATTCTGGCGCGCATCAAAGGAACTAATAATTCAAAAGCGCTTTTACTTCTTTCACATTACGACAGTGCTCCCCATTCTTTTTCAAAAGGTGCCAGCGACGACGCATCAGGAGTTGCAACAATTCTTGAAGGAATTCGTGCTTTTTTATATGCTAAACAGCCTCAAAAAAATGACATTATAATTCTTTTTTCTGATGCTGAAGAATTAGGTTTAAATGGTGCAGCACTTTTTGTAAACAAACATCCATGGGCAAAAGATGTTGGTTTAGTACTAAACTTCGAAGCAAGAGGATCATCTGGTCCGAGTTACATGTTGATGGAAACCAACAAAGGAAACAAAGCTCTTGTAAAGGAATTTGCAAATGCAAAAACAGCTTATCCAGTTTCTAATTCGTTGATGTACAGCATTTACAAAATGCTTCCAAATGATACCGATTTAACTGTTTTTAGAGAACAAGGCAAAATTCAGGGTTTTAATTTTGCTTTTATCGACGGACATTACAATTATCACACACAGCAAGACGACGTACAACATTTGAATAAAACTACCCTGGCACATCAAGGATCTTACTTGATGCCCTTATTAAAATATTTATCAAATACCGATTTAAACGCTACTGACTCTACAGAAGACGATGTTTATTTCAGTGTTCCATTTTCTTTTATCAGTTATCCTTTTTCGTGGGTAACACCAATGACGCTGATCGCTTTAGGATTACTTATCCTTTTTATTTTTATTGGAAAAGCCAAACATATCATCAGCTTCAGAGAAATTTTCAAAGGCTTTGTACCACTTATTGGAGCTGTAGTCATTGCTGGATTAGTAACTTTTTTAGGATGGAAAATTGTTTTAGAAATTTATCCGCAATATTCTGATTTACTAAACGGATTCACTTATAACGGCCACGCTTATATTGGCGCATTTGTTACGCTAAGCATAGCTATTTGTTTTGCATTCTATCATCATTTTTCTGAACCAAAATCATCTATGAATCATTTTGCGACTGCATTGCTGCTTTGGATTATCATAAATGGTTTTATTGCCAATAGTTTGGTTGGAGCAGGTTTCTTAATTGTTCCGGTTTATTTTGGTATAATTTTATTCGGAATTTATGTTCTTACCGGACACAATAGTTTAGCATTAAATTTATTGTTTTCTATACCGGCTTTAATCATCATTGCGCCATTTATTGTAATGTTTCCAATTGGTTTGGGATTAAAAATTCTTTTTGGAAGTGCCATCCTAACCGTTCTTGCATTTGGCTTACTTCTTCCGGTATTTGGCTCTTTTATTAAAAAAGGAGTTTGGACGATGTTCTTCTTTGCCATTTCAATTGGTTTTTTCATCTATGCGGGCTATCATTCTGGATACGAGCACGGAAAAGCAAAATCAAACAGTTTGTTATATGTTTATAATGCAAACAACAATTCGGCTGTATGGACAACTTATGATGTTAATTTAGACGATTGGACAAAATCATATTTGGGTGAAAAAAATCAAAAAGCAGTTGGATTAAATAGTCTTCCGCTTGCCAGCAAATACAATTCTGGCTTTACTTATAGCGCGATTGCTCCTGTTGTTGATGTTCCAAAACCAACAATTTCTTTCCTTAGAGACAGCGTAATAGGCAACAAAAGATTTCTAAAAATCAGAATAACGCCAAACCGAAAAGTAAACCGTTATGACATTTTTGCCAATCCAAAAATGACATTTTATAACTTTAAGGCAAACGGTGTTGCAACATCAGGCGAAAAAACCAATAAACTTGAGCGTGAAGGTGCAAAAATATTATGTTATTATGTTGTTGGAAACGAACCTCTTGAAATGGAATTCTACATTAACAAATCATCGGTTTTTGATATGGATTTAATTGAAAGCTCTTTCGATTTAATGACTAATCCATTGCTTAAAGTCAAACCAAGAAGCGATTGGATGATGCCAACTCCATTTGTATTGAATGACGCTGTTTTAGTTCAGCAAAAAATAAAAAGATACACAGCACCTGTGCCTCAACTGCCTGTTGCTCCGGTAACAGACAGTTTGGCCGTTGTGAAAGACAGTTTAAAACCAACAGTTATTAAACCAGAATAAAAACAAATTCAGCCTAATTTTAATTATTTAAGATGAAAAAAAACTTCTTGCTTTTTTTAACTTTTACAAGTCTTTCAGCACTTCAAGCACAAACGGTCGAAGAAAAAATCGCAGCAAAATCCTGTGAGTGTTTGGAAAAAAGTTCAAAAATTACAGAAGATGTTTACAGAGATTGTCTCACAAAACCAATGGCCTAACTGATTTTAACAGATAAAGACCCAAAAGTCCGAGAATCGATAAATACAGTTGATGGAATTAAAACCATGATTCTTAAAATTCAAGGTGTCGTTTCTAAAAAATGTCCCAACTTGGTTCCGAGTTTAACGGAAAACAAAGACGATGTTTTTTACGGCGAATCAAAAAATAAAAAAGCGCAGAATTTTTATGTAATTGCGAAAGATTTTATGCAAAAGAACAATTACAAACTGGCTATTGAAAGTTTTTTACTGGCTTTAAATGAAGATCCAAATTTTGTTCTTGCGCTTGATGATATCGCAGTTTCCTACCGACAATTGAATGATTACGATAACGCGATAAAATATTATAAGAAATCATTAGAAGTTTATCCCGAAGGGAATTTTGCTTTGATGAATATTGGCGTTGTTTATACTTTTAAATCCGATTATAAAACTGCGATCAGCTATTATGAAAAACTGATTCAATATCATCCAAATAATGCTGAAGGATACTTTGGCGCCGGAAAGAACTATTTTCTGATGAAAGATGATGAAAAGGCATTGGACAATATTTTTATGGCGCATATTATTTATACGAATGAAAATTCAGATTATCAGAAAGATTCTGAGCAAATGCTGGGTGCTATTTATCAGAAGATGAAATCGGAAAACAAAGAAGATTTATTCAAAAAAATTGCAGAGAAAAACAATGTTAAAATAGAATAAAATGGCAACAAATATTTCTACAATCGTTCTGAATGCCCCAATCGAAAAAGTATGGAATGCCTTGACAAAACCAGAATTGGTGAAACAATGGCAATACGGAAGTAACCTCGTCACAAACTGGGAGAAAGGCACTGAAATACGATTTAGAAATGAATGGGAAGGCCAAGTTTTCGAACAATGGGGAACGGTTTTAGAAGTTATTCCAAATCAGAAAATTAGTTACTCTTTATTTTTCCCAAGACCGGGATTAGAAGATAAACCAGAGAACTATTTCATCATGAATTATGTTTTATCTGAAGAAAATCAAAAAGTAAAACTCGAAATAATCCAGGAAGACAATCGTCCGGGAGCCGTTCAGGAAGAATCACAAGGCGAAGAAAATCCAATTTTACAAGGTTTAAAAGCTTTAATTGAGGCTTAAAATTAGGTACAAAGAAACAGAGTTACAAAGTGACAAAGATTTAAAAAAGCACTATGAAAATAGTGCTTTTTGTTATTTTGCTTGTTTGCTAAAAAACTTAGCACCTTAGAATCTTAGCATCTTAGAACCTTTAAAGGCTTAACATGCACATTCAATTTTCAATCCTTCCTTCACTCCTTTTGTGCCTTCTGTTGCATAACCGTCAAACTTCCACCACTCGATTCCCCCAATTAGTTCTTTCACTTTAAATCCTAATTTTGTCATATTCAAAGCGCCTTTTGTTGAAGCATTGCAGCCAATTCCGTCGCAATACGTAACATACAAAACGTCTCGGTCTAAATGTTGTGTTGTTTCTAAATTCATTTCTCGATGCGGAATATTAATCGCATTCGGAATATGTTCTGCTTCAAATCCAAAAGCTTTTCTGGCATCAAGTGCAATTACTTTTTCACCATTATTTAAAGCTTCAAATAAATCAGAAGGATCCATTTCAAAGGCCAGTTTATTTTCGTAATGTTTGATTTGCGCTTCCATAGTTTGTTGTTTTAAAGGTTTTTGTTTTTCCAAAAGTAAAACGGTTTCAGCTTTCATAAAAACGAAAAGAATTCATGCAGAACATTACTTTTTTTCATACAAAAGCCACTCTAAAATTTTGTTACTTTGTGTATTAATAGTCTAAAAATGGAAATACGCCACTTAAAATTGATAAAAGCAATTGTTGAAGAAGGAAGCATCACAAAAGCAATCGACAAACTTCATTTGACACAATCGGCATTGAGTCATCAACTCAAAGAAGCGGAATATCAATTGGGTACGGCCATTTTTTTGCGAACCAACAAAAAATTGGTTTTAACAAAAGCGGGCGAAAAAATCTATGATTTAGCTAATGAAATCCTAGACAAACTCACCGAAACCCAAACGCAAATCAAACAAATGGTTTTTGGAGAATATGGTGAAATCCGAATCAGCACCGAATGTTTTTCCAGTTACCACTGGCTTCCATCGGTTATGAAACAATTTCATTTGCTGTATCCTAATGTCGAATTGAAAATTGTTGCCGAAGCGACTCATATTCCGCTTCAAAAACTTTTGGATAATACTATCGATATTGCCGTTGTAAGCGATACGATTAAAGACAATAACATTAAATACACCGAGCTTTTTCAAGACGAAGTTGTAATGGCGGTTTCTGAAAATCATCCGTGGGCTGATAAAAAATATGTTGTTGCAGAGGATTTTGTAAATGAACATTTGATTATTCATTCACTTCCGATGGAAACCGTGACTATTCACCAATTTCTTTTGGCTCCAGCCAAAGTTTCACCAAAGAAAATTACACCGATGCCGCTAACAGAAGCATCTCTGGAAATGGTAAAAGCTGATATGGGCGTAATGTCAATGGCAAAATGGGCGCTTCAGCCACATTTAAAAACCAGCCCGATAAGAGCAATCAAAGTCGGGAAAAATGGTTTGAAGCGAAAACATTTCATTGCAACCCGCGCGAATGAAAATTATCCGGATTATTTTCATCATTTCATCAATTTTCTTCAAACCGAAATTAATTTACAATGGAATATTTAATCCGAAATTGTGAAATCACAGATTTACCTAAACTCTTAGTTTTGCTTCAAAAACATGCAGAATTCGAAAAAGCCGAATTTTCATCTGAAAGAAAAGAAGAGAATCTAAAGAAAGCTTTATTCAGCGAAAAACCCAAATTATTCTGTTTGGTTGTTGCCACAAAAGAAACAATTGTTGGTTATGTTTCGTATACTTTTGATTTTTCGACCTGGGATGCCTCAACATTTTTATACATGGATTGTTTGTTTTTAGAAGAAAACGCACGAAGTTTTGGAATTGGAGAAGTTTTAATTGAGAAGCTCAAGGAAATCGGAACTCAAAACAATTGCGTAAATATTCAATGGCAGACTCCAGAATTCAATGAACGAGCAATCAAATTTTACAAGAGAATTGGTGCAAAAGGAAAAGATAAAGTCCGATTTACGCTAACTTTGTAATATAAATAAAACTGAAGCTATTTAATCTTGCAAAGTCGCAGAGTCGCAAAGAAAATTAAACTTGGCGTCTTAGCAACTTTGCGAGATTATTACTCAAAGCAAACAAAAATGACAAAAATAAGTATACTTGGTTGTGGCTGGCTAGGATTTCCTTTGGCAAAAAAACTGATTGAAAAAGGAAATTCGATAAACGGCTCAACAACTTCAGAAAATAAACTATCTATTTTAAAAGATTCGGCAATAAATCCGTTTTTGGTTGCGCTGGAAAGCGAAAGTATTTCAGAAAGTATAAATGCTTTTTTATCCGAAAGTGAAATCTTAATTATAGATATTCCTCCAAAATTGAGAGCGGTCGATCCAAACGCTGAAAAGAAAGTTTTTGTCGAAAAAATCAAGAATCTAATTCCGTTTATAGAGAAATCATCTGTTGAGAAAGTACTTTTTGTGAGTTCAACTTCTGTTTACAGCGATGAAAATGATTTCATAAACGAAGAAACCGCTCCTAATCCTGAAACAGAAAGCGGCAAACAATTGTTTTTGGCTGAAAATATTCTTCTTGAAAACAAAAACTTCCAAACAACGATTTTACGTTTCGGCGGATTAATCGGCGAAGACCGTCATCCGGTAAAACATTTATCAGGAAAAGAAAACCTTGAAAATCCAGATGCCCCAGTAAATCTAATTCATCAAAATGACTGCATCGGTATTATTGAAGAAATCATAAACCAATCAAAATGGAACGAAATTTTCAATGCCGTTGCACCTTTTCATCCAACAAGAGAGGAATATTATACCCAAAAAGCAACAAAACAAAATCTGGTTTTGCCCAAATTCAGTTCTGAAAAATCGAATATTAAAAAGGTTATTTCAAGCGAAAAAATTGAAAATGTTTTAGATTATAAATTTGGATTGGCTGATTATTAAAACTTACAATTCACAGATTTTAAAATAAAAACACTATTTTTCCTTCATAAAATAATTGTTTTTCAACATGAAAAAACTCCGCTTTCTATTTTCAATTTGCTTTTTATTACTTTCATTTTTCCAAAGTTACGCTCAGGACGAAGCTTATTCTTCTGGTGAAAATCCCGAAAAAATAAAACAATTTCATGCAGACATTCTCTTAAAAGAAAATGGAAATATTATCGTTACAGAAACGATTAAAGTTTATGCTAAAGGTGAGCAAATCGATCATGGTATATTTAGAGAACTTCCATTGATGACTGATTCGCCAAAAGTTTCTAAAAATAATTTTTACACCGTTTTAAATGTTACCCGCGACGGTCTCAAAGAGTTGTATCATATCGATGAAGATAGTGAAACATTTAAAATCTATATTGGCGACAAAGATTATTCTCTTCCAGAAGGAACTTACACTTACAAAGTGACTTATGAAGTTGAAGCGCAAACACATTCTTATGATGAATTTGACGAAATTTATTGGAATGTTACCGGAAACTACTGGCAGTTTGAAATTGAAAATGTTACCGCAAAAATAATTTTACCAAAATCTGCTAAAGCTTTTCAAACATCTTGTTATACCGGAATTTTAGGTTCGAAAGCACATGAATGCAACTCTAAAATAGTTGACAATTGTATCTATTTTACTTCCAAAAATCTAAAAAAAGAAGAAGGTTTTACTATTGCAGCAGGCTTTCCAAAAGGAATTGTTCATCAGCCATTTTTCTCTCCTCATTATAAAATGGAGGAATTCTTAGCGCTAGATAAAATGCTACTTGCAATCGGTGTGGTTTCGATTTGCTTTGCATTTTATTATTTTTCGTGGAAAAGATATGGCGAAGATCCGTTGTTAAAAAATGAAAACAGCAAAATCGATCTGAAAAATCTCTATTCTGCAACTTCATTACATTACATAAAAGAAAGATATGTCAGTTCGCAAACGCTTTTGATTGCGATAATTAATCTTTCAAAAAAAGGGGCTATTGAAATTTCCGATAACGGAAAAGAAAATTGGGCGGATGAGTTTCAATATTCCCTTAAAAAAGGAAGTATAACGACCGATTTATCCAAAGAAGAAAATGCAGTTTTAGAAGCTTTATTCGAAGAAAATGATTCTTTTGAAATTGATAAAAAAACCTATTTAATCTTTGATAAAGCCAAAGAGGCACTTGAGAAATCGCTCGAAAGCCAATACAATTTAAAAGATTATTTTTCGAGCAATTACAAACAAATTTTAATAGGTTTTGCAATTACAATTCCGGCATTATTGGGATATTGTTACGTTGCAAAAGGAACCATTTTTGGGGCCGCTATTTTTGGTTTTACGCTTCTAATATTTACTATCTTGCTTCTCAGAGGCATGATACAAACAATTATTAAACAAGACTACGGCTCCAGTTTCTTGTGTTTTTTCCTGTCAATCTTTTCGGGCGTTTTTTGCTTTGCATCATTTTTTGCAAGCAATGTAGACAAAAGCTATTCTGTCCTGAATTTGTTGGTTCTCTTTCTAATAATTTTCGGATTTAGTATCTATTTAAGTTTGATAAGCGTTTATACCCAACTCGGAATTGAAACAAAATTTCAAATCAAAAAACTGAAACAGTATTTATTAGATTACAAACCCGAAGAAAACACAACTTCAATACACATTTATGAAGAAAATCTGCCTTATGCCTTTGCATTAGGAATTGAAGACAAATGGACTCTAAAATTCACTACTATTTTAAAAAAACTGAACTACACCAATAATTGGATAAGAACCTCTGAAGGTTCTTCGGGATTTTCGATTAAAATGATGACACATTTTAGTTCTACCTACAATACATTTTCAAGCAGCTCAAGCAGTGGAAGTTCTGGCGGAGGAAGCTCCGGTGGAGGTGGCGGCGGTGGCGGAGGCGGCGGCTGGTAAAATCTGCCTTAAATTGCAAATGAACCTATACAACAGATAGGATTCAAAAATATTCGCGAACTTTGTGATTAAATTAAAAAAATGCAAACAGCTTACATCAACTCGCCTTTAGGAATCACCAAAATTGTTGGAGATGAAAATGGTATTGCCGTGATTTCTGTTTCTGATGTTGGCACAAATGAAGTTTCTAAAAAAATCCCAAAAGTTTTAAAAGATGCTGTTTCTCAATTAAATGAATATTTTGAAGGCAAAAGAACCGATTTCGACTTAAAACTGAATCCACAAGGAACCGAATTTCAACAAAAAGCCTGGAAAGCATTATTGGAAATTCCGTATGGAAAAACAATAAGTTACATGGATCAGACAAAAAAATTAGGCGATATAAAAGCAATTCGCGCAGTGGCATCGGCAAATGGAAAAAATCCGCTTTGGATTGTTGTTCCTTGTCATCGCGTTATCGGGACAAATGGATCTTTAACCGGATACGCCGGCGGATTGTCTCGTAAAAAATGGCTTTTGGAACATGAAAGTCCAAGTAAACAGCAAAGTTTGTTTTAAAAAATAAGTTAATTCTTATGTAAAGATTGGTTTTTCGTACCTTTATAAATCTAAGGAGTCTAAAAATCTAACATCTAAGATGTCTAAATAATGATTGAAAAAATAAACCTCAATAACATTTTATTTCTTGATATTGAAACCGTTCCGGAAGAAGAAAACTTCAATTCGCTTGACGCGGAAATGCAATCGCTTTGGGATTTAAAAACACAATATCAGCGAAAAGACGATTTTACACCTGAAGAATTTTATGATCGCGCAGGAATTTGGGCGGAGTTTGGCAAGATTATCTGTATTTCAGTTGGCTTTTTCACCATCAAAGGGGATATTCGAAATTTTAGAGTGACATCGTTTTTTGGCGATGAGAAAAAGATTCTGAAAGACTTTAATAATCTTCTGAACAATCATTTCAATCAGCCACAACATCTTTTGTGCGGACATAATGCAAAGGAATTCGATATTCCGTTTATTGCCCGCCGAATGATCATCAACCAAATTGCAATTCCGGATAAACTGAATTTATTTGGGAAAAAACCTTGGGAAATTCCACATTTGGATACTTTAGAATTATGGAAGTTTGGTGATTACAAGCATTTTACTTCTTTAAAATTATTGACAAAAATTCTTGGAGTTCCTTCTCCAAAAGGCGATATCGACGGAAGTCAGGTGGCACATGTTTTTTATGTCGAAAAAGACATTGACCGCATTATTACTTATTGCGAAAAAGACACGATTGCCGTTGCTCAAATTTTTCTTCGTTTGCGTCGTGAAGATTTATTGATTGATGACGAAATTATTCATGTCTGATTTTTTTTAAGATGATATCCCGAGGCTTCGGGACTAAGTTGCTAAGATACTGAGGTTTCTTATCATGAACTTATATCACTTATATGGTTTAATAAAAAGTTTTAAAAATGATTCATTCTGAAATTTCACACCATCGTTTGGTTGCTCAAAAATTGTACAAAGAGACCAATTGCTCTCCGCAAGAAGTTGTTTATCATTTTGGAGCAATGCAGGCGCAGGATTATGCAATGGCAAAATGGGCGATTGGTTCTCGTTGCGATGCTAGCGAAAAAGAGATTGAAAAAGCTGTGAATTCGGCCAAAATTATTCGGACACATATTTTGCGTCCAACCTGGCATTTTGTTTCCGCTGAAGATATTTATTGGATGTTGGATCTTTCTGCGCCACAAGTGAAACGTTTTACAGCTTCTGCAGCCAAAAAATTTGATTATGACGACAAAAAACTAAATCAGGCAAATGTTGCAATTGAAAAACTTTTATCAGGAAATAATCATTTAACGCGTGAGGAAATCATGCAGGAACTCAATATCAAAAAAACTTCAAGCGCTGATTTTTTAAGTGCCGCCATTATGATGAATGCCGAATTGGATGGTTTGGTTTGTAACGGAAAAATGAAAGGCAAACAAATCACTTATGCTTTACTTGAAGAAAGAGTTCCGAAGCCAAAAAACAAATTAACGAAAGAAGAAGCTTTAGCAAAACTTGCTCTAAGATATTTTGAAAGTCATGGTCCAGCAACAGTTCTTGATTTTTCGTGGTGGTCTGGTTTTCCGCCTACTATTTGCAAAAAAACTATTGATGCAATTATGTTGCAATTAAATAGTATAGAAATCGAAAATCAAAATTATTATTTTGTTAATCAAGAAATTGAAAACATTAACTTCAAGGAAAGCATTCACTTTCTTCCTGCTTTTGATGAAATTTTAATTTCATACAAAACTCGTGAAGCTTCCTTTTTAGCACAAAATCAATCAAAGGTTTTTACCAATAATGGCATTTTCAAACCAATAATTTTAGAAAACGGAAAAGTAATCGGAATCTGGAAAAGAACGATTAAAAAAGATCACGTCAGAATCGAAGCTGAATTTTTCGATGAAACTGAATCAAGCAAAAAACAGCTTCTTTTCGAAGAAATTAAATCTTTTGAAAAGTATTTGGAAACGAAAGTTATTATCGAATAAATAGGATTTTAAGTAAAGAATTGTTCTTTTTAGCGATTACTTCTTGTTTCGCTACTTAAATCTTTATGCTTATTATTGCTAAATAATTACATTTACAAAAAATTACAATTATGGTATTAAGCAGATTTTGGTTAGCGATTTTTATTTCTTCTATTCTCTTTATTGTAGTCAGTTTATTCACTGCCAATACTTACACTATTGATTCTGTATTGAATGGAAAAAAAGACGACCCAATTTTAGTTTCTGAAAAATACATTGAAGAACTTCCTGCTTTCATCAAAGACAGTATTTCAAAAGCGAAAGATCAAACCATGATTATCAATCGTGATACGCTAAATGCCGACACGACTTATGTTTACAAAAATAAAACGGTAAAAATTTACAGTGGTCTGCAAAAATCTGATGGTTTATTGCCAACTTGCAAAAGCACTTTGGTTGATTTAATTCTTCCCCTTATTGCCTATTTAGCCTTTTTCTGTGGATTAATGGAGCTTTTAATTATTTCTGGAGCATCTGGAAAATTAGCTAAAACCTTAAGTCCGGTTTTTGTAAAAGTGTTTCCAAGTATTCCTAAAAATCACCCATCGATTTCCTATATGACATTAAACTTTGCTGCCAATTTCCTCGGATTAGATTCGGCTGCAACACCATTTGGATTAAAAGCAATGGAAAGTTTACAGGAAATAAATCCCGAAAAAGATAAAGCCAGCGATGCACAAATCATGTTTATGTGTCTGCATGCTTCTGGTTTGACTTTGATTGCGACTTCAATTATTGGATATCGCGCTGCCGCAAACGCAACAAATCCAGCCGATGTAATTCTTCCTTGTGTTATTACTTCGTTTATTGGTACAATTGCCGCTTTCCTTATTGTTGGAATCAAACAAAAAATTAATTTTAAAAGTGCTTCACTTGTAATTGGCTTAATTACAATGATTGCTGCAATTGTAGGTTTACTGATGTATGTGAATCATTTGGATTTAATTGGAAAAAATTACTTTACTTCTAATCTTTCAGGTTTAATTTTACTTACAATTGTTCTTTTTACTTTGATTTTCTCTTTCACACACGAGAAAAAATTCAAAGAAGCCGATACTACTGTTTTCGACACTTTTGTTGTTGGAGCAAACAACGGAGTTAAAACCGGAGTTACTATTTTTCCTTATGTTTTAGGAATGTTGGTGGCAATTTCATTATTCAGAAACAGCGGATTATTCGAAATCATCAGTGACGGAATCGGATTTGTATTTTCAAATTTAGGTGTAAGCCAGGAGATCACAAATGCGTTGCCAGTTGCGATGCTACGTCCGTTTAGTTCTGCAGGATCAAGAGGATTTTTAATTGATTCGATGAATACTTTTGGCGCCGATTCTTTAACAGCGCGATTGAGTAGTATTTTTCAATGCAGTGCTGAAAGTACGTTTTATGTAATTGCGGTTTATTTTGGTTCTGTGAATATCAAAAATACGCGCTACGCTTTGGGAACTATGCTTTTGGTCGATTTGATTTGTGTGATTACGGCAATTTTTGTGGCGACTTGGTTTTTTTAGAACATTAACATATACATTAAACTGGACTGAAGTCCAGCCCTACAAAATAAATCGTTCCTCCGGAACTTTATAAAGAGCCAGCAGCTCGAACTATATTGTAGAGCTGGACTTCAGTCCAGTTTAACCATATAAATGATTTGATTATATTTATTTGTAAGATTATTTTGTAATTTTGAGATTAAAATTCAATCTTTTAAGTTTATTACAAAATGTCAAACACCTTTCATCAAGTTTATATCCAAGCCGTTTTTGCAGTCAAATACCGAGAAGCATTAATTACTCCAGAATGCAAATCTAAAATCTTAAGCGTAATTGGAAATTTGATTAATGAAACCGGATGCAAAACGATTATAGTAAATGGAACCGAAGATCATGTTCACTGTCTTTTAGCACTTAAACCAACTATTTCCATTTCAGATTTAATGAAAATTGTAAAAGGAAAATCATCAAAATTCATCAATGATCATCAATTGACTAAATACAAATTTGAATGGCAGGAAGGTTATGGTGTTTTTTCATACAGCAAATCTCATATTGATGCTGTTTATAAATATATTGCGAATCAAGAAGAACATCACAAAAAACAAAATTTCAGAGACGAATACTTCTCTTTCTTAAATAAATATAATGTCAAATTTGACGAAAGATGTGTTTTTGAAAATCTAATATAACATTACACCATATTAAATTTATTACGTTCAAACTGGACTGAAGTCCAGCCCTACAATATGGGCCGAGCCGCTGGCTCTTTTTTTAAAGTTCCGGAGGAACGATTTATTTTGTAGAGCTGGACTTCAGTCCAGTTTGAATGAAATAACAATTTTAATTATCTATATCTCACAAACGCCCCTAATTCAAATTCTTTCTTAGGTAAATAATTTCTAACTTTGTAAAAAAACAAAACAATGATTGATTTTATATACCAAGATCCTTATCCAATTTTAAAGGATGAGACACAATACCGCAAAATCACCTCTGATTTTGTAAAAGTTGAAAAATTTGGAGAACGTGAGGTTTTAACAGTAGATCCAAAAGGTTTAGAATTATTGGCTGAAGAAGCCTTAACAGATGTTTCGTTCATGCTTAGAACGACGCATTTACAAAAATTAAGAAACATTCTTGACGATCCTGAAGCTACAGACAATGATCGTTTTGTTGCTTACAATTTGCTTCAAAATGCTTCTGTCGCTGCCGAAGGCCAATTACCAAGCTGTCAGGATACCGGAACGGCAATTGTAATGGCGAAAAAAGGTGAAAGTATTTTCACGGGTGTTGATGATGCAGAATGGTTAAGCAAAGGAATTTTCAATACGTACCAAAAACGTAATTTACGTTATTCTCAAATCGTTCCGATTTCGATGTTTGAAGAAAAGAATTCAGGTTCAAATCTTCCGGCTCAAATTGATATTTATGCTAAAAAAGGAACTTCGTACGAATTCTTGTTTATGGCAAAAGGCGGAGGATCCGCAAATAAGACTTATTTATATCAGCAAACAAAATCATTATTGAATGATAAATCTTTAGATGCATTTATTAGAGCAAAAATCAAAGATTTAGGAACTTCGGCTTGTCCTCCTTATCACTTGGCTTTGGTTATTGGTGGAACTTCTGCGGAAGCGAATCTAAGCGCTGTTAAAAAAGCATCTGCAGGATATTATGATCATTTGCCAACTTCGGGAAACATGGCTGGTCAGGCGTTTCGTGATTTAGAGTGGGAAGAAAAAGTTCAAAAAATCTGTCAGGAAAGTGAAATTGGCGCTCAGTTTGGTGGAAAATATTTCACGCATGATGTTCGTGTAATTCGTTTGCCTCGTCACGCAGCTTCTTGTCCAGTTGGATTAGGCGTTTCTTGTTCTGCGGATAGAAACATCAAAGGAAAAATTACAAAAGACGGAATCTTCGTTGAGCAATTAGAAGTAAATCCGAAACAATTTTTACCGGAAACAGCGCCACATTTAGAAGCTCCGGTTGAAGTTGATTTAGATCAGCCAATGGCAGATATTTTAGCAAAATTATCTCAATACCCTATCAAAACCCGTTTGAAATTAAACGGAACTGTTATCGTTGCAAGAGATATTGCACACGCAAAAATTAAAGAATTATTGGATGCCGGAAAACCAATGCCGGAATATTTCAAAAATCACCCGGTTTATTACGCTGGTCCGGCTAAAACTCCGGAAGGAATGGCTTCAGGAAGTTTTGGACCAACAACGGCTGGACGTATGGACGTTTATGTGGATGAATTCCAGAAAAATGGTGGAAGTATGGTGATGCTTGCTAAAGGAAATCGCACGAAACAAGTTACGGATGCCTGCAACAAATACGGAGGATTCTATTTGGGTTCTATCGGAGGTCCGGCTGCTATTTTGGCCCAAGACAATATTTTGAAAGTTGAAGTTGTTGATTTTGAAGAATTAGGAATGGAAGCTGTTCGTAAAATTACTGTGAAAGATTTCCCTGCTTTTATCATTACTGATGATAAAGGAAATGATTTCTTCGAGAATTTATAGTCTAAGACACTAAGGTTCTAAGATACTGAGATTCTAAGTTTTCTTTATAAATATAAAAACCGCCTTTTGGGCGGTTTTTATATTTATATATTTTTTGCTTTAAATATTATGCACTAAGCGCATTTTTCTCAAATGCTATAAAATGCGAAACTTCTCCTTTCGAATTATAAACAGGAAAACCGTTGATGTGACAACTGTATACCTTTCCGTTTTTTTTGTAGTTTTCAATTGTCTTTTCAAACGAAATTTTTGAATGAATTGCTTCTCTAATTTCTTGCAAAACATACGGGCACGTTTCCGGGCCTTGAAACATTTTGGGTGTGTTTCCTAAAATTTCCGCTTCGGTATAACCCGTCATTCTTTTAATTTTACTGGAGGCAAAAACGATTTTTAAATTCAAATCGGTTATTACAATTACTTCGTTTTTAATTCGTTCTTCTATTTTAAGTTCTCTTTCATTCCATGCATATTGAGATGAAATCGTATGCAACCTTTTCAAATCAGCAGTCATGGCTTTCAATTCATTTATATATTCATAGTGAAAATCCCAAGCCAAGATTGGAACCGAATAACGATAAGATGCTTCTTCAGGGTTAGCGTTTTTCATATTGGAGCGATTTAAATTAGATGACTATTCTCTCAAAGATAAGATGAAAATTTGAACTTTCTTTACGTGAAACCGTAATTTCAAAGATTATAACAAATCAAAAAGAAAATTTCAATTGCACAACAACTGCTTTCTTTTCCTCTGTATTTAAGTTACTTAGCGAAATTCCGAGCAATCGTACAGAATCTTTCATTCGTTCTTGATACAATAATTCTTCCACAATTTCTAAAATCAGACTTTTATCTGAAATAAAATAAGGAAGTGTTTTGCTTCGGGTTTGTTGTGTAAAATCACTGTATTTTATTTTAAGAGTAACAGTTTTACCTGAAATTTTGTGCTTTTTCAACCGTTTTTCTAATGAAGCTGCAATTCTATCAAGCTGCTCAAGCATAAAAATTTCAGAAGATAAATTAACATCAAAAGTATGTTCAGCTGCAACTGATTTTGTTATCCGATGTGCTTTTACTTCGCTATTATGAATTCCACGAACTACTTTATAATAAAAAGCGCCAGATTTCCCGAAATGTTTTTCCAGAAATTCTATTGTTTTACTTTTTAAATCGGCTCCGGTAAAAATTCCAAGTTGATACATTTTTTCGGTGGTTACTTTCCCAACGCCATAAAATTTCCGAATTGGCAGTTCTTCTAAAAAAGCTAAAATCTCATCTGGATTTACCGTTTTTTGTCCGTTAGGTTTATTTACATCGCTGGCAATTTTAGCAACAAATTTGTTTACTGAAATTCCGGCAGATGCCGTAAGTCCAACTTCATTGAGAATTCGTAATCTAATTTCCTGTGCAAGCAAACTCGCACTTGGATTTCCTTTTTTATTTTGCGTTACATCAAGATAAGCCTCGTCAAGCGAAAGCGGTTCAACCAAATCAGTATATTCATGAAAAATTTTATGGATTTTGGAAGAAATCTCTTTGTAGCGGTCAAACCTCGGACGAACAAAAATGATTTCAGGACAGTATTTCTTGGCCAAAACTCCGCTGATAGCACTTCGAACACCAAATTTCCTGGCTTCGTAACTTGCTGCCGAAACTACTCCCCGATTTTCAGAACCACCAACTGCGACAGGTTTTCCTCGCAAAGCAGGATTATCCATCTGCTCGACAGAAGCATAAAAAGCATCCATGTCAATATGAATAATTTTTCGATATGTTGGCACTTCTGACATATTGCAAATTTAAAAAGTAAAGCAATAAAAAGTCACTGCAAATAGTTATAAATAATACCAATCTTTAAAGAATAAAAAATCATTGAGTTGAAACCAATTATTCTTTCTATTTTTGTTCTTCTACTCGAAAATTTAAATAATGCGAACATTTGTTATAGGCGACATACACGGAGGATTACGCGCACTTGAGCAAGTGTTGAATAAAGCCAAAGTTACTACCGAAGATACTCTTATTTTTCTAGGTGATTATGTAGACGGCTGGAGTCAGTCTGCTGAAGTCATCGATTTTTTAATTGACCTTAAAAGCAAACAAAAATGCATTTGCATCAGAGGAAATCATGATCAGCTGGCACTAGACTGGCTTGAAAACAGGCATGAAGATTTTGATGAAGAAATGTGGTACAAACATGGCGGAAAAGCTACTGTTGAAGGATATTCTAAACTTTCTGAGGAAAAGAAGAAAACTCATATTGCTTTTTTAGAATCTCTGAAAGACTATTATCTGGATGATGAAAACCGTCTATTTGTTCACGCCGGATTTACCAATTTAAATGGTGTGGTCTGGGAATATTTTCCGAAATTATTTTATTGGGACAGAACTCTTTGGGAATCGGCACTTGCTTTGAACCCAGCTTTAACACCCGATGATTTATATTATCCAAAACGTTTTACGGTTTATAAAGAAATTTACATTGGACACACTCCTGTTACGCGAATTGGAGAAACGGTTCCTATAAACAAAGCTTGTGTTTGGAATGTTGATACAGGCGCTGCTTTTAAAGGGCCTTTGACGATTATGAATGTGGATACAAAGGAGTTCTGGCAAAGTGAACCGTTAAATGAATTATATCCTGACGAAAAAGGTAGGAATTAAAATATTAAATATACATTTGCACCGCAAAATAATTAATATTTAATTTTATGAAAAAAGTTATTACACTCTTGTTTTTAGTATCATTCGGATTTGTTAATGCTCAAAAAGCTTTTACAGGCAAGGGAGATATCAGAGTAAATGTTGGTGCTAACCTACAAGATGGTGGTTCTGGAATTCAGGGTTCTGTTGATTTTGGTTTAGGAGAAAATTTCTCTTTTGGTTTTGTTTCAAATTATTTACTTGGTGTAAACAATTTTAACGGAATTTATGGTGATCACCCAACTCCATACAATGATTACAAACCAGAATTCAAAGATCGTTTTGATGCAAAAGCAAGAATTAATGCTAACTTAAGCAGTGTTATTGGAGTAGAGCAATTAGATGTTTACCCAGGTTTAAGTTTAGGTTTGAAAAATTTTGGAGGTCACATCGGAGGTCGTTATTTCTTTACTGACGGATTTGGTGTTTTCACGGAAATTGGTTTTCCAATTGCAAAATATAGCAGTGATAATGATGTATTTGATCACTTAAACAATCAAGCTACTTTCAGTTTAGGAGCTTCATTTAATTTAAATTAAACTTTTAAGTTCCAAAGGCTCATAGGTACAGAGGAACAAAGTTTTTAAATAGAAAAACCGCCTTATGGGCGGTTTTTTTATTTTTATTATAAATCACTTTGTGCCTTTGAACCTTTGCAACTTTGAGCCTTACTTAAAAAATCATTTCAGGAATTTCTCCTTCAATAATCAAATCAGCTTCAGTTGATGCGATGATATGCTCGACAGAAACTTCTGGCGCTCTTTCTAAGAGCTTAAAACCATTTTTAGTTACTTCGAGAACTGCAAGCTCAGTTACGATCTTTTTAACGCATCCTACACCCGTTAATGGCAAAGTGCATTTTTTTAAGATTTTAGATTCACCTGCTTTGTTCACATGCATCATCGCAACAATAATATTTTCGGCAGAAGCTACTAAATCCATTGCACCTCCCATTCCTTTTACCATTTTTCCCGGAATCTTCCAATTGGCAATATCGCCGTTTTCAGAAACTTCCATTGCACCCAGAATTGTCAAATCGACTTTTTGGCTGCGAATCATTCCGAAACTAAAAGCAGAATCAAAGAAACTTGCTCCCGGAAGCGTTGTAATAGTTTGTTTTCCTGCGTTAATAATATCGGCATCTTCTTCGCCTGCAAAAGGAAATGGCCCCATTCCGAGGACACCATTTTCACTTTGAAATTCTACTGCAATATCTTCTCTAACATAATTCGCAACCAATGTCGGAATTCCGATTCCAAGGTTCACAAAATACCTGTCTTTAACTTCTTTTGCAATTCGTTTTGCTATATCTTCTTTACTAAGTGCCATATTTATAATGTGTCAATTAGAGAATTTGATAATTAGATAATTCAAAAAAACAATTATCTAATTGTCGCATTATCTCAATTATCTAATTCTTAACTCTAACGGTTCTTTGCTCAATACGTTTCTCAAATTTTTCTCCCTGAAAAATACGTTGTACCATAATTCCTGGAATGTGAATTTGATTTGGATCCAAAGTCCCGACAGGAACCAGTTCTTCAACCTCAGCAATGGTAATTTTTCCTGCACCGGCCATACACGCATTAAAGTTTCGGGCAGTTCCTTTAAAAATAAGATTCCCGGCTTCATCGCCTTTCCATGCTTTAACAATTGCAAAATCGGCTTTGAAGGCTTCCTCCATAATGTGCATTTTGCCATTGAATTCACGAGATTCTTTTCCTTCGGCAACTTCTGTTCCGTAACCTGCCGGAGTAAAAAAAGCAGGAATTCCCGCTTGAGCTGCGCGACAACGTTCTGCTAAAGTTCCTTGAGGTGTAAGTTCAACTTCTAGTTCACCTGAAAGCATCTGGCGTTCAAACTCCGCATTTTCGCCAACATAAGAGGAAATCATTTTCTTGATTTGTTTCTTTTGCAAAAGCAATCCCAAACCAAAATCATCAACTCCTGCATTATTAGAAATACAGGTTAAATCTGAAATCGAAGTATTAACCAATGCGGCAATAGTATTTTCAGGAATTCCACATAAACCAAAACCGCCAAACATTATTGTCATACTGCTTTCAATTCCTTGAATTGCATCATGAACATTATTTACTTTTTTTGTTATCATAACAAAGTGTCTTTATTACTATATATTTTTGATAAAAATAAGATTTTTAGATTGAATTATATCGATTTCGTAAAAAATAAAATATCCCGTAAAAAAATATCCTTTTGTCCTCTTCTAACTTTAGAAGATTTCAAAAGGATAAATTTATTTTAAAGCCAAATTAAGTTTACAACTCAAATTCGTCTGTATTTTGATCTGTCTCTGTTGTATCTTTTACTACTGCAGGTCTTTGATAACAATCCACTTTTATCGAAAGGTTAGCCGGACGCTCAAATTCCGATTTTGAAACCTGAAGTGCTTCATCAGCGTAGCATTTTTTCATAAAATAAGCCCAAACCGGCAATGCTGCTGTAGCACCTTGTCCGTAAGTCAAACTTTTGAAACGCGCTGAACGGTCTTCACAACCAACCCAAACTCCGGTTACTAAATTTGGAACCATTCCCATAAACCAACCGTCTGACTGGTTTTGCGTTGTTCCGGTTTTACCCGCAATTGGATTTTTGAACATATATGGATATCCTGTCCAACGATTATCACCGCTTCCACCGCCTTGTGTACGTAAACGTGCTCCAGAACCAGTTTCAGTAACACCTTCTAACAATTTAATTACCGCAAAAGCGATATCCTTATTTAAAACATCATGAGATTCCGGAATTGGTTCATAAATAACCTCACCGCTTTTGTTCTCAATTCTGCTTAAAAATTGTGGTTTTACATAAACTCCCTGATTTGCAAATGTACTATATGCCGCAACCATATCTTCAACTGTAATATCAACGGCTCCAAGAGCAATTGAAGGCTGAACCGGGATTTCAGTTTTAACACCTAATTTTTTTGTCAATTCAACAACAGCTTCAGGGCCAGTTCTGTCAATTAATTTAGCAGAAACCGTATTAATAGAATTCGCCAAACCTTGTTTTAATGTTACCATTCCACGATATCTGTTATCAGAGTTTCTTGGTTCCCAATCTTCTGTTACGTGATGACGTCCTTTATGAATCATAAAAGGTCCATCAAGAATAGAATCGCATGGAGACATATTAAGTTGTTCAATAGCAGTTGCATAAACAAATGGTTTGAAAGTAGAACCAACTTGTCTTGCACCCTGACCAACGTGATCGTATTGAAAATATTTATAATTGATACCTCCAACCCATGCTTTGATATTTCCTGTTTGAGGTTCCATTGCCATCAAACCAGACTGTAAAAAGTGTTTGTAGTAACGAATAGAATCTAATGGTGTCATGATGGTGTCACGCTCTCCCTTCCAAGTAAAAATTCGCATTTGCGTTTTTACTTTGAATGATGCGATAATATCATCTTCGCTTTTGTCCATATCTTTCATAATAGCCCAGCGCGAAGAATTTTTCATTGCCTGCATCATGATTCTATCTGTTTCAGCCTGAGTGATATTTACGAAAGGCGCATTTTTATTGGTTTTCATTTCAATAAAAAATTGCTGTTGAAGATTTTTCATGTGTTCAGAAACTGCTTCTTCTGCATAAAGCTGCATTCTTGAATCGATAGTCGTATAAATTTTCAAACCATCTTTGTAGATATCATAATCAGAACCATCTGGTTTTTTATTTTCAGCGACCCATTTTTTCATGTAATCACGAAGGTATTCTCTGAAATAAGTAGCCGTTCCTTCACGGTGACTTTCAAGCTTGAACTTCAATGTAATTGGCAAAGCCTGTAATCTCAATTTTTCTGCAGTGGTAATCATCTTTGCTTTTTCCATCTGCGAAAGCACCACATTACGACGATTTTTCACACCTTGTGGGTTACGAACTGGATTGTATAATCCAGAGTTTTTGAACATTCCGACTAAAATAGCCGATTCATCCATTGTTAAATCTTTTGGATCTTTAGAGAAATAAGTCTGCGCTGCCGAACTTACTCCAACAGAATAATTTCCGAAATCGTAGACATTGCAATACATGGCCAGAATTTCGTTTTTGGTATATTGTCTTTCCAGACGAATCGCAATAATCCATTCTTTTATTTTCTGAACAATTCTAAAAGGCAAAAATTTAGAACCTTCACCGTGAAATAATTGTTTTGCAAGCTGTTGTGTTAAAGTACTCGCACCACCATTTGTTCCCAAAGTAAAAACGGCTCTTAAAGTTCCACGTCCATCAATTCCAGAATGTTCATAAAAACGTGCATCTTCTGTCGCAACTAATGCTTCAACCAAACTTTTTGGCAAATCAGAATATTTCAACTGAGATCTATTGGTTTTGAAATATTTACCAATTACAACTCCATCAGAAGAAATAATTTCAGTAGCTAAATTTGAATCCGGATTTTCCAAATCTTCAAAAGATGGCATTGAACCGAATAATCCCCAAGAGGCAAATAAAAAGAAAGCCAAAATACCTAGCAAAGTATAAGCAAAAACCCGCCAGAACTTCTTTTTATAGTAATTAATATCTTTAACGCTATTTGATTGATTGTTTTTCTTAGCTGCCATAATTATTTCTAATCTTTTTGTTCTATTCTAAAACCTACGTCTGTAATACCTTCTAAAGCTTCAACACCAGGAATTTTGCCTGATTCTCTAACAGCTTGTTTAATATGAACTTTATATTTTCCTTTAAACTTCACATCTTCTTTATAAAACAGCTTGCTTTCTTTTATGTCTGTAAAACCGTTTCCTAACAAAGTTCCGTCTGGATTTGCCATTTGATATTCTAACGTATCTACTTTTGTAAAACCGCTTGGCGTTTCAATAGCAACAATCAAAAACAAATTATTAAAAGGATAATTGTTGTTATCTCTCAAATTTACAAATAAGTTGTATTTTTTGGTAGAATCTAAAACAGGCAAATCAAAAGTAACAACGCTGTCTTTGTGCCATGCACTCCCAACGGATTTGTACTCATCAAACACTCTTTTTTTATCACAAGAGAAGAGTAGTATTGCAACCAAAAGAAGAATTCCGCTATTTTTTATTCTCATTTTTAGTAATAATTATTGGTTTTCTAGGCTCAGCAGGCTTGTTTTCATTCTGTTTATTTTCATTTGGTTTATTTTTATTAGAATGATTTTGCTTGTTGTGAGGTTTATTCGATTTATTCGGATTTCCTCCGCCTTGCTTATTATTGTTGTTATTATTTCCTTGCTGTGGTTTGCTCGGTGCCGCGGCAACTACTGCATTTTCAGCATTTGGTTTGCGTTTGCGATTTGGTTTTTTCTTTCTTTTTGGTTGGTCAAAACGAGTTAAACTTTCCTGACCCATTGCATTATTAAAATCCTTTTCAGGTTCTGAAGTTACTTCAATTGCAAAATCTTCTAACGAAGAAACTTTGTTTTTCTGTTTATTCTCGGCAATAATTTCTTTTACCTGATCAATTTTTAAAACATGCCAGTTTGCAAAATTATTGGTATAAGCGAACCACATTAATCCTTTAAAAATATCTTGTTTTTGGCAAACAGCATCTCCTTTTTCGGTTACTAATTTAGTATCATAATCTGGGAAATCTTTTAAGGCATCCATGTAAGTATCTAACTCATAGTTAAGACAACATTTAAGTTTACCACATTGTCCAGCCAATTTCTGCGGATTTAGAGATAACTGCTGATAACGTGCAGCAGAAGTATTTACACTTCTAAAATCAGTTAACCAGGTAGAACAACAAAGTTCACGTCCGCAAGAACCAACTCCACCTAAACGCGCTGCTTCCTGACGGAAACCAACTTGTTTCATTTCGACTCTGGTGCTGAATTCTTTTGCAAAATCCTTAATCAGCATTCTAAAATCGACACGATCATTTGCCGTATAATAAAACGTTGCTTTTGATCCGTCACCCTGAAATTCGATATCAGAAATTTTCATTTCTAATTTATGCTGAATTGCCAATTCACGTGCACGAACTTTCATTGGTTCCTCGCGATCACGCGCTACAGACCAAATATCAATATCTTTTTGAGATGCTTTTCTGTAAATTTTTGGAACTTCATTACTTTCATGATTTACTCCTTTTTTCTTCATTTGAATTTTTACCAATTCACCTGTAAGAGTTACAATTCCAATATCATGTCCTGGTGAAGCAACAGTTGCTACAATATCACCAATACTTAAAGTTAGTTTCTCAGAATTTCTAAAAAATTCTTTGCGTCCGTTTTTGAAACGAACCTCAACACAATCAAAAATTGCCTCTCCATTAGACGGACTCATGTTTGAAAGCCAGTCAAAAACAGTCAATTTATTGCAGCTATCGGTGCCGCAAGTCCCATTATTTTTACAACCCTTTGGTGCGCCACCATCTGAGGTTGAACAACTTGTACATGCCATAATTATATATGTAGTGTTGCAAAAGCAACTTAAGTTCATAAACGTTTAATCGGTAAAGATAGTATTTTTTTTATTCTGCTATATATTGATTAAAACTAATGGTTTGTTAAATAAAAAAAGAAATTTTCTGTCTTTAAATAATTCTGAAAGAGAACTAAAATTTGTTAAGTTTACTAGTACAAAAAAAATAATTTAAACCAACCCAAAAACAAACCTCAGCCACTAAATGAATACTGAAATTTTATTAGACAAACCAAAAGACGAAACAAACTACTTTTATAATTTTAATTTTTCAAAGTTTAAAAAGATTCTTTATCCTCTAGCTATTGTTGCGTTCCTTTTTATCATCAAGCAATTTATTACTAACAATTTTTACATTTCACAGTCAGTGAGAGGTCCAGGAATACTTGATTTAATTGATACTATTAATTCTGCGAAAGAACTACCTGTTTGGGCAGAAATCATAAACAAAATTATCGATATTCTGATTATGGTAGTTGTACTTTGTTGGGAAGCAGTCTATGAAAAAAAGTATAATAAAATTAAATTTATTCTTTTACTCTTCTTGCCATCTACAGTTTTGGATATAGTTTATATGTATGCAGGCCTTAATAGATTAGAATTTTTAAACTCGCTTTATTCTATTTATTTTATTATGAATTTTTTCCCTACCTATTCATTATATGGTGTGTTTAGAAGAAAAATACTTTATGGGGAAAAATTAAGTCTGATGGGATATTTGATTGGAATGATTACCGTAATAAGCATAAGTACAATATATCAGAAAATTGGATCCGTGATACTGATTAACGATTTCCTTACTTCTCTTTACTCATATGGAAATGCGCTTATAAAAGTTTTTATACCATTATCTTTTTTCTATTTTATATTTCTATCAGATTCTGGAATCTCTTTTAAGAATTTTATAAAAATGCCTGCTACTTCATTATTAACAAACAAAAATTTTACAGCACACTTTATAATTTTATTCACTTCTTTGTTTGCTCTTCATTTGAACTTGACGGAAAACGTATCACAATATGCATTTGCAGTTGTAGACCCTACTTTTTCGACTATTTTATATACTTTATTAACGTTTTTTCGCATTATTTTACAAATTGCATTTGTATATTTATTATTCTCTCAGTTATTGTTATTGCAATTGAGTGCACTACGAAGAAAACCTTTATGGATTTACTTTTTTAGTTTTATCCCGGTAATTAATTTGATTCCGCTATTTCTATTTTTTCGTAAAAGTATTCCCTTAACTGATACTCAATATTTTGAAGTGCAGAATAAAGATCAGCAAAATAGATCTTTGCTTCAGTTCTTTATTTTATTTTTAGCAACCATATATGCGATACACACGATTGCTAAGATAGGATTAAGTCGCGAATACTTAATTTGCCTAGTTTTACCTGCTGTCTTACTGTATGTTTTTATATTATATTTTAGATTTGGTATTTGGATTGCTTTTGCATTAGTAGGTATAGCGATACTATTCTTTTTATTTCAAGATATGGAAACCGGTTTGTATTACACTTGCATATTGCTTTATGGTGCTATCGGCTTATACAATCTACACATTGCTTTATTTTGGACAGCCAAAGAATGGGGTGAAATCGAAGAAAACATAATACCTGAAAATATTCAAGAAGTTTAAAAATAAAAAGAGTCGCAATTGCGACTCTTTTTATTTTATGTTCGATTATATATGATGGAACTATTCTAAAATCTTATATACTTTATCAGATAATCTAATTCTGAATGGAACCTCAAAAGTAACCTTATCACCAATCTTTGCAGATTGGGTTTCTGCACCATCAACAATAATTTTATCCAAAATCAATTCTTGCTCTCCTGTTGTTGGGCCAGAAATAAGGATTTTATCACCGCTTTTTAATTCGTGATTTTCTATTGTGAATTGTCCCACTTGCGCTTTTACATAATAATGTTCCGCTTTTCCAAGAAGTACTTTCTTTACTTTTATTTTCTGACGAATATCCGCTGGCTTTTGTGCTGTGCCCAAAGCAGTTTCTGGCAATTCACCTGAATGTTTGAATTTCAAGTTTTCCGATTTTCCTTTTCTGAAAACTTTATTTCCAACTTGTTTCCCAGTTCTCAAACGAACCTGGTCAACCAAAGGCATGTGAATGATTTCTAAACATTCTGTAGAACAGCAGTTTTCCATTGCGGCTTTACATTCATCACATTGAATAAACAATAAATGACATCCATCATTTTCACAGTTGGTGTGATTATCGCAAGGTTTTCCACATTGGTGGCATTGTGAAACAATATCATCTGTGATTCTTTCGCCTAGACGATTATCAAATACAAAGTTTTTACCAATGAATTTGCTTTCTAAACCTTCTTCTTTTAATTGTTTCGCATAGTTGATGATTCCACCTTCTAATTGATAAACATTTTTAAAACCTTGGTGTTTAAAATAAGCACTTGCTTTCTCGCAACGAATTCCTCCGGTACAATACATTACCAGATTTTTATCTTCTTTATGATTTTGAAGCTGTTCGTTGATGATTGGTAAACTCTCTCTGAAAGTTTCAACATCTGGCGTAATCGCATTTTTAAAATGTCCAACTTCACTTTCGTAGTGATTTCTAAAATCAACTACAATTGTGTTTGGATCGTCAAGAATCTCATTGAATTCTTTGGCTTTCAAGTGAACCCCAATATTAGTTACATCAAAAGTTTCGTCATTCAAACCGTCGGCAACGATTTTGTGACGCACTTTAATAGTTAATTTTAAAAAGGAATGATCATCATGTTCTACAGCTTCATTTAAACGAATGCCTTTCATGAAATCATAAACTTCAAGAGTTGCTCTAAAAGCTTCCAAATTTTCTTCAGGAATACTCATTTGAGCATTTATTCCTTCGTTGGCAACATAAATTCGGCCTAATGCATCAAGAGCATTCCAGGCTACAAATAAATCATCGCGAAATTTTTTAGGATCTTCAATTTTGGCATACGCATAGAAAGACAACGTTAGTCGTTGTTGTCCAGCATCATCGATCATGATGGCTCTTTCTTCTGCGCTCAAAGTGTTATACAGTTGCATGCTATAAACAGTTTTAAGTTAAGAATATTTTTTTGAGCGGCAAAAATACGGAAAAAGGTTCATAGTTCCAAAGGCACAAAGCGACAAAGGTTTGACATAATAAGACATTTATTCTTCATTAAGCAATGCTTGTTTGACTGTATTTAATTCCGCGATTTTTTCTTCGCTTACTTTTGGATATTCCAAATCCATTTCATCCAAAGCGTGAATAATGGCTGAAGCAATGGCAATTCGGGCATAATATTTATTATCAGCTGGAATTACATACCAAGGTGATTTTTTGGTTGAAGTATTTTTGATTAACTCTTCATAAGCGAACATATAATCGTTCCAATAGCCTCTTTCTTTGGCATCGGCGGCGCTGAATTTCCAATTTTTATCAGGATTATCAACTCTTTCGATAAATCTTTTCTTTTGTTCTTCTTTCGAAAGATTTAAAAAAAACTTGATTACAACCGTTCCATTTCTGTTTAAATATTTTTCAAAGTTTCGAATATCCTGAAAACGCTCGTCCCAAATATCTTCGGTAATCAATTTTTCAGGGATTTTTTGTCCTCTTAAAATTTGCTCATGTACGCGAACTACCAATACTTCTTCATAATAAGAGCGATTAAAAATTCCGATGCGACCTCTTTCCGGCAAATGTTTTTGGCAACGCCAAAGATAATCATGATCTAATTCTTCAGAACTTGGACCTTTAAAAGAAGAAACCTGACAGCCCTGCGGATTGATACCAGACATTACATGTTTAATGGCGCCGTCTTTTCCCGCCGCATCCATTGCCTGAAATATTATCAGAACCGACCATTTATCCTGCGCATATAGAGTGTCCTGCATTGCGGCCAATGCTTTTACTCCCATTTGCAAAGCTTCTTTTATCGCTGATTTCGATTCATCACCAAAATAAGAAGTCGGTTTGTCCTTTAATGTAAAATTTTTATCGTCACCTACACAAAATTGCTCTGAAAACTTCTTGGCCTTATGAAGTAATTCCTTTTTACTTAATGCTTTTAGATCGCTTGAAGCGCTATTCAAATTCTTCGATTTTATTTTATTTTTTTTTGACATAATAGGAGCTTTTTAGAATTAAAACTGGACACTATAAAAATTCATTCTTACAAAAAGTGCAGTTTAGCGATGTTTTACATCATTTGGTCGGTTTTATTAACATTTGAATATCAATTAGATATAAATTTAATAAAAAATCAAAATGAAAATAATATTTCAAATCTTAATTAAAAAAATGCTAACTTAGCTAAGGAATTATTTGGTTTTTAGTTAGTTGAGTTTTAATGAAATTTAATAAAAAATTAAAAATGAACAAAATCTACCCTCCAGCAATTTTCTTACTTTTTTTATTGTTATCCTGCAAAAAAGAAGCCCCACCACAACCCAAGCCACTTGAGATTTCAGTTACGACCGTTTTACAGCAAGATGTCAAAATAGAATCTGAATATACTGGACAAACTTTTGGTCAATCCGATATTCAAATTAACCCTCGCGTTGATGGCCTTATCGAAAGTATAAATTTTAAGGAAGGAAGTTTTGTTACCAAAGGACAGCTTTTATATACCATCGATGCACTGCCATACAGAGCCAAACTTAATGAAGCTGAAGGTGGCGCCGCAGAATCGCAGGCACGATTATCAAAAACCAAATCAGATCTGGACATGATTGCTCCATTGGCAAAAATGAATGCAGTCAGCCAAAGAGAATTAGTTTCGGCTAAATCAGCATACACTGCTTCTGTCGCTCAAATCAAAGCGTCTGATGCATCAGTACAAAATGCAAAAATTGAATTAGGCTATTGCCGAATCGTTGCACCAATTTCCGGATTAATCGGAATTTCGAAAGTGAGAGTTGGCGATTATGTACGTCCCGGTGCAGCTTCAATTTTAAATACTATTTCAGATTTAGGAGATGTCAGAGTTCGTTTCACCATGAGTGAGCAGGAATTTTTACGTCTTTACAGAGAATTCAATAAACCGAATTCGGCTTTAAAAGGTTCCGGAGCATCCGTAACTTTAAAATTGTCGGATGGTTCGATTTATCCTCAAACGGGAAAAGTAAGTTTTACCGACAGACAAATAGATCCCGCAACCGGCGCCATCACATTTGAAGCCGCATTTCCAAATCCCGATAAATTACTTCGTCCGGGACAATATGCAAAAATTGCATTGCTTACCGACATTCGAAAAGATGCCATTGTAATTCCGCAGCGTGCTGTTATAGAAGTACAAGGTATTTATCAGGTTTATGTTTTAGGAAATGACAACAAAGTACAAATGCAAATTGTAAAACCAGGACCGGCGGTTCAAAATGGATATATTATTGAAGAAGGTTTAAAACCTGGCGACAAGATAGCCATGGGAGGTACTTCACTATTGAAAAATGGAAGCGTTATTACACCAAAAGTCACACAGTGGCAATTAGGCGATACAGAAACTGCAGTTACTAAATAATAATCTAGATACATAGTATTATGGGAGAATTTTTCGTTCGAAGACCAATCGTTGCTATTGTAATCAGTATTATTATTGTGATACTTGGATTACTGGCTTTACAAAAAACGCCTATTTCGCAATATCCGGATATTAATCCTCCTGTTGTAAAAATTACAACTTCTTTTACAGGAGCAAATGCGCTGAATGTTGAGCAGGCAGTTGCAACACCAATTGAGCAAAAAGTAAACGGTGTTGAAAACATGTTGTACATGAAATCCATCAACACTTCTGATGGAGCTTGTACCATTGAGGTAACTTTTGATGTAGGAACCAATCTGGATAATGCCAATATGCTTACCCAAAATAGACAAAACCAATCGGCTCCTTTTATGCCTTCGAGCGTAAAACAACAAGGGGTTGTGGTAAAAAAATCTTTGTCTTTCCCGATGATGTTGTTTACGGTTACCTCAACCAATCCAAAATATGATGCCAAATTTTTGAACAATTATGCGAGCATTAATATTGTAGATCAATTGGCTCGTATCAAAGGAGTTGGAGAAGTTACGCTGTTTGGAGGAAGTGATTATTCAATGAGAATTTGGCTTAAAGCCGATATGATGAGCAAACTCGGCATTACAGTTGAAGATGTAAAAAATGCATTGAATGCCCAGAATATGATTAGCCCCGGAGGAAAATTTGGCGCTGAACCAGCTCCTGCTAATACCGAATTCACATACGGTGTAACACTTCAGGACCGATTAGTTACCGAAAAAGAATTTGGAAATATCGTAGTTCGAAGCAAGGAAGATGGAGCACAAGTTTTAATGGGGGATATTGCCCGAATTGAATTGGGAACAGAAAATTACAGTTCAACCGCCCGAAGAAACAGTTCGCCAAGTGCCGTTGTAGCAGTGTACCAAATGCCCGGAAGTAATGCTCTTGATGTAGCTGAAACTGCAAAAAGCACCATGAAGCTTTTGTCTGAGAAGTTTCCAAAAGATATCGAATATCAGGAATCTTTAGATACCACTTTAGCGATTACCGCGGGAGTTGATGATATTGTTCACACACTTTTTGAAGCCATTATATTAGTAATTTTAGTAGTATTCATTTTTCTTCAAAACTGGCGTGCTACTTTAATTCCGTTGATTACCGTTCCGGTTTCACTTATCGGAACCATTGCGGTTTTTCCGTTATTAGGATTTTCCATCAATACATTATCACTTTTAGGATTAGTACTTGCAATTGGAATTGTGGTCGATGATGCGATTGTGGTTGTGGAAGCCGTTATTCATCATATTGAACATGGCAAAAGTCCGAAAGATGCCACCGTTCAGGCGATGCGAGAAGTATCTGGTCCTGTAATTGCGATTGCCTTGATTTTATGCGCTGTGTTTATTCCGGTTGCGATGACACCAGGAATTACCGGACGTTTTTATCAGCAGTTTGCCATAACGATTGCCGTCTCGGTCGCGTTCTCGGCCTTTAGTGCATTGTCTCTAAGTCCCGCCCTTTGCGCCATGTTATTAAAACCAACAAAACCAATTGAAGAACAAACGGGATGGCTTGCGAAATTCTTTGCCGGATTTAATAGAATCTTCGAAAAAGTTACCGGAAAGTACATCAGCGGAGCAACATTTTTTGCTAAAAAAGCAATTCGAATTGTCCTTTTATTAGTAGTAATATTAGTAGCTACCGCATTTTTAGGAAAGAAAATTCCGTTAGGTTTTATTCCTGAAGAAGATCAGGGTTATGTTTTGGTAAATATTGCATTACCTCCAGCATCTTCATTACAGCGAACTGATGAAATCTCTAAAAAAGTAGACAGTTTCCTAAAAGAAGAAAAATCTATTTTGTCTTATACCACGATAAACGGATTTAGTATGCTTACTAACTCTTATCAACCTAACAACGCTTTTATTTTCATCTCATTAAAACCTTGGGAAGACAGAGAAGAAACGGCCAAACAATTTGTGGACAGATTTAACATGAAACTTGCCACTCAAATTACAACGGCAACCTGTTTTTCATTTGGTCCTCCCGCAATTCAAGGTTTAGGTGCATCGGCAGGTTTTAGTTTAATGTTGCAGGACAGAGGTGGAAATACGCCTCAATATCTTGCGGAACAAACTCAGGCTTTTATCGCCGCCGCACAACAACGCCCAGAAATAAAACGAATTTACACCACTTTTAATGCCGGAACACCGCAGGTTAAATTAGATATTGACAATGACAAAGCAATGAAATTAGGCATTCCGGTTTCTAAAGTTACAGAAGCATTGGGAGCCTTTTTGGGAGGAAGTTATGTAAACGACTTCAACCGATTTGGTCGTCAATATAAAGTTTATCTTCAAGGTGAAGCGGCTGATCGCGTACGACCAGAAGATTTAAATTTAATTTATGTCAAAAATAATGCTGGCGATATGTTGCCAATATCAACACTCGTCACAGCAACAAAAGTAACAGGTCCCGATTTTACCAATCGTTTAAATCTATTCCGATCGGCAGAAATCGGTGGAAGCCCAAATGACGGATATAGTAGTGCGCAAGCCTTGACAGCGCTCGAAGAAGTCGCCAAACAAACTTTACCCGCAGACATGAGTTTCGACTACATCAACTTGTCTTATCAAGAAAAACATTCACCGGGAGGAGGTTCGGTTTTCATAATGGCATTAGTCTTTGTGTTCTTAATTCTTGCTGCACAATATGAAAGCTGGAAACTGCCTTTTAGTGTATTGCTTGGAGCTCCTTTTGCTGTATTTGGTGCCTTTTTAGGATTAATGCTCGCCAGATTTGGAAGCGATGCCTACGTCAACAATGTATTTGCCCAGATTGGACTCGTATTATTAATTGGATTAGTCGCCAAAAATGCCATTCTGATTGTGGAGTTTGCCAAAGAAGAATATGAAAAAGGAAAACCGCTGTACGAATCGGCGATGGTGGCGGCGAAACTCCGTTTCCGTCCAATTTTAATGACGGCTTTTGCATTCATTCTCGGAGTAGTTCCGTTATTGACAGCAACTGGTGCGGGTTCGCAAGCTCGTATTGTAATGGGAATGGCGGTATTCAGCGGTATGTTAATCGCCACGGTTTTGGGTGTATTAATTGTACCTGGTCTATTTGTAATGATTGAAAACATCGGAAAAAAGAAAGATGATGCAGTCGTATCTACGGAAGATAATGTGGAACCAAATACTACAGACCATGATTAAGAGACATAAAATAATCGTTGTTATATTTATCCTGATACTATTTCCATTGGGCTGTATGGTTGGACCAAAATATAGCAAACCAGAACAACAAAAGTCAGATTCGTATAAAAACGAAAGAAACTTAGACAGTCTGGCGAACGTAACCAATTTAAAATGGTTTGATCTTTTTAATGATGACGTTTTGAAAGATCTGATTAAAAAAGGATTGGAAAACAATTACGATTTAAAAATCGCAGTTTCCAGAATCGATCAGCTTCGTGCTCAATTAGGTTATGCAAAAGCCGATTTATTTCCAAGTTTTCAATACGGAGCAACAATAAACAGTAACGATAAAAACTTTACGCCTTCAACTGCCGGAGCAAGTATGTCTTGGGAACTTGATTTTTGGGGAAAATACCGTCATGAAAATAATGCTGTACAAGCCGAACTCTTAGCTACTGAAGAAGCCCGTAAAGTGGTACTCTCCGATATCGTCAGCAATATTGCATATGCCTATTTTCAAATGCGAAATCTGGATGAGCAACTGGAAATTACCAAATCAACGCTTGAAACAAGAGAGAAATACTATGAAATTATAAATCAAAGATTTAAAAGCGGTTATATCTCTGAAGTTGATAAAGTACAAATTGAACAGCAAGTAGCAATTGCAGAAGCTGCGATTCCGAACATTCAAAGACAAATAACCTATCAGGAAAATACAATTGCTTTGCTTACCGGACAACTTCCGACTGAAATTCCGAGAGGAAAAAGCAATACTGAATTACGAATTGTTAGTGAAATTCCGCTTTCACTTCCATCAGCTTTATTAGAAAACAGACCGGATGTAAAAGCAGCCGAATTAAGATACAAAGCAGCAAATGAAAGAATTGGCGCAGCGCAGGCGATGCGTTTTCCTTCTCTAAATCTAGCCGCAATTGCCGGCTTCGCGAGTGCCGATTTAAGCAATTTATTTTTGGGAAGTTCGTATTCGCAAAATGCATCAGCCGGAATTGCAGGTCCAATATTTGCCTTCGGAAAAAACAAAAGAAGAGTCGAAATCAACAGACAACAAGCGGAACAATTTAAGTTCATTTATCAAAAAACCTATATTGGCGCCGTTTCCGAAGTCGAACAATCTATTCAAAACATCAAAACATACAAAGAAGAATGGAAAGCCCGCGACAGACAAGTTCAGGCGGCTTTAATCAACTTTAAACTTTCCCGCGAAAGATATGACAGCGGTTACGTTTCTTACTTAGAAGTTTTGGATGTCGAAACCAACTTGTTCAATGCACAATTAAGCCTGGCACAATTATCTGAAAGACAATTAAGCTCAATGGTTGAGTTATATAAAGCACTTGGCGGGGGATGGAGTCTGTGAGATACTAAGTTGCTGAGATTCTAAGATACTAAGTTTTTTACTAAATGCATAAAACAACAAAAAGCACTATAAAAATAGTGCTTTTTGTTTTAAATCTTTGCTCCTTAAAAATCTTAGAATCTCAGAAACTTAGAGTCTTAGGATCTTCAAAAATTAGCAAAACTCGTTAAACGCATCTTGCAAATTCTCAGCGATCATTTCAGCTGGACGTCCTTCGATGTGGTGACGCTCTAACATGTGAACCAATTCTCCGTTTTTGAACAAAGCCATAGATGGCGATGATGGAGGAAAAGGAAACATATGTTGTCTTGCAGCATCAACCGCTTCTTTATCAACACCAGCGAAAACTGTAATAAGGTGATCTGGTTTTTTAGCGCCTTCTAAACTCATTTTTGCTCCCGGACGTGCATTTCTTGCAGCACAACCGCAAACAGAGTTTACAACAACTAAAGTGGTACCTTCAGCTTTGATAGCATTCTCAACAGCTTCGGCACTATGTAAATCTTGAAAACCTGCAGAAGTCAATTCAGCTTCCATTGGTCTTACCATGTCTAGTGGATACATATTCTTGTTTTTTTAAATTAACTTTTGAGTTGCAAAGTTACAAAGTTTAGTCGCAACTCTTTAATTTGAAGTATAAACTTTTGTTATAGTTCGATTGATAAAGTCGAAAGTTGGAAAGTCATAAAGTCGAAAGTCAAATCAAATCTTAAAAAAGCTGCTTTTTTATGGATTAAAATCCAACAAAAAATCTATTTCTCAACATTATTTACCAAACTTCATTTGATAAGGATATGTCTCATAAAAAGCATTGTCCTCATTAATAGAAAAACCTTTTGCAGCATCTTCTCTTGCAATTTTTATTAAAGCCATTACTTCCTCTTTAGTCTTCCCTTGTTTTAGCCAACACACTGCCTTATAAAACTTTGCATCTGAAAATTCAGGATAGATTTTTAGAGCTTTATCAAAAATAGCAATTGCTACATCCCATTTCTTAAGCTCATATTTAGCAATTCCCTGATAAAAATAAGCCGTTGGATGTTCTAATTGTTGCCTGTTTTTATAAATATCAGCGACATAATCATCCAAAAGCTTTTCTGCTTTTTCATATTCATTAAGTTGCAAATAACAAAGTGCGATATAAAAACTATAGGTATGATCCATTCTGTAATTATTACCGTAAAGCTTGATAGATTCTTCCAAGTCGACGATGGCTTCCTTATAGTTTTTAGAAAATATACATTTCATAAAACCACGATACGGCAACCATTCTTTTTTGTCATATAGCACCGCTTTATCTAAATAAGGCATTCCAATTTCGTACTTTTTACATTTAAAATACGGCATCGCTTTCTGTTGCCACAAATAAGCAACCGTACTGTCTTTTTTCAAACCTTGGTCTAAACAATCTTGCCATTCGGTCATTTCAATAATATAATTATGTTGTTCAGCACATTTCGTCAAATATGTGGCGATAATCGCGTCTTGTGCCTTATTAGTAGAAACTTGCCCAAATGACAAAAAAGTAAAAAGGAAACTAAATCCAAGAATAGTGTTTTTCAAAATTGTGGTTTTTATGTTTATTTATTTCGAAAGAAAATCACCCTAAATAACGATTTTATAAATGGAATTTTAGGACATTTCAAGATTACTTTAAAATCTTCAATTAAAGAAGTTTCTTCATCCAAAAATTTAAAAATCAAAGCTGGATTTCCTTTTTTGAATAAGGAAGAAAAAATGGAACTTCCCAATTCATTATGACGATACAGAATATCCAAAAGCAATAAATCATAAAACCAAAAACGACTTTTTTTATGAAAATCCTTCATTTTCAAACTTTCGTTTTGAAGAAATTCAACCAATTGTGAAGATTTTTTATCTGAGTTTTTAAATGTATAACCTGTGCTGGCTTTTGTCCAACCGCCGGCAGTTCCAATATTTAAAACTCTTTTGGTATTCTTTTTCCAAAAAGGATAACTTGTCATTGGTATGCTTCCTTGCTCTTTTTCCAGAATTTCAAATTGATTTATTCCGAGTTTCTCCAGATAAATTTGAATCTCATTTTCATATGCTTCTTTCGGAAGCAATTTTTCTGAAAACAATGTATATTCAACCAAAGCTTCGGTTTTAGAAATCGGCAAAACATACATAAATCTCGTATTTCCTTTTTGTTCTACCGAAAAATCCATGAAAGTGGCTTGTTCCGGATTGAAAATCTCAATTTCCGTTTTCACAAACCAACCCAAAAAATGTTGTTGCAAAACAGGATATTTCGTTTGACTTTCGGCGAAAGCCTTTGTATAAATACCGTTGAATAAATAATTACAAGTATATCTATTTTCTTCTGTTCCAACAAAAACATGGGTTTCGAGTTCATTGATATCGGTTACTTTTTCATTTAGAAAAGTAATATTCGGCTGATTTGAAATCTTCTCAAAAACGAAATTATAAAAATCTAAACCATTGATTTTATTGTATGAATAAGGTTTTAGCTCTAAATCACGTTTGAAATTTTCATTGGCAAACAGAGCCGAATCCCATTTTTTGGAGATAATCGAATTCCAAATGGATTCTTCTTTTTCCCAAAAACTCCAAGTTCTGTCATTGGTTTTCTTTGAATCTTTATCGAGCAATAAAATTGACTTATCTGAGAATTTGCCCGATAAAACCATTTTATAAACGGTCATTAAAGAAGCCAATCCTGTGCCGGTAAAAATGTAATCGAAATGTTTGATTTGTGAAGAATTCATTCTCAAAAATAAGGAATTTTATTTTTCCAGTTTTTCTAAAAGAATTTTAAAATCATTTGCACTCAAATAGATATTATATTGAAAAATGATTTCGTTTTTCTCATTCAAAACACATAAAGTCGGATATGTAATTTGATTATTAATTGTTCCGAGTTGTAAAGCCAGTTCATGAACGCCGACATTATTTCCGGAAGGCTGAAATTTAAAAACGTGATTATTAAACGAAATATCTCGTTTTTCCTCGGCATTAAAATCAATGAAATAGAAATCAGAATTTAATTTTTGAATGATTTCCTGATTTTTGAATGTTGTCGCTTTCATTCTTTGGCAAAACTGACACCAATCGGTATGGATGAAAACGATTATTTTTCGTTTTTGAATTTGCTGTAAGCGATCAATTTCTTCAAAAGAATTGCTTTTCAGCTGACAGAAACCTGTTGCTGAAATCCCGAAGAAGAAGATTAATAGAAATAGCTTTTTCATTTGTTTTTTGTTTTTTGCCACAGATTTCACAGATTAAAAGGATTTTTCTTTAGATCTTGATTTGCAATTGTCAGGCTGAGCGAAGTCGAAGCCCCGTTCCAATTGGCGCGCCATTCGACTTCGCTCAGGGTGACAAATCACAAAAAAATCCTTTTAATCTGTGAAATCTGTGGCTATAAAATTTACCTCAAAATATATCGCAATCCCAAAAACCCACGAATCGTCTGGTTTTGCCCATAAACATAAGTCGTGTCAAAAGTCAAACCATAAGGATTATCAGGCGTTACCAAAACTTTTCCGGCCGAATCGTATTGCACATTTTTATCAAAAGGATCATTGGTTCTCGAAATCAAAAACGGATTCTTTTGCATTGGCGTAAAATTCAGCAAATTTTTGATGCCGCCATAAAGTTCAAAATTCTTCCAGCCCGTAAACGTAAACTGAATATTCTGAATGCTGTACCAAGGCGAATTTGGACTTCGCGGATCTGTTTCGCTCAGCAAAGGCAATTTCATAGGACTATAAACATTTCCAGTATAATCAACTAATAGATTCCAAGGTTGTATTTTGTATGAAACACTCCAAGTTGCCGTAAAATTCTCTGTCAGAAAAGGTCTTTCAGAAACTCCGTTTTGGACATTTTTATTATCTAAAACCGTTGCTCCGACAATAAACTTTAATCCGGAAGGAAAATTAAGATCGACATTCGTGCTTATTCCTTGACTCAAAGCATATCCGTCGATATTATCGTAAATAATCTTGTTTGGGTCACTTTCGTAGTCAGAAATGATTTTATTGCTAAAACGGGTGTAAAAAGCCGTTGTTTCGATGCCCATAAAAGTTCCGTTGCTAAAATTAATTTTCTGAATATAATTCAAATTCACATTTACAGATTGTTCCGGTTTCAAATCATTCGCAATTACAACGTCTCTTGAACCTGTTAACGCGGCGTGATCTTCGGTAAATAAATTCACAACTCGAAATCCGGTTCCGGCATTTAATCTGAAAATTGTGTTTTCATTGGCTTTGAATCGATACGCAAATCTCGGCGTAAAAATAGAACCGTGAATCGAATTATAGTCATAACGCATTCCGAGCAAAATTTGACTTTTTGGCGAAAATGTAATTTCGTCCTGAACAAAAATTCCCGGAAGCCAAGTGCTTTCTGCTTCTTTGGTTGCCGTTGTGTTGTCATCATAATACGAATATCGGCTGGCGATTCCGGCCAATAAATCATTTCTTCCGATTTTTTTATCCCAGGTCAATTGCAAAAAACCAATTTTCTGATTTGCGATATAAGAAGTCGTTCCGTAACGGCTGTCCTGATAATGCACATTTCCAGAGAAAGAAAGCATCAGTTTTTCTTCAAATGGCAATTGATAACTCCCTATTAATTCAGCTCTTTTGGTATAAATACTTTCGCCGTAAATTTCGTCGCCTCCGCGGAATTTCTTTTCCCAGCGCACATCTCCGCCCCAGCGATCTTCATACATTCCACGCACCGCGACTGTAAAAAGGCGATTATTATTTCGCAGAAAACTCCATTTATTAAAAACCGAAATTCGGTCAGAAAGCGTCACATCCGTAAAATTGTCTTTGTCTTTATCAATAACCTGATCGTAATTGAAATAATTCAGTCCCAAAAGCGCATTGGCTTTTTTCCCGACATTAAACTTCATTCCCAAATCAAGATTGTTTTCCAAATAAGTCGTCGTAAAATAATCGGCAGAAAACATTGGAGCGTTTGTTGGGTTTTTGGTAATAATGTTGATCAAACCACCAACCGCTTCACTTCCATAAAGAGACGACGCCGGACCTTTTACAATTTCGATTCTTTCGACCAAAGAATTCGGAATTCCGGACAAACCATAAACAGTAGAAAGACTACTTACAATTGGCATTCCGTCAATTAAAATCAAAGTATAAGGACCTTCCAATCCGTTTATATGAATATCGCCCGTGTTGCAGACACCGCAATTAAGCTGAGGCCGAACGCCATTTACATTTTGAAGCGCATCGTAAATACTTGGCGTCGGATTTTTTTTGAAGAAAACCGGCGAATAAACCTCAACCGGAACGGCACTTTCCAAACGTTTTACAGGTTTTAAAGTTCCGGAAACTACAACTTCGTTCAATTCATTTTGGTCTTCGTTCAATTCAAAATCAAGATTTAGGTTTTGATTTTCTAAAACTGAAATTTTTTGGGTTATTGGTTTGAATCCAGTCGAGGTCACGTGAATTTTATAATTTCCTTTTGGGACATTTTCTAATTTATAAAATCCGATTGAATCGGTTTGTGCTTTAAAGTTTGTATTTAATAGGCTGATATTAATTTCCTGTCCAGCAGGAATTAATCCGTCAATTTTTCCCGTGATATTTTGTGAATAAAGGCGTGTAGCAGAAATTATTAATATTGTCAAAAATAAATATTTCATTCTTATAAAATTAAATTTAGACAAAGCTAAAAATTAAATTCGACAAATATTGTTTCTAGTTGTAATAATTTTAAACAGATTGAATTCAATGTGTTAGATTTTTGTTTTTATCACACAAAACAAAGTCTCAAAGTTGTTTTTATTAAATGCTTTAATTATTTAATCTCGCAAAGACGCAGAGACGCGAAGTTTTTTTCTAATTTCACTTTGCGACTTCGCGACTTTGCGAGAGATTTTCAGCGCATTGCTAAAAATCTTCATCTATAAGATCTTTATTAATTACAGCTCCGGCGAAAGAACCGGTAGAAACCGCAATAGCAACAGATCGCATTTGTGTTGTACAATCGCCACTCGCATAAATTCCTGGGATATTCGTTTTTTGCATCGCATCGACTTTTACTAAACCTTGTTCATTTATATTGCAACCCAAATCGGCTAGCAACGAGCAATGTTGCTCAAATGGCGGTTTGCTATAAATTGCCTTCACTTCTATTTTTTCTTTATTTCTGAAAATAATATTTGAAACATATCCGTCTTTATGTTCAAACGAATCTATTTCTTCTTCGAAAATTTGAATCCCTTTTTTCTCGAGAATTTGGGTTTGTTCCAAAGTCAAAGTTGATTTTCCATTCGTGCATAATCGAAGATCTTTTGTCCAGTTTGAAATTAATTTTGCGTATTCATAAGCCATTTCGCCATTAGCAATAATCGCTGTTTTCTCATTTTTCACTTCATAACCATGACAATACGGGCAATGCAAAACCGAAATTCCCCAGCAATCTGCAAAACCATTTATATCTGGAAACAAATCTTTGACGCCACTTGCAAACAAGATTTTTCTGGAATTAAAAACTTCACCAGATTCGGTTGAAACTTCAAATCCATTTTCTTTTTTGATTGCTTTTACTGCAAGACCGTTATAAAAATGAATTGTTTTATAAAGATCAACTTGTAATTTGGCTTTCGCCGAAATAACAGCCGGCTTTTCACCATCTTGTGTAATGAAATTATGAGAATGTGGTGTTTGTCTGTTGCAAGGCAAACCACTGTCAATAATCAAAACCTGACGAAGCGAACGTCCTAAACTCATAGAAGCTGAAAGTCCACTATAGCTTCCGCCAATGATAATCACTTCAAAATCTTTCTGTTTCATAATGTTATTTTTAATGATTTTCTTTCTTGTGTAAATTGTAATTCAATAAATGTCCGATTATCATTCCGATTCCGCCGAAGTAAATTAAGTCAAGATGCATTTCAAAAACTATTTCACTCAAAATACTGATCCAAATTAAACTCATCGAAACAACCAAAATTGACGACACTAAAAGCGACGATTTTTTCATAATTTTGATTATTGCAAATAAACCAAAAGAAGCAAAAATCAAATCGATTATTGGGTTATGAATTAGCCCTAAAGGAAGGATTGTTAGAACAGGAAAAATCAAACAATGAACGAGGCAAAATGTCGCGCTTGAAATTCCTAAAATATCGTAAAAAGATGGTGTCGTTTTCTTCATATTTTGTAGATTTGCTTAATGCAATTTAGTTGCAAATATATCACAATTTTATCAATTGCAACATTGTTGCGATAAAATTTTTAATTTAAAAAAAATGAAAACTACACGTAACACAACAGCAAAGACGGCGGTTTTAGAGGTTTTTGAGAAATCTAGAACTGCGCTCTCGCACACCGAAATTCAAAAACAATTGAATGATGTTTGCGATCGCGTCACCATTTATAGAATCCTCGACCGTTTGGTTAACGACGATATCGTGCACAAAATTTCGAACCTTGACGGAACGGTAAAATATGCAAAATGCAATCATTCTAATCAGCGTGTTCACATACATAATCATGCTCATTTTAGTTGTGAAAACTGTCATGAAATTACCTGTCTCGAAAATGTAAAACCGAGTTATATTATGCCTCATAATTATAAAGTGAAAGAAATCAATTTTACATTATCTGGATTGTGCCCAAATTGTTTAAATTCTAACATCTAAGTTTTAGACTCGCCTAAAAATATTGTTCAGCGAATATAATTTTTACATATATTTGTTAAAACAACATTTCTACAATGACCAAATCTTTAGAAGAAGTAAACCAATCGGTTGCTACAGAACATAAAAAAACAGGATTCAGGAAAATTTTAGCCTTTTTAGGCCCCGCATATTTAGTCAGCGTTGGTTATATGGATCCCGGAAACTGGGCAACAGATATCGCCGGAGGAAGTCAGTTTGGTTATACGCTTGTCTGGGTTTTATTAATGAGTAATTTAATGGCTTTGCTTTTGCAGAGCTTAAGTGCTAGACTTGGAATTGTCACACAACGCGATTTGGCACAAGCTTCGAGAGAGACTTATTCGAAATACATTAATTACATCTTATATTTTTTGGCAGAAATTGCCATTGCTGCCTGTGATTTGGCAGAAGTTCTCGGAATGGCGATCGGAATTAATCTTTTATTTGGAATTCCGTTGCTTGAAGGTGTTTTAATTACCGTTCTGGATACTTTCCTTCTTTTATTCTTGATCAACAAAGGAATTCGCAAGATGGAAGCGTTTATAATTGTACTGGTCGCAATTATTGGCTTTTCTTTTATTTTCGAAATGATTTTTGCACAACCTGAGGTTCCAAAAATCCTAGCCGGACTTATTCCTTCTATCCCAAATTCGGCTGCTTTATATATTGCAATCGGGATTATTGGTGCAACGGTAATGCCTCACAATCTTTATCTACATTCTTCTTTGGTGCAAACCAGAAAATTTGACCGAACTCCAGCGGGTATTAAACAGGCCTTAAAATACAATTTTATAGATTCAACTATTGCGCTAAACCTGGCATTCTTTGTTAATGCCGCAATCTTAATTCTCGCCGCCGCAACATTCCACAAAAACGGAATGTTTGAAGTCGCTGAAATTCAGGATGCACATAAATTTCTGGAACCTTTGTTAGGAAACAAATGGGCTCCTCGACTATTTGCAATTGCCTTAATCGCCGCAGGACAAAGTTCGACTGTAACCGGGACGCTTGCCGGACAAATTGTTATGGAAGGTTATTTGCATTTGCGCATTCAGCCTTGGGTCCGCCGAATTATAACACGTTTAATTGCAATTGTTCCCGCTTTAATCGTGATTTACATTTATGGCGAAAGCGTCACGGGAAAATTATTGATTTTAAGCCAGGTTATTCTGAGTCTTCAGCTGGGATTTGCGATTATTCCGCTTATTCATTTCGTGAGTGATAAATCAAAAATGAATGGTTTTCATATTTCAAAAACCACACAGATCATTTCCTGGATTATCGCCGCAATCATTGTTTCTTTAAACGCAAAATTAGTTTACGACGAAATTACTTCATGGCTTGAAAGTTCAAACCATCCAACAGTTCTTTGGTTAACTGTTGTTCCGCTTGCTTTTGCTTTTGCTGGATTATTGTTATACATTGTTTTTAAACCTTTTATTGCAAAAGCGAAGTTAAAGACAATCAATCATTCGCCTCACAATTTAAAATTAAAATTTACGCCACAGGAAAGCCACGCTGTAAAGAATATCGCTATTTCAGTAGATTTCTCAAATGCCGATGAAGCCGCACTCAATCGCGCTTTTGAACTCGGCGGAATGGACGCAAAATACACGCTTATTCACATTGTAGAAACTGTTGGCGCTTTAATGTACGGTGTGAATATACATGACCACGAAACCACTATTGATGAAAAGCTTCTCTTAGAATACAAAAAAATGCTTTCAGAAAAAGGATTCAATATTGAAACTGAACTTGGTTTTGGAAAACCAAACAAAGTAATTCCGAAAATAATAAACGAAGGCAACTTTGATATTTTAGTAATGGGAACCCACGGCCACACAGGATTAAAAGACATTCTTTTTGGCACAACGGTAGATAAATTGAGACATAAAATTTCAATACCTTTGTTGATAGTAAAATAGTTGCTAAGGTTCTAAGACACTAAGATTCTGAGGTTTTCTTTTGGATTCTTAAAACTTAGAACCTTAGTATCTTAGAACCTTAGTATCTTAGAACCTTAGAATCTTAAAAAAATGACCTTTTCAGAAGAAAACTACTTAAAATCGATATACCACCTTACAGCAGCTTTGGAAACTGAAGTCAGCACTAACGCTATTGCTGAAATCATGGAAACAAAAGCTTCCTCTGTAACCGACATGCTTAAAAAGCTGGCAGAGAAAGATTTGGTAAACTATAAAAAATACCAAGGTGTTTCTTTAACTGAAAACGGAAAACTTGCTGCAAAAATGATTGTTAGAAAACATCGTTTATGGGAAGTATTTTTAGTTGAAAAACTAAATTTCAGCTGGGATGAAGTTCACGATATTGCAGAACAATTGGAACACATCAAATCAGAACAATTGATTAATCGTTTAGATGATTTTCTGGGAAATCCGACGGAAGATCCACACGGTGACCCGATTCCGGATGCAAATGGCCGAATCATTAAAATTGAAAAACAGCTTTTATCTGAATTAGAAGAAAACCAAACCGGTGTTTGTGTTGGTGTTAAAGACACTTCTTCAGAATTTTTAAAATATCTGGACAAACAAGGAATTGCTTTGGGCTCTAAAATCGAATTTCTATCTAAAGAATCTTTCGATTTATCGGTAAAAATTAAGGTTGATGGAAGGGAATTATCTATTTCAAATAAAATTGCCTCTAATTTGTTTGTGAAACTGGTTTAATTATAGGAAATAAAAAAGAGCCAAAACTGTTTTAAATAGTTTTGGCTCTTTTTTTATTAATTTTGCCTTCTAAACAATTCCTTTCTCAATCATTTCTAACATAACCGGCGATGCATTTTTAAATGTCGGTGGCTGCTCAATAATACTTCCTGCATTCTTTTTATTTACTTTGAAAGTGAGATCGTTTTCTGTTGTAAAAAGTAAAGCAGTCAAAAACGGATTTTTTATATAAGTACCAAGAATCAATAAAGCTTCATCTAAAGTATGAATACTTTCAATTTCTTCTGTTTTATATCGAGTCGTCAGGGAAATTGAGAATGTGTTATCTTCATTCAAAACCAATCTGAAATAGATGTTTTTGATTTCGGTGTCGCCCATTGTTTTTGCCAAAGTCAGTTTTGCGAAAGTTCCGGCTTGAATACTTTCTTTAACTCGTTCACAAAAAAGGGCAAATATTGGTTCGTACATTTTTTTTAAGGTGCTAAGGTTCTGAGATGCTATCCCGATAGCTATCGGGACTAAGGTTTTACAATCTTTGTCTCTAATTTTAACCGCAAAGGTCGCAAAGATTTACGCAAGGTTCGCTAAGTTTTTAAATTTTCTTGCGTGCTTTGCGTAATCCCTTGCTCCCGATAGCTATCGGGATTGCGGTTAAGAAAAAAATTATTTACCTGTAAATTCAGCTTTACGTTTTTCTAAAAATGCCGTTGTTCCTTCTTTAAAATCCTGAGTTCCGAAGCATTTTCCAAAAGATTTTATTTCCGTATCAAATCCGTTTTTACCGTCTTCATAATTAGCATTGATTGCTTTTATGGCTTTTGCAATAGCAAACGGTGCATTTTTTATGATTTTTTGCGCAATCACCGTTGTAAACGACAAAAGTTCTGCTTGAGGCACAACATGATTAACCAAACCGTATTGTTTTGCTTCTTCGGCAGAAATCATAGCTGCAGTCATAATCATTTCCATTGCACGGCCTTTTCCAACTAATTGAGGCAAACGTTGTGTCCCTCCGTAACCTGGAATTAATCCTAAAGTAACTTCTGGCAATCCCATTTTTGCATTATCTGAAGCTACTCTAAAATGACACGCCATTGCCAATTCTAATCCTCCGCCTAAGGCAAAACCATTTACGGCTGCAATAACAGGTTTTTTAAGGTTTTCGATAAAATCGAACAAAGTTTCCTGACCTTCCGCAGCTAATTGCGCACCTTCAACAACCGTATAGTTTGCAAATTCTGAAATATCAGCTCCAGCAACAAAAGCTTTTTCGCCACTTCCAGTTAAAATTATAGCGCGAACTTCCTCATTTTTGCTTAACAATTTAATTGCTTTGCTCAAATCACTGATTGTTTCCTTGTTTAAAGCATTTAATTTAGCTGGTCTGTTAATCGTAATGGTTGCAACTCTCTCCTCTATTGCAACTAAAATATTTTCGTAATTCATGACGCTGATTTTATGAGTTTGTAATAGGCAAAGAAACCCTAAAAGTGGTTCCTTTTCCGTATGTTGATTCAAAGGTAATTGTTCCTTTATAATTTTCTATGATGTTTTTGATAATTCCGAGACCAAGTCCCATTCCGCTGGTTTTAGTGGTGAATTTTGGTTCGAAAATTCTGCCGATATCTTGTTTTTGAATTCCGATTCCGTTGTCTTTCACGGCGATTTCAACATTGTTGTTTCTTCTTTTTACCGTAACAACAATTGATTTTTGAAACTGACTTTCAGAAATTGCCTGAGTTGCATTTTTAACCAAATTGGTAATTACACGAATCAATTGCGTGCGATCCATCGTAGAAATGATTTCTTCTTCATCACTTTCAAAAGAAATATAATCTTCATTGAAAATATCCAAAGCCAATTCGACAACCTCAACAACATTTAATGTTTCATTTTGTTGCGCCGGCATTGAAGCAAAGTTCGAAAATGCTGAAGCGACAGCCGTCATCGTGTCAATCTGCTGAATTAAGGTTTCGGAGTAATCATTCATCTTTTGTTTAACGTCAGGAGCGCTTGGATCAAATTTTCTTTGAAAACTTTGCACAGTTAAACGCATTGGCGTAAGCGGATTTTTAATTTCGTGTGCAACCTGTTTTGCCATTTCACGCCAAGCTTCTTCACGTTCACTTTGCGCTAATTTAATTGCACTCGTTTCTAGTTTATCCACCATTCCGTTATATGCTTTTATAAGGAAATTGACTTCTTTACTATTGGCTTCTAAAACAATTTTCTCGTTTTTCTGATCCAGATTGGTTTCTTCCAAACGATCTGAAATGGTTTTAAGCGATTTTGTAATATAAGTAGAAAGGAAATACGCTAATCCAAAAGCGACAATCAGCATAAAAGAATACACCTGACTTAAACGAATTAAAAAGGTATTCAACTCATTATCATAATAACCGTCATCTTCTAAATAGGGAAGATTCAGAATTCCGAGTGGTTTGAATTTTTCGTCTTTAATTAAACTGTATGAAGATCGGTTTTTAACTCCGTCTATAGTTTTAATGTCTACAAATCGTTTTTCAATCGAAGAACGAACCAATTTCAAAATATATTCCGGAATTGGCGGCGGCGCTTTATCAACAGCGAAAGACTCTTTTGAAGATTTTAAAAGTTTTCCGTCAAGACTATAAATATTAATTTCGATTTTATGAATCTGAGCTAATTCGTGGATTTTATCTTTAAAAATCAAATCCAGATTTTGGGTTTTCAGCGGATATGTAGTAGTCGAAAGAACATAATTGATGTGTTCTTTTACCGCATTCTCTTTTCGTTCTAAACGTTCTTGATGGTATTCTTTGGCCTCAGTCTTAAACTGAATAATCGAAATCGAAGCCAATAAAAAAGATGCCACAACAATCAATACAATCATCGACAGGAAAATCCTGGTACGAAGCGATAGCATTGACATTTTGAAGTTGTTCAACATCTTTTTAGTTATAAATTATGAGTTATGAATTATGAATTATGTGTCATAAACTTACAACTCATAATTCATAACTCAAAACTCATAACTATTTTCTCTCTCTAATTCTCTTGTAAAACCTGAATCCCAGCATTATTAAAACCGAGAATAAAATAATCCCGATTACGCCGAAAATCCAGTTGATGGCACTTTTTAAAACTACTAAAAAGACAACAGCAAATAGAATAATTGTTGCACCTTCATTCCACAAACGCATAAAATTATTGGAATATTTCACCTCATCATTTTGCAATTGTTTGAAAATTTGATGGCATTTTCCGTGATATAAATATAAAAGAAAAACGAAACACAATTTTACATGCATCCACGGCATTTTGATCCAAATATGACCAGCGTCTGTAAAAAACAGCATCCAAAAAGCAAAAATACTCGCCAAAATTGCTGACGGCCATGTAATAATGTACCACAAACGATAGGCCATTATTTTGTATTGCGCCTGAAGAATTTCTTTTTCGGGCGAAGGTTTTTCATTTGCCTCAATTTGGTACACAAACAAACGCACAATATAAAACAAACCCGCAAACCAAGTGATTACAAAAATTAAGTGCAGTGATTTTAGATAGTTATAATATTCCATAAAGTCTTTTTTCTTTACTCTTGCCTCTTTCTTCTATTTAGCCCAATCATTAATCCAGTTAGAAACCGTCTGGCACCATTCATCATCATCATTCAAACATGGAATTGCCAAGAACTCTTCGCCACCTTTTGCTTCAAAATCTTCTTTGGCGCGCATGGCGATTTCTTCTAAAGTTTCTAAACAATCTGAAACGAAAGCTGGTGTTACAACTGCTAATTTCTTGATTCCTTTTGCAGGCATGTTATCAATTTCAACATCTGTATAAGGTTCTAACCATTTGTCTCCCGCTAAACGCGATTGAAATGTCAGACTGTATTTATCTTCAGGAAGTCCCAATAATTTAACAACTTGTCTTGTTGTTTCGTAACATTGGTGACGATAACAAAAATCATGCGCTGGCGAAGGCGTGTTGCAGCAAGATCCGTCAATTTTACAATGCGATTTAGTCACATCGGTTTTGCGAATATGACGTTCTGGAATTCCGTGGTAAGAAAACAATAAATGATCGTAATCAAAACCAATTAAATGTTTCTGAATGGAATCGGCTAAATTTTTGATGTAATCCGGTTTATTGTAAAATGCCGGAACATCTGTAAATTTCATGTGAGGGAATTTCTTCTTGCGAATTTCTTCGGCCTTTACTAAAATAGTTAAAGTTGAAGCCATTGCATATTGCGGATATAAAGGAAAAAGCATTACGTCTGTAACTCCTTTATCACTTAATTCCTGAAGTCCTTTTTCTATTGTCATGCTTCCGTAGCGCATTGCTAAAGAAACTGGAACATTTACAAGAGGCTGAACCTTTTTCTGCATTCTTTCAGACAATACTACTAAAGGAGAACCTTCATCCCACCAAATTTTTGCGTAAGCGTGTGCAGATTCTTCTGGTCTTTTTCTTAAAATAATACCGCGAACCAATAATGCTCTCAATAAATACGGAACGTCGATCACGTATTTATCCATTAAAAATTCATCTAAATAAGGTTTTACATCTTTTGGAGTTGGACTTTCTGGAGACCCAAGATTTACTAATAATACGCCTTTCATGTTTTTTGTTTTTGGCTTTAAGCACTAGGCTTTAAGCTTTTTATTTGTTTTTAAAATTTCGTCAAAAGTAAACGCTGTACTTTATTCGAAATATGATAATTATTACTTTTTAATTATTGTAGAATATTTAAAATCGATTTGGATAATTCGTGAAATTTTTCACGCAGATTTACACAGATTTAAGCAGATTAAATTCGTGAATTGCTTCGCCTGTTCGCTATCGCTCGGGTCGTGGCTAAAAAAAATTTAAACATTCGCATTAATCGACATCAAATACTTCTTTGGAGTTGTGGCAAACTTTTTCTTGAATGCTGCTATAAAATGACTTCCCGTGCTATAACCTATTTTAAGTCCAACCTCGTTTACATTATACGAACCGCTGTCTAATAGTTTTCGGGCGAAATCCATTTTGTAATCGAAAAGGAAACCGTAAACCGTATCTCCGTAAATTTGTTTGAAACCCATTTTAAGTTTCTTCAAATTCAAACCAATTTCATCTGCCAATTCTTGTAATCCTGGTGGTTCGGCCATGTTTGCGATGATGATTTCTTTTGCTCTTCGGATTTTTAGAACGTTATCTTCATCGATCAAAAACGGACATTGTTCTGCATTTGGATCTTCGGTTCTATTAAAATACAAACTCAATAATTCGTATCCTTTTCCTTTATAATAAAGGTTTTTTATAGATGGATGAAGATTATAATGAAACAACTGACTCAAAACAATCGCCATTGACGGACTGATATTCCCTTCGTTATAATACTTTTTGTCCTTATTATCAGGACTTAAAAACGTAATATAATCGGCTTCAGCAGAAAATAACGCGTGAAATTTTTTAATCGAAACAATTACCGAAATCACCCACGAGTTTGGGGCCAATTCTAAATTAAGTGGCAATTCTTTCTGCGGATTGTATAAAAGCAACGATTTTTCTTCCTTCAAATCCAAAGCATAAGAACCTTGATTGAACAAGAATTTAGCATTGCCTTTTATCCCGAAGTGGAACTGTATCAGACCAGTACCTATTTCATGCTGCGCATAAAATGGCTCTAAACTGTCATTTTGAAAACGGATCAGCGTAAAGTCGTCTTCAATTTTTATAACTTCTTGAGAACTCATAGCGATATTTTTTTTTTACTAAAATCAAAACTAACGCAAAATCTTATTTAGAATCACTCTAAACTAATCACTTGAAATGAGTTGATTTTGCTACAAAAATAGTCCTTTTTACTCAAAAACACCTATTTAGGTTCAAAAAAACATACAGCGACATAAAAAGTACTTTTAGCGTTATTTTTATCGATGGTATAGTAATAATTTTGTTGCACTTTTATGAAAGTGAATTTATGGAAAACAATAACGTACCGAAACACCTTTATTTTTACTCAGTTGGTCTGAGTTATAAAAAAGCTGATGCTGAGGTCAGAGGTCAATTTAGTTTGGATGCAGTTGCGAAGACTCGTTTACTGGAACAAGCTAAAAACGAAGGAATAGAAAGTTTATTAGTTACTTCAACCTGCAACAGAACCGAAATTTACGGTTTTGCAGAACATCCATTTCAATTAATAAAATTGATTTGCGATAATAGCAACGGCTCTGTTGACGCTTTTCAAAGAGTTGGTTTCGTTTACAAAAATCAGGAAGCAATCAATCACTTATTTCGTGTAGGAACTGGTTTAGATAGTCAGATTTTAGGTGATTTCGAAATTATATCCCAAATTAAAACGTCTTTTATCCATTCAAAATCTTTAGGTCTGGCGAATGCTTTTTTGGAAAGATTAGTGAATGCGGTAATTCAGGCGAGCAAAAGAATTAAAACGGAAACGGAAATTAGTTCTGGTGCTACTTCGGTTTCTTTTGCATCGGTACAATATATTTTGAAGAATGTTGAAGATATCAGCAACAAAAACATTTTACTTTTCGGAACTGGAAAAATCGGAAGAAACACTTGTGAAAATTTAGTAAAACATACTAAAAACGAACATATTACTTTAATCAACAGAACGAAAGACAAAGCTGAGAAATTGGCCGGAAAATTAAATCTGATTGTTAAAGATTATTCTGAATTACACTTAGAACTTCAAAAAGCCGATGTTGTCGTTGTAGCAACCGGCGCTCAAAATCCAACGGTTGACAAAGCGATTTTGAATCTTAAAAAACCTTTATTGATTTTGGACTTGTCGATTCCGAAAAACGTTCATGAAAACGTTGAGGAATTGGAAGGTGTAACGTTGATTCATATGGATTATTTGTCTCAATTGACAGATGAAACTTTGGAAAATAGAAAATTACATATTCCTGCGGCTGAAGCAATTATTGAAGAAATCAAAGAAGAATTTGTAATTTGGATGAAAGGCAGAAAATTTGCTCCAACAATTAATGCTTTAAAAGAAAAATTAAACGCGATCAAAGCTTCTGAATTGGATTTCCAAAGCAAAAAAATCGCTGATTTCAATGAAGAACAAGCTGAAATCATCAGTAATAGAATCATTCAGAAAATCACTACTCATTTTGCAAATCATTTAAAAGACGACGATACCATGGTTGATGAAAGCATCGAATGGATCGAGAAAGTCTTCAAAATAAAAGCATCTTAAATTTTACCATTAAGGCATTAAGAGAATTAAGTCAATCTTTGTCGAAGAAAATTAAGCCAAGCTATTTTTGAACACAAAGCTTAATTAACTTAATCTCTTAATGGTAAAAACAATAATACGTTCTATGACAAAAAAAGAGGTTACGCAATTGGCTTATGAAATTACAGGTTTTGCTATAAAAGTGCACAAAGCTTTGGGACCTGGACTTTTAGAAAGCATATATGAAAAGTGCCTCAAATATGAATTAGAACGAAACGGATATGATGTAAAACAACAATTATCTGTTAAAATTGATTATTACGATCTTGAATTTGAATCAGATTTAAGAATAGATCTATTGGTTAACGATTGTGTTGTTGTTGAATTAAAAGCTATTGAAAATCTTTTGCCAATTCACGAAGCGCAATTATTAACTTATATGAAATTATTACAAAGACCTCAAGGACTATTGATAAATTTCAACACAACAAACATTACAAAATCAATGAAACCACTTGTGAATGATTATTTCGCAAGATTAATAGATTAAATAAAATTTTGAACCATTAAGATATTAAAAAAGTTAAGCTTAATGTTCTCTGACAAAGAGAAGCTTAATAACCTTAATATCTTAATGGTAAAAAAGAAAAAACATGGCTGAAAAAACAATCAGAATTGGAACTCGCGATAGCGAATTAGCACTTTGGCAAGCACATAATGTCGAAAAACAACTAAATGATTTGGGTTATAAAACTTCAATTGTTGCGGTTAAATCTCAAGGCGATATTATTCTGGATAAACCTCTTTACGAATTAGGAATTACTGGAATTTTTACCAAAACGCTTGACATTGCGATGATTAATGGTGATATTGATATTGCCGTGCATTCGATGAAAGACGTTCCGACTGCTTTACCAAAAGGAATTGTTCAGGCTGCTGTTTTGGAAAGAGCCAATGTTTTAGATATTTTAGTACTTAAAGGCAATCCTGATTTCGCGAACCCAAGTACGATTGCGACAGGAAGTTTACGTCGCCAGGCGCTTTGGTACAATAAATATCCAAATCATACGGTGGTTGATTTACGTGGAAACGTGAATACGCGCATGCAAAAATTACAGGATAATGATTGGGACGGAGCTGTTTTTGCGGCGGCAGGTTTGGAAAGAATCAACTTAAAACCTGAAAACTATATCAATTTAGATTGGATGATTCCCGCGCCTGCTCAAGGAGCAATGCTAGTTGTGGCAATGGAAAATGACAATTATACTTTAGATGCACTTTCGCAATTAAATCATATTGAAACTGAAATTTGTACTTACATTGAACGTCAGTTTTTAAGAACGTTGGAAGGTGGCTGTACGGCGCCAATTGGAGCTTTGGTAACTTACAATGAAGACGAAGATACTTTACATTTTCAAGGTGTTTTGCTTTCTGTTGATGGAAAACAAAAATTGGAAATCAACAAAACGGTTGATATTTCAGAATGGAAAAAATTAGGTTTCAACGCGGCTCAGGAAATTTTGAATAATGGAGGAACCGAATTAATGCAGAAAATCAAAGAATCCCTGAAGAAATAATGGCAAATCCAGTTCAAATAGTATCTACTAAAATATTATCACCTCTTCATAAGCAAGAACTAATGAAATATGGCGTAGAAGTAATCGAAGCCGATTTCATTAAAACCGAAAACAAAGCTTTCGAATTAAAAGACCTCAACGAAAGTCTAATTTTTACAAGTCAGAATGCCGTTCATAGTGTTTTATCAGATCCAAAATCAGAAGAGCTAAAAAAGAAAAACGTGTACTGCGTTGGACTTAAAACCAAAACTTTATTGACAGATAATGGATTTAATGTTGTGGCTTACACAGGTTATGCATCTGATTTGGCAGAAATTATCACTTTGATTTATGGAAATGAAAGCTACACTTTTTTCAGCGGGAATTTAAGAAGAGATACTTTACCAGAAGCTTTAAAAGAAAACGGAATTAAATTCAATGAAATTCAGGTTTATGAAACTACGCTACAGCCTCAGAAAATAAAAGCAAATCCTGAAGCGATTTTGTTTTTTAGTCCGTCTGGAGTTAAAAGTTATCTAAAAGACAATACTATAAACAAACAAATCTGTTTCTGCATTGGCAATACCACCGCAGAAGCTTTATCAAAAATCACAAAAAATATAATCATCGCAGATCAGCCTACAATTGAAGACGTAATCGAAGATGTAATTCACGAATATAAATAAAAACCTTTGCAACTTTGTCACTTTGCGACTTTGCAACTAAAATAAAAAACTCATGTTAAAAAACGACTTATTTTTAAAAGCATTAAAAGGAGAAACAGTTCAGCGTCCGCCAGTTTGGATGATGCGTCAGGCAGGAAGATATTTACCTGAATTTAGAGAACTGCGTGATAAATATGATTTTTTTACGCGTTGCGAAACTCCAGAATTAGCTGCTGAAATTACAGTTCAACCAATTCGCAGAATTGCTCCGGATGCTGCTATTTTATTCTCAGATATTTTGGTAGTGCCACGTGCAATGGGAATCCACGTAGAATTGAAAGATAATTTGGGTCCGATTATTCCAGATCCAATCCGTACAATGGAGCAAGTAAATCAGGTTTATGTTCCAGATGTAAATGAAACTTTAGGTTATGTTTTCGATGCAGTAAAATTGACTAAAGAAATGCTGAACGACGAAGTGCCATTAATTGGTTTCGCTGGTTCGCCATGGACAATTTTCTGTTATGCTGTTGAAGGAAAAGGTTCTAAAAGTTTTGATACTTCAAAAGGTTTCTGCTTTTCAAATCCAGTTGCAGCCCATACTTTATTGCAAAAAATCACAGATACAACAATTTTATACTTAAAAGAAAAAGTAAAATCAGGAGTAAATGCCGTTCAGATTTTTGATTCTTGGGGAGGAATGCTTTCTCCTGTTGATTATCAGGAATTTTCATGGAAATACATCAACCAGATTGTTGACGCTTTAGCTGAAATTACTCCAGTTATTGTTTTCGGAAAAGGTTGTTGGTTTGCTCTTGGCGATATGGGCAAAAGTAAAGCTTCTGCATTAGGAGTTGACTGGACTTGTTCGGCTAGAAATGCTCGTTATTTGTCTGGTGGAAATATTACTTTGCAAGGAAACTTCGATCCGTCAAGATTGCTTTCTCCAATTCCGACTATCAAGAAAATGGTTCACGAAATGATCGACGAATTCGGAAAAGATAAATATATCGTAAATTTAGGTCACGGAATTTTACCAAATATCCCTGTAGATCACGCAAAAGCGTTTATTGACGCGGTGAAAGAATACGGGCAATAATAGTTGATTGTTTATGGTTGATAGTTGTTGGATAAAAAACACTATCAACCATAAACCATAAACCAACAACTTAAAACATGTTAAACAAAGGTTTAAGAGATGAGGATAAAATCAGAATTGATAACGTACTTAAAACGTTACGAACTCTTATTTTTGTGCCTTATCCTTTGACTTCTTTACAACAATCAGAAATTGAAAATCAACTGAAAGAATTCGGGTTAAACATTCAAAGTTTAGTTGATTATTCAAATGAAGATCTAACAGGATTATTGATTCGTCTTCATTTTGATTGGGAACAATTAGAACAATTTGCTGATATATTAGTCGAATTTTCAAAAACTGAAAACAATAATTTTGAAAATAAAGCTTTAGCGATTTACCAATATATCCAACAAGAAAGCAAAGTTTTTTCTTTCGGAATCAATACTAAAATTGCTTCTCTAAAAAACAAATAAAAGATGAGTTTTACTGATTGGAAAACAGACCGAATTGAAAATATTCTTCCTAAAGAGTTTTATAAACTGATTGATAAGAATAAAAATCACATTGGAAAAACTTTCCCTGTAACACTAGCTAATTCTGACTCACCAGAAAAAGCAGAAAATTTTATCTCCGTTAATAAAGACAAAGAAAGAAACGGTGAAGGATATTATTTCTTCGCCCGAGATATAAAAACAAATAATCTAATTGGTTATTTGTGTGTAAAAACTATTGATTACCGAATTTCAAAATGTGAGTTAGGTTATTTTATCGACGAGGATTTTCAAGGCAAAGGCATTACATCCGAAATGGTTTCTAAGGCACTCGATTTTTGTTTTAACGAATTGACGATGAATAAAGTTTTCATCTGTACTTCAGAAATAAACTTAGCAAGTCAACGAATTGCATTAAAACATAATTTTAAACAAGAAGGAATTTTAAGAGACGAATTTAGAAATGGTGATGGCACATTACAAAACACCGTTTACTTCGGACTTCTTAAATCAGAATACAATTTACAATGAAAGACAAATTTTACGCATACATACAACAATTGCAAGACCAAATCTGTATTGGATTAGAAGCTGTTGACGGAACTACAAAATTCCGTGAAGATCTTTGGAAACGTCCGGAAGGCGGCGGCGGAAGAACACGTGTTATTGAAAACGGAAATGTTTTCGAAAAAGGCGGCGTAAACATTTCTGCAGTTCATGGAAAATTGCCTGAAACGATGCAAAAAATGTTTAATGTTGGCGAAGCCGATTTTTTTGCCTGCGGATTAAGTTTGGTTTTACATCCGAAAAATCCAATGACACCAACGGTTCACGCAAACTGGCGTTATTTTGAAATGTATGATGAATCTGGAAAAGTAATCGAACAATGGTTTGGTGGCGGACAGGATTTAACGCCTTATTATTTGTTTGAAGAAGATGCAAAACACTTTCATCAAACATGTAAAACCGCTTGTGACAAGCATAATCCAGAGTTTTATCCGAAATACAAAAAACAGTGCGATTCCTATTTCTGGAATGCACATAGAAATGAAGCTCGGGGAATTGGAGGTTTATTTTTTGATTATTGCAAAGCAAATGAATCAATGTCAATGGAAAATTGGTATAACTTTGTAACTGAGGTTGGTAATAGTTTCCTGGAAGCTTATGTTCCAATTGTAGAAAGAAGAAAAAATTTAGCATATACTCCAGAAAACAGAAACTGGCAGGAAATTCGTCGTGGTCGTTATGTTGAGTTTAATCTTGTTCATGACAAGGGAACTTTATTCGGTTTAAAAACGAATGGAAGAATTGAAAGTATTTTAATGAGTTTGCCTCCGCATGTGCAATGGGTTTACGATCATCATGCAGAAGCAGGAAGCGAAGAAGAGAAATTGGTAAATGTGTTAGAAAACCCACGCGAATGGATGTAAAACTGATTTATGTAGCGTTTTTTGCAAGTGTTTTTGGGTGTTTCGCTCAAAATGACACTTTGCAAAATCCCTATTTTAAATCCTATAATGATAAAATTACGGCCAGTGTTTATTATTTAGACACTTCAAATAGTTTTCAAATTACATCAGATAATCAGGATCCGAAGATATATCTTGATCTTATTCCCAATCGCAAAGAGCAAATCGGTTTTAGTTTAAATTACAAGATTATTGATATTACGATTGGTTTTGCTCCGAAATTTCTTGGTGGAAATACGGGAGATTCCCATTCTAAAAATTTTAATTTCAACACCCGTTTTTATTATAAAAAATGGATGCAGTCCTTAACTTTTATCAATCAAAAAGGGTTTTATGTCAGTGATGATAATTTTACTGCACAAATGCCCAATATGCGAAGTACAAAAATTGGCGGATCGACTTCCTATGTTTTTAATGACAAATTCTCATTCAAAGCATTGGTAAACCAAAATGAATGGCAAACCAAAAGTTCCGGAAGTTTTATTCCAAATTTTTCTTTCTATTACACCAATATTGACCTAAATACGCCCGATACAACACCTGGAGATATTTACGTATTTACTTTAACGCCTTCTTACTTTTATAATTTTGTAATAAGTGATCGCGTTTTAATTGGAGCAGGTATTGGTTTGGGTGCCGGAATTAACGATGTTGACGGAGATACCTCAGCGTTATATCAAGCCGATTTAAATTTAAAATTAGCTTATAATCAAGATCGTTTCTTTGCTTTTGCAAGTCTGAATGCGGTAACCTTTGATCAGGACGAAAAGGTAGATCCGAGATTGAATGACAATATTGTCACTTTAAAAATTTCCGCAGGTTATCGATTTGATCCTCCAAAAAAAGTAAAAGAAGTATACGACAAGGCAAATAAGAAAATAGGTCTTTAAAAAGGCTTCAAAATAGCAAAAACAAGCATAAGCAGGGATTTCTAATAATTAAAAATCATTATTATGGAAAAGACAGATGTAAAAACGGCACAATTAAATCGTATGCATTCCGGAAAAGGCTTTATCGCCGCACTTGATCAAAGTGGTGGAAGTACTCCAAAAGCTTTAGCACAATACGGCGTACAGGAAAGCAGTTACACGAATGATGAAGAAATGTACACACTTGTTCATGAAATGCGAACAAGAATTATAAAGAGTCCTGCATTTGATAGTCTATATATTCTCGGAGCAATTTTGTTTGAAAATACAATGGATCGTAAAATCGACGGACAATGGACAGCCGATTATTTATGGGAAAAGAAAAACATCGTTCCGTTTCTCAAAGTAGACAAAGGACTTGCTGATCTTTCAAATGGAGTTCAAATCATGAAACCTATTTCCGGTTTAGATGAATTGTTAACCCGAGCAGTAGAGCGAAATGTTTTTGGAACTAAAATGCGCTCAGTAATTAAAGAAGCCAATCCAGCCGGAATTCGAGAAGTTGTTGAACAACAATTTGCAGTTGGTTTGCAAATCTTCGAAAAAAGATTAATTCCGATTATCGAGCCGGAAGTTGATATTTACAGTTCAGATAAAGAAAAGTCAGAAGAAATCTTAAAAGAAGAAATCTTAAAAGCACTTAACAAACTTGATAAAGATGTAAAAGTGATGCTGAAACTTTCGATTCCAACCGTAAATAATTTCTATAGTGATTTAATGGCTGATCCGCATGTTGTGCGTGTCGTTGCGCTATCAGGAGGTTATTCTCGTGATGAGGCCAATGAAAAATTGTCACAAAATCACGGATTGATTGCCAGTTTCTCAAGAGCATTATCAGAACGACTTTCAGCCGGACAATCTGATACGGATTTCAATAACGAGTTAAGTAGCACAATTAAAGAAATTTACAAAGCTTCAATTACATAAAAGCTTTAGAAAATAAAACACAAAAAATGAATATTTTCAGGACAAAACCTGAAACTTTAAACTTTAAACAAATTAAAATGTTCCCATTACAAAGAAACCGTCGTTTAAGAACCAATGAATCTATTCGTTCTTTAGTTCGCGAAACAAGTCTAAGTCCGCAGGATTTTATGCTTCCAATGTTTGTTGCCGAAGGAAAAGATATAAAATCGGCAATTCCTTCAATGCCTGGAATTTATCGCCATTCGTTGGATAACACAATCAAAGAAGTAAAAGAAGCTTGGGATTTAGGAATCAAAGCGGTAAATATTTACGTAAAAGTCAGCGACAATTTAAAAGACAATAAAGGTACCGAGGCTTGGAATAAAGATGGTTTGATGCAACAAACAATTCGTGCAATTAAAGATGCTGTTCCGGAAATGATTGTAATGCCCGATGTTGCTCTTGATCCGTATTCAATCTACGGTCACGACGGAATTATCGAAAACGGTCAATTAATCAACGACGCAACTGTTGACGCCTTAACAAGAATGAGTTTAAGCCATGCTGAAGCCGGAGCCGATTTTGTAGCGCCAAGCGACATGATGGACGGACGAGTTTTGGCAATCAGAAAAGCTTTGGAAGAAAACGGCCATCATAATGTTGGCATTATGAGTTACAGTGCAAAATATGCATCTGCATTTTACGGTCCGTTTCGTGATGCGTTAGATTCTGCTCCCGTAGATTCTCAAAATATCCCAAAAGACAAGAAAACATATCAAATGGATTATGCTAACAGAATTGAAGGAATTCGAGAGGCATTATTAGACGTTGAAGAAGGCGCAGATATCGTAATGGTGAAACCGGGAATGGCTTATTTGGATATCGTTCGTGAGGTAAAAAATGCCGTTCACGTGCCGGTTGCGGTTTACCAAGTATCTGGTGAGTACGCGATGGTAAAGGCCGCAGCAGAAAGAGGGTGGCTTGATCATGATAAAATTATGATAGAGCAACTTTATTGCATTAAGCGTGCAGGGGCTAGTATTATCTCAACTTATTTTGCAAAAGAAGCTGCAGTAATTTTAAATAAATAAAATGAAAAAAGCAGTATTCTTAGCCGCCGTTTTAGTATTTGCTTCATGCAAAAAAGAGAGTCAGGAACCTTTCGGAAAGTCATCTGAAAGTACAACAGAAACTTCTTCCGAAGGCGAATCGGCGAAAGCCACAACTCCAGTTGATTTAGGAAAAGAAATTTTTGAAGGAAGAGGAAATTGTACTTCTTGCCATCAACCTGATCAAAAAGTTATTGGCCCGAGCATTCAGGAAATAGCAAAAATCTATAAAGACAAAAAAGGTGACATCACCACTTTCTTAAAAGGAAACGCAGATCCAATTGTCGATCCGAGTCAATTTGCGGTAATGCAGACTAATTTTGCAGTAACCAAAGAAATGTCTGATGAGGAATTAAAAGCTATAGAAGCTTATATTTACAGCTATTCAAAGTAACTTGGTCTTATTATAAAATAAAAAACGGCGCTTATTATAGCGTCGTTTTTTATTTATACAGTTTTCGAAAAAGTTAAATCTTGAAGTTAATTGATACTGATGACATACTGTTGTCACAACTCGGATTTAATTTTGGGTCATCAACCAATAAATTTAAACATAATGTACAATCAAGAATTTAGTGTAATTGGAATTTCGATTAGAACAACGAATGAAAATGGACAATCGGCAAAAGACATTCCGGCTCTTTGGAACACTTTTTTATCAGAATCCATTGCAGAGAAAATTCCAAACAAAATTTCGCAAGATATCATTTGCATTTATACAGATTACGAAAAAGATCACACTAGACCTTATACCACAATTTTAGGCTGTGTGGTAGACAATCTGAATAGTATTCCAGAAGAAATGACGGGGATAACAATTCCAAATTCTAATTATGAAAAATTCACACCAAAAGGGAATTTGGCCGATGGAATTGTCTATAACGAATGGCTAAAAATATGGGAATTAAATCTGGACCGAACTTTTACAAGTGATTTTGAAGTTTATGGCGCAAAAGCTCAAAATCCTGAAAATGCTGAGGTTGACATTTATATTGCTATTAAATAATAAAAAAACGGCGCTTAATAAGCGCCGTTTTAATATTTATAAGATTACCAGATTTTAACTCTTTTCTCTGGTTCAAGATACATAGCATCTCCTGGTTTAATTCCGAAAGCCTGGTAAAAAGCATCTAAGTTTTTAATTGGCACAACAGCTCTGTACATTCCTGGAGAGTGCGGATCTGTTTTAACTTGGCTCTTAATTGCTTCGTCTCTAGATTTTGTTCTCCAAACAGTAGCCCAAGAAATAAAGAAACGCTGTTCTGGAGTAAATCCGTCGATTAATCCTGGATTTCCGTTTGCTTTCAAATACAATTGTAAACCATCGTAAGCAGCATTTGTTCCTCCTAAATCTCCAATGTTTTCACCTAAAGTAAATTTACCGTCAACGTGAATTCCTGGCAATGGCTCTAAAGCGCTGTATTGCGCAGCAAGATCTCCTCCAAGAGCAGTAAATTGTTTTAAATCATCAGCTGTCCACCAGTCAACTAAGTTTCCGTCAGCATTGTAACGAGCACCAGAATCATCAAAACCGTGAGAGATTTCATGTCCAATAACTGCTCCAATTCCACCATAGTTTACAGCAGCATCAGCTTGATAATTGTAGAAAGGTGGCTGTAAAATCGCCGCTGGGAAAACAATCTCGTTGTAAGATGGATTGAAATAAGCATTTACAGTTTGTGGAGACATTCCCCACTCTGTTTTATCAACTGGTTTTCCAAGTTTAGATAAATTGTCAGCGTAAGCCCATTTTGAAATATTTTTCATATTATCAAAATACGTTCCGCCTTCTTTAACATCTTTAAGCTCTAATTTTGAATAATCTTTCCATTTGTCTGGATATCCAATTTTAACCGTTAATTTTTTTAATTTTTCAATAGCTTTAACTTTAGTTTCAGCAGACATCCAAGGCAAAGCATTGATTCTGTTTTCATACGCCAACATTACATTAGCAATCATGTCTTTTGCTTTTGCTTTTGCTTCAGCAGGGAATAATTTCTCTACGTAAAGTTTTCCTAAAGCTTCACCAGTTGCTCCGTTGATTACTTGCAAAGCAACTTCCTCACGTGGACGTTGTTTTAAAGCTCCAGTTAATGTTTTTCCGTAGAAATCAAAATTTGCATTTTCGATATCTGTAGTCAAAGTTGAAGCAGCTCTGTTTAATAGAGACCATTTTAAGTACTCTTTCCAAGCTTCTACTTTCTTTTCAGTAAAAGTTTTTTCTAAAGCGATCATGTAACGAGGCTGTGCCACATTTACAGTATCTAATTTTGCCATTCCAATTCCTGTGAAATATTTTTCCCATTGAATTGATGGTGTATTCTTTTTCAAATCAGCAACAGCTGTTGGATTGTATTGTTTTCTTCTGTCTCTTCTTTCAACACGATCCAATCTTGGCGCAGACATTTCAACCTCCAAAGCCAAAATTTGTTTTGCACTTTCTTTTGCTTTTGCAGGAGATTCCCCAATGTACTGCATCATACGAGCAACGTGAACTTCGTATTTTTCACGTTTTTCTTTAGAATCTTTATCATCTGAATTGTAGTAATCTTTATCAGATAAACCAAGAGTTCCAGGTCCTAAAGTCACAGAATTTTTATTACTGTTTTTAGCATCAGCACTAACATAAACTCCAAAGAAACCTGATCCGCCAGAAAGTTGCATTTCAGTAATGTAGTTTTGAAGATCCGAAACATTTTTAATAGCGTCGATTTTCTTCAAATAAGGCTGAAGTTGTGTAACTCCTCTTTTATTTCTTCCAACAGTATCCATGATAGTGTTAAATAAAGCGATTGCTTTACCTTGGTCAGTATTTGATTTATACTTCGGGTTTTTCGAAGCTTCTTTCAAAATAGCAAGTGAATTCTCGTCTGTCTTTTGACGCAATTCATTAAAACTTCCCCATGAATTTCTATCACTAGGAATTTCAGTTTTGTCTAACCAAGCTCCGTTTACATAACGAAAAAAGTCCTGGCTTGGACTTACTTTAGTATCCATATTGGCAATATTGATACCTGGTTCTTTTGGTTTTGCATCTTGAGCTTGAACTGCTGTTATCGTTAACATTGCAGAAACTACACAAAACATTGGTTTAGTAAGCTTTTTAATCATTATAATTTATTGTTTTAGTATATACACAAACATATTGTTATTATTTTGAATACTATGTTAAAATTTTCCAATAATTAAAACTCTTCTTTAATATTAAATTTCCGAATAGAATACAGCTAAAAATTTCATTAATAATCTGTGAGATTTATACCCAATTTTTGAAATTGTTTTTGGAATATTTGTCAAAAGAAAAATCATCAAAGTGAAAGCAAAAATTCAGAATGCAGTTTCAGGAAAAGTTGACGCAATTGGACTTCCAATTTTAGCTTTATGCTGGGTAAGTTTTGGTTGGGGAACAACTTGGCTTGCATCAAAAGAAGGTGTAAAACATATGCCAGCACTTCAACTGGCCATGATTCGTCAGTTTTTAGCCGGACTAATCTATGTTGGTTATTTTATTCTGAAAAAAGAACCTTGGCCAAAAGGCAAACAGTGGATAACCATTTTAATTCTTGCCTTCTTGAATTTTGTTTGCAGCAATGGTTTAAGTACTTGGGGTGTGAAATACATCAGTAGCGGACTTGGTGCAATAATCAGTGCTATTTTTCCAATTTGGATTATCATTATTAACTTTTTCAATGGCGAAAGAGTTGCAAAACTTGCCATAACAGGAATTTTAATCAGTTTTGGCGGCATCTGTATTATTTTCATTGATCATTTGACTGACTTTTTCAAACCCGATTTTCAATTCGGAATCCTTTTGACAGTTATTTCAACCATCACATGGGCGTTTGGAATTTTGTTTATTAAGAAGAAAGCAGCGAGTTTCAATCCTTATTTCAGTTTAGGTCTTCAAATGCTAATTTCAAGTTTCATTCTTTACGGAATTACTGAGCCTTTAGAGATGAATATTTCGCTTGCCGAAATTCCAACCACTTCATGGTGGGCAATTGGCTATCTTGTAATCATTGGTTCCGTATTAACTTTCATTGCTTTCATCTATACGTTGCAGCATCTTCCAACAGAAATCAGCAGTATTTATGTTTACATTAATCCGATTGTAGCTATGGTTTTAGGCTTTTTTATTTTTGGAGAAATGCTGACACAAGCCATAATTCTTGGAAGTGTAGTTACTTTATCAGGAATATATCTGGTGAACAAATCCATCCGAAAAAACAAAGCTTAAATGAAATTCTAATAAGCTGTTAAAAAGCTTTAAGAGTAAGTATTTTAAAATGCTCTTTTTGTATTTTTGCGCCAAATTATTTTTATGAAATCGCTTCTATATAAATACCGCAAATTCTTTATTGTTTTAATTGTATTTTCGGTTGTTACGATATCCTTATTTTATTCGGCTTTAAAACCACAAAAAACACTTCCAATTTACAATCCGTCTGATGTAAATCCGGAATTAGTTGACAGTACGATTCAATATAAAAGTAAATATCACACAATTGCTGATTTTTCGTTTGTAAACCAAAATGGCGATACAATCACTCAAAAAAATTACAAAGGTAAAATTTATGTAGCCGATTTCTTTTTCACAACTTGTGGTTCTATTTGTCCAAAAATGTCAACCAATCTTGTTGATGTTCAGAAAGCCGTTTTAAACAATCCAAAAGTAATGCTGCTTTCACACACTGTTTTCCCAGAAGTCGATAGCGTTTCGGTTTTAAAAGAATATGCCATAAAATATGGTGTTGTAGACAGCAAATGGAATTTGGTTACCGGCGACAAAAAAGAGATTTACACTATGGCCAGAAAATCATATTTGGCAGTTAAACTTGGCCGACCAGATCAATTGTATGATATGGTTCATACTGAAAATTTCGTTTTGGTTGATCAAAAAAGACGTGTTCGCGGTTTTTATGACGGAACCAATAAAGAAGAAATCAAACGTCTTTTAGAAGACATAGATTTCTTGTGCAAAGAGTAAAATCCCTTATTTTTAGAAAGATTTAGCATATTCAAAAGTGTTAAATGCCTTTAAATAAAGAATTATTGCCTACTTTTGCAATCTAAACTCAATCTAAATAAGCTTGCAAAATACAATTCACACTCTGAAAAAAGGCGAGAAAGCCATTATCAAAGATTTTGATATCGATCTTATTCCTCTAAAATTATTAGAAATGGGTTGTTTGCCGGGAAGTGAAGTCGAATTATTACAAATTGCTCCTTTTGGAGATCCATTATATTTAGACATTAACGGTTCGCATGTTGCAATTCGTATCGAAACAGCTCGTGAAATTGAAGTTGAACTTATCAAAAGCAATTTATAATGAGTGTTCAAAATATTAATGTTGCCCTTATTGGAAATCCAAATACCGGAAAAACTTCTGTTTTCAATCAATTAACGGGTTTAAACCAGCAAGTTGGAAATTATCCTGGAATTACGGTTGAGAAAAAAATGGGATTTTGCAAACTTCCGCATAATATCAAAGCCAATATTTTAGACTTACCAGGAACGTATAGTTTGAATGCCAGTTCAATGGACGAAAGCGTAGTTATTGAACTTTTGCTAAATAAAAACGACAAATTATATCCTGACGTTGCCGTTGTGGTAACAGATGTCGAAAATCTGAAAAGAAATTTACTGATTTACACTCAAATAAAAGACCTTGAAATTCCAACGATTTTAGTGATAAACATGTCTGATCGTATGGAAAGAAAAGGAATTTCATTAGATATTCCGTTTTTAGAAGAAAAATTAAAAACTAAAATTGCTCTGGTAAGTTCCCGAAAAGGTTTAGGAATTGATGCTTTAAAGGAATTAATTGTTTCGTATAAAACCATTCCGCACGAACCTTGCCTTAACGCTTCGGTAATTGACGAAGAATATTTCAAAAAACTCCAACACGCATTTCCGAATCAATTGTTGTACAAACTGTGGCTTGTTATTACACAGGATGTCAATTTTTCGAATTTGGACAGAAATGAAATCAGAAGCACTTTTACCAAATCACATTCTGAATTAAAGCGTCTTCAACAAAAAGAAACTATTAAACGTTATCAGTTTATCAACGACGTTTTAAAAGAAGGATTAAAAGTCGATGCATCAATGGCAAAAGACATTCGTGCAAAACTGGATCGCGTTTTAACGCACAAAGTTTGGGGCTATGTTATTTTCTTTGCGATTTTATTTTTGATTTTCCAATCGATATTCAGCTGGTCAACAATTCCTATGGATTTCATTGACAGCACTTTTGCATCTTTAAGCGCTTGGGCTGCCGAAACATTACCAAGTGGTATTTTAACCGATTTACTTTCGCAGGGAATTATTCCGGGAATTGGCGGCGTTATTATTTTTATTCCGCAAATTGCCTTTTTATTCTTGTTCATTTCAATTTTGGAAGAGAGCGGTTATATGAGCCGTGTTGTTTTTTTAATGGATAAAATAATGCGCAAATTCGGGCTCTCAGGAAAAAGCGTTGTGCCTTTGATTTCAGGAACTGCCTGTGCCATTCCCGCAATTATGGCAACTCGAAATATCGAAAACTGGAAAGAACGATTAATTACAATCTTGGTAACGCCATTCACAACTTGTTCGGCAAGATTACCTGTTTATGCTATTATTATTTCGCTGGTAATTCCGAGTACACGCGTTTTTGGAATATTGAATCTTCAGGGATTAACCTTAATGTTTCTCTATATTCTCGGATTTGCGACGGCAATTCTATCCGCTTATATTTTAAATAAGGTTTTAAAATTAGAATCAAAAACGTATTTCGTAGTCGAAATGCCAAGTTATAAATTGCCTCTTTTTAAAAATGTCGGAATCAATGTTGTAGAGAAAACCAAAGCATTTATTGTGGGCGCCGGTAAAATCATTTTAGCCATTTCTGTTATTTTATGGTTTTTGGCTTCTTATGGTCCTGGAAAAGATTTTAATGAAGCCGAAAGCATTGTGAAAGAAAAATTTGCAGAAACTACACTAAACGAAGTTCAGTTTGAAAATGAAGTCGCTTCTCAAAAATTAGAAAACTCTTATATCGGATTAATGGGAAGAGCAATCGAGCCGGCAATTGCGCCTTTAGGCTACGATTGGAAAATCGGGATTGCATTAATCAGTTCATTTGCAGCGAGAGAAGTTTTTGTTGGAACACTTGCCACCATTTACAGCGTTGGAGATACTGACAATGAATCGACTATAAAAAGCAAAATGCAACAGGAAATTCATCCTGAAACAGGTCAAAAAGTATTTAATTTTGCAACCGGAATTTCATTATTGCTGTTTTATGCCTTTGCAATGCAGTGCGCAAGTACATTAGCCATTACAAAAAAAGAAACCAACTCATGGAAATGGCCGGCAATGCAACTGGTATTTATGAGTGGACTAGCTTATTTTACTGCTTTAATCGCATATCAACTATTAAAATAAAGCGTCATGATTCAAGAAATTATAGCTTTCGCCATATTAGGATTTGCCGTAGCATTTTTGATTAAGAAATTCTTCTGGAAATCTAAAAAGAAAAAAGACTGCGGAGATGGAAATTGTGGATGTTCTTAAAAAAAGATAATGACGTCCTAACATTCAAGAGAAATTTCAAAAAGCTTCACGAGATTAAAATTCTTTGTGGAGCTTTTTTATTTTTTAAAAAACTTTACCAAAAGAAAAATGTCTTATTTTAATGATTTTAAAGCTTTTAGTATGCATGTATAATAAATGAGAAATTTATTTTTACATCAATAAAACTACATTAAAATGACAAACTTTGAAAAAGAAGAAATTGTAAGAGACAACAGAGTTGCTAGATTATTATGGTTTTCTTTTGGATTTTTGTGCGCTTTCGGGATAATGTGCCTTTTAAAATTCAAATTATAAATCAACATTAAAAGTTCTTGTAATTAAAATAGAATCTCATTTAAAACAAAAAGCAACTTCAGAATTTGAAGCTGCTTTTTTGTTTATTTGAAACGAATTGTCTGTCGAAAACTATTTCACTCCTTCCCACTCAGCATAAAATTGAGCTAGAAAGGTTTCCATAAAATGATGTCTTTGAGCTGCAATTTCTTTGCCTTTTTCTGTATTCATTTTGTCTTTCAAAAGCAAAAGCTTTTCGTAGAAATGATTAATAGTCGGAGCATTGTTTTTTTTGTACTCTTCTTTCGTCATGTTTGTTATTGGAGCAATTTCAGGATCATATAAAGCTCTGTTTTTAAATCCGCCATAATTAAACGCTCTCGCAACGCCAATAGCTCCTATTGCATCCAAACGATCCGCATCCTGAACAATATCCAATTCGACAGAAGTAAACTTCTTTTCAAAATTTCCGCCTTTATAAGAGATATTTTCAATAATATTTACAACATGCTGAATGATGTCTTCTGAAACATTTTCTGTTTCTAAAAACGCACGTGCTGTCTTTGGACCAATTGTTTCGTCTCCGTTATGAAATTTACTATCGGCAATATCATGCAATAAAGCACCAAGCTGCACAATTGTAATATCACAATCTGTATCTTTTGCAATTAGCAAAGCATTTTTATAAACACGTTCAATATGAAACCAATCATGTCCGCCTTCAGCATCGTTTAATTTTTCTTTTACAAAAGCAATTGTTTTGTTTATTAAGGATGTATTCATAAGTGCATTTTGAAATTTTTTGAGTCCTTTTAAAGCCTTCTGTTTTATTCGAGATTAAACTGCCTTAATCAGATCTTAATCGGTATTTTATAAAAAATGTTGATTGCAAAAAGCTGGTAAGCCTCTAACAATCAACATATGTTTTATGTTTTATTTTAAATCGCAACTTTATTGCAATTAATAAAATCTATATTAAAAACTTTAAAATTAAAGTCTAGCTGGCTCTACCCATTTGAAGATATGACCTTCAGCAGGAATTACCAATCTTTCAGAAATTTTAGCCATACGTCCTGGTAATTTCATCAGATAATCACGTGCTTTTTCGGCTTCATCTGTCAAATTAGAAATTTTATCAATTTCCCATTTAGTGATCAACTTTTGCATAATATCAACGTAATCATTTGCAGTGTAAACGCCAATACGTTGCGCTGAATCTGAAAACTGCTCAAATGCAGAGCTGATTTTTTGACCAGATTCTCTCAAAAAGTGAGCTGGCATAACGATTTTCTGCTTCATCATGTATTGAAAAGCAAGCATCATTTCACTTGGATCTACCTGAAAAATTCTAGTTACAAACTCGCTATATGCATGATGATGACGCATTTCGTCTCCTGCAATCATTTTACACATTTTAGACAACTTGTTATCTCCAAATTTCTTCGCCATCTGTGCTACTCTATTGTGCGACACGTAAGTTGCTAATTCCTGAAAACTAGTATATACAAAATTTTTGTACGGGTCAGTTCCAGTTCCAATATCAAATCCGTCGTTGATTAAATGCTGTGTTGTCATCTCGATTTCACGCATGTTCACACGACCAGACAAATACAAGTATTTATTTAAAAGATCTCCGTGGCGATTTTCTTCTCCAGTCCATTGTCTGATCCATTTTGACCAGCCGTTTCCGCCGTTTTCAATCTGATCCACACCTTCTACATCCATTAACCATGATTCATATGTAGGCAAAGCTTCCTCAGTGATGGTATCACCAACAAGCGTAACCCAGAAATCATATGGAAGTTCTTTAGCAATTTCGCGCAATTCTTTAACCTCTTCAAAGAAATTTTCTCCTTCAGAATTAGGCAAGAAATCTGACGGCTGCCAAATTTTTTCCACTGGAATTAAATACTGTTCAACGAAGCTATCCACGTTTTTTTCCAAAAACTGCATTACTTCTAATCTAATGTTTTTTATAGACATTACTTATTTTTGATTTGGGATTTAAGTTTCAGCACTTTGGCTAAAAACAAAAATCTATTTATACTCGTTTACTCCTTCTACAACTGCCTTTTCAGTCAAAGCCATTAATTCGGCAAAATCATAATCTTTTACCGCCATTGCTTTGTGAGCTGTAAAAGTCAGATTGTTTCCTAAACCAACAGGAAACATTCCGTAGCGAACCATTTTCCATGAATTATTAATACTCACCGGCACAACATAAGCTGATGGTGCGTATTTACACAAGATTTTTAAACCACTTTGGGCAAATTCTTTAGGCTTTCCAGTCTTGCTGCGGGTTCCTTCCGGAAAAATAACTGCAGATCTGGTGTTTTTTTCGATATATTCAGACAAGCCTTTGATTACAGGAATCGCTTGTTTAGGGTCTTTACGGTCAATAAGCACTGATCCACCGTGTTTCAAATTGAAAGAAACACTTGGGATTCCGCTTCCTAACTCTTTCTTACTTACAAATTTACAATGAAAACGTCTAAAGTACCAAATCATTGTAACGATATCGTACATACTTTGGTGATTGGCAACAAAAATGATTGGAACTCCTGTCGGAATATCTTCTACTCCCGTCACTTTATACGTTGTTCCAACAAGATTTGTACATCTTAAAAGCCAAAAGTTCAAATAATCCACACTTTTTTTGTGCGCCTGATATCCAAAAACATTTAAGCAAAACCATTGTATCGGATGAAAAACCACCAAACACAATCCAAAACATAAATAGTAAATAACAGATATTGGGTACGAAATTATCTTTTGCATGCCTGAAAAATTAATTGCCAAAAGTAGTAAATATATTTTTAGCCTTATAAAAATTGAAAACAATAACTGTTTTTCTCGTTTAATTGTACCTTTGCCGTAAAATTTGCAAATTTTTTCTGAACTAAATGAACTTCACTTACCCTAAAAATGAACGCTTAAAAAGCAAAACGACAATTGGATTACTATTTTCTGAAGGGAAATCGGTGTCAAAATATCCGCTCCGTTTGGTTTATCGTGAAGCCGAAGAAAATTCAGAAGAAAAAATTAAGCTTGGCGTTTCAGTTTCAAAGAAATATTTCAAGAAAGCCGTTGACCGAAATTACTTCAAAAGAGTACTGCGAGAAACCTATCGATTAAACAAACATTTGCTTTTAGATCAACTCGATCAACCGTATTCGATTATGTTTTTTTATCAGACAAAAGACAAATTATCGTATCAGGAAATCAATACCAAAACGATTCAGTTGTTTGAGAAATTCCTTCAACAAATAAACAAAACTCCGGATTCTGAAAATAAAACAGAATCGTAAGTCTTATAAGGCAACTTTATTTATCAATTTGGGCAAAAAATTATAAAAAAATTGTAGTTTTAGCTCTAAATTGGAACTTTATGAGATCTATTTTCTATTTATTCTTTTTGGGTTTAATTTTTTCGAGCTGCTCAAAAAACAGTGAAGAAATTGTAAATGCTGATATGGCAATCTCAGCAGTAAAATTGCCAGCAAAAAAATATGAATCTGGCGGTGCCGATAAAAATCTAGATGCTTCTTCGCCTGAAATTGAGCAAAAAATTATAAAAGAAGCCTCTCTTAGATTTGAAACAAATGATTTAGAAGAAACATTCAATCAAATCAAAACCGCGGTAACAGCAAACAAAGCAACTGTTTTAGTAGATTCTGAAGGAAAAGATTACAATTCGGTTTTCAGGAATCTTACAATTAAAGTTCCAAGTCAAAATTTTGATACCTTTATCAATACGATTTCAAAAGGAGTTTCTTATTTCGAAAGAAAAGATATTTCTGCAGAAGATGTTACAGAACAATATATTGACCTTACTACAAGATTAAAAAACAAACGAAAACTTGAAGAACGTTATTTGCAAATTCTTCAAAAAGCCACAAAAATCAGCGAGATTTTAGAAATAGAAAAGCAAATCTCAATTATCCGCGAAGAAATTGAAGCAAAAGAAGGTCAATTAAAATATTTAGAAAGTAGAGTTTCTGAAAGTACTGTTAGAATTGAGTTTTACAAAAACCTTCCAGAACAGGAAGCGGTGCAACTATCATACGGATCAAAAATCTGGACCGCAATTAAATCAGGATTTTTTAGCTTGTCAAGCTTCTTTATATCAATTATCAGCATTTGGCCGTTTGTAATTATATTTTGTGTATTAGCCTATTTTATTAGAAAAAGATTTAAAAGAAAAAAAGCATAATCATGTACCCATATTTAAAAAAGAAGTTCGTCATACCAACCGTTGCAGCGGGATTATTATTTATTGGAACCAGTTTCAAAGAAGATTTTTTTGAAATTGCGAAACAAATAGAAATTTTTACAACTTTATTCAAAGCCGTAAATACAAATTATGTTGACGAAACCAATCCGGGCGATTTGATGGACAAAGCCATTAAAAGCATGTTGGGAAGTTTGGATCCTTACACCGTTTACTTTAACGAACAGGATGTTGTGAATTTCAAAATCAACAATACTGGAGAATATACTGGAATTGGTGCTTTGATTTCCAGAAAAAAAGACCGTTTGATTGTTCGCGAACCGTACAAAAATTATCCTGCAGACAAAGCGGGATTAAAAGCTGGCGACGAAATTATTCAGATTGGCGATGTTTTGATAGCAGATTATAAAGATGATGCTTCTCAATTAATGAAGGGAACCAAGAATACCAAAATCCAAATCAAATACCTTCGCCAGGGAAAAACCAATACAACAGAATTGGTTTTGGATGAAGTTGATATTAAATCGGTTCCGTTTTACGGAAAAATTGATAACAAAACAGGTTACATTGTTCTTTCTCATTTTAGCCGAAAAGCTGCTGCTGAAGTAAAAGACGCTTTGGAAAAATTAAAAGCAGACGGAGCAACTCAAATTGTATTAGATTTAAGAGGAAATCCGGGAGGTTTGCTAAACGAAGCGATTGATATCTGTAATTTATTTGTTCCAAAAAACGAAGTGATCGTTACAACAAAATCAAGAATTGAAAAACACAATAATACCTATAAAACGACTAAAGAACCAGTAGATACTGAAATTCCACTAGCAATTTTGGTTAATGGAAGAAGCGCATCTGCATCTGAAATTGTTTCTGGAGCATTACAGGATTTGGATCGTGCCGTGATTTTAGGAAGCCGCAGTTTTGGTAAAGGATTGGTTCAGCGTTCGGTTGATTTGACTTACGGAACACAATTGAAAGTTACTATTTCCCGCTACTACACTCCTTCTGGGCGTTGCATTCAGGCGTTAGATTATGCGCATAAAGACAAAAATGGTGTTGCTCAAAGAACGGAAGCAAAAAACTTTAACGCTTTTAAAACCAGAAAAGGAAGAACGGTTTATGATGGTGGAGGTGTTTTGCCTGACATTGAATTAGACGAAACAAAAATGAGTCCGATAACGAGTGCTTTATTAAAAAACGACGGTATTTTTGATTATGCAACGACTTATTATTATAAAAACCCAAATCTTGGTGATAAAATTCCGGTTCTGACTGATGCTGACTATGCAGGTTTCAAACAATATTTAAAAACTAATAAAATCAGTTTTGACACCGAAACTGAAGTTGCTTTGAAAAATACGCTTGCTGCAGCAAAAAACGAAAAAATCGACGAAACAATTGCTCCGGAATATCAGCAATTGTTAGCTGCATTGGAAAAAAGCGAAAACACTTTACTGGATAAAAATCAAAAAGAAATCAGAAATTTAATTCAGGAAGAACTCATCAAAAGATATCAATATCAAGAAGGTTTATATCAATTTTATTTAAAAAACAATTCAGAAATTAAGAAAGCGGTCAGCGTTTTAAATAATCAAACTGAGTACAAAACGATTTTAAAAATGTAAAAATGAAATGAAACTTTGTTTAGCCCTATTTCTGTTTATTATTTACAATTTATCGGCACAGCAAAAACCTATTGAAACCATTTATTTTGAGTTTGACAAATACGATCTAACTCCTCTACAAACCGAAGTTGTAATTAATTTCATTAAAAGCATTGACACGGCAAAAGTCGAGTCAATACAAATCTACGGATACTGCGATGATCGCGGTACAGACGAATATAATTTTAGATTATCGAACAATCGTGCCAATACGATTCAGAATCTGTTGACATCTGCGGGATTCAATCAAAGCAAAATTGTGATTCTAGAAGGAAAAGGCCGTATTGTAGTACGACCTGATACTGTCGAAAATCTTCATGAAACCCGCACCCGAAATCGGCGGGTTGATTTGATAGTAGTAAAACGAAACAGTTTTGGAAAAGGCATTTATACTTCTTTTAAAGACAATTTAAAAGTTGGCGACAAAATCTATTTAGAAAGTATACTATTTGATATTGGAAGTTCAGTATTAACCTCCACTTCAAAAAAAGAGCTGGACAAAATTGCCGAGAAACTTCTTCATCAAAAAAGTATACAATTTGAAATAAGAGGTCACGTTTGCTGCACTCCCGATTTATATGAAGACGGAATTGACAAAGCCACCAAAGAAAGAAGACTTTCCTGGAACCGCGCCAAAACGGTTTTTAATTATCTAAGTTCTAAAAAAGTTTCTAAAAACCGAATGACGTATCAAGGTTGCGGCAATAAATATCCGCTAGGAAAAGGAGATAAATATGACCGCAGAGTTGAGTTTTTGATTACGAAGATATGAATCGTTTAATTCAAAAAAAACTTCATTTTACTTAAAGTAATACTTTAAAAAAAACTATTATTAAATTATTTTTTAGATGATTATGAAATAATTTTAGCGCAAAAACAATTAATGCAAAAAAGTTGCGTTAATTGTTTTTGCGCTAAAATTCTTAACCACGGATCATCTCAATATGTTCAATATCATCTTCTAAATACATTTCGCTGGTTTGGACAAAACCATGGCTTTCGTAAAACTTTTTTAGATATAACTGAGCCCCAATCGTAATTTGATCTTTGCCGAAATTTTGTTTGATGGCTGCAATTGATTCACGCATTAAATCATGTCCCCATTTTCTATCTCGATAATTGGCATCTACAACTACTCGCCCTATCGAAGCGTTATCAAAACTGATTCCGGCATCAAATAAACGCGTGTAAGCAACAATTTTGCCGTCAAATTCACCAATTAAATGCAAACCTTTCTTGTCTTTGCCGTCAAGGTCCAAATAAACGCAGTTTTGCTCCACTACGAAGATCTCGCTTCTCAATTTAAGCAAATCATATAGTTCGTTAACCGTTAATGCCTCAAAAGGCTTTATTTTCCATTTTAATTCCATTATTCATTATTGTTGTAGTCGAAAAGACGAAATTAGTTTAAAAAAAGAAATTCCAATCACAAACTGTAATTGGAATTTCTTTAAATGAGAAAATATCGTTTTATTTCTTCTTCGAAATAATTTCCATGCTTTTATATTCGGCACCGTTTTTCATATCATACATTTCGAATTTTCTAGTTGTCGGATCAACAATAGTATAAACTTCACGATAGGGAGTTTTTTCCCCCTTTACAGGATCTACAGTTTCTCCTTTTAATTCGATTGTTTTTGTACTTTCGTCATATTTACCATAAGCCACCATCATTCCGGTTCCCATATTGTCAATAAAAGTATTCGTAAATTCTTTAGTGGCATTATTATATGCTAACGTTCCTTTTCCTTCAAAAAGAGCTCCCATAATAGTACCTTTATAATCAGTTTCTTGATAACGCCCGCCGAAAAGCATTTTTACGGTTGCTATTGAAGTTGCTTTTTCCGGTTTTCCATTTGGCTCATACCAAAAAGTCATATCACAAGTCCATGTTCCAACTTCCTCTGTCATTATTTTATGAGGTTCTCCTGGAGTTGCATACGCTTGCCATGCTTTTACCTGTGTTGCAGAATCTACAGGTGCTTCAGCTTCAGTAATTGGTTCTTCGGTTTTAATACTGTCTGAATCTTTTGTTGTTACTGTTTCTGTTTTTACTTCTTTTTTACAAGAAATAAAACTTAATATCAATACTACTAATATTCCGGCTACATTTTTCATAAGTATTTGTTTTTATGTTTGTTACAAACAAATTTAATGAAAAAACATTTAGTTTCAAGTTTCAGGTTTCAGGTTTCAGGTTTTGCTATACGAAAAGCTTAATTCTAACACACAGATAGAACTTGAAACCAAAAAAACTACTTTTTATCAATCTTAACTGATTTAATAATCGCTTCTAAGTCCAGCATTAAATCGCGTTCCTGATTGGAAGGTGAATAACAAAAACCTTCAATTACTAAAATCCGATTATATTTTTCGTCTATAATAGCATAATTAATAAAAGGTCCGGCCATAAAGTCGTTTCTCATTTCCCAGCTTCCTTTCGTTTCATAGGCTTTTTTTCCGTCCAAAAATGTTGATGTAAAATAAGGCGCATAAGCTTCACCGGTAATCATTCGGGTATTTGGTTCTCTTCCCTTTATGTATGCACCGACAGAGTCTCGCATTTTTATAATATCACCGACTATATTTGACTTTTTAAAGGATCGAAGCGGAACCTGATAAACAAGCAAACTTGTATTACCGCTTATAATGTTCTTCTTAAGCCAAATAAAATTCTTTTTATGAAGCATGTATTCGTAACCAACAGGAATTTCAAGCGTGGCATGGAATTTATTTTTGATAATAGCCTGATTAAGTAATGATTTACTATTATCCTGTTGAATTTTTTCAATTTCTGCATCACGGATAATTTTTATCATTTGAGCAGAATTGAGTTCAATGCTGCAAATAATATCATCTACTGATTTTCCGTAAATGCGAAAAGTATTGTGTGGGAGTTTTTTGCTTCGAATGATTTCGAACTTGTCGGTTGCTGCTTTTTTAACAACAATTATGCTTCTACTATCTGTAACAAAACCTTCGAGCAAGCGTGCAGGATATTGATTGATTGTAAAGAGAGGCTCTTCCTGAGTCAAGCCCCAAACAGGCGAAGCAAATTTATTTCTGATGGTGTCGCCAACCTCTCCGTACCACAACTGATCATCTATGATAACCGAAATTGTGTTTGTTTTGCCAGAGACTGGTTGCGATTGCTTATCGTTTTTAAGACATGAAATCAGTAAAAACGGCACTAGTAGAAATAAAAAAAGGGTTTTATTCATTTTTTTAATTTATGAAATAAAACCCAAATTTAGATGATTTTTTTATTATCCGTTTATTTTAAGTTTCATTCCGGGTTTAATATCTCCATCTTTTATACCATTCCATTTTTTAATATCTGAAATCGTAACTCCAGGATATTTTTTTGAAATACTGTATAAAGAATCTCCTTTTTTAACGTAATAATCTTCACTGATTTTTTTCGATGCTGCACCTTTCTTGAACGATTCAATAGAAACATTCGACGCGATAGCAGTATTTACATTTGCAGTTTCTTCAATTGCAGGAACTTCTTTAGAAATCACTAAAGTTTTTCCTAAACCAATATTGTTTGAAGTAAGACCATTAAGTTCTTTTAACTCCGCAATAGTCGTACCGAATTTCTTTGCAATGCTTCCTAAATTATCGCCAGCCGCTACAACATATTCCTGTGGTGTAGCAACTTTTTCTTTATCATCTGCAGCTGCAATTGCTTCTTCAGACTTTTTCTCTACAGCAGGAATTACTTTTACATCTTTTGAAATCTTAGAGCTATCAACGTCCGATTTGATTTTCAATGTTCTTCCTAAAGCAACATTATTTGATTTTAATCCATTCCATTTCTTTAAATCAGCCAGGTTAACATCGTATTTTTCAGCGATTGCTCCTAAATTATCTCCTTTTTGAACTTCATAGAATTGAAAATCCGAATTTGTTTTCTGAGGTTGCAATCTTACTTTCGGTGCCACTTTCAAAGCCAGTTTTGCAGGCATTGTGCGTATCGTTGACATATAATCAACATAGGCATAAATTTGTTTTTCGTTAGAAACAAAAGTCGCAATTTTATCTTTCGGAAGACGAAGACAATGCTGTTCTCCTTGATAATAAGGCACAACATTTAATTTATAAGAAGGATTTAAAAGCTGAATTTGTGATTGTGGCATATCAAGCAAATCGGCGATTTGTTTGAAAGTCATTTCTTTTTTGATGTTCAGCGTATCTGTTTCGAAGTTTTTGACAACAGCTCTTTCTGGGTTGATTCCGTGTTCTTTATGATATTCAAAAAGATACATTGTTGCATAAAATGCCGGAACATAACCTTGAGTTTCTTTTGGAAGATTACTGCGAATATCCCAGTATTTTGTTTGTCCGCCAGAACGGCGAATGGCTTTGGTAACGTTTCCAGGTCCTGAATTATAAGATGCTAAAACAAGTTCCCAATCATTAAAAACCTCAAACATTTTGGTAAAATAATCGCTTGCCGCAGCTGTAGATTTCATTGGGTCGCTACGCTCATCAACATAAGAATCGATTTTTAAAGCGTATTGTTTTCCAGTTCCGTACATGAACTGCCAAAGTCCTGTGGCGCCCATTTTAGAAACTGCTTTAGGATTTAAAGCAGATTCTACAACGGCTAAATATTTAATTTCTAAAGGAACATTGTTCTTTGCGAACGATTCCTCGAAAATTGGAAAGTAATATTCTGATAAAGCCATTAATCGAGAAAACGATTTTTTACGATTCTTAAGAAATGACTTTATTAAGTTTTCTAAACCTTGATTGTATTCTATATTAAACGGAGATTTTTCGTTCATTGCCTGCAAACGCTGTTTTAGCAATTCTGTTGGCAATTCCTGATCAACCGTTACGTCTGAATTAATGGTTTGAATATCTTTTGATAGATCATCATAAATATCAAGACTTGTTAATTCTTTCATCCAAAGACTGTCTGCTTTTGCAGCCACGTCATTTTTTTTGAATGTGCTTTTAACCGAATCGAGATACGATAATTTTACTTCTGGCTTTACTTCTACTTCTGATGATGGAGATTGCTGTGCAAACATCGACATTGAACATAGAACTCCGACTATTAAAGATATTTTCCGTACAATCATATAACATTTTTTTAAAATCTTATAAATCAATAAATTATAAGAGACGTATTTTTGCAAAACTAAAAAGTTTAGTGTTTAAAAATACGCAAAAAAATGTTAATTGTGATATTTTATTCTAAAATTGCTGCAATTCCAGGTAAAACTTTACCCTCAAGCATCTCTAGCATAGCTCCACCACCTGTTGAAACGTAACTCATTTTATCTTCAAAACCGAATTGTTTTACAGCAGCAACAGAATCTCCTCCTCCTACTAATGAAAACGCTCCGTTTTCTGTAGCTTCAGCGATATAATCACCTAAAGCGATTGTTCCTTTTGAGAAAGTTTCCATTTCAAAAACTCCTAATGGACCATTCCATAAAATAGTTTTAGACTCTAAAATTACTTTTTTGAAGTTCTCTAAAGATTTTGGACCTGCATCAAGACCTTGCCATCCGTCAGGAATTGCAATTACATCAACAACCTGAGTATTTGCAGTGTTTGAGAAATCATCTGCAGCAACAACATCAACTGGAATATGAACCTGAACACCTTTTTCTTTTGCTAATCTTAAAATTTCAAGAGCTAAATCTTGTTTGTCATCTTCGCAGATAGACTCACCAATTTTTCCACCTTGAGCTTTAACGAAAGTAAAAGTCATCCCTCCACCGATAATCATGTGATCCACTTTATCTAAGATATTTTCGATAACTGTAATTTTTGAAGATACTTTTGAACCTCCAAGAACTGCAGTAACAGGTTTTTCGCTGTTTTTCAATACTTTATTTAAACTGTCAATTTCTTTTGCCAATAATGTTCCGAAACATTTTTCAGTTGGGAAAAACTGAGCAATAATTGTAGTTGAAGCGTGTGCTCTGTGCGCAGTTCCGAAAGCGTCGTTTACATAAATATCGCCAAGTGAAGCCAATTCTTTTGCGAAAGCAACATCTCCAGCTTCTTCTTCAGCATGGAAACGTAAATTCTCTAATAAAAGAACTTCTCCAGGTTTTAAATCTTTTGCAGCAGTTTGAGCTGGTTCTCCAACACAGTTTTCAGCAAATTTCACTTGAACTCCTAAAATTTCAGAAGCTGTTTTTAAAATATGTTTTAATGAGTATTTTTCTTCAGCACCTTTTGGTCTTCCTAAATGCGACATTAAAATTACACTTCCGCCTTGCGCTAAAATAGCGTCAATTGTAGGTTTCGCAGCTTCAATACGTGTTGCATCAGTTACATTGAAATTTTCATCTAAAGGGACATTAAAATCAACACGAATAATTGCTTTTTTATTTTTAAAATCGAAATCGTTTAAAGTTTTCATTTGACTAGTTTTTTAATTTTTTTGAAAGAACAACAAATATAGAACTTTTGGAGTACTAATAAATTCGGATATACTAAAAAATCGATAATTAAAAGAACGAAAACGTTATAATTTCACAAATAAATTGGTTTATTAAATATTAAACACAATTTTAAATGCAAATTTTACATCTTCTTTTATATAAAAAAACCTTTCCTGTCTACAGACTGACAGAAAAGGCAAAAAATGAAACGAATAATTTCTGTTTTTTTATGCTTACTATTTATTTTGGAGAAAACAGATCGATAAATTCTTTTGAACAGGAAACATGATAGTTTCGAATTCGTTAGTTTCTTCTGTATTTTTAGAAACCAGATAATTTCCTTCGACAATTCCGAAATAAGTTAATAAAGGGGAATAAAAAGTAATTCCGATTTTATGTTTTGATGAATCTGTAGAATCTGTATTGATAATATCCAGCTGATAATTAATAAATGGAAAATAAGAGTTTCCGAGAACATCTGTAACACGATGAAAATTTCCTTTCAATTGTTCAACATAGCCACTTACTGCAATTCCGGTTAAAAAATGCAATTTCTCTGCTTTTTGATTTTCGGCCAATAATTCACGAAAAGTGTTTTTCGGATTTGCTTCAAAATTAAACTGCTGACTCTGCATTTGATATTCTTTGAAAGTATCTTCGAAAACATATTTGTCCCAAAGAAAAGTCGAAGAAGAATCAATAACAATTCGATAAGCGAGTTTTATTTTCTTGATTTCCATTTTCTTAATTTACTTATCCAAAGGAACTTCCATGACTAATAAAACAGCATTTTCAGATAATGCTTCCCATTCAATAGTTCCAACTTTTTTAATTCCTAAACCGTCTTTTGCTTCTAAAAGTCGATTTTCAATTTCGAAAGCGCCGTGAATAACGAAAACAAAAACACCATTTTCAGCATTTCTTAAAGCAAAAAAACCTTCTTTTCTTCCATCATAAACACCGATGAAACCAATTGCTCTTTCAATTTCGAATAAATTATTCAGTTTATTATGAGCATTTAAATCTACCTTATATTGCTGAAAATAATTTTTGAAATATTGTTTTCCCATCTGAAAATCAATTTCGAGGTAACTAACATTCTCTTCTTTATAAGGATTAAATATTTCTATTTCCAAATCATCGTCTGCGGCTAAGACTCTAATTTGATCGACACGTAGAAACTCCTCATTACCGATATTATCCTTATATTCAATTCCGCCGAATAGCGGCAGAATAATAACATTCGTATTTGAACTAACAAATCTTGTGATACGTTGTTGGGGAGCTAATATTACTTCGTTAAGGATTTTTAAAGATCCGAATCCGTTTCTGGATAAATCCTGATAATTTTCGAAGTTAAAAGTTGAAAAACGGTTGTGTTTCGGAGAATTGAAAGCACCTCGAAAATCTGACTTATAAATTTGAGCTGGTATTTGAACTATCATTATAACTTAATTTTAAAACTAGGACGCTACATTAATTGTATGCGTTAAAACAAAACCGTCACTTACGCTTCCGGTTACAGTTGACATTTCGTTTGCCACTGAATCAGAGAAAACGTTATCAGAAGCATTATTAGTATAACCACTCAAACCTTTTGTGTAACCATTTTGCGTTGATGCGTTGACTAGCGCGACCGCACTGTTTGATCCTTCAGGAAAAGCAATTTGTGTAACCAATAGCGATGTTCCGCTTGCGCTGTAAATATGAACATGAATATGTGTCGCACGGCCAGAATACCAACCCGGGAAAATTGAAGTAAAAGTGACCAAACCATTTTCGTCAGTTGTTTGCCTTCCTCTTAAAAAATGAACCGAAGTGTAATTTACCGATTGCATTGAAGTTCCGCCATATTCAGAATAATAACCGTCTTTATCACAATGCCAAATGTCTACAATAGCATCTTTTAAAGCAGCACAATTTGCTTTTGTGTTTTTAATCGTTATTTTAATAGTAAAACCAACACCGGTTCTATCCATTACAATATTTGATTTTACTAAAGATGATGGCGTAATTGTTGGAAAAGGTCCAGCTGTTTCTGAAGGACTAACAGAACAATCGCCAGAAGAAGATCCTGAACCAGAAGAAGAACCTGAATCTGTATCAGCATCAGACACATCGTCTTTACTGCAAGAGTTTATAATAGGAATTGCCAAAGATGAAATTCCGATTAAACCCAAACCTCTTAAAAACTCTTTTCTTTTCATTGCTTTTTGTTTTAAATGTTATACCAATAGAATGATTAACAGTTATTTTCGAGTAAAATTATTCGAAATTAAAGCGTTGGAAAATGTTTGAGGTAAACCACAAAATTTATGAGGTAAACGGAGAAAATATATTTTTTTGTAGTAAAAATAATTCAATTTAGACTGTCTTTATTTCTTGTCTAAAAGAGCAAAAAAAGCTTCTTCGTAACTGGCGCTAACTGGAATTTCGGCCTGGTCAATAAAAATTACTTTATTTCTGATTTTCTCTATTTTAGAAACTGGAATAATAAACGAACGATGCACACGGATGAACTCGGTTTCAGGCAATTTTTGAAGGATTGCTTTTAATGTCATTCTTGCCACAACTGTTTTTTGATTCTGAATATGAATTTTCAGATAATCATCTAAACCTTCGATATATAAAATATCTGAAAACAGGATTTTTATCAAACTATAGTCGGCACGAATGAAAAGATGTTGTTGTTCAATATTTTGATTTTGTAGTTTCCATTGTGAAAAAGCTTTTTCAGTCGCTTGCTGGAAACGGGAAAGTGAAATTGGTTTTAAAAGATAATCGGTCGCGCTCAGTGTAAAACCTTCAACAGCAAATTCAGAATAGGCTGTTGTAAAAATGACCATTGTTTTGTGAGGCAGCTTTTTGTAAAAATCCAAACCAGAAATTGACGGCATATTGATATCCAAAAACAATAAATCAACGGGATATTTCTTTAGATATTTAAACGCTTCATCTGATCTTGTAAAAACTTTATCCAATTCTACATAATCAATAGTGTCGCATAAACTCTGAAGAATTTCTAATGCCAAAGGCTCGTCATCTAATGCAATTGCTTTTATCATCCTACTTTTATAGATAGATTTACAACGTATTTTTCCGGAGTATCTTGTATTTTAAGCTGATGTTTATTCGGGTAAACCAACTTTAATCTTTCAATTGTATTCTGAAGTCCAATTCCTGATTCAGATTGTATTGAAAAAGTCTTTTTATTAGAAACCAATAAAGTCAGTTGTTCCTCTTTTATATCAATACTGATAGAAATTTCAGAAGTTTGATCTGGGTTTACACCATATTTAAATGCATTCTCAATGAAAGAGATTAAAATTAAGGGAGTGATTTGTTTTCCAATAGTATTTCCTGTGACTTCATAATCAACAATTACGGTATTGCCCAAACGTGTTTTTTGGAGTGAAATAAAATTATTGATGTAATTGATTTCTTTGGTCAAATCAATGACTTCATCATTAGAATTGGTCATGATGTAACGCATTAATTCTGAAAGCTGCACAACTGCATCTGGAGTTTTATCGTCTTTTTTTAAAGCCAATGCATAAATACTGTTCAAAGTATTAAATAAAAAATGCGGATTGATTTGCGCTTTTAGAAATGCCAACTCCGATTTTACTTTTTCTTTTTCAACACTCTGCAATCTTCCTGTGATAGCAAAAAGCAGACTTGAAATTACTCCAATTAAATAAACCAAAGCGGTATGTCCATACTGTGTTGGCGGACCGCCTACAAAATCAAAAGGCATTTCTTTAACCATCGAAGGGGGCGGAGGAAATTTTTCTGGAAACAAACCAGGATTGTGCTCAAAATGTTCCGGTGGATTTCTAAAATCTAAAAAATTTCGGGCAGGATGATCTAAAGTAGTTGATATCCAAAGAAAAAAAAGAAGAAATCCGATGATGATGGAATAGTAAATGAACTTCTTTTCGGAAAAATAGAATTTCGGAATTAAGTAATAATAGTTAAAATAGAAAAAACAAAGTAGTGTAAAATAGATGAAAAAATAAATACGATCATGCGCATTGGTGTATAAATGCGGCAATGAAAAAATCGTATTTGTCGATGTGAAGGCATACGGCAAAAATAAAAAAGCGAGGCACAAAACAATGTGTTTCGCGTAAAGTGAAAATTTAGCTTTCATAAATCAAATTTGATTTATCATTTTGACGATGCAAATTGATACTATTCAAATTTAATGTTATTGTAAGTTTATTTCAAATTATTGCGGTAAAAACACATAATGTTGCGACTCGCTTTGTAATAATGGCTTCTTTAGCCTAAGAAATGGTTTTGTTCTTATTAATCGTGAACTGGACTCTGCGTACAAGGACAGTTACTGATAGCCTGCAAGAAATCAAAACCTATGGTTACTACGTGAGTACCTGTATTATAATTCCCTAAATCGTTGAACATAACCTGATAGGAATATCCGAAGTAAAATCTAGACTTCATGAAACCGGCCATTGGTCCGACAGATAATGGTTTTGGGAACTGGTCGTTTAACATACGGTATGAAACTCCGATCCAATAATAATCTTCATAACGATTGTAACGTCTGTATTTGAAGTTGAAATCGGTTGTCGAACGTTTATCACTTGCAAAATATTGATAGAAGATAGATGGTTCATATTCGATTCGTCTATTTTCTCCGTCGTTAAAAACATATCCGGTATACACCTGATAGTTTGAAAGCAGATTTGGCTCTACTCCACGATATTTATCAACGTTTTTCTTCAATACGTTATTCGCATTAAAACTCAAATAGAAGTTTTTATTACGATACAATGCACTAATGTCAAAGTTATTATTTCCCGTGTAACGATTATCTGTTACCGAAGGATCCAGTATTGGATGTTCAATCGTATTGTTAAATTCATCAATATCAATTCTGAAACTGTTGAAGTTATACGAAATACCAAAAGACAAATATTGTTTAGAATAATAATCCAAAATCAAGTGATGCGCAAAGGAAACTTTAGCACCAGTTTGTCTTGTGTATCCATTTTTGTCATTGTAAATCGAGATTCCAACACCAGAACGATCCAGGATTCTAAAATCAGCGTATAAAGACTGGTTTTCAGGCGCATCTTTAATTCCAACCCACTGCGTCAAACCATTTGCTCTAATTCGAAGGTTATCTCCAATACCAGCGTAAGCAGGTGAAAGTACAAATGGGTTATCAGCTAAATACTGGGTAAACACCGGTAGGTTTAACTCTTGGCTGTAACTTGTTGTTACAGCCATGAGTACTAGGGATAAAATAAACTTTTTCATTGTAATAATTTTTTTAGATAACATCATTGGGGCTCAAATTTTGTTATCTGTATAAAGTGAAATGTCCAACAAACTCTCTTGCATCTTTCTCGTCATTTAGTTTAAGAACATACCAGTAATCACCTGAAGGCAATTCCTCTCCATTGTATCTTCCGTCCCATTTTTGACCATAGTGATATTTAGCAATTACACGACCGTATCTGTCGAAGATTGAGAATTCAAGGTTGTTGTAAATATTAGTACAACCAGGTCCCCAAGTATCATAAACACCATCTCCGTTAGGAGTAAAGTAATTGTCTAAACAAACATCAATATATGTCGCTGGCACTGTAATAGTCGATGTACAACCATTTTGATCTCTAACAACTATTACATAATCACCAGATTTGTAGATTTTGAATGTGTTAGAAGATGTAAACGGTTCTCCATTGAAGCTATACTCATAAGCTGGTGCTCCACCTGTTGCCGTTACTGAAATGATATTCATTTCAGGTTTACCTGCAGATAAAGCAAGTTTTAATGGCTGAACAGCTTTGATTTGGAAACTTGCCGTTGGCACTTCACAACCGTTAGTATGTCTCGCTGTTACGTAGTGGTTACCTGGAGCAAGATTTCTAAAGATATTGCTTGGTTGGTAAGCACCCGTTCCATCAAGTTGGTAATCAACATCAGCAAGGTTCGTTATGCTCTTATCAACAGTAATCGTTACCATATTAGCAGCTTTATTGTCAACACAGTCATAATTTACTTCAGCTGTTGGATTCAGAACAACTGGTAATGGCATGTTTACTGCTAGTAAACTCATACATCCTGCTGCATCTGTAAAGTAAACTGTATGTGCACCACCTGTCAAGTTAGTAAAGTCAAATATAGTCTGACCTGCTGCACCTGCCGTAAATGGACCTTTTTCATTATCCAGACTTACTTTATATGGAGCAGTTCCGCCTAAAATTTCAACACTAAACGCACCGTCTTTGTCACCTACGCACACTTCAGGAATCATAGAGTTTGGAACTTCTCTTCCTCTCAATAATTCTGGCTGTGTAATTGTGAAAGTGTATACCTCGTTACATCCGTTTGCATCGATTGCTGTTACAGTATACTGACCAACCGCTAAGTTCTCAAATACATTTTTAGTATCGTATTGATCAGAGTCTGGAGAAATAGAGTATTTGTATGCTCCAGTTCCACCAGTTGCAGTGATTACCATTTTACCATTGCTTTCACCGAAACAGCTCACATTTGTTTGAGCAAATTCAACTCTAAATGGAGTTTGAGGCTCAATAATTTCAAATGCTGCACTCACTTTGCTACAATCTCCACTTTGTACACCTACTCTGTAGAAACCTACTGGCAAGTCTAAGAATGTACCATTGCTTTGTGCTGCACGTACGATATTTGTACCTGTAGTTCCGCTATATAATGTGTAAACATAATTTCCTAAACCACCTTCTGCCTTAGCAATCAAGATCGCTGTTGCATCACCTTTACATCTTACTATTGCACTAGAAACATCTAAATCAACAGTTAAAGGAATCATTGGAGCAACAGTAATACCATTTGTTGCAAATCCTGTACAACCGTTAGCATCTTTAATGATATAGCTATAAACTCCCGGAGCAACATTAAATGTAACTGAAGAAGTGAATGTTCCTAAAACTGTAGTTCCGTCTAAACTATAAGTATAAGGAGCTCTTCCTCCAACAGCACTTAATGTAAGCTGTGCTTGTGTGGTACAAGTTTGGATCTTAGATTGAATCACGCTTCCTTCAACAATTGTAGGTTCGTTAATCACAATCTGAGCAGATGTAGCAGAACAACTAAATCCGTCTGTAACAGTTACTGTGTAAGTTCCTGCACCTAATCCTGCAAATACAGGGCTTGATTGTGGACCTTCAACACTAATTGGGGTATCAGAAATCTTATTTAATGTGTACATATAGTTACTTCCCTGACCTCCTGTTGGAAGAGCTACAGTAATTACTGCACTCTTATCTCCATGACAAGACAACATTGTTGCACTTGGTGTTGCGTTTACAACAATAGGCGCTGGATTAACAAGTGTTGCTGTTGTTGTAGCAATACATCCTTTTGCATCTCTCACATTGATTGTATAAGCACCAGCTGTTAAACCTGTAAATACATTCTCTGTAGAGTACGTTTTGCTTACTGGACCAACTAGCTCATATTCATAAGTCATATCATATCCACCAGAAGCTGCAACTGAAATTGTTCCGTCATTATTTCCAGCAGCACATGTAATTGGCGATTGTGTTTTCGTAATCGCTAATGGAGCTATTGGTTGTTTAATGCTGAATACCGTACTTACTGTACATTGTGGACCAGTAGCACTAGTTAATGTAGCTGTTACTGTATATTGTCCCGCTGTTAATCCAGTAATTGTAACAGGACCTGCAGTTGAAGAAGTTCCTGAACTTGGTACTGGACCAGTAATTGTGTATGTAAATGCTCCTGCATCATTTGTTGGAATCAATAAAGTGTCAACAAACAATAAGTCTACACTTCCATCAGCTGTTCCGTAGCATATTTCACCATTTATTGGAGTAGCTTTGATTATGAAAGTATTAGGATCATATATGTAATGATAATCTTTAATTGTACATCCAGTTGCTGGGTTAAATACAGTTATTTCATATTTTCCAATCGCTAATCCAGAGAATAATCCTGTTGGATTTGTCTGATTGAATACAGTGCCTTCTATACCTTTAAGCGTATAAACTAATCCTGTTGGAGTTCCTCCTGTTGCAGTAACAGAAACCTGAATAGTTTCATTTGCAACACAAGTAATTGGCGTCACTACAGCAACATTTAAGTCATCCATAGTAATAAATGGTGCAATTGTAATTGGAGTCGTAGAAGATCCTATACAACCATTGCTGTCAAATACTCTAACAGTATAAGAACCACCTGCAAGATCAGTTTCATTGTAAACATTAGAACTGCTGCTTTGAACTACAGTTCCGTTTTTACTGAACTCATAAAGAACATAAGGACCTGTACCACCTGTCACAGAATTAACTGTAATACTAGCAAAGTTAGTTGTGTTTGTACCTGTTGTACATACAAATGATGTAACAGCTGGCGCATTAACCACAACTGGTGCTGGTTGTATGATTCTTGTATCTGCCTGAGCATTACATCCTCTTCCAGAAGTTACTCTTACTGTATAATCACCTGGTAAAAGGTTATCAAAAACATTACTTTCTTGAGGTCCTCTGCTTACGGCAACATTTCCAATAGTTGTTCCTGTTAACGTGTAAGTATAAACCGGGTTGTCATTTACGCCTGGAGCGTTTGGAGCTAAATGAACAATAATTAGTCCATTAGAATCACCATTACACTTAACATCGTATTTCTCTAAACTAAGACCTGTAATAAGTGTTGCTGCTTTCATTTCAACAGTAACAACATCTTTACATCCTGTTGTTAAATCTTCAACTGTAATTGTATGAGAACCAGCAGCCATATTGTTGAATGTTGCTGTTGTTCCTGCAATTACCGGAATATAAGCTCCAGAAGTGTATTTATAGTTTCCAGAACCTCCTGTCGCTTTCGCTACAATTCTTCCGTCAGGGAAATCACAACTTGGTAATTTCTGAACATCTAACTGTAAATCAAGAGCTCCACTGATTACAACAGCACCTGTTACAGTAGTTGTACATCCGTTGGCATCTTTAACCGTAATATCATAAGAACCTGAAGAGTTCACACTGAATGTTGGACTTGCCTGGAAGCCACCACCAATGCTATATTCAAATGGTCCAACTCCAGAAGTCACAGTAACTGTGAAATCGTAAGTTCCAGTTGCACTAGGGCATTGGCTAGCAACATTTGCTGTAATACCACTTGGAAGTGGAGCAGTTGAAATATTTTGTGTTTTAACTAAAGTTGTACATCCGTTAAAATCTTTCACATAAACATCCCAAGCTAAAACAGTTCCGTTATTAGTATCAACAACAATTTTGTTATCAGTACTGTAAACTGTTGGAGCAGCAGTTCCACTTGCAACAGCAGCATAACTATAAGCTGGAGTACCTCCAGTTGCAGTTACTGTGATAGTTGCATTTTTATTATTACAAGTAATGCTTGTAGCGGCCATTGTAAAGTTCAATGCAGCAGCTGGCTGGTTAACAATGAAGTTAGAAACATTATCTGTACATCCTGATGTGTTATCAGTAACTGTGAATGTGTAACTAGCTGCAGTTAATCCAGTGTAAGTCACTACATCACCTGTTTGCGTGAATGTTCCGTTATTTGGAGACAATGTAAATGTATAATTAGCCGGAGCGATATAATTGCTGATTGTAAAGGCAATAGATCCTGTTGTACCAGCATTACATAATACATCGCTCAATAATTGAGCATCTACACTGATTTCGCTTGCTTTTTTAACTTCAATTGAATTTAAAGTACTACATCCATTAAAATCAGTCACTTTTATTACATAAGTTCCTGGCAATAGACTCGCGAAACTTCCTGTTGTATTTGAAGTTGCTGAACCTGTTGGTTGAGTAATTGCATAATTAAATGGTGCAACACCTCCAACAATATTACTAACTGTCACAGTCGCAACACCTCCAACTGTATTACAGTAAATTGGCGTAGCCGAAAGATCGAATTTAGTTGGTGGATTATATCCAGGAACTGTTACAGATCCTGATACTCTACATCCATTAAAATCAACTACAACATAATTAATCGTAGATGCTGAGTTCACAGTATGAGTAGGAGAAGCTCCAAAACTCACACCATTATCAAAACTATAGCTATATGGTGTAGTACCATCATGAGCTGTAAGCGTAACTGATGCATCTTTTGCAGTGTTTGAAGGATCACATCCAAATGGTGAAACAACACTTGTAGCTGTTAACACAGTTGGTTCGTTGATATCAACATTTACTGCAGCTGACGAACATCCTTTAGCATCCATAACAGCAATTGCATAAGTTCCTCTTCCTAATCCAGCAAAAATATTAGAGTTAACAAAAGTTCCTCCATTAATGCTGTATTTGTACGGTGCAACACCATTCGAAGCTGTTACCGTGATACTTCCGTTCAAATCACCTTGACATAATGCATTTACTGCCGAAGTTGCAAATGTTGGAATAGTAAGCGGCGTTACTACTACCGGAACAGAAACTGCCTCACAAGTTACAGCATCTTTTACTATGAAAGTATAAGTTCCTGCTGTACTAGTTACAAATGGCAATGCTGTAACTGGGTTATAAACACCACTGTTATTAAGATCATATTCGAAAGCATATGTTCCTGCACCTGTACCTTGCGTTGCTGTCAATGTAATTGTTGCATCGTTTGTAGTACAGTTTAAATCTTGAGTAAGAGTTGCTTGTATCAACAATTCTTGTCTTAATACATAAGTAGCTTTTGCCACACAACCATTACCATCTTTAATAAAGAATTCGTAAGTTCCTGGTGCATTCAACGTAAAGTTAGGACTAGCATAATAACCATTACCTATACTATACATTGGTGGAGTTGCAATTGCTGGATCAGTTGTTCCTGTAATTGTAATTGGAACTGGTCCACCAGTGTAGCAATACACATTAGCATTAGGATTAATAGTTGGTGCCTGATGTTTCGTAATTGTAACAAGTATTTTATCAGAGCAAATCAAGTTTGCATCCTGAACATACACATCCCAATCATTTGATCCTAAATCATCATAAGCTAACACTGTACTATTACTAGTTGAAAAATCTGTTGCTGTTGGTGTAACTCCAGCTTTAACAAATGCATATTTGTATACTGGAGTTCCTCCTGTTGCCTGAACAGTAACGATAGAACCTAAGTAACAATTTGCTGCAGTTTTAGAAACTAAAGCAACATCTAAAACAGCTGGCTGAGCAACATCAATTATCGCTGTAGCCGTACAACCTGTAATAGCATCTGTCACTGTAAGTGTATACGTATTAGCTGGTAAATTAGTTACTGTTATAACATCACCTACCTGAGTTGCTGTACCTAAAGCTGGACTTAATGAATATGTAAATCCACCTGCTTTGTTTTCAACTGTAAATTTAATTGAACCGTCAGTACCACCATTACAAGACACATTTTTAATTAATGAACTTGCAACTGTAATATTTGTTACCGGCGCAACAGTGTATGACTCATTATATGTACATCCATTTGCATCTGTAATCTGGAATACGTAAGTATCCGGATCTAAGTTTGCAAATGTAGTAGAAGCTTGTTTAGCTCTTACAATAGGAGATAAAATCTCATATTGGAATGGAGCAACACCATTTGTATGACCTGTAATGTCAACTGTTCCTTTCACTAAACATGTTACTGGAACTGTTGTTGCGAATGTCAAGTCTGTTGGAGGATTCAATGCCGGTACGTTAACACCATTTGTGATAGTGAATGTACAGCCATTTGCATCCTTAACGATTACATCAAATGTAATTCCTGCAAACGTCTCATATGTATTCGTTCCTGAGAAGCTTGTTCCATTGTCATAACTGTATTGGTATGGAGATGTTCCTCCTGATGGAGTTACCGTAACAACCGCTTTTGATGGAGCATTGCCTGCCGTACATAACAATGATGTTGTCACTGATGATGTAGCTGCCAATATTGTTGGCTGAGTTATAGTTACAGGAACTTTAACCGAAACGCATTCCTTAGCATCCATCACCTGAATATCATAAGTTCCAGCTGCCAAGTTTGTAAATGTATCAGCTGTAGCGAAAGCTTTCAATATAGTAGCTCCTTGTGACAACTGATATTTGTATGGAGAAATTCCGTTAGCTGCCGTAACTACGATGCTTCCGTTGCTTCCCAAATAACAGCTTACATTTGTTTGAACAAACGTTGCTATTGGAGTTGTAGTCGGTGTCACTGTAATAACATTAGACACAGCCTGACATCCCTGAGAATCCGTAACTCTGAACTTGTACGTTCCAGCTGCATAAGTAGCAGGAAGCGCAACATAAGTTCCACTAGCGTTGATTTCAACCTCATAAGTAGGATAAACTCCTGTTCCTCCGCCTGGCGTCAATTTGATGTCCGCAGCCAAAGTACATGTCAGATCCTGAAGAAGCTCTGCTACCAAAGTAACCTGAGGCTTAACTTCATAACTAACAATATTTGATTCACATCCGTTTCCATCAATAATGCTTAATTGATAAGTTCCCGGAGCTGTGATGTTATAAATAGGGTTTGTCTGGTTTGCTCCATTGATTCTGTAAATTGGAGTTCCAACCGGTACAGTCTGACCAACTGATAAATCTATTGCAATTGCTGCACCTTGGAAACAAATTGGCGCTGGCATTACAATTGTTGGTGGCAGATCTTTAACAATCGAGATCTGAAGCGGTGCTGAAATAACACAGTTATGAGCATCTTTCACATAAACATCCCAATCCAATGACGTTGCAGGATTCAGCATAGCACTGTTTGAACTTGTGTAAGTTCCTGCAGCTGCTCCTCTTACTACGAATGAGTAAGTATATGGAGCCGTTCCGCCTGTAGCAACTACACTCGCCTGAGCATCTGAATTACAGTTTGCATTCACAAATGGATTAGCAGTCAGACCTAATGCAGCTGGCTGAGCAACCGTAACTGATGCTGTAGCTGTACACAGAGTCGTATTGTCAGTTACCTGTAATGTATAATTTCCTGCCACTAAACCTGTAGCCGTAATTACATTTCCTGATAATGCAAGTGTTCCAGTTCCTGTTGTAAATACATAACTGATTGCTCCTGTATTGTTTGATACAGTAAATGTAGCCGAACCATCGTTGCCCCCGTTACAAGAAACATCTGCTGTCAATTGACCTGCAACCGCTATATTGGTTACCGGATCAATGATATAAGACTCTTCATAAGTACAGTTGTTCGCGTCTTTTACTTCAAATAAGTAAGTACCCGCTGGCAAGTTGGTGAATACACCGCTTGATGCACCAGAAATGTTTCCAGCTTGTGAAGCAGGAGACAAGATCGCAAATGATTTTGTACCTACACCGTTCTGTACGTTGCTGATTGTAACTGTACTTGTTTGTCTAGCAGCTGGAAGACAGAAAATCGGTGTTCCTACGATATCCATATCTGTCGGAGGATTCAATGCCGGTACGTTAACACCATTTGTGATGGTAACCTCGCATCCGTTTGCATCCTTAACTTTTACATCAAATGTGATACCTGCGAAGGTCTCGTAAGTAGCATTTGAAGAATAGCTTGCGCCATTGTCATAGCTGTATTGGTAAGGAGATGTTCCACCTGATGGTACAACCGTTACAACAGCTTTTGATGGTGCGTTTCCTGCTGTACATAACAATGATGTTGTCACTGATGATGTAGCTGCCAATATTGTTGGCTGAGTTATAGTTACAGGAACTTTAACCGAAACGCATTCCTTAGCATCCATCACCTGAATATCATAAGTTCCAGCTGCCAAGTTTGTAAATGTATCAGCTGTAGCGAAAGCTTTCAATATAGTAGCTCCTTGTGACAACTGATATTTGTATGGAGAAATTCCGTTAGCTGCCGTAACTACGATGCTTCCGTTGCTTCCCAAATAACAGCTTACATTTGTTTGAACAAACGTTGCTATTGGAGTTGTAGTCGGTGTCACTGTAATAACATTAGACACAGCCTGACATCCCTGAGAATCCGTAACTCTGAACTTGTACGTTCCAGCTGCATAAGTAGCAGGAAGCGCAACATAAGTTCCACTAGCGTTGATTTCAACCTCATAAGTAGGATAAACTCCTGTTCCTCCGCCTGGCGTCAATTTGATGTCCGCAGCCAAAGTACATGTCAGATCCTGAAGAAGCTCTGCTACCAAAGTAACCTGAGGCTTAACTTCATAACTAACAATATTTGATTCACATCCGTTTCCATCAATAATGCTTAATTGATAAGTTCCCGGAGCTGTGATGTTATAAATAGGGTTTGTCTGGTTTGCTCCATTGATTCTGTAAATTGGAGTTCCAACCGGTACAGTCTGACCAACTGATAAATCTATTGCAATTGCTGCACCTTGGAAACAAATTGGCGCTGGCATTACAATTGTTGGTGGCAGATCTTTAACAATCGAGATCTGAAGCGGTGCTGAAATAACACAGTTATGAGCATCTTTCACATAAACATCCCAATCCAATGACGTTGCAGGATTCAGCATAGCACTGTTTGAACTTGTGTAAGTTCCTGCAGCTGCTCCTCTTACTACGAATGAGTAAGTATATGGAGCCGTTCCGCCTGTAGCAACTACACTCGCCTGAGCATCTGAATTACAGTTTGCATTCACAAATGGATTAGCAGTCAGACCTAATGCAGCTGGCTGAGCAACCGTAACTGATGCTGTAGCTGTACACAGAGTCGTATTGTCAGTTACCTGTAATGTATAATTTCCTGCCACTAAACCTGTAGCCGTAATTACATTTCCTGATAATGCAAGTGTTCCAGTTCCTGTTGTAAATACATAACTGATTGCTCCTGTATTGTTTGATACAGTAAATGTAGCCGAACCATCGTTGCCCCCGTTACAAGAAACATCTGCTGTCAATTGACCTGCAACCGCTATATTGGTTACCGGATCAATGATATAAGACTCTTCATAAGTACAGTTGTTCGCGTCTTTTACTTCAAATAAGTAAGTACCCGCTGGCAAGTTGGTGAATACACCGCTTGATGCACCAGAAATGTTTCCAGCTTGTGAAGCAGGAGACAAGATCGCAAATGATTTTGTACCTACACCGTTCTGTACGTTGCTGATTGTAACTGTACTTGTTTGTCTAGCAGCTGGAAGACAGAAAATCGGTGTTCCTACGATATCCATATCTGTCGGAGGATTCAATGCCGGTACGTTAACACCATTTGTGATGGTAACCTCGCATCCGTTTGCATCCTTAACTTTTACATCAAATGTGATACCTGCGAAGGTCTCGTAAGTAGCATTTGAAGAATAGCTTGCGCCATTGTCATAGCTGTATTGGTAAGGAGATGTTCCACCTGATGGTACAACCGTTACAACAGCTTTTGATGGTGCGTTTCCTGCTGTACATAACAATGATGTTGTCACTGATGATGTAGCGGACAAAATCGTTGGTTGACCAATAGTTGCAGCTTTATTATCTGTACACTCTCTTGCATCTTTAACTCTTACTACATAAGTAGTTTTTGCAGGCAAGTTTTTAAATTCATTTGAATCTTGGTAAGCAACAATTGGCACACCACCATCTTCTAATTGATATTTAAATGGACCAACACCTCCAGATACAACAGCTGTAATAGTTCCGTCAAAAGCTCCATTACAACTAGCATTTACAGAAGAAACCGTAAAAGCAATTGCCGGAATAGCATCTAAATTAATAGTATAAGTTGCCTGACAGTTTTGAGCATCAGTCACCGTAAATACATAAGTACCTACACCACTTGCTGTTAAAACATTTGTTGGCATAGCAGTACTTGTACCACTATTATAAGTATATGCATAAGTATAAGAACCATAACCATCCGCAGCGGTTAAAGTAAATTGAGCATCTTCACTTCCAACAATACAGCTTAAATCTCTTGTTTGTTTAACATCAAGTTTAAGTTGTGGTTTGACTTCGAAAGGTGTGCTTGCTATACAACCATTTCCATCTTTAATTGACAACGTATAAACTTTAGCTGCGCTAAAAGTAAACGTAGGTGAACTCTGGAATGTACTTCCGTCAACACTATAAGTTGCTCCGCCTACAATACTTGAATCAACTGAACCAGTTATTGTAAACGTAAATGGGCTTCCAGTATAGCATATCGCAGCTGGTACATTGATAGTTGGATCAGTATATTTATCAAGTGTAATTGGGAATGCTTTAATACAGTTGTAAGCATCTTTTGCATAAACTATATAATCGCCTGCATTTGCATTAAAAGTATTTGGAGTATTCCATCCTGAACTACCGCTTGTAGGAGCTACAGCTGTATCAGGCAATAATTGATAAGTATATGGAGCTGTTCCAAATGATGCAGTGGCTGTAATAATTCCGGAATTATTTGCACAATTTGCTTTCTTAGCTACTGAAGCTGTAAGAACCAGTAGTTTTGGAGATTCCAAAATATTAAAGTTGGCTGACGCAACACTACAACCTGCATTTGGTCCAACAACTTCTTTGATTAAAACATAATAAGTACCTTTTGGTAATGGTCCAACGTTTGACATTACAAAATTTGAAGTCGTACTTGGAGAAGTTCCAGTTAATCCTGTGCTTATATTATTAAAAGCATTGATTACATCATAGCTAATTGTTATCGGGGTAGCTGCTGTATAAGGATTTGTAACAACAAAATTAACCGCACCATCAGCTGCACCAGTACAAGTAATATTATTTCCAGTAGCAGTAACAGTTAACTGAGAATTTGTTGGTATTTTATCACCAGCAACTTGATAATAATAACATTTTGTGTTTTCATCATAAACGATAAAAGTATATTGTACTCCAGGAGTAAGACCTGTGAACGTAGTTTGTTTACTTCCTGCTGGATCTTCGCCCTGCCATCCATCTGTACCATCTGCAGTAAAGATTTGAGGTGGTGTAGCTCCTCTATAAATATTAAAATGAAATGGCAATGGTCCAACATATGATGATCCAATTTTTACCACCGCGGTACCACCCGCAGGAATTGGACCAACAGCTGTACAATAAACTGTTGAAAGATCTACCTGAATGTCAAGCGCAGAAGGTGGAGAAGCCACTAATACATCTGATTTAACTACTGTACATCCTTTAGCATCAACTACACGAATTTGATATAAACCAAAATCAACTACATCAAAAGTAACAGAAGTTGTTCCTGAAAGGTTATTTTCTGATGCATAATAATTATTAATACCTGTAACATAATATGTATAAGGTGCAGTACCTCCAGTTACATTGTCAACAATAACTGATCCTTTTGAAGTTCCAACACCTGGCACACAAGTAATGTTAACTGCATGACTTGTAACCACAATTTTTGCTGGCTCATTGATCGTAATTGTTTGTGTATCTGTACAACCTTTTGAATCTGTAACCGTGATTGTGTAATCACCAGCTGATAAACCTGAAGTTTGTGTAAAATAATCTTTAACCGTAGGAGCTGTTCTTCTTACATTGAATACAAACGGGGAAAGCCCTTTAGTATTATCTACTACAATATTAATAGCAGCGGTTTCCTCTCCAAAACAGTTAATAAATTGCGTTTGAGTTACACCTGTAATATCTGGATAAACAGGCAATGTAATACTAATAGGCACTGTAGTTGTAACTGTACAACCACGTCCATCAGTTACTGTGAAAGTATAATTTCCAGCATCACTAGTTGTCAACACATTTCCAGATAGAACTGCTGTTGGAGCAGCTGCTGAGCTTGTGAATGAATAAGTGTATACTCCATTTCCTCCACCTGCTGTTAAAGTAATTTGAGCTGCCTCACTTCCTACAACGCAAGTAATGTTTTTATCTAATTGAGCAGATAAAGTTAATTTATCATTAACAATAACTGGAACAGTAGTTTGAGCTGTACAACCATTTGCGTCTTTAACCCAAATGTTATAAGTACCAGCTGCAGTAACTGTAAATGTATTACCTGCTTGGTAAGAAGTACCATTGATACTATATTGTAAAGTACCTGTTCCTGTACCAACAGCAGTAATTGTATAAGTACCAACACCTAAACATTGACCTACAGCTGAAGCTGTAACTGTTGGAGCATTATCTTTAGCAATTGTTACATCTAATTTAACCTGACAATTGTTAGCATCTCTTACATAAACATCCCAATTAGCGATTGCCGGATCAAGGTAAGCAACATTGCTTGGTCCAAAATCAGAAGCATTAAGTATTGCTCCATCGTGGATGAAAGCATATTTGTAAGCGATTGTTCCGCCTGCAGCAGTAACCGTTACTTTTGAAGTACCAACAAGACAGTTAGCGTTAACTGTTGCGAAAGTTGCTGATAAAGCATTTGCTGGCTCACTGATCGTAATCGTAGCATTTGCTGGACATCCAGTTGTGTTATCAACCACTGAAAGTGTATAATCTCCCACAGATAATCCTGTTAAAGTGATAACATCTCCACTAGTACTTGTTGTGTATGGTAAACCTGTTGGAGAACTTGTAACTGCAACCGTGTAGTTACCAGTACTGCTAAATCCTGAAACTGTATATCTAGCAGATCCTGAAGTATCTCCTTTACATTTAACGTCACTTAGTTTGCTAACTGAAACCGCAATCGGTGTAACTGGATTTACAGTAACCGATTTAGTATCGTAACAGCCATTATCATCTGTAACTTTGAATGTATAAGTCACGTTTGGAGCCAAGCCTGTAAATACCCCTGACGTAGCTCCAGTAACATTTCCTGTCGCTGACGCAGGTGCAATGATAGTATAAGCCAATGTTCCAACACCCGTTCCTGCAGTTGTTGTAACTGTAACCGTACTTGTTGTTGCAATACAAGTTACTGCTGAAGCAGTAGCTGTATTGATTTTTGGCGAATTCAATGGAGCCAATGTAATTGGAACCATTGGTGAAAGACAGCCGTTAGCGTCTTTAATAATAATATTGAATGTTTGTGAAGCACCATTATCATTTACTGACAATGTATTACCTGCCACAAAAGTTGTTCCGTTGTTATAACTGTATGTATAAGCTCCTGTTCCTCCTGTTCCTGTAACAGTAATCAATGCCGATTGTTTTGCATTGGTTGCGCTACATGTGAATTTAGTCGCTGATGGAGTAGCCACAATAGCCGTAGGTTCAGTGATTGTAACATCAACACTGCCTGTACATCCTTTACTGTCTTTTACATAGAAAGTATGCAATCCTGCTGTAAGTCCTGTAAAACTGTTGCTTACACCGTAAGTTCCTGCAAGTGCATTACTGTAAGTATAAAAACCTGATCCGCCAGCTCCTCTTAATAATACCGAACCGTTTGATCCTCCATTACAAGTAACATTTACCTGAGTAGCTGTTACTGTTGGATTACTGATCGCATTTACCTGAATAGAAACTATTCTTGTACAAGCAGGTGAATTTGAATCTGTAATCTCAAAATTATATGTTCCTGCTGTTGCAGCATTTGCATAAACAATTTGTGATCCTACAACCGGAGTAACTGAACCATAAGTTCCAGTTCCTGGGTCAACTCTATAAGTGTAGCCAGATTTTCCGCCTGAAATATCAACTGTGATTTCTGCATTTGGAGTAGCGCTACAGTCTAGCTCTTTGCTGATCTTTATAGTAGCCGTCAATTGTGGGTAAACCATAATTGGCGTAGCCGAAGCCGTACAGTTGTTGGCATCTTTTACCCAAACTGTATAAGCTGTAGCCGAAGCAGAAACATTGAAAACAGGGTTCGTTGAGAAAGCTCCGCCAACTCCGTTGATTCCGTATTGTAAAGTGCCTTTACCTCCTGTTCCTGTAGCTGTAATAGTGAATCCACTTCCTGAAGCCGTACACTGGTTGCTTAAAACCGCTGTAACTGAAGGCGTAGGATCTGCTGATAATGTAACCTGAACAAAATCTTTACAACCTCTCGCATCCATAACATAAACATCCCAGCTCATATCAGCTCCGCTGTTTGTATCAACTGTCAGGATATTGCTCGCATTATAAGCTGTCGCTAGAGGTTCTGTAGCATTATGCTTCACAACCGCATAGCTGTAGTTTGTTGTTCCTCCTGTTGCTGTTGCTGTAATTGTAGCATTGTCATTATTACAATTGATGTTTGTAGCCAAAGCTGTAACATCTAAAGCCAATGCAGGCTCCCCGATTGTAATTGAAGTTGAATTGCTACAACCTGTTGCTGTATCGGTAACTGAAACTGTATAAATTCCAGCTGCAACATTGCTCAATGACAGGGTATTCCCTGATTTTGTCAATGTGCCTGTTCCTAAAGTTCCTGCTGTTAATGTGAAACTGTAGTTTCCAACTGTAGCGATACCAGAAATAGTAAATGTTCCGTTTCCTGTTGACGTGCCTTTACATTTTGCATCATTATTCTTGTTGCCTGCAATAGCAATTTGCGTCACTGGATTAACGGTAATTGATTTAGTATCGTAACATCCGTTTGCATCGGTAACTTTAAATGTATAAGTATCCGGTGCCAAACCTGTAAATACTCCTGATGTAGCTCCTGTAGTATTTCCTGTCGCTGACGCAGGTGCAATGATAGTATAAGCCAATGTTCCAACACCCGTTCCTGCAGTTGTTGTAACTGTAACCGTACTTGTTGTTGCAATACAAGTTACTGCTGAAGCAGTAGCTGTATTGATTTTTGGCGAATTCAATGGAGCCAATGTAATTGGAACCATTGGTGAAAGACAGCCGTTAGCGTCTTTAATAATAATATTGAATGTTTGTGAAGCACCATTATCATTTACTGACAATGTATTACCTGCCACAAAAGTTGTTCCGTTGTTATAACTGTATGTATAAGCTCCTGTTCCTCCTGTTCCTGTAACAGTAATCAATGCCGATTGTTTTGCATTGGTTGCGCTACATGTGAATTTAGTCGCTGATGGAGTAGCCACAATAGCCGTAGGTTCAGTGATTGTAACATCAACACTGCCTGTACATCCTTTACTGTCTTTTACATAGAAAGTATGCAATCCTGCTGTAAGTCCTGTAAAACTGTTGCTTACACCGTAAGTTCCTGCAAGTGCATTACTGTAAGTATAAAAACCTGATCCGCCAGCTCCTCTTAATAATACCGAACCGTTTGATCCTCCATTACAAGTAACATTTACCTGAGTAGCTGTTACTGTTGGATTACTGATCGCATTTACCTGAATAGAAACTATTCTTGTACAAGCAGGTGAATTTGAATCTGTAATCTCAAAATTATATGTTCCTGCTGTTGCAGCATTTGCATAAACAATTTGTGATCCTACAACCGGAGTAACTGAACCATAAGTTCCAGTTCCTGGGTCAACTCTATAAGTGTAGCCAGATTTTCCGCCTGAAATATCAACTGTGATTTCTGCATTTGGAGTAGCGCTACAGTCTAGCTCTTTGCTGATCTTTATAGTAGCCGTCAATTGTGGGTAAACCATAATTGGCGTAGCCGAAGCCGTACAGTTGTTGGCATCTTTTACCCAAACTGTATAAGCTGTAGCCGAAGCAGAAACATTGAAAACAGGGTTCGTTGAGAAAGCTCCGCCAACTCCGTTGATTCCGTATTGTAAAGTGCCTTTACCTCCTGTTCCTGTAGCTGTAATAGTGAATCCACTTCCTGAAGCCGTACACTGGTTGCTTAAAACCGCTGTAACTGAAGGCGTAGGATCTGCTGATAATGTAACCTGAACAAAATCTTTACAACCTCTCGCATCCATAACATAAACATCCCAGCTCATATCAGCTCCGCTGTTTGTATCAACTGTCAGGATATTGCTCGCATTATAAGCTGTCGCTAGAGGTTCTGTAGCATTATGCTTCACAACCGCATAGCTGTAGTTTGTTGTTCCTCCTGTTGCTGTTGCTGTAATTGTAGCATTGTCATTATTACAATTGATGTTTGTAGCCAAAGCTGTAACATCTAAAGCCAATGCAGGCTCCCCGATTGTAATTGAAGTTGAATTGCTACAACCTGTTGCTGTATCGGTAACTGAAACTGTATAAATTCCAGCTGCAACATTGCTCAATGACAGGGTATTCCCTGATTTTGTCAATGTGCCTGTTCCTAAAGTTCCTGCTGTTAATGTGAAACTGTAGTTTCCAACTGTAGCGATACCAGAAATAGTAAATGTTCCGTTTCCTGTTGACGTGCCTTTACATTTTGCATCATTATTCTTGTTGCCTGCAATAGCAATTTGCGTCACTGGATTAACGGTAATTGATTTAGTATCGTAACATCCGTTTGCATCGGTAACTTTAAATGTATAAGTATCCGGTGCCAAACCTGTAAATACTCCTGATGTAGCTCCTGTAGTATTTCCTGTAGCTGTAGCCGGAGAAATGATAGTGTATGTCAATGGTGCAACTCCTGTCCCTACAGTTGTTGTAACTGTAACTGAACTTGATGTCGCAATACAAGTTACTGCTGTAGGTGTAACGCTAGCAATAACAGGTGGGTTTAATTTATTTAAAGTTAATGATCCTGAAGTAATACATCCTTTTGCATCTTTTACAGAGTAGTTAATAACCTGATCTGTTCCGTTATCATTTACTGTTAAAGTTCTTCCAGCTGCATATCCTCCACCATTGAAGCTGTATTCGTATGGCGATGTTCCTGTTGTTGGAACTGCAATCGTTACTACAGCCGCTTGTTTAGTATTTGTAGCACTACATGTGAATTTTGTTGCACTCGCGCTAACAACTAATTTAGAAGGCTCTGTTATGGTTACTGTAATTTTACCAACACAACCTTTACTGTCTTTTACAAAGAAATCGTAATCTCCAGCTGCTAATCCTGTGAAAGAAGAAGCAGATCCATAAATGATTCCGTATTTGCTATATTGATAATTCTGACCTCCTGTTAATGAACCTCCAGCTCCAATTAATTGTACTGAACCATCTGCTCCTCCATTACAGCTTACATTAATTTGGTTCGCTGTTACTGTTGGATTAGAAATAGAAAGTATTGGAGTAGTAGTTACGAACGTACAACCATTTGCATCTGTAACTTTAATTAAGAATGTTCCAGCTGTTGAAGTTGTATAAACATTTGAAGCCATAGCGCTATAAGAAGTTCCGTTATTTGTAGAAACTTGATAAGTATATGGACTTTTTCCTCCATTAGGAGTAACTGTGATTGTAGCATCTGGACTTGTTGTAGAACAGTCCAATTCTTTAATTGCAGTTGTTGCAGTTAATTGTGGATAAACTGTAATAGCTGCTGCTTGTGCAGTACAACCGTTAGCATCTTTTACCCAAACGATATATGGAGTCGCGCTAGCAACAACATCAAAGAAATTATCTGAACCAAAAGCACCTGTAGCACCATTGATTCCATATGTTAATGGAGCAATTCCTCCAGTTCCATTTGCTGTAATTCTGAATTTATTTCCAGAACCTGTACATTGGTTATCTAAAGTAGCTGTAACGCTTGGAGTTTGATCTTGTAAAACTTTAACAGAAACAAAATCAATACAACCGTTAGCATCTTTAATATAAACATCCCAATCTACTTTTGTACCATTAACTGTATTAACAGATAATTTAGGATCAGTTCCATACGCACCGGCAGTAGGTACCGCACCTTTTATTACAACTGCATAAGTATAACTAGTTGTTCCGCCTGAGCCAACAGCTGTAATAATTGCCTGACCATTATTACAATTGATGTTTGGAACCGTTGCTGTAACATCTAATGCATTAGCTGGTTGTGTTAATGTTACTGTATAAGCAGACTGACATTTTGTTGTTCTGTCTGTTGCAGTTATAGTATAAGCACCAGCTGGTAAAGCTGTTCCTACGGTAATTGTAGTATTTGTTGATCCAACTAAGTTGTTTGCACTCTGGATAGTAGTTCCTGAGCCATTTTTAATAACATAATCAAATCTGCTCTTTATTCCATTAACAGTAAACTGAATTGTTCCTGTACCACCATAACATTTAATAGTCGTAAGGATTGATCCTCCAGTTACAATATCTGGTGAACCATTAACTGTATATGGTTTAGTAAATGAACAACCTGTTTTAATATCAGTAGCTTGAAAAATATAGCTTCCTGGAGCTAATGATTTAAACTCACCATCAGAATTAGTTGCTGTATCATATCCTGCAGGACCTGAAATAATTTGATAACGAATTGGCGCCGAAACACCACCTTTTACAGCTGCAATATTAACATGACCTCCTGGAGGAGTTGTCGAACAATCATAACCACTATCAGTAATTGTAATATCAGTAATTTGATATAAAGTCGCAATTGTAATACTTAACGGTCCAATTTGACAGTTATTGCTATCTTTAATATAAGCTGTTACTGTACCAGCGGCAGAAGTTGAATAAGTATTAGTAGTTGTAAAGTTTGAAGTTCCGTTGAAACTATATTGATAAGGTCCTGTTCCTCCAGATCCTGTTACAGTAACAACAGCCGGAACTGTTCCAGTACTACTACATGTAAGTTCTGTTGCATTAATAGTTCCTTGAACTACTGTTGGTTCTGTTAATGTAATTGATCCAATAGCTGATGTACAGCCGTTAGTGTCTATTACTTGGTATGGATAAGCAATACCTGCTTTTAACCCTGTATATTTAACAGTAGCACTAAATGGACTATTGTTGAAACTGTAAGAGTAGCTTAATGATCCGCCTGAAGCTGCTAATGTAACCTCACCTGTAGAAGCTCCATTACATTTTACCTGTACTGGCGTTGCAGTAACTGTTGGATTTGAAATTGAAGCTACTGTTACACTAACTTCTGCCTTACAAGACGTTGGGCTATTAGAATCTGAAATTTCAAAAGTATAATCACCAGCTCCTGACGCAGGATAATTAAATGTAGTTCCAGTCACGTTAGTACTTGCTCCATAAGAACCAGTTCCAACTTTAACTTTATATGTAAAAGTTGACTTACCGCCAGTAATATCAACTTTAATAGTTGCTCCTGTCGTTGTACAAGATAATCCGGCAGATACTGTTGCAGTAGCCTTTAATTCTGGCGCAACAATAATACTACTAAGTGTAACTGAACAATTATTACTGTCTGTAACTACTACAGTATGATTTCCTACTCCTACATTAGTGAAAGTATTTGTGTTCACAGCAGCAGCACCATCTAAACTATAAGATAATGTTCCTGTTCCTGAAGCTGTAACGACTATTGTAGCTTTATTAGCATCAAAACATAAATCTGATGAACTTGCTAAACTTGCTGTAACTGGTGGCGCGTCATTTATAATAACCGCAGTTGAAACTGCAGAAGAACAACCTCTTAAATCTTTAGCAGCAACTGTATAAGTTCCTTTTCCTAAACCAGTAAATACAGCTGAATCTTGAAATGCGGTGATAACTGTAACACCGTCTGCAGCTCTAAGTTCATATTTATATGGAGAAGTTCCTCCTCCAGCAACAGCTGTAATAGCAGCAGAATTTGGATTACATGTTAGCGGCGTAGTAACACTTGCTGTAACTGTCACAGCACTTGGAGATCCAATAGTTTTACTATATGATTTTGAACAAGTTCCTGCTGCATCGCTTTGTACAACCACAGAATAATTTCCTGCAGTTAATCCGTTAATAGTAACTGGAGATGTTGTAGAACTTTGAAGAGTTCCACCATTTATAGAATAATAGAACCTTGTACCAAAATTTTGAGCTGTGATTGTAATTGATCCTGTGTTTCCTCCGTTACAAGCAACATCTTGAATAACTGGTTCTAAAACAGTAAATGCTTTATCTGTTCCAACATCAAAAAGAATTTTTTGCTCTTGTAAACAAGACTTCGGTAATTGGTAAACTGAAATATCATCAATCAATAAATCGTTTCCTCCATACACTGTACTTCCTGAACGGACAACAAATGTCAAGTTGGTATTAGGTCCTGGATTTAGAGAGATTGTTGGAATTTCAATCCATTTTGTTCTGTTTGGATCATTTGGATCCTCAGCAATTTTTCCCGTGTCGGCTTCAGCAACGACTACACCTGCTGGATTAACCAATTGAAATTTAACAATTGGTGCTCCACCTGGCTGACCTGCATTTAATAAATTGGCAACAGCAATATCTACCTTTATCGGCTGATTCGGAATAACGTCTGCAATTGGTTTACTATAAAGTACACCATCAAGACCTGCCGCACCACCAATATTTACTAATAAATATCTTCCATTAGGATCTACACCGTTTGTAGTGTGATCTTTAAAGTGATACCAAGCATTATCGCTTCTCCAAAAGAAACTAGCTACAGAATATTGATTATCCTCAACCGATCTAGTAGGATTAGGACACGTGTGAATGATTGGATCTTGATTATTAAAACAATAAGCCGCCGCAATACCTGGACTTGTAGTAGGATCTCCACTTCCGAAATCTTCTTTCAATAAATTACTATAAGTACTAGCGTCTACTAATTTATATTTAACTTTAATATTATGACTTCCTGATATAACATTTGTAAATACATTATTATCAATTGGTGTATTTGGAACATCATCTAAATAATATTCGTATGAATAATTTCCATTTGCAGGATTATTAACCGTTACAGTAGCTATTCCCGTACCAGTACAGTTATAAACTACATTAATTGGGTCAATTTGTGGATCTGCTGGTTTTGGATCTAAAATTACGTCATAAGGTAATTTATAAGTACAACCTTTAGAATCTCTAACGATAAGCACATATGTACCATCCATAACATCTTTCTCTGGCGAAGTCTGCCAGCTTGCTCCTCCATCAAATGAAAATTCATAAGGAATAGTACCACCTGTAACGTTAGTAAATCTTAATCTTCCGCCAAGACCTCCAAGTCTACATCCTGCTAATTCTGAAACTCCTCCAGAAGCAGTTAAGGCATTTGCCGGAGGTAAAATTGCAACAGCTTGAGCAGGGTCTGTACATGTTTGTCCTGATAATGTATATCGAACAACAACGTTATAAGTTCCTTCTTTTAAGTTTAAGAATGTTGGATTTGAACCAAATGTAGCGCCATTATCAATACTATATTCTAAAGCATAGCCATTTGCGTTTGTTACATTTACAGTAATTGATCCTTTTTCTCCATAACAGTTAATAGTTGATGGAACAACGGTATATACTGGTTTAGGGTTTGCTGGAACTGTAAATTTATAGGTAGTTTCACAACGATTAAAATCGCGTACTAATATAGTATACTCTTTTGCAGTAGGAGTATTTAATATTATTGAATTCAAATCAGTATTACCATTTTCATCCAATGCATACTCAGTTGTTGAACCGTCTACAAAAAATGCATAAGGAGCTTTACCGCCACTTGCTGTAATTCTATATTGTCCATCAGCGCAAGCTGTAAGAGGTTTTATAACTGAAGATGTTAGAGTTAAAGCAGCTGCTGGATTAGGTATAGCTCTGCTCACTGTTGCAGTACACTCTATAGTGTTATCTGGTTTTTTAGTAAAAACGTCAACAGTATAAGTTTTCCCTGGTGTTAAGTTTTCAAATGCATGTGTACGATCTGTTAAAGGTCCTAACTCTTGAACTTTAACACCATCTTCATAAAGTGTGTAATAATATCCTGTAAATCCGCTTGTGGCACTTACCTGAATTCTTCCTTTATCACCAAAACAAAGTGGATTTTCAGTTGGATTATCTATTCCAGCTGTAAAATCATCTTTAGCAATGATAATCTGATTTGTTTTGTAGGCACAAGTTGGGTTGACATTTTTAAGTCTATAATTTACAACATAATTACCTGCATCTGTAATGCTGAAAACATTATTATCTCCCCAAGCAGTAGTAGTAGAACTAGAAGCCGGAATCAGAACATGCGTCAAGCTAAATTCATATCCTGTAAGTTTATCTACGGTAATGCTTCCTGGAGTTGTACATAAAATATTTTTATGCGTTTCATTTATAGCAACATCACTTTTGTAGACATTAAAATAAAATTTGTTTACACAACCTCCTGAACTAATGGTTACTCTATAATAACCTGCTTCACTAGCTGTAAAAAGAGAACCGTTTGGTCCTGCTGAAACCCAGGTGCAAGTTGTTCTTTCGTCAGCACATAAATCAGATAACTCTGAAAGTGGGGGACGAACACAAGTCGTTTTTTCCCATACAACTGTTGCCGATGGAAGTGCTAAATCAAAAAGTCTTGAATCATTGGCACCGCAAAGAAATATTTTTGGCAATGGTTTTCCATCAATATCACAAGGAGCAATAACACCATTAGAATCTTTATTATCTGCATATTTAATAATTGGATTGGTTTTTACTCCACCTCCATCTGTTACAGTAATAATTTGTTCGAAATCAGGACAACCTGTTTTTGTACTATAAACATAATATGTTCCTGGTCCTGTAATTTTAAGTTTTTGATTTGTTCCTAAAACAGGATTATAAGCTGAGCTTGTTCCCCATTTGTAAGTTGTATAGCCACCAGCTGCAGAAAGGTCCATATCTGTCAAACAGATTTCTGCTTTACTATTTTTACAAGCATCTAAACCTACAAGGAAATTTGTAGACTGAGGTGTAGCATTACAAGAATTTGCAGAAGCATAACTCGTATCTCCAAATAGAGTACCATTACCACCTCCACCTGCCGCAGGGTTACCGCGATAGCTTGTAAGCGCAGAGTTTCTAATAACATTATTACAAGCATCTATCAATGAAGCGCAATCATCTACCACTTTGACTTTAAAACGGATTGTCTCTTCCGGATCATTTTTTTCAACCAAACTATTTGGTACCTTGAATGTTATAGTTCGAGTTGCAGCATTATAGGTAACATTGTTAGCTATGGTCATTCCAGTAGGCAACTTAAAAATATCTGCTGGAAAATTAAAATTGGTGTTAGTTGGCAACTGATCCGTTATCGTAAATTCGGTTGCACTGTCATTTCCACTATTTTTAAATGATAAAGTATATCGCAACTCCTGACCTAATGTTACATTTTTATTTTCTGCGTCAACTTCAGCTGCATCATGTACCTTCTTTATCAATTTAACATTAGGCGCAATAACATCTACTGAAAAAGCCAAAAAATAATTGATATAAACATCCACATTTGTACCTATGGTGATTTGTGCAGATGTTGCTTTATTTGGAATAATTCCACTTTGGGGCGTAATATCAAGAACTCCGGCATCAAAACCTAAAGTATTGGTACCATTAGGATTTCTATCTGTAAATACACCATTCGAAGTTGTTATCGAACTTTTAAAGAAATTATTTATTGGTCTCACCGAACTTGGTGATGTCGTAATAGACTTACTGTTAATGTAAAGGTAATCACCTGAATAATTTTGATCCCCTTCAAGAGCTGAAAAAGCGACTCTTCCATTAACGTCACCTAGATCTGGAGTCGTAAAACCATTAACCGTTGTGCTAATAGGGCCTGCATTACTACCTATCCCAAAAAATCCATTAAAAGTAGAAATTGACTTGGTTGGTAATGAATTATCTTCATAAATAATAAAAAGAGACCATCCAGCGGCCAAACCAGTTGAACCGTTAGTATTCTTTACACCTTCAGTAGCTAGTACATTTGCTACGGTGTAAACTCCATTTGGATTAGTTGCATTTAATAATGATGTAATAGGAGCAAAACAGGCATAAGCTTGTGTTTTATTACCTCCTGAATCAGAAATACCATCAGCATTTTTATCAATATCCCAAATAACGGTTCCTACCACATCCTGATAATTACTATTAGTGGTATTGGGAACCTTAATTTTTACATTTTTAATTTTTGTTCTATCTGCTGGTGATCTTAAAATACCTGACCAATACAAAGCAGCATAAGCAACTTTATAACAAGGAGCTGCAGGAGCAATATTATTTGGCACTGTAAGAGTAGCACTACTCGAACTGAATATTTTCTCAGTGTTATTCGAGACAGGGTCAACATTGATATAGTACATATCAAAATTACCATTTGTATCATTACTAGTAGTACCGCTAAAAGGTGTGTTAGGACTTACACTATAAGTACCATCAGATTTCTTAGTACCTCTGTTAAGTATACTATTTCCAATGTTAATAATATCTCCTCTAACCTGTGTGGTATATTCTTTATTAAAAGCCTTATAAGTTTGAGAAAATACTACATCTGCTTGTAAAATCAACAGAAGCAATATTGCAATTTTAAGAATAGTAGGTTTTTTCATGGTATTTAATTTTTGTGGCCTTCTTAATCTCTAAGGGGCATTAGCGATTAAAATTTTGGCCGCTTTAAACTATTTATTTTTAACGAGCACCTTAAAAAATAAGGTGCTTAACTCTTATTGTCTATTATTAATTCTCCACTTTTACGATGGCCATTTTTCCATTATAAGGTTTATTTCCTTTAGCTTCTAATGCTTTAGTCGCTTCTTGTAATCCCTCATATTTCTCGTAATAGATGTAATATTTACTTGTTGCTATATTATAGAAGAAATTAATGTCTGAACGTCCCGCAGCAACTGCTTTGGTCAAGAATTCATCTCTTTTTTCAACACTGCTGTGAACTGCAACAATCATATAATAACCACTATCAGAATTTTTAATATTCTTGATGATCTGCATATTTGATTGGTCTTCACCAAAATCAAAATCACTTGCTGTTAAAGGCGTACTGCTAACTTTAGTAGTTTCCTTAATACGTTTAAGAGCTGCTAGATCCTGATTGTATCTTCCTTGATCGTTTTCATAAGCTGCACGCTTAATTCTACGTTTTTTCTCGATTTCAGTTTCTGCTTTAATACGCTCTAAATTCGCAAGTAACGCTGCACTATCTTGTTCCATTTTTAATTGTGCTGCTTTCAACTGATTTATCTTTTCTAGATAAGCTCTGTTTAAAGCGTCATTTTTATTCGGAACTTTTTTAAGTCTTTCGTTATATAAATTCGTCAACTTGGCAATCTCATCTTTTTGAATTCTGTTTGCCTCAGCAATATTTGTTTTCAAAGCTTCTAGCTGACTGTTCTCTGCTGCAACACTCTTGAATGGTTTCGGTTCTTTGTAAATTCCTTTTTCACTTAAGTCATTTTCCTCTCTTAAATCATTCAGGTCTTTTTGTTTGTTTGCAACTGTAGCATTAAACTGAGCCAATAAATCACTTTGATTTTTATTTGACGCATCTAATGATTGCGTTAAATTATCAATAGCTTTTGCTGTTTCATCTTTTTGAGCTTCTGCCGCTTTTGCTGCTGCATCCGCTGCTTGCTTAGCTCTTAATTCCGCTTCTTCAGCTTGTTTTGCCTGTAACGCTTCTGCGTCTGCTTTTGCTTTTGCTTCGGCAGCTAATTTTGCTTGTAATGCTTCTGCATCCGCTTTTGCTTTCGCATCTGCAGCTAGTTTCGCTTGTAATGCTTCTGCGTCGGCTTTTGCTTTTGCATCGGCAGCAAGTTTCGCTTGAAGCGCTTCTGCATCGGCTTTAGCTTTAGCATCAGCAGCAAGTTTTACTTTTAACGCTTCAGCATCCGCTTTTGCTTTTGCGTCTGCAGCTAATTTTGCCTGACGAGCTTCTTCATCTGCTTTAGCTTTTGCGTCAGCTGCTTGTTTTGCTTGTAAAGCTTCAGCATCAGCTTTGGCTTTTGCATCTGCAGCTAGTTTTACTTTTAACGCTTCAGCATCTGCTTTTGCTTTCGCATCAGCAGCTAATTTTGCTTGTAATGCTTCTGCGTCAGCTTTGGCTTTTGCATCTGCAGCTAATTTTGCTTGTAATGCTTCTGCGTCAGCTTTGGCTTTTGCATCTGCAGCTAGTTTTACTTTTAATGCTTCTGCATCCGCTTTTGCTTTCGCATCAGCAGCTAATTTTGCTTGTAATGCTTCTGCGTCAGCTTTGGCTTTTGCATCTGCAGCTAATTTTGCTTGTAATGCTTCTGCGTCAGCTTTGGCTTTTGCATCTGCAGCTAGTTTTACTTTTAATGCTTCTGCATCCGCTTTTGCTTTCGCATCAGCAGCTAATTTCGCTTGTAATGCCTCTGCATCAGCTTTTGCTTTTGCATCTGCAGCTAGTTTTGCTTGTAAAGCTTCAGCATCCGCTTTTGCTTTTGCGTCAGCTGCAAGTTTTACTTTTAATGCTTCGGCATCAGCTTTCGCTTTTGCGTCAGCTGCAAGTTTTACTTTTAATGCTTCGGCATCAGCTTTCGCTTTTGCGTCAGCAGCTAGTTTTGCCTGACGAGCTTCTTCTTCCACTTTTGCTTTCTCTTCAGCAGCTTGTTTTGCTACTAAAGCTTCAGCATCAGCTTTGGCTTTCGCATCTGCAGCAAGTTTTACTTTTAATGCTTCGGCATCCGCTTTCGCTTTTGCATCGGCAGCTAATTTCGCTTGTAATGCCTCTGCATCTGCTTTCGCTTTTGCATCTGCAGCAAGTTTTGCTTGTAAAGCTTCTGCATCAGCTTTGGCTTTTGCATCAGCAGCTAGTTTTACTTTCAATGCTTCAGCATCAGCTTTCGCCTTATTATCTGCTTCTAATTTTGCCAAACGAGCTTCTTCCGCTTCTTGTAATTTTTTTGCGGTTGCTTCAGCATCTGCTTTTACTTTTGCATCAGCAATTAATTTTGCTTGTAATGCTTCCATATCTGCTTTTGCTTTAGCATCAGCAGCAAGTTTAGCTTGTAAAGCTTCAGCATCAGCTTTTGCTTTTGCATCAGCAGCTAATTTTGCTTGACGAGCTTCTTCATCAGCCTTCGCTTTTGCATCAGCAGCTTGTTTCGCTTTAAGAGCTTCAGCATCCGCTTTTGCTTTCGCATCTGCAGCTAATTTCGCCTGACGAGCTTCTTCTGCTTCTTGTAATTTTTTTGCTTCAGCATCAGCTTTTGCTTTTGCCGTAGCTTCAGCATCTGCTTTTACTCTTGCGTCAGCAATTAATTTTGCTTGTAAAGCTTCCATATCTGCTTTCGCTTTTGCATCAGCAGCAAGTTTTGCCTGAAGTGCTTCCGCATCTGCTTTTGCTTTAGCATCAGCAGCTAATTTTGCTTGTAATGCCTCTGCGTCAGCTTTTGCTTTTGCATCTGCAGCAAGTTTCGCCTGAATCGCCTCTGCATCGGCTTTCGCTTTTGCATCAGCAGCTAATTTTGCTTGTCTTGCATCTTCTTCTACTTTCGCTTTTGCGTCAGCAGCTTGTTTTATTTTCAATGCTTCTGCATCCGCTTTCGCTTTTGCTTCTGCAGCAATTAATGCTTGTCTCGCCTCTGCATCTGCTTTTGCTTTTGCGTCAGCAGCTAATTTTTCTTTTAAGGCAGCATCTGCGGCAGCTTTTTCTTTCAATGCTGCGGCAGCTTTCGCTTTGTTTGCAGCATCAATTGCAGCTTTCGTTTTAGCTTCAGAAGCTGCTTTCGCTTTTGCTTCAGCCGCTAATCTAGCCTGATAAGCATCTGAATCTGCTTTTGCTTTTGCATCGGCAGCTAAAATCGATTGTAAATCCGCAGCCTCAGCTTTTGCTTTTGCATCAGCTTTTCTCTTCGCTTCAGCAGCATCTGCTTTTGCTTTTGCATCTGCAGCTAATTTAACTTTCAATGCTTCCGCATCTGCTTTCGCTTTTTCATCGGCTGCTAATTTTGCTTTAGCAGCAGTTTCTGCATCAGCTTTAGCTTTGTCTGCAGCTAATTCTGCTTGTGTTTTTTGAGGTGCTCCAGTTGCTTTAGCTTTTGCAGCTTCAGCATCCGCTTTGGCTTTCGCATCGGCAGCTAGTTTTAATTTCATTGCCTCTGCATCAGCTTTCGCTTTATCAGCAGCTAACTGTGCCGGTGTTTTTGCTGCTACTGCTGCTGGTTTGTTTGCAGCAGCTTGAGCTCTTGCTGCAGCGGCAGCATCTACTCTGGCTTTGTTATCAGCAACCAATTTCAATCTGCGTTCCTCTGCATCTGCTCTGGCTTTATCTGCTGCCAGTTGTGCTTGTGTTTTTTGTGTTGTAGCAACCGCTCTGTTTGCAGTTGCAGTTTGTGCTCTTGTTGCAGCTGCAGCATCTGCTTTAGCTTTTGCATCTGCAGCAAGTTTTATTTTCAATGCTTCTGCATCGGCTTTAGCTTTATTATCTGCTTCTAATTTTGCTTTTGCTGCAGCTTCGGCGTCAGCCTTCACTTTTTCAGCAGCAGCAAGTCTTGCTTGTTTCGCTTCTGCATCAGCAATTGCTTTTGCTTCAGCAGCCAATCTTGCTTTTTCAGCACCATCTACTCTTGTAACTGGAGCAGATGTTGTTTTTTTAGCCATTACAGGTTTTGGTTTTGATGGATCAATAAGTGAACCTTCATCATCATCACCGTAATAGTAATTTCTGCTTTTGAATTTATATGCAATTGCAAATTCGTGAGAACCACCCAAATTTGTAAAATTGCCAAAACCTCTTTCATAATTGTATTCGATCGCAATACTAGGTGAAATATTTACACCTAAACCTGCCGAAACACCATATAAAGTATTATATCCAGCTTGAGCCCAAACTCCTTGTGGAATCGTTAGCATGGCAAGTCCAGATAAAACAGTTTTATCTTTTTTAATTTCTGTTTTTACAATTCCGGAAAATTTACTTCTGTCGAAAAATCCGTAGCTGTCAATATAACCTGTGTACATTGCATGCAACTCGATCGCTCTTTCCGGATCATCCTTTACCATTCCTGAACCAAAATTGTAAAGAACCAAATTGTTGATCGATAACCCAAAATCAAGAAATGCTGTACCGTAGTTAATACCCGGATTTACAGTAAGCAATGTGTTTGACTGAATATTATCAATTGGAAGATTTGGATCATTTGTAACAATTTTACCTTTGTTTAAACCACTTTGGTAGGCACCCACATTAAGTCCAAATGTCAAATTGCTATCTTCTTGCAAAACGATATTATGGGCAAAATTGGCTACTCCTCCAAATACTGTAAAAACACCATAATTTTGTTGAAATAATCCAAAAGCGAAAGCTTCATTCTCTCTAAAACGGCCAGAATAACCAAATAAATAAGTATTTGGAGCATCGTCAAATGAAACCCATTGTCTTTTATTATAAAAACTTACATAAGGATTTGATTCGCGTACAAAACTGAACGTTGGATTAATTATGTATCTATTAAACTTTAAAGAATTTCTGATAGGTAAAGAAAACGAAACAACTCCATCCTCAGATTTGGTATCTTGAGCATAGAGTACATTTGATAAACCGTAAAATAAAGTCATGAATAGTAGGATTTTCTTCATCTTATTTTATCAGGGTTATTGATCCTTTTCTTTCACCTGTCCCGGATTGAATGACATAGTAATATACTGGATTTACATTTTTAATATCAATTGATCCAGACGGGGGCCAATCGCCTTGATAGTTGACAACATCAAGAACCATGTCTCCGTTTGAACTAATTATTTTAACACTAGTTTCTGGGTTTTTGTATTCACTCGGAATATCCCATACATCATACGGATAACTGCTCAAGCTTATAATATTTGCAATTTTTTCTACAGAAGTAGCTGGATCACCATCGTAACTAACTGTAAAAGGTAATTCTTGTTCAACAACACATCCTGCTGCCTGACTTACTTTTACTTTATAATTTCCACGTGCAGACACCACATAAGTGTTGGTATTAGCACCTGAAATCACATTATTTCCAAGAAACCATTGGAAAGTTGGATTAACCGCATTTGTAGTCACAGTAACGCTTAAAGTTTCGTTTGGAGCAATAACGTTCGCCGCTGGGACATTTAATGAAGCTGTAAAATTGTTTCCTTTTAAATCGATTGTTCCTGTAGCTGTACATCCTCCAAAATCAACATCAACAGTATAAACTGCAGCTTCATTTGTAGTATAACTGCGATTTGTGGCTCCGGTAATTACTGCACCGTTTTTTTTCCATTGGTATTTATTACCAGCTGTTGCTGTTAAAGTCGTACCTGTTCCGCTTGAACAAAATGGATTTCCTAAGCTTGAATCTACAGTTACAGATGATCCCGATGTTGATGAAGTTACTGTAACTCTGTTTGAGCTAAAGTTTTCATCATTACAGCCTCCGTAATCAATTTGTGCATAATAAACACCTGGAGCATTTACCAATAACGTTTTACCGCTTTGTCCTGCAATTGCAACGTCATCTTTAAACCATTTATATTTAAGATTTGAATAGTTTGCGGGAGATGACGGTATATCTGCTGGTGTAGGATTATAAATAGAAAGACTTAAACTTCCGCCAGTACAATAAGTTGCAGTTGCCAGTTTATCATTGATAAAAAAGGATTCTACATAAGTTCTGTAATAAATAGGGAAACTCGTTACAGCTTGAGAATTTCTAAATCTTAAACTATAAACAGGCGTTGCGGTATTACTTTTAATTCGCATGCTATACGTATCAGATCCCTTCAAATTTGTTGGAACCGCAAACTTTATAGTTTGTTGCTGTAAAGCTGCATTATCGGTAATTGAAATTTTTGTAGTTGCAGTTGGTGTAGTAAAATTTCCTAAGTCATCTGAAAGTTCTACTTCGAAAGTAGTACCAGCAGGGAAATCTACATAGCTGAAAGTCGCGTTATACTCATTAAAAGGCTTCCCATCGACAATAAGCCCAGCACAAATTCTTGGATATCCAAGTTGCTGAGGCACTATTGTCTGGGCATAGCTATTTGTTTTAGTACATAAAAAAATACTAAAAAAAAGAATAAATCGGATTACAGATAGCGTAGTTTTCTGAATCATATAGTTCTAGTTCTTGCTAAGTCTATATTTTCAAAAAACAAAATATCTATGAATGTTTCAGAAAAATCATATTTATAGTTCTCAATAATGTCCTTCGCAAGAACAGAATAAGAAGCTGTAATTGATGCGTTTTCCTTGCATTCTGAAGTTGTCTGATCATTACAATCAGTAGCTATAGCAAAGCTATCCTTGGGGATGGATAGCTCTACTGCTAACTGATTAGAATTATCTAATTTGCTGATCACTGATGTACCAGCTATTACTGTTTTTTGGTTGTTGTTACACGCCGCTGCGATGCATTTTGTGTCATTAGAAACAATGTTTCCTGACTTGCATTGTGCATTTATTGCTACTGCAGGCGAAACCAAAAATATAATATAAATAAAATATTTTTTTATAGATGGGGCCATTATGTTCTGATCTTTATTTGGTCACGAGACTGACATAAATTGTGTCTGGGGACTTAATTAATAAAATTTACGCTCTTGAAATAAAAATCGAAACTTATCTATTTTCCGCTAGATGCTGTAATTTTTCCTAATTGCAATCTGAAATCTGGTTTTTTAGCATTGTAGATATCAATGAAAGTTTCTTTGTTATCACTTTGTGACATCACGTTAAAGAACACAGGGTTTCCATACCAGCCCTCTAAATCTTCATTGTTAGAATTGTATTCTGTAAAGATATTTCCGTTACATAAGTTGAAATACATTTCCTCAATTTTGATTTTTTTAAGGTTGGCATCATTAATCTCAGTTTTGCTGTCCAATAGAACGGCCGGGTTAAATCCAGAGATTACACTACGCTTCATTTCAAGAGAAGCAGTTTCGGCAACATAAACTGCCTCTTTTACTAAACCTGCCTGAATATCAGCTTTAATGTTATCACTATCATTTAACATTGTAATATTTGTTGCAACAACAAGTGTTTGTTTTTTAGTAAAATCTGTTTCGCTTTTCTTTTCGAAAGTTTTTACCTCCATACAACGAGATCCGTCTTTGTTACTTGATAAGTAAGATGATCTAACTGCCAATGAGTTAAATAAACGGCATTGAACACCTTGAGTAAATTTATAATCGTCGTTGATTGATTTGTAAGAAACTAGTTTCGTAGCGTTTAAATCTCCTCCAAAGAAAGCAAATGAATCACCTCCAGAGTAGCTTACCATTACATTTTCTAGTATCGTTTTAGCACCAACACCAGCAACAGTCAAGCCATTGAAAGTATCTGCACCTTTAACTTTTTTTCCAGCAAATTCGATTCTAACAAATCTCAAGATACCTGAATTTCCGTTTACGTTGTCGCCACCATAAGAAGTAAGTGTAGGATCAAGATCTAAGTTGTAAGAACCAACACCTCCAAATTTGTTAATTGGAGCATCTCCAAGAAGTACAACTCCACCCCAGTCTCCAGCTTTTTTCTGGCTGCGGTTTGAAGTAAATACAATTGGATCAGTCTCTAAACCATCTGCAACAAGTTGTGCACCTTTTGTAACTACCAATGTTCCTTTAGTTTCGAAATCACCAATAATTAAAGTTCCTGGTTCGATTGTTAATACTGCATTGTTTGTAACATAAACGTTGCCTTGCAAAACATAAACATTCCTTTTCAGCAATTTAGTGTTAACAGAAATATTTCCTGCTAAAATTTGGTTTGCTTCTCCATACTCTACTTTGTTAGGCTTAAATTCGGTCCAGTTATTTAACCAATTGTTGTAGCCCATAATTCCTTTCTCTTGCTGAGCACTCATACTAGTAACTGTCAAAAGAACGCAGATCATTTGAGTAATTTTTTTCATGATAAGGGGGTATTAGGGTTAATAATAAATTTGGGTATGCGTAAATGAAAAAACTCATCTCGATTTTTCCGAAATAATCAGAACACATCGAGAACGAGTTATTTTTTATCGCTCTTTTAAAATGTTTTTCGAAAATCTAAATCATCTACGTAAACACGTTAAAAAAGGTTTTAAAAATATTTTATTTATTACATTTCGTTCAAATCGTTGAACTCGTGTAATGATTTCAATGTGCTTTCGTAAAATAAAATTGCCGCGATCAAGTTTCCTTTATCTGAATAAGGCATCATTTTTCTTTGGAAGTCTACCGTAGTATCCAGGAAAGTTGTAGTACCAACCGCTTGGTTGTCTAATACTTTTTTGTGTTCACTATCGTCCGGAATACCTAAGTCGGCCATAGTAACACCTGGTTTAGTAACCAAAGCAATGTAAGGGAGAGTTTTCACTAAAACTTTAATACGCTCAATGTATAATTCCAAAAGTTCTCCTTTTTGCATACCACTCAATTCTTTTTGATCATGGTATTTTCTGATAAGAGCTGTTGTACTAATGATACTTCTTGGAGCATTTTTTGCCTGCGCTGAAACAGCTGCAGTTGTCAAGAAAAAAAGTGTACTTAATAAAATAATTTTCCCTTTCATAGATTCTATTTATAAATGGTTGTTGATGCAAACAAAAATATATAATTTAACTTAAATTGCAACTTTATTGATTTCTTTTTTCAAAAAAAATCCTTAAAAAAAACTTAAAAAACAGTCGTATGTCGAGAAAATCTGCGTTTTAACGAGGGTTTTGTTAAATTTGTTAAAACAAAAACCGTAAGACATTACCTATAAAAAAGTGGTAGATTTTAACATTAAATAGCTAAAATTTCATTACGTTTATCGTTTTTGGCAAAAAAATATTAACAAAAAAGTCTTCATATCTACTCGCGTGAAGTAATTTATTAACAAAATTATGCCTATACATCTCCGTTTTTTTTCAAAAAAAATTTCTCAAATTTTTCAATTTTAAGACAACCCATAATCTTTTAATCTAAAGTTTTTGACTCCACCATTTTCTTCTATCTTTGCTTCATGCAATTTTCTCAAATTTTAGGTCAGGATTATATCAAAAGTCACTTGATAAAAAGTGCATCTTCAGGACGAATTCCGCATGCACAATTGTTTATTGGGCCCGAAGGAAGCGGCACATTATCAACTGCTATAGCCTATGCGCAATACATTTTGTGCAACAATACAGGCAATGAAAATGAAAACGGAAACGAGTCCTGCAATTTAAAATTTCAAAATATCTCGCATCCTGATTTGCATTTTATTTACCCAACTGTTACCACCGAAGATGTCAAAACCAAACCAAAAAGTTTGGATTTCATTCAGGATTGGAGAACTTTTATCCAGGAAATGCCTTACGGAGGATTATTTGACTGGTATAAAATATTGGGCGTTCAAAACAAGCAAGGAGAAATCAGAGTCGAGGATGCGCAGGAAGTTTTAAAATCGCTTTCGCTGAAATCCTACGAAGGCGGCTATAAAATCATGATTATTTGGATGGCCGATAAAATGAATATCGCGGCTTCAAATAAACTTTTGAAACTTCTTGAAGAACCTTCAGATAAAACTATTTTTATTCTGATTTCTGAAAATGAAGAAGATATTATTCAAACCATTCGCTCTCGTTGTCAGGTAATTCACTTTAATGGTCTTCCTGAAAAAGTAATAGCCGACGCTTTAGTTTCACGAGAAAATATTGATCAAAATTTAGCTAAAAAAATTGCGCATCAGGCTCAGGGAAATTTTAATAAAGCAATGCATTTATTGAAAGAAGATGATTCTGAATATCCATTCGAACAATGGTTTGTAAACTGGGTTCGTGCCGCATTTAGAGCCAAAGGAAATGCTGCAGCAATTCAGGATTTGATTTCCTGGAGTGAAGAAATTGCCGGACTTGGACGCGAAAGCCAGAAAAAATTCATTCAGTTTTGCATCGAAATGTTCCGTCAGGCATTAATGCTTAATTATCAGGCGCCAAGCTTGGTTTACATTGAACCGAAAGTGGATAAATTCAAACTCGAAAATTTTGCACCTTTTGTTAACGGAAATAATATTCATGAAATTTTCAAAGAGCTTTCAGATGCAATGTATCACATTGAAAGAAACGGAAATGCAAAAATAATTTTAACCGATTTATCAATAAAACTTACTCGTTTAATTCATAAAAAATAGACTTCAAATGAATAATCCTGCCTCTATCTTAATTCTGGCTTTTTTAGCTTTAACATTCTTACAATCAGGATATGAAAAAATATTTTATTGGAAAGACAATGTTGAATGGCTAAAAGGTCATTTTGCCAACACGCCGTTAAAAAATCAAGTGCCGCTTGCATTATTGCATCTTTTAATTTTAGAATTAATTTCTGGAATTTTATCCGTTGTTGGAGCAATTCAGCTTTTATTAAACAGTGGCAGAGAGTTTGGTTTTTACGGTGCAATTTTTTCTTGCATCAGTTTACTAATGATGCTTTTCGGACAAAGATTAGCAAAAGATTACGATGGCGCGAGAACCATAGTAATCTATTTTATTCCAGCTGTAATGGCGGTTTACTGGCTGAATTAATCAGCTTTTTATTTATAATTTTTACAATAAAAAAATGAATCCAAAACACCCTTCAGAATCCATAACTATTTTAACAGATTTAGTTTTACCGAGCGAAACAAATCCTTTAAACAATCTTTTTGGCGGCGAATTATTAGCCCGAATGGATCGTGCCGCAAGCATTGCCGCGCGCAGACATTCTCGCCGAATCGTGGTTACGGCTTCTGTAAATCACGTGGCATTCAACAGAGCAATTTCACTAGGAAGTGTTGTTACTGTTGAAGCAAAAGTTTCAAGATCTTTCAAAAGTTCAATGGAGGTTTTCATTGACGTTTGGGTAGAAGACCGCGAATCTGGAAGCAGAACAAAAGCCAACGAAGCAATTTATACTTTTGTTGCTGTTGATGACACTGGAAGACCTGTTGAAGTTCCGGCAATTATTCCGGAAACCGAACTTGAAATCCAACGTTTTGATGCTGCTTTACGTCGTAAACAGTTGAGTTTAGTGCTTGCTGGCAAAATGAAACCTTCTGATGCGACAGAATTAAAGGCATTATTTATAGAGTAAAATTGTAGCAATTTGTAACAATTTGTGACAACCAAACTCCAAAAAAAAGAAGTAGTTTTGCAATTTACAAGTCAGCTAAATAACAATACGAAAGTTATTTCTTACTTTTGATTTATGTTTTAAATGCAAAAAAAATAACAATTAAGATAATTTAAAAAGATATGAGTTCAGACAAAGAAGCCAAATTAAAAGCGTTACAATTAACGCTTGATAAACTTGACAAAACTTACGGAAAAGGAACCGTAATGAAAATGGGCGACAGAGCCATTGTGGAGGTAGAAACGATTTCTTCTGGCTCACTTGGAGTTGATTTAGCTCTTGGAGTAAATGGATACCCAAAAGGAAGAATCATTGAAATTTACGGACCAGAATCATCTGGTAAGACCACTTTAACTTTACATGCAATTGCCGAAGCTCAAAAAGCTGGCGGAATTGCTGCTTTTATAGATGCTGAGCATGCTTTTGATAGAAATTATGCTGAGAAATTAGGCGTTGATATCGAAAACTTAATCATTTCTCAACCAGACAATGGGGAGCAAGCTTTAGAAATTGCTGAAAACCTAATTCGTTCTGGAGCTATAGACATTGTTGTAATTGACTCTGTTGCTGCTTTGACTCCAAAAAGCGAAATTGAAGGTGAAATGGGAGATTCAAAAATGGGTCTTCACGCACGTTTGATGTCTCAGGCTTTAAGAAAATTAACGGGAACAATTAGCAAAACAAATTGTACTGTTTTCTTTATCAACCAGCTGAGAGAAAAAATCGGTGTAATGTTTGGAAATCCAGAAACTACAACCGGTGGTAACGCATTAAAATTCTATGCTTCAGTACGTTTAGATATTCGTCGTTCTTCACAAATTAAAGATGGTGAAAACGTAATTGGAAACAGAACTAAAGTTAAAATTGTTAAAAACAAAGTGGCTCCGCCATTTAAAACTGCCGAATTCGACATTATGTACGGAGAAGGAGTTTCAAAAACCGGAGAAATTCTTGATCTTGCAGTTGAATTTGATATCGTTAAAAAAGCGGGATCTTGGTTTAGCTATGGTGACACAAAATTAGGACAAGGTCGTGATGCCGTTAAATCTTTAATTAAAGATAATCCGGAATTAGCTGATGAATTAGAAGCTAAAATTAAAGAACATATGAAAGAATTAGCAAACGCTTAAACCTTTCAAAATCTGAAAATTGCAGGTTTATATATCATAACCCAACAAGTCAAAATCTTGTTGGGTTTTTTATTTTAAAAAAAATCAAAAATCAACGCAACCTTTTCAAAATTATATCATCTAGTAAGTAGATATAAAATTTTAATTGGCATCGCCATAAATGCCTTTTAAAAAATTTTAGAACGAATTTGGTTGATTTGTTTTTTAATAAAAATCCGTCGGTTTGTTTGGTACTGACGGGTTTTTATTCCTTTACGAGAAAAAATTTTATATCTCACGCAACCTTTTTCATTTTTTACTCTCTATTAAATTGTGACGTTAACTTGAGTTTTAACCAAACTCCTTATTATCAATCCTTAATGTTTTTAAATTATGAAAGAGAAAATAGAAGTGTTGTACAATAAAAACCGAAGAAAAACCAAATTGAAGTTTAAAAAGGTATTGCGATTTATTTCTGAAAAAATCATTCACAGATAAGATTTTGAATATAAATAAGGGGTTATTTTAGTTCAAAAGAAAACCCGATAATCCTGATGCTTAAGGATTATCGGGTTCTGTTTTTAAAATCGTTTTTTTCGAAATTTTTTTCTGAAATTCAACTAATGCGTCAAATATCAATTGTCGGACTTGCTCTCTGAGTTCTTTTCGATGCTCGCCTGTTACGCCTTTTGTTTCAACAAATGGGAGAATTTTTGCACGCATTTTTCCTGGACTACCGCTTAAAAAAGTATACGAAAAGCGTTCTTTATTATCAGCAAAAACAATTGGAACTATTGGGATTTGATGCTCTATTGCTAGTCGGAAAGCGCCGTCTTTAAATTCATCCAGCAAAATACTTTCATCATCTGGAACACCGCCTTCGGGAAAAATACAAATACTAAGTCCTTGATTAAGCCTGTTTTGAGCTCTTTTGAAAACCTCATTTTTACTTTTTGAAGAATTTCTATCAACCAAAATACAAGTTCTTTTATAGAAAAACCCAAACAATGGAATCTTCACCAACTCTTTCTTTCCAACAAAAACAAAAGGGTTTTTAATAATCGCCAACATCAGCATAATATCTGTCATCGAAGTATGATTTGCGACAATCATATAGCTTGTATTTTTGATAAGCTTTTGCTCACGCTTTACTTTGTAATAAAAACCCATCCCGAAAAGGATAAATTTAGCCCAAATGCGGGCCATTTTAAAGAAATAGGGGTAACCACGTTCTGATATGATAGAAATCAGTAAAAACGGCAACATAATCAATATCGGAATGGCCATTAAAACATAAAACCAAATGCGCCAAAGAATCCAAAAAGTAATTTTTAATATTTTCATAACTTCAAAAGTAAGAAAACAGAAATGAATTATATAGAGATTTTTTTACTATAACCTTTGCTTCTTTTTAACGCAAAGAGCGCAGAGTTTTTTCGCAAAGAAAATGAGTTTTTTTGAGGGTTGCTTTGCAATAAGTTCTCCGAGCTTTATCTATAAATTATTTATGACTCTTCTGATTCCATTTTTTAGGAGAGTTTCATTGAAATTTATAAGTAAACCAAGTTTATAGTTTCCTAATTTTAAATATGTTAATGTTTGTGCCAAATGATTCAAGCTAAGAGATTCTACACTTTTAATTTCGATTAGAAATTTGTTTTCGACAAGCAAATCAATTCGATATCCGCAATCAAGTTGAACTTCTTCAAAAATTAATGGCATTGCCTTTTCTTTTTCTACAAGAAGTCCGCGCTTCTTAATTTTATAAAACAAACATTCTTTATAGACATTCTCTAATAAACCTGGCCCTAATTTTTTATGAATTTCGATAGCAAGTCCAATGATAATAGTTGATATTTCGTTCTCTGTCATAAATACAAAAAATCAAATTTAATAAATATATTCTTATTTTTATTAAATTCCTTTTTAATCAAATACAAGAAAATTTTACAAACCAAATTCTACTAAACATCAAGCTTAGAGAACTTATTGCAAAGCAAATCAATTTAAAAAACTCATTTTCTCTGCGAAAAAACTCTGCGATCTCTGCGTTAAAAAACACACAACAAACATTTAAAACGCTTCGTTAAATTCTTATGAACTTTGCCATTAGAAAAAACATCACGACATTTGCGGTTAAGAAACAAAAATAATGGCAAAAATACTTACTGGTGTTCAGAGTACAGGAACGCCGCATTTAGGAAACTTACTGGGAGCAATTATTCCGGCAATTGAATTATCGAATAATCCTGCAAATGAGTCTTATTTGTTTATCGCTGATTTACATTCGATTACACAAATTAAAGACGGCAAAACATTAAGAGAAAATACATATAGCACAGCGGCAGCATGGCTTGCATGCGGGCTTAATCCTGATAAAGTTACTTTTTACAGACAATCAGACGTGACTCAAACTGCTGAATTGACTTGGTACTTAAGCTGTTTTTTTCCGTTTCAAAGATTGACTTTAGCACATTCTTTCAAAGATAAATCAGATCGTTTGGATGATGTAAACGCTGGGTTATTCACTTATCCGATGTTGATGGCTGCAGATATTTTGTTATATGATGCTGAGTTCGTTCCAGTTGGAAAAGATCAGCTTCAGCATTTAGAAATTACGCGTGATGTTGCATCGCGATTTAATCATCAAATGGGTGAAACTTTTGTAATTCCGGAAGCTAAAATTCAAGAAGACAGCATGTTGATTCCAGGAACAAATGGTGGAAAAATGAGTAAATCTGCTAATAACATTATCAATATTTTTCTTGACGATAAAACGCTTCGCAAACAAGTAATGAGCATCGAAACTGATAGCACACCTCTTGAAGCACCAAAAAATCCTGATACCTGCAACGCTTTCGCAATTTATTCTTTGTTAGCAAATGAAACTCAGATTGCTGAAATGAGAGCCAATTATTTAGGCGGAAATTACGGTTACGGTCACGCAAAACAAGCTCTTTTTGAATTGATTACCGAAAAATTTAAAACGGAAAGAGAAAAGTATAATTATTATATCAACAATCTTGAAGAAGTTGATGCACTTCTTAAAAAAGGCGCTGCAAAAGCTTCGGTAGTTGCAGATGGCGTTTTAGAAAAAGTTCGCAACGTTTTGGGATTTGAAAAATAAAACCAAAATTAAAAAGCCTAATAGAAACTAAATCTATTAGGCTTTTTTCTTATTTAATATTCTGTTTATTAAGCTCTTCCAAGCCTAGCTATTAGCAGAATTACTCTAATAATTACAATTACAATCACGACAATTGACCAACCTGAAAAGCCAGATGAACTGCTGGCATTATCTACTCTTTCCTGTGCAGCATCAAGTTGATTTTTGTTTTTTCTGAATAAATTATTCAGATCAGAATCAACCGCATTATAGTTTATTAAAGAAGAAATCATTGGGTTTAACAATTCATGTCTAACAACTGAATTACTGTGCAGATTGTACACTTTGTTATAAACTGCTCTGATTTTTTCGTCTTTTTCAGCAGATCTAAAATGAGAAACCAAAATATAAAAACTTCGGTATTTTAAAAACTCAACTGTCTCACTTATAGCAGCTGGCTGTAAATTTCCATTAACCGTTTGAATAGCATAATCTAATTTTTCCGACACCTTATTACTTAATTTATCAAGCGAACTTTCAGGCAAATATTCCTTAACTTCAAATAAATCATCAATATTATCAAATCTGTTATTTGATATATAATATTCTAAAATTGCATCTAGATCTTTAGACAAAAATTTATCGATAAAAACTCTAACATCCTCTTTACTAGAGGAAATCGGGTGATCTGTAATGAATCGATTTCGTGAATAATTCTTTTTTGAAAAGAAGTTGTATAATATTCTATTATTGCTAATAAACAACAGCTGATTGGCATAATTCTCAATTGCTAAAACCAAATTGCTACCTAAATCAGGCTGTACATTTGTATTTCCAGATCGCTCAATTTCAAACTGTCTTCTTGCTTTATCAATATCTTCAGCGCTGAAAGATTGTATGTTTGCTTTATAAATTCCAGCATTTTCAAATAATTCAATTATGTTCATTTTAACTTTAGTTTTTTGGTTAAACAAATATATTCTTTATATCATTTAATCCAAGTTTCTGTGTTAAAAAAACACTTAAATTGCTTCGAACATTTTGCCGGGCAAAGGTCTGATTAGGCCTTTAAGTTCCATATTTAAGAGAATTCCGGATATTTTAAAAATTGGGAAATTGCACTCTAAAGCAATGATATCTAATAACTCTTTTCCGTTTTTAATCAAGAAATTATAGATACATTCTTCATCAGGATTTAACTCCACAAAAAGCTGTCTTTGAATTGTTTTGGGTTTATTTTCAAGATCCCAGTTTAGTACGTAAATCAAATCGGCGGCACTGGTTAAAACATTTGCCTTTTGCGTTTTAATAAGATTATTGCAACCTTGACTATATCGGTCTGTAACACGGCCTGGAACGGCAAAAACTTCCCGATTATAATCATTCGCTAAATTGGCTGTAATCAATGAACCGCCTTTGTCTGCAGATTCTATAACAATTGTAGCTTCGGTCATGCCCGCAACAATTCGATTTCGGCGTACAAACTTTTCTTTGTCAGGACTTGAAGAACTCCAGAATTCAGTAATAAACCCGCCATTTTCTTCCATTTTTGCCATGTATTTTTTATGCGTTCGTGGATAAATCTGATTTAATCCGTGTGCCAAAACACCTATTGTTTGTAGATTATTTTCCAAGGCCAATTGATGTGCTACGATATCGACTCCATAGGCGAAACCACTTATAATAACGGGATCCAGAGGCGCGAGATCTTCAATAAGTTTTCGACAAAATTCTGTTCCATAAGAAGTTATCTGACGAGTTCCAACAATACTTATAATCTTTTTGTTACTTAAATCTATATTACCAGAAGTAAATATGAGCACCGGACCGTCGATACAATGTTTAAGTTTATCCGGATAATTTCCATCCTGAAAATTGGAAACTTTTATATTATCCGATTTTATAAATTCTAATTCTTTTGCGGCTTTTTCGAATACGGTTTTATCTTTAAGGTTTTTTAATAAAACCGCACCAATTCCATCAATTGCAGCTATTTCTTTTGATTTTGCTTTAAAAATAGCTTCAGCATTTCCAAAATTCGACAACAATTTTTTAGCCATAATATCTCCAACTCCATCCACTTTCATTAGGGCTAACAAATAAAATAAATCTTGATCTGACATGGATATTGAATACATTAAATGCGGTGAAAAAATAGGTTTATTTTAAAAGAAGCAAAAATAACAAATTATAAGTAATTTCTTTCGAAAAAATAGTCTTCTACTTTTTACAATTCATTCAAAAAAATAAAGCTATTCATTGTTATGAATAGCTTTAGCATTAAATTAAATAAATCATCACCTGATATTCAAAATATTGCTACTTAAGAAAGTTCGGTTGGTATACCTAAATCGTGCAAAATTTTCCTTGCAGAATTTAATTCGTCTAAAACTTTAATAGGAATTTGAAAGTATTTTGCGTCAACCTCGGCAAAAGTTTCACTTCTTCTATGCCCACCCGTTTTCCAGGAAAGACTTGAATGATTTAATCCCCATACTGGTCCTTCTTTCCAATCTCCATTCATTGTTCTAACAAGAGATTCTTCAATAAAATAAAAACCTGGTTGACATGTAATCGTTTTCCAGCTAGAACCACCTGGTTTATTCCAATCTATACCTCTATAATGACATTTTACAGATTCGTACTCTTGTGTTCTTTGCTCAATAAATTTCTTGAAAACTCTTTGTATTACAACTCTCACTTTTGCCCTGCGTTCTTCAAGAGTACCCTCTTGATTTCTAGGATCTAAATAATAATCTTTCGCAATAATTATTTCACTAGTAATCTCTCCTCTTCTAACATCGGTAAAGGGAGAAAGTGAGCCAGTGCATCTTATCGGATTATCAGCAAAATTATTAGAATTATCAGGAAAACTTTGGATAAATTCTTCAAATCCTTTTGCTCGTAAAAGCATTTCTTTTTGTTCTTTTACTGTAATTTGTGGTTTTTCTTCTTCTTTCATAATTAATGAGTTTTAATATAATTGCTTACTCTAGTCAGTTTTCAGCGAACCTGTTTCTTATTATTTTATTTATAGTCCATTTTCAGCTCGTTCGCCTTTTAACAACTCGATATATCTTCATTCTAAGTTTTGTTTCTATTCATACTTTAATTACTTAAAATTTGAAAATCTTTAGTACAATAAGGCATAAAAAACTCTAACACTTATTTTTCGGCTAACTGGTTGATTATTAAACCAAAATTCCAAATTATGAGACAAAAAAAAATCCCTACAAATAGGGATTTTTTATTACAAGAATTCACTAGGAAGTGATTATTTATAGACATAAGCTGCATTTAGATTTTACGCTGCAAAATATTTATTTAATGTTTCTTTTTCCATTACATTTAGGTCATTAATCGCATTATCAATACTTGTTAATGCCTCTTTCTCTTTCTCAGCCAATTGTTTTTTCAATTCTAGAAGATTAATCGTCTGACCATCTGAAGATTTTAAATTAGAAGGATCAAAACCATTTGCATTTAATTGCTCGATATTTGAATCTATCTCTTTAACTGAAGTTAAAAAACTACTTGTAAGTTCATCTCTTTTAGCTAAAAGATTACTTCTTTGACATTGGAAATTTTCTGAAATCGCACTAGCAAAATCCTTTTTTTGTTCCCCTATTAAATCTTGACTGTAATTTTTTAATTCTTCTGTATCCTTTTCCATTTGCTTAGTTTCAGCTTTCACATTTTTTACAATTATACTAGGCAAGTTCATTTTAAAATCTTGTCTTACCATTTTAAACTCTGGAATAGCGGTGATAAATTCTGTCGTTGCCATTTTAAATTGTGGCAAATTCGTTTTTATTTCTACAGTTCTTGTGTGTATCTCTGGAACGCTGGTTAAAATATCTTTCCAGACAGTAGTACATTTTGGAGCTCCTTTAGTTTTAATAGGACCAACATGTATCCAAGTGTCTTTACAATAAACTTGAGGATATTGTCCTGTTTTCTTGATAACCATTATTGTATAAACTTCATCAAATTTTATTGATTTTGGTTCCATTGTAATCTGTGGTAATCCAAAAGATATTTTTTTATCTTTCATTGTAACAGAAACCAAATCTAAAGCAAAATGTTGTTCATTCATCTTAATGTCAACATCGACTCCTATAGCAACTTCACCTGGATTGTCAGGGTTTGGCGCACTTTTTTCTATTTCTTTAGATTTCTTTTCGATATCCTTGTATTTGGATTCGTATTTAAGCTTAATTGTTTCTAATTCTGGTTGATTTCCTTCACATTGACTAAATAAGAATTCCGTATTAACAAGCGATAAGATTGTCATTAATACTACTAAATAAGTACTTTTTGGTTTCATAATTTATGTTTTTTAGGTTTGCCTACTCTATCTACCCTTTTCGGCTAACTGGTTGATTGTTAAACCAAAATTCTAAATTATGAAGCAAAAAAAAATCCCTACAAATAGGGATTTTTTGGTTAAAATTTATTTCAATTAATTTATATCTGCATTAAGTCTGTTATAGAGAAATTTAAAAATCATATTTCCGTTCTACAGCAAAACGTATTAAATCGGTTTTACCATAAAGATTCATTTTTTTGAGGATATTTTTACGGTGGGTATCTACAGTGCTTTTACTTATAAAAAGTTCTTCAGCGATTTCGTTAGATGTTTTTCCTTCTCCAATAAGTCTTAAAATTGCCTTCTCTCTAGTGCTTAAAAGAATGTTTTCTTTAGTTAATTCGTCTTTTACAACAATTGCGTCGTCAAAAAAAGTTTCGTTGCTTACAACGGCTCTAATCGCTTGGATTAATTTTTTAAGTGGGGAGTTTTTCATAATATATCCTGAGGCCCCTGCTTCTTTCATTTGTTGAACAGCTTCCGACTGATCAAACATGCTAAAAGCAATAATTTTAATCTCAGGAAATTCACGCTTAATTATTCTCGTAGCACTAATTCCGTCACATTTTGGCATTCGGATATCTGTAATTACAATCTGTGGTCTTTTACTTCGAACCAATTGTATTAATTCATCTCCATCATTGGCTTCACCAACAACGGTAATATCCTCTTCAAATTCTAAAGAAAGTTTAATACCGTCTATAAGCGACTGATGGTCTTCGGAAATAATTATTGTGATCATAATGGCAAATCTATAATGATGGAAGTCCCTTTGGTTAAAATTGAATCGATTGTAAATGTTCCGCCCATCTGTTCTACTTTTTTCTCCATGTTTTTAAGGCCTATACCGGATTTCCCGACAATCGTTTTCGGATTGAATCCTTTGCCATTATCTTCAATAATGACATTAATTTCCTTTGGTGATCCTTGTGTTAAATAGATGTTTACTTCTGTTGCTTCAGAATGTTTTATAATGTTTGTACACAGTTCCTGGATCATTCGAAATAAGGCAACTTCTATCGTATTTTCCAATCTTTCTGTAAGTTCAAACGGAATAACATTGATAGTTAAATGTTCTAAAACACTCATTTTCTCAGCCATTTTATTAACTGCAACCAACAATCCTTCACTGCCTATAACTCCCAGGTTTTTGAGATGTGCAATATTTCGAACCTTTTGATAAGCCTCTTCAAGTAATACATCGGTTTTGTCGTAAAGTTTATTTTCTGGTTGGTTTTCAACTTCACTTTGACGCTTCAGATTCTGGAAATTTAATTTTAAAGTAGCCAAAATGCTGCCCAAATCATCATGCAATTCGTTGGCTATATTTTGACGTTCTTTTTCCTGACTTTCAAGCATTAAATCAATATCATTTAGCTCTTGGTCTCTGAGTATTTTTTCGGTTTTTTGTATTTCAATTAGTTTCTCTTGTTCTGCGATTTTTTTCTTTTTGGTTATGTTTTTATATCCTAAAACACTAATTAACAAAACAATAATTAAAACACTCGCTATCAGATATAAAATTACATTGTTTATTTTAATGTCTGTTTTTAACTGAAGATTTTCAAGTTCTTTTTCCTTGGTTTTGTATTTGGTATCAAAATTATTAATGGCAATATTTTGCTGTTCTGTATTTAAAGAGTCATGATATTTATTTGAAATTTCTAAGTGATATAATGCTTTATTAAGATCATTGGCGTCTTTGTAATTCAAATAAAGAAATTTATTTATATTTTCCTTGTTAACTTTAACATATTCAATCAGCTTTATTTTATCTGCCTGATGTAATAAATCAATTGCTTTTTGGTACTGACGAAGCTGAGAATAATTTGATGCCTGATTCATCAAGTTATAACAAATGTAGTTGGGATTTGGTCTTTTTTCCTGATGTAAAAGCAAATTATCTTTACGCAGATAATACAAACTGGAATCTGGTTTGTATAAAACATCACTAAAAAGTACAGCCAGATTATTATATATCTTACTCTCAAGTTTTTTGTCCTTTACTTTTTTGTTTAGAGTTAATGCTTTTCTAAAGTAAGACAGACTCTCCTGAGCTTCTTTGTTGTTTATTTTTAAAGAAGCTAATTGAACATAGCCTTTAAGAATTTTCGAATCATCTTTTGTAGAAAAAGCATAATCCATATATTCTTTGAGATAGAATTGATGCTTTTGAGTATTGTCTTTGTAAGTCACTAATAACGAAGCAATGTTGAGATTAATTTCCATTGCTTTCTCTACAATATTGGCTTTCAGATATTGTTTTTTCGCTATTAGATAATTTTCAATAGCTTTTACATCGTTGTTTTGTTTACTATAACTTTTTGCTGTTAAAAAATAATAATACCCTAAATCTTCGGGTAAAAAAGCTGTCGTATTTATCACTGAAAGTTCCTTCAATGCTTCTTTTGAATTCCCTTTTTCAATAGATTTTTCAATGGAACTCAAAACTTTATTTTGCCCCATGCAAATGCTCACCGTACAAAGTAAAGTGAGCATAAAACAAAAAGTTATATGTAATCGATTATAAACCATCTTCCTCACCTTCTCGAATTGTTCCTTTTCCAGTTGAGTCAGGAATGGCTCCATGAGGTAATTGAGTTTTTTCAAATATTTTTTCTAATGGTTCCAATGATTCGTTTATATCTTCATTTTTATGATAAAGACCTACGATAATTCGTTTACGAAATTTAATTGAATCAAATTCCTTCCCTGTTAAATCAATAACAAATGAAACTAAATTATCGTCCGCTTCCAAAGGCTTTCCTAAGCGATCTTTAAAATGAATTAGAATTTTGTTTTTTTGTGTGTCTGTGAGATTATAGACCTTATAAATCTCATACTTATTATCTTCTGAAGGCGCAGGTAATGTTACTGCAATAACTGCTTTTCTTTCTTTTAAAATAGTACCTCGTACGTAATAATCTTCCATAGTTTAATTTTTTAAGTTAATAATAATCAAATCTATGTATTTATAAAAGAAAAAAAATACCTACAAATAGGTATTTAGTAAAATGATCCAAAACCTTAAAACACTTTAATTTTAAGAAAATCAATAGTTTACTTTTTTATCTTTTCCATTACTAACTTCATCTACCTTTATTGAGGCTAATAAATAAAACATGTTTGCAATTTGGCATTGCTTAAAAAATATTATGTAAAATAGAAATAAAAATTAAATGGATTTTAGATTAAAATCAACGTAATTTCTTAATAAAACACAAAAATTAAGCATTAGCTAAAGTACAAATTTTAATAAGATTTTGATTAAAAATCTAAAAATCAATTGTCTATAAAAAAATCAGAATTGTTAATAAAAATTGTGAATAAAATTTTGATAACTATATTCGTTCCCTAACTTTGTTACTATGAAAATCGAAACTTACATAGGACAATTATTGTATCGTTATCAGTGTGTAACGGTTCCGGGATTTGGTGCATTTTTAACCGAAATTCAATCAGCACAGCTGAATGAAAACACGAATTCGTTTAATCCTCCTAAGAAATTGATTTCTTTCAACAGTCATTTAAAAAACAATGATGGTTTGCTTGCAAATCATATTGCTAATGCTGAAAAAACATCTTATGGTTTTGCCGTAAGTGCAATCGCATTTGAGGTTTTAAGCTGGCAAAAAACGCTCGAAGAAGATGGCACGATTAGCTTAAAAAATATTGGTGAAATTCGTTTGAATTCTGAAAAGAACATCATTTTCACACCAAATGACCAAACCAATTATTTAGCAAGTTCTTTTGGATTAAGTCCGTTTATTTCTCCTCTTATCAAGAAAGAAGTTTTAGAAAGAAAATTAGACGAAGTTTCACAAAAAGAAACCATAGCACTTTATGAAGATGAAGAAACAAGATCTTCAAATCCTTTCTTGAAATATGCTGCTATTTTTATTTTAGGACTTGGTATTACAGGAAGCATTGGATATCCTTTGTATCAAAATCAAATTGATTCAAAAACTTTAGTGGTTGAAAGTGCTGTTCAGAAAAAAGTTGAAAACAAAATTCAGGAAGCTACCTTCTTCATTCAGAATCCATTGCCAGCAGTGACACTTTCTGTTGACTCTGCAAAAGTAGAATCTCCAGAAGCTAAACTGATGCCTTATCACATTATGGCGGGAGCATTCAGAAGTGAAGCAAATGCTAAAAAAGCTTACGATCAATTAATAAAAGATGGTTATCAGGCGCGTATGCTCGGCGAAAACAAACATGGACTATTCCCTGTTTTATATGGAAGTTACGCTACTATGGCTGAAGCTACTAAAGCGCAAAAAGAAATTCAAAAAGGCGAAAATCCAGATGCCTGGATATTAGTCGAAAACTTATAAAACTTAAAAATCCGATTCAATTGAATCGGATTTTTTTTGGCTTATTCTGCTGTTTTAAAACTCTCAAGTGATATTCCCTATTTAGTTCATCTCATAATTTAGCTTCCTCACTAAATTTAGAAAAAACGATGAAAAAATTTAAACTCATACTATTGACAATTCTTCTGATGAACAGCTCTTATTTCTTTGCGCAAGAGACGAATACATATATAAAAACACAGGAAGCGGAGCAAAGAAAATTAGAAAACGATTTTAAAAATACTAGCGCTAAAAATCATAAAGCATTAGATACAAAAATTACAGAATTAAAAAGCAAATTAAAAGAAATCGAATTAAAAAAGAAAAATCTGGTTAAATCTGAAGATAATTTGAAATCAACAACAAATAAAATCGAAAAGCTTCAGGCAACAAATCAAAAACTAGAAAATAAAATTACCTCGACAACCATCTCTGAAGAAGAAACGCAAAAAATGCGCATAAAAACAAAAGAAAACGAGGTTACTATTCAAAAACTAAAATTAACGCAAATAACACAGCAAAAAGACCTTGAAAAAGTTATGTCAGCGCTATAAACAGAAAGCCTATTCGATTTGAATAGGCTTTCTGTTTATCGTGAAACAATTTTAGCATCTTGAAGAAGTATTTTTTTGCTTCCCTGATATATAGTAAATCTGGCCGGAGGCGAATTTTTTTCGCCCAAAATTATAATTGCACATTCGTAAGTATACTTATCATTTGCAAATTCATATTGATGATTGCCACCAATACCTTCGACAATAAGTTTACCCTTATAAAGAATCATATCAGGCTTTTCACTCATCTTTTTTCCAATTGTCCATGATGCAAAACGATAGTTATTTTTACCGAGATCATCGATTCTGATGATGAATTTATCCGTTTCTAAGATGCATATTGGAGTCTGGAAATAATTAATACTTGCATCTAAATCATTTTTCTGCTCGGCAATAAGTTTCTTTTTGAGATCAATTTCAAATTTCGACAAATAATTAACTGCCGTCAGACGTCCGTCTACATCGAGCCAAATACTTCCCTTATTAAGCATTATGCCTCGCAAGCCCATATCGTACCAATTTTTTTCAGGATTCGATTTTATGATTTGATCTTTAAAATTAGCATCAAAAACTTCATCATATCGCTTTATAAAATCTGTTTTATCGATTATATCAGGTATTGGATATTCCCTATTCAGTGGGTAAACAACCAGATCCGCTAATGCTTCTTTTTTGTTGTCTTTTATGTTTTCAATAAAACGCTTTGCAAATATCTGGTACTCTGAACTTGCCTCTTGGGCAGATGCATAATTACAGATTAGAATCGATAGAATTACAAATAAATAGCTTCTTTTCATCTTAAAAAAAATTTTAATTAAAAACTAACTATCACAAAAACAATCAAATATAATCAAATTAAATTTAGTTCTTATTGAGGTTTAAAACCATCGCTAATTTGTTTATCGTGAAACACTTTTCTAGGAGTAAATTTTAAGAATTGCTTTTATTTTAAATTCTATTTTACATAATGTTTTTTTGTGGAAATTCTAAATTTCTCTATTGAAATCAGTTTATACTGGCTTTGAACATTTTAAGTTCATCCCAGGTAAATTCATCCCCATATTTTTCTTTTAACGGCGCTAAAGATTCTTCCTGATAAAATTCAAAAGCATCACGAAGCGCCAGAATTTTATCATCTGGAAGTACATCAACAATATCAACTTTTTTTGCCTGAATCAGTTTTATCAAATGGGTTTCGACCGTTTGTATCGTCAGTTTTCTAATACGCGCAATATCTTCAACAGAATTTTTCTCAATCCAGAGATCGAACGTTTCTTCAACAGTTGTCTTTTTTACAGCTTTTTCAGCCGTTTTATCCGCTTTTTTATAAGAATAACGCGTAACAGGCTCATCAACCTGAAACATGTCCGCATTTGCCATTTTAAACTCTTCTCTGATTTTAGAAATTTTATCTGTTTTATAATTCTTAATCGCCGGAGAAGTCAAACTTTCTTTGCTGATTGTTTCACGGGAAACCACAATTTCGACAAGCAATTTTGCTTTCATTAAACGCAAAACCGCTTTAGTTTGTAAATCGTCCAAAACAGACAATTCTTCGTAAAATTCCTTTACTTTTTTAAATTTCTGAATTTCAGCCATTTTACTTAAAAGATCTGAAACCAATTTATCCATTGGCTTAAAAAAGTAATCATAAGCTGCCTCTACCCTTTCTTTTACAAAAACTAAATCGACAGTTTCTTTGTTGAAAATTTTATTGAGTTGCTGAATAAATTTCTGGGAAGGATCTGCCAATGCTTCAATCGTATCCATACGTTTATGCGCCCATGCCGAATGTTTTGATTTTTCAGAAGCAACGGCATTTTCGTTATAACTAAAACGATGATTGCGCCATTCCTGCGCTAAATCTGTCCAGTTAAAACTGTTAATCAAATAGTTATGAATAAAATTCTTGGTTTCAAAATGAAGCGAATTTTTCAAATCATCTTCAGTCGCTTTATTCAAAGCATAATCCATAACATCCTGATCGTTCGAAAGACCATTCATTTGCATCGAAGAAAGCAAAATAAGCCCATTTAAGGACGTTAAACGCGAAAGTGCAACATATGCCTGTCCAGGCAGAAAAACTTGCGATACATCAAGCGCTGCTTTCTCAAAAGTCAAACCTTGGCTTTTGTGAACCGTAATTGCCCAAGCTAACTTTAAAGGATAATGTGCAAATGTTCCTAAAACTTCTTCTTCAATCTCTTTTGTAAGTTCGTTTACCTTGTAACGAATGTTTTTCCACTCATATTTCTCAACCTCAATAGTTTTATTTTCTTCTGGAAAATGAACGAAGATTTCTTCTGGAGAAAGCGATTTTATCACGCCCATTTTTCCATTAAAATATCGCTTATCAAAAGACAAATCATTTTTGACGAACATAACCTGAGCACCAACCTTCAACTTCAAATTTTCTTCAACAGGAAAAATTTTCTCGGGAAAATCGTGAACTACAAATGGCTGATACGAAAATTCATTTCCCGGCAAATCATTGATTGCCTGTTCATTGATTGCATCAGCTTTTGCATTATGTGTCGTTAAAGTTATATAACCCGGATTCATTTTTAAATCGAAATCGGGTTTGACATATTGATTTAAAACCTCAATATCTTCTTTTGTAATTTGATTGTTTCGAAGATTATTCAAAACCGAAATAAAAACATCGTCACTCTGACGGTAAATCTTAGATAATTCAATATATATCGGTGGATTCTGCTGAATTACATGCGAATGAAAAAAGAATTTCCCCTTATAATAATTTCGAAGCGTACGCCATTCTTCATCTCGAATTACGGGCGGAAGTTGCAATAAATCTCCGATAAAAAGCACTTGAACACCGCCAAAAGCACGCGTATTTCTTCGAACTGTCTGCATCATAAAATCGATAGCATCCAGCAAATCAGCACGAAGCATACTGACTTCATCAATAATCAGCAACTCCATATTTCGAATAACGTTACGCTTGACATTGTTCATTTTGAAATGTCTTCGCAACGATTCTTTATTCTCAAATTTCACTGTTTCTGTAAACTGAGAACTCTCCTCATAAGTGGGGATAAAAGCAGAAAAAGGCAACTGAAACATCGAATGAATCGTAACACCACCTGCATTAAGCGCTGCAATGCCCGTAGGCGCCACAACGACAGTATTTTTGTGTGTAGTAGCAATGATTTCACGCAATAAAGTAGTTTTTCCTGTACCGGCTTTACCAGTAAGAAATATCGATTTTTGCGTTTGATTTATGAATTGTAAGGTGTAAGCTGCAGCTTCTGAAACGTTTTGCATTAAGCGGGTATTAAACGTCAAAAATATCGCATTTTTATAAAAGAAAAAAACCTAAATCAATTACTGATTTAGGTTTTTCATAAAATTTAGTTAGTTTGGTAGTTTATTTTTTTGCCTCTTCACCTTCTTTTGCAGCAGCTTTTCCATCAGTTTTTGGAGTTGCTTTGTACTTCTCATTCAATTCTTTAATGATATCTTTTGTGATATCAAATTTATCTTCTGCATATAAAATTGATGCAGCATCACCTGTACCATAAATGTATGCGTAACCGTTCTTTTTACCGTAATCTTTGATGAATTTTTTAACACCGCTGATTAAAGAATCCATTTCTACACCGCTTTCTTGCTGTAATTGCTGTGATAAAGCTTGTTGAGCATAACCCAATTGTTGCTCTCTTTTTTGCAATTCAGCTCCTCTTTGTTGTGCCCATTGCTGGCCATTTGCCTGCGCCTGGCTTTGAAAATTAGCAGCGTCTTGTTTAAAACGAGTAATTTCAGCTTGTAGTTGTCTCCCTTTTTCCTCCGCCTGAGCTTTGTATTTAGCTTCAAGGTCTTTTGCTTCAGTGTATTCTTTCATTAAAACTGAAGTATCTACGTAAGCTGTTTTTACTTCCTTAACTTCCGCTGTTTTATTACAAGAAACAGCCAAAATTGAAAGTCCGATAATTACTAATGCTTTTTTCATTTCTAAATTTCTATTTTTTTTATTGGTATGAAAGACAAAAATATAAAAAAATAAATAGCACCAACATAAAGTTTAAAAAATGCTAAAAATTTATGATATTAGTTTTCTTTATGGCATAAAAGGGTTTCATAAAATATCATTATTAAAAGTGGCTTCCATAGCTTTAGTCTAAGATATACTTTCAAAAAAGACAACACAAAGCCTCATTTTACCTATAAAAATGCCTTAAATGTGCTTATTTTAAGTTTTACTTCTTTTTAAGCGTATAATCGATCTCTAAAACTTTTTCTATTTTTCTGTTTCTAAAAATCGATGAAAAAATGGCGCAATAAATGTTTATTTTAAAATTTCATTTTTTTTTGAAAATTGAAACGAAATTTTTTTTGAAACTTTTTTGGATATTCATTTTTTAGAAAAAAACCGAAAGCAAAAAAAAATCCGAAATTTTTTGCCTGATTAAATCCAAAATTTTAAATCGAAAAAAACAAGAAAAAATTCCAAAAACTGCAGTGATTTTAAGGTATTAGTTTTCTTTATGGACGAAAAAAAAGCTATAAAATATCACTATCAAAAGTGACTTTCATAGCTTTTATTAGAGCCGTTTTCTCAAAAAAGACAACACAAACCCTCCTTTTACCTAAGAAAACGCTTTAAACGCGCTTATTTTGCGTTTTAGTTGTTTTTTAGGACGTAAATGTGCGATGAATACTCTTTTGTTGAAGACGCTTTTAAATTTGATCGTAAACCGATAAAAAATGCTTTTATAAAATTCATTTTTCCGGTTTTGTATTTTTCAGAAAGAAGACTCACATAAAATGAATCAAATTTCATTGGAAGCACTTTTTCTAATTTCATGTCGACTTTTTCAAAAAGCATTTTGATGGCTTTTTTCGAAAAATGCCAAAAGTGAATTGGTACATCAAAAGCTGCCCAAAATTCTCCATAATGTTTTGCGTCGAACGATTTGAAATTTGGAACCGCAATAATTAATGTTCCAGTTGGTTTTAATAAACGTTTCAATTCCTGAATTTGAAGTTCTAAATTTGGAACGTGTTCCAAAACGTGCCACATGGTAATAACGTCAAAAGAATTATTTTCTAATTCGCTCATTTCTTCAACAAACGAAATTCCTTTTTGTTTCGCAATATTTTTTGCACGATCGCTCGGTTCAATTCCAATTACATTCCAACCATCATTTTTTGCTGTCAATAAAAAATCTCCTGTTCCAGCACCGATGTCTAAAATTTTTCCTTTTTGAGATTGTTCCAAATTAATCAAATTCAGTTTATTTTTTAAAGCGATACTTTTTACAAAATGATATGCTTTTTCAAAAACAGAACGTTTGTTATCTGTGTGCGAAATATAATCTTCACTTTCGTAATATCTTCCTAAATTTTCCAAATCTGGTTGTGGTGATGTAATCAGCATATCCAAATTTTCATCATGATATAATTCGAAAATTTCTTTCGAAACAGAATGGTCTTTTACGGTAAGAAAATGTTTTTTATTTAAAACGTCCATTTTAAGTTAATAGTTTTTTTTAATAGAATTCGGGTTTGAATTTATGTTGAATTGAACCAAAGTTCATTTAAACATATATCTTGTTTTTTATTCAAAATCGTAAAGATGAATAATTGTCAATTTTTACGATTATGACTATTTTTATTTTATTTAAAAATAATTCAACATTATACTTTTTAAAAAAGTTTCACGTGGAACAATTTATTTATTGTTTCAGGTTTTCTTTGTTTCAGGGTTTAAGTTTCACGTGGAACGAAAAACAAATAAAAACAAAATTTCAGGTTTCACCAAAAACATGAAACCTGAAACTTGAAACATTTTTATCTTCCCATATAAATCAAAAGCACGGAAATATCACTTGGTGAAACTCCGCTAATTCTTGAAGCTTGAGAAATTGTCACTGGGCGAATTTTACTTAATTTTTGTTTCGCTTCAATCGACATGGATTTGATTTTATTGTAATCGAAATTCTCTGGAATTTTTACTTCTTCTAAACGATTTAGTTTATCAGCATTATTTCTTTCCTTTTCGATGTAGCCAGAATATTTAACTTGGATTACGGCTTGCTCAACAATTTCTTCATCCAAATCATTTTCTTTAATGTATGCCTCCACTTTTTCAAATTTCAACATATCCTCCAATTCAATCTGTGGACGAGAAAAAACTTTAAACATTTTATCACCTTGAGAAATTGGTGCCGATTCCTTCGCTTCCAAAATTGGATTTGTTTCAGCAACCGTTACACTAGTTTCTCTAAAAAAAGAAACCATCTTTTCAGACTCGTTCAATTTGTGTTCCATTCTTCGCATTCTTGCTTCAGAAGCTAAACCAATTTCGAATGACATTGGCGTCAATCTGAAGTCGGCATTATCTTGTCGCAACAATGTTCTATATTCTGCTCTCGATGTAAACATACGATATGGTTCTTCCGTTCCTTTCGTAATCAAGTCGTCTATCAAAACTCCAATATAAGCTTCGTCACGTTTTAAAATTAATGGCGCTTTTTCATGCACTTTTAAATGCGCATTTATTCCGGCCATCAAACCTTGTGAAGCTGCTTCTTCATATCCTGTCGTTCCATTAATTTGTCCGGCAAAATATAACCCTTCAACTAACTTCGTTTCTAAAGTATGTTTCAATTGTGTCGGTGGGAAATAATCATATTCGATCGCGTAACCTGGACGAAGAAATTTTACATTTTCAAAACCAGCAACTGTACGCAAAGCTTTAAATTGAATATCCTCTGGAAGTGAAGTTGAAAATCCGTTCACATACACTTCACAAGTTTTCCATCCTTCTGGTTCCACAAAAAGTTGGTGACGTTCTTTATCTGCAAAACGATTAATCTTGTCTTCGATCGACGGACAATATCTTGGGCCAATACTTTTTATTCTACCGTTGAACATTGGCGAACGATCAAAACCAGATCTCAAAATATCATGAACATCCAGCGACGTGTATGTCATATGACAAGATCTTTGATGCGTCAACGGAACCGTCAAATCCGAATAAGAAAACTTATCCGGTTTTGCATCTCCTTTTTCTTCGTTCATTTTCGAATAATCCAAAGAACGTCCATCAACTCGTGGTGGCGTTCCTGTTTTCATTCTTCCAGCTTCAAATCCGGCTTTCACTAAATCTTCGGTAATTCCAGTTGCAGCACTTTCGCCCGCTCTTCCTCCACCAAATTGTTTTTCTCCAATATGAATCAATCCATTCAAAAAAGTTCCGTTTGTCAACACAACCGATTTGGATCGAATTTCAATTCCAAGAGAAGTTCTAATTCCTTTTATCTTTCCATTTTCGATAATCAGACCTTTTACCATTTCTTGGTAAAAATCTAAATTTGGAGTTCCCTCCAACATCATTCTCCATTCTTCCGCAAAACGCATTCGATCACTTTGAACTCTCGGCGACCACATTGCTGGACCTTTTGATTTGTTCAACATCTTAAACTGAATTGCAGTTCGATCTGAAACGATTCCAGAGTAACCTCCAAGCGCATCGATCTCACGAACAATTTGTCCTTTTGCAATTCCTCCCATCGCAGGATTGCAAGACATCTGAGCTATGTTCTGCAAACTCATTGTAACCAATAAAGTTTTGGATCCTAAATTTGCGGCCGCTGCCGCGGCTTCAGATCCTGCATGACCAGCACCAACTACAATAACATCGTATTCTTCTAAAAACATTTTGTTTTACTATTCTCTGGAAACCGTTTAAGGCGGTTCTCAGAATTAACTTTATTTTTCTTTTGTTCCACGTGGAACTGTTTTATTTTGGTTTCAGGTTTCAGGTTTCAAGTTCCAAAACCAAACTTAAAAGTTCCACGTGGAACACTTATAACTTCTTCCAAAATCAAAAATCAAAAATCAAAAATCAAAAATCAAAAATTCAATGTTTCACGTGAAACATTTTATTCCATCTTTCCGTTTTAAATAAACTTCACGTGTTCCACGTGAAACAACTTATTAAACTTAAATCATCTTTCATGTTTCACGTGGAACGAAATCTTAGAATTAAAATTCGAAAATTATAAACGCTTCACGTGGAACACAAAATACTTTTCTTTAAAAAACATGTTCCACGTGAAACATTTTACGCTATTTATTTAGATGTTTAATTACTGTTTCACGTGAAACATTGCAATCTTTTCATCTTCTTTTGAACGCATTAGTTCTGCATCAGCATCACTTTTATCTTTGTATCCGCAGTAGTGTAATATACCGTGAGCAAGCACACGTTTCAATTCTTCTTCAAAAGAAACATTAAAATCTTTTGCATTGTCTTCTACTCTTTCTACAGAAACAAAAATATCTCCGTTTAATTCGTTGCCAACAGTATAATCAAAACTGATAATATCTGTTAGTGTGTCGTGGTTTAAATACTCTACATTTATTTTATGCAAGTATTCATCATCACAAAAAATATAATTTATTTCTCCCTCATTCTTCTTTTCAGAAACAATAACTGCGCTCAACCAATCTGTAAAAGCTTGTTCGTTGTCTAAAGAAAATTCGGTTTCGTAATTAAAATTTATCATTTTGTATTAAAATATTCTTGAACCTTTTGATTAAAATTCGAGCGCAAAGGTAGCGATTGTCTATTTAAAATTTCTACACTATTTAAATAATCAGTTAATGAGCTTGGTAAAGCATTTGAACGATTAGGAAATTCTGTCTTATTTGTTTCAGATTGACGCTTCGTATCTTGACCTTGTTGCTGAACTGCATTGTTTAATTTTAGCAATTCTTGTTGAATATTTAAAATTCTTTGAAGGTTCTCGTTCTTAAATCCTTTATTTAAAATTTGTTTTTCTGAAGCTTTCATTTGTTCGATTGCATATCTTCCTTGTGCGTCTAAACCTTTTTTAGCTAATTCATTTTGCAATGCTTCACGCAGTTTGACTTGCTCTTTATATATCTCCATTATCTTTTCAGCATCACCTTCTCCATCTTCGCCTTCATTTCCATCTTTTCCTTTTCCTCCTTCTTTTCCTTTTCCTCCTTCTTTTCCACCTTGACCATTTTTACCCTGTCCATTCTTTCCGTCTTTTCCATTTCCATCTTTCCCTTGTTGACCATCTTGACTTGGTTTGCTTTCTCCACTTTTTCCTTGTTGTCCACTTCCTTGCTTATCACCGGGCTTCATTCCCTCCTTCATTTTATCAGCCAGACCTTTTTGTTTTTGAATAATATCTGGTAATTGCATTCCTTGCCCATCACCTGGTTTTGGTTTTCCTGCTCCAGGGTTCGCCATTGACATTTGCATATTATTTAAAAGATCACTTAGAAAGTCGGCTAATTTGTTTGCAGATGAAACAGCGTATTGCTGATGCGAAACTCCTTTTGGGATTTGGACATCGGTTAAAACTTCAATCGCTTTATCCATATTATATTGTACGTTTCCAATTTCCTTGGTTACATCTTCTGCAATTTTTGGATTTCTAAGAGACATTGCAAACAAACTATCATCAACATGACGAAACTGTTGTTTTAAATTCTGCTGAATTTTTATGTTCTTCGTATAAGCAGAAGAACCTAATTTCATTGATTTAAATTGTTTCATCACATCTTCCTGAGATAATGAGAAAGCTAAAAGGTTATCCAGAATTTGACGAAGCATTGCAACATCTTCTTGCAATTGTTCCTGGTCACCCGCTTCCATATTAGATTCCATTTGTTGTGCCATGCTCTTCATTTTCTTAGAAGCACTTTTCTGTTTTGGCTTAGCCGAAGAAGTATTCTTTTTACTCAATTCTTCTGAAGCTTTATTCAAATCATTCTCGACATCTTTTTCTTTTGAAGCATCTTTCGGAATATCCAAAGGAGATTTAAGTGTATTGTTTTCCTCTTTCAAATCTTTAAGATCTTCTTGAATTTTATCAAATGTTTTATTGATTTCGTCTTGCTTCTCTTTTGTGTTTTCTTTGTCTTTATCTGATAACTGTTCCTGTTGTTCTGACAGTTTATTTAATTTTTCAGCAACTTGTCCTGCCTTCTTTTCTACATAAAAACGTTTCGTTAATTCAACTAATTGTTCTAAATTACGAGATTGGTTTTTACTGATTTGTTTGAATTTTTCCATCTTGTCAAACAACTCATCGCTGTTTAATTTATCATTTAAATTCTTTAATTCATCTAATAACTTCTGATTCTTTTCTAAATCTTTCTCGGCATTATCCAAACGCTTTTGTAAATCTTCGGCAGTTTTATCTTTTTTCTCAGCGCTGTATTTATCTAAATTCTTATTCATTTTTTCAGTAAACTGTTTCATCAATTCGTCTTGTTGTTTCTGACGTTTGATAAAATCATTTACTTTTTGCTGATCTTTAAACTCTAAATTGTCTTTTTCTTTTCCTGTATTTTTCAGTTTATCCATTTCAGAAAATTGCTTTTCCTGATTCTTTAATGACTTCGACAAACTATTAATATTCGCATTTTGCTGTTGTAATTCTGCATCATGAATTTCATCAGTTGTAGCAACTCGATCTGAAAATGTAGAAGACTTTGTACTCTTAAATCCGTGTGGTGCATCATTATCAAAAACCTCAAAATAGTATTCATACGATACTCCTTCTTCTACCGGAAGATTACTCGGAAAGTTAAAAACAAACTGATCAAATACTGCTTGCTTAACAGGAATGGTTCCGCGCTTAGCTGTTTGTATTTTGTTTTTTTCATAATAAACAACTTGTAATTTAGATAAACCGTAGTCATCTCCTAACCTTCCAAGAACATAATTCTTATCTAATTTCAAACTATCCGGAGCAGGCGAAACTGATATTGTTGGATGCTGATCTTTGATAACTGAAAGCTGATAATCTAATTTTTCGTAGTTCTTAACTTTATTATTTGAAGTTAAAATTTGATATTCTGTATTTTGATTAATGCTTTTTGATAACTTAAATTCATCTTCTATTTTATTAAATTTAGATACTGAGTTCTCATCTTTCCAAACAATTTCCTGAGTTGACTTTGTAGACATTTTCCATGTTACAGATGTACCTTCAGGAACGATTGCATTTCCAGTTCCCTGAATAGTTTCTGATTTCTTTTTTAGATAAGATGGAAAATTCAAAACCATTTCGAAGTTGGCAATCGATGGAACTGTAATAACTTTTAATTCATATTCATTTGATGAAACTGAATTTCCTTCCAAAGAAAACTGAACATCTGAAGTTGGTTTTTCAATCTTGAATTCGAACTTTCCGGTTTGAGAAGATTCCATAAAATAACTTTCGTTACCAATATGGATCATCACATTTTCCGGAACAACGTTTCCTTCAGTTTCAACTTTTACAATAAAATCTTTGTTTTGTTCTGTCTGAAGATTGTCATTTAAAACCACAAATTTGAAAGGTGCCGGAGGTAAAAACGAAGCATTAAAATGCACTACTCTATTAAAACTTTGAGAAATGATATTGCTGTTTCCAGAAACAAAAAAGACTGCAAATAGCAAAACCGGAATTAAAGCTAATGGCAAATACTTTTTATTTGATTTATAATTGATGGCATTTCCAAACGGAATTGGTTGCAATGAATTTGCTTTTTGTTCTATAGAAGCCAATATCAATTCTGAACTTTCGGCAGAATTTTCATTGGAAGAAAGCTGTAAAAAGTTCGTTAGTTTATCACTTACTTCTGTAAAATGATTTCCAATAATAGACGAAGCCTGATTATAATCGATTCCTTTTTGAAGTTTGAACAACTTAAAAATTGGAAATAAGATAAAACGAAACAGCAGAAAAACTTCTACTCCAATAAATATCCAAAATAAAAGTGTTCTTCCTAATGGTTTAAGCCAAAGAAAATACTCTATAAAAAGGGTAAACAGAAAATACAAAAGTCCGAAACCAATAAAAAGAAGTCCTCCTTTTATCAATTCGTTCATATAATATTTCTTTATAAATCCTTCTAACTTCTGATATATTGCAGATGATGTTTTCAAAATAAAATCTCTTTTAATTATAACCTATAAAAGTAGTAATTTTAATTAGATAATGATCAATGAGAAAATTAGTCAATTAAGCTACAAACAAGACATTATCTAATTAAACTCATTTTCTAATTCTCTAATTAGAATCGTATCTTTGCACAAAATTATAAACAAATGTCAAAGCAAGTTCGAGTGCGTTTTGCACCAAGTCCGACTGGACCATTACATATTGGCGGAGTTCGTACTGCCCTATTTAATTATTTATTTGCAAAAAAACATAACGGTGTTTTTTATCTGAGAATTGAAGATACAGATCAAACACGTTTTGTTCCAGGTGCCGAAGAATATATTATGGAAGCTTTGGAATGGTTAGGAATTTCTCCTGAAGAAACTGTTGGAAAAAATGAAAAATTTGGTCCGTACAGACAAAGTGATCGTAAAGAATTATACCAAACTTATGCTGATCAACTAATCAATTCTGGTTGGGCATATTATGCTTTTGATACTCCGGAAGCTCTTGATGCTCACAGAAAACAACATGAAGCTGAAGGAAAAACTTTTATATACAATCATCATAACCGTGAAAAATTAGATACATCTTTAGTAATTTCTGCTGACGAAGTTTCTAAAAGAATTGCAAATGGAGAACATTATGTGATTCGTTTTAAAACTCCAGTTGATGAAACTTTACATTTAAAAGATATCATTCGTGGTGATGTTAAGTTCGAAACGAACTTACTTGATGATAAAGTTTTGTTTAAAAGTGACGGAATGCCAACTTACCATTTAGCTAATATTGTTGATGATCATTTGATGGAAACTTCACACGTAATTCGCGGTGAAGAATGGTTACCATCTATGCCACTTCACGTTTTATTGTACAGAGCTTTTGGTTGGGATGCTCCGGAATTTGCACATTTACCTTTGATTTTAAAACCTGTCGGAAACGGAAAATTATCTAAAAGAGATGGTGATAAATTAGGATTTCCAGTGTTTCCATTAGAATGGAAAACTGAAGAAGGCATTTCATCTGGTTACAGAGAGAAAGGATTTTTCCCGGAAGCGGTTGTAAACTTCCTTGCTTTGTTAGGTTGGAATGATGGAACTGATAAAGAATTATTTTCTTTAGAAGAATTAGTAGAAGCTTTTGACTTAAACCGAGTTCATAAAGCGGGAGCAAAATTTGATCCGGAAAAAAACAAATGGTTCAATCATCAATATTTAATCAAACAAAATGATGCAGATTTAGCGAAAGACTTCTCTCCTATTTTGGTTGAAAAAGGTGTTGATGTTTCTAAATATGATGTTACAAGAATCGTTTCATTGATTAAAGAAAGAGCAAATTTTGTTTCAGATTTTTGGGATTTAACTGATTTCTTTTTCCAGGCACCAACATCTTATGATGAAAAAGCAAGTAAAAATTGGAAGGAAGAAACTCCAGCTTTAATGCAGGAATTGATTTCAACACTTGAATATATTGATGGTTTTGATTCGGCTAATATCGAAGCAATCGTAAAAGATTGGTTAACGAAAAACGAAATCGGAATGGGTAAAGTAATGCAACCTTTCCGACTAAGTTTGGTTGGAGCTCTTAAAGGTCCTCACCTATTTGACATTGTTGAGATTATCGGAAAAGAAGAAACTATTTCGAGAATTCAGAAAGCAATTGCAACTTTATAAAAAAATTTACCATTAAGGTATTAAGTTAATTAAGCTTTACTTAATGGTAAAAAATATAATATTTTAAGTTCATAAAGCCAAACTTAATTCTCTTGACAAAGCTTGAACTTAATTAACTTAATACCTTAATGGTAAAAAAAGCAAACGCTAAGAAACACCTAATAAATGTTCTTAGCGTTTTTTTAATGTTTTAAAATTTTCTTTTAGAAGAATTTTCGTAATTTACCAAGATCAAAAATCTAAATTAATTATCACCATGGGTACAGCATTTATTATTCTAATAGTCTTCGGATTATTTATTTTACTGTCGTCTTTCTTTACTGTAAAACAACAAACAAGTGTTATCGTAGAACGCTTTGGAAAATTTACAAGTGTTAGAAATTCGGGTTTACAATTAAAAATTCCAATAATTGATAGAATTGCAGGTCGTGTAAATCTGAAAATTCAACAATTAGATGTTCTTATTGAAACACAAACTAAAGACAATGTCTTTATCAAAATGAAAGTTTCTGTTCAGTTTAAAGTAATACAGGAACATGTATATGAAGCTTTTTACAAACTAGAATATCCACATGATCAAATTACTGCTTATGTATTTGACGTTGTTCGTGCCGAGGTTCCTAAATTAATTCTGGATGACGTTTTTGTTCGTAAAGATGATATTGCAATTGCAGTAAAACGAGAATTGAACGAAGCGATGACAACTTATGGTTATGACATCATCAATACACTTGTAACAGATATTGATCCAGATATTCAGGTAAAAAATGCAATGAACAGAATCAATGCAGCCGAAAGAGAAAAAACAGCAGCAATGTTTGAATCTGAAGCACAACGAATTAGGATTGTAGCCAAAGCAAAAGCTGAAGCCGAAAGTAAAAAACTTCAAGGTCAAGGTATTGCCGATCAGCGTAGAGAAATCGCACGCGGATTAGTAGAAAGTGTTGAAGTTTTGAACAATGTTGGAATCAATTCACAAGAAGCATCTGCATTGATCGTAATTACACAACATTATGATACACTACAAGCTATTGGAGCTGATACAAATTCAAATTTGATATTATTACCAAACTCTCCACAAGCTGCAAGTGATATGTTAAATAGTATGGTAACTAGTTTTTCAGCTTCAAATATAATTGGAGAAGAGATGAAAAGACAACCTAGAAAAGTTAAAAAAACAAATAATTCTGATATAAACTACAATCCATCAGATACTTCAGAGCCAACAGAAACAGCTCAATAAAATGATACTAAAATAAAAAAGAGGCTTAATTGCCTCTTTTTTTATTCATAAACCAATTGATAACAAAAGGTATAATAGACTGTAAAATTTTCGGATACGATTTTTTAAAGTAATCTGTGTAAGAAGAAACAAAACCATTTACAATTTTTTGCGGTGTTATGCTCTCTTTTGTTTTTTGAATACTTAAAACTAATTTCTGATAATTGATCTCTTTTTCTAATTTTAAAATTTCCAGATCTCGATCAAGTTCTGCGTACGATGAGTATTTTTTCCTTTCCATAATTCTTAATCATTAAAAAAGATTTCTGAAAATTTCTCTAAAATTGGTCCTTCCACAAACTTGTCTTTTACAAAGAAAAGTAAGATTGTAAAAAACAAATAGATCCCTCCTACTGTCAAAAATCCCAGGGCATTACTTTCAAACAAACTGCCAAAAGCATACGCTGCAGCAAAAGATCCAAAAATTAAAACCATTGTAAAACAAACCAAAATCAAAGTAAACTTAAAAATTAAAGTGGTTGATTTCATTGCCACTTTAAAACCCCAAAGCTTATAATAAGCCAAATGACTTTCAATATATTCTTTAGCCTGATCCTGAATATTTTCAGTATTTTCTTTTAATTCTTCAAAAGCCATAATTCTGATTTTAAATAAAAAAACACATTACTTTTGATCAAATATAAACAAGTAATGTGTTTTTAGAATGATATTATTTTTGAAGTTTAGCGTTCTGAGCTTTTAAATCAGCCAATTTAGATTCTAAAAAAGAAATTACTTCTTCTGTTTTGTAACTCATATTTGAAAGTAATTCGTCGTAAGTTCCATCAAGATTCTTTTTTGCATGCGTAAATTTTTCACGAAGTACTTCAGAACTTGCAGAAAGTGAATCCTTTAAATTATGTGTAGCATCATCAATACCTTCTTTTAATTTTGCACGAGTTTTTGATCCTTTGTCTGGAGCAAATAAAATTCCGATTGCTGCACCAGCAGCAGCAGCAGCTAAAATTGCGGCTGCAGTATTTAAGTTCTTTGACATAATATTAAAATTTAAATGAGTAATAAAGGTAAACTTTTTTAAAATATAAATTACTGAATAAATGGTATTTACATAAATTTAACAATATAATTAATACATATAAGCAACAGCTTCGTATTTACCATCTGACTTTTGAACATAACTCACAAAAGGATAACCATTTGTAGCAGATTGAGTTTTGATTCTCATTGCAGTATGGTTTTGATTTGCAATTGGCGGTTCACCTTTTGTCCTTGTCGAAACTCCAGAAAAATTAGCAGCTTGTTTTAATCCTATTGTCTTTTCTTGAGGCAAAACAGTTACCATTTTGTAATCATCTTTTGAATCAACAACTATTTTATCAGAGATTTTTTGAGTTTGATTGGTTTGTTTATTCGTAATTTTCGCAACTGCATATTTACTGATCTTCACCTCTTCTGCACTTCCGTTTAGTGAATAATAAATTAAACCGTTTTCGTTTTTAATGAAATTAACATCAAGTTGTTCACCATTGTGTTTTGTAATTTGATGTGTTTGAGAAATTGCAATATTTGCAAATAACATTGCTAGCGTAAAATATAAAATTTTCATGATTATTAGATTTAAATTAAAAATGATCAGATTTGAAATTTAAAAACTAAAGCTTCACACAAATTCAATGTTATGGAATTTTGTACATTATGAAATAATTTGAAAAATACCTTTTACGCGAAATATTATCAAAATTACATCACAATAAAAATGAGAACATAAAATTGTCTTTTCAAGAAATCAATATTGAAAATCTACTGTAGTAAAAATTATAAATTTTTAAAACCAATAAATTTCAGTTTCGTTTCTATAACGGCAAATTTTAATTTTTATAAAAATCATCTCTGATTTTTAGTATTGAGATAAAAATACCAACTTTATAAACAATTGTATGTTAACAACCCGTTAAACTGACAAAAATGATAGTAAAAACTTAAATTAAAGCCAAAAATAAACAATAATTTAAAAAACGAGTTATCTATCCAACCTTTAAAAATATTCGCTTAAAATCAATTTATGAAGGCTGATTTTAATCTAAATAAATTATTAAAATATATTTTTTAATAGTTTTTATAAATAATAATAAAAATTAATTAAATATATAATTATATAGAAATAATTAATAATAATAAAAACGATGCATTTTCATTTTTTAATCTTAAAAATCTGGAAAAATGGGTCAAAAAAGGCAAAACTTAAAATAAAGAGTTTTAAAAAAACATTTCTAAAAAAAGGATTCAAGAGATGGACAAAATTAAAAAATGCCTTAAAATTAATTTATGAAAGTCACTTTTAATCTATAAAAATTATTAAATTTTAAATTTTAATAGTTAATCTATATAATAAAAAAAAGCGCTTATAAAAGCGCTTTTAATAAATTAAGTTGATATTAGTTCTTCACCATTTCAGAAAGAATTTCTATTTCTCTTTCCGAAGCATTTTTTGGAGGATTTGAATTTAATTTTAAAATTTCTTCAGAAAATTGATTTCTCAAACTTTCACTTTCAATATCTCTTAAATTTAAAAGTGCTTTTGATCTTACATAAGTAGATTCACTTTTTAACGACATTGAATATAATTTTTTAATATCCTCTTCTTCAAAATCTGTAGATTTCCAGTTCGAATACTTCAAAATAAACTGAGAAAACAAAAGCGAAGCCTTATTATTGTTGATATTCTTCTTCAAAAAATTCTGTAAAAGTGAAAAAGTAGAAATGTTTTTGATGTTCTCCCCTATTGCACTTTCAATTGCAATACGTTCTGGTTTTGTCTCAACTTTAAAATATTTGTTGATATCTTTCAAAGAATTATTGATACTGTTTTCTTCTTTTTTACCTTTTTCTTCCCAAGCATCTTTCAATCCAACAGTTTTGTTAAATACTAATTTTGAAGCAGTTGAGTCTTTATCAACAGTAAAATAACCTAAACGTTGAAACTGAAATTTATCTTCATTTTGAGCTGTTGCTAAACTTGGTTCAACAAATCCAGTCACAATTTCTAATGAATTTGGATTCACAAAATCTAAGAAATTTTTCTCTTTATAACTGTCCGGAGCTTCATCTGTAAACAAACGATCGTATAAACGAACTTCAGCTTCCAAAGCATGTTTGATAGAAACCCAATGCAATGTTCCAGACACTTTTCTTTGGCTAGCTTCTGTTCCACTTCCACTTAAAGAATCAGTATCATAAGTTACATGAATTTCTGTAATATTTCCTTCAGCATCTTTTATAACTGATTCACCTTTAACAATATAAGCATTTTTAAGACGTACTTCTTTTCCTAAAGTCAAACGGAAAAATTTAGCTGGAGCTTCTTCTAAAAAGTCTTCTCTTTCGATGTATAATTCACGAGAAAATGGTACTTTTCTGAAACCAGCACTTTCATCTTCCTGATTGTTCTCTGCTTCTAACCATTCTTCTTTTCCTTCTGGATAATTTGTAATTACCAATTTTACAGGATCTAAAACAGCCATTACACGAGGTGCAATTTTGTTCAAATCTTCACGAATACAGAATTCTAAAACCGATACATTGATTAAATTATCACGTTTTGCAATACCAATTGTGTTAGCAAAATTACGTAAAGATGCAGCTGTATAACCACGTCTTCTTAATCCAGAAATTGTTGACATTCTTGGATCATCCCAACCGTTAACATGCTTTTCTTTAACTAGTTGCTGTAATTTTCTTTTACTAACAACAGTATGCGATAAATTACGTCTTGCAAATTCTCTTTGTTTAGGACGCAGTTTATTTTCATCTAAAATTTGATCTAAAAACCAATCGTATAATTCACGGTGAGGCAAAAATTCAAGTGTACAAAATGAATGTGAAATCGCTTCTAAATAATCACTTTGTCCATGTGCCCAATCATACATTGGATAAATTTTCCAACTATCTCCAGTTCTATGGTGATGTTTGTGTAAAATTCTGTACATAATTGGATCACGCATTAACATGTTTGTTGATTTCATGTCAATTTTTGCACGAAGAATGTGTGTACCAGCCTCAAATTCACCATTTTTCATTCTTTCGAATAAATCTAGATTTTCTTCAACAGAACGATTTCTGTATGGACTGTCAGTTCCTGTAGTTGTTGGCGTTCCTTTTTGAGTTGCCATTTCTTCAGAAGATTGGCTATCAACATACGCTTTATCTTTTTTAATTAATAAAACAGCCCAATCGTATAATTGTTGAAAATAATCTGATGCATAACGTTCTTCTGCCCAAGTATAACCTAGCCATTCAACATCTTTTTTAATAGCATCAACAAATTCCTGTTCTTCTTTTTCAGGATTAGTATCGTCAAAACGTAAATTTACAGGTGACTGATAATCAATTCCTAAACCAAAATTTAATGCAATAGAACTTGCATGACCAATATGTAAATAACCATTTGGTTCTGGTGGAAAACGAAAATGAAGTTTAGTTTGTGAAAGACCTGATTTTAAATCTTCCTCTATGATTTGTTCAATAAAATTGAGTGATTTCTCTTCTGATGCCATTATTTTATAGTAATTTTAGCAAAGATAAAAAAAAGGTTTCAGGTTTCAGGTTTAAAGTTATTTAACTAGCGTAAAACCTGAAACTTTAAACGTGAAACAATATAAAAATGGGAGTTATAAAACTAAAAAACATTCGTACTTTTTCTTACCACGGATGTTTAATTGAAGAAGGAAAAATTGGATCTGATTATACTGTCGATCTAAAAATTAAAACAAATCTTCAGAAATCAGCCGAAACAGATCATCTTTTAGACACTGTTGATTACGTTCATTTGAATAAAATTGTTGCCGAAGAAATGGCAATTCGTTCCCATTTATTGGAACATGTGGCCAAAAGAATCAATATTCGAGTGCTTGCAGAGATAGAAACGGTAGAAAAAACAACAGTTTGGGTTTCAAAAGTAAATCCACCTATTGGCGGTGATGTTGAATCAGTTACAATAAAAATGACGGAAATTAGAAAGTAATTTTTCAAATTAAAAATCTAAAATTTTAAAATACTTCATTCGAAACTTTTGAAATTTAAAGATTTTAGTTACTTTTGCCATCCGTTCAAGCAATGGCGTCGTGGCCGAGCGGCTAGGCTGGGCTCTGCAAAAGCTCCTACTCCGGTTCGAATCCGGACGATGCCTCTAAAACCTTCAAAGCAATTTGAAGGTTTTTTTTATGTTTAATTTTTAGAAAAAATTAGATAAAGATTTACGTTCGAATCCGGATGATACCTCTAAAACTTTCAAAGCAATTTGAAGGTTTTTTTATGTTTAATTTTTAGAAAAAATTAGATAAAGATTTACGTTCGAATCCGGACGATGCCTCTAAAACTTTCAAAGCAATTTGAAGGTTTTTTTATGTTTAAACTTTCCACGATCTTGTCATTTCGACGAAGGAGAAATCTTCACAAGAAGCTCGACAAAGATTGGACAATTATTACGGAGTTACTTGCGAAGATTTCTCCTTCGTCGAAATGACAAAATCTATGTAAATAACTTTATAAAAATTTCAAAACTAACAATTATAAACACAAAAAAACCTCTGAAATTCAGAGGCTTAATTTTATATTTTTGAGTTATCAACAACTATTTCTTTTCTATTCTTTCAAAAGCGTTTTTAACCATTTCTTTTTCTTTAGGAAACCACCCTTGAATTACTAAAGCAAATCCGAAAACCATTAAAACGATACTAATTCCCTTTTTTATTTTAAGAATATTAGTTGGAGTCATTTTTGATTTTAACTGTTTGGCTAATAAAATTTTACCACAATCAATTAATAAATAAGTAATGATTACAGAAGTAAAAAATGTCATCATTCTTGAAGTTTGCATATCTAATTTTGGTCCGACAGAAATAATTACGGCAAGCCAAAAACCAAGAACACCAATGTTGATAACATTAAGTAAAAAGCCTTTTACAAACAAACTTCCATAATTTCTTTTCAAGATATCACGATCAATTTCTTCATCATTGATTTTTTCTTCTTTTTTCAATTTAACAAAAGAAATTACGCCATAGGCAAGCATTATTATACCTCCAAAAATAAAAAGTGCAGGATCATCTTTTAAGCTGGAAATCAGTCTGTAACTTCCTAAATAAGCAATAGCTATAAAAAAAACATCACCTAAAACAACTCCAAAATCAAAAGCTATTGCAGCTCTAAATCCTTTTGTAATGCTGGTTTCTAATAAAACAAAAAATACCGGACCTACCATAAAGCTCAGAACAAGTCCCCATGGCAGTCCAGCCAGAATATCATTTATCATCAAAAATTATTTTACTTCTTCAATTTTACCACCAAAAACTGTTTTTTGGTTTATTTGTCTAGGTTTTCCATAAATGTAAATAGAGCCTCCTGCGCTTACTTTTGCGTCAACAAGGGTTGATGCATTCACATCAGCTTTTCCTCCCGCAGAAACGCTTACAGTAGTCTGAGACGTTTCTAATTTACTTGCTAATAAATAACCTCCGGCTCCTAAACTTGCATCTTGATTTGCTGCCTTACCTGTCAAAGTAATTTTACCTCCAGAAACTGAACTTACTTTTAGTTTATCAACATCTAATGCTGCATCAATTATTCCGCCTTCCTGAGCACTTACTTTAAAAGAAGTTGCTTTGATAGCTTCACTGCTTTTTACCTCTGCTCCTTCGTTTACATCTATAAGTTCTATATGTTTGTAATATAGCGTAATATCAAGATCATTTCCTGATAAAAGCTTTGGAAAAGGCATTCTTAATTTCAAAGTTCCGTTTTTATTTACGGCTTCTACTTCAGATTCTCTTGCCCCTTTTATAACAATTTTATTTTCAGATGACTGAACTAATTTTACACTTAACTTATCAAATACTTTTACGGTATCAAAATCACCTAAGTCTTTAGTAACCTGACCAAAAGACATTTGAACAAATAAAATTACTGCTCCAATAATTAGCTTTTTCATACTTTTATTTTTTTAATTAATAACTATTCGGCTCTTCGTAAAAAATGAAAATCAAGTTGTTTCTTCACTAAATCAGCATTTTTTACTTTAACATAAATCTCGTCTCCCAATTGCAAAATGCTGTTTGAAGTTGCTCCAACCAATGCATATTGTTTTTCATCGAAAGTATAATAATCATCTTTTATTTCTCTGATTCTTACCATTCCTTCACATTTATTCGAAACGATTTCAACATAAATTCCCCATTCTGTAACACCAGAAATAACTCCAAGGAATTCTTCATCCTGATGATCCTGCATGTATTTAACCTGCATGTATTTGATACTGTCACGTTCAGCATTAGTCGCTAAACTTTCCATATTCGAACAATGCAGACATTTTGTTTCGTACGTTTCTTCATCTACAGAAGCGCCTCCATCCAGATAATATTGCAACAATCTGTGTACCATAACGTCTGGATAACGACGGATTGGCGATGTAAAATGACTATAATAATCAAAAGCTAAACCATAATGACCAATATTTTCTGTCGAATATTTGGCTTTACTCATACTTCTAATCGCAAGAGTATCAATTAAGTTTTGCTCTTTTTTTCCATTTACTTCTTCCATCAAGGCATTCAATGATTTTGAAATATCGCCTTTATTACGGAAATCTATTTTATATCCAAATTTAGCAATTACTGTTGCCATTGCAATTAATTTGTCTTCATTTGGTTCATCGTGAATACGGTAAACAAAGGTTTTCTTTTGTTTTCCAATGTATTCTGCCACTTTTCTATTGGCCAAAAGCATGAATTCTTCAATCAAATGATTCGCATCTTTTGAAATTTTGAAATACACTCCTTCTGGTTCTCCTTCAGCATCTAAATTGAATTTCACTTCTACTTTATCAAAAGAAATAGCACCATTCTGCATTCTTTTCTTTCTTAAAATTTTAGCTAATTCATCTAATTTTAAAGTAGCTTCCACAATTTCATCAGAAACTACATAAGATTCTCCAGTAATTGAAATATCAACCGGAATCGTATTGTCTTTTGTTTCGATGATATATTGTGCTTCTTCGTAAGCAAAACGCTGATCGGAATAAATTACTGTTCTTCCAAACCATTGGTTAATAACCTGTGAAGTTGGCGAAACTTCAAATACTGCAGAGAATGTATATTTCTCTTCATTCGGACGAAGCGAACACGCAAAATTAGACAAAACTTCCGGAAGCATTGGCACTACTCTATCAACCAAATAAACTGAAGTTGCTCGTTGATATGCTTCATCATCCAGGATTGTTCCTTCTTCTAAATAATAAGAAACATCGGCAATATGAATTCCGATTTCGAAGTTTCCATTTTCTAACTTTTTGAAAGACAACGCATCATCAAAATCTTTTGCATCTTTTGGATCAATCGTAAACGTAAGTGTATCACGCATATCACGACGTTTTGCAATTTCAGATTCCTGAATTGAAGTATCTAGTTTTTGTGCAAAAACCTCTACTTCAACCGGAAAATCTGCAGGCAATCCGTATTCAGCTAAAATAGCATGAATTTCTGTATTATGTTCTCCTGGTTTTCCTAAAACTCTGATAACAGATCCAAACGGACTATCAGCTCTTTTTGGCCAATCTTCAATCTTAACTAAAACAACATCACCGTTTTCTGCTTCACCCATTTTATCTTTTGGAATAAAAATATCGGTATACATTTTAGGATTTGCAGTCGAAACAAAAGCAAAATTGGGCTGAATATCAATAACTCCAACAAACTCTGTTTTATCTCTTTCTATAACTTCAATTACTTCACCTTCAGGTCTTTTTCCTTTTCTTCGGTTATAAACGTAAACTTTTACTTTGTCTTTATCTAATGCTCTATTCAAATTATTTGTCGGAATAAAAACATCTTCTGCAAAGTCGGGACAAATAAAATAAGCCGTTTTTCTGCTCGTCATATCTATCGTTCCTTCGTAATAATCCTGACTAATTGCTTTGATTAAATACTTTCCGGGTTCAGTTTCAATAATCTTCTTTTGAGCTGCAAGAATTTTCAAATCTTTAATAATCTGATTTCTGCTATTTGTATCATCAAGTTCAAGCTTTGCAGCTATTTGTTTATAATTGAATGGTTTATTAGCACTTTGCGATAAAATTTTTACTATCTTACTAGAGAAATCTTTCTCTTTTTTTATCGGCTTTCTAATTTTCTTACTCATATATCTTTTCTTATAAGGTTTAAAATTACAAATAAGATATCAGAATATAGATTTTAACAATTAGAATTATTAAAAATATAACTTTTCGTACATTTACAAAAAGACCTTTATGGAAAGCTTTAAAACCATCGCCATATTCAATTATCAGCACGAAACTGTGGTTCTGAAACACTTACTTGAACAGGAAGAAATTCCGTATTTCTTTGAAAACGAAATGACGCTTTCAGTCGCTCCAATGTATTCTGCAGCGCTGGGAGGCATTCGCCTGAAAGTTCATCCGGACGATTTCGAACAAGTTCAGGAAATTCTGGACAATCTCAACAATCCTCTGAAAATTGTCTGAAACAAAATTCAAAACAAACTCAAATCAAGGTAAAATTCAATTCAAAAAAAATTTTTTTTCCTTTTCATCTTTTTTAGTTTTCAACATATATTAAATACAACAAAAAAGATTTTTAAAAATTTAAAAAAAATTTATGGTTATTATAGCTTGTTAATATGTCGAATAAATTTATTTTTAAAAGTATTGAAATGAAGTTTCTCTTAGTTATATTGAGTTATCAACATAGTTATATTTAGTTAAATGATTAATTTATAAGACTTTTTGTATTTTAATTAACAACGGTTGACAACCAAAAATGAATTCATTTTGTAGATAAGTTGATATGTTGATTTCTGTTGAAAATGTCATTTTTGATATTGATAACTTTTCCAAAAATTCACGAAACTTTTCTTGCATATTTCATTCCGGTTTTGGATTAGGTTTTTTTTCGACACAACCAAAAAAAACTTCTAATTTTCTTTTCGAACTTATTAACATTTTCTGTTAACTTAAAGTTAATTGAATATCAAGCAATTACAAAGTCCTATTAACACCTCAAAATTTTAACAAATATTCTGTTTATTTTTCATTGATTGTGAGATAGTTATAGAGTTATCAAAATTGTTAATAACTGATAAGGTTTTGACAGTAAGATAGTTGAGTTTAGCCACGAATTCACGAATTTTTTTTAAATACAGTTATGAAATTTTGAAATTATTAAAGATTCGTGAATTCGTGGCGGAAAGATATATTTTATGTTTTTAAAAACGGTTACTTCGATATTCTTTAATTAAATTTGCAAGACACAACTAAATAGTATAGAAAAATGAAAATTTCAATAGGAAACGATCACGCAGGTCCAGAATATAAAAAAGCAATTGTTGAAATGCTGAAAGCTAGAGGATATGAAGTAACTAATTATGGTACAGATACTGATGCTTCTGTAGATTATCCAGATTTTGGGCATCCGGTTGCAAATGATGTGTCTGAAGGAAAAGCTGATTTTGGAATTGTAATCTGCGGAAGCGGAAATGGAATCGCAATGACTGTTAATAAACACCCGAAAGTAAGAGCTGGCTTATGTTGGACTAAAGAAATCGCTTATTTAACACGTTTACACAACGATGCAAATATTGTGAGCATTCCAGCGCGTTTTACTTCTATTCACCAAGCTGTTGAAATCGTTGAAACTTTTCTTGATACTGCTTTTGAAGGTGGAAGACATCAAAATAGAGTGAATAAAATCGCTTGCGCATAAAAAGTCAAAAAAAAATTCGGTGCTTCGCACCAATAGATAAATATACACCGGGCGGATTTTTAAATCCGCCCGGTTTTTTATTATAAATAATTGATTTTAAGTTAATTAAATATTAAGTTTTAAGGTTATTAACAATGTTAATATCTATATTTTAGAACTTAATTTAAGGTAAATGAAGAAAGCTTGAATTAAAAAAATCAGCGTGAATTTGACAATAAATGAAGTTTTACTCGTTTTATGTCTGAAGATTAACATCGCTGTTAATAAACCTGGAGTTCCTCCAATTAATTGTAGAAAGAATAGCGTGTTTTCAGGGATTCTTCGTTTATTTTTTCGAGCTTGATGTTTATCATATCCAGCAAGAATAAAAACGATGATATTTATAAATAAAAAATAGAGTAAAAAAATTTCCATTGACATAATATTAAAAACAAAGATATTATTTTAGCCGAACGGTTAGTGATTTTCCTTGTATGTTTTAACAAGTAAATTATACTAATTTATAATTAAGAATTTATTTCATTAAAAGTATGACTAATATTCAATTCATTGCCAAGTCTGTTCAGGCGCCGGCAGTAAGTATTCAAAACACAGTAAAATTATTAGAAGAAGATTGTACGATTCCGTTTATTTCGCGTTACCGAAAAGACAGTACAGGAAATCTTGATGAAACTGTAATTGAGCTGATTGCAAAACTGCAAAAAGATTATGATACACTTATAAAACGTAAAGAAGCCGTTCTTAAATCTATTGAAGAGCAAAAAGCGCTTACGCCAGAATTGAAGAAAAAAATTGAAGATAGTTTCGATTTACAGGAAATTGAAGATTTTTATCTTCCATACAAAAAGAAGAAAAAAACAAAAGCAGATGTTGCCCGCGAATTTGGTTTAGAGCCTTTAGCAAAATTGATTATTTCAGAAAGTGATGTCGATATAGATTTCCTTTCAACGCAATACATTAATGAAAATGTAATTAATGAAGAAGCGGCAATTCAGGGCGCTAGAGATATTGTAGCTGAATGGATTAACGAAAATATTTATGTTCGTAAACAGCTTCGTAGATTATTTCAGAGAAAAGCAACCATTGCCACAAAAGTGGTTAAAAAGAAAGCCGAAGAAGAAGGTGCACAAAAATTCAGTCAATATTTCGATTGGGAAGAATCGTTGACAAAAGCGCCAGCACACCGTTTATTGGCAATGCTTCGTGCAGAAAATGAAGGTTTTATCAAAATGAAAATCGATGTTGATATCGATGACGCTTACGATGTTATTGACGAAATTATCATTAAAAAACAAAATAATACAACAGCTCATTTACAGCTGGCAATTGAGGATAGTTATAAACGTTTATTGAATCCTGCGATTGGAAATGAAACTTTGCAGGAAGCAAAAGCAAAAGCCGACGCGAATTCTATTCAGGTTTTTGCAAACAATTTAGGTCAGTTATTATTGGCTCCGCCTTTGGGAGAAAAACGAATTTTGGCAATCGATCCAGGATTTAGAAGCGGTTGTAAAGTAGTTTGTTTGGATGAAAAAGGCGATTTATTATACAATGAAACTATTTATCCACACGCGCCTCAAAATGAGGAATCAATGGCGATCAAGAAAATCCGTTCAATGGTAAATGCGTATCAAATTGATGCTATTTCTATTGGAAACGGAACAGCTTCAAGAGAAACCGAATTTTTCATAAAAAAAATAGCATTCGACAAACCGGTGCAGGTTTTTATTGTTTCTGAGGCTGGGGCTTCGGTTTATTCAGCTTCGAAAATTGCGAGAGAAGAATTTCCAAATTATGATGTAACGGTTCGTGGTTCAGTTTCTATCGGGCGACGACTTTCAGATCCTTTGGCCGAATTGGTTAAAATCGATCCAAAAGCCATTGGAGTTGGACAATATCAACATGATGTTGATCAGACAAAATTAAAAGAAGAATTGGACAGTACAGTAATTCGCTGCGTAAACTCGGTTGGAATTAATATCAACACCGCAAGTAAACATTTACTAAGTTATGTGAGTGGAATAGGAGAGAAGCTTGCCGAAAACATTGTACAATATCGTTCTGAAAACGGACCTTTCGAAGACAGAAAGCAGTTAAAAAAGGTACCGCGTTTGGGCGATAAAGCCTATCAGCAAGGCGCAGCGTTTATCAGAATTACAAATGCTAAAAATCCGCTAGATAATTCGGCAGTGCATCCAGAGGCTTATCCAGTTGTTGAAAAGATGGCGAAAGATTTGAACATTTCTCTAAACGACTTAATTGCAAACAAAGAGAAAACAGCGCTTATTAAGCCTGAAAAGTATATTACACCTGAAATTGGTTTACTAACATTAAAAGACATCATTAAAGAGCTTGAAAAGCCTGGATTAGACCCAAGAAAGTCTGCTAAGGTTTTTGAATTTGATGCAAACGTAAAATCGATCAAAGATGTAAAAATCGGAATGATTTTACCAGGAATTGTTAATAACATCACCAACTTCGGTTGTTTTGTTGACATTGGAATTAAAGAAAGTGGTTTGGTACATATTTCTCAGTTAAAAGCCGGATTTGTAAGTGATGTAAATGAAGTGGTAAAATTACACCAACATGTTGATGTGAAGGTTACTGAAGTTGATGAAGATAGAAAGAGAATTCAGTTGACGATGATTTTGTAAAAATTCCAACAGACAATAAAAATAAATCCCAGACTACAATTTGTAATCTGGGATTATTAATACGTTCGAATTTCTTATTTCGTTTCTTCTTCTTCTTTTTTAGAAGCCGCAGGTTGATCGTCTTTAGCAGCGTTTTTGAATTCTTTGATTCCGCTTCCTAAACCTTTCATTAATTCTGGAATTTTTTTACCTCCAAAAAGTAATATCACAATACCTACTATAACAAGGATTTCTGTAAGACCTAATCTTCCCATCGTTTTATATTTAATGCCGGAGCAAATTGATTTTCGTTTTTCACCGCAAAGGTATATAGAATATACGAACAACAAGAGATTTTGGATTAAAATATTTGTTTCTTACCGCGTTAAATATTTTATAAAATAATAAAATTACATTATTTGTCGTTTTTTCTTCGCCGCCATCAATACTATTAATTGCTATATTTGCTCATATAATCATCTAAAATGACGAAGAAAAAATTTGATTTCAGAAAAAAATTATTCATCAAAAACCGATTGGTAATTTTGAATGAAAACACATTTGAAGAGATTTTTTCATTTCGGTTAACGTTAATGAATGTCTTTGTTACGTTTACTTTAGGTGGAATATTTTTAATTTTAGTAACCACTTTTATTATTGCATTTACACCATTGCGCGAATTTATTCCGGGTTATTCTTCGACTGAATTGAAACGGAATGCGACTAAATTGGCAATAAAATCTGATTCATTAGAAACGGCGCTAAAGAAAAATGAAGCCTATTTGCAAGGCGTTCAGAAAGTTTTGAGAGGCGAACTGGATTATGCAAAATTCAATAAAGATTCCATTTTGGCAGAAGTTGACGAACCAGGTGAACTCAATATGAAAGCTTCTGAAGAAGAAATAAAACTTAGAGAAGATGTTGCCAAAATAGAGAAAGAATCAGGCGAAAACAAAACCAAGAAAAAGAAAAGCGACAAAAAATAATACCATATCAAATGTCAATTAAATCGATAGCAGCAAAAATTTTTGCGCGAAAAATATACAATCAAACACAAACTTGGTCAAATAAACCAGTTGCAACGCAATTTGAAGTTTTTAAAAATTTGATTCAAAATGCAAAAGAAACTGAATTTGGAAAAGATCATGATTTTGGAAGCATAAAAACGATTGAAGATTTTCAAAAAAACGTTCCAATTCGGGATTACGAAGACTTGAAATCATATATTGAAAAAGTCAAAATTGGTGAAGCAGATATTCTTTGGAAAGGAAAACCAATTTATTTTGCAAAAACATCAGGAACGACTTCTGGCGCAAAATATATTCCTTTAACAAAAGAATCAATGCCTTTTCACGTTAAAGCTGCGCGTAATGCGATTCTGCATTATATTCACGAAACCGGAAATGCCGATTTTGTTGATGGAAAAATGATTTTCCTGCAAGGAAGCCCAATTTTAACTGAAAAACACGGAATCAAATTTGGAAGACTTTCTGGAATCGTCGCACATTTTGTTCCGAAATATTTGCAGAAAAACCGAATGCCGTCGTGGGAAACCAATTGTATTGATGATTGGGAAACCAAAGTAAACGCTATTGTTGACGAAACGATCAAAGAAGATATGTCGGTTATTTCAGGAATTCCGTCTTGGGTACAAATGTATTTTGAGCGTTTACAGCAAAAAAGCGATGGAAAAAAGATCAGCGAGATTTTCAAAAACTTTAATTTGTTCATTTACGGAGGCGTAAATTACGAACCGTATCGCGCCAAATTTGAACAAATGATTGGCAAAAAAGTAGACAGTATTGAACTATTTCCGGCTTCGGAAGGATTTTTTGCTTATCAAGATTCTCAAAAAGAAAAAGGAATGCTTTTACTTTTGAATTCTGGAATTTTCTACGAATTCATTAAAGCCGATGAATTTTTTACCGAAAACCCAAAACGATATACTATTGGAGAAGTTGAATTGGGTGTAAATTATGCTTTGATTGTTTCTACGAATGCAGGTCTTTGGGGTTATAATATTGGCGATACTGTTCAGTTTACGTCTTTGGCTCCATATCGTGTTATAGTTTCTGGACGTATCAAACATTATATTTCGGCTTTTGGAGAACACGTTATTGCCAATGAAGTAGAAAACGCAATGAAAGAAGCGACCGCTGGAACTAATATCGTAATAAATGAATTTACGGTTGCGCCTCAAATTACGCCGTCAAGCGGATTACCGTATCATGAATGGTTAATAGAGTTTGAAAGAGAACCGGAAAGCATTGAAATTTTCGCGGAAGCGATCGACGATTCGATGCGAAAACAAAACATATATTATGACGATTTAATTACTGGAAATGTTTTGCAAAAAGTAGTTATTACCAAAGTTTCAAAAAACGGATTTCAGGAATATATGAAATCACAGGGAAAATTAGGAGGACAAAATAAAATTCCGAGATTGTCGAATGATAGAAAGATTGCGGATAATTTAAAGTAGGAAAATATTTATATTTGTAAGTTAATGCCTCTTTTTTAATGAATAAAAAAAGATAGAAGCATTAAGTTATTATGAATAAAGAAAAATTTCAAAATAAATATCGCATTTCTTCAATAAGAGCGCAATGGTGGGATTATGGTTGGAACGGAGCCTATTTTATAACAATTTGTACACAAGACAGAGAACATTATTTTGGAAAAATTCAAAATAATAAAATGATTTTGTCAGAGGTCGGAATTATTGCGGATCTATTGTGGCATCAAATTCCAATACATCATAAAAATATTGAATTAGGCGATTTTGTGGTCATGCCAAATCATATTCATGGAATTTTGATTATCGATAAACAATCGACCAATAACAACGTAGAGACAGGGCATGCCCTGTCTCAACACCCCCTGTCTCCACGGTTTCAAAATATTGGAAAAAACACCATTTCGTCAATTGTTGGATCCTATAAATCTGCCGTAACCAAACATGCCAACAGATTAGGATATCCACATAAATGGCAAAAATTATTTTACGACAATATCATTAGAAGTAATAATGACTATCAAAGAATTTCCGATTACATTGTTTCAAATCCAGAAAATTGGGCAAAGGATAAATTTAAAACAAAAAATAAATCAATATGATTTTAAAAAAAAATCATATTGTAGATATGAGGCATGCCTTGTATTTCCCTACATTTGAATTTACATTTGAGTTTACAAAATAAAATAGCATGAAAGAAACCAAACATATATCAAGATCAAGAGCGCAGGAATCATCTGCGGCTATTGAAAAAATGTACATTACAATGCGCCATTTATTCAACCGTGGTTTTTATAAACCAATGGGAGTTTCTGGCGACAGTTTAAGAGAATCATTACTGGCTTTACGTCCGGAAATTTACGGAAATATCGCCGAAGAAAAAGTAGAACTAAACGGACTTTTGTACGTTATAGAGCGTCTTCCGATAGGAATTGAACAATGCCGATTCATCAATTTAACTTCAGACGAAGGATATTCAAAATCGCATTTTCAGCCAATTGTTCCTCCAAAAAGAAGAAGAAACTGTTACCGAATCGACGAAGAACAAATGAATGTCGAAATCACGCGCGGACGTTCAGACATTTATGATATTCTGACGCATTTGACTTTTATTTTCATAGAATCGCATAAAATCAAAAACAGAGTTTTAATTGACGACGGCGGAGAAGTTTCGCGCGATTGGCTAAAATTAGAACAAGCTGTTACGCAGACAAAAAAGCTTTCGCAGATTGAAAAAGAAAAAGCAATTTCGCACGTTGCGAATATCTTAGCCAGAACTTTTGAAGAAGTTTTAGATATTTACGATGCTTTCGGTTCAGAAAATGCGCCAGATCGTTTCTTGCACGTAATTTATTGGTTAGGAAAATTGGCAATCGAAGAAATTGTTGAAAACAATAAACGAACAATTACTTTCAGTCCTGTTTTGCGTGAGCGTTTAGGACATCATATTCACGGAGAAATCTGGGCAACAAATATCAAGGAAGTTTTAAAAGCAAACGATCTTTTAAAACGACCAATTCACGTGATCAGTGCCAACATGCACAGTGTGATGAATTCAATTTTTGCGACGCCATTATTAACTTCAAAATACAAAGGCAAAGCCGATTTCTTTATTTATGAAGAATTGAGCAGTTCAGGTTCAAAAGAAATTAGAAGTCATGTTGAAGAATTAGCACTTAAAAACGGAATGATTTCTTTACCAGATTGTTCAGGAACAAATATCGATGTTCAGATTTTTGATACAGCTAAAATTGACTGGTCAAAAACAGCATTTTCAAACGCAAATGTAGGTGAAGAAAAACCGGTAATTATCGTAATGGATTATGCATTCGGCGAGCAGGCTTATGAAACCATCGATGAACTTTTAAAACCATTTAAAAAAGAAACGTTACTGAATGTTAAATCGGTTTCGATTATGGGTAAAGCCGGAATTCTGGAAGGCGGAAAAGGCGATATCATGATTCCTACAGCACATATCAACGAAGGAACGGCTGATAATTATTTCTTCGAAAATGAATTAACAGGCGCTATGTTTGAAGGAAATGACATTGCAATTTTTGAAGGCGCAATGGTGACTGTTTTAGGAACATCTTTGCAAAACAGAGATTTATTGAAGTTTTTCCACGAATCGACTTGGGGTGTAATTGGTCTGGAAATGGAAGGATCGTACTACCAAAAAGCAATTCAGTCGGCATCTAAAATTAGAAAAAGCGTGCCGCACGATATTAAAGTGCGTTACGCATATTATGCATCAGATAATCCTTTGGAAACCGGAAGTACATTGGCTTCAGGTGGATTAGGAACAACCGGCGTAAAACCAACGTATTTGATTACTATTAAAATTTTGGAACAAATTTTCAACGTAAAATAAACGAATAAATGAGTACAAAAGTACCCCAGAATACAGATCAGGAAATTGATATTTTTCAGCTTTCAAAAAGCATTGGAGGTTTTTTTGATCGTGTTAGCAGATCAATTTTTAGAACGATTCAGTTTTTTATCCGAAAATGGATTACAGTTCTTATTTTGATTGTACTTGGGGTTGCTCTTGGATTTTATTTAGATTCGAATAAAAAAACATTTAAGAATGAGGTTGTTGTTGCACCAAATTTTGAAAGTGTCGATTATTTGTACGCCAAAATTGATTTGATTCAGGCTAAAATTGCAGCAGGCGATATTGATTTTTTATCGCAGATAGGAATTTCTGACCGAAATGCAATCAAAAGAATTGAAATTAAACCTGTTGCCGATGTTTACAAATTTATTGAAGACAAGGAACAAAATCTGGAACTGATTAAATTAATGGCTGAGGTTGGCGATGTGAAAAAGGTTTTAGAAGACAATGTAACCAGCAAAAATTATACGTATCATACAATTACTTTTATTTCAAATGAAGAAATAAGCGAAAAACAAGTGATTGAACCGTTGTTGAAATATTTGAACAATTCGGCTTATTTTGACGCGATTCAAAAAATTGGATATAAAAATCTTGAAAAAGAAATTGCGCAAAATGATACTATAATTGCGCAAATAGATCAGGTTTTAAAAGGTCTTTCGAGCAAATCAAAAAGTGATAAAGTGGTTTATTATAATGAAAATCTGCAATTGAACGACATTCTTAAAACCAAACAAAAACTGATTCTTGAGCAAGGAAAAAACAGATTCAAATTAATCACTTTTGATAAAACAATCAAAGAAATCAATTCTACGCTGAATATAAATGAAAATAAAATAGTGAACGGAAATTTAAAAGTGATTCTTCCATTTGTCTTTATTTTTGTTTTTGTTCTGGTAAGTCTGTTTTTGAATTTTTATCGCAAACAGCTTGCGCTTTCAAAGGAAAACCAACTTTAAAAAATTGAAAACCAACGCTATATTAGAAAGGATTTCGAAAAATCTGTTTTTAAAACAAATTTTCAGCACTTTATCACTTCGTGTTTTTGGAGCATTATTGTTATTTGGATTTACCGTTTTCCTTACCAAAACCTATAGCCCAAAATTAGTTGGACAGTACGATTTTGTGCGTTCATTTCTATTATCGATTGGAAGTATTTGCTTGCTCGGCTTTGATCAGTCGATTTTGTATTTTAAAGGAAAACTAGCAAGCCAAAATGCGCTCGAAGAATTAAAAAAGATATATGCAAAAATGGTTCTAATGCTTTTTTGCACTTCGTTACTGGTTTTGCTGATTATTGCGCTTATCAGCAAAGAAACGATTAACAACTATTTTGCTGATTCTGATGTATATTCGATACTTTTAAAAGCTGCGGCAACGTTGTTTTTCTCTGGAATTTCGATCTTAAATACAGAGGTTTTCAGAGCTTTAGATAAATTATATGTAGCCGAATTATTTCGGAATATTATCAAATATGTTCCATTGATTATTGGTTCAGTGATTTTGTTTTATTGGCACGAAGAAGAGTATTTGGTTGATGTTTTTCTACTTGGATTTGTTTTTCTCGCAGCGTTGAGCTCGTTTTTTGTTTTTATCTATTTTAGAAAAACAGAATGTTTAAAAACCGCTGAAAAATTTTCGCATAAAGAAGTGTTTTTAAAATCATATCCAATTGCAATCAGTGCAATGGCGTTGTTTTTATTAATGTGTTTTGATATTATGTTTTTAAAGAAATATCGAAACGATGAAACCGTTGCTTTTTATTCGGTTGGAGTTAAAATAATGACGATTATTTCTATAATAATTGTTTCGATAAATATTACAGTTTCGGCCAAAATTGCAGAATATTTTTCGGGCCATAAAATGATAGAATTAAAAGCAGTTTCCAGACATAGCGCGCGCATAATTTTCGGAATTACGCTTCCGGTTATTGTGCTGATTAGTTATTTTTCAGAACATATATTATCCATTTTTGGACATCAATATGTTGTGGCTCAGGAGGCTTTTTTAATTTTGATTATTGGTCAGGGAATTTGTTCGGCATTTGGAACAGCTTCGGTTTATTTGAATATGACGGGAAGACAGCATATTTTTCAGGTTATTTTAATGATTGCGGTTGTAATTAATTTTACTTTGAACCGATTTTTAATTCCCATTTACGGAATGACCGGCGCCGCGATTGCTTTTGTTTCAAGTTCTTTTTTCTGGAACCTTGTTTCGGCAATCGTTATTTATCGAAAAGATAAAATAAAAGTGTTTTTGCATTAAAAAGTTATGCTATGAACATCCAGAAAGAGACTTTGCTTTTTAGCATTATTATTCCTGTTTATAACGTTGAGGATTATTTGCCAAAATGTTTAGACAGCATCTTGTGCCAAAGTTTTTCTGACTTTGAACTAATTTTAATCAATGACGGATCGACTGACTCTTCGCTCGAAATTTGCCAGAAATACAAGCAAAAATTTTCACAGATAATCCTGATTGACAAAGAAAATGGCGGATTGTCTGATGCGAGAAATACAGGATTATTATCAGCAAAGGGCGATTATATTATTTTTACTGACAGCGATGATTATTGGCAAGGAAAACAGGTTTTGGAAGATTTGAACAATTTAATTTCTCAGACAAATCCCGATATTATTATTCATGAGGAAAGTCGTTTTTTTTCAAAAAATGATGTGCACTGCAAATACAATCAGCGATTTATAAAAAATAAAAGCGGGAAATTTGAAGACGAAATTGTAAACTTAGTTTATCACGATTTATACGTTGCTTCGGCTTGGGATAAAGTAATAAAAAGATCGATTTTAATTGACAATAAATTGTTTTTTCCTGTTGGAAGAAAATCAGAAGATATAGAATGGTGCGGAAAATTGATGTATTATTTGAATACTTTTAGCATTTATCCGAAATCATTTTATGTGTACCGTCAGGCGCGCGAGGGTTCAATAACAACAACGGTAAGTGCAAAACATATTCAAGACGTTTATGAAATGGTAAAAGAGGGTCTGAGTGCGCAAAAAACACTGTCAGAAACTCTAAACAAAGTCATCGAAAATTATTGGGCCTGCAATTATGTGGTAATTCTAAAGGATTTTTATGTTTTGACGCCTGAAACACAAAAGCAAATTTGGCACGATTTAATTTCCTGGAAATACCTCCTTAAAAAAGGACGAAACATAAAAGTGGACAAAGTGATGAAATTTTATAATTTTTTGTCCTTTAAAACCTTGATTTTCTTTTTGAATGGTTACCGATTAAAAAGAAGCCTGAATAAAAAACGCAGAGCGTCAAAGTAAACGAGAAATATGCAATTATTAATCAAAAAAAGTACAGCGGCATTTTTGCTGATTGCTTCAGCTAATTTAGTTGTGGCATTTCTGGCTTATTTTGTTTTGCCTCCAAAATTCTTCTTTGATACAGCCATTATTATTTATGATAAGTACAACGAAATTGGGTATTTCGGGAGTTATCCGCTTACGATTTTGTTTTATAAAGTGATTGGATTCAGGCATCTTCCTTTTCCAGTAATTGCCTTAATTCAGTTTCCTATATTGATCTATATTTTATACAAAATCGGGATTCCGGATAACTTCGAAAAACTGAATATCAAAAACATTTTAGTCTATTTGGGTATTTTTATGATAGCGATTTTCATATCGATGCCATCAAAGGAATTTATAACATATCTATTTATTGCGGTAATTGTTTTGTTGTGCCAAAATGAGCGGTTTTCGTTCCCGAAAACCATTTTTATAGCATCAGTGCTCTTAATTGTTTTTGGAGCTTTATATCGACCTTATTTTGCTTTGATTCCCGTTGTTGGCGGTGGAATGTATTTGGTGAGTTTCATTAATTTTAAAAATAAAACCGTAAGCACAATTTTCTACGGATTGCTGATTGCCGTTTTTCTATCGTTGAGCTACGGAATTTTGAAAGGAAAATATTTTTCTGAAATCAGCAGGGAAGTGGTGAACAGTACCCGAATGGTTTCCGGAGACGCCAATTCGATGATTACATCGCCTGTAAAAACAGATACCTGGTATGGAGAAGCGATTGGAATTTTTTACGGTTTTTTTACTGTAAATCTTCCTGTAAATGGTTTAAAACATATTCTTTCGCCTCAAATTATTGTTTTTGTAATTTGGCAACTTTTGGTGTTTTACATTTTATTGGTTCGTTTTTCCAAATGTTTAAAAGAAAGAAAAAAGTACCGTTATGAGCTTTTAATTATGTTCATTTTGTTTTCTTTTTTTATCCTTCAGGGTGTTTTTGAACCTGATTTAGGTTCGGCTGTCCGACATAAAATTGGGATTTTTCCTTTAATCTATTTTGCATTATATTATGAACATTTCCGAAAAGAACTTCAATAAAATATTTCACATTTTTCTTTGTGCGATTGCGGTTATGATGATTTTCAGAAAACCGTGTTCATTGCTGATTATTTTGTTTGCTGCGTTTAATTTGGTGTTTTTCAAAAATCTGAAATATTCTAAAAAACAGCTCATTTTAATGGCTTGTATTGCTTCGCCAATTTTATTGGAATTATTACTTTTTTGGAATAATGATTCATTTGGCCAAGGATTAAAGGCAATTGAAAAAAGAACATCGTTATTGATTTTTCCTTTGTTTATTATTGGAAATTATCAGCGCGTCAATTTTCTTAAAACAGTTCGGACTTATGTTATTGGAACAACGTTAATTATGTTTTTTTTCTTAATCCGTTTTGTAGTTCTGTTTCCAGATTTGGTGGAGAAATATCTTAACCGAATTGATTTATGGGAAATGGGTTATCAATTTGCAAACAGTATTGGGATTCATGCGCCGGCATTGAATATGCACTTGGCTTTTGTATCGGTTTGTGCGTTATATTTTGTTTTTGAAAGTTTTAAAAATCAGGAGAAATTGGTATTTAAAATCAGTACGCTATTCGTTTTTTTATCTTCCTTTTTCTTCGTGCTTTTGGTAAATACGAGAATGGCTTTAATAAATGTTTTAATCGGATTTTTGATTGTTTTCTTTTATGAAATCCGATCAAAATTCAATTTGAAAAAGATTGTTTTAACTGGTTTTGCGATTGTTATTTTATTGGGCGGAATTCTGTTTTTATTCGTTCAGAAAAATCCTTATATGAAAGAAAAATATTCGTCAGTAACTTTTGCCTATATGGATAAAGTGGGGAAATTGGACGAAATTGATCATCCCGAAATTAAGGTTTTTAATTCATTGGTTACAAGGATTTCGATATGGAAATCGGCTTGGGAATTGTCTGTGCAACACCTTCCTTTTGGCGTTGGCGCTTCTGATGGAAAACCCGAATTAAATAAATATTACAAAGCCACAAATCAGCAATTTTTAGCTAAATATGAGTTTCCGACACACAACCAGTTTTTGGATTTTTTATTAAAATTCGGAATTCTCGGACCTTTGGTCGTAGCAATTTATATTTTTGCGATTGGTTATTTAGGTTACGATTTGAAAAATGCGATGATACTTTCGTTTTTTCTGATTTTTTTCACTTCAAATCTAACTGATGATTTTTTGCTCCGCTTTGACGGAATTGCCTTCAGCGGATTATGGTCATCAATTTTTGCAAGTTATTGGCTTCAACAGAAAATTATTCTTGATAAAGTGCCAGAAGTTGTTTAAAATTTTGATTTTTGTCGAATAGAGTGTAACATCTTGCCAAAGCATTTTCACCAAATTCTGTTCTGGTTTCAGGATTTTTTAAAGTTTCAAAAAAGCCATCCAATTCTGAAATATCAGTAAAAAGAAATCCGGTTTTGTTGTGCAAAATAGCATCTTTATTACCAATTATATTAGTGGCAATTACAGGTTTTTGCAATGCCATAGCTTCAAGAACGGCAATTGGCAATCCTTCCCAAAGAGAAGTCTGCATATAAATATCAATATTATTTAGTTCTTTTAAAACCGTTTTTCGATCTAAAATCCAGCCCGTTATTCTGATGTTTGGAGCTGTAATTAAATGTCTCAATTCGCCGTCACCAATCCATACAAAATTAAAATCAGGGAATTTTAAAGCAATTTGGTTGAACATTTCGGGATTTCTGGCTGCTGTAATTCGGGCCATAATTCCAATCGTTAATTTCTCGTTTAGATGAGGTTTATAATGTTCTTGTACACTAGCGATATCAATTCCGTTTCGGACTAATTTTGCGGGTCCTAATTTTTGAGCGATTTTCTGTTCTGTATCGCCGCAAGCTACAATTGTTCCGCCAAAAAAACATTGAAAATTTTTCTCAATTGTCCAATAAATCGTTCTGAAAGCACTTGAAATATCTGTTCTTAAAAACGAATATCCGTGAGGCGTATAATAGAGTTTCTTTTTTTTAAATAAGAAAAAATAGGCAACTCGACCCAAAACACCCGCTTTTGATGAATGAAGATGGATGATATCCGGATTGATTTTTTTCAGTTCTTTAGTTAAGTTGTAAGCCGATTTTAAATCCTGAAAAGGAGAAAGCTCCCGAACCATATTAACCTGGATCAGTTTAATGCCATCTGAGAATTCAGATTTGATTTTTTGAGCATCAATTTCTTTTCGATTACCGCTATAAATAATAGTGGTTTCTATGTTTTGGTTTATTTCATCATCTCCAAAGAAAGTCGATAAATCTCTAAAATAGGTATAAACGCCGCCGCCCAGCGCCTCAATTACATGTACAACTTTCAAAATAGTGGTTTTATTTGCGGGTAAAAATAGATAAATGAGTTTAATAATTATCTGAAATCACAAAACTTCTTTTTAAGTTACAGATTCAAGAGTAATTTGAAAGGAGATATATTTTAGTACATTTGTGCGTCTATCTTGGATTTTATTACCAAATGAAATCTGAAAATGTTCAATTAAATCAATTATGAAAAGAATACTTATTACTGGAGCTGCAGGATTTTTAGGATCGCATTTGTGTGATCGATTCATTAAAGAAGGCTATTTTGTTATTGGAATGGATAACCTGATTACGGGAGATCTTAAAAATATTGAGCATTTATTCAAGCTGGAAAACTTTGAATTTTATCATCATGATATCACCAAGTTTGTTCACATTCCGGGTGAGTTAGATTATATTTTGCATTTTGCATCGCCTGCAAGTCCAATAGATTATTTAAAAATCCCGATTCAGACTTTGAAAGTTGGATCTTTGGGAACACACAATTTATTGGGTTTAGCGAGAGTTAAAAAAGCCAGAATTTTGATTGCATCAACTTCTGAAGTTTATGGCGATCCGTTGGTTCATCCGCAAACTGAGGAATATTATGGAAACGTAAATACAATTGGTCCACGTGGCGTTTATGATGAAGCAAAACGTTTTCAGGAATCAATTACAATGGCGTATCATACTTTTCATGGTGTAGAAACCAGAATCGTACGTATTTTTAATACTTACGGACCAAGAATGCGATTAAATGACGGACGTGTAATTCCGGCTTTTATTGGCCAGGCTTTACGTGGAGAAGATTTAACGATTTTTGGAGACGGAATGCAGACACGTTCTTTCTGTTACGTTGATGATCAGGTTGAAGGTATTTTCAGATTATTGCATTCAGATTATGTTTATCCAGTAAACATTGGAAATCCAGACGAAATTACAATTAAAGATTTTGCAGAAGAAATCATAAAATTGACAGGAACAAACCAGAAAGTGGTTTATCATCCACTGCCAATAAACGATCCTTTACAGCGTCAGCCAGATACTACAAAAGCAAAAGAATTGCTTGGTTGGGAAGCAAAAGTAAACAGAGCAGAAGGAATGAAAATTACCTATGAATATTTCAAATCATTATCTCTTGAAGAACTTGCTAAAGAAGAACACAAAGACTTTTCAAGCTATATAAAATAACACTTCACACAGCTCGAATTTTCAATTGAATTCGGGCTGTTTTTTAATTCAATTCCAAAAAAATCAGCATCAATGAGCGAATTAGTTTCTATTATTGTACCAACATATAATACTGAAAAGTTCATTCGATTAACAATTGAATCAGTTCAAAATCAAACCTATACAAATTGGGAAATGATTTTGGCCGATGATGCATCAACGGATAAAACGGTTGCAATTATTGAAGAATTTGCGCAAAAAGACAGTCGAATAAAGCTCTTTAAATCACCAGAAAATCGCGGAAATGGTTTTGCCAGAAACACCGCTTTAGAAAAAGCTACAGGAAAATATATTGCTTATTTAGACGCCGATGATTTATGGTTTCCTGAGAAATTAGAAAAACAAATTGAATTTTTAAAAACGAATAACCTGCATTTTACTTTTAGTTTTTATGATTCAATTGATGAAGAAGGAAATGATTTAAATAGAAGGGTTGAATCACCAAATCCGTTAACATATAAAGAATTATTTTTCTGTAATTATGTTGGAAATTTAACCGCCATTTATGACGCAGATTATTTCGGGAAAATTATTTTGGAAACTTCACAAAAACGTCAAGATTGGAGAATATGGCTTACGATCGTAAAACAAATTAAAATGTCTAAACCAGTTCCAGAACCTTTGGCCTTTTATAGAATTAGAAAAGATTCTGTTTCTTCTTCCAAATTTAAATTGATTAAACACAATTTTGGTGTTTACAGAGAATTCCACGGATATAATTTCGTTTTTTCAATTTTACTGATGATAAGGTTTTTGTTTACTCAATTGATAATTAAACCAAAGTATATTAAGAAAGTTTAAAACTCAACTTGAAGGCGCAATTTGTGACATCAAGTTTTTAAGGTCGCAAATTGCGACTTTAGAGAATTATTTTTTATATCCAATTTTCACTCTTTCAGATTCATTTCCTTTCTTTTCAGTCAGTTCATCCAAAAAAGAAAATACCAATTCAATATTTTTATCATGATTTTCTAACTTCTTCTGAATCTGTAGAATATCAACTTTAATTTCTGTTGTATCTAGAAGCATTTGTCTCACTTTCGTGAAAATCCTCATAATTTGAATATTGGTTTGGATGGCTTTGTCGCTTTTTAGGATACTAGATAACATTAATACACCATGTTCAGTAAAGGCAAAAGGTAGTTTTCTAATTCCTCCCCAACTTGATGTCGCAATTTGCGACATCAAGTTTTGTAATTCAGCTTCAGTGAGCTGAAACATAAAATCAGAGGGAAAGCGAGATATGTTTCTTTTTACTTGCTCGTTATAATCTTCTTGTTTCAACTTCATATAAATTTGCAAGGTCAAAATCAAGCATCACTTTTTGACCACGAATAAAATATATTTTATTAGAAATTGTTTCTTCAGAAAGTAAAGATTGATCTTTCATAAGTTTTTAATTAGAAAAACAAATGTAAGATTTTATTTATAAATATGATTTAAACTGTTTTAGTTTACCGCGATTGGTTCTTTCTAAGACAGTTTTTCTTGTAAAAGTGAAGTGTAAATTCGGTTCTAAATATAAATTGATAGCTTCTTTTATTTTTTGAATTTGTTCTGAAACTAATTCTTTTTCGGCGACATATTCAATTTCAAAAGTATCCAATTTGATTTGTTTGATAATAAATTCTTTTACATTTCCATCATCTTCAATAATGCTTTTGGTTACATAATAAAATGTTAAACCTGGTGATTTTTTTCCGCTTGGAAGAATTGCAACGTCATTGGTTCTTCCAATTAATTTTTTTAGAATTGGTTTTTGTGGCGTACTTTTTTCGTCCAAAATTCCAATGTCGCCAATTTCATATCTGATAAAAGGATTTGCTTTGTTGAATAAAGATGTAATCACAATTTTTCCTTCTGTTCCATGTGGAACAGAATTATTATTTTCATCTAAAATTTCCACGAACAGCGTTTCTGAGTTTACCTGCCATTCGCCTTGCGGATTTTCAAAAGCAATTAAATCCAATTCTGAAGCCCCGTATTCACTTATAATTGGAATTCCGAATTGTTTCTCAAGCAGTTTTTTATCTGTTTCAAAAAGCATTTCCGAAGTAACAAAACAAGCTTTTAGAGTTGGACAAATTTCTTTTAAAATGATATTTCTCTGTTCCAAAAATTTAGCGAATAGTACAATTGAACTTGTATAACCGTTGATATAATCGAATTTTTTGGTTCTGAATTTCTTCAGAAATTTTTCCAAAACATCATCAGATAAATCAAAAACAGGAAAACGAAAACGATGCGTTAAAAAATCTTTGAAACGTTCTTTTTGGTATCCAATAAAATCCATCGGAATGCCATAAAAACGCGCTTGATACGAATGATTAAAATCAATCCCGAACCAGCCAAAACGCATAATATTCGAAGCCCAAGTTAAAGCGTGCGAATATTTATCTTTTGCAAAAACAAATGGAGTTCCGCTTGATCCCGATGTTTTGTTGAGGTAAATATTTTTTTTAGAATAACCTTTTGAAAGTCTTTCTTCGAGAGGCTTTTGAAGATTTTGTTTGTTTAAAATTGGAAGATTTTCCCAATTTTCAGCAGTTGCATTTCCGATCAATTCTTTGTAAAAAGAGTTGTTTTTTAAATGAAAGTCAACAATTTCTGTTTTTTTGTTTTTAAGAAACGAAGCGTATTCTTCTTCAGAAAAATGAACAATTTTCTGCAATTCGGCTTTGGCCTTCTTTATCGGAAAACCATTTAACTGAAGCGAAAGATCAAAAAGACGAATCATTTTTCGGGATAATTTTCGTCAAAAATAATGTTTAGGAATTACTAACAGGGCAGAACCAACAATTTTTTGAAGATTTAATTATTTTTTACGTGCAAAAGCAAGTATTTTTGCACCACAACTAAATACAACAACACCATGACAATTTTATTATTGGGATCAGGCGGAAGAGAGCATGCTTTTGCTTGGAAAATGACTCAGAGTCCGCTTTGCGAAAAACTTTTTGTAGTTCCAGGAAATGCAGGAACTGCTGCAATCGCTGAAAATGTTGCAATATCTGCAACTGATTTTGAAGCTGTAAAAGCATTAGTCCTTAAAGAAAATATAAGTTTAGTAGTCGTAGGGCCAGAAGATCCGTTGGTAAAAGGTATTTACGATTATTTTAAAAATGACGAAAGTTTAAAAAATATCCCGGTTATTGGGCCATCAAAATTGGGTGCACAATTAGAGGGAAGTAAAGAATTTGCAAAAGAATTCTTGATGAAACACAACATTCCGACTGCAGCTTATGACAGTTTTACTGCTGAAACAGTTGAAAAAGGATGCGAATTCTTAGAAACTTTACAGCCACCATACGTTTTAAAAGCAGATGGTTTAGCGGCAGGAAAAGGTGTTTTGATTATTCAGGATCTTGAAGAAGCAAAGACAGAATTAAGAAACATGTTGGTTCACGCTAAATTCGGAACAGCAAGTGCAAAAGTTGTTATCGAAGAATTTTTGGACGGAATCGAATTAAGCTGTTTTGTTTTAACTGACGGAAAAAACTATAAAATTCTTCCAACAGCAAAAGATTACAAGCGTATTGGTGAAGGCGATACAGGTTTAAACACAGGCGGAATGGGAGCAGTTTCTCCGGTTCCTTACGTAGATGCTGTTTTGATGGAAAAAATCGAAACTCGTATCGTAAAACCAACAATCGAAGGTTTCCAAAAAGACGGAATCGAATATAAAGGTTTTGTATTCATTGGTTTAATCAATGTAAAAAACGAACCAATCGTTATTGAATACAACGTAAGAATGGGAGATCCTGAAACTGAAGTTGTGGTTCCAAGATTAAAATCAGATTTAGTAGAATTGTTTTTATCTGTCGCAGATCAAAAATTAGGAGATTTCAATTTAGAAGTTGATCCAAGAAGCGCAACAACTGTAATGGTAGTTTCTGGCGGATATCCTGAGGATTTCGAAAAAGGAAAAGTAATTTCTGGATTAGAAAATGTTACTGATTCTATAGTTTTTCATGCAGGAACAAAATTAGATGGCGAAAATGTCGTTACTAATGGAGGACGTGTAATTGCGGTGACTTCTTATGGAGATAATTTCCAGGAGGCCATAAAAAAATCTTACCAAAACATAGATAAACTAAGCTTTGATAAGATGTATTTTAGGAAAGATATCGGCTTCGATTTAATTTAAAAAATAAATTCACCAGCCCTTTTTAATTAAAGGGTTTGGTTTATTATTTTAAAAATGAATGAGCTGTTGTATCTTGGTTTTCTGTACCAGCGTCATCAAAAATGCGTAATTGTTTAATCCAATAAACGATTGCACATGAACAGATGATCATGAAAATCCAGTTAATAGTGTTTGCACCAAACCATGTAATTAATTCCAAACGACGTAAAAAGTCAAGAGGAGCAAACAAAATGTTAACGAATAAGTATTGTATTCCTTCAAAAAAAGCTGTCATAATTTTTTAAAATTATATGTTATTTATTGTTGTGTAATGCTTTGAAGACAAAATTTGATTAATCAAATCTTTTTTCAACTTGTTCGGTTTTTCATTTTAAACAAGTATTATCTTTACAATCACAAAAGTATAAAATATCCTTATGATAACAAGTGTTTTTAAAAAATCTACACCATTAAATTATTCTTTGGTCGTAATTTTAATACTGGTTTTCTTTTTTCTGTTTCAAATTCAGGATCCGTCCTGGATTACTAATTATTTTTTGGGATTCCAAAAAGTAAGTTTGCTGTGCTTTGTTTTGGCTTCTTTTTTCCTGATTAATTTCATTGCAAAGAAGAACGGGCTCAGCAAAGACAACGGATACGCGATTTTTTTCTACTTGTTGTTTATCTTATTTTTCCCGACCATATTTAACGATTCAAATGTTATTTATGCGAATTTTTTTCTGCTTCTGGCACTTCGAAGATTGATTTCGTTACAGTCTTTAAAATCTTCTAAAGAAAAAATATTTGATGCTTCTTTTTGGATTTTAATTGCATCCTTATTTCAATTTTGGTGTATTCTTTTCCTGATTTTAGTTTTTATATCCATTATTTTTCACGTTTCACGCGATTATAGAAACTGGGTTTTACCTTTTGTAGCACTTTTAGCAGTTTCATTAATCTTTTTAATGGTATCACTTTTATTTCATTTTGATGCCATTGCATTTGTTGAAAAAAGAGCTGTTATTGATTTAAATATCGACTATTTTAAAAACAATTACGAAAATGGAGCATTGTCAATTTATGTTGCGGTAGCTTTATTTTTTGTGGTTTCAATGTTAATGACTTTATCAAACAGACCTCAGATTGTGCATACTTCGTATAAAAAAATAGTGGCTTGTTTTTTTATTGCGGCTTTTGTTTTTATTCTTTCACCTAACAAAAGCAATGATTTACTGTTGTTTAGCATTACGCCATTAACCCTTATGGCATCGAGCCATGTAGAATATATGCAGCAAAAATTAAACAACGAAATTGTATTTTATGTTCTTATTTGCTGCAGTTTATTTACTTTTTTCTCTCAATTATAATTTGCTTCCATAGGCAAGATCTCCGGCGTCGCCAAGTCCGGGAACAATGTAGTTTTTCTCATTTAGTTTTTCGTCAAGAGCGGCAACCCATAAATGGCAATTATCAGGAAGATTTTTTTCTAAGTGTGCAACACCTTCCGGAGCAGCAATAACGACAACAATATGAAACTCGGCCGGAGTAGTATTCTGCATTAATTTTTCGTGAACCGCAACGATTGATTGTCCGGTTGCCAACATGGGATCAAGTAATAAAACAGTTTTATTGTTGAGGTTTGAAATCGCTTGATATTCAACTAAAATTTCAAATTCATCATCATTGTTTGGATGAAATCTGCAGGCCGAAACGAAGCTGTTTTCAGCATGATCAAAATAATTCAAAAAGCCATTATGTAGTGGTAATCCAGCTCTTAAAATAGGACATAAAACAATATCAGATGCAATTTCGGTTGTTTTTTTAATGCCTAGCGGTGTCTGAATATCGACGTTTTTGTACGGTAAAGTTTTACTCAGTTCATACGCCATAATTTCTCCAATTCGCTCAATATTTCTTCGAAAACGCATGCTGTCGTTCTGAATATTTACATTTCTGATTTGGCCTAAAAAATGATTCAGTACGCTGTTATTTTCAGATATATAATGAATTTTCATATGTAATTTTTAAAATTATTGATTGTTTTTAACGCAAAAATGAAAAAATAATAGTTTTTTTCACACCATAAAAGTATAAAAAGTATCTTTGTGTCTCTAATAATTAAAGACATGTTTTCAAAATTAGCATATTCTGTTTTCGAACAAAGTATCAAAGATTATCACCAATTTGATAATGTTGATCAGCCCATTAACAATCCTTATCCAAAGGATAAATTTGAGCATTTATTATATTTAAAAAATTGGATTGACACTGTTCAATGGCATTTTGAGGATATTATTCGTGATCCGCAAATTGATCCGGTTGCAGCATTGACTTTGAAAAGAAGAATCGACGCTTCAAATCAGGAAAGAACTGATATGGTTGAATATATCGACAGCTACTTTTTGCAAAAATACAGTTCTGTACAAGCAAAAGATGGTGCAAAAATCAACTCTGAAAGTCCGGCTTGGGCATTTGACAGATTGTCTATTTTGGCTTTAAAAATTTATCACATGCATGAAGAAGCTACTCGTGCAGAGGCTTCGCAAGAACACAGAGATAAATGTCAGGAAAAATTAAACATTCTTTTAGAACAAAGAACAGATTTATCTACAGCAATTGAAGAATTATTGACAGATATTGAAAGTGGTGAAAAATTCATGAAAGTGTACAAACAAATGAAAATGTACAATGATGATGATTTGAACCCTGTTTTATATCAAAATAAAAAATAATTTGGCCGACTTGTCTACCAAAATTAAACACATAGCCGTCATGAGACTATCCGCAATGGGAGATGTCGCCATGACGGTTCCTGTTTTACGCGCTTTTGTAAAACAATATCCAGAGGTAAAATTGACGGTTATTTCCCGTCCTTTTTTTAAACCTTTTTTTGACGGAATTCCGAATCTGGAATTTTTTGCTTTTGATGAAAAAGAAAGACATAAAGGATTTCCTGGGCTTTTGAGATTATTCGGAGATTTGAAAAAATTGCAAATAGATGCTTTTGCAGATCTTCATAATGTTTTAAGATCCAAAGTTGTGAGTTTGCTTTTCGCTTTAAGCGGAAAAAAAAGAGCAACTGTAGATAAAGGCCGAGAAGGAAAAAAAGAATTAACTCGTGCTGAAAATAAGATTTTCAAGCAATTGCCAACGATGTTTGAAAGACACGCCAAAGTGTTTGAAGAATTGGGTTTTCCGGTAGATTTATCAAATTCCGAATTTCCTAAAAAAGCAGTTTTAAGTGCTGAAATCACAGACTTAATCGGTGAGAATTATCAAAAATTAATCGGGATTGCGCCTTTTGCACAATATGATTCTAAGGTTTATCCTTTAGATTTAATGAAGGAAGTAATTGAAAAATTAGCCGAAAACAAAGACCAAACTATTTTGCTTTTTGGGGGCGGAAAAAAAGAAATCGAAATTTTAGATTCGCTTTCTGAGCCTTTTAAAAATGTAATAAATGTTGCCGGGAAAATTAAATTTCAGCAAGAATTAAAATTGATAAGCAATCTGGATGTAATGCTTTCAATGGATTCTGGTAATGCGCATATTGCTGCAATGTTGGGCGTAAAAGTTGTAACACTTTGGGGCGCAACACATCCGTATGCAGGATTTTTGCCATTTAATCAGAGTATGGAAAACGCTTTAACTTCTGATAGAAATAAATACCCAAAACTACCAACATCTGTTTATGGAAATAAAATTGTTGAAGGTTATGAAGATGCGATGCGAACGATTTCTCCAAAGAAAATAGTTAACACTATTCAGTCTCAGTTATAGTAGAAATTCCAATAAATAGAAAATCCAAATTCCAATTACAAAGTTGAAATTTGGATTTTTTTATTTTGATAAAGGTTATGGATGTCTTATAAATTCAGAAAAAGATAACCCATTGCTTTCTTTTTCTTTCTATCAACTACAATTTCAACAAAACGGTTTTCTTGTTCAGTAACAAGTAAAACGTGTTCCAAATTGTTAGTTGAATTTCTATAAACTTTATGGATTAATTCTGATTCTTTAATTTTATTTGATAAAATCTTGGCAGCTTTTAGTTCACTTACGTACGGCCAAATATTAAAAAAGTTATCATTTTCGACTGATATTTCTTTCATTTCTTCAAGTGTTGAAGGATAGTTTTCTTTTGAAAGAAGTTTAGGAGCTTTTCGGTTTCTTCTTTTTTTAATTACAAAGTAGACCACGACAAAAGATGATATTACAAAAAGTAATATAAAAGTCAAACGGAGGTAGTGATGCATTGCCATAATGTGTAGTGTTTTAAAAACGTGTTGACAATTAAATATAGCCTTATAAAATCTATCTTTAAGATAAAGCAGGATTTATCAGGTTCAAACGCACTACTAATATAGTAAATTTTCAGGACATTTTCTAAAAAATATTTAAATACATATAGTCTTTTTTATGTATTATCTAAAATCGCTTTTTGAAAAGGAATCGATATTTTAAACTCTGATAAAAAAGAACGGTATAAAAAAATCCAAATTCCTGTAGTAAATTGGAATTTGGATTTTTTTTTATTGGAATTTTAAATGTCTATACGTCGTCGTAATCAACATAAATAGTATCTGATGTTGGGTGCGCCTGGCAAGTTAAAATCAAACCTTCTGCGATTTCACCATCTGTTAAAATTGAATTTTTTGTCATTTCAGCAGTACCGGCTGTAACACGTCCTAAACAGCTGCTGCAAATTCCGCCCTGGCAAGAATATGGAGCATCAACACCTTGTTTTAAAGCAGCGTCAAGAATGGTTTGTTTTTTAGACATTTCGAAAGTAACTTCTTCATCGTCAACTAAAACCGTAATTTTTGTATGACCTTCCTGCGAACCTTGAATTGCATGCTCTTCAGAAGAAGATGTAAAAAGCTCAAATTTAATTGCTGAATCTTTTACATTTTTCTCTTTTAAAATATCTGACACTGTATTGATCATTTCTTCTGGTCCGCACAAGAAAAACTTGTCAAACTGAAGTTCTTTGTGTTTGTTGTTCAATACAAAATTTACAGCAGATTTTTCAATTCTTCCAAATAAAGCATTTTCCGCTTTAGCCTGACTAAATACATAATGTACGAAAAAGCGACCTACATATTGCAATTGTAAATCGTGCAGTTCTTGATGAAAAATAGTTGCTTCAGGAGTTTTATTTCCGTAAACCAATACAAATGAACTTTTTGGCTCGCTTTTTAAAACTGATTTTATGATAGAAAGAACTGGAGTAATTCCGCTTCCTGCAGCAAACGCCGCATAATTTTTTTGTCTGTCAGCTTCTGGTTCAAAAGTAAATTTACCTTCAGGATGTCCTACTTCAAGAACATCGCCAGCTTTAAGCTTTGTGTTGGCAAACTGAGAGAAAAGACCATTTTTTACCGCTTTAACTGCAATTCGCAATTCACCGCTTTCTGGCGCAGAGCAAATAGAATAAGCACGTCTTATTTCTTGATTGTCAAGTGTTAATTTTAAATTTATGTATTGTCCAGCTATAAATTTATAGTCTGATTTTAGTTCTTCAGGAACATTAAAAAGTACTGAAACGGCTTCTGCAGTCTCACGTTTTACCTCTTTAATTATAAGTTTTAAGAATGAAGGCATGATTTATTTTTTTTGCAAAAGTAGCAAACACTAAGTAATTGACACTTACTAAAATAATTTTTTTAACTTTTTTTGTAACGTTTTCCTACATTTGGTCTCTTACTGAAAAACTAAAACTGAATAACCATGATTAAAAAGTTTATTTATCTCGAATGGAAAGCCTTTGTAAGATCAGCTTCATTTGGAGCAAATCTGGCCATGAAAATTTTAATTGGGTTTTTGATGGTTTACTTTTCGGTAATTTTTATTGCAATGGGAGTAGGCGCATTTTATGTACTCAAAAAAATGAACCTTGAACCATTAGTAACCATCAACAAATTCTTGATTTATTATTTTTTGCTTGATCTTGTGGTTCGTTTGTTAATGCAGGCGATTCCGGTTCTTAATATCAAACCATTATTGGTTTTGCCTTTTAAAAAACCAACCATTGTTCATTTCTCTTTAGGCAAAACGGCATTGTCTTTTTTTAACTGGGTTCATGCGCTTTTCTTTGTGCCTTTTTCAATTGTTCTTATTATTGAAGGATATGATATTTTGGGAATTTTATTTTGGCTTTTGGCGATTTTCTCATTAATCTATATCAACAATTTTTTGAATATTATTTTAAGTAATATCGACAAATTATTTGTTGTTTTTATTGGGCTTGCTTTAGCTTTTGGAGCTGCACAATATTATAAGCTTTTTGATATTACAATTTTCACAACTCCTTTTTTCCAGGGACTTTACACTATAAAAGGGCTGTTTTTGATTCCTGTTTTGTTATTAGGAGGGTTGTATGCATTTACATTTAAATATTTCAAAAACAATTTATATTTAGATGCCGGACTTTCTAAGAAAGAAGACATAGCGACGACTGAAAATCTTTCCTGGCTAAATCAATTTGGAACATTGGGGACTTTTTTGAAAAATGACATTAAATTGATTAAAAGAAACAAGAGGTCAAAAACGACTATTATCATGAGTTTCTTCTTTTTGTTTTACGGATTGATCTTTTTTGGCAATACACACCAGCCAGCGGTCATGTATATTTTTGCGGGAATATTTGTTTCAGGCGGATTTTTATTTGTCTTTGGACAGTTTGTACCAAGCTGGGACAGTTCGTATTATCAATTGATGATGACACAAAATATTCCGTATCGCGGTTATATTACTTCAAAATGGTGGTTAATTGTTATTGCCACTTTTGTATCGACAATTTTGGCTTCATTTTATCTTTTTTACGGATGGCAGGTTTATTTGACTATTGTGGTTGGCGCCATTTACAATATTGGAGTAAATTCTCATTTGGTTCTTTTGGGAGGAGCATTTACAAAAACTCCAATTGATTTGAGTAACGCCGGCGGTGCTTTTGGAGATAAAAAAGCATTTAATGTAAATGCAATGTTATTGACTTTGCCAAAATTATTATTGCCTTTGGGACTTTATGGAATCGGACTTTATCTCGGAGATAAAACACTAGGCTTAATGCTGGTTGCAGGAGCAGGAGTTTTAGGATTTGTATTTAGAAATAAAGTTTTTTCAATAATTGAAAAAAGATACAAAGTCGAAAAATACAGTACAATAAGTGCTTATAAACAAAAGAGTTAATTAGAAAATTTACCAATTTGATAATGAGATAATTTTATTCCATTAAAATTTAAAATCAACAATCTAAAATCTAACATTACCATGATACAAGTAAATCAACTTTCAAAAAAATATAACAATACTACAGTTTTAAATATTAATAATCTTGAAATTCCAAAAGGACAAAGTTTTGGACTTGTCGGAAATAATGGCGCAGGAAAAACCACTTTTTTTAGTTTGCTTCTGGATCTTATTCAGCCTTCGACTGGAAATATAAAAACAAATGATATTCAGGTAAATACTAGTGAAAACTGGAAATCTTTCACGGGTTCATTTTTAGACGAAAGTTTCCTTATTGGCTATTTGACACCAGAGGAGTATTTTTATTTTATTGGTGATTTGCGCCATCAAAATAAAGCAGATATTGATGCACTTTTAAGTAAACACGAAGAATTTTTTAATGGAGAAATTTTAAACAACAAAAAATACCTTCGCGATTTATCAAAAGGAAATCAGAAAAAAGTAGGCATTATTGCAACACTTATTGGCAATCCGGAAGTGATAATTTTAGACGAACCTTTTGCAAATTTAGACCCGACAACTGTGAGTCGTTTGAAGAAAATTATTAAAGAATTGGCTGAAGATCCGAATGTTACCGTTTTGGTTTCAAGTCATGATTTGCAACACACGGTTGAAGTTTGTGACCGAATTGTTGCGCTTAATAAAGGTGAAATTGTAAAAGATATTCAAACCTCAGAAGAAACCTTACAAGAGCTCGAATCGTTTTTTGCAGTTTAAGTTTCTATATTTCAAAAAGAAGCGTATTTTTACAAGTCATATACTAAAAGTGCTTTTTATAAGTTTATGCTTTAAAAATTAGTTCTATTGAAAAAGAATACTCTTAAATATTGTTTTTTTACTGCTTTTTTATTCTTTTTGATAGCCTGTTCTACCAAGAATAATACTTTCGTGAACAGAAATTCGCACGCTCTAAGTACAAAATATAACATTTTGTATAATGGTGGAATTGGCCTTGAAAAAGGATTAAAATCAATTCAGAACAATAATCAGGATAATTTTTGGAAAATACTGCCAATTGAAAAAATGCAGTTTGATGAAAATTTTTCGGAAGGAGAAAAAACAAAGAATCCTGATTTTGAACTAGCAGAAACGAAAGCAACAAAAGCCATTCAGAAACACTCCATGAATATTGGAGGAAGAGAAAAAAATTATCAGATTGATGAAGCGTACCTAATGCTGGGGAAAGCAAGATATTATGATCAGCGTTTTATTCCTGCATTAGAAGCTTTCAATTATATTCTTTATAAATATCCAAACAGCAGTAATATTTATACCGCAAAAATTTGGCGTGAAAAAACCAATATGCGTCTCGGAAACGATGCTATTGTTATTAAAAACATCAATCTTTTACTAAAGAAAACAGACTTAGACAAACAGACTTTTTCTGATGCAAATGCATTATTGGCCGAAGCTTTTTTAAATACAGAAGAAAAAGACAGCGCTGTTGCCAAATTGAAAATCGCAGAAAATTTTACCAGAATAAATGAAGACAGAGCGCGTTACCGTTTTATTCTTGGACAATTATATCAGGAAGCCGGAAAAAGAGATAGTGCTATTTACTTTTATAACGGCGTAATCGACATGAACCGAAAAGCAGATCGTAAATACATGATGCATGCTTATGCGAAGAAAGCACAGATGTTCGATTATGAAAAAGACGATCATAATTTGTTTATCGAAGCATATAATAAATTAGTTGAAGATCGCGAAAACAGACCATACTATGACATTCTTTTTTATGAAATGGGTGTTTTTTTCGATAAAAATAACGAGCAAAAAGATGCATTGGAATTCTACAACCATTCCTTGGCAAGAAAATCTAAAGATCCTTATTTAGTTGCATCTACCTATCGAAACATTGGAAATATGTATTTTAGAAATACAGATTATACAATGGCGGCAAAATACTATGACAGTACTTTGGTAAAATTAAATCCCAAAACAAGAGAGTTTGCCTTAATTGAAAAAAACAGAAAAAATCTCGATAACGTAATTAAATACGAAGGAATTGCAAAACGCAACGATAGTATTATAAAGGTTTACAATTTACCAGCAGAAGAACGAAAAACATACTTTGAAATTTACATCGCAGAACTTAAAAAGAGTGACGATGCTAAAAAATTGGCTGAAGAAAAAGAAAAAGAAAAATTGGCAAACGTTCAGCGTAATACGGATGCAAATAATATTTCTTCGGCAATTAATCCGCAACAACCTAATAAGACAGATTTGGTTTCGGGAGCATTTAATCCGCCATCTGGAAATGATGTTGCAAGCACTTTTTATTTTTACAACCCAACAACGGTTTCCTATGGAAAACTGCAGTTTAGAAAACAGTGGGGAAATCGTGTCATAGGCGGAAATTGGAGATTAGCTTCATCAAAATCAATTGTTAATACTGCTTTAAAAGATTCATTAAATATCAATCAGGATTCTATAAATGCGTTGCAACCGGAAATTCCGGAAAAATATACGACGGCATTTTATGAAAATCAGATTCCGACAAGTCCAACAGTTATGGACAGCATTGGAAAAGAACGAAACTTTGCATATTATCAATTGGGACTTATTTATAAAGAAAAGTTCAAAGAATACAAATTAGCTAGCGATAAGCTTGAGCAATTATTGCAAAATAAACCTGAAGAAAAATTGATTTTGCCATCGATGTATAATTTGTATAAAATTTATCAAATTACCAATCCGGCAAGGGCTGAAAGAATAAAGTCTGATATAATAGGTAATTATCCAACTTCAAGATATGCGCAGATTTTAAATAATGCAAATTCAGATGATTTAGTTTCTGCCGATAAGGAATATAAAAAATGGTTTAAATTATATGAAGAGGAACAGTTTATAGAAGTTTTAAACAACATCGATAATCTGATCAATCAATATGCTGGTGAAGATATTGTTTCTAAATTTGAATTGCTGAAAGCAAATACTTTAGGAAAAGTAGAAGGTTTGGCCGCGTATAAAAAAGGATTGGAAACAGTTGCAGATAATTATCCAAACAGCGAAGAAGGAAAAAGTGCCAGAGAAATTTTGGAAAAACAAATTCCGGATTTAGAAAAACTTGATTTCACGGCAGTTGACGGAAAAAATTGGAAAATTTTATATCCAGTTTCGAATAATGATGCTAAAACGGTTAAAAAAATTGAGGAAGCAATTAAGGTATACATGTTGGTTGAAAATTACGAACGACTAACAACTTCATTTGACAAATACAATAAAACCGAAAGTTTTGTAGTTATTCATGGTTTAAAATCAGAGGCATATGCCAAAGATGTTTCAGGAGTTTTGAGAGAGGATAAAAAATATAAAATCTCGAATATGCCAATTATTATTTCAAGTGATAATTATAAGGTAGTTCAAATCAAAAAAAATCTTGAAACGTATTTAGCCCCAAAAACCCCATAAAACCATGTTTGAAAAAGTCAAAAAAGTCAGTACAGAGAATTTAGGAAAAACCAACAGAATTGTAGAAGGAACGTCCATTGTTGGTGATATTGTTTCAAAAGCTGATTTTAGACTGGACGGCGAACTTATTGGAAATTTTACTTCGCAAGGAAAACTTGTCATTGGTGCATCAGGAATTGTGAAAGGAGAAATTATCTGTCACAATGCTGATATTGAAGGAGAATTTCAAGGAAAATTAAAAGTTTTAGAAGTCCTTAATATTAAAGGAACGGCACGTATTCATGGAGAAATCGCCGTTGGAAAATTATCGATTGAACCTGGAGCAGACTTTACCGCTTCTTGTACCATGTTAAATTCCAATCAGGTAATACTATTAGAAGATGGAAAAGGAACCGAATAATAATAGGAGAAATAAATGGCTTGCATTAATTAATATTCCATTTCAAATGGGAGTCATTATTTTTTTGTTCTCTTATTTCGGAACCTGGCTCGATGAAAACCATCCGAGCCCAAAAGTTTATTATAATACGATTTTTGTCATGGCCGGTGTAGGCCTTGCATTATATAACGTTATCCGCCAAGTTAACGACATTAATAAATAAAGTAATTTTTTCATTTATAGCAGCTTTAGATAAAAGTTGCATCTTTGCAAAAAATTACCTGAAATGTCATTAAAAAATTACAAACCTGTTTTTCATTTATTTTGTTTTGCTGTTGTTGCCTGTATAGTGCATATAGCCGCTTTCTTTTTGCTGGAAATTAATTTTCAAAAGTTTCATTACAGTATAGAACTACTGTATTTAATTTTCTTCGGATTGTCAGCTTTGCTATACCTTATATTATTAAAGGTAAAAAATAAGAATTTTGAAATCGTAGGGATGGTTTTCTTATTCGGAACTTTTACTCAAATGTTGTTGGGATATTTAATTTTGCAGCCAATTTTAGAAAACAAAACCGAAACGGTCAATGTTGAAAAAGTCAGTTTTTTTATAACATTTATTTTGTTTTTGTTATTTCAGACGCTTTTAACTGTCCGATTATTAAATGAAAAGCGTTAAAATCGCGAATATGTAAAACAAGGTTCAAAAATAATTTTTCATATCCTTTTGAATATTAATAAAAAATGTACCTTTGCACCAAATTTTAGAAACGTAAAAAAATAAGATTTTCCACGATATGGTGATTTCAAACAAACCACTCAGCTTTATTCTAGCAGCTTTTGTAGCTTCTCTACCAATTATGGGTTTTGCAAACTCAGAGAATGATTCAACGCATGTACAAACTGAAACGGCTCACGAAGAGAAAGTAATTTCACACGATGCTCCAGCGGAAGGAGAGCACGCAGTTGCTCTTGACCCAAAAGCAAAAGTAGATGCTTTCATTGATCACCACTTACAAGATTCTCACGATTTTGTTTTCTTTCAAGATGAAAAAGAAAACAAACACTTTGGTTTTCCATTACCAGTTATACTTATTGACGGAGGTTTAAAAGTTTTCTCTTCTTCAAAATTCCACTTTGGTGAAACAGTTGCAGAAGTTGACGGAAACTTCTACAAATTAGTTCACGGTAAAATTTATAAAACAGATGCAGCCGGAACAATTACTTTTAATGAGCACGGTCATCCAGAAAACGAAAAACCTTTAGATTTTTCTATGACAAAGAATGTTGTTTCAATGCTTTTTGTTGCAGTGCTATTATTCTTAATGTTTACTGGTTTAGCAAAATCATATAAAAAAGGACCAATCCCAACAGGATTTGGAAGAGTTTTAGAACCTCTTATAATTTTCATTAGAGATGAAATCGCAGTTCCTAACATTGGAGAGAAAAAATACCGTAAATATATGGGTTACTTATTAACTGTATTTTTCTTTGTTTGGGTTTTAAACTTATTAGGAATGACTCCGCTAGGAATCAACGTTACAGGAAATATTGCTATTACAGTTTGTTTAGCAGCTTTCACTTTCATCATTACACAATTTAGTGCAAACAAAGATTATTGGGGACACATCTTCTGGATGCCAGGAGTACCAGTTCCAATGAAAATTATCTTAGCACCAATTGAGGTTTTAGGAACATTGACAAAACCATTCGCATTATTAATTCGTTTGTATGCAAACATTACTGCAGGTCACGTAGTAATCATGAGTTTGATCGGAATGATTTTCGTTGGAAAAAATTTAGCAGCTGATTTGCCAATCTCTTTAGGATTGACATTGTTTATCTCTGTTATTGAAGTTTTAGTTGCATTTTTACAAGCATTTATTTTTACAATGTTGTCATCATTATTTATTGGTATGGCGGTTCAGGATCATGACCACGCTCACCACCATGAAGATGAAACCGCAATTATCTAATTTAGAAGTTTAATTTTATATATATAAATAGTTATGGGAACAATTCCAACTTTAGTAGGTGCTGGTTTAGTAGTAATCGGTGCAGGTTTAGGTTTAGGTAAAATCGGTGGATCTGCTATGGACGCTATTGCTCGTCAGCCAGAAGCTGCTGGTAAAATTCAAACTGCGATGATTATTATCGCGGCTTTATTAGAAGGTTTAGCATTTGCTGCTTTGATCTTAGGAAAAAACTAATAAAGAAAAAAACTAACAACATCTTTAACGGTTGGTTAAAGGTGTTGTTACTTTAAAAAAGAAATTAAATATTTAATATAGTTATAAAATGGATAAGTTAATTAACGATTTTTCATTCGGATTATTCTTCTGGCAAGCTTTAATCTTGTTAGTATTGATTTTACTTTTAGTGAAATTTGCATGGAAACCAATTATGGAATCTATTACTGCAAGAGAAGAAGGTATTAAAAATGCATTGCTTTCTGCTGAAAACGCAAAGAGAGAAATGGAAAACTTACAAGCTGACAATCAAAGAATTTTGAATGAAGCTCGTGCAGAACGTGACGCGATGTTGAAAGAAGCTCGCGAAATGAAAGAGAAAATGATAGCTGATTCTAAAAACGAAGCACAAGAGGCAGGTCAAAAAATGATCGAGCAAGCTAAAGCTGCTATCGAAAGTGAAAAAAATGCTGCAATGGCTGAATTGAAATCTCAAGTTTCAACTTTATCATTAAGCATCGCTGAAAAATTATTGAAAGAAGAATTATCTAACAAAGAATCTCAAACTAAATTAGTTGAGAAAATGTTAGGTGACGTAAAGTTAAACTAAGATTATGGCAGGTACAAGAGCAGCAATTCGTTATGCAAAAGCAATTCTGGACTTAGCAAACTCTAAAGGTGTTGCCGAAGCTGTAAATAACGATATGAAATCAATTGCAAATGCAATTGAGACAAATACAGAATTGAGTACGTTTATTCTAAACCCAACTACAAAAGTTGAAGTTAAAGAAAGTGCTCTTTTAGAAGTTTTTGCAAATGTAAACGGTGTAACTAAAGGTTTATTCCATTTATTATTTGAAAACAAAAGATTTGAAATTCTAGGCGCAATTGCATCAGAATTCAATAAATTATTTGATGAGAGTAATGGTGTTGAAGTAGCAAAAGTTACTACAGCAATTCCTATGGATGCTGCTTTAGAAGCTAAGGTTTTAGCTAAAGTTGCAACTTTATCAGATAAAAAAATTACAATTGAAAATATAGTAGATCCTTCAATCATTGGTGGATTTATTTTGAGAATAGGCGATAATCAATACAATGCCTCTGTTGCAAACAGATTACAAGTATTAAAAAGAGAGTTAAGTAATTAGTTTTATTACACATAAAAGTGTCTAAATTATAAATTAAGATGGCGGAAATCAAACCTGCTGAAATTTCAGCAATATTAAGAAAGCAAGTAGAAGGTTTTGAATCTGGTGCTACGCTAGAGGAAGTAGGAACAGTACTTCAAGTTGGAGACGGTATTGCTCGTATTTACGGGCTGTCGAATGTACAATATGGTGAGTTAGTAGAATTTGATAACGGTATGGAAGGTATCGTATTGAACCTTGAAGAGGACAATGTTGGTGTGGTACTTTTAGGACCATCAACTGGACTTAAAGAAGGATCTACTGCAAAAAGAACTCAACGTATTGCTTCTCTTAAAGTAGGTGAGCAAATGGTAGGACGTGTTGTTAACACTCTTGGTTTTCCAATTGATGGAAAAGGACCAATCGGTGGAGACTTATACGAAATGCCTTTAGAAAGAAAAGCGCCAGGAGTTATTTTCCGTCAGCCAGTAACTGAACCATTACAAACAGGAGTAAAAGCAGTTGATGCTATGATCCCAGTTGGACGTGGTCAGCGTGAGCTTGTTATCGGTGACCGTCAAACAGGTAAATCAACTGTTTGTATCGATACAATCTTGAACCAAAAAGAATTTTATGATGCAGGAAAACCTGTATTCTGTATATATGTTGCAATTGGACAAAAAGCTTCAACTGTAGCAGGAATCGCTAAAATGTTAGAAGAAAAAGGAGCAATGGCTTATACAGTTATTGTTGCAGCTAATGCTTCTGACCCAGCTCCAATGCAAGTTTATGCTCCATTCGCTGGTGCTGCAATTGGAGAATACTTTAGAGATTCAGGTCGTCCAGCACTTATCGTGTATGATGATTTATCTAAACAAGCTGTTGCTTACCGTGAGGTTTCTCTTTTATTAAGAAGACCACCGGGACGTGAGGCTTACCCTGGAGACGTTTTCTACTTACACTCTCGTTTATTAGAGCGCGCTTGTAAAGTAATCGCAGATGATGGTATCGCTAAAAACATGAACGATTTACCAGATTCTATTAAGTCTATCGTAAAAGGTGGTGGTTCATTAACTGCTTTACCAATTATCGAAACTCAGGCTGGTGACGTTTCTGCATATATCCCAACAAACGTAATCTCTATTACAGATGGTCAGATTTTCCTTGATGGAGATTTGTTCAATTCTGGGGTTCGTCCTGCTATCAACGTAGGTATCTCTGTATCTCGTGTTGGAGGTAATGCTCAGATTAAATCAATGAAAAAAGTTTCTGGAACTTTAAAATTAGACCAAGCTCAATTCCGTGAATTAGAAGCTTTCGCTAAATTTGGTTCTGACTTGGATTCTGTTACTTTAAACGTAATTGAAAAAGGAAAAAGAAACGTTGAAATCTTGAAACAAGGTTTAAATGATCCTTATCCTGTTGAAAACCAAGTTGCAATTATTTACGCTGGTTCTAAAAACTTATTGAAAAGTGTTCCTGTAAATAAAGTAAAAGAATTTGAAGCTGATTTCTTAGCTTACTTAAACAGTAAACATAAAGATACGCTTAACGCGTTGAAAGCTGGTAAATTTGACGATAACATTACAGATGTTATTGAAAAAGCAGCAAAAGAAGTTTCAGCAAAATATAACTAATTTTAGTTGATGGTTGTTGGTTGATTGTTGTTGGAATTATCCAAGTAACTATCAACCAACAACTAACAACCAACAACTATATACATGGCAAATTTAAAGGAAATCCGTAATAGAATTACTTCCGTTTCATCGACGATGCAGATTACATCGGCAATGAAAATGGTTTCTGCTGCAAAGCTTAAGAAAGCACAAGATGCAATCACTGCAATGCGCCCTTATGCCGAGAAATTAACAGAGTTGCTGCAAAATCTTTCTGCTACACTTGATGGTGAAGTTGGAGGAGATTACACAACACAGCGTGAAGTAAAAAAAGTATTGCTTGTAGCTATAACTTCAAACAGAGGTTTATGTGGTGCATTCAATTCGAATATTATTAAAGAGGTTAAAAACCGTTCTGAATTTTATGCAGGAAAACAAGTTGATGTTTTTCCTATTGGGAAAAAAGGAAACGATGTTTTGTCTAAAACATTTAAAGTTCACGGTCATCATAATGCAATTTTTGATCACTTAACTTTTGAAAACGTTGCTGGAATTGCAGATAATTTGACTCAAAAATTCTTATCTGGAGAATATGACAGAATCGAATTAATCTACAATCAGTTTAAAAATGCTGCAACACAAATTGTTCAGACAGAGCAATTTTTACCGTTAGCACCTATTAAATCTGATGGAGCGGCTTCAACTGGAGATTATATTTTCGAGCCTTCAAAAGAAGAAATCGTGTTGACTTTGATCCCAAAATCATTAAAAACACAATTATACAAAGGTATTCGCGATTCATTTGCTTCAGAACACGGAGCACGTATGACAGCTATGCATAAAGCAACTGACAACGCAACGGAATTAAGAAACCAATTGAAATTGACTTACAACAAAGCACGTCAAGCTGCAATTACAAACGAAATCTTAGAGATCGTTGGTGGAGCAGAAGCTTTGAACGGATAATAAGACATCTAAAAATAAAAAAAGAGCCTGCAATAATTTGTAGGCTCTTTTTTTTTGTGCAAAAAAGAAGCCGACACCCCCCAAGTATCGGCTTTATCTCTTTTATATAGAAATTGAATTTTTTTGTTTGTTATAAAATGGTGATTCTCAATTTACCCAAAAATTGAGAATCAATACCATTTTATAAAATTATTGCACAGATTTATCACCTCTGTTTTGCTTTGTCTTTTATGGGAACAAACTAGCTTTATTAATCCCAATGCTCTGTTTTTTTTGAGGGTTACATTTCAGCAGAATCAATCCCTTGTGCTTTGTCTTTTGTGGGAACAAACTAGCTTTATCCGTCCCGATGCTTTGCTTTTTTAAAGGGTTGTATTTTAGCTTTCCTCATTCCCTGTGTTACAAAGTTAATACAGAAGCAATTGTAAAAATTTATATAATTTTTTTTGAATTTTATAGATTTCACATATACAGTTGTTTCAGAATTATATAGAAGGCGTAATAAAAATTGAGTAATTTTGAGGTTTATCTTTTATTAAAATGGAATTTCAAATACGAGAACTTACTACAATTGACGAAATGCTGGCACAAATTGATACCATGCGATTTCTTTATCCTAAAATTTCAATAGAGAAATATGAATCATTTCTTTTAGAAATGGTGCCTCACAATTACATTCAGATAGGCGTTTTTGATAATGATATTTGTTTAGGAATTACGGGATGTTGGTCGGCAACAAAACTTTGGACAGGAAAATATCTTGAGATTGATAATTTTGTTGTTAATCCGGAACACAGGTCTAAAGGGATTGGAAAATTATTGACAGACTATATTGATCAGAAAGCTTTAGATTTAGGATGTAGCAGTATTGTTTTAGACGCATTTACCGGAAATTTTGGCGCTCATCGTTTTTACTACAATCAAGGTTATGGACCAAAAGGATTTCATTTTGTGAAAGTTTTGGATGAGAACAAACTGACTCAATAAAAAAACATACAACTTCTTTTATTGAGCCTGCAAAATCATTAATAAACCAAAGAATTGGTTATTTTTGTTTTACGAACTTTATTAAAAATTATTTTGGGATTATATAAAAATCTATTCAAACAAACTGCGATTTACGGACTAGCAACGGTTTTACCAAGGATGCTTAGTTTTTTATTGGTCAGATTATATACAGGTATTTTACCAACAGCAGAATATGGCGAAGTTTCGATCGTTTTGTCTTGGATGGTTTTCTTTAATGTTGTTCTTTCTTATGGAATGGAAACGGCATTTTTTAGATTCTACAGTGCCGAAGAAGATAAAAAAAATGTAATCGCAACTTCTACAATTTCAATTTTCTGGTCGTCAATTGGGTTTTTATTCGCCGCCTTAATTTTTAGAAATACACTTGCAAGCTGGGCCGAAGTTGATGCTCAATATGTTACTTATTCGGTTTGGATTTTAGTTCTGGATGCTTTGGTTTTAGTGCCTTTTTCTAAATTAAGAGCCAATCAGCGCCCGATGGTTTACGCAGCAATTAAGATTGGAAATGTTATAATTAATTTATTGCTGAATATTTTCTTTTTGATGTATTTGCCAAAACTTGCAGCTTCAAATCCTAATTCGGTTTGGGATAATTTATATATTGAGAATTTCCAGATTGCTTATATTTTCATTGCAAATCTTTTGGCAAGTTTAGCTACTTTTATTGTGCTTTCGCCAAATTATCTTTCGCTTGGACGAAAATTCGATCCGGAACTTTGGAAAAGAATGATGAAATACGGTCTTCCAATTTTGGTTGCCGGATTGGCATTTGCCGTAAATGAGCATTTCGATAAAATCTTATTAGGATATTTACTTCCTGAAAATTTAGCAAAATCTGAAGTTGGAGCATATTCAGCCTGTTACAAATTAGGTTTGTTTATGGTTCTTTTTGCAACCGCTTTCAGATTAGGAATTGAACCTTTCTTTTTTAGTCATGCAAAAAATGAAAATGCTCCGCAGACTTATGCTGTAATCACGAAATATTTTGTGATTTTAGGATCATTAATTTTATTGGGTGTTATTGTTTTTGCAGACGTTTTAAAATTTTTATTATTAGATAATAAATCATATTGGGAAGCCATGAAAGTAGTGCCGCTGATTATTTTGGCAAATTTCTTTTTAGGTATTTACAATAACTTATCGGTTTGGTACAAACTGACAGACAAAACAAAAATTGGTGCTTACATTTCTATTGTTGGCGCAATTGTAACTTTGGTTTTAAATTATCTTTTAATTCCGAAATACAGCTATTATGGTTCTGCAATTGCGACCATTTCTGCTTACGGAAGCATGATGCTTATTTCCTATATCCTTGGAAATAAATATTACCCAATTCCTTATGATATGAACAAAATTGGCGCTTATTTAGGTGTTTCAATAGTATTCTCAATAATTTCATTTTACGGATTTAGAGAGAAATATTATGTTGGAATTCCGCTTCTTTTAATTTTTATGTATATGGTTTATCATTATGAAAAAGATACCATAAAAGGAATACTAAAGAAAAAATAAGCCCGTTTAAAATTTTAAATTACAAATGAAAATACAAATCATAAATAAATCACAGCACGACTTGCCAAACTACGAAACTATTGCTTCGGCAGGAATGGATCTTCGTGCCAATTTAACAGAATCGATTACATTAAAACCTTTAGAAAGAACCATTGTTAAAACAGGACTTTTCATTGAATTACCAATTGGGTACGAAGCGCAAGTACGACCAAGAAGTGGACTGGCAGCTAAAAAAGGTGTAACAGTTTTGAATTCTCCAGGAACTGTAGACGCAGATTACAGAGGTGAGATAGGAGTGATTTTAGTAAACTTATCAAATGAAGAATTCGTAGTTGAAAATGGAGAGCGAATTGCGCAATTGATAATTGCAAAACACGAAAGAGCAGAGTGGATTGAAGTCGAAGAACTTTCAGAAACTTCAAGAGGCGCTGGAGGCTTTGGAAGTACTGGAGTGAAATAAGTTTTCAGTCTCAGCTTTCAGTTTGCAATATCCAAAAAATAAGAACCAACTCAAGAAGATTTTCAAATCTTCCCCTAAAAAATAAATACAAAAATGAAAATAATCGTTCCAATGGCGGGCCGTGGCTCAAGACTTAGACCGCATACTTTAACAGTTCCAAAACCATTAATTCCTGTTGCAGGAAAATCGATAGTTCACCGATTAGTTGAAGATATTGCTAAAATATTAAAAGAACCAATTGAAGAAGTTGCTTTTATTTTAGGTGATGAAGCTTTTTTTGGTGAAGATGTTGTAACAAGCTTGCAAGATTTGGCAAAAGGACTTGGTGCAAAAGCGTCTATTTACCGTCAGGATTTACCTTTAGGAACGGGTCATGCCATTATGTGTGCGAAAGAATCTTTATCTGGTCCAGCTGTTATTGCTTACGCGGATACTTTGATTAGAGCTGATTTTGAATTAGATCCTCAGGCCGATGCTGTAATTTGGGTAAAGCAAGTTGATCAGCCAGAAGCTTTTGGAGTTGTAAAATTGAATCAGAACAATGAAATTATAGAATTGGTCGAAAAACCAAAAGAGTTTGTAAGTGATTTAGCCGTTATCGGAATTTACTATTTCAAAGAAGTTGGAGATTTGAAAAAAGAACTTCAAGGCGTTTTGGATAATAATATTCAAAATGGTGGCGAGTATCAAATTAACGACGGAATTAAAGCTATGATGGCTAACGGAAAAGTTTTCAAAACCGGAAGTGTTGACGAATGGATGGATTGCGGAAACAAAGATGTGACTGTTGAAACAAACAGCAGAATGTTAGGATTTTTGCATAACGACGGCGAGCATTTAGTAGATTATAATGTGACGTTAGAAAACGCAACAATTATTCCGCCATGTTATATTGGTGAAAATGTAGTACTAAAAAATACAACAGTTGGGCCAAATGTTTCAGTTGGAAAAGGTTGCCGAATTACAGACAGTTCTATTAAAAATAGCTTAATACAAACTTATTCTCAAATAAAAAACGCTAACTTAGACAATGCGATGATTGGAAATCACGTTAGTTATGATGGTAAGTTTACTAGTATTAGTATTGGAGATTATTCAGTTTTAGAATAAAAAAGAGTTTTTCAGAAGATTCTTTTTGGTTTAAAATAAATTATAAAAAGAATGAAAAAAGGCGTTTGGATAATTTTATTTTTCGTTTTGCTTGGCAATTCAAACTCGGTTTTGGCTCAGACTGAACCGGAAGATATTGCTATGGCTCCAGACGAATATCAAGATGCTTTTTATGAATCTTTAAAACAAAAAGGAATTGAAAATTATGATAAAGCCATAGTATCATTAGAAAAATGTGTAAAACTAAAACCTAATGATGCTGTTGCTTATTTTGAATTAGGAAAAAATTATTTTGCTTTAAAAGACTATCAAAATGCAAATACGGCTTTTGAGAAAGCAACGCAGTTAAATCCTAAAAACAAATGGTATTGGCTTGGAATTTATGACGTAAGTTATGAAACCAAGAATTATCCGCTGGCGATAGAAACGATTCAGAAAATTATTGTTTTTGATGAAGAGTACAAAGATGATTTGATTTCATTATATATGATTACAAATCAATTTGATAAAGCACTTATAGCGATAAACGAAATGAATGATAAATTCGGAAAATCGGAAGATCGTGATCGTTATAAAATGCAGATCCTTTCGCAGGGAAAATATCAAAATGCTGAAATTTCGAATTTGATCGATCAGATAAAAAAGAATCCGAAAGAAGAATCTAATTATCTTAATCTTATCGTCTTATATTCAAAATCAGATGATAATGACAAGGCTTTAGAAGTTGCGACAAAATTGGCAAAAGAAGTTCCAAATTCGGAATGGGCGCAAGTAAGTTTATTCAAAACATATTTAGATGCAAACCAGGCTGATAAAGCAATCAAGTCAATGAATGTTATTTTGGCAAGTTCAAAAATTGATTCGAAAATTAAGCACAGAACTTTGAATGAATTTTTGATTTATACCAATAAAAATCCGCAATACGCTCCAGATTTAGAAAAAGCAATTTCTTATTTTGATAATGATCCAAATGTGAATGTTGCCAAAGAAATTGGGAAATTTTATCATAGCAAAGGCCAGTTTGAAAATGCAATTAAATATTATGAAAAAGATTTAAAGGCAAATTCTGATACAGATCGTGAAACCAATTTGCTTTTGCTTGAAGCCTATACACAGGCAAAACAATTTGAACCGATGACCAAAAGAGCCATGAATATGATTGAAGTTTATCCAAGTCAGCCACAATTTTATTATTATGCCGGACTGGGAAACAATCAGTTAAAACAATTTAAGAACGCAAAAACCGTTTTAGAGATGGGGCTTGATTATGTTGTTGATGATAAAAAATTGGAATCAAATTTTAATATTCAGTTAGGAGAGGCTTATAATGGATTGGGAGACGCCAAGAAAAAAGAGGAATACTTTTTGAAGGCCAATGAGTTATTAAAACAAAAGAAATAGGAAAAGATGAAAAAATATATAGCAATTGTGTTGCTGTCGGTATTTGTGATTTCATGCAAATCGAAAGCTGTGGCAGTACAAAACAACAATAACAAAACTGAAGAAGCGCCAAAAGAAGATAAAAAAGCAATTGAAAAACATTATAACAATAAGTTAGATTTCTCAACTTTAAGTATAAAAGCAAGTGCGAGATATGAAGATGAGAAACAAAGTCAAAATGTTACTGCTGATATAAAAATTGAAAAAGACAAACAGATTTTAATAAGTGTTCGTTTCCTCGGAATCACAATGGCAAAAGCTTTGATTACGCCAACAACAGTTAGCTATTATGAAAAAATAAAAGGTACTTATTACGAAGGTGACTTTACGAGTTTAAGCAAATGGCTGGGAACAGAACTAGATTATAGTAAAGTTCAGAATTTATTGGTTGGAGAAGCCTTAGACGATTTAAGAAAAGGAAAATATACACAGACAATCGTAGAAAACCTTTTTCGTTTAGAAGATGAAAAAGAAGAAAAAGTAAAAAAGATATTTTATTTAGATTCGGAAAAATATTTAATTCAGAAAGAAGAAATTTCACAAGCTTCAGAAAACGTACAGCTTGAAATTATTTATTCTGACAGTAAAACCTTTAATCAGGGAACGCTTCCAACAACCATTGAAATTAATGCAGTTCAACCAAAAGGGAAAACAAATATTAATTTAAATTATAATAATATTTCATTTAATGAAGAACTTTCTTTTCCATATAGTGTTCCAAGTGGGTATAAAAAAGTTATAATTAAGTAAATTTGCAAAAAGAAAACAGAAACATGCCAAAATTTCTCCTAAGCCTAATTTTTATTTGTGCCACGACTTTTATGTGGGCACAGGATTCGCAGCAAGAAAAACTTGAACAGCGCAAAGCACAAATTCAGCAGGAAATTAGAGATAATGAAAAAATGCTGCAGTCTGTAAAGAAGCAAGAAAAATCGGCAGTAAATATATATTTAATTCAGGCGAATAAAATTAAGCTGAAAGAAAAACTGATTAATACCACTGCAAAACAGGAAAGGGTTTTGAGCAATGATATGTATATTAATCAAGTTCAGGTTAACAAATTGAAAAAAGAATTGACAGTTTTGAAAGCAGACTATTCAAAAATGATTTTAAAATCATACAAAAGTAGATCTGAGCAAAGTAGGGCAATGTTTATTTTATCTTCAGAGAGCTTTTTGCAAGCTTATAAAAGAGCACAATATTTAAAACAATATACGAATTACAGAAAAAATCAAGGTTTAGAAATTGAGTCTAAATCGGCACAATTAGTTGATTTTAATGCAAAACTTGACGGCCAGAGACAGGTTAAGAAAAAGATTATTGCTGAAAACCAAAAGGAAAAAATAAGTCTGGAAGTTGAAAAGAAAGAACAACAAAAACTAGTAAACGCTCTTAAAAAGGATAAAAATAAAATCATTGCCGACACTAGAAATAAACAAGCAGAAGCAAAAAGAATCGACAGACAAATTGATCGTTTGATTCGTGAAGCAATTGCTGAAGCAAATAGAAAAGCAGCTCTGGAACGAGCTAAAGATAATCCTGGATCTACAGCTTCAACAGCGCCAGTTTCTTCTTCAAAAATTGCTTTGACACCAGAAGGAAAAATATTAGCTGCTGATTTTAAAGCAAACAGAGGAAAATTGCCATGGCCGGTTGAAAAAGGATTTGTTTCATTAGGTTATGGAGATCAGCCACACCCGCTGCATCCGTCAATTACAGTTCATAACTCGGGAGTTGAGATTACAACCGAACAAGGTGCAACAGCCCGCGCAGTATTTGAAGGGGAGGTTTCGAGTGTAATTGTTTTATCACCAATCAACAGAGCAGTTATGATTCAGCACGGAGATTATTTTACAGTTTATCAAAATTTAAGTTCGGTATCAGTTGTAAAGGGGGATAAAGTGAATACTAAACAAAGCATTGGAAAAGTAAGAACCAGCGGAGATACAGGAAAAACAACCATTAAGTTTTTGATACTTCAAAATACGACAAATATGAATCCGGAAGGATGGTTACAAAACAGATAAAAAAAGGGAGCTATTGAGCTCCCTTTTTTATTAAGTTTAAGTTTTATTAATCGTATTGTTCAAGTAAATATTTAATGACATCAGTTGTAGTTACGATTCCTTTAAGTTCGTCATGATCAACAACAGGTAATGCATGAAAATCTTCTTTAGCAAAAATTTCAGCTAAATCTTTAATAACCATGTCAGATGAAACTGTTCTTGGTTTTGAAGTCATAATCTGAGAAATATTCAACATATCAAGTATGGCTTCATCAGCACCTTCTTGTCCTTCAAACAAAGCGCCAAAAGTTAACCGGTTGATGTCGGTTCGGCTAATAATACCCACCACTTCTTTTCCTTTAACAATTGGAATGTGACGGATTGTATTTTTCTTTAATTTTTCAACTACTGTTTTTAAATCATCTTTTTCATTTGCAGTCACCACGGTTTTTGTCATAATGTGACTTATTGGTTCTCTCTTTTTCATGATAAATAAGTTGTAATGTTTAGATCAAAGGTCGCAAAAGAAGTGTTTAAAAAATATGATTTTTATCAGGTTTACTATTTGAAAATAAGATGGTTATGTGTTTTCTTTTTTCTAAATATAAAAGAAGGAAAAGTATAAAATGATAACAAAATGATGTTTCATTTGAAAAATCAATCTATATCTTGAGCCGAAGTTAACCGATTGAATTTAAAAATAGTATTTTTGCAGTATGGAAACAAATAGACAGAAAAAAATAGGCGGTGTCATCCAGAAAGATTTGGTTGATATTTTGCAAGGTGAAGTGCGAAAAAACGGAATTACCAATTTAGTAATTTCGGTATCCAAAGTTAGTGTTACTACAGATTTATCTGTGGCAACGGTATATTTAAGCATTTTCCCTCAGGAGAAAGCCAAAGAAACTTTAGAAGGAATTAAATCAAATACAACTTTAATTAAACACGATTTATCACAGCGTGTGCGTTTGCAATTGCGCCGCGTACCAAACTTGGTGTTTTTTATCGATGACTCATTAGATTATATCGAAAAAATCGACAATGCTTTAGCAGGAAAAGAAAACCCAATTGAAAACCGTGATCTTTTAGAAAAAAGAAGAAAATCATAAATTGAATTTCCCCCTTTACATAGCCAAACGTTACATTTTTAGCCGAAGCAAAAATAACGCTATCAATATCATTAATCGTATTGCGAGCTTAGGAATTGTTGCCGGCACGATGGCTTTGTTTGTGGTTTTATCTGTTTTTAGCGGATTAAAAGTTTTTAGTTTGTCGTTTACAAACGAAATTGATCCCGATTTAAAAATGACAAGTACGTATGGAAAATCATTTTTGATTACACCAGAACAGGAAAGTCAAATCAAGAAAATTGATGGTGTCGTTTCATACACCAAAATTATTGAAGAACGCGTTTTGTTTTTGTTTAAGGACAAACAGAAAGTTACTTATTTAAAAGGAGTTGATCGTAATTATCCAGTGGTCAACGATATCAAAAAAAAGCTTTTCACCGGACAATGGTTAAAACCAGATACCTATCAGGTTGTAATAGGCTATGGAATTTCTCGTGACTTTTCATTGGGAGTTTTGGATTTCGAAAATCCGTTGCAGATTTTTGCGCCAAAACCAGGAAAAGGAGCGATTGAAAATCCGGATGACGCTTTTACAAAAACAGATGTTCTTCCGGTGGGGATTTACTCCATCAGCGAAGATTTAGATTCAAAATATGTTTTTGCTGATTTAGGTTTGGTACAGGAATTATTGGAATATAAAACCAATCAAATTTCGGGACTTGAATTTAATCTGGAAGAAAATGCAAATGAAAGTGCCATCAGATCACAGCTAGAAAGTATTTTCAAAAATAAAGTCACGCTTAGAAATCGGGCGCAGCTGAATGAATCTTTGTATAGAATGTTAAATACCGAGAACATAGCGGTATATCTGATTTTTACATTGGTTATTATTGTAGCACTTTTTAACTTGATTGGTGCTTTGATTATGATGATTTTAGAGAAAAAAGGAAATCTTAAAACCCTTTTTAATCTTGGAACAGAAATTAGCCATCTGCGAAAAATATTCCTTCTTCAAGGAACTTTGCTGAGTGTTTTCGGTGGTATAATCGGACTTATATTAGGTGTCATTTTAGTGTTACTGCAACAGAAATATGAACTGATTATGATTACGCCAACTTTGGCATTTCCGGTTGTTTTTACAATTGAAAATATCTTGATTGTTTTAGGAACCATTATTTCTTTAGGTTTTTTGGCTTCTTTAATTGCTTGTAGCCGTGTAAGTAAAAAGCTTTTAGATTAATATTTCGGGCTAAAAAATATTTCCTATATTTATCGTCTCAAAAAATTACCGCATATGATAGTTTCTGCCTAATCCTGATTTATTTTTTAAAATAATTAGGATACTTACGTTTTTTCGAGTTCAGATTAGTACATCTGAACCAATTTTTTCATTTATCCTAACTTATCATGACAGAAACTACAATACAGAAAAGTCTATTTTCTAAAATTTTCACCACTTTAAAACAAGCTCTAAAAGGCGACGAATCATTTGATTATACTTCAGGAAGTATAAAAAAAGCTGTAATTCTATTAGCCATTCCAATGGTTTTGGAAATGATGATGGAATCGGTTTTTGCCTTGGTCGATTTATATTTCGTCGGACATTTGAAACATAGCAGTTTTGCGATTCAGACTGTTGGATTGACAGAATCCGTTTTAACAATTATATACTCACTAGCAATAGGAATGAGTATGGCAGCAACCGCAGTTGTAGCAAGGCGCATTGGAGAAAAAGATCCAGTTGCAGCTGCCAAAGCCGGAATGCAAGCTATTATTGTTGCAATTGCCGTAAACGCTTTAATTAGTGTTTTGGGAATTATTTATGCAAAAGATATTTTGATTTTAATGGGTTCTTCAATAGAATCAGCCGAACACGGTTTCCGATTTACACAAATCATGATTGGTTCGAGTTTGTGCATTATGCTTTTGTTCCTGATAAACGGAATTTTCCGTGGAGCTGGAAATGCCGCAATTGCAATGAAAAGTCTTTGGATTGCCAATATCTGCAATATCATTTTATGTCCAATTTTAATTAATGGTTTTGGACCAATTCCTGCTTTCGGATTGATTGGAGCTGCTTTGGCAACTACAATTGGAAGAAGCATTGGAGTTTTGTATCAGGTTTATCATTTGTTTTTCGGAAACGGAATTTTAAAAATCAAGATTCCATATTTCGCTCCCGATTTCACACAGATAAAAGCTTTAGTAAAAATCGCAGCTCCGGGAATTTTGCAGTTTGTAATCGCTTCCTGCAGTTGGATTTTCTTGGCACAATTAGTAGCAACAACAGGTGGCGATCATGGTTCTGCAGGTTATCAAACTGCTTTAAGAATTATGATGTTTTTTATACTTCCGGCTTGGGGATTGAGTAATGCTGCAGCGACTTTGGTTGGACAGAATTTAGGTGCGAAACAAATCGAACGTGCAGAAAAATCGGTCTATACAACTGCACGATATAATGTAATTTTTATGGCTTCGATTATGATTATTACGTTGGTTTTTGGACAATATATTATTTCGTTTTTTACGAATGACAATCAGGTAAAAACTATTGCGATTGAAGCTTTACAGATCATGAGCATCGGATTTATTTTCTACGGAATTGGGATGGTTTTAATCAATACTTTCAATGGAGCAGGAGATACCTGGACGCCAACAGGAATTAATTTCTTCGGGTTTTGGTTGTTCCAAATTCCGCTAGCATTTGTATTGGCAAAATATTTCAATATGGGGCCAACAGGAGTTTTTATTGCAATTCCGGTTGCTGAAACTGCTATTACTTTGGCTGGAATCTTTTTCTACAAAAGAGGAAAGTGGAAACGTGTTCAAGTATAATAAACAAAAAGGCCTTCAAATTTGAAGGCCTTTTTTATATTTTTTAAACAAATTCATATCCTGCATAAACCTGTTCAATTTCTTTCATAATGGCGAATAAATCTTCAGGTGCATCAGTTGTAACTAATTTTTGTTTGAATTCTTTGAAAGAATGAATTCCTTTAAAATAGTTGGTATAATGACGACGCATTTCTACAATTCCTAAACGTTCGCCTTTCCAATCCATCGACCATTGCAAATGATTTCTGGCAGCTTCAACACGATCAATAACCGTTGGAGCAGGTAAGTGTTCACCCGTTTTGAAATAATGCTTGATTTCGTTAAAAATCCACGGATAACCAATCGCGGCGCGACCAATCATGATGCCGTCAATTCCGTATTCGTTTTTATATTTTAATGCTTTTTCCGGACTGTCGATATCACCGTTTCCAAAAATAGGCATTGTAATTCTTGGGTTGTTTTTTACACGTGCAATATGCGACCAATCTGAATGACCTTTATACATTTGTGCGCGGGTTCTGGCGTGAATTGTCAAAGCTTGAACTCCAATATCCTGAAGTCTTTCAGCCACTTCATCAATATTAATAGAATTATCATCCCAACCTAAACGTGTTTTCACCGTAACAGGCAAATCAGTTCCTTTGATAACCGCTTTGGTCAAACGAACCATCAAATCAACATCTTTTAAAACTCCTGCACCAGCGCCTCTGCATACAACTTTTTTTACCGGACATCCAAAGTTAATGTCTACTAAATCTGGCTTTACTGTAGAAACAATTTTAGACGACATTTCCATCGCTTCTTCATCACCACCAAAAATCTGAATTCCGACAGGACGTTCATAATCAAAAATATCCAGCTTCATTCGACTTTTTATAGCATCACGAATCAATCCTTCCGATGAAATAAATTCAGAATACATCATGTCAGCACCGTGCGTTTTGCATAATCTGCGAAACGGCGGATCGCTCACATCTTCCATCGGAGCAAGTAGTAAAGGAAATTCGGGTAATTCTATGTTGCCAATCTTGACCATCTTCATAATTTTTTGCAAAATTACAACATTTTAGTCGAATTTGTGCAATTCGAGTGACAAAGGCGCAAAGTAACAAGGGGACAAAGGGTTTTTTATAGTGCTGATTAACAGACTTTGAACCTTTGTCCCTTTGTTACTTTGTCCCTATATTAAGACCTATAATCGAAAAATCGAATTGGTTTTCGGCTCATTGGATTAAAAACCAAAGGATTCAAAACTTCTTTTGAAGCAAATTCTATTTTTGGAGCTACTCTTAATTTGGCTCTAAAATGATCTTTTATTTCTTGTAGAAATTCTGGAGTTTGATTTTTTACGGCAATTTTAATCAAGATTTCATCGGTGCCTAAATCGTTGGTTGAGATTTCGATTAAATGATTTTCGATATTATCAAAACTGCTCAAAACATCATTCATCGCTGGCGGATAAAGTGTTGTGCCTTTGTATTTTATCATTTGTTTTTTACGGCCAACAACTGGACCAACACGTAATGTATTTCGTCCGCAAGCGCAAGGTTCGTCGTGAATTTGAACAATATCGCCGGTTTTAAAACGCAATAACGGCATGGCTTCAATTCCTAAAGTAGTAAAAGTAAGTTCGCCAGTTTCGCCATTTTTCACCGGAATATTATTTTCGTCGAGAACTTCAACAATGATCAATTCCGGATGATGATGCCCGCCTTTTCCATGTTCGCATTCTGTAAAAGCGGTGCTCATTTCGGTAGAAGCATAAGTCGAAAACAACTTAATATTCCATTTGTCCGTAATTTTTTTGGATAAAATATTCATTGAAAAATCTTGTTCTCTCAAAGATTCTCCAATACAGATAGCACCTTTTATGCTCGAATTATTATAATCGATTCCGTGAATTTCGGCATATTCAATTAATTTCAAAAGGAAAGAAGGAACCGTAATTAAGTAACTCGGATTGTATTTTAAAATCGAATCCCATTGCATTTCCGGAATTCCCGCACCAACACGGATCACGCCAACTTTCAATTTTCTTAAACCAAGAAAATAAGCCAGTCCGGCCATAAATTTTCGGTCAATTGTCGTCATTAATTGTACGACATCGCCTTCTGCAATTCCGGCGCAGGCAAATGAAATGGCTTCGTTATAAGCCAATCGATCCAAATCAGAATCGGTTAAACCAAAAGTTACCGGATCGCCCAAAGTTCCTGAGGTCGAAGCGTAATCAATAATTTTATGTTGCGGAACACACAAAAAATCATCATTATATTGCTGTAAATCTTCTTTTGTAGTAACAGGCAAAAACTGTAAATCTTCTAGAGTTTTTACTTTCGAAATATCAATATTTTGTCCGGCAAAAAGTCTTTTATAAAAAGGAGAATTCTCGCTGATGTAAGCTAAAAGTTCGACTAATTTTTGTTCCTGAAAAACTTTAATTTCTTCTAAAGAATCTTTTTCTATTGCTGGAATCATTGTAATTTTCTTTTGAGTTTTTTTAAATATTTTTCAATTTTTGCTTTTTCAGGAGCGGTAGTAATTTCTTTTGTAAGTGCTTTTTCAAAATTAATCTGAGCAGCGCGGAATTGTTTTTTTTGATAAAAGTACAACCCTGCTTTGTAATATACAACCCAATAATCAGGGTTTAACGATTGATATTGCTGAATAAATTCGGGCGAAATTGTTTCTTTGTTTTTCAGATACAAATCCATTTGATGATTTTCGGATTTAAACTTTTTAAAGTTCTGGAAAGCTTCGGTTTTGATAAAAGGATCTTTGGCAATATTTAGATTTTCCTGCTCAAATGAAATTGTGGTATTTGTCTTTTTTCCGTTAAAAATCGAATCCAGATTATAACAAACAAATTCACCCAATTGAAACGGATTTGCCGAAATCCAAACCAATTTTTCTTTCGGTTTAAAAATAATTCCGTGATGCGCCAATAATTGATTCAGCGCTTTTTCGTTGCCAAAACCAAGCGGAATATCATTCAAACCATTTTTGTTTCTAAGAATTTCAGAAGCAATTTCAGGATTTATTTTTTTGTTTTCAGAAAGAAGTTCCTGCATTCTTTCAAAACGATATTCCGAATGACTGTCTGCAATTTGCCCTAAATTTCGTTTTTCATTTTTAAAAGCGTCACTCTGAAAATGATTTGAACAAATTAATTGATTGCTGTTTGGAACTTCATAAACGTCCATTTTTTTTGGAGAAACTTCAATTAAAACTGCTTTATTATCCTGTGCACTTCCCACCATAATTGATTCGGAAACAAATACTGATCGTTTTTTTGCAATGGCAATTGCTTCGTCAATATTTTGTGCATGCTGTAAAATTTCGCGAGTTAAAATTGAAATTGGTGTTTTTGCAGTTAACGGAATTTCCGATTTTGCCGCATTAATTGTAACGGTCAAACCTTGCTGATTCATTCCAGAAACAGCGCCAATCATTCCGGGCCAGGAAACCATCATAAAATTATGTCCTTGTTGTGGTTTTATAAACGCAACGATTTTATTTTCTGCGAAAGCGTCATTTACATAAAAATCAAAATTGCGCCCAAGAATTAAATTTCCATCTTCCGATTTTTCTCCCCAAGCGGCAAATGACGAACAGCCAACCAAAGCCAAATCCTGCAAAGCGTGACCAATATCATGCGCCGCATGCAAGTACAAACCACGTTGATATTGTGGCGCGATGTTGTCAAATTCATGCGAAGTATATTGTGAAACGCCAAAAATTTCCGTTTGATATTCTTCGGGAACATTGGCATATAATTTCCTATTGTACCATTTTAAGAAATGGCGCAACATCTTCTGTTCGAATTTCGACGGAACTAAATCTTTTATTTTGGAGAAAAATATTTGTTGTTGTTTTTGCAAAAGTGAATCAGACAAAGCGCCGGTGTTTAAACCAATTTCTAATGGATCGCCTTCAACATATAATTCCCAAAGTCCTTGTTTATTTTTTAAAAGCGAATTATTTCCAGCGATAAAAACACTGTCAGAAAGTTTAGTGACAACAGGTTTTGTAGCATTAAATTTTGAAATATCAGGCTGATGATTTTTAGATTTTGCCGTTCCGCAAGAAACCAGAATTTCTAAAAAACAAAGGCAGAAAAGATATATGATTCGGTTTCTCATAATTCAATTATTCTGCCTGATTAATTTTGGTAATCAAATATTCTTTTCCCAAGATTTCGGAGCAAGTTACAACAGCGCCAATTGTAACGCCCAAAACACCATGCATATTGATGCTTTGACCCGTAAGATATAAATTGTCTATTTTGGTTTTTGACGGAATAAGTGTTTTCAGCGGATTATTAGAATCTTTCACATAACCATACATATTTCCGTTATCACCACCAATATAATCGCGATAGGAAAGCGGACTCGAAGTATGAATTGATTTAATACAATCTCTGATTCCAGGAAATTTTATTTCGATTTCATCTAAAAATTTAGCTGCTTTTCGGGCTTTAAATTCTTCATAACTTTCGCCGCGGTCATTTTTTTCTACAGTTGTATTGAATGTTTCGGCCCAAGGCAAAACATCGTCAAATTTCATGTAGGTTATAAAAGTCATTCCGTCAGCCCAGATTTCCTCTTCTTTAGAAGCGTTCATAGAAGCCATATAGGTTTTTGGCCAGGAATTTTCGTCGTATTCGTGTGCCGTCCAGACTTCGTTGCTGTTTTTAAAATGATAATAATTATGGTTGATGTATTTGAAAGTCTCCGGTTTAAAAACCAAATACAAACTGAAAGCCGAAAGTACACCTTCAAGACTTTGAATTCGGTTGAAAAATGGTTTTCTGAAGTTTTCTTCGCCAGCCATTTTCAAAGTCGTTTTGGGTTCGATATTCGAAATAAAATAAGTTCCGGAAACTCGAGTTCCGTCTTTCATTTCAACCGAATTCACTTTATGGTTTTCGACTTCAAAACGTGTAACTTCTTTGTGTTTGTAAAATTCGCCGCCGTATTTTTTTAATTGTTTTAAAAGCTGTTTTGTAATCTGGCTTCCGCCGTTAATGCAGCGCCATGAACTCTGAATATAAGAATTCACAATTAAGGCGTGAACATAAAAAGGCGATTTGTCCGGAATGCCCGCATATAGAAAATTAGAACCGGCCAAAACAGCTTTCAGCTTTTCATTTTCAGTAAACGAATCGATGGTTTCTTTCGCGTTGAGCGTTAAAATTTCAGGATCATATTTTCCTTCCCATTCTAAATTATAGAGCGGAAAAGAGTTGCAAATGGTTTGTAAATTTTGGCAGTAATTCTCAATGTTTGTTTTTTCTTCCGGAAAATATTTTGTCAGTTGCGCAACAAAATTCTCATAACCTTGCGCATGTGGATATTCGGTTTTATCATCTTCAAAAGAGATAATATCAAAAGCATTTTGATCTAATTGCTTCAGATTTAATTTATCGATAATTCCCAGATATTTAAAATATTGATGCAGATTCTGGCCTTCGTCTAAACCTCCGATATAATGAATTCCGGTATCAAAAATAGTTTTATCGCGAACAAAAGTCTGAAGATTTCCGCCGTACTGATTGTTTTTTTCGAGCACACAAACGCTGTAGCCTTCTTTAGCCAGAATTATGGAAGCCACTAAGCCACCCAAACCGCTACCGACGATAACTACATCGTAATGTTCTTTCATTTTATTTTTTCTTAAAAATAATAAGTTCGTTTTCTTCTAAAACACAATCAAAACCAAATTTAAGGATAGTGTTTTTTAAATTCGGAGAGTCTATCAAAATTACGCACGAAGTGAGAACTATTAATTTCTGAATTTCATTTTCTGCATTTTCACCCGAAATTAAAAGCGTATCATAATTATTTTCAGGCAGAATTTCTAAATTTTCGAGATACGATATTTTTCTCTTATTAACGATATAATTGATTTTGGCAATATCACGTTTTTCTTCATCAGCAATGTAGGAATGAATTTTTCGCTGCGGTTCCTGCAATGCTAATAAAACGTCTAATTGTCCGTAATCATTGGCCAAATGAAATATTTTGGCTTTCGCCGATAACTGTTTTCCAAGAAGAAAATAAGTTTCGAGATGGTTTTTCAGATCTTTTTTTACACTGTTTACAACTTCAATTTCTTTATAATCATAACTGTGAAGCAGCATGGATTTAAAATAATCTGCGCCTTCTAATTCCTGACGAATTTTGCGATATTCAGCTTTAAAGAAAGTACTTATTTGTTTCGTTCTTTCGGCATAATTTTTTCCGAATGAAAGATTTTCAGGTTTGATTCGTTCTAAAATCGTAACCGTTAATTTTCCGTTATGAATAACAAAATCGCCTTTCGGAATTAATTCAGAAGCGCCATGAATAACTACTGGAATAATATCAAGATTAAATTGTTCAGCAAGAAAAAATGCACCTTTATGGAATCGTTTTACAACATTACTTTCCGAGCGTGTTCCTTCCGGAAAAACCATCAAAGAATAACCTTCTTCAACTTTTTTGCGCAAATGTTCAACACCGCTATCCAAGCCTTCTGAAACAGGATAAAATCCGGCTTTTCTAACAACGCCACCAAAAATAGGCGAGTTGTAAACCCAGTCGCTTACCAGAAAAATAATTTTTGGGCTCAGCATTCCGACAGATAAAATATCTAAAAATGAAGAATGATTGGCAATTATTATGGCCGGTTTTTCGAAATTTTCATTGAAGTTATTAACGACTCTTTTTTGAATAAACGGATTCGAATATAATACCGATTTCATGAATTTTGAAACCACATATCGAAAAGCTTTCATTTTCGTTTTTGCACTCAATGGCAAAATTGGCATCAGCGTAAAACTGAAAATCGACATTACAATTCCACCCAAACCATAATAGCTAAACGAAAGAATTCCGTGGATAAAAGTTCGTAAATGAAATGGTGGATTTCCATTTTTTGAACGATTGGATATAAAAAGTTTGAAAAGAATCGGGTAGAAGATAAACGTGATAATCAGCGCTGAAAAAACCCCAATCAAAGAAACCGATGAAATCGAAGTCAGTGCCGGATGTTTGGCAAAAATCATAGCGCCAATTCCTAAAATGGTTGTGATGACCGCCAGAATTATAGAGGTTCTGTAAATCGCTATTTCGTTCTTTCCGGTTGTATATTCTTTTTGAAGCGCGCTTGTCATGAAAATACTAAAATCGACACCATGACCAAAAATCAAGGTGCAGACAATCATGCTGAAAATATTCATTTGAATGCCAAAAATGCCCATAATTCCAGCTGTTACAATTCCGGTCAATGCAATTGGAATACAGCTTACAATGACCAATTCGATTCTTCGGAAAAAGAAAAACAGAATTAAAATCACAGCCACAAATGAATAATTGACAAGCGAATTAAAATCGGTTTTCAAAGTACTGAAAAACGTTTCGTTCATTTGCTGGCGGTCGATGGCAATTAAATTATTTTTGGCTGAAGCCGATTTTACAAATGCATCGCGTTGTTCTGGCGAAACTTTTACTAAAGTCGAAATCGTATAAAAACCATTTTTTTCGGTTACAAATTCTTTTAATTGAAGCGCCTGAATTTTCAAATAATCATTGGAAGAAATTGGTTTGAAATCAAAATTCAAATGATCAAAAAAAGCGGAATAAGTAGTTGGCTTAAAGCCGAGTTTTGAACCTTCGGCAATTAATTGCGATTGTAAAACTTGCTTTTTATTGGCGTCCCAAAACGAATTCCATTTTTCAATTTTTTCAATTTGCTCTTTTTGTGAAAGCATTATTCCTCCAACAGAACTGAAATTTAATATTTTGTTTTGTGTTTTTTCTTTGGATAAATCAGTAAAAAGTTTGCTGTTGGTTTGCAAAACTTCGTCCATGCTTTTTCCGTACGAAGCCACATAAATGGTTTTTGACGTTAAGCTCGTGCTTTCTTCGAGTTGTTTTTCGGCTGCTTTGATTTCCTTCGGAACAAAATTTAATTGCGATAAATCATTATTGAAACCAACATTATTATAAGTAAAGCAACAGATAATCGTAATTAAAACGCAAAATCCAATCAGGAATTTATTGTTGTGAAAGGAGAAATGCGCCATTTTATCAATGACATTTTTCTTGTGTTCCGCCGGATTTTCTTTTGGTTTATACAAATGCGGCACAATCAAAAGCGAGAAAAATGCAGACGCCATCACAATAACTGCAGCGAAAATTCCGAGATCATTTAAGGCATCAGATTTTACAAAAAGCAGACATAAAAAAGCAACAGCCGTTGTTGAACTGCTCATGATTACGGGCATCGTAATGTCTTTGTACAACGTTTTTACATCGCTATTGTGTTTGTAATGTGTGAGAATATGAATCGAATAATCAATCGTGATTCCGAGTAAAATAGATCCGATTCCGAGAGAAATTGCTGAAATCTGTTCTTTTACAAAATATAAAAACGCAACGGCGAATAAAGCTCCAAAAACCGTTGGAAGAAAAATAATTAACGGAATCAATATTTTTCGGTAGAATAAAATCAGAATCAGCATTAGCGTAAACATCGCAATTGATGTCGTCAGGACAATATCACTTTTAATTTGATTGGCATTAGCAACCGCAATTAAAGCCGAACCAAAATAACTGATCGAAGTTTTGCCTTTGTATTTCTGATTTAAATTTTCCTGAATTGATTTTAGCTTTGCAGCAAAAACTGTATTTTTTTCGGTTTCGCTTGACGGAAGATTTGAAGTTATAAAAAGCAAAAGTTTCTTTTTGTCTTTCGTCATTACAAAACCATTGTCGAGCATAAAATCGTCACCAATATTTAATTGCTGTAATTTTTTTAAGGCGATAAACGAAATCCCAAGCGGATCTCGTTGGATAAAATCTCTAGTGATAAATCCCGAAGGCGAGATAATCAATTTATAATTTCCTTCAACCGTTGCTACAATACTGTCTTTTTTCAGTTTGTTTTGAATGTCTTCATAATCTTTGTTTTCAAGAAAAAGAGGCAGATTATTGTAAACAAAATCGATGGTTTCCTGAATATTTTCTTCGTCGATTTTTCCTTGGATTCCGGTAACATAAGGTTTGCAGGATTTTGAAACACTGTCTGAAAAAATGCTCGCCATTTCTTTTAAATCTTCTGCAGAACCGTTTTTTTCGAGTTTGAAAATGACGGTTATTTTATCGGCAAAATTTAATTGTTTTAAGACTTTTGCTGTGACGTCGGCTTTGTCATTGGCGGGAATTAATTTGGTAATATCTTCTTCAAATTTAATTTGAGAAGCGAAAAAACCGAAAACTAAAAGCATCAACAAAGCCAAAAAAACCGAAAGCGATTTTCTTTTATTTACAAATAAATGAATGGCGTAAAAATATTGATGCATTGTTTTTTATTTTTTTTTAGCCACAGATTAAAAGGATTAAAATGATTTTAAACCTTGCCATGTGCGCGCAAATTAAGTTAAATTAATTCGTTCCTAGTTCGCTATCGCTCGTATCGTGGCTAAGAAATCTGTTTAATCCTTTTAATCTGTGGCAAAACTTTTATTTAATATTCGGTTTGTTTTTAGAACTAAAAGCAGTTAAAAGCAAATAACTTATAAAACCAACCGTTAGCGCGGAAACGGATGCTAAAATAAGACTTCCTACGATATATTGTGTAGCATTTTTTTGAATATCGTCCAGCGTAATCGAACTGTCTAAAACTAAAGGGGCGTCACTCGACACAAAAATGCTTCCAACCTGAAGTGAAGCGTAAATAATAAAGGGAATAAATGGAGGAAAACTAACATTTGAAGTCAAATAAGCAATGACTTTATTAAGCCTGAAAATAGCAGCAAAAGTAAAAAGTAAAATAGTTTGAAATCCCCAAAAAGGTGAAAATCCAATAAAAATGCCCAGCGCGATTGCGGCAGATTTTTTGAAATTAGAATCGTTACTTTCTAGAATATCTTCAAGAAAGAATTTTTTAAAACCTTTTTTTTTTGCTCTTCTAAAAAAATCTCTTGGTTTGATATACAATAAAGCATTCGTAACCAAAACCGTATTTAAAATACTGATTCTTGTAAAATCCCTAAAAGGACGAAAATGTGAAACGCGTTCTGCGGGATCGTACAAAACCTGAATCGGAATGTTTTTTACTACAATTCCTTTCCACGCCGCGCGCACAATCACTTCAATTTCAAACTCAAATTTATTGGTGTAAAATTGTTTCGGAAGTAATTGCAGCGGATATAATCTGAAACCAGATTGTGTATCATCAAGTTTGATTCCGGTTTCGAACTTGAACCAAAAATTTGAAAATTTGTTCCCGAAACTGCTTTTCTTCGGAACATTTTCCTGCGTCATATTTCGGCTTCCAATCAAAAGCGCATTTGGTTCTTTTTGAATTTCTTCTAAGAAACTAGGAATGTCAGAAGCAAAATGCTGTCCGTCAGAATCGATAGTAATCGCGTATTCGAAATTTTGTTCGATTGCTTTTCTAAAACCATTTCTCAGCGCACGACCTTTTCCTATATTTTTAGGATGATGAATTTGCGTAAGCTGAGTATATTCTTTTAAAATCTCAGAAGTAGAATCTGTAGAACCGTCGTTGACAATAATAATATTTGTAGTGAAATCTAAAATAGAATCCAGCACTTTTTTTAGCGTTTTCTGATTATTGTACGTCGGGACAATAACACAGAAAGAAGTGGTATTTAATAAATCGTGCTGATGTAAATTAGGTTCCATGGAAAATTATGCTTTCGCTTACTTCACAAATTGTTTCTCCTTTTCAGAAAAACTTTTTGATTGTAAAATAAAGTCTTTTAGATATTCTTTTAAAGCACCGCTTTGATCAGCATAGTGCTCTGTAAGATATTTTTTGTCTTCTTTTATATTCTTTTTATACCCCGTAATTCCTGGAACATTTTCCTGAATGCTCAATCGAATCATTCTGATTTCGATATTGTCTGGTTCACTTTTTATAGTCGATTCAAGAAGTTTTGCACCTTCTTTAAAACGGTCTATTTTATCTTTTAATTTTTTCTTGAAATTAGAATCCAATAAAATTGAAGCGGCTTTATAAGCGACTAAAGTTTTATTTGCATCATCAGAAATACCAGCTAGTTTTTCAGAAAATTCTTTTGCATTACTTTCCGATTTTGTAACAGTTGTGTACATTTTTCTGATGGACGCCAAATCTGGAGTGCCCACAAAATTTACCCATAAAAGCAATGTCAATAGCAGTTTCATAATTACATTCTTTTGTACACATTGCTTAATTTCAAGGCAACTGTGTCATTAAAATAGGTGGTGTTTTTTACTTTAACCAAATTATCTTCGGTTGTTGTGATGTCAAGCTCTAAACGTAACTCGGGATTAACTTCCGGATTAATAAGTGCCATAAATTTTACATTGGCAAGTGTTTGAATCATTAAAGTTTCCGCAGTAATTTTCTCAGTCAATTCCTTAATAATTTGTATCATGCAAACACCCGGCATAATCGGATTTCCAGGAAAATGACCTTTGAAAACTTCATGTTTTTCATTGACCAAAATCGTAATCGTATATTTAGAATCTGATATTTTTTCTTCCGAAAGTATTTTGTAAAAATCTTTTAAAACCATTTTTTATTTTACTTTAAAAGTATAACTAATACCAAACTGCAATACCTGATTTAAAATAATTTGGTCATAATAGTAGTCATCATAATCAATACCGTCATAACCGTAAATATCGATTAAACCTTGTTTAAATCTTGCTTCAAAAGTTAAACCGTTTGGTAACGTATAGCCAATACCGCCAACAAATGAAAAATCTGTACCAATTGGATCATATCCGTAACGCCCAAAATTATCACTTGTCTTCAAATCAAGTGATGGCCCCGCCAATACATGAAAACCTTTTCCTCCAAAGTTAAATTTTGCAACAGCTCCAAGCGTTACATAATTCAACTCATATTTTGCATTCTGAAAAGCATTTGATCCATTATAATATTCTCTTCCTTCAGCACCTTGTCTTGAATATGTTATTTCAGGCTGAAGTGTAAAATACTTATTGAATTTTATTGCAACTAATCCTCCAATATAATAATCAGCTTTCATGCTGTTGTTATCAATATTGGTTAAACTTGTAAGGTTTAAACCACCTCTAATACCTGGATTTACTGATACTTGTGCTTGCATTGAAGCAAGGCCAATAAATAGTACAAATGCAAATAAGGTTAATTTTTTCATAGTTGGTTTGGTTTATATTTTTACTCTGATTTAAAATAATTCAGTTCAATTTTCAACTTGATATTCTGATGTAAAATGACGACTTTTTTAGCAAAATTATCGTTTTCTAAAGTAAAAGTAATTGTTATTTTATCTTTTGTTTTAGAAGAACGTACTACTTTTTCTAATTTTTGGTCTTTTTTTGAGAAGAAAAGATAATTGTCACGACCATCGTCTGCCGATTTATAAATGTTAAAATCTACATTTTCAAACTGTTCCTGAATCAGAAAATCTTTTTTAAGAAGAATTCTGAAATCTTCAGTTAATGTATTAATTAGGATTTTTCGATCCAATTCAGAAACTATAGAATTGACTTTAAAAGTCTTTTCAGCAATTTCAAAATCTAGTAATTTATTTCCAAATTCAGTGGTAAAAACTACTCGATGCGTTGTGTCATTTATTTTCTTGGCAATGAAAATTCCAGACATTTCATGACCGTAAACCGTGATGTTTGTTTTGTAAACATAATCAGCATTTGGGTCGGCGAAATACGGAACTTCAATAGCCGTTTTATCTAATTTTTTAGGCGTGTAATTTTTGGTGACCGAGCCACAAGAAACTAGAACAATTGCCAGAAAACAATTAATTAGTAAAAATTGAATCGTCGATTTTTGCATTGATTACTTTATTTTTAAGTACAATTCGGGTATAATCTTCAGATGATTCTAATAATTTTACCTGAACAACTGTTGCTTCTTCTTTGTCGAAAGTCAGTTCGATTTGTTTGATGTATTTTTTCAGCGTCGCATCTTTCGGTACAAATTTCGCCAGATTTTGACCTTTCAATTTGAAATACGAAATCGTAAATTCTTTGTCGTCAAACATATTTCCACTGACGCTTCCAATAATCAGTTTATTGATTCTTGCAAAGATTTTACTGTTGCCAATATCAACCGCGCTTTTCTTTCCTTCGTCGTTAATCAGGATTTTTCCGTTTTTGAAAACAATGCTGTAGTTGTATGGTTTTTTGTATTGCCAAGACAATAAAGCCGGTTCTTTAAAAACCATTTTTCCCGAAGTTTCAATGTCTTTTGACAAAAAATCCAAATGTTTGTACTGAACAAAATCAGTGCTCAAAGTTTTGATTTTTTTCGAAACCACATTTACATCTTGTTTGAAAGAAGCAATTTCAGCATCGGTCATTTTTTGTTCTTGGGCGAACAAATTACCCGAAATAAATAGAATTAGTAGCGCTATTTTAGTTTTCATATTTTTTTAAATTGTGCTTTGTTTTTTTGCCACGAATTGCACAAATTTTTAATTTAAGAAAATCCGTTTAAATTCGCGTCTTCGCGTTAGCGAATCCGTTTTATCCGCGTTCAATTTCATAAGCATTAAGATTCAGTAATTCCTCCACAGAAACAACTTCATAATTATTTTGCTGTAAAAATTGCAAAAACTGTTCCAATACCAAAACAGTGTGTGGCGCAGTATCGTGCAAAAGTACAATTCCGCCGGGAGAAACTCGTTTTTTAATTCGGCTTAAAATCAAATCCTGATTTTTTATTCCGCCGTCAAGCGAACGAATATTCCATCCAATAACTTTGTGTCCGGTAACTTTTAAAGCTCTTCGAATTGAAGGTGTCGTAACTCCGTAAGGCGGACGAAAAAAGTTGATTTTTTTGGAAGTGAATTTTTCCAGCAATTTATCAGTTTTGCGAAGTTCATCTGTTATTTTGTCTTCATGATAAAAATCGAAAAACTTAGAATGAGAATACGAATGATTTCCGACCAAATGACCTTCAGCAATAACTTGTTTTAAAATTTCAGGATGTGCTTCAATATTTTTTCCAATGCAGAAGAAAGTCGCTTTGGTATTGTATTTTTTCAGAAGTTCCAAAACTTCCAAAGTAAATTCACTTGGTCCGTCATCAAAAGTTAAGGCAATTTTTTTTTCTGTTTCCGAAGGATTATCGCAGAAAGCTTTTACATGATAATTAGAAGAAATTCGAGCAGAACCAAAAGCATTTATTCCAAGCCAAATCAAAACAATTAAAACAAACCACCAAAAATTAATTGCTGTATAAAGATTCAAAAGAAATAATACGAGCAATAAAAAGATAAAAAAAACAGATATGTTTTTATGCGTTATCATTTTGAAAGCAACGTAAAACTATGATTTTTTCCATTAACCTGATTGTACAATAAAATGGTATTGTAAGCTGGTTTTTCAATGGAATTTACTTTTATAATTTCAGGAATTTCCTGAGTTTTTATAATTTTAGATGTCATCCACAAAGCAAAAGCAGAAGCAGTGTCATATTCTCCGCTTAAGTGTTTGTAATATAATTGAGGCGTTTCTGCGAAAGCATTTTTAGAAAGATTCTTATAATAAAAATCAGAATCTGAGTTTCCGTCAAAACCTAAAACCACAGCATCAAGATCTGAAATTTGTAAATTATTATGTTTTAAGAAAGTGATAATAGTATTTTCAATTTCATTTTCTTCCAAAGTATTTACGATTTCAATATCAAGAATTTCTGCATACGTATTTTCTTTTCTTTCATTTTCCAAAACAAAAAAACTCGCGCCTTCGCCATAAACAACATCGCTGGAATTAGCATTTAAAACTTCAGAAGGAAGATCATTTTCCTTTTTAATTCTTCCGGCCAATTTAAAAAGCGATAAAGTATAATCTCCGTTTTCATCAACTCCACCAACCAAAATTGAATTGGCTTCGTCTTCTTCAATCTGCATTTTAGCATCTAAAAGTGCCGATTCAAAAGAAACCGCTCCGTTTACATACGTAAAATTATAACCTTTGCATTGTAAAGAAAGTGCGATTTGTGCGCCAACAGTATTATGAGTCGATTGAATAAATGAAGTTGGAGTTAAGAATTCTTCATTATTATCCAGAATGTTTTTCAAGAATTTTTCAGAATCTTCGATACAACCCAAACCCGTTCCGGTTATAATTGCATCAACGTTTTCAACATTGGCATCTTTCATCGCCAAAGTCGAAGCCACGATTCCGTTTTTCACTCCTTTCGCCATTCTTCTGCTCATCGCAGGCGAAATATAATCTTTGTAAACCGGAGAAACGATCGACAAAACATTTTCAGAATTGTTGATTACAGCTTCTTCTAAAAAAACAGTATCAAATGTTTTTTGAGTCGAAATACAGCCTACTCCATTTATATATGTTTTTTTCATTTGTTAGCAGAAAATATAAGGGTTGAACAATTTCCGCCAAAACCAAAAGAATTGGATAAAACGTGTTCGATATTTTTCATTTTTAAAGTTGTCTGAGGTTTCAATTCAAATTCTTCCATTTGATTTTCAAAATTCAAATTTGGATAAACCACACTATTTTGAATTGCCAAAACGGAATAAACAGCTTCAATCGCCGCCGCCGCCGCTAAAGTGTGACCCGTAAAAGGTTTTGTCGAACTGAAATCCGGCACTTTTTCATCTTCATAAATTCGGAGTAAAGCTCTTCCTTCGGACAAATCATTATTTGGCGTTGCGGTTCCGTGAACGTTGATATAATCAATTTCAGAAGGTTTTATTCCTGAAATTTCAAAAGCTTTTTTCATTGCCAAATAAGCGCCATCGCCATTTTCTGAAGAAGCAGTTTGGTGAAAAGCATCATTTGCATTTCCGTAACCAGAAACTCTTGCCAGGACTTTTTTGTTTTGCTTCGCAACAATTTCATCCGATTCTAAAACCAAAAAAGCAGCAGCTTCGCCAAGATTTAATCCTTTTCTGTTATTGTCGAAAGGTTTGTTATAATCGTCAGATAAAATCATTAAAGTCTTGAATCCGTTGATGGTAAATTTTGCTAAAGCATCAGTTCCCCCGACAATTACGCGATCCAGTTTTCCAGATTTTATTAAACGTGCGCCTAACATAATGGAGTTTGCTGCCGAGGAACAAGCCGTACTGATTGTTGTTACCATTCCTTTTAAACCAAGTTCTGATGCAATTTTTTCAGCCACATCGCCACCGTCGTGACAAGTTATGTATTTGACCAATTCCGGTTTTTCGAAATAATCGAAATAATGCTTTTCAGTCATGTCCATGCCACCAACGCTTGTAGCCGAAATAAGTCCGGTTCTAAATTCGTTTATGGAAGTAATTCCAGCATTTTCAACCGCTTGTTTTGCTGCCAAAGCACCAATCATAGCCGTTCTAGAAAAATTATTATTTTCTGAAAGTTGCAATTCCGAAATCAATTCTTCATTGGTTTTTTTGATTTCACCAACTTTGATGACATCAGCATGAACCGTCGGGATATTTTCAATTCTGGAAATACCGATTTTATTTTCGATTAGGGAAATATAATTTTCTTCGACTGAATTTCCAATCGAAGAGATAATTCCCATTCCCGTTATTGCTACACCTTTTTTCATCTAGACTTCTTAGATTTTTAGATTCTAGACTTCTTAGATTTTTAAACTTTTTGTCTAAGAAGTCTAAAAATCTAAGCAAGTCTAAGAAGTCTTTATTTAGTTCTATTCGCGTTAATATACGCCGCCATTGTTTCGATCGACTGAAAAATTGATTTTCCTTCCTTCGGGTCAACCAATTTAATTCCGTAATCTTTATCTAAAATCACGATCAATTCAAGTGCATCAATCGAGTCTAAACCTAAACCGTCTCCAAACAAAGGATCGTTATCAGCAATGTCTTCAACAGCGATATCTTCTAAGTTTAAAGTCGTTATAATTTTATTTTTTAATTCTTCTTTTAATGCTTCCATGATTATTTATTGTATAATGTATTGATATTTTCGTGTGTATATTTTTCGTTTTCTTCTTTGCTGATAACACAAAGAAAAGCTTTATAATTTTCGTCAAAATATTCGACCCAACCGCACAAAACGGAATCTGCTTTATTTGTGTTTAAGAGAATATCTGAATAATTAGACAGAAATTCGGCGTTGAAAGCATCAAATATAAAGAAAGAATTCTCACTTTTTAACTGATGACGGATACTTATTTCGCCCAAACAAATATTTGGCAGCGTATAAACAAAAACCGCCGGACTCGGATAATAGTTTTCTTTATCAGAAATCGATTCCTGATATTTTACATCGGTATCTAAACTTGACGATTTATTGGCCAAAACCAAAGCGATATTATTTTCTTCTTCTGCAGAAATTATCGGACTCAAAAGCAATTCTGATCCTAAAAAAGCCAATTTGCTCAAAGTATCCATTTTGAAAAACTTTGGATATTGGATTTCAAAATTACGCAATGCCTGTTTGGAGAAATCAGCAAAATCTGTCGGATCAATTTTGAATACAGAAGTTCCGTTCAAAACAATTTCGTTGTTTTGAATTGTGATGTAGGATTGTATGTAGGTTTTGTTTTGAGTCATTTATTTTTCATAGATATTATTGTCCTCTTTCAAAAGTACTTTCAAAAATTACTTTTTTCAAAATGATATCGTTGTTTTTAAAATCATCAGTATCTATAATATATAAAACTCTTTTTTTCTCAAAAAAATCTAATAGCTCTGTTGTATTATACTCATAAAAAAAATTGCCATCAATAATTTTGTTTTTTTCTTTCTTTAAAAAAACATTTTGCTTTGTTATGCTTTCATAATTTTCAGAAATAAGATGCTTGAAACGGAATTGTTTATAAATACTATTGTGAAAGAAAAAAGTATAAAATGGATTCAAAGATCCTTCAAAGAATTTTTCTTGGTTTTTTCCATGATCAAATAGAATGTAAACAGTATCAGATTTTTTTAAATTCTCTAAACTTTGACAATGAATGATGTTTAGATTAATGATAAACAAAGCGATAATAATTTTCTTCATTTCTAAGATTTACTTATTAATTTTCTCAAAAACAACCGCCGTATTACAACCGCCAAATCCAGAAGCTGTTTTCAAAAAATACTCAATAGTTGCTTCTTCATTTTTCTCAATAACATTTACACTTTCACTAACACCAATTTCATCAAAACCTTTCGATTCAAAAAGCAAATTTCGATTAGCAGATTCAATTGCAATTACTGTTTCCAATAATCCTGAAGCGCCTAACGTATGACCGTAAAATCCTTTCAAACTATTGATGGGAACGTTTTGTAAATCTAAACGGCTAAACGCAATCGCCTCCATTTCGTCGTTGAACGGAGTTGCAGTTCCGTGGGCTGAAATATAATCTAATTTGTTGGCTTCAATTTTGGCTTCTTTCAAAGCATTCTGAATACTTCTGAACAAACCTTCGCCCGTTCTTGAAGGCCCGGAAATATGATTCGCATCGTTTATCGAGCTGTCACCAATTACTTTTATTTTAGCATTTTTGGCTTCCGCCGAAACTAAAACTGCAGCGGTTGCTTCGCCCAAACTTACTCCGGTCCTGTTTTTAGAATAAGGTTTACAAGGTAATTCACTCATCGCCTGAAAAGCATTAAATCCAGACAAAACAAATTCTGAAACTTCATCGCCAGCGACTACAAAAACATTATCATAAAGTTCCGATTGAATCATTCTTTTAGCAACAGAAACGGCTAAAATTCCAGAAACGCAGGCATTTGAAACGACAATTGGCTGTGTTGTAAACTTGAAGAAATTGGCAACATTTTTAGCTAAAACATCTAAATTGGCATTATTAAAATTTTCTTTCGAATTGTTTTTTAAAGCCGTCACATTTCCTTTTGTAGTGGAAAGTATAAAAGCGGTTTTTGAATTCAATTCAACTCCCGAATTTTTGACAATCGGCTCTAAAGCCAAAATCATCATTTTCTCTAAACGGGAATATTTAGTTTCAGCGCTGATTTTTGCAAAAGCGTTGTTTATTTTTTCGTCAGAAATAATTGCGGCATAAAAAGGCATTGGCATTAATGAAATATCTTCATGCAATTGAATACCAGAATCACTACGCAAAATCGCTTCGATGTTCGATTCAACATCAAATCCTAAAGGCGTGATACAATTCGTTTGTGTGATGTATATTTCTTTTGACATTTTCGATTTTAATTTCGTGAAATTTTTGCTCGCAGATTTGGCAGATTGAGCAGATTTAATTTTTGCTAATTCGTGAATTGCTTCGCCTGTTCGCTATCGCTCGGGTCGTGGCGAAAAAAATTTACTTCAACAACCCAACTTTCCTTTTCCATTCCTCATAAAAAGGAGGATTGGTTAGCATTAAATTCCCTTCTTTATCTAAAAAAACCTGAGTTGTTTCGCCGGTACAGGCAATTTCGCCTTGAGCGTCAATAATTTTAAAACGGTAAATTATTTTCGCGGCCGGAGTGTCGACAACTGTGGTTTCGATTGTGACAACATCACCGTAACGCAGAGACAATTTATGCTCGCATTTTGATTTTACAATTGGAGTCGTATAACCCGTTTTTGCAATGTCCAAATACGTAAGTCCGTGTTGGCGTCCAAAGGCTTCGCGACCGTCTTCAAAATAGGTAATATAATGGCCGTGCCAAACAATTCCAAGCGGATCAGTTTCGTTAAAACGAATTCTGATTTCGTGCGAAACGGTTAAGTCTGAGGCTTCGTTATACTGTTCTTTTCTTTTTGTCATAAAATAAGGCAATGGAAGTGGTGATTATAAAGAACAAAAATAACAAACTTATTTTTGGAATGATTTCGATGAAAGAAACATTGCGCAGTAAAACATCATAAAACGCTTCTAGACCCCAATTCATGGGCGAAGATTTGGCAATAAGCTGCATCATTTTTGGCATTACAAAAACAGGAACCCAAACGCCTCCGATGGCTGCTAAAATAATAACACTTGTCGCACCAAACGGAGCTGATTGCTCCTGAGTATTCGCAACAGTTCCTAATAAGATTCCGAATCCGATGGCGGCAAAACCTGAAAATAAAGCGACAACACTCATCAAAAATAAATGTCCTTCAATATTTAGCGGAGGCAAACCAATGTGCGGAAACAAGAAAATCGCAACGGCAACCATCATATAAAACTGAATCATACAAATGACAGAATACGTAATGGTTTTGCCAATAATGACAATTAAATTGGAAGTTGGATTGGTCAACAATCGAACAAAAGTTCCTTGTGATTTTTCTTTTACAATATTGATGGAAAGCGGAATCACGATAAAAAATATTGCAAAAAGTGTCCAGGCCGGAACGTTGTGCTGAACCGAATTGGGCAATACTTCTTTATTGTTTATTTTCGGAATTATTTCTTTGAAAGTAATAAAACTCGTTTGATCGAATTTGGTATTTTCTTCGCCTAACTGATTTTGAAAAGTCGTGTAAATCGATTTGGTTTCGATTTGCGAAATCATTTTGTCAATCGCATTCATAACCGAATTTTTGAAACTCAGCTGAACCGCCGGATCAAAATATAATTTTACTTCTTTTTGCGTGATAACTTTTGGTTTCTCCGGTTTTGCAACGCTGTCTGTAAAACCCATTTTGCTCACAATGTTTTCGACATTCTGATCGACTTTGGCTTGCAAATCAACGCTTAGATTTTTCGGAATTACGATAGCCAATTGAAATTTTCCTTTGTAAACATTTTCTCTGGCAACTTCTTCCGTAATCGGTTTGTTGTCAATTTGAGTGATAACGGTGAATAATTGGTTTTTTTCTAAATTATCAAAAACCGTTTTCGAAACAGAACCTTTGTCATAATCAACCAATAAAATCGGAATTTTAGTGTCGCTGACCGTTTTGAAAGAGCTGTCCTGAATGACCGTTACCGTGATAACCAAAACTAACGGCATGATAAATAAAATAATCAAACCACCTAAATCTCTTTTCAATAAAAGAAATTCTTTTACTATCGACATCCAGATTTTATATAGCATCTCTCAAGTCTTTACCGGTTAATGAAATAAAAACATCTTCGAGATTTCTGGCATTTTCTGTGGTCTCAATTAAGGTTGACGGCGTTCCTTTTGCATAAATTTTGCCTCGGTCTAAAATGGCAATATTCGTGCAGAAATCTTCGGCTTCAGCCAAATGATGTGAGGTATAAATAATGGTAGTTCCGTGTTGATTTAATATTTTCAGATAATCTAAAATCGCATTTTTTGATTGGACATCAACGCCAACAGTTGGTTCATCCAAAAATAAAACTTTTGGATTGTGCAGAATTCCGGCAATCAAATTGACACGGCGTTTCATTCCGCCAGAAAAAGTATGAATTTGTTTATCAGCAAATTTCAATAAGCCCAAAAGATCTAAAGTTTCGATGACTTTATCCTTCAAGTCGGAACCTTTCAAACCGTACATGCTTCCAAAATAATGCAGATTTTCTCTTGCGGTCAACGTTGGATACAAAGCATATTCCTGAGGAACAACGCCGATGATTTTTTTGATTTTGGATGAATGATTGTGATAGTCTAAATCATCAATCGAAAAATGTCCCGAAGTCGGTTTGATCAATCCGCAAAGCATCGAAATTAAAGTGGTTTTTCCGGCGCCATTCGGACCTAATAATCCGAAAATCTGGCCTTCATTTATGTCCAGCGAAACATCGTTCAAAGAAAACTGATCGGCATCTTTGTACTTTTTCGAAAGGGATTCTATTTTTATAATGGAATTCAAAATATCTTAGCTGATTGCTTTTTTTAGTTTTTTGAAAAAGATTTCTTCGCGATTCGCAATGTCTAAAAGTTCATCGGCAATGGCGTTGTATGCGTCTTCTTTCGCACTTCTATTTTTATAAATTCTGGAAGCTTCAACGGCAAAATCGCGCCATGAATCTCCAATTTGTGTCATTTCTTTCGAAAGTGTTTTCAGTTCTTCATTTTCTAAAACAACCGAAGCTTCTTGCAAAAACGCGGCGTAAATAAATCGGAAACCTCCGCCTCCGGTTCCAATTTCTTCCTGCATTCTGACCATTTGCGCCAAATAATGATTGGCTTTTCTGACACCATGTTTTTTAGGCCATTTTCTAATTTGGCGCGAAACCATTTTAATACCGCGAACGCCCACAATTGGCATTGGCGCCAACATATCGCGACAGGTATTTTTGATTCCTTTTATGATCGCATTTTTTAAATCAACTTCACTCGGAATCTGAATTGGATAATACATTTGTCCGCGTGGCGCAAAAGCACCTTTGGCAAAACGCACTTTGTCCATTTCCTCGTGAGTCAAAGTGGTAACCGTTTCCATTACTGGATCGCTGATCAAATAATCTGTTTCGGTTTTGCCGTAAACGACTAAATTGTGCGCGTTGAAATGAAAGCGATATTCATCAGGAAAATAACTCAAATGATAAACGCCAACTTGCAATCCAGTCGGAATATTGTTTTTTAAATTTTCTTCTAAAGCTTTGTTTGCATTGGCAACCGAAGAGAATTTTTGTCTTTTTATTTTAAGATTTAAGCGATTGGCAACTTTATTAAAAATATGTCCCGGCAAAGTTCTATAACTGATCGCCGGCGCGTGATTTACTTTTAAGAAAGGCAAATACACGAAAAATAGTCCCGAACCAATTCCGAAAACCATCGGTTCGCTGATATTGAGTCCGCTGTTTTTTAAGAGGTTTGAAGCTACTCCGTTTTCACAATGAGCAGATTGATGATGTGTAAAAGTAACTTGCATTAATCTGTTTTAAAGTTTTTTAATTCGGCTATTGAAATGTCAAAAGCGTCGGCATATTTTTGTAAAGTTTTGTCGTTTAGTTTGGCAAAAACGGAAGGTTTAAAATGTCTTTTTACGCGCCATTTCCACATTTCGACATATCCGGCAAGAATCGAAAGATCCATTTTATTGAGTTCCATAAAATAACAAATCGGACTCAATTCTCCGTTTTTAACTTTGATTCTGGCTTCTTCTGCGCGTTCTTTTATATCGTCGATTGCGTTGGAAAGTGCAATGGCTTTTGGTTCCCAGCCTGTACTCAAAGCGGTAGTATAATTCCCGTTTTCATCGGTTGCATAAACCAATTCCTTGAGATTTTTTTTGCTTAAATTTCCATCGTGCTGAGGTACATTTTCTTTTTCCATGACGGTGTTTTTATTTAAAATCTATACCATTAATTTTGTAAAAACCAAAACAGGTAATATTTCGAGTACAATTAAAAAACCAAGATCTATTAAAGCTAAATTTTTAAATTTTTTGACAAAAAAATAAATCATTTCTAATAATAGAAACAGGCAATAAGCTTGAATCAAAAAAAAAGCTTCTGCAAAAAAATCGACTTTAATAAAACCATATAGAAAAATACAAACTAATATGGCTATTAAAATTCCTAATCGGATAAATAAATGATAAAGCGTTTTTTTTGTATCCATTTCGATATTTAATTATTCTTCAACCGAAATCGTCTTCTGAATAAACAAATTAATTTCGCATTCTAACAGTATTTTGTCTTCCAATAAACTTTCGCAACTCATGGTGCATAAAGTATAATCGTCGCCAACAAATTTGGAAACCAAAATTGCTTTGGTCGTAATAACGTCGCCAACTTTTGGCAATGCATGTATTTTTAGATTTTTTAAAGCGCTGATAAAACCAATAACATTTACATTTACATTTTCGGTTCCGTCCTCTTCAAAAAAATACTTTTTTCCAACAATTGAAGAACAAGTTTGCGCTGTGTTTTCGATTAAACCGGCTTCTATTAAAATGCCTTTATCAACAAAAATATTGTCTTCTTTGATTAAAAATTCGGTTTCAACTGAAGTGGCATCAATTTCCAAAATCAAATCAACCATAAGCATTGGCGCTCGGTGTGGTAAATAATTTTGTATGTCGATTCCAACTTTCATCGTCATAATTATTTGGCTAAAACGGTTTTCATTTGTCCGCTTGCAATTTCTTCTTCATTCAAAAATGTCACAATATCGACTAAAGTAACTCCGGCAAATTCTTGTAAAATTGTAACATTCGACTGAATGGTATCGTTGGTTTTAGGCAATTTTTTAATCTGAATATCTTTAATAGAACCAATATAACCTGTAGGAGCAGTTTCGTTTTTTAAGAAAAACTGATAACCGGTATGCAAAGCAACAGACTGTGCCATGTGTTCGATTAATCCAGCTTCTAAAAAAGTATTTTCTTCTAAAAATATATTATCATTTTGAATGTTTAATCCAGAAGTCAATTCGGTTTCAGAATACGAAAACATACGGTCTACCATTACAAAAGGAAACTTTTGCGGAAGCAGATTTTCTACAGCTTCTTTTTCTAAAAGTATAGAAGCATTCATTTAGCAGACAGTTAAATACGCGTAAGCAAATGAGAATCTTCCGCTTTCTGGAACTGAAAGGAAAATTTTATCTCCTTTTTTCAATTTTCCAGAATTTATTAATTCTTCAACAGCGATATAAATCGAAGCTGACCCAACATTTCCAACTCTCAAAAGATTCATGAACCATTTTTCATCGGCAATGTCAATTCCTTTTTCTAATAACCCTTTCTTAAGGCCATCAACAAAAAAGTGAGAAGAAACGTGTGGTAAAAAATAATCAATATCGTCTGCCGTAACATTGTGTTTTGCCATGGCATCGCTCATACTTTCGACACCTTTTGGCAAAATAAATTCGTCAAGTAGTTTTACATCCTGTTTTACTGCCAGAATAGATTCGTTTAGTAATTGTTCAGGTTTGTACTCACTCCAGGGTTTTATTTCTCCATTTTCTAATTTATCTCCGCCAGCATACATGCAAGTTTCTAATTCGAAGGCATACGAATAGGCTTCCATCCATTCGATTTTTAATGAAACTTCTCCGGTTGGTTTATTTTCCAATAAAAAAGCACCAGCTCCGTCCGATAACATCCAACGCAAGAAATCTTTTTTGAACGCAATAATAGGTTGTTCTTCCAGATTTTTTAAGTTGATGATTTCCTGATTATATTGTTGTGCCGAAAGCCAGGTTGAAACCTTTTCAGATCCTGTACAGATAGCATTTTTTGAATTTCCAGATTTTACAGAAAGAAAACCATATTTTAACGCATTCATTCCAGAACAGCAAATTCCGGAAGAAGAGTTCAATTCAACCGATTTATTTTTCAATAATCCGTGAACCATTGCGGCGTGTGAAGGCGCAAAAACATCAGGTGATGAAGTACCGCAGGACAGCACTTCTAAATCCTGATCGGTGAAATTTTCATCAAACAACTGCGAAATTGCATTTTTTGCCAGTTCAGCGTTGCTGTGCGTGCTTTTGCCATTTTTGTCAACGGCATAATATCGGGTTGTAATTTTATTATTGCGCAAAATAATACGTCTTGCTTTTGAAGCAGTATCGTTTATCAGTCCTAAATAATTCTCCATTTCATCGTTTGAAACAGCTTCATTAGGCAGGTATTTTGCGGCTTTGGTAATATATACGTCAAACATAATATAATTTTCTCCTCTTCTAAACTCCTTGATAGTATTGAGTTTCTTTTTTTATAGTTTTAATCTTAAACGGATAGCTAATAACATGCAATATATATACTATTGGCGAGATTACCCATATTGCAAGGAATAAATAAACATAAAATAATTTAAGAAGCAGTTTTCTGTTTTTTTGGTTCTTATGAATAAAATTAGACCATTTATTAAAGATTTTGTTAGCCGTTTTGTCTACAGTTACTAAATACGGACTGATTTTTACGGCTCCAATTTCGGCTAGTTTTGGCTGTAAATCTTCTAATTTATTTTGCTTGAATTCTGAAAGCATGATTTCGCCGAATTTATCCGATTCCTGAATGTCTTTATCGGAAACTCCAGGCAAAGGAAAAAATCCTAAATATCTTTTCTTTACTCCAGAAAACATCCAGTTTACAATAGTAATGACACTGATTAAATTCCCAACACGATCAACTAATGCAACATTTCCAACCAATTTTGCATTGGCTTCCTGCAATAAAACTTTCACTTTTTCCTGCGCCATTATCCACATATTTCGGGAACCGTTTATAGTAATAACGGGAGTATTGTTTAGAATATTTTTACCGTCAGCACTTTTTAGAAAAGAATTCATAGGAATGGAAGGCGTTAAATACCAAACTTGATAATGCAGTAAAATAAGATCGAATTTTGTGTTCAGAATTTCATCCGGAACTGGTTTTAAAGCCGTTGGAATTTGTAGAAATGATTCTGGGAAAGCATCAAAAAAAGTAGTTTTATTCCACGGAAAAGGAAAAGGTTTTTCCAATTGAATTTCATGAAAAGTTACTTTTATTTCATCTGAATTTAAAAAGGGTTTGGCAATATTACGCGCAATGGATTCTAGTTGTCCAGATTGAGAATAAAAAATAACGAGAACATTTTTCATTTTAGGTTTACTTTCTTTGGTTGCGAACAAAAATAAGTAAATTATTTTAAACGAATTTTCTTGTTTAATAGAATGTTTTTCCGCCACGAATTCACGAATTTATTTTTAATTAAATTGTGATAATTCGTGAATTCGTGACGAAAAAACTAGCTTTTCAAATCATTCCAAAAATCGAAATAATTGAACCATTGCAGTGGATATTTTTGTAAAATGCTTTCAACACTTTTTACATATTCTTTTAATAAACCTTTTTCATCGCGGTGTTTTACTGTTGCTTCTCTGGCGTATAAATGATAATGAAGATTTGGTTCTTTCATGACATATACAAAAACAACAGGAACTTTTAATCGGGAAGCGATTAAAAATGGGCCAGCAGGAAAATTAGCTTCTTTACCAAGAATTTCTTCAGAAAGTGATTTGGTTCCTTCAAAATAGCGGTCGCCAGTAAAACAAACCAATTCATTATTGGCCAAAGCCGCATTGATCTCAAAAATATGAGATAAATCGTCTTTTATGATAATAAATTTTACGGCAGATTTTTGTGTAACGCTTTCCAGATAATGCTTAATTGCAGAATGTTCCAAATCTGTTGTTACAAGATTGATTTGGAAATCAAGATCGATGTCGCCAAAAAAATGTTCGGCGATTTCAAAATTTCCAACGTGAGCACTTATTAAAACTCCGCCTTTTTTCTCGGCTAAAAGTTTTTTCAGAATTTCGATTCCGTCAAATTCATAGGTGAATTTATTTCGCATTCCAGCTGAAATCGAAACTTTGTCAATAATAGTTTGTCCAAAAGTGTAATAACTTTTGAAAACCATTTTTTTTGACTGAAAATAAGAATACTGAAGTCTTTCTTTGAAATAGTAAGAAATTGCCTTATTACTTTTCTTTAGAAACAGAAAGTAATAAGAAGCAACAAAATAAAGTAAGACATAAGCAGATTTGACACCCGCTTTTTGTATTAAAAAAACGAATATTCTATAACCTAAAACAGTACCTTTTGATTTGCCATCCCATTGACTCATTAAGCAGCTTTAGCTTTTAGTTTGGCTTCAATAAGGTCATAGAAGTTTTGAAAAGTTGCAATTCCAACGAAATCAGCTTCAACCAATTTTACACCAAAGTTAGCTTCAATAGAAACTACTAAATCAACATAATCTAAGCTGTCTAACCCAAGTGTATCTTTTAAATTAGCATCTGGTTCAATTTCATCATTATCTACTTCAAACTCATCAACCAAAAAACCATTAATTCTCGCTATAATCTCTTCTTTATTCATTGTCCAATTTAAACTTTTTAACCACCAACGCAGAGTTGGTTCCTCCGAAACCGAAAGAATTGGACAAAAATATGTCAAATTTTTTGTTTAACGTAGTTTTAACTAAATTTAATTTCATCGCATCTTCATCTGGATTCTCCAAATTGATGTTTGGTGCAATGAAATCGTTCTGCATCATTATAATAGAATAAATGATTTCGCTTGCTCCGGCCATCCAACATTCGTGGCCTGTCATTGATTTTGTAGAGCTTACAGGAGGATTTTTCTCACCAAAAACTTCAAAGATGGCTTTGGCTTCGTTTGCATCTCCAACCGGAGTTGAGGTTGCATGCGCATTTATATATTCAATATCTGATGCATTTAATTTGGCATCTTCAAGTGCGCGCTGCATTGCTGTGGCTGGTCCTTCAACATTTGGAGTTGAAATATGCCCGCCGTTTGATGAAAATCCGTAACCGGAAACTTCGGCAATAATATTGGCGCCTCTTGCAATTGCCGATTCGTAGCTTTCTAAAATTAGAGTTGCGCCACCACCACTCGGAATCAATCCGTCGCGTCCGGCGTCAAAAGGTCTTGAGGCTTTTTCAGGCTCGTTTTCTCTATTCGAAAAAACACCTAAACCATCAAAACTGCTCATCGCATATTTGTTGATTTCCTGAGCTCCGCCAGTAATTATAATATCCTGAAAACCGCTTTTTATTAAAAAATAAGCCAATCCGATAGAATGAGATCCGCTTGCGCAAGCGGCACTTACGGTTAAATTGATTCCACGAAGTTTAAAAATCGTCGAAAGATTCATTGTTACCGTCGAGTTCATCGATTTGAAAATCGCTCCAGAACCAATTAAGGCAGTATCTTTTTTCTCGCGAACAATATCTGTAGCATCAATAATGGCTTTAGAAACACTGTCGTTTCCGTACATGATTCCAACTTCTCTTTCTTCAAAAAAAGCATCGTCTATATTCGCATTTTTCAATGCTTCGATAGTAGCCATATAAGCGTACTCGGTTTCTTCACCGATGCTCATACGTTGTCTGCGTGTCAATAAATTTTTCAAATCAGCTTTTGGAACCATTCCGGTCAAAGCCGACTGGAAACCAAATTCTTTTCGTTCAGAATCAAATTTAATTCCGGATTTTCCTTCGTATAAAGATTCCTTTACTTCATTTAAAGAAGTTCCGATACAAGAATAAATTCCCATTCCAGTAATTACAACTCTCTTATTCATTGTCTTTCAAAGTAATTTTTTATCCTTAAAGTGTAATTTTCTATGTTTAAAAAAACTTAAAATATTATGCAAACATAGTATTCTTAAGAATATATTCCTCCGTTTATATTAATAATTTCGCCGGTAATATAACTTGATTTTTTAGAAATCAAAAAGCTTACCAAATCGGCAACTTCTTCCGCTTCTCCAAAACGATTTACGGGAATTAATTTTAATAATTCTTTTTCGTCAAGCGAACTTGTCATATCCGTTCTGATAAAACCTGGTGCAACAGCATTCACAGTAATATTTCGTTTTGCCACTTCTTGAGCCAACGCTTTTGTTGCGGCAACAATAGCTCCTTTTGCAGCCGAATAATTAGTTTGTCCGGCAGTTCCTTTAACTCCAGAAACCGAAACTATATTTACGATTCTGCCATATTTATTACGCAGCATTTTTTGAATGAAAAACTGCGTTACATTAAAAAATCCGTTTGTACTTGTATTCATTACACTATTCCAGTCTTGTGGCGTCATCCACATAAAAAGACCGTCTTTTGTAATTCCTGCATTGTTTACAATCGCTTCAACTAGAGCTTCAGGATTTGATTCCTGCCATTTTGTTAAAACGTTTTGTACTTGTTCAAAATTAGAAACGTCAAAACCCAGAATTTCTCCGGTTGCTCCTAATTTTTGTATTTCCTGAAGTGTTTCTTCAGCAGCGGTTTGATTGGAATGATAATTAATCAGAATATGATAATCAGATTCAACGGCTAATTTTTTACAAATTGCACTTCCAATTCCTCTTGAACCGCCTGTTACTAATACACATTTCATTATGTAAGATTTTATATTTTATTGGGGCTAAATAGTATTATTTTTTCTTGCTGACCGGCTTTTTTGCTGGTTTTGCAGTAGTTTTTGCTGGCTTGGTTTCTTCTTTAGGTTTTTCTGCTACAGCTTCAGTAGTTTGATTTTTTTCTGATTTCGAAAATAATTCAGCATTTTCAAACCATTGATTGCTTAAAACCGTTCCGTCTGGTTTAAGAAAACCCCATTTTCCTTCGTTTTTTACTCTCGCAACGCCATCAATAAATCCTTTGTCTTGTTGCGTAAACATGGCGATAATAGCATTTGTTGTAATTCCGTATTGTGTCGGAATTACTATTTTTCCTGTTTCATTTATGAATCCCCAATTGCTTTCTTTCACCGGAGCCAATCCGTTTGAACTGAAAACTTCGGCATCATTATAAGTTGGTTCAATTACAAATTTTCCTTCCGGATTAATAAATCCCCATTTTTTTCCAACTAAAACAGGAGCCAGGTTTTTTGAGAAAGCTTTTCCTTTATCATATATAGGTAGAATTGCCCAATTTCCTTTTAAATCAATATAACCGATTTTTCCGTTCTTTTTAGCAAATGTCAAATCCTGAGTTTCAAAATCCCAGATTTTTTCAGCACCATCAACAGGAATAAATTTCCCTGCACTTACAAGACCGAAAGTTTTGTCTTTTCTTGCCCAGGTTGTGTTTTTGAAATAATTTCCAATTTCAGCATAAGCAGGTTCAACAAGTTCTTTTCCGGCTGTGTTTATGATTCCCCAGTTTTTGTTCAGTTCAACTCTGGCAAAACCGTTTTCAAAAGGTTTGATCTGGTCGTATTTTGGTTCTAAAACAACAGTCATTTTATTATTGATTAATCCAACTTTGTTGTTTTGTCTGATAAAAGCAACGCCGTTGTCAAAATCAAATAATTTTTCTGAAGCCGGAGCTTTCTGAACTTCGCCTTTTGTATTAATGTAAACCCACTCTTTATCTTTTTGTACGATTGCAATTCCGCTGTTAAAATCTTTGGCATTACTAAAATCGGCTGGAATTACCCAGGTTCCTTTTGCATCAATAAATCCCCATTTTCCACCATTTTCTACTGCAGCTAATCCTTCAGAAAAACTTCTGGCAGATTTGTATTGAGGTTCGATTTTAAAAGAGCCGTCTTTGGAAATATATCCGATTTTTGAATTCTTTTTAACTAATGCCAGTTCTTGACTATTAACAAATTGAATGAAAACTAGCAACAAAAAAATAAGCGGTTTTTTCATGATTTTAAGATTCAATAATTAATATGTGAAAAAAAGATTTAGCTGTTGATCAGATAATCTTTTACTTTTTGAACAAAAGGATACATAACCTGATCTTCCTTAAATTCCGGAATAATATGGCGAACATCATCGTACCATTTTTTAGTAACCGATGAAATTTTATCTTTTTGACCTAAATAATCAATTGCCTGAACGATGGTAATCATTTCGATAGCCAAAACTTCAAAAGCATTTTCGATCACTTTTGAGGTAATTACCGCCGCATTTGTTCCCATGCTTACAATGTCTTGATTGTCATTGTTGTTTGGAATTGAATGCACATACATCGGGTTTGACAACATTTGACTTTCAGCAGTTGTTGAGGTTGCGGTAAACTGAACACCCTGCATTCCGAAATTAAATCCTAAAGTTCCTAAGTTTACGAATGGAGGAAGAATTTCGTTGATTTTTGAATTCAATAAATAATTCAATTGACGTTCTGCCAGCATCGTTAATTTGGTAATAACGATTTTCAGTTTGTCCATTTCAAGCGAAATATAATCGCCGTGGAAATTTCCTCCGTGATAAACGTGTTGGTTTTTTACATCGATAATCGGATTGTCGTTTGCCGAGTTGAATTCGTCTTCTAAAATTGAAGCGACATTATTTATAGTTTCTAAAACTGGTCCCAAAATTTGTGGAACGCATCTTAAAGAATAATATTCCTGAACTTTTTCTTTGAAAATTTCTTCTGTGTTTTCGCCAGAATATAAATGATCTTCTCTTTTACGGATTAAAGTACTGTCAGAAAGGTTTTGTCTCATTCTTTCTGCGATTTCCTGTTGTCCTTTATGGCGTTTCGTTTGGTTTAATTCTGCCGAAAAATGATCGTCATACGCCTGAACCAATTCGTTGATCGCGCAAGAAGATTTTAATGACCAGTCTAATAATTTTTTAGCATGATGAACATTCACAACGCCAATTCCTGTCATTACTGAAGTTCCGTTGATTAACGCCAAACCTTCTCTAATTTCAACCTGAATTGGTTTTAGACCTTCAATATCAAAAACCTCTGGAGTTGGTCTTCTTTCACCTTTATAAAAAACCTCACCTTCGCCAATTAAGACTAAAGCTAAATGTGATAATTGAACTAAGTCGCCGCTTGCACCAACACCGCCGTGTTCGAAAATTAGAGGTGTAATATCTCTATTAATTAATTCTGCCATCAAGTGGATAACTGACGGATGAACTCCTGAATTTCCTAAAGAAAGTGTGTTTAAACGTGCCAGGATTGCCGCTTTTGCACAAACCGGACTCAAAGGTTTCCCGGTTCCAGAAGAGTGGCTTCGGATTAAATTATATTGTAGCTGAATTTGGTCGGACTCTTTAATTCTATATTGAGCCATTGGTCCAAAACCAGTGTTTACACCATATATTATTTTGTTTCCCGAAAATTCTTTCAGGAAATTAAAGCTTTCATTTACTCGATTTAAAACTACATCACTGATTGCAACTTTGTTATTTCCAAAAATGATTGACTCGAATTCTGCTAAACTTAAATATTCATTAATTGTGTTCATTAAACCGTATTTGATTGTGCTAATTTAATTTTAATTATCAAAATAATTGTAGTTATTTTGATGAACGCAAATGTAAGTTAATAATTCATAACATTTTTATTATGACAAAGGAGTTTGTTGATGTTTTAGTGATTGGTGCAGGACCTTCAGGATGCGTTTCAGCATCGTATCTTCATAAAAATAATGTCAAGGTCAAAGTTGTAGAAAAAACAAAATTTCCGAGACTTGTGGTCGGCGAAAGCCTTATTCCGCGAGTGATGGACCATTTTGCAGAGGCAGAGCTGTATGATGCGCTGAATGCAATGAACTTTGAAAAAAAATTAGGAGCCCGTTTTATCAGAGGTGAAGAAATTTGTGTTTTTGATTTCAGTCAGAAATTTGGAGAAGGCTGGGACTGGACCTGGCAGGTTCCGCGTGCCGATTTTGATAACACAATGGCGCAGGAAGTAGTTCGAAAAGGAATTGACTTAGAATTTGAAACAGAGGTTTTAGAAGTTTCTTTTGAAGGAAAAAATTCGAAAACAATTGTAAAAGATAAGGACGGAAATTTAAAAGAAATCCACGCCAAATTTATTGTGGATTCCAGCGGATATGGACGTGTTTTGCCAAGACTTTTAGATTTGGATACACCGTCAAAACTAGATCCGCATTCTTCGATATTTACGCATGTTAAAGATATAAACAGAGAAGAAGGCGAGGAAGGAACTCAGATTTCATTTGATATTTTAGAAACTGAAGTTTGGCTTTGGGTAATTCCGTTTTCAAATGGAAATACTAGTTTGGGCGTTGTTGGTCCGACTGATTTTATTAATTCACTTTCTGAAAATAAAGACAATGCTGAGGCTTTGCGAAATGCAATTCAGAAATCAGATTATTATATTAAAAGATTCAAAGGAACAGAATTTTTGTTCGAACCCGTTAAATTAGAAAATTATTCAAGAGCTGTAAAAAGAATGTACGGCGACGGTTTTGCTCTAACTGGAAATAGCTCTGAATTTTTGGATCCTGTTTTTTCATCAGGAGTTGCTTTTGCGACTGAATCCGGAATGTTGGCAGCGAAATTATATTTGAAAGAATCACAAGGAATTAAAGTAGATTGGGAAGTTGAATTTACGCAATATATGAAACGCGGAATAGCAGTTTTCACAACCTATGTTCAGGAATGGTACACAGGAAATCTTCAAACATTGTTTTTCCATCAGCCTGAAAATCCCGAAGTAAAAGAGAAAATATGTTCGGTTTTAGCAGGATATGTCTGGAATGAAGAAAATCCGTTTGTGAAGAAACATGATCATGTTATTGCAAATATGGCCTATTTACTAAATATGCAAAAAGAACAAAGCCCTGAATAATCAGGGCTTTTTTTATGATTTTATTTGAATGCTTTTTTCAATAAAAGCTTAGATAACGATTTTGCTGTTTTGGCGTATCCTTCTCCAATTCTTGTTTCGTTATTGAAATTATTTCCCCATTGATCTCCCGGAGCTTCCATACTTGAAATTTCTAATAAAACATTAGACTTGTTGGCTGTTTCTACAAAAGATAAAACGGTAGTAACCTTTGCTGGTTGTTTCATGATTCCAGCATCCCAACCTGGGTAAATCCATACAGTTTTTACTATTAAAGTATAAGGAGTGTTTAAGCCTTCCTGAAAATTTACTTCTTTACCTGCTTTGGCTAATACAACATTTCCAATTTCTAAAAATTTTGGAGTCCAGATTTGGTCTTTAGCAACAACCCATCTTTTGTGCCAAAGATTTCCGTTTCCTTTTGCTTTTTTATCTAAATCAGCTTTGTGTTCTTCAACATATTGTGCTTCCGGTTTATTTTCTTTCATCATAGTAAAATTGCTATAATCAAATTCTACGTTGATTTCTTTTTGATCTTTTAAAAAGTCAAAGCTTCCATTTAAAACTTCCATATCCTGGCAGAAAGCAGTTGCTGAAATAAAGAAGCAGGCAATAATTAGTTTTTTCATTTGTTAGGTTTGTTAGTTTATTTTTTTTGGCCAAAAATAACCAAATCGGTCAGATTATGGTTTTTTCTTTTAAAATTTTATCAAATAAAAAAAGGCTGTCTAATCATCAGACAGCCTTTTAATCTTCAAAAAATAATATAGTAAAAATTATACTACCAGAATTTAACGTACAGTGCAACAATAATCAATAATGTAATTACGATTAAAACTGTAGTTTGTGGTTTTACTTTAAACATTTCAGAGTCAATTTCAAACGCTTTTGGATTTACTTTTGGTCCGGCAAAACTGATTCCGATCATCGCTAACATTGTAAAGAAGAATGATAATCCCATACAAATGTGGAAAGGAATTTCAAAAGCTCCTTTTCCGTTAGGATAAGCAGTATAAAGTAACGTGTCGTTTCCGAATAAAGCAGGTGCATATTCGTTGAATAAAACAGATAAAACAAATCCTAAAATTACACCTACAATAGCTGCAGTTCCAGTTGTTCTTTTCCAGAACATACCAAGGAAGAACATCGCGAAAACTCCAGGGCTGATAAATCCAGTATATTTTTGGATGTAAGTGAATCCACCAACTCCTCCAATTCCTAAAATATCATTCCATGTAAATAATACAGCTAAAAGCATTGCAGCAAAAACCGCAATTCTACCAATGTTTACTTGTTGTTTTTCACCCGCTTCTTTTTGGATGTATTTTTTATGAACGTCTAATGTATAAATAGTCGAAATACTGTTTACTTTTCCAGCTAACGAAGCTACAATTGCAGCAGTCAAAGCGGCAACAGAAAGTCCTTTTAAACCTGTTGGCAAGAAAGTTAAAATGGCTGAGTAAGCTCCATCTTTTCCTCCAACTAATTGAGGCAATTCTCCGTTTTGGTATAAAACATAAGCTGCAATACCAGGAAGCATCACGATAAGAGGCATTAATAATTTTAACATACCAGCAAACAAAATTCCTGTACGAGCCGTTTGTAAATCAGCACCTAAAGCTCTTTGTGTAATGTATTGGTTACATCCCCAATAGTTTAAGTTGATGATCCAGATACCAGCAAGGTAAGACATCAAACCAGGGAAAGTTAAATATTTATCAATTTCAAGCTGAGACGAAGTTGCTGTTGGTCTTGGAATAATCATTTTGAAATGCTCAGGTGCTTCTCTCATTAAAACCTTGAAACCAGCAATCGCATTTTCTCCCACTCCAAAAGCACTTCCAACAGTTGTCAAAGCAATATAAGAAGTTACTAAACCTCCAATAATTAAAACCGCAACCTGAATAACGTCTGTATAAGCTACAACTTTCATACCTCCTAAAGAGATAAATAAAGCAAAAACAGCCAATCCAATCATGATTACATGCAGATATTGACCACCTGCAAGTCCGTTAATAGCAACAGCTCCTAAATAAAGAATAGAAGTTAAGTTTACAAAAACATATAAAAACAACCAGAAAACTGCCATAATCAAAGCAGTCGATTCGTTGTAACGTGTTTTTAAGAATTGAGGCATCGTGTAAATCTTGTTTTTAAGATAAACAGGAATAAACCAAACGGCTACTATAATTAAAGCAACAGCAGCAAGCCATTCGTAAGCAGCAACAGCGATTCCTAAAAAGAAACCTTCACCGCTCATTCCGATGAATTGTTCAGCAGAGATATTTGAGGCAATTAATGAAGCTCCAATAGCCCACCAAGTTAAGTTTCCTTCAGCCAAGAAATAAGCTTTAGCATCATGTTCGTCTTGTTTACGCTTGCGGTAAACACTGTAACCGTAGGCAGAAACTACGATGAAATAAATAATAAAAACCGCATAATCGGCGAAAGCGAGGTTCTGGTTCATTGTTAATAGTATTTTAAAAAATTAGTATAGGTGATTGTTTGTAAAGTGGTTTTATGAATTCATTTTTAATTATAATTTCCGAAACCTATTATTTTGTTGTTTTATCTTGTTAAAACTAAGATATCTGTTTTTATTCTGTTATTTTTTTATGAAAATAAGAATGAAAGCCAAAAGTATAATAAAATTCCATATCTACACCATTTACAAATGTGTTTTTTACATTTATAATCAATTTATTATGTTAAATTTTAAAACAGTTTTGATTTTGACACATTTTCAAGTCTGTTTTTAAAGACTTTTATAATGTACATCAGATTGCTGTCTTAAAATTTCGGCACTTTTTTCAGGAGTTATGTCTCTTTGTGATTCGCCCATCATTTCATAACCAACCATGAATTTTTTAACCGTTGCCGATCTCAATAATGGTGGATAAAAATGCATATGGAAATGCCATTCAGGATGCTTCAGTCCGTCCGTCGGCGCTTGATGAATTCCTGATGAATATGGGAAAGAAGTACTGAATAAATTATCGTATTTAATTGTAAGCTGTTTTAAGATTTTAGCAAAAGCAGTTGTTTCTTCTGAAGTAAAATCAGTGATTTTTCCAAAAGCTCTTTTGCTTAAAATCATGGTTTCATATGGCCAAATTGCCCAAAACGGAACTAATGCAACAAAATGATCGTTCTCGATTACAATACGTTCTCCTGATTTTAATTCTGCCTGAAGATAATCTTCAAGAAGCGTTCTGTTGTTTTTATCGAAATAAGATTTTAAGCTATTTTGTGTTTTTTCAACTTGCGTTGGCAAAGAGGATTGCGCCCAAATTTGTCCGTGCGGATGCGGATTGCTGCAGCCCATTACACTTCCTTTATTTTCAAAAATCTGAACGTGATTGATATATTTAATGCTTCCTAAATCGGTATATTCTTTTTGCCATGTTCTGATGATATTTTCAATACCATCAACTTCCATTTCTGGCAAAGTCAGATCGTGTCTTGGCGAAAAACAAACTACTCTTGAAATTCCTTGCTCCGGTTTTGCTTTAAAGAAAGTGTGTTTGATATCTTCTTCAAAAATAATTTCGTCCTGTTTCATGGCAGCAAAATCATTTTCGAAAACAAAACTGCTTTCATATTTAGGATTGTTCATTCCGTTGGCACGAACATTTCCAGGGCATAAGTAACAAGTTGGATCATACTTTGGCAAAGCTTCAGTAGCGATAGTTTCGTTTTGCCCTTGCCAAGGACGTTTTGCGCGATGAGGTGAAACTAAAACCCACTCGTTAATTAAAGGGTTAAAACGTCTGTGAGGATCTTCGTTAATGTCAAAATTTTTCATTGTAATGTGTTGCGGTATTAAAGTAGTTGTGTTCCGTTTGATATTTTTACATCATAGAATTTTAATTCAATTCCAAATGTATCTAAATAAAGATTTGAAAACTTACGTTTTACCTCATTTTCATATCCTTTTTTAATTAAATTTATCGTACAGCCACCAAAACCGCCACCCATTAAACGAGAACCAATTATCGCATCATCAGCTTTTGCAGTATCTACAAGCATATCCAATTCTTCGCAGCTTACTGCATATTCTTGTGATAAACCGTAATGCGTTTCAAAAAGCAATTGTCCTAAAAGTTCTATATTTCCTTTGTCAAGCGCCTCACATGCTTTGATTACTCGGTTAATTTCTTTTACAACAAAATGAACTCTTTTAAAAACAGTTGGATCAAATTTATCCTGAATGCTCAAAAGCTGTTCTTCTTTACAGTCTCTAAAAGTTTTTACTTCAGGAAAATGATTTTTGATAATCGCTAAACCTTGCTCGCACTCAATTCTTCTCGTATTATATTCTGAAGTGAAAAGAGAATGTTTCACGTTGCTGTCCATTAAAATCAAAGAATAATCTTTGAAATCAGCATTGTGATATTCAAATTCCAAAGTGTTGCAATCTAATTTAATTACTTTGTTGTCAAGTCCATGAACGCTTGAAAACTGATCCATAATTCCACAGTTGATTCCAACCCAGTGTTCTGCTTTTTGTCCTAATAATGCTATGTCTTTCTTTTCAATTTTTAAGTCGAAAAGTGCTGCTATTCCGAAAATCATTCCGCATTCTAAAGCTGCCGAAGAAGATAATCCAGATCCAACTGGAATATTACTACTGAAAACACAGTTGAAACCTTCAAAAGCAAAACCGTTATCCTGAAGTTGTTTGATTACGCCACGAATATAATTTGTCCAAACGGCATCATTCAATTCGATTTTTTGAGTCAAATCGATTTCAAATTCTTCATTTAAATCGATAGCGATTACTTTAGATTTTTGGGTGTTGTTTTTCTCAAAAGCAAAACAAATTACTTTGTCAATTGCGGCTGGCAAAACATAACCGTCGTTATAATCAATATGTTCTCCAATGATGTTGATTCTTCCTGGAGAAAGTACAATTTTTTGAGGAGCAGACCCGAAAGTTTTCTCAAAAAATGCTGTGGTGTTTTGAATTAAAATCTCATTCATTATTTAGTAATTGTAATAGTGTTTTCTTGTAAATTATTTGATATTGCTTTTAGCACAATTTTCTTTTTAAGGTCTTTTGTTTTCAGAATTATGGTTGCAATTCCGGCTTCAGCCTGAACAGGATTTTGACCAATGATTTCTGCATTTCCTTCGCTTAAAGTAAAAGTAACTTCGTTCGTTGCTGTTGGAATTACTGTTCCGTTTTCATCAGTAATTTTAGCGTAAACGAAAACCATATCTGGAGAATCAGGATTTATTTTTACCGAAGAAAGATCATAACTCAATTCAATTTTCGAAGTTTTTCCTGGGGTTTTTACACTGTTTGAAGCCACTTTTTTTCCTTTGATGAATCCTTCAGCACGCAAAGTTCCTGCTTGAAATGCTGTTACTTTGAAAATAAACGGTGCATGTTCCAATTTGTCGCTGTTGTTGTTTACAGTTGGTTTTTGCTTAGAAATTAAAATATCATTTACATATAAAGCCACTTCATCGCAATTGCTGTAAACAGTAACATTTAATGGTGATTCTGGAGTCCAGAAGTTGGCAATATTAACCATTGGTTCAGAAAATAATTTTTTATCCAAAACCACATTGGCATCGCGCTGACTTTGATAAAAATAATAAGCGAATTTCGGGATTCTGAAAATATCGCTGATTCCAGAACTTTCTAAATCTGGGCTGTAACCGCGATTGTAATCAAACATAACCCAGTTTGCTTCTCCAATTGTTGAGGCTCCTCTTCGGTTTGAATTTGAAGCTTCCTGAAAATTATAAGCTTGCTGTAAAAGTCTTTTTTCTCCAGCGCCGCGTAATTGTCTTGATGTTCTTTCTTCTTCTTTTAAATTCGCAAATTCAGTTTGGTTGAAACCTGCATTTTGAGCATAATATTCCCAATCGCCATATTCGGCAATGAAAATTTTACGGTTTCCTTTGTTGTATTTTGTCCAATAATCTGGCGCTTTTGCGTGTTGGCGCGCCGGAATAAAGATGTCGTAATTGTCGTTGTCGATCCAACTTGCGCTGTAATTATGGTTAAAAGGCAATTCTTCTTTTAAGGTTTTTGTCGCTTCTTTCATGAATTCTGGCGACATATTGGTTTCGTTTAATGAAGCTTCCCAAAAAATAATACTCGGATGATTTCTATCTCTTCTTGTCATATCGCGAATGTCCTGATATGCACTTTTTTGGAATTGTTCTCCACCAAAAAACTGCCAGCCTGTTAAGCTGTTCATAACCAAAATTCCCAATTCGTCGCAAGCATTTAAGAAAGCTTCGGCGTGCGGATAATGTGACATACGTACAAAATCAAAACCGGCATTTTTGATTTTTACCGCATCACGATATTGTGCTTCATCAGAAATGGCGTAACCTAAATATGGATATTCCTGATGTTCGTTTGTTCCGGTGATGTAGATTTTTTCGTCATTCAAATAATAGCCATCAGCTTTTATTTCTGATTTTCTGATTCCGATTTTTTCTGAATAAGAATCAACAACTTTATTATTCGAAATAATCTGAACTTCTAATTTGTACAAATTCGGATTATGAATTGACCATAATTTTGGAGTTGCAACCGAAATATTTTGAGTCAAGACAAAATCAGCATTCGGTTTAACCGAAAAACTATCCGATTTGATTTCGGTTTTTTTGCCTTTATTATCTGTTAAAATAAATTTTAAAAACGCTTTTTGTTCCGCTTCAAAATCATTTTGCAAATGCACCTGAACCGTTCCCGAAGCTTCGGTTTTTGTAATGTTTTTGAAGTTTACATAAAGACCGCCGCTCGCCACTTTATTAGCATTTACAGCATCTGTAATATATAATTTTGAAGTGGTAACAAAATATACATTTCTATAAATTCCACCATAATAATTAAAGTCCAAATCCTTAATTGGTTTCCCAGGCAAGAAATCCGGATTGTCTTCGTTGTTGACTTTTACTTTAATTGTGTTTTCATTGTTGGTATTCAAATACGACGTAACATCAACCGTAAAAGGCAAATATCCGCCTTTGTGATTGGTTACTTTTTTGTCGTTGATCCAAACATCAGCTTCCTGCATTACGCCTTCAAAATAAATAAAGGCTTTTTGATCTTTTGAAATACTAGTTTTGAATTTTTTCTGATACCAAGATGTTCCCTGAAATTGTTTAATTACAACTAATTTCTCTAATCTTGCAGTATGCGGAATCGTTACTTTTTCCCAATCCTGAGCTGGAGTTTCTTCTCTTTTAAATTCCCAGTCGGCACCAAAATTTACTTTTGTGCGTGACTGCGCCTGAATTTTTCCGAAAGAAAAATTAAGTAGAAATAAGAAGAATATGGATTTAAAAATTAATTTCATTTTTACTTTTATTATGGTTCCAATATTTCGTAGAGGCGCACTGCAGTGCGTCTAAAGTATTGTGGATATTCGTTGCGTAGACGCACTGCGGTGCGTCTCTACAATATATGTTGTGTTAAATTTAATTGTATTGAATTACTTAATTCTTAAAAGCATCCAATGCCGGCGAAGGTTTTCCGTCAGAAAGCCAAGCACTTAATTGATAACCGCTCCAGCTTTTTTCGCCTTCCGGTTCCCAATAAATTACGCCTAAACCTTTGTTATTCGGAACACTTTTTACTGCTTTTATAGTAGCTTCAAGCATTTCTTTTGTGTTTTGTACCTCAGTATAATCACCACCAACTTCAACTACCATCACTTCTTTATTGTAACGCGAAGCCATATCTTTCAGATTGTTTTCTAAATCTAAAATGGTGCTTTTGTAATCGGTTTTGATCCAGTATGGATAATATGACATTCCAATTACATCGTATTTCACGTTATTAGTAGTTGCTTTGTCAAAAAACCATCTGAATTTTTCGCTTTTATTTCCTTCGTCTAGATGCACGACTACTTTTATTTTTGAATCGATTGCTTTTGTCGCATCGTATCCTTTATTAAGTAATTGTGCCAATTGTCCAAAATTGTCTGAACTTCCTTCCGGCCAAAGCATTCCACCCGGAATTTCATTTCCAACCTGAACCCATTCTGGAGTTACGCCGGCTTTTTTCAACAAAGTCAAAACATCGAAAGTGTGATTGTAAACATCATTCAAAAGTTCAGCAAAAGAATGTTTTGCCCAAGCGGCAGGTTTATTTTGTTTGCCAGGATCTGCCCATGAATCGCTGTAATGAAAATCGATCATAATACGCATTCCCATTTTTTGAGCACGAACTGCCATAACCACTGTTTCTTCCGGACTGCAATGTCCGCTTGCTTTATCATTATTCGGATTTACCCAAACGCGCAAACGAATCGTGTTGATTCCTCTGTCTTTCAATAATTGCAGACAATCTTTTTCTTTTCCGTCAGTGTCATAAAATTTATAACCCGTTGCTTCCATTTGAGGCAACCAGCCAACATCGGCTCCTTTTGCAAAACCATTTTCTTGAGGTTTTGTTTCCTTACTGTCTTTTGTTGTCGTGCATGAAGCGAAAACAGCAATAGCAAAAAGGCTTAATAATAATTTGATCTTCTTCATAAATCTTAAATTACATTTTCAAATTTGTAAATTGTTTTTTGATGATATTCTTCTCCTTTTTTCAAAACAGAATTTGGAAAATGTTCTTGATTTGGTGCATCTGGAAAATTTTGCGTTTCAAAACAAATTCCGCTTGACGGATGATAATTTGCATTTTCTTTTCCTTTCAAAGTGTCAAAACAATTTCCGCCTACATATATATGCACACTTGGCTGATCGGTGTAAACACTCATTTTCAATTTCGTTTTCGTACTGTATAATGTCGCTACAACTTCATTTGAAGGTTCAATTACAAATGAATTGTCAATTGACGCCGGACAGTTTTTGGCTGTTCTGAAATCAAAATTATGACCAGAAACGGCTGTGAATTTTCCTGTCGGAATATTATCTGAATCTGTTTCTAAAAATTTATCCGAAACAATTGTCATTTCCTGATCCAAAACAGTCGAATCGTGACCATTCAAATTAAAATAACTGTGATGCGTTAAATTAATTACTGTATCTTCAGTAGTTGTTGCTTTGTATTCCAACAGAAGTTCGTTTGCTTCTGTCAACGTATATTTTAAATCAACGTGCAAAGCACCCGGATAATTTTGGTCCAAATCTTCACTTAAAAGACTAAAAGTAATTGATGGATTTTCACCAGAAGTTATATCAGTTACATTCCACGCTTTTTTTCCAAAACCAACATTTCCGCCATGTAAAGCATTTCCATTATTATTTCCTGCCAATTGAAATGTTTTTCCATTTAATGTGAAAACACCTTTATTGATTCTTCCTGCATAACGCCCCACAGTTGTTCCGAAATATGGAGCACTTGGCAAATTGTATGAAGCGATATAGGATTCTAATGTATCAAAACCTAAAACCACATCAACCAGTTTTCCATTAACAGGAATTTGCAGAGAAGTAACAGTCGCTCCGTAATTGATCAACTGTACTTTCATTTCGTTTTTATTTGACAATTCAAAAGAGAGAATTTCTTCGTTATCAAGGGTTAAACCAAACGATTTGAAAGCAGATGAATCTTGAAAATGCGATATATGTTTTATTTCCATGGTATTTTTGACAAAAGTGAAATTCAAAATTAGAAACATTTTCTGCTTTTGCATACCAGTACCTACCAGTTTTTCGTATATTGCGCCAAAATTTCAATTTCCATGAATATTATTTCTATCCAGAATAACATTGGCTTGCCAAAATATAAGCAGATAATTCTTTCAATTGAAAAGGCTATTGACGAAGAAAAATTGGTGAAAGGCGATCGTCTTCCGTCGGTCAATAAGGTTTGTCTGGCTTTTTCATTGTCACGCGATACGGTTTTATTAGCCTATGACGAATTGAAAAAAAGAGGAATTATTTACGCCATTCCTGGCAAAGGTTATTATGTTAAAAGCGTTGAAACCACTATAAAACAGAAGGTTTTTTTGCTTTTTGATGAATTGAATATTTTCAAGGAAGACATTTATAATTCGTTTTTAAAAAATATCGGAAAAAATGTTCAGGTCGATATTTTCTTTCATCATTTCAATATTCAGGTTTTTCAAAAGCTCATAAATGACAGTAATGGCAATTACACAAAATATATTATCATGCCAACAAATTTGCTTGATACGGCGGCTTCGTTAAAAACCCTACCAGTAAACGAAGTTATCATACTGGATCAAACTAATCCCGATTTGAAAGCGTATCCTGCTATTTATCAAAATCACGAGAAAGATATTTTTGAAGGTTTGTATAACGCAAAAGGAAGATTGAAAAACTACAAAAAACTGATTTTAATTTTTCCCGGATTTAGAGAGCCGCTCGGTATGAAATTGGGTTTTGAGGCTTTTTGTTCCGAATACAATTTTGAATATGAAATTATAAACGAATTTACAGATCGAAAAATCAATATTGGCGATGTTTATATTATTCCAACTGATCGTGAATTGGTTCATGTAATTGAAAATGCAAGAAATCAGAATTTGAAACTAGGAATTGATTTCGGAATAATTTCTTATAACGAAACACGATTAAAAAAAATCGTGGCAAACGGAATCACGACAATTTCGACTCACTTTGAAACCATGGGAAAAATTTTGGCCGAAATGGTTTTGAAAGGAAAAAAAGAACAAATCGAGAACAAATCGTCTTTGATTATGCGTAATTCGCTCTAATCTTTTTAAAATATTATTTTCTTCTACTTGTGAATTATATATCAAACAAATTTCTTTTTGTTTGATAAATCAGCATCTTTTTAATTAAAAAAATAAGGAAACAATTTTTTTGTTTTTGTGGAATTATTTTGCATACATTTGTAAATGTAAATTTTACACTTATTATTTATTTCGTTTTGACAGAATGATTTTCTTTCGAAATTCTGTAAAAAGAAACATTTTAAGGCCAATTTTTTTATTTGAAATTCCGGATTTTCTAATAAAAATAAGGGCGCAGAAAACATTATAACCAATCAAAAAAAAGACAAATGAAATTTTTTATAGATACAGCAAATTTAAAAGATATTAAAGAAGCCAATGATTTAGGGGTTTTAGATGGTGTAACCACAAATCCGTCATTAATGGCAAAGGAAGGAATTACAGGAGCGCAGAATATTTTAGATCATTACATAAAAATTTGCGAATTGGTAGAAGGCGATGTAAGTGCCGAAGTAATTTCGACGGATTTTGAAGGAATGATTGCCGAAGGCGAAAAATTAGCAGCGTTGCATCCTCAGATTGTAGTTAAAATCCCGATGATAAAAGATGGTGTAAAAGCAATCCGATATTTTGCAAATAAAGGAATCAGAACGAATTGCACTTTAGTATTTTCTTCAGGTCAGGCGTTATTGGCCGCAAAAGCTGGAGCAACTTATGTGTCTCCTTTTATCGGGCGTTTGGATGATGTTTCGACTGACGGGATGAATTTGATTGAAGAAATCAGATTGATTTATGACAATTTTGGATATGAAACTCAAATTCTTGCGGCTTCAGTTCGAAATGTAATGCACATTATCAATTGTGCAAAAATTGGATCAGATGTTATTACAGGGCCGTTAAGCGCAATTGAAGGTTTGTTGAAACATCCGTTGACAGATATTGGTTTAGCACAATTTTTAGCAGATTACCAAAAAGGAAATAGCTAAAAATTTTTAGACCACGGATTTTACGGATCAAGCGGATGAAAACGGATTGATTTGTGAAAAAATGTTTCCCGCAGATTTAGCGGATTCAGCAGAAAAAAATCCCTTAAATCTGCCAGATCTGCGAGAGATAATTTTTAAAAGGAAAATTTGTTTAGTTTTTTAATAGTAGTTTTATTGAAGTAAAAACCCTGAAAGTTTGTGGCTTTCAGGGTTTTGTTTTTTTAAAAATATAAAAAATAATCTGTGTAAATCAGTTTGATCCGCTCGATCTGCGGGCCAATCATTTATAAATTCAGCACAAAATCGTTAAGTAACTTTTCTTCATATTTTTCTTTATTGAAAGTATAGAGGTAAGAACCTTTTCGAGAAGATCCCATATCTTTTTCATCTAGTTTATTCAGGATTTCTAAAGAATTGATTTTGCTTATAAAGTTTCGTTTGTCTAATTCTTTGCTCAAAATAGCTTCATACAATTCCAATAATTGACGCATTGTGAATTTCTCAGGAAGCAATTCAAATCCGATTGGTTTTATTGAAGTTCTGTATCGAAGTCTTCTAATGGCATGTTCAACCATTTCGTTGTGGTCAAAAATCAGATTTGGTGCATCGGTAATACTAAACCATTGCGCATGATAATTTTTAATCAATTCAGCATTATGATTTTCGATATTAATCAAAGCATAATAGGAAACCGAAATGGTTCTTTCAACAGGATCACGATCAATTTCAGAGTAGGCATAAAGCTGCTCCATATAAATATCGTTTAAACCTGTGTATGTATTTAAAATTCTTGTCGCGGCATTATCCAGTACTTCATCACGCTTTAAAAACCCCCCAATCAAAGACCATTTGCCCTTTTCTGGCTCAAAGTCCCTTTTGATCAAAAGTATTTTTAAACCCTGATTGTCGAAACCAAAAATGATACAATCTACCGCTAATAACGCTTTATCAGCAGAGCTATAACTGTTTAGCATAAATCTATATTTTGTGGTAAATATATAAACTTCCTAATACGTTTCATAATTTATTAATGTAGATTTTACACTTAAAACCAAAAATTATCAAAAATAGAAGTTAAAACAAATCATAATAAAACAGCAAATAGAAGCTTATTTTATCATTTTCAAACGTTTTCGGAACAAAAATAAGCCGTTTTTTTAATATTCGAAGCAATTCTTGCAGAAAATTAAACTTCATAAACAAGATTTTTTTTACAAATAAAATATTTTTTAAACCGCAAATTATTCTAAAACAGCCTATTTATAAATTTTTTTCAGAAGTCGTTTTTTTGATTAAAAAGTGGCTTTTTGATAAAAAGTGTAGATTTTACACAAATAACTCTTTAAAAAGGTCTTTTTTTTGAAAAAAACATCAATTTATTAATGTGTATTTTACACTTAATTTATGATATGCATTTTTTTTCAGCGTTTTTTTTGCCATATTAATTTGTTTATGAGGTTTTTTTTTAGTTAAATTTACAAATGTAAAATTAACACTTATAATTATACACTAACCAACTTAATTAAACCTTATGATAACAAACCAACGATTATTTTTTTATTGCAACTTTTTGTTGCCAAAAAAAGAATGGCTTTTAGCATTAATGATGCTATTATTCTCTGCTAATCAAATGTCGGCTCAAGGCAAAGCGATTAGCGGAGTTGTTACCTCGGCTCAGGACAAATTACCATTGCCGGGTGTGAATATTATGATAAAAGGAACCAAAACCGTTACAACAACAGGTTTTGATGGAGAGTATTCGATTAAAGCATCTCAAGGTGATGTTTTAGTTTTTTCATTTATAGGATTTCAAAACCAAGAAATCACTGTAGGAAGTCAATCAAAAATTGATCTAGCATTAGGAGAAGACACAAATAAACTTAATGAAGTAGTAGTTGTAGGTTACGGTACACAAAAGAAAGCGGATCTTACCGGTTCAATTGGTGTAGTTGATATGGAAGCGGCTAAAAAAACCGTAACGTATGATCCTGCAAAAATGCTTCAGGGGCAAGTTGCCGGTGTAACTGTGCAATCATCTGGAGAGCCTGGAGGATTTGTGAATGTTAAAATTAGAGGTATCAATTCATTCACAAATAACAATCCTCTTTTTGTTATTGACGGAATGATTGTATCGAACCCAAATGATTTTGCACCAGGAGATATTGAATCGATGCAGGTTTTAAAAGATGCATCTGCTGCGGCTATTTATGGTGTTCAGGGAGCAAATGGGGTTGTAATTATTACGACTAAAAAAGGTAAGTCAGGCAAACTGGACATTAAATACAAATCGCTTGTAGGTTTTCAGAATGTAGCTAAAACATGGGATGTAACAGATCGTGTAGGGTATCAAAAAATCACTTCGGCTGCTGAACAAAATGCTGGATTAGGAATTGCACCAGGAAATGATCCAAACAGTCCTTCATACATTAAAAATGTAGATACAAATTGGCAAAAAGAAGCTTTTAAGACAGGTCTTGTTCAAAATCACTCGCTTACTTTTAGCGGAGGAGCTGAAACGTTGGGCTACAACTTAAATACAGATTATTTCAAAAATACAAGTTATTTGAATTCGCCTCAGGATTACGAGAGATATTCTATGAATTTGAATTTATATGGTAAAAAAGGAAAATTCAAATACGGTTCAAAAATTGGATATACAAAATCTGGTAAAGAAAACTTTAATGAATACAATGGAGGAGAATCTGCAATTGTTGATTTATTAGGAGCCGTTCCAACAATGCCAGTTTACGATTCAAAAAGACTTGGTGGTTATGGTGGAACTGACAATTTAACTCAGAGAGCAATCTCTATGAACGTTATTGGTTACAATAATCTGATTACGAATAATGGACAAAGAAGCCGTTTTATTGGGGATCTTTGGGGAGAATTGGAAATCATTAAAGGCTTAAAATATAAATTAGATTTAAGTTATGACAGATTGGATTTTCAAAACAGAAAATTCATTCCGCCTAGTGATTTAGGATGGTATTATATTACAACAAATGATGAAGCTTCTTTAGATGTTGATAACGGAAATCAACAAAGAACTTTCGTAAACAACTTATTGACTTACGAAATTACTTTAGACAAACACAAAATCGATGCTTTAGGCGGATGGATTCAAGAAAGAAATGATTACTACAGACATTGGTCAAGAGGTGTTGGATATACGCCAGGCGAAATCAGCCAAATTCAATACGCTGATGCTACAAGCGCTGGTGAATACAAAAATACGCTTACAAATATTTCATACTTAAGTCGTTTGAACTATTCTTATGATGATCGTTATTTCATTACAGGAAACTTCAGACAAGATAAAACGTCACTTTTCAGTGAAGACAATAATACGGCAAATTTCTACTCTTTCTCAGGAGCGTGGAAATTAAGCAACGAAAAATTCATCCATTTGCCAGATTGGTTTAACACAATCAAATTAAGAGGAGGTTACGGGGAATTAGGAAACAATACACTTGGAGTTTATGCGTATTCGCCAACAATCAATGCTTTTGCAGGATATGATTTCAATAATACTTTAGCGCCTGGAACTACGGTTGTAAGTGCTATTGACCCAAATGTTCACTGGGAAAAAACAGCTACTTCAAACGTTGCTGTTGAACTTGGATTCTTAGACAATGATTTGCAGATTACAGCTGAATACTATCAGAAAAAATCAACAGATTTATTGATTGGAGTTCCATTGCCATATTCGACTGGAGCATTCCCAGCAAGTATTACAACAAATGCAGGTGCAGTTAAAAATAGTGGTTTTGAGTTTACAGCAACGTACAACAACAATCACCACGAGTTTAAATACAATATTTCGGCAAACTTAGGAACCTTGAAAAATGAGGTTTTACAAATTGGTCTTGACGGAAATCCAATTTATGGAGCCGCTTCAAAAACAGAGGTTGGAAGATCTATCGGAGAACTTTATACGTATCAAGTGGCTGGAATTTTCCAAAATGCAGCTGATTTAGCTTCATCACCAACTCAGACGAATGCAGGTGTGGGAGATTTAAAATTTGCTGATTTAAATGGTGACGGCCAGATTACAGATGCTGATAGAAAGTTTATGGGAGTTACAATTCCGAAATACAGCTACGGAATCAATTTTGGTGCAAATTATAAAAATTGGGATTTCTCAATGTTCTGGCAAGGTTCAGGAGGAAACAAAGTATTCAACGGATTGTATCGTAATTTAATGACAGAGCAATATGGAAATCATAGTGTGGACGCATTGAACTACTGGACGCCAACAAATACAAATACAAATGTTCCTCGTCCAATTATTGGAGATCCAAACGGAAATGCAAGAGATTCTGACAGATTTATTGAAAGTGGTGATTATATCAAATTGCAGACATTGGAAATTGGATATTCAATTCCAATGCCAAAAGATTTGTTTATTCAAAGAGCGAAAGTATATGTAAATGGTCAAAACTTATGGATCATTAGCAAATACAAAGGTTACGATCCAGATTTTAATTACAATGACGGATTATTTTCTAGAGGATATGATGCTGGATCATTCCCAAATCCAAGAACAATTTCTTTGGGTGTTGAAGTAACTTTTTAATCTATCCTAACCATTAAAAACGAATTAAAATGAAATATAAAGTATTTAATTATATAACAGTTTTCTTTTCACTGGCGCTTGTAACCACAAGTTGCGTTGATAATGAAGACTTGAACCAAGTGGATCCTAACGTTGAAACTGCAGGTTCATTTTGGAAAACAGATCAAGATGCAATCGAAGGAGTAAATGCCGCTTACGGAAGTTTGCTTACAGATGGAACTTATATGAGAAGCACGCCATTGCTTTTAGATTTAAAAGGTGATGATACGCGCAGTAATAGCCCTTGGGGAGCGATGTACAATGTAGGTCGTTTCAACTCAAACCCAACAGATCCTGCAATTTATGGATGGGCTTTTGAAACCTATTATCAGGGAATTTACCGTGCCAATCAAGTTTTGACTAATGTTCCAGAGATACAATTCGAAGATGCAGCACTTAAAAATAGAATTTTAGGACAAGCTTATTTTTTAAGAGGATTGTATTTATTTCATGCGGTAAACATGTTTAAAAATGTTCCAATTCCAACAGAAATTAAATTATACACGCCACAAAAAACAGAAGCAGAAGGATGGGCTCAGGTTATTGCTGATTTTAAAGCTGCTGCCGAATTGCTTCCAACATCTTATGACGCCATTACAGGAATAGATAAAGGGCAAAAAGGACGCGCAACAAAAGGAGCTGCCTTAGGATATTTAGGAAAAGCCTATTTGTTTACTAAAGATTTTGCAAATGCAAAAACAACTTTCAAACAAGTAATTGATTTAGGAGTTTACTCATTAGTTTCAAACTACAGAGATAATTTTACTACTGCAAATGAAAACAATTCTGAATCTCTTTTTGAAGTGCAATTCAGCAGAGATGCAGGTGGAGTTGATTTAGGCTGGGGCGGTGCACCTGCTTCAGGTTGGGGAAAAACTTCTGCTCGTGCGATTACTTATGCACCAAGAGCTTTTGGATGGACAGACGTTCAGCCTTCATGGACATTATTTAATGAATATCAGCAGGAAAAAACAAAAACGAATGCTGTAGATCCTCGTTTAGACGCGACAATATTTTATAATAAACCAGGCGGAATGCAATTGTACGGAAAAGATTTTGCTACTTTTTATGCAACAAGTCCAGCCGATTTAAATGATATCTTCTGCAGAAAATACCAAAATTCAGATGGTCAATTTGCTGATGAGTACGATTGGAGATCAGGAATTAACGAGCGTTTGTTAAGATATGCTGATATCTTATTAATGTATGCTGAAACTTTAAATGAAACTGGAGATACTCCTGGAGCTTACACTTATATTCAAATGGTAAGAAACAGAGTGAACTTGCCAGATTTAGCAACAGCAAAACCAGGAATGAATCAGGCTCAAATGAGAGATCAAATTGGACACGAAAGATTCTTGGAATTCCCTCTTGAAGGACACCGTTTTGATGATATCCGTCGTTGGGGATGGTTGCAGGATGCTACAAAACTAGCTTGGTTAAAAACAAGAGATGTTGAGTTTAATTCATATGCGCCAGGAAGAGAATATTTCCCAATTCCACAGTTAGAAATGGATAACAATCCGGGAACAAAACAAAATGATAGTTATTAATATTTATTTGAATTAGTTAGAATACCTAATATCATGTGGAGGCTTAAAAATCTTCACATGATATTATAACATAAAAACATTATGAAAAAAGCACTTTTAATCACATTTCTTATTACCCTTTGTAATCAGGTTAGTTTTGCCCAAAATCAAACCACAGTTGTAACCATAAAAAATAATGCTGATGCTCCGGTAATCAACAAAAACATTTACGGACATTTTGCTGAACACTTAGGACGTTGTATTTACGGCGGATTTTTTGTTGGAGATACTTCAAAAATACCAAATACAAAAGGAGTTAGAAATGACATTATCGCTGCTTTAAAAGATTTAAAAATTCCGAATTTAAGATGGCCTGGCGGATGTTTCGCCGATACGTACCATTGGAAAGATGGAATTGGCCCACAAGAACAAAGACCAACTATTGTAAACAAATGGTGGGGCGGTGTAACAGAAGACAACAGTTTTGGAACTCACGATTTCCTAAATATGTGTGAACTTCTTGGAGCTGAACCTTATTTGTCAGGAAATGTTGGAAGCGGAACCGTTCAGGAATTAGCGGATTGGGTTCAGTACACCAATTTTGGAGGCAAAAGTCCGATGAGCGATTTGCGTGTAAAAAATGGAAGAAAAGAACCTTGGAAAGTTAAATTCTGGGGAATTGGAAATGAAGCTTGGGGATGCGGAGGAAATATGACAGCAGAATATTATGCTGGAGAATACAGAAAATTTGCAACATTCATGTCGGATTGGGAAAATACTGGTGGATTAACGCGTATTGCGTCAGGTTCAAACAGTGCCGATTATAATTGGACAGAAGTTTTAATGAAAAACATTCCAAATAATATGTTAGGCGGACTTGGTGTTCACCATTACGCTGTAATTGAATGGGCTAAAAAAGGTGATGACAGAGATTTTACAGAAGAAGGTTATTTCAAAACAATGAAATCGGCTTTAAAAATGGAAGAACTTGTTACCAAACATGCCGCTATTATGGATAAATACGATCCACAGAAAAAAGTTGCCATGATTGTAGACGAATGGGGAGGTTGGTACGAAGTTGAAAAAGGGACAAATCCAGGGTTTTTATATCAGCAAAATACAATGCGTGACGCAGTTTTAGCTGGTTCAACATTGAATATTTTCAACAACCATGCTGACAGAGTTAAAATGGCAAACTTAGCACAATGCGTAAACGTTTTACAAGCGGTAATTTTAACTGACAAAGCAAAAATGATCACAACGCCAACGTACCATGTAATGAAAATGTACAGCGTGCATCAAGACGCAAAATTATTGCCGGTAAGTTTTACTTCGCCAAATTATACTTTTAACGGAGAAACACTTCCTGCCGTTTCTGCAGCAGCATCAAAAGATAAAAATGGTGCAGTTCATATTTCTTTAGTAAATGTTGATGCAAAAAACAAAAACAAAATAGAAATTGATGTAAACGAACTTGGCGTTAAAAACTTCACAGGAATAGTTTTAACATCGGCTAAATTACAAGATTACAATTCATTCGATACACCAAACAAAATTGTTCCAACAGTTTTTAAAGGTTTCGAAAACAAAAAAGGAAAACTTGAAATCACAATTCCTCCTTTCTCAGTTGTTGTTTTAGAAGGAAAATAAAAATATAAAAACATGAAAAAATCAAATTCCATTCTAAAAATAATGCCGTATATAGGAATGTTTTTAGGTGCGTTATTGGTATTTGGCTGTTCAAGCGACAGTCCAGATACACCAGTAACTCCAGATCCGCCGGTAGTGGTCGATCCGCCAGTGGTTACACCAGCTTTTCCGGGGCCAACTTATGCTGATAATTATACTTCAATTTCAAGTTGGGGAAACAGATCGCAATGGAATTTAGCCAACGTGCACGATCCATCGGTAGAAAAATCTGGAGAATATTATTATATGTACCAAACTGATGCTTCTTACGGAAATGCACACGAAGGCAACGGACATTTTTTCTACAGAAGATCAAAAGATTTAATCAATTGGGAGTTCATGGGATCTTCAATGACTACAGCTCCTGGTTGGGTAAAAGATTCTTTGAACAATAAAAGAGCAAGAATGAATCCGGCGCTTCCTCCAATTACCAATCCGAGTTACGGATATTGGGCGCCTTGCGTTCGAAAAGTGGGAAACAAATTCAGAATGTATTACAGCATTGTCGTTACGAATCCAATTACAGGAACAGATACTAATACATCTTGGTCAGAACGCGCTTTTATTGGTTTAGCCGAAACAGATGATTTGGCTTCAAATAATTGGGTTGATAAAGGAATGGTAGTTTGCTCTGAACCAGATGGCGTAAAAAGTTACGTTCGAAATGGAGGAAACGATTGGGATGCTTATTTTAAATTCAACGCCATCGACCCGAGTTTTATTCAGACCCCAGAAGGCGATCAGTATTTAATTTATGGTTCTTGGCATTCTGGAATTGCAGCTTTAAAACTGGATCCAGCAACAGGAAAACCCTCTAAATTAAAAACCATTGACGATTACGGAGTACGAATTGCAGGACGCGGAAACGTCAGTACAAATCGCTGGCAAGCGCTTGAAGGCCCTGAAATTATCTACAATCCAGATACACAATATTATTATTTGTTCTTAGCATATGATGAATTGTCGGTTGCTTACAATACGCGTGTTGCACGTTCAAAAAGTATTTTAGGTCCATATTTAACTATCAGCGGAAGCAGTATCACAACTGGATCAGAATGTTATCCAATGGTAACGCATCCATACCAATTTAAAAATCATACAGGCTGGGTTGGATTTTCGCATTGTGCCGTTTTTCAAAATCCAGATAGAAAACAATGGTATTACGCTTCTCAGGCGCGTTTGCCTGAAGGTGTTGCCGGAATTGCAGTTTCAAATGCGGTAATGATGGGACACGTTCGCGTCATTCAATGGACAGAAGATGGTTGGCCGGTTGTAGAAGCTGAACGTTACGCAGGAGTTCCAGCAACAACAATTACAGAGGCAAGTTTCATTGGAACTTGGGAACAAATCACAATGAATTACCAATACAAAACCATGCAAAAAGCAGGAACAATTTATTTGACAGCCGATAAAAAAGTAAGTGGTGACGCAACAGGAACTTGGTCGTATGACAGCACTAAAAAAATCTTGACGGTAAACGGAGTAAAATGTAATGTATCCGATGCTTGGGATTGGGAACTAGCAACCAGAAAAGTGACTTTGAGTTATTCTGGATACACCGCTGCCGGTTTGCCGGTTTGGGGTAAAAAGATAAATTAGAAATAAGCCACAGATTACAGAATTAAAAAGATTAAAAAAAATCAATTTAATCCTGTAATCTGTGGCAAAAAAAATACAGAATGAAGAATTTACTTAAAAGCTTATCCATTTTATCATTAATTATTTCGTGCAAAACGATTGCTCAAGTTGATCCTTCAAAATTCAATAATCCAATTATAAAAGATCAATACACAGGCGACCCGGCAGCATTGGTTTACAAAGACAAAGTGTATTTATACGCCGGTCATGATGAAGCGCCAAACGATTTTAATTTTTATAAGATGAATGAATGGGTTGTTTATTCTTCTTCAGATATGAAAAAATGGGAATCGTATCCGGTACCGTTAAAAGTAACTGATTTTAAATGGGCAAAAAGTGATGCTTGGGCTTCGCAGGTAATTGAAAGAAATGGGAAATTTTATTGGTTTGTAACGGTTGAACACGGAACAATTCCTGGAAAAGCAATTGGTGTTGCAGTTTCAGATAGTCCAATCGGACCTTTTAAAGATGCGTTAGGAAAAGCCTTAATTACAAATGACATGACTAAATATACCGATATAAGCTGGGATGATATCGATCCGACGGTTTATATCGATACTGATGGACAAGCGTATTTGTTTTGGGGAAATACTGCCTGCCATTATGCAAAATTAAAAGAGAATATGACGGAAATAGATGGAGAAATTCATCATATAAAACTTCCAAATTATACAGAAGCACCTTGGATTCACAAACACAAAGACTGGTATTATTTGTCATACGCATACGAATTTCCAGAAAAAATTGCCTACGCCATGAGCAAATCAATAAAAGGTCCGTGGGAATTTAAAGGAATTTTAAATGAATTGGCTGGAAACAGCAATACGAATCATCAATCGATAATTGATTTTAAAGGACAATCGTATTTTATTTATCACAATGGAGCATCAATTCCGCATGGAGGAAGTTTTAGAAGATCGGTTTGCGTTGATAAATTATTTTATAACAAAGATGGAACAATGAAAAGAGTAGTTATGACGTCTGAAGGAATTACAGAATAATCAAGAAAAGGTTGAGAAAAAACACAAACATTTTAACAATTATATTTTAAACACATGGTTTTCTCCTATATGAAAGTGAGTTTGAAAAAAATAACGATTAAATCATTTTATTTAATCGCAACTCTCTTAATTACTATTCCTTCAATCGCGCAGATGCAGGAATTTAAATTGCAAGAGATAAAACTAACTAGTGGTCCTTTCAAAAATGCTCAAAATGTTGATCTTAAATATTTATTAGACCTAAATCCAGATCGACTACTAGCACCTTATTTGATAGCTGCCGGCTTAGCTACAAAAGCGGATAGATATGGCAACTGGGAAAATATAGGTCTTGATGGACATATAGGAGGTCATTATTTAGCAGCATTATCAATGATGTATGCTTCTACGGGAAATAAAGAAATTAAAGAACGTTTGGATTATATGATTTCTGAATTGGATCGTTGCCAGCAAAAGGACGGAACTGGTTATGTTGGAGGTATTCCTGAAGGAAAAGTCTTTTGGGATAGAATTCATAAAGGAGATATAGATGGTAGTGGTTTTGGTTTAAATAATACCTGGGTTCCAATCTATAATATTCATAAACTTTTTGCAGGTTTAATTGATGCCTACAATTATACGGGTAATGAAAAGGCAAAAGAAATTGTAATAAAATTAGGAGATTGGTTTATCGAATTGATCCGACCTCTTTCTGATGAGCAAATTCAAAGAATCTTAAAAACAGAACATGGTGGTATAAACGAATCTTTTGCTGATTTATATAGCATCACAAAAAACAAAAAATATCTTGAAACGGCTGAAAAGCTTTCGCAAAAAGCCATTCTCGATCCATTAATTAAAAAGGAAGACAAACTAACGGGTTTACATGCTAATACACAAATACCAAAAGTTATTGGTTTTGAGAAAATTGGAAAGCTATCGGATAATAAACAATGGTCCGATGCCGCGCAGTTTTTTTGGAAAAATGTCACCGAAAAAAGAACTGTCGCTTTTGGAGGAAATAGCGTTGCTGAACATTTCAATCCTATAAATGATTTTAGCGGCATGCTAAAATCAAATCAAGGCCCGGAAACGTGTAATTCCTACAATATGGAACGTTTAAGTAAAGCGTTGTTTTTAGACAAAAACGATGTGAGTTACCTTGATTTTTATGAGCGTACACTTTACAATCACATTCTTTCTAGCCAAGAGCCTAATAAAGGTGGTTTTGTGTATTTTACTCCAATTCGACCAAATCATTATCGTGTATACTCGCAGCCAGAAACCAGCATGTGGTGTTGCGTTGGGACGGGACTTGAAAATCATTCTAAATATGGAGAATTAATTTATAGCCATTCAGAGCATGATATTTTTGTAAATCTTTTTATTCCATCCACTTTAAATTGGAAGGAAAAAGGAATAGAATTAGAGCAAACTACAAAATTTCCTTATGAAAATAATACTGAGATTGTTCTAAAACTTAAAAATCCTAAATCTTTTGTTTTGAATATTCGTTATCCAAAATGGGCAACGAATTTCGAAATTTTAGTTAACGGAAAATTGCAAAAAACAGATACCAAACCAGCCAACTATGTTAGTCTGGCAAGAAAATGGAAATCAGGAGATAAAATAACTATTACATTCCAGACTTCAACTCATTTGGAAAAGTTGCCCGATGGCTCCAATTGGGCCGCATTTGTAAATGGTCCTATTGTATTAGCGGCTAAAACCTCTACTGAAAATTTAGATGGTTTGTTTGCCGATGATAGCCGAATGGGACATGTTGCTCAAGGAAAATATGTTTCGTTAGACAAAGCTTATGCACTAGTAGGAGAAGAGGGAAGTTATGTTTCAAAACTTAAAGATTTAGGTAATATGCGCTTTAAGTTAGATTCATTAGAATTACAACCCTTCTTTGAAATACACGATGCCCGTTATCAAATTTATTTTCAAACCTATAAACCAGAAGATTACAAAGAAAAACAAGCATTGTTAAAACAACAGGAAATCGAAGCGATGGCTATTGAAGCTAACACGGTCGATAAAATAAATTGTGGAGAACAACAGCCTGAAGTAGATCACCATTATAAAGGAGAAAAAAGTGAATCGGGTTATGAGGAAGATGGTTTTTGGAGAAATACCAGCTCTTATATTTCCTATCAAATGGTTAATAAAAATCTAGAAGGCAAATTTATTGAAATTAGTTTTTTAGGAGACTTTAAAACGGATAACCTTGATGTTTTTATTAATGAAAAACCTGCTGCAATTGTCACAAAAAAAGATAAGATAATTCAATTCAAATTAGACAATACTCAAATTATTAATTTGAAAATTATGTCTAAAGACGGCAAAAAAACGTCTAAAATTTCTCAAATAAGAATTGTAAAATAAAAAATAATCATGGAAGTGTACACCAAAATAAAATCAATATTATCACTCCTATTTATTCTAACCGGATCAGCAGTAATTGCACAAGACATTGTTGTTCACGATCCGGTTGTGATTAAACAGAAAGACACTTATTATTTATATTGTACCGGAAACGGAATTAGTGTCTTTAGTTCAAAAGATTTAAAAAAATGGGACAAACAGCCACCGGTTTTCAAAGAAAAACCGGTTTGGGCAGATGGTGTTGCCGCCGATTTCAAAAATCATATTTGGGCACCAGATATTTCATTGCACAACAATGTATATTATCTGTATTATTCGGTTTCGGCTTTCGCCAAAAATACTTCGGCAATTGGAGTCGCTACAAATACGACTTTAGATCCATCTGATAAAAATTACAAATGGGTCGATCAGGGAATTGTAATTCAATCACAGCCTAATCGTGACATGTGGAACGCCATTGATCCGAATTTGGTTTTTGATGAAAACAATACGCCTTGGCTTTCATTTGGTTCTTTTTGGGAAGGCTTGAAAATGGTAAAATTAAATCCCGATCTAAAATCGATCGCCCAGCCTCAAGAATGGCACACGATCTCAAAACGAAAAAGAACTTTTGAATTAGCTGATTCTGATCCGGGTGACGGCGCACTTGAAGCTCCATTTATTTTTAAGAAAAACGGATATTACTATCAATTTCTTTCTTGGGATTTATGCTGTCGCGGAGAAAAAAGCACCTATAAGGTTGTGGTTGGAAGATCAAAAAACGTAACCGGACCTTATGTTGATAAAGATGGAAAATTATTAACCGAAGGCGGTGGAACCATCGTAGTTCAAGGCGATGAAAATTATTTTGGAGTAGGACATAACAGTGCTTATACATTTGATGGAAAAGATTACATTTTTTATCACGCTTATGAAAAGAAAACGAACGGAACACCAAGATTAGTAGTAAAAGAAATGAAATGGGATGCTGATTTATGGCCTGTTTTGAAATAGAATATAGATTATAGAAAATAGAACAAAGAAGCAAGATTTTAGACTATTTAGATAAAAGATCAAAATAGATCTGCCTAATCTGCGAGAGAAAATTTAAACACACAACTATGTGTGTTTTAAATAAATGAAATGCCTTTTTTAGACAATGTACAACTATGATTTTATGTGTTTAAGTTAAAGCCACAATAGAAAACAAAATTAAAAACCCGTTTTATCCGCGTCATCCGCGTGCCATAAAACACATTTAAATAAATAAAAAATGAAGTCCAATTTAATTACAAAAATTACCCTTTGCGGTTTAATGCTGAGCGGCGTTTATGCATCGGCACAAAAAAATAATCTTCAAGTTGATGTTGCGAAAACAGTAACAAAAATTCAGCCTACAATGTACGGAGTGTTTTTTGAAGATATCAATTTTGCTGCAGATGGTGGTTTGTATGCCGAAATGATCAAAAACAGATCTTTCGAATTCCAATTTCCATTAATGGGATGGAATCAGCCTAAAAGCGACCGTCATAAATTAAACACCGAATCAGGAATTGCAAATGTGATTCAGTATTCTCAAAAAGGAACAAATCATAATTATTGTAGAGTTACTATTAATGACGCTTCTGGTTATGAATTGATTAATGAAGGTTTCAGAGGAATGGGAATCAAGAAAGATTTAAAGTACAATCTGACTTTAAAAGCTTCAAAAATTTCAGGAAATATTTCAAAAATTAAATTCCAATTTATTGACAAAAACAATAAAGTTTTAGGCGAAACTTCGGTTGTGCCAACATCAAGTGATTGGTCCAATTATTCGGCTCAATTAACATCTTCAGGAACAGAAGCAAAAGCAAAATTGAAAATCACTTTTGAAGGAAATGGCGTAATTGATTTAGATAATATTTCATTGTTTCCAGAAGATACTTGGGCAGGAAGAAAAAACGGACTTCGTAAAGATTTAGTACAATTATTATACGATTTGAAACCAGGATTTTTACGTTTTCCTGGCGGATGTATTGTTGAAGGAAGAACTTTGGCAGAACGTTATCAATGGAAAAAATCGGTAGGAAATGTTGAAGACAGAGAAACAGCAGTAAACCGTTGGAACATGGAATTTTCACATCGCCCGGCACCAGATTATTTCCAAAGTTTTGGTTTAGGATTTTTTGAATATTTCCAACTTTCAGAAGATATTGGCGCTTCTCCGCTTCCAATTTTAAGCTGTGGAATGGCTTGTCAATTCAACACAGGAGAATTAGTTCCGATGGATCAAATCGATCCTTATGTTCAAGATGCTTTAGATTTAATCGAATTTGCAAACGGCGATGCAACTACAGCTTGGGGAAAAGTTAGAGCTGATATGGGACATCCAAAACCATTCAATTTAAAATTCATTGGAGTTGGAAATGAGCAATGGGGCCCCGATTATATTGAGCGTTTTAAAGTGTTTCAAAAAGCCATTAAAGCAAAATATCCAAACATCACAATTGTGTCTGGAACGGGACCTTTTCCTGACGGAGATTTTTACGATTATGGCATGAAAGAACTTAAAAAATTAAACGCCGAAATTGTTGATGAACATTATTATAAAGATCCAGCTTGGTTCCGTAAAAATGTAACGCGTTACGACAATTACGACCGTAAAGGACCAAAGATTTTTGCTGGAGAATATGCAGCACAAAGTGTAGCCATTGCAAGTCCGGAAAATAAAAACAACTGGGAATGCGCTTTCTCTGAAGCCGCTTTCATGACCGGAATGGAGCGTAATGCTGAGGTTGTTCAGCTGACTTCTTACGCGCCTTTATTAGCGCACGTAGAAGGTTGGCAATGGACACCAGATATGATTTGGTTCAACAATTTACAGTCATACGGAACGCCAAATTATTATGTTCAGAAATTATTTTCAAATAATAAAGGAACCGATTTAATCAACATTACAAAAGATGGAAAAGCAGTTACAGGTCAAAATGATTTGTTTGCATCGGCAGTAAAAGATGTGAATTCTAAAGAAGTGATTTTGAAAATTGTGAATGCAAATTCGGCTTCTCAAAATGTTTCAATTGATTTGAAAGGAGCAAAATTAGATTCAAAAGGCACAGCAATAATTTTAAAAGGAGACGGAATAAACGATGAAAATTCTTTTGATGCTCCAACTAAAATTAGTCCGAAAGAAAGCGAATTTAAAGTAAGCGGAAGCAAAGTTCAGTACGATTTTCCAGCTTATTCAGTAACGGTTTTGAAAATTAAGATGAAATAATCGCAACAGAATAAATGTTAAACCAACATTTATTTTCTGTTTTTGTCATAATTGCTTGTTTTGATGCATTATTTGTAAAAATTCAAAGCTCAGTTTTTATTAAGTGTTTATTGTACACTTATAAATGAATTATAATTATATTTGTCATTATTAAAAATGAATTTCGAATGAAAAATTACGTTATAGGATTGGACTACGGAACAGATTCTGTTCGAGCGGTGCTTATCGATACTGAAAATGGGCAGGAATTAGCATCGAATGTTTCTCATTACAAAAGATGGAAAAACAAACAATATTGTGACGCGTCTATAAATCAATTTCGTCAGCATCCTTTGGATCATATCGAAGGATTAGAAATCACGATTCAAAATGTTGTAAAAGAAAGCAAAGTTGATCCGTCATTAGTTCGCGGAATTTGTATTGATACAACAGGATCTTCTCCAGTTCCAGTTACAAAAGACGGAACACCATTAGCATTGACAAAAGGCTTTGAAGAAAACCCAAATGCGATGATGGTTTTATGGAAAGATCATACTTCTATTAATGAAGCAAACGAAATCAACGAACTTGCGGTAAGCTGGGGCGGAGAAGACGTTACAAAATATGTTGGGGGAATATACTCATCAGAATGGTTTTGGGCAAAAATCCTTCACATTGCAAGACAAGATGAAGCGGTTAAAAATGCAGCGTATACTTGGATGGAACACTGCGATTTAATGACGTATTTATTAATTGAAGATAAAGACTTAAAAACCTTCAAAAGAAGCCGTTGCGCTGCAGGTCACAAAGCGATGTGGCACACAGACTGGAACGGATTACCGCCAGTTGAATTCTTAGAAAAATTACATCCGTATTTAGCACAGCTTCGTGGTAATTTATACGATGAAACCTATACATCTGATTTAGCAGCAGGAAATTTAAGCAAAGAATGGGCAGACCGTTTAGGACTTTCAACAGACACAATAATTGCTGTTGGAACTTTCGATGCGCATTCAGGAGCTGTGGGAGCTAAAATTGGAGAAAATACTTTAGTTCGTGTTATGGGAACTTCAACTTGTGATATTCTAGTTGGTTCTTATGACGAAGTGGGAACAAAAACGGTTCGCGGTATCTGCGGACAAGTTGATGGTTCGGTTATTCCAGGATTTATTGGTCTTGAAGCAGGTCAATCTGCTTTTGGAGATTTATTGGCATGGTATAAAGAATTATTAATGTGGTCGACAGAACATTTATTAGGTGCTACATCACTTTTAAATGAAACTCAAAAAGAACAATTAAGAGAAGAATTCAGCGATAAATTAATTGTAGAATTAACGAAAGAAGCGGAGAAAATTCCGGTTTCAGAAAGTCTTCCAATTGCTTTGGACTGGATTAATGGACGTAGAACTCCAGATGCCAATCAGGAAGTAAAAAGTGCTATTTCAAACTTATCTTTAGGAACAAAAGCGCCTCATATTTTTAAAGCTTTAGTTAATGCAATTTGTTTTGGAGCGAAGAAAATTGTAGACCGTTTTGAAGAAGAAGGTGTAAAAATCGACAGCGTTATCGGAATTGGCGGTGTTGCTAGAAAATCTCCTTTCATTATGCAGACATTGGCGAATGTTTTAAACAAGCCAATTAAAATAGCAGCTTCAGACCAAACTCCGGCCTTAGGCGCGGCAATTTATGCAGCCGTTGCAGCAGGAATTTATCCAAATGTAATTGAGGCAAGTCAGAAAATCGGAAGTGATTTTGACGGAGAATATTTCCCTCAATTAGATAAAGTTGCGGCGTATAACAAACTGCTTATCGCTTACGAACAATTAAGTGTTTTTGCAGATCCAACCATTAAAATTTCTCAAAATGAGTTCTCAGTATAAAGATTTAAAACAGGAATGTTACGAAGCCAACATGCAGTTAAATGCATTGAATTTGGTTGTCTATACTTTCGGAAATGTGAGCGCCGTGGACAGAAAAAATGGTGTTTTTGCCATTAAGCCAAGCGGTGTTCCTTACGAAGATTTAAAACCAGAAGATATCGTAATTGTCGATTTTGATAATAATGTTATTGAAGGAACCATGCGTCCGTCATCTGACACAAAAACGCATGCTTATCTATATAAAAATTGGCCAAATATTGGAGGCGTTGCACATACTCACGCAACGTACTCAGTTGCTTGGGCACAATCGCAACAAGATATTCCAATTTTCGGAACAACACATGCCGATCATTTGACAGCTGATATTCCGTGTGCTCCGCCAATGGCAGATTCTCTTATTGAAGGAAACTATGAACACAATACCGGAATTCAGATTTTGGATTGCTTCAAAGAAAAGAATCTTTCATACGAAGAAGTAGAAATGATTTTGATAGGAAATCACGGTCCGTTTGCGTGGGGAAAAAATGCTGCAAAAGCGGTTTACAACAGTAAAGTTTTAGAAGTGGTGGCAGAAATGGCCTACCTGACTTTGCAAATAAATCCAAATGCACCAAGATTAAAAGATTCATTAATAAAGAAACATTACAACCGCAAACACGGAAAAGATTCGTATTACGGACAGTAAAGGTTTTGTTTCAGGTTTTCTTTGTTTCAAGTTTCAAGTTGTTGGAACGTGAAACGTGAAACTTGAAACAAACAGAAACAAAACAAAAACATAACAAATCGAGTTTTCAGATTCCAACAACCTGAAACCTGAAACTTGAAACAAAAAATAACAAAATGATAGACATTTCTCAAAAAGAAGTATGGTTTGTAGTAGGAAGCCAGGAATTATACGGTGAAGAAACACTAAGAAAAGTAGCAGAACATTCGCAGATAATTGCAAAAGGATTAGACGCTTCGTCTTCAATTCCGGTAAAAGTGGTTTACAAAGATGTGGTAAAATCGCCTTCGCAGATTTTAGATGTTTGTTTGGCTGCAAATTCAGAGAAAAACTGTATCGGGATTATTGCCTGGATGCATACTTTTTCACCAGCAAAAATGTGGATTGGCGGTTTGAGCATTTTGAAAAAACCATTATGTCATTTACATACACAATATAATGCTGAAATTCCGTGGGGAAGTATCGACATGGATTTCATGAACTTGAATCAATCGGCTCATGGTGACCGTGAATTCGGTTTCATTATGTCAAGAATGCGTAAAAAACGTAAAGTTGTTGTTGGGCATTGGGAAGATGAAAGAGTTCAGAAAAAACTAGGAATCTGGTCAAGAGTGGTTTTAGGTTGGGATGAACTTCAAAACCTAAAAGTGGCTCGTATTGGAGACAATATGCGTGAAGTTGCGGTTACAGAAGGCGATAAAGTAGAAGCTCAAATTCGTTTTGGCGTTTCAGTAAACGGATTCGATTCTTCAGACGTTACAAAACACATCGAAAAAGTAACCGATAAACAATTAGCTGATTTATTAGCGGTTTACGAACAATCATATAACTTAACTGATTCTTTAAAAGAAGGCGGTGCGCAAAGAAGTTCTTTAGCGGAAGCGGCAAAAATCGAATTAGGATTAAGAGCTTTCCTTGAAGAAGGAGGTTTCGGAGCTTTCACTGATACATTCGAAAACCTTGGAGTTTGGAAACAATTACCAGGAATTGCAACACAAAGATTAATGGCCGATGGTTATGGTTTTGGTGGAGAAGGAGACTGGAAAACTGCTGCAATGGTAAGAGCTTTAAAAGTAATGAATATTGGTTTGGAAGGTGGAACTTCTTTCATGGAAGATTATACGTATCATTTCACGCCACAAAAATCATACGTTTTAGGATCGCATATGTTGGAAATTTGTCCTTCTATTGCTGACGGAAAACCTTCTTGTGAAGTGCATCCTTTAGGAATTGGCGGAAAAGAAGATCCTGCTCGTTTGGTGTTTAATTCGCCAGCTGGAGACGCAATCAATGTTTCTTTGGTAGATATGGGAACTCGTTTCCGTTTAATTGTAAACGAAGTTGAAGCGGTAAAACCAATGGCTGAATTACCAAAATTACCAGTTGCAAGAGTTCTTTGGGATTGTAAACCAAACCTTGACATCGCAGCAACAGCTTGGATTCTTGCTGGAGGAGCGCACCATACAGTTTACAGCCAATCATTGACAACTGAGTATATGGAAGATTTTGCTGATATCGCTGGAATTGAGTTATTAGTAATCGATGAAAAAACTACTGTAAGAGATTTCAAAGATAAAATCAACGCTAACGAAGCGTATTATCATTTGTTTCAACATGGACTTTAATCTAAGATACTAAGGTTCTGAGTTGCTATCCCGATAGCTATCGGGACTAAAGTTTTTTTGTTACTTTTAACTTGTTGCGCTTAATTATATGGAAAAAATTAAACGCAGATAAAACGGATTTGCTATCGCAAAAGCGCAGATAAAACGGATTTAAAAATAATCTGAAAATCTGTGTAAATCCGCGTCTTCGTGATAACGAATCTGTTTTATCCGCGTCAAAACACAGCATTTTTTCAATCAGTTCAAAGTATTACTTTTAACATCTAACTTTTTATAAAACCAAAAAAATATCAATTATGAATCTATTAAAACGTTGTGTTTTCGGTCTAAGCCTTTTGAGTTTGGCTGCAGTTTCAGTTCAATGTAAAAGCGATAAAAAAGCTGATACAGAAAAAGTTGCTACTGATGAAAAAGCTTTGGTAACAATTGAAAAATCAGAATACGGAACAACTGCAAAAGGAGAAAAAGTCGAAAGTTATAAACTGAAAAACCAAAATGGGATGGAAGTTGACATCATCACTTTTGGTGGAAGAATTACAGATTTGAAAGTTCCAAATAAAGAAGGTGTTTCAGAAAATGTAGTAATCGGATTTACTTCTTTGGCACAATATGAAAAAGAAAATCCTTTCTTCGGAGCTTTGATTGGAAGATACGGAAACCGAATTGCAAAAGGTAAATTTTCATTAGATGGAAAAGACTATCAGTTAGCAATTAACAACGCGCCAAATGCTTTGCACGGTGGTCCGCAAGGATATTTTAACGTTGTTTGGAAAGCAGATGAGGTTAAATCTGGCGAAAACGCTTCTTTAAAATTATCTTATGTAAGTAAAGATATGGAAGAAGGTTATCCAGGAACTTTAAAAGTTTTTGTGACTTATACATTAACAAATGATAATCAGTTGGAAGTTTTATACGAAGCAACAACAGACAAGAAAACAGTTGTGAATTTGACACAGCATTCATATTTCAATTTATCAGGAGATTTTACAAAAACAATCTTAGATCACGAATTGACTTTAAATGCTGATAAACTAGTTCCAGTTGATGCGACTCTAATTCCGACAGGAAAATTAGACGATGTTGCTGGTACTCCTTTTGATTTCAGAACTCCAAAATTGATTGGAAAAGACATCAATGCTAAAAACGAGCAGTTAGAAAGAGGAAAAGGTTACGATCACTGTTGGGTATTAAACAATCCTGAGAAAGGAAAAACAATCATTGCAAAAGTATACCACGCAGCAAGCGGAAGAGTTATGGAAATGACAACTGACGAACCTGGAATTCAGTTTTACTCAGGAAATTTCCTTGACGGAACTTTGCCAACTCGCGATGGAAAAACATACGCACACAGAACAGGACTTTGTTTAGAAACTGAACATTATCCAGATTCTCCAAACCAGAAAAATTTCCCAACAACGGTTTTAAACCCGGGAGAACAATATAAAACTAAAACTACTTTTAAGTTTTCGGTTCAAAAATAATCTTTAGAATTTGTTTAGTTAGTTCTAATTCTCTGAAAAACCTCGAAAGTAATTTGCTTTCGAGGTTTTTTTATTGGAGATTTTTTGCCACGAATTCACGAATTTCTAATCAGAAAACACGGATTTTAATTAGTGAAATTCAAAGTATAAGATTTTAGATACGATTCAATTTGCGTAAATTCGTGAATTCGTGGCGAAAAAAAATAGTTATGGCATTCAAACATTTATTCAAAGCCCAATTAAATTGGACATCAAAAAAAGAAGAATCAGCTTCAAAGTTTTACAGCAAAACTCATCAAATAAAAATTGAAGGAAAACCTGTTTTAGACGTTTCAGCAGCCAAAGCTTTCAAAGGCGATCCAGATTTATACAATCCCGAAGATTTGTTATTGAGCAGTTTGGTTTCCTGCCACATGATGTCGTATTTATATGTCTGTTCTCAAAACGGAATCGAAGTTCTCGAATATTCAGACAACGCCGAAGCAACATTAGAAGTAAATCCAGATGGGAGCGGGAGATTCACCGAAGTTATATTAAACCCGAAAGTAAAAATCTCAAATCCAGACCAAATAGAATTGGCTTTAGAATTGCATTTTAAGGCAAATCAATTGTGTTTTATTGCCAATTCCTGCAATTTTCCGGTTTTGCATAATGCGAGTTGTGAAATAGTATAAAATGAAAACCTCTCCCTTGTAAGAAGAGGTTTTTTATGCAGGTATTAAACTAAATTTTCGTCAACAAAATTTTTACAATATTCCTTTATCAACTGTCTTACATTCCTAAATTGCTCCGTTATTTCTAAATCTGTTCCAGATGCTTTTGCAGGATCAGGAAAATTATAGTGAAACTTAAGCGCTTTCGTTGGAAAAAACGGACATCGTTCTCTAGCATTATCACACACTGTTATTACATAATCAAAGTCAATATTGGTGTACTCATCAATATTGTTGGATGTGTGATTTGAAATATCTACGCCATCTTCTTTCATGATCGAAATGGCTTTCGGATTGACTCCGTGAGTTTCTACTCCGGCACTGTAAACTACCGCTTTATTGCCTGCAAAATATCTTATATATCCTTCTGCAATTTGGCTTCTGCAGCTATTTCCCGTACAAAGTATTAATATTTTCTTTTCCATAATTTTAAACAAACAGCCAAATGATGTTTATGATGCAGAATTTTGGGTCAAAGCCAAAAATAAGCTGTAACACAACAACAGCTGTCGTGATAATAATTGGTTTTTTATATTTAATAAATTTTTCTTTCATATTAGCAACATCCAGAATTTGGAGTACAGCATGAAGAAGCCTCATTGTTTAGTTCAATTAAATTAATCTTTTGTTTTTCAGCAGGAATTCCGCACGAATCTTGTGCTAAACAAGCCGTTGATTTGTTTTGAAGAATAAAAGTCTTTCCGTTGAAAGCCAAATCATATTTCCCGATGGTGTCGCTTTGATATTCAACTTCGATTTCAAGATCTTCAATATTTAGCTTGTCTTCTGAAAGTTGAATGATATGCAATAATTTAGTTGGTTTTAAGCGATGTTCAAAATCGTTTGCATTCCAAAGCTGAAAATTGACAACTTTTTCATTTCTAATAACACCACCACAATCGATGAAGTGTTTTGTGATGCTTCCAACTTCAGTTACATGAAAATGTTCAGGTACAAAAGCTCCGTTTTCTAGTTGAAATTCAACATTGTCTAATGTTGGTAAAATCTTTTTTATTTCTGATAATTTCATTTTTGTATAGTTTATTGTTTTAATGCAATATTGCGATAATAAATAGTAAAAAAATGCTTAGCAGCACTTTGATTTCGAAACAGTGGCTGAGATATTTAAAATATAAGCACTTAAAATATCGATTGTTTTTTCGTCAAGACAATAACAGATTGCGTTTCCTGAAATGTTTCCTTTGATAATACCAGCATTTTTTAGTTCTTTCAAATGTTGGGAAACTGTAGGTTGGGCAAGAGGAAGTTCGTTGACAATATCGCCACAAATACATTCGTTAACTTTTAGCAAATATTCAATTATCGCAATTCTTGCAGGGTGTCCCAATGCTTTTGCGATCGTTGCTATTTGATTTTGTGCATCTGTAAAATGTTCAGTTTTTGTAGCTCCCATTTCGTTTAGTTTAATATTGCAATATTACGATTAAAATATAAGCAAGCCAAATTTATTTGCAAAAAACAGATATACAGCAGATTAAATTAGAAGTGTTTTGTTGAAGAAGTGAATAAATGAAAAAACCTCTTCCGTTAAGAAGAGGTTTTTCGTACCCGGAGCCGGAGTCGAACCGGCACGGTTTCCCACAGGTGTTTGAGACCAGCGCGTCTACCAATTCCGCCATCCGGGCTTAGCAGACGAAAAAACAATCAAAATTTGATCATTTTAACGCAATAGAATGATGTCATAAATGGCGTCATTCCTTTAACACGGTGCAAATGTAAAAAATAAAATTAAACATTCTAATAAAAATACTTAAATTTTTGCTTTCAGTGTTCAATAAATTTTATAAATTTGCACCTCGTTAAAACGACGCACACACAACTAACTACACCCGAGACATTTACGAATGGTTTGCTTTAACTAAAATGATAAAGCCGAATTATACTAAGCGTAGCGGAGCAAAAACAACAAATTATAATGTCGCACCTAGAACCAGAAGCTAAAATTTTTGCTTGTTCACAAAGTGTTTATCTTGCAGAAAAAATTGCAGAGCAGTACGGAATTCCGTTAGGAAAAGTAACGATGTCAACGTATAGTGATGGAGAATTTCAGCCATCTTACGAAGAATCAATAAGAGGTTTACGAGTATTTATCGTATGTTCAACTTTCCCATCGGCAGATAATTTGATGGAATTGTTATTAATGATTGATGCTGCAAAACGCGCATCAGCAAGACATATTACAGCTGTAATGCCTTATTTTGGTTGGGCAAGACAGGATAGAAAAGATAAACCAAGAGTTCCAATTGGAGCAAAGTTAGTAGCAAACCTATTGACAGCTGCAGGAGCAACAAGAATCATGACAATGGATTTGCACGCAGACCAAATTCAGGGATTCTTTGAAAAACCAGTAGATCATTTATTTGCATCTACAATCTTTTTGCCTTACGTGCAAAGTTTAAAGTTAGAAAACTTGACTATTGCATCTCCAGATATGGGAGGTTCAAAAAGAGCTTATGCTTACTCTAAGTTTTTAGAATCAGATGTAGTAATCTGTTACAAACAAAGAAAAGCAGCCAACGTTATCGATACTATGGAACTAATTGGTGAAGTAAAAGGTCGTAACGTAATCTTAGTAGACGATATGATCGATACAGGAGGAACTTTAGCGAAAGCGGCAGACCTAATGATCGAAAAAGGAGCACTAAGTGTAAGAGCAATTTGTACACACGCTATATTATCTGGTGGAGCGTATGAAAAAATTGAAAACTCGAAACTAACAGAATTAATCGTAACCGATTCGATTCCGTTAAAGAGAGAATCAAACAAAATTAGAGTAGTGAGTTGTGCACCTCTTTTTGCTGAAGTTATGCACATGGTGCACCACAACAATTCAATTAGCGGAAAATTCATTATGTAATTTTCGTTATAGCAAATAAGAATATTTATTTAATAACTATATTTTTTTACAATGAAATCGATTACAATTAAAGGATCAGAAAGAGAAAGCGTGGGCAAAGTGTCAACTAAAGCCTTACGTAATGCTGGAGCGGTTCCTTGCGTGTTATACGGAGGAAATCAAGCAGTACACTTCTCAGCAGACGCTGCAGCGTTCAAAAACTTGGTTTACACTCCAAACGCACACACAGTTGTGATTGAGCTTGGAAAAGGAAAATCATTCAATGCAATTTTGCAAGATATCCAAGTTCACCCAGTATCTGATAAAATTTTACACATTGACTTCTTCCAATTATTTGATGATAAAGAAATCACAATGGAAGTTCCTGTGAAAATCGTTGGTACATCTAAAGGTGTTCTTGCGGGAGGTGTTTTACGTTTAAACCAACGTAAATTAAAAGTTAAAGCTTTACCATCAAATCTTCCTGATTTTGTTGAAGCTGACATCACTCCACTTGAAATGGGTAACAAATTATACGTTACTAAAGTTGGAAAACCAGAATACAAAATTATGCACCCAGACAACACAGTTGTTTGTCAAGTAAGAATCTCTCGTGCTGCTATGAAAGCTGCTCAAGAAGCTGCAAAAGCTGCAAAAGCTCCTGCAAAAGGAAAGAAAAAATAATTTTTTTCAACTATACAAAAAAGCCTCAATCTTACGATTGGGGCTTTTTTTTAGCTTCTAAGTTTCTAAGGTGCCGAGATGCTAAGTTTTTTTCATTGCTGTCAGGCTGAGCGAAGCCGAACCCCTTTTTAAATATTATCTAATTGTTTTTTAGAAGCAGAAAGTCCCGTTTTTATAACAAGTGATGTTCCTGCCATCCGCTAAATCTTTTCCTGGCTAAAGAAGCCAGAAAAAGGATACCGCTCCTGTCAGGGCTAAAGAGAAAGTATCTTTTTCCTTAGCATCTCAGTCCCGATAGCTATCGGGACTGAGATGCTAAGGAAAAATCAGCTAAATCTGCGAAAGGTATTTTCTTTGTGTTCTTAGGGGGCCTTGCGTAAACTCTTTGCGCCCTTTGCGGTTAAACTACAACCAACAGAAATTATCTAATTTTCACATTTTCAAATTATCTAATTGTTACATTCTCTAATTAATCTTACTTTTGCAAACATGATAAAATGGATAACAAAACTGTTTTCATCAACACAAAAAGAAGAGAACACAGAAGACAATATGAAGAAATATCTAATCGTAGGTTTAGGAAATATTGGTGCAGAATACGTAAACACCAGACATAATATCGGATTTAAAGTGCTTGATTTTTTAGCCAAAAAAGAAAGCCTTTCATTTGAAACAGTAAAATTAGGCGCACTTGCAGAATATAAATTTAAAGGAAGAACTTTTTTTCTTTTAAAGCCAAACACTTATATGAACTTGAGCGGAAAAGCAGTAAAATACTGGATGGACAAAGAAAATATTCCGTTAGAGAATATTCTTGTGATAACAGATGATTTGAATTTGTCATTCGGAACCATCCGCATTAAGCCAAAAGGCAGCGATGGAGGGCATAACGGACTTAAAAACATCAATCTTGTCCTAAATACACAAAACTACACTCGTTTTAGATTCGGAATCAGCGATCAGTTCAAAAAAGGACAACAAGTAGATTACGTTTTAGGTGAATGGAACGATGAAGAAAACGCAAAATTGACAGAACGTCTTGAAACTTCAGCTGAAATTATAAAATCTTTTGGAACTGCCGGATTGGAAAATACGATGACAACTTTCAATGGAAAGTAAAGATTTTTAGGTCTTTAACTTTTTAAAAATCGATTTATCGATTAATTTAATTGAATTATAACGAAATAGTATTTTCAATTCCAAAGTTAAATGTCTAAATTTGGGATAAATTATTATAAACCATAAAAATTAGAAATATCATGGCTTTTGAATTACCACAATTACCTTATGCATATGATGCATTAGAACCACATATTGATGCTCGTACAATGGAAATCCACCATACTAAGCACCACAATGCATATACAACAAATCTAAACGCTGCAATTGCAGGAACAGATTTAGAAGGAAAAACAATCGAAAATATCTTAATCAACTTAGATAAATCTAACGCTGCAGTTCGTAACAATGGTGGAGGTTTCTACAACCACAATTTATTCTGGACTGTAATGTCTCCAAATGGAGGAGGATTGCCAACAGGTGATTTATTAGCTGCAATCGAGGCTTCTTTTGGAACTTTCGAAGAGTTTAAAGCAAAATTCGCTAAAGCTGGAGCTACGCAATTTGGTTCAGGATGGGCTTGGTTAACAGTTCAAAAAGGAGGAAAATTAGAAGTTGTAGGTACTCCAAATCAAGATAATCCATTAATGCCAGAAGTTGCTGGTAACGGTGGAACTCCAATCTTAGGAATGGATGTTTGGGAACACGCTTATTATTTAAACTACCAAAACAGAAGACCAGACTATATTGAAGCTTTCTTCAGTGTAATCAACTGGACAGAAGTTGCAAGAAGATTTGCTTTAGATAAATAAGAAGATAGAATCAAGAATAAAGAAAAAAGACGAGTCCCGAAAGGTTCTCGTCTTTTTTTATTTGTGCATTTCTCTTTTTTCTATAATCTTTCTTCTTTGCCTAAATAAAAGAAAATAAAAAAGGCGGAATCTCTTCCGCCTTTTTTGCCCCAAATCTACCATAAACTTAACCTACTAATGTTATGGTTCGGTAAATGTATAACGAGTATATTTTAAAAAAAACTTTTTTAGACGAATGGCAAATATATCCGATTAAGTAAACTGAAAAAAGAAAATAGAGTAGAGAATAAAGAGAAAAGAATAAAGAGAAAAGAATAAAGAGAAAAGACGAGCAGCTTATGGTACTCGTCTTTTTTTATTATCTATACATTTCGTCTATAATCTTTTTTCTTTGCTCTTTCTTCTTTGCCTAAATAAAAGAAAATAAAAAAGGCGGAATCTCTTCCGCCTTTTTTGCCCCAAATCTACCATAAACTTAACCTACTAATGTTATGGTTCAGTAAATGTATGGCGACTATATTTGAAAAAAAAACTTTTTAGATGAATGGTCGATATTTTCGACGAAGTGATTGTAGTAGACTGTTTTGTAAATACTTATCTGAATAAAATAAAAAAGGTGGAATTTCTTCCACCCTTTTTGCCCCAAATCTACCATAAACTTAACCTACTAATGTTATGGTTTCCCAAAAGTATTGTAGCTTTTCATTTTTACCAAACAAACAGGATGAACGGCAAAAATAATCGATGAAATGCACAAATTAACTTTTTCTTAGCGTTTTCTTAGTATGCTCTAGCATCTTTTCCTTCGTAAAAATTCATAAATGCACGATTTACAACTCGATTTCCACCTGGAGTTGGATAGTCTCCTGTAAAATACCAGTCACCTAAATTTTTAGGACATGCAATATGTAAATCTTCGACTTTTTGGAAAATGATTTTTACTTCAGCATTGATTTCCGGAGAACTTAACATTTCTGCAATTTTGTCTGAAATTTCTTCTGGAGTAAATTGATCGTAGATTGCTGTAACATAATTTACAACATCTTTATCAGCGAAGTTTTCCTGCGCTTTACATTTCGCATAAACTTCGTCAACAATATGATATAAGTTTCTTTCTTTTAATAAAGTCAAAGCGGCTCTAAAAGCAACAAGCCCTTCTAGTTTTGCCATATCGATTCCGTAACAATCTGGATAACGAATTTGTGGTGCCGATGAAACAATCACGATTCGTTTTGGATTTAAACGATCCATCATTTTAATGATACTCATTTTTAATGTCGTACCACGAACAATACTATCATCGATAATAACCAAATTGTCCTCTGGTTTAATTACGCCATAAGTAACGTCGTAAACGTGAGCTACTAAATCATCACGGCTGCTGTCTTCAGTAATAAAAGTTCTGAGTTTAGCATCCTTGATGGCAACTTTCTCAGTACGTATTTTTACGGCTAAAAGCTCCTGAAGTGTCTCGGCAGTAAGTGTGTTTCTGTTTTCCAGAATATAATTATTTTTTCTCTGATTTAAGAAATCCTGAGCAGCTTCAACTAAACCATAAAATGAAGTTTCAGCTGTATTCGGAATATAAGAGAAAACTGTGTTGTCTGTATCGCTGTCAATTGCGTCAAGAACTGCAGGCAAAATTAATTTCCCTAAGTTTTTTCGTTCTTGATAAATTTCAGCGTCACTTCCTCTTGAGAAATAAATTCTTTCAAATGAACATGCTTTTTTAACGGTTGGTTCCAAGATTTGATTCATAGAAACTTTTCCGTTTTTCTTGATAATCAAAGCATTTCCTGGATCAATTTCCTGAACACTTTCAAAAGGAACGTTGAATACAGTTTGAATAACAGGTCTTTCAGAAGCTACGACAACTACTTCGTCATCTTGGTAGAAGTAAGCAGGACGAATTCCGGCTGGATCTCTAAAAACAAATGCATCACCATGACCTAATAATCCGGCCATTGCGTAACCTCCGTCTAAATTTTTAGCAGAACGAGCTAATATTTTTGCAATATCCAAACGCTCAGCAATTACTGGAGAAGCTTCTCTTTTAGAATAACCTTCAGCTTTACAGTCTTGGTACAATTGCATTACTTCTTTATCTAAAAAGTGACCAATTTTTTCCATTACCGTAACCGTATCCGCCATTTCTTTTGGATGTTGTCCAAGTTCAACCAGATTTTCGAAAAGCTCTTTAACATTTGTCATATTAAAGTTTCCTGCTAAAATCAAGTTGCGGTGCATCCAGTTGCTTTGACGCAAAAATGGGTGAACGCTCTCAATACTGTTTTTTCCGAAAGTTCCATAACGAACGTGTCCTAAAAACAATTCGCCAACATATGGAATTTCTGACTTTATTTTATGAATATCGTCAGCAATTTCAGGTTTTGCTTTTAATTCCTCGCTGATTCGCTCATTGATTTGTTTAAAAACATCTTGAATTGGTTGTGCATGATTCGAACGAACTCTGCTGATGTAGCGCTGTCCAGGTTCAACATCTAATTTAATACTTGCAAAACCAGCTCCGTCTTGTCCTCGGTTGTGCTGTTTTTCCATCATTAAATACATTTTCTGAATCCCGTAAAAAGCAGTTCCGTATTTTTCTTTATAATATTCAAGCGGTTTAAGAAGTCTAACTAAAGCTATACCACATTCGTGTTTTAAAGCGTCGCTCATTTTTTTTTGTTTTTTTGTGTGTTGTAAGTTGTGTGTATTAACGTAATAAAAAAGCCCCGTTTTACCGAGGCTCTTAGGCATTATATTTCTATGTCAAACTGAGTTAACGACTTAAATTGTTGTAATCGAATCGCTACTTCTGCTTTGCTTAATGTTTCCATCCTTTCAGTTCCAAATTTCTCTACGCAGAACGAAGCTAAATTTGAACCGTAAATAATTGCATTCTTCATGTTTCCAAAAGAAATGTTTTCGCTTTGCGCAATAAACCCAGAGAATCCACCTGCGAAAGTGTCTCCCGCTCCAGTTGGATCAAAAACATCTTCTAATGGTAAAGCTGGTGCAAAGAATACTTCTCTATTGTGGAATAAAAGTGCTCCGTGTTCTCCTTTTTTGATCACCACATATTTTGGTCCCATGTCTTGGATTTTCGCAGCAGCTTTTACTAATGAATATTCACCAGAAAGTTGTCTTGCTTCTTCGTCATTGATTGTAATAACATCTACACGTTTGATAACGTCTAGTAATTCAGGAAGAGCGCAGTCCATCCAAAAGTTCATTGTATCTAAAACAACTAATTTTGGTTTTTTCTCCATTTGATCTAAAACACTGCTTTGAACTAATGGATGTAAGTTTCCTAACATCACAACATCAGCATCTTTATAGTTTTGAGGAACTTTTGGCTGAAAATCTGCCAAAACGTTTAATTCAGTAACAAGAGTGTCTCTAGAATTTAGATCGTTGTGGTATAAACCGCTCCAGAAAAAGGTTTTTCCGCCTTTTACAATTTCGATACCAGAGATATCAATATTTTTTGAAGTCAATAAATCTAAATGTTCTTGAGGAAAATCATCACCAACTACAGAAACAATAGCTGATTGCAAGTTAAAAAATGACGCTGATAATCCGATGTAGGTTGCAGCACCACCTAAAATTTTATCTGTTTTTCCGAAAGGAGTTTCAATCGCGTCGAAAGCAACTGTTCCAACAATCAATAGTTTATTCATTTTATGAATTTCGAATTAGGGTGCAAAGATACTCTATAAGTTACAATATTGCAACGGTTTAGGTTCTCAAAATTTTCTTAAAAAAAGAATATCGATTTCGGGGTTAAAACTATTGTAAATGAGTAAATTATCTGAGATTCTTTTGAGTGCTCAAAATATCATTTTCAGAATTAAATTGCAATATTTATTTTGAAAAAAAGCTTCAAGATTTTATTTGAGTTTTCTAAAAGACGAAGCTTTTCTTTTCTGTACAAAACAACGTCCAAAAACAAACTCAGTTGTTCAAAGTGTTTCTAGTTTTTTTTGTTTATGATTCTTTGATTTATCGATATTTTTAATCCAATTGATTGCATCGTTCATAGGTTCTTCATCGTCTGAAAATGCTGTATTGTGTCCCAAGTTTGGAAACAATTTATATTCAAAATGTTTTTCTTTGGATTTTAATATATCAAGATGTTCGATTGATAGCTTTACAGGAACTTGAATGTCTTTGCCTCCAAAAATCCAGATTCCTGGAATTGATAATTTAGAAAGAACATCATTTGGATTTGTATCAATAAACTCATATTTGTCTGGGTCATTGAATATGTGTTTTCTTGCCTCTTCTTCAGAGTGTGTATTCCAAAAATTTTTATCTCCATTGGTATAAAATTGGAATCTCAATTGTTCTTTAACGGTAATAAGAGCGCCACTAAATATGGTCATAAATTTAACTTTCCTATTTTTCTCTGCAGTTAATGGAATTATCCATCCGGCTTGGCTACCGCCTATTAAACCGATAGGTATTTTATTATTTGACAAGGATTTAGATAAAGTATTTACGGCAGCACTTGCATCTAAAGACAAAAGATTTAAATTTGAGAAATCAACATTATTAGTTCCTACTTCGGGTCCGGCATATACACCAGCTGATTCTCCGACTCCACGTTTATCATACGTTAAAACTGCAATTCCATTATTGGCAAGGATTGTAGCAAAGTCTGTCATTCTTTTTTCTTGTCCAGATCCATGAATAATCACAACGGCTGCCTGTGCATCGTTGGGCATAAAAATAGTTCCAGCGAGTGTAACTCCTTCGCTAGTAAATTTTATTTCTTTAGTAGTAAAGTTTGAGGGAAGAGCAGATGCATAACTAATGACAAAAAGCAATAACATCGAGAGGAAATTCGTCTGTGTTTTAATTTTCTTTAGAGATAAATTATTTTTGATTTTACTACTTTTCATTTCTTTTAAACAGGATTACAACTGATACTTCTTATCAAAATAATTCTTCAAAACTCCAACCTGAATCAAAATCATAAAAGGAACAATTAAAATAGAATACAATAAAGTTTTTGAAATATGAATTCCGGAAACAATTGCTGAAATTTTATCTGTGTATGATTTTCCGATTTCTAAATTATTTTCTGCTCCAGCAAAAAACATATTGTAAATAACCAAAAGGATCAAAGCAATTCCAATAAAAATCCATGTTGAGATGGAAATTAAAGGCTTGTAAGGTTTTATTTTTGCTTTTTCGGCAACAAGAATTTGCGACATTAAGTTTGAAGTAAAGTCGGCAGATGGCGATTGTAAAGTGTTTTCGGCCATCATTCTTTCAATAAGATTTTCTAAATTTTTATCTTCCTCTTTCATAATACTCAACTATTTCAGGTTCTAACTGCTTCTTTAAAATGGTAGCTAATTTTTGTCGGCTTCTAAATAATTTTACTTTGACATTATTAGCGTTTATGTTCATGATTTTTCCAATTTCTTCTAAACTTTGATCTTCAAAATAAAATAGCGTCAAAAGGAAATTATCATCGCTTGGTAACAAATTTAAACAATTTTGAATGGCCTGCTTTCGTTCTGTGTCAACTAAAGCGCTCAAAGCATTGTCCATTGTTTTGACTAAATGAGAAGAAAACTCATCTATTGAAATATTATTTTCTTCTTTTTTGTTTTTTTTCAAACGGTCTAAACAATTATTATAAGAAATTTTATAAATCCAAGTTGAGAATTTAGAATCGCCTTTGAACTTGCTCAACGAATTAAATACTTTAATAAAAGTATCTTGTGCGGCTTCTTCGGCTTCTTCTTTGTTTTTGACCATCTTGAGTGACAAAGTAAAGATCATATCTTTATAACGATCTACCAGCACGGCAAACGCATTTGTCTCGCCCTGCAGAATTTTATCGATATAATGTTGATCTGGAATTGTACTCATATTATATAGGACGACGGTTTATTATTGTAGGTTACAAGAATTTTGAAATTATTTTTAATTTTTTAAATTCCATATTCCAACTTTTAATTTTGAAATTCTACATATATATAAAGGATTAAACTTTGCCAAAGCGTAATCATAATATTGTTATTTCGACTCATATTTGTTGTTAAATACTTTTAATAAAACTCAAAATTAGTTCATAATCAGTAAGTTTTGGGATTTGGAATTTATTTTTTGAATTTTTTTGCAAAATGTTGTAACCTCAATTTAAAAGGTGTCGTCCTATGAAGTATCAATCAATTAAAAAAATATAAAATCATGGGACCAGAAGTATTAGTACCATTTAGTTTTTGCGCAACAATCTTTGGGATTGTTTATCTTATTTATTCAACAAGAAACAGAGAACGTTTGGCTCTTATAGAAAAAGGTGTTGATGCCAGCATCTTTTTAAAAGGAGAGGGCAAAGGAGTTCCGGCTTGGAAAATATTCGTTATAAATACGGCTTTTCTTCTAATTGGGATTGGAGTTGGAATGTTTATAGCATTATTCCTTACAACGTATACAGCAATGAATTCAGATGTTGTTTATCCGGCAACAATTATTACGATGTCTGGAGTTGGTTTGCTTTTTGGATTTAACAAAGCCAAAAATTTGGATAAAGAATAAATCGTAAGCAGGAATTTAAGTTAGTACAAAAAAACGCATCAAGTAATTGATGCGTTTTTTTTATTCTTTAGAACCGATGGTTTCGTAATATTCGTCAATCGAAAGTTTAGGTTGCATAGATGCCATAACGGCCAATTGATCACAGCGTTCGTTTTGAGGATGATTGTTGTGGCCTTTTATCCATTTGAAATCTACCTGATGTTTTCGATATGAAACTAAAAAGCGTTTCCATAAATCTGGATTTTTTCTGCCTGCAAATTTCTTTTTCTCCCAGCCTAAGACCCATTTTTTTTCAACAGAATCTACAACGTATTTAGAATCTGAAATAACAAGCACTTTCATGTTTTCTTTTTTCAGTTTTTCCAAGCCAACAATTACCGCCAAAAGTTCCATTCTGTTATTAGTTGTCAAACGAAAACCTTCGTAGAATTCTTTTTTATGCGGAGTTCCTACCAATTCCATCACAACGCCATATCCGCCATTTCCTGGATTTCCTTTTGCAGCACCGTCTGTATATATATGTACTTCGTGATTCATTTATTTTAGACTTCTTAGATTATTGGATTTTTAGACTTCTTAGATTTTTTTTGACACCTTGGATTTTTAGATTCCAGACTTCTTTGACTTTTAAAAATATTTTAGATAAAAATCTAAAATCTAAGAAGTCTTATGTCTAAGAAGTCTAAAATCTAATCGTTCAATATTCTATGAATAATCTCAGGAAAATGTTTTTGTTCCAATTCATGAATTTTTTCGGCTACTGTTTCCGGTGTATCTTCGTCTGTTAGTGCTACATTGGCTTGGAAGATAATGCCGCCTTCATCATAATTTTCATTTACATAATGAATAGAGATTCCGGTTTCTTTTTCCTTATTATTAACTATGGCTCTGTGTATGTGCATTCCGTACATTCCTTTTCCTCCATAATTAGGTAAAAGCGCTGGATGGATGTTGATTATTTTATTAGGATATTTCTCGATTATATTTTCAGGAAATTTTAGCAAAAATCCGGCAAGAACGATTAGATCTGGGTCGATTTCTTGTATTTTTTGTAGTACATTTCGTTCTAAAAGTTCGTTTTTTGAGAAGATTTCGACCGGAATTTGATGATTTTTTGCTCTTTCGATGACTTTTGCTGAAGCATTATTTGTAAAAACAGAAACGACCTTTGCAATTTCAGTATTCGAAAAATATTTTATAATGTTCTCTGCGTTAGTTCCTGATCCTGAAGCAAAAACGATAATTTTTTTCATAATTCGCTGTGTTTTGAGAATGCAAAAAACGGAATAAAAAACGAAAATAAATAGCTTTAAAACGGCTTTCTTGAAATTAATTTTATAAATTAGTGTTACATTTATAAACTAAATCGTGGTTTTAAAATAAAGTTTTTTATTTTTGCCAACAAATTAAATTCTAAAATTAAAGATTATGTCAGACATTGCATCAAGAGTAAAAGCGATTATCGTAGACAAATTAGGTGTTGACGAAAACGAAGTTGTAACAGAAGCAAGCTTCACTAATGATTTAGGAGCTGACTCATTAGACACTGTTGAGCTTATTATGGAATTCGAAAAAGAATTTGATATTCAAATTCCAGACGATCAAGCAGAAAACATTGCTACTGTAGGTCAAGCTATTTCTTATATCGAGGAAGCTAAAAAATAATAATACCACACCCGATTTCTAGATTTATTTTTAGACATCGGGTGTTATTATTTTTTTTAAAATTTAAATTTCGATTGATTTTCAATCAAAAAGATATATTTATATTGTAATGCCCATGGCTCTTAAGTAACATTACTGTTAAGAAAGCGTGGGTTTTATTTGTTTAAAGTACAAAATACATATTTATGGCATTAAGGCGAGTTGTTGTAACAGGATTAGGTGCACTTACCCCTATCGGGAATAATATCCAGGATTATTGGAATGCACTTGTGAATGGAGTAAGCGGAGCCGCTCCTATCACATACTATGATACAGAGAAGCATAAAACGAAATTTGCCTGCGAAGTAAAAAACTTCAATATTGAAGATTACATGGATCGCAAGGAATCTCGTAGACTAGATAAATTTGCTCAATACGCAATTGCTGCCAGTGATGAAGCTATCAAAGATGCTGGAATTACTAATGATAATGTAAACAAACAAAGAGTTGGTGTTATCTGGGGAGCAGGTATTGGAGGTTTAGAGACTTTTCAAGAAGAAGTAATGTATTATGCGAAAGGCGATGGAACTCCAAAGTTCAATCCGTTTTTTATCCCAAAAATGATCGCTGATATTGCTCCTGCACATATTTCTATGCGTAATGGTTATATGGGACCAAACTATACAACAGTTTCTGCATGTGCATCTTCTGCAAATGCATTAATTGATGCTTTCAATTACATTCGTTTAGGAATGTGCGACGTTATTGTATCAGGCGGATCTGAAGCTGCAGTTACAATTGCTGGTATGGGAGGTTTTAGTTCAATGCACGCTTTATCAACAAGAAATGAAAGTCCAGAGACAGCTTCTAGACCTTTTGATGCAACCAGAGATGGTTTCGTTTTAGGAGAAGGAGCAGGAGCTTTAGTTCTTGAAGATTACGAACATGCAAAAGCTAGAGGTGCAAAAATTTATTGCGAAGTTGGTGGTGGAGGAATGTCATCTGATGCTTACCATTTAACTGCACCACATCCGGAAGGAATTGGAGTTATTGCTGTAATGGAAAACACTTTGAGAGATGCAGGAATGAAACCTGAAGATGTTGATCATATCAATACTCATGGTACTTCTACACCACTTGGAGATGTTGCTGAATTAAAAGCAATCAGTGCTGTTTTTGGCAGCCATGCAAAAAATATCAATATCAATTCAACAAAATCAATGACAGGACATTTACTTGGTGCGGCTGGAGCTATTGAGGCAATTGCTTCTATTTTGGCTATGCAGCACGGAATTGTTCCTCCAACGATTAATCATAGTGTTGTGGATGAAAAAATTGATCCTTCATTAAATCTTACCTTAAACAAACCTCAAAAAAGAGAGGTTAATGTTGCCATGAGTAATACTTTTGGTTTTGGTGGACACAATGCTTGTGTATTGTTTAAAAAATTGGTTGACTAATTTTCGTATATGAATATTATCAAAAAAATATTTTCTAAATCCCGTTCTCTAGAAGACGGGATTTTTTTTGACACTATTCAGAAAATTCTTGGTTTTCCGCCTGTCAATGTAGAATTTTACAGGAAAGCCTTTACACATAGGTCATCAAATAAGTTAGATGAAAATGGACAACCAATCAATTATGAAAGGTTGGAATTTTTAGGCGATGCGATGTTAAGTGCTGTAATTGCTGCACATTTGTTTAATAAAGCACCAAACGGAGACGAAGGTTATTTGACTAAAATGCGATCAAAAATTGTAAGTCGTGAGCATTTGAATGAATTGGGTAAAGATTTAAATCTGGTTCGCTTTGTGGAGAGCAAAGTGCCAATTCAACATTTTGGCGAGAACATACACGGCAACATTTTTGAATCTTTAGTTGGAGCAATTTATTTGGATAAAGGCTATCCTTTCTGCGAGCGTTTTATTCAAAAGAGAGTAATTACGCCTTATGTTGATATCGCCCGACTTGAAGGAAAAGTTATTAGTTACAAAAGTTTAGTTATCGAATGGTGTCAGAAAGAAAAGAGAATCTTTCATTATGACATTTTTGAGGATAACGGTATTGACGGTCAGCGCTTATTTGGCGTAAAATTGAGCATAGATAATAAAGTAATCGCAAGAGCGCGAGCAACTTCAAAAAAGAAGGCAGAAGAAAAAGCATCACAAAGGGCTTATTTTGCATTTCAGGAGAAAATAGACAAGAAATAGCTACAAAAATGCTGTAACTATCTTAAAGCTATAACGTTTTCGTTTATAAATTAACAAAAACAACCACGTCATAACTATTGATGCTCCGTTAGAAATAGTATATTTACAACTTGATTTTTCATGACATGGCTATTCATAGATTGGATTTAGACGAATTTGACGAAATTGATTATTATTTAATGGCAATTCATACTTCATTAGAAGATTATAGACTGGCCTATTTTATCAATAAGATCCTTCCGATAAACTTAAGTAAGAGCAAAAACGAGATCCATGCTCAGACTAAAGAAGGAGAGGCAAATTTTTCTAGGTTTTATTATTATGATTCCGAAAAAGCAGTTTCATGGAATTTAATTCAGAATAAAAATGAAATCATTTCAGTGAGTACAAATGATTTCCAGAATTTGTTTTCTAATGAAACAAGTGAGGTTTCAACAACAATTCATTTACTTCCTGAATTCAAAAAAGTAGATTTTTTCCTGAAAATAGAGAATAGCGAGGAAGCTCTAAATTTTTCAGAAATTCAACAACAATTAAATACCATAGAGAGTGTTGCGGCTATTTATGCCGTCGATACAAATAAAATAAAATCAAAAAACAATCTAATTTTTTAAAAAAAATGTTAACAAACAAGAAAACCAAAATTGTTGCTACACTTGGTCCCGCATGTAGTACAAGAGAGATTATCAAGGATATGATCGAGGCAGGGGTTAATGTGTTTAGAATCAATTTTTCGCATGCAGATTACGAAGGAGTAAAAGAAAAAATCGATATCATTAGAGGTCTAAATGAAGAGTTTGGTTACACTACAGCAATTTTAGGAGATTTGCAAGGACCAAAACTTAGAGTTGGTGTAATGGAAGAAGGAACTGTTGTACATGATGGTGATGAAATTACTTTCACAACAGCAGAAGATATTATCGGAAATGCGAAAAAAGCATTTATGAAATATCAAAATTTCCCAAATGATGTAAATGTTGGAGAGCGTATTTTGCTTGACGATGGTAAACTTATTTTTGAAATCGTTTCTACAGATAAAAAGACAGAAGTTGTTGCAAAAGTTATTCAGGGTGGAGAATTAAAATCTAAAAAAGGAGTTAATCTTCCAAACACAAAAATCTCTTTGCCAGCTTTAACTGAAAAAGATATTGCAGATGCGATTTTTGCAATTGAGCAAAAAGTAGATTGGATCGCACTTTCATTTGTGAAAACTCCTCGCGATTTACAAGATTTACAAGAACTTATCGCTAAGCATTCAGAAGTTAAAATTCCAATTATTGCTAAAATTGAAATGCCAGAAGCTCTTGAGAACATGGACAAAATTGTAGCATATTGTGATGGATTAATGGTTGCTCGTGGAGATCTAGGTGTTGAGCTTCCTGCTCACGAAGTTCCATTGGTACAAAAAGATTTGATCCGTAGAGCTAAAACGGCTAGAATTCCTGTTATCGTTGCTACACAAATGATGGAAACAATGATTACAAGTTTAACTCCAACAAGAGCTGAAGTAAACGACGTTGCAAATTCAGTAATGGACGGTGCAGATGCAGTAATGTTGTCTGGAGAAACTGCAACAGGAAATTACCCTGTACAAGTAATTCAAAGAATGGCGCAAATATGTGAAGCTGTGGAAGATTCTCCACTTATTCAAGTGCCTCAAAATACTCCACAAATCAAAACAAAACGTTTTGTTACTAAAACAGTTTGCCACCAAGCGGCTTTATTAGCTAATGAAATCAATGCAAAAGCAATTTGTACGTTAACAAACAGCGGTTATACTGCTTTCCAGATTTCAGCTTGGAGACCATCTTCTGCTCATATTTTAGTGTTTACTTCAAACAGAAGAATTTTAACACAATTGAATTTATTATGGGGAGTTAAATCTTTCTTCTATGATAATGAAGAAAGTACAGATGATACTGTAACAGATGTAAATAAAATTGCAGTTGAAAAAGGATATGCGACTAAAGGTGATTATTTAATTAACCTAGCAGCTATGCCGATTAAAGATAAAGGAATGGTAAATACCATGAGAGTTTCTGAAATAGAATAGTTTTCTTTTTAAAGATATACTAAAAGCCATTCGAAAGAATGGCTTTTTTTTTGCCCTTTTTTGAAAACTTAATTCAAGTTGTAGAATCGGAACAAAAATTTCTTCTTTAAGAGTAATAATTTAAGATAATCAAAATCGCCTCTTTTGTTTAATAGATTTTGCAAAATGCTTTAACAATTCGTTGAAAAGTTACTTTTTTAACGTTTCATTTTATAAAATGAAACCACGTCGTGGCTCAAAAATACTGTAGTCAGGTTTTTTATTAGCTAATTTTGAGTTCTTAAAAAAAAATTAAGAAAATTCTTGATTTCATTTTGATCAGTTTTTACTGTCAATAAAATTATGAAACAGCAATTTTTCAGAATAATTTTTATTTAAAGAAAAAGCCCTGACATTTTTGCTTTTATAAGCACATCTCTTTATAACACTAATTATTAACAAATTTTATTACCATGAAACAAATTAAGTTTTACTGCAGATTTAATAATGCGATGATAATATTTGCATTAATATGTTCAAGCCTGTCACTTTCGGCCCAAAACAAAAAGCCTAATATTTTGATACTTTGGGGTGATGATATTGGAACTACTAATATTAGTGCTTATAGTGATGGAGTTATGGGTTATACAACACCCAACATTGACCGTTTAGCAAATGAAGGATTACGTTTTCTTCATTATTATGGAGAACAAAGCTGTACTGCAGGGCGTGCTGCTTTTTTAACAGGACAACACGGTCTTAGAACCGGACTTACAAAAGTTGGTTTTCCGGGAGCGCCAATGGGTATGAGTCAGTTAGATCCTTCTATTGGTGGAATAATGAAAAACTTGGGTTATGCAACAGGACAATTTGGTAAAAACCACGTTGGAGACCGAAACGAAAGTTTGCCAACTGTGAATGGTTTTGACGAATTCTTCGGAAATCTGTATCACTTAAATGCAGAAGAAGAACCAGAATTGCCAGATTATCCTAAAGATCCCGAATATTTGAAAAAATTTGGACCAAGAGGCGTTTTAAAATGTACGGCAACAAATGTTGATGACGCAACAACTGATCCTCGTTTTGGAAGAGTTGGAAAACAAAAAATCGAAGATACCGGAGCGCTTACTAAAAAAAGAATGGAAACAGTTGATGATGAAACATCAGCAGCAGCTATTGATTTTATTAAAAGACAAAACGCTGCTGGAAAACCATTTTTCTGTTGGTTCAACGCAACACGTATGCACCTTCGTACACACGTTAGAGCAGAACACAGAGGAAGATACACACACGGAGACAGTGAATATATTGATGGTATGATTGAACATGACGAAACTATCGGAAGTATCTTAAAAGCATTAGACGATTTAGGAATTGCTGATAATACAATTGTGGTGTATTCTACAGATAATGGTCCTCACATGAATACCTGGCCTGATGGTGCAATGACACCTTACCGTTCAGAAAAAAACACAAACTGGGAAGGAGCTTTTCGTGTACCTTGTATTGTGCGTTGGCCAGGACATATTAAACCAGGAACTGTAACTACTGAATTAATGAGCCATAATGACTGGATGCCAACTTTGGCTTCAATTGCTGGTGAGCCAGATTTAACTAACAAACTTTTAAAAGGTTACACTGCAAACGGAAAATCATACAAAGTCCATTTAGACGGTTTTGATCAAAGTAAATTTTTAGAAGGCAAAACACAAAAAAGTGCGAGAGATAAATTCTTCTATACAGATGATGATGGTCTTTTAGTTGCTTTAAGAGAAGGAGATTACAAATACGTTTTTGCTGAACAGCGTTTAGAAGGTACACTTGGTGTTTGGGCAGAACCTTTTACAAAACTGCGTCTTCAAAAAACATTCAATCTGTTTCAGGATCCTTTTGAAAGAGCAGATATAACCTCAAATACTTTCTGGGACTGGCAGTTAAATCATGTTGGGTCAATGTACGGTGCAATACAAGATGTAGTGGTATTTGCAGAAACATTTAAAGAATATCCACCAAGATCAATTCCACCAAGTTTCTCTGCTTATACTATCATGGAAGAAGCAATGAAAGATATCAAGGCAAAACAATATATAGAAAAAAATGTAATGCCTAAATTAAAAGAAGACGCAGAAGACACTTCAAAAAAGAAAAAATAAAGTATAGATAATTAAAAGAAACAGGGCTTTTATGTCCTGTTTTCTTTCACTTAATATTTTTGTTATGTATAAAAAAATAGTACTAATACCTGCGCTTCTTTTTTTATTTGTTTCATGTAAAAAATCAGAAGAAAGTACAGCTGTTAATCCAAAAGATAGCACAGCAACTGCTGTAACCAGCAGTGATCCTTTGCTAAGCTGGAATGACGGAGCTTTAAAAAAAGATATTATTGCTTACGTTGAAAAAGTAACCAAAGAGGGAAGCCCGGATTTTATTCCGGTAGAAAACAGAATCGCAACCTTTGATAATGACGGAACACTTTGGGCTGAAAAGCCTTATGTTCAGGAATTATTTGCTTTTTACAGAGTTAAAAAAATGGTTGAAGCTAATCCAGCTTTGGCACAAAAACAGCCTTTTAAAGCCGTTGTAGAAAAAGACAAGACTTATTTTGAAAAAGGCGGAGATAAAGCACTTATAGAATTGGTTGCCGCAACGCATACAGGAATGACCGAAGATGAATTTGAAGCTTCAACAAAAGAGTTCTTTTCTGGAGCCCAATATCCGGGTAAAAATGTTCCGATAAAACAAATTAGATATCAGCCACAATTGGAGTTACTGAATTATCTCCGTGCAAACGGATTCAAAACTTTTATTGTAACTGGTGGAACAGTTGAAGTTGTTAGAGCAATATCGCAGGATTATTATGGGATTCCAAAAGATCAGGTTGTTGGAACTTCTTTCAAATATAAATTTGATGATGCTAAAAATGCAGTTTTAAGAGAACCTGCTTTAGATCATTTTAATGATAAAGAAGGAAAACCTGTCGGTATACAATTGCACATTGGACAACGACCAGTTTTTGCCTGCGGAAATGAAGGCGGAGCTGGAGATCTTGCCATGTTACGATATTCTTCAGGAAGCAAATATCCTTCGTTTCAATTAATTGTAAATCATAACGATTCGATTAGAGAATACAATTATCAGGAAAAAGATAATCTTTCATTAAATACTGCTGCAAAATACAAATATCATATTGTGAGTATTAAAGACGATTGGAAAAAGGTTTTCGCAGATAAATAATGATGAGTTCCATCATAAGTCGAAAATTGTTATAAATCTTAAAAAGAATTATTATGAACCGATTTAGAATATATGCCACTGCAAAATTTTTGTTCAGTATGTTTTTAATTCTTTTAAATTTTTCAGCATTCGCGCAAGAAGAAAAAGCTGGAGCAAGCGCACAAGAACTTGCCGATAAAATGGCAAATCCGGTTGCAAGCTTAATTAGCGTTCCGCTGCAAAATAATATTACTTATGGAATTGGTCCTTATAATGGAGTAAAATATCAGATCAACATACAACCTGTAATTCCATTTAAATTAAGTGAGAATCTAAATTTAATAACGCGTTATATTCTTCCGGTTGTAGATCAACAAGATATTACAGGAGAAAACAACCATGAATTTGGTTTAAGCGATGCAACAGTAACGGCTTTTTTTGCTCCTAAAACTAAAGGAATTATTTTGGGTGTCGGTCCTGCTTTTTTAGTACCAACAGCTACAGAAAAATTTTTAGGAACAGAAAAATTCGGAATTGGACCGAGCGTTTTGGTAATGCATCAGGGAAAAGGACTTTCGATAGGTTTTTTAGCCAATCAAATTTGGTCCGTAGCAGGAAATGCTGACAGAGCAGATTTTAATCAGTTTTACACACAATTATTTCTGACACATAGTTATAAAAGTGGCGCAAGTTTAGGTATTACTTCAGAAATTACGCAAAACTGGCAAGGAAATACAACCCTGATTACAGTTAGCCCAAATGTTGGTGCGATTACAAAATTAGGCGGTCAGACTATGCAATTTGCTGTTATGCCTTTAATACCAATTGTGGGCCATTCAAGCATAAGACCAGATTGGGGATTAAGAGCTGTGGTAGCATTTATATTTCCTGGTTAATAATATTTCTAAGTTTCTTTCAACAAGCTGAAACTTCAAAAGAAAAAATTAGAATTGAGTTTAGATAAATCATCTGCATGACAGAAAAAGCAACAGATAGTGCCGAAAGTTTTTTTGATCGATTAGCATCAAAAGCAGAACGCTATGATAATGGTGCAGCGATAAGGAAAGATGTGTCTCGTTCTTCTCATCAGGAATGGACACCACCGGAAGATCGTAAAGATCCTGTAGATATTTTGATTCAGACAAGTATAGGAAGGCTTGAACGTTTATTGCCTATCCGATATCGAAGAATGATTGAATCGCCTTTTGCTTTTTATCGAGGTGCTGCCGCAATTATGGCTGCAGATTTAGCAAATACACCAAACACAGGAATACAACTGCAGCTTTGCGGAGATTGTCATTTAATGAATTTTGGCGGTTTTGCAACTCCTGAACGTAAATTGGTTTTTGACATTAACGATTTTGATGAAACATTTCCCGGCCCATGGGAATGGGATTTAAAAAGGCTCGCAACAAGTTTTGCAATTGCAGGAAAGTGGCGAAAATTTTCTGTTAAAGACTGCAAAGCGTTTGCCTGGCATGTAGCAGACAGCTATAAACGACATATGCTCGATTACAGTAAATTATCGGCACTTCAAATTTGGTATGCTGATATTGATCTGGCAGAGCTTATTGATTTGGGAAAAGATGAAGAATTAAAAGAATTTCAGCAGAAACGAATAAAAAAAGCCGTCGAATCTATTGCTCACGAAAAAGAATTTGCAAAAATGACTTATTTAGATGGAGTTCGGGCCAGAATAAAAGATGATCCTCCATTGATTTATCATCCTTCAGGAGATGAAGAAAGTTATACGTTAAGAGAAGCTAAACAGGCTCATAAACGATATATAGAATCACTTCCAGAAGATAAACAAGTTTTGTTGAGCAGATATACCATGCATGACTTTGCAATAAAAGTAGTAGGCGTAGGAAGTGTTGGAACACTATGTGGCATAAGTTTATTAATGTCGGCTACCGGAGAGCCAATTTTTTTGCAGTTTAAAGAAGCCAGAAAAAGCGTATTAGAAGCAAACGTAAAAAATAAAGGGAAATATCCTCATCAGGGAGAACGAATTGTAATGGGACAAAAATTAATGCAATCAGCGCCAGATATGTTTTTAGGATGGACAAATGATGATAAAGGCAAATATTTTTATATCCGTCAGCTTCGTGATGCCAAGATAAAACCAGTTATAGAAATAATGAAATCTGAAAATATGACAGATTATGCCAAAGCCTGTGGATGGGCACTCGCAAGAGCACATGCACGATCTGGTGATCCGTCGCTTTTGTCTGGATATATTGGCAATAATAATGAATTTGCGAATGCTATTTCTAAATTTTCAATGTCATATGCACATCAAAATGAATTGGATTATAATAAAATGGTCGAAGCCATAAAAGAAGGAAGATTGCCCATTTCGGCAGAAATGTAATTCGCACGCATGTAGTCGCTCAGATTTAAAAAAGATTTGTAAGAATCAAAACTTACATTTTAGATAAAATCATTAAATGCAATAAGTAAGATTTTTTGCAATAAACTATGTTAATTAAAGAAAATGATATATCTTTAGGCTATGTTAAGGTGTTGTTTAATAGTTGTTTGTGTTAGTTTAACAGGTATTTTACATTACATTAACGCCCCAAAGATTTTACATGATTTTAATAAAGCATTCGAGTTAAACTAATTTAATTATTAATTTAAATATCAGAACAATGAATATTAAAAGAACAAATCTTCGCCTAATTCCGTTAATTTTATTGGGATTGTTTTACAGTTGTTCACCAACTGTAAAAGTTACCACAGATTACGATCACTCTGCTAATTTCAGCCAATACAAAACTTTTACGGTCTATGACTTAAAAGCCCAAGAAGGCCAGGTAAATCAGCTTAATGCAGATCGTGTTGCAAAAGCAATTCGTGCCGAAATGACCGCTAAAGGATTTGTAGAATCAACTGATAATCCTGATTTAAAAGTCAATGCGGTTTCTATACTAAAAAACAAAACTCAAGTTACTGCCGATACTAATTTTTATGGTTATGGAGGAATGTATCGTCCATACGGATATTGGGGCGGCGGCGCTATGATGGGCGGCGGTACAACAACATTCAATTCATATGATTATGTTGATGGTTCCCTTGTTATTGATATTGTTTCTTCAAAAACACAAAAACTGCTTTGGCAAGGAATCGGTAATGCCCAAATCGACAGTAAACCAGATAATCCAGAAGAATTTATTGCAGGTGCAATTAAAAAAATACTAGAAGGCTTTCCCCCAGGTCTCGCTAAAAAATAAGCTTTTAAATTTATTTTATAAAGACACTTATACTTATCTGGCAACAGATAAGTGTAGTCTTTATGAGTTATGGTACACAACTTTCTTTTAAAATTTATTTTTTAAGAAGGAGCAATTATTAATTATAAAAAACTAATATATGCTGGATATAGTACTTTCTCTTTTCTTTTTTATGGCAACGATGGTCGGCTTTGCGACATCATTTATGGTGCTGTTTTCTAAAAGAAATTACTCCAAGAGTTTTTTTTTAGGACTGTTCTTATTTAGCCTTGCTGTTGTCAGTGTATATAATTTTTATTTGTCGGCAAATGTTCTTAATTTTTTCCCTGATCTGTTTATGATCACGAAATCTTTTATGTTTTTAGTGGCGCCATGTGCATTTTTGTATGTCCGAAATCTATTGTTTACAGATCGTATATTTCAAAAATATGACTGGCTTCATTTCTTGCCTTTTTTGATTTATTTTAGTTTAACATTTTGTGTTTGGATTGGTAATTTGGTTGATTTCCCATTGGCACAAAAATTTTCTCCTAAAATTCAAAGCCCATTTTCAATGTTGAGTTTGTCTATTTGGCTGCTTTATGCATTTTGCCAGACTATGATGGTTTTGAATTATGATTTAGAAAAATTCAAAAAAAATCATTTCAATAGAATAAAAGTTTTAAGCTGGATACGAGTTTATAATTTGGTGATTTTGTTTTTGTTTTCGGCACTTTTTGTGCATTACTTTTTAGTTAGTAGTGTTTATACAGTCGATTTGTCTTGTTACATACTGATTTCATTTGTACTTGTTTTTACAGTGAGCTGGCTTTATTTTAAGCCACAAATATTCTATGATATAAATACAAATGAAGTCAATGATGATTTTCAAATCGTTGAAGAGAAACTGCTCGTGATACAAGAAAACGAATCAAAAAATACATTGCCAATTGTAAAAGATCTTACAGTTGAAAAGAAACAGCAGTATTTGATGCAATTGGAAGAAATTTTTGCTTCACGAGAACTTTTTCTGAAAAAGGATTTGGTAATAAGAGATATTGCTGATGAAACCGGAATATCGGTACATCATCTTTCCAATTTAATTAATTCTGAATTTAATCTGCATTTTCAAGATTATGTAAACTTGAAAAGAGTAGAATATTTTAAAGAAAAAATTAATGACCCAGAATGGAAAGATCTTTCTCTGGAAGGAATGGCTTGGGGTTCTGGTTTCAAATCAAGAACAACCTGTTTTAGAGCTTTTCTTAAACATACCGGAAAATCGCCTTCAGAATATTTTAAAGTTGTCAGAATGAATCCGGAAAAGCGCATACATATTATCTAAAACAATATTCAAACTGATAGTAAGTCGTTGATAAATAGGATTATCAAGTCTCATTAATTTTAAATGCAAGAACAATGAAAACGGAATTAAATCGACATAATCAAATCAAAAAATCAGTTGTTTTATCGTTAATAATATTGATGCATTTATCAGGTTATGCACAGCTTAAAGGAGGTCATATTCTTGGATCTTCCGGACTACAATCGGGAACTCAGGCTCCAGAAAATATGCTCACAGTTTATGTGCCTGGATATTTTTATGAAGCAGGTTCTTTAAGAAATTCCGATGGAGACAAATCCATTGCAAATCCAAATATTAATATGTTTTTAACTGGTATAGGTGCAAATTATGTGAGCGATTTTAAAATTCTTGGCGCAAATTATGGCGCAACTCTTTTAATTGCTTTTGCATCAAATGCGATTCAGGGAAGTTATGTAGATTCAAAAAGTTCTTTTGCTTTTACTGATATGCTCGTACAGCCCATTCAATTAGGCTGGCATCATAAAAGAGCAGATTTTGTTTTTAGTTATCAATTGTATCTTCCTACAGGGGAATATGAGTTGGGAGGAAGTAACAATAGCGGATTAGGAATGTTTATGAATGAATTTTCGGGAGGAACGACTTTGTTTTTTAATGACAAAAAAACAACTCATTTCTCGATTTTGGCCGCTTATGAAATCAACGGAAAAAAGAAAGATACCGATATAAAAACAGGTGACATTTTAAGTATCGAAGGAGGTTTGGGCAAAACTTTTTATATGATGAATGCCGAGAAAACTGCCCCAACAGGAATTTTGAATGCAGGATTAATCTATTATCTACAATATAAAGTATCAAATGATGAAATACCGGTTGGTACGTTGCTTCTGGAACCACATAAAGACAGAGTTGGAGCTTTAGGCGCTGAAGTGAATTATTTTCATATTGGATGCAAAACTACAGCTGGACTGCGCTGGGTTTCTGAAATTGGAGCTGTAAACAGGTTTCAGGGAAATACATTTTTTTTAACACTGGCACATGTATTCAGTTTTCAAAAAGAACAACCTAAATAATCAATTTCCTATTTACAAGGAAGAAACATATTCTGCAATGAAAAAAAAGCGTCCTTTTGATCGAACAAGTATTTGGAAGACCAGATTAATTATTGTCTTGTTTCTCTTGTCTTACACAGGAATGACCTCACAAACAACAACAGTATCGGAACCTAAAAACATGCGCTATAGAGATTCTCTTGATGGCGCTATCGATTTAAGTAATTTTTTAATTTATGCAAATGGTTTTCTGGTAGTTCCAGCCATTATATCTGAACCGGCTTTAGGAGGATTTGGAGGTGCTTTGGCTCCAGTTTTTCTTAAAAAACGAAATCCTGTGATCGATGAAGATGGAAAAAAACGGTTTATAAATCCGGATATAACCGGAGGATTCGGAATGTACACGGCAAATAACAGCTGGATGGTAGGAGCGTTTCGTTCTGCAACTTTAATAAAACCAAAAATATTATATCGTATTGGAGCAGCGTATGGAGATATAAATCTGTCCTTTTATGCCAATAATCTTCCCGGAAATGATCAGGAATTTAAATTGAATTTTAGATCAACTGTTTTTTATACACAATGGCTAAAGCAATTTAACAATGAAAAATGGAGTGCCGGACCGCAATATTTGTTTTTAAATTCAAAAATAAATCTGCCCGACTTAAATCTTCCGCCTCCGTTTGTGAAGCCGGGCGATATTAAAAGTACGGTAAGTCAGTTAGGAGCAGCGCTTCAATTTGACGGGCGTGACAATATATTTACACCAGATAAAGGAATACGAATTCAGTCAGATTTTTTCTGGTCAGACAAAGGGCTAGGAAGTGATTATAATTTCTGGCGTATTAATTTGTCTGCAATAGGTTATTATCCAATAACGGATAAATTAATTGGCGGACTAAGGATTGAAGGGGAGCAGGCGTTGGGAAGTCCGCCTTTTTATCTTAAACCGGGAATTAATTTAAGAGGAATTCCGGCAGCCAGATATATGGGAAATACTAGTATTGTAAACGAACTCGAGTTACGTTGGGATTTGTATCGAAGATGGAGTTTGATGGGATTTGGTGGTCTTGCAAGTGCATTTGATGATTGGGATAAAGCATTTCAGAAACCTGTTGTTTACAGTTACGGAACAGGTTTTAGATATTTAATCGCCCGAAAATTTAAACTTCGAATGGGAATTGATGTTGCAAAAGGTAATGAAGATTGGGCGTATTATATTGTTTTCGGAAGCAATTGGATGAGGTAGTTTTTTAGTGAAAAGTGATTAGTAAGAAGTGAATAGTGAAATTTGAATATTGAAAAATAAATAAAAAACACTCGACAATTTTGTCGGGTGTTTTTTATTATAATTGCGGGTAAAAAACTTTTATTTTTTCCAATAAGGCTTAATGATTTTGTTTTCTTTTCGGCTTAAAACTAATAGTACAATTGCTCCTACTGCACAGAATAAAATAGCCTGAATAGATCCTTCAGGACCAAATTCTCCCCCGGTAATGAATTCTGGACCCTGTATTTTTGCATTTAATAAACTATTTGTTTTTTCGTTTCCAGATGTTATCGCACCATAAATTCCAGATTGTGTAAAATTCCAAGCAAAATGCAAAGCTATCGGAAACCATAAATTACGGCTGTAAATAAAGGCGGCTCCAAGCATAAAACCTGCCATAGTTATGCATATTGCCGAAATCAAAGTCCCATGAGGATTTGCTAAATGAAAAATGCCAAACAGTACTGAAGATATGGTAAGAGAAATATAACTTCCCAGTTTTTCTTCCACAATTCTAAAGATAATTCCACGCACTAATATTTCTTCAATAATAGCAACCGTAAACATAATAGTAAAAGGAATCAGAATGAATGAAATTGGGTTAATGTTCAGAACACTGTAGCTTCCGTTTAGGTATATTACTAAAATAGTAAGAGATTGTAAGGTAAAACCAATGAGAGTGCCAATGATAAGATTTTTTGCAAGTCCTTTTGTAGAAAATTCTTCGATTGTTCTCTTGTCATATTTTTTAAAGAAAAGAATGTAACTGAAAATGCATAAAGCAGAAACAAAAAGCCCTTTTAAAAGGTTTCGGAAATCTTTTTCAAGCGGTGTTAAGGCTAGTAATTTTACAGCAATTTGTTGACTAATAATAACAACTGCCATAAAAGTAAGTAAAGCAAGAATGATTTTTGTTATTGGGGAATTAAACGTTTTTTGTTTTAAAGTAAGCGTTTCCATTTGATTGTATTTAATGATTTATGATGAGACAAAAGTATCCCGAATCAAAACCAAAAAATAGAATGAAATTTGCCTCTCTATAATTTTTGAAACTGTTTAGGCAGAAATCCGGTTTGCGTTTTAAAAGTTCGGATAAAATGGCTTTGATCTGCAAATCCGCATTCTAAAGCGATTTCAGTCAAATTAATTTCATTAGATTGTATCAGCGAAAGTGAACGATTGATTTTAATACGACGCATATATTCGCCCAAAGTGCATCCAAAATATTTAGGAAAATGTTTTGAAATTGTAATAGGGTTGAGGTTTAAAACCAATGCCAAATCCTGCAGATTTGGATTTTCATTCCAACAATCGTTTAATAATTCATTTAAACTTTTTACCCAAAACGGACTTTTTTCAAATCGATCCAAATGACTATTAGCAACGGTTAATTGAGAAAACAACATCTTAATTGTATCGGCAGAAAAAGCATCGGCAGTAAGCGTTTCCTTAAAAATCTTTAAAATTAAAAACTTGGTAAAAGCTTCATTTTGAATTGATTTTTCGATAATAGCTTCTGAGATTTGAAGTTCTTTGAGCAGATTTTCTTCAATTTCGATATTGATGTTTCGGGAAGGAAAAAGTGTATTTTGGTTTAAATGCAATTCATCGCTATGATAAAATAACAACGATCCTGGACCGACTGTTTCTCTGAAATTTTTCCTTTTCTCCGTCGTGCCACCTTTTAAAAAAAGGGTTATATGCGCGTTATTGTGCGAATGCCAGCCTTCGTAAACTTTATTTTGATACTCCGTTTCAACAACTGCAATTCCCTCTTGAGTATTGAAGATGTTTTTGGTATTGCCTAAATAAGTTTCTTTTTCCAGTTCGTACATGTCCGGTTTTGATGTGGCATTTTCAAGAACTAAAATACTATTTATTTGCAAATAATAGCGAGTATTTTGAAAGTCTATTTTGAAGAAAATTTTTCTAATTATCTAATTGCCAAATTTTCTAATTAAAAAACTCAGATTGTATAATTTGTAAGATTTAAACGCATAATAAAAAGATTGTATAAACATTAACTGTTAAATAATAGTTTTTTTACCGATTATTTAATTGTTTTGTAACAAAAATATAATACGGGCTACTAATTAGTCAACTATTTAAATCCTTTGATTATGTATAAAAATACAATGAAATCAGTTTTTGCTGCATCTGCATTTTTTGTTGCTGTAGGCGGCTGTTTTGCGCAAGACATTTTGGTAAACTCATTAAAGTTGAATGCAAGTGATAAAAGTAAAGAGAACTTTAAATTCACTGAAGTAGTTAACTTAGGAACAACATCAGTAAAATCTCAGGGATCTTCTGGAACTTGCTGGAGTTATTCAACTAACTCATTTTTAGAATCAGAAATGATTCGTTTAGGAAAACAGCCAGTAGAATTGTCTCAGGTTTTTTCAGCAAGAAATGTGTATGTTGACAAAGGAGTAAATTATGTTCGTATGCACGGAGCAATCACTTTAGGTGATGGAGGAGCTTTGCACGATGTAATTAATATGTATAAAAAATACGGAACTGTTCCGAGAGAAGTTTACACAGGATTAAACTACGGAACAGATAAAAATAAATTTGCTGAAATGGCAGCTCTTATAGAAGGAGTTCTTGCAGCGGTTGTTAAAAATCCAAATGGAGAACTGACTCCAAACTGGCAAAAAGCATACGCAGCAGTTATTGATTCTTATTTAGGAAAAGCGCCGGATAACTTCACTTACAAAGGGAAAAACTATACACCACAGTCTTTTGCTAAAGAAGTAGTAGGAATTAATCCAGATGAATATATTGAAATGTCTTCATTTACAACTTCTCCATATTACCAAAAAACAACAATGATGGTGCCAGACAACTGGTCATTAGATCAGGTTTACAATGTAAAAGTGAATGATATGACGGATGTTATTGACAATGCATTGAAAAAAGGATATACTGTTGCCTGGGCGACAGACGTAAGCGAGAAAAGCTTTAGCTGGAAAAATGGTGTGGCGTATGTACCAACAAAGAAATTTGACGACATGACAGCTGAAGAAAAAGCAGACATGTTCAACGGACCAAAAGCAGAACCAGAAATTACTCCAGAAATGCGTCAGGCTGCGTTTGATAATTACACAACAACAGACGACCACGGAATGCATATTATTGGTCTTGCAAAAGATCAAACCGGAAAAGAATATTATATCGTAAAAAATTCTTGGGGAGAAACAAATGACTACAAAGGTTTCTTGTTTGTAACTAAAAATTTCGTGAAATATAAAACTACTGCATTGTTAGTAAACAAAGGAGGAATTCCTGCTGAAATTGCTAAGAAGTTAGGGGTTTAAGAAGTTTAAGGTTTTTAATAAAAATAGAAAAGCGCTGTGATCTTTGGATTACGGCGCTTTTTTTTGACTTATTATTGATGTCAATAAATTTATTAAGTTTGTAAAAAATATTTTACATTGGAATTAAATATAAATTTAGTTATTGCTGTAATAGGAGCTTCAGTTACTTTAATTGGCTATTACGTAACAAGATATCTTGAAAGAAAAAAAGAGATTGAATTTCAAATTAGAAATAAAAAGATTCCAATTTATGAAGAATTTTTCCAGTTTTATTTCAAAGTAGTTTTTAATACTAAAAACAAAAATGATGAAAAGTTATCGGATGATGACATGGTTTTATTTTTTCAGCAATTTAATCAAAAAGCTATTATATGGTTTCCAGATAATATTCTTTTATCCTATATAAACTGGAAAAGAGAATTGAGTTATTTTTCAGGAAATAATACACCTGAAAACCTTAAGAACTTAATTTTGAAACAAGAAGATTTAATGAAAGAGTTTAGAAAAGATATTGGCCACAAAAATAGTAAAATTAGTAAAGGAGATATTTCATCTCTTTATATTAATGGTCTAGATAATTATTTTTAAAGTGTCCCATGATTTACAGTGTTGTTTATCTTCAACTAATTTAGAATAAGAATTTTATATTTGAATTTACTAAACCTTTGTTTTATATAAATATATTTTATAATTGAAACTTCGATTTTATTTATAGAACTTAATTTATTAGATTAGCATTTTATCAAATCAATTTATGGAGAACACTTTACTAAAAGATCAATTAAACGCTTTTTTGAGTCATGTTGATACTATTTCAGAAAAAAAACAGTATTGGTTAATTAGAACTGAAGGTGGGGATTTGTTTGATACCTATAGAGCACATAATTTCGTCTCAATTGGTTACGAGGAAATTTCGTATAAAAAGATTTTAGATTATAAAAAATCTTCTAGGAATTTGGATGAACTGAAAGATAAGTTGAAGCTATATGTTGAAAATGTGTATCCTGATAAACAGCCAGGGCTAGTTGCGGGTCAGTTAGTTAGATTTATTTATGAAGTAAAAAAAGGTGATGTTGTAATTATTCCTTCTGAGAACTCAAATTTTGTATCAATAGGAATTTTCCAAGATACATCTTTAATGGAAGTAGATAATTCAATGTTAGATAGAACAAAATGTAATTATACTAAAAGGAAATCTGTAAAATGGTTAAAAACATTTTCAAGATCAAATTTAGACCCCTATCTTTATAAAGTGCTTCAATCTCATCAAGCTATAAATGATATTTCTAAATATGCATCTATAATTGAGAGATCCTTAGGGGATTTTTATAAATTAGAAGACAATACAAATCTCATTGTGAATGTTAATAAAAAGACGAGTATAAAGGCTAATGATTTATTATTTTTTGGGAGTGATTTACTTAGGCTTGCTGAAAGTTTTATAATTGATAATGATTTAGAATTGGATATTTCTGATGTTGAGATTAAAATTAATATAAATTCAGAAGGAAGAGCTCAGTTTTTATCTAAGAATGGAAAAATTATTTTAATTCTTGGATTGATAATTATAGGAATTAATGGAGGAGGATTAAAAGCGAGTTTTAAAGGTTTTAACTTTGATTTGTCAACAGACGGTTTAATTCAAAAGGTGAGTGATTATATCGATAATTATCATGATAGAAAGATGGTTGATGAATTAATGAAAAACAAAGATTCTTTGGAAATAAAAAATCCAGATGATTTAATTAAAGTAGTTAAACAATTTTCTAAAAATAAGGACATTTCTAAATGACATTTTTAATTTTAAATATCATTTCAGTATTATCAACTTTTATTGTTGTTCAGCTAATCTTGTTTAAATTTCTTGATGTAATTTTGGGTAATATAAGTTTTTTAAATGTTGAAATTAAATACAACCTTAAATTAAAACATTTTGTATTTTTTACAATCACAACAATTATTTTGCTTACTTGTACAGAATTTTATTTGCCATATAAATAACAGAATTGAGAAAGTCATATTAGATAAAATTCAAAGATATTATTAAATCATTCTATTATAAAAAAGAGGTTCTTTATACAAAAGCCTCTTTTTTATAATATATTTTCAAAAAATAAAATTTCTACTTCCCTTTCAACAATTTCTCCAAATACTCAACCTTATCTTTCTCAGCTTGAACTAAACGTTCGAAAAGCTCGACCATTTTATCAAGAGGATTAAAACTACAACTATAATTAAATGAAGAAGCATTATCATGATTATTAATTGTATTTCCAATAATATTTAAAACCGCTTCTTCAGAGAAATTTTTAATTCCTTCAACAGTTACACCTAATATTTTGGCAATTGCCTGAAGTTTTTCATCATCAATTGTTTCGCTGTTTTCAATAGCAGAAACAGTTCGCCGCGATTTCGGGAGAAAACAAAAATACAATTTTTCGCACAACGAATAATTAAAAACTAAAATTATAAAAACAATCAGCGTTGGACAAAAAAGCCAAATCAAACACTTTATCGTCTTTCCAAGCACTTCACGGTAAAAAGAAAGCTAACCGCAACAAAATCAATAACTTTACTATAGTTTTTTGAAATAAACAACTTAATCAAAATTATCATGAAAAATTATGCAGAAATTTTTGTGGCAATTGTGTGTGTTGTTCCTTTTAGCTGTTTTGCGCAAAAAGCAGTTTCAAAAGCCCCTGTTATTGCATCGGCTGGAAGTACACATTTACAATCAGACAAGAAATCAGATAATGATCTTGTTATAGAAGCTTACTATGTTGAAGAAACAATAAATATGACCTTTGGAAGAAGAGTTACAAAATACGAAGTTTCAAAACTAGATATGGTTAATACTTATGATCTTGGTCCAAATAACACTAGAACTGTAATTCCAATTTACAGAAAACCCAAATTGAAACAAACGGAAGTGCCTCTAATGTCAAAAGTAGTCATCGATATTCCTGACGAAAAGGTAGAGCCAGTAAAAGTGGCAGTAGCACGCCCTACGGAAGCGCCAAAATATATAGATATTGATATTTCAAAAACTTACACAAAAGTGGTCGATAAAGGCTATAAAAATACCGACATGCTTAAAAAAGTAGCAGACAAATCCTATTTTGAAGGCGATATGGAATCTGCGGCTAAATATTACGGTGAATTGATAGAAGTAGGCAAAAATCTAGATCCAATTTATTACTATCGTTGCGCCGAATCATTAAAAGCCATTAACAAGCCAGAAAAAGCAAATGAGATGATGGTTTTATTTGAAAGTAAAAATCTAGCGAATAAAGTAGCAAAACAATAAAAATGCAGAGAGAATGAAGGAATGAACTTTACTTTGATATAAAACAAAAAAAAGACGATCAATTTGATCGTCTTTTTTTTAAGCTCCCCCTCTTGTCCCGATAGCTATCGGGAGAACCAACCCCGAAGGCTTTCGGGGCTCTGATTAACAGTTTTATTTATATTTCTCTTTGAGTTTTAGAATAATGTCTGGGTATTTAGTTAGGTTTTCAATATAGATTTTGCTTTTCATTTTTTTAATATGTTTTTCAATATTTAAAGCTTGCGGTTTGTTCTCACATTCTATTTTGAAAAATAATTCCCAATCTTGAGCATTGGCGGTAAATTTTCTTGATTCAGCATTTTTATGAAATTCCATTCTAGTATCAAAATCAGATGTAAATCCAATATAATACCGATTCAATTTAGCAGAAAAAATAATGTAAACAACGTTCATAATACGACTTACAATTTGATATTTCTTTTTTGAGGTTCCTTCTGGAGCTCGAACCAACCCCGATAGCCATCGGGGCTCTGATTAATAGCAAAAAAAAAATACCACTTACAATTTGATGTCTTTTTTAAGATCCTCCTTGAGGCTCAAACCAACCCCGATAGCCATCGGGGCTCTGATTAACGCAAAAAAAAAAATACCACTTACAATTTGTAAGTGGTATTTAATAAGCTCCCCCTCTTGGGCTCGAACCAAGGACCCTCTGATTAACAGTCAGATGCTCTAACCAACTGAGCTAAGGAGGAATCACCTTAAAGGTAAATATGTTTGCTAAAAAAAGTTGCTCCCCCTCTTGGGCTCGAACCAAGGACCCTCTGATTAACAGTCAGATGCTCTAACCAACTGAGCTAAGGAGGAAAGTATTGCTCTTTTTAGCGAGTGCAAATATAATCGAATTTTTAGTTTCTCAAAAATATTTTAACTCTTTTTATTCATTTTTTTTTCTACTTCATAATTGCCTTATAAATATCGTTTCCGTTTGCGAACAAAAGCAACGCTATAAGTAGTACGAAGCCAACCATTTGGGCGTTTTCAAGGAATTTATCACTCGGTTTTTTGCCACTAACAATTTCATATAATAAAAACATCACATGACCTCCATCAAGAGCCGGAATTGGTAATAAATTCATCACTCCAAGCATAATTGACAAAATAGCGGTAATATTCCAGAAAGCTTCCCAGCTCCAAGAACTCGGAAAAATGTTATAAATCGCAGCAAAACCACCCACTTGTTTATAAGCTTTAGTTTCTGGATTAAAAATCATTTTTAATTGTTTTCCGTAACCTATTAAACGATCTTTACCTTTCGCAAGTCCAACAGGAATAGATTCCAGAAAAGTATATTCTTTTGTACTTACTTTATAGTATCCTAATTTTTCTAATGATTTGATGTCTAAACCACCTGGAACAACACCTAAAATTCCTTTTGCAGAAACCTTAAGCGTAATAGGAGTTTGTTTTAAATCACGTAAAACAACAGCTTGAATTGTTTTTCCTTTATTTGCGCTTAAAATTGCTTTAACCTGATCATAATATTTTGCTTCTTGGCCATTTAATGTAACAAGTAGATCTTTTGGCTTAAGCGAAGTATTTGGCGAATCATCTTGAACGCTTCCGACAACAAAAGGCATTCTAGTTTCAATTAAAAAACCTTTTTCATGTTTAGATAATTGATCAACAAAATCAGTTGGCATTTTGATGGTTTTCTGTTGTCCGTTGCTCTCAATTAAAATTTCTTTTGCCATGATGACCTTCATGTTGGTGTCATCATCAAAGTTTTCAATTTTTTGACCATCAATAGAGATAATTTTATCTCCTGTTTTTATTCCAATTTTTTCCATTACAGGATTGGTTATCCATACACCATCTTTCAAATCAGAATTTGCAATATAAGTATCGCCATAAACAAAAGCCATTCCTATATATATAATAAAAGCCAGGATAAAGTTTACCGTAACACCACCAAGCATAATAATCAAACGTTGCCAAGCTGGTTTAGAACGAAATTCCCACGGCTGAGGTGGCAAAGCCATTTGTTCTTTGTCCATACTTTCGTCGATCATACCAGAAATTTTTACATAACCTCCCAGCGGAAGCCATCCAATTCCGTATTCTGTTTCGCCGATTTTCTTTTTTAATAGAGAATATTTAACATCAAAAAATAAGTAAAATTTTTCGACTCTGGTTTTGAATAATTTAGCAGGGATAAAATGCCCTAATTCATGAAGAATAATAAGTAAAGATAAACTCAATAGAAATTGAGAGAGTTTGATAACTATATCCATTTTATAATTTTAGTTCGTATTTAACGCACAAAAGTAACGTTTTAAAATTTAATTTAAGCCCGCAATATAATACTTAAGGTTTTAAATGTTTGTTAATTAATAAACATTTAGATTTCCTCTTTTATAAGGATACCGTAACTTTACTTTTTAAACGGCTATTGTCTTCAATTGGTAGCCTAAATTCATTAAAAGTTACAATTATGGCTTCACAATTATTTTCTCCTTTAACAATAAAAAACACCACTTTAAAAAATAGAATTGTCATTTCGCCGATGTGTCAATATTCGGCTGAAGACGGATTTGCAAACGACTGGCATTTGGTTCATTTAGGAAGCCGTGCAAGCGGAGGAGCCGGATTGATTATTCAGGAAGCAACTGCAGTTTCTCCTGAAGCCAGAATTTCTCCTGCTGATCTTGGAATCTGGAAAGACGAACATATCGAAAAACTGAAACAAATCAATGCTTTTATTGTTTCTCAAAATTCGATTCCCGGAATTCAACTAGCGCATGCGGGACGAAAAGCAAGTGTTTCGGCTCCTTGGCTTGGCAATAAAAAATTAGATTTCGCTCAAGGCGGATGGCAAACTGTTGCGCCAAGTGCGATTCCGTATCATGAGGGCGAACCTTTTCTTCCTGAAGCTTTAGATAAAAACGGAATTCAGAAAGTAATATCAGATTTTAAATCGGCTACAAAAAGAGTTGTTGAAGCGGGATATCAGGTTGTAGAAATTCATGCAGCGCACGGTTATTTGTTGCATCAGTTTTTGTCGCCTTTGACAAATATCAGAACCGACGAATATGGAGGAAGTTTTGAAAACCGAATCCGTTTTACATTAGAAATTGTAGAAGCAGTTCAAACCGAATGGCCTTCAGATTTGCCTTTGTTTGTTAGAATTTCAGCAACGGATTGGGCAGAAAACGGATGGAATCCTGAAGAATCTGTACAGCTTTCGAAAATATTAAAAGAAAAAGGAGTAGATTTAATCGATGTTTCATCTGGCGGATTAGTTTCGCATCAAAAAATCAATATTGGACCAGATTATCAGGTTCCTTTTGCAGAAAAAGTTAAAAAAGAAGCTAATATTTTGACAGGAGCCGTTGGTTTAATTACGGAAGCAAAACAAGCAGAAGAAATTTTGAATAATGGCCAAGCCGATTTAATTTTGTTTGCCAGAGAATCATTAAGAAACCCGAATTTGCCTTTGGATTTTGCCAAAGAATTAGAAAGCGATATTCAATGGCCAAAACAATACGAAAGAGCTAAACTATAATTTATTTAGCCACAGATTAAAAGGATTTTTTTTAGTTTTCTCGCCACAAATTTCACGAATTTACGCAAATCGATGCGTTTAAAAACTTAAAATAATTCGTGTAAATTCGTGAAATTTGTGGCAAAAAAGAAATCCTTTCTAATCATATTAATCTGTGGCAAAAAAACATAACAACATGCAAAAAATAAAAACAGCACTATTATCATACGGAATGTCGGGGAAAGTTTTTCACGCTCCGTTTTTAGATATTCATCCCGGTTTTGAATTATTAGGATCTTGGGAACGAAGCAAAAAACTTATTCAGGAAGATTATCCAGAGGTGAAAAGTTATCCCTCAATTGATGATTTATTATCAGATGATGTCGATTTAGTAATCGTAAACACGCCAGTTGGCACACATTACGAATATGCGAAAAAAGTACTTTTGGCAGGAAAACATGCTGTTGTCGAAAAAGCTTTCACAACAACTGTTGCAGAAGCCGAAGAGCTGACTCAAATAGCAAAAGAAAAAAGATTAAAATTAGCCGTTTTTCAAAACAGAAGATGGGACAGCGATTTTAAAACGATTCAGAAAATAATCAACGAAGAAGTTTTAGGAGAATTGGTTGAAGCCGAATTCCATTTTGACAGATATAACCCATTGCTGAGTCCAAAAGCGCATAAGGAAACAGCTAATGACGGTGCCGGAGTTTTAAAAGATTTAGGCCCGCATATTATAGATCAGGCGGTTTGCTTGTTTGGCTCTCCAAAATCAGTTTTCGGGGATATTCGTTACACCAGACAAAATTCTTTAGTTGATGATTGGTTTGATTTGTTATTGATTTATGAGAATGTCAGAGTGCGTTTGAAAGCAGGTTTTTTTGTGAGAGAAGCCAATCCTGCTTATACCATTCATGGTAAAAAAGGATCTTTTTTAAAACCAAGAGGCGACGTTCAGGAAGACGAATTGAAACTTGGAAAAAAGCCAAATTTAGAATCTTGGGGAACAGAACCTGAAAATCTGCAAGGTCTTTTGCATACCGAAATTGATGGGAAAATAATTCGTGAAAAAGTCCCAACATTACAAGGAAATTATTTCTCCTTTTTTGACGGCGTTTACAATTCAATTATAAACGATACGACAGAACCAGTTACAGGTCAAGATGGCGTAAAAGTAATGCAGATTATCGAAGCTGCAATTGCGAGCAATGCACAACGCACTGTAATTAATTTGTAATTATTATAGCCCACAGATTGTACGGATTAAACGGGTTTTCGCTGGTTTTAATTTTAAATGTGTGGCTAAAAACAAAATAATATAAATCGTAGAGACGCACAGCAGTGCGTCTTTTTTTTATGCAAAAAAATAATTATAATCTGTGTAAACCCGTTTAATCCGTACAATCCGTGGCCCAAAAACACAGCAATTTATAAACAATAACGTTGTAAATAAAGGAACATTTTTCATCATAAAAGAAATACGCAGCTTTTTTGTACTTTTATAGTATAATCCCAAAATGCATCGATTTTGATAAATTTCAATCCACTAGAACTTTTTCAGACAAAAGGAAAAATCAAGAAAGTTTTTAGAGAAGCAAAAGCTTCTTATTTAAACCGAATTCGTTTTGCAGTTGGAATGTTTTATTTCGGAATGGGATTAAGTTTTGCAACATGGGCAAGCCGAATCCCAGATATTAAAACCGCTTTACATTTAACCGAAGGCGATTTGGGGTCAATACTTTTTGCCCTGCCAATGGGACAATTGATCATTATGCCTTTTTCAGGAAAAATGGTCACTAAATTTGGAAGTCACCGCGTTTTAATTTTCTCTTTAATAATGTATGTGTTGTGTTTGGTTAATTTAGGTTTGGCTACAACAGCACTACAATTATCATTAGGATTATTTTTGTTTGGATTATTTGGAAATCTAGCCAATATCGCTGTAAATACTCAAGGCGTTTATACCGAAGTGCTTTTCAGAAAAACAATCATGTCATCGTTTCACGGAATGTGGAGTTTTGCCGGTTTTACTGGAGCTTTGGTTGGTTTAGGAATGCTGGCTTTAAATTTATCTCCTTTGCATCATTTTTTAATTGTTGCCGGAATAGTGTTGGTTATGATTGTTTTTAATTTTAAATTTTTGGTCAAAGCCAAAGAAAAAATCAAACACAAAGGCGAAAAGAAAAAACTATTTACAAAACCAGACAGCGCTTTAATTTGGCTTGGTGTCATTGGATTTTGTAGTATGGCCAGTGAAGGCGTAATGTTCGACTGGAGTGGTGTTTATTTTAAAGATATTGTAAAAGCTCCAGGACCTTTGGTGATTTTAGGATATACTTCATTCATGATTATGATGGCGAGCGGAAGATTTTTAGGCGATGGCTTAATCAATAAATTTGGACGCGAACGTGTCATGCAGATTAGCGGTGTCATGATCTCGGGAGGACTTTTTACTGCAGTTTTTTTACCCTATTTAATTCCTTGTACCATTGCTTTTATGGCTGTTGGTTTAGGTGTGGCAACTATTGTTCCTACGGTTTATAGTATGGCAGGAAAAAACCCGACTGTTCCGCCAGGTGAAGCTTTAACTATTGTTTCAAGTGTAAGTTTTCTTGGCTTTTTGATGGGACCTCCTGTTATTGGTCATATTGCTCAGAATTTTGGGCTTCAATTCTCTTTTGCCTTTATCGGTATTTTTGGTGTGCTGATTGCTTTTATGGTTTCTAAAATTAGAACTTCAGCTTAAAATCCCAAATTACGTCAGATTTTTATTCATCTTCTTTAGAATTAAGTTCTAGTGTTTGTTTATGTTTTTTACCAAATCCTATTATTTTAGGTTCTTGATAATTTTCTTTAAATTCTAGTTTTAATTGAACTGGTTTTTTATTATATTTTTGTTGAAATAATGAGTTGAATTGAGCTTATGATTGAGAGACTTCCATAAGAATAGTAACCTCAATTATTTGTTTTTTAAATGTTCTCTACTGATTTCAAGAGTTAATGATTGATGCCATTTATATTTCCAATTTCCGTTTTTCCTATATTTTTTTTTGAAATAATTCCTTTTGGCAATCCCTCATAAATGTATTTATCTTATATTTTTTTGAATTATGAAGGGAAAACAAAGAAAATATTCTGATCTTTTTAAAGAGAAAATAGTACAGTTGAGTTATAAAAAAAACAATCTGTCAGAGTTCGCTAGAGAAATTGGTATATCCTCTTCTAAATTGACAGAATGGCGTCAAACGTATGAAAAATTTGGTATAGGAGGTTTTCCTGGGAGTGGTGGTATAAAAATGAAACTTGAAGATCAAAAAATTTTCGAACTTGAAAAGAAATTAAAGCAATCAGAACAAAACTTCGAAATTTTAGAAAAAGGGACTAAATATCTTTCGATGGGTAATCTATCGATTTATCCTTTTATTAAAGAAAATGAAAAAACATACTCAATAATAAAAATGTGTGAGGTTTTTGGAATACATAGACGTGTTTATCGTAACTGGAAAAATGGAATTATTCCCCCAAAAAAACAAAAGATACTTAAATTAAAAGACGAAATAACCTCATTGTATTATTTATTTAATAGACAATATGGATCCGTGAAAATCACTAGAGAACTTGTAAAAAGAGGATATAAAATATCGGGTAATCGGGTAGCATTTTATATGAATAAAATGAATCTAAAAAGAAAACTTGATCGAAAGTTTGAATCAACTACAGATTCAAAGCATGATTTTTATACTTTTCCTAATAAAGTAAACAGAAAATTTCATAGAGATGCCCCTTCTAAACTTTGGGTTTCGGATATTACATACATAAATACCAGCGTAGGATTTATTTATTTGACCATTATTATGGATGTGTATGATAGAAAAATAATCGGTTGGGCTCTCAGTGATGATTTAACAACTAAAAATACTACATTACCTGCGTGGGATATGGCTATCTCTAGGCGTGAAATTAAAAATCAGTTAATATTTCACTCTGATATGGGATCACAATATGCAAATAAAGCCTTTACGGATAAATTAGAATCTTATCAATGCATAATAAGAAGTATGAGTCGTAAAGGAAATTATTGTGATAATGCAATGGCAGAAAGTTTTTTTGCAATTTTAAAAAGAGAACTAATATATAGACAGACGAAGCTTCTTTCTAAAAAGAAAATGAAAGTAGAAATATTCGATTTTATAGAAAATTGGTACAACACACAAAGAATGCATTCTTCTTTGAATTTTAAAACAATAAAAGAATTTAATAATGATAATTAAGCCAATATCGTTTTGTTGAATAATCAAAAATTTAATTAAGATGATTAAGTAAAACTTTTTAAAATCAAAAAACAAACGAATTTTTTTAAGTAAAATGAAATAAAAATTCAAAGATGAGTAGGATATATGATCGTGATTTTAAAATCAGAGTAATCAAATTGAGTTATGAAAGAGGAAATAACGCTCAAATTGGAAGAGAGCTGAATGTTGATCCTTCTTTGATTAGTAAATGGCGACGGGACTATGAAATATATGGAATTGAAAGTTTTCCTGGACCTGGATATTTAAAATTAAATTCTATAGAAAAGAAAGTCTATGAACTTGAAAAGAGAATTAAAGAAACTGATTTGAAATTTGAAATTCTAAAAAAAGGAAGCAATCTTCTTTGTCAAAACAAACTTGTAATTTTTAAATTTATACATGATAACGAAAAAGCATATACAATAAGCAGAATGTGTAAAGTTCTACATGTTGGTGAAAGTACATATCGTGACTGGAAGAATCAGAATTTGTCAAGAACAAAACAGAAAAAAAATGCTATTAAAAATCAAATAATAGAAATTTTTTTCGAGTTTAAGCAAAGATATGGTGCGCAAAGAATTGCAAAAATACTTCAAAATCGTGAACATAAACTATCAACTGCAACAATAGGAAGATACATGAAAGAATTAGGCTTGTATTGTAAAATTTCTAAATATTAACGAATATAAATTTTGAGACATTATTCAATTCAAACAAAAGAATAGGTTTATATCTGTATTTTCTTTTTGTGATAATTTGTTGTCTTATTATGATATTTTTAAGTCTTATGAAGAAACAATTAAAATTTCAAAAATTATACTTTTAATACCGTGTAAATAAATACTTATATTTTATGTTTGAGTATTTTAAGGATAATATTAGACTAATTAAAGAAATGAAATCAGAAGAAAAAAAAATATTAGAAATATTTATAAATCTCCTCTTAGAAAGCAAAAAAACAGAAATAAATTCTAGTAAAAATAATTATAAAAATAATTATCCTTATCCGTATAATATAAGCGTAATAAATAGAAAAGATAAATTCAAATTGTTTTTTGGTTTATTAGTGATTATAGCATGGATTTGTTCATTTATTTTACTACTATCTCTTTTGTTTTGATTTAAAGCTATTTAAAAAACAAAAAAACTATTTGTACAAATTTAAGCATAATCATTGAGCGAATATTTCGGATAAAGAATAAATAAATGTAAAATGAGAGTTTGAATTGTTTATAATTTTAATATATAGTTGATAAAATATTTGGCGGAAAGTGGGTGATTTTATTTTGTGATATTTATTCAAATAACTGATTTTTTGCTTATAAATTTAGTGGTTACAATTTTTGAGATTTAAACTATTAGAATTTGTCAGAATTTTGTATTTTGGTCATCCCAAATTAATACAAGAACAAAATGAAAACCTACTTTATCGCCATCTTGATGATGGTATTCCCATGTTTGATGCACAGCCAGGATCAGGCCGATGCCGTTAAATTAAAGCAGATCAACATTGTAAAGACAAATTACCAAAACTCAAAAGATGGTGAAATTGTAAACAAAACGGTTGTTTTTAAAGACGGAAAAATTCAGACTATTACAACTTCTGATGTTGTTCAGCACTTCTCTTACAACAAAAATGGTTTGTTGGATATGACTGTAAAAGATAAAGTTGGAAGCGACTGGAAAGAGGTCGTGAATTATACTTATGATGCAGACAACAACATTATCAAATTTGTAAAAAAATATCAGGAAGGACCTGATTATATCACAAAAGTTGTGACTTTTTTTTATGAAGGAGCACGAGTAAAAGTAACAACTAAAAAAAGTACGAATCACCAAAATTTAGTTGAAGATATTGAATATATCGTTGAAAACGGAATCATTGTAAGACGTACTTCACGCGATAGAAATAAACAGATTAATGGTAAAATTGAGTATGTTTATGTAAACGATAATGTCTCAAAACACAAAGGTTTGGTTGGAGATAAAATCTCGAAATCATTTACTTATGATGATAAAAAATCGGTCGATCAAATAATTGTTCAAAGCCTTTTCGGGGATAATTACAGGATAATTGTACCAATGATTTCGTATCATGAAGAAGAATTTGCATTTGAATCGATTTCATACAATAATGAAATGAATTTCAGTCCGTCATCAACTGCATTAGTTGCTGTAAGCAGAAAATATAAATACAACAAACTGAATTTTCCAATTTCATGTTCTCAGATTGAAGAAAACGGAATCGTAAAAACAGAAAAAACGTTTATTTACGAATAAACAGTTTCAGATAAAATTTGGATACCATTTATAAATTAGGTTTTATTGCCTGATTTATAAATGGTTTATTTTTTTAATTAGAATTTAAAATTGAAATTCTATAATTGTAAGTAGTGTACAAATGATTAAATTTGTAGCTTATTTTAAGATATGTTAGAGAAAGAAGTTATAAATTTTGAGAGAACAGCCATTGTTGGTATTATTACTCAAAATCAAAGTGAGGAAAAACTTAACGAATATTTAGACGAATTAGAGTTTTTGACTTTTACCGCTGGAGGTGAAGTTATAAAACGCTTTTCGCAAAAAATGGAACGCCCGAATCCGAAGACTTTTGTGGGTACGGGAAAAATTGACGAAATCAATCTTTTTGTAAAAGAAAATGGAATATCGACGGTTATTTTTGATGATGAGTTGACTCCATCTCAGCAAAAAAATATCTCAAGAATTATTGATGCAAAAATCTTAGACAGAACAAACTTAATCCTAGATATTTTTGCGCAAAGAGCCGAAACGTCTTATGCAAGAACTCAGGTTGAGCTCGCACAATGTATCTATTTATTACCAAGACTTTCTGGTTTATGGACACACCTTGAGCGTCAAAAAGGAGGTATTGGTATGCGCGGTCCTGGAGAAACGGAGATTGAAACAGATAGACGTATCGTTCGTGACCGAATTTCGCTTTTGAAAGATAAAATCAAAACGATCGACAAACAAATGAGTATTCAACGAAGCAATCGCGGAGCAATGGTTCGAGTAGCTTTGGTTGGATATACAAATGTTGGGAAATCAACTTTGATGAATGCAGTTGGTAAAAGTGAAGTTTTTGTTGAGAATAAATTGTTTGCGACTTTAGATACAACAGTTCGAAAAGTGGTAATTAAAAATCTCCCATTTTTGCTTTCGGATACTGTTGGATTTATTAGAAAATTACCAACGCAATTAGTAGATTCTTTCAAAAGTACATTGGATGAGGTTCGCGAAGCTGATTTGTTATTGCATGTTGTAGATATTTCGCATCCGGATTTTGAAGATCATATTGAATCTGTGAATCAGATTTTGCAGGATATTAAGGCGCATGAAAAACCGGTTATTATGGTTTTTAATAAAATTGATGCCTACAAACATTTGACAATAGAGGAAGATGATTTGATTACAGAGAAAACCAGAAAACACTGGACGCTTGATGAATGGAAGCAAACCTGGATGAGTAATGTTGGTCATGATAAAACATTGTTTATTTCGGCAACACAAAAACAAAATTTTGAGGAATTTAGAGAAATGGTTTATGAAGCTGTACGCCAGATTCATATCACGAGATTTCCTTATAATAAGTTTTTATATCCGGATTATAAGGATGCAATTGAAAAAGAAGAGGAATAAAATAGAAACGGCTTTTGATACATTCAAAAGCCGTTTTTTTTATGTTTAAAAGAAGCCAATTGTTTGAATATAGCCCCGATGGAGGCGGTATCCTTGCTGGCCCGGGAGGGCAACAGCGAGATATAGCCGAGAGCGGGAAACCATGTTTGTTAAAATGCCTTTTGCGATGCTTCTGACAATTAGAATCCGAAATTAATTCCTAAACCAAAAACTTCTCTGGTTTGTAAGCCTTGAAAAGCATTATCATCATAAATGGCCTGGAAGGAGAAATTGGCTGATAAAAATTTGTTGACTTTCATGATAATATTCAGCGAATAATTGATGTCGACGTTTTGTGGATCTTCCAGATAGTTGGAATAAAGATTCAAGGTGTTTTCGGCTGTTACGTTGGTCATGATTGCCAATTTGTAATAAACTGAAGCGTAAAAACCTAACTCATATCGCATACTTTTACCTTCATCAACACCAAAATAAGAACCGTCAACATAAGGCAGACCTGTGAATCTATCGATTCCGCTTGTATAAGCATTGTCTACAAAAGTGAATTTTGAAGTCAGTGGTGCGAAATTTATTTTAAGATTGTCGTCTTTTGTCCAATAAATTCCGGGACCTGTGGTAAGATAACCAGGAGACATAAATTTGGTTTGTTCTGTCCTGATTTGTTTTCCGTTTGCATCTTGGCCGTAAATATAACCAGTAGAAAACTGTGTTCTAAAATTCAGGAAGTAAGAATAGTACCATTGCCCAAAAGCCTTTTTTCCGACAATGGAATTGAATTCTAAGCGGTCATCTGTTTTTTTTGTAAAGTCGTCATTTTTGGTTTGCAATAATCCGTATGAAGCCAGAATTTTATTGTCCCAAGTTAAATCATCTTTTTTGTAATTGAAATCGTAGTTGATTCCTAAAGTTCCTGAAAAGCTGTCCTCTCCACCGGCAATCCAGTTGTTAAAGCTCGACTGATTTAATAAAAGTGAGACAGTTCCTTTTGTTTTCCAGCCTTCTCCTTCGATGGTGTCATTAATTTTTTTTACTGCTTTTTCAGTGTTCTGAATTAACTCTTTTTCTGAATTTTGGGCTTGTACAAATGTGAAGTTTACTAAAACGAAAAGTAATAAGGTTAGCTTTTTCATGGTTTTTAGTTTATAAGTGTATAAACAAATATACTAAAAACCGATAAAAGCTTAAGCGTTAATTGATTGTAAAAGCAGGTTATTTCTTAGATTCTTTGTATAAAGGTACTGCAGAGCAAGCTTCCCCATACATAATGCTTCTTGCAAATGGCTGCAAATAGGTTGTAGCTAAAATATACGCACGCATTGGAACGGGTTTTTTGGAACAGCCTTTTACAATTACGGGTTTATTTTTGTAAGCAGAATAATCTATGTTTTTTAAGATTTCTTCGTATAAACTAGCGTCTAAATCTTCTATGGTTCCGTTAACCACTTTTTTAGCAAAAGGTGCTAAATGAACACTCACTAAAATTAAAGCCCAAGCTGGAACAATAGCGTCTGTACTACAATGTAAAGCGACATATTGATCTTGGTATTGTGACCAATCGTGATTTTTTAGGTGTTCTCTAAAGTCTTTTTCTTTCAATAGAAATCCTTCCAAAAGCCATTGCGAAATGTCAATTTGCACACGCATTCCTTTTGGATAATAATCCTCAAGATCAAAAACTTCTAAAGCACTATTGGCAACTTTATTGATGATTTCTTCCATGTGAAAAATGGTTTCAAGTTTGAGGTTTCATGTTTCAAGTTGCGTAACCTGAAACCTGAAACTTTAAACCTGAAACAAATATTAAAGCATTCCTAATTCTAATTTTGCTTCTTCGCTCATTAAATCTTTGCTCCAAGGCGGATCGAAAGTAATTTCTACGTCAACATCTTTGATGTTTTCGATAGTTTTTACTTTTTCTTCTACCTCTCTTGGTAGACTCTCAGCTACTGGGCAGTTTGGAGATGTTAATGTCATTAAGATTTTTACTTCGTAATCTGTATTTACCATTACGTCGTAAATTAATCCTAATTCGTAAATATCAACAGGAATCTCAGGATCGTAAATTCCTTTTAAAACTTTTACGATTGATTCTCCTAATTCGTTTGTATCGATTTCTTGTTCCATTTTTGTTTTTTGTTTTTACCATTAAGATAGTAAGAAAATTAAGTTTTGCAGTGCGCTTAATTCTCTTCTAACTACCAAGAAAATTAAGTTTAGTACTTTATGAACCTTAATGCCTTAATGCCTTAATGGTTTAAAATTTTTTAATTTTTGTTTTTTGCATCAAAAGCCAAAGCGTACATTTTGATGTTTTTTATCATCGAAACCAAACCATTGGCGCGTGTTGCTGATAAATGTTCTTTTAAACCGATTTCGTCAATAAAATCAGTATCTGCATTTATGATATCAGATGCTTTTTGATTCGAAAAAGCGCGAATTAAAATCGCGATAATTCCTTTGGTCAAAATTGCATCGCTATCAGCAGTGAAAACAATTTTATCATCGTTTTGTTCGCCTTGCAACCAAACTTTCGACTGGCAACCTTTGATTAAATTTTCGTCGGTTTTGTATTCTTCTTTTATCAGCGGAAGCGTTTTTCCTAGTTCGATGATGTACTCATAACGCTGCATCCAGTCGTCGAACATTGAAAATTCGTCTATTATTTCGTCTTGTATTTCTTTTATTGTCATAATTATTCTTTAGCAAAATCAATCAGCAAATTTACCAGTTTTTCAATTTCCTTTGGAGGAAAACCATTATCGAAACCTTTTGTTTCGTAGGTTTTTTGATTTTGAGTTATTTTTAAATTTCCAATTGCGGCGCCGTCATAAAAACGTTTTTCGGTTGGAGCTTTTAAATTTGGAATATTATCTAAATTCACTTTCGAAAATTCAGTTACAATTTGTTTCCATTTTGCATCATCAATTTTCTTTTCAACAGGTTCAGCATTTCTTCCGTTTGTGACTGTTGCTGTTTTATTTTGAACAATAATCTTTTTGAAAAGTCCTCTCGAAACCGCAGAGTATTCAATTTGTGTTGCTGTCATATCTGCTTTTTTTTGACTGGAGCAGCTAGTACCGATAAAAATCGTTAAAAGCAATAAAGATATTATTCTCATAAAATAGATTTTAGCTTAGCATTGTTTGCGCTTTTTTAACTGCATCAACCATTTGATCAATTTCTTCTTTTGTATTGTAAAAAGAGAACGAAGCTCTAATAGTTCCCGGAATACAGAAGAAATTCATAATAGGTTGTGCACAATGATGTCCAGTTCTAACTGCAATTCCTAATTTGTCAATAATTGAACCAATGTCATAAGGGTGAATTCCATCAATATTAAATGAAACTACTGATGCTTTATTTTTAGTGTTTCCGTAAATTCGGATACCTTCAATTTCGTTAAGACGTTTTGTGGCGTATTCTAACAATTCATTTTCATATTCATGAATTTTATCAAAACCGATCTCGTTTAAATAATCAATTGCAGTTCCTAAAACAATTCCGCCTGCGATATTTGGAGTTCCGGCTTCAAATTTATGAGGAAGATCAGCATAAGTTGTTTTTTCGAAAGTCACTTCTTTGATCATTTCGCCTCCGCCTTGATAAGGAGGAAGTTTGTTTAACCATTCTTCTTTTCCGTATAAAATTCCAGTTCCAGTTGGACCACACATTTTATGTCCAGAAAAAGCATAAAAATCACAATCTAATTCCTGAACATTTGGTTTTAAATGCGGAACAGCCTGTGCGCCGTCAATCAAAACTGCAGCACCTACAGCGTGTGCTTTATCAATAATATATTTAATTGGATTGATTACACCCAATGCATTTGAAATATGATTTACAGTTACAATTTTCGTTTTATCTGAAAGCAGTTTGTCAAATTCCTCAATGATTAATTCTCCATTGTCATTGATTGGAATAACTTTTAAAACAGCCCCCGTTTTTTCGCATAACATCTGCCAAGGCACAATGTTACTATGATGTTCCAAAGAAGAAACAACCACTTCATCACCAGGTTTTAAAATAGAAGCAAATCCGTTTGCAACTAAGTTAATTCCGTGCGTTGTTCCTGAAGTAAAAAGCACTTCGTGAGCATGTTTTGCGTTGATATGGTTTTTTACTTTTCCGCGAGCAATCTCGTAAGCATCAGTTGCTAACTGGCTTAAAGTGTGAACGCCACGGTGAATATTGGCGTTGATTTCCTGATAATATTTTACTTCGGCATCAATCACGATTTGTGGTTTTTGCGAAGTGGCTCCGTTGTCGAAATATACTAAAGGTTTCCCGTTTACAATTTGTGAAAGTATCGGAAAATCAGCTCTTATTTTTTGAATATCTAGCATGTCTTATTTAGAAAAAATCTATTTACAAAAGTACTAAAACTAAATTTGTTTATACAGGAATTCTATAATTTCCTTTTATGGCGCCATTGCTATAAGGCGTAAATGCTGATTCCGTAAAAATCGATTCCCTTTTCTGCATTATCCGAATCATATTTATAATTTGAGTTCTAAAATCGTGAACATAAATTATTTATATTGCATTAAAAACATCTAACGCATCATGAAAAAATTTCTAAAAGTACTGGCGCTTGTCCTTATTCTTGCCTTTTTGTATTTCGGATTTACAACTTATCCGAAACTTGATTTGATTTCTGGTTTTTCAGCAAAAAGTGTTGCATCCGGACATTTTATGGATCATCGCTCATTGGATTTAATTCAAAAAACCGATAATGATATTCATTTGTTGGATCTTGCAACGAATACAATTGATGATGCGGGAAAATTTGCAACATCGGCAGTTTATGGTTTGAAAGAAAGAAAAGCAATTTACAGAGATGGTTTAGGTGCTTTATTGATTAATGATGATTATGATATTTCAAAACCCTATTTGCTTCCAAAAAGAACAAAATTGGTTAATAATCTTCCTTTTCCTTACGGGAATAACGAACCAAAAGATACTGCTTTCGCAAATGTCGATTACACAAAATTGAAAAAAGCAATTGACGATTCATTCGATAAAAATGGCGGGAAAGCAAAACGCACACGCGCCGTTGTAGTTTTATATAAAGACCAATTAATTGCCGAAAAATACGATACAGGTTTTAATAAAGACAGTAAAATTCTGGGTTGGTCGATGACAAAAAGTATCACAAGTTCTGCTTTTGGAGTTTTGGCCAAACAAGGAAAAATTGATATTTATAAACCAGCGCCAATCAAAGAATGGCAAAATGATGAACGCAAAAATATTACCGTAAACGATTTGCTTCATATGAATTCCGGTTTAGAATGGGAAGAAAACTATAGTACAATTTGCGATGCCACACAAATGCTTTTCCAATCTGAAGATATGGGAAAAGTACAAATGGACAAACCAGCAAAATACAAGCCAAACACGCATTGGTATTATTCATCTGGAACAACCAATTTATTATCCCGAATTTTAAGAAGCCAATTTAAAACCCAACAAGAATATCTTGATTTCTGGTACAGCGCCGTAATCGATAAAATCGGAATGAATTCGATGATCGTCGAGCAAGATATGTCGGGAACTTTTGTTGGTTCATCTTACGGCTGGGCAACGCCAAGAGACTGGTCAAAATTTGGATTATTATATCTTCACAAAGGAAACTGGAACGGTGAACAAATTTTGGATGAAAGCTGGGTAAAATATACAGCAACGCCAACCAATACTTCTGAAGGAAAATATGGAGCGCAATTTTGGTTAAATGCCGGAGGAAAATTCCCAGATGTTCCTCGCGATATGTTTTATTGCAGTGGTTATCAAGGTCAAATGGTGGCGATTATTCCGTCTTTGGAGATGGTAATTGTGAGAATGGGAGTGAAGGAAGAAGAACCTGGATTTGATTTTAATGGGTTTTTGAAGGGGATAGTTTCATCTGTGAAAAAGTAAAAGATTGTTATGATAGACGAAATAAAAAAATCAATAAATTCAATTTTTACAGAAAGGGTTTCTAGTCCTTTTTATGGAACTTTAATTGTTTCTTGGTTGATTTGGAATTGGAAAATAGTCTACTTGACTTTTTTTGTTGATCAAGATAAATTAGATAAGATTAAAATAGATTTTATAATTGATAATTATAATGATGTATGGCATTTGGTTTATTTTCCTTTAATTTCAACATTTACGTTAATAACAATTATTCCCTTTTTAACAAATGGAGCATATTGGCTAGATTTGAAATTTACGACATGGAGAGTTAATCAGAAAAATGAAATTGAAGGGAAAAGACTCTTAACTTTAGAACAATCAATTAAACTTCGTTCAGAATTACGAGAATTAGAAGAAAATTTTGAAAAACTTTTGGAAAGAAAAAATGATGAAATTCAATTATTGCAAAACAGCTTGAATGAATTAAGTAATTCAAAAACAGATAGTGAAACAATTAATTTTAATGATGAAAAGACTTTCTCAAATGACTATAAGGTTTTAGTTGAGAAGAAATTGATTGATGATTTTATAAAATGTTATAAGATTTTTGATAAAGGAGTTTCTAAGTTTCCAGAAGACATTAGTGAAGAGAAAAAAGAGTTTTTTATTGTTAATGGTTATTTTAGGGGTAGTACAGGTTCAGCATATTTTAGTAATACTGACAAAGCGAAGAAACTTTATACGGAAGTTTTTAATAGAAATTTTAAATAAATATAAGGTAATAACAAGAAAAGCTTTCCAATAAATATATGGAAAGCTTTTCTTGTTAGATCTAATTTTAAACTACAAATCAAATCCTAAATTCACACCCAATTTCATGGCAATGATTTTAGTAATTCTTTGTTTTAATTCTGGTATTTTAATGCTTTCGATAACGGCATTTGAGAATGCGTACATCAATAAAGCTTTAGCTTCTTTTTGAGGAATACCACGAGACTGCATGTAGAACATAGCTGTTTCATCAAGCTGTCCAACTGTACAACCGTGAGAACATTTTACGTCATCTGCAAAAATCTCTAATTGTGGTTTTGCGTTGATTGTTGCTTTGTCGCTCAATAAAATGTTGTTGCTTTTTTGGAAAGCATTTGTTTTTTGAGCTTCTTTTTCAACCAAAACTTTTCCGTTGAAAACTCCTGTCGAACGATCAGAGAAAATTCCTTTATAATCCTGGAAACTTTCGCAGTTTGGCGTTGCGTGGTTTACCAAAGTATAATGATCAACGTGTTGTTTGTCGTTTAAGATCGAAATTCCGTTTAACGTACTTGTCAATCTTTCACCAAAGTGATAAAAATTCAGGTTGTTACGAGTCAAGTTTCCACCAAAAGAGAAAGTGTGCACATAAGCATGACTTTCCTGTTGTTGCGAAACGAAAGTGTTGTCAATTAAATTGGCTTCACTATTGTCGTTTTGAATTTTGTAATAATCCACAATCGCACGTTTTTGAGCAAAAATCTCTGTAACCGAATTGGTTAAAACAGGATTTTCATTCAAACTTTGGTGACGCTCGATAATTTGAACATGTGAATTTTCGCCCACAATAACTAAATTTCTTGGCTGTACCATTAAAGCTGATTCGTTTCCAGTTGAGAAATACATAATCTCAATTGGTTTATCGGCCACTTTTTTCTTCGGAATATTGATAAATGCACCTTCAATAGCAAAAGCTGTATTCAATGAAGTCAAGCTATCATCTTTACTCGCAATTTGATTGAAATATGTATCAATAACCATTTTATATTTTGGTTTGGTCAATGCCGATGACATCAAACAAACATCGATTCCGTCATGCGTTGTAGAAGACAAATGCGAACTGAAAACGCCATCGATAAATACTAATTTGTAAGTGTCGATTTCGTGTAAAAAGTATTTTTTTACCTGATTAAATTCGATTGCATTTTCCTGCTTTGGAAAAACCGTAAAGTCATTTTTTAAGATGGCATTTAGCGATGTATATTTCCAAGCTTCTTCTTTTTTGGTTGGGAAACCTTTATTTTCGAAGTTTTTTAAAGCATTTGTGCGTATGTCATGTAAATCTGAATGTACATCGACACGCTCTTCAAAAGCCATAAAAGACGATACTAATTTTTCTTTTAAATCCATTGTTCTTTTGTTTCCTTCGGTGTTTCAGGTTTCAAGTTTCAGGTTACCTATTGAAACTTATTCCCCTTGAAATCTTTTTTATTTAGGTAAGTGATAAAGTTTTTTATTTTACCGCTTAAATTTTCATAATCCTTTTTTAAAGCTTCGAATTTTTGTTCCGAAATATATTCAAAATCAAAAACGCGATATAATTGAGATCTTGTTTCTCCGGCTGAACCTTTTGCGATTGATAAAAATTGTCGAAATTCTAAATTTCCATCTCTTTCAAATCCTTCAGCAATGTTATCCATCACTGAACCAGAAGAATCTTTTATTTGATTTTTAAATCTGAGATCTGATCTTAACTCTGTTTGAACTGCAATAAGATGAATTTCTTTTGCTAATCGTCGAGCCTCTTTCCAAATTTCTAAATCCTCAAATCGAGTTATTGTCGCCATAATTTCTATTTTAATAATTTTAAGTTTAAACTTACAAAATGTAATTCAACTTGAAACTAAAAAAACATGAAACCTGAAACAAATTTTAGTTCTCTGCTTTAATCCAGTCGTATCCTTTTTCTTCTAATTCGTAAGCCAATTCTTTTCCACCAGATTTTACGATTCTTCCGTTGTAAAGAACGTGAACGAAATCAGGAACGATATAATCTAATAGACGTTGGTAGTGCGTGATAACGATAATAGCGTTTTTCTCGCTTTTTAATTTGTTAACTCCGTTAGCCACAATTCTTAAAGCATCGATATCAAGACCAGAATCGGTTTCGTCAAGGATAGCCAATTTTGGCTCTAACATTGCCATTTGGAAAATTTCGTTTCTTTTTTTCTCTCCTCCAGAAAAACCTTCATTTAAAGAACGAGATAAAAATTTACGGTCAATTTCCAATAATTCCGATTTCTCGCGAATTACTTTCAACATTTCGTTTGCCGGCATTTCTTCTTGTCCGTTTGCTTTACGAGTTTCGTTGATGGCAGTTTTCATGAAGTTAGTTACGCTAACTCCAGGAATTTCTACCGGATATTGAAACGAAAGGAAAACACCTTTATGTGCTCTTTCTTCAGGAGCTAAATCAGCAAGATCTTCTCCGTCTAGAATTACCTCTCCATCTGTAACTTCGTAGTTTTCGTTTCCTGCAATAACAGCAGAAAGTGTACTTTTTCCAGAACCGTTTGGTCCCATGATAGCATGAACTTCTCCAGCTTTAACTTCTATATTAATTCCTTTCAGGATTTCTTTATCACCAATCGCGGCGTGAAGGTTTTTTATTGATAACATTGTTTTTTATTTTATATAAATGTCAATTCTATTTTTGTTTGTTGGTTTAGGATGTTGGCATTAAAATGCGCGTGTCCTAAATATTCCATGCCTAAATAATCGGCTGATTTTTGAAACGGGATGTAAAAACTATCTTCGATTTCATTATCGTGTGAGTTTGTAATCACTCCAATTTTCTTTCCTCTTAGCTTTCTTCCGGTTTCTTTTTCAATTCGGATTAAATCTGAAATCCTGTCGAAAAAGACCTTCATAATTCCGCTCATATTGTACCAATAAACCGGCGTTGCAAAAATTAAGGTGTCGTACTCTTCCAGTATTCTTCTTATTAAAGGAAGAAAATCATCGTCTATATTTTTGCTTTCGTAATCGTAATACGAAATATTGTAATCACTTAGATTCACGACATCGATGTGATGCTCCTTAGAAATTTCATCCACAATTTTGGTTGTGTTTCCGTTTTTTCTGGAAGAACCTAAAATGATGACTTTTTTATTTTCCATCTTTAAATTATCCTACAGAACCTTCTAAAGAAATCTCTAATAATTTTTGAGCTTCAACTGCAAATTCCATTGGCAATTTATTCAATACATCTTTACTGAAACCGTTTACAATTAAGGCAATCGCTTTTTCAGTTGGAATACCTCTTTGGTTGCAATAAAAAACTTGATCTTCTCCAATTTTACTTGTCGTTGCTTCGTGCTCGATTTTTGCAGATGGATTTTTACTTTCGATGTAAGGGAAAGTATGCGCTCCACAATTATTTCCCATTAAAAGAGAATCACATTGCGAAAAGTTTCTTGCATTCTCCGCTCTTGGCGAAATCTGCACTAAACCACGGTAACTGTTTTGCGATTTTCCAGCCGAGATACCTTTAGAAATAATAGTCGATTTAGTGTTTTTTCCTAAATGGATCATTTTAGTTCCGGTATCAGCTTGTTGATAATTATTAGTAACGGCGATAGAATAAAATTCTCCTACTGAATTATCTCCTTTTAATACACAAGAAGGATATTTCCAAGTTACAGCAGAACCTGTTTCAACCTGTGTCCAAGAAATTTTAGCGTTTGTTTCGCATAAACCTCTTTTGGTTACGAAGTTGTAAACTCCACCTTTTCCTTCTTTGTTTCCAGGGAACCAGTTTTGAACAGTAGAATATTTAATTTCAGCATCATCCAAAGCAATTAATTCAACCACAGCAGCGTGTAATTGATTTTCATCACGGCTTGGAGCAGTACATCCTTCAAGGTAAGAAACGTAGCTTCCTTCGTCAGCAATAACCAAAGTTCTTTCGAATTGTCCAGTTCCTGCCTGATTGATTCTGAAATAAGTTGATAGTTCCATTGGACATTTAACGCCTTTTGGAATATAACAGAAACTTCCGTCAGAGAAAACTGCTGAGTTTAACGCTGCGTAGAAGTTGTCTTTTTGAGGTACAACAGTTCCTAAATATTTTTTTACTAATTCAGGATGTTCTTTGATCGCTTCAGAAATTGGACAGAAAATAATTCCTTTTTCTGCCAAAGTTTTCTTGAAAGTCGTTGCTACAGAAACAGAATCGACTACAATATCCATAGCGACATTGTTCATCATTTTTTGTTCGTCAACAGAAATTCCAAGTTTTTTGTACATCTCTAATAATTCCGGATCAACATCGTCCAAAGTTTTGTTAGGATCTACTTGTTTTGGAGCCGAATAATAAGAAATCGCCTGAAAATCTGGTTTTTCGTAATGAACATTTGCCCATTCTGGCTCGATCATTTCTTTCCAGGCACGGAAAGCCTCGATGCGCCATTCGGTCATCCATTCAGGTTCTTCTTTTTTAAGAGAAATAGCTCTCACGATGTCTTCGTTTAAGCCAATAGGAAACGTCTCAGATTCTATATTGGTATAAAATCCGTATTCGTATTCTTTAGTTTCGAGTTCGATTTTTAAATCGTCTTCTGTGTATTTGCTCATTATTTTGTTATTGTCTAAGTAGTTTTAAAGTCCAAAGTTTGAAGTCAATTTAGTCTTTATGACTTTACGACTTTCAGCTTTTGACTAAAGAGAAAATGATTCTCCGCATCCGCAAGTTCTGCTGGCATTTGGGTTGTTAAAAACAAATCCTTTTCCGTTTAATCCGCCTGAAAATTCAAGAATTGTTCCGGCTAAATACAAAAATGATTTTTTTTCAACTGCTATTTGTATGTCATTATCTACGAATATCTTGTCATCATCGCCTTTGGTTTTGTCAAATTTCAAATCGTATGACAATCCAGAGCATCCGCCACTTTTCACTCCCACACGTACGTAGTCATGTGCGGCGTCAAAACCATCATCGGTCATCAAATCGATGATTTTCTTTTTGGCTGTATCAGAAACTTTTATCATTGTGTTTATGGTTTTTAATTTTCTTTTATTGTTAGAAATGTTTAAAAAAGTAATCAAATTATTACAATTTAAACAGCTGTCTATCAATGTTCAAATGAAATTGTCTGCAAAGATACGACTTAAAAACCTTTTTCCATAACGGTTCACATTATTATAACAAATGTTAAAATAGATAGAAGTTATTTTGTGTTCAAAAATTCTTTTAAAAATGCCAAATTCTTAAGTAAATAAAAAGAAACTTACAAAAACATAGTTTGTATGTTTCTAAATTATTAATTGTTGTATTAAAGCGTTAAAATACCGTATTTTTACCTGTGCTTAGTTTTAAATTTTTGGTACTTTTGCAGAAAATTATGAGTTATCATGAAGAAAAACCACAAAGATAGCTGGATTAAAGCCCTTTTTGCAATAATTTTTATTTTTGGGATAGGTGCCACATATTTGATCTTTAGCAACGAACCAAATGATATCATAGAACAACCTTCTACCAGTAGATTAGAGATAACGGGATCGAGCCCAGAAACTCTCGATCGGGAAAATATATTGGATTCTTTGAATAATTTGAAATTAGCTTATGATGTTGCCATTTTTGAAAAAACTGCACTTTCTGAAGAATTGGAACTCCAAAAAAAGAATATTGAGAATTTGATGGAAATCATAAAAGCTTCTAAGAATCCTTCGGGAGAACAGATTAAAATTTACCGTAAACAACTATCGGATTTAAAAGTTTCATTGGATCAAAAAGTTGCAGAAATTAAAAAATTGAAATCTCAAAATAAAAACCTGCTTACTGAAATTGAAAGTCAGAATGTAGTAATGTACAAGCAAAAAGCAGAAAATGATACGCTTATTTCAAAACAAAAAAAGCTGGAATCTACTTTAAAAGATGCTTCAAGACTTTCTTTAGGTAATTTTAAAGTGACTGCTTTTAATGAAAAAAGTTCGGGAAAAGAGCAGGAAACTACTAAAGCTAAAAACACGGATAAGCTTAAAATTAGTTTTTCTGTTAACGGAAATTCGGTTGCAAAAACAGGAAAAAGAGTTTACTATATTCAGGTTTTAGATCAAAAAAATACTGTTTTAGGCGAAAATAAATTAATTGAATTTAGTAATGATAAAGCCTTGGTTTATAGTTTTTTAGTTGGTGTTGATTACCAAGGGAAAATGGCCAATGTTTATGGTGTTTTAAATGATGATTTAGCCAAGTTTAAAAAAGGAACTTATTTTGTCAATTTCTTTGACAAACAAGAAATAATGGGCAGTTCTTCGATTACTTTAGAATAGCGCTTCAAAAAGTTTTACAACGAATTTTTAGTTTAAAGAGACAGGATTTCCTAGCTTTGTTTGCTTACTAGAAATTATTTTTATGAAACTTTATCCAATCGAATCTGGAAATTTTAAATTAGACGGAGGCGCCATGTTTGGTGTTGTTCCTAAAACAATCTGGAACAAAACCAACCCTGCTGATGCCAATAATTTAATTGATATTGCAGCGCGTTGTTTACTTATTGAAGATGGAAATCGCCTGATTTTGATTGATACCGGAATGGGCGACAAGCAATCAGAGAAATTTTTTGGATATTACTCGCTTTGGGGTTCACATTCCATAGATAAATCACTTGCAAAATACGGTTTTCACCGAGATGATATTACCGATGTTTTTATGACGCACTTGCATTTTGACCATTGTGGCGGAAGTGTTCAGTGGAATTCTGATAAAACAGGTTATGAACCGGCTTTTAAAAATGCAAAATTCTGGACGAATGAAAATCATTGGGGATGGGCCACAAAACCAAATGCTCGTGAAAAAGCTTCATTTTTAGCAGAAAATATTTTGCCGATGCAGGAAAGCGGACAATTGAATTTTGTTGAAAGACCGAAAAGTGATTTTGGTTTTTCAAAAGAATTAGATTTTGATATTTTTTACGTTGACGGGCATACTGAAAAGCAAATGATTCCGCATATAAAATATCAAGATAAAACAATTGTCTTTTGTGCTGATTTATTGGCGACAGCCGGACATATTCCGCTTCCGTATGTAATGGGATATGACACAAGGCCATTACTTACGATGCCTGAAAAAGCCAAATTGTTAAATGCAGCCGCTGATCAAAATTATTATCTCTTCTTAGAGCACGATGCTCATAACCAAATTATAACGGTTGAACACACTGAAAAAGGTGTTCGTCTAAAAGAAGTATTTACTTGTGAAGATATTCTTTAGATTTTTTATAAAAAATAAAACTTCTGCTTTTTGAACAGAAAGAGCAGGAGTTTTTTTTATTATATTTAATTAAGAAAAGTCTGTAGTCATATAACTACGGAGTAAGTTATTTTTGGTTAATTTCACTACGTGTTTTGGTTGAAGTAAATTCTTACAACTGTCATTCCCCCAAAGTTTTAGAATGTGTGAAATTTAACACAATCTTCTTCAATTGATAGTCATATAAAGTTGTTTTTTAGAAATATTATAAATAGGTTTGTGCATCAAAATTTATTAATACTTAACCTATGAAAAAAGCAATACTTTTCGTTTTGTTCATGTCTTTTTTTGGTGTAAAAGCACAAAAAGTAGATTTGGATCGTTTTTATTTTAATGTGAATTATCAAATTCTTCCAAAAGAAGGTGTTCCTTATGAAAAAAGAACTTATTCTTCAACAGTAAAATGTGGAGGGGCGATACAATCTTACGTTGATCCGGCTACTCTTAATGATAAAATTCGTATCGCTGGCTGGAAAAAAGTAGAGACTGGCGGTACCGTACAAATTGAACTTAACTTAGAAGATTTTGTTGAAAAAGGAGCTACTCCAGGAATAAGAACTGACGAGAAAAGAGATAAAGATGGTAAAGTAATCAGCAGAAAAGATTACCATTTTGTTTCAGCAAAATATGCAACCAGAGGTTATGCTAAGGTAAAGGGTCCAGTTACTCCAGTAGCTGTAGTTGCAAAACCAGTTGAGCAGGCAAAACCAGCAGAAGCGCCACCAACAACAAACAGGTTTTTGAAAAATGCAGTAATCAAAAAAGATACAACTTCAGCATCAGTAGTTGCGGCAGCAACAGAAGGTTTTAACTTAAGTTTTAACGGAGAATTGGAGTATAAATCTTCAGAATATGAAACTTCATCAGCTGCATTAAAAGATTTTTATATCAATAAAGGTGCTATTCGTGATCAAATGCTGAGAAGTTTTTCAGATAATTCATTGAGCACTTTCAGTTATAATGTTAATTCAACTTATGGTTATAGAGCTAAAAGCGACAATGAAATTCTTTGGATTTTGGATGCTAAAAGTGATGAAGGAAAAACACAAATTGAAGCAATTCAGGCTGTAAAAGCTTTATTTGCTACCATGAAAGCTGATGAGCCAATAGATGACTTGAAATCTAATATGCAACCTTTAATTGAGTATTTTGATTCATTGAAAACAAAATATACTGAGGACAATAAACCATCTCGAAAAATGAGATATTCAGCTTACTTTAATTTAGCTGTTATTTACTTAATGTTAGATCAGCCAGAAAAAGCTATTACTGAATCTGAAAAATTAATCGAGAATGATTATGACAAAAGTGATGGAAAAGCAATAATTGAAAAAGCGAACAAATTAATTGCAAGTTTTAAAGCTGCAAAAACAAATACTACGCATAATCCAGTTCTTAAATAAAATACTATGAAAAAAATTACACAAGTTGTTTTGTTGTTAATGCTTACAGGTATCAATCAAATTGTTAGTGGTCAATCTACTGGCTGGTTTGGTAAAGCTACTATAAGTAACCCATTAAATTTAAGAGGTCCTGTACCTCCAACAAATCCTGAATACGGAAATTACAAATCATATGAAATGATTTTGAATCTTGCACCAGGTTTGGAAAGTAGTATGAATAACAAAAAAGCGCCATACTCTTCAGAGAAGTTTTATGAAGCTTTTTCGATTTCGGGTTTGAAAAAACAAAAAGAAGGTGAGTTTAAAGTAAAATATAATTTGACTCGTTTTGAACTTGTAAACGATGAAGAATATGTACAGACTTACTACCAAAAAGCACCGGCTTATTATATTGGTTTAGAGTCTAATTTGGAAATTACAGATAAAGCTGGAAAAGTAATCTATAAAAGATATACAACTCCTAAAGTTTGTATGTATGTTACAAACCCAACAGAGACTTATGAGAATTTGACGTATAAAATCTTGACTGACAATTTCTACAGTATGATTGAAGAATTTGAAGGTTTCTATTTGTATGGACCAAAAATTACAAAGCTGAGATATTCTGATATTGAGAAAAAGAAAAAATCAAAATCAACATTTAATATTGAAGAATACAATCAGTCACTTCAAGTAATGCCAACTCTAGTTGATGTAGACAGAGAAAACTGGGCAGATTTGTTTGGAGAAGCTCAAAAATTCTGGAAAGACCTTGTGAATTTTCAAGATAAAGATGATGAAGATTTAGCAAAACAAATTAGATTTAGTGCTAACTACAACTTGGCGGCAACTTATATTCTTTTAGGAAATGTTGAAGAAGCTTCAAAATATTTACCTGGAGTAAAAGAAAATGAAAAAAGCTTTTTGGGTATGAGAAATGATTATCCATACATGTCAACTTTAGTTGAGGATATTGAAAAATACAAAAAACTTACTGAAAAGACATTTACTATCGAGGCAATTCCTCAAGAACCAGTTTTGGCATCATACAAAAAAGCGCCAACAGCGTTTAGATATGCAGAATTTCCAGGTGAAGTTTTAGATACAGATTCTAAAGTTTGGAAAGGTAAAGTTAGAATTATCAGTGATTACCCAGAGTTGGTAGATTTGAGAACAGAACAAACAGTATCTGGCTTGAGATCGATGATGGATGGTATTGGTTCTGAAAAAAGTAGTGTTTATATCTATGTTGAAGGACAGAAAAAACCAGAAAGAACTAACTTGAAGAAAGTAGTTAATATCAAAGATGAAGAAGGAAGAATGTACATTGTAGGTAAAACAGGAAGAGGAGTTTCTTTGGTTTCATTTGACATGAACAAGCAAGAAACAAGCTCAAAAAGATATTCAATGTTTGAAGAAGTTAAAAAAGGAGGAAAAGTTTCTTTATATCATGAGTTCTTCCCACAAGATGCTTATGTTTTGAAAAAACATGTTCAGGAAGAATTTTTTATTCCGCCAGTTTTCTTAGGAAGAAGAAAAGCATTAAAAGAATATTTCTCTGATTGTCCAAAAATGATCGAGAACATCGAAAAAGGAGTTTACGATCACGAAAACAAAGAGACTTACATCAAAATGTTTGATGATTATACTGCATTGTGCGGTAACTCATAATTTACTTTTTAATTACAATTGAAGAAAGAGCTGTCAGTTTTTGACAGCTCTTTCTTTTTGTGTTTAAGTTTTAGTTTAATTTCCATCCAAAGGTGGTCTGGAAAACATAATCATCTTTTGATGCTCCTGGTTTTGGTTTATTGTCGTAGTTATAAACAAACGAAAGCTTGATGAAAAAATCCAATGGCAGATCATATTTTGTGTCTAAAGAAAAATCGGTACGGACCCTTTTGCTTTCGGTAATGCTTGGAAAAACAGTTGCTTTTGTCTGAATGCTGAAATCGCCAATATCGTACAGATTAAAATCGGTTCCAATGAAAAGCTCTAAACTTTTATTGGGTTCGCTTGTATCTTTAAATTTTTCATGGTTAAAGGATAATCCTGAGGCAACTCCCCAATATTTTTTATTGCTGTGTATAAGAAATTTTCCATATCCTGCTTTAGATATGACACGCAAATCGATGTCCTGTTCGGTATTAGATAAAGTAGTAATCGATAATGGAATGAAATAATCTTTCGGGAGCAAATGAACATAGCTTAATTCAGAATCAATTCTTCGAATTGGGTCGCTGTCATCTTGAATCGATTGCAGATGTTTGTACATTGCCGTGCCGTACCATCTTTTGGACGTGTAGCCTAAGTTTACGTTTGCCGTTAATTGCTGTAAGTTTTGCGCTTTAGTCAATTTTATTCCTACATCAAAACTGGCGTCAAGTCTGTCCCAGAAACTTTCGTCAACGGGTTTTATATATACAATATCGGCAAGGTCGATTATGGATTTAGTCTGTGTTTCGACATTTGTAATTTCGCATTTATAAGGAGCATTGGTTTTTGTAATTTTTCCATTTAAGAGAACTCCATTGATCAAATTGATAATATGAATTCTTTCTGAGCCAATGCTTTTTACATGTTTCCACTCCAGTTTAAAATCATCTTTGCTATAATCGGTTTCAATTTGAACAACGCCTTTGTTCATTATTTTTATTTCGCCAACAAGAATATCATTGTTTTTTAATACTAATGTATCAGAGGTCTGCGCACTGGTTTTGAAGAAAAATAAAAGAAAAAATAAAAGTATGATTTTCTTCATATCGGTTTTTATTTCTTTGGTTGTCAGCTTGTAAGATTAAAGTTAGAAATAAAAATGCAATGTGATGCGCTATTATAAAAAAATCCCATTTTCAACTGAATGAAAACGGGATCTTTTAGGTTAATTAAATTGTGGTTAAAAAATGTTAATTGGCTTTAAATTTCCAAACCTGACCAACAGTTTCGCCTCCTTTATTGTCTTTTACAACAACTTTCCAGAAATATTGTTTTCCAGATTCAATTGTGGTATCAAATGTCTTTTCAGATTTGTTTTCAGCAATTTTAGCTGTTGGCGGATTTGCTGTTCCAAAATAAACATCATAAGTTAAAGCATCTGCGGTATCAACGTCAGAAGCATTCCATTTTAAAGAAACAGTTCCTGCATTTAAAGCAGAATTTAAAACTGGAGCAACCAATTCTGGAGCAAATGGAAGATGATTTACAACCGCATCGCCAGCAGTATAAAACTTAAAAACAGACGAATAAGCACTTGTCAGGCCTTTGCTGTCTATTGCTTTTATTCTCCAGTAAAATGCTGTGTTTTTGTCTAATGCAATTGAGGCAGTATTATCTGCTCCATCAAATGTTTTAACGATTTGTGTAAAAGCATTGTCTTTTGCAACTTGAATTTGATAAGTTATTGCATCTTTATTCTCATCCGTAGAGTTATTCCATGAAAACGAAACCGTGTTTTCTAAACATAATTTATTGTCAACCGGAGAAGTTAATACAGGTACACTTGGCGCTACGTTTTCTGTAGGTGTTGGATTTGGATCATCTGAACCTCCTCCACAAGAAATAAATAAAGCACTGATTATTGATAGATATATAAAATTCTTCATTTTTATTTTTTTATAATTTTAACGTATTCCGGAGTTTCAAGATGGATTTTTGCCGCATAAATTCCAGATGGAAGATTAGCAAGATTTAGATATGCGCTTCCGTTTTCTGTATTATAAGTTCCTCTAGAAACTACTTGTCCTCCAAAGTTGAAAATTTCGATTACAGTTTCTGATTTGCTGTTTGGGATTTCAATTTCAACATCACCAGAAGTTGGGTTTGGATACGCAGAAAGCATTGTTCCTAATTCTGAAGAAGAAACTTTTTTGGCAAAAATACCTTCGCAGGCTTTTGAAGTTGCAACTTCGACTAATCCAGCCTGATCTAATTCTAAACTGAAATTAGAATCAGTTGTTTGAAATTGAGCTTCACCATTAACAAATACAGTAAATGGAGCTGTTCCTTCAGTAATTTCAACTTCTACTTTTTTAGAAGCGATAGTTGATTTTCCTGCTATAGTTGCCGCTTTTGGAATTACAATATTAAAAGTCTGCTCATAAGTTTCTCCTGTAACGGCAATAATTACAGTATAAGTTCCCGGAGCAAGGTTTGTGATTTGTAAACTGTTATTTACAAATGTTTTTGAAGTTCCGTTTACGGTTGCTGTATATGGTAATTGGGCAGTTGCAGTAACAGTGATTTGTCCATTGTTTTCTCCAGTACAAGTTTCTCCTTTAGATTCGATAGCGAAATTTTTTGGACCTAAGCTAAATTCACATTCTGTATTATAATTTGCAAATTGATCCTTAAAATTAGACCAGTTTGCATTAGAATAGGCAACATCATCAACTAATATGCAAGTCAAATTAGGATTGCCTCCAAATAAACTGGAACTCTGATTTGTCATTTTTGTGTTTCCACCGTTTTTTAAATTTAACTTCATCAAATTGTTACCAGTACAAAGAACCTGAAGCAAATTAGGATTATTAGACAAATCTAATGTAGTAAGCTTATTATAAGGACAATAAATACGTTCTAACGCAGTGTTTTTAGAAACATCTAAAGAGGTTAGTTCATTAGACCAAACATTTAGAAATTTCAAATTTGTTTTTTGAGATACGTCAATAGTTTTGATTTGATTATAAGAACAGTCTAATGTCGTCAAAGCCGGGTATTTAGAAAGATCTAAACTAGTTAGCTTGTTTGTGTTGCAATACAGACTTTCTAAAAGTGGATTTGCAGAGAAATCCACTTTAGTTAATCCATTTCCATTTACCGAAATATGTTTTAATTTTATGTTTTTAGAAACATCAAGATTAACTATTTTTTCATTCGAGGCCAAGCTCAGTCTTTCTAATTCCAGATTTTTAGAAAGATCTATAGTTGTCAGCAAACCTTGTTGTGATGAATAGGAGCCTTCTTTGTTTGATCCTTCAGCATATAATTCTGTAAGAGCTAGATTTTTTGATACATCTAATGTCGTTAATCTATTAAGAGAGCAAGTAAGGCTTTTTAGTTCTAGATTTTTTGATACATCTAATGTCGTTAAATTATTGTAATAAACATTTAAGTCTGTTAAAGCTAAATTTTTAGAAACATCTAAACTGGCAAGTTTGTTAGAATTACAATTTAATTTTTTCAATTTTAAATTTTTAGAAACATCAATGCTAGTTAAGACACCATTTCCGTTATTCGGTAACGTTAATTCTTCAAGAGCAGCAAAATCCTGAAGTCCGGTTAAATCCTCAATTTTTAAATTAGTATAGTAGTCGCTTAGATTCAAAATTGTAATTGAAGCGATTCTTTTAGTTAACACTTTTCCATCTTCAACAGCGTCAATTCCTTTTTTGATTAAAGTTCTTTCAAAGTTTATATCAGGAATAAGTGTGTAAGCAGGAGCAGCACATTCTGTAGTCGAAAAATCAGCAGAAGATTCTTTACTAGCAGACCAGTTAGTATTCGAATACGCAACATCATCAACAAGTATACAGGTTAGAGATGGGTTTGGTGTCAGAATTAAATCACTTGCTTTTATAAGTGTGTTTTTTCCATTTTTTAGATTTACCTGGCTAAGATTGCTATTGTTATTTGCTTCAAGTCTTGTCAATTCTGGGTTTTTAGATACGTCTAAAGCGCTCAGGTTGTTGTATTCACATTCAAGTATTCTTAATTTTGGATTTCCTGATAAATCTAAACTTGTCAACTTGTTTGAAAAACATCTAAAAGTATTAAGGTTTGTGTTTTTAGAAACATCAAGACTTGTAATCTGATTTTGAAAACATTCAAAAGAAAGCAAATCAGGATTTTTTGATGTATCGACAGTTTGAAGTTTATTAGATGAACAAACTAAGACAGTAAGTTTTGTATTTTTTGAAACATCTAGCGTTGTCAGTGCATTTTGGCTACATTGTAAGTTTGTAAGATTGATGTTTGCAGAAAGATCCAAAACGGTCAGATCGTTTGAATAACAACCTAATTCGTACAACAAAACGTTTTTAGAAACATCAAGGGTTTTTATTGGGTTCCATGAGGTTCTCAATTGTTTTAAAGCTGTGTTTTTAGACACATCTATAGAGCCAAGTTTGTTGTTTGTAACATCTAAATAAGTTAAAGCTTTAAAATCCTGAATACCTGTTAGATCAGTAATTGAACTATTGGTAATTGATAATGTAGCAAGAGTAGCAACTTTAGAGGTTAATACTTTTCCATCAGTTGCGCCAGAGTCAATTCCTAAAGCAATAAGTTTTTTCTCAAAATTTACATCCGGAATTAATGTATATTGTACAGGAACTTCATTAATATCTACCATAGAGATATTGTCTACCAAAATCTCAGAATTAAGAGAACCAGTAGTCCAGATATCAACTTCAACATTTTCAGAAACAGTTGGAGTATAATCAAATTCAATTTTTCTCCATTCTGTAGTCGAAAAAGTAACATCTGATTTTTTGATTATTTCTTCTTTGAAAGTTCCGGGTTTATGATATAAACTGAAATCAATAGAAGAGAAAGTTCCTTTTGCCAGTTTATGATATAAAGTCACCTTGTAGGTTTTTCCAGCCACTACAGGGAAATATTCACTATTGATGTAGTTGAATGTTCCACTGGCAACCATCATGTTGGTACTTGACGAGCCATTTTGGGCAACTGAACTTTGCGAAACAAATCCGCTAAAATAACGATACCAATTGTCTGGCTGCGATGACGAAGTCCAGGTTTCAAAATTCCCGTTTGGAACTAAGTTGGTTTGGGCATAAATTGAAAAATTTGCTAAAAACAGCAACAAGAGTAGTTTTGTTTTCATAGAGTAAATTTAAATTTGGTCGTGCAAGAATAGTTTAATTAAGCCGGGATTCCTTACGGGAAAGCGTAATGGCATCATTTTTTAATGGAAAAAATTGCGATAAAAAAAATGTCCCATTTTCAATTTTAAGAAAATGGGACATTTTAATTATTGTTTTGAATTTATTATTCAACTACAATTTTCTTTGCCGAAGCAGCATCTTGATTAATCAAGTATAAATAGTAAATACCTTTTGGCAATCCAGATAAATCGATTTGATTATTAAGATCTGACACATTTAAAGTAAACGATCTTACTAATTGACCGGCTGAATTATAAACCGTTACTTTTTCTACAGCAACATTTAGAATGTTAACTTCGCCTTTAGTTGGGTTTGGATAAATTGCAGCTTTGTCAAAAACTGAATCTTCAAGGCCTAAAGATTTACATGTTGAAGAATAAGTTGCCGTTTGATCTTTGATTCCAGCCCAATTAGCGTTTGAAAATTCAACATCATCTACCTGAATACAGCTAAGTTTTAAATTGTTTAGGAAACTTGTATAGATAGGAGTTGCTGTTTTTTTGCCTGTTTTAGTTGGTAAAACAAAGTTTTTATTATTTCCGTTTTTAACGTTCAGCGATACTAAAGGATTAAACTCAACAAAAATAAGCTCTAGTAGAGGATTATGAGAAATATCTAAAGTTGTTAACTGATTATTGCTCACGTTCAATCTTTTCAATAATGGATTTCCACTTAAATCCAATGTTGTCAATTTAGCGTTATTGAAATATAGATTTTCCAGTTTAGGATTTGATGTAACATCAAGTTGTGAAATATTGGTATAAATACAATTCAAATCTTTTAAATTTGGCAAGTTTGATACGTTTAATGATGTCAGATTATTTTGACCGCAATAAATTATTTCTAATTCAGGATTTGCAGAAAAATCAATGCTTGTCAATAAATTTTGATCAGCAATTACGTAATGAACTTTTTTATTCTGAGATAAATCAATTGATGAAATTTGATTGTTACTGAATGCAAGATTGAACAATTCAGTATTTGCAGAAATATCTAAACTCGTCAATTTATTATTGTTCAGCGAAAGTTTTGTTAGCAACGTATTTTTGCTGACATCAATTGAAGTCAAATTGTTATTATCGCAATCTAAATAAGTCAAGGCTGTAAAATATTCCAGACCAGATAAATCGGTAATATTAGAATTTGATAAATCCAAAGATGTAATCTTGCTAATATCGGCTGTGGCAATTTTTCCGTTAAGACCATCTTTGTCAATTCCTAAATCAATTAATTTTTGTTCAAAATTAGTGTCAACAAGTGTTGTGTAAGATGTACAATCTACGTTGTAATTTGCCGTATTGTCTTTGAAACTTGTCCAGTTTTGGTTTGAATAAGTTTGATCATCAACTTGGATACAACTTAAATCTAAATTTTTAGTAAAGTTAGAATTGTTCGTAAAGTTTTTATTGTTCCCATTTTTAAGGTTAAGAGAAACTAATTTATTGCTACTACAATCAAGAGAAGTCAAACTTTTGTTTTGCGAAATATCCAGCGCTGATAATTGGTTTGCGCTGCAATTAAGAGTTTGTAAACTTGTGAAACCTTTAATTCCTGTTAAGTCTTTGATGTTGCTAGCCAAGACATTTAAAGAAGTTACACTTGAAATACTACTATTTAAAACAGTTCCGTTTTTACCATCGTTGTCTATTTTTAAAGCAATTAATTTGTCTTCAAAAGCTGGATCTGGTATTGCAGTTACGGCAGCGCAGTCTACAGTTGAGTATGATGCTGTAGCATCCTTGAAACCAGACCATTTTTCATTAGAATAAATGGCATTGTCAACCACAATACACGTTAGTAAAGGGGTTTTTGTGAAGTTAATGACATAAGGTTCCAATTGTATTGAGCCATTGTTTCCATTTTTTAAATTTACATTGGTCAACAACGGATTATCTGAACAACGAAAATTAGTAAGAGATGTGTTTTTAGAAACATCTATTTTTGTTATTTGGTTTGCTTCACAGTTAAACAAGATTAATGATTTATTTTTTGAAACATCAATATCTGTTATTTGATTTGATGAACAAGTAAAATATTGCAAATTAAGATTCTTTGAAACATCTATGGCTTTTAAGCTATTATTCGATATGATTACGTATTCAAGAGCGACATTTTTGGAAAGATCGATAGTTGTTAAATTATTATAATTGGCAACAAGATATTTTAATGCCAAATTTTTTGAAACATCTAAACGTGTCAATTTATTTGACATTACATTTAATGAATCTAAAGCCTTAAAATTCTCGATTCCTGTAAGATCAGAAATATTGCTAAAGTAAAGATTCATATCTTTTACAGTAGAAATATTCGATGTTAAAACTTTTCCATCTGTTGCGCCTGAATCTAAGCCAAGAGAAATTAATTTTTGTTCAAAATTAACATCAGGAATTAAGGTGTATGTAGGTAAACAGTCTGTCGAAAATGAGGCTGTAGCATCTTTTGAACTTGACCAATTGTTGTCAGCATACTTAATATCGTCTACAAGTATACATTTTAGGTTTAAATTATTAGTTAAATCTAAACTTGATCTTTGGCCGGGAATTAAAGTGTTATTTCCATTTTTTAAATTAACACTTTCGAGTTGATTATCATTTATGTATACAACTTCTAATTTATTGTTTTGAGATAAATCCAGGTTTGTTAATTGATTTGCAGAAGCGTTTAAATATTTTAGTTGCTTATTATTAGTAAGATTTAATTCTGTGAGTTTGTTATTGCTAATCCCCAAATCTGAAAGACTTATGTTTTGAGATAAATCAATTGAACTTATTTGATTTTTTTGGCTGATAAGCATGCGAAGTTTAATATTCTTAGAAATATCCAGAGTTGTTATATTATTATCATCAAGCCACAAAGTTTCAAGCATGAGATTTTTGCTCAAATCAACAGAGCTTACTTTATTAGAGCTGAATATAAGGTATTGTAATTCTGTAAAATCTTCAATTCCTGTCAAATCTGTAATATCACTTTTTTCAACATTAAGAAATGTTAAAGTTGAAATTTTTGATTTTAAAACTTGGCCATCAGGATTTCCTGTATCAATTCCTAAATCAATTAGTTTCTTTTCAAAATTTGAATCTGGAATTTTAACAAATTCAGGAGTGCAATCAAGGCTATATTTTGCTGTTGCATCTTTTAAGTTTGACCAATTTGTGTTTGAATAAGTCATGTCATCAACAAGAATACAAGTTAAATTTGGGTTCTTGTTGAAATTTGTATACTTACGATCTAAAATAGTATTGTTTCCGTTTTTTAGATTCAATGAAATTAATTTATTTAGATCGACCTGTAAACGAGTTATTTTTGTGTTTTTAGAAATATCAACGCTTGTTAACAAATTAGAATAACAATAGAAAATACTCAATTCGGTATTTTTTGAAACATCAATACTTGTCAAAGAATTATCAGCAACACTTAAGTTTACAAGCGATGTGTTTTTGGAAACATCTAATGCTGCCAATTTATTTGTATCAGCATAAAAGGTATACAATTTTGTATTTTTAGAAATATCAAGAGTAGCGATTTTGTTAAAAGAACAATCCATTGACCCTAAATTGATATTCTTTGTAACATCAAGGCTTGTTAAATTGTTTCTGAAACAATAAAAATCTGATAAATTAATATTATTTGAAACATCTAATGAAGTCAATAAGTTATCCTGACAACTTAAAATATTTATGCTTGGGGAGTTTTTTATGTCTAAACTTGTTAATTTATTAGAAGCGCATTGAAGTGAAGCCAGTGCAGTCTGTTTAGATAAATCTAAAGAAGTTAACAGGTTATTGTAAACCGCTAAATTAATTACCTTAAGATTTTTAGATAGATCTAATGAAGTTAATTGATTATAATCAACATATAGATCAGTTAAATTAATATTTTGACTGACATCTAAGGTAGTTAATTCATTTTTACCCACGTTTATACCAGTTAATAAGACGTTTGTCTGAAGATTTAGATTCTGCAGTTTGTTTTCGCGTAAGTTTATCGAAGTCAACTTTTTATTCGAAGAAAGATTCACTGTTGTTAATTGATTCTTACTTGCGTTTAGTACTGATAAATCTCTAAATTCTTCAATTCCTGTTAAGTCAGTGATGGAAGAACTGGTAATGCTTAAGCTGGTTAAAGAAGAAATACTTGTGGTTAAAACTTTTCCGTCCGGAGCTCCCGAATCGATTCCCAAACTAATTAATTTATTTTCGAAATTAATGTCAGGAATCAATGTAACAGCATTACAATCTGTTGTAAGACTTGCTGTGTTGTCTTTTGTAATACTCCAGTTTTTGGTAGCATAATCTACATCGGTAACCAGAATGCATGTCAGTTTATTGTAAATACAATTTAAAGTCTTTAATGCATTATTTTTGGTAAGATCTAAACTAGTTAACTCATTGCGATCGCAAGCCAATGAAGTTAAATTTACATTAGCAGACAAATTTAAATTTGTGAATTTATTGGTAGAAATCCATAAAGAATTTAAGGCTATATTTTTAGATACATCAATTGTTGTTATTTGATTTCCATTTAAATACAAGTTTTTTAATGCTAAATTACTTGATACATTCAAATTCGTCAATTTATTGTTGTAAAGCCATAAAGTAGTTAGTGCTAAATTTTTAGAGATATCAAAAGTTGTCAATTCATTGTATGAAAAATACAAATCTGTTAAATCTAAATTATTGGATATATCAAGAGAGGTTATTTTATTCTGACCAGCTCTCAAATTAGTTAATTTTGTATTCTTTGAAAGATTTAAAGAAGTAAGCTGATTATCAGAACAATCTAAACTCTTTAAAGAAATAAAATCCTGAATTCCTGTCAAATCAGCAATTGAACTACTATATATATCTAGGGTAGTCAATGAGGAAATATTTGAAGTCAGCACTTTTCCATTGATACCATCTCTGTCAATTCCAAGTGCATATAGTTTTTTCTCAAAATTAACGTCTGGAATTAAAGTAAATGCATTACAGTCTGTGCTAAAACTCGCCTCCGGATCTTTTACCTGAGACCACATTCTATTAGCATCTTCTACATTATCTACCAGGATGCATTCCATATAGTTGCCATAAAAGGTTGCATAGGAAGCATTCGGATTAAATAAATAGTTTGCCCCGTTTTTTATATTCAGATAGGTTAACAAATTTGTGTTCGCAGTCATCACACTAAGTTTATTGTTTTTACTTAGATCCAGACTTTTTATCAAATTGTTACTAGCCCATAAACGATCTAGCTTTACATTAGAGGATACATCTAGACTTTTAAGACTATTATAAGAACAATTCAGGCCGTCCAGCAGTAACTGTTTAGAAACATCTATACCTGTAAGCTGATTGTGGTTACAATCGATAGACTTAAGTGCTGTATTATTAGAAAGATCAAGCGCTACTAATTTATTATTTTGACATTGAAGAGTAATTAAAAATGGATTATTAGACAGATTCAATGTTGTTAGCAAATTATTGCTGCAGTCTAAAACGGTTAATTTAGGGCTTTTAGATACATTTAATTGAGTTAGTCGATTGTTGGCACAATACAAATAATCTAAGGCAATAAAATCTTCAATTCCTGTAAGATCAGTAATCGAACTGTTTCCGACATTCAGAGATGTCAAAGAAGACACTTTAGACGTCAGAATCTGACCATCTGGAGTACCGGAATCGATTCCAAGACTTATCAGTTTGTTTTCGAAATTAACATCAGGAATTGCAGTATACTGTGCATAAATAGAAAAGTTAGCCAATAAAAGCAACAAAAGTAGTTTTGTTTTCATAGAATAGATTTAGACATAAGGTCGCGCAATAATAACTAATTCTAGCGGAGATTCCTTACGGAAAACCGTAACGATACTGTTTGCTCAAATTTTAAAAAAAATTAAAGAATAAAAGTCTTAGATTTTTATAAGAATATTTTTAAGTATTTGATTTAAAGAGCCTTTTGTTAGCTTTCTGTTTCCTTAAAGTAAATTTAAATAATCATAAGACAGTGTTAATCGTTAGTTTTTTGTAACAAAAAGTCCTAATTTAGGCCCAACTTTTAACTTTGACATTAAATTAAGATTACATGAGTCACATAATACCACTTAAATTATCTGCTTTTGCTTTAATGGTTTTGGCAGGTTGCGGAACAACTTTGCAAGCACAATCTTCTGCTTCTAAAGAGTTTATAAAAGCACCTTTGGCTGTTGTTAAAAAAGCACCGGTTACTGAAAATGAACTGAAAAGATGGAGTCATCTTGATTTGGTAAAAGATTCTATTCCGGGAATGAGTGTTGACAGAGCTTATGCCGAGTTATTGCAAGGTAGAACAGGTCAAAAAGTGATTGTAGGGATTGTAGATTCTGGTATCGATATCGAGCACGAAGATTTGAAAGGAATGATCTGGACAAATCCAAAAGAAATTCCAGGAAATGGAATCGACGATGATAAAAACGGATTTATCGATGATGTTCACGGTTGGAATTTCCTAGGAAATGCTGTTCACGAAAATCTTGAACTGACGCGTATTGTCAAAAAAGGTGATGATGGTTCTGCACAATATAAAGCGGCTTTGGCTCAATATAATGAGAAATATGAAGAAGCTTTAAAGAATAAGCAACAAGTAGATTTCTTATTGGAGGTTCATAAAACCATTCAAAAAGAGCTTAATAAAAAAACATATAAAATTGAGGATTTAAGCACTTTAACTTCTACAGATCCAAAAGTAGCGCGATCTAAAATGGTTATGACTCAGATTTTTTCAAATGCAGGCCCAACTTTTGATCCAGAGGTTGATTTTGAAGAATATAGAGAGCAAGTTTATGATGAATTGGATTATAATTTAAACAAAGAATACGACGGAAGAAAAGTTGTAGGCGATAACCCAGATGATATTAAAAACAATCATTACGGAAATAATGTTGTTTTTGGCCCAGATAAAGAAAAAGCACTTCACGGAACTCACGTTGCCGGAATTATTGCACAAGTTCGCGGGAATAATTTAGGCGGAGACGGTGTAGCAAATAATGTTGAAATCTTAACTGTAAGAGCAGTTCCTGATGGAGATGAATACGATAAAGATATTGCATTGGCAATTCGTTATGCAGTTGATAACGGAGCAAAAGTAATCAACGGAAGTTTTGGAAAAAGCTATTCTCCGCACAAAGACTGGGTTTACGATGCATTAAGCTATGCAGCAAAAAAAGATGTTTTAATTGTGCACGCAGCAGGTAATGACGGTTATAATATTGATGAAACTAAAAACATCAATTATCCAAATGATTCTAAAGACAACGTAAAAGAGTTTACAAACAACGTTATTACAATTGGCGCAATTAATAAACAATACGGTGAAAATGTAGTGGCAGGATTCTCGAATTTCGGAAAAATAAATGTCGATGTTTTTGCTCCGGGTGAAGAAATTTATGCAACAGTTCCTAATAATAAATATAAATATTTGCAAGGAACTTCAATGGCGGCTCCAAATGTAGCTGGAGTTGCGGCTTTGATCCGTTCGTATTATCCAAATCTTAAAGCGGTTCAGGTAAAACAAATTTTAATGGATTCTGGAGTAGCGCTTCCTTCAAAGGTAGTTTTGGGTGAAGGTGAAAATCCAGGTGAAAATCCAGCTGCGGTTTCTTCGGCAGAATCTTCAAAAACAGCAAAAATGGTAAATGCTTATAATGCTTTGCTAATGGCTGAAAAAATGTCAAAAAAATAATCAAGTAAAATATACTAATCCGGTGGAAGGGTGGCAGCCCTTCCATTTTTATTGAAATAACCATGCGAAAAATAATACTATTATCCTTTCTGAGTTTGGGTTTAAATTCAGCTTTTGCGCAAAGTGCTCCTTACTGGCAACAACACGTAGATTACAAAATGGAAGTATCGATGGATGTAAAAAGCTATCAATACAAAGGAAAACAAGAATTAGTTTATACTAATAATTCTCCTGATACTCTACGAAAAGTTTTCTATCATTTGTATCCAAATGCATTTCAGCCAGGAAGCGAAATGGACACTCGTCTGCATTCTATAAAAGATCCAGACGCAAGAATGGTGAATAAAGTAAAAGATGCTGAAGGAAAAGAAATCAAACAAAGCCGAATTGAAACTTTAAAACCGAATGAAATTGGTTTCTTAAAAGTTAGCAATTTTAAGCAAGATGGTGTTGCAGCTCAAACAAGATTGTCTTCAACGATTTTGGAAGTAACTTTGGCTAAACCAATTTTGCCAGGTTCAAAAACTACTTTCACATTAGATTTTGACGGTCAGGTCCCTGTTCAAATTCGTCGTTCAGGACGAAATAATAAAGAAGGTGTTGAACTTTCAATGTCACAATGGTATCCAAAATTAGCTGAATTCGATTTTGAAGGATGGCATGCAGATCCTTATGTAGCAAGAGAATTTCACGGTGTTTGGGGAGATTTTGATGTAAAAATCACAATCGATAAAGACTACACAATCGGAGGTTCAGGATATTTACAAGATAAAAATTCAATTGGACACGGTTATGAAGATGCTGGTGTAACAGTTGTTTATCCGAAAAAAGCAAAAACGTTGACTTGGCATTTTATCGCACCAAATGTTCACGATTTTACATGGGCAGCTGATAAAGCATACACGCACGATATTGTAAAAGGACCAAACGATGTTGATTTGCATTTCTTCTACAAAAATGATGAAAAAACTACTGGAAACTGGAAACAGTTAGAGCCTTTAATGGTAAAAGTTATGGATTATTACAACCACAGAGTTGGACAATATCCGTACAAACAATATTCATTTATTCAAGGTGGCGACGGCGGAATGGAATATGCAATGTGTACTTTAATGCTTGGTAGCGGAACTTTAGAAGGAATTCTTGGAACTGCAACGCACGAATTAGGACACTCTTGGTTCCAGCACATTTTGGCTTCAAACGAATCAAAACATCCTTGGATGGACGAAGGTTTTACAACTTACATCGAAGACAGTGCTTTGAACGAATTAAAAGGAGACAAAAAAGAAGTAAATCCGTTTAAAGGAAATTATACGGCTTATTACAGTTTAGTAAATTCTGGAAAAGAGCAACCACAAACTACACATGGAGATCGTTATGATGAAAATAAACCATACAGTATTTCATCTTATGTAAAAGGAAGTATTTTCCTTTCTCAACTAGAATATGTAATTGGAAAAGAAAATGTTGATGCAACTTTAAAAAGATATTTCAATGATTTCAAATTCAAACATCCAACGCCAAACGATATCAAAAGAACGGCAGAAAGAGTTTCTGGTGCTGAATTAGATTGGTATTTAGTAGATTGGGCACAAACAGCAAACACAATTGATTACGGAATTAAAGATGTTGCTGATAATGCAGGAAAAACAACTGTTACTTTAGAAAGAATTGGAAGAATGCCAATGCCAATCGATTTGAAAGTAGATTATACTGACGGAACTTCTGAAACGTTCTACATTCCTTTAAGAATGATGAATTTCATTAAACCGAATCCAAATCCAAACGAGAAAAGAACAGTTCTAGAAGATTGGGCTTGGGCGCAGTCAAACTATAGTTTTTCAATTGACAAAAACAAAACGGCAATCAAAAAAATCACTATCGATCCAAGCGGATTAATGGCTGATATTAAAGCTGCAAATAATGTTTTTGAAGTGAAATAATTTTCAAAAGTGAATAAAAAGAAAGTCCCGTTTAAATTAATAAACGGGACTTTTTTATTTTAGAATAATTGAAGCTTAACTCAAATGCTCAATCATATCTTTTGTCATTGTTTCCAAATCAAAAGTATGTTTCCAGTTCCAGTCTTCTCTGGCAGAACTGTCATCGATACTTGCTGGCCAACTATCTGCAATTTTCTGACGGAAATCTGGATTATAAGTAATTTCAAATTCCGGAATATGTTTTTTGATTTCGGCTGCAATTTCAGTTGGTGTAAAACTCATTGCCGCTAAATTGTATGACGAATGAATTTTGATTTCTTCAACCGGAGCTTTCATAATATTAATTGTTGCATCGATTGCATCATCCATATACATCATAGGCATTTTGGTTTCAGATGATAAAAAGCATTCGTATTTTTTATCAGCAATTGCTTTATAAAAAATATCAACAGCATAATCTGTAGTTCCACCACCCGGAGGCGTAGACCAGCTGATCAAGCCAGGATAACGAATACTGCGAACATCAACACCATAAATATTATGATAGTATTCGCACCATCTTTCTCCAGCTTGTTTACTAATTCCGTAAACAGTTGAAGGTTCCATTACCGTATATTGAGGTGTATTTTCTTTTGGAGTTGTTGGGCCAAAAACAGCGATACTTGAAGGCCAGAAAATCTTTTTAATTTTTTTTGCTTTCGCTAAATTCAAAACATGAAAAAGAGAATTCATATTCAAATCCCATGCAAAAGCTGGATTTTTTTCTGCCGTTGCCGATAAAAGCGCAGCCATCAAATAAATATCTGTAATTTGATGCACTTCAACCAAATGTTCGATTTGGTTAAAATCTAAAGCATTGACGACTTCAAAAGGTCCCGAATTAACAACGTCAGTATTTAATTTTCGAATATCAGAAGCAATTACATTTTCTGTTCCGTATAACTTACGCAATTTCTGGGTTAATTCTGTCCCAATTTGACCGCAAGCACCAATGATCAAAATTTTTGGATTCATTTTGTAGTTTTTTAGAGATACAAATATAACGTTTTCGCAATTACGTATGTTTTTTAGAATCATAAATTATAAATTCAATAACGAAAAAGTTTTTTTGTTGGATAATTCTCTTTTTCAAGGGTGTGTCTTTGTGTCTATAAGAGTGTGCTCATGTGCCTTTGAAAAATTGTTCCTAAAAATCATTTTTATTGATGATAAGCGTTAAAAAAAGTATCTTAATTTGTGATTCTCAGAGTTAATAGAATTATAGAATCTTTGGCAAAAAACAGCCTTCGTAATTGTAAATTTACTTTGTAACTTTGTGGCTTAATGTTTTATCAGATGAAATTTAAAATATCTCTTTTTTTACTTTTGGTTTTTGTGTTGCAATCCTGTCAGGATGAAAATGCAAAACGACTTGCAGAACAACAAAAAGTAGCCAAAAAGAATGAGAAAATCTTCAATAATATAAATAAAGCGTGGACTTTTATTGATGAGCCAATTAATGAAGCTGCAGAGAAAAATGCGAGCACATGGAATGAATGGCGCGAATTTTTAAAAGAAATTGGAGAAAAACCACGAAGAACAATCGGAGCATTTCAAAAAAAGTCAAAAGCGATTTCAAAAAAAGCATTGGCTTTAAACAATAATATTCCAGCCGAACTTAATCAGCCTGCAATCAAAAGCCGAATTTCAATTTTGATTACCAAAGTCAAAATGATGGAATTGTTTATCAATCTGAGCACAGTTCCAGATGATAAAGTGACTTTTTTAATTGGTGAAATCAACAAAGAAATTATTTCATTGGAAAGACAAATGGATAAAATTGTTGAGAAAGCCAAAATTCCGAAAGAGCAGGGAGAAGAAGATTTCCTAAGAATGTTAGATACAACAAGAGCAATTCCGAATGCTAAAGTAGATCCAAATTTATCAATAAATTGAGTAAAAACGCCTTATATACTACCTACGATAATTTGCCGAAAGCAGAGCAGATTGCTGCAAGTTTGCTAGAAGGAAATCAGATAAAAATGAATCTTAGCGGATTGCTTGGATCTTCGGTTTCGTTTATAATTCGTTCAGTTTTTAAGAAAACCGAATTGCCTTTTTTGGTTGTTTTAGACAATAAAGAAGAAGCAGCGTATTATTTGAACGATTTGGAACAAATGATCGGCGAGCAGGATGTTTTGTTTTATCCAGCTTCATTTCGTCGTCCCTACCAAATTGATGAAACTGACAATGCCAACGTTTTGTTGCGCGCTGAGGTTTTAAACCGAATCAATTCGCGAAAAAAACCTGCTGTAATTGTAACGTATCCCGAAGCACTTTTTGAAAAAGTAGTAACGCGAAGAGAGCTCGACAAAAACACTTTAAAAGTAGCTTTAAACGATAAAATTTCGATCGATTTTATCAACGAAGTTTTGTTCGAATATGAATTCAAAAGAGTCGATTTTATTACAGAACCTGGCGAATTTTCGGTTCGTGGTGGAATTGTCGATGTTTTCTCGTTTTCAAATGATCATCCTTACAGAATTGAGTTTTTCGGAAACGAAGTAGACAGCATCCGAACTTTTGATGTTGAAACACAATTATCAGTTCAGACACATAAAAAAATCACGATTATTCCGAATGTCGAAAACAAGCTTTTTCAGGAAAATCGCGAAAGCTTTTTAGATTATATTGCTGAAAGAACCGTTCTTTTTATTCAAAATACCGAAGGGCTTTTTAGTCAATTAGACAAACAATTCGCAAGAGCAGAAGAAGCTTTTGAGAAATTGTCGAAAGAAATAAAACATGCAACGCCAGAGCAATTGTTTTTAAACCAGGCTTCATTTATAAAAAGATCTTTGGATTTTTCAGTTGTAGAATTGGCTTCAAGACCAGTTTATAAAACAACTAAGAAATTTGAATTTCACATTCAGCCTCAACCATCTTTCAATAAACAATTTGATTTATTGTTGAATAATCTGAGCGAAAATCATTTTAACGGATATGTCAATTATTTGTTTTGTTCGAATGACACTCAGGCAAAACGTTTTCATGATATTTTCGAATCTTTAGATGAAGCCAATTCCGAGAATATCCGAAAACAATATCATACGATTGTATTGCCTTTATACCAAGGCTTTATTGATGAAGAAAATCAGATTACGGCGTATACCGATCATCAGATTTTTGAGCGTTATCATAAATTCAATATTAAAAACGGATATTCGAAAAAGCAGAATATCACTTTAAAAGAATTAACTGCACTTTCTGTAGGCGATTATGTAACGCATATCGATCATGGAATTGGGAAATTTGGTGGATTGCAGAAAATTCAGGTGGAAGGCAAAACGCAGGAAGCCATTAAATTGGTTTATGCCGATAATGATATTGTGTATGTGAGCATTCACTCGCTTCATAAAATTTCGAAATACAACGGAAAAGACGGAACGCCTCCGAAAATCTATAAATTAGGATCGAACGCTTGGAAAGTTTTAAAACAGAAAACCAAAGCGCGCGTCAAACATATTGCGTTCAATTTGATTCAGCTGTATGCAAAACGCCGTTTAGAAAAAGGTTTCCAATTTGCGCCGGATAGTTACCTTCAAAACGAATTAGAAAGTTCGTTTATCTATGAAGATACACCAGATCAAACTAAATCAACAGCAGAAGTAAAAGCTGATATGGAAAGCGATCGCCCAATGGATCGTTTAGTTTGTGGTGACGTTGGTTTTGGAAAAACGGAAGTTGCCATTCGAGCGGCTTTTAAAGCGGTTGATAATAGCAAACAAGTTGCCGTTTTAGTTCCGACGACTATTTTGGCGTATCAGCATTACAGAACTTTTTCGGAGCGTTTGAAAGATATGCCGGTTACAATTGGTTATTTAAACCGATTCAGAACCGCAAAACAAAAAACACAAACTTTAAAAGATTTAGCCGAAGGAAAACTTGATATCGTAATTGGAACACATCAGTTGGTAAACAAAAATGTAGTTTTTAAAGACTTAGGTTTATTGATTGTTGATGAGGAACAAAAGTTTGGAGTGAACGTAAAAGATAAATTAAAAACGATTGCTGCAAATGTTGATACGCTGACTTTAACAGCAACGCCAATTCCGAGAACGCTTCAGTTTTCGTTAATGGCGGCGCGAGATTTATCTGTAATTACAACTCCTCCACCAAATCGTTATCCGATTGAAACGAATGTTGTTGGTTTTAATGAAGAAATAATTCGTGATGCAATTTCATATGAAATTCAGCGAAACGGACAGGTTTTCTTCATCAATAACCGAATTGAAAATATAAAAGAAGTGGCCGGAATGATTCAGCGTTTGGTTCCAAATGCAAGAGTCGGAATTGGTCACGGACAAATGGACGGCGCCAAACTTGAGGAATTGATGTTAGGTTTCATGAACGGAGATTTTGATGTTTTGGTGGCAACCACAATTATCGAAAGTGGTTTAGACGTTCCAAATGCCAACACGATTTTCATCAACAACGCCAATAATTTCGGATTATCAGATTTGCATCAAATGCGTGGTCGAGTAGGGCGAAGCAACAAAAAAGCATTCTGTTATTTCATCTGTCCGCCGTATTCTTCTATGACTGAAGATGCCAGAAAACGTATTCAGGCATTGGAACAATTCAGCGAATTGGGAAGCGGTTTCAATATTGCGATGAAAGATCTTGAAATTCGTGGTGCGGGAGATTTATTAGGAGGAGAACAAAGCGGTTTCATTAATGAAATTGGTTTTGATACGTACCAAAAAATCATGAACGAAGCGATTGAAGAATTGAAGGAAAACGAATTCAAAGATTTGTATCCGGAAGAAAATGATATTGATACCAAAGAATATGTAAAAGACATTCAGATCGATGCTGATTTCGAGCTTTTATTCCCAGATGAATATATCAATAATGTTTCGGAACGTTTGGTTTTATACAATGAATTAGGCGCGATAAAAGACGAAGCCGGTTTACAGGAATTTGAAAAGAAACTTATCGATCGTTTCGGACCGTTGCCAAAACAAGCAGTTTCGTTATTAAACAGCATCCGAATAAAATGGATTGCAACGAAAGTTGGAATTGAGAAATTAGTCTTGAAACAAGGTAAAATGATTGGTTATTTTGTTTCAGACCAACAATCAGATTATTATCAATCGGTGAAGTTTAGAAATGTCTTGAATTTTGTTCAAAAACAAAATTCACTTTGCAAAATGAAAGAAAAACAAACCGTAAATGGATTACGTTTGCTGTTGACTTTTGAAAATGTGAAGTCAATAAAACGTGCTTTGGAGTTGATGGAATTGTTTGAGGAGTAAAATATCCACAGATTCACAAATTAATTAGACTCAAGTTTTAAAATAATTTGTGAATTCGTGGCAAAATAAAAAATGGCGTATGAAAATCTCATACGCCATTTTATTTTAAAGTGAATTGAAATTACTTAATAATTAATTTTTTAGTCACTTTAAAATCTTTAGAAGCAATATTTACAATATAAACTCCTGATGATAAATTATGATTAATTTGTCCTGAAGTTGAAAGTCTTTCGGTCAAAACAGTTCTTCCGGTCATGTCAGAAACAACTATTTCTGCAGAATCTCCAGCTTCTAATTCTGGCATTAAAACATGAAATTCATTTCCAGTTGCAGGATTAGGATAAATTCCAATTACTTTTTCAGTTTCTGATGCATCATTAATTGTTAAAGCAGATTTTCCTGTTCCAACAGTCGTAGGTTCCAATTGCCATTGTGCACTGTACCAACCATCTTGAGAATTTCCGTATTGAGCAGAACCCGTTTGGTTTTCGATATGGATGATGTTTCCAGTTTGCCATCTGTTTCTTAATCTTACCCAAGTTCCGTCGATGTAATCGCTAGACCATTGTGCACTCCAGAAAGTTGTATCAGTTATGTTGCATTGTACAGTTCCGGTTTGGCTTTCGATATTCATCAGCTCTCCCGTTGCTACATTTTTAAGCACAAAATAAGTGGCATCAATAGCGATTTTCTGCCATTTGTAATTGTTTCCAGAAATGGTTGTTCCATAACCAGTGTTTGTTCCAGCATCAGATAAATAAGCGCCAGTCCATCTGTTTTTAATAGTGTAATAATTTCCACCAGTTGAAGCTGAAACCGTTACAGAGCAAGTAGCTGTTTTGCTTCCGTCAACTGTTGTCACGGTGATTGTTGCAGTTCCATTGGCAACAGCAGTTATCAGTCCAGAGCTGTTTACTGTTGCTATAGCTGTATTGCTTGAACTGTAGTTTACTGCTTTGTTTGTTGCGTTTGCAGGATTAACTGTTGGAGTTAATTGTTGTGTTCCACCAACATTTAATGAAGCTGTTGTTGGACTTAATGTTACACTTGTAACTGCAACATTTGCTGCATTTACGGTTACGGCACAAGTTGCCGTTTTTGCTCCATCCTGAGTTGTAACTGTAATTGTTGCAGAACCAGCAGCGACAGCATTTATTAATCCTGATGAATTTACAGTTGCTACAGCCGTATTGCTTGAACTATAAGTTACCGTTTTATTAGTTGCATTTGAAGGATTAACAGTTGGAGTTAATTGTTGCGTTGCACTAACTAATAAAGTTGCTGTTGTTGGAGATAAAGTAACCCCTGTCACTACTACAACAGTTCCAGGATTTGAATCATACCAAGTATTATTCATAAACCAGCCATTTTTATCTCTGCTTAAATCGGCAGTTTGATTGGTTCCATCGTTAAAAATTAAATTAGTTGAGGTTACATTTGTAAATGTGTAGCTGTACCAACCATTTCCAGCATCGGTCATGTTTACTCCCGGCCAGTTTACAGTTGCTAAAACTCCAGTTGGTAAAGCATTCCAATAATAGATTTTAATTCCAGTTCCCCAATTTGATGGTTTGTAGAAATATACCGTAAAATTAGTATTCGGATTTACTGTAATAGTTGCCGAATTCGTTTTATTTCCGTCTTGTGTCGTTGCCGTAATTGTAGCTGTTCCTGCAGCAACAGCTGTTACAAGTCCGCTTGAATTTACGGTTGCAATGGCTGTATTGCTTGAACTCCAGGTTACATTTTTGTTAGTCGCATTTGCAGGCGAAATTGTTGCTGTAAGCTGTTGTGTATTGCCAGCATATAAACTTGCAGTTGTTGGCGAAACCGCTACTGAAGCAACCGGAATTGCCGCAACAGTTATCGCAGAAGTTGCCGTTTTATTGCCGTCTGCAGTTGTGACTGTGATTGTTGTTGTTCCTGCAGCGACAGCAGTTACTAATCCAGATGCGTTTACTGTGGCTACGGCAGTATTGCTCGATGTCCAGCTTGCATTTTGATTTGTAGCATTAAAAGGCGTAATTGTTGCGTTAAGTTGTTGCGTAGAACCTAAACCAACAGTTACTGAGGTTGGACTAACCGAAACTCCTGTAACGGCTACAACCGGAGCATTTGTATTGGTTAAAACCAAATATTCGTAAGCTGCAAATGTTCTTGTAGCGCCTGTTGTTAAAGTAACAGAAGCATTATTATTGTACGGATTTACATAAGTTCCTGCTAAAGCTGCCGGAATTACGTACGACTTAGAAGCATTTCTCAAATTCGACATTACAATAACTTTTTCAGTACCTAATGTTTTGGTGAAAATACAAATGTCGTCATTTGCATAAGTCGTTAAATCACCACGTCTGATTGCTGCGCTTGAAGTTCTAAAATTTAAGATTTTGGCGAAATCTGCTGCTGCAGTTGGATTTTGTGACCAATTGAATTTGAAGTTTGTCCAAGGCCAGTCTGTTTTTGGCTCGTAGTCGATTTCTTGTCCGCTCATTAAAAAAGGAACACCTTTCATATAAGCTGAAACTAAGAAATTAGCAACGATTCCGTTATGGTTTTTGAATACGACGAAAGGTCTTCTCACCCCATCATCATTTGTATAAGTATCATGGTTCCCGGTATATCTAACGATTTGCTGATTTCCTGTTGCTTTTGCATATTCATAAGTAGTCTGATCTTGGATTCTTTGAGAAACTGGTCCGCCTCCCGCAATATCATATAAACCACTGTGAAACCATCTGTCACCATAATTCATATCGAAACCAACCTGAAAATTTTCTTGTCGGTCTCCTTCGGCTAACATTAATAAATTATGAGAAGAAATTCCTCTAAGGTTTGAATTCACTTCAGACCAAAAATCTAAAGGTGGATTATTAGCATAATCGCAACGGTATCCGTCAACGTTTGCGGCAAAAATCCAATAACGCATTGCATCTTTTATAGCTGCTCGTGTAGCTGAACTATTAAGATCAAGTGCTGCAATATCAGAGAAGTTTCCTAATTGCTGAATGGTTGTTCCGGTTCGCTTATAATATTCCGGATGCGAAACTGTCCAGACATTATCCCAAGATGTTCCGTTGATGGCGATGTCCAAAATAACGGCCATTCCGCGGCTGTGTGCACCATCAACTAAAGTTCTTAAATCTGAAAGAGATCCATATTCTGATCCAACAGCTTTAAAATCTTTAATACAATAGGGTGAAGCAGAACTTCGGGAATCGGTACCGTGAGGGTAAATGGGCATTAAATAAATAACGTTGGTACCGAGTGCTTTTATATTGTCTAATCGGGCGGTTACTCCGGCTAAATCTCCGTTGGCACTAAACGGGCGAATATGTACCTGATACATGTTTACATCTCGGGTATCGGGAACACCAGCGAATGGAGTGCCGTACTGAGGCGGATCTTGTGCATAAACGGAACTTGCAAATAATAATAGAAAACAGATAAGCGTTTTCGTGAAATGAAATAATCGTGTAGTAATTTTGATTTTCATAATTTCGGTTTTTTGCATGCTTGTCAGCATTTTTAACTAAAATTCATTCTCACTCGCATTGTTTTTTTAAATTCGACAAACATTTTGTGGTTAATAGTTTTCAAGTAGTAAAATTTTTAATTTTTTGTCCAAAAAAGGGACATAAGTTTCTGCCACGAATTCACGAATTAAGTATTTGTTTTAAAATCTTAATTTGAAAAATTCGTGAATTCGTAGCAAAAAAACTTAGTCAATCTATAATTTTTTCAATCCTTTTAATTCTGAAGCATTTCCTTCCTTAATGCTAATGGCAACACCTCCGCCTGGAGCTAAATACTGTTTTAAAATTGTTTTTGAGGTTACAACAACTTTAGTTACAGTATATTTTTGTGGATTTTCTTTCCAATTCGCTTCTTTGGCATCAGCATAAATAGTGGCGATGAATTTTTTTCCGGCAGGTAAATAATCAAAAGTAATGTTGGCAATTCTTGAGTTTTCATCTGTAATTCCTCCAATAAACCATTCGTCTTTTCCTTTAGCTTTACGTGCAATGGTGATGTAATCTCCAGGTTCAGCTTCTAAAATATAACTGTTATCCCAATCGACTGCAACATCTTTGATGAATTGAAAAGCATCTGGAAAACGCTCATAATTCCCCGGAATATCAGCGGCCATTTGCAACGGACTGTACATCGTAACATAATAAGCCAATTGTTTTACCAAAGTCGTATTGACACGTTGTGTACTTCCGGTTCCGTAATATGAAAGATCGGTTTGGAAAATTCCCGGCGTGTAATCCATTGGTCCTCCCATTAATCTGGTAAAAGGCAAAATGGTAGTGTGATCCGGCGCTAATCCTCCCATTGATTCAAACTCCGTTCCGCGTGCAGATTCTTGTGCAATCCAGTTTGGGAAAGTTCTGTTTAAACCTGTTGGTCGAACGGCTTCGTGACTGTCAATCATAATTTTATAATCGGCTGCACGTTTGGCTACATTAATGTAATGATTCACCATCCATTGTCCGTCATGGTGTTCGCCACGCGGAATAATTTTCCCTACATAACCAGTTTTTACAGCGTCATAACCGTTGTCGTTCATAAATTGAAAAGCACGATCTAAACGACGCTCATAATTGGTTGCAGATCCTGAAGTTTCGTGGTGCATGATAATTTTAACTCCTTTTGAAGCTGCATATTCATGAACTGCTTTTACATCAAAATCAGGGTAAGCGGTTACGTAATCAAAAACTTCCTCTTTCCAGTTGTTGATCCAGTCTTCCCAGCCAATGTTCCAGCCTTCGATTAGGATTGCATCGAAACCATTTTTAGAAGCAAAATCAATATATTCTTTTGCTCTTTCAGTTGTAGCTCCGTGTTTTCCATTCGGCGTAAGCTTGGTAAAATCATCAGTTAATTTCACATTGTTCTCTTTTCCAAAAGCCCACGTACTTCTTCCGGCTACGAAATATTCCCACCAAATTCCGATAAATTTTACCGGTTTGATCCAGGAAACATCTTTGTAACTTGTTGGTTCATTTAGGTTCAGAATTAATTTTGAAGCCAAAATATCTGTTGCTTTATCACTTACCACAATTGTTCTCCAAGGCGATTGTGCATCAGTTTGCATATAACCTTTTGCGCCAACAGCATCTGGTGCTAAATGACTGATCATTTTGTTGTTTACAGCATCAACTTCAAGGTACATTGCCGGATAATTAATTAATCCCGCTTCATGAATATTAATGTATAAACCGTCATCAGATTTCATCATTGATGGCGTTTGAACAGCAAGTTCTTTTATTGGCCATTGCGAATTGATATCGATCGTTGCTTTTTTCATCAACGAAGGGATTTCAGAAATTTTCGAAGTCGTGTAAGCATATTCGTTGGTATCATAATCTCCCGGAATCCAGAAAATTTTATGATTTCCAGCCAGATTAAATTCAGAACGCTCTTCTTTAATTACAAAATAACTCAGGTCATTTTGCTTTGGAAATTCATATCTAAAACCTAATCCGTCGTTAAATAAACGGAAACGAATTCTAATGTATCTGTTGTTTTGTTTCGCTTGCGCTAAAGTGACAACCAATTCGTTATAATGATTACGAATCGTTTTTTCTTCACCTAAAACCGGATTCCAATTTTCATCAACAGAAGATTGTGCTGTTTTTGTAATGGTAAAACCATCCAAAAACGAAAGCAAATTTTGCAGTTCTAATCCCAAAGAACTTGGCTTTATAACTGCTTTTTGTTTATATGACAATTGGTAAGACGGAATTCCGCCTTCTTTCAATTCAAATTTTAAAGAAAGATTTTTGTCTGGCGAGGTTATTTCTTGTGCCTGAACGAATAATGTACCGACAAATACAAAAAATAAAAGCGCAGTCTTTCTGCCCAAACGAATTTGGAACAGCATTTTTTGGGATTGAAAATTCATGTTATTTAGTTTTTTGCAAATCTAATTCTATTAGAGGCTTTTATTATTTTTTAAGTATTAAATATTGATAGGCCGCTAAATTTATTTCGGCACCAATTGTGACTTGATTTCCTGTCAAGGCATCCGTCCAAGTGGTATTTGCTAGTGCGGTCGAAGTGGTATATTTAACAGCTTTATTTTTAACGTTTGCTACAATTAAAACTTTTTGAGCTGTAGTTTCCATTGTAAAAACGCTTGCCTCATTGCTGCTGTATCCTGTAAATTTTCCTTTTCTAAGTGCTTCACTTGTATTTCTGAAAGCGATTATTTTTTTGTATTCTTTCAGCATATCAAAATCAGTAGTTGACCAATCAATGGCAATCTTATCAAAATAATCGATTCGTTTTGCATAACCAATTTCTTGTCCGCCATAAATCATTGGTACAGATTTCATGCTTGAAGCAATTACAAAAGCAGTTAAAGATCCTTTTTTACCTCCAAAAAGTTCTAACGGAGTTCCGTCAGAAAGATTTACATCATGATTTGTTATGTAGCGAACAATTCGTTTTGAACTGTCCAATTGACCATATTCTTTAGAGCTTTCTGTTTGTAAATAAGAAGCTGGCTGTGTTTCAGAAAACACTTTTTTTAACGCATCAAAGTAAGCAAATCCAAAAGTATAATCGAAACCTGCATCATAATGATTAGCTCTCGTTCCCTCTGCCATCATGATCATTTTTTGATTTTTGATTTTACGGATTGCAGTGATAGCTTGCGTCCAAAATGCCTGTGGAACAAAATCGGCAGCATCGCATCTAAAACCGTCAATATTGGCATTATAAACCCAGTAGGACATAGCGTCAATCATGGCATTTTTCATATCATTATTGATGTAGTTTAATTGCGCTACATCTTGCCAGTTGGTTCCTGGCGGAATTATAATATTTCCGTTTGCATCTTTTTGGTACCAATCAGAATGAGCTGTAATCCATTGATTGTCCCATGAAGTATGATTTGCAACCCAGTCTAAAATAACAGCAATGTTTTTACTATGTGCTTCAGTAACTAATGAACGAAGATCTTCAAGATTTCCAAAATCAGAATTAATTGCCTTGTAGTCTTTTATGCAATAAGGCGAACCATATTTTCCGGCAGCTTTTACTACACCAACAGGATAAATAGGCATTAAATAAACCACGTTTGCACCTAGTTTTTGAATAGAATCAAGACGTTTTTGGACTCCTTTCAGATTCCCTTCTGGACTAAAAGAACGAATATTTACTTGATAAATTACCGCATCTTCATTTGCAGGTACTTTGTCAAAAGCAGTTCCATATTGTTGATATCCCGTTCCTGGATCTGGTTTCGGATCTGTTTTAGGACTATCGTCTGATGAACTGCAGGAAATAAATGCCAACGCAAACAGCAAAATAAAAACGATGTTGGTTTTAGACTTCATGATTTTAGAAATTAAATTATACAAGACTAGAATTGCAATTTTGTTTTTTTAGATAACCTGCCTTTCGCTCAAAAAAGGCAGGTATCACTCAAACTAATCTAGCTTATATCAAATATGTTAGATTATTTTTTAACTATAGTGCAAGTTGCTGTTGCCGGATAACCTTTTGTTGCCGGATCAGTTTCGTCTATAGTGAACGTAACGTCATAAGTTCCCGCTTCGGTGATTGTATAAGCGCCTTGATCGTCACGATTGATTGTATTTGTTGATGCATCTTTTGGTCCGTAATTAACGTCCCATTTGTTGTTTAATCTGAATTTTAATGCTCCCGCAACTAAATCAGCAGTAACTTTCCAAGTTTTTGTTTTATGGTCGTATTTCATTGGAGTACTATTGTCCCAACCTCCAGATTGAGCCGTACCAACAATTCCCCATGCATAAGGAGTTGCAGACCATTTTAAAGTATTTAAGTTTGCTTTTATTTGGTATGAACCTGCATTTGGAAGAAATAAATTATCATCATCCATTCTAACTAAATCTTCATTAGTTGCACCTGCACCATAAAATTCAGCCCATGTTCTAGCGGTATTTAATTTGAATGCTAATGCAGTACCTTCGGCAGTCATGTATCCTTGATAAACTCCTTTTTCGATTGCTGTTAAAGCTGCAGCAGTTTCAACTGCCCAACCTTGATAATCTCCAGGCATATAAATTTCACCAAAAACAATTGCTTTTTCATAAGGTGTTACTGTTATCTCAATTGGATCAGAATAAATATTTCTATCCATTGCAGCAACGACTCTTACAGCTAATTTTCCTTCTGCATTTGGTTGTAATCCTAAATCAGTTGCAATTTTATTCAAATCACGAACAGTAAAAGATTTAGTCAAAACATCATTTCCTGCTTCGAATGTTTTAGCATTTAACCATGCCTTAGCACCAGAAGTATTTGCTGGAAGATCAAATTGAACCGTATATAAAACGGGAGCTTCAATAGGGAAAACAACAGCTTGCCAAGAAATAGTTGTTGCATTAGCGTCGGCTGCGTCTTCTTTAAGCACAATTTTACTTGCAGAAGAGGTAATTGCAGCAGGAAAATTAACCGATTTTAAAACGGTTAATTCCGCATCAGAGTCACAAGAAGTAGCCACGATTACTAATGCAAGTAATGCTACTAATTTATTTATATATTTTTTCATAGTATTTAGCTGTTTTTAGTAACCTGGATTTTGTTTAAGTCCCGGATTTGCATTTAAAGCTGAAGTTGGAATAGGGAATATTTTTCTAAATTCTTGTGAAGCACCTCTGAATTCATTTGGCAACAAGAATTTATCAAAACGAATCATGTCTTCTCTACGATGTCCTTCCCAATTTAATTCGCGTCCTCTTTCATCAAAAATATCATCAAGAGTAGGGTTTGAAGCTAAAGCGGTAAGACCAGCACGAGTTCTAATAGCATCAACTAAAGGTTTAGCGGCAGCAGCATTACCCAAACGAACATTACATTCAGCTGTCATCAACATAACATCAGCATATCTATAAATTGGGAAATCATTTGAAGCTCCACCGCCGTTCATTGAACCTGCAGGATAAAATTTAACATTTCGAACACCTTCTTGGGCACCCGCTCCTGGATTATCTAATGAAGCTACATCTAACGTATAATTTACGTTGCCTGGTTGTGGTCCTATTAAAAATTGTTTTTTACGAATATCTTTATCATCATATTTTGCATAAAAATCTTTAGGAACAATAGATCCGTTCCAACCGCTGTAACCAAATAAGGCATTAGCATGTGGCCCGATCAAGCTTCGTACCGTAAAAATATTACGACCTACAACATCAACAGTAGTGTAAATAGATAAAATTGTCTCATCTTGAGGGCTTGTATCGCCAAACAATTCGTAGTATTTATTTCCTAACGGACTTGAAGCATCTGAAAGCGCAGGATGTAATGAAAATCCTCCGCCATTTACAACATTACAAGCTGCTAAACATTCGGCCCATTTTGGAGTTCCGGTTAAAACACCTGCATTCAAGTATACTTTAGCTAGCAAAGTATATCCAGCCCATTTGTTGAATCTGCCATAAAATTCGCCACCTTTAGTACCTGGTAGTAAATCAACATTTGCCTTTAATTCTGATACTACAAAATCGAATACTACCTGACGACTTGCTTGTGGAATTTTGTCGACAGTAATATTGTTATCTGTATAAAATGGAACACTTCCAAAATCATCAATCAATAAATAATAGAAAAAGGCTCTTAAAACTTTTGCTTCAGCAATTTTTGATGCATCCGCTTTAGAGTCTTCCAATTGCTGTATTGCAAGGTTAGCATTGAAAATTGATTTATAAAGCCAGTTCCATGTATTCCCAACGATTTCGTCTGTTGGCAGCCATTGGTGTTTGTACAAAATTGCAAATCCAGTTGACCAGTCACCAGTGTTTCTATGTGGTATAACTTGGTCATCAGCACACATGGAGTTTAAGTCATACCAACCCATGTCAGCACCAGCATAACCAACGCCACCCCAGTTACCAGCGATTTGTGCATACACACTTGCTAAAGCTATATCAGCTCCTTGAGGCGATCCATAAAAATCTTCTGCAGGGTATTTGTCATACACATTTTCGTCAACATTGGTACAACCTGTCAAAGCCAAGAAACAAATGCTTCCTGCTATAAATATATTTTTGATTTTCATTTCTTTTACTATTTAAATTTAACATTTACACCAAACGAGATGCTTCTGGTACGAGGATAAATTCCTTTATCTCCTCCAAAATAAACATTTGGATCTCCACTTCCACTTAAGTTGATTTCAGGATCAATACCTGAATAATTTGTGATAAGGAATAGGTTGTTTCCAGTAAGAGAAAGTCTAATAGAATCTATGAATCGATCTTTAAAACTAAAATTATATCCGGCAGTAACGTTTTCTAAACGAACAAAAGAACCATCTTCTAACCATAAATTTGAAGAATATTGTGAGGTGTAAATGCCTAAGTCAACAGCACTTTGTAAAACATTGCTTTTTCCAATGTTTTCCATATAGCTTGAACGTTGATTTACTGTGTTGTAAATTTTGTTTCCTCCAGATCCTCTTAATAATAAAGAAGCATCAAACTTTTTATATCTCACACTTGGATTGAAAGCGAAAGAATAAGTTGGCAAAGCAGAACCCTGCATTACACGATCCGGACTCATACTACCTTGGTCAATAACACCATCACCATTTTGATCTACTACTGTTTCAGCATTTGCAGCATCTTTACCTTGGTGTTGCAAAATATTAAATGTGCCTATTGGTTGTCCTTTTATCAAGTAAGAATTTGGTGCACCCCAACCCACATAGTCTGTATTTAATGCTACGCCATTAATGCTTCCGCTTAAGTTAAGAACTTCATTACGCATGAAAGAAACGTTTCCTGCTAAAGTAAAAGTCGTATTTTCATTACGGATTACATCATATGCTAAAGCAACCTCTAATCCTTCATTTTTAATACTACCAACATTGGCTTTGATTTTATCATACGGATATGGAGGCTGTGGAACTGTATAATCAAATAATAAATTATCTGTAGTTGCAGAATATACATCAACAGCACCTCTCAAACGGCTGTCGAATAAACCAAAATCAAGACCAATATTGGTTTGTTTTTTTGTTTCCCATTTCAAATCAGGATTGGCATTTTGAATGATGTTGTAATTTGGAATTTGTGAACCTCCAAAATAAGTAGTCCCTGCAGCACCAACCAAAGAAAGAGAACTTTGAGGCAATAAACCTTGCTGGTTTCCAGTAACTCCATAACCTACACGCAGTTTCAAATCATTAACTACAGATTGATTAGCCATAAATGATTCTTTTGCAATTTGCCAAGCTACCGAAGCAGATGGGAAATTCCCCCATTTGTTGTTTTCTCCAAATACAGAAGATCCATCACGTCTGATACTTGCTGTAACCAAATAACGATCTAATAAAGCGTAATTTACTCTTGCTAAAAAAGAAGCTAGGGTTCTATCATTTTTATAAGATTTAATGTCTCCTGGTAAAGCTTTCGTTATATCACCTAATTGTAAACCGTTGTAAGTTGCTAAATCATTAATAAAGCCTCTTGTTTGAGAGTAGTTACCTTGATAAGTTTGATTTTGCCATTCGTACAATGCCAAAGCATTAATCGAGTGAACACCAAATGTTTTTTTGTAAGTCAAACTAATATCCATCAATTTCTCTTCTGTACGATCATTAGTGATGTTTCCAAAACCTTTTTGGTTAATTGCATTTGCATCTGTAGAGGATGCTGGATTATAAAAACCTACTGAATTATTTGCTTTTCTCCAGCTTCCAAACCAACCTGCCTGCAAACCATTAACTATATCCAAATCAGCTTTAAGGCTTCCAAATAAATTATCATATTTTCCTTCTTGTACAATTTCTTGTTGAGCCGCATAAGGATTCAAATATTGAAATAAATTAGGATCTGTGTAATACGTTGTTCCGTCTGCCTGAAAAACAGGATCAGTAGGACGCATTTGATAAGCTTGAGAAATTAAGTTTGACACCTGATTTACTCTACCAATACTTTGTGTGCTAGTTGAAGTATTACTAATTCCGTTAGTTAAACTATAAGTCAAAGTTAATTTGTCATCCAATGCTTTTTGAGTCGCTTGTAATCTGGCAATATATTTTTTATTATTAGAGTTAATTACAACACCATCTTGTAAAATAGCACTCAAAGAACCGTGGTAACTAAATTTTTCACTGCCTCCACCAAACGAAAGTGTATGTGTTTGCGTAAATCCTGTTTGTGTTAAAATTCCGTACCAATCTGTGTTTGCACCATGATTTGCAGAAGCAGGAACTCCAACACTTTGAGCTGCAGTCCACCATTGATCAGCATTTAGAAAATCCAATTTTTTTGGAATAAAATCGATAGCAGAAGAACCTACATATTCAAAAGTTGTTTTTCCTGATTTATTGGTTTTAGTGGTTACAATGATAACTCCGGCAGCTCCTCTAGATCCATAAACGGCTGTAGCAGAAGCATCTTTTAGAATATCGATAGATGTTATTTCTGTTGGAGGAATCGAATTTAATAAATCTAAATTTCCCTGAATTCCATCTACAACAACTAAAGGATCGCTTCCTCCAATTAAAGAACTTACTCCGCGAATACGCACACTTGGCGCACCACCCGGTTCGCTACCAATTTGGTTAATATTTACACCTGCCGCTTTTCCAGAAATTAATTGCAGCGGATTTACAATTGCACCTTGATTCATCTCTTTTGCAGTAATAGTTGAAACTGCACCCGTTACATCTTTTTTAGTAACAGACCCATAACCAACCAAAACTACTTCCTGTAAGTTTGTTGCGTCTGGTTCAAGCTTAATGTTGATTGTTTTTTGGTTTGCCGTTACTTTTTTGTCTTTGTAACCAACAAATGACACCACAATTACAGATTGATTACTTGCAACAGTAATAGTAAATTTTCCATCAAAATCAGTCGCAACACCGTTTTTTGTTCCTTCTTCATTTACTGATGCGCCCGGAAGCGGACTCCCATTTTCATCGGTAACAACTCCTGAAACGGTTTGTTTTTCAAACTCAATAACTTGTGTTTTAAGCTCCGGCTTTTTTAAGATAATTTGTGTATCTCTAATTTTAAATTCGGTTGGAGTTCCTTTAAAAAGCTTATCTAAAACCACATAGATTGATTGGTCTTTTACAGAAATTGAAACTGTTCGATCTAAATCAATATCATTCAGTTTATAAATAAACCTGAAATCGGTTTTTTGTTCTATGGTCTCAATAACCTTTTCGATGGTTGAATTGTTTAATTCCAGCGTTACTTTTGTCTTTTGGGCATAAGAATTCGCTCTAATATTAAACATGGCGACCAAAATAAGTAGTGTAGTTAGTTTCAATTTTAGGTCATTTTGGAACACTCGGTATAGAAACCCAGTATTCTTTGATTTTTTTTTCATAATTTTGTTAATTGATTGTAGTTAATTCGTTATATTCAATCACTTAGTTAATCGGAAATTGTTCGCAGCTCTTTCCGATTTTTTTATTCCTGTAATATTAGTTCCTCATAATTTGTAATTGGTTTTAAGTGGTTATTTAATTAGTATTTGATTGTCTTTTATGGTGTAATTAATACCATGAATATCATTGAAATAGCTCATAACATTTTCAATAGATTCTTCCTTAAAGCTGGCATTGAATTTTTCGTTGGCTAATTTTTCATTTTTGTTTACAATTGTAACATTATAGCGTCTTTCCAGTTTTGTGATAATGTTTTTGAAAGTCATATTTCGGAAAGTTAAACCGCCATTTATCCATGAAGTATAAATATCTGTAAGAACAGGTTTAGTCGAAATTCTAGCATTTTCTCTATTGAAACTTCCTTTAAAACCAGGTTTCAGAATAGTATTTTTTGATGCATCAAATTCTTCATTTGAGTTGTACATTCCAACAGAACCTTCTACTAAAACAACATCGGTTAAAGCATCTTCAGGATAATTTGAAACGTTGAAATGCGTTCCTAAAACACGAACATTTAAGTTGTCGGCATTTACGATAAACGGATGTTCTTTGTCTTTGGCAACATCAAAAAAAGCTTCTCCGTCAAGAAACACTTGTCGGTTTTCTCCATTGATAAATTTTATCGGATATTTTAAAGTTGTTCCCGAGTTTAAATGAACAAATGTTCCATCAGATAACTGAAGACGGAATTTTTTGCCGTATGGAATTTTGATGGTGTTGTAAACCAATTTTTCAGGATCTGAACTGTTTTCATAAACTAATTTATCGCCAGTTTGATTTCCAACAATATTTCCGTTTGCATCTTTTACCTGAGAAGAATTGTTTTCAGAAATTATCTGAATATCGCCGTTTTCTAATTGGAGAACGATATCAGTACTTTTGAAATCGAATTCTTTTTCGGCAGATTTATTTGAAAGATTTTGTTTGTAGAAAAATCCAATTCCCAATAAAATAACTACTGAAGCTGCAATTGAAATGTATTTTCTGTAATTCGATTTTCTTGCCGGCATTTCAATTACAGTTCCCTCTTTTTCTTCCTCTTTTGAAGCAGATAAAATGTTCATGAAAATATCGTCCGCAGTTTGTTTATCCATTTTCGGCATTTCCGATAATAGATTTTGAATGTCTTCTACGGTAGGAAAATCGTCTGTAAGCTGATTTTTTTTGTAATAAGCAATTACCTCGTTTGTTTCTTCGAGCGTACATTGGTTCAAAACAAACTTTTGTAAAAGACTTTTTATTTCAGAATTTGAATTCATTACGAATTGTTTTTAGGTCGGGGTTCTGATATAATACAGCTGAACTAAAGTTGAGTACTACTCAAACGTTATAATTTTTTCAATTTTAACATTTAAAGCAATTTTAAATTTGTTCAAAAACGACGTGAAGCATTGATTTTACTAGGTTTTTTTTTTTAGAAAATATTTTTTCCAAAAGAAAGCAAAAAAAAATCACTTCGGAAGAAGTGATTTAATTGGTTAACATGTGGTTTGGTTAGATAATTTCATCATGAACCTGAAAAAAGACTCGCATGGATTCCAGTGCTTTGCTCATTTGGTTCCTGACAGTATTTATAGAGATGCCGAGTTCCTGACTTATTTCTTCGTAACTCATGCCTTTCTTTCGGGACATTTTAAAAATTTGCTTTCGCTTCGGTGGTAATTGTTTTATAGCTTGTTTGCGAAGTTTTTTGCAATCTTCTTCGCGAATCGAATAATCGCCGTATTCATGAGATTTTTGACTTTCATAAAAAACAGCTTCTTTTAAAACCTTGTCATTTGCAGCTTTGTTCAGCGTGTTAAAAGCCTGATTTCTGGCAATTGTAAAAATATAAGCTTTAAAAGACTGCTCCAAATTTAGGTTTTCCCGATGCTGCCATACCTTCAAAAAAACATCCTGAACATTTTCTTCGGCAGCCTCTTTTGATTTCAAAAGACTTATGCTGTAGCCATAAATATCTTGGTAATACAAATCAAAAAGGGAACGAAATGCTTTTTCGTTGTCATTTTTTAGTTCGCTTACCAATAATTTGTCGTTATGATCTTTGGCTTCCAACATTAAATTAATTAGTTTGTATTTAAATCTAATTATATTACGATACTATCAAAATCGATACTCTAATGTGTTGAGTGGTTAGCAAATATATAAAAATATAATTCGCATTAAAAAGTCAAAAATTACACTTATTTGTATTTTTCTAACTTCATGATTGTTTAAATCTCAGTAAATACGTGGTTAAAATGCTTTTTATCAAGTTGATAACTTTTTGGCTGAAATATTAAAAATTAACTATTCTGGATTTTTATTTTTGAGAATATTCTTATTGCAGGAAAGATAAAGGGCTAATTTTTCAATTGAAATAAATAAAAAAATCCTTTCATCTTTTAATTAAAAAAGACAAAAGGATTGTAGAAATTGAAATATTAATAATTCTAAAATTAAACTTAGTTTTTCAGGTCTTTTATTACTTTGAAAGCAACGTCAACCTGATCTTCGCCGACTAAAATTGTAAATTCATTTGAAGTCGAAATTACCTCGTTGATAATAATTCCTTCCCAAGCTAAACGTTGGAAAATGAAATAGTAAATTCCAGGAACGACGATATTTTCTTTTGGAAGTTTTACTGTAATTGAAGCTAAATTGTCTAATTTCTGAATTAGTTTTTCTCTCATAAAGTGTTTTTCAACTAAGTGATTAACACTGCTACTCACAACAATATTAGTTTCATTTACACCCCGAGATGAGGTATAAAAAATGTCAGATAAAGCATTAATATCAGAAATTAAATCGGCTTGTTTGTTCAAAACAGTTTCAGATGCAGCAAAAGTGTAATCTGTCAATTCAGAACGAACTGTAATTTCTCCAATATTCTTAATTACTTTATTGATTTTGTGGTTTAATTTAAAATCTAATTCTTCAGTCAGTCTTTTAAGAGACATTACAACAGCACCTTGTTTTACCTCTTTTCCAAATTCACTTTCCAGCTCCGTCATAATGTTTCGAGAAAGGGAAGTCAAATTGATAATTCCGAGCGATAATGCATTCAATAAAAAAGGTTTTGTTTTGATGTAATTTTCGACGATTGATGAAACGGTTTTCATAATTTTTTTTCTTTTTTTTTGTAACTTAATTGTGTTGGTTTAGTTAATTTGATGTTATAAATCTTGACAAAGATAAATAAAAAAACAAATTGTTACAATTATAACAATAAAAAAATATGTTAAAAATGATAAAAAGCGTCAGTAAGATGCTCAATTGCAAATGTTTCCTCGGTTTTGTGGACTGCAATTATGTCAAAACGAATATTTAAATCATCATTAAAATCCATTTCCCTATCGTTTATGTAGGCATTTACTGCTTTTATGAGCAGCTGAATTTTTTTTTGCTTGACAAAATCTTGTGGAGAACCAAAATCCAAACTCGATCTTGTCTTGACTTCTACGATGGCCAAAATAGAATCTTTTTGTGCAATAATATCTATTTCGGCTTTTTGAATAATAAAGTTTCTTTCTAAAATTTCATAACCATTTTCTTCGAGATAAGAGACAGCAAGATCTTCTCCGAGTTTTCCTAGTTCATTGTGTTCTGCCATAGTTTTTGTTTAAAGTTTAAAGTTTCAAGTTTGAGGTTTCAAGTTTGAAGTTTTTTTGCATATAAAAACACAAAGTCGCAAAGGTTAGAAACACTTTGCGACTTTGATCCCGATAGTTATCAGGATTGCGAGATTTTATGTGGTATTTTGAGTTTTCCTAAAAGGAATTAATTCGATATTATTTTTGGAAACTTAAAGTGCTTCCAGAAGCATTTACATCAATTGTAACTGTATTTCCCATAATCAGAGTTCTATTGTCTCTAATGTGACCTGCGGGAAAGTTGAAAATTACAGGAATATTATATTTTTTGGTTACATCATCAATAATTTCAAGAGCGTTTTTGCCCCAAGGAACTTCATTGTCTTTCATTTTGGTCATTCCTCCAATGACGATTCCTTTAAGATTTTCGATACAGCCGTTTCGTCTCAAATTCATCATCATACGATCAATATGATAAAGGTATTCGTCTAAATCTTCAATAAATAAAATTTTGTCCTTGCAGTCAATTGCTGATGGTGAACCTAATAAACTATATAAAATAGATAAATTTCCACCAACTAATTCCCCTGTAGCTTTTCCAAAACGATTCATGGGAGATGGAGCAACTGTATAAGATAATGATTCGCCAAATAAACCTGCTTTTAAAGAACTTATCGCCTCTGGAGTTGCGCGCGGAATTGTTATCGGCATTACACCATGAATTGATTTATAGCCCATTGTGTTTAAATGATTATGCAAAACGGTAACATCACTAAAACCAATAATCCATTTTGGGTGCTGTTTAAATTTGGTAAAATCCAATAAATCTAACATTCTAACAGTTCCGTATCCGCCTTTAACGCACCAAATTGCTTTAATATTTGGGTTGTCTAATTGCTTTTGAAAATCGGCAGCACGTTGTTCGTCTGTACCAGCCAATTGATTATAATCCAGACCAATGGTGCTTCCCACAACAGCTTCTAATCCCCAGCTGTGCAATAAATCAATAGTTGGTTTTAAATTGTCGTCGATATTTTTTCTGGCTGTTGCCAAAAGAGCTACAGTATCTCCTTTTTGTAAATAAGGCGGTGTTATCATGATTTGTTGAGATTGACAAGTGAATGTATGTAAAGCAAAAGTAAGAAATGCTATTTTACAAAAGGAAAAACGTTTCTTGATATTAAAAGGGTTGTTCATGGTTTCTTTTGCTTAAAATTTTAAAGTTTGGCTTAAAAATCAGCCCTTATATTGTTTTTGTAATTCATCTAGCAGAAGCATTAATCCTTTATCTGCTTCTTCAGACTGAACATTTGCAAAGATTATAAAAGCTTTATTAATCGCTGGACAAATATAAACTTTAGTTAAAAATGTTCCTGGATTTCCATTATGAAAAGAATATTTTAAACCAGATTTTTCATTTATTTCAGATGACCACCCAAACGAAAACTCAGGTAAACCATTATGTATCATATCAAATTCTTCAGCAGATACTATTTTTGATTTTCCTAATAAACCCTGCAGTTGCATTTGTGTAAATTTACAATAATCTGGTAAACTACAATTTATATTTCCTGCAGATGAAAGCCAGTTTAACTTATAATTTAATGCTGGTTTTTCAGGATTTAAATTTTCGTCATGTCCCCAAGGCTCATTTTCGTTAATTAGATTTGGCTGTCCAAAACCAAAATTGATACTTAGATTTTTGCCTAATTCGTTTACTAATGTTTCATAACTTTTCCCACTTGCTTTTTCAAGCATCAGGCCAGCAGCAACATAACTTGGATTTGACCAATATACTTCCTGTTTCTCAGAAACAATTTGATTTTGCTTAAAAAACCAAGAAATAAATTCATAACGCTGTTTTTGATCATTGCCTTTTATTTCTTTTTGAGTAGGAGTTTCATTTCCATATGACCAAGTAGGAATCGGAGCCCTAAATGTCAAAAAATCTTTCAATGTAACATTGTAAAGAACTGGATTGCTGTTTGCTTTTAACTCTGGATATAAATCAAAGAATTTCGTCTCTAATTTTATTTTTCCTTCTTTTACCAAAATCATTGCAATGTAACTTGTGATAGTTTTAGTTAAAGATCCTAATCGAAATCTGTCATCAATTTTTGCTTTATAAGAAGTATTAATACGTTGATATCCTAAAGTTTGAATTTCAAATATTGAATCTGAAGAAATCACAGCATATGCTAGTGCTGGAATTTTATAGTTTATTCTGATATTCTCTGCTAAAGCGCTGTTTTTTTGTCCGTAAAAAGTAGTCAGTATGCTGAAGTAAATCAAAAAAACAAGTTTCTTTTTCATTTGTGAGAATGTTAATTTCTGTAGCAAGGTACAAGAGATTTATTGAGAAACAAAGATATAAATCAAAAATAAAACAAGTAAATTTCTTACAAAATAATAATTGTTTTAAATTTGATTTTAAATATTTAATTGAAATTTATGTGCCGGTTTATCAAGTTTTACTTTTTATTATTTTTTTCGATTTCTTCCTTATTTGCTCAATCCAAAAAGTACAATATTCATACGGTAGCTTTTTACAATTTTGAAAATCTTTTTGATACCATTAATGATCCAAGTACAAATGATGATGAATGGACGCCTACAGGTGCACAGAATTGGACAAAAGAAAAATACGAGCAAAAATTAAAAAATCTTTCAAGAGTAATTTCTGAAATTGGAACTCCCGAAAATTTAAATGCACCAACTTTACTAGGCTGCTCTGAAGTTGAAAATAGAGGTGTTCTCGAAGATTTGATTAAACAAGAAAAAATTATCGATTTCGATTATGGAATTATTCATTTTGATTCACCAGATCAACGCGGAATTGATGTGGCGCTTTTGTATCAGAAAAAATATTTCAGACCCACTTCTTTTTCAAATATTCCTTTACTAATTTATAAAAATAAAACTGCTGTTCAGGAAAATGGAAATGAAGATTTAGGGGATGTTGAAATCAAAGTTGATAAAAATCGGATATTTACAAGAGATCAGCTTTTGGTAACGGGATTTCTTGATAATGAAGAGATTTATATAATCGTTAACCATTGGCCTTCGCGATCGGGTGGAGAAAAAACAAGCAGTCCGTATCGTGAAGCTGCAGGAAAATTAAACAGAAAAATTATCGATTCATTACAACAAATAAACCCGCTAGCCAAAGTGATTACAATGGGCGATTTAAATGACGGACCATTTAATAAAAGTTTAAAAATGGCTTTGGGAGCAAAGTCTAAAAAATCAGAAACTTTAGAATTTGGCACTTTTAATCCATTTGAAGAAATGGCCGAAAAAGGAATGGGAACTTTAGCTTTTAGGGATTCCTGGGATATTTTTGACCAAATTATAATGACTCAAACAATAATACAGCCAGATTTTTCAAGTTTTAAATTTTGGAAAGCCGGAATTTTTAATCGGCCTTATTTAATTCAGACTTCTGGAAAATATAAAGGATATCCGTTAAGAAATTCCTTGAACGAGGTAGGTTTTAGTGATCATTTTCCGGTTTATATTTATTTGATACGAGAGAAATTGTAGAGGCACACTGCAGTGTGTCTACATTTCTATAATCAAAACCTATAAGCTGCACTGCGGTGCATCTCTACAAATTCGCTAACTTAGCATTTCATAAATAAAGCACTCAAAAAAATGGCTATAGCAAAACCTTTCAACCTCACTAAATGGATTGAAGAAAACCGACAATTACTGAAACCGCCAGTTGGAAATAAAAATCTTTATGTTGATTCAGGTGATTATATTGTGATGATTGTTGCCGGACCAAATGCCCGAAAAGATTATCATTACAATGAAACGGAAGAACTTTTTTACCAATTAGAAGGAAGTATAAAAGTGGTAATTCAGGAAGATGGCGAACGTAAGGAAATGGAATTAAACGCAGGAGATATGTATCTTCATCCTGCTAAAGTACCGCATTCTCCAGTTCGTTCTGAAGGTTCGATAGGTTTGGTGATTGAAAGAAAACGAGCTGGACTTGGCTATACAGATGGATTGCTTTGGCATTGTGATAATTGCAATCATAAACTTTATGAAGTGTATTTTGAACTTCATAATATCGAAAAAGATTTCCTTCCTCATTTTGAGCATTTTTACAATTCAGAAGAATTAAGAACTTGTGATAAATGTGGAACTGTGATGGAAACAGATCCGAGATTTACAGCTAAGAAATAAATACAACCCCCGTAGATTTTTGAAAAACTATCGGGTTTTTTTAGTGTATTTTCATTCAAAAATATATATTTATATTGTTTTTAATGTATATTTGTATTATAAATGATATAAAAATACATCAATCATGATACAGGAAATTATTGCTTATAAAAATATTGTTAATGATATTGAGGAATTAATGACTAAATCTCCTTTTAAAAAAAATTATATCATTGAACAAATTGGTATTCCGAGTCCTACATTTTATCGAAAATTAAAGACTCAGACTTTTACTCCTGATGAAATGCTTTCAATTGCAAAAATTCTTTCCCCAGAAGAAAATTATATGTTAGAATTGAAGGCAGATATTGAGCAAGGAAAGTTGGATATAAAAAATGGAGATTTTATAACACATGAAGAGATGTTAACTAAATTAAAGGAAAGAAATCTTATATAAAAATATCCATTGGTTTTTGTCGATTGTTATAAAAAGCAATTAATTCAATATAATCTTGTGTCGTTTCATAATATAATGTAACGTTTCTCGAAATGACAATACTTCGACATTTTAATTTTGGATTATATTTTCCAAGCGAAGGATTATTTTCCAACAAAGTTATAATATGTAAAACGTCCTTGATAAATTTTTGAGCTATGAGCGGTGACCAAAAATGTTTAAGATAATTCTCAATAGTATCAAGGTTATACTCTGCTTTTTTAGACCAAATAATCTTCATTGTAAATTTGAATATTTACAAATTTATAAAAATAAACTTACAAGTAATTAAATTCTTACAACTCAAATTTTTTCCCTTGTTCAGGATAAATAATCTTCAAACCTAAGTCATTTTGATTCTTAATTTGTTCTTTAAGTTTTGCAATATTTTTAGTTGGTGGCTTTAAATGTGTAATAATAATTTTGAAATTATTCAAAGAACCTTTTCCAGCTAAATCTTCCAAGACATGAAGCTCAGTCATTAAGTGATTTGGAGTTAAGTGTCCGAATAAAAATTGGTCAGGCTGTTCATTCGGGAAGGAAACTTCAATAAAAATCCCTTTTAATTTTTTGTTTTGAATTAAAGGCGCAACAGCAGTCCATAGGTTTTTTAGCTTATCACTTTTTTCAACAGAATCTGGGCCAGTATCACCTAAATATAAAGCATAAGAATCATCGGATTTAATTAAAAATGCAGTACTTTCAAACGGATTAACATGACTTAAAGGAAAAGCTTTTACTGTCATTTTTGTATTTGAAATAGGAGTTTCTTCACCTAGATTCAAGGTTTGAAAATGATATTTTTTTAGTGGAAATCCCACGCCTTTATCTCCAAAGTTTGCCCAAGTCTGGTCATTAAAATAATGGTTTTCCATCATTTCCATACATTTTTCAGTAGCATAAACGGTTTTTGAAGAATCGGCAGGAGAGTTGATAATTAAACCAGAAACGTGATCTAAGTGCGCATGTGAAATTAAATATCCTTTGATGTATTTGCGTAAAACTTCACTAGTTGAAACTTTAAAAACTTTATTTTCAATTGCTTTCTCAATTCCGGCATTTACAGTTCCGGCATCCAGACAAATAAAATCTTTTGTATTTGAAGGCGCTATTAAATAGGCTGAAAGATTTTTTTCATCAATTCCGCCTTTTATTCCTAAAGGAACCACTTGAAAAGAAGATTTTTCTTTTTGAGAAAAAACATTCGTTGAAATTAAAAGCAAACAAAGTAAAAGCCTACTGAAAATGGTCATAATTGTTGTTTTGAGTAATGCAAATTTCACTAAATAAATCCAATAAATAAGGCTTCATTTCTGTTAATACTATTAAATAATCTTAAATTTACTTTTATTTATAAAGACACTTCAATTTGAAATTAATTCTAAAAGAATATCTTTACATTAAAAATATAACAATTTTAACTAAAAAAGTTACAATGACAACAATAGCATCACAATTTGGCATGAATGAAGCGCTGGAAAAATTAGGAATCAAACTAGTCAATGAAGGAACTTCAACAGGGGTAGAGAACTTTTCGTCGGGAGAAATTTTAGATAGTTTTTCACCTGTAGATGGAAAATTAATTGCATCAGTAAAAACTTCAAGTCTTGAAGATTATGAAAAAGTAATGCGTTCGGCGACTGAGGCTTTCAAAACTTTTAGATTAATTCCTGCGCCACAACGTGGAGAAATTGTGCGTCAGTTTGGAGAAAAATTGCGTCAAAACAAAGAAGCTTTGGGTAAATTAGTTTCTTATGAAATGGGAAAATCACTTCAGGAAGGTTATGGAGAAGTTCAGGAAATGATCGATATCTGTGATTTTGCCGTTGGATTATCGCGTCAATTGCATGGATTGACGATGCATTCTGAAAGACCAGGACATCGTATGTATGAACAATACCATCCGTTGGGAGTTGTCGGCATTATTTCAGCTTTTAATTTCCCAGTTGCGGTTTGGTCTTGGAATACTGCTTTAGCTTGGATTTCGGGTGATGTATGCGTTTGGAAACCATCTGAAAAAACACCTCTTTGTGGTATCGCTTGTCAAAATATAATTGCTCAGGTGATTAAGGAAAATAATTTACCAGAAGGAATTTCTTGTTTAATAAATGGAGATTATCAAATAGGAGAATTGTTGACAAAAGATACTCGTATTCCATTAATTTCTGCGACAGGTTCTACAAGAATGGGGAAAATTGTTGCTCAGACAGTTGCAGGAAGATTGGGTAAATCTTTATTAGAACTAGGAGGGAATAATGCCATTATTGTTACTCCGGATGCAGATATTAAAATGACGGTTATTGGAGCTGTTTTTGGCGCAGTTGGAACGGCAGGACAAAGATGTACTTCAACTAGAAGATTGATTATTCACGAAAGTATTTATGATAAAGTAAAAGATGCGCTGGTTGCAGCATACAAGCAATTACGAATTGGAAATCCGCTTGACGAAAACAATCACGTTGGTCCGCTTATTGACACACATGCTGTTGAACAATATGCTGTAGCTTTGAATAAAGTTGTTGCTGAAGGTGGAAAAATTTTGGTTGAAGGTGGAGTACTTTCAGGTGAAGGTTATGAAAGTGGCTGTTATGTAAAACCGGCAATTGCTGAAGCTGAAAATTCATTTGCGATTGTTCAGCACGAAACTTTTGCTCCTGTTTTGTATTTGATAAAATATTCTGGTGATGTTGATAATGCTATCGAAATTCAAAATGGAGTTGCTCAAGGATTATCTTCTGCAATTATGACGAATAATTTACGTGAAGCTGAAAGATTTTTATCGGTTACAGGTTCTGATTGTGGAATTGCAAACGTAAATATCGGAACGTCTGGAGCTGAAATTGGAGGTGCTTTTGGTGGTGAAAAAGAAACCGGAGGCGGACGTGAATCTGGATCTGATGCATGGAAAATTTATATGAGGCGTCAAACAAATACAATCAATTATACTACAAATCTTCCTTTGGCTCAAGGAATTAAATTTGATTTGTAATATTTAAAATAATTTTATTGAAAACCGCCTATTTCATTTATTTGAAATAGGCGGTTTTTTTATGTTGAATTTATAGTAGTTTACTTATTTTTGATTGAAAAACCTGTATCAGATGAATCGAAAAATATTTTTGTTACTTATTACAATTTCTATACTGAGTTGTAATAAAAAATCAGATGTAAAAGCGACAGTATCAGTTAAAGATACGTTGAATAAAAACGCTTTTCAGGAAGAATATGAAGAATCTGAAGGAGAGGGATTTGGGGTGAGTTTAAAAGAACTTCAATTTCCAAAAACAGGAAAAAATGTTGAGGCTTTTGTTTTAGATCCTTGCGAAATAAAAATGAAAGCAGAAGGATTTTTAAATGATGACAACCTTAAAGACATTGTAATTGTTTTGCAGAATAGAGATAATAGGGAAGATTCACGAGCAACTTTAATTCTTTTCCAGCAAGAAGGAGGGGGATATAAATTGCAGGAACTTTCATGGGAAGCAGTAGGTCCGGAGTATCCGGACAACTATATACTCAGTGAGATTTCTATAGATACTGAAAGGAAATTGCATATTTTGCTTGAGGGATCAGGACCTGTTGGGAATAGAGAAGCTACATATAAATTTATAAATGATAAATTCGTTCTTATTAATATAGGGACTTTTCATACTGGTGCGGGTTCTTGGCTATCAAGTGAATATGATCTAATTTCTGGTAAATATGATCATGAAGTGACAAATACATTGCACGATAGTTTGCCTAGCGAACATCAAATAGGAGAATTTAAATTGAAACGACAAATGTTATTTGCAAATGATAATCCGGATACAATTGTAGAAACACTTCCGCATGCTAATTGGTAAACTCTTAAAGTATATATTTGAGACTTTAAAAGATAAAAAGGCTTCCTAATTTGGAAGCCTTTTACTTTAAAATTAAGTTAGTTAAGTTAAGGCTGTAGTTTTATTTTTTTAAAATTGTCTGATTGAATGAGCCATCGTTAGTATTAACTTTTACTAAATAAGTTCCAGAAATCAAGGCACTCAAATCTATGCTTTCAGTATCTTTTCCTGCACTTTTTACTAATGTTCCAGACATATTATAAATCAAAACTTGCTCTATAGTTTGAGTTGATTTAGAAATATATAATATATCAGAAACTGGATTTGGATATAAAACAACTTTTGATGTTTCTGGTTCTGCAGTGACTTCAGCAGTTTTCGTCATTCGTAAAGTACTTCCGCTCGTATAAACTGTGTTGATATAGAAAAGATTTGCAACTGATCCTTTAGTAATTGTATGAGAACCTGAGGCAATTGAAGCCGTTACAATTCCAGCAGATGCTGTATAGGAAACATTATCAACTTTAATAGTTCCGGTAAAATTAGAATCAAAAACTAAAGTTAATGTTGAAGCGCTCGTTGTTGTATAAGTTATAGTCGTACTCGTTTCAATTTTTAAACGTTTAGTTAAGGTTAGTCCATTGTATGTCACAGAACCATCTGTAGAGTTCATATTTCCTGTAATTGTATAGAAAGAACTTGTTTTTCCAGAAGTAGTAAAATTATGAATTTCATCTCCACTTGGTGTTCCGGTAGTAATCGTAATTGTTCCAGAACCTGTTGCCGGTGTTCCTGTTCCTGTAGTTGCAATTGAATACGATACAGTTGCTGTTGGTGTTCCAGTAATTGTAATTGTTTTTGCAGTTGTATTTTTTACAAAACTAATTCCAGAAGATGGCAAACCTGTTACTGTCGCATCTGTAGCTGTTCCTCCCCAAGTGAAGACAATTGAAGTTATCGCTGTCCCGCTGGCAACAGTTTGATTGTTGTTTGTTGGAGAAGTCAAAGTTTGAGCTCCGGCTGCTGTAACTGTTATTGTTCCTGAAGCAGTTGCAGGAGTTCCTGTTCCACTTGTAGCGATAGAATAAGAAACTGTTGCGGTTGGAGTTCCTGTAATCGTGATTGTTTTTGCAGTTGTATTTTTTACAAAACTAAGGCCTGATGCTGGCAAACCAGTTACGGTTGCATCAGTAGCATCTCCCCCCCAAGTAAATACAATTGATGCAATTGCAGTTCCGCTTGAAACGGTTTGATTTTGATTACCTGTCGAAGTCAATGTTTGCGAACTCGCCGGAGGATTTCCTTCTCCTTGTACAGCAACTAATGTTCCAGTGTAGTTTGTCAAAGTCGATTTAAGTGCCGAAATAACAAGCGAAGATGTATCGTCGACGCTATTGTCAAATGTCCATTTCAAATCTCCTCCAGAAATACGTCCTGCATATTGAGTTACTTTAGTTTTTGCTGTTGCAGGCTGATCAATTACAAGATTTTTTACATATAATGACGCATCAGTATCAAAGTTATTATATGAATTTGCGCCTGACTTCGATTTAATAGAACTGCTTACAGTTTCTCCTCTCGTTGTTGCTACATAAGCGTCAAAATCTGTTGCAGAACTTATTTTTCCTGAAATATTATATAATGGATTTGGATCATTATAAGCCACAAAACGCATATTGTTTGTTCCGTTTGAAGCATCAAAAGTATTATTAAAAGCTTTAATAAATCCGCCAGCTTCACCAGAAAATGTTCCCATAGTTCCAGCATTATTAACTTGATTGGTTTCATCCCAAATATCAGTTCCTTGCAATGAAGTTAACATTGGATGTTTCGCATTGCGGAAATAATTGCCTTCTACAAAAAGAGATGATCCCATAGTTGAACCAGCGCCATATTTGGCATTTCCATCGTAATAATTATTATAAATATGTGCAGAATAATAACGAACACGTGGATGGCGAGAATCGGAATGATCAAACCAATTATGATGATAAGTAATATATAAACCCGTTGTAGTTCCTTCGCTTAGTCCTAAAAGACTTGCTTTTCCATTGTCCCAAAAGTGATTGTAAGACAAAGTGATATAAGTTGAAGATTTGTTGTCCAAAGCGCCATCTCCTTTAATTTGATCCGCATCACTTCCGGCATTTCCGTAAAATAAATCGCAATTGTGAACCCAGATGTGATCGTTGTCTTGTTGCATTCCAACATTATCGCCTGCTGTACTGTTGCAGTTCATAAATCCAAGATTGCTTACTTCAATATTTGAAGCTGATTTAAGACGAACGCCCCAACCATTTGCAACAGCATCGTTTCCAATTCCTTCTATCGTTACATAACTTGCCGCATTATTTGCGTTTTCGATTACAACATCTCCACCTTCCATTACAGTCATATCAGTAATATTTCCAATTAATCTAATGATAAAAGGGCGAGTATCTTTTCCTTTTTTAATGGCGTATAAAATATTCTGAAGACCAACGCACGGGTTTGCACTTGCTCCAGTTATATTCATTGAAATCGTGTTTTTTGTATTCTGCGTAATGTAAAGAATTACGGCATTGTCTTTTGGGGTTCCATCTGCTTTATAACCGCCGGGAACTCTCCCGCTTTCAAAAGCAAATCCGTTTCGGTCTTGTGCTACAACTGTTAATGCGCTTGTTGTAGATCCAGATCCTTCAGTTCCAGAAATAACTGGTTTTACTTTGATCGTATAAGATCCAGCTTTTAATCCGGGAATGTCAGCACGAAAATAACTTCCGTAGCTTCTGATAAGTTGGTCATCAATTTTTTGGTCTGTTATTCCATTTCCAGAATAATAGACATTGTAAGTTTGTGCGCCACTTACAGGCTGCCATTTTACAAAAGCAGATTCAAGCCAGCCTGATGCTTCTGTAATTGAAACTTGTTGCGCCCATATTTGTGCGCTCGCAAGTAAAACGAAAATAAAAAGTAGGTTTTTTTTCATAATTGTTTAGGTTAATAAAGTTAGTAATAGTTATTTGTGGTTTTGATTATCTTTTACATTGGTTAATTGTAATCGATTACACAAAAATATATAAATTTTTGATATTCGTAATTATTTCATTTATAAAAAACATATTACTTAAAAAATTAAAATATAATTTAGTTAATATGTAATAAATTGCATTAATTGTAATTTATTACATAATCAATAGGCTTTTCGTGAAGTCCTATTTTTACTATGTTTTTTATTTTTAGAGATTGAAGAGTAATTCAATATGCGCTAAATTTTTGCAGATTTATTAAAATTAAGGCCAATTCTAATAAAATAAGAAATAGATTACTTTTTGTTGTTTCTTAATTTAAAATTCTGCTTTGAATAAATAGTTTTGGATGTGATTTTTTTATTTTAGAAGTATAAAAAGAGGAATTAAAATCAACAGAACTATTTTTTAATGAAGTTTTTGGAAGAGAAAGAAAAGAGGAAGGAGAGATTTTTAAAGCTAGGTAATAAGCATAAAAAAAAGCCTTTTTGAATTTCAAAAAGGCTTTTCATTATTAAGTAGAAAAAAATTATTTTTTCGATAATTTAGATAACAATCTTAGGAATTCAATATATAACCAAACTAATGTGATTACTAATCCCATAGCGCCAAACCATTCCATATATTTTGGCATCCTTTGCTGCGCACCTTTTTCAATTTGATCGAAATCTAAGAATAAGTTCAAAGCTGCAATAATAATTACAAAAACACTAATTCCAATACTCATCATTCCGTTTCCGTAATGAACAGGAGTGAAATTGAATATCAGAGAGGCTAACCAAGAAAATAAATAATAAGTTGCAATCGCTAATGTAGCAGCAACTACTACTGATTTGAATGTTTCAGTAACTTTTACGATTCCAAATTTATATAAACCCAGACAAACTAAAAATGTTACTAACGTAGCAGCAACAGCATTAATTACAATTCCAGGGTACATTGCTTCAAAAATTGCAGATATTCCTCCAATAAACAAACCTTCAAATAAGGCATAACCAGGTGCCAGATAAGGTGAATATTGTGGTTTAAACGCAGAAATTAATACTAAAATTAATCCAACGATTGCTCCTCCCATTGCAGGAAGCATGATGTTTATTCCATTAAAAGCCATCCACCAGGTTACCATGGCAGCTCCACATAGAATTAAAAATAAAATAGCTGTTTTATTAATTGTACCTGAAACGGTCATTTCCTGATCATAATCAATAATTTGCGCTTCGTGCACTTCTTCAGCTCTAGAAACAGCATTTGATGAAAAACGTTTGCTGTTTAAAAATGGATTTTTTGAATTGAAAGCCATAGTTTAAAATACATTTAGGTGAAATCAAATATAGGAAGTTTTTTTTAAGTCTATTGATTAGAGTTAAATTTTTAACATGAATTTTTCTTGATAAAATAGACTGTAAATAAAAAGCCCATCAAAAGAATATTTGATGGGCTTTACATATTTTGGATAAGCTTTTTAGCTCAATAAATCTAAAACCAAAGAAGGGAATAAACCTAAAATAATGTTCAAACTAATTGAAACAATTGCAACTGCATAGATAAGGAATGGTTTCCCAGTACGCTCTTCGTTAGGTTCTTTTGAATACATTGCCAAAATTAATTTGAAATAATAGCCAACACTAATAATAGAGTTGATAACAGCAACAATAACTAAAGCAATATAACCAGATTGGATAGTTTGGCTGAACAAGAATAATTTAGCAAAAAAACCAGAAAAAATTGGAATTCCGGCCATTGATAACAATGAACCTGTTAAGATTGCAGCCAATAAAGGATTCGTTTTTCCTAAGCCATGAAAATTTGTAACATCTTCATTATCCTGATTTTTGCATACATATAAAATAACACTAAATGCAGCAATTCCCGCCAATGCATAAGCCGCAGCATAATATAATAAAACGCCCGCAGAAGTTGCAATAGTTAAAAATGTCATTAACATAAAACCTGCATGCGAGATTCCTGAAAATGCCAGCATACGTTTTACATTTGTCTGACGAAGAGCCATAATATTACCCACTGTCATTGAAGCAATAGAAATGATAACGACAATGTTTTCAAATGTTCCTAAAAGATCTTGATTTTCTAATGATGGAATTAAGTTTAATCCAGCTACTAATTTATAAAGTGTTGCAACTGCTACAACTTTAGCTAAAGTACTCATTAATGCTGTTGTCAATGCAGGAGAACCTTCGTAAACATCCGGAGCCCAGAAATGGAATGGAACTGCAGCAATTTTGAAAAACATTCCAATAGTCATTAAAATCATTCCGATTGGAAACCAGATAGGCAATTCAGCAGATAAAGAGCTTTCGAAAATTTCAGTAACATCAAAAGTTCCCATTGCTCCGTAAATTAAACAAATACCAAATAAAATAATTCCAGATGCAAAAGATCCCATCAGGAAATATTTCATACCAGCTTCATTACTTTTTATGTTCAAACGATCACTCGCTGCAAGTACATATAGTGCAATTGACAAGATTTCGATTCCAAGAAAAAACATTGCTAAATTTCCAAAAGATACCATAGCAACTGCACCAGCTAATAAAAATATTTTTATTGCAATAAAATCGGAGATTTTTGTCTGATGGTTTTCGTAGAAATTATGGCTTAATGCTACAAGGAAAATAGTCAAAATAATAAACAATGATGAAAATGCAGTCGAGAATTTACTCACTACAATCATGTTATTGTAATAACTTGCTGTTGATCCAAACTCATAATAGTTAAGTGCCAAAACTCCTAATAAACCAACAATGGTAAATGGAACAATGGCTTTTCTAAAATTTAGAATTTCAAACAATAGGCAAAAAATACCCAATCCTGTTATAGCTATTAATGTATTCATTTTTGTTTTTTTGATTTAGGAAATCTAAAACGCCCTAATTTATTTTTATTTAAAATATTAATTTTTATTGATAACGTTTAAAATAGTTTCTAAACTTGGTGTGATCAAATCTGTAATTGGTTTTGGATAAAATCCGAAGAAAATCAATACAGCAATAATTGCTACCATAGAAATCCCTTCATTTACAGAAACATCTGCAAAAGTTTTAGAATTTGTTTCGCCTAACATTACATTTTGAAACATTTTTAACATATAATAAGCTCCTAAAATAATTGTTGTTCCGCCTAAAAGAGCGAACCCGATATTAATTTGAGAAAGGCTATACAAAACTGTAAATTCTCCAACAAAATTAAACGTAGTTGGTAAAGCAACAGAAGCTAAAACCAAAATTAAAAACATTGAAGTGAATTTTGGAGATTGTGTACGAATTCCGCCCAATTCTGCAATATTTCTTGTTTCAAATCTTCTGTAGATAATTTCTGCAGCATAAAATAATCCAACTACAACAAAACCGTGAGCGATCATTTGTAAAACTGCTCCACGGAAACCGTCAACGGTTAAAGTATAAGTTCCTGCAGCAATTAATCCAACGTGAGCAAGGGAAGAATAAGCTAATAATTTCTTTAAATCTTTTTGTCTTAATGCTACAATTGAGCCATAAATTACACCAGCAATTCCTAAAGCTATAAAAATGTTCATGTATTCTTTTGCAGCAAGAGGTGCAATTGGCAATTGCCAACGAATAACACTGTACAATCCCATTTTTAACATGATACCAGATAAAAGCATTGTTCCAACAGTTGGTGCTTTTTGGTAAACATTAGCCTGCCATGTATGAAAAGGAATAATTGGAATTTTAATTGCATAAGCCAAGAAGAAAGCCAGGAATATCCAAAGCTGTTCATCAGCAGACAGATTTAATTTGTATAAATCTTCGATTAAGAAACTGTGTGCTTTTGTGTATAAATAGATAAAAGCAGTTAACATGAATAAAGAGCCTGCAAGTGTATAAATAAAGAATTTAACAACTGCTTTTCTTCTTTCTTCAGCATCTCCGTTACCCCAGATCAAAGCAATAAAGTAGATTGGAATAAGTGCTAATTCCCAGAAAATATAATATAAAAGACCATCTGCAGCAAGGAATGTTCCTGTCATTGCAAATGCCATAAATAAGATTAGTGCGTAAAAAGCTTTAGCATTTTTATATTCGTTTCCAAAAGAAGAGAATATAATAATTGGAGTCAAAGCTGTAGTCAATAAAAGCATTGCAAGTGCTAATCCATCAGCATTTAAAGCAAATGAAATTTTAGGTTGTGTAATCCAGGCATTAATCAAACTGATATTTTCACCAGCAGAAAAATGATTCAACAATACAACCGAACAGCCCAAAGCCGCCAAACTAAAGAACAAAGCTACTTTTGAAGCGAGTTTGTCACCAACAAAATAAGTGACAAATGCACCAACTAAAAGAATAATTAATATAAGAGAAACGTTCATAGTTATAAAATTATTGAGCTAAAAATATATAAGATACAATGGCACAAAGACCTAACACGAAAGCAAATAGATATAATCCGATACTTCCTGTTTGTAATTTTTTTCCTTGAAATGATAATTCATTTGCAGCTTTGCCTAATCCAAAAACAAATGAAGATATTCCTGTTTCGATATAGTCTCTAAAGAATTTCGACAATCCGTTTACAGAACGTACAAATATTGCATCATAAGCTTCGTCAACATAATATTTGTTATATAAAACTTTTGCTACACCTGTAATGTTTTCATCGCTTTCAGGAACACTGTCTTGTTTGAAATATTTGATGTAAGCAATTAAAATTCCTAATAAACCACCTAAAACAGCAACACCCATTAAAGTATATTCTGTTGTTCCTAAATGATGTTCTTCGCCAGCTGTTTTTGTGAAAAGAGGAGCAAGATATTCGTTTAACCAGCTGTTTCCAGGTAAACTAATCAATCCACCAAAAGTTGCTAAAATAGCCAAGATGATAAGTGGAATAGTAATTAAAGCACCACTTTCATGTAAATGATGTTTTTGCTCTTCAGTTCCTCTAAATTCTTTAAAGAAAGTCAGGAACATTAATCTAAACATATAGAAAGCTGTCATGATTGAAGCAATAGAACCAACAACATATAATGGAATACTATGGTGGAAAGCGGTCATTAAAATTTCATCTTTAGAGAAGAAACCTGAGAAAAAAGGAACTCCTGAGATAGCTAATGAAGAAATTAACATTGTCCAGAAAGTGATTGGCATCGCTTTACGTAACCCACCCATTTTACGCATATCTTGTTCTCCGTGTAAACCGTGAATAACAGATCCAGATCCTAAGAATAAACAAGCTTTAAAGAAAGCGTGTGTGATTACGTGGAAAACAGCTACTTCATAAGCTCCAAATCCTAAAGCTAAAAACATTAAACCTAATTGTGAAACTGTAGAGTAAGCCAATACTTTTTTAATATCGTTTTGTACTAATCCAATCGTAGCAGCAACTAATGAAGTTATTGCTCCAATAATTGCAATGACAGTTTGTACATCAACAGCTAAATCAAAAACAAAGTTTAATCTTGTAACCATAAAGATACCAGCCGTAACCATCGTAGCTGCGTGGATTAATGCAGAAACTGGAGTTGGTCCAGCCATTGCATCAGGTAACCAAGTGTACAACGGAATTTGAGCAGATTTACCACAAGCTCCGATAAATAAACATAAAGCAGCTAACGAAAGCATTGATGAATCTAAGTTTGAAGCTCCAGCAATTGCAGTTTTTAAAGTTGCATAATCTAATGTTGAGAACATTGAACTAATGATGAACATTCCAATCAAAAGACCTAAATCTCCAATTCTGTTCATGATGAAAGCTTTTTTCGCAGCATCATTGTAATCCTGGTTTTTATGCCAGAATCCAATTAATAGGTAAGAACAAAGTCCAACTCCTTCCCATCCGATGAAAAGAACTAATAAGTTGCTTCCAATTACAAGCGTAATCATAAAGAATACGAACAGATTCAAATACGCAAAAAACTTATGCATATTCTCATCATCATGCATATAACTGATAGAGTATAAATGAATCAAAGATCCAATTCCGGTTACGAAAAGCAGCCAAAGAACAGATAATTGATCTAATAAAAATCCAAGATTGATTTTTAAGTTGCTAATTTGAATCCAATCAAATAAAGTAACTTCAATTGCTTTTCCAGTTGAAGTAATTTGATTAAAAAGTACAAGAGTAACGATGAAAGAAATTGCAACTGCAACAGTTCCGATTGCTCCAGAGACTGTTTTTCCTAAGCTTTTTCCGAAGAAAACATTGATTAGAAATCCTAAAAAAGGAGTTAATACTAAAAGTAAAGCTAAATTAATATCCATTTCTTTTTATCCTTTTAAATTTTTTAAGTTATCGATACTAATTGAGCCAATGTTTCTGAAAATAGAAACCAGAATAGCTAACCCAACTGCGACTTCCGCGGCAGCAACGGCCATCGAAAAGAAAACAAATACTTGGCCCTGCGCATCCTGATGATATGTTGAAAAAGCCACAAATAAAAGGTTTACAGCATTCAGCATGATTTCGATCGACATAAAAACGATAATAGAATTTCGTCTGTATAACACACCAAAAACACCAATACAAAAAAGTACAACACTTAAAAAGATGTAATTTTCAATACCTATTTGATTTAATATATTACCCATTATTTATTTAATTTTTCTTTTTTAGACAATAATACAGTTCCAATCATCGCAACCAAAAGTAAAATTGAAGCAAATTCAAATGGTACCATATATTCGTTCAATAATATTTTACCCAAAACTTTAATCGATTGGAAATCTTCACCAGTTGAATCGTATTCACCCACAATTGGCTTAGAGTTGATGAAAATTGTAATTAAAACAATAACAATCAAACAAAAAGAAACAATGGCACCCAAGCGTGTAATTCTTGGTCGGTGTACATCTTTTTGTTCGTTTAAGTTCATTAACATAATCGTAAACAGGAACAAAATCATAATGGCTCCAGCGTAAACTATTATGTGAACAATTGCTAAGAATTGAGAGTTTAATAATAAATAATGACCAGCGATAGAGAAGAAACAAATCACTAAGTAAATAGCTGAGTGAATTGGGTTTCTGCTAAAAATAGTCAAGAAAGCAGTGATTACTGTAATAAACGCTAAGATACAAAATATCACTCCCACAGGAGTTGCGTTTGCAAGATCAGGAATGTGTATCATTAGTTAGCGTTGTTAAGTTGTGAATTTTTGATAGCCATTTCTAAAGGCATCACTAATTTGTCTTTACCAAAAATGAAATCTTCTCTTTCATAACTGGCAGGAACTAATACTTTAGATTCTGTCAAGTAAATTGCATCTTTCGGACAAGCTTCTTCACATAAACCGCAGAAAATACAACGAAGCATGTTGATTTCATAGATCTCAGCATATTTTTCTTCTCTGTATAAATGTTTTTCATCCGCTTTACGTTCTGCAGCTTTCATTGTAATGGCTTCAGCAGGACAAGATAATGCACATAATCCACAAGCAGTACAGTTCTCACGGCCTTGCTCATCGCGTTTCAACATATGTTGACCACGATAAACAGGACTCATTGTACGTACCTGTTCAGGATAATGAATCGTAACTTTTTTTCTAAAAAGGTGTTTAAGCGTAATCGCCAAACCTTTTACAATCGCCACAAGATACAATCGTTCCAAAAAAGTCATGTCCTTATTTGACACCACTTTTTTTCTACCCGATAATGATATAGTTTCTATTGACATTTTTACTATTATAATTTATGATTCAAAATTTGATCATTCAAACTCAAATCTATTTTGTTTTTATTTGAAGCTAATTATGGTTTTTAGAACCCTAAAGCTGCTGCAATATCGTGTCTTAAAATAACAGCACCCGTAATCATAATATTAATAATCGAAAGCGGAATCAAAATTCTCCAGCCTAAGTTCATTAATTGGTCATATCTAAATCTTGGAATTGTCCAACGTACCCACATGTAAAAGAATATGAAGAAACATATTTTTACAAATAATACAGCAATTCCTAATAAGTTAGCCGTATTTACACCAACATTTTCTACCATCCATTGCATTCCAGGGTAGTTGTAACCACCAAAGAATAATACAGAAATAATAGTAGCAGAAGTAAACATACTTGCATATTCAGCAAATAAATAGAATCCCATTTTCATAGAAGAATACTCTGTATGATAACCTCCAATTAATTCGCTTTCGCATTCTGCTAAGTCAAAAGGCGTTCTGTTCGTTTCAGCAAATGAACAAATCAGGAAAATTAAAAATGATAATGGCTGATAGAAAACATTCCAGTTCATCCCTTGTTGCTGTAATGACATTTCTTTTAAACTCATTGTTCCGGTCATCATCAATAATGCAATCATTGATAATCCCATTGCAACCTCATAAGAAACCATTTGAGAAGCAGCACGAACAGCTCCCATTAATGAGAATTTATTGTTAGAAGCCCATCCACCAATCATGATACCGTAAACTCCAACAGAAAGAACTCCAAAAATGTATAATAAAGCAATATTTACATCGGTTGCCTGAAGAATAACTTCTCTTCCAAAGATCACTAAATGATCTCCCCACGGAATTACAGCACTTGTCATTAAAGCAGTACTCATAGCAATCGCCGGACCTACAACAAATAAAAATCTATTAGGAGTATTTGGAAAAAATTCTTCTTTAGAAAATAATTTCATACCATCAGCAAGAGGTTGTAATAAACCTCCCCATCCAGCGCGGTTTGGTCCAACACGATCCTGAAGGAAAGCTGCAACTTTACGTTCAGCCCATGTAGAATACATCGCCATAATCATTGTTACAGCAAAAACTACAACAATTACAACACTTTTTTCTATAATAAACGCACCATCTACCATCATTAAGAAATTTTGTTGTTAGTGTTTAATGGAATTTCAGCCATACTAATTTTTTTACGGTCAATATCTCTACCCATAAGAATATTCTTTTCAGTATCGATTTGTACTTTCTCTAATTTTTGAGTGTAGTTATTTTGGTTGATAACAGAATCTTTTTCAAATTCTCTTGGTCCTTCAATAACCCAGTCATTCACATCTTTGTGATCAAAACGACAAGAGTTACAAATGAACTCTTCAACTTCATGATATTCATCTTTACGACCCGTTACACGTTGAATTTCTCCACCAAACATCCAAACAGTTGTTTTACCACAACATCCTGGAGTCGTACATTCTCTGTGTGCGTTATAAGGTTTGTTAAACCAAACTCTTGATTTAAAACGGAAAGTTTTGTCTGTTAAAGCTCCAACCGGACAAACGTCAATCATGTTTCCAGAAAACTCATTGTCGATTGCTTTAGAAATTCCAGTTGAAATATTAGCATGATCACCACGATCTAATACTCCGTGAACTCTGTTGTCTGTCAATTGATCTGCAACTTGTACACATCTTTGGCATAAAATACAACGGTTCATATGCAGTTGAATATTTGGACCAATATCTTCTGGTTCAAATGTTCTTTTTTCTTCAATAAAACGTGACTTCGGATTTCCGTGCTCAAAACTTAAATTTTGAAGATCACATTCACCAGCCTGATCACAAATTGGGCAGTCTAATGGGTGGTTGATCAATAAAAATTCTGTTACAGATTTACGGGCTTCCGTTACTCTGGCAGAAGATTTACTATTTACTTCCATTCCGTCCATACATCCTGTTACACAAGATGCCATTAATTTTGGCATTGGTCTTGGATCAGCCTCACTACCTTTAGAAACTTCAACTAAACAACAACGACATTTTCCGCCGCTACCTTTTAATTTTGAGTAATAGCACATGGCTGGCGGAACCAAATCTCCACCAATCATACGTGCAGCCTGCAGGATCGTTGTTCCTGGCTCTACGTCTATACTTTGACCGTCTATGGTTACTTTCATCTCTTTATGATTTGAATGTTGAAAGTCGGAATATTGAAAAGAATTGCTGTCCTTTTTAACATCATGAACTTTATAACTTTCTGCTTTTTATTTTTATACGATTACCTTACCGCCTACTAAATGTTTTACTTGTGAAAACGGTTCAGCTACAAAGTGATCTCTATTTTTAATTTTTTCCGGGAAACGAACGTGATATTCAAATTCATCTCTAAAGTGACGAATCGCAGCTGCTACTGGCCAAGAAGCGGCGTCACCAAGTGGACAAATTGTGTTTCCTTCGATTTTACTCTGAATGCTCCACAATAATTCGATATCTTCTTCACGGCCTTGACCGTTTTCGATTCTCCATAAGATTTTTTCCAACCATCCTGTTCCTTCACGACAAGGCGTACATTGTCCGCAAGATTCGTGATGGTAGAAACGAGCAAAGTTCCAAGTGTTTCTAACAACACAAGCAGTGTCATTGTAAACAATAAATCCTCCAGAACCTAACATAGATCCGGTAGCAAAACCACCATCACTTAAAGATTCGTAAGTCATTAAACGATCTTCTCCATTTGCTGTTTTGAAAATCAATTCAGCTGGTAAAATCGGCACAGATGAACCTCCTGGTACAAAAGCTTTTAATGGTCGGCTTGAAGACATTCCTCCTAAATATTCATCAGAATTCATGAATTCGTCTACACTTAAACCTAATTCAATTTCGTAAACACCAGGATTTTTGATGTGTCCAGAAGCAGAAATTAATTTAGTTCCAGTAGAACGACCAATTCCAATTTTAGCATAATCGTCTCCAGAATTGTTTACAATCCATGGCACCGTTGCGATAGTTTCAACGTTGTTTACCACTGTTGGATTTGCCCAAAGTCCTGAAACCGCTGGGAAAGGTGGTTTAATACGAGGGTTTCCTCTTTTACCTTCCAAAGACTCAATAAGTGCAGTTTCTTCTCCACAGATATAAGCTCCAGCTCCACAGTGAACGTGAAGTTCAAGATCGTAACCTGAACCTAATATATTTTTTCCTAACCAGCCTGCAGCTTTAGCCTCGGCGATTGCTCTTTCTAAAATTTTGAAAACCCACATATATTCTCCACGAATGTAGATATACGAAAGGTTAGCTCCTAAAGCGTAACTAGAAGTGATCATTCCCTCAATCAACAAGTGAGGAATAAATTCCATCAAATAACGATCTTTGAAAGTTCCCGGTTCAGATTCGTCGGCGTTACAAACTAAGTGTCTTGGTTTTCCTGATTTTTTGTCAATAAAGCTCCATTTCATTCCGGCAGGGAAACCCGCACCACCACGACCACGAAGACCTGATTTTTTTACTTCTTCAGTAACTTCATCCGGAGTAAGTGTTTTTAAGGCTTTTTCTACAGAAGCATAACCGCCATTTTGACGATAAACTTCGTAGGTTTTAATTCCAGGAATATTGATTTTATCTAATAATATTTTTTGTGACATCTTATTTATCGTGTAATATTATTTTATCATCTTTACAATCAGCGATTAACTGATCGATTTTTTCTTCTGTCAATTTTTCTTTGTAGAAATCGCCTAACTGCATCATTGGAGCGTATCCGCAGGCACCTAAACATTCTACACCAGCAATGGTAAACATTCCGTCTGGAGTTGTTTCGCCCATTTTAATGCCTAATTTTTCAGAAGTATAATCCATTAAATTTTCGGCACCGCTTAAACAACAACAAGAAGTCTGGCAAAATTCAAACATGTATTTTCCAATTGGCTTTTGGTTGAACATGGTATAAAAAGTAACCACTTCATAAACTTCAATTGGTTTGATCTGAAGGATTTCAGCAACTTTATCTTGTAGTTCAATACTAAGCCAGTTGTTGTGAGCATCCTGAACTTCATGCAAAACAGGCAATAAAGCCGATTTTTGTTTGCCTTCAGGATAATGACTAATCAATTCATTGATACGAGCGATCAATGCCTCAGTCATATTTATTTCTTGTTTGTAATGTTTTTTTTCCATTTTATTCTTGTTTTGCCACAAAGGCGCAAAGGCACAAATTTTTTAGGCGTCTAATTCTCCTGCAATTACATTTAAACTTGATAAAATAACAATTGCATCAGAAAGCAACGATCCTTTAATCATATCCGGATATGCTTGATAATAAATAAAGCAAGGTCTTCTGAAATGTAATCTATATGGAGTTCTGCTTCCGTCAGTAACTAAATAGAAACCTAACTCTCCATTTCCACCTTCAACAGGGTGATAAATTTCTGCAACTGGTACAGGAACTTCTCCCATTACGATTTTAAAATGATAAATTAGAGATTCCATATTATTATAAACATCTTCTTTTGGAGGAAGGTAATAATCAGGAACTTCAGCGTGATATTCGTTTCCGGCTGGCATTTTTTCTAAAGCCTGACGAATAATGCTTAAACTTTCCCAAACTTCAGCATTACGAACACAGAAACGATCGTAAGTATCACCTGACTTTCCAACAGGAATATTAAAATCAAAATCTTCGTAAGAAGAGTAAGGCTGTGCTACACGTACATCATAATCAACTCCTGCAGCACGTAAGTTAGGACCTGTAAATCCGTAAGCCATTGCTTGTTCAGCTGTGATTGCACCTACGTTTACAGTTCTGTCAAGGAAAATTCTGTTTCTTTCGAATAAGTTTACGAACTCTTGCCAAGCAACAGGAAATTCTTCAAGGAAAGTATCTAGTTTTTTGAAAGCTTCTGGTGACCAGTCTCTTTCGAAACCACCAATTCTTCCCATATTGGTTGTTAAACGAGCTCCACAAATTTCTTCATAAATCTCGTAAACTTTTTCTCTGAATTGAAAAACGTATAAGAAACCTGTATACGCACCAGTATCAACACCAAGAATCGAGTTACAGATTAAGTGATCTGTAATACGAGCCAGCTCCATTACAATAACTCTTAAATATTGTGCTCTTTTTGGAACTTCAACACCTAGTAATTTCTCCAATGTCATCCACCATCCCATATTATTAATAGGAGAGGAGCAATAGTTCATACGATCTGTAAGAGGCGTGATTTGATAGAAAGGACGATTTTCGGCGATTTTTTCGAAAGCTCTGTGGATGTAACCAATAGTTGGTTCAGCTTCTAGAATTCTTTCACCATCCATTAATAGGATATTTTGAAAAATACCGTGAGTCGCAGGGTGAGTTGGACCTAAATTCAGTACCGAAAGTTCGCTTCCGTCTTCGTTTAGTTTCTCCTTAATTATTTTAGCATAACGATGCTCTGGTGGTAATAATAGTTCTGACATTTTATAATGTTGAATTATTTATTTTTTAGCAATTTGTTGTTGTTCTTCCAAAGAATCTGTCGTCTTTATCAGTTCTTCCGCTGTCTTCCATTGGGAATTCTTTTCTCATTGGGAAAGACACCATTTCATCCATATTTAAAATACGTTTCAATTGCGGGTGACCAATAAAATTGATTCCGAAGAAATCGTATGTTTCTCTTTCCATCCAGTTTGAACTCAAGAAAATATTTGAAACAGTTTTAATTTCTGGCTTTTCGCCGTCTAAATAAACTTTAATTCTGATGCGTTTGTTTTCGATCCAGTTGTGCATGTGGTACACTACTGCAAATTGACGATCTAGTTCGTTATCTGGATAGTGAACTCCGCATAAATCTGTTAAAAAGTTAAATTGCAGATCAGCATCATTTTTTAAAAACAGAATTAACGCTGTGATTTTGTCAGCAGTTGTTTCTATTGAAAAAATATCTCTTTCTTGTTGAAAGTTGAAAACATTCGTATCAAATGTTTCAATAAGTTTATCTTGAATCAGGGTATTTTCTAAAGCCATCTTATGAAATGTTATAGGAAGCTAATAATTCTTGGTATTCTGGAGAGCTTCTGCGTCTAACAGATTCGCTTTTTACCAATTCTTGTAATCTCATTACACCGTCTACGATTTGTTCTGGTCTTGGTGGACATCCTGGAACGTAAACATCAACCGGGATTACTTTATCAATTCCTTGTAAAACCGAGTAAGTGTCGAAAATACCTCCTGAAGAAGCACAAGCTCCAACAGCAATTACCCAGCGTGGTTCAGACATTTGTTCGTAAACTTGTCTTAAAATTGGAGCCATTTTCTTTGAAATAGTTCCCATTACTAATAACATATCTGCCTGACGAGGAGAGAAACTCACACGTTCAGAACCAAATCGTGCCAAATCGTAATGTGAAGCCATTGTTGCCATGAATTCGATACCACAGCATGAAGTCGCGAAAGGAAGCGGCCATAATGAGTTAGCTCTTGCTAAACCAACAACATCGTTAAGTTTTGTAGCGAAGAAACCTTCTCCTACAACTCCCTCTGGCGGTGCAACCATATTTACTTTTGAATCGCTCATTTTTATTTTAGATTTCTGATTTTAAATTTTAGATTTTTGAAATCTTGAAAAGTAAAATCAATTTTTTAAATCAATTTTTTATTCGAGGATTAGATTTTAAATTCTAATTCATTTTAAAGATTAGAAGTCTAAATCTAAAATCTCTAATTTATTCCCACTCTAAAGCTTTCTTTTTGATGATGTAAAAGAAACCAACTAAAAGCAAAGCCATGAAAACAATCATTTTAAGCATTCCTTCGATGCCTAAATCTTTAAAGTTTACTGCCCAAGGATAAAGGAAGATTACTTCTACGTCAAACAAAACAAATAAAATAGCAACAAGAAAGTATTTTACCGAAAAAGGAATACGTGCATTTCCAACAGATTCAATCCCACACTCAAAGTTTTTGTCTTTAACTTCAGAGGTTCTTTTTGGACCTAATTTTCCAGAAATAATAATTGTTCCTACTACAAAACCAACAGCCAGAATGAACTGCATTAAAATTGGAATGTAACTGTATTGATCAGATTGCATAAACTTAGGGTTTTTACTTAAAGAATAAGCCACAAAGATAACTTTCAACTATGTAAATCACAAACTAAAGAGGGATATAAGTATGTTGTGAAACGAGGTTTGTATCTAATTTTTATTGATTATAAATAAGAAGGTCTTTTTTTAATATTTTTTTAAGAAATGGACAAAAAAAAACGTTTCGAAATTAATCGAAACGTTTTTAAAACCATTCAGAGGCAAAAAAAATAAATTGCTATATTTTTCTTAGATTACTGCTACTTTAGCAGCAACTTTCCCTTTTCTTCCTTCTTCTTCTTCATAGCTTACACGGTCACCTTCGCGTAATTCTTCCGCGTTAATTCCTGAAGCGTGAACGAAGATGTCCTTTCCTGTTTCTTCGTCTGTAATGAATCCATAACCTTTAGATTCATTGAAAAATTTTACTGTACCTGTACGCATTGTAATTGTAATAATAATTTATAATAAAGCAAATGTAACATATTAACTAATACAAAAGACATGTACGTGTTAATTTTTTGTAAAAATTATTGATTTACAGTGTTTTTACGTGGTTTATTGCATCTATTTTTATATGAAATACCATAATTTGAGAATCGTTTATTGTAAGAATATACGAAAAACGGAATTGTAGGAATTTTTATATTTAGAAGTGTGAAATTTGCAATTAAATCTAATTTCTCGTAAAGAGATCTCTGAATTGATATAGTAAACGCTCTATCAGTCTTAAATCATCGGTAATTATATCTGCATTTCCTTGCATTTCCTGCTGAAATTTTATGTTTTTTTTATAAGATGTATTCAATCCATTTGGGAAGGCTATATCAATAAGTGAATTGCCTTCTCTATCAGGGGTTAATGATATTTTTGTTACAATTCCTTTTATAACGCCAAATTCTCTATCTGGATAGTTAATTAATTTGATATTTACTTTTTGGCCAATTTTTATCTTGCCAGAGTTTAAAGGCCGGGCTTTTATTTTACCAATAAAGATATTTTTGTTATTAGGGACCACAGCGCATATGGCCTCTCCGGCTTCAATTGTTTGGTTTTTTGACCATATTTGTAAAAAACTAATAACTCCATTTGTAGAGGAGGATAAAACATATTTTAGCTCCCACTCTTTTATAGCATTTTTTAACTGATAGAAGGCTTGAGTTTTATTTCTCTCTATATTAATATTTTCTTTACGCTCGTTATTGTGTGTCGTTTTGTTGTTTCTTTTTAATTCATTCAATGAAGATTTTAATTGTGAGATGTTGCTCAGTGAAGTTTTATATCCTTTTTGCGCTTGTAAATAGAGCAATCGTTGCTTCTCTACTTCTTGTGATGCATAAATACCTTTTTTGAATAAAATTTCATATCGATCAAGATCGTTTTTTTGTAAAATAAGCTCATTTTGATTTATCTTTTTTTGAGATTCTAATATACTTAAACGTTCCTTTAGTTGAATTGCTTCATAATTTTGTGCATCTGTTTCTATTTTATAAGGATGGAGTTCATTATTAAGCTTCTCAGCAATACTTTCTTTTTGAAAATTTGCAAAAGGAATTTCAACATCTCCTAATTGGGTATATCTTAATTTTTCAAACGGAAACTCTGTTCTACCTATATTTATAGTATCTAATATTTTTCTTAATTTAAAAATGTCTTTATAATTAGCTGAATTTTCTAGAATTGCAATTGGAGTACCCGACTCAATCTTTGATTTATCACTTGCTAAGATAGCTTCGATTTTTCCGGTTGTTTTTGCTAATACTTTTTGAGGAGGGATGCTTGTTGTTACTATAATTTGAGAAGATATAATATCAGGATATTTAATGAACCATGAAATTAGAAGTAATACAATGATAAATGTAAGTAAAATTGTATTGCCCCATTTTTGAATACTTTTGGGCGGATCGGAAAGAACATCTCTTACCTCTTCGCTATAAATTTTTAAGCCATCTTTTAACTCGTCCATATTAATTGCCTAATTCTAATTGATTCTTAACTAGTTCAAAGTATTTTCCCTTCAGATTTGTTAAGTCATAATGATTGCCTTGTTCAACAATTTCTCCATTTTCTAAAACTATAATATTGTCTGCATTTTTTACAGTACTTAACCTATGAGCAATAATGATAGCTGTTTTTCCATAAATAAATTTATTTAAGTTTTGCATAATTACCATTTCATTATTTGCGTCGAGTGCACTTGTAGCCTCATCAAATAATAAATAATTAGGGTTTTTATAAATAGCTCTTGAAATCATTATTCTCTGTTCTTGTCCCCCACTAAGTCGAATGCCTGAAGTTCCTAATTCAGTATTATATTTGTTGGGAAGTTTTTCAATAAAATCTTCAATGTTAGCAATAAAAGCTGCGTTGTTTAATTTTCCTCGATCTATTATTTCATTTTGCTCAGATTCTGAGATATTGCCGGCAATTGTATCATTAAATATAAAGGTGTCTTGCATTACTGCACCGCAGTTTAAGCGCCAAAAATCAGTATTAATATCATTTAGATTTATTGCACCTATATTTATGTTCCCTTTTGTTGGCTCATAAAATTTTAAGAGTAATTTTAGCAATGTTGTTTTCCCGCTGCCACTTGCTCCAACAATAGCTGTTGTTTTTCCTTCTGGAATTGTGCAATTGATGTTTTTTAAAATAATAGGCGAAGATTTGCCACCATAGCGATACGATAAATTTTTTATAATTATGGATTTCTCTTTTGGAAGTTCTTTGCTTTTATTTAATGAAACATTATCTTCATCATCCCGCATGTGTACCTGAGATAATCTTTCTAAACTTATTTTTGCATCTTGCCAGGATTGTATAAACAATACAAAGTTGCCCAAAGGCACATTGAGCTGACCCACTATAAATTGTATAGAAGTCATCATTCCTAATGTTAAATTGCCATCAACCACGGCTTTGGCAGAAAGAAAAGTGATGACAATATTTTTGAATTCATTTATAAAATTAGCTCCAATAGTTTGGTATTGCGCTAGTTTTAATGTGCTTAATGAAGTTTTAAAAAGGCTAATTTGATTAAATTCCCATTTCCATCTGTTTTTCCGTTGCGAATTATTTACTTTAATTTCCTTAACTCCATTTATTATTTGAATAAGTGATGTCTGACTCTGCGATTGCTGGTCAAATCTTTTGAAATCTAATTCGGCTCTTTTTTTCAAGAAAAAGAAAGTCCAGCATACATATAATATGGCGGCGACTATGAAAACTATAAATATCGTCAAATTATAATAGGCTAAAATGCCGTTAAATATGATAAATGTAATCATTGAGAATACCATATTTAAGCTTGAAGAAGAAATGAAATTTTGAATTCGGGTGTGGTCGGTAATTCTTTGTAAATGCTCGCCAGTATTTCTGGTTTCAAAATAATTGACTGGCAATTTGAGCATTTTGTATAAGAAATCAGAAATCATTTTAATATTAAACCGACTTGTTATGTGAATCAAAATCCATTCCCTAAAAACACTGACAAGGGTTTGCGAGAGTATTAAAACAAATTGAGAAATCAGTATTAGATAAATAAATGGAATGTCTTGATTGTTAACACCTACATCTACAACAGACTGCATTAAAAAAGGCAGTATAAATTGAATAATAGTTGCTACAAGCAAACCAATGAATATTTGATTGATTAGTTTTCTGTAGGGTTTAAAATACGGATATAAAAATGAGAAGCCCTTATTTTGTTCCTTGTCTTCTGTTTGCTCATGAAATTTTGCATTTGGTTCCAGAATCAAAACAAAACCCGTTTCATCAGCTGTATTTGTCCATGCGGTTTTAAAATCATTATAAGTATATGTTAGCAGACCTTGTGCAGGATCGGCAATATAGATTTTTGTCTTTGAAGTTTTATAAACAACAACAAAATGTTTTTGACGCCAAGGAATTATGAATGGAACAGGAGCTTCGTTAAGCAGGCTTTCAAAAGATATTCTCATACCAAGCGTACGCATTTCAATAGCTTCGGCTGCTTCAGCAATTCCGGCCATCGTTACGCCAAGTTTTGTAATATTTGCTTTGTCTCTTAAAAATTCTCTCGAAAATGTTTTACCATAATATTTGGCTATCATTCTTAAGCAGGTTGGGCCACAGTCTTTAAGGTCTAATTGTCTGAAATGAAGAAATTTATTTTTTATCACGTAAATTCTTAATTACTGTTGCCGTTTTTTAATATTGAATACAATTCATAGAATCTTCATCAATTATAGTATTGCCAATCTATCATCAAATCCTTATTTTTTTAAACAATGTTTTTGTAACTGAATTTTAGTCTTGATAAAACCTTATTCAGTATTTTGATTTGTGATTGATAATTCACTATTTAGCCAGTTTTTTATTTCTTGAATAACTTTTTCTATTTGATCAAATAAACTATGATCAGAGTCTTCTATAATAACAAGTTTAGATTTGTACTTTTCTTTTTTTGTTTTTTCAAAAAGCTCATAACTATTAGATACATTTACTTTATCATCTTTTTTGCCATGAAGGAATAAGAAACTTTCGGTTTTATTTTTAATTGAATCAATTTGAAATATTGGAGAAACTCTTTTAGAATAAAATACTGAGTCAATAGTATAGTTTTTGATTCTATTTCGATAGACTGTGAACATTTCTTTTCTGTCAGTTTTTAAAATATCACTTGGTCCCGCAATATTTATTGTGGTTTTGATTTTGTTTGTTTTTTTTAAAAGTTGAAAATTTGTTATTCCACCACGACTCCAACCCATTTGGGCAATTTTGGTTGTATCTGCGATTTTTAGATCATTAATAATCTTGAACAATGCTAATACGTCATCACTGCTCTTTCCTCCGAAGTCGTCAATTCCTTCGCTTCCTTCAGAGCCACGTAGTTGTGATCCAATAACTATAAACCCTTTGTTAGCAAATCTTGACAAAAACTTTATTATAAATGGTTCGCTTACCATTCCATAACTTCCATTTCCGCCTCTATTAAAAATAAGGACAGGACATTTTTTTTGAGGGTTATTTGGTACAATAAGAAATCCTTTTACTTTAGTGTTGTCAAAAGAATTATATTTTAAATCATAAATATTTATATTATTTAGATGTTTATGAATTGTCTTCATTTTTTCAAAATTGTCAAAGGAATATTTGTATGCGATTTCATATTGATTTTGTTTTTCAGACTGTGCATTTGCAAATATGACAAATAATAAAGTTAAGAGATATGTAGGATATCTCATATTGTAAGCTCTTTTATTTTTTCTTTTGAGTAATTTTTAGCAAGATCTTTATACCATAATAAAAGCGTTTCCTCGCCTAACAAGTCAAAAATAATTGAATATTGGGTTTCTATTGTTTTTAAATAAAGATTAGTGTTTTTTTCAGGATCATTTTTCCATAATAAAGATTCTTTTTTAGTAGTGGGTTGATGATGAATATAAAATCCAAATTTATCTATGCAATAATTCTTATAATCATTAGTGAATAAAATAAAATTGTGCCACATTTCATCAATTATCAACATCGAATCATCTATTAAAACTGGAATTTTTGTTCCAGGCTCCGTAGCTTTATAGCATAACCATAGCCATTTTTTAGTTTCTTCAAAAAGTAAAAGAGATTCTTTTTCAGTTATATTATAGATTTTTAAGAATCTAAAAATGACATCTTCATTTTTATAATTAAGAGCATTTTCTAATGTACAATGTTTTCTCATGATTATTTTTTTTAAAGCTGTTTGATTTTTCAAACAGCTTTTTGGTTTTTTATTCGGGCATTGCCATGCAGTGGCTTAGACAATTTGCAGGACAGGGTCCAGCACAATATCCTGGACCACATCCAATCCATTTTCCTGAACAGCCAGCAGTACATCCAATTCCTCCAACAATCTTAGAAAGTTCTTCCTTTCTTTGTTCAACCAATTCATTGATTAACTTTTCCTTTAATTCCATTTTTTATATTTTATATTAATAATGCAAGTAGGAATTACCTCTTAAATTATTTGTTGATTCCTGCAGTGATCAAAACAAAAAAAAGAAAGATTAATCCTATAATTCAAAACTACCAATGAAGTTTTAAAATTCAGTTGTTGTTTTTGGAATAAAAAATTCCAATTTTAAACATTTTACAAATTATAGGAATATTCTTGTATATTTATAATTATTTAACGTTGAAATTATGAATATCGGAGAAAATATTAGAAGGTTTAGAAGAGAGAAAGATCTTAAAGCAGAACAGGTTTTTGAGCAAATAGGAGTTAGTCAATCAACCTATTCGAAAATCGAAAATAATAGGTGTAAAATTGATATTGATATTTTGGGAAAGATTGCTTTAGTACTTGATGTTGATGTTGTACAATTGCTCAGCTTTGAGAAGAAGAAATCACAATACAGTGAATTTGATGCCTTAATAAATACTTTAGAAGATAAAATAGCACTACTAAAAGAGCAAAATTTGTTACTGAAAGAAGAAATACAAATACTTAAAAACAAAAAAAGCGGCTGAAAATTTCAGCCGCCTTTAATTATAATTTAGTTTATCAAAGCTTAAATAGCATCAATTTTAATGTGCAATTCTTTTAATTGCGCATCATCAATTGCTGCTGGAGCATCGATCATTACATCACGTCCAGAATTGTTTTTTGGGAAAGCAATGAAATCTCTAATAGTTTCCTGACCTCCTAAAATTGCAACCAATCTATCCAATCCAAAAGCTAAACCTCCGTGTGGCGGTGCTCCAAACTGGAAGGCATCCATTAAGAATCCGAATTGCGCTTTTGCTTCTTCTTCGGTAAATCCTAAATATTTGAACATTAATTGCTGCGTAGCTTTATCGTGAATACGAATTGATCCACCACCAATTTCATTTCCGTTTAAAACCATATCGTAAGCATTTGCACGAACTTTTCCTGGTTCTGTTTCCAACAAAGCCATATCTTCTGGTTTTGGAGATGTAAATGGATGGTGCATTGCGTGATAACGACCACTTTCTTCGTCAAGTTCTAATAATGGGAAATCTACAACCCATAATGGAGCAAATTCTTCCGGATTACGTAATCCTAAACGAGTTGCTAATTCCATACGAAGTGCTGAAAGTTGAGCGCGAGTTTTGTTAGCCGGACCAGAAAGTACAAAAATCATATCTCCAGGATTTGCTTCTGTTGCTTTTGCCCAGTTTGCTAAATCATCATTATCGTAGAATTTATCTACAGATGATTTGTATGTTCCATCTTCGTTGCATTTTACATAAACCATTCCAGACGCTCCAACTTGAGGACGTTTTACCCAGTCAATTAACCCGTCAATTTCTTTACGAGTGTAATTTCCTGCTCCCGGAACTGCAATTCCCACAACTAATTCAGCCGAATTGAAAACTGGGAATTCTTTGTGCTGTGCAAATTCGTTTAACTCACCAAATTTCATCCCGAAGCGAATGTCTGGTTTGTCATTTCCGTATGTTTTCATAGCATAATCGTAGGTAATTCTTGGGAATTTTTCTACTTCAACGCCTTTAATTTCTTTCAATAAATGTCTTGTCAAACCTTCAAAAACATTCAAAATGTCTTCTTGTTCAACAAATGCCATTTCGCAGTCAATCTGAGTAAACTCTGGCTGACGGTCAGCACGTAAATCTTCGTCACGGAAACATTTCACGATTTGGAAATATTTATCCATTCCACCCACCATCAAAAGTTGTTTGAAAGTTTGTGGAGATTGTGGCAATGCATAAAACTGTCCTTCGTTCATACGGCTTGGTACAACGAAATCTCTCGCTCCTTCCGGAGTCGATTTGATTAAGTATGGTGTTTCAACTTCGCAGAAATCTAAATCAGATAGATATTTACGAACTTCCATCGCTACTTTATGACGGAATAACAAACTGTTTTTTACCGGATTTCTTCTGATATCTAAATAACGATATTTCATTCTGATATCCTCACCACCGTCTGTTTCATCTTCAATTGTAAATGGAGGAGTTAATGCTGAATTCAGAATAGTCAATTCAGAAACTAAAATTTCGATTTCACCAGTTGGAATATTTTTGTTTTTGGCTTCACGCTCAATAACAGTTCCTTTTACCTGAATTACAAATTCACGTCCAAGAGTTTTGGCCAATTCAAAAACGGTTTTATTGGTACGACTTTCGTCGAAAATAAGTTGTGTAATTCCATAACGGTCGCGTAGATCGACCCAATTCATAAATCCTTTATCGCGTGATTTTTGAACCCAGCCCGCAAGGGTAACTTCGGTATTGATATTTGAAGCGTTTAATTCGCCGCAATTATGACTTCTATACATGATCTCAATTTTAGACTGCAAAAGTAAACACAAAATTCAAATTAAAATAGCAAAGTGATAAGCTGATGTGTATTAATTTTTAAATTTTTTGTTAATTCTGAAATTTTGAAGTACTTATTTCTTTAGATTTGAGATACTAAAAACAAACCTTAATAAACTATGAAACAACTTTTTATTGCTGGAATAGTCCTTTTGAGCATCTTCAATGCCGTTGGACAATCTAAAAAATATGTCACTTTTGAAGCAAATATTGCCAATAGAAATAGCGATGTTATTACCATTATTAATGACGGAAAGATTATCAAAAAGATTAATGTCAATGCAAAAGGCATTTTTAAAGATACTTTAGTGCTGAATGGAGGAAGAGGCCAAATGTATGACGGTGTTGAATCGACTGAATTGTTTTTGAAAAACGGTTATGATATTAAGCTTAAAATGGATGCAAAACAATTTGATGAAACGATTGTTTATAAAGGTAAAGGAAGTTTAGAAAACAATATTTTGGCACAACGTATTCTGGCTGATGAAAAACTTTATGATAATAGTGTTGTAAATTTAGATGATGCCGCTTTTAATAAATTAATTGATGCCAAAAAAGCAGCCGATGCAGCTCGATTAAGTAATAAGAAATTAGATCCTGATTTTGTAAAAATTGAAACTGAAAATGGACAGCAAGCAATTGCTGAAATTACAGAACATCGTGACCATGTGTTGGAAATGGCTAAATTGAATAATACAGCATCGCCAGATTTCGAATTTGAAAATCATAAAGGAGGAAAAACAAAGCTTTCAGATTTAAAAGGTAAATATGTTTATATCGATATGTGGGCAACTTGGTGTGGTCCTTGCCGAGCTGAAATTCCTTTTCTTCAAAAAGTAGAAGAAAAATATCATGGCAAAAATATTGAGTTTGTTAGTATTTCAATAGATGCGCCAAAAGATCATGATAAATGGCAGAAATTTGTGACTGACAAACAACTTGGAGGAATTCAGCTTTTGGCTGATAATGAGTGGAAATCCGATTTTGCAAAAAGTTATAATGTGATTTCAATTCCACGATTTATTTTAATCGATCCACAAGGTAAAGTTGTCAATTCAAATGCTACAAGACCATCTGATCAAACGCTTCAAACGCAGTTAGATTCATTATTGAACTAATTTATTTACGAAATCGATAACGTTATCGTAACATTCTGATTTTCATGAAATACCAATAAAACCAGTGCCTAAGCGCTGGTTTTATTGTTTTATAGAAATTCCCAATGTTAAGTTTTTACTCAATGTTACCAAATTGTTAAGCAAAAGTTTTTTTAATGTAAACATTTGATTATATTTGATAAAGATTTCTTAACATTAAATACCTACAGATATGAAAAAGAGTGTAATTTTAGCTGCGTTGTTGTTCTCTGGAATGTTAATTGCGCAGGAAACTAAACCTGAATTAGAAGCCGTTGGAAATACAGTAAAAGCTACTTATTACTATGAAAATGGTAAAGTACAACAAGAAGGTTTTTTTAAGGATGGTAAGTTGGATGGTGTTTGGGTATCTTATGACGAAAAAGGAAATAAAAAAGCCGTTGGAGAATACACAAACGGAGTAAAAACTGGAAAATGGATTTTCTTTAATGAAGACAGTCTAAAAGAAGTAGCTTATGTTGACAGTAAAGTTAGCTCAGTGAAAAATTTACAGAAAAATGCTTTAGCAAACAGAAATTAATTGATTTCGACAAATTATAAAAAAACCGTCTTGTTAAAAACGAGACGGTTTTTTTATGCTCTTTTTTTAGATTTTTTGCGGCGTCCAAACCAAATTATAAAGCCAGTAACAGGAAGTGCTGACGCAAGCAAACTGACTGTAAAAGCTATTATTTTTCCCGGAAGATCTAAAATTTGGCCAGTGTGAATACCATAATTCATTTCGACAACCTGCAATCCGAGTGTTTTTTTATCAAAAGTTTGACTTTGAATTAATTTTCCGTCAGAAGGATGAAAATAATAATTGCTTTGCTGATCGTATCGCAACGTATGCGGGTATGCGCCTGTACTCACAATATCACCCTTTTGTTGTGGAACCATAACAAAAAACATTTCAGCTTTTGGTTGCAATTTCATTGTTTCAATAAAAGCTTTATCAATTGCAGTAACTGAAGCGGTTTTGAATTTTGTGGTATCAATTACAGGTAATTTTGTTTCAACTGCCTTGTCTCCGCCAAAATTGAATGTTTTGTAAATTCCGTCGCCAACCCATTCGTAGGTAAAAGTTAATCCGGTAATGGCAAGGATCAAAGCAATTAGAGCAATATAAAACCCTGAAGTATTGTGCCAGTCGTAATTTACGCGGCGCCATCTTGCATTCCATTTAATGGTGAAACTTCTTTTGATGTCGCTTTTTCGTTTTGGCCACCATTGAATTATTCCTGAAATTAATAATAGAATAAAAATAATGGTTGCTCCTCCAATAATATGTTTTCCTATATAATCGGGCAAAAGCAAATACAAGTGAATATATTCGACAATAATGAAAAAATCAGTTTTAGGATTTTCGGTTTTTAAATATTGGCCAGTGTAGGGATTAAAATAAAGATATAAGTTCTCTGTATCTGAATAGGTATAAACAATAGCCGAACGGTTTTTTCCGTAATAGGCAATCATGCTTGTTTTATTCTTAGGAACAATTTCGTTTGCTTTTTCTTTTAAAACAGAAGGTGGAAGGAAAGGTTTTTTTTGAGGTTCAACCAAACGCCATTCTTTGCGAGTAATATCTTTTATTTCATCATGAAAACAGAAAATACAACCCGTGATGCAAACTATAAAAACAATAAGCCCGGAAATTAATCCGAGCCATTTATGTAGAAAACGTATTTTCGTTTTAAATCCCATTTTTTGATTAAAAGCGTAAAATTATACCCAAAATCAATAGAGGACAAATTATTTAAGCTAATTTTTATGAAACGACTTTTTTAGGCTTTAAATGATAGGCTACATATAGTGAAATTGAAGCCAGGAAAATCCAGAAAACATCGATAAAGAAAATCTGAACTTTGTTACGCATGAATGAAGTCCAAAACCAATCTCCAGAAACAATTCCGTTCGTAATTGGAATTAAGAATCCTAAAATGCTTCCTGAAATCAGGCAGAATTTATTGGTAAAAGAATCGTTCTTTTTGATGATAAAGAAAATTGTCAAGACAAGCCATCCGCCAAAATAAAGTGTAAATAAATCAAATTGGCTTAATGGATAAAAGATTTTGCTTCCAATAAAAGCCAAAGCGGTAATTGGATACATACTCAAACAAATTGCCAGATAAATTCGGACAACTGCTGCATTGAAACGTCTTTTCTTTTCTGGAAGATTATTTTTTTGTCTTGCAACCAACCAAATCATCACTCCCGAAATAATTACGAAGCAAGTTATAATTCCTAAAATAAAGCTGATAATTTTTAATGCATAACCGCCATAATCGCCAAAGTGAATTCGGTACAAAACATTTTTCACTATGTCAAGATAGCTTGTTTGTGCTATAGGATCTTTTTTGGCAATTATTTTTCCGTCAGAAACACGATAATCAATTTTTCCTATTCCTGTAAATTTTTTGTGATTCAGCATTTCACCTTCAACCAAAACATGCATATTAACATCGCCATAATTTTGGATATATACGCGTGTAACTTCAAAATCGGGCCAATTGCTTTTTGCTTTTGCTACCAGCTGATTTATGTTAAATGGATTTGCTAATTTCTTTTTTTCAAACTTATAATCAGCATCTGTATATTCCAGTTCTTTATATAATTTATTTTGATCGCCATTATATAGAACCTTTACAGCTGGCGCAACAATTAAGAGTTTAATCATGAAAAATGCTCCCGTTACAGCATAAACAAACTGAAAAGGCAGACCAATCATTCCTAAAGCTGTATGCGCATCTGTCCACAGTGTTTTTAATTTTTCTTTTGGACGGAAAATATAAAAGTTCGATACAATTTTTTTCCAATGCAATAAAACTCCCGTTATAATGGCAAACAGGAAAAATAAAGCCGTAAATCCAGAAAGATAATATCCGGCCGGATAAGGGATTTGAGCCAGAAAATGCAGACGATACAATAATTCTCCCAAAGAATAAGCTTCTTCGTAAGTATAGGATTTATAGCTTTTGTTGTCCAGATAAAAGAAATCTCCAAGACGTTGTTTTTTTGGAGCCAATGAGTCTTTTGTTCCTTCAAGTGAAACAGCAACTCGATTTTCTAATGAAGGTTTAGAAATAGTAATATTTCTTGCGTGCAAAACATATTTTTTGTCAAGATGCTGCAGGGCGTTGTTGTAGTCTAACTGAATTTCTTTTGTTTGTGCTGTAGATTCACTTCTTTCCCAGTTGACAATTTCATCTCTAAAAAAAGAAAAAGATCCAGCGAAGAAAATCACAAATAGCACTACGCTGATTACAATTCCGCTGACAGTATGTGTATGAAAATAGATATTATAATGACGGTTGTTCATAGATTAATGCGCCGTTTGATTATAGGTTTGACCCAAGTAGATAAAAAGACAAAAAAGAAGACTTAAAAGAATATAAATGAGCCAGATTTTCCAGCCACTTTTGGCTAAAAAAGCAATTACCATTAATGCTACCCAAAGAATGAATCCGCTGAAAGCCATTGTAATCAATACATCTGCGCGATTGAACCAGGCAGCTAAAGCCAAATGAAAAGTGACAGATACAAAGTAACCTCCTAAAATCGCCGCTGTAATTTTGAGAAAACGAGGCAAAAAAGCCGGAGTTAAATATTTTGGATTTGCTGGCATGTAATTAAGGTTTAGTTGTAGTAAAATTCCAAAATCGCAACAAAGAGCAAGATTGCTAAAAGCGCTTTACTGTTTACTTTTTTTAATGGAGTCAGAATAATGATTAAGCTTCCAACAGTCATCAACTGAATAAAAAACATCAAAGTGCCACAGCACAATGACTTTGTAAAAAGCCACATTGCGTATGCTGTTGCCAATAAAAATAAACCAGTGATTTTAGTTTGTTTTGGATTTTGTTGCATCCATTTTTCAAATCCAAAATCATACGATAAAACAGCTCTTTTTGAAGTGTAATAAAGTGTGTAAAAAGCTAAAAAAACGATAAGGCTGGCTAATGTTATCATGATTTAGAGAATTTAAAACACCTTTCTGGTTTAGCAGAAAGGTGTTTTTTGTTTATTAGAATCTATAAGAGAAACTTGCTGCTACGCTTCTCATGTTACTTGGGTGGATTGTAGACCATCCGTCATAAGTATCAACGTTAGCGATATTGTCAAGTTTAAGAGTCAAAACATATTTTTCTGTTCCGTAGAAAATAGATGAATTTAAAACAGTGTAAGATGGAATTGTAAATTGACCAACAACATTTCTGTTCATAATTAAGTTTTTGTCAGCATAATTTCCTCCAAAACCTAAACCAAAACCGTTTAAGTCTCCTTCTGGAAATTTATAGCTAGCCCAAAAGTTTACTAAGTTTCTTGGTCCAGAGCTTTCAGGTCTATGTCCTACAAAAGAAGGATCTCCAGCATTTAATACAGCATCAACATAGCTGTATCCTGCAACAATGTTTAAGCCATCAATAGGATTTGCAATGAATTCAGCTTCGAAACCTTTGTTTCTTTGTGCTCCATCTTGAAACGCTGTTTGAGTTGTTGCAGTGTAAACGATATAAACCTGATCTTTTACCTGAATATCATAGTAGCTGAATGTAGCGTAAAGTTTGTCTTTAAAGATGTTTAATTTAGTTCCAACTTCAAATTGATTAGCGTGTTCTGGTTTAAAAGTTCTTGGACGTCTGCTTCCATCAGATAAAATTTCTGTTACAGGAGCAGAGTTTGCAAAACCATCCATATAATTGGCAAAAATCGATACTTTGTCGATAATTGGTTGGTAAACTAATCCGAATTTAGGAGAAAATGCAGTTTGGTTAAAATCATCATCTTTTGTTGAAAGATCACCAGCAGTCATAAAACGGTCAACACGTAAACTTGCCATCGCAGATAAAGCAGGAGTAAAGTTGATCACGTCAGAAAAATAAGCACTGTAAACTTCCTGTTTTGTTTTAGCATTTGTCATAGTAGCATCAGCTAAAAGCGCATCAGATCCAGCTTTTGTTAATTTTCCGCTATCACCGTTTGTAACGTATTTAGCAGGATCAGTAATTCCGAAAAATTCTTCGTTTATTGTTTTTGTGTCAAGGTTTCCAATGTAAATACCTCCATTTGAAACATAACTTGAACCATTATCGATACCGCCTCTGTTGAAGTAGTCAAGACCAGCAACAATTCTGTTTCTCATACTTCCGATTACGAAATCACCAATGAAGTTTTGTTGAATATCAGTTGTAAGCGTAGTAGAGTTTTGGTAGTTCATATAACGACCTAAAACAATTCCTTCTGTAATTCCTGGATAGTATTGAGTTCCTTCATATAAGTATGAATAATAACCGTCTGATTTTGATGAACCTCTAGACACAACAGTTTGTGAAGTCCATTGATCATTGAATTTATACATCATTTGCCCTTGAAGGTTATATGACGGAGTTTTGATAGATAATTCGTTGCTAGTATAAGAACGTTTGTTGTCGTAACCTAATTCGTCAATATTATGAACTCTAAGAGGAGCACCTCTGTCTAAAAACAGCATAGTTGGGTTAGTTGCTTCATTGCTCATGAATTCTGTATTAATGAAAAACGAAAGTTTGTCGCTTACTTGGTACGATAAAGATGGAGCAAAGAAAAATGATTTTCTGAATCCGGCATCTTGAAAACTGTTCTCAGTATGGTAAGCTGTGTTTAAGCGGAAGTTTATTTTGTGTTCTTCATCTAATGGCGTGTTGACATCTACAGTAACTCTGTTTAATCCATAGCTTCCAGCAGTATAGTTTACTTCGCCACCAAAGTGATCATAAGGTTTTTTAGTAGTCATGTTGATTAAACCTCCGTAAGAGATTAAACTACTTCCAAATAAAGTTCCTGATGGTCCTTTAATAACTTCAATTTTGTCAATGTTTGCTGGATCTAAACTTCCGTTTGTTAATCCTGGCAATCCGTTGATCATTGTTGGTTGAACAGCAAATCCTCTTAAAGAGAAATATCCTGCACCATCACCACCACGTCCAGTTGAAGCCCAAAGCGGTGTTAATCCTGGTGCATTTTTAAGTGCATCGTCAATATTTGTAACAACTTGCTCTTTTAAAAGTTCGCTTGTAATTGTAGTGTAAACTTGTGGGTTTTCAAGATTTTTAAGTGGTAATCTTGATACTTGTTGTGTTTCTTTACGAGCTAAAGGATTTTTTTTGTTTCCTCCGTTAATTACAATTTCGTCTAATTGCTCTGAATTTGAAGTAATCGTGAAATTCTCTATAATTTCATCTCCACTATTAAGTGTAATGCTTTTTTCTTTAGAGGTGAAACCTACAGCAGAAACGCGAAGAACATAATTTCCTGGTTTAACGTTTTTGATTTCGTAGTTACCATTGCTGTCTGTGTTGGTTCCAATTTTTGTACCTTTTAATACGATCGAAACATTATCTGCCGCTTGATTATTTGCTAAGCTGATTTGACCTTTAATAGTTGCTTTTTGTTGCGCCCAAGTTGATGTGCCTGAAAGCAAAACAAAACACAAAGCCAAAAGTGAAATTGTAAATTTATATTTCATTTTTATTTAGAATTGATTTTAATAGTGCAAATTTAATTGTTGAAAGTCAACTATACAAGCTATTTTTATTTATTCTAAATTAAATTTTTTTTAAAGGGTAAAATTTACATTTCTTCAAAAAATTAACATCTTAAGCTAAAATTAAGTTAATCTTAAGCGAAAAAGCCTGTTCAAATTAATGAACAGGCTTTTTATTATGATTGAAAATTATTTAAAATTACAACTCTAAAGCACGTTTAGCGTCGCCATTCATCAATAATTCTAATGGGTTTTCTAAAGCTTCTTTAACAGCAACCAAGAAACCAACTGACTCACGTCCGTCGATAATTCTGTGATCGTAAGAAAGTGCAACGTACATCATTGGGTGAATTTCCACTTTTCCATTTACAGCAATTGGACGCTCGATGATGTTGTGCATTCCTAAAATTCCTGATTGAGGAGGGTTGATGATTGGAGTAGATAACATACTTCCAAAAACTCCACCGTTAGTGATTGTGAAAGTTCCTCCAGTCATATCGTCAACTGTAATTTGACCATCACGAGCTCTTAAAGCTAATCTTTTGATTTCTGCTTCAATTCCACGGAAAGTTAATAATTCAGCATTGCGAACAACAGGAACCATTAATCCTTTTGGTCCAGAAACGGCGATTGAGATATCAGCAAAATCGTAAGCGATTTTGTAATCACCATCCATCATTGAGTTAACATCTGGATATAATTGTAAAGCTCTTGTAACTGCTTTTGTAAAGAATGACATGAAACCTAAACCTAAACCACCATGTTTAGCTTTGAAAGCATCTTTGTATTCGTTACGAATTTGGTTAATTGGCGTCATGTTTACTTCGTTGAAAGTAGTAAGCATAGCTGTCTCGTTTTTAGCCGAAACTAGTCTTTCTGCTACTTTACGACGTAACATAGATAATTTTGTACGCTCAGTTCCACGGCTACCACCAGTTGGAGTTCCCATAGAAGGTACTGCGTTTACAGCATCATCTTTAGTGATTCTTCCTCCTTTTCCAGTTCCTGAAACTGTTGCTGGAGCAATATTTTTTTCATCTAATATTTTTCTTGCTGCAGGAGATGGAGTTCCAGCTGCATAACTTGGAGCTGCTGCCGGAGCCGGAGCTGCTTTTGGAGCCTCAGCTTTTACTTCTGCTTTCGGTGCCTCAGCTTTTGGAGCTTCTGCTGCTGGTGCAGCTGGAGCGCTTCCTGCTGGTTTTGCAGCATCTGTATCAATTAAACAAACTACAGCACCAACTGCTACTGTATCACCTTCTTCAGCTTTTAGTGTAATTACACCACTCATTTCAGCAGGTAACTCAAGAGTAGCTTTGTCTGAATCAACTTCAGCAATAGCCTGATCTTTCTCTACATAATCTCCGTCTTTTACTAACCAAGTTGCAATTTCAACTTCTTTTATTGATTCCCCTGGTGATGGGACTTTCATTTCTAAAATCATCTTTGTTTTTGTTTAAGGTTGTAGCGTTTAAAGTTTCATGTCAATGATAAACCTGAAACTTTAAACTTGAAACATTTTTTTTATCTGAATAAATTTTTATCGAATACCATTCTAATTGCATCTGCATGACGGCGTTTTGCACGTGTGTAACTTCCAGATGCAGGCGCAGCATAAGCTTTTAATGAAGCCAATCTCCATTTTACAAGATCAAAGTTCATTAACATAAAGCTATAAGCTCCCATGTTTTTAGGTTCTTCCTGAGCCCAAACATAATCATCAGCATTTGGATATTTTGCAATGATTTCTTTGATTTGCTCAACTGGAAAAGGGAATAATTGCTCAATACGAACAACTGCAACATCATTTCTTCCGTTGTTTTCTCTTTCAGCAACGATGTCATAATAGAATTTACCAGTAACAAAAACCAAAGTTTTTACTTTCTTTTTATCTACTGTATTATCGTCAATTGTTTCCTGGAAACCCCCGGTTGCTAATTCATCAACAGTTGAAACGCATCTTGGATCACGTAATAAACTTTTTGGAGAGAAAACTACTAAAGGTTTACGGAAATTCGTTTTCATTTGTCTTCTCAACAAGTGGAAGAAGTTGGCTGGCGTTGTACAGTCAGCAACATACATATTTTGTCTTGCACAAAGTTGTAAGTAACGTTCCATTCTTGCAGAAGAGTGTTCCGCACCTTGACCTTCGTATCCGTGAGGCAATAATAAAACAATACCATTTTGGTTGTTCCATTTGTCTTCACCACATGAAATATATTGGTCAATCATAATTTGAGCTCCGTTAGAGAAATCTCCAAATTGTGCTTCCCAAATTGTTAAGGCTTTTGGATTTGCTAATGCATATCCATAATCAAAACCTAGAACTCCATATTCAGATAATAAAGAGTTGAATACGCCGAATTTTCCTTTTTTGTTTTCAATTCCGTTCAAAAGAATTACTTCTTCTTCAGAATCTTCTACTTTAACTACCGCGTGACGGTGAGAGAAAGTTCCTCTTTCAACATCCTGTCCAGAAATACGAACATCAAATCCTTCTGTTAAAAGCGAACCGTAAGCAAGTGCTTCTGCAGTTCCCCAATCAAGCGTATTGTTGTCATAACCTGTTTTTCTATCCGTAACAATTTTAGTTATTTTACTGATGAATTTTTTATCAGCTGGTAAAGTTGAAATTGTATTGATGATAGAATCTAATCCTTTTTTGTCAAAAGTAGTATCTACTTTCTGAAGCATTTGTGTATCAGTTACCTGAACAAATCCTTCCCATTCGTTTTTCATGAATGGAGTAATGATTGTTAAATCTTTTTTACGAGAAGCTTCTAAATTCTCCTCTAAAGCAGATTTGTATTCTTTTTCTAAAGCATTAACATAAGATGCATCGATTACGCCGTCAGAAAGTAATTTCTCTGCGTAGATGTCTCTTGGGTTTTTATGTTTAGCGATGATTTTGTATAAAACTGGTTGCGTGAAACGAGGTTCGTCACCTTCGTTATGACCGTATTTTCTGTATCCTAATAAATCGATAAATACGTCACGTCCAAATTGCATTCTGTAATCTAATGCAAAAGATACAGCGTGTACAACAGCTTCAGCATCATCAGCATTTACGTGTAATACTGGAGATAAAGTTACTTTAGCAACGTCTGTACAATAAGTAGAAGAACGAGCGTCTAAATAGTTAGTTGTAAATCCAACTTGGTTATTGATTACAATGTGGATTGTTCCTCCAGTTTTGTAACCGTCAAGTTGAGCCATTTGAATGATTTCGTAAAGAATACCCTGACCTGCGATTGCAGCATCACCGTGAACGGCGATAGGTAATACTTTAGAGAAATCGTCAGCATAATATTTATCTTGTTTTGCTCTTGTGATTCCTTCAATTACAGCTCCAACCGTTTCTAAGTGAGAAGGGTTTGGTGCTAAATTGATGTTGATGCTTTTTCCTGATCTTGTTTTTTTGTCGGCAGTAAGACCTAAGTGGTATTTTACGTCACCGTCAAAATATTCCTGATCGTAATCTTTTCCGTCAAACTCACCAAAAATATCCTGAGTTGATTTTCCGAAGATGTTTGCCAAAACGTTCAAACGACCACGGTGAGCCATTCCCATTACGAATTGTTCAACACCTTTTTCAGCAGCTTGCTCGATTAAAGCATCTAAAGCCGGGATGATAGATTCTCCACCTTCTAATGAGAAACGTTTTTGTCCAACATATTTAGTATGAAGGAAGTTTTCAAAAGATACAGCTTCGTTTAATTTATTTAAGATTGTTTTCTTTTCTTCTGTAGAGAAATTAGGCTGATTCGTATTTACAGCTAATTTGTCCTGAATCCATTTTACAACGCCAGGATTCCTGATGTACATATACTCAATACCAATGTGCTGACAGTAAATAGTTTTTAGGCGATTTACGATATCTTGCAAAGATGAAGGTACCATTCCGATTGTTTGCGCAGCATCAAAAACAGTTGAAAGGTCAGCTGCTGATAATCCGAAGTTCTCGATGTCTAAAGTTGGAGAAGATTGTCTGCGGTCACGAACAGGGTTTGTTTTAGTGAACAAATGTCCACGTGTACGGTATCCGTCAATTAATTTAAGAACATTAAATTCTTTCTTTAGTTTTTCAGAAATCTGACTGTAATCTGTGTTATCGCTAGTCACGTACTCAACGATCGTTTGCACTGGATTTTCGTCGTTATAAGTTGTCATTCCAAAGTCAAAACCTTGAAAAAAACTTCTCCAGCTAGGCTCAACGCTGTCTGGGTTAACTAAATATTGATCGTATAATTGTGCAAAAAACTCGGTATGCGCTGCATTTAAAAATGAAAACCTATCCATAATATTAGTGAATATACTTTTTGTTAAATAGAAACGCAAAAGTACAACAATCACATTTATTTAAATCTTTTTTTTACGTACTTTTACGTAAAAATTTGTTAAAATAAACGTTAACTATGAGTAAAAATCAAAATTCAATCGTTTTCAATTCTTTTTTTGTGATTTTGGCTGTATTATTTTTCAACGTTGGAAATGCACAACAAAATTATGTCATTGACAATAGCAATCATTTTTGGGATAAGGTTCAGTTTGGTGGTGGACTTGGATTGGGTTTTGGATCAGGTTACACCAATATTTCGGTTATGCCGAGTGCTATTTACAATATCAATCCAATAGTTTCAGTAGGTGCAGGACTGCAGTTCGGTTATTTATATCAAAAAAACTATTACGAATCTTTTGTTTGGGGTGGAAGCGCGATTGTACTCGTAAACCCGATTCCGCAAGTTCAATTATCTGCAGAACTAGAACAGGTTAGAGTAGATACTCAATATGAACAATATTATAATCAGCCGAGTTATTCTGATTCTTATTGGAATACCGCTTTATATCTTGGAGCAGGTTACAGAACCGGAAATGTGACAATTGGTGGACGTTATGATGTTTTATATAATCCGAATAAAAGTCTTTACGGATCTGGATTTATGCCTTTTGTGAGGGTTTATTTTTAAAGTTGCTAAGGTTCTGAGATGCTAAGATTCTAAGCTTTTTTATGAAGTATTATACTTATTGGTCTATATCGGAATTACCTTCTAATACAAGATCTTTTGCAGTCTTTTTTTGGATTGCAATTGTCTCGCTTATTCTTTGGATTTTGATTAAAAAATTCAAAAGGAAAAATGATGATTATGAAAAATTGATATTATTGTGGACAATTGGCGCCGTTTTTAGTCTATCAATAACTATGTTTTTCTATTTGCAATTTTACACAACAGATACTACAGAAAAAAGAATTCAAAACGTTTTTAACTCTCCAAACGTGTTAGTAGTCGAAGGTATAATTACTGGTTTTGAAAGGAAAGAAGAAGTTAAGAAAATGGGAACTATTACTTGGGAAAGCTTTGCGGTTGATTCTGTTCAGTTTAAATACAATGATGTACTATTAGGTAGATTTAATCATTTTGGTAATACACATAATGGAGTTTTTAAAAATGATTTATCAGTTAAAATAACTTATTCGAAATTAGGTAATGAAATATTAAAAGTAGAAGTTGCAAAGTGAAAAACTTAGAATCTTAGCATCTCAGAACCTTAGAACCTTTACTTGTAATAATTCCGAAACCAAACCTTCTGCCATTCTCTTTTTAAAATCAAAAAAGAAACTTGTTCAGCCAGAATTACTAAATCAGAGCCATCGAGTTGTTTGATTTCGTTTTCTGGAACGTCAATAATGTATAAGAGATTTAAATATTCAGCAAATTTATACTGAATCATTCGGTAGATTTTTTCGTGAAGCTGAATTTTTAATTCTTCCGGCGAAATACTCAAAGGGAAATCGATTCCTTCATTGGCCAAATTAAAATCTTTATTAATCTGCTCGATTAATTTTAAGTACAAAGATTCCTTTTGGGCTTCTTCAAATAATAATTCTGTATTTAATGGCGAAACATACATAATTTTAAAAATTAGAAATGGCAATTTTCTGAGTCAATAATAATTTCAATGCGTTTATTTGTTGTTTTTGATTTCCAATAATCAACAATTTTAGTCAGCAAAATATCGCCGCCAGCATAGAAAAAAACAGCTCCCATTGGCGGGTTGGATGTCGGAATTAATCCGAAGGTTTTGGGTGCCCATTTCCAGCATTTAAAGTAGGTTCCGGCCAATTCAATAAATATAACACAAAGGGCTATGAAATAATATAAATTTTGCCATTTTTTTCTTTTTAAAAGCAAAAAGAAAAATATCCCAAAAATAAGCGAAAAAATATCTTTTAGAAAGAATCCGACAGCTAAAAACAATATAGTAAAAGCTGCTGTAAAGCATTTTCTAAATAAATCATCATTTTTAACAGCTAATTGTGTGTGAGCAAAAACATAACCTGAAGCAAAAACTATAGCGTGTCCAAAAGGAACATATATTGGAATAAATGCGGTTCGGTAATCGTACATTTCGAGCAAAGTGCAGAAAATAAATTCACCCAGATAGGATAAAAATACCATTACAAACATTAGTTTTCTCAAATAAGTATCTGAAGACCAGAAGAAAAAGCAAAAATAAAGTATGGACAAGATGTTTGTAATCAGACGTCCATCAAAGTAATGTTCGGTAAAAGAAACACTGTCAATTCCTAAAGCTAAAATGGTAAAAAAAGGAAAACAGACTGCAAAAAACAGCTGCATTTTTGCATTATAATTTTTATCATTAAAGAAAAGAACATTTATTAATTGATTCATAAAGTCTTATATGTTTTAAACTTTACGTCCCATTAAGTTTTCGCCAAATGTCCTCAGGATATTTTTCTTTTCAGCATTAATATCCATTTTTTCTAAAGTCTCAAAAGCCTTAAAAGTGTACATTTCTATCGCGTCTTGCGTTGCTTTTGAAGCGCCAGATTCGTTAAAAATGGCTTTTGCAGTTTCGATTTTTTCTGAATTTTCATCTAATTGCAAACGGAATAATTTTTCTAATTCGGTTGCTTTTTCAGGAGTTGAAAATTCTAAGGCTTTTAAATATAAGTAAGTCTTTTTGTTCTCAATGATGTCGCCGCCAACTTGTTTTCCAAAAGTTTCTGGATCTCCAAAAGCGTCTAAATAATCATCCTGCAATTGAAAAGCTAATCCTAAATTCAATCCGAAATCATAAATCAAATCGCCTTCTTTTTCTGAAGTTTTAGCTACAATTGCGCCCATTTTCATTGCTGCAGCAACTAAAACGGCTGTTTTATATTCAATCATTTTTAGATATTCCGGAATAGTAACATCTGTTCTTTCTTCAAAATCAACATCCCATTGCTGGCCTTCGCAAACTTCAAGCGCTGTTTTGCTGAATAATTTTGCCAAGTCTCTAAAAACCGCTGGTTCGTATTGTTCAAAATATTGATAAGCCAGAATCAGCATCGCATCTCCAGATAAAATTCCGGTATTGATATTCCATTTTTCATGAACGGTTTCTTCTCCTCTTCGCAGTGGAGCGTCATCCATAATATCGTCATGAACAAGTGAAAAATTATGAAAAACTTCAACCGCCATTGCAGCCGGAAGCGCTGTTGTATAATCGGCATCAAAAACTTCTGCAGCCATTAAGGTAAGCACCGGACGCATTCTTTTTCCGCCAAGTCCTAAAATGTATTCGATAGGCTCATAAAGATTTTTAGGTTCTTTTTGTATGCTTTGTTTTTTTAGATAACTAATAAAAAAATCTTGGTACTGACTTATATCGTGCATAAAATGAAATTCTGATTTACGAGGCTCAAAGATACAATTCAATTATGAATTATTGCTTTGTAAATGCGAAATGCTAAGAAACATTTAATGATTGCTTTTAAAGAGTATAAAATGTTTCCTTAAAATAATTATAAAAAAACTTGGAAACTTTTTTGGTATTCTGAGTTTCCTGTCTATATTTGCATCCGAATTTGGAAACTAAGAATACTAAAAAAGTTTCCTGAATATTTTGAGTAAGTTATAAACTCAATTAAATCAGATAATTATGAAAACAACATGGACTTTAGATTCTACACAATCAGATGTTTTAATTAAAATGAGACATTCTATAATTGCTTATTTAGGAGGAACTACAAATAAATTTGGCGGTTATGTGAATATTGAAGATAATGAGATTGAAGATGCATCAGTAGAATTTTCATTTGATATTAATAACAAAAATGAAAGCTTTCAGCAAATTGACACCAACTTGCAGCTTCAGGATTTTTTTGATGTAGATGAGCATCCGATTATCAGTTTTAAGTCGACTTCTTTTCAGAAAGTAAATAATAATATTAATTTTTTTAAAGGTGATTTAACGATAAAAGATGTGACAAAAGTTGTAGAACTTGATGCGGAATTTATTGGTGTTAATAATTACAACGGCGAGAAAAAAGTTGCTTTTGAAATTAAAGGAGATATCAAGCGTCAGGATTTTGGATTGGATTACAATTCATTTAATCATAACGGAGGATTAGCGCTTGGAAGAGATATTAAACTTATTGCCAATTTAGAATTCAGCATATAAATCTTACATAATGAATAAATTAATGTAAAATTATTACAAATATAATGGAAACTATTTTTCTGATTTTAGTTTCCTAAGTATATTTGTAATGCAACTTGAAAGTTAAAATGAAAGAGAAAATTATATCAAAAGCTAGTGAACTGTTTTTGAAACTCGGTTTTAAAAGCGTGACCATGGATGATATTGCCGGAGAAATGTGTATTTCAAAAAAAACGATTTACAAATATTTCTGCAATAAAGAAGTTTTAATTGAAGAAAGCACTTCAATGGTTCATAAGCAGGTACACGAAATCATGGATACCATCATTGCTAAGAATTATAATGCTATTCATGAAAATTTTGAGATTAGAGAAATGTTTCGTGACATGTTTAAAAATAGTATTGATACTTCGCCAATTTATCAGCTTAAAAAGCATTATCCAGAGATTTACCAAAATATTCTTTCTATTGAAATAGATCAGTGCACTCAGTGTTTTAGAGATAATATCGATAAAGGAATTCGTGAAGGATTATATCGTGCAGACCTGAATATCGATATTTATGTGAAATTTTACTACACTTTGATCTTTCATATTAATGAAACGACAGTTTCAGAAAGAGAAGCTCAAAAAATAGAGTTGGAAGCTTTGGAATATCATACCAGAGCTATGGCAACAGAAAAAGGAATACAGGAATTGGAAAAACAACTTAAAAAAATCACTGCTTAATCGTCAATATATATAATTTATGAAAAAAATAATTGTAATACTGCTGTGCACTCTTGGTTTGTCTGCCAATGCACAAGTCACTTTAACCTTGAAAGACGCGCTTGTTTATGCGCTTCAAAATAAAGCCGATGCTAAAAAGGCAAAATTAGAGGTTGAGAATAGTGAGTACAAAATTCAGGAAATACGTTCTAGAGCGTTACCTCAGATTTCTGCAAACGGAAACTTAACTCATAATCCGATAATTCAGACAACCGTTATTGATGGAGCTGGTTTTGGTCAGCCAGGAACTACGATTCAGGCAGCATTTGGTCAAAAATGGACTTCAAACGCAGGACTTTCATTAACTCAGGCGATATTCGATCAATCTGTTTTTACAGGTTTAAGAGCAGCAAAATCTACTCGTGAATTTTATCAAATCAACGATCAATTGACAGAAGAGCAAGTTATTGAAAGAGTAGCAAATAACTACTATTCTGTATATGTACAACGTGAAAGATTAAAATTGCTAGACAGTACTTATTTTAATACTACAAAAGTTCATGATGTTGTAAAAGGACAATTTGATAATGGTTTAGCTAAGAAAATTGATTTAGACCGTATTATCGTAAAATTATCAAACATTGATACAGATCGTCAGCAAGTTAAAAATCAAATTGAATTACAAGAAAATGCTTTGAAGTTTTATATGGGTATGCCAATTGAAACTCAAATTATTATCCCAAAAGAAGAATTTGAAGCTGTTCCGGCATCTTTAACTGAAGTTCCAAATGTAGAAAACAGAACAGAATATCTGCTTTTGAAAAAACAAGAAGAGCTTTTAGTATTCAATAAAAAAGCTGTCGAAGCTGGATATTATCCAACACTTTCTTTAACTGCTGGTTACAATTATATTGGTCAGGGACCACAATTGCCTTGGTTTGCAAAACCTTCAGATGGTGTGTATTGGTCAGATTATGCTGCTATTGGATTAAATTTACACGTACCAATTTTTACAGGATTTGGAACTCGTGCTAAAGTAAGACAAGCCGATGTTGAAATCAGATCACTTCAGGAAGATATCAAAGACACTAAACTTTCTCTTGACTTGGATTATAGAAATGCAATGGCGCAAATCGATAATAACATGGTAACCATCCAAAACCAACAAGAAAATATGCGTTTGGCTCGTGAAATTTTGAGCAATACAAAAAATAATTATCTGCAAGGTTTAGCATCTTTAACCGATTTATTGGATGCTGAAAATGCACATCAGGAAGCTCAAAATAATTACACAAGAGCTGTTTTAAATTATAAAATTGCCGAAGTGGCATTAATCAAATCAAAAGGCGAACTAAAAACTCTTATTAAATAACTAATTACAATGAAGAAAACTATTATAACAATCGTAATCATAATCGCAGCTTTGGGTGTGATTGGATATGTTTTAAATAACAATAAGAAAGAAAATAAGGCGAAAACAGATATCGTTGCGGAGAAAAATGCTGCAGTTTCAGTTAAGGTTACTCCAGTTAAAACGGAAGTTGTTTCATTAGATTTCGTTGCTAACGGAAACTTTGCTCCAACTCAGGAATTGACTTTCTCTGCTGAAAAATCTGGAAAAGTAATTAGTGTTTTGGCTAAAGAAGGAGATTACGTAAGAGTAGGTCAGACTTTATTGACAATGAGAGGTGATATCATTAATGTAAATGCGCAACAAGCACAAGCAGTTTATAATAATGCAAAATCTGATTATGCAAGATACGAGAATGCTTTTAAAACGGGTGGTGTTACAAAACAACAATTAGATCAGGCAAAATTGGCTTTGACAAATGCTCAGTCAAACTTAACTCAGGCAAATATTAATGTTGGTGATACAAAAGTAAAAGCACCAATCAACGGATTTATCAATAAAAAATATATTGAACCAGGTTCTATCTTAACAGGAATGCCTGCAACTGCATTATTTGATATTGTAAATACTGCAAAATTAAAATTGACAGTTACTGTAAACGAAAATCAAGTAGCAAGCTTGAAATTACATGATAATATCAATGTAACAGCAAGTGTTTATCCTGATAAAACTTTCCCAGGAAAAATCACTTTTATCGCTGCAAAAGCTGATGCAAGTTTGAACTTTCCAGTTGAAATTGAAATTGCAAACAATATTAACAACGACTTAAAAGCAGGTATGTACGGAACAGCAAATTTTGCATCTAAACAGCAAAAACAAAGCTTAACAGTTGTTCCTAGAAATGCATTTGTTGGAAGTGTAAGCAGTAACGAAATTTTTGTAGCTGAAAATGGTGTTGCAAAATTGAAAAAAGTTGTTGCTGGAAGAATTTTAGGAGATCAAGTAGAAATTTTAAGCGGATTATCTGATGGAGAAAAGGTTATTACTACAGGTCAAATCAACTTACAAGACGGAAATACAGTAGAAATTATTAAATAATTTTACCGCTTTAAGCCGTAAGCAATAAGCTTTAAGCCTTTAATAAAAAGCCTAAAGCCTACAGCGTATAGCCTACAGCCTAAAACAAAACATATGAAATTAGCCGAAATATCCATAAAACGTCCGTCGCTGGTAATTGTATTGTTTACAATTCTGACTCTTGGTGGATTGTTCAGTTACAGCCAATTAGGCTACGAGCTGATCCCAAAATTTGAACAAAATGTTATTACAATTTCTACTATTTATCCTGGAGCTTCTCCAAGTGAGGTAGAAAATACTGTAACCAAAAAAATAGAAGATGCGATTGCGTCTTTAGAGAACGTAAAAAAGATTGACTCTAAATCGTACGAAAGTTTATCTATCGTTTCGATTACATTAACATCAAATGCTAAAGTCGATTTTTCTTTGAATGATGCACAGCGAAAAATTAACGCGATCATCAGCGATTTGCCTGATGACGTTAAAACGCCGGCATTGACCAAATTCTCGCTGAGTGATTTACCAATCATGACGCTTGGTGCCAACGGAAAAATGGACGAAGCTGCCTTTTATGACTTAATTGACAAAAAAGTGGCGCCTATTTTATCTCGTGTACAAGGTGTGGCGCAGGTAAACATTATTGGTGGTTCTGAGCGTGAAATTCAGGTGAATCTTGACGCTGTAAAAATGCAGGGTTACGGACTTTCGATTCCTCAGGTACAGCAAAACATTTTGACTTCGAACTTGGATTTCCCAACTGGAAATATCCAGACTCGTAATCAAAAAATATTAATTCGTTTAGCGGGTAAATATAAAAGTGTTGAAGAATTAAGAAACTTAGTGGTTTCTTCTCAAAACGGAATCCAGATTCGTTTAAGTGATATTGCCGATGTTCAGGATACGCAGAAAATTGCTGAAAAAATCTCTCGTGTAGATCAAAAAAGTGCAATCGTACTGCAAATTATCAAACAATCTGATGCAAATGCGGTTGCGGTAAGTGAGCAATTATTAAAAACAATCGCAACACTTGAAAAAGATTATAAAGTAAATCAACTTAAATTAGAAGTTGCAAAAGACAGTACAATCTTTACTCTTGAAGCAGCAGATTCTGTTGTTCACGATTTATTGATTGCTGTAATTCTGGTAGCATTTGTAATGTTATTCTTCTTGCACAGTATTAGAAACTCATTAATTGTAATGGTTTCGATTCCTGCATCGTTAATTGCAACTTTCATCGGAATTTATTTAATGGGATATACTTTGAACTTGATGAGTTTACTTGGATTATCTCTTGTTGTTGGTATTCTTGTGGATGACGCGATTGTGGTTTTGGAGAATATTTACAGGCACATGGAAATGGGTAAAAGCCGAATCCGAGCGTCTTATGACGGAACAGCTGAAATTGGTGGAACCGTAACTTCGATTACATTGGTAATTGTCGTGGTATTCTTGCCAATTGCGATGAGTTCTGGATTGGTTTCTAATATCATTACGCAGTTCTGTGTTACGGTAATTATCTCAACGATGCTATCATTGTTGGCTTCATTTACTATTATTCCATGGTTGTCTTCTCGTTTCGGAAAATTAGAGCATATTGAAGGAAAGAATTTATTTGGAAGAATTATTCTTGGTTTCGAAAGCTATTTAACACGTTTCACTGACTGGGTTTCTCATTTATTGACTTGGTGTTTGGATCATTATATTAAGACTTTTGTTGTTGTAATTGTATTGTTTTTCGCTTCAACCATTGGATTAATGGGCGGAGGTTTCATTGGAGGAGAGTTCTTTGCTTCTTCTGATAGTGGAGAGTTCTTGGTACAAATCGAAATGCCAAAAGATGCTTCGTTAGAACAAACGAACTTCATGACACAAAAAGCAGAAGCTTTCTTAAAAGCACAAGAATATGTTCACAGCCAAATTACAACTGTTGGACAAACTTCTGAAGGTTTTGGAGCATCTCAAGCGACAGCATACAAAGCAGAGATCGACGTAAAAATGATCGAGCAAAAAGATCGTACAGACGATGCGAATGTTTATGCTGCAAAAATCAAACGTAAACTTGAAAAAGTATTAGTTGGAGCAAAAGTAAAAACAGTTCCGGTTGGTATCTTGGGTACTGCTGAAGATGCAACTTTAGGATTAATTGTAACGGGGCCTTCAACAGAAGCGGCTATGGCATTTGCTAAACAAGCTGAAGCAGAATTACGTACAATTCCTGGAACAACAGAGATTAAGTTAACGGTTGAAGACGGAAACCCTGAAATCAACGTAAAAGTAGATCGTGATAAAATGGCTGCTTTAGGTTTGACATTACAAACAGTTGGTTTAACAATGCAAACAGCTTTCAGTGGAAATACAGACGGTAAATACAGAGCTGGAGAATACGAGTACGATATCAATATCAGATATAATGCTTTTGACAGAAAAAGCATCACTGACGTTAGTAATTTGATTTTCATCAACAATGCAGGTCAGCAAATTAAATTGTCTCAATTTGCAGATATTACTGAAGGTTCTGGACCTAGCCAGTTAGAGCGTAGAGATAAATCGGCGTCTGTAACTGTAAAAGGACAAAACGTTGGTGTGCCTTCTGGAACAATCGTTCAGCAATGGCAGGTTAAATTGGATAAATTGAAAAAACCAGCTGGAGTAAACTACATCTGGGGTGGTGACCAGGAGAACCAATCTGAAGGATTTGGGACTTTAGGAATCGCTTTATTAGCCGCTATTATTTTAGTTTACCTTGTAATGGTGAGTTTGTATGACAGTTTCGCGCATCCATTCGTAGTATTGTTTGCAATTCCGCTTTCATTTATTGGAGCGATGTTAGCGCTGGCATTAACAAACAACTCATTAAATATCTTTACGATTTTAGGTATCATCATGTTGATTGGTCTTGTGTGTAAGAATGCGATTATGCTTGTCGATTATACGAACCAAAGAAGAGCAGCAGGAGAGTCTATCAGAAATGCGTTAATTCAGGCAAACCACGCACGTTTGCGTCCGATCTTGATGACAACAATTGCGATGGTATTTGGTATGTTCCCAATTGCATTGGCAAAAGGAGCAGGAGCTGAGTGGAAAAACGGTTTGGCTTGGGTAATTATTGGAGGTTTGATTTCTTCTTTATTCCTAACCTTGATTGTAGTTCCTGTAATTTATAATATCATGGAGAAATTAATTCAGAAATTCTCTAAAGGAGAAAAAATCGATTACGAAGCTGAAATGGTGGCTGATTATACGCCAACTGAATTAAGCGAAGACGGTTTTAATCCGAAACATACGCATTAATAGATTTAATTTTTGATTTGTAAATCCCAGGTTCCTTAATTGGAATTTGGGATTTTTTTATTGTTAATTGAAAAATATGTTTATTTGCATGACCTTACTAAAATTATTATGCTACAAAAAGATAAATCTGCGGCGATTGGTTTCATTTTCATAACCATGTTAATTGACATTACCGGATGGGGAATTATTATTCCTGTGATTCCAAAATTAATTGAAGAATTGATTCACGGAGACATCAGTGAAGCTGCTAAAATTGGCGGTTGGCTGACTTTTGCCTATGCGATAACGCAATTTGTGTTTGCACCAGTTATTGGAAATTTGAGTGATAAATTCGGAAGAAGACCCATTATCCTGATTTCCCTTTTCGGATTTTCATTGGATTATATTTTATTGGCTTTTTCTCCAACAATTCTATGGCTTTTTATTGGAAGAATAATTGCCGGAGTAACTGGAGCAAGTATTACAACAGCTTCTGCTTATATTGCCGATGTAAGTACAGCCGAAAACAGAGCTAAAAACTTTGGTTTAATTGGAGCGGCTTTCGGATTAGGATTTATCATCGGACCTGTTATTGGCGGTTTGTTAGGTCAATACGGATCGAGAGTTCCTTTTTATGCTGCAGCCGTTTTGTGTATGGTGAATTTCCTTTACGGATTTTTCATTTTACCTGAATCTCTGAAAAAAGAAAACCGCAGACCTTTCGACTGGAAACGTGCGAATCCTGTTGGAGCAATTTTAGGTCTAAAAAAGCATCCGGAATTAATTGGATTGATTTCAGCTATATTTCTTTTGTATGTAGGTTCGCATGCCGTTCAGAGCAATTGGAGTTTTTTCACTATTTATCAATTCAATTGGGATGAAAGAATGATCGGAATTTCTTTAGGAATAATAGGTCTCTTAGTTGGAGTTGTACAAGGCGGATTAATTCGCTTTATTAATCCAAAATTAGGGAACGAAAAAAGTATTTATGTTGGATTAGCCTTATACACAATTGGAATGTTACTGTTTGCTTTTGCAACAGAAAGCTGGATGATGTTTGTATTTTTAATTCCATATTGTCTTGGCGGAATTGCCGGACCTGCTTTGCAATCTGTAGTAGCAAGTAAAGTATCGCCAAGTGAACAAGGAGAAATTCAAGGAACTTTGACGAGTTTGATGAGTGCATCTTCTATCATTGGTCCGCCAATGATGGCTAATACATTTTACTTTTTTACTCATAGTGATGCTCCTTTTAAATTTGCAGGAGCGCCGTTTATTTTAGGTGGTTTTTTAATGTTATTGAGTACTCTTGTCGCTTATTTTTCATTGAAAAAACATTCCGTTCCAAAAGCAGAAATTCATCCTCAGGAAATAGAATAAAAATAAAAAAGCCTTCATCGTTTAGAATGAAGGCTTTTTTATTGCTTTGAAAAATTATTTTTTAATGAATTTTACGGTCTTCTGCTTATTTTCAGATTTTACTTTTAAGATATAAACTCCGCTAGAAAGGTTTGATAAATCAATTTCCGAATGAAGATCATTGATTTTCTTAAAGACAACAGATTTTCCAGAGACATCAATAATTTCTACATCATCAATAACTGAATTGTTTTCAATATTTAAAATATCAATTACCGGATTAGGATAAAATTGAAACGAAGTCAAATTAAAATCAGGTGCCGAAAGTGAACCATTTACTTTAGCCGTTACAGCAAGACGTTCTTTACTCTCAACTCCGTTTATGGTTTGCGAAGCATAATAAGTAGTTCCGTCGACCAAAACAGTTGTTAGAGGCAAAGGAGTTTCAGCTGTTGATTTGCTTGTTTTTCCACTTGAAGAACTTCCAGGAGTGCTATACCATTTAATGTTTTGACCTTCAACAACAAGATCTGCCAAAGTCGATCCTGGTTTGACATCAACAACTAGGGCTTCTTGTTTGCCTTCAGCTAAAGGAGCCGGCGGATTAATAACAAAATTTAGCATTACATAGCATCCATTTGCATCCTGAACAATCGCTGCATATTCTCCAGCTTCTAAATTTGTAAATGTATTATTAGATGAAAATACATTCAAATTAGGAGAAATTGCATATTGAAAATTACCTGTACCACCAGAAGCCGTAATTGTTGCAGTTTGATCCTCAACATTTAAATCTGCAATTATAGGTTGAGGCTGTTCTAATTGTACAGCCACAACTGCTGTACAATCATTACTATCTCTGACAGTTATAATATGAGTGCCTGCATTTACGACAAATGAGTTACTACTTTGAAACGGACCTCCATTTAATGAATAAACAAAAGGGGCACGACCTCCACTAGTATTTGCTGTTATTGTACCGTTTTGTGAACAAGTTAAAGGTGATGTAATAGTTGCTATTAATTGAACAGGGGTTACAGGGTCTATTGTAGCAAAAAGCGAAGTAATATTATTTTGAGCATCACGTACTATTATATTATAACTTCCAGGGATAGCGGTAGTAAACACATTCGAAGCCATATAAGTTGTACCATTATTAAATGAATAAGAATAAGGTGCAGTTCCTCCCGTTGCAGTTACGGTTATAACTCCATTAGTGTTACATGTCAATGGATTTACAATAGCAGTAGCAACAAGTGCTGGTGGTGCTATAATACTAATTCCTTGTTGTAAAAATGTACACCCTAAGGCATCTCTTACTTCCACAACATAAGATCCTGATGCTAAATTTGCAAAAATGTTAGCAGTTTGTGACGGAACTAATACTATTCCATTACTCTTTCTAAGAGAATAAGTATAAGGCTGAACTCCACCAGAAGCATTAACAGCAATTCTTCCGTCGCTATAATTTAAAGATGAAGGATTTACAATGCTGATTGATGCTGATAAACGAGCAGGTTGTAATATTGTTATGCTAGAAACAGTAGTACATCCTGCAGCATCTTTAGCAGTTACATTATATTGTCCTGGGGATAAATTATTAAAAACATTAGATGAAGTAAATACGGTTCCTAAAGAATAAGTATAAGGTGCAGTTCCGCCGCTTGCAGTTGCGGTTATTGTACCATCTTGAGATCCGTTGCAAAAAATGTTTGTTTTAGTCAAATTGATTGCTAGTGGAACATATGTTTTTACCTTATAAGAAATCCAACTTGTATTGCCAATAGCATCTTTTACATAAAAAACATAATTAAGACCCGATTTCAAATTTGCAACGCCATTGATTGTTGTATAAGTCTGGCCTAAATTAAACGAATAAAGATAAGGTGCTACTCCTCCAGATGCGTTAATGTATAAACTCTCTCCAGGATTTTCACAAGTAATAGGAGTAACATTGCTTATAGTTATTAAAATAGGTGCAGGAAGCACAATTGTAGCATCTACGCTAGCAGACTCGCAACCGTTAGCATCTTTAGCAGTTATAGAATAAGTTCCTTCAGGTAATCCTACATAACCTACTGAAGCAGAATAATCAAATATTAGTTGATTTGTAGTAGCATTTTTAACTTTATAAGTATAAGGAGCAACACCATTACTTGAACTCATAGTTATTACTCCGTCAAGGTGACCATTAGACGTTTCGTATGTAACGGTAGCAGTTGTTTTTACAGGAGTATATGCTTTTACAATGTAATGTGTTTGTGCTTCGTTTCCAATAGCATCTTTTAATAATATAGAATAAGTACCAGTTGTCAAATTAGTTCGTCCCGGATTGTTGCTTGTATAAGTATTGCCACCATCATAAGAATAAAGATATGGAGCGACACCTCCTGAAGCGGTTACAGATAATGAAGCATTTCCGATACAAGATATTGGCGTTTTAACAGCACTTAATAGTATTGGATTATCAAGTGTAATGTTTATATTACTTTTTGTTACTTGACATCCATTTGCATCAACAACACTAATTGTGTACAAACCGGCAAGCATACCACTATATCTTTTGTAAGGTACGTTTTTGCCATACTCAACTCCTGTAATTTGATTTTTTACAGAATATAAATAGGGTGCAGTCCCACCTGTGGCATCCAATTGTATTAATGCTCCAACTGCTCCATCATTATTTAGAGTTTTAATATCTGTGATTAATTCTAAAGCATTCGGTTCAGTTATTGTAGTGTTTTTAGTTACAATACAGCCATTAGCATCTCTGACAGAAAAAGTATAAGTTCCTGCTGTTAGAGAAGTAAAATTAGGGTTAGATGAATATGTTGCTCCATCTTTTGAATAGCTGTATGGAGACTTGCCTCCAGTAACACTTAAAGTAACCGATCCATTATTAAAATCTTTACAAGTAACACTTTTGATTGTTGAAGAAACAACTACACTAGTTGGTTGTGTAACAATTGCTGTAACGTTTGAGATGCATCTTTTATCATCTTTGATTCTGATTGTATAAGTTTTGGCGAGAACATTATTAAAAATATTGCTGGTTTGATAATTAGTACCATCTAATGAGTACGTATATGGTGGAACACCTCCATGTGCAAGAACTGTTACTTTACCATTTGCAGTCCCGAAACAAGTTGCATTTGTAACTATTGTAGTAGCACTAACCGGAGTATATGGTTTTAAGGTTATTACTGTAGAGGCAATACAATTGAGGTTATCTTTAACATTTATTGTATAAGTGCCTGCTTGTTTATAGAAAAGAGGTACGCTTGCGGTATAAGGTTCATTGTTAATTGAATATAGATATGGACTTTTCCCCCCTGTAACATCGACTCTGAAAGATCCATTGATGCAATCCACTTCTTTGGTAATAGTAGCTGTTGCAACAAGTGGTACAAGAGGATCAACAGTTATATTTTGCAGATTAGAAATACATCCATAATTGTCTTTTACAATTATTGAATAAACTCCTGCTACAGCATTAGAAAAAGTATTATTGCTGGAGTAAGTATTTCCATTATCAAAAGAATACAAATACGGACCTTGTCCTCCCGTTGCAGAAACGGTTATAATACCATTACTAAGACAATCTACTGCTTTTGCAAGTATTGCTGTTGCAAATACTGGAGTTGGAGCAATTAAAGAAATTGTTGTAGATGCTTGAGAATTTTCAGCATCCTTAACTTTAATCAAATAAGTTCCTGGGAATCCGTTATACGTATTCGAAGCACTATAAGTAACTCCGTTATCAAAAGAATAGGTATAAGGAGGTGTTCCGCCTGTTGCCGTAACAGATATTATTCCGTTAGGATTAGTGCATGTAATTTGTGTTGCTGCAGCGGTAGCTATAAGTGCAGGTGGTCCATCAATAATTGAAACCGCTTGCATTACGATACATCCATTGGCGTCTTTAACCTGAACACTATATGATCCTGCTTGTAAGCCATCAAAAATGTTTGAAGGCTGGAAAATGCTAGAAGGTGTTCCGTCGATTGTCAATGCGTATGTGTAAGGGGCAAATCCACCATTTGCAATAACAGTTATTTGACCATCATTAACACCAACAGTGGATGAATTTTTAACGTTTACAGTTGGTGTTATAGGAGTAGGCTCAGTTATAACTACATAAGAAGAACTCAAACAGCCATTCGCATCTTTTACAGTTACATTATAATAACCAGCAACTAAATTTGTGAAAACATTTGTTGGAAAAAAAGGAGAATTGTCTAATGCGTAAAGAAAAGGTGCTTTTCCACCGGCTGCACTTACAATTATAGTTCCGTCAGTGCCATGAGAACAGCTTACGTTAGTTTGAGTAAAAGCTAGTATTGGAAAACTTATAGGTGCGATAGTTATACTGTTTGTGGTCGATAGAGCACCATTGGCATCTTTTACAGTAATAGAATAAGTTCCTTCAGTTAAATTACTGAAAACATTAGCCGACTGAAAACTTACTCCATTTATAGAATAAGTATATGGAGCTGTTCCTCCGGTCGCACTAGCAACTATTACTGCATTGCTCATGCAATCAAGTTCCTTAGTAATTGTTGCTACAGCATTTAATGGATTTGGATTTTCAATATTGACATTAAATGGGTTTGATTCGCATCCATTTGCATCTCTTAGCAATATAGTATGAAGACCTGGAGTTAAATTTGAAAAAATATTTGAAGACTGAAAAACAGCCATATCTAAAGAATATAGATAGGGAGCAATTCCTCCTTGTCCGACAATAGTTATGTTTTGTTTGTCGACATTAATATTGGCAATTAATGGTGTTGGTTGTGTAATATCATATGCAAGTTCTGATTGACAGCCAAGTGCATCTTTTACTTTAATATTGTAAGTTCCAACACTTAAACCATAGAAGGTATTACTAGCAGAAAAAGTACCATTGTTTATAGAATATTGATAAGGTGCTTGTCCTCCAGTCGCACTGATTGTTAAGTTTGACGTACCACCATAACAAAGTATTGAAGTACTTGTAGCTGTCACAGTAACCTGAGCAGATTGTTGTATTGTTGCCGATATAACAGGAGAAATACAATCCCCACTATCTTTTACAAGAATAGTATAGTTACCGGCAGGTAAATTAGTAAAAGTATGGTTTACGCTATAGGTTACTCCTCCATCAATAGAATAGTAAAGTGGTATTTGGCCTCCATTTCCAGAAACTTCTATCGTACCATTGTTTAGACAACTTGCAGAATTTGTTACTATAGCACTGCCAGTTACCGGAACAAATGCTTTCAATCCCATTGAAAGATTATTAACAATAGTGTTCTGAGCATCTTTTACAGCTACAGGATAAGTTCCGGCAATTAAATCATTAAAAGTATCACTTGTTTGAAACGTCTGCGCTCCATCAACTGAATATAAGTATGGAGGTTGTCCTCCGTAACCAATAACACGAAGTGCACCATTACCTCTACAATCTACTTGTTTAACAATCATTGCTCCCGAACTTAAAGGTTGTTCTTCAGCTACAAGTTTCACCGAAAGTGTAAAACTGCATCCTTGAGCGTCTTTTATTACTACTGGATATGTGCCATCAACAACATCCAAGAAAACATTACTTTCCTGAAAATTAATTCCATCTAAAGAATATAGATAAGGTGCCATACCACCATTAGTAGTCATTACTATATTTTGGCCAAACGTACTTGAAGTAGCGGTTAAGGCAATTGGTTCTGTAATTGTGTACGGAAGTATTTTTACGCAACCTGCAGCGTCAGTAACTTTAATAGTGTAATTTCCAGACGCAAGACCTGTAAATACATTGCTATTTGTGTTTGCTCCTCCATTTATAGCATATTGATAAGGAGCTTGTCCTGCTAACACATTAATTGTTAAAGAAGCTGTTCCTCCATAACATAATACAGGTGTATTAGTGGCTACAAAATCAACAGGAACAGGTGCAACAAGTGTTACTGTGTTTGAATATGAAATCGTATTTGTTACATCTTTTACTGTTACAACGTAAGTTCCAGGAGTTACATCATTATAAACATTTGTTGGAGAATAAGCACCTCCATTTATAGAATAGACATAAGGTGGCTGACCTCCAATGGCAAAAGCGGTTAGAATACCATTACTCATGCAATCTATCATTTTTACAATTGTCAAATTTGAAGTTAATGCATAGTTTACAGTTGTGCTTACTAACGCTATGCAGCCATTAGCATCTCTTACTCTAATATTATAAGATCCAGGAGATACATTTGCGAAAAAACTAGCGGATTGAAAACTGATTCCATCCAAAGAATATTGATATGGTGCAGTACCGCCAGTGGCAGTAACAATAACATTTTGACGATCAACCATAGCTGTTGCCACTAAAGTTGAAGGCTCAGTAATCGCATAATTAATTGAAGTTTTACAGCCATATACGTTGTCTAGAACACTTATACTATAAGAGCCAGCAGGCATAATAGGATAATAGTCCTGACTTGTAAACGGACCGCCATTTATTGAATAGGAATACGAACTACTCCCGCCAGAAGCATTTATTGATAGTGTTCCAGTGTCACCTTTACATAAAATTGGTTTATTCGAAGCGCTAACATTTGTAGATGGAAACGTAGTCAGATTAAAATAATTGGAAGTAATAGTACCATTATTATCAATTCTTCCATAAATTTTTATTGTTCCTGCAGGTCCATGATAAGTTGCTGGATTAGCAATTGCATTTGTATTATTTAATGCATCAGCCTCACTTAAAAAATAAGTTACAGTGGTTTCGGCTGGATCCAGATTGCCTATAAAATCTGCTTTTAGTGTATTTAAATCAAAAGACTCGCTTGGACAAATCGTAATTGAAGTTACTTGGGCATAGAAAAAGTTGGAAAATAATAAAAGAAAACAGAGTAGAGTTTTTTTCATAGTATTAGATTTGTTAAAATGGCTCACCAAATATAATACAATAAATATTGTTAAAATTGCGGTTTCCCGTAAAGGCGTAAAAAATTTGAACCTAAAGTGAAACTTTTATTTTAAATACAAATAATGGTTAAAATAATCAATTATTGCTTTTCCTTCCAATAAAACATCAGCGCCAATAATGCCATGAACCGGTCTTGCTTTGTGTGATTCTAACGCTTCATTTACATGCGAAAGATCAAAAATTACGATACTAAAATCTTTACTTTTCCAACTTCCCAATTGCAATTTATTTTCAGATGAAATTTGAGTTTTCATTCCCGTTCCGCCCGCGCCCGAAGCCTTGGTTTTTGATTTTTTTGCCGTTAATTCAAAACGTTCTATACTTTCAAAACCAACGCAGGAATTTGAAGCTCCGGTGTCTAAAATAAAATTTCCCGAAATGCCGTTGATTTTGGCTTTTATGCCAAGATGCTGGGTTTTGGTAAGTTTGAATTTTATTTTCTTGTAATTCTCTTTTTTGAGGTATTCGTGAAGATTTTCCATTTTTTAGTCCGATTGAATATCAAAAATAAACCAATTACGGCCAATAAACTAACAATATAATAGATATAATTTTCAGATTTTTCTTCTGCCGAAAGCGAACCATAATACACAAAAGAACTCCAATAATAAGGCGATTTCTTGGCATTCGGAATTGATTTGTCTTTTAAATATTCCAGTTTTGCATTTGAATTGGCTTCAAAATAAGAAACATCATTTTTAATGTTTTTATAAAAATCAGTCATAAAAACCGAAGTCGTAAAATCATTTACTTTCCATAAAGAAAACAACAAATTTTGCGCGCCGGCAAACTGAAAACCTCGCGCCACACTCATTGCGCCTTCTGCTTTATACAGTTTTCCAATTCCGGTTTCGCAGGCGCTTAAAACCACTAAATCCGGATTAATGTGCAGATTATACAATTCAGAATACAAAATTTCCTGATCATAAAATTTAATGTTTGCCGGAGTTTCAATATCGCCAGAAGAAGCGTGTGTACTCAAATGTAAAATAGAATAATTTGGCGCATTATTTTTGAAATTAGAAAATGTTGCATCCGAATTTTCTAAATATTTTCCTTTGAAATTACTTCTGATTGCTTCTAATTCTTTCTTAGAATAACTCAACTCAAAAGCAGTTTTTTCGAAAACAGGAAAAATGCCTAAGACTGTTTTTTCTGATTTTGAAACGAGTTTTGAATTCAGATAAATATTCGCCGAAGTATTGTAGGCAATCTTAAAATCATTCAGCAAATAATGCATTTTGGAAAAATTTGTTGTGTTGGATATTTGTGTAATCAAAGCTTCAAAAGGCATAAAATTCAAAATCCCATCTGGAACAATGATGAGGTTTTTATAGTTTACTTTTGAAGGTAATTTTAATAAATCGTACGCACTTTTTCCATAATAATTATATCCGGCAATGTCATTTGTAATGGCATCTGCAGTTCTGAAATAATCGATAAATTTTAAAATTCTTGGAATTGCATTATCAGTAACGTCAAAATGATTTAAGCTAATTTGGTTATTTTGCACTGTAAAATAATATAGATGTTCAGCACCCATAAAATAATAAACCATTGTTGCGTTGTCTTTTTCTAATTTCGAAAATAATGCCTTTAAATCTAAATTCTCCGGAATCGAATTTGGATTTTCAGATTGAATTTTCTTTAGCGAAAGCATCAATTTATTTTGCTTTTTTATTGCCGAATTTATTGCCGAAATATTAGCCGAATTACCTTTTTGCTGTTCTTTTAAAATGGAATTATTAGCATTTTGAAATTCCTTTAAAAGCTGTTTTTCTTCTGCAGAAGCCATTTTAATATTTGAAAGATGGCTCTTCAAAATTCCCGATTTTGTTTTTTCTGCCAATTGAAACGCTTCTTCTAAATATTCAATTTTATTTTCTTTTTTAAACAATTGATCATAAATCAACAGACATTTTTCAGTTCGATTTCTGGCACGGATTTGTGAAATGATTTTAGAGTTTTCATAGACTAATCCGCTCATCAATAAGTTTTCAATATGAAAAGAAAGTTTATAACCTTCAAGTGCTTTTTTAAGTTGATTTTGATTTGCAAAGATTGCCGCTTGCAAGTCCAAAATATCCATTAAAACGGTTTCGGCATATAATTCATTTTCAGCGGGAAGAATGTTTTTTGCTACATAATTCGGAATTAAAATTTTAAAAGCCTTAGCAGTTTGCTTGGTACTTTCAGCATATTTTTTTTCATCAAAAAGCAATAATGCCTTTTCGTAATACAGTTTTGCAATTTTTCTCTGTTGCTGATTTGGGATTTCCAAAAAGAGCTCGGTTGCTTTTTCTAAATAAGAATCGGCGATTTTAAAACGATGTGTTTGCCGACATACATTTGCAAGATTTCGATAAGAATTTGACAAGTTCTCGATATGATTTTTGTCGTTTTCCAAATATGTAACGGCTAACTTAAATGTATTTTCAGCTTTTTTATAAAGCTCCTGTGTCATTAAATCTCCTTTAAAACCTAAGAGATAATTATTGCCTAAATTATTCAGCAAAATCCCTTTCTCCGAATTTGATAATTTCTCTGTTTTTAAAGTGTTTTCCAGAAGTTCAATGGCTTCAATTACTCTACCGGTATTTTGATAAACATTTGATAAATTTAAAATTGCTGCAAACTTTTGCCTTTGCGCATCGGGATAATTTTTAGAAGTATTTACAATAAAAAAATACTGTTTTATGGTGTTTTCGGCATTGTCATAATCGCCCAAAACCGTATATAAATTACCAAGCGGTTTTAAACAGAATTCAATTATATCGTAATTCGAAAATTTGTTTTTCTGATAAATCTGCCAGGCTTTTTCATAACTCGAAATGGCTTTTTGTGTTTGTCCAAATTGGTTTTCATAGTAGGCTTTATTGCAATTTAAAACTACAATTGCCAATAATTCGTCTTTGGTTTTTGGTTTCGGATTTCTCCAAAAATCATTTTCTATATTTTCTATATTTTGCAACGCTTTCGCGGAAGGATGAGCAACAAAAACATCAACAGCATTATATATTTTATCTTCCTGATTTTGCCCAAAAATAGTTAGGCTCAGGAAAAAGAAAATGAAGCTATATAAGCGATGTAAGTTCATATTAAAGCGCTTTGTATCTCTGCAGTGTAATCTTAAAACTTCCAAATTCCGTAAAGCTGAATATAATTGAAATTCTGTTCAAAATTAATCACATAACGCGCACCCAAACTCGGACCAATTCTGGCAAAACCAGCTGTTAAATCAAACAATAATCCGGTTTTAAAATCGGTAAAAGAGTTTTTAACGGTATTTGATGTTGTTTTAGAATCAATTAAAAAATTTCCTTTGTCGCCTTCGTAAAGATCCACTTGTATATTCTGATTTTGTTCCGAAGAAACATTTACATTGAATTGAACTCCGGCTCCAATTCCAATGTAATTATTAATATTATACCGAATCAAAACAGGAATTTCCCAATTAATATTTTTGTTTTCTGTTGACGTTGTTGTGCGCTGTAATTGTCGTACTCCGTTGGGGTTTGTCAAAAATTCTTCTTCGACTTTAACTTCACTATTGTACTGATTCAAAGCGTTCAACCATTCAGCCTGCCAGTAAAAACGATACGATTTAAACGGAGAAATTGTAGCTCCCACAAAATAACTTGTTGATTTGTCCAAATCAGGATAAATATTGTAACCTGCTTTTGCGCCAATCGAAATCCCCGGCAAGAATCGGGTAGTGGCGTAATTGGTAATTATGGGTTCGTTTTTATCAAAAATAATCGCAGTTCGGCTTTTGGTTTTTACTTTATGAAAGTCTTCGGCAAACTTCATCGAATATTTTACAAAACCTTTTGTAGAATCTTTTTCTTGAACATTTTTCTGTTCGCTTCCTGGTAAATAGATATTCTTAAAAGTAAAAATAATCTGTTTTTGTTTGATGATGGTATCCAGACAGCTCACAGTTGGTTCTTCGCCTTTTGGGCAAATCGGACATTCAGGATACATGCTTTCAATCTGAAAAGTCCTTTTGTCGAACATATCCGGAACATCAGTTTCTAAACGAATTTTTCGCGCCGGACCTTCGCCATTATTCTGAAAACGGGTTTTAAAATTTACGCGTTTAAAACGCACTAATCTGTAATTCATAAAACTTCCGTTCGATCCCATTTTATTCGGATCGTGAGAAGTTACAATTTCCATTTCAAGGTTTTTGATTTTATGGTTTTTGTAACTTCGATTCGGAACAAAAATTCCACGCATCGTAACCGTCGCGCTGGTATCTTTAATCATTTCCGGAGTAGTTTTAAATGTATAAAAAACATTGCGTGTTTCTCCCGGATTAGCATCATCAAATTCTAAAATCGAAACATTATGATACGTTTTATTGGCGTCTAATAAAGATGCGTCCAAATCTTCTTCAGCAGTTGTATCTCGGTATTTTTTACGTTTGATTGTATTTTCGGCGGAAGCCAAATAATTTTTAGAATCATCAAGATCGTCAACTGAAGCTACGAGATTTTCTTTCACTTCACGTTCGTTTGCATAAGTTCTAAAATCTGTTAATTCGAAATTATTGTTTTTGAATTGTTTCTCATTATAAAACAAATACAGTTTTCCGTTTGCAACATAATTCTCCAGATTTTGATAACTTACTACAACTATCATTTCCTGATCTGGAATAGGATCACAATTCTTAATTATTGCAAAACCGTTTTGATCAGCAATTAATGCGATGTCTTTATAATTGGTGTCGGTAATATCATTTACAGCCACTTTTTTCGGACGTGTTGCCGGAGGTTTTCCGTTGTCGTAATTATTGGTTACGGCAAGGCGCGTGGTGTAAGTTCCTTTGTTTTTATAAACATGTTTGGGTTCTGCTTCTTTACTGTAATGGCCGTCGCCGAGTTCCCATAAATAAGAATAACTGGGTTTTGGAGCGCCGGCAATCGGAATTAAAGGCGGTGTTTCAGGCTTGAAATTTACAGCATTTCCGTTCTGGATAAAACCAATATTGGCTCGTCGGGTTATGGTGTCTTTTACTTTGGTTTGACCTATTGAGAGAATAGAGAATAGAATAAAGAAAATAGACAGTTGTGGTTTCATAACTAGATAGTTTTGGGTCTTAAAATCTTCAGAATCAATTTTAAAACAGGATTAAATGTAAAAAAAAGTGATGAGCAAATCACCACTTTTTCTTAAAAAAGCATTTCTAAGTTATTGGATGGCATTAATTGCAGCTACCAATTGCGCTTCTGTACCGACTATTGTTTCGGCAAGAGTAAAGGTGTAAATATCGTTGGCAGCAACAGTTACAGCTTTGATCGCATATCGCCATTGACCATTGTCTTCGGTAACAAAAATCACGTGGCATTTTAGACCAATCGGGATTTGGCCATAATGTTCGCTGAATAATCCTGCAGCGGTATAAGTATCTAATTTTGCAAGTGCATTGTTTCCTTCGCCATCGTATGACAAATAAATTGCACTGTTATTGTTGTCATAACCATCAGGAGCATCAGCAAGAATTGTTGTTTTTGGTCTTGGATCGCTATAAAAACGGTCTACGTTTGTCCATCCAAAGTTTCCAAAAGTCACATAATAATTGTTTCCTTCACCTTGAACGCCGCCTTTTCCGTTAGCTCCGTCAGCTCCGGCTTTTGCTTCTCTCCAGGCTAATTCTCCAGCATCGTTAATTACGCCGGTCCATAAAGTCATTGCATTGTCTAAGCCATCAGTTAAAGTAGTTGGTACAATCATGCTCATGGAACAAGAAGTCTGAAGTTCAACACCACCCTGAGTTGCTTTGATGAAGAATTCTCCTCCAGAAATTAAAAGGTTTTTCTTTCCGTCAGCTGTAATTCCCATTGTTGGTTTGTTGGTAATCAACATGTTTCCTTTGTCGAAAAGCTCGATATATTCAATGTCGATTTGTCCTGTTACAGCATTTCCGTTTTTGGTTAAGCAGTTTCCGTTGATGTTTAATTTAACTCCTTTTGCCGAAGTTATTGTAATCATTCCGCTTCCGGCAGTTGCAGTAAATTTTTGTGTATTTCCCTTAACTCCTTTTTCGCTGATGCTTTTAAACGCAGCGGCAGTTGGCGGCATAATCTGGATGTCGTCTCCGTCACTGTTGTCACAGCTTACGAAAGAAAAAGAGATTAACAATAAAAATAATAGACTGATAGTTTTAAATTTTGTGTTCATGATTTCTAGTTTTTAAAAATCTGTCTTGAATGTTTCAAGTGGTTTTCAGATTTTGGTTGTTATTTACATTCTTATATCAATTTGGGTTTGATATTGTTACCCTTGTTTTTAAAATATTTTTTCAGGCTTGTATAACACTATATCAATTCGCTTTAAAATTTGTTACCCCTGTTTTTTATTTTTTTTATTTAGGCCGATAAACATTTGTCTTCAAAAAGGTTTCCATCTTCATCAACAGCCAGCAGAATGTTTTGCTTCCGCGAAAGCGAAACAATTAAATACAACCAGACAATTGCCCAAAGTCCGAATGTGATGCAGGTCAAAAAGAGATGAAAAGAATGTTTGATGGCTTTTTTTTCTTTGGATAAAACAACATACGGTAGTTTTTCATTATGTTCGACAACAACAAAACCATTTCGTTTTTTGGCCGAAATCATTTCGTAAAACTGATCCAGACTTTTTTCTTTAGTAAATTGATACGTTTCCATTCCTTTTAATTTTTTTTAGTTTAAAAGAGTATTACATGTTTATATCAATTTGATTTTGTAATTGTTACCCTGTATTTTGAAATTATTTGAGATTCTTTTTTAACTTTAACTAATCAAAAGTTTTTTTATGGAGAAAATTAAAATACATCATGACCAAATGTATATTGACGGACTTGCAGCAAATGATTCGGTGATTATTGAATCTATTTATAAAAAGTTCGTTCCTAAAGTGGTTTTTTTCGTTCTGAATAATTCAGGCGACAGAGATCAGGCGCAGGATATTGTTCAGGAAGTCATGATATTGCTTTACAATCAGGCGAAAGCTGGCACTTTAAAATTAACATGCCCTTTTGATGCCTACTTTTTTTTGTTATGTAAAAGAAAATGGCTTAACGAATTCAAAAAAATTTCGAACAAAGGGGTAACAATTCATGAAGACGTGGTATCTATAAATGAATCTGCACTTGAATTAATAGCTCAAACTGAGGAATTTGATGAAAAACAGCAACTTTTTGACACCATGTTTCAAAAATTAGGAGACAAATGCCAAGAACTGCTGAAGCTGAGTTTTTCTGTTAAATCAATGGAAGAAGTTGCCGAAAAGCTAAATGTAACTTACGGATATGTACGCAAAAAAAAATCGTTATGTATTGGTCAGTTAACACAGTGGATTCAGGAAGCAAAAAATTTTAATTCTCTAAAAAAATAATTAGTCATGAACGAAGAACGCTACATATTATTCGATCAATATCTGGAAGGCGAACTGACTATCGATCAAAAAAACGATTTTGAAAAACAATTGGCCGAAGACGCTCAATTTGCTTCGGAATTTGAAACTTTCAAATCAGTGCAGCTTCAATTGCAGAATAAATTTGGTTTTGAAGAAGAAAGAGAAGCATTCAAAGAAAATCTGAATCAGATTGCTGAAGAATATTTCAATAAAAAACCAAAAGTCATTGGTCTTAAACCTTGGTATCTTGCCGTTGCAGCATCAGTTGCAGTTTTGTTCGGACTGTTCTTTTTTAATTACAATCAATATCCGGCTTTCGCCGATTATAATCATCCGGAACAAGCTTCTTTTGCTGAAAGAGGAAGCGAAGATGGTCCTTTAAAAAATGCTGAAAAAGAATTTAATGCGAAAAGATATTCATTAGCAATTCCGCATTTTGAAGAGGTTTTAGCAAAAGGAAAAACACCAGAAATTCAATTTTATTATGGCGTTTCTCTTTTAGAAGAAAGCCATTATTTAAAAGCCGAAGCAGTTTTTAATGAGTTGAAAGCAGGAAATTCGGTATATAAAGAAAAAGCGACTTGGTATCTTGCATTATCAAAATTGAAACAACGCGATTATGAAGGATGCAAAAAAATATTGCAGACCATTTCAGAGGATTACGAAGATTATGACGAAGTTCAATTGCTTCTGGATGAATTAGATTAATAAAAAAACTGCTTTTACGTAAAGCCGTAACCGAATTTGGAATTTTAGTTCTAAATTCGGTTTTCTTTTTTAAAGAAAGTTCCCAAAACAATCTAAATCTTAACCTGTTTAATTGATGCAAAAAATTACATTATTATTTCTTGTTTTATTTTCTCAAACCATTTTCAGCTCGGCAAAAATCACCGAAACCGAAAAATTGGTCGCAACCTGTAAAGTCTGGGGTTTCTTAAAATATTATCATCCAGAAGTTGCGGGAGGAAAAACGAATTGGGATAATCAGCTTTTAGAAAAACTTCCTAAAATAGAAAAAGCACAAACCAAAGAAGAGTTTTCATTGATCCTCGAAAATTGGATTGATGAACTTGGTCCGGTAAAAGAAATAGCGCCGATTCCTGCACAAAAAGACGTTAAATTCTTTGATAAAAACTTCGATTTAAGTTGGATAAATTCTGATAAATTGTTTTCGAAAAAGCTTTCGAAGAAACTCAAATTTATTGAAGAAAATAGATATCAAGGCAAACAATTTTATGTGGAAGGAAGTGAACATGTAGAAAATGTTAACTTGATAAATGAGCGTTATGATGATCCCAATTTTGAGGATAAAAATTCCAAACTACGTATGATATTTATGTATTGGAATGTTGTTGAATATTTTTTTCCATTTAAGTATTTAATGAGTCAAAAATGGGATGAAACTTTAATACAGACATTGCCTGCGGTGGTCAAAGCTGAAAATTATACTGATTTTTACACAGCAATGAAAAAAATGGTTTCAAAAATAGATGACAGCCATACAGAGTTTTTTATGTATAAGTCTTCGATAGGTGAAGGAAATGGAAGATTTTTTCCTGCCAAGGGAAAAATAATTGATGAAAAAATAGTGGTGACAGAAATTCTAGGAGACAGTGTAGCCGAAGCTTATAAGATTAAAATTGGAGATGTCATTACTAAAATAAACGACAAAACAATTAAAGAACTTATTTCAGAAAATAGAGATTTAATCTGTGCGTCAAATGAGGCTGCTTATTTAGATAAACTCGTAAGGATTGTCTTGGTGAATATCAATGATAATGTTAAAGTTGAATTTTTGAAAGACGGAAAATACGAAACAAAAGATATGATTTGGTTTGATTATCATGAGTCGCATCGAAATGAATTTAAAAAAGGAGCTCAGAAAAAGAAGGACAAGTTTAAACTTTTCGATAATAATATAGGGTATGTCGATATGGGAATTATAAAACCGAGAAATATTCCGGCTATGACTGAGGCTTTAAAAAATACAAAAGCAATTGTTTTTGATATGAGAAATTATCCACTTGGGACTTTTAGAGAAATATCACAATTTCTAAATTCTCAGGAAAAAGAATTTGCTATTTATACGCGTCCATATTATAGTTATCCCGGCAAATTTATTTGGGATGGTTCAACAAAAAGCGGTTCTGAAAACAAAGATAATTATAAAGGAAAAGTAATTGTTTTGCTAAACGAAAAGTCAGTAAGCCAATCTGAATGGACAGCAATGTGTTTTCAAACAGCAGGAAATACTACAATTATTGGAAGTCAGACAGCAGGAGCAGATGGAAATGTGAGCCAATTTGATTTTAAAGGTTTTCATACCTTATTCTCAGGAATTGGCGTTTATTATCCTGATGGAAGAGAAACCCAAAGAATTGGAATTGTTCCTGATATTGAAGTAAAACCAACAATAAAAGGAATTCAGGAAGGAAAAGACGAGGTTTTAGATCGTGCTTTGGCATTTATTGAAACCGGAAAATAATCATTAATCTTAACCTAATAATCGCAATGCAAAAGATTATCCTGTTCCTTCTTGTTTTATTTTCTCAAACCATTTTCAGCGCGGCAAAAATCACCGAAACAGAAAAGTTGGTAGCAACCTGCAAAGTTTGGGGATTCTTAAAATATTATCATCCAAAGGTTGCAAGCGGACAATTGGATTGGGACAAACAGCTTTTAGAGAAATTACCAAAAATTGAAAAAGCAGAGACAAAAGAAGACTTTTCTCTGATTTTAGAAAATTGGATTGATGAACTCGGTCCAATAAAAGAAGTTACTCCAATCGCGGCTTCAAAAGAGGTAGAGTATTTTGATAAAAATTTCGATTTAAGTTGGTTTAATAACAGTCAAGTATTTTCTAAAAAACTTTCGCAGAAATTAAAATTTATAGAACAAAATAGATTTCAAGGAGATCAATTTTATGTTTATGGCTTAGACCGTGTTGGAAATGTGGGCATGCGAAACGAAAATCGTGCACATCCAGATTTTACCAATAAATATTCGAAACTGAGAATGGTGTTTATGTTTTGGAATTTGGCAGAATACTTTTTTCCGTACAAATATCTAATGGATCAAAAATGGGATACAACTTTAGTAGAAATAATACCTCTTGCTATTCAGGCTGATAATCAAGCAGATTTTTATACGGTAATGAGAAAGTTTGCCAGTAAGCTTGATGACAGTCACACAGAAGTATATGTATATCCTAATGCGACTGCGCCAAGTCCCAAACCTTCAAATTATTTCCCGGCTAGCGCAAAGATTATTGACGAAAAATTGGTGGTTACAGAAATTTTAGCTGATAGTTTGGCACAGGCAGATGATATAAAAGTGGGTGATGTAATTACAAAAGTAAACGGCAAAACTATAAAAGAGGCAATTGCAGAGAAAAGAGGTTTACTAAGTGCTTCTAATGAAGCTAAATTTTTGGATAAAATTGCTCCTAGTCTCTTAGTGACTAAAGCAGATACTGTTAAAGTGGAGTTTTTAAAGAATGGAAAATACATCACCAAAACCATGATTTGGCATGATTACCATGATTCGCACCGAAATGAATTTAAAAAAGGAGCCAGAAAAAAGAAGGAAAAATTTAAGCTGTTAGATGACAATATCGGTTATGTTGATATGGGAATTTTAACAGGCAAAAATGTTCCTGATATGATTGAGCTGCTAAAAGATACTAAAGCTATTGTTTTTGATCTTCGAAATTATCCAAAAGGAACTATTGATGACATAGCAAATTTTATAAGTCCAAAGGAAAATAAATTTGCGATTTATACCGTTCCAGATCTAAATCATCCTGGACGATATAAATGGGGCGATGGAACTTCATGCGGTACTGAAAATAAGGATCATTATAAAGGAAAAGTAGTGGTTTTAGTCAACGAAGAAACCCAAAGCCACGCAGAATGGTCTGCAATGGCATTTAGAAGCACAGGAAATGCTACTATTATTGGAAGTCAAACTTCAGGCGCAGACGGAAATATTTCTGTTTTTGATTTTGAAGGATTTCGCACATTGTTTTCAGGAATTGGTGTTTATTATCCAGACAAAGGCGAAACACAAAGAATAGGAATTGTGCCTGATATTGAAATAAAACCAACCATAAAAGGAATTCAGGAAGGAAGAGATGAAGTTTTAGATCGTGCTTTGTTTTTTATCGAAGCAGGAGACTTGAAGACGGGAGCAACTACAAATCCAAAAGTAAATTTGAAGGAAATTCCGAGTCTAAAAAACTAAAAAAAAATATTATTGGGGGTAAAAGCCTTTTGCGAAGGTTAAAAACTTTTACAAAGGTTTTTCAATTTTGTCATCCTGAGTGAAGCAGAAGAACAAATAAGTAATTAGAAAAGAATTGGGGATCTTTTTTAAGTGGACTTCGACTTCGCTCAGTCTGACAATATCAAGAATTTAATAAGCAGACCTTTGTCAAAGTTCAAAACTTTGACAAAGGTTTTCGTTTTTAAGAAAAAAATCCGTGCCAATCCGCGTTTTCACGAAGTGAATCCGTATCATCCGCGTTCCGTTTCACACGAATTGCTATTCTTTTAATATTGTCGTAATTTTGACAGCTTTAAAAAATTAGACAATTGAATTCGACACCCATTATTACCGATACACATACGCATTTATATTCTGAAGAATTTGATCAGGATCGTGACGCAATGATTCAGCGCGCCATAGATGCTGGAATTACACGTTTTTTTATTCCTGCAATCGATGCTGCTGCAACACAGTCTATGTACGATTTGGAGAAAAACTATCCTGAAAATATCTTTTTAATGATGGGACTTCATCCTACATATGTAAAAGATAATTATCTAGAAGAACTTGCGCATGTTGAAACTGAATTATCAAAAAGAAAATTCTACGCTGTTGGCGAAATCGGGATCGATTTGTATTGGGATAAAACACATTTGAAAGAGCAGCAAATTGCTTTTAAAAGACAAATTCAGTTGGCAAAACAGTACAAACTTCCTATTGTAATTCACTGTAGAGAAGCCTTCGACGAAATCTTTGATGTTCTTGAGGAAGAAAAATCTGATGATTTATTTGGGATTTTTCATTGTTTTTCCGGAACTTTAGAGCAAGCGGAACGCGCGATTTCTTACAATATGAAGTTGGGAATCGGTGGAGTTGTCACTTTTAAGAACGGAAAAATCGACCAGTTTTTAAGCCAAATTGATTTAAAACACATCGTATTAGAGACAGATTCGCCGTATTTAGCGCCAATTCCGTATAGAGGAAAACGAAATGAAAGTAGTTATTTAGTCAATGTTATTGCCAAATTAAGCGATATTTATGGAGTTTCTTCCGAAGAAATTGCAGTAATTACGACTCAAAATTCAAAAGACGTTTTTGGGATTTAACCCACGCCTTACAAAACTTTAATTTTTTTTTTGTTCTTTTGCCCACTTAAACCCAAATAAATAATGCAGAGATTTGATGCCATTCGACCGTTTTATGATTCCGAAATAAATGAAGCCCTTCATGATGTTGTAAATCATCCTATGATGAAAACCATGATGAACTTTACTTTTCCGGAAGTAGAAGATGAGGTTTGGAAGGATCAATTGAAAAAAACACATTCTATTCGTGATTTTCAATGCAATTTTATTTACAATACAATCCAAAAGGTTTTAGAAAAAAGCTCTGAAGGATTAACGACTTCAGGTTTTGAAAAATTGGAGCCAAATACTTCTTATCTATTTATCTCAAATCACAGAGATATTCTTTTGGATACTACCTTATTGAATGTTTGCTTGTTCGAACATGGTTTAGTAATGACTGCTTCGGCAATTGGAGATAATTTGGTTAAAAAAGCTTTCTTGGCAACTCTTGCAAAATTAAATAGAAACTTTTTGGTTTTAAGAGGATTAACGCCTCGTGAAATGTTGCAAAGTTCTAAATTATTGTCGGAATATATGGGACAGTTATTGCTTCGCGAAAACCGTTCGGTTTGGATTGCTCAAAGAGAAGGAAGAACAAAAGACGGAAATGACGAAACCAATCCAGGTGTTTTGAAAATGATCGGAATGGGTTCTGATGAAGAAAACTTAATGGATTATTTTAAGAAATTAAAAATCGTTCCGGTTTCTATTTCTTATGAATATGATCCGACTGATGTTTTGAAAATGCCGCAATTAATGGCAGAAGCAAACAACGAAGTTTACGTAAAAGATAAAAACGAAGATTTCATGACCATTTTGAGTGGCATCATGGGAACTAAAAAAAGAATACATATTTCTGTTGGCGATGTTTTAGACACAGAAATCGATCAGATTGTGGCCGAGAATGACAATGCAAACAAGCAAGTTCAGGCATTGGCACAAACTATCGATGATGTGATTTTGAAAAATTATCAATTATGGCCAACTAATTTTATTGCTTACGATATTTTAAACGAAACAGACAAATTTGCTCACAAATACAAAGAGAACGAAAAACAGCTTTTTGAGCGTCGTTTAGAAATGAGAATCGGAAGTGATAATCCTGTGACAAGACAAGGATTTTTAGCGATGTATGCGAATCCCGTTGTCAATAAATTAAAATACCAAGATGTCATCTAAAGCTAAAATACTATTGATTTATACCGGAGGAACCATCGGTATGAGCAAAGATTTTGAAACTGGAGCGCTAAAAGCCTTCAATTTTGGTAAATTAATTCAGAAAATCCCAGAAATTAAACAATTGGACTGCGAAATCGAATCGATTTCATTCGAACATCCAATTGATTCTTCCAATATGAATCCTCAAATGTGGACAAAAATTGCCACAATGATTGAGGAAAATTATGCTTCTTTCGACGGATTTGTTGTTCTTCACGGATCAGATACAATGTCGTATTCTGCTTCAGCATTGAGTTTTATGCTGGAGAATTTAGCCAAACCAGTTGTATTTACAGGTTCGCAATTGCCAATTGGAGATTTACGTACAGATGCAAAAGAAAACCTGATTACAGCAATTCAGATTGCATCTCTTTTAGAGAATGGAAAACCGGTTATCACAGAAGTGTGTTTGTATTTTGAATACAAATTATACCGAGGCAATCGAACGTCTAAAGTAAATGCAGAACATTTCAGAGCTTTTACAGCGCCAAATTACCCTGAACTGGTAGAATCTGGGGTACATTTAAAATTAAATAAACATTTATTTCTTCCAGTAAATAAAGATGCAAAATTGATTGTTCATAAAAACTTAGACAATCATGTTGCCATCATCAAAATGTTTCCGGGAATGAGCGAAATTGTTTTGGCTTCAATTTTGTCAACTCAAGGTTTACGCGGAATTGTTCTGGAAACTTACGGTTCAGGAAATGCACCGACTGAAGATTGGTTTTTAAATTTAATTGAAAAAGCCATAAAATCTGGAATGCATATCGTAAACGTAACACAATGTTCAGGCGGAAGCGTGAATATGGGACAATACGAAACAAGTACAGCCTTGAAATCTTTAGGAGTAATTTCGGGAAAAGATATTACTACAGAAGCAGCAATTACAAAATTGATGTATTTGCTTGGGCATAATATTCCACAAAACGAGTTTAAAGATATTTTTGAGACTGCACTTCGCGGAGAAATTTCGTAGAAAAAAATTCTAATTAAAAATCCCAGATTCAAAATTTCGATTTTTAGAATCTGGGATTTTTTAATTTTAATCTTTAGAATTTCTGTAAGGAACCGGACAAGTTTCTAAATCTTCAGAAGTAGTGTGTTTTTTATAATACACATAAACAATCACCGAAACAATACATATTATTCCCTGAATCGCAACCGTATTTCTTGTTCCGATAATGTGAGAAACGTAACCGATAATTAAACTTCCCACAGGAATCATTCCCTGATAAGCCATTAAATAATAACTGATACTTCTGGAACGCATATTTACAGAACTCTGTGTCTGAACATAAATATTTATAGATGAGGTTTGCGCCATCATTCCTACACCGCTCAACGCCATGCAAATAAGCGCGATAGTCAAACTATTTGAGTAAGCCAATATAATAATGCTGAAACCTAATAATAAACTCGCTGCGATCATTATTTTATTCATATTGTCGGCTTTTTTAAGGTTCGCCAAATATATTGCTGATACAATTGAACCAATTCCGGCAGCACTTTCAAACCAACTGAAGGTTTGTGCATTTCCGCTAAAAATATCTTTCGCAAAAACCGGCATCAAAGTATTGAACGAAATAACGAACAAGCTACTACACATTAGCATTAAAAGCATTCTTGCCATTTCGGTTTCTTTTTTTACATAATCTAAACCTTCAAGAAAATCATCCAACATTTTGAATTTATCTTCAGCTTTGATGTGAGGCGTTATTCTCATCATTAAAAGAGAAACTAAAACGGGAATATAGCTCATGAAATTTCCAATAAAACAAATGTCTTCACCATAATTGTGCAAAATAATTCCAGCTAGCGCCGGACCTGCAATTCGGGCAAAATTGTTTAAAGTTGAGTTTAATGCGACGGCGTTTGGCAAATCTTCTTTATCGTCAACAATATCTATCATCATGGTTTGTCTGCAGGTCATGTCGAATGCATTTATGATTCCCTGAAAAAGACTTAATGCCAAAATAAAATTAATATTGTAGATTTTTAGATAAAGTAGTAAAGCCAAAGCCCCAGCTTGAATCATTGCTAATGACTGCAATAAAATCATGGCTTTGTGTCGGTCATATCTTCCGATAACACTTCCTGCCAATGGTGCAAGAAATAAAGATGGAATCATGCTTAAAAATGTAGCCAAACCTAATAAAAATACGGAACCAGTTATACTATAAACCATCCAGCTGACAGCGGTTTTCTGCAACCAGGTTCCGACAATAGAAACGGATTGTCCGTAAAAGAAGAGCTTGAAGTTTCTAGATTTTAATGCTTTAAACATGATTTGTAATATTTAATACAAAGGTCGGGATTATGATTACATTAGAAAAATTAATAATTTTACTGATAATAAGTACTTAAACTTATCAATATGGAATTATATCAACTTGAATATTTTATTAAAACGGCTGAAGTATTGCATTTTACAAAAGCAGCCGAATTGTGTTTTGTAACGCAATCAGGCCTTTCGCAGCAAATTAAAAAACTGGAAGAAGAGCTTGGTTTGCCTTTGTTTAAGCGAATTGGCAAAAAAGTGCAGTTGACAGAAGCGGGTTCTGTTTTTTTAATTCACGCCAAAAAAGTAGTCGAAAATGTAGAAAACGGAAAACAGGCAATCGAAGATTTAAATGAAATGATTGGAGGTGAACTGAGAATAGGCGTTACGTATATTTTTGGTTTATTGATTCTTCCGGTTGTCAATGCATTTGCTAAAAAATATCAAAACCTTAAAATTGTTGTTGAATATGGGACAACAGAAGCTTTAGAGCAAAAACTAATTGAAAACCAGTTAGATGTAGTTTTGGTTATTTCATCGCATGAAATTGAATTGCCCATTCAGAAAATTCCCTTGTTTACTTCTCACATGGTTTTGGCGGTTTCCAGAACCCATGTTTTAGCAGCTTTAGATAAAATAGCTTTTAAAAAGATAGAAGAAATTCCGTTGGTTTTGCCCGGAAAAGGATCAAATTCAAGGGAATTCGTTGAAGAATTATTTCAAAAATTCAACATGAAACCTAAAATCTCAATAGAGTTGCATTCGATACACGCATTATTACAAATGGTAGAGAACAGTGATTGGGCGACAATTGTTGCTGAAATGGCATTAAAAGGCTGGGATCAGCTAAAGGCGATACAAATTACTGGCGTTGCAACAAAAAGAGAAGCTTTTATGTTGACGATTGGCGGTTACCAGAAAAAAGCAGTAAAACTATTTATGGAAGAATTTAGAAAAAGCATTTAAGTTGGAGATTTTGTTTTTAAAAACCATTTTTTTTTGTGTTCTTTGCAGACCAACAAAGAAAGGTGTCCGAGTGGTTGAAGGAGCTAGCCTGGAAAGCTAGTATATGGGTAACTGTATCGAGGGTTCGAATCCCTTCCTTTCTGCTGAATTTCAAGTTAAAACCTGTAGATTAATTTTTACAGGTTTTTTAATGTCTAAACCTTAACGTAAATTGTAAATGAAAAAAATCTTCTTGCTAGTAATTTTAGGAGTAAATTTAAATTTAAGCGCACAAAATGCGACCGCTGAAAAATCGATTTTTGGAGTACAGACAGGATTTATTGGTCTTTGGGCTAACAATGAAAGCCGACTTGTAAATAACTTTGTATTAAGAAGCGAAATTGGAATTGAGCATGATATTGCAGTAGGAGATCAGTATGATGGAGCAGGTTTTATTTTTCAGCCCGTGCTGACTTTAGAGCCGAAGTTGTATTACAATTTGAGTAAAAGAAGTCATACTGGGAAAAATATATCAAAAAACAGCGGTAATTACGTATCATTAAAAACAAGTTATCACCCTGATTGGTTTGTGTTGAATTTGGACGATAATATCACAAAAACAGCTGATTTAGCGATTGTTCCAACTTGGGGATTCAGACGTGTAGTTGGTGAGCATTTTACTTACGAAGGAGGAGCAGGTCTTGGTTACCGAATCGTTTTCCTAAAATCGAATTATTATAATGGACATGCAACAAATGCAGATGGTAATTCGACAAACAGAAATCAATACACACCTTATTTTCATATAAGATTAGGGTATACTTTTTAAAATAAAAAAACCTCTTGTAATTTTTACAGGAGGTTTTTTTATAGTACTGGAATATAAATATCAAACTTGGCGCCATGGTTTAATTTGCCTGTTGCCGTAATGATTCCTTGATGGTTTTCTACAATCTTCTTTGCTATAGTAAGACCAATTCCAGTTCCCTTATATTCTGCTCTGCTATGAAGTTGCTGAAACATTTCGAAAACACGACTTTCAAATTGCTGTTCAAACCCAATACCATTATCGCTGATTGTTATATGGCAATAATCAGATGATGACGGAAGATTCTTTGTTTTTTGTTTTGTATAAATGCTTTCTATTGTAATATGAGGTATTTCTCCTTGTTTTGAAAACTTGAGAGAGTTACTTATCAAATTGCATATAAGTTGATGAAATTGTGATGGTATTATATAGGCACTGCAATTTCCGGATACTTTTACAATGGCTTTTTTTAGATCGATTTCTTCACTTAAATCTTTTATTACTTTATTTATGACTTCATTAATACTAACGTTTTCAAATTTCTTTTCGGTTACATTTGTGCGCGAGTACGTTAATAGATCATTTATAAGTCCTTGCATATGAGAGGCGGCCACTTCGATACGTTCTAAATAGAATTTCCCCTTTTCAGTTAAATTTTGGTGCTCATCTGTATTTATTCTGTCTGTAAAAACCTGGATTTTTCGTAAAGGCTCTTGTAAATGATGACTTGAAATATAGGTAAAAGCTTCAAGTTCATTATTTGTCAATATTAATTCAGTTGCTCGTTTTTCTTTTTCTTTATTTTGAAAAGTAAGTTCGGCATTGGCAATAACCAACTCTGCGGCTCGTTTTTCTTTTTCCTGATTTTGATAGGCCAGTTCAGTATTGGCAATAACAAGTTCGGCAGCACGTTTTTCTTTTTCTTTGTTTTGGTATGCAAGTTCGGTGTTTGCTATAACTAATTCTGCGGCGCGATTCTCTTTCTCTTTATTTTGGTAAGCTAATTCGATATTAGCAATAATTAGTTCTGCGGCACGTTTTTTCCGCTCTTCTATTTGCTGAGAAAGTTTTTTATTGACGAACAATAATTCGTCATTATGATTTGCTTTATTTTTTTCTGGAAGAGCAAAACCATCAGTAGGAATATTTTTTTTTTCGCTCATGTTTTCTATTGCATTTACTCAAATATAACCTAACTAAATTTAAAGTGTTTGTTTTAAATGTTATAAGTGTATTTATAATAAAAAAACTAGCGTTATTACTGAAAACAGAAACTTATTTATTATTAAGTTTTTTCTTTCTTTTTATGATTAAGAATTTTATTTTTAAGTGCTGAAAAATTTAGTTGTTTTTGATTTTATTCTTTTGCAACTGAGTTCAGCCAGACTACATTTTGTTCTGATTTGTGATTTTGACCAATAATATCTTTGTACAATTTTGGTCTTCTAGCTTTTATATAGCGATTGCCTCCAGCCTGAATGCATTTTTCCGGAGTAAGTACAGCCTTTGCGAAAGAATCGTCAAAAGTTCTGCATTCGGCTAAAATATCTCCAAAAGGATCAATAATCATAGAGCAGCCGTTTTTTAACTGGTCATCGTCCATTCCTATAGGATTTGAAAATATCGCATAAACTGCATTGTCGTAAGCTCTTGCCGGAAGCCATTTCATTAACCAGTCACGGCCTTTCATTCCGTCAAATTCTAATCGTAAAGAAGTTGGATCTGTTTCGCGGTTTTCCCAAAGTTGAGGTGCAACAAAACCAGCGCCAGGTCGGGTAGAAGGAGTACACATGGTTACGTGAGGCATAAATATAATATCGGCACCTAGAAGTTTTGTTGCTCGTACATTCTCTATAATATTGTTATCGTAGCAAATTAGAATTCCGCATTTCCAGCCTTCAATTTCAAAAATGCAATAACGATCTCCAGGCGTTAAATACGGATTTATAAACGGATGTAATTTTCGGTATTTGGCCACTAAACCATTTTTATCTACACAAACATAAGCTTTAAAGAGATTGTCATTTTCATCTTTTTCGAAGAGCCCGGCTAATATTACAATGTTGTTGTTTTTTGCAATTTCAATCAATCTTAAAATACTTTCTCCACTCGGAATTAGTTCTGCCAAGTCCAACATTTGTTCTTTTGATAAATTTCTTGCAAATGTATATCCGGTTATTGAACATTCATGAAACGAAATCACATCGCAGCCTTCGTTAGCTGCTTTTTGAGAAAGCTTTTCGATTACCGATAAATTATAGTTTTTGTCACCGCTTTTGTTTTCGAACTGAGCTGTGGCTATTTTTAGATTTTTCATATTGCACGCTATTAATTTCAGTCAAAAATAGCATCGGCAATATTTTAAAAATTGTACAAAACCGACATTTTAAAATGGCGAAGCAGGGAATCTTTTTATAAGATTATTGGTTAATTTTCCGGTGTATAAGTATTCCTTCGGAGTTATTCCGGTGTGTTTTTTAAATTCTTTTATTAAATGTGATTGATCTGAAAATCCGGCATCGTAACAAATTGTTGTTAGATTAGTATCTTCGGTTTTGTCTTTTAATAATTTTAGGAAGTGATGCAGCCTCACAACATTACCAAATTTCTTTGGATTTAATCCGATGCATTCTTTGAATTTTCTTTCAAGATGTCTTTCAGTATAACCTGTGTATTCGACTAATTGTTTTATAGAGAATTGGCCTTTATTTGCGATGATAAAATTTAATGAATTATCTATTATAAACTGATTTGAAACCAGTTTAGCAGTAATCATTGATCTAAAAAAATGATTTAAAAGCTCAATTCGCAATTGATTGTTTTGTTGAGATAATTTTTCCTGAAGAGCAACAATCTTTTGATCAAATACATCTTCAACAGGAATAATAGCATCGTGAAATTCATTGGCAGGAATTCCTAATAATTGATGGATTCCGTTGGGTTGAAAGACAACAATGATTAACGTTATTTCATTCTCAGAATAAAGATCTTTAAAACCATTTAGCTGTCCGTATAAAAAAGAAGTTGGTAGATAATCTTTTGCATCAAATTTATTAATTCCAGAAATCAGTTTGCTTTTTACGGAGAATACAAGGCCGGTATTACCATCAGAAAACAGACGAAATTTTTGCACAGCAGTTTCTGTATTATCTAAAAAAAGATAATGTTTAATGTAAGGCGATAACTCTTTTGGAGGTGAAACTTGCATGAATTTAATCTATTCTAAGGCTAATCTGTTTTTGCTAAAGTAGGTATATTTTTCTCGAAAAAACAAAAAAATCTAGTCTAGCCCCGATAGAAGCGGTATCCTTTTATGGTCTCGTTTCTTTAACGAGACCATAAAAGATATAGCGGATAGCGGGACTAAACGTGTTTTGAAAACTAATTTTTCTGCTTCTAAAAATATAAAAACTAATCCTGCAAAACCATTTTGACTTTCGGCAGCATTCGCTCAACAAACATTTTATAAGCAGTTTCAGAAGGATGAAGCCCATCTGAAGCCACTAAGTTTGAATTGTTAAGACCTTGTCTTGTAATATCAGTAATTGAAATAAATGCAACATTTTTTGCGATGCAATAACGCTCCGCAAAAGAATTATAATTATTTAATTCGTTTGAAATTTTCATTCGGTTCTCATCCGTATAATTCTTCGTAAAGGGCGTATAGGCGTAATCTGGAATTGAAAGAACAATTACATTTTTATTGTCGCCTTTTGCAAGCGCTATTGCTTTGTTGAGTAATTGCGGAAATTCTTTTTCATAAACCGAGAAATCTTGATGCTGATATTGATTATTTACACCGATTAAAAGTGTAACCAAATCATAATTGGAATCGGGATTTTGAGTGTTTATTGCCGAAATTAAATCACTTGTTGACCAACCGGTTTGAGCAATAATTTTTAATGAAAAAGCAGTTTCGGGATAAATTGTTTGTAATTTGGTTTTGAGCTGTTCAGGATATCGGCAAGTTTCACAAACGCTTTGACCAATGGTATAACTGTCGCCTAAAGCGAGATATTTTATAGATGATGAAATTGGCGTAGTTGGAACTTCTGTCGTTGGCGGAGTTGTTGCCGGCGGAACAGTGGTATTCTCTGAATCTGATTGATCAGCGCTGCAACTCACAAATATCGAGAAGATAACAATAACTATTTGTTTGAAATGCAGTTTCATAATTTGGATAAATTAGGTTTGTAAACATCTTAAACAAATAGTTACGTTAAATATTTGAATTCGGTTTTAGACCATTTCAGCTTTTAAAAGAATTTCTTCCTCAATGGCATTCCAAAGTCCGATTCTTTTTTCTAAGGCTAAAATGGAAACTTCTTCGACTTCTTTCCATTTTTGAGCATCGTCTTCGCACAATTCTGTAATCATTTGCATTGCCATTGGTCCGTGTTCGTCGGCATCAAGTTCAATATGTCTTTCGAAATAATAAAGCAATTTTGCTAAATCAACTTCTGGAAGATTTTTTTGAAAGTTTTTCAGGATTTCAGTAAACATACTCGGAATCAAATCTTCTCTTCCAAAAGTAAATGCTGCAGCGATTTGGTGTGGTTTTCCTTCTTCAATTACTCTAAAAGTAAAGTCTAAGAAAGCTTTTACATCAGGGTGAAGCGAACTTTGTTTGATAGCAACAAAAATATTGTGAAGCGAATGTACTTCGGCTAAAAATTTATTGATTCCAGTTGTATCAGCACCACAGTCTTCCATTGCTTCAAGATACATTTCGTAATGGCTTTGTCTTCTTCCGTCAATCGTTAAATCGGTTTCTTCTGCAAGAACAATTTCGTTGATTAAATATCTTGTTTCTGGGTTTTTAGTGGCAAACCAAGGTGTTGTTGTGCACGTAAGTTTGGCTTGTAAAGCTTTTAGCAATGACATAAAATCCCAAACAGCAAAAACATGATTTTCTAAAAAACTGTGCAAGTCATCAATGTTTTGAATTTTGCCGTATAAAGAGTGGTTTAAAAGCTGGTCTTTTTGAGGTTGAATGCTATTGTTTATAGTTTCAATATTCATTTATGTAAATTTTGCTGCAAAGATAAAAAGCTTCTCGATTAAGAGAAGCTTTTTAAATTGATTTTGTATATAATTTAATAGTTGTTTATGATTTAAATGCTGGAATTCCAGTCACATCCATTCCGGTAATCAATAAATGTATGTCATGAGTTCCTTCATACGTGATTACACTTTCAAGGTTCATCATGTGGCGCATAATTGAATATTCGCCTGTAATTCCCATTCCGCCTAACATTTGTCTTGCTTCACGAGCTATTTCAATTGCCATATTAACATTATTACGTTTTGCCATCGAAATTTGAGCTGTTGTTGCTTTTCCTTCATTTCTCAAAACACCTAAACGCCAAGTTAATAATTGCGCTTTTGTGATTTCGGTAATCATTTCGGCCAATTTTTTCTGTTGTAATTGTGTTCCTCCAATTGGTTTTCCAAACTGAATTCTTTCTTTTGCGTAGCGTAAAGCTGTATCATAGCAATCCATCGCTGCTCCAATTGCTCCCCACGCAATTCCGTAACGAGCTGAATCTAAACAGCCAAGTGGTGCGCCTAATCCAGATTTGTTTGGTAAAAGATTTTCTTTTGGAACTTTTACATTATCAAAAATTAATTCTCCGGTAGATGATGCACGAAGTGACCATTTGTTGTGCGTTTCAGGAGTTGTAAAACCTTCCATACCGCGTTCAACAATTAAACCGTGAATTCTTCCTTCTTCATTTTTTGCCCAAACTACCGCAATATCAGCAAATGGAGCATTCGAAATCCACATTTTGGCACCATTTAAAAGATAATGATCGCCCATATCTTTAAAATTGGTAATCATACTTCCCGGATCAGAACCATGATCTGGCTCAGTTAAACCAAAACATCCCATGAATTCTCCGGTTGCCAATTTTGGCAAATATTTCATTCGTTGTTCTTCGTTTCCGTATTTCCAAATTGGATACATTACTAAAGATGATTGTACAGATGAGGTTGATCGAACTCCAGAATCACCTCTTTCGATTTCCTGCATAATCAAACCGTATGAAATTTGGTCTAAACCAGCACCGCCATATTCAACTGGAATATAGGGTCCGAAACCTCCAATTTCTCCAAGTCCTTTAATAATCTGTTTTGGAAATTCTGCTCTTTGTGCATACTCCTCAATAATAGGAGAAACTTCTCTCTTAACCCATGCACGTGCCGACTCACGAACTAGTTTATGTTCGTCAGTTAACAAATCGTCAAGGTTGTAGTAATCTGGTGCTTGAAATAAATCTGGTTTCATTTTTGATATGTTTTACAAAAACAAATTTACGCAATAAAAATATAACAAAACAAAGCTAAATTGTTATATTTTTTTAATTTTGTTGTAAAATTAACAAGACTATGGCAAATAAATTTTAGTATATTGAAAATATATGCGTTATTTTTGGAATCCAAAAACAAATTAATGAGGCTAATCATCTCTTTTTTATTTTTTCTTGTTCTTAATACGAGTTTTGCCCAACAAACTCAAATTAGCGAACAGGAATACTTAGTCCTGCAAGACAAAATTCGATTCAGTTTTAATGACAATGTCGATCGAGGTCTTGCATATACTAGAGAATTGATGAAATCAAACGATAATAAGCACCTGGCATTTGCTAATGGTGCAGCTTGTTATTTGTACCAAATGAAGGGCAATATTCCTAAGTCTGACGAAAGTTATAAAAAAGCATTTCAGTATTTAGAAAAAATGCCTGAATCTCCAGAAAAAACTAAACTCACAGCTTATCTTTATAATTTTCGAGGATTGACCGAATGGAAAAGAGGCAATTTAAGTGCTGCAATTGAAAATTATCAAAAAGGTATTAAGTTCTCCATTAAAGTTGAAGACGTTATTCAAATTGTTAAATTCAAAAGCAATATTGCAATTGTTAATGAACAGGTTGGAAATTATCAATTATCAATTAAAAATTTAAGGCAAAACAACGATTTCATTGATAAAAATGAAAGGGTTTACGCAAGGGATCAGTTTCAAAATAGTAAAAGCAACATTAATTTGGATTTAGGTGGTTCTTACGAGGGCTATTTTATGAAAAATCAAGATAAAAAGTATTTGCTTGACTCGGCTGAGTATTTTTATAAAAAAGCCGTTACTTATTCTCAAAATTTCACTAGTAATAAAATTGCCGCTAAAATGAGTTTAGGGAATATTTACCTAATGAAAAGTGACAATAAAAATGCTGAAAAAATCTATTATGATATTTTATTTTTGGCAAAGCAAAATAATTCGGAAAGCTTTTATCATACTGCTAATTATAATTTAGGAGATTTGTATTTTTATATGGGAAAATACGAGAAGGCTTTAGTTTGCTTAAAAAAAGTAGATTCTATTTCGTTGAAAAATAATACTTTGGATGAAAGTTTTTTGAAATCAAATTACCTTCAGGCTAAGATCTACAGCGCACTCAACAAACCAGAAGAAGCTTATAAACATTCTAAAATTTACTTGAATGCTTATGAAAAATCTCAGACAAAATTTAGAGACGAAGCTCAAGAAGTAAATTATAAATTAGGTGTAGAAGATTTGAGCGCGGAAATGCTTACTATTCAGGAAAAATATAAATACGATGTTTTAATAAGTAAAGCACTAAAAGTGTTTTATGTGCTTCTTGTTTTAGGAATTGTATTTTTTCTGATAAAAAACATTCGAGATAAAAATAAAGCACATAAAAAAATGAATGCTTTAATTGAGGAGTTTAAAGCTAATTTGGAGAAAAAAGAAAACCCTCCAGTTTTAGTAGAAGCTATTGAAAACTTAGAGACTGAGGAAATTCAGCTTAAAAAGGAAAATGCTAATTTAAGTATTGACGAAGCCAAGGAAAATAAAATTGTCGAAAAATTATTGGCGCTTGAAAATAAACTCGAATATCTCAATGCCGATTTTACTTTGCCTTATGTGGCTAAGAAAATTAAAACCAATACCACTTATTTGTCTTATGTAGTGAATAAACGATTTGGTAAATCATTTGGAGAATATTCAAATGAGCTTAAAATTAATTATGTAATAAATGAAATGATTACCAATCATATGTACCGCAAATATTCTACACAAGCTATTGCCGAAAGTGTTGGTTTTAAAAATGCAGTTTCATTTGCAAAATCATTCCGTAAACGAACAGGCGTTTCTCCAGCTCAGTTTGCAAGTAATATTTAGAAATAATACTTTGTGACACTTTTATAAAAGTTATTGGTACCATCTTTAATATTGTAAAAAAAAAACAGCTAAACTCAAGTTTAGCTGTAAATGTTTATTTTGCAAAAAAAAATGGTTTTATCCATTTCCTGTGGATCCTTTTCCCGGCTCGTTTTTAACATCTGTTTCACCATCTCCTCCGCGAACAGCTTTTTGTTGGTTTGAAGATAATTTTAAAGTTTCAAAATCTTCAATTTTCATTTTTGTATTCTTCATGATATTTTTAATTTAAGTATAAATTGATTTTTATAAAGTATTATCCGTTTCCTCCTTTTCCATCTTTTCCAGGTTCATTTGGTGGATAATCGTCACCATCGCCGCCGTGAACTAGTTTTTGCTCATTTTTTGATAATTTTTCGGCTTCAAAATCTTCGAATTTTAATGTCTTATTTGCCATGATTTTACTTATTAGGATTATTGATATTCAAAGCTAGATAAAAAGGAAAACGCTTTGTCGAGATTTGGGTTTTGACAATTTTAGAACAAAAAAAATCGTTGTAAATATTTGATTTTCAATAAGTTGTAAGTTTGTCTATGACTGGTATAATTTATAAATTGTATGTAGTATAATTGATAAAATGTCTACCAAAGGTCACTTTTTCTCGATAAAAACCACAATATTTGTACTGTAATTATGATTTAAAGCAATCAAAAACGATGTTAAAACTAGTCCAAAAATTTCTACAAATAAATAGATACTCAGACATCAAAAATGAGTTTAAGGATTTGTTTTTGTCTCATCCTAATTATCCAAGTTTATTTGCGATAACAGATTCGTTAGATTTATTATCAATAGAAAATGCAGCCATCAGAGTTCCGAAAGAGCAAATAGTAGATTTGCCTTCAAATTTTTTAGCTTACTTTAAGGAAGAACTTGCATTAGTAGAAAAGACTAAAAATTATGTTCGCATAACTACAATTAAAAAAGGAGCACAAAAAATAGCGTATGAAAAATTCCTTTTAGACTGGAATGGAGTAATTGTAGCTATCGAACCTAATAATGTTATAGCAAGAGATAGTTTAAAAGTAGAATTGAGCTGGTTGAAGTATTGTCTTCCATTCGTATTCGTAATCGGATTGTCGTTCTTCTATAATACATATGATGCTTTTAGTGTGTTTTTCTTAATTACATCAACATTAGGATTTATAGTAAGTGTTTTTATTGCACAGGAAAAATTGGGCTTTAAAAACGGCATTATATCAAAATTTTGCAGTTTAAGTTCAAATTCATCCTGCAACTCTGTAATTAATTCTAGTGAAGGAACAGAAAACAAGGTATTTAATTTCTCTGATTTGCCACTAATGTTCTTTACATCAAGTTTAATAGCAATATTGATTCAGCCTTTAAATTCAGCAATTTTCGTTGGTTTTTTAAGCTTGCTTGCAATACCAATTATAGTATCATCTATTTGGATTCAAAAATTTGAACTTCAAAAATGGTGCGTAATGTGTTTAGTAGTTTCATTTTTGATTTTTATGCAGAGTTTTATCTGGTTTTCATCAGATTTATTCACATTGAGTTTCAGTTTCGAAAGTATTTTTCCATTTGTTTTCTCTTTGGCACTCCTTATACCAATCTGGTTGGCAGTGAAACCAATGATTAAAAATGTTTTAAATAGCGAAAATTCACTCAAAGAACTGAAAAAATTCAAAAGAAATTATTCACTATTAAACTTCCTTGCTAAAAAAGTGCCTTATCCAGATGGATTGGAAGAGCTAAGAGGTTTGAATTTTGGAAGCCGAAGCGCGGCAATCAAATTATCAATAATCATAAGTCCAAGTTGCGGACATTGTCATAAAACATTTCACGAAGCATTTGATCTAGTTTTAAGATTTCCAGATAAAATTTATTTGAATGTATTGTTCAATATTAATCCGGAAAACACTGAAAATCCATATAAAATAATTGTCGAAAGAATTTTGACAATCAACAGAGCAACACCTGGAAAAACAGTTGAAGCGATTTCAGATTGGCATATTAAAAAAATGAGCCTTAAAAAATGGCTTAAAAAATGGCATGTTGAACCTGTCAGCATTTTAATAAGTCAAGAAATCAACAAACAGTACGAATGGTGTTCTAAAAATAATTTTAATTATACCCCAGTCAAAATCGTAAACGAAAAATTGTTTCCAAACGAATATGAACTGAGCGAACTAAAATACTTTTTGAACGATTTTGCTGAAGAAGTTGAAGTTTTGGAAAAAATAGCTTAGCGGCACCAATAAATTCCTGCGCAGGGATAGACATAAGCTTCAAGTGTCTTAAAATGATTGAAGGCCTATTATCAAGAAACAAAAACCACAAATGATGTTAGAAAAATTTTTAAAAAAAGAGGGTACTAAAAAATTATCGAAAGAGGAACAAAAAAATATTGCAGGCGGAACCTACCCTGAAGTTGGAATGTGTTGGGATGCTGTGAGAGGATATTATAAATGTCCATAAAAAGAAAACAGTGCGGAGAAGTTTAAAAGCTTCTCGGCATTTCACAAGAATGAACTGAGCGAACTAAAATACTTCTTAAACGATTTTGCTGAAGAAGTTGAAATTTTGGAAAAAATAGCTTAGCGGCTTTACTAAATTCCTGCGAAGGGATAGACATAAGCTTCAAATGTCTCAAAATGATTGAAGTCCTATTTTTAAGAAACAAAAACCAAAAATCATGTTAGAAAAATTTTTAAAATCGGAAGGGACTAAAAAATTATCAAAAGAAGAGCAAAAAAATATTTCGGGTGGAAATGTTCCTCCAGGAATATGCTGGGATATTTGGAGAGGAGAATATAAGTGCTAATATCCTTTGAAAAATAATGGGTGCAGAGGAGCTTTTTAGTTTCTCTGCGCTTCATAAAAAATTGAAGAATAAATAGAGATTGCCGTTTTGAATAAATGTAGGAGAACTAAAAATTGAAGATTATGCTAAAGAATATTTTAAATCTAGAAGGAACACAGGAAATAACTGCCAGTGAACAAAAATTGATTCTTGGCAATTATGCAAAAGAGAATGTGTCTAAGTGCAACGCATGGGATTATGTGTCAGCAATGTCATATGAAGACTGTACAGACTATTTTGCGTTAGAAATGAGTTATTCTGACGCTTTGGTAATGGGCTAATGTTTTCAGGCCGTAAAAAGGCTAAAACGAAGTTGATTACTGAAAGCAGGATGTTTTAGAAATAGAAAATCAAAAATTAATTCAAAAATTTATGATAAGAAAAATTTTAAGTCTGGAACATGCTCAGAAAATCAGTAAAACGGAGCAAAAAACCATAAAAGGAGGTATTCCTGAATGTTGGATTAATGCAATAGAGGCAGGATGTGTTTTAATACCGGCCGGTGGGGTTTGTCCGATGGATACTTTACCAGGAATTTGCCAGACAAGCCGTTTATGCTGCTAAAAATGAAATTTATTAAGTAAACAATATAAAGCCTTATCAAAAATTTAGTCATGTTTTTTTTTGAATTTGTAGGCGCTCGATCGTGGAACATTGAGCAAATATCCCAATATTGATGATTGGTGTTGGGATTCTCAGGAAATTGGCCGCTGCGTTGATTTTATTTGGTTAGGTTAACCAGTGGCAGATCCTAGAGAAATTAAAATTATCGAATAATTGAAATACTTTGAGCAGTAAGAAAAACATTTCTAGCTGCTTTTTTTTTAAAAAATTATCTTATCTGAAATATGATTTAAAAGAAAAGACAGAAGCTTCAAATGTCTTAAAATGATTGAAGCATTAACAAAACCCAAAAAACCCACATTATGTTAAAGAAAATTTTTGAATTACATGGAGCTACTGAATTAAGTAAAGAAGAGCAACTAGGACTTAAAGGTGGTAACGCACCGGTTTGCGAACCAAACACTACTGCTAAAAGATGTCCGAGAACAGCAACTTCGCCAGCTTATTGGATTTGCGTGACAGATCCTAACGAACCATGTGAATAGATATTTTAAATACAATAAACTTGTTAATTAGTAAAAGAGAGATATCTTTTTTTTTTTTGACATGTTTTTACAAATCTAACAGAGAGGAAAATTTTTCCTCTCTATTTTTTTGTGTACAATTCTTTTCTCAAAAGGCGATTTTCTTATTATAATTTTACATTGTATTTGAGAATGGTTTCACTTATTTTTAAATACTTTGAATAATCACAATTTGAGAAACAAAAAATTCTTTAAGTGCGCGATAAATATTACATTAGCAAAGCTAAAAATTTACCACTCAAGTTTGAAAATGATTAAAAATTGAAAAAATTCACCCATTATAAACAGGCCGACGTTAAAGATTGCGGTCCAACATGTTTAAAAATAATAGCTAAACATTACGGAAAAACAATCAATATTCAGGAGTTGCGCGACAGCAGTGAAACCACTCGTGAAGGAAGCAATTTGCTTTTTTTGAGTGATGCCGCGGAGAAAATTGGTTTTCGAACATTAGGTGTAAAATTAAGTGCTGAAAAATTAGATGAAGCGCCGTTGCCTGCTATTTTGCATTGGAATAAAAACCACTATGTTGTACTGTATAAAATAAAAAAAGGAATTTATTATATTTCAGATCCTGCTTTTGGCGTGATTGAATACAACAAAGAGGATTTCTTAAAATTCTGGATCGGCAACAATGCTGATGATTCTACCAGTGAAGGAATTGCCTTATTGATGGAAGCAACTCCAAAATTCTTTCAATCTGAATTTGATAAAGAAGACAATAAAGGCTTAGGTTTTAGTTTGCTGTCGCAATATGTTTTGCGTTATAAATCGTATTTGATACAGTTGAGCATCGGATTACTGGCAAGCAGTATGATAATGGCAATTGTGCCTTTTTTGACACAAAGTATTGTTGATGTCGGGATCCAAAATCAAAATCTTCATTTTATTTACCTGATTCTTTTTGCGCAATTATTTCTTTTTGCCGGAAGAACAGGTCTGGAACTCATTAGAAGCTGGATATTGTTGCATCTTTCCACTAGAATCAATATTTCGCTAATTTCAGATTTTTTCATCAAGTTGATGAATCTTCCAATTTCATTTTTTGACGTAAGAATGACGGGAGATATCATGCAACGCATTAATGATCATCGCCGAATCGAAAAAATTCTTACTACATCTTCTCTGAGTGTTTTATTTTCGGTTATAAATATGTTTGTTTTAGGTGCAGTTTTGGCGTATTTCAATTGGCAGATTTTTTTAGTCTTTTTTGCTGGAAGTATTCTTTATTTTGGCTGGATTACACTTTTCTTGAAAAGAAGAGAAATTTTAGATTACAAACGTTTTGCAGAAGTTTCTCAGGAACAAAGCAAAGTAATGGAACTTATTAATGGGATGCAGGAAATCAAACTTCACAATGCCGAGAAGCAAAAACGCTGGGGTTGGGAGTATGTGCAGGCAAGATTATTTAGGGTTTCGATAAAAGGACTGATTTTAGAGCAAACGCAAACTATTGGTTCATCGGTAATTAATGAATTGAAAAATATTTTTATCATCTTTCTTTCGGCTAAATTGGTGATCGACGGCTCAATAACATTAGGAATGATGCTAGCAATCAGTTCAATTGTTGGTAGTTTGAATGGACCAATTACACAGCTTATTGAATTTGTGAGAGAACTTCAGGATGCTAAAATATCTTTAGCAAGATTGTCTGAAATTCATGAAAAAGAAGATGAAACTCAACAGGAACATCATCAGTCAAATGATGTTCCGTATGATGGTGACATTAACATCAAGGATCTCAATTATCGCTATTTAGGATCAGATGTTCCTGTTTTGAAAGATTTAAACCTGACAATTCCGGCCAATAAAGTAACGGCGATTGTGGGAACCAGCGGCAGTGGAAAGACAACTTTAATGAAGCTTCTTTTGAAATTTTATGAACCTGAAAAAGGAGAAATTACAATTGGTAATGCTCAATTGAGGAATATTTCGCAAAAAGCGTGGCGCTCAAATATAGGAGCAGTCATGCAAGAAGGCTTTATTTTTAGTGATACAATTGCCAATAATATTGCTATCGGTGTCGATAAAATTGATAAACAACGCTTACTTTATGCCGCAGATGTAGCTAATATTAAAGAATATGTGAGCGAGCTTCCACTTGGATACAACACAAAAATTGGTGCAGAAGGGACAGGAATGAGCACGGGACAAAAACAGCGCTTGCTCATTGCGAGGGCGGTTTATAAAAATCCGGAAATATTGTTTTTTGATGAAGCAACATCGGCCTTGGATGCTAATAATGAAAAAGAGATTATGGGAAAATTAGATATTTTCTTTAAAAATAAAACCGTTATTGTCATCGCACACCGATTAAGTACAGTGATGAACGCAGATCAGATTGTAGTTTTAGATAAAGGAAAAATCATTGAAATAGGAAATCACTCTGCGCTTGTCGAGCAAAAAGGAAATTACTTTGAATTAGTTAAAAACCAACTGCAATTAGGGAATTAAATTATGGCAGAAGATTATAATGCAATAGAATTAAGGAGCGAGGAAGTCCAGGATATTCTCACTAAAGTGCCACACTGGATGATCAGATGGGGGACGGTTCTCATTTTTGCAATCATATTGATGTTGTTTTTTGTTTCCTGGTTTGTAAAATACCCAGATGTAGTAAATACCGAAATCATAATTACGACTAATATTCCACCAGAGAAAATTGTTTCGAAGTCATCTGGCCGTATTGAAGCTATTTTGGTCAAAAATAAGGCGTTAGTGGCTAAAAACACAACTCTTGCCATTATTGAGAACACGGCAAATTACAAAGATGTTTTTTTACTAAAAGGCATTGTCGATAATTATAATATTAATGATTCAAATAAGGAATTTCCATTTGCTTTATTGAAAAATGTTCAGCTTGGCGAAATTGAAAGCGCTTTTGGTGTTTTTCAAAAGGATTACGAAGCAGAGAAGCTGAATGAAAACCTTAAGCCTTTTGAAGTCGAAAACAGAGCACAGGTTTCTGAAAAAATCCAAATCAAGGAAAGACTTGAGATTCTTCAACAGCAAAAAATAATTAATGAAAGCGAGTTGCAGCTTCAAAAGAATGAAATAGCCCGTTTTGAAACCTTATTCAATAAAGGAATCATTTCAGCGCAGGAAATGGAAGCAAAAAAATTAGGTTACTTACAAGCCCAGAAAAGTTACAAGGGACTTTTATCTTCGATTTCACAGTTAAAATCGGCTTTGATTGATAATACAAAATTGAGCCAGACGTCTCAGATAAGCGGAACTAAGGAAGAAGTGAACTTAGGTCGCAACGTGGCGCAGTCTTTTTATCAGCTAAAAAAAGTCATCAAAGATTGGGAGCTGGCATATACACTGAAATCATCTATAAGCGGTGTGGTTACTTTTTTGCAGGTTTGGAATGAAAGCCAAACAATTAATGTGGGCGATAATGTGTTTTCGATTATTCCTGATGCAAAAAATGGTTTTATTGGAAAAGTAAAAGCACCAGCCTTGAATTCGGGAAAAATAAAAGTTGGACAGCGCGTAAATATTCGTCTGGCAAATTATCCTGATCGCGAATTTGGAGTTTTAAAAGGAGAAATTAAAAATATTTCGCTTGTGCCGGACAAAGATGGAAATTTATTACTTGATGTCGCTTTGCCAAACGGACTCGAAACTTCATATAAAAAGCAGATTGTATTTCAGCAAGAAATGAAAGGAGGAGCTGAAATCGTAACAGAAGATTTAAGATTAATCGAAAGAATATTATATCAGTTCAAAAATATATTTGAGCAGGTTTAGAATTTTAAATAAAACTCTTTAGTCAATTCAATGTATTCAGGTGTATAAACATGTCTGTCGATTTCGATAACTAATTCATCGATTTCAATTTCAGAAATTTCATTTCGGCTAAAAGCCAATAAACTGCGTTTGATTTCTGATTTTGGAGTTCCTTTTACGCGAGTAATTTTTATTGGAAACAATTCCGCTTCTTTAGCTAGAGCGATAAATTTTTCTTCTTCTTTGAAAGGAATGATGATTGCTAAAATTCCATTTTCTGAAAGTAATAAATCGGCTGCTTCAACAATTTCTTCAAAAGGCATTGCGTCTTGAAATCTTGCTAAATCACGTTGTTCATTTTCTGTCTTATAATCTTCGGCATAAAATGGCGGATTGGAGATAATTAGATCATATTCGTCTTCCGGCTCTTCAATAAATTCATCTAAACCAGCATGAAAACAAAATAAGCGATCACCCCAAGGAGAATTTTCGAAATTTTCAACGGCTTGTTCGTAAGCGTCTTCATCAATTTCAAGAGCATCAATTTGTTCAGCACTGCATCTTTGTGCAAGCATCAAAGCAATAATTCCAGTTCCTGTACCAATATCTAAAACACTAAACGGATTATGATGAATTGGAGCCCAAGAACCTAATAAAACGCCATCAGTGCCAACTTTCATTGCACAACGATCTTGGTTAATAGAGAATTGTTTGAACTGAAACATTTGATTTATAATTTATAAAGAAAGATTTTAATAAGAAAGATTATTTTTCGATTAAACAATTAACCGATTAAATAAATAAACTTTACAAATACATTTCCACAAGACCTTCAGGAAGGTTCATGATGACTTTTTTGTTCTCACGATCGATTTTTACAAGGAAATGATCAATCATTGGAACTAAAATTTCTACATCACCATTTAGAACTTCAAAAAGTGGTTGCGCAGATGAGTCATTTATGGAAGTTATTTTTCCGAAAACACCTAAACGTTGATCTTCGATTTCAAAACCAATAACTTCGTGGAAATAAAATTTGTTACCTGTAAGTTTTGGTAACATTGTTAAAGGAAGATAAACGGAGTTGCCAACTAAGGCATCTGCATCTTCTTCAGAATTTACATCTTCAAAACGAACTCTTAAAAAGTCGCCTTTGTGTAAAGAGCTTGTTTCAATAAAAAAAGGAACCAAGTGTTTGTTATGTTCAACAAACACTGATTCCAGATTTTCGTATAACTCAGGTTCGTCTGTGTCTAAATAGATCAGAACTTCACCTTTGAAACTAAATTTTTTAGCGATTTTACCTAAATAAAAACAGTCTTCTTTACGCATTATCGCTAAGTAAAATTATGCTTCAGTTGTTTCGTTATTCTCTTCAGCAGCCGGAGCTTCTTCAGTTGCAGCTTCAACTTCAGCAACTTCTTCAGTAGCCTCAGCAGCAGATGCAGCAGCGATAGCATCAGCTTCAGCCTGAGCTGCAGCAGCTAAACGCTTAGCGTTAACTTCTTTTTCTGCTTTTAAAGCTTTTGCTTTAGCATCAGCTTGCGCTTTTGATAAACCATCTTTTTTAGCATCAACTTTTCCTGCTTTAGCCTCTAACCAAGCTGCTAATTTAGCATCTGCTTGCTCTTGAGTTAAAGCTCCTTTACGGATACCTCCATCAAGGTGGTGTTTCAATAAAGCACCTTTGTAAGAAAGGATAGCTCTTGCAGTATCAGTTGGTTGAGCACCATTGTGTAACCATTTAACTGCGCTGTCAAGGTTTAACTCAACAGTTGCTGGGTTAGTGTTTGGATTGTAAGTACCGATTTTCTCTAAGTATTTACCATCTCTTTTTGAGCGTGCATCTGCAGCTACAACCCAGTAAAAAGGTTTTCCTTTTTTACCGTGTCTTTGTAATCTAATTTTTACTGACATAATCTTATGATTAAATTTTGAGGTACTCGACCTCTGTTAATTAAGGGCGCAAAGATATAATTTTTTTATGAATTAAACATTTTAAAAGGGATTAATTCTTTTTCAGAAGAAATTCAGTCCTTTTTTTATTGTTTTTAAGTTGAAATTTGAGATATTTATTTCAAATGCAATACTTTTGCATCAAATCCACGAAATATGAAAAAATACTTTTATTTTTTATCGCTTCTTTTTGTTGTTACATCTTGTACTGAAGATATAAAATTTAATAATCCCGCATTTCAAGGCTTAAAAGACGATGTTTTTTGGAGAGCTGTCGCTCATAAAGCTTATTTTTCTACAAATGGTAATTTAATTATTGAAGGTTCTTTAGGTTATGAAAAAGTTACATTACAAGTGCCTTCTAATTTAGAAAAAACGTATATTTTAGGTGTAAATGATATTTCGAAAGCATCTTATGCAAATACTTTTCCAGAACGTTTAAATGATTTTTCGACTGGAACAAAAAAAGGAAGTGGCCAAATTGTAATTACGGATTATGATGCTGAAAGCAATACTGTTTCGGGTACATTTAAATTTACTGCCATAAATTCGAACACTACGGATGTTGATAATCCGAAAGTTAATTTTACAGAAGGTGTTTTTTACAAAGTTCCAATTGGCCCAAGTGTATTATTTTAAGTTTTTTGTTTAAAGTTTATTTGGTTTTGTTGTTATAGGTTTTGAAATCTAAATAAAAACATAAATAAACTAATATATAGTAGATTACAGAAAAATAAGACTACATTTGCTACATATTATAAATAAGTACATATGAACATTTTTGTTGGAAGCCTTCCATTCAGTATTGAGGAAGCAGATTTAAGAGAGTCTTTCGAGGCTTATGGAGCAGTAGATTCAGTTAAAATTATCACTGATAAATTTACTGGAAGAAGCAAAGGTTTTGGTTTCGTAGAGATGCCAAACGATGCGGAAGCTCAAAAAGCAATTGATGAATTGAACGGTGCTACTGTTCAAGGTCGTTCAATTGTTGTTAATAAATCTGAACCGAAACCTGAAGGTGAAAGAAGAAGCTTCAATAACAACCGTGGAGGTGATTCTCGCGGAGGTTACGGAAACAACCGTGGTGGAAATGACCGTGGTGGTAACAGAGGAGGATATTAATATTTTTTTCTAAATATATAAAGGGATCAATGAAAATTGATCCCTTTTTTTATGCGGTAATTTTTCTGTAGAGGCGCACAGCAGTGCGTCTAACATACCGAGAAGACGCACTGCTGTGCGCCTCTACGATTTCTTTTATTATTACAAATTAGCAACTAACCAGTCACCAACTTCACTTGTTTTATAAGCTTTTGATCCTTTTGAAGCTAAATCTTCTGTAACGACACCTTCTGATAAAGATTTGTTTACAACAACTCTGATAGCCTCAGCTTCGTCTTTCAATCCGAATGCATCTTCAAACATCATTGCTGCAGATAAAATTGTTGCTAATGGATTTGCAATATTTAATCCTGTAGCTTGTGGGTAAGATCCGTGGATTGGTTCGTATAATGAAGTGTGCTCTCCAACAGAAGCAGAAGGCATTAATCCCATTGAACCTGAAATTACAGAAGCTTCGTCAGTTAAAATATCTCCAAATAAATTTTCTGTAATTAATACATCATAAGAATTTGGCCATTGTACTAAACGCATGGCAACAGCATCAACAAATTCGTAAGAAACAGTAACTTCTGGATAATCTTTTTCCATTGCCTGAACTGTTTCTCTCCATAAACGTGAAGTTTCCAAAACGTTTGCTTTATCAACGCAACATAATTTTTTGCTACGTGTCATCGCTAATTCAAAACCTTTTTTAGCTAAACGTTGTACTTCTGCACGCGTGTAAACACAGTTGTCAAAAGCAGTTTCTCCACCGTCTTTTCTTCCTTTTTCTCCAAAGTAAATTCCGCCTGTTAATTCTCTTAAGAAAACTAAATCTGTTCCTTCAATTCTTTCTCTTTTTAAAGGAGAATTGTCAATTAAAGAAGGGAAAGTAAATGTTGGACGTACGTTGGCAAATAATCCCAATTTTTTACGCATCAACAATAAGCCTTGTTCAGGACGAACTGGAGCGCTTGGATCGTTATCATATTTCGGGTGACCAATTGCTCCAAATAGAACAGCATCGGCTTTCATACAAATTTCGTGCGTTTCATCTGGATAAGGAACTCCAACTGCGTCGATTGCGCAAGCTCCAGTCAAAGCAGGAGTCCAAGTTATTTCGTGATTGAATTTTTTTGCAATAGCATCAGATACTTTTACAGCTTCATTTATTACTTCTGGTCCGATTCCGTCTCCGGCTAAAAGGGCTATGTTTAATTTCATTCTATATTTTTTTAAGGTTCTAAGATTCTAAGGTTCTAAGATTCTAAGGTTTTACTCTTATTGTCTTAGTTTTTAATTTTTTTAAGGTTTGAGTTTTTTAAGATTCTAAGCTCAAAGAAAAAAATCTTAGCACCTTAGAATCTTAGTAGCTTAGCACCTTAGGCAATTACATTCAACATTTTCTGTGTTGCAATAATTGCTGCAACGGTTTGATCTGAGTCTAATCCGCGGGTTTTGAATTCTTTTCCGTTGTTGACCCATGTTATGATGGTTTCGCACAACGCATCAGAACTACTTCCTGGCGGGATTCTAACTGCGTAATCAATTAATTTTGGAAGCGTTAATTTTTTGCTTTTGTAAATTTTAGATAAAGCATTCATAAAAGCATCAAATTGACCGTCTCCTTGTGCGTTTTCTTCAATTATTTCTCCGTTTAGATTTAAGGATAAAGTAGTTGATGGTCGCATTCCTTTAGAATGAACCAACATATACGATACAATAGTAATTTTTTCTTCATAAGTGTGACTGTCCAAAACATCTGAAATAATGTATGGAAGATCTTCTTTAGTAACGGTTTCCTTTTTATCGCCCAATTCGATAATTCTTTGGGTAACCAATTTCAAATCTTCCTGATTTAGTTTCAAACCTAATTCTTGAAGATTTTTCTCGATATTGGCTTTTCCAGAAGTTTTTCCGAGAGCGTATTTTCTTTTTCTTCCAAAACGTTCCGGAAGTAAATCATTAAAATATAAATTGTTTTTATTATCTCCGTCAGCGTGGATTCCGGCTGTTTGAGTAAAAACGTTATCACCAACAATTGGCTTATTAGCAGGAATTCTATATCCTGTAAAAGTTTCCACCAGTTTGCTTACAGAATACAAAGATGTTTCTTTGATATTGATGCTAACTTCTGGCAAATAATCATTTATAACGGCAACAGTACTTTCAAGTGGTGCATTTCCTGCTCGTTCTCCCATTCCGTTTACCGTCACGTGAAGTCCGTTGATACCGGCTTTTATAGCTTCCATAACATTAGCAACACTTAAATCGTAATCGTTATGTGCGTGGAAATCAAAATGAATGTTTGGATATTTTGCTCTGATTTTAGAAATAAATTCAAAAGCCAAAGACGGAATCAAAACGCCTAAAGTATCAGGAAGTAAAATTCTTTTAATTGGCTGAGTTGACAAGAAATCTAGAAATTGAAACACATATTCAGGAGAATTTCGCATTCCGTTGCTCCAGTCTTCCAAGTAAACATTGGTTTCAATATTGTTTTCTTTTGCTAAAGCGATTATTTGAGCGATTTCAGAAAAATGCTGTTCAGGAGTTTTTTTTAATTGATGCGTTAAGTGATTCATTGAACCTTTCGTCAACAAATTTTGCACTTTGGCGCCGGCTTTTTTCATCCAGTCGATTGAAACTCCTCCGTCAACAAAAGAAAGAACTTCAATTCGGTTAATATAGCCTCTTTCTTCAGCCCAAGAAGTAATGCCTTTTACGGCCTGAAATTCTCCTTCGCTCACGCGTGCAGAAGCAATTTCGATTCTATCAATATTTAATTCCTCCAACAACAATTGCGCAATGGTTAGTTTTTCTGCAGCAGAAAAAGATACTCCTGAGGTTTGTTCACCATCACGAAGTGTCGTATCCATTATTTCAATTTTTCTTTTTTCCATTATTATATTGTTTGCTTTTTATAATAAGCATGTGTAATCTTAATGTCTTATATTTTTGTTATCAGAATTAAACCTGTTGACCAGCACATTTTTGTCAACTGAATGTCTTTTCTGTTTTCTAATTCCTGAACAAGTTTTTCGACATTTTTATCATGATTTGTCGGCCAGTTTTTTTGTGGCAACATATCATCAATCAAATAAATTCCGCCTGGATTTAATAGTTGTAATGTTTCTTCTAAAACTGCATATTTGCCAGGCCAGGCATCAGCAAAAATTAAATCGAATTTTTTGCCTTTATAATTTAAAATCCAATTTTCTGCATCTTCACAAACCAATGAAATGTTTGATTTTTGAAAATACTTTTTTGCAATGTTTTGATATTCTGAAGAATTGTCAATCGAAATTAAATTCGAATTTTCGCTCATTCCTTCAACCATCCACGCAAGTGATAATCCAGTTCCGGTTCCTAATTCAAGAAAATGACCGTCTTTTTTTGTTGCTGATAATGTTCTAAGAAAGCTTCCTGTCTGTAAATCGGACGGCATTGAAAACGAAATTTTCTCAGAATCACTTTTGATTTCCGAATAAAATTTTGGTAAAACAATGCTGTTGTCATTCATCTTAGAGATTTTTATCAGAATTAAATTAAAAGCAGTTACGAAGTCCAACTTTAAGGTTGAAACTTGCGTAACTGCGTTTGAGTTGGTTGTGTTTAGTAAGGAAGTTTATCAGCAAAAGCTTTAATATCTTCCTTCATATCTTGTAAATAATCAATGTCGTCAAAACCATTGATCATATTGTTCTTTTTGTATCCGTTAATAGCAAAAGATTCTTGTTGACCAGTTGCCAATAAAGTAATCGTTTGGTTTGGAAGATTGATTTCTAATTCTGTTTTTGGATCAGCTTCGATTGCTTTGAAAATAGTTTCAGCAAATTCAGGGCTGATTTGTACTGGCAAAACACCAATATTCAAACAGTTTCCTTTGAAAATATCAGCAAAGAAACTAGAAACTACAGCTCTAAATCCGTAATCGTAAACTGCCCACGCAGCGTGTTCTCTTGAAGATCCAGAACCGAAGTTTTTTCCTCCAACTAAGATTTGTCCAGAGTAAGTAGAATCGTTTAAAACGAAATCAGCTTTTGGAGTATCGTCTCCATTATATCTCCAGTCTCTGAAAAGGTTGTCTCCAAAACCTTCACGTTTTGTAGCTTTCAGGAAACGAGCTGGGATAATTTGATCTGTATCAACGTTTTCAATTGGCAGTGGCACTGCACTGCTGGTAAGTATAGTAAATTTATCGTATGCCATTGTTTTTTGCTTTAGGCTGTAGGTTATAAGTTTTAGGCTTTTTCTACAGCATTGTTTTTGTATTGAATTTTTAGCTTAGAGCTTACAGCGAGAATTAAAATAATTCTCTTGGGTCTGTTAGTTTTCCTGTAACAGCAGCTGCAGCGGCCATAATTGGACTTGCAAGAAGCGTTCTTGAACCAGGACCTTGACGACCTTCAAAGTTTCTGTTTGAAGTACTTACTGCATATTTTCCTGCAGGAACTTTATCGTCGTTCATTGCTAAACAAGCAGAACAACCAGGCTGACGTAATACAAAACCAGCTTCAGTTAGAATATCTAAAATTCCTTCTTCTTTAATCTGTGCTTCAACAACGTGAGAACCCGGAACTAACCAAGCCGTAACATTATCTGCTTTTTTTCTTCCTTTTACAATTTCAGCGAAAGCTCTAAAATCTTCAATACGTCCGTTTGTGCAACTTCCTAAGAAAACATAATCGATTTGTTTTCCGATCATTACATCATCTTCGTGGAAGCCCATGTAAGCCAAAGATTTTTTGTAAGTTTCCTCACCGCCTTCAACTTGATTTGCACTTGGGATATGTTTTGTGATACCAATTCCCATTCCTGGGTTTGTACCGTAAGTAATCATTGGTTCGATATCTTCAGCTTTAATGTTTAATTCAGCATCAAAAACAGCATCAGCATCAGTTTTCAAAGTTTTCCAATATTCAACAGCTTTTGTCCAAGCTTCTCCTTTTGGAGCGTAAAGTCTTCCTTCAAGGAAATCGAAAGTAGTTTGGTCAGGAGCAATCATTCCTCCACGAGCACCCATTTCGATACTTAAATTACAAACTGTCATACGGCCTTCCATAGTCATGTTTTCAAAAACATCACCAGCATATTCAACAAAATATCCTGTTCCTCCCGAAGTAGTCAACTGAGCAATAATATAAAGTGCAACGTCTTTTGGGCCAACACCTTTGCTCAATTTACCATTTACGTTGATACGCATTTTCTTTGGTTTAGGTTGCATAATACATTGAGTAGAAAGTACCATTTCAACCTCAGATGTTCCGATACCAAAAGCAATAGCTCCAAAAGCACCGTGAGTAGACGTATGCGAATCTCCACATACAATAGTAGCACCTGGCAAAGTAATTCCGTTTTCAGGACCCACTACGTGTACAATTCCATTTTTTTGGTGGCCTAATCCCCAGTGCGAAATTCCGTATTCGTTAGCATTGTCTTCAAGAGCTTGTAACTGATTAGCAGAAAGTGGGTCTTGAACTGGTAAATGTTGGTTTATGGTTGGTGTATTGTGGTCGGCAGTAGCAAAAGTACGTTGTGGGTATAAAACGTTAACGCCTCTTGATTTTAATCCTAAAAAAGCAACAGGACTCGTAACTTCATGAATGAAATGGCGGTCAATAAAAAACACATCTGGTCCATCTTCAATTTTACGCACTACATGTGAATCCCATACTTTGTCAAATAATGTCTTACTCATTTTTTATTTTTTTTAATTGTAATTTCTATAACCACAGCAATTTCCTGTTCATTATAATAGCAAAACAAAAGTAAAAAAAGATACAAAAGCGTCAATTTCGATATTTCATTATATACGATACCCAAACCGAATTACAAATTGCCAACAAGCTTTTGCAAGTTAAATTTTGGCAGAAAAATGATTTAGAAAATGACTTTGTTTTTCTTTTTCGGCTTTAATTTTATTTGATTGTTTTTTGTTTTAATAGTTTGCAAATTTATCTCAAAATCACTATAAAATATAAGAATTTAATTGAAAAAATCTAACAAATTGAATAAAAATAGTAATAATTATCAGTTTTGATTTCTTTGCAGAAAGTACGCTTTTTAAGTTTTTTAAAGCTTTTAAAGGAGTTTTTTGGACGTTATTTAGATTCAATAAACTATCTAAATACTACGACATCCAAGAAGTGTATTTTTATGAAATTTTATGTTTTTTTGAGGCAAAAACTGATTTTTTGAAGATAATAGTTTGGAAGATTAATTCAATGAGTTTTTAAATTCTAATGGCGTAAGACTCGTTTTCTTTTTAAATAATTTACTGAACGACTGAGGATATTCAAAACCCAATTGATAGGCAATTTCTGCAACAGAAAGATTGGTAGTCATCAGGAAATCTTTTGATTTTTCAATTAGTTTGGAATGAATATGCTGTTGCGCATTTTGCCCCGTTAAATTGCGAAGCATGTCGCTTAAATAATGACTGGAAACATTGATTTGTGAAGCAAGAAAATCAACCGAAGGCAAACCTCTTTTTAACGTTTCGGCGTTATTGAAATAATCATTTAAAGTATTTTCAACTTTTAATAATAAGTCGTTGCTGATTGTTTTTCGGGTAATAAATTGACGTTTGTAAAAACGATTACTGTAATTAAGTAAAACATCTATATAAGAAACAATTACATCCTGGCTCATTTCGTCAATAGCGGTATGAAGTTCGTTTTCGATACTATTCAATAATCCTAAAATAGTGGTTTTTTCGCTGTCAGAAAGGTGTAGTGCTTCATTGGTATCGTACGAAAAGAAACCATATTTTTTGATGCTTTTTCCTAAAGGGTAATTTCGAATAAAATCAGGATGAAATAGAAGTGTGTAACCACCATATTCGGCACCTTCTTCGTTTTCAGTAAAGATTAATTGATTGGGAGAAGAAAACATCAATCCGCCTTCATTAAAATCATAATAACCTTGTCCATAACCCATTTTTCCATTGGTAGAAAACTTGTAGGATACTTTATAAAAATCAAGTAAAAAAGCATAATTGGCTAAATCTTCATTTACGACCAATTGCGTATTGTCTACTAAACTAACCATTGGATGAAGTGGTTTTGGCAGTCTAAGCAGGTCATGAAACTGTGATATAGACGAAATTTTTGCAGGATTGTTTTTCTTGTTTTCCATGATATAAAAGTATGAAATTAAAAGATTTCTACCGTTCAGGTTTTAAAAAACTAAACGGTAGAAATCTAACTTATTATGCTCCCAAAAACTGTTTGCCAAATGCCGCACGAAAAACTTCGTCGCCTTGTTCCAGTCTTTGTTGATAAAGAGCTTTTGCATCTTCTCCGGCTACATATCTTAGTTTGGTTTTTCCATCTGTTGCAGCTTCGTAAACAACATCGGCAATTTGTTCTGGTGTTGATGCCATTTCAAACATAACGTCTACATTTTCAAACATTTTATTTGCCATTGCTTCGTATTCTGGTTTAACTCCGGTGTCAAGGGAACCGTGAAGGAATTCTGTTTTAATTCCGCCCGGAGAAACCGTTTTAATGTCTATTCCAAATTGATTTAATTCAAATGCCATACTTTCGCTCCAGCCTTCTAATCCCCATTTTGTAGCATGATAAACAGATCCTAAAGGAAAAGAAATCAATCCGCCAATAGAAGTTGTTGAGATAAATAATCCGTTTCTTTTTTCTCTGAAATAAGGAATAAAAGCATTTGTAACACGGATAGTTCCCAACAAATTAGTATTTAATTGTTTTGTGATTTGATCATCTGAAAAACTTTCCAAAGGACCAATCAAACCATAGCCAGCGTTATTAAAAACGACATCAATATCGCTTAATGCAATCGCTTTTTGAACCGTACTTTGGATTTGCTCATAATTGGTAACGTCTAAAGGTAAAAGTGTTACGTTTTTTAATTGAGAAAGTTCAGTTTCTTTTTCCGGAGTTCTCATTGTTGCGATTACATTCCATCCTTTTGCTTGAAATAATTTTGCTGTTGCTTTTCCTAAACCTGATGATGCGCCTGTGATAAAAATTGTTTTCATGATTATTATTTTTTAATTGTTATAATTTGATGAAGCAAAGTTCAGGATACACTGCAGCTTAAAAGTGTTCATTTTGGTCTAATGAGTATCCAAAATGAATAATCGGAGTTTTTTAAGAAAAAAAGAATCAAATTCGGCTGTTTTTGCATTTAGAATGCCGAGATGTTAATTCTGTTTTTGTTGATAACTTCGTTTTTCATTCACTTAAAAAAAAGCGTAAATTTGAATTCCTCCGATTTTTCATTTCGCATTTTGTTATGTTTCATGTTGTCAATGTTTTGCAGCATGTAAGATTTGGAATTTGGAGCTTTAAAATTTGACTTTTTACAACTCTATGTATTTAATATTCGATACCGAAACAACCGGATTACCAAAACGCTGGGATGCCCCGATAACCGATTCAGATAACTGGCCTCGCTGTATACAGATTGCGTGGCAGCTTCATGACGAAATGGGACAGCTTATCGAGCATCAGGATTATTTGGTAAAACCAGAAGGATTTAATATTCCGTATGATGCCGAGCGTATTCACGGAATTTCAACTGAATTGGCGGAAGCCGATGGAATCTCGCTGGCCGAAGTTTTAGAGAAATTCAATATCGCTTTAAGTAAAACCAAATTTATTGTCGGACAGAATTTAGGTTTCGACGTGAATATTATGGGAGCCGAATTCCATAGATTGGGAGTGGAGTCTCAAATGAGTTCTATGCCCGTTTTGGATACTTGTACCGAAGTTACGGCCTCATTATTACAGCTTCCGGGAGGTCGTGGAGGAAAATTCAAACTTCCAACTCTTACGGAATTACACAGTTATCTTTTCGACCAGCCATTCGCGGAAGCGCACAACGCAACTGCCGACGTTGAGGCAACTACGCGTTGTTTCTTGGAATTGGTTAGAAGAGAGGTTTTTACAAAAGAAGAATTAGACGTTCCAAAAGAGTATTTCAGAGAATTTCAGGAAAGAAATTTTGAGCCATTTAAGCTTATTGGTTTAAAACACATCAATTTAAAAGCAGCTTCTGATAAAATCAGAGAACAACTTAAAGCTTTAGCTGGAGAAGGTCAGCAAGCCATTGTTTCAGAAGAAGATAAAGCTGATTTTAAAGCGGCAAAATTTGCGCATTTGCACAATCACACACAGTTTTCGGTACTTCAATCGACTATCGGAATTGGGAATATTGTTGCAGCAGCAGCCAAAAACGGAATGCCAGCCGTTGCCATGACCGATACCGGAAACATGATGGGAGCTTTCCATTTTGTGAGCGCCGTTATGAACCACAACAAAGCCGCGTCTGGAAAAAATAAAGCTTTAGTTGAAGCTGGAGAAGAACCAACAGAAACAGAAGTAAAGCCAATTGTAGGATGTGAATTTAATATCTGCGAAAATCATTTAGATAAAAGCAAAAAAGACAACGGTTATCAGGTTGTTTTGATGGCCAAAAATAAAGCGGGTTATCATAATTTGGCTAAAATGGCTTCAATTGCCTATACCGAAGGATTTTATTATGTTCCGAGGATTGACCGCAAAATTGTCGAGCAATATAAAGGAGATATCATGGTTTTGTCTGGGAATTTATACGGAGAAATTCCGAGTAAAATCCTGAATATCGGTGAAAACCAAGCCGAAGAAGCGTTGATTTGGTGGAAAGAACAATTTGGCGAAGATTTCTATCTGGAAGTAATGCGTCATAATCAGGAAGATGAAAATCGTGTAAACAAAACACTGATTGAATTTTCGCAAAAACACAATGTCAAATTAATTGCGACTAACAATACCTATTATTTAAATAAAGAAGATGCCAATGCCCACGATATTTTACTTTGTGTAAAAGACGGTGAAAAGCAGGCAACGCCAATTGGACGTGGACGTGGCTATCGCTACGGACTTCCAAATCAGGAATATTATTTCAAGTCGGAAGCAGAGATGAAAAAACTCTTTGCCGATTTACCAGAAGCCATTATCAATATTCAGGAAATTATTGATAAGGTAGAAGGATATTCACTTTACCGTGATGTATTGCTTCCAAAATTTGATATTCCGGAAGAATTTATAGTTGCTGAGGATGAAGCTGACGGAGGTGTTCGTGGTGAAAATAAATACTTGCGCCATCTTACTATGGAAGGTGCTAAAAGACGTTACGGAGAGATTACTGAATCGATTCAAGAGCGTTTAGATTTTGAGTTATTGACGATTTCAAATTCAGGATATCCTGGTTACTTTTTGATTGTACAGGATTTCATTGCTGAGGCTAGAAAAATGGATGTATCCGTAGGTCCAGGCCGTGGATCTGCAGCAGGTTCAGCCGTTGCATACTGCCTCGGAATTACCAATATTGACCCGATTAAATACGACCTACTTTTTGAGCGTTTCCTAAATCCGGATCGTGTATCCATGCCCGATATTGATATCGACTTTGATGATGAGGGTCGTGGTCGTGTAATGGATTATGTAATCAACAAATACGGCCAAAAACAGGTTGCGCAGATTATCACTTATGGTAAAATGGCGACCAAATCGGCGATTCGTGATACGGCGCGTGTACTGGATTTACCATTGTTCGAAGCCGATAGAATCGCAAAACTGATTCCAGGAATGATGCCGTCAAAATGGAATTTGGCGCGTTTTATTTCGGAGAGTGAAGAGGAGGTGAAAAAAGCCCTTCGTTCGGACGAATTTGATAATGTAAAAGAATTAATTGCGATTGCCAATGAAGATGATTTGGCAGGAGAAACCATTCAGCAGGCAAAAATTCTGGAAGGATCGATGCGTAACACGGGAATTCACGCCTGTGGAGTAATCATTACGCCGTCGGATATTACGAATTACGTTCCCGTAACAACCGCAAAAGATTCTGATTTATATGTAACACAGTTCGACAACTCGGTTGCAGAAAGTGCGGGATTGCTGAAAATGGACTTCTTGGGTCTGAAGACCCTTACGCTGATAAAAGATACTGTAAAACTGGTAAAATACAGAACAGGAATTGATCTAGATCCTGATACTTTCCCGATTGATGACGAAGAAACGTATGCGCTTTTCCAAAGAGGTGAAACCGTTGGAATCTTCCAATACGAGTCACCCGGGATGCAGAAATACATGAAAGATCTGAAACCAACGGTTTTTGGAGATTTAATTGCCATGAACGCATTGTATCGTCCGGGACCTTTGGAATATATTCCGTCTTTCGTTCGAAGAAAAAATGGAGACGAGGAAATTAAATACGATTTAGATGCCTGTGCCGAATACTTATCTGAAACCTACGGAATTACGGTTTACCAAGAGCAGGTAATGCTTTTGTCTCAGTCTTTGGCAGGATTTACAAAGGGTGAGGCCGACGTCTTGCGTAAAGCGATGGGTAAGAAACAAAAAGACGTACTAGATAAAATGAAGCCGAAGTTCGTTGAACAAGCAGCAGCAAAAGGTCATGATGCCAAAGTTCTAGAGAAAATTTGGAAAGACTGGGAAGCCTTTGCGAGTTACGCCTTCAACAAATCGCACTCGACTTGTTATGCTTGGATTGCGTACCAAACTGCTTATTTGAAAGCACATTATCCTGCCGAATATATGGCTGCGGTACTTTCGAATAACATGAACGATATCAAACAGGTTTCGTTCTTCATGGAGGAATGTAAACGTATGGGATTACAAGTTCTTGGACCAGATGTAAACGAATCATACTATAAATTCACGGTAAATGACGATTATGCTGTTCGTTTCGGAATGGGAGCGATTAAAGGTGTTGGTTCTGGAGCTGTAGAAACCATTGTAGAAAATAGAAAAGACGGAAGATATAAATCGATTTTTGATTTGGCAAAACGAATTGATTTGCGTGCGGCCAACAAAAAAGCGATTGAAAATTTAGCATTGGCCGGAGGTTTTGATTCATTCGAAGGAACAACCAGAGCGCAATATTTCCATGATGATGGCGACGGAATTACTTTCTACGAAAAAGCAATGCGCTACGGATCGAAATTTCAGGAAAATGAAAATTCCTCTCAAGTAAGTTTGTTTGGAGAAACCAGCGAAGTACAAATCGCTGAACCAGTCGTGCCTCCATGCGAAGATTGGAGCACGATGGAAAAACTGGCAAAAGAAAAAGAGGTTGTTGGGATTTATATTTCTGGACATCCATTGGATGATTTTAGGTTTGAGATGAAATACTTCTGCAATGCTCGTTTAGAAGCTTTGAAAAGTATGAACGAATATGTAGGTAAAAATCTAAACTTCGCCGGCATAATCAATAACGTACAGCATAGAGTTGCTAAAAACGGAAAAGGCTGGGCGGTATTCAATCTTGAAGGTTATGACGAAAGTTATGAGTTTAAAATTTTTGGAGAAGAATATTTGAAGTTCCGCCACTTCTTGATTCAGAATAATTTTGCTTACCTGAAAATTTTGATAAAAGATGGTTGGGTAAATCATGATACAGGAAAAAAATCAGATCCGAGAATGCAGTTTGTTGAGATTCGTCAATTGCAGGATATTTTGGAAGCTTTCGCTAAAAAACTGATTGTATTATTAAATATTAAAGATCTTCAATCAGAATTCATTCATAAATTAAGTCATTTATTTAATGAAAATAAAGGCGATAATACGGTGAGTTTTGAGATTATGGAAATTGAAAACATAAAACGTCTCGTTGAAGTTGAAACGACAAGTGAATTCGAAGATGACGAAAATGCTGTTTTTGAAGACGACAATGATGATAATGAAGTAAGCGCAGGAGAAGCTAAAATGCAGGAAGTAAAAGAGGTCGAAGAAGTAAAAGTTGTGACTAAATTAAGCATGCCAAGCCGACGATTAAAAATCAAAATTTCTGCTGAATTATTACAGGAATTGGAGAAAATGCAAATCAATTTTAAACTGAACTAAAAATTTAACAGTTAAAATTTAGTGGAATGTAAAATTTTAATGTTAAAAATATGCATGCATACTACTTTTTTAGTAATATTGCCCGAAATTACAACGATTTCGTTCCAAGTCTAACAATGCAGACCAAAAGAATATGTTAAAATATTCTAAGTTTGTATAAATTAATTAAATCAGAATTATGAAAAAGAACCTATTTTTATTAGGATTATTAGTTTGCTCTATGGCTACAATGGCGCAGACAGAAAAAGCAGACAAACCAGAAAGCTGGTATTTTAAATTAGGAGGATCTTATTTTATCCAGACTGCTGCTGCTGAATTCCCAACTGTATCTGGGGCATTGCCTAATACAGATGTTTATGGTGCAGATGGTACAACTTTAATTTCTAGAGAAACTAATCATGGTTCTTTCGGACAAGGATTCCGTACAGGTTTAACGGCTGGATATCGTTTTACACCACGTTTAGGTGTCGAGTTAGGATTTAATTATTTTAACAGTGCAGATAAAACGATGGTTGAAACAACTCACAGATTAGTAGCTGCGGGACCAACTTTTGTAAATGGTAAAGCAGTAGGAAAACTTGAAGCTTATGATATTGCGCCTGCGATCGTTTTGTTTTTAGGACAAACTCATGGTTTTGAACCTTATACTAAAGTTGGAGTTATCGTTCCTGTTCATGGAACATTGGATATCGAAACTACTAGAACGTATACAAATCCAGCAGGAACAACAGAAACTTATTCAAAAGATGTTATTAAACCAAACCCAACTGTTGGTTTTACAGCAGCATTAGGTACATCTTATAAGTTAGGTACACATATCTCTCTTTTTGCTGAAGTAGAATACCGTAACTTTACAGTGCACGGAAAAACAAAAGAAACAGAAATATATACTGAAAACGGTGTAGATAAATTAAATACTCCTACAAGTTTCCGTCCAGATGCATCATATTCTGCAAGCCATACTAAATATGTAGAACAAATTAATACTACGTCAAATAGTAAAGTAACTAATGCAGCAGGTTTTGACAATACAAAAGCAACTGATGATATTAGCTCTTATGTTGGAATTTCTGGTTTAGGATTAACAGTAGGTCTTAAATACAGCCTATAATTTTCCAAAGCTTTTATAGTTTATAAAAAAGAGGATATTCGAAAGAATATCCTCTTTTTTTATGCTCACTTTTGTTATTACAAGAAATGAAGCAATAACTATTTGGAAGAATTCCTAAACTCCTTCAAAACTTCATCAATAACCCAAGTTGTTCTGGCTCCAGAAATTCCTTTTGATGGTGAAGCATTTTCTTCTCCTAAAAGTTCAGCAATCACAGTTTCAATAAATGGCTGCTGAATATGAAGCGGATTTTCAATCAAAATACTTTCTTTTTCTCCATTTGTATATTGAATATGAATCGGATCATTTCCAAAAGTCGAAAACGAGATTTTTCCTTTATCTCCGACAATTTCGGTATTATCATAACGCTCAAAACTCGCAAAATTCCATATTCCCGATCCGTGAATCCCGTTTTCGAATAAAAATGACATTGAAACTGAATCTTCGGCTGGATAAGCCAATAATTGTGAAGTCGCATGCCCGCGAACTGATTTTATCGGACCTAAAACAAAATCAAGAAAATCTAAAGTATGACAGGCTAAATCGACGAAAATCCCACCTCCTGAAATATGAGGTAAAACAGTCCACGGAAGATTGATTTCATCATCATAACGTTCTTCAAAAGGATGATATAAAACGCAATTTACGTGTCTGATGTTTCCTAGTTTTCCTTGATCAATTATTTCTTTTATTTTTAAAAATCGAGGTAAAGCTCTTCTGTAATAAGCAACAAATAAAGGAACATTATGCTCTTTGCAGGCAGAAATCATTTCGTTGCATTCTTCGAAAGTCAGTGCCATAGGTTTCTCGACGTAAACAGGTTTTCCTGCTTTGGCGCATAAAATAGTGTATTCTTTATGAGAAGATGGAGGCGTAGCAATGTAAACCGCATCCACTTCCGGATCATTGATTAAATCTTCAGCATTTGAATACCATTTGGGAACATTATGGCGTTTAGCGTAATCTTCGGCAAGCGCAGCATCTCTACGCATAACAGCAACTAAAGCTGAATTTGAAGCTTTCTGAAAAGCAGGGCCGCTTTTAACTTCGGTTACATTACCGCAGCCAATGATTCCCCATTTTATAATTTTCATCGTTTGGTTTTTTAGTTATTCAAATTTAAAAGAAAAAAAGTTAGCCACGAATTCACGAATTTATTTTAATCTGTATGTTTAAAAATTCTGTATCGATTGCATGAATTCATTTCACGCTCCCGATAGCTATCGGGATAAAAAGATTTAAGCATATTAACATAGATTTTTATTTTAATCTGCTCAATCTGCAAAATCTGCGGAAAAAAAGGAAAAGAAAATTTGTTCAATTTAAAACAAAGAAAAAGCCACGATATTCAGAAAATAATTCGTGAATTCGTGGCTATAAATTTTTAGTTTAAAAGTCTTATTTCGAAGGTAAAGCTTTAAAACCCATATTGTAAAGTGTGAAAGCCTGAATGTCTACATTTTCTTGAATTGTAGCAGCAACAGATTTTCCTGCACCGTGACCAGCTTTAACATCAATTCTAATCAAAACCGGATTTTCTCCAACTTGTTTTTCTTGCAATTCTGAAGCAAATTTAAAACTGTGCGCCGGAACAACACGATCATCATGATCTCCAGTTGTTACCATTGTTGCAGGATAATGAGTTCCCTGTTTTACATTATGAACTGGAGAATATCCTTTTAAATATTCGAACATTTCTTTGTTGTCCTGAGAAGTTCCGTAATCAAAAGCCCATCCTGCACCCGCAGTAAATGCATTGTAACGAAGCATATCCATAACTCCAACTGCTGGTAAAGCCACTTTCATTAAATCAGGACGTTGTGTCATAGTTGCGCCAACTAATAAACCTCCGTTAGAACCTCCACGGATTGCTAAATAATCAGATGAGGTATATTTTTGAGCAATTAGATATTCTGCAGCAGCGATAAAATCATCAAATACATTTTGTTTTTGTTGTTTTGTTCCTGCATCGTGCCATTTTTTTCCATATTCACCTCCACCTCTTAAATTGGCAACTGCGTAAACACCTCCGTTTTCCATCCAAACGGCATTTGCAATACTGAAACTTGGTGTCAAACTAATGTTGAATCCGCCGTAACCGTAAAGGATTGTTGGATTTTTACCGTCTAATTTTGTTCCTTTTTTATACGTAATAATCATCGGAACTTTTGTGCCGTCTTTTGAAGTGTAAAAAACTTGTTTTGATTCATAATCTTCACTTTTGAAATCTACTTTTGGTTTTTGATAAATTTCAGATTTTCCAGATTTTGGTTCAAATGAGTAAATGCTGATTGGCGTTGTATAATTGGTAAAACTGTAATACAAGGTTTTTTCGTTCTTTTTTCCGCCAAATCCGCTAGCAGTTCCAATTGCAGGAAGTTTGATTTCACGAACTAATTTTCCGTTGTAATCATATTGTTGTACAAAAGAGACTGCGTCTTTAGTATAATTAGCGAAAAAGTAACCTGCACCAATTGAAGGCGATAGAATATCTTTGGTTTCTTTGATAAAATCTTTCCAGTTTTCTGGTTTCGGATTTGCGGCATCAACTGTTACAACACGTTTGTTTGGAGCGTTAAAATCAGTTTCGATGAACAGTTTGCTTCCTTCGTTTTCAATAATGTTATTATCGCTGTTGAAATTGTCAACAATAGTAACAATCGGACTATTTGGTTTAGTTAAATCTTTGATGTACAATTCATTTCCGTAAGTAGAATTCGCAGCCGAGATTACTAAATAATGGTTGTCTTCGGTAACATAACCGCCGACATATCTTCTTTTTTGATCAGCACCAAAAATCACTTTGTCTTCTTTTTGAGAAGTTCCCAATTTGTGGAAATACAATTTATGCTGATCTGTTTTTGCTGAAAGTTCGCTTCCTTTCGGTTTGTCATAACTAGAGTAGTAGAAACCTTCATTTCCGTGCCATGAAATACCGCTGAATTTTACATCAACTAAAGTATCTTCCAAAACTTTTTTAGAAACGGCATCAATAATAATTACTTTTCTCCAGTCGCTTCCACCTTCAGAAATTGCATAAGCGGCTTTTGAACCATCTTCAGAAAAATCTAGTCCGCCAAGTGAAGTTGTTCCATCTTTAGAAAAAGTATTCGGATCTAAGAAAACTTCTTCCTTGCCATTTTGATCTTTTCTGTAAACTACAGATTGATTTTGAAGTCCGTTATTTTTTGAATAATAAGTAAATTTTCCTTCTTTATAAGGGGCTTCTATTTTTTCATAATTCCAAAGCTTCTCAAAACGCTTTTTAAGTTCATCACGAAAAGGAATTTTATCTAAATAACCATAAGTAACTTCGTTTTGAGCTTTAACCCAAGCTCCCGTTTCAGCCGATTTGTCGTCTTCAAGCCAGCGGTAAGGATCGCTTACTTTTGTGTCAAAATAAACATCAACAGTTTCGCCTTTTTTGGTTTCAGGATATTGAATTTTATTTTGTCCAAATGAGATTCCTGCGGTTGTAATTGCCATTAGTAAAAATGTTTTTTTCATATTTAAGTTTGTGGTGTTAACAAAAATAGCACTTTTTGTGAGAGTGAAGAATATTTAACCGCAAAGTGCGCTAGGAGTTACGCAAAGCGCGCAATATTAATCTCGCAAAGTCGCAGAGACGCAAAGAAATTATAAAACTTTGCGTCTCTGCGACTTTGCGAGATTTTTTAAACGCTAAGCTAAAAAAACCTTGCGTGCTTTGCGGTTAAAATAAAAATTATAAATTGAAATTAACTCCCAAAATGATGTTTCTTCCAATATTTGGAATACCGTCTGTTTTTAATCTTGAAAGGTGCGCAATGTATTTTTTGTCAAATAAATTGTTTCCGTTTAAGTTTACATCAAAAGCCGTTTTCCCAAGTTTAACAGTTCCTCCAAAACCTAAATTCACCAAAGTATAATCTTTAGAAGCCGTTTCAAAACCGCTCACATTGTCCTGATTAAAAGTTGAAGAAACATTCAAAGAAGCAAAACCTTCACTTAACCAATTTTTGATATTGAATTCTGTTCTAAGCGTATTATTCCAGTTGTTTGCAGGAATCAAAGGCAAATAATCATTATTGTCTTTTTTGCCGGTTACGGTTTCAAAACTTGTTTCAAAATGCAACCAATCTAGCGGATGCGGGTGAATATGCAAGCCTGCTTCACCACCAAATAATTTTGCATTATCCTGAACATAAGCAAAAACATCATTATTGTCTAAAATTTCTCCAGTTGGCGAAGTATAAATATAATTGTTCACATGATTGTAAAATCCGTTAATGAAAAACTCAAAATGCGAATTTTTGTATTCCAGGTTTAAATCGGTTTGAACGTTTTGTTCTGTTTTCAAATCAGCATTTCCAATTTCATAACGGTTTGTTCCTTCGTGAACACCGTTTGAAGTCAATTCAGCTAAATTTGGCGCTCTAAATCCTGAAGCAATATTCAAACGAAGCGTCAATGGTTCAGCTAATTTTGTTTTATATCCTAATGAAGCATTAAAACTGTCAAATGATCTGTCTAATGCTTGAAAATAACCTTCTTCACCTTCTGTTCCGTGTGCAATTGAAGTAACATTTCTATTGTCAAAACGCAATCCTGCTTGTAGAACGCTGTTATTCCATTCGTAATTTGCAGTTCCAAAAACACCAAAATCGTTAGTTGTAGCATCCGGAATCAAATATTCTTCTCCTGAATTTGTATTTGTCTGATGCATTCCCTGAACGCCTAAAATAGTTTCTATTTTTCCGAATTTCGGGAAATGGTATTTTGCGTTGTAATTGAAAGTATTCAATTTCATGTGAAGAGAAGCTTCGTTGCTGTCTTCAAATTCGCTTCGGTCATTAGCAATATAACCTAAATCAACATCCAGTTTTGAGTTTTCAAAAAACACGGTATTGTTCAAACTTAATAAATGGTTGAAAATACCTTGTCTCGGAAATTCAGTGTCTTTGCTTGAGGATTGTTCCGCAATTCCTTCTTCTGGAATTCCAATATCAAGTTTGTTGTAATTGTATCTTAAAACACTTGAAAAAGTTGAATTGCTGTAACCAATTCCGGTTTTAAAATCGGTTTCATTATAACGTGAATTCGTTACGCGATCGCCTCCTGAAATTTTATAATCGGAATGCGTGTTGTAACTTCCACGTGCTAAAAATTTCCAGTTATCTGTTGAAGTTTTTAATCCGATAGAAGAATTGCTTCCCTGTGTATTAGTAAAATATTTTTGACTGAAGTTAGCTTTAAAATCGCCAGCATCAGCAAATTTTTCTGGATTGAAATATAAAACGCCACCTAAAGCATCTGAACCATATAATAATGAAGCTGGCCCTTTTATAACTTCCACACTTTCGATTCCGGCATCATTTAAGCCCAAACCATGTTCATCTCCAAACTGTTGATTTTCGATACGAACTCCTTGAGAATAAACCAAAACACGATTTCCGCTAAGTCCGCGAATTACCGGTTTTCCAATAGAAGTTCCTGTTGAAATCTGCGAAACTCCAGGAATTGTTGCCAAACCTTCAATCAAAGTTGAGGTTCCTTTTTGCTGTAATGTTTTAATGCTTTCGTGCTCAATTTTCATTACGTTTTGCGATTGCAATTTGTTAAATGGAGTAGAAACGACTACTTCATCCATCTCCATAATTGATTGTAAAAGTGTAATGTTTAAAGTGTTTTCTTTTGCAAGTTTTGCAATAGTTTGATTTTGATTGGCATAACCAACGAAATTGAAAGCAAGACGTAAACTTCCGTTAGGAAGATTGTTCATTTCGTATTTTCCGTTTGCGTCTGTTGTTGTTCCTTTATGTAATTCGGGCGCATATACTGAAACGCCTGGCATTGGCTGATTTTGATTGTCGGTTACAATTCCTGAAACCGAATTTTGAGCAGAAAGCATGCTCGAAAAACCCAAGATTAGGGCTAATAATATTTTTTTCATTTGGTAATGATGCTATAGTTAATTTATTTTTCTTTCCAATAGAAAAAACAAAACAAACAGTAAAGCATTCTAATCCTGATTATTTAAATAGGATTAGGAAACTCAATGTAATTTGAATTTTAAATTAAAAGAAATGTGATTTTTCGAATAATCGAAACTTAAGAAACTATAACAGCAGGAGGTCCCCGAAGTAAATAAGCCGTTTCTGAAAACGAGCTGATATTTTCTGAAAACGAAAAGAAATAAGGAATTTCTTTATGAAAGACACGAAATTGAAAAGAAAAAGTTTCAGCAATAGTATAACTTCCAAATGCAAAATTACAAACATAACATAAGTCGTAATTGTGATGCTGATGCGTTATTTCGCCACTTGGATCATTATAATCGTGGTGACATTGCTTTTCTGAAAGTTGTTTTACAATATGCTCAAAACTGTGTATGGACTGAAACAATATTGAGAACAATATTGTCAGCGTCATGGAAACACTTATTATGAGCTGTTTTCTTTTCATACAGGACAAAGGTATAAAAGCGGATTGAAAAAATGAGACCTTTTTTGGTTTCTGTTGCAGATTTATTGAAAAAAGTGCAACAAATGCTTTTGTTCTGCCTGAAAAAGAGAATAATTGTTTTCAAATCATATCTTCAGCTGGCATTATATTATATTTGTATGTGAAATAAATTTACAGCAAAAAACGTTTGAACTTGAAAACCTCCTTAAAACCAAAATTCGATATGCGATTATTCTTTACTTGTTTGTTTTTTGTTTCGTTTTTGAATGTTTTTTCACAAACTGAAGTAAAGCCGGAAATTAAACCCGTGATTAAAATCGATTCGTTATATCGTGAAGATCAGTTTTATTTTTCTATTGCATACAATCTTTTAGTAAATACACCGGAGCGTTTGAAACAAGATAAATTTTCTGCCGGACTTTCTGCTGGATTTTTGCGTGATATGCCAATAAATAAAAGCAGAACCATTGCCATTGCAGCCGGATTGGGATTAAGTTATCAGAACTTCTATCAGAATTTTACGGTTTCTGAAGACACGCAAGGAGCTCCAATTTATGATGTAAATGATTATGGTGAATTTGTTTCAAACCGATATAGACAATATTCTGTCGATCTTCCTATCGAATTTAGATGGCGAAATTCAACTTATGAAAGCACTAAATTCTGGCGAATTTACGGAGGTGTAAAAATGAGTTATATTTTCTCCAGCAAATCGATTTTAGACGATGGAGAAAACACTTATAAAATATCTAATAATCCGGATGTCAATACCTTTCAATACGGAATTTACCTCGCAACAGGTTATAATACATGGAATATTTACGCGTATTACGGCTTAAATCCTTTGTTTAATTCGGTTTCTACAGTTTCTGGTGAAAAGGTAAATATGAAAGCAATGAATGTTGGCTTGATTTTCTACATTTTATAGCCATAAAAATAGAAAGAGAATCTGCGGCGCAACGCCAACCAATAATCCAATCAAAATTTCTTTAGGAGTATGTGCCTGCATTTCCAGTCGGGAAGAAGCAACAACGCCAGTGAGTAAAATTAAAAGCGCCGACCAGTACGGATTTTGCATCTGTAAATGCATATTAAGACCAATTACGAAAATCGCAACGCCGCTAATTGCCGCTACATGAAGACTTGCTTTTATATTAAATAAAGAGCAAACCAAGGCTAAAATTGTGCTAAACAATGCACCAAGAAAGAAGAAATGTAATTCTGGATAACGAGTAATTATAATGCTTCGTTTTACTAATAAAATATATAAAAAACACTGCAATATCAATGGGATTTTTCGCTGTGAAGTTTCATGAACCATAACAGAAGTTACATGTCCTGTTGATTTTAATAGTAAGTAAAATAAAACCGGAACCAAAACTGTAATAATCAGAATTTGAAATAAAACGAAATATTTTTCTTGATTAGTAAAAGCATCTTCTTTGCAAAAAAGATAAAATAAAGTGGCATACATCGAGATAAAGATCGGATGTAATATATAAGAGAATAAAGGCAGTATTTTTTTCAAAACGTGGTTAATTTGTGGTCTAAAAACAAATATAAACAAATATAAATATAGATTGCGAAGAGGCTGTTTTTTTAAGAAAATAACAACTTTTTTCTACCATTAATGTTTTAAATTTGACAAAAAGAATTTCAAAATGAGCATAAATTTAAAAAGTCTTATTCCAGTTTTTGATGCTGAATGGATTGGATCAAACGCAGATGTTTTTATCGATCATATTTCAATTGACAGCCGTTCACTGCAAAACGGATCTAAAACTTTGTTCATTGCTTTGTCTGGTGTAAACAATGATGCTCATTTGTATATCGAAGAACTTATTGAAAAAGGAGTTCAAAATTTTGCTGTTCAATACATTCCTGAAAATGTAAAAGAGAAAGCTAATTTTTTGGTGGTAAAAAACACTTTAAACGCTTTGCAGCAATTTGCCAGTTACTACAGAGATTTATTTGATTTTCCTGTCATTGGTTTAACCGGAAGCAACGGAAAAACAATCGTAAAAGAATGGCTTAATTTCCTGTTAAGTCCCGATTATAATATCATCCGAAGCCCTAAAAGTTACAATTCTCAGGTTGGTGTGCCTTTGTCTGTTATTGCGATAAATGAAAAACATAATCTTGGCATTTTTGAAGCCGGCATTTCAACGGTGAATGAAATGGTAAAGCTTGAAAAAATCATTAAACCTAATATTGGTGTTTTAACAAGTATTGGTTCTGCGCACGATGAAGGTTTTGAGAATTTGGAACAAAAAATAAAGGAGAAACTTTTGCTTTTCAAAAACACCAATGTCATTATTTATCAAAAAAATGAACTTGTTGATAAATGTCTTGCCGATTTTTCTGCGGAAAATCCAATTCAGGACAGAACATTTTTTTCATGGAGTTTTAATGATAATTCTGCCGATGTTTTTATTCTGAAAAAAGAAACTAAAAATGAGTCAACAATTATTCAATATCAATATGAAAATAAAGTTTCCGATTTAGAAATTCCGTTTAATGATTCGGCTTCAATAGAAAATACGATTTCATGTTTATTGGTTTTGCTTTATTTTAAATATGATTCCAAAACCATTCAAAATCGCGTACAAATGTTGTATCCGGTTCAAATGCGTCTTGAAGTCAAAAACGGAATCAATAATTGCAGTATAATTGACGATAGTTACAGTTCCGATTTTCAGTCGCTTAAAATTGCTTTGGATTTCCTGGAAAGTCAGCAAAAAAAGAATGCAACAAAAACAGTAATTCTTTCAGATATTTTTCAAAGCGGATTTTCAAATGAAGAATTGTATTCGAAAGTTTCACAATTGGTTTCAGCTAATAAAATCAATCGCGTAATTGGCATTGGCCCAACAATTTCTTCTTTTAAAGACAAATTTTCAAATTGTATTGCCTTTCAGGATACAGCATCATTTATTGAAGCATTTGAAAACTTAAATTTCAGCAATGAAACGATTTTGATTAAAGGTGCAAGATCTTTTCAGTTTGAAGAAATTGTTTCGCTTCTTGAAGAAAAAACACATGAAACGGTTTTGGAAATCAACTTAGATTCCATCAGTCATAACTTGAATTACTACAAATCAAAACTTGCCGATGATGTAAAAATCATGGTGATGGTAAAAGCGTTTGGTTATGGAAATGGAGGTTTGGAAATCGCCAAATTACTCGAACATCATAAAGTGGATTATTTAGGTGTGGCTTTCGCCGATGAAGGAATTTCGCTGAAAAACGGCGGAATCAAATTACCAATTATGGTTTTAAATCCTGAATCTACAAGCTTTCCGTCGATTATTCAATATAAATTAGAACCTGAAATTTATAGTTTAAAAGGATTAAATGCCTTTTTGAAAATTGCCAAAGAAAAGAATTTAAAAGATTTCCCGATTCATATTAAAATGGATACAGGAATGCATCGTTTAGGTTTTGAAGAAAATACAATCGACGAATTGATTCGGACTTTGAAAAACAATTCAACTGTTCGGGTTCAAAGTATTTTGTCGCATTTGGCAACAAGTGATGATCCAAAACATTTTGGTTTTGTTGAAAAGCAAATTGGTTTATTTGAGAAATTATCTTCCAAATTAATGTCGGAATTAAATATAAACCCGATTCGTCATATTCTGAATACTTCGGGGATAAGTAATTTTCCGAATGCACAATATAATATGGTGCGTTTAGGAATTGGCTTGTACGGCGTTTCCAACGATTCATCGGAACAAAAATATTTGGAAAATGTTGGAACATTAAAATCGATTATTTCTCAAATCCGAACAATTCCAAGTGGCGACAGCGTAGGTTACGGACGCCGTTTTATGGCTGAAAAAGAAACAAAAATCGCCACAATTCCGATAGGTTATGCCGACGGAATTTCGAGATTATGGGGAAATGAAATAGGTTTTGTAACGATCAAAAATCAAAAAGCCAATATTGTCGGAAGTGTGTGTATGGATATGCTAATGGTCGATGTGAGTCATATCGATTGTAAAGAAGGTGATTCAGTGATTATTTTTGGCGAAAGCCCAACTGTGATAGAAATGGCCGAAGCTTTAAAAACTATTCCATACGAGATTATGACTAGCATTTCGCAGCGTGTGAAACGGGTATTTTTCAGATAATTTTAAGAACTTTCAAGAAAATTCCGTATTTTCGATATTCACTTATTATAAATGTAAATAGATACGATATGGGATTTTTTTCAGAATTTAAGGCATTTGCAATAAAAGGCAACGTGGTTGATCTTGCTGTTGCAGTAATTATTGGAGCGGCATTTGGTAAAATTGTAAGTTCATTTATTGAAGATGTAATTACGCCACTAGTATTAAAACCGGCTTTAGAAGCTGCGCATTTAGAAAAAATTCAAGATCTTACCGCTTTTGGTGGTGTAAAATACGGTCTCTTTCTTTCGGCAGTAATTAACTTTGTTATTGTTGCTTTTGTTTTATTTTTGGTTATTAAAGGAGTAAACAAACTTAAAAAAGAAGAAGCTCCTGCTCCGCCAGCCGGGCCAACACAAGAAGAATTGCTTACTCAAATTAGAGATTTATTAAAAAATAAATAAAAATATAATACCGCTACACTAAGTCTAACTTAACCGTCTTCTTAATTGGGGCGGTTTTTTTAATTCGTTTTCAGATTAGAAAAAATAAGAACTAATTTATACATTGATTTATGGGTCATCATGTAGATTTTTATCTTCTAAAAAGAGATACTTTAACAGCTAAGTTTATTGAACTTGAAAAAGAAAAAGATGAGTTTGCTTTTTTTAAAAACTATCTGATTGAGAAAAATATTATTGAAGGGAATACATATTCTGCAACTGATGCAAGTATTATAATTCAGAAAGTTAAAGAGGATACGTTATTATTGAATAGAGATGAGCTAAGTGATATTAAAAATTATATTCATGAAGTATCTGTTGGGTACGGTTATAATCCGGAAGATGAGAGATTCGTAAAGAAAATGCTTGAATTTGGTTTTGAATTGATACATGATATATCACATGGTTGTGCAAGTCTTTTTCTTTTGAGTCTTGGTGATTCTGAATCAGTAGATTATTCAAGTTGGAATTATGACGAAAGAGATAGAACGAATCTAGAAAGAGAAGAGTTTACACGAGAACTCGAATATATTATACTTCTACATAGTAAAATGCAACTTAAAGGATGTGATAACCTTGTTGAAAAAAATGGACTAATTGTTACTATTGAAAATCTTGAAAAAAACGAGTTATTGACTAACGTCGTAGAAAGTCATTTTGATTCTGCAATGAAAGATGAAAACTTGGTAAATAATAATGAGTCAATATTGTTTAATGCAGTAGAATTAAGTAGAAAGATTGAAAATACTAGAGATGGAATTATAATTCTTTATTCTTAATGTTTGTTTGTGAGTTGCTTATTTGTTTTGACTTTTAATTGAGAGAAGTCTTCAAATTAAATAAAACGTTTTGTTTATTTTATAACATTTTGTTATTTTTTGTGAATCGCCTTGCCGAGACTTTTATTATACTTATTTTTGCATTACAAATTTGATTATAGAATTATTTAAAAATATAAAAATGAGAATTGCAGTTGTAGGTGCTACCGGAATGGTTGGCGAAGTAATGCTTAAAGTTTTAGCAGAAAGAAATTTTCCTGTTACAGAATTAATTCCTGTTGCATCAGAAAGATCAGTAGGAAAAGAAATTGAATATAAAGGAACAAAATATAAAGTTGTTGGTTTACAGACTGCTGTAGATATGAAAGCTGATATCGCAGTTTTTTCTGCCGGAGGAGATACTTCATTAGAATGGGCTCCAAAATTTGCTGCCGCCGGAACAACTGTTATCGACAACTCATCAGCATGGAGAATGGATCCAACTAAGAAATTAGTAGTTCCTGAAATCAACGCTTCTGTTTTAACTAAAGAAGATAAAATTATTGCAAACCCAAACTGCTCTACTATTCAAATGGTATTAGCATTGGCACCTTTGCATAAAAAATACAACGTTAAAAGAATTATTGTTTCTACTTACCAATCAATCACAGGAACTGGTGTAAAAGCGGTAAAACAATTAGAAAACGAGTACGCAGGAATTCAAGGTGATATGGCTTACAAATATCCAATTCACAGAAATGCGATTCCACATTGCGACAGTTTTGAAGAAAACGGATATACTAAGGAAGAAATGAAATTAGTTCGTGAAACTCAAAAAATCCTTGGAGACAACACTATTAGAGTTACGGCTACTGCAGTTCGTGTACCAGTTGTTGGCGGACACAGCGAGGCTGTAAACGTTGAGTTTACAAATGATTTCGATGTGAACGAAGTTCGTGAAATTTTGCACCATACTGATGGAGTAGTAGTGCAGGATAATTTAGATACATTCACTTATCCAATGCCATTATATGCTGAAGGTAAAAATGATGTTTTTGTTGGAAGAATCCGTCGTGATGAAAGCCAGCCAAACACATTAAACATGTGGATCGTTGCTGATAACTTAAGAAAAGGTGCTGCAACAAATACAATCCAAATTGCTGAATATTTAATTCAGGCTGGATTGGTATAAATCTGAGAGATTAAAGAAAATTGTTATAAAGAAAAAGCCGTAATTGCAGCAATGCAGTTACGGCTTTTTTGATTGAATTTATAATTGAAAAGAAAAAGGCGAAAATCATTGATTTTCGCCTTTCTAAATATTAATATTCCGGAGCAAGTTCTAATTCCAGTCCTTCTAAATCTGTAGTAATTGGTATCTGACAGCCTAAACGACTATTCGATTTAACATAAAATGCTTCTGAAAGCATGGCTTCTTCTTCATCTCCCATTTCAGGTAATGCAATATCATTTAGAACATAACACTGACAAGAAGCACACATGGCCATTCCGCCACAGGTTCCTTCAACAGGAAGTTCGTATGCTTTGCATAACTCCATTATATTCATTGCCATATCAGTAGGAGCCTGTAATTCATGAATAACTCCTTCTCGATCCTTAATCTTTATTAATACATCCATTTTTATTATGGGAATTTTAATGTAGGATTTTATAACGTGAAAAAATCCTGGTTTATTTTAACTTGTTGGTTTTATGCTAAATGCGTATTCTTTTTGTGCATTATCTTTAAGATGCATTTTTACCCCCAGCGTAGTGCCACCTTTTTCAAGCAGCGTTACTACAGCAATGACAGAATAATAATCTCTGTCACCTTGAAAGATCAATGTTCCTTCGTATGTAGAATTTACAACCCCTTGTTTGTCTGTTGTTACAGAAACTTTTCTTGGATGTGAAAATTCAGCTGTGCTGTAAGTTGCTTTATTAGCAAATTTCGCTTTCCCTTCGGCAAAATCGTATAAAAAATCATAATTTCCAATTCTTAAACTGCCTTCTTCATTAGTCGTGCTAGTGTTGAAAACGATTTGTCCTGAAAATTTAAAATCCGACCATTCTTCTGCTTCATTTACCCAAGCCTTGTCAACAATTAAAGTTTGTGCTTGCTGAGCATAATTTACCGATACAAAAAACAACAATAAAAATAAAGTGTAATAGTGTTTCATAAATTTAAGATTTAGGGTTATTTTACAAATTTAAGTTAAATAAGTAAAAACAACGCAACTAAAACTCTTAAATCTTCATGTTGTTTTTTGTTAAATATGCAATATTCGATTTAATTTTGAATGTTTTTATTAAGAAAACCAAGAAAAACACGCAAAAGAAATACTATTCTTGTTAATAATCAAAAATCGCAAATGCTGAGAAAAAAGGATTCACTACATGATATTCACCACAGTTTCAATTTGTGGTGCATATTTTTTAATTGTAGTTTCAACTCCTGCTTTCAAAGTCATTTGATTCACGCTGCAGCTAATGCATGCGCCTTCAAGACGAACTTTTACATGCTTATCTTCGTCAATCGAAACTAGCGTAATATCTCCGCCGTCAGATTTTAAAAATGGCCTTATTTCGTCTAAAGCCAATAAAACATTATTTGTTAACTCTTCTGTTGTCATAATATTAATGTGTCAATTAGAGAATGTGTCAATTAGAAAATTAAAAAAATTATCTAATTATCTCATTATCTCAATTATCTAATTCTTTTTCACTGCTGAACATCCTGCCATAGTTGTAATTTTAATGGCTTCTGTTGCTGGTAAGCTTTCGTTTCTGTTTACTGTTTCCTGTACAACATTTCGAGTGATTTCTTCAAAAACAGTTTCAATTACTGAAGCTGTTTGTAAAGCTGCCGGACGACCGTAATCTCCTGCTTCACGAATAGATTGTACAATTGGAACTTCACCTAAAAATGGTACATCTAAGTCAGCAGCAAGATTTTTTGCTCCTTCTTGTCCAAAGATATAATATTTATTATTTGGTAATTCTTCTGGTGTAAAGTAAGCCATGTTTTCAACAATTCCTAAAACAGGAACATTGATATTGTCTTGCATGAACATTGCTACTCCTTTTTTAGCATCGGCAAGTGCAACAGCTTGTGGTGTACTTACCACAACAGCACCTGTGATAGGAAGTGACTGCATGATAGAAAGGTGAATGTCTCCTGTTCCTGGAGGTAAATCAAGAAGCATGAAATCAAGTTCTCCCCAATCAGCATCAAAAAGCATTTGGTTTAAAGCTTTTGCTGCCATTGGTCCTCTCCAAATTACAGCCTGGCTTGGTGCAGTAAAAAATCCAATAGAAAGTATTTTGATTTCATAACTTTCAACTGGTTTCATTTTAGATTTTCCGTCAACTGTAATCGAAATTGGTTTTTCGTTTTCAACGTCAAACATAATTGGCATCGAAGGTCCGTAGATATCAGCATCTAAAATTCCAACCTTGAATCCCATTTTTGCAAGTGTTACAGCAAGATTTGCAGTAACAGTTGATTTTCCAACTCCTCCTTTTCCAGAAGCAACGGCAATAATATTTTTGATTCCCGGAATAGCACGACCTTTGATTTCGACTTTTTCAGGAACTTCGACTTTAATATTTACTTTGATTTTTGCATCGGCAGAGATCAATTCGTGAATTGTTTTTTTAACATCGTCTTCTGCTCTTTTTTTGATGTGCATTGCAGGTGTATGAAGTACTAAATCAACTACAACTTCATCGCCAAATGTAATCACGTTGGCAACAGCACCGCTTTCAACCATATTTTTTCCTTCTCCAGCTATAGTAATGGTTTCTAAAGCTTTAAGAATTTCTTTTCTATCTAATTTCATTTTTAATGTAGGTGTTTTCTAATGATGAAACTTATCTAAGTACTATGTTTATTTAAACTTGTTTCAGAGTGCAAAGATAACAGATTAAGTTCGGATTCTTACTTTTTTTGAATCGTATTTATTGATATTGAAATTATTCAAAATGATGGAGTTGTGATTTTTTGAAAGAGAGGGAGGAAAGGAGAAAATAATTAGAAACAATTTTTAGATTAGAGAAGCAAAGAATTTCATTTAAAAATAGAAAAAAGAAACCCACCAAGATTTGATTTGGTGGGTTTCTTAAAAAAAATGGTCTACAAGTTATTCGTATTTTAGGTATTTCAAAACATCGATTTTAGTTACTTGATAGGCTTTTGTTAAAACAATCAGCAAAGTTAAAAACAGTAATGAAACTAATGCGATTGAAAATGGCAAAGTCGAAATGTTGATTCTAAATGCGTAATCTTCAAGCCATTTTTGTAATAAAATATAAGCAGGACCGATTCCGATTCCAAATCCAAGCAAACAGAATAAGACATATTGTTTAGATAATTCTTTAAGCAAAATGTCAGTTTCTGCGCCTAGCGTTTTTCTAATTGCAATTTCTTTCAGTCTTCTCTCCATCGAAAATGATGCCAAAGCAAACAATCCGAACACGGCAATTATAATTACAACCAAATTTAGAATGAAAAACAGGTTTTTTTGTTTAATCTGTTCCTGATACGTTCTTGCAAATCCTTTGTTAACAAATTCATATTCAAAAGGATAGTCTGGATTTACGTTTTTTGCCCAGTATGATTTCAATTTTTCTAACGTTTCTGTTAAATTATTCGGCGATACTTTTACAAAAATATTATTGAAGTTGTTCCATCCCAATGTTTTGATGTTTATAAAAACCATCGGAGGAACTTTATTTTGTAAACCTGTAATATGAAAATCTTTAACGACACCTACGATTTTAAATTTCAAATTCCCACTATCGTTTTTAGACCAACCCGAAGTAATTATGGTGTTTATTGGGTTTTTTAAATTCAAAGTTTTGGCCAAAGTTTCATTAATCAACATACTGCTCACGGTGTCAGAAGCAAATTTTGGAGATAAATCACGCCCTTCAACAATTTTGATTTTCATCATTTCCAGAAAACCAAAATCTATTTCTGCATTTCTTGGCTGAACAAAAATTCCGTTATGCGTAAATCCAGAACTTGAATTTGTGCTTCCACCAAAACTTCCTGCAAATGTAGTAACGTCTAAAACTCCTGGTATTTTTTTGATTTCTGGTTTATCAACACCATATTGCTGTGTTCTTTTTTGTCTGTCTGGTTTGTTGTACGGAATCGAAATTACCTGATCTCCGCTAAAACCAAGATCTTTGTTCATCATATAATTCACCTGCGAATTGACAATCAAAGCACCAATGATAAAAAAAGCTGCGATTCCGAATTGAAAAATAAGCATTGAATTTCGAATCCAGATACCGCTTTTACTTCTAGAAAAGTTCCCTTTAAGTACTTTTAAAGTCTCAAAATTTGAAATATAAATGGCTGGGAAAATACCTGCAAGAATGATTACTAATCCAAAAATCATAATAAGTTGCAGGTAAAATTCGCTCCCATTCATGGTTAAAGTCTTCTTCAAAAATGTATTATAATACGGCAACGAAAGCTCTACAATTGCAAGTGCAAACACTATGGCAAGTACAACAATTATTGCAGTTTCAAATATAAATTGAGTAATAATTTGGTTTTTGGTAGCACCCACAATTTTGCGTACACCAACTTCTTTAGCACGTTTGATTGCCGATGCAGTCGCTAAATTGATGTAGTTTACCAATGATAAAACCAAAATCAAAATAGACAAACCGGCCATGATATAAAGCAATTTTAAATTCCCTACACCTTCAGGAAAATTTTGTCCTGCCGAACTTTTTGTTCCGTGCAAACGAGACATTTGCATTTGGTCTAAAATAACTGTGATTTCGCCATTTTCTTTTACATATTGTTCTGGAGTCTGACCGTTTTCTTTGGCATCTTTTAAAGTTCGGTTTACGTAATTTACGTTTTGCATTTTCTTCAAAACAGCAACCGGATCAGCACCTTTTTTGATCTTTACTAATAAACCGTAATTGAAATTTCCCCAACTGTTAATGTCATTTTCACGTTTTACACCGCTAAAAACATAATTTGGCTCCATTGACGAAGGCGAAATAATGCGATAAACAGCTTTTACAGTATACGTTCCGGTATTGTATGTGATCGCTTTTCCAATAGGATCTTCGTCTTTAAAAATCAATTTTGCTTGTTCTTCAGAGAGTGCAACGCTGTTTTTTTCTTTTAAAATATTGGTTTTAGCGCCTTTTAGGATTTCGAAAGGGAAAAAATCAAAGAAATTTTCGTCACTTACGGTAATCTTTTTCGCCATCAATTTTTGGCCTTGATATTTGATGATATCCTCGTCATACCAAGTGTTAAAGAAGCAGATTTTTTCGACTTCAGGAATTGTCGCTTTGCAGGTTTCTCCAAACGGAATCGAGTTTGAACCCCAAGTATCACCTGTTGCGCCAATTTTGTTCAAGACCATATAAGCGTTCTCTTTGTTCGGATTCCATTGATCATAAGCATGTTCATTGTTCCAATACAAAATCGCAAAGATTACGCTGGCAACCCCAATGCTTAATCCTAAAACATTCAAAAACGAAAACATTTTGTTTTGCTTCAAATGATAAATAAATATTTTAAACCAGTTAGAAATCATGGTATTTGTGTTTTGTAGTTATTTAGGTTTTCTAAAACCCGATTATTTTTTTAAATCAAAGCCCATATTTTGCAGACGAATTCTACCAGAATTACAATTGCTGCTACGATAAATTTTACCATCTTTTTTTTATTTAGCGTCCATAAAAACATCTACATTTCTCTGGTTTAATTTTTCAGAGAATATCACACCATCTTTCATATGAATGGTTCTTTGCGAGAATGAAGCATCGTAATCAGAGTGGGTTACCATCAAAATTGTTGCGCCTTTTGCGTGCAAATCGGTTAAAAGTTCCATTACTTCATTACCGTTTTTACTGTCTAAGTTTCCTGTTGGCTCATCGGCAAGAATGATTTTTGGATCGTTAACCAAAGCTCTTGCAACGGCAACTCTTTGTTGTTGACCTCCAGAAAGCTGTTGTGGAAAATGTTTCAAACGATGTGAAATATTCAATTTCTCGGCAATAGCTTCGATTTTTTGTTTTCTTTCCGATGCTTTTACGTTGTTGTAAAGCAAAGGCAATTCGATATTGTCATAAACAGAAAGTTCATCAATTAAGTTGAAATTCTGAAAAATGAACCCGATATTTTCTTTGCGAACCTGCGCTCTTCCTTTTTCTTTAAGGCCAATCATTTCCTGATCTAATAATTTATAACTTCCATCAGTAGCGCTGTCTAAAAGCCCGATGATGTTTAATAAAGTCGATTTTCCACAACCTGAAGGCCCCATGATAGTTAAAAAATCACCTTTTTTAATTTCTAAAGAAATACCGCTCAATGCTGATGTTTCTACTTCTTCTGTTCTAAAAACTTTGGTTAAATTTTGAATTGTTATCATTTTTTGTAAAGGTGTTAAATGTTGTTAATACGTTTTTTGATTGATGATTGAAACTTTTATAATTGTTGATTATTGATTGTAAATTTTAAACTGCGACTGAAAACGGATTACTCCGATTGAATTGAAAGCTCCTCAATATCCTTATAATCTGTATATGATGAAGTGATTACAGATTCGCCTTCTTTTAATCCTTCCAGAACTTCATAATAGGAAGGATTTTCTCTGCCTAATTTTATGTTTCTTCTTTCGGCTTTATTTCCTTTTGTTACAAAAATCCATTTCCCTGCAGTTTCCTGATTAAAGCTTCCTTTTGGTAGTACTAATATTTTATTTCTTTCAGATAAAATCAGTTTTACACCAAAACTAAGTCCGTCTTGCAAAGTGATATTTTCTTTAGATGTAAAAGCCAATTCTACTGTAAAATGCCCGCCTTTTACTTCCGGAATTACTTTTGTCACAATAACTTCAAGGTTTTTTCCTTTAAATTCTACCTGACCTTTCAAACCTTCGCGAACTTTTTCCAAATAAAATTCATCAACATCGGCAGCCAATTTGTAACCACGTTTTGAATCGATTTTTCCGATGCTTTGACCTGCCTGAAAATTTTGTCCTAAGACAGCTTCAAATGAAGTTAATCGGCCAGATTCCGGAGCGGTGATTAAGAAGTTTTTCTTGTTGTTTCTCAAAATATCCAAACTTTTTTCCATGGTCTGAATTGAACGATTGATTTGTGAAATCTGAACTTGATTCGATTGTTTTTCTTTCTGAATACTCTGTTGAATTGTTCTTTTTCTTTCTTCCTGAAAACGAAGACTTTCTTTAAAAGTATTCCAATCGTTTTTCGAAATCACATCTTTATCGTACAATTTCGAATTCATATCGTATAATCTTTTGGCGTCGTTATAATCGTGCTCGATCAAAACCAAATCTTTATTTAAATTCAATTCCTGATTTCTGATGTTCAGTTTTCCAGTATTTAAGTTGTTGATTTGCTCAATAATTGCAGTTTCCTGAGTCAAGTAATTCAGTTCTGTGTTTGGATTGTACAAACGTGCCAAAGATTGTCCTTTAGTTACCATTGCACCGTTTTCAACAAAAATCTCTTTTACAGATCCTCCTTCTGTAACGTTTACAAGCATTACGTTGAGCGGCTCAACTTTTGCCTGAAAAACCACAAAATCTTCAAAAAAAGCTTTTTCAACTTTTTGGATCGAAAGCTCTTCGGCTTTTACATTTAAACTTCTTTTTGTGTTAAACGAAAAAAAGACGATTGCGGCCAAAACTAAAAAAACTCCAATTGCTATTGTGAGATATCTAAATTTTCTATTTTTACGAGGAATTACCTTATCCATTTTTTAAATAATTTACTGATTACCAATAGGTAAATACTGTGCCACAAAATTTATTATTTGTAAAGCATTGATTTTAAAGAAGGTTCTGAAAACAGTCCAAAAAAAGAGTGTTCGATAATGAACAGTTGACCGTTCAAAATCGAACAAAAAAAGAAAGCATGAGAAAAAAACAAGCCCAAATATTAGTTGTTGACGATCAGGAAGAAATTCTTTTTTCGGCAAAAATGATTCTCAAAAAACATTTTGAAACGATTTTTACCGAAAATAGTCCCAAAAAAATCATTACGGCTTTAAGTGAAAATGAAATAAATGTGGTTTTGTTGGACATGAATTACCGAATTGGGTTTGAAGATGGACGCGAAGGAATTCATTGGTTGAAAGAAATCAAAATCCTTTCTCCAAATACAATCGTGATTTTAATGACTGCTTTTGGAAAAATTGATACTGCTGTTGAAGGAATCAAAATGGGTGCTTTTGATTATGTTTTGAAACCTTGGAACAACGAAAAATTACTCGAAACAATTGATAAGGCTGTCGCCGAAAGCCGAAAAAACAACAAAAAACCGATTGTTGAAAAAGTCGAAAAAAGATATTTTACCGGAACTTCCCAAAAAATCAAACAAGCATATTCAATTGCTGAAAAAGTAGCAAGAACCGACGCAAATGTGTTGATTTTAGGTGAAAATGGAACCGGAAAATATGTTTTTGCCGAATTTATTCATCAGAATTCAGATCGAAAAAATGAGCCTTTTGTGCATGTTGATTTAGGTTCGTTAAGTGATAATTTGTTTGAAAGTGAACTTTTTGGATATGCAAAAGGCGCTTTCACTGATGCAAAAACAGATACGGCAGGACGTTTTGAAAATGCACAAAACGGAACTATTTTTCTGGACGAAATTGGGAATATTCCACTTCATTTACAATCCAAATTATTGCACGTTTTGCAGACAAAAACTGTGACGCGTTTGGGAGAAAGCAAAGCAAGACCTTTGAATGTCCGAATTATTTCGGCAACCAATAATGATATTAAAGCCGAGGTAAAAAATAAAATTTTTAGAGAAGATTTGCTGTACCGAATTAATACAATGGAAATCAATTTACCGCCTTTGCGCGAGCGAAAAGAAGATATTGTTCCGATGGCAAATTTTGTTCTGGATCAGATTGCCGAAAAATACAATCAGGATAATTGGACTTTTGCTGATAATGTTGCGCCTTATTTAGAAAAATATCCTTGGAAAGGAAATGTTCGCGAAATGCAAAATAAGATTGAACGCGCGCTGATTTTGGCAGACAACAATACAATTTCGGTTCAAGATCTTGACATTTTGGATTTTGAAGAAATTCAGGAAAATGATGAAAATCCGTTATCTGAATTGGAGAAAACAGCAATCGAAAAAGCGCTTTTTAAACATCACGGAAATATTTCAAAAACAGCCGAAGAATTAGGATTGTCAAGAGCTGCTTTGTACAGAAGAATTGAAAAATACGATTTGAAGAATTAAGAAGAAAGAAGCAAGAGCCAAGAAGAAAGATTTTTTTGCCACAGATTGCAGAGATTAAAGGGATTTTTGCTTTGTCTTAATTTTTAGTTTCCCGCAGATTCTGCAGATTTAGCAGATAAAAAGGAAATTTAATTTAATCAGCCAAATCTGCAGAATCTGCGAGAGAATTACATCAAAAAAATCATCTTAATCATTTTATCCCGATAGCTATCGGGAGTGGCAATAAAAATTTAAATATGAAAAACTGGAAATTTTATAACGCTTTATTTGTAAGAGTTTTGTTTGTAATGATGCTCTTTTTTTTCTGCGTTTTTCTGATTTATAAAATGTTTTATTATAACGCAATTTTGGTCGGTGTTTTTGTTTTTATAATGCTGGCCGAAATGTATTTTTATGTCAAAAATCAATTGCAGTTTTATGACAGAACTTTGCTTTCGATTTTGCAGAATGATTTCACTACAAATTTCCCCGAAGAAAATAGAAAAGACAATTTTGAAAGTCTCTATCTTTTGTATGAAACTTTAAAAGTGCAACAACAAGAACAGATTTCGAAAGAATTGATTTACCGTTCACTTTTGAACAATATTGAAAGCGCCGCTTTGATTTTGGAAAAAGAAAATGACGATTGGAATATTTTTTTGATGAACGACTGTTTTTCAGATTTGTTTAAAGTGCCAAAAGTGAGTCATTGGAAATACCTTAAAAACTATCTTCCGTCGCTTTGTTTCGAAATAGAGAAAACAGATTTCAGCGAGTTGAAATCGGCTATTTCAATAAAAATTGAAGAGCAGGATTTGCAGACTTTTATGCTTCAGACTTCACGAACGCAAAGTTATAATCGAGAATATTTTATCATTTTATTAGACAGTATTCAGCGCGTTATTGAGAAAAAGGAAAAAGAAGCCTGGATCAATTTGATGAAAATTATTTCGCATGAATTAATGAATTCTTTGACGCCAATTCGTGCGCTTTCGCAGAATTTACTCCACATTGTCGATCAGGAAAAACTGGAAGAAGATGATTTTGAAGACATCAAAAGCAGTATTTCAACAATAATAAATCGAAGTGATCATTTGCAGGTTTTTGTTGAAAACTATCGCAAATTGGCCATGTTGCCAACGCCAACAAAACAAATGACTTCGATAAATGCGCTTTTCGACGATTGCCTCCGTATCATGAGTCCGATTTTAAAAGCAGAAAACATTGAATTGATTAATGAAAGTCATAGTTCGCGCTCGATTATGATTGATAAAAATCAAATGGAACAAGTAATTATTAATTTGATTACCAACAGTATTCATGCGTTAAAAGAAAAATCCGAAAAGAAAATGTATGTTTCGAGCTATACGGAAAACAATCGCTTTTTCATTTCGATTTCAGATAACGGAAAAGGAATTGCTCCAGAAATTCAGGACAAAGTTTTTCTTCCGTTTTTCACCACCAGAAAAGATGGCGCCGGAATTGGTTTGACACTTTCAAAAAACATTATCGAAGCGCATGGCGGCTATTTAAGCTACCAAACCGATGAAGATAGAACAAGTTTTGTGATTTGTTTGATTTAATTTGCGTCGATCAATGCACGCGTTTTTGTCATTCCGAGGAACGAGGAATCTCCGTAAGTAGCTCGACAAAGATTGGATTCTCATTGCGGAGATTCCTCGTTCCTCGGAATGACAAGATTGTGGTTGCTTTATTATAGAAAGAAAAATTAAAATTCCACTTCAGGTTGCCAAAAATGTTTTTCGAAATCTATAATTTGGTTGTCAATAACTTCAATGCCTTCATTTTCTAAAAGTTGCTGCATTAAATTTGTTCCGTCAAAATGATGTTTTCCTGTCAAAAGGCCTTTTCGGTTTACGACTCTGTGCGCGGGAACATCATCCATATTATGACAAGCATTCATTGCCCAGCCGACCATTCGGGCAGAACGAGCAGTTCCTAAAGCTTTTGCAATTGCACCATAAGAAGTTACTTTTCCGTACGGAATTTGTCTTGCAACAGCATAAACTCTTTCGAAAAAATTTTCTTCAGCCATAGTTTTGTTTTTTTTGCTACTTCCGATAGCTATCGGGATTACAGATTAAAATGATTATATTGTGGTCGGTAAAATTTTAGTTTCTCGCAGATTCTGTAGATCAGGCAGATAAAAAATTAAGAATGATTAATCCGCTAAATCTGTAAAATCTGCGGGAGAAATATTTGCCACAAAGTAAAAAAATCATTTTAATCTGTGAAATCGGTGGCTATAAAATTAACCGAAATAATAATTCAGAATATTAAAAAGCGTTGCAACAGCCACTAAACCAGTAATTGTTCCGATAATAGTATTCATATTGCGCATGAAGTAATCGGTTTTCTTTTCAATTCTTCCAAAGAAAGCAATATAACTGTATAAAATTCCAAAAGCGCCAAGGACAGAACCTAATACAAAAGTGACAATTATGGTGTTTTCGAATACAAAAAGATTGTATGAAGCTAAAGTTACGCTTACTACAACATAATATGGAATTGGAAAGAAATTCAGTCCGGAAAGTAACATTCCGAGAAAGAAACGGCTTTTTTTGCTGCTCTTTTTAATCTTCGTTTTTTTCTTTGTTATTGGCTCTTTGGCAATAAACAAAAAGTAAATGGTTAAAATCGCAAAAATGACAAAACCAACTTCACGTAACAACGTTATAACATCTGGCCGATTGTCTATAACACGAGCAAATAATACTGCGACATATGCCTGAAAAAAAATGACAAAAACAGCACCGATTACAAACGATAAAGCATTCTTTTTCCCTTCTTTCATTTTTATTTTGGCGGCAGTCATATTGAGTAATCCCGGCGGAATTGTCCCAATAGCAGCGGCGATAAAACCTGAAAGTAATGGAGTAAGGTAGGTCATTCAGTTATTAAATCGGTTAGATAAAGGTTTCAAAATTAAAGTTAGTCTTTAATTTTGAAACGAATATACGTAATTGCCTTGTTAATTTCTAAATATTGTTTTTCGTAAAATGTCTGAATTGAAGTTACAACTTCAGGGCTTCCTTCGTTTTTGTACACGTTATGATTGGCATACAAAACTTCGTGGCCTTCTCCGTGAAGCAATCCAAGTGTGTAGCCGTGCATGAATTCGCTGTCGGTTTTAAGGTTTACGACACCGTCTTTTTTCAGGATTTTTTTATACAATTGAAGAAATTCAGAATTCGTCATTCTGTGTTTTGTTCTTTTGTATTTGATTTGCGGATCTGGGAAAGTAATCCAGATTTCATCCACTTCATTTTCAGCAAAAATATGATTGATCAATTCGATTTGTGTTCGAACAAAAGCCACATTATGAAGGCCGTTTTCTACAGCAGTTTTAGCGCCTCTCCAGAAACGAGCACCTTTAATATCAATTCCGATAAAATTTTTGTTAGGATATTTTTCAGCTAATCCAACAGAGTATTCTCCTTTTCCACATCCTAATTCTAAAACTAATGGATTATCATTTTTAAAGAAATCAGAATTCCATTTTCCTTTTAAAGGCATTAAATCGCCTACAACTTCTTCTCTGGTTGGTTGAAAAACGTTTTGAAATGTTTCGTTTTCTCTGAATCTTTTAAGTTTATTTTTACTTCCCACTTTTACAAAAATTTTCCGCAAAATTAAGGAATATAAACGAATGAAAATAGTGTAATTAGGTTTAAAAAGTTTTCCGCCACGAATTCACGAATTATTTTAAAATGAAAATTCGTGAATTTGTGGCGGAAAAAAATATTTTTTAACCGTAATGTGGTTCTGTAATTGCTTTTGTTTTTGGGTCAAGCGTTTCATCGTGTTGTGACAAATCCAGACCAATATGTTCTGATTCTTCAGAAACTCTCAGCGGAATAATAAAGTTGGTTACTTTGAACAAGAAATAAGCTCCGAAGAAAGTAAAAATTGAAACTAAAACTAATGCCATCATATGATGTCCGAAAACATTCCATCCGCCGTGAAGCAAACTTGCGTCTTCGCCATGAGCAAAAATAGCTGTTAGAATCATTCCCATAATTCCACCAACACCGTGGCAGGCAAAAACGTCAAGCGTATCGTCGAATTTTTTTGAATATTTACAATTTACTGCCGTGTTAGAAACCAAAGCCGTTACAAATCCGAAGAACATACTTTCTGGGACAGAAACATATCCTGCGGCAGGCGTAATGGCAACCAAACCTACAACAGCACCAATACAGGCACCTAGAGCAGAGACTTTTCTTCCGTTCACTCTGTCAAAGAAAATCCAGGTTAACATTGCTGCAGCAGATGAAGTTGTTGTAGTTGCAAAAGCCATAGCGGCATTTCCGTTCGCAGCAAACGCAGAACCAGCGTTAAAACCAAACCATCCAAACCAAAGCATTCCAGTTCCTAATAATACAAAAGGAATATTAGTTGGAATATGCTGACTGTTTTTTCTTTTTCCTAAAACAATAACTCCGGCTAAAGCTGCAAAACCAGAACTCATGTGTACTACTGTTCCTCCGGCAAAATCTTTTACTCCAAAATAACTTCCTAAAATTCCGGTTGGATACCAAACCGCATGACATAAAGGAGCATATATAAAAAGCGTAAATAAACTGATGAAAATCAAATAAGATATAAAACGAACACGCTCCGCAAATGAACCTGTGATAATTGCCGGAGCAATAATGGCAAATTTCATTTGGAACAAAGCAAAAAGCATAAACGGAATCGTACTCGCCAATTTTTTATGAGGCAAAACGCCGACATAATCCATAAATGCAAAAGTGGTAGGATTTCCGAAGAAACTATAAAAATGATCGCCAGAACCAAAACCAACCGGTTCGCCAAAAGCAAGACTAAAAGCCACAACAACCCATAAAAGTGTCACGACTCCAAGACAAATAAAACTTTGAAGCATAGTCGAGATTACATTTTTCTTGCCTACCATTCCGCCATAAAAGAACGACAATCCAGGCGTCATGATCAAAACCAAACAAGAAGAAGTCAGCATCCAGGCAACATCGGCAGGAACAATATGATCAGTAGTTCCAAATTCAGACAACACATAACTATTTTCGGTCATTGTAGGCCAAAACGCACCCGTGATGCAAACAATGCTTATCATGATAAAGGAAATAATCCAGCGTTTTTCTATTTTCATTTTTAAAATACTTTGTTTAACCCTATTTTTTTTGGGGTCAAAGTTAAAAAAAAATAAAGATTCTTGTTTTGAAGGCTGTTAAAATAGAGGTTGTTGTTTTATTTTGGCTAATTTTTTAAAATTCGTTCTGTTTTTTTAAGAGTATTCCATTTTTTGCTTTCTAAAAGAGGCCGTTTTTGTCAAATATGTTATAATTAAATTGACATCGATTGCTGTAAACTGCTCTAAAAGTTAGGATTATAATAATAAAGCTGAAAAAAGTTTATTTTTTTTGGAGCTTAGCAATCAAGGCATCTTCAATTGGCGCTTTTATTTTTGTAACCGAATCAACATCTTCATTCGGGATCGTCATCGATAATACATAATGCTGGATTTTCCATTCTTTCCCAATTTTGACCAAAACACCAGAACCACGGCAAATTTTCATTTGAGTATTTAGTAATTCATCAAACCAGGCAATTTTCCCTGTTTTATCAAAAAAGATGTGACGTTCCAAAGCAGTAAAATTCCAGGTTTTTCCTTTGTCGAAATGCGGTTTTGCCCAAATTTTAAAATCCTTTTTGGTCCAGTTTTCGGTAGCGTCAGTTCCAATGAAAATTGCATCATCGGCCATTAAAGCAAAATACGCTTCAAATTTTACATCGGCGGCAGCTTTGTGCCAAGTATCTAAAGTTTGATTGATTTTGTCTTTGTCGGTTTGAGCATTCGCAAAAGAAACAACGAATAAAAGGAGTAGAATAGTTTTTTTCATGAGATAGATTATTTAAGTTTAAAGGTAAGAATCATTTTGGACAAGTAAAATCTGCGTGAAAAAAAACTTTGAGATCGTTGTCTTTGTGAGGGAAAATGTCTGCAAAACTTAAATTGTCTTACATTACTTATATGGTTTAAAATTTTTATATTTGAGAGCTTTAAAATACCACAATTATGAATCCGAAAATCATTATAAGTTCGTTGGCTTTTTCGTCTTTGCTTTTTATTTCTTGTAAAAAGGAATTAGAGCCACAACAAAATACAGCAACATCAGAATTGGTTCGACTAGGACTTGCAAAAGACACTACAAAACCTGCTGCAGCTGCGCCAGTTGTACAAACGCAAACTGCAAATCCAAATACAGTTTTAGGAGAAACAAAAGGATTAAATCCTGCTCACGGACAGCCCGGACATCGTTGTGATATTGCCGTTGGAGCGCCATTGAATTCGGCACCACCACAGCAAGGTCAGGTTGTAGCGCAAGCGCCTCAAACGGTACAGGTAAATCCGAATCAGAAAAATGTGGTAATGACAACAACAACAACTCCTGTAAAAGTAGCAAAAGGAATGAATCCGCCACACGGACAGCCAAATCACAGATGTGATATTCCAGTTGGAGCTCCTTTAAATTCTCCAGTTGCAAAACCTGCCACAAATACAGCACAAAGTGGAACCGCTACACAATCGTTCACCGTAACGCCGCCAGCAAATAATCCAACTCCGGCTTTGTTAAGCACAGAAACAACACCGACAGTAGCAGAAGGAATGAATCCTCCACACGGACAAGCAGGACACAGATGTGATATTGCCGTTGGAGCACCTTTACCGAAATCGTAAAGAAAGTGACAAAGTAACAAAGATACAAAGTGACAAAGGTTCATAGGTTTTAAGCTTTGTCACTTTGTATCTTTGTCGCTTTGTGCCTTTACCGAAATCGTAAAGAAAGTGACAAAGTAACAAAGATACAAAGTAACAAAGATACAAAGTGACAAAGGTTCATAGGTTTTAAGCTTTGCCACTTTGTATCTTTGTCGCTTTGTGCCTTTTCCGAATAAATAAAAAAAAGACGCTTCAATTCGAAGCGTCTTTTTTTTATTTATTCGGAAACCTAATATTCTTTTATTTTTTCGAAGGTTGTCGTTAGTGATTTTTTGATTTTGCTTAAAGCACCGCTAAAAGCTTTTTCTAATGTATCGGCGTGTTCTGTAACAGTGATTGGCTGTAATTTTTGAGGACGAACTTCGATTACGCATTTTTTGTCCTGCAAACTAAATTTCTCTCCATTTTCATCCCCAAAGTGAACTTCAATGCGGGTAATTTTGTCTTCAAAACGTGCTAAACCTTTTTCTAATTCTCCAGAAAAGTAGCTTTCTAATCTTGCGTGTCCATCAATGTTTTTGTCAGTGTTGATTTGAATCTTCATAATGGTTTAAATTTTATGATTGTCTCTCAAAGCTATCTTTTTTGGCGGAAATAGGCAAGGGAGTTAAGGAAAGATTATGAAAAGTTTTGCTTAGTTTTTGGTTATTCCCATGAAGGAGGAATTTTCGATAATTGCTCTGTTCTGAAATTAATCATATTTAGAATTTCCATAATACAAGAGCCTAGATTCTTTTTGATATCGTTGCTCCAAAAACGCAATACTTTCCAATTTTGAGATTCTAAATATGCATTGACTTCAATATCTCTTTGCATGTTTCTCTCAATTTTCTTGATCCAGAATTCTGAATTTGTTTTTGGTTTTTTCTTGGTTTCCCAATCTTTTCCGTGGAAGAATTCGCCATCGACAAAAATGGCAATTTTGAGAGGAGTGAAAGTCAAGTCTGGAGTGCCAAAAACCTTTTTATTGTTTTTCCGATAACGCAAGCCTATATGCCATAATGCTTTAGCCAAACGAACTTCATCTTTGGTATTGGTGCCACGAATCATACTCATGACTTTGGAACGTTGTTCTGGCGTAAAACAGTCCATGGAAATTTAATTATTAAAGGTTTTAAATTTAATAATTAGTGGTATTTAATTTATTATAGGTTGTTTTGGTAAAGTTATATTATTATATTGTTTGTTGAATATTGGATCTAAATGAAAATTAAAAGAGTTTTTTGAATAGTATTTTTTGAAAACTAGTTCTTAACTTGTGACGTCTATCAGTTCATTTGATTTATATAAATTTCCTAAATTTTTAGAAACTATTCTAAATTGACTTCTCTTTTTTATTAAAGGTTTTGTGGACATATTCTCTAGTTTAATTCCAGGATCATAGTAAATATTTCCATTTGCCATTTCTTTCAAAAACATTAAAAAATCTGTACCAGTTCCTAAAATTATATTATTGCCATATTTATAATTTCTTCCGGTAGTTGTTTCTGATAGAGAAGGAACATAGCAAGCTTGATTGTGTTTTCTATTCCAATGAAGAAGCATTGATGAGAAGCTCCATGAAGCAGTTTCGTTATTGTTTAAATCTATTAAAGCAATTCTACCATTTGCATTTCTGATTTTTCCTTCATTTTGATCATAGCCTATTAGTTTTAGTGTAAGGTTTGTGCGAGGATGAAGTAAATCGGATTTATGTATTCCTCCAAAGTTTAACCTATCAGGTTTTCCGCTAACATCTGGATAGCCATATTTTCTTAAAAAAGCTTCTGCACCTGCTGTTCTGTAAAAACCATCGGTGGGTTCAGGTGTCATTAATGTTATTACTTTTGAATTGATTCTTGCAAAATTAGCAACACCAAATTGTTTTATTTCCCATCCTAAATAATCAGGTTCGGAATAGCCGTTTGGAGTTATTCCTAATTCTGCTTCTAATGTGTAACCCCCGCAATTAGATGACTCGCATGGCAATGTATTTCCCGAAGCATCTAAACGCTTAGATTTAATCCAACCAAGACTATGAATTCTTAATAACTCTGTAATCAGTTTTTGTCTATTATTTTGAAAAATTGGAAGTTCAATTACTTTGAATATTCCATAATTATTTAATGAAGGTAAATGGTTCAGTTCATTGGCAATTTCAGAATCAGGAGCAACTACGTATCCTAAAGTTTCACCAACATCGGAAACCCCTAAAAACAGTAGCCTATCTTGTAGTCGTTGCGTCATTAGATATGAAGGCGCATTTTTACTGCCAATCAAAAATCCTGAAAATCGCACTTCTGGATATTTTGGGTATAAAATAAGTTGCGACTTTGGGGCCAAGGTCAATGTGCCATCTTCCAGAATCCATGAAAATTTTATTTTAGCCTTAAATCTTTCTTTTTTCCAATCTCCAGCTTCTTCAGTAGTAATTTCAGAAATAGGTAGAATGTTTAAAACCTCGAAGTTTCCTCCAAAATATATTTGATTTTTAGAGTTGTCGTTTGGTGCTAGATTTTTTATATAAATCTTATTGCATCCATTCGCTGAAAAGATTGATTTAAGGTTTTTTAGATTCATTGATTCGAATTAGTTCTTGTAATATATTTTTTCCAACTGCTTGCATTAAAGGAGATACTACTGAATTTCCAAATTGTTTATAAGCTTGATTGTCGGATACAGGAATGATGAAATTGTCAGGAAACCCCTGAAGACGAGCACATTCTCTAGGAACTAATCGTCTTGGATTTTTGCCTTTTTGTGGGATTAATATTTCTGCACCGTCTTTATAATATCGAGCACTCATAGTTCTTGAAATTCCATTTAAATCTGCTAGACCAAATCCAAAGCCATTTCCTTTGGCCTTATGTTTTTTAGCATATTCTTGTAAATAGTTCCAAAGTTTATCTGATAATGTGTATTTAGGATCAACTTCTGGTAAAAGAATATCCTTCAATGCAAATTTTGTATCACTCATTTCAGGGAATTTGAAATTTTCTTTACCTTTAAAATATTCATTATCAAATCCAACAATTATAATTCTTTCTCTATGCTGAGGAACAAAATGTTTACCATCTAAAACTTTAAAATAAATCGTATAATTTAATTCTTTTAATGTGTTTTGAATAACTTTAAAAGTATTTCCTTTATCATGAGATACGAGATTTTTTACATTTTCTAACATAAAAGTTTTAGGTCTTTTATGTTTAAGAATTCTGGCAATATCAAAAAACAAAGTTCCCTGAGTTTCATCTAAGAAACCATGATTTCTGCCTAATGCATTCTTTTTTGAGACTCCGGCAATAGAAAAGGGCTGACATGGAAATCCTGCAAGTAAAACGTCATGATCAGGAATTTCCGTTTCCTTAATTTGAGTTATATCTCCAAATGGAACTTTTCCAAAATTTGCTTCATAAGTTTTTTTCGAATAGGTATCCCATTCGCTTGTAAAAACACATTTTCCACCCAAGTTTTGGTATGCTAACCTTATGCCGCCAATACCTGCAAATAAATCTATAAACTTAAATTTAGGCTTTTCAGGAGATGGAAAAGGTATATCCCATTTTATGGGCAAATAATATTGAAAGTTAGGTTCTTCAAGGATGTTTAATTTTTCATGTAAGCCAATAAGATAATCTTCAGCATCGTTTTTGAAATATTCCGAAACCCCATTTTTATGATTTTGTAGATAATGAGTTAATTTAGCTAATCCATTATCAGTTTTCTTATCAATATCGATTTGCAGTTTTTGCCTGATTTCAGAATATTTTTTTACGTTCTTCATTTTTTAAAATCCTTATCATTAAAAAAAGCTCCAAAATCAGAATCTAGAGCTATTATTATTTTTTCTATTATTTCTATGGAAACATTGCGTTGACCTTTTTCTATGTCTGAAATATAGTTTCGGTCTACATTGGAAATATTGGCTAAATACTCGATTGAGTATCCTTTTTGTTCTCGAAGTTCTTTGACTTTGAATCCGAATTTTTCTTTGATATTCATAGTTTATAAAAGTAGTTTTGTGCGTACAATTGACCCGAGTACAATTGGCCTCATTAGGCTTAAAGTTTTCAACTTAATATTAACCGTTTCTAAATGTTTAGAAATAAAAAACGCCAATCATTTCTGATCAGCGTATATATAATTCTTAGGCTTTATAAGGAACTAAAAAATTACTTCTCCTTCTCTTTTTTCCCCTTTTTAATCTTCATCTTCCCATTATCATCATAAGCAACCAAACGCAAAATAATCCCTTTTTCTCTAACAGCATCACGTTCCGCCTTAGTAGCCAGTTTAGCGTCATTTTTAGAATTTCGAAGCGGAATAGTAAGTGCTAAATTCGTGCCTCGGCCAAAGGAATAAACACCTTTTGCATCAAGATTTAAAACACTTGAACTAATGGTTAATTTATTAACATCGACCATTTCACCGCGCAGTTTAAAATCACCGGACAAATCACTGAACGTAATATTCTTAACATCGCGAAACGGAAAAGCATATTTCCCCACTTTCATAATAGGCTCAAAGTTGACCAAAGCGCCCTGAGTAACATTGAACACTAAACTTCCGTGAGTAGAATTTGTTATGAGCTCGCCGTTGCTGTTCATTAAACCGGTAACATTAGCTGAACTGGAGAGTCTTCCGTGAATATTATTTGGAGTAAAAGATTTGATTCCGAAGTTGTTGAACGATTTTAAAAAGCTCGCAATATCCACCCGATTTACCTGTGCGTTAGAGCCAAAAGCGAAATTTTTTCCGCTTGGCGAAACTTCCGCATTAAAAGCGATACTACCTCCTGAAGTTTGCAGCGAACCATTTTTGATGAGCAATTTTGAATTCAGCATTTGGATTCTTGCAGTGGTATTTGTGGCCGTTAGTTTATTGTAGGTTATTTGATCAGCTTTGATGTCAATTACTACCGAACATTTTTCGATTACGGTTCGCAAGTGATTCGAAATAGTTGGTTTTTTATTGGTTTTTGCAACGGTTTGTTTTTTGGAAGAAGCCAAAACACCCAAAAATTGTTTGATATCGATATTTGGGCAATAAATTTTCCAATTTACTACCATTTGTTCGGGCGCATCATAATAAAGGTTGAGGAAATTATCAATTTTACCTTCAATATAAATCGTGTTTTTCTTGTGTTTGTAGGCGATTTTTTTAATCAGCAAAGCTTGTTGTGTAAATTCAAGCTGTATATTTACTTTTTCGGCATGAACATTCTTCGGAATAAAATCAAATGAAGTATTGGTTACGTTTACATTTCCAATAAATTTTGGCTTATTGATATACAAATCCACAATATCAAACTGAAATTGCAAGTTGGCTGTAGCGTGTCCTTCAGTAAACTGAATCCATTTGTCGTTGCTGATTTCGTTGAGTTTGCTGACATCAAAATCAGAACTTACAGTTCCCGTAGCAAGCGGTTTCTCGAGATTATTGATCGACAATTGCGGAATCTTCAAAGGAATATTTTGATAAGTTGCTGAAAATCGGGTCAAAATTACAGCCGAATTGGCATCAGTGAAACCTTCCTTCGGTTTGAAATTATTGGTAAAAATTCCTTTGAAATTACAATCATTAAGTTGTCCGTCTGGAATACTCAATTCGTTGTCTTTAATAATGGCCTGAACGACAATTCTTGGGTCACCTGCTGCGCTCAAATCGCCTTTTATGTCGCAATTAACATCAATTGGTTTTTTTAAATCAAAGCGATTTAGCTTTGAGCTGATATTGTTGGATAATAAATTAGATGCATTTTGCCATAAAATTGTAGTTCCAATATTAATTCCGAACAAAGAATTACTTTTTCCCAAATTGAAGAAAGCTACAATATCAAAAGAATCAGTTCCAATTTTCAAGCCGTCAGTTTTAACGTCGATTTTTTCTTTTTCAGCATTAAAAGAAACAGCCAATGTTCCTTTGAGGCGTTTTTGTTTGGCAAAACTTCCGTGAACGGTATTAAAAGCAAGACTATTGATTTGAGTGTCCAGAAAAAGATCGGTTTGCCAATTATCACCGTCATAATTTACTTTTGATTTTAAACTGGCGACATCAAAATCAAATAATTTATGTCCAACGTGATTGTCTATCGTAAACCGAACATTGTTGAGGTCAATTTGTCCGATTGTAGTTTCGGGTTTCTCTTTGTTTTCGGGTGTTTTTTTCTTTTTTGGTTTAAAAATATTGGAATTTGAATAACCATCTGGCGCTTTGTAAATGTAAATTTGAGCGTCGTTAATCAGAACTTTATGAATGTTGATTTCTTTCTGAAGCAAACTCACAACGTTTAAACGCACTTCGATTTCCTGCGCTTTCAACAAAGTATGTTTGTGCATATTCCATTTATTGTCTTTTAGCTCGACATCTTTTAAAGCCAAAGTAAAATTGGGAAAGCCAGTCAAAAATTTATACTGAAAATCGCCAATATGAAACTTTCCATTTATGTTTTCGTTGATTTTGGTATTGATTTTAGCAATAATTTCGGTTTTATTTCTGTTGAAATAAATCGACAAACCTCCGCACGCAATCAGCAAAAGCGCAATTACTCCTAAAATAAAAAATCCAAAACGTTTGGCATATTTTTTAAAACCAGCCGATTGCAAAAAGACTTTTATGCGATGTAAAGTTTCTTTCATCTGGAAAATTTTAATGGTTGATTAAAGATACTACAAAAAACAATCATATTTAAATTTCTGATTTTCAAATTACTACAATGTTAAATTTGAAATATCAAACTTAAATTTATGATATAATTATTTACAATACTTTTATAATCAAAACTAATTTATGAATGGTGTTTGATTAGTTTTTAATTTTTAACTTTGTACCTCAGTTTAGGAAATAACAAAAAACGGGTCTCTAGGGACTAAAGCTGAAATAACATTTAAAGACAAATTATTATGGCATTAGCAATAACAGATGCTACTTTTGACGAAGTAGTTTTAAAGTCAGATAAACCAGTAATGGTAGATTTTTGGGCAGCATGGTGCGGTCCTTGTAGAATGGTTGGTCCAATCATTGACCAATTAAGCGACGAGTACGCTGGTAAAGTAGTTGTTGGTAAAGTAGATGTAGATGCTAACCAAGAATTCGCTGCAAAATATGGTGTGCGTAACATACCAACCGTTTTGGTTTTTCATAACGGTGAAGTAGTAGGAAAACAAGTTGGAGTTGCTCCAAAACAAACCTACGCAGATAGTTTAGACGCTTTGTTGTAATCGTAAGATTATGATTTATATAAAGAAGGTTTGGCGAAAGTCAAGCCTTTTTTATTTGCCAATAATGAACTAATTAATTTAAAAATTTTGCCACAGATTAAAGGATTTCCACAGATTTTAAAATCCGTTTAATCTGTGAAATCTGTGGCAAAAAAAATCAAACTTAAATTTTAATTAGTGGAAATTTGTGCAATTCGTGGCAAACTATTTTTTATTTTTAACGAATCTTATATTCCTTGAAAATGAAAATTCTTCACCGCTTTTTTGCCTTTTTTATAATCACGACGATCGGTTTTTCTCAATCGAAACCAAAAGAAAGTTTTAGTATAGAAAATGGCGTTTCAGAGCAATTGGCTCAATTTCGCAAAAAACAAATTTCAGATGTTCAATACGAATTGTCTTTTGAAATCCCGAATAAGAAAAATGAAGATATTAATTCCGGTTTAACGGTAAATCTGAATTTATCAGATTTAAGTAAACCTCTTGTTTTTGATTTTAAAGAGAAATCTCAAAATATAAAATCAGTTTCGGCAAACGGGAAAAATATTGCAATCATTCATGAAAACGGGCATATTGTAATTCCTGCTGAAAATTTAATTTTAGGAAAAAATGCCATTTCGATTTTCTTTATTGCGGGAAATTTGTCTTTAAATCGGAATGATGATTTTCTGTACACTTTATTAGTTCCGGATCGTGCAAGCACTTTATTTCCGTGTTTTGATCAGCCAGATATCAAAGCAACTTATAAACTCAGTCTTTCTGTCCCAAAAGATTGGACGGTTCTGGCTGGAGCCGATGTAAAAGAGAAAGTCGAAAAAGGAGATTTTACTTCGTACACTTTTGGAGAATCGGATAAAATGAGTACGTATTTGTTTTCGTTTGTAGCAGGAAAATTCAAAAGCGTTACGGAAAAACCAGGTTTAGAAATGACAATGCTGTATCGAGAAAATAATGAAGAGAAAATAAAAATAAGCACTGATACAATTTTCAATCTACACCAGCAATCTTTAGACTTTTTAGAAAAATATACCAATTATAAATTTCCTTTTCAGAAGTTGGATTTCGCTTCAATTCCAGTTTTTCAATATGGTGGAATGGAGCATGTTGGAGCAATTCAATACAGAGAATCGACTTTGTTTTTGGACAACAGCGCAACCGACAGTGAAAAATTAAACCGTGCAAAATTAATCGCACATGAAACTTCACATATGTGGTTTGGCGATTTGGTAACAATGAAATGGTTTAATGATGTTTGGATGAAAGAGGTTTTTGCCAATTTCATGGCAGACAAAATCATGAACCCGATTTTTCCGAAAATCAATCATAATCTGCAATTTTTTAGTACGCATTATGCCAGCGCTTACGCGGAAGATCGATCTTTGGGAACACATCCGATAAGACAACATTTAGCGAATTTGAAAGATGCCGGTTCGCTTTATGGTGCGATGATTTACAATAAAGCCCCGATTATGATGCGTCAATTAGAAGCTTCGATGGGAAAAGAAGCTTTCCAAAAAGGAATTCAAAAATACATTCAGAAATATGCCAACGACAATGCCGATTGGAATAATCTTGTAGAAATTCTAGACGCTGAAACGCCTTTGGATATGAAGAAATGGAGCGAAGTTTGGGTCAACAAATCCGGAAGAACGATTTTCTCAGATAAAATAGAATATGATACTAAAAACAAAATCAAAAAGTTTGAAATTTTTCAAAAGGCAGAAGACAAATCGAATAATGTTTGGCCTCAGATTTTTCAGATTGGTTTAGTTTATTCTAATGAAGTAAAAGTGCTGACGGCAAATATTATAGATAAAAGTTTGATTTTAAAAGAGGCTATAGGACTTAAAAAACCGCTTACTATTATTTACAATTATAATGGTTTTGGATACGGCGTTTTTCCGCTTGACGGGAATAATTTAAATGTTATTTCTACTTTAAAAGATGAGGTTGCAAGAGCTTCGGCGTACAGCAATCTTTATGAAAATACGTTGATTGGGAATATTTCGCCAGAGAAAGCTTTTGATTGTTTTTTTAAAGGAATCCAAACGGAAGAAAACGAATTGGTTTTACGAATAGTTTCTAATAATTTGAATACGATTTATTGGAGATTCTTCACAGAAAAACAGCAAAACAAAGTTCAGAAACAGCTTGAAGATATTCTATACAGTCGTTTGCAGGCTAATTTATCAGCTAATATCAAAAAGACATTATTTGGATTGTTTAGTTCGATTGCGTATTCAGATTCGGCGAAAGCCAAATTATATCAGATTTGGAATAAAGAAGTTGTGATTCAGAATTTGAAATTGAACGAAGACGATTTTACGAATATGGCAATGAATCTGGCCATTTTCAAACATGAAAAAGCCGATGAAATTTTAGAGAAAACAAGAACAACAATCACAAATCCTGATAAAAAGAAGCGATTTGAATTTTTGCTTCCATCATTATCAAAAGACGAATCCGTTCGAAATGCCTTTATAGAATCGTTAAAAGACGATGCCAATCGTGAAAAAGAAGCATGGGTTTCTGTGGGATTGGCGAATGTAAATCATCCGCTTCGTCAGGAAAGTGCACAAAAATATATTAGATTTTCACTAGATTTGGTAGAAGAAATTCAGCGCACAGGAGATATTTTCTTTCCGAAAGACTGGCTTGATAATACAGTTGGGAGATATTCATCGAAATATGCTTTTGATGAAGTACAGCGATTCTTAAAAGAAAACCCTAATTTTAGTCCGATCTTGAAACGTAAATTATTTATGGCGACAGATTTGCTTTATAAAGCGCAAAATATTAAAAAAGAAACCGAATGAAAATTGAATCGGAAATAGAGAAAGTCTCGAGTTTTCAGCATCTCGAAATGTTGGCAAATCAGGTTGTGGAAGGTTTTATATCTGGAATGCATAAGAGTCCGTTTCATGGATTTTCGGCCGAATTTGCCGAGCATAAAGTCTATAATGCAGGCGAAAGCACCAAACATATCGATTGGAAATTATTCGCCAAAACGGATCGTTTGTACACAAAACGTTTTGAGGAAGAAACCAATTTACGCTGTCATTTGATTGTCGATAATTCGTCGTCGATGCATTATCCAGAACTCAAATCGAATCAACCTTTTTATGAAAAGAAGATTGGTTTTGCGGTTTTGGCTTCAGCGGTTTTAATGAATATTTTAAAGAAACAGCGCGATGCCGTTGGCTTGAGCGTTTTCTCCGATAAATACGAATATTACGCTCCGGAAAAGGGAAGCGATCGTCATCACCGAATGCTTTTGAATAAACTGGAAGAATTATTAGTTCAGCCAAAAGTCAAAAAAACTACTGATACGATCACTTATCTGCACCAAATTGCAGAGAAAATGCATCGCCGTTCGATGATTATTTTGTTTACAGATATGTTTCAAACGGAAGATGAAGAGAAATTATTCAATGCTTTACAGCATTTAAAACACAATAAACATAAAGTAGTTTTGTTTCATGTGGTTGATAGTCAAACTGAAATGAAATTTGATTTTGATAATGCGCCAAGAAAATTTATCGATTTAGAATCGGGTGAAGAGGTTTCAATTTTTGCAGATAATGTAAAAGCTGAATATGAAAAAAGGGTAGAAGCTTATTTTAAAAACCTGGCTTTAACCTGTGCGAAGAACCAAATTAAGTACGTTTCGGTAAATGTGGGCGATAATTTTGAAAAAATATTGACTACATATTTGGTTGAAAAACAAAACTTTGGGTGATATTTTGAAAAATAATTTTATTTTTTTTATAAAAACACTTGCAGAAACGAAATTCTGTTATATCTTTGCAACCGCAATAACGCAGAGGTTTGGTAGTTCAGTTGGTTAGAATACATGCCTGTCACGCATGGGGTCGCGGGTTCGAGTCCCGTCCAGACCGCAATATTGGGAAAAGCCTTTCTATTAAGAAAGGCTTTTTTGCCCAAAAACGGTATCTAAGATTAGTTGTGTTGTTTTGCTACGACTTTGTAACTCGTAGCTGGTTTAGTAGTTAGACCAATGAAAAGCTTTCCACTTTTGTGGATGGCTTTTTTGATTTAAAACACTTTTGGTTTTTTGTTTTTAACCGTAAAGATTTACGCAAAGGGCGCAAAGTTTTTTTTAAAGCTTTGCGCCCTTTGCGCTTTTAACTTTGCTCCCGATAGCTATCGGGATTGCGGTTAAAAAGAAAGAAAATACTTCTTTTTTAAATTTAGTATCAATTTTTAAAATATTGGAATTTAACCAATTAAAAATTTCTCAATTTTTATTCGCAAAAACGCTTGCAGAAACGAAATTCTATTGTATTTTTGCACTCGCAATAACGCAGGGTTTGGTAGTTCAGTTGGTTAGAATACATGCCTGTCACGCATGGGGTCGCGGGTTCGAGTCCCGTCCAGACCGCCTAAGTTGTTAAAAATGCCTATCATTATGATAGGCATTTTTTTTTTACATTAAATTTTGATTTATGTTTTACGTTTATATAATTTATTCTAAAACTTTTGATCTTTATTACAAAGGATTTAGTGAAGATGTTGCTCAAAGATTATTATATCATAATGAGAATAGAAGCAGGTATACTTCAAATAAAGGACCATGGGAGTTGGTTTATTCGAAATCATTCGAAACTAAAAAAGAAGCTTTGATTGAAGAATTGAGATTGAAAAAGTTAAATAGAAAATCAATAGAGGCTTTAATTAAAGAATATAAATAAGAAAGATAAAGTTGGTTAGAATACATGTCTGGCATCTCGTCTAGGGACGAGACGGGTTCGAGTCCTCTCGTTTTCAAAAACGAGACCAAGTTGTTTAAAATGCCTCTCATTACGAGAGGCATTTTTTTTATATGAACTTTGCGAGGTTTAACCGTAAAGAGCGCTAAGATTTACGCGATCCCGATAGCTATCGGGAGCAAAGTTTTTTACTCAGTTTGTTTTGTCATTTCGACGAAGGAGAAATCTTCACAAGAAACTCTACAAAGATTGGCGATATTCTGTACGGAGCTACTCGCGGAGATTTCTCCTTCGTCGAAATGACAAACTGTGTAGCGATTTGAATTTTAATTTCTATTTCTTCAGTATCTTTATAATACGAAATCATCGTATCATTTAAATGGAACAATCAACCTTTAAAGTAGACAAATATTACATCAAGAAAGTAGATGCAGATAAAAAAAGCATTTACTGTCATCATGATATAATGGGCGAATTGTTTGTTCCATGGCATAAACACGAAAAGGCACAAATGCTATACGCAGAAGGCGATGTGGTTTTTGTGACAACCGAAACGAAATCTTATTTTTTGCCTGCAAGACATTTTATCTGGATTCCGGCGGGTTTAGAGCATAGTATCGAACCAAAATCGGAACATGTGATGATGCGAAATTTATATTTTCCGGTTGAAAAAGATGAAGATCAATTCTACAAAAGAGAAGGGATTTATCCGGTTAATAATTTGCTGCTCCAAATGATGATGTTTACCAATCAATGGAACGGAGATTTGAAAAAAGGCTCTCCGAGTTTTACAATTGCAAAAGCCATAAAAGCGATTCTTCCTCAAATTTGCACTAATAATTTACCTTTAGAATTACCACAGCCAAAAGACAAACGACTAGGGAAAATTCTGCGTTATGTGGAGAATAATCTTGGTGAAACAATTTTATTCGCAGATGTTGCACATGAATTTGGTTTCAGCGAACGCTCTTTGTATCGCTTGTTTCAAAAAGATCTCAAAATGTCATTTATTCAATATTATACTATTCGAAGAATCCTCAAAGCGATCGAACTTCTGTTAGAAAGAAAACTTTCGGTAAAAGAGGTAGCTCAAGAAGTTGGTTATAATAGTGTTCCGACCTTCAGCAACACATTCTTCAAGATTTTAGGGCAAAGACCTTCCGATTACTTAAATGGAGAAGAGATTTTGGAACGAAAGTAAAAATTTTGTTTCACGCAGATTTTTTTTCATCTCATGCTAAAATAAGTTCTCTCGCAGATTCCGCAGATTTAGGGGATTTTTGAAATGCGCCAATTGATTTTTTCACGCAGATTTAAAAGGATTTAAGCTGATTGTGTAGATTTTTTAAAGTTTATCTGCTTAATCTGCCAAATCTGCGAGAGTAAAAAATAAAATCTGCGTGAAACAACTTTAATTTCTAATTTATTGTTTTCCAGTGTTTTAATATAGCGATTTCGGAAAATGGAATTTTAACATTTGTCCGAAATGAATATGTTATTGACTTTTTAGAATCATCCGCCAAGAAAAAAATGAAGGAACTTTGCACCATAAAATATTTATGTATTCATGTTCCTTACAAATTTAAAAGAAGATTGTTTCCCCAGAAGTTTGTGGTTGTTGATAATTGTTTTGACATTCAGTAGTTTACAAGCACAAGAGATTCGTACTGTTTCTTTACAAGAAGTGATGAAATTGGCGAAGGAAAACAACAAGAAAGTACTTAAATCTCAACTGGAGATTACGCTCGCTGAGCAAAACATCAAAGAAAGAAAAGAACTTAGATTGCCGGATGTAGAATTAAAAGGCATGTATTCGAGAATTACCAATATTACCGAATTTAAAGGAAATGGTTTCTTGAATGGAAAAGAAGTCACGAAAGCAATTCCTGAAATCTACGAGGTGAATTCGACTTTTAAAATGCCAATTTACGTTGGAAACAAGATTAATAACGCGATCAAAATTGCGAATCAGGAAAACGAAATTGCCAAAATTAAATCGGAAAAAACAGAAAACGATATTGAACTGGAAGTGGTGGCAAACTATCTGGCGATTTATAAAATGATGGAACTTCAAAAAATATTTGAAGAAAACATCAAAGAAGAAAAAAACCGATTAAAAGAAGTTCAGTCGCTACAGAAACACGGAACAGTAACGAAAAACGAAGTTATTCGTGCCGAATTGCAGCTTTCTGATCGTGAGTTGAATGCGCTTACAAATTCCAAAAACATAAAAATAGCGCTTCATGATTTGAAGACCTTGATTCAGATTCCGGAAAATGAAGAAATCGCGATTGATACAACGTCAAGTTTAGACGAAATGAACGGTTTGGATCCGTATGATTTTTATATGAATAAAGCCTTGCAAAACGAAGAAATGCGAATTGCAAGCCAGGAATTAAACATCAGCAAAACGGAACTGAAATTGGCAAAAGCAAATTATCTGCCAAGCGTTCATTTCTTCGGGAATTATGGTTTTTATTATCCAAACTATAAATTCTTTCCACCAAATCCGTATTTGTACACTTTAGGTCAGGTTGGAATTGAAGCTTCTTTTGATCTTTCGTCTTTGTATAAAAACAAAACGAAGACAGATCAAGCAAATACCAAAATAAAATGGCAGGAAATGCAGTCTGAAATCATAAAAGACGAAATTCAGGATCAGCTTTATAAAGAACATACACAATATCAGGAAATCCTTGAAAAGTTTGTGGTCGTTGACAAAGCTTTGGATTTAGCTGAAGAAAACTACCGAATCGTAAAACTGAAATACTTAAACCAATTGGTTTTAATTACCGAAATGGTCGATGCTGATAATGCTTTGCTTCAGGCAAAATACAACAAAATTTCTACCCATTTGGATGCGGTTTTGAAACATTATGAGTTGCTTCATACGGCTGGGATAATGCCTCAGAGTTAGAAGTCAGAAGAAAGAGGCAAGAGACAGGAAACAAGAGAATAGAGTAAAGAATATAGATGGATTTTCAGTTCCGAAGGAACGGCTCATATTGTAGCGCCGGATTTCAATCCGGTGGAGAATTAGAAAAAACTAAGATAAAGAGATAAAAAAGATGGTTAAGATAAAAAATGAAACTAGAAGAAATAGAACGTTTCATATACTAATAACAATTATTGCATGTACGCTGGTAATAAGCGGGGTCATTTTGGGAATTTGGTTTTATGTGTTTAATCGAAATCACGAAGAAACCAATGATGCTCAGGTGGAGCAATACGTTACGCCAATTATGTCGAGAATTACGGGTTATGTGCAGGAAGTTCGTTTTGACGAAAACCAGTTTGTGCATAGAGGCGATACTTTGGTCGTGATTGATAACAGGGAATATAAGTCGAAATTGAATGTGGCTTTGGCTGATGTTCAGAACGCTAAACAGAATAGTGTTGTGGCCGAGAAAAATGCAATTAATACAGCAAGCGCAACGGCAATTAATGAATCGCAATTGGACGCTGCAAAATCGAATCTTTGGAAAACTAAATTAGAATACGACAGGTATAAAGCTTTGGTTAAAGAAGAAGCAGCCACTTCTCAACAGTTAGAAAAAGTCCGCGCCGATTACGAATCGGCACAGGCGCATTTTTCAGAAATGAAAAATAGAATTCATTCGGCTACTTTGAGTACTTCTGTTGCTGAAGCAAATGTTCCGACAACACAAACGAATATTGCATCCAAACAAGCTGTTGCTGATAATGCTGCATTGTTTCTTTCGTATACAGTAATTACGGCGCCTTATGATGGCTGGGTGGGAAAACGAAATTTACAGCCAGGACAAATGGTGAAAGAAGGACAATCTCTGCTTTCTATCGTGAGTAGAGAAAAATGGATCACAGCTAATTTCAAAGAAACACAATTACAATATTTAACAGTTGGTCAAGAAGTTGAAATCAAAGCCGATGCGGTAAACGACAAGGTTTTTGTTGGAACAATTGCTTCTTTATCGCCTGCAAGTGGCGCGAGATTTTCATTGCTTCCTCCAGATAATGCGACAGGAAACTTCGTGAAAATTGAACAAAGAATTCCGGTTAGAATTCAGTTAAAAGAACAAGACAAACAAACCGATTTTTTAAGAGCAGGAATGAACATTACAGTAGTTGCTGCACACAAATAAAATGGAAGATAAAAGTATATTTAAATCCTGGGTTCCAAAGTGGGCAATCATTATTATTTTGTTCGTTTGTCTTTTGCATTCCATGATTTTATTGGGAGTTTATACGTCGAACGTAACGTATGCGGCAAGTTTTCTGGATATTGAACCTGAAGATTTGCAGTTTGCGATGTGCGTGACGTACGGAACTTTACTGGCTACAATCTTGATAGAAAGCCGATTTTCGAGTTTTTTCCCTGCAAAAAATTACCTGATGGCGGTTTATTCCTTAATCGGAATTACGATTGTTTCGTCGGCATATATTACCAGTTTTCCGGTTTTTTTATTGATGAGAGTTGCCGAAGGAATTCTGATGGCACTTCCGGTAATCACAATCAGACAATTGCTTATTGAGCAGTTCAATACTAAAAATGCCATTATTATTGGATTTTCGTTTTACTACGGAGCGCTGTTGTTGTCTACGCCGTTTATTATGAATATTGCCGTTTGGTTTCTCGATCATTACGACTGGAAATACATGTTGTATGTTTCGGGCGGACTTCAGGTTTTAAACGTCTTTTTAATCTTAGTTACTTTCAGAGGGCACCGAATCACAAAGAAAATCCCATTGTATCAAATCGATTGGATGAGTTATTTTTTGGTTTTAATTTCAATTCTTTGCGGTGCCTACTTTTTTGTTTATGCGGAGAAAAAATATTGGTTGCAGTCTTCTGAAATGGTTTTAATACTGATGATTTCGCTCATTACAGGCGGATTGTTCATCTTTAAAGAACGTTTGGTGAAAAGACCAAGTTTCAATTTTGAAGTTCTGAAATATGCCAATCTTAGAATTGGGTTTTTATTGTTTTTCCTTTTTTATATCAGCAGAGCAACGCTGAGTCTTTGTCATTCGGCGATGTTTTCGATTTGGAATTGGGATCCGTCACGTGTTGCGGGCATGCAGTACATCAATGGATTAGGAAATGTAATCGGACTTGTTTTAGCTGCTTTTTTTCTGATGAAATCTGTTTCGACTAAAATTATTTTCATGATTGGTTTTACGCTTATTGCTATTTTCCACTTCTGGTTTACGTTTCTTTTTGTGCCAGATGTTGCGCTAAGCGATATTATCATTCCCTATATTTTGCAAGGAATCGGTGTTGGGTTTTTATTTGTTCCGCTCATCTTATTTACCACATCATCGGTTCCGGCAAATATGGCGGTTTCTTCAGGAATTGTAGGTGTTTCGGGACGTTTTTGGGGAAGTACGATTGGTTTCTGTGTAATGCAGAATGCGATGGTTTTCTTGAATAAAAAACACTTCTTGAAACTAAGTCAATTTGTAACAGGAGAAAATACAGAAGCACAGCAAACTATTGCCTCAACAACACAAAGTTTCATTTCCAAAGGTTATTCGGCAGATAATGCGAATGTTTTAGCCATGAAAAAGATTTTCGGAACCGTTGCTAAACAATCGACTTTATTGGCTGATATGGAAATTTATACGATTGTAGGTTACGGTTTGTTGGTTTTGATTATTCTGATTGCCTGCAACCAGCATTTGAGACAAACGATGACTCTGGTGAAAAGTAAAATTTGGATTGGCTAATGATTTAACGAATCTTGTTTTATTTCTCGTTTAGTAAATTGTCAATTTTCAGGGATAGTTTTTTAGCTCCGATTTTGTTTAAATGATCAGCGTCATAAAAATCATCATCGTTAAATGATTTATCAGTTAAAAAGTTGTAGTAAGATGCATTTGGACTGCTTTTAACTAATCGATTTATGAAATTAATGGTTGCATAAAGTTGTGCAGCATTTAAATTTTCAACATATGTTTTATTAGCCGGGCAGGTGATGAAAATTACTTTTGCATTCTTTGAATTGGCTAATTGCACAATGTTTTTAAGGATTTTGGTATTTTCTTTAAAATATAAATTGTCATGTATATTTTGGGTGTGCCTTTTAGCTGCCGACTTTCCTGTTTCAACTAAATCTTTTTTCTTGGTTGAGCTGTAAATTACGCCCGATCCATATTTATTGCATGTAATATTTTTAACCTTGTGATGGATGTAGTATTCTTTGATGCGTTCAATGTTGTCGCTAATCTTTCCATTAAATAATTCGAAATGATTTGAACGGTTATAATTGTTGCCTGTATTTATATGATAGTAAATAATATAGTTTTTGATTCTCCAACTTTCAATTCCGGTTTCCAGTTTAGAGAAAAGAGAAAAATAATCGACAGGAATTATAATGTATTTTAGTTTTTTAAGCCTTGATTCATATTTTTTTAAAATCTCATAATCGTAATCCAAAGATTGTGAAATAGCAGCACTATTAAAGGCTTTGTGGTTCATAAATTGCGGATCAACGCCATAATAAGTATGTGAACTTCCTAGAATCAAAGTTTCAATTTCGCCTGAATTTTCGTCCAGATATTTATTTTTGAATAAATAGTCATTTGGAATATTGGTAAGTAATAATTCCATAAATGCGAGGCCCAGAAACACAGGAAATAAAAAAAAGATACTGTTTACAATGAATTTTCGCATAACTAAAATTGGAAATAAATAAATTGTTGTTCTGAACCCGAAAAATATAATATTGTAATTACTAAAATGTAATAAAATCCCCAGCGGATTGCTTTGCTCTTGATTGGTAATTTAGATAGTGCAAACTCATTTTCTCTGCCTAACCATTCGATAATCATGAATAGAAGTATGATCAGCATCAATTTTTTTGGCAGTATTTCCGGTTTGGTAAAAAGTGTTTGCGAGAATATTTTAGCAATAAAATGATACGCATGTCGTATACTTTCTGATCTAAAGAAAATCCATGCGAAAACTGTCAATCCAAAAGTGATGAGAATGGATAAGAATTCTTTAAAACTCGGCAGTATCTTGCCTTGAGCGGCTATGTCAAGATTATTTCTGTTTGTTTTAAAAATAATCGAAGGCATTATAAATAAAGCATTTAAAAATCCCCAGGCGATAAATGTCCAGTTTGCGCCATGCCAAAATCCGCTTACGATAAAAATAATAAAGGTATTTCGAATTGTTTTCCACATTCCGCCTTTACTTCCTCCCAAGGGAATATACAAATAGTCTTTAAACCAACTTGAAAGCGATATGTGCCAGCGTCTCCAAAATTCTGCAATATCTCTTGAAAAATAAGGAAACGAAAAGTTTTTTAGTAAATCAATCCCTAAAAGACGAGCAACTCCTAATGCGATATCAGAATAGCCTGAGAAATCTCCATAGATTTGAAAAGCAAAGAATACAGCTCCTAATAAAAGTGTACTTCCCGAATAGCCATCAGAATCATTAAAAATAGAATTTGCATAAACTGCACAAGAATCTGCAATGACAACTTTCTTAAATAATCCCCACAAAATTTGTCGTAACCCGTCAATTGCCTGTAGATAATCAAATTTTCTTTTTTGTTTAATTTGAGGCAGAAGATGCGTTGCTCTTTCAATTGGCCCAGCAACCAATAATGGAAAAAAAGAAACGAAAACCGAATAATTGATAAAGCTTTCTTCGGCTTTGATTCGGTTTTTATAAATATCAATTACATAAGATAAGCCGTGAAAAGTATAAAACGAAATCCCAACAGGAAGAATAACTTTTAAAGTCCATGGATTGACCTGAAGTCCAAAATGTGAAATTGCTCTGGCGAAGGAATCAGCAAAAAAGTTATAATATTTAAAGATACCCAAAAAGCCTAAATTGATCGAAACACTGATCCAAAACCAATTTCTTTTTGTGACAGAATTCGATGTGTTTTGCATTTTTAATCCTGTAAAATAATCTAGCAGCGTCGAAAATACTAAAAGAAATAAAAAACGCCAATCCCAGAAAGCATAAAAGAAATAACTGGAAACCAATAGTAAAATGTTTTGATACTGAAGTGATTTTTTGCCAATAAGCCAATAAAGGATAAATATTATAGGCAAGAATATCGCGAAATCAATCGAGTTAAAAAGCATTGTACTGTTTTATTTGGGGTTACTTTTCTGAGTCGTTTTACGATTTAAAATATGGGTGCAAATAACGACTTTTTCTGTTATCTGTCATAACTTTTATGTTTATTGAATGAGTCAAAAAAATCAGCTATAGATTATAAGATTTAAGAAATAAAAAATCTGAGCAAATCTGCTTAAATCTTTTTATCCCGATAGCTATCGGGATTGCGAGATTCAAAAAAAACTCCGCGAGAAACCTGCCGTGACCCCACAGAAAATAAGTATCTTGCAACCGTTAAAAAAATAAAATAAATATATGAGCCAGCAATGTGTAATTTTTGATATGGACGGCGTTATTTGCCATACCAATCCCGATCATGCAAAAGCTTTTCAAGCATTCTTTGACAAATACCAGATTCCTCATTCAGAAAAAGAATTTGAAGAACATATGTACGGAAAACATAACGGATATATCATGACACATTTCTTCAAACGTCCAATTACAGGAGAAGAATTGACAAAACTTGAAGACGAAAAAGAAGCGATGTTTCGTGAGATTTATAAAGACAAAGTCGAAACGATTCCGCATTATTTGGAGTTTTTAAACGAGTTAAAATCCCGCGGATTTAAAACAGCTGTTGGAACATCTGCTCCACGTGCCAATTTGGATTTAATTGCGAATGCTTTGAAACTAGGTGAAAAAATGGATTCGATGATGTCAAGTGAAGACGTTACGTTTCATAAACCAAATCCGGAAGTTTATCTAAAATCGGCTGAGCGTGTTGGAGTTTCACCGTCGGATTGTGTGGTTTTCGAAGATTCTTTTTCGGGAGTTACAGCAGGATTAAATGCAGGAATGAAAGTGGTTGGCGTTTTGAGTTCACATACAAAAGAACAGCTTCCGCCATGTGATTTTTATATTAATGATTACAGCGAAGTGAATGTGGATAAAATTCTTGAGCTTTTGGATAAAAAGTAATTAATATTTTAAACTTTGCGACGCTGCGACTTTGCGAGATTAATTTTTAAAGTATGTAATTTTTTGTACTTATAAATCTCTCGAAAAGTCGCAGCGTCGCAAAGTTTTTTAATAATTTTCCTCCAAAAAAGCAATCCAGCCTTTTTCAAATTCTTCGGGTTTTATATTCAATGTTTTTTCGATATTCCCAAATGAAGCAATCAATTTTGGCAGTATATCTTTTCCCCATTTTTTGGTAAGATATTCAATTATGGTATAACCAATATTGTAAATCTGATTGCTGTGATTTAGTTCTTCTAAAGTCAGATTTTTGCCTTTGGTATATTTTACGCTTAGTGAATTCACTTCTCCTGCTTCAAAAATACTGATCGATTCCCAAAGCCAACGCGGATATTCGGCTCCAAACTTTTTATCAAATTTCTTGTCAAAAGTAAGTCGGTCTTGTGTGATAATCGTTTCTTTTGCCTTGTCGATTAATATATTTAATTGAACACAATGCGTAAATTCATGAACAGCAGTTTTAAGAGGATCGTCTGGAAAAACAGAATTAAACCAGTTTGTCCAAACAAAATGAAATTCATTTGGTCCACGGCTGGTACCGTTTACGTTTCCGTTTAAACCAGTGGCAAGGCTAAATTTTTGATGAGAACCATAAACATAAACTTTTATCAATTCATGTTTTACATCTTTTAAATCAGTTCTGATTTTTGCATAATTGTTTTCAAGATTTTTGCTGATTTTTTCAGCGTCACTTTTATAAATTCCGCTGTAGGAAACAACAAAATGTTCCGATTTAAGAATTTGGATTTCTTGCTCGACAGTAAAATTTCTTATTATTTTTGAAAAGAAGAAAACGACAATAATTCCTAAAATTAAAACTAATAATTTCTTTTTTTTCATGTGTTTTAATTGGATTTGTTTGAAATGTAAAACAATTAAAATATTGATAATTAAGTTTTTATAACCTCAAAAATAAGAATATTTTAAACAATGAAACACAAAAAAGATTTAAGCGAGTTTTTGAATTATTTGCAGTTTTTAATAGAGATTTTTTATGTGGATTTATTTCTTCAATTTCAAATACTTTCTCGGAACGCTTAGAAATTCCTGATAACAAGTATTACTTGGACAATTATCATTTAATACAGAATGTTCAGCAATTCTGATTGTTACATTTCCATCTCCTTCATCGATTCCGCTGAAAGTTTCGCCAGCTTTAAAGGTTCTATCCTGAATCCCAACTACGCCACCAACCGTTATTTGAGTTGTATATGGAATAATGAATTCAAAATTTCCTTCTGCACGCGTATTTTCTTCTGATGAACAAGCCAAAATTCCTAAAGTCAGAATCAAGAAACAGATCAATTTTTTCATAACAATTTTTTTAATTTTCCTTCTAAAATGATGTTGAGTAACGCTCTACTAAAAAAAGGCTAGTACTTCCGTCTTTGTTGGTTGTTGTTTTAATATCAAAAAAATATCTCCTTTTAATTGGAGTATTAATATCCATTGTGCCGCACCAGTTCCAAGCTGCTGCCACTGAAGGAAGTTCCTTTAATTTTTTGTTGTTTGAGATGCCACTTATTTCCCGAAATGTTTGATCGCCGCCAAAGTTCATTTTTTTGAAATTAAGGAAAGTTGTCGAGTTTTCGTTTTTTAAATGACCAATAAAATTTTTGGCTATAATCAAGGAATCAATATCCGAGCCGGTTTTGTTGTAAAATTTTATGCGAAAACTGTCGTCTGCAGAGGTACTTTCTTCTGAAGAACAAGCCAGAATTCCTAAAGTCAAAATCAAGAAGCAAATCATTTTTTTCATAACAATCTTTTTTTAATAGATGTTTGAATATCAAAATGGTTGCGTAGAATTGGGAAGAATTTTTTTGTTTAAATTTATTTAGAGATATTTTTTATCTGGATATTTCTAAAATCAATCGGCGAACGCTCGTAATTTAAGGATATTTTGCCTTCAGTTGCAGAAGCTTCTGTGCATTCGTTTACTAATTTTCCGTTTAAATATTGCTTTATTTTTCCGTTGAAAGATTTAATAACAACCAAATTCCATTCGCCATACGGATTCTCATTTTCTAAAAACTTAGGAGAAACCACACTTGCACCTGCTTCAACTAATTTTCCATTTACTTTTGCTGTTACGTTATCCAAAAAGATAAAATCTCCGGTAGTTTTTTCTTTTATTTGAAATTGAATTCCTTTTGGCCAAATTCTGTCCGAAGCATCTAACGGAATATTATACATCACGCCGCTGTTTTTCACGCCTTTCATTTTGTATTTCTCGTCAAGATTCCATCTGTATTCAAGCGCAAGCTCAAAGTTTTTATAGCTTTTTTTGGTCATCAAACAACTTGGATCTTCTCCGTGCATGCGAATCATTCCATCTGTAAATTCATATACTTGTGAAGGCTCTTGTTGTGCGGTATTAGATTTAGTAAAAGCATACCAATCGTTTATTTCTAAACTTTTTTGCTGAACAAGACATGAATTTAGAATAAAAAGTAAAGCAAAAGCAAAAGTTGATTTTTTGAACATGATTATAAGTTTGGAACGAAATATTCGTTTGATTGACATTTTTAAAAAGTAAAAATAATTATATCGAATAATATAAAAATGCGGAGTTCTGGTTTTTTTGTTTTGAAATTTAAAAAAAAGTTCCGAAGGAACGGAACATTATGTAGGGATTGATTTTAATCCATCTTCGGAATCAGAATCGTCATTTTTTTGTCATTCCGAGGAACGAGGAATCTTCGTGAGAAACTCCACAATCTAAATCGATAATCTTTGTAGAGCTACTCGCGAAGATTCCTCGTTCCTCGGAATGACAAACTAGATGGATTTACTTCATTGAATAATAAAGTTAAATGAATTGCCTTCAGCTTTAGCTGGAGGTTTTTTTGTGTTTGAAAATGGAAAAGGCTTTGGCCGAAGTCTTTGTCACATCTCTTCATTTTTTCACCGTGAGTAGTATATATGAAAAAAAAGTAAAACAATAATTATTTATTGTTTTACTTTTTTAAGAACATTTAAAAAATCTTTTCAATCTGTAAATCCTTTCGCATCGGGATTGTTATGGATGAAAAATTAGAATGCAAATGGGAAAAATCATTATATGTTTTTATTTAACAAAGTAATTGTTTTTTAAGTACTTTATTAAAGTGTATAGTATAATTATTGAAAAACATGACACGCTTAAAATCAATAAACCGTCAGTCAGTTTGTTATCTATTTCAAATATTTTTGAAATAAAAAAAATCGTAATGGATATTGTACCGATTATTCTCAAAAAGAACCTTATATGATTTTGGTTTTTATTCATAATAAAAAGAATTATTGATTTTTAGGTGTGTTTTGATCGTCATTACCACGTGGTCCCATATATGGTTCTTGCCAAATTTGCATCGTAGGGCTTCCACCACCAAACTTATTTGTTTGAAGATATCCAGTATATGTTACATTATTTGTGTTATTAAGGGTAAATGAGCCGATGCCTAATGAATTTGAAAATTGACCAACCGCTTCAAAAACAATCGTATTGCCATAGGTACTTATGTTTACTGTTGTCTGAGAGTAATCTCCTGCCATATCAATACCATATTTGTAAGTTGTCACAGAGGATCCGCTAATATTACCATTAGCGTCTAGATTATAATCGACTCGAACAGCAATATTAGCTGCAGGAAAAGTGTTGTCAAAATATAGTGTTGAGGAATATTTGTATGGTGGGTCATCATTGGTTAAAGCGTTTTTACTAGCTTTTTTGTTTTTTAAATTATTGTATAATATTTGTCTCCATTTTTGAGATCCTAAATTATCTTCTATAGAAACTCCATTTGAGCTTATCATTTTAGAGCTTTCAAAATTAGTTTTGAGTGATTTTAATGTAGCTTCAAGTTCTTTTGAATTTGCCGCTTTATAGCTTGGCTTTTTAATATTTGAGTTCTCTATGGTGTAACCATAAGTTTCAGCTAAAATTTTAATTTGGTTTTCTGAATTAACTTGTTTGTTTGTGTATTCGATTTGATTGTCATTATCGCAACTTGTAAATGTTGTAATTAAAACTAAAGCTGGTAATATAGCATTTTTCGTAAGATTAATAATTTTCTTAGCGTTGAGTAACTGTGGAATCATAAAAAAAATTTAAAATTAAGTTTAATGTATACTCAAAAGTAAGATTTTTTTAATTAAAAAAAAATAAAAAATAAGATTATTTGTACAATTGTATTTTTTAGTGTATGTTTTTTTTTAAAATAAAATAATATGATAGCCAATTTATTTTTGATGACACATGATATTGTAAAGACCATCAAATATAAATTGTTTTCGAAACTAATAGGCATTTTGTCTTTAGTTTTTTTAATTATTGACGAATTGTGGACAAGGTATTAAAAAAAAAAGCTCCTGAAAAAATTTTCAGAAGCTTTGTTTTAGTGCGGATAATAGGACTCGAACCTACACGCCTTGCGGCACCAGATCCTAAGTCTGGCATGTCTACCAATTTCACCATATCCGCGTAATTGTGGGTGCAAAGATAAGCATACTTTCGAATATTCAAAGAAAAATTTCAAAAAAATTATTAATTCTCTTTTTTGTACTTTTGGGTTTCTATAAAAATAATTTAAATGGAAAATATTAAGTCCTACGTTCAACAACATAAAGATCGGTTTATCAATGAATTGATCGAATTATTAAAGATTCCGTCGGTAAGTGCTGACACTGCATATTCTCAAGATGTTATTGACACAGCAGAGGCTGTAAAAGAAAGTTTATCAAAAGCAGGCTGCGATTATGTCGAAACTTGCGACACTCCAGGTTATCCAATTATCTACGGAGAGAAAATAATAGATCCAAATCTTCCAACGGTTTTAGTTTACGGACACTACGATGTTCAACCGCCAGATCCATTAGAATTATGGACTTCACCACCTTTTGAACCTGTTATAAAAACTACAGACATTCATCCAGAAGGCGCAATCTTCGCACGTGGAGCGTGTGACGACAAAGGTCAGATGTACATGCACGTAAAAGCGCTTGAATTAATGGTGCAAAGCAACACTTTGCCTTGTAACGTAAAATTCATGATCGAAGGCGAGGAAGAAGTAGGTTCTGCAAGTTTGGCTTGGTTCGTAGAACGCAATCAGGAAAAACTGAAAAACGACGTTATCCTAATTTCTGATACCGGAATGATTTCAAACCAACAACCATCAATTACGACAGGTTTAAGAGGTTTGAGTTATGTTGAGGTAGAAGTTACAGGTCCAAACCGCGATTTGCATTCAGGTTTATACGGAGGAGCAGTAGCGAATCCAATTAATATTTTGGCAAAAATGATCGCTTCGCTTCACGACGAAGACAATCATATTACAATTCCGGGATTCTATGATAAAGTTCAGGAATTATCTGCAGAAGAAAGAGCCGAAATGGCAAAAGCGCCTTTCAGCTTAGAAAAATATAAAAAAGCCTTAGACTTAAATGATGTTTACGGCGAAAAAGGTTATGTAACAAACGAACGCAATTCTATCCGTCCAACATTAGACGTAAACGGAATTTGGGGCGGTTATACTGGCGAAGGAGCAAAAACGGTTATTGCGAGTAAAGCTTTTGCTAAAATCTCAATGCGTTTGGTTCCAAATCAGGATTGGGAAGAAATCACAGAATTGTTTACAAAACATTTTACAAGTATCGCTCCGGCCGGAGTTACGGTAAAAGTAACGCCTCATCACGGTGGACAAGGTTATGTAACACCAATTGACAGCATCGGATATCAGGCAGCGAATAAAGCTTATACAGAAACGTTTGGAGTCCCTGCAATTCCGGTTCGCTCTGGAGGAAGTATACCAATCGTGGCTTTGTTCGAAAAAGAATTAAAAAGCAAAACAATCCTTATGGGATTTGGTTTGGATAGCGATGCCATTCACTCGCCAAACGAACATTTCGGAATCTTTAATTACTTGAAAGGAATTGAAACTATTCCGTTGTTTTACAAGTATTTTGTGGAGCTTTCTAAGTAAGGTTTAACCGCAAAGAGCGCTAAGATTTACGCAAAGTTCGCTAAGATTTTTGAAGTAAGATTTATAAAAGTTCGCAAAGCTTTCCAAGTATAGCTTTGCGAACTTTGCGTTTATAGTCGTAATCTTAGAAAAAACTTTGCGCTCTTTGCGGTTAAATTTTTTGATCACATTGTCCACTCAGTTTTTTGATACTTAATATCTTAAGATTATAATTAACACATTTGAATTAAATTACTATTTTTATAAGGAAATAACTAAAAAAATACCGCTATGATCTCAAAATTAAATTCGGTTTCCAAGATAAAAATAGTTTTGTGTTTTGCTTTTATTTTGTTTTATAATCTCAGAACTATTGCGCAAGAAGCAAAACCCCAAGCAGGTTATTATCAAACAGCAGATTTGACCGAGAAGCCAACTTATCCAGGAGGAATGCCGGAGTTTTATAAATTTGCCGGACATTTTTACAAAGTGCCATCAACGCCAACCGGAATTGTGTTAAAAGGAACCATAAAGGTTACTTTTATAGTCCAAAAAGACGGTTCGCTAACCGATATGCATGTTGTCAAAGATCTTGGTTACGGCACTGGTGAAGAAGCTTTAAGAGTATTAAGGTTGTCTCAAAAATGGATACCTGGCAAACTAAACGGCAAAGTGGTAGCGGCTGAATTTCATCTTCCAATTTCTATTCAAGAACCTGATAAACAATAGTAAAATTTTAATTGAATAAAATTTTACTATAAAAGTTGCACGTTTGATTTTTATTTCTACATTTGTAGAGCAACATCTATAAGTGTAGAAATAATCATTTTTTATGAAAAGTCATTTTTTATTATTGTTATCTGGATTATTGCTTTTAAGTTGTAAAAGCGAATTGGTTAATCAGAAAATTGATCATAAGAAAGAAGGTGTTTGGATTGATAATTATGTACAAGACAGCACGACTTATAAATCGTATGAATATTACAAACATGATGTTCCGGTAAAAAAGTGGAAATCCTATATCAACGGAAAAATCTACAAAACAGAGAAATATAAAAACGGAATCTGTATTGTAAGAAGTTATTACGAAAACGGAAAATTAGAATCAAAAGGAAAAACAAAATTAGAAACAAATTCGGTTGAAACACATTGGTTTTATTTTGGAGAATGGAAATTCTATTCGGATACAGGAAAATTGAAAAGCATTAAAAATTATAATAAAGGCGAATTAATCTCAGAACAAAGAATAAAATAAAGCACTAACATTAAACCATGAAAAAAATAATCGCTTTTAGTTTTATTGTCATGATTTGTCTTTCCGCGAAAGCGCAGGCTTATAAAGAATGGATTCGCAAAGCAGATTCCTGCTACGGGAAGGAAAACTATAAAATGTCTGTTGCTTTTTATGAAAAAGCGTTTAAAATGGAACAAAAATCTGCGAAAAACTTTTATAATGCAGGCTGTTCTGCGTCTATGGCAAAAGAAAACAAAAAGGCTTTTAAATGGTTGAATTTGGCTATAGACAATGGATTTCAAAACATGGATGAACTTCAAGTTGAAAGAGATTTAACCACGTTGCATTCAGAAAAAGAATGGGAAAAAACAATTGAGAAACTGAAAAAGAAGTTAGAGATTATTGGAGTAAATTACGATAAGGAGCTGGAAAAAGAACTTTCGGAAATTTATATTGAAGATCAGGAAATTCGTGGAGAATTTATGAATGTTTATAAATCCCCAAAACCAGATAAGAAGAAAATTGACAGTATTGGTAAAATCATGCTAAGAAAGGACAGTATTAATCTTATCAAGGTTATGAAAATATTGGACGCAAGGGGATGGTTAGGAAAAAATGTTATTGGTGTTCAGGGAAATAAGACTTTGTTTTTGGTTATTCAGCATTCTAATTTAAAATACCAGCAAAAGTATTTGCCAATGTTGAGACAGGCGGTTAAAAATGGCAATGCAAGTTCAATAAATCTTGCTTATTTGGAAGATAGAATAGCTTTAAGAGAAGGAAGGCATCAAATTTATGGAAGCCAGAGCGCAAAGAATAAAAAAACGAATAAATGGTACATATCGCCGCTGATTGATCCAGATAATGTCGACAAAAGGCGCGCTGAAGTTGGACTCGGACCTATAGCAGATTATGCAGTAAAAATGAATATCGAATGGAATTTAGAAGCGTATAAAAAAGAATTGCCTGAATTGGAAAAACTTGAAAATATTAAAGAATAAAGAATAAAGAATAAAGAATAAAGAATAAAGAATAAAGAATAAAGAATAAAGAATAAAGAATAAAGAATAAAGAATAAAGAATAAAGAATAAAGAATAAAGAATAAAGAATAAAGAATAAAGAATAAAGAATATATTTTATTCTTCAGAAAAAACAAACAAGAGAGAAAACCTTAGAAACTTAGTATCTCAGAACCTTAGAACCTTAAAAAAATGCAACTATCAAACTCAGAAGAACAATTAATGGAACATTTATGGAAGCTTGAAAAAGCTTTTATGAAAGATTTGCTTGAAGCATATCCAGAACCAAAACCTGCTACAACAACAGTTGCAACGCTTTTGAAACGAATGATCGACAAAAAGTTTGTTGCTTACAATGAATTCGGGAATTCGAGAGAATATTATCCTTTGGTGAAGAAAACAGATTATTTTTCGAAACACGTAAAAGGATTGATCAGCAATTTCTTCAATAACTCGGCATCACAATTTGCTTCGTTTTTTACAACCGAAACAAATCTATCTGCTTCAGAATTAGAAGATCTTAAGAAAATAATCGACTCGGAAATTCAAAAAAAGAAGAAATGATAGACTTTCTTATAAAATCAACGATTAGCTTAACTATTCTTTTGGTTGTGTACCATTTATTCTTGCAAAAAGAAAAAATGTTTCGCTTCAACAGATACTTTTTATTAGTTGGTTTACTTTTTTCAATAGTAGTGTCTTTTATGTCTTTTGAAATTCAACAAGATATTCCTATTGCGTACAATAATGTAATTAAGTTTCAGACTATAACGGCAAAAGCTCTTCCAATTGAGGAAGAAGTGACAAGCACAAAAATAGAAGAACAAATTAGTTATTGGGTTTATTTATTATGGATAACTTATATCGCGATTACTTTAACACTGAGCTATCGATTTATCCGAAATATTTATAGAATCACATCAAAGGCTAAAGTGTCTAAAATCACTATTTATAAAGGCATAAGAATGGTTTTGCTCTTAGAGGAAACTTTGCCTTATTCTTTTTGGAATTCCATTTACATAAATCAAAAAGATTTTGAAAATGGATTAGTTGAACAAGAATTGTTTACGCATGAAATTGCACATGTAAAGCAAAAACATACTCTTGATGTGATTTTTATAGAAATTTTGAAAACGTTGTTTTGGTTCAATCCTATTTTTATTTTCTACAAAAAAGCCATTCAGCTTAATCATGAGTTTTTGGCAGATGAAAATGTAATAATGGCCCACAATGATGTTTGTTTATATCAAAAGCTTTTGCTCAATAAATTAAGTACTTCGCAGCCCATTTATCTAACTAGTAATTTAAATTTTTTATCAACAAAAAAACGACTTATCATGATGACAAAAATCACTTCAAAAACAAGAGTTTTAATAATGAAATCTTTAGCTGTTTCAGGTATTCTGATGTTATTCTTATTATTTGCTTTCAAACCATTACCATTGGGCAGCAAAAAGACTATAGTAATTGACGCTGGACATGGCGGAGAAGATGCTGGAGCACAAATAGGTGCGGAGCAAGAAAAGAAAATTGTGGAAAATATTGCCAAAAAAATAAGCGAGCTGAATGGCAAAGATGAAATTGAAATTATTTTGCTTAGAAACGACGATAGTTTTGTGCAGTTAAGTGAAAGAGTATCGAAAATAAACAAGATAAACCCAAACTTGGTAATTTCTTTACATGTAAATAGTTCAAAAAATCTGAATGAGAATGGAGTAAATGCATATGTTTCAAAACAAAATGAGTTTTACGAAAAATCAAAGGAGAATGCTAAAAATTTAGTTGATAAAATCTCAAGCGAAAAACTTGCTAAAGGAGAGGTTAAAGATGCAAACTATTATGTGCTTAAAAACTCAAAATGCCCTGCATTATTAGTAGAAATTGGCTATTTAACAAATGATAACGACAGAAATTATCTGGTTAGCGAAAATGGACAAAATGAAATTGCAAATAAAATAGTTGAATTCATAAAATTATAGACGTCTGCAAAAAGACATGCAATTGCTATTGAATTAGACAATTAAATATTTCTATCGCATCATTAGCATACAATATTTGGGAATTCAGTTAATGAATGGATTTTAAACTTCAAAAAAAGAAAAAATGACAGACTTTCTTATAAAATCAACCGTGGCTTTAAGCGTCTTTCTTGTCTTTTATCATTTGGTATTAGAAAGAGAGAAAATGCATCAGTTTAATAGATTTTATTTACTTTTTTCAATCGTAATTTCATTAATTATTCCGTTTGTTTCATTTGAAGTAATCAAAGAAATTCCGGTAAATTCTTCGAATTTGCAAGTTGTAAATCAGCCAATAATTCAGATGCAAAATGTTGTCGAGGAAACCAATTATAAATTGATTTTCTTATGGAGTTTATATGCATTAGTGACTTTAATATTGGCACTAAGATTTGGAAGAAACATTAAAAATTTCACGTCTAAAATTAGCAGTAATCCTGTAGTCGATTTTAAAAATTCAAAATTGATTTTGGTTGAAGAAAAGATTCTACCGTATACTTTCCTGAATTACATTTTTATTAATGTTGATGATTACAACAAACAAAATATTGAAGCTGAATTATACACGCATGAGCTAGTTCATGTTACTCAAAAACACACATTAGATATTTTGTTTATAGAGTTTTTGAAGACCGTTTTTTGGTTTAATCCAACTTTTTTATTTTATAAAAAAGCAATACAACTCAATCATGAATTTCTTGCCGATCAGGAAATTGTGAAAACTTATAACGATGTTCCATTTTATCAAAATCTGCTTTTAAATAAAGCAAATGGAAGTCAAACGATTTACTTGGCCAGTAATTTGAATTATTTAGTAACAAAAAAACGATTAATTATGATGAAAAAAAGAACATCAAAAAACACAGCGTTTCTAAAAAAAATTGCTGCCTTGCCCGTTGTTATTGGTTTAGCGTTTCTCTTGTGTGTAGAAACTATTGCGCAGGAAACTAAATCGGGTGTTGAAAACAAAAAGGCACAGAATGTTTCGTCTTCAGACAAATATTACGCAAATACTTCTTTTGTTTTCAAAAATAAAAGCAATAAAGTTTTTGTTGAAAAGAAGTATTCTGAATTAACAGAGCAGGAGAAAAAGCTTATCCCGCCTTCGCCATCACTTGCAAAAAAAACTCCGGATTCAAAGGAATATGAAGGTTTTAAAAACAGCGAAAATTATGCTGTTTGGATTGATGGAAAACATGTTTCTAATTCAGAGTTGAATGAATATCAGGCGAGTAATTTTGTTTCTTACTTTAATAGTATTGTGCATAAAAATGCTAGAAGCAAGAAGTTTCCGCAAAGGTTTCAAGTGACATTGTTTACTGCTGAAGGTTATGATAAAGCGTATGGCAAAAATCAAGTGCGAGATGCTGGAACCATAACAATTATGGCTAGTGAAGGCACAAGTAAAAATAAAATTCAAAAAAAGCAGGAAAAAGAAATTACAGCAGTGGTTAAAGATGTCGAAAGACAACCAGAATTTCCAGGCGGAATATTGGAGTTCTACAAATTTGTAGGGAAAAATTTTAAATCACCAGCAGATAAAATTGAAGGAAAAGTTATTGTAGAATTTATGATTGAAACAGACGGTTCGCTTTCAGAATTTCAAGTAATAAAGGATTTAGGTTTGGGATTAGGTGATGAAGCAATTCGTGTTTTAAAACTTTCTCCAAAATGGAATCCAGGAATTCAAAATGGACAGCCAGTTCGTGTGCTTTATACTTTGCCAATAACTATTCAATCGGAAAAGTAAATTTTTAGGTTCAGAGAAACAAAGGTTCAAAGATCCAAAGTTTTTTTTGAGAGACGCATTTCAATGTGTCTAACCCAAAAAGGAAAACCTCTGTCACTTTGAACCTTTGTCGCTTTATCCCTTCAAAAAAAAAAAATCCGCTTCTTTTGCATCGAAGAAGCGGATAAAATAAACTAAAAAAAAATTCTAAAAAATAAAATCAAAAAACTTGGACTAAAACAAGTCCGGGTTATATCCAAAATAAGGCACGATTTGTTCATTAAAAATTACGCCGTATTCTTCTAATTCATTTAAAATGGGTTCGTAAACTTCTTTTTTAATTGGAAGTTGAACGCCTGGAGTTGTAATTTTTCCGTTCAAAATCAATAATGTCGCCATAGCTACTGGCAGACCAACAGTTTTTGCCATTGCGGTGTAAGTCTGGTCATCTCCAATGCAAACCATTTTTGAGTCAATTTGTTTCTTCTCGCCGTTTAGTTCGTAACCGAATTTATGATACATGACAATCATGTCTTTATCTTCAGTTTCCAAAGTCCAACTGTCAGTCAATATTTTTTCTAAAATTTGAGCTGGAGTTGCATTTGGAAGATTCACTTTTTTATTTGGGTTGAATAAATCCAGTTCCAAAAGTTTGTCCCACATAATATCATCCTGATCAATTTTCAGAATGAATCTTGTTTTGATTTCAACAGAATCCGTTGGATGATAAGGCAAAAACGAATTCATAAATTGTCGGTAACTCATGTTTTCAGAATCTTCGATAACATAACTGTCATCCGTCATTCCGAGTTGAACAAACATATTCCACGCTTTTGAAAAACCAACTCTTCGAATTGTTCCTCTATATAAAGTCAGGACATCATCAAGTCCGTAAACCGATCTGTATTTAAGCGAATCTCTGTTTGAATACGCTTCAAATTTCCCATAACCTTCAACCTCGAGAAATTCAGTTCTGCGGAACAAGGCGCTGTACGGGATATATTTATAAGTGCCCTCCTGAATAAATTTAGCCGCACCACCTTGTCCAGCCAAAACCACATTTCTTGGTGCCCAGGTAAATTTATAATTCCATAAATTATTGTCAGATTCAGGTGCTACTAGTCCGCCACAGAAAGATTCAAACAAAAGCATTTTGCCACCTTTTGATCGAATTTCATCAATCACTTTCATGGCGCTCATATGATCAATTCCAGGATCAAGGCCAATTTCATTCATGAAAATCAAATTGTTTTTCTTTGCTTCTTCGTCAAGCGCTTGCATGGCATCACTTATATAAGATGCAGTAACAAGGTGTTTTTTAAAATGAAGACAATCTTTTGCAATTTCGATATGCAAATGTGCAGGAAGCATTGAAATTACAATCGAGGCTTTTTCAATTGCCGATTTTCTTTCTTCAGCATTAAAAATATCTAAAGCAATTGGAGTTGCATTTGGGTGCTTTTGTGTCTTTTTTTCGGCCAAAGCCAAAGAGAGATCCGCAACAACCAAATGAAGGTTTTCGCTCTCCGATTTTGAAAGTAAATAACGAATCAATGACGACGCTGAGCGCCCCGCTCCAAAAATTAATATGCTTCTCATATTTTATATTTATAACACAAATATATTAAAATGTTATAAATATAACAATGTGAAATAAGAAAAAATGTAATTTATTTTTGAAATAAGTTAAAATGTAAATATTTAAGTTTTTGAACTATTTTTTGGCAAAAAGCAAACGCTTTTTTTTAATTGTATTGAGTATTTTTGCATAGTAATTAGAAAACAAAAACATGAAAAGAAGAATAGTTTTGACGGGAGCTTTTATCGGAATGTTAGCTATTATTTTAGGCGCTTTTGGAGCTCATTTATTAAAAAAATATTTATCTGTAGAAGAACTAAATACTTTTGAAGTTGGAGTTCGTTATCAAATGTATCATGCTTTCTTTTTATTTTTTGTTTCGACCAGAAAAGATATTGCAGAAAAAACCTTAAAAACAATTTATAATTTGGTTCTTGGAGGTGTTATTCTTTTTAGCGGTTCGATTTATTTATTGGCCACAAAAAACTTCACTTTATTCGATTTTAAATTTATAGGATTCGCAACACCTTTAGGCGGAATGCTATTAATTTTCGCTTGGTTGACCTTATTTGTTACTATTTTGAAGCAAAAATCATAAAATCCCGAATAAAAAATTCTATCTGAAAATTAATATTTAATTTTGTCTCATAAATAACATATAATCGTATTTGTGTGAATTTATTTTGTTTTTCACTTTAAAAAGAGAAAAATATAACAAATTGACGTAAAAGGTTATAAGATAACAAATTAGAAGCTCTTATTTTTTTATTTTATTGAATTTAAGGTTCAAATTTTGCTTTTTTGACATAAATTAAAGTGAAATTGAAATATTTTTAAAGGATTTACAATAAATCTGTAATTTTGCATTCTATCAAACATCACACACAACTTAAAATTTATGGACACTAACACACTTTTCTCGCAATCGATTTCGTTAAAAGAATTAGGAATTGAAAATGCTAAAGTTCGCTATCAATTATCCCCGGATGAATTGCATGCCATTACTTTACAGTCAGGCCAGGGTGTCGAAAGCTCAACAGGAGCATTGGCTATTAATACAGGTGAATTTACAGGACGTTCTCCACAAGATCGTTTTATTGTAAAAGATTCGATTACAGAAGATAAAGTTTGGTGGGGAAATGTAAATATTCCTTTTGCACCAGAAGCTTTTGAAAAACTATATAATAAGGTAACAAAGTTTTTATCAGACAAAGAAGTCTTTGTTCGTGATTCATACGTTTGTTCTGATGACAAGTACAGATTAAATGTTCGTGTTGTAACTGAAACGGCTTGGTCAAACTTGTTTTGCTACAATATGTTTTTAAGACCAGAAGAGTCTGAATTAGCAAATTTTACTCCAGAATGGACAGTAGTTTGCGCTCCAAGTTTTATGGCAGATCCTGCTGTTGACGGAACGCGTCAGTCTAACTTTGCAATTTTAGATTTTACTAAAAAAATCGCTCTTATTGGTGGAACTGGTTATACAGGAGAAATGAAAAAAGGAATTTTCTCTGCGTTGAATTTCATTTTGCCAGTTTTCAAAAATACACTTCCGATGCACTGTAGTGCCAATGTTGGTAAAGACGGTGATACTGCAATTTTCTTCGGATTGTCAGGAACAGGAAAAACAACTTTATCTGCAGATCCAGAGCGTAAACTAATTGGAGATGACGAACACGGATGGACAAGCGAGAATTCAGTTTTCAACTTTGAAGGTGGTTGTTATGCGAAAGTAATCAACTTATCTGAAGAGAATGAACCAGACATTTACAGAGCAATCAAAAAAGGTGCGCTTTTAGAAAATGTGGTTTTCAAAGCTGGAACTAATGAAGTGGATTATGATGATGTTTCAATCACTCAAAACACACGTGTAAGTTACCCAATAACACATATTGACAATATTCAGCCAGGTTCAATTGGTCACAATCCTAAAAATATCTTTTTCTTGACGGCAGATTCTTTCGGAATTTTGCCTCCAATTTCAAGATTGACTCCGGGTCAGGCTGCTTACCATTTTATTTCTGGATATACTGCAAAAGTAGCTGGAACTGAAGCTGGTGTAACTGAACCACAGCCAAATTTCTCTGCTTGTTTTGGAGCGCCATTTATGCCTTTACATCCAACAAAATATGCTGAAATGTTAAGCAAAAAAATGAAAGATGCAGGAGTAAAAGTTTGGTTGATCAACACAGGATGGACTGGAGGTCCTTACGGAACAGGAAGCCGTATGAAACTAAAATATACTCGTGCTATGATTACTGCTGCATTAAACGGAGAACTGGATAATGTAGAATATAAAGATCACGCAGTATTTGGAATTGCAAAACCACAATCTTGTCCAAATGTTCCAGAGGAAATTTTAAATCCAAGAAATACTTGGGCGGACAAAAATTTATACGATAAAAAAGCGTTAGAATTAGCTCAGAAATTCAAAGCTAATTTTGCCAAATTTGAAGAATTTGCGAATGCTGAAATTTTAGCAGGAGCACCGATTACAGAATAAAGGGGCAATTACTAATTCAAAATTAAAAAAGCTGTTCAATTTGAACAGCTTTTTTTGTTTCCAATCGCAGAAAAAAAAATAAATAAACACTGAAAACTGCGACCGGAAATTGAGAGTTATATATTTATTTTTTTGCTTCGTCAATACGTTTTTGAATCAAATCCCAAGCGTAATAATGAAATGTCATTCCGTTGCTCATCGCTACGAAAAGTCCGTTTTTATATTTTCCACCTAAGTTTACATTTGTAACATCGGCACCGTCACATTCAATTGTTGAAGTTGGAACTTCAGCCAATAAAGGATGATTGTTTGGATTTCCTTTTGCACCTTCTCTAGGGTAAACCATAAAAGAATTTGCTTGCTGATTTGAAACTAGAATATATCCTGTAGAATCGGTTTTCTTGTAAATCGCAATTCCTTCATGATCAGCTTTGAAGTCTTTTTGGCCAAAAAACGCCAATTCTTTATTGTCATTTAATGCTGGATCAACTTTGTATTTTCTGATTCCAACTTGTTCGTCACAATAGTAAACGAAACCTAATTCGTTATCAACAGCAATGGCTTCAATTTCTTTCTTTCCACTGTAAGTTCCAAATTTGCGAACCACTTTTGCCGCAGCGAATTTCCCATTTCCTGAAAGTTCATATTGCCATAAATAACTTCCTGAAGGCCCAGTTTTTCTTCCTACGATGGCAAAAATCTTTTTATCACTTGGGCGTGTATACAAAGCAATTCCCATTGGATCTCTTTCTGCATCTCCTTCAAAAACCGGAATTCCACCGTTGTCAATTGGTTTTAAATCGGGTAAACTAAAAATTCTGATTTTGTTGCTTTCGCGTTCTGTTGTAACAGCAATGTCTACTTTTTTTCCGTCAATTAGTAATCCGTAAGCGATATCAACATTGTTTGGGCGTTTTAACGGAATTGATTTTTTAAGGATTTTCCCTTTCAAATCAAAAGCATATAGTCCACCGTCTGTATCTTTATCAGTTCCAACAATAATACTTCTAGAAGCGTCAGTTGGGTGAATCCAAATCGATGGATCATCTGTATCGTGAGGCAAAGCTTGAGTAACAGTTGTCGGTTTTACGGCATTTGGCTGAATTGGCGCTAATTTATCGTCTTTGCAAGCGGTAAAGGAAATTGCTAAAAGCAAAAGAGCAACTAAAGATTTATTTTTCATTATGTTATATATTTTAATGCAATTAGACAGAGCGGTAAACTCTGTCTAATTTAAGAATTTTAAAAAACAGATTTTACAAGTCTAGTTTCAATCCGAAATTGTAACGTGCCTGGTAATATTCAGCTTGTTTTGTGTGCGCTTCAACACCTTGATAGTAGCGTAATGGCTGATTTGTCAAGTTGTTAGCTTCGGCAAAAAGACGAAGTTTTGGCGTGATTTTATAAGAAGCATTTGCATCCAAGAAAAATTGCTTGTCATAATAACTGTCTTTATAAGATTCTGAACCCAATTCATCTAAATAATCAGAAGTAAAGTTGGTCGAGATTCTTGCAGAAAAACGTTTGTTTTCCCAAGATAAAGATCCGTTGAACATGTGTGGCGTTGTTCCAGGAAGACTGATGTCGTTTCTTTCGTTTCCATCTTCATCAGAAATTCCTTTAGCTTTTGATTTTGTGTAAGTGTAATTCACATAAATACCAAAACCTTTCAAAAATGCGCCTGGCAAGAAATCCAACTTACGCTGAAAAGCCACTTCAAAACCGTAAACGTCTACAGTATCACCATTTCTGGATTGTACAAAAGACCAGTTTTCTCCAGCTGGAATTGGGTTTGTCTGATTTGGGAAATCAGCTGCAAATTTTGCATCTGTATATTGATTATCACTATAATTATAAATGAAATCATGTAATTTTTTGTAGAAAACACCTCCAGAAATCAAACCAACAGATTTGAAATAATTCTCGGCCATGAAATCATAATTGTATGAATACGTTGCGTCAAGATCTGGGTTTCCAGCTGTAATTTCTTTGTCTGCCGCAATATTATTTACGTATGGTGCCAATGCGTAATAGTTTGGACGTGCCAAAGCTGTAGTTGCAGCAGCTCTTAAAACTAAGTCTTTTGTAGCATTGTACTGAAATGAAATGCTTGGCAATAAATTAGTATAAGAGTTTTTTGTGTTGATTTGGCTTTCTAATTCTTCTTCATCCAATACGCGATTTCCTGTATAATCAATGTGCGTATTCTCAACACGGAAACCTAAAACCATAGAAAGTTTATCGTTGAAATCCTGATCCCATCTTACATAGGCAGCAGTAATTCTTTCTTTAGCATTGTAGTTTACAGCCAAATATTCTGCTGGATCTGCTTCTTTGTCAAATAAAGTCGGATTGTTTAAATCCAAACCTCCTAAAAAGGCAGCCGAAGCAAAAGTTCCCGGTACATATTTGCTTCCCGGATTAAAGTTTTTTCCGTCGTAATAACTTGTTGGAACTTCAGATAATAATTCCATTCCGTCGTTGATTGGTTCGTAAGAATAGAACGAATTGTTTCTTTCTTTTTCTTTCAAACGAAGTCTAAGTCCTGTTCTTAATCTTCCTTTTTCACCTGCAATTACAGAGAATGGAAAACGGATATTTACTTTAGCACCAAATTCGCTTTCGCTGGTTTCATCTGTATTTTCAGTAACCGAATCAAATTTGAATTCGTCTACAGATTCGCCAACAGTTGTCATTAAAGGAAATCTTGGATCAGATAAATCTTCCATCATTTCCAAACCTTTCTGACGGTATTCGATATAACGCTCCTGCGGACGATATTCTCTCGCTTTTGCATAATTGGCAGACCAATCCAAATCTAAAGTTGAATTGATTAAATGTTCTCCACGAAGCGAATAATTTTGCACGCGCTGATCTTCTAATCTTCTGTTTTTGTTTCTGTTGTTGTCGACTCCACCTTTTGTCTGACGTTTTACACGGCCTTCAAAACCAGTGATTTCTTCGCCGTTGTAAATTGGCTCGATATCATCATAAGTGGTTCTGAAACGATTTTCGCGATCATCTCTCCAGTTATAGATTGCATTGGCAAAAATGGTATTGTTTTCGTCAAATTTATAATCTAAAGCTATAGAAGCGCTTCGGCGAATACGCTGAACATCATATTTTCTGATTTCTGAAGCTTGTAGATATTCGTTTCCAAAATCATCTTTTACCCATTCGTTTTCGATGTTATCAGATCCGTAATCTACATTATTATAGGATCCGCTGAAAACAACTCCTAATTTGTCATTTGCAAATCGGTTACCATAAACTAAACCTGCAGTGTATGAAGCGTGTTCACGAATTGGCAAGTAACCTCCAGCAAGCGTTGCAGAAATTCTTTCACCGTTTGGAGTTGCTCTTGTAATTAAGTTTACAGAACCTCCAATTGCATCCGCATCCATATCAGAAGTTAATGTTTTATTTACTTCTATAGTCGAAATCATATCAGACGGAATCAAGTCCATTTGCACGTTTCTGTTGTCTCCTTCAGCGGATGGAATTCGGTCTCCATTTAAAGTAACCGAGTTCAAAGATGGAGCAAGACCTCTAATAATAATATTACGAGCTTCACCCTGATCGTTTTGCATTGTGATACTTGGAACACGTTTTAAAGCGTCTCCAACATTGGCATCAGGAAAACGCCCCATTTGATCTGAAGAGATTACGTTTCCTATGTTTTTATTGTTTTTTTGCTGATTCAGTGCTTTGGCCTGACCTTTCAAAATGTCTCCAACCACAACTTCATTCAACTCAGTTCCTGATGTTTTTAGAGCAAAATCAATTACGTTGTTTTTTCCTTGTTCTACCGTAATTTCTTTTGTTATAGAAGTGTATCCAATATATTTTACTTCAAGTTTATATGTCCCAGCATTTATGTTTAATAATTCGAAACGGCCGTTGTAATCTGAAACCGTGTATTTGTTTTCACCCACGATTTGAATCATCGCTCCAGGCAAAGGAAGTTTGTCGTCAATATCTAATACTTTTCCGGAAATTATTGCTTTTTGAGCATAACCTGAAAAGGCCAATAGCATAAATGTTACTAATAAATAAATTTTTCTCATTGTGTTTTAGTTTGATTTCCTGCGAAACTAGAACCTTAATGTTATTTAAAAAGTTGAAAAAAATTAACATAGTGTTATGATTCCTCTGACAAAAAACAAACTTATTAATGTTTAAATAACACTTAATTGTTTGAAATAATTTAATGCGCAAATGAAAACAAATCAACTATTTACCTCAGAATTAAATTTTTGGCGCTAAATTTGCCTTATCAATCACAATCAAAAATCATCAATCATGTTAAAACAATTTTTTATCCTTTGTTCCGGTGCCGACCGAGATTTGTTAGAAGGATGCTCAGAAGGCGAACAAACCAAATATGTTGGTATTGGTGCCACCGTGTTTTTTACCGCAGTTATGGCTTTTCTGGCCAGTGCTTATGCACTTTTTACCGTTTTCGATTCTATTTACCCGGCTTTAATTTTTGGATTTGTCTGGAGTTTGCTGATTTTTAATTTAGATCGTTTTATCGTTTCTACCATTAAAAAAAGAGATCGCTTTATGGACGAATTCCTGCAGGCTACTCCACGTATTGCTTTGGCGATTATTATTGCGATTGTAATTTCGAAGCCTTTAGAAATTAAAATTTTCGAAAAGGAAATCAATACCGTTTTATTGAAAGAGAAAAACGAAATGGAATTGGCCAATAAAAAACAAATCGGAACCTATTTCAAAACCGATTTAGATAAGAATAAAGCAGAAATCGCCGCTTTAAAAGCCGATATTGTAAAGAAAGAAAAAGAGGTAAATGCTTTATATTCAACTTATATTACAGAAGCAGAAGGAACTGCCGGAACTAAAAAGCTTGGAAAAGGCCCGGTTTATAAAGAAAAACGAGAAAAACACGATGCGTCTCTAAAAGAATACGAAACTTTAAAAGCGACAAACGAAGCTAAAATTGCCGAGAAAGAAAAAATCGGAAAACAATTGCAAGCTGATTTAGACAAGAAAGTTTCGCAAACACAGCCAATTATTGAAGGTTTTGATGGATTAATGGCGCGTATTAATGCCTTGAATAAACTGCCTTGGCTTCCGTCATTTTTCATTATGCTTTTATTCTTAGCAATTGAAACTTCTCCAATTATTGCCAAATTATTAGCGCCAAAAGGAGAATTTGATTTCAAACAAGAAGAAGCTGAAACCGCAATGAAAGCAACTTTGGCACAAAATAAATACCAACGCGATTTATTAGTAAAAACCAGCGCCGAAATGCATGATAAAGTTTACGCTGATATCGCCGAAGATAAAACGCTCTATGATCTTCAGCGAAAAAACGCAAAAGAATTACTGGAACTTCAATCGAATAGTTTTGTAGAAAAACAGAAAGCGACTTTGTAAATTATTTAACCGCAAAGAACGCAAGGTTTTTTCGCAAAGGTTCGCAAAGTTTTTTATAAAAAATAAAACCCATCAGTTATGCTGATGGGTTTTTCTTTGCGAACCTTGCGTAAGTCTTAGCGACCTTTGCGGTTAAGCTATTACATATAACTTAAAATCTCTTTTTTATAAGCATCATATTCTCCTTGCATGATTAAACCGTTGTCAAGAAGTTTTTTGTAATTCTGTAATTTATCGAAAAGTTCTTCTTTAGATAAATCGCTTAATTTGCGCTCTCCAGTTGGCTGAGTCGGAAGTGGTTCATACGTTTCTGTAACAGCTGGAGCAGCAGGTAAAATTTCAGCAAAGCTTGTTACTTCTTCTGTTTCTACTTCTTCGATTTCTTCCTCTTCTTCTTCAAAAACAGGTTCAGTTGTTTCTTGAACAGGAGTTGCGGTTTGAACTGGATTTTTTAATAAATCTAATTGTTCTTTCGCGTAAGTATAAATTTTTCTAGCCTGAATTTTCGGAATGTAATCAATAGAAACTGCTAAATCAGTTTTTGTTCCAAATGAAAACTCAGAACCCAAAATGTTTTCTTTTACAAAAGTACTTGCAATATCATCCCAAGTATAATCTGTAAAATCCATAGAAAGGCCTAAATTTTTAGGCTTACAGATGATGATACGCTTGTTTGTTAATACAATGCTATCAGGAAAAACAGTAAGAGTAGGCTTTTTTTGCACTGCGATGTATCCAACTTCTTCGCCTTTCATTAATAAGTCTGTAAGTTTCGAAGTGATTTTTTCAATCGCTTTTGGATCTTGTTCTTCGTTCAGAAATTTTTTAAATTGTTCTTTCATTGCTTTTAAGTTGCTAAGTTTCAAAGCTGCCAAACAGCTAAGTTTTTTTTCTAACGATGCAAATGTAATGCCTAATTTTCTAATTCGATAATTTCGCTCTGAATTTTCTTTGTCAAACTTTTGAAAACCAATTCATACGAATGATCAATAAGTTCTTTCACAAATTTGTCCGGAAGATTTCCGTTTAAAGCCACGGTATTCCAATGTACTTTGCTCATATGAAATCCGGGTTTTATTTCGTCATATTCAGCTCTAAGTTCTTCTGCGCGGTCTGGATCACATTTTAAATTGACCGAAGCTTCATTTTTTTCCCATTGTGAAAGAGAAGATAATGCAAACATTTTTCCGCCAACTTTAAATACCAAAGTATCTTCATCAAAAGGAAAATGTTCGCTGACACCTTTTTTCGAAAGACAATATTCGTAATACGTTTCTAAATTCATAATTCGTTATTTACCGATTTCTCCTAAATGTGTGTATTTAAAACCCTTTTCATATTTCAGGCCGTAACCAAAAATTCGATCCATTGCCGAATGTGAAAATAAAATAATTCCGGCTAACTGCAATAATTCATTTTTCAAATAAAAGCCTAAAACATATAAAAGAATGGCAATTCCTTTATGATGAAATAAATTATATAAAAATGCTCCGACTTTGTTTCCAAATGCATAACCAATCATTGATAAATCAGGAGCCAAAATTAAAGCCAAAAACCACCACCATTCATAATTTAAACGGTTGAAAAGAAATATTCCCAGAATAAATAAAGCCGCTTCTTCGAGTTTTAAGACTGTTTTCATTTGACAATTTTTTCCATCATCTTTTCAGGATGATTCAGTTTTGTAAATCCGAATTTCTCGTATAAAAAGTGAGCATCGCTTGTCGCCAATCGCCAGATTTTTACTTCCTGAAGCTGTGGTTCGTTCATCATCGCTTCAATTAGAATTGACGAATAACCCTTTCCGCGATGTTCTTCAATGATAAAAACATCCATTAAATAAGCAAAAACCACATAATCAGTAATTACACGAGCAAAACCAATTTGTTTGTCATCCAAATAAATTCCAAAGCAAACTGAAGCATCAATTGTCGTCTGAACTTCTTCAATTGTTCGTCCAGAAGCCCAATAAATATCTTTTAAAAAGTTTTGTATAAACGGAACATCAAGTTTGGCTTTATCTGTAGAAACGCTAATCATTCTAATCTAAAATTTTATATAAAATTGGTTTGCTCGGACTTGCATCATTTTCAAACGAAGCGATTTGAAGGTTTAGTATATAATTTCCATCTTCAATTTCATCTGGGACATAAATCATTTCGGTGATTGTTGCGTTCAGTCTTGCATCAGGATTTAGATTTTCAGTGTCTTTTACATTCCAAAATGCTTTATGTGCCAATAATTTCCCTTCGTCATGTTCTTTGTCGACACTAGGCAAATCGATCAGTAAATGCTGAATTTCGCTTTCGCGGATAAAAATCGCAGCTTCTTCAGATAAATAAGGCGGATTTGTATTTGAATATTTTCTTGATTTTTTGTCTTTTGAATTTGGAAGCGTTCGAATTATTAAAGCTACTGTTTTGTCATTTACCAAAGCTGGAATTTGCTCTTTCGTAATTACGAAATCATCTCCCATTTTTTCAGGTTTAATCGTAATCAATTTAGCAAAAAAGAAAAACTGTTTCAGTGATTGATTGATGCTGTAAAAATCATTTGTGATATGTCCCAAACATTCCGTATGCGTTCCATGCCCATGCGGATTGAAGAAGATATTATTAAAGTTCGTTGATGATTTTCCTTCCGAAACTTTCCCAATCCAATCGCCAAAAATTACGGGTTCAATAACTGGTTTTTCAATGTACCAGGCAATTGGGTTTTCGTCTGTATTTGTTAATGCAATCGAGATATCAATGGGTTTTGATAAGTCGATTTGATATTTATTGTCTAAAAGTGCAAGCATAATGGAACACGGATTTTACGGATATTCTAACGCAGATTTCACGGATTTATCAGCGTTGCTTGCATCCGTTTTATCAGCGTCCAATTTTTATTCTTCCAAATTTAGATAAAATAAATCTGAAGCAATTCCATCCGTTAAAAATTTTCCTTTTGGAGTTGGTTTCAGAATATTATTTTCGATGGAAAGCAAATCATCACTTAAGAATTTTTGAGATTGTTTTTTCAGATAATCCAAATATTCTAATCCAAATTCCTTTTCAATTCTTTCCAAAGAAACGCCCCAAATGGTTCGTAATCCTGTCATAATATATTCATTATAACGATCTGAAATCGTAAGAGTTTCAGTTTCTATTGGAAGTTCATCGTTTTGAATCGATTTTATATAAAGCGAATTATTCGCAATATTCCAGCCTCGTTTTTCGCCGTCATAACTATGTGCCGAAGGTCCGATTCCGATGTATTTTTTACCAAGCCAATATGCCGAATTGTTTTTGGAGAAATAATTCTCTTTTCCAAAATTCGATAGCTCGTAATGTATAAAACCGTTTTTTTGAAGCATTTCAACCAAAATCATAAAATGGTTTGAAGCCACTTCATCTTGAGGTTCAGCAATTTTTCCGGTTTGAATTAATTTACTTAAAGCTGTTTTCGGTTCAACGGTCAAAGCATAACTTGAAATATGCGGAATGCCAAAATCTAAAGCCGTTTGAATATTTTGTCGCCACATTTCATCGCTCATTCCTGGAATTCCGTAAATCAAATCGAGTGAAATATTATCAAAATATTTAGTTGTTTCTTCCAGGCATTTTTTGGCTTCCGCCGAATTATGAGCCCGATTCATCATTTTTAAATCATCTTCATAAAAAGACTGAATTCCGATGCTTAAACGATTTATCGGACTTTTAGATAATTCAAAAATTCGCTCTGCAGATAAATCATCTGGATTGGCTTCAAGTGTAATTTCTGGATTTTCGGCAACCTTATAATTTTTATAAACTTCAGAAATTAAAAAGTTTATTTCGTCGTTTGATAAAACAGAAGGAGTTCCTCCACCAAAATAAATGGTTTCTACAGTCTCATTTTCAAACTCATTTTTGCGTACAGTGATTTCTTTGGCTAATGCCAAAACCATTTCATCTTTCTTCTTCATCGAAGTCGAAAAATGAAAGTCGCAATAGTGACAAGCCTGTTTGCAAAAGGGAATATGAATGTAGATGCCGGACATAATAAAAAAAAGAGCAAGGTAAATCTTGCTCTTCAATTATCAATATTAATTAATGATAAATTATGTTTTTTTATTAGAATGCGGCACTTTCTTTAAAAGTACCATTCGAAATCACAATTTTTGCTTTAGTCGTAGGATGTGTAGCAGTTAAACTAAATGTTCCTGCAGCTAAAACACTATTTAGAGTTGTAAAAGTAACTGTTCCAGAAACATCGTATGTAATGTTTTCGTGCGTTGCCACATCGTATTTTTCAAAAGTAATTTTGTAAGCACTATTGTTGCTGGTAAAATTATAAGTTCCTGTTTTTGCATTATAATCAGGAAAAGCAATACCAATTGTGTACTCACCGTCGTTCTCTGCATAAATTATTTTTGTTGTCTGGTTTTCAATTGTACCGTCAAATGATAAGCCATGCCAGTCTTTTCCATCAATTTTAGCAAAAGTACCAAGTCCTTCAACTTGTGGAGTGATTTCTTTATAAGAAACTTTAAATGAACCGCTCACATTAACGAAATCTGATTCGTAATCGTAACCATCTTCATATACTTTTCCGGAAAATTTTACCTGAACTGTTTTATCTGTGGTATTCAGGTTTTCTAAAGTGAAGGTAAAAGTATTGGAAGTGAAATTTTCTGAAGCCTGTAACCAAGGGATATTATTGTTGTTTGTTACAGGATTTGTAAGAGCCTGATACAGATTTCCATAAGAATTAAATTTAAAATCAATTGCAATTCCTTCTTCTGACGTTCCCATTACTTCTATGAAATCACCTTGTTTTTGGGCTTCCCAAGTTTTAACATTTTGGGTTTTACCGTCATAAGTAAATTTGAAAAAACTTTCTGATTGGCTTTCGTCGCTATTATCAGAAGAGCATGAAGAAATAATTGCTGCAAATAAAATAAATGCAATAAATTTAATTTTTGTCATTTGTGGTTAAGATTAAGATTTGTTTTTAACAAATATAGCTATTTTCTTATCTTATCCTCATTTTGCTTCACAAATGCATCCCAACCCGAATAACTTTTTCCAGCCACGATTTTCCCCGAATTAAAATGATGACAAACTGCAGCCGCCAAACCGTCTGTTGAATCGAGATTTTTAGGTAATTCTTTTAAGCCTAAAAGTTGTTGCAGCATTTTGGCAACTTGTTCTTTGCTGGCATTTCCGTTTCCGGTAATTGCCATTTTTATTTTTTTCGGTTCGTATTCTGTAATCGGAATGCCTCTTGAAAGTCCTGCTGCCATTGCAACGCCTTGTGCGCGTCCTAGTTTCAGCATTGACTGTACGTTTTTGCCAAAGAAAGGCGCTTCAATCGCAATTTCGTCTGGGCAATGTGTTTCGATTAATTCGATAGTTCTTTCAAAAATGATTTTTAGTTTTTGGTAATGATTGTCGTATTTGGACAATTGCAATTCGTTCAACTGCAAAAACTCCATTTTTTTATTGGTGACTTTAATTAATCCAAAACCCATAATTGTAGTTCCTGGGTCAATACCTAATATGATGCGTTCTTTTGTCAAGAGATTTTTGTTTCAAGTTTAAGGTTTAGAAAATTGCCACATTTTCTAATTTTCTAATTGCCACATTTGATTACTTTTGCGGCATGATTTCAATTCCTCACAAAGCTAAGCAATTCCTTGTTCTTCTGGCCAAACTTTTGATTGTTGGCGGCGCATTTTATTTTATTTATAATCAACTGGCAAACAATGATAAATTGGACTGGCAGAAGTTTATTGTTTTGTTCCGAAAAAATCAGTCGGTTTTAGGGATTTCATTTATATTGCTTTTGAGTGTTTTGAATCGTTATTTTGAGATTTTGAAGTGGCAGAATCTTGCACAAGTTATTCATAAAATCTCGGTTTACGAATCTACAAAACAAGTTTTAGCTGCCTTGACTGCCGGAATATTTACTCCAAATGGAGTAGGAGAGTACGCCGGAAAAGCGTTGTATTATCCAAAATCAGATGCTAAAAAAGTGGTTTTTCTGAACTTAATTTGCAACGGAATTCAGATGATCCTAACCATAATTTTCGGAATCTTCGGATTGCTGTATTTCAATGCACAATTCAATGTTATTACAAGCAAAACTGTTTTGATTCTTTTTGGCGGATTTGTACTAATTCTGATTGTTTTGTTTTCAATAAAAAAGATAAAAGTCAAAGGATATTCAATTGAAAAACTGATTCACAAAATCAATGAAATTCCAAAATCAGTTCATCAGAAAAACATCTTTTTAGGAATCTGCCGTTATTTGGTTTTTTCGCATCAATATTATTTCCTGTTTTTAGGTTTTGATGTTGATCTGCCTTATTTGACTTTAATGGCGGCTATTACTTCGGTTTATTTTTTGGCCTCTTCTTTGCCAACATTTCAATTTTTGGATTTTGCCGTAAAAGGAAGTGTAGCGATTTATTTCTTCGGAATTTTGGGCGTAAACGAATGGATTGTCATTTTTATCAGCACTTTAATGTGGTTTTTAAATGTAGTTTTGCCAGTGGTTTTAGGAAGCTATTTTGTGCTGAATTTTAAAACCAAAACCACAGAATGATTTGCGAATTGTTTGGCATATTATTACTTTATATCATCGGCATCACGCTGTTGATTTTTGGATTTTTTAAAGTTAGAAAATATCATAAAAAGGATTTAAAGTCCAAAACAAGTTTTACGATTATAGTTCCGTTTCGGAATGAAAAAGAAAATCTTCCAATACTTTTAGAAAGTTTTTCAAACTTAAATTATCCAAAAGATTTATTTGAAGTGATTCTGGTAGACGATAATTCAGACGAGAAATTTCACATTTCACATTTGACATTTGACATTTCACAAATAGACAATATTCGTGTTTCAAATTCTCCAAAAAAAGACGCGATTACAACCGCAATGCAACACGTAAAAACCGATTGGGTAATTACGACAGATGCTGATTGTGTAGTTCCTAAAAACTGGCTTTTAACTTTTGATAATTATATTCAGGAAAATAAAGTTTCGATGCTTGCGGGCGCTGTAACATACAAAACCGAAAACTCTTTTTTAGATCATTTTCAGCAATTGGATTTCACAAGTCTGCAAGGTGCAACAATTGGAAGTTTTGGTTTGAATAAAGGTTTTATGTGCAATGGAGCCAATTTTGCTTACAGAAAAGAATTGTTTGAAAGTATAAATGGCTTTGAAGGAAATGATAAAATTGCCAGCGGAGATGATGTTTTTTTACTTCAAAAAGCAATCGAAAAATTCCCCAAAGAAGTTCAATATTTAAAAGCGGAAGAAGCAATTATTGTCACAAAACCAACAGAAAATTGGAAATCATTATTTCATCAAAGAGTACGCTGGGCGGCAAAGACAAGTTCGTATAGAAGTACTTTTGGAAAAATTTTAGGTTTGATCGTTTTCTTCGGAAATTTGAGTTTTGTAATTGGATTTTTCTTTCTCCTTTTCGGTATATGGTCTTATCCTATTTTTGTATTTTTTGCTTTTTCTAAATTTATAATTGATTTTGTTTTGCTTTTTATAACCAATCAGTTTTTGACAAAAACAAGAATTAAAAGTCTTTTACTGAGTAGTTTATTGTATCCGTTTTTCAGTTCAGCTGTGGCTTTGTACAGTTTGTTTGGATCTTATACATGGAAAGATAGGAAGTTTAGTAAATAATAACCATAATCTTGTCATTCCGAGGAACGAGAAATCTTCGTTGCTGAATCTACAATGATTGGTTTTAATTTGTGGAGCTTCTTGCGAAGATTCCTCGTTCCTCGGAATGACAAGATTGAGACTAATTAAATAGACTTTATTTTGCTTCTTTTGCTTTTATGATAACAGGCAGTATAAATTGCGTTTTTACCGGAATACCGCGTTTAATTGCCGGATTTACTTTTGGAAAATCAACCAGGCGGGCATGAAGAATACTGTCCACTTTGATGGTATCATAAGCTACAGAATCTTTAGGGAATTGCGGTTCGAATTTCATTTTCGAGTTCGGAAAAATAGTCACTTTTACAGAAATAGTATCCAATTCAGGGTACAAAATAGAAAGACTATCAATTTTTAGCTTTTCCTGAACAAGCTGCGACATTACATCAAAAAAACATTTTTGACGTTGTTTTTCATCGGCAATTGTTTCGCATTCCGCGACGCTTGGATATTCATCAACTTCTTTCCAATTGATGGCTTTTAGTTCCTTTCGAAGTAATTCTTTTTCAGACGGAACCTTCTTCTCAAAATATTGACAAGAACCGAAAAATAAAAAAATAAAAAAAATAGAAAACTGCTTCAAGATTTTGAGGTTGAGTTGAATAAAGAGAAATTATGGTATAAAAATACGATTATTTTTTTTGAGAACCTTTGTATTCTAAATAATCTTGATAGTTTTCAGAGAGCCATTCCTGTTTATTTTCCGCAGCAACTTCCTTTTGATCAGGATATAAGGAAGCAAGGCGGTCGGAGAATGTTGCAATCTGAACTGTGTAAGTATAAAATTCGGCTTTCGTTAAAACAATATTTGGATCTTCTTTGCGATTAAAGAATTCAAGAAAAAGCGTGTCAAATTCTTTTAATGAAAAATTTAATACTTTTTTCTTATTACTTTTATAAATGCTGTCCTGAAGCAAAAGATCATCTAAGGAAAGTTTTTGAGTTTGAGCATATAAATTCGGATTGATAAAATGTATCAATAAGAAAAATGCAAATATTTTCAAAAATCGTGTCATGGCTTATTTTATCAAGGATTTGCAAATACAATTTACAAAAAAAATATGGATTTAGTATTGTTGTTGCTCGGTTTTATCTGTATGATTATCGGTATTTTTGGCAGTTTCCTGCCCGTTTTGCCCGGCTTGTCAAGTTGTTGGGTCGGCCTATTGCTTTTATATCTCACAAAAGCGGTCGAAAATAATTATTGGGTGTTGGGTATTACATTATTGATTACGATTGTCATTACAATTCTGGATTATATAATTCCTTCAAAAGGGACAAAAAAGTTTGGTGGAAGTTCATATGGAGTTTGGGGTACCAATATTGGTTTAATAGTTGGAATTTTGGCACCAATACCTTTTGGAGTTATAATCGGACCTTTTGTTGGCGCATTTTTGGGAGAACTTATTTACGATTCAAAAAACCATCAGCGAGCATTAAAGGCAGCAACTGGATCACTGCTTGGATTTCTGGCTTCGAGCTTTATTAACTTTATGTTTTGTATTATTTTTCTTGGCATTTTTTTACATCTAACATGGGAATATCGAAACATATTATTTTAATTGTGTAAAAATACTTAGGATTTTTCTTATGTTTATGAGGTTTTTAAAAAATATTAAAAATTTCATAAACATATTTTTATTTTCTTTTGATAACGAAAGCGTTATGTTTATTGATGTTGAGCGGAATTAGTGTTAATAAGCTGTTAATCGGGTATGTATATTCTTAACTTATTTTTTGGAAATGTTAAAATATTTTATATTTTTATCCTGATAAACGATAAAAAGCCTCACTTTATCGATTATTTTTAACAAGTATAAATAATTATTTATTTTAAGTTATGAGTATGACCCCAAACCTACAAATTGAACTTAGACGTTTTATTTCTTCTAATGTTGTTTCTAAGCTAAACAAATTTTATTTTGAGAATGATGCTCTTTTAATCAAGGGAATTGATGTTTCGATTGGCACAGTTTTAATGGGCCTTTATAACAAAGCCGAAGAATTGGGCTTTTATAAAGAAATCATCTCATTGATCGAAGACAATTCAACCTTTTATCAGGAAGTCGATTTTGCTTCTGGACGAATTTTATCAGTTGACGACTGTTATCGCATCGAAGGAAACGCTATCTTAAAAGAAATCTTTACCAACAAAAAAGGCAGAATTTCTGAAATGATTTCAAACGAAGTCGGAATCAAAAGTGAAACAGCCCGCGAAATATTAAATTTCTCTGCACTACTTGTTGTTTCTTATCTTAAAAACAATATCCAGCTTTTAGACAGTTTAAAATTGCTTTTGGAAGAACAAAAAAGAGAAATCCTAAACAGCATCCAACCTGGAATCAAAATCATTTTAGGATTTGCATGTTACGAAACAGTGGAAGACAAAAATCAAAACATCGGAAGATCAATCTTCACACTTTTTGGACATAACTTTTTCAGTTTCTAAATAAAAAAATCCCATTTTACACAAGGCAAAACAGGATTTGATATCTAATCAAATTTGAAACGTATTATGCGTTTTTCAAATTGATAATCTCTTGGTCTGTCAGGAAACGCCAGTTCCCTCTCGGCAGATTCTTTTTAGTTAAACCAGCAAATGAAACGCGGTCAATACGCAAAACATCGTAGTCAAAGCTTTCAAAAATAGCACGAACTACTTTTACGTTAGATGATTTTAATTTAAGACCAACTTCGCTTTTTGCTTCTTTTTCAATATAACTAACTTCTTCAACAAACACACGGTGCCCATCAAGAACTAAACCTTTGCTGATTTTTTCCAAATCCTCAAATTTTAAGTTTTTGTCTAAAGAAACCTGGTAAATTTTAGATGATTTCTGATTCGGTAAAGTAAATTTACGAATCATATCAGTATCATTTGTAAACAATAATAAACCTGTTGTATTCTTGTCCATTCTTCCAACAGCTGCAATTTTTGCATTTGTAGATCCGCGAACAAGTTCCAATACATTACGATATTCCTGTCCTTCATCAAAGGCAGTAGTAAAGTTTTTAGGTTTGTTTAATAAAATGTATTCTTTCTTTTCAGGAGTCAAAACAACGCCGTCAAAATTTACAACGTCATTTAATTTTACTAAATAACCCATTTCAGTAACCGGAACGCCATTTACTTTCACATTTCCAGACTGAATATATATATCAGCATCACGACGTGAACACACGCCAGAATTTGCGATGTATTTGTTCAGACGAATTTCATCTGAAGCCTTTTGTCTTTTTGGTGCCTGATTTTGTTTCTTAAATTTTTGTTCAGCAGCTTCCTTCGCCGCTTTAACCTCCGGCTTTTCTTTTTTCGGCCCTTGCGCGCGTTTTGCCATTGGTGGTTTTGGCTTACTAGAGTTTGATCTTGAGCTATTTGGTCTTGATCCGCCTCTTTTATTATTGCCTTCCTTGTTGTTCATAAAATCATTAATTTGTGCAAAGATAGTTTTTTCTGCCCAAATAAACCTAAGTTCAATGTTCTTAGATTAATAGCAAAAAATGGAAAAGGATTTTGAAGCATCGCAATTGGCTTTTTTTCAGGCAATAATTCCCGCTTTTCGTTTCAATCTTTTATTTTTTTAAAGAAAAAAAATAAAAGGATTTCCACTGCAATCGGGGCTAGAATTCAAACAATTGGCTTCTTTTAAATAATAGGATGATTATTTTTAACTGAGAATTTTTAAGGCTTTGTCTTTAATGGAGTATATTTTAAATTTAGAGTCTTTATATTCATTTTTAAAGTCTTCAATAGTTTTACAAAACATATTGGCTCCGGCTAATCCTTTTGGAGACATTCTTTCTTCTTCCAGAATATAACCATTAGTCAGAAGAATACAGCTCATTTGTGAATCATCAAATTCTTCTTCTTCTGGATCAACAAAATAGTATACATCTTCAATGATACTGTTATAAATGATTTTTTGATGTTTTTCTAAAATTGAAATCGCTTTCTTATCGACAAAAGTATTTTCAAAATATTCATCTCCGGAAATTGGAAAACAGATGATGCCATTTTTTTCCAATCGTAAAAAAGTAGTGCTTGTATCCAGCCAATCGTTTGTTCCAGTGTGGTCTTGATGAATTTTGACTTCTAGAATTTTATCCCCAATTAATAAATTGATATCTTTTGGATTTTCATGAAATAACAGAATATTTGGATTTTCAACGTCAAAAGGTTTTGATGTTTGTTTTGACTTTAAAAATGAAACTATTCTTTTTATCATTGCATCTTAGTATTTAGAAATCAATTCTTTCCCGTGCCACAAAACACTCGGATTAATCAAAACAATACAAAATACGCCTGCCACAATCAGAAATTTCAATACATTGTGAAGCATTAAAAATTGCTCTTTAGAATTCGATTTCCATAAATAAAGCAGAAAAAAAAGCAATACGGCAAAGCATACATAAAAGTAAATATCCATGTATCCAACATCATAAACATTGACTAAAATATAAACCGGAATAATAGTCAAAAATGTCAAAACGGTAATAATCTGTTTAGAAATCTTTTCGCTGTAAAGTATCGGAATTGTTCTGTAATCATTGGCCAGATCGCCTTTTAGGTTCTCTAAATCCTTTATCATTTCCCGAATCAGCAATAGCAAAAATAAGAAAACCGCATGCGCCGAAATAACCATAAAATGACTCATATGATTTTCAATTTCTTCAAACGAAATCGAATTGTAGAAATATAATAAAATGGCAAAAAACGGAATTACAGCCATAAGTGCAGCCGTCAAATTGCCTATAAAAGGGTATTTCTTTATTTTATGAGAATAAAACCAAATCAGAAAAATGTAAGTAGAAAAAAATAAAAACGCACGCCATGAAACAATCGAAGCCATTAAAACTGCCAAAAAATTCAGGCTGAAATAAACGGTTAATTTTGTTTTCTGACTAACTAAACGATCTAGCATCGACTTGTTTGGCCTATTGATCAAATCCTTCTGACTATCATAAAAATTATTGATAATATAACCCGAAGCAATGGTAATCGCCGAAGCAAAAACAATCAGAAACAAATAAAAATCTAAGATGATATCAAGCGCTCTTTTTTCTGGAGCCAAAATAAAAATCGCCGATAAATATTGTGCTAGAACAATAATAGGGATATTATAACCGCGTACGACAGAAAACAAACTGACAATTTTCATTACTACAAGTTTGTGCTGTCTGCTTAACATAAATTATAAAGTATGATGGATTAGATTAAGGGAAGTTAGAATATATTTTTTTATTCTATATTTTAGAGCTTGTTTTTTAACAATTCTTTAGAGCCATAGCCTAATTTTCGAATACAGGCCAAAGCTTGTTTTTGTGTAATATCAATATCCTGAATGTCTTTTTTGTCTACAAAAACCACTGATCCGCTCCACGGATTTGGTGCATCCGGAATAAAAACAGTAAATTTTTCTTCGCTTATTTGTTCTATTAAAAAAGCAAACTGCAAACCGGCATCTGTTGGAACTAAGATTACTTTTAAGTCGTCTTTAGATTCAATTCCCAGAATGTTTTCATTCATGCTTTTCATAAACGAATAACCGGGAACAAAACTCAAAATGCTATCTTCTAATTTTTGAACCAGCTTTTTTGCATTGGAAGTTTTTGCTAATAATCCCGCTAGTAAACAAATAATAATTATAAGCAGTATTCCAATTAATTCCTGAAGTGCAATTCCTAAAACATTTATTCTTGGCAAGTTGTTTACCAGTGGGAGTGTCGTTTTTTGAACAATACCATATCCTTTTTCCAAAAAAATCAGTAACACAACCAACGGTACTAAAAAAATAATTCCGCCTAAAAAAGTTGCTTTGATAATCTTTAAAATACTTTTCATAGACAATAATTTTTTAGGATTAAGATTTTAGAAAAATATATTCAAATAAAGACTGTTTAGGAGTTTTTGAACTTAAAACTGATAGACTACTTCTAGCTTATAATCTTTCAAAGACATTTTTGCGCGTTCTAAATCTTCGGTGAAACCTAGAATATAACCGCCTCCGCCAGAACCGCAAAGTTTTAGGTAATAATCGTTAGTGTCAATTCCGTGTTGCCAGATTCCGTGAAACTGTTCTGGAATCATTGGTTTGAAATTATTTAAAACAACTTTAGAAAGTTTTTTAGTATTGGTAAATAACGATTTCATGTCGCCATGTAAAAAGTTTTCTACACAAGCATCTGTATATTTAACAAACTGATTTTTAAGCATCGTACGGAAACCTTTGTCTTTCAGGTTTTCCATAAAAATGTTGACCATTGGAGCCGTTTCACCAACAATTCCTGAGTCTAACAAAAATACAGCACCTTTTCCATCAAAACTTTGAGTTGGAATTCCCGTTGCTTCAATATTATCTTTAGAATTAATTAAAATCGGAATGCTTAAATAACTGTTCAACGGATCTAATCCTGAACTTTTTCCATGGAAAAAACTTTCCATTTGAGAAAATATATTTTTTAACTGTAATAGTTTTTCACGTGTCAAATTCTCTAAAACAGTGATTTTGTTGTTAGCATATTTATCATAAATAGCCGCAACAAGTGCACCGCTGCTTCCAACACCGTATCCTTGTGGAATACTAGAATCAAAATACATTCCGGTTTCAACATCATTGTGTAATGTCTGTAAATCGAAAGTAACTAATTCTGGCTGTTGTGTTTGAAGTACTTCAAGATAAGAAGCAAAACTTCTTAGGCTTTTGTTTGAAGAAATTGCTTCTTCTGTAGGAGCTTCAGATTTCTTTAAAGCGCCGTTGTAAAAATTATAAGGAATAGAAAGTCCTTTAGAGTCGCGGATAATTCCGTATTCTCCAAAGAGTAATATTTTTGAGTAAAATAGTGGTCCTTTCATGATTTATTTTATGTCTTTCTTAAAAATTTAATTAAAGATACGCAAAATTATAATGCAATTGAGCCTTCTCCAATTTTGTCGCAAATGTACTGACCATTCTGACAAAATACAACTAATTCGTCCTGAATAAACTGTAATACTTTTTCGCTAACGTTTTCGGGATAAAGCACATGCACATTTGCTCCGGCATCAAGTGTAAAACATACCGGAATCTGGGTTTCATTTCTAAATTTCCAAATTGCATTTATGATTTGCAGCGTATTTGGTTTCATCAAAATAAAATACGGCATCGAAGTCATCATCATGGCATGCAAAGTCAAAGCTTCACTTTCTACAACTTTGATGAATTCTTCCAGATTTCCACTTTCAAAAATAGAAATCAGCTGATCTAAATTTTCATGTGCCTGAGCAAAACGTCTTTCAGCATACGGATGATTGTGCATTAAATCGTGTCCAACCGTGCTCGAAACTTGTTTTTCGCCTTTATCAACCAGTAAAATCGTGTCTTGATAATTTTTGAAATTGTCATGAATAGCGTATGGAAATTCAACTCCAAATAAATCGGTACTTCCTTCAATATTGGCCTGATTTCCCCAAACCACAACATTTCCTTTTACACTTCTGCAAGCACTTCCAGAACCTAAACGAGCTAGAAATGAAGCTTTTTGAAAGAAATATTCATCGGTCATTTCAGGGTTTAGTTTTCTTTCCAAACTCATAAAATTCATTGCCAGCGCCGCCATTCCAGAAGCCGAAGATGCAATTCCGGAACTATGTGGAAAAGTATTCTGAGTATCAATTGTAAAATGATAATCTTTTAAAAACGGCAAATAAACTTCAACTCTTTCTAAAAACTTTTGAATCTTTGGTTTGAAATCTTCTTTTGGTTTTCCTTCAAAAAGTAAATCAAATGAAAAAGCATTTTGGTTTGCTCTTTTTTCAAAACCTAATTTCGTGATCGTTTTGCAATTGTTTAAAGTAAAACTTACTGATGGATTTGCCGGAATCTGGTTGTCTTTTTTTCCCCAGTATTTCACTAATGCAATGTTGCTTGGAGCACTCCATTCGAAGTTTCCTTTTTCGATTGTCGAAGTATATGGAGTTGGAATAAAATCAGTTGCTGTAAACATGAATTGTAAAATTTTGGCAAAGATAGTTTTTAAATTTTTTCACCATATAAGTAATATAAGAAAATATAAATCTGTTCTGTCAAAATGAACTTACACTACTTACATGGTTTAAACTTTTCTTTTGACTATTTTTGAATCCAAAATTTGATGTAATGAATAAGTTTGTAAAAATCGCTATAGCTTTAATGATTTGTCTAGCAGTAGGATATTCTGCCAGTACGGTAACCAGACCCAGTATTGAGACATGGTATGTAACGTTAGAAAAGCCAGTTTTTAATCCGCCGAACTGGATTTTCATGCCGGTTTGGACAATTCTATATATTTTTATGGCGGTTGCTGCCGGATTAGTCTGGGATAAAATCAAAGAGCAAAATGAAGAAGTTAAAAAAGCGTTAGGATTCTTTTTAATTCAATTGACATTGAATGCGATTTGGTCTTATTTATTCTTCGGATTAAAAAATCCGATGTTGGCTTTGATAGAAATTGCGCTTTTATGGTTGTTCATTTATGAAACGTATATAAAGTTTATTAAAATCAATAAAACTGCCGGTTATTTATTGATCCCATATTTAGCTTGGGTTGCTTTTGCTGCTATTTTGAACGCTAGTATTTGGTGGTTGAATAAATAAGTTTTGTTTCAATTTTTAATCTGTTCCAACTTCTTAAAGTCTTCATTTTTAGCATAAAGAAAATCCATTATTGCCAAAACATTTGGATTTTCCAGAAGTGTTTTAGATTTCGGATCTGAGTCGCAAAAATCAATAAAAAGTTCTTTTTCTTCGGGTTTTAGTTTTAGATTTTTGATGAAAAAATCGGGAGGACAATAAGCCATTATCAGTTTCTTAAAACGATCGTCGGCAACTTCAATTTTTTTGTTCGGCTTGCCTTTTAAAGGAAATGAAACTCGAAGAGCTTCTCTAATTGTATTATCACTAACTCCTGTATTCCAGAATAAATTTTTGACATTTTTATCAATCAATATATCTGCAACATCATCTGCATTAACTTTTACTTTATCAAATTCGACCTTAGTTATTACAACTTCTTTCAATTCTTCAGGTTTCAGAACTGTATTCACGATTAGATTATTCTGATTGATGTTTTCCTGAGAAATTTTCAACCTTGAGAAAAAAGAATCTTTATAGAAAAAAATAAGACTGTCATGCGCTTTTGCCAAAATTGAAAATTCTCCCAACTCATTAGTTTTAGTACTAATTTTAGCGGTTTTATTAATTACTTCCACTTTGTTAAGTGGTATATTCTCTGAAAGAACTTTTCCGTTTAATAATTTTTCCGTTTGAGAAATACTGAGCTGATAAGTAAAGAAGGAAATTGTGGTAAGTAGTCGTGCTTTCATTAAACTTTAGTTTTTAATTTCGGATTTCAGCTTCTTAAACTCATCATTTTTGGCATATAAAAATTCCATTGTTGCCAGAATATTTGGATTTCCTAAAAGTATATTAGATTTTGGATCGGCTTCACAAAATTGAAGAAAGAGCTCTTTTTCCTCAGAATTCAATTTTAGTTCTTTGAGAAAAAAATCTTCAGGGCAAGTTGTTGCAATTAATTTTCTAAAATCAATTTTTGGAATTTCTTTTTTAGACTCTTCGTCTTTTTTAAATAAGTTGTAAACTTGTTTGCCTAAATAAATGAAATCGATGTCTAATGGACTTCCCTTTACCTCATTAAAACCTTCAATTTTTAACCCTGGTCTTGATTTATGATCGTTTAGTTTTATTTGTTTTATATCTTCTTTGGTTAAGAAAATATCTTTTGCTGTTACATTTGAAATAATTACTTCGTTTAATTCTTCCGCTTTCGGAATCATATTTACGATAAGATTATTGCTTTCGATTTCTTTTGCTGTAATTTTTAATCTTGTGAATAAATAATCTTTGGAGAAAAACAACAAGCTATCCTGTAACTTCACAGAAATCGAAAATTCGCCCAAAGCATTTGTTGTTGTACTAGTTTGAGCAGTTTTGTTAATGACTTCAATACCTTTGAGAATTAGGCTGTTTGAAATTACTTTTCCATGAAGCGTTTTTTCGGTTTGTGAAATGGCGAGCTGATAAGTGAAAAAGGAAATTGTGGTGAGTAATTTTACTTTCATGTAATGGTATTTAGTTTTTATTTTCAGAATTTAGTTTCTTAAACTCTTCATTTTTAGTATATAAAAAATCCATAGTTGAAAGGATATTTGGATGCTCTAAAAGTGCCTTGGATCTTGGATCAGACTCGCATAATTGAAGAAATAATTCTTTTTCATCAAGGCTTAATTTTAAATCTTTTGAGAAAAAATCCAAGGGAATTGATGTTGCAATGAGTTTTTTAAAATCCATTTCAGGTACTTTCTTTTTAGGTTCTTCTTTTTCTCTTTTGAATAAACCAAACAGACCGCCACCCATAGCGCCAATATTCATTCCGTTTGCAATAGTACCATTGTTAAAACCTGGTATATATCGCGTTAAATCGTTATTTGCTCTTTCTATATTGATCTTATTTATGGCTTCCGCATCGTATTCAATTTTTTTAGGAAAGTTAATTTTTGTAATTACGACTTCATCCAATTCTTCCGGTCTCGGAATCATGTTCACTATTAAATTAGTGGTTTCAAGATTTTCTTTTGTGATTTTTAATCTTGTAAAGAAAAAGTCTTTGGAGAAAAAAATAAGACTATCTTTTATGCTAACTGAAATTGCAAATTCTCCCAAAGCGTTTGTGGTAGTGCTCGTTTTTGCGGTTTTGTTTATTACTTCTACTTTATTAAGGGGAATATTGTTTGAAGTAACTTTCCCCTGAAGTAGCTTTTCTGTTTGAGAAATAGAAATTTGGTAAGTGAAAAAAGAAATTGTGGTGAGTAATTTTACTTTCATTTAATGGTATTTAGTTGAGAGTAAAATTATTAGAATAGTCTTAACGAAAACTTGTGAAATCTGTAAATTCTTGTTAATTATGATGCTGGATCATTTTAGAAAATACTTCAAACTCACCGTTATTAAATAAAACAGGACCATGGCCAAAACAAAGTATTTTTGGTTTTAGCGAAGCCAATTTTAGAATAGATTTTCTATTTGTTTCTTGATTTGTCGTGAACAGACTAGGTGGTTCGTGAAGTCCAACTTTTGTAGTCAATAAATTCATATTGGTCATAACATCTCCCACAATTAAAACACCGTCTTTTTCTCTGAAAAAAGATAGATGTCCGCTTGAATGTCCGGGAGTTTCGATAACCGTAAATCCGCCAATTTTGTCTCCTTCTTTCAGGATTTCAGAAACTTGGTGACCTTTTCCTGCCCAAAAATGTTTTTGAAATTTAGAAATAACATGATTTGGGTTTGGATATTCTTTAATTACATTTCCGTTTTCAGCTAATTCTTTTTCAGGTTCACTGCATAAAAGCGGAATGTTCAAAGTTTCACAGATTATTTTGCTGCTTCCTTGATGATCTGCATGAGCGTGAGTCAACGCGTGCTTGGTTATTGTTTTATCTTTTAAATATTTTAAAATCATGGAACTAGAACTTCGAATTCCGGCATCAATTAAAACATCTTCAATTAGATAACAATTAATGGCGTTTCTTGGAAATAAAGGAATTTGGTAAACGTCTTTGGCAATAGTTTTCATTTTCTTGAATTTTATATTGGCAAAGATTTGAATTCGGTTTCTTAATCTACTTGATAAATGTTAAGAAATACTTTGGCGAATTCGGCTCAAAGATTCTGGCGTAATTCCGAGAAAAGAAGCGATATAAATTAATGGAGTACGTTGGATTATTTTGGCTGGCGCCGATTCCAGAAAAGTAAGGTATTTTTCTTTTGCCGGAATCATCTGCAATTTTAAAACGCGATCTGCCATACAAAGGTAATTCTGCTCGGCGAGAATTCTTCCAACACGTTCCCAATTCGGAATTTCGGAGTATAAATATTGCATTTTTTCAAAAGTGATAGAAAGGACTTCACAATCTTCAATACATTGAATATCTTCAAAAGATTTTGTCTGATTAATGAAACTGGAATATGAAGCAATAAAACCCTCGTCACAACTTAAATAAGTGGTGATTTCTTTTCCATCTTTCAGATAATAAACACGTGCTAAACCTTCAACAATAAAATAAATCTTATTGCTGATTTTTCCCATTGACGAAAGAAAATCTTTGGCATTAAATTTTTCATATTCAAAACAAGAATCGATTTTTTCGATTTCATTTTCAGAAAACGAAGCGATCGATAGTATTTGTTTTTGTAATGAAGAATTCATGATTTATAATATTTCGATTAATTCCGAAGCATTATTAATAACCACTTTTGCCCCACTAGATTTCAATTCATCTTCGGTTCTGTAACCCCAGGAAACTCCAACCGGAAACATATTAGCATTTACTGCCGTCTGCATATCAATATCAGAATCACCGACAAACAGAATTTCCTCAGGTTTCAAATTCCAGTTTTTGCTAATTTCTATTGCTTCAAAAGGATTTGGTTTTTTAAGTTCTTCTGTGCTTAAACCAACTGCAGTATCAAAATATTCTGGAAATAGTTCTGATGCTATTTTCTTTGTCAATTCATCAGCTTTATTTGAGAAAACCGCTAATTTGATGTTCTGTGAAGTTAAATTGTCTAATAACTCAACAATTCCGTCGTACGGTTTTGTTTTAATCGTGCAAATTTTGCGATATTCACGAACCATATTTTCGAAAGAAACTTTAATATCATTCTCAGAATTATTTGTTGACGGCAAAGCTTTACTGACCAAATTTCGTAAACCGCTCCCGATAAAATATTGATACGTTTCGTAAGTGTGAGTTGGGTAATTTAGACTTTGAAGAACAGTATTCATAGCGTCTGAAATATCGTGTAAAGAGTCTACTAATGTTCCGTCTAAATCAAAAATAATTCCTTTAAATTTCATTTTTATTAAATATTTTGAGCCAAAATAAACCCGCTTGTCCAGGCATTCTGAAAATTAAATCCTCCTGTTATAGCGTCTATGTTGACAATTTCGCCAGCAAAATAAAGGTTTTCGTGAATTTTGCTTTCCATTGTTTTGAAGTTGATTTCTTTTAAATCGATTCCGCCTGCGGTTACAAATTCTTCTTTAAAAGTGCTTTTTCCGTTTACTTGGAATTTTGCCTTTGTAAGCTGAGAAGCCAAATTCTGCAATTGAATCTTAGATAAATCAGCCCATTTAGTTTCAACTTCAATTTCAGAAGCTAAAACCAAACTTTCCCATAAACGATTCGGAAAGTCGAAAGGAGATTTTTTAGAAACTGCTTTTTTAGCATGTTCTTGTTTTAAGTCTTTTAGGATCTTCTCGGCATCTTCGGTATCAACATCATTTAACCAATTAACGAAAATCGTAAACTGATAATTTTTATCGAATAAAGTTCGTGCGCCCCAAGCTGAAAGTTTTAAAATCGCAGGTCCACTCATTCCCCAATGCGTGATTAATAAAGGGCCAGTCGATTCGAGTTTTGTATCTTTTACGTTTACGGTAACTTGTGCCGCGACGCCTGGTAATTCTTTAATTCTGGAATCTTTGATATTAAAAGTAAATAGGGAAGGAACAGGGCTTACAATTGCATGTCCGTGTTGTTGAAGCATTTCCCAGATTTTAGGATTGCTTCCGGTTGCTAGAACTAATTTTTCTGAGGCAAAATTGTCGCTTTGTGTATCAATTTTCCAATGATTTTCTTTTTTAAAAATGGATTGCACACTTTGTCCAGTCAATACTTTTATGCCTAGTTTTTCAGTTGCTTTTAAGAAGCAATCAATTATAGTTTGAGAAGAATTAGAAACAGGAAACATTCTGCCGTCTTCTTCAATTTTTAATTCTACACCGTGTTTTTCGAACCATTCGATTGTATCTCCAGAACAAAATTGATGAAATGGTCCACGAAGTTCTTTTTCGCCTCTCGGATAAAATTTAACCAATTCGTTGGGTTCAAAACAAGCGTGCGTAACGTTGCATCGCCCGCCTCCGGAAACGCGAACTTTAGAAAGGACTTCTTTACCTCTTTCTAAAATGGCAATTTTTAGTTTCGGATTTTTCTCTGCAATATTAATCGCCGTAAAAAAACCTGCAGCGCCTCCGCCAACGATGATGATGTCGAAATTTTTGATCATATTTTATCTGGAAAATCAGAGATTATTCCGTTTACGTTATAACTTTTTATTTTTTGAATGTCTTCCTCAATATTCACTGTCCAAGGCAAAACGAGAAAACCTTTTTGCTGCATTTCCTGTACATTTTCTCGATTCAATAAATGATAATAAGGATGAATCGCTTTAGCTTTTATAGTTTCGGCGAAAGCCAAAGCTAAATTTAGATCGGTTTCTGTTAAAACACCAATTGGGATTTTCGAATCTAAATTATGAACTTCCAAAAGCGCATTCCAATCAAAACTAGAAACAATGAAATGTTCGTAATTCCAGCCTTTTTCAGAAACATATTCATCTATTAAAGAAACTACTTTTGTTAAAGCAGCGGCACTTTTTAATTCGATATTGATGAAACATTTTTTGTTGACTACATCGAAAACTTCTTTTAAAGTAGGAATTTGATGTTTCTCAGCAATTGAAAAAGATTTTAGTTCTTGCAAAGAAAATGAATTTACAGCGCCTTTGCCATTGGTCATTTTATCAATAGTTTCGTCGTGAATTACGATAACATTTCCGTCAGCGCTTAAATGTACATCGAGTTCAATTCCATCTGAATTTAGATCTAATGCTTTTTGGAAAGCTTGTAAAGTATTTTCAGGTTCGTAGGCTTTGGCGCCTCGATGTGCAATCTTGAGCATTTTGCGGTGTTTTTTTCTAACCGCAAAGGTCGCAAAGTTTTACGCAATCCCGATAGCTATCGGGAGCAAATATTATAAAAAAAAGTTAGCCACAGATTATTAGGATTAAAAGAATTTTAAAAATCTGGAGTAAATTATATGTCTCTCGCAGATTTAGGAGATGGAGCAGATAATTAAAAAAGAAATCTGCCGAATCTGCAAAATCTGCGAGAGAAAAAAAAATTGTTAGTTTAAATCTTTTCTAATAAAACAATATCAAAATCGTTATCGATAATCACTTTTCCATCAATTACTTCAACTTCTTGATTTGAATAAGTATCTTTTAATTTGGTTCCGTTTGGAAAGATATCGCCAACAGGAAGCTCTTTTCTGCCTTTTGGTAGATCAACTCCCATAATTACTTTATCTGTAAAAGCGCCTTTGGTAAACGTTCTAGAAAAAGTATAAGGATTGGCGTTAATCAAAGTATGAATTCCTGCGCCAACGGCTGGATGATTACGTCTAAATTGTCCTAATTTTTGCCAGTGTAAAAGTACTTTTTGCGTTTCAAGATTATTCTGAATAGCATCCCAATTCATGTTAGAACGTAAGGTTGCATCGCCTTGAGTGCCTTCAACTACTAAAGAACGATTTGACTCGTCGCCATAATAAACTTGAGACATTCCTGGAGAAAGCAACAATTTAGTTCCTGCTTCGATACCTTTTGTTCTGTTCGCATCAAAAGGCTGACCGTCGTCATGCGAAGACATATAATTTAAAACTGAATATCCTTTCAAGTCATTATTTAAATGATTCGAATATTTAGAAAATAAACCTTCGTAATCGTTTTGAGCAGCGTTCCATTTAAATTCAAAATTGATCATGCTGTTGAAACCATTCTGAAAATAATTTACTTTTCGATCTCCAAAATCATAATCCTGCCCACCGCTGATTCCGTAACCGTAAACCTCGGCAATTGTATAAAATGGGTTTTGATCTAAAACTTGCATTGGATGATGTTTTTTCCAAGTCTCAAAAGCGTATTCACATTCTTTTTTAAAATCTGCCCAAACGTTTTCGTCGGTATGTTTTACGGTGTCTCCGCGGTAGCCATCAACGCCAAATTCTACAATATAATCGGTAAGCCATTTTATGATGTAATATTTTGGTGTTCTTGGATAATTTGTTCTTTTGAAAAATTCGTCGAGCGAAGCAATTTCTTTTTCATAACGACCTTCTTTTTTCCACTTTTCGATTAAAAAAGAGGGGAGTGCAACTTCCTGAGTACTTTCAGTTCTAACATCTGGAAGATTGTCAACCAAAGTACACATTGTGGTATTTTCGAATGATTTATAATCGCAGACAACGCCGGTTCTTACCCAATCTGAAGGCCAAACGGGATCTTCAGGAGTTACTGGTCCAGTATGATTAATTACACCATCCAAAATTATTCGGATGCCTTTTTCGTGTGCTTTTTTAACCAGTTTTGCCAAGTCTTCTTTAGTTCCGAAATTAGGATCTAAAGCCGTCCAGTCTTTTGCCCAATAACCGTGAAAACCATAACTCAATCCAGTTCCTTCGTCAACGCCATCGTGAATTTGTTCGACAATCGGCGTAAGCCAAATGGCATTTATTCCTAGTTTTTCAAAATAGCCTGATTCGATTTTTTTAGTGATTCCGATAATGTCACCGCCTTCAAATCCGCGTAATTTTCCGGGAGTTTTGGTTCGGTTGAAATTGACATCGTTTGAAGTGTCTCCGTTATAAAAACGATCTGTAAGTAAAAAATAAACATTTGCTCCTTCCCAAACGAAAGGTGTTTTCGAAGTGTTATTCATTGTAACTGATTTTGAGCCAGAACAACTCATTGTTAAGTATACTAAAGATAAAAAAAGGAAAGTGTATTTTTTCATTATTTAGGAATTTTTTAGACATGAATAATGTTGAAAAAAAATAGCCACAGATTAAAAGATTAAAATGATTTTTTGAATCTGGGATAATCTGTTAATCTGTGGCAATAAAATTTTAAACACATAGAATCATAGCTTTTCTTTGTCTTAAAAAGGTTAAAATAAATGACACGTCATTTACACATAGCTTTGTGTTTGCAAAGTCTATGTTTATTTAAAGAAGTGAAACGCCTTTTATTGAGCCAGAAAATCTATGTTTCTATGTGTTTAAATAAAATATTTATTCTAATTCTAAAACCAAAGCTGATTTTGGTTCCAATGTAATTTCAGAAGCTAAATCGAATGTTTTTCCTGTAATAACATCTTTTCCTGATTTAAAGTTTTTGATGTTTTCTTTAAAACGATTTGTTTTCACAACTTGCTCTTTTGCATTGTTATTGAAAACCACCATTACCGTTTTAGCATCTGTATATCTGAAATAAACATAAGTGTTATTTTCTGGAATATAATGTGTCATTTTCCCGAAATGAACCGCCTCATTCGTTTTTCTCCAATTGAATAATTTTGAAGTAAAATCAAAATATTGCGCTTGTTGAGTCGTTCTTCCTGCTGCTGTGAAAGCATTGTTTTTGTCGCCAGCCCATCCGCCAGGAAAATCTTGACGAATATCAGCGTCGCCTTTGCTTTTGTCACCGCCCATTCCAATTTCTGAACCATAATACACTTGCGGAATTCCGCGAATGGTTGCTAATAAAGTCATTGCCAGTTTGTATTTTGGCAAATCATATTTAAACTTTTCGTTCATACGATCAGTGTCATGATTTTCAGCAAAAACTAAAATGTTATTGGTGTTTGGATATAAAAAATCCATTGCAAAATTGTTGTAGAATTTAATCAATCCGCTGTCCCAATTTGGTTGATCTTCGTTGAAAGCAGAAGTAACTTGACTTTGAAGCGTAAAATCCATTACACTTGGTAAATTCGAATTATAGTTTTCAATAGCACCAATTTTACTGTCTTTTTGCCAAAAAGCTAAATTTGCCTGATTGTGCATCCAGATTTCTCCAACGATATTAAAATTCGGATATTCATCTGTAATTGATTTTGCCCAATTGGCCATAGCAGTTTTATCCGAATAATTATAAGTGTCAACTCTAAAACCGTCAAGATTGGCAAATTCTATCCACCAAATAGCATTTTGCGTTAAGTATTTTGCAACCAAAGGATTTCTTAAATTCAAATCAGGCATAGAAGGTACAAACCAGCCGTCAACACAAACTTCCTGATCTGTTTTAGAAGCGTGAATATCTGTAATTACTTCGCGACGGTGATGTGTTTGAGTGAAAGTTTCGAATTGATTGAACCAAGTTTTAGTTGGAATATCTTTCATCATCCAATGTGTAATTCCCCAGTGATTGGTTACATAATCCATAATCAGTTTCATGTTCTTTTTGTGCATTTCTGCAGATAAACGAACGTAATCTTCGTTGGTTCCGTAACGTGAATCTATTTTGTAAACATCAGATTGTCCGTAACCGTGATAAGAGTGTTGTTTGTCATTGTCTTCGCATAAAGGTGTACTCCAGATTGTGGTTGCACCAAGAGACGAAATATAATCTAAGTTTTTGATGATTCCTTCGATATCGCCACCGTGGCGTCCTCCTGGTTCTGCGCGGTTTCCTTTTTCAGTTAAAACAGCATCGCTGTCATTTTTTGGATTTCCGTTTGCAAAACGATCCGGCATGATTAAGTAAATCAAATCAGAGGCATCGTAGCTTTTTCGGTCTGCGGAATTTGCTCTTCTTTCTTTAAGCGAATATTTCTGCGTGAAAGCTACTTTATTATTGTTTTTGAAAGAGAAAACCAATTCAGATGCTTTGATATTTTGCGTATCAATTGTTACGAAAAGGTAGTTTGGATTTTCTGTTTTTTCTACATTTTTAATCACAACATTATTTGAAACCGAAGCTTCATATTGTGCAATATTTTTTCCGTAGAACATAATTTGCAATTCAGGATTTTTCATTCCTGCATACCAAAATGGCGGTTCTACTTTTTGGATTTGCGCTTTCGCGGAAGCGGAAAACAGCAAAACCATTAAAACTATTTTATATAATGTGTGGTTGATTTTTAGGTTATTCATAGTTTTTTCTTTTTAGTTCGATTTCCTGCAAGGTTTTTCAAACCTTGTAGATATGAATTGAGTAAAGTTTTAGAAGACCTGCAAGGTTTGAAAAACTTTGCAGGACAACTAAATCAGATTAAAAAAAAGACAAGTAATATTGGGGAAAATTACTTGTCTTTAAAAAAATTATTTCGTTTCAATTATGCTGATTGCATAACCTCCGCCAGGAGCAGATAATTGAGATAATTTTGATTTGTTTGTAACAGCAATTTTCTTGATTGTATAAGCTTGCGGATTAGTTTTGTAATGCGCATCTTTTGCATCAGCATAAATTGTTGCTGTATATTTTTTGCCTTTTTCAAGGAAACTGAAATCGATGTTTGATGTACGAGAAGTTTCACCGTTTACGTTTCCAATAAACCAGTTGTTTGTTCCTTTTGCTTTACGAGCAACAGTGATGAAATCTCCTGGCTCAGCTTCAATATATTTACTTTCTGACCAATCTACAGCAACATCTTTAATGAATTGGAATGCATCTGGAAAACGGTTGTAATTATCCGGAGTATCAGCTGCCATTTGCAATGGGCTGTACATTGTAACGTATAATGCTAATTGGTTTGCAATTGTACTGTTTACATGCGATTTGTTATCAGGATTCATTTTGCTGATATCCATTTCGAAGATTCCAGGCGTGTAATCCATTGGACCTCCAATTAAACGTGTAAATGGTAAAACGGTAACGTGATTTGGTTTTGAACCTCCAAAAGCTTGGTATTCTGTCCCTCTTGCTGCTTCGTTTCCAATTAGGTTTGGATACGTTCTGCAAATTCCTGTTGGACGAACTGCTTCGTGAGCATTCACCATAATTTTATAATCAGCTGCTTTTTCAATTGCATATTGATAGTGATTTACAATCCATTGATCGTAGTGGTTTTCACCGCGAGGCAAAATATCTCCAACATATCCGCTTTTTACAGCATCATATCCGTTGTCTTTCATGAATTTGTAAGCTGCATCCATGTGACGCTCGTAGTTACGAACTGAACCTGAAGTTTCGTGGTGCATGATGATTTTAATTCCTTTCGATTTTGCATATTCGTGCAAACCTTTTACATCAAAATCAGGGTAAGGAGTTACAAAATCAAAAACATAATCTTTTGAATGTCCAAACCAGTCTTCCCAACCTTCGTTCCAACCTTCAACCAAAACAGCATCGAAACCATTGGCAGCAGCAAAATCAATGTATTTTTTTACGTTAGCATTGTTTGCACCGTGCGTTCCACTTGGTTTTGCTTTTGAGAAATCAGAAACTCCCAATTGAACTGTTGGGAAATCGTTTGTGTATGACCAAGAGCTTTTTCCTGTAATCATTTCCCACCAAACACCAACGTATTTTACGGGTTTAATCCAAGAAGTATCATCAATTTTTGATGGATCATTTAAGTTCAAAGTCATTTTTGAAGCTAAGATTTCTCTAGCGTCATCGCTTACCATAATTGTTCTCCAAGGAGAGTGGCTTGGCGCTTGCATATAACCTTTGTCACCTTTTGCATCTGGTGTTAACCAAGATTCGAAAACCAAGTTTTTATCATCTAAATTCAAGTGCATACAAGAATAGTTGATCAAAGCTGCTTCGTGCAAGTTGATGTAGATTCCGTCAGCAGTTTTTAACATCAAAGAAGTCTGAACTCCTGTTGGTGAAAAGTTTTTTTGCGAAACATTTGCAGTATATGCTTTTTGAGATAAACCTCTAATTTCAGATAATTTTGATTTTGTATAATCGTATTCCTGAGTGTCGTAATCTCCCGGAATCCAGAAAGCAGTATGATCTCCAGTCATTGCAAATTGAGATCTTTCTTCTTTGATTACAAAGTAAGTAAGATTTTTTTGAGCTGGGAATTCATATCTAAATCCAAGTCCGTCTTCGAACAAACGAAAACGGATAATGATTTGTCTATCCGTTCCTTTTTGATTTAAAGTTACAGCCAATTCATTATAATGATTTCTGATGTGATCTACTTCTCCCCAAACCGGTTTCCAAGTTTCATCAAAAGTCGAAGTTTTAGTATCAACAACCGTAAAGTCATTCAATAAAGATTTTTTGTCATCTTTAAGTTCAAGACCTAATTTACTGGTTTTTACAACTTCTTTATTCTTATATTTTAAATTGTAAGTTGGAGTTCCGTCGTTTTGAAGAGAAAATTCCATTACGAACTTGCCTTCGGGTGATTTTAATTGTTGTGCTTCTGCAATTGAGCTAAAAGCAAACAAGATTAAACTTGCGAAAAATAAGTTTTTCATGTTTTTAAGTTTTATGTAATTTAATTTATTTGTACAAATTTACTTGCAATTACAGGATTTCCGTTAACTACAATTGTTAAATCTTGATCACCGTCTACAGTAAAAGTTGTTTCATTATGATTCACAGCTACTTTCAAAATTTGGTTTCTGAAATTAATTTTAAAAGAATAGCCATTCCATTCTTTTGGGATTTTTGGAGAGAAATGAAGCTGGTCATTTTTAACACGCATTCCACCAAAACCTTCTACGATACTCATCCAAGTTCCGGCCATTGACGTGATGTGACAACCTTCTTCCACTTCTTTATTATAATCGTCCAAATCCAAACGAGAAGTTCTTAAATAGAAAGTATATGCCATGTCCATTTTATCTAAAGCCGCAGCCTGAATCGAGTGAACGCAAGGCGAAAGCGAACTTTCGTGAACCGTAAATGATTCATAAAATTCGAAATTGCGTTTTAATTCTTCTTTAGAAAAATGATCTTCGAAGAAATAAAAACCTTGTAAAACGTCAGCTTGTTTGATGTATGGCGAACGTAAAACGCGATCCCAAGACCATTTTTGGTTAATTGGACGCTGTGAACGATCTAAATCTTTTACGGGAACTAAATCTTTGTCTAAGAAGCCATCTTGCTGTAAATAGATTCCAAGTTCCTTTGAAATTGGGAAATACATATCATCAGCCACTTTTTTCCATTCCTGAATTTCATTCGCCGAAAGGCTAACTTTGTCTAAAATGCGTTTGTGATCTGCAGGATATTCTGAAGACACTTTTTCAATTTGTTCTGTCGCAAAATCAATACACCATTTTGCAATATAATTGGTGTAGAAATTATTGTTGATGTTGTTTTCGTATTCGTTTGGACCTGTAACACCAAGAATTACGTACTGATTTTTATCTTTAGAAAAAGAAGCTCTTTGGTGCCAGAAACGCGCAATTCCGATTAAAACTTCTAAACCTTTTTCTGGAATATAAGAGTAATCGCCCGTGTAACGGTAATAGTTGTAAATTGCAAAAGCAATCGCTCCATTTCTGTGGATTTCTTCATGTGTGATTTCCCATTCGTTGTGACATTCTTCACCATTCATGGTTACCATTGGATACAATGCTGCGCCGTTTTTGAAACCTAAATTGTCTTTAGCATTTTCAATCGCTTTGTCTAATTGGTTGTAACGGTACGTCAATAAGTTTCTCGCAACCTGCTGATCTTTTGTAGCCATGTAAAACGGAATACAATACGCCTCAGTGTCCCAATAAGTTGATCCGCCGTATTTTTCTCCGGTAAATCCTTTTGGACCGATATTTAAACGAGAATCTTTTCCTGAATACGTTTGGTTTAATTGGAAGATGTTGAAACGAATTCCCTGTTGGGCTTTTACATCGCCTTCAATAGTAATATCTGACATTTCCCAGATTTTTGCCCAAGCTTCAATTTGATTTTGAAGTAAAGCATCATATCCTAAAGCAACAGCAGATTTGATTACTTTTTCGGCTGCAGCCAAAGTATTTTCGTGGTTTAAAGAGACGGTATATCCACCAATTTTTTGAATTGATGAGGTTTGTCCTTTTGCAATAATAGTTCCGTACGTGTACTGAACTTTATCTGTTGTTGAGTCGATTGTGGAAGGTGAAACGTTGATGTTTTCTCCGTTTGCCAAAATCGTATTGTGCATGAAAGTCGTAACTTTAAAATGCGTTTTAAACGTTTGAGCCGTTACAAAAGCTTCGTTTGTGCCTTTTTTAACTTCAAGTGGTTCCCAGAATTTTTCTTCCCAGTTGGCATCTTCATTGGTTACACCAGCGTCAACATAAGGTTTGTAAACGATTTTTGCATCTTTATTTAAAGGTGTAATATCGTATTTAATGATTCCGGTTTCGTCTAAATCTAATGAAAGAAAACGACGAACGTTTACAGCGATTTCGGTTCCATTTTTTAGAATAGCTTCAAAAGAACGATTGTACCAACCTTCTTTCATATTTAATTCTCTACGGAAATTTCTAACTTCGGTACAAGTGTTTAAATCAAGATTTTCTTCGTTGATTTCAATGTCAATTCCAATCCAGTTTGGAGCGTTTAATACTTTGGCAAAATATTTCGGATAACCGTTTTTCCACCAGCCCACTTTTGTTTTGTCCGGATAGTAAATTCCAGCGATGTAACTTCCTTGGAAAGTTTCTGCTGAATAGGTTTCTTCAAAATTGGCGCGTTGTCCCATAGCGCCGTTCCCGATACTAAAAAGACTTTCAGAAGATTTTACTCGCTCCGCATCAAATCCTTCTTCAATAATAGACCAATTGTCTGGTTTTATATAATCTTGGTTCATCTTTTCTTTAAATTAGAAAATATGGCAATTTGATAATTAGATAATTGCCTTGGTTCTTATTAACTTTTTACATTCATTTGAGTAATTACAGCATTAGAATATTTGTCGGTGAGGTAATTTATCTCATGACACATTTTCTAATTATCTGATTAATTTCTCAATAAAGCCTGGTGTGATTTGGGTAAAATCTTTAAAAATGTGATCAGCTTCATGTAAAATTGTTTCCTCACCAATTCCAACACTTACCATTTCTGCAATATTTGCTGCCTGAATTCCGGCAACAGAATCCTCAAATACAATTGAATTTTTTGGATCAATGTTTAATAATTGAGCTGCTTTTAAGAAAACTTCAGGATCTGGTTTGGCATTGGTAACGTCATTTCCGTCAACAATAACATCGAAGTAAGGTAGGATCCCTGTTTTTTCTAAAATTGGTCTTGCATTTTTGCTGGCAGAGCCCAATGCAATTCCTTGATTTAAATCTTTTAATAGTTGTAGAATTTTAAAAACTCCTGGAAGAATCTCACTTTCATCCATGTCAACTAAATAAGATAAATAATCTTCATTTTTTTGAATTAGCCATTTGTCTTTGTCTTCCTGCGAAGCCTGAACATTTCCTAATCCAAGTATAATATCTAACGAACGAACGCGGCTTACGCCTTTTAAAAGTTCATTATCTTCATGTGTAAAATTTATATTTAATGACTGGGCAATTTTTTGCCAAGCTAAAAAGTGGTATTTAGCGGTATCAACGATCACTCCATCAAGATCGAAGATGAATGCTTTTTTATTATTCATGGATTTCAATTTTAGTTTTACTATTTACTCTGAGAGTCAATAATCCTGCGAAAATCATTGATATACCTCCAATTATTAGAGCATAAATAGGTTCATTATTAAAGAATTGTTTAATTACAAATCCTAATATCGTCGCGGCTACAATTTGTGGAATAACTACAAAAAAGTTAAAAACACCCATATAATAGCCCATTTTAGCTGCAGGTAAAGCTCCAGATAACATGGCATAAGGCATTGATAAAATGCTTGCCCAAGCGATACCAACTCCCAACATTGGAAGGATAAGCAACTGTTTATCACCAATAAAATAAATTGAAATTAAACCAACACCTCCTGCACATAATGCTAATAAGTGTGTTGCTCTAACGCCTACTTTTTTTGCAATAACTGGTAATAAGAAAGCTACAGCTGCAGCGACACCGTTATAAACTGTGAATAAAACAGAAACCCAGTCGGCAGCATCATTGTAGGTTTTTGAAGTTGTGTCTGTAGTGCCAAAAATATGCTGTGTAACGGCTTGAGTTGTGTAAATCCACATTGAGAAAAGCGCAAACCAAGAGAAAAATTGAACCCAGGCTAATTTTTGCATTGTTTTTGGCATATTCAATAAATCGGTCATGATAATGGTAAAACCATTTTGAACTTTTTTAGTTCGTAATTGAGATGCAATTACAAATAAAACGCCCATGAAAATTAGACCAATAAATAGAATGTAAAGTTCTTTTGCGAGACTGTTTTCGAAAATTAAAAATGAAATCAATCCACCGATAGCAGCAAACAATACTCCTAAAAGCAATTGTTTTTTTGTAGAAGCGCCAGATTCTGTTTCTGAATTAGATTCTTTTTCTAAATCTTTTTTGCTGTTAGCTTCAAAAGCATGAAGTTCTTCTGGAGTATATTCGGTTGTTTTAAAAACAGTCCATAGTACGGAAAGCAGAAAAACGATTCCGCCAATGTAGAACGACCATTTTACGGCATCCGGAATAATTCCTTTTGGAGCAACATTGCTAACATCGAAAACATTAGTGAAGAGATAAGGCAAAACAGAACCTACAACGGCGCCGGTACCAATGAAAAAACTCTGCATTACAAAACCTAAAGCACGCTGATGGTCGGGTAAATTATCGCCGACAAAAGCACGGAAAGGTTCCATTGAAACGTTTATCGAGGCATCCATTATCCATAAAGTTCCCGCAGCAATCCATAAAGTTGGAGAGTTGGGCATAATGAATAATGCAATTGAAGACAAAATAGCTCCAATTAAAAAATAGGGGCGACGTCTGCCTAAACGAGTCCAGGTTCTGTCACTGAAATAACCAATAACGGGCTGAATAATTAAACCTGAAACAGGCGCAGCAATCCACAAAATTGGGATTTCATCTATTTTAGCACCAAGGGTTTCAAAAATTCTTGAAGTATTTGCGTTTTGCAGTGCAAAACCAAATTGTATTCCTAAGAAACCGAAACTCATGTTCCAAATTTCCCAGAAACTTAATTTACGCTTTTCCATTATCGTAATTTGAAAAAATTATACGATAAGCGCTTTGCTTATCAAAACTTTGTTTCTTTCGAAGTAAAACTAAAAGCCTTGACGGGCGTAAAAGTATAAATTATTTTTTTATTTAAGCTAATAAAAAAGCCATAAATATTTTTTATGGCTTTAGAATGTGTTGATTTTAAGAAAATTAGTCAGTAGATTCTCTTTTTATAAGATGAGTTTCGATGACTTCTGTAGTATAATTTTCGTTTTCTTCTTCGTCATCGTCATGTTCGGCTTCAAGCCTTTCGATAAGCATTTTGGCTGCTTTATTTCCCATTTTTTCCCCGCTCTGACTTACGGTTGTAATGCTTGGAGTGGAGTATTTTGAAATAATTCCGTCAGTAAAAGCAATTACAGCCAAATCTTCAGGAACTTTAAGTCCCATTTTTGATGCGGTTTTGATAATTGTTACCGCAAAAAGCTCATTTACTGCGAAAACAGCATCGAAAGCTCTGGCGTGTAAAAGTTCAGAAATAGTTATTTCGCAAGTGTCTACGTCTTCAATTTTAATGATTAAATCTTCATTGAATGGAATTCCGTTGTCTAAAAGTGCTTTTTCGTAACCGTCTGTTCTTAGTTTTCCAACGCTTACATAATCAACGGTTGTTACTAATGCAATTTTTTTTCTTCCGTTATCTATTAAACTTTGAACAGCTTCATAAGCGGCAGCTTTATCATCAATAATCACTTTATCGCATAAAATATCGTTGGTAACGCGATCGAACATTACAACAGGCATTCCCTGATTTATAACTTCTGTAATATGGTGAAAGTCGCCTTTAAATTGTGTTTCTTTAGAAAGTGACATGATAAAACCATCGATACTTCCGTTGGCTAACATCTCCATATTCAAAACCTCTTTGTCAAAAGAATCGTCTGATAAACAGATTACTACACTGTATCCATGTTCATTGGCAACTTGCTCCACACCATTGATTACAGTAGAGAAAAAATGGTGTACAATTTCTGGGATAATAATCCCAATACTTTTGGTTTTTCGGTTTTTTAAACTAAGGGCAATATTGTTGGGTTTATAGTTGTAAAACTTAGCAAAAGCCTGAACTTTTAGACGCGTTTCTTCACCTATTTCGAGACTGTTTCTAAGTGATTTTGAGACAGTTGAAATAGATACGTCAAGTTCCTTTGCTATCTGTTTTAGGGTTATTTTGCGTTTCATAGTGTTTTTTGGAAAAAATCTAATTGATAATAAAGTTGGTTAATATTTTTGGTATTGGCAATTTTTGACTTAAAAGATTACAAAAAATAGAAAGTTTTCAACACTACCACGTTTTCGTAAACCAATAAAAATTGCCACCGGTTGTTCGTGTTAATAAATTCATAATTTTGAAATTCGAAGTAAAATTAAAAACTTAACTAACAATCACAAACTCAAACTAATTTAAACAAAAAGTATGAAAACAATTTACAAAAAGTTGTTATTTTTATTCCTACTGCTGCCGTTTACTGTGTTAGCTCAAAGCACATTAAATGGAACTGTTGTCGATAAGGCAACAGGACAGCCGATTCCGGGAGTAAATGTAAATGTACAAGGCTCTAAAGCAGGTACTTCTACAGATTTTGACGGAAAATTTCAATTGCCAAATTTAAAGAATGGTGATAAAATTGTTGTGTCATTTATTGGATATGTAAGCAATACTGTTACTTTTTCTGGACAAAAAACTGTAAGCATTTCTCTTGAAGAAGATACAAACCAGCTTAAAGAGGTTGTTGTACAAGTAGGTTACGGTACCGTTAAGAAAAAAGATGCAACAGGAGCTGTAACCGTTTTAGGTGCAAAAGATTTTAATAAAGGGCCGGTAACCTCTGCAGATCAAATGATTCAAGGTAGAGTGGCTGGTTTGCAGATTATTAATGGAGGTGGTTCTCCAGGAGCTGATCCGATTGTAAGAATCCGTAGCGGATCTTCTCTTAGTGCAAACAATGATCCATTATATGTAATTGATGGTATTCCTGTTGCAAATGGAGGAGTAGAAGGAGGAAGAAATCCTTTATCTACAATCAACCAAAATGATATCGAATCGATGACTGTTTTAAAAGATGCTTCTGCAACAGCTATTTATGGGTCTAGAGCTTCTAATGGTGTAATCATTATTACAACTAAAAAAGGAAAAGCTGGAGATATTAAAGTTAGCTACAACGGAAATTTCCAAGTTTCAGAAGTAACTCAGAAAGTTGATGCTCTGTCAAGCGGACAATTTAGAGATTTTGTAAATGCTAATGGAACAGCATCTCAAATAGCTGCAATGGGACAAGCTAATACTAACTGGCAAGATGAAATTTATAGAACTGCTATGGGTACAGATCAAAATATCTCTGCAAGCGGTGGGTCTGATAATATTGCTTATAGAGCATCTGTAGGATATACAAACTTAAATGGTATTTTATTACGAGATAATTTTGAAAGAACAACATTAGGAGTTTCGCTAACTGGAGATTTTTTTGACAAACACTTAAAAGTTCAAGTAAATAATAATACATCTGTTATTAACAGTAACTACAGTAATACTGGAGCAGTTGGAGCAGCTGTAGGTTTTGACCCAACTCAATCTGTAAAAAATGCAGATGGTACTTATTTCCAATGGATGACAAATGCTAATGAGTTTAATCAATTAGCAGGGAAAAATCCTGTTGCAATGATTGAGCAGCAAAATAATTTAGGTACCTTTAATAGAAGTATTGGAAATGTCCAATTGGATTATAAAATGCACTTTTTGCCAGAATTAAAAGCTACAGTGAATTTAGGTTACGATCAAATGAGTGGTAGAGGTTATGGCGGAATCAATGGAGAATATTTATATGGTTTAAAAGGATCTGGACATAATGACTATGAAAATATAGAAAAAAGGAATAACAAATTAATGGATTTGTATCTTAATTACAATAAATTTTTCGAAGGTATTAAAACACAGGTTGATGTAACGGGTGGTTATACGTACCAAGATTTTAGAGAAGAGAAAAACAAATCAAATTATCTTTATGATACTAATACTACTGTCGTAGAATTGTTTACTCCAACACATATTAATTTACAATCTTTCTTTGGTAGAGCTAATATTACTGTTGCCGATAAGTATTTGTTAACTGCTTCTATCAGAAGAGATGGTACTTCTAGATTTACAGAGAATTACAGATGGTCTAATTTCCCTGCTGTATCTGTAGCATGGAAATTAAATGAAGAAAGCTTTTTAAAAGATGTCACTAGTATAAACTCTTTAAAGTTAAGAGGAGGATGGGGTATTACAGGGCAACAAAATATAGGAAAAGCTTATCCATCGATACCTTTATATTTAGCTTCAAATAGTGCAGCTCAGTATCAAATCGGAAATACTTTTTATACTACGTATAGACCACAACCTTATAATAGCAACCTGAAATGGGAAGAGACAACTACAATAAATGTTGGATTGGATTTTGCTCTTTTTAATAACAGAGTTACAGGTACTGCAGATGTTTACCAAAGAACAACTGATGACTTACTATTACTTACTCAAAATCCTGCTTTTTTCGGATTTTCTAATTATGATTATTATAATGTTGGTAGTCTTAAAAACAGAGGTATTGAGTTATCTGGAGAAGTAATTCCAGTTCAAAATAATAATTTAGAATGGAGAATTGGCGGAAATATTACATTCCAGAATTCAAAAATTACAAAATTAACAACAACTCAGGATAATACTCCTGGATTAGAAGCGGGAGATAATATATCTGGAGGAACAGGAAATAAAATTCAAAATAATCAGGTTGGTTATGCGCCTAATTCATTCTTCGTATTTGAGCAGGCTTATGATGCTGCAGGAAAACCAATTGATGGCGTTTTTATTGATCGCAATAAAGACGGAGTTGTAAATGAGCAAGATATGTATCGTTTTCACAAACCAGCGGCTGATGTTTTTTACGGGTTTTATACAAGCTTGACATACAAAAACTGGGATTTTTCTATGAACTGGAGAGGTTCTTGGGGTAACTATATGTACAATAACGTAGATTCTGGTAATGGTACATACAATAACATCTTAATCAGACAAAATGATTTGTCAAATGGTGTTGAAAATCTTTTGGAAACAGGATTCAAACAAGGAAGTAATTTCCAATTAAAATCTGATTACTATGTGCAGGATGCCTCTTTTGTGAAATTGGATAATGTAACAGTTGGATATACCTTTAAAGAAAAAATCAAAGGAATTTCAATGTTAAAAATAACTGGGTCGGCACAAAATGTTTTGACAATCACTAAATATGAGGGTTTAAATCCTGAGATTTCTAATGGTATTGATAATAATCTTTATCCACGACCAATTACTTTCATGTTAGGACTAAACGCTAACTTCTAATTCAAATAACAAGAATAATGAAAAAGATACAAATAAAATTATTAGGTATTTCTTTGTTTATGATGACGATGCTAGTTTCATCATGTACAGACGATTTAAACCAGTCACCGGACAATGGGGATTCTGTTAGTGCTGATGAGCTATTTAAAGATCCAGCATCATACAAGCAAAATTTATCAAAATTATACGCAGGATTTGCTACAACTGGTCAGCAAGGACCTGCAGGAAGCCCTGATATTTCTGGAATTGATGAGGGTACAAGTCAATATATCAGAGGATTTTGGATGATGCAGGAATTAACAACTGACGAAGCTGTTATTGCTTGGAATGACGGAACAATCAAAGATTTCCATTCACAAACGTGGTCATCTGCAGATTCATTTATTGCAGCAACTTTTGCACGTTTTTCTTTCCAGATTGTAAACTGTAATGAGTTTTTAAGACAAACAACAGATGCAAAATTAGCTTCAAGAGGAATAACAGATGCAGCATTATTGAATGATATTAAAGCATATCGTGCAGAAGCTCGTTTTTTAAGAGCAATGACATACTGGCATTTAGTAGATACTTTTGGAGCAGGATCAATCGTAACAGAAGATTCTCCAACAACATTCTACTACCCAGAATATGCTTCAAGAGCTGAGATATATAAATTTATTGATGAAGAGCTTACTGCAATTGAGCCGTTGTTGAAAACGCCAAAAACAAATGAGGCGTATCGTATTGATCAGGCTGCAGCTTGGATGTTGCATGCTAAATTATATATGAACGCAAAAGTTTATATTGGTACAGATCATTATGCTGAAGCACTTCCTTTAATTGATAAAGTAATCAATTCAGGTTATACGCTTCATAATAACTACAATCAGTTATTCTTAGCTGATAATGATAAAAATGGTGCGCAGAAAGAATTTATTTTTGCAATTGGTTTTGATGGAATTCACACTCAAACTTATGGAGGTACAACATTCTTAGTTCACGCTCCAGTTGGTGGAAGTATGGTGGCATCTGAATATGGTATCAACGGAGGTTGGGGAGGTATTAGAACAACTTCGGCTTTTGTTGACAAGTTTCCAGCTGTTACTACAGATACTCGTTCTCAGTTCTATACAAACGGACAAACTAAAGAAATTGCAAACATTGGAAACTTTACTGATGGATATGCGATTATGAAATTTAAAAATGTTGATGTTAATGGTGTTCAAGGATCAGATAAAGCAGGGAACTTTGCAGATACTGATTTTCCAATCTTCAGACTTGCAGATGCTTACTTAATGTATGCTGAGTGTGTTGTTAGAGGTGCAGGCGGAAGCTTGGCTACTGCAACGACTTATGTAAATGCTTTAAGAACAAGAGCAAAAGCAAATATTATTACTCAAACTGATCTTAATTTGAACTTTATCTTAGATGAAAGAGGAAGAGAGCTTTACTGGGAAGGACACAGAAGAACAGATTTGATCCGTTTTGGAAAATTCAGTGGCGGTTCATACCTATGGCCTTGGAAAGGAAATGTGGCTGGAGGTACTTCAACACAATCTTACAGAGATTTATTCCCAATTCCTGCGGGAGCTTTAGGGGCAAATCAAAATTTAAAACAAAATCCTGGATACTAAACTAACTGACTAACGAATTAAAAAATACCACAAATGAAAAATATAACTAAATCATTAATCGCTTTATTAGCACTAGTTGCAATATCATGCAGCGTTGAAGATGTACAAGATAGACCTGTGATCGAAGGAGTTGATTCTCCAGTTTTAACTGCTCCTCAAAGTGGTGCAGCATATGTATTGAAACCTGAAGCAGCCGATGCTCAAGCGGAGCGTTTCACATGGAATTCAGCAAATTACGGTGGAGATGTTGAAATTACTTACACAGTTGAAATGGATAAAAAAGGAAACAGTTTCAAAACTCCTAAAGAATTAGGAACTGTAAAATCTCAAAATCAAGTTTCAGTTTCAGTTGGCAAATTAAACAGCGGAGCTTTAGCATTAAGCGCAACACCATTTGTTGCGGGTGATTTTGAAGTGAGAGTAAAATCGACTGTGAGTACAAATGTTATGTATTCAAATGTTGTTGGAATCGTGGTAACTCCTTACACTACTGAGACTCCAAAATTATGGGTTCCTGGTGGATACCAAAGCACAAGTGGTTATGGTTCAGATTGGACACATTCTTCTGCTCCAACATTAATTGCTGAAGGTTATGGAAAAACTGCTTTTGAAGGTTATGTATATTTTGCAACTGCACAAGATCCAACACAAGATGGAAAAGGATACAAATTGTCTACTGAAGCAGGTTGGGGAGGTACAAACTATGGAGCTGGCGCTACAGCTGGTACATTAAGTTCAGCAGGAGATGCTAAAAATCTTGGAATCACTACTCCAGGATATTATAGAATTAAGGCAGATACTGATCCTGCAAAATTATCAATCGCTACATTAAAAACAACTTGGGGAATTATTGGTAATGCAACTCCAGGAGGATGGGATGCTGATACTCCTATGACGTATGATCCTGCTACTAAAAAATGGACTGTTACTGTAACTTTAACTGCTCAGTCAGCTCCGGATAACGGATTGAAATTTAGAGCAAACGGTAACTGGGATCTTAACTTTGGAGATACAGGAGCTAATGGTACTCTTGAAGAAGGAGGAACAAATATTGGTACTACTGCTGGAAAATTCTTAATTACTTTAGACTTAAGTAATCCAAGAAATTACACTTATACTATGGTAAAACAATAATAAGTTGAAACCTAAAAAGAGGCTATCTACGGATAGCCTTTTTTAATAACCATATTAATTATGAAAAAAACTTTACTATTATTTTTCTTTTTGTTGTCGGCAATTTCATTTGGACAACAGCAAACTGCAACTTATTCGGTAAGTCCATCTACTTTTGAGGAAAGTACTTCTATCACAATTACAATAAACGGAAGTAGTATAAACGAGAGTACATGGGGTGTTACTGGAAATGCATTATATATGTGGGCTTGGGCATTTGATACGAATGACACAACTCAAAAAGGAACACCAAACAATGGTACGTGGGAAGCTTCAAGTGAGGAGAGTAAATTTACTTACAATGCAGGAACCGATACTTATACTAAAACCATTACTCCAACAACTTATTACAATACAACAGGAATTGGAAAAATTGGTTTTTTAATTAAGGCTAAAAACGGAACTGGAGACAAAAAATCGCAAGATATTTTAGTCGAAGTTGGTTCTTTTCAGGTAACCTTGACTTCTCCAGCAGAAAACAGCACTACAATATTAGCCTCAGGTTCTAATTTTAATGTTGCTGCAACAAATACAAATGGAGTGGCTAGTTATACACTAAAAGCAAACGGAACTACTGTTAATACAAATGCAAGTACAGCAAGTTATTCCTATACGGCAAATAATGTTACAGACAATCAAAGTTATGAGTTAGTAGTGGTTCAGGGAACTGTTACAATCTCTAAAAAGTTTTCGGTTGTTGTAAATCCAAATACAGTTTCAGAAGCAATGCCTGCAGGTTTGGCTGACGGAATAAATTATAATACTGCAGATGCTACAAAAGCAACTTTAGTTTTAGATGCGCCTTTAAAAGATTTTGTTTACGTTGCCGGAAGTTTCAATAACTGGCAGCCAACAACGGCTTATTCAATGAAAAAAGATCCTTCTTCAGGAAAATTTTGGCTAGAATTAACAGGATTGGTTTCGGGAGCAAATAATACGTATCAATATTGGGTGGGAGAGAGTACTCCATTAGCAAATTCTCCTGCATTGGTAAAAGTAGCAGATCCTTATTCAACTTTGGTTTTATCTCCTTATGATGATAGTGGAATTCCAGTAGCTTCTTATCCAAATTTGCCAGCTTATCCTGCTGGACAAAATTTTGAAGTTACAGTTTTAAAAACAGGACAAACGCCATACAATTGGCAAGTGACAAACTTTACGAAACCTGAAAAAGATAAGTTAGTTGTTTATGAGGTTTTGGTTAGAGATTTCGATGCTAAGAAAAATTATCAAACCTTAATTGACAGAATCGATTATTTTAAAACGCTTAAAATAAATGCTATCGAATTAATGCCGGTAATGGAGTTTGAAGGTAATGAAAGTTGGGGTTATAATACTTCATTTCATATGGCTTTAGATAAATTTTATGGTACATCAGATAAATTAAAAGAATTTATTGATTTGTGCCATCAAAACGGAATTGCAGTGATTTTGGATGTGGCTTTAAATCACGCTTTTGGAAGAAACCCAATGGTAAGAATGTGGATGAACGATCCTGACGGAGACGGTTTTGGATCACCAACTTCAGAAAACCCGTATTTTAATACCGTAGCAAAACATACATATAGTGTTGGTGAAGATTTTAATCATCAATCTCTAAAAACACAGTATTATGTAGAAAGAGTGGTGAAACAATGGATTCAAGAATATAAAATTGATGGTTTCCGCTGGGATTTGACAAAAGGATTTACACAGGCTTGTACAGCATCAGATGAATCTTGTACAAATGCTTATCAGCAGGACAGAGTTGATATTTTGAAAAAATATGCTGATTATTCATGGAGCCTTGATCCAACACATTACACAATTTTTGAACATTTAGGTTCTGATTCTGAAGAACAACAATGGGCAAATTACCGTGTTGGCGAAACACCTAGTAAAGGAGTTATGATGTGGGGAAAAATGACAGATCAATATAACCAATTGTCAATGGGATATTCATCAAGCAGCAATATTTCAAGAATGATGAGCTCTAGCCGTGGTTTTACTGCAAATCGTTTAATGGGTTATGCTGAAAGTCACGATGAAGAACGCTTGATGTATAAAAATGTACAATATGGAAATACATCTGGAACTTATAATGTAAAATCTTTAAATACAGCTTTATCTAGAATGTCTGCTATTGGTGCAGTTTCGCTTTTGATTCCTGGTCCAAAAATGATTTGGCATTTTGGCGAACTTGGCTGGGATGATTCCATTTACACTTGTAATGACGGAACTGTAAATGATAATTCTGCAACGATTTCCGGAGATTGTAAATTAGATACTAAACCACAGCCTCAATGGGCAGAAAACTGGTTAGGCGATACAAACCGTAATAAAATTTACTATGACTGGGCGAAAATGATCAACATGAAAGTGACTGAGCCCGTATTTTTGGGAACAGCGACAATGGCAAATGCAAATACGCTGACAGTAAATATTAAAATTACAAACAGCAATTTGGCTGCAACACAATTAAAAGATGTTTTGATTTTAGCCAATTTTGATGTGTCTGCGCAAAATGTTGCTACTGGTTTTCAATATACAGGAACATGGTATAATTTGATGGATAACTCTTCAATAAATGTATCTGATGTTAATGCAACAATAAATTTAGCTCCGGGAGAATATAGAATTTATGGAAATAAAACAGCCAATTTAGCGATTCCGGATTTCGGAAAAACAAGTGCTGTAAATTTATATCCAAATCCGGTTTCAAATTATTTTACAATAAATGTAGCGGTATCTAAAGTTCAGGTGTATTCAATCTCAGGACAATTGGTAAAAAGTTTTACTTCAAATGGAAATGTAGATTTTCAATATAATGTAAGCGATTTGAAAACAGGATTATATGTAGTAAAAATACATGATGAGAACGATAAAATTCAGGTCATGAAATTTATAAAGAAATAAATACGTCATTTTAAAATTTAGCCGAAAAGTAAATATTTGCTTTTAGGTTTAAAATTTTAATAGGTATTTAAATTTTGGTTTTTTAGTAGTTAAAAGGGCTGTCTATTTTTAGACAGCCCTTTTCTTGTTTAAGTTTGTTTTGGTTATTTTTTCTCGTTGTATTCTCCAATCAAAGAAAAATAGCCAAAAGTCCCTAGGCCTAAAACGATTAATGGGGTGAGAATGAAAAGGATTATAATTCCAAAAACCAAATCGTCCTGTTGATCAGATAAGAATTTAGGCAAGCCAAATTCAAAGATGCAGAAATAAGCGGCAGCGATGGAAAGTATAATCCATAAAACACCTAAAATTTTCTTAACTGTATTCATATTATATGTAGGTATTAAAGGTGATTCGTTTTGTTTTTATTGTCAATGTAAACCATTCCAATTACAAAGCAGATTGAAGCAATTATAATTGGATACCAAAGACCTTCAAGATAAAATTCCGGTTTTCCATTAGATTTTGCATGTGTTACGAAATACGTTGAAATTGCAGGCAGCAAACCTCCAAAAATCCCATTCCCAACATGATAAGGAAGTGACATTGAAGTATATCTGATTTTAGTTGGAAACATCTCAACTAAAAAGGCTGCAATTGGTCCGTAAACCATTGTAACAAATAAAACTTGAATGAAAACGAGGAAAATTAATGTCCATTCGTTTTCAGAATTTATTTTGACTGTAACACTGCTTTGCGATTCTTTTTTATCTGCAAAAGCAGTTTTCTTTTCTATATACGAAGTACCGTCGGTATAGGTTTTAGAAATTGTTGTTACAATATCGTTATTTTTCTTTATTTCAGTATTTTGAATTGTTTTTGCAGTAATTTCTGTCTTATAGGTGACGTCAGTTGTATTGTACATCATTTTATAGATTGGCCTGTAAAACAAAATAGCCAAAAGCATTCCTGACATCATGATATATTTTCTGCCAACTTTATCGCTAAGCCATCCAAAAACAATAAAAAACGGAGTTCCTAGTAGCAGGGCAATTCCTAAAAGTTCATCAACTTGAGAAGAATCAATATTCATGACCGTTTTCATGAAACTCATAGCGTAAAATTGTCCAGTGTACCAAACTACGCCTTGTCCCATTGTGGCACCAAAAAGTGCCAGCAAAACAAATTTCAAATTGTATCTGTTTCCAAAACTTTCTTTTAATGGATTTGTGCTAGTGGTTCCTTCTTTTTTGGCTTTTGCAAAAACAGGAGACTCATCCATGTTTTTTCGGATTAAATACGAAACGCCAACCATTACAATAGAAACCCAAAAAGGAACACGCCATCCCCAAGTATCAAAATCTTCAGCAGAAAGCACATTTTTGGTAGCCAAAATGACCATTAATGATATAAATAAACCTACAGTTGCTGTAGTTTGAATCCAGGATGTCCAATATCCTTTTTGTCCTGCAGGTGAATGTTCGGCCACATAAGTTGCAGCGCCGCCATATTCTCCGCCTAAAGCCAGTCCTTGAAGTAAACGAAGTATTAGAACTAATAAAGGTGCTAAGAAGCCAATAGTTTCATAACTAGGAATACAGCCTATTAAAAATGTAGAGCCACCCATTAATAATAAAGTGGCCATGAAAGTATATTTTCGACCAATAATATCACCTAGTCTCCCAAAAAACAAAGCGCCAAAAGGCCTTACAACAAATCCAGCGGCAAACGTAGCTAAGGTTGATAAAAATGCTGCGGTTGGATTATCACTCGGAAAAAATTTTGTCGAAATAACAACAGCTAAACTTCCAAAAATATAAAAATCGTACCATTCAATCATTGTTCCCATCGAGGACGCCGAAATAACTTTCCAAATACCTTTAGTAGAAGTTTTGCTCATAAAACTGTTTTGTGTACTTAATAATGATTAAATAATAAAATTATAGTTTTACGAATATATAAGATATTTTGTTATTCAGTTAGTACTTTTTTAACAAAAACTATTAATTTGTTGACATTCTAAATTACAGTAATTTAATTTAATCAGAAGAATTTTATATTTGAAAAAAGGTCTAGATTTTTTATTGAAAATGAAACAAAGTATCGTGGTAATTTTATGTGCAATTTTTATTTCTTGTGGAAATAAAAAAAATGTTGTTTCGGCGGCAAACAGGTATAATTGTAAAGTTATTCCAGCGACATCAAAAGAAGTGCAGGAACAATATTTGCATTTTATAAAAGATTCTGACTTTTCTAAAACGGAATTTGAAAATTTCAATAAAATAAAAAAAGGGGTTTTGCTTTATAATTGGCAAGAAGGAAGTGGAAGTAATAAGTTTTTAATAGTGAATTTTGATAAAGAGTTTAGTTTTTTTATTAAGTCGAAAGGCTTTACAAAAAAGAAAGATTTTGTTTTAGAAGATAAAAAGAAGCTAAATTCTATTTTGGAAGTTTTAGAAAAAGGAAGCTACTATCAAAGTTGTGACAGATTTGATGGACATTCTAATTTATATGTATTAATTATAAGGTGTAATGATGAAATAAAAGTTCAGTATTTCTCGCCTTTTACAAATCTTTATGAAATAAAAACATCGGATAGAAATGTGAATTCAATTAAGGAAGTTTTTGAAATAATGCAAAGGAACTATTATAAATAACAATAAAGAAAAAGTAAAAGCTTAAAAATAAACTTCTTCGAGCTTTTGCAGAAAACTTAGCTCTTAGTTGTAAAACTAAAAATTATTAAAAAACAAAAAACCCGAATATTGCTATTCGGGTTTTGGTGGTACCTCCAGGGATCGAACCAGGGACACATGGATTTTCAGTCCATTGCTCTACCATCTGAGCTAAGGTACCGTCTTGTGCTCAATGCGGGTGCAAAGATAGAATCATTTTTCGTTTATCCAAAACATTTTTTTAAAAAAATCAATTCGTATCTTCGCAATGGTAAAAAAATAGATATGATTTTAACGGTCGATGTTGGTAATACACGAATTAAAGCAGCTGTCTTTGAGGAGAATAATGTATTGGAGAATTTTGTTTTTGAGAAAACTGAGCTCGAAAAAAAAATTGAAAAAATATTGAAAAAATTTCAAAATTGCTCTGATTTAGTTGTGGCTTCAGTTGGAAATATTGAAAAAGAATCTTTTTTGACTTTCGAAAATCGATTGAATGTTCATTTTTTTTCTCACGAAGATGTTTTTCCATTCCATAATCAATATGCGACTCCAAAAACTTTGGGAATTGACAGAATGATTTTGGCGGCGGGTGCAACGCTGCAATTTCCTAAAAAAAACAGATTAGTTATTGATGCCGGAACTTGCATTACCTACGATTTTATCGACGAAAACGACAATTATTTGGGCGGCGCAATCTCACCAGGACTTAGATTGCGATATGAATCTCTGCATCAATTCACAGCCAAACTGCCTTTGTTGACTTTTGAAGAGCCTGAAAATTATGTAGGAAACTCTACTAAACAAGCTATTCATTCAGGAGTTGTCAATGGCTTCGTCTATGAGATTGACGGTTTTATCGATGAATATCGAGCAGAATTTTCAAATTTTATAATAATTTTAACGGGAGGTGATGCAGAATTTTTGGCTAAACGATTAAAAAATACCATATTTGCCAATTCAAATTTCCTACTAGAAAGTTTGAACCAAACATTTCAATATAAAATCGACAATGATTAAAAAAATTATAATAAGTGCTTGTTTACTTATCTCGTTCGTTTCATTTGCTCAGCAAGGTACAGCTTCACCATATTCTTTCTACGGAATTGGAGATGCAAGATTCAAAGGTACTCTGGAAAACAGATCTATGGCTGGTGTTTCAATAGAACAAGATAGTATTCACTTGAATGTTGATAATCCTTCAAGTTATGCGAGTTTAAGACAAACTACGTTTACAGTTGGAGGAAGTTTTGGTACTTCTAATTTAAAAAATGATACACAATCTGAAAAAGCGCAGAGAGCGACTTTCGATTACTTAGCTGTAGGAATTCCGATGGGGAAATTGGGTGCGTCTTTTGGTTTGGTTCCTTTAACTTCTGTTGGATATAAAATCTTAAATGACAATACAGATACTCCTGGAGCTACAAACAATCAGTTTGAAGGAAAAGGAGGAGTTAATAAAGTATATTTTGGTTTAGGTTATAAAATCAAACCAAATTGGAATATTGGTGCTGACATGCAATATAACTTTGGTTCAATTACTACAACAAGTATTGAAGCAATTACCGGAGTTCAAAATTCAACAAAAGAGACAAACAAATCAGAATTGTCAGGTGTTAATTTTAACATCGGGACAATGTATCAGACAAAAATCGATAAAAAAATGACGTTGTTCACGAGTTTGAACTACACATTTGCAAGCACATTAAATGCGCACAATGTTAGAACTATTGCGGTAGATGGCGATCCTGACCCAATAACAGCTGATCCATTTGATGCAAAATTAAAAGTGGGTAATAAATTGACACTAGGCGCAGGAGTTGGTTCGCCGAGAAAATGGCTTGTAGGAACAACACTTGCTTTTCAGGGAGCGGGTCAATTTGAAAATTATTACAATTCAAGTGATGACGTTCGCTACGAAAAATATTCAAAATATGCTCTTGGAGGATATTATATTCCTAACTATACATCATTTACAAATTATTTTAGTAGAGTTACCTACAGAGCTGGTCTGAAATATGAAAAAACAGGATTAGTTATTAATAATCAGTCTATTAATGATGTTGGAATGACTATTGGTGCTGGATTCCCAATCACAGGATCTTTTTCAAATGTAAATATCGGAATCGAATTTGGTAAAAGAGGTACTACTTCTGCAGGTTTGATTCAGGAAAATTATTTGAACTTTAGCGCAAGTTTCTCTTTCAATGACAGATGGTTTAAACAGCGTAAAATCGAGTAATACCTCAGTTATATTTTTATAAGCTCATTACAATTTACTACTTTTGGCGAATGAATTTACCAAAAAGATATATTATAACCGTTGTCACAGTTCTTGCTGTGACACTGTTTTTTGGGTGCGAAAGTAATTTTAAGGAAGTGCAAAGAAGTAATTTTGCAGAATTTGTTCCAGGAAGTGATGTTGATACTGTAAATATCAAATATACTGATTCAGGTCGTATAACAGGTATTTTGATAAGTCCTAAAATGCTGGATTATTCTAATCTTGAATTTCCATTTACAGATTTTCCAAAAGGAATAGATGTTACTTTATATGATAAAAAGCAAAAGCGTACTTTTATTAGATCAAATTACGCAGTTTCGTATAAAGATACCGGAATAATTGATTTGCAGGGAAATGTAAAAATCACTTCAGAAGCGGGCCAGGTTTTAGAAACCGAACAGCTTTATTTCGATCAAAAAAATGAATGGTTTTACACCGAAAGAAAATTTAAACTTACCGATGCTAAAGGAGTGTCAACCGGACAGGGAATAGATTTTAGTAAAGATTTTAAAATGATTAATTCACAGCGTATAAGCGGTGAAATTGAATCAAACGAATAGAAATTATGGGTTATTTAAAATACATACAATACGTATATATTGCATTTGCAGTTTACTTCATTTATGATGGAGTTACAAAAATGAATGAAGGTGCCGAATCCTATCCATTGAGTTTTGTAATTGCAGGAATGGCAATATTTATGTTTTTCTTCAGGAGAAGATTTGTCAAAAAATTTGACGACCGAAACAAAAAACAATAAAAATGGAAATTAGTATTATAATATTGTGTTTAATACTATCAGCTTTTTTTTCGGGAATGGAAATAGCTTTTATTTCCTCCAATAAAATTTATCTTGAAATCGAAAAAAAACAGGATAACTTTTTATCAAGAATCTTAACCAGACTAACCCAGAATCCTTCAAAATTTATTGCTGCAATGCTTATTGGCAATAATGTAGCATTGGTTGTTTATGGTTTTTACATGGGAGATTTAATTCTTCAATGTTTTGTTGGATTAGGATTTCAATTTTCTGCTTTGACAAGTCTGCTTGTTCAAACTACGCTTTCGACTTTTATTGTTTTAATAACAGCCGAATTTCTTCCGAAAGTGTTTTTTCAAATTTATGCAAATTCATTAATTAAGTTTTTTGCTGTTCCAGCTTATCTTTTTTATAAGCTATTCTATTATATTTCGACATTTTTTATTTGGATTTCCGATTTTGTTTTAAGGAAATTTTTTAAAACAGAAGGCGATCAGGTACAATTGTATTTTAGTAAGGTAGAATTAGGAAACTATATTACCGAACAGATGAACGCTGTCGAAGATGATGAAGAAGTTGATTCTGAAATTCAGATTTTTCAGAATGCATTGGAATTTTCAGGAGTAAAAGCGCGTGATATTATGACGCCTCGTACAGAAATTGTGGATATCGACTTATTTGAAAGCGTTTCAGACTTAAAAGCGCTTTTTATTGAAACCGGTTATTCTAAAATAGTTGTAAGTCAAAATTCGCTCGACGATATTGTAGGATACGTGCATTCTTTTGATTTGTTTAAAAAACCTAAGACGATCAAATCTGTTTTAATGACGGTTGAATTTGTCCCAGAAACAATTTTAATCAAGGATGCATTGAATCTGCTCATTAAAAAAAGAAAAAATGTTGCAGTTGTTCTCGATGAATATGGGGGCACTTCTGGAATTATTACAATCGAAGATATTGTTGAAGAGCTTTTTGGTGAAATTGAAGATGAGCATGATTTGGATGAAGAACTTGTAGAAGAGGAATTAGGAGAAGGGAAATATTTATTTTCGGCCCGATTAGATGTCGAATATTTAAATGAAACCTATAAATTAGAAATTCCAGAAGAAGACTCATACGGAACCTTAGGCGGTTTTATAGTCAATTCTACTAAGAAAATTCCGCAAAAAGGAGACGAAATTGTAATCGATAACTATCATTTTGTGATAGAAGAGGCAACAAATAAGAAAATTGAATTAGTGAAAATGTCCATAAAAGACTGATTTTTTTTAATAATTAAAAAAATTGTTGAAAATAAAACGCTAGTTGTATTGTTATTAACTAGATAATTGTATTTTCGCAAACTGAATATAAAATTAACGATAATAAAAATGGCAGTTTTAGCAAAAATTAGACAACGTTCCGCGTTATTGATAGGAGTTATTGCACTTGCATTATTTGCATTTATAATACAAGATCTATTTAATAAAGGAACACTTAGTCAAAGTTCAAAAGATGTGGGAAGCATCGACGGAAAAGATATTTCATTTGAAGACTTTAGAGTTAAAGTTAGTAATGTTGAAAAAAGTGGTCAAGGAATTACTTCCACTGAAGCTGCAAACAGAGTTTGGGATCAAGAGGTTTCAATCGCGTTGTTATCTGCTCAATTTGATAAATTAGGATTGAGAGTAGGTGAAAAACATTTAATTGAAGTTTTAAAAGCAGATCCAAATATTGGTAAAAACCCAATGTTTTTAAATTCAGCAGGAATGTTTGATGTAGTAAAATTTAAAGACTATTTCAAAAGTAATCCTGAAGCAGCACAATATATTTCTCAAAAAGAAAAAGATGCTGAATTAAACGCAAAATTCCAAATCTACAATACATTAATCAAATCTGGACTTTACACAACTGCTAGTGAAGGAAAGTTAAAATATGAAATGGAAGCTAATAAAGTAAACTTTAGTTATGCTGCTGCTTTATATTCTTCTATCAAAGATAGTGAAGTGAAAATCTCTGATGATGAGATCGTAGATTATATGAAGAAAAACGAGAAAAAATTCAAAGCGGATGAAACTCGTGAAATTCAATACGTTTTAGTTGAAGATAAAGCTTCAAAAGAAGACGAGGCTGAAATCAAAGCTAAAATTACAGGATTGTTAAACGGAAGTGTTGTTTACAATGCAAAAACTGGTAAAAATGATACTTTAGCTGGTTTTAAAAATGCTACAAACATTGCTGAATTTGTAAACTCAAATTCTGATGTTCCTTACGATTCTACTTATGTTCCTAAAAATGCTTTACCTGCTGTAGATGCTGATAAATTATTTAGTTTGCCTGCTGGAGCAATTTACGGACCATATGTTTACGGAAGGTACTATGCTATTTCTAAATCTTTAGGATTTAAAGCTGGTGTTAACGCAAAAGCAAGTCACATTTTAATTGCTTATGACGGATCACAAACTCCAAACGCAAAAGAAAAAAGAACTAAAGAAGAAGCTAAAGCTAAAGCTGAAGAGATTTTAGCTCAAGTTCAGGCTAATCCAGATAGTTTCATGATGCTTGCTTTTACAAGCTCTGATGATTCATCTGCGCAACAAGGTGGTGATTTAGGATATTTTGGTCAAGGCCAAATGGTAAAACCATTCAATGATTTTGTATTCAATAACGGAATTGGTAAAGTTGGATTGGTTGAAACTCCATTCGGTTTCCACATTATCAAAATTACTGACAAACAAGACGGAATTCGTTTAGCTACAATTGCTCAAAAAATCGAGCCTTCTGAAGCTACTTCTGATAAAGTATTTACATTGGCAACGAAATTCGAAATGGATGCTGCTGATAAAGATTTTGCTGCTACAGCAAAACAATTAGGATTAAAAGTTGCTGCTCCAGTAACTGCAAAAGCTATGGATGAGCAATTTGGACCATTAGGAAACCAAAGAAGCATCATCAGATGGGCATTTGATAAAGAAACTAGTATTGGTGACGTAAAACGTTTTGAATTAGCTAATATTGGTCACGTAATTGCTCAATACAAAAGCGAAAACAAATCTGGTTTAGTATCTGTAACTTTGGCTAGACCTTATGTTGAGTCAATCTTGAAAAACAAGAAAAAAGCGGAGATCTTAAAAGCTAAATTAACTGGTTCTACAATCGAAGCGATCGCTAAGAGTGCTGGTGTAGCAGTTCAACAAGCAACTAATGTTACTATGGATAATCCAGTTTTGCCAGGTGGAGTTGGACAAGAGCCAAAAGTTGTAGGAAATGCATTTGCTTTAGCAGCAAATAAAGTTTCTGCTCCAATTGAAGGAAATACTGGAGTTTATGTAGTTAAAAATATTAGTACAGTAAAAGCTCCTGCAATTGCTAACCACGCAGAATATGTTGCAAAATTAAAATCTCAAGGTGCATCTGATTCAAGCAGAGTTTTACCAGCTTTGAAAAACAATGCTAAAATTGAAGACAATAGATTACAATTTAACTACTAATTAGAAGTTAAAACCAAAAATAGCAAACCCGAAACAGTAATGTTTCGGGTTTTTTATTGAAAAAAAGTGATTAAAAATCATATTTTGTAGTCCATAAAGACTATTTTTTTGTAAGTTATATAGGAATAATAGAAATATAATTTAAAAAATTTGGGTTATTAGAATTATTGCACTTAATTTGTTAAAATTTTTATTTAAACAGAATAAATTTTATCCGTACGATATTTAAAAATAGTGAGAGAAAAATGAATAAGTACTTTAATAATCAGATCGTTAATGTTTTTTGCGTTTAAACTTTTTAGAAGAAAACCGAGAATATATTCCAAAATTGAGAATCATATTTACGGGATCATTATTGAGCTTTTAAAAGTGAGCAGTACTGATATCAATGTTGATGAACTAGGGGGCAAATATTACTTGAGTAATGAGGAGCAGCACTTTAAAGTTACAATCTTGAGTAATGATTATGTGATTCGATTAACGAATACACGTGATTCTGTTGCTGAAAAATATGATAAAGGATTTGTTGAAGATGTTTTAAAAGCTGTAAAAGAAGAAAAACATCGAAGAATGGAACTTGTCTATGATTCAATCAATAATAGTATTGAAAAAATGGCAGAACGACTTCATAATACACTTATCGAATCGAATGAACTTGAAAATCAAAAAGTTCGCCATTTGCAATCAGAACCAGAATTTGCTGAAGATAAAAAAGCCAATACTTAAATTATAAAATCATTTCTTCATAAGTAAGAATGGTTTCATATCCTTTTTTTTGAAAATAGGCTGTCGGATTTTCATCTGCAACTACCATTACAAAATCGCCACCCCAAGCTCCAAGACTTTTAATTGCGCCATTGAAATCAGGAAATGCCTTTTCTTTTATGGTTTGGATTTCAAGAATATCACTCAAATGATTTTCATGTCTTTCAATTGCGCGGGTAAATTCCTTTAATGTTTTAGAGTGCAGGATTGCATTAGTAATTTTGTTGTTTTCGGCTACACTTTTAGCTAGATTTTGATCTTTGTGTTTGTTGTAAGCATGAATCGCCGCTTTGCTATTTTGTTTTTTGTTTAGATAAACAAAGAAAATGTTTTTTGTAAAATCAGGATTGAAAATTACTGGTTCAACACTGTTGTTTTCTATTTTATAAAGAATAGGAGTGTCGTTTTGAGCGCACGCAATATCGTAGCCACTTCCGCCAAAGCTGTTTCGCAACAAGGTAAAAGCATTTATTTTTGTCCATTGCGCGATATTATTGATCAAAGTCGAAGAAGTGCCCAATCCCCAATTTCTCGGAAAAGTAAGGTTTGTTGTGATTTTATATCCTTCAGATTGATTAATAAAATCTGGATTTAATAAATAAGCTTCATGAAGAATATTTATAAGAGTTGTTTTTACAGTTTCAATTTCTGATTCAACATTATTGACAACCTCTTCAAAAGAAATGGTATTTTCAAACCAAAGTGTATTGTCGTAATCGTAGCTTTTCCAATCAATGATTTTGTCTTTGGCATTTTCAACAATTAAATTCTGTCCAAATTTAGTTGGCAATGCAAAGGCATCTGCACCGTCTAAAACGAGATATTCTCCAGAGATGAATAATTTTCCGTTACTGTAAAATGTTGTTGGCATGAAGCTCCTAATTATTTTCTTAAATTTTCGATGAACTCAACGACAGCACTGTGTGAAACTGCTGTTTTCTTGAAATGCGCTTTAATTAATTGACGCTCTTCATGAGTTGCTTCAAATTGGTTAATAATATTATTAAGGTGCATTTTCATATGTCCTTCCTGAATTCCAGTTGTGGTTAAAGAACGTAATGCAGCAAAATTTTGTGCAAGACCTGCAACAGCTGTAATTTCCATTAATTCTGTTGCCGAAGGTTTCTGAAGAATTTCTAAACATAATTTTACCAATGGATGCAATGAAGTCAAACCGCCAACTGTTCCTAAGGCCAATGGTATTTCTGTCCAGAAAGTAAAAATTCCGTTTTCGATTTTTGCGTGTGACAAACTTGAATATTGTCCGTTTCTTGATGCATACGCGTGAACTCCGGCTTCGATTGCTCTAAAGTCATTTCCAGTTGCTAGAACAACAGCATCAATTCCATTCATAATTCCTTTGTTGTGCGTTACGGCTCTAAAAGGCTCGACTTCGGCAATTTGAACAGCCTGAACAAAACGTTCTGCAAATTCCTGCGGATTTGTAATATGTTTTTCTGCTAAATCTTCAATTGGACAAGAAACTTCAGCTCTTACAAGGCAATGCGGAACATAATTCGATAAAATACTCATGATTACCTGAAGCGAATCTTCTTCAGAAAACAAATCAGAATTTTGAAATTCTTCTTTTAGAGTCGAAGCAAATTGTTCCAGACATGAATTGATGAAATTGGCTCCCATGCTGTCTTTTGTTTCAAAAGTCGCATGAAGCTGAAAGTAATTTTCAAGTAGATTTCTTTTGTCTTTTAATTGAATGTCCAAAATTCCTCCGCCACGTTGTTGCATATTTTTAGTAATGCTTTGCGTTTCAGAGAAAAATTTTGGTTTTATTGTCGCAAAAAAAGATTGAAGTTTTTCAGCATCTCCATTAAAGGTAAAATGAACCTGACCAATTTTTTCGGTATTAATTATAGTCGTTTTGAAACCGCCTCGTGTTGACCAGAATTTTGCTGCTTTTGATGCTGCTGCAACAACAGAGCTTTCTTCAATTGCCATTGGAATGGTTTTGTAGTTTCCATTAATTAAGAAATTAGGGGCAACTCCAAGTGGGATATATAAATTGGTGATTGTGTTTTCAATAAATTCATCATGAAGTTGCTGAAGCTTTTCGTCTGAATTCCAGTAATTTCTTATAATATTTAGAGCCTCTTCAGGAGTAGAAAAATATTCGTTGGCAATCCAGTTTATTTTTTCTTTTTTGGATAATTTAGAAAATCCGGCAACAGCGTTGTTCATTCTCAATGTATTAAATAATAATGTGTGCACAAAGATACTATTTTAAGAGTTTTTATTGCAATCTATTTCAGACATGAAAGTACGCAATCGTTATTTTTTTTAACATTTAACACTTAAAATGTGTATTATGTTTATTTTTTTTATTAAAATTGGGCTCTTTTTATATTTAAAATAATTATAATGAATACAAGTAAATTTACTGCAGTACTTTTATTTTTAACTGCGGTTGTTTTTGGACAGCAGAAAATAACTGTCGAAAACATTTTTGGAGGTACATTTCGCGCTAAAGGAATGGACCAAATGCAATCCTTAAAAAATACCAATCAATATACTGTTTTAAATGTCGATCAGGCAAGCAGAAGTATGCAAGTTGATTTGTATGATTTTGCAACTTTAAAAAAGGTTTCAAATTTAATTGATACAAAAAACTTCAAAGAGCTTGCAGAGGGAATTGATGCTTACACTTTTGATGCTTCAGAAAAGAAGATTTTGATTGCTTGTAATTCAAACAAGATTTTCCGTCACTCTTTCACTGCCGATTATTTCATTTATGATATTGCAGGAAAAACTTTGACAAAATTGGTTGATTCTCAAATTCAGGAGCCAACTTTCTCACCTGACGGAACAAAAATCGCTTATGCAAAACAAAATAACCTTTATATCTACGATGTAGCTTCAAAAAAAGCGACTGCCGTTACAACAGACGGAAAGAAAAATGCTATTATTAATGGTATTACGGATTGGGTTTATGAAGAAGAATTTGCATTCGTGCGGGCATTCGACTGGAGTAAAGACAGTAAAAAACTAGCTTATATTCGTTTTGATGAAAGCCAGGTTCCGGAGTTTTCAATGTCAATCTTTCACAAAGATTTATATCCAACAATTGAAACGTTTAAATATCCAAAAGCAGGAGAAAAAAATTCAGTAGTTTCATTACATATATATGATGCTGCAGGGAATACTTCGAAAAAAGTTGATTTAGGAAATTACAATGATTTCTATATCGCGAGAATGCAATGGACAAATGATAATAATGTATTATCGGCGCAGGTTTTAAACCGTCATCAGGATAATTTGGATTTATTATTTATCGACGGAACTACAGCTGCAGCAAAAGTAGTTTTAAACGAAAAAGACAAAGCTTATGTTGATGTTACAGATAATTTGACTTTCTTAAAAGATAACAGTTTTATCTGGACAAGCGAAAAAGACGGTTTTAATCATATTTATGTGTATGATAAAACTGGAAAACTTAAAAATCAGGTTACAAAAGGAAACTGGGAAGTTACTAATTACTACGGTTTCGACGAAAAAACAAAAACTATTTTCTATCAGTCTACAGAAAATGGTTCTATAAACAGAGCAGTTTACCGTATTTCATTAGACGGAAAAAACAAAGTTGCTTTGACAAATAAAATTGGTACTAATAAAGCGACTTTCAGTCCAAATTTCCAATACTTCATTAATACGTATTCTAGCGCTTCTCAGCCAACGGTTTATACTTTAAACGATGCAAAAGCTGGAAAAGAGATTCAGGTTATTGAAAATAATCAAGCTCTTGCAGATAAACTAAAAGGATTTAATCTTCCTTCAAAAGAATTTTTTGTTTTAAAAACTGCGAAAGGAAATGAATTAAATGCATGGATCATGAAGCCAAAAGATTTTGACGCTTCAAAAAAATATCCAGTTTTTATGATTCAGTATTCTGGTCCAGGATCACAGCAAGTGGTAAACGGATGGGGAAGCTCTAACGAATATTGGTTCATGATGCTTACGCAGCAAGGTTACATCGTTGCTTGCGTTGACGGAAGAGGAACTGGATATAAAGGTGCCGATTTCAAAAAAGTAACACAATTACAATTAGGTAAATATGAAGTTGAAGATCAAATCGATGCAGCAAAAGTAATTGGGGCTTATCCTTATGTTGATGCTTCAAGAATTGGTATTTGGGGATGGAGTTATGGAGGATTCATGGCTTCGAACTGTATTTTCCAAGGAAATGATGTTTTCAAAATGGCAATAGCTGTTGCGCCGGTTACAAATTGGAGATTTTATGACAGCGTTTACACAGAAAGATACATGCAGACTCCACAAGAAAATCCAAATGGTTATGATCAAAACTCTCCTATAAACCATGTTGATAAATTAAAAGGTAAGTTTTTATTGATTCACGGTTCAGGAGATGATAACGTACACGTGCAAAATTCAATGCAAATGATGGAAGCTTTGATTCAAGCAAACAAACAATTTGATTCTCAAATTTATCCAGATAAAGACCATGGAATTTCTGGCGGAAATACCAGAATTCAGCTTTATAATAAAATGAGTAACTTTATCAAAGAAAATTTATAATCTAAAAAATATTAACCTAAATAATAACGAAAATATGGGAGAAACTAAAGTAAAAACTGCGCATCCAAAAGGACTTTGGGTATTGTTTGGAACGGAGATGTGGGAGCGATTCAATTTTTATGGAATGCGAGCTTTATTGACTTTATTTCTTGTGAACTCATTATTGATGAAGGAAGAAGAAGCTTCATTGATTTATGGTGGTTTTCTTGGACTTTGTTATTTGACTCCAATGCTTGGAGGATTTATCGCAGATAGATATTTTGGAAATAGAAACTGTATTTTGCTTGGAGGATTGTTAATGGCAATTGGTCAGCTGTTATTGTTTACAAGTGGTAGTGTTTTTGAAGGAAACGTGCCTTTTGCAAAAACAATTATGTATTGTGGTCTGGGTGCTATCGTTTTTGGTAACGGATTCTTCAAACCAAATATTTCTAGTATGGTAGGAAGTTTATATCCAAAACAAGAAAAAACAAAACTAGATACAGCTTTCACCATTTTCTACATGGGTATCAATATTGGAGCTTTCTTAGGTCAGTCAATTTGTCCTTTATTGGGAGATGTAAAAGATGCTGGAGGTTTTAGAGATGTTCATGCATTTAAATGGGGATTTTTAGCAGCTGCTATAGCAATGCTTTTAGGAACTGTTTTGTTTTATTTCTTGAAAAACAAATATGTAGTTTCTCCAGAAGGACGACCATTAGGAGGTTTGCCATCTAAAAATGTAGCAGAAGATTTTGAAGAAGGAGAAGCTCAAAAAGCTAATTTTTCTACTAAAGCACTTATAATTGCAGGTCTTGCATTTATCGCTTTAGGATTCTTTTTTCATTATGTAGTTGGGCAAAATTTAATTTATACTTTGATTTACTCAAGCGGTTTAGCTTTAGCTGGATTGATTATTTCAGATAAATCATTGACTAAAGTTGAGCGTGATAGAATTTTCGTAATTTATATTGTCTCATTCTTTATCATTTTCTTTTGGGCTGCGTTTGAACAGGCTGGATCTTCATTGACTTTTATTGCAGATAACCAAACGGATAGACATTTCTTTGGCTGGTTAATGCCGCCTTCAATGGTTCAGATTTTTAACGGATTATTTGTTGTGGCACTTGCGGTTCCTTTTAGTATGTTGTGGGATTATTTAAGAGCTAGAGAAAAAGAACCTATTTCTCCTGTGAAATTAGCAGTTGGATTAGTTGTTATTACAATAAGTTTTTTCATGATTGCAAATCAAGTTGCAGGATTAGGAACTTCTGGATTGTTATTGGTTAAATGGCTTATTTTATTGTATTTCCTAAATACTTGTGCAGAGTTGTGCTTGTCTCCAATTGGATTGTCATTAGTTGGTAAATTATCTCCAAAGCGTTTTGCATCCTTATTATTTGGTGTTTTCTTTTTGTCAAACGCATCTGGATACGCATTAGGTGGGACTTTAGGATCAATTTTGCCTCCGACAGGAGATAAATATATCGCTGCCGAAAAAGCACATATAGATTTACAGTCATTATTAGATAATAAAACTGTAGCAAATGGAGAGGAATTATTTGCTTTAGCAAAACTTCAAATTGCAAAAATTGATAAAGAAAAAGCAAAAGAACTTAATTTAGATATCGAAAAGAAAATTGAGACCATTGCCGAAATAAAAAATCAAAGAGATTTTGCGAAAAGAAATAAAACTGAATTTGTAAATAAATTTGTGGCAAAAGACACAACGTTTACTGTAAAAGAATTAAATCTTATAAAAGAGAAACAAGTTATAACTGTTTCGTATCCAAATTTTGCTGGGTTTATTATCCACAACTTATATGAATTCTTTATGGTATTTGTTGTACTTACTGGCGCTGCAGCAATTTTATTATTCGCTTTGACTCCATTATTGAAAAAAATGATGCACGGTGTTAGATAAGATGGAGAATACAATTACACTAGAAGAAATTCAAAATTTTAAAGGCAAGTATCCAAAACAATTGTGGTACTTGTTTTTAGTTGAAATGTGGGAACGTTTTTGTTTCTACGGAATGAGAGGGGTTTTAGCAGTTTTCATGGTAGACCAATTAGGTTTGGTTGAAGGGGAAGCAAATCTTCAATATGGTGCTGTACAGGCTTTTGTTTATGCTTTTACATTTATTGGAGGAATTTTTGCTGATAAAATTTTAGGATTTAAAAAGTCACTTCTTTTTGGAGGAATCGTTATGATTTTGGGTAATTTACTGATTGCTGCAAATCCGCATGATTTCTTTTATTATGGTATAACACTTTCTATTATCGGAACTGGTTTTTTTAAGCCGAATGTTTCTTCAATGGTAGGGGAATTATATCACGAAGAAGATGGGCGCCGTGACGCAGGTTACGGATTGTTTTATGCCGGAATTAATATTGGAGGTATGTTGGGTGGTGCAATTCCTATTTATTTAGGAAAAAACTATTCTTGGAGTTTATGCTTTCTTTCTGCAGCAATTGTTATGGTTATTGGTGTTATAACTTTCCTTTTGACTAAAAAACATCTTGCTCCAATTGGAAATTCTCCATTGCAAAATCAAACTCCTAAAAGACGTAATCTTTCCGAAATCGCAGTTTATGCTGGTTCTATATTGGTAATTCCACTTGTTTACATAATGGTTATAAATTCTGATTATACAGAGTATTTTATGTATACGATAGGAATTTTGGCATTAGTATATTTTATATATGAATTAATAATGATTAAAGAAGGAAAGCAGCAACTTAAGCTGTTGGCGGCATTTATCTTTATTTTTGCGTATTTCATGTTCATGGCTATTTCAGAGCAATCAGGAGGCTCATTGTCTTTGTTTGCAAAAGATAATTTATCTACCAAATTGTTGTTTTTCAATATTGATCCTAATGTGGTGAATAATAGTATAAATTCATTATATGTGATTATTTTTAGTCCATTAGTTGGTTTGTTGTGGATATATATGGCGAAGCGAAAAATTGAGCCAAATACGATTATTAAATTTAGTTTGTCATTCCTTTTACTGGCGGCGGGATTCTTTATTTTTTATGCTGCAAGATTTTTTGTTAATAAAGATGGATTAAGCTCTCTGGATGTTTTTGCTTTAGGATATCTTCTATATACACTTGGAGAATTGTGTATTGGTCCAATTGGAATGTCTGTGATTACCAAGTTATCTCCTAAAAGATTATTTGGAATGATGATGGGATTATGGTTTTTATCTAGTGCATTCGGGCAGTTTGCTGCCGGAAAATTAGGTGCTGAAATGTCAAATGCAAATACAGGAACTACGTTAATGTCTAAGTTGATTGCGTATACTGATGGTTATTATCAATTAGCAATTTATGCAGTTGTTGCTGGTGTTGTTTTCATAATCGCTATGCCATTGATCAAAAAATTAATGCAAGAAGTAAAATAGTTCTTATTTACCGATTCTTTTTTTGTTTAAATTTGTGCAAAAGAAAACTAAGATGAAAAAATTATACATAATCACATTGTTTGTAATTGGAGGTTTTGTGTCTCAAGCGCAGGAGCTAAAATGGTACACTGATGTCAGAGAAGCAATTACAGTAAGTAATAATGTCCATAAACCAATGCTGATGTTTTTCACAGGTAGTGATTGGTGCGGTTGGTGCATACGTTTACAAAATGAAGTTTTGAAAACGCCTGAATTTAAAAAATGGGCTACTGATAATGTGGTTTTGGTTGAATTGGATTATCCAAGAAGAACACCTCAAACTCCTGAAATAAAAAATCAGAATAACGAATTGCAACAAGCTTTTGGAATCCAGGGGTTTCCAACTATTTTTTTTACAAGTGCTGAAACAAAAGATGGAAAAGTAAATTTTAAAGGCCTTGGTCAAACAGGTTACGTTGCTGGTGGTCCAACTGCCTGGCTTACTGTAGCAGATGGTATCGTTAATCCGAAGAAGTCGTAAGATTAAAATATAAATAAAATTGGAGAGCTCCTTGTGTTAATTTACACAAGGAGCTTTTTTCTTTAGTAGGAAAGTTTTTATTTAAATTTATGTGCAATTGATTATTTGATATTTATTTATATATAAAAAAACATATTATGTATTTTTTGTATTAATAAAAATTGGAAAATTAAAATAATATGTTAATTTCGTCACTCTATCTAACCAAAACCAATATAGTATGACTAAAAAATTACTTACCCTACTGTTTTTTTTAGGTTCATTTTTTATGCAGGCTCAGAATCTTGTTTGGAAAACAAATATGACAGACGCAATTGCACTTAGTAATGAACAAAGAAAACCAATGTTAATTCTTTTCACTGCCTCAGGTGTACCAGAGAATCTTCAGAATGAAATATTTAAAACACCGGATTTTGCTGTATGGTCCCGTGATAACGTAATCCTCGTTAAGCTTGATTTGTCTGATAACGCTGCGTCTGACGGTGATAAAGAACAAAATCTTAAATTGAAAAATGCTTTTGGCGTAGACGAACTGCCTCAGGTTTGTTTTGCAAGTGCATCTATCAGAAAGACAAAAACGACTTTTAGCGCGCTAGGAAAAATATCCTATAAACCAGGCGGAGCAAAAGCATGGATTGCCGAATCTAATGGGATTTTGCATCCAAGTGAATAGAAATAAACAGCGTTTAATCGTTTAAAAATTCCCTTTTTACAATGTAGAAAGGGAATTTTTTTATGACACAGATAGATAGTTTAATAATTTAGCATATGTTTTTTTTTCATTTTTGTATTTTTTTAACTTTTAATTAGCAAATTCGATTTTCTTTAATTTTTTTTCAATTTTTTGTTTAAACTTGAGAATTTTAGCGGGATATTATATTACTTTAGTCGAAATTAACCTACTCCTTAAACCCCAAAGATTATGAACAAAAAATTACTTACTCTAGTATTTTTCCTAGGTTCGTTTTTTCTGCATTCGCAGGGATTAGTCTGGAAAACTACAATGACTGATGCTGTTGCTGCAAGTATGGAACAAAAAAGACCGCTATTTATATTTTTTACAATTGCGGGCGCACCAACAAAACTTCAAAACGAAATTTTTAATACGCCAGATTTTGTCGTATGGGCTCGTGACAATGTTGTTTTGGTAAAATTGGATTTATCAGATACTACAATATCTGATGCTGAAAAGGAGCAAAATGTAAGTTTAAAATCGGCACTTGGTGTTGTTGAATTGCCACAGGCTTGTTTGACTTTAGCTACTGTTCGAAAAACAAAAACAACTTTTAATTTGCTTGGTAGGCTTCCTTACAAACCAATAAGTGCAAAAGCATGGATTACTGAAGCTAATATTATGATGAATCCAGAGTAATAGAACTTATTTTAACTGATAATATCCCTTTTCGGCAGTAGCATGAAAAGGGATATTTTTTTTGCTGCTGGTTTCTTTCCAAATTTTTTGGATTGAATTGGAATTTGAAGCATCGGCAATAATAATTTTTGGATGCATTTCTGAAAGCACACGTTCCAAGTTTATTTTTGGAGATTGGATGAGCAATAGAATATCGGGCTGTATATTGTTTTTGTAAATTCCTGAACTGTCTATGATGAATATTTTTTTTCCATTGTAGAACATTACATTTTTAATTGTAGTAATCGATTTTATTTTGCTGAAATTTCCAACCAAATAAGATTTCAAAATGTTGTTTTTTGGGTCAGCTAATAGAAGTTTATTAGTTGTAAATAAATCAACATTTTTTCCTGAAACCATCGTAATCAACGTTTTTTTCTTTGCGTTGTAAACAATCATTTCCTTCTTAGTTTCTGTTTCCTTTTTTGTGTAAATGAAGGAAATTTGAGTTGTAATTATTGCAAGCACAAATAATAGAAATTTTGGATAATCAGGTTTTTTGAGCCAAATAATTGATGTAAATATTAGCAGATAAAAGGTGACTAAAAAATAAAAATTAAAACTTATATCAAGTATTACAAAAGATTTTACTGAAGCAACGGCGTGAATAATCTGATTTAAAAGATAAATGCTTTTCTCGAGAATTTGAGCTAAAAGTTCTGGCGGAACATCAAAAGCAGCGTATACCATTACGATAATTCCGACTACCATAACAAATGCTAAAACAGGAATGATTGCGATATTGGTAATGAAAAACAAACCTGGAAATTGATGAAAATAATATAAGCACAAAGGGAAAGCTCCTATTTGAGCGGCAAATGATACGGTCAAAGCGTCCCATATATAAAGTGCTATTTTATTTTTCGGACTCCAGATCTTCTTTAATAATGGTTGTAACCAAAGAATAAAAAATAAAGCAATATAGCTTAATTGGAAGCCTGCATCAAATAAAAAATAAGGCTCAAAAAGTAAAATCAACAGCATTGAAACCAAAAGGTTGTGGTAAATATTTCCTGTTCTTCGAAGGTGATTTCCAATGGCGAGAAAAGAGAACATTACAACTGAGCGTAAAACTGATGGTGATAATCCTGAAATTATTGCAAAAGAGCTTAAAGCTGTTAAAACGGAAATTAATTTTATAAACGAACCTTTCTTAGTGTTTGGAATTGGTTTTAATAAAAAATTGATAAGAAGCATAATAAAACCAACATGCAGCCCAGAAACAGATAGTATATGCGTAGCGCCAGAATATTGATAATCCTGAATAATATCGGATGAAATTTCTTGTTGTTGTCCTAAAATCAAAGCAAGCGCTACATTCATTTCGGCGGGATTGAAATGTGCTTTTTCCAAATTTCGAATAATACGCTGATGCAGGAAATCTGAATAATACCAAATGTCTTTTGTGATTTCTTTATTGATTTTGACTTCGGATTTATTGATATAAACTTGTGCATAAATTTGGCGATCGGCTAAATATTTGTCATAGTCAAACTGATTTGGATTTTTATTTGAATTGTTGCGCTTTAAAGTTGTTTTTACTTTAATCTGATTGCCAATTAAAATGCGATTAATTGTGCTGTCTTTAGCAATGTTGACAATGATTTTGCCAGAACAAGCTTTTCTGTCTATAGAATGTATTATTGCTGTATAGCGATCGCTATATGAATTGCTTTTTAGTTTTTCGCGGATTGTAAATGTAATTTGACACGGATTTTCAAAAGCTTTTTTACAATGGATATAATTTGATTTTTGAAGCGAATCAGTGTGTGTGAGTAAGCTGATGCCGCCGATGAAAAATGAAATAAAATAGGTGCTCGCGCCAAATAGGGAAATCGATAGTTTATATTTTTTGCTTAAAAAGAATGAAATTAGAAAAATAACGAAACCAAAAACCACTGCTATAATTGAAAAGAGCATTGTGATCTGTTGATAATAAAAAAATAAAATACCGAGAAGAAACCAAATGGTAATTCTGACTAAGGGAAAATCTAATACTTTCATGTTTTAAAAGTATTAAAAATTTGTAAGAAAAAGAATATAAAATAATTATTCTACAATTCGGTTGATTTGAGCAAAAGAATTTTGATAATAAGGTTCTTTTGTAGAAGAAATAATCACGCCTTTTGAAGTAGAGGAATGTATGAATTTAATTTCGTTTGAATTTATTTCTGTGATTAATCCAACATGATTTATTTGTTTGCTTTTGTTGGTTTTAAAGAAAATCAAATCACCTTTTTGAGCATCTTTTACCGGAATTACAATTCCGATTTTTGATTGTTCGAATGAACTTCTAGGTAATTGAATGTTTTCAGATTCAAAAGTAGTATAGACAAGTCCGGAACAGTCAAAACCATTTTTAGTAGTTCCGCCTGCCTTATATTTTACGCCAATATTTTCTGATGCAGTTTCGATCAAATGATTGACAATATATTTGTTTTCTCGTTTTGTCTCCTTTTTGCTGACTGCAGCCGAAGAAGATTTACAAGAGACAAAAGTGATTGCTAAAAGCAGTAAAACAAGTATTTTTTTCAAAATCAAAAAGTTTAAGCTTGCTTTAAGTCGGCGACAATAAGTTTTGCTGTTTTTTTGCTGGCACCAACTCCGCCAAGTTTTTGTTCCAAAACATCATAGTTCTTCAATAATTTTTCGCGATAAGCAGGCTCTAATAATTTTTGAAGTTCTTCTTTGATTCGTTTTGTGTTACATTCACTTTGAATCAATTCGGTCACAACTTCCTGATCCATAATTAAATTGACAAGCGAAATGTATTTTAAAGTGATAATGCGTTTTGCAATTTGATATGAAATCGCACTTCCTTTATAGCATACAACTTCGGGAACTTTAAAAAGGGCAGTTTCTAAAGTTGCAGTTCCAGAAGTTACTAAAGCCGCAGTTGAAGAACGCAACAAATCGTAAGTTCTGTTAGAAACAAAGGCAATATTTTTATTTTTTATAAACTGCTGATAAAATTCGTAATCCTGACTTGGAGCGCCGGCAATTACAAATTCATAATCCTGAAAATCATCTACAACGCTCAACATCACGCTCAGCATTTTTGTGATTTCCTGTTTACGGCTTCCCGGTAAAACAGCAATAATTGGTTTTTCGCCTAATTTATTTTCTTTTCTAAATGTTGCTTCATCAAAAGCAGGCTGGTTCTGGATAGCATCAATTAATGGATGCCCGACAAAATCAACTGGAAAATGATGTTTATCTTCATAAAAACTTTTTTCGAAAGGAAGAATCACAAACATCTTATCGACATCTTGCTTAATTGCCGTAATTCTATTTTCTTTCCAAGCCCAAATTTGCGGCGAAATATAATAGTGCGTTTTATAATTTAAAGCTTTAGCCCATTTTGCAATACGCATATTGAAACCCGGATAATCAATAAAAATTAATACATCTGGCTTGAATTCAGAAATGTCTTTTTTGCAGATTTTAATATTGTTTAAAATTGTTTTCAAGTTAAAAACAACTTCAACAAAACCCATAAAAGCTAAGTCACGATAGTGTTTTACTAAAGTTCCGCCAGTTTTCTGCATTAAATCACCGCCCCAAAATCTGATTTCAGCCTGCGGATCTTCTTCATACAAAGCTTTCATTAAGTTCGAACCATGTAAATCTCCAGAAGCTTCGCCAGCTATTATGTAATATTTCATATTGAGTTTTTTAAAAGTGCACTGTAATTTTAAAGCACAGCATTTTTTTGCAGAACAAAGATAAGATTTAAATAAACAAAGTCGAAATTGCTAAAACAATCACAGCAAAAACAACGCCTCTCGCCATTAATTCTTTGTTTCTTTTTAACAGAAATAAGAATAAAAGAAGGTCTAAAACGGTTCCTAAAGTGATTACTTTTCCTAAATATCCGTATTGTTTTATGGTTAGAAGACCATTTGAAAGATTAAAAGAGGTAAATAATTTAATGAAAAGATAACTTCCTATAAGTGAAGTGATAATTCCTATAATAAAACCAATAAGCATGTCTAATTTATTCATTTAATTTCCAGGTATTAAGTTGTTGCATTGAATGATGAGCCGTTAAGTCAAATTGAACGGGAACAACAGAAATATAACCATTTTCGAGAGCCCATTCATCTGTATCTTCGCCCTTATCTTCGTTTGTGAATTTTCCGGTCAGCCAGTAATAATCTTTTCCAAAAGGGGTTTGTCGTTTGTCAAATTTCTGTGCATAATACGCTTTCGCTTGACGACAAATTTTAATTCCCTTTATTTCGTTTTCTTTTAATTTCGGAAAATTTACATTTAAAACGACACCTGTGGGTAATTTATTGGCAAGCGTCTCAAGAACTATTTTTTTAACGAAGGATTTTACGGGTTCAAAATCGGCATTCCAGTCAAAGTCAAGAAGAGAAAAACCTATGGCCTGAATTCCTTCGATTCCGGCTTCGACAGCGGCGCTCATTGTTCCAGAATAAATTACATTGATCGAAGAGTTTGAACCGTGATTTATTCCTGAAACACAAAGGTCTGGTTTTCTTTTCAAAATTTCATTTACTGCCAGTTTTACACAATCTACGGGAGTTCCAGAACAGCTGTATTCGGTTATAGCATCGTCTTCCTTCGAAATTTTATCTAAAAATAAGGTGTTATTGATTGTTATGGCGTGCCCCATTGCGCTTTGCGGTTTATCAGGTGCAACAACCACAACTTCTCCAATAGTTTCCATAACACTAATCAAGGCTCTAATTCCGGGAGCCAGAATTCCGTCGTCATTGGTTACTAATATTAAGGGTTTTTCGTCTTTCATGCTATGGTTGAATTTTTTGTTTTATCAAAATTAAAGCTTCTTTAGGCAAATGTAGTAACAGATTTTGGTAGATTTCTAACAAATAAATAAAAATTCTAAACTAAATCTTAAAGGACTTTTGAACAACAAACAATTTTATATCTTTAACAAAAAATTATAGTGAGCTTGGCTTTGTTGGCACAGTTTTTACCGTAACTTAGATTAAAAAATTTGATGAATGCTATTATTAAGTTTATGAAAAGAAATTATAAAATACTTATAGCCGTATTATGCTTATCTGTTACCCTGTTTGCATTTAAAATAAATGCTGATAAGTCAGAAGATCCGGATCCAAATAGAGACAAAACGCTTTTAGAATTGCTTGCCTTTGTTATTGAAAAAGGACACTATAGTCCGGCTGAGATAAATGATGAATTTTCTAAGGGAATTTTTAAAGATTATATTGATGCACTGGATCCTTCAAAAAGGTTTTTCCTGCAGTCAGATATTGATGAATTTAAGCAGTACGAATTACAGCTTGATGACCAGTTTTTAAACAAAGATCTTACGTTTTTTAATCTTACTTATACAAGATTGATGAAGCGTATGGAAGAAAGTAAAAAACGTTACAAAACAATTTTAGCACAGCCTTTCAACTATAATGTTGACGAGACTTTTAATGCTGATTATGAGCATCTTCCTTATGCTAAAAATGCAACTGAAATCAATGAAAGATGGAGAAAACAGATTAAATTGTCTACACTTTCTTCATTGGTTACAAAACAAAAATTAGAAGATGATAAAAAGAAAAGCGATCCTGCTTATAAAGAAAAATCATTTGAGACTTTAGAGAAAGAAACTCGTGAGAGTTCTTTAAAATCGTTAGATGATAATTTCAGTTTGATTAAAGATTTAAATAAAGGAGATTGGTTTTCTGTATATGTTAACTCAATCATGACTCGTTTTGATCCTCATACAAGTTATTTTGCTCCAGAAGAAAAAGATCGTTTTGATGTTAACATCAGTGGAAAATTAGAAGGAATTGGAGCTCGTTTAACGAAGAAAAATGATTTCACTCAAATTGATGAATTAATTTCTGGTGGGCCAGCATGGAAAGGAAAACAGCTTGAAGCAGGTGATATGATTTTGAAAGTGGCACAAGGAAACGAAGAGCCAGTTGATGTTGTTGGAATGCGTCTTGATGATGTTGTGAAAAAAATTAAAGGTCACAAAGGAACTGAAGTAAAACTTACAGTTAAAAAAGTTGACGGTACTATTAAAGTAATTTCAATTATCAGAGATGTTGTTGAAATTGAAGAAACATACGCTAAGTCAAGTATTGTTGAAAGAAACGGATTGAAATACGGTGTAATTTATTTACCAAAATTCTATATTGATTTTGAAAATAAAGATGGCCGTGACGCCGGAAAAGATATTGCACTTGAAGTAGAAAGACTGAAAAAAGAAGATATCAACGGTATTGTTCTTGACGTTCGTGATGACGGAGGAGGATCTCTTTCTACAGTTGTTGATATTGCTGGTTTATTCATTGAAGAAGGACCAATTGTACAGGTAAAATCTGCTGGTAAAAAGAAAGAAGTTTTATACGATAAAGATAAAAAAATCGAGTGGGATGGACCATTGGTAATTATGGTGAACAGTTTCTCAGCTTCGGCTTCAGAGATTTTGGCTGCTGCAATTCAGGATTACAAACGTGGAGTTATCATTGGAAGTAAACAAACTTATGGAAAAGGAACAGTGCAAAATGTTCTTGATTTAAATCAGTTTGTTCGTAACGCAAATTATGGAGATTTAGGTGCTTTGAAAATTACAGGGCAAAAATTCTACAGAATCAACGGAGGTTCAACTCAATTAGAAGGTGTTCATAGTGATGTTGTGATGCCAGATCGTTACGCTTATTTAAAAATGGGTGAGCGTGATATTGATAACGCAATGCCTTGGGACAAAATTGATCCAGCTGATTACAGCACTTGGACTTCTAATGAAAAATTCAACCAAGCAATCAATAACAGCCGTAACAGAATCGCTAATAATGATCAATTCAAATTAATTGAAGACAATGCAAAATGGATTGATATTAAAAATAAAGAGAATACTTATAGTTTAAATATTAAAAACTTTAAAGCGACTCAGGAACAAGTTGAAAGTGAAGGTAAAAAATACAAACCAATTGCTGATTACAAAAACAATCTGGTTTTTAAATCATTGCCTTATGAAGAACTTGAAATGAATAATGATGCTACATTAAAAGAAAAAAGAGAAGCTTGGCACCAGGCACTAGCTAAAGACGTTTATGTAGAAGAAGCTTTAAATGTTTTAGATGATTTGCAAACTAAAGGCTATGTAAAAAATACAGTTACTCCAAAAATGAAAAAGGATAAACTGGTAAAATCTTAGTTCCTTAAAGAATTAATTTGTTATTAAAATGCTCCATAGATATATTATTTATGGAGCATTTTTTTGTAAGTTTATTTCGTAATAAAAATAAAAGATGAAGAATTATATAATTTTAGTTTTGATAGGTTTGGTATTGTTTTCTTGTAAAAAAGAGAATTCAGAAAGAGTAGAAGCACTGCCTGAAAAACCGGCACCTTTTACTTCGGCTTCAGTGCAAAACACTACAGATTCTTTGTATACTGTTTCTTATTTGCCAACTTCAACCACAGGACAGATTGTAAAGCACAAATACTACACACTTTCTTATAACGAAAAGTTTGAACAGGCTGAATGGGTTGCGTACGAATTAAAAAAGGAATATTTAAAAAATAATGAATACAAGCGTCCTTATTTTATTGAAGATCCAAAAGTAACAACGGGTTCTGCAGATTGGAGAAATTATAAAAAATCAGGTTATGATAAAGGACATCTTTGTCCTGCAGGCGATATGGAATTCAATAAAGATGCTTATAACGATACTTTTTATACCTCTAATATTTCTCCTCAAAAACACGATTTCAATAGCGGAATCTGGAACAGAATAGAACAAAAAACACGTTATTGGGCTGGAAAGTACAACGATATTTATGTAGTAACGGGAGGAATTCTGAAAGATTCAGACAAAAAAATAGGGACAGAAAATGTTGCTGTCCCTAAATATTTTTATAAAATCGTTCTGACCAAATCTGGGAAAGAACATAAAGCAATTGCTTTTTTAGTTCCGAATGAAGACAGTGACAAGCCAATTTATGATTTCGTTGTTCCGATTGAAACTTTGGAAAAAATGACTGGAATTGATTTCTTTCCGAATTTGAAAAACTTAAAAAGCAGTAAGGACTTTTAATTCTTGAATAGTCTGAGTTGGATTTTCGGCTTTAAAAACAAAGCTTCCTGCAACTAAAACATCAGCTCCGGCTTCTACTAATTGTTTTGCATTTTTGCTGGTAACTCCGCCGTCAATTTCAATTAAAGTTGAAGCATTTTTGCGTGTAATTAAAGCTTTTAGTTTTTGAATTTTCGCATAAGTGTTTTCAATAAAAGATTGCCCTCCAAAACCTGGATTAACGCTCATAATGCAAACTAAATCAATATCATTTATAACATCTTCCAATAAATCGATATTTGTATGAGGATTAATGGCAACCCCGGCTTTCATTCCTTCAGCTTTAATGGCTTGCAAAGTTCTGTGCAAATGCGTACAAGCTTCATAATGTACTGTTAGTCCATTCGCTCCTAAATCTGCAAAAGTTTTAATGTAGCGATCGGGATCGATAATCATTAAATGTACATCAATATATTTTTTTGCATGTTTTGAAATAGCTTCTAAAACGGGCATTCCAAAAGAGATATTCGGAACAAAAACTCCATCCATGATGTCGATATGAAACCAGTCAGCCTGACTGTTATTGATCATTTCGATATCACGTTGCAGATTTGCAAAATCGGCAGCAAGGACTGAAGGAGCTATAAGTGTATTTTTCATTGTGTAGTGGTGTGTTGTTTTTTACAAAGATAAATTTTTTATGATTTGCATTGAAATTTAACCGCAAAGTGCGCTAAGATTTACGCAAAGCACACAAAGTTTTTTTTAAGAATCTCGCAAAGTCGCAGAGTCGCAAAGAATAATAAACTTTGCGACTCTGCGACTTTGCGAGCATATTTCCGTAAATAACAAACTTTTCAGCTAAATAATAAAATAAAAAACTCCGGTAATCAGCCGGAGTTTCAATCATCAATCAAAAAACGAACAGTCAATCAAACTGTTGTTTGCTTTTAAATTCCAAATCTAAAATTCCAAATTCCAATTGTTGGTTGGAATTTGGACACGAGCGCTAGCGAACTGGCGAAGCAATTTAAAAATATTGAAATTTATATTATTATCCTAAATAAGTTTTAAGGATTTTACTTCTAGAAGTGTGTTTCAATCTACGGATTGCTTTTTCTTTAATTTGACGAACACGCTCACGAGTTAGGTCGAAAGTTTCTCCAATTTCCTCAAGAGTCATTGGGTGTTGATCGCCAAGACCAAAATACAAACGAACTACATCAGCCTCTCTTGGAGTTAATGTTTCTAATGAACGCTCGATTTCAGTACGTAATGATTCGTGAATTAATTCTCTGTCTGGGTTTGGAGATTCTCCAGAACGTAAAACGTCATAAAGGTTAGAATCTTCACCTTCAACAAGAGGTGCATCCATAGATAAGTGACGTCCAGAGTTTTTCATAGACTCTTTTACGTCATTTACAGTCATGTCAAGTTCTTTTGCAATTTCTTCAGCAGAAGGCGGACGTTCATTAGATTGCTCTAATAATGCATACATTTTGTTGATTTTATTGATAGAACCAATTTTGTTCAAAGGTAAACGAACGATACGAGATTGTTCTGCCAACGCCTGAAGGATCGATTGACGAATCCACCAAACTGCGTAAGAGATAAATTTGAAACCACGAGTTTCATCAAAACGTTGTGCAGCTTTGATAAGACCTAAGTTTCCTTCGTTAATTAAGTCAGGAAGAGTTAATCCTTGATTTTGATATTGTTTAGCAACCGATACAACGAAACGTAGGTTGGCTTTTGTTAATTTTTCTAATGCTCTTTGATCACCCGCCTTAATTCTTTGTGCTAATTCTACCTCTTCATCAGCGGTAATTAGGTCAACTTTTCCGATTTCTTGTAGATATTTATCTAACGATGCAGTTTCACGATTGGTTACCTGCTTGGTGATTTTAAGTTGTCTCATGTTTTTGTCTCCTCAATTTTTAAGTGTACAAGTAGTTATACGTATGAAGTATCAAAAAAGTTACAACTAAGTAAAAAATATTTTTAAAATTTATAATTTATTCCTGTTTGAAGCGATAAGCTATAGGGTTTTGTTTCTCCATTTTCTTTAAAAGTATTCAGATAATATTTGAAAATCGGATTTAAATCTAAACCAATTTTATCTGTTAATTTATATGTGAAACCAATTCCGAGATCATAGGAAATATTGACCCCAGAAATATTTTTTGCTTCTCCAATCGTTTGTTTTTCAACTTTTTCAGATTTCAAATAAAGCTCATTTTTGTCTAATATTAAAAAGCTGAATCCGGTAAAAGCATCGATTCCAAATTTAGTATCGTCTTTTTTTAGTACATAATTAAAGTCCAATGGAATTTCATAATAAGAAAGTTTTTGTTGCAATTCAATGTCGCTTGAATTTGCAAAAGTATCTTTTATATTAATGTCCGATTTTAAATCGATGTTATTATAATTCGTAATTAAATTTTGACCGAGTGCTGTCGTAATTTTTAAATTAATTTTTGAAAAGCCAGCTCGGAAGCCGAATTTGTCAAACATAGTTTTGACATACACTCCATAATGTGAACTTACAGGATGACTTTTTGAAAGATTGTCCATAATTGGGTTAATCAATGACTTGCCATTCAAAGAACCAAAAATTGCCGGACCATAAAAAGCATGAATACTCACATCTGGATTTAATTCATTTGTTTTAGTGTTGTAAATGGTTTTTTTGTATTCTCTTTTTGCCGTTGCTTTTACAGGGGTTTTTAGACTATCAATAGTTACAATGCTGTCTTTTTTTATTTCCGTAATTTTTGGAGATGTTTCAGTTTTTACGATTATTAAAGTGTCTTTTTGTACAATACTTTTTTGTGGAGTTGGTGTAAAAGGAGATTTTTTAATTTCCCCTTTGCTCTGTTTAGTGCTTTGGCTTTTATTTGTTTTTTTTGAATTTACTTTTGCAGTTTTTTCTTTTGATGTCTTTTTTAAGTTTGCCGAAAAACCTGGTTTAGCTGTTTTTTTGACAGCTTCTGGTTTTATAGGTTTTGTATTTCTTTCTTCTTTTCTAATAACTACTTTATATTTTTTTACCACTTCATATTCTTCATATTCACTTGTAGAGGTAATTAACTTACTGGATTCTTTTATAAGTTTAACATTTTTGGTTTTTGAAACCGTAGTAATTTGGTCTGGTTCTGTTTTTAATAATATAGATTTTGGATTTGGAACTTTACTTGATTTTAAAGTCTGATTTTTTGTATTGGCTTCGCTTTTTGATTTTGTTTGCTGTGTTTGCTGAGTTTGATTTTTTTCCTGAAAATCAGATTTAAGATAAAGTAATGAACAAGAAAGCACGACAGCGATTAAACTCGGAATTAACCAAGCCAAAACTCGTCTGCGTCTTTTTTGATTTAAATCTTTTTCAATTTTTGACCACAAAGCGTCATTCGGACTTTTGTCCAAATTATTTAAGTGATCTCGGATTGCTTTTCCTATTTCAGTTCTATTTTCCATTTTTTTGTTTAGAATAATAAAATGTACTTTTTGATTTAATTTTTTCCTTTAAAATTTGTTTTGCCCGATGCAAATTTGATTTTGAAGTGTTTTCAGAAATTGACAGCATTTCGGCAATTTCCTGATGTGAATAATCGTCTAATTCATATAAGCTGAAAACCAATCGATATTGATGTGGCAATTCCTGAACAAAAGACAAAATAGTATCTAGCGACAAATCGATTTCATTTTCATTAATAAAATCGTCATCCGGATATTCATCTTTAATTGCTGTTAAAAGATAAGATTGCTTATATCGGCTTATTGCTTTGTTGATTGTTATTCTTTTGATCCAACCTTCAAAACTTCCTCTTCCGTTATAATTTTTTATATTGCTGTATATCTCTATAAAAGCATCATGAAGATTGTCTTCAGCCTCAACTTCATTGGTACAATACTTAAGACATAACACATAAAGCACTTTCTTATACTCTTGGTATAATTCTTCTTGCGCTTTTCGGTTTTGCTTAATGCACTTTTTTATGAGTTCGTCTAAATTCAAATTTTATCTTTTGATTTTGTAGTATTGTTGTAAGGAGATCTTCGGTTTATAATTAATAGTGTGAAAAAAAGAAAAAGGTTGCGTTAAATAAGAAAAAAAATAAACCTCTATTTCAAATTTAGAAACAGAGGTTTATTTGGATGTTTTGATCAGAATAAAACTAATTGCTAGCTTCTTCTTTTATTTCTATGAAATCTTTTATAAAAACGGGTTTTCCAGAAGCTGAAAATCCTTCAAGTGTCACTTCATATTTTCCTGATACATCAGAAGCATAAAATTTACTATTTGATGTTTTGCTCAAATCAATGTTTGGCTGCCATAGAAGCTGATGTCTGTAATCTGGAATTCTTACGTTCTTATTGCTTATGTAATCAGGACTAAAATAGTTTTTCTTTACCTGAGGTCTTAAAATTTCTGGCCTAACAATAAATTTTCCTTTGAGTTTAGTATCATAATCACCATTTTTTGTTGTGAACGAAACGATTCCATTAAAAGATTTTGAGCCATAATAATAAATTCCTCGCACTACATTTACTTTAAAAAGACTCTTAGGATTAAAGGCAAAAAACTCATTTAAGTCTTCAATAATTAATCCATCGACAATAATCATGGTTGGTAATGCCGATTCGTAATTATCATTATTGTCAAAAACATGAATGGAGTAAATATTATCGTTTTTTCGATAGTAAACACCTTTTAGGATTTCTGTAATTGTTTCCTCGATATTTGGGAATCGCGTAAAATCATCTAATATAAATTCTTCAGATTTTGCTCCGAAAAAAGGAAGAGCTATTGCCGGTGATATTACGCTATCTTTTTTGACATCATAATAAGCATTTTCAACTTGAGTCGAAATTAAGCGGTCTGTGATATTTTGTTTGAAATCTGAATTGAATTGAACGACAGGAAAAGTTAAATTAGAAAAATCTACGTCCTTTTGTTTATCAATTTCAATTACATAATCTTCTTTGCCGCTTTCAAGAACTTGAACGATAATATTTGAATTTGAGTTCTCTTTTTCTAAAATAACAATGAATTTGCCTTGATCATCGGTTTTTACAATTTTCAGGTCGGCATTTTTTCCAACAATAGAAAGTGCTACTTTTTTGTTTTTAATTTCAGCATTTGCCGAAGATATTTTTCCTGTTATGATTTCACCTCGCAATTCAGGCAATACAAATTGGCCGCTTGTGATTTCGCCATTTTGGTAGGTTTTACCGCTAAAAATTGCTTTGTTTTGAACTAAAAAACCATCTGTTTTTCTAACGGACAAAGTATAATTTCCTTTTATAAATTCGTCAGAATTTGATTTGACATTTAGTTCAATCAAATCTCGTATATTGTATGATTTGTTTTTTATATCAAATGAAATATTGCTGTTGTTTACAGTTTCTGAAGAAACGGAATTGTACGAAACTGTACTGCCACTTGGATTTTCTTTATACGGATTTACAATGTAAATATCGGTAGAAAAATAATCCGGTACAGTTTTATTAAGCATCCAGTTTGTATAACCAATCAATTTGTAGCTTCCGGTTTCCAATGTGGTTGGAATAAAAAAGTCACCATTTCCTGTTGCTTTATCAAGAAACAATTTATGTGTGAAAACCGTTTTTTTATTATTGTCAATTAACTGTACGTAAGCTATTTTGCTAAAAATTGAAGCAGTATTTGCTAATTTGTCGATACAGAATAATTTGTATTGTAAAGTTTCGCCTGTCAAAAAAGAATTTGCATTTGTGCTGATATAAATTGACTCATTAATTTTTTTGTCAACTTCATTCAGTTCATTTACAGAATTGTTTTTTTGAGCAAATACAATCTGCTGACTGCTAAAAGCGAGCGCTATATATAATATGTATTTTAGTCTATCCAAAATGGTGGTTTTACGTTTGATGAAAATGAAGTACAGTCTCCGCATTCTACTGGATACAAAATGTAGTTAGTGGGTGATTCTGTCGGATAAAAGACTTTAATGCCGCTGGCTAATAAATTTAATATTACCTCTCCTTGACATTCCAGCAATGGATTTTGGCTAAAGCAATAATTGAACATATATTCTCCTCTAGAAATATCAGGAATTGGAGCAGGGCAATCATATTGATAGTTTGGGAATGGCTGACCATTTAGTAAGTCAGTAAAATTGAAAAAAATCCTTTTTTCAGAATATGACGACACATCAAAATAACCAATAACTTTTTCCTTTGGATTAGCAACTGATTGAATGTTGCCGTAAAAAAATCCTGGCTGTGTTTGTGATAAGATGCTTCCTATATTAGATATCTCTTTTAATGTTGCGAAAAAAGTATGTGCAGCAAGATTTTGCACATATTGTTTTACCAATATGCTGTATCTGTTTCTTATAATAGGATCAGTACTGGCAATAAATCGAACAGGGAAATTGATTACCTTATCTTCAGATAAATCGCTTGTGCTGGTTAAAATCAGTTCGTTTGAACTTTGGCTTAAGTAGCAAATTCTTGCTTCAGTTGTTCTGTCCTCAAAAACCACTTTTCCTGGAGGATTAGAACCAGGAGCAAAAAAAACAGGGACAGCTTTTTGAGCATACCATTTTGGTGCTACAACTTTATAAGCTTCGTCATATTCATATCTGTAGTAGTGCGAGCTATTTGTAGGATCTGTACTATTTACAGTGATTTCAATACCAAGCTGATTGTTTTTGGTTTTTGCTTTGGCTTCTACACTTTCAATATCAGTTTGTTGTGGTAGTTTTTCAGTGGTTGAAACATAATCTCTTCCATCCTTAGTGCGAACATGCAATTGATATTGCCTATCTGGAGCAGCCTGAAACGGAGCAACAGAAGTATAATTTTCAGCATTTTGTTTGAAATCGTATTTATTGCCCATATTATCGGTAACAAAAACAGTAGCATTAGTTTCAAAAGTTGGCGTTTTTTCATCAAGCTTATAGGCTCTTGTAACTTTTACTTCATGAGTTTTATTTTGATTTGTGATAGTTGCTTCAATTACAATAACATCTTCATAAGCGCTACTAGATTGGTAATCGTACGGCGTTGTACAACCCAATACCGATAAAAATAAAGTTATTATTAGAAATCTAACTATAAAGACTTTTTTCATAACGGTTAAAATTTAAAATTATAAGTAATAGTTGGTACTGGAACTGCAAAGATTGAGGTTTGATAAGCTTTTACTTGACCATCTTTGGTTACAAAAAAGACTGAATACGGGTTGTTTCTGCCCAATACGTTATAGATAGAAATATTCCAGAAACTATGTGCTAATTTCTTAATCTTATGGTTTCCTTCAATGTTTAATCCTATGTCTAAACGATAGTAATCAGGTATTCTGAATTTGTTTCTGTCGGTATATAAGGTGTATTCTGCACCACTGTAATAATACTTTCCAATAGGATAAGTGATTGGTCTTCCTGTTTGATATACAAAATTAGAAGAAAAACTGTAACGATGCGTAAACTTGTAATTCATTACAATGCTGAAATCGTGTGGTTTATCAAAATTACTTGGAAAATATTCACCGTTGTTTACTTTTTCATCATTAAACTGACTGTCTAATTTTATGAATGATCTTGAATAGGTGTAACCAATCCAACCATTAAGTCTTCCGATCGATTTTCTTAATAAAAACTCAATTCCATAAGCTTTTCCATCACCTTGAAGTAATTCGGTCTCTAAATTTTGATTTAAAAGAAGCTGCGATCCTACTTTATAATCTAAAATGTTTTTTGAAGTTTTATAATATCCTTCAAGACTTAATTCAAGATCATTGTACTCCAGTTTTTTGAATATACCTAACGAATATTGTAAACCGCTTTCAGGTTTTACATTCAAATCAGATAATTTCCAAGTATCAGTTGGTGCTTGAGTCGTATTGTTTGTGAGCAAATGGATGTATTGGTAGTTTTTGTCAAAACCAGCTTTTACAAAAAGACTTTCGTTAAAAATATAACGCAAACCGACTCTTGGCTCAAAACCACCATTTCTGGTAATTACTTCGTTATTACCATACGTTTTTTGCTCAATTACAGTTGCAGGTGTTTTAGGCACTCCTTCCTGATAAATATTTTGTGTTGATGGGCCAAGAGCCATATAATAAGAATATCGGGCCCCAATATCTAATAATATTTTTTCAGAAATTTGAAATTTATCAGATAAGAAAGCGGCTGATTCCAATCCTTTTTCATTTTCAACAGTAATTGGAGTGACTATTGAGGTTTCTCCGTATGGAGACAATTCTCCAGGATTTACTTTATAAAGTTTAGTCGAAACTCCATAAGTTAATTTATGTTTTGCATTAAGCTCGCTGCCAAATTTTAAAACGGCCTGACTTTCGTTTATTTTATATTTTAAAAGAAAAGACTCAGGATTAATAGATTGATATTTAATGCTGTATTTGTACTCACTATTTGTAACATTGAATTCGCTATTGTTTCTTTCGTTGAAGGCGTGTTTCCATTTCAATGAAACTAATCTGTTGCTGTATTTAAATAACGAGTCTGGAGTCAAGGTATAAGAATCTTTGCTGTAATAACCTGTTCCTTCAACCGAATTGTTTTTGTTGATTTTATGATTGTATTTGGCAAATAGGTCATAGAAAGAAGCATGGCTGTTTTTTAATCTTTCGTCATCTAAGGTTTTTAAAATCCAATCCGAATAGGTTGCGCGTCCGCCAACTAACAAACTTGCTTTGTCTTTTACAACAGGTACAGAAAGAGTAAGATTGCTAGTTACTGGTCCAATTCCACCTTCTCCAGAAATCTTTTCGGTATTTCCATTTTTAGAAACAATATCAAAAACAGAAGATAAACGCCCTCCAAATTCAGAAGGAATTCCTCCTTTGTAAATATCAACTTTGTTGATTGTATAAGGATTTATTGAAGAGAAAAAGCCAAAAAGGTGCATAGGATTGTAAATCGTAGCATTATCCAGTAATACTAAATTTTGATCCTCTTTTCCACCTCTGACATTGAATCCAGAAGATCCTTCGCCTGCCGTTTTGATACCAGGAATCGTTAATGCAACTTTCAAGACATCTCGCTCTCCAAGAACTAAAGGGATAGTTTTTACGCCTTCAGCTTCAATTGTTGTAACTCCTGTTATGGCAGTTCTAATGTTTTGATTGTCTTTTCCTTTTACCAAAACTTCGTCTAACTGATTGATTTTTTCAATAACAGAAAAATCTAATGTACCATTACTGTAAATCATTATTTTTCTGGAAGTACTGTTGTAAAATAATGATTCAACTTCAATTGTGCTTAGCCCTGTTGGAAGTTTAAAACTATAAAAACCTTCGGCATTGGTGGTCGAAATTATAGCGGTGTTTTTTACTTTGACATTAATATCGGCCAAAGGTTTTCCATCTTTCAGGTCCGTAATATGACCAGATAAAGTATATAGATCCACTTCTGAATCAACAGCTTCTTTTCCAATTAATGCAATTGGAGCTGTTGTTCCGGATTTGTCTTTTTTGACCGAATCATATTGCTGGAAAAAGATTGGAGCATTTGCATCTTTTTTATTGTTTTGAAACTTATCATAAATGATGCTGTTTTTTGTCAATATGATTTTATTCTTACTAATGTAAAAATTAAGCTCAGTATCTTGTAAAACTTTAGACAAAACTTCTTCAATAGTTTTGTTTTGATAATCTCCAGAAATTAATACGTTTTTATCAAACCAATTGTCTTGGAAATAAAACTTGTATGAAGTTGAAGCTTCAATTTTCTCCAAAACAGCCACTCTGTTTATATTATTGAACGTAAGGTTTATTGTCTTTTTTTCGCCTTGTGAATGCAGAATCTGATTAAAACCGAAAAATAATAAAAGGATAGTAAATATTCTCATTTGTATGTTTCTTCGGGTTTTAATTATTAATGTATTTCATCAGGTTTTTCATGAATAATGGAGGGTTTTCTTTTCGTAAACTTCTATTCATGAGATAGAAATCATTTATATTTCTTTTACTTTCAGGGAATAGAACTATAATTTCTTTTTTTTCATTGATTAAATTGAATTTGCTGTCTTTCCATAAAATAAATTCATATCGAGGTTTATAGTCGACCAAGTCTAATTCTTCCTTGATATTTTTCTTTTTTTCTTTGTAATATTTAATATAAAGTGCTTGATTATTTTTGATTACAGTTTCGTTATAATAACCACCTTTAAAAGAAGAATTGTTCAAGTCTTTTAGTTTTACAAAGTTTTCATCACCAATCTTAAAATGAGTAATGTTTGCTTTTATGAGATCTATTTTCGTGGTGTTTTGCAGATCATAAGGGCGTAAAACAAGTTGATCAGCGAAGATGTCATATTTTAAGTATACATCAAAATAATCTTGACCATTGTAGTTAATGCTTCCTTTTTTGAATTCATCAGCACCATAGTATCTGTGCTGATTGCCAATCGTTCTGTCAAAGTTTAAATGCGCAGGACCATTTTTAATGTCTAAGGATTCTATTCCTGTATTTTTATCAAACCAATTGAAGATTTCGGTTTCTTTGATACTTTGACTGTGTATCGAAGGAATGTTTAATAATAATCCAAATAAGCATAGTAATAGTATCGTTTTTTTGGAATTTTTCAAAGGATTGGTGGATTTTTGGTTTAGTTTCGGTTAATTTCAAAAGTATTAAAAAAAAGTTATAAATGGCAGTTAAAACTGTTAAAATGCGATAAAATATTCATGTTTTGTTTTAAAAAATCCGCCAATGTTTAAACAAATTCAAAAAAGGGAAATCGGATTTCTTAGATTTTCTTCCTTGTGGATGATCTTAATAAAGATATATTTTTAGACTATTTTACTTCAAAACTTTCTTTTAGCGATACTGGAATTCCATCTTTTGTAAATCCTTCTAAATTTATTTCATATTGTCCAGGAACATCAGAAGTAAAGAATGAAATTGTTTTTTCATTACTATCTAATAACAATTCAGGCTCCCAAAGCAATTGGTATCTGTAATCTGGAACACGATCATATTTACTTTTGTTCGTATAATCTTGTTTAAAAGATGTTATTTTGTTCAAAGGTCTTTGAATATCCGTTTTTAAAATATGAGAACCTTTTTCTTTCGTGCTGTAATCATTGTTTTTTGAAGTAAAATTGATGATGCCATCAAACGCAGTTGGTCCATAAATATACACTCCCGGAACTAGGCTAATTTTGTAAATTTCATCCATTTTAAGATCAACTAATTCATTTGTGTTTTGAATTAATACTCCATCGACCAACACTAATGAAGGTTCAGAGAAAAAATTAAGATCATAATTTATGTCTCTAACATGTAATGTGAAATTTTTATTTTCTTCTCGATAATACATTTCCTTAACTACTTCTATGGTTGTTTCTTTCAAGGTTGGAAATTTGGTATAATCTCCAAGAATATATTCTTTTTCCAGAGGATGATAGAATGGAAACTTTTTAATCTCCGGCTTTATACTGTCTTTTTTTAAATGATAATACGAATTCTCTATTTGATTTGCAATCGATCTTTCTTCAAGACTAGCCTTATAATCAGAGCTAAGATGAAATTCTTCGCCTTGTTTTAATTCAGATAGATTGTATCCTTGGTATTTGTCAAGTTCAACCGCATAATCATTTTTGTCTTCTCCGACAACCTGAATAATTGCATTAGAATAATTTGGGCTCTTTTCTAAGATGAAATTAAATTTTCCCTCTTCATTTGTTTTAACAACTTTAAAAGCAAAATCTTTACCAGGTAAGGATAAGGCAATGTTTTTGTCGGCTATTTGTTTTGAATCTTTGTTATTTTTAATAGTTCCTGATATGACTTCTCCACGAAGTTCGGGTAGAAAAAATGAATTGTTATTTAACGTTTCACCACTATAAGATTTTGTGAATTCATATGAATTCATCTGTTTTTTTGAAGGTAGACTATTCGTTTTTCTTATCGAAAGAGAAAAGTTTCCATTGTTGGCAATTCCGTTTAAGGATTTTATTTTAAGTAAAATTTGTTCCCTTTTTGTGGCAGCTTTTTTATTTAATTCTAAGGCAAAAGATTGATCTTTTGCTGAAGAGTTCAATGTAATTGATTGATTTTCCTGATTTTTCTCCTGGTCATTTTGAGTTTTAGAAACAGGTTTTTTTCTAGTACTAACAATGTAAGGGTTAATAATAATAAGATCGGTTACAGCTGTTTTGGTGTTTGTGTTATTTAACATCCAATTCGTATAAGCAATTAATTTGTAATTGCCTGTTTCGATTGTTGTTGGAATAAAAAAATCACCTTCGCCAGTGCCATTTTCAAGATAGATTTTGTTGGCAAAAATTACCTGATTTTCTTTGTTTACAAGTTCCACATGTGCAATTTTACTAATAGAACTAAAATTATTCTTAGCTGAGTTTAAACAATAAAATTTGCAATGCAGGGTTTCTCCTGCAACTAATGTTGTATTGTTGGCGTGAACAAATATATTTTCGATGTTTACTTCAGTAGTTTCATTTTTAGCCAATGAACCACTTTGTGCAATAACTGTATTTGCAGCTATTAGCATAATTGTGCGTATAATTTTTTTTAATCTATCCAAAATAAAGGTTTTATGTTAGATGAAACGCTGGTACAGTCACTACATGGAGACTCAACAAAGACTACTATATCCATATTTTGGCGATTACCATAATATACTTTTTCAGGTACAGGAGCTTTAACCAGAGCTAATATAGTGGCGCCAGCACAGCCTTTTGCATCCCAGCAATTTCTTAGTTCTACTGGATAACATTCCATAAAGTATGGCGGATATGGCTCTACTGGGAAGATATCTCTAAAATTGAAAAAGATTCTTTTTGAAGAAACAGATGAAACTTCAAAATAGCCTATCACTTTTTCTTCAGGATCATCATTGTTTTTTATATTTCCGTAATTAAATCCAGGTTGTACTTGTGAAAATAAACTAGAGGAAGTAGAAAGCGTTTTTAATGTTTCATAGTAGGTATAAGATTCTGAACTTTGCACATATTGGCGTACTATAATACTATATCGCTCATTTAGTATAGAACTGCCCATATCTATGAAACGTATAGGGAAATTGATGCGATCTTCGCTTTTGCCTACATTGCTGATTAAAATTAAATCATCTGATTTTTTTGTGGTGTAGCAAACTCTTGTTTCTTTTTCTCTTGGAACAACTAAAAAATTAGGCTCTTCAATTGAGCTGCTAAGTGGATCAACCTTAAGTTTGTTAGGGCTCCAGTAAGGCGGTATAATTTTATATGTTTCTTCGTACTCAAACCTGTAAAATTTTGAACTTGCAGTAGGATCATTACTAGTTACGACTATTTGCACTCCTTTAATGCCATCAACTGTTTCAACTTTTGGTTCTACATTAATTTCACTAACTGAAGTTAAAGTTTGTAAAGCAGATGAATAGGATTTACCATCATTTGTAGTAATGTTTAATTGATACGATCTTCCTGGAACTGCCTGAAAAGGGTTTTTTGAAACATAAAGACCTGAAAAATCTTCAAGTTCAAAATCGTAATTATTTTTTTCACTATCCGTCACATAAACATTTGCTCCTTTTTCAAATGCTTGTTCATTTTCTCCAAGGCGGTAAGAGCGGCTAATTTTTATTTCTTGTTTCTTTAATTCGTTTGTGATATTAGCTTGTACTACCAGTATACTTTCAAATGTGTTTGATTGAAAAATATATTGCTCCGTACAGCTACTAACAGAAAGACAGAAAATTGCAAAAAACAATATCTTGTACAAAGGATTAATATGCTGGGTTTTAAATTTCATTTACTTTAATGATTAAAATTTGATATTATATGTTATAGTCGGAATTGGCACAGAAAATATAGAAGTTTTGTATGCTTTTATTTGTCCATTTGTCGTTATAAAAAAGATTGAGTATGGATTATTTCGGCCTAAAACATTATAAATTGATATATTCCAGAAGCTATGCGACAGCTTTTTTATTTTATGATTGCCTTCAATATTAAAACCAATATCTAATCGATAATAATCAGGAATTCTATATTTATTTCGGTCACTGTACAGTGTATATTCCATGCCATTATAAATATAACTTCCAATTGGGAAGGTGATAGGGCGTCCTGATTGATATACAAAATTACTTGATAAACTATATCGCTGGGTAAACTTATAGTTAAGTACAGCGCTCACTTCATGTGGTTTGTCAAAGTTTGTTGGGAAATAATGTCCATTGTTAACTTTTTCATCAAGAAACTGACTGTCTGATTTGATAAAAGTACGTGAATAAGTATAACCTAACCAGCCATTAAGTTTTCCGGCATTTTTTTTCAATAGCAGCTCAACTCCATATGCTTTTCCTTCTCCTTGTAAAAGTTGTGTTTCGGTATTTTCCTGTAACATTAATTCAGCACCTACTTTATAGTCGAGAAGATTGTATGATTTTTTATAATAACCTTCTAAACTTAATTCTAAATTGTCGTTATCTAGATTTTTATAAAACCCTAAAGAATATTGCTGTGCTTCCTGAGGCCTAATATTTAAATCGGATAATTTCCAGGCGTCAGTAGGAGATTGTGTTGTGTTGTTCGTTAATAAATGAATATACTGATATGTTTTATCATAGCTGCCTTTTACAGAAAAATCGTCTGTAAACAGATAACGCATTGCTATTCTTGGTTCAAATCCGCCATAGGTTTTTATGACTTCATTTTTTTTGTAATAGTTTGTACCAATTACATTGTTGTCATTGACTGGCGCATTTGGCTGATAAACACGCTGTGTAGATTCTCCTAATGCAGAATATGTCGAATATCGAAGTCCGAGACTAATTAATATTCTATCATTTAAAGTATAATTGTCAGAAAAATATAGAGCAGATTCCAAAGCCTGTTCATCGTCAATTTTTATTGGAATAATTTTAGAATCTGTAGTTTTTGGATTTAAATAACCAGGTTCAACATTGTAAAGCTTGCTCGATAAACCATAATTAAAAGCATGTTTGCTGTTTAATGAATAATTTGCATTTGCAATAAATTGAGTTTCGTTTAATTTGTATCCATAATCAAAAGAGTTTGGAGTTCCGTTATCAAAATCAATATTAAATTTATATTGGCTATTAGTGAAAATAAAATCGGCTTTAGTTTTTTCGCTGAATGCATGATTCCATTTTAACGAAATTAACGCATTACTGTATTTATAAACAGAATCAGAAGAAATACTAAAACGGTCTTTACTGTAATACAAAGTTGATTCAATGTTGTTTTTAGCGTTTATTTTGTGATTGTATTTTATGATACCATCAAAAAATGCAGCCTGACTATTATTTAGGTCTTCATTGTCTATTTTTTTTAAAATCCATTCTGAATAAGTAGTTCTGAATCCAACTAATACACTGGCTTTGTTTTTTATAATTGGAGCTCCAATAGATAAATTACTGGTCACAGATCCAATCCCACCTTCGCCAGAAAATTTTTCAGGATTACCATTTTTAGAAGCGATATCAAAAACAGAAGATAATCGGCCTCCAAATCTTGCGGGAATACTTCCTTTATAAATATCAACTTTGCTTGTTGTATACGGATTTACAGCAGAGAAAAAACCTAAGAAATGCGAAGTATTGTAAAGAACAGCATTGTCTAAAAGAATTAAATTCTGATCATCTTTTCCTCCTCTAACATTAAATCCTGCCGATCCTTCACCAGTAGTTTTGATTCCAGGTAAGGTTGTGGCAACTCTAAAAATGTCTCTTTCGCCAAGAACAAGCGGAATGGTTTTTATTTTTTCAACATCAATAGTTGAAACCCCCGAAATAACATCTTTTACGTTTTTGTTTGCGCTGGTCTTAATAACAACTTCGTCTAATTCATTGAAGCTTTCTTCAAGAGAGACATCAAGTTTTCCATCGTCATAAACCATTATCGTTTCTGTGGTTTTTTTGTGATTTACTAATTCAATGTCAATATAATTAAGGCCGTAAGGCACTACAATTTTATAATGACCTTCATTATCAGTAACGGTGCTGCTATTTTTTCCACGTACTCTTATAGTTGCATTCGAGAGCGCATTTTTTGTTTTCACATTTTTTACAGAACCAGAAAGCGTGTATGATTTTAACTCACCTCCCTTTTTTTCTTTTCCAATATAGATAATTCCTGGAACGCTACTATTTTGCGCTATTACATCATACTGCTGATGGAATAGTGGTTTTGATACAGTCTTATCTGATTGCGGTACTGTAGTTTCAAAATAACCTTCAGGCAATGAACTGTGGATTGTGCTGTTTTTGGTTAAAATTATTTCATTATTTCTTATGATATAATTTAAAGAAGTATTTTCAAAAAGATTATTTAGCAAATCTTCAATAGAAATATTGTTATAGGTTTTATTAATTAAAACAGTTTCGGCTGTTAACCAGTTTTCATCAAAATAAAACTTATAACCGGTGGTTTTTTCAATATTTTCTAAAGCAGTTTTTAGATTAGTATTGTTGAATTCGATAGATATTTTATTGCTTTTTTCCTGACTAAATGATATTGTATAAAAGGCTAATAAAAATAATGTTAGTATAATTTTTTTCATTTTTAATTAGATTCAGGGACTAGAAAATTGTTGATTTCCTTTATTAAATTTTCAATAAAGACTTTGTTATCTGATTCTTCTAATTGATCGTTATTACTGTAATAATCTTTTATTTTGCTTTTATATTCGGGGAAAATTTTAATGACATCATTTTTTGATGCTATTTTGTAGTAAGTATTTTTGTATTTCAATACAAATTCATTTTTTTCTATAAATGAATCTGTTGTAGATTGATTAGAACCTTCCGCAATTGATTTGTTGTCAATTACTTTTGTTCTGTTTTTATGATGCTTGATGTACAAAATATTGTCTTTAGAAAATATAATTTCCTGATAATATCCATTCATAAAAGCGGGACATGAAGGATTGTTATAATTGATGTTAATGAATTGTTTATCATAGATTTTAAAACTACCAACATTATCTTTTATAAGACTAATGCCTAAATAATCGAATTTGCCAATAGGCTTAAGTACTAAAACATCATTATTAATGTCATACTTTAAATCTACATTGTAATAGCTTTGATTTTGATAGTTTAAATCTCCGGAAATAAAGTTACCAGAGATGTAATAACAGTGCGTATTATCTAGAGATCTGTAATAATTGATATAACGAGGCCCATTGAATATCGGTAAATTTTCATTTTCTACAGTCTTGTCAAATAGATTATGAATCGATATCGTATTGCTGTTATTTTGGCTATAGATGGATATAATGTTTAAGAATAAACCAAATAAGATGAATATGGTATTCTTTTTTTGGGAATTTTTCAAAGGATCGGTGGATTTTTTAATTTGTTTTCGGCTGAATTCAAAAATATTAAAAAAAAGTTACAAATAACACTTTAAACTGTTAAAATGTAATAAAATGATTATATTTTAATGCAAAAAACACCTCAATTTGCGAAGAAATTGAAGTGTTTTTAAATAAAAAGGGGCAAAATTTATTTTTAATTTAAGGTGTCATCTGGAGTATCCAAAATTTCATCAAATATTTTTTTCAGCGATTTTAAATAAACTGGAAATGAAATAATTAGCAAAATGTACTCTTTTCTCAAAATAGTAACATCATCCAGAATGATATATAAACTTGGAATTATTATCGCTAGTGACGCTAAGGCGCCAATCCAGGGATTTGTTATGAATTGTTTTAAAAGTGATAAAAATTTCATTTCTGGTTTGTTGGTTAGCGCAATTTTCATTTAAAACTATTTTGGTTTATTTGTTGGGGCAAAAATAATTTCGATTTGGTTTGTTTGGTCTGAAAATGTCATGAAAGCCATTTTTCTTGTCATGAAATCCTGAAAAATGAGAATGGTTTTAAAATGAAGCTCTTAAAAACAAAAAAAATCCCCTTAAAAAGAGGATTTTGAAACGTTTTAAGATTGTGATTTATGACAAAATATTCATCTTTTTGATGAAATCTTTATAAGTATCGCTTAGATTTATTTTATGATTTCCTTTTAAAATAATAAGATTATCAGCCAGAATAATTTCTTCAATTTTATCTGCGTTTACAATCGTATTTCGATGTGTTTTTATGAATTTGTTTTTATCCAGCAATTCATTGATTTTTGTCAATGAAATAAGAATTACAAATTTTTCTTTTTCAGTAACAATATTGCAGTAACGTTCTTCGACTTCAATATAAAGAATATCATTTGTAGAAACCTTTTTTAATGCGTTTTTCTTTTTTATGAATAAATGATTATTGCTGATGACAGTATTTTGTTCTTCACTTAAAAAAACATTGATTTGATCATAAAATTTTTCGACAGCCATTTCAATTGCGTACAAAATTTCGAGTTCGTTGAAAGGCTTCATCAAAAAGCTGAAAGGTTTTGTAAGTTTGGCTCGCTCAAAAATTTGACGATCTTGTGAACTGGTCAAAAATACAAAAGGTTTTGAGGCATTCGGAATAATATTAATTGACTCGGCAAAAGTAATTCCGTCTGGTTTTCCGTTCAGAAAAACATCAATAATAATAATGTCGATCGTGTTTTCGTAAAAAAGTTTCAATGCATCAGTAAAATTTCTTGCAACGCCAACAACTGTATAATTGTGTTGAAGCAATACTTTTTCCAATGCATCACTTTGTTCTGGTGTATCTTCTATGATTAAAACATGAATATTATCCATTGTTTGTTATTTTTGGAAATGTCAATATTATTTTCGTCCCGATATTAATTTCACTTTCGATAGTAAAAGCGCCATTGTTTTTCTTAATCATTTGTTTGCAAAGCTGCATTCCTAAACCAGTCCCGATAATTTCAGAATCATTTTTTTTAGCTAAAAGATCATTGTCGGCAAGTAATTCTTTAATAGTCTCCTGACTCATTCCAATTCCGTTGTCTTCAATTACAAGCTCGCAATATTCAGAGTTGCCTTCTCTTGTATAGAAACTAATTTTCCCATTTTCATTTGAAAATTTTATAGCATTGTCCAACAGATTTCGGAATATAATTTTTAGAGAATCAATATCTGCTAAGATAAAGATGTTTTTTGGGACTGAATTTTCAAAAGTAATCGATTTATCGAGTAGCAAAGGTTTGTAATTGTATTCTATCTGCTGAACAATAGAATTCAAATGAACAGATTCTTTATGAAAATACAACTGTTTTGTTTGCAACATTGCCCAGTGCAATAAATTGTCCAATAAACTGTATGCGCCATTTGCAATAGCACTATTTTGAATAATAAGCTGGTTTAATTCCTCATAATTTTTAGTTTCGAGTGTCGTAGATAATTTGGAATTGCTCGTTTTTAATGCATTTACAGAAGAGCGCAAGTCATGACTTACAATCGAAAATAATTGATCTTTTGTGTCATTAAGCTGATCGAGTTTGTTTTTTTGAGTCAGTATGATTTTGCCATTTTTTGCTTTTTGCGCATATAAATAAACGCCACCTGTCAGGATTATTAGTAATCCAATCGCTGAGAAAAATAAACTATTGCGCTGCGTATTTTTTAGTTGATTTTCGACTTCAAGAACTTTGATTTGTTTTTGTTTTTGAGCAACAGCAAATTTTTTCTCGTAATCGGCGAGCGCCCAAATTTTATTTTGATTCGTTAGAGAATCTTTCCATTGTTCGAATTCTTTCCTATAAACTAAAGATTTTTTGAAGTTACCTCTGTTTTCTTCAACAACTGCCATGTTTAATGCTGCGTCTCTTTTTTTATCAAAATCTTTTATTTGCTTTGAAAGTGAATATGATTTTTCAAAATAAGTAATGGCCTTGTCGTCTTTGTATTGAATGTAATACAAATTAGCAATATTCATGTAGAGATACGTTAAAGAAGCATTGTCATTTTCTTTTTCTTTTAATTCCTTGCTTTTAAAAAGATATTCTTCTGCTTTGTCGAACTTTTGGAGATGTAAATAACAAAGACCTAAGTTTTGATAAATTACACTTATTTTATAATCTGGAGTTTGTGCAGGAGTTCGTTTTTCTAATTTTTCAAAATGGGAAATTGCTTTATCAAACTCTTTTAGTTCCAGATAAATTTCGCCTAAATATTTATCAGCCAAATAATAAAACGGAAAATCTTTTGAAATCAGATTAAGTTCTTTTTGGGCTTCTTTAAAAAGTTTTAATTGCCTGAAAGAATTTCCTCTTATATAATGGCAATAATCGGATAATTCTTTGTTATTGCCAGAACTCAGTTGTTTCATGGAATACACCAAAGTTGAATCCCATTTTTTATTGATAAAAAAATATTGAGCTTTGTTAAAGTTGTTTTCTTGGTCAAACTGAGCTGCCTTTTTCTTCAATGTTTCGTTAAATGAATTATTAACGGTTTGGTTTTGAGGATACAGTAGAATTGAATATAAACACAGAATAAAAACCAAATTTGTTTTTAGTTTACACATTTTATCTCTTGAGTTTTTTCGATAATTTGAATGAAAAAGTATCTATTTTAACAATTTTAATTGCTAAAATAGATACTTGTATTATGGTCAGGAATTAACTATCTACTCCTGTTACTGTTCCTCTTGATGTTTCAGGGTCAATATCTTTTAAGAATGAAACTACTTCGGTGATGTTACTGATTGTGGCAGAAGTATAGTCTACTTCAACATACCAAACATCACAACTCTCCGGGGTTTCTTCGGAAAAATTGTAATCAAAAAATATTTGTAGCGAATTGCCATTTTCTGTAGGTTCTTCAACCTTTGGGTTGTTTGGATCCTCAGAGTTGATATATAAAGTTGCTCTGATTTTCAATGTTAATTCTCCCCCTGGAGGTGTGTAGAATCTTGCAGAAACTAGTGGGGAAACGGGATAGCTAACTGTTTTTGGGTGTAGAAAAATAAAATCACCGGTATTAATTTTGGTATTCTGTAAAACGGTATAAGCCATAAGAATGGTTTTTAAGATTAATACTATTATTTTTGGTGTGTTAAAGATATTTTTTTTCTTTCAATTAGCGCTATAAAAATGCTGTTTTTTAGACTGTTGCAGTGTTTTTTATTGAAAATTAGGGGATAAATTTGTTTAGGAAAAAGCTGATAAGTCTTGAACAAAAGGAAATGAAAAATAAATAAAAACGAAAAACCCCAATTCAAATAAATGAATTGGGGTTTTCTATGAATAAACCTTTAGTAAACTAAGATCTGATTACTCTTTTTTCTCCTCACGTGGAGGTCTTGGAACAAGTGCTTTTTTAGACACTTTTTCTTTTTTAGTTTTAGGGTCAACTCCTAAGTATTTCACTTGGAAAACATCTCCCATTTTAACTACGTCAGCAACATTTTCTGTACGCTCCCAAGCCAATTCAGAAACGTGAAGTAAAACTTCGTTTCCTGGTGCAGCAGTATATTCTACAACAGCTCCAAAATCAAGCATTTTAATTACTTTAACTTCGTAAGCTTCTCCCATTTGTGGTTTGAAAGTAATAGAAGCAATTTTTGCTAATACCGCTTCAATTCCTGCAGGATCTGTACCTAAAATTTCGATAACACCTTGTTCGTCAACTTCGTTGATAACAATAGTTGTTCCTGTAGCTTTTTGTAATTCCTGAATTACTTTTCCACCAGGTCCAATTAATGCTCCAATAAAGTTTCCAGGAATAGTTCTTGTGATGATTTTTGGCGCATGAGCTTTTACGTCAACTCTTGGAGCAGCGATTGTCTCAGTTAATTTTCCTAAAATATGCAAACGTCCATCACGAGCTTGAGCTAAAGCTTGCTCCATAATGTCATAACGTAAACCATCAATTTTGATGTCCATTTGACAAGCAGTGATACCATCAGCAGTTCCGGTTACTTTAAAGTCCATATCTCCTAAGTGATCTTCGTCACCTAAAATATCAGACAATACAGCAAATTTCTCTCCGTCAGTAATCAATCCCATCGCAATACCAGAAACTGGTTTTACCATTTGAACTCCAGCGTCCATCAATGCCATTGTTCCAGCACAAACTGTTGCCATAGAAGAAGAACCGTTAGATTCTAAAACCTCAGAAACAACACGAATTGTATAAGGACAATCGGCAGGAATCATATTTTTTAATGCTCTTTGAGCCAAGTTACCGTGACCAACTTCTCTTCTTGAAGTTCCTCTTAATGGTTTTGCTTCACCAGTAGAGAAAGGAGGGAAGTTATAGTGTAAGTAGAATTTCTCTTCACCTTGCTCAGATGGAGAATCGATTTGGTTAGCTTCTCTAGAAGTTCCTAAAGTAACAGTTGCCAAAGCCTGAGTTTCTCCACGTGTAAATAAAGATGAACCGTGAACTCTTGGTAAATAATCAGTTTCACACCAGATTGGTCTGATATCTGTAGTTTTTCTACCATCTAAACGTACACCTAATTCTAATACTACATTACGAACAGCTTCTTTGTTTGTTTTGTAGAAATATTTAGAAACTAAATCACCATCAGCAGCTAATTCTTCTTCAGTAAATAAAGCTTTTACTTCTTCTTTTACTTCAGCAAATGCAGCGCCTCTTTCGTGTTTAGCTGAACCAACTTTTGCAATAGCATAGATTTTATCGTATGCTGCAGCTTTTACTTTTTTGTAAATTTCTTCGTTTTCTTTCTCTCCTTCGTAAGTACGAATTTCTTTTTTACCAAAAGCTTCTTGTAAACGGTATTGAGCCTGAATTTGAACTTTGATTGCTTCGTGAGCAAACTTAATTGCTTCAATCATTTCAGCCTCAGAGATTTCTTTCATCTCACCTTCAACCATTGCTACAGAATCCATAGAAGCACCAATCATCATATCGATATCAGATTTTTCTAATTCTTCTCTGCTTGGGTTGATCACTAATTTTCCGTCGATACGTGCAACACGAACTTCAGAAATTAAGTTGTAAAATGGAATGTCTGAAACTGCTAATGCCGCAGAAGCAGCTAAACCTGCTAATGCATCTGGCATAACTTCTTCGTCATGAGACATTAATTGAATCATAACTTGTGTTTCAGCATGGTAATCGTCTGGGAAAAGTGGACGCAATACACGGTCAACTAATCTCATTGTTAATACTTCGCTGTCGCTTGGACGTGCTTCTCTTTTAAAGAAACCTCCTGGGAAACGACCTGCTGCTGCGAATTTTTCGCGGTAATCTACCGTTAACGGTAAAAAATCAACGCCTGGGTTTGATGTGCGAGCTGAAACTGCTGTTGCAAGAATCATAGTGTCGCCCATTCTAACTACTACAGAACCATCAGCTTGTTTAGCTAAACGTCCTGTCTCGATTGTGATGCTTCTGCCATCACCTAAATCGATCTTTTCTACAAATAATTGTGGAATCATAAATTTTTTCCTTATTGATTATACAATGGGTTTTAGTTGTGTTGTAGTGTTGTTGTGTGTAGTTGTTGTTATCTAAAACCCAATGAAAAACCAAACTTTTTTTCTTGTATTATGCGTGTAATGTAAAAACAAAAAGAGGCACTTTCGCACCTCTTTTCTATATTGATTATTTTCTGATATTCAATACTTTGATAATCTCACGATATCTGTTAATTTCTTTCTTTTTCAAGTAATCTAACAAAGCTCTTCTTTTACCTACTAATAGTACAAGAGAACGCTCAGTGTTGTAATCGTGACGATTTTTTTTCAAGTGTTCAGTTAAGTGAGAAATTCTGTAAGTGAACAATGCAATTTGACCTTCTGCGCTTCCAGTGTTTGTTGCACCACCGTGTTGTGCGAAAATCTCTTCTTTCTTTTCTTTAGTTAAATACATTCCAATATTATTTAATGATTTTTATGTATGTCTTTACAACTTTTGTAAGACGGGTGCAAAAATACATCTTTTTTCCGAAAAAATAAATTTAAAACTTGAAAAATTTAAAGATTAAACAATTTAAGCTAAAAATATTTCTTTTTTAATGTTTTAAGGATTTGGTTTTTGCTAAAAAGCGCTAATTTGGTGGAGCTATCGTCAACGGTAATGAATAAAGAACTCTTACCGGAATACCTCTTCTTATACCTGGATTCCATTTTTTTGCACCTTTAATTACACTAATCGCATTTTCATCTAATCCATAACCAAGTCCTTTTAATATTTTTGGTTCAACCAGATTTCCTTCTTCATCTACAGTGAAAGTTAAATATATCTTTCCAAAAACCTTATTTCTTGCTTCAACTGGTATAACCATTGATCTTCCAACATACGTGTAAAAAGAATTTATACCTTTTTTTGGACTTGGAGGTTGATCTCTTATCGTATAAGGGTGCTCAACATTTAAAGAATCCAAACTAATTCCTGAAACTAATTTGCCATTTTCATAAGTTTCAGTAAAACTTGATTTCTTTTCGAGATATTTTCCTTTCCAGATACCATCAGGCAAACCATCTTTTATCTTTCCGCTTTCTTCGGAATATTCATTTGCATATGTATAGTCGCCATTGCCGTAGGTTACGATTTGTTCTTTTTGAGGATTCCAGAAATTGTTGAGCTTGCACTCAACTTCTCCTTTTTTACTTTCGAAATATTCAATTTCTGATTTGATATTTCCGTTTTCGTACCATTTGAATTCTTTTCCTGTTTTTTTGAGCTTTGCAAAAGTTACAGTCGACTTTTTGTTGCCATTTTCATAATACGAAATAAATGGACCGTCTAGTCTAATAACATCTTTATCTAAAGTTGTTCCTATACATTTAATTGCTTTGGATTTGTAATATTCTTTATAATTATACGATTTCTTATCAGTATAATAATCTTCAATAATCCTAATATATTTATAGTCTACTGCTGAACTTTCTACATAGGAAGAGTCCAGAAATATTACTTTACTTTCTGAAAGAAGTGATTGAGAAAAAAGTTGGGTAGAAATGAAAAGAAAAAATAATACGCGTAAAATAGCTTTCATATTAGGTTAGTTAATGAAAAGCTAAAGTAGTATTTTTAACACAAACAAGCAAAGATTCAGCGTTAGCTTAAAGTAATCTTTGCTTTTAATTTAATTGCTATTTTAATTTTGGGCTTTTTTTCAAAGCGTATTTTTCAGTCAAAGAAGAATAGGTAATTTTTACATTGTTTTGATCTATGCTTTCTCCAGAGATTAAAATTCCCTTGTCATAATTATCAACAAAAGTAATTTTTTGAGCACTATCATTTCCCTTCCAGAGACCCTGTTTTAAACCATTTTTCAGGGTTCCTTTTTGAATTATGAATTTGTCAGTTTCTTCAAAATCTCCTTCACCATCAACTACGGTTTGGATTTTATCTTCATCCCAGGCATTAAGTATTAAAGTCTGAACACTTTTAGTTTTTGGGTTCCAGATATTCTGTTTTTCGAATTTTTTACTTTGGTTTTCATACCAGTTAATCTCTTTGCCTTCTTTATGATCCTGAGAATAATTTACCACAGATTCTTTTGCGCCGTTTTTATAGTAACAAATAAATTCCCCGTCCTTTTTTAGAAGATCTTTATCTAAAGTTGTGCCGGTCATTTTCTTTCTTCCGTTTTTGTAAAAATCGGTTACAACGTAGCGAACGCTTTTTTGGGAATAATTGGTGATTACTCTCGTGTAAGCATGTTTTTCAGGCGTACATTCATTATTTAACGAGTCCAAAAAGATTTTTTTTGAGACCATGTTAATTTGCGCGAAGAGATTAACTGAGAATATAAGAAGCAGAAAAATGAAGATGTTTCTTTTCATTCAGTTCTATTTTTTACCTAAAAATAGTTCTTCTAGAATAATTTAGCAACTTCTTGATTTACAAATTCTAAAAATCTTTCGTCTGCTTCAGTAAACGGATCAATAACGTGGCTGTCAATATCGATTTGGCCAATGTTTACCCCATCAACGAATAATGGCACCACAATTTCTGATTTTACAGTAAAGCTGCAGGCAATATAATTGTCTTGTGCGGCAACATCCGGAACGACAAAATTAGCATTACTTTCTGCTACCTGACCACAAATTCCTTTTCCAAATGGAATAACCGTATGATCTGTTTCAGCACCAACATAAGGTCCTAAATGAAGTGTTTTATTTTCGTGATTGGCAAAATAAAAACCAACCCAGTTGTAATATTCTACATTTTCGTTTAACAATTGACAGATTGCTAATAATTTTTCGTCTCTAACTATGTTTGTATCAGCAACAATAGCGCTTATTTTTGGTTGTAATTCTTGAAAAGTCATGATAAATAAATTTTATACAAAAGTATTTAAAGCAGGAGTTAAAAAATATATAAATTTGAAAAAAAAATCCGTTGAAAAAATATTTAATACAATTTAAACCTTTTCTGATTTTTATAGGCACTTTTTTCTTCGCTTATATTTTACTGACGATAATCTATAAATACTATCTGAACAGTTTTGATTCATTGGAAATTGACGGAATTTCAAGAATTGTTGGACGAAATGTAGAACAGTTAATGCATTTTTTTAATTCTGACATTAGTATTATAAAAAGTCTTTCTCAGCCTTCTTTAGAAGTTTGGTACAATAAACGATTTACGATCAGAATAGTAGAAGGTTGTAATGCTGTCAGTGTTATTATATTGTTTGTTTCGTTTGTGATTGCTTTTTCAGGAAAATTCAAAACGACTTTGCTTTTTATTTTATTTGGCTCTCTTTTTATTTATGTTTTAAATGTTCTCCGAATTGCTTTTTTGACGGTTTTACTTTTTAAATATCCGGAACATGAGCACTTTTTGCACGGCGTTCTTTTTCCTCTGATTATTTACGGATTGGTTTTTACTTTGTGGGTGATTTGGGTGAATAAATTTTCAAAATATGCTAAGTAATTTGCTAGAACATAAATTCAAAATCTTGCTTGCGGTTTGTATCGTGATGTGTTTTGGTGTCATTCGGGCATTTGAAAATAATCTTTTCTATGATCCTTTTTTAGAATATTTTGAGGCCGATTTTAAAAATTTACCTTATCCGGAAGTCAATATTCTGAAACTTTTTTTCGGACTTATCTTGAGGTATTTTTTAAATACAATTTTGTCTTTAGCTTTGATTTATGTGCTTTTTAGAAATGCTGACATTTTTAAGTTTAGTGTTTTTTTATATGCATTTTTTCTGGTCATTCTGTTTATTGCCTTTTTTGTTATTTTAGATTATTTTCCAAATGCAAATTGGCTTCTTTTCTATGTCCGAAGATTTATAATTCAGCCCATATTTGTACTGCTTTTTATTCCCGCATTTTATTATCAGCAGCAAAATTTAAAAAAATAACAAATCATTAAATCTTTTTACGGTCTTTTTAGATAATTTTGCAGTATGAATTTAAAAAAGTGCACAGGATTATTTTTAGCTTTCCTATTGTTGGTTTCCAACATCGGGTTTGCTTTTGATGTGCATTATTGCGGAGGCGAAATCGCTTCTGTTTCTCTAAATACAACGTCGAACGCTGCTCCAGAAAAGAAATGCTGTGGAGACAATGAAAAGAAATCTTCTTGCTGTAAAGACAAAGTTGTTCATTTCGAAAAGAAATCAGATAATGCTACTGTCAAAATATTCTTTTTTCAGCTTGATTTTCCAGCTGTAATTCAGGAATATAAAACAATTGCTTTTTTAGCTGTTCCAAATTTTAAAAGCAATCAGATCACTTCGTATTATGCTGATGCTAATGCGCCGCCTTTATTCAAATTATACAATCAATACATTTTTTATTCCTGATTTTAATGTTTAGAATCAAGCCAATTTTTTGCGCTTGAAATTTGCTGTTTTTTCTAAAAGAAGAATTAGAAACAGCTTTTCTAATAACATTAAAATCATTTATATGCACAAAAATATAATGCTTTTGGGCATGATTTTGCTCTCTGTTACTGCTTTTTCGCAGGAAGATTTGCAGGAAGTTAAAGTCACCAAAAAGCAAAAAGGAATTAAAAAATCCTACACACTTACATCCAATACAGCTGTTATTACAAGTAAAGAATTGCTAAAAGCGGCATGCTGTAATTTGGCCGAAAGCTTTGAAACCAATCCTTCTATTGATGTCAATTTTTCAGATGCTTTAACGGGAACCAAACAGATAAAAATGTTAGGTTTAACAAGTCCGTATTTGATGATTACCGAAGAAAATATTCCTTCAGTTCGCGGAGCTTCTCAAGCTTATGGATTGTCTTTTACGCCCGGAACATGGATTGAAAGTGTTCAGATTACAAAAGGAGCGGGGAGTGTTATTAATGGTTATGAAAGTATTTCGGGACAGATAAATACCGAGCTTTTAAAGCCTTTGAGCGATATTCCATTTTTCTTAAATGCTTACGGTTCTACAGATGCGCGTTTTGAATTGAATACACATTTCAATAAAAAACTATCTGATAAGTGGGCGACAAGTCTCTTTGTTCATGGAAATACTCGTGTCGCAAAAAACGATATGAATAATGATGGATTTTTAGATAATCCGTTAGGAAAACAAATCAACATTTTAAATCGTTATCAATATTATGATCCTGAAAGCGGTTTGGTGAGTTTTATCAATTTCAGATATATGAATGATAAGAAACAAACCGGAGAGGTTGATTTTGATAAAGATGTTGACCGCGGAACTACAAATCACTGGGGTTCAGAAATCAACACAGAACGTTTTGATGTATCAACTAAGATCGGTTATGTTTTTAAAGATATGCCTTATCAAAGTATTGGTTTTCAAAATGCTTTTAATAGTCATAATCAAAATTCTTATTTCGGTTTGAATTTATATGATATTAAGCAGAATAGCTTTTATTCGAATTTGATTTTTAACTCAATTATCAATAATACAAAACATAAATTTACAACTGGATTGAATTTTACATACGATCAATATCAGGAATTTGTGAATGTAAATGATTACAGCCGAATTGATAATTCTGTTGGTGCTTTTTTTGAGTATACTTATGATAATACAGATAATTTTAGTTTGATCTTGGGCGGAAGAGTTGATAATCATAATCGATTGGGCTTTTTTGTGACGCCTCGTCTGCACATGAGATATAATCCTTGGAAAAATGGAGTAATTCGTTTTTCTGCTGGAAGAGGAAAACGTTCTGCTAATATTTTTGCCGAAAATCAACAACTTTTTGCTAGTTCCAGAACATTTTCAATTTTGGATACAAATGGAAAAATCTACGGATTAAATCCAGAAATTGCGTGGAATTACGGAATCAGCTTTTCGCAAAAGTTTAGACTTTTTAATAAAAACGCTGAAGCTGGATTTGATTTCTACAGAACTGATTTTCAGAATCAGGCCGTTGTCGATTTAATGCAAAGTCCGCAAGATGTTTTGTTTTATAATTTAAAAGGAAGTTCATTTGCAAATAGTTTTCAATTAGAGTTTAATTATGAGCTTATTCATAATTTGAATTTAAGAACAGCTTATAAATATTATGACATTCAAACCGATTATTTGAGAGGAACTTTTCAGCGTCCGTTGCAGGCCAAACATCGTTTTCTAGGGAATCTGGAATATGAAACGACTTCAGATAATGGAAAACAATGGAAGTTTGATTATACGTTCAACTGGACAGGAAATCAACAATTGCCTTATACTGCATCAAATCCGACAGAAGATCAGTTTCCTGATTTTTCTCCGGCATATGCTGTTATGAATGCACAGGTGACAAGAGTTTTTTCTGATGTTTTTGAAGTCTATATTGGCGGAGAGAATATCGGAAATTATAAACAGCAAAAAGCGATTTTAGGCGCTGATGATCCATTTGGACCAAATTTTGATGCTTCTGTTGCGTATGCTCCAATTTTTGGACAAATGTATTACGCAGGATTACGATTTAAAATAAAATAATTGCAAAACAAATTTCAATAACAATATCAAATTTAAATAAAATGAAAAAAATAATTTTAATAGCAATAATTGGGTTTTTAGGCTTTTCGGCGCAAGCCCAAACTAAAAAGAATAAGAATTTAAAATACACAACAGAAGTTAACGGAAACTGTGAGCAATGTAAGAAACGTATTGAAAAAGCAGCTTTCAGTGTACCTGGTGTAAAAACTGCAACTTGGGACATTACGTCGCATCAGCTTGCTGTGATTTTGAATGAAGAAAAATCATCGCCAGCCGACTTAAATAATGCTATTGCTAAAGTAGGCCATGACACTAAAGAGGTTAAAGCTACTCAGGCCGATTATGATAATTTGCACAGTTGTTGCAAGTATGTAAGAGAATAATAATATTTGAAGCCTCAAGTTTTTTCTTGAGGCTTTTTTTATAGTTAATTAATCTTTAAAATACCGCATTTTATTGTGGTTGAAGTAAATTATTGTTACTTTCACGAACTTAAATAAAGTATAACCAAACCATTTTTATGAATAATTTTGATTGGACACAATTAGTCAACCCTGAATTTTATATCACATTAAGTATCGGCGGTTTTCAAATTGGTTTATACATAGTGCTGTTTATTGTTTTTGCAGAAACCGGACTCTTTGCTGGTTTTTTCCTTCCTGGTGACAGTCTGCTTTTTTTATCAGGGATTTACAGCCGTGACTTAATCGAAAATGTTATTTCTATTCCAAGTGATTTTGTAAATGTGTTCATTCTCTCAACTTTAGTTGCTATTATGGGAGTTTTGGGAAATATGACCGGATATTGGTTTGGAGCAAAAAGTGGTTATTATCTGTTTAAAAAAGAAGATACATTTTGGTTCAAGAAGAAATACTTATTACAATCTAAAGACTTTTTTGAAAAATATGGTGGAAAAGCAATTATTTATGCTCGTTTCCTTCCAATCTTTAGAACTTTTGCACCAATTATTGCAGGGATAGTTTCAATGGATAAAAAGAAATTCATGTTCTATAATATTTTAAGTTCATTTTTATGGTCTTTCGTATTAATCTTTTCGGGACATTATTTATACGGTGTATTTTTAGAACACGGAATTGATTTAAAAGAACACATTGAAGTTATTGTAATAGGAATAATAATTGTGTCAACATTCCCAGTCTTCTTAAAGCTTATCAAAAAAAGAACTAGTGGAGAAAAGATATAAATTAGATATATAAAGAATAAAAAAAGTCCGAAGTTATTACTTCGGACTTTTTTTATTCTTATAATAGGTATGATTGTGTGCGTAAAATAATTTTATTTAACTGTCATTTTAATATGATTCATGTGTTAGAAATCGTTATGATTTTACAATTAATGATTTCTTTTCAGATTTGTAAAAGGTATTTTTTATTTTGAAATTAAACAGATTACCATTCGTTTACTTTGTTGGCATCCATTTTTAAGAAGATAAACAACAAAATTGTGAAGCCCCAGAGTCCGGAGCCACCATATGAAAAGAAAGGCAAAGGAACTCCAATAGTTGGGAAAATACCGATAACCATAGCAATGTTTACAAAAAAGTGAATGAATAAGATTCCTGCGACACAGTAACCATAAACACGGCTAAATTTAGTTTTTTGTCTTTCTGCTAAATAAATTACTCTTAAAAATAAACCGACAAAAAGCGCGATCACAACTAGTGAACCTACAAAACCCCATTCTTCACCAACGGTTGTAAAAATATAATCGGTATGTTGTTCAGGTACAAATCCTCCTTTGGTTTGTGTGCCCTGTAAAAAACCTTTTCCAAGCCATCCACCTGATCCAATAGCAATTTCAGATTGGTTAGTGTTATAACCAATACCTTTCATATCGACTGTTTTTCCAAGTAAAATATTAAAACGGTCTCTGTGATGCTGTTTGAAAACATTGTCAAATACATAGTCAACAGAGAAAACAAAAGCAGAAATAATAGCCAAAAGTATACTACTCATTAATAAATTTCTGTCGACAACTCGGCCTTTGAAATGTATAATTGCTAAGACAACCGCAGCTATAATAATAACTACATAAGGTTCAAGAATAAGTGTTAATACAAATAATAAAATAGTAATAAAACCGGTCCATACATACCAAGAAGGTAAACCTTCTCTGTATAAAACAATAATAAAAATACTGTAAATTAAAGCACTTCCAGGGTCAGGCTGAGGTAAAATCAGCAAGACAGGCAAAAATACAATAGCAAGCGCCTGTATTTGCCTATTGACATCCTTAAGGTTGATTTGTGTGTCGCTCAGATATTTTGCCAGCGCTAATGACGTGGCTGCTTTTGCAAATTCTGAAGGTTGTAAAGTAAAGCTTCCTATAGCATACCAGCATCGTTGTCCGGCAATTGTTTTTCCAAAAAGAAACAATCCGGCAAGAGATAATAGTGCAACTCCAAATATTATACTAGCATATTTCTCATAGAATTTTCCGTCAACAAAAAGCACCACAAAAATTAATGGCACTGTACAGCCAATAAAAATAAGCTGTTTTTGATACGTTCCTTCTGTAGATAGTAATGAAGACGAATAAATATTCAACCACCCTAATATTACTAACGTGATGTAGATAAAAACACTTATCCAGTCAATATTATTTTTTACACTTTGATTTTTCATTTGAAATAATCTTTCTTAGTTTTCTTTAGTGGTATCGGTTGCTATTTTCTTCATTTCTGTTTTAGGAACACCTGGCTTAGGAGTAACGATTTTAGCTTTTAAAATCGAATCTTTTGGTGTAGATTCAATTGCGCTTGCTTCACTTATTCCGCCTAATTTAGCATATTCAGCAACCAGACTTTTATTCAAAACACGAACTTCTAAATCAGTTCTTGTAATCTTCTTTCTTAAATATTTTTCAATCATCAAACTTGCAATTGGTCCGGCAACTGTTGCACCAAAACCTCCGTTTTCAATCATAATTGCAATAGCGATTTTTGGATTGTCTTTTGGAGCAAATGCCACAAAAATAGAGTGGTCTTTTAGTTTTGTTCGTACTCCGTTGATTTTTGCAAAATTCTCAGCTGTACCTGTTTTTCCGCAGATATCAATACCTTCAACTCTAAGTGCATAAGCTGTTCCTTTGTTGTAAACGTCAAATAAACCATTTATAACCGGAGGGAAATACTTTTTATCAATCGTAGTTTCGTGTTTAGTTGTAAATTTTGCATCTATTTTTTTACCCTCGATTTTTTTAATAATGTGAGGAGTGTAATAATAACCTTGATTTGCAACAGTCGCCATCATATTCGCTAATTGAATAGGGGTCATTAAAACTTCACCCTGACCAATAGCATTAGATACAATTGTGGTGCTTCTCCAGCCACCATTTGGGTATATTTTTTTGTAAGTTTTAGAAGTTGGAATATTTCCTTTTCTTCCCGTTGGCAAATCATATCCCATAAATTGGCCAAGACCAAAACTTTTCACGTGCCCGCTCCAAACATCAACTGCGTACCCGGGATTCTTATATTTGTTAATCGTTAGCATGTAAGATTGTGCAAAATAAGTATTACAAGAATTGTAAATCCCGTTATTTAATTGATGAGGTCCAAAGCCGTGACACTTCATAAAGCGCCCTCGTCCGTAGCTAAAACCGTGATGACACATAAAAGTCGTATGCTCATCAATAACTCCTTCTTGAAGTGCAACAAGTCCAGTTAAGATTTTAAATGGCGATCCTGGCGGATATTCTGCTAAAAGCCCTCTGTCGTATAAAGGTTTTGCTATTGAATCGTGATATAAAAGTGTATAATTCTTAGATTTTTGTCTTCCTACTAAAATTCCAGGATCGAAAGATGGAGCGGTCACTAATGCTAAAATTTCACCGGTTTTAGGCTCAATAGCAACAATTCCGCCTCTTTTATTGATCATTAACTCTTGGCCATACTTTTGAAGTTCGCCATCAATAGTTAAATTGATATCTTCTCCGGCAACAGCAATTGTATCGTATTTTCCGTCTTTATACGAACCAATTTCTCGGTTGTATTTGTCTTTCTGAATGTATTTTACACCTTTTATACCACGTAAAACTTCTTCGTAGCTTTGTTCAACACCTTGCTGTCCAATTAAATCTCCACTATTATAATATGGATTTTTTTTAATTAAGTTTTCATTTACCTGAGTGATAAAACCAAATATATTGGCGCCATAATCTACTTCGTAATCACGAAGTGAACGTTTTTGGAAATAGAAACCTTCAAATTTTCTGATTTTTTCTTGAAAAGCAGCAAATTCATTTTTATTTAATTGAGCTAAAAATACAGAAGGAAGACGAGGACTATATACTTTAGCTTTCGCAATTCTTTTGTCGTATTCTTCTTTTGTGATGTTTAGTAAAGAACAAAACTCAGTAACATTCAAATCTTCTTTGATATCGCGTGGAATAACCATGATATCATAAGAAGCCTGATTGGCAACTAAAAGTTTACCGTTTCTGTCGTAAATATAACCTCTCTCAGGATAGTCGTACTGTTTTTTTATTGCGTTGTTTTCTGATTTTAGCTTAAATGAATCGTCTACAATTTGCAAATAAAATACCCTGATCACCAGTAAAGATCCTGCAATGATAATTAAAGCGGGTAGCAGAACTTTTCTCATCGTTTATTGGGCTTAATAAGATAAATGATTATGATTGAGGTTATAATTGTAAAAATTGAGCTAAACAGCGTTCGTAGTAAAATGTCCCAAATGAATTTGAATTGGAACGCTTCGAGTACAAACAATATGATATGATGCAGCAAAACTGATACCAAAATAAATGAAAACCTTTCTGGTGTTAAGGATTCGTTTAATTTGATGGTTTGATATTCATAACTCAGTCCAAACGAAAACTTAAAAATATAAGGCCTGTAGTAAGCAAGAATTACACACGATGTTGCATGTATTCCTCCTGAATTACAAAACATATCCATTGTTAATCCGAGTAAAAAACTCGAAATAATCAATCCTGATTTATTACTGTTTACAGGATAAAGAATGATATACAGAATATACGGAAAAGGACTTATGTATCCTAAAAAATTCATATTGTTGAAAATAACAATCTGAATTGCCAGTAACATAATAAATCGAAAAATATTGACTAACAATGCGCTATTCATCTTTTTCCTTTTTTTCTAAATTAATAAGTTCTTCTCTGTCTTTGCTTTTGATAATGTAAACATGTCCAAGGTTTGTCATATCGTTAAATAACTTAACTTTTATAACATAAAAACTGGTTTGTTCTTCTTTGTAAACGGTTTCAACGGTTCCAATGTTGATTCCTTCAGGGAAAATTACAGATTGCCCTCCTGTTACGATAGTATCGCCTTTTCTAACAGAAGCTAATCTTGGAACATCTTTCAGCTGGACAAAACCAGTACTTTTTCCGTCCCATGTTAAAGAACCAAAGTGATTTGATTTTTTAAGTTTGGCGTTGATCTGTGATTTCATGTTCAAAATACTAACCACAGTTGAATATCTTGGAGAAGTGTTGTCAATTACTCCAACAATTCCTAAGCTGTTTATTACTCCCATATCTGGCTTTACACCTTCATTAGATCCAGAATTTAAAGTAAGAAAGTTTTCGTGTGTACTGTATGTATTGTGAATCACTTTTGATACAATAATGTCAGCAGGCTTTACTCCTTTAATTGTATCAGGCAAAGGTAATTTTGTGGTGTCCTCTTTATTGAATAAAAGACTTTTTAACCTTGCGTTTTCAAGTACAAGTTCTTCATTTTCAGCTCTTAAATTCAAATATTCGTCTATACGATTAATTCTTTCATAAACACCTCCGCTTAAAAAGTTGGCAGAACTGATTATTTTGCTTCTATGGTAAGAATGTGATTGAATTGTGAGCGTCAACGAAATACCTAAAAGCAGCAAAAACAGCAATCGATTACTGTTTCTTATAATGAAATTAAATATTTGCTGCATTTCTTGTCTGGTTATTTTGTTTCAGGATATGCTTAAAGTTTCAAAATTTTATTAGAGTTAAATATTGGAATTTAACTCTAATAAAAAGTATAATTATTTGTTTTGAATCTTATTTTATTAAGATGCTTTTGAATTTTGCAATGTTTTTAAGTGCCATTCCAGTACCGCGAACAACAGCTCTCAACGGATCTTCAGCAATATAAACTGGTAAATCTGTTTTTTGAGAAATACGTTTGTCAAGACCTCTCAACATAGATCCACCACCAGCTAAATAAATACCAGTGTTGTAAATATCGGCAGCTAATTCAGGCGGAGTTTGAGATAATGTTTCCATTACTGCATCCTCGATACGCTGAATAGATTTGTCTAATGCTTTTGCGATTTCACGGTAAGAAACATCAACTTGTTTTGGTTTACCAGTAAGTAAATCTCTACCTTGAACTGACATATCTTCTGGCGGTCCGTCTAAATCTTCGATAGCCGCTCCGATTTGAATTTTAATTTTTTCAGCAGTACTTTCTCCAACAAATAAGTTGTGCTGTGTACGCATGTAATAAACGATATCATTTGTGAAAACGTCACCTGCAATTTTTACAGATTTGTCGCAAACAATTCCACCTAAAGCGATAACTGCAATTTCAGTTGTACCACCTCCGATATCCACAATCATGTTTCCTTTTGGTTGCATAATGTCGATTCCAATACCGATTGCTGCTGCCATTGGTTCGTGAATCAAATAAACTTCTTTTCCATTTACTCTTTCACAAGATTCTTTTACTGCACGCATTTCAACCTCAGTAATTCCAGACGGAATACATACAACCATTCTTAAAGCTGGCGTAAACATTCTTTTTTTCAATGCAGGAATACTTTTAATGAACATATTGATCATTTTTTCAGAAGCATCAAAATCGGCAATTACTCCATCTTTCAATGGCCTTATGGTCTTGATGTTTTCATGCGTTTTACCTTGCATCATATTGGCTTCTTTACCAACGGCGATGATTTTGCCTGATACTCTGTCGCGTGCTACGATAGAGGGGCTGTCAATAACAACTTTATCATTATGAATGATTAAAGTGTTTGCGGTACCAAGGTCTATTGCAATATCCTCAGTCATGAAATCAAAAAATCCCATAAGTTTTTTAGGGGTTTAAAATGTTATAAATTATTTATCGAACAAAGTTAAACAAATTAATGTTTAAAATGACGCGTTCCTGTAAATACCATTGCAAGATTATTTTCGTTGCAATAATTTATGCTTAATTCGTCTTTTATCGAACCTCCTGGCTGAATTACAGCAGTTATTCCTGCTTTTTTGGCCAATTCTACACAGTCCGGAAATGGGAAAAATGCGTCACTTGCCATTGAAGCTCCAGTTAAATCAAATCCAAATGCTTTCGCTTTGTCTACAGCCTGCATTAATGCATCGACTCTTGATGTCTGACCTGTACCTGATGAAATTAGTGTTCCGTTTTTTGCGAATACAATAGTGTTTGATTTTGTATTCTTGCAAATTTTAGAAGCAAAGATCAAATCTTCGATCTCCTGAGCAGTAGGTTCTGTTATTGTAACGGTTTTTAAATGCTCTTTATTATCCGTAATATTATTTCTGTCCTGAATTAACAAACCATTAAGACAAGTTCTTACTTGACGATTTGGTAATTCAACTTCATTTTGAACCAAAATGATTCTGTTTTTCTTCTCTTGTAAAATAGTAACTGCTTCATTATCATATGCTGGAGCAATTACCACTTCGCAGAATAATTTGTTGATTTCCTGTGCTGTTTCTAAATCAATTTTTGTGTTAGAAATTAACACTCCTCCAAAAGCAGAAGTAGGATCACAAGCCAAAGCTGCTAAATAAGCTTCGCTGATTGTTTTTCTAGAAGCCAAACCACAAGCATTATTGTGTTTTAAAATCGCGAACGTTGGTCCGTCAGTTTTAAATTCAGCAATTAAATTTACTGCAGCATCAACATCTAATAAATTGTTATATGATAATTCTTTTCCGTGAATTTTGTTGAACATTGCATCAAAATCTCCGAAGAAGAAACCTTTTTGGTGAGGGTTTTCACCATATCTTAAAACTTGACCATTTGCAATACTTTCTTTGTAAATAGTTTCGTCTGTGTTGAAATAATTAAAAATAGCTCCGTCATAGTGAGAAGAAACGTGGAAAGCTTTTGTCGCTAACAATCTTCTGTTTTCCAAAGTTGTTGCTCCGTCTTGTTCTGTAATTAAATCTAAAAGCAAGCTGTATTCATTTACCGAAGCAACAATTACAGTGTCTTTGAAGTTTTTAGCACCAGCACGGATTAGTGAGATTCCTCCAATATCAATTTTTTCAATAATGTCTTGTTCGCTTGCACCAGAAGCAACTGTTTTTTCAAAAGGATACAAATCAACAATTACTAAATCAATTTGAGGAATGTCAAATTCTTTCATTTGCTGAACATCACTTTCATTATCCTGACGGTTCAAGATTCCTCCAAAAATTTTCGGGTGCAATGTTTTTACTCTTCCTCCAAGAATTTCTGGGAAAGAAGTAATATCTTCAACAGGAACTACAGGAATTCCTAAGTTTTTAATGAAATCTTCAGTTCCGCCAGTAGAGTAAAGTGTTACATTTTGTTCGTGTAATTTTCTAACGATTGGTTCTAATCCATCTTTCGAAAAAACAGAAATTAATGCTGATTGTATTTTTTTAGTTGTGCTCATTGTGTAGTTATGATTTTTGAGACTGCAAAAGTAGTTTTTTTAAATATTATTTTAAAGAAAATTAATGTAACATTATGCTAAAAAAATCTACTGATGAGTAAGTTAACTTTTATTAGGTTTTTGATTTTAAATTATTGAATTTTACTTTATTGAAAAATACTACTATATGCTTCTTTACCTTCGATTATTAAAAGAAAGTCTGAGCTTTGCTATAAATGCTTTACGAAATAATAAATTAAGAACTTTATTGTCGCTCCTTGGGGTTACAATTGGTATTTTTTCGATTATTGCTGTTTTGGCTGCTGTGGATTCTTTAGATAGAAAAATTTCTAAAGATTTGAGCAGTTTAGATAAAAATACGATTTATTTAATGAAATATTGCTTTGGTCCATCTGAAATTCCACAATGGAAGAGAGAACAGTTCCCAAATGTAAAATATGATGAATATATTGGTTTGAAAAATTCGCTAAATAATACTGATCAGGTAGGTTATCAGCTTTTTGTAGCCAGAGAAAGTTTAAAGTACGATTCGAAAACTGTTGCCGATGTGAACATTATTCCGTCTTCATTTGAAATGGTCGATATTGACGGAATAAGTTTTGATAAAGGAAGATTTTATAATGAATCGGAATCAAATTCGGGAACGGCTGTAATTGTTTTGGGATATGATATTGCCGAAGGACTTTTTGGAACAAGTGATCCTCTTGGGAAAAATATTCGTTTGTACGGACAGCGTTTTACGGTTATTGGTGTAATTGCGAAACAAGGTGCAGGATTTTTTGGAGATAGTAATGATACTTCGGTTTATTTGCCTGCAAATTTCCTTCGACGCATGTATGGCGATAGTGATGCGATGACGCCAGTAATAGTTTTGAAACCTGTTAAAGGCGTAGATATGGATGCTTATAAAGCTGAAGTTGCGCAAAAACTTCGTGCAATTCGTGGTATGAAAGCGGGCGAAATGGATAATTTCTTTGTAAATGTGCTTTCTGGTTTTACTGATTTTATTGATGGAATTTTAGGTACTTTAAGAACTGCCGGAATTTTTATCAGTATTTTTTCCTTTTTAGTTGGTGGTTTTGGAGTTGCTAATATTATGTTTGTTTCAGTAAAAGAACGAACAAATTTAATTGGAATTCAAAAATCATTAGGAGCAAAAAACCGATTTATATTATTTCAATTTTTATTTGAAGCTGTTATGCTTTGTTTAATTGGCGGTATAATTGGTTTGTTTATTGTTTGGCTTCTTTCCCTTCTTTTGACTAATTTATTAGAATTCGAATTTGTTTTAAGTTTCTGGAATATCTTTATTGGAGCAGGATTGTCTATTTTTGTAGGTATAATTTCAGGTATACTTCCAGCAGTTTCAGCAGCAAATCTTGATCCGGTTGAAGCGATTAGAACTGGAATGTAATATTGTTTTTGTGTTATTTTACTGTAAATTTTGATGCGTAAAAATAATTAGATACTTTTGATAGAGTAAGAACTTAAATCGCTAAATAAATGAGCTTTAACCTTAAATCTGTTGATACTGTTGAGTCTATTTCCAAAGAGGATTTTAAAAAGAATTATTTGGATAAAAGAAAGCCTTTAATCATAAAAGGGCTTACAAAAGACTGGCCTGCAAGAGAAAAATGGTCAACAGAATATTTTAAGGAGATTGCAGGTGATATTGAGGTTAAATTGGTAGATAATTCAAAAGCAGATCCGAAAAAAGTAATTAACGCATCGATTGCGAGTATGAAATTTGGCGAGTATCTTGATTTGATAAAACGTGAGCCAACACAACTGCGTATTTTTTTCTTCAATCTTTTCAAACACAGACCCGAATTAATTGAAGATGTGAAAATTCCGAAAGAATTAATGGGCGGTTTTATAGAAAGCATGCCAGCCATGTTTTTTGGAGGCTCAAAGGCGATTACTTTTTTGCATTATGACATTGATTTGCCGCATCTTTTTCATACTCATTTTGGAGGACGAAAACATATCATACTATTTGACAATAAATGGAAAAAACGACTTTATTGTCTTCCAAATACAACTTACGCATTAGAAGATTATGATGTAGCAAATCCTGATTTTGAAAAATTTCCTGCGCTAAAAGGTGTCGAGGGATATGAAGTTTTTCTGGAACACGGCGATACTTTATTTATGCCAACAGGAATGTGGCACTGGATGCGTTATATAGATGGTTCTTTTTCTTTAACACTTCGTGCATGGGATTCATCGATTTCTAGAAAAATGGCAAGTGTTTGGAGTTTGTTTATGCACGGTGCCGTTGATAGTGCTATTAAAGTTGTTTTTAGAGAACGTTATGCAATCTGGCGGGAAAAATTAGTCTTTAAAATTGCTGAAAAAGAATTAAAAAAGGATTTGAAAAAAGCGGGGTGATTTAAAGATTGTATTTAGGAAATGAAAAATTCCGTAGGAATGAAATATTGGTAGCGACGGAATTTATTCCGTTGAAAAATGAAATCCCGCGTTCAGAAGTTCCGTAGGAACGATATATTTATTTATTCGTTTTCGATTTTATAAACAGGTAGCATAATTCTATTTTGGTCCCATTTAATATTCTTATAATTGTAGTATTCGTCATTTTTCTTGTATTTTAAAACTGTATCTTCTTCTTGAGTTGATCTTCTTATAGAGAAAGCTCGTAATTCATTTTCGTTTAAATAAGAAATTAAAGAGTTGTCCTTTATTGTGTCATTTTGAGATGCTATAATTAAAATACGTTTCATTTCATTTTTATTTGCAACATTTTGTTTAATGAAATCGATAATACTACTGTTTGGGATTTTTGTAATTTCAATTGGTTTGATGTCGAATAAATCTGGAATTGTATCTTTCTCTGATGGAATACAATGCCAAGGAGTATAATCTTTTTGATAAAAATAAAAATTACCTTTTTGATCTATGATGAGATTATTGTATGAATAAAAAGGTGGCGGTGGAATGCTTTTCTGTTTTAAATCATTTAATAATTTGATTTTTTCTACTGAAATTAAATAAGGAATGTTTTTTTTCTTCTCACAATTCAAAAGAAGAAAACAAATTATAAAACCAATTAAAGGTCTCCACATAGAAATAAGATTTAAAATAAAGATATAAAAAAATCCCAAGAAGTGATTTCTTGGGATTTTCTATTTTGTATAGTTTAAAAAACTATCGAATATCATTATTTTGAATCAAATCGATATATAAGTTGATCTTATCTTTCAATTCTTTTCTAGGCGTGATAAAGTCTAAGAAACCGTGCTCTAAAAGAAACTCAGCAGTTTGGAAACCTTCTGGTAAATCTTTTCCTGTAGTATCACGAACAACACGCGGACCAGCAAAGCCAATCAAAGCGCCAGGCTCAGAGATGTTGATGTCTCCTAACATTGCGTAAGATGCAGTTGTTCCACCCGTTGTAGGGTCTGTACAAAGAGAAATGTAAGGTAATTTAGCTTCAGCTAATTGAGCCAGTTTTACAGAAGTTTTTGCTAATTGCATTAAAGAATAAGCAGCTTCCATCATACGAGCTCCACCAGATTTAGAAATCATTACAAAAGGTAATTTGTTTTTGATCGCGTGATCAATTCCTCTTGCGATTTTTTCACCTACAACAGCTCCCATAGATCCACCAATAAAAGCGAAATCCATACAGCAAATTACAAGTTCTCTTCCTTTAGATTTTCCTACTCCCGTACGTACAGCGTCTTTAAGATGAGTTTTTTCCATTACATCTTTCAATCTTTCTGCATATTTCTTTGTATCCACAAAATGCAGAGGATCTTTTGATGTCATGTTTTTATCTAACTCAACAAATTCGTTGTTGTCGAATAAAATTTCAAAATAGGTTGCGCTTCCAATTCGAACGTGAAAATCATCTTCAGGGCTTACGAATAAGTTTCTCGCTAATTCGTCTGCATCAATAATTTTTCCAGTTGGAGATTTGTACCACAATCCTTTCGGAACGTCCATCTTGTCTTCTGTAGCGGTCGTAATCCCTTTTTCTTGTCTTTTAAACCAAGCCATTTTTTTAATTTTAGAATGTAGATTTTAAAGTTTAGATTTCAATCCTGTTTCAAAAATTAGATTTCAGGCTTTTTTAGAAGTCTGAAATCTAAAATCAGAAATCTAAATTTTAAAGCGTGTTTACGTTATTTAAATCAGCAAAAGCTTGTTCAAGTCTTGCGTTGAATGTTACTTCGCTTTCACGAACCCATCTTCTTGGATCGTAATATTTTTTGTTTGGAGCATCAGCACCTTCTGGGTTACCAATTTGAGATTTTAAATAGTCAAGGTTTTTAACCATATAATCACGAATTCCTTCAGTGTATGCAAATTGTAAATCTGTATCGATGTTCATTTTGATAACTCCGTAGCTAATTCCTTCTCTGATTTCTTCAAGTGTAGAACCTGAGCCTCCGTGGAAAACGAAATCAACTGGATTGTGTCCTGTGTTGAATTTGTTTTGTACGAAATCCTGAGAATTTTTTAAGATTTTTGGAGTTAATTTTACGTTTCCTGGTTTGTAAACACCGTGAACGTTTCCAAAAGCTGCAGCGATAGTAAATTTAGGACTTACTTTAGATAATTCTTCGTAAGCATAAGCTACTTCTTCTGGCTGAGTATATAATTTTGAGCTATCAACATCAGAGTTGTCAACACCATCTTCTTCACCACCTGTAATACCAAGCTCGATTTCCAATGTCATACCCATTTTGCTCATTCTAGCTAAATATTCTTTACAGATCTCGATATTTTCTTCGATTGGCTCCTCAGACAAATCGATCATGTGAGAACTGAATAATGGTTTTCCTGTTTCTGCAAAATGTTTTTCGGAAGCATCTAATAAACCATCAATCCAAGGCAATAATTTTTTTGCGCAGTGGTCAGTGTGTAAAATTACAGTTGCACCGTAAGCTTCTGCCAAAGTGTGAATATGTTTTGCTCCAGCGATTCCTCCAGCGATAGCCGCTTTTTCACCTGCGTTAGATAATCCTTTTCCAGCGTTGAATTGTGCTCCTCCGTTAGAAAATTGAATGATAACTGGTGCGTTAAGTTTTGCTGCAGTTTCAAGTACACCGTTGATTGTGCTTGATCCAGTAACGTTTACTGCAGGAAGTGCAAATCCTTTTTCTTTTGCATAGTTAAAAATCTCCTGAACTTGGTCTCCTGTAGCAACTCCTGGTTTGATATTGTGTGCCATTGTAATTTTTTTTATAGTTGTTTTTAGTTTTTAGGTTGCAAAAATAAGAATTAATTAGCATTAGAATGGATAATTTATTCCAAAATTTAAAACCGAGTGACCAAAATTGTATTCTTTAAACCATCTGTCTCCCTTCTCATGTGCCGGATTATAGGTCTTGAAGCCTAAATCTAATCGAACAACGAAGAAGCTTAAATCGTATCGTAATCCAAATCCTGAGCCCAAAGCGATTTCAGCTAAATCGTTTACGCCAGAAAATTTTGCCTTCTCATCGATGACATTGTCGAGCACATTCCAGATATTTCCGGCGTCTGCAAAAACGGCTCCTTTAACATCGCCAAGAATTTTAAAACGATATTCGGCACTAAATGCAATTTTCATATTCGCCTCATTAAAATCATCCATTGCGTCTGTACTTCCCGGACCCAAAGAGTAAGGTTGCCATGCACGGTTGTCATTTGAACCTCCAGAATAATAACTTCGTGAAAACGGAATATAATTTGAGTTTCCAAAAGGAATTGCAATCCCGAAGAAGCTTCGTACCGCAAGTACATTTTCTTTTCCAAAATCCCAGTGCTTGATATAATCGAATTCGGTTTTGATGTATTCCGAATATTCTAAATTGAATATTTCATAATTGCCATTTGTATTTTTAGGCAGACTCGCAATGTTTGAAATGGCTGATAATAAAGTTCCCGCCGATTCTATTTTGGTTTTAAATTGATAGAAAGTATTATCTGCTAGGTCTTTTTTGGTTGTTTTAGTGAATGTATAACTTGTCGCTAAAATAAAGTCATTTTCAGTCAAACGAACTCTTCGTTCTTCAATACTTTCCACATCTCTATACAGAGGATCTCCAGGAAGCAAGGCTGTTTGCCCGGTTAATACATCATTAGTAAAGCCTGTAGTTCCTTTAGGTATAGTCAGATCTTTTCTCGCTTGTTCTTCTGGTGTATCTCCCCAGTTGATAGGTTTAGTATTATAGTCTTTACCAATACCGTTTAATTCATCATATGAAGACGTATAAACATTAAAATAGTTGTTTGGATTTAAGTTTCGAACATATTGTGCGTTCAACAATTCTAATTTTGCAGTGTTATGACGTTTTGGAGACCAATTATACGCTATTCCTCCGGTAAAGTTTTCTTTATCTAAACCTATATTTCGTTGTTTAGAAAAACCGCTTGAGATTGAAGTAGAAGGAATCATCCTTTTCGGAATAATTTTTTCGGTTCCAAAAGGCATTAAAATTCTTGGGAAATTTAATTTCATATCAAGTCCATATTCTGAAACATTGAAGAAATTATTATTTGGATTCGCCATGTCTTTTGATGAACCAATATTCATTCTTGCCGAAATTTCCAGTGTTTCAGCACGGTTAAATACATTTCGGATAGTTTCCGAAATACTTGCCCCAATACCAAAATCCTGAATATTAGAGTGTGTCACGTCAAGCGTTGCTCCAAAACTGTATTTTTTTCTTGGTGTCAAATAGACATTGGCAATTAAAGACTGTGCGGTCGAATCTCTTTTATCGACTTCATATTGTATTGAAGGATAATTGAAGATTTTTAAATTGTTCAAATATCTAGAAGAAAGCGTTGTTCTCGTGTCAGAGAAAATACTTCCTTTTGTAATAAAAATAGCGTCGGTAATAGCCCTCGGTTTGTATTTGATTTTTTTATAACCATACAAATTAAAGTTGTTGTACGAAATACTATCGTTGATTTTTGATTTTGAATTAGCCGGTGAATAATCAGTGTAAATATTCACGTCACTGATTTTGTACAATTTAAAAGGTTCTGTTCTGCTGGAATCTTTTTCTTGTATGCTATTGTTGTTGATGATTAAGTTTACATCAGCTTTATTTTGTTTGCCAATTGTATCAATGTCAAAAGTCACATATGTTGGCTGAAAATAGTAAGCCCCATTATTTCTGAAATAAGTTGTAATACGATTTTTTTCTTCCTCAAAATCTGTCGTTTTATATTGATTCCCAGATTTTAAAACCGAAGGTTCTCTACTATTGTGATACAAAGAGTCTAAGGCTGGAGTTAAAATTGTAGTTCTGATAGAATCTAATGTATATGCAGGCCCAGTCGTAATATTGTAATTAATTTTAGCTCTTTTAATCCCTATAGTATCAATAGTATAGTCTGTTTGTACTTTAAAAAAGCCGTTATTTAAATAGTAGTATTTTAAGCGAAGCAACGTTTTTTTTGTTTTCGCGGTATCGATGATTACTGGTGGCTCACCTGTATTTTTTAGGAAATCATTCAATCCTTTATTTATAAAAGATTGACCAAGACGATCAACTTGCTTTGCTGAAAGTACTTTTGACCAGCGTTCATATCTGCCAGGATGATTGTCAAATTTTGCCTGATAAGTAGAATCTGGGTTTAAATTGGCTAAATTGTATAAATTTAAACGTAATTTAAAGCCTAGTAACTTTCCGTTTGGCTTTTGATACATTTGATTTGAAGCAGTTTCATCATTTGAAGACTTTCCGTTTACAAGAATATTATTTTTTACAAGAAGGTTTTTTCCATCTGGAACTCTTTTTACAGCATTACAAGCACAAATAAGTGTTGCTATTAGAATAAATGCTGTTATTTTTGTGGAATTATTTTTCAAGTGTTTATAAATATTTAATTCAAAAGTACATTATTTTATGGTTAGTAAAAACCAAATAAAACTTATCTCAGGCTTACATCAAAAAAAACAACGTTTTGCAAATCAATTATTTTTTGCTGAAGGAGTAAAAGTAATTCAAGAATTGTTGCAATCCAATTTTGAATTAGAGCATTTGTACACCACGCAAAATGATTTTGAAACAGTTCAATCTTCAAAACGAACGCTCATTAATGAACAGGAGCTAAAAAAAATAAGCGCTTTGTCGACTCCAAATTCTTGTTTGGCTGTATTCAAAATCCCTGCCGAAAATAAAATAATCGATTCAGGTTTGATTTTAGCTTTAGACGATATTCGTGATCCTGGAAATTTAGGAACAATTTTACGTCTTTGCGACTGGTTTGGCATCAACCAAATTATTTGCTCTAAAGAGACTGTAGATATTTATAACCCAAAAGTGGTTCAGGCTACAATGGGATCTATAACCAGAGTAAATGTAAATTATGTTGATTTGAAAAACTTTATCGCTCAAACAAAACTACCAATTTTTGGAACTTTTATGGACGGCGAAAACATTTATAAATCAAATTTGCCTCAAAACGGAATCATTATTATGGGTAATGAAGCCAACGGTATTTCGGCAGAAATTGAAAAAATGGTCACAAGCCGACTCACAATTCCTCGATTTGGAGAGCTGCAAAAAACCGAAAGTTTAAATGTAGCCACCGCAACAGCAATTATTCTTAGTGAATTTAAACGAAATTGTTAGCTATTTGTTTTAGTGAAAAGTAAAATTTATTAAAATAGCTCGAGATTTCATAGAATCGATATTTCCTGTCCACGGGCTATTTGGGTCATTATCTCTTACTAATTCATCAGTTATTCCAAACATTCCTCTAATAGAAGGAGAAAAAATGAAATATTCTGTAAAGAAATCAATACCAACACCCATTTCATAAGCGGCTGTCCAAGGTTTTACTCTGAATTTTTGTTGCGAATTATCATCTTGAGACTTTGAATTGCTCGACAAATTCAGCGTAGTTGACATTCCGCCAACTAAATACGGACGTATATTTCCTGTGCGCAGCGAAGAGAATTTCAATAATAAAGGGAAATGAATGTAAGTACTGTTCACTTCTCTCAAATAGTCATTTTGAGCAGTAAAATTTGGATAATATAAATCACGTTTTGTGTAGTACAAACCTGGTTCAAAACGCAGATTTATATATTCCTGCAATCTTAAATCCGCTACGACACCAACATTAAATCCGGTAGTTTTTTTTACCTGAATATCCTGGTTCACAACATTTTTATAGTCAAATTTAAAGTCAAAGCTGTTGAAGCCCAAATAATACCCAAAATAAAGGCGTTGTTTTTGCCAGTTTTCAAGATTAATGATAGGGTCTTTGCTGAACATGCTTTTAGCAAATTGCGAATATCCTTTTGTCGATAAGACTAATAAAATTAAGATTACTGTTTTTTTCATACTATTTTTTAGAAGCAGAATAAATGGTTGCAACTCCAAAGGTTTGAGGCATAGCCACAACATCTATAAACCCAATTTTTCTCAAAATATTGTTTAATGCTTCTCCGTAAGGAAAAACAGCAGCAGATTCTGACAAATAGCCATAAGCCGAGTTATCTTTAGAGAATAATTTCCCGATTATAGGAAGTATATTTTTGCTGTAAAATTTATATCCTTGTTTATATGGAGTTTTATCTGGAACTGAAGTTTCTAGAATAACGAATACACCATTTGGTTTTAAAACCCTTAAAATCTCAGCAAATCCTTTTTCTAAATTTTCAAAATTTCGAACACCAAAACCAACAGTTATAGCATCAAAATAGTTGTCTTCAAAAGGGATATTTTCAGAATCGCCTAAAACTAAATCAATAACACCAGAAAGATTTCTCTCGTCGACTTTCTTTTTTCCAACCTCAAGCATTCCGGCTGAAATATCTAAACCAATTATTTTTTCGGCCTTGGTTTGCGCCATTAAAATAGCAAGATCGCCAGTTCCTGTAGCAATATCAAGAATGATTTTTGGCTTAGTATCAGAAACTATTTTTAATACTTTTTTTCGCCATTTAACGTCAATCCCAAATGAGATGACACGGTTCAAATTATCATAATTACCAGAGATGTTGTCAAACATTTGGGCAACCTGTTCTTTCTTCCCTAAAGAAGAGTCTTTATATGGAGTTATTTTTTCAGACATTTTTTTTATTTAGGCAAATATAATACAATCTGACTTAACTGTAATTGGCTTTTTTAAATTGTAAATCAAATGTTTTAAAAGAAGGACTTTTATTGTTGTAAGTCTTCTTGTTTTGCTGATTTAGGGTATCACCAAAAACGGGTATTTTTTCAAAATCACTAAAAGTGGGTATTGTACAATGCTGGTTTTATGTTCAAATTTGTCAAAGATAAAAAGATAGAAATTTAATGATTGATTAAATAATGACTTAAATCAGATGGTTACTTTTTTTGCGCTGGTAATCCATTTGTTCTTGTAAGTAGTTTTGAAATGTTGTCCTTAAAAGCAACATTCTTTTTAAAGTGCAAAGTACGTTCTTAGGATTAAATTTGTTTTTGGAAATTTTAATTTTCTTGCCTTTAATATCTTAGTGGTATTTGTTATTAAAGGCGTTTTTGAGACTTGCTCTCAATTAACATTTATGTTATTCAGTTATTTCAAATGTTTTTAAACATTTGTGATTTTTTTTACCAAAACTATTTCTCGAAAGAGTCAAAATCTAAAATCAATCTTTTTTAAAAAACATCCTTCAAAAGAGGATGTTTTTTTATTTACGGATATAAGTTTCGTAAGTGTAATCATAAAGATGTTTTTCATCTTTGAAATTTTCTTCAGATTCTACTAAAATCCATTCACTTTCGTTGATTTTTGGAAAAAAAGTATCCGCATCAAAAGTATGATGAACTTTTGTTATTTCAATAATATCGGTAAATGGTAAAGCAAGATTGTAAATTTCGCCTCCACCAATAATATATGAATCTTCATTTTCAGGACAAGCAGCAATTGCTTTTTCAATGCTGTCGACTACAATACAACCTTCAGGATTGTAATTATTTTGTCGGGTTATGATAACGTGAGTTCTATTTGGTAAAGGTTTTGGGAAGCTTTCAAAAGTTTTTCTTCCCATTATAATATGATGATTTGTTGTCAGTGATTTGAATCTTTTAAAATCATTTGGCAAATGCCAGACTAAATCATTGTTTTTCCCAAGGGCATTGTTTTCGGCTACAGCCGCTATCATTATAATCATGGCATTCTAAACTAAAAATTATTTCTGAGTATCCTCATTTATTTTGGATTCCAATTGACTGATCCTTTTTTGTTGTAGTGAAACAAGTCTGTCAATTTGTTCTCTTTCCCATTTTTTATTCATAAATCGATCTGTAATATAGACTTTTATAAAATGTAAAATGAATAAAAAGAACCATATCGTAATTCCCCAAATACACCAATTTTGATTTGTTCCAGCTCCAAAACCGAAAAATCGATTAGCAACAAATAAAAATAAACTTCCTATCAGGAAAAGCACAAAATGAAAATATAGGATTTTCTTTTGTCTAATTCTTCTTCTGGCATATTCATACTGTTCTTGTACTTCTTTTTCCATAGGATCTTAAATGAAATGAGGTTATAAAGTTAAAATTTATTTTGAAAAGAAGGAATTTTGATTCTATAATATTTGCTGTTGAATAAGTTAAGAATTTGAAATCAAAAAATTATCATGGATTAATTTATGGATATGATTAAAATAAATAAGCATTTTTGCTATTCTCGTAAATCGGATATTTAGATGCTGAAACTTCAGATGATTTTGCGTAATTTTAGGTATATCAATCTAAAAACTAAATAGTTATGTCGTTAAAGAAACAATTCATCAAAACAAAACCAGTAGTAAAAGTTACTTTTTCAATAGATGCTAAAGATGCAAGTACAGCTGCTGTAGTTGGAGATTTCAATAATTGGAATCCGGAAGAAGGAACTTTGAGCAAATTAAAAAACGGAACTTTTAAAGCGACTTATGACTTAGTAAAAGATGCAATTTACGAGTTTAAGTATTTAATTGACGGAGTGTATGTTAATGAGCCTGAAGCAGATTCTTATAAATGGAATGATTTTGCCGGAAGCGAAAATAGTGTTGTGACAGTATAAAAAAATCCGCTTAAAATTTTAAGCGGATTTTTTTATGTTTTTATACAGCAACACTTCCTTTTATTCCCGGATGCGGTTCATAATCGACAAGAGTAAAGTCATTGTAATCAAAATCAAAAATGTTTTTAATCGCTGGATTTAAAATCATTTTTGGTAATGGTTTTGGCTCTCTCGAAAGCTGTAATTCCAATTGATCAAAATGATTGTTGTAAATATGCGCATCTCCAAAAGTGTGGATAAATTCTCCGACTTCAAGATCGCAAACCTGAGCAATCATCATAGTAAACAATGCGTAAGAAGCAATATTAAACGGAACTCCTAAAAAGATATCAGCGCTGCGTTGATAAAGCTGACAAGAAAGTTTGCCTTTTGTTTCTCCTTTTTCAGTATCGGGACTCGACACATAAAACTGGAAAAAGGCGTGGCAAGGAGGCAAAGCAGCTTTGTTGTTTGCTACATTTTCTTCAAAAGATTTTTTTGTATCAGGAAGAACAGAAGGATTCCATGCTGAAACCAGCATTCTTCTACTGTTTGGGTTTGTTTTTAATTCGTTAATCAATTCTGAGATTTGGTCGATTTCTTCGCTGTTCCAGTTTCTCCACTGATGTCCGTAAACAGGTCCTAAATCTCCGTTAGAATCAGCCCATTCATCCCAGATTTTTACTCCGTTTTCTTGTAGATATTTAATATTGGTATCGCCTTTTAAAAACCAAAGCAATTCATAAATAATTGACTTTAAATGCAGTTTTTTGGTCGTAACCATCGGGAAACCTTCACTTAAATCAAAACGCATTTGGTAACCAAAAACGCTTTTAGTTCCGGTTCCGGTTCTATCTCCTTTTTGATTGCCGTTTTCTAAAACGTGTTTTACTAAATCTAAGTATTGTTTCATTGTTGTTTAATCGTTTAATCGTTTAATCGTGGATTTGTTTAATTGCGAATTTGTTTAATCGATTCAACGAATAAACGGTTTAACGATTAAACATTAAAATTTATCTTCTAGAGATTTCGTCTCTAATTTTAGCGGCTTTTTCGTAATCTTCCTGTGAAACGGCCTGGTCTAAAAGTTCGTTCAGTTCCTGAAGGCTGTGTTTTGCATATACATCTCCAGATTGATTGGTTTCTTCTTCGTGTCCAAAAGTTTCTGGATTCGAAAGCACATCGTCAATTTCCTGTGAACCCTGATCAGAATCGGCAGTATTTGATTTTAAATAAATTCCAGCTTTATCCAAAATGTTTTTATATGTGAAAATTGGTGCATTGAAACGTAATGCTAAGGCAATCGCGTCAGAAGTTCGGGCATCAATTATTTCTTCAATTTTATCTCTTTCGCAAATTAAGCTGGAGTAAAAAACACCATCAACAAGTTTGTGAATGATTACTTGTTTCACGACAATATCAAATCTTTCTGCGAAATTTTTGAATAAATCGTGCGTTAATGGGCGAGGAGGTTTTATTTCTTTTTCTAGGGCAATAGCAATCGATTGGGCTTCAAATGCGCCAATTACGATAGGCAATTTTCTTTCACCATCAACTTCATTCAAAATTAAGGCATAAGCGCCATTTTGAGTTTGACTGTATGAAATTCCTTTTATGGATAATTTTACTAGACTCATATATCATTGTAAAAAGGGCACTTAGCGCCGCATTTTAATACTATTTTTGATTGGAAAATAAAGGTGCAATTTTAATCAAAAAATATGGAACAAAAAAGCTGCCTTAAAACAAAGATACGATTATCTTGTTTTTAGGCAGCTATAATATTAAGAATTCTTAGATTAAGAATGTTGTGCTTTAAAAGCTTTTAATTTCTCAGTTAACTGAGGTACAATTTCAAATGCATCACCAACAATTCCGTAGTCAGCCACTTTAAAGAAAGGCGCTTCAGGATCGTTGTTGATTACCACTTTTACTTTTGAAGAGTTGATTCCGGCAATATGCTGGATTGCTCCAGAAATTCCTATTGCAATATATAAGTTTGTTGCAACTGGTTTTCCTGTTTGTCCAACGTGTTCGCTGTGAGGTCTCCATCCTAAATCAGAAACTGGTTTAGAACATGCTGTTGCAGCGCCTAAAACTTCCGCTAAATTTTCAACTAATCCCCAGTTTTCAGGACCTTTTAATCCACGTCCGCCAGAAACTACGATATCAGCATCAGCGATAGAAACTTTTCCAGTTACTTTTTCCACAGATTCTACTTTTACACCAAAATCATTATCTCCAATTGATGGGTTGAAATCTTCTGCAGCTGCAGCTCCTGCGCTTTCGAAAATTCCGTAAGAGTTTTTAGCCAAACCAAGAACTTTTACATCGGTATCGATTTGTGTAATATTGAAAGCTTTGTTAGAAAAAGCATTTCTTTTTACTTGAAAAGGAGAAGTGCTTAACGGCAATCCTACAACATTTGAAGCAAAACCAGCATTTAAAGCTACTGCAACTAATGATGAAAGATAGATACTATCTGTTGTAGAAGAAAGTAAAACTACTTTTGTTCCTTCTTTTTCAGCAGCTTGTTTGATTACATCGGCGTAAGCCTTTGCGGTAAAACCAGCTAATTTATCATTGTTTACTTTTAAAACTTTATCAACTCCGTATTTGCCTAATTCGCTTACGTCGCTAATGTTTACAGTCAAAGCTGTAACTGTTGTTCCTAATGATTCAGCTACTTTTTTAGCGTAAGAAGCTAATTCGAAAGCAACTTTTTTAAATTTTCCTTCTGCAGATTCTGCATATATTAATATTGACATGATGTTTTTGTTTAAAAGTTTAAAGTTTCAGGTTTAAAGTTTTTGTAAACGGAAACCTGCGACTAAATACTGATTACTAGATTACTTTTGCTTCGTTGTGTAATAAATTGATTAACTCATCTAAATTATCTGCAGAAACTAATTTTACTGCTGATTTTGGAGCTGGTTTTTCAAATTTTACTGCTTTTGTATTTACAGGAGCGTCAACTGGCTCAAGAATAGTTAAAGCTTTAGTTCTTGCTGTCATGATTCCTCTCATGTTTGGAATACGCAAATCTTTTTCCTCAACAAGACCTTTTTGACCACCAATAATTAAAGGAAGCGTAGTGCTTACAGTTTCTTTTCCACCGTCGATTTCACGAACTGCTTTTACATTGTTTCCATCAACAGTAACACTTGTACAAGAGTTTAAGAAGTTAGAACCTAAAATTCCAGCAATCATTCCTGGAACCATTCCACCATTATAATCTAAAGATTCTTTTCCAGCAATTACAAGATCGTAACCACCATTTTTAATTACTTCAGCTAATTGTTTTGCTACAAAAAAACCATCAGTTGGATTAGCGTTTACACGAATAGCTTCGTTTGCGCCAATTGCTAATGCTTTACGTAAAGTTGGTTCAGTATCTGGTCCTCCGACATTCACAACAGTTACAGTTGCTCCTTGTTGTTCTTGAAACCAAATTGCACGTGTTAAACCAAATTCGTCATTTGGGTTTATTACATATTGTACACCATTGGTATCAAATTCTGAATCACCATTGGAGAAGTTAATTTTTGAAGTAGTATCAGGCACGTGGCTGATGCAAACCAATATTTTCATAAGTATATATTTTGAATTTGTAATATGCTTTGACAAATTTAGAAATTAAAATTGGAATAATATACTATGCGTGCATAATATTTTTTAAAAACTATTACGTTTTCGAAGATTCTGAAATTTGACACGTCTTTTTGGGTTTTTCAAAAATGAAAATTCAGCTATTTTGTCTGATTCTTAGGAATTTCGTAATCGTGAAAAGCTGTTCAATTGTTAAAATCGGACGGAATTTATACTAGATTTTGATTTTTTACGTTTGAAAGAATCTAAATTCAAAATCAGAATTACACAAATAAGAGTGTATTTGTATAAAAAGTGTTTTTGCAGATAGAATAATAACAATTATATCGATTTCGTAAATGTTACAACACGTTTTAAAAGTTAAAAGCAGAAGAAGAGAAGAAAGTTCCTGTGATTTTAAATTTAATTTATGCTTTTAAGTGATTTAAAATATTTATTTTTGCTCTTCAGAAAATTCAACATACAATATAAATATGAGAACAATACAATTTAGAGAGGCCATTTGTGAAGCGATGAGCGAAGAAATGCGTCACGATGAATCCATATATTTAATGGGCGAAGAAGTTGCAGAATACAACGGAGCATATAAAGCTTCAAAAGGAATGCTTGCTGAGTTTGGTGAAAAAAGAGTAATCGATACTCCAATTGCTGAGCTTGGTTTTACTGGAATTGCAGTAGGTTCTGCAATGAATGGTAACAGACCGATTGTAGAATATATGACATTCAACTTCTGTTTAGTTGGTATTGATCAAATCATAAATAACGCTGCTAAAATGCGTCAAATGACTGGTGGACAATTTAATGTGCCAATCGTTTTCCGTGGACCAACTGCTTCAGCAGGTCAATTAGGAGCAACTCACTCTCAGGCTTTAGAAAACTGGTTTGCTAATACTCCAGGTCTTAAAGTTGTTGTGCCTTCAACTCCTTATGATGCAAAAGGACTTTTGAAATCTGCAATTCGTGATAACGATCCAGTAATTTTCATGGAATCTGAGCAAATGTACGGTGATAAAGGTGAAGTGCCAGACGGAGAATATACAATCCCATTAGGAGTTGCTGATATCAAACGTGAAGGAAAAGATGTAACGATTGTTTCTTTCGGAAAAATCATTAAAGAAGCTTTTATTGCTGCTGATGAATTAGCTAAAGAAGGAATTTCTTGTGAGATTATCGATTTAAGAACAGTTCGTCCTATGGATAAAGACGCTATTCTTACTTCTGTTAAAAAAACAAATCGTTTAGTAATTCTTGAAGAAGCTTGGCCATTTGCAAGTATTTCTTCTGAAATTACATATATCGTTCAGGAACAAGCATTCGATTTTCTTGATGCGCCAATTCAGCGTATCACAACTGCTGATACTCCTGCACCTTACTCTCCTGTATTGCTTAAAGACTGGTTGCCAAATGCTGGTGATGTAGTAAAAGCAGTAAAGAAAGTAATGTACAAATAAAAAAATCAACAATACTTATAAAACTTCATCAGTCATATTAATTGATGAAGTTTTTTTTTGCCAAATGATAAAAAGAATAATTTTACTCAGCCTATTTTTTGTATTCGCCTTTGTGAATCTTGGAACTGCACAAACAAAAGTGAGTGGAATTGTTTTGGATAAATCAAATCAGCCAGTACCTTTTGCAAATATTGTTTTCAAAGGTTCTAATACCGGAATCGTTTCTAATGAAGATGGACGTTTTTATCTGGAATCTCCCAATACTTATACGGCATTATTAGTTACGTCAGCAGGATTTTCAGATAAGGAAGTTCCTTTGGAAAAAGCAGTCAATTACAATTTCAAAATTGTTTTATTTGAAGAACAAGTGCTAAACGAAGTTGTAATTTATACCGGAAAAACTTCGAAGAAGAATAATCCGGCATTAGATATTTTGAGGAAAATCTGGGAAAGAAAACGTAAAAACGGACTTTATCAATTCAGTCAATATCAAATGCAGAAGTATGAAAAAGTTGAGTTCGACATGAACACGATTGATAGTGCTTTTATGAAGAACAAACTTTTCAAAGGAATGGAGTTTGTGTTTCAACATGTTGATACTTCTGATGTTACAGGAAAAACGTATCTGCCAATTTTTATCAACGAATCGGTATATGATGTTTATGGCGACAATAAATTAAAGAAAGTAAAAGAAAATCTGACTGGAAATAAAATGTCTGGTTTCAATGGAAATCAACAAATTTTATCTTTCGTAAAAGATCTTTATTCTGATTATAATATTTACGATAATCACCTTAAGTTTTTCGATAAAAGCTTCACAAGTCCGCTTTCTAAAACCGGAATTGATGTCTATAATTATGTGCTGAAAGACAGTGCTTATATTGACAAAAAATGGTGTTATAATATTGTTTTTTATCCAAGACGAAAAAACGAATTGACTTTTAAAGGTGATTTTTGGGTAAACGATTCCACTTTTGCCATCAAGAAAATTAATATGGGCGTTACCAAAAGTGCTAATATTAACTGGGTAAAAGATATTTATATTGAACAGGAATTTGAAGTAGAAAATGATTCGGTTTTCCTTTTGACACGTGATTATATGATGTCTGATTTTGCTTTGAATAAGAAAGAAAAATCAAAAGGAGTTTATGGAAAACGAACAACTCTATATCGAAATCATAAATTCAACATTCAAAAACCAGAGAAGTTTTATAAAGAAGAAGTCAATTTTATAGACAATGCCGTTTATGATAGACCTCCGGAGTTTTGGGATGAAAATCGTTTTGAAAAATTAAATAAAGACGAAGCCGGAATTTATAAAATGTTGGATACACTGCAGACGGTCAAGCGATTTAAGCAGTTGTACAGTCTCGTCTCGATATTAGGAAGCGGTTATGTTGAGTTTAAAAATTTCGATTATGGACCTATATTTTCAACTTTTGGTTATAACGAAGTCGAAGGTCTGAGAGTAAGAGTCGGAGGAAGAACTTATTTTGGGCCAAATGATCCATGGCGTATACAGGCATATACGGCTTATGGTTTTGATGATAATAAATTTAAATATGGCGTTTCTGGAAAATGGATGGTTGACAAGAAAAAAAGAATCATTATTTCTGGAGGAAACAGGCGTGATATTGAACAAATAGGAGCGAGTTTAACCACGACGAATGATATTTTAGGACGAAGTTTTGCGTCTTCTGCTTTGTTTACAACAGGAAGCAACGGAAAATTGACTAATATTAATTTGAGTAATGTTTCTTTTGAAATTGAACCCAAAAAGAATTTTATTGTCCAGACTGGATTTTCATATAGAACTTTAGAATCGGCATCAAAAACATTTAGTTTAGATTATTACACAACTTTACCGACGCCCGAAAACCCTGCAGGGGTTGTTGAAAGTAAAGTTAGACAGTCTGAAGCCAATATTCAGTTTGAATATATGCCAAACCGCAAAACGATTGGTTATGGGGTTGAAAGAGATTTAGTTGACAGTCCGTTTAGCCATTTCTTTGTGAATTTCAGTTACGGATTAAAAGGTGTTTTTGAGAGTGATTTTGCTTACGAAAAAATACAGGTTTATTACAAACAGCCTATTATTATTGGCCCATTAGGAAGAACCGATATTATTGTAGAAACTGGAAAGACATTTGGTACAATTCCGTTAGGTTTGATGAGTGTTATTCCTGGAAACCAGACCTATTGGACAATTGAAAATACGTTTAGTAATTTAAATTTTTATGAATTTATTGCTGATCAATATACCACCTTGCAATGGCAACATAATTTTCAAGGAAGATTATTTGCTCGAGTTCCATTTATGAGGAAATTAAACTGGAGAGAATTTATCGGAATCAAAGCGGTTCACGGAACTATTTCAGATGCAAACAGAGCAATTAATGCTTCTGGTCTTCCATATAACGCGCCGGAAAATGTTTATTGGGAATACAATGCCGGAATTGGAAATATCTTCAAAGTTTTCCGAATTGATTTCTCTTGGAGAGGAAGTTACTTAAATATGCCTGATGCCAACAAATTTGCAGTAAAGGGATCTTTTGGGTTCTATTTTTAAAGTTGCAAAGATTCAAAGTTACAAAGTCGCAAAGGTTTAATTCTTTGCGACTTTTTTTGTGAAATAAAACTTTGCGTCTTTGCGAGATTCTTTTTTATTTAATTTTGGCAAAGACTTAAATACTTATGCAAGAAGCCATCGATTTTCTAACCAATAAAAATCCGATATTTCAGGAAATAATCGAAAAGTACGGCTTGCCTCCAATTCCGAAACGACCTCAGGGTTTTGAGACTTTGGTATTGCTGATATTGGAACAGCAAGTTTCTGTAGATTCGGCGAAAGCCACATTTTTAAAAATCAAAGCTTATAAAACCTGTAATCCAGAAAATATGGCTGTTTTGTCTGATGAAGAATTTAGAAGTCTTGGCGTAAGCCGACAAAAAACAAAATACATTAAGATTTTGGCGGAAGCCGTTTTAAATAAAGAATTAGATATTGAAAGCCTGCCTTCAAAATCAGCAAAACAAGTTCGAGAAGAACTTATCAAATTAAAAGGAATCGGGAATTGGACAATCGATATTTATTTGATGTTTTGTTTGGAAGAACCCGATTTGATTCCGCTTGGCGATATTGCAGTGATAAATACAATCAAAGAATTACTGAAAATTCATGACAAACAAGAAATGGAAATTCATGCCGAACAATGGAGTCCGTACAGATCTTATGCGACCTATTTGCTTTGGCATCATTACCTAAAAAAGCGAAATAGAACAATTACCTATTAAATGCTTGTTTTTTAATACATAATATAGATAATTTAACCTGTTTTTTTATTGTAAAAATAGAATGTTTGGTTACTTTTGCAACCGAAATTATAGATATAATAAAAAACGAAAATGACCGCAGACAAACTAACGACTTTCGATGTATTAATCGAAATACCAAGAGGAAGCAGAAATAAATACGAGTACGATTTTGAAATCAAAAGAATGCGTTTCGACAGAATGTTATTCTCTTCAATGATGTACCCAGCTGATTATGGATTTATTCCAGAAACTTTAGCACTTGACGGAGATCCTCTTGATGTATTGGTTTTAGTAAACGAACCAACTTTCCCTGGATGTGTAATGGAAGTTAAGCCAATTGGTGTTTTCCACATGGCAGATGATAAAGGACCAGATGAAAAAATTATTTGTGTACCAGTTTCAGATCCAATCTGGAATTCATTAAATGATCTTTCAGATATCAACCCACACTTAGTAAAAGAAATCGAGCATTTCTTCCAAGTTTATAAAGATCTTGAAAACAAAAAAGTTGATGTTGAAGGATGGGGAGACGTAAACGAAGCTTATGCAATTATTGCTGAGTGCACGAAGCGTTTTGATGATATTGAAAATAAACCAGAGGGATTATTTAGCATTAAATAATTTTAGCATTCATATTTTATAAAAAAAGCAATACTCCGTTAGGAGTATTGCTTTTTTGTTTAAATTCGTTTTAGTTAGATTGTTGACTATTAACCAAAACCATTAAAATATTATGAATGCATTTATGATTTACCTGCCAATAGTTATGGCAGTTTTAGGATTACTTTTCATGGGAATAAAAAGGACTTGGGTTTTAAAACAAGATGCCGGAGACGGTAAGATGAAAGAGATTTCAGATTACATCTACGAAGGAGCCTTAGCCTTCCTAAAAGCCGAATATAAACTATTAACCATATTCGTAATTGTTGCAAGTTTAGCTTTAGCAGGAATTACTTTTATTCCGGGAGTAAAAACACATTTATTTATAGTAATTGCATTCATTTTTGGAGCGTTATTTTCAGCTTATGCAGGAAATATAGGAATGAAAATCGCAACCAAAACAAACGTTAGAACAACACAGGCAGCACGTACAAGTTTGCCGCAAGCTTTAAAAGTTTCTTTTGGCGGAGGAACTGTAATGGGACTTGGTGTTGCAGGATTAGCAGTTTTAGGTTTAACAGCATTCTTTATAATTTTCTTTAATTTATTATCTGACGGAGTTTGGAAAGATACTGAAACAATGACTGTTGTTTTAGAAACTTTAGCGGGGTTTTCACTAGGGGCAGAATCTATCGCATTGTTCGCGAGAGTTGGAGGTGGAATTTACACTAAAGCAGCTGACGTTGGTGCCGATTTAGTTGGTAAAGTTGAAGCCGGAATTCCAGAGGATGATCCAAGAAATCCAGCAACAATTGCAGACAATGTTGGAGATAATGTTGGAGACGTTGCCGGAATGGGAGCAGATTTATTTGGTTCTTATGTTGCAACCGTTTTAGCGGCAATGGTTCTAGGAAATTATGTTATTAAAGATATGGGTGGAAGTATTAATGATGCTTTCGGCGGAATTGGTCCAATTTTGCTTCCAATGTCAATAGCTGGTTTCGGAATTTTGTTTTCGATTATCGGAACAATGTTAGTGAAAATTTCAGATGATAATGCTAAAGAAGCTCAAGTTCAAAAAGCATTAAATATAGGAAACTGGGTTTCGATTGGATTAACTGCAATTGCTTGTTATTTCTTGGTGCAGCATATGTTACCGGAAGTTATGACAATGGAATTTTTTGGAGAAGGTTCACAGCAAATTTCTTCAATGCGTGTTTTCTATGCTACATTAGTAGGATTAGTTGTTGGCGGCGCTATTTCATCAGTAACCGAATATTATACAGGATTAGGAACAAAACCAGTTATGGCAATTGTTCAAAAATCTTCAACAGGAGCGGGAACAAATGTAATTGCAGGTTTGGCAACCGGAATGATTTCTACTTTTCCAACAGTTTTATTATTTGCAGGTGCCATCTGGATTTCTTATGCTTTAGCAGGATTTTATGGAGTTGCATTAGCGGCTTCAGCAATGATGGCTACAACGGCAATGCAATTAGCAATTGATGCTTTCGGACCAATTTCTGATAATGCTGGAGGAATCGCTGAAATGAGTGAATTGCCAAAAGAAGTTCGTACAAGAACCGATATTTTAGATTCAGTTGGAAACACAACTGCAGCAACCGGAAAAGGTTTTGCAATTGCATCTGCAGCATTAACTTCGCTAGCATTATTTGCTGCATACGTAACTTTTACAGGAATTGACGGAATCAACATTTTTAAAGCACCAGTTTTAGCGATGTTATTTGTGGGCGGAATGATTCCTGTGGTTTTCTCAGCATTAGCGATGAATTCTGTTGGAAAAGCGGCAATGGATATGGTTTACGAAGTGCGTCGTCAGTTCAAAGAAATTCCAGGAATTATGGAAGGAACCGGAAAACCAGAATATGGAAAATGTGTTGAGATTTCTACAAAAGCTGCGTTACGCGAAATGATGCTTCCAGGAATTTTAACGATTGGATTTCCAATCGCAATCGTACTTTTAGGAAAATTAGTTTATTCAGATAACAATCAATTAATAGCTGAAATGTTAGGTGGATATATGGCTGGAGTTACCGTTTCTGGGGTTCTTTGGGCAGTTTTCCAAAACAATGCAGGAGGTGCTTGGGACAATGCTAAAAAATCTTTTGAAGCTGGAGTTATGATCAACGGCGAAATGACGTATAAAGGTTCTGATGCGCATAAAGCAGCCGTAACCGGAGATACAGTTGGAGATCCGTTTAAAGATACTTCTGGGCCATCAATGAATATTTTGATTAAATTGACTTGTTTGATCGGATTGGTTGTTGCACCAATTTTAGGTGAAGGACATTCATCTACAGGAATGACAGAAAAAGGTTCTTGTTGTGTTAAAACAGAAGTACATGTAGGTGGAGTTTCTAAATGTGGCGATATGTCTGGAATGACTAAAGAAGAATGTGCTAAAATGTGCAAAGAAAAAGGTTGCACAGTAGAAGAAATTGCAAAATGTCTTGCACATTATGACGCAAACGGAAAATACATTCATCAAAAAACAGATTGTTTTGACACTAGTAAATACGAGAAAAAATCTGTTCGTGTTGAACTGAAAAATATAAACGGAAAAACTACCGGAACAGTAACTAAAACAGAAAATGGTAAAACGACAACTGAAGTTTATGAAGGAACGGAAGACGAAGTGAAAGCTAAGATTGATGCTGTAAAATAAAACCAATTTTTTATCCTAATAGGTTTCTAAAACCTGTTAGGATATCATAAATAAAAATGCCTCTAAAATTATTTAGAGGCATTTTTATTTATGGATTTAAGCTGTATTCTTTAATTAAAATTGATGCTGGAATATGAAGAGCTTCGGTTAAAACTCTAATTTGTTTAATTGTTAGAGCTCTCTTTCGGTTAAACAATTCCGATACTCTTGAACGACTGTTTAGAATAATTCCTAAATCGGCATCCGTTAATCCATTCTGCTCCATCATAAATTTTATAGCTTCTATAGGATCAGGTTCCGGAATTGGAAAATGAATTTGTTCATACTTTTCTATAAGAGTTACAAGAATATCCAGCTCATCTCCTTCAATAGTATTTGGCTTAGCATCAAAAATAAAGTTGACTCTTTCTAATGCTGCGTTATAGTCTTGTTCTGTTTTTATGGGCTTTATATTCATTTTATAAATTTTTTATATCTTTTAAATTATCATATTCGCTATGCGTCCCAATAAAAAGAATATATACAATTTGTGTATAGTAATTTATTTTTACAATTAAGCGATAATGATTTCCGCAAATATTAAAGACTACTTTATTGTTACCTACAAAATCTGCAGTACCAAAAGAAGATTTTATAACGTTAGAATTTGCAAAATCATTTTTATCAAAAACTTGATACCAAGCTAAAAGCTGTTGTTTAGAATTTGGAAATCTTTCCCAAAAATTTTGCAGTGTTCTTTTTGCTATTATTCTCATAATTAGTTTGACAAATATATTGGTTTTTTCCCAAATAGGGAAATTTATTTAACTATCACAAAAGTAGGAAAATTTTTAAATAAAAATGCCTCTAAAATTTTTTAGAGGCATTTTGTATTTCGTATAAATCTATGAAATCTGTTTTTAAAACAATCCGTTTAATTCAGCATCAATTCTATTAATAATGTTTCCTAAATCTTCAGGATTGTCAACAAAATTAATATTATCAACGTCAATAATCAATAATTTTCCTTTGGTATAAGTCTGAATCCAGGCTTCGTATCTTTCGTTCAAACGGCTTAAATAATCAATCGAAATTGAGTTTTCGTATTCGCGTCCGCGTTTGTGAATTTGCCCAACAAGATTTGGAATAGAACTTCTTAAATAAATCAATAAATCCGGAGCCTTTACTAAAGATTCCATCAATTCGAATAAAGAAGTATAGTTTTCAAAATCACGGCTTGTCATCAAACCCATTGAGTATAGATTGGGAGCAAAAATATAAGCATCTTCATAAATCGTTCTATCCTGAATGATTTTTTTGCCACTTTCGCGAATTTGAAGCACCTGACGGAAACGGCTATTTAAGAAATAGATTTGTAAATTAAATGACCAACGTTCCATTTGGTGATAAAAATCGTCTAAATACGGATTATCAACCACATCTTCATAATGAGGCTCCCATTTAAAGTGTTTGGCTAATAATTTGGTCAAGGTTGTTTTTCCTGCGCCGATATTTCCTGCTATTGCTATGTGCATTACGGTGTTACGATTTTATAATTTACAATTTCTTTAGCTGTAAAAATAGATAAAATTTGGTCTTTGTAATAGAAATTGTCAAACGATTTTTCTAAAATTTCAATTTCAGAAATTATAGCTATTTTCTCTTTACTAATCTCTCTTAAATACAACTGGTTACCTTTGCTGAAAATGTACTTTTGAGCATCAATTATTTCAATTTTATCAAAATCCGAAACATTTCCAAGACTTGTGATTTTTCCGAAAATATCACAGGAAAACCAATTGTTTTTTTTATCGATCCAATAAAAAGTGTTGAAATCTGTCTGATAATGTTTTATAGGTTCTGTTAATGGAATAGAAACCGTTTTGTATTCATTTTTTAAGTAATCGAACAACCCAATTTGCTGATTAAGGGCATTGTAAATCCATAATTGATTTTGAGTCGACATTCCGATGGCGCTCACGACAATTGGAGTTGTATTTAATGAAAAATTGATTTCGGTAATTTTATTTAATTGGTTATCTAATAAAACAACAGTATTGAAATCTTCATAATACAAAACGATTTTCAGCGGATTTTGCAAGTCAGTTTTTGTGATTCTTCCTAAAGAGACATTTTTATATTCAAAAACCTCACTTTCCTTAAATTTACTGAAAACATTATTGCTGATCTGATAATTAAATCCGAATGAATCTTGACCTAAATATTCATCAGCAGTATTGCTTAAATGAGAAATTTGGGTTGCATTTATTTTTGAATTTTGTCCCGAAAGAACAGTGGGAATAACAGCAATTAAAAGGAAAAATAGAATATTTATTGCTGTTTTAGTCATGATTTTTTGGGTTTCGGTCGTGCCAAATTACAAAAAACCTTACGATAAAAGTTTAAAAAGAAGAGATTTTGATGATTTTGCCATTTAAACCTTTTTCAATCGTAATAGTCTAAAAAATAGCGTATTCTGTCTATGCCTTCAAAGCATTGATATATTATATTTTTGGTATTTTAAAAATAATAATACATTTGAGTGTAAGTTTTATACGATTTGCCCAATTTAAAATAAAATGAAAATGAAAAAAGTGATTTTTTATATGTCTTTGATGCTTGTGTTTACTCAAATGCAGGCGCAAAAGGATTTTCAGGGAATGGCCGTTTATGAGTCAAAAACGCAGGCTCCAAAAATGGATGGAATGCGTGCCAATAGAGATATTACGCCCGAAATGCAAAAAAACATGGAAGAGCGAATGAAAAAAATGCTTGAAAAGACTTTTATTTTAAATTTTGACAAATCGGCTTCAATTTATAAAGAAGAAGAAAAACTAGATGCTCCTGGACAACAAGGAGGAGGAATGCGTATTATGATGAATTCCTTCATGGGAGGCGGAGGTACTTTTTATAAAAATGTAAAAAGCAAATCGTATACAGTTGACAAAGAATTTATGGGGAAAGAGTTTTTGGTAGTTGATTCTTTGCCAAAACTTAACTGGAAAATGGAATCTGAAACAAAAATAATTGGCGGTTATACTTGTTACAAAGCAACAGCGGTAAAAGAAGCAAGCAAAACTGATTTTAGAAATTTCAGACCAAAAAATGCGGATGATAAAAAACCTGAAGAGAAAAAAGAGGATGCAAAGAAAACTTCGGGCGAAACTAAAACCAACTTTCAGGACAACTTCGAAATTCCAAAAGAAATTATTATAACAGCTTGGTATTCTCCGGAAATTCCAGTGAACCAAGGTCCAGAAAACTATTGGGGTCTTCCAGGTTTGATTTTGGAAGTAAATGATGGAAGAACAACTATTTTATGTTCTAAAATTGTTTTGAATACCAAAGATAAAGTCGAAATAAAAGCGCCAACAAAAGGTAAAACAATTTCTCAGAAAGATTACGACGAAACCGTAATCAAAAAAATGGAAGAGTTTAGAGAAATGAACCGCGGTCGTGAAGGCGGTCCAGGCGGTGGTCCGGTAATGATTAGACGATAATTTTTGTATCTCATCTTTTAGATTTTCTCCATGAAAAATATACTTTCTTTTGTCATTTTTTTAATGACCTCGATATCTTTTGCGCAAAGTGTCCGTTTTGACGGCGTTATTCAGGACGAACAAAAAAATCCGTTGGAAATGGCTAATATCATGGCTGTAAATAACGGCACAAAAGCAATGGATTCGTACGGAATTACGAATGATAAAGGAAAATTCCAGCTGACTTTGAAGCCAAATACTTCTTACACGGTTAAAATAAGTTATCTGGGAATGAAATCTAAAGAAATGGCGATCTCCACAAATACAGAAAATATCGTTCAGAATATTGTTATGGACGGAACCGGAATAGAACTTGAAGGCGTTGAAATCGTTCGTGAAATGCCGGTTTCTATAAAAGGAGACACAATTGTTTACAATGCCGATTCTTTTAAATCTGGAACAGAAAAAAAGCTGGAAGATGTTTTGAAAAAATTACCTGGCGTTGAGGTTAACGCTGACGGTGAAATCGAAGTTGAAGGGAAAAAAGTCAGCAAATTAATGGTTGAAGGAAAAGATTTTTTTGACGGAGACACTAAACTTGGCGTTAAAAACATTCCAGCAGATGCCATTGATAAAGTTCAGGTTTTAAGAAATTATAATGAAGTAAGTCAATTAAAAGGCCTCGAAAATGATCAGGATAATGTTGCAATGAACATTAAACTGAAATCGGGTAAAAAGAACTTTTGGTTTGGAGATGTTACTGCCGGGGTAGGCGTTGCAGAGCTCGATAGCCGTTATATAATTAATCCGAAATTATTTTATTACAGTCCAAAATACAGCATTAATTTAATTACCAATTTTAATAATATTGGTGAATTGCCATTGACTGCGCAGGATTATTTCAAATTTACAGGCGGTTTCAAAAATATGATGAAAAAAGGCGGAAGCAATTTTAATGTTTCGTCAAATGATTTGGGAATTTCGGTTTTAAGAAACAATCGTGCTAAGGAAATTGAAACTAAATTTGGCGCGACGAATTTCTCTTACAATCCCACAAAAGCTTGGAATATTAGTGGTTTCGGAATTCTTTCGGTTTCAAAAACAGATTTAGAAACCAAATCGCAAACTACGATTTTAGATTCTGGCGATCAGCAGAAACGTGATGAAATGACGCATCAAAAAAATAATCTGGGGCTTTTTAAATTGAGTTCGAGTTACAAACCAAGTGATAAATTTCAGTTTGATTATGACATTTTAACCAAGTTATCAAAACAAAATGAAGATACCGATTTGCTTCGAGAATCGATTGTGAATAATGCTTCTGCAATTGAAACTATTCTCACTCAAAAAAAGCAAGATCCAACATCAGTAAATCAGAATTTGAGCTTGTATTATACGCAAAGCGACAAAAACATTTTTGCTTTTGAAGCACAACATTTGTATCAGGACGAAAATCCGTTTTATAATGCCAATCTGCGTTCGCAACCTTTTGATTTGGCCGGATATATTTCAGGACAAAACCGAAATGATTTGAATCAGGATCGTTTTGTGAAAACAAACAAACTCGATGCAAAACTGGATTACTATTATATGGTAACGCCTAAAAGCAATTTCAATGTTACACTGGGAAATACGTATTCATACCAAAATTTTAATTCGCATATTTTTCAGATGCTCGATAATGGCAATAAAAATGACTTAAATGCCGCAGAAAACAATAATGATGTTGATTATAGATTTAATGATGCTTTTATTGGATTTCATTATAAAATCCTGACAGGAAAATTTACGTTGACGCCAGGAGTAAGTTTGCATACCTATCAAATGACAAACGGACAGCTGGGAACTGATTATTCGCAGAGTTTTACAAAAGTATTGCCTGATTTCTTTGCTTTATATCAAATCAAAAAATCAGAAACGTTAACGTATAATTTCTCTTTGTCAAACGATTTCACTGATATAAATCAATTGGCAGCAGGTTATGTTTTGTCTGATTACAGTAGTTTATTCAGAGGAAATCGTTTCTTGGAAAATGCAACTTCACAAGTACATTCGCTTCGTTATTTTAAATACAATATGTTCAATTTTGAAAATATTTTTGCCAACGCAACATACACTAAAAAAGTTGATGCTATAAAAACGAAAGCTAATTTTGATGGAATCAACCAATCGTCAGTTCCTTACAATTCTAATTTAGCTGATGAAACATTAAGCGGAATGGGAAGTTACGGACGTTCTTTTTTAAAGAATTACAAAGCATCGGCAACAGCAAGTTTGAATTGGTCAAAATTCAATAATATTCAGAATAATGTTTTGGCAACTACAGAAAGTTTTGTGCAAAGTTATACTGTAAAAGCAGCGACAAACTATAAAAACTTACCGAATTTAGAACTTGGATATAATGCTTTAATTAATCAATATAGCGGTTCGACTTATTATACAGACAAACCTTTTGCACGATTGGATTATTATTTCTGGAATAGTTTTTCATTTGTTTCAGAATATGAATTTTACCATTATTATAATGGAAATAAATCAGTTGATAACGAATATGATTTTTTAAGCGCCAGTTTGGTTTACCAAAAAAAGGATAGTAAATGGGAATATAAAATTTCCGCGACTAACATTTTAAATACAACATATTTGAATGATGACAGTTTTTCGCAGTTTTCTACCCGAGTTTCACAATACACTGTCCAGCCTCGTTACATCATATTTTCAATGAAATATAATTTGTAGTATTTTAATTGCTAAATCATCAATTTTAATGACTTGTTTCGATAAGAATCGAATATCTTTGCTTGAGATTATTAACAGCAAAAAAATTAGTCATGCGCAAGTTTGTGTGGAGTGTATTACTCGTAATTACAGGAATTTCCTATTCATTTTGTCAAGTGAAAGGAATAGAAAAAGGAACTTATTTATCGACAAATAAAGGCGGAAAAATCAAACTGAATTTATTAGACGATAATAAATATGAGCTGGTTTTTTATACAGGCAATTATGAAATCAAAGGCGATTCTTTAATTTTTATTCAAAAAGAAAAATCAGAAAGTAGTTTTAATCTTGCTTTTGCAGCCGATAAAAAGGCAAAAAAAATTAAAATCAAGTTTCCAGACTCGTCTTATTATTCCTTTTATATCGGAACTCAAAATGGGACTGAAGATGTTGTTTATCAAAGATTATCAGACATCAAAACCAAAACAGATCCAAATTGGGAAAAAAATGATTTAGAATTTGAAATCGAAAAAACAAATTACTTGTATTTGGTTTATGAGGATTATGATGGAAAAAGCAACGTTTGTAAATATGCTTTACCAAAAGATGTTTCTGAAGTCACGATCACTTATGAGTTTGCGCAATTGGGTGATTTGAAAATTGGCGGTTTTTTTGACAGAAAAACAAATGAATTGAAAATTTCGGAGCCTGCCGGCAAAGATCCTTTGGTTTTTTTAAATGAAAAAGACCCACAGCCTGTAAAGGAAAAAAAAGTAATTCCTGTTGAAAGCCAAATAATTTCAAATTGGACTTATCCAGGCAAAGAAACAGTTTCTCCAATTGAAGAATTTGATCCCGCTGCTGCGGTAGTGGATAGTGCAGCTGTAGCTGATTATACTGTAGCTCCTCCCGCAGTTCCTTTGCAATATGATTTTAAACTCAAAATAGAGAACAATTTAAAAAGTGCTTTAGCGGCAACAAAAGAAGCTAAATTGAAATTTTTGGTATTTTATTCTAACGCAAATAAAACTGTTGGGAAAGAAAGTTTTGATGCCTTTGTAAAAGACCAGGAAACACAGACAGCTTATAATATGTATGATGCATATAATCCTGTATATGATATTTACAATTATTATTTGGCTGGCGCCGATGATAAAAAGTGGCTTAAAAACAATAAGATAACAAATGATCCAAGCATTTTGGTTTTAAATGGTGAGGGAGATATTTTGGCATCGGCAAAATCTGATTTATCAGACAAGAGTTATCAGTTTGGGTATTACGGTGATTTATATAAAAAATTGCAGCGTGCGAATGCTTTTGTATACATAAATAAGACATTCAAAAATAAAAAAGCGACGGATGCAGATTTGATCAGAGCATTTAATAGAGCTGCGGTTTTGGAAATTTCATACGATTATGATTCAGATTCTGGAGCAGAAGTTGCCAATTCTACAGAATTTCTACTGACCAAAATTTCATCAGATAAAAAAGAAGTTGCTCAAACTTGGAAAAAATTGATCGAATCGCACCAAAAAGATTCAAAACCAGATATGTATTTGGTTGAAACCATTTTAAGAGAAATCAAAAATCAAGGTTTTACGAAGCAACTTTTTAATGAAGAAAGAGTTTTGAATGATACTGACTTTCTTTCTATCGATTACATTTTAAAGCATGCTGATAAAATTGAAGAGAATCGTTTAGCGTTTAATAATAAAGAAGGTGAAGTTCATAATTTAGGAAATGTGATTTCTGAAATTTCTTCAGCATTACAGGCTAATACTTATATTGCCCAGGAAAAATCTTTTTCAGATATAAATAAGGAGAAAAATCTTTCGGTTTATAAAAAGATCATTGCTTTAGGAAAAGGGAATTTTGAATCGTACAGCAATTATTTCCAATATTTAAACAATGCAGAAGATGCAACCGCTTCAAACGTTGATTTCTTAAAAGAGTTCAGCACCTATTTTGATTCTAATTTAGCGTCATCGAGTCCAATTGAAAAATTAGATGCAATGTTTTCGGCTTTAGATTCATCTTCGTCATATGCTTATGATGGATGGAACTCTTTTAAAGATTATCATTCAAATCTTTGTAATAATGCTGCATGGTCTGTAGTGCTGCAGTCACAAAATGCTAATTTTTTAAAAGAAGCTATTAAATGGTCGGAATATAGTTTAGTTGTGACCAAGAACAATCCTTACTATTTAGATACTTTGGCGCAATTGTATTACAAAGACGGTCAGAAACAAAAGGCGATTGAAACACAGACTTTGGCAGTTAAATATTTGAATACGGTTACGGAGCCTGAAACAGCAATTGATATTCAGGAAACTTTGACCAAAATGCAAAACGGAACGTATTAAAAATTTTGCGATTGTCGGTTAGTAGACTAATAACTAAATCAAGCACACAGATAACACGGATTAAACGGATTTTCACCGATTTAATATGAAAATCCGTTTTTATCGGTTTAAATCTGTGTCATCCGTGTGCCATAAAATATTAATACTTGTGAAAAATGCAATGGCTGTCTATATGGACGGCCATTTTTCTTTATTAATCATTGCTAATTGCTGTTTTCGATGTTAAAAAATCAAAGTTTTTGCCTTGAATTCATTAAGTTTGGATTATAAAATTAAAAAGTATGAAAAACAAAATGATCCTTGGTTTACTTGCCTCTGGAGCAATGACTTTTGCTCAGGCAGTTAAAAAACCATTAGTTGCGGCAATAACTGATAAAGATCTTAGAACCGATATGTATCAAATGGCCGGCGACCACTTTAACGGTCGTGAAGCTGGAACGCTTGATGAATTAAAAGTTTCAATGTGGCTTGCCAATAAAGCTAAAGAAGCCGGAATGGCTCCAGCTGGTGACGACGGAACGTATTTCCAATTTTTTGATTTATACAGACATCAGGTGACGCCAAATACAAAGTTTAAAATTGGTCAAAAAGAATATAAATTATGGAAGGATGTTCTGGTAGCAGAAACCACTAACATAAAAGTTGAAGGTTCTTTAGTTTATTTAGGAGCAGCAACAAAAGAAGAAATTGAAAAAGCTGATATTAAAGGAAAAGCGGTTGTTTTACTAGCTTCAAAAGAAGGAATTGCAGATGATATTTCGCTTTTTGACAGAAGATATCCTGGTTTAGTTCGAAACAAATACTACGATCTTGTTGTAAAAAAAGGTGCTGTAGCACTTATTATGGTTGCTGATGAACTAGCTGAACAGAGCTGGTCTCAGGTTGAACCACAAATGACAAGAGGTATTTACGGAATTGAAGGTTTCCGTGATAAAATTGGAGCAACAATGCCAGTTTTTTGGGTACACGGAGATCAATTGGAATATTTAAAAACAACTAAAGATGTTTTGTCTACTGAAGTAGTTTCTGAAACCTATAAGTATCCTTCTGTAAATGTTGTAGGTACAATTGCAGGAACCGATCCAAAATTGAAAAATGAATATGTGCTTTTCAGCGGACACCAGGATCATGACGGAGTTCGTCAAAAATACGGTCAGGATTCTATTTACAATGGTGCCGATGATAACGCAAGTACTTGTGTAGCGATGTTGGCAATTGCAAGAGCGTATAAAAAACAGCCAGGAAAAAGAACTGCTTTATTTGTGTTTCATGGTTCTGAAGAACGTGGTTTGTTAGGGTCGAGATGGTATGCAGCGCATCCTACCGTTCCAGAAAAAGATATTGTAGCAGTTTTAAATGGAGATATGATTGGAAGAAATAATGTAAATCAAGCGGCTTTATTAGGCTCAAGTTCTCCTCATGAAAATTCATCTGATTTGGTTGCCATTGCCAAAAAAGCAAATGATGAAGGACCAAAATTTGATTTGGATAAACTTTGGGACAGACCAGAACATCCGGAGTATTTTTACTTCCGTTCCGATCATTTGCCTTATGCGAGAAAAGGGATTCCTGCGGTTTTCTTTACAAGTGTACTGCACAGTCAATATCACACGCCAATGGATGAATCTGAAAATATTGATTACGTAAAACTTCGCAAAATGACAGAATGGATGTACCGCACAGGATGGATTTTGTCAAACGATGCTAATCGCCCGAAAACATTGCCAAATGTACAATTAGAAAGATAAAAGATTTATTTTTATTTGGATTGGAATTAAGACGCGGATGAAACGGATTTACTTCGTAAAGACGCAGATTTAAACGGATTTTTTTTAATCAATCAATTTAAGGTATATAAAAAGGCTCTCTAAAATATTAGAGAGCCTTTTATTTTGTATGCTTTTCATGTTATAATTAAAGTAAACCAAGAAAAAAAATCCGTTTAAATCTGCGTTTTCGCGATAGCGAATCCATGTCATCCGCGTTCAATTAACACGCATTATAAAAAATAAAAGGCTGCCTAAAAAATTTAATAGACAGCCTTTTCTTATTATAAGATTCGAATATATTACAATCCAAATGCAGCTTTTACTTGGTCAACAAAATCAAGTTTTTCCCATGTAAACAATTCAACAGTAACTGTTTTTTCGTTTCCACCTGGAGCAGAGAAAGTTTTAGTAACTGTTTCTGGTTTACGTCCCATGTGTCCGTAAGCAGCAGTTTCACTGTAAATTGGGTTTCTTAATTTTAAACGTTGCTCGATAAAGTAAGGACGCATATCAAAGATAGCTTCTACTTTTTTAGCAATTTCACCGTTAGTTAAGTTCACTTTAGAAGTTCCGTAAGTTTCAATGAAAATTCCCATTGGCTCAGCAACTCCAATTGCGTAAGAAACCTGAACTAAGATTTCATCAGCAACACCTGCCGCAACTAAGTTTTTAGCGATATGACGCGTTGCATAAGCAGCACTTCTATCCACTTTACTTGGATCTTTTCCAGAGAATGCACCACCACCGTGAGCACCTTTTCCACCGTAAGTATCAACAATAATTTTTCTTCCTGTTAAACCAGTATCTCCGTGAGGTCCTCCAATAACGAATTTTCCTGTTGGGTTAATATGGTAGTTGATTTTATCGTTGAATAAATGTGCGTGTTCTGGGTTTTTAGCGATAATTCTTGGAATAAGAATTTCGATAATATCTTTTTTGATTTTAGCCAACATTGTAGCTTCTTCATCAAAATCATCATGTTGAGTTGAGATAACAATTGCATCAATACGAGTTGGTTTGTTATCGTCGCTGTATTCTAAAGTTACCTGAGATTTAGCATCTGGACGTAAGTACGTGATTTCTTTGTTTTCACGTCTTAAAATAGCTAACTCTTGTAATAATTTGTGAGATAAATCAAGTGCCAATGGCATGAAGTTTTCCGTTTCGTTTGTAGCGTAACCAAACATCATTCCTTGATCTCCTGCACCTTGCTCTTCTGGCTTAGCTCTGTCAACACCTTGATTAATGTCTGCAGACTGCTCGTGAATTGCTGAAAGAATTCCACAAGAATTCGCTTCAAACATATATTCACTTTTAGTATATCCAATTTTACGGATTACCTCACGTGCAATTTGCTGAACATCAAGATAAGTATTCGATTTTACTTCACCTGCTAAAATAACCTGACCTGTTGTAACTAATGTTTCACAAGCTACTTTTGAATCAGCGTCAAATGCCAAAAAGTTGTCAATTAATGCATCCGAAATTTGATCTGCAACTTTGTCTGGATGCCCTTCACTAACAGATTCTGACGTAAATAAATAAGCCATAATAATGTATTAAATTAAAATTAAGCGAGGAAAATAATTGCTAAAAAGGGCTAAAGGAGAGTTTCTGCTTTAGCATTTTTTACTGCCGAAATTAATCTCCCGGCACTCATAACGAACCATTTCATTATGAAGAGGTTGCAATCAGTTCAAATTTTTCCTCTGTATTCGGGTGCAAAGGTATAAAACCATTTTGATTTGCAAATTAAAGTTCAACTTTTTTTATTTTTTATAGCAGAAATTTAACAGAAGTATATTAGTTTGATAGGGTAATAGAAAATATTTTACTTTTTGTTTGGCTGATTAAAAAATAGTTCGCAACTTTGCCTCGTTAAAAATAACAGAAACAAATGAAATTAACAGTTTGCAATATGATGTCTTGTATGATGCCGGAACTTTCCGCAGAGACTCTGTTGTAATTTTTTTTCAAAAATAGATATAGAAACCTCTGCAGATCGCAGAGGTTTTTTTTTGCTCAAAATGAAAAACTTTAATTTTTTTTTAAGCCAAAACATTAACTAATCCAGTAAAAAGAAATGAAAAAAAATGTACTAGCCTTTTTAAGTATCTTGACATTTTCAGGAATTTATGCACAGGAAAACAAAACTGAGCAGGATACGCTAAAAAATAATGAATTATCAGAAGTTACGATAGTAGGATCAAGAAGTAAAAACAGAGTAAAAACCGATGTTCTGGTTCCTGTTGATGTTTTTAGTATTACTGAAATCACTAAAGGAGCGCCACAAACAAGCGTAACTCAAATTTTAAATTATGTTGCGCCGTCGTTTACCAGTAATCCAACATCAACGGCAGATGCAACAGATCACGTTGATCCGGCTCAATTAAGAGGATTGGGACCAGACCAGGTTTTAATTTTAGTGAACGGAAAACGAAGACATACAAGTGCCTTGGTAAATATAAATGGTTCGCCGGGAAGAGGTTCTGTTGGTACAGATTTAAATGCAATTCCGTCTTTCGCCATTGACCGAATAGAAGTTTTAAGAGACGGTGCAGCAGCACAATACGGTTCTGATGCAATTGCAGGAGTAATCAATATTGTCCTTAAAAAGAATGCCAATTTTATTTCGGGTGGTATTCAATATGGAGCCAATTTATCATCTGGATCTAATGATTTTAAAGGCGGAGCCGATGGACAAACACTGCAAGTCGATCTAAACTATGGAACTTCATTAGGAAAACCGGGAAGTTTCTTTAATGTTACAGCAAGTGCCGTAACTAGAGAAGCAACAAGCAGAGCCGGAATTAGAAGTAATGCTATTTTTAACGCTTACAATGCGGTTGAAAATAGAGCTGCGCAAAGTGGGGTTCAAATCAACTCATTATTCAGCAATATTAACTCAACTCCAAATTCGGCGCAAATTTTAAGCTCTTTAAAACAATATGCACCTCAGGTAAGTTATTTTACCACTGCACAGCAAAATGCAATCGCGGGCGCAACAACGATAACGCAAATGCAGACAGCGCTGAATTTTGATGTAACCAATAATGAACTTCAATACAGAGGTCAGCAGAGAAGCGACTATAATATGAGTGTGGGACAGTCAGAATTGGCATCGGGTCAGGCTTATTATAATGCAAAATATCCTTTGACAGAAACGACTTCTCTTTATTCTTTTGGAGGAATATCATATAGAAATGGTAAATCATATGCTTTCAATAGACTTCCAAACGGTTCAGGAACTTTTACCCAAGTGTATCAAAACGGATTTTTACCAGAAATTGAGTCAAAAATTTTAGATGCTTCTGCTGCCGTTGGAGTGAATACAGAATTATTCGGATTTGATACTGATTTAAGTACAAACCTCGGAACAAATTCTTTTCAATATGATGTAAACAATACCATCAATGCAACTTTGGGAACCAATTCTCCTTTTAGTTTTGATGCAGGAAAAGTTTCGTTTTTGCAAAGTACAACGAATTTAGATTTTACCAGAAAATATGATATTCTTGCTGGTTTGAACGTTGCTTTTGGAGGGGAATTTAGATATGAAAATTATCAAATAAAACAAGGAGAAGAAGCTTCTTATGGATTGTATGATGTAAATGGCGCTTTGGTTTCAGGAATTCTGCCAAGTAATTCGCCTTTAATTGTTACTGACTTTTTTGGGAACAAACGTGGAGCAGGAGCTCAGGGATTTTCAGGGTTTCAGCCATCAGATGCGAAAGAAAAAAATAGAAATAGTGGCGCAGCATATCTTGATTTAGAATTAAATGTAACTGAAAAATGGCTAGTAAATGGGGCATTGCGTTATGAAAACTATTCTGATTTTGGAAGCACAACGATCTTCAAATTAGCGTCTCTTTTAAAATTGAACGAAAATATTAACTGGAGAATTTCTGGACAGACTGGATTTAGAGCACCTTCATTACAGCAAAAATATTTTGAATCAAGTTCAACTCAATTTATAAATGGATCGCCATATCAGGTGGGATATTTTACAAATGATTCAGAAGCAGCAAAAAGTATTGGTGTCGAAAATTTAAAGCCGGAAAAATCAAAAAGTATTAGTACAGGATTTACATTTAAAATTCCTGAAGCGAATATCACAATTGCAACAGATGCTTATTTTACCAGAATCGACGACAGAATTGTTTTGACTGGTCAATATTCTAGACCAACAGATGCGCAGATTGCAGCAGCTACAAGTCCTGAACAAGCCGAAGCATTGACTTTATTTCAACAGGCATTTGATACAAAAGGAGTGGAAAGAGCATCATTTTGGACAAACGGAATTAACTCTGAAACAAAAGGAATTGATTTGGTAATTTCTCAGAAATATGATGTTATTCCAGATTTTATCATCAGAAATGATTTGGCTTTAAGCTACAATGAAACGAAAAGAGTTGGCGATTTAAATGTACCGCAATCTATTATTGATGCAGGTGGCGAACCTTATAAGTATTCATTTTTTCCAGAGTCAAGCAGAGTGTATTTAGAAGAAGCAATTCCGAGATTGAAAGCGAACTTAATGACAACTTTCAGTATTAAAAAACTGGACATTTATTTGAGAAACAGCTATTTTGGAAAAGTGACAGATCCAGGAGCGACTGATGTGAATTTAGATGGATTTTCATCTGTGTATGAGCACCCGGAATACAGCGCAAAATTAGTTACAGATTTATCTTTAGGATATCAAATCAATGAACATTTTAGAGCAACAATTGGGTTTAATAATATAGGAGATGTTTATCCGGACAGAAATAATCCAGCAACTCCGGCCTTTACAAATACAACTCCAACTTTATCTCCGGCGCCAAGTACAGATTTGAGCAATGCAAATCAGTTTGCTTATTCAAGAGCAGTATCGCAATTTGGATTGAACGGAAGATTTGGTTTTGCACGTTTGAGCTTTAAATTTTAAAAAGCCACTCCCGATAGCTATCGGGATTAAGGATTAAACGAATTAGCACTGATTTTTAAAATCAATGTAATCTTTTTATCCCGATAGCTATCGGGAGTGGCTAACCTTTCAGAATAGTTTAGTCAGCTGAAAGGCTTGATTTTAGTGACTTACAAAAATTTAACGTTAAATATCAAAATTTTATTTGGCTGTTAAATAAATAAATATTATATTTACTCTATCGAATTAGTCGAGTTTAAAAAAGAAACAATTTCAATTATTATATAAATGAAAACAATAGCAAATAATATGGTGATGTGTTGTCAGATGATGCAAATGTGCATCCCAATTTGCTGTTGCCAAAAGTAAAAGTTAAATCTTGGTTTTAGTTAGAACTAAAAGCCCTTTTGGTAGCCATCCGAAAGGGCTTTTTTAATTTCAACACTTAAATTTTCAAATTATGAAAACACTAAATTCAATCGCGATAGAGTATTTATTGAGAAACGATTCTCAAAATAATAATAATAAATCAGAAGACATAACTAGAGAAGTTATACGAATAAATGCAGAGCAGAAGATAAAAGCTCAAAGATCATTATTGTTTCAAATGTATGATCTCGAAGAACAAGAAAGCTTTTTTGTTTAAAGGAGTTTCAACATCAATTTCAAAAAACAATATCAATATAATATATAGTATCAACAATATTTAAAAAATTAAGAAATCATGAGTACACAAAAATTTGCAACAAACGCACTACACGCAGGACACGATGTTACTAAAAATGCAGGAACAAGAGCAGTGCCTATTTATCAAACGTCATCATATGTATTTAATAATGCTGATCATGCCGCCAATTTATTTGGTCTTGCTGAAGCCGGATTTATTTATACAAGATTAAATAACCCAACAAATGATGTTTTAGAGCAGAGGCTAGCCGCGCTTGAAGGTGGTATTGGAGCTGTAGTTACAGCATCTGGAGCATCGGCAATTTCAACAACTTTATTGACCTTGTTAAGAGCAGGAGATCATATCGTAGCATCAAACAGTTTATACGGCGGGACTTATAACTTACTAAGTGTAACATTACCGCGATTAGGAATCACAACGACTTTTGTAGATCCTTCAAAACCAGAAAACTTCACTAAAGCAGCAAAAGAAAATACCAGAGCTTTCTTTGTAGAATCATTAGGAAATCCAAAATTAGATGTATTGGATCTAAAAAGAATCTCGGCGGAAGCCAAAGCATTCAAAGTGCCTTTTATAGTAGATAATACAGTTGCGACACCTTATTTATTAAACCCTATAAAATATGGTGCCGATATTGTAATTCATTCCTTAACAAAATATATTGCCGGAAACGGAACTTCATTAGGAGGCGCTATTATTGATGCCGGAACTTTTGACTGGTCTAACGGAAAATTCCCTGAATTTACAGAGCCTTCTGCAGGATATCACGGATTAGTTTATCACGAAGCTTTAGGAAATGCAGCTTTTATTGCAAAAGCACGAATTGAAGGTTTGCGCGACTTTGGCGCAGCTTTGAGTCCGTTTAATGCTTTCCAGATTATTCAGGGATTAGAAACTTTGCCAATCCGAATTAAAAAACACAGCGAAAATGCTTTGGCCTTGGCTGAATGGCTTGAAAAACAAGATGAGGTAGTTTGGGTAAATTATCCAGGTCTGAAATCGAATAAATATTATGATTTAGCGAAGGAATATCTTCCTGAAGGACAAAGTGGTATTATCACTTTTGGATTAAAAGGAGGTTTTGATGCAGCAAAAAAAGTGGTTGACGAAACGAAGTTGTTCTCATTATTAGCCAATATTGGTGACACAAAATCATTGATTATTCACCCAGCAAGCACGACGCACCAGCAATTGTCTGAAGAAGATCAATTGGCAACGGGTGTTTCTAAAGATTTAGTCCGACTTTCTGTTGGAATCGAGGATATTGAAGATTTAATCGCCGACTTAAAAGCGGTTTTTGAAAGCGTGACATTAACGCAATACAGTATCAATAAAAATTAGGTTTTTTTGTTTTTTGTTTGAAAAATTGCCTTTAGCGGTGTGGTGCTGCTAAGGGTGATTTTTTATGAAAAAAAACTATAAATAAAAAATGAAACCATATAAGGTATATATAGGAGTAATGCATTTAGGTGTGCTAAAATGAACTTATATACTTATATGGTTAAATATTTAAAATGCGAGAAATTATGTCAAAGCTTAAAATAAATATTATTCTTTTTGGGATTGGAAATATCGGAAGCACGCTGATCAATCAGATTATTGAAAGTCAGGAGTTTTTTCTGCAAAGCAAAAATGTCGATTTTCATTTTCCGATAATAACGAATTCAACCGTTGCTTTTTTCGAGAAAGAAGGCGTAGGTTATTCATGGGAAACCAATTTCAGAGAATTAGCCGTGCCTTTCAGAGTAGAAGATATTATAACGTTTGCTAAAGAAAATGAATTCGAAAATTTAATAGCCGTCGATGCTACTGCAAGCGACGAACTAATAAGTCATTACAATACATTGATCGAAAACGGATTTAATATTGTTGCGGTAAATAAGAAAGCCAATACGCTCCCAATAGATCTTTATAAACAGCTGAGAGAAAATCTAAAAAAATACGACAAAGAGTTTTTGTACGAAACATCAGTTGATACAGGATTTCCGGTTTTGCAGACATTGAGAGATTTGTATTATTCGGGCGAAAAAATCACGAAGATCAGAGGAGTTTTTTCAGATCATTTAAGTTATGTATTTAACCGATTTTCGGCAGAAGAAAATTCTTTTTCGTCAATTTTGAAAGATGCCAGCCTTCTCGGATTAATGCGTTCGACTTTTAAAGAAGATTTATCAGGAAATGATACAGCCAGAAAATTACTGATTCTGACCCGTGAAATCGGGAAAGAATTTGAATTTTCTGATATAAAAATCAATTCGATAATAAGAGAAGAACATCTGGAAAAAAATGGAATACTAAATAAAGAAGCAGTCGATCGATCTTATAAAATCGCAAAAATCACTCAGGCAGAAAATCATGTATTGCGATATGTAGGCGAATTTGATGTCGAAAAAAATACTCTGGAAGTAAAATTGGTTTCAGAACCTGTAACATCTCCAATTGGACAATTAAAAGGTTCAGATGCGATTTTCGAAATTTATACCCAATCTTATGCTGATGTTCCAATTGTGATACAAGGAGCATCACCTTGTAGACAGGCAATTTCGAGAGGAATTATAACCGATATTTTAAAAGTAGCTGATAAAATAAAAAATAAAGAAGCAGTCTGGCTATAAGTGGTTTTTTAATATTAGGAAAAAAAGTTCTTTGACAGATTGAAACAGAAAAAGTTAGTTTATTTTTTGTAAGTTAATACTGTATTTTTGTTAAATCTTGATTTTGTAAGATGTTTTTTGACGATAAAAAGATGTTTTTTAACGTTTTTTTAGAAAAATTAGGCTTTTGTAACTTGGAATATTAAAAAAAAAGTTGCAAATTTGTAAGACAAGTAAGATCTGTTAAAAACAGATGCTTAAATGTTAAATAAATGATTTATCGCCTTTTAGATCCTAATCAAATCTGAAAGCTTATTAAAGAGAATTAAATGCAGAATTTTTTTAAAATAAAAGTCAAATCACAGATGAATAAATCCCTACAGATGAACAAGATGTTTAACGTCGCACGTATTTGTGTACGCGTCTGTTGATACTAAAAGTATATATAAGTTCTATAAAAACTTAAACCCTTTTGGTATTAAAAACCCAAAAGGGTTTTTTTATTCATTTTGATTAGCATAACAAAAATTTAAAGAAAAAGTAAATATTATAAAACGCAAACTAATTTAAACTTAAATATCATGAGCACATTAAACTACTTAAGAAAAAAAATCTCAACTTTCAAAAACATCAAAAATGAAAGAAACAATCCGCCGCCAACAAATGAATTAATTCATCCAAGCTTCGGAATAACGGAAACAGATAATAAAAAAGAAGTTAAAAAAGAACCGAATTCTTTATTATTCTTGATGTATTCAAAAGAGAATGAAACGCTTTTTATCTAAATCAAAAAGCAGGATAAAATAGGGTAAAACCCGCTTAATTTTACTGGGCAGTTTGTTCGGTAATTTTTTGCGTATAATAGTTTTAGTAATAGACAAAGAGATTATGGCATTAATGATGCTAATTCTTTTGACTTTATGACTTTAAACTTTCGACTTGTTTTAAAGTATGTTTAAGAAATTGCGGAATCAGTTTCGATAAAATTTGTTTGTTTAAGAAATTAGTAGTTAATTTGCACCTTTAAGTTCAAAAACGTATTGAAATGTTATAAAGAAAGGAGGAGGGATTAGACCCGATGAATCCTTAGCAACCCTTCGTTAATTCGAAGAAGGTGCTGCATTCTACCACGCCCAAACGTGGAAAGATAACAACAAGAATTTTTCTAGTTTCAAACTCTAGACTTTCTTTCTAATATTTCCACATACAAATCAATAATAAAAAGATTTGAAATTGGAAAATATACCAAATCCCATCATAATTAATAATTTCATCACAGAGAGTGGTGCACTATTTTCATTGCTACCGTTAAGTTTTACGCTTTCTGGTTTGCCTTTGCATACCGCTCCAATCGTTTTGGTCAATCATGCTTTGACAGGAAATGCACAAGTAACCGGCGAAAACGGATGGTGGAATGATTTGATTGGAGACGAAAAAACAATCGACACAAATAAATATACTATTCTGGCATTTAATGTTCCGGGAAATGGTAACGATTCGTTTGTAATCGAAAATTACCAGGATTTTACAGCCAGAGATATTGCGAGAATTTTTATCAAAGGTTTGAAAGCGCTTACTATCGAAAAAGTGTTTGCCGTTATTGGAGGTTCTGTTGGTGGCGGAATTGCTTGGGAAATCCTGGCATTGGAACCAAACATCACAGAACATTTAATTCCGATTGCAACCGACTGGAAATCCACCGACTGGATGATTGCAAATTGTTATCTGCAAGAGCAAATTTTGAATAATTCGTCCAGACCGGTAGAAGATGCCAGAATTCATGCTATGCTTTGTTACAGATCTCCAGAATCATTCAAAGCGAAATTTAAGCGAACTGTTCATTCTGAACTTTCCATTTTTAATATCGAAAGCTGGCTGGCACATCACGGAAATAAATTGCAAAAACGTTATCAATTATCGTCGTACAAATTGATGAACCAATTGCTGAAAACCATAGATATTACGAGAAATAGTGAGGATTTCGAGACTTTAATATCAAAATCAAACGCAGCGATTCATATTGTTGCAATCAATTCAGATTTGTTTTTTACACCACAAGAAAATCTGGAAACTTATAATGAATTAAAAAAGTTTAAAGAAAATGTTTTTTACAGCGAAATTGATTCGGTTCACGGACATGACGCTTTTTTAATCGAGTACAAACAATTAGATCATTTACTTGCCGATATTTTTAAGGCAGAAACAATAGCAAAATAAAATGAAAGTATTAAAATTTGGAGGCAAATCGTTATCAAACGGAGAAGGACTTAACAAAGTAGTTTCAATCATTTCTGATAAAGTAAATCAAGGCGAAAAAATTGCCGTAGTTGTTTCTGCGCGTGGTAACGCGACAGATGAATTAGAAGATATTTTAAGAATTGCCGCTAAAAACGGAAACTACAAACCTCTTTTAGAAAGTTTTAAAGCTTATCAGACTTCAGACTATGGTCAGGTTGATTTGTCTGAAGAATTCAATATTCTGGATAAACTTTTTGAAGGAGTTAGTTTGATTGGCGATTATAGTAACAAAATCAAAGATCAGATTTTGTCAAAAGGTGAATTGCTTTCGGCTAAATTATTGACGTCAATTTTACTTGAAAAAGGAATTCCTGCCAATTTTGTTGATACAAGAGAGTTGTTAAAAACCGATTCAAAATTTGGTGATGCTCAGCCTTTGGAACAACTTTCAAAGAAAAACGTAATCAATTATTTTAAGCTTCATAACGGAGAAACTGTAAATATTGTTACAGGTTTCATTGGTTCAAATAATAACAACGACACTACAACTTTAGGAAGAAACGGAAGTAATTACACAGCTTCGTTAATTGCAAATTATTTAGATGCCGAAGAATTGCAGAATTTCACACATGTTGACGGAATTTACACAGCAAACCCAGATTTAGTTGCCGATGCTAAAAAAATTGAATATTTATCGTTTAACGAAGCAAATGAATTAGCGAATTTTGGCGCAACAATTCTTCATGCAAAAACGATTATTCCATTATTGGAAAAAAATATTCCGCTTCGAATTTTAAATACATTTAATCATGAAAATCATGGAACCTTAATCACTTCAAATTCTCAAAAAGAAGGAATTAAAACGCTTTCAGTTTTAGAAAATGTCTCTTTAGTAAATCTTGAAGGACGCGGATTGCTTGGAAAATCCGGAGTTGATGCCAGAATTTTTAAAGTAATGGGCGATCACAATATCAGTGTAAGCATCATTTCGCAAGGTTCTTCAGAAAGAGGAATCGGGTTGGTTGTGGCTAAAGATAAAGCGACGCTTGCAATGGTCGAGCTAGAAAAAGAGTTTGAAAATGACTTTTATTCTAAAGATGTAAACCAAATCACAGTAACAGATAATGTTTCTGTAATTTCGATTATCGGACAGGATTTGAGTACTTTCCATAAACCTTATACGGCTTTAATTAAAAACAAAATAGTTCCGATTTTATTCAACAACACGGTTACAGGTAAAAACGTGAGTTTGGTTGTTAAAAAAGAAGAACTGAACAAAGCCTTAAACGTAATTCACGGAGAAATCTTTGGAGTTTCTAAAAAAATCAACATTGCGATTTTCGGCCACGGATTAGTTGGAGGAACGTTGATTAATCAAATTTTAGAATCAGCGTCTGCAATCGAAAAACGTAAAGATATTAAGCTGAATGTTTTTGCAATTGCAAATTCTAAAAAGCTTTTATTAAACAGAAATGGCGTAACTTCAAGCTGGAAAAATGATATTCAGACAAAAGGCGAAGAATATTCAATCAATGATATTATCGCTTACGCAAATGAGCATCATTTAGAAAACTTAATTGCAATTGATAATACAGCAAGTGCGTCATTCGTAGAAAATTATATTCCGCTTGTTGAAAGCAGTTTTGATTTGATTTCTTCGAATAAAGTGGCTAATACATTAACGTATGGTTTTTATAAAGAATTGAGAAAAGCTTTGGCAGAAAATCAAAAGAATTATTTATACGAAACCAATGTTGGTGCAGGTTTGCCTTTAATTGATACGATTAAATTACTGCATCTTTCTGGTGAAAACATCACAAAAATTAAAGGAGTTTTCTCTGGAACATTAAGTTATTTATTCAATAATTTCTCTGCAAAAGATGTTCCATTTAGTGAAATTCTTAAGGAAGCAATTGACAACGGATACACAGAACCAGACCCGCGTGAAGATTTATGCGGAAATGATGTGGGAAGAAAATTATTGATTTTGGCAAGAGAATTAGATTTACAAAATGAGTTTGAAGAAATTTCAATTCAGAATTTAATTCCGGAACATTTACGTGATGGAAATGTTTCCGATTTCTTAACGAAGCTAAAAGAATTTGATCCAATTTACGAGAAAATAAAAGCAGATCAACAACCAAATCATGTTTTAAGATACATTGGTGAATTGTCTGGTGATTTGCAGAATGATAAAGGAAATTTAGAAGTAAAATTAGTTTCAGTGCCAAAAGATACTGCATTAGGCGGATTAAAAGGTTCAGATTCTTTCTTCGAAATTTACACTGAATCTTACGGAGATCGTCCAATCGTTATTCAAGGAGCCGGTGCAGGTTCTGCGGTAACAGCGAGAGGGGTTTTTGGAGATATTTTGAGATTATCTGATAAAGGGTAATTGATTTTGGAATTTTAGTCCCGATAGCCATCGGGATAGATTGAATATCTGAAACCAAACAAAAACAAAAAATAACAACACAATGAAAGTAACTTTAAACAGAGTAAATGACGCATTTCATTTTAAAGTAAAAAATGAACGCGGACACGTAGTTGACGTTGACAGCAGAGCTGAATTTGGCGGAAGCGATTTAGGCGCAAGCCCAATGGAATTGGTTTTAATGGGGGTTGCAGGATGTAGCGCAATTGATATGATTTCGATTTTGAAGAAACAGCGTCAGGAAATAACATCTTTTAACGCTGAGGTTGAAGGAACACGCGTTCAGATTGAAGAAGCAAAACCTTTTAAAGAAATCGATGTGGTTTTCTATTTAGAAGGAGAAATCAATCCTGAAAAAGCAAAAAAAGCAGCACAGCTTTCTTTTGAGAAATACTGTTCAGTAGCCAAAACCGTTGAGCCAACTGCAACCATCAAATACAAAGTTGTCTTGAACAACGAGGCTTTGTAGAATTAGAAAATTAGTCAATTAGAGAATTAGATAATTTCTCTAAACAGTTTGAATTTTGAGTTCAGTAATAACCTGAAACTTTAAACTTTAAACAAAAAAAAACAAAAAACAACACAATGAACACAGAAGAATTTGGTTTTGAAACACAAGCCATTAGAACACAATTAGAAAGATCTCAGTATTTAGAACATTCGGTGCCTTTGTACCTATCTTCAAGCTTTGTTTTTGAAGATGCAGAAGATATGAGAGCTTCTTTTACAGAAGAAAAAGAAAGAAATATTTACAGCCGTTTCAGTAATCCAAATACGACTGAATTTGTGGAGAAAATCTGCAAAATGGAAGGTGCTGAATCTGGTTATGCTTTTGCAACCGGAATGGCAGCGGTATATTCTACTTTTGCCGGATTATTAAATTCAGGAGACCATATTGTGTCTGCAAGCAGCGTTTTTGGTTCTACACATGCTTTGTTTATGACTTATTTTCCAAAATGGAATATCGAAACTTCTTATTTTGAAATTAATAAGCCAGAAACTATCGAAAGTTTCATCAAGCCAAACACCAAAATATTATACGCAGAATCGCCTACAAATCCTGGAGTTGATGTGATTGACTTGCAATTATTAGGAGACATTGCTAAAAAACACAACTTGATTTTAATTATCGATAACTGTTTTGCAACGCCTTATTTGCAGCAACCAATTAAATTTGGAGCGCATTTAGTAATACATTCTGCAACAAAATTAATCGATGGACAAGGTCGTGTTTTAGGAGGAGTTACAGTTGGAAATGCAGATTTAATCAGACAGATTTATTTGTTTTCAAGAAATACAGGTCCGGCTTTATCACCATTTAATGCCTGGGTTTTGTCAAAAAGTTTAGAAACTTTAGCAGTTCGTGTTGACAGACATTGCGAAAATGCTTTAAAAGTAGCTGAATTTTTAGAGAGTCATCCAAATGTAAATAGTGTTAAATATCCGTTCCTGAAATCGCATCCGCAATATGAAATTGCTAAAAAACAAATGAAAGCTGGTGGAAACATCATCGCATTTGAAATTAAAGGCGGAATCGAAGCTGGAAGAAAATTCCTGAATTCAATTCAACTTTGTTCATTATCAGCAAATATTGGAGATACAAGAACAATTGTTACGCATCCAGCTTCTACAACGCACAGCAAGTTATCTGAAGAAGATCAATTAGCTGTTGGAATCACGCAAGGTTTAGTTCGTGTTTCTGTAGGTTTAGAAACCGTAGAAGATGTAATTGCTGATTTGAAGCAAGCATTGGCTTAAAAGCAAAATATAATAAAATTAAGGGGCTGTTTTTTTAAATAGCCCTTTTTTGTATCTCAAGGATTTTTTTTGAAATAAATTTTAGTTTTGAAAATATGATAAAACCAAGATTGTTGTTGTTATCAGATTTGTTTGGAGGTAATCCGGAATGGATTGAATACTATATTCAGATATTAGAATCAAAATTTGATGTTCATTATTATGATGTTTTAAAATTGGCCGAGATTGATTTTTCTGAAGATGAAAAAGAAATTCATAATCAATTTTTAAATGGAGGTATTGAAAAAGCTGTTGATAATTTATTAGCTTCAGAAAAAAGCGATGCTGCTATTTTAGCTTTCAGTATTGGCGGAACAATTGCCTGGAAAGCATCATTAAAAGGATTAAAAACAACAAAGTTAATTGCAATTTCCTCGACAAGATTAAGATTTGAAACTGAAATTCCTAATTGTGAAATTAAACTTTATTTTGGCGATCAGGATCTAAATTCGCCGAACAGTGAATGGTTTTCAAAATTAAAAATAGAAAAACATATCCTCGAAAATCAAAAACATCAATTGTATTTAGATAAGAAGAATGTTTTTTTGATTTGTAGTAATTTATTGTAATTCATTCGTCAAAAATTATATTTTTGTTATAACCAAAACCTATTAATAATAAAAACAACGAACTAGTTTATGAGTAACTCTGGATACATACTTGATGATCGACTGTTGGCTTCCGTAGGAATCCGTTTTTTAAATTATATTTTAGACACAATATTTGTAATTGCTATTTTTATGGGACTTTGTCTTTTTGCCGGAGTTCTTATTGGTTTATTTGAATTGACAGGTCTTAGCGAGTGGATGGATGGTTTAGGAGATTGGGGTTGGAATATCGTAATATTTACGATCTACTTTTTTTATTTTTTAATCACTGAAGGATTGTTTGGAAGATCGCTTGCGAAGTTTATTACAGGAACCATTGTTGTTAATGAATATGGTGAAAAAGCTGATTTTGCTGCCATTGTAAAACGATCTTTTTGTCGATTTATACCTTTTGATATGTTTTCATATTTGGGATCAAGAGGCTGGCACGATTCTCTTTCGGATACATACGTGGTAAATAAAAAAGACCTGGTTGAAGAAATAAAAACGTTTCAAGAGTTTAATTTAATCGGAAGTAACGAAGTAATCTGATAGAATAAGTAGAATATAATTTCCTTTCTGTTACTATTCTCATTTAAAAAGCCTATTTTTGTTGCAGAAATAAATGTAATCGTTTTCGGGACATTAATTTCGGAACAAATATTTTGCAATTTAAAATTTAAAGATGCTTTCAAAAAAAACAAAATACGGAATAAAAGCGTTGACTTATTTGGCCAGACGAGAAAATAATGATCCTGTTCAAATTGCCGAAATCGCGAAAAACGAACATATTTCGATTAAGTTTTTAGAAAGTATTTTATTGCTTTTAAGGAATTCAGGTTTTCTAGGAGCAAAAAAAGGAAAAGGCGGCGGCTATTATCTAATCAAAGATCCGAAAGATATAAGCATGGCAAAAGTCTATCGAATTTTAGAAGGGCCAATTGCATTATTGCCTTGTGCAAGTCATAATTTTTATGAAAGATGTGATGATTGCGATGATGAATCTACCTGCGCAGCCCGAAGATTAATGACTGAAGTTAGAGATAATACACTTAAAATATTAGAAAGTAATTCTTTAGCAGATATTGCTTTTTAAGAAATAAAAAAGACCATTTCTATTTTGAAATGGTCTTTTTTTATAACGATGATTTAGTTAAAAAATCAATTTATATCCAGTAAAGAATAGCATTATTGCGATAGCATTTCTAAGAAATTGATCCGGAACTTTTCCGCTCAGCATGCTTCCCATATATATTCCAGGGAGTGAACCCATTAACAACTGGCCAAGTAATCCTAAATCTAAATTTCCCATTGAAGCATGTCCAATTCCAGCAACAAGTGTTAATGGAACCGCATGAGCAATTTCAGTTCCCACTAAGCGAGGTAGTGGTAATAAAGGATAAAGAAAAAATAAAGTTACTGTTCCAAGAGCTCCTGCGCCAATGGATGTTACCGTTACGGTTGCGCCAAGTAAAACTCCAATTCCAATAGTCAGCATATTTTGAGTGTGGCTTTCGCTGTGGAATTTATCTCCTGCATGTTTTTGAGAAAATTTCAAAATTTTGTTTTTGAATATAATAGCAATTGATGTAAATAATAATGCCCAGCCTAAACTAAACTTTATAACACGATTAATGGTCTCAATATCTGTTTTGATACTGTTTAATACCCATAAAGTTACTAAAGCGGCAGGGACACTGCCTAATGTTAGCCAACCCGTAATTTTCCAGTTTATGTTTCCTTTTTTATGATGGACAAATATTCCTCCAGCTTTTGTAAAAGCAGCATAAAGCAAATCTGTACCCACTGCAGTTGTTGGCGGAATATTAAAAAATAACAAAATAGGAGTCATTAAAGAACCACCACCTACGCCAGTCAACCCAACAATAAAACCAACTGCTAATCCGGCAATTACAAGACCAATTTGAAAATCCATAAAAAAAGTTTGGCGCTAAAATACAACATTTTTATAATTATCCTATAGATATTGTAGAGATTAAAAAGCCTATTTAATAAGCAAGCTTTTTTGCTATTTATATTGTTCAAATATGTTGCGAAATGGTATTATTTGTGAAATTAATTCATCAAAATCTTAAATAGCTCTTTTATAATGTAATGAATGTGTAAATGAGCTTTAAAAAAATCAAAATAATGTTTTGATTATTATAAATAAGTAGTATTTTTGCAAAGTAATCTATTAACCCGATAGGGTAATAGGTTTTGAAAACAAATTCAATTATTTTAATATGGAGAAAGAACTGAAAATAAATAGTGCAGATTCGTTCAAAGAAAAGCTTTGGATTGGAATTCCGGTTGTTTTACTAATAGGTTTGTTATCTGTATTAATTTATAATCATCACGCTGAATTCTCGTGGAATGGGTTTGTAGATGGTTTTAATGAAGAATTTTTAGTGTTTTTTGCCATTGGAGTTTTTGCTCAGTTGGTTGATGGAACTTTAGGAATGGGCTATGGAGCAACTTCAACGTCATTTTTATTGGCTTATGGAGTTCCGCCAGTTGTGAGCAGTACAGCAGTTCACGTTTCTGAAATGTTTACAACGGGAGCATCGGCACTTTCACATCATAGATTCGGAAACATCAATAAAAAATTGGTAAAACATTTATTGATTCCGGGTGTTTTAGGTTCGATTACGGGAGCTTATTTATTGTCAGATGTTATTAATGGTGATATTATAAAGCCTTTTATTGCGGTTTATATGATTGTTTTAGCGGTTATCATCATCAGAAAAGCCTTGAAAAAAACAATTGTAAAAAAGAAGACGAAGAAATTAGGCGCTTTAGCCGTTTTCGGCGGATTCATGGATTCTGTTGGAGGCGGAGGCTGGGGACCAATTGTAACTTCAACTTTATTAGGAAGAGGAAGAAACCCAAGATATACTATTGGTTCAGTAAATGCAGCTGAGTTTGCAATTTCATTTGCAAGTGGAATCACATTTATGCTTTTTGGAGGAATCCATGGTTGGCAAGTAATCATCGGATTAATTTTAGGAGGAGTTATTTCAGCGCCTTTAGCAGCATATTTGGTAAATAAAATCAAAAGAAAACCAATGATGGTTGCCGTTGGGGTTCTAATTATATTATTGAGTTTAAAAACATTATCTAAATTATTGTAAAAATAATTTTAGAAAGGAAGAGAGATTATGAGTGCGATTATTGTACAAGAATTATTAGATAAAACAAAAGATTTTTCGCTTGACGAAACCTTAGTTTTTTTAGCAAAAGAATTTCCAGGGAAAGTAATTTTTTCGACTTCTTTTGGTCAGGAAGATCAGGTAATTACAGATTTCATTGCAAAAAGTAATACTGATATTACTGTTTTTACTTTGGACACCGGAAGATTGTTTCAGGAAACTTATGACGTTTTTCATAAAACATTAAAAAAGTATAAAAGACCGATTGAAGTTTTTTTTCCAGAAGCGGCTGCGGTAGAGAATCTTTTAAAAACAAAAGGACCAAACAGCTTTTACGATTCAGTTGAAAACAGAAAAGAATGTTGTTTTATTCGAAAAGTTGTTCCGTTAAGAAAAGCTTTGGCAGGAAACTCAGTTTGGATTACGGGACTTAGAGCCGAACAATCAGAAAATAGACAAGATTTACACTTGTTTGAATACGACGGGAACTTCGAAATCATAAAGTTTAATCCCTTGCTTAAATGGACTTTAGAAGAAGTTGAAACGTATTTATCTGAAAACAATGTTCCGCAAAATGCATTGCACAAACAAGGTTTCGTAAGTATTGGATGCGCGCCTTGTACAAGAGCAATTTTCCCTGGTGAAGATATCAGAGCCGGAAGATGGTGGTGGGAATCAAGCCATAAAGAGTGTGGGCTTCATAGTGCTAAGAAAGAGTAGAAAGAAGCAAGAAGAAAGAGGCAAGACTTTCTTTTAGAGAATAGAATATAGATTATAGAATAAAGAGTGGAGATTTTTAAATCAGGGAACTTGAAACCTGAAACTTAAAACTTGAAACTAAAAAATATCAAACAAAAAAACAATGAGTTCAGTATTAAAAACAAACGCTTTAGAGAGTGAAGCGATATACATTTTCAGAGAAGTAATTTCACAGTTTGACAGACCGGTTTTACTTTTCTCAGGAGGAAAAGATTCTATTACATTAGTGCGTTTGGCGCAAAAAGCATTTTTCCCTGCTAAGATTCCGTTTCCTCTATTGCATGTTGATACGGGGCACAATTTCCCAGAGACAATTGCTTTCAGAGATAAATTGGTAGAAGAATTAGGTTTAGAGTTGATCGTTCGTAATGTTCAGGATGCTATTGATGAAGGAAAAGTAGTTGAAGAAACTGGGAAATACTCAAGTAGAAACAGTTTACAAACAACAACACTTTTAGATGCAATTGAAGAATTTAAGTTTGATGCTTGTATTGGTGGAGCACGTCGTGATGAAGAAAAAGCGAGAGCTAAAGAACGTATTTTTTCAGTTCGTGATGATTTCGGACAATGGGACGAAAAAAATCAGAGACCTGAGTTGTTTGATATTTTGAATGGAAAAATTGAAAATGGACAAAACGTTCGTGTTTTCCCAATTTCAAACTGGACAGAATTAGATGTTTGGAGTTATATCGAGAAAGAACATATCGAAATTCCGTCAATCTATTTCTCACATAAAAGAAAAGTTTTTTTGAGAGACGGTTTAATCTGGTCGCATTCTCCTTTTGTGTACCAAGAAGAAGACGAACAAATCGAAGAAAGAATTGTTCGCTTCAGAACCGTTGGAGATATGAGTTGTACCGCTGCAGTTGAATCGTACGCAGCAACAATCGAAGAAGTTGTAGGCGAAATCAGAGAATCAACGATTTCTGAAAGAGGAGCCAGAATAGATGATAAACGTTCTGAAGCGGCGATGGAGAAAAGAAAACAACAAGGATACTTTTAAGTTGTTGGTTGATAGTTTTTAGTTGATAGCTGAATACTTCAATAATTACAACAATAACATAAAAAAGCAGATTAAATATTTTGATGGTTTTAGTTGATGTTTTAGAAAAACCAACAACCATAAACCAACAACCAACAACATAAAAAGAATGGACGTTTTAAAAATAGCAACAGCAGGAAGTGTAGATGACGGAAAAAGTACTTTAATCGGGAGATTATTGTACGATACAAAATCATTGACGACTGATAAAATAGAAGCAATCGAAAAAAGCAGTAAACAAAAAGGATACGATTACCTTGATTTTTCTTTGGCAACTGATGGTTTAGTAGCAGAAAGAGAGCAAGGAATCACGATTGATGTTGCGCACATTTATTTTTCGACTGCAAAGAAAAGTTACATTATTGCCGATACTCCGGGGCACGTAGAATATACAAGAAACATGGTTACAGGAGCTTCGACTTCTCAGGTTTCTATCATTTTAATTGATGCAAGAAAAGGTGTAATTGAGCAGACTTACCGTCACTTCTTCATTAATAATTTATTGAGAGTAAAAGAGGTTATTGTTGCAATTAACAAAATGGATTTAGTTGATTATTCTGAAGAAGTTTTCAATAAAATCAAAGCCGATTTTCAGGCATTAAATGCAAAAAGTACTTTCAAGGAACAAAACGTAAGTTATATTCCTTTAAGTGCAATCAACGGCGGAAACGTGGTTGATCAATCTGAAAACATGCCTTGGTATGATGGTCAAACGGTATTGGAACATTTAGAAGGATTACATGCTTCTGATGTTTTTGAAGCAGGAAAAGCACGTTTCCCAGTTCAGACTGTTATTCGTCCAAAAACAGAAGAATACCACGATTTTAGAGGTTACGCAGGAAAATTATACGGAAACTCAATTAAAGTTGGAGATGCTGTAACGGTTCTTCCATCTTTAACAGAATCTAAAGTGTCTAAAATTCACTTTTTCGATAAAACATTTGACGAAGCCGTTGCAGGTTCTTCGATTACTATCGAATTAGAAAATGATATCAATGTAACGAGAGGTGATATGATTGTAAAATCATCAGAACTTCCAAAAATTGAAAAAGATATTACCACAACAGTTTGCTGGATGGACAGTAAAAAACTGGTTCCGGGAACTAAATATTTGGTACAACACAATACAAACAGAGTTTTAGCAAAAGTAGAAAGCATTAAAAATACAATTGCAACAGATTACTCAGGAACGACAGAAGCTTCACAATTAGCTATTAACGAAATTGGAGAAGTAACGATCAAATTAAGCAAACCGTTATATTTTGATTCATACAACGAAAACAAATCAAACGGAGCTTTCATCTTAATTGATACAGCAACTAACACAACAGCAGGAGTAGGATTCATTCGCTAGTTGATAGTTGATGGTTTTTGGTTGATAGATATTCTGCCAGCAAACCAACAACCAGCAACTGACAACCAACAACTAAAGAGAAATGGAAAGTTTTAGAACAGAAATAGAAAATCCGGTAGTTCAGAAGGAGATTATCGAATTAGAAAAAAAGATTCACTTATTCCGTGGAGGAAAAATTGATGATGAGCGTTTTCGTAGTCTTCGTTTAGCGCGTGGAATCTACGGTCAGCGTCAGGAAGGCGTTCAGATGATTCGTATTAAATTGCCTTACGGTAAAGTGACCAGCGAGCAATTAGTGCGTATCACACAAGTTTCTGATGAATATTCTACAGGACGTTTGCACATTACAACGCGTCAGGATATCCAGATTCACTACGTGAGTTTAGACAGAACACCAGAACTTTGGGCAGATTTGGCTAAAGACGATATCACGCTTCGTGAAGCTTGTGGAAACACTGTTAGAAATATTACAGGAAGCGAATTAGCTGGTGTAGATGTAAACGAACCATTTGATGTTTCGCCTTATGCACACGGACTTTTTCAATATTTGTTAAGAAACCCAATCTGTCAGGAAATGGGGCGTAAATTCAAAATTTCGTTCTCATCTTCAGACGAAGATACTGCGTTGAGTTATTTACACGATTTAGGATTTATTCCGAAAATTAAAGACGGACAAAAAGGTTTCAAAATCATGTTTGGAGGAGGTTTAGGATCTCAGCCAGCACATGCTGAATTACTTTCAGAATTCGTTCCGGTAAACGAAATCATTCCAACAGCAGAAGGAATCATTCGTATTTTCGACAGATACGGAGAACGTGCAAAAAGAATGAAAGCACGTATGAAATTCTTAATCAAAGAAATGGGAAGAGATGTTTTCCTTGATTTGGTTGAACAAGAGAAAAAAGCAATCGCTTTTGAAACATACGAAATTGATACAACCGCCTTTGACGGACCAATTCCAGAACCAGTATTAGAAGTTCCGCAAGTTACAATCGAAGATACTGCAGCTTATGAAGCGTGGAAAAAATCGAATGTAATCAAACAGAAACAAGACGGTTATTATGCTATCGGAATCAAAGTTTTATTAGGTGATTTTTATACTGATAAAGCCAGATTATTAGCCGCTTTAATTAAAAATTACGCAGCAAATGAATTACGTTTTTCATTGCGTCAAAATATTGTAATACGTCACGTAAAAGAAGAAAATTTACCATTCTTTTACCAAGAATTAGCGAAGTTGGATTTTGTTCAACTAGGATATAATTCAGTTGGAGATATTACGGCATGTCCGGGTACTGATACTTGTAATTTGGGGATTGCAAGTAGTACCGGTATTGCAGAAGAATTAGAAAGAGTGTTGACTACCGAATATCCTCAGTATTTAAACAATCGCGAAATCGAAATTAAAATTTCAGGTTGTATGAATGCCTGCGGACAACATAATATGTCTGCAATTGGATTCCAGGGAATGTCTATCAACTCAGGAAAATTGGTAGCTCCGGCTCTGCAGGTTTTACTTGGCGGAGGAAGATTAGGAAACGGAGCAGGACGTTTTGCTGATAAAGTAATCAAAGTGCCTAGTCGTAGAGGTCCAGATGCATTGCGTACCATTTTAAATGATTTTGATGCTAACGGAAGCGGACAAAAATTCCTAGATTATTATGATACAAAAGGAGAGAAATATTTCTACGAAATCTTAAAACCGTATGCTGATGTAACCAATTTAACAGAAGCAGATTTTGTGGATTGGGGTAACGCAGACAATTACGTAAAAGCAGTTGGAGTGGGAGAATGTGCCGGAGTTGTGATCGATTTAGTAGCAACTTTATTGTTTGAAGCTAAAGAGAAATTGATCTTGGCGCAGGAATCTTTCGACGAGAAAAAATGGTCAGATGCTATTTATCATGCTTATGCAGGATTTGTAAATGGAGCAAAAGCATTGTTATTGTCAGAAAACCAAAAAACAAATCACCACGCAGGAATAGTAGATTTGTTTGATACTGTTTTTATCGAAAATAATAAAATCGAATTAAACTCAACTTTTAAAGACTTGGTTTACCAAATCAATAAAAATGAACCATCTGAAGCTTTCGCTAAAGAGTACATTGCTCAGGCAGTTGTTTTCTTTGACAAAATCGAAACTTTCAGAGCTCAGGAATTAGAAAATGCTTAATTTAAAACCCAAAATAACTTTAGTCGGTGCAGGTCCGGGCGATCCCGATTTACTGACGCTAAAAGCTGTAAAAGCATTGGCTGAAGCAAATGTGGTTTTATACGATGCTTTGGCCAACGAAGAAATTCTGGATTATGCACCCAAAAATGCCATTCGAATTTTTGTTGGAAAAAGAATCGGAAATCATGCTTATACGCAGGATCAAATCAATCAGTTGATTGTGGATAATGCACTGACTTACGGAAACGTAGTTCGGTTAAAAGGCGGTGATCCATTTATTTTTGGAAGAGGTGGTGAAGAAGTGGAATTTGCAGAAAGTTTCGGAATCGAAACCATTGTTGTTCCAGGAATTTCATCTGTAGTTGCAGTTCCTGCAAGTCAGGGAATTTCAATAACAAAAAGAGGCGTTTCAGAAAGCTTTTGGGCAATAACCGGAACAACTTCTGATAGAAAATTATCTTCAGATGTAGCTTTGGCAGCACAATCTTCTGCAACAGTTGTAATCTTGATGGGAATGCACAAATTGCCTCAAATAATTGATTTGTTTCAGAAAGAAGATAAAGGAAATTTACCAGTTGCGATCATTCAAAACGGAACAACAGCAGAAGAAAAAGTTGGAGTTGGAACAGTAGATTCGATTCTAAATATTGTAAAAGAAAAAGAATTAGGTTCACCAGCCATTATTGTTTTAGGCGAAGTTGTAAGAGAAAGCAATAAATTAAAAGGATTTTACGAAGAATTTCTATCAAAAGAAATTGCAAGATAAAGTTCCAAAGGAACGATTCATATTGTAGCGTCGGGTTTTAACCCGATGGACGCACGGCAATGACGTTGGATTTTAACCCAATTTTGCCAAAGACAATAGAAAAATCATCTAATTTTGTTTAGATGAAATTAAATTAAAATGGAACAAAACGAATTATATCCCATATTCTTAAAACTTCACAATCTGAACGTTTTAATTGTGGGCGGAGGAAATGTAGGTTTGGAGAAACTTTCTTTTTTGTTAAAGTCAAGTCCAAATGCAAATGTTGAGGTTGTAGCGCCGGATTTTCACTTAGAAATAAAAGTTTTAGCCGAAAATCATCCTTCAATTAAATTGACGGAAGCTAAGTTCAAAAAGAAAATGCTCAAAAAACGTCACATGGTAATTGCCTGTACAGACGATTTAAAAGTGAATAAAAGAGTTTACGAATTGTCGAGAAAACGTTATTTGATTTGCAATATCGCCGATACGCCAGATTTATGCGATTATTATTTAGGCGGAATCGTAACAAAAGGAAATGTAAAAATAGCCATTTCGACAAACGGAAAATCGCCAACAACGGCAAAAAGATTACGTGAGTTTTTCGAAGAAGTAATTCCGGAAGATATCAATCAAATGGTTGAAAATCTGAATGAATACCGAAAAACCTTAAAAGGTAATTTTGAAGAAAAGGTTAAAAGAATGAACGAGATAACCGATTCATTGAAAAATAAGGAATTGTAAGAGTTCCGGAGGAACGTTTCATATTGTAGCGTCGGGTTTTAACCCGATGGATGAATGAGGTTACCTCTTCATTAAAAAATAAAGAATAGAAAATTAGGCAAAGAAATCAATGATAAAAATCATTGGCAGTAGAATAAATTATTCGTTTCTTTGTATTATTAAGAATGATTATAAACAACAACCATAATGATTAAAACAGATATACTTATAATTGGAGCAGGCCCAACAGGTTTATTTGCCGTTTTCGAGGCAGGATTATTAAAATTAAAATGCCACATTTTAGATGCTTTGCCTCAACCAGGAGGACAGCTTTCAGAATTATATCCTAAAAAGCCTATTTACGATATTCCAGGTTTTCCAGAAGTATTAGCTGGAGATTTAGTTGACGGTTTAATGGAACAAATCAAACAATTTGAGCCAGGATTTACTTTAGGAGAACGTGCTGAAACAGTTGAAAAACAAGAAGACGGATCTTTCATCGTAACCTCAAACAAAGGAACTAAATTCCACGCCCCAGTTATTGCAATCGCGGGAGGTTTAGGAAGTTTCGAGCCTCGTAAACCACTTATCGAAGATATCGAGTTTTATGAAGATAAAGGAGTAAAATACTTCATCAAAAATCCGGAGAAATTCAGAGATAAAAGAGTTGTAATTGCAGGAGGAGGAGATTCAGCATTAGACTGGAGCATCTTCTTAGCAAACGTAGCTTCAGAAGTAACTTTAATTCACCGTAGAAACGAATTTAGAGGCGCTTTAGATTCAGTAGAAAAAGTACAGGAATTAAAAACAGCTGGAAAAATCAAATTAATTACACCAGCAGAAGTTATCGGAATCAACGGTGCTGAGCACGTTGAATCATTAGATATCGAAGAAAACGGAGCACACCGTAAAATCGAATGTGACTATTTCATCCCACTTTTCGGATTAACACCAAAATTAGGTCCAATTGGAGACTGGGGATTAGATATCGAAAAAAATGCCATTAAAGTAAACAATGCATTAGATTACCAAACGAATATTCCGGGAATCTTCGCCATTGGAGACGTAAACACATACCCAGGAAAATTAAAATTAATCCTTTGTGGTTTCCACGAAGCAACTTTAATGTGTCAGGCAGCATACGGAATCATCAATCCAGGTAAAAAATATGTATTGAAATATACAACGGTTTCTGGAGTAGATGGTTTCGACGGAACTCGTAAAGAAGCTCCAAAAGCGGTTGTTAAAGCGATAGTTTAATTTGAGGTGCTGAGGTTCTAAGGGACTAAGGTGCTAAGATTTTTATATATAAAGCTCAAACTTTTAGTTTGGGCTTTTTTTAATTTGTAATTTTCAGAGATATTAATTTCAATACTTATGAATTCAAAGAAAGAGAGTAATAGTTCTATTTTAAATCAGAAAGATTGGTCCGATAATTTGTCAGAAGAAGAATTAAAGGAAATAGAAATAGGAATTGAGCAAGCAGAAAATAATCAGGTTACTGATCATGAAGAGGTAATGAAAGTATTCTTAAAATATAAGATCAATAGTCAAAGGATATTCTAAACTTAGTTCCTTAGAATCTTAGCTCCTTAGTACCTTCAAAAAAACCTTAGAACCTTAGCAAGTAAGTCCCTCAGAACCTTAGAAAAAAAACATTTGCAAATAGAAACCCTATTTCATACCTTTGCACTGTTCTTAAAATTATTGTCAGTTATCACGAAAGGCGGAGGGATAGACCCGATGAAACCTTAGCAACCCTTTATCATAAAGAAGGTGCTAAATTCTACTTTATACGATATTTCCAGTATTAAAGATAGATAACACAAATACATACTCGTATTTCTCAAAACTTTTCTCGATAACATATAATATTTACTGAAACAGATTCTGTATCAGGAGTGAATCATTGGCGCATTTTTGCAGTCAATAGTTCCCGCTTTTCGTTGCAATCATTTTGTCCGCCGCGGCGGACAAAATAATTTCCACTTCAATCGGGGCTAATGAGCCAGCAATAGTGTGTTTTTGGAATTAATGTGAAAAAAATATCCGAAGCAAACCTAACAGGTTTTAAAAACCTGTTAGGTTTAAACTTCACAATCATAATAAAAAAAACTTAGCATCTTAGAACCTTAGCGTCTTAGCAGCTAAAACAAAAAAACATGGCAATTACAATTCAAGAAGCAATAAAAAAAAATATCCTAATCCTAGATGGAGCAATGGGAACAATGTTGCAACGCTATAATTTCTCAGAAGAAGATTTCAGAGGAGAGCGTTTCAAAGATTTTCCGCATCCGTTAAAAGGAAACAACGATTTACTATCCCTAACACAACCACAAGCAATCCGCGATGTTCATGCCGCTTATTACGAAGCTGGTGCTGACATTGTAGAAACCAATACCTTCTCAGGAACGACAATCGGTATGGCCGATTATCACATGGAAGATTTGGTTTACGAGTTAAACTACGAATCGGCAAAAATCGCAAGACAAGTAGCCGATGAGTTTACCGCAAAAAATCCGGAAAAACCTCGTTTTGTAGCCGGTTCAATTGGACCAACAAACCGTACAGCAAGTATGTCGCCAGATGTAAACGATCCGGGTTACAGAGCCGTAACATTCGACGATTTACGAATTGCGTATAAACAACAAGCAGAAGCTTTAATGGACGGTGGCTGTGATTTACTTTTGGTAGAAACAATTTTCGATACTTTAAATGCAAAAGCAGCACTTTTTGCAATAGAAGAAGTAAAAGAAGAACGCAATCTTAATATTCCAATCATGGTTTCAGGAACAATTACAGATGCCTCTGGAAGAACACTTTCAGGACAAACAGTTGAAGCATTTTTGATTTCAGTTTCACATATTCCGTTATTAAGCGTAGGATTCAATTGCGCCCTTGGAGCCGATTTGCTGAAACCGTATTTGAAAACATTAGCGCATAACACAAGCTTTAATGTTTCAGCACATCCAAATGCAGGATTGCCAAATGCTTTCGGGCAATACGATGAAACGCCAGAGCAGACTCAGGTATTCATTAAAGAATATTTAGAGGATAATTTAATTAATATCATTGGAGGTTGTTGCGGAACAACTCCAGATCATATTCGATTAATGGCTGAGGTTGCGAAGGATTATAAGCCTAGAGTGGCGCCGGTTATTGCATAATTCATAAATGAGTTTTTCAATAAATATGAAGAAGATTTTGTTCTTGGAAAGCAAAAAATAATAGTAAAGCGAAATGAATAATTGGAAGACTATTTTTTTATTTATGATAGCTGGTTTACTAATATATGAAGTATGTAGGAATATTCAGCAAGATAATTATAGGAAATCTTTCAAAGGCGAAACAATTGCGTTAGTAACTATAAACGAAGGTTCCAGAGAAGATAAAGTTTTAAGATATTATTTTTATACAGATCGAAAGATTTTAGGAAAAATTGGAAATAGATCACGTTATAATAGTTTATACAAAGAGATAAATAAGTTTTATAGAGTAAAGTACGATATGAATAATCCTGAAGAAAATGAAATTTTCTTAGAAGAAGAATTAAAACCTGATTCTTTATCACTCGTAAAAGTGGGTTTTACTAAAACTAAATATTATGAATATGATGATGCGATCGCTAAATATTTAGAGAAATCAAAATGGAAATGATTTCGGTGAAAAACAAAACGTTATTATGAAACCGAGTTTGCGTGAGGGATAGAAGTGAAAAGCCCACAGCCTGACGAAGGAAGAGCGAGGACTTGTAACGGATAGCCCGGTTCGCCGCGGCGAATCACGCCCAAATTAAAATATTGAAAACGAATATACCTACAAGGCTTTAAAAACCTCGCAGGAAAGAAAATAGAATAAAAAAACTCAGAATCTAAGCATCTTAGCCCCGATAGCTATCGGGGTAGAAACTTAAAAAGAAATGACAGAAAAAAGAAGAGACCTTGTATTATCAGGATTAGAACCGTTGATTATTACGCCGGAAAGTGTTTTCGTGAATGTTGGTGAGCGTACAAATGTAACAGGTTCAAGAAAATTCTTGAGATTAATCAAGGAAGAGAAATATGACGAGGCGCTTGATATTGCAAGACAACAAGTAGAAGGTGGAGCACAGATCATCGATATTAATATGGATGAAGGAATGCTTGACGGTGTAAATGCAATGACTAAATTTTTGAATTTAATTGCGGCAGAACCAGACATTTCGAGAGTGCCGATTATGATCGACAGTTCGAAATGGGAAATCATCGAGGCAGGTCTAAAAGTAGTACAAGGAAAAAGCGTTGTAAACTCGATTTCGTTAAAAGAAGGCGAAGAAGCCTTTATTCATCACGCGAGATTAATCAAACGTTACGGAGCGGCGGCAATTATCATGGCTTTTGACGAAGTTGGTCAGGCCGATAATTACGATCGTCGAGTAGAGATTTGTCAGCGTTCGTATGATATTTTGGTGAACAAAGTAGGATTCCCTCCGCAGGATATTATTTTCGATTTGAATATTTTCCCGGTTGCAACGGGAATGGAAGAGCATAGATTGAACGCTTTGGATTTCTTTAGAGGGACAAAATGGGTTCGCGAAAATCTTCCGCACGCGCATATCAGTGGTGGAGTGAGTAACGTTTCGTTTTCTTTTAGAGGAAATGATACCGTTCGTGAAGCTATGCACTCGGTGTTTTTATACCATGCGATTAAAAACGGAATGACGATGGGAATCGTTAATCCGGAGATGCTTACGATTTACGATGATATTCCGAAAGACTTATTAGAACACGTTGAAGACGTAATTTTAGATAGACGCGACGATGCGACAGAACGACTTTTGGATTTTGCAGAAAATGTAAAAGGCGAAGCGAAGAGCGATGAAAAAGTAGTTCAGGAATGGCGTTTTGGAACGGTTCAGGAGCGTATTACACACTCATTGGTAAAAGGAATTGATGCTTTTATTGAAGAAGATGTAGAAGAAGCTCGTTTAGCAGCAACAAAACCAATTGAGGTTATCGAAATCAATTTGATGACAGGAATGAATGTGGTTGGAGATTTATTCGGAAGCGGAAAAATGTTCCTGCCTCAGGTGGTGAAATCGGCTCGTGTAATGAAAAAAGCAGTGGCTTATTTATTGCCATTTATCGAAGCGAGCAAACAAGCCGGAGACAAACAAGGAAACGGAAAAATCCTGATGGCGACTGTAAAAGGTGACGTTCACGATATTGGAAAAAACATCGTTTCGGTGGTTTTAGCTTGTAACAATTACGAGATTGTAGATCTTGGTGTTATGGTGCCTCCGGAAAAAATCATTGCGGCGGCGATTGAGCATAATGTAGATATAATCGGATTAAGCGGATTAATCACGCCTTCGCTTGACGAAATGGTATATTTGGCCAAAGAATTAGACAAACAAAATATTAAAATTCCGATTATGATTGGCGGGGCAACCACTTCTCGTGCGCATACTGCCGTGAAAATTGCGCCTCAATATAGAGAAACTGTAATTCACGTAAACGATGCTTCGAGAGCTGTTACTGTTGCAGGAAACCTGTTAGATCATAATAGAAAAATATATGCGGCAGATATTCGTGCAGAATACGATTCTTTTAGAGAAACATTTTTAAATCGTTCAAGAGATAAAAACTTCCTGACGATTGAAGATGCCCGTAAAAACAAATTACCATTGGATTGGTCGGAATACACGCCGACTAAACCAAAAGTAATTGGAAAGCAAGTTGTCGAAGTTGAATTGGATGTTTTGGTTCCGTATATCGACTGGACGCCGTTTTTTCAGACTTGGGAATTGTACGGAAAATATCCGGCAATTTTAACGGATGAGGTTGTGGGAGAACAAGCGACTTCTGTTTTTAACGATGCTCAGGCAATGTTGAAAGTAATTCTGGAAGAGAAAAAACTAAAAGCAAAAGGTATTTACGGAATTTTCCCTGCGAATCAGGTTGATGACGACGATATCGAATTGCGTGATGAAAACGGAAAAGTTTTAGAGAAATTTTTAACGCTTCGTCAGCAGTCACAAAAAACAAAAGGCGCTCCAAATATCGCTTTAGCCGATTTTATTCTGCCAAAAGACAGTGGCGTAACTGATTATATAGGAGCTTTCTGCGTAACAACTGGTTTTGGTGTTGACGAATGGGCAGCGGAATACGAAAAGAATTTAGACGACTATAATTCGATTATGGTGAAAGCACTTGCCGATCGTTTTGCGGAGGCTTTCGCCGAATATCTTCACGAGAGAGTGCGTAAAGATTTCTGGGGTTATGATTCAGAAGAATCTTTAACTAACGAAGAATTGATTAAGGAAAATTATAAAGGAATTCGTCCGGCGCCAGGTTATCCAGCTTGTCCTGATCACTTGGAAAAACCAACGATTTGGAAGCTTTTAAATGTTGCCGAAGAAATTGGAGTGACTTTGACAGAAAGCATGGCGATGTGGCCGGCTTCTTCAGTTTCTGGATATTATTTTGGAAACCCAAAAAGCAGGTATTTCGGACTCGGAAAAATAAAAGAAGATCAGGTAGTAGATTACGCCAAACGACGTAATGTTCCAACGGATTACGCAATGAAGTGGTTAAACCCTAATATAGCAGATTAACGAAAAGTTATTTTTGTTTCAGGTTTCAAGTTTCAAGTTACAGTAGAGAACTTGAAACATGAAACCTGAAACATGAAACAAAAAACAAAAAATGAAAGTAACAGAGCATATAGAAAACGCCAAAGGAAAAACATTATTCTCATTTGAAATTATTCCGCCTCAAAAGGGGAAAAGCATTCAGGAATTATACGATAATATTGATCCGTTGATGGAGTTTAAACCGCCGTTTATTGATGTAACAACTTCTCGCGAAGAGTATATTTATATTGATAAAGGCAACGGACTTTTAGACAAAAAATTAACTCGTATGCGTCCGGGAACGCTTGGAATTTGCGCTTCTATAAAACACAAATATAATGTAGATACCGTTCCACATTTGCTTTGTGGTGGATTTACACAAGAAGAAACCGAATACATGCTGGTTGATTGTCAGTATTTAGGAATCAACAATGTAATGGCGCTTCGCGGCGATGCAATGAAAGATGAACAATCTTTTGTACCGAAAGCAGGAGGAAATCATTACGCAGTTGATTTGGTTCGTCAAATCAAAGATTTGAATTGCGGAAAATATCTGCATGAAGTGATGGATATTGACAATAAAGCTGATTTCTGTATTGGAGTTGCGGGATATCCTGAAAAGCATTTGGAATCACCATCTTTACAATCAGATTTAAAAAGATTAAAAGAAAAAGTAGACGCAGGAGCAGATTATGTGGTAACACAGATGTTTTTTGACAACTCAAAATATTTTGCCTTTGTAGAAAAAGCAAGAGAAATGGGAATCACAATTCCGATTATTCCTGGAATTAAACCAATTGCTGTTCAAAGACACTTGCAAGTTTTACCACAGATTTTCAGAATCGATTTGCCTGAAGATTTAATCGATGCTGTAGATAAATGCAAAAACAACGCTGAAATCAAACAAGTCGGAATTGAATGGGCGATTCAGCAGTCATTGGAATTAAAAGCGGCTGGAGTTCCGTTTTTACATTATTATTCAATGGGGAAATCTGAGAATATTCGCCAGATTGCGAGTCAGGTTTTTTAATCTGCAAGCATTTTGTCGTTCCGAGGAACGAGGAATCTCCACAAGTAGCTCCATCCAGTGAATCGCTAATCTTTGTCGAGTTTCTTGTGGAGATTCCTCGTTCCTCGGAATGACAAAACAAGCGTTAGTTGGGATCCGAGCCAAGTGACAACAAATTGCTGAAGGATTTTGTTTAATTTAGAAGTTTAAATTTTCGAGTCATGAAACAAGAAGAATTACAAGCCATAGCCTCTCAATTAAAACATCCATCGGGAGAAAAAGGAATCGAAATGGGCAATATGATGAACGAAACGAACATCAATATGACAAAACATTCGATTAAAAATCTAAATATTTCAAACGAAAACAGAATTCTGGAACTGGGCCACGGGAACGCAGGTCACGTTGAATTTTTGTTTGAACAAGCTGAAAAACTTAAATACTACGGGCTGGAAATGTCGGAATTGATGTTTCAGGAAGCACGCCAGATCAATCGAAATTTTGTTTCTCAAAAACAAGCTTTCTTTTCACTTTATGACGGAAATACGATTCCGTTTGAAGATGAGTTATTCGATAAAATTTTTACGGTAAATACAATTTACTTTTGGCAGAAGCCTGAAGAATTACTTTCGGAAATTTATAGGGTTTTAAAACCAAACGGGAATTTCTGCTTGACGTTTGCTCAGGAAGATTTCATGAAGCAGCTTCCGTTTACGCAATTTGAATTTGAGCTTTACAACACTGAAAAAGCACAAAAACTAATTGAAAAAACAGCTTTTAAAATTGTTTATATTGAAAGTCAGACAGAACAAGTAAAAAGCAAAACAGGCGAACTTGCCGATAGGGTTTTTACTACGATTGTTTTGGAAAAGTAACGAATCAATTTTCGCAATCTTTTTTTGAGTACTTTCATTCTTTATTACTAATCTTTCTGAATTATAATCCTAGCAATTATGGAAGTTAAAAAAATCAATTTTTTACAGAATTATAGCAGTATACTTTTACTTCTTGGCGGAATTATAGTAGGAAGCATTTTCGGATTAGTATTTGGAGAAAATGTTTTGATCATAAAACCGCTTGGTGATATATTCCTGAATTTGCTTTTTACAGCGATTATTCCACTTATATTTTTTACAATCGGTTCTTCGATTGCTAATTTGGAAAGGACAGAAAAATTAGGAAAACTATTCGTTGTAATGATTTTGGTTTTTCTGACTACGATTCTTATTTCAGCAATTGTAATGATTTTTGCTGTTTATCTTTTTCCTATTCATCAGGATATAGCGATTACTAAAATTCCGTTTGAAAAGATTGAATCCGGATCCGTCGGAGATCAAATTGCAAAATTGCTTACAGCAAATGATTTTTTTGAATTGCTTTCGCGAAAAAGTATGCTGGCACTTATTGTTTTTTCTTTTTTAATTGGCTTTGCAACATTGCAATCTGGTGAAAAAGGAAATGCATTTAAGAGTTTTCTGGATTCAGGAAACGAGGTGATGAAACAGCTTTTGAATATTATAATGAAATTCGCTCCAATTGGTTTGGGAGCCTATTTTGCCTATCAGGTTGGTATTTTTGGACCGCAATTATTTGGCGTTTATGCAAAACCAATGGCCGTTTATTATGCAGCTTGCATCTTTTATTTCTTTTTATTTTTTAGTTTATATGCGCTTGTGGCTGGAGGGAAAAGAGCTTTTAAAGTTTTTTGGAGTAACAATATTACGCCTTCGTTAACCGCAATAGGAACTTGCAGCAGTATTGCCACGATTCCTGCAAATCTTGATGCAGCGCAAAAAATGGGAATTCCGGCACATGTTCGTAATTTGGTGATTCCGCTTGGAGCACCTTTGCATAAAGATGGTTCAAGTATGTCATCCATCTTAAAAATAACCTTTTTGTTTGCCATGTTTGGGAAGGATTTTACAGAGCCGTCAACCATTCTTTTGGCTTTGGGAATTACAGTAATCGTTTCTATTGTCGAAGGCGGAATTCCAAACGGAGGTTATATTGGAGAAGTTTTAGCGATTACGGTTTACGGTTTCCCGATGGAGCAAGCTTTGCCAGTTGCGATGATTTTAGGAACTCTGGTCGATCCAATCGCTACTTTACTAAATGCCAATGGCGATGTAATATGCTCGATGTTGGTTTCAAGGTTTTCGGAAAAGACAAAATGGTAGTTTCTCTATAAAAACGCAAATTTTATTAAACTTTTTTCATCCGTGCATTCTGCGCGACATAACTAATACAACAAACTTATGAATCCGATATTACAACATGATCTAAACAATTTCGAAAATATCTTAGAAAAAGCAAAACAACAAGGAATTAATTTTTTGAATGACCTTGACAATATTCCAACTTCAAATAAAAATACAATTGATCCTGCAAATAATCTAAACGAATTTGGTTTAGGTTCGATTGAGGCTTTAAAGGAATTTAATGAACGTTTGGCTCCTTTAATGGTTGCTTCGCCTGGACCACGTTATTTAGGTTTTGTTACGGGTGGTTCAACGCCGGCATCTATTGTTGGTGACTGGCTTGCTTCGGTTTACGATCAAAATACGCAGGCTATAAAAGCACAGGGCGGTGCGTCGGCATTGATTGAGTTTGAAACGATTAATTTGTTATTGCAATTACTAGAATTGCCAGATTCATTTATTGGCGGATTTGTAACTGGTGCAACCATGTCGAATTTCACCTCTTTAGGTGTTGCTAGACAATGGTTTGGAAAACAGCTCGGAAAAGATTTTGCCAAAAACGGAATTTCAGAAACGATAAATATTTTAACAGCAACACCACATTCTTCTTCCATTAAATGTTTATCAATGCTTGGAATTGGAAGCCAAAATTATACGACCGTAAAAACATTAGAAGGCAATCGTGAAGCTCTTGATCTTGTTGATTTAGAAGAAAATATTCAGAAATTAAATGGAAAACCATTTATTTTGATTTCAAGCGCAGGAACTGTAAATACAGCAGATTTTGATGATTTTGAAGCCATTTCAAAACTGAGAAAAAAATACAAATTCTGGTGGCATATTGATGCCGCTTTTGGTGGCTTTGCCGCAGTTTCCGAAAAGTTTAAGCATTTAGTTGAAGGTTGGGAAGGAGCAGACAGTATTACAATTGATTGTCATAAATGGCTGAATGTACCTTATGAAAGTGCTTTTTATTTGATTAAAAAAGAACATGCAAATCTGCAGGTTGAAACATTTCAAAATTCGAATGCGCCTTATTTAGGAAATCCGTTGGAGAATTTTAATTATTTGAATGTGCTTCCTGAAAATTCACGTCGTTTAAGAGCCCTTCCTGCGTGGTTTTCTTTGCGTGCTTATGGAAAAGAAGGATTTAAAGATATTATTGAAAACAGTACTTCATTGGCATTGCATTTTGGAAATGCCTTGATTGCAACTGGAAGTTTTGAGTTAATGGCACCAATTAGATTGAATAATGTTTGTTTTACTTTAAAAGGAAATCACAATCAGGATAAAGTAGGCGAGTTCTTGACTATTTTGAATGATAAAGGAAGAGTCTTCATGACGCCGACAGTTTATGAAGGTCGAAAAGGAATCAGGGCTTCTTTTGTAAATTGGCGCACAACGGAAGAAGATATTAAAATCATTATAGAAGAATTAAAAACATCTATTCTTGATTTAGAAATATAATAGTTTCAATAAAATAAAAAGAGCCTGTTAACTACAATCAGGCTCTTTACTAACACAAAAAAAACAAAAAAACAAGAATCGAAAGGTTGATTAAATCATAAAATTATTATAATTTCCTGTGCAAATATAGTACTATTTGTATCAAGTCTAAATAAAAATAGTTAAAAATAAATAATAAAATTTTAATCGTTTGAAAACGAGTTAATAAGCTGTGCTTAAAAACAAAAAAGTTAGAAAAGGTTTTTTTAGAAGTTGTTTAAAAAAGAAAAGCCAATTTATTCTGTGAAAAGAACAAATTGGCTTTATATGTTTTTATGAAAAATATTATTTGGTGATTTCTCTGAAAACAGCTTCCAGATTTTTATTTTTCTGATTTAGTTGAAGTGTTTTCAAGCCATTTTCATTAGCAAAATCAAATATTGCAGGGCGCATATCTTTTTCGGTTACAAATGTAAGTTCCCATGTCATGTCATGTGTATTTACATAAGAAGCTATGTTTTCTAGTTTCGCCAAAAGTTGTTGTTCTACTTGATAATCAAACTCAACTTCAATGACTTGCTCTTTATCTGTAGCAACTAAATGGTCCAATTTATTGTCGGCAACAATTTGTCCTTTGTCAATAATTATGACACGATCACAAATTGCTTCGACTTCCTGCATAATGTGTGTTGATAAAAAAACGGTTTTATCTTTCCCTACATTTTTGATTACATTTCTAATTTCCATTAACTGATTAGGGTCCAGTCCGGTAGTTGGTTCATCCAAAATTAAAACGTCTGGATTATGTAGTAAAGCATTGGCAAGCCCCACACGCTGGCGGTATCCTTTTGACAATTGACTTATCTTTTTATGGCTTTCCGGTGTCAGTCCTGTCAGTTGAATAACTTCTTCGATTCTTGATTTCGGAACATTGTAAACATCGGCATTAAAAGCCAAATATTCACGAACATACAAATCTAAATACAACGGATTGTGTTCTGGTAAATAGCCAATCGATCGTTGCACTTCTTTGGTGTTTGTCATGACATCGTGGCTATTTACAAGGGCTGAACCGCTATCGGCAAGTAAATAGGTAGTCAAAATTTTCATTAAAGTAGATTTTCCAGCTCCGTTTGGACCAAGAAATCCTACGATTTCTCCTTTCTCAATTTTAAAAGAAATTTCATTTAAAGCTTTTTGCGCTCCGTAACTTTTTGATATGCTGTTTACTTCTATCGACATGGACTTTTTATTTACTGCAAAAGTAACGAGAAATAGTTTCGATTACTACATTTTGTCTTTTAAAAATAAAGATAAAAAATAGCAGAGCCCTTTATTCACGGCATCGTTATTGTTAAGGGAATGCTAAATTTAAATATACCCAAATCATGAAAAAAATTTTAGTGATGGCTGCATTAGCTATCTGCAGTTTTGCAAACGCTCAAAAAGGAACAATCTTAGTAGGTGGAAACATTGGCTACACTTCTGAAAAATCAGAATTCCAATTTAGTGAAGCAAAATCAAGCGAGTTTAGCTTTTCTCCAAAAGTAGGTTACCAATTTAATGATAACTGGACAGTAGGTGGAGAGTTTACAGTTAGTTCAGTTACTACAGACAATGGAAACATTGAAGAAAAAGACAACAGATTCAGATTAGGAGGATTTGTACGTTATTCAGTACCATTAAGCCAAACGTTTTCTGTTTTTGCTGATATGGGAGCAGGTTTTCAAAACTTAAAAAATAAAACGTACGGTCCTGGAAATGCTTTTTCAAAAGACAAAGCTGATGGTGTGTATGTAGGTATTACTCCAGCTCTTTTTATTAACATGAAAAAAGGTTTCGGTTTGAACTTCAGCATTGGTGGTTTAGGATACGAGACTTTAAGTTATGATAATAATGGTCCTGATTACAGCAAGTTCTACTTCAACTTTGGTCAAACATTTAATATTGGAGTTTCTAAAAACTTCTAGTCTTACGTTTATATTCAATTTCAGAAAGCGCTCCAATTGGGGCGCTTTTTTATTGATAAATGTTAAAAATATCTTCTATTGTGGTATACAAGGGGGTTTTATGTTAAGTAAATACTAAAACTTATTTTATGGCATCTTTCTTGTTAAATTGAATAAATTAAATTTAACAAATATTAAATATGAAAAAAATTCTAGTTATTGTTGCACTGGTAGTGTTCAGCTTTGCAAATGCTCAAAAAGGTTCAATTTTAGTTATGGGAAGTGTTATGTATAATTCTCAAAAGGATTCAAATTCGAATTTTGAAAACAGTCAAAACTTTTTTGGCTTTCAGCCGAAAATTGGTTATCAGTTCCATGAAAATTGGACAACTGGTATTGAAGGTGCGATTTCAAATTCCAAAAATGATTTAAGTGACGGAAGTTTATACAAAGATCATAATTATAAACTTGGAGGTTTTTTGCGTTACTCTAAACCGTTAGGTGGTATTTTTTCAGCTTATGCAGATTTAGGCATCGGTTATAAAAACAGGAAAGAGACTTTTAGAAATACAACAGGCCAAACGTACAATGATAGCGACGGATTTTATGCAAGTTTAACGCCAGCGATTTTTATCGATATTAAAAAAGGTTTTGGATTAAACTTTAATATCGGAGGATTGAATTATTCGGCTTTAAATGCTGATTTAGCAGCTGGTATGAAGGGTAAAACGAAGACTTTTGAATTTAATTTCGGACAGTCATTTTCTATTGGTATTTCAAAGAATTTTTAATTTCAAAATTATATTAAAGCACAAAAAAAAAGCATCCTTATTGGATGTTTTTTTGTGTCTTTATAATGACGAATAAAGTTTTTAAAGTGTTGTAATTGAGTTCTTTTTGTTAGGAACATAACAAAATGATTCATTGGCATCTTTCTTGTTAAATAGATTACAAAATTTAACAAATATCACTTATGAAAAAAATTCTAGTTGTTGTTGCACTGGCAATGTTCAGTTTTGCAAATGCCCAAAAAAAAGGGTCGGTTTTGGTTATGGGAAGTGTAAGTTATAATTCTCAAAAAAGATCAAATATCCCAGGAGATAATACATATAATTATTTTGGTTTTTCACCAAAAGTTGGATATCAATTTCATGAAAATTGGGCGGCGGGTATTGAAAGTGGAGTATCGACAGTAAAAGATAAGATTCCAAATTCGTATTCTAATAAAACAAATGCGTTTTCTGTTGGAGGTTTTTTGCGTTATACTAAAACTTTAAATCAGACTTTTGCGGCTTATGCTGATTTGGGCATGGGGTATCAAAATACAAAACATACATATAATAACGAAGCAATAAATTCAAGTACAATTGACAAAGGAAATGGATTTTACACAAATCTTACACCAGCAATTTTTATTAATGTCCATAATGGTTTTGGCTTGAATTTTAATATTGGAGGACTTGAGTATGGAACTTTGAATTATGATGGCGATAGCGGAGAAACAACTTCCAAAAACTTTAATTTCACTTTTGGACAGTCTTTTTCTGTGGGTGTTTCAAAGAATTTTTAATTTCAAAATTATATAAAAAAAGCATCCGCTTAGCCGGATGCTTTTTTGTTGGATAAAGATCTTTTGAAATTAAAAATTTCTCGTTTAGCCCCGATAGGAGCGGCATCCTTTTTCTGGCTTCTTTAGCCAGGAAAAGATATAGCGGATAGCGGGACTATACTTGTTTTGAAACCAAAAATTTTCTGCTTCTAAAAAAATAATGCCGCGATTATGATTTTATACTTAATGACTAAATTTTTCGCCACGAATTCACGAATTTTTACAAATCATTATGTTTAAATAATTCGTGAATTCGTGGCGAATAAAACTTAATAAGTGACATATTTTATCCTAAAATAAAACGTATTTTTGACGGTTAGATGAATAATCTAAAGTCTAAAATCAGAAATCTAAAATATAAAAATGAACTGGGAACAACTTTTATCATTAAAACGTCAGGGCGATACAAGCAAAAGATTACGAGTAGAACAAGATGACACACGTTTAGGTTTTGAGGTTGATTATGACCGAATTATTTTTTCGTCTGCATTTAGAAGTTTACAGGATAAAACCCAGGTTATTCCACTTTCAAAAACAGATTTTGTGCATACCAGATTAACGCATAGTTTGGAAGTTTCTGTTGTTGGAAGATCTTTAGGACGTTTGGTCGGGAAGAAAATTCTTGAGAAATATCCTTATTTAAAAGAAATTCACGGTTATCAGATGAATGATTTTGGTGCGATTGTGGCTGCGGCTTCTTTGGCACATGATATTGGGAATCCGCCTTTTGGACATTCAGGTGAAAAAGCAATCGGAGAATATTTTTCTAGCGGAAAAGGATTGAAATACAAGGATAAATTAACAGCAAAACAATGGCAGGATTTAATTGATTTTGAAGGAAATGCCAATGGATTTTCTGTTTTAACAGCAAGCCGTCCGGGAATTGAAGGCGGACTTAGAATTTCGTATGCTACTTTAGGCGCTTTTATGAAATATCCAAAAGAAAGTCTTCCTAAAAAGCCTACAAACAATATTTCGGATAAAAAATATGGTTTTTTCCAATCAGATAAATTGTTTTTTGAAGAAGTAGCTCAGGATATGGGATTGATTGCCAATAAAGAAGATGGCGATATTGGTTTTGAAAGACATCCTTTAGCTTATTTGGTTGAAGCTGCAGATGATATTTGCTACACGATAATCGATTTTGAAGACGGAATAAATCTTGGTTTGGTTTCTGAAGATTACGCTTTAGAATATTTAATCAAACTGGTAAAAGATAATATTGGTGTTGCCAAATATAAATTATTAGAGACAAAAGAAGACCGAATTAGTTATTTGCGAGCTTTAGCAATTGGCGCCTTAATCAATGATGCTGTTGATGTTTTTATCGAAAATGAAGAAGCAATTTTGGCTGGAAATTTCCCTTTTGCTTTAACCGATAAAAGCAAATACAAAGCACAGATGAATGATATCATCAAATTAAGCGTTGACAAAATTTATCAAAGCCGTGAAGTTATTGAGAAAGAAATTGTAGGCTATCAAATCATCCAGACTTTATTGGATAAATTTATTACGGCATTCAACAATAAATATGAAGGAACAGCGTCAAATTACGATAAGCTAATCCTTAAGATGCTTCCTGAAAAACATCATTTAGAAAAAGGTAATTTATACGAACGTCTGCTTCATATTTGTCATTATGTTTCCCTTTTAACAGATGGAAATGCGCTTGAATTATATGAAATGATCAGCGGTCGAAAAAAGAGATAATATTTTCTTTGCTATAAAAGAAACAGCCGATAATACATTTGTTTTATCGGCTGTTTTTTTATGAGATGAAAAGTTATTTATTGAAAAGCATAAACTAAACCAACACCAAGAACTTGACGTAATTGCATTCTCGGCCCATCGTTAACTTGTGTTTTTGCTCCTGTAACAGGATCAACAACGTCTTTTTTTGTTTTAATATCGTCGTCATATACTAAATGAACGCCAATATTTGCTTTTACATAAGCATTCACAACTAGATCCAGTTTTGTGTCGTAGTCGATATCGACGTTTCCAAATTTGTTTAAATAATCAGTGTACAAGCTCAGTCTGTTTTCATAAAACACGTTTTTGTAAATTTCGTTTTTCATGTAAGCTGTAAACAAAATACCAAATTCGGCTTTTACCTTCTGACCTTCTTCAACCAAGATTTGACTAGTAGGATCAACCGGATCAGCTATATAAACTGCTTTTTTAACCCCAAATGCACCTTGATTCGCTAAATATTGATCAAGAACTAAAGTAGTCTTTAAAGTTATAGGTGAGAAATAAAATACTCTGTCTTTTTTCTTATTTGAGTTTTCAGCTCCGGCTCCAAGGAAAATATATGCTGGTGCAAATGGTTTCGAAATTGCAACATCGCGATTTGGATAGTTATAACCATTTGTAAACTGCGTATTGAAATTTAATTTTGCTGAGTAATACCAGTTTGAAAGAGTATCTTTTCTAAAACCGTAAGTTGAGTTGAATTGAACGGCATCGTCTGTTTTTCTTAATTCGATTCCGTCCTGTTTATTTAAACCATATTTCACAATAAGTTCATTTACCCATTTGTGATTTCCTTTGATGTAATTTCTTCCAAATTCACCCTTAAAAAGCCCAGAAATCGAGCTGGTTCCCCCGGCGCTCCAATTCACAAAAGCAATTTCAGAAATATCAAAACCCAATTTGTTTTTTGCACTCCAGTTTGAAGGAAGTTTTGGAATCTGATTTGGATCCAAAGTCGTTTGTATAATCTGAGCAAAATTATTTGAAGTACTCAATAATAACAACAGCAAAAGGGCAGAACGTAATAATTTCATTAGGCTTAATTTTGGTTTTTTTTTGGTTGTGCAAAATAATTATTTTGAACGATTAGAAAAAAGATTTATCAAACTTTTAACGTCAATTTTACATAAATGTTGCAGTTGCAGCACGCTTCCATGCTCAATAAAATGATCCGGAATGCCTAAAATTTCAATGTTGTTTTTAAAATTATTTGCTGCTGCATATTCTAAAACAGCACTTCCAAAACCACCATTTTTAACCCCGTCTTCGATTGTAATAATATGTTCAAAGGTTGAGAATATATGTTTTAATGTATTGATGTCTAGTGGTTTAATAAAGCTGAAGCTGTAATGAGCAAAAGAATCTGAATTGCTACATTCTTTTAAGGCTTCAATAACATTATTTCCAATTGTTCCGGTCGAAAGCACAGCAATTTCCGTACCATCTTTTAAACATTTTGCGGGACCAATTTCAATTTTTTCATAATGTCCGAAATTTTCTACTTCCCATTTAGGTAAAACGCCGCGTCCGCGAGGATATCGTATCGCAATCGGATGATTTAATCCTAATTGTGCCGTATATAAAATGTTTTGAAGCTCAATTTCGTTGAGTGGAGCATAAATAATGATATTTGGAATGGCTCTCAAATAAGCAATATCAAAAACGCCGTGATGCGTTGCGCCATCTTCCCCAACTAAACCAGCTCGGTCTAAACAGAAAATTACGGGTAAATTTTGCAACGCTACATCGTGAATAACCTGATCGTAGGCACGTTGTAAAAAAGTCGAATAAATATTGCAATACACCATCATGCCTTGCGTAGCCATTCCAGCCGCAAGTGTTACGGCATGTTGTTCTGCTATTCCAACATCAAAAGCACGTTCCGGCAATTCGTCCATCATGAATTTTAAAGAACTTCCAGATGGCATTGCGGGTGTGATTCCGATTATTTTTTCGTTCTTTTTGGCTAAATCCAAAATAGTCAAACCAAAAACATCCTGATATTTCGGAGGAAGATTTTCTTCTGATTTTAAATGAATTTCTCCAGTTGAAGCATCAAACTTTCCTGGAGCATGATATTTTACCTGATTTTCCTCAGCTTGCTGCAAACCTTTTCCTTTTGTGGTTACAATATGAAGAAATTTAGGGCCTTTTATTTTCTTTAATCGATTTAATTCTTTGATCAATGTAGGGAAATCATGTCCGTCGATTGGGCCAGAATAATCAAAATTCAGCGATTTTATAATGTTATTCTGCTTCGGATTTTTTCCATTTTTAACTGCAGTCAGATATTTTTTTAAAGCACCAACACTTGGATCAATTCCGATAGCGTTGTCGTTTAGAATAACTAAAATATTGGCATCAGTAACTCCGGCGTGATTCAGGCCTTCAAAAGCCATTCCGCTAGCAATCGACGCGTCGCCGATTACTGCGATATGTTCTTTCTCAAAATCACCTTTTAGTTTAGAAGCAATCGCCATTCCGAGCGCTGCAGAAATAGAAGTCGAAGAATGTCCAACTCCAAAAGTATCGTAAATACTTTCGCTTCTTTTTGGAAAACCAGAAACGCCGTCTATTTGTCTGTTTGTATGGAAGTTTTCTCGTCTCTCGGTAAGGATTTTGTGACCGTAAGCCTGATGTCCAACATCCCAAACCAATAAATCGTCTGGAGTATTAAAAACATAATGCAAAGCAATTGTAAGTTCTACAACGCCTAAACTCGCTCCCAAATGTCCTTCTTTTACAGAAACTATATCAATGATGAATTGACGTAATTCCTGGGCAACTTGTGTTAGTTGCTCTTCTTTTAAAAGACGTAAATCGGCAGGATTGTATATGTTTGAAAGTAAATTGCTTTTCATTGTAAGGTAAAAAGCAAATTTACGGTTTTAAATTTAATTTTATTGTGAGTTCTATTTCAATACTATTGGTAAAGAATATAATCTCCTTGCTTTCTTGCCATTAGTTTCTCCTGGTTGCCATTTTGGACATAAACTCAAAACTCTTTTGATTTCCTGTTCTGTAGAACTGTCAATTTCAGGAATGGATTGAAGATAAGTTACGGATCCGTTTCTTTCTACTGCAAAAGAGAGATTGATTTTAAGATTTGCCGTTTCTGAGCTTTGCGGTTTTTTAAATTCTTTTTCAAAAAAGTTATAGAATTGTTCAATTCCGCCTGGGAATTCGGCATTGGTTTCAACGGCGATTCCGCCATTATATACAGGTTCTTCTATTGCCTTCTTGCTGTTGGCTTTTGTTGGTTTTGTCTTTTCTTCTTTATTGTTTTTTGCAGTAGAAGAATAACTTGTTGCCTTTTTATTTTTGGACTCCCTATCATTTGTTGCCTGATTTTCCGTAATAACTTCTCCGCTAACCATTTTATTAAGTTTTTCAGAATTTTCTTGATTGGCATTTTTTTCACGTGGAGGCGGTGGAGGCGGAGGCGGAATTTGTTTCAGCTTATCATTTTGATTCTTATCAGTATCAACAACTTCAATTGTATCTATTTTTTTCTTATTTCCGTCTTTGTCTTGACAACTAAACAAAGTCGTTCCCATAGCAATGAACAATGCTAAAAGAAACATTTTACTATAATGGGTTTGAGAATACAAAATACGATTAGGAATTTGAATTGTTATTGAATCTAATTGTGATTTTCTAAATCTGCCACAAATTTTATTGCTTTGATTTTGAATAAAGAAATGCTGAATTTCCTCCGGAAGCATTGATGTAAAATCAACAACGGTTTTAGAACAGCTCAAACAAAATCGGCCATTTTCGATTGGCGTCATTTTATCCCAATTTTCATGGCATGGTTCCGGAATTGTAATTTTAAGATTTCTTTCCATTATTTAATTGTGATTGGTAAAGTATAAGACGAACGTACAATTTTGCCGTTAAGTTTTCCGGGAATCCAGTTTGGAGCTGTTTTTAAAACTTTAATTGCTTCTTCTCCAATTTCTTTTGGTGTGTTTTTAGCAATGTTGAAATTGCTTAAAGTGCCATCTTCCTCTACAACAAGCACCATAGATATTTTTCCCTGAAATTTTTCTGATCGATCTGTCTGAACATAATTTTTATCGAAAAACGCATAGAAATTTTTCATTCCATTTTCGGGAACTGGAGAAACATCTAAATCGGCTGAATTGTATATTATACTATATTTAAAACTTCCTGTCTCAATAATATTAGGAGGAACTACCGCACCCATCATAATTCTTTCACTATATTTTTTTGTTTTTACTTTTTTAGATTCGACCTGATGCCCATAACATGAAGAAACTTCCTCACTTCCGTCTTGATTTTGAGTTGAATTTTCAACAATCTCGATATTGTCAATTTTGTTTTTATTCCCATCTTTATCTGCACAGCTAAATAAAGTTGTTCCCATAGCAATAAATAAGGCCAATAAGAACATTTTATGATAATTGGTCTGAGAATAAAGAACGCGACTCGGAATTTGAATTGTGATTGTTTTTAATTGCGAATTTTTAAACCTTCCGCAAATTTTATTATTTTGATTTTGAATGAAATAATGCTGAACTTCTTCAGGAAGCATGGAAGTAAAATCAACAACGGTTTTAGAACAGTTCATACAAAAACGGCCATTATCTTTTGGCGTCATTTCATCCCAGTTTTCATGGCAGGGTTCGGGAATTGCTATTTTGTATTTTCTTTCCATATTCAAATATCAAAAAATAAATGTAATAAAAAATAAGTTCTAAAATCTTATTTTTGCATTTATGGAAAATCCTTTTACCGACGAATATTTTATGAAAAAAGCTTTGCAGGAAGCTGAAATGGCTTTTGAAAAAGGCGAAATTCCTGTTGGAGCTATAATTGTTGTTGCAGATAAAATAATCGCAAGAAGTCATAATTTGACGGAATTATTAAATGATGTGACGGCTCATGCCGAAATGCAATCCATAACTGCAGCAGCAAATTTTCTTGGAGGAAAATATCTAAAAGATTGCACACTTTATGTTACGCTCGAGCCTTGTCAAATGTGTGCAGGAGCTTTGTATTGGAGTCAGATTTCAAAAATTGTTTTCGGTGCGCGCGACGAGCAACGTGGTTTCATTGCTATGGGAACTAAACTTCATCCAAAAACTACCGTCATTTCTGGTATAATGGCCAATGAAGCGGCAGATTTAATGAAACGTTTTTTTTTGGAAAGACGTAAATAATCTTTTGAAATTTACTCTAATTCATCTCAAAATTGCTTTTAAACTTCAACAAAAGTTAAATATTTTTACTAAAGAAATTTCTTCTTAAAAAAGCTCAGAAAATATTTTATATTTACTACAATATATTAATCATTTGATAGTTATAGGATGTAACAGTCAAATGTTAAAATGTTCTCTGATTTCTTTAAAAATTGTAACCCATTAACTCTAAATAAAAGTGAAAGCAAAAGGATTAGTTCTCGTGTTTTGTGTGTTTTTTATTTTTCAATCTTGCGGCCGAAAATCAGCAGCCGATTTTAATTCCGATTTTTCATTATTTAAAGAGTATATAGTCAGTTTCACGGGAGGAATAGTCTCGGCGGAATCAGATATTAGGGTGGTTTTGGCTTTTGATAAAAAAGACTGGAAAGCCAATCAGGTTTTAGACAGCGATTTATTTGATATTTCGCCAAGCGTCGATGGAAAAGTGGTTGCGCTTTCGCCAAATACAATTGCTTTTATTCCAGAAAAAAAGTTGAAACCGGGTACCGAATATCAGGTGACTTTAAAGCTGGATAAAATTATTACACTTCCAAAAGAGAAAGAAAAAACGCTTTCTGAATTCAATTTTACAGTCAAAACCATAAAGCAGGATTTTACAATCAATACGGCCGATGTTCAGTCGTATAGTAAAGAATATCAGTATTTGAATTGTGTTTTAAAAACTGCAGATAATATTGATATTGAAACGGCTAAAAAATTAGTCGAAGCAAAACAAAAAGGAAATAATCTTAAAGTCAAATTTGAGCAAAAATCAGGTTTTGGTAAAGAATTTCGTTTTATTATCGACAGTATTCAGCGTTATTCTGAAGCTTCAAATTTGGAAATTTTATATGATGGAAGCGATTTTGATATCGAACAAAAAGGACAAATTGATTTTCCGATTACCAATATAAATGAATTTAAAATCGTAAAAGTTGAAGTTCCGGATGGAAGCAATCAATCAGTTTTGATTAATTTTTCTGAACCATTGGAAAAAGGACAAGATTTTAAAGGTTTGATTTCGATTCAGAACACGAATAATTTAAAATTTTCAACTCAGGGAAATTTGCTGAAAGTTTATTTTAATAATGAAAAAGAAGCACCTGCAAAAAAAGAAGTTATTGTTCCGGTTGAAGAAACGGCGGTTTCACTTGTTGATTCAGCGGCTGTTATAGTAGATAGCGCTGCTGCAGCTGTTTCTGAACCAGTAGAAGTGGTTCAGGAAGAAGAATCGGAACCAGAACAAATTACGGTGGGAGATTTATTGATTGAAGTTTTTCAGGGAATCGAAAGTCAGTACGGCAAAAAAATGGATGCCAATTATTCTGAGAAAATTTCTTTTGATCAGATAAAACCAAATGTCCGATTTATTAAAAATGGAACAATCTTGCCGAGTTCAAACAATTTGAAACTGAATTTCGAAGCAGTAAATTTAAGTGCAGTTGACGTAAAAGTGTATAAAATCTACAAAAACAATATACTGCAGTTTCTTCAGTATAATGAATTGAATGGAGGCCAAAATCTCAAGAAAGTCGCACAACCCATCGCTAAGACAACGCTGAATTTAATTGAAAGTAAACTTATAAATCCGAGTAAATGGAATACTTTTGCATTGGATTTATCTAAAATAATTACACCAGAACCAGGAGCAATTTATAGAGTAGAATTTGTTTTTAAAAAGAAATACTCTTTGTATAAATGTGAAACTTCAGAAGGGAATGATGATGAAACAGAGGAAGAAGAAGTTGACGAAAATGATGTGAATTACAGTGGCAACTCTTACGACGATTATTATTATGATGATTATGAATGGAGAGAAAGTCAGGATCCTTGCTCAAGTTCTTATTATTACAGCGCAAAAATTGCAACAAATATTTTAGCTTCAGATTTGGGTGTGATAGCCAAAAGAGGTGAAAACAAATCGTATTTATTTGCTGTGAATAATATTGTGACGACAAAACCAGTTTCGAATGCTAGAGTTGATTTGTATAATTTCCAACAACAGAAAATTGGAACTCAAGCAACAAGTAGTGAAGGAATTGCTTCTTTTCAACTAGATAAGTTTGCTTATTTTGCGATTGTAACTTTAGGACAACAATCTACTTATGTGAAACTTGATGACGGACTTTCGTTGTCTGTTAGTAATTTTGATGTTGCGGGTGAGACTTTGCAAAAAGGCTTAAAAGGATTTATTTATGGCGAACGAGGTGTTTGGCGTCCGGGCGATAATTTGTATTTGTCTTTTATTTTAAATGATGCTTCGAATAAATTGCCAAAATCACATCCGATTAAATTCCGATTAAACGATCCGAATGGAAAAACGGTTTATCAAACAGTTCAAAAAACAAACGAACTGAATCATTATGCTTTTACAGTTCCAACAAACCAAGATGCGCCAACAGGAAATTGGGAAGCAATGGTGAGTGTTGGTGGAGCTAAATTTTACAAAAGCATCAAGATCGAAACCATTAAACCAAACCGTTTAAAAATCAAAAATACGTTTAGTAGAAAAACGCTTTCATCCTCTTATCCAAACACAGATAATCTTGAAGTGATTTGGCTTCACGGAGCAATTGCTAAGAATTTGAATGTTGAAATGCAAGCGAAATTCTCTCAGCAAACAACAACTTTCAAAGGTTATGAAAAATTTACTTTTGATGATTTAGTTCGTCAATTCAATACCGAAGAAATCAATGTTTTCTCAGGAAAATTGAATGAAAATGGAAAAGCATCAGTAAATATTCAGCCAAAATTGCAAGGCCAGGCACCTGGAATGCTTCGTGCTTCATTCATCACAAAAGTCTATGAAGAAGGGGGCGATTTTAGTACTGATGTAATTTCTACGACTTATTCTCCGTATAAAACCTATGTCGGAATTAAAGCGCCAGAATTAAACAAGTACAATATGCTTGAAACAAGAACTAATAATCGTTTTGATATTGTGACAGTTGATGAAAATGGAAGACCAAAATCAGTTCGAAATTTAGAAGTAAAAGTGTTTAAAGTTGATTGGCGCTGGTGGTGGGATGCTTCAAGTGATAATTTATCGAATTATAATTCTTCGAACGCGACGACTTCATATAAAACTTTTATAGTCAATACGGATTCAAATGGAAAAGGAAATATTCAGTTTGCTTTAACTGATGAAGAATGGGGACGCTATTTAATTCGTGTTTCTGATAATCCGGATGGACACGCAACTGCTTTGACTGTAAATATTGATTGGCCAATCTGGTCTGGAAAAACGCGCAATAGAGATGCTTCAACAGCAAATATGTTGGTGTTTTCTACTGATAAGAAAAATTATGCAGTTGGAGAAAAAGCGCAAATTTCTTTCCCTTCAAGTGAAGGCGGACGTGCATTGATTTCAATTGAAAACGGATCAAAAGTAGTACAGACAATTTGGGCCGAAACTAAAAATGGAGAAACCAAAGTAGAAGTTCCAATTACGGGAGCAATGGCACCAAACGTATATTTTAATATTACATTATTACAGCCTCATGCTTCAACCAAAAATGATTCTCCAATTCGTATGTATGGAATTGTTCCAATTGAAGTTGTGGACAAAAATACGATTCTGGCGCCGACAATCTCAATGCCAGATGTTTTGAAGCCAGAACAAGCTTTTACAGTGAAAGTTGGTGAAAAATCAGGTAAAGAGATGACTTATACTATTGCAGTTGTCGATGAAGGTCTTCTTGATTTAACCCGTTTTAAAACACCAAATGCATGGGATAGTTTTTATGTTCGTGAAGCTTTGGGTGTGAAAACCTGGGATGTGTATGATGATGTAATTGGCGCTTATGGCGGAAAAATAAATCAGATTTTCAGTATTGGTGGAGATCAGGATTTAGGCGGTGGAAAAGCGAAGAAAGCAAATCGTTTTAAACCAGTTGTATTGTATTACGGACCATTTAAATTGGAAAAAGGACAAACAAAATCGCATCAATTAAAATTGCCAAAATACATTGGTTCTGTTAGAACTATGGTTGTTGCCGGAGATGCCGCAACAAGTGCTTACGGAAGTGTAGAAAAAGCAACTCCGGTTAAAAGCCCGCTGATGGTTCTGGCTTCTTTGCCGAGAAAAATTTCTCCTTCAGAAAAAGTAACGCTTCCTGTAACGGTTTTTGCAACGGAGAATAAAATAAAAAATGTTTCGGTTCAGGTAAAAACAAGCAATGGTTTGCAAGTAATGGGAAGTGCGGTTCAAAAATTAAATTTTGCACAGCCAGACGAAAAAATGGCTTATTTTAATTTAGTTGTAGGCGCTGCAACCGGAATTGCAAAAGTGCAGGTAATAGCAACTTCAGGAAATGAAAAATCAGTTTATGATGTTGAAATTGATATGACGAATCCGAATCCGGTTACGAGTACTTTTATTGATGTTGTCTTAACGCCAAATAGTTCAAAAACAATTTCATGGAAAACCTTTGGAATTGCCGGAAGCAACAAAGCAAGATTGGAAGTTTCGTCAATGCCGTCGATGAATCTAAATGGAAGATTGCAATTTTTAATTCAGTATCCACATGGTTGTGTGGAGCAGACAACTTCATCTGTTTTTCCACAATTGTATTTAGGCGATGTGGCTGATATAGATGCAATTCGTAAAGGATTAATCCAAAAAAATATAACTGCAGGAATTGCCCGATTAGGTAATTTCCAATTGTCTAACGGCGGAATGCCTTACTGGCAAGGAAATGCAATTGCTGATGATTGGGGAACTTCATATGCTGGACATTTCTTAATTGAAGCAGAGAAAAAGGGATATGTGTTGCCAATAAACTTCAAATCAAAATGGTTAAGCTATCAACAAAAAGAAGCCAAACAATGGCGTTTTGAACCTAAATACGGAAATGATTTGGCTCAGGCGTATCGTTTATACACATTGGCTTTAGCCGGAAACGCCGATTTATCTTCAATGAACAGATTGCGTGAAACAAAAGGCATTTCGAATGAAAGTATGCTTCGTTTAGCTGCAGCTTATGTTTTAGCGGGTCAGAAATCGGCGGGACAAAGTTTGTTCCTGAAAACAAGTATTGACAGTAATTCAGATGACTATAGCTATTACTATTATGGTTCAAGCGAAAGAAACAGAGCAATGGCTTTAGAGACGATGCTGCTTTTAGATCAGAAACAAAAAGCATTTGCAACGGCGACTAAATTAGCCAAAGAAATGTCGGCTAATCAATGGATGAGTACACAGACGACAGCTTATTGTTTGTATGCAATGTCGAAATTTGCAGTAAGTAATGGTCCAAAGGGAATCAATATTCAGTTTAGTAAAAACGGAAAAGGAGAAACGATTAATACTCAAAAATCAGTTGCAGATCGTAGTCTTTCTGCTGCTTCTGGTACCAACAGTATTACATTGAAAAACAATAAAGCGAATACAGTTTATGTTCGTGTACTTAATACTGGAATACTACCAATCGGACAGGAAAATGTGGTTCAAAATGATGTTTCTGCAACAATTGTTTTCAAGAACAGAAAAGGAAGCTTAATCAATGTTTCTAAAATTAGTCAGGGAACTGAATTTGTTGCTGAAGTAACCATTAAAAACCAAAGGAATGAAAGCGTTCAAAATGTAGCATTGTCTCAAATTCTGCCTTCCGGATTTGAAATTGTAAATACTCGTTTCACAGATTATGGAGATGCTGTAAACAATATTGCAGATTATATTGATATTCGTGACGACAGGACTAATTTCTATTTTGGGATGAAATCTAGAGAAACCAAAGTTTTCAGAATTCTGTTAAATGCATCTTATTTAGGAAACTATTACTTACCAGGTTTGCAGTGTGAAGCCATGTATGATAATACTTTCTTAGCAAGAACAAAAGGATTCTGGGTTGAGGTTGTAAAGTAAAATTATTGGCCACAGATTACACAGATTAGCACAGATTTTAAAATCTTTTTAATCTGTGCTAATCTGTGTAATCTGTGGCAAAAAAAATCTTTGCGTACTTAGCGAATAACTTAGCGCTCTTTGCGGTTAAACCACATTATTAGTCTTGAAAAATAAATTAAAAGCGTTTCTTAAACGCATCATAAACTGGATTAAAAGAAACAAAATTAAATCGGCAATTGCATTTCTGCTTTTGCTGATTTACTATTTTTCTATACCACGAACTTTGTTCAAAGAGCCTTATTCAACTGTGATTGAAAGCAAAGAAGGAGAATTGCTCGGGGCTAAAATCGCTCGTGACGGGCAATGGCGTTTTCCGGCACAAGATAGTGTTCCTGATAAATTCAAAAAATGTATTGTTTATTTTGAAGATGAATATTTCTATAAACATCCCGGCTTTAATCCTGGAGCGATGATCAATGCCTTTAAACAAAACAGAAAAGCTGGAAAAGTAGTTCGAGGCGGAAGTACCTTAACACAGCAAGTTATCAGACTTTCCCGAAAAGGAAAAAACAGAACGTATTTTGAAAAAATTATCGAAATTATTCTCGCGACAAGATTAGAATTAGGTTATTCTAAAAATGAAATTCTTGAAATGTACGCTGCTCATGCGCCATTTGGAGGAAATGTTGTTGGATTAGAAATGGCTTCTTGGCGTTATTTTGGTGTTCAGGCCAATCAATTATCTTGGGCGGAAAATGCTGTTTTGGCTGTATTGCCAAATGCTCCAAGCTTGATTTATCCTGGAAAAAATCAGATAAAATTACTAAACAAGAGAAATCGATTGTTGTTAAAACTACATCAGGAAGGAATTATTGATAAGCAGACTTACGAACTTTCGATAGAAGAGCCTCTTCCTCAAAAGCCATATGATTTGCCTCAAATTGCGCCTCACTTATTGCAAAGAGTGGCTAAAAATGAAGAAGGAACAAGAGTTAAAACCACAATTGATTATGCTTTACAGAATAGAGTTAATCAGATTGCAAGATATTATTACAATCAATACAAACAGAATGAAGTGCATAATCTGGCTATTTTGGTAATAGATGTTCAAAACAGGAATGTAATGAGTTATGTTGGAAATTCTCCAGCCGATGCAGATCATCAAAAAGATGTCGATATTATTGATGCGCCAAGAAGTACAGGAAGTATTTTGAAACCGCTTTTGTATGGAGCAATGCTAGATGACGGTGAATTATTACCAAATACTTTAATTGCTGATATTCCAACGCAAATTTCAGGTTATACACCGCAAAATTTCAACCTTACTTTTGATGGAGCAGTTCCGGCACATCGGGCATTATCACGGTCATTAAATATTCCAGCGGTCTTGATGTTGCAAGATTTTGGCGTAAATAAATTTTATGAAGAATTGCAGAAATTCAAATTAAAGAACATCAACAAAACACCAGACCATTATGGTTTATCGCTTATTTTGGGAGGTGCTGAAAGTAATTTGTGGGATTTATGTAGAGCCTATGCAAATCTTTCTTCTACGGTTAATTATTTCAATAGAAACAATGGTAAATATCGAACTAATGAATTTGCAGAATTAAATTATAAAAATGATTTTAAACCTGATTTCGGATCAGAAACGGATCAAAAAAACACTTTAGGTGCGGGGTCAATTTGGTTAACATACAATGCAATGGAAGAAGTCAACAGACCGGAAGGCGATGAAGCCTGGAAGTTTTACGATAGTTCGCTTAAAATTGCATGGAAAACAGGAACAAGTTTTGGGAATAGAGATGCGTGGGCTATTGGAACTAACTCAAGATATGTGGTTGGAATATGGGTTGGGAATGCAACTGGAGAAGGAAGGCCAACTTTAACTGGAGTTACAAGTGCCGCACCAATTTTATTCGATGTTTTTAATTTATTGCCAAGGCAAAGATGGTTTGATACTCCGTATACAGATTTAGCCGAGGTTGAGGTTTGTCGTTTAAGCGGTTATTTGGCAAAAGACAATTGTCCGAAAATCAAACAATGGATTCCTAAAAAAGGAAAATCGACGAAAGTTTGTCCGTATCATAAAGCCGTTCATTTAGATAAAACAGAACAATTTCAGGTTAATAGCAGCTGCGAAAGTATAGATAATATTGTGACTAAAAATTGGTTTGTTCTGCCTCCGGTTATGGCTTGGTATTATAAAAGTCAACACATTGAATATTTGCCTTTGCCACCATTTAAAGAAGGTTGTGAAGGAACGCAAACCACCACAATGGATTTTATTTATCCAAAAGCAAACAGTAAAATCTATTTAACGAAGGATTTTAATAGTAATGTTCAGCCTGTAATTTTAAAAGTAGCTTATTCTGAAAGAGATAAAGAATTGTTTTGGTATGTAGATGATGTTTATAAAGCCACAACAAAAACATTTCATGAATTACCAATTACGCCAACAACAGGAATACATTATATCACGGTTGTGGATGCTTCAGGTAATGAAATAAGGAGAAAAATTGAGATTGTAAGAGAATAAATTTTCCGCCACGAATTCACGAATTATTATAAAAATAAATTCGTGAATTGCATCGCCTGTTCGCTGTCGCTCGGGTCGTGGCGAAAAAAAAGCCACAAAAAAACCGCCAATCTTTCGAAAGGCGGTTTTGTTTTTTTATTCTGAAATAACATTTCCTTTTTTATCATAGAAATGGTATTCTAAGTACGTGTAAGCGTCACGAGGTATGATTTTCACCCATTTCTTATGTTCAAAAAACCATTTTGAACGTAATGATGGAAAACCTTTGCTGAGGTATGCAGCCACAAACGGATGTGTGTTTAACACAACTTTATTGTGGGTTTTTAAAAGTCTTTCTAAATCAGAGGCGATCTTGTCAATTATTAATATTGGCGCTTCAATTTCGCCATTAATTTTATCTGGATCTTCTTCTCTAGTTTTAATATTAACTTCTGGTCTTACGCGCTGTCTTGTAATTTGGACCAAACCAAACTTACTTGGCGGTAATATTTTATGCTTTGCTTTATCGTCGCTCATTTCTTCTCGCAAGAAGTCGAACAAAACTTTCCTGTTTTCTGGATTAGACATATCGATAAAATCAACAACTATAATTCCGCCCATATCTCGCAGACGAAGTTGTCTTGCGATTTCTGCAGCGGCAATCATATTAACTTCCATGGCTGTATCTTCCTGGTTGGTTGCTTTGTTTGAACGGTTTCCGCTGTTGACGTCAATAACGTGCAACGCTTCAGTGTGTTCAATGATAAGATAAGCACCTTTACTCATCGAAACAGTTCGGCCAAAAGAAGTTTTGATTTGTCTCTCTATATTGTATTTCTCGAAAATCGGAGTGTCATTTGATTGATAAAACTTAACAATCGATTGTTTTGAAGGTGCAATTTCTTGCAGATATTCCTTCGTTTGGTGGTACAACTCTTCATCATCTATTTGAATACCGCTGAAGGTATCATTGAATACATCTCTTAATATTGAAGAAGCTCTGTTAAGCTCTCCTAATACTTTTGATGGATGATGAGCAGTTGGTAATTTTTTACACATTGCAGACCATCTGCCAAGCAGGTTCTGCAAATCTTTTTCTAATTCGGCTACGTTTTTGCCTTCGGCTACTGTACGAACAATAACACCAAATCCTTTAGGTTTGATCGATAGAACAAGTTTTTTTAGACGATCCTTTTCTTTTTTGTCTTCTATTTTTTGAGAAATAGAAACACGATCAGAAAAAGGAACTAGAACGATAAATCTTCCGGCAAGAGAAAGCTCAGCACTTATTCTTGGACCCTTGGTCGATATAGGTTCTTTAACTACTTGAACTAAGACAGATTGATTGGCACTTAAAATATCAGTAATGATGCCATCTTTGTCAATCTCTTTTTCAAACTGAAAGGTTTTTAGGGAGAAATCTTTTATTTTACCTGCGCTTACAAGTTTTATGAATTTCAGCTGAGAAGCTAGATTTGGACCCAAATCGTGATAATGTAAAAAGGCATCTTTTTCGAAGCCTACATTTACAAAAGCAGCGTTAAGTCCAGCAACTGGTTTTCTGATTTTGGCAATAAAAATATCACCAACCTGAAAGTTGCTTTTTTCTTCTTCTTTGTGTAATTCAATTAGTTTTCCATCTTTTAATAAGGCAAAATCTACTGCTTCAGAACTAGATCTAATGATTAATTCTTTATTCACACTGTAAATTTTTATCCGTGAATTGGTTGTCGGTTGCTTGTTGATAGTTGTTGGTAAAGAAACCAAAAACCAAAAACCAAAAACCATCAACTTCTACAAGGATGGATTAAACAATATTTTTAACAGGTATTAACCCGGTGAAAAGAAGATTAGTAGAGAATAGAGTAAAGAGAATAGACTTTTTGTTGTCTATATTCTATTTTCTTTTCTCTTTCATCTTTTTTCAATTTCAATGAACGTTTAAAAAGAAAAAAGTAGTTTAAAACTACTTTTTCTTTTTGTGACGGTTAGCTCTCGCTCTTTTTTTACGTTTGTGAGTAGCTACCTTATGTCTCTTTCTTTTTTTACCACTTGGCATATCGTGTCAGATTTTATGTTAATTAATAGTATTATTTTGCTTCGTTGTTCGTTTTTACTCCTTCTACAAAAACTTTTGCAGGCTTAAACGCAGGGATGTTGTGTGCTGGAATTTTGATAGTTGTGTTTTTAGAAATGTTTCTACCAGTCTTTTCAGCTCTTGTTTTAACGATAAAGCTTCCGAAACCTCTTAGGTAAACATTGTCACCAGTTTCTAATGAAGTCTTAACTTCTTCCATAAAAGTTTCAACTGTTGCTTGAACATCTCCTTTTTCAAGACCAAGTTTCTCTGAAATTTTCGCTACGATATCTGCTTTCGTCATTTTCTTTCCTATTTTATTTTATAAATGATGTACTATTTTTTTGAGTTTGCAAATATAGGAATTAAAAAAATAATTAATCAAGCTAAATCGTTAAATTTTAATTACATAAACATTTACTTTTGTTTTCTAAGTATTTTTCAATGGATTTTTATAACGTACTGATAAATTGGTATTTACAAAACAAACGCGATTTGCCATGGCGTAAAACGGCCGATCCTTACCTGATTTGGCTCTCAGAAATTATGCTTCAGCAGACTCGTGTCGCTCAAGGAATGCCTTATTTTTTTGCATTTACAAAGGAATTTCCTACTGTTTTTGATTTGGCAAATGCCTCAGAAGAGCAAGTTTTGAAACTTTGGCAGGGATTAGGGTACTATTCTCGTGCTCGAAATTTGCATAAAACGGCTCAATATGTAGCAAATGAGCTTAATGGCGTTTTTCCGGAAAATTATAAAAGTTTGTTACAATTAAAAGGAGTAGGAGAATATACAGCCGCCGCGATTGCATCTTTCTCCTATAATGAGGCTGTTCCTGTTGTTGATGGAAATGTTTTCAGAGTACTTTCTCGTTATTTTGATATAGAGTCTGATATTGCTTTGCCGGCGACTAAAAAAGAGTTTACAGAATTAGCCTATGAATTAATGCCGAAAGACAACGCTGCAATCTTCAATCAGGCGATAATGGAATTTGGCGCTTTGCAATGTGTGCCGAAAAGTCCTAATTGTATGGTTTGTGTTTTTAACGAAAGTTGTGCCGCATTGCAAAAAAAGAAAGTAGCCGATTTGCCTGTAAAACTGAAAAAGACAAAAGTCACAAATCGTTACTTTAATTATTTGGTTTTAGAAGACATTATAGGTAATACATTAATCCAAAAAAGAACGGCTAAAGGAATTTGGCATAATTTATACGAATTCCCTCTTTTGGAAACGGATGAAATTGTGGGTTTTGAAATAATATCAAAAGCGATGCAAAAAGACATTTTTCCTTCCTATACTATTATAGGCATAGAAGAATGCGCAGAAACTACTGTTGTACACAAACTTTCGCACCAACACCTTCATATACAGTTCTGGAAGGTTAAAATTAATTCTGAAATAGAGAATGGTTTGAGTTCCAGTGAGTTAAAAACGTTTCCTTTTCCAATTGTGATTTATAATTTTATTGAAAAGCAAGAAATAAATTGCTAAAAAAATGTATCTTTGGGAGAAATACTACCAAAAACTATGAACGGAACATTAAATAAGGTGATGCTAATTGGCCATTTAGGTGATGATGTAAAAATGCATTATTTTGATGGAGGAAACTGCATAGGACGTTTTCAGTTAGCTACAAATGAAGTTTACATTAATAAAACCACTAATGAAAAAATAACTTCGACGGAGTGGCATAATTTAGTTGTACGCAACAAAGCTGCTGAAATTTGTGAAAAATATTTATCAAAAGGGGATAAAATTTATGTCGAAGGACGTATAAAATCCCGTCAATGGCAGGCAGAAGACGGTACGACAAAATATACTACAGAAATTCAGGTTACAGAGTTTACTTTCCTGACAACCAAAAAAGAAACCGGAAATCATAAGCCACATCAGGATCAGGAATCGGCAAAAAACACTAACTTTGACGCTTCAAACGAAAGCTTGCCTATAAACGACTTGCCTTTCTGATTGTTTAACTAATTTTTTTTAATTTGGACCCAGAGCCCAGTTTACTTTTATCTACAACTTTAGACATCAATTTAATAATTGGTTTTGTCGGAATATTTATTTTGCTGTTTTTATCAGCCATTGTTTCAGGTGCCGAAGTCGCTCTTTTTTCTTTGTCTCAAAAAGATATTGATGAAGCACTGAACGAAAATCTCTCAAAAGGAAAAATCATTTCAAATCTTTTAGATAAGCCGAAGAAATTGCTGGCAACGCTTTTAGTTGCTAATAATTTTCTGAATATCGGGGTTGTTATTCTGTTTTCGTTTATTGGTCGAAATATTTTTTCTCATATTACTTCTCCTGCTTTTAAATTCTTTTTAGAAGTAGTTTTGGTCACTTTTCTGATATTATTATTTGCAGAAGTATTGCCGAAGGTTTACGCCAGCCGAAACAATTTAAAATTCGCAAAACGTGTTGCTTATCCCATCGCTTTTTTAGACAAATTACTTTCGCCAATAAGTTTGCCGATGCGCGCTGTTACCTTATATTTGCAGCGTAAATTGGGAAAACAGAAAAACAGTTTTTCAATAAATCAGATTTCGCAAGCCTTGGAGCTTACAGATTCTGAAGGAACATCAACCGAAGAACAAAAAATATTAGAGGGAATTGTTTCTTTTGGAAATACGGATACGAAACAAGTTATGAGTCCGAGGATTGATATTTTTGCTTTGGAAATTTCAGAAACATTTGGAGAAATTTACCCTAAAATTATTGAAAGTGGTTTTTCAAGAATTCCGATTTATAGAGACAATATTGATCAAATTGAAGGCGTTTTGTTCGTAAAAGATTTACTGCCTCATATTGATAAAGAAGAATTTGATTGGACTACCTTAATGAGAGAAGCGTTTTTTGTTCCAGAGAATAAAAAATTGGATAATTTATTAAAGGATTTTCAAAGTCTTAAAAGCCATTTGGCAATTGTGGTTGATGAATATGGAGGAACGTCAGGTTTGGTTTCTTTAGAAGATGTTATCGAAGAAATAGTAGGAGATATAAGTGATGAGTTTGATGATGAAAATCTGAATTTCTCGCAGATTGATGAAAAGAATTTTCTTTTTGAAGGAAAAATCAATCTGAAAGATTTTTACAGAATTGTAGATGTTGATGAAGATGTTTTTGATGCACGGAAAGGTGAGGCCGAAACATTGGCGGGATTTATCCTGGAAATCTTAGGAAATTTTCCGAAAAAAGATCAAAAAATAGCTTTTGAAAACTGCGTTTTTACGATTGAAACAGTTGACAAAAAGCGTGTAAAACAAATAAAAGTAACGATAGATTAAGATGTTAAAAAAGATAATTTCAACGGCAGTAATTTTACTGACTCTAACTGTGGTAAGCTGTAAAGATGACGTTTTGCCAAAACCGGCAAGTTTTCTGCGTTTGGATTATCCGGAAGCAAAATATGTTCATTTTGAAAATACTTGTCCGTTTGCTTTTGATATGAATGAAGCGGCAATTATTAAAGGTGAAAAAGATTGCGGATTTGCGATTACGTATCCAAAAATGAAAGCCACAATTTATCTGACTTATAAACCTGTTCACGGAGATATTAATAAGCTTTTAAAAGATGCTCAAAAACTAACATACGAGCACGTTATAAAAGCCGATGATATTTTAGAACAACCGTATCTTAATCCTCAAAAGAAAGTATACGGAATGTTTTATCAAGTTGATGGAAACGCCGCCACAAACTCACAATTTTACGTTACAGACAGTACAAAACACTTTTTAATCGGTTCGGTTTATTTTTATGCAAAACCTAATTTTGACTCAGTTATGCCGGCTGCGAGTTATATCAAAAATGATATGCAGCGTTTGATGGAAACGATAAAATGGAAATAAAAGATATTAAAAAAGGCGTTCAAATTTGAACGCCTTTTTTAATTATTGATTTCAGAATTTAAGACTTAAAATTCGAAACCTTATATGTTTTTCCATCTCCAGTTCCTTGAACAATTCTAGTTAAAGATTCTTGATTTTGGATTGTTTTGTCAAAAGTTACATTTGCTATTTTTTTGTCAAAATCAACAGTTGCTTTTTCAACGCCATCAAGATTTGATAATTCTTTTTCAATAGTTTTGGCACATCCCATTGCGCAAGTCATTCCTTCAATTTCGAAACTTGCTGTTTGTACGTTTTCGGCAGCAATTGCTTTGTGTTCTTTTGAAGTTGTTTCTAATGGTTTTATGTTAGCCAAATTTTTATCTTCTTCTTTCTTGCAGCTAACGAATACTAAACCGGCAATAGCTAATGATGCAAATATTTTAGTGAATTTCATATTTATGATTTTTAAATTGTCAATATGTTTGTTGCAAAATTAATAAAATTCAAGAGGTCAGTTCGTAAAAATAGTACAAATTTGCAGTAAAATGGTGTTTATGGATGCAAAACAATTAAAGTGGGCGTATTTGTTAGTTCTTTCTCTTATTTGGGGAAGTTCTTTTATTTTAATTAAAAGAGGATTGGTAGGTTTAACCGCAATTCAGGTTGGATCTTTCCGAATTATTTTTGCAGCCTTATTTTTGTTGATTGTTGGATTTAGAAGTTTGAAGAAAATTTCGCTTCGCCAATGGAAATTTGTTGCCATAACTTCATTTTTCGGAACCTTTACGCCAGCTTATCTTTTTGCTATTGCCGAAACAGAAGTTGATAGTTCAATTGTAGCGATTTTAAATTCACTTACGCCTTTAAATACATTGGTTTTAGGAATTCTCATTTTCGGAATTCAGTTTCAAAAAAGACAAGTATTGGGTGTTTTTGTTGGATTGGTTGGTTGTCTTTTGCTGGTTTTGAGCGGTGCATCAGCGCATCCGGGACAAAACTACTATTATGTGGTTTTGGTTGTAATTGCAACGCTTTGTTATGCAATAAATGTAAATTTGATTAAAAAGTATTTGTCTGATTTGAATTCGCTAAGTATTACAACTGGAAATTTTATGGTTTTGCTTTTGCCTGCATTAATTATTTTGAGCACGACCAATATTTCTCAAAGAATAAATATTGATATCACGCAGCATTCCATATTTTTTGTAATGATTTTAGGGGTTTTAGGAACCGGAATTGCAAATGTTTTGTTCTTTAAATTGATCCAAATATCTTCTCCTGTTTTCGCAACCTCTGTTACTTATTTAATTCCGATTGTTGCTTTCTTCTGGGGATTGTTAGATAATGAAATGCTGACGCCAATTCAGTTTTTTGGAGCATTTATTATTTTGATTGGAGTTTATTTGTCGGCTAAGAAATAAGATTTTTCTAAAATTATAGATAAAGTTGTCATTTCGACCGAAGGGAGAAATCGCACGCGGAATTCGATAAAGATTGGCGACACACAATGTGGAGTTTTTATTGTGATTTCTCCCTTCGGTCGAAATGACAAACTTTATGGACTAATTCAATAAAAAAAAGCTTCGTCAAAGTTTAAACCTTTGACGAAGCCTATCAGAAAAGAAACCTTAGCAACTTAGCGCCTTAGAATCTTAGCATCTCTTAAAGAAAATCTGCATCAGAAACTCCTTCATTTATTTTGATATCGGACATTTTGATATCCAACTCAAAACCAACATTCTGAATTAAATTAAAAGGAACTTTTACACCTTTTACTTCTTTATAATCATTGAAGTTTGTGATTTGCGTAACCGATTTTCCGCCTTGTTCGCGAACTTTAGATTCTGCTACTTTTAATCCAGATTTGATATCGTAGAAATAAGTTGTTTTGCCGTCTTTAATTGCATAAGCATCACTTCCGTTGATAGGTTCTATGCTGTCAACTTTTAAATCGGTTCTTTTTATTAATTGAAGTTCTTCAAAAGGAGCTGCGTTTGCTTTCATTTCTTTTAAATCATCGCCTTCAAGATTTTTGCGCTGACCTTGTTGTTCAATATAAGCACCTTTTTCATTTACAACTTGTTTCATCAAGCTCATAGTTCCCATAGCTAGCGAAACCATCATTTTTCCTTTTGAATCCAATTTTGAAGTAAACGTCAATGGAGTAGGGGCTTGCGGAATAGTCGTGCTTCCATTCATATAAAGCGTTTTTACTGAAGTCACTGCTTTTTCGCCTCCAATTGCTTTAATATAATTTTCGAAAACTGTTTTTGCAGTAACACTCGCAGGAGCTTCTTTTTTAGTTGCTGGTTTCTCAACCGGATTTCCGTATTTATCAAAATAATAAATCGGAATTTGAAGTTTCTCTATGCCTGAAATTACATCAGAACCTTTTCCGACGATAACAATTCGCATATTGTCAAGCAGGAAATATTTGTTTGCAACACGATAAATATCATCGGCAGTTACATTATTTATAGTTTGAATGTATTTCTCATAGAAATCCGCAGGAAGTTTTTCCGTTTCGATATTTAAAGCATAACGCGCAACAGCCTGAGGTTTTTCAACCTGCATTACAAAGCGCCCAATATATCCAGCCTTTACATTTTTCAAGACATCTTCAGAAACTTTTTCGGTTCTGATTCTTTTGATTTCTTTTATAAATTGAACAACAGCACTGTCTGTAACCGAGTTACGGACGGCAGATGAAGCTTTGAATTTGCCAACATATTTTCCGGTTCCAATACTTGAATTTGCGCCATATGTCCAAGCGTGTTGTTCGCGTAAATTCATGTTCAGATAACTATTGAAATCGCCTCCTAAAATTTGATTCGCAATTACTGCTGGAAAAAAATCAGGATCGCTCATTTTTAAGTTTACCGTATTTACCAACGAAATTTCAGACTGAACTGCATTTGGAACGTCTACAAAATCAATTTGAAGTTTAGATGCGTTTTCCGGATTCGGATAGGTATTTTTTGGAGCAGATTGTTTTTTCCATCCGCCAAAAAGTTTCTCAACAGTAGGTTCTACATCTTTAAATTTTACATCTCCAATGATCACTAAATAAGCATTTTCTGGAACGAAATACGTATTGTAATTTGTTTGAACATCAGCAAGAGTTACATTTTTTACTGTTTCTTCAGAAAGATATTCTCCTGAAGGATGGTTTTTTCCAAAAGCCAAAACATCAACAACGCGATTTGCAATTGCCGGAACACTTTTTTCTTCGGCCTTTAATCCTTCAATCAATTTTGCTTTTTCTTTGTCGAATTCAGTTTGAGTGAAATTTGGCTGTAAAGCGCCTTCTGCCAAAAGCTCTAAAACGCGTCCAGAATATTTAGAAAGCGAACTCGCAAAAGCACCTTGTGAGGTAAAGTTGATGTTTGCGCCGTAGAAATCAATTTCTTCGTTAAAAGCTTCTTTAGTTGTTTTTTTGGTTCCGTTTCCAATTAAACTACTGGTTAATTCGTCAACACCTTTTTTACTACCTTCAGTAAAAGGAGCATTGTCTAGTGTTAAGTTGAAACTGACTCTTGGCAATTTATGGTTTTCGACAACTAAAACTTTCATGCCGTTTGCCAACACAAAAGTTTGCGGCTTTTTAATGTTGACTACTGGGGCGTTTCCTGGTTTCGGTTGTGGACGATCTTGTGCTATCATAATTCCTGTTAGGAAAAAAAGGATTAAAAAAGGATATATTTTTTTCATGATTCGATACTTCTTAGTTTTGAGATTTTGCAGTTGGAATATAATCTAAAATCAAGCGTTGGTTTGGATTCAAATATTTCTTTGCAACTTCTCTGATTTCTTCTCTCGTTATAGAGTGGTAAATATCAATTTCAGTATTGATTAAATTTACGTCTCCATAAAGCAAATAATAAGAAGCAAGATTTTCTGCAATTCCTTCTACGCTTGAATTCGCATTCACAAAATTATTATCGAATTTATTCTGTAATTTTTCGTAATCTTTTTCAGAAATCAAATCAGTTTGGATTTTTACGATTTCTTCATCCATTTCTTTTAAAATGTCTGTTGTTGTATTTGGAGCCATTGGCAATCCATATAATATATAAGTTCCATAATCTTCCTGACTAAAACCAACAGCGCCAATTTGAAGTGCCATTTTTTTGTCATCAACGATTTTTTTGTAAAGTTTAGAACTTTTTCCGTCACTTAAATACGAAGAGATTAAATCTAAAACTCTCGCGTCTCTGGTTTTCATTGACGGCGTTCTGTACGAAGCAACAACCATCGGAATTTGAATATTTGGATCTTCGTATGTTGCTTTTATAGTTTGTGTAATAGGTTCTTCGGTATAGACTTGTTTTTTTACTGTTTCCCCTTTTGGAATTGGTCCGAAATATTTCTGAACCCATTCTTTAGCTTTTGTTTTATCGAAATCTCCGGCAACTACTAATACGGCATTGTTTGGTGTATAGAATTTTTTGTTGAATGCCTGAAATTCTTCAAGAGTTGCGGCGTCTAAATCTTTCATTGAACCAATAGTTGTCCAGCGATACGGATGATTTTTGAACATGTTCTTTTTAACCTCCGGAAGAATATTTCCGTAAGGCTGATTGTCGTAACGCATTCTTTTTTCTTCTTTTACAACTTCATTTTGCGTATCAACTCCAATTTTATTAATAATAGGATGCATTAATCGTTCTGATTCCATCCATAATCCCAATTCTAAATTGTTTGATGGAAAAACTTCATAATAATAGGTTCTGTCATCAGAAGTATTGGCATTGTTGACACCTCCGTTTGCAGTAACGATTTTCATCCATTCGCCGCGTTTTATATTTTGAGTGCCTTCAAATAATAAATGTTCAAAAAAATGTGCAAAACCCGTTCGGTCAGGACGTTCGTCTTTTGAACCTACGTGATACATTACAGATGTAATAACCACAGGCGCCGATGGATCGTTATGCAAAATTACGTGCATTCCGTTATCTAGATTGTATTCTTCAAAAGCCACCTTTTGAGCATGTGCTACTCCGCCAAGCATTAGTGCTGCACTTAACATCATTATCGAATTTTTCATATAAGATTAATAAATTTATGATACCTAAAATAAGTAGGTAGCAAAAAGTTGAATATAGTTACTCCAAAAATAGTGTTTTTTGTGTATTATTTTAGAACTTATGCCTTTATCATTAGAAATTAGTAAAAATTTACTTATAATTTTGATTTTAAAAACATTAAAAAGAGTTGAAAAACAGCTGTTAAACAGGAAAAAAATATTTTTGCATCGAGGGATTGCGTAGTAAATTATTAGTTGTATATTTGCAACCTTAAAAATCAATAAATCAATTTGATATGTATGCAATCGTAGAGATAGCAGGGCAACAATTTAAAGTAAGCAAAGACTTAAAGGTTTATGTTCACCGTTTAGCTAACGAAGAAGGATCAAAAGTTTCTTTTGATAAAGTTCTTTTGTTAGACGATAATGGAAATGTAACTTTAGGCGCCCCAGCTATAGAAGGTGCTTCAGTAGAAGCTAAAGTGTTACAACACTTAAAAGGTGATAAAGTTATCGTTTTCAAAAAGAAAAGAAGAAAAGGATACAAAAAAAGAAATGGTCACAGACAATATCTTACTCAAATTGTAATTGAAGGTATTACTGCAGCAGGAGGAACTAAAAAAGCAGCAGCTAAAAAAGCAGTTGTAGCAGAAGAAGTAGCTACTGAAGAAGTAGAGGCTCCAAAAGCAAAAAAAGCAGCTCCAAAAGCAAAAAAAGAGACTACTAAAGAATAATAACAATATTTAAACTCATACGTCATGGCTCACAAGAAAGGTGTCGGTAGTTCGAAGAATGGTAGAGAATCAGAATCAAAACGTTTAGGCGTTAAGATTTATGGTGGTCAAGCTGCTATTGCTGGTAACATCATCGTTAGACAAAGAGGTTCAAAACATAATCCAGGTGAAAACGTTTACATCAGTAAAGATCACACACTACACGCAAGAGTAGCTGGAGTTGTTAAGTTCCAAAAGAAAAGAGATAACAAATCTTATGTATCTATTATCCCATTCGAGGCATAATAATCAAAGATTACTTTTTATAAAAAACCCGTTCAGAAATGATCGGGTTTTTTGTTTTTTTTATCAAGATAAAGTATGTCATTTCGACGAAAGGAGAAATCACAAAAAAGAAAAAACCTTTGTCAAAGTTTAAAATTTTGACAAAGGTTTTTATGTTATTAGCAATAATTGGAATTTGGAATTTAAGATTTAGAGTTTGAACTTTTTATTCCTCAGTATCTTTAGTTTCTTCCAAATCCTGAGATTTCTTTCCAACTTTTATTTTTGGATTATCCTGAGTTCCGGTAACCATAAGAGGAATCCCGAAAATGCCCAAAGGAGGTAATCCTAAACGCATTTTTAAGTTCAGTTTTCCGTCTAAACTTGTTGTGCCTTCAATTCTAGGTCTAAAGCCTGCAAATTTGAATTTAAAGCGTTCTACGGTCATGATATTGTTCTTGATTGTAGTTTTAATATCAACTTTAGAAACATCAGGATTTTTCATCGATTCAGAATTTGTTTCTTTGCTTACTGCGCTAAACATTTTCAGGCCTCGAACTTTTACATCTTTAACAGAAAGTATTCCTCCTCCGGTTAGTGAAGGATAAACAGGTTCCATTTTTCCGTTCAAACGTCCTTTTAATTGGTAATCTAAAGAAACAATTCCTTGTGCTTTTTCAGCGGCGCTGGCCATTTTTCTGAAAACTTCTATTTCATTATAAGCTCTTTTAATATCAAAATCAGAAGCTTTTATAGCATAATCGAAATTTGCTTTTTGAGGCGTTACAGCCTGATAATTGGCATTCATGGCTACTTTACAGCCAATTAAATCAAAGCCAGTGTTCTGCATTGTCAGTTTGCCGTTTTTCATGCTTAAATTTCCAGTCGCATTTTGCAAATTAAGTTTGTCGAAATTGACTTTCTGCGCATTGGCTGTAAACTGCAAATTCAAGTTTGACGGAATTATGATAACTCCTGTTTGGGTAGTTTCTGTTTTTTTAGATTCTTCTTGTGAGCCTGAATTTGTTTTTACTGATGCATTCGGATCTGTGCTAGACATGAATTCGTCAACATTAATATATCGGGATGTAGAAGTAAAAGCACCTTTTAAAATACCAGTATTTGTAGTTGCGTAGTTAAATACATTCTGCAAATAACCGTTCATTTTAAAATCAGATTTTCCATATGCGGCCAAAAAGTTGTTGAAATACATCTTGTCCTGGTTAATTTTGAAAATCCCTTCCTTGATAATAAATTTTTTAGGAAGATATTCAGATGTAATGCCGATATTTCTTAATTCAAGCGTTCCTTTGTTATGGAGTTTGCTGTAATTTCCTTTTTCGGCATCGCTTTGTTTTCCTTTTAAAACAACATCAGCTTTTACAAATCCATCTAAATCAAAACCTTTTTGAGAAAAAACTTTGTAGATTTTATTAACATCCAATTCTCCTTTGGCTTTGATGTCATAGGTCAGATCATCAAAATTACTTAAATCTGCTTCTACAAAAACTGGTTTTCCTTCAAAAGTAAATTGCGCTGGTTTTAGTTTTACTTTCAAATCGTCATAGGTTCCTTTTTGATTGTCAATTCTGGATTTAACAGTGATATTGGTAATTGGATTTGGGTAATAAGGTGTTTTTAAATAACCGTTTTCTAAATTAATAGTTCCTTGCGTTTTTGGGAAAAGTCTGTTTTTTTGGTCGAATTTTCCGTTTACAACGGCATCTCCATCAAGATTTCCTTTTAATACAATATTTGGAATTCCAAGAGCTGACATCAATTTCCCAAGGTCTATTTTTGCTTTTAAATCCGCGTCAATATTTGGAGTATTTACACCGACTACGTGAAATTTCGATTTCAAATAATCTTTATTAATATTTAATGAGAGATTTTTAGCCTCAATATCTGCAAGATCCGGATTTAGATTTGGAACTCTGGTTTTAATATCTAAATTCAAATTTGAAACCGGAAATGCACTTTTGTTATAATTTACAAATCCGCTGTCAATTTTTACGTCCAAATCTAATTCTGGCGCAATATTTTGAGAAGCGATATAATCGCCTTTCAGTGTTAAAAGCAGATTGGTATTTCCTTTTAATTCGGTTTTAGAAAGCCATGTAATGTATTTTGGCGGGAACGCCGTAAAAACATCGTATAAGTTGCTGTTGTTTGATTTTATGACAAAATCCATATTGTAACCATCTTTCAAGAAGTCAAATTTTCCTTTAAAATCAACCACAAGTTGATTGATTTTTAAGTTGTTCTGTTGAAAAAAGAAAGAAAGCGAGTTTACGTTTACTTTGGTAATCAAATCAGCATCGACCTTTTTATTCATTAAATATGGTTCGCCTTCATAAACTACATTCAGCTTTTCGATTTTAGCTTTTGAATACAGATCAAAAATCGATTTGTTTAAATCTCCTTTTCCTAAATAATCAAAACCAAAAGCATCAAAATGAACTTTTGTCGACTGATCATCATAAATTATTTTGCTGTTTAAAATTTCAATTCGCTCTAATTTCAAAGCTGTTTCGGTGCTGTCTTTAGGATTTGAAGGTTTTGAAGATTTATAAATGTTATAATTAGCTTCTCCTTTTGGATTCACTTTTACATTGATAAAAGAATCGGATAGGTAAATTTGATCAATTTTTACGGTTTTGCTGAAAACCAGACTGGCAACATTTATTCCGAAAGAAACTTCTTTTGCAGTAATGAATTTTTCCTTTGCATAAGGTGCAGATCCATTAAGATTTAAGTCGCTTAGTGTCAGTGTCAGTGAAGGAAAATGATGAAAAAACGAAACCGAAACATCAGAATAATTTAATTCTGCGCTAAGCTTTTCATTGGCTGTTTTTTTAATTTGTTCTTTGATTTTATCGGCAAAAACAATCGGAGTCAAAAAAAGCAGGGCGATAATAACGGCGAAAGTTATTCCAAGATACTTTGCGATTTTTAATAAAATGGATTTGGTTTTGCTTTTGGACATGATAAAATATTTAGATTAGAAAAAGGGTAAAAAATGGTAAAACTGGAGTTGTTTTATCCGTGAACAGTTTCATTTTTACCATAATTGGTAATGATAGAACCTTCGTATTCAATCCACTCTTTCCAGCGTTTGTCAATGTCGATATTGTCTTGGTATTTTCTGGCGAATCCAAGGAAAGTAGTATAATGACCGGCTTCAGAAATCATTAAATCTCTGTAGAATTTTGCCAATTCTTCATCTTTGATGTTTTCTGAAAGTACTTTAAAACGCTCACAACTTCTGGCTTCGATCATGGCTGAAAATAATAATCGGTCGCAAAGAGCGTCTCTTCGGCTGCCATCTTTTTTCATGAATTTAAAAAGTTCATTTACATAATGATCTTTTCGTTCACGGCCTAAAGTGAGTCCGCGTTGTTTTATAATGTTGTGAACCATTTGAAAATGCTCTAGTTCTTCTCTGGCAATTTCGAGCATTTCAGTTACCAATTCTTCAAGTTCAGAGTTGTAAGTAACGATACTAATCGCGTTTGAAGCCGCTTTTTGTTCACACCAAGCGTGATCCGTTAAAATTTCTTCGATATTTGACTCAACGATATTTACCCAGCGAGGGTCTGTAGCTAATTTTAGTCCCAACATAATTTCCCAGCATTTATTTACTGCAAAATTAGTGTTTTTTTATGACCGAATCTTGGGAAATTGGGTGCAAATCCGCGCAAAAAAGCATTATTTTGTAATATGAAACAAATATTATGAATCAGATAAAAAAACTTTTAATAATTGGTTTTGTGTGGCCAGAACCAAATTCTTCTGCAGCGGGCGGAAGAATGATGCAACTGATTTCGATTTTTAAGGAAAACGGATTCGAAATTACTTTTGTCAGCGCCGCGCAAGACAGTGATTTTATGGTTGATTTAGCTGAATTTAAGGTAACAAAAAAAAGCATCGAACTCAATTCATCAAGTTTTGATGATTTTATAATCGAATTAAATCCAGACGTTGTTTTGTTTGATCGTTTTATGATTGAAGAGCAATTTTGCTGGCGAGTTACCGAAAAATGCCCAAAAGCAATCCGAATTTTAGATACAGAAGATTTGCATTGCCTAAGAACTGCAAGACAAAAAGCTTTTAAAGAAAATCGAGCTTTTGAAATTCATGATTTATTGTCTGAAGAAGTGGCGAAACGTGAAATCGCCAGCATTTTGAGATGTGATTTATCTTTGATTATTTCAGAATTTGAAATGAATATTTTGAGAGATGTTTTCAAAATAAGCAATGATTTGTTGTTCTATCTTCCGTTTTTGGTCGAAAAAATGAATGAAGAAGATCTTCAGAAACTGCCTTCTTTTAGTGATCGAAAGAACTTTGTTTTCATTGGAAATTTTCTTCATGAACCAAATTGGAATACCGTTCAATATCTAAAAGAAGCTATTTGGCCTTTAATAAAAAAGAATTTTCCAGAAGCAGTTTTAGAAGTTTACGGCGCTTATCCGTCACAGAAAGTATTGCAGTTGCATCAGCCTAAAAATGGATTTTTTATAATGGGAAGGGCAGAAGACGCTAATGAAGTGGTTAAAAATGCTAGAGTTGTTTTAGCTCCAATTCGTTTTGGTGCAGGTTTAAAAGGAAAATTATTAGAAGCCATGCAATGCGGAACACCAAGCGTAACGACTTCCATTGGTTCTGAAGCAATGCATGAAGATTTAGCTTGGAATGGTTTTATTGAAGATAATCCAGAGGAGTTTGCAAAAAAGGCAATTGCACTTTATCAAGATGAAAATCTCTGGAAAGAATCGCAAAAAAACGGAATTGCAATTATTAATAAATGTTATCAAAAAAGCAGTTATTCAACTGAATTAATTTTGCTGGTAAATTCACTTTTTACTGATTCTGAAAGTCATCGTCTTCATAATTTTATGGGAAATTTGCTGCAACATCACGCCTATAAAAGCACCATGTATATGTCAAAATGGATTGAAGCGAAGAACAATAATTAAGCTTGCATTTTGCCAAATCCAACTGTTTCACGATACATTTGAGGCGAAACATCAGCATTAGTTTTAAAGAAACGGCTGAAATAATGTTCGTCGTCATAGCCTAATTCGTATGCAATTTCTTTGACGGTTTTGTTGGTGAGATATAATTCTCTTTTAGCTTCGATAATTATTCTTTCTGAAATCAAATCAGTAAGGGTTTTATTGAAATAATTCTTCGATAATTTGGCTAAAGCTTTTGGGGAAATATTTAGTAAATCAGCATAATTCCCTGCCGAATGTTTGGTTTTGAAGTTCAGTTCAATCGCATCTTTTAAGTTTTGAAGAATAACAGGTTCTTTAGCATCTGGAACCGATTTCATTTCTTCTAATTGTTCGGTTTTTAATCTTGAAGCTGTAATTAAAAAGATTTTTAAATACGAAATAAGCAATTCATATTGTGCTAATTCTGCATTTTGAATTTCGGCTTTCATTTGTTCTAAAACCATTTTGAAAGTTTGCTCAGCTTGTTCCGTAACCTTTACATAAGGCGGCTGATAAATGTTGTTGAACAATACGCCATTACATGAAACTTCTTTCTGATGCATGTGAATGCAGTAAAAATCAGGGTGAAAATGAATCGCAATTCCTTCAATTGGTTCGTTTACACAAAGCATAAAAGGCTGATATGGAGAAAAGGCGAGAAGTGAATTTTCTTCAAAATGATGTTCTGCAAAATCGGCTTTTACTTTGCCTTTTCCTTTCTTTACCCAGATTAACGAATAATAATTATTTCGCTGCAAATGATCAAAATGAATATTGTCCTCAAACGGAAGGATTTTAAAAGCCAAATTACCAGTTTGCGGATTTATTAAAGTGGAAACATTTTGAGAGCTCATATCTTGGTTCTTTTTTGAAAATATAAAGATAGTTATGAAATAAATTCACAACTATCCTTATAAATTGTTTTTTGTTATAGTGACTTTGCTTTTTTAAATTATACTGCTGGAAAATCAATTTCAGTATTAGCAAGATTATTGAAGTAGTTTGTTAAAACATTCAAAGCTACATGTGCAATAGTTTCAGCAATTTCAGCGTCAGAAACTCCTGCGTTTTTAGCTTTATTTACATCTTCATCGTTTACTAAACCATTTTTGCTGATTAATGTTTTAGCTAATTGTAAAATAGCTTCTGTTTTAGCATCTGCAGAATTTCCTGATCTTGCTGCTTTTAAAACTGCTGGATCCGCTTTAACTAATTTTTCCCCAATAAAAGTGTGGGCAGCTAAACAATAATCACAAGAATTGCTTTCTGAAACTGCCAAGGCAATTAATTCGCCAGTTTTTGCACTTAGTTTTCCGTGGCTTAAAGCACCGCTTAAATTCAAATATCCTTCAAGAACTGCTGGAGAATTTCCCATTGTTCTCATCATGTTTGGTACAACGCCTAATTTAGCTTGAACTGCGTTGAATAAATCTTTAGTTTTTCCTGTTACTTCGTCTGGGTTTAATGCTGTTAATCGTGTCATTTTATTTAATTTTTTAAGTTGTTATTTGTTGTTGTCTTTTGACATTACAAAGTTGCGACGATTACAGATTTTAGAACATGGAGAATGTACGCTATGTGATGGATAATTTTCCCTCTTCTATTTTTGAGTACAATCCTGGGTTTTAGATTTCAATGATGGAGGACCTTTTTAGGAGCTAATCCCGCTATCCGTTACAATCTTTTGTGGCGAACCCCGCCACAAAAGGATTTCCACTTCTATCGGGGCTAGGGCACTCAGTTTCATAAGATTGTTTTTGTTTATTTTATCAGCAATGAAAAGCTTTGTGTGTAGTAAACTTTGTCAAAGTTCGTAGCAAAGCTTTTCGCAATCTTGTCATTCCGAGGAACGAGGAATCTCCGCAAGTAGCTCGACAAAGATTGTCGATTCTGATTGAGGAGTTTCTTGCGGAGATTCCTCGTTCCTCGGAATGACAAATAATACTTAAAAAAAAAATAGGCTGTTCCTTAGGAGCAGCCTATTTTGAAATTATATTATTGAAAGTTTATTTCAAAACACCTTCAACAGCCTGAATAGTTGTAGCATGATAACCAGATTTCGCTTTGCCAAAAATCTGTTTCGCCCAAACTTTCCCTTCAGGAGTTTTAACCATTTCTTTATAAAGCATCATCACAGATCCAGTTCTACTGATTCCAATCAAAAATTGCTCAATTGCAGGATACGCTGGTTTGTATTGATGACGTAATGCCTGAACAAACCATTGACGCTTGATAATGAAGTTTCCACCTTTTGTAAAGTTGAATTCTTTGTCAATTGCGTCCATTTCTGCGACTGTAATATCAGCTGGAAGATGATCTATAAAGTGCTGTTTTTCTGCAGTCGTTGTGATTTTTTTGCTCAAACCTGTAATGCCAGTTTCTCTCCAGCTTTTTTGGATTGCATCAATAGCATCAAAATCAACTGAACTTACCGGAAGAATGTTTGACGGAATTCCCGGTTTGTAAATCCAATTTTCTAATTGAATTTTATCTGCTAAAGCTTTGTCACCTTTAATAAGATTTTCGTTTAAATACTTTACAAAATCTTCTGTTGTGATAGATTGGAATGCATGAGAATCAAAATAATTCTTAATAAACGGATCGAATTTATCGCGTCCAACAGCGTTTTCAATAACTCTTAAAAATGCATATCCTTTAACGTATGGAATTTGGCTGATTCCGTCGTCTGGATTTCGGCCAGTTAAACTGACTTTTAATCTTGTGTCTGGATTTGTATCGCCATATTCTGCAACGTTATCAGTTAATTCTTTGTTTGTGATAACATTTTGCATTTCAAATTCTTTCTTACCGAAAATAGCTTCTCCAATTCTGTGTTCAACATAAGTTGTAAAACCTTCGTTAAGCCAAATATCATCCCATGTTGCGTTTGTAACTAAATTTCCGCTCCAACTGTGGCCTAATTCATGTGCTAATAAACTCGTTAGCGAACGATCTCCAGCAATAACTCCCGGAGTTAAGAAAGTCAAGTTTGGATTTTCCATTCCGCCATAAGGGAAACTTGGAGGTAAAACCAAAACATCATAACGTCCCCAACGATAAGGTCCGTAAAGTTTTTCTGCAGCATTTACCATTTTTCCAAGTTCAGCAAATTCCCAAGCCGATTTTTTTAGCATTGATGGTTCTGCATAAACACCAGTTCTGTTGTCGATAGCTTGAAATTCAATATCTCCAACTGCAATTGCCATCAAGTAAGAAGGAATTGCTTTATCTTGTTTGAAAGTATAAACGCCAGTATCATTCTTCTTCTGCGGATTTACAGCGCTCATAACCGCTAATAAATCTTTAGGAACCGTAACTTTTGCATTATAAGTAAAACGAATTCCTGGAGAATCTTGACATGGAATCCATGTTCTTGACCAAACACTTTCGCCTTGAGAGAAAACAAAAGGTTTCTTTTTATCTGCTGTCTGTTCTGGTTTTAGCCATTGTAGTGCTACACCATCTTTAGTAGTGTTGTAGTAAATGTTTACTTTAGTTGTATTTGGTTCTATAGTAATATGGAGCGGTTTTCCATGAAATTCTGTGTCTGCGCCAAGCTCGAATTTTGTTTCTTTTTCATCATCGCCTAAAGTTACTTTTGTAATATTTAAGGTATTTTCGTCGAAAATGATTTCATTTCCTTTGCTGATATTATCGATCTGCCAAGATGCTTTTCCTGAGATTGTTTGTGTATCAAAATCAACTTTAATATCAAGGTCAAGATGTTTTACAACAGCTAGCTCTGGTTTCGAATAACTGTGCTCATCGACAATAGCTGTTGGTTTTTCGGTTTGCTCTTTTTTCTGGCAGGCAATTGCTGTCAGAAATAAAGCGGCAAGAATTAATTTCTTCATATTGTGAGGTATTGAATTAGAGGATGAAAATTAAACAAAAAATCCCGTTTTGAATAAACAAAACGGGATTTAATTATAAAATTAACAACTAATTACGCCAACATTGTAACTGGGCTTTCGATGTATTGTTTTAATGTTTGTAAGAATTGAGCGCCAGTTGCACCGTCGATTGTTCTGTGGTCACAAGCTAATGATAACATCATTGTGTTTCCAACTACGATTTGCCCGTTTTTAACTACTGGTTTCTCAACAATTGCACCTACAGAAAGGATAGCAGAGTTTGGTTGGTTGATAATTGAATTGAATTCAGTAATACCAAACATACCAAGGTTAGATACTGTAAAAGTACTTCCTTCCATTTCTTGTGGTCCTAATTTTTTGTTTTTAGCTCTTCCAGCAAGATCTCTTACGCTTCCACCAATTTGAGATAAACTCATAGCATCTGTAAATCTTAATACAGGAACTACTAATCCGTCTTCAACTGCTACAGCAACACCAATGTTTACGTGGTGGTTGATGATGATAGCATCTTCTTTCCAAGTAGAGTTGATTTTTGGGTGTTTTTTCAATGCTAAAGCACAAGCTTTAATAACCATATCGTTGAAAGATACTTTTGTATCTGGAACGCTATTGATAGCGGCTCTTGCTTGCATAGCTTCGTCCATGCTTACTTCGATCACTAAGTTGTAGTGAGGAGCAGTGAATAATGATTCTGCAAGACGTTTAGCAATGATTTTACGCATTTGAGAGTTTTTGATCTCTTCTGTGAAAACTTCACCAGCAGGAACAAATACTTTTGGTGCAGCAGGAGCAGCAGTTTCAGCTTTCGGAGCAGCAGAAGTTGCAGCTGCGGCTGGTTGTGCTTGCGCAGATGGAGTAAAGTTCTCGATATCGCTTTTCACGATACGTCCGTTTTCTCCAGAACCTTTAACTTGGTTCAATTGGATTCCTTTATCAGAAGCAATTTTCTTAGCTAAAGGTGAAGCTAAAATTCTTCCATCTGAAGTATTGTTTATAGCTTCTGGTGCTTTTTCAGCAGCAGGAGCAGCTTTTGTTTCTTCTGCAGCAGGAGCACTTGCAGTTGCAGCGCCTCCAGCAGTATAATTTTCAGCGATTCCAGAAATATCAGTTCCAGCTGGCCCAATAATAGCTAATAAGCTGTCAACAGGAGCAGTATTTCCTTCTTGAATTCCGATGTATAATAATGTTCCAGCATTGAAAGACTCAAACTCCATAGTCGCTTTGTCTGTTTCAATTTCTGCTAAAATATCGCCTTCAGCTACAGCATCACCAACTTTCTTTAACCAAGTTGCTACTGTACCTTCAGTCATAGTATCACTCAAACGTGGCATAGTTACAACTACAACACCTTTTGGTAATTCTGTTGCGGCTTTTGCAGGAGCAGCAGTTTCAGTTTTTGCTTCTGCAGCAGGAGCATCCGCTTTTGGCGCTTCAGTAGCAGGAGCATCACCACCAGCTAAAAGAGCAGAAATATCTTCTCCTTCTTTACCAATGATTGCTAATAATGAATCAACAGGAGCAGTTTCTCCAGCTTGAATTCCAATATGTAAAAGAGTTCCTTCGTTAAAAGATTCGAACTCCATTGTTGCTTTGTCTGTTTCAATTTCAGCTAAGATATCTCCTTCGCTAATTTTGTCGCCTACTTTTTTAAGCCAAGTCGCTACCGTTCCTTCCGTCATAGTATCGCTCAAACGAGGCATTGTTACTTTAATCGCCATGATGTTATAGTTTATGAGGTGTAAATGGATAGTCTTCTTGTGCGTATACTACATCGTATAATTGTTGTAAGTCTGGGTACGGAGATTCTTCAGCGAATTTCTGACATTCTTCAACTAAGTCTTTAACTCTTTGGTCAATAACTTCAATTTCTTCTTCTGTAGCATATTTTTGATCCAGAATTACATCAAGAACTTGTGTAATTGGGTCAATTTTTTTGTACTCTTCAACCTCTTCCTTAGAACGGTATAATTGTGCATCAGACATTGAGTGTCCTCTGTAACGGTACGTTTTCATTTCAAGGAAAGTTGGTCCGTCTCCGCGACGTGCTCTTTCGATAGCTTCGTGCATTGCTTCGGCAACTTTTACTGGGTTCATTCCGTCAACAGGTCCGCAAGGCATTTCGTATCCTAAACCTAATTTCCAGATATCAGTGTGGTTTGCAGTTCTTTCTACAGAAGTTCCCATTGCGTATCCGTTGTTTTCAACGATAAATACTACTGGAAGTTTCCATAACATAGCCATGTTGAAAGCTTCGTGAAGAGAACCTTGTCTAGCAGCACCATCACCAAAGTAAGTCATAGTAACGCCACCAGTGTTGAAATATTTGTCAGCGAAAGCTAAACCAGCTCCCACAGGAATTTGTCCACCTACGATTCCGTGTCCTCCGTAAAAACGGTGTTCTTTAGAGAAAATGTGCATAGAACCTCCCATACCTTTAGAAGTTCCTGTTGCTTTTCCTAAAAGCTCAGCCATTACATTTCTTGGATCAACGCCCATTCCAATTGGCTGAACGTGGTTTCTGTAAGCAGTAATCATTTTGTCTTTAGTCAAGTCCATAGCGTGAAGTGCTCCCGCTAATACAGCTTCTTGACCATTATATAGGTGTAAAAAACCTCTAACTTTTTGTTGAATGTATAACGCTGCAAGTTTGTCTTCAAACTTTCTCCAAAGTAGCATGTCTTCGTACCACTTTAAATATACTTCTTTTGTAACTTCTTTCATCTGAATTCTTTCTTTTGCTAAAGTTTGTTTGTGTTATCAATTGTTGCCTATAACGCAAAATAGTTTCCTCCCACAAATTTGCGCCCGAAAGGTCGGGATGCAAAAATAAGACATTACATTTAAGAACTAAAATTTAATGGCTACTTTTTGGCTTTTTTTTACAAGAACTTTTTGTCGAACATAAAAGGAAGCAAATTTTTGAGGGATGCCGATTTGTAAACTTCGCCTATTTCGCCCATAAAATAGATTTCTATAGGGGTATCTTGTTTGATTTCGTATTCTGCAATTGATTGGCGGCAAGAACCACAAGGCGGAATAGGAGCAGTGGTTTGGTTTGTGTCTGAAGCAGCTGTAATCGCTATTTTTAAGATTTTAGCTTCAGGATAAATGCTTCCCGCATGAAAAATCGCCACGCGTTCTGCGCATAATCCTGATGGATATGCTGCATTTTCTTGATTAGAGCCTAAAACTATTTTTCCATTATCCAATAATAAAGCTGCTCCAACTTTAAATTGTGAATAGGGAGCATAGGCTTTTTTCCGAATCTCCACAGCTTGGCTCATTAAATTCTGAATTTCCTCTGAAAGTTCTTCAATGCCGCTGTAAACTAAAAAGGATGACGTAATATTTATTTCTTTCATTGTTTTTATGGGAAAAAAAATCCAAATTCCTAAAAATAGAAATTTGGATTGTTATTGTTTTTTTATTTAGATCGTTTAATATTCTTCGTATTTGTCGCCAAAGTTAAACGTTAAAGAAAAACGAAGCGTGTTTTCTAACGGATTTTTAACTTTTGAAGTTGAGAATAAGTATGAAACGTCAACTTTTACGATGTTGTATTTGAAACCGGCGCCTAAAGAAAAGAATTGACGAGCTCCTTTTTGAGGGCTTTCATGGAAATATCCTGCACGAAATGCAAACGAATCTTGGTACATATATTCTCCGGCAAGACTATAAGTTACTTCTTTTATTTCTTCACTAAATCCGTCTGGAGCGTCTCCAAAAGATTTAAACATTCCTTGAAACCAGCCTATGTCATTATATTTGTTGTAGGCAATTGAGCTTTGATCCTGTGCGCTTTCCCCTGGGTCAGTAAAATCACCATCTCCGTTTAAATCTACCGCTGCTTGTTGTCCCGGAGGAGTTGGTACAAGTAATTTTGTAAATTCAACGCTAACTGCAAATTTATTATAATCGTCAAGAATAAAATCAAATCCTCCTCCTAAACGCATGTTGGCAGGTAAAAAGTTAGAACTCAAATCGTCATTGTCATAACTGATTTTTGGTCCAATATTCTGAAAATTAAAACCAGCTCTCCATCTTCCGTTGAAATCACTGTAAGCAATTTCTTCAGATTGATAAAATCCGGCAACATCAACAGCAAACGATGTTCCTGCAGTTGCATCTACATCTTCTGAGGCAACTCTTAAGTTAGAGCGTATATATCTTGCTCCAACTGCCATCGAAAAGGTTTCGCTTAGTTTTTGTGAGTACGATCCGTCTAAAGCAAATTCGTTTGGCGATACAATATTCGGAACTTCATTTGGGTCACCAGTTTTTCTTAACTCAATATCTCCAAAGCCAAAATAGCGAAAACTTCCTGCAAAGGCGCTTCGGTCACTGATTTTGTTGTAATAAGTTAATTGTCCAAGTGAAATGTCATTGGCTAAATCAGTTAAATAAGGGGTGTAACTGATAGAAAGTCCTTGTGCATCTTTAGAAAATGCATATTTCGCAGGATTCCATTGCTGAGAGAAAACGTCAGCAGAGGTAGCAACGCCCTGATCAGCTAAACCTGCCGCTCTTGCATCAGCAGCAACTAATAAGAAAGGAACTCCAGTAGTAATTGGTCTGGTTTCTTGGGCTTTAGCGTAGGTAATAATTAAAAGGCAAATTAATAAAAGTGATATTTTTTTCATTTATGGGACTAATGTTTTTTGGTGGTGCAAAATATATATAATATTATAAGATGACAAGTTTTTCGTACTTTTCTGCTTTTTTATTTGTTAAATTTGATTTAACAGTCAATTTATAAATATAAACTCCTTTACCTATCCGGTCTCCAAAATCGTCTCTTCCATCCCAGGTAATTTCTCTTGAAAGAAATCCTTCTGTTGTAATAATTTGGTTTTTTGTCCAGACTACTTTTCCTGTTATAGTCATAACCTGTACCTGAACTTCTAGTGGTTCATAAGGTCTATTGTGCGAAAACCAAAATTGTGTGTAGGTTGAAAATGGATTCGGGTAATTAAGAACGTGGGTTAAAGATAATGATTCATCTCCAACTACAATAAATTGTATTTCACTTGTTACAGGATTGTTATAAACATCCCATGCTGTGAAAGTTATCGTGTGCAGTCCTGCTTTTAAATTTCGAAGCGGAAAGCGTAAATTTCCATTTGTATAATCATCTAGTTTTGTCTGATAATAATCATTCAAAATGTACGGATTGCTTACGTCTCCGTCTAATACTGCCACTATATCATGTCCAATTCCACTCGCTGTATTAATTCCGTTTTCGTCTTCCAGAAACGCCAAAAGAAACGGCGATTCATTTGTAATGCCACCAGAAACAAATGTTTCATCATTCATATATAACTTCACTTTTGGACTAATATTGTCCTGAGGAGCATTTTCATTTATACCTCCTATTTTAATAGTGGTGTTATAACCTGATTGATTTTCTAGGGCTTGATTTTTCTTTGAATAAAAACTGATTCGGCCATAATCGACATTAATTCGAATGTCTCTTGGAACAACAAAGCTAAATTCAAACTGGCCGTTTGTGACTGAAGCATTGCCTCTGAAAATAGTTTCTCCTAAAGTTTTAAATGACATTGGCGGACTGAATCCATCATTATTGAGAGTCGATGTTGTGATTAATTTGTCAAAAATTGCAGTTGCTAATTCGCCGTTGTAATTGCTCAGAAGTGTATTGTTTTCATCTGTAATTTCTCCTGAAATTTTAATTTTTGAAAGTGATTTTAAATCTGGAATGGTTTGAGAAATCACAACATCATTTACTTTTGTTAAATTAATTCTCGGTTTTGGAATTGCAAGCATAAGTGCTGGATCTCCAATGTAAAATATAACATTGCTGGATGAGCTCGGATTTTCATTTTTTGAAATTCGAAGCGCTTCTGCAATAGTGGTGTATTGGTTTGATCCGTAAGAAAGTAAATTTTTGCTTAGGCTATCATTGAAATTCTCGGCATTAAACTGACCAATTGACCGAATGGTGGTCAACATTGAAATTGCACCACCTTTTGGATTCCAAAAAGTATATTCTCCCGCTGTTGGTCGGGTTGGGTCATCAAATCTCGAAAATTCGCAGGTGATTGTTATAAATAAAGGATATTTATACTGATTATTCAGATTTTGTCCATCTGATTTTTCCCAAATTCTTTCGCTGGCTAATCCGTCTTCGCCACCATGTCCTAAATAATTAAAAACCAAAGCGCCTTTTTCAAATGCATCAAATAAATCAGTACGGGCTTTAGGATATCTTGATCCGCCTGCAGAAGCTTCCTGAGTATAGGAGTCTAAAATGATTTTGTCAATATTAAAAAATGGTTTTTGAGTTGCGATAACATCTGCAAGGGCATTTTGACGTGATTGAAGCGTTGCATCAGAACTTTGATCAGCGTCATCACTCACTAAAACAAAATTATTTCTCCAATTACCATAAGATTTAGTGTCATGATATTCTAAAACCTTATTTACCATTTCATTTGCCTGTGTATTGTCAGAAACAAGCATTCTGCCTGTGGCAATGTCAATTCCACCAAAGAAATTGGTAATGTTTCCTTCGTCGGCATCCATCAATCCATAGAAATCATCAGATGCGAAAGAAGCTTCTCCTGTTGTGTTGCTAATTAAGGAATGATATATAGGTACAATGTTAGTGTTGTTTGAAATTCGATCTTTATAATCATAAGATGCATCTCCAAATAAATTCACATATTTGATTCTTTTGTCTGGCGAAGAAGCGTTTTCGTAAATATATCGTATACAGTTTCTAATCGCGGCAATATCTTGCTTTCCTGATGAAAATTCTTGATAGATATCTTCTAAAGTAATCACTTTTACATTTAAATTGGAATAGGTGCGACGAAACGCAGCTAATTTTTCAGCTTGAGAGGCAAGAGATTTAGGAGAGATAATAACATAATCAATATCTTGAATACTATTTTGAGCATTTCTAAAAAGTGTTCCTTTTAAATTTTGATTGGCAACTTTTGACTGATTTTCTTTTAAAGGTGTAAAATAATCTGAAGCGTCAATAGCGATATATTTTCTGATTTCTCCCAATGAAGCTTTAAAGCTGAAAGTTGCCTGATTTGAATTTTCAATTTTGGAAACATTATAAGGATCTGTGATGTCCCAAACTTGAGATATTCCTGCAGCGTTTCCAACGGTATAATTTGCAATTCCAGGTGTTGAGCCGGCCAAATCATATTGGAATTTGAATTGTTTTCCGGTTCCGAGTAGTTTTCTTTTTGCGATAATATTAATGTAATCAAGATAACCTTTTGATCCTGGTACACCATTATTATTATAGGTAAGTTTTATTTTTACACTTTCGGCAGGTGTAAATGTTGAATTTACAGGTAATTTGCCAGTATAAAATTTAATATCAGAACTAGAAACCAAAGAATTGAAGTTAATGTTTCCAATATTTTGTCCGTTTGCGCTTATAGCAAAAGATGTCGGAGTAAATGCAGCAGCAGCGCCAACAACTTCTATTTTTGCAGGAACAGAGTTGTCTACGTTTGGAAATGTAAAAGTAAATTCTTGTTCCTGATTGATGTCAAATGATTCTCCAAACCACTGGCGGCCTAAATGCGCTATATTAGTCTGGTCAATTTCGTGGTATTGATAGTCATCAAACGTATTTAGTTCTAAAGTCGTACTTCCTGAAGGCTGATTTAGAATCGGAATTCTTTTTCCGTCACCACCAGTCGTTGTGATGTAATAATACGATTTTGAGTCAAATAGATTAAGGTTGGTCTGGCTTTCTGAATTCCAGTTTTCGACTCCTTCAGCATAAAAAAGGATGTAATCATCATTGTTAAAGATTCCGTCGCTTTCGCCAATAATCTGTATTGCATTTTCAGCCAAATCATCTGGATAATAAGTACTGTTTGCTAAAGGAAGCATTCTTCCTCCGTTTCCGTATATTTTGATTCTTTTCGGATCGGTTTTGCTTGGATCAAAGCCTAAACTTTGTAGAAATGATTTTGATATTTTATAAACGCCTGATTTTTCTACATAAAAACGATACCAATCTCCCGATGCTAAAACAGAATTAGAAATTACGCTTGATTTTTGAAAAGCAGAAGTATTGGTGTTTTTTGATGTTGAACCGTTTGAAGAATAGGAAAAAGATCGGATCCTTTTAAAGCCATTTCCATCTTTGAGAATTGGCGAAAGCGAAAGAAAAAGTTGCTTTTGATCTCTTGAAGAAGCAATTTTTAACGTTTCATTTGGTTTTTCAGGAAGGTTTTCCGAATTTAAATCGCCAAGATCATTAATTGAAATTGTTTCGTAAACAATATTAAAAAGTTGCACAGAATTGTTCGTTCCAGAGCTCGATTGAGTGATGTTAAGCAGCAGTGTTAGGCTTTTTTTAGTAGTATCGTATCGAAAACTGCTTCCGGAAAAATAAGGAACTGTGGTTTTGAAATCACCGAAACTCATTTCTTTTTTGCCTTGCCAATCTATTGCGAAGCTCCCATTTATCTGGGAAAATGCAAGGATTGGAACTAAAAAAAAGTATAAGATTAGGGCTTGTTTCATAGGTTAAGAAAACGAAATTGTTAACAAATTATTTTACTAAGTAAAAATATAGTATTTCATGTTATAGTAAATAATAAAAAGTATATTTTTGCGTTCGTAACTATAGGTTATTTTCTGGTAAAAAAACAGCTAAATAAAATTATTAGAACAGATGTTGCTAATTAAATGTTAATTATTATATTGCAACACCTAAATTTATCACCTAAGAATGAGTATGAAAGTAAACAAAATTGTAGTCCTGCAATTAATGATGTCAATGGTATTGATGTTGGGCACGGCTAGTTGTAGCAAAAAATCGAGTTCCTCTCACGCTTCTCGAGCGACAGGTTGGGATGTAGATAGTCAGAATGGAACGGCTGCTAGAAATGCAGGAAAAAAACAACAGGCTGGTCCTGGTTTAGTTTTTGTTGAAGGAGGTACATTTACAATGGGTAAAGTACAGGATGATGTTATGCACGATTGGAATAACACACCAACCCAACAACACGTTCAGTCATTCTACATGGATGAAACCGAAGTTACTAATGGTATGTACTTAGAATACCTAGAGTGGTTGAAAAAAGTTTTCCCTCCAACAGAAGAAAATTACAAAAACATTTACACAGGGGCGTCTCCTGATACATTAGTATGGAGAAATCGTTTAGGATATAACGAAACGATGACTAATAACTATTTAAGACATCCTTCTTATGCTGAATATCCTGTAGTTGGTGTAAACTGGATTCAGGCTGTTGAATTCAGCAAATGGAGAACAGACCGTGTAAACGAAGCTGTTTTAGAAAAAGACGGATACATTAAAAAAGGTGCCAAAACTAACGAGGTTACTGCTGAAAGTTTGTTTAATACTGAGGCTTACTTGGCATCTCCTTCTACACAGTATGGAGGTAGTGAAGAAATTGTATTGAAGAAAAATCCTAACGGAAGAAGACCAAAAGCAGGTAAAGATGGTGTAGTTCCAGAAGCGAAAAACGTATATGCACAACGTTCTTCAGGAGTTATTTTACCTGAATACAGACTTCCTACTGAAGCTGAGTGGGAATATGCAGCAGCAGCTGATGTTGGACAAAGAGAATACAATATATATAAAGGACAAAAGAAATATCCTTGGTCTGGAGATTACACTCGTTCAGCTAAACGTAAAAACAGAGGTGATCAATTGGCTAACTTTAAACAAGGAAACGGAGATTACGGTGGAATTGCTGGATGGTCTGATGACGGAGCTGATATTACTAATAAAGTAAAAAGCTATGCTGCAAATGATTTCGGATTGTATGACATGGCAGGTAACGTTGCAGAATGGGTAGCCGATGTTTACAGACCTATTATTGATAACGAAGCAAATGACTTCAACTACTACAGAGGGAATCAATATGCTAAAAATAAAATTGGTAAAGACGGTAAAATTGAAATCGTTTCTACAGCTAACATTAAATATGATACTTTAAGCAACGGTAAAGTTGTAGCAAGAAACCTTCCAGGAGAAATTGCTCAGGTTCCGGTTGATGAGCAAGAAACATATTTAAGACAAAACTTTAGCACAAGTGACAATATCAATTATAGAGATGGTGATAAACAATCTTCTAGATATTTTGACTTCGGAGATTCAGAGTCTGGACCAAAAGCTGACCAAGCAATGTACAACTCTCCTAAACATAATGTTACAACTGACAGTTTAGGAAAAATGATTAGAAAATATGACAGCTCTAGTAAACGTACTACTTTAATCGATGATAAAGTAAGAGTTTACAAAGGAGGTTCTTGGAGAGATAGAGCTTACTGGTTAGATCCAGCTCAAAGAAGATATTTCCCTCAAGATATGGCAACTGATTACATTGGTTTCAGATGTGCAATGTCTAGAGTAGGATCTAAATCTGAAAGAAGAAAATCACCAAGGAATTAAGATTTAGAAATTCCAATATAAAAAAATTCCAAATTCCAAAAGCTGAATATTCAGTCTGGAATTTGGAATTTTTTTATTGTTTTTTTTCTACTTTTATCATCTATTAAAAATAATATAAATGAATATTCAAGACATTCATAATCTGTTTTTGCAATGTAAATCGCTTTCAATTGACACTAGAAAGATTGAAAAGGATTCGATGTTTTTTGCTATTAAAGGAGAGAATTTTGACGCTAATACTTTTGCTCAAGAAGCCTTGAAATTAGGCGCATTATTTGTTGTTATAGACAATGAATCGTACTTTATTGACGAGAGAACAATTTTGGTTAAAAGCAGTCTGGAAGCGCTTCAGGAATTAGCTAAATTTCACCGTGCTTATTTGAAATTGCCTATTGTTGCTTTAACGGGAAGTAACGGAAAAACAACAACGAAAGAGCTTATTAATGCCGTTTTATCTAAAAAATACAAAACAAAAGCCACAATTGGAAATTTAAATAATCATATTGGTGTTCCATTAACTTTACTTTCTTTTACAAAAGAAACTGAAATCGGAATTGTAGAAATGGGAGCAAATCATCAAAAGGAAATTGAATTTTTATGTGAAATCGCACAACCGGATTATGGTTACATTACCAATTTCGGAAAAGCGCACTTAGAAGGTTTTGGTGGAGTAGAAGGCGTGATAAAAGGAAAAAGTGAGATGTATAAATATCTTGCAGAAAATAATAAAGCTGTATTTGTAAATCTTGATGATCCAATTCAAATTGAAAAAGCGATAGGAATAAAATCATTTACTTTTGGATTAAATAATAAACAAGCAGATTTAAATATCAAAAAGATTGAAGCAAATCCTTTTGTGGTGATCGATTATGAAAACTTTAGTGTAGAATCGCATTTAATTGGCTTGTATAATTCAAATAACATAAATGCAGCAGTTTCTATAGGTCATTACTTTAAAGTAACTGATGCGGCAATTAAAGAAGCAATTGAAAATTATATTCCGGAGAATAATAGATCGCAATTATTGAAAAAAGGCTCAAACCAAATTATTCTAGATGCTTATAATGCAAATCCAAGTAGTATGGCTGTTGCTATAGCTAACTTTTTGCAGTTAGATAGTCAGAATAAAGTAATGATTTTAGGCGACATGTTTGAATTAGGTGCTGAAGGTCCACAAGAACATAAAGCGATTGTTGATTCTTTATCTAATCAGGATAAATCTGTTTGTTATTTAATTGGAAAATCATTCTACGAAAATAAAATTTCAAGTGATAATCTTCATTTTTATGAGGCATTTGATGATTTTTCTGCTTATTTAAAAACGCTTAAATTTAACGATAATACTATTTTAATAAAAGGCTCCAGAGGAATGGCTTTGGAACGAACATTAGAATATATTTCATAATAAAAAAGCCATCAGCCGCGGCTGATGACTTTTTTTGTTTAGATACTCATTAAAAAACCAATCAGATTTTCTTTTTTATTCAGTCCGAGTTTTTTTCTCAAACGGTATCGCGCTAGCTCAACACCTCCTGTCGAAATATTCATAATTTCGGCAATTTCTTTAGTGGACATGTTCATCAATAAATAAGTTGATAAGTCCAGCTCGCGAGGTGAAATAGTTGGGTATTTTTCTTTAAGTCGCTTTAAAAACTCAAAATGAACGTTTTTAATGTGTTTTTCTAAATCTTTCCAGCTTTTATCTGTATTTACTTCTTTTACAATGCTTTTGTTAAGTTTGCTTACTTGGAATTTAGTTGAATCATCCAGAGCTTCAACGTCAATTTCTTTCAATTTGTGAATAATTCCATTTAAGATTTTGTTCTTCTTTACAACCTGAAGTGAATTATTTACAAGTTCTTTATCTTTTGCTAAAATTTTAATTTGAAGCTTGTCGTTTTTTAGTTTTTCAATTTCTTTTTCAAGATCGTATTGTTCCTGTCTAATTCTGGATTCTTTTTCTAAATATAAACGACGTTGTTCGATGGTTTCGTAATATTTGTTTTTTCTGATTTTCATTTTAATTCTATCCGAAATCACATAGATGGCGATAATTATTAAAATAAAATAAATCATCAACGCTAAAAAATGTCGGTACCAAGGTGGAGAAACGATAAATGAAATTGTTGATGGTTCTGATTGGATTCCGTAACTATTTCTGACCTTCACATTCATTGTATATTCGCCTTCTCGAAGGTTTGTGTACTCTTTTATAGAAATTGTAGACCAGTTGCTCCATTTATCATCGAAAGGCTCCAACTGATAAGAGAATTCGACATTTTCTAGATTCTCATAAGTAGGTGACGAAAACGTGAAACGTACATGATTGGAAGAATAAGGAACTCTGATATTCTCAATTTTGTTCTGATTATTTCCTAAAATAATAGTATCGCCGGGAAATGAAAAACTACGGATAAAGGCTTTTGGTTTCGTCACAGAATTATTCAGTAATTCAGAATCGTAATGTGCCAGTCCATCGGTTAATCCTATAAAAATATTTTTTTTGTCGATTGTATTGACAGATAAATAGTTGCTTACCAAATTTCCTGTTAGGTTCGAAAAAGGCGCTACAATATTAGTATAGTAGTTGTTTTTTTTCATTAAAACCCCAATAGATTCGTCAAAAGCATACCATAAGTTAGATTGCGAATCTTCACTTAAACTATTAATAATAGGAATGTTCCTAAACAATTTAGATAAGTTTTTATCTTCATAAAATAAATCCTGTTCTTTTGAATATTTATAAAAATGATTATTGGTCTGAAAGTACAGTTGGTTATCAATTTTTTGGATACTTCCGATATTTTTATATTTTGATGTTAATCGATCGATTTTTTTAATAGATGAAAATCGTTTCAAATCATTGCTTAAAGCCATTCTGTAGATTGATTCGTCTTTTTTAAGCCATAAATACGAATCGTCAAGCTCGAAGTTGTTTGAAGATTTATCAAATCCTATTACTTGATTTTTATGCACTAATCCGGCTGGCGTTTTTTGAAAAACAGCAAATCCGTCATAATTAGAGCCAATATAAAATCCAGGATGATTTGGAATATTCTTAAACCCAAAATATCCTTTTGAATCGATCACATTAGTAACAACGCCTCCTTTAATTACAAGAGCTCCACGGTTATTGGAACAAATTAATTCATTGTCAATTATTTGAACATTCCAGGATTGTGCTGTCGTTCCTTGAACAAGTTTAAAAGTATCTTCTTTAAAGCTATTGTTCCAAGCGTGATAAAATACTCCCTGATTTGTTGCTACATATAGATTGCCTTGATGAATTACTGAAGCATAAACAGTACTAATGTCATAACTGAAACCAAAATAAGTAAACGGAGATCCTTCGTTTACAAATGCAATACCATTATCAAGACCAAGCCAAAGATTGTTTTTGTTGTCTATAAAAGAAGTTAAAACGGTATTGTTTTGAAGGCCTTTTTTACGATTAAGATGCTGAATTATTTTGCCATTATAATCACAGATCGCGATTCCGTCTAATACCGAATTTAAAACTATGAAGTTGTTATTTATCGTTACTCCTCCAAGTGAGTTGTTTTTTTTGACAAAATTATTGGCTTCGGTATCCCAAGGTTTTACGGTGTTGTTTTCGTAAACGAATAATCCTTTTTCTAAGGTTATGATTAGTGTTTTACCTTTTGCTAAATTATACATTCCCCAAATCTCTGTATTGTTTAAGCTTGTAGTATTTGGGAGTGAGTAAAGCTTTCCATTTCGGTATTCTAATATTCCCTTTTCAATGTCTTGAAAATATAGTTTATTATTAACGACAAAAGAAAACTGAAAGCGTTTAGGAGCTTCTAATATAGTAAGCTTGTTGTTTTTAAAAATATAAGCTCTTGCAAATGACTGAAAAATGGTCTGATTTTCAAATGAATGAATCTTCCAGATGAAGTCTATTATTTTGATTTTGTTTTTGTCTACTTGCTGCGATAATGATGTGTATTTAAGTCTTCCTTTTTCATTTGGTTTGAAGTATCCAAATTCGTTATAACCACCCACATAAATTTTCCCATCATTTGCAATTTTTAGACATCTCACAGAAGTTAAATTAGGAAGCGGATATTTTCTCCAAGAGGAGCCATCGAACTGTAAAAGCCCATTATTGTTTGCAAAATATAGGTTTCCGTTTTTGTCCTGTCCTATATTCCAGTTTTGTGTTCCTCCTTTATATTCATTTCGTTTGTAATTTCTTACGTCTGGAAGCCCAATGTTCTTGACTTGGCCAAAAAAAGTTATTGTGAATAATGTAAAAAAAGTAATAATAAAATATGATTTCATCAATTTCATAAATTTTTTTAGATTTTTTAAATTTTGAATGGTAAATGCTTTGTTTGTAGTGTTTTACAATAGTTTTTCCTCTACTATTTCGTTGTAGAAAGCGATATTATTCATAAAAATAAGCAATCTTATACAACTGTAGTGTTTATTTTTATAATTAACATTTTGCTAACATCTTAAATTTAATTTTTAAATAATTAAAAATCAAATAATTAAAAAAAAAATGATGTGTTTTTGTAATGTATAAAAATTTGTTTTGATGTGTTTTTGTAGTGAATTTTACTTGTTGATAGTAAAAAAATAACATTATTATTGCATTAAATTACTAATTAATTAACCAAAATTTTTAGAAAAATGAAATTAACAAAATTACTTGTTTTTTGTGTTTCATCTTTGTTATTCTCGGTTATGGCTGTGGCTCAGGATGTCACAGTAAACGGGATGATTAATGATGAAAGTGGGATGCCAGTTCCAGGTGCAACTATTGCATTAAAAGGGTCTAATAAATCAACTGCATCAGATTTTGATGGGAAATTTCAAATCCAAGCTCCTTCAAATGGTGTTTTGACAGTTACTTTTATTGGATATACTACAGTTAGTGAAGCTGTAAATGGCAGATCAAAAATTACAATTCAATTAAAGCCAGAATCTCAATCTTTAAATGAAGTTGTGGTGGTTGGATACGGTACTCAAAAGAAATCAGTAGTTACTGGAGCAATCTCTAGTGTTAAAGCTGCAGATCTTGAAAAAGTTCCAAATGGTCGTGTTGAGCAAGCTTTACAAGGTAGAGCAGCAGGTGTTTCTGTAGCTTCAACATCAGGTCAGCCTGGATCTACTGCAAAAGTACGTATTAGAGGTATAACTACATTTAGAGAAGGTGGTAACGATCCACTTTGGGTAGTTGATGGAATTGTAATTGATGCTGGAGCTACTGGTTTTATTAATCAGTCTGATATTGAGTCTATTGAGGTTCTTAAAGATGCTGCTTCTGCTGCAATTTACGGAACTCGTGCTGCAACAGGGGTTATCTTAGTAACAACTAAAAAAGGTAAATCAGGTAAAATTACTGTAAACTATAATGGTTTTGCTGGAGTTTCTGCACCTTCTAAAAAATTAGATTTATTAAATGCAGAGCAGTATGCAACAATAATGAATGAAAAATTAGCTGCTGATGGAAATCCTATCAGATATGCAAATCCTGCTGCCTTAGGAAAAGGTACTGATTGGCAAGATGCTATTTTTAACAATCAAGCATTCAGATACAATCACGAATTAAGTATTAGTGGTGGTGGCGAAAAATCTACTTTTTACGCTTCGTTTGGTATTCAAGACCAAGAAGGTATTGTTACAACAGACATTTCTGGTTATAACAAAAAGAATTTCCGTTTAAACTCGACTCACAAAATTTCTGATTATTTTACGTTTGGACAAACTTTTGGATTCACAAGACAAAAATCACAAAGTTTAGGAAATACTAACAGTGAGTTTGGAGGACCTTTAAGTTCTGCAATTAACTTAGATCCAACAACTCCATTAGTTGTAACAGATCCTGCACTTGCAGCAACAGCTCCATACAATAACCCATTGGCTATTCGTGATGCAAATGGTCATCCTTATGGTATTTCACCATGGGTAGGTCAGGAGATGACAAATCCAATCGCATATACTCAAACAAGATTAGGCGGTTATAACTGGTCTGATGATTTAGTTGGTAATGCTTATATGGAAGCTAATATAACAAGTCATTTGAAATTCAGAACGACTCTTGGAGGAAAAATTTCTTACTGGGGAAGCCAAGGTTTCACACCTTCATTTTTCTTAAGCAATAACGTTAATTCTGCGAGAAATAATTACACGCAAAACAATGAGAAAACATTTGCATGGACACTTCAAAACACACTTAATTATTCGAATAAATTCGGAGATCACAATGTAAGTGTTTTACTTGGTCAGGAAGCTTTATCTGAAAATATTGGTGGTACAATAGGTACTACGATGTATGGTTTGCCAATTACAAATTATCGTGATGCATCTTTTAGTTTTGATGTGCCTCAAACAGACAGAACAAGCTGGTCTAGTGATAAAGATGTTCATAAATTGGCTTCTTTGTTTGCACGTGTAAATTATGATTACAAAGAGAGATATCTTTTTACTGGTATTGTTCGTCGTGATGGTTCTAACCGTTTTGGAGAAAATAAAAAGTGGGGAGTTTTCCCTTCATTCTCAGTAGGATGGGTAATTTCAAAAGAAGGATTCTGGAAAGAAAATGAATCAGTAAATAGTTTGAAATTACGCGGTGGTTACGGAGTTGTAGGAAATGATAATATTGATCCTTATAAATATCTTCCTGTTGTTGTTGGAGGATACAACTATACTATTGGAAATTCAGGTAACATTACAACAGGTTATGCTAACTCAACTTTACCAAATCCAGATTTAGGATGGGAAGAGACTTCTCAGGCAACTGTTGGTCTTGATGCAAGATTATTTAACGATTTCAATTTAACATTAGATTACTTTAAAAAGAAAACTAGCGGAATCTTAAGAGATGTTGTAATTCCTGGTTATGTTGGTGTAGCTGAATCGCCTTCTGCTAACATTGCTGATATGAACAATAGTGGTTTTGAAATTTCATTAAACTATAAAAAGAAACTTGGAGATTTTAATTTAGGTATTACTGGAAACTTCGCTACATTGAAAAATGAGGTGACTTATATTAACACAAATACTGATTTCATCAATGGAGATGCAAGTTTTCAATCAATGGGACCTGTTACAAGAATACAAGTTGGACACTCTTTCAATGAGTTCTATGGTATGAAAACTAATGGAATCTTCCAAAATGAAGCAGAAGTTGCAGCATACAAAAATTCAGCTGGTGCTTTACTTCAGCCAAATGCTAAACCAGGGGATTTCCGTTGGGTTGATGTTGATGGAGATGGTGTAATTGATCGTAACAAGGATAAAGAATTTTTAGGAACAAATATCCCTAAATCTACATTTGGACTTACTGTAAATCTTGATTACAAAAACTTCGATTTCATGGCTTTCGCTCAAGGTTCTGCAGGAAGCAAAATTTTCCAAGGATTAAGAAGGTTAGATATATTGAATGCTAACTATCAAACAACTGCTTTAGGCCGTTGGACAGGTGAAGGTACATCAAATGATTATCCAAGATTGACTAATAGTGACCCTAATGGAAACTTTAGCTCAATGTCAGACTTCTATCTTGAAAGCGGTAATTATGTGCGTTTGAAAATTGTTCAATTAGGATATACTTTACCATTAAAAATATCATCTAATGTTGGAGCTGATAAAATTCGTTTTTACTTAAATGGTGAAAATCTTATCACATTTACTAAATACACAGGTTACGATCCAGAAATTGGAGGACAAGTATTTGGTGTAGATAAAGGAGTTTATCCACAAGCAAGAACGATAATGTTCGGAGTTAACGTTCAATTTTAATAAATATTAGCATTATGAAAACAATAAAATTTAAATATATATTCTGTGCGGTCGCTATGGCTGCAATAGGATCTTGTTCAGAAGATTTTGTAACAACTACTCCAAAGGGAAAATTAAATGCAGAAACGTATTACTCAAATGAGTCAGAAACTTATGCTGCATTAGTAGGAGTATATGATCCATTAAGAAAAAATACTGGTGGATTCGAAAACATTGTAGCAATGATGAATGCTGGTTCAGATGATTTCTGGGCAGGAGGTGGTAGTGCTACTGACGGTCAAGGTATTCAAAATTTCTCGAGCCATTCTCTTACGGCTCTTTTCATCCCAGCAAGTTTCTGGAATGATCACTATCAGGGTATTTACAGAGCAAATGTTTTATTGTCTAAGTTGCCAAGCGCTACAATGTCTGATGCTGTAAGAGCTAGATTTACAGCAGAAGCTAAATCGCTACGTGCACTGTATTATTTTAACTTGGTTAGAATGTTTAGAAATATTCCTCTAATCTTACAACCATTAACATCTTCAGATATTTACAGTCCAGAGCAGGCTAAGCCAGAAGATGTATACGCTCAAATTGAAAAAGATTTAAGAGAAGCAATTCCGGTTTTACCTGGAACTGTTCCTGCTACTACAGAAGCTGGACGTATGACTAAAGGTGGTGCACAGGCTTTATTAGGAAAAGTATATCTATATGACGGTAAAAAGGCTGAAGCAGCTGCAGTTCTTGCAGAAGTAAATGGTACGCCAGGAGGTACTAATCAATATGGTAATAAGTTGTTAGCTAAATTCAGTGATTTATGGGTTGTTTCTAATAAATTCAATACAGAATCACTTATTGAGGTAAGCCACAGTAGTGCTGGTAACTCTGACTGGGGATTCTGGGGATCTGGAAGAGACGAAGGAAACTCATTAAATGTTATGGTTGGACCAAGAAGTTATACAAGAGCAGCAAATTCTGATGCACCAGACCTTCCTTCAGGATGGAGTTTTAGCGTTCCAACGCAAAAATTGTATGATGCAATGAAAGATGATCCAAGATTTGCTGCGACTATCTTAGATGTAAAAGCGTTAAAAGCTGCTGGAAAAGCAGATTACATTGCTGCTAACCAGGATACAGGATATTTCTTGAATAAATTCTTGCCTAGAATGTCTGACGTTCGTACTGGTGGTGGAGCTGCAGAGTTAAACTACAAACAAGATTCATATATCATCAGACTTGCTGATACTTATTTATTGGAAGCTGAAGCGTTAGGATCTGGGCCAAGAGCTCAAGCCTTGTTAGATGCTGTTAGAGCAAGAGTTGGATTAGCACCAGTTCCTGTAACATTAGCTGCTATCAAACAGGAAAGAAGAATGGAGCTTGCAGGAGAAGGACACAGATTCTTTGACTTAGTAAGATGGGGTGATGCTGCTACAGCTTTAGCTGACAGAGGTTTCAATGCTGGTACAGATGAAATTTTCCCAATACCTTTTGTGGAATTGACAGGTACTAAATTGAAACAAAATCCTAACTATCAATAAACGATTAACCAAAAACCAAAAAAGATGAACCTAAATATAAATTTAAAGAAAAATGTATTCCTAATGCTAGCAGTAGCATTAGGAACATTATCAAGCTGTGATGATGACGCTGGAAGCGGAAATGGTTTAACAGCATCTAACGTTGATGCTTCATTTACTATTACTCCAGTTGCTGGTGCAGTAAATACTTATCTGATGACTGCACAGACTAAAGGTGTTATTGGTTCGAAATGGGACACAGGAGACGGAGCTTTGATTGGAAAAAATACTCAAGTTATTTCATTACCAGATGCAGGAGCTTATACGATAACACATACAGCAATTGGTGCTGGAGGAGCAACAGGAAAAGCATCTTTACCACTTGTAGTAGCTACTTCTGATCCTGTGAAAGGTAACCTTGTAAAAGGAGGTAAATTTGAAACTGCAGCCGATCAGGCACAATGGACAGTATGTAATCTTAGTGCAAATGGAGCAGCTTTTTGGTCTTTCGCTAACAAAAGCGCTACACTTCATTCACCTGGTGGATGGGCTCAAGAAGGAATTTATCAGGCAATTGATGTTGTTAAGGATAAAGAATACACAATTGACATGTTAGTTTCTTGCCCTAGCGGTTCTGATGAAACTTGGTTTGAAGTTTATGCAGGTAAATCAGTTCCTAAGTCTGGTGTAGAGTACAAAGACAATAAAGTTATGGGATTAAGCACGTGGGATGGTTGTGCAAAAGCAGCATTTTCAGGTTGGCTATCTTCTGTAGGTTGTGTTAAAAATGATGCTACAGGGACAGTTAAAAACGTTGTTAAATTTGATACAACAGGAAAAATTTATCTTCTTATCAGATGTGGAGGTAATACGTTTACTAAGGACGGAATTACTGTAAGCAAAATAGAAATGAGAGGAAAATAATAAAGTTTAAGTTAAGTTTAAGTTTGGTTGTAAATAGCCCATAATCGTTATGAGTATGGGCTATTTTTTAAATCCTTCCTTAAGCTGTCAGAAAATGAGTTTCTGAGAACTTGTATTTATAATTAATATAACAAGGAAAGAATGAAAAATAATAGTTTTAAGATTCTATGTTTTTTGTTTTCAGTGGCAGCTTTTGCCCAGCCTAAAGCAAAAAATGAATTTACAACCAACGGAAAAAAAGTAACCGTATATACTACAGCTGAGAATTCTAATTTAAGATTAACCTCTACTGATAATTTGACTTTTTCAGCATCAAAACAACCTCTTGAAATAGAATCTTCAGTTTTTGTTGAGCCATCAAAAAAGTTCCAGACTTTTATGGGAATTGGTGGAGCTATCACAGATGCAAGTGCAGAAATTTTTGCTAAACTTTCAAAAGAGAAACAAGCTGAATTTTTAGATGCTTACTACGATAAACAAAAAGGAATAGGCTATTCTTTGCTAAGAACAACGATACAAAGTTCTGATTTTAGCAGTGGAAGCTATTCTTATATCGAAGAAGGCGATAAAGATTTAAAGACTTTTTCTATTGATCATGACAGACAATTTCGTATTCCGTTAATTAAACAAGCAATTGCAAAAGCAGGTGGAAAACTAACAACTTACGTTGCTCCATGGTCGCCAAATGCTTTCATGAAAGACAACAAAAATGTTCTTAAAGGCGGAAAATTATTGCCTGAATATTATCAGACGTGGGCTAATTTTTATGCAAAATTCATAAAAGCTTACGAGAAAGAAGGAATCCCAATTTGGGGAACTTCAACTCAAAATGAGCCAATGGCGGTTCAAACTTGGGAATCATGTATTTATACTGCTGAGGCTGAAAGAGATTTTATCAAAAATTTTCTTGGACCAACTTTGAAAAAAGAAAAATTAGGTAATGTAAAAATTATTGCATGGGATCATAACCGTGATTTGATGAATTACAGAGCTAATGTTATCTACTCTGATCCAGAAGCTTCAAAATATGTTTGGGGAATGGGTTTTCACTGGTACGAAAACTGGTCTGGAGGAGCATCAATGTTTGACAACGTAGCGAAAGTAAATGAAGCTTATCCAAACAAAGGTCTTTTGTTTACAGAAGGGTGTGTTGAAAAATTTGATGCCAAAAAATATCAGTTTTGGGGTAACGGCGAAAGATACGGTATTTCTATGATTAATGATTTCAATAACGGAACAGCCGGCTGGACTGATTGGAATATCCTTTTGGATCAAAATGGAGGTCCTAATCATGTTGGTAATTTTTGTTTCGCTCCAATCCATGCTGATACAACGACTGGTGAATTAATTTATACACCGTCTTACTATTACATCGGACATTTCTCAAAATTTATTCGCCTAAACGCGGTACGAGTTAGTACTGCGGTAAGCAGAAGTGCATTATTGAGCACTTCATTTTTAAATACTGATGGTACAATGGCAACAATTGTCATGAATCAATCAGATAAAGAGATTACTTATAACTTAATTATAGCTGCTGAAAAGACTGTAGTTAAGATTCCTGCGCATGCAATACAAACGCTTGTATATTAATATTTTATTTGTAAATGATGAGGGTTGATTTGAATCATCCGTATCGACCCTCAATTTACTTTTTAATTAAATCATTTTTTTTGAAAGTACAATGAAAGTCATAAGCAGCATTTTAATCGCCCCAATACTATTACTGCAATTTAGTTGTAATTCATCAAAAATTGCAGATGCTTCTGCGGTTTCTGGTTCCAAATCAAATAAAAAAATTCAGGTTTACACTACAGCCGAAAATACCGATTTGAAATTATCATTATCAAATAATTTCATTTCAAACAACACATCACAACAAACAACTACATCAGTATCTATAAATATAGATTCTGAACATACAGATCAGACTTTCCTCGGAATTGGTGGCGCAATTACAGACGCAAGCGCCGAAGTTTTTGCTAAGTTATCTCCAAAAAAGCAACAGGAATTTCTAAACGCTTATTACGATAAAAATAAAGGAATTGGCTACTCATTAGCCAGAACAAACATACACAGCTGTGATTTCAGCAGTGATAGCTACACTTATATTGCAGAAGGTGACAAGGAATTGAAAACCTTCAGCATTGACCACGATCGAAAATACAGAATTCCACTTCTTAAAAAAGCAATCGAAACAGCCGGCGGGAAATTAACCTTATTTGTCAGTCCGTGGAGTCCCCCAGCTTTCATGAAAGACAATAACGATATTTTGCACGGCGGCGTTTTGTTGCCAGAATTTGCACAATCTTGGGCTAATTACTATGTGAAATTTATTAGAGAATATGAAAAAGAAGGTATTCCGGTTTGGGGATTAACCATCCAAAATGAACCAGCGGCAAAACAAAGATGGGAATCTTGTATTTATACACCTGAAGCCGAAAGAGATTTCTTGAAAAATTTCCTTGGGCCTACTTTACAAAAAGAAGGACTTGCTTCTAAAAATGTAATTATCTGGGATCATAATCGCGGCGAAATGCTCGAAAAAAGAGCTAATCTGGTTTTCTCCGATCCTGAAGTTGCAAAATTTGCTTGGGGAATTGGATTTCACTGGTATGAAACCTGGAGCGGCGGCCCACCAAGATTTGAATCAGTTGGAGAAGTTCACAAAGCTTTTCCAAATAAAGGACTTTTGTTTACTGAAGGCTGCGTCGAAAAATTTGATGCTTCAAGATTTCAGTTTTGGGGAAATGCAGAACGTTATGGCCTAAATATGATTAATGATTTTAATAACGGAACTGTAGGCTGGACAGATTGGAATATTCTTCTAGATCAAAATGGAGGACCAAATCATGTAGGTAATTTCTGTTTTGCACCAATTCACGCTGATGTTACAAAAGATGAATTAATCTATACGCCAATGTATTATTATATTGGACATTTCTCAAAATTCATTCACGCAAATGCTAAGCGCATAACTCAGACCATTAGTGATAAAACCCTTTTGAGTACGTCGTTTAAAAATACTGACGGAAAAATTGCCACTATTGTTATGAATCAATCCGATAAAAATGTTGTTTATAATTTAACTAACGGCACTTTAAAAACTACTATTACTATCCCGGCACACGCTATACAAACGATTGTTTACTAGCCGTCTATTAACTAAAAAACTATAAAAATGAATCTTAATTTTAAAACCACTATAAAAGCATTATTTTTTGCTTTAGCAGTATTTGCTCAGGTAAAATGTTCATCTTCAAACGATGCAACTGATCCACCACCTGTAACTCCTCCAGTTGTAACTCCTCCTGTGACAGTTACAAACGACGTTGATTTCTGGCTGACAAAAGGAGATCAAAGTGTTCTTTTAGCCAAACAAGCAACAACTTTAGGATTTGGAACAGTGGTAAATACTAATGCCAATATCGAAGTTAATGCCACTCAAAAATACCAAACAATAGATGGTTTCGGTTATACTTTAACAGGTGGAAGCGCTGACATGATCAATCAATTGACAGCAGCTAAAAAAAGTGCTCTTTTACAGGAATTATTTGGTTCTGGAGAAGGCTCAATAGGAATAAGTTACCTAAGAATCAGTATTGGAGCATCAGATTTGAATGCAACTCCTTTTACTTATGACGATCTTCCAACAGGAGATACAGATTTAACGCTTGCAAAATTTAGTTTAGATAAAGATAAAGCGGGTGTAATTGCTCTTTTGAAAGAAATTCTGGCTATCAATCCGAAGATTTTGATTTTGGCAACGCCTTGGTCAGCTCCAGTTTGGATGAAAGATGTGGATAGTTTTAAAGGGGGAAAATTGCAAACAAAGTACTATGATGTTTATGCAAAATATTTTGTAAAATATATTCAGCAAATGAAAGCTGAGGGAATTACAATTGATGCCGTAACACCTCAAAATGAGCCTTTGCATGACGGAAACAATCCGAGTATGTATATGTCTGCAGCAGATCAGGCTATTTTTATTAAAAACAACTTAGGCCCAGCTTTTAAAGCGGCAAATCTTAATGTAAAAATTATTGCTTACGATCATAATTGTGACAATCCAAATTATCCAAAAGCAATTTTGGCTGACGCCGATGCTTTTCCTTTCGTAGACGGTTCAGCATTCCATTTATATGCTGGAGATATTAGTGCCTTAACAAATGTTTACAGTTCTTATCCAACTAAAAATGTGTATTTCACTGAACAATGGACATCTTCTGAAGGAAGTTTTAGTGGTGATTTAAAATGGCATGTTCGTAATGTAATTATCGGTTCAATGCGTAATTACAGTAGAAACGCACTAGAATGGAATTTAGCGAATGATGGTGGTTACAGACCTCATACTGATGGAGGATGCAGCATGTGTAAAGGTGCTTTAACGATAAATTCGAGTGAGAGCATTCAGCGTAATGTTGCTTATTACATTATTGCCCATGCTTCAAAATTTGTTCCTGCTGGTTCTGTTAGAATTGCAAGTAATAACAGTGGAAATCTTCAAACTGCTGCTTTCATTACGCCATCTGGATCAAAAGTTTTAATTGTTGAAAATGATGGAACAGCTAATGAAACTTTCAATATCAAATTCAATGATAAATGGGTTACATCGTCTCTAGATGCTGGAGCAGTTGGAACTTATACTTGGAAATAATCAAAAGAAAATAAAATCAATTTTCAGATGAAAAAAATAATTATAGCATTCCAGCTTTTGTTTTCAATCGCTTCTTTCGGACAAGGCTTTTTACATAGAGACGGACAGAATATTGTTGACGGAAACGGCAAAAATATAATCTTAAGAGGTCTTGGTTTAGGAGGCTGGATGGTCCAGGAAGGATATATGTTGCAGACACAGCCATTTGCTAGTCCGCAATATCAAATCAAACAAAAAATTCAGGACGTTGTTGGAGAACAAGGAACTAAGGAATTTTATGCCGCCTATAAAGCAAACGGAATCACAAAACGAGATATTGATTCATTGGCGAAATGGGGATTTAATTCTGTTCGCCTTCCAATGCATTACAATCTTTATACGCCATCAATTCAGGAAGAAAAAAATGGAGAAATAACATGGATTGAAGAAGGTTTTACTATCACAGATAATCTATTGAAATGGTGTGCCGAAAATAAAATGTATTTGATTTTAGATTTGCACGCCGCACCGGGAGGCCAAGGAAATGATGCCGCAATTTCGGATTATGATACTACAAAACCATCACTTTGGAACAGCGAAGCCAATCAGAAAAAAATGATTGCTTTATGGAAAAAGTTGGCTTCTCGTTATAGAGACAATCAATGGATTGGCGCGTATGATATTATCAACGAACCAAACTGGAATTTTACAGGAACCAATAAAAATGGCTGTGATGAAAATTCAAACGGACCATTGCGAGATTTGATGGTTGCAGTAACAAAAGCAATTCGCGAAGTAGATCCAAACCATATGATAATTATCGAAGGAAATTGCTGGGGGAATAATTACAACGGAATTTTTCCTTTATGGGATGATAATATGGCGTTGAGTTTCCACAAATATTGGAATTATACTACTCAAGGTTCTATCCAAAAAATGCTGGATTACAGAAAAGAATATAATGTGCCAATTTGGATGGGCGAAAGTGGAGAAAATTCAAATGTTTGGTTCAAAGACGCTTTGACTTTAGTAGAAAGCAATAATATTGGATGGGCATTTTGGCCAATGAAAAAAATAGAAAATATTGCGGGAGTAACTTCGGTAACCAAAATTCCTGAATATGATGTTTTATTAAAATATTGGAAAGATGGCGGACAAAAACCAACTCCTGAGTTTGCAAAAAAAGCCTTAATGAAAATGGCCGAAAATTACAAAATGGAAAACGTAACAGTTAAACCAGATGTAATTGATGCAATGTTCAGACAAGTACAAACAAACGATACAAAACCATATAAAAAACATGTAATTCCTGGAAAAATTGCTGCAACGCAATATGATCTTGGAACAAATGGATACGCTTATTCAGATAAAGATTTTATAAACTACAGAGTTGAAACTGGAAAATTTGACGATTGGAATAAAGGAAATACCATGCGAAATGATGGTGTAGATATTTTGCCATGCAAGGATTCTGGATCAAATGGTTATCAGGTTTCTTTTATTGAAGATGGCGAATGGCTGCAATTTACTTCTGAAGTCAAAAAACAAAATACTTATAAAGTAGCGATTCGTTATTCAAGCGAAAAATCAGAAGGCAAACTTCATTTTGAAACGGCAAACGGAAAAAAATCAGAATCAATTGTACTTCCTGCAACCGGAGGAAACGACAAATGGAAAACAGTTGTATTAACTGGAGTTCAATTAGAGGCTGGAACAAATAAAATAAAAGCAGTTTTTGAAAAAGGAGGCTTCAATTTGAATTATTTGGATTTTTCGGAAGGAAAAAAATAAGCTAAAAAAACTAACTAAATAACTAAAACCAATGAAACTAAATACTTTAATAAAAAAAGCAAGCTTTTTAATAGCCTTGTTATTCGTCTGTCAATCCTGCAGTAGCGGTAATGATGGCGGAGGCGATGCGCCTGTTGTAACTGGTCCGTCAAATCTTTCTGTTCAGGTGGACGTTGTTGGAAAAACAGCCGAAAAGCCCAATGGCGACGGAAGCGGAAAGGTAAAACTTACCATTTCAGCATCAAATGCTACATCTTATAAGGTAGTGATTGATAATCAGTTAAAAGAAATTTCAACGGGTGATTTTACTTATGAATTTACAGCTTCAGGAACTAAAACATACCCAATTATTGTTTCAGCCTATAACGGATTACAGTTTGTAAGCACGACAACTTCTGTAAATGTTTTTGTTGCAAGAAAAATACTTTGGGCAGATGAGTTTGATGTAGACGGAGCTCCTAATAGCGCTAAATGGGGTTATAATACAGGAACTGGCGACGGTTGGGGAAATAACGAATTAGAATATTATACTACTCGTCCTGAAAATGTAATTATTTCAAACGGAACGCTAAAAATCAAAGCAATAAAAGAAGAGTATATGGGAAGCCATTATACATCGACAAGAATACTTACAAAAGGAAAGTTTTCATTTAAATATGGTCGCGCTGAAGTTCGTGCAAAGTTGCCAGTAGGCGGAGGAACCTGGCCAGCTTTCTGGATGCTTGGTGACAATATTGATACGGCGCCATGGCCAGCTTGTGGTGAGGTCGATATTTTAGAATCAGTTGGAAATAATCCAAACGTAAATCATTCTTCTTTGCATTCGCCTGGACGTTCTGGAAATACGCCTGATACGGCTACTACGACAGTTCCAAATTCAGCAACAGAATTTCACGTTTATGCAGCAGAATGGAGTGCAGAAAGCATAAAGTTTTATGTAGATGATAATTTGTTTTACACTTACGCAAACAGCAGTTCGACACCATTTAATGCCAACTTTTTCTTGATTTTGAATTTAGCCATGGGCGGAAACTTTGGAGGAAAAGTTGACCCTAATTTTACAAGTGCAACTTTCGAAGTTGATTACGTTAGGGTATATAATTAACATAATTTTTAAATGATTTATTTTTTGTAAAGCCTCGGAAAACCTAGCTTTACGAGATTAAATTTTTTAAATATGAAAACAGTAAATAAAATAGTTTTAGCAGTAATGCTTGTTTTGGCAAGTCAATCTTTTTTTGGTCAGAATCTGAAATTGATGACGTATAATATTCGTTTGGATGTTGCTTCAGATGGAGAAAATGCTTGGGCAAATAGAAAGGAGTATTTTACTTCTCAAATGCAATTTTATAGTCCGGATATTTTTGGAATTCAAGAAGGATTGCCAAATCAAGTAATTGATATTGCATCGGCCTTGCCAGATTATGCCAGATTTGGAATTGGAAGAGAGGAAAAAGGAACGGGAGAAGCAGCTATGATATTTTATAAAAAAGATCGTTTTCAAGTTCAGGAATCCAATACATTTTGGTTATCAGAAACACCAAGTGTAGTTTCCAGAGGTTGGGACGCAGCCTGCAATAGAGTTTGTACTTATGGTCTTTTTAAAGATTTAAAAACCAAAAAGGTATTTTATGTTTTTAATCTGCATCTGGATCATATGGGCGAGGTGGCAAGAGTGAAAGGTGTTGAACTTGTTTTGTCAAAAATTCAAGCAATAAATACTAAAAAATACCCTGTTTTTTTAATGGGAGATTTTAATTCGGAACCAGAGACAAAACAAATTGCCGAAATAAAAAAAGTGATGAATGACACGAAAGATGTTTCAGTAGAAAAACCTTTCGGACCATCTGGAACATTCAATGATTTTAAACACGACAAACCTGTAACCTTATTACTTGATTACATTTTTGTTTCAAAAAATAGCGGACTTAAGATTTATAAACACGCAGTTTTAAGTGATTCTAAAGATTTAAAATATCCATCGGATCATTTACCTGTTTTAATAGAAATAGATTAAAATGAAAAACATCAACAAAAAACTCCAAATTTTACTTTTGCTGCCTTTAATTGCAGTTCAAATAAAATGTGGTTCTTCAAAAAGCACAGTTTCCAATTCTGGAAAAGCTGAATCTTGGATTACAACTACAGATGAATCATCAAAATTGAAAAAACAGCCAGATTTGATTTTTAATTCTGATGTAAATTCAAATCAGACTATCACTGTTGACGCTTCTCAAAAATTTCAAACCATTGAAGGTTTTGGATTTTCTTTAACAGGAGGAAGTGCTCAGACGATTTTGAAATTGGATAAAGCAAAAAGAGAAGCATTGCTTCAAGAGCTTTTTTCAAGAAAAAATGATGCTGTAGGTATAAGTTATTTAAGAATCAGTATTGGTGCTTCAGATTTGAATGAGGTGGTTTTTTCGTATGATGATATGCCAGAAGGCCAAACAGATTTGAAACTGGAACATTTCAACCTTGGTCCAGATTTAAAAGATGTGGTTCCGGTTTTAAAAGAGATTTTAGCTATAAATCCGAAAATCAAAATTATGGGTTCGCCTTGGTCGCCGCCCGTTTGGATGAAAGATAACGGAAGCTCAAAAGGTGGAAGTTTACAACCAAAATACTATCAGGTGTATGCTGAATATTTTGTGAAATATATTCAGGCAATGAAAGCACAAGGAATTGTAATCGATGCAATTACACCTCAAAACGAACCGTTGCACCCAGGAAATAATCCGAGTATGTTGATGTTGGCTGAACAGCAAGCAGATTTTATTGGAAATAATTTAGGACCTGCGTTTAAAGCAGCAGGAATAAAAACTAAAATTATTGTCTATGATCATAATTGCAACAAACCAGAATATCCTTTGACTATTTTAAAAGATACAAAAGCAAATCCTTTTGTGACTGGTTCAGCGTTTCACTTGTACGAAGGTGATATCAGTGCTTTAACAACGGTTCACAATGCATTTCCAGACAAAGATTTATATTTTACAGAACAATACACAGGATCAAAAAGCAGTTTTGAAAATGATTTGAAATGGGGTGTAAAAAATGTTGTAATTGGTTCAATGAGAAACTGGAGCAAAATTGCACTTTCATGGGGATTGGCAAATGATGAATATTATAAACCATTTACTCCAGGAGGTTGTTCTACTTGTAAAGGTGCTTTGATGATTGATCAAAACCAGAATATTAAGCGAGAAGTAGGTTATTACCTAATTGGTCACGCTTCAAAATTTGTTCCTGAAGGATCAGTACGAATTGGAAGTAATATTGCCGGTAATTTACACAACGTTGCTTTCAAAACTCCGTCGGGACAAATTGTTCTAATTGTAGAAAATGATGGAACTTCAGCAGAAACATTCAATATCAAATACAATCAAAAACAAATTTCAACTACTTTAAACGAAGGTGCTGTAGCAACTTACGTTTGGTAATCAAAATTAAATTCATGAAGAAATTAACCACATTTGCCTTGCTGATGGCTACGTTTTTTGCGACAGCGCAACAGCAGACAATAGATCAAAAAGTGAATGATCTGTTGAAGAAAATGACTATTGAAGAAAAAATTGGCCAGCTGAATCAATACACAGGCGATAATCAGGCAACAGGACCAATTACGATAAATCCGAATAAACAATCTGAAATTAAACAAGGTTTAATCGGTTCGATGCTGAATATCATCGGAACAAAATATACAAGACAATATCAGGAATTAGCGATGCAGTCTCGCTTAAAAATTCCGTTGTTGTTTGGTCAGGATGTTATTCACGGTTACAAAACAACATTCCCAATTCCGTTAGCTGAAGCAGCGAGCTGGGATTTAGCAGCAATTGAATTAGCAGCTAGAGTTGCGGCGACAGAAGCTGCAGCAAGCGGTATCCACTGGACATTTGCGCCAATGGTCGATATTGGCCGCGATCCAAGATGGGGAAGAGTTATGGAAGGTGCCGGAGAAGATACGTACTTAGGTACTAAAATTGCTTATGCACGCGTAAAAGGTTTTCAAGGAAACAAATTAGGCGATTTAAACTCTGTTATGGCTTGCGTAAAACACTTTGCGGCTTATGGCGCAGGTGTTGGCGGAAGAGATTACAACTCAGTTGATATGAGCGAAAGAATGCTTTTAGAAACGTATTTACCTCCTTTTAAATCAGCTTTAGATGCTGGTGCGGCAACGTTTATGAATTCATTTAATGATTTAAATGGAATTCCAGCAACAGGAAATGCACATTTGCAACGCGATATTTTAAAAGGAAAATGGAATTTTCAAGGTTTCGTAGTTTCAGACTGGGGATCAATTGGCGAAATGGTAGCGCACGGTTATTCAAAAGATCTTAAAGAAGCTGCTTATTCTGCTATTACTGCAGGAAGTGATATGGATATGGAAAGTAATGCGTATCGTAAAAATTTAGCAGAATTAGTAAAAGAAGGAAGAGTTTCTGTTGATTTAATTGATGATGCAGTAAAACGTATTTTACGTAAGAAATTTGAATTAGGTTTATTCGATGATCCTTACAAATATTCTGATGACAAAAGAGCAGAAAAAGTTTTGGCGAATCCAGAAAACAGAAAAGCAGCACTTGACGTAGCACAAAAAAGTATTGTTTTATTAAAGAATGAAAACCAGACTTTACCGCTTTCTAAAAACTTAAAAACTATTGCATTTATTGGTCCAATGGTAAAAGAATACAAAGCCAATATGGGATTTTGGTCTGTAGAACTTCCAGATGTTGATTATGATAAATGGGTGGTTTCTCAATGGGATGGTCTGCAGAATAAAGTAGGCAAAAATACCAAATTGCTTTATGCTAAAGGTTGTGAAGTAGATGGCGATAATAAAGATGGTTTTGCCGAAGCAGTTGCAACTGCAAAACAAGCTGATGTTGTTATTTTGAGTATTGGTGAAAGACGTGATATGAGCGGTGAAGCAAAAAGCCGAAGCGATTTGCATTTGCCAGGTGTTCAGGAAGATTTAGTAAAAGCAATTCAAGCCACAGGAAAACCAGTTGTAGTTTTAGTAAATGCAGGACGTCCTCTTATTTTTAACTGGACAGCAGACAACGTTCCGGCGATTGTTTACACTTGGTGGTTAGGAACAGAAGCAGGAAATGCAATCGCAAATGTTTTATTTGGAGATTATAATCCATCAGGAAAATTGCCTATGACTTTCCCAAGAGAAGTTGGTCAAATTCCAATTTACTACAATCATTTCAGTACTGGAAGACCAGCTAAAAATGAAGATTCAAAGAATTATGTTTCAGCTTATATTGATTTGAAAAACTCTCCTAAATTCCCATTCGGATATGGTTTGAGTTATACAAAATTTGATTATTCTGGTTTGAAACTTTCTTCTACAAAAATCAAAAGCAACGAAACCATTAAAGTTTCTTTCCAATTATCAAATGTTGGAAAAGTTGCGGGAGAAGAAGTTGTTCAGTTGTATTTGAAAGATAAATTTGGATCTGTAGTTCGTCCAATTTTAGAATTAAGAGATTTCCAAAAAGTGAAATTAAATGCGGGAGAATCTAAAACAATTGAATTTACAATTGACAAAGAAAAACTTTCGTTCTATAACAATAAATTAGAATGGGTTGCTGAACCAGGAGATTTCGAAGTAATGATTGGAGCTTCGTCAGCAGATATAAAACTTAGAGCAGACTTTGAATTAGTACAATAGTAGAAGTCAATTTTAAATTGGCGTTATGGATTTATAAAGGTTTTTGAATTATTTCAAAACAGTATTTATAAAATCCATAGCGCCAATTCCTTTATATGATGCGTACAATGCTTTATCAAAAGCTTCGCGTTTTGCCTTTTTATCTTTAGCCTCAGTTTCAACAATCATTTCGTTGAAAATTTTTTCCTGTTGCTGGCTGTATTTTATTGATTCTTCCAATAAATAAGTTTTCGAAACAAATCCGAAAGAAGTCCAGATTTTGGTTCTTATTTTTTTATTTATGTCTTTTAATGGATTAGTGCTCATATCTCTCACGCTGATTTACTGAATCACAAAACAATTGTAATAATTTACTTTCTTTTATCTTAAAATAATAACAAATTTATTTAAATGTGTTATTATGACGCAATGTACTTATTTTTTTTATATTTGATTTTAATTTTAAGTTAAAATTGTAATAGCCACACTTATTTAACAACTGCCAAATTGTTTTGTTTTTATAAAAATGCACTAAATTGCACCGTTATTTAATAATGAAAAGAGGCAATTAAATGTCAAAAATGTTAAAAGACATCATAGAGAATAATGAAAATTATCAGCCTGGGCTGTCGATTGACTGTGTCATTTTTGGCTTTCACGACAATCAGCTAAAGGTTTTGCTGATCAAAGTGGACAGAAATCCAAAATGGTCATTGCCAGGAGGATTTATTCCTGTAGATCAGGATATTGATACTGCTGCAGTAACTGTTTTAAATGACAGAACTGGTGTCGATGGGATTTTTTTAAGGCAATTTGCTACTTTTGGAAAGGTAAAACGAAACGATCAGCACTTTGATAAAAAAGTATTAGAGTATTTAGAAATTGAAGAAGCAAAAGGGAAATGGCTTTTGCGTCGTTTTGTTACAATTGGTTATTATGCCTTGGTCGATTTTTTAAAAACGATTCCAAAACCTTCAAGCGATCGTGAAATTGTGGAGTGGATAGATCATAAAGAAGTTCCTGAACTTATTTTAGATCACAAAGAAATTCTGGATAAAGCATTGGATACTTTGAGAACAGAATTAAATTTAATGCCAATTGGTTATAATTTGCTTCCTGAGAAATTCACGATTCCAGAACTTCAAAAATTGTATGAAACGATTTTGGATAAAAAGCTGGATCGCCGAAATTTTCTCAGAAAAATAACCAACATTGGAATCCTGAAAAAGCTCGACGAAAAGAAAAGTAATGTTGCGCACAAAGCCCCAAACTTATATTCTTTCGATAAAGAAAAATATGATGAAATCTTAAAAAATGGGTTGAATCAAGGTTGGTAAAATAAGGTTTAATTTTAAAACTTGCGATTATGGTTTCTTTTGAAAATTTTAAAAAAATGGCTTTGTCATTCGAAAATGCAACTGAGGAACCACACTTCGAGAAAACATCTTTTCGCATCAACAAAAAAATATTTGCCACTTTTGATGAAAAAAATAATCGTGCAGTCTTGAAGTTAAATGAAATCGATCAATCTGTTTTTTGTGCTTCAAGCGAAATGATTTTTTATCCAATTCCGAACAAATGGGGAAAACAAGGCTGGACAATTGTAGAACTTTCAAAAGTAAGATCAGAAATGTTTGAAGATGCTTTGTTGCTTTCTTACCAAAATGTTGCTCCAAAAAAGAAGAAATAATTTATCGCACAATAGTTCTAAAAGTCAAGTTTACTCTAGGTTTTTGTGTTGTTTTTGTTGGAGGCAAACGATGCAACCAATGTGTCTGCGTTTCATCTTTCATTACTAATAGACTTCCATGTTCTAAAATTAGAGAAACAACTTCTTTCGATTCTTTATGTTTGAAAGCAAACTTTCTTTCCGCGCCAAAACTTACTGAACCAATTGCGCCGTTCTTTTTTAAATCTTTTTCTGCGTCGCTGTGCCAGGCCATTCCTTCTTCGCCAGAATGGTATAGATTTAGTAAACAAGAATTGAAAGTTTCTCCCGTTTTTTCTTCAATAAAAGCTTTTAATTTTAATAATTCCGGAGTCCACGGAAGTGCTTTTTTTGTGGTATTTGAGTATGTATATTCAAATTCTTGATCACCGTACCAAGCCACTTTTCGTTTGGTTAAAATTAATTTTCCAAAGATGATTGCTTCGTCATTTTTCCACTCGATAGAATTTAATAAAATATCGCGATAAAAATCTGCTTCTGCTCTGGAAAACAATTTTCCGTAATAATTTACAGTTCCATCTTTCGGAAGTAAATTGGTGTTTTCGTCAGTTTCAGGATTAAATAAGTCCATTTTTCCAATTTTGATATTCGGGTTTCATGCAATGTCCGCAAGGTCTGAAACCATTTTCTTTAGCTTCATTTTCAGATAAAAAGAAAACTCGATTTTCGCGTTTCATTCTTTTTCCCGAAGAACATTTTAGTGTTCCGTAGATTTTTAATTTTTGGTTTCCACCGAAACAAATTTCTGCATTTTTAATTTTATTCCGAAGATGTGAATCAGATATTTCATAATGTTTTGTCATTTATTTATGGATATTTTTTGACGTATAGACGCACAACTACGTGCCTAAAAGCAAGTGAGTAAATCTCTCGCAAAGTCGCGAAGACGCAAAGTTTTTATTTAAAAAACTTAAAACACAAAGTAAGATGTATTCCTTTGCGTCTTCGCGACTTTGCGAGATTAAAACTAAGTCAATGCATCATGAAAAATTATCCCTAATGTATATCGTTCACCCGAATGAATTTCACTAACACCATGTTTCATATTCACGCGATAATAACCTTTTGTTCCTTTTACAGGTCTGAAATTGGTTGTGAAAACTAAAATGTCTCCCTTTTTTGGTTTCAATACAATTGCTTTTGATTGTGCTCTTGGTGTTTGTTGTGTCAATACAAATTCTCCGCCTGAATAATCTTCTTCAGGATCAGAAAGGAAAAGCACAATTTGAATGGGGAAATATACATCGCCATATAAATCCTGATGCAAAGTATTGAATCCGCTTTTACCGTATTTAAGAATCAAAACTGTTGCTTTTAACTGATTATTGTCGTGGCATTGTTTTAATAGTTCTTCGTGTTTTTCTGGGAAAACAGTATTAATATTCAGCGCTTTCATCCATGCATTTGCGATTGGCGCCAATTTCGGATAAATAGAAGGACGTAAGTTTTGAATCAAATCCGGCAACGGATAATTGAAATATTTATATTCGCCCAAACCAAAACGATAGCGTTCCATAACAACTGTTTTTCGATATAGATTTGGATTGTCATAATCAAATTTTAGGTCCTCACATTGTTTGTTATTAAGTACGTTTGGAATTATTGCGAAGCCATTTTCGTGCATAGATTCGGTGATGCTTTCCCAGTTTTGAGAAGCAATTTTTGATTGTATATTTTGCATAAAAAATTTTTAGAGGTAATTTAAATGTGTGTTGACGAATCATTTGTATTTGTTTCATCGTAGAGGCGCACAGCAGTGCGTCTACGCAAAGATTGTTGACAAAGATTCTGTGAGGAAATACGTGATGTTAGACGCACTGCTGTGCGTCTCTACGGATATACTTTGTGTGAATTAGAATTCGGAATTTATCTGCGCGCCTTCCCAACCAATAATGACGGTTTTTCGGGTATTTCCCCACATATAACCTCCAAAAATTCCTGAAGATTGAATGACGCGATGACACGGAATTAGAAATGCAACAGGATTACTTCCAATCGCTGTGCCGACTGCTCTGGAAGCATTTGGTTTATCGATTTTTTGTGCAATGGAACCATAAGTAGAAAGTTGTCCCATCGGAATTTTAAGCAAGGTTTCCCAGACTTTAAGTTGAAAATCAGTTCCTTTTAAATGAAGTTTAATTTCGGATAATTTGCTCCAGTCATTTTGGAAAATAAAGAGTGCATTTTGTTGTGCCAAATCTAATTTTCGAGAGAAAGAGGCATTCGGAAATTTATGTTTCAAATCTTCAAATCCAATTGCTTCTTCTTCGGCGAAAGCCATAAAACAAACGCCTTTTTGAGTTGATGCGACAATTATATTCCCAAACGGACTTTCGGCAAAACTGTAGTTTATTTCCAGATTTTTTCCACCGTTTTTATATTCTGCAGGAGTCATTCCTTCAATATTTACAAATAAATCGTGAAGTCGGCTGGTTCCTGAAAGTCCGGTTTCAAAAGCGGTTTCAGAAATGGTTGCCTGATTTTCTTTGAGTAATTTCTTGGCATGTTCCAAACTCGTATACTGTAAAAACTTCTTCGGACTTGTGCCTGCCCAATCGCTAAAAAGCCTCTGAAAGTGAAACGGACTCAAATGCACTTTCTCCGCAACCTCATCAAGATTGGGCTGATCTTTAAAATTTGCTTTGATATAATCGATGGCTTCAGCGATGCGATTATAATTAATGGTTTCTTGTGTGTTCATTTTTATTCCATTTTATAAGGCAAAGATCGATTGGTTTTTGCGGGTATAAAATCCGAAACTTGCGGAAATAGATTTTTGTTTGTTTTGTTTCAGGTTTCAGGTTTCAAGTTACATTGGAACGTGAAACCTTAAACTTCAAACTTCAAACTAATATTTAATTTCTTTTTCCATTTTATAATTAATGATTTCGACGCCTTTTATCCTATTTTTTTGTTCGATTTTTACAACAAATCCTTTCTTTTCGAAAAAGGGTTTTGCGGTTATGCTTACGTCAGAAGTTATAATTTTTGAATTATGTTTTTTAGCTTCGAGTTCTAATTCGGTAAAGATTTTGTTGGCAATTCCTTGTCTTTGGAAATCTTTATGAATGAAGAAAAAATCAATGTAATTATTGTCTTTCAAAGTTCCGAAACCCGCGATTTTATCTTGAATAATGGCAAGTAAAACAAATTGCTTTTCGACAACATCACTCCATCGTTGTGTAATTTTTGCACCGGAAGTCCAGGCTTCAATTTGAGCTGGATTATAATCGTTTTTGCAGACAGATCTAATAGTTTGGACAAACAATTCCTTCATTTCTGCAAGATCTGAAATTGTAGCTTTTTTGAAATTCATTTTAAAAAATTAATGCGCTACAGTTTTAGAAAAAACATTAATTATAATAACACCAATTACAATTAAACTTAAACCAATTATCGCTGGTAAATCTGGTATTTCTTTGAAGAAAATAGCACCGATTGCGGTAATTAAAACAATTCCAACGCCAGACCAAATCGCATAAGCAAAACCAACAGGAATAGTTCTAATGGCAAAACTCAAACAATAAAATGCGCCACAATAACCAATAACGGTAATAATACTCGGAATTAATTTAGTGAATTCTTCAGATTTTTTTAATGCCGAAGTCGCTATGATTTCGAAGATGATGGCAATGAATAAAAATAAAAAGTTTTTCATGGTTAACGTTTTTTACAAAGTTAAGCTTTGTTTGAAACCGAAAAGAATTTATTTATCGAATATGAATTTCTGTTTCATTGTTTTTTACCTCATCAAAACAATCAAGGCACAACATTTTAAAATCGGCTTTGGCTTGAAAAACGCTAGTCCATTCTTCACCGTTATCAAGAAGCCATTGTTCACATTGTCCGCACCAGGCAATTTGCGGAAGATCTTCTTTGACTTCTGAATAGTAAAAACCTACTTTTTCTTTTGAATCTATTGCCATTGCAATGTGAATGCAGGCAAAAGTCATTTCTTTTGAACCATGTATTTCACATAAAACTTTTTCGATCATAATTTTTTTTTGATGTTCTGGAGCTTCAAATTTAAACTTAAAATTTCTGGAGCCATGAAATAATATCAGAATATTTAAAGTTCTTAGTCTACGTGTGCGTGAGGGATAGGAGCAGGCTACCGAAGTAGCGCGGATAGCCCGACATTATTTAAGAAAAGGCCTCATGCGCGCGAAGTATATTTAGGCCTTTTTTTAAATAATGGCACGCCCTGATAATTTTAGATTTTTAAAAAAAACTTTTAAAACCTACTACGGATTGAGAGATAATCCAACGCTGAAAAAAAATCTAACTTTATCAATATTATTTATCCAGGAAGTGTCAAAATGAATTGGACCTAAAATAGATTGATAAGAAATTGCGGCGCCTCCTGATATTACGAGACTAGGTTCTAAATTTTCATCCCAATTTCCTTTTGGACTAAATGCGTGGTCGATATAATCGTCAAAAGTGTCAAAACCGACGCTTGCAATATTAAAATGAGGCGTCAGATAAACTTTTCCAGTAATATTTACTTGAGATGCGAGTTTTAGTCCCATATATTGTGTGACGTTGAGTTCGTCTTCGTGCAGACCTGCAAAGGAAAAACGATTACTGCCAGAACTCGGAATAATTCCGCCTAAGAAATACTTTGAAGCATAACCGAATCCTGAAAACGGAATTTGATCATTTTTAAGTTTATCCTGAAAAATAAAATAAGAATCAAACCCAACAATTCCGGTAATTTTCTTTTTTAAGAGCAGTCTTTTTTCGATGCCAAAACCAAATTTTGTGTAACCATTTGTTGAACCCGAAACACTTGTTAAATCGGGATCAGAGAAAGAAGCTTCAATGTCAGTGAGAAATGATCGGGAAACATTTGATTTTATAATGGTTCCGTTCGTAGCGAAAAAAACTTTATCCATGTCATTATAGGAATAATGCATGTTGAATTCGATGTTATTAAAACTGTAATTCGTTAGTGAAATAGAATTTGGATTGTATTCACGATCGTATTTTGGTTTTAAATTGGTGTAGTGATAGTTTAGACCAAAGCCAAAATAGCTTTTCAGGGAATTTAAGTTTCTGTTTATTTCATTGTTGAATTCAAAAGTATTATAAAGTATATTGTCTGAGGCTTTGCCATTTATGTAAATTTCTTGTCGCAATAAGGCGCCATAAGCTTCAGTTGCCCACCACCATTCTCGATGTCCTCCAAAATTCTTTTGATAATTGATTCTGGCTTTTGGCTGTTCTGCAATATCGACCGTTACCAGTAGGCGGGAGGCGTCTGCAAGAATGTTTCTTCCGGTGTAATTAAAAATAATTCCAACACCTCTATAAGTATCATAATGGATTGATGTATTGAGCTGATTTTTGGCGCGTTCAAATCCAAACAAGTTAATTCCGAGTTTGTTCCCGTCTTTGACGAAATAGCTGTATGTAATTTCGTCAAAAAGATTGGTTCCCATGGCTCTGTTAATGCCTGCTATTAAATCTTTGGTAGTGTATTTTACATGCGTTTTAAGGTTTGCTCTTCCTACTACTAAAGGAAGGTTTTCTGGACTTATTTTTTTATAAACTATTGTATCTAGAACAAATTCTTTAGGCATATCAGGCAATGCATGAGTTCGTTGCGGAAATGCTTTAAGTTTTTCTGATAAAGCAATTAATGCCGGAAGATTTTGATTTGTTGCTATTTTGCCATCTTTGTAGATTTCGTCGCTGTCTGCAAAATCAGCGGTTGAGAAGCGCAAGTTGGGTAAATGATCAACTAATATTGTGCAAAGATCACGATTTGCGGGATTTTTAATGTTACTCGGAAACATACTCGTTTGCATCAAAATCGTCATCAGATTATTTAGCTTATCTGTTGGTTCCATTCCGCCTCCTACGTCACTTCCAATAATGATATCGGCACCCATTTGTTTAGCAACGTCAGTCGGGAAATTATTTAATACACCTCCGTCTACCAACACTGTTTTCTCGTAAGGCATCGGTTTGAAAATCGCAGGCAAGGACATACTGGCCCGCATGGCATAAGCTAAACTGCCTTTGCTTAAAATGACTTCTTTGCCCTCTGCTAAGTCTGTAGCCATAGCTCTAAAAGGTATCGGAAGGCTGTCAAAATCCCTAACATTATATACAGGAAAGGTCAATTCAGAAAGATATTCTCTTAGATTCTGATCATTTAGCAGAGAACCAACGCTGTTAAGTTTTCCGTCTTTAACACCTATTCCCACTACATATCTTTGAAATTCTCTTTTTTCTTCGGCACTCACAGATCGTAACGACTGGCCTCCACCAAGTAGTTTATCCCAACTAATACTTTTAGTTAAATTTTCAATACTATCACCAGAATATCCCATAGCATACAAGCCTCCTATGACGCTTCCCATACTGTTTCCAACAATAAGATCTGGAACAATGTGCAGAGAATCCAGTTTTTGCAAAAGCGGAATATGGGCAATTCCTTTTGCTCCGCCTCCGCTTAATACTAAAACGACTTTAGGTTTTTTTTCCTGAGAAAAAAGAATGTGCGGAAGACACATTAAAAATAAGAAGACGAATAAATAAGAAGTTTTTTTCAAGAGTACAGTGTTTATGTAGTTGAGAAATAGGAACTTATTTGATTTCTTAAAATTAAGCAGTTATTCTTTACAAAGTATATTTTTTGATAAAATCTTTTTTCTATTTCGAAAAGATTCGTCATTAAAAAACAAAACCCGACAGATTTTAAAAATCTGTCGGGTTTGAAATATTTTTTAAGAACCGTATTTTACAAGTCTGGCATCCTTTAAGGCTATTTCACAGTCATTAAGTATTTTGGTGCTTAATGCTACTTCAGTTTTAGCCTTATTTAACTTTTCTTGAGATTTAGCTATTTGTATTTTGGCTTTTTCAATATTTTTTTGATAATCGGGATCGCCACTTTTTTCTGTAGAATTTTCAAGTTGTCTCAGATTTTCAAGCTGCGCTCTTAAATCCAATTCTATTTCCCATTCTTTTTGCCCAAGTTTTATAAGTTTTTGTTCTTCTCTTGCAAGTCTGTTTTTTGCTCTTTGTACTTTACCTTTATAAAGGTTTTTGTTGCTATCTATTTTTTTAGGAAGCTTTGGCTCCATCCATGGATACATGGTGTGTTGCAATTCAGGTTTAGACATATCAGAATTTTGGGCAATTGCAAAAAAAGGAAAAGCAAAGATTAATAATAGTAATAGAATAAAACGTGTTTTCATTAATTGGTTTTTGGTGTCCCAAAAATATATTTATATTTAAGAAAAACAGAAGAAATGTCTTAATTAAATTAAAAAAACAAAACCCGACAGATTTTTAAAATCTGTCGGGTTTGAATATGTAATTAGATCTAAAAGATCTTTAAATCTAAAATAGATTAGTATCTGTAGTACTCTGGTTTGAATGGACCTTGAACTTCAACACCAATGTAAGCAGCTTGATCTTCTCTTAAAACTTCAAGTTCAACGCCTAATTTAGCTAAGTGCAAAGCAGCAACTTTTTCATCTAAATGTTTTGGTAACATGTAAACGTCGTTGTTGTAAGCAGCGCTGTTTTTCCATAATTCGATTTGAGCCAAAGTTTGGTTTGTGAATGAGTTACTCATTACAAAACTTGGGTGACCTGTAGCACAACCAAGGTTTACTAAACGACCTTCAGCCAAAATGATGATATCTTTTCCAGCGATTGTATATTTGTCAACTTGTGGTTTGATTTCGATTTTAGATGCACCGTGGTTTTTGTTCAACCAAGCCATGTCAATTTCGTTATCAAAGTGTCCGATGTTACAAACAACAGTTTTGTCTTTCATTTGCTCGAAGTGCTCTCCAAGAACGATATCTTTGTTTCCAGTAGTTGTAATGATGATATCAGCATTAGCAATTACAGTGTTTAATTTTTTAACTTCATAACCGTCCATTGCAGCTTGCAAAGCACAAATTGGGTCAATTTCAGTAACAGTTACGATAGAACCAGCACCTCTGAAAGAAGCAGCAGTTCCTTTTCCAACGTCACCGTATCCGCAAACAACAACTCTTTTTCCAGCTAACATTAAGTCAGTTGCACGACGTACAGCATCTACAGCAGATTCTTTACATCCGTATTTGTTATCAAATTTAGATTTAGTAACAGAGTCATTAATGTTGATTGCAGGCATTGGAAGAGTTCCAGCTTTTACTCTTTCGTAAAGTCTGTGAACACCAGTTGTAGTTTCTTCAGAAAGACCTTTAATTCCAGGAACTAATTCTGGGTAACGATCAATAACCATATTAGTTAAATCTCCACCATCATCAAGAATCATGTTCAATGGTTTTCTGTCTTCACCAAAGAATAAAGTTTGTTCAATACACCAGTCAAATGATTGTTCGTCAAGACCTTTCCAAGCATAAACTGAGATTCCAGCAGCAGCAATAGCAGCAGCAGCCTGATCCTGAGTAGAGAAAATATTACAAGAAGACCAAGTAACTTCAGCACCTAGGGCGATTAAAGTTTCGATTAAAACTGCAGTCTGAATTGTCATGTGCAAACATCCAGCAATACGAGCACCTTTAAGAGGTTGTTCGTCTTTATATTCAGCGCGAAGTGCCATTAAACCTGGCATTTCAGCTTCAGCTAATTCAATTTCTTTTCTTCCCCAAGCCGCTAGAGAAATGTCTTTTACTTTGAAAGCCACATAAGGCGTAGTCGATGTACTCATTTATATTATATTTGTATAATTGTAAAATTTTTGCAAATTTAAGGAATAGCTTTTTATTTTTACTACTTTCTCTAAGATTTGTGAAATCTTTAAATTCTTAATCTTTAGAATATTAGTTTATAAAATGATTTAAATCATATAAGTGATGTAAGTTCATTTAAAAAAGGATTCTTTGTAATGTGCTTTGTTTCGAATTGCTTAAATTTACTTAATACATTTTTTTGAACCAGCAGTTATATTTCGAACATCACTTATATGGTTTAAAAACTCATAATTCACAACTCATAATTCATAATTAAAAACGTAATGCCTTTATTTCAAACCATACAGTTCAACGAAACCACTAAAATTTTAATTTGGGAAATAACCGAGTCTTTTGAGGAATTGTATAGTCGCGTAACTTTAAAAGAAAAAACGCAGCGAAGACTAGACGGAATGAAATCACAAATGCATCAGCGTGCTTTTTTGAGCGTTCGAATGCTGATTCAGGAAATGGGTTTTACCGATAAAGATTTGCATTACGACGAATTCGGGAAACCTTATTTTGATTGTCACAATCATATTTCAATAACGCATTCGTACCATTTTGCAGCTATTATCATAAGCCATGAAACGGTAGGAATTGACATGGAATTGCAGCGTGAAAAAATCATTCGAATCGGGGATAAATTTACGGATTATGAAAGTGAATATTTAGATCCGTCATCAAAAGAAGAATACATAAAAAAACTTACCGTGATTTGGGGAGCCAAAGAAGCAATCTTTAAAATCAGAAACGAAAAAGGAATCAGTTTTAAAGATCATATCAAAGTCAAAAACTTTTCTTTAAATGAAGGTCAAACTGAGGCAAGCCTTCATTTTGATGTTTTGGTAAAAGATTTTAATGTGCATTATGAAGAAATAAAATCAGATAATTTTGAAGGTAAGTTTACTTTGGTTTATGCTTTTGAAAAATAGACTTTAGTTTCAGTAGCAGTTTTCAATTTAAACTTCGCTCTCTTTTTTTCGATGCTGAAACATACTCATATACAGGAAAGTGCTCATTTTTCGGGCACGTCTTTTTAATGTATCAGCATTTTCACCTTCAAAATGTTCGTCGATAGTCTGGAACCAATGATTCAGCCAGATTCCGAATTCATTTGTTGTGATTTTTCCATCAAAATAGGCATCGACTTCATTATGAACTGCATGTGGATTTCCTTTATACTTGCGAATCGCAAATAAATTAGTTTCCCAAAAATCAGTTAGTTTTTCGAGATGGGCATCCCAATCAGAAATCATTTTATTAAAATAAAAGCCGATTTCTTCATCGGCTCTTATTTTAGCATAGAACTGATGCACTAGAAGAGAAACATCATCTCTATTTTCTATTTGCTTTTTCACAGAATGAGAGTATTTAATAAAATAAACAATACACTTAAAACTGAACTCAGAATCAAAAGGTTAAAAACTACCTTGTGTTTCATTTGTGCCAAAATTGAAGTGTTTACAAAGATACAAGCTAAAACGATAATAGCCAGCTGAATCATTTGAAAAATAGAAGTTCCATTAGATAAAACGTACATTGCTGCAGCGCCGCCTAAACAACTTTGCCCAATTACTGCCATTGCAGCAGAACCCATGTAATTTTTGTTAAAAATGTCGAATGTTGATTGATATAGTGTCATGATATTGTGATTTTTATACCAACAAAGGTACAGGCACAATACTGCTCGGTTTTATGATTTTAATCATAAAACAAGAACTTTTTTATCGATATACTTTTCGGTTTATAATCTTCAATTCGCCTTTTTTCTCCAAATTTTTTATTGTTCTGATTACTGTTTCAACACGTAATCCCGTTAAATCTCCAATTTGTTGTCGGGTAAAATTGATGAGGTAGCCGTTTGTGTCTTTTTTGAAATTGAAATAAGCAATTCCGTGATCGATTAATTTCAAAACCCGATGTTCTGGTTCCTGCGTTGAAATCTCTGCAGCCATAACGGATTTATAGTACAATCGCTGTGCTAGATTCTCGATTATTTTGATACTTATTTTTGGATTTTCTTCTAACAGTTTCATAAAGTTTGATTTTGGAAGAAGAAGAATTTCGCTGTTATCAACCGCGATTGCATTTGCCGGATATTTTTGGTTTAAAAACAAAGGAGGTTCGCCAAAAGATTGTTCTTTGTAAAATATTCCCTGAATAAATTCACGTCCCTCATCATTATAATTGCTCATTTTGACTTCGCCCGAAAGAATCTGATAATAATTTGCAGGAAAAATTCCTTCTTCAAAAATAATTTCATTTTTGTCGAACAACTTCTTTACAACGCCATATTTTTCTAATAATTCAGGAGCAATCATACATTTGTTTCTTTGGTTATCAAAAGCAGCTGTACAAATATAATTTATTCAAAATAGTTCTTCTACATTAAAAACTTTTACTTTTACGGCCATTATGCAGCAAAAAGTACTTAATATCCATCAACAAATTTTAGAAGCCAAAAAAGAGGGCCGCAAATTGCTGGCAGTTCTTTTAGATCCTGATAAAATTGTTTTGGAAAACTTGGATCATTTAATAGATAAAATAAATCAGTCTCCTGCTACACATATTTTTGTTGGCGGCAGCATTGTGCAAGCTACAATTTTAGAAGATTTGATTACCCAGTTAAAACAGAAAACAAAACTTCCGGTTGTTATATTCCCAGGCGATCCGTCGCAGATTTCGCCTCAAGCCGATGCTATTTTATTTCTGTCATTATTATCAGGCAGAAATCCGGATTATTTGATTGAATATCAGGTTCAGGCGGCGCCAATTCTGAAAAAAACAAATCTTGAAGTAATTTCTACAGGTTATATTTTGATTGAAAGCGGCAATGAAACTGCAGTTGCACGCGTTAGTAAAACAAAACCGCTAAACCGTGAAAATTTCGATTTGGTTTTGGCTACTGCACAAGCGGGTGAAATGTTAGGGAATAAATTAATGTATTTAGAAGCCGGAAGCGGTGCTAAAAATGCAGTTCCTCTGGAAATGATACAGTTAATTGCGCAAAATATAGAAATTCCTATAATTGTTGGCGGAGGAATTGTAGATTTGCACGGAATTCAAAATGCGTATAAAGCTGGTGCTGATTTAGTAGTTATTGGAACTGCTTTCGAGAACGACAGCCATTTTTTTGAATCATAAAAAACCAAAAACAGTTTAACCAAATGATAGATTTTTTTTTCGAAAATTATAAGAATGCTCCACTGTGGCATATTATTTTAGAATTTTTAGTTTTTGTCTGCGGGATTTTAAGCGTTTGGTTTGCTAAAAAAGAAAATATCTGGGTGTATCCAACGGGACTTATCGCAACAGTAATTTCGGTGTATTTGCTATACATTGCGGGTTATATTGGCGATATGATTATCAATGGTTATTTCTCCATTATGAGTATTTATGGCTGGTATGTATGGGCGCGTGGTGGTTCCGTTGAGGATAATTTACCTATAACTCGTACAAGTTTTAATGAAAAAATAATCGGAATCGTACTATTTATTGTAACCGTTTTTGTAGTTTTCGGCATTTATAAATATTTTGACTATACAATCAATCCAGACAATTATGTCGATATGATTTCGTCGGGAATATTTTTTGCGGGAATGTGGTACATGGCCAGGAAAAAAATCGAAAACTGGACACTTTGGATTATTGGCGATATAATTGTTGTGCCTCTTTATGCTTATCGCGGCTTAGGGATGCTGTCACTTCAATATTTAATTTTTACAATTTTGGCTATTTCAGCTTATTTAGAATGGAGAAAAATCTTAGACAGCAAAAAACAACTATCATAAAAATTGCTTTGTTCGGACCTGAAAGTACAGGAAAAACAACTTTAGCAAAACAGCTTGCAGAATATTACGAAACCGAATGGGTTCCTGAGTTTGCACGCGACTATTTACAAGAAAAATGGGAGGAAAACCAGCACATTTGTGTGGCTGATGATATGATGCCTATTGCATACGGACAAACCGCTTTGGAAAATGAAAAACTTTCTCAGGCAAAAAAATATTTGTTCTGCGATACGAATTTGATGGTGACCAAAGTTTTCTCTGAAATGTATTACGGTTTCTGTGATCCGCTTTTAAATGAAGCAGCGCTGGAACACGAATATGATTTGTTTTTTCTGACAGATATTGATGTTCCTTGGGAAAAAGATGATATTAGAGATACACCAGACGGCAGAGAAACTGTTTTTTCTGTTTTTAAACAAAGCTTGATACAAACAAAAAAGCCCTTTATAATTCTTTCAGGGAATAAAGAAAGTCGTTTAGCAAAAGCAACTGCAATTATTGAAGAGCTTACTATTGCTAAAGAACGTGGTTTTTCGTCAGAAGATTTTGTGCAGCTTTATGAGCAAGGAATTTCTATTGAAAGTGTTTTGAAACAATTAAAAATTTTCAAAAAAGGAATTACAAAAAGCAATTTAGTAAGCCCAGCAACAACAGAAAATGGGATTTTGGCTTTTTCAGAAATAGAATTTGAAGGAAAAGCTGCCTTTTTTGACGCTCAAAAAGAAAATCTGAAAATTAAAAAATTTGTTCCCGCTTCTGGAGCTGCAACAAGAATGTTTAAGTTTTTAAGAGCTTTTTTGAATGACTTTGATATTGAAAAAGAAACAATAAACGCTTATATAAACAGACAAAAGGACAAAGAACTTCCGATTTTTATTGTTGGAATGGACAAGTTTCCTTTTTTTAAGGCAGTTGATAAAAAGCTAAGATCGATTTATCCTGATTTTGAAAATTTAGAGCGCGATTACAAAAATTATTATTTTATAAAAACATTGCTTTCGCAGGATTATTTTGCTTTCGCAGATAAACCAAAAGCAGTATTGCCTTTTCATAAATATAAAGATCATATCGCAAATCCGATTGAAGAACATTTGAACGAATGTGTACATTATGCATCTTCAAATCAAGTTTCGAACCTTCATTTTACTGTAACCGAAGCGCATCAGGAATTATTCGAAAAAGAAATTGAGGTTCTTAAAGAAAAAGTAGAGAAGGATTCTGGAATTCAAATAAATATTGGTTATTCGTATCAAAATGCAAGTACCGATTCGATTGCGGTTGATACAAAAAACAGATTAGTAAGAGATAAAAATGAAGCTTTGGTTTTCAGGCCGGGCGGACATGGTGCATTAATTGAGAATTTAAGCACATTAGAAGCCGATGTTATTTTTATTAAAAATATTGACAATGTGATTCAGAATCATATCGACAAAATTACTTTGTATAAAAAAGCACTGGCAGGAATTTTGATCGAAGCACAACAAAAGGTTTTCGGTTATTTGAATGCGATTGATGAACAAAAAATAGGAGAAAAAGAATTAAATGAAATAGTTCTTTTTTTGACTAAAGAGTTAAATATCGAAATCTCAAGTGATTTCAGTATGTTTACTTTTGATAATAAAATCAGCAAAGTAAAAGAACTTTTAGATCGTCCGATTAGAGTTTGTGGGATGGTAAAAAATGAAGGAGAACCAGGGGGAGGACCGTTTTGGGTTATGAGCAATAAAGGAATAAAATCACTTCAGATTGTTGAAACATCTCAAGTTGATTTATCGGATAAAAAACAGGCTAAGATTTTAGCTGAATCGACACATTTTAATCCAGTAGATTTAGTTTGCGGAATTAGAAATTATAAAAATCAAAAATTTGATTTGCAGCAGTTTGTAGATCATAAAGCAGGTTTTATAGTAGAGAAAAGTGTTGAAGGCAAAACGGTGAAAAATTATGAACTTCCAGGTTTATGGAATGGGTCAATGGCGCATTGGTTAACTATTTTTGTTGCTGTTCCGTTAATTACTTTTAATCCGGTGAAAACGGTAAATGATTTGTTAAAAGCACCACATCAGCCACAATAATGGATATTGATAAAATTATATCAGAATTAAGTTTTAAAGCCGTTCGCAGCAGTGGCGCCGGCGGACAAAACGTGAACAAAGTTTCATCAAAAGTAGTTTTGTCTTTTGATCTGAATGTTTCACAAGCTTTGTCTGATGAAGAAAAACTGCTTTTGCAAACTAATATTGCAGCACGTTTAACTTCTGAAAATATCTTAATTTTAAATTGTGATGAAGATCGAAGTCAGCTTAAAAATAAAGATATAGTTACCAAACGATTTTTGGAAATCATAAAAAAAGGATTGTTTGTTCCGAAAGTCAGAAAAGCTACAAAAGTCCCGAAATCTGTAATTAAAAAGAGAATTAAAGACAAAAAGAATGTTTCTGAAATAAAACAATCAAGACGAAAACCAAACTTAGATTAAATTCCAAATTCCAAAAATCAAAATGACTTTTTTGGAATTTGGAATTTGTTTTTTTGGAGTTTGATTTTTTAACATTACATTTGCATTGTCTCAAAGGGGTGCTCTAAATAACGAGCTGAGATCATACCCAAAGAACCTGAGCGAGTAATGTTGCTAAGGGAAAAAACGACACTATTAAGCGTGCACACTTTATTTTGTCGTGAAACAATTTATTAATTTAACAAAGAATAATTCCCCCTTTTATTCGTAATTTTTTACGAATGAAAACTATTTTTAAAGGTACTGAGGTACTAAGTTACAAAGGTTCTAAGGTTCAAAAAATGAGCAGAACCAAATCTATTTTCTTTCTTCTTTCTTCTGGTTTCTTCACACTATTTTCTTTCGCACAAGAGCAGGATTCTACTAAAGTTAATAAGCTTGATGATGTTTTGGTTTCTGCGGTTCGTGTGACTTCAAAAACTCCGGTTTCTTTTAGTAATATGGATAAAAAAGAAATCAAATTCAGAAATCTTGGACAAGATATTCCTACTTTGATGAATTATCTTCCATCTGTAGTAACAACTTCTGATGCTGGAAACGGAATTGGTTATAGCGGAATCAGAGTCCGCGGAAGCGATGCAACTCGTGTGAATGTTACGATCAACGGAATTCCATACAACGATGCCGAAAGTCAAGGAACTTTTTGGGTAAATATGCCTGATTTTGCTTCTTCTGTAGAAAGTCTGCAATTGCAAAGAGGAGTAGGAACATCAACAAATGGTTCTGGAGCTTTTGGAGCAAGTTTAAACATGTTGACAGATAATTATGCATCTAAGGCTAATGGAGAGATTTCAAGCTCTTTTGGAAGTTTTAATTCGCAGAAAAACACAGTAAAATTCAGTACAGGTTTGTTAAACGACCATTTTGAATTGGCTGGACGTTTATCCAGAATTAAATCTGACGGTTATATAGACAGAGCAAGTTCTGATTTAAAATCGTATTTTCTACAAGGAACTTATGTTGGAAAAACAACATTAATCAAAGCTTTAGTTTTTGGTGGAACTGAAAAAACATATCAATCCTGGAACGGAATTGACGCTGAAACTATGAACGAAAATCGTACTTTCAACTCAGCTGGAATGTACACTGATGAATCAGGAAATGTTCGTTTTTACGATAATGAAACTGATAATTACCAACAAGACCATTATCAATTGCATTGGAGTGAATCATTTTCAGATAAATGGAGCAGCAATTTGGCTGTTCATTATACAAAAGGAAAAGGCTACTATGAAAATTATAAAGAAGATGCCGATATGGCCGATTATAATCTAGATCCAGTTGGAGCAGTTACAACGACAGATTTGGTTCGTCAAAAATGGTTGGATAATGATTTTTACGGAACTACTTTTTCTGTAAAATATAAAGATGAAAAACTGGATGTTATTTTTGGCGGAGGCTGGAATAAATACGAAGGCGATCATTACGGAAAAGTGATTTGGGCGAGATATGCTTCAAACTCAGAATTGGGAGATCATTATTACGATGATTTTTCGACAAAAACAGATGGAAATATTTTCGCGAAAGCGAATTATCAGTTTACAGAAAAATTGAGCTTTTATGGAGATCTTCAATATAGAAATGTAAAATATAAAGCTAATAGTGCTGAAACAGGTTTAGTTGATGATAATTTCAATTTCTTTAATCCAAAAGCAGGTTTGAATTATGCTTTTAATGATAAAAACACTTTATATTTTTCATACGCTCGTGCGAATCGTGAACCAAACAGAACCGATTATGAAGGTGGAAATGTAAAACCAGAAAAATTGAATGATTTTGAATTAGGATGGAGATTTAACTCAGAGAATTTTCAGTTGAATTCTAATTTCTATTATATGGCCTACAAAGATCAGTTAATTTTGACAGGAACGCTTGATGATGTTGGAGCGCCAATTCGTTCTAATACAGACAAAAGTTACCGTTTAGGATTTGAATTTGATGCTACAATTAAACTTTCGGAACAATTTATTCTTCGACCAAACTTTACTTTAAGCAGTAATAAAAATGTTGATTTAGCTGTTGAAGGCCAAAATTACGGAACAACTAAAATTGCTTATTCACCAGAAGTTATTGCCGGAAATATAATTGTTTACAGCCCGATTCAGAATCTGCATATTTCATTATTGCAGAAATATGTTGGAGAACAATACATGAATAATATTGAATTGCCATCAGCAAAACTGGCCGATTATTTTGTGAACGATTTGAATGTTTCGTATGAAATTAAGCCTAAATCGGTTTTCAAATCGATTATGATTACAGGTATGGTAAATAATATTTTAGATAAAAAATATGTTTCAAACGGATACATGTGGGATGTTTATCCGTATTATTATCCACAGGCAGGAATTAATTTCTTAGCCGGATTGACTTTGAAATTCTAAAAAAAGAAAAAGCCTGAAAATCTAAACTTTCAGGCTTTTTCTTTTTAATTATATACGTGAATCACAGATCCTACAACTTCGACTTTATATTGTTTGAGCGGATATTCTTTTGAGCCAAGTCCCGTAAATAAGCTGTATTGTACTTTGTCACAAGAACAAACTGCATATATGCCATCAATTGTCATTGCTGTACAAGAATTAATTTCCTGATTTGGACACGCGGCATCAAAAGCATTATAAGAGTTTCCAGCATTAAAAATGATAATTCCTTTTGCTCCAAAATTTGGAACAATAACTCCGTTACTTACAAATTTAAGGTTGGAATAAGCAGGCAAATTCATATCTACAGACAAATTAACAGAGTAATTAGGAATGTAAGGATTTTTATTGCTGCGCTCACTGTCGCTACAAGCAGAAAGTGCACAAACAAAGACGATTAAGAGCCAGATTTTTTTCATTCTTTTAGTAAGGATTAATGAAACAAAAATAAAATATTTAGTTTTGATTTTTATATGATTAACATATAATTATGTTCTATTAAAAATAATAGTATATTTGTAATACAAAATCCCGTCCCGATGGGATTTTTTGTATTTATATAAACGATGAAGTTATGAGTAAAGTATCTTATTATACAGCAGAAGGATTAAAAAAGTTGAAAGATGAATTGGAGCATTTAAAAAGTGTAATGCGTCCAAAGGCATCTCAAGATATAGCAGAGGCGAGAGATAAAGGTGATTTATCTGAGAACGCAGAATATGATGCAGCAAAAGAAGCACAGGGTTTATTAGAAATGAGAATTGCTAAGCTGGAAGAAGTGTATTCTAATGCAAGATTAATTGACGAATCACAATTGGATGTTTCGAAAGCATTGGTTTTATCTAATGTAAAAATTAAAAACCAAAGTAACGGAATGGAAATGAAATATACGCTTGTAGCTGAAAGCGAAGCCGACTTGAAAACTGGAAAAATCTCAGTGACTTCTCCTATTGGAAAAGGTTTGCTTGGAAAATCTGTTGGAGAAGTAGCCGAAATTACAGTTCCAAATGGTGTTTTGAAATTTGAAATTCTTGAAATTTCAAGAGACTAAATTTTCTTTTGTTTAATCGGTTAATTGTTTAATCGGTTAAACGAATCAACGATTAAATAAATAAACAATGGCATCAATATTCACTAAAATAGTAAACGGAGAAATTCCTGCATATAAAATCGCTGAAGATGAAAACTTTTTGGCTTTTTTAGATGTAAATCCGAACGCAAAAGGACACACGCTTTGTATTCCGAAACAAGAAATCGACAAGATTTTTGATATGGATGATGAACTGTATTTAGGCTTGATGAAGTTTTCTAAAAAAGTAGCAATTGCTTTAGAAAAAACAGTTCCGTGCAAAAGAGTAGGAGTTGCCGTTGTTGGATTAGAAGTTCCTCATGTGCATGTGCATTTGATTCCGTTGAATCATATGGATGAAATGCGTTTCATAGATAAAGTTTCACTTACTAAAGAGGAGTTTGAAGCTTTGGCAAAGAGTATAACGGAGAATCTTTAAGTAAAATTATAAAACTAAAAAAACCTCGAAAATATTTTTTCGAGGTTTTTTTTAGTTTAAATACTATGTTATTTTACATGTTTTTTGAATATCCTCCTAATATGTTATGTAATCTAACGAGTAGAATTTCTAAAAAGAAATACAAATATTCAGCGAGTATAAATTATTTGTGTTTTATACATATTTTTGAAATTCCTGACCAATAGCAATACTTTCCTCTTTTCAAGCTCTTAATTAGATCTGAAAATTGTTTTTCTAAATCTATTTCTTTGTCAATAATTGTCGCCAAAGATTGAACCTTTCTTCTTAATTCAATTTCTTCAATTTTTCCATTAGTTTGTGATTCAGGATAGATTTCTGAAAACTCAATGTGTTTATTGATATTCTTAATTTGAATATTAATTGATAGATAATCACCATCTAGAAAACCTAATGCTTCACAATCAGCATCTTCATTACACTTTTTTAAAGTTTCAATTCCTGCATTTTTTAATTCGACTATTATTTTTTTAGCAAGTGTATTGTCAAGACTTATTTCTTTTATAATTTCTCTATCTTTTCTATATGGTATTTCTTCTGAAAGTTCAGTTCGTAAACATCCCTCGGCTGTGCCATTGCTATATTCAATAAATTGAATGGTTTGTGGTTTTCCACAAAAAGAAATTTCATACAATCGATCGATATCGCTATTTTGTGAAAAATTATTTTGATATAATATTAAAAATAATAGTATAAATATTTTTTTCATTCTGTTAAGTTATTAAATTCATTAAGTTCTTGTCGTATTTAAAAATCCCCAAGTATTTTATACTTGAGGATTTAGGAATAAACTATTGTTTTGTTAGCATCAAGCCATCTTTCGGAAAAGTTAGCTCAGCGGTTTTGAAACCAGGGCAAGTGTCTTCTGAAATCATTGTTTTATTTGGTTCAAAACCAAATGACATTAAAGTATTTGTTGCATTTTTTGTACGTATAAATATTGTTCCCGCATTACCGCACATTGCATTTTTGCCAGTAAAATCCAATGCATAAACTGCTAGATCCTTGCCAAAATAAGAACCTTCAATAATATAAGTATTATTATCGGGAAGATTCTGTGTGTTTTCTAATACATTGCCGTTGCTGGTAGTGATTAGGTAGCGAATCAATAACATATCCCAAGTTATCGTTTCATATTTTGAAGTTGCTTTCGTAATATATAATGTATAGTTTTTGTCTTGGTAAGTTCCTTTCCAAGTACCTATATATTTGGTAAGCAAATTGTTTACATCCTTCAAATAAGTATTGTCTGGGATGCCCCCAGCTCGTCTATAATCTATGGCTTTTTTAATTGGTTGAATAGATTGTGCCTTGCAGGATATCACTGATAGGATTATAAATCCTAAAAAAAATATTTTTTTCATTTTGGTTTTATTTACAGTTACTACTTGTTACTTTTCCAGTAGCATCTAATGTTTTTTTTGAGTTTCCACTAGATTCTATTTTATATAGTTCGATGCCATTGATTCCTATTTGTTCATTCAAAAATTTTAAAAATCCTTTTTCCAAACTACTACTTTTTTTCATTATTTCTGTGTAAGTTTTATCAAGACCATCACGCCAATTAATACTGCTAGCTTTTGAACTGAGATCAGCAATATTTCCTGTAAATCTCAATTGATAAGTTCCTGCGCTAGATACCATATCTCCATAAACTTCGCTAATAGGAATGCTGTTTCTACCTGCATTAAGAATCAAAATTATAAACTGTTTTACATCTTCAGGCGAATGCATTCTTATAGGTTCAACAGGGTCTATATCGCCATTTGCCTTTACTTTTTCATAAGGGTCTAGATGAGCATGCATATAACCTATTGTGTTTGCATCGAATGGGAAATTTAAGGAATCTGTATTATCAGTACCTGAACCGGGACTAAGTGCGGTAAAGGGACCATTTTTACTCTGCAAGTATCCAGTTTCTACTTTTAAATTTGTTTTCTTTTTAAGTTCGTCTTGTTTGGCTAAAAAATTTGCACTAGTCAACTGCTCTCTTATTCTGCTGCATGGATCGCCTATGGGTTGACTTCCTGATCCTGAGCTTGAATCTCCTCCGGCACCTGGAGAACCAATATAATCACCAGTTCCGCCTCCGGTTCCGCCTCCGCCTATAGTTGGGGTAATTCTTATCACGCCCCCACATCCTGCGCATCCTCCACTACCGCTACCTCCGGTGACAATTACAGAATCCAATTCCATTTGCCAGTTAGGAGGTGCTTTGCGGGTTAAATTAAATGCCTTGATTTTTTCATCGTCAGACAATATAGCCGCATATGAAATATTTTTAATAGCCACGCCATTCTCAAATTCTGCTCCTTTTACGAATCCTTCTGTTAAATTCCATGTTAGGATGTAACCAGTAAAAACATCTAAGTTTTGAAAATCATCTTTTTTGTTTTCAACACCAAAATCAGTTTCTGACTTTGGAAATATTTCATGTACTACAGTATTATATCCATTGTCTGCTGGATATAAATATAACATTTTCTTTCCATGATAATCGGGATTTTCAGGATTGTCCTTCATCGGAATCGCAATTGCAATAGAATTATTTTCCAATTTGACCAAAGAGGCATTTTCCCAATAATAATTAATGTTTTTGAATGCCGGATGAAATTCTTCTGTTGCCTTATAGGCGTTAAACCATTTTTGTGCTTTGTCAATTGCAACAGTTGTTTTTTGCTTGTCTGAGATTTCTTCATTTGCACAATTTGACGCTAGTAAAGTAATGCACAAAATAAGCATGACTCGAAATAGGTTTTTAAATTTTTCTTCATTTTTAAAGTTTTCGGTTAATAGTTAATACAGAAAAATCTCTCAATTTTTTTGTTTAACCGAACTTAGAAAATGAAAACTCGTTACTTAGTATTTAAAAGTTTAAAAAACAACACAATAAGACATTTTAGACTTTTATAGATGTGGAATTACTTGCGCAAAAAAAAGCCTCTACAGAATTGTAAAGGCTTTTTATGGTTTTGAAACGATATACTTAGAGTGTAAATTAATTTTTATTTAACTGAATCTGAAAAGTAGTTCCCTTTCCAATTTCAGAATGTAAAACTTTGATTTTGCCGCTATGATATTCTTCAACAATTCTTTTAGTTAAAGAAAGTCCCAATCCCCAGCCTCGTTTTTTGGTTGTAAAACCAGTTTCAAAAATGGTTTTGAATTGTTTTTTAGGAATTCCGGTTCCAGAGTCTTTTACATTTATTTTTACATGATGGAGATCCTGTTCAATTTGCAGTTCCAGATTTCCTTTTCCTTTCATTGCATCGATGGCATTTTTTACCAAGTTTTCGATTGTCCAGCTGTAAAGAATTGGATTTATCTGTACCATAATAGGTTCGTTTGGCGTATGATATGAAAAAGCAACTTGTTTTGAAAAACGTGATTGCAAATATTTAAACGCATTTAAGGTTTCTGAAACAATATCATGCGTTTCTAAAACAGGAACAGAACCAATTTTAGAAAAACGATCCGTAATCGTTTGCAATCGGTTAATATCTTTTTCGATTTCAGAAGTTATCGATGAATCAATGTCTTCTGTTTTTAAAATCTCAATCCAGCCAATTAAGGATGATAAAGGCGTACCAATTTGATGTGCCGTTTCTTTTGCCATTCCAGCCCAAAGTTTATTCTGAGTGGCCATTTTCGTGCTTTTGTAAAAATTATAAATCAAAGCAACAAATAGAAAAACAATAAGCAATAAAGCAATTGGATAATATTTTAATTTGTTAAGCAATGCCGAATTACCATAATATAAATGTTGATACTTTCCTGGTGCATATTCAAAAGTTATGGGTTCATTTTCGCTACTTAAATTTTTTAAAAAAGTTTTTAGTTTTTTCTTGTCATTCAAGATTTCATCAGGAACATTTTTTGAACTTACAACATTATCATAAAGCATTAATACTACGGGAATAGAAGTGTTATTGCTAAAAATTTGAAGAGGCAGTTCAACATCAGTATTTTCGTCTGCGTTTACAATTGTAATTTGTGCATCGGCAAAAAGCTTCATTTTCAGACGTTCTTCATTTTTGAAAATCTGAAAAAAAGTATAGGTGTTCCAGAGAATCAAGGTAATGATTAAAAAGGAAATAAGAATTATAACCCAGCGAGTTGTATTTCTGCGTTCAGAAAAATGCATAAATTAATTTTTGAGGTATAAATATAACGAAATATACGCATTTTATATTTTGCAGTTCCTGAAAGATTTTTGTTTTTATGTCCTAAAGTATTTCTTCGAATTAAACGATTTCTATACTTTTGCAGTTACCAAAATGAGGTTTGGTTAAAAAGAAAATATATGATTAGCATCGATCCAAAAGAGATACCAACAGCAAAATTGCATGGTTATCTGCAAAGTTCAGTAGGGCCACGTCCAATTGCGTTTGCGAGTACAATTAGTGCAAAAGGAATTCCTAATTTATCTCCCTTCAGTTTCTTTAATGTGTTTAGTGCTAATCCGCCAATTTTGGTTTTTTCGCCTGCAAGACGCGTTCGCGACAATACGGTAAAACACACTTTAATCAACGTTGAAGCAACAAAAGAAGTTGTAATAAATGTGGTTAATTTCGACATTGTACAACAGACTTCGCTGGCAAGTACAGAATATGCAGAAGGCGTAAACGAATTTATAAAAGCGGGTTTGACTCAAATTCCGTCTGATATTGTAAAGCCGTATCGCGTAAAAGAATCTCCGGTTCAGTTTGAATGCAAGGTTACGCAGATTATTCCGTTAGGAACAGAAGGAGGAGCTGGAAATCTGGTTTTGTGCGAAGTAGTGAAAATGCATATCCACGAATCAATTTTAGATGAAAACGGAGCAATCGATCAGCACAAAATTGATTTGGTTTCAAGATTGGGAGCAAATTGGTATTCAAGATCGAATGAAGGACTTTTTGAAGTGCCAAAACCACTTACAACTTTAGGTGTTGGAGTAGATGCAATTCCGAATTTTATCAAGGAAAGCCCTGTGTTTAATGGGAATGACCTCGGAAAATTAGGAAATATAGAGTCCTTGCCTACAACGGAAGAAGTTAGTATATTTGTGAAAGAAAATTTTTCTGTGAAAGGCGTTTTAAGCTCAGACGATCAGGAAAAAATTCACTTAGAAGCCAAAAAATATCTCAATAATGACGATGTTGCCTCGGCTTGGAAAGTGCTTTTAGCCAAAAAATAAGAATAGAAACAATAATTAATTATAGAAGAAGATGGAAGTTATAGGAAAAGTAAAAGTGGTAAATCCTGAGCAACAAGTTAGTGCTTCATTCAAAAAAAGAGAATTAGTAGTAACTACAGATGAGCAGTATCCACAGCATATTTTAATCGAGTTTACACAAGATAAATGCGATTTATTAAGCAGCTATAAACTAGGTGAAGCAGTAAAAGTTTCTATCAATTTAAGAGGAAGAGAATGGGTTAATCCGCAAGGAGAAACTAGATATTTCAATAGTATTCAAGGTTGGAGAATCGAAAGATTAGCACCAGAAGGTCCTGCACAAGGCGCGCCAATGCCAGCTGCAGAAACTTTTGCACCAGCAACAAGCATAAACGAAGACGAACCAGACGATTTACCGTTCTAATAAAGGTTTAAAATCCAAAAGATAAATTCCAAATTCCAATTCATTCGACTGAATTTGGGATTTGGAATTTTTTATTTGAAATTTCAAGAACCTGAAATTTAGGATTTTTATTATTGAATACTAAAAAAATGTATTATTTATTCAACGATTTATTTTTTCCTCCAGTAACGGAAGCTGATGAAGAAGGCATTTTAGCAATTGGTGGCGATTTAAGTTCAGAACGTTTACAATTAGCCTATAAAAGCGGTATTTTTCCTTGGTTTAATGAAGGAGAACCAATTTTGTGGTGGGCGCCAGATCCGAGAATGGTTCTGTTTTTTGATGAACTCGTAATATCTAAAAGTATGCGGAAGATTCTGAATCAGAAAATGTTCAAGGTGACTTACAATAAAAATTTCAGAGAAGTAATTTTGAATTGCCAGCAAATAAAACGGGATGGACAAAACGGAACCTGGATTTCTGATGAAATGATAGAAGCTTATTGCAAACTGAATGAAGAAGGATTTGCAAAATCGGTTGAGGTTTGGCAGGATGACGTTTTAGTTGGTGGTTTGTACGGAATAGATTTGGGAAAAGGAAATGTTTTTTGTGGAGAAAGTATGTTTTCTAAAGTTTCAAATGCATCAAAAACAGCTTTTATCGCTTTAGCGTTATATTTGAAAAAAGAAAATTACAAATTATTGGATTGTCAAGTTTATAATGCGCATTTAGAGAGTTTAGGCTGTCGGGAAATTGATCGCGAGGAATTTATGTCCATTTTAAAAAGTAAATAAAAATGAGTGCAGTTTACAGTGTAAAAGAAATTTATATTTATCCGATAAAAAGTTTGGCAGGAATAAGTCTTGAATCTGCAAAAGCAGAAGAAATGGGATTTGAAAACGACCGCCGTTATATGTTGATTGATGCGGAAAATCAAATGCTGACGCAGAGAGAACATCGAATAATGAGTCAGTTTTATCCGCAGATTTCAAATGGAAAAATTAGCATTACTTTTCAGAATCAAGAGCATCAATTTTCTATTAACGAACATTTAGAAAACGCAATAGAAGTAAATGTTTGGGATGATAAAAGCGAAGTTGTTGAGGTAAACCCTGAAACGTCAAAATGGTTCAGCCAACATTTAGGTTTTGAATGTAAATTAGTCAAAATATTAAGAAATGGAGCTCGTAAACATGAAAGCTCTAGATTAAAAGAAACATTCAATGTGAGTTTGGCAGATGGTTACCCGTATTTATTGATTGGAACAGAAAGCCTTGATTTTTTAAATGATAAATTGGACGAAAAAATTACCATAAAAAGATTTCGTCCAAACATTGTAGTAAGCACTAAAAATCCTCATGAAGAAGATGATTTTAAGACTTTTACAATTGGAGAAGTTCAATTTAAAAACATAAAACCTTGCGGAAGATGTGTTATGGTTAACAATGATCCGGAAAATGGACGTTTAAAAAAAGAACCTCTAAAAACGTTGAGTAAATATAGAAATGTCGATAATTCGGTTTTATTCGGAACCAATATTGTGAGTTTGAATTCGGGAATTATTGCTGTTGGTGATGAAGTTGTTTTTTAGAAACTTAGCTTTGTAAAATTCCAATTTAACGTATTAAAAATAACAAGTTCATTTTTTAAAGTTGGTAATTCTAAAATCAATTTTAGCGTTTCGTGCGCCATCATATTTCCGATAATCCCAGGAAGAGTTCCTAAAACGCCGTTCAAATTACAATTCGGAACATCTTTCGGATCTGGCATTTCTGGAAACAAATCGCGAAGATTTTTGCTCCCGTTATGATTGAAAACCGCAATTTGTCCTTCAAATTTTAAAATACTCCCGTAAACCAAAGATTTCTTTAGTTTCACACAAATATCATTCACTAAATAACGAGTTGAAAAGTTATCAGAACCATCAACAATAATATCAAATTGTTCAATGATTTTTGATGCATTTTTGGCGGTTAATTTCTCATTAATCGCCACAGCTTCAATCAACGGATTTAATTTTGAAACTACTTTTTGTGCAACAATCGCTTTTTGTTCGCCAATTTCATTTTCGGTGTATAAAATCTGTCGGTGAAGATTGTGAATTTCAATAGTATCAAAATCCATAATTCCTATAAAACCTACTCCTGCAGTCGCAATATATTGCAAAATAGGACAGCCTAAACCGCCAGCACCAATTACTAAAACTCGTGCTTTTTTAAATTTTTCCTGACCTTCATCGCCAATTTCAGGAAGAATAGTTTGTCTGTTGTAACGGAGAAATTCTTGTATAATACTCATTTTTTTAATTATGAATTATGAATTGTAAAATGTTAAGTTCACAAACCTGAAACCTGAAACGTTTCAACTATAAACTTTGTCCCAATCTTTCCAAACGGGTTCATAGCCAGCTTTTTTTATAATTTTTGAAATTTCTTCTGCAGAACGTTCATCGCTGATTTCAAATTGTTCCAAAGATTGCGGATCGACAACATAACCGCCCGGATTTGTTTTAGAACCTGCGCTCATACTTGTAACACCAATTGGGATGATATTGTTTCTGAATTTTTCGTTTTCTCTTGTTGAAATGGAGATTTCTAAATCTTCATTCCATAATCTGTAAGCGCAGATTAATTGGGTTAGATCTTTGTCGTCCATTATGAAATTCGGTTCAATAATTCCCTCAGCAGGACGAAGGCGTGGAAAAGAAACAGAATATTTCGTCTGCCAATATTTCTTCTGCAAATAATCTAAATGCAAAGCATTGAAAAAACTATCTGTCCGCCAGTCTTCCAAACCTAATAAAACGCCCAAACCAATTTTGTGAATTCCTGCGGTTCCAATTCGGTCGGGCGTTTCCAATCGATAATCGAAGTTTGATTTTTTACCTTTTGTATGGTACTTTTTATAAACTTCCTGATGATAGGTTTCCTGATAAACCAAAACTGAATAAACTCCAGCGTTATGTAAACGTTCATAATCTTCTGTAGAAAGTGGTTGCACTTCAACAGAAATAATCGAAAAATCTTCTTTGATTAAATTAATAGCATTCAGGAAATAATTGATGTTTACCGTATAATTCGCTTCGCCTGTAACCAATAGAACGTGGTCAAAACCAGTATTTTTTAAAGCTTCAACTTCGAGTTTTATTTCGGAATCAGTCAGCGTTTTTCGTTTGATTTTATTGTCTAAACTGAAACCACAATAGGTGCAGATATTTTGACATTCGTTGCTTAAATAAAGCGGCGCATACATTTGAATGGTTTTTCCGAAACGCTTTTTGGTGATTTCGTGGCATTTTTGTGCCATTTGCTCTAAATAGTTTTGAGCAACAGGAGAAATCAAAATCAGAAAATCATCTAGATTGTATTTGGTTTTGGATAAAGTTCGCTCGACATCTTTTGATGTGGTTTTATATATTTTGGATTGGATTTCATCCCAATTATATTGCTCGAAAATAGATTTGAATGTGTTCATTTTTTATTTGTTTCCCGCAGATTTTGCAGATCATACAGATTAAATTTTATTAACTACGCGATGGATATTTTCAAGAATATTAGAACAGTTGAAATTGACCAACAATCCAAGTTTTTTGTTAGTCAATTTTAAATAAGTATTTAATTGTTTAAAGTGAATAGATTTTATCTCCTCTACTGATTTTAATTCTATAATTACTTTGTCTTCTACTAAAATATCCAGTCTGAAAGTTATATCTAAGTAAATGTCATCGTACTTCACGGGTAAATCAATTTGTTTAATTACTGCTAATCCATCTTTTTTTAATTGATAAAAAAGGGCACTTTCATAAACAGATTCTAATAGTCCAGGACCTAGATTGTTATAAACTTTAAAAATTGCTCCTCTAACTTTATATGAAATTTCATTTTCTGACATAATAGCGATTTTGATTTCAAATCAAAATTAACGAAAATACTTACTTTTTATAAGATATTCTTTTGCGGATTTTGCAGATTGGATTGATTTTTTTTGCGCATTTTAATTCAAATAAATCTGTTCAATCTGCAAAATCTGCGAGAGATTAAAAATTATTCATACAAAAATGATGTTAGCGGGCTAGAACCCACAGCATAATTCTGTTGATTGCCTACTTTAGCTTCAAAAGCTTTTCTTCCTGCAATGACAGCTTCCCTAAATGCTTCAGCCATTAAACTTGGATTTCCGGCAACCGCAATAGCAGTATTTACCAAAACAGCATCGGCACCAATTTCCATTGCTTTTGCGGCGTCGGACGGAGCTCCAATTCCAGCGTCAACAATAACCGGAACTGTACTTTGCTCGATTATAATTTCTAAAAAATCCATAGTTTTTAAACCTTTATTGCTTCCAATTGGGGAACCCAAAGGCATTACTGCAGCAGTTCCAGCACTTTCTAAATGTTTACACAAAACAGGATCAGCGTGAATGTATGGAAGGACAATAAAACCAAGTTTAGCCAATTCTTCTGTTGCTTTTAAAGTTTCAATTGGATCTGGCATTAAATATTTTGGATCAGGATGAATTTCTAGTTTTACCCAATTTGTTTCTAATGCTTCACGAGCTAATTGCGCCGCAAAAACAGCTTCCTTCGCATTTCTTGCGCCCGAAGTATTTGGTAATAAATTAATATTTGGATGTTTTAAATGCGATAAAATAGCATCAGTATTGGTTTCCAGATCGATGCGTTTTAAAGCGACTGTGACCAATTCACTTTCTGAGGCTAAAATGGCTTTTTCCATCTCTTCATTTGAACCAAATTTTCCCGTTCCTATAAATAAGCGGGATTTGAAGGTTTTATCACCAATATTAAACAATGACTTTTGCATATAATTTTTCGTTTAATTGTTGAATTAATTTTTCCTTTTCATCATTTTCTGTGATAAGCCCAGAAACAGCAATACCGTAAATTCCGGTTTCCATCAACGGATTTATGTCTTTTAAAGTAATTCCGCCAATTGCAAAAACAGGAATTGTGATTTTATTTTTCTTCATTTTTTGGAGAATCTCAAAATACCCTGACAAACCTAAAATCGGACTTAATTTTTCTTTTGTATTTGTAAATCGGAAAGGGCCTAAACCAATGTAATCAGCGCCATTTTTTGCATGGTTTTGAATGTTTTCAAACGTATTTGCCGTTCCGCCAATAATTTTTGTGTTTCCTAAAATAGCTCTGGCTTCATCAATTTTCATATCAGTTAAACCAAGATGTACTCCATCTGCCGCAATTAGTTCGGCAAGATGTAAATCATCATTTACAATAAAATTCGCCAGATATTCTTCGCATAAAAATTTTACAGCTTCTGCAAGGGCAAAAGTATCTTTAGCGGTCTGATTTTTAAATCGCATTTGTATCCAGTCACAGCCGGCATCAAGCGCCTGATGAATATTATACAATTGTTCTTCGATTGTATTTCCTTGTGAAATGTATTGCAGTTTATTGTACATAGTGATATCCTATTAAGGTTGAGGTTGAACTTAGATATTTTTCTATGTAGGTTTTGGCATTGTGACAAGCTTCAGGCAAAGTTTGTCCTAACGCAAGATTTGAGGCGATTGATGCAGATAAAACACAGCCGGAACCGTGTTTTTCAAAGCATTTTTTTTCAGAGGGCAATAAATCAATTATTTTATTTTTTAGAAAAAGACGATCTGTACCAGGTTCTGAAGTAGAGTGTCCGCCTTTTAATAAAATGGAAGTTGGGATTTTATTTTGTTGCCAAATTTTGTTTATGAAAAAATTAGGAAACATTATTTCGATTTCATTGTAATTTGGCGTTATCAAATCAATTTTGGACAAAACCTTGTCTAAGTTCAAATGATCTTCAATTGTCATAAACTCAAATTCGGTAGTCGATTTTAAAACCGGATCCCAAACAATTTTTGTTGACGGAGATAAAAGTTTTATGGTCGAAAGAATTCGGTTTAAATAATGAACAGTTGGAACAATTCCAATTTTTACCACTTCAATTTTATAACTTAAGAAAAGTGTTTCAAGAGAGCGAATCACGAAACTTAAGTTTGTCCATTGAATCTCATAAAATTTATTTTCGGTCTGAATGGTATTTGCCGTTGTAATTGCAAATCCAGTGACCTGATGCATTTCAAAAGTTTTGGCATCGGCTAAAACACCAGCGCCTCCCGAAGGATCAAAACCTGCTATAGCGAGTACGATTGGGCGATTTGCTGACATAATTTGAATTGATTTAATGGATTTTTGTTATTCCAAATACTTCCCAAAAGAGCGACATCATCAAAACCTTTTTCCAAAGTTTCCTGAATGTTTTCTGAATTAATTCCGCCTAAAGCGACAACTTTTGTTTTGTGATTTGTTCTTGATTTTATTTCTTCGAATAGATCTTTTTTCGGATGATAATTTTCCTTCGAAATACTTTTAAAAACAGGACTTAAGAAGGCATAATGAAAATTGCTTTCTAATGAATTAAAATCTTCAATAGAATGTGTTGATGTTGAATTATACCTACAAGGTTTTGAAAACCTTGCAGGATGATCAAAATTGCTTTTTCTTTCTTTTTCAGAAAAATGAAAGCGATTAATACCAAAATCTTCAGCTAAATGATGATGATTGTGTAAAACCAAATTTGCCTGAAATTCCAATTTTATCTGACAAATAAAATCCGCCATTTCCAATTCAGAAAAATCAGGTTTCCGAATATGAAGCATCGATAATCCTTCTTCAAATAAAGAATGAATTATTCTGATTTCATCTGCGACAGCAAAAGGATTAGAGATTACAATCATATCTTTTCTCTTTCTTCTTGGATCTATTTTCTCTTAGATGTAAATCTCTTTCCCTTGCTCAATAAATTCCTCTGATTTCTCCTGCATTCCTTTTTCAGCCGCCGCGACATCTCTGATTTCCTGAGATATTTTCATAGAACAGAATTTTGGTCCGCACATCGAACAAAAATGCGCCACTTTTGCACCGTCTGCCGGAAGTGTTTCATCATGGAATTCTCGAGCTGTATCTGGATCTAAAGCCAAATTAAACTGGTCTTCCCAACGGAATTCAAAACGGGCTTTGCTCAAAGCATTATCGCGATATTGTGCTCCGGGATGACCTTTAGCCAAGTCTGCAGCATGGGCAGAAATTTTATAGGTGATTACACCGTCTTTAACGTCTTTTTTGTTTGGTAAACCAAGATGCTCTTTTGGAGTTACATAACACAACATCGCACAACCGTACCAACCAATCATAGCGGCGCCAATTGCTGAAGTAATGTGGTCGTAACCTGGTGCAATATCAGTAGTTAAAGGGCCTAAAGTATAAAATGGCGCTTCATGGCAATGTTCTAATTGTTTGTCCATGTTTTCTTTAATCATGTGCATTGGCACGTGGCCCGGACCTTCAATAAAAACCTGAACATCATGTTTCCAGGCAATTTTTGTCAATTCGCCTAACGTTTCTAATTCGGCAAATTGTGCTGCGTCATTCGCATCTGCAATCGAACCCGGACGCAAGCCATCTCCAAGAGAAAATGCAACATCATATTGCTTCATGATTTCGCAGATTTCTTCAAAATGCGTATACAGGAAGTTTTCTTTATGATGAAATAAACACCATTTTGCCATAATCGATCCGCCACGAGAAACGATTCCCGTAACGCGATTGGCGGTTAAATGAATATAACGAAGTAAAACTCCAGCATGAATTGTAAAGTACGAAACGCCTTGTTCAGCCTGTTCGATTAATGTATCACGGAAAATTTCCCAAGTTAAATCTTCAGCAATTCCTTTTACTTTTTCTAAAGCCTGATAAATTGGAACCGTACCAATTGGAACCGGAGAATTTCTGATAATCCATTCTCTGGTTTCATGAATGTTTTTTCCGGTAGATAAATCCATAATTGTATCAGCGCCCCAGCGGCAAGCCCAAACAGCTTTTTCAACTTCTTCTTCAATGCTCGAAGTCACGGCGCTGTTTCCAATATTAGCATTGATTTTTACTAAAAAGTTTCTTCCCACAATCATCGGTTCACTTTCTGGGTGGTTGATGTTGTTTGGAATTATGGCTCTTCCGCAGGCAACTTCAGAACGAACAAATTCTGGAGTAATTTTGCTTTTTGGTGTATTAGCTCCAAAACTATGACCGTTGTGTTGGCATTGCATGGCTTTGGTTTGTTCGTTTAAAAGTTCAATTCTCTGGTTTTCACGAATCGCAATATATTCCATTTCGGGAGTAATAATTCCTTGTTTTGCGTAGTATAATTGCGTTACGTTTGCACCTTTTTTAGCTCTTTTTGGCTGATGTAAATATTCAAAACGAAGATGATTCAGACTTTCGTCCTTCAATCGGCTTTGACCGTAATCTGAAGTTATTTCGTTTAAAATTTCAACATCATTTCGGTTAAGAATCCAGCTTTCGCGTAAGCGTGGCAAACCTTTTCGAATATCAATTTCAATATTTGGATCGGTGTAAGGACCAGAAGTATCATAAACTGTTACAGGAGGATTTTTTTCGATTCCACCGTTTGAAAGTTTAGTATCACTAAGATGAATCTCACGCATCGCCACTTTTATTGGATGAATTTCTCCGTCGATATATACTTTTTTAGAATTCGGAAATGGGGTTCTGGATATTTGTTCTTCGTTTGTCATAGGAAAAAGAAGTTATGAGTTATGGATTATGAGTTATTGTAGAGGCGCACAGCAGTGCGTCTACGTCTAGTATGTAATTGGATTTAGAATTTAAATTTCACCCGCCTTGAGTAGCAGAAATAATCAAAATCTCGTCAGTTTCTTGTACGAGGAATTCGTTCCATTTGGTTTTTGGAACAACGGTATTGTTGATAGCAACAGCAATTCCGTTTTGTTTATGCGGAATTTCGAGATCGAGCAATGATTGAACGCTTAGCGATTCAGCATTGAATTGTTTGGTTTGTTGATTGATTTTTAGTTCCATTCCTTCTAGTTTAGTATATAGTTATACTTTAGGAATGGCTACAATGACGCATATAAATACGTTCAAGAAGTCATCTTACTTTTCCCTACGCTAGTATGAACTAGATCAGGTTCAGAGGGTAAAATCTCAGCCTACAATGTTGTAGACACCCCTAAAGTGTGAAGCAAATGTAGTAATTTTTTGTTTGTTTGGTTAAAAAAGTTTCAAGTTTCAGGTTTCAAGTTTTCGAAAAACTAAAAACTAAGACTGAAAACTGTGGCTTTTTATTTCGTTCTTGTCCAGCAATCTTCCGCATGATCATTGACCATTCCGGTGGCTTGCATGTGCGCATATATTACAGTTGAACCGACAAATTTAAAGCCTCTTTTTTTCAAATCTTTACTGATTTCATCTGAAAGTGGAGTAGTGGCTGGCGCTTCTTTTGAAGTTTTTAAATTGTTTATAATGGGTTTTCCATCTGTATATTTCCAGATATAATCAGAGAAAGTGCCAAATTCTTCCTGTACTTTCATAAAGGCATGAGCATTTGAAACTGCAGCTTTAATTTTTAGTTTGTTTCGGATAATTCCGGTATTCTGCATCAATTCTTCGATTTTGTCTTCAGAATATTGGGCTACTTTTTTATAATCGAAATAATCGAAAGCAGCTCTAAAATTTTCTCTTTTGTTCAAAATCGTAATCCAGCTTAAACCGGCTTGAAAAGTTTCAAGAATTAAAAATTCAAATAGAGTAGGGTCATCATAAACTGGAACGCCCCATTCTTCGTCATGGTATTTTTTATATAAATCACTGGAAGTACACCAGCTGCATCGAATTTTGTTTTCCATCTTTTTATTTTAAAGGTATAAAAAAAGCCTCATTTCAAAATGAAGTGAGACTTAATTTAATTAGTAATAATTTACTTTCTTGTAAACTCGGTTAAAGCATAAATGGCATTGTCATTTCCTTTAGTGATTTTTAGTCTTAAAGTTGTTTCGTCTAACTTCAATATCTCATAAGTAACTTCATTGTTTAATATGTCTTTAGTTTTTAAGGTATTATCTGATTTTGACCATGTCCCATCATTATTATATTCTTTACATTTTGAATTAGTATATTCATATTGTAGTTCTTTGTAATTTCCATTTTCTAAAAATTCAATTTGGTTATTGCTACATCCGCCTTGTGGAGTAATAGGTAAGAGAAGTTGATTGCCATTTAAAATGTTTCCTCCTTTTGTAAGTTCCCATTTACCAACGATTGATGCTTTTGCTTCAGGGTTATTTTCATCATTATCATTACTACTGCATGATGATAGTAGTAAACCAACTGAAACAAATAAAAAAGCTAATTTTTTCATTTTATTAAAAATTTATTGTTAAACAAGTTGTAAAAATACAAAGTATTTACTTGTTAAAACAATAAAATTGTAAGTTTTTTCTTATTTTTAATTATGATATCGATGATTAATTATTATTTTTTACGTTTTACTATCTAATGGATGTATTAAGAAAATCTGCTTATCGCCCTATTTGCCAGCTGTATCCTTTTACGCTCGGAATATATGCCGAACGACCAACAATTACTAAATTAGTATAGATTTTTCGATTGTATTTAATACCGATAGCATTGCCGGACATATACATTTTATTAGCTTTGAATTTCACTTTCATTTTGCCGTCTTCAAGTTCGGCATCTGATACTTTTTCGACAAGCCAAGTTGACTTCCATTTCACGGATAACTCATTTTCAGCAGTTTTCGTAACGCTTTTAACTAGTTTAACTGCTTCTTCAGGAATTTCAAAGTTTTGTGTGAGCTGTTCTTGCGTCATTGTTTGCCCCGTTTTACAGTTGTTGAGAATCTTTCTGATATTAACGAAATTCAGCAATTTGTCGTTTGCTTCTTTTTTGATATCAATATTTGCATTTTTGGGCTTACTTTCAAGAGTAAGAGCTGGAGTTATGGCAATGGTGTTTTTTACAGCAAAAGTTTTTTGATTTGCAGCAGTTTTTTTCGTTCCAATTTCCTGCGGTGCCTTGATATTTTTTGATGCTATTTTTACACCAGTTTTAACAGGAGCTGGTTTCAGCATATTGACGGGCATGATTATTTTTTTAGGTGGCTTTTTTTCGTCACGGCCACAACTAAAAAAGAAACATGTTAATACGAATAAAATAAGTAAGCTAACATTTTTCATAACCCGATTATTTTTTATTCTTGATGATGAGGATCTTCGTCTAAATATTTTTTAATCAAATGATGTCCGGCATATATTAAAGGTGTCAGCAATATGGCAATCGATAATTTAAAAGTATATCCAATTAAAGCAGAAGATATAAAGGTATCAAAATTGATTTTTCCAGGTAGCCAAAATGCAATTCCAAGAACAATAAACGAATCAAATAATTGCGAAATTACTGTTGATCCTGTTGTTCTGAGCCATATTTTTCTTTCGCCTGTGCGTCTTTTGAAAAACCAAAAAATCCAGACATCAATTAATTGAGATGCCATAAAAGCAATCAAACTTCCAACAATAATCCACATACTTTGACCAAAAACAGCTTGAAATTGTTCATCATTTACAGGACTTATTCCTTTTGCAGCCGGAATTACAATAGCCATAAACAAAATTAGAAAAGCATAAGCAATCAAACAGGCCGTAATAAAGGAGAGTTTTTTTACTCCTTTTTCACCAAAATATTCATTTATCAAATCGGTTGTTAAAAAGACAACTGGCCAGGGTAAAATCCCGATGCTCATTACAAAAGGACCAATCTGAATGAGTTTTCCGCCAATTAATTCGGCTACGACTGCATTTGTTATAAATATACCTGCCAGAATTACAAAGACAATTTCTTTTTTGGTTTTAAACATATAAGCTTATTATAAAATCTGTTTTTTCAAAGTTAATTATTTTAAGCTTATAATAAATTAATATTCTACATCAAGAATATTCTCATCTTCGATCTTTTGTTTTTCAAAACTCGATCTCAAATGCTCTTTGTTTAAATATTCTGTGGCTATTAAATCGTATTTCTTTTCTAAATCTTCTTCGTCATTAAGTTGTTTTGAATCGATTATATTGAAAGCAAGCGGATTTATTTTTCCGTTTTCGTTTATAAAACCAATTGTGTACAGCTGGTTTTTTTCCAGATCTTTTGCTTTTACTTTGTAATAGAAAAGTGAAATCTCGTGACCATCTTTCTCAATTATTTTCTTTTTCATCAATGAAATGCTGTCTTTTTCATAAAGGTTCAGAAGATTAATTGCGGCAGCTTTTGAAATTTCTTCATCCGAAAAATGAATCAGTTCTTTTTTATTCTGATTTAATAAAAGATTAATTGTAGCAAATTGTATTTTTGGGTCTTTTAAGAAGCTTTCAATTTCTGTTGAATTTAGTTTGTTGTTTACAATTCCTAATCGGGCCAATTCAATATTCAATTCCAGAATATCAAGCTTTCTGATTTTGTCCAAAATATCTTTAACTGGTTTCTCTTCAGGATAATTGTAGATTAAAGTTGTATAAGTAAGCAAATCAGCCAGAGATTCATTAGTATCAAAATAAACTGCTGTTGCTTCCAGATTATCATTGTTTTGTTTTGCTTTATTTTTCTGATTCCAACTTGCGACTCTTTTGTATTCTAGTTTTGTATTGGTCAGAATTAATTTTTTAAACGCTTTTAATTTTTTAACCGAGATTAATTTTTGTTCAAAAAGCGAGTTGCAAAAAGTTATTACAGGATTGTGATATTCCTTAATGCTGTAATACTGAAAAACATTAGGAAACAATTCTTTGCTGTTTTCTGAATCTTCTTCAAATGCCGAAAACAAGTTTGCAATCGCGTATTGATTATCCGGAATTGGCAAATCGTAATCGAACAATTCATTTATTTTTTTGTAAGCCGTTTTTGATTTTTGATTCGAAAGCGCTTTTAGAATACTAATTTGAATATCTGTTTTAACGGCTTCTTTTTTGTAATAATTTACCAAATACGAAATAACTCTTTCGTCTTTCATTCCGCCTATTTTTTCTAAAAGAGTAGTAATGGCGTCAGTTTCATTTTCTTTAAAACTGAAAGTATCGATGAAATTGGTCAGACTTTCAAAATCATTTTCTGAAACATCCAGCGTGTTTATTGATTTTAAAGCCGAGTAACGAATTGTATCGCTTTTGCTTTTTGCATCTTCAATAAAAAGTTTCACTTTATCCTCACTGCTTTCAGTTTGATTGTTTTTTACAAAAGAGAGTGAATTAAAAGTTTTTTCAATAAAAGCATCTTCATTTTTATAATTTTTGCCCACAAGAGTGCTCAACAAATACGTTGTATTGTCCTTGTATAAAACTTTATATTTTATGGCTTGAGCGGCATTTGGTTTAGAAACTGTTGCGTTTATAATATAGCTTTTATCCTCTTTGTTATAAGTTGTATTTTCAGTTATAAACTCATAATTGTCTTTTTTGTTCAAAAGCATTTTGTTCCAAAGCGATGCTGAAAAACCATTTTTTGTATAAACTTCAGCACTCAATAAAGAAGTCAGATTATCAGTGAAATTTTCATCGTCAAAATAGGTTTCAGTGAAATCTTCATAATCTTGTTTTAAAAATTCTTTTCTGAATTTATTCTGAATGGAATCAATAGGCAGATTACGCTCATATTTTGGATATTTATAATATTTCAGAATAATTTTCTGACCCGTTTCAGAATTAAAATGCTGAAATTTTATAGACGAATTAAAAGTGTTTTTTCGTGTTTTTTTATCAGGATTAAGATTTAAAAACAAGTTTTCGTTTTCTTTTTCCGGAATTTCTATTTTGTAGTTCGCAATTGAATCAACATAGATTTTTGATTTTGACGAATAGACAAAAGGCGAAATTGAAAACGATTTAAAAAATCGATTTGTATTTTCTTCGGATGCATTTACGGTTCCAAGTAAATAATATTTATTTCCGGCAATTACCGTTTTTAGCCTCATATTTCTGTTTCCTATTTTTGAGGAAGAAACCAAAGAGTTTTCTGTTTTATTATACTGAACATTTGTCGAATCCTGATCTTGTTGTAAATAAAATTCATAATGAATTTGTCGTTGTTCATACTCTGAATTTTCTAAAGTTTCAATATCATTTAAGGTTTTTTCTCTTAAAAAATAATATCCTTTTTCTTGATTGTCAAAAGCCTGAATATTAATATCGATAGCCTTTTCAGTATTGTTTCCAAAGACAAAATTGAAGGAAGGAATTTCAGCTTCAAATCCGCCTTTTAATGGTTTTATTATTTCCCATTCATTTTTAAAAGACTTTATTTTGATGTTTTCAAAAACTTCATTTTCATATTGACGAACATAATTTGCAGGACCCGTCATTGAAACCGAAATAATTTCAAGAGGCGTAACAAAGAATTTAGAATGCTGACTATTTCCTGTTTTGGTCACATTTTTTATGTCATAACCAGCGTAATTATTTTGTTCAAAATATTTTTTCTCAATAATATCACCGGCTATGTTTTCGAAAAATAAACTGTCTAAAGATTTTATATGGTACGGAATATCATTTTTTTTCAAAAAATAATTTAACGGAATTCTTTTGATTGTAATGGCGCCGCCATTTGTAAAATCTGGCGAACCTAAATTTTCATTTTCGTCAATAGTTGTTTTATACAAAGGCAATTGCAGCATTTTGTCTTTTGTAGTTGTAACGCTGAAATTTGGATTTGGAAAATACGCTTCAATTGTCTTTTTCTGATTTTTTCCACTTTCAGTAAAAGTGTCAATTATAGGTTTTACAGTATAACCCTTTTGTCTTAAAAGTGCAATAATGCCTTCGTTTCCACCAAGATGCGCTGCGCCTACAGCAGAGAATAAACTCCCGGTTTTTGCAATAGAATCAATACTTTTGGTCATTACTTTATTGCGATTTACAATAAGAGCATCATGCGCCTTTTTAGAAAACATAAGTTTATAAATAGAGTCGAGCATAACAATATCTTTTTCCCTATAATATTCTTTGAGTACTTCTGTTGGGTTTCTGTTTTTTAAAATTTTCAATAAAGCTGTCTTGTTTTCGTCTTTCGCAACAGCATCTTCATCCATTATATTAAGTATAGAAAGCATAGATTGTTTTGCGTCTTCAAGTCCGGCGATTTTCTTTTTGTATTTTTTTCCGGTCTGAAAAATAAACATGTCAAGAACGGTGTTTTCCTGAAAATCAGCCTGATCTCCTTCGGCTCCTGACAACATGTTTTTGAAATATTTCGCATTATCGTTTACAAAAAGAGTCTTAATATTTTCTTTGCTTGCAGGAAACAAATAAAACTCCGAATAAAAACTTGGTGAGAAATTATAGTCATCATTTTTCATTAAACCGTTCAGTTCTCCCCAGGTTTCCGGATTGCTTTCGTTTGCCACGATATCTGATCCTAAAAGATTTTTGAAGAAAGAATCTGACAAATGAAAAGATACTTTTTCATTGACATGCATGGTTCCGTACAAATAAGAATTTTTGGTTAAACCGTTGCCGGATATTTCCCAAAAAAGACTTTTATTTTGTGCCTGAATAACTGAAGTTATTAATAATGAGATATAAAGTAATTTTTTCAAGAGAAAACGATTAAAGGTTTTGGTAAACAAATATAAAACAGAATAGACTCGGATGTTTACGGTTTCCCGTTTTTATACGTTTTTTTTATAAAGGATTTTCTGAACAACCCCGAATGCTTTTCCAGATTAAAGGTGTTTTAGAAGAAATCATTTTTTTTAACATTCTGTGAATAGTTTGTGATTGGTAAATTTTAGGTATTTTTGGAGAAGAACAAGTTTCTATTATTTATAATCAAATTAACGAGAATGAAAAAATTAATGTCAATTTTTATCATGAGTACAACTTTTTTTGCGGCTTCCGCACAAAGCAATTCTGATAATCCGTTGCTAAAACCTTGGTCAGGTCCTTACGGAGGAGTTCCTGCCTTCAATGAGTACAAAGTTTCCGACTTTAAACCAGCAATTCAATTTGCTATTCAGGAAAAATTAAACGAAATAGATGTTATTGCGAATAATCCAAAACCAGCTACTTTCGAAAATACTATTGTTGCTTTAGAGCGTTCGGGAGGGACAATTGAACGAATTCTGACTGTTTATGGGATTTACAGATCAAACTTAAGTAGCCCTGAATTTAGTGCAATTGATAGAGAATTGTCACCTAAATTTTCTGAATTTTCAGATAAAATCAATCAAAACAAAAAATTATTTACCAGAATAGAAACGGTTTATAATTCAAAAGAAAAAAGCAAACTTACAGGTGAGCAACAACGTTTAATTTGGTTGTATTACACCAATTTTGTACGTCAGGGCGCTCAGTTAAACGAGGCTGATAAAGCTAAAGTTGCAGGAATAAATAAAGAATTGGCAACACTTTTTACACGTTTTAGCCAAAATTTATTAGCAGAAGAGCACAATCAATACGTAGCTTTAAAAACAGAAAGCGATTTTGATGGTTTGCCACAAGAAGTTAAAAATGCAGCTATAGCTGAAGCAAAAGAAAGAAAATTAGATGTTTTAGGTTGTATTGCAAATACACGTTCTTCAATTGAGCCATTTTTGACTTTTTCAACTCGCAGAGATTTAAGAGAAAAAGCATTTGATATTTTTGTGAAACGAGGAGATAACGGAAACGAAAATGACAATAATGCAACACTTGTTTCTATTTTACAGTTGCGTACTCAAAAAGCAAAACTATTAGGTTATCCAACATTTGCTGATTGGAGTTTGTCTAACAAAATGGCAAAAGATCCTAAAAAGACTTTGGCTTTAATGGAATCAGTTTGGGAGCCAGCTGTTGAGCAAGTTCATAAAGATGTTGCTGAAATGCAAAAAATCGTTGATGCTGAAGGAGGAAATTTTAAAATCCAGCCTTGGGATTACCGTTTTTATGCTGAAAAAGTTAGAAAAGCAAAATACGATTTAGATCAAAACGAAGTGAAACCATATCTTCAATTAGAGAATTTACGTGAAGGTATGTTTTGGGTTGCTGGAGAATTATTCAATTTAAGCTTCAAACAAATTACAAATGTTCCAGTTTATCACCCAGATGTACGTGTTTGGGAAGTAAGCAATAAAGTAACGGGTAAAGTTGTAGGTTTATGGTATTTTGATCCTTATGCTCGCGCAGGAAAACGTTCTGGAGCTTGGATGAATGCTTACCGCGATCAACAGAAACTTGATAAAGATGTACTTACAATTGTTTCTAATAACTGTAATTTTGTTAAAGGTGCTCCAAATGAGCCAATTTTAATTTCTTGGGAAGATGCTTCGACTTTATTCCATGAATTTGGTCATGCACTTCACGGATTATGTTCAAATGTAACATACCCAAGTTTAGCAGGAACAGCTGTTGCAAGAGATTATGTTGAGTTCCCATCTCAATTATTAGAGCACTGGTTGGCAACTCCAGAAGTGTTGAACAAATTTGCTGTGCATTATAAAACAAACCAGCCATTGCCTCAGGCTTTAGTTGACAGAATAGAAAAAGCGGCGAACTTTGGAGAAGGCTTTTCTACAGTTGAAACGATTTCTAGTTCTTTAGTTGATATGAAGCTTCATTTGGCTACACAGCCTATTGATCCACATAAATTTGAAAAAGAAACGTTAGATGCGCTTCATATGCCTTCAGAAATTGTAATGCGTCACCGTATTCCACAATTTGGACATATTTTCTCAAGCGATGGATATGCTGCAGGATATTACAGTTATTTATGGGCTGATGTTATCAATGCAGATGCGTGGGAAGCTTTTACAGAAGGAAAAGGTGCTTACGATAAAGCTGTTGCAAAAAGACTTTATGATACTGTATTTAGTGTAGGAAACACTATTGATCAGGAGAAAGCGTATGAAAACTTCAGAGGAAGAGCTCCGAAATCAGATGCTTTGATGCGTGCAAGAAACTTCCCAATTAAGAGTAAAAAATAATTCGGAATTATTTATAAAATCAAGACTGTCAGAAATGGCAGTCTTTTTTTGTACCATCTAAAACAATTATCCATAAAAAAAGCCCATTTGTGTCAAACAAATGGGCTTATATAATAAAGTAATGATATTTAAAATATCAAAAAAGAATTGGATTAACCTAAAGTAACTCTTTTGAAACCAGTGATTTCAACATTGAATCCTTTAACATAATCACCAACTTTTTTGCTATCATCTTTAATGAAGTTTTGATCTAATAAAGCTTTCTCTTGATCTAAAGTAGTGTTGTCAGAGATGAAACGTTGCACTTTTCCTGGAAGGATTTTGTCCCAGATTTGCTCTGGTTTACCTTCAGCTTTTAATTCAGCTTTAGCATCTTCTTCAGCTTGTTTGATAACTTCAGGAGTTAATTGAGAGAAAGAGATGTATTTAGGAACATTTTTCAAAGTTTTTCCTAAACGTTTTGCTTCTTCATTGTCTTTTTCGATTACAGCAATACGAGCAGCAAGTTCAGATTCAACGAAAGCAGGATCAAAATCTTTGTAAGATAATGTATCAGCTCCCATAGAAGCAACTTGCATAGAAACATCTTTAGTTAAAACGTCAGCGTTAGGAATTGCAGCAGAAATTGCAGTTAAAGCAGCAATTTTGTTAACGTGAACATAAGATCCAACGAAAGCACCTTCTAAGATTTCAAAACCACCGATTTCGATTTTCTCACCGATAACACCTGTTTGTTCGATTAATTTTTCAGCAACAGTGATTCCGTTGAAATCAGAAGCTAAGAATTCTTCTTTAGAAGAGAAGTTGATAGCTCTTTCAACTAAATCTTTAGCTAAAGCAACGAAAGCTTCATTTTTACCTACGAAGTCAGTTTCACAGTTTAAAGTGATGATAGCTCCTTTAGTATTGTCAGCATTGATAAAAGAAACAGCAGCTCCTTCAGCAGACTCACGGTCAGAACGGTTAGCAGCAACTTTTTGTCCTTTTTCTCTAAGGATTTGTATAGCTTTATCGAAATCTCCTTCAGCTTCAACTAAAGCTTTTTTACAGTCCATCATTCCGGCACCTGTAGATTGTCTTAATTTATTTACGTCTGCAGCAGTAATTGTTGCCATAATATTTTGAATTTTAATGTTAAAAGTAAAAATTCCATCTTCTAAATCCCAAACTCCAATTTTATTAAATTATCAACATAACGTTTTTAATTTTGTATTTGGAATTTGGAATTTAAAATTTGGAATTTAAAATTTGATTTATTCTTCAGTTGCAGGAGCAGCTTCAGCCTCAACAGCAGGAGCTTCTTCAGCAGCTTCAACTTCTTTTTCAGCACCTCTGTCAGAAAGACCTTCGATTACTGCAGTAGTCACTAAAGATAAAATTTTGTCAATTGATTTAGAAGCGTCATCATTTGCAGGAATCACGTAATCAACCTCTCTTGGGTCAGAATTCGTATCAACCATTGCGAAAACTGGAATGTTTAATTTTTGAGCTTCTTTTATTGCGATGTGTTCAGCTTTGATATCTACTACGAACAATGCAGCTGGTAGTCTAGACATGTCAGCGATTGAACCTAAGTTTTTCTCTAATTTAGCACGTAGACGATCAACTTGCAAACGCTCTTTTTTAGATAACGTCATGAAAGTACCATCTTTCTTCATTTTATCAATAGAAGACATTTTTTTAACTGCCTTTCTGATAGTTACAAAGTTAGTTAGCATTCCACCTGGCCATCTTTCAGTGATGTAAGGCATGTTTGCAGCTTTTGCTTTATCAGCAACGATGTCTTTTGCTTGTTTTTTGGTAGCTACGAATAAGATTTTTCTACCTGATGCAGCGATTTTTTTCAAAGCTTCATTAGCCTCTTCAATTTTAGCTGCAGTTTTATATAGATTGATAATGTGAATACCATTACGCTCCATATAAATGTAAGGAGCCATGTTTGGGTCCCATTTTCTAGTCATGTGTCCGAAGTGAACACCTGCTTCTAGTAATTCTTTTACTTCTATTTTGTTTGCCATTTTTGTACTAGTTTACGTTCTGTTGATTAGCAATGTATAAATGGCGATTTCTCTGGCTTTATACATTTAGATGCTAAACTATATCCTACCTCGATAGGAGAGCAACAATAACTGTGTTTTTTAATTTCAATAAATAATTGATAATGTCTTGTTCCATCTGAACAAGACAGGTAATATTAACGTTTAGAGAACTGGAATCTCTTACGAGCTTTCTTCTGACCGAATTTCTTACGTTCAACCATTCTTGGGTCTCTTGTTAATAAACCTTCTGGTTTAAGGATTCCTCTGTTTTCAGCGTTAACTTCACACATTACGCGTGCTAATGCCATTCTTACAGCTTCTGCCTGACCAGTTGTACCACCTCCGTAAACGTTTACTTTTACATCAAAGTTACCAGCGTTTTCTGTCATAGAAAGCGGTTGTAAAACTTTGTATTGTAAAGTTGCAGTTGGAAAGTAAGTTGCGAATTCTTTTTTGTTTACAGTGATGTTTCCAGTTCCCTCAGAAACGTATACACGTGCAACAGCGGTTTTTCTTCTACCGATTTTGTGAATAACTCCCATTACTTAAGATCATTTAGGTTAACAGTTCTAGGTTTTTGAGCTCCGTGAGTATGCTCAGCACCTACAACAACATTTAGATTTCTAAAAAGTTCAGCTCCTAATTTGTTTTTAGGTAACATTCCTTTTACAGCTTTTTCTACTAATAATGCAGGGTTTTTAGATTGCAATACTTTAGCAGTTAAAGTTCTTTGTCCTCCTGGGTAACCTGTATGACGCATGTAAATTTTGTCATTCATTTTTGTACCTGTAAGGTTAATTTTCTCTGAGTTGATAACAATTACGTTATCTCCACAGTCAACGTGCGGTGTGTAACTTGGCTTGTACTTACCTCTTAAAATCATTGCAACTTTAGAAGCAAGACGTCCTAAGTTATGACCTTCAGCGTCAACAACAATCCACTCTTTAGTTACAGTGGCTTTGCTAGCTGAAACTGTTTTGTAGCTTAATGCGTCCATAATATTATTTTAATTAAACATTCCATCCCCAATAAAGGGGATGCAAAAGTACAATTAATTATTTTAAAACCAAATACCTGAAAAGAATATTTTATATCCTGAAAATCAGGCTCTCAGTTTTGTATTTAAATCATTAAAAAAAAACCACCTTCACAATAACGCGAAGGTGGTTCAATATTTTGACTTTTTTTGTGTTAAACAATAAATAAATTGGCAATGTCAACAACTTGTTGTGTATTCAGCGGTTCGTCATAAGCTTCTGATCCTGCGGCCGCTCCAAACAAACTGGCAGTATTGTAGCCGGCCTGCATAGTGACACCTTCACCATCATAAACGGCCTGTGTGGCTGCTGGCATTCCTGCACCTCTTTCGGCATTTGAAATCCAGCCTTTTAATCCGCGCAAGCGTCGAACTTCAGATGCATGTCGAGCTTCGACAGAATGAATTTGCAATGCAGCTGTCAATAAATCGGGAGTTGAAATTAAATTCGCAGCTTGACCTTTGTAAGCTCTAACGCCTGTATCTTCAAAAGCCTGCGCTAATGCTAAAAAGGTTGGATAATCATGAAAAGGATCAAATGCGCCTCCAACGGTAAAATCAAAAGTAGGTTTTGCAACAAAGTTTGGACTCATTGTTCCGCCCAATCCTGCAATTAAGAATTTTACGTGATCGGCTTCGTGATCTGCGATTTGCTGAAAAACTTTCAAATCGCGTCCGCCATTTTCAGAAGCGGGAATTACTCCAGAATCTAATGCCATAGCGTAAAATTCGTTTTCAAGATATTCTAAAGTCAGTGCAAATTGTAATGCTCCAATAGGAGTTGCTGGTGTTGCAGTAATGTCTTTTGCAAGCGCTTTGTTTGCCATTGCTGATAATCCGAATGGGATTGATGCCAATGCCAGGTTTCTTCCTATATTTCCAAACTGATTAAAACTGTCTCTTCTTGAGCCGGTTCTTGCCATTAAACTATCATCAGTAAAGGTTTCTATAAATTTTAAAATATTCATAATTTCTAAGTTTTAGCTAGTTAAGATTAAGGTAAATAGTTGGCAGTAAATTTTGTAGTAATAAATCCTCCAGCAATTGGCAGAATTTTGGAAGGATCTTTTGCAACATCTAATCCTGTTGATGTATTTACAATATCGTCACCTGCAAAATCTTTAGAATTAGGGTTGATCAAGCTTCTTATTGCTGAGGCATGTCTCGCTTCAACAGAAACAATTTTTCCGGCTAATAATAAATAATCGGCGCTTTTAATTAGTTTTCCAGCACCGTTGTATGCTGCAACTCCCGTGTCTTCCAGTGCTTTTGCAGTAGCAAGAACATCGTTACGGCTATTGAAATTCATGGAGCCATAGTTAAATGCCAAGGAGGGAAGCAGTTGTGAGCTAGGATCTGGAAGTGCTCCAGTCAAAACGGCTTTGAAAAAATCTCTGTGAATTACTTCGTGATGATATAAATCGGTTAAAACCTGACGTTCAATATCATTAAAAGTAGAATTAAAGTTTGAGGCGTTTACGACTTTCGTGTAAAAGTCGGCTTCTAATTGCTCAAGTGCATATGCGTACGTTAATACGCCAAAGTCTCCTGAACCTAAATCAAACACTCCATTCTTTATGCCTGGCAGGGTATTATCCTGCATATCGTTATCATCATCATTGTTGCTGCAGCCAGCCAGAACCAAACCTGCACTAACTAGCGTTAAGCCACTGAGCTTTAGAAAGCTCCTTCTGTTATTCAGTGAAGGGTCAACTTCATGAATTTTAACTTCGTTTTTCATAATCAAGGTCTTTTATAAGGTTAATAAAGCGTATATTAGAGTATTAACGAGATTTAAGGAGATACGGTTTTAAAAATCAGTGTTATCTTGCTTTTATTTTCAAAAGACCTTATATTTTTAATAAGTGGTAGGGCTTTTTTGTTTTATTTTAGGTAATTCTACTATATTTGTATTAATTACATAAAATTTTAATAGATGAAAGCTAAAGCAACTCTTAAACAAATTGCGAAAGAACTAGGTGTTTCTGTGTCTACAGTGTCTAAAGCATTGAACGATAGTCCGGAAATTAGTGAGCAGACGAAGGTGAAGATTAAGGAGTATGCCAAACTCAAAAATTATAAACCGAATGTTATTGGTCTGAATTTAAAGAATAGAAAAACCAAAACTATTGGTGTAATTATACCTAATATATTGAACTCTTTTTTTGCTAAAGTTTTTAGTGGAATCGAAAAAGTAGCCGACAAAAAAGGATATAATGTAATTACTTGTATTTCTAATGAATCTTTGGAAAAAGAAATTCATACGCTTGAAATGTTGAGCAACGGAACTATTGATGGTTTTATTCTTTCAGTTTCTGAAGAAGCACAAAAGCTTCAGGATTACAATCACTTTTCAGAAATTATTAATGACGGAACTCCAATTGTAATGTTCGACCGTATTGCTGATGAAGTTGATTGTGATAAAGTTGTGGTTGATGATTTTGACTCTGCTTTAAACTCAACACAGCATTTAATTAATTTAGGATGTAAAAATATTGCACTGATTTCGTCAGTCGATAATTTAAGTGTTGGAAAATTAAGAGCTGATGGATATTTGAAAGCTTTAAAAGACAATAATATTCCGGTTAATGAAAATATCATTCTTCGAACTGATTCTGAAGATGATATGAAAGCTAAAATCGATGCTATTTTTGATAATAAAGTAGATGCAATTTTTGCTTTAGATGAAAATGATTCGGTTGCTGCTTTAAGAGTGAGTTTGAAAAAAGGATACAGAGTTCCTGAAGATATTTCAATTATTGGTTTTGCTGACGGAATTTTAGCTTCAAGACGTTTGTCTCCAAGTTTGACAACAGTAAGCCAGCACGGAATCGAAATTGGTGAAGTTGCCGCAAAACGATTAATCAAAAGATTGGAAGAAAGCGAAGAAGAAACTTCAGATTATGAAACAATCGTTATCAAGACAGTTTTGAAAGAAAGAGAATCGACTAGAAAAGTAAAATAATTAAAAAACCACCAGTTTGTTCTGGTGGTTTTTTTATGCTTTAATGTTATTAGAAAATCAAAAAATTAATGCGCTTCTAACCAATCTTTACCCAAGCCAAGTTCAACTTCCAACGGAACTGCCATTTTAAAAGCATTTTCCATTTCATGTTTGATCATTGGCTGAATTTTTTCGAGTTCATCATTATGAACATCGAACACAAGCTCATCATGTACTTGAAGTAACATTTTAGATTTCCAGTTTTCGTCTTGTAATTTTTTATGAATGTTGATCATCGCAATTTTGATCACATCGGCAGCACTTCCCTGAATTGGTGCATTTACTGCATTTCGTTCGGCGGCACTTCTTACTACAGCATTTGCTGAATTAATATCTTTTAAATAACGACGTCTTCCTAAAATAGTTTGTACATATCCTTTTTCGCGTGCAAATTCTATTTGCTCATTAATATATGATCTTAATCTCGGATAGGTTTTATAATACGCTTCGATCAAAGCGGCGCTTTCGCTTCTTGACAATGAAGTTTGACTACTCAAACCAAAAGCAGAAACACCATATATAATTCCGAAGTTTACTGTTTTGGCATTGCTTCTTTGTTCACGTGAAACTTCATCTAAAGCTACATTAAATACTTTCGCAGCTGTTGCTTTATGGATGTCTTCTCCATCCTGGAAAGCCTTAATCATATTTTCTTCACCGCTTAAAGCAGCAATAATTCGTAATTCAATTTGCGAGTAATCGGCAGAGATTAAAGTGTGATTTTCATCGCGTGCAACAAAAGCTTTACGAATCTGGCGTCCTCTTTCGGTACGAATTGGAATGTTTTGCAAGTTAGGATTATTGGAGCTCAAACGTCCTGTTGCAGCAACTGTTTGCATATAATCGGTATGAACACGCAATGTTTTTTTGTCTACTTGTTCTGGCAAAGCCAAAATATAAGTGCTTTGCAATTTCACCATTTGGCGCCAGTCCAGAATTTGTTTTACAATCGGATTGTCATTGGCCAAATAAGTCAAGACTTCTTCTCCGGTTGCATATTGTCCGGTTTTGGTTTTCTTTTGTTTGGCACCGCCAATTTTCATTTTGTCAAATAAAATATCTCCCAACTGCTTTGGAGAAGCTAAATTGAATTTCTCCCCAGCAGTTTCATAAATTTGCTGTTCCAAAGATTTGATTTCGACATCCATTTCAGATGACATTCCTTTTAAGAAATCAACATCCAAACGAATTCCTTCGGTTTCCATTGCGGCCAAAACGCTTACTAATGGAATTTCGATTTCATCAAATAACTTTTTGGTTTCGGTTTTGTCTAATTCGGTCGTGAAGATTTCTTTTAATTGTAAAGTAATATCAGCATCTTCGGCAGCATATTCTTTGATGTCTTCTAAAGGAACATCGCGCATAGAAAGCTGATTTTTTCCTTTTTTTCCAATCAAGTCTTCAATTGATTTTGGAGAATATTTCAAATATGTTTCGGCCAAAATATCCATATTATGACGCATATCTGGATTGATTAAATAATGCGCAATCATAGTGTCAAAAAGCTTTCCTTTTACGGTAACTCCATAATTAGCAAGGATTTTTAGATCGTATTTTAAATTCTGTCCAATTTTTTCGATGTTTTCATTTTCAAAAAATGGAACAAATTTATCGACTAAAACTTGAGCTTCTTTCTGACTTTCCGGAAACGGAACGTAATATGCTTTTCCTTTTTCAAAAGCAAAAGACATTCCTACTAATTCTGCATGCAAAGCATCAATTCCAGTTGTTTCGGTATCAAAACAAACCGAAGTCTGGTTTTGTAAATTCTGCAAAAGCAATTTTACACCCAAATCTCCTTGGATAATCTGGTAGGAGTGAGGTGTATCTAATAATGTATTGTAAAAAGAAGTTCTTGGAGTTTCGGCATTTTCATCTGCGGAAGCGCTTCCAAAAAGATCAAATTGATCGTCATTTTTAGGTTGTGGTTTTTTGTACAATTTAGCATCAGAAACTTCTGGAGCTGCAGTTTGAGTTCCGTCTGTTTTGAATAAATTGTCAAACTGTTCTGCCATTCTTCTGAATTCTAATTCCTGAAAAATAGCATCCGTTTTTTCAATATCCGGACGTGTTAATTCGTAATCAGTTTCATCAAAAGTTACCGGACAGTCTAATAATATAGTTGCCAATGTTTTAGAAAGAAGACCTTTTTCTTTATTCGCTTCAATGTTTTCTTTCATTTTGCCTTTTAGCTTGTCAGTATTTGCCAAAAGGTTTTCCATTGTACCAAATTCTTTCAAAAGTTTTTTGGCTGTAACTTCTCCAACTCCGGGAAGTCCAGGAATATTATCGGCAGCATCGCCCATCATTCCAAGAAAATCAATTACTTGTTCTGGTCTGTCGATTTCAAATTTTGCCAAAACTTCAGGAACACCCCATATTTCGATTCCGTTACCCATTCGGGCCGGTTTGTACATAAAGATATTTTCAGAAACTAACTGAGCAAAATCTTTATCGGGCGTTACCATAAAAACTTTGTAATTCTGTTTTTCTGCTTGTTTGGCAATAGTTCCAATCAAATCGTCGGCTTCAAAACCTTCAACTTCAATAATCGGAATGTGCATTGCTTTTAGCAATTCGCATATATAAGGTACTGCAATTTTTATAGCTTCAGGCGTTACATCACGATTGGCTTTGTATTCTGGAAATATTTCATTTCGTAGCTGACTTCCGCCTTTGTCAAAAGCAACGGCCAAGTGGTCTGGTTTTTCTCTTTTGATAACATCCAGAAGCGAGTTCATAAAACCCATAATTGCAGATGTATCCATTCCTTTTGAGTTGATTCTCGGGTTTTTTATAAAAGCATAATAACCACGGAAAATTAATGCGTAAGCATCTAGAAGAAAAAGGCGTTTTTGAGTTGACATATAAAAAATATTAGTCTGTAAAAATAAACAATTGAGGTCTCAAAAATTAGACTCTCAAGATTTTTTTTCCACTATATAAGTTATGTAAGTTCATTTTTATAGAAACGCGCATTGTAGAGGCGCACAGCAGTGCGTCTATCTCATATGCGGAGACGCACTGCTGTGCGCCTCTACATATATGATAGAAAAACAGCAAAAGTTAATATCAAGTTAAAAATTTTTATTCAGGGATTTCTTCATTTTGGCTTCATTTTGCAGAGGTAATTTTGATCTGTAAAATAAAAGGTAATTAATTTTTAAATCTTAGAAATCATGAGAAATTTATTGATGTTATTAGTAGCAGTTTTAGGAACAAGCGCAATGGTTCATGCGTTTCCTGCAAAAGATGGTAAAACAGTTCCAGCCAAAGAAGTTACTGCAACAAAACACCCGAAACACAAATCTGATAAAAAAGCGAAATCAGAAAAAACTGAAGCTCCAAAAGCAGAGACAACAAAAGTAAAAAAATAAGAAAAAGAATTTAAGAGAATAAAAACATTAATTTAAAAAATTAGAAATCATGAAAAATTTATTGATGGCCGCAGTATTGATTTTAGGAACAAGTGCAATGGTAAATGCTCAAACTGCACCAACTCAGGCTGCACCGGCAAAAGAGGTAAAAGCAACTAAACACCATAATCACAAATCTGGTAAAAAAGAAAAATCAGAAAAAAGTGAAGCTCCAAAAGCAGAAGCTGCAAAAAAGTAAAATAAAGATTGTTTGAGTTTTGTTTTTTATCATGGTAAACAAAAACAAAACAGGAATAATGATTATGGAGAATGCGGTTGGAAAGGCTGATGAAGAAATTTATCAGCTTTTTTTATTCGTTAATTTTTTAATAATGCGTAACAGGATTTTTTAAAATTGCTTAAATTTAATTGCGCTTAATAGCTGTTTTTATGAATATTTTAATTGTTGAAGATAATAGAGAGCTTGCAGTAGAAGTTTATGATTTTCTGTGCAATGCGGGTTATGTCTGTAAAATTGCCCATAGTTGTAATGATGCTTTGGAAGAAGTTAGCAGTAATGATTATGATGCCATGCTGCTTGATCTTGGCTTGCCAGACGGAGACGGTTTTGAGGTTTTGAAAGCCGTACGAAAAACACAATCAAAAATGGCTGTAATTGTTCTCACAGCCCGAGGAGAATTAGACGACAGAATAAATGGTCTTCATTTAGGTGCCGATGATTATTTGACAAAACCTTTTGCATTGACAGAACTTAGTGCCAGATTGTTTGCCGTGATTCGCAGAATTCATGGTTTCACATTAAATAATTTAAGCATTCACGGTTTTTTGCTTCAATTGCAGGATTATAAAGTCAGTTATAATGAGATACCACTTAGTCTGACTAAAAAAGAATTTGATATTTTTCAGTATTTGGTTTTGAATAAAAACAGAGTTATCACTCGACTTCAGTTAACGGAACATATTTGGGGCGATATTCTTGAAGTTAATTCCGATTCCAATTTTATAGATGTTCATGTTCGAAATCTTCGAAAAAAATTAGACAAACATCGATCTATAGATTGGTTTGAAACCGTTCGAAATGTAGGTTATCGTATAAACGAATAAAAATAAATTTGTGAAGATAAAACATCAGTTAGCTATTTTTAATGCACTGACACGATTGTTGGTGATTTTGATTTTATGGTTAATGCTGCCTATTTTAGTTGAAAATGTTGTTTATCGACACATTAACAATGGTTTGGTTGAAAAAAAGAAAAAATTTATTGATCATTTGAATAAAAAAGAAATTGACGATTTTATTCAAAATGCCGATGATTCAACCGAAACGTATTCTCAATTTTCTACACTTCACAGTGAATTCTTAGTGTTATCTAAAATCCGAGTAAAAGAAAAAGATAAAAAAGCGATTTTTACGAATGAATACAGAATTATTGAAGGAGAAGAAAATGAATATAGAATTCTGCAATATCATTTTACCTACGAAAATCAGGGTTATCAACTGGAAATAGGGAGTAGTTTGAGTGAAGTAAATGACCTTACTTTTATTATCCGATTTTTTATAATTATTGTTTTGGTTGTTATTTTGCTGGTTACTTTTTTGGCAGATACCGTTTATATTGAATATCTGCTGAAACCTTTTTATAAAATAATCGATACAAAAATAAGGCGCGTTAACGAACCGGAAGCTTTTGATCATACTCCGATAAAAGCAAATTCCAGAGATTTTAGAGAATTAGATTTGGTTTTGAATCAAATGATGGATCGAATCTCCGAGCTTTTCAAAAAAGAAAAACAATTTATTTCTAATGTTTCACACGAATTGTTAACACCAATTGCGCTACTGAAAAACAAATTTGAAAACTTACTTCAGAATGATTCTCTAGATGATAATGCTGTTGATAAAATTGCAGGTTCATTGAAGACGCTGGATATGCTGAAAAAAATCATCAATAATTTGCTTTTGATTTCCCGAATTGAAAACAATCAGTATGAAGCAACCGAGAATATTAATTTTCATGAAATTATAGATGATCTGCAGGAAGATTTTCAGGATCGTATGGAGGATCGTGAAATTGATTTTGTAAATCAGATGGAGTTTGATTATGTTTTTATCGGAAATAAAACACTGATTCATATTTTGATTTATAATTTGGTAACCAATGCCATAAAGTATAATCGCCCAAAAGGAAATATTATAATTTCAGATGGATTTGAAAAAGAACGTTATTTTATTTCAATTGCCGATTCAGGATTGGGAATGAGTGAAGCTCATTTGGAAAAAATATTTAACCGATTTGCCAGAATCAATTCAGATCAGGAAGGTCAAGGCTTGGGACTTGCTATTGCTGAAAGTATTGCCTCTTTTCACCACATCGAAATCAAAGTTGTTTCAAAAATAAATGAAGGAACAACCTTCACATTAGTGCTTCCGGAAGCTGTAAAACACAATTAAAAGTTAATTTTTTCTAACAGGTTTAATCTTCATTTAATCTTCATTTTGTGATTTTATCTTTGAAGTATAATAATGAAGTAATTAACAAATCAGCAAAAAATTTTAATTATGAAAAAAGTAATAATGTTAGCAGTAGCTGTTCTAGGAACAGTGGCTATGGTAAACGCTCAAACAACTCCAGCTCAAACCGCTCCAGCAAAAGAAGCAAAAGCTCCTAAAAAAGAGAAAAAAGCGGATAAAAAAGCTAAAAAAGCAGAGGCAGCTAAGCCAGAAGCCGCAAAAACTCAAAAATAAAAAGCACAAGTTTGCTCAGCAAACGTTGTTTTGGTTTATAAAAGGTTTTAAAAAATTTGGTAGAGAAAAAGCTGGCAGAGAAATCTGCCAGCTTTTTGTTCTTTATTTTTGAGTTAAATTTTTGATAATAAAAAGCAATAAAATTTTCATTCTTTGTTACTTTGCTTAAAACTAAAACTAATGATCCTTCGTTTTGTAATTCTTTGTGCCCTTTTTCTGTTTATTGAATTTTATTCCTATCAAGCTTTCCGAACCCTTATCAAAGTAAGATGGGCTTTAATAAGTTATCAGATTATAAGTTTCCTGCTTTTAGCATTTATCATTTATTCATTTACTCAATTTGACCGCTCAGTAGGACAAACCAAGCAAACCATGTTTACAATGGGGCTAATGTTGTTGGTTTATGTTCCAAAAATTGTTCTTACGTTAGTAATGTTTGGTGAAGACATTTTTAGAATTGGCGCCAGTCTTTTGAATTATTTCATGTATAATGCTCCGAGAAAAGAAATGATGCCAGATAGAAGAAAGTTTATCAGCCAGATTGCATTAGGATTGGCAGCAGTTCCTTTTTTATCTTTGATATATGGAATTTTTGAAGGAAAATATAACTTTAAAGTCATTAAGCAAACGATCTTTTTTCCAGATCTTCCAGATGCTTTTGATGGTTTCAAAATTACTCAGATTTCAGACGTTCACAGCGGAAGTTTTGACAATCCCGAAAAGATAAATTACGCCATTGATTTGATCAATGAACAAGAATCAGATATGATTTTATTTACCGGAGATATCGTAAATACACATGCAAAAGAGATGCATCCGTGGCTAGAAACTTTTAGCCGAATTAAAAATTATAAATACGGTAAATTTTCAGTTTTAGGAAATCACGATTATGGCGAATATGTGACTTGGCCATCAGAAAAAGAAAAAGATGAAAACTTCCAGGAAATCAAGAGTCTTTATGGCCAAATAGGATTCAAATTGTTATTGAATGAACATACATACATTCAAAAAGGCGATGATAAAATTGCTTTAGTTGGAGTAGAGAACTGGGGCGTTAATTTCAAGAAAGCCGGCGATTTAAATAAAGCTTCTCAAAATGTAGCGAAAGAGGATTTTAAAGTCTTAATGAGTCACGATCCAAGCCATTGGGATGCCGAAATTAAAGATCATCCTAAAAACTTCCATTTGACATTGGCAGGACATACACATGGAATGCAGTTTGGAATCGAAATTCCAGGTTATTTTAAATGGAGTTTGGCACAATACATTTACAAACAGTGGGCGGGCTTGTACGAAACAGCCGGAAGATATGTTTATGTTAACCGCGGATTTGGTTTTCATGCTTATCCAGGCCGAGTTGGTATTATGCCTGAAATAACAGTGATAGAACTAAAAAAGGGCAAGAATGTGGCTTAATTCGTTAAAAATGCTACATTTGTAGAATATTTGCCTCTTTGTAGTAAATTAAAAAATTTAAATTTTTGGTTTTATGTCAAAATTTGGAGAACTAATAAATGCTCAAGTCCCTGTGTTAATTGACTTTTACACAGATTGGAATGAATCGTCAGTATCAATGCATCCTGTAATTAAAGATGTTGCGGCTGCACTTGGTGATAAAGCCAAAGTAATCAAAATTGATGTAGATAAGAATCAGGAACTAGCTGAGGCTCTTCGTATTAAAGGACTTCCGACACTTATGATTTATAAAGAAGGTCAAATGATTTGGAGACAATCAGGAGAACTTGATGCGAATACAATAATAGGAATTGTTCAAGAGCAATTTAATCAATAATAAAACTTTTGTTGATGTTGTTTTTTAATGAATAACATCAAAAGCATATCCATTTTCTTTTAAAAAATGTAAAGTTTTAGGTAAAGCAAATTTTAAATTTTGTGATGCTTTAATACTGTCATGAAAAACAATGACGCTTCCCGAAGTTACATTTTTAGTCACATTCTCAAGACATTTTTCAGGCGTGATTGATTGGTCAAAATCGGCGCTTAAAACATCCCACATTACTATTTTATAACCAAGATTTCGCAGAATTTTAGACTGTGCTTTTTTTATTTTTCCGTATGGAGGACGAAATAATAAGCTGTTCAGTTTTTTTTCATTTGCTAAAATCGAAGCACAGTTTTTTACATTTTCAATATAATCATTAGTTTGGCTTTTCCATCCATTAATATGGTTCATGGTATGGTTTCCAATGGCATGTCCTTCGGCAATTAGCCTTTCGAATAAAGTTGAGTTTGCATTTATATTTTTTCCAATACAGAAGAAAGTGGCTTTTGCATCAAATTTTTTCAATTCAGATAAAACCCAGTCTGTGATTTCTGGCGTAGGGCCGTCATCAAAAGTGAGGTATATTTTCTTTTCCTTGTTTGGAATATCCCAACAATATTTAGAAAATACCCTTTTGATAAAAGAATTTGTTTTTACCCAATAAAAGCTCATTTTGAAATGGATTTACATATACTGTAAAATTAAAAAATGCAGTGCTATTTATCTAACAGCACTGCATTTTTTTAATTAGTATATTTTTCGTATATTATTATTCTTTTTCACGTCCAAAACGTTCGAAGACATTTACATACGTATTGAAAGTCTTTTTGTGTTTTTCATAAAAAGCTTCATCGTGATTGTGCTTCATTACTTGTAAAAGACTTCTGTAACGCTCGATATCAGTAATAATATCCATTGCAAGATCAGTTTGATCGCCAGGAGGCAATGTTGCGTAATAGTTTAGGTTTTCATTGTATTTTTTTACAAGCTTATTAAGCAAATCCTGTGCTTTTGCAGTTTCTCCTACTTTGTAATATCCATTTGTAAAAGGTTCTACTAATGAATAATAACCAAATTTATCCAATGGCAGTTTTGTCATTGCTAAATTGATAACATTTTTAGCTTTGTCAATTTTGCCTTCAGCAATAAGCTGATCCATTAAACGAGATAGGTTAGTGCGGTAAGTAATGCTATTTCTTCTGGTTTCAGGATCGTGATAGATTTTATCACTTTCACTATTGCCCCAGTCCCATTTCATTACGATATCGTACATTTTATCGGCATCAATTTGTCCCATATCCATTGGTCCGCCATCTTTTGAAGGAACATTTTTAACAGGAACTAATTTGTAAACCATTCCGTCTAATTGCAAATAATCTTTTAACCATAAGTAATCTTCATCGTCAAATGCACCTCCGCTGAAATAAATAGGACGTTTCCAATTGTTATTAGCCAAGATATCAAGCATCATTAAACGGTTTTTGTACAATGCGCTTCCTTTGATGTCAATATCTAAATAAGGAACAATAGAGTCATTGTATTTTGGATTTACGACCTTATTTTTAATAATAATATTTTTATCAACAGGAACTCTGATTTTATTTGTTGGATAAAAATGAATTGTTTGACCATTTTGAAGGCCAACAGTTGATTTTGGATTTTTAATAAAATTGATAAAATCAGTGATGTTCCATCTAGTGTCTATTTTTTGAATATGAGCAACATAATCCAATTTATCTCCCACATAATCATCATGTGTGAAAGATATTGGCAATGGATCAGATTCATATGCTTTGGCTTTCATTTGGTCAATGTACCAATCCGTCATGAATAAACTTGTATTTACGATTTTCACATCGGTTCTAAAATGCTCAATTTCCTTAGCATACCAAAGAGGGAATGTATCGTTATCACCAATAGTAAAGAGAATAGCATCTTTATCGCAAGAACTTAAGTACGCTTTTGCCATTGCAACCGCTGTATATCTTCCTGATCTGTCGTGGTCATCCCAGTTTTGAGAAGCCATTAAAATAGGAGCAGCTAATAAACTTCCAGCAATAATTACTGGTCCGGCAATTTTTGGTGCAATATATTTTTGAATACTTTCATATAAAGAGTAAACTCCAAAACCAATCCAAATCGCAAAAACATAAAATGATCCTACAAGCGCATAATCTCTCTCGCGAGGTTCAAATGGCCTTTCGTTCAAGTAAATTTTTAAGGCAATTCCAGTAAATAAGAATAATGCTAAAAGCACGTAAAAGCTTTTAAGGTCTTTGTTTGCGTGATACATTATTCCGATAAGACCTAAGATAAAAGGAAGAAAGTAGTAAACATTTCGACCTTTATTGTTTAAAACATCTGATGGAAGATTATCTTGAGAACCTAAATGCACAGAATCAAGTGGTTTGATTCCGCTGATCCAGTTTCCATCTAAATTATCATACTTTCCTTGAACATCACTTTGACGTCCAACAAAATTCCACATCAAGTATCTCCAGTACATATATCCAAATTGATATTCGAACATAAAACTGAAATTATCTACAGTTGTTGGTTTCTCAATTGTTAAGTATTTTCCATAGCTCTTTAAGAATTTTACATAACCTTCGTTGTCAATTTGTTTTTGAGCATATGCTTTTCTGAACTCAGAAACCGTTTTTTCAACTTCATTTCTTAATTGAGCTGTGGCTTTATTGTATTCATCTTCACTTAATTGGCTTACGTCAATCCCGTATTCTCCTAAATCTTCTTCGTAATTGTAATTTGGGTTGATTTTGAATTTAGGCGGATTTGTAAAGTTGATATAGTTTTGAATGTGACCCATTTCGGTGCTCCACATTCTTGGCAGAATCGTTTTTTGATTGTCATCAGAGTTTTGATCTGCGTTTTTATAATTATTGGTAATGATATATTTACCTGTTTTGTAATCTCTTTCGTAGTTTGGTTTTTTGTCTAAATAAGGTGTTTTCTCATCAAGACCAGCAAAAAATTCGGTGTATTGCGGGCCGTAAAATAAAGGATTCACACCATATTGTTCACGATTATAATAAGCTAAAACTTCAATAGCATCTGATGGCTTATTTTCGTTAATTACTGTATTTGCATTTGCGCGGACAGGAAGCATCATCCAAGTAGAGAAACCAATCAGGATGAATAAAATACAAAGAATAATAGTGTTGTAAAAAATTAGACCTTTTTGTTTGGTGAATTTTAAACCAAAATAAAAGAAAGCGATAAAAAGCAATGCCACAAAAATGGTTCCTGAATTGAAAGGAAGTCCTAAACTGTTAACCATGTATATTTCGGTTTTACCAAAAAATGCCATAGTCAAAGGCAGTAATAATTTAAAAATGAATAATAAGATTCCAATAACAACTACGTTAGCAATCAAGAAGTTTTTTATGGTAACTTTTTCGTAGTGTTTAAAATAGTATAGAAAACCTATTGAAGGAATTGTCAATAGTGCCATAAAGTGCACACCAAATGAAAGTCCGACAACTAATGAAATTAACAAAAGCCATTTGTTTCCTTTTGGTTTGTCCATGTCTTGTTCCCAACGAAGGCCAAGCCAGAAAAGCAATGCAATTAATAAAGAAGCCATTGCATAAACTTCGGCTTCAACTGCATTAAACCAAAAACTATCAGAGAAAGTATAAGCTAATGCTCCAACAAAGGAACTTCCTAAAATAACAACTGAATTGTTTTGATCAATTTCGGCAAAACGTGCTACAATTTTTTTCAAAATCATAGAAGAAGACCAAAACATAAATAAGATTGTAAATGCGCTAGAAAAAACAGACATCATATTAACCATTACCGCAACATGTTGTGCATCTATGGCAAACATGGCAAAAAAAGCGCCCATCATCTGGAATAAAGGTGCTCCTGGTGGGTGGCCAACTTCAAGTTTAGCTGCTGTGGCAATATATTCGCCACAATCCCAAAAGCTCATTGTAGGTTCGACAGTTAATGTGTAGGTAATTAAAGCGATTGCAAATGCAAACCAACCAATAATTGTATTCCATTTATTGAAATTGAATTGTGCCATATTTAGGTGTTAAAATTTTGTATGTTTTCTATCCTACAAAGAAAATGTTTTTTTATGTAAAGAAACGAGCATTAACAAAAAATTCTATAAATCTATGTTTGAAAAGTAATATGTTGTTTATGAGGTGCTTCTGGTAGTGATACGTTTTTTTAAATGGGAAAAAAGCAAAAAAGTGATTTTTTTTGAGCAAAAAGTTTGCAGAAACTAAATAAAGCCTTAAATTTGCACTCGCTTAACCGCACTGCTGGTCTATGGTGTAATGGTAACACTACGGTTTTTGGTGCCGTCTTTCTAGGTTCGAGTCCTAGTAGACCAACAGAAAAGCCTCTCAGAAATGAGAGGCTTTTTTTATTTAAAAAAGATTTCTTAAAAAATTTGCATAAATTAAATAAAGTTTTAATTTTGCACCCGCTTAACCGCACTGCTGGTCTATGGTGTAATGGTAACACTACGGTTTTTGGTGCCGTCTTTCTAGGTTCGAGTCCTAGTAGACCAACATAAAGCCTCTCAGAAATGAGAGGCTTTTTTTATGCAATAAATTGAAATAAAGGTTTTTACTTTTCTTTTAAAGACGAAGGTGCTATTCCGAATTTCTTTTTAAATGAAAATGAAAAATGGGATAAATCCTCAAAACCAACGCCAATATAGACTTCTGATGGCGGATTTCCTTGACTAATTAAATAATAGGCTTCCTGAAGTCTTTTGTTTAATAGCCATTTTCCAGGCGTTTGTTGAAATGTTTTTTGAAAATCTCTTTTAAATGTTGCTAAACTTCGTCCTGTTAGATAAGCAAAACGATGCAGGTGAACATTAAAATGAAAATTTTTGTTCATAAAAGCTTCGATGTCAATTTTTCCGGGTTCATTAAAGTCGAATAAAATATCTTTTAATTCTGGGTTTACTTTTAATAAAAGATGGACGGCTTCTTTTATTTTTAAATTAAATAAAGCTTCATTATTTTCTTGTTCAATTTCAAGGTAAGAAATCAATGATTCCATGAAAGATTTGTAAAGCGGATTTGGAGCAAGAGTAATCATGGCTTCGGTATCTGCTTTTTTTGTTATTTTAAAATCGTATTCTTTGCTTACTTCGCGAAGTATTTCCTGATCTAAAAAAAGTGATATTGTTTTGAACTCCCCTTCTTCTGGTGGAATCTTAGTGAATTTTGCTAAATGATTTCTTTTGCTGAATCGAAAATCTCCAGCTTTTGTATGGTAAGTGTTTTTGCTATCAGAAGCAATCATTTCGCCTGAAATTTGATAGCTAAAAACATGTTCCGGAATAAAATGTTCTCCTTCTCGGCTGCGTGCGTAATAGCAGGAGTAAAGTATTTTGGGTTTTGGATTTGCTTTTGTAGTCATATTGTAAAAATACTAAAAGATCCGGAAAATCTTTTTGTGAAAAGAGTCCGGATCTCAAATGATTATTTTGGTTGGATTAATGCCTTTGGTTCTAGATAAGCTTCGAGTCCGATTGTTCCAAATTCTCGGCCTATGCCAGATTGTTTGAATCCGCCAAAAGGAGCCATTGGGTCGTGGCCAATTCCATTTATTTGAACTCTTCCGGCATTAATTTGTGAAGCGATTTTGTGTGCTCTTTCGTTGTTGGCTGAACTTACATAAGCTTGCAGGCCATAAGTAGTGTCATTGGCAATTTCAATTGCTTCTTCATCTGTTTTATAAGTGATGACGGTTAAAACGGGACCAAATATTTCTTCTCGTGCAATGCGCATTTGATTGTTTGCATTGATGAAAACAGTTGGTTTTACAAAGTTTCCATTTTCTAGGCCTTCTGGTTTTCCTAATCCGCCAGCTAGAATTTCGGCACCTTCATTGATTCCAATTTGAATATAGTCCTGAACGCGCTGAAATTGTTTTGTGCTGACCATTGGTCCTACGGCTGTAGTGTTGTTTTTTGGGTCGCCAACTTCGATGTTTGTTAGGGTTTCTTTGATGATTAGTTTTGTTTCGTCTAGTTTGCTTTCTGGGATTAGTAATCTTGTCCCGGCAATACAGGCTTGGCCGTTATTCATAAAAGCGGCGCTTATGGCAAGTGGAATGGCTTTTGAGAAATCAGCATCATCTAAAATGATATTTGGCGATTTTCCTCCAAGTTCCAAAGTAACTCGTTTCATTGTGTCGACAGCTTCTTTTGCTATAATTTTCCCAACAGTTGTTGAACCGGTAAAAGAGATTTTTGCAATATCAGGATTGCGGCTTATTTCAGCGCCTACAACTTCTCCTAATCCGTTAACAATGTTGACTAATCCTTTTGGGAGATTTGCGTCATGTAGGCATTCCATCATTAATTGTGTTTGTTGCGCGCTCATTTCGCTTGGTTTTATAACGGTTGTGCATCCGGCAACTATGACGGTAGATAATTTACTACTGATAAAACCATTGCTTGAATTCCATGGAATAATGATGCCAACTACGCCAATTGGGGTCATTTGAACTTCAGATTCGCCCATGGTTTTAATAAAATCATAAGAGTTTAATAAATTGATTGCTGAGTCAAAACCTTTAAGCATGTACTCGTAGCTTACTGATGCAAATTGAAATGTGCCTCCGTATTCTTCAATCATTATGTTGATGAAGTCTGTTTTTCTTTTTTCGACAGCGGTTTTTATGTTTTTTAAATATTGGATTCTTTCTGAAGTTGTAGTTTTGGAGAAAGTTTTAAAAGCATTTTTAGCGGCTTTTATTGCATTTTGCGTGTCCTCTGTGTTTCCTAAAAGAACTTTTCCTAGTTGTTCATTTGTTGTTGGGCTAATTAGATTGAAATATTCAGTTCCTTTTGGAGAAACAAATTCCCCATTAATGTAAATTTTGTCTATTGTTTTCATGTTGTAAGATTTAATGAATTTTTATTTGACAAATTTCAGGATTAATGAGGTGTAGAACTTTGTTATAAAGCTCAAATAAACTTTGTTGAAAAGCTCATATTTTTGATAAAAAAAATAGCTTCTGAATGAGAAGCTATTTTGTAAAATAAATTATTTGGGTTTTAAATCTTTAATGTGATGACGGGTCTCACGGTGTGATTGACTAATCCCTCGCTTATGCTTCCATTGAAAAAGTGAGCAAAACCTGTTCTTCCGTGCGTGCACATTCCGATTAGATCAGCGTTAATACTGTTTGCAAAATTGATAATTCCTTTCTCGATATTGGTGTCGTTGTAAATATGAGTGGAATAATTTTTAATATTAAAATGAGTTACAAAGTTGTTCATTGCTTTTTGTACAACTTGTGTTGGTTTGAAGCTGTTTGGTGTACAAATTGTAACGAGATGAATTTTTGCATCAAAGAATTTGGTGAAATTTAGCAGTCTGTCAAATGGTGCTTTAGTTTCGTCTGAGAAATCAGAAGCAAAGACAATATCTTCAACCTTGAAATTAGTGATGTCTTTTTTGATAACTAAAACAGGAATTTCAGAATTTCGGACTACTTTTTCAGTATTTGAACCAATTAAAAGTTCCTCAACGCCAGAAGAGCCATGCGATCCCATTATGATTAAGTCTACCTCGTAGTCTTTGCTTACTTGTGTAATTCCATGGATTGGTTTATCCATTTTTACAATTTCGGTAATTGAAATCCCGTCCAGATATGGTTTTGATGATATTTCGTCAAGCATTTCATTTGCTTTTTTCATAAAAAGCATAGTTTCAGGAATACTTGCGCCGCCAAGTATAGCGTCATTCATTTGGTGCGGCAGCTCAAGCATGTGTAAAATGATAATTTCTGAATCATTTTTTTTAGCAATTTGCGCAGCAACTTTTAGGGCATCTTCGGCATGTTCTGAAAAGTCAGTAGGAACTAAAATTCGTTTCATAATTCTTTGGGTTAAATTATTTAGACATTTTGTTGTTTTAATGCTACTATAAAGATAAGAAATATTTTTAGAGCAATCAATTTTATTTGGTTTATAAAAAAATCACTATATTTGCACCGTTATTTATTAAAATCTAAATAATGAGGGGACTAAGTGTCCCCTCTTTTTATAAAATTATGACATTTAAAGAAAAAGTAAACGGATTAATTACAGAAGCTCTTCTGGAAAAGCCTTCAATCTTTTTGATTGATTTGTCTATTTCGGATTCTTTCAAGATTAGTGTTGGTTTAGACGGAGATAATGGAGTGGCGCTACAGGATTGTATCGATATAAGTCGTGCAATCGAGAATAATCTGGATCGTGAAGAGCAAGATTTTTCGCTTGAAGTAGCATCGGTTGGAGTAGGATCGCCTTTGAAATTTACTAGACAATACATTAAAAATATTGGTAGAACATTGATTGTTACTACAAATACTGAAAAAATTGAAGCAGAATTGGTAGAAGCTAACGATGTTTTTATAATTTTGTCTTGGGAAGCAAGAGAACCGAAAAAAGTAGGAAAAGGAAAAGAAACAGTTCAAAAAGAGCAACAAATACCTTATACAGAAATTAAAGAGGCAATTGTTACAGTAACATTTTAATTAAAGAATTCGCATGGAAAATTTAGCATTAATCGATTCATTCTCAGAGTTTAAAGACAATAAACTTATTGATCGTGTAACGCTTATGGCAATTTTAGAGGACGTGTTTAGAAATGCATTGAAGAAAAAATACGGTTCTGATGATAATTTCGATATCATTATAAATCCTGATAAAGGAGATATGGAGATTTGGAGAAGAAGAGTTATCGTTGCTGACGAAGATCTTGATTTTGAAAATGAAGAAATTACTTTGACTGAAGCAAGAATGATCGAAGCGGATTTTGAAATTGGTGAAGAAGTTTCTGAAGAAGTTAAACTGATTGATTTAGGAAGAAGAGCTATTTTGGCTTTGCGTCAAAACTTAATATCTAAAATTCACGAACACGATAATACAAATCTTTACAAGCAGTTTAAAGATATTATCGGTGATATTTATACTGCCGAAGTACACCACGTACGTCCTAGAGTAGTTATCTTAGTTGATGATGAAGGAAATGAAATTGTACTTCCAAAGGAAAAACAAATTCCATCTGACTTTTTTCGTAAAGGAGATAACGTTCGTGGAATTATTGAAAGTGTTGAATTAAAAGGAAATAAACCTCAAATTATTATGTCTAGAACTTCTGAGAAGTTCTTGGAGAAATTATTTGAACAAGAAATTCCTGAAGTTTTCGACGGATTAATTACGGTTAAAAACGTAGTTCGTATTCCTGGTGAAAAAGCAAAAGTAGCGGTAGATTCTTATGATGATAGAATTGATCCTGTTGGAGCTTGTGTTGGTATGAAAGGTTCTCGTATTCATGGAATTGTTCGTGAATTAGGAAACGAAAATATTGACGTAATCAACTATACAAATAATATTCAATTGTTTATTACAAGAGCTTTGAGCCCTGCAAAAGTTTCTTCAATCAAAATTGATGAAGAAAGTAAAAGAGCTGAAGTTTTCTTGAAATTAGAAGAGGTTTCTAAAGCAATCGGTAGAGGAGGTCACAACATCAAATTAGCGGGTCAATTGACAGGTTATGAATTAGATGTTATTCGTGAAGGTGATGTTGCTGGTACAGTTGCTGATGAAGACGATGTTGAATTAACAGAGTTTTCAGATGAAATCGAAGAATGGGTTATCGAAGAATTTGCTAAAATAGGTTTAGATACTGCAAAAAGTATCTTGAAACAAGAAGTAGAAGATTTAGTAAGAAGAACAGATTTAGAAGAGGAAACAATTCTAGACGTTATGAAAATACTAAAAGAAGAGTTTGATAGCTAGAAAATAGCTGGATATCTGCTCTAACAACACAACGAAAAAGGTAATAATAAAAAGGTTATATGTCTGAAGAGAGAGTAATAAGAATAAACAAGGTTTTAAGGGAATTAAATATCTCGTTAGAAAGAGCTGTTGATTATCTAAAAGATAAGGGAATTGCTATTGATGCAAATCCGAACGCTAAAATTTCTGACAGTGAATTTAATATTCTGCAAAGCCAATTTGCGGGCGATAAGGGGAATAAGGAAGCTTCTAAAGAGGTAGGGGAAGAGAAAAGAAAAGAAAAAGAAGCATTGCGTGTTGAACGTGAGAAAGAAATTGAAGACAAACGCAGACAAGACGAAGAACGTCAGAAACAGCAAGAGATTATAAAAGCTAGAGCTGTTGTAAGCGGACCAGTTCAAGTCGGAAAAATTGATTTGAATCCAAAGAAACCTGCAGTTGCTGCCCCTGTTGAGGAGCCGGTTAAAGCCAGTGAACCAAAAGCAGTTGTTACTCCTGCTCAGCCAGAAAAACCTGTTGAAAAAGAAATTGTACAGCCTGAGCCAGTTGTTGCTCCTGTAGTTTCGGAAGAAAAAAAGGTTGAAACGCCTATTATTACTGAGAAAAAAGAAGTAAAAGCTGAAAATTCTAAAACGGCACAGGAACCAATCGTTTCGACTGATCCTGCAACTGCAGAGGAAACAATCACTACTCAATATCAAAAATTATCCGGAACGACTCTTACTGGGCAAACAATTGATTTATCTCAATTTAATAAACCTAAGAAGAAAAAAGAAGATCCGAAAATTACTCCAAATAAACCAGGAGTTCCAGGAGCAGGAAACAATAATAATAACGCTAATAAAAATAAGCGTAAAAGAATTGCTCCTAAACCAGGTGCGCCAGGCGCGCCAAAACCTGCTACAGGAAATGCACCGGGAACACCAAATCCTAATAAAATTACTCCAAATACTGGTGGTGGAGGTTTTAATGCTAACAGAAGTCAAAGACCTGGTTTCGTAAAAGGAAACCGTCCTGCAATTGTAGCTAAAGTTGAGCCTACAGAAGAAGAAGTAAAAAACCAAATTAGAGAAACTCTTGAAAAACTTCAAGGTAAAGGAGGTAAATCTAAAGCGGCTAAATATAGAAGAGATAAAAGAGAGACGCACCGTCAGAAATCTGATGACGAGCAAAGAGCACTTGATGAAGGAAGTAAAACAATTAAAGTTACTGAATTTGTTACTGTAGGTGAAATTGCTATCATGATGGATGTGCCTATTACAAAAGTAATTGGAACTTGTATGTCTCTTGGAATCATGGTAACGATGAATCAGCGTTTAGATGCTGAAACATTAACAATCGTTGCTGATGAGTTTGGTTACGAAGTTGAATTTATTACTGTCGATATCGAAGAAGCTATTGCGGTAGTTGAAGATAGAGAAGAGGACTTAGTAGTTAGAGCGCCAATTGTTACGGTAATGGGACACGTTGATCACGGTAAAACATCTTTACTGGATTATATTCGTAAAGAAAATGTTATCGCTGGTGAATCTGGAGGTATTACACAGCACATTGGAGCTTACGGAGTGACTCTTGATAATGGACAAAAAATTGCGTTTTTAGATACTCCGGGTCACGAGGCGTTTACCGCAATGCGTGCACGTGGAGCTCAGGTTACAGATATCGCAATTATCGTTGTTGCGGCTGATGATGATATCATGCCACAAACAAAAGAAGCAATTTCTCACGCACAAGCTGCGGGGGTACCAATTATATTTGCGATCAATAAAATTGATAAACCAAATGCAAACGTTGATAAAATCAAAGAGCGTTTGGCTGGTATGAATTTACTTGTTGAAGACTGGGGTGGAAAAATTCAATCACATGATATTTCTGCAAAAGTTGGAACAGGAGTAAAAGAATTATTAGAGAAAGTTTTATTGGAAGCTGAAATTTTAGATTTGAAAGCGAATCCAAATAAAGCAGCTCAGGGAACTGTTGTTGAGGCGTTCTTAGATAAAGGAAAAGGATATGTTTCTACAATTTTAGTACAACAAGGTACTTTGAAAATTGGAGATTATATGTTGGCCGGAAAACACCATGGAAAAGTTAAAGCAATGCATGATGAGCGTGGGCATACTGTATTAGAGGCAGGACCTTCAACTCCAGTATCTGTTTTAGGTTTAGATGGAGCTGCTACAGCGGGGGATAAGTTCAATGTTTTTGAAGATGAAAAAGAAGCAAAACAAATTGCATCTAAACGTTCTCAATTAATGCGTGAGCAGTCTGTACGTACTCAAAGACATATTACGCTTGATGAAATTGGACGTCGTATCGCTCTTGGTCAGTTTAAAGAATTAAATGTAATCCTTAAAGGAGACGTTGATGGATCTGTTGAAGCATTATCAGATTCATTCTCTAAACTTTCTACTGAAGAAGTTCAAATTAATATTATCCATAAAGGAGTTGGTGCGATTACTGAAACCGATGTTAACTTGGCTTCTGCATCAGATGCGATTATTATTGGATTTAATGTTCGTCCTGCTGGAAATGCAAGACAGCTTGCAGATAAAGAAGAAATCGATATCCGTTACTATTCTATTATTTATGCGGCAATTGATGACTTGAAAGATGCAATGGAAGGAATGTTAGCTCCTGAAATGAAAGAAGAAGTTTTAGGGACTGCTGAAATTCGTGAGATTTTCAAAATTTCTAAAGTGGGTTCAATCGCTGGTTGTATGGTAACAGATGGTAAGATCTTGAGGACTTCTAAAATTAGAGTTATCAGAGAAGGAGTTGTTGTTCATACAGGTGAACTTGTTGCTTTAAAACGATTCAAAGATGATGTTAAAGAAGTAACGAAAGGATATGATTGTGGTATTCAGATTAAAGGATTTAATGATATTGAAGAAAGAGATGTTATTGAAGCATACCATGAAGTTGCAATCAAAAAGAAATTGAAATAATTTTCAATAAATATATTAAAAAGCCTCAATGAAAATTGAGGCTTTTTTTTGTAATTATAGTAAGAGAAGTGTGATTTTTGGCTGTGTCATAATTGTTGGAAATTTATTATTTTTGAGTAAAATTATTTAATTATGAAACAATTACTATACACGGCTGTTTTTTCGATTTGTGTTTCTGCTTTCTCTTTTGCTCAGGAAGCTGTAGAAAAAAGTGCTCCGCCAGCGGGTAACGCCGTAGTGGGAGATTATTATGGGGCAGACGTTTCTAGCATTGCAGTTGAAAAAGCGGTCTCGGTTGAAAATTTAGAGAATAAATTTAATGATCAGAAGAAAGTTGAGAATATTGCGATCAAAGGAGAAGTGACAGATGTTTGCGAAAAGAGAGGATGTTGGGTGACTATTAAAACGGAAAATGGTTCTTCTTTTTTTGTAAAGATGAAAGATTATGCTTTTTTTGTGCCAAGTGCGCTGAAAGGAAAAAATGTTGTTTTGGAAGGTACTGCTGAGAAAAAAATCACTTCTATTGATGAGTTGAAGCATTATGCTAAAGATGCTAAAAAATCCCAAGCAGAAATAAATGCGATAACTTTGCCAAAAGAAGAAATTCGATTTGTTGCAAGTGGAATTAAGGTGGTAAATTAGGCTTAAATAAATGTTACAGCAAAGTTTATCACATAAAAAAAGCGAGATTTTAATCTCGCTTTTTTTATGTGCAATGCAGTGTTTCTTATTTGCCTGGTTTAAGTAAAAAGACACTTTTGTATCTATTTTTTATATCGGCTAAATTTCGCTCTGCTTCAATTCTGGTTTTAAAATTTCCAACTATTACTTTGTAGTTTGGAGTGTTAAAAATGATTGTTCCATCAATATTGCTGTATTCTCTTTTAAAATCCGATAACGTTTTTTTTGCCTCTTCGCTTTTTCCGCTAAAAATTTGAATTCGGTACGTATCGTTTGTACTTATTGATGTGTTAATTTTTCGTTTTTCAGTTAGTAACTGCTCAAATTTCGGGTCCTGATTTACTGTTAAATTTTGATCCTGAGCATGAATGTTATATGCTAACATGAATACAGTCAGCGTTAAGAAAACTCTTTTTGAAGGGGTTAAAATTCTCATAATGTGATGGTTTTTATGCAAAAATAGTATTTAAAGTTTGTATGGAAAATTTTAATATTATTTAGAATTGATATAAATTGATATTTAAGACTATTTTAAGGTTTTGAGAATAGTTCATAAGTCGTATTTTTGTGCAAGTTTTAAAAGAGGGTATTTATTTTTACAGCTTTAATACAGTAAAAATCATACCAAAAATTAGTAGATAATTATTATACTATATGAAAAAGGTGGGTAACCATAATTCGATCTCAAGAAAATTGCTCCTTAGCTTATCGCTAACGCTGATTTTCTCCCTAACTTCATTTGCTCAAGATGCTGCTGCTCCTGCGGCGCCTGAAGCTGCTGCTGCTCCAGCTGCAACTACAGGTGGTGATCCAGCAAAAGGGAAAGAACTATTTAATGCAAATTGCGCTGCATGTCACAAATTAGATGCTAAATCAACAGGTCCTGCATTAAGAGGGGTTGCTGACAGGCATGAAATGGCTTGGATTTACAAGTGGGTGCACAACAGTTCTGATATGATTAAATCAGGAGATGCTGCTGCTGTTAAGCTTTTTGAAGAAAACAACAAGGCGGTAATGACTGCTTTTCCTCAATTATCTGAGGGTGATATCGATAATATTATTGCTTATACTTCTGAGAAAAAAGTTGAAGTTGCTGCGACTCCAGGTGGGCCGGCTACTCCTCCAGGTACAGCTGTAGAGAGCGGTGCTATTTCTAATAATGTTATTTTAGGAGCTCTTGCTCTTGTAATGGCTATTTTAGTTGTGATGTTGTTCATGGTGAACAAAGTGTTGACTAAAGTAGCAAGTAATAACGGTATTGAAGTTGCTCCTAAAAAAGGCAGATTGCCAATTTGGAAAGCATTTGCTAGAAATCAATTTTTAGTATTGGTTACTTCAATTTTCTTATTGTTGGCAAGTGGTTATTTTGTTTATGGATATTTAATGCAAGTTGGTGTAGATCAAAACTATGAGCCAATTCAGCCAATCCATTATTCTCATAAAATTCACGCTGGAGATAACGAGATCAATTGTAAATATTGTCACTCTGCTGCTCGTGTTAGTAAAACTGCAGGTATTCCTTCTTTAAATGTTTGTATGAACTGTCATAAAAATATTTCTGAAGTTGCTGAAACTACTGCTACTCCTGAGTACAGCAAAGCTTTCTATGATGCTCAAATTCAAAAATTATACGATGCTGTTGGTTGGGATAAAACTAAACAAGCATATACTGGGAAAACACAACCTGTAAAATGGGTTCGTATTCATAATCTTCCTGATTTTGTATATTTCAATCACTCACAACACGTTTCTGTTGCAGGAATTGAGTGTCAGACTTGTCATGGTCCGGTACAAGAATTTGAAATCATGAAGCAATATTCTAAATTAACAATGGGATGGTGTATTGATTGCCACAGAAAAACTGATGTTAAGATGGAAGGAAACGCTTACTATGATAAAATTCATGCTGAACTTTCTAAAAAATACGGTGTAGAGAAATTAACTGCAGCGCAAATGGGAGGCTTAGAATGCGGTAAATGCCACTATTAATCGAATTATTAAGATTTTAATATTTATATACAATGTCATCAAACAAAAAATACTGGAAAAGTGTTGAAGAACTAGAGAATGGTTCTATTGTTGAGGCGCTTAGAAATAACGAATTTGTTGAAGAAATTCCTACTGATGAATTCTTAGGAAATGCTGAAGCTTTAGCTTCATCTGGAACTTCACGTCGTGACTTTTTAAAGTACGTAGGATTTAGTACAGCTGCTGTTACACTTGCTGCTTGTGAGGGTCCTGTGCACAAGTCTATCCCTTATGTTTTACAACCAGAGCAAATCATTCCTGGTGTTGCAGATTATTATGCAACAACTGTTTTTGATGGTTTTGATTTTGCAAATCTTTTGGTAAAAACTCGTGAGGGTCGTCCAATTAAAGTTGAAAACAATACTATTGAAGGAGCTAAATTTGCAGCTAATGCAAGAATTCATGCTTCTATTTTAGGATTGTATGATAGTGCTCGTTTAAAAGAGCCAAAGATAGATGGTAAAAATTCTACTTGGTCAGCTGTTGATTTGAGAATCAAATCAAGTTTAGCTGAAGCAAAAGCTAAAGGTGGACAAGTAGTATTGTTAACAAATACTTTAGCAAGTCCATCTTCAGAAAAATTAATTGCTGAATTTATTGCAAAAAATCCAAACGCTAAACACGTTGTTTATGATGCAGTTTCTTCATCTGAAGCTTTAGATGCATTTGAATCTGTTTATGGTCAAAGAGCTTTAGTTGATTATGATTTTTCAAAAGCTTCATTAATTGTATCTGTTGGTGCTGATTTCTTAGGAGACTGGCAAGGTGGAGGATATGATTCTGGATATGCAAAAGGACGTATTCCACAAAACGGAAAAATGTCTCGCCATTTTCAGTTTGAATCAAATATGACATTATCTGGAGCGGCTGCTGATAAGCGTGTTCCAATGACTACTGCTGATCAAAAACAAGCATTAGTTCAAATTTACAATATAATTGTAGGTGCTTCTATTCCTGTTTCTTTGGATGGCGCTTTTAAAGCTGAAGTAGTAAAAGCTGCTCAGCAATTAAACGCTGCTGGTTCAAAAGGAGTTTTAGTATCTGGAATTGAAGATAAAAATGCTCAGTTGTTAGTTTTGGCTATTAATCAAAAATTAGCAAGTGAGGCTTTTAGTACTGTTGGTACTAGACAAATTAGAAAAGGTTCTAATGCAGTTGTTGCTCAATTGTTAAAAGATATGAATGCTGGAAGTGTTCATACTTTAATTATGAGTGGTGTTAATCCTGCTTACACTTTAGCTGAATCAGCTTCTTTTGTATCTGGATTGAAAAAAGTAAAAGAATCTGTTGCTTTTTCATTGAAAGAAGATGAAACTGCATCAATAGTTAAAATTGCTGCTCCAGCTCCTCACTATTTAGAGTCTTGGGGAGATGTTGAAATCACAAGCGGAACTTATAGCTTAACTCAGCCAACTATCCGTCCAATCTTTAATACAAAACAATTTCAAGACGTTTTATTGTCTTTAAATGGTGTTGGTGGAACTTTCTACGATTATCTAAAAGCTAATTCTTCTAGTTTAATTGCTGGTTCTTCTTGGAATAAAGTATTACATGATGGTGTTTTAGTAACTGGTTCAGCTGCTTTATCTGGTGGAGCTTTTGATTCGGCTGGTGCTGCAAGTGCGCTTTCTAAATCAAAATCTGCTGGAGGTCTTGAATTAGTATTATATACTAAAACAGGTATGGGTGATGGTCAACATGCAAACAATCCTTGGTTGCAAGAGTTTCCAGATCCAATCACTAGAGTTTCTTGGGATAACTACATCACTGTTTCAAACGCAGATGCTAAAAAGTACGATTTATCAAATGAGATTGTTGCTAATGGAGGTTTGAATGGTAGTTATGCTACAATCACAACTGCAGATGGTGTGAAAATTGAAAATGTTCCGGTTATTGTTCAGCCTGGACAAGCTGTTGGAACAATTGGATTTGCAGTTGGTTATGGTCGTAAAGCGGCTTTAAAAGAAGAAATGCAAGTAGGTTTAAATGCATACTCTTTATATAAAAACTTTAATAATGTTCAGTCTATAACTTTAGCTAAAGCTAATGGTGTTCATGAGTTTGCTTGTGTTCAAGGACAAAAAACATTAATGGGTAGAGGAGATATCATTAAGGAAACTACTCTAGAAATATTTAATTCTAAAGATGCTGAGCATTGGAATGAAAAACCAATGGTATCTTTGGATCACCAAGAAGTTGAAGCTACAACTGTTGACTTATGGGAATCATTTGATCGTACAACAGGTCATCATTTTAATCTTTCTATTGATTTAAATGCTTGTACTGGATGTGGAGCATGTGTTATTGCATGTCACGCAGAGAACAATGTACCTGTAGTTGGTAAAGCTGAAGTTAGAAGAAGCCGTGATATGCATTGGTTGCGTATTGACAGATATTATTCTTCTGAAAGCACTTTTGAAGGTGATAACAAAAGAAAAGAAGGAATCGCTGGTTTATCTAGTTCATTGTCTACATTCAATGAAATGGAAAAAGCTGGAGAGAATCCACAAGTAGCATTCCAACCAGTAATGTGTCAGCACTGTAATCACGCACCTTGTGAAACAGTTTGTCCAGTTGCTGCGACTTCTCACGGACGTGAAGGTCAAAACCACATGGCATATAACAGATGTGTTGGTACTCGTTACTGTGCAAATAACTGTCCATATAAAGTTCGTCGTTTTAACTGGTTCTTGTATAACAAAAACAGTGAATTCGATTATCACATGAATGATGATTTAGGTCGTATGGTATTAAACCCTGACGTAAACGTTCGTTCTCGTGGAGTAATGGAAAAATGTTCTATGTGTATTCAAATGACACAAGCTACTAAATTGAAAGCTAAAAACGAAGGTCGCCCAGTTAGAGATGGTGAATTCCAAACTGCTTGTTCTAGTGCTTGTTCTTCAGGAGCAATGATATTTGGTGATGTAAATGATAAAGAAAGTAAAGTTGCTAAATTAGCTGCTGACGAAAGATCTTACCATTTATTAGAGCATGTAGGAACAAAACCTAATGTGGTTTACCATGTTAAAGTTAGAAATACTTAGTAAATTATTAATTAAGAAACAATATAAAGGATTATGTCGTCTCACTACGAAGCACCCATTAGAAAACCTTTAGTTATAGGTGATAAATCTTATCACGATGTAACTGTAGATGTGGCAGCGCCTGTTGAAGGACCTGCAAATAAACAATGGTGGATTGTATTTTCAATCGCATTAACAGCCTTCCTTTGGGGGTTAGGTTGTATCATTTACACCGTATCTACCGGTATTGGAACATGGGGATTAAATAAAACAGTTGGTTGGGCTTGGGATATCACGAACTTCGTTTGGTGGGTTGGTATTGGTCACGCCGGAACATTAATTTCTGCAGTACTATTACTTTTCCGTCAACGTTGGAGAATGGCTATTAACCGTTCTGCGGAAGCTATGACTATTTTTTCAGTAGTTCAAGCAGGTTTATTCCCAATTATTCACATGGGACGTCCATGGTTGGCTTACTGGGTGTTACCTATTCCAAACCAATTTGGATCTTTATGGGTGAACTTTAACTCTCCATTACTTTGGGACGTATTTGCAATTTCTACTTATCTTTCAGTTTCATTAGTTTTCTGGTGGACTGGTTTATTACCTGATTTTGCTATGCTTCGTGATAGAGCTATAACTCCATTTAACAAAAGAGTTTATTCTATTTTAAGTTTTGGATGGAGCGGTAGAGCAAAAGACTGGCAACGTTTTGAAGAAGTATCTTTGGTATTAGCTGGTTTAGCTACTCCTCTTGTACTTTCTGTACACACGATTGTATCTATGGACTTTGCTACTTCTGTAATTCCAGGATGGCATACAACTATCTTCCCTCCATACTTCGTTGCTGGAGCTGTATTCTCAGGATTTGCAATGGTAAACACATTGTTGATCGTTATGAGAAAAGTTTCTAACCTTGAAGCGTACATCACATTACAACATATCGAATTAATGAACATCATTATTATGATTACTGGTTCGATCGTAGGTGTGGCTTACATCACTGAGTTATTCGTAGCTTGGTATTCAGGTGTAGAGTATGAGCAATATGCATTCTTAAACAGAGCTACTGGACCTTACTGGTGGGCATATTGGTCAATGATGACTTGTAACGTTTTCTCTCCACAATTTATGTGGTTCAAAAAATTAAGAACAAGTATCATGTTTTCATTTATTATTTCGATTGTTGTAAACATCGGAATGTGGTTTGAAAGATTCGTAATTATTGTTACTTCTTTACATAGAGATTACCTTCCATCTTCTTGGACAATGTTCTCGCCAACATTTGTTGATATTGGAATCTTCATTGGAACAATTGGTTTCTTCTTCGTATTGTTTTTATTATACTCTAGAACATTCCCTGTAATTGCTCAGGCAGAGGTAAAAACAATTTTGAAAGGAACAGGAGATAATTACATTAGAGAAAGAGCAAATAGTAAAGATTCACATCATGAGTAATAAAGTAATATACGCCATTTATAATGACGATGATATTTTGATGGATGCAGTAAAGAAAACCAGAGCTGCTCACCATCATATTGAAGAGGTTTTTACTCCATTTCCTGTTCACGGATTGGATAAAGCAATGGGCTTAGCGCCAACAAGATTAGCAATTTGTGCTTTCTTATATGGATGTGTTGGTATTTCTGTTGCCACTACAATGATGAGTTATATTATGATTCATGACTGGCCACAAGATATTGGTGGTAAGCCAAGTTTCAGTTTCATTCAAAATATGCCATCTTTTGTGCCAATTATGTTTGAGATGACTGTATTTTTTGCTGCTCACTTAATGGTTATTACTTTTTATATGAGAAGTAGATTGTGGCCATTTAAGCAAGCTGAAAATCCTGATGTAAGAACAACAGATGACCATTTTTTAATGGAAGTTGCTGTAAAAGATAATGAAGCTGAATTAGTTTCTTTCTTCGAAGGTACAGGAGCTGTTGAAGTTAAAGTAATTGAAAAGAATTAATTGTAGCTATGAAAAGGATATATAAAATAACACTTTTAGTTGGTATAACTATTTTAGTTTCATCTTGCCACAATAATTCGGCACCAAACTATCAGTATTTCCCAAATATGTATGAATCTGTAGGTTATGAGCCTTACGCAGAAGCAAAAGTATTTAAAGGAGGAAAAGAAGGTCAGCTTCCTGTTGAAGGAACTATTAATAGAGGTTTTGAGCCTTATGAGTATGAAAATTCGACTGCAGGTTATGAATTAGCAAAAGCTAATTTAAAATCACCTTTGACTGAAGCAGAAAGAAATTCTGGAAAAGGAAAAGAGCTTTTCGAAATTTATTGTATCAGTTGTCATGGTGCGGCTGGTAACGGTAAAGGTAAATTGGTTGAAAGAGAAAAATTTCTTGGGGTACCTAGTTATAAAGACAGGGTTATCACTGAAGGAAGTGTATTCCATGTTGAAACTTATGGTTTAAATGCAATGGGTTCACACGCAAATCAATTAAGTGCCCACGAACGTTGGTTAGTTGCTGACTATGTTCTAAAACTAAAAAGCCAATTATAATTGTTGAACAAACTGATCGTAATAGATATGTATACATTTTCAAGTAAATTAAAAACTTTTTCTATCATCTTAATGGTTCTAGGACTATTAGGAATTGGGTATGGTTTTTTAAGTGCACCTAAAGATATTCAAGAAGTTGAAAAAATACTAGCAGCAGATGCTCATGGTTCTCATGGAGCTGCACATGAGGAGTCTGCAGAGGCTTCACATAAAGAGGCAGGTCATCATGAAGCTGCTGAAGCTTCACATGAAGAACATAAAGGTGCAAAGCATGCAGAAGTTTCTGGTGCTGATGAACACGAAAAACATTTAGAGCATGTTTTACACCAATTGCAAAATAAGCCTTGGTCTGCATTATATGTAGCTTGTATTTTCTTTTTACTGCTTTCAATGGGGGTTTTAGCATTTTATGCTATCCAACAAGTGGCTCAAGCAGGCTGGTCTCCAGTATTATTTAGAGTGATGCAAGGTATTACAGCTTATTTACCAGCTGGTTCAATAATTTTCTTTATAATTTTAGTTTTATGCGGATTGCATTTTAACCACATTTTTGTTTGGCTTGGAGAAGGAGTTACAGAAAAAGGTAGTGCAAATTATGATGCAATTATTGCTGGAAAATCTGGTTATTTGAATTTTCCTTTTTGGATAGCTAGAGCATTTGTATTCTTATTAGGATGGAATCTTTACAGAATTTATTCTAGAAAAAATTGTTTAGCTCAAGATGAGGCTAATGATGATCTTTACTACAAAAAGAATTTCAAAATCTCTGCTGGATTTCTAGTATTCTTTATCGTGTCAGAATCAATTATGTCTTGGGATTGGATTATGTCATTTGATCCACACTGGTTCAGTACATTGTTCGGATGGTATGTATTTGCTTCTTTCTTTGTAAGTGGTATTACAAGTATTGCATTGGTAACAATTTACTTGAAATCAAAAGGATATTTAGAATATGTAAATACAAGTCACATTCACGATTTAGCTAAATTTATGTTTGGTATTAGTGTTTTCTGGACTTATTTATGGTTCTCTCAATTCATGTTAATCTGGTATGCTAACATTCCAGAAGAGGTAACTTACTTTGTAACAAGAATTCAATTATATAACTTGCCATTCTTTGGTGCTGTAGTTATGAACTTTGTTTTTCCATTGTTGATATTAATCAATACAGATTTCAAACGTTTAAATTGGGTAATTGTAATGGCTGGTACTGTTATTTTATTAGGTCACTATGTTGATTTCTTTAATATGATTATGCCTGGTACAGTTGGAGATAAATGGTTTATTGGTATTCCTGAAATTGCATCTATTCTTTTCTTCTTAGGTTTATTTATTTTTGTTGTATTTACTGCATTAACTAAAGCTCCTTTGTTAGCAAAAAGAAATCCTTTCATTGAAGAAAGTAAACATTTTCATTATTAATATTTAAAGAAGTAAACAGATGACAAGTTTGTTGGTAATTATAGTTGTAGTTTTATTAGCAGTTGCATTATGGCAATTGACGAAGATATTTGACCTTACTCAGGTAGGTTCATCTTCGGACGATTCGCAAGTTGCATCAGATAATGATAATAATGTTCAAGGATATATTATGTTTGGCTTTTTGGCTTTCATTTATATATTTACGATTTATGGTTTACTGAAATGGGGTAATTTAGCACTTCATACTCCTGCTTCTGAGCATGGACTTTTAGTAGATAACTTAATGAATATTACTTGGGTTTTGATTTTCACAGTTCAAGTTATTACTCAAGGTTTATTATATTGGTTCTCTTTTAAAAACAGAGGGCATAAAGATAGAAAGGCTTTGTTTTTTGCTGATAGTAATAAACTTGAAGCAATCTGGAGTATTATTCCATCTGTAGTTTTAGCTTGTTTAATTCTTTACGGATTATATGCTTGGAACAATATTATGTTTGTTGATAAAGATGAAGATGTAGTTGAAATTGAATTATATGCTCAGCAATTTAAATGGACAGCAAGATATGCTGGTCAGGATAATGTTTTAGGAAAAGCAAACGTTCGTTTGATTGAAGGTGTTAATACTTTAGGTGTTGATATGTCTGATCCTAATGCTCAAGATGATATTGTAGTTACTGAATTACATATTCCAAAAGGAAAAAAAGTGCATTTCAAAATGCGTTCTCAAGATGTATTGCACTCGGCTTACATGCCTCATTTTAGAGCGCAAATGAATTGTGTTCCTGGAATGGTTACTGAATTTGCTTTTGTTCCTACTTACACAACTGCTGAATATAGAGAGTTAGACTTTATGAAAGAAAAAGTGGCTAACATCAATAAACTGAGAGCAGAAAAAAGTGTAGAATTAGTTGCTAAAGGTGGTACAGCTTTAGATCCTTATACATTTGATTATTTATTATTATGTAATAAAATTTGTGGAGCTTCTCATTACAATATGCAAATGAAAGTTGTTGTAGATACTCCTGAAGATTATAAAAAATGGTTAAGTGAGAAAACTACTTTAGCTCAAGATATTAAAGCAGCGGCAGCTGCTGAAAAAGAAAAAGCAGCTGAAGCAACTGCACCGACGGCAGATTCAACTTCAAAAGTAATTGATACTGTTAAAGCAGTTATTGATACTGTAAAAGCAGCTGTAGCTAAAGTTGCGGTTAAATAATATTATTAAGAAAATTTAAAGTACACATATATGTCAGCAGAAGCGCACGGTCACGATCACGGACACGATCACGAGCACGAACATCATCATAAAGACACATTCATTACTAAATATATATTTAGTATTGATCACAAAATGATCGCTAAGCAATACTTGATTACAGGTATTATTATGGGGATTATTGGTATTGTAATGTCTTTGCTTTTCAGAATGCAATTGGCGTGGCCAGAAGAGTCTTTTAAAATATTCAATGTTTTATTAGGAGATAAATTTGCACCTGATGGTGTAATGGCTAATGATATTTATCTGGCTTTAGTTACAATTCATGGTACCATCATGGTATTCTTTGTACTTACAGCTGGTTTGAGTGGAACTTTTAGTAACTTACTTATTCCACTTCAAATTGGAGCACGAGATATGGCTTCTGGATTTATGAACATGATTTCATATTGGTTGTTCTTCTTATCTGCTGTAGTAATGTTATGTTCTTTATTTGTTGAAGCTGGACCAGCTTCTGCAGGTTGGACAATTTATCCTCCATTAAGTGCTTTACCTCAAGCGATCCCTGGATCTGGAACAGGTATGACTTTATGGTTAGTTTCGATGGCTATCTTTATTGCATCTTCTTTAATGGGATCATTAAACTACATTGTAACTGTTATTAATTTAAGAACTAAAGGAATGTCTATGACTAGACTTCCTCTTACAATCTGGACATTTTTTGTAACAGCTATTATTGGTGTTATTTCATTCCCAGTATTATTATCTGCAGCTTTATTGTTGATTTTCGATAGAAGTTTTGGTACTTCATTCTTCTTGTCAGATATCTACATTGCTGGAGAGGTTTTACATTACCAAGGAGGTTCTCCAGTATTGTTTGAGCACTTATTCTGGTTCTTAGGTCACCCTGAGGTTTATATCGTAATCTTACCAGCGATGGGTCTTGTTTCTGAAATTATGGCTACGAACTCTCGTAAACCAATCTTCGGATACAGAGCGATGATTATGTCAGTTCTTGCAATTGCATTCTTATCAACTATTGTATGGGGTCACCACATGTTTATCTCTGGTATGAATCCTTTCTTAGGATCTGTATTTACTTTTACAACTTTATTGATTGCAATTCCATCTGCCGTAAAAGCATTCAACTGGATTACAACTTTATGGAAAGGTAACTTACAGTTTAACCCTGCAATGTTATTCTCTATTGGAATGGTTTCTACTTTCATCACTGGAGGTTTAACTGGAATCATTTTAGGAGATAGTACTTTAGATATTAACGTTCACGATACTTACTTCGTTATTGCTCACTTTCACTTAGTAATGGGTATCTCTGCGCTTTACGGAATGTTTGCTGGTATTTACCACTGGTTCCCTAAAATGTACGGAAGAATGTTAAATAAAAACTTAGGTTATATTCACTTCTGGGTAACTGCAGTTTGTGCTTATGGAGTTTTCTTCCCAATGCACTTTATTGGATTAGCTGGTTTACCAAGACGTTATTATACAAATACAAACTTCCCATTATTTGATGATTTGCAAAATGTGAATGTTTTAATTACAACATTTGCTCTTGTAGGAGGTGCGTTCCAATTAGTATTCTTATACAACTTCTTTAGTAGTATTTTCTACGGTAAGAAAGCAGTTCAGAATCCATGGAGATCAACAACATTAGAATGGACTACACCAGTTGAACATATTCACGGAAACTGGCCAGGTGAAATTCCTCATGTATATCGTTGGCCGTATGACTATAGTAACCCAAATCATGATGTAGATTTTGTTCCTCAAAATGTACCAATGAAAGAAGGTGAAGAAGTTTTACACCACTAAAATATTTCAAAAAAGACTATCAGAAATGATAGTCTTTTTTTGTTTAGTTAAAATTTTAAACGTTCAGTTTTACTATTTTACAAACTAATTACTTTCTCTATCTTTGTAGGATGAATGAAAATCTTGATCCTACTACAAAAGGATATAACCCAGAAGAATTAGATCTTGAAAAAAGATTGCGTCCGCTCTCATTTGATGATTTTGCCGGACAAGATCAGGTTTTGGAAAATTTAAAAGTCTTTGTTGCAGCGGCTAATCAACGTGGTGAAGCACTTGATCATGCTCTTTTTCATGGGCCTCCAGGACTTGGTAAAACAACATTAGCTAATATTTTGGCCAATGAACTTCAAGTGGGAATTAAAATAACTTCTGGACCGGTATTAGACAAGCCAGGCGATTTAGCTGGATTATTGACTAATTTGGATGAAAGAGATGTTTTGTTTATAGATGAGATTCATCGATTAAGTCCCGTTGTTGAAGAATATTTGTATTCGGCAATGGAGGACTTTAAAATTGATATTATGATTGAATCTGGTCCAAATGCGCGAACAGTTCAAATCAATTTAAATCCTTTTACTTTAATTGGAGCAACTACTCGCTCAGGATTATTGACGGCTCCAATGAGAGCTCGTTTTGGAATTTCATCTCGTTTACAATATTATACTACTGAACTTTTAACTACAATTGTTGAAAGAAGTGCTTCTATTTTAAAAATGCCTATTGATCTTGAAGCGGCAATTGAAATTGCTGGACGTAGTCGCGGAACTCCTCGTATTGCAAATGCATTGTTGAGAAGAGTACGTGATTTTGCTCAAATAAAAGGGAATGGAAGAATTGATATAGAAATTTCGAAGTATGCCTTAAAAGCATTAAATGTTGATGCGCATGGCCTTGACGAAATGGATAATAAAATTCTATTAACTATTATCAATAAATTCAAAGGAGGCCCTGTTGGACTTTCTACTTTGGCAACTGCTGTATCTGAAAGTAGTGAAACAATAGAGGAAGTTTATGAGCCGTTTTTAATTCAGGAAGGGTTTATTATGCGTACTCCTCGTGGTCGCGAAGTTACAGAGAAAGCATATAAACATTTGGGAAAGGTTAATACAAATATTCAAGGAGGATTATTTTAAAAACATTTTATGAAGCATTACTTTTTATTTTTGCTATTTGCTTTTTGTAGCTCTTTTGGACAGACAAATTATTTTCCGCATCTTTCTTATGGAAAATCATCTCAACAAATTTTGGATCTTTATGTTCCGAATGGAAATTTAAAGGATGTGCCAGTTGTTATTCTTCTACATGGAGGTTCTTGGTCGATGGGTGGACTTGAATACACAAACAAACATGCTCTAGATATTGCTAATAAAGGTTTTGTAGTTGCTAATGTAGATTACCGTTATATTAATGATACTATTTCGGCTAAAGATTTGTTGACTGATATCGGTGCTGCTATTAAGTATGTTTCGAAAACTTCTGGTAAATATGGTTATGCTAAAAAAGAATATCATATTGTTGGAATTAGTGCAGGTGCTCATTTGGCATTATTATATGGTTACACTAAGAGAAATATGAAGTCTATTACTGCTTTGTGTGCGCCTTCGAAGTTGGATTCTCCTGAAGTATTGGAACTTAGAAAAAATAGTGGACATTTGGATATTATTGAAAAATTAGCTGGTGCCAAAATTAATCCGAGTGGGAATAATGTTGCAGTAACTAAGATAAGTCCGTTTAGCAATATTTCAAATATACCAACATTATTAATTCATGGTAACGCTGATAATGTAGTTGATGTCAGTCAATCGCAAAATCTTTATAATGAATTAAAAAGAAAAGGCATAGAAACAAAATTGATTATTAGAGAAGGTAAGGGACATGATGTTGGAATGAATACACCTGAAACTGAAATTCAGAATATAAAAGATATTACAGATTGGATTCTGCAACACAATAAGTAAACTTTATTAACAAGGAAAAATGAGCACCATAATTAAGGCGGTTTGTTTAACTTTTATTCAAAATGTCTAATAGCAAAAAATATAATTACCCGAATAAGCTCTCAATTGCAAGATTCTTTTAGATGCAGAAGGAGTCCGAAGAAATCCTATACCGTTTCATAAAAGATATTTTGACAAGTTGGGTGATTCATTTTCTTTGAAGATCGGTTTTTCTAAGCATTTGATCTTGTCTCGGGATAATGAAATTGTTCAGTATATTTTAGTTAAAAATCAGAAGAATTATCACAAGTCAAAATTCCAATCGGTTTATCTTTCTAAGTATTTAGGAAAAGGGCTTTTAACTAGCGATGGTGATTTTTGGCTGAAGCAAAGAAGGCTTATTCAGCCTGCATTTCATAAACAGAAAATGAATATGCTGGTCGAGAATATGAATAATACAATTAGTTCTGAAATTGACAATTTAACAGAGAACGAGATTGTTAATGCTTTTCCAGCAATGAGCCAGCTTGCGTTTAATGTTGTTGCAAAATCTTTATTTGAGTTTTCTATTTCAGAAGAAAAACTACATCGTATTAAATTTATTATAGAAGAAGTCCAAAAATTTTTGGTTAAAGAAATTAGACTTCCTCACAAAGCTTTATGGTTTTCATTAAGTGGTCAAGTCAAAACGCATTTAAAATTAGCACAAGAAAATAATCAAATCATACAGGAAATCATTGAAGAACGAAATGTTTCCAATGAAGATTTTAATGATTTGCTTAACATGCTAATGGAAACTCGTTATGAAGATACCGGAGAAAGCATGTCTATGCAACAATTAATAGACGAAATAAAAGTATTATTTATTGCTGGACACGAAACAACAGCAAATGCCTTGACTTTTACACTTCACTTTTTGGGAAAATATCCTGAAGTGCAGCAAAAGGTCTTTGATGAAATTACAGAAATTGAATCGCAGACGGATAATGTTATTGAACAACTTCAAAAAATGACCTATATAAACGCAGTTTTGAGTGAATCGATGCGATTATATCCTCCGGCTTGGATAACAGATAGACAAAATGTGGAAGATGATATTGTAGGTTCATATAAAATAAAAAAAGGAACTTTGATTGGAGTTTCGTTTTATGAACTCCATCGAAATCCCAAATATTGGCAAAATCCAGATGAGTTTATTCCTGAACGATTTCTTGGAGAACAAAAGAAGCAGTCGATGCAATACTTTTACCCTTTTGGGGCAGGACCACGAATGTGTATTGGAGCCGGTTTTGCAATTTATGAAATGTGCTTGGCAATTTCACAAATTGTAAAACGTTATGTTGTAAAATCAAATACAGATAAAGTTGAATTTAATCCATTAGTGACTTTAAAACCTGTTAATATTGAAGTTTCATTTTCTAAAAGATGAGCATAAATTCGAAAGAAACATATTCAAAATTCATAAAAGACGAAGCTAAAAGGCTTGGTTTTCTTTCTTGTGGAATTTCGAAAGCTGGATTTCTGGAAGAAGAAGCTCCTCGACTTGAAAAGTGGTTAAATAACAACCATAATGGCCAAATGGCTTATATGGAAAATCATTTTGATAAACGTCTAGATCCAACTTTACTTGTTGATGATGCTAAAAGCGTTGTTTCTCTTCTTCTTAATTATTTTCCATCGGAATCTCAAAATGAAGACAGTTTTAAAATCTCAAAATATGCGTATGGACAAGACTATCATTTTGTTATAAAAGAAAAATTAAAAGAACTGCTTTATTCTATTGAAGAAAATATTGGAGAAGTTTCAGGCCGTGCTTTTGTAGATTCGGCCCCAGTTTTGGATAAAGCTTGGGCAGCGAAAAGTGGTTTAGGTTGGATTGGGAAAAACAGTAATTTACTAACACAAAAAGTAGGCTCTTTTTATTTTATTGCAGAACTTATTTTAGATCTTGATTTAGAATACGACTACAAAACAACAGACCATTGTGGTTCATGTACTGCTTGTATTGATGCCTGTCCTACTCAAGCAATAGTAGCGCCATATATTGTTGATGGTAGTAAATGTATATCTTATTACACGATTGAGTTAAAAGAAAATCTTCCGTATGAGATGAAGGGGAAATTTGATGAATGGATGTTTGGCTGTGATACCTGTCAAGATGTTTGTCCTTGGAATCGTTTTTCAAAACCTCATTCAGAACCTTTATTTAACCCGAATCCTGATTTGCTTTCTTTCTCTAAAAAAGATTGGACTGAAATTACAGAAGAAACTTTTCGTGCCGTTTTTAAAAATTCTCCCATTAAAAGAACAAAGTTTGAAGGGTTAAAAAGAAATATCTCTTTTTTAGAATAAAATGAAATCTGTATTAAGATTAAAATTTGCTCTAATTATACTTCTTTTTCATTTATAAATTTCCACCTGTAGATGACACATTTTTTTGTAAGACACTATGTTTTAGTTTGATACGTGTGTCTTTTTGTAGCTGTAAGAAATAAAATACGCTTAATGTAGTTTGTCGATAATAATTATCGACTAATGACACGTTAGTTCATGATTTGTTTCATTGTATATTTTTAAATCTAATTTTTCAGTTATTATTAGCATTAGAATAATTGTAAGCTTTGTCTTGTATTAATATATCTAAGATTGAATTAGTTTTCTACAGATAAAATGGAATTTAAAATTATGTAGAAAATGTTTTGACTTATAATATTATTTATTTAACTATTTTAAAATACTGATAATCAAATATTTTATTTTAAAAACAGATTTAAAAATAAAATAAATCTAAAAATCGACACTGCTTTCTTTGTTAGATAAAAATAGTTTTAAAGAAAAATGTTCTATTGTGAAAATAGATTTAGAAAAATTAAATTTTTGCAATTTGGACCTTCGAAAAAGAACAAACAAATGTTAAGAACTCATATGATATTCTATTGTTGCTTGTTTTGTAAGATTTTTTAATGTTTTTCTTTTAAATGGTTGATATTAGTGATTTATTTATAACAATTTAAGAAAATTCTTCTATTTTGTTGCGAAATAAGCAGTTTTGATGTTTTTTGAAATTGATTTTTGTCGAAAAAAGGTTTTATTCAACGTTTTTATAGGTAGTTTGTCGACTAATGTAGCTAGTTACTAGGTGTTTATATATTTTCGCGACACCAAAACTACCCAAAAACCTATGACACAATTTTTATGTCTTGAACTAAAAAAGGTTCAAATGAATTTTGATTTTGATAAAAATCTTAAGGAAGATTTTATTTTCTTTTCAAAATCCAATCCCTATATTTTTTCGTATTTGTCCTATATGCTGAAAACTGTGGTAGTTTTTTCAGCTTGCAATATTTGCACTTCTCAAATCTCACTTGCGTATGCGTAACTCTACTTCTAATCAGTCTAGATTTTCTAGACTAACCTTTTTTATTGCATTTTTATTCCTGATTAGTTTCAGTGCTTCGGCTCAGTTCTATACAAAACATTATATAGCACCAGCACCTTGGCAGTATTTTAGCAAGGCAAACGAAATTGTAATTTCTACCAATTCGCTTACCGAAGTAACTATAACTTTAACCAAAAGCGACGGTACTTTTGAAGCTACTTTGAAAGCGACAAAAGGAGCTCCTGCTGTTTATAGGTTTAAACTTAATGCATCTACTCTTCCGATGAATGCTTTAAATACCGTTCTAAATGGTGCAGGTCTAATTATTACAAGTACTGGTCCTACTGCTGTGAACTTAAGGAATGTTGCCTCAGATGATTATATAAGAGGAGAAAATGCCGATGCTAATATTAAAGGAAATGCAGCATTAACTAGTTTTGGTGATGCCGGTTTAGGTATTCGTTTTAGAGTAGGTTATTATAGAGATGGTTCTTTAGGGAATTTCGGAAGTTTGGGTGATCAGCGTCCTATTTACAGTGTTATGGCTACGGTAGACAACACGACTGTGAAAATAGATAATACTATCACAGCGACGTTAAATGCTGGACAAAGTTATTTGTTTAAGGCGCCAATAGGAACTCTCGTAGAAACTTCAAATCCTGCTGTAATGAACACAGCTGCTGGAATAGATATGCCAGATGGATGTGGAGATGGAGCATACAACCAAGTACCTCCCGAAGCAGTTTTAGGAACTGAATATTTTCTTGTAAGAGGAACAGGGAATGATACAGCGGAACAAACTACAGTTGTTGCTACAAAAGATGATACAAATTTAACAATAAATGGATATTCAACTACAGGAGCATTAGTATCTACTATTAATGTAAATTTACCACAAGCAGGTAAGTTTTATACTTTTAAAAATGGTGTTCCTAATAATGGTAATTCTGTTACAAGTTTCACATCATCACGTGTGTTTGCAGATAAGAGAGTTGCAGTTTATTCAGGTACAGCACAATCTTGCGAGGTTGATATTTCAACAATTGCACCAGTCTCTGAATGTGGGGGGTCTAATTTTATAGAAACTGCAAAATTTAAAAATTACCAGGAGGGAACACTAGATTACTTTGGGTATATTCTTTTAAGAAGCGCTACAGAAATTGTAACTGTCAATGGTAATAATATTGCAAACATATCTGGTATTGGTGCTCGTTACCAAATAGGTACAACAGGATGGTATTTGATTAATTTTAATAGTGTACAAATAGGAAGTCCAGATGTTCTTTCTATTGCCAGTGACGCCAAACTCACTGTTTCGATCGTGCAGCAGGCAGGAGGATTTTCTATGGCAGGTTTTTTCTCTAATTTTGCCGCTCAGCCTGATGAACCAACTTTAACTTATATTTCAGGTGGTGGATGTACTAACAATACAGCAGAACTTACAACTCTACCAAATTTTGCTCCGTACCAATGGTATTTTAATGGAACGGCTATCAGTGGTGCTAATTCATCAACTTATACAGCTACTAAAACGGGTAATTATTCAGTATCATCAACTTTGGCTTGTGGTGCTCAAACTCAATCAAAGCCAGTTACGGTTACTTTATGTACCGATTTAGGAATTACAAAGACAGTTGATAATGCAACGCCATGTATAGGAACCAACGTAGAATTTACTGTCAAAGTGAGTAATTTAGGAGGGAATAATGTTTCTGGAGTTTCAGTAAACGATTTGCTTCCTTCAGGATATACTTATGTAAGTTCAACTCCATCTGTAGGTATTTATGATTCTTCAACGGGTACTTGGAGTATTGGTGATGTTGATGCTCAGACATCGGTTACATTAAAAATTACGGCGACTGTAAAAGCAACTGGTAATTATACAAATACGGCGTCATTGCCAGCTTCAATAGATATAAATTCGGCAAATAATTCGGCGAGTGCTGCAGTAAATCCAAAGGTGTCAAATCTTATTGTCATAAATCCTGCAGCAGTTTGTTCACCGTCTACAGTTGATTTGACAGCTTCAGCTATTACGGCTGGAAGTAGTACGAATTTAACTCTTTCGTATTGGACAGATTCATTGGCAACAACATCATATTCAACACCAACTACAGCAAGTGCTGGAACTTATTATATAAAGGCAGTTTCGTCTGAAGGATGTGTGTTTGTAAAACCTGTTGTGGTGAATCAAAACCCTAAACCAACCACTCCAACAATTAATGTAAATTCAGGCCAAGCGACTTGTGGGACTTCAGGAAATATAGTTTTGAGATCGACTAGTTCTGCAAACACACTTGGAGGGACTGGAAGTACTTACTTATGGTCAACAGGAGAGAATACAAGAAGTATTACAATTACAAATGATGGAACTTATTCTTTAAAAATAATTAATAGTTCGGGATGTATTAGTGATAGCTCTAATGCAATAGCAGTGACTGTTAAGCCAGCATCTCCAACTGTGGTCACTAATCAATCGTTTTGTGCTTCTGAAAATAAAAAAGTGAGTGATTTGGTAGCAAGTGGAAGCAATTTAAAATGGTATAATCAATCCACAGGAGGAACACAATATAATGCAAATACAGCTCTAAGTGCAGGCACCTATTATGTGAGTCAAACTAGTGTAAATGGATGTGAAAGTGATAGAAGCTCTGTGCAAGTAACAATAAGTTCTTCTTCTGCACCAGTTGCTTCAGCTCAGACATTTTGTGCTGCTGAGAATAAAAAAATTAGCGATTTAATTGTTTCAGGAAGTAACTTAAAATGGTATAATCAATCCACAGGAGGAACACAATATTTAGGAACTGAAATATTAGTTACAAGGAATTATTATGTAAGTCAAACGGCAGGTAGTTGTGCAGAAAGTGCAAGAACTTTAGTCGCTGTGACAATTAATAATGTGCCAGGAGCTCCAACTGCTTCATCTCAGACCTTTTGTGTCAATGAAGCCAAAACTGTTAATGACTTAGCAGTTACATTAACAACAGGGTCGACAAAAAAATGGTATGATGCTGCAACAGCTGGAACTGCCTATATAGGAACTGAATTATTGACAACAAGAACTTATTATGTAAGCCAGTCAAATACTTGTGGTGAGAGTACAAGAACTGCAGTAGTAGTAACTGTAAACACCACTTCAGCTCCGATAGCTTCAGCCCAAACATTTTGTGCGACTGATAATAAAACAGTTAATGATTTGGTGGTTACTTTAACCTCAGGTGCAACTAAAAAATGGTATAATGCCAATTCAGGTGGAACAGCATATATTGGAACAGAAATATTATCTTCAGGAACATATTATGTTAGCCAAATTTTAAATAGTTGTGAAAGTGTTAGAACAGCAGTTGCGGTAACAGTAAATACAACTGCTGCGCCAACTGCTAATTCTCAATCATTTTGCGCTGGTGATACTAAAAAAGTTAGTGATTTAACTGTTACTTCAGGAACAAATTTAAAGTGGTACAATGCAAGTTCAGGAGGAACGCTTTATAATGGAACGGAAACATTAACATCAGGAAATTATTATGTAAGCCAAACACTTAATAATTGTGAAAGTAGCAGAATTTTAGTTGCAGTTACGGTAAATCCTACACCAGCAACACCGAGTATCTCTGCAGGAAGTTCAACAACGTTCTGTACAGGTGGGAGTGTGGTTTTGACTTCAACTAGCGGAATAGGATATTTATGGTCTAATGGAGCAACAACACAGACTATTACAGTATCAAATTCAGGGAATTATAGTGTCCAGGTAACAAACGCTTCTGGATGTTATAGCGCTTCTTCTACTCCTGTGACAGTAACAGTAAATGCGATCCCTTCGGCACCTTCAGCTTCATCTCAAACATTTTGCGTAGTTGACGGAAAAACAGTAAATGATTTAGTAGCAACAGGAAATAATTTAAAATGGTATAATGCCAATTCTGGCGGAACATTATATTCAGGAACTGAAACACTGACCGATGGAACTTATTATGTAAGTCAAACTACAAATAGTTGTGAAAGTACTAGAACAGCTGTAAATGTTACCGTAACACCGAAACCTGCAGATGTTGTCACTACAGTGAGCATCTGTTCGGGAGAGACGTATACCTGGGCGGCAAACAATACGGTTTACAGCACCAACCAGTCTGCACTTAAAATCACCAACAACGGCTGTACTGCGGATCAGATCCTTAATCTGACTGTAACTCCGAAACCTGCAGATGTCGTAACGACAGTGAGCATCTGTTCGGGAGAGACGTATACCTGGGCAGCGAACAATACGGTTTACAGCACCAACCAGTCTGCACTTAAAATCACCAACAACGGCTGTACTGCAGACCAGATCCTTAATCTGACTGTAACGCCGAAACCTGCAGATGTTGTCACTACAGTGAGCATCTGTTCGGGAGAGACGTATACATGGGCGGCAAACAATACGGTTTACAGCACCAACCAGTCTGCACTTAAAATCACCAACAACGGCTGTACTGCAGACCAGATCCTTAATCTGACTGTAACGCCGAAACCTGCAGATGTTGTCACTACAGTGAGCATCTGTTCGGGAGAGACGTATACCTGGGCGGCAAACAATACGGTTTACAGCACCAACCAGTCTGCACTTAAGATCACCAACAACGGTTGTACTGCAGATCAGATCCTTAATCTGACCGTAACGCCGAAACCTGCGGATGTTGTCACGACAGTGAGCATCTGTTCTGGAGAGACGTATACATGGGCGGCAAACAATACGGTTTACAGCACCAACCAGTCTGCACTTAAAATCACCAACAACGGCTGTACTGCAGACCAGATCCTTAATCTGACTGTAACGCCGAAACCTGCGGATGTTGTCACTACAGTGAGCATCTGTTCGGGAGAGACGTATACATGGGCGGCAAACAATACGGTTTACAGCACCAACCAGTCTGCACTTAAGATCACCAACAACGGCTGTACTGCAGACCAGATCCTTAATCTGACTGTAACGCCGAAACCTGCGGATGTTGTCACTACAGTGAGCATCTGTTCGGGAGAGACGTATACCTGGGCAGCGAACAATACGGTTTACAGCACCAACCAGTCTGCACTTAAAATCACAAATAATGGCTGTACTGCAGATCAGATCCTTAATCTGACCGTAACGCCGAAACCTGCGGATGTTGTCACTACAGTGAGCATCTGTTCGGGAGAGACGTATACCTGGGCAGTGAACAATACGGTTTACAGCACCAACCAGTCTGCACTTAAAATCACCAACAACGGCTGTACTGCAGACCAGATCCTTAATCTGACTGTAACGCCGAAACCTGCGGATGTTGTCACTACAGTGAGCATCTGTTCGGGAGAGACGTATACCTGGGCAGCGAACAATACGGTTTACAGCACCAACCAGTCTGCACTTAAGATCACCAACAACGGTTGTACTGCAGATCAGATCCTTAATCTGACCGTAACGCCGAAACCTGCGGATGTTGTCACGACAGTGAGCATCTGTTCTGGAGAGACGTATACATGGGCGGCAAACAATACGGTTTACAGCACCAACCAGTCTGCACTTAAAATCACCAACAACGGCTGTACTGCAGACCAGATCCTTAATCTGACTGTAACGCCGAAACCTGCGGATGTTGTCACTACAGTGAGCATCTGTTCGGGAGAGACGTATACATGGGCGGCAAACAATACGGTTTACAGCACCAACCAGTCTGCACTTAAGATCACCAACAACGGCTGTACTGCAGACCAGATCCTTAATCTGACTGTAACGCCGAAACCTGCGGATGTTGTCACTACAGTGAGCATCTGTTCGGGAGAGACGTATACCTGGGCAGCGAACAATACGGTTTACAGCACCAACCAGTCTGCACTTAAGATCACCAACAACGGTTGTACTGCAGACCAGATCCTTAATCTGACTGTAACGCCGAAACCTGCGGATGTTGTCACTACAGTGAGCATCTGTTCGGGAGAGACGTATACCTGGGCGGCAAACAATACGGTTTACAGCACCAACCAGTCTGCACTTAAGATCACCAACAACGGTTGTACTGCAGACCAGATCCTTAATCTGACTGTAACGCCGAAACCTGCGGATGTTGTCACGACAGTGAGCATCTGTTCTGGAGAGACGTATACATGGGCGGCAAACAATACGGTTTACAGCACCAACCAGTCTGCACTTAAAATCACCAACAACGGCTGTACTGCAGACCAGATCCTTAATCTGACTGTAACGCCGAAACCTGCGGATGTTGTCACTACAGTGAGCATCTGTTCGGGAGAGACGTATACCTGGGCGGCAAACAATACGGTTTACAGCACCAACCAGTCTGCACTTAAGATCACCAACAACGGCTGTACTGCAGACCAGATCCTTAATCTGACTGTAACGCCGAAACCTGCGGATGTTGTCACGACAGTGAGCATCTGTTCTGGAGAGACGTATACATGGGCGGCAAACAATACGGTTTACAGCACCAACCAGTCTGCACTTAAAATCACCAACAACGGTTGTACTGCAGATCAGATCCTTAATCTGACCGTAACGCCGAAACCTGCGGATGTTGTCACGACAGTGAGCATCTGTTCTGGAGAGACGTATACATGGGCGGCAAACAATACGGTTTACAGCACCAACCAGTCTGCACTTAAAATCACCAACAACGGCTGTACTGCAGACCAGATCCTTAATCTGACTGTAACGCCGAAACCTGCGGATGTTGTCACTACAGTGAGCATCTGTTCGGGAGAGACGTATACATGGGCGGCAAACAATACGGTTTACAGCACCAACCAGTCTGCACTTAAAATCACCAACAACGGCTGTACTGCAGACCAGATCCTTAATCTGACTGTAACGCCGAAACCTGCGGATGTTGTCACTACAGTGAGCATCTGTTCGGGAGAGACGTATACCTGGGCAGCGAACAATACGGTTTACAGCACCAACCAGTCTGCACTTAAAATCACAAATAATGGCTGTACTGCAGATCAGATCCTTAATCTGACCGTAACGCCGAAACCTGCGGATGTTGTCACTACAGTGAGCATCTGTTCGGGAGAGACGTATACCTGGGCAGTGAACAATACGGTTTACAGCACCAACCAGTCTGCACTTAAGATCACAAATAATGGTTGTACTGCAGACCAGATCCTTAATCTGACTGTAACGCCGAAACCTGCGGATGTTGTCACTACAGTGAGCATCTGTTCGGGAGAGACGTATACCTGGGCAGCGAACAATACGGTTTACAGCACCAACCAGTCTGCACTTAAGATCACCAACAACGGCTGTACTGCAGACCAGATCCTTAATCTGACTGTAACACCGAAACCTGCAGATGTTGTCACTACAGTGAGCATCTGTTCGGGAGAGACGTATACCTGGGCAGCGAACAATACGGTTTACAGCACCAACCAGTCTGCACTTAAGATCACCAACAACGGTTGTACTGCAGACCAGATCCTTAATCTGACTGTAACGCCGAAACCTGCGGATGTTGTCACTACAGTGAGCATCTGTTCGGGAGAGACGTATACCTGGGCGGCAAACAATACGGTTTACAGCACCAACCAGTCTGCACTTAAGATCACCAACAACGGTTGTACTGCAGACCAGATCCTTAATCTGACTGTAACGCCGAAACCTGCGGATGTTGTCACGACAGTGAGCATCTGTTCTGGAGAGACGTATACATGGGCGGCAAACAATACGGTTTACAGCACCAACCAGTCTGCACTTAAAATCACCAACAACGGCTGTACTGCAGACCAGATCCTTAATCTGACTGTAACGCCGAAACCTGCGGATGTTGTCACTACAGTGAGCATCTGTTCGGGAGAGACGTATACCTGGGCGGCAAACAATACGGTTTACAGCACCAACCAGTCTGCACTTAAGATCACCAACAACGGTTGTACTGCAGATCAGATCCTTAATCTGACTGTAACGCCGAAACCTGCGGATGTTGTCACGACAGTGAGCATCTGTTCTGGAGAGACGTATACATGGGCGGCAAACAATACGGTTTACAGCACCAACCAGTCTGCACTTAAAATCACCAACAACGGTTGTACTGCAGATCAGATCCTTAATCTGACTGTAACGCCGAAACCTGCGGATGTTGTCACGACAGTGAGCATCTGTTCTGGAGAGACGTATACATGGGCGGCAAACAATACGGTTTACAGCACCAACCAGTCTGCACTTAAGATCACAAATAATGGTTGTACTGCAGATCAGATCCTTAATCTGACTGTAACGCCGAAACCTGCGGATGTTGTCACTACAGTGAGCATCTGTTCGGGAGAGACGTATACATGGGCGGCAAACAATACGGTTTACAGCACCAACCAGTCAGCACTTAAAATCACCAACAACGGCTGCACTGCGGATCAGATCCTTAATTTGACGCTAAATTCTATTGCAAGTCCAATAGTTGGACCAATAACTCAACCAACATGTTCATCGTCAACTGCTAGTGTTGAATTAAGTGGTTTGCCTACAGGATCATGGATTATTAATCCTGGAAATATAACTGGAAATACAGGGACAACAACAATTACTGGTTTAATTGCTGGTAACACTTATAATTATACAGTTACAAACTCTTTGGGATGTCAATCGACAGCTTCTTCAAACGTAACGATTTCAAATTACATCTGCGCAGAAGATGATACTCCATCGGTAATAAATGGAGCAGCAGGCGGAACTATTTCGACAGTTTTTGTTAATGACAAAATAAATGGAAGTTCATTTTTGCCAACAGATGTTACTGTTTCGACTGGTTCACTTCCAACAGGAATAACTTTTAATTCTGATGGAACAATAACAGTTGCTCCTAATACGCTTGCAGGTACACACCTGATTACTTATACGATTTGTATGTCAACAAACGCTAGCGTTTGCGATTCTGCAACAGTGGAGATTGTTATAGAAAGACCTGTAATCGATGCTGTTACTGAAACCACAACAGCGATCAACAGCAACAACGGAGGCACGACAATATCCTTGACTGCCAATGATACGCTGAACGGAACACCGGTAACGGTCGGGACAGGCGCAGGGAAGGTAACCTTCACATTGGTAAGCACACTTCCGACAGGATTAACGCTGAATGCAGACAAAACCATCACAGTGGCTCCGGGCACCGCTTCAGGAAGCTACGAAGTGGAATACACGATCTGCGACAACGACCATGCGCTTAACTGCGACACGGTCAAGAGTTATATCCAGGTGACGGGCGATGTACTGGTTGCCAATGCGGACAATCCGACCGCAGTGACACAGTCGGCAACAGCCCAGACGATCATCACGGTTGTGGACAATGACACTAGAAACGGACAGCCATTGACGGCATCGGAAGTAAAAATAACGACGACAGTTGCGGACCCTTCAGGATATCTGACATTGGATCCGACTACAGGAGTTGCAACCCTTGGTGCTAATGCTCCTGCGGGAACCTACAGCTTGACGTATTCGATCTGCGACAAGACCAATGCATCGAACTGCTCGACTGCGAGTGTAAACCTAACAGTAAATGCTCCGATAGTAATCCCTGTAATCGATGCTGTTACTGAAACCACGACAGCGATCAACAGCAACAACGGAGGCACGACGATCTCTTTGACTGCCAATGATACGCTGAACGGAACACCGGTAACGGTCGGGACAGGTGCAGGGAAGGTAACCTTCACATTGGTAAGCACACTTCCGACAGGATTAACAATCAATGCAGACAAAACCATCACGGTGGCTCCGGGCACCGCTTCAGGAAGCTACGAAGTGGAATATACGATCTGCGACAACGACCATGCGCTTAACTGCGACACGGTCAAGAGTTATATCCAGGTGACGGGCGATGTACTGGTTGCCAATGCGGACAATCCGACCGCAGTGACACAGTCGGCAACAGCCCAGACGATCATCACGGTTGTGGACAATGACACTAGAAACGGACAGCCATTGACGGCATCCGAAGTAAAAATAACGACGACAGTTGCGGACCCTTCAGGTTATCTGACATTGGATCCGACGACAGGAGTTGCAACCCTTGGCGCTAATGCTCCTACGGGAACCTACACATTGACGTATTCGATCTGCGACAAGACCAATGCATCGAACTGCTCGACTGCGAGTGTAAACCTAACAGTAAATGCTCCGGTTGTGATCCCGGTAATCGATGCTGTGACGGAAACCACGACAGCGATCAACAGCAACAACGGAGGCACGACAATATCCTTGACTGCCAATGATACATTGAACGGAACTCCGGTTACGGTAGGCGCAGGTGCAGGCCAGGTAACCTTCACATTGGTAAGCACACTTCCGACAGGATTAACAATCAATGCAGACAAAACCATCACGGTGGCTCCGGGCACCGCTTCAGGAAGCTACGAAGTGGAATATACGATCTGTGACAACGACCATGCGCTTAACTGCGATACGGTCAAGAGTTATATCCAGGTGACGGGTGATGTACTGGTTGCCAATACGGACAATCCGACCGCAGTGACACAGTCGGCAACAGCCCAGACGATCATTACGGTTGTAGACAATGATACCAGAAACGGACAGCCATTGACGGCATCGGAAGTAAAAATAACGACGACCGTTGCGGACCCTTCAGGCTACCTGACCTTGGATCCGACGACAGGAGTTGCAACCCTTGGTGCTAATGCTCCTGCGGGAAGTTACAGCTTGACGTATTCGATCTGCGACAAGACCAATGCATCGAACTGCTCGACGGCGACAGTAAACTTGACGGTGAATGCTCCGATAGTAATCCCTGTAATCGATGCTGTGACGGAAACCACAACAGCGATCAACAGCAACAACGGAGGCACGACGATATCCTTGACTGCCAATGATACGCTGAACGGAACTCCGGTTACGGTAGGCGCAGGTGCAGGCCAGGTAACCTTCACACTGGTAAGCACACTTCCGACAGGATTAACAATCAATGCAGACAAAACCATCACGGTGGCTCCGGGCACCGCTTCAGGAAGCTACGAAGTGGAATATACGATCTGTGACAACGACCATGCGCTTAACTGCGACACGGTTAAGAGTTATGTTCAGGTTACGGGAGACTTATTGGTATTGAAAGATGACTTAGTAGGTCCAATTGCAGGAGTTAATCATCCGGTGACAGTTGTAAATGTTTTAGAAAATGATACTAAAAATGGATTGCCAATTACGGCTTCTGATGTAAACCTATCAGTAACAATTGCTGATCCAGCTGGATATTTAACATTGAATCCAGATGGAACAATTATACTAAAAGAAAATGCACCAGCAGGAACTTATGCACTAACGTATCAGGTTTGTGAATTGAACACAACAAATTGCAAAATAGCCGATGTTAAAGTAACAGTTGTTCTTCCAACAATTACTGTAACTACGAATAGTTATTGCTCTAATAATGTTCCTTATGTTTCATACAATGTAACGCCAGATAATTTTACAACCAATAATTTATTGACTGTAAAATGGATAGACAGTGATAATAATGTTGTAGCTGCACAGACTAATTTGCCATTGAGCGGAAGCATTTTATGGCCGGGAGCAATTGTAGATAGTAACGGAATTGGAGTTGACTGGCCAGGATGGTTATTTGCAAATGGACAATGGACGGAAGGTGCTGATGGATTTGAAAAAACAAGAACTGGTGTCACAATGGAGTTTTCATTAAATCCTACTGTAAGTATGATAGTGAGTTATCCGCCAGCAACACCACAATGTAATGCAAGACCAACTTTTGAAATCAAAGCAAATAATGATAGTGCTGGACCAATTGATGCTAAAAAAGGTATTAGCACAGCATTGAATATATTTAGTAATGACCGTTTAAATGGAGCAACATTTAATCAAACAGCTGTTGTTTTAAGCTCTGTGATTGCAAATCCTAATTTGATTTTAAATGCAGATGGTTCTGTTGATGTTAAAACAGGAACACCATCAGGAACTTATCAATTGACTTATCAAATTTGCGAAGCTTCAAATTCATCAAATTGCAGTCAGGCGGTTGTAAATGTTACCGTTGTCAACTCAGAAGATCCTGCACCTGCACCACAGATTATTACAAAAGATGATCTGCTGGTAAATGTTGATGGAATTAATGGACAGCTAGAATTTATTAATGTTTTAGACAATGATTTAGTGAATGGCTTGCCAATTGATCCGGCAAATGTTGTGATATCTAATACACCAAAAAGCCCATATTTTGAATTTAATGCAGACGGAACCGTAAATGTGAAACCAAACACACCTGGTGGAAGTTATGCTTTAGTATATCAAGTATGTGAAAAAGCAAATTCATCAAATTGTAGTTCATCAACATTGAATGTTTTTGTTGAAGTGCCAAACATTGCAATTATTAAAACAGCTGTATTCAATGATGAAAACGGAAATGGATTTGCAAATGCAGGTGAAACAATCACTTATAAATTTAAAGTGACTAACACAGGAAATGTTCCATTGACCAATGTCAGCGTTTCAGATCCTCTGCCAGGTGTCGTTATTTCTGGACAAACAATTAATCTTGAAGTTGGCGAATCAAATGACAATAATTTCACAGCGAAATATAAAATTACTCAAAGTGATATTATTCTTGGTACTGTAAGTAATCAGGCAACAGCAACTGGACGCAGTGGAAAAGGAGTTGAAGTTGAGGACAAATCTGATGATGAAAGCAATTCAGGAGATCGTCCTACAGTATTGAGCTTAGATGGCTGTAAAATAAAAGTACTGAATGCTTTTTCTCCAAATGGAGATTCAAAAAATGCAAGATTCTATATTCAGGGAATAGAATGTTATCCTGATAATACAGTTGAAATTTATAATCGTTGGGGAGTTCTTGTATTTGACATCGATCATTATAATAATGAAGACCGAGTTTTTGTGGGAGTTTCAGCAGGACGCGCGACGATCAAAGAATCAGATGGATTGCCAGTAGGAACCTATTTCTATATTTTGAAATATAAAGATAGCGATTCAAATCAGCATGAACAGTCAGGTTACTTGTATCTAAATAAATAAAAAATGATAAGCGGCTTGGTTAAAAGTCAAGCCGTTTTAAAAGCTTACTAAATGAAAAAATTAATTTTAATTTTCATGTTTTTTTCAGTCGTGTGTTCGGCTCAGCAAGATGCGCAGTTCACACAATATATGTACAATACAATCTCGGTGAATCCTGCTTATGCTGGTTCTAGAGGTGTATTGAATGTATTTGGATTGTATCGTACACAATGGATCGGGCTTGATGGTGCTCCAGAGACAAGTACATTTTCATTAAATACACCTTTAAGCAATAATAGCAAATTAGGTTTAGGTGTTTCTTTGGTCAATGATAAAATTGGACCAACGGTTGAAAATACTTTATCGGCTGATTTGTCTTATAGTATTCCTACTTCTGAATCATTTAAACTTTCTTTTGGAATAAAAGCTACGGCGAATATGTTTAATCTTGATGTCAGCAAATTAAGCTTTGAAAATCAAGGAGATGAACAGTTTCAGGATTTAGACAATAAATTTTCACCAAATATTGGAGCAGGGGTTTATTGGCATTCTGATAGAGCATATTTAGGATTCTCTGTTCCAAATTTCATTGAAACAAATCGTTATGATGATAACAACACAGCTATTTTCAAAGAAAAAATAAATTATTATTTCATAGCAGGTTACGTATTCAATCTGGACAAATTAGAATATATCCGATTTAAACCTGCTTTATTAACTAAAATGGTTCAGGGAGCACCATTGCAAGTTGATGTTTCGGGTAATTTCATGTTTTATGATAAATTCGTAGTCGGACTTGCTTATCGCTGGAGCGCATCAGTAAGTGCAATGGCAGGTTTTCAAGTATCAAAGGGGATGTATGTTGGATACGGATACGATCATGAAACTACCAATTTAAGACGATATAACTCGGGATCTCATGAGATTTTCCTTCGATTCGAGTTTTTCAATAGTTATAAAAAAATGACATCTCCAAGATTTTTCTAATTTGATACCGATCATGAGAATTAAAATAGTAAGCTTTTCTGTTTTGTTTGTATTTCTTTTTTTCAAAGTAAATGCACAGACAACAAAAATAAGTTCCGCAGATAAAAAGTATGATGATTATGCCTTCGTAGATGCTATAAAAGCATATGAAAGTTTGATAGAAAAAGGAACTAAAGATGAAAAAATAGTGCAAAGATTAGCTAATTCCTATTATTTTATAGGCGAATTACAGTCGGCTTTGCAATGGTATAATGAGTTATTCATATTGAATGAAGAACAAGAACCAGAATATTTGTACCGATATGCACAATGTTTAAAAGCATCAGGAAATTATCGTAAAGCCGATGAAGTTTTAGAAAAATTCAATCAAAAAGCAAATTCACAACAAAGAGCTTCTTTAATTCGAAATGATAAAAACTATTTGGAACAAATCAAATTAAATTCGGGTCGTTATGAAATTGCAGATGCCGGAATTAATTCACCTTATTCTGATTATGGAAGTTTTATTTTGGATAAAAAAATTGTTTTCACTTCAGCAAGAGATACGGGCGGAATTGCAAAGACTAGTTTTAAATGGACAAACAAATCTTTTTCGAAATTATATATAGCTGATTTAATGCCAGACGGAAGCGTCAGCAAGCCGGAATTATTTCGTAAAAAACAGAAATCAAAATTTAATGAATCGACGCCAGTTTTCACAAAAGATGGCCGAACAATGTATTTTACCAGAAATAATTTCACCGACGGAAAAAGAGGGCAAAATGACAAGCAAGTAACGCTTTTAAAACTTTATAAAGCGGAATTTATTAATGATGAATGGGTGAATGAAAAAGAACTTCCATTCAACAGCGATCAGTATAGCACGGCACATCCTGCATTAAGTATCGATGAAAAAACATTGTATTTTGCGTCAGATATGCCAGGGACTTTAGGACAGTCAGATTTGTTTAAAGTGGCAATAAATGAAGACGGAACTTTTGGTCAGCCTCAAAACCTAGGACCAATAATTAATACGGAAGGAAGAGAAACTTTTCCTTTTGTTTCAAATGAAAATGAACTTTATTTTGCTTCAGATGGACGCCCGGGACTTGGCGGACTTGATATTTTCGTTACAAAAATAAACCCTGACAGCACAATTGAAGATGATGTGCAAAATGTTGGAGAACCAGTAAACGGAAAACAAGACGATTTCGGATTTACAATTGACAGTAAAAACAGAACCGGATACTTTTCTTCTAATAGAAATAATGGCCACGGTTTAGACGATGTTTATCGTTTTGCAGAAACTAAAAGATTGGTTTGCGAACAAGATTTAATGGGAACAGTTTCTGATGCTGAATCGAATGAGGTTTTATCGAATGTAAGTTTAAATTTATTCGATGAAAATTTTAATCCTCTTTCGACAATCGTAACAGATGATAAAGGGAATTATATTTTTCCAAAAATAAAATGCGGTAAAAAATATTCTATCCGAGCATCAAAAACTGATTATGGAATAAAAGATATTTCGACAGTGCTTAAAAAAGAAAATGGTAAAACAACTTTGGATTTTACAATGCAAAAAATGTTCAAACCTTTAGCTACTAAAGCAATCGAAATCAAAAAAACAGTTGTAAAACCAGTTAAACTAGGACCAATAAAAATCGGAACAGATTTAGCCAAATTACTTCATATTCCAATGAACTTTTTTGATTTAGGAAAAGCAACCATCAAAAAAACATCGGAACTTGATTTAAATAAAGTTGTTGATGTTTTAAATCAGTATCCAAATATAAAATTAGATATTCGTTCGCATACAGATAGCCGTTCATCTGCAGAAAGCAATCAAATTTTATCTGATAAAAGAGCACAATCAACAAAAGATTGGTTAATAAGCAAAGGAATTGATGGAAGCCGATTAACAGCAAAAGGTTATGGTGAAACTCAATTGGTAAACAAATGTGCTGATGGCGTAAAATGTACTGAAAAAGAACATCAGCAAAACAGACGAAGTGAATTTATCATCGTTGGTTTGTAAAAAAGAAACAATCAAAAAAGGAGCTCTTTTCTAATTATGAAAGGAGCTCTTTTTTTATGAAACCATAGAAAGCGTTAAAAAAACAAATTTTTCACAAAAAACTTCTTCAATTGATTTCATTCTTTATTGAATAATTTTGAAAAACTGAAATGTAGTGTATTTTATTTAAAATGAACGAATTAGATTTTTAAAAAGTAAATTTTAATAAAAAGTTTTGTCATTTTTTATTTAACTTTATAAATCTAAATTTTTTCAGATATGACTGTAAATCAAATACTAAACGCAAAAGGAAGAAATGTTTATTCCGTACTTTCAACTACAACAGTTTATGAAGCATTGAAAGTAATGGGCGAAAAAAACATAGGGGCAATTCTTGTAATTGATGGAACTGACCTAAAAGGAATATTATCTGAAAGGGATTATGCTCGAAAAATTGTTTTGAAGGATAAATCGTCAAAAGAGACTTTTGTTCATGAAATTATGGAAAGCAATGTTATTACAGTAAATCTTTCAAATAATATTGAAGATTGCATGGAGCTGATGAGCACAAAAAGATTCAGACATTTGCCAGTTTTAGAAGATGGAACTGTAGTTGGAATTATCTCCATAAGCGATGTTGTAAAAGCCATTATCGAAATTCAAAAAGATACCATAAACCACTTGAATTCTTATATTTCGCAATAAAAAAAAGCCAAAATATATAGTTGTAAAAATAGTCCTGATTTTGAAGGACTATTTTTTTTTGATGCCGTAAATTGTTATTTTAACAAAAGAAAGCACTAAAAACGCCCCATTTTAAACTAAGACTTATATCTTTGTAAGCTAGAATAAAAGCTAAAAATAATGAACAAAGAGAGTAAAAGAAGAGAAGCGCTGCTGTATCATTCAGAGCCGACTCCAGGAAAAATTCAGGTAGTTCCAACAAAAAAATACGCAACCCAGAGAGACTTATCGCTGGCTTATTCGCCAGGAGTTGCAGAGCCATGTTTAGATATTGCAGCAAACGTTGAAGACGTTTATAAATACACAGCAAAAGGAAATTTAGTAGCTGTAATTTCAAATGGTACAGCCGTTTTAGGACTTGGGGATATTGGTCCTGAAGCATCAAAACCTGTAATGGAAGGAAAAGGTTTATTATTTAAAATATTCTCTGATATTGATGTTTTTGATATCGAAGTCGATACAAAAAACGTAGAAGAGTTTATCCAGACTGTAAAAAATATCGCTCCAACTTTTGGAGGTATCAATCTTGAAGATATTAAAGCACCGGAATCTTTTGAAATCGAAAGAAGACTAATTGAAGAATTAGATATTCCGGTAATGCACGATGATCAGCACGGAACTGCAATTATTTCTGCAGCGGCTTTAATCAATGCATTAGAATTGGCTGGAAAAAAAGCTGAAGATGTTAAAGTTGTAGTTTCAGGAGCAGGTTCGGCTGCAATTGCTTGTACAGATTTATATGTTTTATTAGGTGTAAAAGTTGAAAACGTTTTAATGTATAATAGTAAAGGACTTTTAACAAAAGACAATCCTTCACTATCTGATTTGCAATTGAAATATGCTTTTGACGGCGCTAAAATTGAATTAGCAGAAGCTGTAAAAGGTGCTGATGTTTTCATCGGACTTTCTTCTGGAAATATTATGTCGCCAGAAATGTTATTGACAATGGCTGAAAATCCGATTGTTTTTGCAATGGCAAATCCAAATCCGGAAATCGATTATAATCTGGCTGTAGAAACTCGTAAAGATGTTATTATGGCTACAGGACGTTCTGATTTTCCTAATCAGGTTAACAACGTTCTTGGTTTTCCATATATTTTTAGAGGAGCACTTGACGTAAGAGCTACAAAAATTAACGAAGCGATGAAAATGGCGGCTGTAAAAGCTTTAGCTATTTTGGCAAAAGAACCAGTTCCAGAGCAGGTTAATGTTGCGTACGGCGCGACAAAATTAGGTTTTGGCCAAGAATATATCATTCCTAAACCTTTTGATCCTCGTTTAATTACAGTTGTAGCTCCTGCAGTGGCGAGAGCGGCGATGGAATCTGGAGTAGCAAAACATCCTATTACTGACTGGGCCGCTTATGAAGATGTGCTTCGCGAACGTATGGGTAATGACAATAAAATGGTGCGCTTAATTACTAATCGCGCTAAATTAAATCCAAAACGAATTGTTTTTGCTGAAGCTGATCATTTAAATGTTTTAAAAGCAGCACAGATTGTTTACGAAGACGGAATCGGTTTCCCAATTTTATTAGGAAACAGAGAAATTATATTAGAATTAAAAGCTGAATTAGGTTTTGATGCTGATCTTGAAATCATCGATCCTAAAACAAACGAAGAAGAAGAAAGACGTAACAGATTTGCAAATTCATACTGGGAAACAAGAGAACGCAGAGGTGTTTCGTTGCTTGATGCTCAGAAATTCATGCGTGAAAGAAACTATTTTGCAGCCATGATGGTAAATGAAGGTGAAGCAGATGCGGTTGTAACTGGTCATTCAAGAAGTTATCCAAGTGTTGTAAAACCAATGCTTCAATTAATTGAAAAAGCACCTGGAGCTTCACTTGTTGCAACTGCAAATATGATGCTTACAGCACGTGGCCCAATGTTTTTGTCTGATACTGCAATCAATATTAATCCATCTGCTCAAGATTTAGTTAATATTGCATTGATGACTGCAAAAACTGCAAAAATGTTTGGTATTGAGCCAGTTATTGCAATGGTTTCTTATTCAAACTTCGGTTCATCAACACATCAAAATGCATCAAAAGTTAGAGAAGCGGTTGCTTATCTGCATAAAAATCATCCTGAATTGATTGTAGATGGAGAAATTCAGGCAGATTTCGCTTTAAATTCAGAAATGCTAAAAGAAAAATTCCCTTTCTCTAAATTAGCAGGAAAAAAAGTAAACACATTGGTTTTCCCTAACTTGGAGTCGGCAAACATCACTTATAAGCTATTGAAAGAATTGAATAAAGCAGGTTCAATAGGCCCAATTATGATGGGACTTAACAAACCTGTACATATTTTCCAATTAGGAGCAAGCGTTGAAGAAATGGTCAACATGGCTGCAATTGCAGTTATCGATGCTCAGGAAAAAGAAATTAAAAAAAATAAATTAGCACAATAGTCCAATATAGAAAAGAGAAAAATCTTATTTTTATGTATATTTGGTACTATAAATTATATTTATGATAGCACATTTGCAAGGGAAATTAGTTGAAAAGAATCCCACAGAAGTTGTAATTGATTGTGGTGGAGTGGGATACCATGTAAATATCTCTTTGCATACCTTTTCGTTAATTCCTAATGCTGATTTTATAAAATTGTATACGCATCTTCAAATTAAAGAAGATGCGCATACTTTATTTGGTTTTGTTGAAAAGTCAGAACGCGAAATATTCAGAATGTTATTATCTGTTTCTGGTATTGGAGCTAATATTGCAAGAACAATGTTGTCTTCGATTGAACCAAAACAAATTATTAATGCGATTGCATCTGGAGACGTAGCAGTTATCCAGTCAATTAAGGGGATTGGAAGCAAAACAGCTCAAAGAGTTATACTTGATTTAAAAGAAAAAGTGTTAAAATTGTATGATTTGGATGAAGTTTCAGTAGTTCAAAACAATACAAACAGAGATGAAGCGTTATCTGCTTTGGAAGTTTTAGGATTTGTTCGAAAAGCTTCTGAAAAAGTAGTCGAAAAGATCGTAAAAGATGATCCGGAAGCTACAGCAGAAACCATCATAAAAAGGGCATTAAAAAGCTTGTAACTCAACTAACATAAACCAAATGTATGCGTAAAATTTGTATTTTTTTACTGGTTTTATTTTGCGGTAATGTTTTGCAATCGCAAGTAAATCCGGCAGTTCAAGATACAACTAAAACTCAGTTTTCCAAAGGAAAGTTAGAGTTGAAAGATCCTCCAAGCATACTTTCGGCCTATAAATACGATCCAATATCAGATCGGTATATTTATACTAATTCAGTTGATGGTTTTCCAGTAAACTATCCTATTATTTTAACTCCCAAAGAATATGAAGATTTAGTTCTGAAAGAGTCTCGTCGAGATTATTTCAGAAAAAAAGCTGATGCTATAGATGGAAAAAAAGCAGGAAGTGAGGCTGCAAAAAAGAATTTACTTCCAAGATATTATGTTAACTCAAGCTTTTTCGAAAGTATTTTCGGGAGCAATACAATTGACGTAAAACCCACAGGTTCTGTTGAAATGGACTTGGGGATACGATATACAAAGCAAGACAATCCATCATTTTCACCCCGAAACAGGTCCAGTCTCACATTTGATTTTGATCAAAGAATCAGTATGAGTTTGATGGGAAAAGTAGGAACACGATTAGAAGTAAATGCTAATTATGATACTCAATCTACATTTGCTTTTCAAAACTTATTTAAATTAGCTTACACTCCTTCTGAAGATGATATTATTCAGAAAGTCGAAGTAGGTAATGTCAGCATGCCTTTAAACAGTACTTTAATTCGTGGTGCGCAGAGTTTATTTGGTGTAAAAACACAATTACAGTTTGGAAAAACAACGGTAACAGGTGTTTTCTCCGAGCAAAAATCACAAACAAAGAGTGTTGTAGCCGAAGGAGGTGGTACGGTGCAAAATTTTGATTTGTATGCGTTGGATTATGATAATGACCGTCACTTTTTCTTGTCTCAGTTCTTTAGAGACAGGTATGATGCTTCGTTAAAAAGTTATCCCGTTATCAATAGTCGTGTTCAGGTAACACGAATAGAGGTTTGGGTAACTAATAAGCAAAACAGGGTAAGCACAACAAGTAACAACCTTCGTAATGTTATTGCGCTTCAGGATTTAGGTGAAGGACCTCTTAGCGGTGTTCCTGATAACGAAGTTGTTGTTATCAGTTCAACTGCAGGATTTTTTAATAAGCCTGTTGATTCACCTGCTGATAATGAGAATAATGCGTACGATCCTGCAGCAATTGGTCAAGCGGGATCATTTTTAAATTCGAATATTAGAGAAATCGTTACGGCAAAATCTGGATTCAATAATACAAATGTAAGCGAAGGAACTGATTACTCAATATTAGAGAATGCCCGCAAATTGACAGCAAATGAATTTACTTTCAATCCGCAGTTAGGATATATATCATTGCAGCAACGTTTGGCAAATGATGAGATTCTGGCTGTAGCTTATGAATATACCGAAGGAGGTAAGGTTTATCAAGTTGGAGAATTTGGAAGTGACGGTGTTGATGCTACAGTTGTGACCGGAAATAATAATAATTCTAATCAGGCGATTATTACACAAAGTTTGATTTTGAAGATGCTTAAAAGCAACTTGACAAATGTGCAAAATCCGGTTTGGAATCTGATGATGAAAAACGTTTATCAAATTCCACAGGCATATCAAATCAAACAAGATGATTTTAGAATGAATATCTTGTATACTGATCCTTCTCCAATTAACTATATTACTCCGGTAACGGGATCTACTTTTCCGCCAAATCCAGCCCCTGATAATAAAGTAGATCAGACTCCTTTGCTGAATGTCTTTAATTTGGATAAGTTGAATTATAACAATGATCCACAAACAGGAGGAGATGGTTTCTTTGATTATTTGCCAGGTATTACTGTTGATGTTCAAAATGGTAGAATTATATTTACTTCAAAAGAGCCTTTTGGAGAAGTATTGTTTAACAAATTGCATGTTTCAAATTCTGCAGAAACCTACAATGACCCAAGTACATATAATCCGAACCAGCAGAAATACGTTTTTAGAAGCATGTATCGCAATACACAATCTGGTGCATTGCAGGACAGTGACAAGAATAAATTTTTACTTAGAGGAAAATATAAATCTTCAGGAAGTAACGGAATCCCAATTGGAGCCTTTAACGTGCCTCAAGGTTCTGTTGTTGTAATGGCAGCCGGACGAAGACTTGTTGAAGGTATCGATTATAGCGTTGATTATCAATTAGGACGAGTTCAAATTTTAGATCCATCGCTTCAGGCTTCAAATACACCAATTGAAGTTTCATTAGAGAATAATTCTATTTTTGGACAGCAAACCCGAAGATTTATTGGATTCAATGTTGAACATAAAATTTCAGACAAATTTGTTGTCGGCGGTACGTATTTAAAAATGACGGAAAAACCGTTTACTCAAAAATCAAGTTACGGTCAGGAATCAGTAAACAATACAATTTTTGGATTCAATGGTAATTATGCAACAGAAGTTCCATTCCTTACCAGATTAGTGAATAAGCTTCCAAATATGGATACTGATGTTCCGTCAAATCTTTCGATACGAGGTGAAGTTGCTTTTTTAAAACCCGATGCTCCAAAAGCAAGTGATTTTGAAGGCGAAGCAACAATTTATATTGATGATTTTGAAGGTTCTCAGTCAACAATTGACATGAGATCTGCATATGCATGGAGTTTAGCGTCAACTCCCTTTGTAAATTCGATTAATGATAATACATTTAACGCTAATTCAAATACGCTTGATTACGGATTTAAACGAGCAAAATTGGCTTGGTATACAATCGATCCAATTTTTTACTCCTCAAAACCATCCGGTATTTCAAACGATGATTTGTCATTGAATTCTACAAGAAGAATTTACAGTAAAGAGTTATATCCAAATACAGATATTGCCCAAGGTCAGATTCAGGTGGTTAATACACTTGATTTAACTTATTTCCCGTCTGACAGAGGACCTTATAATAATAACCCAAATTTTAGTTCAAGTGCAGCTTCGTCTAATTTTGGAGGAATTATGCGTGCGCTGAATTCAACAAATTTCGAACAGGGTAATGTTGAATATATTCAGTTTTGGGTATTGGATCCTTATGTTGGAAACGGTGAAGCTCCGGCAAATAATACAGGTAAAATCTATTTCAACTTAGGTGAAGTTTCTGAAGATGTTTTAAAAGACGGAAGAAAACAATATGAAAATGGTTTAGGTCCGGATCAGGTAATGGTAAATCCGCAACCTATTTGGGGTGATGTTCCAGCTTCTCAATCGTTGATTTATGCATTTGATACTAACCCAGATAATCGTAAAAATCAAGACGTTGGTTTAGATGGTTTGCCAGATGCTAAAGAAGCTGCGATTTATAATAATTATGCAGGGGAACAAGATCCCGCAGCTGATAACTATACTTATTATCTGAATACAGACGGAGGAGTTATCAATCGTTACAAAAAATATAATGGTACAGAAGGCAATTCTGCTGTTAGTATTAATGATCCTAATCGTGGGTCAACAACATTGCCAGATGTAGAGGACATTAATCGTGACAACACTATGAGTACGATTAATGCTTATTATGAATACAGCATTGATTTGAAACCAGGAATGCAGGTTGGGTCAAATTATATTACGGATATCCGCGAAGTAAGTAATGTCGAATTGCCAAACGGAGGAACTACAAATGCAAGATGGATTCAGTTTAAGATTCCGGTATCAAAACCAGAAAATACAATCGGAAACATTTCTGATTTTAGATCGATTCGTTTCATGCGTATGTTTATGACTGGTTTTAATGATCAAATGACAGTGCGATTTGGAGCTTTGGATTTAGTTAGAGGTGAATGGAGAAAATATACTGGTACACTTGATGCAAATGATCCAAATCCAGATGATGACGGAGTTCAGTTTGATGTTGCCGCAGTTAATATTCAGGAAAACGGAACAAAATGTCCAGTAAATTATGTTATTCCGCCAGGTGTTCAGCGAGAACAATTGTATAACAACAATACGATAATCAATCAAAATGAGCAGGCTTTAGCAGTTCGAATTGGAGGGGCAGGATTACAATATTTAGATTCTAGAGCTGCTTTCAAGAATGTAAGTGTTGATATGCGTCAATACAAAAAACTGAAAATGTTCTTGCACGCTGAATCTCTTCCTAATGAAGCTACTTTAAGAGACGATGAAATGGTTGGTTTTATTCGTTTTGGTAATGACTTTACTCAAAACTATTACCAAGTTGAAATTCCGTTAAAAGTTACACAAACAGGAGGGTCTTGTACGATAAGCCCGGATTTGGTTTGGATGGAAGAGAATAATATCGATTTGGCGTTAGATTTATTGACCAGAATGAAAATTAAGGCAATGCCATTGGATATTAATTCTCCTAAAAGAGATATTAATGGGGTTTATTATCCTGATGATGATCCGGATTTAATTCCAGACGGAGGTGATGGTGACAGCAAATTAAGATTAGGTATTAAAGGAAATCCCAACTTTGGTTTGGTTCGAAATTTAATGGTGGGAGTTAAGAGCAGGGCCGATCATAAAGATATAAAAGGAGAGGTTTGGTTCAATGAGCTTCGTATGTCAGATCTGGACAATAAAGGCGGTATGGCGGCATTATTAAATGTCGATACCAATATGGCTGATTTTGCAACCATTTCTGCAACAGGAAGAAAAAGTACGATTGGATTTGGATCGCTGGAGCAAGGTGCAAATGAAAGAGATCGTGAAGATATTCAGCAGTATAATATTGTAACCAATTTAAATTTAGGAAAATTATTGCCACATAAATGGGGAATCAATTTGCCTTTTAATTATGCAATTGGTGAAGAAGTTATTACGCCAGAATATGATCCTTTTAATCAGGATATTAAATTAGATCAGCTGCTTAACGAAACTACTGATCAGGCAGAAAAAGATAATATCAGGACTCGTGCAATTGATTATACAAAACGTAAAAGCATCAACTTTATAGGTGTAAGAAAAGATAGGGCTCCAGAACAAAAACCGCATGTTTATGATGTTGAAAATTTCACTTTTTCACAATCATATAATGAGGTGGCACGCCATGATTATGAAGTTGAAGATTATAGAGATCAACAATCAAATTCTGCTGTAAATTATGCTTATACTTTTCAGCCAAAAGAAGTTGTGCCTTTCAAGCAGACCAAATTCATGAAAAAAAGTGATTATTGGAAAATGCTGAGCGATTTCAATTTTAATTATTTGCCTTCGAATATTACGTTTAATACAAATATTTTAAGACAAAGCAATCGTCAACAATATAGACAGGTTGAGGTTGAAGGTATAGGACTTGATCCGCTTTACAGAAGAAATTTTGCTTTTAATTACCAATATGGATTTGGTTTTAATCTGACTAAATCATTAAAATTAAATTATACAGCGGCATCAAATAATATTGTGAAGAATTATTTGAATGAAGATAAAACACCAAAAGAAGATTTTAATATTTGGGATGATTATTTAGACATTGGTACACCAAATCAGCATTTGCAGCAATTAGTATTGAATTATGAAATTCCATTGTATAAAATTCCGGTTCTGAGTTTTGTAAAAGCGAGTTATTCTTATACAGCTGATTACAGTTGGCAACGTGCTTCTACAGCTATGTCTGAATTTACTGCTGATGATGGAATTACGTATAATTTAGGAAATACAATTCAGAATGCCAACTCAAATACATTGACGACAACCTTAAATATGAATTTATTATATAAATATTTAGGATTGACGCCAGGTGCAAAAACAGCTGCAAAACCTAAACCAGCCGGGCCTCCAAAACCTGGAGAAAAAGTTGTGAATAATACTGCAAAACCTGTAGAAAAAAATAGTCCGTTTTATGATGGTTTAATTGGAGTTTTAACAAGTGTAAAAAACATTCAGGTTAATTATACTAAAAATAGCGGAACAGTTTTACCAGGATATACGCCAAGTGTTGGTTTCTTTGGTACAGCAAAACCATCGTTAGGATTTATTTTTGGAAGTCAGGATGACGTTCGATATGAATCAGCAAAAAATGGATGGTTAACGAATTATGATAATTTCAACCAAAATTTCACGCAGGTAGAAAATAAGATTTTAAAAATAACTGCGAACATGGATTTATTGCCAGATCTAAAAATTGATTTAGCGATGGATCGTGCATATTCTGAAAATTCATCAGAGCAATATAGTGTTAGAGATTCAATAGGACAATTATTTTATAAGCCTTTGTCACCTTATACTTATGGAATGTTTTCAATTTCAACAGTGCTAATTAAAACATCTTTTGCGACAAGCAATGAAAATGAATCTGCTGCATTTGATGATTTTAGAAATAATCGTTTGGTAATTGCAAATCGTTTGGCAGAGGATCATTATGGTGCAGGTTCAGCGATTCCGAGATATGATGCAACAGCACTTCCTCCTGAAAATCCTAATGCACCTATAGAAGATCTTTCAAATCCAAATAACAGTCAGAGAAAGTTAATTCAGTCAAATGACGGTTATCCGATAGGTTATGGTAAAAGTAATCAGGCGGTATTGCTTCCTTCTTTTTTAGCGGCATATACAGGAAAAGATGCGTCGAACGCTTCGACTAGTATTTTTAGAAGTTTTCCTATTCCAAACTGGTCGATTAAATATAATGGGTTGATGCGCTTTAAGTATTTTAAAGATCACTTTAGACGTTTTTCATTGCAGCACAATTACCGTGCATCCTATACCATAAATCAATTTAGGTCTAATTTTGATTATTATGAGAATCCAAACGGGCAAGATATAAACTCGAACTTTTATAATCAAACGATAATGTCAAATGTCAATTTAGTAGAACAGTTTAGTCCGTTGATTCGAGTTGATTTTGAGCTGAAAAGTTCTTTCCGTTTGCTGACTGAAATAAAAAGAGACAGGGCATTGTCAATGAGTTTCGACAATAACTTGCTGACTGAAGTAAGAGGTGTAGAGTACGTTGTAGGAATGGGTTATCGATTTAAAGATGTTATTTTTTCATCTCGTTTAGCGGATAATCCAACGGGAATTATTAAAAGTGATATTAACATAAAAGCTGATTTTTCATATCGAAATAATCAAACATTGGTGCGTTATTTAGATTATGACAATAACCAGTTGGCAGCAGGACAAAATATTTGGGCATTAAAATTAACAGCAGATTATGCATTCAGTAAAAATCTGACAGCTATATTTTATTATGACCATTCATTCTCGAAAGCAGTTATTTCGACTTCTTTCCCGCTTACAAATATTAGATCAGGATTTACGCTGAGATATAATTTCGGAAATTAAATTTAGAATTCTGAACTAAATTTTATTAGAAGATTATTACATTTGTGACTTATTTATTAAATTATCAATTTTCAAACATACTATTATGAGCATACCAGCAAATTTAAAGTACACAAAAGATCATGAATGGGTTAGCATCGAAGGCGATGTTGCGACTGTAGGAATTACTCATTTTGCACAAAAAGAGTTAGGGGATATTGTGTATGTTGAGGTAGAAACTTTAGATCAGACATTAGATAAAGACGAAGTTTTTGGAACAGTTGAAGCTGTTAAAACAGTTTCAGATTTATTTTTGCCTTTAACAGGAGAAATTATTGCTTTCAATGATAGTTTAGAAAGTGCCCCAGAAACTGTGAACTCTGATCCTTACGGAGCAGGATGGATGATCAAAATAAAAATTGCTGACGCTTCAGAAATTGATTCGTTATTGTCTGATGCAGCTTACAAACAACTTATCGGTGCCTAAACAACTTCTTTTAATTTGGGCGATTATTTGTTCAGGTATCATTACTTATTTTTGTTTGACGAATTCAAGTAATATACCGGCAATAGATTTTCCGAGTATAGATAAAATCGTTCATTTTTGTTTTCATTTCGGATTTACAATTTCGTGGATTTTGTTTTTCAAAAAAGAATTGAAAGGTCAGCATGCAAACGATTATAAAGCATATTTGATTTCATTTATATTTTCAGTTTTCTTTGGAATTACAATCGAGATTCTTCAAGGTGTTTTAACAACTACAAGAACTCCAGATGTAACTGATGTCCTTGCAAATACGATCGGAGCAACTGCCGGAGTGTTTTCTGCTATAGGATTTAGGAAGCTGATTGATAAAATAATAGGAATATAATTACCCACTTCGGTGGGTTTTTTATTATCATAAAATGAACCCTTATAAATAATGCTTTTTTTTCAATTTAAAATGTATTTTTGTGCCGATCTGACGTAATAGGAAAATCATGAACATTAAGCAATACCTTGATTCAACGTATCTTAAAACTGCTTCGCAAGCTGGGCTTTCTGAAGCAGAAAATAATATTGTTGTAAAAAATGCAATTGAAGAAGCAATTGTAGAAGGTTTTAAGTTAATTATGATTCGGCCAGAACATGTTAGCTTGGCTAAAAATATGATTTTGAAAGCGAATTCGTCTTTGCTTGTTGGTACTGTTATTGATTTTCCGGAAGGCAAATCAGATTTGGAAACCAAAATTAAAGAAGCAAATGAAGCAATTGAAAACGGAGCGGATGATTTGGATTTTGTCTGTAATTATCAAGCTTTCAAAAACGGCGAAATTGCATTAGTTAAAAATGAAATTTTAATAGGTACCCAAATTGGATTAGCACACAATAAAACCGTAAAATGGATTATTGAGACAGCAGCTTTGACTGATAAAGAAATTATCCAGCTTTCGGCTTTGATAAAAAATGTTGTGATTTCTAATTTTAAAGAGGAAAATTACGCATCAGTATTTGTAAAATCATCTACAGGTTTTTTTAAAACGGAAAATGATTTGCCCAATGGAGCGACTGTCCCAGTGATAATTATAATGTTAGAAAACGCATCGCCATTGCCAGTTAAGGCTGCGGGCGGTGTTCGATCATATCAAGACGCAATAGAAATGATTCGTTTAGGAGTTAAGCGAATCGGAACTTCGGCAGCAAAAGCAATTGCTGGCGGAGAGAATACCACAAATCAATATTAAATGAAAACCAAAACCTACGTAATGAATAAAAGCGCCCTGACTTTTATTTTAATGCTAACTTCTTTAATTGCTTTTGCACAAGAAAATAATGCTTCCTCAGTTAAATCTGGATTTACAAGTGAACAATTCCCTGTTTTTCAGAATTGCGAAAATTTGATCGATAAAAAATTGGAAAACTGCTTTTACAAAGAAGTTCAGGATTTTGTTTTTCAAAATTTTGAAGTTCCGGAAAATTTAAAGCAAAATAATTATAAAGGAGAAGTTAAGGTACTTTTTGAAGTAGATGCGACTGGTGTTTTTAAGGTGATTTATGTAAATACGGCAAATGAAGATTTGTCTAATGAAGCGAAACGTGTTTTTGCTAAGTTTCCAACAATTAAGCCGTCAACTTATAATGGAAAGCCGACTTATTCAAAATACACTATTACAATAAATATACCGTTAAAAAGTGCAGATCAATTGGCAGCAGAAGCCGCGGCAGCTGCGCAGATTTTAAAACCAACTGAAAAACCAATGACAGAATTGGATAGTATTGTTTATAAAAAATACAATAATCCAGAATTCGAAAGCCATTTAAATATTCCATTTTCTCATAGTTATTACGCACAGTTTGATGGTGCAATGAATCAAGTTGGAAGTAATAGTCATACTTCTTCAAAACCTTATACCTATGCGGAGGTTTCAAAATATTATAATTTGAAAGCTGTAAATGAGTCACTTCAAAAAAAGACTTCAACATGGCTTGGAAGAAAATGGTGGAATGAAAATTTAGTGCAGATTCAGGGAGAAGATTACTGGCTGGCTTTAAATCCGATTGTTGATTTGCAGATGGGAAAAGCTTCAGATCTTGATGCTTCTTATACTTATGTTAATACACGTGCTTTAAATTTCAGAGGAGGTTTAGGGAAACAAATAAATTTTACAACAACAATTTTTGAAAGCCAAGGCCGATTTGCCGGATATTTCAATGATTATGCTGAATCACTAAAACCATCTGGAGGAAATCCGGCAATTATTCCTGGAGTTGGAATTGCAAAACGTTTTAAAACTGATGCATACGATTTTCCTTTGGCAGAGGCAAATATTACCTATACACCATATAAATTTTTCGATCTTCAGTTAGGTTACGGAAGAAATTTTATAGGTGATGGTTATCGTTCATTGATTGAAAGCGACGGAGCGAGCCCATATCCGTATTTTAAAATTAATACTACTTTCTGGAAAATAAAATATACGAATACTTATATGTGGTTGAAAGATGTTAGGCCAGAAGTTACAGTTGATAAAACATACGCCACAAAGTTTATGGCTAATCACTATCTAAGCTGGAATGTTTCAAACAGACTGAATTTAGGTTTCTTCGAATCTGTTGTTTGGACAGATACCAATAATAGAGGATTTGATGTGAATTTTGTGAATCCAATTATTTTTTATCGTACAGTTGAATTTACTTCTTCTTCAAGAAGCGGAAATGCGATGTTGGGTATTACTGGAAAATATAAATGGAATAACAGTATAAATTTATATTCTCAGTTTTTAATCGATGAATTTTCAGTTTCTGATGTAAAAGCGGGCGATAAAAGCTGGAAAAATAAATTCGGTTTTCAAATTGGAGGAAAATATTATAATGCATTTGATGTAAAAGATCTTTTGTTTCAAGTCGAGTATAATCATGTTCGTCCTTATGTGTATTCACATAGTGCCGTAATTACAAATTATGGACACAATAATCAAAGTCTTGGTCATCAATGGGGTGGAAATTTCAATGAATTAGTTGTAATTGGACGTTATCATAAAGGACGTATTTTTGGAGATGCTAAATTTACTGTTGGAAAAAGAGGTCTTGATTTTAATACAACTAAAGACTCGTACAATTATGGAGGCGATATTTATAAAAGTTATGATGTAAAACGTCCATATGATAAAGGAGTAGAAGTAGGTCAGGGAAATAAAACAAATGTTTTTATTGCTGACGTTCAAGGAGGTTATTTGATAAACCCAATGACAAACCTGAAATTGTTTGGAAGTTTTATTTACAGAAACTTTGATCCGACTCAAGATACAGCTACAACTTTTAAGCAAAGTACGACTTGGTTTAGCATCGGATTACGTTCAGATATTTTTAATTGGTATTTCGATTACTAGGATTTTTATAAGATTTTTCGAAATAATTGTGTTAAAGATTTGCAAGTCCTTATTTTGTAAAGGTTTTATTGAAAAAAATCTAAATTTATAGTTCTGTATTCTACAATCTAATTTGTACATTTGCACCACTCAAAAAAAATATACAAACAATAGAGGTTTGAACGCTACTAAAAATACAATTTCACTAAAATCAATATTTCTGGATTTCAAAGAGATTACAAAGGCTGGTTTGGCTATCAGTGTTTTGTTTTCTTCTATTGCCGGATATTTGTTGGGTGTAAATGATGAACATCCTTTTAAATGGAGTATTTTGCTTGTTTTGTCAATTGGCGGTTACTGTATGGTTGGTGCTTCAAATGCATTTAATCAGGTAATTGAAAAAGACATAGACGCTTTAATGGACAGAACAAAAAACCGTCCTGTTCCTTCTGGACGTATGTCTCCAAAAATGGCTTTGTTTGTAGCAAGTTTGTTGACTATTATCGGAATCAGCTTGCTTTATACCATTAATGCCAAGTCAGCAATGTTTGCTGCAATCTCGATATTTTTATACACAAGTATTTATACACCATTAAAAACAGTTACTTCATTATCTGTGTTTGTTGGCGCTTTTCCTGGAGCAATACCATTTATGTTAGGATGGGTTGCTGCTACAGGTGAATTCGGAATTGAGGCGGGAACTTTATTTTTAATTCAGTTTTTCTGGCAATTTCCTCATTTTTGGGCAATCGGCTGGTTTTTATATGAAGATTATGAAAAAGCAGGAATCTTTATGCTTCCGACAGGAAAGAAAGATAAAGGAACCGCTTTACAGGTTATTCTGTATACAATTTGGCTGATCATAGCTTCATTGCTTCCAGTTTTGGGGTATACAGGGCAATTGTTTATTTCTCCAATTGCAGCAGCTTTAGTGTTTTTATTAGGATTGTGGATGCTTTTTTACGCAGTAAAACTGTATCAGTTGAGAACGGCAAAGTCGGCAAGAACTTTAATGCTGGTGAGTGTTTCGTACATTTCACTATTACAGATTGTATTTATAGTAGATAAATTTTTAAGATAGTTATGGAAATGACAATTAAAGCAAGTGATGAACAATTAAGAAAATCAAAATCGGCAAAACTGATTTTGTTATTCGCCATGGTAAGTATGACCATGATGTTTGCAGGACTTACAAGTGCATTTGTGGTTAGTAAATCAAGAGCTGACTGGTTGAAGGATTTTCAATTGCCAACAGCATTTTATTATAGTACAGCAGTAATTATTGGCTGTAGCGTTACATTTTATTTAGCAAAAAAAGCCATTCAGAAAGATAATAGGAGCGCTGTTACAGGATTGCTTTTAGGAACTTTAGCTTTAGGGGTTTTATTTGTTGTATTGCAATTTCAGGGATTTGGACAAATCGTTGAAAAAGGATATTATTTTACAGGACAAGGTAGCTCAATTACTACAACTTTTCTTTATGTTGTTACTGTAACACACCTATTGCACTTAGCGGGCGGATTAATTTCACTTTTAATTATAATTTATAATCATTTTAAACAAAAATACAATTCGACTCAAACTCTTGGTATAGAACTAGGTGCGATGTATTGGCACTTTTTGGATTTATTATGGGTATATTTATTTTTATTTTTATATTTCTTTAAATAAGAAAAAAACGTAAATTTGGGAACTTTTTAACGAATATCTTTTATGGAAGCGACAGTTACTACTGCAAATAACAACGAAAAAACTTGGGGAGGCGGAGAGGATATCCAGCCATTAGGAGCAAGTTATGGTAAAATGATGATGTGGTTTTTTATCGTATCAGATGCCTTGACATTCTCTGGATTTCTTGCTGCTTATGGTTTTTCTAGATTTAAATTTATTGAAACTTGGCCATTGGCTGATGAAGTGTTTACTCACTTCCCATTTATGCATGGCGTTTCGGCTCCTATGTATTATGTAGCCTTAATGACTTTTATTTTGATTTTCTCATCTGTAACAATGGTTTTAGCTGTTGATGCAGGTCATCAATTAAAAAAGACAAAAGTTGCTATTTATATGTTCTTGACTATTATTGGAGGTTTAATTTTCGTTGGTTCTCAAGCTTGGGAGTGGAAAAACTTCATTAAAGGAGAATATGGCGCAGTAGAAACAGCAGGTGGAAGTTTATTGCAGTTTGTTAATGCAAAAGGAGAAAGAGTTGCTCTTGAAGAGTTTGCTGTAAAATTGCCAGAACAAAGAGAAGCTTTAACAAGAAGCCATTCAACTTGGTTTATGGAAGATGCTGAAACGCAGGCTACATACACAGTTGCTGAAGTACAGGCTGGATTTAAAGCACATCCTGAATTGTTGATAAGAACAGAACAGATTATTGAAAATAACGGAAAAAAGAGTAAAAAAGTTCTGACTAGAGCAGAAGCTGAAACTCGTTTAGCAACTGCAAAATATGTAGTAGAAGGTGCAAACCTTACAAGAAACGAATACGGAAGCAAATTATTTGCTGATTTCTTCTTCTTCATTACTGGATTCCACGGATTCCACGTATTTTCTGGAGTTATCATTAATATCATTATTTTCTTTAATGTATTATTAGGAACTTACGAGAAAAGAAGAAGCTACGAAATGGTAGAGAAAGTTGGATTATACTGGCACTTTGTAGATTTAGTTTGGGTATTCGTATTTACAGTTTTCTACTTAGTTTAATTTTTTAAGATTTATTATTATGGCACACGGTCACGAATACGTATCAAATACAAGAAGAATCTGGTTTGTTTTTATATTACTATCAGTAGTAACTACAGTAGAGGTTATTCTTGGTATCTACAAACCTGCAGTTTTAGAAGGTAATCATTTTGTAGGTTTGAATTTATTGAACTGGATATTTTATATCCTTACAATATTCAAAGCATATTATATTGTATGGGCATTTATGCACATGGAAGGTGAAAAAAGCAGCCTTAGATGGTCTGTTGTATCGCCAGTTATTTTCCTAGTTTTATATTTATTGTTTATTCTTTTGACAGAAGGACATTATATTTATGGGGTTTTTAAAGATTCTACTATTAAATGGAATTTTTAACATGATATTAATTCGAAAAGAAGCTCCGATTAACGGAGCTTTTTTTATTTTTGTACCTCAATATTTTCCCGCATAAACAATGAAAAAAAATATAGTTCTCTTTGTCCTTTTTGTTCTGCCTATTGTAGCTTATTTGTTTTTTGCTTCTGGTGTAAATAGTTTTACAACTCTTCCTGTAATAACGCCTAAAGTAGCTGACTTTGGAAATTGGAATTCATTAAGCGGTAAGAAAATCTCTCTTAATAAAAAAATTACGGTACTTGGTTTTGGAGGTACAAATATTTTAGAAAACCGAGGTAATTATTTTAATCTAAATGAAAAAATCTACAAACGTTATAACGGTTTTGAAGATCTTCAGTTTGTAATTCTGTGTCCGCTTGGAACTGAAAAAAAAGCTCAAAAAATAGTTGATGCTTTATCTCCTTTTACAGATGTTAAAAATTGGAATTTTGTATTTGCTTCAAATGAAGAAATTCAAAAGTTTTATGATGGACTTCATCTAAAAGAAAAACTAAATAAGAACCTTGAAACTCCAAATGTTTATATTGTTGATAAAGAAAGAAATCTTAGAGGAAGAAAAGATAAAAAGGAGTATAAAGAGGGATACAATACTTTTCATCCTTCTGAGCTAAGCAATGAAATGCTGGATGATTTCAAAATCATTTTATACGAATATCGTGCGGCTCTTAAAAAGAACCATAATGCCACTAAACAACTTTAATTTTTACCTACATGTTTAAAAATAAATCATACATCGGGATTTCGTTTATCGTTTTGATTTTCGGAATTTATGCAGTGCCAAAAATTGTTGACAGAATTCAAAACGGCGAAGTTGTAAAAGGGAATCGTTTGGATAACGTTGGTTTGAAAGGTGCAAAAGATACAGCTAAATTATTAACCATTGGACCAGCTCCAAAATTTGAATTGACAAATCAAGATGGTGCAAAAGTTTCAAATCAAACCTACAAAGGAAAGGTTTATGTTTTGGAATTTTTCTTTACTACTTGCCCTTCAATTTGTCCAAAGATGAATTTAAGCATGCTGGAAATTGAGAAAACATTCTTTGGAAATCCTAATTTCGGAATCGTTTCTATTACAATAGATCCTGGTCATGATACTCCGGCAGTTTTAAAAGATCATGCTAAGTTATTAGGCGTTAAATCTTCAAATTGGAATTTTCTGACTGGTGATAAAGCAACAATTATGGATTTGTCTAACAAAGGTTTCAATTTGTATGCAGGAGAAAATGATAAGGTGAATGGAGGTTTTGAGCACTCAGGCTTATTTGCTTTAATTGATAAAGATGGGAAAATCCGTTGCAGAAAAGATGAGTTTGGAAACCCTATTTTGTATTACGATGGTTTAGACAAAAAAGGAGTTAGAGAAATTCAAGAAGATATTAAAGTATTATTAGAAGAATAAAATGGAAGATAATTCAATAGAAAAAAAATATAATAAATTTATAATTGCGGTTTCAATTATAATACCGGTTGTAGTTGCAATTTTATTTGGTGTAAAACTAAAAGATTTTGGTTATAATGTTGAACCATTATCTATGTTACCTCCGGTTTATGCAACAATAAATGGTATAACAGCGGTTGTGCTTGTTGCAGCTGTAATGGCTATTAAAAACGGAAAACGTTTATTGCATGAACGTTTAATGACTTTTGCTATTGCTTTGTCTGTTGCTTTTTTGGTAATGTATGTTGCTTATCATATGACTGCAGATTCTACTAAATTTGGAGATTTAAATCACGATGGTATTCTTGATGCGGTAGAAAGTGCAAAAGCTGGCTCACTTCGATTGGTGTATTTTGTCATCTTAATAACTCATATTTTACTTTCTATCGCGATTATTCCACTTGTTCTTATTTCATATGTAAGAGCACTTGGACAGCAATTTGACAGACATAAAAAAATAGCTAAAATCACTTTTCCAATCTGGCTATATGTTGCTGTAACTGGCGTTGTAGTATTTTTAATGATTTCTCCGTATTATGCTAATTAGTAAAAAAAATAATATTCAAGGTTTAAAATCAAAATTTCAAACTTTGTTTTTTGGAATTTGTTTCTTCTTAATTGGAATTTCGGCGAATGCGCAATGTGCGATGTGTCGTGCAGCACTTGCGGGAGATTCTAATGTAAAAAAAGCTGAGGCGGTAAATGACGGAATTGTATATTTAATGGTAATTCCGTATTTGCTAGTAGGTATAATTGGTGTTCTGATTTACAGAATGTACCAATCTAAAAAGAAAAAAGCAGTCTAAATTTAGACTGCTTTTTTTATTTAATTTTTTAAGTAGTTTTTGGCTTTTTCTTTAAATGACTCGATTTCTTTTGATGGAATTTTTATTGGTAAATAAAGAATTTCTTTAGCTATTTCTCTTGCTTTTCCTCTCTGATTTGTTTTTTGATATAAATTAAATAAATCTATTCTAGCATTAAATCTAAAGGGTTCTACATTTTTATTGTAAATATAAATTTCCTCGGCTTTATCATAATTGCCCATTCTCTCAAAAAGTTTTGCTAAGTTTTTACCTAAGGTTGGCTTTCCTGATTGGTTAAAACCATTTGTCAAGTATCTAAGTCCTTCTTCGGGATTATTATTTTTCATAAAAATTATGCCTGCCATAAAAAGTTGTTCGCCATTTGCGTCGATTTTAGTAACATAATTCTCTGTCTTTTTTAAACCTGCAATTTCCTCTTGATTAAAGATTTTCTTCAGCTTATATTCTGCGTTTAATCTTAGAGCAATAATAGAAGAAAATGTTGCGATGAAAATAGTTGTAATAATTGCAGAGAAATAGTTCTGTTTAAAAGATAGAACAGGTTTTATTTGTGATTCATTGATAATGACAACTGTAAAAATGCAGCCTAAAACCGCAAACAAAGGTACTGGCAGAATTGTATTAGTAAATGCAAAAATAATGATGCAAAGAAGTATTGAACTACAAGCCTTCGTTATATTATTATGCTTTGATTTGATGAACAACATTATGATAAAAATGCAAAATATAGCAATCCATATCATCCCCAATTCAAAACCTAATTCTAGAAAATCATTATTTGCATTATATAAATAACTTGCATTTCTAGTTTCTTCCCACGGTCTTTGTACGGAAAAATAATCAGCCTTTGTTAAATTATATTGCAATGAAAAGGAATCAAAGCCATAACCAGTCAAAAGTCTGTCTTTAAGCTGTATTAAAGAATGCTTGGCAATGAACATTCTACCGGATGCTGATTGAGATTTAAATGTATTGGTGTTCCAAATCATTATAAAAAAACAGCTTACAATTGCAGAAGCATACAATAGTTTCTTAGAAAAGATGAGTTCTCGAATCTCTCGTTTTGAAGTATTCAAGTTAAACAGCATTGCGACAATTAATGCGACAAACGCACCCCGACATTTTGAGAGATATAGGCCATAGGCTAAAATAGGAAAGCAGATAAAAAGTAAAACTTTGCTAAGTCGTGATTTGACTTCTTGGGTTAGCTCAATCAAACTTAAAATACCAATAGCAAGAAATAAGGCTAAATGATTTGGAGAAAAAAACAATCCTGTGACTTGAAAGTATTCATTTGAAGAAGATAGTAATTTACTTTCTTGTAAAATCGCGATTGCTGAATTCAGTGTAGCCACGAGCAGTAGTAAATAATATATTTTTTTTGAAATTTCTGAAATCTTTTCTTTCCCACAAAGTGATCGTCTTAAAATTATGTATAGAAGTAAATAGGCACTAAAGTGCCATACTTTTAAATTGAAGACGCTTGCATTAGACAAGTATACAAAATTTAACAATCCACCAAAAAACAGTATAAGTATACAGATATCAAATTGATTCAATTCCCATTTTCTATTGTGGTTTTGGAATAAAAAAACAACACTTCCTATTAAGGTTATAAACAGCCAATAAATATATTTTCCCGTTAAAAATGGAAGATTTCCTAGATTAAATCTTACTAGCAACGACAAGAGTAAAAGTGTTAAAAAAATGAAGAGTTGTTGATTTTTCATTATTTAGATACTAAAATTATTTTTTCATATAATTTGTAAATTTAACATTTTTAAATTTATTTTCTTACATTTTTGTTTTAAAATTGTACAATAAAACTTACTTTTTTAAATGAAAACTTACTTTTGGTCTTTTTTTATGCTATATGCATCTCTTTTTTCTCAATCGATTTCGAATGTTGATATGACAAAAAAGAGCCTGGAAACTGTATTGTATAAACATTATGAATCTGATATAGAAAAAAGAAAAGCAGCAGCGTTTTTAATTGATAATATTGAGATTCATTACAGTGAAAACTACAAATGGGTTGACGGCAAGAATAGGAAAATTGATTTTAATGAATTGGATTATCCTGATTTAAAATTGGCAACGCAAGCTTTCAAAAAATTGCAAGACAGTATCAGCCTAAAGCCTGAATTATATTGTGTTAAAGATCTTGATATAATTACACCTGAATTTTTAATAAAATACATAGATCTTGCTTTTAAATCCTGGAAAAACAATCCGTGGTCTCGCTCTTATGACTTTAAAACTTTTTGCGAATATATTCTTCCGTATAGAAGTTTAACTGAACCACTGGAAGATTGGCGCTCTGAATATTTGCAATTGGTATCTCAAGCACAATTGAATGCAAAAAATATAAACCAGCCTGTTGATGTTGCTACCCAAACTATTTTAGAACTTAAAAATTTCAGATTTTTAAGCAGTCGCCCTGACCCAATTCCTTATTTAAGCCCAAAACAATTGCTTTTTAGAAGAGAAGGTGCATGCAATGATCTGGCAAATTTGACATTATTGGCATGTAGGGCAATGGGACTTGCGGTTACATTTGATTTTACACCAGAATACGGCGCTTCATCAAAAAGACATTTTTGGGATACCGTTATTGATGAAAACGGGAAACATATTCCGTTTAACGGTAATTGCTTCGGAAATCCCCAAGGACTTCCATATGCTTATAATGCTACAGAAAAACGACTGGCTAAAGTATATAGAAAAACTTTTTCTATTCAGCAAAATTCTCTGGCAGCATTGAAAGATACATTATTGATTCCTGATGGATTTTTGAGAGAAAAAAACATTCTCGATGTAACACATGAATATGTTGATACTGGAAAAATTACTTATCCAGTAAATGCTAAAAATCAGAATGAGATAGCCTATTTAAATGTTTTCAATCTTGCAAAATGGAGAGTAATAGACTGGGGAGAAAAAAAAGGAAATACAATCGAATTTAAAAATTTAGGTTCCAACATCGTTTATCTACCAAGTTTTTACGATCCAACGGCAAAGAAAATGAATTATGCACGTTATCCCGTACTTCTAGATAATAATACAAAGCAGCAAATTCTGATTCCAAATTATAACAAGACCTTTTCGTATAGCGTATCGAGAGACAAGCCCCAAAAAGCTCCTGGACTAGATTTCAATTCATTTGAAGTATTTGAAAATGAAATATTCACACTCTATGTCTGGGATAATGGTTGGAAAAAACTTGAAGAAGCTACCTCAGAAAGAGACTTTATAAAATTCAGCAAAATTCCTGATAACGCTCTTCTTCTTGCACTTTGTCCCAAAAGTAATGGTTATGAACGAATTTTTAGAATTAACAGTGAGACTAAACAAATTGAATGGTACTAAATATACATATCTAAAAAAAATAAAAATTATGAAGAAAAATGTATTCCACATCCTTGCATTGCTCCTTTTCGTAAACGGAATGCAGTCACAAAACAGCATTGAAGTTCAAAAAACTACTAAAGAAAGGTTTTATGAAAATGTAAAAAAAGCAGGTTTAACAGAAAGTAAAATAGAGGAACTCTTGAAAATAATTGAAGAAAGAAACCGGATTTTAAAAGATTTGGATGCAAAAAAGAAGCAAGCTGATGCTCCCTACAGTATTCAGGATCCGGGTACGCTGTACAATTTTAAGATCAACAATGCGAGAACGTTCTATGCAAGAAAAATAAACAGTCTTCTTACCTACAAAGAATACGCTGAATTTATTGTGGAAGATTACAGAAGTGAGGCACATGAAAATGCAAAAATCGAATACGAACAATTGATTAATAGCAATACTGCTTTAACTGAAAAACAAAAAAGGAGCTATACACTTTTATCTATAATTATCACTTAAATCAGCTTTTAACAACAGCATATTACAGTTTTGACAAAACACAGCAAAAACCAAAACTAGGAATCTTGCGATTCAATTTTGAAAAAGAGTTTAAAAAAAGGTGTAAAGAGTACAATATAAAAATTCAAGAATCAAGCGGTGAAAACACGAATGGTTTTGAATGGAATTAAATACAACTTAATAAAATCCAAAAACATACTAACTATATCATTAACCAATAATCTAATTATTATGAAGAAAAATTTTGTATTTATTTTTCTGTTTACAGTTCTCTCTGCCACGGCACAAGTGAACTGTGAAGAAAAACTTGAAAAAGCCAGAAAAATTCTGGATGACAAGAAACTGTATAAAAATTACGACAGTCTCTTTCACGATATGTTGATTTGCGCAGAAAATGGTGAACCATTAGCACAAAACTATGTGGGCCTTATGTATGTATATGGCTTAGGAGTAGAAAAAGAAGAGTCTAAAGGTTTTGTATATGTTGAAAAAGCGGCTAAAAGTGGTAATGCTGTAGGTGAATATAATCTAGGAAAACTATACAGCGAAGGACGTGGTTGTAAACTCGACATGAACAAAGCTGTTGAGTGGTACAAAAAAGCAATTAACCAAAACAACCAGCGTGCCGCTTATATGTTGGGATATATGTATTTAAAAGGCTTTGGTGTACCACAGGATTATATACAGGCGGTAGAATGGTTTAAAAAAAGCGACTATGCGATGGCAAAACACTGGCTGGGTGTTTGTTATTATTTAGGATATGGAGTGCAGCAGAATAGTGATAAAGCGCTGGAATACCTTTATGGAAATACAACCCCAAACAGCGTAGCTTTCATAAAAAACATACAAAACGAAAAACGTGATAAAGTTTTAAATCAAACAGAAAATGCTATTGATGAAGCTGGAAAAGCAGCTAAAAAAATTGATCCCGAATTAATTTCTGAAAGCAGGGAAATTATAATTTCTGACGAAACACAAAACCCAAATATCAAACCAAAAAATATTGTAGGAGAATGGACAGGGCGTTTTATAGAATATGACTGGTCTGGAACCACTCCAGTACGTGTAATGCCTATAAATATTACATTCAGCAAAAATGACAAGAATGTTTTGCAGACTACAATAGCGTTTAACGGACAGACTTTTAAAGACAACGCACAGCTTCAGGAAAATACCCTTTTTGTTGATAATTTTAAATTTAAGCTCGAACAATTATACCTGCATGATTTTAAAAATGACAAACTCGATTATGATGTTTTAGGAATGAGCATTAATCAAAAAAACTATAACAACGTACCATATTTACTTTTCGATGTGTCCAGTTTTATTGAGTATTGGCGAGAGCCGGGACCGCCTATTACTTTAGTACTAAGGCCAAAAAATGTACTGACTAATGTTGATGACGAAGCATTATTACTCGCGCTGGCTTCACAGAAAACAGATTTTATAAAAGTATATCCTGTGCCGTTTGACGAACAGCTATATGTGGCTTTTGAATTGAAAGATCCTGCCAAAATTAACCTGACCCTTACTAGCATAGCAACTGGACAGCCAGTAAAGACAGCCACGGCTAATATGGAAGCAGGAATGCAGTCGTTTACGCTAGAAACCAGTTCACTGCCAAAAGGAATTTATATTCTGCAGATACAAGAAAACCAAATACTACATACCAAAACCATTATAAAATAATAAGCCATGTTAAACAGAAAAATAGATTTTAGAATCATGCTGCTGTTTTTGCTGTTTTTTTGTACAGCTATAAAAGCACAAACAAGCGAAAATGAGCCGCCTCCAGGTTTTGACTTAGGAGAAAAATTAAACGAGGTTCCTGTAGATGCTTATGACCCTCCAAGCACTCCTGTGTGGGATTATGCTTCTAATTACTGGGATCAAAACGCAAACGATTATATTGGCAGTAACAACGACTATTATAATGAGCAATATAGTACAGGGCCCAGTAATCCTGGATATCCTTCAGGAGGAGGTTCTGGCGGTGAAGGCGGTGCTATCGACAGGCAAACTGTATCGCAGCTTGTACTATCCAAAAAAGTAAAACCCGGAGAAACTCATACCCAAAGTGCAAAAGTATTAAGAGACCCGAACACCAGTACGAGTAAAAAAGTAGTGGATCTTGTTGTTAATGGAGAAAAGGTAGGTACAGTTACTCTTTCTGATCCTATAAGGGATACAAAGGGAGTAGATATTTATTCTAAATTGACGGTCCAAGTTTTTGCTAATTCGCCTATAGCCATAACGAGTATAACAGTTGATAATCCTGAAACATCAAAATATAATGATTCGCAGCACAGTACAAATAACAATTTGCAAGTAGTATGGGCAGATACGAGCATATATAAGGATTTTGGAATTGTGAATTTTACCACACCTATAAACGAAGAGGAAGATTTCGTTATTACAGGAAACAGTACAGCAGCAACTAACTCACCTACAAACATAAAAGATCCCTGTGTATTAGCGAAGGAACTCACTACTTTAGGCGCAAATCCTGTTTTTCAAAAAGCGGTGCAGGATATAAAAAATACGCCAGATTTTTACAATAAAGAATCTGGTATTACTTTAGGGAAAAATGCAGGAGGACAGATATATGCTGATACAATGAATCCTGGTGAAAAAAGCAATGTAGCTGTAAATCATTCTATACAAGGTTTTTTTACCAATTTGCATAATCACCCAAATTCTACAATACATTCCGGAAAAGATTTGAGCAATATCACTGTACTAAGCAAACTTTACCCTAGTTATATCGGTAGTTTTGTTATTCCTAATAAAGAAGAAGTTTACGCTGCAGTAGTAACCGATTTGGCAGCTGCACAGGTCTTTGTTGCAACATACCTTACTGATTCTAAAACAAAAGCACCTGCGCATTATCCTAAATTTATGTATCAAGAAATGAGTAATGTTTTTGAAAATTTGAATTCTTATAGTATAGAATCAGAATCGAGAGCAAAGGCTTTCGTTTTAGATAAATATAATTCAGGCATAACATTTCTAAGACAGGGAACTGATGGAAAATTTTACCCTCTTAAAATTAAAGAAACTAAACAAGCTAATGACTCAGTAAAATATGAATTAATTCCTTGTAGTTAACAATAAATAAAAAAACATGAAAAACATATTTAAATTTTTAACAATATTATTGCTATTTCTTTGTCAAAAGACACATTCTCAACAATTAGTGCAAAGTATCAATGATATGTATAGACTAAAAGATAATGAAACACAGTTTATCAATAAACCCTTAAAAGATTTACTTAAAGAAATAAGACCAGAAATAAAAGTTGTTTTTGCGTATAATGATCCTCCTTTTTTTGAATTTAGATTTATTACTAGAGAACAACGAATAAACAATGAAGGAAACAAATTGTCTCTCTTTATTGACTTAAAAGATAGTATTGACTGGAAATGGGAAAATAGGCCAAAAGGCAAAGAAACTGTGTGGAGCCAAGGAGATTTGGAAAAATATGGCAATCTAATAGTGAGACAAATTGAAATTGTTTATTAATACGAATCTCTAAATTACTTAAATCCCAGCGTCAAATTAAAACTGGCTCTGGGATTTCAAAATACAATTGATAATATATAAGCCTTTTAATTTTATGAAAACTATATTAAAAATTTCTGCAGTACTATATTTTGTATTGCAGCATAATATTTATTCGCAACAATTAGTACAAAATCTAAGCGAATTGTATAAACTAAAAGATAATGAACAGTTATTTACAAACAGACCTTTAAAAGATCTTTTTAAGGAAATTAAGCCTGAAATAAAAACGGGTAGTGTTATTAATGAAAAACATAGTTTTCTTTTTTGCTTTAGATTTACCAGCATAGAAGAACAAAAGAGAAAAGAAGGAAGTCTTAACCAGCGTGCTTCACTCTTAGTGCATGTGAGCGAGCATATTCCATGGTATTGGATATACCGGCCCAAAGGAAATGAAATAATTTGGACTCAAAGAGATCTCTATGAATACGGCGACATGATAGTTACTCATGTTGATATTATTACCGCAGGTGAAGAAGCATAAAAAGGCAGCTCTTCATAACAAAAAGACCATCAGAAATGATGGTCTTTTTGTTATATAATTAAAAAATAAGAATTAAAGACTAATTATTTCAATCCATTAACAGATACATTCACAGTCCCGTTTATTTTGATAAAAGCGATAATCGCCTGATTAGTCAATTGAATTTTATCAAACTGAATGTCTTCCATTTTTCCGTTTACAAAAACTCCGGGCATTGGAGAATAGTTTTTAAGATAGGAAGCCATACTTTTTTTGCCTTCTTCCAAATTCGGCTGAATTGAATAACGGCAACTTGCTTCCATTTTTCTTAAAATATAACCTTGTCCCAACCAGCTTGCAGTTCGCATCAATTTGCTTTTGGTATCTAAAACATAGTCAAGTTTTTCAAAATAGATTTCTTTTGTCTGAGGATTATATTGCGGAAATCCGTTAAGATATAATGTTCCGTTTATTGAGCCTAAAACATCTAACGCAATAACCATTTTTCCGTCTTTGTGCCAAATGGAAACATTTTTAACGGTAACTTTTTTGCCTCCAGATCCAAATTCCTGATCGGCAAAATTTTTCGTCATTATTTTTGAGGCATCCGCATAGGTTGAGATTGCTGCGATATTAGCACTAACTTGATTCGGAATTTTAGCAACAGGTTTCAAAACAATTTTATTGGCATTGAATTTAGATTCCGGTTGTTTTCCAACAATGGTTTCCATGTTGCATTTCATCCCCATGTCTAATAAAAAGGAATCATTTTTCAGTTTCGCGTTCGTTGAATAAACTTCCACAGGAGCAATTCTCAACCAGCTTTCATAAGTATCGCTCATTTGAAAAGGCGTACAAATTTTTTCTAGCGCAGTTAAAACATTTGGCTTAAAATCCATTGATTTTTCAATTGATTCGTCGATTTTCTTTTCGATTTTTGATTTGAAAATAGAAATTGCTGGATTTATCAAATAAGTAATCGGCATACTTTTTCCAAAAACCATCATAGTTGGACTTTCATTCCAATCTAATGATTTGAATTCTGTTTTAGTATTTAATTTCCAATTGGTGAGCGCAACATCACTCGATAATGTGATAACCCCGTTTAAATTAAATTCACGTGTGTCATATAGATCAACGCCTAATTTTTTAGTCCCAATTCTGTATTTGACAGTTGCTTTTAATGGCAGAATTGTTTTGATTTTTTTATCAGGATTTGAAGGGTCGTTCTGGATTTTTATCGGTGCCTGCTTCCAAACTTTCATCTCAATATCGTCATCCTCGATATTATTGTCTTCATAGATCAATCCGTTTAGAAGCGTGTTGGTTTGATTTTCAATATCAGCTAGTTTTACCGTTATCGGCAAATTAATAAAAGATGGATTTGCATCATATACCAAAGGACTTGCATCGTCTGGCTCAGGTTTTAGAGTTTCTAATTTTTGAGATGTGGAACAGCTTGCAAGGAATGCAGTTGCTGTAAATAGAGCGAAAATTGAAGTAAACTTCATCGTTACAATTTTTTTTGAGTGATACAAAATTAAGAAAACAATTAAATAATTGTGAAAAAGTGTAACAATTACAAAAGTGCGCCGTCTTATTTAAATATTAAAATGAAATTATTAACGTTTTGTTATCATAATTTACTTATAAAAAATATTATTATTGTTTTAAAAAATTAACAATACCATGATTGAAATCAAAGATTTGCATAAATCCTATAAAATGGGAAGTTCAGAACTGCATGTGTTAAAAGGTATTAATTTTAATATTGAAGAAGGTGAGCTTGTAGCTATCATGGGATCTTCAGGATCTGGTAAATCGACGCTTCTTAATATATTAGGAATTTTAGACGAGGCTGATTCTGGAAGTTATACTTTAGATAAAACTCCAATTAAAAAACTGAACGAAACTATAGCTTCTAAATATCGTAATAAATTTTTAGGATTTGTTTTTCAGTCTTTTAACTTGATTAATTATAAAAGTGCACTTGATAATGTGGCTATGCCGTTGTATTATCAAGGGATAAAAAGAAAAGAGCGTTATGACATTGCTATGAAATATTTGGAGAAAGTTGGTTTGGGTTCCCATTCGCACCACTTGCCAAATGAGCTTTCAGGAGGTCAAAAACAGCGTGTTGCAATTGCAAGAGCATTAGCTTCAAATCCAAAAGTTTTGCTTGCGGATGAGCCTACAGGAGCTTTGGATACTAAAACTTCTTATGAAGTAATGGAACTTATTCAAGGAATTAACGATGAAGGTAAAACTATTTTGATCGTTACACACGAACCCGATATTGCCGCTATGTGCAAGAGAAATGTGGTCCTGAAAGACGGATTAATTATCGATGATAAAAAAGTAGAACAAGTTAGAGCTTCATCTTATGTTTAATATTGAGCGTTGGCAAGAAATATTTGAAGCAATCTCCAAAAACCGGCTGCGTACATTTTTGACCGGAGTTTCAGTGGCGTCTGGAATTTTTATTTTGGTGATTTTGCTTGGAGCGGGAAAAGGTCTTCAAAATGGTATTGAAAAACAATTTGAACGCGATGCCGCTGGAATTATAGAAGTTTGGTCAGGTACAACTACAAAGGAGTACAAAGGACTTAACCCGGGAAGACAAGTCCAGTTTAGAAATAGTGATTATAATCAATCCGTTCAAAAATTTGAAGATAAACTGGATTTAAGGGCCTCAACACAAAATTATTGGGGAGCACAGTTTGCTTACGGCAAAGAAAATGGAAATTATCAATACAGAGGTGTTGATCCTGATTATGGTCAGGTTGAAAATCTTGTGATTGTTCAAGGGCGTTATGTTAATAGTAAAGACTTACAAAACAATGAAAAGGTAGCTACTATTGGGATGAAAATAAAAACCGATTTGTTTAAAGATCAGGATGCGCTTGGAAAAGAAATACAAATCAACAATATCAATTTTAAAGTAATAGGTGTTTTTACAGATCCGGGAGGAGAAAGAGAAGAAGCAAGAGCTTATTTGCCTTTGACTACAGTACAAAGAGCTTTTGGAGCTGGTGACAAAATCAGTAATATGTTTTTTACATTGAAAAAGACAAATGATTATGATGAAGCGCTGGCACAATCTGAAAAATTTACTCAGGATTTGAAAGATTTGCTTAAAAGTAAAAATATGGTCGCACCAGACGATGATAGCGGAATTGGTGCATATAACTCAGTAAAAGATGCAAAGCAATTTTATGATTTGAATTTATATATCAGATTGTTTTTTTGGTGGGTTGGTATTTGTACGATTATAGCGGGAGTTGTTGGTGTAAGTAACATTATGCTGATTATCGTAAAAGAAAGAACTAAAGAAATTGGAATTCGAAAAGCGCTTGGCGCATCGCCATTTTCTATTATTACAATGATACTTCATGAATCCATCTTTATTACCACAATTGCTGGTTTTGTTGGATTATTAGCAAGTTTATTGTTGTTGGAATTAGTCGGGCCAATGGTACAGAGCGAATATTTCAGAAACCCTGAAGTAGATTTCAGTGTAGCATTGACAACACTTGTTTTACTTGTATTCGCTGGTGCAATGGCTGGTTTTTTTCCGGCATACAGAGCAGCTAAAATTAAACCTATTGTAGCACTTAGAGACGAATAATTATGTTTAAAAAAGATAATTGGGACGAAATTTTACAGGCCTTGACTGCAAATCCTTTCAGAACTATTCTGACTGCATTTGGAGTTTTTTGGGGAATCTTCATTTTGGTGATTTTGCTTGCAGCTGGAAATGGTCTTGAAAACGGAATTAAAAAAGGTTTTGACGGAATTGCCACAAATACCATGTTTATGTGGAGCCAAACAACATCAAAAGCATATAAAGGTTTGCCAAAAACAAGACGTTATGATTTTAGAAATAGTGATGTTACAGCACTAAAAGCTGCTTTGCCAGATTTGTTATATGTTTCGCCAAGAAATCAATTAGGAGATTTTAACGGAACAAATAATGTTGTGCGAGGTACAAAAACATCAGCATTTACCATTTATGGAGATTATCCTGAGTTGATTAAACAACAGCCAATGGATATCATAAAAGGTAGATTTGTGAATCAACAGGATATTGAAGGTAGAAGAAAAGTGTGCGTAATTGGTAAGGGAGTGATCAGCGAACTTTATGGTAAAGAGGAGGAAGCTATTGGAACTTATATCAAAATCAACGGAATAAACTTTATGGTTGTTGGAGTGTATAAATCCAAGCAACAAGGTGGAAATGCAGAACAGGAACAAAAAAATATTTTTATCCCGTTTACTACTTTCCAGCAAGCTTTTAATTACGGAGATAAAGTGGGATGGATGGCGCTTACTGCAAAGGATGAAACTTCTATTACTGATTTAAAACCAAAAATTCTGGAAATTATTAAAGCATTGCATTCGATAAATCCTGCGGATGACAGAGCGGTGGGTAATTTTGATTTATACGAACAGTTTAATAAAGTGCAGAGTTTGTTTAATATCTTGAAAATCATTGCTTATTTTGTTGGAACTTTGGTTCTGATTTCGGGAGTGATTGGAATTTCGAATATTATGCTTATTGTAGTTAAAGAACGTACAAAAGAAATTGGAATTCGAAGAGCTTTAGGAGCAACTCCTGCAGCAATTCGCGGACAAATTTTATCAGAATCTATCTTTTTGACTATTATTTCAGGAATGTTAGGAATAGCAGTTGCCACTGGGATTATAGCTATTTTAAATATGATTCTGGATTCCATGCCGCCAGATAGTAATACTATGTTTGCTAGTCCAAGCGTAGATTTAGGAGTTGTATTTGTTGCGTTATTAATATTAGTAGGTTCAGGTTTGCTTGCCGGATTTATTCCAGCACAGACCGCAATTAATGTGAAGCCAGTTGACGCTTTACGAACAGAATAAATTATCAATCAAAATATAATCGATTAAACCAAAAACAAAATGAAAAAAGGAGTAACCGTAACCATTTTAATCTTTATTGCAATAGTTTTCTTTGGTGCACTTTATTATTTGTATGCTAAAAATCAAGAGTCGCCAATAGTCTTTCAAACAGAAAAGGCAGAGATTAAAACGATCGTAAAAAATACCATTGCAACGGGTAATATTCAACCTGATGAAGAGGTCCTAATCAAACCAAATATCTCAGGAATTATTGAAGAAGTATATATCAAAGCTGGTGAAAAAATTAAGGCCGGAGATATGATTGCTAAAATTAGAGTTGTTGCCAATGTTTCAAACGTAAGCAGTACTCAAAATCAAGTACAGACAGCAAAAATCGCATTAGATAATCAGGAAAAAATCTATCAAAGACAAAAAACGCTTTTTGATAAAGATGTAATTTCTGCTAATGACTTTGATGCTGCTCAAGTAGCTTATAAGCAAGCCAAACAAAATTACTTGGCTGCAAAACAAAGTTTAGATATTGTTAAAACAGGAACAACAACATCTTTAGGAACTTATGCAAATACATTAATTCGTTCGACAGTTAACGGAATGGTATTGCAGGTACCTGTAAAAGTTGGAAATCAGGTTATTGAAAGTAATAACTTTAACGAAGGAACTACAATTGCTAGTGTGGCTGATGTTGGAAGAATGATTTTCATTGGAAAAATTGACGAATCTGAAGTAGGTAAAATCAAAGAAAAAATGCCTATTGAAATTACTGTTGGAGCAATTGAAAATAAAAAATTCGATGCAGTTTTGACAGATATTGCACCAAAGGGTGTTGTAGAGAATGGCGCTATTCAGTTTGAAATAAAAGCCAAATTAGAAAATAAAGGAGATACTTTTATCAGAGCTGGATTAAGTGCAAACGCATCAATTATATTAGAGAAAGCAGACAAAGTTTTAGCTATTAAAGAATCACTTGTGCAGTTTGACAAAAAAACTCAAAAACCTTATGTAGAAGTTGAAACTGCTCCACAAAAATTTCAAAGAAGAGATTTAGTGTTAGGAGTTAGTGACGGAATTTATGTTCAAGTTAAAAGCGGTGTAAAAGATTCAGATAAAATCAAAATCTGGAATCAGGGCTTGATCAACGAAGGTGACAAGGAGAAAAAATAATTTAATTATTTAAGAGAGTTTTTGGGTTTTTAAAATGTTAAATTTGCATGGCTTTTTTTGCTGTGCTTCATTCAAGATATATGAAAATAAATAAAATAAATAGTTTAGTTTTTGCCATGCTTTTCGGATTTGCAGTATCAGGTCAGGCGCAGACAAAACAATGGACATTAGAGGAATGTGTACGATATGCATTGGATAATAATATCACGATTAAAAATTCGGAATTAGATGTTCAAAATGCTGAAATAAATAAAAAAGATGCTTTTGGCAGATATCTTCCATCAGTAAACGGAAATGCATCGCATTCATGGAATATTGGTTTGAACCAGGATGTGACTACAGGTGTTTTGCGTAATCAGACAACGCAGTACTCATCTGTAGGTTTAAATGCTGGAGTTGATATTTACAAAGGTCTGCAAAACCAAAATACCTACAGAAGAACAAAACTTGCTATTATTGCATCTCAATATCAATTATTGAAAATGCAGGAAGATGTTTCGTTGAACGTTGCGAATGCTTTTCTTCAGATTTTGGGCTATAAAGAAGATTTAAAAATCAAAACAGAACAACTTACTATTGATGAAAAACGTTTAAAGCGTTCTGAAGAAATGGTAAGTGCCGGAACAATTCCGCGCGGTGATTTATTTGATCTGAAAGCAACTATTGCAACTGATAAGCAAAATATTGCAGTTTCTGAGAATAATTTATTGATCTCAAAGCTGAGTTTAGCACAACTTTTACAGCTTAAAGAATTTGCTGATTTTGATGTTGTAGATGATACAAATGCAAAAGATGAAAATAATATCATGGCGCAAAGCCCAACTGATATTTATAATAAAGCAAAAGAAACTAGAACCGAATTAAAATTGGCGCAAACCAATCTTGAAATTGCCGAAAAAAATGTAGCAATTGCTAAAGGAGCTTATCAGCCAACTCTTACTGGTTTTTATGGCTTTAACACAAGAGCAAGTTATAGTGATCAAGTAAAATTTGACGATCAAAATCAGCCTTATACTACAGGGCCAGATCCAATATTCCAACAGTTTAGCGACAATAAAGGACATAATTTTGGTTTGCAATTGAATGTTCCAATTTTCAATGGATTCTCAGTTAGAAACAATGTTGAACGAAATAAAGTAAGTTTAGAGAAATCTAAAATAGATTTAGAACAAAAAAGTTTAGATTTGCAACGTAACGTGTACACTGCGTTTACAAATGCAAAAGCTGCGTTAAATACGTACGAAGCTGCAACGGTAACTTTAGAGGCAAGACAACAGGCTTATAATTATGCTAAAGAAAAGTATGATGTAGGATTGATGAATTCATTTGATTTTACTCAGGCTCAAACATTATTAACAAATGCACAATCTGATGTTATCAGAACGAAATACGATTATTTATTTAAAATAAAAATTCTTGAATTCTATTTTGGAATTCCAATTGTTCCAATTCCTGCAAAATAATTTACTTATGTCAAAAAAAACAATTTATTTCTTAGTTGGGGGTGCAATTATTATAATTGGTACTTTAATAGTTCTGTCGAAAAAGGGAGTTATAGGAAATAAGGATGAAGGAAAAGAAGTAGAAATCTCAAAAGTTGAATCTTCAACAATTGTTGAAACCGTATCTGCAACTGGAAAAATTCAACCAGAAATTGAAGTTAAAATCGCTTCAATGGTTTCGGGTGAAATTATAGCATTAAATGTAAAAGAAGGCCAGGTTGTTAAAAAAGGAGATTTATTGGTAAAGATAAATCCTGATTTGTACACCTCAGGTTTAGAGCGTTCTGTTGCAAATTTGGCAGGAACTAAAGCAGGTTTGACACAATCTGACGCGAGCTTTAGAGAGGCTAAAGCAAATTATGAGCGTAACAAAACTTTGTATGATAAAGGCGTAATTTCAAAATCAGACTGGGACAAAGCCGTATCTGCTTATGAAGTGGCAAAAGCAACAAAACAAAGTTCATATTATAATGTTCAAAGTGCTACGGCATCTGTTACTGAAGCTCGAGACAATTTAGGGCGTACTACTATTTATTCGCCTGCAGATGGTACCATTTCGGTATTAAATGTTGAATTAGGAGAGCGTGTTTTAGGAACACAGCAAATGGCTGGAACAGAGCTTTTGCGCGTTGCCAATTTGAATAACATGGAAGTTGAAGTTGATGTCAACGAAAATGATATTGTAAAAATTAAAATTGGAGACGAAGCAAATGTTGAAGTAGATGCTTATTTGAAAAAGAAATTCAAAGGTATAGTAACCAGTATTTCTAATTCGGCAAGTACAGCTTTGACTTCAGATCAAGTTACTAACTTTAAGGTTAAAGTTCGAATTTTAAAAGATTCTTATAAAGAATTATTGGAAGGAAAACCAGCAGCTTATTCGCCTTTCAGACCTGGAATGACGGCTACGGTTGATATTATTACAACAACTAAAACGAATGTTTTGGCAGTTCCGATTAGTTCTGTCGTTGTAAAATCTGATACAACAGCAGTAAAAGATTTTAAAGTCGAAGATCCAAATGAAGATAAAAAAGCAGCGCCAAAAAGCGATAAAAAATACGAATGTGTTTTTGTAAAAGTTGGTGATAAAGCTAAAATCAGAATCATTAAAACCGGAATTCAGGATGATACTAATATTGAAGTAATGTCTGGATTAAAACCCGGGGATGTTGTGATTACAGGACCATATACAACTGTTTCAAAAGATTTGAATTCTGGCGATAAAGTAAAGCTTAAAAAAGCCGAAACACCTAAGAAATAAATTCGGCTAGTTATGATTTCATTATGTGGTAGTCCGCCAGCAGGTTTTCTTGAGTCAATAGAGCTTGGATTGATTTTAATAATTGTGTTTCTTTGCTTTACTCATTATGTGGCATATAAAACAGAATATTATAATGAAGAATTTGTCTATTTTTCATCCGGAAAAAAGTTTATGATGTATGTGGGCTTTTTGGCTCTTAATCTTTGTATGCTTCCTATATTGATTTTAATAGCATTTTTTCTTTTTGCAACTGTTTTCAAATAAAATATTACTCAAATTTTAAAATAAATACATTGTCTTTCATTCTTAACATCGAAACAGCGACCAAAAATTGTTCAGTATCAATTGCAAAAAATGGAGAAACCATTTTATGTAAAGAGATAGCTGAAGAAGGATATTCGCATGCCGAAAAACTTCATGTTTTTATTGAAGAGATAATTGCAGAATCAAAAATCTCGGTTCAGGATTTAGCAGCGATTGCTGTAAGTCAGGGACCGGGTTCTTATACAGGATTGCGAATTGGTGTTTCTGCAGCAAAAGGATTATGTTACGCTTTAAATATTCCGCTAATAGCTGTTAATACGCTGGAAACTTTGGCTTCAAGAGTTTCAGTTTCAGAAGGGAAAATTATTCCGATGCTTGATGCCAGAAGAATGGAAGTGTATAGTGAAATTTTTACGGCTCATTTAAAAGCAGAAAGAGCTATTCAGGCAGAAATTATTAGTGAAGATTCTTTTGCAGAATACAATGAACCACTTTATTTTGTTGGTGATTGTGCTGATAAATGTAAAACAGTTTTGACGAAAGAAAACTTTATCTTTTTAGAAGAAATCAAATATCCTTCGGCACGCGAAATGAGTAAAATCAGTTACGATAAATATCAAAAAAGCGACACTGTTGATGTCGCTTATTTTGAACCTTATTATTTAAAAGATTTTATGATGACATTGCCGTCAAAAAAACAATAATCAATTTTATTTTTGAATTGTATACGGCTGAACAGAAATTCCTGCCTGATCTAGAGCCGTTTTGCAATTTTCTAATGTTTCAGAAAAAACAGCACTATAATTGGTGTTTTTTGCCCAAGGACGCACTGCAAAATCAACAGAACTTGCTGATAAGTTTTTTACAAAAACCTCTGGTGCTGGTGTTTTAAGTACTTTTGGATTTTTATTTAAAACATCCAAAAGAATATCTTTTGCTTTTTTAATATCTGAATCATAAGCGATTGAAAAAGTCAAATCTGCTCTTCTTTCTCCTTGCATAGAATAATTGATGATTGTTCCGTTTGATAAAGCGCCATTTGGAACAAAAACAGTCTGATTGTTTCCAGTAAGCATTTTAGTTACAAAAATCTGAATTTCTAATACTGTTGCAATTACGCCTTGTGCTTCGATCGTATCTCCCACTTTAAAAGGTTTGAAAACAATAATCAGCATTCCGCCGGCAAAATTAGAAAGTGAACCTTGAAGTGATAAACCAACAGCAAGTCCCATTGCTCCTAAAATAGCAACAAAAGAAGAAGTGTCAATTCCGATTTTTGAAATAAAAGTCACAAATAATAAAATTCGGAGTGCCCACAATAAAATATCGGCGAGAAATTTAGTCAAGGTAGGGTCTAAATTTCGCTTTACCATTATTTTTCGGATCAATCTGTTTATTAATCGAATGGCGTATAAACCAACAAATAAAATCAGGAATGCTGAGAATAATTTTGGAGAATAATCTACTAATAAATTGACTAATCTTGTGGTGTAACTTGCTAACTGTTCTGGGCTCATAATTGTATTTTAAGAATAAAAAAACCTTCTCAAAAGAGAAGGTGAAATATTTTGCAAATATAAAGAATATTTATTTTTATAAGAAAAGAATGCAGTTTTATTCCTTGTCAGCCTCCTCAATTGCTGGCTCGCTTGCGTCAACAACAGTTTCAGAAGCGATTGCTCTCGTATCATCAACGACATCAGCAGTTTTCTCTTTTACGGTTTCAATAACATCGCTAATAGCGTCTGATGCTTTCTCAGCATACTCGCTTACAACTTCTTTAGCCTGATGTGCATATTCTGAAGCAGATTCGATTATCGGTTCTGATGCCTCTTTTGCTTTTGCAATGGTTTCTTCTGCAAAAGTTTCAGCTTTTTCAATGTATGGAGCAGCAGCTTCTTTAGCTTGCTCAAAAGTACTTTCGGCATTATTTGCCAATTCGGTTACAGATTCTTTGGTCGAGCCAAATAAATTTTTGAAAAAAGATGATAATCCCATAGTTTTATATTGATTGGTTAAGAATACAATATTAAACTTTTTTGCAGAATAAAAATGTTCTTGTGTTGATAATTTATTGAAAATAAGATTACTATAAGGTTAAGTAAAAAAAACGTCCACATTATGCGGACGTTTTTCTTTATGTATGTAATTTGAATTAAGCATTCAAAGCTTCAACTGTAATTGCTTCATCATTCAGCATGCTTTTCAACATGTTTTCGATACCGCTTTTTAAAGTAAAAGTCGATGATGGACAACCACTACAAGCACCCTGCAAAATTACTTTTACAGTTTTGTTGTCTTCATTGTAGGAATCAAAAGCAATGTTTCCGCCATCAGCCGCAACTGCTGGTTTCACATATTCTTCCAAAATATTGATGATTTGTTGTGAAGTCACATCTAATTTGTCAAATGCTTCATCTTTTGAAGCTTCATTTTTAGCTTTAGTTTCAATCAAACTTTCATCTAAAACAGTTCCTCCGTTTTCGATAAATTGTTTGATAAAAGTTCTTAATTCTAATGTAATTTCATCCCAGTTATTGATTTCATATTTTGTTACCGAAATGTAATTTTCATCAATAAAAACCTCTTTTACATAAGGAAATTTAAATAATTCCTGTGCTAGTGGAGAAGAAGCAGTTTGATCAATGTTTTTATATTCAACGGCATTTCTGGTCAACATTCTGCTAACTACAAATTTTAAAGCGGACGGATTTGGAGTTGTTTCTCCATAAACCGTAATAGGTTGTTTTTTAGGAGTGTTTTCGTCAATAGTAATAATTACACCACCTTTATCAACAAAGGCTTCAATTTGTTCTGCTACAGCATCTTTTACATCGTCCCAATCCACAATGCTGAATCGCTCAATTGCAATGAAATTCCCTGAAATATATACTGTTTTTACAAACGGAAGATAAAATAATTGCTGTGCAAGAGGTGAAGATTTCGCTTCATCAATGTTTTTGAACTCGAAATTTTGATTTTGAGTAATAAAATCATCAAACTCAAACTTAAGAATAGTAGGGTTTTGTGTTTCTTTTATAGTGATTTTTGTCATGGTCATATATTTTTTGCAAATTTAGTAAAGTTATTTTCTACTAATACCTATATTTGGTTTTTTAATAAAATAATTAAGACTCTTTACAAATAAATCGTATTAAAATAGAAGAGTCGGAAATTTACTTAAACAAATTTGCCTTTATGGAATTTAGAATCAAGGTTTTATTTATTTTTTTGGTTACCTCATTTTACTCGTATTCACAAGAAGGAATTCCTGTTTATTCTGATTATTTATCCGATAACCTTTATTTGATTCATCCATCAATGGCTGGTGCAGCAAATTGTGCCAAAGTTAGATTAACAGCAAGAAAACAATGGTTTGGAGAAGACGACGCACCATCGCTAGGAACTTTAAGTTTTAATGGCAGAATAGGAGAACGTTCTGGAGCCGGAATTATTGTTTTTAATGATAAAAACGGATACCATTCTCAAAAAGGATTGAAACTTACGTATGCTCACCATATTATGTTTTCGAGAGATGAGCTTGATTTGAATCAGCTTTCATTTGGTATTAGCGGAGGCGTTATTCAGAGTCAGTTAGATGAAACTAAATTTGGTGGAACTTTTGACCCGATTGTTTTTGGTTCAATTCAAAAAGATTCTTATTTCAATGTTGATGTTGGAGCGTCTTATAATTATTTGAACTTTTATGCACACGCTACCGTTCAGGGATTGTTAGAAACAAGAAGAGAATTGTATACAGATTATGAAAGTGATAATTTGAGAAAGTTTTTGTTTAGTACCGGATATGTTTTTGGCAAGAATGATAATTACACCTGGGAACCTTCTGTATTGCTTCAGGTTTTTGACAAGACAAAAGAAAAAACAATTGACTTGAACTTTAAAGGCTATAAAAACATGGATTTTGGAAGTTTATGGGCTGCACTTTCATACAGAAGAAGTTTTGATGGTGCACAATACAGTACTGGAAGTGGTGTGAAGGCTCAAAAGTTGCAATATTTTACGCCGATAATTGGAATTAATTTTAACAATTTTATGTTTGCTTATACGTACTCACAAGTTATGGGTGATGTGAAATTTGATACTGGTGCTTATCACCAAATTACTTTAGGAATCAATTTATTTTGTAAAAAAGAACGTTACGATTGTAATTGTCCTGCTATTAATTAATTTACTATGTTGATCAAATCTGTAAACGGAAAATCTCCTTTGATCCCAGAGGATTGTTATGTTGCTGAAAATGCTACAATTGTTGGTGATGTTTCTTTTGGACATTCGTGCAGCGTTTGGTTCAATGCAGTTATTCGTGGTGACGTACACTTTATTAAAATTGGTAATAAAGTAAATATTCAGGACGGAGCGATTATTCATTGTACTTATCAAAAGCATCCAACAATTATTGGAAACAATGTTTCAATTGGACATAATGCAATTGTTCACGGTTGTACTGTAAAAGATAATGTTTTAATCGGAATGGGGGCAATCGTTATGGATAACTGTGTAATCGAAAGCAATTCAATTATTGCTGCAGGAGCAGTTATAACTCAAAATACTGTTGTCGAATCAGGAAGTATTTACGCTGGCGTACCGGCAAAAAAGGTGAAAGACATCAATCAATCTGATTTTGCTGGGGAAATCGAACGCATTTCAAATAATTATGTAATGTATTCGGGTTGGTTTAAAAACGAAGAATAAAATTTTTAAAATGATAAAATAAAAAAATCCCAAATTCCAATTGTAATGTCAAAATTGGAATTTGGGTCCCGATAGCTATCGGGATTATTTTGAAATTTAATTGTTTTACAAATTGATTTTTTCGAAAAAAGCAGTCTTATAGCTTTCACTGATTGGAATTCGTTTATCGCTAATCAAAACTTTATTTTTTTGTATCGATTTGACATGTTTTATATTAATGATATACGATCTGTGAATTCGCGAAAATCCTTTGCTTGAAAGCAAATTTTCGAGTTTTATTAAGCTGATTAAAGTCAGCGTGAATTTATTATCTGTAGTGTAAATTTTCACGTAATCTTTGAGTCCTTCGATAAACAGAATGTCTGCAAAATTCATTTTCACATTTTCGTATTCTGCTCTTACAAACATAAAATCTTGTTCTAATTCGGGTACAGTTGTATTTTCAGAAATGGCCTGAATTGCTGTTGCAGGATTTATAATTTGCTGCGCTCTCACTACCGATTTTAAAAAGCGATGAAACGGAATAGGTTTTACTAAATAATCAACGGCACCAAGATTAAAACCTTCGACCGCATAATCAGAATAGGCAGTTGTAAAAATTACCAAAGGTTTCTTTTCAATTGTATTTAAAAAATCAATTCCAGAGAAGTGAGGCATTTGAATGTCGAGAAAAATTAAATCAACATTGTTTTGATTGATAAAAGATACAGCATCAATAGCATTATTGAAAGTATTTATCAATTCAAGATAGTCTACTTTTTTGACAAAATCTTCTAATAATTCAACTGCTAAAGGTTCATCGTCAATAATTACACATTTCATCTGTTGTAAATTAGATTTTTAAAAATTTTGTTTTGGTGCTCAAAAGTACTTTGAAATCAATCAATTAAGTTTTAAAATTTTCATAAAATAAGCGTTTATTTTATAATTATCTCTTAACGTTTAAGCACAATCACAATCTCATTTTAACTAATAGCTGTTTGAATTTCATCTAAATTTAAATGAAGATGAACTCTGTAATATTGATTGTCCTGCGTAATAGCAAGCTGATGTGCATTTGGATAAAGAAGATCAAGTCGGTTTTGAATGTTTACCAATCCAATTCCTGAGTTTTCAGGATCTTTTACATAGTTTTCGATTGTGTTTTCTATCCAAAAATCAAGGCTGTTTTCATGAATAAAAATTTTGATTTTGACATGAGCTGCACCTTTATAATCGGTTCCATATTTAAAGGCATTTTCAACAAACGAAATTAAGAGCAAAGGCTCAATGAACTTGTTTTTTGTATCACCATGAACATTTATAACAATATCCTCAATGTTATTAAGCCTCAATTTTTGCAATTCAATATAATTCTGAATATAGTTGATTTCTTTTTCTAAAGCCACCGTTTTATTGTCAGTTTCATACAACATATATCGCATGAGTTCAGACAATGTCACGATGGCATCAGGGACCAAATCAGATTTCTTGTGTGCTAATGAATAAATACTGTTTAAGGAATTGAATAAAAAATGCGGATTAGTTTGTTTTCGCAAATAAATCAATTCAGTACTTGTTCTATGTGTTTCGGCAATTAATTTGTTTTGCTGATTATTGTAAAATTCAGTCAGCGTTCTAATAATTGCGCTTATCGTAAGTATTAAAATATAAAAAAAAGAAGGGGCAACTTTAAAAAAGAAAGGCTGCCTTATTTGAGTTCTAAAATGTGCGCCTTTTGGAAAAAATTGTGGATCGGGCATCATTCTTGGCGGACGCATGTTCTCAGGTCTCAGATGTCTGAATTCCGGAATAAAATAATTTGTTCGGATAATCATAAACAAGATGATTAGCGAAAGAGCAAAAACAAAGTAGAGCCAATATTTTTTTTCTAAAAGCAAAACCGGAACCAAGTAAAAATAGTTCAGATAAAACAATATAATTCCCGTAACCCATTGTGCATAAAAATCATTATTGATTCGGAAAGGGCTTTCGTAAAATTGAATTAAAGAAGTCAATATAAAGAAAATCCATATGATACAATGAAATAGAATTTTGTTTGAATTTGTATTTTTAATGGCGTCAATCTTCATTTAGAATTTTATTTTTAATAAAATTAAATCATTTTTCGTTAGAGTGGGTGACATATTTTGGTCTAGTTTGCTAACCACTAATTCTGCTGTTTTTAAAGCTTCTTTTTCTGTTGAAAAGCTTTTTATATCACTAATTACCGGAATAATAGATTGTTTTATTAAAATTTTGTCTTTGTTTGAAATAGTATATCCCCAGCCTATTTTGGTTTGGAAAGAAGCAATTTTAAATGCTTCTTTTTTTGCACATGCTGTGAATTGTAAAACAAATAAAATAAACAATAAATTCTTCTGGATTTTACTCCAGAAGAATTGTTTTTTGGTATTAATTGTCATCGTCGCTTTGTTCGTCAAGAGGTTTAAATTCCCAGGCATCATCAAAATAAGTTGAACCCGTTCGGCCTAGCATATAAAACCCACGGTTATTAATAGCAAAACCAACAGCATCGGTTCTGGTTGCGCCTTCCATAGAAGTTCTTTCCGTCCAAAGGTCAGTTGAAGGATTATATTCCCACACCGTTTTTATACCATCGCCGCCCACAACATATCCTAGACTATTTATAGAAAAACTTGATGCATTTGAACGTGTCACGGCATATTCATCATTGTATGAATAATCATCATCAGTATCTTTGTCAATATCGCGCTTTCTTGTCCAAACGTCTGTGGCTGGGTCAAATTCCCAAAAATCTTCCTGATAAACACCATTATTGATTCCTGTTCCTAAATAAGCCTTGTCGCCAATTACGAAAACAGTTGCATTACGTCTTTTATTTCCGCTAAAACCATTTACCAATATCCACGCGTTTGTCTGGTCATTATATTGATAGAAATCTTTCAGATAATTTCCATCATAACCAGTCCCAAAATAAGCTTTTCCGCCTACTTGAAATCCAAGTGCACCATAACGACCTGTTCCGGCAAAATCTGCTTTTTGAGTCCAACTGTTGCTTGTTGGATCATATTGAAAAAAATCTTTTAATTTATTAGTTCCATCATAACCAAGACCAACATATCCTTTTTCATTCAGAGTGAAACTCGAAGCAGAACTTCTTCCTACACCTGTAAAATCAGCTTTTTGCTCCCAGTAATCTCCATTAGAATTATAAGCCCATAAATCTTTTAAATACACATCGCCAGTATAACCAGTTGCTACATATGCATAATCGCCAATAACAAAACTTGTGGCGCTAGATCTAGCAGGGCCATCAAATGCCGACTTTTTAATCCAGTTTCCAATCAAATCATCATCGTTATCATCATTACTGCAGCCTACAAAAACGAGAGCCGAAAATAGAGTCGCGAATAATATTCCTTTTTTCAAATTATTCATAATGTATTAAATTTATTTATTGTTTGTATTTGATGCCAATGCCAAAAATGTACCCATTTCCTGTATTAAAATTATATACGGTATGGTTTTCAGAATCAATAAGATTGTATTTTTTGTTAAAATCATAGCCTGCTTTAAAATTCAAAAACCAATTTGAATCTACATTTCTTTCATATTCAAAAGCGGATGTCATTTGTGATAAACTCATTTTTGAAGCAGCATAATCTAAAACTGGTTTTTGATCTAAATGATAAAAACTTCCATTGAAACTGTTTGTTAAACTGAATGTATTTCGGACATTATTTGAATATGAAATTTTTGAATCCGGAAAACCAACTGAAACCATGCTTTTGTCGCTTATCGTATAGTTTATTGTCGCTATAGGAATAAATTTTGCAGCTCCAAAAATGGCTGATCGTGCGCCACCAATAGTAATATTTGTTCTGGAATTCAATTGTTGGCTAACTTCAAAACTACCTAGCAGAGTAAAATCTGACCAATCTAAATTTTCCTGAAAACTGAACATTGGTTTAACCGAAAATTTCAATTTTGTTTTATCTGAAGCCTTAAGTATATAGTCCGTTTTGTTTTGAAATTGATTAAACCGATCTAGATTTTCAAATTCCGAAAACTCATAATTTACATTCAGCTTAGAATATTCAGATGTGTTTGTAACCTGATTTTTAGCGCGTATTTTTTTATTGAATACTACCGAAATATTGCTTTCATTGAAATCAATTTTATCAGTAGGTTCTGTTTTTAAATTCACATCTGCCAAAAAAGTTTCTTGAGCCTTCATACTAAAAAATGAAATTGTAAAAACCGAACATATTAAAAGCCTTATTCTCATTACTTAATTATTGGCTCAAAAGTAGATGGCTGATGCTTTAAAAAAAAAGAATATATATGTATGGCGTTTTTTGATAGACTAAATCGCTTTTTTAGAGGTTGAATCGGAGATTGGTTTGTGTTGCTGTATCATAGATGTTTTTTTACTGTTTGTAGTCCAAAAAACAGTGGCTGTATATGTTATAGTGTGGTGCAGATTACAGCCTTCTATATTTGCCGAAAAATTTTATTATGCACAAGTTTATATTGATGTTCTTTTTTGCTATCACGATACTTTCCTGTGGAACTGATACTGATGCAGGTGAATTTGTTGTTGGATCAGATTATTTAGCGGTCAACAACAAAGTGATTTTAATTGATACTGTTACAGTGGATATGGCAACAATAAATTTTGATTCATTGATTACTTCAAACAAAAGCAGAATTTTAGTTGGAAATTATGATGATCCTGTTTTTGGAAAAGTAAAATCAAATAGTTATTTCCAATTGGCTGGAGATTCCTATTCTTTGAATTCAGGAGGTGGCTCAGATACAGAAAATGTCAATTATGTTTTCGATTCGATTGCCATGATTTTAAAATATGACAATTACTATTATGGAGATACTACAAAAGTCCAGACGTTGGATATTCATACAGTGATGCAAACAGTAAAACCAAATTCTGAAGATGAGAATTTTTATAATAATTCCTCACTGACCTATAACAGTGAAAGTATCGGAAGCATTTCATATAAGCCAAGACCAATCGAAAAAGATTCTATTACAATAAAAATGAGTGATGCATTTGGTTCGGCGCTTTTTCAAAAACTTAAAAAAAGAGAAATTACAGATTTTGATAGTTTTTCAGAATATCTCAGAGGCCTTGTTATTGTTCCTTCAACTTCAAACTCATCTAGTATGATTGGTTTTCATGTGGGAACTAGCAAAGTACGTTTGTATTATTCAAAATATCAGGCCGATACCGAGGAAATATCTTATGTCGTAGATTTTACAATTACAGATCCGGAAAGACAGTTCAATGCTATTTCGTCAGATAAAACGGGAACTTTGCTCCAGAATTTGCCAATTTCAAGCAGTAAATTATCCAGTTCGCTCACTGATCGGCAAGGCTTCATTCAGTCGGGGACAGGTGTGGCCTGCAGAATTGATTTTCCAAACATAAAACAGCTGAAGAACATTTCAGATAATGGTGCGATTGTCAATGCAGAACTTATTTTAAAGCCGGTCAATAATACATATTCTTCAAAATATCCTTTGGCAGATTCCTTGTCTGTATTTGTAGCAGATAATCTAAACCGAATAAGTGCTTCATTAGTAAATTCTGCCGGAACAACTGTTTATGGTATTTTGAATAAAAAGAGTGATGAGTTCAATGAAGATGTAGGATATTCAATTCCGGTTGGTAATTTTTTGCAGCGGGAAATGCTGAAAAAATCTGATGCAAGATCGTCTTTGATTTTAGCCCTTCCCGGAATTTATAAAACCGTAAATCGAATAGTCTTAGGTGATCAAAAGCATTTGAATAACAAAATTCAATTGAAAATTTATTATATATCATATTAAATGAAAAGTAAAATAATTTATTTATGTGGCGCTATTTTATTGTCGCTGACTTCATTTTCTCAAAGTATTTCAAGTTCGCCATATTCTCTTTATGGAGTTGGAAGCGTTTATGAATCTGATTTTGGAATTCTTCCTTCAATTGGGTCATCAGGAATGGCTTTGCCTTCAGATACTTTTATCAATAACTTAAATCCTGCATCGTTAGGTTTTACTTCATTAAATCATTTTATGTTTGATATTGGAGGAAGAGCTATTGCAACAACTTATCAAAGCAGTTCTCGCTCAGAAAAAAGAAATAATTTTCAGTTTTCACACCTGGCTTTTGCTTTTCCTGTAACTAAAAATTCAGGATTTAGTTTAGCATTACGTCCATATTCAAGTGGTGCTTTTAAAATTTCAAATCTAAAATTGCCTATAGAAAATAGTCAGGAATATTACTATTTAACAGCAGTTGGATCTGGCGGATTAAATAATTTTGATTTTTCATATGGATACAGATTTGGGAAGAAACTTTCTGTTGGCTTGTCTGGCTCAGTATTATTTGGAAGTACGGCCGATGAACGAAATTTCCTGATTCAAAATACACTCACAACAGTCACCAAAAAGACGAGTTATAACGGCCTTCGAGCAACACTTGGAGCGCAGTACAAAATTGATTCGACCTTCACAATTGCTCCGGTAATTAAATTGCCAGCTCAAGTCAAAGCGTCAAAAGTACAGAGTGTTGAAGTTATTGCAGATGAGGTTATTACAACTGTCCAGTCTAATGTAGCTTCCGATGTTGATGATTATTATATGCCTCTGGAAATAGGAGTGGGGTTCAGCAAACGCTTTAAGAATAACTTGAATATGACTTTAGATTATGAAAAAAGCTTTTGGAACGGAACCAATCAATCTGAGCTATACGGGAATTTTGTAAATCAGGATCGGTTTGCCCTTGGATTTACATATCGTGCCAAAAAAGATTTTCGGAAATACTGGGATAGGGTGCAATACGCAATGGGAGCCAATTTTGATAATGGTTATCTTGAAGTGGATGGAAAGCGCGTAAATAATGCCGCATTTTCAATTGGACTTTCTCTTCCGATAGAAAATACATTAACCACCTTGAATATCTCCTATTCATATGGACAAAAAGGAAGAATAGCGGATGATCTAATAAAAGAAAATTACCATAAATTGTCGTTAAATTTATCGTTAGACGGAATTTGGTTCGTCAAGCGAAAAATTGAATAACGTTAAAAATCCTTGTGAATTACAGGATATTTATGATCTAAAATTGATTCTAACACTGCCGGATTTGAATTGACATAAAATTCAGGTTCCCTTTGTTTAAGCTCAGAAAAACCAACTTTTTCACGTAAAATATTTTGAGTCTGACGGGCCACCGCTTCTCCAGAATCTATGATTTGGATGTGGTCCGGCAGAATTTTTTTTATCTGAGGAATCAAGTATGGATAATGACTGCAGCCTAAAACAAGATAATCAATATTGGCATCGATCATTGGTTGTAAATAAGATTCTAACAGCTGAGTCATTTCAGGGGAGTTTAAATTTCCATCTTCTATAAGCTGAACTAAACCATAACCAACTTGTTCGATTATAGTGGTATGCTGAAACATTTCGGCTGTTTTGTTAAACAGTTCGCTGTTTAAAGTTCCTTTGGTAGCTAAAATTCCGATAACCTGAGTTTTAGAATTATTTGCTGCTGGTTTAATAGCGGGCTCGATTCCTATAAACGGAATATCATAATCTGCACGAAGTTCTCGAATTGCATTTGTGGTTGCAGTATTACAGGCAACAACAATTAATTTACAGCCCATTTCAATTAACAAATCTGTATTCTTTTTACTGAGCGCTACAATTTCCTCCTTGGTTTTTTGACCGTAAGGTGCATTTTTGCTGTCTGCTAAATAAATGGTTTTCTCGTTTGGAAGGAGATTGTGAATTTCATTCCAGATTGAAGTTCCTCCAATTCCAGAATCAAAAACGCCTATAGGATTATTGTTTGTCATAATACAAATTTAATATTTTTTGAAATAAATTGGTATTTGAATTTAGTTGAAATCCACGAATTATTTTCTTTTTTTACTTTAATTTATTGTAAAAAAAAACTGCTCAAACTTTTAGTGTTGAGCAGTTTTTGATAAGAAGAAATTCGTTTATTAGAATCCTAAATCTTTTTTAACATCAGCAGTAATGTTTGGACCATCAGCTAAGATAAGAGTAGAACCATCTAAAACATATTGGTAACCTTTAGCTTTTCCAACTTTTTGGATAGAAGCTTTCACTTTTTCCATAATTGGTTTCATGATATCATTATCTTTTTGTTGTAGTTCTTTTTGTGCATTGTCTCTGTAATCAACAATTCTTTTTTGCATATCTTGAACTTCTTTAGCACGCTCTGTGTTAACAGCTTCAGTTGCTGTAGTAGATTCAGTTTCGTACTTTTTGATTTTAGTTTGATATTCCTCAACCATTTTTTTGTATTCTGCGTCGTATGTACCACTTAATTTTTGTAGTTGATTTTGAGCATCTAGCATAGCAGGCATTTTCGACATAATCTCGCTAACATCAACATGGGCAACCTTAGCCTGTGCATTCATTGTGTTACTTGCGCCTAAAATTAAAACGGCAGCAATTAGTAAAGTTTTGATTTGTTTCATCATTTTTAAAATATTAATTAATTATTGGTCGTATTAGGTTTTTGTGTTTCGGCTTCTTTTGCTTTTTTAGCCGCTTCTCTCTCTTCTAATATTTTCTTTCTTCTTTCTTCTAATTCTTTTTTACGTTGTTCATACAACTTTTGTCTTTCAGCAGCTTTGTCTACAGCTGGCTCAGTTGCTGCTGGTGAAGTTTCAGTTCCTGTTGCAGGTTTCGCTGTTGCATCAGTTTTACTGGTTTCAGTTGTTTTTGCTGCTTCAGTTGTTTTTGCAGGTTCAGAAACCGTGCCATTTTTTTTAGCTTCTCTTTCCGCCTGAATCGCTTTTCTTCTGTCGTCGTATTCTTTTTTCTTCGCTTCCTGCTCTAATCTTCTGTCTTCAATTAGTTTTTCTCTGGCAGCTCTCTTTTCGTCAAGTGCTTTTTGGCGATCGGCCATTGCTGGATTTTCGTCAATTTCATTTTCACGAGTTTCTTTGATTTCCTGATCTTTCAATTGTTTTTTAGTCAATTGCTCTCTTTTATCAGTTCTATTTAAAACTCGTATAACTTGATCGCTAATATCAAATTTTTTATTACTGAAAAGCATTGTCAAATCAGAAGATTTATCAAAAATAAAATCATAATTTTTAGCTTCTGCAATATCCTGCACTGCAGTAAAAACTTGATCCTGGATTGGTTTGGCTAATGCCATCTTTTGATGAATTAGATTTCCATCAGAACCAAATTGCTTCTGCTGATAATCCATCATCTCCGTTTCCATGAATTTTATTTCTGTTTCTCTTTCATCAATAAGTTCTTTCGTCAAAAGCGCTTTTTCGGCTTTTAAGCTTTCTTTCAGTTTATTTATTTCTATTTTTTTGGATTCAATCTCTTGTTTCCACTTTTGAGCCTTTAGCTCCAATTGAGCTGTTGCCTCTTTATAGTCAGAAACGTTTTCAAGAATATACTCCATATCGATGTAGCCAATTCTTGTCGTTCGTGTCTGTGCCTGACTTGTATTTGCTACAATCAAGGCTAAAAATAAAAATAAAAACTGTTTTCTCATAACATAACTTTATTGATGATTTTTAACCAAACGCTAATTGTCTAAAATTGTTGTCCAATAATGAAATGAGTTTCCCATCCATTTGCTTTATTGGTAACAGAATTAGGCAGAGCATCGAAACCGTAACCGAAATCAATTCCTAATAATCCGAATGCCGGCATGAAAACACGTAAACCTACACCCGCAGAACGACTCAAATCAAACGGATTATAATCCTTAAATGTTGGATATGACGAACCTGCTTCTAAGAAAGTCAATGCATAAATTGATGCTGACGATTTTAATGTAATAGGATAACGTAACTCCATTGAGAATTTGTTATAAATTGTTGCTCCAATTTGCTGACCTGCTGCATTTGTTGGAGTCAATGATCCATTTGGATAACCTCTTAGACCTATCGTTTCTCTACCGTCCATTGAGTATTGCGCCATTCCGTCTCCACCTAAATAAAAACGCTCAAACGGTACAACACCTCTTGCCTGATCGTAAGCTCCTAAGAAACCAAATTCTGTAAGGGTTCTTAAAACTAATTTACCATAAACTTTAGTATACCAGTCTGCTTTAAATTTAATTTTATAATATTCTAACCAATTGTATTTCTTTTGATCGACTTTAGCAACATCTGTATCAGCGCTTGCATAGTCAGACCCAACACTTACATACCCAGATTGTCCGTTAACAGTTTCTGTTTTTACATAATCACCTGTGTTTAATGGCTGGCCATCTACACCAGATGTTGGTGTTCCAGTATATTGTGTTTTGTATTCTTTTTGGTTTTCTAGATCTCCATATTTAATTCCGTTAAATAAAGAATATGGAGGTGTTACTTTTGCTGAAATACTAAATTCCGAACCATAAATTGGGAAAATAGGATTTGTTCCTTTATTATTTCTTGTAAGACCAATAGTATAAGCAAGATTTCGCGATGCTCCATTACCAAAAGTAAACAATCCAGTGTAATAGTTGTTTAAGTCATAGTGCTGGTAACTTACAGATTGTGATAATACAAAGAAATCATCAGGTACTTGTAAACGTTTTGCTAAACCAACTTGTACTGTAAAAATATTAAAACTTTTGCTCTTATCAACAGTTCTTGTTGCATAATTGTTATTGAACTGTTTACTGTAAGAAATCGCAGAACTAAATTGTACTGGTTTTTTCCCTCCAAACCAAGGTTCAGAGAATGATAAACTATACGTTTGGAAGTAGGTACTTCCTTGTAAACGAAGTGCTACTTTTTGACCATCTCCCATCGGAAGTGGCTTGTATGATTCTTTGTTAAAAATATTTCTTGCCGAGAAGTTGTTGAACGAAAGACCTAAGGTTCCGATGAAACCACCTCCGCCGTAACCACCCTGAAGCTCAACCTGACTAGATCCTTTTTCAACAAGTTGATATTCGATATCTACTGTTCCGGCTCCAGCGTCAACATTTCTAAATTCTGGTTTGATAGATTCCGGGTCAAAGAAACCTAACTGACCAATTTCACGAATAGTTCTAACTAATTCTTCTTTACTGTATTTGTTTCCAGGCTTAGTTCTTAGCTCACGATAAATTACGTGGTCATTTGTTTTGTCGTTTCCTGTAACATATATCTTGTTGAAATAAGCAATAGGACCTTCTGTAACTCTAATTTCAAAATCAATTGTATCGTTTACTGTTTTTACCTCTACGGCATTAATATTAGAGAACAGGTAACCATTGTTTTGGTACAAGTTTGTAATATCTTCTGCATCTGGTTTTGTTTTATCAGCAATACGTTTTTCAAGTAAAACTCCGTTGTAAGTTTCCCCTTTTTTGATTCCTAAATAACGGTGTAGTAATTGATCAGAATAAACAGTATTTCCTAAAAATTTAATATTTCCGAAGTAATATTTGTTTCCTTCTTCTACATTAATTTTGATAGCAAGCATATTTTTTTGCTTGTTATAAGTCACAGAATCATAGATAATACGTGCATCACGATATCCTTTTTCTTTATAAGCAGCAACTACTTTTTCTAAGTCGGTTTTGTATTTTTCAGGTATGAATTTTGAAGCTTTTAAGACACGTAGAACATTCTTTTGTTTTGTGTCTTTCATTGCGGCTCTTAATTGAGTATCAGTAAGTTGTTGGTTTCCGATGAAGTCAATACTGCTAATTTTTACCTTATCACCCTTGTCAATTCGGACAAGCATATTCACTTGGTTTCCGGCAAGAGTGTCAGGTGTGTTTGTAATGATAACTTTTGTGTTATAGTAACCTTCTTTTTTGTATTTATTTTCAATGTAATTTTTGGTCGTCGTAATTAAGTTTTCATTGACAATTTTGTTTTTTGTCAAATTATTATCCTTAATAAGTCCTTCGACTTTGCTTTTCTTTACACCAACGATTTTAACTTCGTTTAATTTAGGAAGTTCTACGATATCTAAATCCAGATAAATACTGTCATTTTCTACCTTATTTACATAAAATGCAATTTCATCAAAAAGGCCAAGTTTGCCTAATTTTTTGATAGCGCTACTGATTTCTTCACCAGGAACTGTTATTTCCTGTCCTTTTTGAAGGCCAGAAAAGGTAACAACAGTTTGTTCATTGAAGCTTATTTTACCAACAACAGAAACTTTAGCAAGAATATATTTTTTTCCTTGATCAAAAGGAACTCGATCTTGTGCTTTTATTTGTGAAAAACTACCCAAAAGTAGTAGGGTAAGGACTATTTGTACTCTTTTTTGTAACACTAAAAAATTATTTAATTTGTTCACTGGTTTTTCCAAATCTACGTTCTCTTTTTTGATAACTAATGATAGCCTCATATAAATCTTGATCTTTAAAGTCTGGCCACAAGACATTCGTAAAATACAATTCTGCATAGGCTATCTGCCACAGCAAAAAGTTACTTATTCTATGTTCTCCACTTGTTCGTATTAATAAATCTACGTCTGGTAAATTTTGCGTGTAAAGATGCTCATTTATAATTGAATCGTCAATAGTGTCTAATGAAATTATATTATTTTTAACTTTATCGCTGATGATTCTCACGGCATTTACCAATTCTTCTCGTGATCCGTAACTTAAAGCCAGTGTAAGAGTAAGACGAGTATTGTTTTTTGTCTTCTCAATAACGTCTAAAAGTTCCTTTTGGGCTGATTTAGGTAATTTTTCAAGATTTCCAATTGCATTAAGTTTTATGTTGTTTTCTTGTAGGGTAACAAGTTCTTTCTTCAATGAATTGATTAATATTTTCATTAACGCTTCAACTTCTAGTTTTGGGCGATTCCAATTTTCTGTTGAAAAAGCGTATAGCGTTAAATATTCAATGCCGAGTTTGGCACAGTTGGTAATTGTTTTTTTTACTGATTTTGTTCCGTTTTCATGACCAAAAGCGCGTAAAAATCCTTGTTGTTTTGCCCAGCGCCCGTTTCCGTCCATGATAATGGCAAGGTGTTTTGGGAGGTTGGTGCGATCTATAGTATCTAGTAAATTCATTGTATTATTCTGCGCAATAGCACGGTTTTTGTCCAAAGGTATACGTTAATGTAATTCCAGAAAAGACATACCAATCGTTATTATTTAAATTTCCAAAACGCAAATTCGAAAAATTGCTGCTTGACGGATTACTTCCATCAATATTGTCAGTAAAAGTATAGCGAGCGCCAACTTCTGCTCCTATAATAAAATGAGGTGTTACATTCGATTTAATTCCGAAAGTCATCGGAATGGCAATCGAACTCGAGGTTTTGTACTTTCTCGTTTCTCCTCCACTAATGTATAAATCATCGTAAAAAAAGTAACTTAAACCTGAATATATATAAGGAGTAAATTTTGTATGATAATCATGCAGGTTGAAATCAAAAAAATTGAATTCCAAGCCAGCAGAAAGTTCTTTGATATTGTTTCTAAAGCGATATCCTCTTTTGCTTCTACCTGTCTCATCTGAGTCCAAATCATTTCCAGCAACTGTAGATTGTGTATAAGAAAAGCGATACGCATGACGCGGACTTTTATTCCATTTGTATAATACGCCAAAAGCCAGTTTGTCTGGATTGATATATGTCGTACTTCCGACGTCTCCAACAAAGTTACTTCCGCCTAGAAAGACACCAATCTCATTGATCTGAGCATTTAGTGTAATAAAGGGGAAAAAACATAACAATAAATTAAAAATTTTCTTCATTTAATTCAAAATTGCGTGCAAATATAATAATTATCGATACGAATCAACGTTGCTTTGATTAAATGTGCTTTTTTTTCAATTTACATTATGATTTTGAGACATTTAATGCGGATTCGATACATGCAGAACGAGAAAAAGTGGTATTATCGTATAGTAAGCCGTCAGAAAAAGACTTAATTTCTTTTGTCTTCTCCCCAAAGCAGTTTATTTCTCAAAGTTTTCAGGAAAGTTTCGCCTGGAATCTCTACCATTTTGATTTTGTAATCTGTTTTTTTGATTTTTAAGATAGATTCGTTCTTTACAGATGAAATTCTGGAATCTAAAGAAACTAAATATTGATCTTCTCTTCCTGTAACTCGTAATGTTATTTCAGTGTCATCAGGAATCACAAGAGGGCGTGCTGTTAAATTATGTGGTGCGATTGGTGTAATAACTAGGCTTTTTACATCTGGTGTTAATATTGGCCCGCCACAACTTAAAGAATAACCTGTAGATCCGGTTGGCGTAGAGATAATTAGACCGTCAGCCCAATATGAATTTAGGTATTCATTGTTTAAATACGTTTCTACAGTAATCATCGAAGTAGTGTCTTTACGGCTGACAGTAACTTCGTTCATTGCAAAATTTAGTTCTTTGAAAGCTTCATTGTCTGGTTCAGAAGTTAAGCCAAGCAAGGTTCTTTCAGATGTTGTGTAATTCTGATCAATAACATATTGCAATAAACCGTCTATGTTTTCTTTTTGAACTTTGGCAAGAAATCCTAAGCGGCCAGCGTTAATACCTAATAGTGGAACTCCAGAATTACGCACTAAAGCAGCAGATCTCAAAACGGTTCCGTCACCACCAATACTAATCAGCATTTCAAAACTATTGTCTAAAATCGTACTCGATGAAAATGTTTTGTAATCTCTTTTTACGAGTTGTTTTTCATAAAGCATTTGAAGAAAATTTTCCTCAATAACGATTTCAACATTATTGGAGGTTAAAAACGAGAAAATATCTTTTATAATTGGCTCGGTGCTGTTTTGATAATATTGTCCGTAAATGGCTATTTTCATCTGCTGTTTAATCGATTTTTGTTTAATTGTTTAATCGTTAATTTTTTTTCGTCAAAACGATTAAACAATTAACCGATTCAACAAACAATACTATATATTAAGGTATTTGTCTAAATAATCAGAACGTTCTTTAAGGCTGTTGATATAGGCATCTTCCTGATGTTCAGAGATAATTTCATAATTATATCGTCTGAAAGTCTGAATGATTTCATTCATTGGCCCAACCCCTATTTTGACTGTAATCTGGACATTTTCCAAATCGGCTTCAGAAATAAAACAGCCCAGGATTTTTCCGTTATTACTTTCTACAATCTGTGTTACCTGGCCCATAGAATAATCCAAAAGACCTTTTTGAACAATTATGATACCTCCTTGTTCTTTTAGAAATGGAGTTTCCTGAAAGAATCGCATGATATCTTCCATTTCATAGTATCCAATATATTCATTGTTTTCATCCAATACCGGAATTGTATTAGTATGATTTTTAGCAAAAACCTCTAAAACGTCAAGCCAGATCATTGATTTTCGGGCAAAAAAACGTTCTAAAGTATATTTGTAGTCAATTGCCTTTTTATCTGTATCGAAAGTTTCAATATCGTCAGCGGCAATACTTCCTATAAAGATTCCGCCTTCTAAAACCGGAAAATGCGAAAAATCGACATCAGCAAAAAAGTCCTGAACAGATGCTATCGTTTCCTGACTATCAATCGCTCTGAAATCATTGGTGATATAGTTTGTAATTTCTGTCATAAATCAATTGAAGATATTTCCTTGCAAAATAATCAAAAAATACCAAAAACTACGACGTTTTACTTTGTATTTTTGTCATTACAAATATAGTGTTACTAGAATTAATTATCTATTTATATGACAAAGTTAAGTGTAAATATCAATAAAATTGCAACCTTAAGAAATGCACGTGGCGGGAATGTTCCTGATTTATTAAAAGTAGCTGCCGATATTCAGAAATTTGGAGCTCAGGGAATCACGATTCATCCTCGTCCAGATGAGCGCCACATACGTTATCAGGATGCTCGCGATTTAAAAGCAATTGTTACGACTGAATATAATATTGAAGGAAATTCACAGCATAATTTTATTGATTTGGTTTTAGAATGCAAACCAGATCAGGTTACTTTAGTTCCAGATGCCATTGGAGCAATTACATCTTCGGCAGGTTGGGATACAATTAAAAATCAAGAATATTTGACAGAAGTAATTCAGGAATTTCAGCGAAACGGAATTCGAACTTCAATTTTTGTTGATCCGGTTTTGGAAATTATTGAAGGCGCAAAAAAAACTGGAACTGACAGAATTGAATTATATACTGAAGCTTTTGCACATCAATATGATTTAGGAAACAAAAAAGGAATCGAGCCTTATACAAAAGCAGCAGAATTAGCAAATGAATTAGGTTTAGGAATCAATGCCGGACATGATTTGAGTTTGGATAATATCAAATTTTTCAAAGAGAATATCCCAGGTTTGCTTGAAGTGTCAATTGGGCATGCTTTAATTTCTGAAGCGCTTTATCTTGGTTTAGATAATGTTGTAAATATGTATTTGAATAAATTGAAATAAATCTTCAAAGTAAAAATAAAAGTATGCTTTACTCAAAAATAGAAGGCGAAGGAAAACCATTTGTTATAATGCATGGATTTCTGGGAATGTCAGACAATTGGAAAACACTCGCAGGTCAATATGTAGAAGCCGGATTTCAGGTTCATATTTTAGATTTAAGAAATCACGGGCGTAGTTTTCATTCCGATGAATGGAGTTATGAAGCGATGGTTCAGGATGTATTTGAATATTGCCAAGCAAATAATTTAACGAGAATTGATATTCTTGGACATTCGATGGGCGGAAAAGTAGCAATGCTTTTTGCAACAACACATCCCGAAATTGTAGATAAATTAATTGTGGCAGATATCGGTCCGAGATTTTACAAGCAACATCATCAGGATATTTTGGCAGGATTGAATGCGGTTGATTTTTCAGTAAAACCAAGCAGAGCTGATGTTGAGGAAATTGTAGCGCAATATGTTCCTGATTTTGGGACACGTCAGTTTCTGTTAAAGAATTTATATTGGAAGGAACCAGGGCAATTAGCCTTTAGATTTAATCTGGAAGTTTTTAATAATAATCTGGATGCAATTGGAAAACCTTTGGCAGAAGGTTTGGTTTTTGATAAACCGACATTATTTATTAGAGGAGGAGAATCGGGCTATATTCAGGATGAAGATATTGATGCGATAAAAGAGCATTTTCCGAATTTAAAATTAGAAACGATTCCAAATGCCGGACATTGGCTTCATGCCGAAAACCCTAAAATGTTTTTTGAAATTACGGCGGGGTTTTTAAAAGAATAGCACTTTTGATGAAAATTTTATTATTTTTAAATAAATTTTAAACCTGAAAAACTATGAAATTATTACTCAGACTTCTTGTCACAGCTGCTTTGGTTTTATTATTATCTAACCTTTTAACGGGGGTTGTGGTTACTAGTTTTGGAACAGCTGTAATTGTTGCAGTAGTTTTAGGCTTGCTGAATGTTTTTATAAAACCTATTTTAGTGGTGTTAACATTGCCAGTAACTGTTGTTACACTAGGTTTGTTTTTACTGGTCATAAATGCTTTAATGATTTTGGCTTGTACTAAAATTGTCGGAGGTTTTGCTGTCGATTCATTCTGGACGGCCTTAATTTTTAGTGTTATTTTGTCAATTCTGCAATCTATCACATATAAGATACTTGGAGACGATAAATAAAGCAAATTGAGCAGATTAAAACTGCTTCAAATACAATAGATTAAAAACTTGGTTGGGTTGCAAAAATTTTATAATTTTGCAACCCAATTTTATTATGTAAATTAAAGAAGAAGATGGATATTAAAAGAGTAGCAATAGACGCTGTAAACGAGACAATTGTTATGAACGTTGTTCATATGGATTATAAAGGTCAAGTAGCAAAAAGAATCAATGAAAAATTGCCTTTGGCTCAAGTAAAAGGATTTAGAAAAGGACAAGTTCCTAAAGATCTTGTTGAAAAACAATACGGAAAAGCTATTAAACAAGAAGAAATCAAGAAAGTAGTTGACTTGGCTTTAGAGCGTTTCATTCAATCTGAAAGACTAAACCTTTTAGGAACTCCTCTTGCTAAAGAAAACGAAAACCTTGACTGGGATGCAGAAGAATTAACTTTTGAATTCGAAATTGGTTTAGTGCCAAACTTCGAAATTGATTTAGAAGCTAAAAACAATATCGTAAAATATATCGTTACTGCTGATGATAAATTAATCGACGGACAAGTTGAGCGTATCCAAAAACAATTCGGAAAAGCAATTCCTCAGGATAAAGTTGAAGCTGATTCAGATTTAACTGGAACTTTCACAAACGAAGAAAAAGGAATCAACAATACAACTACAATTTCTGTATCTACTTTCAACAAAAAAGCTGGAGATAAATTCATCGGTAAAAAAGTTGGAGATGTTGTTACAGTAAGTACAAAAGGTTTATTCGAAGATGATCACCAATTAATGGATTACTTAAAAGTAGCTCATGATGATGTTCACGGTTTAGATATCGAAGTAAACTTTACTATCGAAGCAATCAACGGTTCTGAATTAGCAGAATTAAACCAAGAATTATTTGACAAACTTTTTGGTGAAGGAAAAGTAGCTTCTTTAGAAGATTTAAAATCTAAAATTAAAGAAGATGCTGAATCTCAATTCGCACAACAAGCAGATCAAAAATTATTATTAGATGTTCAGGATTTCTTGATCGAGAACACTAAATTTGATTTACCAGCTGAATTCTTGAAAAAATGGTTGCAAACTGTTGGAGAGAAAAAACTTTCTGCAGAAGAAGCTGAAGTTGAATACGCAAGATCTGAAAAAGGTTTACGTTTCCAATTAATCGAAGGAAAAGCATTAGCTCAAAGTAATATCCAAATTACATTTGAAGACTTGAAAGAGTTTACATCAAATGCTATCAGACAACAAATGGCTCAATTTGGACAAACAAATCCAACTGACGAAGAAGTTCAAGGAATCGTGGCTAGAGTTTTATCTAACCAGGAAGAAGTGAAAAGACTTTCTGAGCAAGTTGTAGCAGCTAAAATGTTAGATGTCTTCAAAGAAAAAGCAAACCCAACAACTAAAGAAGTTACTTACGAAGAATTTATTGCTGCGTCTTACGGAGAATAATTTCTAAGAAAACAATTATTATGGAGCGTCAGGATTTTTTCCTGACGCTCTTTTGTTTTAATTTATTTTTGATTACTTTTCAGGAGCTAATCCAGCTATCCGTTACAAGTTTTTTCATTGCTGCCTTTTTTTGTAAAGTATAAAAAGAGCTTCCGTTGGTCGCTTTTTTCTACCAACAAAAATTAGTTGCCATTTCAAAAAGCTTTTCACTACTATCTGGGCTAGAAATAAGACAAATTGACATCCTTTTTAAAAAGGTATGACCTTTGCGGAGAATAAAAAGATATACACCAAATAAACGTAAAACAGATACATATGAACTACGGTAAAGAATTCAAAAAATTTGCTACAAAGCACCAAGGAGTAAACGCAATGTACTATGACAAAATCATAGCAGCGATGAACCCAACAAACATGACTCCATACATTATCGAAGAGCGCCAGTTGAACGTTTCTCAATTAGACGTTTTTTCAAGATTGATGATGGACAGAATTATCTTTTTAGGAACAGGTATCGATGATCAAATCGCTAATATTGTTCAGGCGCAGTTATTATTTTTAGAAAGCGCTGATGCTTCAAAAGATATTCAGATTTATCTAAATTCTCCAGGAGGAAGCGTTTATGCAGGACTAGGAATTTATGACACAATGCAATTCATTAAACCTGATGTTGCAACAATCTGTACAGGAATGGCAGCTTCTATGGGAGCAGTTTTATTATGTGCCGGAGCAGCAGGAAAACGTTCAGCATTGCCACACTCAAGAGTAATGATTCACCAGCCATCTGGAGGAGCACAAGGGGTTGCAACAGATATGGAAATCAACTTACGTGAAATGTTGAAATTAAAAGATGAATTATACAACATTATTTCACACCATTCTGGACAAACTTTTGATAAAGTGCATAAAGACAGTGAGCGTGATTACTGGATGAAAGCCGACGAAGCAAAAGAATACGGAATGATTGATGAAGTATTAAGAAGAAGCTAAAAATTAGTTTCAGGTTTCATGTTTCAAGTTGCTTTGGAGAACCTGAAATTTGAAACTTTAAACTTTAAACAAAAAAAATATTAAGCTGTAAGGAGTTAAGTTTTAAAGTTTTAATTAAAAAGCTTAGAAACTTAGTATCTTTGCAGCTTAGTAACTTAAATAAAGAATGGCAAAAGTAGTATTAGAATGTTCGTTTTGTGGAAGAAAAAAGCCAGAAACTAATTTATTGATTGCGGGTATTAATGCACATATCTGTGATAAGTGTATTGAACAAGCACACGGAATTGTATTAGAAGAATTAAAGTCTAGCGGAAATGCGAAACTTATTGGGGACTTGATTTTAAAGAAACCAAAAGAAATCAGAGCTTTTCTGGATCAATATGTTATTGGTCAGGATCAGACAAAAAAGGTTATGTCGGTTGCGGTTTACAATCACTACAAACGTTTAATGCAACAGCAATTAGACGACGAAGTTGAGATTGAAAAAAGTAACATTATCATGGTTGGTCAAACCGGAACTGGAAAAACATTGGTAGCAAAAACTATCGCAAAAATGTTAGACGTTCCTTTGGCAATTGTTGATGCAACTGTACTTACAGAAGCTGGATATGTTGGTGAAGATGTCGAAAGTATTTTGACACGTTTACTACAAGCAGCAGATTATGATGTAGCCAAAGCCGAAAGAGGAATCGTATTTATTGACGAAATTGATAAAATTGCCCGTAAGAGTGATAATCCGTCAATAACACGTGATGTTTCTGGTGAAGGTGTACAGCAAGCTTTATTAAAATTATTAGAAGGAACAGTTGTAAACGTACCGCCAAAAGGAGGACGTAAGCATCCGGATCAAAAATTTGTTGAGGTTAATACTCAAAATATTTTGTTTATTGCCGGTGGTGCTTTTGACGGAGTAGAACGTATTATTTCAAAACGTTTGAATCGTCAGGCAGTTGGTTATTCAACTTCTAAAAATGTCGATAATATTGATAAAAACAATTTATTGCAATATATCATTCCAAAAGATATTAAAGACTTTGGATTGATTCCGGAGATTATTGGTCGTTTGCCAGTATTGACGCATATGGATCCTTTAGACAGAGAAACTTTGCGTGCAATTTTGACACAACCTAAAAATGCATTGGTAAAACAATATCAGAAATTATTTTTAATGGATGATGTTGAATTTAGTATTACTGATGAAGCATTGGATTTTATTGTTGATAAAGCTTTAGAATACAAATTAGGCGCTCGTGGATTGCGTTCGTTATGTGAAGCTATCTTAACAGATGCGATGTACGAATTGCCAAGTTCTAATGATACAACTTTGACAATCGACAAAGAATATGCAGAACATACTTTGAGTAAAAACCTATTGAAGCGTATGGAAATTGCTTCGTAAATTAGAAAAATAACTTTGTCAGTTTTGGCAAATCTCTTTTAGACCTGTTCATTTATTTGAGCAGGTTTTTTTATACTTTTTAAGCAAGATTTTCGTTTGAGATTTTATGTAAATTGTAGACATGAAAAACGTGATTTTTGTAATTGGTTTGGTTTTGATTTTATCTTGTAATCAAAAAGATAAGAAAGAAATTGTGGTTTCTAAAAATGAAAATAAAACTGAAATAATTGGAGAGCCCAAACCCCGAGTCGAAGTTGATTACAGTAAATTTTACAAAGAAGCAAAAGAGTACGCTCTTCGAAACAATTTAAATAACGATAAATTTATTTTAATTGATTTGGGATTGCATTCTGGTTTAAAACGATTTTTTGTATATGATTTTCAAAAGAATATAATTGTGAAATCCTGCATGGTTAGTCACGGTTGCGGAGATAATAGATGGGGCGCGACAGCGACTAAAGAAAAAGTACAGCTTAGTAATGAATTTGATTCGCATTGTTCCTCGCTGGGTAAATATGTTGTTTTAGATCGAGGCGTTAGTCAATGGGGAATTAAAGTCAATTACATTTTGCAGGGAAAAGACAAAACCAATTCAAATGCGAGAAATCGTGCAATAGTTTTGCATTCTTGGGAGGCGGTTTCAGAGAATGAAGTTTATCCAGAAGGAACTCCTGAAGGCTGGGGTTGTCCGGCAGTTTCAAACGAAAGCATGAAAGAAATCGATGAACTTTTGAAAACGAACAAAAAAGTTTTGATGTGGATTATTAAATCTTAATTTATGGATGTCATGAAAATGAAACTTCTCGTTTAGCCCTGATCGAAACGGCATCGTAATAAGTGTTTTTCTGTGTTTTTTTACTGTAGAGACGCACTGCAGTGCGTGTACGTATGCATATTAATGTTTTTAGATTATTTTTAAATCAATTGTTAGACGCACTGCAGTGCGTCTCTACGATAAAAATTACTGAACTCTGAATTTCTCTCTGTATTCAATAGGTTTCATCCCAACCATTTTATAAAACACTTTTCGGAATGCTTTTGGATCGTTATAACCCGTTTTTTCGATAATTTCTGAAATTGAAAGTTGTGTTTGTTCCAGATATTTTTTGGAGCTTTCAACTCTGATGTTTTGTAGGTATTCAATTGGCGGAATTCCCGTTACTTGCTTGAATCTGCGTGTCATATTGCGAGCGCTGGTTGGAATATCTTTGGTGATTTCTTCCAGTTTTTCAATTGAATGGTATTGGCTTTCGATTTTTTGCTGCAACATGGCAACCAAAGTATCGTTGTGCAAATGATTTGGTCTAAAAGTGCTAAAATAACTCTGCTTGTATCGATTTAAGTCGATGGAGAAAATTTTGGCAATTTGGACTGCAATCTCGTTTCCGCAATATTTCTGAACCAAAAGAATCAATAAGTGAAATGTTGAGGTTGAACCGCCACTGGTATATAAACTTCCATCGGCTGTTAAAGTTTCTTCAGGTTTTAATTTTACTAACGGAAAAGCCTTTGTAAAAGCACTGCAGGCGTCAACATGCGTAGTCGCTAATTTCTCATTCAATAATCCCGAAGCGGCAAACAAAAAGGCACCGGTACAAAAACTCGCTAATTCAGCTCCAGCTTGATGCTGTTTTTTTAACCACGGAATAAAATCTTTATTCTTTGCAATCATTTCGCTCATATTATCTGTGGTAAAAGCCGGAATCAAAATCAAATCTAAAGCAATGTCCGAATTTTCAATGGCATGAACTTTATAGCCAAATAATTGTTCTTGAGGAATTTGTCCAGCCGATTGAAAAACCATAATTTCAAAAGGCTTTTCATGTTCTTTACTCAATTTATTGGCTGTTTCAAAAACTTCTAAAATCGCTGCTATGCTCAACAATTTATAGTCGTGGGGCACAATTAAACCTGTTTTCTTGCTCATAATTTTTTCTTTTTGAAAGATTTACATTCTTACAAAAGTAGATAATTTGTCTCAAATGACCCTAAAAATGACTTTTTATGTAACTTTAAGTTAATCCTAAAATTTTAAATTTGTTTTTATAATTTGTAATTTTATAAAGATGAAAACAAAGATATTCTTAAATCTTCCCGTAAAAGATTTAAATAAGGCAGTGGCTTTTTATAATGAATTAGGCTTTTCGACTAATCCAAAATTCACAAATGAAAAAGGAGCTTGTTTGGTTATTGACGAAAATATATTTGTGATGCTTTTGGTAGAAGAGTTTTATAAAACCTTTACCGAAAAGCAAATTTGCGATGCTGCTACAACAAGCGAAGTTTTAATTTCAATTTCTTTGGATTCTCGTGAACAAGTAGATGAAATGATAGAAAAAGCGATTAAAGCGGGTGGAGTAGATTATATTCCGGCAAAAGATTACGGATGGATGTATCAAAGAACTTTTTTAGATGTTGACAATCATCATTGGGAAATTTTCTATATGGATGAAAGTCAGATTCCTGAAAACATGTAATTAATTTAATTGAACAAAGATGATAACAGTTCAAAATACAATTAATGCATCAATAGAAAAAGTTTGGGATTTTTGGATTACGCCAAAACACATCGAAAACTGGAATACTGCTTTTGATAATTGGTATACAAGTTATGCCGAAAATGATTTGAAGGTGGAAGGAAAGTTTAGGTATAAAATGACATCAAAAGACAAAAATGAGCATTTTGATTTTGAAGGAATTTATGTAAAAGTCGAAAAGTTTCGATTAATAGAATACAAACTTTCAAATAATAGAATTGGAAGTATTCATTTTGAGGATTTAGGAGAAAGCGTAAAAATTACGGAAGTATTTGAACCAAATAAAACGGATTCTGAAAGCATGCAAAAGCAATGGTGTCAAGATGTAATTGACAACTTTAAAAAATATACAGAAAAATTTTAAAACTAAACTTAATATATAATGATAACAATAAAAAGCACAGTTAATGCATCTGCAGAAAAGGTTTGGAAGTTTTGGAATACGCCGGAACATATTACAAAATGGAGTTTTGCTTCTCCAGACTGGCATACGCCTTACGCTGAAGCTGATTTGAGAGAAGGAGGAAAATTCAAATCGACAATGGCGGCAAAAGACGGAAGCATGAGCTTTGATTTTGAAGGTGAATTTACTTTGGTGAAACCAAATGAAGCGCTTTCGTATGTTATGGCTGATGGAAGAAAAGTTGAAATTACTTTTACTCAAACTGCAGAAGGTGTTGAAATCGTTGAAAGTTTTGATCCTGAAACCGTAAATCCTGAAGAAATGCAGCGCGCAGGCTGGCAGGCGATTTTAGATAATTTTAAAAATTATATTGAAAATAATTAATTTTTTTAGATGCAAAACCTCAATGGTGCAGAGGTTTAAAGATTGTAATACAGATTAAACTCAAATTGACTTACATAACTAATGTTTTAAAATAAATTGTTTAACACAAAAAAATCAAAAAAATGACAAAACAAATATGGTTGAATTTGCCTGTTAAGAATATTGCAAAAGCGAAAGATTTTTTCTGGAAAATAGGTTTTTCTTTCAATGAACAGCACGATACACCAAGTTCTACTTGCATGGTGGTTGGTGAAGGACATTTTGTGGTTATGCTTTTTGAAGAAATGCTTTTTTCAAGTTTTTCGCAAAATGCTATTACAGATACAAAATCAAGTTCTGAGGTTCTGATATCGATTGATGCCGAAAGCAGAGAAGAAGTTGACGAATTAGCCAAGAAAGTGACTGAAGCCGGAGGAACTGTTTTTGCAGAACCAGCAGAAAGCCAAGGCTGGATGTATGGCTTTGGATTTGCAGATTTAGACGGACATCGCTGGAATGTTTTGTTTATGGATTTTAGTAAACTATCGTAGTTATGGAAAAATTGGAATTTAAAATTAGAATTAAAGCTCCTTCTGCAAAGGTCTGGGAGATTTTATGGAACGATGCCACTTATAGAGAATGGACGGGCGCTTTTTGCGAAGGCTCGTATGCAATAAGTGATTGGAATGAAGGCGACAAAATACATTTTATGTCACCAAGCGGCGAAGGAATGAACAGCGTTATCGAAACTAAAATTCCAAATGAATATATGGCCTTCAAACATATAGGAGAGATTAAAGATTTTAAAGAATTGCCTATTGACGAAGAAACAAAAAAATGGAGTGGAGCAATGGAAACCTATAGATTAACGCCAGATAATGAATTTACTGATTTGACAGCTCAAGTTGATGTTGTCGAAAAGTATATTGATTATTTTAAAGAAGCTTTTCCAAAAGGATTAGAGAAAGTAAAAGAATTAGCAGAGAAATAGAATAGAGAGAATCAAAAAAATAATTAACAATCAACAATTAAATAAAAAAAATCATGGCAGCAGTAAACCCTTATTTACTATTTAATGGAAATTGCGAAGAAGCATTTCTATTTTATAAATCCGTTTTTGGAGGTGAATTCCCATACATCGGAAAATTTAAAGACATGCCTAAAGAAGAAGGCTGTGACGAAGTTTCTGAAGCAGATGCTGAAAGAATTATGCACGTTTCATTGCCAATTGGTGATACTATTTTAATGGGAAGCGACAGCTCGACACGATTTGGCGATTTGCCTTTTGGAGAAAACTTCTCAATTTCGATCAATACAGAAAGTACTGAAGAAGCAGATCGAATTTTTAACGGACTTTCAGCAGGCGGAAAAGTAGAAATGCCTTTGAATAAAACATTTTGGGGCGCTTATTTCGGAATGTTCAAAGATAAGTTTGGAATCAACTGGATGGTAAACTTTGATGAAAATCAGCCAGCTAAATAACAATAAGTTATGTTATTCTAAAAGCGGAACATAATTGTTAAATTACTTCAAAAAGCGCATGTATATGCGCTTTTTGTTTGCAAAAAAAACAAAGATTATTCTTTTTTATCACCAATAGATTGCCGATTTTTGTCGCTTCAAAATCAATAAAGGAAAAATGGCAATAGAGGATAAAGAAATTATTTTATTAAAGGTTTCAGGACATGATAAAATAGGGGTTACAGCAGGTTTAACAGCTGTATTGGCGGCTTATGATGCTAATATTTTAGATATCGGTCAGGCCGATATTCACGATACACTTTCTTTAGGAATTTTGTTTGAAATTGCTGCAGGTTCATCTTCAGCGCCCGTTTTAAAAGACTTATTGTTCAAGGCTTACGAATTAGAAATCAAAGTGAAATTTATTCCAATTTCTATCGAAGATTACGAAACATGGGTAAAATCACAATCAAAACAACGTTATATTATCAATATTTTAGGCGAAAAACTGGCTGCTTCTCAGTTGGCTGCAGTGACTAAAATTATGTCAGATCAAAACCTGAATATTGATTCGATTATACGATTAACAGGCAGAACTTCAATTGTTGAAAAAGAAGAATATCCGCGTTCTTGTATTCAATTATCGGTTACAGGCGAAATTGTAAATAAAATTGTCATGACGGCAAGTTTTATGGAGATTTCAAGAACTTTAAATGTCGATATTTCGTTCCAGGAAGATAATATTTACAGAAGAAACCGCCGTTTGGTTTGCTTCGATATGGATTCGACTTTAATCCAAACCGAAGTTATTGACGAATTGGCAGAATTAAATGGAGTAGGCGATCAGGTACGTGCAATTACTGAGTCGGCGATGAATGGTGAAATTGATTTCAACGAAAGTTTCAAACAACGAATGGCTTTACTGGAAGGTTTGAGTGAAGAAGTTTTACAAAATGTTGCAATAAATTTACCAATTACCCAAGGCGCACATCGCTTGATGAAAGCGCTTAAGTATTATGGATATAAAACCGCAATCCTTTCGGGAGGTTTCACTTATTTCGGAGATTATCTGCAAAAAGAATTAGGAATCGACTACGTTCACGCCAATCAACTGGAAATTAAAGACGGTAAATTAACTGGTAAATATTTAGGTGATATTATAAACGGAGAAAAGAAAGCCGAATTACTAAAAGCAATCGCTGAAAAAGAGGGAATCCACATCAATCAAACAATCGCAGTAGGAGACGGAGCAAACGATTTGCCAATGCTAAACTTAGCCGGCCTCGGAATCGCTTTCCACGCAAAACCAAAAGTAAAAGAAAGCGCTTCAACGTCAATTTCTAGTTTAGGACTTGATGGTGTTTTATATCTTTTAGGATATCACGATCGATACATTGATATGATGTAAAGTTTAGTTTGTCATTTCGACGAAGGAGAAATCACACTAGAAATTCTACAATCAGAATAAAAAACAAAACCTCAGTCTTTTCAAAGAGCTGAGGTTTTTTTATATGGGCATGCCCCTCCGGGTCGGGCTATTCGTTGCAATCTTTTGTGTCTCGTTAAAAAAAAAACGAGACACAAAAGGATTTCCACTTCTATCCCTCATGCGGATTTAGTGGAATTATGTGTTTTTAAAAGAAGTAGTAAAGTTTGTTTTATTGATTATTGTCAGGATTAGCTTTTTTATTCTCGTTCATTAATTCCAGAGATTCGATGTGCATATTATATAATATCGTGCCCGTTTCAAAAAACTTTTTTGCGGCTTGATTAAAGCTCCAATTTTCATCATCCTGATTTGCATGAGCTTGTGGAGAATAATTTCTCTGAATAGCAGTTTGTTTAAGTTTTTGATATCCTAAGCTTTGAGCCATTTCAGATAAAAGTTCAGTTCGTAATAAACTCCACTCTTGAATAGGATTAACTTGATCTTTTGTATTTAAAGAGTTATAAAGTCTCTCCCAAGCTTCTAAAACAGCTGGTACATCTTCGAAAACGATATCAATTTGATTGAGACCATTTACGAAATTATAATTTGTAGGATTGCCTCGGAGAGAAAAAAGAGTTAGAAATAATTCACTTTTTGCATTATATTTATTCTGTTCGTCATTAAGTTTACGCCCTGTTTCTACAGCCTTAATAGGTGAAGTTTTAATATAATAAATTGTAAATCCTAAAATTAATAAGCTAATTAACCAATAAGTAATTTCGAAATAATCTTTTGCTGACATTATTTTTTATTGAATTTGTTATATAAAATCTAGTTTTTAATCTTAAGGAAAATATTTTATCATTTACATCTCTTTCAACTGTTCCAAATAATCCCTCTGATTAGAAAGTCTCGGAATCTTATGTTGTCCACCTAATTTATCACGTTCCTTCAACCAATCATAAAATAAGTTTTCGCGCGCAACATTTATCACCAAAGGATTTAATGTCATATTGTTGTAGCGTTTCGCTTCGTAATCAGAATTTAAAGTTTGCAAAGTTTCGTCGAGAACTTTTTGAAAAAGACCAACATCAGCCGGTTTTTTCTTGAATTCAATCATCCATTCGTGCGCACCTTTTTCTTTGTCGTGCATAAAGATAGGAGCAACCGTATAATCGATAACTTCAGTTTGTGTTATTTGACAGGCTTTAGCAATTGCCTGATCGGTGTTTTCAACCATTAATTCTTCCCCAAAAACATTAATATGATGTTTAGTTCTTCCGGTAACTCGAATTCGGTACGGATTTAATGATGTAAATCGAACGGTATCACCAATTAAATAACGCCATAAACCAGAATTGGTCGTAATAACGATGGCGTAATTTTTATTCAATTCAACATCGGCTAAACGTACCACTTTTTGATTTGGAGTTCCAAAAGTATCCATCGGAATAAATTCATAGAAAATTCCGTAATCCAGCATCAGTAATAAATCGCTAGAATAATTTAAGTCCTGAATAGCAAAAAAGCCTTCGGAAGCGTTGTAAATTTCGTAATATTTAAAATCAGAACTTGGCAAAATTTTCTTGTATTGTTCTTTATAAGGAGAAAAACTTACACCTCCATGAAAGTAAACTTCAAGATTTGGCCAAAGTTCAAGCAAATTCTGATTTCCGGTATTTTCTAAAACTTTATTCATTAAAACCAGCATCCAGGATGGAACTCCTGCAAAACTGGTTACATTTTCGTTTTTGGTTTCATTTATAATCGCTGCGATTTTGCTTTCCCATTCGCTCATAAGCGAAGTTTTGCTGCTTGGCGTACTGCTGAATTCGGCCCAAATAGGCATGTTTTCAATCAAAATTGCCGATAAATCGCCAAAAAAAGTATTGTTGTTTTCGTAAATCTGAGAGCTTCCGCCCAAGCGAAGACTTTTTCCTAAAAACAATTCAGAATCTTCATTATTATTCAAATACAAACAAAGCAAATCTTTGCTTCCTTTATAATGGCAATCTTCAAGAGCTTCATTGCTTACCGGAATAAATTTGCTTTTGGCATTTGTAGTGCCGCTTGATTTTGCAAACCATTTTATTGGTGTTTCCCAAAAAACGCCTTGTTCGCCTTGGCGTGTGCGTTCAATTAAAGGCTGTAATTCTTCATAGGTCGAAATGGGAACTCTTTCGGCAAAAGTCCTGTATGAATTTATCGATGCAAAATCATATTTTTTCCCCACAACAGTATTTTCTGAAGCCGTCAATAAATTATGCAATAGCTCTTCCTGAACTTCATTCGGGTATTTTAGAAAAAGCTCGATTTGGTGTATCCTTTGTTTAAGGACCCAAGATGCGAAAGAATTTATGATAGATACAGGCATGAAGATTTTTATTTTAGATTTTGAATTTTTGCTCAAAAAGCAAAACTCATAAATTTAAGATTTGAATATCGGCAGACAAACATTAACTTTGTCCTTGTATCAAAAATAGTATTTTTTTGCAAAAATAGTCCTATTTGAGACAAAGATTCCAATGCATAAATTGGAAATTTAACAATAAAAACTCTAATTTCTCGGAGTTGTTACAAATCTAAAATTAGCAATTTAAAATTAAAAATCACATGCAATATCAAGGAGTACTTACAAAAATGCAAACTGAAATGGGAAATCCAATTCAATATTATTTGGTTTTCGAAGATAGTTTCTTAAGTATGAATCAATTATTGAATAAAGATATTGAAATAAATTTTGTGGGTTTTCAGTGTTTAAATTGCGGAAAAAAGAAAAAAATATACAGACAAGGTTTTTGTTATGATTGTTTTTATTCAAGCGCAGCGGCTGGTGATTGGATTATGAGACCTGAATTGAGTACTGCTCATTTAGGAATTGCAGATCGTGATTTAGAATTTGAATCAAAAGCGCAACTTCAGCCTCACGTTGTATATCTGGCTTTTTCAACAGAAGTAAAAGTAGGCGTTACAAGAAAATCTCAGGTTCCGACAAGATGGATTGATCAAGGCGCAACTCAGGCAATTTCTATTGTTGAGGTTCCAAATAGATATTTAGCCGGAATTACCGAAGTCGCTCTAAAAGATCATTACACAGATAAAACAAACTGGAGAAAAATGCTTCAAGCTACATCAGAAACATGCGATCTTATCGTTGAGAAAGCAAAAGTGGAGAACTTAATTCCAGCTGAAGCAAAAGATTATTTTTACAGCCAAAAAAATGATGTTTACGAATTAAATTATCCGGTACTAAATTACCCTGCAAAAATTAATAGTTTGAATTTAGATAAGACACCTTCTTTTCAAGGAAAACTGGTTGGAATTAAAGGGCAGTATTTATTATTTGAGAACGGAACTGTTTTTAATGTTCGCGGTTCTGAAGGTTATGTTGTCACAATAAACGTCTAGAGAATTCCCTTAACCGTCGATTGTTTTTTGCTTAATAGTATATTAAGTTGTTGATTATTAAATAATTTGCTGTAATTTTAAGTCAATTTCCAAGAGCACAAATGTGTGAATGTTAATACATTTGGTTACAATTTTGTAACAAATGCTTATTGGAAGAATTTACTTTTAGAAAGTAAAAGACCTTAGATTTGAGTCGAATCATTTCAGGTATTATTTCTAAAATTAAATTTAAGATTTAATAATTCGTAAATTATTTAATAGATGAGTGTTTTAAGCAAAGTAAATGTTTACAGACGCAATATAATGCGTAATTTGACTAAGAACATTGGGAAACCAAAGATGCAGGATGATTTTATTTTGGTTGATAAAGCTGAAATCAAAAAAGTCCTGATTTGCAGACCCAACGGAAGATTAGGTAATCTTTTATTGATCACACCTCTCGTTCAGGAAGTTGCTGAAACGTTTCCAAATTGTAAAATCGATTTATTCGTAAAAGGCACATTAGCACCCATTATTTTTGAAAATTACTCTGTCGTAAATAAAGCAATTCATTTGCCTAAAAAGCCTTTTAAAAGTTTATTTGAATATTTAAAGGTTTGGATTTCAATAAAAAATGAATCCTATGATATGGTAATCAATGTGGATCAAAACTCTTCATCGGGAAGATTGGCCGTTCAGTTTTCAAATGCAAAATATAAATTTTTTGGAGATGCAATAGATGAACAGGCCGAGAAAAAAAAGGATTTTGAGCATATTGCAAAATATCCGGTTTATAATTTCCGTCATTATTTAACAAAATTGCGATTATTTACAAATAGCAATAAAATAATTGCTCCTTTAGATTTGAAATTATCAGCTTCTGAAGTTGCAAATGGAAGAAAGATTTTGAATGAATTGGTAAACAATGATAAAAGAACAATTTTCATTTTTACTTATGCAACCGGAGCAAAATGTCTTTCCGAAGATTGGTGGGAGAAGTTCTACGAACAAATAACAACAGAATATAAAGATTACAATATTGTTGAAATTTTGCCTGTCGAAAACGTTTCACAGATTGGATTTAAAGCGCCAACATTTTATAGTAAAGATATTAGGGAGATAGGATCTGTTATTGCAAATGGAGATTTATTTATCGGTGCTGACAGCGGTATTATGCACTTGTCTAGTTCGGTACAAACTCCAACTATAGGATTGTTTTCGGGAGCAAATATTAAAAAATATGAACCCTATGATAATTGCAGCATCGCAATAGATATCAATACTTATACAGAAAGAGAATATACAAAAACTATAAATTCTATTTTGAATAACGGTAAATTAAATAGCTATTCGAAAGCAATATAAAAAACTAAAACATAAAAAAAGGCATCCATTTGGATGCCTTTTTTTGTTTAATTCTTCTTCTTAAATAATCCATTAAGCAGGTCACTTGCTTTTTTGGTTACTTCCTGAGTTTTTTGCTCTTTTTCTGTTTTTGCAGCTTGCGTAGTATCTTTTGCTTTTGTGTTTTTATTGATTAAATCCGTTAAAGCAGCAGTACCTTTTTGCGTTAATTTGTCTTTTTGCTGATTTGCAACCTGAGTCGCTAAACTGCTAACAGCAGCTTTCATATCAGTACTGATTTTTGGGCTAGAAAAATTACCAGTAACCAAAGCATTAATTGGAATGTTTTCCAATTTTGCAGCATCAGCAGGAGACATTTTTGCAATGAAAGCATTTGCTTCGCTTCCTAAATATTTAGCTGGAACGTCAAATTTCAAGTTGTAATTCATCGTTTGGTCAAAACCGTGAGTTCCACCAACAGTAACTTTAATATCTTGATATTTAATGTCGAAAGGTTTTACATTTACTTTACCGTTGTCAAAAGTTAAAGCAGCTTTAATATCATTTAAATTCACTTTGTTCATGTCAAAGAACTTAATGTTTGAACTAAGAGAATTTAGTAAAGTTGAGTTCTTAGCATTTACAGTTGTCGAAAGTAATTGTCCAATTAAATCTCCTGAAATAGATTTCAGATCCGGAGTTAATTCATTTGCATCCAGATTTCCGTTCAATTTTATAGTCGAATTTAATTTACCGTTGATGATTCCTGCAATTGGCGCAATTTTTTTCATCATATCTAATTGCGTAAAAGTCTGCGCAATATCAACTTGATTGAAACCTAAGTTCATATCAAATGTTGGCACTTTTTCTTTTGTTGAAACAGCTCCGGTCAAACCAATTGTTCCTCCAAAAATCGATGTTTTAAAGTTCTCTAAAAGTGCTTTTTCATCCTTAATAATTAGTTTTCCAGAAACATCTTTTAGTTTTAAGTTATCATATAAAACAGTATTTGCTTTTGCGTTTAAAGTACAGTTCAAGAAAGCAGGAATTTTCATTGCCTCAGCTGGTTTTGCAGCTGTTTTTGTTTCTTCTTTTGCAGGTTCGCCAGCCGTCATAAAATCATCAACAGCCAATTGATTTGAACTCATGTTGAAGTTTCCTCTTAATTCCTGTTTTTTAAACATGAAACCATAGAAGTTTTCTAAAATTCCGTTGATGGCAATGTCACTTTTTCCTGTTGTCGCATTGAACTGTTTTAAGTTGATTTTACTCGGATTAAACTCAACTTGTGCAATGCTTATGTTCATCGATTTATTGTTTTCATCAGTATATTTAAATCCTGACAAACTCATCGTTCCTGCATTTTTAATGTTTTGATATTGACTTTTTTCTACAGAAGCCATATCAAAATTCGTCGTAACATCAGCTTTTAAAATACCTGCAAGCGGTTTATCCATTTTGATTGGATACGCTTTTGAAAGATTAGCCAAGTTGATTGTTCCTTTTAATGCAGCATCAACAATTGGGTTTACCGTAATATTTTTAATATTCGCTTTAGCGCTGAAAACGTCCTGATCAATTCTGAAAGTCAGTTTGTCTAAATTGACGTAGGTATCATTTAGAATTCCTGTTTCGTTGATGATTTTGGTATCAATTACGATATTTTGAACTGATTTTGGCAAGTTCGGATATTGGAATGAACCGTTGTTTGATGCAATCGCAATATTGAATTTTGGAACTGTTGTGTCTGTCAATTCTCCTTTTGCAAAACCTGAAACGGTAAAATCTCCAGTTGTTTTTACACCATCCAAACCGGCTGCATAAGCTGAAGGAATTAAACCTAAGAAGTTTGTAAATGAAGATGTTGGAGTTTTAAACTTCAAATCATAAATCTGAGCTTTGTCCGTCATTTGAATGAATCCGTCAAACTCTAAAGGCAATTGATTAATTAAAGCTTTATTTTCTTTAAAAGTATATTTGCTCTTATCAAGATCGATTCCTAAAACAGCATCTAAAGTCAATTTTACATTTTTCATGTAATTTACTTTATCCATATCCAAAGATACTTTTGCTGTCGATTTTGTAGTCAAATCTAATTTTGAATTAGTAAAATCTCCTGTTCCTTCGTGGTTCAAACTGTCAATTACCATTTTGATTTTAGATCCCTGATCGATATATCTGAACGTAAAATTTTCAATTTTGTAATTCTGGATTTTTAAAGAAAGCGGTTTGCTATTGTCATCTTTGGTTTCTTCTTTTTTGTCTTTTAAAGCAATATCAAAGTTTCCAACTCCATCTTTATTGAAAATAATGTTGATCAAACCATTTTCAGAGGTAATTCCCTGAATGTTTAAAGGCTCATCTTTTCCTTTAAAAAGCTCTTTAATACTCATTTTCAAGTTTAATTGGCCTAATGAAACCAAAGTGTCACCTTCAAAAGGAGCCTTGTTGATTATCACCAGTTTTTCGATTCCAACTGCAGCGTTTGGAAAGTTTCGGAACAAACTTAAATCGGCATCTGCAAAGCTTACTTTGGCATCGACGCTTTCGTTAATTGCTTCAGAAATCTTTGCTTTGATTTGGTCTTTAAAGAAGTAAGGAATGGCGAATAGGGCGGCCACAAAAACCACAATTACAATGGCGGTTATTTTTAAAATTTTCTTAAACATATTTATAGATTTGAGGGTTTACTTAAAATCGGATATTGCAAAAATAGTTTTTTTTGCCAAAGGGCGAAGATAAAGTTTTCTTAAAAAGTAAGAAATAGATTATTTTTATAGAAATAAAAAATCCGTTTGATAATTTCAAACGGATTTACTTTTTAATGTTATTTATTTTTTGATGAACGAAACAATTTTATTGGTCAATTCCTCCGAAATAGGAAGGCTTTCATTATTGTAACTTTCAAAATTGGCTTTATTGTCGCCGTCAATAATTTTTAAAATGTGGTTCATTTTGTCAACAATTACCAACTCAGCATTTTTGCTTGCTTTTGATAAACTTTCAGCATCTGCAACATTTACCTGCAAATCTTTATTTCCCTGAATGATTAAAACAGGAACCGCTATTTTTTTTATTTCTGTCTGCGGATCATATTTAAACCACGAAATCAAATAAGGCTGAATACCTGGTCTGAAAAGTGAATTTAAAAGAGGATCAACTTTGTTTACTTTATTGCCACTTTTCAAACTGTCGATAATTGGGAAAGTCATGTCTTCAATCTGCTTATTTGATTTTGAAGAAATCTGTTCTTTTAATAATTTGTCAGCAGATTCTCCGGCACCGGCAATCGAAACAAATTTATTTGCTTTTGCTCCGGCTATCATTCCAATTAAGGACCCTTCGCTATGTCCAATTACAATTAGTTGAGAAAAGCGTTTGTCTTGTTTTAAAAAATTAATCCAGCTTTTGGCATCTTCGGTATAATTTTCAAAAACCAAAGCCGATTCTGTTGGAGCTGAAGCTTTACTTTCGCCAATTCCTCTTTTGTCATATCGTAAAGATGCAATTCCGTTTTTTGCTAAAGCTTCCGCCAGCATTTTCAGCGAATTGTTTTTCATCATCGGATTATTTCCGTTTCGATCCGTTGGTCCTGAACCTGCAATGATTAAAGCAACGGGACATTTTTTGGTAACATCAGGAAAGGTCAATGTTCCGTAAAGCTGATCAATATTGATTTTTAAAGTTACATTGGTTTCTTTAAAAGTGTCTTGCTTTGCGTTTTGCGCATTTGTTGCAGAAAGAAATAAAACACTCAAAAACAAAAATATCTTTTTCATTTTTTAAGATTTGAATTACTTAATATTAATTCCAAAAGGCATCATCGCCTGAACTCCTTTTTGTTTTTGAAGTTTTTTAATCTGTTCAATCATCAGATAATTTTCTTCTCCAATTTCCTCTTTTATAAAAGCTTCTTTGGACTTAGCAAAAGGCATTTTTGATAAAATATCACCAAATGTTTTTTCGTATTCTGGATAATTTTGAGTGCTGTATGTTTTTATTTTAGCCATTTTCGCAGCTTCAGCAATAGCGTCATTCAAACCACCAATTTTATCTACTAAACCAATTTTCAAAGCTTGACTTCCAGACCATACTCTTCCTTGAGCAATGGAATCAACTTGGGCAAAAGTCATTTTTCTACCTTCGGCAACATGCGTTACAAAAGTTTTGTAAATATGTTCAACGCCTTCTAAAGTGAAAGCTTTGAATTTTTCATCAACAGGAACAAACGGACTATAATTAGCCGAGTTTTCGTGTGTTTTTACTTGTTCACTATTAATTCCTAATTTATTTGCTAGCGGACTGAAATTTGGCAATATTCCAAAAACCCCGATAGAACCTGTAATTGTGTTGCTTTCTGCGAAAATTTTATTAGCGTTACAGGCAATATAATAACCGCCGGAAGCTGCGTAATTACCCATTGAAACTACGACAGGTTTTACTTTTTTAGTTACTTCAATTTCTCTCCAAATCAAATCTGAAGTTAAAGCGCTTCCTCCCGGACTGTCAATTCTTAAAACAATTGCTTTTACGTCATCATTTTTTCTGGCTTCCTGAAGTGCACGTCGCATTGAACCTTCTCCAATAACGGTAACATCGCCTTCACCGCTTTCAATTTCGCCTTGAGCGTAAATAATTGCGATTTCGTCAGTTGCTGTATTAGTTAACGCTGTTGTAACATTGTTTTGAGTATAATCTTCAATTGAAATTTTATTGTAATCATCATCGCCAGTTACTTTTAACTGTTTTTTGATCGCGTTATGATAAACATCTTCATAAGCTATAATATCAACTAAACCATTTGCTTTTGCCAATTCTGGAGTTCTTGCAAGCAAACCATTTGCAATTTCGTTTAATCTCGGAAGCGGAATATTTCGGCTTTTTGAAATATCAGCAGAAACTGTCTCCCAAATAGAATTTAATAAAGCAGTAACTTGTTCTCTGTTGGCATCGCTCATTTTATTTTCTAAAAATGGTTCTACCGCACTTTTATATTTTCCGTGACGAATAACTTCCATATGAATTCCAGATTTGTCCTGGAAATCTTTAAAAAACATTACTTCAGACGAAAGGCCTTTGAAATCTAAATCGCCAGCAGGATTTAAATAAATAGTATTGGCTACAGAATTCAAATAATATTCTTTTTGAGAATAAGTATTGGCGTAAGCCCAAACAAATTTTCCTGATTTTTTGAAACTTTCAAGCGCATTTCTTAAGTCTTTGTATTGAGCAAGACCTAAAGAAGATTCATCATTTAAAATAGAAATCCCTTTAATTTTGTCATCTGTTTTTGCAGCTTCAATAGCGTTGATAACATCCGAGATTCCGATTCCTTTTTGTTCTGAAAAAACAGTTACCCAAGGATCTTTGTACTTTCCGGCGTAGTCATTTTTAATATCTTTTAAATTCAGTTCGATAACCGAATCACTTTTTACGGAAACCGCATCATCTCCTCCAAAAATAGCCCCAATAAGGATTACTCCGAAAAAGAATAACATGATAAATACAAAAATACCAATCACAGTGGCAATTACATTTCCTAAAAATTTCATAAGTATATTTTTTTAATAAGTAGCAAAAAAGACTGCTTCGTTACAAATATATTTAAATAGGAATTAACTCCGTTATACGATTTATTAAATATTTGTTGATTTTACATTTTTAAACCAGCTAAATAATGTATTCAATTCTAAAATAGTTTTAGTTACTTTGCATTAATTATGAAGTCACAGCATCAAGTCGTTTTATCTATAGGAAGCAATCAGGGAAACAGGTTAGCAAATATTGAAAGTTGTATTGCCTTAATACATCAGGAAGTAGGAACTGTTATTAGGGTTTCAAAACTATATGAAACTCCTGCCTGGGGATTTGAAAGTGACGCTTTTTATAATTGTGCGCTGCTTTTGCACAGTACTTCATCGGCACAAAAAATATTAAATCAGGTTTTAAAAGTTGAAAAACAATTAGGAAGAATCAGATCGAATCAGGAAGGATATCAATCCCGAATTATCGATGTTGATTTAATTGCTTTTGATGATGAAATTATAGAAACTGAAAAACTGCAAATTCCGCATCCGTTGATGCAAAACAGAAATTTTGTGTTGTTGCCGGTTCAAGATTTAAAATTAGATTGGAAACATCCAATTCTTCAAAAGACGATTCCCGAATTAATAGCCGTTTCTCCGGATGACAGCGTTTGTACAGCCGTTCAGAATTTGAAAAGTCCGTTGCAGGAAATTGCATTAGAAAACTTCAATTATATTGCTTTTGAAGGAAATATCGGCGCGGGAAAAACAACATTGGTTCATAAAATTGCTGAAGATTTTAATGCTAAAACAGTTTTGGAAGGTTTTGCCGATAATCCGTTTTTGCCTAAATTTTATAAGGATCAGAACCGATATGCTTTTCCGTTAGAAATGTCTTTTTTGGCCGATCGCTACCAGCAATTAGCCGATGATTTGAAACAATTTGATTTATTTAAAGATTTTATTGTAGCCGATTATCATATTTTTAAATCACTGATTTTTTCCAAAATTACACTTGGAGAAGATGAATATCGTTTGTACAGAAATCTGTTCGATATTATCTACAAAGAAATGCCAAAACCCGATTTGTATATTTATTTGTACCAAAACACAGAACGCTTGCTTCAGAATATTAAAAAACGTGGCCGCAGTTACGAACAAAATATAGAAGCTAGTTATTTGGAGAAAATCAATACTGGTTATTTGGATTATATAAAATCACAAACCGACTTGAATGTTTTGATTATAGATGTTTCAGATCGCGATTTTGTAAAAAAACATGAGGATTATCTTTATATTTTAAGTGAAATCAAGAAAAAAATAGGGTAACACCTCAATTAGGAAATATGCCAATTAGAAAATTAGATAATTTTTTATGCGGTTTCGAGAGCATTTCCTAATTCTCTAATTGACACATTATCTAATTATAATATTCCGAGTTGTTTTCTCAGTTTTGCAGATAATTTTTCGTTAACCAGACGATACGATTGTTGAATGTATTTTTCCCATTCTGATTTTTTCATTCGAGTAATATCATCAATCAAAACCCATTTGTATTTGGCAACATACGGAGCAGGTTTGAATCCCGGTCTGTTACTCATTTCTTCAAATTCTTCATCCAAAACTTTAAAAGAAGCCGAAGTTGGATTTTGGTCAAGGCCAACAACACAATACATTTTAGTTCCTACTGAAAAAACAAGATCATGATCCCATTTTATATCTTCTGTTGTTCCAGTCAGTTTCTGACATATTTCGCGAATTGTTTCTATATCCATTTTTATCTTTTTAATGAAAAATGACCTCTTACAACAGGATGATTTTCGTCAATTTTTAAGGTGTACCAATAATCGGATGCCGGAAGCTGTATTTTGTTGAAAGTCCCATCCCAGCTCATTTTTGAAGCACTTAACTGTGCTAGTAATTTTCCGTAGCGATCAAATATAGTAATTTGGGCTTTAGGATAATTGTCCAATCCTGTTATTTCCCAAACATCATTGAAAGAGTCATTATTTGGAGTAAAAAACGCAGGAAAAATTAGGACAATAAAACTTTTTGAAACCGTTTTGCAACCACTTTTTTCTCTCACATAAGCGGTTTGCAAACCGCCAGAAACATTTTCAAAAACATTAGAATTCTGAAAATTTATTCCGTCAATAGAATATTCAAAATAGCTTTCAGGATTGCTGAGAATAATAGTCACTGTTCTATTGTCAACTTCAATTTTTTGAATTTCAGGTGCAGGAAGTTCAATTACTTTGATGTTTTTTTGATTTGTACAATTACCCAAAGTAGAAGCAGTTACAACGACATAATATGTTCCTAATTGAGAAACGTTGATTTTTTGAGTCGTTTCTCCTGTTGACCACAAATAACTCATATTGCTGATTCCAGCGTCCAGTGTAACCGAATTAGGAGCACACAAAACGACTACTTCATCTTGAACTTCAGGAAGTGGGTAGATTTTTATTTCTATTGGGGTTCGCGTAACAGAACGGCAATCGTTATTATTGGCTTCGGCATAATAAATTGTATTTGCAGAAATATTAGGTGTAACAAACAAAGGACCAGTTCCTAAAAGAGAACCACCTGTTTTTGAATCATACCAGTTTGCTTCGCCTGCAGAAACAGTCGCTTCTAAAAAGAAGATTCCAGAACCGCAAACAGGCTCGGGATTTGAAACAGAAGTTACTTCTGGAACTATATTTACTCTTGCTACAACAGCAGTTCTTTTAGTGAGACAGCCTTCAAATTCGGCTGCAACATAATACATTTGGCTTGCATTTAAAACTGGCGTTGTAAAATTATTTCCGGTTGCTATTATGCCAGTGCTTGTTTCATCGGCATACCAATTTATTGTTCCTGCTGAGCTTTTGGCTTCTAATAGAGTAGTTCCAGATCCGCAGATGTCTGGAGCTTTTGTTTCGGTAATTGAAAGCATGGTGAGCGAAGTGCTGGCGCTTATTTGAGGATAAACATCTCCGGGCATTCCGCCATATTCTACGATATATCCTCTCGGATAATTTACATTGGTTGGATCTGAACTTCCATAAAGAGAAGCATCGTTCCATCTTCCTTTTTGGCCATATCCAGGTGGTGTGATATAGGCGTAATCTTCAACTCCTATCAGGGCTAGTTCACCACCATTATTTGGTTCTTTGAAATCATTCCAATAAGCAAAAGTTGTGGTTGATCCGCTTTCACGGCCGTACCAAAATTCAGTTCCTTCTTCAGGGCCGGTTTCCCATCGCCAATAAGGTTCCTTTCTGGTATCGCTTCCTCCAATCCATCCTGTGCCAGAAAGCTGTTCTCCAACAAATATTGCTTCATCTAAAGTTGTGATAGTTACGAGATAGCCTTGAAGCCCATAATATTTGCTCGCAGCTGCAGCTCTTTTAGCATCGCCCCAGGAAATTCCTGGACTGGAAACAAATTGGTAATAGTGTTTTGATGAAGGTAAATAATTGGCTTGTCCCAAGCTTATCGAAAAATTTCTGATTCCGCTTGGGCTTACGGAACTATTTCTAAATTCGACTGCTTTTATGGCTGAAATGAATTCAGAAAGTGAAGCTGTTTTTCCTGCGTTGTTCGAAATAGTAAGTGTGCCTGAGTCAGGGTTCCAGCTTGAAATTAAATTAGGATGAGTGCCGATTAGACTTAATTGATCTTCATTATTTATATATCCGGAAGAAATTTGAATGTAGACCGCATTAATTTCTTCTGTTGCGCTGATTGTTACGTCTGTTACAATTTTTATACTGCTTTGCGGACAATAAACTTGATTTCCAGTTGCAGTGATTATAGATGCGGCCGTTGTAAGTTTAGGTTTGTTTTCTTTTTTAAATTCCCGTTCATGCAAAGGCGTGTTTTTAAAGGCAAATAATGTATTACAATATAGTAGTACAATTGCCATAGTATAGCCACAAGAGAATTTGGTTTTCATATTTAAAATTACATTTTTTAATTGAAAACTGCTTTGGAAACAATAAAAAATGAATTTTATCTTTTTAATGAAAAATGACCTCTTAAGATAGGGTGTGTATCATCAATTTTTAAGGCATACCAATAATCTGATGCAGGAAGTTGTATTTTATTAAAAGTTCCATCCCAGCTCATTCTTGAAGTACTTAATTGCGCTAATAATTTTCCATAGCGATCAAAAATGGTGACTTGTGCCTGAGGATAATTCTCCATTCCGGTTACTTCCCAGACATCATTATAGCTATCGTTGTTTGGAGTAAAGAAAGCTGGAAAAACTAAAACCACAAAGTTTTTTGCAGTAGCACCACAACCACCTTTTTCTCTTACATAAGCAGTTTGTAATCCGCCTGGAACATCGTAAAAAATATTAGAATCCTGAAAATTTGAACCATCAACAGAATATTCAAAATAAGGCTGCTCTTTTTTAAGATAAATTATTGCTCTGGTTCCTTCAACATCAATACGATCTATTTGCGGAATTTCATGTTCTTCAACTATAATTGTTTTTCGGCTCGTGCAACTTTGAGGAGCAGGGCTTGTTACATCAACAGTATATGTACCGCCAGTTCCTATCTCGATAGTTTGAGTTGTAGCTCCCGTTGACCACAAATAAGTCATGCCAGCTATTCCAGCATTAAGTATTTTCTTTTTAGATTGGCATAATACAACTGTCTCATCCGTAACAGCCGGCGGAGTATAAATGGTAATGTTTACAGGGGTACGATTGGTGTTTAAGCAACCACTGTTTGATGCCTCTGCATAATAAATGGCTGATGAAGTAATTGTTGGTGTTGTAAAATTATTTCCTGTAAAAAGACTTGTTCCTCCTGTTGAAGAAGTGTACCAGTTGATAACGCCAACATTAGTTGTTGCTTGAAGATCAACACTTCCTGGTCCGCAACGGGAAACATTTGATGAAGCCACAGTTGGTGTATTAGGAGTTTTATTTACTACAGCTGTAACTGATTTTCGGTTAGATTCGCAACCAGCATCTACATAATAAGTTGTAGTATTATTTATTACTGGTGTTGTATAAGAACTTCCAGTTGCAATTACCGTTCCTCCGGTTGCCTGATTGTACCAGCTGATTGTCACTCCAGCCGTAGCTGTTGCATTTATTGTAAAGCTTCCCGAATCACAAATTGGATTTGGTGTCAATACGTTTGCTTCAGGTATTGTAATTTTAGTGCTTGCAGCAATTTCTAAAGGCGATTCTCCTGTAGATCCGCCATATTCAACAACATACCCTTTAGGTTGATAAGCATCTCCGGGGGTTAATGATCCCGTATTTGATAAATCATTCCATGAACCTCTTATACCCACTCCTGGTTGTGTAATATGCGCATAATCTTCATCTCCTTGATTATTAGGTTCGCCATTGTTCCAGAAAGTATAAGTCATTAGAGTTCCGGCTTCAGGGCCTGTTACCCATTTCCAAACTCCCTCGGTTTCTGCGTCGCTACCACCAATCCATCCCGTTCCTGATGCTTGCTCGCCAATTAATTTAGCTTCATCTGCTGATAATATGGTTGCCAAATATCCTTTAAGTCCGTAATAAGTACTTGCGGCAGCAGCATCTCGTGCTGAAGTCCAGGTAATACCAGTATTTGGTACATATAAATAAAAGTGCTGCGTTGAAGGTAAATAATTGGCATTACCAATTGTTATTGAAAATGTTCTGGTTCCCGAAGCTGAAGTTGAAGGATTTGTGAAAACCACATCTTTTACTGCAGCAACTAAGTCGGAATATAAAACATTACCGCCTGTTGGACTTGTTATACTTAATTTTCCTGCTGTTGAATCCCAGCTTGTAGTTACATTAGGATGTGTTGCAGGATTTGCAAGAGCAAGCTGATCAAAACCACTTGAATAACCAGATGAAACCTGAATAAAAACGCCTTCAGTTCCTGTTTCTAAAGGGTCGTGTGTAATGGAGAAATCAGTTACAATTTTTATTGTATTTTGAGGACAATAAAGCTGATCTCCGGTTGCTTTAACAATAGGTGCAGTTGTCGTAATTTGAGCAAATCCAAAAGAACTGGACAGCAATAAAATAAATAATATATATATATTTAGGGAACTCTTATTTTTCATTTTATAAAAGTATCACTTTTATAATAATAAAAAAAAATATTTCAATTTCTAACAATTAAAGTCTAAAAATGAGGTAATAATCACAATTTTTAAGTAAAAATATTCTTAATTGTTTGCTGGCCAGTTTAGTTTTTGAAATAAATCCCAAACTACAATTCCGGCACTTACAGCAATATTTAAGGAATGTTTAGTTCCTAATTGCGGAATCTCAATACAGCCATCACAAATGGCTACAGCTTCTTGCGCAACTCCATAAACTTCATTGCCAAAAACCAAAGCGTATTTCTGATTTTTTTCTGTTTTAAAATCCTGAAGAAAAATAGCGCTTTCAACTTGTTCTATAGCAAGAGTCAGGACATTTTCTTTTTTAAGATTTTCAATGACTTCAAGTACATTTTCATGATGTTCCCAAGCTACGGTTTCTGTAGCGCCAAGAGCAGTTTTATGAATTTCTTTGTTTGGTGGAGTAGCTGTAATACCGCATAAAATGATTTTTTCAATCAAAAAAGCATCGGCTGTTCTAAAAACAGAACCAATATTGTGTAAGCTGCGAATGTCATCCAAAACTAAAATTAAAGGTGTTTTGTCTGATTTTTTAAAATCTTCAATCGATTTGCGGTCCAATTCGCTATTTTCTAGTTTTCTCATTTTTGCTATATTCTAATCATAAAAAAAGCTTCCAAAGATAAGGAAGCTTTTTCAATTATTTTATTTTGTTTTATTTTCAGATTAGCTTTTTACTGGATCTGGTAAAACTGTACCTTTAATAGTAAGTACTTTTGTTGGCTGTCCTTCAGCGTTAGAAGTAACAGTTACAGTTTTTGTAAATTGTCCAACTCTGTCAGTAGCATATTTTACACCAATGATTCCTTTAGCACCTGGTGCGATTGGCTCTTTTGGCGTAGTAGGAACAGTACATCCGCAAGAACCTTGCGTGTTTGTAATGATCAATGGTTTTGTTCCGTTGTTAACAAAAACGAATTCACGTTTTCCGTCAGCATTGTGAGCAATTGTTCCATAGTCAATAGTTTCTGTTTCAAAAAGCATTCCTGCTCCTTCTACTTTAGCAACTTTTGCAGTTCCTTTTTTAGCAGATTGCGCGTTAGAAGCCGTAACTCCAGCTACAGCAAGCATAACAAATAAAATTATTTTTTTCATTTTTATAGTCTTTGTTTAAATGATAGAACAAATCTATGTAAAATTCTTAAATGTCAACTTAAAAATCTCTTAAAATATTTTAATTTTTGAAGCCTTCGATATGCCGCTAAAAAATTATAAATTCGCTGTCTTAATTTTCATTTAAAAATATATCGATTTGGCAGCTAAAGAAAAAGTGGTGAAAGAAACACCTTTAATGAAACAGTACAACGAAATCAAGAGAAAATATCCTGATGCATGTCTGCTTTTCAGAGTAGGGGATTTTTATGAAACATTTGGGGAAGACGCCATTAGAGCTTCTAAAATTCTCGGAATAACATTGACCAAAAGAGGTGCAGGTTCAGATACCGAGACAGCTTTGGCAGGTTTTCCACACCATTCTATTAATACGTACTTGCCAAAATTGGTTAAAGCGGGTCTTCGCGTAGCAATTTGTGATCAGCTTGAAGATCCAAAAATGACAAAAACTATTGTGAAAAGAGGTGTTACGGAGTTAGTAACTCCGGGAGTTTCTTTAAACGATGAGGTTTTGCAGTCTAAATCGAACAACTTTTTAGCATCGGTTTATTTTGCTAATAAAAATATCGGAATTTCCTTTTTGGATGTTTCAACAGGAGAGTTTTTGACGGCACAGGGAAATGCCGAATATATTGATAAGCTGTTGCAAAATTTTAATCCGAGTGAGGTTTTAGTTCCGAAGAATAATAAAGGTGATTTTAAAGCTGCTTTTGGTGAAGATTTTCATAGTTTTTACTTAGAAGATTGGATCTATAAAGAAGATTATGCTTTAGAAACGCTGACAAAACATTTTCAGACGAATTCTTTAAAAGGATTTGGAATCGAAGAATTAAAAGAAGGAATTATTGCTTCTGGAGCAATTTTGTATTATTTATCAGAGACACAGCACAATCGTGTACAACATATTACAGCGATCCAGCGTATTGCAGAAGATGCATATGTTTGGATGGATCGTTTTACGATTCGAAATTTAGAATTGTATCACAGCTACAATCCAAATGCAGTTACGCTTTTAGATGTAATTGATAGAACGCTTTCGCCAATGGGAGGTCGTTTATTAAAAAGATGGCTTGCTCTTCCTTTAAAAGACAGCAACAAAATAAAAGGACGTCATGATGTGGTTTCGTATTTAAAATCAAATTCGGAAGTCCTTCATAACATTCAATATCAAATCAAGCAAATTTCAGATTTGGAACGTTTGATTTCTAAAATTGCTGCAGGAAAAGTTTCGCCTCGTGAAATTGTCTATCTAAAAGAATCGCTGGATGCTATTATTCCAATTAAAACGCTGGCGCTTGAAAGTCCGCAAGAAGCTGTAAAAGTTATTGGAGACAGTCTGCATGCTTGTGATTTATTAAGAGAAAAAATAAAAGTAACCTTAAATCAAGATGCGCCAGTTGCGATTGCAAAAGGGAATGCTATCGCAAGCGGGATAAATGAAGAATTGGATGAACTTCGTGCGATATCAACTTCTGGAAAAGAATATTTGGAAGGAATTGAAAGAAGAGAATCTGAACGTACAGGAATTTCTTCTTTGAAAATATCTTTTAATAATGTTTTTGGGTATTATATTGAAGTTCGAAATACACATAAAGATAAAGTGCCTGTAGAATGGATTCGTAAACAGACTTTGGTTAACGCAGAGCGCTATATTACAGAAGAATTAAAAGAGTACGAAACCAAGATTTTAGGAGCCGAAGAAAGAATCTATAAAATTGAAGCAGATCTTTTTGAACAATTAGTTGCCTGGATTGCGACTTATATTAAACCGGTTCAAATGAATGCTAATTTAGTGGCGCAACTAGATTGTTTGTGTTCGTTTACGCAATTGGCAATAGAAAATAAATATGTTTGCCCGGAAATTGACGACACATTTGAGTTGGAAATCAAAGAAGGAAGGCATCCGGTAATTGAAAAGCAATTGCCAGTTGGTACACCGTATATTTCTAATGATGTTTATTTGGACAGGGAAACTCAGCAAATTATAATGATTACCGGTCCAAACATGTCGGGTAAGTCGGCTATTTTGAGACAAACGGCTTTAATTGTGTTATTGGCTCAAATGGGAAGTTTTGTTCCGGCAGACAGCGTTAGAATGGGAATTGTGGACAAGATTTTTACAAGAGTAGGAGCTTCTGATAATATTTCGATGGGCGAATCTACTTTTATGGTGGAAATGAATGAAACAGCTTCAATTTTGAATAATATTTCAGATAGAAGTTTGGTGCTTCTGGATGAAATTGGAAGAGGAACAAGTACGTATGACGGAATCTCGATTGCTTGGGCTATTGCCGAATTTTTACACGAGCATCCTTCAAAAGCTAAAACATTATTTGCAACGCATTATCATGAATTAAACGAAATGACAGAATCGCTTCCGAGAATTCAGAATTTTAATGTGGCGGTCAAAGAGCTAAAAGATACTGTTCTTTTTGTTCGTAAACTGGTAAAAGGAGGAAGTGCTCATAGTTTTGGAATTCATGTTGCAAAAATGGCCGGAATGCCTCAGTTGGTAATTTCAAAAGCGCAAAAGCTTTTAAAGAAATTAGAAAAAAATCATTCCAGTGAAGTATTAAACGGAATAAAATCAGCTAATGATGAAATGCAGATGAGTTTCTTTAATTTAGATGATCCTTTATTGGAAGAGATAAAAGAAGAAATTCTAGGTCTTGATATAAATGCGATAACGCCAGTCGAAGCACTGATGAAGTTGAATGAGATCAAAAGAATGTTAGTCAAAAAATAAAAATAAAAATTTTCAAGTTTAAAGTTTAGGTTATCAGAATGTTATAGAATAACTAAAATATTTTTTCAAAAAACGCTTGTGTAATTGAATAAATGTCCTAAATTTGCACTCGCAATACGAAACAAATCAAGTGTTGCAAGTTCTTTAAGAAAAATTTGAAATGCGAAAATAGCTCAGTTGGTAGAGCGCGACCTTGCCAAGGTCGAGGTCGCGGGTTCGAGCCCCGTTTTTCGCTCAAAACCATATAATGCTCGGATGGTGAAATTGGTAGACACGCTGGACTTAAAATCCAGTGAACAGCAATGTTCGTGCGGGTTCAAGTCCCGCTCTGAGTACTAAAGCCTCTTCTTTTGAAGAGGCTTTTTTTATTGTGTAAAACTGCATTTAAAAGAAATTGGTAAAGTGGGTTTCTTTTAAAAATCTAAGAATCTAAGAATTCTAAAATCAACAATCTAAAATCTAATATTTCTAAATGGGTGCTTTTGTAATCAGCAGGCGATTTAATGACGAATATAAATTCACGTTTACTTCAAGGAAAGGAAAGGTGATTTTTACAAGTTTGAGTTATGAATTAAGATTTGAGTGTGAAGAAGATATACAGAAATTCAAGGAAAATATTGAGCTTGCGAAGTTTTTAAAGTTTAAAGGTTCTGGGGGAAAGTATTTTTTTAAATTGATGCTTGGAGAGCTTCATTTTGCTACAAGTCGTAAATATAGTACTGAGTTGCTTTTGCAGAAAGGAATAAGAGAGATTGTGACTTATGCTTCGAAATCGGAAATTTTGGATTTTTCGTCAAATGAATCGATTTTTGAAGATGAGGTTGTTGAGGAAGAAGAAATGGATTAATGTGAAATAAAAAAAAGTGTTTGCGATTGCAAACACTTTTTTTGTGCTTTTTGCAGAGGCTTAAATTTCTGCATAAAAAAAACCATCGCTATGATGGTTTTAAAATTTTTAGAACTTAGGTTCTAATTATTTTTTTACTTCTTCTACTTTAGCAGCAGCAGAATCAACTTTAGCAGCAGCAGAATCAACAGTTGCAGCAGCAGAATCAACTACAGTAGCAGCAGAATCAACAGCAACAGCAGTAGAATCTACAGTTTCAGTAGCTGCAGCGTCAGCTTTTTTACAAGATACAACAGTTAATACAGCAACAACAGCTAAACTTAAAAATACTTTTTTCATCTTACTTTATTATAAAAGGTTAATTATTAATTCGTGGCAAAGATATAAATTTTTTAATATGTAAAATATTTTTTCACTTTTTTTTTAAAATATTTTCATCGCTCACGATTATTCTATTTATCAAAAAACATGCCAAAATAGTAAAAAAATATTATATTATTGTATTTTTCGAAGAAATTATTTTTTGTTGCTGATTCGGCAATAAAAATAACGTTTGAGTTTGTATTACTTGTAGTTTGTTTTGTTTTTTGGGCAAAAAGCATTTAATGCATTAAGCTTAAAATGGGCTCTTTTAAGAGCTTTTTAGGGTAATAATGCTATTAGGTGAGCTTTGAGGGCTTTTAAATCGTTTCTGAAACTGTTTTCATGATGCAATCCGTTGCGCCTTTATTGTCTTGAATATAACTTTTGCAAATTTTACTTTTTTCTTCTAAATATTTTTCATCAGTAAGTAATCGATCAAAATGACTTTTTAATTCGTTGCCGTCAGCAATAGAAATGCAGCCTCCAAGTTTTACCAATAAAACTGCTTCTGCAAAGTTTGAATAATTTGGCCCAATTAAAATTGGAATTCCAAATGTAGCAGGTTCTAGGACATTATGTATTCCGGGATTTCCAAAACCTCCGCCAACATAAGCAATTGTTCCGTAACTGTAAATTTTGGTCAGCAGTCCAATAGTATCTACGATAAAAACATTATAATTTGATAAATCACCAGCTTGGTCTTTTTCGGAAAATAATACAGTTGATTTTGTGATTTGAGATTTTAAGCTTGAAATCTGATCTTCTTTGATATTGTGAGGAGCAATAATGAATTTCACCTTTTCCGAAGCTTGATTGATATATTCAGCTAATATTGCTTCATCTTTTGGCCAAGAACTTCCTATGACTATAGTTGGGTGATTATTTTTGAATTTTTCAATATAATCGACTGTATTGTCTCTTTCTAAAATGGCAGCAACGCGATCAAAACGAGTATCGCCAGATACAATTACATTTTGAAATCCAATAGCTTCGATTTTTTCTTTTGATTTTTCATTCTGAACAAAAAAATAAGTAAAGGCTTTTAATGCTTTTCTGTAAAAACCACCATACCATTTAAAAAACATTTGATTGTCTCTGAAAATACCAGAGATCAAATAGGTTGGAATTTTATTTGTTTCTAATTCTTTCAAATAGTTAAGCCAAAATTCATATTTAATAAAAAATGCGAGTTCGGGATGTGCTAATTCTATGAATTTTTTTGCATTGCTTTTTGTGTCTAATGGAAGGTAGATCGTGACGTCTGCAACTGTGTTATTTTTGCGCACTTCGTATCCAGATGGTGAAAAAAAGGTTACAATGATTTTATGCGACGGATATTTTTCTTTGATTTTTTCAATAACAGGAAGTCCTTGTTCGTATTCGCCAAGCGAGGCAGAATGAAACCAAATCGTTTTGTCTGATGATTTTATTTTTTCTTCTAAAATTGCAAAAACATTTTTTCGGCCTTCTGTAAAAAGCTTAATTTTCGGACTAAAAAGCGCTACGATTTTCAGAAAAAACCCCGCAATAGAAACAACTAAATTATATAAAAAAAGCATCTGTTTATTTTTGTGGCTAAATTACATTTCTTTCGATTATTTTCATTGGTTTGCAGGTATTAAATAACTATTTTTGTTGCTCCTTTTAAAGATTATGTTTAAAAATCAGGTCTTTATTTTAAATGTTATTCAAAATGAAAAAAATACAAATGGTTGACTTAAAGAGTCAATATGAAAAAATAAAATCTACAGTTGACGCTTCAATTCAGGAAGTTTTAGACACAAATTCTTATATTAACGGACCTTTGGTTCATCAGTTTCAAAAGAATCTTGAAGATTATTTAGGTGCAAAACACGTTATTCCTTGTGCAAACGGAACAGATGCTTTGCAAATAGCAATGATGGGTTTAGGTTTGAAACCTGGTGATGAGGTTATCACTGCCGATTTTACTTTTGCCGCAACTGTTGAGGTTATTGCTTTATTGCAGTTAACTCCGGTTTTGGTTGATGTTGATATGGTAAATATGAACATCGATATTGAAGCTGTAAAAAAAGCAATTACACCAAAAACAAAAGCAATTGTTCCGGTGCATTTATTTGGACGCGCTGCAAATATGGATGCGATTATGGAAATTGCAACCGAACATAATTTATATGTAATCGAAGATAATGCGCAGGCAATTGGAGCTGATTATATTTCTAAATCGGGTGCAAAAACTAAAGTTGGAGTAATCGGTCACGTTGCAGCAACTTCATTTTTTCCTTCTAAAAACTTAGGATGCTATGGAGATGGTGGAGCAATTTTTACAAATGACGATAAATTGGCGCATATTATCCGCGGAATTGTAAATCACGGAATGTATGAGCGTTATCACCACGATGTTGTAGGGGTGAATTCTCGTTTAGACAGTATTCAGGCTGGAGTTTTGAATGCAAAATTGCCTTTGCTTGATGAATATAATAAAGCACGTCGTTTAGCGGCAACAAAATATAATGCAGCTTTTGCTGGAAACAAACATATAATTACACCAGATTTTGATGTAAATGAGAACGATCACGTTTTTCATCAATATGTTTTAAGAATTATTGATGCTGACAGAAATGCTTTAATGCAGCATTTGTTAGATAAAGGAATTCCGTGTGCAATTTATTACCCAATTCCGTTGCATTCTCAAAAAGCATATTTGGATCCTCGTTATAAAGAAGAGCAATTTCCAGTTACGAATCAACTGGTTCAGGAAGTAATTGCTTTGCCAATGCACACAGAACTTGATGATGAACAAATTAAATTTATTACTGATTCTGTTTTAGAATTTTTAAATAAATAAAAAATGAGAAGAAGTAGTCTTTTAATTTTAATGATTTTTCTTCAGTTTTCGGCTTTTGCTCAAAAAGTAATTTCGAAAGAAGAAAAAGCTGTTATTGATCAAGTTGAAATTTTGCGCCAGGCTATGATTGATGCTGATGGAGCAAAATTAAAAGCATTAACTTCAGAAAAGCTGAGTTATGTCCATTCAAATGGCAATTTTCAAAATCAGACAGAATTTATTGAGGGAATAGTTAGCGGGAAATCCGATTTTGTAACTATCGATTTTCAAGACCAAACGATCACAATTCAAAATGATGTTGCGATTGTTAGGCACATACTCGCAGCTCATACTAAAGATGGCGGAGTTGATAAAGATATTAAAATAGGAATAATGCTCGTTTGGCAAAAACAGAAAAACAAATGGATTCTTATTGGTAGACAAGCGTATAAATTAACTACATAAAAAACAACCAAAAAAAATGAAAGTATTAGTAACAGGAGGATTAGGATTTATTGGTTCTCACACAGTAGTCGAATTGCAAAATGAAGGCTTCGAAGTTGTGATAATCGATAATCTTTCAAATTCTTCAGAAGATGTTTTAAAAGGAATTACAGCCATTACGGGAAAAACACCTTTATTTGAAAAAATTGATTTAAGAGAAAAAAGTGCCGTTCAGGATTTCTTTAAAAAATATAATGATGTTACTGGAGTAATTCATTTTGCAGCTTCAAAAGCAGTTGGTGAAAGTGTTGAACAACCATTGTTGTATTATGAAAACAACATTAGCAGTTTAGTGTATCTTTTACAGGAATTACAGCAAAAACCTGAGGCAAGTTTTATTTTTAGTTCGTCTTGTACGGTTTACGGTCAAGCCGAAAAAATGCCAATTACAGAAGATGCTCCTGTTCAAACAGCAATGTCGCCTTACGGGAATACAAAGCAAATAGGAGAAGAGATTATTACGGATACTGCTAAAGTAACAAACATCAGTGCTATTTTATTGCGTTATTTTAATCCGGTTGGAGCACACGAATCAGTGGAAATTGGAGAATTGCCTTTAGGAGTTCCTCAAAATTTAGTTCCGTTTATTACGCAAACGGGAGTGGGACTTCGTCAGGAATTATCTGTTTTTGGAGATGATTATCCAACATCAGACGGAACTGCAGTTCGTGATTATATTCACGTTGTAGATTTGGCAAAAGCACACGTAATTGCTTTACAGCGTTTATTGAATAAAAAGAATTTAGCAAAAGTTGAAACTTTTAATTTAGGAACAGGAAAAGGAAGTTCAGTTCTTGAAGTGATTCACAGTTTTGAAAAAGTGAGCGATAAAAAATTACCATACGTTATTAAGCCACGTCGTGAAGGTGATATTACTGAAGCTTATGCAAACACAGATAAGGCGAATAATGTCTTAGGATGGAAAGCTGAATTAAGTTTAGACGAAGCTATGGCAAGCGCGTGGAAATGGGAACAAAAAGTGAGGAATAAATAATCCTTTACATTAAAATTATAAAATTTTAAGGTCCCAAATTATAGTAATATAGTTTGGGATTTTTTTTAGATGATATTATCATGAAACAAAGTTTAGATTATAAATTGATTTTTGCTCTGGCAGCTGTTGGAATTATCTGGGGTACAACATTTTTAGGAATCAGGGTTGCGGTTGAAACGATTCCGCCTTGGTTTGTAACTTCAATTCGTCAAGGATTGGCGGGACTGATTATGATGACTATTTTGTTGTTCAAAAAAGAATTAAAATGGATTGGTTGGGGAAATTTCAAGCAACAGCTTATTCCTTCGGTTTTGATGATAGTAATTGCAAATGGTTTTACGACAATTGCCGAAAAGACTTTGCCAAGTGGATTAGCTTCTGTAATAAGTGCTTTATCTCCGATATTGATATTTCTTGGAAGCATTTTAGTGGGCTTGCAAAAAATGAGTTTTAAAGGTTTTGTTGGAGTATTAATTGGATTTTCGGGAGTCGTTTTTATATTCAAAGACGGACTTGGATCGTTTTTGGATGCTGATTACAGAACCGGAATGATGTTTATGGGATTTGCGATTTTGGCTTGGGCTATTGGAACAATTTATACCAAAACACACGCCAATAAATCGAATAATATTGTACTCAATTTGTTTTATCAATTTACAACGGCGTCTTGTATTCAGTTGGTTTTGGCTTCCATTTTTTCTCCAAATCCAGATTTTAGTTCGTGGACTTCCAGAAGTATTTTGGCGGCTTTGTATTTGTCGATTTTCGGATCTGTAATTGCTTTTTTTAGTTATAGTTATGCTTTAAAACATGTTACAGCGGTTCAGGTTTCTATTTTAGCTTATATAAACACGATAATTGCAGTTTTCCTCGGATGGTTGCTTTTGGATGAAGTCATTACAATTGATTTTATTATTGCGACAGCGCTTATTATTCTTGGGGTTTTTATTGTGAATTACAAGAAGAAGGAAAAGAAAGCTTTATAGATTTTGATTTAATTTATTTTGTAAATTTGTAAGAATATAAAATGTAAGAATAATGGATTCGGACAAAGAAAATAAAAAAAACAAGGTTGAAGAACCAAGAGTAGAATATGAAGTTCAAAAAACGAAATTCAAAGGAATAGATCCTGAAACTTTTGATTTTGATGCAGAGTTTGCAAAAGGATTGACACCAGAGCAAGCAAAAGCTGAATCTATTAGAAGAATTAGAGAATGGTGGGGAAAATAGAAGTTATCTTTACACCAGAAGTAATTCGATATCTAGATGATTTAGTTGTAACGTTATATAAAAAGGAATATTTTGGTTTTATTGAATCTGCGGAAGATTATGTTTCTGATATACATAATGCAATTCTAGAAAGAATAAAAAAATCTCCGCATAAGAAAACTCCAAAACCCTTTAGTTACTTAGGTTCAGAATATATTTTTTATAAACCCAACGCCAGAACAACTTGGTATGTGTTTTTTGAAAAAAGAAATCAAAATTATCTGATTACTGGAATTTTAAATAATTACAAGGCAGAAGCAAAAGAGCTATAAAATAAAATCCTCATAAACATTTCGTTAATGAGGATTTTTTATGAGTATAGTTTCAACTCATCACTAAAAACTTAAAAATTAAGCATTAGCAGTAACTGCTTCTTTATCAATTTTATTAATCAAACCAGCTAAAACTTTTCCTGGACCAACTTCGGTAAACAAAGTAGCGCCGTCAGCGATCATTTGTTGTACAGATTGTGTCCATTTTACCGGAGCAGTTAATTGAATGATTAAGTTCTTTTTAATTTCGTTTGCATCAGAAACTGCATTTGCAGTAACGTTTTGGTACACTGGGCAAATTGGAGTAGAGAACGTTGTTGCTTCAATTGCAGCAGCTAATTCTTCTCTCGCTGGTTCCATCATTGGCGAGTGAAATGCTCCTCCAACAGGTAAAATTAAAGCACGTTTTGCTCCTGCAGCTTTCATAGCTTCACAAGCTTTTTCAACAGCTGAAGTTTCTCCTGAAATTACTAACTGTCCTGGACAGTTATAGTTGGCAGCAACCACAATTCCGTCAATAGAAGCGCAAACTTCTTCCACAATATTATCCGCTAAACCTAAAACCGCAGCCATTGTAGATGGAGTAATTTCACAAGCTTTTTGCATAGCCAAAGCACGCTGAGAAACTAATTTCAAACCATCTTCAAAAGATAAAGTTCCGTTAGCAACCAAAGCTGAAAATTCTCCTAAAGAATGTCCTGCAACCATTTCTGGTTTAAAATCTTCGCCTAAAGTTTTAGCCAAAATAACCGAGTGTAAAAACACAGCTGGCTGAGTCACTTTAGTTTCTTTTAGTTCTTCGGCAGTACCTTCAAACATAATATCTGTAATTCTAAAGCCTAAAATTTCATTGGCTTTTTCGAATAGTTCTTTGGCTAAAGCCGAGTTTTCATATAGGTCTTTACCCATTCCTGTGAACTGTGCGCCCTGACCTGGAAATACGTATGCTTTCATTTGTCTAATTTGTTTTTTATTTTTTTGGAATTGAAAATTAGTTTCAATTGAAAGGCAAAAATAACACTTTTTTATTTCGTATAATCCTTAAACATGTAAATCCATGTTAACCTTGAAAATCTTAAATTGAAAGAAGTGAGCAAAGTAATCACAACAGCAATAATCGGGATGATTCTTAAATCGAAATTTTTCTCAAAGAAAAATTGTGCAATACAATAGGTTGCAATTCCCTGAGCAACTGTTAATCCGTAGTTTACATACATCGCTCCAAAGAAATAACCAGGTTCTTTTTGGAACTTGTAATTACAATGACTGCAGTATTCGTTCATTTTTGGAAGACCGAAAGTCAAAAAAATACTTTTGTCTGTAAATACTTTTCCTTTGTGACAAATCGGACATTCGTTGCTTAAAATATGAGTTAATGCATTTGACATGACTTTAATGTTTTTTATTTATACAAAGGTAATTCGGAGTTGGGTAAAAGTCTTTTTAGTATCTTCGCTACTTATAGCACAATAAAGACATTTTTATGCAAAAATATCCCGTTTATAGTGTTCAGAATTTTAGCTGTAATGATATTCATCGCGATTTTTATGTAAATACTTTTAAAGAGCATTTAAAAAGCCACAGTTTTGTCGAAGAACCGCATCGTCATGATTCGTATTTAATGGTATTTTTCACAAAAGGTTCGGGAAAACATGAAGTCGATTTTGATCAGTTCGAAATAAAAAGAGGAAGTTTATTTGTGCTTCAGCCTGGACAAATGCATCATTGGAGTTTGTCTGAAGATATTGAAGGCTTTGTAATTATCTTTTCGCAGGAATTGTATAATCTGTATTTCGGACAGAAGAACATCAACGATTATAATTTTTATCATTCGATTCATAACCGGCCGGAAATGGTTTTTGAAGAAAAAGAAATCCCAAAAATTCTTCCTTATTTTGATTTGCTGATTCAGGAAAACAATCAGAATAATAAATTGCAATTGGATAAAATGTTGAATTTATTAGATTGTATTCACATTGAAATTTCCAGAAAATACAGCGAAACCTATTCGCATCAAACACATTCGTACAATATCAAAATCAACAAATTCGAATCGCTTTTAGAGGAATATTTCAGAACAGAAAAACTCCCATCTTTCTACGCAGAAAAATTAAATATCACGCTAAAACATTTAAACAGAATCTGCAATGAAATCCTCCAAAAAACCGCCACAGAAGTGATCACGGATCGTGTAATTCTGGAAATTAAAAGAATGTTAATCGACAAACAATTAGCTGTAAACGAAGTAGCGTTCAAAGTTGGCTACGAAGACTACTCGTATTTCTCCAGATTCTTCAAAAAACAGACAGGAATCTCGCCAACAGAATTTCGAAATACTGTGCGATAGTTTTTTTTAGCCACAGATTAAAGGATTTTCACTGATTATTTAATTCCCATAAAACATAAAAAAATCCTTTTAATCTGTGAAATCTGTGGCAAAAACAATAATTCGTGGCTAATAAAAAAAGCCTGCACTCCCGAGAAAAAGTGCAGGCTTCTTAACCAACCAAATTAAAACCTATTATAAAGTATTAAGCTTGTTTTACGAATTGTAATTCGATATTTAATTTTACTTCTTCTCCAACTAAAACACCTCCAGTTTCAAGAGCTGAGTTCCAGTTTAAACCCCAATCTTTACGATTGATTTTTCCTTCGATGCTTAAACCAACTTTAGTATTTCCCCAAGGATCAGTCAAGATTCCGCTATATTCTACTGGGAATTTTACTTCTTTTGAAATTCCTTTGATTGTTAAATCTCCAGTTAATTGATAATCTCCAGCATCAATTTTTTTGAAAGATGAAGCTTTGAAAGTCAATTTCGGATTATTTTCAACGTCAAAGAAATCAGCGCTTCTCAAGTGTCCGTCTCTGTCTGCATTTGCAGTGTCGATAGAAGCGATATCACCAGAAAACTGGATATCTGCATTTTCGAAGTCATCTCCTTGTGTAGTAATTGTAGCGTCATAAGTTCCAAATTTACCTGAAACATTTGTAAACATCATGTGTTTAACTTTAAAACCAATTTCTGAATGTGTTGGGTCAATTGACCATTTTGTAGTTGCCATAATTTTATTTTTTTAAATAATTAATTTATTTGTTTCATTTTGATAGGACAAAGTTACGGTGGTAGTAAGCGTAACGCACTTAACCTAGATTAAGAAATAAAAATGGGATGTTTTTTGCCACAGATTACACAGATTAAAAGGATTAAAAAAAATATTGCCACGAATTGCACAAATTCCCACAAAATAAATTGAATTAAAATTTGTGGTAATTTGTACAATTCATGGCGAATAAAAATCACTTTAATCTGTGTAATCTGTGGCAAAAAAAAACTAATGCGTAAAGCTTAGCTTTTCTTATTCATATAAAAGCTCAACGCTCCCGAAGGACATTTATGAATCGTCTCAATAATTTTATCTGTAGTTGAAGCTTCAGGTAAAATCCATGGTTTTTCTTTTGGATGAAAAACATCCGGATTGTTTTTTACACAATTGGCAGAATGTATGCATTTTCCGGATTGCCAAACAATCGTTACTTCGCCGTTTGTGTATTCTTTAGTTAGGTTATTTGGATTCATGATTGAAAATTTTAAATAGTTAGTTTTAAGTAAATTAAGACCAATTTTCATCTAATAAAATTACGTTTTCTTTTTGAGTTTTGATGAAATTCGAGCAAAAAAAGAAACGATAATAAGTTGAAAATCAACTTAAATATCGTTTCTGAAAAAAAATATTAATTGTAATCTTTGAATTAGTAATTCATCGGAATGTCCATCAATAAAAATTCAGCATCTGTATTTGCTTTGATTGTTAAAGTGTCAGTTCCTGAAATTCCAACCGCATCACGAGTGTTTAATTCCTGACCGTTGATGGTTACGTTTCCTTTCAAAACGAAAGCATAAACTCCGTTTCCTTCTTTTTTAATTTTGTATTCGGTTGCGATTCCGGCATCAAAATTCCCCATGTTGAACCAGGCATCTTGGTGAATCCAAACTCCTTGATCATCTGCATTTGGAGATAGAATTTGAGCCAATTTATTATGTCTGTCAGCAACATCTAAAGTGATTTGTTGGTAACGTGGCGTAACGTTTCTTTTGTTCGGAAACAACCAGATTTGTAATAATTTAGTCTGTTGATCTGCATTTGGGTTAAACTCACTGTGCTGAACTCCTGTCCCTGCACTCATCACCTGAATATCACCATTTTTGATGATTTCAGTATTTCCCATACTATCTTTATGTGCCAAATCTCCTTCTAATGGAATCGTAATAATTTCCATATTATCGTGAGGATGCGTTCCAAAGCCCATTCCACCAGCAATTGTATCATCATTCAAAACACGAAGTGCTCCAAACTGAATTCTATCCGGATTGTACCAACTCGCAAAACTAAAGCTATGATAAGCATTTAGCCAACCGTGATTTGCATTTCCTCTTGTTTCTGCTTTGTGCAATACTATATTTTCCATGACTTTGTCCTTTTGTTATTTTTATAGTACAAAGATACGGTCAAGGTCGAGGAAAAGCACTTAATCTAGGTTAAGAAAGGTTCTGAGGTGCTAAGTGGCTAAGATTCTAAGGTTTTTTAGGAGCAGAAATTTTGGTTTTCAAAAGACGTTTAGTCCCGCTATCCGTTGCAATCTTTTGTGTCCGCCGCGGCGGACACAAAAGGATTTCCACTTCTATCGGGGCTAATTTAGAAGTTTTTGTTTTCAGAAGTTGAATAGACATAAAGGGAAAACGTTCCGAAGGAACAATACATATTGTAGGGATGGATTTTAATCCATTCTTCACAAGTGGCTCGACAAAGATTGGCGACTATAGGATTGGAATTTCTATTGCGATCTCTCCTTCGTCGAGATGACAAGATTGTCTCGAATTATTTAATCCTAATCAATTTCCCTTTTCCAGTTACTACATCAAGGTAATTAGAAACGGGACTTTGTTTATCATGCATAAAAAAATCAATAGTATCTTTTGCAATTTGATCTTTCGGAATACTTATAATTAAATCCCGATTAATGAAATGATCCAATACTATTACATTACCATAAGAAATTTTTCCTTTTGGCAAATACTTGTTATCAAAAACAAAAACGCTATCCTTAAAAGTAATTTTATCTTTTTGGATATAAGAATTGTCGTCTTCAATCAAATAATTGTAACGGCCAGTAAGTTTGTCCGTTTTTTGGTTGAAGTTGATGAAAAACAAGGTTATTAATAAGGCAAAATATTTCATAATGGTTTAACTATATTGATTTATAAACTGCTGAACAACTGCATCCGTATTCTCATGACGTTTCTCTTTCTCCAAAACAGTCGGCGGAGCGCTTCTTTCCAAACAATCTTTTACGGAACAAGTTTCACAAGTTACACCAACAATTCGTTTCACCAAAGGTTTTCCGTCAATGAATTTGAATTTCTTTTTCATTGTCGGATTAATCAAAATACCAACAGAAATACTTCTGATATAATTCTCTGCAAAAGGATCTTTTGTAGCCGATGAAAATACTAAATATTCGTTTCCGCTATTCGCATAACTAGATATTTGTGCGTCAAAGAAATGTGATTTATTTTGTTTGATGGCTTCGTCAATCGTTTTAACCGAAACCCATCTTCTGCAATAATGTTCGTTGGTTTCGTTGGCATGTGGTTCTTGCTGATGTGTAATGTGCAATTCTTTATTTATCTGATAAAAATCAGAACCTATTTTATGGGATAATCTTAAAAAGAATAAGTTTTTCAGCTGAAAATCTTTCGGTAATAAATTCGTTAATCGTTGATAAAATGATTCAGGCGAAACTTCGAAACTTTCAATTAATTGAACAAATTCTTCCGGTTTCGGATTTTCATTTTCCAAAAAAGAATTGATTTTATCTACAACCAATTTTCTAGGCAATAGTAAAGCACCCGCAAAATAAGAAGCGTAAAAATTATTCAAAACCTGATCGAAATTTTCAAACTTAATCCAGCTGAAAGTCAGTAAACGATCGGAGATTTTTAAATAATTATAAGCAATTTCTTTAGCTAAAATAAAAGCTTTTTGCGGAGGGTCAAGTTCTGTAGATAACAATAAAGTTTTGCTTTTTGGAACATAAATCGAACGTAAATCATCTAAAGCTTCCTGATCTGCAAAAGCAATTTCTTTAATGTTGTATTCGTATTCTTCTTTTAAAATTGCTTCCAATTCTTCAATACTAATTTTAGAATCCAGATTAATCTGAAACGACTTCGAAAACGAAATTACCTTTTCTTCTAAATCTTCAAAGTAATTACTGTGTGCTTCCTGATACGAACGTAAAGCGGCCAAAAAGAAACTTTCACGGCTTAGGTTGTAATGCTGCGCAATTTCGATAATAGTACTAATAAACGCATTGACTTTGGCCGGAGCATTCGCAATAATATCAATTAAATCGGCTTCCTGAATTCCGAAAAGTTCAAGTGGAATCTCTTTTAAAATTCCGGATTTTAAGATTTCGCCAATCGGAGCGAGGTTGTTATCGAGTTTTAAAGACACCATTTGGTCGTAAGTCACATCCAAATGTTCGCAGAGCAATAAAATTTTGTCTGTTTTAGGATATTTTTTTCCTTTTTCAATCTCGTTTAAATACGATTTTGAAAGATTTGTCAATTTGGCCAAGCCAAAAAGTGACAGATTTTTTTGCGTACGGACTTGCTTCAATTTTAGTCCGAAGATCAGCTTTATATAGTCTTTTTCGATATCCATGAACCAAATATAGTTAATCTAAAAATAATCGCCAAAAAATTATTTTTCATTTTTAGCGAACGTTCGCTTGTTTTGTAAAAAACTTTTTTATAATATTGTCATGTAGAAATTATTAAAAATCAAATTGTTACGATTTTGATATTCTGAAATGAATAGACGATGAATAAATGATGAGAATTTTTTCTAATAAAAAAATAAAACCACAGCTATGAAAAACCAATTAGAAATTACCGAGACGGCGATGGAATTTTTAGCCGAAAAGAAGCTTCGTTATCCAAAAATCTGGACAGAAGAGGCAGTTGCTTTTATAACTGAATTGCATAGAAAATTCGAATCACAGCGAAAACTATTGCTTTTGCAGCGAGAACAAAAACAAGTCACTTTTGATCAGGGAATCATGCCGGTTTTTATTCCAGAAACTAAAAGTGTGAGAGAAGGCAATTGGACAGCTGGTGAAATCCCAAAAGATTTATTAGATCGAAGAGTGGAGATTACCGGGCCAGTTGATCGCAAAATGATAATCAACGCTTTGAATTCGGGAGCAAAAACTTTTATGGCCGATTTTGAAGACAGCACTTCGCCAACCTGGCAAAATCTAATGGATGGGCAAGTGAATTTGATTGATGCGGTTAACAAAACCATTACCTATACCGATTTGGTAAAACAAAAATCCTATCATTTAAATGAAAAAATCGCAACGCTAATTGTACGTCCGAGAGGTTTGCATTTGCCGGAAAAGCATCTTTTAATTGAAGGAAATGAAGTTTCTGGTTCTTTGGTAGATTTTGGATTGTATGTTTTTCATAATCATAAACGTCTTTTAGAAAATAATTCAGGACCCTATTTCTACATTCCGAAACTAGAACATTATTTGGAAGCACGCTGGTGGAACAATGTAATTGATTTTACTGAGGATTATTTAAAACTAAAACGCGGAACGATAAAAGTGACGGTTTTAATTGAAACGATTACAGCAAGTTTTCAATTGGATGAAATCATTTATGAATTGAAAGAACATATCGTGGGCTTGAATTGCGGACGCTGGGATTATATTTTCTCATACATCAAAAAGTTCAGAAAAAATCCAAAGTTCATCGTTCCAGATCGCGATCAGGTAAATATGACGTCGCCTTTTATGAATGCCTATTCAAATTTAGTTATTCAAAGATGTCACAAAAGAGGTATTCATGCGATTGGCGGAATGGCAGCTCAAATTCCGATTCGAAATAATGAAGAAGCCAATGCTGTCGCTTTCGCAAAAGTAAAAACCGATAAAGAACGTGAAGTTAGAAACGGTCACGACGGAACGTGGGTAGCACATCCCGATTTGGTTTTATTGGCAAAAGAAATTTTTGATAAAGGAATGCCAACTCCAAATCAAATTCACATAAAAAGAGAACATCGAAAAATTACAGAAGCTGATTTGATTGAACCACCAATTGGAATCATCACTGAAAACGGTGTTCGAAAAAATATCAATGTTGGAGTTCTATATCTGGCTTCATGGCTGAATGGACAAGGCGCTGCCGCATTGCATAATTTAATGGAAGACGCCGCAACGGCTGAAATTTCGAGATCGCAATTATGGCAATGGCTTCAGAATAAAGTGCTTTTAGATAATGGACGAAAATTAGATCTGGCATATTATCACGAATTGGCTTTGGACGAATTCAGAAAAATAAAAGAGGAATTAGGCGAGGAAAATCACGAAAAACAACAATTTCCGCTTGCTGAAAAAGTATTGGAAAGATTAGTTGTAAATACTGAGTTTGTTGACTTCTTGACTATTCCGTGTTACAAATATTTATAAGAAAAAAAATCCGCTGAATCTGCGAGATCTGCGGGCTAATAATTTTTTCATGCAGATTTAGCAGATCATGCAGATATAATATGAATGAAAAGATCTACGCAGATCTTCTGAATACTATTTATTTAAGTCCAGTTAAAACTGATTACTGATAACTGCGACTGAAAACTTTACTTAACTAACCACTTTAACTTAAACTATTTATGAAAACAACAGAAGACAGAATTCAGGAATTGATTAACGATTGGATAACGAACCCAAGATGGAAAGGTGTTGAGCGCCCTTACACTGCGAGTGAAGTAGTTGAACTTCAGGGTTCTTATCATATTGAGCACTCTATCGCCAAAATGGGAGCGCAAAAATTATGGAGAAAGTTAAAAAGTCAGGATTATGTAGCTGGTTTGGGAGCGTTGACTGGAAATCAAGCGATTCAGGAAGTCGATGCGGGTTTAGAAGCAATTTATTTAAGCGGATGGCAGGTTGCTGCTGATGCGAATCTGGCGGGTGAAATGTATCCGGATCAATCACTTTATCCGGTAAACAGCGTTCCGATGGTGGTAAAAAAAATTAATAATGCGTTGTTACGTGCTGATCAAATTCAGACTGTAAATAAAATTGAAGATAAAAAAGATTACTTGGTGCCAATTGTAGCGGACGCCGAAGCAGGTTTTGGTGGTAATTTAAATGCTTTCGAATTAATGAAGTCTATGATTGAAGCTGGAGCTTCAGGAGTTCATTTTGAGGATCAGTTGAGTTCTGCTAAAAAATGCGGACACTTGGGCGGAAAGGTTTTGGTTCCGACTCAGGAAGCAATCAATAAATTAATTGCTGCACGTTTAGCTGCAGATGTTATGGGTGTTTCGACTTTAATCGTTGCCAGAACAGATGCAGAAGCAGCTAATTTATTAACGAGCGACGCAGATCCAAGAGATAGAAAGTTTTTAACAGGCGAAAAAACTGCTGAAGGTTTCTTCTACGTAAAAAATGGAATTGAGCAGGGAATAGCAAGAGGTTTGAGCTATGCGCCTTACGCCGATTTAATTTGGATGGAAACCAGTAATCCGGATTTAGAATTTGCAAGAAAGTTTGCAACGGCTATGAAAAAAGAATTCCCGGATAAAATGCTGGCTTACAATTGTTCTCCATCTTTTAATTGGGCAGCAAAATTAAGTGTTGCTGAAATGGAAACGTTCAGAGAAGATTTAGCGGCAATGGGATATAAATTTCAATTCATCACTTTGGCAGGATTCCATGCTTTGAATACCAGTATGTTTGAATTGTCAAAAGCGTATAAAGAACGCGGAATGGCAGGATATTCTGAATTGCAGGAACGCGAATTCGCTTTACAAAAAAACGGATTCAGAGCAGTAAAACATCAGGCTTTTGTTGGTACTTCTTATTTTGATGCGGTTCAAAATACAGTAATGATAGGAAGATCTTCAATAACAGCAATGAAACATTCTACTGAGGTTGAGCAATTTTAATTCTTTTTTTTACCATTAAGATATTAAGAAAGTTAAGCTTTATATCCTTAAAAATAAGAAAGATTAAGTCTGGCTTAATGAATCTTAATATCTTAATGGTTTAATTTTACTTTTTCAAAAGCCTTGCTTTCATTTTGCTGAAGAATTCAGGCGTTACACCAATGAAAGAAGCGATTTGTTTTTGAGGGACTTTGTGTACCAATGTTCCATATTTTTTTGTGAATTTTTCAAATCTTTCTTCTGCAGGCAAGCTTAAATTGTCCATTAACCTTTGTTGATTTGCTACTAAAGAGTTTTCAATTAAGATTCTGAAAAAACGTTCCAGTTTTGGAATTTCAAGATACAATTGTGCTTGGTTTTCTTTGGATAAAGAAACAACTTCGGCTTCTTCTAGAACTTCAATAAAAAGCTGCCCCGGTTTTTCTGAAAAATAGCTGTACATGTCGCTTATCCACCAGCCTTCGCAAGCAAAAGATAAAACATGTTCTACAATATTATCGTTGATATTGAAACTTCTTAAAATTCCGGAGTTTACGAAATAAGAATGTTTGCAGACTTCACCGGCATTCAATAAAATTGTTTTGGCTTTATAAGTATGCGTTTCTAGTTTAGATAAAAAAATAGCTTGTTCCTCTGGTGTTAGAGAAACGTGTTTGGCAATATTTTCAAGGATTAATGCCATTATTTTTTCTCCTCTATTAAGGTAAACGAAGTTGCCACAAAACGATCCTTTACAATAGAACCTGTAACAGAAGCTTTTCGAATCGCGTTACAGAAACCGTCTTTTGCGTGCGCGTCTCCATGCTGATCGATTTTTGTTCCATCAACGAAATATGATTTTCCGTCAATACGAACGGCTAAATCACAGCTTTTGCCTTTCATTCCGAATTGGCATTCTCCACAAGAAGCTTCTACAATTGTTGGTTTGTCAATTACTTTTTTAGACTGAGCCTGAGTTGCAATTCCGATAAACAGGAAAAGCGCGAATATAAGTTTTTTCATTTTTTAAGAATTTACAGTTATTAATTTTGCGGTTTCTTTGGCGCGTTCTGTTACTTCATTAATTGGAGTTGAAAGTGTATCATGACTTAAAACAACTCCCATTCGGCGATATGGTCTTGAAGTTGGTTTTCCAAAAATTCTGAAATCGGTTTTTGGTAAAGCGGCTACTTTTTCGATTCCGGTAAAAGTTGGATTTGCAGAATCTTCTGATGCTAAAATTACGGCACTTGCTCCAGCTTTTTCTAAAGTAATTTCGAAAATTGGAAGACTTAAAATAGCTCTTAAATGCAATTCGAATTCGTTGAAATTCTGTGTTCCGGCTAAAGTTACCATTCCGGTATCATGCGGGCGCGGAGAAAGTTCAGAGAAATAAACGCCTTCTTTTGTTAGGAAAAACTCAACACCAAAAAGTCCGGCACCTCCAAGTGCTTCGGTAATTTTTTCGGCCATATCCTGCGCTTCGTACAAGTCTTTTTCTGAAACCAAAGCCGGTTGCCAGCTTTCCTGATAATCGCCGCGTTCTTGTCTGTGGCCAATTGGAGCACAAAATAAAGTTGGATTGTTATTTTGAGTAATCGTTAAAAGTGTAATTTCTGAATCAAAATTGACAAAAGCTTCTACAATGACTTCGATAACATCGCCACGCGAACCTGCAACGGCATATTGCCAAGCTTTTTCGATATCACTTTCTGTTTTTATAGTCGATTGTCCTTTTCCAGACGAAGACATTAAAGGTTTTACTACGCACGGAATTCCAACTTCCTGAACGGCTTTTTGTAATTCTTCGGCTGAAGTTGCGTATTGATATTTAGCAGTTCTTAGTCCAAGTTCTTTCGAGGCTAAATCACGGATTGCTTTACGATTCATGGTAAAGTTTGCCGCTTTCGCTGAAGGAACAACAGTGATGCCTTGTTTTTCGTAATCGTAAAAACGTTCGGTACGAATGGCTTCTATTTCAGGAACAATAAAATCGGGTTTGTGTTTGGCTACGATTCGGTCAAGCGCTTCGCCGTCGAGCATATTGATGACTTCAAAACCGTGTGCAACTTGCATAGCTGGTGCATTTTCGTAACTGTCAACTGCAATTATGGTTTGTCCGATTCGTTGTGCGGCAATGACAAATTCTTTGCCTAATTCGCCTGAACCTAGGAGTAGTATTTTCATTTTGTTTGATTTAAAGTTTGGTTTTTAAGCTTTGTTTTACAATTATAATACTACTGAAAAGCGTTGACACAATTAATATAACAGATAAAATTAAAATCATCATCAATGAAAATAAAATCTGAAAATAAAATTCTGAAAGCAAAACAAAGGATATTCCATTCAGTAATAATCCAATAATATAAATTATAAAAAGAGCTAGAATTATTTTTAAACTTACTTCAAAAGTGAATTGTGAGCAAGCTTCATATTTAGTGTCTTGAGATAAAGAAGAACTTATGTTTTTTCCAGATTGTCCGAAAATAAAAACTATAAAAAGAGGAAAAATTATCCCCCAAAAGATAAGGCTTCCATTAGTGCCAAAATCTGCGATAAATTCTAATGGATAAACTAAAAAGTTAAAAGAGAAGATGGATAAAGGAAAAATTGAACACACCAAAAATCCAGCTATAATTGCATATTTTTGAATGTCTTTGTTTGTTTCCATTTAAATTTATTTAAAGAGTAAAGATAAATAAAATGGAATTTATTCTCACGCAGATTTTGCAGATTCGGCAGATTTATTTAATTGGAATTTAATTTTTAAATAAATAGTTTGTCATTCCGAGGAACGAGGAATCTCCGCAAGCAGCTCTACAAAGATTGGCTTATTGGAACGGAGTTACTCGCGGAGATTCCTCGTTCCTCGGAATGACAAGATTGTGGAAAAATATAATCGTAAAAGATCTTATTAACACGTTTGCGTGAGGGATAGAAGTGGAAAGCCCACAGCCTGACGAAGGAAGTGCGAGGACTTGTAACGGATAGCCCGGTTCGCCGCGGTGAAACACGCCCAAAATAAAAAACCGATACTTCTTTTAAAAAGTATCGGTTTGTATGTTAATGAAAATGATCTTCTTCAATCTCAAATTCAGCATCTTTTTCCCAGATTTCCATTTCGCAGGGTTTGCAGTTGAATTTTAGTTTGTATTCCAATTCTCCCTGTTTTAGTACTAATGGCTCTTTTACCTTAACACCAACTATGTCTTTTTGGTGTATCGGGCATTTTTTTAATTCGTATTTGATGCAATATTTGGTTGTCATTACACGAGATTTTCCTGGATCCCATTGTAATTCGAATGCTTTTTCGATTTCGGTAACACCGTGGCGTTCGTAGAATTTACGAGCGGTTTTATTTGAAACATTGTACATGAAATCTAGTTTGGTTTCAGGATACGGATGTGACGTTTTTACCAATTGGTGTTCTTCGCGTTTGTAATTTGCCAAACGAATTTCTGATAATTGCTCGTAAACCGTTCTTCTCATTTCATTGATTTTTGAAATCGGAAGAAACCAGTTTTGAGAAAACATAATGTTGATTTCGTCAGCACTGTAAGGTGTAAAACCTGTTTTTGCTAATTGAACTTTGATGTTTTCTTCGATTGACTCGCCAGTTTTTGTCTGTTCTTTTGAGTGCTCTAAAATAACTGTACTTACGTTTCCGTCTTCGTCGGTTGCGATTAACTCAAAACCGTTTTCGTTTTCGGTAAGCAATAAAGTAGTTCCGATTTTACGGATCGCACTGTCTTCTCTTTCAACAATTTTGATGAAAGCGATATCATTGTTTCGGTAAATGAAAGTCCCGTCTTTTATTTCTTTTAAAACGTTTGGATATACTTTTCCGTTTTCGGCTTTGTTTACGTAGATTCCGTCCGCTTCGTTATTTTCGTTGATGAAGCAAAGTCCGTCACCATTGTTTAATAATTCGCCGTTCTCGATTTCGTAAGCATTTCCAACAGTTCTGATTAATTTACCAATATATTGCCCTTTTGATTTTGGGCTTTCCCAAGAACCAATCGAGCTGTGTCTTTCGTTAACGAAATAATCCGTATAACCACGGTTGAAAGTTCTATTTAAAGTAGAGTCAAAAGTATACGTACATTTTCCAGAAGAAGCTTTCGTGTATTTATCGCTTCCTTCTAAATAACTGTCTAATTTTTGACGAAGATAAGACACGTTGTTTTTTACGTAAGCTACATCTTTTAATCTTCCTTCGATTTTAAAAGAAACGATTCCGGCTTCAATTAAATTTGGAATTTGATCTGAAACATCTAAATCTTTAATCGAAAGCAAGTGACTGTTTTTGATTAAAGTTTCTCCGTTTCCGTCGATTAAGTTATAAGGTAAACGGCAGTTTTGCGCACAAGAACCTCGGTTCGCGCTGCGTTCTCCGTTTGCCACACTCATATAACAGTTTCCACTGAAAGAAACACATAAAGCTCCGGTTACGAAAAATTCTAATTCAACATCAGCTTCGTCATAAATCGTTTTTATTTGATGCAGGTTTAATTCGCGCGCCAAAACGACACGTTTGATTCCGGCATCTTTAAGGAATTTAATTTTATCGGCATCACGATTATTGGCTTGAGTGCTGGCGTGAAGTACGATAGGAGGAAGCTCCATTTCCATAATCGCCATATCCTGAATAATCAAGGCATCAACACCAATATCGTATAATTCCCAAATCATTGCGCGACAAGTTTCTAATTCGTTGTCGTACAAAATGGTATTCATAACAACAAAAACCTGAGCATTAAATAAGTGTGCGTATTTTACTAATTCGGCAACATCTTCAATAGAGTTGTTGGCATTAGAACGTGCACCAAATTGCGGCGCACCAATATATACAGCATCGGCACCACTGTTTATGGCTGCGATTCCTCCAATTAAATCTCTAGCAGGAGCTAATATTTCGATTTTCTTCTTCATTTCTAAAACTTTAGACTTTTGTGGTATTCCCGAAAAAAAGTGTGCAAAGGTCTAATAAATTATTCGAGTTTGCTAGTGATGAAGCGATTTTTTTGAAATTGTTAACTTAATATGGAATGATGATAAGCGAAAAATATAAACTTATATTAATCAATCGGAAAAGTATATCCAACAGCAAATATTGCTGTTGACTGTTTTGCGGCTGGATGAAAGTAACCAGAAATGCCAATTTCTAGACTATTTTTTCTCCCGATGGCTAACCCAACACTAAAAGGAATATGCATTAAAATGGTGCTTTTATTAAAATTAACGTTTGGTGTAAAGGTTTCGAATTTGCCTATAGAAGTTCCAATACCACCTTCGATAAATGGAGCAACCCATGGAATTGGAGCACAAATACGAATTTTTCCTCCCATCAAAAAAGCATTAGTTGTTACTTTATATTGAGGTTGATTTTGTATATTTTGATCTTTATCAACAGATTCAAAAATCGCAATGGCGTAAGGTCTTATGCTAAGCCATGACTTTAGTCCTATAACATATTCGCCTTGAAGATAAAGACCGCCTCCCATAACATCTACTTCGTCTTGGCTTCCATAATCTTCGATATAATAAGAAGCACTTGATCCATAACCTATTGATGCTTTAATGAATTTACCTGTTGTTTGTGCTTGAGAATAAGATGAAAATAATGATGCCAAAATAATAGCACCGAAATAACGTAAAGTTAAGGTCATAAAAATAGTTTTGGTTAGAAATTGGTTGCGACTAAAATAAGATTTATTTTTTAGTTTTAACAAAAACAAAAAAACTGCCCAGTTATTTAAACTAAGCAGTTTTTCTAAAATAAAAAACTTCAATGATATTAAAGTGCTCTCATTTTAATTTGCGATAAAGTGTTTTGAATACTGTTTAATTGTTTCGAAACAATGTAAACCTGATTGTGTTCAAGATGATTTTCTTCGAGTGCTGCTTTGTATTTTTCGATTGCCGCTTCTTCACCCGTAACGCAAGCGTTAATAATTGCTTTAGTGTCGCCCCCGGTAAATGATGATTTAATATCAATCCAAGTTCTATGTAAGGCTCCCAATGGTCCACCGCCAGAAGTATCTGTTGATTTACCTAGTTTGTTGATTTCGTCTTGTAGTTCTACAATAAAAAGAGCACGTTCGCGTGCGTAATCTAGGAAATCGGCTTTCATGGCTAGATTTTCTACATGTTCGGCGGCGTTTGTATATCCTAGTTTTCCGTCTTCAAGAATTGAAATTAATCCATTTAAGGTTTTTACGGTTTCATCTGTGTTTACATCTGTATTTGTCATGACTAATAGTTTTTTAATTAATACATTACAAAGTTGATGATTTCTAAAGCGTTATGTTTTACAGGATTATAACTGCTGTTTTACAATATTGTGGAATGGGAATTTTGAAAGTGTTTTTTTTGCTCTCGCAGATTTGGCAGATTTTTTAGATTTTTTCTTTTGAAAATGAATTTTCTCGTTTACCGTTTTGCGTGAGGGATAGCAGTGGAAAGCCCACAGCCTGACGAAGGAAGTGCGAGGACTTGAAACGAATAGCCCGACCCGCCTTTTTCGGCGGGGCACGCCCCAAATAATATCATAAAAAAAACAGCTTAAAGTATAAAAGTGATGAAACTTTTGAACCTTAAGCCGTTTTTAATAAAACTTATTATATTATTATGCAGTCAAAGCTTCTTTGATTCTGCGTAATGCTTCTGTTAAAATATCGTTGCTAGTTGCGTAAGAGAAACGAATACAGTTTGGATTTCCGAAAGCGTCTCCTGTTACAGTCGCAACATTTGCCTCAGCTAAAAGATACATTGAAACATCGTTTGCATCTTTAATTTCGTGTCCTTTTAAAGTTTTTCCGAAGAAAGAAGAAACGTCTGGGAATACGTAGAAAGCACCTTCTGGAACGTTGATTTTTACGCCTGGAATTTCTTTTAATAATCCAACTACTAAATCTCTACGTCCGTGGAAAGCCTGAACCATGTGATTTAATACACTTGGATCTGCATCTACAGCTGTAATTGTAGCGCACTGTGCCACAGAGTTTGCTCCAGATGTTACTTGTCCTTGAATTTTTGTACATGCTTTTGCGATAAATTCCGGTGCTCCAATATATCCAATTCTGTATCCTGTCATTGCGAAAGCTTTTGCAACTCCGTTTACAGTGATTGTTCTGTCTAACATTCCAGGAATTGAACCGATACTGCAGAAAGTTCCTGAGAAATTGATGTGCTCGTAAATTTCGTCAGCAACTACGTAAATATTTGGGTGTTTTTCTAGAACTTTTGCCAATGCTGTTAATTCTTCTCTGCTGTAAACAGACCCAGATGGGTTACATGGAGAAGAGAACCACATCATTTTTGTTTTTGGTGTGATTGCAGCTTCTAATTGTTCTGGAGTGATTTTGAAATCTGTTTCAACAGAAGTTGGAACTTCAACCGGAACTCCGCCAGAAAGTTTTACAATTTCGAAATAAGAAACCCAGTATGGTGCTGGTAAAATAACTTCGTCACCGTCGTTTAACATTACTTGCGCAATGTTGTATAAAGATTGTTTTGCTCCTGTAGAAACTACGATTTGAGTTGGTTTGTACTCTAAATTATTGTCTCTTTTGAATTTTCTGCAGATTGCTTCTCTCAATTCAAGGTAACCTTCTACTGGAGAATAAGTGCTATAATTTTCGTTTACTGCTTTTATTACTGCTTCTTTAATGAAGTCTGGCGTATTGAAATCAGGTTCGCCTAAACTTAAACTGATAATGTCTTTTCCTTGTGCTTTTAATTCGCGTGCCAATGCAGCCATTGCTAATGTCTGTGAAGTAGCAAGATTGTTGATTCTGTCCGAAAGAATATGATTCATTATAAAATTTTTGATGTCCTTAATTTGATGCGCTTATTAAGGAAGGTTAATTATTAATAGATTTTTTTTAGTTTTTAAACTGATAATTCTGGCTTCATTCCTAAGTCACGCAAATGCTTGAAGTGAGCTACAATAGCGCTTCGCATTGTTTTGTATTCGTAATATGGCAAGTTGCACTCTTTTGCAGTTTCTTTTACGATTTTTGCAATTTTGCCATAATGAATGTGACTAATATGTGGAAAAATATGATGTTCGATTTGATGATTTAATCCACCTGTGTACCAGTTTACAATTGCATTTTTTGGAGCAAAATTAGTTGTGGTATATAATTGGTGAATAGCCCAGGTGTTGTCCATTTCGCCCAATTCATTCGGCTCTGGATTAGTAGTATGATCAACAACGTGTGCTAATTGAAATACAATACTTAAGATTAATCCTGTTGTATAGTGCATTACAAAAAATCCAAGAACCACTTTCCACCATGTAATTCCAATTACGATTGGCAATACAATCCAGATTGATGCGTAAATGATTTTTGTGATAATAAGAGTTGTCCAAAGGATTTTTGGGCTTTTTGGTTCTCCGTAAGATAATTTTCTTTTTAGGTAATTACGCATTTGCTTAAAATCGGTTGTAATTGCCCAATTGAAAGTCAGTAATCCGTACAAGAAAACAGAATAATAATGCTGAAAACGGTGAAAACTATGCCATTCTGCATGTTCTGTAAAACGGATAATTCTTCCTGCATCAAGATCTTCATCATGTCCAGGAATATTAGTGTAAGTGTGGTGCAATACATTGTGCTGAACTTGCCAATTGTAAACATTTCCGGCCAGAACATAAATAGTTCCACCCATTAATTTGTTTATCCAGCTTTTGTTTGAATAAGAACCATGGTTCCCATCGTGCATTACGTTCATTCCAACGCCGGCCATTCCTATACCCATTACGATAGATAATAATAACATTACCCAAAAAGGCATGTTAAGCGTAAGGATTAAAAAATAAGGTGTTAAAAAGACCGCAAAAAGAATAACAGCTTTTAAATGCAGTTTCCAATTTCCAGTTTTCTGGATATTATTTTCTTTGAAGTAATTGTTTACGCGAGAGTTAAGCGTTCTGAAAAACTTCAGATTATCTTGTCTTGCAAATGTAGGTGCAGGGTTATTCATAATTATTTTAAATAGGTTTCAAAGGTAATTATTATAAATTCTCAATTTGCAAAATTGAGTTAAATATTTCAATCGTAAAGTAGTACTTTTGTTAAAAATTTAGAACAATGGATGAGATATTGAAATATTTTCCTGATTTGACCGATATTCAAATCAAACAATTTCAACAATTAGACTTTTTATACCACGATTGGAATGAAAAAATCAATGTGATTTCACGCAAAGACATTGATTCATTATATACAAAACACATTTTGCATTCGTTAGGAATTGCTAAAATCATGAAATTTGAGCCAGGAACAACGGTTTTGGATGTTGGAACAGGCGGAGGTTTTCCGGGAATTCCGTTAGCGATTCTTTTTCCTGAAACTCGTTTTTATTTGATTGATGTTATTGCAAAAAAAATAAAAGTAGTTCAGGGAGTTGCTGATGCATTAGAATTGAAAAATGTAAAAGCGGAACAAAAACGCGCCGAATTGGTAAAAGGTGATTTTGATTTTATTGTAAGCCGTGCTGTAACGAACATGCCTGATTTTGTTTCCTGGATACATGATAAAATCAAAAAACAACACAAGCATACTTTGAAAAACGGAATTTTGTATTTGAAAGGCGGTGATTTAAATGAAGAATTAAAAGATTTCCCAAATGCGACTTTATATGATTTGGCAGATTATTTTGAAGATGAATTTTTTGAAACCAAAAAAGTAGTGCATCTGCCTTTGAAGTTTAAACCATAAATTCAAAGATCTAAAATACATAACCCGGATAGAATTAATAAAATTCTTCCGGGTTATTTTTTGAATTAATAGTAAGCAAAATTAAGACGCTTTTTTAGATAAATGTAAAAACGGATTAGCTTTATGATCTAAATCTTTGATGAAATTATTCAAAGCTATTTCGCAGGCTGCAGGCGTGTAATTAAATTTTGAATCAAAGAAGAATTCTCGGCAAATAACTGTTTCAACAGATGAATCGTATATATCTTCATCATTTTGATCAGCATCCTTATCGTTATATGCACAAGGATATGAGTTTGTTAAAGCTATAATTGTTTCATTAAACCATTTATCGAAAAACCTTTTCTTTGGAGTAATATAACGTGCAAGAAGCACTAATCCTATAAGTTCACTTTGCAGGAAATAAGAACCTTTTCTGTATCTTACATCTATCATTCGGACATTCATAAGCGCAACCCATAAAGGTCCGTTTACTGAGCCAGTATCAGAAACATTTAGATCTGTGTCAAAAACTAAAGGATCTGTTTCATGGCTATTATGGATTGAACACCAAAGTGCTTCGATACGTTTTTGAATGTCATTTGTTGATGTCGAATATCCAGTAAAACGCCACGAAACCCATTCTAATAAAGCTGCTGTTAATCCCATACAGGCTTTATGGCTAATTTTGGACAGTATGTTTTCTAATTCTTCATTTCCTTCTAATGGATCTAAAAACATTTCCATCTTTTTATTATTCCATTTAAAATCGATAGGGTGCCCAACACTTTTTGATTTTAGAATTATTTCCGGCAAGTTGTTTAAGTTTCTCATATGTTGTTATATAAGTTTTGTTTTTTTTTAGCAAATTTATAAGGGAGCTGTTTTTTTAAATGGAATAAGAAGTTTTAAAAATGATAGAATAAGTTTTTTTGCTTTTTTATTTGGCTGATTTTTAATTAAATAAGAAAAAGATTACAAATTGTATGATGTTAAAATGTAAGACTCATTTTTTTTGTTTTCGCCAATTTAGACTCGCATATTTTATTACAATCAAGAATAAATCTCATTCGTCACCTATTATTTTTCTTTCATGTACTTTTATTTGTTCAGTCTGTAATAGAGAAATACCTTTACTTCAGCACTAATATCTTTATACTTTGAAAATAACAAAAACAATATCGGCTTACTGGAAAATTCAGATTATAGGATGGAGCACAGCTTCTTTGTATTGGGGATTTCAGGCTTTTTTTAGCGGTAATTTTATATGGAAAATTGGTATTGCAGATTTGATACTGGATGTTTCAATTGGTATTCTGCTGACGCATCTTTACAGGAATTTTGTTTTAAAAAAGGGATGGAATAAATTAAATCTAAAAACATTAATTCCAAAAATGATTATCGGCGTTTTACTACTTTCAGTGATATATACGGTTTTAATTGCCGGTAAATTATATCTGGTTCGTCTCTTTATTCTAAAAAGCAATTCTTTGCCATTTATACTATTTTTTAAATCGATACAGTTGCAAATATTCATTACAGGAACGAGATTGATGTCTATTTGGGTATTGGCCTATCATCTTTATCACTATTCAAGACTTGAATTGCAAACCGTAAAAGAAAATGCCCGATTATCACTTATAATAAAAGAAACACAACTGAATAATCTGAGTGCACAGCTTAATCCGCATTTCTTTTTTAATTCCTTGAATAATATAAAATTTCTGGTTTTAGAAAATCCACATGCGGCCAGAAGAGCAATTGATCTTTTGTCTGAGTTATTACGGAATTCTTTAAATAGCAATATTGGAAAAGTAATTCCTTTACGTGACGAAATAAATCTCGTTAAGGATTATCTCGAATTAGAAAAAATACGTTTTGAAGATCGCTTGCAAATCAAAATCGAAACAAATGAAGATGAATTGACCCATTTAATTCTGCCTTTTAGTATTCAGACATTGGTTGAAAATGCCGTAAAACATGGAATTGAAAAAAGAAAAAACGGCGGATTTATAGTGATCAAAGTTGAGCTTGAAAACAATTTTATGAAAATTACGGTTCAAAATTCAGGCAAACTCAGCAAGGAAATAAAAGATTCAGGTATTGGGATAAAAAACCTGAATGAGCGATTGCTGTTACAATATAATGGAAACGCTTTTTTTGAAATTAAAGAAATGGATAATGAAACAGTTTTGGCAACAATTTTAATTCCATCAAAATGAAAAAGATAAAAGTTATAATAATAGATGACGAACGTTTATCTAGAGAAGAAATCAAACAAGCTTTAAAATCATATGAAGATTTTATTCTTATCGGTGAGGCTGAAAATGCTGATGATGCAAAGGATTTGATCGAAACAAAAATGCCTGATTTGATTTTTTTGGATATTGAGATGCCTGAAAAGTCTGGGTTCGATTTATTAGAATCTTTAAATCATGTGCCGGCGGTACTTTTTATTACAGCCTATAATCAATATGCTGTACAAGCATTTGAAGTAAATGCTTTAGATTATTTAATGAAACCGATAAGAGAAGAACGTTTTTCGAAAGCGATCGAAAAAATAAGAAACACTTTAAGTGCAAAATCTTTTGTAAATGATTCGGCAGAACAAAACCGAAGAATTTTTATTAAAGATGGAGAAAAGCGATTTTTAATTCATTTAGATGAAATTTATTTGATTGAATCGCTGGAAAATTACACCAGACTTTTTTTTCAGGATAAAAAAGCAATGCAAAGGCGATCTCTTCGTCAATGGGAAGAAATGTTGGATGAGAATGTCTTTTTTAGAATTAACAGAACCGAAATTGTAAATATTAAATACATTCAAGATGTACAGAAGACAATTGATGGCGGACTGGAAATAAAACTAAAAACCGGAGAACTATTAAAAGTTTCAAAACGTCAATCGGTAAAATTTAAAAACAGCAACGGAATTTAATAGAACGATTATATGAAAACTACTTTAAATTTTATATTTCTTATTTTACTGATATCAAATGCATTCTCACAACAAACAAATAAAATAAAATCAGAAGATTTAAAAAGCGCATACAATATTCAAGATAGTGTGATGATCAAGACCAGAGATGGCGCTTTTATATCGGCAATTGTGGTGCGAAAAAAAGGAATTACGATTCCAAAACCCGTTATACTTCAATTTACTATTTATGTTTCAGAAGGAAGAGATTTAAAATCTTTAAAAGCTGCTGCAGACAATGATTATGTTGGCGTAATTGCTTATTCAAGAGGAAAGCGCTTTAGTCTCAGCGAAATATTTCCTTATGAAAATGATAGTAATGATGCTTATGATGTTATCGACTGGATCAGTAAGCAAGAATGGTGCGATGGAAGAGTAGGAATGTATGGCGGAAGTTATAATGGATTAACACAATGGGCAGCTTGTAAAAAAATGCATCCGGCACTTAAAACGATAGTTCCTTATGTTGCTAATAAAGCAGGAATGGGTTTGCCAATGGAAAACAATGTATTTATAAACCCAAATTACGAATGGTCATTTTACGTTGGAAATAACAAATATCTGGATACAGTGGCAGGAAATGATAGACAGCGTTTTAGAAAAATGCAGTTTAAATGGTGGGAAACAGGGGTAGCTTATAAAAAACTCGATAGTATTGATGGAATTCCGAATAGGCTTTTTCAACGATGGATTCAACATCCTTCTTTTGACGAATATTGGCAGAAAATGGGACCGTATAAAAAAGATTTCGCTCAAATAAATATTCCTATTTTGGCAATCGATGGCTATTACAATGATTCTCAGAATTCGAGTTTATATTATTTAAGAGAACTTCATAAATATAATCCTAAAGCTGATTCTTATTTAATTATAGGTCCGTATAGTCATTTTGGAGCGCAAAAAGGAGGAACTGCTGTACTGAATGGTTATAAAGTTGATGCAGATGCTTTAATCAATACAAACAAAATAACTTATCAATGGTTTGATTATATTTTTAAAAATAAACCCAAACCAGAAATTTTAAAAGATAGAGTTAATTACCAAGTGATGGGAGTTAATGAATGGAGAAGTGCTCCGTCTATAGATAAAATGAATAACGGCTTTCTAACATTTTATTTGAGCAATGACAAATCGGGTGATTTTTATTCATTGAATAGCAAGAAACCTGCTAAAAAAAGATATTTGCCACAAGAAGTTGATTTTGCTGATAGATTGAATAGCAACAACTTTTATTACCCAGATCCAATTATTAATGAGCAAGTGGATACAACAAACGGATATGTTTTTATAAGCGATCCTATAAAAGAACCTCTATTAATTAATGGTTCATTTTTAGGAGAAATCAAAGCAAGTGTTAATAAAAAAGATATGGATATCGGCGTGACTTTGTACGAGGTAATGCCTGATGGAACCTATTTTCATTTGGCATATTTTATTGGCCGAGCCAGTTATGCTAAAGATATTACGAAAAGAAATCTATTAAAACCTGATACTATAGAAACGATTCCTTTTTCAAACACACACTTAGTAAGCAAACAATTAAGTAAAGGAAGTAGATTATTAATCACATTAAATGTAAATAAAAACCCGTTTTCAGAAATAAATTACGGAACTGGAAAAGTAGTCACCGAAGAAAGCATCAAAGACGCTAAAGAACCATTAAAAATAAAATGGTACAATGATAGTTTTGTGAAAATTCCAATTTTGAAATAAAAGCAAAAGCCGAATCTTAATGAAAAGATTCGGCTTTTTTATATTGACAGATTTCAAACTTGAAACCTGAAACTTGAAACTAAAAATTAACCTAAGAAAGGATATCTGTAATCTTCAGGAGTTACAAAAGTTTCTTTGATAGTTCTTGGAGAAGCCCAACGCAATAAGTTCAATGCAGAACCTGCTTTATCGTTAGTTCCAGAAGCTCTTGCTCCACCAAACGGTTGCATTCCTACAACAGCTCCAGTTGGTTTATCGTTGATATAGAAGTTACCAGCTGAGTTTTGTAATTTCGTTGTAGCCAATTCAATAGCATAACGATCCTGGCTGAAAACTGCTCCAGTTAAAGCGTACTCAGAAGTAGTATCAACTAATTCTAAAGTTTCTTCCCATTTAGCATCTTCGTAAACATAAATCGTAATAACTGGTCCGAACAACTCAGTTTCCATTGTAGTATATTTTGGGTTTGTAGTTACAATAACTGTTGGCTCAATAAAGTATCCAACAGATTTATCGTAATTTCCACCAACGATGATTTCTGCGTCAGCATCTTTTTTAGCTTGGTCAATATAACTAGCTAATTTATCAAAAGAACCTTCGTGAATAACTGCTGTAATAAAGTTTCCAAAATCTTCTGGAGAACCCATTTTCATAGATTTTACATCAGCAATTAATTGCTCTTTAACAGCTGGCCATAAACTTTGAGGAATATAAGCTCTAGAAGCTGCAGAACATTTTTGTCCCTGGAATTCAAATGCTCCACGAGTAATTCCTGTAACTACTTGTTTTACGTTTGCGCTTGGGTGAGCGATGATAAAATCTTTACCTCCAGTTTCACCAACGATTCTTGGGTAAGTTTTGTAATTGTGAATGTTTGCTCCGATTTTAGCCCAGATATCTTTAAATACATGAGTTGATCCTGTAAAGTGAACTCCAGCGAAATCGCGGCTAGCTAAAACAGTATCTGTAATCATTAAAGCATCTCCAAAAACTACATTGATAACGCCATCAGGAACTCCAGCTTCTTTGAAAACATCCAAAATGATTTTTGTTGAAAATACTTGGCTGTCACTTGGTTTCCAAATCACAACGTTACCCATCATAGCAGCACTTGCAGGAAGGTTAGCAGCGATTGCAGTAAAGTTGAATGGAGTAATAGCGTAAACAAAACCTTCAAGAGGTCTGTATTCTACACGGTTCCAAACAGAAGAATCTGATTTTGGCTGATCGTTGTAGATTTGAGTCATAAACTCAACATTGTAACGTAAAAAGTCGATTAACTCGCAAGAAGCATCGATTTCTGCTTGATGAATATTTTTAGACTGACCAATCATTGTTGCTGCGTTAATACGAGCTCTGTATGGTCCTGCGATTAATTCAGCAGCTTTTAAGAAAATAGCAGCACGTTGTTCCCATGCCATATTTGCCCACGCTTTTCTTGATTCAAGAGCGTTTGCAATTGCTTTTTCGATATGTTGTTTTTCAGCTAAATGATACTTTCCAACTACGTGTTTGTGATCATGAGGAGCTGTAATATTTCTTGTGTTTCCAGTTCTAATTTCTTCACTTCCAATGTGTAATGGAACGTCGATTTGAGAATTCCACATTGTGGTATAAGCTGCCTGAACTGCTGCTTTTTCTGGGGAGTTCGGTGCGTATCCTTTTACAGGCTCGTTTACCGCTTTTGGTACATGAAAGAATCCTTTTAACATGGGATAAATTATTTTAAAATTACGATTTGTTTAATTTTTTACAAAAGTACAAATGATAATCTGAATTTATCACAATACAATATTAAAAAGTTGAATTTTAATAAGGGAATGATTTAGTTTCTAAAATAATCAATATTTAATTGCTTAAAATCAAAAAGATTTAGACAAAAAAAATGTTTACTTGAATTTTGAAAAATAAAAAAAACAGAAACGAACCTTAAATTAGTTCAATGCAAAAGGAGCGCACATTCTAAAAGTAGGAACAATAACTTTGAATGTTTTAGTTGTAGTGAAATTAATCATATTAAAATGACCTTTCATAGCGCCATAAGGAGATGACAATAAACAACCAGAGCTGTAAGTGTGGTTTTCACCTGGTTTTAAAACCGGTTTTTTTCCAATTACGCCTTCACCGTCTACAATATCTAAGTCGTTTAAAGAATCAAAAATTTCCCAATGACGCGAAGTTAATTGTACAGAGTCTTTACTGTGGTTTTCAATCGTAACTACATAACTAAAAGCAAAATGAATCTTGTAGTTTTTGAAGTAAGTTCCTTCAAAACTAGTTAAAACTGATATTTTTATGCCTCTTGTAATCTGAGAAACCATACTAAAGTAGTATATATGTGTACGTTATAGTTGCAAATCTACGAAAAAAAATGATTGAAGTGAAAACGTTAACATTGTTTTAATTAACGATGTTTATTGAGTTTCCGTTTCCTTTTCCGATCACTCTTTGATAACGATCAGAACTTTCTTTATAATAAACCAAGATGGTATATTCATTTTCAGTCTGATAAAAATTTCCATCAACAGCATTTTCATAATCAATATTGCCTTTTTTATCTACAGTTCTGTATTGATAATTGGTAAAACCTTGTTTGATCATAACCGCTTTTTCAAAAATTCCTTTATCTGAATTATAATCCATTTTATATTCTGGTGAAAGGCTGTAGTTGTTAAACATTCCGGCAATATAAATGTCTTTGTTTAATTGAAAAGCCGGAGCAGAAAGACTAAAATAAACCCAGGCATAATCGGCCTCGATTTCCTGTTTAAATCCGTTGATGTTTTTCACAACAAAATTTCCGTTTACATCTTCATAAACCGTATAAATTTGGTTGCCTCTTGCATGATTGGTGTATAAATAAGAACTGTAAACATCATTATTTGAGCCCATTCTGGCAACATTATTACTGGCTGCGCGAATGTCTTTGTTTTCAAAATATAAAAATTCATTTCCACCCCAAAATTGTGTTTCTTTATCATATTTGTATACCATTTGATTTCCAATGGTATATTGTGGTGGGACATTTTTAATGCTGGTTTTAAAATCTCCGTTTTGCAACAAAAGTACTTTTATGTTTTGCAAAGGTGTCTGAAAAACAATATCATTTGACAATATCGTAAATTCAAGATTTTGCTTAAAATCAATATTGCTGAGGTTTCTTGTTCGTTTTACTAAACAGGCAACTGTTGAATGATTTTCATAAAGAACAAATTTTCTAGAAAAAACAACTTCCCGATCTTCATTGAGAATTTTCAGCATATAATTACCTGAGATTCTAAGCTGCGTTGTAAATTGATTCGGAAAAGTTAATGTGTAATGCGAGTAACCCTGAAGTGTATTAAATGAATTTGAATAATCAGTAATTCTTTGATTGTCAAAACCTCGAATATAATCTGTTTTTGGAATGTCGGTCGGAATCCAATTGTAATCACAATGCACCACTTCAAAATAATAATTCGCTTCGTTGCCAAATAAATCATCAAATTGAAATGAAAATACAGATCCTAATTCAAAAATCGGAACAACATTACTATCATTTTGGACAAATGAAGCCGTTTTTATGTTATAAGGAGGATCTATTTCATTTTGTACTTCCTGGGCTTTCGCTGAAGTAAAAATAAAGAGCAACAGAAGGCTTTGAAATAAAAATTTTGGCATCGTATTACGTTGTAAGATTGTAAATATAAGAATTTTATTAAACGTAATAAGATGCCAATTTATTGGTTTTTGAAACAATTTGTTATGAACCCAAAATATATTCTAAATTGCCTTCAATTTCATCATTAATATAACTTTCTTCTAAAAGAGAATCAGATAATAATTTTTTGTTTTCCTGCAGTTTGATGATTTTTTCTTCAACTGTGTTTTTCGAAATAAAACGAATCACATTGACTTTATTCATTTGCCCGATTCTGTGCGCTCGTCCAATACCTTGTTTTTCTGCAAAAGGATTCCACCAAGGATCTAAAAATAAAACATACGAAGCTTTGGTAATATTTAACCCGACGCCTCCCGCTTTAAGCGAAATAAAAAACAACAACGGATTTTCTTTTTCCTGAAAACGTTTTACTTCTTGTTCTCTTTTACTTGCTGGAGTTTCTCCTGTAATTTCGCAAAATTCTATTTTATGTTCTTTGCACCAATCGGTATAAAAACTCAAATTCGTAACAAACGAACTGAAGATGATTACTTTTTGTTTCGCTTTGACTAAATTTTCAAGATAATTGGTAACAGCAATATATTTTCCTGAATCAATTTCAGATTCCTGATCAACCATTTTTGGATGATTACTCAATTGTCTTAACTTCATCAAAGTATTGATAATGCTGATTTTATCTGGACTAGAGTCAGTTTTAAGCAAGAAATTACGAGCTTTAGATTTTTCTTTTTCGTATAATTTTTCCTGTTCAGGATCCATATCACAATAGTAAATCTGCTCCGTCAATTCTGGCAAATCTTTTAAAACCTGTTCTTTCGTTCTTCTTAAAATATAAGGATTGATGAGGTTTTTTAATTCGCTTAAAACTTCTTCATTCTGTTTTTTCTCAATCGGATTTTTGAAATTTTCCATGAAAAAAGCATAACTGCCTAAAATATCCGGATTAATAAACTGCATTTGCGACCATAAATCGTCAAGCGAATTTTCTATCGGCGTACCACTCAAGGCGATTTTGTGCCCAGTACTAATTTTATTGATAGCTTTAAAAATCTTGGAATTTTTGTTTTTGATGTATTGACTTTCGTCCAAAATCAAATAACGAAAATCGTATTTTTCTAAAATAGAAATATCACGATGAACAATACTGTAACTTGTAAAAATTAAATCGGTTGAATCTATTCTGCTCGCTAATAATTTTCTGTCATTACCAACATATTGCATTTTCGAAAAGTGCGGTGTGAATTTTCCAGCTTCATTAAACCAGTTAAAAACCAATGAAGAAGGAAGAACAATCAAAGCTTTTAATGGCTCTCTTTCAATAGTAGTTTCGTTTGCAAACAAATCAAAATTGGTTGTTTTGGTTGTAAAACCTAATTGTTCCTGCACAGAAACCAAAACCGACAAAGTCTGTAATGTTTTTCCAAGTCCCATATCATCAGCAAGACATGCTCCCATATTCGAATTAAAATGCTTTAAAAGCCATTTTACTCCATCAACTTGATAAGGTCTTAAAGTTGCTTTTATTAAATCTGAAGCTGTAAATTCAGCTTGATGAATTTGGTCTAAATCATTGTCAATTTCTGAAATTCCGTCTAGAGCCGTGAAATTGCTTTTGCGCAAAAGCAACACTCCGTTTTCTGTTTTGGCCAATTTTGCCAAAGAACCATATTTGCTGAACCATTCTAACGGAATCAAAAAATAGTTTCCGTCAGGCAATTGGAAAAGTCTTTCTTTGCTTTTTATATTCGGAATAATTTCACTGAAATTGATTTTATAATTACCAATTGTAATGATGATTTTGATGTCGAACCAATCTGCTTTTGTTTCTTTTGCAATCGAAATCGTATTGCTTTCCGTAATGATTTCTTTACTTTCAAGTTTTAAATTTTGAATAGTAAAACCTAAGTTTTCCAGTTTTTCTTTATGATCAATAATGAGTTGAATATTAAAGTAAGGATCAGAAGTTTCAGTATCTGATTTCAATCCGAATAATTCGTTTTTAATTTTTTCTAAACCAATTTCGAGTAATTTATCGGTATATGAATTTTCATCTGAGCTTCGTTTAAACTGAATTATTCTCGGCTCGTTTGCTACACTAAAATCAACAAATGAATGTGTCTTTTTGATTTTGCTTCCGTCAAAAACATATCCGTTATAATCAAAATAAAGATTGAGATAGTAACAGTTTTTAAAGAAATCAAAAACAGGCTGAATCGTGCAGGAAACGATTTGATCGCGAAGCTCGATTTCAAAACCATTGGCGTCAATGTCGATTTTTTTAGCAATTTCCGGAATGAAATTTTTAAAATAATCATCAACCAATTTTGAAGGAATTTCAATTGATTTTTTCTTTAAAAATGGAGTCAGTTTTTTAGCATTTAATTCTTTTAACTGCCCTAGTTTTTTATCAATAATTAACCAGCCGGGTTCATCTAAAAGAATGTCAGCACTTTTGTTCATTGGCAAAAAAGTATTTTCATTTTCTTTTAATGAAAGAGTGTAAGTGATGCCTTCAGCGTGTTTGTCGAATTGAATTTGAGGCTCAAAATCCAGAGGATCTACGCTGACTCTTGAACGATAAAAATCTTTTTCTGGTCCTAAATTGATGGATAAAGGGAATTGCTCCTTTACAATCAGATCGTAAAACGGACTTAAATTAATTTTTAAATGTTGGCGAATGGCAAAATCAATTTTGGAATCTTTCTGCAAATCGGCAATCGTTTTAGCTGATTTGATTTTTGCTCCGAATTTTTTGAAAATAAATTCGGGTTTTAAAGATTCGCAAATGTTTAGAATTCTTTTTGAATTGGGATCTAAATTTTCGAAATCAATTCCGAAACTTTCAATTATAGCTTTTGTTGCTTTTTTGTTCAGATATTTGATTTCGCTGGTATTTTCAACGATGTATGCTGTTGGGATATAAGCATTCAGATTTTTTTCAAAACTGATGTCAAAACAGAACTGAAATGATTTTGTAGGTTCCAAGGTTTAGGGATTTGGTTAGGCTTGTATTTTGGGAATTGGGCTAAAAAAATAAAGAGTTTTCAAAATATCAATAATTTGAAAACTCTTTGTAAATGAACTTATATGGTGAAAAAATTAGTTTTCCTGTTTAAAGCAAAGCGGAATAATCTCTCCTTTTGCCAAACAGTATTTTTCAACTAATTCTGGTGCAATTTTGTTAGTGTAATCTTCTTCAATTACAATAAAACCAATACTTCTTAATTTATCGAAATAATCGCGTCCGTAAACACGAACATGGTCGTATTGTCCGAAAATTTTAGCACGCTCTTTTTGATCTGTAATCGAGTCATCTGCAAAAGTAACTTCGCGAGATAAATCCTGTGGAATCTGTAAAATCGCCATTCCGCCTGGTTTTAAAACACGATATAATTCCTGCATTGCTTTTGTGTCGTCTGGAATATGCTCTAAAACGTGATTACATAAAATAACGTCATATTCGTTGTCTTTGAAAGGCAAATTACAAATATCTGCTTTTACATCTGCCAAAGGCGAAAGTAAATCGGTTGTAGTGTAATCTAAGTTTTTTTGCTTACGGAATCTTTTATAAAAAGCTTGTTCAGGAGCAAAATGCAATACTTTTTTAGGTGCTGTAAAAAAATCAGTCTGATCGTTTAAATACAACCAAAGCAAACGGTGTCTCTCTAAAGAAAGCGTGCTTGGTGAAAGCACATTATTACGTTGTTTTCCATATCCATAAGGAAGAAAAGCTCTAAAACTTTTTCCGTCGATAGGATCAGTATATTTACTTCCTTTTAAAGATAATGCTAAAATTGGTCGTGCCACATAACTCAAACGAATTAATAATGGACGCGGGATTGTATTAAGTACAAGTTTAAATAATTTTTTCACAAGAATAGATTCGGGTTGTTTTTATTATAGAACCAATGGCACTTTTCTGAATTCATCTTCTTCATTGCTTTCGATTCCTAAAGCTTTGTAGATGTATTGAAAAGTCGATAATAATTCAGGTTTTCCATCAACTAAGGCAACGTCATGCTCAAAATGCGCACTAGGTTTTCCATCAGCAGTCAAAATTGTCCAGCCGTCTTTAAGTTGTTTAATATTTTTGGTTCCCATGTTGATCATTGGCTCAATTGCTACAACCATTCCTTCAACAAAAAGCTTTCCGCGTCCACGTTTTCCGTAGTTTGGCATTTCTGGTTCTTCGTGCATTTTTTGCCCAACACCATGTCCAACCAATTCACGAACCACTCCGTAACCGTGAGCTTCAGTATATTTTTGAATCGCATTTCCAACATCTTCAACGCGATTTCCTGCTTTAAATTCTCTAATTCCTACGTATAGAGATTCTTTAGTTACCTGAAGAAGCTTTTTCACTTCTGGCGCAACTTCTCCGATTTCGAAACTGTATGCGTGATCGCCGTGATATCCATTTTTGAAAGCACCACAATCCACAGAAATAACATCACCGCTTTTTAGAGGCGTATTATTAGGAATACCGTGAACAACCTGAGCATTTGGACTCATGCAAAGCGAATTCGGGAAATCGTACAATCCAAGAAAACTTGGAACTGCACCGTGATCACGAATAAATTCTTCGGCTAATTTGTCAAGATATAATGTAGTAACTCCTTCTTTAATTTCAGAAGCAATCATTCCTAATGTTTTAGATACGATCAAAGCACTTTCGCGCATTAATTCGATTTCCTCTCTAGTTTTTTGGATAATCATATTTTTTCCATTTTTCAGTTCGCAAAAGTACAATTTTTAATTAAAATTTTTCGCCACGAATTCACGAATTATCTCAAAACAAAATTTTTAAAAAGCATATTACACAAATCAATAATTAATTTTTAAAAGAAATTCGTGAATTCGTGGCTGTTTAAAGTACAAGAACGAGTAATTATCTCAGAAAAAAGCCATAAATTAGTAGTAAAATGTCAATAATCATGGAAATTTCGACGGATCAGGATATAGCAAAAGTAAAAGCATTAAAAAAAATGAAAGCAACAGCTTTGTCGCTTTTAGGTTTTGCTGTGCTTCTTTTTATAATTGCGATTTATTTTAAAATTCCGATGTTGCAGGCTTTTAGTGAAGCGGCAATGGTAGGAGGAATTGCCGATTGGTTTGCTGTCGTAGCGCTTTTTCGTCATCCGATGGGAATTCCGATTTGGCATACCGCTATTATTCCGACCAAGAAAAATGAAATTGGGGAGAATTTGGGAAATTTTGTTTCGGAAGAATTTCTGAATCGGGAAAAATTAGAAATAAAACTAGACGAATTCAATTTTGCAACCAAAGCTTCAGACTGGCTTTCGCAAGAAGAAAATGCAAATAAAATAGCCAATGTAGTGGCGGTAAATATCATTCCCGGCATTTTAAGAACGATAAAAGATGAAGATGTCAAGCGGTTTATCCAAGTGCAGTTCAGAGAAAAAATGGAAGGGATTAATTTTGGAAATTGGGTTGCAGTTGCTTTAGAACCTTTGCAAAAAGGAGAATTAAAAAATCAAATGCTGACGAATCTTCTTGAGGTGATGAGCAGTGAATTGACTAACAATAAAGATTTAATCAGGCAAAAAGTAAAAGCTTCAACACCGTTACTAAGTTTTGGTCTTGCTGACAAAAGTATTACAGAAGGAGTTTTTAATGGTTTGCAGGATTTCTTAAATGAAGCCAAAAAACCTGAAAGTGCGGTGCGTTTAAAGATTGATGAGTATATTTTTAACTTTCTGGAAAAGGTGAAAAACTCCGAAGAAATGAGAGTTAAAATCAACGATATGATTTTGGGATTTGTTGGGAAAAAAGAAGTTCAGGATTACATCAACGGCATTTGGGATGAAATAAAACTTTCAATAACCAATGATTTAGATAAAGGCGATGATTCGTCAATAAAAAACAGCATTTCAAATTTAATTCAGACTTTCGGAAACGGAATTAAAGAAGATCCAATCATGATTGACAAAATCAATAATTTCATTAAAAATGATTTATTGTCGGTTCTTTTAAGCAATAAAAAAGTAATAGGAGATTTAATTTCATCAACTGTAAAAAGCTGGGACGGAAAAGAAGTTTCTGAAAAACTGGAATTAGAAATCGGCAAGGATCTTCAATACATCAGAATCAATGGAACTTTGGTTGGTGGTGTTATCGGGCTTGTGATTTATGGTGTTGAACAGCTTTACCACTATTTTATTATCTAAGATTTCCTAGAATTATACACAGTTTTTGTCATTTCGACGAAGGAGAAATCTTCACAAGTAGCTCCACAATCAGGAGCCAATCTTTGTAGAGTTTCTCGCGAAGATTTCTCCTTCGTCGAAATGACAAAAAAGAGGCAAAACAAAAAAGAGGCAAATTTTATAATTTGCCTCTTTTTTGATAAGGAAAAATATTTTCTATAATAATGAATGACAAGTCATTGCATTTGGTTGTTGCACACCCATCAATTCTAAAATTGTTGGAGCGATATCACCTAAAACACCATTTTGGATATTTTTCAATTCTTTGTCAACTAAAATAATCGGCACTGGGTTTGTTGTGTGCGCTGTATTTGGGCTTCCGTCAGGGTTGATCATTGTTTCGCAGTTTCCGTGATCGGCAATTACAATTGTAGTGTAATTGTTTGCAAGAGCAGCGTCAATCACTTTTTTAGCGCAAGCGTCAACCGCTTCACAAGCTTTAATTGCAGCTTCCATAATTCCGGTGTGTCCCACCATGTCTCCGTTTGCGAAGTTTAAACAAACAAAATCAACTTCACCTTTGTTTAGTTCAGGAACAAGAGCATCCGCCAATTCGTAAGCGCTCATTTCAGGTTGTAAATCGTAAGTAGCTACTTTTGGAGAATTTCTCAAGATTCTTGATTCGCCTTCAAAAGGAGTTTCTCTTCCGCCGGAAAAGAAAAATGTCACGTGAGGATATTTCTCAGTCTCAGCAATTCTGATTTGTTTTTTACCCGCTTTTTCTAAAACTTCACCAAGTGTTTCTGTAATATTATCTTTGTTGTAAACCACTTTTACGTTTTGGTACGTTTCGTCGTAGTTTGTCAATGTTACATAATATAGGTTTAGTTTGTGCATATTTTGTTCGTGGAAATCCTGTTGCGAAAGCGCTTCGGTAAGTTCACGTCCTCTGTCTGTTCTAAAGTTGAAGAAAATTACAACATCGCCTTCAACAATTGTAGCAAGAGGTTTTTCAGTTTCGTCAACAATAACCACTGGCTCAATAAATTCGTCAGTAACATCTTTTTCGTAGCTCGCAAGAACACTTGCAACAGCATTTTTAGATGGAGTTCCAACTCCGTTTACAACTAAATCGTAAGCTAATTTTACACGTTCCCAACGTTTGTCGCGATCCATTGCATAGTAACGACCAACGATTGAAGCGATTTTTACCGGAGTATCTTTAATATATTCATCCAAATCATGAATGTATTTTGCTCCAGATTTTGGGTCAACATCACGTCCGTCTGTAAAAGCGTGAACATAAACCTGATCTAAACCATATTCTTGTGAAGCATCAATTAAACCGCGTAAGTGAGAAGTATGAGAGTGAACACCTCCGTCAGAAACTAATCCTAAAAAGTGTACTTTTTTATTGTTTTCTTTAGCATAAGTAAAAGCATCAATTAAAACTTGTTCTTTCGCAAGTGTTTTGTGTGCTACAGCTAAATTTATTTTGGCTAAATCCTGATATACAATTCTTCCGGCACCAAGATTCATGTGGCCAACTTCACTGTTTCCCATTTGTCCTTCAGGTAAACCAACATTTAATCCGTCAGTTCTTAATTGAGCACTTGGGTAATTTTTGTAAAGACTGTTTATAAAAGGAACATTTGCATTGTCTATTGCAGATACTTTAGGGTCAGGGGATTTTCCCCAACCATCTAAAATCATAAGGATAACTTTCTTGTTCATTACTTTTTGTTTTCTACAAAGATAAGTCATTTCTATACTTTGCAAGAAGACCGCGATACATTTATATTTAATAAAATGAAGCGTATTAAAAAATAATAATTTAATTAAAGAAGGACTTTTTTTTTAAAATTAATTCACGCTAAGCTCTTTTTCTGAGCTTATTTTTGACAGCATTATAGTCAATAAAGTATTTGACACTTACTGAAAAAACATGTTTTAAAGCGTCATTATTTAGCAAGGCTGTCACGTTATCTTTGAATTGCTTGTCGATAATGCGTTCAAAATTGTCGGCATTATTGCGATATAACACAGAAACCTGACTTCCGGGAGCAAACCACCATGAATAGGATAGATCAGTATTCCAAGAATAAAAACTTGAATTTTTGTTATCAGTATATTCAGGATAAGGAGTTAAAGTGCCATCTTGCTCCAATTGTAAAATATCTAAATTTTCGGCATATGACCAATATTGTCTAACCGATAAATTAAAAGTCATTGTACTGTTTAAGGCGTATTTTCCACCAAGTGTATTAGAATAAGTAACTACATTTCGATTAGCAAAAACAATATTGTCTGGCGTACTTTCATTGTCATCTCCATCTACGTTGTCAATATATCCTTTATTATTGTTTTTTCTGAAAAAGCTGAAATAATAGGTCAACAATAATTTGTCATTAAAACGATATCTCGGACCTACATCAACTCCATACGCCATTCTTCCAGGTTCGTCGGCAAATACTATAGACGGATTAAGGTCCAGTGCAAATTTTTTATTATAATTAGTCGAAACACTTCCCCAAGCCTCAATTTTTCTCGGAATAATAACATATCTGTTGTCAGCTCTTGGCTCGTAATAATCATGAGATTCTAAAGGATAAATGGTAAATCCTCCTCCGTAATAATTATTTTTTACAGTAGTCAAATTTACATTCGCATTAATGCTGTTGTCTTGAATTAGCCCAGATTCTTTATTGAATTCGGCATACATATTATAGTTGACTCTAAAACTATTGAAAAGCTTCGTTGGATTTAGAATTCTATAATTGGCATTTCCATAAAAATTATAATAATTAGTGTAAAAGTTGATTCCAAGATCATTAGGATCGTAGCCTTTCGTCACAAAATCAGAACCAACGCTGTAACGATATTTTCCGCTTGTTTCAGCAAAACCAATGGTTGTATAAATACCATTTTTATCTTCTTCCATATTGATATGGCTGTATTTTGCATTACCGTATAAACTGTAGGTATTTGCTTTTGTGTTTAAATCCCAAGCCAGACCGGTTACGTTCGCATCTCTGTAATGGGTATTTCGGGTAACATTTGTATTGATAAAAGTAACGGATGAGTTTTTTCGAAAACGCTGATCAAGAACCAAAACATTATAATTAGTCAAAGGTTCAACAATTGCAGTTCTTGTTGCGTTTGAAATCGTATCTTTTATTGTTGCGTATGTTTTTTCGGTAACGGCATTTAAAACCCCAATTCCTAATCCTCCTTTAGTTCTTCCTGAAACTTTCAAAGCATTAATAAGATTAACGTTTTGAACATTTTCAATGATTTTTTCATTATCATTTAAATCGGGATCAATGGATGGACTTCCTCCGATTCTTCGAGAATAAAAGATATTTCCTTTTTTGAACAAATCGGTTCCTTCTGTAAAAAAAGCACGATTCTCGTTAAATTGCTGTTCAAACGGACTAAGATTCAGAATTCGATCGTCGTATTTTGTTTGTCCAAAATCTGGAATCAAAATGGCATCAAGTGTAAAAGCATCATTAATTCCGTATTTGATATCCATTCCACCTTTCATTTGACCGTACGTTTTTTGGCCGTCAGCTGCGTTTAAATAATAAGATGCATAGGGCAAAAAGAACAATCGAGTAGGAGGTTTGATGTTTTCAATTCCGGCCAACTCTCCATTTTGTTGGGTAAAAGTTCCAATTTTGGTATCAATTAAATTCCAGGTATATTTTTTGCGTTCACGTTTTACTTCTCTAAAAAAGTTGATTCCCCAAGTTTGCTTATTTTCTGCAGAAAAACGAAGCGCCGCATACGGAAGTTTAATTTCGACAATCCAGCCTTTGTCTGTAATACGGGCTTTGCTCAGCCAGACAGCATCCCAGGAATAATCCTCTCCAATTGCGTCTGTCATAATACAATCGCCCTGAACGTCGGCAGCTGATACGAAAAATTCAAAATTTTGCTGTCCGTCATTAAAGCCATTTACAAAAACGCCAAAAATATCGGCAGTTCCAAAATTATCGCGCTGTGATATTTCTTTTAAAATTTTATTTGGCTCATCGTCATACATTATGGCGCCTATATAAATAGCATCATTATTATAAAGAACTTTAATCTCCGTTTTTTTTCCTTCGGGAATTGGCTTGCCGTTATCCGGCTCAAACATGATAAAATTAGTTGCAATTGGCGTATTTTCCCAAGCCGCTTCATCTAATTTCCCATCAATCGAAATAGATTCCACAGTTGATTGAGCCTGAAGGATTTTCTTCTGGCTATAACTCCAAAAAGTGGATAAAAGAATACTTAAGAAAACTAATTTTTTCATGAAATTTTAAAGGAAAATGGCTGATCAAAATGATATTACTGCACTAATAGACTTCGATTTGTTTCAATTGTTACAGTTTTAAGCGTCAAAAATAATGTTTAATTGTATTTTCTTTAAGAAAAGGATCAAAAACATTTAGATTTTTCAAGTGGTAAATATCTTACAAAAAAATCAGTTTTTCGACTAAAATGCAAATTTTTTACTATTATTCTGTTAAAATTTCAGCAAAAAAGCACGGATTCACTGTGTTGAGTTTCAAACGCTTTAATTTTTTTATATTTTTGCCCTACCCAAATTTAAGTATTAACCTAAAGAAATTCAATGATTTACAAAATTTATCCCTTGTTTGTGTTTTTCCTGTTGTCTTTTGGTAAAGATTCAAAAAGCACTCCCGAAATTAAAACTACAGCAACAAAAAGTATTGCTAAAGTTGCAAAACTTACAGTTGATGCTAAAATTGAAAATGTGTATGACAATTTAAACGCAAACCATTTTCAGTTGCCAGAACTTAAAACTTTTTCTGAAGCTTTGAAAGGATTTTACCTTTTAAAAGAAAGAGGAGTGGTTCAAAAAGACATTTTAACGCTGATTGATTTTAGTATGTCATCAAATAGTAAACGCCTTTGGGTGATTGATTTGTCGACTAATACTATTCTATTTCAGTCGTTGGTAGCCCACGGAAGAAATACAGGAGAAGAATTTGCTTCTTCATTTTCAAATAACAATTCGTCTTATAAAAGCAGTCTTGGTTTTTATGCCACAGGCGAAATTTATCAGGGAAAACATGGAGCTTCGCTTCGCCTAGATGGATTAGAAAGAGGATTTAATAGCAATGCTCGCGAAAGAGGAGTGGTAATGCATGGTGCTGATTATGTATCAGAATCTTTTATAAGAAATCACAAAAGATTAGGCAGAAGCCAAGGCTGTCCTGCTATTCCTTTTGAATTGAGAGACGAAATAATTGAAACAATAAAAGGTAAATCGTGTTTGTATATTTATCATCCATCAAGAAGTTTCTCGATGGAAGAAAAGCTAATCTCTTAATTTAGCATACAAGTCCGAATCCAGATTATAAATATCAGCTCTGAAAATGAGCTGATTTTTTTTGCTCCAAGCTGTCCAGTACCATTGATATAAAGCATATTTTTTTGTGATCTTGAAACTCATTGTTTTTTTAGAAGCAATTATAGTGTCAATTTTTACTTTTGAAAATCGTACTGTATCGTTTAAAATATGTTCCGCCAGTTCTAACGGATTTTCTATTCGAACACATCCGGAACTTAAAGAACGGTTGCTTCTGCCAAAATAGTTGCGATGATTCGTATCATGCAAATAAACACTATGATGATTTGGAAATAAAATTTTCATAACGCCCAATGAATTAGTGTAGCCGGGACTTTGCACGTATCGATAATTGTTAGGTTTGTTTTCGTTCCAGGAATTTGGCTCAACAACATTTCCTGAAGTATCATATATAGTAATGTTTTTATTGGCTAAATAATTACGATTACGCTTCATTGCAGGGACAACATCTTCTTTTAAAATAGTTGGCGGAACTGTCCAGGTTGGGTTAAAAACGACTGTCCTTAATGTTGAGGTAATAATAGGTGTTTTTCTTTTGCTGGTTCCAACAACAATATTTCTAACTAAAGTAGTATCTTGAACTTCAACAACATTTAAGCTATAATCCGGAATGTTGATTATGAAATAATTTTCGGCAAAATCGGTTGTAAACCATCTCCAACGTTCTAAATTGGCAATGATTTGTTGTTTTCTTTTTTCTTTGGAATAATTGAGTTCTCTGATTGTTCCCTGGCCAATAACTCCGTCAGAAGCTAAGCCGTGTCGTTCTTGGAATTTTTTAATTGACTCAAATGTTTTTTTGTTGTAAATGGTACTCAAACTGTCTTTTCCAGTCATGTCTCCCCAAAAAAGCAATCTTTTTTTGATGTTGATTAGCGCAGCGTTGCTCTCGTTTAAACTTATTTTTTTTGTCAAAGAATCAGTAGTTATTTTTTCGATATTGTCATCGGGAAAAGTATCAATGATTTCTAGCGCTTTAAGCAATTCTTTATAAGTTTCTGATTTCGGCTGAATGTTGTCTACAATGCTATCTAATTTATTTTTGTTGAAAGCTTTAATGAGAACATCATTTACGTCAAGAGTTTTTTCGTCCAAATCCCAATCTGTGTATAATTTTTTAGGATCTAACTTTCCCTTGAAAAGATGATTTAGATATTTTTCAAAATTATAAGTCAGTAAAATATCATAAGTTGCCAAGTCTTTATCACTTAGCGAGCTAATCCTTTTTTCAAATTTTTGCAATTGTTCAGCTTTGTAATCTTCTGGTTCTAAGCCTAATTTATCTGAATTTTGCAATTGTGATAAAACATAAGTTCTTTTTTTTAGATTTCCCCAAACTGTTTTATTTTCAGATGAACTATAAAATTGTTTAAGTGTTTCACTTTTATATGAACCAATTATTGCCGTATCAATTTCGACTGATCTTTCGTCTGTAAGAATAATTGCCGGAGCCTTTTTTTTAACAATAGGAATAATTTTCGGCTCTTCTTTTTTACAACCGATAAATATGCATATTGCCAAAAAAAAGTAAAGTTTCTTCATTTTATAATTTTTTATACATCAAATAGTGTTCGCCAACATCTTTAATATCAAATGCCTCACCCAGAGTCTGATAATTCATTTTTTTATAAAAGCCAACGGCAGCGGTTCTTGCATTAAACCAAATCACATCAACTTTGTTTTCATTACAGTAAGCTTCGCAATGTTGAACTAAAGCTTCTCCAAAACCCTTTTTTTGATGCGTTTCTAAAACAGCCATCCCGCGAATTTGGGCTTGATTTTTTTCGGCAAATATAGGATTGATTTGTGAAAATAATGAAATTATTCCTGTTAAATTTTTGTTTTCAAATAAACCAAAATGATGTGTTGTTTCTAAATCATCTCCTTCAAAGATACAGCTTTCGATAGGTTTTCCTGCTCTTAAAACAGGTTGACGAACGATATAAGTTTCTTTTGATGGGATTTCTTTAATAATACTCATGATTTTTTTTAATTTTTTTCAATTTATAACTTTTTAATTTTAAATGGGTTATAAATTATTGTTGTTTTTTATTGAATTTTTTTGCCCAAAAGCTTGTTTTGAACTTAACTTTCTTTTTATATTTGCACCACCAATGCGAAAGTAGCTCAGTTGGTAGAGCTCCAGCCTTCCAAGCTGGTTGTCGCGAGTTCGAGCCTCGTCTTTCGCTCTAAAAATAAATAATTTTTAGATTTTTATTTTTTTAGAAATTAAAATTATTTATATTTGCACCCTGTTAATGCGAAAGTAGCTCAGTTGGTAGAGCTCCAGCCTTCCAAGCTGGTTGTCGCGAGTTCGAGCCTCGTCTTTCGCTCTTCAAAAGCCTCAAACATTGTTTGAGGCTTTTTTGTTTTTATTTCTTATTTAATACCATATAAGTTATATAAGTAAGTTTTTTGCAGAAGCTTTATTGAATGAACTTATATAATTTATATGGTGGAAAAATTATTTCAAAGTGCTTAAGTCGCTTTCAGTTTCTAATTCGATCGGGGTCTCGTTTTGTTTGAATAAACGCGCCGTAAGATTTCCTTTTAAAGTGATTTTTTCTCCTTTTACTTCCAGCCAGCTTCCTTCTCTTAAACCTAAAACGGGAATCGAATTGAAAGCATGAAATTCTTTAATTCTGGTTTCGCGCGTTTCTCCCATATGTTTTGATTGTAAATCTGGATCTAAATAATGCGGATTTAAGTTGAATGGAATTAATCCTAAAGTCTGGAAACTTGGTGGGTAAATAATAGGCATGTCATTTGTAGTCTGCATTGAAAGACCGCAAATGTTGCTTCCGGCACTTGTCCCTAAATATGGCGTTCCGTTTTTAACGGTTTCAGCAAGAAGTTGCATGATGTTGTGTCTGTATAATTGTGTTACCAATAAAAAAGTGTTGCCTCCGCCTGTAAAAATTCCTTCTGCATTTTTAATAGCTGCTTGAGTATCTTCAAATTCGTGAATTCCTTTTACGGTAATATTGATTTTTGCAAAAGCTTCAGAAACTTTTTGAGTATAATCGTCATGCGAAATCCCGCTAGGACGAGCATACGGAATAAATAAAAGATTTTTGCAATTTTTAAAATGAGATTGTAATGTCGGTAATAAATACTCTAAGTAACTGCCTTCATGGAGAGTAGAAGTGCTGGCAATAATAACGCTTTTCATAATTTTTAAAATCAGATTCTGTATGCTAAAGATATTAAAAACTCTGAGTTTGATGACGATTGCTGAAGTTTAATTAACATATTTTTACCAAGTCCTTAATACTAAATTTGGAATACATTAAGATATTTTTACGGCTTTAAGAATAATTTTAAATTTTCATTATTTTGATAAATAAAATTGCTTGTTTTTTACTTGTTGTTTGGGGGCAAAATGTTAGCTCGCAAGTTCAGGAACGAACTTTAATCAGCGGAAAAATCGCTTCCGGCAATTCTGATCTGGAGGGTGTCTACGTGGTTAATGCTCAGACTGAAGTAATGACTGTGACTGATGCTTTGGGGAGTTTTTCGATTTTGGCAAATGCAGGTGATACGCTGGTTTTTTCATCGATTCAATTTAAAGAAAAGAGAATTTTATTAACTGCGGATAATTTTTCTGACATTAATTTTACTGTTAGATTGAGTATGGTTATGCATCAATTACAAGAAGTTGTGGTCAGAAATTATAATGGAATAAATGCGGAGTCATTAGGGATTGTACCGTACGGACAAAAAACATATACTCAGGCTGAAAGAAGATTGCATACGGCAACAGCTTTAAGTCCTGAAGCGAACAGTAGTAATGGTATGGCAGGAGGGTCTATTTCGGCAGATCCATTGCTGAATTTTTTCTCAGGAAGGACAGCAATGCTTAAAAAAGAAGCCGAAGTGGAGAAAAAAGAGGCTTTTATGAAGCTTTTGGAACGAATGTTCAGTTTAGAGCATTTTGTTGACCGATTGAAAATTCCTTTGGAATACGTAAAAGGGTTTGAATATTACGCAGTTGAGAATGATAAGTTTACTGTTATTTTAAATTCAAAAAATAAAACATCAACCGAATTTTTGCTAGCAGAATTGGCTACTAAATATAAAGAAATGATTGCAAGTGAAATCAAATAATACTTTACATATAATCTTCTTTTTGTTTTTGATTCAGTTTGGTTTTGGGCAAAATTTGGTCAGAAAAGAAATGCTCGGGCAAATTTTTGAACAATCAACTTCTGTTGATGGTGTGAATATTATCAATAATACAACACAGGTTTCGACAATTTCAGATGTAAACGGAATGTTTTCTATTGCTGTTAAGGAAGGCGATGTGCTTGTTTTTTCATCTGTAAATTTAGATCCGCTTAAACATAGAGTTACTGCCGAAGATTTGGCTCTGGATAAACTTCAGATCAAAATGTCGGCTAAAGAAATTGAGTTGAAGGAGGTTGTTGTAAATGAAAATCCCTCTATTACTACTGAAAACCTTGGAATTGTTCCTTATGGACAAAAAACGTACACGCCTGCAGAGAGAAAGGTTTACACAGCCACTTCGACCTCAATTGACAAAATATTGAATAAAATTTCTGGACGTACTGCAATGCTTAAAAAAGAAGTGGTTGTGGAGAAAAAAGAAATGCTTTTCAGAAAATTAGAATATCTTTTTGAAGAGAATTATTATACGGAAAGATTGAAAATTCCTGTCGATGACATCAAAGGATTTCAATTATTTTGTGTGGATGATGCTCAATTTGCCGTATCTTTGAATACAAAGAACAAAACAATGAGTATGTTTTTAATCACAGATTTAGCCAGAAAATATTTAATTATCCTCGAAAATGAAAAATAGTTTATCAGTATTCGTTGTTTGCTTGTTTTGTCAAATTGCATTGGGGCAAAATACGGCCAGGATACCACTTCATGGACAAGTGGTAAATACATCATTATCAATAGAAAGTGGTCATGTAATGAATATTAATGCGAACACTAGAACGTTTATAGGCGCTGGAGGATTGTTTGATATTCTGGCAAGACCAAAAGACACTTTAGTGTTTACCGGAATGGCTTTTCAGTCAAAAAAAATTGTGCTGACTGAAAAAGATTGTGCTCAAATTCTTTTTGTTGTGCCATTAGATTTGGTAAACAACCAATTGAAAGAAGTTGTTGTTCATAAAGAATTAAAAGTTAAATCGTTGGGAGTAGGGTCACAGGCAATTGTGGATATGCAGTTTGAAGATGACAAACAGTCGACTGCGAAAAATACGGCAATGTATTCTGATCAGACTATTAAATACGGAACTGATTTTGTTAGAATCTTTAAAGATGTCAAAAAACTTTTGAGGAAAAAAGACGATGTAAAAGAAGAGGAAATATCAGATATTGCTTTTGTTGCTTATACCAAAGATAATTTCAAACCTGATTTTTTTACTAAAACCTTAGAGTTAAAAGAAGACGAAATAGATTTGTTTTTAATGTATTGTTCTAATGATCCAGAATCTAAAAGGCATGTTAATCCTGATCAAAAATTTGAATTGATTGACTTTTTAATCAACAAGAATAAAGAATTTAAAAAATCGAACGTTGTTCAAAAATGAAAAATAGATTAATTTATCCTTTAATTGGGATATTGTTTTTATCGCTTTCCGCATTTGCATTTCATAAGTTTTATATGGGTGTTTTTCAGGTGAATTACGCCTCTGAAAAAAAAATGATTCAAATCACTTCCCGCATTTTTGCAGATGATTTGAATAATGGAATAGAAAAAAAATACCATAAAAAAACATTCATCGGTACGGAAAAAGAAACTCCGGAAGATGTTGAACTTTTGAAAAAATATTTAGCTGAAAACTTTATTATAAAGGTAAATGGTCAGCCAAAGGCAATAACCTTTTTATCTAAAGAAGTAGAATTCGGAGATGTTTTGGTTTGTTATTCCAGAATAAAAGATATTGATAAATTCAAAACGCTTGAAATTCAAAACACTATTTTAGTGGATTGGAACGCTGAGCAACAAAACATTACACATATTTCAGCATTCGGTACTAAAAAGAGTGTTCTTTTTACAGAATCTTCAAGGAAAGAAGTGTTAAAGTATTAATGGAAAGTTGAAATTATCATTTTAATTGTTATTTTCACACCCTGATAAAATTACCATTAAACTTTTATGAAAAAACTTTCATTATTATTACTTTTTCCTGCAATGCTAGTTGCTCAGGAAAAAGCAAATACTCCAGCAGCTCCAAGACAGCAAGGAAAGTACGATACAAATAAGTTCAGCCAAATGTATGATTTGCTGGCAACTCCAAATATGTTTCGTACGGCATCTGGAGCACCAGGACCAGCGTATTACCAACAGCAGGCAGATTATAAAATTGATATCGAACTAGACGATAAAAATTCGAAAATAACAGGTTCTGAGGTTATTACTTATTCTAATAATTCACCAGACAGTTTAGAATATTTATGGATTCAGCTGGATCAAAATCAGGCAAGAGCAAACGGACAAACTTCTTTAGCAGAAGGAGAAAAACTTAATCAGGTTTTGCCGCTTGAAGGTTTTGCAAATAAATATCTTAAAAAAGATTTAGAGCGTGGTTTTAATATTGAGCAGGTAAAAGATGCTAAAGGAAATCCGATGTCTTACACCATCAACGAAACGATGATGCGTATTAACTTGGCTACTCCTCTAAAACCGGGTGAAAAAATCTCTTTAGCTATAAAATGGTGGTACAACGTTAATAATTATAGAAAAGAAGGTGGACGTTCTGGTTATGAATTATTCGAAAAAGACGGAAACAAATTATATGTAATTGCACAGTTCTATCCTAGAATGGCAGTTTATAATGATGTTGAAGGATGGCAGAACATGCAGTTCTGGGGAAGTGGAGAGTTTGCTCTTCCTTTCGGAAACTTCGATGTAAACATTACAGTTCCTGCAGATCACGTAATTGATGCAACAGGGGAATTAATGAACAGAAGTGAAGTTTTCACTGCTGAGCAAGTTAAACGTTACGAGCAGGCTCAAAAATCTTTTGACAAACCTGTTGTAATTGTAACTCAGGCTGAAGCTGAAGCAGCTGAAAAAGGTTTTTCTGAAAAGAAAAAAACTTGGAAATTCAGTGCTAAAAACGTACGTGATTTCGGAATTGCATCTTCAAGAAAATTCATCTACGATGCAATGGCGGTAAAATTAGGCGGTAAAATTGTTATGGCCGAATCTGTTTATCCAAAAGAAGCAAATCCGCTTTGGGGAGAAACTTCAACAATGACAGTTGCTCATACTTTAAAAAGCTATTCATCTCACACATTTGATTACCCTTATCCAAAAGCAGTTTCTGTTTCGGCAGAAGATCAAGGTATGGAATATCCAATGATTTGCTGGAATTTTGGTCGTCCTGATGAAAATGGAGTAACAAGCAAAGAGGTGAAAAACGGAATGATTGGTGTTGTTATTCACGAAGTAGGACACACTTTCTTCCCAATGATTGTAAACTCTGACGAGCGTCAATGGACTTGGATGGATGAAGGTTTAAACTCGTTCTTAGAATATTTAGCAGAACAAGAATTAGATCCAACTTTCCCTTCAAGACGCGGACCAGCTAAAAATATTGTTCCGTACATGAGTGGTGACCAAAAGTTTTTAGAGCCAATTATGTCAAACTCTGAAACAATTGCTCAATTTGGAAATAACGCTTACGGAAAACCAGCTACAGGTCTTAATATTTTAAGAGAAGTAGTTATGGGAAGAGAATTGTTTGATTACGCTTTCAGAACATACGCAAACAGATGGAAATTCAAACACCCAACTCCAGAAGATTTCTTCAGAACAATGGAAGATGCTTCAGCTGTTGATTTGGATTGGTTTTTCAGAGGATGGTTTTACTCAACTGATTTCGTAGATATTGGAATTAAAGACGTAAAACAATATTATGTTTCTGAAACTCCAACTGCTGATTTGAAAGATGTTAAAGTTAGAAAAGGACGTTTTGGTTTAGACAAAGGACCTTTTGTTTACTTAGTTTCTGGAGATAATGCAGGGGTTAATGCATCTAGCAAAAAAGCATTAAAAGTTGATGACGTAAAATTATTATCTGATTACGTAAATCAGTCTTTTACAGCAGAAGAAAAAGCAGGTTTAAAATCTCCGAAATATTTCTACGAAGTAGAATTCAATAAGCCAGGAGGAATGATTATGCCAATCTTAGTAGAGATTACTTACGAGGATGGTTCAAAAGATAATTATCAATATCCAGCGCAAATTTGGAGAAAAAATAATGATACAGCTAAAAAAGTTTATGCGACTTCAAAAGCAATCAAAAGTATCCAGATTGATCCAAAATTAATGACTGCTGATATTGATGTAACCAACAATGCTTGGCCAAAAACAGAAGAAAAATCAAAATTTGATTAAGAATAAAACGAAAAAGACTCTGAAAAGAGTCTTTTTTTTAAGTAAATTTTAAAACTCTACGCGGCAAAATTTAATATCTTTGTGACCACGTAAAAATAAAAGATATGTTCGGTATAGGAGGAGGAGAATTAGTTTTCATACTGTTTATAGTGCTAATGCTTTTTGGTTCAGATAAAGTGCCAGAAATTGCCCGTACAATGGGAAAAGCTATGGCGCAATTAAAAAATGCAACTAATGATATTAAAAGCGAGATTCAAAAAGGAGCCGAGGCAAATGGTCTTGACACCAAATCGCTTAATAGTATAACAGGTAATATCAATGCTCAGATCAATGAGGCAAAATCCAATATCATAGGAGATTCAGGAAATCTTTTAGGAGATACTGCCACAGAAATTGATAAAGTAAAAGAAGATATTGATTCACTTTCGGGACCTATAAAACGTCAAATGTAATATGCTTGAAAAAATACAAGAACTGGATACAAACCTCTTTGTGTATCTGAATGGTTTAGGTTCTGAAACATACGATAAACTTTGGCTGATTATTACACAGCAATTGTATTGGACTCCTATTTTTCTATTGATGTTTTATCTTATTTATAAAAAAATAGGAGGAAAACAAACCTTGTATTTATTGCTTTTTATAGCCGTTTTGATTGCTTTTACAGATCAGACTTGTAATTTATTCAAACATACTTTTGAACGCTTGCGCCCATGTAATAATCCTGAATTAAAATCGATTATTCGTATTGTTCAGGTTAGACAATCCTATAGTTTTTTCTCTGGACACGCTGCAAATACTATGGCCGTTGCAACTTTTTTATTTTTGGTTTTAAAAAGCCGTTTCAAGTATTTAGGATTTATCTTTTTATGGCCGTTAATTTTTGCTTACAGCCGTATTTATTTAGGATTGCATTATCCAGGTGATATTTTGGCTGGATATTTCTTCGGAGCTCTTTTTGGATCACTAATTTATTTGGTGTACAGAAAATTGAAACCACAATATTTTCCAGGATAGTTTTAGGAGCTTATTCCAGCTTTCCGTTTCATCCCGATAGCTATCGGGATACTAAACAAAATATTTTTCTAAACTATAAAACGAGCTTCCGTTGGTCGCTGTTTTTTGGTAAGAAAAATTATTTTTTTTAGTTCCGGGCTTTTCACTTCAATCTGGGCTAGGACTCGTTTTATGGAGAATTAATTTTGAAGAATTGTTTTCTCACTCCATTCTAATCCATTAGGGAGTTCTTGCTTACTGAATTCGATATGAATGACTCTTCGTCTTTCATTATTTGTGGTTTTGTTTGAGGCATGAAACAATAGCGGTTTCATAATCATAATACCACCTTTTTCAACTTCGCAAATAGTTTCTTTCTCTTTTTTGAGATCAAGATTTTCAATTCTCAAAATTCCTTTTGAATGAGAATTATTGATGACTTTTAAAGCGCCATTGTCTTTTGTTGTTTTGTCAATATGAATTCTGATGGTGAAATTGTTTTCTAAAATTTCTGTAGGAGGTTGTACTGCAAATTGATTTTGCTTTAATGTCCAATTTTCGAAATTTTCAACATCAATTTTCTTATCAACTGAAATTGTCAAATCCTGATGATAAGCAACAAACCAATTTGATTTTTCAGGTTTGTCAAAATAAATGGATTTGGTTATGAAGTATCCTTTTCCAAAGATTGTGTCGATAATGTTCTGCAAATTTTGGTTAAAAATATAAGGCAATGTTTCAGGAATTTCTTTATGAAATTGTCTAATAGCAAATAAATCCTGAGATTTCCTGAAAGTATCATTTTTAGGATTGTTTTCTGTTTTATTTTCAATCAATGAAATTAGATTTTCAATTTCATTTTCTGTAAAAACATTATTTATTATTGAGTAACCCTCATTTTCTACTTCGTTTGAATACTTCATCTAAATAGATTTTAAAAAATGTAAAAAGAAAAACTTAGTGTCTCAGTATCTTAGAATCTTTTTTAAAGTACTCTGCTTACTGTTAACCCATCACGAATAGGCAATAAAACCGTTTCAACGCGTGGATCATCTTTTAATAATTGATTGTATTCTAAAAGAACTTTTGTACTGACATCATTTGGATGAACTGGTTCCAGAATTTTACCGCTCCACAAAACATTATCAGATAAAATAATTCCACCTTTATTCATTTTCGGAACAATCATTTCCCAATAATTCAGATAATTTTCTTTATCGGCATCAATAAAAACCAAATCAAACTTTACATCCAAAGTCGGAATAATATCAATCGCTTCACCCAAATGTTGGAAAATTTGATTTCCCCAAGGCGAGGCATCAAAATATTTTCTCTGAAAATCAACTAATTCTTCCTTAATGTCAATCGTGTGAAGTTGCCCATTTTCCTGCATTCCTTCGCATAAACATAAAGCTGCATAACCTGTATAAGTCCCAATTTCAAGAATATTCACAGGACGAATCAGTTTAGAAAGCATGCTTAAAACACGCCCTTGAAAATGCCCGCTCAGCATTCTCGGCAAAAGTATTTTTTGATACGTTTCTTTATTAAGTTTTGCTAATAAAGCCGGTTCGTTTTCTGAATGCTGTTCGATATAATCTTCAAGTTCTTGTGAAATAAAATGCATTTGTAGAGTCTTATAAATTTGATGCAAAAATACAAAAATAATAACTCTTTTTTGGGCAAAAAAAAACCATTCGTTTTGGCGAATGGTTTTGAATTCAATTTTAAATGAAATTATTTTTTCAATGCTTCATTTACTTCTTTTGCTGTTTTTACAGTTCCGTCTTTTGCTGCTTTTGCTGCATTTTCAACTTTTTGAGCGCCTTTTTTAGTGGCATCTTTTACATCGTCGGCTGCTTTTTTGGTTGCAGTTTCAACATCATCTGCTGCTTTTTTTGTAGCGTCTTTAACATCCTGAGCGGCACTTTCAGTTTTGCTTACTGCGCTGTCTTTTACTTCTTCAATATCTGTTGTCAATGAATCAACTTTGTTTCCTAGAGTTAATTCTTCATCTGCAGGTTTTGGTTCTTTTTTGTCACCGCATGATTGTACAGCGAAAGCTAATAAAGCAACAACAGCTAAGCTTAAAATTTGTTTTTTCATAATGAATTGTCTTTTTAGGTTTATTAAAAAATAAAAGGTTATATCGTTGAAATAATAAAAATACAAATTTTAAAATTGTTGCGCGCTTTGTAAGATTATATTTCTTTTAGGTGCAAGACAATTCCTGTGCCAAATTTTTCTGTTAGGAACCCAAACAATTTAGTTTAAGATTTTTTTAAGTATTTTTTTTTGCTGACTGTGATGTAATCTATTTTATAACCAAAACATTTTCATTTCTTGCAAAATCAGTTAATGTGATATTAAAAAGAACTGTAATTTCTTTCCCAGCTCTTACAACACCAAGGGCTGCTGATGGAGGAGTCATTTCAAAATCCGTAAAATTCATTCGGTTTGATCCTTGAAGTACAAAAGTATCGTTATCATTGGTCATTACTTTTGCCTGAGTTTTAAAATCTTTGCTAACACCTGCAATAGTAAAAGTCCCAATTAAAATCCATGTTGTTTCATTTACCTTATCAGCAGATTTTAATACATATTTGATGTTTTTATGTGTTTTCTTATCCAGAGTTTCGTAAGCAACATCGTCCATGCTCGTTTTGCTGCTTTTTATGCTTTCGGCTGGTAATGTTATAGATAAGTTTTTGATGTCTGTTAATTTTGAATCGGTAATAGTTAAAATCGCACTGCCGGTTCCCTCTGAAGATCGCATTACCCAATCGTGTATGTTAGAGGTTCCTGAAACTTCAAAAGTTGATTTTGTCAAAGAATATCTTTTTTGAGCGTTTACTTGTATTGATAATGTAATAACTACGGCTAATAAAATTGATTTGATCGTTTTCATTTGTATGTGGTATTTAGTTAAATCTTGATAGTTTATAATTCAGTTTGGGTTTGATTATAAATGCTATCTTTTTCTTGAGTCAAATTTATTGCGAACAAATTGCGCAAGAGCTGATAAAAATCATGGTTGAGATTTTATTAAAAACTTATACTAAAGGAAAAACATTTGTCTTCTCTTTAGTATAAGTTCTTGCATACTGTCTTGTTTGAATTTTTTTAATTTTTGTAAAGAATAAAATTTATCACAATATCATCTTTAACCTTTATTAGACCGCCCATTTTTACAGGTGGCACTAATTCAAGATCAGAAAATTTAAGATTAAGCGTTCCTTGAATCTTATTGTCAGAATTGTATAAAATAAAGTCATTGTATTTTAATGATTTGTCTGTTACAATAAAATTGAGTTTACATTTGTAATTTTTACCGTTTGATTTTACATCTGTAATGCAAACGATGCTATTAGGGAATTTTTGTGCTTTAACGGTACCTTGAAGGTCTTTTGTCATTATTTTATTGCCACAATCGAAACTTGACATTTTAATTGCAGTATTAAAAGTGTTTTTTTTGTTTGAATTTATATAAATCGTATCTCTTATTGAAAAAGTATTTGAGCAATTATATTTGCCTACAGTTGATATTCCGGTAATTTCTATTTTTATTTTGTTTATTAATATAGCTGTGTCATCTGTTAAAGAAGAGGGTTTAGCACTTCCTAAAGAAAAGAAAACTACTAAACCCGTAATTAAAAAAATAAATCTATTAAGCATTTTGTCAAAACAAGATTACAGCTTCGAACATTAGTCCTTTAAAGCTACCACCAAAAAGATCGTTTGGAGTTGCTCCATTAAATTGAGAGAAGTTTTTATAGTTTTGATCTACATACTCTAATTTTGCCAGGACATTTTTAGTCATAAACCAACCCGCAGCAGCTTCAAATCGATTTATTTGAATGGTTTCTGCATTTACATTCGAGAGTTTTCCATCAACTAAATTATACTTTCCACCAACATAAAATCTTTCTCCTTGACCAAAACGATAAACCAAATCTCCAACATATTGATTTACTTTTCTACTGTCATCTGTTCCTTTATAGTCACCTCCAGAAGTAAATTCTAATGTTCCAAAAAATTCAAGACCTTTATATTTGATAAAAGGGTTTACCATATAGGATGTTGCCCAGTTTCCATAATTAGGATTAAATCTGCCCGTGTCTTTATTTGCTGTTGGATCAAAGTTGTTTGCAACAGTGCTTACAGTTGCTCCAGTTGCGGGATTAATAATATTATACTCAGAGTGGCTCATTACTCCATAGAAACGGCTACCGGCTCTGTCTGATGCGTATAAATTACCGCTAGAATTTGCTGTGTGATAATAAGAACCTGTTAATCTAATTCTTAGGTCTTCATTGATTTGCTTGTCCCAACCTAATTTTGCAAGAATTGAGGGGCTTATCGTCGTGTTTGAATCTGGTTTTGCAGCAGTAGGCGTTGCAGGCACAATTTCTTGAACGTTTTGGTTCAATTTAGAGTTGGTGACTCCAATCATACTTACAAAACCAGATCTGTTGTAATAAACTTCGGCTCCCATTTCGGTAATAAAGGCGTCCATTATGTTGTTTCCTACGAACGGATTCATAAAGGCATTTCCGTTATCAGATCTTCTAAAGTGCGCGTCACCATAGTTGTTCTCCATTTGACCAATTTTGATAGTAGTGTACTTCATGAAATCGCCAAGGAAATCTTTTTTAATGAAGTCTAATTTGTCAATTTGCAAATAGCCTCCTTTTACCCAAGTCTCGTTGTGGTGTCTAGAAGCCAAGTAAACATCTAAATTTACACGGACACCATCATATAATTGTGCTCCAATTGTAAAGTTGGCATTTGGTAAATTGAAATTATTCTCTAGATTGTTCAGTCTGTAGTTTGGCGCGGTAGGAAGGTTTTGCTGGTAGTTGAACGAATTTACAGCTTGAAATTGAAGTGCAAACGCGGCACCCATATCAACACTTAATCCTTTGAAAGCAACAGTATCTTTTTTAACATCAAATTGATTAATTCCTTTTTGATCTCTCGGAATTTGATTTTGAATATGACCAAAACTAACCTGTGCGTTAATAGCAAATGTACTTGCTAACGTAATAAATACGGCATAAATCTTCTTCATGGCGGTTATAAATTAAAGTTTAAATTGAATTTTATGGTTAAATCTTGTCCGGTTTTAATTGTTCCAAGCAATGCGGTTGGAGATTTCATTCCAAAATCAGTAAAAGTGATTCTGTTTGATCCCTGAAGATTTAATCCATCTTTTGTAACAGTTGTTTTTGCTGTGGTTTTGTAGACTTTGCTGACTCCGGCAATTGTATAAGTTCCTGTTAGTTCCCAAGTCGTTTCGTTTACTTTTTCGGCAGATTTTAAAACATATTTAATGTTTTTGTTTTTGTCTGTTTTCAAAGTTTCATACGCTATTTTGTCCATGTTTTTTTTCTCGCTTTTTAGGTTTTCTGCTAAAAGCGTAACAGACAGCGATTCGATTTCAGTGAGCTTTGAATTGGCTATTGTTAAGTTTGCTAATCCGGTTCCAGAACCTGATTTCATTTCCCAATCATGCAGCGTTGAGGTACCTGAAACCGAAAAAGCAGATTTAGAGTCTAAATTGTATGATTTTTGTGCAACCACAAATGATGTAATTCCTAAGAATGTTATCAGTGATAATATTAATTTTAATTTTACTGTTTTCATTTTGTATTGATTTTATGTTTGTAGTGTAGTACTATGCGCATTTACTAATCTTGGGTCAAATATATCTTAGTTTTTGTAGTTTTTTTATGACAAAAATCATTGTTAAAATTTTATTAAAACAGTATTTATAACTACAACGTTTTCATTGCTTATGTTTTTGGGGAATCCTATAACTGTTTAGACAGAATCATTGGTTTTAACTTGTTTAGGTATGTTAATTTTTTCATTTTTACAGATTGGTTCTTTCTTTATTCTTTTAGAAATGAACAAATACTTAACTTTGCAGTATGCAAATGGAGAAAAAAGATATAAGAGCCTTATCAAAAGAGCAATTGCGAGATTTTTTTGTTGCTAATAACGACAAAGCTTTTCGCGGAAATCAAGTTTATGAATGGTTGTGGAGTAAAGGGGCGCATAGTTTTGAAGACATGACCAATGTTGCCAAAACAACACGTTCAATGCTTGAAGAAAATTTTGTAATCAATCATATTAAGGTTGATACAATGCAGCGTAGCAGTGACGGAACAGTTAAAAATGCTGTACGTTTGCATGATGGTTTAGTGGTAGAATCAGTTTTGATTCCGACCGAAACCAGAACAACGGCATGTGTTTCGAGTCAGGTGGGTTGTAGTTTAGATTGTAATTTCTGCGCTACTGCGAGATTAAAACGTATGCGAAATCTGGAACCTGGAGAAATCTACGATCAGATTTTGGCAATTGATAAAGAAAGTCGTTTGTATTATAATCATCCGCTTTCGAATATTGTTTTTATGGGAATGGGAGAACCTTTGATGAATTACAACAATGTCATTAAAGCAATCGATATGGTTACATCATCTGAAGGTTTAGGAATGTCGCCAAAACGTATTATGGTTTCGACTTCAGGAATTCCGAAAATGATCAAAAAAATGGCCGATGATGAAGTGAAATTCAAATTGGCGGTTTCATTGCACTCCGCAATTGATGAAATCCGTGCGAAGATTATGCCTTTCAGCAAAAATTTCCCTTTAAAAGATTTGCGTGAAGCATTAGAATATTGGTACAGAAAAACAAAAAGTAAAATATCCTACGAATATGTTGTCTGGAAAGGAATCAACGACGATAAAGCTTCTATTGATGCTTTAGTGAAATTCTGTAAATATGTTCCTTGCAAAGTCAATTTGATTGAATATAACCCAATTGATGATGGAGAATTTCAACAAGCTTCAGAAGAATCAATTATGGCTTACATAAAAGCTTTAGAGAATATTGGAGTTGTGGTGAAAGTAAGACGCAGCCGAGGAAAAGATATTGATGCCGCCTGTGGGCAATTGGCAAATAAAGAGGCGTAATGGTTTAGTCCCTATGGGACATATTATTATATAACGCATTTGCTTTCTACCGATATTTTATTCCTAGCGGAATATATATTCTGTAAATAATATTGGTAAAAAAATATCTCATAGAATTTCTCCGAGATAATCAAAATAAATATGCTCCGTTAGGAGCAATATATTGGTAGAAAGAATCTACACAATGCAGATATGTCCCGTAAGGACTACACATTTATATATTGATAAAAACAAAAAAGCATTAAAAACGAGATCGATCTTGTTTTTAATGCTTTTTCTTTGGGCAAAAAGGATTATTTTTTCAAATCAACTTCTTCTGTTACGCCATCTTTTGTAATTGTTGCAAGTGTATTACATGTTCCATCGCCATAATCAATAACAGCGGTAGCTCCGTTTTTAGTTATAGATAAAACTCCTTTTACAGGAATAGATTTTTTGCACGATGCTTTAAATTGCAATGGAGTAGTAATTTCAGCAGAGAAAGTATCTCCGTTAGGGAAAGTTGTTGTTCCGCTTCCAGTTACTAAATAAGCATTGTCATCCCAGTTGAACCAAGTATCAAAACCTTCCACTTGTTCTTTAACCAGTGTTCCTTTTCGAGTATAAACGCCGCCATCATCAAAAGTTATTGTCATATCGATTGAGGCCGTAAAAACCGGATGTGCTGTTGCAAGCAAATCGGTTGTTTTTACAGTTCGCACTATGCTTTTGCTTCCTTGAAGTTTTTTGCCATTGTGATAAAATCCATCAAAAGTATAACTAATGGTTTGTGTTGAAGTCGAAAAATCATTAGAAAAAGAAATAACCATTTTTCCTTTTACTGTATTTCCGTTTTCAAGTGTGCAGCCTTCAACGCCAAAATCGACAGTTCTTGTCCAGGTATTGTTTGTTAAGACTGTTGTAATCGTAGCACAACTCGGAAGGAAATTTTTTACCGGTCCGCTTGGTTTTGCAGTTACGTTTTGTTGTGCGCTAAATTGATCTTCGGCAATATTTGTTACATCATCAATTGAGGCATCAATTTTTGAATTTGTGATGATTTCATCTTTTGTAATTGCTGCAGATGATCCGTCGTTTGTTTTTTCATCAGAGTTACAGCTGACAAAAAAAGATAAAGCTGCTAATGTTCCAATAAAGAAAATTTTTGTTTTCATAATAAATTAGTTTTCGTGATTTTAATTAATGAACTCAAATTAGGCTTTAACTAGAATGTTTTTTGGTGGTGAATTTATATTAGTAAGCAAATTGTTGATATACTAACATAAAATACACAACGTTTTTTTATTTAAAATAGTATATTTGAAATCGAAATGAATATTACTTCCCAAATAAAACAGCCTATTTTTAACGAAATGGAACTTTTCGAAAAAAAGTTTCATGAATCGATGACTTCAAAGGTTGCACTGCTGAACCGAATTACGTATTATATCGTAAATCGAAAAGGAAAGCAGATGCGCCCAATGTTTGTTTTCTTGACCGCAAAAATGGTTTCTGGAGGTGTTGTAAACGAAAGAACGTATCGCGGAGCATCTGTAATCGAATTGATTCATACCGCAACTTTGGTTCATGATGATGTTGTAGACGACAGTAATCGCCGTCGTGGATTTTTCTCTATTAATGCGCTTTGGAAAAACAAAATTGCCGTTTTGGTTGGAGATTATTTACTTTCAAAAGGTTTATTGCTTTCTATTGATAATGGCGATTTTGATTTATTGCGAATCATTTCTGTAGCCGTTCGTGAAATGAGCGAAGGTGAATTGCTTCAAATCGAAAAAGCCCGAAGACTTGATATTACCGAAGATGTTTATTACGAAATTATCCGAAAAAAAACGGCGACACTTATTGCAGCTTGTTGTGCGCTTGGCGCGAAAGCTGTAATTGAAGATGATGCTCAGGTTGAAAACATGCGTAAATTTGGAGAGCTTATCGGAATGGCATTTCAAATAAAAGATGACTTGTTTGATTATAGCGAAGAAGCCATCGGAAAACCAACAGGAATCGATATTAAAGAGCAAAAAATGACTTTACCTTTAATTCACGTTTTAAATACTTGCACGCCACAAGAAAAAAAGTGGCTGATAAATTCCATTAAAAACCACAACAAAGACAAAAAGCGCGTAAAAGAAGTTATCGCCTTTGTAAAAAATAATAATGGTTTGGCTTATGCCGAAAATAAAATGGTTGAATTCCAGCAAGAAGCGCTTTCGCTGCTTCAAAACTTCGAAGATTCTGAGTATAAAGAGGCGCTGACTTTGATGGTGAATTATGTTATTGAGAGAAAGAAATAATTTCTATAATTAGATAATCAGAAAATTTGTCAATTAGATAATTGATGTTAATTTTTCGAGCTATAAAATAAAAAAACCTCTTTTAAATTTTAAAAGAGGTTTTTTTATTTATTAAAAAGTAAATTTTATTCTGCTGGTTCTGCTATTTCAGGTTCTGGTTTTTTCTTGAATTCATCAATAAGTCCTAAAAGCAACAATAAAGCAAATACTCCCCATCCAATTGCCCAATATAAACTGCTATTTGAGGTGTTTTTTTCTTTTTCTAAGTCTAATTTGGCTTGTGGATCCTGCAAGTTGAAGTTTGGATCATCTTTTAAATAGTAAATTTTTAAAGTATTTGATTTTGGCAAATCAGTACTAAAAGTATGTTCTCCTTCATATTTATTTCCATCAACTTCAAAATGATACCTGAATTCATAAGTTTTAATTGGCACATGGGCAATTTTGACTGTAACCTCTTTGTATTCAGGATACAATTCAGCTTCCGCAGTAGATTTGTCAAAAATCATTTTTTCATAGTTGGAAATAGCTTTGTTATCGCCGCCTTTAATGTATTCAGATGTACATTGCTTGCAACACGCAATTGCCACGATAAGGATTACAATTCCTCCAATTTTGTCTTTTAAACTCGCCATTTTAATTAGATTTAGGTTGTTTTTTGGTAAATTTTCGAACGTAAATATAATAGATTTAATACGTAAATGGGTATTAATTTAAATAATTGTTGAAATAACGCTTTTAAGCTGAGACCATGCATGTTTACACATATTCAGAAGAATTTTATTTAAGTTTACATGGAATAAAATTTAAAGATTCGCCGCAATTTTTGGAATTTGAAATTTAAATTTTGATTTTTTTTTTACCCTCATGCAACCATTTTAAATCGACAATCGTCTATGCTAATAGAAGTCTGTTTCTAAAACCAAAACCGAAAGCTTATTAATGAAAATTATTCCGTTACATCAAGAAGAAACGAAAATCATAAAGCTGGCTGTCGAAAACAATCGTCAGGCGCAGCAACAGATTTATGGTAAATATTCTTCGAAAATGTTAAGCGTCTGCCGACAATATATAAAGGACATTCAATTGGCAGAAGATGTAATGATAACGGCTTTTATGAAAGTGTTTACGAATTTGAAAAACTTTGAACACAAAGGAAGTTTTGAAGGCTGGATCCGCCGAATAATGGTTAACGAATGCATTTCTTATTTAAGAGTTCAGAAAAAAGTAAAATTTGCCGAAGATAAATTTTTTGTGGAGGAAAGTTTCAACGAAATCGACAGCCAGTTTACTGTAGAACAGATTCAGTTTTTAATCGATGCCTTGCCTGATGGCTATAAAATGGTTTTCAATTTATATGCAATCGAAGGTTATAAACACAATGAAATTGCCAAGATGTTAGGAATTAATGAAGGAACATCAAAATCGCAATTATCGCACGCTAGAAAAATGCTGCAAACACAAATTACTATTTTAAAAAAACAAGATAATGGAACCGAATAATTTTGAAAAGGATTTCCGTGAAAAACTAAACAAACGTGAAATTGAACCAAGCAACAAAGCATGGGACAGATTAGACGCGATGTTGAGTGTTGCTGAAGAAAAGAAACCTAAAAAAAGCAAAAAATGGCTTTATATCGCAGCGAGTGTTGTGGGATTTTTATTGGTTGGAACTTTCTTTTTTAATCAAAAAGAAAATGCAGTTGAAACTCCAAAAAATACTGTCGTTGCAAAAGAAGCTGCAAAAGATTCAGTTGAAAAGCCAATTTTAAACGACATCGATTCTTCTAAAATAGAAATTGCAGTTTCGGAAAAACCTTCAGAAGAAATCTTAAATAAGGAAGAAAAAAACAGTAATCAAAAAACAAATAAAATCAATAAAAATGAATCAAATCAAATAGCGGAGTATTCAATCATCATCAAAAAAAATCAAGAAAAACAATCAATTAATAATCAAACAATAATTGCTGAAAGCCCTAAAAAAGAAAACGTAGATCAATTACTGGATTCGGCCGAAAAAACAATTGTTGCGGAAAATTCGGCTAAGCCAAAAGCAAAAATTAAAGTTAATGCCAATGATTTGCTGAATCAAGTCGACGGCGAATTAGAACAATCGTTTCGAGAAAAAGTAATTACAAAAGTCAATAAAAACTATCAGACTGTAAAAGTGGCTTTGGCAAACAGAAATCAGCAGGAGTAACGAACTGAGGGGAAAGAAACAAGAAACAAGAAACAAGAGGCAAGAAGCAAGAAGCAAGAATTTACAATTTACCATTAACAATTCACAATTAAATAATCATCATCAATCACAATCAATTAAAAAATCAATCATGAAAAATTTTACCATTCATCTCGTAATTTTAATTTTCTTATTTGTAAGCAAGGTTATGGGGCAAGAGACTTTTGAATCGAAAGCTAAGAAAATTGCCAATAAAATCGAGAAAGTTACCAAAGAAGAAAAAGAAACTTTAAAACAGGAAGTTGAAGCTGTAAACGTTCAATTGTCTGAAGGAAAAATAACTCAGGAACAAGCCGATAAACGCAAAAAAGAATTGGCAGAAGCTAGAGCGGTAATTATCGAAGAAAAAGTGACTTTGGCACAAAATGAACTGAACGATCTTGTACAGCAAAAAGTAGACGGAAAACTGAAAGAACAGGATTCGACAAAAAAAGGCAAAATCGTTATTTATTGGGATAAAAATGACTGGAATAATAATAAACGTAAAGATTCTATTCGAGGCGAAAGAAGAACCACATCTCAATTTGTTTTTGCACTTGGCTTAAATAATACGATGATTGATGGTAAATATCAGGATTCTAATTACAGTTTTATAGGTTCACATTTTTACGAATGGGGTTTTACGTATAATTCAAGATTAATGAAAAACGATAATTTGCTGCACGCTAAATACGGACTTTCATTGATGTACAATAATATTCGTCCGACAGACAATCGCTATTTTGTAGTAAATGGCAATCAGACAAATCTTGAAACGAATGCCGTAAATTTGACTGAATCACGTTTTAGAAATGTGTATTTAGTGCTTCCTGCGCATTTAGAATTTGATTTTACAAGACCGACAGTAAAAGATGGAAAAACGTATTTTAAAACCCATAAAAGCTTCCGTTTTGGAGTTGGAGGTTACGCCGGAATTAATGTAAAATCAAAACAGATTTTAAAATTTGAAGAAGACGATTTAAAATATAAAAGCACCATAAAAGGAGAATACAATGTAAATAATTTCATTTACGGCGTGAGTTCTTACATTGGTTACAGAGAATTAAGCTTATATGTAAAATACGATTTGAATTCGTTGTTTCAGGACAATTTAGTTAAGGAAAACAATATTTCGATGGGACTTCGATTTGATTTTAATTAAGTTTAGAGTTTAAGTTTAGTTAGTAGAAAAAGTGCTTCGCGAGAGGCACTTTTTTTAGTTTTAAAATAAATTTCAGGATGGATTTATGTACTTTTACAGGCTTTCAACTTTAAAAAATAAATTTACGTTTTGATTTCACAAAATACAATTGACACTGTTTTTGAAACTGCTCGAGTAGAGGAGGTTATTGGCGATTTCGTAAATTTGAAGCGTGCAGGAAGTAACTTTAAAGGTTTGAGTCCGTTCTCAGATGAGCGCTCTCCTTCGTTCATGGTTTCGCCCGCAAAAGGAATCTGGAAAGATTTCAGTACAGGAAAAGGCGGGAATTCTGTTAAATTCCTTATGGAACATTCGCAGTTTACTTATCCGGAAGCCATTCGGTATTTAGCCAAAAAATACAATATCGAAATTGAAGAAACCGAGCAATCTGAAGCCGAAAAAGCAAATACTGATATTCGTGAAAGTATGTATTTGGTTTCTGAATTTGCAGCCAAATATTTTCAGGACATTTTATTAAATTCTGAAGAAGGAAAAGCAATTGGTTTATCTTATTTTAAAGAAAGAGGATTTACAACTGAAACCATTAAAAAATTTAATTTAGGATATTCTCCTGAAACCTGGGATGCTTTGACCAAAGAAGCATTAGGGAAAGGATATAAATTAGAATTTTTAGAAAGTACAGGTTTAACAATTCCAAGAGAAGATCGACCGTTTGACCGATTTAAAGGTCGTGTAATGTTTCCAATTCAAAGTATGTCCGGCCGAGTTTTAGGTTTTGGTGGACGTATTTTGACGAATGATAAAAAAGCGGCAAAATATTTGAATTCGCCAGAAAGTGATATTTACCATAAAAGTAAAGTGCTTTACGGAATTTATCATGCTAAACAATCTATAGCTAAACAAAATAATTGCTATTTGGTTGAAGGTTATACCGATGTTATTCAGTTTAGTCAAGCCGGAATTGAAAATGTTGTGGCTTCATCTGGAACCGCTTTAACGCCAGATCAGATTCGCTTGATTAATCGTTTGACGAGAAATATTACTGTACTTTTTGATGGTGATGCTGCCGGATTGCGTGCATCTATTCGAGGAATCGATTTGATTCTTGAAGAAGGAATGAACGTAAGAGTTTGTTCTTTTCCTGATGGAGAAGATCCAGACAGTTTTGCCCGAAAAAATTCGCATGATGAATTAGTCGCTTATTTAGAAAACAACAGTAAAGACTTTATACAGTTTAAGGCTTCGATTTTAATGAACGAAGCTAAAAATGATCCAATAAAAAAAGCCGATTTAATTCGGGATATGGTTGTCAGTATTTCGAAAATTCCAGATCGTATTCAACGTGAAGTATATGTTCAGGAATGTGCCCGAATTATGGATATTTCGGAGCAGGTTTTGGTAAGTACTTTGGCACAGTTAATTCAAAAAGATATTGCCGAAGCTAACAAAAAACAAAAACAGGAACAAAAACCTTTTGAAGTTCATAGAAATCAGCCTCCACAGGCAGGTACATTCTCAGGAGGAGATCCAGAAGATCCTAGAACTGGACCGCCAGAAGGTTATGATTATCCAGGAGATCAGGGTTATTCAGCGGTACAGGAACAAAAAGTAGATATTTTATATGAATTCGAAAGAAAAGTTATTGAAATTCTTCTTTTGTATGGAAGTGTTGTTGAAAATTTCGAAGATGTTTTCCTAAAAGCCGATGAAGAAGGAAATATAAAAGAAGTTTCTGAAAAAAGAGAATATAAAGTATTCGAAAAAATATATTTAAGTCTGCAGGAAGATGAGATAGAGTTATCAAATTCATTGTTTCAAAATATCTTCAGTGGTTTAATTGATTTTTATAACCAAAACGAAACATTCAGTTTAGATAAATATTTGATGCATTTACCTCCAGAATTTGCGCAGGAAGTGACAAATATTTTGATGGAAGATGAAAAAGTAGTTATTCACGATTGGGAAGGACAGAATATTTTTCCGAAACATAAAAACGTAACCATCGAACAAAATGTTTCAGATACAATATTTTCACTGCGTTGGTATTTGGTTTCAAAAATTATTCATGATTTGAAGAATTCATTGATGACAGATCCGCAGGAAGATAATTCAGAAGTTTTGTCAATGGTGGTGGATTATTCTAAACTGCTCAATAATTTTTCGAAGAAACTCGGTAGGGTAGTAGTTCCTTATCACTAAAAATTCAAAAAGCTCTATATCGATAAACAATATAGAGCTTTTTTTTATGACTGATGGTTTTGCCGAAGCAAATCAACCATTAATTTAAATAATTTCTAAAGTCTTAGCTTTGTTTACTAAGTCAACTAAATTAGTTACGTTTAATTTAGTCAATAATCTTAATTTGTAAGTACTGATCGTTTTTTCGTTCAGATTTAAGATTTTAGAAATTTCATTGTTTTTCTTTCCGTCACTTAAGTAACGTAAAACTTCAATCTCGCGATTAGAAAGTTTTCTGTACAAACGTTCGCTCTTGCTTTGTTTAGCAATAAGGGCCATGTTTTTGCGAACTGTTTCATTGATAATAATTTTTCCTTCATGTACTTTAATAATAGAAAGACCTAATGTTTCAAGTTTTTCTGTTTTGTGTACATACCCTGAAACTCCTGCTTTAATTGCGTTTGGAGCATACATTTGTTCAGCGAGGTCACTAAAAATTACAATTTTTGTTTTTGGGAAGTTTTTCAGGATCGATTTAACTTCAAAGATGCTTGAAAGACCTTCTAACTCTAGATCTAGAATTAGGATGTCGATCTCCTTCGTCTGAAGAATGTCTCTAACCATTGAAAAATTGCCTACGTTGGCAACAATTGAAATTTGATCGTGGTCTTTGAAATAAGACTTAACGCCAAAGTGCGTCACAGGATGATTGTCTGCTAGACATACTTTAATCATAATTTTTACCTTTTTAGAATTGTTATCATGTTTTTGGAACGGTAAAATTAATAAATAAATTCTGTAGTTTATAGCTGACAAATGTTAAAAAGTTTTATTTTAACGTTTTTGGTATTAAACATACCGGAATTGCATCCATTTTGTGCTTGTTGCTGGTGTTTAATCGTTTATAAATTTCGAAGACAGATTTTTCTCTCCCGTCAAAGTCAACTGCCGTTTTTCCTGACTCCGCGGCTAACATTGCCCATTCAAGTTCATCGTAACTTGCACCTAATTGATCTTCATCGGTACGATTATCACCAAATAATCCATCTGTTGGAGCTGCTGTTAAAATTGATTGCGGAATTGCTAAAAATTCTCCTAAAGCATAAACATCTGATTTCATTAAATCAGCAATCGGACTCAAATCGACACCTCCGTCTCCATATTTTGTATAAAATCCTACTCCAAAATCTTCTACTTTGTTTCCTGTTCCGGCAACAAGAAGACCATGAATTCCTGCTAAATAATATAAAGAAGTCATTCGAATACGAGCGCGTGTATTAGCTAAAGAAAGATTAACCTTTGCTTCGTCATCAGTTTTTGGAACCGATGTCTTAAAAGCTTCAAAAGTGGCCGTTAAATCGGTTTCTACGCTTGAAACATTAGGGAAACGTTTTTTTAATTGCTCAATATGTTCTCTTCCTCTTGAAACTTGACTTTCGGCTTGATGAATTGGCATTTCAACACATAAAACTTGTAAACCGGTCTGAGCACATAAAGTTGAGGTGACAGCAGAATCAACTCCGCCAGAAATTCCAATTACAAAACCATTTACTTTTGCGCGTTCAGCATAATTTTTTAGCCACTCTACAATGTGGATATTTACTTTTTCTGTTTGAATAGTACTTTTTTTAGCCATAATAGTTCAAGTTTTAAGATACAGGGATGTATATTTGCACAAATATTTTTAAGTATGGATTTATTTAAATTTATGCAACACAAATCTAATTAAAATAAAATGAAGTTATATCGCTTTACGTTGCTTCTATGCGTGTTTTTTTTGTCCTGTGAGCAAAAAAGCAAAGTCGAAAAAGAAGTTGAGGAAATTCCGGTTGACATTAAAGTAGAACGTTTTGATAAGGCGTTTTTTGAAGCTAAACCAGAAGATCTTGGGAAATTAAAAAAGCAATATCCGTATTTTTTTCCTGCAGGAAATAATGATGCTGTCTGGCTTCAAAAAATGCAGGAACCAATTTGGCGAGAAGTGTACAGCGAAGTGCAGAAGAAATATTCCAATTTTGAGCCAGTACGTCAGGAATTCAATTCGCTTTTTCAACATGTAAAATATTATTTTCCTAAAACCAAAACGCCAAAGGTAATTACTGTAATTGGAGAAATGGATTATACGGCCAAAGCAATTTATGCTGACAGTTTGGTTATTGTCGCTCTGGAACTATATTTAGGAAAAGAACATAAGTTTTATGAATTCCCGAATTATCTAAAACAGAATTTTGAAGAAAAACAAATCATGCCAGATGTAGTATCGAGTTTTACATATCGAAATACTCCTGCTTTTCCGGATAGAAATTTAGTTTCTCAAATGATTTTTGAAGGAAAACAGTTGTATGCAAAAGATTTGCTTTTACCTGAATACACTGATGCGGATAAAATTGGATATACGCCAGAACAAATAAAATGGTGCGAAGAAAACGAAGCTTATATGTGGCGTTATTTTATGGAAAAAGAAATGCTATACAGTGACGATCCAAAACTTACTACCCGATTTATTGCTCCAGCTCCGTTTTCTAAATTTTATTTAGAAATCGACAATGATTCGCCAGGAAGAGTGGGCGCATGGATTGGATGGCAGATTGTGCGTTCGTATATGAAAAATAACAACGTAACTTTGCCGGAATTATTAAAAGTTAATTCGAAAGAAATTTTCGAGAAGTCAAAATATAAACCTAAGAAATAATGTCAAATACAATAAATTCAGAAATTAAATTCAATATAGAATTAGACGAAAACCGCGTTCCGGAAAAATTAACTTGGAGTGCGCAGGACGGTGGTGTGCAGGCTGAAGAAGCAAAAGCAATTATGTTGTCTATCTGGGACAGCAAAGCAAAAGAAACTATGCGTATTGATCTTTGGACAAAAGAGATGCCGGTTGATGAAATGAAAATCTTTTTTCACCAGACATTAGTTGCAATGGCAGATACTTTCAAACGTGCGACTGACGACGAAAAGATGTCGGATACAATGAAAGATTTTTGTGATTACTTTGCAGAAAAATTGGAACTTACTAAGTAATTAGAATTCAAAAATAAAATCCCAAATTCCAAATTTTGTAATTGGAATTTGGGATTTTTTTATTGCGTATTTGGAACTTATTTGATTGATTTTTTATCGATGTCTTTTAAAATTTTTTTCAAAGCTTTTGTCATCAATTGGTTGGAGTTTTTGTAAAATGCGATATTGTCTATAAGCTTATCTGATTTTTCAGTTTGCCACACTGACTCCGAAGCTTCTTTTCTTGTGATGCCCACTACATTTTGGGAATAAATTATTTGTTGCAGATTTAAATCGTAAATTTCTACAATTACCGAAGCTTCATTTTTTCCTGTTTCACTATCGCTCTGATATAGTTCGATTGTAGCGAAGTCGCTTTTATTCTTTTTTGTGGAAATATTGATAAAAAAGTCAAATCCTGTACCTTCTTTAAGTTCTTTTAGTTTTGTTTTATTGGGATTCAAAGGGATTTTTCGAGGAAGAAGTAATCCATTTACATCGTGAATGTATGATATGCGTTCTCCAAGGTTTTTTCTAAAGAATTTCATGGATTCAGCTGTCAAGTGGTCTTTGGAATTTTTAGGTGCGTCTATTTCGTTTAAAAGCCATTTTCCAGAAGTAAAATCGACCCCGGTTTGTTTAGGTGTTAAAAAAAGAAATGCTGGCGTACTACAAGAGGAAAAAAGGAGGAAAAGTAAAATTATGCTACAAATAAGTTTGTTTTCTTTCATGAATGATAAGTTAATTCGTTCAAAAGTAGGAAAAGAAATTCCAATAAAAAAATCCCAAATTCCAAACTTTTAAAATTGAAATTTGGGATTTTTTTGTTGATTATTTTCTCTTTCTATTGGAGTTTAAAACCCTGAGTTGTTTTTAAAAACTTCCTGATTTACTTCGTCTATATAAGTCAAAAGCTCTTCTTTTCCAATTGATTCTGTCGATGAGGTAACGAAATAATGAGGCATTTCGGCCCAATTGTTAGCGTACATTTGTTTTTTGTACGCAGCAATATGTGAGTCAATTTTTACTCTGCTGATTTTATCGGCTTTGGTGAAAATAATGCAAAACGGAATTTCGCTTTCCCCCATATACGACATAAATTCAATGTCAATATTTTGAGCTTCATGACGAATGTCAATCAAAACAAAAGCGCATACAAGCTGTTCTCTGTTTTCAAAATAATCCGTAATAAATTGCTGGAAAACAGATTTGGTTTTTTTAGAAACTTTAGCATAACCATAACCTGGCAAATCGACTAAAAACCAATTGTTGTTGATTTTAAAGTGATTTATTAATTGTGTTTTTCCAGGTCTTCCTGATGTTTTTGCTAAATTTTTATGATTAGTAATCATGTTGATCAATGAGGATTTACCCACGTTTGATCGGCCGATAAATGCGTATTCCGGTAAAAATTCAGCCGGGCATTTAGAGGCGTCAGAATTGCTGACAATAAATTCGGCAGAAGTAATTTTCATGTTTTTTTGTTTTTAGACTTTCTTTAAAAATTGAAAGTCAAATGCTAAAATTTCTGCTCAGTAAGCCATTTTTCAAGAATCTCGTTGAATTCATCAGGATGTTCCATCATAGCGGCGTGTCCACATTTGTCAATCCAATACAAAGTTGAATTAGGCAATAATTTATCAAATTCTTCAGCAACATTTGGAGGTGTTACAGAATCGTTTTTACCCCAAATAATACAGGTTTCCACTGTCATTTTTGGCAAATCTTTAGCCATATTATGACGAATTGCACTTTTGGCAATCGTTAAAGTTTTAATGAGCTTAATACGGTCATTTGCAGTTGCGTAAACTTCATCAATAAGTTCAGGAGTTGCAATTTTTGGGTCATAAAATACATCTTCAGCTTTCTTTTTGATGTATTCATAATCACCTCTTCTTGGATAACTGTCGCCCATTGCACTTTCGTAAAGACCAGAGCTTCCGGTTATTACAAGTCCGGCAACTTTTTCAGGATAAAGCTTTGTGTGGTATAAAGCGATATGTCCTCCAAGAGAATTTCCAAGAAGAATAACCTTGTCAAAACCTTTAAAAGTAATAAAGTCTTTTACGTATTTGGCAAAACTTTTCACATTAGTTTTTAGAATGCTTTGCGTGTAGATTGGCAAATCCGGGATAACAACTTTATATCCTTTTGATGGGAAATATTGTGCTACACCATCAAAATTACTAAGGCCTCCCATTAACCCATGCAAAATTACGATAGGAGTTCCTTCTCCAGCTTCAAAATAGCTGTATTTGCCTTCTTTTTTGTAGTGTTTGTCCATTTAATCTTATGCCAATTTCAATTTGGACAAATATAGGGTTAAATAAATAAAAATGAATTTTTGCTGATGATTTTTAACTAGATAATTTTTGTAGAATATCTAAGTGCTTAGAAATCAGAATTTATGGTGTTTTTAGCTAAAAGCTTGAAATGTTAAGAAATCAAGAGAAAAAGCATTTTTTTAAGAAAATTAGTGCTTATTTTTTTTGAATGATTAGCGTTATTAAGAAAACGCTAATAATAAGTTAACGTATTGATTGTCTATTGTTTAATGAAGGTGGTAGAAAAGTGGTTAAACTTATTAACAAAGTGGTATATTGTGGTAAAATGTGGTATTTTTTTTTATATTTTTGTCCTATAACATCTTAATTGATTTTTTTGAACACAATTGTTGGAACATATGAGTGTAAAGTTGATGCTAAAGGAAGGCTAATGATGCCTGCACCTTTGAAAAAGCAATTGGCTTCTTCGCTTCAGGACGGTTTCGTTTTGAAACGTTCCGTTTTTCAGCCGTGTTTAGAATTGTACCCAATGGAAGAATGGAATTTGATGATGCAAAAAATCAACAAGCTTAATCGCTTTGTGAAAAAAAACAATGATTTCATTCGAAGATTTACTGCTGGTGTTAAAATGGTAGAGATTGATGCATTAGGGAGATTGCTAGTGCCGAAAGATTTGGTTGCTTTTTCAAGTATTTCTAAAGATGTTGTTTTTTCTTCTGCGGTTAATATTGTGGAAATTTGGGATAAAGATTTATACGAAAAATCAATAAGCGGCGAAGATATGGATTTTGCTGATTTAGCCGAGGAGGTAATGGGAAATATTAATGACGACGACAATGGAATATCATAATCCGGTTTTGCTTCATCCAACAGTTGATGGTTTAAATATTAAACCTGATGGTGTATATGTGGATGTAACCTTTGGAGGCGGCGGCCATTCAAAAGAAATTTTGAGACGCTTAGGACCAAATGGAAAATTGTTTGCTTTTGATCAAGACGAAGATGCACTTGCAAATGCACTGCCAGATGAAAGGTTTACCTTAATTAATGAGAATTTCAGATTTATAAAAAGGTTCTTGCGTTTTCATGGTGTAAGAGGAGTTGATGGAATCTTGGCAGATTTAGGAGTTTCATCACATCAGTTTGATGTTCCTGAAAGAGGTTTTTCTACAAGATTTGATGCCGATCTAGATATGCGGATGAGTCAAAAAAATGATTTGAGTGCTTATCGGGTGGTTAACGAATATGAAGAACAGGATTTACGTCGTGTTTTTTTTGATTATGGGGAGTTGAAAAACGCACCAGCCTTAGCCAGAACAATTGTTGAAGCGAGAAGAGATTATCCAATCAAAACAACAGATGAGCTAAAGGAAGTTTTGAAGAAATATTTACCTGAGAAAGTTCGAAATAAAGTATTGGCTCAGATTTATCAGGCAATTCGAATTGAAGTAAATCAGGAAATGGATGTTTTAAAAGAGTTTATTGAGCAATCATTGGAGATTTTGAATCCGGGCGGAAGATTTTCTGTAATCTCTTATCATTCTTTAGAAGACAGACTGGTAAAAAGATTCATCAAAAATGGAATGTTTGAAGGAGAGCCAGAGCGTGATTTTTATGGAAACTTTTCAGTTCCGTTTAAAACTATCGGAAAATTGATTGTTCCTGACGATGCTGAAATCAAAATCAATAACAGAGCAAGAAGTGCAAAATTAAGGATTGCTGAAAAGATATAATATATAGGTAGAAATGAAAAGTGGAGTATTTGGCATATTAAAAGCAAGATTTCTAATCAATGATGACGCAATTAAAAACTGGCGTTTCATTGTTTTTATCATTTTGCTTGCCATTTTGATGATTGCAAATACACAGCGATACGAACAAAAGGTTTTTGAAATTGCAAAACTGAATAATGAAGTAAAAGAATTACGTTCAGAATTTGTGGACCGACGTTCAGAATTAATGAAATTAAAAATGGAATCAACGATTTCGGATAAAATGCTTGAAAAACAGATTTTTCCATCAACGGTTCCTCCAATAAAAATAGAAGTTAAAAAAGAAGAAGAAAAAAGTTTCTTTAAAAGAATATGGCAGTAGACGATAAACATATATCCTACAGAATTTACCTCGTAGCAGTTTTCATCTTTGTGATGGCAATTGCTATTGTCGTTAAATTAACCAATATTCAATGGGTTGACGGAGATCATTACAGACAATTAGCAAAACAGCGCACAGTTAGAAATTTTATCATTCCGGCTAACAAAGGAAATATTTATTCGGCTGATGGAAGTTTACTGGCAACATCAATCCCAAATTATGAAATTCGATTTGATGCAAAAGCACCAAAAACTGAAACTTTTGAAAAGCATGTAAAAGCTTTATCAGATTCGTTAGCTACAGTTTTGGATAGGCCAGCAGGTTACTATGAACAGGAATTAAGAAGAGCGAGAGCAAATAAAAATCGCTATTATTTGATTGCTAGAAAGTTGAGTTATACTGAATATGTAAAAATTAAAGGTTTTCCGTTATTCAATTTAGGCGCTTTTAAAGGTGGGATTATAGTTGAACAAGAAACAGTTAGAAAACATCCAATTGGACAAATTGCTGAAAGAACTATTGGTTACGACCGAATTGATCCTGCTACCGGAATTGAAGTTGGAAAAGGAATCGAATGGGCTTTTAAAAGTTATTTGAACGGAAAAGATGGAAAAATCTTAAAGCAAAAAATTGCAAAAGGGCAATGGAAACCAATTCGTGATGTAAATGAAGTAGATCCGATTGATGGTTATGATGTGATTTCAACAATAGACGTATTTATTCAGGATATTGCACATCACGCTTTATTGAAACAACTTCAGGATTACGAAGCGGATCACGGTTGTGTTGTTGTAATGGAAACAGAAACGGGACATGTAAAAGCAATTTCGAATCTAGGAAGAGGTGAAGACGGATCGTATACTGAAACGACAAATTATGCTGTAGCAGAGTCTCACGAACCAGGATCAACTTTTAAATTGGTTGATTTAATGGCAATTTTAGAAGATAAAGTAGCTGATACAAGTACGGTTTATGACAGTCACAATGGTATTGTAAAATATTATGGAAGATCTGTACGCGATTCACATAATGGTGGTTACGGAAAAGTTTCTTTAGCTCGCGGCTTTGAACTTTCGTCAAACACGGTAATGGTTCAGGCGGTTTATGATAATTATAAAAGCAATCCATCAAAATTTGTAGATCATATCAGAAATTTTGGTTTGGATAAACCGTTAGGATTGCATTTTAAAGGAGAAGGTAGACCAATTATTCCACATCCGGGAGGTAAAAGCTGGTCGGGAATTTCGCTTCCATGGATGGCTTTTGGATATTCAGTTTCAGTTACACCAATGCAAACATTGGCATTTTATAATTCAGTTGCGAATAATGGTGTAATGGTAAGACCGCAATTTGTATCCGAAATTAAAGAATGGAACAAAACAATTAAGAAATTCGATGTAGAAGTAATTAATCCAAAGGTTTGTTCACAGGAAACAATTAAAAAATTAAAAGCTGTTTTACAGAACGTGGTCAAAAAAGGAACAGGTTCTAAATTGTATTCGAAAGATTTTTCGATGGCTGGAAAAACAGGAACGGCTCAGATGAATTATGGAGGAAAAGAAGGAAAATCGGCATTGTATTATGCGTCTTCTTTTGTGGGATATTTTCCAGCAGATCATCCAAAATATTCTTGTATTGTAGTGGTTCATAAACCAAATACAGCTAAAAATAATTATTATGGAGCTGACGTTGCCGGACCGGTTTTTAAAAGAATCGCTCAAAAAATATTTACAGATGCGCCTTCAACAAATAAAATAAAACAGCTGGATTCTAAAATTCCAAAACAAGAAATCAGTTACGCAAAATTTGAGAAGGAATCAAATACAAAAACAAATGTAATTCCAAATTTAAAAGGAATGCCGGGAATGGATGCAATTGCTTTATTGGAAAATTTAGGTTTGAAAGTTAAAGTAAATGGAGTTGGAAAAGTAAAGAATCAATCGATTCAGGCTGGTCAAAATATTAGTAAAAACGCAATTATAGTATTAGAATTATCGTGAAAATACTTAAAGACATATTATACAAAGTAGCTATCGAATCAGTAACAGGTTCGACAGAAATTGGTATTCAAAAAATTGAATTTGATTCACGTAAAGTTGAAGCAGATGATGTTTTTGTGGCCATTCGCGGTTCACTTTCTGATGGGCACGATTATATTGAAAAAGCAATTCAGCTAGGAGCAACAGCTATTATTTGCGATACGCTTCCTCAAAATATTGAAAAAGGAATTTCATATATACAGGTAAAAGATACCAATACAGCTTTGGCTTTCATGGCAGCTAATTATTTTGGAGATCCATCTGAAAAACTAAAATTAGTTGGCGTAACCGGAACAAACGGGAAAACAACGATTGCATCATTGTTGTTTCAGTTGTTTAAAAAAGCAGGTTTTAAAGTTGGATTGTTATCAACTGTAAAAATTATGGTTGATGAAACTGAATATCCTGCAACGCACACAACACCTGATTCTATTACGATTAATCATTTTTTAAATGAAATGATCGAAGCTGGCGTGACACATTGTTTTATGGAAGTAAGTTCACACGGAATTCATCAAAAACGTACGGAAGCATTGCATTTTGTAGGCGGAATTTTTACGAACCTTTCTCATGATCATTTGGATTATCATCCAACTTTTGCAGAATACAGAGATGTAAAAAAATCGTTTTTTGATTCATTACCAAAAACAGCTTTCGCTTTATCAAATATTGATGATAAAAACGGAACTGTAATGCTACAAAACACAGTAGCTAGAAAGTTTACATATGCATTAAAATCATATGCAGATTTTAAAGCAACAATTTTAGAGAGCCAATTATCTGGTTTACTGTTAAAAGTAAACGATAATGAAGTTTGGGTAAAGCTAATCGGAACTTTTAATGCATATAATGTATTAGCGATTTACGGAACGGCAATCGAACTAGGAATGGATAGTCTTGAAGCGTTGCGCTTACTGTCTGATTTAGAAAGTGTTTCGGGACGTTTTCAATATATTGTTTCGGCAGGAAATATAACAGCAGTTGTTGATTACGCTCATACGCCAGATGCATTGGAGAATGTATTAAAAACGATTAATGACATTCGTACCAAAAATGAACAATTGATTACAGTTGTTGGTTGCGGCGGAAACAGAGATAAAACAAAAAGACCAATTATGGCAAAAATTGCTTCGGATTTAAGTGACAAAGCAATTTTAACTTCTGACAATCCAAGAAACGAAGATCCTGAAGTGATTTTAGACGAAATGGAAAAAGGAGTTGAACCTCATAATTACAAAAGAATATTAAGAATTACGGACAGAAAACAGGCTATAAAAACAGCTTGTCAATTGGCTCAGCCAAATGATATTATTCTTATTGCAGGGAAGGGACATGAGACGTATCAAGAAATAAATGGTGTTCGCCATCATTTTGATGATATGGAAACTGTAAAAGAAATCTTGGAGCAACTAAACAAATAATAATAAATTTTTAAGTTCAAATACCACTACATAATTGGAATTTGGATTTTCAAAATTAGAATTTAAAAAATAGAAAAATATGTTATACTATTTATTTGAATATTTTGACAAAACATTAGATATACCTGGAACAGGAGTTTTTCAGTATATCACTTTTAGATCGGCTTTGGCTTTAATGCTTTCGTTGCTTTTATCCACGATTTACGGAAAACGTATTATCAACTTTTTGCGTAATCAGCAAGTTGGTGAAACAGTTCGTGAGCTAGGTCTTCAAGGGCAAAATGAAAAAGCGGGAACACCTACAATGGGAGGTCTGATTATCATTTTTGCAACTCTTGTGCCTGTTTTGTTATTCGCTCGTTTGCATAATATTTATATCGTATTGCTTATTGTGACTACACTTTGGATGGGAACAATTGGTTTTATTGATGATTATATCAAAATATTCAAAAAAGATAAAGAAGGTCTTAAAGGAATTTTCAAAGTAATTGGTCAAGTTGGTTTGGGAGTAATCGTAGGTGCAGTTCTTTATTTTAATCCAGCAGTTACAGTTCGTACAGATACAGGAAGAACAGATGTTTTTAAAGCATCGCAAAATACAACCATTGTTTTGCCGGCTCCTGTTGAAGAAAAATCAACTGCTACTACAATTCCTTTTGTAAAAAACAACGAATTTGATTATGCTGAATTATTAGCTTGGACAGGCGATGGATATGAAAAATGGGCTTGGTTGATTTTTATTCCGGTTGTGATTTTTATTATCACAGCGGTTTCTAACGGAGCAAATTTAACTGATGGAATTGATGGTCTAGCCGCCGGAACTTCCGCAGTTTCAGTACTCGCACTCGGGATATTTACATTCGTTTCGGGAAATATCATTTTCTCTAATTATCTGAATATAATGTACATTCCTAATTCGGGGGAAATGACAGTTTTTATATCTGCATTTGTTGGTGCTTTGATCGGATTTCTTTGGTACAATTCTTATCCGGCATCTGTTTTTATGGGAGATACAGGAAGTTTAACTATTGGTGGAATTATTGCTGTTTTGGCAATTGCCGTTCGTAAAGAATTATTGATTCCGTTATTATGTGGAATCTTTTTAGTGGAGAATTTTTCAGTGGTTTTACAGGTGAGTTATTTCAAATTTACTAAAAAACGTTACGGCGAAGGACGAAGAATTTTCCTGATGTCGCCACTGCATCATCACTATCAGAAAAAAGGATATCACGAAAGTAAAATTGTGACTCGTTTCTGGATTGTTGCAATTATGTTAGCCATTTTATCAATCGTTACTTTAAAGTTAAGATAGATGAGGCTGGTAGTTTTAGGAGGAGGAGAGAGCGGTGTAGGTACTGCTATCCTTGGAAAGAAAAAAGGATACGATGTTTTTGTGTCTGATTTCGGAAAGATAAAAGAAAGCTATAAAGAAGTTCTTATAATTAATAAAATAGCCTGGGAAGAAGAACAGCACACAGAAGATTTAATTCTGAATGCCGATGTGGTAATGAAAAGCCCGGGAATTCCTGAGAAATCACCAATCGTGAAAAAGCTGATTGCGGCTGGAGTAAAAGTGATTTCGGAGATTGAATTTGCAAAGCCTTTTACAGAAGCCCTTACAATTGGAATCACAGGAAGTAATGGTAAGACAACCACAACAATGTTGACGTATCATTTGTTAAAATCAGCTGGATTGAATGTTGGTTTAGGAGGTAATATAGGAAAGAGTTTTGCCTGGCAGGTAGCCGAAAATAAATTTGATGCATACGTCCTAGAATTAAGCAGTTTTCAGTTAGACGGAATAATAGATTACCGACCTGATATCGCGATAATAACGAATATTAGTCCGGATCATTTAGATCGATATGAATATAAATATGAAAATTATATCAATTCGAAATTTCGAATAACGATGAACCAAACCGAAAGTGATTATCTCATTTATGATGCAGACGATGAGGCAAGCGCAGAATGGTTAAAAAATAACAAAACAAAAGCAAAATTAATTCCTTTTTCATTGACCAAATCATTTGACGAAGGGGCTTCTATAAATAACAACAAAATGGAAATAAAGATCAACCAAGAAGAGTTTACAATGGACACGGAACACATTGCGTTAGAAGGAAAACATAATATGAAAAATGCAATGGCAGCAAGCTCTGTAGCAAAATTGATGCAAATTAGAAATGCAACAATTCGCGAAAGTTTATCTAATTTTCAAGGTGTTGAACATCGTTTAGAAAAAGTACTAAAAATTCAGAATGTACAGTATATCAACGATTCAAAAGCAACAAATGTGAACGCAACTTTCTTTGCTTTAGATAGTATGAATGTTCCAACGGTTTGGATCGTTGGAGGTGTTGATAAAGGAAATGATTACAACGAATTAATGTCATTGGTACGCGAAAAAGTAAAAGCAATTATCTGTTTAGGAATCGATAATCGTAAAATTATTGATGCTTTTGGAAATGTTGTTGACATTATGGTTGAAGTGAACAATATGAATGATGCAGTTAAAACTGCTCAAAGATTAACAGAAAAAGGTGATGCTGTTTTGTTGTCGCCAGCTTGCGCAAGTTTCGATTTATTCGAAAATTACGAAGACAGAGGAAAGCAATTCAAACAAGCGGTTCACAATCTGTAAAATGGTTTTAAGTTTCAAGTTTCACGTTAGGAGAAATTTGAAACTTGAAACAATGAAAACCTGAAACAAAATTAAAATGAAAGAACTGGTAAATAAACTAAAAGGAGATAGGGTAATATGGTCATTCGTGGCTTTATTAGCACTGTTTTCGTTTATGCCTGTTTTTAGTGCTAGTAGTAATTTAGCGTATATTGGTCATGGAACTGGGAATACTTTGGGGTATTTGGTGAAACATTTGGCTCACATTTGTATTGGATTCCTAATTATTTATTGGGTGCATAAAGTGCCATATCATTATTTCAGAGCGATTTCAAAAATTGCTTTACCAATAGTTTGGTTCTTATTGCTTTATACATTATTGAAAGGAACTGTTATTGCAGGAGCAAACGCGAGTCGTTGGATTCAGGTGCCGTTTATCGGAATTACATTTCAGACTTCGACTTTGGCTTCTATCGTTCTGTTTATTTTTGTAGCGCGATATTTGTCAAAAAAGAAAGAAGAAAATGAGCCTTTCCAAGTGTCGTTTATACAACTTTGGATTCCGGTGTTTATTACGTTGGCATTAATTTTGCCTGCGAATTTCTCGACCACAGCATTGATTTTTGCGATGGTTTTAATGCTAACGTTCATTGGAAAATATCCATTAAAACATATTGGGATTATTATCGGTTCTGGGATTGCCATGCTGATGTTCTTTCTTTTGGTAGCAAAAGCTTTTCCGGATTCAAGATTTTTCAGCAGGGTTTCAACCTGGGAAAGTCGTATTATGAATTTTACAACAGATAAACCTGATGAAGATGATTATCAGATTGAAAAAGCTAAAATAGCAATTGCGTCTGGAAAATTAGGCGGTTTAGGCCCGGGGAAAAGCGTTCAGAAAAACTTTTTGCCACAATCTTCTTCCGATTTTATTTATGCCATTATTGTTGAAGAATATGGATTAGTGGGAGGAGTTGCAATATTGATTTTGTATTTATTGCTTTTGTTTCGATTTGTTATAGCATCGCACAAAGCAAATACATTATTTGGAAAATTAGTCGTCGTCGGACTTGGATTTCCAATGATATTTCAGGCGATGATCAATATGGCAGTTGCGGTTGAATTGTTGCCGGTTACAGGACAAACATTGCCACTGATAAGTTCAGGAGGAAGTTCGATCTGGATGACCTGTTTAGGCCTCGGAATTATCATCAGCGTTACAAAAAAGGAAGAAGAAATTGCTGAAGAAAAAATAGAGAAAGAACGACGAAAAGAAGCGCTGCAAAGATTAATTGACAAAGAATTAGCAGAAGAGGATTTGCCTGCTGATGAAGTATATGAAGAAGAGGCAATGTATTCAATCGAAGATAATTCAAGAAATCCGATGAATGCAGTTTTAAATAGATAAAATTAAAATATAAAGATTTTTTAAAAAGTTGTAATTTTTAGAAAGATGACAAAGTATAAATTCATACTTAGCGGAGGAGGAACAGGAGGACACATTTATCCTGCAATTGCGATTGCAAATGAATTAAAATTACAATTTCCTGATGCAGAATTTCTTTTTGTAGGTGCCAAAGATAAAATGGAAATGCAGAAAGTGCCTCAGGCTGGTTACGAAATAAAAGGGCTTTGGATAGCGGGTCTGCAAAGAAAATTGACCTTGCAAAATATGATGTTTCCTTTGAAATTGGCTTCGAGTTTATTAGAGTCAAGAAGAATCATTAAAAAGTTTAAGCCAAATGTAGTAATTGGAACAGGAGGTTTTGCGAGTGGACCGTTATTGCAAGCGGCAGGCGGAGCAGGAATTCCAACTGTTATTCAGGAACAGAATTCTTTTCCAGGTATAACAAATAAATTATTAAGCAAAAAAGCAAATGCAATTTGTGTTGCTTATCAAAATTTAGAACGTTTTTTTCCAAAAGAAAAAATTGTGTTGACAGGAAATCCGGTTCGTCAGGATTTGATTGATATTGAAAGCAAACGCGACGAAGCAATTGCGTTTTATGGTTTAGATCCGAATAAAAAAACATTATTGGTTTTAGGCGGAAGTTTAGGCGCCAGAAGAATCAATCAGTTAATTGAAAAAGAATTACAAAATTTTCTTTCGCAGGACGTTCAGGTAATCTGGCAATGCGGAAAATTATATTTTGAAGATTATAAAAAATACAATCAGCCAAATGTAAAAGTGGTTGATTTTATTGAAAGAATGGATTTTGTTTACGCAGCGGCCGATGTGATTATTTCACGAGCTGGAGCATCATCGGTTTCAGAATTATGTATTGTTGGGAAACCAGTAATTTTTATTCCGTCACCAAATGTTGCTGAAGATCATCAAACTAAAAATGCACAGGCAATTGTTGATTCTAAAGGTGCTATTTTATTGAAAGAATCAGAATTGGATAATGAATTCAGTATTGTTTTTGAAGCGCTTCTGAAAGATGAAGGAAAACAAAAACAATTAAGTTCGAACATAAAAAAACTGGCAATGCCAAAAGCTACACAAGATATTGTAGCGGAGATTGTGAAGTTAATTAAATAAGAAAAATATAAAAGCTGAAGATATAGAGTTAAACGACTTTAAAAACTTTCGACTTTAAGACATTAAGACTCAATTATGAATTTAAATCAAATACAAAACGTTTATTTTATTGGTATTGGAGGCATCGGAATGAGTGCACTGGCCCGCTATTTCAAATATATCGGAAAACAGGTTTCAGGTTACGATAAAACGCCGTCAATGCTAACAAGTGAATTAATTGAAAGTGGTATAGATATTCATTTTGAAGATAATATTAATCTAATTCCGACTGATTATTTTGTAGAAAATACATTGGTGATTTTTACGCCTGCTGTTCCAAAATCACATTCAGAGTGGAATTATTTTATAGAAAGAAATTTCGAAATTAAAAAGCGTGCCGAGGTTTTAGGAATTATTACCAAAGACACTTTTAGTTTCGCAGTGGCAGGAACGCACGGAAAAACAACAACGTCAAGTATTCTGGGGCATATTTTATATGAAAGCGGTGCTGATGTTACAGCATTTGTGGGCGGAATTGTAGAAAACTATAATTCAAATTTAATTGGAACCGGAAAAACGGTAACAGTTGTTGAGGCTGATGAATTTGATAGATCGTTCTTACATTTGCATCCAAATATTGCCTGCATAACTTCAATGGATGCAGATCATTTGGATATTTATGGAACAAGTGATGCTATTGAGGATTCTTTTAGAGAATTTGCTTCAAAAGTAGAAGATAAAAACAATCTTTTTATAACGAAAGAATTGCCGTTGGAAGGCGTTCAGTGCGCTATAAATGAAGATGCAGTTTATAAGGCTTACAATGTTCGAATTGAAGATGGAAGTTATGTTTTTGATGTTCAGACACCATCAGAAATCATAAAAGATCTTCATTTTGGATTGCCTGGAAAACACAATTTAATGAATGGACTGATGGCTATTGCGATGGCTAAAACGTACGGCACCCCGACCGACGCTATTGCAAAAGCCATTGCTTCATTCAGAGGGATCAGAAGACGTTTTTCTTATCAGATTAAATCGGATAAGTTAGTTTATATAGATGATTATGCGCATCATCCAACAGAAATTAATGCTGTTCATCAGGCAGTTAGAGAATTGTATCCAGGAAAGAAAGTTCTGGCGATTTTCCAGCCGCATTTATTCAGCAGAACAAAAGATTTTGTGGATGGATTCGCAGAAAGTTTGTCAAAATTTGACGAAGTATTTTTAATGGACATTTATCCGGCAAGAGAACTTCCAATGGAAGGAGTGACTTCAGAATGGCTGTTGGGCAAGATGACAAATTCGAACAAACAAATTGTTGCAAAAGAGGATTTATTGGCAAAAATAAAAGCTAGTGATGCGCCAATAATTGTAACAATAGGAGCAGGTGATATTGGAGAAATGGTACCGTCAATTAAACAAATATTAAATGAAAATATTTAATTGGACAAATATTAGATTAGTACTTATTTTCGGACTAGTTCTTTTTCTATATTCCTTCGCGCAACATCGAAATGGAGATAGAAAATTGAAGAAATCTATGGTCGTTTTTGTAGGAGAAAATGCGCTTTTTGTGAAAGCAGAAACGGTTAATAAATTGTTGATAGAAAATAAAAGAGACGCTTCCAGTATTAGAAAAGATGAACTAGATTTGAATAAGATAGAAAAAACCCTTGATACGCAAGCGATGATTGAGAAGTCAGACGTTTTTGTAAGTATCGACGGCGTTCTAAAAGCGGTAGTAAAACAGAAGACACCAGTAGCGCGAGTTTACGATGGTGATCGTTCTTTTTATATTGACTATGAGGGAAATAAAATGCCCTTGTCAGACAATTTTACAGCGCGAGTTCCTCTTGTTTCGGGGGCAATAAATGAAAAAAATAACGAAGATTTAGCTGCTTTATTTCGCACAATTTATGACGATGCGTTTTTGAAAAAAAACATCATTGCAATACAAATTATGCCTAATGGCAGCCTAAAAATGTTTAATCGAAACTTTGATTATGTCATAGATTTTGGCAGAACGATGAATGTTGATAAAAAATTTAGAAACTATAAAGCGTTTTTTCAAAAAGCAGTTTTAGATAGTTCGTTATACAAATACAATAAGATTGACCTTAGGTTTACGGAACAAGTAGTTTGCACAAAATAATAGAAAATGGAAAAAGATAACATTGCAGTAGGTCTAGATATTGGAACGACAAAAATAGTTGCCATGATAGGCAAGAAGAACGAGTATGGCAAATTGGAAATTTTGGGTATTGGAAAATCCAAAAGTCTGGGGGTTGCAAGAGGAGTTGTAAACAACATCACGCAAACTATTCAGTCAATTCAGCAAGCAATACTTGAAGCAGAAAACAATTCAGGTTATAAAATTAAAGATGTTGTTGTGGGCATTGCCGGACAGCACATCAGAAGTATTCAACATACAGATTACATCAGCCGTAATAATCCAGAGGAAGTTATTGGCGAAAAAGATATTCAGCTTTTGATTGATCAGGTAAATAAACTGGCTATGTTGCCGGGTGAAGAAATTATTCACGTTTTGCCACAAGAATTTAAAATTGACGGACAATCTGAGATTAAAGAACCAATCGGAATGTACGGTGGAAGATTAGAATCTAGTTTTCACGTTGTAGTTGGTCAGGCATCTTCAATCAGAAATGTTGGAAGATGTATTCAGAGTTCAGGAATTGAGCTTTCAGGATTGACTTTGGAACCATTAGCTTCGGCAGATGCAGTTTTAAGTCAGGAAGAGAAAGAAGCGGGTGTTGCGTTAATTGATATTGGAGGCGGAACTACGGATTTGGCCATTTTTAAAGATGGAATTATTCGTCATACAGCAGTAATTCCTTTTGGAGGAAACGTAATTACAGATGATATTAAAGAAGGCTGTTCAATTATCGAAAAACAGGCTGAACTTTTAAAAATAAAATTCGGATCAGCTTGGCCGGGAGAAAATAAAGACAACGAAATTGTTTCTATTCCTGGTTTAAGAGGAAGAGAACCAAAAGAGATTTCGCTTAAAAACCTTTCAAAAATTATTCACGCACGTGTGGTGGAAATTATAGAGCAGGTTTTTGCTGAAATTAAAGCTTACGGACACGAAGATCCTCGCAAAAAATTGATTGCAGGAATTGTTCTTACAGGTGGTGGCGCTCAGCTAAAACATATTAAACAATTAGTAGAGTATATTACCGGAATGGATACAAGAATTGGATATCCAAATGAGCATTTAGCCGGAAATTCAAGCGAAGAAATTTCTAGCCCATTGTTTGCAACAGCTGTTGGTTTAGTAATGAACAGTATCGAAAACAGTACTCAAAGTGCTGTTCGAATGGAAATTGTAAATGAGCAACCAAAGGTTGTTTACAGAAATGCTCCAGTTCAGCAACAGCCACCAGTACAGCAGCGATACGAAGTAGAAGAAAATTACGTTGAAAGAGTAGAAACTATTGAAGAACCAAGAGAAACAAGAACAAATAAAGTAGAAGCAGAATCTACAGAAACCAAAATTAGGAGATCATTTTTTGACAGATACGTCGATAAAATCAAAGATTTTTTAGACAACGCTGAATAAATATAAGCCGAATAGAGAAAAGAGAAAAGGATTACTTTTTGCCCCAAGTCAAGAAGTAAAAAATGTACTAAATAAGAATTAAAAAACCAAAAAGATGATGAGCAACTCAGAATTTGGAAGCATTTCATTTGATTTGCCAAAAAACCAATCAAATGTAATCAAAGTAATAGGTGTAGGTGGAGGAGGTAGCAATGCTATCAACCATATGTTTAAACAAGGTATTAAAGGCGTTGATTTCATCGTTTGTAATACCGATTCACAAGCACTGCAGAACAGTTCGGTGCCTAACAAAATTCAGTTAGGTATGAATTTGACAGAAGGTCTTGGAGCAGGTGCAAATCCTGACGTTGGACAGCAGTCTGCTATTGAAAGTATTGCCGATATCGAAAAAATGTTAGACCGTGGTACCAAGATGGTATTTATTACCGCTGGTATGGGTGGTGGTACTGGTACAGGTGCTGCTCCGGTTATCGCGCAATTAGCAAAAGAAAGAGAAATCTTAACAGTGGGTATCGTGACAATTCCGTTTCAGTTTGAAGGGAAAGTACGTCAGGAGCAAGCGCTTTTAGGAATCGAAAAATTACGTAAGCAAGTTGACTCTTTGATCGTAATTAACAATAATAAATTAAGAGAAGTTTACGGAAATTTAGGTTTCAAAGCTGGATTCTCTAAAGCAGATGAAGTTTTGGCAACTGCCTCTAGAGGTATTGCTGAAGTAATTACGCACCACTATACTCAAAATATCGATTTACGCGATGCTAAAACAGTTTTGGCAAACAGCGGAACGGCTATTATGGGATCTGCGGTGTCAGAAGGTGAAAACAGAGCAAAAGATGCGATTGTATCGGCATTGGATTCTCCGTTGTTAAACGATAATAAAATTACAGGAGCCAAAAACGTATTGTTGCTTATCGTTTCTGGATCTAATGAAATAACGCTTGATGAAATCGGAGAGATCAACGATCATATTCAGGCTGAGGCAGGTTACAACGCCAATATTATTATGGGAGTTGGTGAAGACGAAGCTCTTGGTGAAGCTATTGCTGTAACTATTATTGCTACTGGTTTTGATGTTGAACAACAAAACGAAATCGTTAATACAGAGCCAAAGAAAATTATTCACACGTTAGAAGATGAGCAAAGAAGTGTTCATAATTTAACAAATAGACCACTTACTTCTTTTGATTTGAATGCTGAAACACCTACTGCAAAATCTGAGGATAAAGTTGTTTTTGATTTAATGGAAGATACGGTTGCTCCCGTAGCTCAAACTCCAGTTGCTCCAGTTACGCCGCCAACAATCAATCAGGAAGAATTGGTAGTGATGTCTGAGTTTATTAAAAATCTTGATGTGACTTTTGAAATCGTTTCTCCAATTACAGATATCGATTTTAAAATTTCTGCACCAGAAGTGCCAGCTTACCAAGAAGTAAAGCCAGTACAGCAAAGAACTTTTGAAAAAGAAGAACAAACGACTTTCTCATTTGATTTGCCTCTTTTTAGAAGTGAACCAGAAGTTAAAAAAGAACCAGTTGCTGAGCAGGAAACTAAAATCATGTTTGAGTTAACAAACGAAACTCGCAATATTAAAGTAAACGATCCGGTTTCATTTGTTCCGGTAACTGAACTTTCTGATAACGGTATCATCAAATATTCGTTAGAAGAATATATGGAAGTGGAAAATGAATTGACAGCTTCAAAACCAATTGAAAAAGTGGTTGAAGATGTAGTTCCAGAAGAATTAAACATTACTTTGAAGCCAAGAGTTGATTTTGCAAGCCAGCCTGATTTTACAACAACTGCAGAAGTTTCTCCAATGGAATTGACAATTGAAGAGACATTGCGTTTACGTGCCGAAGAAAGAAGAAAGAAACTAAAAGAATTTAATTATAAATTCCATAATAATGTTTCTAGAATTGATGAGTTGGAAAAAGAGCCAGCTTACAAAAGATTAGGAATCGATTTGTCGAATTCTCAGTCAAGTAACACCAATTCGAGAATTTCAGTTGGAACAGACAGTAACAACGATTTGCAATTGCGTTCAAATAATTCATTTTTGCATGACAATGTAGATTAGTTTTTAAAATCTTAATATTAGGATAGCCCGAAAATTCGATTTAATTTTCGGGTTATTTTTTTTATCTTCGCACAGAATTTAGAAATTTGACTTCCTAAATAGGTTTTTAAAGTGAATCTTATTATCAGTTCGAGCGAAGTCGAGAACAAATTCCAAATTAACATATCAATTAGTAAGCGTTGCTTATTCAAATAAAATAAAAGATGAGTTTACAGACACAAATCATGGAAGAAATTAAAACTGCCATGAAAGCAAAAGATACAGTAGCGTTAGAATCATTAAGAGCAATTAAATCGGAATTATTATTAGCTTCAACAGCTTCAGGATCTAAAGAAGATTTGTCAGAAGAGGATGAAATTAAATTACTTCAGAGATTAGTAAAAACTCGTAAAGAAAGTGCAAGAATCTTTACAGAACAAAACCGTCCAGATTTAGCTGAACCAGAATTAGCTCAGGTGGCAGTAATTGAGAAGTTTTTACCAGCTCAATTAAGCGAAGAAGAAGTAGAAGCTGTAATTGCAAAAATTATTGCTGAAACTGGAGCTTCTGGAATTGCTTCAATGGGTAAAGTTATGGGATTAGCATCTGCTCAATTAGGCGGAACTGCTGAAGGAAAAACCATTTCTACAATTGTGAAGAAATTACTTTCTTAAATAATTTATGATTTTAGTCCCGATAGCTATCGGGACTAAAATCATAAATCTAAAATAAAATTGACCTCGTAGTTCAACTGGATAGAATATCAGATTTCGGCTCTGAGGGTTGGGGGTTCGAACCCCTCCGGGGTCACTATAAAAAGCGCAAACTTTAATATTATAAGGTTAGCGCTTTTTTATTATGAAGTTGTCCAATATTTGTAGGGAAATCTCAAGCGTAAATAAATAACTGTTAATTACTTCTCAGTTTTCTTCTTGCAATTCTTAATCAGTACAAAAACCGAAAATAAAAAGACAACAATATAAACAACCGCCAAAGCAGGCTTCTCAAATTTTAGTGTTTCAAAGTCAAATTGCTTAAACAATACTACGCCTAAAATGATTGCGATAATCGAAAAAGTAAATCGTAATGCGCTTTTATTTTCCATATTTATGTTTGATTATGATTAGTAATTCTTTTCTGGTTATAAAGCTAATATAATAAAATATTTTAATTCCGTTTTCCTATTTTAGCAAAGTAGAGGACAATAAGTTCTTCTATCCCAAATCAAATTTAAAATATGTTTGTTTTCTTCTTTATCGGAATCTTGATTGCTTTAGTATTGGCAGTAATTGTATTCAGAATCATTGAACCCATTTATCTGTTGATGTTCAATAAACCCTTATTTTTATTTTGGTACCCAATTTTAAAACAAATTGATCCGAGAGATAAGACCATTTTAGGACGCGAGTTCCCGTATTATTTTAATTTATCGGATAAAAAGAAAAGGTATTTTGAACATCGGGTAGGGAATTTTATTGATCATTACAATTTTGAAGGAAAAGAAATCGAAGTCACTCAGGAGATGAAATTAATCATTGCAGGAACTTACGTAATGCTGACTTTCGGAATGCGAAATTACCTGCTTGAATTATTTGAAAATATTATTATTTACCCAACATCTTATTATTCTACAATTGGTCAGGCATATCACAAAGGAGAATATAATCCGCGGATGAAAGCCGTTGTTTTTTCATGGGAGGATTTTTTGAGCGGACACGAAACAAAAGACAATATTAATCTTGGGTTGCATGAATTTACTCATGTTTTGCATTTTTATTCCAGAAAAAGTTCAGATCCCGGAGCTGTGATTTTCTTTGATGAATTTACCGAAATCGAAAAGTATTTTGATGACCAATATTTAACGAATAAGCTTAAAGAAAGGAATTATTTTAGAGATTATGCCTATACCAATAAATTTGAGTTTTTGGCCGTTATTTTAGAGCATTTTTTTGAAACTCCGGAAATCTTTAAAAAAGAATTTCCAGAATTGTTTGAACGTGTCAAATTAATGATAAATTATACTGAAAATTGAGATGTAGAATAAGTTTAGGGATAATAAATGATTTCTCTTTTCCATACAGATACATAATTATCCCGGTCATTTGTTTCTATTTTTAAAATCCAATTTCCTTTTTTGTCAAAAACATAAGTGTCCTTATATTCTTTGTGGTCGTCTTTTACATGGCTTATAATATTGTTGTTTTCATCATAAGTATATCTGGCTTTAAAAATATTAGAGTAACCATCTTTTTTTGATCGTGATAGCGTTTCAGAAAAGTAGCTATCTTTTGTGTATTTTATAGAATCTTCTTGATGAAATTGCACTGCAGGATCCAAAAAATGTTTTTTTATTGCAATTTGTCGATTAGTTTCGTCGTATTGAACAAAACAAACATAATGTTCTCGGGCTTTCGATTTTAGTGTTTTTAATAGCTCTGATGGATTTTCTACATTGTAATAAAACGAATGAATTTCAAAGGTTTCATTTCCAGAAAAATATGATTTTTCAATTCGTCGGTTTTGTGTGTCATATTTAAATCTTCTTCCAAAACCTCTGTTTTTGTCTCGTATTTGAATAAGATTCTGGTTTTTGTCATAAGTGTAATCACTTTCACCAAAAATTCTTCCTTCGGGAATTTGAAAAATAATTTCTTTGGTTAAAAGTCTATTCACATTAAAAAAGTATTGACTATGCAATTTCCCTTTATAATTAGATAAAACTGCCGAAGTGTTATTCAAGTCGATGTTTTTTTCATTGCTTTCATACCTATCCATAAAAAGCTTGGCCGATTTTACTTTCCCTTTTAATTCGTAGCTTTTTAGTAAATAAAAATCGCCTTGATCTAATGTCATATTCGTTTTCCAATCTATAGGATTTTCATTGGAAATGGAGAAAAATATCGGAAAAAGGAAAAGTAAAAATAATCTCATTTTAAAAACAGTTTTAGTAAATCTAGGGAAGTTTTTGCTTTTATTTCTTCGAAAAAATATTCTCGACAACCCAAGCCGGACCAATTAATAAAAACTGAAGATCTTTTAAGAAAGAAGGTTTTTTGCCTTCAATATTGTGTCCGTAAAATTGCCCAATCCAAGCGATGACAAAAACACCAATGGAGAACATCCACAAAGGTACAAACTGACTGATATAATAATTTACAATTAGGCAAATTGCAGAAAAAACAGCAATTTTAACCGCCATTGCAATCGATAATCGAATGTAAAAGACAAGAACAAAAAGTAAAACTATAAAAGCCCAGTTTTCAATAATTGGCGCATTCAGTTTTAAAGTATTAGCGATAATTCCACTCGGAATACTCATTAATAAACCAACAATCGAAAAGAAAATTGCGGGAACGCAAATGTAATGTATCGCTTTGTTTTTAGGGTTTTGATGACTTACGGCATATTCAGCAAACCATTGATCTAATGTTCTCATTTTTTGTGGTTTTAAGGTTAGATGCGTAAATCTAATGAAATTTCTTTTAGGTTTTACCGTGTTGTATTTTCATTATTTCATCGACAATAGAAATGGCTTTTTCTAATGTAATTCCGTTTTCTTGGTCTATCGTCAAAGGATGATTTTCTTCAATCATTCTTATTTCAGGAATTAAATCTAAGCCTTGTTCAATTGCAATCGATTTTAAAGATAAAGTTTCACCGTAAGTAGGTACATTGGTTTGCATCCAACCAAAATAAGGTTCTTGATTTACTCGGTTTGGATCTTCCCATAAATCCATTCGTAAGCAGAAATTATCTTCACTTATCGTAGTCCATACATTAAAAACCAAATTTTCATGATAATCAGTTATCGGAATTGTCAATCTCCCTTGATGGAAAAAAAATTCTTCGTCTATATAGCACCAACTTCCTCCATATTCAATTCGTTTTTCTCTTTCTTTTGGCGGAATAGTAAAATAATAAGCAGGGAATTCGTTTCCAAAACACAAAGGCATTTGATTAAAAATTTCTCCGCAGCAGGAACATTTGTAGGTATACATTTTTTTAGTTTTTTAATAAACTTACGTTCTGATTGTATTGAAAAACATTATCCCAAAGTTCATCAATTGTGATAAGCGCTTCTTTAACCGGAATAACTTCCCACTTTCCATTATTTTCTACTCCAAGACCAATGCTTTTTAATTTTAATAAAGCATCGTTTACATCAAAATCCAAATCGGTTTTTAATTGAGTTTTAAACCAGGATTCTATTTGAGAGTCGAGTTCTTCTGCGCTTAATGGTTTGTCGCTTTTATGTAAAAACGAATAAGCCAAAATAGTTTCTTTCATTACTTCTTCTTCAGATGAATTCAAAAGCGAATAAAATGCGCCACTGTTGTTTCCGAGATTCTTGAAATACAAACTATCAGAAAGCATTTTAGAATATCGGATTTTTTTATTTATGAAATTATTGTATTGGCGGAAACAATAGGCAGACAAAATTCCTAGAGCAATTAATCCCTGATTTAGGGAAGTTTTGCTGTTCAATAAGTCAATGGTTTCGCCCGTTTCATACGCATTATACATGTTGATTAAAGCTGGAATAACTTTGGCACTTAATAGCGAAATTCCACCAAAAATCCCTGGAACCCAAAGCAGCATTTTATCTTTGACAGACATTTTCGGAATTGCATTTGGGAAAATCGTTTCAAGATCGTTTTTCGGAACACGTTTAAAGATTTTCAGTGCTATTGAACCCGGATCAATTGGCATTTTGCCTAATTTGACTTTCTTTTTATTTAGAAAATCTTCATCGCTGTAATTTAAATAAACTAAAACACGATCATAATATTCAATTTCGATTTCTTTTTTCCAGAAGAAATATTTTTTGACTTTTTCTTTTGCTTTATGATGCCCGCGCGCGTAAAGTTCAAAATCTTTAAAAGCATTAAAGTCTATAGAAAGATTTAATCCAATCAAATCCGAATCGTTGAATGCCTCGTCTAACGCTTTCTGATCAATTCTATAGTAATTTCCACGTTCTAAAACAGTAAGAAGTGTTTCTTTGAAAACCGAAAAATCACTTTTGCCAATAAATTGTTTGCGTTCTTTTTTGCTCAAATCGGGATCAAATAAAGCGTAATTCTGCTTTAAATTCCTGTTCAGATTAAAAGATTCGTAATGATAGTAATGCTCGATTATATCAAACAATTTCTTAAAGTCAGCTATTTTTTCCTGATCTTCAGAGAAAGCATTCATTTGCTGCTCTAATAAGAATTCTTTATTGAACGGAATATAATGTTCTAGGGTCATGTCGATTTTTGGGCTTTTATACGTGGCGTTTAAAGAACGCAAAAATACTGCCTGAAATCCGATTTCGAAAAAGTTTTTTGGTTAGTAACAGTATTTTAACTTCAAAGTTCGCGTTTTGCTGATTTCGCAGAAATTCTAAAAGTAAAAAAGTGAGATTTCGAAATCGGTTCCAGCGATTTCAAATCCCACTTTGTTTCAAAAAAAAGTGACAAAATTTACCCCCACCTTCCTTGCGGAAAATGTATTTTAATTTCTTATAGCATTAAAAATTATTCATCACAATTTTAACAATAAATAAAATAATGGCTATAGGTATTTATACCTGTTTTAGTGAATGTGTATGAATTATTAGTTTATAATACATTTTCCATTCAGCTGGAAAATGAAAAAATAAATCCCCGTTGCGTAAGCTTCAGGGATTTAGTCTCAAATAACCATTCATTTCTATCTTTAAATTAGAAAATAGAATTCTTTTAACTTATTTATATAATGTCTTTTGAAGTTTACTCTAATGATTTTTTTATAAGATGAGAAACAATATCTCCGTGAGCTTTTTCCATTGTTAAATAGTCTTTTTTGATATTATCCGCTTTGATTCCTTGTACAGCGCCTTTCACGCATTGACGAATATAATATTTTGAGACTCCATATTTTAAAAACAAAGCCTCTAGTATCGTAGAATTGTAGGAATTATAGTTTTTTGTCTTACTTTTGTCCATTGTCTAATTTGTTTTAAATCGTGAAACAAATATAGGTGATAATTTTCAACAAAATCAAATAATTTGAAAATAATTTCTTACATAAATGAGTAGTATTCTAGATAATATTAAGTGTTTGGCTGACAATGAAGGGATTGGAATAACAAAGCTAGAAGAAAAAATTGGTGCAAGCAAAGGCGTTCTATCTCGCGCTATTGCCAAAAAAAGTGACATACAAGCAAAATGGATTTCAAAGATTGTTGAAATATATCCACAATATAGCTGCGAATGGTTGATAAGAAATGAAGGTCCTATGTTGCGCCGAACAGCAAATTTACAATCAGAATCTTCAGATTACGATTTTTCGTCACATTATAAAGACCTCGCCGATTCCCGAAAAGAAACTATCGAAAGCCTTAAAAAGGAAATTATGTATTTAGAGGATAAAATGGCTGTTTATAGTAGAAAGGAAGAGTAATCCTATTTTATAGCTAAAACTATACTGAATATTGTTTTCTGTTCAAAATCTATTTCTTCATAATAAAAAGTAGGAGAATTTACTTAAATAAAAATTTCAATTTTGAAAGTTTTTATTTAACTTTAAATTACTCAAATCTAGACGGTTATGGTAGTGGAAGTTTTTAAAACAAATGTTCAGAAAGAGGCAGATAAAAATTATGTTATTGCTGTTATTCAGACTCAGTTTCCAGATTACAAAATCAATTTTGATCTGGAGGATTGCGATAAGATATTAAGGGTTGAAGGTGTTGATCTTGAATGTGATAATATAATTGATTATGTGCATTGTTTGGGTTATACTTGTGTGAGGTTAGAATAGAATGTAGAGAATGGAAAAGCTTGGGTCTCTTCTAGGTATTATTTTTTACATTTGTGTTCTATGAAAAAAGCTTTCCAACTCTTCGATTTTACACAAAAAGTCAATTACAAAAACGAAATTTTAGCAGGTTTAACTGTCGCCATGACCATGATTCCAGAGTCACTGTCATTTGCTATTTTGGCTGGATTTCCGCCTTTGGTTGGTTTGTATGCGGCTTTTATTGCCGGGTTGGTAACGGCTATTTTTGGCGGAAGACCTGGAATGATTTCGGGTGGGGCGGGAGCAACTGTAATTGTTTTGATTGCCTTAATGAAATCGCATGGAATTGAATATGTTTTTGCTGCTGTCGCATTGGGCGGTGTCGTTCAAATTTGTGTTGGACTTTTTAAGCTTGGAAAATTTATTCGGCTAGTGCCACAGCCTGTGATGTTTGGTTTTGTAAACGGTTTGGCGGTAGTGATTTTTATGTCGCAACTGGAACAGTTTAAAACCATTATCAACGGTCAGGTTTCCTGGCTTGAGGGAACGCCTCTTTATATTATGCTAGGATTAGTTGCGCTGACAATTGCTATTGTTTTGGTTTTTCCTAAAATCACAAAAACGGTTCCGGCTTCTTTGGTTGCTATTATGGTGGTTTTTGCATTGGTGATTGTTTTTAATATAGAAACCAAAACGGTTGAAGATATTGCTTCTGTTCAAGGCGGATTTCCTCCTTTCCATATTCCGAATATTCCGCTTTCGTTTGAGACTTTTAAAATCATATTTCCGTATTCGGTTATTGTTGCGGCAGTTGGTTTGACGGAAGGTTTACTGACGCTTAATTTAGTGGATGAAATCACCGGAACCCGTGGAAACAGCAATCGTGAATGTATTGCACAAGGAAGTTCAAACATATTAAATGGTTTCTTCTACGGCATGGGAGGTTGTCCAATGATTGCACAAACTTTGGTAAATCTTGGCGCAGGTTCACGTGCCCGACTTTCGGGAATTATTGCCGCGTTGACTATTTTGATTATTATACTTTTTGGCGCACCAGTAATTGGGAAATTGCCAATGGCTGCATTAGTTGGTGTAATGATGATGGTGGCCATTACCACTTTTGAATGGGCAAGTTTCAGGATTATCAACAAAATGCCAAGACACGATATTTTTGTGGGGATTTTGGTTGCTGTAATTACAATTGTGCTTCATAATCTGGCTTTGGCTGTCTTGATTGGCGTAATTATTTCGGCTTTAGTTTTTGCCTGGGAAAGCGCCAAAAGAATCCGTGCCAGAAATTATATTGATGAAAACGGAATAAAACATTACGAGATTTATGGCCCGTTATTTTTTGGATCGATAACTGCTTTTATGGAAAAATTTGATATTCAAAATGACCCAAATCATGTGATTATTGATTTTAAGGAGAGTCGGGTTTCAGATATGTCGGCAATTGAAGCGCTGAACAATTTGACTAAAAAATATAATCAAGTGAATAAAACTATAGAACTACAGCATTTAAGTGCAGACTGCCGTCAATTACTTAAAAACGCTGATGCGGTGATAAATGTAAATGTGATTGAAGATCCAACTTATAAAGTTGTGTCTTAATAATTTTTGATAGTAAATTAATTTATCCGTTTCGGTTTTCGATAGAGATGCATTGCAGAGTGTCTTATGTATGCAGAATATAATAACAAACCCGACAGGTTTTCAAGACCTGTCAGGGTTATTATTATTTAATAATATTTTAAATTATCAAATAGGCATATTGTCTAATTAACTAAAGCTGATTTTACATCACTCAGTTTTCCGTCAATTTCGCCAATTTGCAATCCTAAAATATGCGCTATTAAAGGATAAACGGAAACATTCTGGAATGTTTTTACTTTCTTGTTTACTTTAAAAGCTGGCCCTTTTGCATAAAAAATGGCGTGCATATCTTTTTCAGTATTGTCATAACCATGTGTTCCGCCTTTTATGTTTTGGCTTTCTTTTGAGACCAAACTCCAGCCTTTATCAGCTTCAATAACAAAATCATGAACACGCGGATTGGTTCCGTAATGCAGTCTTTTTGGGACTTCAGTTGATTTCCAAAAATGAATATGAGGAACTTTTTTTAAAGCATTTGCAATCGAATCCTGAAATCCAGCTTTTGCCTGCAAACTCATAATTGGATTAATTACATCTTTATAACCTAGCCACTCTGGTTTTAGATAATCCAGAACCGCAACTTTTTTATCGTTGCTTATATCGGCCATTCCATGGTCAGAAACAATGATCAAATTGATTTGTTTTCCGATTGGCAATTGATCCAGTTTTCGGGATATTTCTCCCATAATTGAATCCATTTTAATGACCATTTTTTTATTTTCTGGCGAAAGCGGACCAAAATTATGTCCCGTATGATCTGGTTCGTCAAAATATAAAGTAATCAAATGTGGTCTTTGTTTCTCAGGAAGTTGTAACCATTTCATAACAGTATCAATTCTAGCTTCGTATGGGGTTTTATTGTCGTATTTTTTATAAATACTTGGATTCCTATTATCAATATCAGAACCAGGCCAAAAGAAAGAAGCCGTTTTTACGCCTTGTTGTTCCGCTAAATTCCAAATCGGATTTCCGCCATAAAATCTAGAATCATTTTTTGCATCAGATGATAATGAAAAAGATTCATTCAGAGCTGAATCATAAAAAACATTATTAATAATTCCGTGATGATCCGGATAAAGGCCTGTAACGATAGAATAATGATTTGGGAAAGTTTTGCTCGGATAAGATGGTTTCATGGATTTTGCATGAACGCCTTCTTTTTCAATTTGCTTCAGATTTGGAAGATTGAATTGTTTTTGATAATCCCAGCGAAATCCATCCATTGAAACTAAAACGATGTAAGTATCTTTATTGGTTTGGGCTTGTGAAAAAGTAGTAAGAAGTAAGAATGTAAAAGATAGAAGCTGAGTTGTGAATTTTCTCATTTTGCAATTTTAAATAGAACTGCAAAGGTAGAGATAACAGATTTTTTAAAGAAAAAGAGAATGTTAAATAAAGGTGATAGCCACGAATTCACGAATTTTATTTTTCAAATCTTTGTCTTTGAAAATCATTATCATTAATTAAACGAATGCTTTATGTGAAAGAATTTTATCACAGATTAAAAAAGATTCTCACAGATTGAAATCCTTTTAATTTGTGTAATCTAAGGCTAAAAAAAATCCATAAAGTTTAGAAAAAATAAAATTCGTGAATTCGTGGCGAACAAAAAACGCCAGACATTAATCTGGCGTTTTAAGTTTTAAGAAAAGAACGATTACATCATTCCTGGCATTCCGCCACCCATTGGCATTCCGCCAGCGCTTTCTTCTTTAATATCAATTAATGCACATTCTGTAGTTAGGATCATTCCAGAAACAGATGCAGCATTTTCTAATGCAACACGAGTAACTTTTTTAGGATCGATAATTCCAGCTTTAAGCATATCTACATATTCGTCAGTTTTAGCATTGTATCCAAAATCTCCTGAACCTTCAGCAACTTTAGCTACAACAACAGAGCCTTCAAGACCAGCATTTTCAACGATAGTTCTTAATGGAGCTTCAACAGCGCGAGAAACGATTTGGATTCCAGTAGCTTCATCAGCGTTGTCTGCTTTTAAGTCTGCTAAAGCAAGTTTAGCTCTTAATAAAGCAACACCACCACCAGCTACAATTCCTTCTTCTACAGCCGCACGAGTTGCGTGTAAAGCATCGTCAACTCTATCTTTTTTCTCTTTCATTTCAACTTCAGAAGCTGCACCAACGTAAAGAACAGCAACACCACCAGCTAATTTAGCCAAACGCTCCTGTAATTTTTCTTTATCGTAATCAGATGTAGTAGTCTCCATCTGACCTTTAATTTGGTTTACTCTGTTTTTGATGATATCAGCTTCACCAGCACCACTTACGATAGTTGTATTGTCTTTGTCAATAGAAACTCTTTTTGCGTTTCCTAACATTTCGATAGTTGTATTTTCTAAAGTATAACCTCTTTCTTCAGAAATTACAGTTCCGCCAGTTAAGATTGCGATATCTTCTAACATTGCTTTTCTTCTGTCTCCAAAACCTGGAGCTTTTACAGCAGCAATTTTAAGAGCCCCTCTTAATTTGTTTACTACTAATGTAGAAAGAGCTTCTCCGTCTACGTCTTCAGCAATAATCAATAATGGTTTTCCTGATTGAGCAACTGGCTCTAAAACTGGAAGTAATTCTTTTAAAGAAGATACTTTTTTGTCGTATAATAAGATGTATGGAGAGTCTAATTCAACTTCCATTTTCTCTGGATTTGTTACGAAGTAAGGAGAAAGATATCCTCTGTCGAACTGCATTCCTTCAACAACGTCAACGAAAGTGTCAGTTCCTTTAGCTTCTTCAACAGTGATAACGCCTTCTTTTCCAACTTTAGCGAAAGCTGTAGCGATTAATTCACCAATAACTTCGTCGTTGTTAGCAGAGATAGAAGCAATTTGCTGAATTTTGTCAGAATCGCTTCCAACAACTTTAGCTTGTTTTGCTAAGTCAGCAACGATAGTTTCAACAGCTTTGTCAATACCACGTTTCAAGTCCATTGGATTTGCACCTGCAGCAACGTTTTTAAGACCTTCTTTTACGATAGCCTGAGCCAAAACTGTAGCAGTTGTTGTCCCGTCACCCGCTAAATCATTGGTTTTAGAAGCAACTTCTTTTACCATTTGTGCGCCCATATTTTCTAATGGGTCTTTTAATTCGATTTCTTTTGCAACAGAAACACCATCTTTAGTAACGGTAGGTCCACCAAATGATTTTCCGATGATTACGTTACGACCTTTTGGTCCAAGCGTTACTTTTACAGCATTTGCTAATGCATCAACACCACGTTTTAATCCGTCACGTGCTTCAATATCAAATTTTATATCTTTTGCCATTTTAATTTTGTTTAAAGTTTGAGTTGTTTCAAGTTAATGAAGTTCTTAATTCTTAATAGTCCTTAACTTAATACAATATGTTTTTTAGATAATTGCTAGGATATCATCCTCACGCATAATCAAATAATCAGTTCCTTCTAATTTTAATTCTGTTCCTGCATATTTGCCATAAAGAACAGTATCGCCAACTTTTACAGTCATAGTATGATCTTTAGATCCGTTTCCTACTGCAACTACAGTTCCTTTTTGCGGTTTTTCTTTGGCAGTATCTGGAATAAAAATACCTGAGGCAGTTTTAGTTTCAGCTGCAACAGGCTCAATAAGTACGCGGTCTGAAAGGGGTTTAATGTTTAATGCCATGATTTTATATTATTATAAGTTATTACGTTTTTTAATGTTCTATGAACTTTCAGAAATTGTGCCATGCTATAAAAACTGACATTATTTCTTAAAAAAAATGCCAGCTTTGACAGGCTGGCATTTTAATTTATATCAAAATTATTATTTTGCTGGTGCTGCTGGTGCAGGAGTTCCTTGAACTGGAGCTGCTGGCGTAGTTGCAGGAGCTTCTGTTTTTTCAATAATTTTAGATCCTGTATCGTTTAATGATCCTGTAAAGCTTAAGCTTGAAAGTAAAATTAAAACAATCAAAACAGTCGCTAATGTCCAAGTACTTTTATCTAAAAAGTCAGTTGTTTTTTGTACACCGCCTAACATTTGTGTTCCGCTGATAGTAGAAGATAATCCGCCTCCTTTAGGGTTTTGTACCATAATTACGACGATCAATAGAAAACAAACTATTGTGATTAAAACTAAAAAAATTGAAAATGTGCTCATTACTTAATTATTGTTATTGTTATTTTGTTGTAAAATCTTTATATCCGATATGCGGTCTGCAAAGAAAGTAATTTTTTCTGGATATTTCAAAATTAATATTTCATATGCTTGAATTGCTTTTGTATATTTTTTTTGTTCCAAATATACTCGGGCTAAAGTCTCTGTCATTAGATAAGAACTCTCGTCTTTATTGATGTCAAGCTGTGCCGCTGCTGTTATTGCAGTTTGCTTTATTGGAGAAATTTTTGGGTTTGCTTCAATAAAACGGTCGATTATTTCCGCTTTTTTCTTTTTTTCGTCTTCTATTTTTTCTTCTGTAGCGACTGTTCCTAATGTTTGTTCTGCTTTTTCAATCGCATTTTCGGTTAGATTTTCTTCCATTGGTGCGTCTATGGTTCTGTCAATAGGTTCTGTTCTAGCTAATTGCAACCATTCCTGAAATGAGTGTTTTTCATTTCCTGAAAAATCCAGTGGTTTTCCGATTTCTAAATTCTCTTCTGCAGTTTTTACTGCTTCAGAAATTTCAATTTTTATTGGATCTGGAAGTATTTTGGTTTCCTCAGCTTCGATTACCGTTTCTGGTATTTCGATTTTTTCTGGTTCTGCAATAGTTATTGTCTCTTCAGGAATCAATATTGTTTCCGGAATCTCAATTGTATCAGGGTTTTCCGAAGTTATAGTTTCTTCCGTAGTAATTATTGTTTCCGGAATTTCAATTGAAACGGATTCTTCCGGTGTTTTAACTTCTTCAAAAATTACATTCTCAGCTTCCTTAATAGCATTGAATACTGATTTTTCAATCGGATCAATATGTATATTCGGAATTTCATCTTCTAATCTGTCTTCCAGAAAAGTTCGGCTTGGTTCCTTAATAATAGGTGTTTCTTCTTTAACAGAAAGTTCAACTGTTGGTTCTTGGAATTCAGATTGAATTATTTCTTCTTCAAAAACAGGTTCAATTGGTTTTTCTTCCGTTTTTTCTGATTCTTCAAAAGTTACAGTTGTTGCTTCTTTAATAGAATCCAAAATAGATTTTTCAATAGGATCTATTCGAATTTCAGCAAGTTTCTTTTTTTCTTCGGCCGAGATAATTTCAACATCAAAAACCGTAATATTCAAAAGATCTCTTAGTTTTCGATTGTAATATTCGCCCTGAATAGGAGTAAATTCTTCTGAAGTAATAAAATCAAACAAAACCGAACGATCGGTAGTATGTGCGGCCGTTACTTTTAGAGCATAATTATACTTAAAGCTGTTTTGTTTGTAAAGACCTTTTAATCGCAATGCGCGTGCACTTTGAAAATACGGAAATTCATTCAAAACACTTCCTAATGTTTCAGCCTGTTTTTCTGTAACGGTATCAGGTTTGTTTATTAGGTATGTATAATCGGTTACGTTCATTTTTATTGTTTAATCGTTTTTTATTGTTTAATCGTTTATTTGTTTAACTGTTAAATCGATTAAACTGTTAAACGATTCAACAAATAAACATTACTACCATTTGGCCAATGACTCATTGAAAATATCTTGAGTGATTCTTTCAAAAATAGTCTGAATTGCATTGTTTAAAACAGTTCCTGTTGGTAAATCTGTTCCTGCAAAGTCATTATAAAATTCAAATTGTTTCTCGAAATCATCCTTTTCGTTTTTCTTGTTTGTAAAACGAACATTTACACGAATTGTTAAACGGTTTTGTGCAGCCCCTACGCTACCATCTGCTGCAACAGCTGTTGCTGTCATCGGACTTATTCTGTAATCTACAATTTCTCCTTCATATACTAAATCTCCACTGTTGCTTACTAAATTCAGGTTGGTTTGATTCATAATCAAATCTTGTAATGCCAATGTAAATTGTCTATCGATTCCAGGCTCAATTAAATCGGCATTATTTTGGAAAAAATTTACCTGAAACGTTTTGGCATCAATAGTTCCTGTTCCTGTAAAGTTGTAAACATTGCATCCGCTTAATAAAAACAAGCTTAATAAGGCAAATAAAGAATATATTTTTTTCATAATGATTATTAGAAAAGTCCAATGTTATAAGATCCAAATTCCAATTGTGTCCAAATATAGGTAATTGGATTTTGGAATTTGAAATTGTAATTTAATTATTTTTATAAATCGAATTGTTTGATTTTTCGATATAATGTTCTTTCAGAAATCCCCAATTCATCGGCAGCAGCTTTACGTTTTCCTTTGTTTTTTTCTAATGATTTCTTGATCATTTCGATTTCCTTTTGTTCCAAACGTAAAATTTCTTCCTCCTCAATGGTTTCGGCAAATAAATAATTATCATCCTGCATTTGATAATTGTCCTCACGGTTTGCAGGTGTCATAACTGCTGTTCTTGGTTCTTCTTCAAAATCAATTTCGCTGTCGTTTTCTTGATTCCCGTATATTTTCTGAATTAAATTTGGATTGATATCCTGTACTTTTGAAGAACCATTTTTCATTAGTTCCAATGTCAGTTTTTTCAAATCATTAAGATCACTTTTCATATCAAAAAGTACCTTATATAATATGTCTCTTTCTGTACTGAAATCACTTTCTTTTTTACTGTCACTAATTACAGAAGGTAAGTTGCTTCCTTCAGCAGGTAAATACGATTGCAAAGTTGCAAGGCTAATATCGCGATTCGTTTCTAAAACAGAAATTTGTTCCGCAACATTTCGGAGTTGGCGAATATTTCCGCTCCATCTGAATTTTTGCAAAAGCTGAACCGCATCGTCATCTAATCTTAAAGGCGGCATTTTGTATTTATGAGCAAAATCCGCAACAAATTTTCTGAATAATAAATGAATATCATCATTACGCTCGCGCAAAGGAGGCAAAGTAATTTCTACTGTTGTTAAACGATAATACAAATCTTCGCGGAATTTTCCTTTTTCGATGGCATTAAATAAATTCACGTTTGTTGCAGCCACAATTCTCACATTCGTTTTCTGAACCTGAGATGAACCTACTTTTATGAATTCGCCATTTTCCAAAACACGAAGTAATCTTACCTGAGTTGTTAATGGCAATTCACCAACTTCATCAAGAAAAATTGTTCCGCCGTCTGCCACTTCAAAATAACCTTCACGTGTACTTGTTGCACCGGTAAAGGCTCCTTTTTCGTGACCAAAAAGTTCACTGTCAATAGTTCCTTCCGGAATCGCTCCACAGTTTACGGCAATATATTTTCCATGCTTTCTATGTGAAAGCGAATGTATAATTCTAGGAATATTTTCTTTACCAACACCACTTTCCCCAGTTACCATAACCGAAATATCAGTTGGAGCAACCTGAATGGCTTTTTCAATGGCGCGATTTAATTTTGGATCATTTCCAATAATCTCAAATCGTTGTTTTATTGCTTGAACTGTTTCCATATCGATTTTGTTTCAAGTTTTTGTTTGTTTCAGGTTTCAGGTTTGTCTTCTGAAACTTAACTTTTTAAACTCTTTTTTATATTGATTGAATTAAAAAGTTGTTTTAATTCATCGTATTGGTTTCCTTTTAAGTCTGTTTTTTGTAAAAGAATTGCTCTGTTTTTGTTTAAATAGAATAAAAACATATCTTTTTTCTCAACAATTTTGACGATGTTTTTCCAAAAATGTTTTACTTCAAATGTTTCTCCTTTTTCTTGAAAATATTCAATATTAAAAATATACTTTATATCTTCTTTTATACGAGGATTGTGGTTTATTTCTTTTTTTACAGCTTTATAAGTTAATAAATAGATAAAAAAAGGAATCAAAATAATAATTAAAGCAAAAAATGGGAAATCATGTTTAGTTTCGTCCTTATTGTCTAGTATGTTAAAAAAATAATCACTTAAGCTAAAAATTGCCGCAGCTAATAAAAAGAAGAAAATAAAGATATGTAATGGTTTGTATAATATATAATAAGTTCCTTTCATTGAACTACTAACATTGAAGCTAGGTTTTAAAATTATTTCTTTATCCATTCTTGTCTTTTTTTAACTTGGCTTATAATTTTGTTCCAAGTTTGAAGTTACAGAAATAACCTGAAACTTGAAACCTGAAACTTCAAACAATTTTAATTCATTTCACTCAATCCAACTGCTTCACCTTTTAAGGTTCCTGAAGTACAGCTTGTGATTTTTACATTTACGAAATCTCCAATTTTGTAATTCTCTTTCGGGAAAACTACCGTTATACTTTGAGAGTTTCTTCCTGAAAATTCGTCTTTAGACTTTTTAGAAACTTTTTCGACTAAAACTTCAACTGTTTTTCCAACAAATTCTTCACTTCTAAACCAAGCGTGTTTTTGTTGTAAATCGACAATTTCCTGCAATCTTCTTGCTTTGGTTTCTTCTTCAACATCATCTTTCATTTTTCTTCCGGCCAAAGTTCCAGGACGTTCAGAATACGAATACATATAACCGAAATTATATTTTACATATTCCATTAAACTCATAGTGTCTTGGTGATCTTCTTCAGTTTCTGTTGGGAAACCTGCAATCATATCTTGCGAAATCGAAGCATCTGGAACAATTGCTCTAATCTTATCAATCAAAGCCATATATTCTTCACGAGAATGCAGACGATTCATTTCTTTTAAAATTCGGTTACTTCCAGATTGAACAGGCAAGTGAATGTGTTTGCAGATATTTGGATATTTCGCAATAACATGCAATATGCTTTCGTGCATATCCTGCGGATTTGAAGTTGAGAATCTGATTCGCATTTTTGGAAAACCAACCGCAACCATTTCCAGCAATTGATCAAAATCGACAGCAGTTGCTTTTTGCATTTCAGAAGCGTTTACAAAATCTTTTTTCAATCCGCCGCCGTACCAAAGATAACTGTCAACGTTTTGTCCTAAAAGTGTAATTTCTTTAAAACCTTTCTCCCAAAGATCTTTGATTTCATTCATGATACTTTGAGGTTCACGACTACGCTCACGTCCGCGTGTAAAAGGAACAACGCAAAACGTACACATATTATCGCAACCACGAGTTATAGAAACCAAAGCGGTAATTCCGTTACTCATCAAACGAACTGGCGAAATGTCTCCGTAAGTTTCTTCTTTGGATAAAATTACATTAATAGCGTCGCGTCCTTCTTCAACTTCTGCTAATAAATTAGGAAGATCTTTATAAGCATCAGGACCAACAACAAGGTCGACTATTTTTTCTTCTTCCAAAAACTGACTTTTCAAACGCTCAGCCATACAACCCAAAACGCCTACTTTCATTTTAGGATTTGTGCGTTTCACAGCGTTGTATTTTTCCAGACGTTTACGAATCGTTTGTTCGGCCTTATCTCTAATTGAACAAGTATTTACCAAAACCAAATCAGCTTCTTCTAAAACAGAAGTAGTGTTATATCCTCCGTCAGATAAAATGGAAGCTACGACTTCACTGTCCGAAAAATTCATCGCACATCCGTAGCTTTCTATAAATAGTTTTTTAGTATTCTCAGGTTTATTTTCTAAAACAAGACTTTCGCCCTGTTTGCTTTCTTCAATAATCTTTTCCATTGTAAAAATTCAAAGTGCAAAGATAGGTTAATTGAGATTAATATGACAAGATGGCAGGGAAAGAATTAACAAATTTAATTTATAGATTTTAGAGTGCGGATTTGGATTCTGATTTCATTTCGATCTAAAATCCTGAATAAGAAATCTAAATTAAAAAGCACATTTCTCGGTCATAATCATTTAAAATTTATACCTATATATATAATAGGTAGGATTACAGATAAATCTGCAATTTTGAGAAACATAATATTAAAATAACTCAAAAATGCACTGATAAGGTTAATATTTAAAAAAAATAGATACTTTTGTTGCAGAAAATAAGAGCAATGGCAAAGAATTTAGTTATAGTGGAGTCACCTGCAAAGGCGAAAACGATCGAGAAATTTCTCGGAAGCGATTTTCAGGTGGAGTCAAGTTATGGTCACATAGCCGACTTACCATCAAAGGAAATAGGAGTAGATGTAGAGAATGGTTTTAAACCTAAATATGAAGTTTCTCCGGATAAAAAAGCCTTGGTAAGTAAACTTAAAACACTATCTAAGAATGCCGAAACGGTTTGGTTAGCATCCGATGAAGACCGCGAGGGAGAGGCTATTTCATGGCACTTGGCGGAAGAATTAAAACTGGATACAAAAAAAACTAAACGAATTGTTTTTCATGAGATTACAAAATCTGCGATTCTTAAAGCAATTGAAAATCCAAGAGAAATTGATTATAATTTAGTAAACGCACAACAGGCACGTCGTGTTCTGGATCGTTTAGTAGGTTACGAATTATCTCCGGTTTTATGGAGAAAAATCAAAGGAGGACTTTCTGCCGGACGTGTACAATCTGTTTCTGTTCGTTTGATTGTAGAAAGAGAGCGCGAAATTCAAAGCTTTAATGCAGTTGCAACTTACTCAATTGTTGCAGAATTTGTAAACGAAGCTGGAAAAGTTTTCAAAGCAAAACTTCCAAAAAACTTTAATACTAAAAAAGAAGCCGAAGATTTTTTAAATAAAAACATCGGTTCTAAATATAAGGTAGCCGATTTAGAAACTAAACCTACAAAAAAATCACCAACAGCACCTTTTACAACATCTACGTTGCAACAGGAAGCAGCAAGAAAATTATACTTGCCAGTTGGAATCACAATGCAGTTAGCGCAGCGTTTATACGAAGCCGGACTTATTACTTATATGAGAACGGATTCGGTGAATCTTTCAAAAGATGCAATGGATGCCGCTGAAGCTGAAATCATAAAATCTTACGGAAAAGAATTCTCAAAACCGAGAACTTTTGCAAACAAAAGCAAAGGAGCACAAGAAGCGCACGAAGCAATTCGTCCTACTGATATGTCACGCCATTCAGTAAATATCGATCGTGATCAGGCTCGTTTGTATGATTTGATCTGGAAAAGAACTTTAGCTTCGCAAATGAGCGACGCGCAGCTTGAAAGAACAAACGTAAAAATTGAAGCAGATAGCCACAATGAAGTTTTTACAGCTTCTGGTGAAGTATTGCTTTTCGAAGGTTTCTTGAAAGTTTACCTGGAGGGACATGATGATGATGAGGAAGAGCAAGAAGGAATGCTTCCTGCTTTAAAAGTAAACGAAAAATTGGCTAATAACTATATTACAGCCACAGAACGATATTCAAGACCGCCTGCAAGATACACTGAAGCTTCTTTAGTTAAAAAACTTGAGGAACTTGGAATTGGACGTCCTTCTACTTATGCACCAACCATTTCAACAATCATCAACAGAAATTATGTTGAAAAAGGAACTTTGGAAGGTCAGGAGCGTAATTATACACAACTTACTTTGCAAAACAGTAAAGTAGGAGAGAAGTTGTTAAAAGAAAATACCGGTTCTGATAAAGGAAAATTAGTTCCAACTGATATTGGAACTATTGTAACTGATTTCTTGGTTAAAAACTTCGGAAATATTTTAGATTACAATTTTACTGCAAAAGTTGAACAGGATTTCGATGAAATTGCCGAAGGGAATATCGATTGGGCAAAAATGATGCAGGATTTCTACAATCAGTTTCACCCAAATGTAAAAGAAGTTGAGGCAAATGCTGAACGTGAAAGTGGTGAAAGAATTCTTGGAAAGGATGCTGACGGAAGACAAGTTTCTGTTCGTTTAGGAAAATTTGGACCGATGGCTCAAATTGGAGAAGCAGACGACGAAGATAAAAAGTTTGCCAGCTTAATGGCTGATCAAAATATTGGAAACATTACTCTTGAAGAAGCTTTAAATTTATTTTTGCTTCCTAAAAGTTTAGGTGAATATAAAGGAGAAGAAGTTGAAGTGAGTAATGGTCGTTATGGTCCTTATGTACGTCACGGAAGTGTCTTTATTTCGTTGCCGAGAGGGGAGGATCCTTTAGGTGTTTCAAAAGAAAGAGCTCAGGAATTAATTGATGAGAAGGCACTAGCTGATGCGCCAATTGCTGTATATAAAGGAGAAGCAGTTCAAAAAGGTGTGGGACGTTTTGGTCCGTTTATCAAATGGAATGGCCTTTTTGTAAATGTGAGCAAAAAATACAATTTTGATAATTTATCTCAGGCTGATGTTGAGGAATTGATTGAAGATAAATTGCAGAAGAATATTGATAAAGTGCTTCACAATTGGGAAGAAGAAGGAATTTTGGTTGAAAAAGCACGCTGGGGCCGATCTGTTATTACAAAAGGCAAAATCAAAATCGAACTAAGTAAAGATGTTGATGCAACAAAATTGACATTGGCTCAGGTTCAGGAAATGATTGCAGCAAAAACTCCGACTAAAAAAGCTCCGGCAAAAAAAACAACAACAGTAAAGAAAGCTCCGGCTAAAAAAGCGGCAGCTAAAAAGAAATAATTTAAGTACTATAAATGGAATTTGATTTTCTAGAACCAGTTAACGACGGAATTGTAAATTTTATCAATTCGTTGTCTTCTCAAGAATTGGGTAGTAAAATAGTTTTGCATACCCACGATCAATTTCCTGATTTAAGTAAAATAAATATTGCCATAATAGGTGTTTTGGAGGATAGACGAAACATTAATATGGTAAATGAAGTTAACCTGACTGCAATTCGTAAGAAGCTGTATGCTATGTTTCCTGGCAATTGGGATGCATCTATTGCAGATCTAGGTGATATCCTAGCTGGAGACTCAGTTGATGATACTTATTTTGCACTTAAAAAAGTTGTGGCTTCTTTAATTAAAAATAAAATCATTCCTATAGTCCTAGGAGGTTCTCAGGATTTGACGTATGCTTTGTATCGCGCTTATGATGATTTGGAGCAAATGGTAAATTTGGTTTCGGTAGACAACCGATTTGATTTTGGTAAAGAAAATGAATCAGTTTCGGCTAATTCATATTTGACGAAAATCATTATAGATGAGCCAAATAACTTGTTTAATTATTGTAATATAGGATATCAAACCTATTACAATTCTCAGGAAGAAATTGATTTGATCGAAAAACTATTTTTTGATGCTTATAGATTAGGAGAAATTTCAACTAATATTGCATTGGCTGAACCTGTTTTCAGAGATGCAGATTTGGTTAGTATTGATTTAAGTTCTGTAAAGTCTTCAGAATCAGGAAATTTGGTTTCATTTGAGCCAAATGGTTTTAATGGAAAAGAGATTTGTTCTTTAGCAAGATATTCAGGAATCAGTGATAAAGTTTCCGCATTCGGAATTTTTAATCATAATAGTACGGTGCATGAAGCTGTATTGATTGCACAAATAGTTTGGTATTTTATTGAGGGATATCACTATCGTTCAAAAGAATATCCATTTGGAAGTCGAACAAATTATTTGAAATATATTGTTCCTTTAGAAGAAGAGGAACTTATTTTTTACAAAAGTGATAAAACAGATCGTTGGTGGATCGAAATTCCATTTGTTTCAAATGGCAGCAATAAATTGAAAAGAAATACGTTATTACCGTGTTCATACGACGAATATTTATGCGCCTGCAATCAAGAATTGCCAGAAAGATGGTGGAAAGCACAGCGAAAAAATGCTTTGTAGAAGAAAATTTCAATTAAAATCTTAATTTTTTAAAATTTTAAAAAATTATTTAAGAAATATTAATAAGAAGTAGATTACATATTATAAAATTTGATGTTTTTGGTCGATTTTTTACGTTAGTTTATCGATGAAATATTTTTTTTTTATTTTATTTAACATTATTTTTGAACGGTAAAATAAAATTCGCAAGTAGTATTGTTTTTTAGATAAATAATAAATACGTTTACGGACTTTTAATAATGAATAGATAATCCAAATTTATATGAAGAAGTTTATTGCATTTGCAGCAATGTTAACACTAGTAATTGGCTGTGGTAAGTCAGGTGACAAAGGTGAATTAGTTGGTGTTACAGGAGGGAAATGGCATCCTGAAAAACCTTATGGAATGACTTTGGTTCCAGGCGGATCTTTTATTATGGGTAAATCTGATGCTGACTTAGCTAATGTGGAAGATGCTCCAACTAAAACGGTAACAGTTCGTTCGTTCTATATGGATGAAACTGAGATCACTAATAGCGAGTATCGTCAGTTTGTGGAGTGGGTAAAAGACTCTACAATGAGAGTTCGTTTAGCAATTTTGGCAGATGAAACTGGTCAAAAAGCTACAGGTGACGCTAAAGGAAAAAAAGGTGGCAGTATTGCTGATTATGCATTTAATGATTCTGAGCCAGATAAAATGACGGCTTATGATAAATATATGTATGATAACTACTATAGCGTAGGAACAAAAGATGATCCATATGCTGGTAGAAAATTAAACAAAAAAGTAAAGTTAATTAAAGATACAAAAGCTTATCCAGATGAGTATTACACTGAAGTAATGGATTCTATGTATTTGCCAATTGAAGAATCTTACAATGGTTTAAGAACAATTGATGTAAATAAATTGAAATTCCGTTATTCTTGGATGGATATTCAGGCTGCAGCAAAAGCTAAAGTAGGAAAAAGAAAAGATTTCGTTAAAACAGAACAAGTAAGTGTTTATCCTGATACTACAGTTTGGATTAAAGATTTCGCTTATTCATATAATGAGCCAATGCATAATGATTACTTCTGGCATAAAGCTTACGGTGATTATCCTGTAGTAGGTGTTACTTGGAAACAAGCAAAAGCTTTCTGTGCTTGGAGAACTTTAAACAAAAACAGTTATATTAAATCTAAGAAAAAAGGACGTGACTTAGTAAATGCTTTCAGATTGCCAACAGAGGCTGAATGGGAGTATGCTGCAAGAGGAGGTCTGGAATCAGCAACTTACCCATGGGGAGGTCCTTACACTAAGAGTGATAGAGGTTGTTTCATGGCAAACTTCAAACCAAGCAGAGGAGATTATGCTGCTGATGAAGCGTTGTACACAGTTGAAGCTAAGTCTTATGAGGTAAATGGTTATGGTTTATATAATATGGCAGGAAACGTTTCAGAATGGACGGATTCAGCTTACAACCCAAATGCATACGAATATGTTTCTACAATGAACCCAAATGTTATTGATGGAAATAATCAAAGAAAAGTAGTTCGTGGAGGATCTTGGAAAGATGTTGCTTACTTCCTACAGGTAAGTACTCGTGATCACGAATATGCTGATTCAGCTAGAAGTTATATTGGATTCAGAACTGTACAAGATTACATGGGAACTCAAGTAACTGGAAGCAGTAAAAAAAGAAAGTAAATTATAATTAAATTCAATAACCAACAAATCTATTTTAAAACCTAAAAAAAAAGTATTATGGCATTATTAAGTAAAAAAGCAATGAATTTCGCTTATGGTATGGGAGCGGCAGTAGTAATTATTGGAGCTTTATTCAAAATTACTCACTTTGAAATTGGGCCATTGACAGGAACATTGATGCTTTCTGTTGGATTAGTTACAGAAGCGTTAATCTTTGCACTTTCTGCTTTCGAACCAGTTGATGATGAGTTAGATTGGACTCTTGTTTACCCAGAATTAGCTAACGGACAAGCTAGAAAAAAAGAAGCTAAAGCTGAAACTCCAACTGATGCTCAAGGATTACTATCTCAAAAATTAGATTCATTATTAAAAGAAGCTAAAATTGATGGTGAATTAATGTCAAGCTTAGGGAACTCAATCAAAAATTTCGAAGGTGCTGCTAAAGCAATCTCTCCAACAGTTGATTCAATTGCAGGACAAAAGAAATATGCTGAAGAAATGTCTATGGCTGCTGCACAAATGGAATCATTAAACAGTTTATATAAAGTACAATTAGAAAGTGCTTCAAGAAACGCACAAGCTAATAGTGAAATCGCTGATAATGCTGCTAAATTAAAAGAGCAAATGCAATCTATGACTGCTAATATCGCTTCTTTAAACAGCGTTTACGGTGGAATGCTTTCTGCAATGAGTAACAAAGGATAATTAGTTTTTAACTATTATATTAAAATTATTAATAAGAACTAATTAGAAAAAAATGGCAGGAGGAAAATTAACCCCTAGACAGAAGATGATTAACCTGATGTATCTGGTTTTCATCGCGATGTTAGCAATGAACATGTCCAAAGAAGTTTTATCTGCTTTTGGATTAATGAATGAAAAATTTGAAAGTGCTAACACGTCTTCAGAAACATCAAATGCAGGTTTGTTGATGTCGTTAGACCAAAAAGCATCTGAAGCAAAAGGAGAATTTGCTACAGCAGCGGTAACGGCTCATAAGGTTGAGTCAACTTCAAAAGAATTTTATGCATACATCGGTTCTTTGAAAGGTGATGTTTTAAAAGGTTTTGAAACTGATAAAGAAACAGGAAAATTGCCATACGAGGCAATGGACAAAGGTGATAATATCGACAACTGGTTTACAGGTGAAGGATACACTAAAAAAGGAAATGAAATCATTTCTAAAATTGAAAAATATAAAGCAGACATGAAAGCTGCTTTGTCAGACAAAAAATATGCTGCAATCTTAGCTGAGATTGAAAAGAAATTTGATGTTTCTGATGTTAAAAATAAAGAAGGTTTAAAAGATAAATATTTAGCTTACCACTTTAAAGGTTTTCCTGCGGTTGCTTCATTAGCTAAACTTTCTGCTTGGCAAAATGACGTTCAAAAAGCTGAATCTGATGTTTACAGTGCTGCTTTAGGAAAAGCTGCGGTTGCTGCTGCTTCTTATAGCAATTACCAAGCAATTGTAGTTTTAGATAAAAATGCTTACTTCCAAGGTGAAAAAGTTACAGGTAAGGTAGTTTTAGGTCGTTATGACGAAAACACTAAACCAACTTCTTTCCAAGGTCCAGGACAAATCGTAAACGGACAGGCTGTTATCTCATTAACTGCTGGTGGAGTAGGAGAACAAAACATCAATGGACAATTTACTTTCTTAGAAGATGGAAAAAACATTCCACTTAAATTCGCTGGAAAGTATGTTGTAGTTCCAAGACCAAACTCTGCTACAATTTCTGCAGACAAAATGAATGTAGTATATAGAGGTGTTGTTAACCCAATCTCTGTATCATTCGCTGGTGTTGCTGACAATAAAGTTGTTGCTAGTGCTCCTGGATTAAGTTCAGCTGGTAAACCAGGTAAATATAACATGAGCCCAGGTACAGGTACTGAGACAACAATTTCAGTTACTGGTACATTACCAAATGGAGACAAAGTTTCAGATAAGAAAACATTCAGAATTAAAGGTATTCCTGGACCAACAGGTACAATTAGAGGTGATTATGGTGTTGTTAAAGGACCTAAATCTAACCTAGAAGTTGCTACAATCGGAGCAAAATTAATGGATTTTGATTTCGAAGTTGGTTTAGATGTTGTTGGATTTAACTTGAAAATTGCTGGACAGCCTACAGTTGTTGTTACAGGAAACAAATTAAATGCTCAATGTAAATCAGTTCTTGCAAGAGCTGGTAGAGGGGATCAGGTTACTATTTCTGAAATTAAAACTAAACTTGTTGGAGCTGGAAGTTATTTATTGCCAAGAACTGCTCCAGTAATTTTCGAAATACAATAATAAAGTAGTAGTTTATACTACGTTCAATATCTTATAATGATACCACGATGAAAGTAAGAAATTTTTTAATAGCCATTGTTTCTATTGCTGGAGGTTTTGCTTCTAATGCGCAATCGAATTTGCTTAACGCGAAAACACCTGCTCAAATAGGACTTAAAACTCCTGCGCAACTTATCTCAGATAATGATAAGCCTTTAGCTTACGGTTATGTTGATGATAGAGATATTTTGATGGGAAAAACAACTTGGGAGATTATCGATTTGAATGAAAAAATCAATTTTCCTTTATATTTTCCTATAGATACAGCTAACATTGGTGCTGATAGACGTTCATTGTATGACGTTTTAACAAAAGCTATCAAAAAAGGTAAGATAACTGAAGTTTATACTGATAGTTATTTTAATACTAAAAAGTCAATGAAAGACATCGAAGGATCATTATCTCGTATTGATACAACTGATGCTGGTAGAGAACTTATCAACCAAAATCCAGACGACTATAGATCACGTGTTGTGAAGAAAAAAGTTGTAACTGGAACTGGTAAAAAGAAAGTTGTTACTTATGTTGATGAAACAGTACCAGCTTCAAGAACAGTACCTGCTGAGTATATCTTAAAACAAGATTTAACTGCTCAGGACGTTACACAATACAAAATCAAAGGATATTGGTATTTTGACAAGCGTCAAAGTGAATTGAAATATCGTTTACTAGGAATTTGTCCTGTAACTCCAGACGTTTACACGATGAATAGTGATGAAAAGGATTATATTGAGTTATTTTGGGTTTTCTTCCCAAATTCAAGAGATGCTTTGCATGAAGCAAAAGCCTTTAATGATAATAACTCTGCATTGCCAATTTCATTCGATCAGATCTTAAATTCTAGACGTTTTAATGCGGTTGTTTACAAAGAGGAAAACCTTTATGGAGACAGAGCGATTAGTGATTATATGAAAGATAACGCTCAAAACCAATTATTAGAATCTGAAAGAGTAAAAGAAAAGATTCGTAATTTCGAACAAGATATGTGGAACTACTAAGTTGAAACATAGCATTATATAAAAACTCTTACTACCTTTGTAGTAAGAGTTTTTTTTTGCCTGGAACTTTTTTGATGGACAATAAAATCTTTATGATTTTAATTTTGTAAGAAAATTTATAATATTTTGTAAAATGTTACGTTTGGTTTCTTATACTATTAATTATGATGAAAGTGAGAAATTTTTTGATCGTTATTTTTTTTGTTGCAGGAAGTTTTGTTTCTATTGCACAATCTAATTTGCTTAATGCTAAAACCGTTTCCCAAATTGGGATTAAGACACCCGCTCAACTTATCGCAGATAACGATAAACCTTTAGCATATGGCTACGTTGAAGACAGAGATATTTTGATGGGGAAAATGACATGGGAAATTATTGATTTAAATGAAAAAATTAATTTTCCGTACTATTTTCCTGTGGACACTGCGAACATTGGCGCTGATAGACGTTCTCTTTATGATGTTTTGACAAAAGCTATCAGAAATGGTAAAATAACAGAAGTTTATTCTGATAGTTATTTTAATACAAAAAAAACCATGAAAGATATTCAGGGTTCATTATCTCGTGTAGATACTACAGATGCAGGTAGAGAACTAATCAATCAAAATCCGGATGATTATAGGTCGCATGTTGTAAAGAAAAAAGTGGTTACTGGTACTGGCAAGAAGAAAAACGTGAGCTACAAAGAAGAGACAGTTGGACCTACACGTACAGTTCCGGCAGAGTATATTTTAAAACAGGATTTAACTGCTCAAGATGTTACACAATATAAAATCAAAGGATATTGGTATTTTGATAAACGTCAAGGAGAATTGAAGTATCGCTTAATTGGTATTTGCCCGGTTACTCCAGATGTTTATACCATGAACAGTGACGAGAAAGATTATATTGAGTTATTTTGGGTTTTCTTTCCCGATGCCCGAACGGTATTACATGAAGCAAAAGCTTTTAACGATACAAACTCTGCAGCATCAATTTCGTTTGACCAGATTTTAAATTCCAGACGTTTTAATGCAATTATTTACAAAGAGGAAAATATGTATGGTGATCGTGAAATAAAAGATTACATGAAAGATAATGCACAAAATCAACTGCTGGAATCTGAAAGAGTAAAAGAAAAGATACGCAATTTTGAAGAGGATATGTGGAATTACTAAACAACCAAGTTAACTTATAAGACAAACTCTTACTATCTTTGTGGTAAGAGTTTTTATTTTATCTATACATTACACAATGCTTGATTATCTAATTGTCGGATCTGGATTGGCCGGAATTTCTTTTGCCGAAGTGGCCCTTAAAAACAATAAAACTATTTTACTTATTGATGATAAGTCGCAACATTCTTCCAGAGTTGCGGGTGGGCTATACAATCCGGTAATTTTAAAGCGTTTTAGTGAGGTATGGAATTCTCAGGAACAATTGGTTTTGATGAACGATTTTTATAATCGTGTAGAAGACAAATTGAAGCAGAAATTCAACTATAAAATGCCAATCTTACGAAAGTTCTTTTCAATAGAAGAGCAAAATAACTGGTTTGCAGCTTCAGATAAGATAAACTTGGCTCCTTTTTTATCTTGTAAACTAATTACTAGAAAATTCAATGGAATCGAGTCGCCATATGATTACGGAGAAGTACTGCACACGGGCTATGTTGATACTGCATTACTCTTAGAGCACTACCATAAATATCTTCTTGAAAACAATTTGCTTTTAGAAGAATCTTTCGATAGCAGCAATATTGAATTTTTGGATTCTGGAATTCAGTATAAAAATATTCAGGCCAGACATATCATTTTTGCAGAAGGCTTTGGAATGCACAAAAATCCATTTTTTAATTATTTGCCTTTAGATGGTACCAAGGGCGAACTGTTTATTATAAAAGCACCCGATTTAAATTTAGATCTGATCGTTAATACAAGTGTCTTTATTTTGCCTTTAGGAGAGAATTTGTTCAAAGTGGGAGCTACTTACAATTGGTTTGATAAAACTGATGCACCTACAGAAGAAGGCAAACAGGAACTTTTGGAAAAAATAAAAGAAATTATAACTTGCGATTTTGAAATTGTAAAACATTTTGGCGGAGTTCGTCCAACAGTTGCAGACAGAAGACCTTTGCTTGGGACACATGAAGTTCATAAGTCATTGCATATTCTTAACGGTTTGGGTACCCGAGGAGTAATGCTTGGACCTGCAATGGCACAAGCTTTATACGATCATATTGAAAATCATGTTCCTTTAGATAAGGAAGCTGATATTAAACGATTTCATAAAAGATATTTACGAACCCTTACTTCTGACCAGCCTTCGGGTCGTAAGAAATAAACATATTGATATATAAATTTCTGGAAAGTCTTAAAACAAAAGGAAATAATACAATTAAAGTAACTACTATTGCAATGAATGATTGTTCAACAGTACTTCCAAAAAAAACAAATGAAACTATAAAAGCTGCAATCCCGACAGCCACATTTAGACCATAACTTACATACATCGCGCCATAAAAAAAGGAAGGTTCAATTTGATATTTTAAACCGCAGTGACTGCAATTTTCATTCATTTTTAGAACTTTGGTCAAATGTAATGGATTTTTGTCCTCATACATGCTTTCATTTTGACATCTTGGGCAGCTTCCACTGAAAATACTGTTTATTTTAGATCCTTTTTTAAACATTGTTATGCCTGTTTTTTTTATTCTGAAATCAAAGAAATTGATTTCTAAAAGAAGAATATTTTTAAATGAAGTTATCTTACAAAGATACTATTTTATTTGAGTTTTAACTTTGTTTCAATACAATTGCCAATAAAAATGAAACTAAAATTTCTAATAATTTGTGGTCTCTTTTTTATTCGAAATATCCAAATTAACTGAAATTCAGAAATATTGATTAAGCAGTTCTTTTCAGTCCCAAAACTTTCAATTAAAAGTTATACTTTTGCACTTTCAAAATTGCAAAGGCAATTGGCTTATTTGCAATGATTTTAATTTCTAGTTTTTCAGCAATACATTATGCTTAATATACACAATCTTTCTGTTTCTTTTGGTGGAACTTATTTATTTGAAGAAGTTACTTTTCGTTTAGGCGCCGGCGACCGCGTTGGTCTTGTTGGTAAAAACGGAGCAGGTAAATCGACAATGCTTAAAATGTTGGCCGGCGATTTTAAACCTGATTCAGGAGTTATTTCTCAGGAAAAAGATATCCGAATGGGATTTTTACGTCAGGATATTGATTTCGAACAAGGAAGAACAGTACTTGAAGAAGCATATGAAGCATTTACAGAAATTAAAGTTGTAGAGAAAAAATTAGAAGAGATCAATCATCAATTGGTTACAAGAACCGATTATGAAAGCGAAGAATACGGACAAATTATTGAAGATTTATCCGATTACACACATCGCTTTGAACTTCTTGGTGGTTATAATTATGTCGGAGATACTGAAAAAATTCTTTTAGGTCTTGGTTTCAAAAGAGAAGTTTTCAATAATCAGACAGAAACATTTTCTGGAGGATGGAGAATGCGTATCGAACTTGCAAAGCTTTTATTGCAATCAAATGACGTTTTATTACTGGATGAGCCTACCAATCACTTAGATATCGAGAGTATCATTTGGTTAGAGAACTTCCTTCGCAGTTATCCGGGCGTTGTGGTTATTGTATCGCACGATAAAATGTTTTTGGACAATGTTACTAATAGAACAATCGAAATTTCGTTAGGGAAAGCATACGACTTTAATAAGCCTTATTCGCAGTATTTAGAATTGCGTCATGAAATTCGTGAAAAGCAATTAGCTACGCAGAAGAATCAGCAGAAAAAAATTGAAGAAACCGAAAAATTAATCGAGAAATTCCGTGCAAAAGCTTCAAAAGCTTCAATGGCGCAATCGTTGATTAAAAAATTAGATAAAGTAGAAAGAATCGAAGTTGACGAAGACGACAATTCAGTAATGAATATTTCGTTTCCAGTTTCAAAAGAACCTGGAAAAGTAGTAATCGAAGCTGAAAACGTTACAAAGGCTTACGGAGACAAAACGATTCTAAAAGATATTAGTTTGCTTGTTGAAAGAGGAAGTAAAATCGCTTTTGTGGGTCAAAACGGACAAGGTAAATCGACTTTCATCAAAGCGCTTGTAAACGAGTTTGAATACCAAGGAAATATCAAATTAGGACATAATGTTCAATTAGGATATTTTGCTCAAAATCAAGCAGAATATTTAGATGGAGAAATTACTCTGCTGCAAACTATGGAAGATGCCGCAACCGACACAAACCGTATGAAGGTTCGTGATATGTTAGGTTCGTTTTTATTCCGTGGTGATGATGTTGAGAAAAAAGTAAAAGTACTTTCTGGAGGCGAGCGAAACCGTTTGGCGTTATGTAAGTTATTGTTGCAACCAATTAACGTTTTGCTGATGGATGAGCCAACAAACCACTTAGATATCAAATCTAAAAACGTTTTAAAAGCGGCACTTCAAAAATTTGGCGGAACATTATTATTGGTTTCTCACGACAGGGATTTCCTTCAGGGAATGTCGAATATTGTTTACGAATTCAAAGATCAAAAAATCAAAGAATATTTAGGCGACATCAACTATTTCTTAGAGCAGCGCAATCTTGAGAATATGCGTGAAGTAGAGAAAAAAGATGTTGTTAAAGCTGCGCCAGTAAAAGAAAATACCAAAACTTCATACGAAGATCAGAAAAAAGGAAAAGCGCTTCAAAACAGGCTAAGCAAAATCGAAAGCCAGATTCAGCAATTAGAAAAAGATATTCAGCATAACGATAAAATGTTGGAAACTAATTATGATAAACACATTGAAGACGCGTCGTTTTTTACAGCATACAACAAAAAGAAAGCTGATTTAGAGCAATTACTTCTAGATTGGGAAATCGTTCAGGAAGAGATTGATAATTTTAATGTTTAAGAAAAGTTTTAAGTTTCAGGTTTCAAGTTGTAATCTTGACGCGTAAATTTAACCGCAAAGCACGCTAAGTTTTTTATAGTTTGCATTTACAACGCGCAAAGTTCGCAAAGCTATTTATTAATAAAGCTTTGCGAACTTTGCGTTTTATGAAACCTCGCAAATCAAAAAACTTAGCGTGCTTTGCGGTTAAATATTCATTCAGTTCAAAACCTGAAACTTGAAACTTGAAACTTGAAACAAAACTATTTAATAATTCCAATTGATTTTGAGTGTTCAATTGCCTGGCTGCTTTCTTTAAAATAACAAACAGAAACATCCAGAGTTTCTAAATTCTTCATGATTTTTTTGACTTCTTCTTTCTGTTTCTTTCCTGTTTGTCGAATGTAAACGGCAATAACTGTAACGGGAAATATTTTGCAGATTCTTTCATATAAAACAGGATCATGCTGTGAATCATCTCCTAATAAAATATATTTCAAGTTGGGGTAAAATTCTAAAACATGTTTTATTTTATCAAATTTATGATCATGATTGCCGCGTCCGCTCATGAAAAAATCGGTAATTCCCCTTTTAATGTCTTTTAATAAAATAACAGCTCTTGGCAAATGATGGATTTTGGTAAATTGTACGATAAAACGATACAAATTCCATTCACTGCTCGAAATATAAAAAAAGGCATTGACTTCCTCTTTATTCTTTCTTCCTGCTGAACTTAAAGCTTGGTAATGCGCTACAACATCTTTAAAGACTTTTCGGTCGTTAACATTCTTAAATAACAAAATGTAAATTTTCCTGAAGATATTCTGCGTATGCGAAATCAAAAAAGTGTCATCAATATCAGAAATAATTCCTAATTTCCCTGTATGTGGGCGTATGAAGCTTCCTTTTGAAATAATCGTTTCAGAATTGTATTTAATGCTTACATCGTAATTCATCCATCCAAAATGCGTTTCATTTTCAAGCGGAATACAAAACTTAAAATGTCCGTCGTCTAATGTTTTAGTGTGGATTTCCTGGTTTCCATATTTCAGATAAACATCAAAATTCTGAAGCGTTTTTATCCGAAATTGATTGATTATGGATTTTGCATTTTTTAAATTTTTCTTCTGAAAGTCATAATCATACGTTCTTTTAAAAACATGCCCCATTACAATTAATTCTTCTTCATTGGCATAACCTCGATATAATTGTAAGATTGGTTTCATTTATTACGTATATTTATGTAACTGTAAATTACTTAATTTAATTGATTTTTAAAGATAAAATTTTGAAAAAGAACATTCTATTCGTTGTAAATCCCATTTCTGGCGACCTTGATAAAACTGATTTAATCGAGACTGTTCAGGAATTTGCGACTATCAATCATTTTAATCTTGAAGTGTATGAAACAACCGGAAAAAATGATTTAAATAAAATTCAGTTGATTTATAATGAACTTCTTCCTGAGCGAATCATTGTTGCAGGCGGCGACGGCACAATCAAAATGGTGGCAGAAGCAATGGAAAATTACGATATCATTATCGGGATTTTACCGGCTGGATCAGCAAACGGATTATCGGTCGATTTGAATTTACCTGTTGAAATAGAAGAAAACTTAAAAATAGCTTTCTTGAATCATTATATCGAAATGGATATGATTTGTATCAACGGAAAAAAAAGCATTCATTTAAGCGATTTAGGATTGAATGCCAATTTGGTTAAAAACTACGAACAAAGTGATATTCGCGGTTTTTGGGGATATGCATTACAGGCTTTTACAACTTTAACAGAATCTGAAGAACCATTTGTAGCTACGATTTCAGCCAATAATGAAACGGTAAATCATGTAGCGAGAATGATTGTTATTGCCAATTCACAGAAATATGGCACAGGCGTAATCATTAATCCGAATGGAGCTATGAACGACGGAAAGTTTGAATTGGTCATTTTAAAAAGTTTAGATCTGCTTTTAATTGGAAAAATCATCACCGGAAATATGCCAATTGATTCTGAAGATATTGTCATTATTTCAACAGACAAAGCCACGATAGAAACAGATTATCCGGTAAATTTTCAAATTGATGGTGAATATTGCGGTGCACAGACCAATTTAGAAATTTACATTCTGCACAAACAAATGAAAATGGCTGTGCCTTAAAAAAGAAATGATTTTTATTTAAAAGGATTTCGTTCCTGCCATTCAGTTTTTGGTTCCAAATACTGGAATAATTTGGCAATATTATGATTAATCAATGCATTGCTGTGTGTAATTAAACCATACATTTTTAAAGGTTTTGCGCCAACAGAGCTTTTGATTTCGAGCGCGGTTCTGGCAAATACAATTGTTTTGAAGCCCTGATTGATTGAATAGGCAATCATATCGTAAAGCATGTTTAGATATAACATTTTTTCGCGTTGCAGATTTTCATCATAACCCAGAAAATAAGTATCCATTACATTTCCATTCTTTATTAATGTGTTGAATCCAATAAGTTTTTCATCTAAAAAATAACCATAAAATAAAAAGTTATCTTTCATGATTTCTTTGAAAAAACTAAAATGATTTCTAGCTAGAAAAAAAGTATTGAACGGAGCGTTTTTTGCCACATGAAAATACAAATCATAAATAACATCTTCATACTGTTTGATATCAGACAAAGACATTTTCTTTTTTATAATTCCTTCTGATTTTTTGCGTGCGCGCTTGTATTGATCTCTGTATTTTTTTGATAAAGCGTCGATATAATCTTGTTCGGTTTTCCAATTTTCATTGATTTCAAAAATCATATTGGGTTGTGTCGAAAACGTATAATTATTTTTGAATTCGGCTTGAAGTGGCTTAATTTCCTCTGAAGTAAAATCTTTTATACTAGTAATGTGAACTTTTTTACCAGAAGATCGTAAATCTTTTTTAAGCTGATTTATAGCTTTATGAAGTGTTTTTACAGCTTTTGGGATTTCTGTATTTTTAGAAAAAACAAAAGCATTTTGTCCCGTAAGCATATTATTGCCAACGAACAATACATGTGAAGCAAAATTTTTGAAAGCAAAATTGCGCACAGATGTTTTTAAACATTGATCACGTTCGCCAAAAGATTCAAGTTTTTCAGCAAACAAAAATTGAGTCAAAGCAATTCCTTCTAGCTTTTCATCTTTAAAAATTCCAATAAAATGACAAATCATATTTACCGGACAAGAATTTTCCAGTACTTCGAGATATTCCCGTGTCAAAAAAATGTTTTCTGCAGCAAGCGAGTTCCATTCTAAAGGGAGTAACGACGTGCGATTGTAGATTTGAAAAGAATAAGTTGTATTCAAAAGTGTGCGCTAATTTCTTCAAAATTAGATAATATTTGCAATAACTTACTTCCTTTAAGTTATTATTAAGAAAAACCCGTTTGAGTTTTGGTTTCAAACGGGTTTTTGTATATTTTGATTATGCATATGCACAGATAATTCCGCCCATGAGCATAAGTGTCAGCATCCAATAACCTGCATGTATTAAAATATATTTCCAGGATTTTCTTTCAAATAAACCATTGATTCCCACAATTGGTAAAGCAAAAAATAATCCAGACATAAAGCCGTGAAGTGCACCGTGCTTAAAAGTTCTGTATGCCGTTCCGTAATCTGCCATGAATGCGGCGAATGATGGTTTTGCTTCAGCTAACTTTGGTGGTCCGCCTACCATTCCAACTGCGCCTGATTGATGAATAGTCAAAGCCATTAAAATCACAGTAATCATTAAAGAAAAAACATACGTTAATCCGAAGATTTTTAGCATATTTCCAGTTCTTAATTGCTCTTGAGTGAAATTATTTTCTCTCATCCAGATTGTTCCGAATACTTTTGGATGATACCAAATAAATCCAGTTACTAAAGTAACAACAGCAGCTGCCAATAGTGCAATAAAGTTAATTCCCATAATATGAGGTTTTTAGATTAGTTGAATCAAATGTAGTCAAAAAAATGTAAACGTAGCATTTTTGTATTAAGTAGTAAAAAAGCTGTTAATTATTTACTTATTAACACTTTATCGACATCTGATGTATTATGTCTATGAAATGTCTAATTTTGTAAGCGTAACAAACCCCAAATCTGTTATGAAAAGCTTAATTACTTTTTTTATAGCACTCGCTTTTTCTATCAATTCTTTTGCAGATACTGTTTCAGATAAAGAAAAAGAGGCCCTGATAAAATTATACCATGCCACAAATGGTCCACAATGGAAAGTGAAATGGGATCTATCTCTCTCTGTGTCAACGTGGTATGGAGTTCGTACCGAAAATGGAAAAGTAATAGCGTTAGATTTGTCCGACAATAATTTGCAAGGAGAATTGCCTGCAGAATTTTTTGATCTGATAAATTTGGTTCAGGTAAATTTTCAGAAGAATAAATTAGAAGGAAATTTGCCAAACAACATTCATAATCTCAAAGAACTTGAAGTTTTGAATGTTTCTGATAATAAATTTTCAGGAACAATTCCGGCAGAAATCTGCGATTTGCAAAAACTGAAAGACCTGGAGCTTTTTAAAAATAAAATTTCTGGAGAATTACCTGCTGATCTTGGAAAATTAAAAGAATTAGAAGTTCTTGCATTGTTTAATAATGAAATTCAAGGTTCACTGCCAAGTTCGATTTATAAAATTTCGACCTTAAAAGTATTGCTTTTAAATGGCAATAAATTATCAGGAAATTTGAGCAGAGAAATCGTGAATTTTAGAGCTTTGGAGAATCTGAGTTTATTTGACAACAGTTTTGAAGGAGAAATTCCGGATGGACTTGGAAAACTGAATAAACTTTCTGAAATGAATCTTTCTTACAACAAATTCAAAGGAGGAGTTTCAAAAAAAATAGCTTTATTAGATGCTTTAAATATGACAATGTTTGATGAAAATGGGAATCCGTTTTTATTAGAAATAAATGCTGAAAGACAAAAAAATATTACCGAAAATTAATCGTGCTTATGGAATGAATTTTACTCTGAAAAAAGTTGATTAAATATATTTAGTTAATTGTTGAAAACCGTAATTCGTTACGGTTTTTTTTATTTCCTATTTCAGGATTATTGCTTTAATTTTGTGAAAATATTTAAAAAACTTTTAGTTTTTTTCTTTAATTTTAAAATTAGATTCGGCTGTTTTGGCTGAAGCCCGAAAGAGAAAAATAATTAACCTTTAATGTTAAAATTATGACACTGCAATATCAAGGCGAAGAATACGGAAAAAAAACAACATTTACACTGAGAATCATTGGGAACAACTTATCAAAAAGTAGTTCAAATTATCAAATTGATCTTTTGGTGGGAGATAAAAAAGTTCCAACTTTTACAACTGAAATCCACCAAAGTCTTTCTAATTGCCTGAAAGAAATTTATTTGTTCAGAAAACATCACGGAATCCAATTTGATGCATCTTCAGAAAAAATTGTTTCACTGTATGTTCCTTATGACAAAGTTTTGTTCAATTATAATAAATATGCTTTGTTCAGAGCTTAAGTTTCGTGCTTAATAAAAATATAAAGACCGTTCATTTTGAACGGTCTTTTTTTGTAAAGAAGTCTAGCTTAAAGAAAAATTAAGCTTTTTGCATTTTGTTTTTTCCTGTCAAATATTTCCGAATCGGAATATCTATATAGGTCATAACAAGATAAGCGAATCCAATTAAAAGCAGTGTTCCAATAGAAACGACTGTATATAATGTCACGCCAGTAAACTTATATGTTTGATTGTACGTTGCAAATATCCACATTGCGAAATAATGTGTCATATATAGCGGATAAGATATGTTTCCTGAAAAGACACAAACTTTTTCTGTATTTTTTAAAGTTCCGGCGCCAGCTCCCAAAGCAATTATAAACGGAAAATAAAACAAAACAATAAGAGGTTCTGTAATGAAATTGAATTCCTGGTTGAATGGATATATAAATGTAGGGAATAAAAGTAATGAGAGTCCTAAAAACCCAATTTTTGAAGGGATAATCCATTTGAATCTGTAAACGGTCATTCCGGCCAGAAAACAGTATGAAATCCGTGCAGCGCCATGCCAAAAAGTGTCGCCTCCCCAACCGCCTGAAATGCCTTTTGCATGATAAGCAACATAAGCTAAAGCAATTCCTGCAATACAAGTTAGCAAAAGAATCATTTTACGAGATAAACGATATAAGAATATGGAGTAAAAAATATTGGCAATATATTCCCAAAACAAAGACCAAGCCGGAGCGTTTAATCCAAAATTATTATAATAACGTTCTTTCATTATTGGAAGCGGAATTAATAACAATGAACATATAAATAAGAGTAAAACTTCAGAAATACTCCTGTTTGCAATGTCTCCATATGGTAAAACAAAATATCCAATCAAACCCAGAATTGATCCTAAAATAACAAGCGGATGTAATCTAATAAGGCGTAATTTGAAGAATTCGAAAACACCAATTTTTGCTATTCGGTCATCATAAGCGTAAGCAATCACAAAACCCGAAAGACAAAAGAAAAAATCGACAGCAAGAAAACTGTGAGCAAATAAATTCTTGCTGTAATCGGAAATTGCTATTTCTAAAAAGTGATAAATTACAACGGCTATCGCAGCAACACCTCTTAGTCCGTCAAGAACTTTAAAATGTTGTTTAGGTTTAATTGTGTCAAAATTGGTCATGTAAATATTGTTTGTATAGGAGTTGGATTTTGATGAATTGTTTGATATTTGCTTTCTTTTTCGAAGTATTTAATTGCCAAATGCATAGTTGATGCCTCCAAGCAAATGCTGTACAAAAAGCGGATCGCTGTAGCTTTCAGGACTATGACCTAAGGCTGTATAAAATGCTCTTCCACCATCATAATCGTGATACCATGCCAAAGGATGATTATCACCATGTTTGCCGCCCTTATAAGATGATTCATCAATTTTTATGAGCACATTTACGTCGGGATTTGTATATTTGAAATTGTACCATTCGTCTTTTCTTTCCCAAATCGCAGGAAGATGTTTGGTTGACGGATGCTCGTTATTCACAATTACAAGTTTTGCATTTTGCGGCTCTGGATGACCATCAAAAATTCCGCCGATCATTTTAGTGTACCAAGGCCAGTCTGGCTCGCAGTTTGTGGCGGAATGAATCCCTACAAAACCGTTTCCTTTTTCAATGAATTTTTGCAAAGCCAATTTCTGTTCTTCTCCCAAAACATGTCCCGAAGCGCTAAGAAATATAATGACCTGATATTGTTTTAAATTTTTTGAATTAATTGCAAGAGAATCTTCTGTAGCATCTACAATAAAATGATTTTCGGTTCCTAATTTTTTGATGGCGGCAATTCCTGCAGCAATGCTTTCATGCCTGAAACCGTTTGTTTTTGAGAAAATCAGGACTTTTTTTTCTTTTTTAAAATTGATTTGTTCGGTGCTTTTCGGATAAAAAGAAAATAGAAAAAAACTTGTCAGTAGAATTAAAATGGATAAAACCGATTTTTTTATTGAAGAAAGAAAGGTCATTTCGCTTGAATTTTATTTTGGGAAGATAGAAAAAATAATTTATTCTTTAAGAAGGTATTTCGCTTCATGAGAGACTTTCAGATGTTTTTGAAACAGCTACAAATCTTTTGTTGCAATCTAGAAAAGCGTTGTAATTCTGCTTTTGGAAATACTAAAATGAAAAACTGCGTAATTCTGAAATTTTCAGAATTGCGCAGTTTTTTTTATTGTTTAGAAATTTGATATTATATTTTTAAACTGTTCAATAAATCAATAAGTTTAGGGTCAGAAGGTTTTGGAGCACGTGCTGAAACAATATTGCCATTAGGATCAAGAAGGATAAATATCGGGATTTCATGAATACCATAATCTTTTATGAATTTTGATTCAAATTCCTTATCTGCCAATAATTGAATGCCGCTTAATTGTTTTTCTGAAACAAATTTGCTCCATTTTGAGTGATCCTTTATCGCATCTAAAGAAATAGCGACAAATTCAATATTCTTTCCTTTATACTGTTCTTCCACTTTCTGAAGAAATGGGAACTGTTCACGGCATGGACTGCACCAAGTTGCCCAAAGATCAATATAAATATATTTTCCTTTTAAGTTTTCTAAGCTAGTTTTTCCTCCTTTTTGATTTTCATAATCAAACTTTGGAGATGGATTACCGGGTTGTAATGCATTTGTTGCGTTATAATTGGCAGTTAGCGTTTGTTTAATAATTGGGTCGTTTGTAATAGATAAAAATTCCTGATATATTTTAGCGTATTTAAGATTTTTTATATTTATATCGTTTGCTGAATTTTCAATTAAATGATTTTTTATGCTTTGACTTTTAAGAGCTTTAATTTCTGGAATTGCATTTTTAGCTGTTACAAAATCAACACCACCATCTCCTTTAATATTTTCATAGAATTTGTATAGCACAATTCCTTGATATTCATTTGAAAATAAAAAATCAGAGTCATTGTCCATATCGATTGTTTGATCAAATTTTGGGTACTTTTCAGAAACTTTATCACCTCTTGCACTTGCAAATGCTTTATAAAAAAACAAATGTTTTTGCTCTAGATAATGAATACTTCTGGCTTCTTTTACTTTGAAATCAGCATCAGTGAATTTTGTTTTGAGGTATAAAGTGTTAATCGAATTTTTTATTTCCTGAAGTTTTTTCAGAAACTCATTTTCGTTAAGTTTATAAAGTTCTTCATCTGAAATTGCTGAAGTTATAAGCTGTTTTTTAGCAAGATATTGATTTTCTACACTTCCTTTGCCAGTAAATTTTAAAGTTGAATTTAAGTTTGCATCATCAGTAGATAGTACTAATTTAGAATCTTTAGCTAAATATACAGGAATGCTATTTTTAGTAGTTTCAATTTTATAAATGCCATCATATTGTAATGGTAGGTTTTCTGAAAAACTGCCGTCTGGTTTTAGCTTGATTTCTTTATCAAATAATTCTCCTTTAATTTTGATTGTTCCATTTTCGGTATTTTTGATTTTGCCAGAAACAGTTACGATCTCTTCAGAAGTCGTAAAAGAGTAGGAGGCTATGATTAGTAATAAAAGAAGGGCTTTTTTCATTTTTTGGTGGATAGATAGTTAAAATATTAAACGAAATCTTGTTAAAAATAAGGAATTATTTTTTGAGAATGGATTTTGTAGTATTGAAAAGCTATATATTTGGAAATAAATAATGTTTGAAATTTGCCACTCATATTACTCAAATTTTGATGGCCTTGTGTAGATCGTCAGGCATATAAACAAGTTAGCAAACAGTTTTAGAACGTATCGTATAAATGAAAAATACAGTCTTATTATTATCCATTTTATTGCTTGGTTTTAATTCCAAGAGTAATCAAAAAGTTAAACCGACGGGAGAATTAATAACTTATGAAAAATCAAGAATAATAAGTGAAAAATATTTTAATTACGACGAAATAATTCATTACAAAAACGATTTTAAAGAAGAGAAAATCGCCGAACTTTATGATAATTATGGAAAATCCGAAAAAGATTCATTTCGCTTTGGTGTTATTGTTGGCAAGATTCCGAAAAGTATAAATGAAGTCGGATTTTTAGATAAATTGGAAACTATTGGTTACGAAAAAACTAGCGTGAACTCAAAAAAATTTGAAGAAATAGACTAGATTTTTACTGAAAAGAAACATGACCAAGTTCTCGAATCTAGTTGTATTTATGTTTATAGAGACATCCTAATTTTTAAGAAAAAATCAAAAATTGTTGGTATAGCAAAAATTTGTTTTGGTTGCGGAGACAGCATAATTTTAGGAACAAAATCAAACACAGAAGAATTTGGGCAAAGTGGCGATTATGAGAAACTGGAAAAGTTACTATATGATAGATAAAAATCTTTCGCTCAGATACATAGACAACGTTAGCGCAGATTTGCAATCTGTGCCGGCAAAGAGAATCAGAAAGGTATAAAAACAAAAAAAAGCTCCAGATTTCTCTGAAGCTTTTGTCTTAGTAGCGGGAAGCATTCAAATATCTAACCATTTTGTTTATTATTTTAATGAAATTTTATCTGCATAAACATAGTAAGAAGACATTCCTTATATTCGCTTTTAGAAAATTAAACTTTGATATAAAAATAATGTCATTTTATTGCTTGTTGGTTAAGTTGTTAAAACCACATCTTATAATGTTATAATAAAATTTAAATTTTAAAAATGAGCGAAATAATATTAGGAAGTAGTTATCATCAAATTTTAGACAATCTTTTGAAAGAAATAGATTTGTCTAAGCTTCCATTATATGGAGAAAATGAAATTTATAGAATGGGAGCAGGTAGATATGGTAAAGTAAAAATAAAATTAGATATTGAAAGAGATAACGAAAAAATAGAATATATTCAAGGTTTACATAGTAAATGTAATACTCCTGTTAATAGTTATACATATGAATGGGAAGTTAAAGAAGAAAAACTTCCGAAATACTTTGAGGAATATATTAAACCGGTGATATTAAGATTTATCGAAGTTTTATCCACAATTAGCAATAACAACAATGTTGTTTTAAAATTTTCAGTTGTCGATGGGGATTGGAAAACATCTGAAAACACCGCACATCATCTTGCTACAAAAAATGCCTTGATAGAATTGTTTAAGCAAGTATAAAATATTATACTCCCATTTGCGCCAACGTCCTGCTCGAGAGCTAAATGAAAATAATCTGAACAAAACTAAATAAACAAAAAAAGCTCCAGATTTCTCTGAAGCTTTTGTCTTAGTAGCGGGAACAGGACTCGAACCTGTGACCTTCGGGTTATGAGCCCGACGAGCTGCCTACTGCTCTATCCCGCGATGTTTCGGGTGCAAAGATAAGCACTAAATACAGTTTTTCAAAGGAATTAGTGAAATATTTTTATATTAATAAATTTAATTTGTAACTGTTTGTTGTGTAGTGAATTGCGATTGTTTTAGTTTTGCAATTAGATTTTATAATTCAGTAATTCTAAATAGGGATCACTTTTTAAACCTAATAATTTGGCAAAAGCAGGCTCAGTTTTGTATCCGTTTTGTTTCAGTTTTATAATTTCTTGTCGAAAATTTTCATCTCGTGATTCCAGAATTTGGTGTTCTATAATCATGTGTTTGTAGCCGTTTTGATTTTTGGTTGGAATATTTTGTCCGAATATTTCAATCTCAAAATTATCTAGTTTGAAATTTCCAATTACAGATTCTTTCTCATTTATTATAGTTTTTCTGATTTTAAAATCGGATTTATTTTTAAAAAGAGAAGTGACTTTTTTGACAAAATGATCCTTATTCTGCCAAAAACAAATAATATCAAGATCGCTGTTTTCAATGTCAATATTTATTGGAATTGTGCCAACAAGAATTGGGTCAAATTCAACCAAAACTTCTAAGGTCTTGTTTCTCACCAAAGTTTCATAAGCCAGAATTTGTCTTTCATTTCCAGATTTTAAATATTCAATTGTGCTGAAGTCGATCATTTATTTGTCGTAATTTTTCTCTTCTTTAATTTCCTGCTCTAATCTTTTGTTGATATTGATTTTAGCTTTAGTAAAAACAAAAATTGTCGTTTTATATTCACGGGCAAATTTGTTTGTTATTTCTCCGCCAATTGCAGCTTTTTCAAAAAACGGACTTGTTTCTGCAAACTCAGTGCTGTTTTCTTCAAATTCTTTTATTCTAATTAGGTTTGTGTAATAGATGTTTAAATTAAACCAATTGACATAATCGGCATTGAAAGAAACGGATTTAATTCCGTTTTTTGTGTAATAATTTATTGCTCCTGCCTGACCGTAATTGTCGCAAAGTACCAAGGTGTTTTCTGATTTTGGAAACAAAGCATAAATCGAATCGGTTTTTCGGGCCAGTTCTTTCCAGCCCAACATATCAGCAAAATCCTGAGGCAATTCATGATCTTTTCCGTCTTCCCAGCGAAGCATTCCAAATTTTTTGTATTTTTCAGGTTTTGCAACTATTTCCTGTGGTGTTTTATTAGGAAAAGCGACTTTGTAAATTGGAATAAAAAGCAAAAGCGGAATCAGGATTAAAACGGGCTGTAAGAATCGTTTCCATCCTGTTTTTGAAATTTCGCCTAAAAAAACGGCGCCAAATGCAATGTAAATTGGATAAAGACCAATTGCATAATACGCTTTAGCTTTGAAATAAATAAAAACTAAAAGAGTAAAGACAATCGAAAGAAAAAAGAATCGATAATTTGCAAAAGGTTTATAAAAAAGCAGTGCATAAAAGGAGGAAAGAATAACGATAAATCCGCCAATGAAAAACAATAATTGTTCTTTTAAAAATCCGGCCCGATCAACATTTACCAGCTGTGTTTCTGCCAATTCTTTCATGTGATGCACAATCGGAAAATGATTGTTATACTGCCATAAAAGATTCGGAAGAATTAAAATTAATCCCAAAATCAGAGCAAAATAAAGATTTTTGTTAGCAACAATTTTTCTTTGTTTTGAAAGCAAAAGTGCTGGTAAAAGTCCGATTAAAAGAAAAAGAATATTGTATTTATTCAGAAAGCCAAAAGCAAAAATGATGGCGCCTGCGTAAAGCCATTTTACTTTTTCACTTTTGATGTATTGAATAACTGCAAAATAAAAAGCGGTCCAGCATAAAATGTCTACCGAATTTGGCTGAAAAAGCATGTTTAATCGTAAAAGCGATGACAATAAAATGCAAGTTGAAGCTAAAATCAAAGCAAATAAATTTCCTTTTAAAACCTCAATTGTTTTCCAGACAACTAAAAGTGTCAAAACGCCAAAAAGGGCAGGGAAGAACTTGACCCAAAAAACAGTATTTCCGAGCTGATAAATGATATACGAAAACCAGGAAGTTACAGGAGGAACCGATAAATATCCCCAAGCCAAATGATGCGCCTGATCCAGATGCAGATATTCATCACGCTGCAGATCATATTCCGGACTCAGCAAAATATACTGCAGTGCAAATTTTAAAATGATAAACCCAATTAAAATAAATGTCTTTTTGGTCATGTAGATTTTGGTTTTTTAGGTTTGTTTGGCTTTGATTGTCTAAGTGGTTTTAAATCAACGCGTAATTCTGTAGCTAAGATAGGATTTATTTTGATTTTTGAATATTCAGAATATTTTACAATAGTGGGTTGTAAATGTCAGATATTTAGATGTTTATGGTTGTTTAGTGTCAGCTGAATTGACATTTTTATTACCTTTAATACCCAGCAATAACTTTAAAAGAAAAAACCATGAAAAAGAAATTATTGATTGCGGCTGTCCTTTTAGGGACAATTTCATTTGTAAATGCGCAAAGTGTAGGAGAAATTACAAAAGCGGCGAGTAAGGCATCGACAACAGCAGTTCCTGCTTTTGATGTTGCCAGTATCTCGAATCAGGTTATGGGTGTATTGTCTCCAAAATTGAAATTAACTGAGGCACAAAAGCCGATTGTGAATTCATTGGTAAATGAAACTTTAAATAAAAAGAAGAACATTTTGCCTACAATGGCTACAGATAAGGCGGGTTATACTTCTAAAATGACAGCCAGTAGAGAATCTTTTATAGCTAAAATGAAGAAAAGCATAAGCCCAACACAATTTGATGCACTTACATCTTTATTGCCAAAATCAGCTTCGGCAGTGACGCCATTGGCAAAAATGCTTTATTAAAATAGTGTAAAATAAAAAAAGCAAAATAGATTTCTATTTTGCTTTTTTTATTTTCATTTATTAGAAAATGTCTTGCATTTAAAGACTTTCTTCTAAATAAGCAGGATCAAATTCATTTGTATCCTGAACTTCGGCAGTTACAGGCTTAGAAGCTTTCAGTGTATTGAATCTTTCCAGCATTTCTGTTTCACCTTCTTCACCGCTGAAATAAGGGAAAACATCCATAATTGCTGTTTCTGAAATGGCTGGAATAGAATATTCTCCCATTGTATTTTTCATTACGTGAAGTGTATTGTCAAAAGCTTCGCGAACATCATTTGCCTGAATAAGCATGTACATGCTTGTTTTTCTTTCCTTGCCACTTTCTTCATCATAAGCAATTAAAGTGATTTTAGATTTAAACCATCTGTCTGCATTTTCAAAAGGATGAATTTCGGCATAATTTGCCACTTTGATAGCTGTGATTTTGAATTCTTCACTAGTGTAAGCGACCATTTCTTCGGTCATTCTTTTTTCAGCTTCTGTATAAGATAAAGCATCAACCAAATAAGGTTCGGTTAAAACTTTTTGTCCTCCAGTTTCATCTGTTTTTCTATATTTTACTTTGCATTCGTACCAAGTTGCGCTCATTTTCTTGTAATTTTTAAGGATGTCAAAGATAGATTTTAAAGAGAAAATATGTTTCAAATTCTCAAATAGATATTCACAATTTAAAACAACTATTGATTTGTTAATTTTTGTTTAATGTTTTGTTGTTTATTGATTCTCTTTGATTTTTTAATTACAAATGTTTAAAACATGTATTTCATCGGTTATTAATGAATATGGTGTGTTTTATTTGTTAAAAATTTTTAAATTTTTTAAATTTAATAGATTTTGAATGATGTTTTTTCGAAGAATTTTACTACTTTAGATTAAACAAAATTTAGTTATCAGCCTAATGTATTTATTAAGGATAATTTAAGCGTATGAACAATATTCAGGATTTAAACATAAAAGAAGAAGTATTGCCTATTTTTGATTTTTCACTGAATAGCTTCACTAAAAAAAGGATTCTTTATTTATTAGAAACGCCTTTAACGACCGAAAGTCAAATTGTTGAGAGGCAAAATATTCTTAAAGGATTTGCTTTGAATAATGAGGTTTTGGAAAAGTACTCTTATACTGTTTTGTATTTAAATGAAGTTCATTTTTTTCTAAATAATTTTAGGGAAGAAGAAATCAACTGGAAACGCTTTCTGTTTTTTGGTCCAACTGCTGATGAAATTCTTACGCACAATAAAATCCATTTATTAATACTATTTTTTTATCGACTAGAGTCAACTTGTTTTACAAGATTAAATCTTATTCATTTTCCTGAATCATACAGAAAAGATTTGAATAGGATTTTGTCTTTTCTTTCTTTTTTTGAATTGAGTAAATACGAATATATAATTAGGGAAAAGCAATTAAAGAGCAAGCATCTCAAAAAAATAACAGCTAAAATTTCTGCATTGCAGGAAGAAGGAAAAATCGAAAAATTTTGGGACGATTTATTTTTGTTTGAATCGTATTTGTCGATTAGTAAAGCAATCATAAAACGTGAATTTGTTTTTCCGGTTCTTACAGAAAACACGCTGAATATTAATGATTTTTACCATCCATTAGTCGAAAATCCTATCAAAAACAGTTTTAAGGCATTTAAGAATGTAATTGTGTTAAATGGGCCAAATATGTCTGGAAAATCTACTTTTCTTAAATCGGTAAGTTTGTGTCTTTATTTAGGGAATTTGGGTTTTGGTATTCCGGCTTCTTCGGCAGAAATTCCATTTTGTACTGATTTTTCAATTGGAATAAATAAACGCGATGATATCTTGAATGGCTATAGTCATTTTATGACAGAAGTAATTAATGTCAAAGATGTTGTCTTGAAAGCGGCTGACGGCAAAAGATGTTTTGTTGTTTTTGATGAGCTTTTTAGTGGAACGAATGTTGAAGATGCATTAGAAATTTGTACCCGAACCATAAATGGTGTCAGTATTTATTCGAATTCGTATTTTTTAATTTCGACGCATATTCAAGAATTAAAAAATCTGACTAATGATACCGTTTCGACTTATTATCTCGACTGCGAGCTGATAGATAACATTCCAACATTTACTTATAAACTAAAAAAAGGATGGTCGGATATTAAAGTGGGAAGGATTTTGTTTGAAAGAGAAGGGCTGAATAAGCTTTTACAGGTTAATTAGTTTTTTTCATCTTAAATAAAAAAAAGCTCCAGATTTCTCTGAAGCTTTTTTTCATCTTAAATAAAAAAAAGCTCCAGATTTCTCTGAAGCTTTTTTTTATTTAAAATAATAACTTAAAAATTAGTATTTACTTTTTTAGAGCGATCTGCGATGTAAGAGATCAACCAGATTACTTGTCCTTCTTTTACAAAAAGTACTTTTTTCGATTGTAAATTTGGAATACTTTCAAGGCAAGTCTGTAATATATTATTAGCTGAAATAAGATATTGCTGGTCATAAGTGCTTAAAACTCTGGCAACTTCTTTATTGGTTTTTGCCTGGTTGGTAAACTTCACAAAATTGTTTTTCAGAATAGCATCATAATTGACAACATCTTCTAAAGTTAAAGGAATATAATGATCTTTTATTTCGTCATTGTAGTATAACGTTGCAAAAGCCCAAACAGCACCGCCAGACAAATAGATTTTATTTTTTTTAGCCAAGGGAGGATTTGCATCTAGTAATGCTTTTACTTTTTTACGCAAAACTGGATTAAAGTCAAATGCTTTTTCCTGATAAGTAGCCATGTCATTTGCCTGATTTGGATTGACAACTGTCTTTTTTACTGCGTCAGTAAGCGTCATTGTTCCAAAATCAAGTTCTAAAGGAATAAATTCTAATTTGTCGTCCTCAAGCTCATCAATATAGCCGCCTTTAGTAGTTTGAGCGCCAATATCAAGTAAGAATGCATTAGCAAAATCAACTGGAGGCATTGCACCTTTAACAAGTGTTTTTGCTTCTTCGTTAACGTTTAAAACGTCAAGATTTTTATTAGTTAGCGTATTAATTTTGGTTTTTAAAAGATCAATATTACGTGCTTGTGCAAAAACGGGAGCTGCTACTATAAAGATGTTTTCTTCAAGAAGTTTAAAATCAGTTTTTATTTTTTTTAATTGATCGACAACTGTAATACCAATTTTGTTGATGTCTTCTTGAGGAAGTTCGCCTTTTTCGGCAATATGTGCAGCAAAATCAAGTCTGTCTGTTGCAAAATAAAGAATTTTATAGTCGGCTTTTCTGATGTTGTTTACATCGACAACAGAAACTTTTATTGCTCTTCTTCCGATTTCAATTCCAGCGTAAACACTTTTTTGAGAAAATGCGTTTAGAGAAAAAAATAAATTTAAAAGAATAAAAAATAAAATTTGGGGTTTGTTTTTTTTAATCATTGGATTTAATTGTTGTTGTAATATAGTTGTGAATAATGATGTACGATATTGATTTGATTGTGTAAATTGTAAAGAAAGTGTACTCTGGATTTTTTGCGTTATACGTCATTTAAAAATCGAACGAGTTTATTATAGGTTGTTAGGATTATGGTATTTGGGTTTTAATTAATTTTTGCAAAAATCCGATAATTTGTTTGAAGAAAAAAGAACTTACATGTTTTTTTATTGTTACTTTTTGAAGGATTATTGAGTTTGATATTTTTTTTCAGAGAATGTCATAAATTTCTAGATTCTTATCGCCAATTTTTGATACAATTGTTAACGGATAAAATCTGCTAATATTTTTCCCAAACGATCTAAAACAAAAAAAGCTTCAGATTTCTCTGAAGCTTTTGCCTTGCTAAGTAGTCCGTGGGGGAATCGAACCCCCCTTACCAGGATGAAAACCTGGCGTCCTAACCGATAGACGAACGGACCTGTTTTGCTATTGCGGGTGCAAAAGTGCAAATAATTTTGGAATACGCAAACAGTTTTTTGAAAAAACTTTTTGAAATTATTTTGAAAACATCAAATTTAGAAGCAGAAAAGCCTGAAGTAATTTGTGTGATTAAGACTTATTTGTTTGATTCGTAATTGATTGTTTTATGTAGAGAATGAAATAAAGAAGTTCTTTTTCTTAAAATAAAAATTTAAAAAAAATAAAAGTTTTATACGTGATTTTTTGTTTTGAAAGAATATTCTCTTGATTTTGTAATTCCCTTATGTTAGAATGATCATCTTGTTTGTAAACAAAAAGAGGTTTTACAATGCTAAATGCTCCACAAGTTCAATTGATTTATTTGCATCTGGAAATAAAGATTAAATTTACGTGAACATTTGGTGTGAAATAGATTTTCAGAAACCATTGATTAATTCGAAATATAATTTTATATCAAAAAATGAACAAAGAGTTTACAATTAAAAACTTGACATTTAAAAATACTTGGAATTTGGGCGGACCTTTAATGTTTGTGTTTTTTGTAGGTTGGTGCGCTTTTAATGTTGGATTTGGAGAAGGTATATTAAGGAAATTGTTGATTTTTTTATATACGTCAGGGACTATTTTAGCAATGAGTTTAATGAATTATTTTTCAACAGTAGTTACAGTAAACAAGAGAGGTATATTGAAAAACAGTTTGTACTTTTCTCACTGTGTAGAATGGAAAAACATCAAATCCCTGAATGTTCAATTAATAACAAAAGACAAGTATGTAAAGACATTGGACAAAAAAGAATATTTTGATGAGTTTTACATTGGAAAAAAGGAGATTTTAATAAGTGATATTGAAAATCAACTCGATCAATCTACATTGATAAAGTGGAGAAAAATTATACGACTGCCTTTTAATGAAAGTATAACTGAAATATTAAAGCATAATAAATTGTTGTAAATTAGTGTTTTAGGAAATGTTGTGCATGCTCAAAATGTTCATAACAACAGATATAAACTGATTTGAAAATTTTAAAACAAAGAAAGCAATGCAAAAATTACAATTTAAAAAAGAAATTAAAGCATCAGCTCAAAAGGTATATGAAACGATGCTTGGCTTAAAAGACAAAGCCACTTACGAATATTGGACAGCAACTTTTAATCCTACTTCTACTTATGAGGGTAGTTGGGACAAAGGAAGCAAAATTCTTTTTGTAGGATTAGATGAAAATGGCAAAAAAGGGGGGATGGTTTCAGAAATTGCAGAACACAAACCTGCCGATTTTGTTTCCATTCGTCATTACGGATTTTTGGATGGAGATACCGAAGTAACCACAGGTGAACAGGTAGAAAAATGGGCCGGTGGACATGAAAATTATACCTTTCAGGAAAATAACGGCATCACAACCGTAATAGTTGATATTGATGTTATTGATGAATATTTGGACTACTTTAATGACAATTATCCAAAAGCAATGGATAAATTAAAAGAAGTTTCAGAACAATAAAAAATGAACAGATAAAACAGATTTTGGTAACTATCTTTATGAAGCAAATTTTGATATTGATATTTTTTCTAAGTTGCTTAATTGGACTTTCTCAGGAAAAGCAAAAAGTTGATGACAATCTTTTTTGGTATGAAGCAACATGCGAAAATGGAACGGAGAAAGCACAAACAGATTTTAATAATGGTAAGTATAATATATTTATAACAGGACTTACTGTTTCATTTGAATCCGAAGAAGAATTTTATAAATTTTATGACAATTACATGCTTGAAAAATACAATATAAAATTTGTAAAAAAGGGCTGCGTTATTACTGGTTCAATAAAATGTTATAAAGAAACAATGAAAAAGCTAGTTTTGGAGAAATTTGGCGTTGATGTATTTGAGAAGTCAAGAAAAGAAGCTAAAAAGGAGTTTGAAAAAAAATAAGATACTGTCCATCACAGCTGCTACAATGAATTTAAGCAATTAATTTAATGGAAAGTTTAACAATTAAGCAAATCGTTCAGAAACATTCGGTTTTGATGTGTTTGGTCATTTCTGTGATTTTGATCGTAATAGCATCCTTATTGTATCCAGGCGGGTCATTGCTTGACAAAAATTCTATTGGATTTAGCTGGTCAAAAAATTTCATAAGTAATTTGTTCGCTGCAAAAGCGATAAATGGGGCGGAAAATCCCGGCAGGATTTGGGCCATTATCGGAATGGCATTCCAATCGGTTGGTTATGGCGTTTTTTTTATCCATATGTCAAAAAAAATAGCTTTAAGACAATGGGCTAAAATTTTAAAATTTATAGGAGTTGCCAACATATTATTTATTTTCTTAATTGCAACACCCTTACACGATCTGGGAACAATATCGATCGTTTTAACATTAATCGGTTTATTTATTATTACTGTATTGATCCTAAAGTCAAAACTTCATTTACTTAAATTTTGCTGTATTATTTGCTTGTTGACTTTTTACTGTTTCTTTTTCCTATTTGGGTTTGGTTATTTGAGTTCAGCCATCATAATGCAGAAGGTCTATAATGCAAGCTCGATACTATTAGTTTTGGGACTAGAGTATTTTACCCAGTATGATGATTTTATAACAATTAAATCGGGAGAACAAAAAGTATAAATAACGAACTTGTAAAAACCGATGTAACTTCAAAATGTATACTGAATCACTACATTTAAAGATAAATAACTGTCTATAATTCTGTTTTTTATAAGTAGTAATTCTCACAAAAACTTCAGAATTAAAAACTGAATTCGTATATTGTTCTGCTAAAATTAACTTTGCTTTCAAACGTCTTTCAGTTCATTTTAATAGAAATCATTTAAATTATGAAAAAAACCTTAGTGCTCTTCAGTGCATTCTTAGCTTTTGCATCATGTTCAAAACATCAAGAGAAAAAAAATGTTGCCATCACTGGAATAGATTCCACATTGACACCTGGTAATGACTTTTTTAAATATGTAAATGGTAAATGGTACGATTCTGTATCAATACCTGCATCTCAATCCGGAGTTGGTGCTTATATGTTTATGAATTTCCCACAACGAATGCGTCTGCAAGGGATATTGGACAGTATTTCCAAAAGCACAAATCCGGCAGGAAGTATAGCGCAGAAGGTAGGAGATTTTTATGCATCAGGTATGGATACTGTAACCATTGACAAACGCGGTTATACACCTATCAAACCCTTACTTGCCAAAATTGACGCAATTAGTGATTTACCGTCCTTAATGAACTTTGTTGTTGATCAAGTAAAAGTGTACAATCCTTCGGTTATAAGTTTTGGAGTCTCACCTGATGATAAGAATAGCAAAATGAATATTGCCCAAATCTATCAAACCGGTATAGGTTTGCCAGATAGGGACTACTATTTCAAATCAGATTCGTCGACTGTTGCCATACAGGAAGCATACAAAAAATACCTTATTACATTATTTCAGCAAACTGGCAGCAACGCCCAGGATGCTAAAAAGAATGCTGATTTGGTTTATGGTATTGACAAGCAACTCGCGACTTCGCATAAAACAAAAGTTGAACTTCGAGATGTACAAGCAAATTATAATAAAATAGCGGTGACAGATCTTGTAAAAAGACACCCTAATATCGATTGGACTGCTTTTTTAAATAATTTAGGTGCTAAAACCGATTCTATTAATGTATGCCAGCCTGCTTATTATGATGCTCTTAATAAGCTCTTAAAAACCATTCCGCTTAATAATTGGAAAATTTACTTGAAAGCAAACTCTATAGAAAGATATGCTGATGATTTAAGTAAACCTTTTGTCGATGCTTCATTTGAATATACTAAAGTGCTTTCTGGTCAGGCTGTTCAAAAATCACGCGGCGAAAAAATGGCTAATGTCATTGATAGTTACTTAGGCGAAGCGCTGGGTGAATTGTATGTAAAGAAATATTTTTCAGAAGATGCCAAAAAACGCATGTTAGTTCTCGTGAATAATTTGCAAAAAGCGTATGGCAAAAGAATTGATAAATTGGAATGGATGAGTCCAATCACGAAACAAAAAGCGAAAGAAAAATTGTTCGCTATTACTAAGAAAATAGGATATCCAGATAAATGGAGAGACTACAGCAATGTGAATGTAGCTAGAAACACTTATTTTGAGAATATTATTTCGGCTTCTAAAGCTGCGTATCAATTTCAATTAGCAAAATTGGGCAAACCAGTCGATAAATCAGAATGGTTTACTACAGTTCCGACAGTTACCGCATATAATAACCCTACTGCAAATGAAATTGTTTTTCCTGCAGGTATTTTACAAGCCCCATATTTTGATAATAATGCAGATGATGCACTTAATTATGGTGGAATAGGAATGGTTATAGGTCACGAAATAACTCATACTTTTGATGATCAAGGTGCTCAATATGACAAAGATGGAAACTTGAAAAACTGGTGGACAAAAGAAGATTATGCACAGTTTAAGTCAAGAATACAACAGGTTATCAATTTGTATAGTACTTATACTGTTTTAGGCGATCTACATATTAATGGTGCAATGACAGTTGGCGAAAATACGGCAGATATTGCTGGAATAGCAGTTGCCTATGATGCTTTTAAAATGACCGAACAAGGAAAAGGAAACACAAAAATCGACGGATTTACTCCAGACCAACGCTTCTTTATTTCTATAGCTAAAATATGGCGAGTAAAAATGAAAGACGAATTTCTGCGTTTGTGGATTAATAATAACCCACATTCTCCACCAAATTGGCGTGTTAATGGTCCGCTAATGAATACTACGCCTTTTTATGATGCATTTAATGTAAAACAAGGAGATAAAATGTTTTTACCGAAGAAGGATAGGATAACGATTTGGTAATAGTATGGATTTAGGCAATTGGCTTAATAGAAATTTGGTTTTGAATTGGGGATGATTTGATAATTCCGAAAATAACTTGAAAAACAATGTTGCTACCTAAAAAAGCTTAAAATGACAAATGTCCAAGAAAATGTAGTATGGATAACTGGTGCTTCATCAGGTATTGGCAAAGCAATGGCTTTTGAGTGGGCACGATTAGGATATAAAGTTGTTCTTTCTTCCAGACGTAAAGAATTATTGGATAAAGTGGCAGATGAAATTAGGCTTTCCGGTGGTGAAGCATTGGTAATTCCTTGTGATATAATGGAAGAAACTGCTATTGAAACTGCTGTCCAACAAATCATTGAAACATGGGGGCGAATGGATGTTGTAGTTGCAAATGCAGGTTTTGGTGTTTTTGGAAGTGTAGAAAAACTAACAGCCAAAGATTGGAACAGACAATTACAAGGAAATGTTATTGGCTTAGCTTTAACGATTAAATATGCATTGCCCTATTTAAAGAAAAATAATGGAAGGATTGGTTTGGTAGGCAGTGTAGCTGCGTATCTTCCTAATCCAAACATTGGTGCTTATGGTGCTTCAAAAGCTGCTGTGCACTCTATTGGTCTGACTATGCAAGTTGAATTAATGGGAACAGGTGTGAGTTGTACTACGTTGCATCCCGGATTTGTGGCTTCAGAAATTGCAAGAATTGATAATGACGGAGTTTGGCATCCAGAACAACCAGATCCACGTCCGTCAAATTTAATCTGGCCAACCGATAAAGCAGCAAAAGTGATGGTAAAAGCTGTTTTAAAACGAAAGCGGAATTATGTTTTTACTGGACATGGCAAAGTAGTGGTGTGGCTCCAAAATTGGTTTCCTGGAATAGTAAGATTTATAATTTCAAAAGGTCCAAAACCCGATTCATAAAAAGATTAAATTAATATTGATTAACGTTAGCGTCTCGTTCATGAACATGCCTTATGTTCACGAACGAGACGCTAGCATTTTTGGCAGATAAAAAGAAAAGACAACTTATCTTGAATAATGAGGAAAGCCGTAAAGAAGAGTAGTATTAATGATTTATTTTTACTAACGGAATGCTAATTGTATGTGAAATTGGGTCGCTTTGCGTGTTTTTTTTACATACAAATAAGTTGGGAACAATTTGGGAAAACACGAACGATAAAAAATAAATTTAAAAAATGACTTTCATTAAAACAATTTCTACATTTTTAATTACGATTTTATTAGTTACAACAACTTTTGGACAAGAGTCTAGACATAAAACGAAAATTTTATTAATCGGGACAATTCATTTTGAAAACCCGCATACAGATAAATTTGAGCTAAAAACGGACGATTTTTTAAGCGCTAAGCGACAAACTGAATTAGAAGATTTGACTAATGTTCTATCTCAAACAAAGGCGACTAAAATGATGATTGAAAGACCAATTGAAAATCAACGTTCTAGCGATAGTTTGTATAATTTATATTTAACAGGTCATTATAAACTTACAGTTTCAGAAAGAGAACAAATTGGTTTTAGGTTAGGTAAAAAATTAAAATTAAATCAAATAAACTGTGTTGACAAATTCTATGGATTGGTACATGATAGTTTAATGGCTGCAACCGCAAAAGAAAACAATCAACTTTATTTGCTAAAAGATTTAGGAACTCAGGCAAATGCAATGATAAGTGATTTTGATAATCAGTTGAAAAAAGGTACGATAACCGAAGTTTTAAAATACATAAATAAACCTGACGAATTAAAAAGAAATTTATCAATTTATCTAAAATTTATAGCAAAAATTGGAGCAGGTAAAAATTTTGCAGGAGCAGAATATGTATCAGATTGGTATTTAAGAAATCTTGCTATTTATGCTAATATAACAAATCAGATAAATGCAAATGACAAATATGTTATTCTAATATTTGGACAAGGACATATTCCTATTTTAAAACACCTGTTACAAAACAATGATGATTTTGAAATTGTTGAGGTAAGTAGCGTATTAAAATAAAACTGCTGTCAACCACTTGAGTTCACGAGCGAGACGCTCGTGATAGCGGGGGATCGTCAGACATATAAACAAGTTAGTAGGTATTTTGGAAGAAATCGTAACACGAATGAAAATAACAAAATTTATAATATTCATTTTTTTAGTTTGTCTTTTCGGCTGTAAAAAGAGCAATGAAACTTCATTTGATGATAATCAGAAGTATGTAAAATTACTCTGGAGAAATAAACAATTTGATTGGGTACCAACAACATTGGTTGCGAAAAACAAGAAGTTGTATTTCGGAAATGATAATAGAACTTTCTACTCGATAAATTTAGAAGATGCGAAAGTGTATTTAAAATTTATAAGTGACTACAATCCATTTCATAAACCATTAATCTCTGACTCAAATTTACTTTTGCAAGAATATGGAAGTGATCTATGTTGTTTTGACCCGACAGGAAAATTAAAATGGAAAATTAATGGTGAAATAAATTTAAGAAAGGACTTAGCTGAAAATGATGAATTTATTTATGGTTCTGTTCAAGGAAATGGGTTTAGTAAACTAAATAAAACAGAAGGTAAAATAATTTGGCATTTGCCTAAAGATTCAAATATTACAGAAACCAATAAACCTGCTTTTTTTAAAAAGACTATATATTTAGGACTGTCCGAACTTAGTGCAAAACTTTTGGCAATTAATAGCGAAAATGGTAGGATTATCTGGGAAAATAAATATGAAAATTTTAAAAATATAAGTCAAATTAAAACACGAAAAGGGCTTCTAGTTTGTCTTGACAAAGATTTCAAAAAAGGAAAGATTTTGATGTTGGATTATAAGAGCGGAGATCAAATTTGGTCAGAATCTTTAAATTGTGATTTATATTATGAGCCTTGCGTTGTGGATGATAATGTAATTTTAAGTACATATGACAACAAGGTCTTTTCAATAAATGCTGAAAACGGAAAAATAAATTGGTTATTAAACTTAAAAAACGATTACGCAGAAAGTAATATTATACATTTTAAAGAGAATATATATTTTGGGACTAAGGACCGTAATTTATATTCAGTAAATAATGTAACAGGAAAAATAAATTTCATTCAGACATTTCATTATGGAATTTCGACGCCAATTGTCGATAATAATAAAATTTATTTTCCAACAGGCGGAAGCGAAATTTGGGTGCTTAAATAGAATACGCCGAAAACTTGCATTTGCTAACACGAGCGAGACGCTCGCGCTAGTGGGGAAATAATTCATTATAAAAAATAGCAAAAAAGAAAAAAATATGATAATCATCGATAATGAACAAATTTGGAAAGGTTCTTTTTCATACTTAGAAGGTTATGATGTTATTGATAGTTACATAGTAGTCTCATTTAAAATGAACTTAACTTTTAATGGTAATTCATTTATGGGAACAACAATAGATTCAGAATCCGAAAATATCATTACAGAACCGATTCTAGTAAAAGGGTTTATTGAAAATGATAAAATTAGTTTTATAGTAAATTATCCATATTATTACTACAAAGATGAAAATGGTAAAATTTTAGTTGATAAAAATTTGAGTCATCCTAACATCGAGTATCTTGGATTTTATGACGAAATAGAAAAAAAATTTTCAGGAACCTGGGAAATGGTTATTTATGAGCAAAAAATAACAGAAGAAGAATATATAGAAGAAGTTGCAAGTGGCGGATTTGAAATTTACAGAGAAAAATAATTTGGGCAGCTTTGTTTTAGTAGCGGGAAGCATTCAAATATTTAAACCCGATCGCTCCGATATGTAGACAACGTTAGCGCAGATTTGCAATCTGTGCCCGCAAAGAGAATCAGAAAGGTATAAACAAAAAAAGCTTCAGAGAAATCTGAAGCTTTTTGTTTTAGTAGCAGAAAGTATTCAAATATCTTATTATTTAGTAATTAATATTATGCGATAGTTTTTTTAGCGACAACAAATAAGTTTGGACGTTTGAACAAACTTGTGGATTGATTTATTTAAGAAATTTGTATCAGATAAAAATGCAAAGAAAATGGAATCAAAAAAAGTTCAAACTCTTTCAGAACCAAAGCTAATACAAAACCTCTATTTTGGAGATAATGTTGAAGGCGAGGCCTTTGTGTCTGATCACATCTTTAGTTATATCATAAGTGGCAGACATGATGTATGGATAGGATGCAAGAAATATACTTTTACGGCTGGTGATTACCGCTTCTTTAGAAGAAATCAATTAGCAAAATCAATTAAACATACTGAATCTGATGGATTCAAGTCTATAGCAGTTCATTTTGACCAAAATACGCTTATGGAGATTTCGAAAGAAATCGGTTTCAAGTCAGAGAGATTTCACGGTGAAGGTGTTAAGGCTATTAAGGCCAATAGTATGTTGGCAAAATCTGTAGTTGCATTTAATGAATATGCTCAAAGAGGAGATACTGATCCAGAAATTTTACGAATTAAAATTAAGGAGCTGGTTTTAATACTTGCAGATATTGATTCGGAAATTAAGGAAATGCTATTTGAATTTAGCGATCCTGGAAAATTGGATTTAGAAGGATTTATGAATGGTCATTACAGGTATAATGTACCATTAGAAAAATTTGCTTTTCTCACAGGACGCAGTTTGTCAGGTTTCAAAAGAGATTTTGCAAGATTGTTTAGGATTACTCCAAGCAGATGGCTTACTAAAAAACGGCTTTATGAGGCAAAATATTTAATAGAAAATTGCCGGCAGCGTCCAAGTGAGATTTATTTAGAAATAGGTTTTGTTAATATGTCTCATTTCTCTTATGCGTATAAAAAAGAATTTGGTATTTCACCTTTACAAAAAAAATAAGAATAGTTAATTATAGATAAAAATGGATTTAAAATTAAAAGGAAAAAGAGCGCTTGTAACCGGTTCGAGTTCGGGATTGGGAGAGTCAATAGTTAAAATGCTGGCAAATGAAGGTGCGACTGTTATAGTTCATGGCAGAAATGAAGATCGTGCTAAGGTTGTGTGTCAGGAAATTATTAACAATGGAGGAATGGCAGAAATAGCTTTAGGTGATCTCAGTACTGATAACGGAGCTGATGAGGTTGCTTCGGCTGCGCTTAAAAATGGTCAGATTGATATTTTAATTAATAATGCGGGTGTGACATCGCATAAATCCTGGGGTGAAGCAACTGCAATTGATTGGGCTGAAATTTATAACAACAATGTCGTTTCTTATGTGAGAATGATTCAGCGTATAGTACCACAAATGAAAACATTAGGTTGGGGACGTGTTATTCATATAGGCGGAGGTCTTGCTATACAGCCTATTAAAGAGCAACCACATTATAACGCGACACTTGCTGCAAGGCATAATCTTTCAATCTCACTTGCGAGAACACTGCAAGAAACCGGAATAACTTCAAATGTAGTGTCTCCTGGGGCAATCATAAATCCTATGGTTGAAGATTGGCTTGTGAATGCTGCGCCTAAGTTTAACTGGGGGACCGATTTAGAGGAGATAAAATCTAAGGCAGTTCAGCAGCTCATTCCAAATGATACCGGAAGGTTTGGAGAACCAGAGGAAATTGCCGGAGCAGTTGCATATCTGTGTAGTACTTATGCTAATTACATTAGTGGAGCTACCATTAGGGTAGATGGCGGTACTATTAAATGTTTGTAAAATATTCTTTTAAATAGTCTAATAACACAGTGGGTTCCGATATGGGAAATGTTTGTTTTGAAAAGCTGCGCAAATGTCTCTGACTTTGCGCAATTTTTTTAACATGAATAAAATAAAATACTCCTCAAAAGTCTCTGACTTTTATAGTAATATCTTTATGCTGTTAGGATTAGATATTATAAAAATTGCCAAGAGGTTTTGTTTAAAGTCAGAGGCTTTATGAAAGGCACATTTTTTGAATATATTTTTTGGAAAAGCGTAAAGCGAGAGACATTTGCTTAATCTTTTTTAAAGAGCATTCTATCAAGCAAATCATATAAATGTTATAGCCATATGAGAAAAATTGTCCCAATATTAATATTATTGACTTCGATTCTGTCTTTTGCACAAAAAAAAGAGAATTGGAATGAAATTACAATTAAAACTTTCGACTCAATAAAGAGGGAACTAAAACCAGAGCAAATTAAGTATTTTAATTTATTGATTTCAAAAAGAGAAGATTACCAAACTCAAAAGCGAATTGATACAACAAGTTCAACAATTTTAATAGTTGAGGGATATAATTTTTCGGAAAGAAAATATGGAATCTATGAAGATTTTCTTTTCGATAATAATCATATATTTTCTTATGAAAATGACGCTCAAGAAATAGGGTCAAGTTTCAACGATTATGAAGATTTTATAGAATCGGCTCTCAATAAAAAGACTTTAGACTCCATTAACCCACGGAAATATAAAGTGGTATTTGGATGTTCACCTACCCAAAGAACAATAAGAAAATCAAGGAAAATATTGAAAATGGCTCAAAAAGAAGGAGTGGTATCCGAAGAATATGTGAAAATTTTGACCTTGATTGATAATAGAATTGGAAAAATGAAAGTCTCATTTTTAATTCCGAAAGCAGGAAATAGAGAAGTCCAAATTTCTTATGGACCTTATTACTCAGAAATGAAATTGGAATATTGGCTAAACTAAATTATAATTTTGATCTCCTCTGCTAGTGCGAGCGTCTCGCTCGTGAATATACTTTGCGTTCACGAGCGAGACGCTCGCGCTAGCGAGGGGCAGGGTTGAAAAAGAAACCAAAACGGCATCTTTAAACGGAAAAACCAGTCTATCTGCTACTCAAAATGAGTATAAAAATGGCTTTTTATATAAAATATACGAAATAAAAAATGGACAAAAGACAAAAACTTTTTGGGAAACGACTGAGGTAAATGCTCAAGGACAACTGACCAAAGCGGTACTTGGTAATGGAATAGCTATCGATAACATATATGACGGTTACGGTTATGTAACTAATATGAAGCACACTCTAGGCATGACCACCATTATGGAATTAGGTACCAATTTTGACACGCAGCGAGGCAACCTTAAGTGGCGTAAAAACAGTCTTTTTGGAAATGTTACAGAAAATTTCGATTATGATAGCCAGGACCGACTTACACAATACCCTAATGCACAAGGTGTGCAAGAAAATCAGACCTATGAAGACGATGGCCGTATTAAATCTAATACAGTAGGAACTTATAATTATGCCAATTCAAATAAAAAATACCAAAACACCTCGATAACTCTAACTGCTTCGGCCTTATCGGATTATCAAAACAAACCCTTGCAGACGGTTAGCTATAATGCTTTTAAAAGTCCTGTAGAAATAGTGGAAGATGGTAAAGACAAAATAAGCTTTGTTTACAATGCCAGCAACAATCGTAGTATTATGTTTTATGGGGGATTAGGACTTAAAGAAACCCGAATCTACCGCAAGCATTATAGTGCCGATGGCTCTATGGAGATTAAAGAGAATACCCAGACAGGAGCGATCGAGTTCGTAAATTATATAGCTGGTGATGGATACTCTGCGCCGGTTGTATACAAAAAAACATATAACAGTATAGGAGCTATACAAGAACAAACTCTATATTTGCATAGGGATTATCAAGGCAGTATCTTGGCTATAACCAATGAGACGGGAGCCATATTAGAAAAAAGGCAGTTTGATGCCTGGGGTGCGATTGTAAAAGTACAGGATGGTTCTGGTAACATATTAAACGGTCTTACTATTCTTGATAGAGGCTATACAGGGCATGAACATTTGCAAAGTGTTGGCCTCATACACATGAACGGACGTTTGTATGACCCTAAGCTGCACCGTTTCCTGCAACCAGACAATTACGTACAAGATTCTAGTAATACTCAAAACTTCAATCGTTATGGGTATGTACTAAATAACCCTCTAAAATACACAGATCCTAGTGGGGAGTTTAAAATTAATTGGAATGATATAATTGCAGGAGTCGCAATAGCCGCTGGAACAGTTTTGTCTGCCACTGGAGTTGGAACGGGGCTTGGGGTTGTATTAATTGGGGCGGGAGTTGCACATTTTGGTGCTACGTATGCTGAGTATTCTAAAACTGGAGATTGGAATGCCGCATCCAATAATGCAGGAATTAGTTTTAGCACAACTGTAACTACTGATTGGGGTTATGATGATTCGAAAAATCATATTCCTGGTATTATCCAAAATGCACCCGCGGTTAGTCCAAAAACTGATAATTCACTTTTAGGAATTACGGGAGCTTTACCTGCAACGGCAGCTGGAATTACATGGGCAGAAGGTACAGGAATTACCTTGACAGAAGGTACATTAACTACCTTGGCAGAAGGTACATTGTCATGGATAGCTTTGGATGGATCAATCCCTGATCCAACAGATGCTGCCTGGCCTAAATGGGTAGGATATGGAATAGCGGGTGGCGTAGCTGGAGCTTATCTTTATTCAGGTGATTATATTGATAAAATGACTCGTGAAATTGAAGGAATAAAGCAAAGAACTTTAGGACCTCCGGGGTTTGTTTATGAATTAGTAGCAACAAAAAATGATTATTATCCGAATTTAAACACTGGAGGCACGATTTTGCTTAATGTTGGTGATGTATGGAAGTACGGTCAAACTACTAAAGGATTTGCTAGGTATTCGCAGAGTGGACTTGAAGAAAAAGGATTAAAAATGAATCCACTTCCACCTGGAGGAAATCAAATGGAAATATTGATTCAAGAAAAATATTATATTTATGGGTATTATTTTTTGCATGGTGAAAGACCTCCAGGAAATCCAATTTTTAGATAATTAAAATTAAAATTAAATATGAAACTAGCATTAGTTCAATATACTTCAGCAGACATTGTAAAAGAAACAAATTTTTTAACTGATTTTTCGAACGATTTAAAATATTATTTTAGTAAAAAAGAATATGGAGATAGTCTACAGAATATATTTGTAGGAATTATTTGTGTTAGTTCTAGCCTTGAAGCTTTTTTTAAACCAAGAAGACCAAGGTATACAAAAGATAAAAAACATGTAAAAAGTGAAGGTTTTGAGTATGATATTGAAAAATATTTGGAATTTGATTTAAAATTAGATTTTGAAATAATTAAAATAGCTTCCGAGCACGAAGCAAAAAAATATTTGGTACAAGAAATTTTAAAATCATTGGAAATTATAGACACGATGAAATCTAAATTTAAAGACTTCGATTTGGTAAATTTTAAAAAAGATTTAGAAAATTATTTTAAAGAAAAGGGATTGATATAAAAAACTGCATTCTGTTAAACGTTTCGGAACAAATCGTGTTGAAAGAAAAAATTTGACACTCAGAACTCATTTAAAAAGACTAAACCGCAGAACAATCTGCTTCAGTAAAAGTTGAGTAGTTTTTATTGCTGTTTTAAAAATTTACTTTTGGATATGAGTTTAATTGGATTTGAGTCTTTTGTTTGACTTAATGGGACTCGAACCAATTTTCCCTGAAAATACTAGAGGTTTTTATTTTTAATAAATGGAACAAGATTTTTCGAACCATAAAAAAAGCTTGAGAAATCTAGATTTTTCAGGCTTTTAGTTTTTACTAGTAGCGGGAACAGGACTCGAACCTGTGTCCGCCGCGGCGGATATAAGCCCGAAGAGCTAAATGTTAAGAATTAGATTTTTAATAAATTCTCTTCCAATTCCTGTTTTTAAATATTTTTCTCTTTTCATTACCTCAGATTTTGAATTGAAAAATTCGACATGAATCACTTTCCAAGGTCTAAATTTTAAAGTGTACCCTTTTGTTCCAAGAAGATTGTGAGATTTGAATCTCTCAATTAGATTAGAAGTATAACCTGTGTAATTTTTATTGAATTTTTCAGAATAAAGAATGTAAACTACAAATTCTTCCATAATACAAAATGTTATAAACAAAAAAACACCACTTGTTGAAGTGGTGTTTTTACTTAGTAGCGGGAACAGGACTCGAACCTGTGACCTTCGGGTTATGAGCCCGACGAGCTGCCTACTGCTCTATCCCGCGATGTTCGGGTGCAAAGATACGCCGATTTTTGAGAAATCCAACGAAAACTTTAAAAAATGTTTTATTTTCTGTATTGAGTTGATATGACTACCTTTGCACTCGAGACCGATAGGTCGAACTGTACGCAGTAAAATTAAATATTATGCAAATGTCACATAAAGCAGGTTTTGTAAACATCATCGGGAATCCAAATGTTGGGAAATCGACACTAATGAACGCTTTCGTTGGAGAACGATTGTCCATCATTACATCAAAAGCACAAACTACACGTCATAGAATTCTTGGAATTGTAAATGGCGAAGATTTTCAACTTGTATTATCAGATACTCCTGGAATTATAAAACCGGCGTATGAAATGCAGGAATCGATGATGAATTTCGTAAAATCGGCTTTTGAAGATGCTGATATTTTAGTTTACATGGTCGAAATAGGCGAGCAGGATTTAAAAGATGAAGCTTTTTTTAATAAAATCATTCATGCTAAAATTCCGGTTTTACTTCTTTTAAATAAAATTGATAACTCGCACCAAGAACAATTAGAAGAGCAAGTAGCTTTTTGGAAAGAAAAAGTACCAAACGCTGAAATTTTCCCAATTTCTGCTTTGCAGAATTTCAATGTTCCAGAAGTTTTCGGAAGAATTATCGAATTACTTCCAGAATCACCAGCTTATTATCCAAAAGATCAATTAACAGATAAACCAGAACGTTTCTTTGTTAACGAAACAATCCGTGAGAAAATCTTATTGAATTACAGTAAAGAAATTCCGTATGCGGTTGAAATCGTGACAGAAGAATTTCACGAAGACGAAAAAATTATCAGAATTCGTTCGGTAATTATGGTGGAACGTGATACACAAAAAGGAATTATTATTGGTCATAAAGGTGCAGCTTTGAAGAAAGTCGGAACCGATGCCCGTGCTGATTTAGAGAAATTCTTCGGAAAACAAATTCACATTGAGCTTTACGTAAAAGTGAATAAAAACTGGAGAAGCAATGCCAATATGTTGAAACGATTCGGGTATAATCAGTAGTTTTTGTTGAATCGGTTAATCGTTGATTTGTTTAATCGTAAAAACGAAAATATTCTTGAAACGGAGATGCCCTAGCCCTGATAGAAGTGGAAATCCTTTTGTGGCGCTTCTTTAGCGGCATAAAAGATTGAAACGGATAGCAGGAAATAGCTCCTGAAAAAGATAAAAACTTAGGTATTTAGTCCCGATAGCTATCGGGATAGCGACTTAGTCACTTTTTTAACTACCTTTGCAAAAAATTTAAATAAAGCATTTTTGGTTTATAATTTATTGTGATTTAGTCAAAAACGAAATCTGAAATTGTAAATCTGAGATCTAAAATTCAAAAAAATGAATAACATTGTTGCGATAGTAGGAAGACCTAATGTGGGGAAATCGACCCTTTTTAATAGGCTGATACAAAGAAGAGAAGCTATTGTAGATTCAGTATCTGGGGTTACCCGTGATAGAAACTATGGTAAAAGCGAGTGGAACGGAAAAGAGTTTTCTGTTATTGATACGGGTGGATACGTTCGCGGATCTGATGACGTATTTGAAGGTGAAATCCGTAAACAAGTGGAGCTTGCTATCGACGAAGCCGATGTTATTATTTTTGTTGTTGATGTTGAAGAAGGAATTACACCAATGGATGAAACGGTGGCTAAATTGTTGCGTAAAGTAACAAAACCGGTTTTATTGGCTGTAAATAAAGTAGATAACGCAATGCGTGAAAAAGATGCGATTGAATTTTATAATCTTGGTTTAGGAGATTATTACACTTTCGCAAGTATTTCAGGAAGTGGAACTGGAGATTTATTAGATGCTTTAATTGATGCGTTTCCAGAGAAACCAGTTGTTGAGGTTAAGGAAGATTTGCCTCGTTTTGCAGTTGTAGGACGCCCAAATGCAGGAAAATCTAGTTTTATTAATGCTTTGATTGGCCAAGATAGATATATTGTAACTGATATTGCAGGAACAACTCGTGATGCAATTGATACAAAATTTGACCGTTTTGGTTTTGAATTTAATTTAGTTGATACTGCGGGAATCCGTCGTAAAGCAAAAGTTAAAGAAGATTTAGAATTTTATTCTGTAATGCGTTCTGTTAGAGCAATTGAGCATGCAGATATTTGTATATTGGTTATCGATGCAACCCGCGGATTTGAAGGTCAGGATCAAAGTATTTTCTGGCTTGCTGAGAAAAACCGAAAAGGTGTTGTAATCTTGGTAAACAAATGGGATTTGGTAGAAAAAGATACCATGTCAACTCGTGATTACGAAGAGAAAATCAAAAAAGAATTAATGCCTTTTACAGATGTGCCAATTTTATTCGTTTCGGCATTGACAAAACAACGTTTATTGAAAGCATTGGAAGCTACAGTTCAGGTTTTTGAAAACAGAAAACAAAGAATCGCTACTTCAAAATTCAACGAATATATGTTGAAAGTTATTGAGGCATATCCGCCGCCAGCGACAAAAGGTAAATATGTGAAAATTAAATATTGTATGCAATTGCCAACTGCAACACCACAGTTTGTGTTTTTTGCCAATATGCCACAATATGTTAAAGAACCATATAAAAGATATCTTGAAAATAAAATTAGAGAAAATTGGGACTTTGCCGGAGTGCCGATTGATATTTATATCAGAGAAAAATAAAACTGAATCCCCTGTAAAAAGGGGATTTTTTTTGCTTCTAAACAAAATACGCAGTAAATGTTATATTTATAATTAAACCTTTAAGTTGCTTTCAGGTCTTAATAGTTCTAACCAACCAATTATGACCAGGTATTTTTCTTATTTATTATTTTTTCTTTTTTGTGTCGCTGCCAATGCGCAAAATGATATTATCATTAAAGGAACTGTTGTTGATCTTAACACACAGGTTCCGCTTGAAATGGCGACCGTATATTTTACAACCGTTAAAGATTCTGCCGTAATCGAATATGCTACTACTGATAAAAACGGAGTTTTCAGAATAAATACAAAAAAAATCAACAAACCTGTTTTCTTGAAAGTCAATTATATGGGATATCAGACTTTTGTTGAAGAACAGAAAGAACTTGTTGAAAGCAAGGATTTCGGGAAATTGTATTTGGCCGAAAATATTAATGCTTTGGAAAATGTTGTCATTAAAACTGAAGCGCCACCAGTTGCCGTTAAAAAAGATACTTTAGAATTTAATGCTTCGGCGTTTAAAGTAAGGCCAGATGCCAATGTCGAAAATTTATTAAAACAGTTGCCCGGCGTTGATGTTGATAATGACGGAAAAGTTACTGTAAATGGGCGGGAAGTCACTCAGTTTTTAGTCAACGGAAAAGCATTTTTTGATAAAGACGGGCAGATGTTATTGAAAAATATGCCGGCCGAAATCATTAAAAAAGTTCAGGTTTCAGATTTTAAAACCAAGAAAGAAGAACTGGCAAAACAGGAATCAAGTTCAGATAATTCCTCTATTAACTTCACGATTGACGAAAAGAAAAACAAAGGTTTCTTTGGAAAAGCGCTTGCTGGTTACGGTTCTGATGATCGTTATGAAAGTAGTCTAATTATGAATTTCTTCAATAATAATCAGAAAATTAGCGTTTTGGCTTCTTCTAATAATATCAATTCGACCGGTTTTTCAATGGATGATGTTTTTGACAATATGGGAGGTGGACGAAATAATAATGCCAATCAAGGAAGTACTACAAGTGGTAAAGGAATTATTCAGTCAAATTTGGCTGGAATTAATTATTCTGATGAATGGTTTAAGGATTTTCAGGCTTCAGGTAGTTATAATTTTTCAAATAATATAACTAACAATGACAGCAAAGCGAATCAATTGAGCTTTTTGCCGACAGGAAATATTTTGACGGAATCAGATGCCAAAACGAGAACTGAAAATACCGGAAATAAAGCCAATTTTGAGTTTGAATACAAACTTGATCCGAGTACGCGAATTGTTTTTACTCCAAAATTCAATCAAACACGAGTTGATAGTGATTCAGATTCATCAAGTTCTTCTCAAGATGAAAATGGCCAAGCATTAAACGAAAGTACAGCGGTTTCTCGCCGAGAAAATACAACGACTAATTTTGCCAATACTTTAAATTTCAATAAAGCATTTGAGAAGAAAAATCGTAATCTGAGTTTCGTTTTTGATAATAATAATACAGATGCTATTACGGATGCATTGAATGTTTCAGAAACAATTTTTTATCAGGATAATAAACCAAATGATAAACGAAATCAGACGACAAGAAATGATAATGTCAATGATGCTTATTCGTTAGATATTGAATATACGGAACCGATTACAGATTCTTTAAGAATCAGATTTGGTTCTGATTTTGATTGGCAAAACGAAATAAAAGATCAAAAAACATTTGATTATGATGCTGATACACAATCGTATTCTCAAGTAAATGAGTCTTTAACGACTTATACAACGTCGAAACAAAATTCGGTGAGCCCAAAAGTTGGAATTACGCTTCAAAAGAACAAATACACGATAAATCTGGATACAAAAACCTCGATTATTGATTATGATAATCATGCTTTTTATTTGGGAAAACCTACCGATTTGAATCAGAAATATGCTTTACCATATGCGACGGCTCAATTTCGATATAAGTTCAGTCGTTCAAAGAATATGACTTTTAAATACGATTATTCGAATGCGCTTCCGGCTTCGAGCTTTTTATTGCCTGTTGCAAATTTGAGCAATCCGTTGAATACGATTATAGGAAATCCGAATTTGACGCCAATAGAAAAAAGCAGTGCAAATTTTAGTTTCAGAAATTTTGATTTCCGAACACGTTCTGGTTACAGCGTGTATGCAAGAGGAGATTATTATTCTAATGATATTTCTTCTACTTCATTTTATGATGACAGCGGAAAAAGAACGACAACGTATGTGAATATATCAGATACGTACACTTTTACTGTTGGTGGAAACTGGAATCAGTCAATCAAAAAAGATGCAAATACGTTTAGATATGGTTTACAGTTGAACGGAACATATAATTTTGATAAAGGCTTTACAAATGGAGTTATGTACAATGCAAAAGGTACTGCAGTAACGCCAAAAGTATATTTGTCATATGAATATGGAGAATTGCTTGTAATTGCGCCATCATATAGTTTGTCATACAATGAAACAAAATATGAAAACTACACGCGCGATGCAACTTCAAATGTTGTACACCGAATTAATTTACAAACAACGAGTTACTGGCCAGGTAAATTGATTTTCGGTAATGACTTTGGATACACTTATAATTCTAATATTTCGAGTGATTTCAAAAAGGACTTCTATTTATGGAACACGAGTTTGTCTTACGGATTTTTGGATAAAAAACTTTATGCAAAAGTGAAAGTGTATGATGTTTTGAATCAAAATCTAAGTGCTACCAGAACGATTTCTGCAACATCAATCAGAGATGAAGAAAATACCGTTTTAAAAAGATATATCATGTTTTCATTGGCCTACAAAATTGGAAATTTTGCAGGAAATGAAAAGGGTAAGAGAAGAGGCCGAGAAAGAGAGGAGTAGGTTTTGTCTTTCTGAAGAGACGTGTGTTGGCGCGTCTCTTTAAGGCTTTTTTTAAGATGCTAAGGTTCTAAGGTACTAAGGCGCTGAGGTTTTGAAAAAGCGTATAAATCAAATAAAGTTTGATTTATACGCTTTTTTTATCACTTCATATAAAGCCTTAGTACCTTAGAACCTCTTTTCTATTCGATGATAAACAGTAAAACGAATAATATCCCTGTCATAAAAATCTACACCACTGGCGCGTCTTTGGAAGTTTTTTAGATAACCCAATTCTAGTCCGATATTTGGATTAAAATGATAGCGAAGTGCTACGTAAAATCTGTTTTGATCGAATGTATTCAGCTTATTGTCTTTTCCGAAATTGAACATAACTTCGTCAGAAATGGTGCCTTTTAAGCTTCTGTTTTCTTTTTTCCAAAGATCAAAAGTCGACTGCAATCTATATCGGAATCTTAAGGCAAAAGAGAAATCAGCTAGAAATTCTGTTCTTGAAGCTTTTTCGATAAAACGTTCTTCAAGCTGAAATCGATTGTGAAAAGTGATTTTTCCAATATCATTAATCAAAGTAATATCTTGCTGAATTCGATATTCTGGAATTGAAAAATCAGGATCAATATTGGGATTTTGGGTATTTACATTAAAAAAAGCAAGTCCGCCGCCTAAATCGACAAGTTTGCTTGCTCGGTATCGACCCTGAACCCGGATAACAAAAAGATTTTCATGAACCGGATTTAAAAAAGCCCGATTATCAAATTCAGAATGAAGTGCCCATTTTTCGGATAAAGGCAAAATGTTATAATAACGAATCCAGGCTAAAGTCTGCTGGTCGGTTCTCTTTTCATTTTGCGCTGATAAATTTGTGCCAATTAAGCCAAGTAGGAACAGTAATTTAAAAAACTTCATCTAATCTCCATAAATTCAGGCTGCGAATATATAGAAAGCAGAGTTGATTCAGTGCAGATTAAAATTTGGTTTCAATACTATTTTGTGATTTCAAAGCATAAAAAAACGAGGCAAGTTTTTTTAAACTTGCCTCGCTCTAATAATTTAAGCAAACTAACTTAATCGCTTATAGAGAATATTTTAAAGTAACTCCGTAAGTTCTTTGATCACCAATGACTCCTGCATATTGCCCTGCATTACCACCAGCAGGTAATAACTGCTCATAATAATCTTTATTAAATAAGTTGCGTCCCCAGAAGTGAACAGATAGTCCTTGAGAAGCACGGAAACCTAAACGTGCATTGAAAATAGCATATCCTGGTACAACTAAATATTTTGAAGCCGAAGGGCTTGAAGAGAATTCAGAACGTGCATAAGAATCAACCGCAACAAATATTTTTCCTCTATTTCCAAAGAATGTTGCATTGTCTGAAAGCTCTCCGCCTAATGATCCTGCCCATCTTGAAGCTCCTGGCAAATCAGTTCCAGAAACATCTTTGAAAGATACCGGTGCACCAGTTTCTTCTAGTGGAAGCGGCGCATTTGTAAATTTCACATATTTTCCGTCAGTATAAGTTGCAGCAGCATTTACTGTTAAATGTGAGCTAAATACGAAACTTGCATCTAATTCTGCACCTCTTACACGTACTTTGTCTGCATTAGCAAGGTATCCACGGTTTACTCCTAATTCAGCAGCCTGAACGTTTGTTTGGAAATCTTTAATATCTGTATTGAAGAACGTCAAGTTGAAAATCGAATTTTTAAATGGAGAAGTTTTTACTCCAACTTCATAATGATTTACTTTTTCAGGTTTGATTACAGCAAGATCTAATAACGGATTTCCTTTAGAATCTGTAGGAAGTCCAGCAACGTTTACACCAACTGGTTTGTAGCTTTTCGCATAAGTTGCATAAGCATTGATTTTGTCTGTAACTTTATAAGTCAATGTTAAGTTTCCAGAGAAATCGGTATTGTCTGTACTTGAGTCAAAAGCCTGATCAGAGTAAACTGATTTTTTCAAAGCGATCAACGCAGGATCATTTGTTTGTAAACCTCCGTAAGTTAAACGGCTGTAATGAGCATCTTTTTTATCAAAGTTATATCTTAAACCTGGTAAAACATGTAAACGCTCTGTAATTGCCCAGTCAATTTGTCCAAATACTGCTGCACTTGAAGCTCTGATTCTAGCATCAGTTTTGATTCCGTAACCTTCAAAAAGACCTGGAGTTTTCCATAATGGACTAGTAGAACTTTGTGCGAATCTCCATTGTGCATTTCCAGATTCTTCTGTACCATCTGTTTGAGAAGTTTGATCAATAAAGAATACTCCCGCAACACCACTAACTTTAGAAGTTAATTGACCTGCATAACGAACCTCTTGAGTTATCTGAGTTTGTCTTGTTGGGTTTTGAGATTTTGCTAATACTTGCAATCCTGTAAAATCCCTGTCATTTGATGGATCCCAGTTCCAGAACCTCCAAGCAGTAGTCGAAGTTAATGTTCCTGGTCCAACTTTTGTGTCAATGTTAAGTGAAATACCTCCCATGTCCTGATTTGAACGCCATGGTGTATCTTGATCAATTTTACGATCGAAAGCATTTAAACTTGGTAATTGATAATTTAAATCTTTGATAATAGCATCAAATTGGCGGTAAGCGGCTCTTTGAGTAGGAGCAACACCAGCTACAACCTGTGCATATCCATCAGGACGCTGTGTTGTAATATCTGCTGCTAAAATAATATTAGTATTTACAGATGGAGTCCAAAGCAATTGACCTCTAATACCTTGATTGTTTAATGTATTTGTTGGTCTTCCAGTTGCTACGTTGTCAATTAATCCATCTCTTTGTGTTCCTGAAAAAGAGATTCTTCCAGCAACTTTTTTACCTAAAGCTCCAGTAACCGATGCTTTAGCTTGTAAAAAGTTGTAGTTTCCATAACTTACTTCAAAATCTGCTCCTGTAGAAAAACTTGGTTTTCTGGTAGTAATATTGAAAGCACCTGAAGTTGTATTTTTTCCAAATAATGATCCTTGTGGTCCACGTAACACCTCAATTTGCTCCACATCAATAAAGTCTAAAGTTGTTGCAGCAGGACGTGCATAATAAACACCGTCAACATAAAAACCAACTCCTGGATCGATTCCGTCATTTGTTAATCCGAATGGAGAACCTAAACTACGAATGTTGATTCCTGTATTTCTTGGATTTGAAGAATAAAGTTGTACTGAAGGAACAAGTTCTTTAATACGGTTAACATTAAAAGCACCTGTTTGTTCTGCTTGTTTTCCTGTAATTACAGAAATTGCAATTGGCACATCCTGAACTTTTTCGATTCTGCGTCGTGAAGAAACAACAACTTCAACAAGAGCGTTTTCTTCATTTAAAACAATTTGTAATGGAGTTGCAGGCAAATCATCGATTTCTAACTCGGTAGTTTTATAACCAACATATTGAATTAAAAGTGTTACTGGAAGTTTTCCTTTAGTATCGATAGTAAATTTTCCTGAAGCGTCAGTAATTGTATTTATTGTAGTTCCTTTAATTACAACATTTGCAGCTTCTAATGGAGTATTTTCAGTTGTTTTAACTACACCTTCTATTTTTTGTGCAAATGAGATTGAAAAAGTTAAAACAGATAATATTGTAAGTATATTTTTAATCGAATTTTTCATTTTTATATTAAGTATATATGATTAGTAGAGTTTATAATAAAATTTTTTTTATCAACACATACACATCATACAGGAAATGCTTTTTGCAGTTTTGAACTGACTATTGGAATTTGTTTGCAAAAGACTTTTGGTTACGCCTAATAAACTGAAATGTTCTTTCATGAGTTAAAAATTTGTAATTGGTTTGTTAATTATTTTTGGCAAATATATACAAATTCTATTAAATCGATAGGGTTTAGGGAATATTTTTTTATTTATTTACTAATGAGGCAATTGTGATGCCTTCCATAGCCTTCAAAGTTTTGTCTCTGATAAGCATTAAACCGTGACGCAGACTGCATTCAGACTCGGTTTTACAATCAGAACAAGGCTCGTAAAAATTTAAAGAAGCGCATGGCAAAAGCGCAATTGCACCGTCAAATAATCGGTGAATTTCTGCCAAAGTGATGTCATTTTTAGATTTTATCAAATAATATCCGCCAAATTTTCCTTGCTTACTGCTTACAAAACGTCCTCGTTTTAGATCCAATAAAATTTGTTCTAAAAACTTTTTAGGAATGTTAGCGCCATCAGCAATTTCTATAGTTCTAGAAATGTGATTTTCGTCTTGTTCAGCTAAATAAAGTAAGGCCTTAAGGGCGTATTTTGCTTTATGTGATAACATCTATGATTGAATTATGAATTGTAAATTTAACTAAAATAATTTAGTAAACCTGAAACTTGAAATTAGAAACAAAATAAATTACCAGCTTCCGCCTGAACCTCCACCAGAGAATCCACCTCCGCCAAAGCCTCCGCCGAAACCGCCGCCGCCAGATGATCCACCACCGAAGCCTCCAAAACCGCCGCCGCCACTTCTTCCAAGATTACTCAGAATAATAACATCAAGTAGGCTGGGACCTCCGCCGCTATTTCCAGAATTTCCTCCACCGCCTCTTTTATTGCGGGAAAGTAAAATTAATACTATTACCACAATGACGATAAATGGAAATATAGGAAAGTCTTTTCCTTTAGATTGCTTGCGTTCGCCTTTATATTTGCCTTTAAAAACATCAAAAAGCGCATCGGCACCTTTATCAAGTCCGCGATAATAACTTCCTGCTTTAAATTCAGGGATAATAATGTTTCGGGTAATTTCTCCTCCAATTCCTGCTGTTAAACGATCTTCTAATCCATAACCAGGAGAAATCCAGATTCTTCTTTCGGCTTTAGCCAATAAAATCAAAACCCCGTTATCTTCTTTTGCTTGTCCAATTCCCCATTCCTGAGCCCATTTTGGAGTAAGAATTCCAATATCTTCGCCTTTTAAGCTTTCAATAGTAATGACAACAATTTGAGTGGAAGTTGAATCAGAATAGCGAACTAGTTTTTCTTCTAATTGTGTTTTTTCAGAAGCACTTAAAACATTGGCATAATCATAAACCGAAGTCTGGAAATCAGGTTTTTTAGGAATGTCAAATTGTGCAAAAATAGTATTGCAAATAAAAAACGCGATAAACAAAAAAGTAAACTGAAAAATTCTATTGGAATTTGAGATTGTATTATTGGAATTTTTCATTATTTATCCTTTTGAGATTTCGTTAGATAATTCGTTTGTGTCGTCTTCTGACCACGGAAAATATTTTTTTAATTGTTCTCCGGCATTGGTAATTCCGTCGACAATTCCTTGTTTAAAATTTCCAGATTTAAAATGATTGGTCATTACATCTTTGGTACAATCCCAAAAATCATCTGAAACCAAATCATTAATTCCTTTGTCTCCACAAATTACAAAATTTTTGTCTTCAACTGCAAAATAGAGCAATACGCCATTTTTTAGTTTGGTTTCATCCATTCGTAATTCATGAAAAACTTCTAAAGCCCGATCAAAATGAGCTTTAGAAGTTGTTTTTTCTATATGAACTCTAATTTCGCCAGAAGTATTTTTCTCGGCTACGCGAATAGCTTCAATAATTTCTTGTTCATCTTCTTTGGATAAAAAATCTTCTACTTGTGACATGGAAATGATTTTAGTCCCGATAGCTATCGGGATAGATTGTAGATTTTAGAATTTTACTTCAACTGGTTTGTCTGCTCCGGTAGAAGCTTCGAAGTATGGTTTTTCTTTGTATTCGCTCAAGAACCAGTTGTTTGGAATTTTTAAAACATATCCGTTATAAGTTTGTACAGATTCGTTAAAACGAGTTCTAGCCGTTAAAATCTGATTTTCTGTACTTGCTAATTCGTCTTGCAATTTTAAGAAATTCTCGTTTGCTTTCAAAGTTGGATATTGTTCTACAGAAACCAATAATTTTGATAATGATGAAGTTACACCACTTTGAGCCTGGTTGAATTGTGCCAATTGCTCTGGAGTCACATTACTTGGATCAATAGTTACAGAAGTTGCTTTTGCACGAGCTTCGATTACTGCTGTTAAAGTTGATTTTTCAAAATCAGCAGCACCTTTAACCGTGTTTACTAAATTTCCAATAAGGTCATTTCTTCTTTGGTAGGCTGTTTGTACGTTACCCCATTCTTTATTTACAGCTTGACTGTGCTGTAAGGCAGTGTTTTTAATTCCAATTGACCAAAATGCGATAATAGCAATAAATGCGATAAGAATTCCTACAGGGATTAACCACTTTTTCATATTTGTTTTGATTTAAGTTTATTTCTATTTTTAATTACAATTCGTTTTTGATGTCGTTCAATTGTGTTTTTATGGTCTCTAATTTACGTATTATTTCGAATTTATCTAATGTTTTCTTCTGACCCTCTTTTAAATGCGTTTTAGCACCGTCAAGTGTAAAACCTCTTTCTTTTACCAAATGATAAATCAGCTGCAGGTTTGTAATATCTTCCGGAGTAAACATTCGGTTTCCTTTGGCATTCTTTTTTGGTTTCAGAATATCAAATTCGCTGTCCCAGAATCGTATCAATGATGCATTGACATTAAAAGCCTTGGCAACTTCGCCAATACTGTAATATCTTTTATCTTTTGAAAGTTCAATATGCATGTTTTTGTATTTCTAATTTATTTCAAAAATAACACTTTTTAAAGTATTAATCTAATGATTGATTTTCCTGGTTCGCCATTTGTGAAATTGCTACATATTCGGCAGCTGAAATATTTCCGTAATAAAAATTCAGCGGGTTTACGACTTTTCCATCTTTGTGCACTTCATAATGACAATGCGGGCCTTCAGATCTTCCGGTACTTCCCACATAACCAATAATGTCGCCTCGTTTAACGTGTTGGCCTGGTCTGCAATTGTATTTACTTAAATGTGCATAAAGACTTTCGTATCCAAATCCGTGCCGAATTACAACATGATTTCCATATCCAGAAGCTGTATTGTCAGCTCTGCTTACTACGCCGTCTCCGGTTGCATATACGGGAGCTCCTGTGTTTGCAGTGAAATCCATTCCGTTGTGCATTTTCCTCACTTTCGTGAAAGGATCAAGACGATATCCAAAACCCGAAGCAACACGTTTTAAATTTTCATTTCGAACGGGTTGAATGGCAGGAATGGCTAATAATAAATTTTCTTTGGCTCCAGCTAATTTTAAAATTTCATCTAAAGATTTCGACTGAATGGCCAGTTGCTTCGAAAGTTTATCAATTCTTTTCGTAGTATTTAAAACTAGTTGAGAATTATTATATCCTTCTAGCGTTTTGTACCTGTCAGAACTTCTAAATCCTGCTTTCCGAATCGAATCTGGAATTTCAGCTTTGTTAAAATATACACGATAAATGTTATTGTCACGTTCTTCTAATGCGTCTGCAGCATCATCAATTTCGTCTAGTTTTTTATTTAAAATGGAATATTGAAGTTTTAAATTTTCAATTTCACGTGCCTGTAAACGATCTTTTGGAGTTTCGAAATAAGGCGTGTTAATTAAAAGAACAAAAACTAAAAAACCAAACAACGCTGAAGCCACTAAAAACAATAATGCGTAACCTATTTTTATTCTTTTTCTGGTTTTTATTTTTGTATAAGCCAGATTTTCTGAGTCGTAATAATATTTTACTTTCGCCATATTTTAAAATACGCTATTTTTGCACCTTGTAAAATGAGTTAGTCGAAAGAAACTGCTAAATGTTTCAGTTTTTCGATACTTTTTTTACGAAGATTAATGATTAGATATTGGGGCTATTTTATCATTAAGATAATGCGCAAAATAGGTAATTTATTGTTTAAATTATGAAGTTTTTTAATTACATTATAAAAAACTTAACGCATCATCAAATGAATAAATTAGCTAATTATCTAATTTTCAAATTGACACATTAAACAGACACATTTTTCTAATTAAAATATGAAATCACAAGACGTACGTAAACAATTTTTAGATTTTTTTGAGAGTAAAGGACATACTATTGTTCCTTCAGCTCCTATTGTTCTTAAAGACGATCCAACCCTTATGTTCAATAACTCGGGAATGGCCCAGTTTAAAGAATTTTTCTTAGGTAACGGAACTCCAAAAAGTCCAAGAATAGCCGATACGCAAAAATGTCTTCGTGTTTCAGGAAAACATAACGATCTTGAAGAAGTTGGTATTGATACGTACCACCACACTATGTTTGAAATGCTTGGAAACTGGTCTTTTGGAGATTATTTCAAAAAAGAGGCTATCAACTGGGCTTGGGAATTATTAACAGAAGTGTATAAAATCCCAAAAGAAAATCTTTATGTTTCTGTTTTTGAAGGAAGTAAAGAAGATAACGTTCCGTTTGATCAAGAAGCTTGGGATATCTGGAAAACATTAATTGATGAAGACCGAATTATTCTTGGAAATAAAAAAGATAATTTCTGGGAAATGGGTGATCAGGGACCATGCGGACCTTGTTCTGAAATTCACGTTGATTTACGTTCTGAAGAAGAAAAAGCATTAGTTTCTGGAAAAAGTTTAGTTAATAATGATCATCCACAAGTAGTTGAAATCTGGAATAACGTATTCATGGAATTCAACCGTAAAGCGGATGGTTCTTTGGAAAAACTTCCTGCACAACACGTAGATACCGGAATGGGATTTGAGCGTTTGTGTATGGCTTTACAAGGAAAAACATCAAACTATGATACAGATGTTTTCATGCCTTTGATTAGAGAAATCGAAACCATTACAGGAGCAAAATATACCACTAATGACGTAACAGGCATTAGTGAAGAACAAAATAAAATGAATATTGCTATTCGTGTAGTTGCAGATCACGTTCGTGCGGTAGCATTTGCTATTGCTGACGGTCAGTTGCCATCTAACACGGGAGCAGGATATGTAATTCGTAGAATTTTACGTCGTGCTATTCGTTACGGATTTACTTTCTTAGGAACAAAAGAGCCATTTATTTTCAAATTAGTGGAAACTTTAAGCGAGCAAATGGGAGATTCTTTCCCGGAAATCAGAACGCAGAAAGCACTTTGCTCAAATGTGATTCGTGAAGAAGAAAACTCTTTCTTAAGAACATTAGATCAGGGATTAATTCTTTTGGATGCTGTAATTTTAAATAATGCAGGAGACACAATCGATGGTAAAAAGGCTTTCGAATTGTATGATACATACGGTTTCCCAATTGATTTAACAGCTTTGATTCTTTCAGAAAAAGGATTGAAATTAGACGAAAAAGGATTCCAGGAACAATTACAATTGCAAAAAGAAAGATCACGTGCAGCATCAAAAGTAACTGCTGGTGACTGGAATGTAATTGTTGAAGATGATATTCAGGAATTTGTTGGTTATGACAGATTATCTCAGCAAGTTAAGATCACGAAATACAGAAGAGTAGAAAGTGTAAAAGATGGAGAAATTTTTCAATTAGTTTTCAATGCTACACCATTTTACGGAGAAAGCGGAGGACAAACTGGAGATAAAGGATATCTGGAAGCTCAAAATGGGGATATTATCTATATTATAGATACTAAAAAAGAAAATAATCAAACTATTCATTTAGCAAAATCGCTTCCGGAAAATATTACGGGAACTTTTAATGCTGTTGTTGATGCAATTCAAAGAGCTAAAACTTCTTCAAATCACTCGGCTACGCATTTATTGCACCAAGGTTTGCGTAAGATTTTAGGAACTCATATTGAACAAAAAGGTTCGATGGTTCGTAATGCTTCACTTCGTTTTGACTTTTCTCATTTCTCTAAAGTTACAGATGAAGAATTGCTAGAAGTAGAGAACTTTGTAAATGCAAGAATTCGTGAGAGTTTGCCATTAATTGAAAAAAGAGCCATTCCGAAAGAACAAGCGCTTGAAGATGGAGCAATTGCTTTATTTGGAGAAAAATACGGCGATTTAGTTCGTACAATTAAATTTGGTGATTCTGTAGAATTATGCGGAGGAACACACGTTGCAAATACATCAGATATCTGGCATTTTAAAATTGTTTCAGAAGGAGCTGTTGCAGCCGGAATCAGAAGAATTGAAGCGATTACAAGCGAGGCAGCAAAAGAGTATTTTGAGTCTCAGGCGATTTCTTTTAATGAAATTAAAGAAGTGCTTAAAAATGCTCAGGATCCTGTAAAAGCGATTCAGGTATTGCAAGATGAAAATGCTCAATTGAAAAAACAAGTGGAAGCTTTATTGAAAGATAAAGCTAAAAATATGAAAGCTGATTTAGCTAAAGAATTACAAGAAATCAACGGCGTTCAATTCTTGGCAAAACAAGTAGATTTAAACCCAGAAGGAGCAAAAGATTTAGCTTACGAATTAGGTGGTTCTTACAACAACTTATTTGTAGTTTTCGCAACTGCTCATGAAGGAAAACCGATGTTAACTTGTTATATCTCTAAAGAAATTGTAGCAGCCAAAAACCTAAATGCAGGACAAGTGGTTCGTGAATTAGGGAAATACATTCAAGGTGGAGGAGGAGGGCAACCTTTCTTCGCAACTGCAGGAGGTAAAAATGTTGACGGAATTGCTGAGGCACTTGCTCAAGCGTTGGGTTTTGTAAAATAGATTCTAAGATACTAGTTCCTAAGAAGCTAAGTATAGAATATTCAAAAATAAACCCGACAGATTTTAAAAACCTGTCGGGTTTACTATTGATTACAATTTCATATGTTAAACCGGACTGAAGTCCGGCCCTACAAAATAAATCGAGCCCAAGGCTCTTTTACAGTTCCGAAGGAACAAGCTATATTGTAGAGCTGGACTTTAGTCCAGTTTAAATAAAATAAAAGACAATAAAACCCGACAGGTTTTTAAAACTTGTCGGGTTTTGTATTGATAGTGTTTTCTCCTTTCAGTCGAAATGACAAATAGCGCTAATTGTTGTTTTAATAAAAAAAACTTAGAACCTTAATTCTTTAGCATCTTAGCAACTTACTTACGCTCACCAATCTGCTGGCGCCACATAGCGTAATACAATCCTTTTTCAGCAATCAAATCATCATGTTTACCTTGCTCAATAATTTTACCTTGTTCCAAGACAAAAATTCTGTCAGCATGCATTACAGTTGATAAACGGTGCGCGATTAAAACTGTGATTCTGTTTTTATCTGAAATATTTCTAATAGTTGCATTAATTTCTTCTTCAGTAATAGAATCCAAAGCAGAAGTTGCTTCGTCAAAAATCAATAAATTCGGATTTCTTAAAATAGCTCTGGCAATAGACAAACGCTGTTTTTCTCCACCTGAAACTTTAATTCCGCCTTCACCAATTGTGGTGTTCAAACCATCTTCAGCACGTTTTAGAAGTTTTTCACAGCTTGCCCTTTTTAAGGCGTCGTATAAATCTTCGTCGGTTGCATTTGGTTTAACAAACAATAAATTTTCGCGAATTGTTCCAGAGAATAATTGAGCATCCTGTGTTACAAAACCTAACTGCTTTCTTAAATCTAGTAAATCAATTTCGGCTGAATCGATATCATTGTAAAAAACCTGGCCTTCAGCAGGCGTGTATAATCCAACCAATAATTTTACTAAAGTTGTTTTTCCAGATCCAGACGGACCTACGAATGCAACAGTTTGTCCTTGTTTAATTTCAAAATTGATATCTTCTACGGCTTTAAATTTTGCCGTTTTATGTTTGAAACTAACATTTGAAAATAAAAGTGATTGAATGGCACCTACATGTTTTGGACTTTTAGGACGAAATTCTTTTGGAGCATTTAGCAGTGTTCTAAAATTCTCCATTGAAACTTTCGTTTCATTAACCGCAATAATAAAGTTTCCAAGTTCTTGCAACGGACCAAAAATGAAGAAAGTAAAAAATACCATCGTCAATAAATCACCCACAATAATTTTACCTCCAAACAAAAAGTAATACAATGTAAACACTACACAAGTTCTTAAAAAGTGAACCGTTGTTCCCTGAATAAAACTCAAACTTCTGATATAACGAACTTTCTCTAATTCGAGATGTAAAATCTTAAAAGTATTTAAGTTAAGACGTTTTTCCTCTTGATAAGTCAAACCAAGACTTTTTACAAGCTCAATGTTTCGCAAACTTTCGGTTGTTGAGCCAGCCAAAGCATTTGTCTGGTTTACAATTTTTTTAGAAACTACTTTTATCTTTTTTCCTAAATAAGAACTTACCAAAGCAATAATTGGCGCCGTAATTAAAAAGATAATTGAAATACGATAATCGATTCGGGCAACATAAACAATTACGAATATGAATCCGATAATGGTTTGAAAGATTAACGAAATCGAAAGTGTAATCAGTTTTTCAGAATCAGAACGAACTTTAGTCAGTTTACTTAATGTTTCACCGCTTCGTTGATCTTCGAATTCGGCGTATGGCAAATCCAAGGATTTTTTAATTCCATCAGTATACATTTGAGCACCAGTTCGCTGAATGACAACGTTGGTGAAATAGTCCTGAAAGTTTTTAGTAATTCGGGAAATCATCGCGGCGCCAAGCGAAAGCCCTAACCAAAATGACAATGATTTGATAAAACCAGTTGCGTTTCCATCATATTTATGGAGCCCGACACCGCAATCCTGCATTAATTTACCGGTAATAATTGAATCTGATAAACTGAAACAAATGTTTATCGAAGCCATAATCAGCGCAAAAAACAAAAGCATTTTGTGTCTGATTATATAAGAATATAATAATTTCATATGATTTTTAGAAAAGTGGAAGATGCAAAAGTAAGCAATTGTTTGCGTTTGTAAAGTTGATTTGTGTTATTTAAAATGTAATTTTTTTTATGGTTAAATTATATGTGTTTTTATAGTATTATATGTTTGAAATTTTAGGAAGTATTTTTAAACTTTTGAATAAATATAAAAATAAGAAAACAACTATTTTTATTACAGTATTTTGTTTTGTAGTTAAATTTCTACAGAAGTGATTTCTTGTGTATAGTATTTGTTTTTAGTGTGTTAAAAAAGGTTAATTGTATTTTTTGTTCTGATTATGGAAACCCGTAAGGCTTTGATTTTGGATTGCGCTATGTTTGTTTCATTAACAAATTTATCCAAATCAAAATGAAAAAAATCCTATGTCTTTTCGGAGCTTTGACTCTATTATTAACTTCATGTTCTAGTGATGATTCGTCTTCAAATTCTGGTTTACTTAAAAAAACCGTTATTACAACTCCTGATGGTGATAAATACACTATCAGTTATAGGTATGATGGTAATAAAATAGTAAGTGCGATAGATGATTCAGGTGATGTAAGTCTTTATTATACTTATACAGGAGATTTAATTACCAAAATAGAGTTTAAAAACCCTGATGGAACAATCGACCAAATAAATAATTTTTCATATAATGCAGAAGGTAAATTAACAACTTTTGTAAGAGTAGAACCAAATATGGATTGGGGACACAAGGAAGTTTATACTTATAATGCTGATGGAACTGTAACAGCTCAATCGTATTCAGGTGACGGTATAACTCAAACAAACAAAGGAACAAGTAATACAATTAAATTTGTAAACGGAGAAGTTAGTGAAATAGTTAGTTCAGCAAGTTGGGAAAATCATAAATATACTTATGACAATAAAAATAACCCTACGAAAAATATTTTAGGAATGGATAAAATTGCATTTGTTGATGGAGAAGGAAATGGAGTAAAATTTAATATTTTGACAGATACATCAGAAGGAGATTTGTGGACAAATAGCACTTTTACTTATAATGACCAAGGATACCCAACTAAAGAAGTTGATAAAGGATCTGACAGTTTAGGTACTTCGGAGTATTTCTATTAATAACCAGACAATTTTAATTATAAAAGCCAGATTTTATCTGGCTTTTTTTGTTTATATTTTTCCGCTTTTTGACGACCATTTTACAACTCCATTATAAGTTAATTGAAGATCGCCATCATCTTGTAACTGCAATTTTGAGCCAGGAAATCCAGCAGTATTGCTATTCCAGAGAATCTTCATGGAAGGAGAATTTAAAGCACTTCCTTTTAAAGTAATATTTCCATTCGAATCAAAAACACAAGATGATTTTATTATATAAAAACTATTTCCAACTTCCCAAATAATTGTATTTTTAGTTAAATCATTTATGCGTAAAATACCAGGAATAAATTCTAGTACATATCTGCCGTTAGGTGATTTTATACGATCTTTCAACGGAAGTGCATTTAAACTTCTTCCTGATTCTATACTTGAAATTATAGGATAAGGATACCATGTATTAATTGATTTTTTATCAATATATGATAATTCACTCATTTAATTTACTGCAATACCATCTGTTGTAAGAGATGCGGGTACATAATAATGCATTATAGAAAGAGGGTCATATTCAGAGTAATTTGTTGAATTTGCTTTATTAATAACTGATTGATCTACTTTTTCTTTTGACCAATCCATAAGGTCATAATAGTATTTATACACTTTTGATAAATCCCATTTAATAGTAGCGGGAGGATTAGTTGTTTCATGAACTAAACCTAATGCATGACCAAATTCATGTAATATAGTTCTTCTGGAACTTTCATTATCACTAATGGAACCTAAACGCATTGTTGGTGTATTTTGGACATTAGCAAAAAGCGGACTCGGATACATTCCGATTGATCCTAGTTGAGACCAAGTTCCAGGAGTGCCTATATTAATAGCAATTTTAATATGAGCATCTTGATCTTTAGGAACATATTCAAATTTTAGATTTGCATATTTTAACCATTCCGAAGCATATTTTTTTACTATTTCATGTTGCGAATTAGTGCCGTCCAAGAATTTAATTTTTATGATTTGGCCAATTTCCCAACGCGGGTCAATAATTGCTGCATTAGACTTTAATGTGAGATCATTTTGTCCTTCTCTTAGATCAAATGTACACATAACGATATCCTCATTTTCCTGTGAAAACGTTTCAGAATAAGTATCACTTATATCAGAGCTACAAGATGATAATACTAAACTGGTTAATAAAATTTTTAATTTTTTCACAATTATAAGGCTTTGGATTAAGCACAATTTTCAACACAAAATAAAGTGAGACAATACGTGGTATTTTAATTGTGTCTTATCCACAAATTATAGTTACAAAAATGATAGTTTGAAAACGGTTACTAAATTTTTAAACGGAGAAAAATTAAGATACGATTATAGCTATAACAATAATGGTTCAATAACTAAACAAGTTTACAATTTTGACAATACCACTGGAAAAGAATCAAAAAAATCAGAAAAAGATTTGATTACTATCATTAATGGAAATATCGCAAATTCAGAATCTGATTGGGGAGATAATTATGATGTTATCAGTACTATTAAATATGAATACGATACAAATAATAATGCCTTTAAAAATATTAGAGGTTTGAATTTACTGCTCGATCAGTTTAGTTTGGATTCTGAAATGAGCTTGTCTTCAAATAATAATATAAAGCGATTTAAGGTAACTCATAAACAAGGACCATTATCAAATATAGCTTTTGAGCCATATTGGTTTAAAATGGAATACGAATACAATAAAAATGGTTATCCAATAAAGAAAACAACTTATGATTATGCTGAAAGGATAACTGAAATAGTTGAGTATGTATATTAATTTTTAAAAGAAAATAAATCTGTAAAAACCAAGTACAAAAGTATTTGGTTTTTTGTTTGTAAAAAATAACCAAAATTTACAGAAAACAATTCTCATGTAATTCAAAACCCAAATACCATTTTAGGCAGCAATAGTACAGTTTTTTAGTATTAAAATAAGTTTTTTTACTTGATTTCTATTTTTTATTTCTCTTTCTTTGTAAGAAATAGTAATCAAAATAATAAATAAATGAAGAAAATTTTATCTCTTTTTTCGGCTTTAGTTCTAGTTCTGAGTTCTTGTTCATCTGATGATTCAAAGGAATCTTCAGTATTTGTCAAAAAAATTATTGAAGTAGATAAAAATGGTAATTCATTCACCACTGATTTTACTTATGATGGTACTAGAAAAGACAGAGAAACTGTAAAAAATAATAATACAGGTGAAACATATTATATGGATTACAGTTATAATAGGGAGGGTATGATAGCTTCAGTTCTGAAATCAACAACTGATGGGCAAGCTCTAGTTTTGACTGAACTTACGTATAATGATGTTTCTTTAAAAACTATTTTACAGACTGAATTTATAAACGGTAAAAAAAATATCAAAAAAACATATTATTCTACAGGAATTAGATTTGGTAATGAAACGGTTACTTACAAAACTGTAGATGTTGACGAAGATAATAATGCTGAAACTAATCCAGTTCAAGGAAGATTAACTCTTGAAGATGGAAAAATTGTTAAGGATGAGATAATTGGTGCTCAAGCAACAACGATAGTTTATGAATATGATACGGCAAATAACCCTTTCAAAAATGTTAAAGGAGTAGAGGCTTTATTAGGTAATTTTGATTTGGGATATTCTAATTTTAATAAAGTAAAGGAAACGTCGACCACTTCTTCAGATTTGCCTAAAATTAACAGTTCAACCTATAGCTATGATGGAAAAAATTTCCCGACAGGAGCAAAACATTTTGACAAGGATGGCAATATAAAAGGTTCTACACAATATTTTTATTAGTAGAAAATAAAAAATAGTCAAACCCAAATATTTCATTCAGTGATTTATTTGGGTTTTTTGTTTGTAAAAAATAACCGAAATTTGTTTTAAACTAATAAAAGATGCAATTCAGAACCCAAATTCCAATTTCAAAAAGTAATTCACCAATCGATTATAATTCGAAAATACTTTCTTTTGGTTCTTGTTTTGCAGAAAATATTGCTGAGAAATTCGATTATTTTAAGTTTCAAAATGAAACAAATCCGTTTGGAATTATTTTTAATTCGGTTTCGATTGAGAAATTATTTAGAAGAGTTTGTGAGTTGGATTTCTATCAGGAAAAAGATGTTTTTTTTTATAACGAGCGTTGGCATTCTTATGAAGTGCATTCCGATTTAAGTAATTCCGACCGACAAGAATTGCTTGAAACTTTGAATAAAGCAATTACAGAAACCAATAAACAATTAAAAGAAGCGTCGCATATTATCATTACATACGGAACTTCATGGATCTACAGAAATCTCGATAGCGAAGAAATTGTAGCGAATTGCCATAAAGTGCCTCAAAAAAAATTCTCAAAAGAATTATTGTCGGCAGATGTAATTCAAAAAAGCATTCAAAACACAATTGATTTAATTCAAAATTTAAATGCGAACATAAATTTCATTTTCACAGTTTCGCCAGTTCGTCACATTAAAGACGGATTTATAGAAAATCAATTAAGCAAATCCCATTTATTCACAGCGCTTCACCAAGTTTTAAAAACTCATAATTCAAAACTCATAACTCATAACTATTTTCCTTCCTACGAAATCATGATGGATGAACTTCGTGATTATCGTTTTTATACCGAAGATATGCTTCATCCAAATCAAATAGCAATTGATTATATCTGGAAGCTTTTCAGTGAAAATTACATTGCTCAGGAAAGCATTTCGGTAATGCAGGAAGTTGATGAAATCCAGAAAAGCTTGCGCCATAGAAGCTTCAATCCAGAATCTGAACAACATCAAAAATTCTTAGCCAATCTTCAAAAGAAAATTAATCTCTTAGGAGAAAAACTTCCACAAATCAAATTCTAAAATTTTCTTTGCGCTTTTGCGTCTTTGCGAGATTATTTCTAAGCTATTTAAACAGGCTTTTTTTAGTCTCGCAAAGACGCAAAGGCGCAAAGTTTTATTCAGTCTTTGGCTAAAGTAAGAACTGAAAATTAACTATTTGACAGTGAAATTTTAGAATAATTGCAGATAATTGTGTAAATTGTTAAGGTTTAAAATCCACAATTTTGTAGACTGTATAATTACAGCCTTATAAAACTGCAACTTTAATCTAATCGTGTTTTGCTGACGTATGAATAAGAAATCAATTCATTTTCTAAAAAAAACACTTCGTGTACTGCTTTGGTGCATGACTTCAATAGTTGCACTTTTATTGCTTTTAATCATTTTGATTCAGGTTCCTTCAGTTCAGAATTTTGTTAAGGACAAAGCGGTTTCTTACCTTCATAAAAAAATTAAAACCAAAGTTTCTTTAGATCATATTTCGATCAAATTCCCAAAAGATGTAGTACTTGAAGGTTTTTATTTTGAAGATCAAAAAAAGGATACACTTTTAGCAGGAAAGCGTTTAGAACTCGATGTTGATCTTTTTAAACTGGTTAGCAGTGAACTCGAAATCAATTCGGTTTCCTTAGAAAATATGACAGCTAACATTTCCCGAAACAAAGACGGCGTTTTCAATTTTGATTACATTATAAAAGCATTCGAATCAAAAGAACCAAAAGTTGAAGATCCAAATGCAAAACCTTTTAAAATTTCAGTTGTAAAAGTCAATTTAGATAATATCAAATTCAATTTTAAAGATGATTTCTCTAAAAATGATATTCGCGTAAAGCTGACTCATTTTGATACTAAATTCAAGGAATTTGATTTGGATAAAATGAATTTCGATATTCCGAACATCGATCTTGATGGACTTAAATTAGTTTTAAATCAAGATGTTGTAGAGAAAATTGCAGAGGTTTCGGTAAAAACAGTCGATACAATCTCCAAGCGACCAGATTTCAAATTAAAACTCGGAAAAATCAGTTTGTCAAAAATTGATGTTGCTTACGATAATAAAGATTCCAAATTAGATTCGGGAATAAAACTCGGAAATCTAAATTTATCTTTCAACGAAATTGATTTAAACAAACAGCTTTTAGATTTCGATACTTTCGAACTTAAAAATCTTAGCGGAAATTTAAGATTAGGTGCAAAAGACAAACAAATTGATGCGCCAGATTTAGATACAACAGCGATAAGACAAGCGGGTTGGAAAGCAAAACTAAATAAAGTTGATATTGAAAATGTTGCATTCAAATTTGATGATATGCAGTCAAAACCTATTGCAAAAGGTTTAGATTACAGTCATTTGGATTTGAATAAATTCAATTTTCAGGCTGAAAAATTGTATTACGCAAATGATACGATTTCAGGAAATATTAAATCGTTGGCAGTAAATGAAAAAAGCGGTTTAAATATTCAGGCTTTAAAAACCGACTTTTTCTACGGACCAAAAAATGCATATCTGAATAATTTATACTTAAAAACACCGCAAACGCTTCTTCAGGATAAAATTAAAGTTGAATACAAATCGCTAAAAGCACTTCAAAAAGATCTTGTAAACCTTTCGATTGAAGCTAATGTAAAGAATTCAAAAATTGGTTTCAAAGACATTTTGTTGTTCGCGCCCGATTTACGAAATACTAATCCGTTTAAAACTAATCCAAATGCTGTTTTAGCAATCAATACACGTTTGAGCGGAAAAGTAAAAGATTTGGATATTCCGTTATTTGAAATGAGTGGAATCGGAACCACAAAAGTTTCCCTTTCGGGGAAGATAAAAGGCTTGCCTGATGCTCAAAAAGCCTATTACGATTTGAATATCAAAAAGCTTTCGAGTACTTCAAAAGACATTTATACATTTGTGCCAAAAGGAACAATCCCGACCAATATTCAAATTCCACAACAACTTAGTTTGCAGGGAAAATTTAAAGGCTCGGTGCAGAATTTCAAAACAAATCTGGCTTTAAACAGTAGTTTCGGAAATGCAAAAGTCGATGCGTTATTTGATCAGCGCATCAAAAAAAGAGAGAAATACGATGCCACGGTTTATTTATTGGATTTCAATTTGGGAAGATTAATCAAAAATGATTCAATCGGAAAAATTACGCTTAAAGCGAAAGTCAAAGGAACAGGTTTAGATCCAAAAACGGCAAATGCAGTAGTGGATGGATTGGTTCAAAAAGCGGTTTTTAATAAATATACGTACAAAAATCTAGCATTAAAAGGAAATATCGAAAACGGATCATTCGCAGTAAAATCTGGAATGAAAGATCCGAATTTGAATTTTGATTTGGTTGCCAGCGGAAATACAAAAGAGAAATATCCGGCAATAAAACTAAAATTGAATTTAGATATAGCCGATTTAGAAAAACTGAATCTTCACGCCGGACCAATGAAACTTCGCGGAAATGTCGATGCTGATATCGCCAACAGCAATCCCGATTTTCTGAACGGAAAAGTGTTTCTTTCAAACATTCAAATTTTGCAGGACAAGGAACCAATTGTTTTAGATTCGGTTCGTGTCATTGCGTTTTCAGATAATACGCGAAATAATATCAAAATTTCGTCTCAGTTTTTAAAAGCAGAAGTTGACGGGAAATACAAATTGACGACTTTGACATCGGCGATAAAAAAATCATTGTCAAAATATATTGATTTGAAAAATCCGAAAGTAAATGGAGAATCTGATGAACAAAGATTGGCTTTTACATTAACGGTTGATAACGACCCGATTTTGTTTAAATTAATTCCAAAACTGACAGGTTTAGAGCCAATTAAAATTACCGGAAAATATAATAATGTAACCGATTCTTTAGAAATAAAAGGAACAATCCCAAGAATTGTTTACGCAGATAATACGATTGCTGATGGAAAAATTAATATTGAAGCCAAAGAAAATGCTTTAGAATATGCTATTTCTGTTGCGACAATTGAAAGCGGTTCATTGAAAATTCCATTTACAAGTTTATCAGGAAAAGCCGAAAATAATATTCTGGATTATGCACTCGAAATAAAAGATGCAAAAGACAAACAGCAATATTTTGTTGGTGGTGAATTCAAAGCTGAAGATTCTAAAAATATCTTCAAAATTGATGCTGAAAACTTCGTTTTGAATTATGACAAATGGAAAATCGATCCGGAAAATGCGATTGAATTTGGGAAAAATCAACTTTACATCAATAAATTTTTCCTTGAAAATGACGAGAATGAATTGAAAATTCAATCGCAAGGCACTCAAAATAATGCACCAATTCAGGTTGATTTTGTAAACTTCAAAATTGAAACTATCATGAACATTGTCAAAAAAGACAAATTGCTCATGCAAGGTTTGATTAATGGAAATGCGGTTGTCGAAAACGTAATGACAAAACCCACTTTTACATCAGATTTAAAAATTGATGATTTTACTTTTAAAGGCGATAAAGTTGGCGATTTAGAAATAAAAGTGGATAATAAAACAGCCAATATTCTCACTGCAAATGTACAATTGAGCGATGAAGGAAACGATGTAAATCTTTCAGGAGATTATGTGATTGACGCAGGAACTTTTGATTTTGATGTAGCGATAAACAAACTGAATATAAAAAGCATTCAGGGTTTCAGCATGGATAATATTTCTGAAGGAACAGGTTATTTATCAGGAAATTTTAAAATTCAAGGCACGACTGATGCGCCTAAAATTAATGGTGAACTTAATTTTAATGATTCGGCTTTTAGAGTTACACAGCTGAATTCCTATTTTAAAATTGATCAGGAAAAAATCGCTTTTGATAACGGCATAATCACTTTTGATAAGTTTACGCTTCATGATGAAAATGACAATGAATTATCGGTTGACGGAACTATTCAGTCACCAGATTTCAAGAAATATAATTTTGGTTTAACAATTGTGGCAGACGATTTCAGAGCGATACATTCTAAAGCTCCCGACAATGATTTGTTCTACGGAGATTTGTTTTTAGACACCAAATTAAACGTTAAAGGAACGCTTGAAAATCCTGTTATTGGCGGAAATATTAAAGTCAATAAAGAAACTAAGTTTACGGTCGTTTTGCCACAATCAGATCCTTCGATTGCTGACAGAGAAGGAATTGTAGAATTTGTTGACGAAGACAATCAATATTTGAGACAGACTGCTGAAATGGAGAAAAAGCTGAATCAATCCGAATTAATTGGAATGGATGTCAGCGTCGATATTTCAATTGATAAAGAAGCAGAATTGACTTTAATTATCGATAAAGGAAATGGCGATTATCTGAATTTAAAAGGTGAAGCGCAGTTGACAGGCGGAATTGATCCTTCGGGAAAAACAACTTTAACGGGTAAATATGAATTCACAGATGGAGCATATGAAATGAATTTCAACATGATCCGAAGAAAATTTAATATTCAGAAAGGAAGTTCGATTACCTGGAATGGAGAGCCGACAATGGCAAGTTTGAATATTACGGCAATTTATAAAGTAGAAACGGCACCTATAGATTTGCTTGGAAATCAGTTAGGTGATAAAACTCAGGCAGAAAAAAACACTTATAAACAAAAAATACCTTTTGAGACACATCTAAAAATGAATGGCGAATTGTTAAAGCCGGAAATCACTTTTGACATTGTACTTCCAGAGGGTAATTATGGGGTTTCTTCTAATATTGTAGAGTTGTCTCGTACAAAATTGGAGCAGTTGCGTCAAGAACCGGCTGAAATGAACAAACAAGTTTTTGCGCTTTTATTATTAAACAGATTTATTGGCGAAAATCCGTTTGCGAGTGAAAGTGGCGGTACAAGTGCCGAATCTTTGGCGAGACAAAGTGTGAGTAAGATTTTGTCACAGCAATTAAATGATTTTGCTGGTGAATTGATCAGCGGTGTTCAATTGGAATTTGATTTAGAATCAACCGAAGATTACACGACAGGAACGATGGAAAACAGAACCGATTTGAATGTTGGTGTTTCTAAAAAGCTTTTAGATGATCGATTGAAAGTTACCGTAGGAAGCAGTTTTGCAGTCGAAGGTCAGGAACGCGCTAATGAACAAAGTACCAATATTGCAGGTGACGTTGCTTTAGATTATCAGCTGACGAAAGATGGTCGTTATATGCTTCGTGCGTACCGAAAAAACGAATATCAGGTGGCAGTTGAAGGTCAGGTCATCGAGACCGGGATTGCTTTTATTATTACGATGAGTTACAATAAATTCCGTGAACTTTTTCATCGCAGTGAAGCAGAAAAGGAAATGATTAGAGAAGAAAAACTGCGTAAAGAACGACAAAAACAAAAGGATAAAGAAGCGAAAGAAAAAGAGAAAAAGGAAGAAGATAATCAAATTAAAGGCACTGATATAAAAACATAAGAATATGAAAAACAGATATATAAAATATTTTATTACGCTGTCCTTATTTTTTGTTTTTGGATGCAGTAATACTAAATATTTGCCCGAAGGCGATTTGCTTTATACTGGAGCTTCAGTAAAGGTGAAAGATTCAATTATTAAAAAGAAAGACCGAAAAGCTTTAGAAAACCAGCTTGAAGATTTGCTTCGCCCAAAACCTAATAAACAATTTTTAGGTCTTCGCCCGAAATTATGGGTTTATAATATTGCGGGTCAGCCCAAAAAAGACAAAGGATTTAGATATTGGCTTCGCACAAAAGTGGGCGAGGAACCTGTGCTTTTTAGTAAAGTCGATTTAGATTATAATGCTTCTGTTTTAAGAAATTTTACCGAAAACAAAGGGTATTTCAAAACCCGTGTCAGTGCCGATTCGACCGTTCGAAATAAAAGAGTTACGGCTGAATATATTGTTGTTCCCAAAAAACAATATATAATCAAAAGCGTGACTTTCCCAGATGATTCACTGGCAATGTCAAGAATCATTGGAAGATCAAGCCGAAGAAGTTTATTGAAAGTTGGAAATCCGTATGATTTGGATGTTATAAAAGCCGAAAGAGAACGAATTGATGCGCGGTTAAAAGAAAAAGGTTATTACTATTTTAACCCCGATTATATTTTGGCCAAAGTAGACAGCAGTAAAGGCGATCACGAAGTAAAAATAAGATTGGTAATAAAAGACGATGCGCCACCAAAAGCGTTGACGGCTTATAAAATTGATAAGATCATTGTTTATCCAAATTTCTCTATTTCAAAAGATAGTGTAAAATACAAACCAGAAGATATTGTTCAGTACAAAGATTTTACCATTATCGATACGGCAAATACTTTTAAACCAAGGGTTTTTGACCGAACAATTTATTTCAAAAAAGGAGATTTATACAACAGAAAAGATCACAATTTAACTTTAAATCGATTTGTAAATCTGGGAACTTTCAGTTTTGTGAAAAATGAATTTAGAACATCAGATAGTATAAAAAATGCGTTGGATTCCTATTATTATTTAACGCTTTTGCCAAAGAAATTCATTCGCGTTGAGGTTTTAGGGAAAACAAATTCAGCGAGTTATACGGGGACAGAAATTAATGTTAATTGGAACAATCGAAATTTATTTCGCGGAGCAGAATTGCTGACGGTTTCTGTTTTTGGCGGTGCCGATTTTCAGCTTGCGGGAGTGAATAAAGGCAAGAATATCTATAAATTAGGAACTGAAACGAGTTTGACCTGGCCAAGATTTATAACGCCATTTCATATTGATGGATCGAGTGAATATGTTCCAAGAACCAAAGCGACACTTCGCTATGAGTATCAAAACAGAACCCAATTGTATGCTTTGAATTCGTTTAAAACTTCTTTTGGTTATTTATGGAAAGAAAATGCCCGAAAAGAACATCAATTGAATGTAATGGATATTACATATGTAAGTCCGAATCATGTAACACAGGAATATCGCGATGATATTAAAGCAGATTCATCTTTGGCAAAAGTAATAGAGAAACAATTGATTTTTGGACCAACTTACACTTATACATACACGAATACGATGCAGAAGCGTAAAAAGAATACGTTTTATTTTAGCGGAGAATTGGATTTGGCTGGAAATGTAACGGGGTTAATTACTAGCGCAAATGTCAAAAAAAACGATACTATTAAGGTTTTTGATGTTCCGTTTAGCCAATATGCAAAAATTAGGGGAGATTTCAGGCATTATTTAAAATTGGGGAAAGAAAGTGAATTAGCCAGCCGAATTATCGTTGGAGCCGGAATTCCGTATGGGAATTCTAGTGTTTTGCCAACCTCCAAACAATTTGTAGTTGGAGGAACAAATAGTATCAGAGCTTTTAGAGCAAGATCAATTGGGCCCGGAAGTTATGTAAACACAGCAACAACAAATGATTATCTGCCAGATCAATCAGGAGATTTGAAATTAGAATTCAGTACCGAATACAGAGCGAAGCTTTTTAGTATTGTAAAAGGAGCGGCCTTTATTGATGCAGGAAATATTTGGTTGGTCAACGCCGATCCAAATAAGCCTGGTGCCGAATTTTCTAAAGATTTTATGAAAGAAATCGCAGTAGGCGCGGGTGTAGGTTTACGATTTGATGTGTCTTTCTTTATTCTAAGAACCGATTTGGCCTTTCCGCTCCGAAAACCTTATTTGCCAGACGGCCAAAGATGGGTAATTAAAGATATTGATTTTGGAAGTGGACCTTGGCGAAAAGAAAACCTGATTTTGAATATTGCTATCGGATATCCGTTTTAAGTTTTTAACGTGTCTTTTCCGCCACGACTCGAGCGATAGCGAACAGGCGAAGCAATTCACAAATTATATTTGATTTTCTGAAATGTTTTAAGTTGAATTATTCGAATTTTAATTTGTGAAATTGTAAAAATTAATAGACAAAGAGATTTGCGAAAATTCGTGAATTCGTGGCGAAAAAAACTAAAAAAAAGAAGTAAATTGGTCTAAAATATTTTAGAGGAATGCAAAACTTGATCAAAAGAATTATTGGTATTAGTGTTATCGTTTTACTCATTGTTCTGGCTTTTAAATATTGCCAATTCAAAAAAGATGACGATTCTGATATTCAATATAATACCAATTTAATTCAGCAACAGATTCTTAATGTTGGGAAATTGGTTGTCACCGAAGGACATTTTTCAGAAGTTATCACGTATAAAAATCAGCAGAAATATTTCATGGACATGATTTCTTTTGAGAAGAAAGCGCTTGTGGTTGTAAATGCAAATGTGACCGTTGCCTACGATTTGCATAAAATGAAATATGATATAGATGAAAAAAACAAAACGATTACAATTTTAAATATTCCAAAAGAAGAAATTACCATCAATCCGGATATTCAGTTTTATGATGTTGAGCAAAGTAAACTGAATCCGTTTACGGGAGATGATTACAATAAAATCAATAAATCAGTAAAAGCGAATCTGGCAAAGAAAATTGAAAATTCTACTCTAAAAACAAATGCCCAAAATCGTTTAATAAGCGAATTGTCTAAAATCTTGATTATGACAAATTCAATGGGGTGGAAACTGGAATATAACGGAAAAACTATTGAGTCAGAAACGGAGTTAACACAGGATTTGAATTCAAAGTTGTAAAAAAAGAATCTCGCAAAGACGCAGAGTCGCAAAGTTTTTATTTAATAAGTTTACTTTGCGACTCTGCGTCTTTGCGAGATTAAAATAATCTGTGTGCTATATTTTAAGCAGTTACCTTATCAAAAATCAAATCCAATCCGCCAGAAATTAAATGCGCCACTTCAGGACGTTTTTCTTTCAATTGATCAAGGTGAACTAAGACTTCTTGAAGTAATTGTTTATCATCAGAATCTTTTAAAAGCTCTGCAATTTCAACAGATAATAACCAATCGTTTGAATGATTGTTTTTTAATTTTTCAAAAACAGATTTTAATTCAGTTTTAGAATCTTTATTGTTTCTGATGTTTCGAACAGTAGCGTATAGAATCTCTAATTCATCGCGTTCGTTAGTATGTTTTGCTTTTATCGTTTTAGTTGTCGGAACAATATTGATTAAGTCAAAACTATTCACATCGGCTGGACCGGAAAAAGCAGACACCACTTTTTTACCAATTGCCATATCGTAATTTCCCCAATCAGGCTGAAACAAAATTGTTTCGCCATGAGTTACTGTACAATTTTTAAAACTGATTAAAATAATTTCGCCGTGTAAGTTTCGTGAACCAGTGATAATTTCACCTTCAACAATAATATTGCCTTCAAATTCCAGTTTTACGGTTTCGTTTTCAACAATACTGTAAGCTTGTAAATCCTTCGGACTCATATCTTCAATTGCTAAATTGAAGCCTTTCAGTTTTCCAATCGGACTTCCAAATCCGTGTGGATGCGTTAAAGTTCCGTGACCGACTAATTCTTTTTCGCGGTATGCCAAAGCTGTTTTTCCAGTGGTCTGAATGTAAACCGGTTTTCCTTCTTCTTCAATTACATTCGTGAAAACGCCAGAAATTTGTAAACCAGTACTTAATTCGATTGTTCCTAAAGCGTTGGACTGAATCAATTTTTGAATTCCAGATAATCCTCCGGTACGTAAAGCCATTTTATTTGCAAATTCTTCCAAAATCAAACTCAAATAAGAGAAAGTTGGGGTTACATATAATTGAGGTTGTAATTGCGTAATATCAAAATTCTGATTTGCTGCCGAAATATCATAAGGGATTTTCTTCACATTATCCGTCATACAGTGGGCACTTTCACCAATAGAAGAAAGTAATCCGGCGCCGTATATTTTTGGATTTTCGACAGTTCCAATTAATCCGTATTCAACTGTCCACCAATGTAAATTTCGAATTTGCGCCATTTCAGACAATTCGCCCATATTGTTTTGTAAATCGGCGACAGCTTTTTCAGCTTCGTCAATTTTTTCCTGTGGAGTATCTTCGGCTTCTTTCAAAATCGAAAGCAGACGAATCGCTTCATACATTTGATAATCTTTATGAGAAGAAATTGCTTTGCATCCAATTTCGCCAAAACGTCTTAAATATTCAGCATATTCAGGATTAGCAATAATAGGAGCGTGGCCGGCACCTTCGTGAATAATATCCGGAGCTGGTGTATATTCAATATGTTCTAATTGTCGGATATCTGAAGCAATAACCAAAACATTATAAGCCTGAAATTCCATAAAAGCATTTGGCGGAATAAATCCGTCAACGGCAACCGCAGCCCATCCAATTTCTGTCAGAATACGGTTCATTCCGTACATACTCGGAATAGAATCAATTTCGATTCCGGTTTTCTTCAATCCCTCTAAATAGGAGTGATGTGCAACTTTTGAAAGATAATCTACATTTTTACGCATTACATAGCGCCAAACCGCTTGATTAATAGGTGTGTAATCGCTATAATCCTGAGGTTTAATAAATTGCTTTAAATGTTTAGGCAATCGCTCTAATAATGGATTTGTTTCTATAGATGCATTCATTTCGAAAACGTTGTAGATTAGAATGTAAAATTACGAATTTAGACTACTAATTTTTGATATTCATCACAAAATTTTTATTCGAAAGTGGGTTTTATTGCGTTTTTATAGTTTTTTAGAGCTTAGCAAGAAAATGGATTTTAACAGTCGTTATTCTCGTAATTGACTTTTTCCATTGTTTTTTCAAAGTCAGCCAACTCTTTTTTTGTCATCGAAACTTCTTTCAATTCAACTTTTAATTGTTTTTTAGTGTCGGGACTTATCCATAATCCTGAAAAAGTATTTTCGATTTTCTTCAAAATTAATACGCCGCTGAAACCATGTTCTACCATGATAAATTCATTTTCAGCTTTTCTGTTTTGAGTAATATTCAGTTGAATCCAGTTTTTGGATTTGTTGTAACGGTACATCGAAGTGTACATTAAATCAGCTGTGCATGGATTTTCTTCTGTTTTGATGTAAACTGTTATTGGTGTTTTTCCGTCAACAGTTCCTTTGTATAAATTTGATGTTGGAGCCGTTTGAGCTTGAATTGTATTCAAAAAAGAGAAACAAATTATAAAGAAGAGCATTATTTTTTTCATTCGAAAAACTTTTAGTAGGTTTTTACTTTGGTTAAGATAGGGTTTGTGCTGAACCAAATTTATTTAAAAAATAACAACATCGTCTAAATTTTGAAATTTACTTTTAGGATTTCTTGCTCGAATTTCTCAATTCATTTTCAGCATTTCTGAAATATTCAATTTTATGATTGAACATAAAAGCCATGTTTGTAGCGCGCATTTTAGCTTCTTCTGTCAACGGACCTGCAAATTGGGAATCGATTGTAGTATTGAAAATTTCGATCCAACGATCAAAATGAGTTTTATCGACTGGTAATTGTTTGTGAGGAGGAAACGGAGTTCCAGAATAGGCACGGACATCAAATAAAATGGTTTGCCAAAAACCGTACATTTTTTGCAAATGAGGTTCCCAGCGATCTTGTAATTTGTCATTAAATATTGGACCAATGAGATCGTCTTTTCTAACATTGTCATAAAAGCTGTTCACCATTTGTTTAATATCTTCTAAAGTCGAAATATCTTTAAGGGCATTCATTGTTTTTCTTTCTAAAATGAATTGCAAAAATACGATATAACTTCTTGCCTAATCCATGATATTTGTCATTTAACAAGTGGTTCTTCAACGCTAAAAACAATCAAATTTAGGTTGTAAAATACCTGTTCTTGAAATATTGTAGATGTAGTAAAATAAAAAGTAAGATTTTTTGTGTTTTATTTTTAATTAATTATTTGATATTCAGTGTTTTGAATTTTAATTAGATAAGTTTTTGTTAAGGTAAATTTTACAAATGATGTGTATTTGTAAAGTTTCAATTATATCGATTTCGTTAAAATTGATATATTTTTGATGCGTTTTAATAAAAATAATCATAATAAAATGAGAAAAATTTAACTATCAACAAACCTCAAAAACCACAAAAAAATGCACAAAACTACTCAAAAACCTACAAATCGGGTAAAAGCTTTTATGACACAAGTCATTATAATAATGCTTTTATGTATTACAAAAACAAATGCTCAGACGGTTACGCCTTTTATAACATCAGGCGATCAGACAAAATTACTTCAACAGCAGGCAACTGTAAGTTTCGGAACAAACTCAGGAACAAATCCATCTACAGTTACAGTTAATGCAGGAACAACCTATCAAACAATGGATGGTTTTGGTTATACACTTACAGAAGGTAGCGCCGAAGTGATAAGCGGAATGGCAGCAACACAGCAAAATCAGTTATTGAATGATTTGTATAATCCAACAACAGGATTAAACGCAAGTGTGATTCGTATTAGTATTGCGGCATCAGATTTGAGCAGCTCTTCTTATAGTTATAATGAAACTTCGGGAGATACCAATATGAATAACTTCAGTTTAAACGGTCCGGATTTGACTTATTTGATTCCGATTATCAAAAAGATTCAGTTGATCAATCCGAATATTAAAATATTGGCAACTCCTTGGACAGCACCACGATGGATGAAAACCAACGGTTCTTGGGTTGGCGGAAGTTTACAAACACAATATTATGCAGCTTACGCCAAATATTTTGTAAAATACATTCAGGCTATGCAGGCGCAGGGAATCTCGATTTGGGCCATCACGCCACAAAACGAACCTGAAAATCCAAACAACGAGCCAAGTATGCTGATGAATTCTACAGAGCAAAAGAATTTTATCAATCAACAACTTGGACCTCAATTGGCTGCAGCTGGATATGGCGGTGTTAAAATTATAGCTTTCGATCACAATTGTGACAATACAGCGTATCCAATTGATGTTTTGAACAACAGTAGTTATGTAGATGGTGCAGCATTTCACTTGTATTTAGGAAATATCTCTGCTATGTCAACTGTAAAAACGCAGACTAATAAAAACGTTTATTTTACTGAACAATATACAGGTTCTGGAGGAAGTTTCGCTGGAGATTTTGGATGGCACATGCAAAACGTTGTTATTGGTAGTACAAACAACTGGTCGAAAACAGTTTTAGAATGGAATGCCGCTAATAATTCAAGTTTAGGCCCACGTACTCCGGGCGGATGTAATACTTGTTTAGGAGCGATTACAGTAAATAATAGTACAAGCTATACTAAAAATGTAGCGTATTATATTATTGGTCAAATTTCTAAATATGTGAAACCGGGTGCAGTAAGAATTAATTCTTCTAGCACAAGCGGAAGTATTTTATCAGTTGGATTTAAAAACCCTGATGGATCTATTGCTCTAGTACTTTATAATACTTCCGGATCATCAAATACTATAAAAGTAGTTTCCGGATCATCAGCATTTAATTATACAGTTCCTGGGTCTTCAGCTGTTACTTTTACTTGGGGAACGGGAGGTTCGGTTGCTGTAACGGGAGTTAGTGTAAATCCAACTTCTGCAACAATTACGGCAGGACAAACGCAACAGTTAACAGCAACAGTTTCGCCAAGTAATGCGACAAATACAGCCGTAAACTGGAGTTCAAGTAACACTTCGGTGGCAACTGTAAACTCAAGCGGATTAGTTACAGGAGTTGCGGCAGGAACTGCAACGATTACAGTTACAACGGTAGACGGAGCAAAAACCGCGACAAGCACAATTACTGTAAATGCTACAACTACTGGATTTCCGGGGTATTATAATATTATTTCAAGAAACAGTAACAAAGGTTTAGATGTTGCCGATAATTCTACAACAAGTGGCGGGAGAATTCAGCAGTACGATGTTACCAGCGGCGGAGGAAGCAACCAAAGATGGAAATTTGTTTCAGACGGAAGCGGCAATTATTACATTATTGTAAAATCAACGGGAATGTATCTCGCAGTTGAAAATAACGGAACTGCAAATGGACTAAAAGTACAGCAAAGAACTTTTGTTAATTCTAATGAATTTAAGTGGACAGTTGCAAGCCTTAGTGGCGGATATTATAAAATTACCAATGTAAATACCGGAAAGTCTCTTGATGTTGAAAATGTTTCGACAGCAAATGGAGCTAATATCCAGGTTTGGGATTATACAGGGGGACTAAATCAGCAATGGCAATTTGTTCAGGTAGAATCTACGGCAAAAAAAGCTTTGGCGCCAACAGTTTCGGCAGAAGAAGAAAATCCAAATGATATGGTGATTTTTATTAATTCGTCAAATGATTATTTAAAAATTGATACCAATCATAAAGGAAGTGCTGAGGTTGAAGTATACTCGCTTGAAGGTCAAAATGTGTTGAAGAAAAGCGTAAATTTTGAAGGACGCCAGTCTAAAATTGAAATTTCAAGATTGCCAAAGGGCATTTATGTAGTGCGGGTAAATGACAACACAGGATCGTACTCTAAGAAAGTGTTGAAACAATAAATTACAAATCTAGAATTCAATTAGTAATTTTATATTTGATTTTAAAGGCTGTCTACGGTTAATAGACAGCCTTTTATTTTTATCCAATCAATTGCGTGAATAAATCCTGATTATCATTCAAATATTGAAATTCAAAGCCGTTTTGAGTCATTTTTAATTTAATTGGCATAATATCGTTTTTGTTTTTTAACTCCAAACCAACAACTACTGAACCAACTTCACGGCTGTTTTTCTTTGCAAATTGAAAATAGGTGATATCATCGTCTGGACCTAAAATATTGTTTACGAATTCTTTCAATGCTCCAGGACGCTGTGGAAACTGAATCATAAAATAATGCATCAGACCTTCGTAAAGTAACGAACGTTCTTTTATTTCTGCAGTTCTTTCAATGTCGTTATTGCTTCCGCTGACAATGCAAACTACATTTTTGCCTTTTATTTTGTCTTTATAAAAATCCAAAGCTGCAATTGTCAAAGCGCCCGCAGGTTCTACAACCATGGCTTCTTCATTGTACAATCGCAAAATTGTGGTACAAACTTTTCCTTCGGGAACCAGAATAATATCTTCTAAATTATAACGACAGATTTCAAAAGTTTTATCGCCAACTTGCTTTACAGCGGCACCGTCAACAAATTTGTCGATTGTTTTTAAAGCTGTATTTTTATTTTCTTCTATTGAAGTTTTCATCGAAGGAGCTCCTTTTGGCTCAACGCCGATGATTTTTGTGTTCGGACTTAAATGTTTAAAAACTTCAGATAGGCCAGAAGCTAATCCGCCACCGCCAATTGGAACAAAAACATAATCGATTGGTTCTTTAAAACTTTCCAGAATTTCCAAGCCAACTGTTCCTTGTCCGGCAATTACTTTTTCATCATCAAAAGGATGAATAAATGTTTTGTGATTTTTGATGGCATCTGCAGTTGCCGAAGCGTAAGCATCATCAAAAGTATCTCCGGTCAAAACAATTTCAACAAATGATTTTCCGAATAATTGAACTTGTTTTACTTTTTGTTTCGGAGTGGTTTTCGGCATATAAATTTTACCGTTTATTTTAAGAAGATTACAAGAATAAGCAACGCCCTGAGCATGATTTCCTGCACTGGCACAAACAATTCCGTTTGATTTTTCTTTTTCGTTTAATGAAGAAATCTTATTGTAAGCACCTCTGATTTTATACGAACGAACAATTTGTAAATCTTCTCGTTTTAATAAAATCGTCGATTTGAATTCGTCTGAAAGATTCAAATTTTGCGTAAGCGGAGTCGCGGCAACTACATCTTCAAGTTGCTTTTTTGCATTAAGTATTTCATTAAATAAATCCATAATATGTGTTTTTTTCTTAAAATAAAAAACCTCCCGTTTTGGGAGGTTTTTATAAAATATATTTTACTTATTTATATAACACCTCGCCATTACTGCTGAATTGCAATAATGCTGATAATAGCGATAATAATGTTATTAAAATTTGTCATTTTTTAGCTGATTGAAAAGCAAAAGTAATTAATTATTTTTTTACTGGCGGATACTGTGCTAAAATTTTGGTTACAAATTCAGTAATTCGGGCATCTTTTTTATCAATGTTTTTGTATAAAGTACCAATGCCTTGGCCTTGCCAGATCATTTCTTTCTTTTTAGCATCAATAAAATCAATGAACAAAGTTCCTTCGGTGTATCTAGAAACTGATGTTCCTCCGTACATGTAAGGGCTGTATCCCCATCCCCAGCCGTAACCCCATCCATAACCGTATCCAGCGTAAAATTGATTTACATCAACTTGTTCTTTGGCTTTGGTAAAAATGTTTATTAGGATATCAGGATTTTCGCTTTTGGTAAAACCTTTAGCTTGCATTTGATCGTCAATTGCATGAAGAATTCTTTTTTTATCCAAATCAGATATTTCGACCTTATCAATTCCGGGCTTAAAATAAGCATAAGTTTTATAAGGCGTAAAATCTACGGTTTTATCGTAGTCAGAGTAAGCACTAACCGTGTCGCACGACGCAGCAAGTATCAAAAGCAAAAAAATCGGAATTAATTTGAATGTTTTCATGTTATTAGAAATTTAATGTTCTCTGTTTTATGAGTAACTTTTGTTTAAAGCAGACTTTCGTCAACAATATTAGGTAAAGTTACTTTTAGTAAAGGCTCAACTTGCATGGCTCTTTTTATGGCAAAAATAGCTTCGTCATTTCGAGCCCAGCTTCTTCTTGAAATTCCGTTGTTAACATCCCAAAAAAGCATTGATGCTAAACGTTTTGAAGCTTCTTTAGAACCATCAAGAACCATACCAAATCCGCCATTTATAACCTCTCCCCAGCCAACTCCACCGCCATTGTGAATCGATACCCAGGTTGCTCCTCTAAAGCTGTCTCCAATTACGTTATGGATTGCCATATCGGCTGTAAAACGAGATCCATCGTAAATATTTGAAGTTTCTCTGTAAGGTGAATCGGTTCCCGAAACGTCATGATGATCGCGTCCTAAAACAACTGCTCCAATTTCACCTTTTGCAATTGCTTGGTTGAATGCTTCAGCAATTTTGATTCTTCCTTCAGCATCGGCATAAAGAATTCTAGCTTGAGAGCCTACAACGAGTTTGTTTTCCTGTGCGCCTTTAATCCATTTAATATTATCCTGCATTTGTTGCTGAATTTCATTTGGAGCTGTTTTTGCCATTTCTTCTAAAATCTGTGAAGCAATAGCGTCTGTTTTTTGCAAATCTTCAGGTTTTCCGGAAGTACAAACCCAACGGAAAGGTCCAAAACCGTAATCAAAACACATTGGTCCCATAATATCCTGAACGTAGCTTGGATATCTGAAATCAATTTTATTTTCCGCCATAACATCAGCGCCTGCACGGGAAGCTTCTAATAAAAAGGCATTTCCGTAATCAAAAAAGTAAGTTCCTTTTGCAGTGTGTTTGTTAATTGCTTTCGCTTGTCTGCGCAATGATTCCTGAACTTTTTCTTTAAATAAATCAGGATTATTTGCCATCATTTCATTGGCTTCTTCGAAAGAAATTCCGACTGGATAATAACCTCCAGCCCAAGGATTATGAAGCGAAGTCTGATCTGAACCTAAATCAATTTTGATATTTTCTTTATCGAAACATTCCCAAACGTCAACTACATTTCCTAAATAAGCAATTGAAACCGTTTCTTTATTAGCTTTCGCCAAAGCTACTCTGGCAACCAATTCTTCAGTTGAAGTTACAATTTCATTAATCCATCCCTGTTCGTGACGAATTTTAGTGATTTTCGGATTTACTTCGGCGCAGACCGTAATACAACCTGCAATATTTCCAGCTTTTGGCTGCGCGCCCGACATTCCACCCAATCCAGAAGTTACAAATAAACTTCCTTCAGGATTTTGTTTTGTTTTTCTGAAACCGTTCAAAACCGTAATCGTAGTTCCGTGTACAATTCCTTGTGGGCCAATGTACATATAACTTCCGGCGGTCATTTGTCCGTATTGTGAAACGCCCAAAGCATTCATTTTTTCCCAATCGTCAGGCTTAGAGTAATTTGGAATCACCATTCCATTTGTTACGACAACTCTTGGAGCTTCTGAATGCGAAGGAAATAATCCCATCGGATGACCTGAGTACATCGTTAAAGTCTGCTCATCTGTCATTTCAGACAAATATTGCATTGTCAATAAATATTGTGCCCAATTCTGAAAAACAGCTCCGTTTCCTCCATAAGTAATCAACTCATGCGGATGTTGCGCCACAGCATAATCCAGATTGTTTTGAATCATGTGCATGATCGCTTTTGCTTGCAAAGATTTTCCTGGATATTCGTCAATAGGTCTCGCGTACATTCTGTAATCCGGACGAAGACGATACATATAAATACGTCCGTATTTTTCTAATTCTTCTGAAAATTCAGGAATTAATTCGGCATGATGCTGAGGTTCAAAATAACGCAATGCATTTTTAAGAGCCAGTTTTTTTTCTTCTGCCGAAAGAATTTCTTTTCGTTTCGGAGCATGATTAATAGCAGGATCATACGCTGCCTTTTGAGGTAATATATTTGGAATTCCTTGTTGTATTTGTTCTTTGAAAGTCATTTTTTTTTTAGAGATGCTGAGTTGCTAAGGTTCTAAGACGCTAAGGTATTTTAGTTAGATTAACAACAGATTAATTTTTTGTTTTTTTAATTCTGGGTTCAAATGCGACCAGCATTTAATTGATGCAATTGGAATTTGAGATTTAGAGTTTGTTTAAATTATCTAATTTTCAAATTGGCACATTTTCTAATTAAAAAACTAAGGATAACGGATATCCGACCTATGATAAGACTTGTGGATTTTAATCCTGAATTTTCGTGAATGGATATCCATATGATATTTTAGATTGTTGATTTTAGATTTTAGAATTATTTGATTGACACATTTTCAAATTGACTAATTAGCCCTCTTTCTGATTTCTCCAGTTCTTTTATCAAATCCGTACGGACAATGACGACAACCGCTTTTGCAGCAGTAACCACGTTTTAAGTGGTGTTTTTCAGTAAAGCATTTGTAACCTTCGGGCGTATAGTAAAAATCTTCACCTTCGATTAATTTATTTTCATTACTTTGCTCTTTCATAAATCTGCTTCGGGTTTTTGTTTCATTATTCAAAAATCAAAAATAAGTATTTGATTGAGATTTTAATGAAATCAAATAATTTTATAGCTACAAATTTATAAATTTTACAGCCAATGTTTCTGATTGTTGCCAAATATTTAATTCCGAAAGGATATCGAGGAATGGCTGTTTTTCCGTTTGTTTTGGTGAAATATGATTTTGATAAAACGAATGGCGTTTTCGTAAATCATGAAAAAATCCATTTAAGACAGCAATTAGAACTTTTAGTAATTCCGTTTTTTATCTGGTATTTTTTAGAATATCTAATTCGTTTAATTCAATATAAAAATGGGGCTTTAGCGTATCGCAATATCAGTTTTGAAAGAGAAGCTTACGCCAAAGAAAATGACTTAAAATATTTGAAAAACCGATCATTTTTTCAGTTTTTACATTACATCAAATTAAAATGAATTCAAATTTCAATCAACATATTTCCATTGATTTTCCGAATGATATTTCGTTGACAATAAAACGGGAAGATCTTATTCATCCTTTTATTTCGGGGAATAAATTCCGAAAATTAAAATACAATTTGCTTCAGGCAAAAGCCGAAAAAAAAGATACTTTACTGACTTTTGGAGGTGCATTTTCGAATCATATTGCAGCGGTTGCCTTTGCTGGAAAAGAACAAGGATTTAAAACGATCGGAATTATTCGAGGTGATGAACTTTTTGATAAAATAGAAGAAAATCCAACTTTGAAATTCGCTCAGGAAAACGGAATGCAATTTGAATTTGTCTCAAGAGAAGAGTATCGTTTAAAAAGTGAAATTTCATTTTTAGAAAAGTTAAAAGATAAGTTTGGTGGTTTTTATTTGGTTCCCGAAGGCGGCACAAATGAACTCGCTGTGAAAGGTTGCGAAGAGATTTTGACAGACGAAGATTCAGGATTTGATTATGTCTGTTGCGCTGTAGGAACCGGTGGAACCATTTCAGGATTAATAAATAGTTCTAAGGAAAATCAGAAAATTTTAGGGTTTCCGGCGCTAAAAGGTGACTTTTTAAAGGATGAAATTCGTATTTTTGCAAAAAAAGATAACTGGGATTTAATTTCTGACTATCATTTTGGAGGTTATGGCAAAATAAATTTAGAATTAATCGAATTTATAAATGCTTTTTTTGAAGAAACAAAAGTGCCCTTAGATCCAATTTATACAGGAAAGATGGTTTTTGGCGTTATAGATTTAATCAGCAAAAATTATTTTCCTGCACATTCAAAAATTTTACTTATTCACACAGGTGGATTACAGGGAATTGATGGAATGAATATAAAGTTGAAGCAGAAAAAATTACCAATACTCATAACCAATGATTAAAAAAATTGTATTACTTCTCGTAATATTAGCCTTAGCAAGCTGCTCATCTAGCAAGCCTGCCATCGCGACGACTAAAAAAGCGGCAGCAGTTCAAGCCAGAACAGCTTCAGTTAAAAGAAGTAATCCTGCCAAGCCAATCGGTAAAAATTATCCTTCTACAAATAATACAACTGAAGTTATTCAATCGACTTCAAAAACAGTTGTAACCAGCGATTTAGTTAATTCTTATATTTTGCAGTATAAAGATATTGCAATGGGAAATATGCAAAAGTATGGTATTCCTGCCAGTATTATTTTGGCGCAGGGTATATTAGAATCGGGTGCAGGAAAAGGAGATTTGGCGGTCGATGCCAATAATCATTTCGGAATTAAATGTCATAAAGATTGGCTTGGAGAAAGTGTTCGCCATGATGACGATGCAGAACAAGAATGTTTCAGAAAATATAAAGAAGCCTCAGAATCGTATCGCGATCACGCTTTGTTTTTAGTTGGAAAAAAGAGATATGAATCTTTGTTTACTTATGAAAAAGACGATTACAAAGCTTGGGCAAAAGGACTGAGAGCTTGTGGTTATGCAACAGATCCAAATTATCCGGACAAATTGATAAGCTATATTGAACGTTATAATTTGCATCAATATGATTGTCAGATTACGGGAAAAAATTATGTTGCAATCAATAAAACGGCCCCACCAAGAAAATCATCTTATGATGTGAATTCTGATCCAAAGATAAATTTAGATTCAAACGACCCGAATTTATACGAAGTTCAAAAAGGAGATACGCTATATTCAATTTCAAAAAAATTCAATTTATTGGTCGATGATTTAAAACAAAAAAACAATCTCACTGATAATGCGATTTCAATTGGACAGAGACTTAAAGTGAAGTAATTATGAATTGATAATTAATAATTAAAAATTATCAAGAAATCTATAATAAAAAATGTTATATAAAAGAAGTAGTCAGCTTTTTGCTGAAGCAGAAAAAGTAATTCCGGGAGGAGTAAATTCACCAGTTAGAGCATTTAAAGCAGTTGGCGGAACTCCAATTTTTGTAAAAAGTGCCAAAGGTGCTTATTTGTATGATGAAGACGGAAATAAATTAATAGATTATATCAACTCTTGGGGACCAATGGTTTTAGGCCACGCTTATCAACCAGTTGTTGATGCGGTAATCGAAAAAGCAAAACTGGGAACTTCGTTTGGAATGCCAACAGAATTGGAAACAGAAATCGCAGCTTTAGCCGTTTCTATGGTTCCGAATATTGATAAAATTCGTTTTGTAAATTCAGGTACAGAAGCTTGTATGAGTGCGATTCGTTTGGCTCGTGGCTTTACAAAAAGAGATAAAATTATCAAATTTGCAGGCTGTTACCACGGACATTCTGATTCATTTTTGATTCAAGCCGGAAGTGGAGCAGTAACTTTTGGATCTCCAAATAGTCCAGGCGTGACAGAAGGAACTGCGAAAGATACTTTGTTGGCGAAATACAATGATTTAGAAAACGTAAAAACGTTAATCGAAGCTAATAAAAGCGAAATTGCAGCGATTATTATCGAAGCAGTTGCAGGAAATATGGGATGTATTCCGCCTGCAAAAGGTTTCTTAGAAGGTTTAAGAGAATTGTGTACCGCAAACGGAATCTTATTGATTTTTGATGAGGTTATGACAGGTTTTCGTTTAGCTCGTGGTGGTGTTCAGGAATTGTATAATGTCAATGCGGATATTGTAACTTTCGGAAAAGTAATTGGAGGAGGACTTCCGGTTGGAGCTTTTGCTGCACGTGAAGAAATCATGAATTATTTAGCGCCTCTTGGACCAGTTTATCAGGCAGGAACATTATCTGGAAATCCGCTTGCAATGGCAGCGGGATTAGCGATGTTGCAGGCTTTAAATAATGACCGCGAAATTTTTACCCGTTTAGAAGAAAAAACAGCGTATTTAGAAGCAGGAATCGACAGAGTTTTGAAAGCAAATAATGTTGTTTTTACCATCAATAGAGTAGGTTCTATGATTTCTGTTCACTTTGATGCAAATCCTGTAACCGATTTTCAAACTGCTGCAAAAGGAGATAATGAAACGTTTAAAAAATTCTTCCACGGATTGTTACAGGAAGGTGTTTATATTGCACCATCTGCATATGAAACTTGGTTTATTACCGATGCTTTGACGTATGAAGATTTAGATTTTACAATTAATGCAATCGACAAAGTTTCGAAAACATTTTAAATCAAATAAAAAATATTTCTCAAAGGTTCAGTTTTATCAGCTGAACCTTTTTTTTATTATTATAATACTTATTTTGTAGTTAATAAAAAGTTAATGAAGATGTATTGTCTTGTGTTATTGTAATCAAAAATTATTTTTGTTTATCAAATAACCATTAAACCTGCAATAAATGAAGAAATTTTTCATTTTATCTACAATAGCGGCATTTGCGCTATTTCCAACAAACCAATTTGCCCAATCGAAAAAGAAAAAAGACGAAACTCAAACTGCTCCGCCAGAAAAGAAACCGGAATCAACAATTAAAGAATACAGCAAAGTAATTACAAAAGATGCTGTTTCTGATGAAGGACTTTTTACGGTTCACAAAGTGGATAAAAAATACTACTTCGAAATTCCGAATAAATATTTAGATAAAGATATGCTCTTGGTAAGCAGATTAGCAAAACTACCTTCGAATTTAGGAGGAGGTTATGTAAATGCTGGATCTGAAACTAATGAGCAATTGATTGTTTGGCAACGTTTTCAAGATAAGATTCTGATCAAATCAAAATCATATAATTCGGTTGCAAATGATGCTTTGCCTATCAGCATTTCAGTTAAATCAAACAATTATGAGCCAACATTATTTGCTTTTGATATTGTAGCTTTCAGCAAAGATTCGGCTAATACTGTAATTGATGTAACCAAATTTTACAGTACAGATGTGAAAGCAATCAGCGGAATTTCGGCAGAAATGCGCGAAACATACAAAGTAAAAGGTCTTGATGATTCTAGAAGTTTTATCAATAAAATTAAAAGTTTTCCAATGAATATTGAAGTTATTCAGGATATGACTTATAATGCTTCAAAACCATCAATGTTGGAGGATACAGAATCGATCAGCATTCAGATGAATCAATCGATGATTTTATTACCAGAAGTTCCAATGCAGCCTAGATTGGCAGATCCGCGAGTTGGCTTTTTCACTGTTAGTCAATATGATTATGGCAGCAACGAATTGAAATCAGATTTAAAAACTTATATCAGACGTTGGAGATTAGAACCAAAAGATCCGGAAGCTTATGCAAGAGGAGAATTGGTTGAACCAATAAAACCAATTGTATATTATTTAGATCCTGCCACTCCTGAAAAATTGAAAAAATACATCAAGCAGGGAATTGAAGAATGGCAAAAACCTTTTGAAACTGCCGGATTTAAAAATGCCATTATTGCAAAAGATGCACCGACAAAAGAAGAAGACCCAGATTTTAGCCCGGAGGATGTCCGTTATTCTGTGATTCGATATGTTGCAAGCACGACTAGAAATGCAGTTGGACCAAGTGTTTCGGATCCTAGAACAGGCGAAATTATTGAAAGTGATGTTATTTGGTATCACAATCATTTACGTTCATACAGAAACCGTTATTTGCTTGAAACTGGAGCAGCAAATCCATCGGCAAGAACTTTGCAGACAAGTGATGAAGAAATGGGGGAAATGATGCGAATGGTAATTGCACACGAAGTAGGACATGCATTAGGATTTCCGCACAATATGGGAGCAAGTTCATCATATGATTGTGAAAGTTACAGAAACGGAGCTTTCACACAGGAAAATGGTATTTCTCCAAGTATAATGGATTATGCGCGCTATAATTATATTGCGCAGCCTGGAGATCAAAATATTCGTTTTATTCGAAAAATGGGTGCTTATGATCATTATGCGCTTAATTGGGGTTACAGAGTAATTCCGAATGCGAAATCTCCTCAAGATGAAAAAGCAACTTTAGATAAATGGATTTTAGACAAAGCAGGAAATCCAATTTATAAATTCGGAAAGCAGAGCAGTTCGTTTGATCCTTCTTCTCAAACAGAAGATATAGGAAATAATTCAATGAAAGCCAGTACATACGGAATGAAAAATCTGGAATATGTGGCAAATCATTTGAGTGAATGGACCAGTAAAGTGACAAATGATTATGAAGATTTAAGCGAGTTATACAAAGAAATGTTAGATGTTTGGGGAAGATATGTCGGGCATGTTGTAACAAATGTCGGAGGTGTTTATGAAAATACGAAAAATCCAAATCAGACCGGAAATGTGTATGAAGTTGTTCCAAAAGCAAAACAAATTGAAGCAATGAACTGGCTTCAAACAAATGCTTTTGCATCGCCAACTTGGATTGTCAATATCAATACATTAAAAAATACAGGATATGCAGGTTATACGGAGACTTTCAGAAATATTCAGGTTCGACATTTGAACAATTTACTGAGCCTGCCTCGTATTGGAAGATTAATGGATAATGAAATTCTTGGTGCAGATACTTATAAAGCTTTGGATTTCTTCAAAGATCTTCGAAAAGGAATTTGGAAAGAAGCTGCATCAACAACGAATGTTACTATTTATCGCAGAAATCTGCAAAGAGCTTATATTGATAGAATGGGTAGCTTAATGACAGAAGAAATTAAACCTAATGACCGATCTACAACCTATTATAATGCTGCACAATCTGATCTTAGAGCTTTGGTTAGAGGAGAATTAAATACTTTGAAAAAATCACTTGTAACGGCGAAAGCGACAGCAGTAAATACAGAGACAAAATACCATTATGAGGATTGCATCAAACGAATTGATTTGATTTTAAATCCAATTAAATAATTATAATATAAAAACAAAAAAGAGGCTTTTAAAGCCTCTTTTTTTATGAAAGTAAATTAGTTGCTTTCATCTTTGTATTCTCTCATTTTTTCTCTTGCCTTGTCTTTGTTTTCCTCCTGAATTTTTTTCCATTTAGTGTATTGATCAGCATTCAGAATCGATTTCATTTTAGCGTCGTTTGCGTCTCTTTCAGCTAACATGTCTTTTTTAAAGGTTTCTCTTTCAGCAGCAGTTAGTTTAGTTCCATTTTCTTTATTTGCTTGACGAGCTTCTCTTAGTTTTTCTGCTTTAGCGCTTCGGTCGGCTAAAAGCTGTTTTACCTGAGCTTGCTGATTAGCATCTAAGTTTAATTCAGAAGTTAATTTTTTCAGCTGTTTTTCATTACGCTGTTCAGGCGTCATTCTTTCTCTTTGGTCACGTGCTGGCTTTTGATCCATATCTTGTGCAAAAGATGCTACTCCAACAAATAACATAGCGGCGATAAATAGTTTTTTCATGATTAAGTTTTTTTAATTGTTATATCGATTAGACTTCATCAAATTCATTAGGTTTAATTTTCTCTAATAGATTTGCATTTTATTTAACATATTGATTTGTAATTCATTAAAACGTTAACAAGAAGAGCAATAGTATCGAAATAATTGCTTATTTTTAAAGTATTAAGATGTTTATGAACTTAGAACATGATTATGATGAGCTCAAATACTCCATTAAATAATAAAATAGCTTTTTTCTCAACCCAGCCTTATGATAAAGTTTTTTTCAATAAATACAATAGCGATTTTGGTTTTGAGCTGGATTATTTTGAAACACAGCTAAATCTTCAGACTGCTGTTTTAATCGAAAATGCCAGCATTGTATGTGTTTTTGTAAATGATATTGTAAACGAAGCCGTAATCAAACAATTGGCCGAAAAAAACGTAAAAATTATTGCTTTGAGATGCGCTGGTTTTAACAATGTCGATTTAGAAGCGGCTAAAAAATACAGCATAAAAGTCTGTCGTGTTCCGGCTTATTCACCGCAGGCTGTAGCCGAACACGCAATGGCCATGATTTTGACCTTAAACAGAAAAACTCATAAAGCTTATAACCGAGTTCGTGAACAAAACTTTTCCCTAAACGGCTTGTTAGGTTTTGACTTGTTCGGAAAAACAATCGGAATTATTGGAACGGGAAATATCGGTAAAGCATTCGCTAAAATTGCGTTAGGTTTTGGCTGTAAAGTTTTGGCATATGATATTGTCGAAAATGATGAAATGATTAAAGATGGAGTTTCGTTTGTTGCTTTAGAAGAGATTTTTAGATCAAGTGACATTATCTCGCTTCATTGCCCGTTAAACGATCAGACGAAGCACGTAATTAATAACACGTCAATTTCTTTTATGAAAGAAAGTGTTATGATAATTAATACCAGCCGTGGCGGATTAATTGAAACTTCATCTGTTATTGAAGGTTTAAAAGAAGGAAAGATTGGTTATTTAGGAATTGATGTTTACGAACAGGAAGAAAAACTGTTTTTCAGAGATTTATCAGCCGATATTATACAGGATGATGCCATTCAGCGATTAATGAGTTTTCCGAATGTTTTGGTAACGGCGCATCAGGCATTTTTTACCAATGAGGCTTTGACGCAAATTGCTTTAGTGACTTTTAATAATATAAAATCGCTTTTGGAGAAAAATGACATTGAAAACAAAGCAGCACTGTTGGTTTAAATTGTCAAATATTTTTCGTAATTTAATTAGCTGTTAAGGAAAATGTAGATTTTAAAAATTTCAGATTATGAAAAGTAAAATTCTAATTTTAATCGGAATTCTGGCGTTTTATTCCTGCCAAAATAAAAATGAATCAAAAAATATAATTAAAACTATTGTTCAGGATACTTTGTCAAAAACTGTTGGCGGAACAGCTAATTTAAGCGATGCGCCTTCAAGAGATGATAAAGCAGTTGAATTGATCAGAAAGCAGTTAAATATTTTGCTGGAGAAAGATTTGCCTGCGATGACAAAAGCAGACCGATTTTTTTATTATCAAGCTTTTGATTTAAACAATGATGATAAAAACGAATATTTCGTTGGCTTTTCAAATTCGTATTTCTGTGGAAGCGGCGGCTGTTCTGGTTATATTTTAAATAATGATGGAAGTCTAATAAATCGCTTTTCAGTAACCGATTATCCAATTCTTATAGCGAATACATCCACTGAAAATTTTTCTGATTTAATAATAGAAAGCAACCGTGAGTTTCATATTGTAAGAATGAAAGATGGGAAATATCCATCAAATCCTTCTGTTCAGGAAATTTGGAAAGGTGTAACTCCAAAAGAAAGCACTAAGGTTTTGAATATTACGGATAAAAAAATGGAGAAGTATTCGTTTTAAGCTTTAAATATAAAAGGAGCCATTTAGCTCCTTTTTTTATTAATCAAATGAAATGTAATTTCCTTCGTGAAGATCTATTTGATATTTAACTTTGAATTCTTTTCTTTTTGATGACACGCTTGCTTGTTGTGCAATTCTTTTATGGTTGTCAAAACAAATTATAGCATTTTTACTTTCAACATTAATTGAGTCAATTTTCTTTAAATAAAATTTAATAGTGTTTTCTAATTGTGCAATACCTTTTTTTCGTCGAACTGATAAATTTTCGTCTGTTGCTTTTATTTCAGTAAAATAAATACAATTATCATTAAGGATAACATAATCGCGTTGCCCACCTTTAATGCTTTTCATAACACAATCATCATTTTGAATGAAGTTGTATGATGACTTTGTATTGTTTTGAATATGAAAATGATACTTTTCAGTAGCATCTACAAAAACACCTTTTTTTAATTTCGGATCTTCAAAAACAAATGCGTGTTTATTAGCAATGACGGTTATGCAATTTTCTTCGATTTGAGGAAATGCTTCTCGAAGTTTATTAATCATAAATCTAATAATTTATTAAATTCATCTGCAAAACTATCAGAAACTCCATCAATCATATTTTCAGAAATCTGTCCTAATTTATCATTCATAATCTTTTTCGCTTTTCCATTTTTCAATTCGTAAGCAATAAAGTTTTTAGGGTTTAACCAAGATTCTTTTTTTATAATTTTATTTACTTCTTTTGGATTTGTTTGTCCTTTATCATAAGCAAGTAATAAGTTGTTTATAGATGCTAAAACAAATGGACTATGAGTTGTAAGAATTAAATTTTTTCTGTCGAACAAACAATTTTTAACTAAATATTTAATTAATTCATGTTGTGCCTTTGGATATAAATTTAATTCAGGCTCTTCTACCACAAAATTGAAATTGTATTTTTCTTTTAATGATTTCGAATATTCTACAAGTAATAAGATTGGTATTATAGATTGTAATCCTGATGCAGATTCTAACAAATCTATTTTCTCATTTTCATTGTGATAGATATATGAGGTTTGTCCTTCCCTCTTGTACTTGAATTTTTTATCGATAATAGCTAATGGTAGTTCTTTTATTGTTTGAACAGCTTTTTCATATTCTTGCCCGCTATTTAATAGGTATTTTGGAATCTGGATATCATTGTTTATTAATCCTAATATATTGGTAGAGATAATTCCTAAAATATTTCTTTCTGTAGGTATATAGATTGAATCATATAAGAATATATTTGGAAAACAATTAATTAAGGTTTCGTAAAGCTGAAAATAACTCTCGGTTTCTTTTTCTTTGTTTAAAATATCTAAAATTTCATCTGCTAAATATCCTTTAAAAGACTTTCTGTTTTCTGGATTGTAATAATAGCTTATAAACTTAGTCTTCTGTTTCTTTTCTGGAAAAAGATTGAGAATTTTTGTTTCAAAATTTGGATCATAAGATTCACAATGCTCAATGCTCCAGTAAATTGATAATTTAAAAGCTATAATCGTTATATCTTTTGTAATAAAATGATCTTTAGGTTTTATTTCTTTGAAAAGCTCAATTGAATGAGGGGCTGTTTGCTTTTCAAATTTACTAGATGAAAATTTTAATGTAAATGGAAATACACTTTCACTATTTTTATATTCAATAAAAGTGTTTTCATTTAAGTAGGAGTAAATATTGTATTTATGTAATTCTGTTTCAAAAGTTGCTTTTGAGCTCCTTCTAAAATCATCATCTTCAAATATTGAAATTAATTTAGCCAAAGTACTTTTTCCAGAAGCCTGTGCCCCAATAAAAGTTACCATTTCTCTAACTTCAATATTAATATCTTTTAGGGGTCCGAAATTTTTAACAATAAGTTTTGCTCTTTCCATGTTTTCAAAATTAAGGAAAATATTTATATATGAAAAAGGAGCTTCAATAAAAGCTCCTTTTTTAATTTTGTATGATTTTAAAAGAATTTACCCCACCAATTCAACAAATTTAAACTCGCCGTCAACGACAACTTTAGTTAAACCGTGTTTTGATAAGTTTTTCATAGACGCATCCCATTTTTTACCGCTTAAGTTAGCCGTAACTTTAAGTTGTCCTAATTCCATTTTATTTTCATTTCCTTTCAACAAAGTAATGATAATTTTTTCTTCGTCAGACAATTCAATCTGAGCTAATTTTTTCTCCGGACGCATTTGCGGGAACAATAGAACTTCCTGAATAGAAGCGTTGTTTGTCAAATACATAATCAAACGATCCATTCCAATCCCCATTCCGGAAGTTGGTGGCATACCGTATTCAAGTGCTCTTAAGAAATCCTCATCGATAATTCCGTTTGCTTCATCATCACCTTTTGCTGCCAAACGCATTTGATCTTCAAAACGTTCTCTTTGATCAATTGGGTCATTTAATTCAGAATAAGCATTTGCAATTTCTTTACCACAAACCATTAATTCAAAACGTTCCGTCAAATCTGGATTATCACGGTGCTCTTTACAAAGCGGTGACATTTCTTTAGGATAATCAGTAATAAAAGTTGGCTGAATATAATTTCCTTCGCATTTAGCGCCAAAAATCTCATCAATTAATTTTCCTTTACCCATTGTTTTGTCAACCTCGATTCCCATTCCTCTTGCTGCTTCAAACAATTCTTCTTCTGTTTTTCCTGATATATCAAAACCAGTAAAATGTTTGATAGAATCTGTCATCGTAACACGTGCATAAGGCGCTTTAAAGTTGATTTTGTGTTCGCCAAAAGTAACTTCGCTTGTACCATTTACTGCAATCGCACAATGCTCCAATAAACCTTCAGCAAATTCCATCATCCAGTTGTAGTCTTTGTAAGCTACATATATTTCCATTGCGGTAAACTCAGGATTATGTGTTCTGTCCATTCCTTCGTTACGGAAGTTTCTAGAGAACTCATAAACACCTTCAAATCCACCAACAATTAATCTTTTTAAATATAACTCATTCGCAATACGCATGTAAAGCGGAATATCAAGCGAGTTATGGTGCGTAATAAATGGTCTCGCCGAAGCACCACCAGGAATTGATTGCAAAACCGGAGTGTCAACTTCCAAATATCCAGCGTCATTAAAATAACCACGCATCGCGCTGAATAACTTTGTACGTTTGATGAAAGTTTCTTTAACCTGTGGATTTACAGTTAAATCTACATAACGCATTCTGTAACGCAATTCAGCGTCGTTGAAAGCATCGTGAATGTTTCCTTCTTCATCAACTTTTGGCAATGGTAACGGACGCAATGTTTTACTCAAGAAAGTAAATCCGCTCACGCGAATACATTTTGCACCAACTTGCGTTGTAAACAATTCACCTTCAATACCAATAAAATCACCTAAATCAGTTAATTTTTTGAATACCTGATTGTATAAAGTTTTATCATCACCTTCACATAAAACATCACGATTCACGTACAATTGAATACGTCCTTCGCTGTCTTGTAATTCAGCAAAACAAGCTTTACCCTGATCACGAACACTCATCAAACGTCCAGCAACGATAACCTTCTTACCCTCCTCAAATGTGTCCTTTATCTGCTTCGAAGTATGATTTACAGGAAAAAGATTAGCCGGATAAGGATTGATTCCTAAGTTGCGTAAGTTCTGAAGTTTTTCTCTTCTAATGATTTCTTGTTCTGATAATGCCATTTTGTGCTCTGTTTTTTAAGTGTGCAAAGATAGTTTTTAAGTCGCAAAGTTGCAAAGTCATAAAGTCTAAAGTTTTAGAAAAGAGTAATGTTTTTTATTAGAAGCAGATAAAACGGTTTTTTATTGGCTCTTGTCCCGCTATTCGCTTGTATCTTTTCCTTCCGCCACGGCGGAAGAAAAAGGATACCGCTTCTATCGGGGCTAGATTAGAAATTTTTGTTTTCAAAAGATGTTTTTAGTTGGAATGTTTATTCTTAACGCAATTACAAACAAAAAATCTGTAAGAAATAAACTAAAAGAAAACTTAGTATCTTAGTCACTCAGAATCTTAAAATCTTTTCAAAAAAATGAAATACATATCCGTTTTTTTAATCTTAATTTCTTTTGCAAGTTGCCAAATTACTGAAACCATCAATCTCAATTCAGACGGAAGTGGAACAATTGAATATTATAATCTTCGTGATGAGAACAGTTTTCAACAATTAGGAAGGCAGGATCTTAGATACGAAAAATTCAGAGACACAATTTTTACTTTTCAAGATTATATTACAAAGTATCATGAAACTTTTGTGAGATTTAGTAAGGCTGATCAAGCTTTGTTTACGGAACATGCGAATGTAAAAATGCATATCAAAGTAGATCCAATTCAAATGGAAAATTTCAATAGAGTATGGGTCGATTTCAAAAAAATAGATGAAGTGCCATATGTTTACGAAAGCCTCGGATTAGCAAATTCATTAAAAGAAAATTATCCGATACATAGAAAAAAGTATAAAATAAAATACAGTTTTGATGGCGTTATTTTTAAAAGAAGTTTGCAAATAATGGATCAGGAAAATTTTGAGAAAGACAAAAAAGAATGGGAGGAGAGAAAAAAAATATACTCGAAATATAAATTAGTGGAGTCGTATATTTTAAATTATCATTTTCCGAGAAAAATAAAATCGGTTTCAAATGAAAAAGCGATTCTCAGCTCAGATAAAAAATCATTAACCATAGAGTTTCAGCTTTCAGATTGTCTTCAAAACCCTCAAGTAACAAATTTAGAAGTCGTTTTAGAACCAAAAGACTTTCAATAAGCTAGAGACTTAGCATCTTAGAAGCTTAGTTACTTAGAGTCTTAAAAATAAAAATAGACTTCGTATCTTTGATAAAAATAAAACCATTATGAAATTATATAAACTTCTGTTTTTTTCTTTTTTATTAGCAACTCTAACAAGCTGTACTTTTACTGAAAATATTTATATCAACGATAACGGGACCGGGAAATTTTCTGTAGATATGGACGGTTCTTCTTTAATGCAAATGGCCGGCGATCAACTTGGAAGTCAAGTGGGAGCTGATGCCAAAAAAGACATAGATTCAACTTTTACTTTTAAACAATTGCTTGCTGAGAAAAAAGACAGCATCGCAAAATTATCTCCAGAAGTGCAAAAAGAACTGAAAAAACTGGAAAACTTCGTAGTTACTACAAAAATGAGCGCAGAAAAAAAGCAGTTTTTAATGACTTTATCAACTGATTTTAAGAGTGTAAATGAACTTCAGGATATTTTACAGACAGCAAGTACACTACAAAAATTAGAAGGAGGAGCAACAGCAAATCCTCTTGGGAATGGTTTTGGAGACAATAAAAGTAAATTAAATTATACGTATGACGGAAAGAAATTTACCAGAAAAGCTACAATTGATCAGCAAAAATTAACAGAAAAGCTAAATGATTCGTCAGCAGATATGTCTAAAATGATTTTTGCATCGTCAAATTATATTGTGAAATATCACTTTCCAAAAAAGATTAAAAAAGTTTCTAATCCGAGCGCTTTATTTAGCGACGACAGGAAATCAATTACAATTCAATACTCTTTCACGGATTATATGGAGAATCCGGACAAACTTAACTTTGATGTTGAGTTTGAAAAATAATCAAAATGAACAAAAATATTCAACTTCAGGATCTGGGAAACAGAGACTATAAATCGACTTGGGAATACCAGGAAGAACTTTTCGCGGCTATTGTCGACTTAAAAATCAAAAACAGAAGAGAAGAATTAGATTTGCCAACACCAAATTATTTGTTATTTGTTGAGCATCCGCATGTTTATACATTAGGTAAAAGCGGTGATTTGGAAAATCTATTATTAAACGAAAAACAGCTCGAGGCCAAAGGGGCGACTTTTTATAAAATCAATCGTGGAGGAGATATTACCTATCACGGACCGGGACAAATCGTAGGTTATCCTATTTTGGATTTAGAAAACTTTTTTACCGACATTCATAAATATTTACGTTTCCTTGAAGAAGCAATGATTCTTACCTTGGCAGAATACGGTTTAGAGTCGGGCAGGAGTGAAGGTGAAACGGGTGTTTGGCTGGGTGTTGGAACTCCGTTTGCACGTAAAATTTGCGCTATGGGCGTTCGTGCTTCACGCTGGGTAACCATGCATGGATTTGCTTTAAACGTAAATGTTGATTTAGGATATTTTGATAATATTATTCCGTGTGGAATTCGCGGAAAAGGCGTAACTTCTTTACACGTAGAACTTGGTGTTGAAAAAGTCGATGAAGACGAAGTAAAAGCCAAAATTCTAAAACATTTGACTCAACTGTTTGAGGCAGAATTTATTTAAAAATTCAAAATAATTCAAGTATGGAAAATGACGAGAAAAAATCATTTTTAAGACATTTAAATCTTCCAGAAAAAGAATTACAAGAATTATTGAATATTGCTCAGCATCATAAAATAGCTAAAGCGAATTATTTTATTCGTGAAGGACAAGTACCTCGCAAAATGGCTTTTGTTGTAAATGGCTTATTTCGATATGTTTATACTCACGAAAACGGAAACGAATTCACTAAAAATATTATAGCCGAAGGGAATTTTATAAGTTCTTATTCGGCTATGATTCATAATACACCATCCTATTTTTCTATTGAAGCTTTAGAAGATGCTGAAATTTTAGAAATTGATTATTCAAATTGGATTGAATTAAAAGAAAAAGATCCTTTTTGGAATGCATTTTTAGTTCAAATTCTTGAAAAAGTATTTTGTATAAAAGAAAAACGTGAAAGAGAATTACTGCTTTTAGATGCTGAAAAAAGGTATGCGATTTTTAGTGCCGAATTCCCTGATATTGAAAATCGTATTTCACAACAAATTATAGCTTCTTATTTAGGTATTCAGCCTGAATCTTTCAGCCGACTAAAAAGAAAAATCAAGACTTAACATAGGTTAATGTAAATTTCTGGTCCGACATTTATTTTTGATTTCTAATTTTAAAAAAAGAATTATGGAAATCTCGAATAATACTATTGTAATTACAGGCGGAAGCTCTGGTTTAGGACTTGAAATGTGCCGTCAGTATATTAAAAAAGGTAATAAAGTAATAACCTGTGCACGATCTTTTGAAAAACTTCAAGAAGTAAAAAAACTGTTGCCAGATTTAGTTATTTATAAATGTGATATATCGCAAGATTCAGAATGCGTGAATTTTGTAGAATTCTTGCGAATTAATCATGCCGAAGTAAATATTCTGATTAATAATGCCGCCATTGCAAACAAAATTGATTTTATCAAAGATCATTTTTCCATTGAAAAAATGAACGATGAATTCTCCATCAATTTGCATGCACCAATACGTTTTATAAAATTGCTGTATCCGCTTTTAATTCAAAATCAGAATTCTAAAATTATAAACATAACTACAGGATTGGTTTATGTTCCTCGGGTAATTTATCCTTTTTATAATGCGGCAAAAGCTGGCTTGCATTCTTTTACTCAGGTTTTAAGAAATCAATTAAGAGAGGAAAAAATTAAGATTGTTGAAGTATTACTTCCTGCGGTTGATACACCATGGCATAAAGGCAATCCGCCTAAAATTGCAATAACAGCAGAAAAAGCAGTTTCGGAAATGCTTGAAAGAATATCTGAAAACAAAACAGAAATAAGAATTGGAAAAGTGAAATTGCTTTATTTTCTTTTTAGAATAAGCCCTCGGCTTGCATTTAGAAAACTAAACAGCCTTTAAATTTTTAGTTAGAAAGCTGTTTTTTTCTAAAAAAATATTCGAAAAAATGAAAAAACGTTTCGTAGTAGTTAAGATTTTGAAGGGATGGCAAATTATTAGGACAATTGTAATTGTCTAAGGTATTTGTGCTAAATTTGAGTACTTACTTTTAAATGACCTATAACTTGATTGCTTATGAGAAAAATTTACTTATTCTGTTTCCTGTTTGTACTTAACAGTCTTCTTGCTCAAAAGAAAGATAAATTATACCCAATTGCAGCTTATGAAAAGGTATGGCAAGAGAAAAATAGTGACGTCAGATTAAAAATGATTAAATCGATTTGGCTAGAAGACAGTACTTTTGAAGATCCTTCTGCTTCAATAAAAGGAACTACGGCGTTTAATAATGTCATCAATGAATTTTATAAAAAATTTCCAGATGCTGTATTGACATCTGGAGTAAAAATAGTGAAAGATAATTATGTAACCTGGGAATGGAAAATTCTGGATTCTAAAAATAATCTTATTATGGCAGGCCGAGATTTTGCTCGCTTGAATGGAAAAGGGCAAATAAGTAAAATAATCGGCTTTTGGGACAATTCAGCAACTTTGTCTGAAACGGATATTTTAAAAAATCTTGAAGCAGATAATCTTAAAGTTGTTGCAAAATATTATGAATGTCTTTTTAAAACAAGAGATTTTGATGCAATGGCAACTTTAATTGAAGATGGAGCAGTTTACACTCAGGCGACGGGACTTCCTTACGGCGGTACTTTTGTAGGTTTTGCTGAATGGACAAAAATGTTTGCAAAATCTGCAGAGTTTTTTGATTTGCAAATAGAGAAAGAACCAACATATTTTAGCGATGCTTCAAAAAATGAAGTAATCATTTATTTCACTATAAATTGCAAATCCAAAAAATCTGGTAAAAACCTTTCGATGCCAATTTCGGAACATTTTGATTTGAAAAACGGAAAAATTACGGCGATCAGACCATTTTACTATGATACCAAACAATTTACGGAATTCCTGAAAAGCAAGAAATAAAAAAAGCGATCTTAATATATAGGTCGCTTTTTTTTATTCAAAAAAATCCAGAGTCAGTTGATCAGGCAAAAGTCTGAAACTCATTCGATGATATTTTGTAGTTCCGTATTTTTTAATAGCTTCTCTATGTTCCTTGGTTGGATAACCTTTATTTTGTTTCCAATTGTACATTGGGAATTCTTCGTGAATTTGATCCATATATTCGTCGCGATACGTTTTTGCCAAAACGGACGCTGCTGCAATACTTAAATATTTAGCATCACCTTTAATAATACTTTTATTTGGAATTGATTTTAGAAGTTCAATTTCGGTTGAAGAAAATTGTTTGCCAAAAGTGTTTTTAAGTCCCAGTTTTGCATTTAAGGCTCGGTTTCCATCAACAATAATATATTCGGGAACATGTTTTAATTTTAAAATGCATTCCTGCATTCCTTTCATAGAGGCGTTCAAGATGTTTATTTCGTCAATTTCTTCCGGAAATAAATGTGTGACAGCAAAACAGAGTGCTTGCTTTTCAATAATAGGTTTTAAAAGGGCTCTTGTTTTTTCTGACAGTTGTTTACTATCATTTAAAATTTGATTTTCAAAAGTTTCAGGCAAAATTATAGCAGCAGCTGTGACAGGTCCGGCTAGACATCCGCGTCCGGCTTCATCGGTTCCCGATTCTAAAATAAATCCTGAGAAATTCTTTTCGAGCATTTTTAACCTTTTTGGATGGCAAAGATTATAAAAAATTAAATAAAAAGGCTTAGCGACGATTAAAAATTGAAGAAGGGATATAAAAAATTGAATAAATTATGTCATTTTTTGGGTTCTTTTTAGAGATAATATTTCATGTTTTTTACACTTTCTCTTAATAATTTTGCTTAGATGCACTTTTTTTTTGAATTTTTTTAGGGCAACTATTAAAAAAACTTATAAAAAATGGATGTTTTGCCATGTTTTGCTCTTGTTTTTATCAAAAGTTTAAAAAACTCTACTGATTTAGAGAACTTAATAAAAGATATTGCTGTTTTTTATGAGTTTAACTATTTGATTTTCTTAAATGTTAAAATCTGTTAACGTTTTTAGCTCAAAAAAATTATATTTTTCGATATTTTTGAAGGAAAAATAGTATTTAAAGTTTGAAATAGTTATATTTTCTGGGATTGGATTAAGCTTTTGTTAATAATCTTAAGGAAATTTAAGTACAAATAGTTTGTTATTTTAAGAAATAATTAAGATGTTTGTCGCATACTAATTCAAAATAAATTAAAATGAAATTAAAATTTAAATGGATTTTTACGCTCCTTGTAGCGTTATCTATGCAGTTTTCTTTTGCTCAGGAGAGAACTGTTACTGGAAAGGTATCTGATAAAACAGGTGTTATTCCAGGAGTAAATGTTCTTGTGAAAGGATCTAAAGCAAATACTCAGACTGATTTTGATGGAAGTTATTCTATCAAAGCAAAGACTGGTGATGTTTTGGTTTTTTCATATGTTGGTATGAACAACAAACAAGTTACTGTAGGGACTTCAAATACAGTAAACGTTGAGCTAGAATCTGAAGCACAATTAATGAATGAGGTTGTCGTAGTAGGTTACGGTGTTCAGAAAAGAAAAGAAGTTACAGGTTCTATTTCTAAAATTGCTGGTGCTGATATTGCGAACCTTGTAACACCAAGTTTTGAAGGGGTTTTAGCTGGTAGAGCAGCTGGTGTACAAGTTTTGACTAACACTGGTATCATTGGTGTTGCTCCTAAAATCAGAGTAAGAGGTGTCTCTACAATTTCTGGACTTACTGAGCCATTAATTGTAGTTGATGGAATGCCAATAGTTACTGGTGATGTTGGAGGTTTAGCAGCTGCAAATGGTTTGGGTGATATTAACCCTGCCGATATAGAATCTTTTGAAGTTTTAAAAGATGGTGCTGCAACAGCAATTTACGGTTCTCGTGCCGCAAATGGAGTTATTTTGATTACTACAAAAAGTGGTAAAAAAGGAACTTTGAAAGTTAACTTTAGTTCAGTTATGGGTGTTGCAAGTGTTGCTAAAAAATATGACGTTTTAGAAACACCAGATTTCATAAAGATTTCTAATGAAAAAAGAGCAAACTTGACGCCTGCAGTTGGTCCATGGGCCGCAGGTACTACATATAATACAGATTGGCAAGATGCAATCTTTAGAAACGCTCCTCAATTGACAACTAACCTTTCATTTAGTGGAGGTTCTGATAAGACAAAATACTTCTTATCATTAGGAGTTACAGATCAAGATGGTATTAACCTTTCTAATGATATGAAAAGATATTCTATAAGAGCAAATATCGATCAAGAAATCAATAAATGGTTAAGTATTGGTACAAACTTAAACGTTGTTAGAACAGAATATAATGGATTGTCTACTAACACTAGTGCACTTTCAGGAAATATCTTTAATGCTATCAGACAATTGCCTAATACGCCAATTTATGATGCTAATAATCCTACTGGATACAATATGACTGCTGCAACTGTAGGACAATGGGATAACTTAGCTCCAGTAGGAGATAATATTACTAACATTGTTTACGTTTTAAATAAAAACATATTTACTTCAACTGTAAACAGAACTTTAGCAAACGTTTTTGCTAATGCAAAACTTACATCTGATTTGTCTTATAGATTACAAGTAAGTGCAGATGATACTAACACAGGTGGTTTTAGATACCAAAACCCTGTTCAAGGTGATGGACGTAATGCTAATGGAACATTATTAAATGATCATACAGAATATTTAAGATGGAACTGGCAAAATATCGTGAACTACAAGAAAACAATTGCTGAAGATCACAACATTGGTATTACTGCTGTAGCGGAATATCAAAAACAAAGATACCAGTATTTCTATGGATCAGGATCAAACTTATTAAGTGATTTCTACGATCAGAACTTAGTTACAAATTCATATGCAACTAAAGATTCAGGAGGATCGGTTACTGAAAATGGAATTATTTCTTACTTAGCTCGTGCAAATTATAACTATAAAGAAAAGTATTTTATTCAAGGATCTATTAGACGAGATGGTCTTTCTAAATTTGGAAAAGATACAAGATGGAATAATTTCCCTGGGGTTTCTGCTGGTTGGACAGTTTCAAAAGAAAATTTCATGCAATCAATCAGTGGTGTATTATCTGAATTGAAATTAAGAGGTTCTTATTCAGAAGTTGGAAATACAGATATTTTAGGTGGATCAAATTATCCTAGTAAAGGTCTTACAATTAGTTCGCCATACGGTGTTTTAAATGGAATTGGATATTCTCAATTTGGTAATGATAACCTTCAATGGGAAACTAGTGCGAAAACAGATTTTGGTGTTGATTTAGGTTTCTTAGCAAACAGATTAACAGTTACATTTGATTACTATAGAAATAATATCAATGGAATTGTGTTGGCTGCTCCAGTTTCACCTTCTTTAGGTATTCCTTTCAATACAATCAATTCAAATATTGGTAGTATGTTAAGTGATGGTTACGAGTTTTCTGCAAGTTTCAAAGCGTTTGATAATGCTAATTTCAAATGGGATATTTCAGGTAACTTAACATTGGCTCAAAATGAGGTAACAGGTTTATACGCTGGTCAGGATATCGTTGGAGGTACTTCATCTGATACGAATATTTCACCAAACCTTATTTTAAGACAAGGAGAATCATTAAATTCTTTATATGGATATAAATACTATGGTGTAAATAAAGCAAATGGTAATCCAGTATATTACAAAGCAGATGGAACAATGGTACAAACATTATTGCCAGGACAAACATTTTCAGTGTACGATCCAGCTAATCCAGCTGATGTTTCTAAAACAGGAACATTAACAACTGCTGATAAAATAATATTAGGTAATACACTACCTACTTATTACGGTTCGATCTCTTCTAGCATGACTTACAAAAACTTAGATTTTGGTTTCATGTTCAGATTTAGTGGAGGTAATAAAGTTTTCAACTATACAAGAAGAGAATTGATGAACCAAAACTTTAACAACAATGGAAAAGAGATTTTAGGAAGATGGCAAAGTGTTGACAATCCTGGTGATGGATGGACGCCAAGATTATATGCTGGAGCTAATAATGGTGTGAATTTTTCAGGTAATGCAACTTCTCGTTTCGTTGAAGATGGAGATTTTATTTCACTTGATAATATTAGCTTAGGATATTCATTGCCAAAATCATTATTGGATAAAATTAAAGTTGATTCTTTCAGACTTTTTGTTCAAGGCCAAAATATTTGGTTAATTAGTGATTACAAAGGAATTAATCCAGAGATGGAAACTAATGGTGTAGACATTAATACAACACCACGTTCTAAAGTGATATCAATGGGTATAAATGTAAGTTTATAAAAATATGAAAAATTTAGTAAAAATACTTCTGATTTCTGTCTTAACATTCGGAATGAATTCATGTACAGAAGAAAAAATATTGGACTTAGAGCCAATCAATAATATTGGTGAAAAAGACGCTTTTTCTACACCTGGATTAATAGAGGCCTATATGAATGGTGTTTACAACGCCGCTGCTATTGGTACTTATAATAGTGGTACTTCAAATGGAGGTAGAGGTTATGTTTGGGGAGCTGCTTTTGTTGAGCAAGGAGATGTTAGAGGAGAGGATTTAGTTAATACGGCTACTTTCTATGAACTAACATACAAAGCGCAAATTGATGCTGTTTCACCTAACGCCGTTTACTATTGGTCTGACGGTTACAGATTGATTAACAGATGTAACTTAATGATTGAAGGTACACTAGATGCTGTAGCTAAAGGTATAATTACTAAAGCTGTAGGTGATGATTACATTGGACAAGCAAAATTTTTGAGAGCAATTACTCACCTTGAATTGTTGACATTCTTTGCTAGACCTTATAATTATACTGCAGGAGCTACGCATCCTGGTATTCCTTATAGAGAAGTTGGTATCAATACACAGGCAGAGATAGCTTCAGAAATTGCTAAAAAGAGAAATACTGTTGCTGAATGTTATGCTAAAATTTTAGCTGATTTAAATGATGCTGAAGCTATGATTACTACTGGTAATGGCGCTACTTTGGCAGCTAGACCTGCTGGAAGTATTGCAAAAGCTTCAAAATGGGCTGCAATTGCTTTCAAAACTAGACTTTATTTGCAAAAAAGAGATTGGGCAAATGTTATTGCTGAAGGAAATAAATTAACAGGCGCGTATACCTTAACTTCTTTGCCAAGTGCTCCATTTGCATCTGTTGCAGCTAACTTGAATAATTCAGAGTCAATTTTCTCAATACAGCATTCACCAACATCTAACCCTCAAACTAATGCTGCATTAGCGAGTATTTTTAAATCTAGAACTCTTGTAGCAATTAGTCCAATTATCTGGAGAGATCCATACTGGACAGTTACTGATAAAAGAAGAGAAGAAGGTGTGATGATTGTAACGGTAGCTGGAAGAAAATATACTAACAAGTATAAAGATATCACTGACTTATCAGATGCGGCACCAGTTATTAGATATGCTGAAGTAGTATTAAACATGGCTGAAGCTCAGGCACGTTTATCTCCAGCAAATTTACCGGTAGCTTTAACATTACTTAATCAAGTAAGAAATAGATCTTTAGCAAACCCTGCAGTAGATGCGTATACAATTACAGGTCTTTCTAGTCAAAGCTTAATGGTTAAAGCTATTCTTGCAGAAAGAAGAATTGAATTCTTAGTTGAAGGACGCAGATGGACAGATATTCATAGATTACAAGGAGATGATATAGCGCCTATAGATGGTATTCCAGCAAAATATGACAATCTACCTCCTGTTCCAGCAGATTATACATTAGGAACTCCTTATACAGGTTCTCGTCCTATAGCAGCAATTCCTGGTTCAGACAGAAGATTCTTATGGCCAATACCACAAATTGAAATGAATACTAACCCAGGTTTAGAGCAAAACACTGGTTGGTAAGAAAATAAATATTTTGATTTTTTTAAAACCCTCAATCATTTTTTGATTGGGGGTTTTTCTATTTTGAATATATTGTGATAAAAACTCCTCATTCATACTGATTTGTTTTTTTATACGTTTTTATCTTTTACCTTTGCTTGACTAATTTTGTCGAATATAATTTCAATATAAAGCTATCAAATGAGAATACTCTTTTTTCTATATCTAATGATAATGCCCGCCTTATTGTTTTCTCAAGAAAAAAACACTTCTAAAAATAATTTGGATATGAACACGAAATATTCAAGTATTACAGATACTGTAAAAAAGAAAAAATCTTTAATAGCTAAAATTGAGCAATACCAGATTATCACTTTAGAGCATGATACTACTTATGCTGACACATCTTTAACATTGAAAAGTGCATACAGACAAAATTATCTCCGCAAGGATAATTTCGGTCTTTTAGAATTCTCAAATATCGGACAGACATATAATACCTTACAATATAGTCTGAATAGTTTTTCGCCTTATCCGGAAATTGGTTTTTCAGGAAAACATTTTGATTATATGCAGGTTTCGGATATTAAATATTATTCTGCTGCAACGCCTTTTACAGAGCTGTTCTTTAATACTACTATTAATAAAGGACAAAATGTTGACTCATTTATTACATTAAACACCTCTAAAAATCTGAATTTTTCAGTTGCCTACAGAGGACTTCGTTCAGAAGGAAATTATATTAGCCAATTAGTAAGTGTTGGGAATTTTAGATTTACAACCAGTTATGCCACTACAGATAAACGATATATTTTGAATGCTCACGTGACATATCAGGATGTCACAAATGAAGAAAATGGAGGAATTACAACACCGGAAGATTTTGAAAGTAATGATCCTGATTTTAAAAATCGTCAGCGTTTGCAGGTATATTTAACAGATGCGGAATCTTTATTAAAAGGACATCGTTTCTTTTTTGATCATGCATTCAGAATCAATCCTAAAGGAGGTGATAATAATTTATTTGTTACTCATCAATTTAATTATGAATATAAGTTCTTTGAATACAAGCAGCCAACTGTTCTTTCTACAGTAGGTACTACGCCAGTTCAGCGTTTTGGAGAATCATATGTGACAAGTAATATTAATGACCGCACGCGTTTTGAAAAGTTATATAATAAAGCTGGGCTTGCCTATGAAAATTCGCTTTTAGGAAAATTCTATTTTTTTATTGATGACTATAGATCAAATTATGAGTACAATAGAATCATTGTAAGAGAGAACGGGCATATTATTCCTGACAATCTATTTTTGCAAATTAACAATGTGGGCGGACAGTATGAATATCAGAAGAATAAATGGAACGGACGTTTTTTGTATACCAGATCAATTACAAATCAATCGCTTTCGGACTTAGATGCAAAACTAAGATATAATTTAAACAAAGATTTTCAATTTGATTTTAGATATCGTAATATAAATAAACTGCCAAATAATAATTATAATTTATACCAAAGCAGTTATATTGAGTATAATTGGTCTAATAGTTTTAAAAACGAAAAAATCAATCAGCTTGGAGCAAATGTTTTCACGCCGTGGGTAAATGCAGAAGTTCAATATTCGGTGTTAAAAGACCATTTATATTTTGCTGATGTTTCTACAGATGCTCAGGCTTTGGCTCATACGCAAATTATAAATCCAGCGCAATACGGAAATGTAATTAATTATTTTTCTATAAAGGCTAACAAAGAATTTAAATTTGGGCGATTTGGTTTTGATAATACACTTTTGTATCAAAAAGTAGATCAGTCAGAATTAATTGTAAATGTGCCCGATTTTGTAACCAGAAATACACTGTATTATTCTAGTTATTTTTTCAAGAAGGCTTTATTTATGCAAACAGGAATTGTATTTAATTATTTTACGAAATACTACGGAAATGATTACAATCCGGTTGTTGGAGAATTTTTCGTTCAAAATACAAAGGAGATTGGTAATTATGCTACTTTCGACTTTTTTGTGAATGCAAGAATTCGTCAAACTCGTTTTTACTTAAAAGCAGAACATTTTAATTCTTCTTTTTCTAATAACGATTACTATTCGGCGCCTAATAATCCATATCGCGATTTTGTAATCCGTTTTGGTTTGGTTTGGAACTGGTTCGAATAAAATTAAGCCTTTATTTATTTTTTTAAAACCAAATATTAAATTATAGTAAAATGGACTTTTCAAATAATATTTTAGAAACAATAGGCAATACGCCGCTTGTAAAGCTCAACAAAATTGTTGCTGAAATTGATGCATTAGTGTTGGCAAAAGTCGAAACTTTTAATCCAGGAAATTCTGTAAAAGATAGAATGGCCGTTAAAATGATTGAAGACGCTGAAGCAGACGGCAGATTGAAACCTGGAGGGACAATTATTGAAGGAACTTCTGGAAATACTGGAATGGGATTGGCACTTGTTGCTATTGTAAAAGGTTATAAATTAATCTGTGTAATCTCAGACAAACAGTCTAAAGAAAAAATGGATATATTGCGTGCCGTTGGTGCAAAAGTTGTGGTTTGTCCAACTGATGTAGAGCCAACTGATCCACGTTCTTATTACTCGGTTTCAAAGCGTTTGGCTGAAGAAACTCCAAATTCCTGGTATGTAAATCAGTATGATAATATGTCTAATTCATTGGCTCATTACGAACAAACTGGACCAGAAATCTGGAAACAGACTGATGGGAAAATCACGCATTTCGTAGTAGGAGTTGGAACAGGAGGAACAATTTCTGGAGTTGGAAAATACTTAAAAGAGAAAAACCCGAACATTAAAATTTGGGGAATAGATACTTATGGTTCTGTTTTTAAGAAATATCATGAAACCGGTATTTTTGATGAAAATGAAATCTATTCTTATATTACAGAAGGAATTGGAGAGGATATTTTACCAAAAAATGTCGATTTCTCTTTGATTGATGGCTTTACAAAAGTTACTGATAAAGATGCAGCAGTTTATACTAGAAAAATTGCTTTGGAAGAAGGTATTTTTGTTGGAAACTCAGCTGGAGCATGTATAAAAGGCTTGCTTCAGTTAAAAGAACATTTTAAACCAGATGATGTTGTAGTGGTTTTATTTCATGATTCAGGAAGCCGCTATGTTGGAAAAATGTTCAACGACGATTGGATGCGTGAGCGTGGATTCTTAGAAGAAAACATTACTAAAGCAGAAGATGTTATCAAAGATCATATTGATAAAGAATTAATTGTTGTTAGAACTGAGGAATTAGTTTCGCATGCGATTGACCGTATGCGTAAGTATAAAATCTCTCAAATTCCAGTTGTAGATATTAATGGTTTTGTTGGATCTGTTGACGAAACTGACCTATTTAGAAGTTACGTGGCTGATAAAAATGTTGCCGAAAAACCAATTAAGGAAGTAATGGGAAAACCTTTTCCTATTGTGAAATTAGGTACTCCTATTGAAGAAGTATCAAAACTTTTTACAAAAGAAAATGATGCAGTTTTAGTTGATTTAGGAAACGGCTCGCACCATATTATTACAAAATATGATATTATTGGTTCAATAAAATAGAACACATAAAATAGAATTTATCCATAAATCTGATTGATATGAAACGATCGGATTTATGGATTTTCCTTTTAAAATTATTTGAAAATGAATTTTACTGCAATAGATTTTGAAACTGCGACAAGTTTTCATCCCTGCTCAGTCGGAATCGTGACGGTGCAAAATGGTATAATAGTCGACGAGTTTGTTACTTTAATAAAACCGCCAAACAATATTTACAATCCATTTACAATTCAGGTTCATGGAATTTATCCGCGTGACACGGTTAATGCAAAATCATTTGTACAGGTTTATCCGGAAATTGAAAAAAGATTAAAGAATAGAGTGGTGGTAGCTCACAATGAAAGTTTTGATCGAAATGTATTAATTAAGTCGATGTTGGCAAATGGCTTAAGTTATGAAGATTTGAATATTGCATCAAAATGGGAGTGCACAGTAAAAATTTACAAAGCGAAAGGCATAAAACCTACAAAGCTTAGCGATTGTTGCCGTGAAATGAATATCAAATTAAATCATCACGAAGCATTATCAGATGCAAGAGCATGTGCAAAATTATATATGCTACGCTAAAAATATAATTTTTGTAAGAATAATATTAATTTATTTTTTTATTTTTAGATTTTGAAACTTATTATATTATCTAAAAATGAAAGAGGATTTTCTTCATTATCTCTGGAAATTCAAAAAGTTCAGTACTCTGAATTTAAAAACTGCCCAAAAGGAGCAACTTACTATTTTTAGAACGGGTGATTATTTAGGACTTTCCGGTCCGGACTTTTTTAATGCTCAAATTAAAATTGATGAACAAAAATGGGCTGGAAATGTCGAAATCCATTTAAAATCATCAGATTGGTATTTACATCATCATGAAAAAGATATTGCTTATGAGAATGTAATTTTACATGTTGTCTGGGAACATGATACTGAAATTTTCAGAGAAAATAATTCAGAAATTCCTGTTTTGATTCTAAAAGATTATGTTTCGAAGGAAATAATCGCAAATTATAATGCTCTTGTTTCTGTGAAAAGTTGGATTTTTTGTGAAAGACAATTAAATGAAATAGATGATTTCATTTTTAAAAATTGGCAGGAAAGACTTTTTTTTGAACGATTAGAGCGTAAATCGGAGTTTGTTTTTCAATTATTAGAAGAGACAAATCAAGATTGGGAAGCTGTTTTGTTTTGTATGTTAGCCCGGAATTTTGGACTTAACACAAATGGTAATTCTTTTTTCCAAATGTCGAAGTCAATCCCTTTTTCTATTTTAAGAAAAGAAAGTTTTGAAATAGAAAATATTGAAGCCTTGCTTTTTGGATTTTGTGGTTTGTTAGATGCTGAAAAAGAAGATGTTTATTTTAAAGATTTAAAGTTTCGATATTTTTTTCTGCTTCATAAATACAATTTAGATAGAACTTATGTAGATCCTGTTCAGTTTTTTAAACATCGACCAGATAATTTCCCTACGATCAGACTTTCTCAGTTGGCAAGTCTTTATTACAGTTATCAAAACTTATTTTCAAAAGTAATTGATTTAAAGTCGGTAAAAGATGTCTATAAACTGTTTAGTATTTCTGCAAGCTCATATTGGCAGAATCATTATCAGTTTGATAAAGAAAGCCCAAAGAAATCTAAAGCATTGTCAAAGTCATTTTTAGATTTACTAATTATCAATACAATAATCCCAATCCAATTTACCTATTCAAATATAATGGGATTAGCAATTGCCGAGAATTTAATAGATTTTATGAACGACGTTTCGTCTGAAAAAAATGCAATCATTGAGAAGTTTGCGTCTTTTGGTGTGAAATCAAAAAATGCATTTGAAAGTCAGACTTTATTGGAACTCAAAAATGAATATTGCAATCATAAGGCTTGCTTAAAATGCGCAATAGGATTAGAATTGCTTAAAAGTGATTAGATAATTTGTACTTTTGTGAAAATTAAAATCTAAAACTAAAAGATGTCCGCAATTTTAAGACTTAAATTCTTTTTTGAAAAGTACGGTTTTCATGTTTCATCAAGATTGGCAGATAAACTTGGAATGCGAGTAACCAATGTTAGATTGTTCTTTATCTATATTTCTTTTGTTACTGCCGGTTTAGGATTTGGTGTTTATTTGACTCTTGCTTTTTGGATCAGATTGAAAGATTTAATTCGTTCAAAACGAACATCAGTATTTGATTTATAAAATTTACTATTCAATTTTCAGCATAAAAAAACCTGTTCAATTATGAACAGGTTTTTATTTTTTCAAGAGTTTAGATTAAATCTCTTCAGCTTCACTTTCAAGATTGTTAAGTTTTGCTCTTTTTTTACTGTAAACAAAGTAAACTATAATACCTAAAGTTCCCCAGCATAAAAAGGCAATCCATGTTTCATGTCTTACTTGAGTCATTAAGAACAAGTTAAAAGATACTCCCAATGTACCTACCAAGTATACAGCCGGAGTTTTATAATGTCTTTCTAATTCAGGTTTTTTGTATCTTAAGATCATTACAGCCACACAAACCATTCCGAAAGCTAATAATGTTCCCATACTACACATTTCACTTACTTTTTCAATTGGTGTAAGAGCCGCAACGACTGAAATGATCGTTCCAACTAAGAAAGTACTTTTATATGGTGTTTTGAAAGTTGTATGTAATTTACTGAAGAATGGAGGTAATAAACCATCTTTAGACATACCTAAGAAGATACGAGTTTGTCCTAACATCATAACAAGCATTACAGATGTCAAACCTGCAGTTGCAGCAATTGTGATAATAAATACAGCCCATGTTAATCCGTTTTCACTAAAAGCAGAAGCTACTGGTGCAGCTTTATCTAACTGGTCATAATGTACCATTCCAGTTAATACTAATGATACAAGAATATAAAGAATTGTACAAATTACTAATGAAGCGATAATAGCAAAAGGAACATCTTTTTTAGGGTTAATTGCTTCACCAGCCTGAGTTGAAACTGCGTCAAAACCGATATAAGCAAAAAATACAATTGTTGCTGCAGTTAAAACACCTCCAAATCCAAAATTCATTTTTCCAGTAGCATTTCCAAGAGAATCTAAAGCCGGAACTTCAGTAGGAATAAATGGATGCCAGTTTTCTACATTAATGTAAAAAGCACCACAGATAATTACAAAAAGTACTACTGCAATTTTAACAATTACGATAATGTTGTTTGTACTAGCAGCTTCTTTAATTCCTTTTATAAGAATCGCAGTAACAATCCATGTAATTACAAACGCAGGTAAGTTAAATGCAAATGTAGGAATGTCGATTAAATCCTGAGGGAAAGCTTTATTGTGTTCAATGATTTTTTCTGTTGCAGTAGCTAGGTCATTGCAAAGCCAAATAGGAAATTCTATTCCAAATAAATGTATCAGTTTTACAAAATAACCACTCCAGGCGACGGCGACGGTTGTGGCTCCCATCATATATTCAAGAATTAAATTCCAGCCGATGAACCACGCAAAAATTTCACCTATCGTTCCGTAAGCATATGCATATGCTGATCCTTCAACAGGCAATACCGAAGCAAATTCAGCATAACAAAGTGAAGCAAATAAACAGCCTATACCAGCAATAACAAACGATAGAGCCAAAGCTGGACCGGCATAATCATGAGCAGCGATGCCCGTTAAGGTGAAAATTCCTCCACCAATGATTGCCCCAATTCCTAATGAGGTCAATCCCCATCTCGTAAGAACTCTTTTTAAATCACTTTTTTTCATATCAGCTTCAAAAGCAGATATAGGTTTAACTCTCCAAATTGACATATGATTATATTGGTTTATTGTTATTAAGTGCCAAATGTATTGTTTTTTGTAAAAAATAAAAACAATTATAGAGTTTTAAGTTATAAAATGTTTAAAATATTCATAAATGTCATGTAAAACAAGCTTTAAAGCCTTCGATTTGTCAATCTTTTTAGGTTAAAATTTTAGAAAATACATTTTAGTGCAGAAATAAAATTTTAGTAAAATTCTTAATAAATTAATATTTTTGAATTCTTTTTAATATCAGCAACCAGAACTATGAAAAATTACAAGCCGTTTATATCCTATTTCAAATTTACAAATCAGCAACGTGCAGGCATAGTTGGACTTTTTGTTATTATAATTATACTAGAGGTTTTATATTTTACTTTAGATTTTAATATGACCGAAAAATCTTTTCCTGAAAAAGACCAATGGATGTCACTGCAATCTGAAATTGATTCTCTAAAGATGGTTAAAAATGAGAAAAAGCCAATGCAGTATTCTTTTAATCCAAATTTTATTTCAGATTATAAAGGTTATAAACTTGGAATGTCAGTTTCGGAAATTGATAGATTATTGGCATTTCGAAAAGAAAATAGATATGTAAACTCTGCCGAAGAATTTCAAAACGTAACAAAAATTTCAGATTCTTTGCTAAGAGTAATTTCTCCTTTTTTCAAGTTTCCAGATTGGACACGTAGTAAACCAAATTTTAAAAATGAAAAGAAAGAGTATGCTCAAAAGACAGAATTCAAAAAAGAAAAAATTATCGTTTTGGATATAAATCAGGCATCTCAAGAAGATTTGATGAAAATTTATGGTATTGGAGAAGCTTTATCGGCTAGGATTCTTAAGCAAAAAGAAATTTTAGGATGTTTTGTTTCGATGGAACAAATGAATGATGTCTGGGGATTATCGCCTGAAGTAATTGCTGAGCTGAGCTCTCATTTTAAAGTTGTAATTCCAGGCAATTTGAAAAAAATAGCGATTAATGACGCATCCTTAAAAGAATTATCGCAGTTTCCATATTTTAAATATGCTTTGGCGAAGCAGATTATAACTTATCGAAGTATGAATGGAAATTTCAATAATATTGAGGATTTGATAAAAATTAAAGGTTTTCCTGTTGAAAAAGCAAAAATAATTAGTTTATATTTGGAGTTCTAAAAAAAGCCAACAAATGAATTTTGATTATAATGAAACGCAGTCAATGATTGCTCAGTCTATTAAAGAATTTGCAGAGAAAAACATTAGACCTAATATTATGGAGTGGGACGAAGCTCAAATTTTTCCTATAGCGCTCTTTAAACAATTAGGAGAAATGGGTTTTATGGGAGTTTTAGTGCCAGAAGAATACGGAGGTTCAGGATTAGGGTATCATGAATATATTACAGTTATTGAAGAAATTTCAAAGGTTGATCCTTCAATAGGATTGTCTGTTGCTGCTCATAACTCATTATGTACAAATCATATTTTGACTTTTGGAAATGAGGAGCAAAAGAAAAAATGGCTTCCTAAATTAGCCACGGCTGAACATATTGGTGCTTGGGGATTAACAGAACACAATACTGGTTCTGATGCCGGTGGTATGAATACGACGGCAGTAAAAGATGGTGATTTTTGGGTGGTGAACGGAGCTAAAAATTTCATAACTCATGCTATTTCTGGAGATATTGCAGTAGTTGTGGTTCGAACTGGTGAAAAAGGAGATTCAAAAGGAATGACAGCATTTGTTTTTGAAAAAGGAATGCCGGGATTTTCATCAGGAAAAAAAGAAAATAAATTAGGAATGCGCGCTAGTGAAACTGCAGAACTGGTTTTTGATAATTGTCGTGTTCCCGATGCAAACAGACTTGGAGAAGTTGGGCAGGGATTTGTCCAGGCAATGAAAATACTTGACGGAGGTCGAATTTCAATTGGTGCTCTATCTTTAGGAATCGCAAAAGGAGCGTATAATGCAGCTCTGAAATATTCCAAAGAAAGATATCAGTTTGGTCAGCCTATTAGTAGTTTTCAAGGAATCTCATTTAAATTAGCAGATATGGCTACTGAGATTGAGGCTTCGGAATTGTTGCTGCATAAGGCTGCTTACTTAAAGCAACAGCATAAACCAGTAACAACATTAGGTGCGATGGCAAAAATGTATGCTTCTGAGGCTTGTGTAAAAATTGCCAATGAAGCTGTTCAAATTCATGGAGGGTACGGATATACTAAAGATTTTCCTGTAGAGAAGTTTTATAGAGATTCGAAATTATGTACAATAGGAGAGGGAACTACTGAAATTCAAAAATTAGTAATCTCTAGAAATTTGCTTAAAGAATAAAGAAAAAATAATTCAAAATTTATGATTGATAATTCATAATTAATTTTTACCTTTGCAGCCTTAACGAGAGGAGGTGTCTATATTATGTTAATTATACCAATTAAAGACGGAGAAAATATCGATAGAGCATTAAAGCGCTATAAAAGAAAATTTGATAAAACAGGAACTGTTCGTCAATTAAGAGCGCGTACTGCTTTTATTAAGCCTTCTGTTATCAAAAGAGCACAAATTCAAAAAGCTGCTTACATCCAAGGCTTGAAAGATAGCTTAGAAAGTTAGTATTACGCTTTTTAAAAATAATTACCGTTAGTTGTCGAAATTTTGACACTAACGGTTTTTTTATGCTTAATTTTGGGATTAAGTATGAATGGATAAATTGGTTATAATGAAGTTAAATAAAGATGCTTTTCGGGATTATCTTCAGTTGGAGAAGAAATATTCTTTGCATACTGTTAATGCTTATCTAAATGATATTTCGTTTTTTGAGGAATTTAACAAGCTTCATTTCGAGCAAGATGGAATCGAAAATTCGAATTATAGTCAAATCAGAAGTTGGATTGTTTCTTTGGTTGATGACGGTGTTGCAAATGTTTCTGTTAATAGAAAAATGGCTTCATTAAAGTCGTTTTATAAATTTCTTTTGAAATCGAAGCAAATTGAAGTGAATCCAATGTTGAAGCACAAGGCTTTGAAAACGCCGAAAAATGTTCAGATACCGTTTTCTGAAAAAGAACTGGGGGATTTGATTCAAAGTATAGAGGCTCCGGTTGGTTTTGAAGAGGTAAGGGATAAGTTGATTGTTGATTTGTTTTATACAACTGGAATGCGAAGAGCGGAGTTGATACATTTGATGTTGTATAATGTTGATTTGTCTTCAAATGTAATTAAGGTTTTGGGGAAAAGGAATAAAGAGCGAATCATTCCGGTTTTGCCTATTGTTGCTGATGAATTAAAGTTGTATTTAAGTGAGCGTTCTTTGGTTGAAGATATTCAAGATGAGGATTATTTTTTTATTTCAAAAAAAGGATTAAAATTGAGTGAATCTTTTGTGTATCGATTAATAAATTCTTACTTTAGTAGGGTCTCTGAAAAGGTGAAAAAAAGTCCGCATGTGCTACGGCATACTTTTGCAACTCACTTATTGAATAATGGAGCAGATTTAAATTCAGTTAAGGAATTATTAGGGCATTCGAGTTTGGCGTCTACGCAAGTGTATACTCATAATAGTTTGGCGGAACTCAAAAAGACATATAATGATGCGCATCCTCGAAATAAATAATGATTTCTGAAATGTTTAACCCTAAAATTAGTATTATGAAGGTAGATGTTCATGCAGTTAACTTTACTGTTGACCGAAAATTGGTGGATTTTATTCAAGAAAGAATGGATAAGTTAGAAAAATATTACGATCGAGTAGTGTCGTCAGACGTTTTTTTAAAAGTGGAGAGAACAAGTGATAAGGAAAATAAGGCAGTAGAGATAAAGATTAATGTTCCGGGAGATGATTTTTTGGTAAAAAAGCAATGCAAGACATTTGAAGAAGCGGTTGAGCTTTCGGCAGAATCGTTAGAACGTTTATTGGTAAAAAGGAAAGAAAAAATAAGAGCACATATATAATTGAAATTTTTTTTTGAAAAATGTTTTGATTCAAAGATAAAATAGTTACATTTGCAGTCCGTTAGAAATAGCGGACTTTTTTAATGCATTCGCCGATGTAGCTCAGCTGGCTAGAGCAGCTGATTTGTAATCAGCAGGTCGTGGGTTCGAGTCCCTCTATCGGCTCAAAAATATTTCAAATGCGATTTGAAATTTGTTCTTTAGAATAATGGAATTTTAAAAATTAGGGGAGATACTCAAGCGGCCAACGAGGGCAGACTGTAAATCTGCTGTGTGAACTTCGCAGGTTCGAATCCTGCTCTCCCCACAAAAAAAATAGATTTTGAATTCTTTTTTAAACTGTAAAAATTAAAATAAGAAAAATCTTAAATCTAAATTAAGGCTCTGCCGGTGTAGCTCAGGGGTAGAGTGCTTCCTTGGTAAGGAAGAGGTCTCGGGTTCAAATCCCGACATTGGCTCAAGTAAGTAGGAAATTGAAAATTAATATATAACTAAGATTAAAAATTAAGTAAAATGGCAAAGGAGAATTTTAATCGTTCCAAACCGCACTTAAACATAGGTACAATTGGACACGTGGATCACGGAAAAACTACATTAACTGCAGCAATTACAAAAGTATTGTCTGATGCTGGTTACTGTCAAGCAAAATCTTTTGATCAAATCGATAACGCTCCAGAGGAGAAAGAAAGAGGTATTACTATTAATACATCACACGTAGAGTATGAAACAGCTAACCGTCACTACGCTCACGTTGACTGTCCAGGTCACGCGGATTACGTAAAGAACATGGTTACTGGTGCTGCTCAAATGGACGGAGCTATCTTAGTAGTTGCTGCTACAGATGGTCCAATGCCACAAACTCGTGAGCACATCCTTTTAGGACGTCAGGTTGGTATTCCAAGAATCGTTGTTTTCATGAACAAAGTGGATATGGTTGATGATGCTGAGTTGTTAGAGCTTGTTGAAATGGAAATTAGAGATTTATTATCTTTCTACGAATATGATGGAGATAATGGTCCTGTAGTTCAAGGTTCTGCATTAGGAGGATTAAACAATGATCCAAACTGGGTACCTAAAATTATTGAATTAATGGAAGCTGTTGATGCTTGGATCGAAGAGCCAGTACGTGACGTTGCTAAACCATTCTTAATGCCAGTTGAGGACGTATTTACAATTACAGGTCGTGGAACTGTTGCTACAGGTCGTATCGAAACTGGAGTTGCTAACACTGGAGATCCTGTTGAAATCATTGGTATGGGAGCTGAAAAATTAACTTCTACTATTACAGGAGTTGAGATGTTCCGTAAAATCCTAGACAGAGGTGAAGCTGGAGATAACGTAGGTTTATTGTTAAGAGGTATTGATAAAGCTGATATCAAAAGAGGTATGGTTATTATTAAGCCAGGTTCAGTAAAACCACACGCTAAATTCAAAGCTGAGGTTTATATCTTGAAAAAAGAAGAAGGTGGACGTCACACTCCATTCCACAATAACTACCGTCCACAGTTCTACGTACGTACAACTGACGTAACAGGAGTTATTTCTTTACCAGCAGGTGTAGAGATGGTAATGCCAGGTGATAACTTAACTATTGAAGTTGCTTTATTAAGCCCAATCGCTATGAACGTAGGTTTACGTTTCGCTATCCGTGAAGGTGGTAGAACAGTTGGTGCTGGTCAGGTTACTGAAATCGTAGAGTAATTCTATAAATAAATAAAAAGCCAGTTGATTTTCTTTATTGAAATCAACTGGCTTTAATTACGGGCGTAGTTCAAGGGTAGAATAGCGGTCTCCAAAACCGTTGATGGGGGTTCGAATCCCTCCGCCCGTGCAATAAAAAATATATCAAATGACAAAAGTTACTAATTATTTATCAGAGGCTTTCGAGGAGTTAAAGTCAAATGTTACTTGGCCAGCATGGGCTGAGGTTCAAAAATTGACAATTGTTGTGGCTGTATTTTCGATTCTGTTCGCTTTGGCAACATGGGGAGTAGACGAATTTTTTGCAAAAGCTTTGGCTGGATTTTTTAACTGGTTAAAAGGATAATTTTTTTGTGATGGCAGATAATAATGTGAAAAAATGGTATGTAGTCAGAGCTGTAAGCGGACAAGAAAATAAAGTCAAAGCTTATATCGAAACTGAGATTGCCAGACTAGGGATGGAGGATTATGTTTCCCAAGTTTTAGTTCCTACTGAAAAAGTGGTTACTGTAAAAGAAGGGAAAAAAATGTCTAAGGATAAAGTTTATTTCCCTGGATATGTTATGATTGAAGCTAACTTAGTTGGTGAGATACCTCATATTATTAAGTCTATTACAAGTGTAATTGGTTTTTTAGGAGAGATCAAAGGTGGGGAACCTGTTCCTTTGAGGTTGTCTGAAGTAAATCGTATGTTAGGAAAAGTAGATGAGTTAGCTGTTAATACTGATACTCGTGCAATTCCTTTCAGTTTAGGAGAAACTGTGAAAGTGATCGATGGTCCTTTCAATGGCTTTAACGGAACGGTTGAAAAAATCAATGAAGAAAAGCGTAAACTTGAGGTTATGGTTAAGATTTTCGGAAGAAAAACTCCATTGGAATTAAGTTTTATGCAAGTTGAAAAAGTATAATTTTTTGTTACACTATAATAAACCATTGTAATCGCTTCCATTGATTACAGTGATAAATTTTTTAAAAATGGCTAAAGAAATTAGTAAGGTAGTTAAACTACAAGTTAAGGGAGGTGCTGCGAACCCGTCGCCACCGGTTGGACCTGCTTTAGGAGCTGCTGGGGTTAACATCATGGAGTTCTGTAAGCAATTTAATGCTAGAACTCAGGATAAACCTGGCAAAATTTGTCCAGTGCAAATCACTGTGTACAAAGACAAATCATTTGATTTTGTTGTTAAGACTCCTCCAGCAGCAGTTCAGTTAATGGAAGCTGCAAAGCTAAAATCTGGTTCTGGTGAGCCTAATCGTAAAAAAGTAGCTAGCGTTACTTGGGAACAAATTAGAACTATTGCTGAAGACAAAATGCCAGACTTAAACGCTTTCACAATTGAGAAAGCTATGAGTATGGTTGCTGGAACAGCTAGATCTATGGGTATAACTGTATCAGGAGATGCTCCTTTTTAATTAAGAAAAAGACATGGCAAAATTAACAAAAAAGCAAAAAGAGGCTGCTTCAAAAATTGAAAAGAACAAATTATACTCTCTAAAAGATGCTGCTGCATTATTGAAAGTTGTTGCTTCTGCAAAATTTGATGAGTCTGTTGATATCGCAGTTCGTTTAGGAGTAGATCCTAGAAAAGCGAATCAAATGGTAAGAGGTGTGGTAACTTTACCTCACGGAACAGGAAAAGATGTTAAAGTATTAGCATTGGTTACTCCAGATAAAGAGGCTGAAGCAAGAGAAGCTGGAGCAGATCACGTTGGTCTTGACGATTACCTTCAAAAAATTAAAGATGGTTGGACAGATGTTGATGTTATCATCACTATGCCAGCTGTTATGGGGAAATTAGGTCCATTAGGTCGTATTTTAGGACCTAGAGGTTTAATGCCAAACCCTAAAACAGGTACTGTAACTATGGATGTTGCAAAAGCTGTTCAAGAGGTTAAAGCTGGTAAAATTGACTTTAAAGTTGATAAAACTGGTATCGTTCACGCAGGAATTGGTAAAGTTTCTTTTGGAGCTGAGCAAATTGTTGACAACGCACACGAAATTATTCAAACATTAATAAAACTTAAACCAACTGCTGCTAAAGGTACATACATTAAAGGTATCCACCTTACAAGCACAATGAGTCCTGCTATTGCATTAGACCCAAAAGCAGTATAATTGGTAGTTAAAAATTTTTAGTATGACTAGAGAAGAAAAATCAATCGCGATTGAAAATTTAACTGCGCAGTTAGCTGGTACAAATATCATTTATGTATCTGATATTTCTGGTTTAAACGCAGAGACAACTTCAAACTTACGTAGAGCTTGTTTTAAAGCTGGTATCAAATTAGAAGTAGTTAAGAATACTTTGCTTGCTAAAGCAATGGAAGCTTCTGCTAATGATTATGGTGATTTACCAACAGTTTTAACTGGTAACAGTGCTATCTTTATTTCTGATGTTGCTAACGCACCTGGAAAAATTATCAAAGATTTCCGTAAGAAATCTGATAAACCAGTTTTAAAAGGAGCTTACATCAATTCTGAAGTATATATTGGGGATAACCAATTAGATGCATTAGCTACAATTAAATCTAAAGAAGAGCTTATCGGAGAAATCATTGGATTATTACAATCTCCAGCTCAAAGAATTATTTCTGCTTTACAAAACAAATTCGCAGGTAGCGAAGAAGAAACTGAAGCATAATAATCAAAGCAGGGAAGCTTGCTTCCTTGTTGCTTAAATTAGCGCACAATAATTAAATTATATTTTTACAAATCATTTTAAACGATAGAAAAAATGGCAGATTTGAAACAATTCGCAGAACAATTAGTTAACTTAACAGTTAAAGAAGTTAACGAATTAGCAACAATATTAAAAGACGAGTATGGTATCGAGCCTGCTGCTGCAGCTGTAGTAGTTGCTGCTGGTGGTGGAGAAGGTGCTGCTGAAGAAGCACAAACTGAATTTACAGTTGTATTAAAAGAAGCTGGTGCTTCTAAATTAGCAGTTGTGAAATTAGTAAAAGAACTTACAGGTTTAGGTTTGAAAGAAGCTAAAGATGTAGTTGACGGTGCTCCAAGCAACGTTAAAGAAGGTGTTTCTAAAGAAGAGGCTGAAGGTCTTAAGAAAGCATTAGAAGAAGCTGGAGCTGTAGTTGAATTAAAATAATTCAACTCGGTTTTAAGAACTAGGTTTAGGTCCTGAGTTAACACTCAAAGGCCTAAACCATTTTTCGTATAATAAAATACATTAAATTTTATTATCAAATAGTTTAATATACGAAAGAGTTTTTGATCAATACGAAGAAAAAAAATGGAACCTGATTTTATCGTTTTATTTTTAAAGATGTATTGATTTTAAAAAGAAAGTATAAACTACGCAGTGTGTTTTTACACAAAAAAATTACTTTTTTTTAATCAAAATTTTGTCCATTGATGATAACAAATCAGACTGAAAGATTGAATTTTGCCTCTACTAAAAACATTCCTGATTATCCGGATTTCTTGGATGTTCAGGTTAAATCTTTTAAAGATTTCTTCCAATTAGAAACGAAATCTGACGAAAGAGGCAACGAAGGGTTATACAATACCTTCATGGAAAACTTCCCAATTACAGATACAAGAAACAACTTTGTATTGGAATTCCTAGATTATTTTGTTGATCCGCCACGTTATACAATTCAAGAATGTATAGAGAGAGGTCTTACTTATAGTGTGCCTTTAAAAGCCAGGTTAAAACTATACTGTACAGATCCAGAACACGAAGATTTTGAAACAATTGTACAAGATGTTTATCTTGGAACAATACCTTACATGACTCCAAGTGGTACTTTTGTTATTAATGGTGCCGAGCGTGTTGTAGTATCACAATTACACCGTTCTCCTGGGGTTTTCTTTGGACAGTCATTCCACGCAAATGGAACTAAACTTTATTCTGCGAGAGTAATTCCTTTTAAAGGATCTTGGATAGAATTCTCTACTGATATTAACAGCGTAATGTACGCGTATATCGATAGAAAGAAAAAATTACCTGTAACAACTTTATTCCGTGCTATCGGTTTCGAAAGAGATAAGGATATCCTTGAAATTTTCGACTTAGCAGAAGAAATTAAAGTTTCTAAAACGGGTATTAAGAAATATATTGGAAGAAGACTTGCTGCGCGTGTTTTGAACACTTGGCATGAGGATTTCGTAGATGAAGATACTGGAGAAGTAGTTTCTATCGAACGTAACGAAATCATCCTTGATCGTGATACAATTATCGACAAAGATAATGTTGAAGAGATCATCGATTCTAACGTAAAATCTATTTTGTTACACAAAGAGGATAACAACCAAGCAGATTATGCGATTATCCACAACACGTTACAAAAAGATCCAACAAACTCTGAAAAAGAAGCTGTAGAGCACATTTACCGTCAGTTGCGTAACGCTGAACCGCCTGATGAGGAAACTGCTCGTGGTATTATAGATAAATTGTTCTTCTCTGATCAACGTTATAACTTAGGTGAAGTTGGTCGTTACAGAATGAACAAAAAATTAGATTTAGATATCCCTATGGATAAGCAAGTGCTTACTAAAGAGGATATCATTACAATCGTTAAATATTTGATCGAATTGATCAACTCTAAAGCAGAGATTGATGATATTGATCACTTATCAAACCGTCGTGTTAGAACAGTTGGTGAACAATTGTCTCAACAATTCGGTGTTGGTTTAGCACGTATGGCTAGAACTATTCGTGAGAGAATGAACGTTAGAGATAACGAGGTGTTTACACCAATTGATTTGATCAATGCTAAAACATTATCATCAGTTATCAACTCTTTCTTTGGTACTAACCAGTTATCTCAATTTATGGACCAAACGAATCCATTAGCTGAGATTACACACAAAAGAAGACTTTCTGCACTTGGACCAGGTGGACTTTCAAGAGAGAGAGCTGGTTTCGAGGTTCGTGACGTTCACTATACTCACTATGGTCGTTTATGTCCGATTGAAACTCCTGAGGGACCAAACATTGGTTTGATTTCATCTCTTGGTGTTTATGCAAAAGTTAACGGAATGGGATTCATCGAAACTCCATACCGTAAAGTAACAAATGGTGTAGTTGATTTAGAAAGTACTCCAGTTTACTTAAGTGCTGAAGAAGAAGAAGGTAAAATGATTGCTCAGGCAAACATTGAAATGGATGCTACAGGTAAAATTACAGCAAGCAATGTTATTGCTCGTGAGGAAGGTGACTTCCCGGTTGTTGAGCCATCAGTTGTTCATTATACAGACGTTGCTCCTAACCAGATCGCTTCGATTTCTGCATCTTTGATTCCTTTCTTGGAGCATGATGATGCGAACCGTGCGTTGATGGGATCAAACATGATGCGTCAGGCAGTTCCTTTGATCCGTCCTGAAGCTCCAATTGTAGGTACAGGTTTAGAGCGTCAGGTAGCTTCAGATTCAAGAGTATTAATCAATGCTGAAGGGCATGGTACTGTTGAATATGTTGATGCTAATATCATTACTATTAAATACGATCGTACAGAAGACGAAAGAATGGTTAGTTTTGATGCAGATGAGAAAACATACAACCTAATTAAATTTAGAAAAACCAATCAAGGTACAAGTATTAACTTGAAACCAATCGTAAGAAAAGGTGACAGAGTTATTCCTGGACAAGTATTATCAGAAGGATATGCTACTCAAAATGGAGAATTAGCTTTAGGTAGAAACTTAAAAGTTGCGTTCATGCCATGGAAAGGGTACAACTTCGAGGATGCGATTGTAATTTCTGAGAAAGTAGTTCGTGATGATATTTTTACTTCTATCCACGTTGATGATTATTCATTAGAGGTTAGAGATACTAAGTTAGGAAACGAAGAGTTAACAAACGATATTCCTAACGTTTCTGAAGAGGCTACTAAAGATTTAGATGAAAACGGTATGATCAGAATTGGAGCAGAGGTTAAACCTGGCGACATTTTGATCGGAAAAATTACACCAAAAGGAGAATCTGATCCTACTCCAGAGGAGAAATTGCTTCGTGCAATCTTCGGAGATAAAGCAGGTGATGTAAAAGATGCTTCATTAAAAGCTTCTCCATCTTTACATGGTGTAGTTCTTGACAAAAAATTATTTGCAAGAGCCGTAAAAGATAAACGTAAACGTACTCAGGATAAAGATGCTTTAGGCGCTTTAGAAATGGAATTCGAAACTAAATTTGTTGAATTAAAAGACAGATTAGTTGAGAAATTATTCTTGATCGTTAACGGAAAAACATCTCAAGGTGTAATGAATGATTTGGGTGAAGAAGTTTTACCAAAAGGTAAAAAATATACTCAAAAAATGCTTTACGCAGTAGAAGATTTCGCTCACTTAAGCAAAGGTCAATGGGTTGCTGATGATGCTACAAATAAAATGGTTAATGATTTAATTCATAACTATAAAATTAAGCTGAACGACTTGCAAGGAGCTTTAAGAAGAGAGAAATTCACTATTACAGTTGGAGATGAATTACCATCTGGAATCTTGAAATTGGCTAAAATCTATATCGCTAAAAAACGTAAGTTAAAAGTTGGTGATAAAATGGCAGGACGTCACGGTAACAAAGGTATTGTTGCTAGAATCGTTCGTCATGAAGATATGCCTTTCTTAGAAGATGGAACACCGGTAGATATCGTATTGAATCCACTTGGGGTACCTTCACGTATGAACATTGGTCAGATTTATGAGACCGTTCTTGGATGGGCTGGTATGAACTTGGGTAGAAAATTTGCTACTCCAATTTTCGACGGTGCTTCTCTAGACGAAATCAATGCTTTGACTGATGAGGCTAACGTACCACGTTTTGGACATACATATCTTTATGATGGTGGAACTGGAGAGCGTTTTGCACAAAAAGCGACTGTGGGTGTAATTTACATGCTTAAATTAGGACACATGGTTGATGATAAGATGCACGCACGTTCTATCGGACCATACTCATTGATTACGCAACAACCACTTGGAGGTAAGGCTCAATTTGGAGGTCAGCGTTTTGGAGAGATGGAGGTTTGGGCACTTGAGGCTTATGGAGCTTCTAGTACTTTACGTGAAATCTTAACTGTTAAGTCTGATGACGTTATTGGTAGAGCTAAAACTTACGAAGCTATCGTTAAGGGTGAAACTATGCCAGAACCAGGTTTACCTGAATCATTCAATGTATTAATGCACGAATTGAAAGGTCTAGGTTTAGATCTTCGTTTGGAAGAATAATAAAAGTTTTGTAATCAGTCTCATTTTTTAATGGGACTGATTACTCATTTATAATAAGTTTTTAAAGATTTATACCCGTAACCCGTTCCGATTTTTTATAACAATGCAAGGCATTTTATAACTAGCGCTTCAAATAAGAATTTGAGGTTTAGAGAAGTAACCCGAGGTAGTAGCTGAATGATTAACTCTTATTTTTTTAAGAGTAGATTATAAATCTAAATTCAATTTTTTAATTGCAAATAAATCAATAGTAAAAACTATGATGAATAACAGAAACAATAAAGATAAGAATCCAGTAAAAAGATTTAACAAAATTTCTATTGGATTGGCTTCACCAGAATCTATCTTGAAAGAATCAAGAGGAGAGGTTTTAAAGCCAGAAACAATTAACTATAGAACTCACAAGCCGGAGCGTGATGGACTTTTCTGCGAAAGAATCTTCGGACCAGTAAAAGATTTCGAATGTGCTTGTGGTAAGTATAAAAGAATTCGTTACAAAGGTATCATCTGTGACCGTTGTGGTGTTGAAGTTACTGAGAAAAAAGTACGTCGTGATAGAGTAGGACACATCAACCTTGTTGTGCCAATTGCTCATATCTGGTACTTCCGTTCTCTTCCAAACAAAATTGGTTATATCCTTGGTCTTCCATCTAAGAAATTAGATATGATCATTTACTACGAAAGATACGTAGTAATCCAAGCTGGTATTGCTAAAAATGCTGATGGAGAATCATTACAAAGATTAGATTTCTTAACTGAAGAAGAATACTTAAATATTTTAGATACTCTTCCGCAGGAAAACCAATATTTAGATGATTTAGATCCAAATAAATTTGTTGCCAAAATGGGAGCAGAGTGTATTATGGATTTATTGGCTCGTATTGACTTAGATGCTTTATCTTATGAATTAAGACACAGCGCTAACAACGAAACATCTAAACAACGTAAAACTGAAGCTTTAAAAAGATTACAAGTTGTTGAGTCTTTCCGTGAGTCTAACGAAAACCGCGAAAACCGTCCAGAATGGATGATTATGAAAGTGGTTCCAGTTATCCCACCAGAATTACGTCCGCTTGTACCACTTGATGGAGGTCGTTTTGCAACTTCAGATTTGAACGACTTATACCGTCGTGTAATCATCCGTAACAACCGTTTGAAAAGATTAATGGAGATTAAAGCTCCAGAAGTTATCTTAAGAAACGAAAAACGTATGTTACAAGAATCTGTGGATTCATTATTTGATAACACTCGTAAAGCTTCTGCTGTTAAAACAGAATCTAACAGACCATTAAAATCATTATCTGATTCCTTAAAAGGTAAGCAAGGACGTTTCCGTCAAAACTTACTTGGAAAACGTGTGGATTATTCTGCTCGTTCGGTAATTGTTGTTGGTCCTGAGTTAAAATTATTCGAATGCGGATTGCCAAAAGATATGGCATCTGAGTTATACAAACCTTTCGTAATCCGTAAATTGATTGAAAGAGGTATTGTAAAAACAGTAAAATCTGCTAAGAAAATCATTGACAAAAAAGAGCCGGTAGTTTGGGATATTTTAGAAAACGTAATTAAAGGACACCCAGTATTACTGAACCGTGCTCCTACTTTGCACAGACTTGGTATTCAGGCTTTCCAGCCAAAATTAATTGAAGGAAAAGCGATCCAGTTACACCCATTAGTATGTACGGCTTTCAACGCCGATTTCGATGGTGACCAGATGGCGGTTCACTTACCATTAGGGCCAGAGGCTATTTTAGAGGCACAATTATTAATGTTGGCTTCTCACAATATCTTGAACCCTGCAAATGGTGCTCCAATTACTGTACCTTCTCAAGACATGGTCTTGGGTCTATATTATATGACCAAAGAGCGTATTTCTACAGAAGATCACATTATTTTAGGTCAGGATTTGACTTTCTATTCTGCTGAAGAAGTAAACATTGCATTAAACGAAGGAAGATTAGAATTGAATGCTCGCGTGAAAATTAGAGCAAAAGATTTTAATGATGCTGGAGAATTAGTGTACAAAATTATTCAAACAACTGCAGGACGTGTATTATTTAACGAAGTAGTACCTGAAGCAGCTGGATATATCAATGACGTATTGACTAAGAAAAACCTTAGAGATATTATCGGACACATTTTAAGTGTGACTGATGTACCTACAACGGCAGCTTTCTTGGATAATATGAAAGATATGGGTTATAAATTCGCATTTAGAGGAGGTTTATCATTCTCTTTAGGTGATATTAGAATTCCAGAACAAAAAACTAAGTTAATTGCAGATGCTAGAGAGCAAGTTGAAGGTATCTCAACTAACTATAACATGGGTCTTATCACAAATAACGAGCGTTACAACCAAGTTATTGACGTATGGACTTCAGCAAATGCTCAGTTAACAGAATTAGCAATGAAAAATATTAGAGAAGACCAGCAAGGTTTCAACTCTGTATATATGATGCTTGACTCTGGGGCGAGGGGTTCTAAGGAACAGATTCGTCAGTTAACTGGTATGCGTGGTTTGATGGCTAAGCCTAAAAAATCTACTGCTGGTGGTGGTGAGATTATTGAAAACCCGATTCTTTCTAACTTTAAGGAAGGTCTTTCGATCCTTGAGTACTTTATTTCTACTCACGGTGCTCGTAAAGGTCTTGCGGATACGGCTCTTAAAACGGCCGATGCTGGTTACTTAACAAGAAGGCTTCATGACGTTTCTCAAGATGTTATTGTTAACATCGAAGATTGTGGAACTTTAAGAGGTGTTGAAGTTGCTGCATTGAAGAAAAATGAGGAAATCGTTGAGTCATTAGGAGAAAGAATTTTAGGACGTGTTGCATTGCAAGATGTTATAAATCCACTTACTAATGAAGTAATGGTTCAATCTGGTCAACAAATTACTGAAGCAATTATGAGAACTATCGAAGCTTCTCCAATTGAAAAAGTAGAGGTTAGATCTCCATTAACTTGTGAAGCTTTAAAAGGTATTTGTGCTAAATGTTACGGTAGAAACTTAGCTACTGGTAAGATGACACAAAGAGGTGAAGCTGTCGGAGTTATTGCAGCTCAGTCTATTGGAGAGCCAGGTACACAGTTGACACTTCGTACGTTCCACGTTGGAGGGGTTGCTGGAGGTATCTCTGAAGAGTCTAGTATTGTTACAAGATTTGCAGGTAGACTTGAAATTGAAGATTTAAAAACAGTTAAAGGAGAAGATGGAGAAGGAAACTCTGTTGATATCGTAGTTTCACGTTCAACTGAGTTGAAATTAGTTGACGAGAAAACTGGAATTGTTTTAAATACACATAACATTCCTTACGGATCTAGTATTTTTGTTAATGATGGAGATACTGTTGCTAAAGGAACTGTAATCTGTAAATGGGATCCATATAACGGTGTAATTGTTTCTGAATTTACTGGTAAGATTGCTTACGAGGATTTAGAGCAAGGACAATCGTTCATGGTTGAGATCGATGAGCAGACTGGTTTCCAGGAAAAAGTAATTTCTGAGGCTAGAAACAAAAAATTAATCCCAACTTTATTAGTTTATGGTAAAGAAGGTGAATTGATTCGTTCTTACAACTTACCAGTAGGTGCACACTTAATGGTTGAAAATGGTGAGAAAATTAAAGCAGGTAAAGTATTAGTGAAAATCCCACGTCGTTCTTCTAAAGCAGGCGATATCACGGGAGGTTTACCAAGAATTACTGAGTTGCTTGAGGCTCGTAACCCTTCAAACCCAGCAGTTGTATCTGAAATTGATGGTGTTGTATCTTTCGGAAAAATTAAAAGAGGTAACCGTGAGATCGTTATCGAATCTAAATTTGGTGAGATTAAAAAGTATTTAGTTAAACTTTCTAGCCAAATCTTAGTACAAGAAAATGACTTCGTAAGAGCGGGAGTTCCATTGTCTGACGGTGCAATTACACCAGATGATATCTTAAGAATTCAAGGTCCAGCTGCTGTTCAACAGTACTTGGTAAATGAAATTCAAGAGGTTTACCGTTTACAAGGGGTAAAAATCAATGACAAGCACTTTGAGGTAGTTATTCGTCAAATGATGCGTAAAGTAAGAGTTCAGGATCCAGGTGATACTTTATTCTTAGAGGATCAATTAATTCACACTAAAGATTTCATCGTTCAAAACGATAAATTATATGGTATGAAAGTAGTTGAAGATGCTGGAGATTCTTCAGTATTGAAACCAGGTCAGATTATTACACCTCGTGAATTACGTGACGAAAATTCATTATTGAAACGTACAGATAAAAATCTTGTTGTAGCAAGAGACGTAATTACTGCAACTGCAACGCCAGTTTTACAAGGTATTACAAGAGCTTCGTTACAAACTAAATCATTCATTTCTGCGGCTTCATTCCAGGAGACAACGAAAGTACTTAACGAAGCTGCAGTAGCTGGTAAAGTAGATGATCTAGAAGGATTAAAAGAAAATGTAATTGTTGGACACAGAATTCCTGCGGGAACTGGTATGAGAGAATACGATAACACTATCGTAGGATCTAAAGACGATTACAATGAAATGATGGCTAATAAAGAAGAATACATTTATTAATTAGGAAACTATGAGTAATCCGAAACAACAACAAGAGCAAATTAATATTGAGTTAGACGAAACTGTCGCAGAAGGAATTTATTCTAATCTTGCGATTATTAATCACTCATCATCAGAGTTTGTTTTAGATTTTGTGAGCATTATGCCAGGTATTCCTAAAGCCAAGGTAAAGTCAAGAATTGTTTTGACACCACAACATGCTAAAAGATTATTACGAGCAATTGGTGAAAATATCCACAGATTTGAAGCAGCCCATGGCGAAATCAAAGAAACGGAACAAGCGCCAATACCACTTAATTTCGGTCCTGCGGGACAAGCATAAATTTTAAAGCCCCAGTAATGGGGCTTTTTTTTTTAGCATCAATTTTCTATTTTGCAGTTTATCCGATTTAATCGTTATTTCATCGACTAAATTTCTGCCTTACTTAAGTTTGCAGTATTTTAGCAATTCCGAATTAGAAAAAATTTATATTAGAATAATAACTCATTAAGGTTGTCATTAATTCAAATAAAAAAAGCGCTATAATGTATATAGCGCTTTTTTTATAGTTTATTTTTAAATGTAAATTAATCAAACTCAGATGTAAAGTATAATTTCACACTTGGATATTTACTTTGTGTCATTTGAATTGTAAAATCAGAATCGGCTAAAAATACAAGTTGTCCGTATTTATCGTGTGCCAAGAATTTTTGTTTGATTCGTTTAAATTCTTTGAATTCTTCATTTTTAGCATCATCTGGTTTTACCCAGCAAGCTTTGTGAACAGGGAAGTTTTCGTAAGTACATTTTGCACCATATTCGTGTTCCAAACGATATTGAATAACTTCATATTGAAGTGCTCCAACTGTTCCGATAACTTTACGGTTGTTCATTTCTAAAGTAAATAACTGTGCAACACCTTCATCCATTAACTGATCTACACCCTTTTCTAATTGCTTAGCTTTCATAGGGTCAGCATTGTTGATGTATCTAAAATGTTCCGGAGAGAAACTTGGAATTCCTTTGAAACTCATAATTTCTCCTTCTGTCAAAGTATCTCCAATTTTAAAGTTTCCGGTATCATGTAAACCAACAATATCTCCAGGATATGAAATATCTACAATTTCTTTTTTCTCAGCGAAAAAGGCATTTGGACTAGAGAATTTTAAATTTTTCTTCTGGCGAACGTGGTAATAAGGTTTGTTTCTTTCGAAAGTTCCCGAAACAATTTTGATAAATGCTAAACGGTCACGGTGTTTTGGATCCATATTAGCGTGAATCTTAAATACAAAACCAGACATTTTTTCTTCAGCTGGATCAACTAAACGAGTTTCAGAATCTTTTGGTCTTGGAGAAGGAGCGATTGTAACGAAACAATCTAATAATTCACGCACTCCAAAATTATTTAAAGCAGATCCAAAAAACACAGGTTGAATTTTTCCATCTAAATAATCCTGACGCTCAAACTTAGGATAAACTTCATCAATTAATTCTAATTCTTCACGAAGTTTTTCAGCTGCTTTTTGACCCACAATTTTATCTAATTCCGGATTGTTTTGAACATCAGAAAAAGCAATAGTTTCTTCGATATTTTTACGGCTGTCTCCGCTGAAAAGATTGATATTTTCTTCCCAAAGATTATAAATTCCTTGGAAATCATAACCCATTCCGATTGGAAAACTTAAAGGAGTTACTTTCAATCCTAATTTTTGTTCCACTTCATCCATCAAATCAAAAGCATCTTTACCTTCACGATCTAATTTATTGATGAAAACAATCATCGGAATATTACGCATTCTACAAACTGCAACTAATTTTTCAGTTTGTTCCTCAACCCCTTTTGCAACGTCAATAACAACAATTACACTATCAACGGCAGTTAAAGTTCTGAATGTGTCTTCGGCAAAATCCTTGTGTCCAGGTGTATCAAGGATGTTGATTTTTTTATCTTTATAATTAAAAGCAAGCACAGAAGTTGAAACCGAGATACCTCTCTGGCGTTCGATTTCCATAAAGTCACTCGTTGCTCCTTTTTTAATTTTGTTATTTTTTACCGCTCCAGCTTCCTGAATAGCACCTCCAAATAACAGTAATTTCTCTGTTAATGTAGTTTTACCGGCATCGGGATGCGATATAATTCCGAATGTTCTTCTGCGTTGTATTTCTTTTAAAAAGCTCATATTTCGTATAAATAGGTTGCAAAAGTACTATTAAATACGGCTTTATAAAAATATTCACTTCATAATTTGGTTTTCTTCTTTTCAAATTGCTTTTTAGAGAAAAAAATAAGGCTGTTTTTAGAAACAGCCTTAAATTAATTATTTGAAAATATGTTATTGATTAATTGACCAAATTGAATATCCTTTTGGTGGACATTGTATTTTTACCCATTTATCTGCCTGAGTTGTTGGGTACCAAGTCGAATTTCCTGTAAAATCTTTAATTTGAGTATTTGCCCAATTCGTCTGAATCCATCTTTCCTGCCAAACATCAGAATTGTTGATGTAAACTACTAATCCAGGATTTCCATTATATCCATTTCTTCTTGCCACATATTCATCATTATCAGAATATAAAATAGAAGTTGTACCTGTTGCTTTATTGTTGTGGATCCAGATTAGATTGTTTAATTTATTTTTATCCAGCCATTCTTCATAATCTCTATAGAAAATTGTTGGATAACCTTCGTGAGTTAATATATAGGAGTACGCAAGCATTTTGCTCCAAATTTCATCAGTATCGTGATTAGTAACAAATGTTACTGCTTTGTACGGATTTCGTTTCCACATCATATCATCATTCAAAAGAGCAAGATTATTTCCGTCGAAGGCGTCATTCATTTTGTAATAACAAGCAAAGTCAAAAACAGAACTATTAGCATTGTTTGCCCAGTCATTTAATACGTTTACATTCGAATCCCATAATTCACCAACTGAAAATCCGCCAACATTAGCATTCCAAGCATTTACAACCCATGCTCCAAAGCCTTTTACGTAGTCGAATCTCCAACCATCAAATTTCATGGTGTTTTTATAATATTTACCAACTCCGTCGGAACGGATCCAAAGCCAGTCTTTTACATAAGGATCTGCATGACATAAATCCGGAAATCCTCCAAACGAACCTTCATCATTATTACCAAAACTGTTTTTATAAAAATTAGCATAAGTACGCTTAAATTTTCCCGAAGAAATCCCATTAAAATTAGTCCACGTATTTGTTCCAGTGAAAGGATTTGCTTCAGATTGCCCGCCACTGTTATGATTGATTACAATATCAGCATACACTTTTATATTCTCAGCATGAGCAGCTGTAATTAAATTTACCAATTCGGTTTTTGATCCAAATCGAGTTTCGGTACTTCCATTTTGATTATAATCTCCAAAATCAAAATAATCAGTTGGATCATAACCCATTGAAAATGCTCCATTTTGCGCTTTAGAAGCAGGAGGAAGCCATATTGAGCCAATTCCCGCATTGCCCCATGCAGTAACTTTACTGCTAACGGTATTCCACCAGGTTCCGCCGGAAGGAACGTCCCAATAAAAAGCTTGCATCATAACGCCTCCGCCAGGATTATCAACATATTTTCCTGTAAGTGATGATTTTGTACCCGTACTAAAAGGTTTTCCATCGTGATGTGTAACATTGATGATTTCAAATTGTTGACTTTCAGCTTTTGAATCAGCTTCAGGAGTGTCATTTTGTGAGCACGAGCATAATAATGCTACAAACATGCTCACAAACAAAAATTTTGCTTGTGGTTTTTTCATAATAGATTTGGTTAAAATGGTTAATAAAGTTAGTAATTGCGCAATTTTTAGGTTTTAAAAAGAGTTTATTCTTAATTTTTAACTGGTTAAATTGTCAATTACGCACGAATGTAGGTTTTTTTTGATTCGGTCTACATTTGCAAGAAATTAGTTATACAACGAAAACGTTGTAGTGTTAAAAACTTTTTTTATACCATTATAAATTAAGATGTTGGATTTTTTAAAAGGAAGTTTTTAAAATAATAATAGTTTTGAAAGTGATATTAAGATAATGAGCAAAAAGTACTTTTGAATTTTATATTTAAAACGCAATCTGTATAATTTTTTGTTAATAGTATAAGCGATAGTTGTATTATGTAATTGAATTGTTATTTTTGTTCGTTATAAGTAAAAGAATTAGAGTTTAATTGTTTACTGCTTTTGAAGTTCAGCTTCTAAAATAGAGCAATTCAGAGTTTAGTTTTTAAAACAAGGATAATTCTAAAAACAAGATCTTTACATTTAAATTAAATCTAAAATAATGTTATTAAAAAAATTACAGCTAAAAACAATTGATTACAAGCTTGTATTGACAATGTGTTTTTTACTTTTTTTCAGCTCAATGGTTTCAGCTCAGGAAATTATTCCAAATGTTGTCGCTCAAAAACCAGCTGAAGTTCCTGTTGGAAGACAAAAAATTGACGGTATTATTGCTACCGTTGGAGATTATATTGTTTTAGACTCAGATATTGATAAAGGATTTTTAGAGATTACAGCTCAAGGTGGTTCTGTAAAAGATATTACAAGATGCCAAATGTTGGGTAAACTTCTTGAAGATAAATTATACGCGCACCAAGCGATTCAGGATAGTATTATTGTTAGTGATGCTGAGATCAGAGGTATGATGGAAGACCGTTTGAACTATATGGTTAAACAGGTTGGAGATATCAATAAAGTGGTAGAATATTATCATAAGAGTTCTGTAGAAGAATTCAAAACCTATTTTGCTGATATCTTAAAAGAGCAAAAATTAGCTTCTGAAATGAGAGATAAAATCATTAAAGAAGTTGAAATTACGCCGGAAGAAGTTCGTAATTTCTTTAAAAAAATACCAAAAGACGAATTGCCGACTTTTGGGGCTGAAATGGAAGTAGCACAGATTGTGGTAGAACCAAAAGTTTCAAAAGAAGACAAACAGAAAGTAATCGACAGATTGAATGCAATCAGACAAGATGTTATAGCAGGTTCGAGCTTTGCAACAAAAGCCGTTTTATATTCTATGGATCCAGGATCATCTTCTAACGGTGGATATTATAAAATGACTCGAAAAACTCCTTTTGTAAAAGAGTTTAAAGATGTTGCTTTTAGTTTGCAAGAAGGTGAAATTTCACAGCCTTTTGAAACAAGTTTTGGATTCCATATTATTATGGTGGATAAAATTAAAGGGCAGGAAGTTGAATTACGTCATATTTTGATTTCGCCAACTGTTTCTGAAAATGCTTTAAAAGAGGCTAAAGACAGAATCACAAATATTCGAAACAAAATCGTAAACAAAGAGGTTACTTTTGCAGATGCAGCTAGAACAGAATCTGATGAAAAAGAAACAAGAGCAAATGGAGGAATTTTAATAAATCCTAATACACAGGATACACGTTTTGAATTAACTAAAATGGATCCTCAATTATATAGCCAGGTTTCAAATTTGAAAGATACTGAGGTTTCTCAGCCACTTTTAAATGTAGATGAAAAAAGCGGTAAAAAGACCTATAAAATAATTACTGTAACAAACAGAATTAACGAGCATACCGCAGATTATGCGCTGGATTATACAAAAATTAAAGATTTAGCATTGAAAGAAAAACAAATTGATGCAATCGCTAAATGGTTTGATAAAAAGATAAAAGATACATACATTAAAATTATTGGAGAATACAGACAATGTAATTTTGCTAATAATTGGCTGAAAAAATAATTTTTATTAAATAAATAAAAGAGTTAGTTTTATGAATCCATAGAGCTGACTCTTTTTTAATTTAAAAACATACTTAAATGTCTGACGTAACAGCAATTCATAATTTAGTTCAAAAACGAAACGAGTTAAAATCAGAAATAGCAAAAATAATTGTAGGCCAAGACGCAGTAGTTGATGAAATCTTATTGTGTATATTTTCAGGTGGACATGCCTTGTTGATTGGAGTTCCTGGTTTGGCAAAAACATTAATGATAAATACTTTATCTCAAGCTTTAGGTTTAGATTTTAAAAGAATTCAGTTTACGCCAGATTTAATGCCTTCGGATATTTTAGGAAGTGAAATTTTAGATGAAAATCGACAATTTAAATTCATAAAAGGGCCAATTTTTTCTAATATAATTCTTGCTGACGAGATCAACAGAACTCCACCAAAAACGCAGGCAGCTTTACTTGAAGCGATGCAGGAACGTTCTGTAACCATTGCAGGACAGAATTATAAATTAGATTTGCCATATTTTGTATTGGCAACGCAAAATCCAATTGAGCAAGAAGGAACGTATCCGTTACCGGAAGCACAATTAGATCGTTTTATGTTTGCAATCAAATTAGAATATCCAACTTTTGAGGAAGAAGTACAGGTTGTAAAACGAACAACTTCGGATGTCAAAACAACAATTAATGCTCTGTTTACAGCACAAGAAATTATTGATTTTCAACACTTGATTCGCAGAATTCCGGTTGCTGATAATGTTATTGAATACGCAGTAACGTTAGTAAGTAAAACTCGTCCTGACAATAGCTTGTCAAATGATTTTGTAAAGAACTATTTAGATTGGGGAGCAGGGCCAAGGGCTTCTCAGAATTTAATTTTAGCAGCAAAAGCTCACGCAGCATTTAATGGTAAATTTTCTCCAGATATTGAAGATGTAAAAGCAGTTGCAGTTGGAATTTTAAGACACAGAATTATTAAAAATTACAAAGCTGATGCTGAGGGAATAACAGAAGAAGTTATTATTCAGAAATTGTTGTAATTGTTATATCTTATAGATAAGCCTGACAAATTTGATTTTGTCAGGCTTTTTTCATTATTAGATTTTAGTTGTTTCATTAATCAGGCGCATAGATTTATTGGTGAAGAGTTTGATTAAAAGAACTTCAGGAAGAGAAGTGTATTTTTTTCTATCGCATTCGTACCACCAATAGGAGTAGTACTGAATGTTGTTTTTCTCCATTTTTACCTGCCATATTTTTTGATTTCCTCTGGCAGTTTCTTTTTTCTCTATAATTTTATAGCCATTTCCTGTCCAACAAACTAACGGATTATGAGCGAAAGTTTTAATATAAATAAGTTTGTTTGGAGTTGAAATTTTAAAAACTTCATTGTTCACCCAAGTTCCATTTTGAATGGAATACTCTGGACTTAAATTTTCAAGTAAATTGTTTGGCTGTATTTTCTTTATTTCAAAACTGGTTGCAAACAGGATTGCAGTTGCTACAACTATAATGGCGAATTTATGTTGTTGTTTTTCTGTCTGAGTTTCTTCCGTTTTCGGTTTAAAAAAACGAATCAGAAAAAGCATTGGAACAATTTGATAAAATACAAAACACAAGATTCCAATAGTATGATGAAGTACATTTTCCTGAGTGCATTGGAACAAAATAAGCGTAATGATTCTGAAATAATTCGAAATGATGTTGAGAATTATTATAACAACACAAAAAAGAAAAATCTGAAGGATATTGAAATATTTCGACTGTTTCTTTTCTTCTAAAGTTAATATAAAAGCACCTGAAAGTAATCCGGTTTTAAACATTGACAAACCCATACAAGCTGTGTCGACTGTGATTTTAGCATTATTAATGTAGAAATTTACACCTTCTATTTTGTCAATTGCAATGAAATTCTTTAAAACAATATAAACATTATAACATAGAATTTGTTTTATTTCGGTTGTCATGTAATCGAAGAAAGTACTAAAAACCGAAGAGAAAAGCAAAATACAAATGAAAGCAATAAATGAAAATTTTTGCGTAAAACTGTAATATAAAAGACATACAAATAATGCTAAAGCTAAAAGATGCAATGATTTAGTATGCAAGCGAAAGCTTATAAATTCTAATATAAAAATCATTGCAAAAAGCGGATAGCTTATGTTGAAAGTCGTTTTTCGGCTCCCAATAAAAAACAACCCGATTGAAGCTAAAATTCCAAGCAAATTATTGTTCAGTCCTGCTGAAATTATGCTGTAATTTAAAAGTAAAAGACAGCCGAAAATCAGCAGGACAGTTTTTTTGTATTGCAGAAATAAATTCATTTATACTGTTTGTTTTTTTGTTTTTCGGTAATAGAAATAAAGTGTTGCTGTTCCAATAATAATCAACAGCCATTCGTGAGGCTCAGGAACCGCGCCGTCATTGTTTATTGAAGCATTTCCTAAAGTATTTACGTTTTTCTCGATTCCGTTGTTTTTGTAATCTTCATCGGTTTCAAGAACAATTAATGACGAAATTGGCGTTACAATATTGGCATCTTTAGCTAATTCAACATATTGATTATTGGCTAAAGTGTCGTTTTGAATTTTAACCTGTTCTTCGAGAACTTTCCCAAAAGCGTACATTCTGTAAATATGATTTGGCCCATTGCTTTTTGAATTGTTGTCTTGTGTATTTTCACGAATAGAAACTTGTGACGGTTCAATATTGACACTGTTTTGATCTGTTTTGTAAACTGGAAATTGATGTTTGTTGATCATCTTTAAACAAGTAGCTAAACTGCTTTGAAAATAGTCAACGTATTTTTGTTCTTTAGCAGTCTGCCAAAACGGATTAATATCCCCGCTGATATTGATGACTTTTATATTCTTTTGTTTAGTTCCAGATTTAATTTTCTTCAGATAATCTGATTCTTCAAGTTCTTCAAAATTAGCAGAGAAAGTCCCCAATTTTGTTATGACTAAACTGTTTTTTGCCAATTTATAAAGAGGCAATAATGTATACTGAGAATCTTCAAAGTCAAGCTGAATGGCTTTAAAATTCTCTTTGTTTATTTGCTTTTTTTGCCCATTTTCAAAAACATAAATATTTTGTTGGTCAAGATTGACAAATGATTCTATTTGTTTGGTTGTCCAATTGCTGTTTAAATCCAAAATAATTTCAGAAGGAGTAAAGGGAATTACTGTTTTTGGAATCTCATTAACTGTATAAATTTTTCCTTTCCAGACAAATGAATTATGATTGATTTTGTTTAATGGCATTGTTGCTTCCCAATCGTCAAGTCCTTTAGACTGGTTCATGTAAAAACCTTTTTCAAACTCGAAATTTTTGCTGGTTTCTACAGCCGAATTTCCAGTTATTTGTATTCTCGAAATTGTTTCGGCATTCGAAATGTTCGGCCCTTTTATAGAAAGACTTTGATATTTCATTTGGCTGTCTTCAACTTTTAATGGAGTTGTAAAACCGCATTTAAATTTTCTTGGAGTTCGTTTGTTAACTGGAAAAACTCTAACAACAACTTTATTCCCTTCTTTCCATTGCATTAATGACGGGTCACGGTATTCTACGCCAACAATTTGATTGTACGCTTTTTTTGCTTTTTCTTTAGTAGTCAAAACACCTTTGCGCTCCATTCCATTAACCCATAAAGAAAGTGAAGTTGCGACAGAGCCTTCGGGTAATTGAAAAGAATAAATAGCTTCTTCATCTCCCCGTGCATCTTCGGTACATGCAATATCCATTGTGATTTCAGTGTATGCTAAACGTGCTTCTGGATATACTTTTACGTCTTCTTTAATTTTTTTGGTAAATAAATCATCTCCATTCCAAAGCTGTTCTTCTGTTTCTAACCTTTTATCAAAATTTGATTTCAGAATATTGATTTTGTCATCATTGTCCAATCCAAGATCATCACAAACTAAATAGGCAATACTGATAAAAGGATTATGGATTTTAGTTCCGTTGAATTGCTGTTTGCTGAAGGAATTAAAACGGTCGAACGAAAAGAAGTTGTCAATATTGATATACACAAGACCTTTCTTGAGCAGAATTTCATTAAAAAAATTAGGTTTTATATTCTGAGAAACTGAAATGTATGCAGGTAAATCGGTATTACTATTGAAAGAATTGATTTTTGCAATTTGAGCAATTTTTTTGCTTTCAATAACTAAACCGGCAGTAAAAATTAGAAAACCAACAAGCACAATTGAAAACCCGGCACTAAAGGAAAGATAATAAGGTCTGTTTTTAGGTAAATGAAAAATAACGGTTAGCAAATGAATGACTAAGATTATTGCTGGAACCATTCCGTAGAAACCTATTCCCAAAGCCAATATTCCGATAAATGAATAGGGTAGAACGGGAATGAGAAATAAAGCAAAGTAAAATATAATCCAAAATGTAGCACCATTAACAAAATAAAATAGATATGCACGTGGGCTTTTTATGTCATTTTGATAAAGAAAAAAATTAGTGATGCAAAACACAAAAGTTGTCACATAAACCCAAACAGGTAAATGTTGAAAAACGGGAATAAAAACATTTAAGCTAAAACAGCCAATAAGCCAATTGAGCATTAAAAAAGGAGTAAGATGAAGGTAGTCTTCTCTGTTTTTAAGAATAAGAAATGATACCACCGTTCCGTAAATAAATTCAATAATCAAACTTATCGATCCAATAGATTCGAATTCGTGGAATGAGAATTCTTTAGAAGTAAGCGCACAAATCATAAATATTGTACTAAATAATGTCACTAAGAGGCTAGTTTGTGTGCCTGATTTTTGAGAATAATAATCTAAAATTTCCATTTTGTATTTCATAGTTGTATTTTTTAAAAAGTACTTTGAAACACAAAGTTAATAGAATATTTGAGATAGCAGATTTTTTTCATTTTATTTTTTGAAGAAAATTAGGGATGAATATTTTAATTCTGAAAACTCCTTTTAAAGACGAAAAAAAGTTAACTATAACGTTATAATTTCTTATTTAGAACTATTCTTTGCGAAAATAGAGGTAAAATCTCACTTACTTTATAACATCAAATTCCGACTTTGTTAAAGAAAAGATTTTAAAATATTAAAAATTCATTTTTTTAATACAAAATTGATATTTTGGCAAAAACAAGCAGTCAAAATCGTTTTTTAGCAATAATAATTTTTGAAAAGGCGACTTTCATTATATTCTTTTTAATTCTCACCTTTAATCTCTAAATTTGCGTACAAAAAAAAATACTTCTAATATATTATGAATACTTACAAAGATTACATTAACGAAATCGAAGAAAGAAAAGGCCAGGGACTTCACCCAAAGCCAATTGATGGTGCAGAATTATTAAGCGAAATTATTTCGCAAATTAAAGATGTTGATAATGAATATAGAGAAGATTCTCTTAAATTTTTTATCTACAATACTTTGCCAGGAACTACAAGTGCTGCTGGCGAAAAAGCTAAGTTTTTAAAAGAGATTATTCTAGGTGAATCTGTAGTAAACGAAATTACGCCAGCCTTTGCTTTTGAATTATTATCACACATGAAAGGTGGACCTTCTATCAAAGTTCTGCTTGATTTAGCTTTAGGTAATGATGTTGCTATTGCAAAAGAAGCAGCAAAAGTTTTAAAAACACAAGTTTTCCTTTACGAAGCAGATACAGATCGTTTAGTAGAGGCATTCAAAAATGATAACCCAATTGCAAAAGAAATCCTTGAGAGTTACGCTCAAGCTGAGTTTTTTACAAAACTTCCAGAAGTAGCAGATACAATTAAAGTGGTTACTTTTATTGCTGGTGAAGGTGATATTTCAACAGATTTACTTTCTCCAGGAAACCAGGCGCACTCGCGTTCAGATCGTGAACTTCACGGTCAATGTATGATTACTCCTCAAGCGCAGCAAGAAATTAAAGCTTTACAAGCACAGCATCCAGATGCAAGCGTAATGTTGATCGCTGAAAAAGGAACTATGGGTGTGGGTTCTTCAAGAATGTCAGGTGTAAATAACGTGGCACTTTGGACAGGAAAACAAGCAAGTCCATATATTCCATTCGTTAACATCGCTCCAATTGTTGGTGGAACAAACGGAATTTCTCCAATTTTCCTAACAACTGTTGATGTTACTGGTGGTATTGGTTTAGATCTTAAAAACTGGGTAAAAAAGGTTGATGCAGAAGGAAATGTTATTCGTAACGAAAACGACGAGCCAATTTTAGAGCAAACTTATTCTGTTGAAACTGGTACAGTTTTGACTATTAATATTAAAGAGAAAAAACTTTATAACGGCGATAAAGAATTAATCGATATTTCTAAGGCATTTACGCCTCAGAAAATGGAATTTATTAAAGCTGGTGGTTCATACGCTATTGTTTTTGGTAAAAAACTACAGACATTAGCAGCAAAAGTTTTAAATATTGAAGCACCTCTTGTATATGCTCCATCAAAAGAAATTTCTCATGAAGGACAAGGTCTTACTGCAGTTGAAAAAATCTTCAATAAAAATGCTGTAGGTATTGCTCCAGGAAAAGTATTACACGCTGGTTCTGACGTTCGTGTAGAAGTTAACATTGTAGGTTCTCAAGATACTACAGGTTTAATGACTGCTCAGGAATTAGAGTCTATGGCTGCAACAGTAATTTCACCAATCGTTGACGGTGCTTATCAATCTGGTTGTCACACTGCTTCAGTTTGGGATAAAAAAGCGCAGGCTAATATTCCTAAATTGATGAAATTCATGAACGATTTTGGTTTGATCACAGCTCGTGACCCAAAAGGTGTTTATCATTCAATGACAGACGTTATCCACAAAGTACTTAACGATATTACAATTGATGAGTGGGCTATCATTATTGGTGGTGACTCTCACACAAGAATGTCAAAAGGTGTTGCTTTTGGTGCTGACTCAGGAACTGTTGCTCTTGCATTGGCTACTGGAGAAGCTTCTATGCCAATTCCAGAATCTGTAAAAGTGACTTTCAAAGGAGATATGAAAGGATACATGGACTTCCGTGATGTGGTTCATGCTACTCAAGCGCAAATGCTTCACCAATTTGGAGGAGAAAATGTTTTCCAAGGAAGAATTATTGAGGTTCATATTGGAACATTAACTGCTGACCAAGCCTTTACATTTACAGACTGGACTGCAGAGATGAAAGCAAAAGCTTCTATCTGTATTTCTGAAGATGATACTTTAATCGAATCATTGGAAATTGCTAAAGGCAGAATCCAAATCATGATCGACAAAGGAATGGATAACGATAAACACGTTCTTCAAGGGTTAATCAACAAAGCAGATAAGAGAATTACTGAAATTAAATCGGCTGAAAAACCAGCTTTAACTCCAGATGCAAATGCTAAATATTATGCTGAAGTTGTAGTTGATTTGGATCAAATTGCTGAGCCAATGATTGCTGATCCAGACGTAAATAATGCTGACGTTTCTAAACGTTATACTCACGATACTATCAGACCTTTATCTTTCTACGGTGGAGTGAAAAAAGTAGACCTTGGATTTATTGGATCTTGTATGGTTCACAAAGGAGATATGAAAATCCTTGCTCAAATGTTGAAAAACGTAGAAGCACAAACAGGAAAAGTGGAATTCAATGCGCCTCTTGTTGTTGCTCCTCCAACTTACAACATTGTAGATGAATTGAAAGCAGAAGGTGACTGGGAAGTTTTACAAAGATACTCTGGTTTCGAATTCGACGATAATGCTCCAAAAGGTGCTGCGCGTACAGAATACGAAAACATGTTGTACTTAGAGCGTCCAGGTTGTAACCTTTGTATGGGTAACCAGGAAAAAGCGGCAAAAGGAGATACAGTAATGGCAACTTCAACTCGTTTATTCCAAGGAAGAGTTGTTGAAGATAAAGAAGGTAAAAAAGGAGAATCTTTACTTTCATCTACGCCAGTTGTGGTTCTTTCTACAATTTTAGGTAGAACTCCAACTATTGAAGAATATACTGCTGCAGTAGATGGTATTAACTTAACAAAGTTTGCACCTTCAAACAAATCATTAGTAATGTAATCAAAAGATTATTTAATTATAATTCAAAAGCCCGAGTCATAAAACTCGGGCTTTTTTTGTAATAATTGTTCTATTTTTTGTAACTTGTCATGTTCAAAAAACAATAATAAAAACAAGTAAATCTTATGGCTTTTGATATTGAAATGATTAAAAAAGTGTATGAAAACATGCCAGGTCGTGTTGATAAAGCACGTGAAATTGTTGGTCGTCCACTTACTTTGACGGAGAAAATTTTATACAATCACCTTTGGGATGGAAATCCAACGAAGGCATTTGGAAGAGGAATTGACTATGTTGACTTTGCACCGGATCGTGTAGCATGTCAAGATGCAACTGCGCAAATGGCATTATTGCAGTTTATGCATGCCGGTAAATCTAAAGTAGCAGTTCCTACTACGGTACACTGTGATCACTTGATTCAGGCAAAAATAGACGCTGCAACCGATTTGGCCAGAGCAAAAACACAAAGTAATGAAGTCTTTGATTTCTTGTCTTCTGTTTCTAATAAATACGGAATCGGTTTTTGGAAACCAGGAGCCGGAATTATTCACCAAGTTGTACTCGAAAATTATGCTTTCCCAGGTGGAATGATGATTGGTACCGATTCTCACACTGTAAATGCAGGCGGTTTAGGGATGGTAGCAATTGGTGTTGGTGGAGCAGATGCTGTAGATGTTATGTCAGGAATGGCATGGGAGCTTAAATTCCCGAAACTAATTGGAGTTAAATTGACTGGTAAATTATCAGGATGGACGGCTCCAAAAGATGTTATTCTTAAAGTAGCAGGAATTCTTACTGTAAAAGGAGGAACTGGTGCTATCGTTGAATATTTTGGAGAAGGTGCAACCGCGATGTCTTGTACAGGTAAAGGAACGATTTGTAATATGGGTGCCGAAATTGGAGCAACAACTTCAACTTTTGGTTATGATGATTCTATGAGCCGTTACTTACGTTCTACAAACAGAGCCGATGTTGCCGATGCTGCAGATAAAGTAGCTTCTTACTTAACTGGAGATCCAGAAGTATATGCAAATCCAGAACAATATTTTGATCAGGTTATCGAAATTAACTTATCTACATTAGAACCACACTTAAACGGACCTTTTACTCCAGATTTAGCTACTCCGATTTCTAAAATGAAAGAGGAAGCAATCAAAAATAACTGGCCATTACAAATTCAGGTTGGTTTAATTGGTTCTTGTACAAATTCTTCTTACGAAGATATTTCTCGTGCAGCTTCTTTGGCAAGACAAGTTGCGGATAAAAACTTAAAAACAAAATCACAATTTACAATTACTCCAGGTTCTGAAGTTGTTCGTTCAACAATTGAAAGAGACGGTTTTATTGATACTTTCCATAAAATTGGAGCAACTGTTTTCGCTAACGCTTGCGGACCATGTATTGGTATGTGGGATAGAGAAGGAGCTGAAAAAGAAGAAAGAAATACTATCGTTCACTCTTTCAACCGTAACTTCTCAAAACGTGCAGATGGTAATCCAAACACATTAGCTTTCGTAGGTTCTCCAGAATTGGTAACAGCTTTGGCGATTGCGGGTGATTTAAGTTTTAATCCTTTAACAGATACATTAATCAATGAAGATGGAGAAGAAGTAAAATTAGATGCACCAACCGGAGACGAGCTTCCTTCTAAAGGTTTCTATGCTGAAGATCCAGGTTTTCAAGCTCCGGCCGCAGATGGTTCAGGAGTTGAGGTCGTTGTAAATCCAACTTCAGAGCGTTTGCAATTATTAGCTCCGTTTGTGGCTTGGGATGGTAAAAACATTACTGGTGCTAAATTATTAATTAAAGCATTTGGAAAATGTACTACTGACCATATTTCGATGGCTGGGCCTTGGTTGCGTTTCCGTGGACATTTAGATAATATTTCTAACAACATGTTGATTGGTGCTGTAAATGCATACAACCAAAAAACAAATTCAGTTAAAAATCAATTAACTGGCGAATACGATGCTGTGCCGGCTGTTGCCCGTGCATATAAAGCAGCAGGTGTTCCATCTATTGTAGTAGGAGATCACAATTATGGTGAAGGTTCTTCTCGTGAACATGCGGCAATGGAACCACGTTTCTTGGGTGTGAAAGCGGTTTTAGTGAAATCTTTCGCTCGTATCCACGAAACAAATCTTAAAAAACAAGGTCTTTTAGGATTGACTTTTGCAAACGAAGCAGATTACGATAAAATTCAGGAAGATGATACAATCAACTTCTTAGACTTGACAGAATTTGCTCCAGCAAAACCATTAACTTTAGAGTTTGTTCATGCAGATGGAACAAAAGATATTATTTTGGCAAATCATACTTATAATGAAGGTCAGATTGGTTGGTTTGTTGCAGGTTCTGCTCTGAATTTAATAGCGGCTGGAAAAGCATAATTTTTAAGATTCAATTATATAAAAAATGCTCTGTGAAAACAGGGCATTTTTTATTAGAAGCTGTTCCGGCTGTCCGCTGTATCTTTTCCTTGCTAAAGAAGCAAGAAAAAGGATGCCGCTCCCATCCGGGTTAGGGCACTCGTTTTCATAAGATTTCCGGAATAAAATTATCCGTTTGATTTAGCTAAATTTTTCTCTTGTGATAAATTTTTAATTCGGGTTGGTTTAGTGTTTTTGAACTCTTCCAAATCAACACTAAATACTTTTGAAGAAGGCACTTTGGAATAGCTGTTTTCAAAACGACCACCTAAAAGATACAATTTGCCATTAAAATAATGCATAGCAGAATATTTTAATTCAATATCAATTTCATATTCTTTTAATTGTTTGGTTTGTATGTTGTACGTATACATTTTTTGGTCTTCAAAAAAATAAATAATATTCTCATGATAAGCAATCGCTGGTCTTTCTAATTCTGATAATAATTCACCTTCTTTTTCCCATTTTTCAGTTATTAAATCAAAAGTTTCAATTTCGGAAATCGGTTTTCCGTCATTACCTCCAATCAGGTAAATTTTATCATTAATCAAAATTCCAGTAGTTTCCTTTGCAGTTGGCATAGGATCGAGTTCGTACCAATTTCCTGATGTAATATTATAGAGATGCACTTTATTGGTAAACTCTTTTATATCTTTTTCAGATCTTTTTAAAGAACCGCCCATTACAATAATATTATCTTTATAAGTAAATGAAGCAAAATCTACAGCCTGATGCGGATTTGTATTGTCTAAATTGATTGTTTGTTTGTTAAGATCTACAACTTCTATTTGATTTTCCAAATATTCCCAACTGCTTTTTGAGTTCACCAAAATTCTTTTTCCACCCAAAACATAAATCAGATCATTGTAATAATGTAAGTTATGATAGCCTCTTGCTTTTAGGTTTACTTTTGAAGTTTCCCAAGTATTGGTTTCAATGTCATAAATAGAAAGATATTTTTTATAATGTCTTTTTTGAGAGTTATAATTAATATCAGATAAATAATCGGTTGCGTCATAGCCGGCTTTTTCTGAGCGACCTTTTTCAAAATAATTTATGTCGGAATATGCATCACCACCACTAATATAAATTTTGCCATCTTTCAAAAAAGAGCCAAATGAAAATACAGGATTTTTTAGCTGGCTCAGATTGTTGAAAGAAAGACTTGTTTTTAATTTTGCATTAGGTGCAATTGCTACTTCAGATAAATTTTGAATGCTTTCTTCAAGATAAATTTTAAATTTATGCTTTGCTAAATATTGTAATGAGTATTTTACAGTTGTGTAGCCAATATGCGAAAACTCCAATATTTCATCAGCTTTAAGATTTGAAAAAGCAGTTGTAGAAAACTCTCCATTTTTATTTGTGAGCGTTCCGGTTTTGCTGTTTACGGCAAAAATATTTACGTCTTCAAGAGGTTCGTTGTTTGTAGAAAACACAAAACCTTTTTGGGTTTGTGAAAATGAAATCAGCGGAAATAAAATAAAAATATAGAGTAGTTTTTTCACAAGTTTTTGAATGTTAAGTTAATATTAAATTTAAAATCATTGAATTATATAAAAAACTGCATTTCAAAAAGTTGGCTCAATATTTATGCCGAAGTTGTTAATTTGGATGAAATTAAGTGTTAAAAAATGTGTTTTTTTTACTTTAATAAGTTAAATTCGCTTTCCCCCAAATAACAAAATTGCTTTTTTTGAGTTTTACATATAGAAAGTTCAAAAAATGCGATTTGATAAAATGAAAATGATGGTTTACAGATTAATAATATTGATGTTTTTTTTTAGTGTTGGTGTTTTTTCTCAGGAAAAATACATTAAACATAAAATTTCAAAAGGAGAAAATATTACCGTTATTGCTAAAAAATACGGTGTAAAACCAAAAGATATCATCGATGCAAATCCTAATGCACCAAAAATCCTTAAACTAAATTCGGTTTTATTAATTCCAAACAATAACAAATCGGTTACTGTAAAATCTGATGATAATAAAGCTTCTGATTTAAAACCTGCTGATAAAATTGAAATTGCAAATGCTGATTTTCATGAAGTTCAGCAGAAAGAAACGCTTTGGGGAATTTCTAAGAAATATAATGTCTCAGTAGATGAATTAAAAAAAGCAAATCCGTCGATTGAAACTGATGGGTTGAAAATTGGGCAACGAATCAACATTCCTTCTAAGAATGTTGCAATTGCCGAAAAACCTGCTGTAGTTAATGAAAATTCATCAGATGTTGAGGTTGTAGTCGAAGTACAGCCAAAAGAAACAAAATACGCCATTGCTAAGAAATATGGAATAACAGTTTCCGAATTAGAAAAACAAAATCCATTTATAAAAGGAAAACTTCCTGTGGGTTATGTTTTGAAAATCAAAACTTCTAAAGAAAAAGCAGATGCTGCGGCATTATTAAATTCAGTTCAGCCTTCTGCAGAAGAAAAACCGCTCTTGGAAGAAAATATTCAAATAGCTGATAAAACTAGTGTAAAAACAGATTCAGCTATGGTTCGTATCAGTAATCATTCAGAGTTAATTGATTTACTTATTCTAAACGCTACTCAAAACATAGGAACCCGCTATCGCTCTGGCGGAACAACAAAAGCAGGTTTTGATTGTTCAGGTTTAATGTTTTGTACTTTTGGAAACTTTGATATTAAATTGCCAAGAAGCTCAATCGAGCAATCCCGAATAGGAAACAAAGTTAGTTCGGATGCTGCGCAAAAAGGAGATTTGATTTTCTTTAAAACGAATGGTAGACGCCATATAAACCACGTAGGAATGGTTGTAGAGGTTACTGAAGGAGAAATTAAATTTGTGCATTCTTCAACTCACGGCGGCGTCATGATTTCTTCAACAAAAGAACCTTACTACGAAAGAGCATTTTCTCAGGTGAATCGTATTTTAGAAGAAGAAACTAAAAAATTGTAAACTAGTTTTCATCTTCCGGATACAGAGTCTTTTTAAATTCTTCAATAGGAAAAGGTTTATTTAGCATTTTAGTTACGTATTTGTTTTCATTGATTAGATTGATTTCGTCAGGATCAAGTGTTGAGGAAAGTACGTAAATTTGAACTTCTTTTTTTATATCCTCATCAAGTTTGTCGTACGCATTCAAAAAATCAAAACCATTCATAAATGGCATTTGGATATCAAGAATAATAAATAAAGGTTTGCTGATTCCTTTGTTGTTTTCTAGCCAATAAAGTCCTTCCTGCCCATTATTGGCAATGTAAATTTCATCTACAGACAATATTTTTTTTAATAATTGTTTGATAACAAGCTGATCGATCAGGTTGTCTTCAATTAATAAAAATGCAGGTTTAGACAGCATAAAGAGTTGGTATTGTTACGGTAAATTTGCTTCCTACTGAACTTTCTGAGCTTACAGAAATATTTCCTTTTATGTTTTCAACAGCTTCTTTTACAATATAAAGTCCTAATCCGCTGCCTTTGTTTTTGTTTGTTCCAAAGTACATTTCAAAAATATTATCTTTATATTCTTCCTTAATTCCAATTCCGTTGTCTATAACTTCAATTCTGTTGTAGCCGTCATTAAAAGAAGTTTTAATAGAAATAAACATTTCTTGTTTATTTGCGTCAGCATATTTTATAGCATTTGACAGTAAATTTGAAATAATAATTTTTAGTCTTAAACTGTCGCTGTGGATTTGATCTACTAAAAGCTCTTTTGTAAAGATAATTTGATTCGCATTTTCTATATGCATTAATTGAGAAATTGCTTCTTCAAACAATTCTTTTAAGCTTACAGGTTCCATTATTATTTGAGTTCGTTTGTTTTTAGAATAATCAATAATGTCACTTATAAATTGATCTTGCTTAGCGAGACTTTGTTCCATTAAGTATAAATAATCTTTTATCTGAATAACGCTATCTTCTAGTTGAGTGATTTTTATGAGGCCTTTCAATGAAGTAATAGGAGATCTCAAATCGTGTGATGCACTGTAAACAAAACAATCCAGTTCGTGATTGACCAGCATTAAATTTTCATTTTTTACTTCAATTTCTTTTTTTGAAGTTAGCAGACGTTTTACCATTATAGAATAGTAAAGACAAATACTGCAGACGATAATGAGAATGAAAACAATATTAGTAATAATCAGTAAATCTTTTATTTTGCGCGTTCCTTCTCCTAAAGTGTTTGAAAAATTACGTTCATTGATTGTCAAGCGATCACTTATAACGCTAATTTGCTCAAGAAACTTTCTTTGTTCATCAGGGCTTAATGCATTGTGTTTGATTTTTGCATCGATTTGTGTTCCAATGGTAAACAATTCATATATTAAATTATCGCCTTGTTCCCATTCATGAATTGCTTTTGCTAAAAATGACACTTTTTTAAAATAAACAAACAGCCAAACGAGATCATCCAAATCGTCTTTATGATTACGTCCTTTAATAAAGCCATCACGGGCAACTTGATTGTCTCCAGCTTTTAAAAGTGTTTTTCTTGCAATTCCATCACCTTGCGGAACACTTAATTCTTCCTGATATAATTTCCACTGATTTCTGTCTTTAGTATAAAGATACGTTATAAGATGCCGTGCTGCGTCTTTTTGGCCTTTTGAATAATGAGATTCACCATTCACATAAGCTCGGTTTGCAGATAAAATTTTGATTGTAAAGAAGTTTACACAAATTAATAAGGCGCATGTGATAAATACAATTAAGAGGAGAATAAAAACATTTGGAAAACGCATTTTCCTTAAAAGCTGAATTTTTAGCATATTTCTTATTTTGTAGGTTGATAATTTGCTTTTAATCAGTTCATTTTGCTTGTAATAGATGTTTTTTTATCTCAACTCCTCTATTGGGGGATTAGAAAGAGTTTGGGTTTAAAAAATAAACAAATGTTAATAAAAAATAAGAAATTTTATAAATTTAATCCTTTCTACCAAATTTAATAAAAATATATTTTGCTTTGACAAACATATTTTTATTTTCTATTTATTTTGATTTTTTAAATTATAAATAATTGATTATCAGCGTTTTGATTTATTGTTAAAATGTGAAATAATATTAAAATGTGAAACTCAATTTATGTTTTTAGTAATCATTTTAGGAATAATTTATAATTTACTGTTATGTTTTTGTTTAACGGTCGAAATATTTTTACAATTTAAATTTTCGCGTTATTTTACGATTTAATTTAGATCAAAATGAAAAAAATAAAATTTAACAAAATGTAAGAATTTAATAGTGCTGATTATCTGTGTTTTAAGGTTTTTTTCGAAAAGAAAAAGCTGCAAATTTTACCCGCAGCTTTTTTTAAAGTAAAGTTATTTTATTCTGTTTTAGCTATAAAGTTCTAATTAGAGTAATTTTAGTTTTAATGAAATTGGCAAAAGAATTTATTGAAAATTAGCCGAATACTTAGCATAAAGTTTAGGGAACAATTTTTGCAAATCATCACCCTTTTCGTCCCATTCATTTCCGGTTGTATTATGTTTTTCCTGAAACGGATATGGCATTTCCTGACCTGTAAGTTCTTCAAAAACGATTCCCGGTAAATAACCAAAACCTTCCCAGTCAAATTCTTCAATAAGATGTTTTTCAGTTTCTACGAGCAATTCAGGATTAGCAGTAATTTTATAATAAAAATCTTTACCCTGTGCGATAATCCATTCACGGAAATCGTTAAAACTATCATCGCTACAACCTCCATGGATAATATATATCGCGCCCCAGAGTTCCCAGGTATTTGCTTCGCCTCTAAAATTTCTAAAACTGTTGCCAAATAAAATCAATTCATCTGCCGTCAGTTTTCTGAGTTCATTCGCTAATTCTTCCTGTTGTTCTTCAAAATTGCCTCCAGAACTGTCTTTTGTTTTCTGAATTATCTTCCAGAATAATTCCTCTTCCATCAGTTTTTCTGAAATTATAAAATCTGTTTTGATAGGTCTGGAATTTTTTTCCTTTTCCGTTTTACCAAAAAATCTGTCAAATATTCCCATTGTCTTTTTGGTATTTGTTAATAAATGTTTTTACACTTTGAAAAAGATCATTTTAAGAATTTAAATTAATTAATCCTCTGAAAAACTGAATACCGCCAAATACAATAGCGCCCCAGAAAATAAAACCAATATGCGCCAATGTTAATATGGTTCCGCCAATGCACCATAAAGCGCCATACAGAATATCTTTTTTAGCCTGAGCATGAATTGCTTCTTGTTGCGCTTCATTGATCTTCATTTCTATTTTTTCGACAATCATAGCGGCAACGTCAGGATCTAATCCTTGTTCAATTAGAATATTTTTAGTTTCATAACCTGATTTTCGTTGATTTAAAATGAGATTCGCAGCTATATTATAATGCTGATTAATTAATTCTTGATTATCAATTACAGTAGTTTCCATAAATTGGTTTTTGGTTGGTTGATTTTATTGATTTTCAAATATAAATAGTTGAAACAGGATTATGTTACGTAAAGACGTAAAAGAGAATTTTTAAGCAAAAAGAGTTTAAATTTTATTTTAAAAAAGATGATGCCAAAAATGAGTACAACCGTCTTTGCATTCAGTGTTTCGTCTTTCTGTATCTGTTGTTTTAAAAATCCACAATAAAGAGGTTATTGTTTTTCCATTTTCATTCTCCGGGAGTGAAACTAATTTTTGAAAAGCAATTTTTGTTGGAAAAGTTTTTAAAAGCACTACTGGTGTGCATGTAGGCTTTAAAGGAATAGTGTTTAAGGCCGTTTGATAAGACTCAGAATTAAAATCAATTTTGTCAGGAATAGAATTGATAATGTAATTATGCAGAGTTGTAAATAACTCCTTGAAATTATAGTTATTTTCTAATAAAAGTGCTAAACCAACATTAAATTCGAGTTTGTCTTGCGCAATTTTGTTGATTATTTTTTCTGTTTTCTTCAATTGAGTTTTTGCTTCTTTTTTTGGAATAGTTTTTCAAATATAAATAGTTGAAATAATATAAACTTACGGGAATACGTAAAGAGGCTCTTTTTGCATAATTGAAATTTCATGAGCAAATCCTGATTTTATTTTTAAAGAATAACTCGAATTTGGAATTTGAATATTAGGATTTCAGAAAAAAGTATATCTTTAACCAACCCAAAAACCAAAAAAATGCAAGAAAACGAACAAGATCAAGAACATTTTAAAAGAGAACTCGGATTATTAGACGGAACCATGCTCGTAGTTGGTTCTATGATTGGATCTGGGATATTTATCGTAAGTGCCGATATTGCCAGACAAGTTGGATCTGCGGGCTGGCTAACGCTTATTTGGCTAATCTCAGGATTAATTACCATTATTGCCGCTGTAAGTTATGGAGAACTTAGTGCGATGTTCCCAAAAGCTGGAGGACAATACGTATATCTAAAAGAAGCTTATAATAAATTAATTGCCTTTTTGTACGGCTGGAGCTTTTTTGCTGTAATTCAAACCGGGACAATTGCTGCAGTTGGTGTAGCTTTTTCAAAATTTGCGGCATATCTTTATGAGCCGTTTAGCGATGAAAATATTTTATATGAATTAGGTTCATTTAAACTTAATGCAGCACAGCTTGTATCTATTTTCACCATTGTGGTGCTGACTTTCATTAATAGTCGTGGTGTGAAAAACGGTAAAATTCTGCAAACTGTTTTAACTATAATAAAAATTTTATCTTTGCTGGGGTTAATCGTTTTTGGATTAACATTGGCTGCAAAAGCTTCAATTTGGGATGCCAACTGGGCTGACGCCTGGACAACACGTAGTTATAATACAAAAAGTGGTTCGTGGCTTCCAATTAGCGGAACAGCTTTAATTACAGGAATTTCAGCTGCAATGGTTGGCTCATTATTTTCAAGCGATGCATGGAACGGCGTAACTTTTATTGCCGGCGAAATTAAAAATCCAAAACGAAATGTTGGTTTAAGCTTGTTTTTAGGAACTTTTATTGTAACAATAATTTACGTTTTGACAAATTTGATGTATTTGGCCGTTGTGCCACTTCAGGAAATTGCAACAGCAAAATCTGATAGAGTAGCAGTTGTGGCTTCACAATATATTTTTGGAGATATTGGAACGCTAATTATTGCAATCATGATTATGATTTCGACTTTTGCCTGCAACAACGGATTAATTATGGCAGGAGCGAGAGTTTATTATACAATGGCAAATGATGGGCTATTCTTTAAAAAAGCTGCAGTTTTAAATGAATCAAGTGTTCCTGCATGGGCTTTATGGGCGCAATGTATTTGGGCTTCAGCTTTATGTTTGACGGGAAAATACGGTGATTTATTAGACTTCGTAATCATCATCGTTTTGATTTTTTATATTCTGACTATTTATGGAATTTTTATTTTAAGAAAAAAAATGCCAGATGCTGAAAGACCTTATAAAGCTTTTGGATATCCTTTTTTACCAATGTTATATATCATCGTTGCATCCGCAATTTGTATTTCTTTATTATTTACAAAATTTTCAACTTGCGGATGGGGAGTTTTAATAATGTTGGCAGGAATTCCTGTTTACTATTTAACAAAACCAAAAGAAGAATAAAATTGTTTCAAGTTTGAAACTTTGATTATAATAAAAAAGCGTCTTGTTTATTACAGGACGCTTTTTTGTTTTTAATTGTTAGTATCCGATAAATCATTATCAATTCTTTCTGCGGTTGGTCTTAAAAAAATCAGATAAATTAAAATCAGGATTCCAAATAAAATAAAATCGGGATTTAAAATTAAGATAAGAAATGCTGCTCCTTCAAGAACTGCCCAACGCAAGATAGATGCAGTTTGGTAGATTGGAAATTTTTCTTCCAATTTTAATTTTGGATTAATTTGTTTTAATTGATATTTGAACAAAAAACTGCTCAAAACAAATGCTAAAACAGGAATCAGGATATATATTGCAGAAGATGAATCAATAACAGGAATTTGTAATTTCTCAATTGAAAGATCACCTAAAATATAATAAGCCACAATTGTTCCTGCACAAATAGCAAGATGAAGAATTTGGAGTGTTTTAATTCTATCAGACATGATTTGGTTTAAGTTATAAAGTGGTTTGTATATGCAAGTTAAGATTAATTACTTGAAAAATAATGTTTTAGGCAATTAGAATATTCTTTTTTGAGCTTTATTTGGGGATTTATTGTTTTTGGGAAAAGCAAAAAAAATGTTGCAACAAATGAAATTTTCCTGCAAAACAGAAGAGTAAAAATAAAAAAAAACACTGCGATTAGGCAGTGTCTCTTTGATGTAAATAATCTGAAAACCGTTTTTATAACGCAACAGGTTCAGCAGAAGATTTTATTGTTGAATTAATAATAGACAAAGTAAGTGGATCAGATTCTCCTGAGAAGAAAGCTTCCAGAATTTCCTGAAATATCGGATTTGTGTTTTCAACTAAAGAAAAAAGCGTCATAGACGAACGCAATTTGCGTGCATCTAAATCTCCAAAAATTCCATCAGCTGATTTCATTTTAAAACTTAATAAAAGTTCTGAAATTTCGATTAAATGTTTTCCTAAAATTGGATGTTCCAAATAATCAGAAGCTTCTTTTAAATCGTTAATGGCATAAAGATTTGCTGTATCGCTTTTGCCCAAACCTTTTATTTGCGGAAAAATGAACCACATCCAGTGTGTTTCTTTTTTCCCTTTGCTGATTTCAGAAAGAGCAGTAAGATAAAGTTTGTTTTGCGCATCTAGGAAACGCGATAAATCATTGTTAGAATAAGCCATTATGGTATTGTATTTTGAAAAAGGTTGCAAAAATAGTAAAAAAGAAAGGGTCTGCCTAATAAAAGGTTCATACAGTGCGTGTTTTAACTTTTTAAAGAAGGAATATCTTACTGTTTTTTTAGTTGAAAAAACTTTTTAAAAGCATTCAATTCTATAAAAATCAAAGATTTCGATTAGTTCTTCTAAAGGTAAGATTGATCCTCGGTAAAACATCTCGTGCGGTTTTCGGAATCTGATGTTGCCAAAAACTATTGGTCGTTCCAGCCATTAATAAAAAAGAACCATGATGCAAGGGAATCTCAACCTGATCAATATCTTTTCGGAATTTATGGCGCAATCTAAACATTCTGGTTTCGCCAAAAGTTACCGATGCTATAACAGGATTTGGTCCTGTATTATGTTCCTTATCGCTGTGCCACGCCACGCTGTCGTTGCCGTCTCGATATAAATTTAAAAGAAGGCTGTTGAAATCTAGTTCTGTTTCTTTTTCAACACGGCCTCTGATAGTCAGCAAATCGTAAGTCCAGTCGGGGCCTTTTTGATCGGCGCCCGGATTGTCTTTGTCTTCATACCAGGAAATCATTCTTGGGGCTGTAACAATTTTATCAAACATTTCCATTTCGTATTCTCGCCATTTGGTTTTGCGAAGTATTCTTTCATAAAAACGATCAGATTCTTCTTTACTAAAAAAATTATCGATCAAAATTAATTCGCAATCCGGCAAATCGTATACAATTTTACCACTGCTGCCTGTGGTAAATAATTCGGTGTCGCTAAATAGTGTCATAATTCAGATTTTGGTTTTACAGCTCTATTTTATGTTTTATTTGGTTTAGGAAGCTTTACTTAAAAAATGTTTGTTGAAGAATACTTTTCCGGGATGTTTTTCGGCATAAGTAAAAATTAACTGTTCAATATATTGATTGCTTTTATAAAGTGTAACATAACTTTTTACATCTTCCGGATCATGAATGGCAACATCTCTCGGAATATATCCCATTCCATGAAAATGGCCATTTTCAATCCAGATGCAGCTGCGTTCCTCTTTAGATCTTCCTTTGTCTATAATGGCAAAAGTGGGTCTGTTATTTAAGAAAAAATCAATAGCATTGTCAACTTGTTCGTTGTGAAGCAGAATATCAGGCAGGCTTTTTATATCATTATTTTGCGGAAGCTCTGCTTCTTCAGGTCTGGAATATTTGCAGAATCTTTGATCAATTTCAAATTGTTCAGCTAGACTTCTCAGTAAATTTATAGCGTTATACAAACTATTAAATTCATGAATACAAGTCTGAAATTTGCTTAGTTTTCCAACAGCCAAATATTTATATCCGTTTCTTGCCTCATATTGATAAATACCAAATCTTGCTTCAAAACGTTTTAATGCTCTATTGTAGGCTGGCCAAAGCTGTTTTATTTCGGTACATTCTAATAAAAGCGCCATTAATTCGGTGGCACAGATTTCAAAGGAAATGCTGTGAATGTCTCTCAGAAAATGCTGTCTTTGCGGATTGATATTATTGCCACTAAAATGCGATGCCACACGTTTCTTTACATTGATGGCTTTACCTACATAAATCACTTTTTTTGCCTGATTATAAAAATAATAGACACCTGGTTTTTCAGGTAAATTATTAAAATCATCTGGCGGAAGGTTTGGAGGTAAACGCTGATCCTGCGCCGTTTTTTTGATCATTTTTTCTATTTCTCCTTCATTGTCCCATTCCAGTAAAAGAGAAAATAATAGAGCAGTAGCGTCTGCATCTCCGCCGGCTCGGTGTCTGTTTTCTAAAGATATATTTAAAGAATTACAAAGATTTCCTAAACTGTAAGATCCTAATCCGGGTTTGATTTTTCTAGCCGCACGAACGGTACACAATTTTCTGGCGGTCCATTTAAATCCGGCTTGTTCCAATTGATGATGTACAAACGAATAATCGAAGTTGACGTTGTGTGCTACGAAAACACGATCCGTCAGCATTTCTAATACTTTCTCCGAAATATCATCGAAAATAGGAGCATTAGCAACCATTTCATTATTAATTCCTGTTAATCCAAAAATAGAAATAGGAATATCCTGTTCTGGATTTACAAGAGTTTCATAACGATCCAACACTTTTGTACCATCATGAATAATAATGGCAATTTCTGTAATACGGCTTCCACTGGCATTTCCGCCTGTGGTTTCGATATCGACTATAGCATATTCCGTATTTTTCATCTTTATATAATGTAAAAGGGTTTATTTCAATTTTTGTAAAACTTAAGCTTTCACCGTAATTACATCTTTAAGCAGAGTTGAAAACTTTGGTGATAATCTGTTTTGTTTCATTTTCCATTGTCTTCCTAAAGACTGTACCCCGAATTTAATTTTGTTGTTACCATAATTCCGGTTCATTTTATCAATCACACTCATTAAAGGCTGATGTTTAGGGTTTGAAGCGTTGAATAAATTAAGTTGCGTTTCACTATTTGGCGTTAAACCCATTACAATTACACCTGCTTTTTTATAACGATAACCTTTTTTAAAAATAGCTTTAAACCCTTTTTGAGCGGCCGCATTCAATTCTATTGTTGAATTAGTTGGAAAATCAGTAGTAATGGTAATACTTCGTGAATAATGTGATTCTTCATTCTTTATAAAACTAGTCTGGATAAAAACCGTTACCATATTACAATGACAATTCTGACGCCTTAATTTTTCAGCACAAGAAGCTGTAAACGTGCTTATTCGTTCTGAAATTTCTTCATAAGTAGTATATCTTTTTTCGAAAGATCTCGTAGTGGCAATCATTTTCCGGTCTGCGGCTTCTTCTAAATCCAAAGTTGGTTTCCCTTCTAATTCATGTTTTAATCGAAGTCCCACTACAGACATTTCTTTTCTTACCCAGGCATCAGGAAGTTGCGTAAATTCATACGCTGTATTGATTTTTCTTGCTTTCAGTCGTTTAGCGAGCTTTCGTCCAATTCCCCAAACGTCTTCAATTTTTGTCCACTTTAATGCTTTAATTCTTTTTTCTTCAGAATCAATACAATAAACACCTTGTGTACGATCAGCAAATTTTCGGGCAATTTTATTCGCCATTTTAGCCAAAGCTTTGGTCGGTGCAAAACCTATGCTTACAGGAATTCCCGTTCCTTGAGTGACTTCTTTTCGCATTTTTAAACCCAGTGTATTTAAATCGAATAAATCGTAACCCGAAAATTTCAGAAAAGCTTCATCAATACTATAAATTTCGATTTCTGGAGTATAAGTTTGAAGTAGATTCATTACGCGATTACTCATATCGCCATACAGCGGATAATTGGAAGAATAAACAAAAATGTTTTTTTCTTTAAAAATAGCTTCATACTTAAAAGCCGGAATTGCCATTGGTATTCCCAAAACCTTTGCTTCATCAGAACGCGAAATAACACAACCATCATTGTTAGAGAGAATAACAATAGGTTTTCCTCTTAAATGCGGTTCAAATACTCTTTGGCAAGAAGCATAAAAATTGTTACAATCGACTAAAGCAAACATTCAAATTTGTTTTTAAAAAGTTTTAATACAATGAACCACAATTCCCCAAATCACAAAATTATTCTCCTGAGTCACTTTTATAGGCTGATAATCTTCATTTTCGGCAATAAGCCAGATAATGTCTTTTTCTATTCTGATACGTTTTACGGTAAATTCGCCATCAATTTGACAAACAGCAATTTTATTGTTTTGAGGTTCAAGGCTTTTATCAATAATCAATAAGTCACCATCATTTATGCCGACATTTTTCATTGAATGCCCTTTCACTCTGGCAAAATAAGTAGTGTATTTATGTTTGATGAATTCTTTGTTGAGGTCAATTGATGATTCGATAAAATCATCAGCAGGCGAAGGAAAACCTGCGCTGATACCAACGTCAAAAAAAGGCAGTTTTATTTCCGATTTTATATCCGGAATGTATAATTCTATTGATTTTGTGGTATTTATATCTCTCAATTTCATAATCACTTCTGAAAAATGTTTTTTTTGAACATTACAAAATTAGCACAGGTGATAACAATTTTTCGTATATTTGCTGTTCCAAATTATAACAAATTAATTATGTCCTTATTTTCAGACAACATCAGAGCACTAAGGGTTAAGCATAAAATATCACAAGAAAAATTAGCTGAAAACCTAAGTATTACAAGAGGAAGATACGTGAAATACGAAGACGGAACTTCGGAAGCACCGTATGACATTTTAAAGAAGATTGCATTATATTTTCATATGAGTATTGACTTGATATTATCTGTCGATATCCGTAAAATTGATGTGCAAAATTTGATAAAATTAGAAGGCAACCGACTTATTTTACCTATTCAAGTGGATAGTTTTGGAGAAAATTTTATTGAAATTGTTTCTCAAAAAGCAAAAGCAGGTTATCTAAACGGATATGCTGATCCAGAATATATTGAAAGTTTACAGCAGATTACACTTCCGTTTTTAGGACCAGGGAAACACCGCGGATTTCCCGTTGAAGGCGATTCAATGCCTCCACACGAAGATGGTTCTATCATTATTGGCCGTTATGTGGAAAAGTTGGGAGAGGTTATGGACGGCAAAACCTATATTTTGATTACTAAAAATGAAGGAATGGTTTACAAACGTCTCAATAAAAATAAAAAGAACGCTTTGGTTTTAGAATCGGATAATAGTTTTTACCCAAATTATGAAGTGAAAGCTTCTGATATTCTGGAGATTTGGGAATACGAATGTAATATCGGCCGCTCGGATAAGAAACAAGAAATATCGGAAACCGGAGCAATGAAGGATTTGCTTTTAGAATTGAAACGTGAAGTTAGGGAGATTAAGAATAATACTTCGAATGCATAGTTTTTTCGCCACGGCTCGAGCGATAGCGAACAGGCGAAGCAATTCACGAATTATTTTAAATCAAAATCCGTGAATTGCTTCGCCTGTTCGCTATCGCTCGAGCCGTGGCGAAAAAAAATCTAAAATACCTTCACAAAACTCAATCCATATTGTTGTCCATTATAAAAAGGCGCAATCATAGAAGTTGATTTACTTTCAGAAGATGATTTGAACAATTTTTTAGTGATATACGGATTCATCCAATACGCGATTTTGGTACTCAAAATCCCGATTCCGGCTCCTGCCGCAACATCGGTTAACCAATGGCGATTGTTGTAAATTCTAAATAATCCCGTTCCGGTGGCAACGGCATAACCGGCAATTCCGTACCAAATCGATTTGTCTTTGTATTCTTGCCATAAAAATTCGGCTCCGGCAAAAGCGGTTGCAGTATGTCCGGATGGAAAAGAATTATTTGAGCTTCCGTCAGGTCTTTCCTCATGTACAATCGATTTTAATCCTAAAACCGTTGAAGCCATTATAACATAAGAAGTGACAAATATTACGGAACGATCCCGCATATTATTTTTGCCCTTTACACCAAAAGCATTCAGAGCATAAACTGACGCTGCAGGTGCATATTGCGAGAAGTCATCAATCGTAATTTTTTCGTCAATATCCTCGGTAACTTCATCCTTAATCTGATGATTGAAACTTAGGAGCTGATCACTTTCTAAACCAATTACGCCATAACCAATTAATACACTCGGAATAATTAATTGCTTGTAATTGAATTTTAAATGATTAGAAGTGCTGTCAATTTTTGTGATCGAATCATTTTGCTGTGCATTCGCAGAAAATAATCCAAATAGAAATACCAGGGAAATGGCTTTGTAAAACATCTTTCGTTGTCGTTATATTTTGCAATATTAACGAAGGTTTTTGCTAACTATTTTTCTCTTAATTGAACCTTAAGTGAATATTAATTTGTTGGTTTTAAATGAAGTAGTTGAATTAAGATTAGCTAAATTATTATAGGTAAAACAGAATATATTGTGTAATCCCTACGGGATAAATATATGTGTGCAGAAATTTTTCTACCAATATATAATCTCTACGAGATACTCCTTTAGGAGTTAAATATTGGTAGAAAAAAATATAAATTACAAGAAAGTCCCGTAGGGACGATCCATATTGTAGGGCTGGATTTCAATCCAGTTTAATAATATGATATAGCCTATAATTGTTTTGCATTGCGGAATTTCTGTGTCAACCGGATTGAAATCCGGCCCTACAATATGGATCGAGCCTTTGGCTCTTTTTTACACTTTCAGTGAAAACCAAAACGTGCTCCCTAATCCCAAATTACTCTCAACACCAACACTTCCATTTTGAGCTTCAATAAATTCTTTACTGATTGCTAATCCCAATCCAGTTCCGGATTTTTGACTTCCAGGAACCTGAAAATATTTATCAAAAACTTTGTCTTTATAGCGCGTATCAATTCCTTTTCCGGTATCGATAACCTGAAATACAATTTGATTTAATTCTTTTTTAAGTTTGATATGAATGGTACTTTTTTCAGAAGAATACCGAATGGCATTCGATAAATAATTAATCAAAACCCAGCCTGTTTTTTCGCTGTCGGCTTTTACGTCTTCTAGATTTTCATCGGCATCAATAACCAGTTTGATTTGCTTTTGTTCCGCCTGAACTTTTACCGCTTCAACAGCATAATTTACAATTTCTTGCGGATTGCTTTTTTCGATATTCAGCTGAATATTTCCCGTTTCTAATTGCGATAGATTCAGTAATTCACCTGTAATTTTCAGCAGTCGCTGACTATCATCTTTAATGCTTTCGACCAATTGTTTTTGATCTTCGTTCATGTCGCCTGTTTTTTCATTTTCAAGCAATTTCAGGCTTAATTTTATAGATGCAATTGGTGTTTTTAATTCGTGTGAAACGGTAGCAATAAAATTGGTTTTGGCAAAATCCAATTCTTTAAAAAGCGTAATATTTCGTAGAATAATCACATCGCCAATATTGATTTCTTTTTCTTCTCCAGTCGGAATTATGGTAATGTTCAGAATTTCTTTTTCGAAATAACTTTCTTTTCCGTGCGCATAAATTTTAAGCGGTTGTTTTTTAGGAGCATCTGATTCCTCTTTCAAAATCAAAGACCGAATCAAATCATTCGACAAGGCTAGAGTAGAAGCCGATTTTCCGATAACATCTTCCAGTTTCAAACCAACAATTTTCAACGCTTCATCATTGGCAAACAAAACAATTCCTTCATGATCTAATCCAATAATAGGATCGTTCATATTATTGATTAACGTTTCCAGTCGTTTCTTTTCGAAAAAGAGTTTGTACAAATTACTATCGTTATATTCCTGAAGTTTCTGCGCCATTGTATTAAACGATTTGGCCAAATCTCCAAATTCGCTATGACTCGTAAAATGGACTCTTTCAGAATAATTTTTATTAGCAATTTCCTTTATACTCAGTGTTAGTTCCTTAATCGGATTTGCAATATTATTGGGGAGATTAACCAATAAATTAAAAGCAATCAAAAAGCATAAACTTCCCACAATGGCAATCCATAAATTAGCATTTTCGGCGGTATGTTTGGCAATATCGCTTTTTTGTTTTATAGCATCCAGATTCAGTTTCATAATAGCAAAAATATCCTGTCTGATTTTTGCTTTTATGGTTTCGTTTGCTCCGTTTTGTTCTAAAAGCGTAAAACTTTTTTCAAGGTTTTCGGTTGCTTCTTTTTCTCCGGGTTCGGTAACATTTTGTGTTTGTTTTTCAAGATATTCCTTGAAAACATGAATTTCATTATCAGGGCTCGCTTTAATTTCATCCAAAGACAAAATCATATTTCGCGAATATTCCAGCGTATTATAATTCGCTTTCAGAATATTCTCGGTATCTGCTTTTATCAAAAAAACAGAATAACCGCTCACTAACGAAAGTATAATGATCATTAAAAATAACAATCCAACTCCCAGATTCAATTTGGTTTTAATTCTCATGACGTTTATTTAAAAACAAGTTTTTTTTATTTGAACCATTAAGATATTAAGGAAATTAAGCTTTGAACTTAATGAAACTTACAAAGAGAAAATTAAGCATAGTCTTTATTTACTTAATATCTTAATGGTTAGAAAATATTACGACAGAATAACAAGATCGACATTTGATAAAGAAAGTTTGTTTAGCAAACGCCTGAAAATTGTTGTAGACAAAATTACTTTAAATAAATTCAAATGCGGTTTTCCAATGCAGACAGTTGTAATTTGTTTTTCTTCTACGGTTGCCAAAATCGCATCGGCAATATTACTGTTTTCCAGTTTAATTACTTCTGCGCCTAATTGCACGGCGAGTTTAAAGTTGTTAATTAAATGTCTTTGTTTGTCCAATGCAATTTTATTACTGCTTTCCTGCGGAGTTTCCACATACAAAACATACCACAATCCGTTATAATAACTGGAGAGTCTTGCTGTTTTTCTAATCACAATTTTAGCCGTTTTGTCATTACTACTAATACACGCCAACAATTTTTCATGTCGTAAAGCATGAAGATTCGGAACTTCATTTTCAACTTTTCGAACGACCTGACTCGCTACTTCTTTCAAAGCCAATTCTCGAAGTTGTAAAATCTGTTCCGATTTAAAAAAGTTCGTTAAAGCCGTCTGAATTTTATCCGGAGTATAAATTTTCCCTTCCTTCAAACGCGCAATCAAATCTTCAGATGTTAAGTCAATATTGACGACTTCATCTGCTAATCGCAAAACATTGTCAGGAATACGTTCCTGAACATCAATATTGGTAATCCGTTTTACATCTTCATTTAAACTCTCAATATGCTGAATATTTACAGCCGAAATCACATTAATTCCAGCTTCCAGAATCTCTAAAACATCCTGCCAGCGTTTTTCATTTTTGCTTCCTTCAACGTTCGTGTGTGCTAGTTCATCAACAATAACCACTTCCGGACGAAGATTGATAATCGCCTGAACATCCAATTCTTCCAATTCTTTTCCTTTATAGAAAATGGTCCGTCTCGGAATTATCGGCAAACCCGCTAATAATTCATGCGTTTCCTTTCGCATGTGCGTTTCGATGTAGCCAATTTTCACATCGATTCCGTTTTTCAATAACGAATGCGCTTCCTGAAGCATACGAAAAGTCTTGCCCACACCGGCGCTCATTCCAATGTAGATTTTAAACTTTCCTTTTCGTGATTTCTGAATTAAATCGAGAAAGTGCTGTGCGTTATTATTTTCGTTTTCCATATTTTTTGGTTTAACCATTAAGATATTAAGTAAATTAAGCTCATGAGAAAATTTAAAATACTTCATTTCTTATTGTTGAGATTAGCACACGGATGACGCGGATTTACTCCGTAAAAGCGCGAATAAAAACGGATTTTTTGGTTCACTTTAAAATATAAAATCCGTGTTAATCTGCGTCTTCGCGGTAGCGAATCGGTTTCATCCGTGTTCTAATTTTTAGGCAAAAGAACAAAGTACAGAACTTAATCTCTTAATGGTAAAAAATCTTTTAATGTTTAGAAAGAAATCGCCAGCGAAGTCGTTACAAACGTATTTGTATCCGTTGGGAGATTGTCTTTATTGGTGAAGATTTCATCTTTACTTGAAAGATTTCTGGCTTCAATTCTAAACATAACATTATCAGTAACTAAGTAATCAAAGTTAGCTGAAAATCCGTAAGTTTTAAAACCATTAGGTGTTTCAGTCGCGATAATTACCCCTTTTTCATCACTATAATATTCACCTCGTACTGCAAGCTGAATCTTGTCAACCGGTTTGTATTGCAGAATCAAAACTGGTGAAAACCAAGTATCGTATTTGTTACTGCTTTTAGCCGATTGCTGAGATCCAATATCAAAACCAGCTGTAATATTTGTCTTTTCCGTTACCTTAAACTGTCCGTAAAAGTTATTAAAATAACGCCACTTTTTATCAATATCCGGCTGTTCATTTCCAACATAGGTACTCCAGTTCAAAACAACTTTATCAGACGGTTTGTAAGTAACCTGAGTTCCAAAAGCAGGCGTTTGATTGCCTTCTACTTTTTCAATTCTCTGCCAGCCATTCAAGTACATACCCGCCAAATACCATTCTCCGGATTCAGACGTATAACCAATTTTAACTCCCGTTTCATAATAAGGAGAATTCTCAGCCAAAATACTTCTCGTTAAAGTCTGACAGTCTTTTCCAATCGCACTTTCAAAACCAATATGCGAAGGCATAATTCCAGCATCAATCCATAAATTATGGTTTTTCGAAATCTTTACACCAACATTTGCTTCGTAAACATTTTTCAATAAACCTTGTTCAGCAGACATATTATACTCGGCATAAGTTCCCGCCATCAAGGCAAAATTCCCCCGAATATTTTCTTTCGAATAATTCACTTTTGCCATTCCCAAGTTCAGGTTTACCTCGTTGCTTTTATTATAACTGTAAAAAAAGTTTGGCCGAGTATGATTTTCCGGTTTCCCGAAATCATAACTATAATAAGCGTCTACATATACTGAAAATGTCAGCGGACTTTTTGATTCTTCTTGTGCATGTAAATTGCTATAACCAAAAGCGATTAAAGCGGTAAGTATTATTTTTTTCATTTTTGTGGTATTCTATTATTTATTAGTAGATTTTTTAGGAGCTAATCCCGCTATCCGTTTCAATCTTTTGTGTCTCGTTAAAGAAACGAGACACAAAAGGATTTCCACTACTATCGGGGCTAGGGCATTTGGGGTAAAAAAGGCGTTTTTGTTTCCTGCAAGGTTTTCAAAACCTTGTAGGTATTTAATTTTAAAGATTAGTTTTTATCGTTTAGTTTGTCATTTCGACGAAGGAGAAATCACACTAGAAACTCCGCACAGTTAATCGCCAATCTTTGTCGAATTACGAGTGTGATTTCTCCTTCGTCGAAATGACAAGAATGCGCATAGAACAAGAATGAAAATTCGTATCAACTAGTCTATCATACCTACAAGGTTTTGAAAACCTTGTAGGAGAAAAACTTAGAATCTCAGTATCTTAGAACCTTAGCATCTTAGAGTCTTAGCGAAGCTGATCCAGCGCCACATTCAATTCCAAAACATTCACCGTTTCAGGACCAACAACAGCAGTATTAATTTTAGATTCCACCAAAGATTTTACTTTAGTTTCATCCAATTTTCTTTCTTTGGCAATACGCTTAACCTGAATCAAAGCGCCTTGAGGAGAAATATTCGGATCCAAACCACTTCCTGAGGCCGTTACCATATCTGACGGAATATCAGATTTTTTCAAGTAAGGATGAATCAATAAAAGCGTATCAATTCTTTTTTGAACCAAAGCCAAATAATCGGCGTTGCTTGGACCTTTGTTGCTTCCGGCACTTCCCGCCGCGTTATAATCAACAGCCGAAGGTCTTCCCCAGAAATAATTCGACTTATCGAATTTCTGACCAATTTTTTGGTAACCAACGACTTTTCCGTTAACCGAAATCGTTTCTCCTTTTCCTTGATTTGGAGCAATTTGAGCAATTCCGTAAATCGCTAAAGGATAAATAACTGCGAACAAGATTAAAGTAGCCACAGTAAGTTTTATTATAGAAAATAGATTTTTCATTTCTTTTGAGATTCTAAGACTCTAAGATGCTAAGGTTCTAAGTTTTTTTCTTAAAAGCTTATAGTTTTAAAGTCTGTGTTTTTAATTGAGTTTTTGTTAACCTGACAGGTTTTTAAAACCTGTCAGGTTTAATTTTTACATAAATAAGGCAACAACTAAATCAATCACCTTAATTCCAATAAAAGGAACAATCAATCCACCTAAGCCATAAATCAATAGATTTCTTTTTAAGATAGCACTTGCTCCAATTGGTCGATAATCAACACCTTTCAGCGCAAGCGGAATCAATATCGGAATGATAATCGCATTGAAAATTACGGCTGATAAAATAGCACTTTCAGGACTATGCAAATGCATGATATTTAAACCTTGAAGCGCAGGGATCGCAGTAATAAAAAGAGCAGGAACAATAGCAAAATATTTCGCAACGTCATTTGCAATAGAAAAAGTAGTTAAAGTACCTCGAGTCATTAAAAGCTGTTTTCCAATTTCAACAATCTCGATTAGTTTCGTTGGGTCATTGTCAAGATCGACCATGTTTCCTGCTTCTTTTGCCGCTTGAGTTCCACTGTTCATGGCAACTCCAACATTTGCTTGAGCAAGAGCAGGAGCATCATTTGTTCCGTCACCCATCATAGCAACCAATCTTCCTTCAGCCTGTTCTTTTTTGATGTAATTCATTTTATCCTCTGGTTTAGCCTCGGCAATAAAATCATCAACACCGGCAGCTTCCGCAATAAATTTCGCTGTAAGCGGATTATCTCCCGTAACCATAACCGTTTTGATTCCCATTCTACGCAAACGCTCAAAACGTTCTTTCATTCCGGTTTTGATAATATCCTGAAGTTCGATAACACCTTGAACTTCATTGTTTTTGATTACTACTAATGGAGTTCCTCCGTTAGACGAAATGGTAATAACTTGTTGCGCAGTATCTTCGGGGAAAGAATTTCCGGCTTGCTGTGCAATATTTTTTGCCGCGTCTTGTGCACCTTTTCGAATATTAGTTCCGTCTTTTAGGATTACTCCAGAAGTTCGGGTTTCGGCAGTAAATTTAATGGTGTGTGAGATTTCTGAAGTAGTTTGTAAAAAGCTGGCTTTCGTTTCATTTTTTACATCGATTATTTCACTTAACTCCAAAATACTTTTTCCTTCAGGAGTATCATCAGCAAGTGAACTCAAAACAGCCGATTTTACGAAATCATCAAAAGAGATTCCTTTTGTAGGATAAAAATTGGTTGCTTTTCTGTTTCCAATGGTAATGGTTCCGGTTTTATCCAAAAGTAAAACATCAATATCTCCCGCAGTTTCAACCGCTTTCCCCGATTTTGTAATTACGTTAGCTCGTAAAGCTCTGTCCATTCCTGCAATACCAATCGCAGAAAGTAAACCTCCAATTGTAGTTGGAATCAAACAAACAAACAAAGCAATGAAAGCCGCGATCGTGATGGGTGCGTTGGCATAGTCGGCAAACGGTTTTAGCGTAACGCACACAATCACGAAAATTAAAGTAAATGCTGCTAATAAAATGGTTAGGGCAATTTCGTTTGGTGTTTTCTGACGGCTCGCACCTTCAACCAAAGCAATCATTTTATCCAAAAAGCTTTCGCCAGGTTCGGAAGTTACTTTTACTTTAATTTTATCAGATAATACTTTTGTTCCTCCGGTTACTGATGATTTATCTCCACCAGCTTCCCGAATTACGGGAGCACTTTCTCCGGTAATGGCACTTTCGTCGATTGTTGCCAGACCTTCGATAATTTCACCATCGGCAGCAATTAAATCGCCAGCTTCACAAACGAAAATATCGTCTTTTTTTAATGCCGAAGAACTGATATTTTTGATTTCTCCGTTTGGCAGAATCTGTCTTGCAGGAGTTTCTTCTCTTGTTTTTCTTAAACTGTCGGCTTGTGCTTTTCCTCTTGCTTCAGCAATGGCTTCGGCGAAATTGGCAAATAAAAGCGTTGCCAGTAAAATTAAAAATACAATTAAGTTATAAGTAAAACTTCCTTGGTCATTTGCGCCCATTAAGATCGAAACGCAGACAGCAAACATAATGGCTGTTCCAATTTCTACGGTAAACATTACCGGATTTTTGATCATCATTTTTGGATTCAGCTTGACAAAAGACTGCATGAAGGCTTCTTTTACCTGTTTACTTTCAAACAATGATGTGGATTTATTAGTTGTCATTTTTTTATATTATTTTAAAGTAAAGAATTCTGCCAATGGACCTAAAGCCAATGCTGGGAAGAATGATAAAGCAGCGATAATTGCGATTACAGCGAAAGTCATGATTCCGAAAATTGAGGTATCCGTTTTTAAAGTCCCTGCGCTCTCTGGAATGTATTTTTTACCTGCCAGTAAACCTGCAATTGCTAATGGCCCAATGATTGGAATAAAACGGCTTAACAGTAATACAATTCCTGTAGTGATATTCCAGAACGGATTATTATCTCCCAATCCTTCAAAACCAGAACCATTATTGGCAGCGCTTGAAGTATATTCGTATAACATTTCTGAGAATCCGTGATTGCCAGGATTATTTAACCAGCCTGTTGCGTTGCCGTTAAACCAATAGCCCATTGCGGTATCATGTGCAGCAAAATAAGAGGCTAAAGCAGTTCCGGCTAATATTAATAAAGGGTGAAGAATCGCGATAAAAGCAGCAATTTTAACTTCCCGAGCTTCGATTTTCTTACCTAAAAATTCAGGTGTTCGGCCAACCATTAAACCAGAGATAAATACAGCCAGAATAATGAAAATGTAGTAATTTAAAACACCAACACCGCATCCGCCGTAAAAAGCATTTACCATCATAGATAATAATTGCATAGCTCCAGAAACCGGCATCGAACTATCGTGCATACTGTTTACAGAACCTGTAGAAATTACTGTTGTAGCAATACTCCAGAAACCTGACATTGCTGGGCCAAACCGAACTTCTTTTCCTTCCATCGCTCCGGTTGTTTGTGCGATTCCCATTTTTTCGATAGCAGGATTTCCGTTGATTTCACTCATAACAGTTGGAACAACTAAGAGTAAAAATCCAACCGTCATTACACCAAAAATAATATTCGAAAGTTTTCTTTTGTTGAGGTAAAATCCAAGAGCAAAAATCATCGCAAACGGAATAATCATTTGTGCCCAAAGTTCAACTCCGTTAGTAAAATAAGTTGGGTTTTCTAATGGATGCGCTGAGTTGGCTCCAAAAAAACCACCACCATTTGTGCCAATATGTTTAATAGCAATAAAGGCAGCAGCAGGTCCGCGGGAAACTTCTATATGATCACCTTGAAGCGTTGTAATTGCATCTTTTCCTTCAAAAGTCATTGGAGTTCCGCTAAATAATAGTGCAACAGCCACAATTACTGAAAGTGGTAATAAAATACGAGTACAGCTTTTGATAAAATAATCGTAAAAATTACCTAATTTTTCTGTTGTTCTTTCTTTCATTGCTGTAAAAATCATTGCGGCAGCAGCCATTCCGATACCGGCAGAAACAAATTGCAGGAACATCAAGACGATTTGTGAAAGGTAAGAAACCCCGCTTTCGCCTGAATAATGCTGTAAATTACAGTTTACGATAAATGAAATAGCCGTATTAAAAGCCAAATCTGGCGTCATGGACGGATTATTATCTGGATTTAATGGCAAAGATCCCTGAAATAATAAGACAAAAAAGCAAAGAAAGAACCAAACCATATTAATACTTAAAAGTGCTTTTAAGTGTTGTTTCCAGTTCATTTCTTCAGCAGGATTTATACCGCTTATTTTAAAAATAAATTTTTCAATTGGATTGAAAATCGGATCAAGAAGTGTTTTATCTCCCAAGAAAACTTTAGCAATATATTTTCCTAAAGGAATCGCTAAAACAATGGTTAGGATAAAAATACCAATGACGCCTAATAATTCTGTGTTCATAATTTTTATATTTTTTAGTGAAAGGTGAGGAGTGATTTGTAAAATGAGTTGATGAATAAATTAAGTTTACATTTCACATAAAGCATTTCACTTTTTACATGATTTAAAATTTTTCGGGTTTGATTAATACATAAACCAAATACACGAAAACAGCGATTGAAATAATAAATAGTGCAGTCATGATTTAGATTTTTTCAAAGAATTCAACAGAGAGAAAACAAATGGCAAACAGCACAACGGCCAGCCCGAGTAAAAGAAAAGTGATCATAAGGATTATTTTAGATTTTAGTCCCGATAGCTATCGGGATAGATTTTAGATTTTTTCGATTAAACGATTAAACAGTTAACCGATTCAACATATTCATACGCCCGAAGCATTAACCTGCTTGATATATTCTGCTTTAAGTGTTTGAGGAAAAAGGTGTGAAATGTTGCAGTGACGCACTTCCATAAAAGAAGAAACCGAAAAAACATAGACATTAGAAATGGCGTTTTTAGTTTCGATGCTTCCACTAATAAATAGGCGTTCGGCAAGAGCCAGACATTTTTTTGCACGAACGATGTTTCCGGAAATAATCGATTTTTTTGTTATTTCGGCAAAGCGTTCTGCTTGTTTGTAGATTGAGGTTACTTGATTTTTCATTTGGAATGAATTTTTAATGTTCTCTCTCCTTATGCCAAAATATGTTCCGAAAAAGTCAAGTGGTAGCTAAAGTGCTGTCAATAAAAGGAATGTAGTTTTGTGCCAAAAATTAGGCACAATAAAAGCCTATCAAAATGATAAGCTTTTATTGAAATGATAAGATTAATTATTAATTGTGAATTATTAATTGTAACCCACTTTGATATTGGAATTTTTAAATTTTGAGATTTAATTCTTTTCTATCCCATATTCTTCCAGCTTTCTATACAAAGTCGCAATCCCAATTTCTAATAATCTTGCTGTTTCTGCTTTATTTCCTTTTGTATAGTTTAAGACCTTTTGAATATGGAGCTTTTCAACACTCTGCATCGAGAAAGCCGACATAGATTTAGTGCCTTTCTCCGCTTGATTTTGCATTTCGTAAGGCAGAACATCCGAAGTTAAAGTATCGCCATTACTCAAAATAACCGATCTTTCGATAATGTTTTTAAGTTCGCGGATATTTCCCGGCCAGGAATAATTTTCTAATTTCTGCAGAAAATCATCACTAATATGTAAAGTTTTTTTATTCGTTTTTTCAGAAAACTGTTTTACGAAATGATTAGTCAGGACTGGAATATCTCTAATTCGTTCTCTTAAAGAAGGCAATTTTATTTCGAAGATATTCAAACGGAAATACAAATCAGAACGGAAACGATGTTCGTCACTTTCTGTTTTTAAATCTCGGTTTGTAGCCGCAATCAATCTAAAGTTTGATTTTTTCGGAGTCGTATCTCCAACAGGAATATATTCTGAAGTTTCTAAAACACGCAATAATTTGGCCTGGAGATCAATTGGCATTTCACCAATTTCATCCAAAAATAAAGTACCGCCATTTGCTTCTTCAATAAAACCCTTTTTATCTTTTACAGCTCCCGTAAAAGCACCTTGTTTATGACCAAAAAGTTCGCTTTCTAAAATTTCTTTTGTAAAAGTACTGCAGTTTAATGCCACAAATGATTTTCCGACACGATTGCTGTTTTCATGAATCGCCTGTGCAAAAACCTCTTTCCCAGTTCCGGTTTCTCCTGTCAATAAAACAGTCGAATCGGTTTTGGCTACTTTTTGTGCGAGATCAATAACCTGTTCAATTCCTTTCGATTTTCCAACAATAGTGCTGAAGGAATATTTATCGTTGATGCGTTTTTCAAGTTGCTGTACTTTCTTTTGCAAATGCACTTTTTCAACCGCTTTATAAAGAAGCGGGATAATTTTATCGTTGTCGTCGCCTTTTACAATATAATCGAAAGCGCCATTTTTCATCGCCTGAACACCGTCTGGAATATTTCCAAAAGCGGTTAACAAAATAACTTCCGTCAAAGGAAAACTTCCTTTTATATTCTGAAGAAAATCAACACCATTTCCATCAGGCAGTTTCACATCACATAAAACAACATCAATATCCGTTTGTTCCAGTTTTTTAAAACCTGATTTTAAATCTTTGGCTTCAAAAACTTCAAATCCTTCCGATTTTATAATACGCGCCAGCAGACTTCTCAGTTTTTCTTCGTCGTCTATAATTAAAATTTTGTGTGTCATTTGCAGATAAGCTAAAACCGAATGGGTATTTTGATGTACAAATTTAGGTTTTAAATCAATTCTCTTTTTTGATTCGACGGAAATTATTTTTCAAAGAGTAATTTGGTTTTAAAATATTTTTCTCAAAAAGAAATGTACTTTTAAGCAAAATTTGAATCCAATATTATTTATGTTAAAACGTATTATTCTTATCGTTATAATTTTCTTCGGATGTTTTACTTGTTTTTCAAATGAAGTGACCGAAAAAGATTCTTCAAAATCAAAAACGATTTCATTTAAAATTAAATTAAAGTCGACAGAAAATGTCCAAGTTAAAGTTGCTCCTTTAAAGTATAACAAACATTTCGCTTATAGTTTTACGCTCGATGATGGATATCGATCAGCTTATTTAACAGCATTTCCATTATTGAATGGCGGAAAAATCAGCAATTCTGATAAAAACGAATGGAAAATTGATCAAGGCGGAGACGGAACAACTTCAAAAGGTCTTTTTTATTCAGACGGATTTGGAAATAAAATTCCGTTTAAATTAGCATTGGCTGTAAACGGCGGTTCAATTCGCGATTTGCCAGCAAACCGCGGACATCTTTCGTGGCCCGAAATTAAAGAAATGTATAACGCCGGTTGGGATATTTTAAATCATGGTTTTCATCATGCAACAAAACACGGTACAAATTATTTAACAGAAGTAAATGAAAATACAACTTCGATTAAGCAAAATCTAGATTTTACAATGTCGCATTTTGTAGTTCCGGGCGGAGAAGGCGATGAAAAGTATTATTTGGAATATGAAAAAGAAGCACTTAATAACGGACATTTTTCGGTAGCGTCTTATTATGGTGTTGGTCCAGTTTTTAAAGTCGATTCAAAAATGGATTTAGATAAAATGATTACGGCCAGAACTTTTGTGCAGAGTTCAAAAGACACAACTAGTTTTAAAACAATGGATCGTTATTTAAAAACATTGGATTCAATTGTAAAACAGCCAAGTCCAGCTTGGTTTAACGAATTCACGCACGGAACAGGAAATACAAATTTGTGGAACTTAAGCATGCGTTTTCCTGATTTCAAATATTATATGACGACTCTAGCCGATAAATATGGTGTAAAAGGAAATGATTCAGTCTGGATGGCGCCATGGCAGGAAGTTTACGAATATATCTGGTTGAGGGATCGAATAAAAATTGATTACACACAAAAAGGAAAAGATGTAGAAGTGAAAATTGTAATTCCTGAAATCCCTGAAGCATTTAGATATCGAGAAATTTCATTAGCGATTGAGACTTCTTCTAAATTCGAAATAGAATCTGGCAAAGGTCTAATTATAAAAAATGATGGTAAAACAAACCATAAGCTGATTCATCTGAAATTGAAACAATAAACATTTGTAGCTACAAATATTATAATTCAATTAACATTAGAAAGCAAAGTGCATCAATATAAATGACTTAATTTTGCACCTTAGCATTATTTTATATGAAAAAACCAATTTCAGTTTCAATATTAGAGCTTGCAATTATCAATCAAGATAGCAACGCGACCAAAACATTTCAAAAAACAAAAGACATTGCGCTATTAGCAGATAAATTAGGATACAAAAGAATCTGGCTTGCAGAACACCACAATATGGCACACGTTGCAAGTACAGCGACGGTTGTTTTAATTGGATATGTAGCAAGTCAAACCGAGAATATTCGTGTAGGTTCAGGCGGAATTATGTTGCCCAATCATTCTCCTTTAGTAGTGGCAGAACAATTCGGAACATTAGAAACACTTTATCCAAACCGAATTGATTTAGGTTTAGGAAGAGCGCCTGGAACAGATCAGCCAACTGCAGAAGCTATTCGGAAAGACTTTTTTGAGCAAGCGCAGCGATTTCCTCAAAATGTAAGCAAACTCCAAGAATATTTTTCTAGCGAAAATGCAACAGCAAAAGTTCGTGCTTTTCCAGCAGAAGGTCTTAATGTCCCAATTTGGATTTTAGGTTCAAGTATGGAAAGTGCAGCTTTAGCCGCAGCCTATGGTTTGCCTTATGCCTTTGCTGGACATTTTGCTCCAAAACTGATGATTCAGGCATTTGAATTCTATCGTGAAAATTTTCAGTCTTCGCAGTTTTTAGACAAACCCAAAACCATGGCGTGTGTAAATATAATAGCAGCTGATACAAATGAAGAAGCTGAATTATTGTCTACAAGTTTATACCAAATGTTTCTAAACTTAATTAGAAATGATCGTAAAGGTCTACAGCCACCGGTTACTTCGCTTGACGATATTATGAATGAAGCAGAACGCTATCATGTTAATCAAATGACAGCAGGAACATTCACGGGAAACAAAGAACAATTAATTACAGATCTAAAAAAGTTTATCAATTACGCTAACATTGATGAATTGATGGTTACAAGTCCTATTTTTGATCATCAGGCAAAATTAAAAAGCATTCAAATTACAAAAGAAGTAATAGATAGTTTAAACGAAAGTATACATATATAAGTATACATAATATATGATAGTAGATTTCACTCACGCAACCCGACAGTTTTTGAAAACCTGTCGGGTTTGTTTTTTCTATACATATATGTATTTAGAAAGCTATACTATATATAAGAGTAGAAAATCCGAATTTTTGATTGTATATAAGGAGCTGTTTCCCGCTATCCGCTTCAATCTTTTGCTTTTTAAAGAAAAAAGCAAAAGGATTTCCGCTTCTATCGGGGCTATGGGAGCTGTTTTCAGGAGAAATCCAGAGGAAGAAGAGAGGATTCCGGTTAAAATGGAGCCTGAAAAGGGAAGACTTTGCGTCTTTGCGACTCTGCGAGACTAAAAAGTGCATTTTAAGTAAGCCTTGAATCCTGTTTTCTTATCATAAAAGAGGCCGAAAGACTAAAAATTCAACAAAACGGAAAGCAGAAAAGACCCGAAAAGAATCAAAACCGCACCTTGATTCAGAAAAACGCTACAAAGAATCAAAAAAAAATGATTTGTAAAGAATCCGTTATCAGTGAGTTAAGAAATAATCCGAAAAAAGATGAAAAAAAGAGGCTAAAAAAGCTTGTATAACTGAATAAAGGTTCTACTTTTGCACCCGCAACAACGAAAGGCGTTCACTGAAATACTGGCAAGCGAGACGATTTAAACTGAAAAATATTTTCAAAAAAAGATTTCGAAAAGCTTGTGAGATTTGAAAATGCTTTTTACATTTGCACCCCGCAAAACACGGAAAGTTCATTGAGAGATTGGGAGGAAAGTTTGGAATATGAGACGAAAAAAAAGTTTCAAATTTTTTTAAATTTTTCTTGCGAGAAACAAAAAGAATTTTTAGTTTTGCACCCGCTTTGAGAGACAAGCGAAGGAAACAAAATTACGTTCGTAGACATATTGAATTGACAGCCGTTCCGATGAGAATCGGAACAAATAGAATAAGAGTAATGGAATCGATAGATTCGAAAAGAACCACTAGAGGAAGCATCGACTATATAATATTAAAATATACGATGAAGAGTTTGATCCTGGCTCAGGATGAACGCTAGCGGCAGGCTTAACACATGCAAGTCGAGGGGTATAGTTCTTCGGAGCTAGAGACCGGCGCACGGGTGCGTAACGCGTATGCAATCTACCTTTCACAGAGGGATAGCCCAGAGAAATTTGGATTAATACCTCATAGTATAGTGAGTTGGCATCAACACACTATTAAAGTCACAACGGTGAAAGATGAGCATGCGTCCCATTAGCTAGTTGGTAAGGTAACGGCTTACCAAGGCAACGATGGGTAGGGGTCCTGAGAGGGAGATCCCCCACACTGGTACTGAGACACGGACCAGACTCCTACGGGAGGCAGCAGTGAGGAATATTGGTCAATGGGCGCAAGCCTGAACCAGCCATGCCGCGTGCAGGATGACGGTCCTATGGATTGTAAACTGCTTTTGTACGAGAAGAAACAACATTACGTGTAATGTCTTGACGGTATCGTAAGAATAAGGATCGGCTAACTCCGTGCCAGCAGCCGCGGTAATACGGAGGATCCAAGCGTTATCCGGAATCATTGGGTTTAAAGGGTCCGTAGGCGGTTTAGTAAGTCAGTGGTGAAAGCCCATCGCTCAACGGTGGAACGGCCATTGATACTGCTGAACTTGAATTATTAGGAAGTAACTAGAATATGTAGTGTAGCGGTGAAATGCTTAGAGATTACATGGAATACCAATTGCGAAGGCAGGTTACTACTAATGGATTGACGCTGATGGACGAAAGCGTGGGTAGCGAACAGGATTAGATACCCTGGTAGTCCACGCCGTAAACGATGGATACTAGCTGTTGGGGGCAACTTCAGTGGCTAAGCGAAAGTGATAAGTATCCCACCTGGGGAGTACGTTCGCAAGAATGAAACTCAAAGGAATTGACGGGGGCCCGCACAAGCGGTGGAGCATGTGGTTTAATTCGATGATACGCGAGGAACCTTACCAAGGCTTAAATGTAGATTGACCGTTTTGGAAACAGAACTTTCGCAAGACAATTTACAAGGTGCTGCATGGTTGTCGTCAGCTCGTGCCGTGAGGTGTCAGGTTAAGTCCTATAACGAGCGCAACCCCTGTTGTTAGTTGCCAGCGAGTCATGTCGGGAACTCTAACAAGACTGCCAGTGCAAACTGTGAGGAAGGTGGGGATGACGTCAAATCATCACGGCCCTTACGCCTTGGGCTACACACGTGCTACAATGGCCGGTACAGAGAGCAGCCACTGGGTGACCAGGAGCGAATCTACAAAGCCGGTCACAGTTCGGATCGGAGTCTGCAACTCGACTCCGTGAAGCTGGAATCGCTAGTAATCGGATATCAGCCATGATCCGGTGAATACGTTCCCGGGCCTTGTACACACCGCCCGTCAAGCCATGGAAGCTGGGGGTGCCTGAAGTCGGTGACCGCAAGGAGCTGCCTAGGGTAAAACTGGTAACTAGGGCTAAGTCGTAACAAGGTAGCCGTACCGGAAGGTGCGGCTGGAACACCTCCTTTCTAGAGCCTCGAATGTTAGTGCTTGCACACGTTGGGGAAAAAAGATGCGGATCGAAATGGGTCTGAATTGAGGATTTTATTACTCTTGCTGTTAATTTAAAAAAATGATAAAACTTAAGTAAAACAGAGTCTCGTAGCTCAGCTGGTTAGAGTACTACACTGATAATGTAGGGGTCGGCAGTTCGAGTCTGCCCGGGACTACTATTTGGCTTAAAAAAAAAGGAAATTCTAGAGTTGAGTTCTTATGAATATAAATTCATAATTCATAATTCACAATTCATAATTAGATTGGGGGATTAGCTCAGCTGGCTAGAGCGCCTGCCTTGCACGCAGGAGGTCAACGGTTCGACTCCGTTATTCTCCACGAATTTACTTGAAGAAGTAAATAAAAGTTCATTGACATATTGAGATAAGAAAATAATAAAAAGTAGAAAGCGTTTTTTACAATTTATTGTAGAAAACAAAAAAAAAACGGTCTTGTTTTTAGGAACAAGATTGGTACAATAAGCAAAATAAGGGCGTATGGGGGATGCCTAGGCTCTCAGAGGCGAAGAAGGACGTGATAAGCTGCGAAAAGCTGCGGGGACGAGCACACATCGATTGATCCGCAGATATCCGAATGGGGCAACCCACTATGTTGAAGACATAGTACACCGATAGGTGGGCAAACCCGCTGAACTGAAACATCTAAGTAGGCGGAGGAGAAGAAAACAAAAGTGATTCCGTAAGTAGTGGCGAGCGAACGCGGATTAGCCCAAACCAATAATGTTACGGCATTGTTGGGGTTGTAGGACCACGACATTTCATGCATGCAGAACCGGAAGTTATTGGAAAGTGACGCCATAGAGGGTGATAGCCCCGTATGGGTAATAAATGTAATGAATAGTGGTATCCTGAGTAGGGCGGGGCACGTGAAACCCTGTCTGAATTTGGCGGGACCATCCGCTAAGGCTAAATACTCCTGAGAGACCGATAGTGAACCAGTACCGTGAGGGAAAGGTGAAAAGAACCGTGAATAACGGAGTGAAATAGATCCTGAAACCATACGCTTACAAGCGGTCGGAGCCCTTTAGTGGGGTGACGGCGTGCCTTTTGCATAATGAGCCTACGAGTTAACGTTGCTGGCAAGGATAAGTGGTTAAGCCATGGATCCGTAGCGAAAGCGAGTCTGAATAGGGCGCTTTAGTCAGTAGTGTTAGACGCGAAACCGTGTGATCTACCCATGGGCAGGTTGAAGCTGTGGTAACACACAGTGGAGGACCGAACCGGTTGACGTTGAAAAGTCTTCGGATGACCTGTGGGTAGGGGTGAAAGGCCAATCAAACTCGGAAATAGCTCGTACTCCCCGAAATGCATTTAGGTGCAGCGCTGATGATAGTTATATAGAGGTAGAGCTACTGATTGGATGCGGGGGCTTCACCGCCTACCAATTCCTGACAAACTCCGAATGCTATATAATGTTTCACAGCAGTGAGGGCTTGGGTGCTAAGGTCCAAGTCCGAGAGGGAAAGAACCCAGACCATCAGCTAAGGTCCCCAAATATATGTTAAGTTGAAAGAACGAGGTTTGTCTGCCCAGACAGCTAGGATGTTGGCTTGGAAGCAGCCATTCATTTAAAGAGTGCGTAACAGCTCACTAGTCGAGCGGACGAGCATGGATAATAATCGGGCATAAACATATTACCGAAGCTATGGATTTGCAAGCAATTGCAAGTGGTAGGGGAGCATTCTGACAGGGTTGAAGGTGTATCGTAAGGTATGCTGGACTGGTCAGAAAAGAAAATGTAGGCATAAGTAACGATAATGCGGGCGAGAAACCCGCACACCGAAAAACTAAGGTTTCCACAGCTATGCTAATCAGCTGTGGGTTAGTCTGGTCCTAAGGCGAACCCGAAAGGGACAGTCGATGGCCAACGGGTTAATATTCCCGTACTACTAATTACTGTGATGGGGTGACGGAGTGATGAAAGCGCCGCGAACTGACGGAATAGTTCGTTGAAGTACCTAGCTATAAGACCTGTAGGCAAATCCGCAGGTTTTGGTGAAATACGATAGTACTCGGAGTCTTCGGACAAAGAGATAGTGCGCCTAAGGGCTTCCAAGAAAAACCTCTAAACTTCAGGTAATTAGTACCAGTACCGTAAACCGACACAGGTAGTTGAGGAGAGAATCCTAAGGTGCTCGAGAGATTCATGGCTAAGGAATTAGGCAAAATAGACCTGTAACTTCGGGAGAAAGGTCGCCCCCAGCAATGGGGGCCGCAGTGAAGAGGTCCAGGCGACTGTTTATCAAAAACACAGGGCTCTGCAAAATCGTAAGATGAAGTATAGGGCCTGACACCTGCCCGGTGCTGGAAGGTTAAGAGGAGATGTTATCTTCGGAGAAGCATTGAATTGAAGCCCCAGTAAACGGCGGCCGTAACTATAACGGTCCTAAGGTAGCGAAATTCCTTGTCGGGTAAGTTCCGACCTGCACGAATGGTGTAACGATCTGGACACTGTCTCAGCCATGAGCTCGGTGAAATTGTAGTAACGGTGAAGATGCCGTTTACCCGCAGTGGGACGAAAAGACCCTGTGCACCTTTACTATAGCTTAGTATTGACCTTGGATAAATGATGTGTAGGATAGGTTGGAGACTGTGAAGCGGCGTCGCCAGGCGTTGTGGAGTCATTGTTGAAATACAACCCTTTGTTTATCTGAGGCCTAACCCCGTGTTGCGGGGGACAGTGCTTGGTGGGTAGTTTGACTGGGGTGGTCGCCTCCAAAAGAGTAACGGAGGCTTCTAAAGGTTCCCTCAGTACGCTTGGTAACCGTGCGTAGAGTGCAATGGCATAAGGGAGCTTGACTGAGAGACATACAGGTCGATCAGGTACGAAAGTAGAGCATAGTGATCCGGTGGTTCCGCATGGAAGGGCCATCGCTCAAAGGATAAAAGGTACGCCGGGGATAACAGGCTGATCTCCCCCAAGAGCTCATATCGACGGGGGGGTTTGGCACCTCGATGTCGGCTCGTCACATCCTGGGGCTGGAGAAGGTCCCAAGGGTTGGGCTGTTCGCCCATTAAAGTGGCACGCGAGCTGGGTTCAGAACGTCGTGAGACAGTTCGGTCTCTATCTACTGTGGGCGTTAGAAATTTGAGTGGATCTGATTCTAGTACGAGAGGACCGAATTGGACTAACCTCTAGTGTATCTGTTGTCCCGCCAGGGGCACCGCAGAGTAGCTACGTTGGGAAGGGATAAGCGCTGAAAGCATATAAGCGCGAAACCCACCACAAGATGAGATTTCTTTTAAGGATCGTGGAAGATGACCACGTTGATAGGCTATAGATGTAAAGGCAGTAATGTCATAGTCGAGTAGTACTAATAATCCGTAAGCTTATGTACACCCTTTTCCCTCCGAGCAATCGGAGGGAGGAAACTTTCTAAACAAATACTTCTTTTCTTTATCTCAGTATGTTAAAATATTAGCTCGACGCAGAGCAGTTGATGGTCAAGAGTTGATAGTTGATGGAGAAATCCGACAACCAAAAACCAACAACTAAAAACCTTAAGGTGGTTATTGCGGCGGGGCTCACCTCTTCCCATCCCGAACAGAGAAGTTAAGCCCGCCTGCGCAGATGGTACTGCAATTTTGTGGGAGAGTATGTCGTCGCCTTTCTTTTGAGAATCCTTCCCGATTTATCGGGAGGGATTTTTTGTTTTATAACCACTTTGGAGAAATCTTCTGGAACTGAAACTTATCATTTACCCCGAAGCGCGTTAGTGATGGGAGCGGCATCCTTTTGCGGGAAACCAGCAGCTGCTCGATTTTCCTGAAACTACTTCCGAAATAGATTTTACAAAGAGTACGCCCAAGGGAACGTCATGAAAGGAAGTTAAAAAACAGTTTTTGTTTTTAATGCAACTCTTTATGTGAATTTTTTAGAAGTTTCATTCTATTGGAAATGAGCAATCAGTGCTTTTTACATTTTTTTTGTGTCAACGTCATGAATGAACTCAATAACACCCTTCATAAATATTTGTTGATCATCCCACATAGCAAGATGACTACCGTTTGGGCAATATAAAAAACGTCCTTTTTTGACTAGTTTGCTTTGTTCTTCCATTGCTTTTGGATCCATTGTGTCATATTTGGCTCCAATCATGAGAGTTGGTACTTCTATCTCATGTAAGCGATTTTTAATGTCCCATTTTGCTAAACGACCGCTGATTCCAAATTCACTTGGCCCTTGCATCATCGTATAGATTTCTCCATTTACGTGTTTTGATGCCCTATTTAGTCCGTCTGGCCATTCTTTTAATCGACATAAATGTTCGTGATAGAAGTTTGGAATTAAAAGCTCCATGTATCTTGGATTGTTAAAATCTTTTTTGGCTTCTAATGTTCTTATTTCAGTTAGTATTTCTGGCTTCATTTGCTTTGAAAGCACTTTTTCAGCATATTTTCCATAGTCAGGGGCACTTGCCATCATATTTGAAATTAACAACCCTTTTAGGTTTTGCTGATATTTTAGAGCATATTCCATTGCAAGGATTCCGCCCCAGGAATTTCCTAAAACGTAGAAGTTTTCTTTATCTGCGTTAATTGCTTTGCGTACTTGTTCTACTTCTTCTACAAATCGTTCCGTGGTCCATAAAGTGCTGTCTTTTGGCTGATCGCTATAGTAGGATCCAAGTTGATCGTATTCATAAAATTCGAAGCCTTCTCGTTGGAAAAATGTTTCAAAGCATTCCATATATTCATGTGTCATTGCTGGGCCTCCATGTAATAAAAGTATCTTAATTTTTGGATTAGTTCCAAAACGTTTTGTCCATACTTTAAAATTTCCAACAGGTGTTTTAATTGGAATCATTTTTACCCCTGCAGATTCTAATGTGCTATTTTCTTTGTATGTAAAATAGTCAGTCAGTAATTGGGTGTGGTTTTCTTTCTGACAGGAAATTGTTAAACTGAGTAATAAAATAAGTAGTGTACGATACATTTTTATTTTTATTTAAGAGGTTTACTGTAGTTTATTTTACACTAAAATACAAAATAAAAGTGAATGATTGAAAAATTGAAAATATTGGTTTTTTTTAGCTTTAAATTTAATGTGTGGTTATTTTTAATGATTGTTTTGTTCTGAGTAACTGGATGCTTGTTTTTATTAGATTTTTATTATTATATATGTAAGCTTTATGAAGTTCATTAATTGAGGGGAGCGCGCAAACTTAGTTTTGGAATTACGTATTATTCTATGGCTTAAATGAATAAAGAGTAGTTTTTATGGTTGAACTAGTATCGAAATTAAACTTTATTATATATAAGTTATTTCGGTATAAAGCAAAAAAAAACCTCAATAAAAATATTGAGGTTTTGAAATTCAGCGGAGAAAGAGGGATTCGAACTTAAGCTCCGCATCCCGCTCTTATACTGCATTTATAATATTTTTTACCTGTTGCGCCACGATTCTGCCACGAACTTTAAAACGTGCTAATTTAGCGTGTAACGTCTTGTTTATTAATTGGTTATAATTATATTTTTTTTAATATGACAAAAATACATTTTTTTATAACATAATCAATTTCTGATGCAGTTATTTGTATGTGTGTTTAATGTGAATACATAATTTAATGATGCTTCCAATGTTTTTATTCTATAGCAAATTATATGCTTTTGAATATAAAAAAGCGTATACTTTTAAGAATATATGCTTTTGCATATAATAGAATATACATATTTAATAATAACAGGGCCACCTCTACTAAATTATAACAACTCTAAGTCTTGTAATTTCGTCCAAAAGTATCATCATTTGCAAGTTTAAGAAAATCTTCCTGGAGACCTAAGACCCGAAGTGTATTGAAATATGCACCTGATAGCTATTCAATATGTTTAAGCATTTTAACGTGTTTATTTGTGATTAAGAGGCACACTTTTCTTAAAGTCATTATAAAACAGCAATATTTACTGCTTTAGCAGTAAAAGAGCCTTTTTATATTCATTTTGGATCCTCTGAATTTTCAAAATACATTTTTTACTGCTAAAGCAGTAAAATTACTAATACTTCAAAATTTGGAGATTTTTACCCTTATCATAATTTTCTTAAAATACATAATTGTATTCCAATACTTCTTTTCTGCGGGAGTTTATATGTTTTAAATGTAATGTAAAAACTTAAAAGTTAAATAAATAAAAAGGTCGAGTGTGACAAATGATACAGATAATCCCATTTTCGACAATTACTTTAGCATTGTTTATAGTCAGATTTGTTTTACAGCTTAATAGCTAAAAGCATTATGGCTAATTGTTCGACAGAAACTTCTGTTGGGAAAAAATCAGAAATAATAATTTATTTAAATGACGAAAGCCAAGACCTCTGAAATTTTAGATAATTTCTTTAAGCTCGATATGAGGGTGAAAAAGATTGAAAACTTATTGCTCTTAAATGATTTTCAGAGTAATCAATCATCGTCTGAAAGATGCAAAAGCTCTTATAGTAAAAGTGAGCTTGCAATTCTTTTTTATATCCTAATGGATGAAGGTCTTTTATTTTTTGATCCAACTGATGTGAAAAAAAATCGAATCAGTATTCAGGAATTTGTAAGTGAAAATTTTACATATAAAAATAATGAAGGAGTTCAGAAAAAAATAACTAGAATAAGTAGACAGTTTTCAGAGTGTAAAGGTTATACTTATAAAGAGAAACAGATTAAATTTTTAGATGACTTGATTGGGATATTGATGGGGCGAAAAAGAAAACTTGAGAACTGGTAAGGTCGGGATGAAAAAAATATAACATTAACAAACAATTCAATATGACAAAGAAAGAAAAGAGACAGGCTTTTATAATGGAGATTAAAAATATTATAGATCCTTTAATGGTAAAACTGGAAGTGATCGATTCAAAAATCAGTAAAGGGAAAACCTTGAGACCTGCCTATTACAGAAATGAAGATTTAAAAAAGATATTTGGTCTGTCTAATAATACTATTATAAAATACAGGCAGACTGGGATTCTTCCATATACTAAACTAGGAGATATATTTCTTTACGATAGTGTGAAGATTGAGGAAACTCTTCGTAAAAATAGTCTCTGAATGAATCTTTTTTTATAACAATATAAAGAGCAACTTTCTTTCTTTTTGGGAGTCTTGTTTCTTTAAAAAAATAATAATAATATGGAGATAAACAGAATTCAATATGCTTCAGATCTGCATCTGGAGTTTATTAAAAACAAAGAATTCATTAGAGATAATCCCTTAATTCCAAACGGAGATATCTTAATTCTGGCTGGGGATATTGTACCTTTTTCGCTCATGGATAAACATCAGGATTTTTTTGATTTCTTATCCGATAATTTCCAAATGACATATTGGATTCCTGGAAATCATGAGTATTACTATTTTGATGCTCTTCTGAAAACAGGAACTTTTTATGAAAAGATTAGGAATAATGTAATCCTTCTAAATAATTATGTTGTAGAATATGATAATTTAAAATTGGTTTTCTCGACTCTATGGTCTCACATTAGTGAGGTTTCCCGATTAAATATTGAAAAAGGACTTAGTGATTTTCATGTTGTCAAATACGATGGAGACAGGTTTTCGGCAGATAATTACAATAAGCTGTATTTTGAGAATGTAGATTTTATTAGTAACGCCTTGGAAATAGTAGATTTTAAAAAAGTTGTCGTTGCAACTCATCATGTTCCAACTTTTAAAAAATATCCGAAAATGTATAAAAAGAGCCTATTGAATGAAGCTTTTGCTGTTGAGCTTTCAGAGCTTATTGAGAGGTTCGACCCAATGTGCTGGATTTATGGACACAGCCATTATAATACTAAAGATTTTAAAATTGGAAATACAAATGTGGTAACAAACCAGCTTGGGTATGTTCAGAGAGGTGAAAATGAAAGATTTGCCGCTGATAAGGTTTTTATTGTTAAAAATTTAAGATAGGAAATTTTTTTTACCAATGGTTTCGAATTTAGATTTGATGTTTTTCTTTTAGTTGTCGTTCTGTGAGTTAAGGCCGTTCTCTTTAAAGCGATCATTAAGAACATTTAGTCTTTCTTTTAGCATATCATAGCTAAGTGTTGCGCCATAGAACATATTTTCTCTCATTTCTGTATAGTCCTGTCTCCATGCTTCATCTACTTCTGGAGGTGGAAGGAATGATAAAGTAGAATGGGTGTGTCTTTCATAAGATATACCTCTCACTGCGGTGTATTTTTGCCTAAATTCTACAATGGTAAAAAATAGATTTTTATCCTTAACCGCAGAAATTCCGTATTCATTATCCATAACTTTTTCTAGATCATATAAATGTCTGGTCAGCCTACTAAATCTGATCTTATCAACAGGCTTACTAAATTCTTCATGAAGCAGAAAAACTTTCTCAAGAAAAGTTCTGGATGGTAATACTACGTTTGCATTAAAAGCAGGGATATTAAAAGATTGTTCAGGGAATGTTTCATCAAGTATGGATGAAATAGGACGCATTTCAGAGGGCTCTCTTAGTGATCTGGCTCCGATTTCGATCAGAACTCTTTGAGGCAAGTAACCTGATCCATGATTAATTACAGGCTTGTATATTAGTTCAATTGAGTGCGGGTCGCTTGTGTCATCGATATTTTCATCAGTTTTGAGGCTGAAGAGAGTACTTGGTATCCCAATTTTTAAAAGTTGTGCTTCAAGTTCATTTTTGAAGTCAGTAATGATAAATTGCCCAGAAGCTTTGCGAAGTTTTTTGATCGCAGTTTTAGAAAGTTCTCCTGGGAATTTAAGGAAACTTCTATCTATAGCAAGATCAATATCCTCAGAGAATCGTTCAATTAAATTGTAAGCTTTACTTAATGAAGTTCCTCCTTTGAATATGAGATGATCTGAATATTGGGAGGTAAAAATTGCCAGCAGTGTCACAGTGACCCACCAGTCTTTTTCAACAGCGTAAGCAGGAAGCCCTTTTTGTGCTGCTGCTTCTGTAAATAAACCTGCTTTTTCTTCATCTGTTAATGAAATCCAATTTTTTATCATAGCTGCTGGTTTTCTGGTAATGCCGCTTTCATTATTGTTCGGATCCATTCAGGAGCTAATTTGATATCATGACGCAGGCGTTCGATCTTTTCTTTTTTTAATATTTCAATTACTTTTAATATCTCGTCCTCATTAAGCTGGTCTTTTCCCAATGCCTTAAGGCCTTGAATTACCAGTCCGCTTATTTCTCCAATGGAGGCCAGATTTTTTGTTGCCGTTTTTTTAAAATGTAGCGATCTTTTTCCTATTGCTATTTTTCTGGCAACACCATCAGTAAGATATACAGCATTCATTGGTATCTGTGTAGAAAGTCCAAGAATGTTTAGAGAATATGCACCGGTAGGAATAATGCGTGCCCGATCTCGACGCGCTATTGCCTTTGCGATATTCTCAATTGAAGGAGTTATTGTGATTCCAAGGGTTTTGTTTATTTCGGGCCTTGTATAAATACCTCTGGAAACTCTCATGATTTCTTTTTTTTCAGTAAGTCGTTCTAAGGATTTACTGATTGTTTTTGCACTTCCGAAACGAAGAAAATCGTCAGTAAAAAACACAGACCCCCTCTTGGCTTTTTTTATACGTTCAATTACTTTATCTTCAGTGCTTTCTGTCATTTTTTAAGTGCTATTTTGTCGCAAATATAGTAAATATTTGCGACAAATATATTAATTTTATGTTCTTATGGAATGGAGTGATTTTTTTGTAGAATGTACCTTGTAATTTACTTTAAGGTGGAAAGTTAAATGTACAGGATTTTTAAGTCGGATGGTAAAATTTACGATAGTTCTTCATCACAAAGACGAAGTCTTTGTGATGAAGAACTATCAGTCTCTAAATGGATACATGAGACGCTTATTGCTTACTTAATTTTGGAAAAAGCGTTATTGTTTAAGCAATAAGCGTCTCATGTATCCATTTAGGCAAAGTTAGTCTTTTTTTTTGAGAAAGTCAAGAGTTTGGAGATGTTTTGTTTTGGTTAAACGGTTGATTGTTAGTTTTTTTGTTTTTGCAATAAGCCCTGTGAAATGTTGTAAAGGCAAGTAATATTTACTTTGAAATAGAGATCATAAATTTGATGTTTCTGCATTTACTTAATTTTAAGATTCTTTTTCTATGTGAATTTAAAATTAATAATTGAGAGTGCTAGAAATAATTAACTAAATGGCATCGAAATTTTGTTTTTCTACCTATGTTTCTACCCATTATAATTTTAAATTTTTATCAGTTAGTAAGACGGGCTTTAAATTTTCTTCAATTATGATATAATTGTTTAATTATGTTATCTACCTACCTTTCTACCCACCTTTCAAATTTAGAACGTTTTAATTTAAGACATCAAAACTGGAAAGTATATTTATTTTTAGTTAGCTTATATTAAGTTAAATCATGTTCATTTTTTTGTAGTGTTCACTAAATGTGAACCATTTAAAAACGTGAATAGATAAAAAAAAATGGAATATGTTTTGCCAAATAGACAAGACAGCGGTCTCAATCCGATTCGAACCATTTTTCTCATTTGCAGGCATTAAATGGCTTGGCTAGTAATTTTTCAGCTGTGCCACGATTCTTCCACAAATTTATAGGTGTCGATTTCTAGACAAACATCTTGCAGTATATTTTTGCGCTTATGCGATGTTATTTTTATATCCTTTTATGGATTTCCACAATTTTATTATTGAAATATTCGATATTTTAGCCATTGATAAAAATCTAACTAAATACAGATTTTACAATATTTCATGACCCAACAAAAAAAAAGAAAAAGAGCTCTGGGATGCAGGGAATGAATTCTAAACTTAAAGTCGCAGAATATGTAGATCCTTTGTTAGTATTAGTGCTGTTACGTTTTGCGCAAAATTGTTATGGCAATGTCAAAATTATTCAAGCTAATTCTTTACCTATAAATCCGAGTAATGGTAAATTGTCTCCCGAAGCACGTGATATTTCATTGCCAAGATTAATGAGTGGAATTATTTATGTTGAACAATTAGAAAAGATAAAATTGTAATGATAAAAACAGATATAGAGAAGCAAAAAGAAGAAAGTTTAGTTAAAGAACTCGTTCTCGAAGTAGGAACAGTATGTGCGACTGATTTTTTTGAAACAAATGTATCTGTAAAGTTACCGGACTATCAACGCCCTTATGTTTGGAACGTAGAGAAATTAAAGCAACTTCTAAAAGATTTTAAAGATCACTTTTTTTATGATGGAGATTATAATGAGAATGCGCAACCTTATTATTTAGGATGTGTTTTATTATATCAAAAAAGTGAAGAAGAATTTGAAATCATAGATGGACAGCAACGTGTTACTAGTCTGCTGATTTTAGATTATGCTTGTAATGATAGTAAAAGTTATCTTGCTCAAGAGAAATGGAATTTAGAATATAGTTCGATGCTTTCGACTGCTGTTATTAAACATAATTTCAAATATTTATCGGAAAATGTAAGTCTAGAAATAAAGAATCATTTAAATGATATTTTTTCAAAATTGGTTTTTACAGTCATAAAAACGAATTCAGAAGATGAAGCCTTTACTTTTTTTGATAGTCAAAATAGTCGAGGAGTGAGTTTAAGTGCAGTAGATTTTTTAAAATCCTATCATTTGCGAGAGCTTAAAGGAAATGAAGACTTGCAACGCAGATTTGCAAAACAGTGGGATAGTAACAATAAAGGACAATTTTTAACGGAGTTGTTTGATTTTATTCTTTGGCGAAGCAGGAGTTGGAAAGGAAAAAATTTGTCATTTGAAAATAAAGATGCCATTTTAAAAGATTTTCAAAAGAAAACAATTAAAGAGCAGAATAATGATATAATACGACTGTATCCTAATGTTTGTAATACTTTGGCTAATCAATTAACGTATGATTCCCAACTTGGATTATGTGTCCAACCAAACATTTTAAATCTTCAATCCACAGCATCTCAATACCCATTTTCAATACGTCAACCTATTCAAAAGGGAGTTGGTTTTTTTCTATATACAGAGAAATATTTTGCAGTTTATAATCAATTGTTTACCGACAAAAAGAATGAAACTTTTATAAAAGTATACAATAAGTTGATTACACAGAACAGCTACTATTTGAAAATGTTTTTCAAACTTGCCAGTGTTGTGTATTATGATAAATTTAAAGATAAAAAATTACAGGAATTTACATTATGGATGGATTATTTATTAGGAAGTTATCGTATTTATCAGCGAACTATTGTAACGCAAACCGTAATTAAAATTTTAAGAGATAATGTTCAAAACTTGCTAGATGTTATTGAAATGTCTTATCGCCCGGAAGATGTGTTTGAATTTATAAGATCAATTACAGATAAAAATCATTATGATGTTGATTTAACATCAGATCCTGTTTATGGCGTCAGAAATAATTACAAGAATGCTAATCTTTCATTTTATAAAAAGGAAGAAAACAGTGAATTAATTGCTAAAGAGAAATGGATATATGAATATATTAGAAAAAAATAACTTGCCTATAACTTCTATAGAAATAACTTTAGAGAAAGTTGTTGCTAGTTCAGATTTATACAATATTCCTATTTATCAACGACTTTATGTTTGGGGTGATGATCAGATAAAAACATTATTGGAAGATTTATATAAAGCTTTTAGCGAGAATCAGCCGAAATATTATTTGGGAGGAATAATGGTTACTCAAAATAACGGTAAATTCGATTTGATAGACGGCCAGCAAAGATTTACTACACTTTGGTTAATAAGCAAAAAACTTGGATATGATTTATTGAATTTTAGTCATATTACAATTGATAAATTAGAAAAGGCGAGAATGAGTTTTGCTGTCCGTGATTTCGCGAATCAATACTTTAATTCAACTAATTCAGAATTAAATTTAACAAAAGACGAAGTAGAAGAATTAAAACCTATTTCGACTGCAGAAAACGTAATTGAAAATTTTAGTAAAGAGCTTAAAGGGGAAGAAGAAAAAAAAGAATTTGCGTCATTCATTTACACAAAAGTTTTTTTGATTTCTACTCAAATGCCAAAAGAAACGGATGAGAATAAAGTTTTTGAGGCAATGAACAATCGGGGTGTACAATTACAACAACATGAAATTTTAAAGGCTCAGTTGCTAAGTGCATTAAAAGATAACAGAGAAGAAATGCATCAATATAGTCTATTGTGGGATGCCTGCTCTGTGATGGATGAATATTTAGAGAAAAATATAAAAATTGTTGCTGATTTAGGTTGGAAAGATTTGTTTCCAGAAAAATCAGATGAAGGAGAGACGATTGTGCAACTTCCAAACAAAATTCATGACAGATTAAAAAATAAAAATTCAGAAATAAAAACCAAAAAATTACTTTTTATTTTAAAGGAAGGAATTAACGATGTTGATCTAGCGCAAATTAAAAACAATGATAACGTTTTAGAAGATTATGATTCAGGGAAAGTTAGAAGTATAATCAACTTCCCTATGTTATTATTGCATACGTTACGTTTATTTCAATTTAGATATAGAAATATTTTAGATAGTGAGAAAAGTGTTGAAGTAAAAGGAAAAGATTTAATAGAAATTTTTAAGACACATAGTGATTATTTTACTAAATCCGAAGATGTTAAAAATTTTATAGACTTACTCTGGAATGTTCGAAAAAATTTTGACAGGCATGTAATTAAATGGGTTGGAAATATTGAAAACAACGAAGAAGTTCATTTAATTAAAAAATTGTATCAAAGTAAAACAGCTTTTCAAAGACGATCGCCAAGTAGTAATGAAGGTTTTGCTTTACTGCAAAGTATGTTATATCATTCACAACAAATAATTACACATTATTGGTTGACTCCATTTTTAAATAAAATGCTTGATGAAGAGGATTCCGAAGAACTTTATAAGTATTTAAGAAAACTTGATAATTGCATGTTTTGTAATGAAAGGAAAGATTTGCGAACAATGAGTTATGAGATGTTAAGCAAAAGTGATGGTCAGCTTAACGGTAATATGGAGTCTGTTGAGAAAACATTGAATTCATCATTAGGAACAAGTTATCCTAGTTACTGGTTTTATAAAACAGAATACATTCTTTGGGAAAATCGTTTTGAACTCGGATTTGAAAACTGGAAAGATTATAGAATGACAGCCAAGAATTCTGTTGAGCACATTTCTCCGCAAAATCCTAAGTCTGAAGAAGTAAATATTGTTTACGATCATTTTGATGAATCAGAAGTCGTTCGCAAAAAAAAGGATGATTTTGGAAATTTAGTTTTATTGTCTCCAGGAATGAATTCCGAATATAGCAATAAGATTTATAGTGTAAAGCAAGCAGAATTTAAAGCCAAAAAAAATATAGATTCATTGAAATCTGATATGATTTTTCGGAATGAACATTGGAATTGGAGTTTATGCAAAACGCATAAAGAAAAGATAATAGAATTATTTACTAAGCATATCCAGTAAAATATGGGCTACGAATATTCAGAAGATGCCCTTATATAACAAACCACTCAAGATGTACGATAAGAGTTAGGCTGGAAAGTGGTTACGACATGGACAAAGAGACCTTTGAACAAGAAGGATTACTAGGTCGTGAAAATAAATTTGAAGTAATTTAAAAAAGAAATAAACCAGTTTTTCACCTCAGTAGAACAGAAATTCAATAAGTAGTTTGGTAAGAAATCATTAGCCTGTTCTTTTAGTATTTTTCATGTTTTCTTTGTTTGAAGAGGGATGCTACATCTACTCAAAACTAAATTTGTCTAGCCATTTTTTTGTTGAGTTTTTGATTTCACAAAAAGCTGTGTGCAACGATTCCGCCGCAAAACATAAAGTGGAGTAAAATAAGTAAAATTCGAGTTAACTTTTTTTGCGGGAAAAAGTATGAAGTCCACATTGGTCTGTGCCACGATTGTTACAGTTAACTTTAAAGCAGTTTCGAAAAATGAAGATACGTATAAAAAACAAAATCCTGCTAATCTTATGACTTGCAGGGTTTCTTGTTAATTTTGGCCTTTTTTGTAAACTTTGAAAAGTCTCATTTTAAGCTCTCAGCGGAGGAAGAGGGATTCGAACCCCCGGACCTGTTACAGTCAACAGTTTTCAAGACTGCCGCATTCGACCGCTCTGCCATTCCTCCAGTATGATGCAATCATTTTCTCATTGCGGGTGCAAAGATAAAATGTTTTTTTAATTCTAGAAATTTTTTTGATAGTTTTATAAAAGAAATGATTTTTAGCCAAATCAAAATCTTTAACTTAGAATGTTAAGTCCATGTAGGACAGAGGTTTTGGATTCCATAATTTTCTCGTAAAAATGAATGCCATAATTTAGTATGGCATTTATATTTTTTGACATAATAGGTGGAATAAAAATATAGATCATATTATCATTTTGTGCATCTTTTTTTGTAACTAGTTCAATTGTGTCCGCACTGCGGACACAATTATAAATGTTTGTAAATTTGGTGATTGACCCTGAAAAGTGTTATCACTGAATTAATTTTAAAGGGATAAAGATGGATTTTAAAGAAAGGACAGAAGCGAGTTTAAGTACAAATGCTATTTATCTGCCACAAGGATTAAATATGTTAAATATCTTTAAAATACGCCTTAACTTTTGTGACAAAAAGGTATCCGCTCCACTTGAACCGTATAAAAAGTCACAGTCTTTAACGGCATTTAAAAAAACAGCAATTGTAATGATTTAGTTGATTAATATGAAAAAAAAGATATATTTGAATAGCACATTTTTTTGGATCTTTATAGCAAATGTTTAATTTCTATATGAGAGTTTTTGTGTGATTTTTTACAAAATAAATACATTACTGCAAGCAAATATGATGAACGCAAGAGATTACCATTATTTTACTTCGCTCGAACCATTCTATGACTGGGAAAAACAATTTATTCATGTTGGATGCCAAGCGGGCGATCTGAATATTCTAGATCCTAACAAAAAAGTTACTGAAGCTGGATTGAATGATGCTTCGATTTTCATTCATGAATATATACATTATCTGCAGAATTTCTCTACAACTTGGGGCTGTACTATTTTTGCTGATTTCACTTACGCTTTAATCAAAATTGGAGCATCATCTGCCAGTAATAAACAAGTTTTATCTCTTCCCATAGATGAAACTAATTTGAATAATCCTTTGCTGGTTCAGGGATTACAGCTGCGAAGAGAAGTGGTCAAAAAAGTGAATTTGTACAATGAATTTGAGATTGAAGACGGTCATCAAATAGAATATAAGTTAATTAATAATAATAGAGGCTATTTAACATTAACTAATGGAAAGATTACTATGCCGTTATCTGGAAAGGTGATCCGGGAGCACATGGCTCATTTAGGAGCACAGACCTTTTTAGGGAAAAATGACGCTGAAATTCACGAGTACAATAGGACTTTTAACGTTTTTTCTCCCAACAATAACGAATTCAGCAGTAGAGCTGAGTATTGGATTATTTACGAATATTACTATGGCTTTCAAATTTTCACCAACTTATCAAGAGGTATATTCAGCTTGATGCAGAAATGTCTTGCAACTAACATTCCAGAGAACTATCTTAAACATTTTAATGATTGGGTGTTGGCCATTAGGTCAAAAATCAATGAAATTGATTTCAATATTCTTGTAGAAAAATGGGCGTCAAAATCCATAAATAAGGATATTTTTTCGAAGGATTTACATGAATCTAAAGAACATTGTAAAGGGATTTTGGAAAAGGCCAGAGCAAAGATGCACGAAAACCATTTGTTGGAGTTTGCATATAATATTTTATCTTACATACTTGAAAATATAGAATCCACAGCTGGAGGGCTGCGATTGTATAATCCTACAGATGATTTCAGTTCCATGCAATATTGGAACAGAAAAGTTGATCAATATGGTTCGGGAATAGTAAAATACTCTGATGCAACTATGATTCATGGAAATGCTAATCATTGCGCAAAAATGGAAGAAAGCTTTTTATTTTTGATTTCAAGCAGTTTCGTCATAAATAAAATTATTAAAAATCAAAAATCTTACTGTCCTTTCCTTGAAGAAATTCCAATTTGTGTTGCTGAGTATAAAGGTGAAGATGGTTGCTATCAAAATCCCTTTAAAATGATAAAAGAATTTAGCCATGGTAAAGAATGTGTTTTCGCCAACGGAGTTTTGCTATTAGGATTACAAAATCGAATCAATTAGCTTTAATGGAATTGCTTGCTTTATAATAATTAATAAGAGCTGCCAGTAGGCAGCTCTTATTGGTCTTTCAAAAAAATCAGATCAACATACATTCTGGACATAAATAAATGAATTTTTAACCTCGTTGGAACAGAAATAAATCAATTTCTAGCTTTAGCAGAATAAGAATTAACTAAGGATATGTAATATGCATACAAGAAAAAATGTCTAATCGAACCAAGGTTTGTAAATGAAAGTTATCCTATGGAAGAAATTCATTTTACGGCGGGAACTCCTTTAAATGCACGACTTATATTAAAATATAGCTGGTACTGTAATGATTTCTATACGATCGCTCTGCAATTCGAACCTTACTAGAGAAGAGTTTGATTTTAGTGAATTTAAGAAGTATTTGAAAGTTATGCGCCACGAGTACGCCACAAGACTTGGAGTAGTAGATTATTTCTAAATTCGTCCTAGCTATATTTAACAGAAATGGTATCAATTCTGTTAAATAAAGAAATAAATAAGTAAAAGCATTGTTAATTATACCAAAGTGGGTTAAAAAGCAAACTAATTGCTTTTTACGGAAGATATTGTTTTTGGAATTCTTCAATTGTTAAATATTCAAGAGCCGAATGTCTTCTGCAGCTGTTGTAGAAATTTTTGATATAATTGGTGACTGATGTTTTTGCTTTTTTTATGGATGCATATTGGTTCTGATAAATTAATTCTGATTTAATTGTCTTGAAAAAGCTTTCAGCAACTGCATTATCGTAGCAGTTTCCTTTTCTGCTCATGCTCTGAGTAATCTGATCACTTTGCGACAAAATGTACACAAAGGCTTTGCAGGCATATTGAATTCCGCGGTCTGAATGAAATATTAATTTTTGGTTTCGAATTAATGGACGGTTGCATAAGGCTTGCTTAAAAGCGGCTATCGTTGTATCTATTGCTTTCATGGTGTTGCTTATTGACCAACCTATAACTTTACGATCGAAGAGGTCTATTACTGCGGTAAGATATACCCAGCCTTTCTTAGTTTGAATGTAAGTAATGTCGGATACCCAGACTTGGTTTAGGTTTCTAACTTTAAATTCTTGATTTAATAAATTGTCAGCGACAGGATATTTTGAAGAGGAGATTGTAGTTCTTTTGAACTTTAGTTTTGTGACCCGTTGAAGATGATTTTCTATCATTATCTTTCCAACATACGTGCGGGATACATTTATGTCGATCGCTGAAAGTTCTTTAGTGATTCTTATGCTTCCGTAACTTCCTAGGCTCCAATGATAAATTCTTAGAATTTCAGATGTTATAAATATTTTTCTTTCAGCTCTGCTCGTAGATAGGTCTTTCCTCCATCTGTAGAAACAGCTTGGATCTACCTTGAAAATTTTGCACATCTTAATAATTGGAAATTTATCACAGTTTTCCATGATGAATTTATAGCGAAGCCGTCTTTTCTGTAAAATAATTTCTGCGCTGCTTTCTAAGATATCCTTTTCTATCTGAATATTTTTGATTTCTTTTTTTAATCTTATTAATTCTTTCTGGTTAGCATCTAAATCTGATTTTTTTTCAAGGGTCAGTTTTCCTTCCTTGTAAAGTTTTTTCCAATGTTGGAGGCTATTTTCACTGATGCCCAGTTCTTGAGCTACAGTTAATACACTTTTATATTGATTACTGATTGTGACGGCACAAATTTTAAATTCCAACGGCCACTTTTTTCGAGTATTTTCCATGGTTTCAAATTTATAGAGTGATGAATTGTTTTGTAATTATTTCTTCTTACAATTTATCAAATTAAAATCTAATCAATATTTTTAAAACCGCCTTAACTTTTTGTGGCAAAAAAGGTATCACCTCCAAAATTTATGATGATTGAATTCTGCAGGCTGCAATCTTAAATTTTAGCAGCAAAAAGGTATCAACTCCATTAAATATTTACGGTTATTTTTAAGTCTTAAGTATCAAAAGAAAGATTCAAAACAAATTTTAATAAATATATATCGTTTGTTTTCAGTGTTTTATGAAATGACTTATAGTTTTTAGATTATGAAACATTTAAAATAGGGATAATAATTAATATTGAATGATAAATTATCTTTATTAATAGTATGCAAATTTTAACGTAAAAAAAAACGGCATTTTTTTAGACTATTTTAAAAAGAAATTATTCGTTTTTATGTCACTGTATGTTCACGTTAAATTTAAATTAAATGAGAAAGTTTGTAGCATTTGCATTACTGCTTCTTCCGCTGATTTGTTTTGCGGATAATCCTCCACCGCCAGGGCTCGAAGATCCTGTAGTTGCAGCGCCTATAGACCAAATAAAGGGATTATTGTTTTTTACAGCAATTTTTATGGGAATTTATTTCATTTATTCGAGAGGCAGCAAAAACAATAAGGTTATCCGATAAAATCAAAAGGAATGGAGTCCTGAAATATAATTTAGAAAAAATGACATATAGCGATATGAAAAGGAAATTAGTTTTAGTATCAATTTTGGTTTCAGTTCAAGGTTTTTCACAAATGTACATAGGTACTAATGCACCTGTTTACGTGAAAAATCAGATCTTATATGTAGCGCAAGACATAAATTTAGCCACTAATTCAAATCTCTATTTAAGGAACAATTCTCAATTAATACAAGGAACAACAGGTGTCTCTGCTAATACCGGAACCGGAATCGTATCGATTTATCAGGAAGGAACATCTGATAATTTTGATTATAATTACTGGTGCTCTCCGGTAGGAAATAATATCGCTTCTGTCGGCAATACTAATTTTGGAATTACGCAGCTATACCAGCCCATTTCTTCAACAGCTTCTTCTGCAGCAGCGATGCTTCCGATTGGAAGTTATAATGGGTTATCAAATCCGCTAACTATTGCGTCGCATTGGATTTATAAATTGACAAATGCAAACAATTATTCACAATGGTTACAGGTAGGAAGTGCAACTGCAATTGCTCCGGGTGAAGGTTTTACGATGAAAGGGACAAGTGGTTTAGACAGTACAGATCCTGAAGGAAGCGGAATTGTAAATAATCCGGGAAGTGCCCAAAGATATGATTTTAGAGGAAAACCAAATGACGGAAATATCAATGTAACTGTAGGGGCCAATAATGCGGCAACGTTGACTGGAAATCCTTATCCATCAGCCTTGCATTTAAATGCTTTTCTTTTAGATGGAACAAATACTGCTGCAACAGGTATTGCTTATTTTTGGCAACAGGATAAAACGGTAAATTCTCATCTCCTCTCAGCTTACAGAGGGGGCTATGCTGCATATGCGCCTGTTGATTTAATTTCTTCTGGTATTTATACTCCAGCTGCATTTAAATCATATAATAGTGACGGAACTGTAAACAATAATCCTCCAACCGGAACAAGTCCGATTGTAGCACGAAAGTATCTTCCAATTGGTCAGGGCTTTTTAATAAATGGAGCTTCAAATGGAATAGTAACCTTTAAAAATTCGCATCGGATATTTTATTTGGAAGGAAGTGGCTTATCGCAATTTGAAAAACCTGCAAGAAATCCAAATGGTAAAATAAAAGCAGAAACAGTTACTGCAATTTCACATTTTAGAATCAATGCCATAATAAACAATGAATTTACAAGACAACTTGCATTGGCATTTGTGCCCACAGCAACTGATGGTGTGGATAGGGGTATTGATGCTAAAAATATGGATGATAGTCTTCCTAATGACGTTTCTTTCTGGATAGAAAACGGAAATTATGTGATAGAAGGAATTGAATTCGATCCTTCGAAGAAAATTCCACTTTCTGTTAAAGCGGCCACCAACGTAACCTTTAAATTTTATGTACCAGAAATTGTAAGTTTTGACAATTCACAGTCAATTTACATTTACGATTCATTGGATATGTCTTATCACGACATTAAAAACGGAAACTATGAAGTGGCTATTGCTCCAGGAACTTATACGGAAAGGTTTAAAATAAGTTTTATAAATCAAGCACTTGGAACAGTTGATCAAATTAAAAATGATTTTTTTATTATGCAGGACAATAAAAATCAGATTTTGAAAGCGATGAATCAAAACAACGTAATAATAAAATCATTTATTCTTTATGATATTTCGGGTAAAGCGTTACTGTCTAAAAATAACTTAGGAAGCGAACAGAATTACAATTTTTCAACTTCGGGACTTAGTTCCGGAATTTACATTGCAACCTTCCTCACAGCCGATAATATAAAAATAAACAAAAAAATTATTATTACAAATTCAGGGAGAAAGTATTGATTTAGTTTGCCCGAAAATCATTTGTAAAATAAAATGAAATTGTATTTAGAAATGCCTCAATCATTGAAAAGGAATAGCATGAAGTTACTATATTTCATCATATTATGTAATTTAACCTTAAATGCGCAAAATGGTATCGGGATTGGAACTTCTACTCCTCATTCGTCTGCTGTATTAGAATTAAGCGCTGGTAATAAAGGTTTTTTGCTTCCCCGAGTGGGACTTAATTCGGTAACAGATATTACCACTGTTGCTTCTCCTGGCAATGGTTTAATTATTTATAACAACGGCAGTGGACTATTGACATCACAATCAATTTACCAGTGGAATGGTACCTTATGGAAACAATTGATGGATCAGTCTACTTCTTTAAATGGTGATGTTATTAATAGTTTTTCATCCTTGACAGTTAAAGGAATAAGAAATAATCCTGTTTTATTTACATCGCTTGCTGCTGGTCAATTACTGCGATTTGATGGTACTACATGGGTAAATTCAAATGATTTTTCAGGACAGAATTGGTTATTAATTGGAAATAGCGCAACCTCAGGCAGTAATTTTCTGGGAACGATTGATGATGTAAAAATGACTTTAAAATCGAATAATCAGACTTATTTCGAATTTGGACGTCGACAAACTCTCGGCCTGACAGTTGCACGGGAAGATTATACAAATGACAACCAGCTTGTCACTCACTTGAGGAGCGCACTGCAGTTTGAAGCACCAAATGCGTTAACCTATAAGCCTATGTTTTTTGTGAATTCATTATATAATTTCAGATTAAAAGGAAGCGCCGCATCCAATGATTATTTTGAAATTGGAGCCGCAGGTAATGTGGCTAACTCGGGTTCTTGTGAAGTTATAATTGGTGATGAGGGAGACGAACCAATTGTTTTTCAAAAATTAAATGCATCGACAGCAGTTGAAATGATGAGTATGCAGGGAACAGGTTTAAATTCTCAAGTAAGGGTGGGTATTAATAAAAATGCTGCAGCTGCTACTTCTATTCTGGAAGTGAAAGGATCTATATCTAAAAGAATTACATCAGTCTCTGCAGATCTAATATTAACCGATATTCATCATACTGTTGTCATTACCGGAGGAACGAGTACTGTTACCGCAACTTTACCAGCAGCATCTACTTGTCAAGGCAGGGTTTATATTATTAGGAATACATCCGGAAGTGCCAAAAATATAAGCAGTTATTTAAATCTTGCAGGAGTTTCAATAGCAACATTGGCGAATAATACAACAATTTGGATACAGTCCGATGGTACGAATTGGCTTTTAATTTAGAAACTATGAAATCAAATAAATTATACATTTTACTATTTTTTCTGTTAACTATTGCAGCAAACGCACAGGTCGGAATAGGTACGACTACTCCCGACTCATCGTCAATTTTGCATTTAGAATCCAGTTCAAAAGGTTTTTTATTGACGAAGGTTGCCTTAACATCACTTTCGGATATTGTGACTGTTCCTTCACCTGCTACAGGACTTATTGTGTATAATACGGGTTTGGGAGGACTCGCAACACAAGGCATTTATCAATGGAAGGGCAGTGCCTGGTATTTAATTTTAGATTCTTCCGTTGCACTGTCAGGAGATGTTACAGGAACTCTTGGCGCAAATACAGTTTCAAAGCTGCAAGGCGTTAATGTGTCAGCTACAGCACCGGTTGTAAATCAAATTTTGCGTTACAACGGTACCCAGTGGCTTCCTTCTAAAGATACTGCTACGCAAAACTGGCTTTTAACAGGAAACACTGCAACCGATCCGGCTACCAATTTTTTAGGAACGACCGATAATGTAAAAATGCAATTGCGATCGAATAATCAGAATGCACTTGAATTTGGAACGAGAGGTACTTTGGGACTTGTTCAGGCACTTCCAGATTATACCAACACGGCAGAAAGAGTCACTTATTTGAAAAGCGCATTGCAATTTGAAGCAGGGACAACATATTATAAACCAATGTTTTTTGTTGATTCGGATGGTAATTTCAAACTAAAGGGAGCTGCTGCAGGGACCGACTTTTTTGCAATAGGTTCAGCAGGAACAGCTAACAACGGATCGCTTGAATTTCAAATAGGAGATGATGGAGACGAGCCTATAATCTTCAAAAAATTTAATTATACGACATCAACGTATGTGGAAATGATGCGTATGCAGGGAACAGGTTTGAATACTACAGTAAGAATAGGGATCAATTTAGCAGGCGCAGTAGCCAATTCAACTTTGCAGATTCTTGGATCATTGGCAACCAATATCACTACTTTTACATCTTCCACGGCAACATTAGACGATACGCATTCGACTGTCGTTTTAAATCCAGGTGTAACTACGGTAACTTTACCTGCTGCCAGCACCTGTTCAGGAAGGATATATTGTTTGAGAAATACAAGTGGTGTTGGATTAACAATCTCAACATATAAAAATTTTTCAAATACCAATAGTACATCTATTGCAAATGCCAGCACTGTATATTTGCAGTCAGATAATGCAAACTGGCTTCAAATAAGATAATAAGGATGATTTAAAAAAATAAAAAAAGGAAGTAATTATCAATTTAGATTTTATTGGAAACGATATAGTCCTGCGGCGTTTCACCAAATTTATTTTTGAAGTTTCTGTTAAAAGTAACTCTGCTGTTAAAACCCAGATCGAGATAAATTTCTTTTAAATAAACATCCTTGTTAGCATGACTTTTTATTTCTTCCGTAAATGCATTCAATCGGCAATCATTCAGATAAGTCTTGAAATTATCTTTTGTACAATGGTTGATCGCTGTTGAAATCTGAAAGATATTCAAATTGAGATCTTTTGCCATTTGCTCTAAATTATAATCAGCGTTCCTCCACGGCTGTTTTAGTGTCATGTATTGATCAATCTTCTCAAATATTGATTCATTGGAAGTATTGAGTACTATTTCCGTAATTTTTTTAGCAGGTGTTTCTTCTATATTTTTTATATTATTTTCTACGTAAAACATGATTCGCTTGCAGGCACAAATTTCAGTGTAAAAATACAATAGCAAAAAAAGAAGTCCTACATTAAAGATGCTAATGCAGCTTATCACCATGTTTTTATAATCCACATCTACAATTTGACCAGGAAAAAATTTGTTAGCAATGTTATTTAACGGAAATATCAGTAAGCTGCATAATGTAAGAAGGATGGTTTTCTTAAAATTAAAAAACAAATAAAAAAACCAGGGAAATAAAATTGTAGTAAAAAAGATGCAATAAACAAAATCCTTACTAAAGGCCCCATAAATTAAATCAAAAATTAAAAAAAAGATACAAGCCATTCGGCCCATCTTTTCAAAATTAAAAGGGAAATGCCAATTCAGATAATAAACAGCGCAAAGAATTGAAATAATAATAGCATGAATTAAAACCATAGTATAATTATGATAATAAAAATGCACGCCAAATAAAATTAAATGCCGTAAAGTGACAAGTAAAACGAAATAGTTTACAAAATCAAAATATAATTTATTGATTTTAGTTTCCACTGTTGATTTTTTAGAAAACAAAGATTCAAAAATAGATTGACAAAAAAATAATGTACTAATATACAGTAGATTTGAAAAAATGGCTTATGAAATTTTGCTAAGGATTACTTTCTGCAAAATTAACCATTTACATCGAGAAGAATAGATCTCCAGTAAATTATCTTGCTTTTGATCGTAAGATATTACCACTTTCAGAACTACTTCAAGGCAGACAATTTTCTTCAGAGTATTCCATAAATAAATCTATTTTATTACTAGAAAAATTCAACTTTGATTTTATTCTTTATTTCCTAATAATATTCCAATTTTTATTATTAGAAATAAAAAAACATTTTTTTTCCTAAAAAGAAATTTGCTGCAAAAAATATTAAGGTATTTAATAATCTAATAGGTCATTAGTTTAGTCTTATTTTAAAACAAGGGTTCAAAACAATACTTCAAAAGAAAAAACATTATATTTTAAATTGTTGATTTTTAATTGATTAACGAAATGACTTATGAAATTTTTATTCTGAATCATTTCAAATAAAAATAAATCCTTACTTCGAGATACTAATTCTTTTACTACAAAAACGATTGGACATAACTAGAAATATTTAATCGCTTTAGTTCAATCCATGTATACTTTTTTCGCAGTCTTAAAATACCGATTACCGCCCTGAATGTTTGTTTTTGATTTATTGGTTCTGTTTTAATTAAATGTTTTTATAACCCTAATTATTGAATCTTATGAAGAATAAATTACTTCCCTTGTTTTTATTTTTAGGCAGTTATGCAGCTTATTCTCAAGTTGGTATTGGAACCCCAATGCCAAATTCTTCTGCTCAGTTAGAAGTTGTCGCTAGCGATAAAGGTGTATTAATTCCTAGAGTAAATTTGACTGGTTCAACAGATGTTACCACAATTAAAAATGGTAATGTCAATAGTTTGTTGGTATTCAATACAGCTAGTATTTTTGACATAACGCCAGGGTATTACTATTGGTATGCTAATAAATGGAATAGACTCGTTATTTCGAATGAGATTTCAGCAAGTCCTGGTACAGTTGTTTTTAATCCTGCGACTTCGGGTTTTACTTTCCTGGATGCAGGTGGAGCATCACATGCGATAGATTTTTCTTCAATAATAGCTGCAAATCAAACTGTGACCACCTTAACTAATAATGGCGCGGGATCTTATACTTATAAAAATGAGGCTGGAGCCGATGTGAATATTGATGTTGTTGGCGATGTGAAATCTAACTTTAGTTCGATTATAAATGATCCTTCTATAACATCACTTCTTCAACAAATTTCTAATACAAGTGTTGGGAGCGTAACTTTTGATTCGGCTACGAACGTTTTCAGTTATACTGATGCTGCAGGAAATCCTCAGACTGTGGATATTAGTGCAATTGTTAAAGGCAATGAAACGCTGACCACATTAACCAATAACGGTGCAGGTTCTTATACTTATAAAAATGAGGCTGGAGCCGATGTGAATATTGATGTTGTTGGAGATGTAAAATCAAACTTTAGTTCGATTATAAATGATCCTTCCATAACATCACTTCTACAGCAAATTTCTAATAAAAGTGTTGGGAGCGTAACTTTCGATTCGGCTACGAATGTTTTCAGTTATACTGATGCTGCAGGAAATCCTCAGACTGTGGATATTAGTGCTATTGTGAAAGGCAATGAAACTTTGACCACATTAACCAATAACGGCGCGGGATCTTATACTTATAAAAATGAGGCTGGAGCCGATGTGAATATTGATGTTGTTGGAGATGTAAAATCAAACTTTAGTTCGATTATAAATGATCCTTCTATAACATCACTTCTACAGCAAATTTCTAATAAAAGTGTTGGGAGCGTAACTTTTGATTCGGCTACGAACGTTTTCAGTTATACTGATGCTGCAGGAAATCCTCAGACTGTGGATATTAGTGCAATTGTTAAAGGCAATGAAACGCTGACCACATTAACCAATAACGGTGCAGGTTCTTATACTTATAAAAATGAGGCTGGAGCCGATGTGAATATTGATGTTGTTGGAGATGTAAAATCAAACTTTAGTTCGATTATAAATGATCCTTCCATAACATCACTTCTACAGCAAATTTCTAATAAAAGTGTTGGGAGCGTAACTTTCGATTCGGCTACGAATGTTTTCAGTTATACTGATGCTGCAGGAAATCCTCAGACTGTGGATATTAATGCAATTGTTAAAGGCAATGAAACTTTGACGACATTAACGAATAACGGTGCGGGATCTTATACTTATAAAAATGAGGCTGGAGCCGATGTGAATATTGATGTTGTTGGCGATGTGAAATCTAACTTTAGTTCGATTATAAATGATCCTTCTATAACATCACTTCTTCAACAAATTTCTAATACAAGTGTTGGGAGCGTAACTTTTGATTCGGCTACGAACGTTTTCAGTTATACTGATGCTGTAGGAAATCCTCAGACTGTGGATATCAGTGCTATCGTGAAAGGCAATGAAACTTTGACTACGATTGTAAATAACGGTGCAGGATCTTATACATATAAAAATGAAGCGGGAGCGGATGTAAATATTGATGTTGTTGGTGATGTAAAATCGAGTTTCAGTTCGATTGTAAATGATCCTTCGATAACTTCAATTCTTCAGCAGATTTCTAGTAAAAGTGAAGGCAGTGTAACTTTTGATTCGGCTACCAATGTATTTAGTTATACAGATTCAGCGGGAAATCCTCAGACTGTGGATATCAGTGCTATCGTGAAAGGGAATGAAACTTTGACTACGATTGTAAATAACGGTGCAGGATCTTATACATATAAAAATGAAGCGGGAGCGGATGTAAATATTGATGTTGTTGGTGATGTAAAATCGAGTTTCAGTTCGATTGTAAATGATCCTTCGATAACTTCAATTCTTCAGCAGATTTCTAGTAAAAGTGAAGGCAGTGTAACTTTTGATTCGGCGACCAATGTGTTTAGTTATACAGATTCAGCGGGAAATCCTCAGACTGTAGATATCAGTGCTATCGTGAAAGGGAATGAAACTTTGACTACGCTTGTAAATAACGGTGCAGGATCTTATACATATAAAAATGAAGCGGGAGCGGATGTAAATATTGATGTTGTTGGTGATGTAAAATCGAGTTTCAGTTCGATTGTAAATGATCCTTCGATAACTTCAATTCTTCAGCAGATTTCTAGTAAAAGTGAAGGCAGTGTAACTTTTGATTCGGCTACCAATGTATTTAGTTATACAGATTCAGCGGGAAATCCTCAGACTGTGGATATCAGTGCTATCGTGAAAGGCAATGAAACTTTGACTACGATTGTAAATAACGGTGCAGGATCTTATACATATAAAAATGAAGCGGGAGCGGATGTAAATATTGATGTTGTTGGTGATGTAAAATCGAGTTTCAGTTCGATTGTAAATGATCCTTCGATAACTTCAATTCTTCAGCAGATTTCTAGTAAAAGTGAAGGCAGTGTAACTTTTGATTCGGCGACCAATGTGTTTAGTTATACAGATTCAGCGGGAAATCCTCAGACTGTAGATATCAGTGCTATCGTGAAAGGGAATGAAACAAAAACCAATCTAAATCAGGCGATTGCAACCGGTATAATAACTTATACAAATGAAGATGCAATTGCGCAGACAGCTATTATTAGAAGTTCAGACGCAGGAAACATTATAACAATTGGGACAGATGGGGGTGCCTTATTGACTCCTGCGTCAATTTCAAATTCAACAGCAGTTTCGAATACAAGTTCAGGAAATGGCTTAAGTACAACGGTAAATGGTATAACAGGATCTGTGGTGCCAATAATTAATACTAATGAAACGTCATTAACAGGGGCAACTTTAATCACAGCAGTTAACGGTGTTGCAAGTACAGGATTGGATTTAACTCCGGCTCTTGCAAGTGCGACCACGGTTTCAAATACTTCAAATGCAAATAGCTTAACAACTACAGTAAATGGTGTTGCGGGGACGGCAGTTGATATTGTAAACAGTAATGTTTTATCTGTAAGTGGTAATAGCTTAACATCAACAATAAACGGTGAAGCGAGCAATGCAGTTGATTTAAGCTCTGCTATTGCAGCCGGTACCACAAACGCTTTGAGCTTGGCCGGCAATACGTTGACCTCGAATGTAAACGGAGTTTCTGTAACCTCAGATGCGGTAAGTGGAGTTTCGAATGCATCTGCAAATAATACTTCAACAGTAACCGTAAATGGAATTACGAGTGCAGGAGCGCCAATTGTAAACAGTAATGTTTTATCTGTAAGTGGTAATAGCTTAACATCAACAATAAACGGTGAAGCCAGTAACGCTATCGATTTAACTTCTGTTATTGCATCAGGCACAACAAACGCTTTGAGCTTGGCCGGCAATACGTTGACCTCGAATGTAAACGGAGTTTCTGTAACATCGGATGCAGTAAGTGGAGTTTCTAATGCTTCTGCAAATAATACTTCAACAGTAACCGTAAATGGAATTACGAGTTCAGGTGCGCCAATTGTCACTAGTAATGAAACATCATTGACTGGAGCCACTTTAGTAACAACGGTAAATGGTGTAGCCAGTACGGGATTGGATTTAACTCCGGCGCTCGCAAGTGCGTCTACAGTTTCTAATTTAAGCTCAGGAAATGATTTAAGTACAACTGTAAATGGTGTAACTGGAACTATAATCCCAATAATTAATACTAATGAAACTTCATTAACAGGTTCAACCTTAATCACTACGGTAAATGGTGTTGTCAGTACAGGATTGGATTTGACTCCGGCACTTGCAAGTGCAACAACGGTTTCTAATGTAAGTTCAGGAAATGATTTAAGTACAACGGTAAATGGCGTCACTGGAACTATAATACCAATAATTAATAGCAATGAAACTTCCGTAACCGGAGCAACTTTGGTAACAACGGTAAATGGGGTTGCAAGTACAGGTTTGGATTTGACTTCCGCCATTGCATCAGGAACAACAAATGCTTTAAGCTTGGCAGGTAATACTTTAACCTCTAATGTGAATGGAGTTTCTGTTACATCAGATGCTGTAAGCGGGGTTTCTAATACTTCTGCAAATAACACATCAACAGTAACCGTAAACGGAATCACAAGTTCAGGTGCTCCAATTGTGAATAGCAATGAAACATCATTGACTGGAGCCACTTTGGTAACAACGGTAAATGGAGTTGCTAGCACAGGATTGGATTTAACTCCGGCTCTTGCTAGTGCAACCACGGTTTCTAATATAAGCTCTGGAAATGATTTAAGTACAACAGTAAATGGTGTAACTGGAACTGTAATCCCAATAATTAATACTAATGAAACTTCATTAACAGGTTCGACCTTAATCACTACGGTAAATGGTGTTGTCAGTACAGGATTGGATCTAACTTCTGCCATTGCAGCAGGCACAACAAACGCTTTGAGTTTGGCAGGCAATACGTTGACTTCGAATGTTAACGGAGTTTCTGTAACATCAGATGCTGTGAGTGGAGTTTCTAATGCTTCTGCAAATAACGTTTCAACAGTAACCGTAAACGGAATTACAAGTTCAGGTGCTCCAATTGTCAACAGCAATGAGACTTCATTAACAGGAACAAATTTAGTTACAACCGTAAATGGTGTTGCGAGTACAGGATTGGATTTGACTCCGGCACTTGCAAGTGCAACAACGGTTTCTAATATAAGCTCTGGAAATGCTTTAAGTACAACGGTAAATGGCGTCACTGGAACTATAATACCAATAATTAATAGCAATGAAACTTCCGTAACCGGAGCAATTTTGGTAACAACGGTAAATGGTGTTGCGAGTACGGGATTGGATTTGACTTCCGCTATTGCATCAGGAACAACAAATGCTTTGAGTTTGACAGGCAATACGTTGACTTCGAATGTTAATGGAGTTTCTGTAACATCAGATGCTGTGAGTGGAGTTTCTAATGCTTCAGCAAATAACACTTCAACAATAACAGTAAACGGAATCACGAGTACAGGGGCGCCAATCGTTAACAGTAATGTTTTATCTGTAAGTGGTAATAGCTTAACATCAACAATAAACGGTGAAGCCAGCAACACAATTGATTTAACTTCGGTTATTGCAGCCGGTACCACAAACGCTTTGAGCTTGGCCGGCAATACGTTGACCTCTAATGTAAACGGAGTTTCTGTAACATCGGATGCAGTAAGTGGAGTTTCCAATGCATCTGCAAATAATACTTCAACAGTAACCGTAAATGGAATTACGAGTGCAGGAGCGCCAATTGTTAACAGCAATGAAACATCATTGACTGGAGCCACTTTGGTAACAACGATAAATGGTGTAGCCAGTACGGGATTGGATTTAACTCCTGCTCTTGCTAGTGCAACAACAGTTTCTAATACTTCAAATGCAAATAGCTTAACAACTACAGTAAATGGTGTTGCGGGGACGGTAGTTGATATTGTAAACAGCAATGTTTTATCTGTAAGTGGTAATAGTTTAACATCGACAATAAACGGTGAAGCGAGCAACGCAATTGATTTAAGTTCTGCCATTGCAGCAGGCACAACAAACGTTTTGAGCTTGGCAGGCAATACGTTGACCTCAAATGTTAACGGAGTTTCTGTAACATCAGATGCTGTGAGTGGTGTTTCTAATGCTTCTGCAAATAACACTTCAACCGTAACAGTAAACGGAATCAAGAGTGCAGGAGCGCCAATTGTAAACAGCAATGAAACATCATTGACTGGAGCCACTTTGGTGACAACTGTAAATGGCGTTGCAAGTACGGGATTGGATTTGACTCCGGCTCTTGCTAGTGCAACTACGGTTTCTAATATAAGCTCTGGAAATGATTTAAGTACAATGGTAAATGGTGTAACTGGAACTGTAATCCCAATAATTAATACCAATGAAACATCATTGACTGGAGCAACTTTAATAACAACGGTAAACGGTGTCGCAAGTACAGGACTAGATTTGACTCCGGCTATTAAATCAAACGAAACTATTACAGTTGTTACTCCAATCGTAAATAGTGGAAATTCAATTGCAACTTATGTTAATGAAGCAGGCGGAACTCCTGTAGATATCAAGGAAACAGTAACAACACAGTCACAAGATTTAAGCACTGGAACAATAACCTTCACTAATGAAGCCGGCACCGCTGTTACCTCTAAGGTAATAAGTACCGACGCAGGAAATCTGATAGCAGTTGGTGCCGATGGTGGGGGCTTTGTTGACAGCGCAATAATCAAGGCAAATGAAACAATTACTGCAATTTCACCAGTTGTCACTACGGGAAATACCATTGCAACTTATACTAATGAAGCCGGTGGAACTCCGGTTGATGTTAAGGAAACAGTTACCTCTTTAAAAGACGTAGTAACCCAAAGTACAGATCCAGCCGGACAATTGTTTGATGTGCATACTCTGACCTATACAGATGAGGCAAATAACACTAACGCCATCGATTTATCCTTACTTGTAAAAGGCGTTGAAACATTGACATCATTAGTTTATGACGGTGCCAATCATTCCTTAATTTATAATGATGAAAAAGGAATTACTACAGAATTTAAAATGACTGACCTAATCGGAGAATCTGAAACTTTGACAAAATTAGAAGTAAATGCGACAACGGGAAATTTAGATTATACAGATGAACATCAACAGTTACATCAGCTGAATGTGGGAGGTTTAATTAGAGAGCCATGGTTTAGCTCTGCAACGAATACTGGAGCTACCTTAAATACAGAAGATATCTATACCAATGGTTGGGTAGGAATTGGCTACACAAGTCCATCTGCAGCTAATGAAAAATTGAGAGTAAATGGTTCTATTTCTACCGTGAACTCATATTATGCCGATTATGTATTTGAAGATTATTTTAAAGGTTTTTCAAATATTAAAGCAGATTATAAATTCAAACATTTAGCAGAGGTAGAAGATTATATCAAAAAGAACAATCACCTTCCTGGTATAACTCCAATAAACGAATTGGAAAAAACAAAAGAAGGATATGCATTCAATATGTCAGAATTATCAATTCAATTGTTAGAAAAAACAGAAGAGATGTATTTGCATATTATCGAGCAAAACAAAGTAAATGAAGCACAGAGCAAGGAAATTGAGGCTAAAAACAAAGAAATAAATGAATTAAAAGAAGCCACAAAAGCAATGAATCTGCGTCTTGAAAAACTTGAAAAACTATTAGAAAAATAGAAATTAAGGCTTATTCGATTTTTAAATAATCATAAGAAAAACTAAAATTATTTCTAGACTTAAATCATAAGATTATGAAAGTAAAATTATATAGAAGACAAAAAAATGTCTTAATGCTATTATTTAGTTTTTTCAGTTTTTGTTCTCTTTTTGCTCAAATTGTGGGTACAAAAATAAAAGACGGAACTGTAAGCACCGGATCAGAAAAAGCAAGAGCGGGAGTATTACTAGAATTAGAAAGTAATAATAAAGGGGTACTGTTGCCACGTTTAACGACAGCACAAAGAGACGCCATTCTGCCGGCAAATATAACGCCCGGATTAATGATATTTAATACAAATACGGCATGCTTTGATTATTGGAGTGACAGACAAAACCTTTGGGTCAGTCTTTGCGGTTCTTTGCCTCCTGCAGTGTATGATATTAGTCCGGCACAATGTACCAAAGCAGAAATTTTTGGAACATACAAACAAGGAGTTCCTTTGAATCAATCTAACTATATGACCCTTACTGTCACAGTAACCCAAAGAGGTAATTATACAATCTTTGTGACACCAACAGGTGGAAGTGGTTACTATTTTACAACAGCAGGACTTTTTATCTCAGCAGGTACTTATGTTTTGTATTTGACAGGAATGGGTACGCCAAACAAAGGTTATCCAGGAAATCCGGGAGATCCGGGAGATTCACTCCGTGTTATTTTAGACGGAACAGTTTCTTCGTGTTCTTTAAATAATTGGGTTAAAAAGGCAGATGTAGATTTTGTTCTTAATTGTGGAAGCGCAAGTATTCTCGGTAATTATTTTGAAGGAGTTCCTCTGAATGCTTCCAACAAAATAACATTAAATGTTAACCCAATAACTGTCGGTTTCTGGAGCATCAACACCAATACAGTAAATGGATATTCTTTTAGCGGAACAGGAACATTTGATAATTTAACGCCAAATCAAACAGTTGAGCTTTTAGGAACTGGCGAACCTATTGCATCTGGATTAAATAATTTTAATATTTCATCTAATGCAGTAACGCTGGCTACCGGACAATGTAGCAATGTTCCGGTTACGGTATCTTCCGTTGGATATACAATTAATTGCAGCGGAGCAACAACTAATGGAACATATATGCAAGACCTTGCTTTAACCTCTTCGAATACAATAACATTGCCAATTAATGTTACTGCAACGGGTAAAACAACAATAAATACAAACACTGTTAATGGCATATCCTATACTTCAGGATTGATAAATTTAAGTGCAGTAGGACCACAAAATATAATTTTAACGGGTACAGGAACTCCAACAACTTCAGGAAATACAAGCCTCACAGTTACAGGAACTCCCGGCGGTGCTGCAACATGTTCAGTAAATGTACCTATAACTGCGCAGCCTGTTACCTATACAACTAATTGTGGTGGTATCACAACCAGTGGAGGTTATGCTCCCGGGATCGCAATGAATGCGGCAAATACCATGACTGTTCCGGTTAATGTGACCTATGTAGGAGCTTATTCTATTACAACAAACACAGTAAATGGCATCAGTTTTTCAGCTAGCGGGACATTTGCAAGTACAGGAGCTCAAAATGTAGTTTTAACAGCAACTGGAACTCCGGTTTCCGGAGGTGTTTTTTCTTATGCCATAACTGCTAATAGCACCAACGGAGGTGTGGCTTGTAACAAAAGCATAAACTTTGTTTTCAGGACTATGAAAGTTTTAGGGCTTGGATACTCTCTTTACCAACCGGGTTCGGCAGGAGCTTCCGAAGTTCCAAGAGCGGTTTTGGCCTCAACGGCAAATTTTGGACCTACCGGTACTTTTCAGGTGCAGGGTATAACAATAATTGACGGAGGATTCAATACTGGAGCAACATTAAAAAACTCAATCAATAGTAATAATATTGATATTATAGTGGTCGGATACTTTTATTCTGTTGATGCGGCAACTATTGCAGTTTTAAATGATTTTGTTAAAAATAAAAAGGGAGTCCTTATTTTTGCTGATAAAACTTATGCAGCGAATAGTACTGATCTTATTAATGCTATTTGTGGTTCAACTACGGTTGCCCTTACCGGGACAGGAGCAACATACACCAATCCAATATTAAATGTTTCTGATCCTGTTCTGGATGGACCTTTTGGAAATATAAAAGGAATGTATACAGGAAGTGAATGGTCAAATGCAATTTACGCTACAGGTTTGCCTTCAAACACAACTGCTCTGGTTACTCAAACGGGGAATGCGTCAAGGGTATGGGCTTTTAAGCACAATACTTTAGGTTTTATGTTCGTTGGTGAGGGAGCATGGATTGGAGGTAATGCAACAGATACAAATACAGTTATTTATCCTGCAAAAATTACAGCTACAGGATTACCAATTCCAAAACCATATAATGCAGGGATTTCTGTACAAAACAGTATAATGTATGCTAATGCTATGGTATGGGCCATTAAGTATGCACAGGAAAATGTAAATACAAGTTATGTTATCCCTTAATTGAAATAAAAAAACACCTCATTTATTAGTTCATTTTGGAGGTGTTTTATAAATCAAATGAGTTTTTTTAAAAATTGTACAGATTCACTTTAAATAAAAAAATATGCGCGGTACTTATATAAAAGCTAGTATACTATTACTGTTTTGGATCCATAAAATTTCGGCACAAATAGTGAATATTGGAGATTTATCAATTTCACCCAATACACAATTTTCCACACTTGCTGATTTTAATAATACAGCAACAGGTGACTTTTTGAATGATGGAAACTGTTTTATTTATGGCAATTTTAAAAATGATGGATTAGTAACGTTTAGCAATTCGAGTAACGGTAAAACTTTTTTTGCAGGAACAAAACAGCAATCAATTGAAGGATCGGCAATTACTTATTTTAAGAATATTATGTTTGAGAATGGAGCAGAATTAGTTCCTTTCCATTTAAGATCCGCAATTGTTGTGGCTAATAAAGCTGAATTTAAAAAGGGAATTATAAATGCAGCAGATTATGATGGCCGATTAATTTTTGAAGAAAAAGCATTTTATTCAGATGCCGGTAATCTGAGTTTTTTAGATGGAAATGTAGAGAAAAGAGGCAATGAAACATTTGAATTTCCAATTGGGGATAAAAGCTTCTTTCGGCCCAGTTATAAAGGAGGCGGTTCAGATTTAAACAATGTTTACACAATTCAATATCTTTTTGAAAATGCAGGAAATGTTCATCCCTTTAGCAGTAAAGAAGATTCAGTTTTAGAAATCGACCAGGCAGAATATTGGAGTGTAACGCAAGATAAAGGAAGTGAAAAAATTATTTTAAGTCTGACATTAGATTCCAATACAACTCCAGCTTCTTTTTTTGAACAAAGCAGCGAAAAAGAGTTAGCAATAGTTCGTTGGGATAACACCACATCAAAATGGATTAATGAAAAAGGTATAGTTGGTGATCCTCTTTCAGGCAGCAATTATTCAAAACTAATAACTGCCCAAGTTAGTGGTTACGGAATTTTTACACTGGCGTTTGTTAAAAAAGTTGTCGTTATTCCTGATACTGATGTCGTAGTATTTAATGCAATATCACCCAATGGAGATGGCATAAATGATACTTTTCATATCAAAGGAATTGATAAATATCCAGATAATACGGTAGAAATATACAATCGATGGGGAGTGAAAGTATTTGAAGCCAATGCTTATAACGAAACTGATAATATGTTCCGTGGATATTCTGATGGACGCAGTACAATCAAAAAAGGAGTAGGGTTGCCCGTAGGAACTTATTTCTACATATTAAAATATAATACTGGCAGCAAAACAATCGAAAAATCAGGATACCTCTATATCAGTAATCAATAATTGTAAAACGAGATCATATAGTCATCATTAAAAACTAAATTTATGAGAACAAAGTTATTATCTATCGTTTTTACCTTCACAGCTATTGTAAGTTATGCGCAGCAAGATGCTCAGTATACGCAATATATGTATAATACTATCGCCATAAATCCAGCTTATGCGGGGTCGCGCGGGACATTAAATATTTTTGGTCTATATCGTACGCAATGGGTTGGCCTGGATGGCGCTCCTGAGACAAGCAGTTTTTCTGTAAATGCGCCAATAAATGACAGCCATCTAGGAATAGGCGCGTCACTGATCAACGATAAAATTGGTCCGACAAGCGAAACGAATTTCTCAACAGATCTTTCTTATACCGTTGAAACTTCGGAAGATTTTAAACTTTCATTTGGTATTAAAGCAACAGCAAATTTATTCAGTTTAGATATTAATAAATTGAATCAGGACATGCAGGGCGATCCTCAATTTCAAAACTTAAACAATAGGCTTACTCCAAATGTTGGAGCCGGTGTTTATTGGCATTCCGATAAGGCATATGTTGGTTTTTCTGTTCCTAATTTTATTGAAACGAAGCGTTATAATGACAATGATGTAGCCATTTATAAAGATAAAATCAATTATTATTTAATGGCAGGGTATGTTTTTAAAATAAACGAAAACAAGGGAATGTGGATTAAACCAGCTATACTTTCAAAAATGGTGGAAGGCGCGCCAGTACAATTCGATATTTCAACCAATTTTATGTTTCTGGATAAATTTGAAATTGGAATTGCTTACAGATGGAGTGCTTCAATAAGTTCATTGGCAGGATTTCAAATTACAGATAATCTTTATTTAGGATATGCTTATGACTTCGATACCACTTATTTAAGCAATTATAATTCGGGATCTCATGAGATTTTCCTTCGATACGAATTTTTCCAAAGAAGCGGTCGATCAGTTCGATTCTTTTAAATAAAAATATTTTTAACCAACTTTTTTTAACTAAAAATGAAGCATTCAGCAATGACAAAACAACAAATAGTAAGCTTTTTTATAATACTTATTACTTTAGGACAACACATTTTTCATTCAAATCAAAACCATTATCTATACATGATAGCTGTAAATCGTTAACCGCGAAATTTCTAAAAAAAAAGTATTATGAATTCAATTTATGATTTTGGAAGGTTGTAATTGTTGATTTGTTTAGAACACATAAATGGCAATTTTTCTCAGATGAAGATTTAAAAGAACAAAGCTGATCTAATTTTAAAAAATATGAGTAGCGATGTATTCTTGGGGATTTACACCAAATTTATTTTTAAAATTTCGGTTAAAAGTAACTCTACTATTAAAACCAAGATCCAGATAAATTTCTTTTAAAAGGACATCATTATCTTTTTGATTTTTTATTTCTTCCGTAAAGGCATTTAATCGATAATCATTAAGATAAGTTTTGAAGTTATTCTTAGTACAATAGTTAATCGCTGTTGAAATTTGAAAAATATTCAAATTGAGATCTTTTGCCATTTGTTCTAAATTATATTCGGCATTTCTCCAAGGCTGTTTCGTACTCATGTGATCATCGATTCTCTCAAATAATGCTTTATAAGAAGTATTTGCTACCAGTAATTCTGAACTTTTTTTAGCATTGGGTTCTACATCAATTTTTTCCTTATTTTCTAAAAAAGAAAGTATTCGCTGACTGGCAGTGATTTCAGTATAATAGTATAAAAGCAAAAACAATAGCATTAAGTTAAAAGATATAATGCAAATCATAAATGTCTTTTCGTACTGGATTTGTTCAAATTTATAATCTAAAAAGTAATTGAATATTTTACTTAAAGGAAATATCAGTAGCGTACCTAATGAAAGCAAAACGGTTTGTCTCAAATTGAAAAACATATAAAATGCCCATGGAAATAAAAGTGTATTCAGAAAAATATAATAAACAAAATTTTGACTAAAAGCACCGTAAACCAAATCAAAAATTAAAAAAAATACACAGCAAATTCTAGCCATTTTTTCAAAATTATATGGAAAATGAAAATGCAGATAATAAACAGTTGAGAGCATTGCAATGGCAATAGCATCAATAAAAAGGATGGTATAATTATGAAAATATAAATTGATAAAAAACAAAAATGTTTGCCTAATAATAATGAGCAGAATGTAATACTTTACAAAATCAAACTTTAATTCGCTTATTCTAATTTCCATTATTGATATTTTTTTTAGCTAAGATTCAAAACCATGATTCAAAACATTTTTTACAAACTGTATGTAGTTGTATCACAGTGATTTTAAAGAAATGACACATGAAAGTTCGATTATGACACTTTTTTTATAAAAATAAACATTTACTTCGAAATTCAAAGAAATTAGTAAAAAAACACGAGAATTGGTTTTTATAAAAGTTAAAGAATTAAAAGAAAAATATTTTAGAAATGAATAGAACAAAACTAATTTTAGCGTTATTATTTAGCACAGTTGGATTCGCTCAGGTTGGTATAGGAACAATAACTCCTAATAGCGATTCAATTCTTGATTTAGATGCAACAAACAAAGGGCTTATGCTACCCAGAATTACTACGGCAAATAGACCTTTAGCAAATGCTACTAATAAAGGAATGTTTATTTTTAATGTGACAACAAATGCCGTTGAATATTGTGACGGTACAACCTGGGTTTCATCTGCTTCTTCTCCTTCCATCTATACTTCAAACGGGACAATTGAAGCCGGAAGAGTAGTAGGAGTAACAGATCATGTTAATTTCGATAGTAATACTTTTTATATTGACGGAACAAATAACAGAATTGGAATAGGAACGGCCACACCCGGAACTTCGCTTGAAATTGCAACAGGTGTAGCTAATACATCAGGGATTAAATTGACCAATTTGGTATCAGGTTCCGGAATAGCTTCGACCGGTGATCCAATTGGAGTTGATGCTACTGGAAATGTTGTAAAACTAGGAGCTTCAAATTCTAATTTTTCGGCTAAAGTTGCACTGACTATTACTGGAACGACAGCTAATCCAACGAAAGCTACTGTGCGGGAAAATGATTTTATAAGATACCGTGATCTCGGAAATAATCAGATCGAAGTTGATTTTATGTATTCAGCAAAATCAGCAACAGGTTCAGCCGCGGGTAACGGTGATTATCTTTTTGCCTTACCAGGAGGATTTTCTTTTAATGCTACAGAGCATCCTTTTTACACTTCACTGACACCAACAGAACTGGATATTTTAGTAAACTCAGTTGGCCGGGTTCGAAATGCCAATTGGTTTGTATCAGGATATAATGCCGCATCTTATATAGTTCCTTACGATGCAACGCATTTTAGAATTATGACCACAGAAGGTACAGGTTCAGGATATCCAACTGCGATGAAGTCGAGCTGGTACGGAATCAATTACGCCAATAACGGCTATGCCGGCAGATTTATATTCTTTAAACAATAATTTAATTCTTCCCACACTATTTACGATGAAATAAAAGAGTAATCGTTACTCTTAATAATCTTTTATTGATACTGAAATTGCAAAGATCTTTGTTAGGCAATTTTTAGTAAAGACTTTCTATGCCTGAATTTTAAAAATTTTAAGCCATTGCAAAAAAAAAATTAGATTGCCCCAATCATAACTTTTTACCCTTATACGAATTAAAATGAAAAGAACATGACAAAAGATCAATCCATTAGAGAGTATTATTTCCGCATCAATAAAAGTATTGATTTTATAAAATCAAATCTTGATCAGGAACTTTCATTAGAGAATATAGCATCGGTTTCTAATTTTTCGAAATATCATTATCATCGAATATTCAAATCAGTGACAGGCATTCCGTTAAATGAATATATCATAAGGGCAAGAATTGAAAGGGTATTATTCTTTGTTAAAAATTATCCTCATAAAACCATTGGTGAAATTGCTTTTGAATGTGGTTTTGCAACCATGTCTTCTTTTACCAGAAGTTTTAAGGAAATCCAGAAAGTAACTGCCGAAGAATGGAATGTTAATTGTACCAATGGTAAAAATTGGTCGTTAGAAATTATGACCGAAAATTATCTGGCCATTAAAATTGATGTTATTAAAAATTGCCTGATGATTAAGGAAAAAGCGATTAAAATTGAAATTGTGGAATTGCCAGAAATCGAAGCCATGTATGTTCAGAATTTAGATATCGACATTCATGACAGCACAACTTACTCAGGAATGTTTGAAAGGCTTCATCGATGGGCAGGGCCAGAAAACGAGATTAAATTTCCCGAATCAAAAGCATTGACTGTTTTTCGAACGCATCATAATTTATCAGGAAATGTAAAAACCGATGTTTGTCTGACGTTACCCTACGCTTTACAGGAAGAAGGTTTTATTGCCGATTTAACAATTAGCGGCGGACTATACGCTGTAATTCATAAGGAATCTGCGATAGAAGAATGCTTTGCTTCCCTCGAATATATTTTCGAAGTATGGTTTGTTGAAAATGGCTATCAGCCGGATAATCGGGATTTTTATATTAAACATTTAAATGATCCACAAACGCATCCGCAAAACTTGCATGTTTTTGAGATGTATATTCCAATTAAACATTTATAAAACCAAATTAATAAAAAACCTTTGAATGAAAATGAACAGAAAAACGATTTCAATTATAAGTTATCTTACGATTATTGGCTGGATGGTTTCCTATATGTTTTACTACTCAGGACATAAATCAATTTTGGCTCATTATCATTTAAAACAATCTTTTGGACTAGGAACAATAGGGTTTATTTTATGCACTTTATATGTTAATTTGATTTTATTTTTTCCACTAATTTATATCATTTTTATAGTAATGAATTTATTGCTCTTATTGATAATAAGCATTGGAATTTCGAATGCTGTTAAGGAAAGAAAAGTTCCATTACCATTTTTAGGATTGTATTTTGACCATAAATTCGATTTTATTAAATATTAGACTCTATTTAATTTCTTTTTGACCTAAAAAAATAACCCTCAAATTTTAAATACCTATGAAACTGAACGTTAAATTTTTGTTTTTTGTACTGCTTACAGTTTTGATTTTTGGATGCAGTGATCAGGAGGATAATTTTGTGCCAAATTATCTGCAAATTATAGATGCAACAGATTTACCGGCAGGAAATCATCCCATGACAATGTTTGAAGATGACGAAAGTCCGTCAAAAATGTATGATAAAACCGATCGCTGGTTTAGGGTAAATCAACCTCTGCAGGTAATTCAAAAAGGGAAAGACTCTGTTCAGCTTTCTCTTTATTCGCCTGTAGAACTGACAGATGTAAAAATATATGCCAAAATATCGGGTAATGATCAAAGAATTTTAATTTATAACTTTTCAAAAATACCGGCCTTTCATCGCTCATTTCATCAGATTCCATTAGTCGCGGGCAAAAATGATTATTTATTAGAAAATGGAAAAACAATTACAATTGATAAAATGGAAGGCTTTGCCGCTGGTGCAATTGAATTTTCAGCCGAATCGAATGATGCTCTATTTGCCATGTTCAAAAAAATAAAATCGACAAGACTCGTTCAGTTTGATGATAGCTATCATTTGAAAAATCCTGATCGATACGTACCCATGAATCCTGTTTTGGCAAAAGAAGCCATAACGATGATCATTAATTATTCTTATGCGATAAGTCACCCGATCTACTACGATACTTTTATCAATTTTGACCGATATAAAAGAGAACAGGCAGCAGCAAATAACACCGCTGTAGAAGGAGCACTCGACTGGCACGGAAATGCTGAGGATCTTAATGGAGTTTATGATTATTTTACCAAAGAGCAAATATTACAGGTTTATAATACCTATATCGATAATAGAAAACTTTCTATGGCAATGGTTATAGGAGATGCGGCATGGGGAGGAGGGGCTTTAGCATCTCAATGGGAATCGAGTTATATAACCGGGCACTGGAAAGGAAATATGTCAGTTTGGTCACATGAATATTCGCATCATTCGGGTTACAATCATACTAGTAATCTGGCCAACAGTGCTGAAGGCGGCGGACAACAAGAAATGTTAGCCAATTTTTATAAATACCTTATTTATCTGAAAGACCTTCCGTTTACAGATCCGGAAATACTAAAAAGCTGGACTAAGACAAACTATTTAACTGGTACTTATACGAAACCTGTTTTTACAATTGATTCAAAAAATCCATTCTTAGTGAAATATAAAGGAGAAGGAAAATGGAAATGATATTCTAAAATGTAACAGTGTTACTAATAATGTTTCAGCTCTAATAAAGAAAACTAAAAAGAAAAATAGAGATCAAAAAATTTCACTATGAAAATAGGAATTATAGGAATAGGATGCATTACTGTTGATTTCGCCAACAGAGCATCTATTGCAGGTTATGAAGTATTAATTAGCCAAATTCAAAACAATCGAGCTTTGAGTGAAGTTGTAGAAACGATTGGTAAGAATGTAAAATTGGTTTCTATAGATGAAGCAGTCCAGGCAGAAATCGTAATCTTGTTTGTTCCTCGGGAAAAAATTGAATTTTTAATGCAGCAGTTACCTGATATGACAGAAAAAATAATTCTGCATACCAACAACAAAATTTTTAGTTTAGAACCGCTAAAATTCAATTCCGGCTCACGATCTTCAAGTGAAATTATAGCTTCATTTCTGCCAACTGCACATGTAGTAACAGTATACAATGTAATGCAGCCCATGATAATTATGCCTCGCAGACCAGATCAAAATAATAACGATATATTCTATACTGCAGCAAATAAATATATAAAAGAGTACGTGAGGATTTTTTTAGAATCGTTAGATTTTGCAGGACATGATCTTGCGGAGCTCTATCAGTTTAGTGCTTTGAATTAATAAATCGATAACACGAATAAATCACTTATTTGCTTCATTAGAACAGCAAATTAAAAAGTGGTCTACTAAGAAAAGAAATCTGCCTATCCTGTGAATAATTTATATGTTTTCTAGTTTTGAACAGGGATGCTCTGCAATTCGAACCTTATTAGAGAAAAGTTTGATTTTAATGAATTTAAGAAGCATTTGAAATTTATGCGCCACCAGTACGCCACCAGACTTGGAGTAGTAGATTATTTGTAAATTCGTCCTAGATTTTTGCAACAGAAATGGTATCAATTCTGTTAAATAAAGAAATAAAAACATTATTAATTATACCAAAGTGGGATAAAAAGCAAACTAATTGCTTTTACGGAAGATATTGTTTTTTGGAATTCTTGGATTGTTAAATATTCAAGAGCCGAATGTCTTCTGCAGGTGTTGTAGAAATTTTTGATATAATTGGTGATTGATGTTTTTGCTTTTTTTATGGATGCATATTGGTTGTGATTAATTAACTCTGATTTAATTGTCTTGAAAAAGCTTTCAGCAACTGCATTATCGTAACAGTTTCCTTTTCTGCTCATGCTCTGAGTAATCTGATCACTTTGCGACAAAATGTACACAAAGGCTTTGCAGGCATATTGAATTCCGCGGTCTGAATGAAATATTAATTTTTGGTTTCGAATTAATGGACGGTTGCATAAGGCTTGCTTAAAAGCGGCTATCGTTGTATCTATTGCTTTCATGGTGTTGCTTATTGACCAACCTATAACTTTACGATCGAAGAGGTCTATTACTGCGGTAAGATATACCCAGCCTTTCTTAGTTTGAATGTAAGTAATGTCGGATACCCAGACTTGGTTTAGGTTTCTAACTTTAAATTCTTGATTTAATAAATTGTCAGCGACAGGATATTTGGGAGAGGAGATTGTAGTTCTTTTGAACTTTAGTTTTGTGATCCGTTGAAGATGATTCTCTATCATTATCTTTCCAACATACGTGCGGGATACATTTATGTCGATCGCTGAAAGTTCTTTAGTGATTCTTATGCTTCCGTAACTTCCTAGGCTCCAATGATAAATTCTTAGAATTTCAGATGTTATAAATATTTTTCTTTCAGCTCTGCTCGTAGATAGGTCTTTCCTCCATCTGTAGAAACAGCTTGGATCTACCTTGAAAATTTTGCACATCTTAATAATTGGAAATTTATCATAGTTTTCCATGATGAATTTATAGCGAAGCCGTCTTTTCTGTAAAATAATTTCTGCGCTGCTTTCTAAGATATCCTTTTCTATCTGAATATTTTTGATTTCTTTTTTTAATCTTATTAATTCTTTCTGGTTAGCATCTAAATCTGATTTTTTTTCAAGGGTCAGTTTTCCTTCCTTGTAAAGTTTTTTCCAATGTTGGAGGCTATTTTCACTGATGCCCAGTTCTTGAGCTACAGTTAATACACTTTTATATTGATTACTGATTGTGACGGCACAAATTTTAAATTCCAACGGCCACTTTTTTCGAGTATTTTCCATGGTTTCAAATTTATAGAGTGATGAATTGTTTTGTAATTATTTCTTCTTACAATTTATCAAATTAAAATCTAATCAATATTTTTAAAACCGCCTTAACTTTTTGTGGCAAAAAAGGTATCACCTCCAGAACCTCTGTGCACCGATTCTGCACCCAAAATTCAATTTTTTTCTTTTTCAATATGAAATTATGCACAAAAAAATACTAACGAATTAACAGAAAGAGTAGTATTATTCTTTTTTTCCATATTACAAATATATGAAAATATTAATGCAGTTTCGAACCTAAACTTCGTAAGTATTGATTTTGTTGAATTTTTAATTCTTCATAGTGCCTTGTGCGACGATTGCGCCACAAAATTTCAAATGGCAAATAATTTTTAATTCGCCTTAGCTTTTTGTGGCAGAAAAGGTATCAAGTCCAAAACATAGATTACTCCCTTGATCTGTTGTTTTGCCTACTTTTTTCAGCCTGTTCTGAGGTTGGTATAGGAACGGAATCACCAATTACATCGACTTTTATAAACTGTAATAATATCTTTTTTTAAAAACCCATTAATGCAGTGGCTGACTTAAATTTATAAAAAAAATGTGCTGCTATAAATGCTTTAAACCTTAATAGCAGCGCATTTGTTTAAATTTCGTTTGATCTGAATGAAAATTATTTCTTTATGATTTAATTACACAATCAATCAAGCGGTAAAGATTTAACAAGTTCTGAAGTAGACAGAATGGCATGTGCATATGTAGGTCCATTAAGAACATGAGCTGCATGCATCATTTCTTGGCTAAACGCGGCGGTAGCATCTTTAACCAGAGTGATGTGATAGCCTAATTCCATTGCAAAACGGCAGGTGCATTCCATACATGTATTTGCTAGGAGTCCTATAGCTATCAGATGCGAAATTCCATGCTGTTTTAGCAACATGTCTAAATCAGTATTAGCAAAACCACTTTGAGCCCAATGCTGTTTAACGATGATATCGCCCTCAAGAGGTGCAAAGTCAGGATGCCATTCTCCGCCCCATGTCCCTTTAGCAAATGAATGTGTCTCCATAATCATTTGCTGAGTGGGATTAGGGAATTGCCAATGTTGATAATCTGTGGGTTCCCACTGTTTGTGGGGAACAATAAACACCTTAATACCTGCTTGACGAATTGATTTAACAATTGTTCGCAGATTATCCAATAAATTATTAGCTTCGGCTATTTCTTTTACTCTCGGCCAAATCTTTCCGCCTTCTGACAAAAAATCGTTGTATGGATCAATAAACAGCAATGCTGTATTTTTTCGTTTATATTTTACTTGATTCATGGTATAGAAATTTAAAATTTAAAATTATTCTAGTCAGTTTGTACGCAATGCGTGATGCTCAATACTTTTTGCAAAAAGAGGCGTTTCGGTTTGATTGTGGTAAATTGATGCAGGCTGGCGCTGCGCTTTGAATTGTTCAAATGGGATGCCTTGTTTATCAATAAAACTGATAAAATCCGGGGTTGGTCTTGATATCACTCTGTTTGTAAATTCACAGGTTTTTTCATCAATTTTTTTGACGCTCAGTTCCCAATGCACCTGTATAGTGGTTCGACCGTTGGGGGTAAATACATCTGAGACTGACAGCAGAATAAGGTGTGCGGGTTCACTAAGCTGTTCTACGTAGTGCTGCACCATAAGACTGCCTCCAATGATTTCGACATTTATTGACATTTTTGTGCCGTCAGGCGCAGTAGTAAAACCAGCCGCAATGTGTGCCGGAGAGCATGATTGATATTCATTTTCAGGAAGACCGAAACACCACGCTGGTATGTCGATCTTTTCTATCGGTGCGTTGATAATAGCAGAAAAGCTAGAATCAACAAAAACTTGATTGTTTTCCATAATGCTTTTATTTTTAAGTTGTTATATGAATGCTTGTTCATTTTAGTCAATTGTTTCGCCTATTTTATCAAGATAACTGCCTACATTCAATTCAAAGTCTCCATCTTGCTGAATGCCCCATTCAAATAGTTTTTTGAAAACAGGCTTGGCTTCATCCCGCTGCATGCTTTGCATAAATGTATCGCGAGAGTCAAGCATATCTTTAGCTGTAGGTTTACCGCCCGCTCTTTCGTTAATAACGGCTTTTGCCTTGCCAATTATATGTGGATCAAATTGACTGATGCGCCAGCCTAAGCGATACACAAACTCATCTAATTCAGCGTCAGAAACAGCACGGTTAATAATGCCGTATCGTTCTGCAAGATCCGCATTGATATCCTGTGCGCCTATAATAATTTCGATCGCACGCGCTCTGCCCAAAAAGACAGGCAGATTTTCCATTGAGCCGCCTCCCGGAATTAAATTTACTCCTACTTCAAACTGTCCGAAGATGGCTAATTCCCGGCTGGCAAAACGCATATCACAAGCCAATGCAAATTCAATTCCGATACCTCTTATTCTGCCTCGAATTGAAGCTATGCTTATCACGGCGGAATTCAATAGTCGTTGTGCTATATCAATCCATAATGGCAAACCGCTGGCCGTCTTTGGGTTTGGCATTTCTGCGGCTCTTGCCACATCAAAATGCGCTATAAAATAGTTTTCTACAGAACTGTCAAAAAGAATGACTTTTACATCGGGGTCACTTTCGATTTGATCCATTACTATGGACAAGCCTGTTAAGAATTCGGGATCAAAAAGATTCAAAGGGGGATTATCAAAGGTAATATTCCAAAATCCCTTATTTAATTTTTTTAAGATCATAGGAGTGCCTTGAATTTTAGTCACTGAAATTGGTTTTATAATCATTTTTAAATTGCTTTATGTTTTATCTGATTACGGTTATTGATTTTTACTTTATAGCGATCTTACCCAGATTAAGAAAATAATGTTTGTTTCTCTTAACATAAGATGCTTAACAGCCTCGAATTGCTTTTTTTGCTTTATTATCGCAATGACCTGAAAGCGGCTCTTATTTCTTTTGAAAAAGCCTCTGGCTGTTCCCAGGCAGCAAAATGGCCACCTTTTTCAAGTTTATTAAAATAAATTAATTTTGGAAATGCTTTTTGGGCCCAACTTTTTGGAGCTGCATAGATTTCATCAGGAAATACACTTACAGCAACTGGTATAGCAAGGTGCTTGGGTTCGAAAAAGGCGAGTTTGTTTTCCCAGTAGAGCCTTGCAGAAGAAATGGCTGTACCTGTGAGCCAGTAGAGAGTTATGTTATCAAGGATATCGTCTTTTGAGAGTCCTTCAGTTTGACCGTCAAATACGCGCGCGATAAGTGCATGACTGCGAGCATCGTGATCAAGCATCCAAGCCGCAAGACCTATCGGGGAATCTTCAATACCGTATAATGTCTGCGGGCGATTTGCCATTTCCTGAGCATACCCCAGTCCATTTTTGTAGAAAAAGTCCAGCTGATCATATGCGTTTTGTTCCTCTGCAGAAAGTCCAGCGGGCGCCGGGCCAAATTGAAGTGCTTTTGCAATATTGTCTGGTACTGTAGCAGGCATATTAGTATGAATGCCCAGCAATTCTGGCGGTGCCAGTACTGCCATTTGTTCAGTCACAGCATCACCCCAATCGCCTCCTTGTGCTACAAAACGAGTGTATCCTAATCTTTTCATCAGCGTAATCCAAGCATTTGCAATATGCACCGGGTCCCAGCCTGTATTGGCTGGTTTGCCAGAATAACCATAACCAGGCAACGATGGGATTACTATATCAAAAGCATCTTCGGCTTTCCCGCCATATGCGGTTGGATTGGTCAAAGGGTCTATAATTTTTAACTGTTCTATGATGGATCCCGGCCAACCATGCGTTACTATTAATGGCATGGCATTTTTATTTTTAGACCGAACATGTATAAAGTGAATATCGACGCCATCAATGGTAGTGACAAATTGTGGCAAAGCATTTAGTTTAGCTTCCACCTTACGCCAATCATAATCTTCGGCCCAATACTTTGCCAGCTTCTTCATAGTGTTCAGCTGCACCCCTTGTCTTTGATCAGATACAGTTTCTTTAGTTGGCCATTTCGTGGCTATTATACGTTGACGCAGGTCTTTTAGTTCAGCATCGGAAACATGTATTTTTTTGAAGGGACGAATCGCCTTAGCATCAACTGCATTTTGGCCTGCCGCTGACATTGTGATCACGATGAGTATTATCGTGATGACACGTGCTGTATATTGATTACTATTCATAGTTTTATTTTTTTATTTGCAGTGATTTAGAGTTCTTTTTTGAAATTCTAATTTGTTGATATGCAGCATTAATTAGCATAACATTTTTTTTATACTACATTTAAATCTACATTTATGTTCCCTCTTGTAGCTTTTGAATACGGGCAAATTTGATGGGCAGCCTCGACAATAGAATTTGCTAATTCACGGTCCAAGCCTGGCAGGCTTACGTTTAAACGTGCTTGGAGAGAAAATTTATCATCAGTCAAGCAGAGATCTACTTCGGTGTCGACCGTTGTGCCGGCTGGAAATCTTACTTTCAATTTGCCTGCTGCGAGTTTCATAGCGCCAATGAAACATGCTGACCAGCCTGCTGCAAATAATTGTTCTGGATTGGTGCCTGTTCCTGTTCCCGGCACTGAAAATTTAAGATTTAAAATACCATCAGAACTTTGTGATGTTCCGCCATCACGATCTCCCATAGTATGGGTTTTAGCGGTGTATAAAACTTTGTCGATTTGAACTGTGTTGTTATTTTCCATGATTATGTTTTTTTATCTGTATATTATTTTAAAATTTATGAATGCAGGGCCGGCGTATTGCTAATTATGAACTTTAGGAGGTGCCTTATTTTTTTTTGTAATCTTATCGACATCGATTATAGCTTCTGCGAATGCTTTTGGATCTTCCTGCGGCACATTGTGGCCAATGCCCGAAAGCACCCTATGTTCATATTTACCTGTAAATTGGTCAACGTATCCTTTACCATCTGCAGCAGCACCGTCAAAATCACTTCCTATTGTAATGCTTGGAACTGTAACAGCTGGTCTTGATGCCAAGCGTTTTTCTAAACTATCGTATTTGTTTTCCCCTGGCTCAAGGGATAAACGCCATCTGTAATTATGAATGACAATTGCTGCATGGTCTGGGTTATCAAATGATTTAGCTGTTTGATCGTAAGTGGCTTTGTCAAAATTCCACAATGGAGAGGCAAGGTGCCAGATCTGTCTGTTGAATTCATAAGTGTTTAGAGTATATCCTAATTTTCCTCGTTCCGTTGAGAAATAATATTGATACCACCAACCAAGCTCAGCTTTTGGAGGTAATGGCTTTTTGTTGGCCTCAAGATTTACAACCAAATAACCGCTAACTGAAACAAGACCCTTTACGCGGGCTGGCCAGAGTACCGCCATAATTACTGCTGTCCGTGCTCCCCAATCAAATCCGCCAATAATTGCTTTCTCTATCTTAAGAGCATCCATCAGAGCAATCACATCTACTGCAAGTGCTGACTGCTGACCGTTTCTAAAAGTGTTATCGGAGAGAAAACGGGTGGTTCCAAAACCTCTTAAATAAGGAGTGATTACACGATATCCTTTTGCAGCCAGCAGTGGTACTACCTCATTAAAACTATGGATATCATACGGCCAGCCATGCAATAAAATTACCGGTTCCCCATTGGCAGGCCCTGCTTCTGCATAACCGATATTCAACACTCCGGCATTAATTTGTTTTAGTCTGCCTAACGAAGTTGTTCCTTCTGTTTTTTCCGCAAGTTGTTTTTCCGGCTGGCCATGAACAGGATAAATCACCATTAAAAGAATCGCAGTGACATTTATCATAGCCGCGGCGTGTCTGCAGCTTTTTCCTGCTATAGAAACCACTAATTCTAGATTGAAAAAATTAAATAAAGAGCTGTATTCCTGCTGAACGTTGACCCCTTTTTCGTGCGTTGCGGTTTTCATTTCTAACTATTAGATTTAGACGTTTAACATTAAAACCAAGTAATTTTTTTTGTGTTTGAGAATCTGCAAATTGCAAAAAAAATTAGGCATAGAAAGACTGTAAAAACAGTTAAGTATCTGCTTATGAGATACTAATCTGAATTATATACGCATAGAATAAATAGTATAATAAAAATAGGAAAGTGCGGGTTCGTGTAGTTTGTCGGGCAGTTGTAAATACCTATTTAGATAATATGTGTTGGTTTTACATAATAAAATTAAAAAAAAAATATATCGTAACTTATTTTTTTTTTACTTTTTTTTTACTTTTTTTTAGTTATAAGAAACTGATTACCAGTATAATAATGTCTTATAGTAAAATTCTTCTTTTAATAATTAAATTTTTTATTTCATGAAAGATACAGATCATCCTTATCTAAAATCTATTATTGCTCAGGTACGTATGGATCATTAAAAAACATTGCGCAGACGGATATTTTTTGCAAGGTACTATGCTTTGAATTTAAGCAGATCGCCTACAAATTACGATTTGAAGAGCCTAATTATCCCCGCAATTACTAAAAAATAAATGAAACTTCTTCTGACTATTTAAGAAAATCTGCTACAAGGGGGATAGAGGAGGTATTGCTTCCGAAAATAGAATTTTTTTGTATTATTTATAAAACGTTATCATCCCGTACCCATCTTTAAAAATCAATTGTGTAATGACCTCATAAACCTTTCAAAAATGTGTGTGCTTATTGGTGAACAAAGAAAGCTGATATAATGAGCCTCTCGAAAAAACAATTACCAATAAACGCAATCAGAAATTTGGTATATACATAAAAGTGAATGTCTAAAAGTTTCGAACCTAAACTCGTTAGACTTTGATTTTGCTGGATTCTTAATTGTTAAAAATAGTATGCGCCACGATTCTGCCACAAAACTTGAAGTGATAATTTTTTAAAGCATTTTTCCCTTGTCATGTGGAGTTGCTGGGATTACAATCGAACAACTAATTCCCATATTAATGTTTATTGATAAACTTGGTAAAACGCCTTGAAACCCTTTGATTTAATAGAGTTTCCGATTTTTATTTTTTACTTTTTTTCAAAACAAAAATATTCTTTTCTCTTTAATATATTCTCCAAAAATAATGTTTTATATTAAATAATGTTCTTAAAAAGAATTACTCAAGGTGTTCGACAGTTGAACACTTTTGCTCTATTTAATTTATTTAGGCTGCTATGAAGAAATTATCTTTGAAGTAATTTTGAAAAGAACAAGACTGGATTTAAAAAACAGCATAAAGAAAATAACATGTAAGAATTTAAAATATAAATCAATCATTGATTTTCCTGTTATATTCTGCACATACGTCACAATTGTTTGTTTCGTCCAACTCTTCAAAGTCGTATTGACAAGTTACACATTGATAAAGTTTGATTATTTCGTAATTCAAGTTATAAATTACACCCTTTCTATCGATATCAGCATTAACTCGATAACTTAATCCACAGTTACCTTCACATTCAAAAATGGCATTGTTTTCTTTAATTCGGGTAATTGCACTGCATTCACATTGAATATATTCGGCAAAGCACTCGCTGCATTCTCCAGTTGCTATTTTTGACATCGGAGAATTATTGTGGGAAATAATTAGTTCCTGCAACTCTGCTTCTGCAAAATCTAAAGAATACTGATCTTTATCTATATAACGATTGAACGGATTGAAAACCTCAAAATATTGAGAAAACTGAATTATTCCGAAATGACAGAATTCACAATAATCTAAATTTCCAATCTGTTCTAGCTCATCTTGCTCCTCTACTGAAAGAAATTTTTCTTCAAGGGCATTAATTAGTTTTCCTAAAGAAAAGTAGAATTTCGTTTTAGTTTTTTCCAGATATGGTGCCAGATCATCGTGGATGAGCTCCCGATCTTTTGCAGAAGAAAAGTCACCACTATTGCTTGAAACAAAAAAAGAGTCTGGAAAGTAAAAACTTTCGGCGGCGGGCTTACTAGCTAAATCGAAATATGGAATTTTATGATTTTCATATAAATAATCTATGGAGCTTAGAAGAATTATAGCATCGGCCGTGCTATTTTGCTTTTCACCAATAAAAGGAGCTTTTTTCTCCACTGCCAGATTCGATGCTGTAAGTCTTGCTGAGTCTGGAATGGGGATTACTAAAGTATGTTTCTTAAAAAAAAGCTCAACATTTTTAATATGCTGCTTTTGTTTTTCAATCTTTTCGTTATATTTTTCCTCTATAATATTTTTTAAACTTTCTATTTCAGAAACTGAGTCGGTAGTACCGATAAATTTTTCAATAGCTTTCAAGTGATCCTTATGACCGTCAAATTTATTTTTAAAATCAGTAATTTGTTTAGATGCTTGTGACTTATTACGTTCCCATTCTTGGATAATTATATCGTTTGTTAAAAATACGATGCTGTTATCTTTAACACGTTTTTCAATTATTTCAAATACTTTTATATGCAGTTCCTCATATTTGCTGGAATATACGTTAAAACCATTGGAGAGGTATATCCAGTTATTTGTGTCAAGAAATATATATGTTTTGTTCATTTTTAATTAATCGTAAACATTTTAAATTATTCAGTAATTGAAAATTAACTTTATCTTTTAAGTAAATGCTTAATTTTGAAAAGATTATTTCTATTTATAAAAATTAATGCAACAAAGTATTAGAGGAAATTAGGCTGCTTTAAAAAATTATTTTTCGCAAGGAATTTATTGTAAATAGGTTCTAGACCTGGAATAATTTCCTGTCGTCGCATCCATTCAAATATTTTAATTTCATTTTTGTATTCGTCAGTCTTTTTATAAATTTCAAAAAGTTTCAATGCCACAGTTCTGGGAATTCCCTGCGTAATTAAGGAAAGAACAATAGGTTCTTGTGAACCCAGTTCAACCTGAATAGGAAGGGCTAGTGTCATTTTGTATCTTTCTTTTTGGTTTTCGTCCAGAACTTCGTCCAATATATCAACAAGTAGTTTTAAATATTTTAATAGTGAAAATGTCACCACTTTTAAATTAATTTTAATCGCTTCTTTAATCATTCTGTTGATATGTTCGGGATTTGAAGCGTCTATTCTATTTTCAGGCTTAACTCGTTCGTCTTCTGAATAAAATTTAATTCTATTGCTAATTAGGTCTCCAATACTGTTACCCTGCATCCAGTTCATTGCATTTATACATATTCCGGAAGATGCAATTGAAATATGATCATTTACCCAAATTTCCTTTGACATGGCAAAGATTTCGTTTAATCGTGAAATGATAGAATCAAACTGCCAGAAAAAACTTTGATTACTATATTCTATATTATTTGCTATCTCTCTTCTGTATGGTGCATTAAAATTTGAATTAGGATGTATTACCCAGCTTTGTAAATCTTGCACTACTATTTTATATAGTTTATCCTGAAGGATAGGATCGATTGTTGGATTTCTTTTGACTACATTATATGGTATAGTCACATTTTCAACTGAAGATCTGACTGATCGGATCATATCTGATTTAACTGTTGCTGCTAGTTTATGTTTGGCAAAGAACTTTTCTATGGATTCATCATCTCTGAGTGCTTTGTTTCTTAACGAAGTTATTAGATTTCTAATTTTGGATGACTCAATTTCTAAGGATGTTTTAGTTAATTCATCTGTAGAAATTTCCGGCAGTGCCCTTGAACTGGAAGTTCTTACCTCCTTAAGATAATCAGCCTGATAGTAGTTTTCCGCCCATTCGACATTATTCTTTTTGCTCACACAGAAAATGGTTCCATAAAGTGTATTCTTAAGCCTGCCTGCTCTTCCTATAAGGTTTCCAAATTCGAAATCACTCAATTGCTCCGTATTTTTTTCCGGTTTAATGACAAAGAGATTATCGGCAGGTAGATTTACGCCTTCAAGAAGTGTTGAGGTGCAGAAGAGTGTGGTGATAATGCCCTGCTCAAAAAGGGTTTCAATTTCTTTTCTGACAAACTCCGACAAGGAGCTGTGATGAAAGGCCACCCTTTTTTTGAGACATTTAAGTAGGAAATATTCTTCGTGTATATCCGTTCTGACATATTTAATTAAATCCTTCAATTCATCTTCCAGATCACCATCCAAAGCGACAGATTCGGCGAATTTTAGTGCCCAAGATTCGGCATAGTCGCCCCGAGAACTGTATATTAAGTTACTATCGTTTTTATGGCTTAATGCAGCTACGATCTGCGCGAGTCCATTTCCTATATTAGTGTTGAAAGTCTTTTCAATTTTAGGGATTTTTATTACCTCTTTGATCTGGTGGAAGACTTTGTTTCCTGCAAAAAGAGTCAACGAAATTGAATTTTCTTCGAGCTTAATAATTGTTCTAAGCTGGAAAACAGGAGACAGATCGGTATTTACAACTTTACTTTCTTTGTCGAACAATTCTCTGAAGATTTCATTTGAATTAGAAATAAAGGGGCCAGCTGTGATTATTTTGGTATGTTCCGGAACTTTCGAAAGTTCTTCGTACACGTATTCAAATAGATTTCCCCTTCCATCTTCATTTTCGACATTTTGGATTTCATCTATAAAAATGAGGTCTGGCAAAATAAGGCCATGTTCAGAATTTATAATTTTTACCGCCCTCTCCGGCGTAATTACATAAATCAGCTTCTCCTCGTGGTCTTTTTCATCCTCAATAAAAGCATTTTTAATGGTGATGTTCTGCAGGTCAATCCTGAGTTCCTCACTTACCTGGTTGATCAGCGCCCTGGAGGGAACAATATAGAAAACGCAGTATTTCTCTTTTATTTTTAATTCTGTCTCAATATATTTTTTTAGGATGAAAGACTTGCCCGAAGAAGTAGGGGCTGAAATTGATATGTACTTCTGCTCATGTATATTGGTAAAAAGATTTTTCTGGAAATCCGTCAGCAGGTAAGGTTTTTCATCAATAAGAATTGAATTTTCTGTTCTTTTTGTGATTAGCTCGTGCTGCAAAATTATATCCTCTCCAAAAGTTTCATTTTTTTGATAGAAGCTGATTAATGTCTTTAAATGTCCAGTTGCTGCCAGGTTTCCTATTCTGGAGAATAAAACATATGCGATCTTCAAAATTTCGATTTCGTCGGGATTGTTTAAAAAGAGAAGAATAGCAAGATCCTGGACTTTCTTTAGATGTTTTTCATCGTCGCTTTCTGCTAAAATAGAGGCAAGCCAGACTGCTTTGCGAATTTCACTAAATTCATCAGCTATTTTCGGCAAAGACTCGATTTTTCTCTTTAGCAGACCTAGTACCTGCTGTTCGATTACTAAATTAAGAGAGTCGTTATCATATATTTTGGAAAGATGTTCCATTTAACTAAGGCTGATTTGGATATTGGACTTTATGAATGTTGAAATACATTCCATTCCTAAAATAATCGATATCATTAAATGGAAAACAGAAGAAGTCAACATACACTTTCTCTATTAGAGGATACTGGTTTAATTTATTTTTTATTTTTTCAATTATTTTTGCTTTTTTTGAGTTGAGATGAGAGCTTAGCAGCAACTCTAGATCTTCACTGTCTTTTGCCTTTTTCTCTAATGTAGCGATCGATGCGCTGTTATGCATAATCAGGATGGGATGAACCATTACTTGGTTTCTGAATACATCTGAGCCAGGTGTAAGCATCTGATAAATCTCTTCATAATCGGTATCAGTGCTGTCAGTGAAAAAGGTCTTATTGGCTACAATAAACTCCATTGAGTTAAATTCGGTACGTGTAACAGGGCTGTGAAACCTGTTTAATGATTCAAATGCGTCATCCAGACTGTCGCTGAATCCCTGCATTATTTTTGATTCACCAATAAAGATTGCAGGCTTAAAAACACCTTCTTCGATTTCGTAATTTCCAAGAAAAATTCCGTCCCCTCCTTTTACCTGATCTTTTGGATTTGAAAGTCCCTCAATTTTATGTGCAACCATCTTACTTTTAAGGATACTTTCAGTGAGGGCAAACAAAAGAAGTTCTCCATATTTTCCATCTGTTGCAGGATTTTTTTTCCCGAAAAAAGCCTGAGCTTCCTGATATAAAGCAAGATTCAGATGTTTTTCCGCTTGCAAGGGACCGTACTTAGCTGTTAAAGATTTAAGTTTGTTTTTTTTAGAAGTGTTGGTATGAACATACTCAGGTAAAAAAAAACCGAGTTGTTCTATTAAATTATCACAGCTGAAATTTGTTCCAGAAACTTTGGGGGTAAAGGCTCTAACTGCAACTTTGGTGTTTTTTTCATTAAAATGATTTGTTAGCTGTCTTTCTATCCACTGTGTATCAATCTCTATTTTTTTCTCCCAGTCAATACTCATAGTTAAATTAGATTTATAAAAATTCTGAGTCCTCAGCAATAAAAAAGATGTTCTTAATTATCTCTTGCATTTAATGAAATATGTTTTACAACTGCTGTATGGCTAATATAGAAAAACTTTCTTACAGATTATTATTTTTTTTTAACGCAACAAAATGATTGAGGAGGCATCAATTTTAATTGTCTGAAGGGTCATAGCATATACGGCGAAAAACAGCTCCTTACGGATGCATTTGGGTGAGTGTGTGGTTTCCGCCATGATTCCCCCACAAAACTTTGATTTTGAAATATTATTAAAAAAGCGCTTTAATTTTTTGTAATAAAAAAGGTATCCACTCTTGTATGTTTATGAACGTACTTTGTCTATAACTCATTTAGCTGAGTTTACACTGTGTCGAAAAATAATCTTACATTGTCAATGTAAAATCATAATTATAAGTAGGAAAATAAAAATGTCAGAAAATAGAAAAACTGTATTTATTTCATATTCGTGGGATAGCCCGGAACACCAGCAATGGGTTTTAAAATTAGCTAAAGATTTGACTGAGAAGTATGGAGTAATAGTACTTCTAGATCAATATCATCTAAATACTGGTTCAGACTTACCATATTTTATGGAGCAATCAATCGAAAAAGCGGATAAAGTTTTAGTAGTACTTACACCGAATTATAAAGTTAGAGCCGAGGAAAGAAAAAGTGGAGTTGGTTATGAAAGTACTATGATAACTCAGGAGATTTTCGAATCACCAATTACAAAAATTAAATTTCTTCCTATTCTTAGAGTTGGAAGTTCTCAAACTAGTTCGCCAAGGTTTCTTAAATCAAAAGTTTATCACAATATGGTTGATGATAAGGTGTACTATAGTGAGTTGCTTAAATTGGCAAAACTTATCTATGATAAACCAGTTATAGATATACCGGTATTGGGCGCTATTCCTGATTTTAATGAGCCAACCTTTGACCCAATTATTGATAGTGCAAGTAGCTTTTTAAGCGAGGAACGGTTAAACAGGGAATTAAATCAGATTATAAATTCCACTGCAGGAGTTAATATTTATGACAAGGAAATTGATATTCTTAATAGTCTACTTAAAGAAAAAGTTGATTTGTATAAAACATCTACTGGTTTAAATTTTACTTATGAATCAAATGATAGAGATGCTACCGTTATTCATTGTGAAAATTTTTCAGTAAGTTTTTATTGGAGTGGTAGATTTACAAATACAGCAGAGCATAACAAATTGATTGTAAGGCGATGGTCAGGCTTTGCAAGTGCTACTGATAACAGATTTTACTTTCCAGATGAAAAGCCGGTAATGTTATCGGAGAATAATTATAAATTTAATTTAAATTATTCTAATGAAGTTGTGTGGACATCATCTAAAGAACATTTATCGACAGGTGAAATAATTCAAAATTCATTTATTTTCTTAATAGAGGAGATAAAAAAAGTAAAGAGTAAAAATTTTAGAAATAAGTAAATAATCATAATAAACTCTAAACAAATGAATATTGAACCCAAATTGCTTGAGATAAGAAAAATTGCAAGAGAACGCGGGAAGTATGTTATGAGGAAATTATTTGATGATTATCTAACAGGATGGATAGATAAAATCAGAGTTCCTTCTTGCTCGTTTTGCGGTGAAGAAGAAAATTTAACTAAGGAACATATTATTCCAAAGTGGGTATTTGAAAGTAATCCGAAAAAAATATTCAAATCTGATGTTAATGAACTCGATCATGCTTATATTAAGGCAACAATACCATTGTGCGCCAAATGTAATTCGGAATTATTTAATTCTATTGAGAGAGAGGTTCAAAAGATCCTTGCTAATGCAGATTTAAAGAAAACTTATTACAGTCCTGACGATTTGCTTGTTATAATTCGATGGCTGGAAATAATTGATTATAAATTTCAAGTTTGAGATTTACGAACAGAATTCAAAAGGCATAAAAAATCTGATTACATACCATTTTTATCTGATTTTTCAATTGCATTTATGCGTGATGGTTCAGTTAGAACAGTTACTACAAAAACCAGAAAATCATTGAAAAGAATTGCAACTAAAGACAATTCCAAACGGATTTCTCATCTGGTTGTTGGTAGAACAAGAAACACATCGTTTCATTATATGCATACATCCGGCGAATTCATCTTTCTTGAAATTCCGTTATATAATAAAATCTTTTTTTATTTTTACGAGAAGGAGTTTAAAAGTGAGAAGCAGGTGAGTAAAGAAGCTATGAAGATTGTTAGATCTAATTATGATTAAAATACATTGCAATTAATTTTTTACATAAAAATAAATGATACCAAAACAAGTCGTAGCATTATTCAAATTTATAGATTATCTAGATGATAACAAGAAAGAATATATTGAGAAGTATATTCCTATATGTACTGAATTGGCAGTTTTAGATAGAAAGCGACGGGATTTAAATCCAAATGAAAATTATATAAGTAAGCAGTTATATGATAAGGTGCAATCTGAAATTGAAGAGAAATTCTCACCACTATTAGATAATGTTTATATACCAATAACGGACAAACTTAAGGAATTAGAAGTATGGTCAGGAGAAGAAGATTTTACTAGTATCTGGAATAATAATATTGGTGATGTGTGTGATTTTAAAAGAGATTTTACCACTGAAGATATTGATAAAGTTATGGAGTCTAAACAAAAGTATATTAATTTCAGAGTTGAGACCAATTCCAATTTTATGTGCCTGTCTTTAGTTATATACAGCTTAGATGAGATTTTGAAAGAACTTTTTGATTTTTTTAAAGATACCAGTAATAATGAATTTATTAGTTTCGAGAGGAAGGTTATTGAAGGTAAAAATTTAAAGGATGCAATAAAAACACTTATAGAAAATAGAGATGAAACTCTTAGTATTTCTATACCTGCTGTTGATATTTTGGGTAGTCGTCAACAGGTGCAAGAAATATCAAATCCTACAATAGTGAAAAATAACTTTCATATCGGCGATAAGATAAAAACCGGAAACATCTCTACTGATAAAGGTCAAGTTACTGTTGGAAAAGGTATTAAAAATGAAATGGGAGGAAGTGATGAATTGGCAAAGAAATCTTTTCATTGGCAAAAGTGGTTAGGTATTGTTGCAATTGTACTAACGATTATCATAGCAATACTTCAAATGAAATAATTATCGGAACGTGTATGAAGTTTTATAGACTATCAGATTCGCTTTGAGAATTGTTTAAATTCATTTACGATATTGGTATTTTATCCTTTTAATACTTTTTTATGACCTTAATTAATGTTTTGAAAATCAATACTTTTGGTAGAAAAGTTGCATTTAAAAAAAATAAACTATAACTTTGACCCTATGGGTATTTTTTATCTTGGAAAACTCTTAAGTTTTCCAAGATAAAAAATACCCATACCCTTTTTACCCAATTTCAACATATTTTTTTGTGGAAATTTTATCTTTTTTGTCACGTTTTTATGTAATATTTGTGACTAATTCGTTTCCGAAATAGGTTTTTGTTAGTTGATAATCAAATAGTTGGGATGATAAAAAACAATCGTGAATATATAGTTTCCCCAAATTATTTTTCATTTGCTTGGAACTGACAGTTCTATCACAAAGCTGTAATATTTAAGAAAAAGGATTTTTGGTTACGGTATCACTTTATAGGCGTATTTTAATGTTGTAAAATTCATTCATTCATTTGGTTATAATGATTATGTTCACTAAATTTGATTGTTCATTTTAAATGAACGCGAAAAAATAATGAACAATGAGAAGAGGAGAGGGAATATTAGATGATGCAGTTTTACAGCTTGAGAAAAAGACCGGGCTGGATATTTCTATTAAAAGAAACTTGGATAATCATGATGGAATATTAACTGTTGCAGATACGCCATTTATAATTGAGTGCAAAAAACATATAACACGTGAGAATAGTGGGGTAATAAAGTCTATGCTCAGAAATTTACAGGAATATGAGAATTCCCCAGTTATATTAATAGCTGATTATATCCCCCAACATATAGCAACGGAATACTTTCTTGAGAAAATTAATTATCTTGATACAGCTGGGAACTGCTTTATTGCCCATAAAAGTTTATTTGTCCGTATTGAAGGCCAAAAAAGAGATAAGCCAGAAAAAATGAATCAGTCCAGAGCTTTTCAGGAAGCTGGAATAAAAATACTTTTCCATTTGTTAAGTGAACCAGAAAGTATAAATTTTACATATCGCGAGCTTGCAGCCAGAGCGGGTGTTGCACTTGGATCAGTAGCAAATGTTATAGCAGAATTGGGTGATCTTAATTTTTATATGACAACAAAAAATGGAAAATTTCTTAAAAATAAAGAAGAATTACTTAATCGGTGGGTTATTTCGTACCATGATGTGTTAAGACCCAGACTTGTACAAAAGAAAATGAAATTTACAAATTCATCTTCACTGCCTTGGACCAATGTACCTTTAAAAAATTCGGATGATGTTCTGCTTTGGGGTGGTGAGCCTGCGGCAGCCATGATGACTAATTACCTGTTTCCGGAAAAATTTACAATTTATACGGACGGAATTTGGCGCAGTCTTATTGGTGATATCGGTTTAGCACCTTCTGAAGAAGGTCAGGTTGAAGTGCTGAAAATGTTTTGGGAGGATCGACAACTTTATCATGATCAGCCCATTGTTCCTGCACTACTTGTTTATGCTGATCTTATCGGAAGTGGAATTGGAAGAAATATAGAAACCGCAAATATCATATTGAAAAATGAGTTATCACATCTCGAACGAACAGCTCAATAATCCGCTGTTAAAGCCTCTGCTGAAAGAATTGACCCAATATTTCACTTCAATCGGTATGGAATTTTTTATTATTGGAGCTACAGCAAGAGATATTGTTTTTGGCGCCCTCTATAATCAGGAGCCTGCAAGAAAAACCTTTGATCTTGATATAGCCATAGCTATACCTGACTGGGACGCATTTGATAAAATATCAGCAGATCTGTGTGCTATAGATGGATTTACCAAAGATCCTGATCAAAAGCAGAGGTTCCACTTCCATGGAAAATATGAACTGGACATAGTGCCATTTGGTGAAGTAGCCCGAAAAGATGATAAAATATACTGGCCACCCGAGGAAAGTCATGCAATGTCCGTTAAAGGCTTTACGGAAATTACGAGCGATACTATAACAATGATCATAGATGAAGAAGTTGAAATAAAGGTTGCTTCCTTGCCGGGTTTTTTTATTTTGAAGCTCATTGCCTGGAAAGACCGTTTTTATAAAACCACCAAGGATGCAGAGGACATGGCATATATAATAGATTCCTATCTTCCCATTCACCAGGAAAATCTCGATGAAGAACATTATGATATTTATGACGATGATGATTATTCGGACTTTACTGCCGGAGCTGTTATATTAGGTAGAGATTTAAAAAAAATGCTTACCGGTAGGGATGATATTCGCAATGAGATAGCAGCAATTTTAAATGAACAGTTAGAGATGGGAGAGAACAGCCGACTGTTGCTGGCCGCTGGTATACATGACAAACTATTGACATTTGATCAGATTGAAAAAGCCTTCCGGACGATTCTTAATGAAATATCAGATTAATTTATGAACTACACGGACTATTTTGTGTCATCGGTTGGTTCAGGTGATGAAAATGAAGATTCATTTTTAAGCCTATCACACCACCAGACCCGTATTGATATACTGTGTGACGGTATGAGCGGGTATGGGCATGGGAAATTAGCTTCGGAATCACTGTTAAGTTCCATTAATGGAACTTTTAATGATATAGTGGTTAATAAAAACCTGCACGCAGAAAAAATTGTACATCTTCTTCTTGAAACCGCTGATCAACAGATATTACTGAAACGGCAGGATTTAAAATCAAAATTTGGTGCGACGACAGCAGGCCTATATTATCAAGATTCCGAGTACTGGGTTTTTTGGATCGGTGACGTAAGGGTCTATCATTTACGTGATAATCAAATTTTATCATGTACTTCTGATCATTCGCTGGCAAATGCCGAATTAGAACCGGATGTGAAAAACAAAACAGTACATATTGTCACAGCTTCAATATCCGGACGTGGTATTGCAAAACTTCAAACAAAATTACTTAAAGTAAAAACAGGTGACCGGATTATTATATGCACCGACGGTTTTTGGAGGAAAGCAGATATTGGAAAAGTTGTAGATATGTCGGATGAAGATCTCGATCAATACATAAATAAAGCTAATTTATTTGACGATGATCGTTCTATTATAAGATTTACAATAGCATAAAAACAGAATGTTTTTCGGTTGGTATTAAAATTTGTTTTAATGATTACAAACCTGACGGAACAATTCTTTAAAAGATGCTTCTGTTTTTATTATATCGGCTCTTCATTGCTTTTTTCCTGAACATTATTGCGTTTAATGAAATTGTAGAAATCCTTAAGGTGCCACCATGCAGGACATATGTCCAGACTACCGTTAAAATTTAGGTATTCCTATATAGCAGCTGTTTAAAAATAACTGCGAATCAACAATTTTCGCCCAAGGTTTCCATAATACTTCAGTTGGAGGCGGATTAGTTTCAAAATAACGTTTAATATCTTCAGGATTCATGTCGCAAAATTAAGTACAAAGCATTGTTTTACCAATGTTTTCAATACAAAGAGGAACTCGTTAATCGTGGCGATTGCGGCATATTTACGAAATGCACAAGTACCAATTTGATAATGAGTACAGTGAAGTAACTAGTTAAAATAAAATTGAGGAAAAATTCTCAATTTAACCTGAAATGTCAAATATTTGAAGTCTTCCATTCATTAGTTTTATCCTTATATTAGCATGTAAATAATTATTTTATGGAATTTATTACCGATTTACAAAGGATTTTGTGGCATGAACTGGGACATCTGTGTGTCGATCTTTTAGACTTAGAGGAAGATTCAAACTATGACATAGATGATTTTTGGGTTTCCTATCATAAAATCGCAATCTCTGATCATAAGTGGGGTGGTGGTGTAAAAATGATTCCCTCACTTAAATGGGCAGTTTTGATTGAAAACAATGATAAAACTTCATTTGCATTATTGGGTATAATTTCAGGTTGTATTTTTCAGACGATTTTCTTAAAACATCTTCTACAGGGTGAAGTTGTTTTTGAAGATTGCTTTTGTCTACAAAAAAATTGTGCAGGGCAGGGTGACAGTAGTAGTTTTTATACATTAACATCTGAGATAAGAAGAAAGAATGGAAGGAAAGAGGATTTTATAAAGTTTTCCGAGATAGAATTATCTAAAATGTATTATAAATTAGTACTTGAAAATTCACACTTTTTAGAACTGATGAATCAAATGATACTAAAATACACTGATCTGATTTCTACAGCATATCACCAATCCGGAAGCAAAGATGAATTTCATTATCATTTCAAAGGCGCCGAATTGGAATCATTAAAAGAAGAAGTTTACCAAATCATGTCAGCAACTTCATTAAGAGATACAATTGTAGGTTTAAAAGAAAAAATTAAGGAGATAATGACTGCCTGATGGTTTAGCAAGAAGTTTATTAAAGGTAGTTACCAGGTTAGTTATTAAACAAAATTAGAAATTCAATAGTAATGGGCTCATATTCACATATATCATTTGATAAATATCCGATATTCACCGCTAAGAACTCGTACCGAACTGATGCTGTTGACAGCATATTCCTGCCGGAAGATTATATTAGTGAAGTCAGGCCTAATAATTCTCGAAATAAATTGGCTTGGGTAGTGGATAAGGAGGATGACAGCGAGTACACCTTCAAAGGATATCGCCAGACAGCAAAGATCTGCAAGCAGAGATTAGAAATTTTTGGCACTAAATTATCGACTGCAAAAAAAGATTTTGAAACAGCACGGGTAAATGCCAGTGAGGAAGGATATTATGATTTTTTAATATCGAAAGTGACTTATAAAAAGTACCTGGACGAATTAAGAAATATTATAAAAGACAAAGAAAAAAGTTGGGACTACATATATAAAAATTTTAAAGAAAGTTTGATATATGATGAGCTTTCAATTTACGGTCAATCCGTAGAATCTGTTTTGTACTCAATTTTAAGTATTATTCCAGAAGATTCCATTATCGAATGTGATCTGAGTGAGGTAATAGGAAATGGATGGGTGGAAGAACCGGGTATTAGGGATGATGATGATATTGAAAAAATAATTGTTTTAGCTGAAGGAAAAACGGATACTGAGTTTATAAGCAAGGCACTTTCCATACTTTATCCTCACCTTTGCAGGTACTATCATTTTATAGATTTTGATGAATTCAAAGTAGAAAGCAATGCTTCAGCACTGGCCAAATTAGTAATTGCTCTGACCGCATCTAATGTCAAGCACCCTTTTATTGTATTATTTGACAACGACACGACAGGTATATTTGAAATGAAAAGATTAATGCAGATCAAGCTGCCTGAAAATATAAAAGTACTGAAATTTCCAGATATAAAACTGGCAAAGTCATACCCTACAGTTGGTCCGACAGGAATAAAGAAAATGAATATTAATGGTTTGGCCTGCGGAATCGAGATGTATTTCGGACATGATGTACTCATGAAAAATAATACAGTGATTCCGGTCCATTGGAAAGCTTATAATGACAAAGAAAAACAATATCAGGGGGAAATTACCGAAAAAAATTATGTACAGGAAAAGTTTCGTGAAAAGTTAAAGTCAGGTAATGGAGACTTCACGGATATAAAAACATTATTAAATATGATCTTTAATGCTTTCAATTGAAAATCAGCCAACGTTGTACATTTCTTCCAAGTAGATATAAGCATACGATTTAAAAAATAATTATACTTTACAACAACATCGCCATTAAAAATATCAACGCAAGTAATTTCAACTAAGAAATTCTAAAATGCAAATTTTTAAAAAGCGCTGTAAAAACTAAAAACGCAAAAAATATAGTGTAAATTCGGTGTAGTTATCTAAATTTATTACTGCAGATTTTCAATAATTGAAAGTATTCAATTTCTATTAAGTCAGCAAGAAGGTGTTTAAAAGAAAAATAAATAAATTATGGATCCACTTACCTGGGGTTTTATTGGTACACTTGTCGGGACTGTTGTCGGAGCGTCCGCAAGTATAAGTACTACTATAATTAATGCACGAACAATCTCCAAGAACCAGAATAAGCTTGAAATTTATAAGAGGCAGGAAATTTTTCGTGAATTCCAGCGTGATAACTATTTAAAAATTCAAGAAAGTACCTATAAAGCTCACAGGCTTGTAACTTTACTTCACGTTGAGGATATGCAAAACTTCAAGGACAGCGGTCAGTGGCAGCAAGGGATACTTAATGCGGAAAACAGTAATGAACTTCTGTATACCGTCCAGGACCTAACGATGTATTTGGAACGTATTCAAAATGAGAAAGTACGGGAAGAAATCAGGAAGCTGACAGGTAAGATGCTCAAGGTGTCACATTCTTCAGATTGGAAGGAAGGTAATCAGTTATTGGCAGAAATAAACCAAGATATCTCCATTGCGATGAAAATTCTGGGGACAGAGTTACGAAATAACTATTATAGTTCAGATGCGACTTTATAGCTCAAAAACAAGATGTCCGCGCTGTATTTTTGTCTTCACTTTTATATATAAGAGAATGACAGATGGAAAGGCTCATGCATTTGCTGCTGCTGCTGCTGCAGAAACAGGGGAAGAATCAACTAGCGAACCAGCAGCGACAAATTGAGATTACATTCATTTGCAAAGCGAGGATCTCAAAATTTATCATTTAGTTCTGCTGAGGTAAACATTCATAGCAGACTAAAAGAAGTATTAATATTCCAATATTATAAAATATGACATGTCCATTATGCATTAATAACGAAGGCAATAAAAAAAACACACACTATTTTACGGATAAAATTATTCGAAGCTGTTTAAACCTGGATGGAGGAAATGCAAGAGAAACAGGTTTCTACTTTGATTTGTCTAACGACACCGCTTTTGTGGAATTCAATTTTCAACGTGAGACATCCATAGAAAAGTTGGAAGAAACTTTGGGGCGAGGTGCAACTGACCAAGAAATTGAGCAGGCAAAAAAAATACCTTTTTCAGTAGATTATGTTTTCTGTACTGATTGTGAAGCGATTTTTACCGAAATCGAGGAGGCATTTATCGAAAACATTCTTCCTAAACTGAGGAATGCCGAAATTCACGAATATGCATCGCTTGAGTTTGAGGAAATTAAAATCATCAGGCTGTTTTTTTATATCCAGGTTTGGAGAACTGCTGTTTGCGAAGAATCATTTAAATTATCGCGAGATACATTTGAAAAATTACGTTTAATAATACTAAATCATAAAACTATCACTGAGGAGCAAGTTAAAGAGTTTCCCCTGAGTATTAGCTATATGGAAACTCTAGGAGGAGAAAAAGCATACACATCGAACTTTGTTGGCTTTACTAGTGACCGGAATCCGAATCTGATCATAATGAATGATTTCGTTATTCAATTTCATGAATCCATAGAGCATGTTAAATTTTTCGATTTTTATAATTTAAATGACGAGCATTTCATTGAATTTGCCAACTATAAAGAGGAGGTGTTCAAAGTACGGATATTACATGATGCTGAGCGAAAAGCTTTTCTAAGGGCAATGGTTAGGGAGGAAAAGGTAAAAGTTACTTTATCATTTTACGAAGAAAAATTCAAAGAATTATGGTTTAAACTTTTTAGTGTTAATCCTTCATCAGCTCTAAGCCAGGAATTTATTAACGTTATTGCCAAAGAACAGGATTCTGTTTTGAGCCATACACGAGAAAATATAATGAGGCTAACTACAGAATTTATAAGTGAAAAATTAAAATTGTAAAAGTGGAAAAATCACTAAAAAAGGAATGACTTGGTGCTGAGGTATTTTAAAAAATCGAATAGTTTATTATTTCAGTTTTTTTTATGACTAATAAAGTTTTTAAAATCCGAATTATTGAAGTGATTTGAATTTACTGCGTTTGGGTCTCAGTATTGATTTCCTGTAAATTATTTCGTTTTACCTGGTAATAGAAATCTTTTAGATGCCACCATGCAGGACACATGTCAGATGTGCCGTTAAAATTGCTAATTCCAGTGTAGCAGGTATTTAAAAACTTCTGGGTATCACTGATTTTTGCCTAGGGTTTCCACTGTACTTCCTGCGGAGGAGGCGTGCTTTCAAAATAACGTTTTATTTCTTCCAAATTCATGAGGCAAAGTTAAGCAAAAGGATGATTCTGCAATGCACAACTTCAATGTTTACTGGCGTTGGTAAAAAATATATACTCTTAAACTATTTTATAATTTCTTCCACTTTCTCCAAGGCCTCTTTAAAATTCATTGCTTTAGACTGCGAGTTGATGTAGCTGTTTTGCGATTTGTCAATTAGGTGATTTATGAGGTATAACTCATTGTCTGAATTTTTTACTATAGCCATGGATTTTAAAAGAGCTAGTTGATCTTGCGTTGAATTGTAACTTTCTTTATTTTTTGATATATTAGTAACATACGTCACTATAAAATTTTCCAGTCCATCAAAGCTTAACTTTTCAGTTTCTCTCTTTTTAAGTTTAGCCAAAAGATTCCCTAACATTTCGTAATTGTCTATAGCGTCATAATTCGAATACGAAACCTGATTTAGCGAAGGTAATTTGTCCTTACTTAAAAAAGCAGAAACGTAATTGAGTGCAGCCAGGGAATTTAGTTCAAACAGGACCGACAAAGCACTTGAACTATAATAATTCTTTTCAGCCTCTATATTTTCTTCAAGGTATTCTACTGCTTTCTGTTCACAGAAAGCTTGCTCTATTTTCAGTTTCATTAATAGTTGAACGGCTGACCAGTATTTGTGGCTTGTAACTTCTGAACATAGATTTTTAAGCAGTTCGTAATCTCCCGTCAGTGATATATACTGCTCTAATTTCTTGTCGATATTATAATTGTACTCGGGCATCAGAAAATGTTCCCTTATTTTTTGAAATGCAGCACTCAGATTATTGTCCAACGCATATTGAATATGGATATTCAGGGGAAGAAATGCCAGGTTTTTAGTATTAAGATTCTCAATAATTCTTTGGTTAAAAAGAAAGTTATTATTGATTTTAAGTTTTAGCCATTCAAGCCTTTTAACTTCTTCGTCCGAGTTATTTACGTCAATGAATTCAATACAATTTAGAAGAAAATCCTGCGAAAGGTTAAAATCAAATCGTGTTACAAAGAACAAGATTGTTTTGAGTTTACCATAATCCTCCAGACCTCCATATCGATCACTGCTGACAAATCTGATTATTCTGTCGAAGCGAATTTCATTCGAGGCTTTTTGGCACCAGCTATTTAGGAATGCTTGTTGACTACTGCTGATATTAAATTTATTATGTGTATCGTTTGAGGAATGAATTTGGGATTTGATTTCATTAATTATTATAAAATCATCTTTTAGAATATGAGTGATATCGGTAAATTTTACCGCTTTGTCATGAATTTGTATAAGTCTTCTTAATATCGAAATACTAATATCTAACTTATTACCACCGCCATTTTTACGAAACCAATCCGTTTGAATTTTTCTTATCAACGCGGAATCAATTGAAGCACCATACTCTGCAAAAACAGTTTTTATTTTTGAAATTAATGTGCTTTCGTTAAACAATATATCAAAATTATCTTGTGGCAGATTTTTAAATTTTGTCACCCGGGTTTCATATTCTTCGTCTGATAAAAGAACTTCCTTAAAGACAAACCCTTTCTCTAACATGGTATTGTTAAAATGTTCTGCCAGTTTTCTTTTTCCGTGATTTGCTATTACATTTCTGTATAAGTCTAAATTAGTATTTTCAATTGAACCATCGGCAAATTTTTCAACGACTAGATTAATATTTTGCTCATCAGTTACAGAAGCTAAGAAATAGCCAATCCTGTCGAAATGGATGTTATTAGCCAAGTATTTAAAACCATCTAATTGACTCTCAGGATTCAGTCTTAAAATCAAAACCCTAAGAGCATCTTCATTTATACTGAAATTTGCATTTTCAAAAAAGTAAGAGAGGAGGTCAGTTATAAAACCTTTATGGACATCTTCAAAATATAGACATCTCTTTATTATTTTTTCTATAAAGTCATTACTGCTATAGTTATCCTTAGTCTCGTCAAAATAGTGTTCAATCAGGGCAATGAAGTGGGCTTGATTTTCAAATCTCAGAATTAATTCTTCCAGTATCCAACTAGTTCCTCGTATTACTTCATCCTTAACAATTCGTTCAATGTATCCGTTCTCCCTTAAAAATTCATCCTTAATGTACCAAAAGAAACTATCAATTTGCGGATAATAGTGAATTAAGGAAAGTAGAGCTCTGTTTATTTGTTTATTTGTTTCACTTTTAAAAAGGTCAAAAATATTTCGTAAATATTCTTCGTCCTGATCGCAAAGCTTTTGATCGGCAATGCAATCTATTATGTGGGATTTAATCATTTCTGAGATCTGGGAGTCTTTTAGAAAATTTAAAAAAGCTGTTTTAAGATTTTCTTTACTGCCTCTTGGAATAGAAAAATAACTTAAAAGCTCCAGAGCAGAAATTATTACCCTAAAATGACTTTCCTTATTTTTTATTATTGAAACCAAATAATGGAAATTTTCTTCACAGTCACCAAATTCTGCGATTTCTTTTACTGAAAAGGTTGCAGATGAGATCCAAAAAGTTTTTTCAATACACTCTGTTTTAAAATATTCCTGAAAGACTTTAACCCGAAAATTTTCGGTCCTGTTTTTATCGGCCTTAATTAGTAATTCAGGGTTGTGAGTTGAGAGCCAGTCGATCAGTAAATTGTACTTATCACTACTTAAGATATTAATCAAAAAAGTAATTGTATTGAATAATGTCGGGTGCGTCTTGTTAACTCCCTCAATGGAAATGAAATTAATTATTTGTTGAAAATCTAAATCACTAATAGCTGTTGCGGCAAAATATTCCTGATAATTTTTATGAATAAATTTGAAGCTACTGTTGTCAAATGAACTTTCAATGAAGCTTAACTTTGTGAATTTTTTATAAGTGATCCCAAAGAGATTTTTCAATTCTTTTTTATCTGCAGAAGTCTTTTTTGTGAGTTCTAAAACAAGGGCTAAAATTTTATAAAGTTCAAAATTCTCTGGTGGAAGTTCTGCTTTAATATCTTCAAAAATTTCTGAAGGCGTAACAGGCAATGCTGTATGATTTTTATAGTATCTGCCCAGCATTTCAAGTTTAAAGGGATCTTCCAGAACATCTTTAAACTTTACAGGGCTGATTTGATCAAATTTTTCCAGAGGAATTTTGTACTTTTTGCTTAACAATTCGAAACTTTCCTGTGTACTTAGATCATTTAAATAAAATACTGCTGGATTCAATGATTTTAGCTCATCCCCGTAAGCATATGTCCTGCATGAAATAACCATTTTAAAACTAATGTCGGTAGATGTGAGTAAACTTGTAATCTGTTTATTGAGCTGACTTTTAAACTCAAATTCATCCAATGCATCAAGCAGCAATACAATCTTCTGCCTGGAACTCCAGTCACTTGGTAAAACGTCCTGAAATGTATCAAATTTATTGATATTTGCCAGACTAATAAAAATTGGTGTTATTTCCTTTTCAATAATGTTCTCTTCGAAGTATTTGGAAATATTAATAAGCTCAGTTGTTTTACCGCTTCCTGGTTCTCCTAATAATAAAAGAATATCGTTGGTTTTGATTAAGTCCAAAAGACTTTTGTCCTGGAATGAAAAAGAAAACTTATTTGTTTTTAATTTCCTGTTTAAGTAGTATTTATTTTTAGGGTTCGATGCCTGCTCTAAATATTCCTTTCTCTTTTTTAAGGAACTAAAATTTGGAATTTCACCTTTAGAAAATAATAACTTGTGAAAGTATTCCAAAATACTATTATGGGTGTCCAGATCAGGCTTGGTAAATGTTTCACCGTATACTTTACAAAATATTTCCTCATTGAGCGACAAAATATCCTGTACATTATTGTTAGGTGTTAAAATGATTGTTTTGAATGGCTTAGTCTGGTTAAAGTAATCTTCCAAATGCTTTGGATTTGAATCCTGAGTACATTTGTTCAAATCAATTTTTGGTGACAAAAAAATGAATATTGAATTATTTTTATCATAGTCAGATCTGTCAAATTGTATTAACTTTTCATGTAATTGTGACTGTGCGAGCTTCGATTTATGGTAATTTTTGCACTCGATAAAAATACCTCTTTTAAAAAAATCGTCATTTAAAATAGCAACTTCAAAACCTACATCAAATCCAAATTGATAGCCGGATTTTTGTATCCAATTATTATTTACCTGAATATTTAATTGTTTAAATAAAAACAAAAAAAAATCCAATGTAATTTTCTCAAAGCTACTACCTAATTCCTGACTTGACATGTTTAATAATTTTCTCTCAAATATATTAAAATACTATCGGAAGACACCATCATTTGGATCTGATTTGGAGTTAAAAAATAGTAGACCATCATTGAAAATCTTGGTATTAGTTACAGGTTGAAATTTCTGAAATTATTAAGATAAAGAGGAAGTCTTTTGTAATGGTGCATATTGAGATTAAACTTCCCTATGTAGCCTGATTTTTCATAAATCCAAACCACGCTTCAGGATTGTATTGCTCCATAGTTTCATCAATTGCACTAGAGCCATAGATCTTGTCAATTGCCCCTCCTGCGGTACCGATTAGAAATCCTAATGTTGGATCAGCAGTCAACATTGTACCCATTATAGTTGTTACCACTGAGACACCACCAAATCTTAGCCAGTCAATCCATTGATTTTTTGACGGAAGTTTTGATAGCGTAGTTTCATAAGCATCCCTGACATCAACATCTTTTTCTATATTTTCCTGAAGCCATTTTCTTAAATCAGATGCTTCGTGAGAATTAACGATATCTATCATCTTCTTTGTCGGGTCAGAAGATGCCATTAACACGTTAATTAAACTTGGACAATTTTTATAACTATGTAATTTATCTATCATTTGACCTGAACCACTATTGAGTACAGGTGTGGATAATTTACTTTCTCTCAGAAATGAAGCTTTGTCACATACATTGAGATAATAAAGCACTTCTTCATCGAATGTTGTTGATAATAGTCCACAATTCCAAAGTTCTCGGATTTTGTCGATTGCCTGATTGAAACCAATTTGAACATCCATAGTAAAAAATGATTCCCTTTGAATTCCATGGTTATAAAATAGATCTTTTATTTCGTTTTCAAAAATTGAAAACTTATTGTCTGTAACTGTAGGCTGTAAAAGATTGTCTGATATCTGTTTTGCGATAATTTTACCAGATATGTTTTCTTTTAGTACATGTTTGGGGAATTTCGAAAAATGTTTTTCAATATTGTTAAGCCAATCCTGCTTGTACCCATTTTGGTATAGAGGCAGATAGAAACTTATTCTTTTATTTTCGAGCATTTCTGCCAATTCATCTTTTGTAAAGCACCCATATAATTCTTGTAGAGTCCATGCATCGGCCCTTATACTAACATTATCATGTACTAGGAACAAATCAGCAATCGTTGCTAGTACTTTCAACTCGGGTTTATCTGAAACTCCGCCAGTAAGCTTTAAATATTGCTTTGAAGGGACAAAAAGATCTCCTGCAAAACCAGTTATTTTAGGTATCATATTTTTGATTGTATCCTATAAATGATTGATGTGGGAATTATGTCTAAGACGAGCAAATTTAGTAATTTCCTAAATAGGAGAATCAGGTAAAAATACTTGGTTTACTTTATAAGTTGACGAGATTCAATATATTTATTTTATGAACTTATTATAATTTTCACCTCTCGGAGAAATAAAGATGTCTGGGCATTACTAAGCGGAAAAACCGAAATTTCTTCGGTTTTTCCGCTTTTGATTTATACCGGTTTCGCCTTTTTGATGCGTGAACGAATTTGGTAAAGGTTTCTTTGCATCAAATCCATAATAATTTTGTGATGGGGTGACTTGTTGTTTTTTATTCCACGGCATTGGGTTATTTGAAGTTTAGAAAGCGAAACTTCTATTGTTTCCAAGGGAGTATTATTTATTCGGGCAGAGAAAAGCAGGGAATCTTTCTTTTTAAAGTACTCGTTGGTGAAAACACAATGTTTTAAACTGTCCCCTTCCTGCATAAAGTCGCTCACATTTTCAAGTACTGTAATGGTAATGTCGGCATTAGTGAAACAAAGCCCGAAAAACTGTTTTTTTTCCTGTTCATAAGAAATTTGTGCAAGCTGAATTTCAGAGCGCATTTTCTCAAGGTATCTTGTTCTCTGCAACTTTCTTTTTTTCTGCACCAATTTATCATGCTCTTCATTTAAATCCGCAGGACATAGGTAGGTTGCTGAGTTGAGGTCTTTTTTAAACCATCGCAGTAGTTCAAGGTAATCTTCCCACATGGAAACATCTTTAATGACATATTTATTTTTTAAACAAGTTTTGACTGCCTGCCAATTGCGTCGGATCTGCTGATGAGGTGAATGCAGGTAATATTTGAGTAGGGAAGACTGTGCCATTTTCAGTAGTGTTTCGGCGTAGGAATCTTTAAGCAATGCAGTGAAGAGAATCTGTGGTGCAATATCATTAAATTGTTTTTTAAAACCGTTTCTTTTTAAAATTGGCAGAACTTTTATTGGTGGGTACACCTTGTAAGGATTGATTCTGTATTTCGGGGAGTTCTGAAAATCCTTTGGACGTATTTCAAGAGGTGAGTAGTATTGCCATGCATCATAGACATTTGAAAAAACGTTTGTGCTGACTGACATTGTGCGGACTTCACCTTGTGGATTTATCCAATGCTGCATTACCTCCTTATGAAAATAGGTCGGCACAGTATTTTTTTTCATGAGTTTGTGCGAACAAATGATACGTACTACCTGATACCCTTGACATACATCCAAAACGGCAGAGTATTCAATTTCCTTGAAATGTACCTGATTGCATCCCTGCATTTTGAGCCTTCCTTGACAGGCAGTACATTTTATATATTTCTCGCAGGATTTACTCTGTGATTCAGGTTTCCAAGAATGTGTGCATTCAAGGCAGTGAAATTTTCCACGTGATAAAACGCCCCATTTAAGGAAAATGCTTTTTTCCGCCCAAGTGTGCATCTGCGCTGATATGGGTTTCAGGGTAGTGCTTAAAGTGGAAATCTCTTTTTCTATAATGGTTTTAGGTATCATAAGTCAAAAAGTGTTAGGGTTTGCTGTTGAGCAGGTTTAGGAGTTTGTAGATTTTCAGTTTTCTGAATGGTGTTTTCAGAAACAGCAGGTGTTGAGGTGAATAAATCAGCCCCTGCAGGCTGATTTACCACAACTTTACAGCTGACAGGAGCGGGAGTTGCTATACTGTCATCGGTGTAATATTTGACAGCCATATCAAATATTTCCTGATTGTCAAAGGCGCATAATCCTGTTTTTTTAACCTCGCCAAAAATGTAATTGAAACAGCTTTCAAGGTTCTTGGAGCTTTTATTGAAATTCTGCGCAAAGACAGTATCGCTTTGCGCAGTATCATTCAGATATTTTTCCATTACGGATTTAAATTGTTCTGTAGCTTTCATAAGGGAAGATTTTAAGATTGAAAAATGTTATTCAAAATGGCTTCTATAGATTTCAAAACAGTATTCTTCAAAGCAGAGCCAGCACATAAAAGTGTAGTGAGGCAGGCGATGACGGTTTTTTACTGCTTCTCCAAGAGAATCTTCGAGGTCTTCGCGGATGTTTTCCAAATCATCAAGATGTTCGATGTAGAATTTTTTGCAGTCCGCATGGTATATAAATTCGGATATCATACCGCTCATGCATCCGCCATTCTGCAAATCCTCTAAAAAGGATTTGAGCTGTTCTTTTTTAGTTCCGTCATACGATCCTAAATCGGAAATGATTATTTTATTGAATGCTTGGCATACATCAAACTCGGCGTATATTGATTTTTCTAAGGCTTTCATAACTTATTTCTTTAGGCTTATACATTGTTTATCGGGATATTAGAAAGGCAGGTCGTCGGGTTCTTTTTCGGCATTGGCTTTAGTGCTTGCACTTATCTGCGGTGTTTCCTGCTCACTTTTGGCAAATGCGAGGATTTTAATGTGGCTTGTATGAAACGTCAAACTACCGTGTGCCTCAGAATCGTTCCCGATATAGACATTCAGGCCAATGCGACCGAAAAGTTCCACCAGTGCGCCTTTTTTGAGCCACTGTGCTGTTTTGGAAGACAGCCAATAGGAGCAGTCGATGTAAGTGACAATTTTTTTAAGCTCTGTGCTGTCTTTAGGTTTATAGCTGTCATTGACGGCTATGGTAAAGTTTACCACCTCACGGTTTTCTTTTAGTTTAAAAACTGAGGCATCTTTTACAATTCTTCCTGTGATTTCCATGGGACTTGATTTTTTAGTGAATACTTATCTTTCGTTTTCTTCCCCATGTTTTCCAAATGAATTTTTTCAAAAGAAAAAACGGGAAAAAAGAAAGCAAAAAGCCAGTGTCCGGATAAGGAAGCCGGAGTGCTATAAGTCCCGAAGGGCGGCGATGAGCCGTTATGCGCATGCAGGTGACGGCGGATACTACTTTGGCTGCCCTTTTAATCCGTTTTGAATGAAAATCAGACTGCTTTTTTAGCGCCTTTTTGAGATTCCGCCCTAATAGTATTACCTTAGCCCTACAGATAAGAAACCCCGGCCAATGGAACCCCACCCCTATATCAGACTCTCAGCGCTTAATGATATGGTTCACGATGCCATCAATTCACGTTTTGCGGGACAGCGTTTCTGGGTGCTGGCCGATATCACCAATCATTCGTATAAGGCAGATAAAAAGATCCATTATTTTGAACTGGTGGAGAAAGCGCAGAACGGCAATGCGGTAACTGCCAAGATGCTCGGTAAATCATGGGGAGGGGGAGCACTGCGAATTGAAGAATTTGAAAAAAATACAGGACAGGTCTTTACCAATAACCTGCATGTACTGGTGCAGGTAAGTGTGGATTACCACCCTTTGTACGGTTTATCAGTGAGTGTGCTTGATATTGACAGTAATTTTATGCTGGGAATACTTGAGCAGCAGCGAAATGCAACACTTGAGCGCCTGTTAAAGGAAAATGATTACATTCAAAAAGAGGGAGATGGTTATTCCACATTTAACAGCCGATTAAAACTTCCAGCCGTAATACAGAGGGTAGCTGTAGTCTCTTCAAGCAGCTCTGCCGGTAATGAAGATTTCCGCCATACCATGCAGCATAATGATTTTGGCTATGTTTTTCAGATCGATGATTATTATACTGTTGTACAGGGAGATAACAATGCAAAACTTTTTATGAATAAACTCATCGAGATTTATAATACAGCAATACCATATGATGCCGTTGTCATTAACAGGGGCGGCGGTTCGCAGTCCGATTTTCTGATCTTTGATAATTATAATATCGGAAGGGCTGTGGCTAAATTTCCAATACCTGTCATAACAGGTATTGGACACCAGAAAAATGTCAGTATAACGGATCTGATGGCCCATACCCACACCAAAACACCAACCAAGGCAGCTGAGTTTATAATTGCCCATAACCGAAGTTTTGAACAGGAGATCCTATCACTGCAGCATAATATTGTCATAAAATCCCAGCAGCTCTTTCATATTCATTACAAAGAACTCAGCGAGCTTAAAAACGCTATTTCCCATAATGTAAGGGAGCTGCTTCAGATACATCGAGAAGCACTGGCAAAAAACAACCAGCATATTATCAGCAGTTCCAGATCGGTTTTGTACGGGCATCAAAAGAAACTCATCTTAACTGCCCATCAGGTAGTTCAGAGTCCAAAAATGCTGTTGCAGCAGAAAAAAAATGATTTGACACATATCAAAAATTCCATAAAGAACACTGCTAATGATTATCTTCGCAGAGAGAAAGTTACTTTGGAGCATCACCTTAAAAGTATTCAGATGATGTCCCCGCAGAATATCCTTCGTAAAGGCTATGCAATTGTAAAGTTCAATGAAAAGATTATCAGCAGTGCTGATAGTATACAGACCGGGGAGGATATTGAAGTGATCCTGAAAGACGCTAAACTGAAAAGCACCGTTAAAGAAAAAATACAATATGATGGAAGAGAAACTGACTTATGAGGCTGCCCTTTCTGAGCTGACAGCTATTTCGAAAGAAATAGAAAACGAAACGATCTCGGTCGATACCCTGGCTTCAAAAGTGAAAAGGGCATCGGAGCTTATAGAGTTCTGCCAGACCAAGCTTAAAAACACAGAAGCTGAAGTCAGCAAGATCATCAGCAGGATGGAAAACCCGGAAAACTAAATAAAAAAGAGATATACTATCGTAATTATTTCTTCGTTATGTAGATATATAACCCGAATACATGAGAATACTTAAAATAAAAAGTTTAAATATTCAATTATATATGCCTCTTACTTTATAAGTCCCATTACATCTGTAATGGAATTTTTTTATGTCACTATATTACAGATAAAATTTTCTCTTTATGAGTTTCAATAGACTTTATCATTTATAAAATCATTTTGTTTCTAGGCAGATTAATTTCATGTTCCTGCGGATATGGTGCCCGATGGGTCATACTCACATCTTCACGAATCTGCTGGTGTGCTTTATACTGATTATCAGTTGCATTGGAGTAACGCGGATCGGGGATGAATGGCATTTTTTCCATCTTTATTATGGTTATCGTTGGAAAGTGATAATCTACTTCCACGTTTCCCAGCAGCAGATAACATCCACCTCCCTGAAATGGATACTTTGCCAGACTGTCGGTGAAATGCGCTGTATCAAAAAATTCCCCATAAGCATCTATCCAGGTCCCAAAATACATGGCACCCATTTTAGTCGGGACATGTTTTCGGGATATCAGGTAAGCGAGCATACGGACTGTTTTTTTGTGATATTTTAATAAATCTTTAGCCAGGACATCACCTCTGAATTTAGTTTTCAGTAAATCAAAAGGCGAGCATGAGACAGGAAAACTTAATAATTCAATTTCATCAAATGCATCTTCAAATTCCGAGCGTTCCAGTTTAGGAAGTTCATATTCTTTGACAGGCTCCTGGATGAGCATGAGATTTCTGTTTTCAGGCTTGAAGTTGATCAGAATCAGCCTTGCAATTACCAGCAGCTGATTCTTTGTCTTTCCGGTAAAACGAAAAGCCCCTATAAAAATCAGGATTTGAATGCCTTCAATGCCAATTGGAATACGATTGATAAAATCTTCGAGGGATTTGTAATTTCCATTTTTTTCACGCTCGGTCTGTATCATAAAAGCTATTTTGGATTCCAGGCTCTGAAGGTGCATAAAACCAAGATACACATCTGTTCCATATAATGTTGTTTCGAACTCACTTTTATTCACGCATGGATTGTGCACTGAAGCGCCTGACATCTTTGCTTCATGGACGTATACTTCGGTTCTGTAAAAACCACCCTGATTGTTTATGACTGCTACCATAAATTCAACAGGATAATACACTTTCAAATAGAGACTCTGATAACTTTCGACTGCATAGGAAGCGGAATGCGCCTTGCAGAAAGAATAACCCGCGAAAGATTCTATTTGGCGGTATATTTCTTCACTGAGCCTCAGCGGATGGCCTTTTTCAGCACAACAGGCAAAGAAATTATCCTTTACTTTCTGCAGTGCCGATTTTGAACGTCCTTTTCCGGACATTGCACGGCGCAGGATATCTCCATCAGCGGCAGGAAGCCCTCCATAATGAAGCGCAATTTTTATGACGTCCTCCTGATATACCATAATACCATAAGTTTCGCCTAACTGCTGCTCGAAAACCGGGTGGAAGTACTCGAATTTATCAGGATGATTATGGCGGAAAATATATTCCTTCATCATGCCGGACTGTGCCACACCCGGACGTATGATAGAGGAGGCTGCAACGAGTGTTTTGTAATTATCACAGTTTAGACGACGAAGCAGCCCTCGCATGGCCGGGCTTTCAATATAAAAGCAGCCTATTGTTTTACCCAATGCTAAGAACTCATTGCACCTGGTCTCATTTTTTGAAATAGCAGTATCCCGGATGTTAAGTCTGATACCCCGGTTTTTTTCAATGAGTTTCACACTGTCATCAATGTGTCCGATACCGCGCTGACTTAGAATATCGAATTTCTCCAGTCCAATATCTTCTGCAATATGCATATCAAAAAGTACAATTGGAAAACCTTTTGGAGGCATTTCCAGAGGCGTATAATTGGTAATAGGTTCCTCGGAGATCAATATGCCGCAGGAATGCATGCTTCTCTGGTTAGGATATTTTTCTAAGAGCATTCCAAATTGTTGCACCTGCTTTACTACTTTGTTGGTGGCGTGAAGCTCCATTGGATTTTTAGCCAATGCATCGAGTTCTTCTTTTGGAAGTCCAAAAACTTTACCTACTTCACGAAATATGGAGCGGTATTTAAATTCAACATTTGTACCGCAGAAAGCAACGTGTTCATAACCATAACGTGAAAAAATATACTCTAAAATAGTATCACGTTCTTTCCAGCTCCAGTCAATGTCAAAATCTGGCGGGCTCTTACGGTTGAGGTTTAAAAAGCGTTCAAAATATAAATCAAGTTCCAATGGACAGATATCCGTAATGCCCAAACAATAGGCAATGATACTGTTGGCACCGCTGCCACGTCCGATATGAAGAAATCCTTGGGAATTACTGAAGCGTATAATATCCCAGGTAATTAAAAAGTAACCGCTGAACTCCAGCTGATCAATTACTTTGAGTTCTTTGAACATACGGGATTTTGCTTCTGCATTATTCTCTCCGTAGCGCCACTCCAGACCTTTTTTGGCCAGAGTAGTCAGCAGGTTCATATCATCTTTACGGTTATTGGTATAATATTTTTTGTTTTTGGGAGTCTTAAAGTCAAATTCAAAATTACACTGTTCCATAATTTTTTCGGTGTTTGCAATAATTCCGGGATACTGCTCATAGCAGGATAAAATTCTTTGAACATCAACCATTACTTCTGAATCCCTGCAGAAATCCAAAGGGGCAAGTTTAGATAAAATAACATTCAGGTCAATGGCCCGAAGAATCTTGTGCAGTTCATATTCCTTTTTGTTTCTAAAGGTTACAGGCTGCAGGATAATCATTTTTTCCTGTCTGTTTTTCCACTCGGACAGAATGAGTTTTTGAAGCTGTTCGGGACGAATGCCGATATACTCATTTTCTTTTAGAACAGAAGGCACATTTTCCAAAGGATAAATAATAAAAACATGCTCAAAATCCGGAGCAGACAATGGCAGAGCAGTATTGTCAAAATTATGACTGGTCAAAAAACGGTTCATTTCAGCCAGTCCATCGACATTTTTTGCAAGTCCGATGTAACGAAGTTGATTTTCACTGCGGAACTCCATTCCAATAACAGGTTTAATACCTGCAATGTTACAGCCTTTTATAAAATCATAAATTCCCGTTACGGTATTAATATCTGTAAGTGCCATAGCATTAACACCGCAGTTAACGGCGTGCTGGATTAATTCCTCAAGAGGAATGGTGCCATATCGCAGGGAATGAAAGGAATGGCAGTTGAGATACATAATTAGGGTTTACGTTTTAAAATTTCATTTTTAGTATTAGGCTTGAATGAAGCTCCGGCGCATCGCATTACCGCATCAAAACCATACCGGCTTTTCATTTTGTCCATGGCCTGATAAAGAGCCAGCATTTCCTCTGTATCCTGAAAAAGATCGATCTGGTAAGTACCGCGAACCAGTCCACTAAACCGAACACCAATAAGACGAAGGCGCATCCGGCGCTGGTATAATTTGTCAAAGAGTTCGGTCACTGTTTTGGTGAGAATATGATCGGCTGATGTATACTGAACGCGGCATTGTTTGGTTTCAGTGTCAAAATTAGCATAGCGTATTTTAATGGTAACCGTTGAAGTTAGCCACTCTTCGGAGCGGAGCTGAAAAGCCAGTTTTTCCACCATTCCCAGGATTACTCTTTTTAGTTTATCGATATCAATAGTATCCTGAGTGAAAGTATGCTCTGTGGATATGGATTTTCTCTCGCTATAGGGTTCAACAGGATTATTATCGATTCCATTGGATTTTTTCCAGAGTTCAATTCCGTTCTTTCCAATCATCTGCTGGAGTACGTCACAGGGCATTTTAGAAAGGGTTTCAATAGTTCTGATGCCTATTCGTGAGAGCAGCTGAAAGGTTTTATCCCCAACCATGGGTATTTTTTGAACAGAAAGCGGATTTAAAAATGACTGTACCATGTCTTGGGGAATCTGCAGGTTCTGCTTTTGTTTGCCTTCTCCTGTGCCGATTTTGGAAACCGTTTTATTAATTGAAAGGGCAAATGTAAGGGGGAGCCCTGTTTCCTTTGTAATGGTCTGGGCAAGTTCATTTGTCCACTTGTAGCTGCCATGAAATTTGTCCATGCCGGTAATGTCCAGATAAAATTCATCTATGCTTGCTTTTTCCACTACGGGCGCTTTTTCCTGAATAATTTCCGTGATACTATGAGAAAGCTGAGAGTATAATTCCATATCTCCTTTCATTACTTTAGCTTGGGGGCAGAGACGAAGCGCCATCTGTATCGGCATTGCGGAGCGGACTCCAAAGCGGCGTGCCTCGTAAGAGCATGATGCCACAACCCCTCTGTCTCCTCCTCCAATAATAAGCGGTATACCGTTTAATTCCGAATTTGTAAGCCTTTCGCAGGACACGAAAAACGTATTCATATCGATATGTACAACCGATCTTTCCATAATCTTCTCATTTTTATACAAGTCAAAATTAGTACAGATCGTAACATTAAATAGGTGTTTGTATGTTCTAATTTATAACAAAAAATGTTAGTCAATATTTTCTGACGCGCTAAATACCCGTAAAAATTGAAATGATGGAGAAATTAACCTAAATAAAAAAATGTAAAGTGTTTATTTTTTAATGTGTTTTTTCTTAATTAAGGAACTTATGAATCTTTTTTTATGATTAAATGAGACAGTGCAGGGTTATTAATTAAACGCTCCATTTCGGCATGCATTATATCCTGCACGTCCTGTTTAATCTGCATGTAATTTCGCTGCACCATGATACTGTCAATTTTTCTAATTACGGGAATGTCCTTGTAGTTATCCTGTTCTTTTTTAAGAGCGTCATGATCGTTTATAATCTCACAGTGAAAGGTTTTGAGCTCGATTTTACAATCAGGATTGTCGGCTACAATCCCCACAAATTCCCCTGAACTCAATGACGAAATTTTGGATGGGGGTACGGCAGATTCCAACTGTTTGGAACGGCTTATTGAAGTGTCTGCACTATTGATTGAAAGGCTTTCGCGGTCCTGCATAATTTTTCCAAATCGTTCGGAAAGCTGTTTGGCTGTATCACCGGTGACCTGACCGCTGATAATATTTCCTGTAATATTTAAAATCACATCTGCCTGCTCACGTCCATAGTCTTTTCTAAGCTGACTGAAGTCCTGAATTCCTAAACAGGTTGCAACTTTATTGCTTCTTGCCGTTGCAATTAAGCTGTCCATATTGTTGAGATATATTGTTGGAAATTCATCAAATATAAGACTGCTTTTCAGTTTTCCTTTTTGATTGACCTGCTTGATTAACCTGCTTACATAAAGTGATAAAACAGCGCCATAAGTTTGTATTTTCTGAGGGTTGTTTCCCATGGATACAATCTTAGGCTCAAGCGGGTTATTGATGTCCAAAGTAAAGTCATTGCCTGAAAGTACATAGTACAACTGCGGGGAAGAGAGCCTTGCCATGGAAATTTTGGCAGAGGCAATCTGGCCCTCAAGCTGCTCACTGACATCTTTTAGGTATGCGCTGAGAAATGGATTGATCAGTACTTCAATCTCTTTTTCTGTTCTCAGCAGTGTAAAGAGACTGTCGTAATCCAGCTGCATGAGTTCAATAACGTGCGGCAGGGTGCAGAATTCCCCACCATTATATTTTCGTAAATACCATATTATAGCCGTTAGAAAATTGATAGGGGATTCCACAAAAAAGTCACCCTGTTTTTTAATCCATTCCCGGTTGAGTCCGAGCAGAATAGTTCTTGCTGATTCTGCTGCATCGGTTATGTCGGTCATCGATTCAGGATACAGAGGATTACATCTGTGAGTGCGGCTAAGATCATCGAAATTAATCATGTAAAATTTGGGTTCAACAGTATAAAGATGCCGGTATTTCAGCCAGGTATTATAAGCAATGATGGTCAGGTCAGCGAATTTAAAATCGTAAACGAACATGCTGAATCCCTTTTGAATATGCTGGGTAATAACATGGCGAATTACAAAATAAGATTTCCCCGAACCGGGTGTTCCCGGAACGAGAAGCGATCGAAAAGGATTGATAATATTAATCCAGCTGTTTCGTACTTTATCTTTTAAATGGTAACGAGCCGGAAGGTTAACAGAGTATTCGTTTTCTATAAGCCGTTCTTCCTGTGGGAAAGTTTCGTTTTCTTTGTTGAAAATATCTTTATGATTTAATTTTCTACTGATAATTCTTGAGAGAAGCGTACCTCCGGAAAGTATCAGCAGATATCCTATCGAAGTTGATATAATATAACCTGTAATTTTAAAAACAGGACTAAGAACTGTCAGCAAAAACAGGTAACTGATAAAATACAAAATCAGTCCTGTCAAGATGTAATATAATGCCGTTTTGAATTGCAGTTTTTCATCTTTTCTCCCTTTTGCTCCGAGCAATGAAATGAGCAGTAAACCCAGGGCAAAAAACTTTGTCTTATGAAAATTACTGAAAATCCCTGTGTTGTAAATGTTATGTAAAATGATATCGCTAAATGGGCTGACCAATTCCCAGTGTTTAAAAACTGAATAACCGTAATAAAAGAAGTGAATGCTCAAAAGGATTATGCTTATGAGCCTTGTCATATCTAAAATTTTTCTAAGTGCCTGATCATTTTCTCCTGTCTGCATCGCCATGACTTTAGTGTTTAATTAATTGTCGGACTGTCCTTTTCTTTTTCTTTTTTTTCGTCTGCCTTTTAAGCTGGGGGGAATATATTCAGATGCATATTCAGGCTGTAAAATGCTGTCAATTATCTTTTGTAATTCACGCTCAGAAATAAAAGCAGGATTTTTAGTTGCTTCTTCTTTCTGTATTTTGTTTTCATAATTATTCTCGTCAGGTTTTACCCTTACATTACCACATCTTTCCAGCATTGCCTTTGCGGCATACTGAACACCCAAAGCACTGCCATTAAAAACGCATTTTGTAGTATGGTCTACATAAGTAATTCCATAGACCAGACCTTGAGAGCTTTGTCTGTAAATTATAGCGATCCCTTCTTTGAGTAATTTTTTTTCCAGCTCGTCAAGGTTTATACTGCTGTTTTTTAAAAATGCCATATCAATACTGTTTCGGACTCTTTTCATGTCCGGAACCCGGGATTTTCTATTGGCTTGAAATTTTTGTTCAAGAGTTTTCAAAGTAGGTCTAAAATGAAAGCTGCTTGCTTTTATCGGCACTCCGATCGGTTTTTTGTCTGCATCAATAATCTGGTATAAAAGTCCTTTATGAAGAAACATTTTAGAATCCTCTTTTCCCTGCAGTACTGAAACATTGTACAGGTTCAATACTGCATTTAATTCTCCAATAGTTGTAAATTTATAATGCGGTATGACGGCATTTAAAATACCGGCAATTGCTTTTTTTGAATCTGAAACACCATACTCGATTTTATGAACGTTTAATGGTTTTAAATCCATTACGGTTGTCTTTTTTTTACTTTCTGCGCGTACCAAATTGAATTGTGTTTCAATTTCTTTTCGTGCTGTTTCCGACTGATTTTTTCCAATGTTCTGCATGTCTATTCTACTGCCGTCTGCTTTTACTTTAATGGAGACAATATGGATGTGCGGATGTCCGGCATCGTGATGTTGGTAAACTAAATATGGCTGATCCCTAAAACCAATTTTATCCATATAACTACCTGCAATTTCCATGAGTTTTTCCTTTGATAATTCTTTTTCTGACGGGTCAAAATTGAGCGATATATGCACACTGTTTCGAGTTACATTTTCATTGAGCTCCAACTGTTTTAAAAGCATGTTTAATTTAAAACTTGAATTCATGTTCTGCACGTCCATTGGATAATTTCCTTCTCCAATGCACTGGGCAGCACCCGTGGAAACTTTGTTCTCATTGTAATTTAAAATAGCCCTGATTGAGCGTCCTGTATTTATGACTGCAACCATTTTTTACTGAGGTTTTCGATGTGTTTTTTTATTTGGTTTATGGAATTAAAGAGTACTTTTTTTTCTATTTCATAAACCATAATCCAATGTTTAAATTCTGAAATCTGTACAAGGGTGTGAAGCTTTTTAACTACCTGATTGAAGTTGTTTCCAATACCATTTAAATCTTTTCTCAGCAGTATGAGTTCACTCATTAATTCATCGAGTGATTCGTTTCGATATTTCAAAACCACAGGTTTCTGCAGCAGATTTTTTCTGGCATAATCACTGAGTTTTCTGCAGGTTGATTTGCCAAACTGCTTCTGCAGTGTTTCATATTCGGAGCTAGTTAGTCTCAGATGCAGCCATCTAGTTCTGTTTTTGTTTTCTTCTTCCATCATTTATCTTTTTCATTTCACAAACTATTATCCTTCTGGTTTCACCGCCAACGAGTTCCGAGTAAAAGGGCGGCAAGATATCGGTTGTGATACAACCGGACATCTTGCAGATTGCAGGAACGTGGCAATCTTTTAGAATCTTATTAGGTTTTCAGACTATTTTTTAAATATCAATACGAATTTACGTAAGAGCAGTCAATACAGCCTATCACAGGTAAATTATGCTTATGATGCTTTGCTGATGCATTCTTAACTCTAAACTTTGATTTATTAATTTAAAAACGCTGAAATTATGATTACAAAAAATGAAGTAGCCAAGGTTTTTGATACTGTCATGAGTATTCCTGGCATGAGTGAGAGCGTGAAGATTGATTTGAAAATTTCACGCAAAAATGTATTGTTATTAAACCATGTTATTGAACAGGGACTGCTACTGGAAAAGGATGCAGGAAATATTATGGGGAACATATCTGAAGAAGGTTTATCAGAACTTAAAAACATTTCTGAAGAGTGTCTGCATAAAGCAGGTCTGGTGGAACTTATTTTAAAACTTAAAACTTTGAGTGAAAGTAGTAAAGTATAATTTGAAATTGGAAAAAGTAAAAATGCTATATAAGTACATTGTCATTTATATAGCATTTTTTTTATCAAGGTAGAATTTTACAGATTGCCTGTTTTGGTAACTTTTTGGCTTGTTTTTGATATCTATATTTGCGAATAACTAATCTACTTTTGTTTATGTTTTACTGATTAAATAAATTGATTTTAAGAATCGCATTAAACTTTTAATTATGAAATTAAAGACAAGTTACAAAAGTATCATTATTGAGGGAGTCTGTCTTTTATATGTCCTTTTATTTGTTTATGCAGCAACAAGTAAACTGCTTGATTTTCAGAACTTCCAGATACAGGTTGGCCAGTCACCATTAATAAGTGCTTTTGCTTCATATATTTCATGGTTCATACCTCTGTTGGAAATTACGATATGTTTGCTGCTTATAGTCCCTAAAACTAGAATAATTGGACTTTTAGCGTCTTATTTTCTTATGATAATGTTTACAACTTATATTTTTATAATTCTAAACTATAGTTCTTTTGTTCCATGTTCTTGTGGAGGAATACTTGAAAAGCTTAATTGGACACAACATTTGTTTTTCAATTTAACATTTACGGTGCTAGCTGGATTGGCATTGTATTTAAAATTCTTCAAAGATAAAAACAAAACAAATAAAAATAAGATTGTTAGATACATCGGATCATTCTTTGCAATTACCATGCTGGCAATAAGTATCGTATTTTTTTTGTTTTTAATTTCAGAGAAAATAGTGCATGTCCATAATAATCACATAAGAAGATTTCCACATACCCCTCTTGAAAAGAATATGAAACTAGATCTTGGTGTAAGTTCATATTATATTGCTGGAACAGACCATAATAAAATTTACCTTGGAAACACAACAGCCCCACTACTTATTACAGTTGTAAATGAAAAAATGGAGATCATCGAAAAGAAAAGAATAGAAATCGACTGGAAGAAATATAAGTTCCGAGGACTTAGAATCAGTGTCATGTCACCTTACTTTTTTGTAACAGATGGAACTGTTCCTGTCACCTACAGAGGTAAAGTTTCTAATTGGAAAGTAGAACTTGAAAGACCAGGACGAGAATATTTTGCCGTGGCCGTGCCAGCAGATTCAGCTTCAATTGTAATACGCTCGCATAGTTCTGTTACAGGAGAAGGTATCCTTGGAGTAGTAAATGTTGAAACCGGGAAAACCATTTTAAATCCGGCTTTACTGGTGAAACAATTTGACGGTGTTTTCGATCTGGATGGACAACTGCATTATAATGATAAAACGCAACAAATTGTCTATCTGTATGCCTATCGTAACCAATATACTTTGGCTGATGTGAAACTTAATCTAATAAAAAGAGGAAATACAATTGATACTATTTCAAAGGCTAAGCTGGACATTGTTAAAATAGAAAAAAGCCACGTAAGGAAACTTGCAAAGCCTCCTTTATTTGTCAATAAAGCCAGCGCAGTTGCTGATCATAGGTTATTTGTTAGTTCGGCAATACCAGGTAAATTTGAAAAAGATGCATTGTGGGAATCTGCAAGTATAATTGATGTATACGATCTTAGGGACAAAAGTTACAGATATAGTTTTTGTATTTATGATATAGGAGGTAATAAAGTCAGAAATTTTGTTATTGAAGGTGATAATCTGTACGCTTTGATTGGCAGTTATTTGTTTCACAGCAAGCTTAGCAGAAAAAAAATGGAACAGTATGAAAAATAAAGCTGTAATACAGCAAAAAACTATTGGCCAAATAGCAGGGCAAGATCGAAAACCTGTAAAAGAGTAGATCATTAACTAAATTTTTTTATTATGAAAACTAATTTTTTTAATTACGCCGTTCCGATGGCTGTAGCAGTGATCGGATTAACAAGTGCTGCGAGTACAAGTACTATTGGCAGAAGCACAACAGCTCCGGTTATGGGGTACAAGCAGATTGAAAACGAAAGTGTCTGCCAGCCTATACAGCAATGTTCCAATTCAGGAAATTTTGACTGTCTAGCACCGGATAATTCCCAGCTGTACGAATATTCAAATTCTACATGTCTTGTACCTTTGAAAAGGGATACAGAACATTAACATTTAAAAATGAAGATGCCGCTTTAAAGCGGCATCTTTTTTAGTCAATTTTAGGTGACATCCATTCTTCTTTTATACTACCTTTAAGAAAATGATCAAACCATTGCTGTATTCTTAATGTCAAGTCTTCCTGACTAGTATTGTTTCTTAGATTATGTCCTTCAGTAGGGTATATAAGCATTACATGTTCTTTATTTAGCCTGCGTAAAGCAAAGTAAAATTCCTGTGTCTGTAGTGCATTAACGTGCCTATCTTCTTTCCCCGTCCAAGCAAGCAAAGGGGTAGAAACATTTTCGGACAGTAGTACAGGAGAGTTTTCCAGATATGCATTTTTATTTTCAAACAGTGATTTTCCAATACGCAGCTGGTCGAATTCACAGCGATAGAAATCAGGCCGTGAAAGTGTTGGTCCCATATATAGATAGCTGCTAATTAAATCAGTCCATCCGGCTCCTGCTACTGCCGTCGCGAAACGGTCAGTCTGTGTGATTATCAAATCCACCTCATAACCGCCGAAGGAATGGCCAATTAATCCTATTTTAGAATTATCCACATTACCCTCAGCCAAGACAGTATCAATGGCTGCCAGGACACTCCCAGTTACGGATTTATTTAATCTGCCGAATTCGTATGCAATATCTGGCAGAAGGATGAAATAACCCTTAGATAAGAGATGAGGTAAGTTAAATCCATCACTAGTATGAAGACTTGGATTTTGATAAATATGAAGTTGCTGCGACTGTTTTTCGTAAATGTAAACTATCATTGGGGATTTTTTGCCTTTGTTGAATTCCGGAGGAGTATAAAGGATACCTGAAAGCTGTTTTCCTTCAAAATTGTATTTTACGAGACTGGCTTTTCCCCACAAGTATTTTTTATGCTGCGGGTTGCTCTGCATTATTAATTTTTCATTTTTTTTTCCATCAGTTTGCATTATTGCGGGCGGACTGTCGAAACGCTGTCCAAGATAAATATATTCTCCCAGAGATGTCTTTACTATTTGGTTTATTCTCTTTTCTGTCCAAAGAATTTCTCTCGTCCCATTTCTCCTATCCCATGAATAAAATCCAGACATTCCACGGTTGTGATCTTTCACTGAGAAAAGTAATTCATGCTCAAGTCTGAGTGAAGGTGAATTAGAAAATTCATGATATGGAGGTGTGGTTTCATATAAAGGCGTACTAATACGGAATACCTTTTTCTCTTCCCGTCCTTGAGTAAGTCTTGTAAGTACCATTGTTGAAACGTCTATCTGCCATAAATCAAATTCATCATATACCAAGAGATATCGACTGCAGGAACTCCAGCCTGCAATGCCCCAAGGACTGGCATTACCCGGCATATCTCTGTTCTGATTAAAAAATTGCAGACTATTATTTTCCAGAAGAGGGAGTGGTTTTTTTTTATCAATATTATAGCACCACAATTGACGGTCTTTAAAATAAGCTAAATACCTCCCATTTGGCGATGGTTGTGGGAGATAATCTCCAGAAAGTTTCTGCTCTATGACCCACTTTTCTCCACTTGTAAGATCCATGGCAAAAAGGTCTATCGGACTATTCATTTCCGTCTGAGGCTCATATACAGATGAATCATATAGAAAAGCATGAGATAATGAACCACTTAAAAATAATTCAGGATTTTGTCTATTGGTAATCTGTCTTATAATATTATTATTTACATTCCATACTGCAACTTTACTAATACTATTGTAGCTTCCATGTCTTTTTTTTCTGTCGAATAATCTCTTGTCAGCCGAATTCCAAATTTCAACGATATCTCCGTCAACGCTTTCTTTCTGAATTGGCTCTGATATTCGAAAAAATATTTTACTACCGTTATTGCTTACAAGTATACTTGAGTAGGCATCATATGAAATTTTCATATTTAACGAAGCAGGCAAAGAACTACCGAAAGGACATTCTTTGAGAAGCTGTTTTTTAATATTGTAACTGTATAAAAAAACTTTGTCTTTTTTTCTTGAGATTATTGCTACTGTATTGTTTTTCCATGAAAATTTCGGTAAAGTTCCCGCACTTGTTTCCATTATTTTTATCGGGATGTCAGTTTTATTTATATTTTTTAACTTAATAGTTAGAATCGTCTTCGATAAAGAAGTATATATAATCTGATGTCCTGTATCTGATAATTGAAAATCTTTTACATTATTTTCTTCATAAATAGCTTTTCCTTCTGTATCTTTTATTAGCATGCCGTAGGAAGAATTTTCTATCTTTTTTATAAGAGCGATATATTTATTATCAGCACTTATTTTAAATTTTGCAATTCCGCTAAACAGCTTCAAGGTTCCATCTTTTAGGTTTTGTATGATAAGTGTATCTGCTCTCTGACAGATAAATGAATTGTTTAGAAAATAACCCTGCCTGCTACGCGGAAAACTGTATAATTTATCAGATTCAAGAGCTTTCACAAACAAAGTATCTTTTTTACTTTCATACATCAAAAGATAACTAACCCAGTTTCCATCAGGCGACACATTTCTAATAAGTGTTTCATTCCAAAGATGGTAATCAGAGGGTGGCAAGGGCTTGGCAGAAACCTGTGCGTTAAATAAATTAGGAAAAATGTAAAGAAGAATTAGAACTGTCCTTAATATTTTAGGAAGGCAATCTTTGCATTTATATATATAATTAATAGCCTTCATTCTGAGGTTTAAGATTAGGATTTAACGATAATTCTGATTCAGGAAGAGGCAGGAGTCTGTCATGTGTATCCCAGCCTGGCTTTGCAACGCCGAGAGTTGCATCAAGTCTTTGGGTTCTTTTAAGATCAAAGAATCTATGTCCAAATTCGCAGAATAATTCCAGCCTCCTTTGCAGAAGTATCTCTTTGAGAATTTCTGTATCAGTGGAAGCATTTGTGTTACCTAGACCTGCATAATTCCTAATAATATTAATATCTTCCTTTGAGCCAATGTAATCACCGCTCATCAATCTTGCTTCGGACCTTATCAGGTATAATTCAGAAAGCCTTAGCACAATGGAATACTCCGATGATGTGCCACTGTTTGTATCCTGTTTATATTTATAAGCATGATACCAGCTGTTAGTTCCAGTTGTAACTTGTTTTATCCAATACTTCTTTCTCAAATCGGAACTGCTGAAACTATTTACAAGCGTATTATTTAAAGCTAAAGAAGGAGGGGGACCACTTTTAAAAATAAAAAGATTTCCTTCTAGCGTGGGGTTTCCAGTATTGGCAGGCATTAACTGCCATATCGTTGATGAACTTCCTTTAAGAAATAGTTGTGAAGGATCGGTAGGTAGATTATAAACATTTTTTTCGTTTATAACTGATGAAGCAACATTGGAAGACTCATTCCATTGTTGCATATACAACAATACCCGAGCCAGCAGCGTATTGACTGCCCACTTATTAGGACGCACCCGTTCTGTTGTAGCATATTCGGGAGAAAGTACCGATGAGGCATAAATAAGATCATCTTTAATATGCTCATAAATTTTTTGAACAGGCTGGCGATCCACTTTGCTGTTCTCCCGATAGTTTGTAGATTGAATATATGGAATATCGCCAAAAAGATCTGTTAGATACAAATGAATTAATGCCCTTATGAATAAAGCCTCGCCGATCAATCTCTCTTTGTCGATTTGTTTAAGAGATTTTGAATTAGTTACACCTTCGATCACTGCATTTGCTGCGTATATTTGATTGTAGCTATATCTCCAAAATAATGAAACATCGGAAGTGCTAGGCAGCAGTGTATTGTTAAAAAAGCTTGCGCTTCCACTAGCCGGAATGCCATAAAAATCAAGCTCATCCGTATAAAGTCCCAATTGTGATGAAGTACCGGAGGGATAACCTGTAAGAACTCCATTATCCCTCATGTTGCTATAGATTTCAACCAAAGCTGCCGTAGCTGTATTTTTATCTTCAAATACGTCATCAGCATTGAGTTGTGATGAAGGAAGGTCAACCTCTGTAAAATTACAAGAAGTAAAAAAGACCGTTAATGTCAGAAAAACGATTACTATACAGCGACCATTATATGATGTTGATATAAGATATTTCATAAAATTAATTTTCATAACAAATAGTTTTAATTAGAAGGATAGCAGGATAGAGCTACTGAATATTTTCAGAGGAGGCAGGTAACCTGCTGAAGTAAACTCGGGATCGATGCCTTTATAATGGGTAAATGTTAAAAGATTCTGGCCCTCAAGTGCGATTTTGCAATTGAAATTTTTCGTCCACTCCTTAGGCAGATCATATGCGAGGGAAATATTTTTTAGTCGTATAAAAGATGCGTCACCTATAACTGCATCACTTTGAATATATCTCGAATAGGCGGTGCTTCTTAGATTATTAGAATTGCTGTACCCTTGATAGCTAGAAGATTCACTCGGTTGTTGCCAGTGTTGTTTCACACCAGAAGGCTGGTTAGAGAATGTTCCCGGCATGGTAAAGCGAAATATCTCATTGAAATTTTCCTGACGCACAAATTGGAATAAAAAATCCAGAGTTACCCTTTTAAAGGTTAATGAATTTTGTATACCGCCGTAAAAATCAGGATTAAGATCTTTTATTATCTTTTTGTCATCTGCCGCCGAAAAGCTTCCGTCAGAATTAAAATCTGTGTAAGTGTAATTCCCATTTACAGGATCAACACCTTTATATTGATAAACCTTAATAATATTTAAAGGTTCTCCTATTACGAACTGATTGGCATATGAAGATCCTTCGAGTCCGGGAAATGATAATAGTTTATTTTTTGCATTAGTAATATTAAAACTAGTAGTCCATGTAAAATTTGGAAGATGTATATTCTGTGTCTGCAGGGTAATTTCTAAACCACTATTCTGAACTTGCGCATCAAGATTGGCAAGAAGCTGATTAAACCCTGTAGTTGCAGGTAGCGGTGTTCCAATCAGCTGACTAGATGAACGGTTTCTGTAGGCAGATACAGATGCTACTATACGATCATTAAGAAATCCCAACTCAATTGCTGCTTCGAGTTTATTATTGGTTTCCCAGCCAAATTCAGGATTAAAAAGACGCGACGGAGACAGTCCTTTGATACCCTGATAGCTGTTTCCTGAAGCAGTATACGTATTTAGGTATTGGTAATCACCAATTTGATCATTTCCGGTTGATCCGAAACTTGCTCTAAGTTTTCCAAAGCTTAAAAAATCTAATTTCTTTATAAAAGTTTCTTCTGAAAATACCCATGCTGCCCCTATGGCTCCGAATGAGGCAAACTGTTTACCGGGACCAAACCTGCTTGATCCGTCCCTTCTGCCGGTAATATTTACTATATATTTTGAATCCCAATTAAAATTCAATCGGCCAAATCCCGCACTATATTTATACACGCTCAGGCTACTTTCCATTACCCTGTAGGTCGATGCCGATGCCGGGTTATCAAGTAAACTATTATTAGCAAAACCTTCTCCAGAACTTACCTGCTGCATACCGCTTTGTTTCTGAAAAGTTGAACCGATAAGTATTTCTAACTGCGCTTTTCCGAATGTTTTATTCCAGCTGAGCTGTGGCTCGATGATCCAGGAAGTGCGGCTCACGGTATTGTAATACACTGACGAGAATTCGCTTCCGCGTCCTAAGGAAGGATTAAAAGCAGTTGATGGCAACGCGGTCAACTGATTTTGTCTCAAATCAGTATACCCTAGATTTAATTTAGCCTGCAAGCTAGAAATTATATTATAGGAAATTATCGTATTAGCTATCAAATCATATGTCTTGCCAGTAATTGTGCGAAGTAATTTGGCTGCCGGATTATTAAAAGTCCCGTTTTCCCAATTAAGTGTACCGTCATCATTATATAATGCAGGGGAGTTGGGAGCAAGTGTTAATGCATCTTTTGTTATGTCAGTGGAAGGAAGCAGGCTGTTTTGAAATGTATATCCTGCTGTAAAAGTTACCTTTAATTTCTGATCTTTAGATGCATGGTTAAGATTTACTCTGGCGTTTGCCCTGCTTGATTTAAAATCGACAGGAAAGACCGTTGTTTCATGGTTGTAGGCGCCAGAAATTAGGTATTGCGTCTGAGCAGAACCTCCTGAAAGTGATCCCTGTAAGAGATTATATTGTGCAGTACCTCCGATTATTTCTTTCTGCCAATCGGTGTACCGATTTTGATTCCAAATACCATTTACATCATAAGCGGAAGCTGGATATTTTCTGACACCGTCATTTGCATAGGCTTCTCTACGCATTGAAAGATAATCAGTTGTATTCATTAATTCCATATGCCCCGCAGTTTTTCCAAGGCCGCCTGTGTAGCTTAAAGAAAAAGTAGTTTTTTCCTGTTTTCCTTTTTTTGTAGTAATAAGGACAACGCCGTTCGCTCCCCTTGAGCCATAAATTGCAGTAGCGTCGGCATCTTTTAATACCTCTATACTTTCCACATCATCAGGATTAATACTGTTTAATGGGCTGTTTTGTACCGGCATGTTGGTAGAGGTGTAGTTACTTCCAATGGTTTGAGATGAAAACGGAACTCCATCAATAATGTACAATGGCATATTACCATCACTTCGCAAGCTGTTTTGGCCCCGTACTTTTATTTGAAAGCCACCACCGGGCATTCCTGAATTCTGTATGACACTAACTCCAGCCATACGGCCCTGCATGGTGGCTAAAACATTTGTCACTGGCTGTTTCTCGATATCTTTGGATGTAATTCTGGCAATATTTCCAGTGCGTTCGCTTTCTTTAACAGAGTAATATCCTGCATTTACTGTGACTTCCTTTAGAGTGGTAGTTTCATATTGTAATGTAATATCAATAATATTCCGGCCTGCAATTGGAATTATTGCAGTTTTGAATCCGATAAAAGAAACAATTAAAATATCATCATGAGATGCTGAAATAGAATACTGGCCATTATAATCTGAAATGGCTGTAGCATTTTGTTTGGTTTTTATTGCAATGGTAACACCAGGCAATGGATTAGTTCCGTCAGTAATAGTTCCTCGGATCTGGTTTTGTTGAAGATTAAAATTCTGCCGAACAGAATTAAAGGCATAAGAAGATGAAAAGGGTAAGAAAAAGCCAAGAAAAATTAGGCAATAAAGAGCTTTTCGATCCTTGTAAAATGAAAAATTATTCATAATATTGGGATTGGTTAGTTAAAGTGATTTGATTAGCTACGGTCCTCTATGTTAGTTTGGCGACGAGATAGAGGGCCATTTTTTATGCATTAAGTAAACGGCTTAATGATCATAAGAGAGATTTATTATAGCACAGGCAGAAATTTTTAATAGGTTCAACTACGAGTGCGAAACTTTAAAACAGCAGGAAGTATTGCTAAGAATTTAAGATGACTGATTAAAAAAAGGCGCAGAACTCATCTTATCGCTTTCAAGGCACTGGCGGCGCCCTACCACAAATAAGTGAGCCCACGCCCTAAAGCGTGAGCATCATACTTATCCTCTCGTGGTATATAAAACGCCAGTTTTTGAAAACGAGATTCAAAGCGAATGCTTCAAATATTTTTTATGAAGAATCGCAAATATATTAATTCAAAAGCAAATATAACAAAATAATCTGAATTTCGGATTTTAATCCGAATTATTTTGAAGTATAAAAAGTTACTTTGTTATATATGAAGGATAAGAATCGTTTAATCGTTGATTACATTGCGCTTGAGTGGGCTGCAAAAGCCAAATCTCAAAGCGCATTTGCTAGTGAGCATAATATTGACGAAAAGACAGTTCGGAATATAAAATATAATAAAGATTATACTATTAGTTTAAAAACCTTGGTAAGAATTTGTGAGGCAAGAGAAATAAAGCTTTATGAATTTTTCAAATTAATAGATGTATAGGAAACTATTAGTTAAATTGTTTTTTATACAAGAAATTTGCATATTATTTTTATCAAAATAGAATATATGCACTTTAAGAAAATGGATATAAAGCAAAACAATATTATTTAAACAAAAAGCCCTCCAGAAAACTGAAAGGCCAATTAAGTAAAAAGTAAAGGATGAATTTATTTTTTCGATTCTTCAATCGAAACCTTTCTAAATTCTTTTAAAAGTTTCTCAATCTCTAAAGTTGATTTACGAGCTCTTGCTCCAGCTGCTTTAACACCTTTTTCAATTAACGAGTCTGATTCTGTTTTAAATGTTTCGATTTCTGCGTTGATTTTTGCAACTAGATCTTTCATGATACAATTTTTTTAAATTTGAGTTGCAAAAATATACTTTTGCGTCAGACGTAAAAATTATGTTGTACAAAATATTATATTTTTTCTTTTTTGATTTGTTCAATAAAGTATGTGGCTGTAATTTCTGTTTTTGATAAAAAAGCATGCGCAAATCTCTGAGTGCTAGTAAAGCCCGCTTCTTCAGCTAAAGCTAAATTTGAATAATTCCTGAACCTTTTATCTGTTTTTAAAAGATTGACTAAATAATCAATTTTTAAGTCATTAATATATTTCGAAAAAGATTTGTCCCTATAATGGGCTATAACGATTGATAGATATTTAGGATTAGATTTAAATCTTACAGCTAGTTTTGAAAGTGTCAAATCCTTTTCCAAAAATTTTTGTGCGTGCTCAAATTTTTCCAATTGTTTTAGGATGTTAGCTACTGTCTCATGATTTATATCCATTATTTGATTTTTTTCCGATTTTACCTTAGGTTTAGATTTATTATCAGAATTTATTCTCAGCATTAATTCATCAAACTTCTGCTTATAAATACGTCTATTTTTAAGATGTTTGTACGATAAAAAAAACGAAATAATAAAAAGTACTATTATAACGCAAATGAAAAAATATACGTGTTGTTTTTCTTTTAAGAATTCGGAGTGGATCTTCTCTTTTTCAAATAGTAACTCCTTAGTGTTGTATTCCTTGTGGATTTTACTAACCAAATATTTGTAGCTTTCATTTAGTAAATCATCTGCTTTTAGTAATTGATCGATAGAGTATAGCTGACCTTGTAAGTTATCTTTGGTTTTATAAAATTGAATTAGTAGTTCATATGTCTCGCGTAGATCAGGTCTAATATATCCCTTGTCTCTAAATATTTGATCTACTTTTTGAAAGTAGGGAAGTGCTTTTTCATATTTTTTTTGTTGCCATAAACTTTTTGCTATATAAAAATTTGCAATTGATTCACTTGCGAAATCTTTATTCTGTATAATAGAGTCCAACGAAGACTGTAAGTTTCTAATTGCCGTTGAATAATTATTACGGAAGTACTGATTGATTCCTTCAGATTGAATAAAGTAAGGAGTCATCTCTTTGTTTTTTAGCCTTATACTTTCCGAAAGACCCAATGCGTTAGTTTGTGAACATTGCCCCAAATCTCCAATCTTATTGTAGCAAAGACCCAGTGAATGCAGCGAATTTAAATAAGGTCGTGTTCCATTATCCTTGAAATATACAATGCATTCTTTAAACAGTGAGATAGCCTCGTCATAAAATCCCAAATAAGACTTAATTACAGCAATATTATACTTTACCTTGTAAATTAAGTATTTGTCATTAGTTTTTGAAATGAAATTGTTCGCAATAATATAATTATCCAGAGCATTCTGCAGCTCTTTTTTTCCATAGTAGACAATACCTTTAGAGAGATAGGAAGAGCCGATTAATGCATCTACTTTGGATTGTTTGGCGACGTAAATCATGCTATCGGCATATATTAATTTTAAAGATTCCGGGGATTCGTGCAAAATATTTTGATAGCCATTTATTATCTCTTTCCAATTTTTCTCGCTTTTAGCTTTACTTAGATAAGCATATAAATAAACTGATGCTCTCAAACTGTCGCCCCTTAAGGCGTAGATCCTATCATCAAGATAATTGAAGTTTTTATTCTTTAAAGAATCGGGAATTTTGAAATTGTTTTTCTGAGCGGAAACGAATTGTGATATTACAACAAGTAATAAATAGAAATGTTTATGATTCATATTAGTAGGAGTTTGAGACTAAATACTCTGCGGCAACCCCTTTTTGCCCATAATTTCGAGGCTACCGAGCTGTTAATCAAAGCTTAATATAAAAATAACAAAAAAGATACATAAGCTATTGGAAAACAAGGAAATAATTTGCAAAAAGGGGTGTGGATTTTCAGAAAATCCATAGTTGAATTTCCATAAATCCATATGCATTGTGTTGCACAGGGATTTTTACGCGAATAGATTTGCTTTGAATTCAAAAGCAAAAATGTCTTGGCAAGGTGCCAGATAAAAGTTCTGCTTACCCGGGTGAAATGAACTGAGAATAATTTCTCATTCACATTTCAAACAAACAAATCATGAAAAACTTAATATTATGCAGCGTATTACTATGTCTATTATCCGCATGCTCATCGGAATCCGATTTTGAGCCAGCAGAAAGTTTTAATAAAAATTCCGCAGAGATTACAAAGGATAGTGTATTTCCACTGAGTCCTACTAACCCTTTTGATGCTAAAGGAAGAAAATACTATGACATAGTTCAATCGTACTCTAACCTCTATAATAGACCCAATTCAATAGAGGAGATCAGACGTCAGATATCTTTCTTAGCGCAGCAGTATAAGAGAAACGACAATCATAAAAGTGCAAATTTAGGATACACAACCGAAGAAATAGCTGCGATTTTGGATAATCCGTCTGTGATGCTACTTGAAATAGTTGAAAATTGTCCCATAAGTGCAGCGAGTAAATCAGAACTCTTACTTTTTGTGCAGACATTAATTGCCGAGCAGGATGAGGAATATGTGACAATTCGAGATTACATAATTTCTTTTGACGCTGGAATTATAGCAAATACAACTTTACTGGTCGATGAGAAAGAAACTATTTTAACTGTTTCAACTATTTCGAGTTATGCTTTATATGCGGAGGCTGAACGTAAGGATAGAGATTGGGAAACCTCTGTAGGAACCAGACATGCAAAAATATTTTTCAATAATAATCAAGCCCCTATAATTACAATTATTGCGCTTCTGAACATTGTTGTTAAACAATGACTTTTATTATAACAAATATTTAAAAAATGAAACGACGAAATTTTTTATATGTTGCTCTGATCATTTTTAATCTTATCAGTCTTTATTTCATCATAGATCTTTTTTTCTATGATGAAATAATCGGCTGTGTTACCACTACCGGTAAGAGAATAATTGATCCACGAGATTTTGCTTTTCTGTTTTTCGTAACATCGCTTTCCAATCTTTATTTTTTAGCGTTTGTTATTATGGAACGGGCTTTTGAAAGTAAAAACTAATTAATAAAATAGTAAAGTTCTAGGTACTGTTTTGAAATATCAAAAAGATGATTAAAGATTTAATAAACATAGAATTAAAGGATCTGCCAATTCCCGGTCTGGATATTCATATTATAAAAAAGTATGTTGTCAAGAGTGAACTAGCCGAGTCCTTTATTGTTTCCAACTTTTCCCTGCTGTTAATCAGGTCAGGCAAATTTAGGATTAAGCTTAAAGAAATTATTCAGGATTTGTCTGAAAGAGATCTGCTTGTTATTCCCAAAGATTCATTTTGTACATTGTTTGAGGTGGAGGGAAAATTGCAATTGTATTTAATATCATTCAGTTCAGAATATGCTGCTGAACATGGCCTGCAAAAAAAGCTCGTTGATTCTTTTTATTTTTTTATTGGCAAAGCATCATTAAAGATTGCACTTGAAGAGAAAGAATTTTTAGTTCTTTCCCTAATTTACAAACTTATTTATTTTGTAAATAAAGATGCCAGGCAAAATGGTGTTGATGCCGAATTACAAAGGATTAGTTTTAATCTTTTTCTGTATGAGCTTCGGCTTATCTATACAAAATATACTTCTGATACTTCACAGCATTTTACAAGAAAAGAAAGCCTAATAATTCGATTTCTTACGATTTTAGCGATTCACTATAAAAAACAGCATAATGCGCCGTTTTATGCTGGCGCCCTTTACGTGACAACTGGTCATCTCAACAAAATTGTCAAACAAGTGACCGGTAAAACCGTGAAAAAATTGATAATTGAAACTATTATAAGCGAAGCTGAAAACTTACTTGAAGACCTACAGTTGACCATTGTAGATATCGCAGATGAACTGGAATTTCCAACGGCAAACAGTTTTAGTGTATTCTTTAAAAAGCATACTTCAATATCCCCATCTCAGTACCGTTCGAATGCAATGGAAAAGTTTAAAACACGCTAGTTTTTATTGCATTAAATGTCAATTTAAACAATAGTACGATGATTAAAATATATCCTTTAGAGTGGTTAGATAATTTAATACTACAAACCTTAAAACCTGACAATATAAATAGTACTTCAATCACGAAGCACGACTTATCTTTGATAAGTGCTGATCTTTTAAAAGAGTCCAGGAAAATTCAAATCCAAATTAAAAATGAAGTCTTTGCCATACGAAAAAAAAGGCACATTAGACTTTTAGTCAGAAAATATCATTCCAGCTTTATTTTTCTCCTTGACAACATCGTAGAGAATAAAAACAACCAATTATTTAAAAATGATGAGCTGGCAGCAATTGCTGATATTATAATAACAAGTATAGATGGACTTCTTTCGTTTATTGAAGCCAGATTTGCAAGCTTTTTAAGTCTCGATCATCGTGTGCCCTTGACTTATACGATAGTGTCACGAAACGAGCTTCAGCTGAAAATAAGAAAACTAAAGTCAAAAAAAATAGTTTTTGATACAGAGAAAAATATGCTGAATGTTGTTATAAATAGCTTAAATGACGTATTGCAATCAAGTACAGGATATAAAAGCACTTATCGACATCTTCTTTATCAAAAAGAACTACTGCGAAAAATTGAACAATTTGATTTTTCGAAAGAAAGCGATATTTTCTTTACGAACTTTGATGAATTGCTTATCGAAGCTAATTTTAATGGTTCGGATTATGTGCATTCTCTAATTGACCGGATAAGCGCAAGGTTAGAGATTCATCAAAGTTTAAAGCATCGTATGAATGAATTATTGTATTTATTTAAAGAGTTTAATCAATTTCACTCCTGTGAAAAATTCAGTTTTGATCCCTGCCAAAAGAATATTAAAGAATCTCTAGGTGCATGGTTCAGAAATGAAATTGATTACATGAAGCAAAGGATAGAATTTTCGGGAGAAGTTAATACTACAGATCCTATACTGGAGAAAGGGGAGAAAGATGAACGTATACAAAGCAAAATTGAATGTGTTTTATCCTCCGATCAAATTGCTCTTATACTTCGTGCAAGTGATGAATCTCGGATTCTAAGAGCCAAATCAATGAGCCAAGTTTTTAAAACAATTGTACCGCATTTATCTACGCCTTTTAAAAAAGATCTATCCTATCAATCGGTTAGAAGTAAGTCATACAATGCAGAGGAAAGGGATAAGAAGATAGCCATTGAAATCCTTGAGAAAATTATAACTAAAATTCAATCGTACTGATATTGTGAATGCGTACATACTATAAAAGAAAAAACAACTACCACTTGAGTAACAAATTTTATTATCCACGACATATTACTAAATAAGATAAATTATGACACTAATTGCAATATTTTTTCCGTGTGTTTCTTTTCTATTGAGAGGAAAGATTTTTACAGCAATTATTTGCTTGATTCTTCAAATTACATTAATCGGATGGATTCCCGCAGCAATTTGGGCGGTTATCTCATTGCAGAATTCCCGTGCAGATAAACGCAACAATAAACTGATAAAAAGTTTAAGAAGTAAATAAGATATTTAGAAAATTACAATTTTAGGCTTACAAAACAATCAACTATTGTTTTGTAAGCCTTTTTTTTGTTGCAAAATTTCAGGGGTACAGAAAAGGTACAACAAAAAGTTGTACTTGTAGCAGACTTATCTTAATCGTTCCTTTGACTTGTAGAATGAATCATATCCAATTTTGTGATAATGATTTACATAGACGAGATGAATGTTGAATGATAAATGATGATGACTATGTTTACAAATGTTTCATGGGGCAGCTACCTAGCTGCCATAGGTATAATACTATTGACCTGGTATTTGGTATTGATACTAAAATTTTACAGTAAAGATTTAAGGGAACTTTTATCGGGAGAGAAGAAACTCAAGTTTCCTGTATTAAAAAAAACTTCTAACAAACTTGAAAACCAGAGAGACCAAAAGTCTTTGTCTTCCTCTTTTTCAGAATCGTTTGATACTTTAGAAGATGCCGAGGAACTATCCACTCGTATAGTACAAGCAGTAGAAGAAAGTTCTCAAATGAACTTATCAAAAGAACAATTTCAAAATTACCTTAAAATGGTATTGGAAGAGTACCCATACGTGAAGATCTCCTCTTTACGAGAAAATATAAACAATCTAGTAGTCTCTGAAAGCGAAAAGCACACGCAGTTCAATTTAACGTTTGCCGAAGCGGATACTCTGTGGGAAGAGACTATTTCATAAAATTCAGCGGAGGAATAATCCCTGTTCTCTCTGGTGCGGTATGGCTTTATGTGACAGGAAATAGAGTTGCAACGGCGATATTCCTCTGCTTTTTAAAATTGATATAAACTTTAAAAATGATGTGTGATGAGAAAATGCTGGTGGAAATTAAAGGAATTAGATGAAGAAAAAGTAATGTCATATTGCATTCTTGCATTAATGTTAGTGTACGAAACAAGAATTTATGCCCAGGACGGTGTGGCCGGAATTAACGAGGCGAACCAAAAAGTCAGGAGTTATTTTGATGCAGGAACAGAACTTATGTATGCTGTTGGTGCTATACTGGGGCTTATAGGAGCAGTTAAAGTCTATCAGAAATGGAACGCGGGTGATCCCGATACAGGAAAAGTTGCAGCAGCTTGGTTTGGCAGCTGTGTATTTCTAGTTGTGGTAGCCACAGTAATTAAATCCTTCTTCGGGGTTTAAAGACAAGATCTTATGAGTAACAGTGTTTACCAGATCAACAAAGGAATCAATCAGAGTATAGAATTTAAAGGCTTGAAGGCTCAGTACATATGGTATTTGGGAGGAGGTATTGTATCGCTTATGGTTCTTTTTGCAGTGATGTACATTATTGGCCTGCCTTCATTATTGTGTGTTGGTTTTATCGGGACTGCAGGTACATTTTTTGTTTTTAAAATATACAAAATGAGTAACCAGTACGGAGAATACGGCATGATGAAGACGCTGGCCAAAAAGCAGGTTCCAAAATGTATAAAAGTTTACAGCAGGGCTATTTTTATAAAGATGTAGCTACAGAACGTTAATGTTGAAAATGAAGAGGAGATGGAGAAGAGGATGGAAGATATACTGCCTATTATGGCAGTGGAGCATGACTGTATTTTATCAAAGCAGGGAGACGTAACTGTAGTTTTTAAGGCTGAGCTGCCTGAGATTTTTACTTTGTCTGATCAGGAATATGAAGCTTTTCATCAGTCGTGGATAAAAGCAATAAAAGTGCTTCCTAAATTCTGTGTTTTTCACAAGCAGGACTGGTTTTTAGAAAAGAGTCACAAAGCTGATTTTACAAGTGATGACAGCAGTTTTTTAACCCGGAGCAGTGAGCGGTTTTTTAATGAAAGACCGTTTTTGGATCATTCCTGTTACATTATGCTGACTATGAAGCCACAGGGAAGGAAGAATTCAAGTTCCCTTTTTTCAAATCTTTTGCGACGTTCAATTGTGCCGGAAGAAACTTTAAAAGCACAGCTGTTACAGGATTTTATTGACTGTACAGGACAGTTTAAAAGAATTATGGAAGACAGCGGTTTTGTAAAACTTACACGATTGAAAAATGATTCACTTAAAAGTCAAAGCAGGAAATTAGGACTGATTGAAAAGTACTGTTTTTTATCTGAGAGGGAAGATTCATTTGTTTTTAAAGATATCAAATTTGATGAAGGTTTAGCTGTCGGCGATAAACACTGCCAGCTCTTTACGCTTGGAGATGCTGCTGATCTGCCGGCGTTGTGCGGTTCGAGAATCAATTTTGATCGTTATTCCACAGATAAAACCAAATTCAGTATTGGATTTGCATCCACTCTGGGACAGCTTTTATCCTGCAATCATATTTATAATCAATATTTGTTTATAGAAGACGGCCAAAAAACGATTCAAAAACTGGAAAGTAAAAGATTAAGGCTTCAGTCTTTGTCGGCATACAGCCGTGAGAATATGATTGCCAGGGATGCGACAAATGATTTTTTGAACGAAGCAGTATCCCAGCAAAGACTTCCGGTTAAGGCACATTTTAATGTGCTGGCCTGGAGTACAGACAAAGAAGAACTGAAGGATATTAAAAACAAAGTGTCATCAGCATTGGCTCAGATGGACGCAGCAGCCAAGCTGGAAACGGTTGGGGCTCCGCAGATTTTCTGGGCAGGCATGCCGGGCAATGCAGCAGACTTTCCCATGAATGATACTTTTGATACTTTCACCGAGCAGGCAGTATGTTTTTTAAATATGGAAACAGGGTACAGGTCCTCGCTTAGTCCTGTCGGTATCAGACTCGGAGACCGTCTTACGGGAAAACCTGTTCATGTGGATATCAGCGACGAGCCTGTGAAAATGGGGATTTGCACTAATAGAAATAAATTTATACTCGGACCCTCGGGAAGCGGGAAATCATTTTTTACCAATCATATGGTCAGAAGCTATTATGAGCAGGGGACACATATTGTACTGGTGGATGTAGGACATAGTTATAAAGGTCTCTGCGATATGGTTAATGGATACTACTTCACTTACGATGAGAAGAACCCGATCCGCTTTAATCCTTTTTACATTTCAGAAGGGGATACTCTGGATACCGAGAAAAAAGAAAGCATTAAAACACTGCTTCTGGCACTTTGGAAAAAAGACGATGAAACCTTTAATCGAAGCGAGTATGTAGCTTTATCAAATGCGCTTCAGCTGTATTATGAAAAACTAGATTTGAACCCCAACCTGTTCCCATGCTTCAACAGCTTTTATGAATTCCTCAAAGATGATTTTGTAAAGATATTGGAAGGTGATAAGGTGAAAGAAAAGGATTTTGACGTAAACAATTTTCTTTATGTACTCCGCCCATATTACAAAGCAGGAGAGTTTGATTATCTATTAAATGCCACAGAAAATCTGGAACTATTAAAGGAACGGTTTATCGTATTTGAACTGGATAACATCAAAGACCATCCGATTCTATTTCCTGTGGTAACGATCATTATCATGGAGGTTTTTATCAGCAAGATGAGAAAGCTCAAAGGCATCCGTAAGATGATCCTGATTGAAGAAGCATGGAAAGCGATTGCCAAAGAAGGGATGTCTGAATATATTAAGTATTTGTTCAAGACTGTGCGGAAATTTTTTGGTGAGGCCATTGTAGTAACTCAGGAGGTTGAAGATATTATTTCATCGCCAGTTGTCAAACAGGCCATTATCAATAATAGTGACTGCAAGATCCTGCTGGACCAAAGCAAGTATCAAAATAAATTTGATCAGATACAGGAACTGCTGGGACTGACCGAAAAAGAAAAGGCATTGGTGTTATCGGTTAATAAAGCTAATGATCCTGATAAGAAATACAAGGAAGTATTTATTTCACTGGGAAGTATGCTTTCAAAAGTGTACCGAACAGAAGTTTCGCTTGAGGAGTATTTGGCCTACACCACAGAGGAAAGTGAGAAAGTGAAAATGAATGCCTATGCCCAAAAGTTCGGTGGCGACATCAAAAAAGGAATCGCAGCTATGGCCCGCGATATGAGAAATGGAAATTAATTAAAAGGAAAAATGAAAACAAAAATAATTACGTGCCTAATCTTTCTATTGTTAATCAGCACGCCGGCAAGGCCGGCAGAAAAGAAAGCTGCACTGCCGATACTGGAAATTGTAAAAGCGGTCACCAAAAAAGTTATTAAAGCAATTGACCTTAGGATTCAGAAACTTCAGAACAAAACGATCTGGCTTCAAAATGCACAGAAGAAGATAGAGAACGTACTTTCTAAATTAAAGCTGGATGAAATTTCGGATTGGACTAAGAAACAGAAAGAGTTGTATAAGGGCTATTATGAAGAACTGGCAAAGGTGAAATCGATTATAACCTATTACCAAAGGATAAAAGATATTACTAAGAAGCAGACCAAACTGGTAGAGGAATATGAAAGAGCCTGGAATTTATTCAAACAGGATACTCATTTTAAAGACGGCGAGATTCAGTATATGGAACGTGTTTATTCGGGTATTTTGGAAGAAAGCGTGAAAAATATTGACCAGATCTTTTTAATACTCGATTCTTTCAGCACGCAGATGAGCGATCTAAAAAGACTCAAAATCATAAATAAAGCTGCCGATCAGATTGATGCCAATTATGATGATCTCACGCTTTTTAATCAGCAGAATGTAATGCTTAGTCTTCAGAGGGCCAAAACAGAGGCAGATGTAAATCAGGTCAAACAATTTTACGGAATTCCGTAATTCAATGAAAATATCATGAAAAAAATAATCTCATTATCCTTGATCGTGCTGTTTATGCATCAGGGAATTCAGGCGCAGGCCAAGCAGAGAAAGGAACTCCTTTTGCAGATTGCTGCTCTTCAGGTTTATATTGATTATGCCAGGAAAGGATATTCAGTTGTATCTAAGGGACTGAATTTTATTGGCGATGCAAAAAGGGGTGAAGTGAATCTTCATGGTGATTATTTTATGTCGCTCCTGAAGATTAATCCAAAGGTTAAGAATTATTATAAGACAGCAGAAATTCTCTCGACGCAGTTTAAAATAATGAAAATCTGTAAAAGAACTTATAGTGATCTGAAGACAAGTGATTTATTTCACGGAAATGAACTGGATTATATAGAACGTTCTTTTGAAAGAATGCTTGAGAACTGCAGCGATACCCTTGACCAGCTCTTGGTTATTACTACAGATACTCAGCTGGAACTTAAAGATGACCAGAGAATCGAGCGTATTGATGCGCTGCACAAAATGATGCTGGAGGATTATAATTTCTGTTTGTCTTTCAGCAATGAAGCGAAACTTCTGTCTTTATCAAAGGCTCGTGAAAAAGGAGATGCCCGGAATTCAGGAACTATCTACGGATTATAAAATAAAAAGCGATGAAAAAAATATTGTTTTTAATATTGACAGTCTGTCTGCTAATTGTTCCTAACAGAACAAATGCTCAGTCAGCCGAGATTCAGCAGTTGATTTTAAACATTGAAAAACTATCCCAGTTTAAAAAGATCCTAAGCGATATGAAAAAAGGATACGAACTGCTCTCGGGAGGCTATAAGACAGTCAAGGATATGACCGAGGGAAATTTCAGCCTGCATAAAACTTTTCTGGATGCCCTTATGCAGGTAAGCCCTGTTGTGAAAAATTACAAAAGAGTAGGGGACATCATAAATTTTCAGATGCTGCTGATGAAGGAAAGCAAAAATGGACTGAATCGATTTGTAAAGAGTGGCAACTTTAGCGAAAAGGAAATCAGCTATTTTGAAAAAGTATATGGAAATCTTCTTAGCCAGAGTTTAAGAAATCTCGATGAACTTGCAATGGTTGTAACAGCGGATAAACTTCGTATGTCTGATGACGAAAGGCTCCAGGCTGTAGATGATATTTATCTGCAGATGCAGGATAAGCTTTTGTTTCTCAGAAACTTTAATGCAACATCAAATGTGCTGGCATTGCAAAGAGCAAAAGAAGCGAAGGATGTTTATGCTTCCAAAGAACTTCAGGAACTAAAAAACTAAAGCGATGAACATTTTTAAATCTTGCAAAACGGTTCTTTTCATAACCGTCGCATTTTTAATGCCTTTTTTTATCCATGCACAGGGGCTTGGAGATAATATGCAGAGTCTTCACTCTGTTTTGGAACAGTTGTATGATGAAATGATGCCGTTATGCAGTAATCTTTTAGCGGTTGGGCAGGGTATAGCCGGATTCGGAACGATTTGGTATATAGCTTCGAGAGTATGGAGACATATTGCCAACGCCGAGCCGATTGATTTTTATCCGCTGTTCAGGCCTTTTGTAATCGGATTTTGCATTATGATTTTTCCATCAGTACTGGCGCTAATTAACGGGGTTATGAAACCCACAGTTACAGCAACTGCCGCTATGGTTACTGGTTCCAATAATGCGGTTGCAGTTCTTCTCAAAGAGAAAGAAAAAGCCATCAAAGAAACTGATCCGTGGAAGATGTATGTAGGGGAGGCGGGAACCGGAGATCGGGATAAATGGTATAAGTACACCCATGATGAAGATCCTTCCGATGAGAGCATGCTGGCAGGAATCGGCAACGATGTAAAATTTGCAATGGAAAAAGCTTCCTATAATTTTCGAAACTCTGTCAAGGAATTTATGAGTGAGGTACTCAGAGTTTTGTTTGAGGCTGCGGCATTGTGCATTGATACGCTCAGGACGTTTCAACTGGTGGTGCTGTCAATTCTTGGACCTCTTGTATTTGGAATAGCGGTTTTTGATGGCTTTCAGCATACACTCACGGTATGGCTGGCAAGATATATCAATATTTATCTCTGGCTTCCTGTTGCCAATATCTTTGGAAGCATCATTGGGAAAATTCAGGAACTCATGCTAAAACTGGATTTGTCACAGGTGCAGGCAACAGGGGACACCTTTTTTAGCAGGACCGATATGTCTTACTTGATTTTTATGATTATCGGAATCATAGGGTATTTTACGGTTCCATCGGTTGCCAACTATATAGTCCATGCTGCCGGAGGAGGCGCCTTAGGTCAGAAAGTTACCGGGCTTTTCAGTAATTCAACCAGTTCAGTAGTTTCAAAAACATCAATGGGAGCTGGTATGGTGCTGGATTCAATGGGAAATGCGGCAGGGCGGATGGCCCAAAGCATGTCATCATCGACCGGAAGTGCTCCGTATTTTGAAGAGAAAGGAAACTATATGAGCGACAGGCTTAAAGGGAATTCTAAATAATCAAAAAATAAACTGCTCATGTTTACCAAAATGAAAAATATAGATACTGCTTTTAGATATGTCAGAGGCTTTACGATGCTGGTTATTGTGGGATGTATTATGATATGCTGTTATACGCTGTACAAAAGTTTTGAGTCGGTAACCCAGATGCAGGATAAGGTATATATACTGGCAAATGGAAAAGCGCTTGAAGCTTACGCATCAGAGAGAAAAGATAATGTACCGGTGGAAGCAAGGGATCATGTAAAGACCTTTCACAAGTTTTTCTTTACCCTTGATCCCGATGATAAAGTCATTAAAACCAATGTTACAAAAGCGCTTTATCTGGCTGATGACAGTGCCAAACGGATTTATGATGACCTGAAAGAAAATGGCTTTTACTCCGGAATTATCTCGGGCAATATCAGCCAGACCATTCTGATTGACAGTATCGCGATTGATACCCGTGAATATCCGTACCGGTTTAAATGTTTTGCAAAACAGAATATTATACGAACAACCAGTATTTTGAAAAGAAACCTTGTAACAGAAGGGTCTCTTCGCAATGTTTCAAGGAGCGATAATAATCCCCACGGCTTTTTAATCGAACGCTTCAATACCATCGAAAATAAAGATTTGACGGTTGAAAATAGAAAATAGACGGCTATGAAATCACTATTCCAAAAACAGAAAACGCCTTTTGTGTATCACCGGTATTATCATTCTGCACAGACAAAATGGGTTCAGAAAATGGATGTACTGATAAATGGTCTTTCCAGAAGAAAGCTTATCTGCCTTCTGATTTTATTTACCATTCTAACAGGAAGTTACTTTATCTATAACATTTATACAGCATTTTCAGAAAGTGATTTTCCGACCGCTCAAAAGACACCTGTCATTTCAAAAATTAGAACTATCAATTTTAAAAAGTAAAATTATGGAACATAAATCAATATCACCCAAAGAATCCAAAAAGCGAAAAATGCTTTTGGTTCTGCCCCTTATAACACTTCCTTTCATCACTATTCTGTTTTACACTTTGGGAGGAGGTAGAATGGAAGCGATGGGAGGAAAAAATGAAATTAAAAAGGGATTTAATTTTAATCTGCCTCTTCCAAAATTTAAAGAAGATTCAGCACTTGATAAAATGAGTTATTATGATCAGGCAGCAGTAGATTCTATTAAGCTTCAGGAACAGATCAAAAAGGATCCTAATTATTCCAATCAAAAAATAGTACAAGAATCTATAGGAGAGTTTTCAGCTACGGATTTTGAAGTTCAACGATTTCAAAAAGGCAAAACAGGTTTTAATTCGTCATCATTTCAAAACAGGAACGAGCAGAAAGTTTACCAAAAACTGCAGGCACTTCAAAAAGCAATTAGTCAGCCTGCTATAACTGACAATTATGGTCAGGACATGAGAGAGTTTGAAAACTACGGATCATCAAAAGGAATTTCTGATGAGGTCAAGAACTTAGAGCAAATGATGAGCAAAATGGGAGAATCCCAAGAACCTGACCCGGAAATCAAACAGTTGGGAGGAATGCTTGAGAATATACTGGATATTCAGCATCCATCCCGTGTGCAGGAAAGACTAAAACAGTCTTCTGATAATAAAAAAGGAAAAATTTTTACGGTTAACCGTAAAAAAGAAGAAGATAACACAACATCGCTTCAGAAGGATAATTCTATCTCAAGTTCTTTAAAGAGCAATTCCTTTTATACAACTAATGAAAATCTTGAGCAGGAGCAACAGCAAAATTCAATAGAGGCAGTGATCCACGAGACGCAGACCATCGTTAACGGGTCTGTGATGAAGCTCAGACTAAGCAGTGATATATCTCTGCAAGGTACTTTGATTCCAAAAAATACATTTTTATACGGAATAGCATCTTTAAAAGGGGAGAGGCTGGAAGTAAAAATCAACAACATTCAGTTTCGAAATTCAATATATCCGGTGGAATTAACGGTGTATGATATGGACGGTATTGACGGGATTTATATTCCTGGTGCTATTAACAGGGATGTTGCCAAGGCTTCTGCTGACCGTTCTATTCAAACCTTAGGTCTGACCGGAGTTACAGATTCCTGGGGAGCGCAGGCAGCAGGAATGGGAATTGAAGCGGCGAAAAGCCTGATGAGTAAAAAAGTGAAACTGATTAAAGTGGTTGTTAAAGCCGGTTATCAGGTACTGCTGTATGATGAGAAACAAAAGAGTTTGAATAATTAAAAAATTAAAAGATGAAAATTAGAAATTGGATTTTTATGTTATACTGTTTGCTGACAATGCTGTCAGGCTATGCGCAGTTTGTGAATGATAAAATTGATTTGAATCAGCAAGAGTTTAAAAATCTTCACATAGGATATTTGAAAACTACCAGTATCGTTTTTCCATATGCTATTAAAAGTATCGACAAGGGAAGTCCGGATGTTTTAATGCAGAAAGCCAAAGGAGTTGAGAATATTTTATTTGTCAAAGCGGCAAAAGAGAATTTCAATCAGACCAACCTCACTGTAGTGACAGCTGATAACAGGCTGTATGTATTTGTTCTCAACTATAATGAATCCTGTCCTGATTTAAATATTAAAGCCGATAATACAGCTGCTGTAAGTGGGAATATTTTGTTTTCAATGGAGAACGACAATCAAAAGAAAATTGAGCAGTATGCCAGCCTTGCTTTGTCTAAAAAGAAAAAATTAGAAAGACTAAAACGTTCAAGATTTGAAATGAAACTGAATGTTACCGGTATATTCATTCATCAGGATATATTGTACTTCAGGCTTATGCTGGGCAATAATTCAAAAATTAATTATGAGATAGACCAGCTGAGGTTTTTTATAAGGGACCGCAAGAAATCAAAGCGAACAGCCTCTCAGGAAATAGAGGTAATACCCCTGTACTCAACTTCTGCCTCTTCTGTAATTCCGGACAAATCTGAAGTGAATATAGTTTATGCCGTATCCAAGTTTACGATCCCCGAAAAGAAATACCTCACTATACAGCTTATTGAAAAAAATGGGGGCAGGCATATAGAAATAGATGTTAAGAATAACGATCTAATAAATCTGGATGTTCTAAACAGTTTATAAATGAGTAATAACTAAAAAAATAATTGTCATGAATCAGAAAAATTTAGAATTCTTGAAAGAACAGCTAAAATATACCGGCTTTGGAGAAACGTTCGACCAGGACTTGAAGGAGAAAATGCTTAAAGGAGAAACAGAATTTAAGATTATGAAGGAAGGTGTCTATGGAACAGATTCCATGACTGCAGTGTTGAATTTTAAAAAATCAGATCAAAGCGATTTGTATTTTTTTAATTCCTATCATGTAAACCTTAAAAAAGAAGATTCCAAACAAGGATTGGAACAGACTTTTTATATTAACAACAACAGCAGTAATATTACCCTTAAAGAAGCTTATAATTTAATGGAAGGCCGCTCGGTGAATAAAGACCTGAAAACAAAAGAGGGTGAAGTTTATAACGCGTGGCTGAAATTAAATTTCAAACAAAGCGACGGCAATTCAAACTTCAAATTGGATCACTACCACCAAAATTACGGTTACGATCTGGAAGCAAGTCTTGAGAAACATTCAATTAAAGAACTCAATACTCCAAAGTACAAAGAAGATCTTTTAAACTCGCTAAAAAAAGGAAACCTCCAGTCTGTAACTTTTGTTGTAGCGGGCGTGGAAAGCAAGATGTACGTAGAGGCAAACCCGCAATTTAAAACTTTGAATGTCTACGACGGCGATAAACAGCGAATTAATCATCGCGAAAGCAAGGAGGAAAAAAAGGCTGAGTCAAAGCAGAAAGATAACAGCCAGAATAATAAAGATGATGAGCCCTCTCAGAAGGAAAAGAACAGTAACTCCCGTTCAAAAAAAGCGGGCAGATCGGTTTAAGGCTCTGCAGTAATAAGAATTGGTTATGACTTCTGAAAACAATAGAGTAGAAAACGAGATAAAATTGTGGATGTCCAAGGAAGAAAAATTAAAGTTTTTATTTCAAAACAGCCCATCGATAGAACGCTCTTTTGGCATAGAGAAACTGAAATTTTTTAAGATGCTGCTTTATAAATATAAAAAGACTAAAGCAGTAGACGAAAAAATAACTTTGAGATTTCTTAAGCATGAATATAATAAATTGAGGCGTCAGGTCTATCCCAATATCATTGACCGGCTTTTAAATGAAGCGATTAGGGCTGTTGTTTTTGAAAGGATAGATAAACGTGAGTATGTTAGAGATCTGGAATTAAACAAGAAGACTTTAGAGGAACAGCTTATAAAAAGCGGTTTTCATGAGGCTTATGGCAAAGTATTGGAGCATATGCAGGAACAGCAGTTAAATTTTTCTGTTACCGTTTCTTATCACATCTCAGAAAATGAAAGACTTGAACATTCACTGCAATTTGTAAAAGATCCGCAGGGGGCTTACCAGTTTGATGGATTCAGATCTAGTCTAGATACAGATTCGTCGCCATCTAGCCGCAGTACGCACTACTTTAAGAATGAAAAATCTGAGAGTTTTAATGCTGCAGAGGCATACGAAATGCTTGCAGGAAGAGCAGTTCTTAAGAGCGGAACTTGGAAACAGTTTAACTTCTACGATAGAGACCTTAATGACAATTATCGGATGCATGAATTTCCGGAAGCGTATGGATATAACGTCAGCAATGCTTTAAGAGCAATTCCTCTTAAAAATGATGGACATGAGACATTCGAATCCTTGGCCGATTCTTTGAAAAAAGGCAGGAGGGAAGAAGCAGTGCTTCTGATTCAAGGCAGAGAAATGAAAGTTTTTTTGGAAGCAAATCCACGCTTTAAGACCTTAACTTTTTATAACGACAGGATGCAGAAAGTTAGTTTGACAGAAATTAAAAACGGCTGTAAAATTAGTCCGCTGCTAAAACCACAGCAGAATATTGAGAGTCAGACCGCAAAAAAGTCGCATCACATGTGATGTTTATATATCTTACATAGTTATGGAAAATCTAAAGCTTTTATCCGGATTTTTTCAGGCAATTGACAACGACTTCAGAATAGGTACAACTCACATTGCAATTTTTGCTGCCCTGCTTCAATTTCGCGCAAACAGAGGCTTTATAAACCCAATACAAGCATACAGCATCGAAATTCAAAAGATTGCAAAAATAATGTCACCTAAGACATATCATAAGTGCATGCGTGAATTGCATGAATATGGATACCTATTTTATGTTCCAACGAAAAATAAAAATAGAAGGAGCAGTATTTACTTTATTTAGAATCATAAATAAGATGTTATGGAAGAAATTGTTACAAAGGAAGATCTAAGGCAGTTTGGTCTTCTATTGCTGGATAAGATACAGACTATATTTAAAGAAAGGAATTCTCAACAAAAAGAATCTTCAGATCCAGAGTGGTTAAAAAGTAAAGCTGTCAGGAAACTGCTTGATATTTCTGCAGGTTCGGTTCAAAATCTTCGAATGACACAGAAAGTCCGATTTAAAAAGGTTCTTGGCTCATACTACTACAATAAAGAAGATCTGCTAAAACTTTTCAAAGATGAGTCAAATTAATAATATAACCGAACACCATGTCATAGATTGCTTATCTATTTATATGGATGATCCGCAGCTCAACGTTTGGCATTTGGCTATTTTAACAGCAATTCTAACTTTGGGATACAGGCAGGGAGAGAGGCAGAGAATTAAAGTCAGCCGTCGCAAGCTCATGTTATTGTCACATATCAATACACTGCCCACTTATCATAAATATTTCAAACAGCTTCAGGATCTGGGCTATATTAAGTATATGCCTTCTTACCATCCAGGTTATAGAAGTGAAGTTGAATTATATCAAAAAAGGTTATCTCATAATTGAGATAACCTTTTTCTTTTTATATCAAATTATTTTAGAGATTATAATCTAAGAGGATGGTATCTTATATTTCTCTTTAATCAATTCTAATTCATTCTCAAGCCTGATCAGTGCAGTTAGATCTTCCTGTGACATTTCAGTTTTTTCAGGGTGTAGTCTTTTATTCAGCAATGTCATTTCCCGGCCTATAGTAGCCTGCTCTGTAATAGCGTAAGATTCTGTCTGTTTGACAGATGAATGTCCGAGCATTTCCTTTACCACATTGATTGGGACATTATTGTTCAATGTTACCGTGCTTCCAAATGTTCTACGTGCCATATGTGTATTGAGTGTGAATGGAAAACCGCATAATGCAGCAATTTCTTTAAGGTATTCATTCATTTTCTGATTAGAAGAAACCGGCAGTACAGTTCCGCGTTTAATGCAAACCGGATGATCTTTGTATTTTTCAAGAATTTCGATCGCCTTTGGAAGAAGCGGGATTCTTGCCGTAGAATTTGTCTTCTGCCTCTCAGATAAAATCCACTGATTTCCGTCAACGCCATCTTTTATGTCAGCTTTCCGGAGCTGAAATGCATCAATATAAGCAAGTCCTGTGTAACACTGGAAAACAAAAATATCGCGCACAGTATTAAGCCTGTCAGTCGAAAATTCGCGTCTTTCCAGTTCAGCTAATTCATTTGCAGATATAGGCTTCTTTACGATTTTAGTTTTCTTTCCTTTAAAATTCTTAAATGGATCTTTGATAATGATTTCTTTATCGATGGCTCGTATTACAATTTTCTTGAAGTTGGAAATGTATTTAAGTGTGGTATTATTTGCGCATTTCCTTACTGTGCGAAGATAGAACTCAAAGTCTTTTATGAATTCAAAATTTAAATCTGCAAATTCAAAGTCACCAGTATTGTATTTGAATTTAATGAAAGCCGTTACGTGATTTTTAGTGATATTGAATCTCTCCAGTGTCGCTTCTGTATATCCGTTGCCAATCAGGGCTTTCATTTCATCATTGTGTTTTTGAAATTCTTCCAGTACCCTGGCTCTGGGAGTTATTCTTCCCATGACATGGTCCATGATCTTTTGGGAAGTTATGGGTTTTCCGGTGTACATAATTTCGGATTTGATTTCATGGATTTTCGCAGTGAGTGAATCCAGAAAAAAGTTCAGCGACTTGGCATCTTCTTTTGTGCCTGTTGCTCTTTCGGTTTTCTTGTTCCATCGCTCAGTGTCCCACTGGCGTCTGGTGGATGCTTCTTTCGGGATTCCGTCAATGGTTATCCTGAAATAGACACTTCTAATGTTACTCTCATTGTGGCGGGGTGCTTTCAAAAAGAAAATCAACCCAAAGCTGTTCTCTAGCATAATTCAACTTATTAGATTAGTAAATGTAGAATTATAACCTCATTTAAACAAGATGTAAACGTGCTTAACCCCTTTGATGTCGGGACTTAAGATGAAATTTTGTGGCGCAACTTTGAACTTTGAAAATGCGCCATGAATGCGCCACAAAGTTTTTGTTCGATTTTATAAATATTGAAAAGCGGTATAAAAGAAAAAACCCTGCAAATCGTTGGATTTGCAGGGTTTACCGCTCTTTTTGGCCTTTTTTGAAAACTTTGAAAATCTTATTTTTCCTTTGTTTTCGAGCCTTCGCGGAGAAAGAGGGATTCGAACCCCCGGACCTGTTACAGTCAACAGTTTTCAAGACTGCCGCATTCGACCGCTCTGCCATTTCTCCAGTATGTTGCTATCATTTCCTGATTGCGAGTGCAAATATAAGACGGTTTTCCGATTATAAAAACTTTTTTCGAGGTTTTTTTTAAGTAATTTTCAAGTATCTAGTTATCAGTGTTTACAAAATGAGTTTTTTGAAAATTTTATTCTAAATCGTCTAAAATTGGCACCGGTTTTTTGTTTTCATCGACGGCGACAAAGGAAAAAGTTCCTGAAACTACAGTTTCACGAAGCTCAGAATACATTTGCTCCATGAAAATATCAACATGAATTTTACAACTTGTTCTTCCAACACTAATTACTTTTGCGACTAATTCGATTAAAGTTCCGGCTGGAATTGCTTTTTTGAAATCAATTTGACCAGTCGAAATAGTTACAACTTTTTTACGACTGAAACGTGTCGCACAAATAAAGGCAACTTCATCCATTAGATGAAGCGCTGTTCCTCCAAATAAAGTATCGTAATGATTGGTAGTACTTGGGAAAACGGCTTTAAAGATTCTTGTTTCCGATTTTATAATTCTTTCTTCTATTGTACCCATGAATTAGTAATTTACGTACTCAGTTATTTCCAAACCGTATCCTATCATTCCAACACGTTTCGTTTGCTGTGTATTTGAAACTAATCTAATTTTTGAAATATCAATATCATGAAGAATTTGGGCTCCAATTCCGTAATCTTTACTATCGATAATTATTTTTGGTGCTTTTAATGTTCCGTCTGATTGTAAAGCTTTAAGTTCAGAAATTCTATTTAATAAATTAACTGCAGTCATGTCCTGATTAATAAAAATAATAGCTCCTTTGCCATTTTCATTAATCACTTTAAACATATCGTCTAATTGTTGTTCGGCATTGTTTGTTAAAGTACCTAACAAATCATTGTTAACTTGTGACGAGTGGATCCGGGTTAAAATAGGTTCGCCTAAGTTCCATGTTCCTTTTGTTAATGCAATATGGATTTGTTTATTTGTAGTTTGTTCGTAAGCTCTCAGTCTAAAAGTTCCAAAACGGGTTTCAATATCAAAATCTTCTTTTTTAACAATCAGACTGTCATGCTGCATTCGGTAAGCGACCAAATCTTCAATTGAAACTAATTTTAAATTGAATTTTTTTGCTACTTCAATAAGTTGAGGCAAGCGTGACATTGTTCCGTCTTCATTCAAAATTTCGCAGATAACGCCAGCAGGTTTAAATCCCGCTAGTCTTGCAAAATCAATTGCAGCTTCGGTATGTCCAGTTCTTCTTAAAACACCACCTTGTTTTGCAATTAATGGGAAGATATGTCCAGGACGAGCTAAATCATGAGGTTTTGTATTGGCGTCAACTAACGCTTGAACCGTCTTTGATCTGTCTGCTGCAGAAATACCTGTTGTAACTCCGTGGCCTTTTAAATCTACAGAAACTGTAAAAGCAGTTTCCATATGATCTGTATTATTGGTTACCATGGCACGTAAATCAAGTTCTTTACAACGACTTTCTGTCAGTGGTGTACAAATTAATCCACGTCCGTGCGTAGCCATAAAGTTGATCATTTCAGGAGTCACTTTTTCAGCTGCAGCCAAAAAATCACCTTCATTTTCACGATCTTCATCATCGACTACAATGATAACTTTACCTTGACGAATATCTTCTATAGCTTCTTCAATGGTATTGAGTTGTATTTTTGTTGACATAATTATTATTTGTTTTTAGCAGTAAAAAACCGCTCGGAAATTTTTTGAAATAGTTGTGATATTGGCGTTGTTATTGCGTCAAAATTTATTAAACCATTATCGTTTGTTGCACGATAGGTTAATAAAATGGCTAATGGGGATAATATAAAAGATGACATCCATGATCCTAAAAAAGGAGTCATACCGCCTTCTTGCGAAAGTCTTTTTCCAAAAGTATTAATGAAGTGGAAAGTGATAAAAATTAATACTGCAAATACAATAGGTAATCCTAATCCTCCTTTACGGATAATCGCGCCTAATGGTGCTCCAATAAAAAACATTAAAAAACACGCGAAAGCAATCACAAATTTCTCATATAATGCGCTGAGATGTTTGTTGATTTCACGTTGCTTATCTTTTAAATCTTTTTGTGTTGCTTCAATAGAATAAACATTGCTGGTTACATTGCTGCTCGCCATTTTTAGAATATCTAATTTTTGCTTATTGTTATATAATGATAAAAGATTGTTAGGTAATTGCTTTTTCTTTATATTGGTTTTGACTGGAATTGGGATTTTTTTGATTCCCACGCGTTGATTGATATTTTCTGAAAAAGAAATAATTTCATTATCCAGATTTTTATTCAAAGAGTCCAGTGTGTAGCGTAATTCATTAACATTCAGCATTCCGTTTGTGCTGTTTACACTTTCTTTGTCTTCATCAACTTTATTCAGTTCCGATAAATCAATATTGATGATTTGCTTTTTAAAGGCCGCTTTTACAAATGGAAGTTTAGCTCGGTCTTCGTATTTTTTTGGTGTAACATCTTGATAATAATAACCATCATTCAAAACCAGTTTCAAAATACTGGATTTTTCATTACTGATTAATTTACCATTTTTAGCTTTAATAACGGTTTTGTTTTCACCGACATTATTATTTTTCTCATGGATCGTTACGCCAGTCAGGATGTTTCCGTTTTCGCCTGATTTTTTATTTACCTTAATATTATAAGTGCCAACATCATTAAACTGACCTTCAGCAATTGCCATGGCAGGTTTTGCCTGTGCTATATTTTTTCGGAAATTAACAAATTTATACTCTGCGTACGGAATTACATTATTGGCAAACCAAAAGGCAACAATACTTAAAACACAAATAAATACGATTAAAATTCGCATTGCTCTTTGAAGTGAAATTCCAGAGGATTTCATAGCAGCAAATTCATAATTTTCGGCTAAGTTTCCGAAACTCATAATTGAGGCCAATAATACAGATAGCGGTAAAACTAACGGGATAATTCTCGGCATTGAGAATAGTAAAAATTTCACAACCAGAATAAGGTCAAGATCTTTACCAGCAAGTTCTGCGATAAAAAGCCATACTGTTTGAAGTATGAATATAAAAAAAAGGATTACGAATACCGTAGTAAACGTAATCAGAAATGTTTTTAGTAAGTATTTGTCTAAAATTTTCAACCCGTAATTAATCTAATTTGTTGATGTAGTATTTTGGATATTTGCTCGCTACAAAGGTAAATTGATTTTTTGATAAAGGCTGATTGGTTTTAAAAGAATTAACGGTTAAAGTTGTTTTTGTTCCGTTTTTTCCAGTTTCGATCAAATTGTAAATGTGTTTTGTCTGAACATCAACACCTAACAAAATTTCTTTTCTTTGGTCTTTTCCGCTAGTTGGTACTAATTTGATGTATTGGATTTTTCTTCCTTTAACATTCTGAACAATATCCATGTTGTATTTGTATCCAGAATTAAAAAAAGTAAGCATTTTTGAAGGCGTAATAGCATTGTCATCTTTCTCATTTACTTTAGAAATAGTAACTTCTTCGTCTTCAGGGTTTATCGTGTAGGTTTTTTGCCCGTCAAATATTTTAGTAACACCCATGAAATTCAAAACATATTGATTTCCTTTCATTGTTACATTTCCTTTACTGTCTTGATTAATGTTTTCTTTAGCATTATTCAAAGAGTATTTAAAATCGATAACAATGTTGTCGTAACTTTTTATTTTAGTCGTTACTTCGTTCAATAAATCTTTGGCTTTTTTATCCTGAGCCTGAGTTGAAGTGAAGCTCAAAAGCAATATTGCGGCTATTTGAAAACACTTTTTAGTCATGTTAGTGATAGAATTGTTTCTGATTTCCTGAATTTTCGTTTTCATGATGGGGTTAATTTTGTTCATTATTAAAAAATTGATCAAGAGCACTTAAATCTAAAATGTTCACGCTTCTAGCTTTACTGCCTTCAAAAGGACCAACAATTCCGGCTGCTTCCAATTGATCAATCAATCGCCCGGCTCTGTTGTAGCCTAATTTTAATTTTCTCTGCAGTAATGAAGCAGAACCTTGCTGTGCATTGACAATAATCTCTGCAGCTTCTCTAAATAAGGTGTCTCTTTCGGAAATATCTATATCAAGATTGATGCCACTTTCTTCTCCAATGAACTCCGGAAGCAAATATGCTGTGGCATAAGCTTTTTGTCCGCCAATAAAATCTGTAATTTTTTCAACTTCAGGAGTGTCAATAAATGCGCACTGTACACGCACAACATCGTTTCCATTTGTGTATAATAAATCTCCTCGTCCAATCAATTGATCTGCACCTTGTGTGTCCAAAATTGTTCTAGAGTCAATTTTTGAAGTTACTCTAAAGGCAATTCTGGCAGGGAAATTTGCTTTAATCAAACCTGTAATTACGTTTACAGAAGGTCTTTGTGTAGCAATAATCAAGTGAATACCAATAGCACGCGCAAGCTGAGCCAAACGCGCAATCGGAATTTCGACTTCTTTTCCTGCAGTCATAATTAAATCGGCGAACTCATCGACAACCAAAACAATGTATGGTAAAAATCGGTGACCGGCTTCTGGATTTAATTTTCTTGCTTTGAATTTATCGTTGTACTCTTTAATGTTACGCACCATCGCATCTTTTAATAAAGAATAACGATTGTCCATTTCAGTACAAAGTGAATTTAAAGTATTGACAACTTTTGCATTATCTGTAATAATAGCATCTTCGGTATCAGGAAGTTTGGCTAGATAATGTCTTTCAATTTTATTGAAAAGTGTAAGCTCTACTTTTTTCGGGTCAACTAAAACAAATTTTACTTCAGCTGGGTGTTTTTTGTATAAAAGAGAAGTCAGTACAGCATTTAATCCAACCGATTTTCCTTGTCCAGTGGCACCCGCCATCAATAAGTGAGGCATTTTAGCTAAATCGACAACAAAAGTTTCGTTTGAAATTGTTTTTCCTAAAGCAATTGGCAATTCCATTTCAGCTTCTTGAAACTTTGCAGCTCCAATAACGCTTTTCATAGAAACCATAGTTGGGTTTTTGTTCGGAACTTCAATACCAATTGTCCCTTTTCCTGGAATTGGCGCAATAATACGAATTCCTAAAGCTGACAATGACAAAGCAATATCATCTTCTAAACTTTTAATTTTAGAAATTCTGATTCCGGCTTCCGGTACAATTTCATATAAAGTTACCGATGGTCCAACGGTTGCTTTAATTTGGGCAATTTCAATTTTGTAGTTACGTAATGTATCTACAATTTTGTTTTTATTTTCTTCTAATTCTTCCTGATTGATAGTAATTCCGCCCGTCGAATATTCTTTTAATAAATCGATGGTTGGGAATTTGTAATTCGAAAGATCCAAAGTTGGGTCAAACAATCCAAAATCAGCAACTAGGCGAGAAGCCAGATTTTCTTCAATAATATCTTCTTCTTCTGCTTTTTCAATTACAAACTCTTCAGTATGAACTGGAGTTGCAATGGTTGCAGGATTGATATTCATTTGAACAGGTTTTAAAACCGGATTTAAATCAATTTCAGACGAATGATTAATAGTTGGTTTTAAAGCTTCTTTATTGATTTCGAATTGAGAATCAACTGTTTTTAAGTGAATGTTATCCAATTCGGGATCTTCTTCTTCCTCAATTGCAAATTCTTCTAAATTATAAGCGCTTTCAGGTTGTAGTGGTTGTTGTTGAATTGGTTTTATAGATTCTAATTCTGAATTGAATTCCTTTTTAGTTGAATCAAAATAAGACTGAATTTTTTCAGGAGATACTTTTATTTTGAAAATCAAATAAACGATTAGTCCAAAAAGCAAGCTAAGTAAAGTTCCTGTTTTTCCGATGTAATCTTGAAGAAAAAGATTCAATTCATAACCAATTGTACCTCCTAATTCTGGTGCCGATGTAGCGAAAAAACCAAAAAGAACAGAAACAACAATCATAGCAAATAAATCCCAAAACCAGGTATTTTTTAATTTTTTGGTCGAAAGTTCCAATGCTAAAAACAATCCAGTTAAGAAAAATAAACGGACAAAAATAAAAGAAGCAATTCCGAATCCTCTGTAAACAATAAGATCAGCAAGAAAAGCTCCGAATTTTCCGAGCCAGTTCTGTACTACTTCGTCTCGGTCACCAAGACTGTTGACAGCACTTTGGTCTGTCTGCCATTGTCCGTTAACGTAAAACGAAATAAACGCAACCAATAATGCGATTGAAAAGAGTACCAAAAGGCATCCCAAAACAAACTTTTGTTGTTTGGTTAATTTCCAAGACCTAATGCTCTCGACTTTTGATTCGGTTTTTTTCTCTGCAGTTTCTTTTTTTGTTTTTGCCATTCTTGCGTTCCTTGCCTATATAAATTTTGGGATATAAATAATTAAGCCAATCGCTATTGCTGTCATTGCTGCAAAAAATACCGCTCCGGCAGCAATATCTTTAATAAAACCGATTCGTCTGCTATAATCTGGATGAATAAAATCGGCAATTTTTTCAACTGCTGTATTCAATCCTTCAACACTTAAAACTAAGCCAATCGCCAATGTCTGGCAAAGCCATTCGGTTTGTGAAATATGAAAATAAAAACCAGCTATGGTCATGATAATTCCCAATGAGAATTGAACCATAACGCTGTGTTCTGTTTTAATCAATTTTACAGCTCCTTTAAAAGCATACGTAACACTTTTTAAGCGACCTGTAACAAATGTATTATCTTTTTGAAACTCCATTTATTGGAAAATATTATAGTGCTGCTAAAGCTGCTTCGTAATTTGGTTCGTTTGCAATTTCTGCTACTTGTTCTGTATGAAGAACTTTTCCGTCAGCATCAACAACAATGATTGCTCTTGAGTGTAAACCTGCTAATGGTCCGTCAGTGATTTCTAATCCGTTTGCTTTACCGAATGCACCAGTTTGGAAATCTGATAAGTTTACTACATTTTCTAAACCCTCAGCACCGCAAAAACGTTTTTGAGCAAAAGGTAAATCTCTTGAAATACATAAAACAGTAGTGTTTTCTAATCCGCTTGCGCTTGCATTGAATTTTCTAACAGATGTTGCACAAGTTCCTGTATCAACACTTGGGAAGATATTTAAAACTAATTTTTTACCAGCGAAATTGCTTAATGAAGCAACTGATAAATCGTTTTGTACTAATTTGAAATCAGCTAATTGTGATCCAACTGCTGGTAATTCGCCTGATGTATGAACTGGATTTCCTCCTAAAGTTATTGAAGCCATGATTTTTGTTTAAATTAATGAGGTTCAAAAGTAAGGATTAATATTTGAATCTAAAAGTATTTGTTATGGGTTTAAGGAGAGATTAAGGAGATGGATTTTTATCTTAGTTTGCCTAAAGATTGTACGCGGATGACACAGATTTGCTTGCGCAAAAACGCCGATTTTAACGGATTTTTTTATGGTTACGTACGAAAAAAAAATCCGTTAAAATCCGCGACTTCACGAAGTGAATCCATGTCATTCGCATGCCATTTACCACAATACAAAAAAAGCGTCCCTAAAATTAGAAACGCTTTCTCAGTCATGTTTTTTTGTTTTTTATTTGAAAAAGAGGCCGATTTATTTATCGATTGAACCTAAAACACGTTTCATAAACGTATTCAAAGCTTCTTTTTTATCTGTTCCTTGAGCTACAAGTTTTTGTACTTCAAGTGCGCCATACATATTTGAAATCAATTCGCCAATTACGTCTAATTCTTCATCTTTTAGAGAAGGAATTTCCGTCATAGCTTCCAAGACTTCGATCGTTTCAATGATATAATCCTGATCGTTTTCTTCTATGAATTGCGTTAAATGCTTTATTACTGGTAATTTCATAATTTAGACTTCTTAGATTTTTAGACATTCTTAGACTTCTTAGACTTTACTTTAAAATTTTTAAAACATCTAAGAAGTCTAAAAATCTAAGCCAGTCTAACGATCTAAATTTAAGCAATTGCGTTTACAAGATCGATTAAAACTTCTTGTTTGTTAGTCTGCGTTTCGCCAACTAATTGTCCGTTTACGAAAGTTGCAAAAGTTGGCAAATTGCTCACATTAGCTAATTTTCTTGATTCAGGAGAATTTTCTGCATCAACCAAAACAAAAGTGATAGCTTCATTTTCTGTTGCTAATTTTTTGAATTTTGGTTTCATAATACGGCAATTTCCACACCATGAAGCTGAATATTGTACTACTACTTTTTCATTTTTAGCAACTAAATCTGCTAACGTATCTTCGTTTAAGTCGATTAACATAGTTTTATTTTTAAGACACTAAGTTGCTAAGGTTCTAAGATGCTAAGTTTGCTCTCGAACCGAATAACTTTGTGTGGATTTATTTGATTTTTTTTAAGTCGTTGAGATTCTAAGATCTAAGTTTAATCTTAGAATCTCTTGACTTTTTATTGTAGAATTGTATGTAAGATTCAAAAGTTAAGCTAAAAAACTTAGCAACTTAGAACCTTAGTATCTTAGTATCTTAGCAGCTTAGTTAGCGCTTAAGTATTCAGCAGTACTTAGTCTGTCTGCAGACATTGCTTCTTTACCAGCTTCCCAGTTTGCAGGACAAACTTCACCTTTAGTTTGGATGTGTGTGTAAGCGTCAACCATTCTTAAGTATTCGTTTACGTTACGTCCTAATGGCATATCGTTTACACTTTCGTGGAAAATTTTTCCAGTTTCGTCAATTAGGTAAGTAGCTCTGAAAGTTACGTTTGAACCTTCGATGATAACTGAATCTGTTTCTTCGCTGTACTCTGTAGAATCAATATCTAAAATTCCTAAAATGTTAGATAAGTTACGGTTTGTATCCGCTAAGATTGGGTAAGTTACACCTTCAATTCCACCATTGTTTTTTGGTGTGTTTAACCAAGCAAAGTGAACTTCGTTAGTATCGCAAGAAGCACCAATTACGATAGTATTTCTTTTTTCGAATTCTGGTAATGCAGCTTGAAAGGCGTGTAATTCAGTTGGGCAAACAAAAGTGAAATCTTTTGGGTACCAAAACAATAATACTTTTTTTTTGTTGTTTACTGCTTCTTCAAAAATGTTGATTTTTAAATTGTCACCCATTTCTGAGATAGCATCTACTGCAATACTTGGGAATTTTTTTCCTACTAAAGACATATTTTTCGTTTTACGTTAAAAATTTATTTCTGGTGCAAAAGTAGGGCATAAGTACAGGTACTTACAATAAGATGTGATTATAAAAATTTATAAGTTGATAAATTTTGACTATTTAAAGTTTTAACTTATTGGATATCAATATTTACTGGAAGAATTCCGTTTGGAGAAATTTTTTCTAAAAATTGAATTCCTGCAGTTTTCTGAAATTCCTCAAAATCCTGATACGCCTGAATTAATCCTGAAGCCTTTTTAAGATTCGGAATTATTGGTAAAACATATGGATTTCCGAAAACGTAAACGATACATTTTTTGGATTGAAGTAAATCAGAATGCAATTCTAAAACTTCGTTGTCAATTTCGAAATTGTTCATTGGTTTTGCCTTTGGAACAAATAATGAAATGATAATAGTTTCGAAATTTTCTAATTCTTTTTTGATGGATGAAATATCTGAAATCTCTAAATTTTCAAAAGCAAATTCCGGAGATTCTAATTTTGAATTTAGCGTTTTAAAGAAAGTGTTTTCGGTATTTTTATATAAACTCAGTTTGGCAAGTTTATTGTTTTTCTGTGCTTCAAAAGCCAATTCTGAATTTGAATTATCAATGATTTTAGTAATTGAATTTTGAGCAACTTCAAGATTTAATTCTGATGTTTTTTTGAAATCTAATTCGCCCGAAGCAGAAGTGTTTCCAGAAAGAATCCCGGCTTTTTCTTTTGCTTTCATGATTCGGTTAAAGCTTTCCTCGATGCGTTCTGGCGAAGCATTTTTCAGAATTTCTTCAATTCCTTCCGGAACATTTTCGGCGAAGCATAAAACATCGTTTCCAGCGTTGAAAGCTTCCCATTCTAAATGACCTTTAGTTTCGTACAGTTTAGAAACGCTGTGCATGTTTAAAGCATCAGAAATTACCAAACCGTCATAACCTAATTTATCACGCAATAAATCTTGAATAACAGCTTTTGATAAAGTTGCCGACGTATCTTTTCCGTCATTTAAACTCGGAACTGCCAAATGTCCAATCATAATCGAATCGACATTATTTTCAATTCCTTTTATAAATGGATATAATTCATTTTCCATTAATTCTTCCAAAGTTTCCTTTAAAACTGGTAATCCTAAATGCGAATCAACATTGGTATTTCCGTGTCCAGGAAAATGTTTCAGACAGCCTAAAACACCAACTTCCGACATTCCTTTTAGATATTCAACAGAAAAATCGGCTACTTTTTCTTTGTTTTCACCAAAAGAACGATAACCAATAACGGGGTTATTCGGGTTATTGTTGATGTCTGCCAAAGGCGATAAATTATACTGAATTCCGGCTGCTTTTAAATCCAATCCGATTTGTTTTCCAACTTCAAAAACTAAATTCGACTTGTTTTCTGGCAAAGCGCCAAGCGTAATTGCGTATGGATATTGCGGTGTTTTTTCGATTCGCATGGCCAAACCCCATTCTGCATCAATACTGATTAAAAGTGGAGTAGAAGCAGCCTTTTGATAACGAACAATTAATGCTTTGATTTTTTCATAACTATCATCATTGAAAACAACTTTTTTCTTGCTTTCGTAATTCGTAGCAGCGCTCGCACGACTGTGAAAAAAGGTCAGTCCGCCAATATTATGTTCTTTGATTAAACGTTCGGTTTCCTGAATATTTTCTTCGGTATCGTTTATAAAAACAGCAGGAAAAAAGAATTGTCCCACTTTTTGGCGTAATGCTTCGGCAGTAATTTTCATTATTATAAAGTCTTTTTCATACAGACACTATTATCCATCTTTTCATAAGGTGGATAATTTGGAATTATGGTATAATTTAATTTTTGATATAAGTTGATGGCTTCTGGTTGGTTTTTTCCGGTTTCTAAAATAGTGTAAGTATAACCTACTTCTTTGGCCCAGATTTCCAATTCGACTAAAATTTTTGATGCAATTCCTTTTTTTCGAAAATCAGGATGAACATACATTCTTTTGATTTCGGTTTTATCGCTTTCTTTTTCGCGAAAAGCGCCGCAACCAACAGGAATGTCATTTTCGTAATAAACAATCGTATGTTTTATTTTATCGGTTTTATTAAACTGATTGTAAAACGCATGATCATCTCCGTCTCTAATTGCCAGATCTTTATCTAATAAAGCAACGAGATTTATAAAGTCGGTATCATCTGAGTTTGTTCTTTTTAAGGCCATGATATGCTTTTAAATTTTATTATCAAACTGATTGATAGATGTATTTTGTTTTACTCGTACATTTCAGGTTTTACAATGTATTTGGTTACGTATTCTCCATTTTTATCTGAATAGGAATAATTTAGGGTAACTTTGTTATCTCTAAACAACTTCATGTCCGGGTTTGTTTTTACGTTTTGTAAAATTCCTGGGAAAATATATTTTTTTACCGTGTCTATTTTGACGTCAGCTTTTGCGATTCCAACTAAAACATAATTATACTGAATTGTTTTGTCTGGTAAAGCAACTACATTTTTCAAAGTTGTATACTCATCAATATTCATTGGGCAAGTTTTATTGAATTCGTTAGCAAATTCAACAAGTTGCTTATCAATTGATGGTTTGAATAGTGATTGTGTAACAAAAAACATTATAATAAATCCTACTATAAATCCTAAGAAAGTTTTAAGATCAAATTTTTTTGTCGGCTTTTTTACTTTCAAATCCTCAACTTCAGGTTTTAAATTTATATCATCTGATGTTGGTAATTTGAAACCACATATTGAGCAATATTTTGAATTTAAGTCATTTTCTGTTTGACAATTTGAACATTTTTTTTTCATAATTTATTTCAATTTCGCCTTTTTTTGTTTAGCCAATTGTTTTTTGGTTTCAATTGCCTTTTCTAATCGGTTTTTAAAACGGAAAAGTTTTGGCAAACCTTCTAATCGATCTACGAGTGTGATTTCTTCGTAAACAATAATTGCTTTTTCTAGAATCCTGATTTCATTTTCAAGATCAAGCTGATTTTTGTAGATCGTTGCTAATCGATCATAAGGATGATTTCCTTTAAAGCTTTCTGCGACATTTTCCTCATACAATTCAATTGCTTTTTCAAGATTTCCGTTTTTTTCGAACTCAGCTCCTTTTAAGTTGCGTTCGGCCTGCAAATTTTCATTGATTTCCATAGGTAAAAGTTTGATTTGGGGTTAAACTTCTTCTGATTTTTTCCCAAAATCTTTTGGGAAAGTTAAAAAACGTGATAAAATAAGACCTGGAATTGTAGCTAAGAGAACCCAAATAAAGAAGTTGCCGTAGCCTAAATATTCTTGAATATAACCGCTTACCATTCCCGGTAACATCATTCCCATTGCCATAAATCCGGTTGCTAATGCATAATGAGCTGTTTTTGATTCTCCTTCAGCCACATGAATTAAATACATCATAAATGCAGCAAATCCAAATCCATAACCAAATTGCTCAATTATAACAACGGCATAAATATAGTAAATTGATGAAGGATGAAAATAAGCTAATAAGATAAAACCAATAATTGGCAGGTGCATCGTTAAAATCATTGGAAGCATCCATTTGGTTAATCCTTGTTTTGAAATTGCAATTCCTCCAAGAATTCCTCCTAACGTTAATGCAATCAGGCCGCAGGTTCCGTAAATTATACCAATAGTTTTGGTAGTAAGTCCCATTCCACCAACTTGAATATCTTTTTGGGCTCCTTTAGAGGCAATTAGTTCGTCTACAAAATTAATTCGAGCTTTATTCGCTTTTTCGTATTCTATTTTGTCTTTATTTTCTACTTCTTCTAATAGTTTTCCTTCATCTCTCATTTGCACTAAAATCGGAAGATTAGAATACAATAATTGTAATTCAGATTCAGATAGTTTTTCTCCTTTTATAACTTTTGAATTGTATAATTCTAATGCTTTTGCCTGATTATCATCTGTTCCTTTTTCTACTAACTCATATCTCAGCGGATCTATTAAAAAAGGAGTCAACATTTTAATTAATTGAGATTCTCCTAATCGGAACAATAAAATAAAGGAAAGGATAAGGACAATTTGTTTTTTCTTGAAAAAGCTCGCAAATACAGAACCGAAACTTTGATTATGAGCTATTTTTTTATTTTCAACTGTATTAATTTCATTTTTTGGAGTAAAAATGAAATTATAAATGGTAATAAAAGTCATTAATAAACCAACGCCAATCATAGTATACGACCAAGCTTTAGTATTATCGCCGTATTTTTCTTCTAAATTTCCTGCGAAAAGCACCACTAATCCATTTCCTGCAAGCATAGAAAGTCTGTAAAAAGTGCTTCTAATCCCAATAAAAAAAGATTGTTTGTCTTCTGGTAATACCAATAAATAAAAGCCATCGCTTGCAATATCATTTGAAGCAGATGCAAAAGCGGCAACCCAGAATAAGGCTAATGTAGTATAAAGAAAACCGTTGGTAGGAATCGCAAATCCGACAATTAAAAAAAAGATTGAAATGGCTAACTGCATCGTGATGAACCAATCTCTTTTAGTTCCGATTAATTCGATTAGTGGACTCCAAAGTGGTTTTATTACCCATGGCAGATATAATAAACTTGTCCAAAGACCAATATCTTTATTTGAAACTCCCAGATCTTTATACATAATTACCGAAACGGAAATGATTATAGCATAAGGCAGTCCAGAAGCAAAATTAAGAAGCGGAATCCAGAACCAAGGTTTATTATCTGTTTTCATTAGGTTGATTTGGTGTATAGTTTTTAAATGGCTTTTTTAAATCTAATGCAGTTGGCGTGCTTTCGTTGGCAAAATAATCAATAAAAGTGAAAGCACAGGCTTTAAAAAGATTTAGTTTTCCTCCAGCAATCGAAAAAGTGATTTTACCGTCAACTTCTTTTACAGTAACTTTTTCAACGATTTTTGTAGCATCGTTAATGTCGATTTTTGAAACATGATCACCACCGTAAAGTACCATGTAACGCACTTTTGTATTTAGCGGACTTTTGATTGTAAAAGTATATTTTATGCTGTCTTTTGTATATTCAAGAACTTGAGGCGTATCAATAATAACACGTTTTAAATTTGGAACAGCTGCAGGCAGCGCCGGATATTTATATTGATTTTCCTCAAGATGGCGAACGACATCAAAATTTTTATTCATGAACCATTTTGAGCTGAAATAAGCGCTTCCGGAAACATTTTTAAAGGTTCTCAAAAAGTCAATTTGAGTTGGGATTTCCTGCATAAAATTCCAACTTTTGTCGCCATCGCCTCTAATTTTATAAGAAGCATGACCAATGTAAATTGCAGTATTATTGGAGTTTTCAGACCACCATTTTACTAATTTCGAATAAGAAGCTCTAGGATTATTCATGCTCCAATACAATTGAGGCAAGATATAATCAATCCATTTTTGATCCATCCATAATATTGGATCTGCATACAAATCATCATAATTCGAAGTCGATTGTGTTTCAGAACCTCTAGGATCCTGAGATTTATTTCGCCAAACCCCAAACGGACTAATTCCGAATTGAACCCACGGTTTGCTGGCTTTTATGGTTGTAGAAATGGTGTGTACAAAGTTGCTCACATTGGCACGACGCCAGTCTGAAAGACTTAAGCCTGCACCATATTTTTTGTATGAAGCAGAATCATTAAAAACTTTTCCGGGAACGGCATAAGGATAAAAATAATCATCAAAATGGATTGCGTCAATGTCGTATTTGTCAACGACTTCTTTTACGACTTTCGTCAAATGTTCCTGAACTTGAGGTAGAGCAGGATCATAATAATATTTTCCGCCATATTCAATCATCCATTCCGGATGTTTAAAAAGATCGTGTCCTGGGCTCAAAAGGTTTTTATTCAAATCGAAAGTTGCTCGATACGGATTTAGCCAAGCGTGAAATTCAAATCCGCGGTTGTGTGCCTGCTCAATCATCCATGCCAAAGCATCATAATAAGGATTTGGAGCCAAACCTTCTTTTCCTGTCAAAAATCGCGACCAAGGAGCAAATTCAGAAGGATAAATTGCGTCGCCCACGCTTCGAACCTGAACAATTACGGCGTTATAATTTAGTTTTTTATACGTTTCTAGAATTTCAAGATAATCAGCTTTTTCTTTTTCAACGTTGTCATTGGCTGTTTTTGGCCAGTCAATATTAACAACCGTAGCAATCCATACACCTCTGAATTCGTTTTTAGGATGTGTTACATTTTCCTGTGCAGCGGATTTCCATCCAAAGAAAAACAAAAATATAATAGAGTATAGTAAGTGCTGATTTTTATGCATTTCAATCTTTAATTTAACAAAAACCAAAAATAGTTTTTTTAAACGATTATAATTAATAACGTTGCGTTTTTTCCGCCACGAATTCATGAATTATTTTTTGAATACCAAGCGAAAAATAAAATTTGTGAATTCGTGGCTGTTTTTTATAGCCACAGATTAAAGGATTTTATGGATTAATCTTTTTAATCCTTTTAATCTGTGGCAAACTTAATTTAGCTTGGAAAAGAAATCTTTCCCATTGTTACCGATGGAATTCCTTTTTTTGAACCAAAATTATAATTTCCGCCTGCAACAGTTTCATTAGCCAAAACAGCAAATAAAACCGCTTCTTTCGCATCACCTGAAATTCCGAGAACATCGCTTTTTTCAAATTTACAAGACAATAATTCCTGTAACCAACTCACCAATAACGGATTTCTCGCGCCACCGCCCGACATATAAACTGTAAATTCTTCGATTGGTGTTTTAGTGTTTTTTACGACAAACAAAACTGCTTCAGCAATTGTTTCGGCACTAAGGCGCGTTAAAGTAGCCAGCAAATCTGGTGCCGAAATGTTCTCTAAACCTAATTTTACCAAAGCCGAATTCACAAAATCATGGTTGAATAATTCCTGACCAATTGTTTTTGGGAAACTTTTTTGGAAGAAAGCATCGCTTTTTAATTCGGTTAAAAGTGCTTGATTTACAGTTCCGCTTTTAGCGATTTCAGCATCTTTATCGAAACTTTTTTCAGGGAAAAATTGTTTCGTGAAAATATCAATTAACGTATTTGCCGTTCCGGTATCGGTTACAAAAACTTCCTCGGCGTTTTGTGAGGCTGGCAAATACGTGAAATTTGCGATTCCGCCCATGTTGAGCATAATTCGGTTTTCGCCTTTTTTGCTGAACAACAAATAATCGCCGTAAACCGCCAAAGGTGCGCCTTCACCGCCCGCTGCAACATGTTTTTGTCTGAAATCAGCTATAGTTATAATTCCGGTTTTTACCGCAATATGATCGCCGTCGCCAATTTGCAACGTCGCATTTGGAAATTTTTCCTGCTGATGCAAAAATTTTGGAGCGTGCAAAACCGTTTGTCCGTGCGATGCGATTAAATCAACTTCCTCCGCGTGAATATTCCATTTTGAAAGACAATCGTTAATCATTCTAGCGTGCAAATCGGCAATCCATTCGTTTAGCAAAACCAAATGCTGAAAATCGATTGTTTTTTTAGCAAATACTTTTCTGATTTCGGTTTTAATATCTTCATTATAATCGATGGTTTCAAACTGATCGATTTTTACGATTGTATTTTCGCCTTCGCCAGAAACTTCACAAAGCGCCAAGTCAAGTCCGTCAAGCGAAGTTCCCGACATTAAACCGATTATTTTTCGGGTTTCTTTTTGAGCGATTTCGTAAAGAGCTTTTATATTTTTATTCATTTCGAGTAATCTTAAAAATGCATTTAATTTGGAAACGCTAAAATGGGATTTTTTACATATAAATATAAGTAAACTTAGAGATTTATTTTAAAACGTTAATTGTAATTGTTTTTAAACACATAGCTATGCGTGAAATCTTGATTTTATTTAATTCTTTTATTGAGTTCCGAAATTATGTTTCTATCTGTTTAAATAAAAACGCAACGGGTCAAATAAAACTTACATCGCTTTTTATATATTTGTTTTCAAACTAATTAAATCTTAAACCATGATTATTGTTATTATTCTTGTTGTTTTTATACTAATCGGAGTATTTATTTACAATTCCCTTATCGAAAAAAGAAATAATGTTACGAATGCTTTTTCGGCAATTGATGTAATGTTGAAAAAACGTTTTGATTTGATTCCGAATCTAGTTGAAGTAGTAAAACAATACACCAATTACGAACAAAGTACCTTAACTAAAATTGTAGAACTTCGTGCAAAAGCAGGCTCTGGAACTTTAACTGAAGCTGAAAAAGCAAGTTTGGATACGGAATTGAGCACGGCTGTAAAAGGTTTAATGGTTACTGTTGAAAATTATCCGGACTTAAAGGCTAATACAAATTTCCTAAACTTACAAAGCACTTGGACAGAAAGCGAAGAACAAATTGCGGCTGCCAGAAGAACTTACAATGCTTCGGTTACGAGTTACAATAACGCAATTATGATGTTCCCTGGAAATCTATTTTCGGGAATGCTGAATTATACCAAAATTGATGTTTTGGAAACTGCAGAAGAAGAGCGTAAAAATATTAGTGCAAAAGAACTTTTCAATAATTAATGGATTCAGAAATCAACACCAATACAGCCTTGCAAGAGGTTTTGAATACATTAGAAATTGATCGAAAAAAGATCGCCGAAACCTACAAAACCTGTTACATTTTATTTGGACTTGCCTTTGTGCTTCTGATAATTGGTTTTTTTATTCGAATTCCGATTATTGGTTTTTTAGGATTTGCGGCTTCTGGTATTACTGGTATTGTAATGTATTTTCAAATAGAAGATACTGCTATAAAATACAAAGTTGCTTACAAAACTAATGTTGTGGCACAGGCATTGAAAAACATCAATGAAAGTTTGACATTAACACCGCAAAGCGGACTTCCGGAATATGAATTTATAAGTTCTGAGCTTTTTACAACAGAGCCGGATCGTTATAAAACACAGGATTTAATTAGCGGAACAAACGATAAAACTTCTTTTTGGTTTGCCGAAGTTCATGCCGAATATAAAACAGAAACCCGTGACAAAAACGGAACCAAAACGCATTGGCACACGATTTTTAAAGGAATTGTTTTTGTAGCCGATTTCAATAAAAACTTTGAAGTTTCGACGGTTGTGCGTCCAAAAGGTTATGGAGAAGCTTTTAGTTCTTGGTTTTCAAAAAACGTTTTTAGTTTTGGAAACAGCGAAGTAGTGGAATTAGAAAACACGGAATTCGACAATAAATTTGCAACTTATTCCAGAAACCAAATTGAGGCGCGATATATTTTAACGCCTGCAATGATGGAAAGAATTCTGGATTTAAACAGCAAATGCGATGAAACAATTTCGGTCTCTTTTATAAGTTCGAAAATGTATATTGCTTTTCCGTTGTCGCACAATTACTTTGAAGCACCTATTCATTCGACACTTTTAGATCCTGATTTACTTACCAATGATCTTTCGATTGTGAAATTCATGCATGATATTGTTCATGAACTGGATTTGAATACTAGGATTTGGGGGAAAGGGTAGCTTTCTTTTTTTATAAAATATTTTAAACCGTTTAATAGATTTTTGATTTATTAAACGGTTTTCCGTAATGTAAGATATTATTTAAAAAGTAAATTTGTATTTAAAACATGTAAATAGTAGTAGCCAATTAATATAAGCAATATGATATTTAATATATATTACATTAATTTCCCTAAAGTTTATGAAATAAAAATGATGCTTAGTAACGTAGTATCTTTAAGTAAAGAAATAACTAAAGATAATATCCTTGAAGGAGATGCATCATTAAAAGCGAAATTTGGATTAAATTTCATGGATTTGTTTAAAGTTGGAGATGTTGAATCTGGTGGAAATATTAAAGGCTCAAATTCAAAGAAAGTTTTAGAAACATTTGAAATTAAAACAACCAAATCTGTGATTTTGGATGATGTTGTAAAAAGTAGCAATACGATTACCTCTTTTGAAAAAATAGAAGAAGGTGAACTAATTAAATTAGACAATGTAAAACTTTCCCTTGAGAATGAAATTGAATTAAGGATGGTTAAATTCATGAATGGAGGAGCTTTCAAAGATTTAGTAGCACCTGGAACTAATGGAATGGATTTGAATAATATTTTTAATTCGATGTTTAAAGATTATGCTTATAAAATTAAAGGAGAAAAGGACGATTTAGAACTTAAAATTTTATTTAAAATTCCTCTGACATTTGAAAGTGAATTCGAAAGTTCTTATAGTGTAGATGATTTATTTGTTGGAAAAGTTTCTGTAATAGGACTTTATAAAGGAAAAATAAAGGTTGATGATTTAAAGAATTCCTTTGAATATTTTCAAGAAATTGGTCAACTTCAAAATTCTTTCAATATCAACAAAGATGATGACGAAATACAAGATAGTCATTACAGTACTCAAAACACTAATAGTACTCCTTTTGATTTTAAAAGTTCTGGAGATGGAAATGATTATCATTATATTGACTTACTGGCAATAGTACAAAACGTAAATATATCATCAAAAAACAACAAGTAATGAAATCAGAGTTATTATTTTATGAGAGAGATGATTTTTTTGATTATAGAGAATTAAAATACAGTGAAGGGTATTCTATTGTTACTGTTTCTAAATTCATAAAAGATAATGAATTGATTGATGAAGTGGATCCAGAAACTGAAATCATTGATCTTTCAGTTCTTTCAGAATATGTAAGTCTACAATTATTGCCAGAGCAGGTATTGCCTCTATTTGATGATGAAATTATTTTTATTGCTGATAAAAAGCATAAAAAAATATTATCTTATGAATTACGATTTCTTTTTGAAAATTTTAATGATGTAGAAAAAAGTTATTTAAAGACAGAAGTTAATTTAGATAGTGATTCGGATGAAATAAAACCTAAGAAAAGGCATAAAAAAATTATTGATTTAGATAATGATGCTATTGTAGATTTTTTTGAAAGGTTTAAAGAAAAGTTATATGGGCATCCTAAATTTAAAAATGATTTAGAAGAGCAAATAAATACATTTAGAATCTTCAATAGATTAGGAGAGCATAAAATCCTTTCTTTATTTTTGATGGGAGATTCTGGAGTTGGTAAAACTGAAGTAGCAAGAACTATGTTTGCTTGTCTTAATGGAAAAAAGAAATTAGCTAAAATAAATTTTGGTAATTATAGTAATGAATTTTCTTTAAGTTCCTTAATTGGATCTGCTCGAGGATATACAGGGAGCGATGATGGTGAAATATTTATGAAAGTAAGAGATACTGATGTAGGTATTCTCTTGATTGATGAATTTGAAAAATCAAATGCTTCTCTATTTAATTATTTTTTAGATGTTCTGGAGAGTGGAAAGATGACAAGTTCATTAGGTGATGAAATTGACCTAAATGGTTTTATAATTATTTTTACTTCTAATATAAGTAAAGAAGATTTTCCTAAAAGAATTTCTCCCGAATTAAGATCACGATTTGATTATAAATGTATGTTTACTTTACTTAGCAATAAAGACAAAGAGAAATATATTGAGTTTCGAGTTAATAGTCTAATGAAAAAAGTAAAACAAGAATATAATATCGAATTTCCTGAAAATACAATTAATTATTTTGGAAGATTAATAAATGTGTCCAAATATAAAAATATGCGTGATATAAATAAACAGATCAAGAAAGTGTTTTTAAAATATATAGAGGATAATGATTATATCGATGTTGAACATCAAGAAGTGGGTTCAACATCAAGATTTAGTATTGCGCGAAAGATTTTAAATTATTTAAAGCAAGATTGATATTTTAGATTTACAAATCCGCGCTAACGGTATGCTACTATGGTTGTAAATCAAATAAATTCAATTTACATTTGATTTAATTATGATCGAAAAAATCTTAACCGACTACATTACATTTATCAGAAGCTTTGAAGCTTTATTAAAAGATAAATACAAACAAGAAATAAATCCATGTTCATTTTCTAGTGACTTTTTTGAAAGAAAAGGAACAATTAATGGAATTGAATATTGGTTTCACGGAAGTGGTTGTACTGCTAAGAAAGATGGAGTTATTTATGAATATGATATTACGATAAACGAAATTAAATTTTCACAATGGAAATTTTCAGAGTTTATTCAAACTCATCCTGAATATCAGAAACTAAATTATAGTCCTAATTACATCGAATGTGAGCTCTACAAACTTATAAATAAAGGAGTTTTAGAATGGAAAACTATAGAAGGAGTTGAAGGAAAGGCTTTTGGATGTGTTTTTATGTGTTATGGAATTGTTCAGGAATCGCTTTTTGTTTAAATTATTGTTTTAACTCAAACCTCAAAAAATGGGAACAAGTATTCATTGTATAATACCCGATAGCGCGGATTTGCAATCCGTGCACGCAAAGATTAGACGCAATATAATTTGAAAAAGACATACTTCGCAATCAGCTCAGGACTTTTCAAAATTTTGTTATCCTCGCTAATTTTTTTTAAATTTGAGTAAATGAATTACTCAAAATAGAAAATCACACGCTCATGTTGTCCGTTAGACTTATTCGGGAAATTATCCCTACAGGATTTTCAAACAGATGACAAAATGTTACAATACATAAATCATTAAGACATGAGTTACGAAAAAATCAAAGAAGAATTTATTAAAAGTGCGGAAGCGTATATAAACGCAAAGCGCCAGCCGTTTGAAAAATTATCAGGTATGGAACTAATAGATGCAAAATCTCATTATCTGGATAATTTCCAAGATTACATTATGCACCTAAACTTTACATTGAATACATTGATTGAAGAGCATTCAATATCTTTTCAAACACTTGAAGAGGCAAATGCTTTCCAAACGTATATCAAACCGACTTTTGGTATTCTTGCTGTAAAATTTACAGAAGGACTTATTGAGTAAAAGAGAAAATTTGCGTTTTTATAAGCCTTCGACTTTGCTCAGGATGACAATCAGTTTAAATTCCAACTCTAAAAAACAATCACAAAAAAACCTTAGAACCTTAGCATCTTAGAACCTCAGAACCTTAAAAAAATAACTATTTTTGTGAAATCATATTTCAGAAAAAATGTCAATACTTAAGGATTTAGAGCAATTAGCCGGCGAAATCGAAGGCACACTTTTATACGATGATCTTCATAAAACACTTTATTCGACAGATGCATCGGTGTACCGGATTCGGCCAAATGCGGTTGCTTTGCCTAAAACTATAGCAGATATCAGCAAATTAATTCGCTTTGCGGGCGAACATAATATTTCGGTTACGCCAAGAACGGCTGGAACTTCACTGGCCGGACAAGCCGTTGGCGACGGACTTGTGATTGATGTTTCGAAGCATTTCACCAAAATATTAGGTTATAATGCCGAGAAGAAAACGGTTACGGTTCAGCCCGGCGTTATTCGCGATGAACTGAATTTATATTTAAAACCGTACGGCGTATTTTTTGCACCCATTACATCAACATCAAACCGTGCAATGATTGGCGGAATGGTGGGAAATAACTCTTCTGGAACAACTTCAATTCGTTATGGCGTGACGCGTGATAAAATTGCAGAAGTAAAAGCGATTTTAAGCGATGGAACAGAAGTAGCTTTTAGCGAATTGACTTCGGCGGAATTTATCGAGAAAACCAAAGGCGATTCTTTAGAAAATAAAATTTACAAAAGCGTTTACGACGAACTTTCGGTAAAAGAAAATCAGGAAGAAATTATAAAAGAGTTTCCGAAACCGGAAATTCACAGACGAAACACAGGTTACGCTGTTGATATTCTGTTAAGATCAGAATTATTTGGCGGAACAGAACCTACAATAAACCTCGGAAAACTACTTTGCGGAAGCGAAGGAACTTTAGCCTTTACAACCGAAATCACTTTAAAAGTCGACGATTTACCGCCAGCGCACAGTATTATGGTCGTTGGACATTATCATACGATTCAGGAATCTTTGGAATCTGTTGTAGTGGCGATGAAACATCATTTGTACACTTGCGAAATGATCGACGACACGATTTTAGATTGTACCAAAACCAATCGTGAACACATTAAAAATCGATTCTTTTTAGTTGGAGAACCAAAAGCGATTATGCTTTTTGAAGTGGCGTCTCATACTTTAGAAGATGCCGAGAATCAGGCAAATGCTTTAATTGCCGATTTAGAGAAACACAATTTTGGTTACGCGCTAGTAAAAATTTACGGTCCTGATATTGATAAAGCCAACGAACTGAGAAAAGCCGGACTAGGACTTTTGGGAAGTATTGTAGGCGACAACAAAGCCGCCGATTCGATAGAAGATACAGCCGTTGAATTGAGCGATTTACCAGCGTATATTGCAGAATTTTCGGCGATGATGTTAAGTCACGGACAGGAAGCGATTTATTACGCGCATGCCGGAGCAGGAGAATTGCATTTGCGTCCGGTTTTGAATTTGAAGAAAACGGAAGATCTAAAATTATTCAGAACCATTGCGACCGATGTGGCGCATTTGGTAAAAAAATACAGAGGTTCATTAAGCGGTGAACATGGCGACGGAATTGTGCGTGGCGAATTTATTCCGTTTATGATTGGCGATAAGAATTACGAATTGCTGAAAAGAATTAAATTAGCGTTTGACCCGAACTCGGTTTTAAATATTGGGAAGATTGTCAACGCTTTGAAAATGGATGAAAATCATCGTGTAGTTTCGGGTAGAGTAGAACCGGATATTAAAACGTTTCAGGATTTTTCAGATAGTTTAGGAATTTTGCGAGCAGCCGAAAAATGTAACGGTTCTGGCGATTGTCGAAAAATGCCATCAGCAGGAGGAGCAATGTGTCCGAGTTATCGTGCGACGCGAAATGAGAAAGAAACCACTCGCGCGCGAGCCAACGCTTTACGCGAATATTTGACGTATTCTGAAAAAGAAAACAAATTTGACCAGAAAGAATTATACGAAGTCTTTGAGTTGTGTGTAAGCTGTAAAGCCTGCGCGAGCGAATGCCCAAGTAATGTTGACGTCGCGACTTTGAAAGCCGAATTTTTATACCAATATCAAAAAGCAAACGGATTTTCGACCCGAAGCAAGATTTTTGCCAACAACGCCAAATTGAACAAAATGGGAAGCAAATTCCCGTCGATTACGAATTTTATTTCGAATCAATCTTTGGTAAAAAAGACAATGGGAATTGCGCCAGAAAGACAAGTTCCTCTTTTGGCTAAAAAGACTTTTAGAAAATGGTATGAAAATAACAAACCTAAAGACGCCGATTTTCCTAACGGTCAATTGTATTTATTTGTTGATGAATTTACCAATTATTACGACGTAAATATCGGGATTGATGCTTTTGAACTATTGACGAAATTAGGTTACGAAGTTCTAATCGTAAATCACGAAGAAAGCGGAAGAACTTATTTATCAAAAGGATTTTTGGAAGAAGCTAAAAAGATCACCGATATCAATATCAATATATTCAAAGATTTGATTTCCGCGAAAGCGCCATTAATCGGAATTGAACCTTCGGCAATTTTGACTTTTAGAGATGAATATTTACGATTGGCATCGGATAAAGAAAATGCGGAAAGAATTTCGCAAAATGCTTTTACCATCGAAGAATTCTTCAAAAAAGAAATAATCGATGGAAAAATAACGCCGGATTCTTTCTCTGAAGAAACAAAAGAAATCAAAATCCACGGACATTGTCATCAAAAGTCACTGAGTTCTGTTGAAGCTACTTTTGCGATGCTGAATCTTCCTAAAAATAATACGGTTACGATTTATAATTCAGGTTGCTGCGGAATGGCGGGATCTTTTGGTTATGAAAAAGAACATTATAAAGTGAGCATGCAAATGGGAGAGGACACGCTTTTCCCAAAAGTGCGCAACACCGCCGAAAACGTAAAAATTGCTGCTGCAGGAACAAGTTGCCGTCATCAAATTTATGATGGAACAAAACGTGAAGCACAGCATCCTGTTAGTATTTTGAGAAGTTGTCTTAAATTTTAGACTGTAGATTTTAGACTGTAGATTTTAGATTTAGCAAAATCCACAAAGTTTGTCATTCCGAGGAACGAGGAATCTCCGCGAGAAGCTCTACAAAGATTAGACTCTCGTTGCGGAGCTACTCGCGGAGATTCCTCGTTCCTCGGAATGACAAACTTTAGATATAAGTTTTGTTTAGAAGAGTATTTTAAAATCATTTTAATTCTTTTAATCTGTGGCAAAAAACATCAAAGTATAACTTTCTTCCCAGTTTCTGCAGCTTTATAGATTGCGTTAATGACTTTAATGTCTTTAAGTCCTTCTTCTCCAGTAATATGATTTGGCAGTTTTTTGTTCTCTAATAATAGTTTAGCTATTTCATCCATTTGCGTTTGTTGCTGATTTATCACGGGAAATTTTAGCGCACCTTTAGATGTTTTTCCTTCAAAAGGACCGTAACTCAAAGCCGGACTTAATTCAAACGAACCTTCATCTGCGGAAGCGTAAAATCGATCAACATCATAAGCTACAGTTGTGTTGCAATTTGCAGTTGCTCCACTTGGAAATTCCATTTGCCAGGAAATGCTTTCTTCCGTTTCGGAAAAAATTTGTTTGTTATATACTTTTCCAAATTGTGCTGTAACTGCAATTGGTTCTTCGCCCAAAACATAACGGCTTGCCTGAATGCAATAAACTCCTAAATCCATTAGTGGGCCGCCTCCAGATAATTTTTTGTTAAGTCGCCATTCGTTTCGGTCACTGAAATTGACAGTGCTTTTGGTATCAAGCGGATCATGAATTTTATAACCAAGAGAAGCTTCAATATAACGGACTTGTCCAAAAACTTTATTTTGTCCTAATCGTTTAATTTCAAGATGCGTTGGTTCGTAATGCAAGCGATATCCAATTGCCAGTTGTACATTATTGTCATTGCAGGCTTTTATCATTTCTTCGCAATCTTTAACTGAAATTGCCATCGGTTTTTCAGTAATAACATGTTTTCCTGCTTTTGCAGCGCGAATCGTAAATTCTTTATGGAGACCATTTGGTGTTATAACGTATACTAAATCAATGTCTTTGTTTTTTGCAATTTCATCGAAATTTTGATAATTGTAGATATTTTTTTCTGGAATATTATATTGACTTTTCCATTTTGCCGCTTTTTCGGGCGTACCGGTTATTATTCCGGCCAGAGTGCAGTATTCAGAAGCCAGAATTCCTTGCGCTACCCTTGAGGCATAATTTCCTAAACCGCATAACGCGACGTTTAATTTTTTGCCGGTATAAGAATGTTGATTGGTTTCTGCAGCGGTTAAAAAAGACGGAAGTGAAGTCATAACAACCGAAGCGCCAACTCCCATTCCAAATTTATTTACAAAAGAACGTCTTGAAATTTTTTCCATAAATTTACCTTTAAATTAAATTGTTTAAAATGATAAGTGTGCTATCTTCTTAAAATGTTACATTTTGTGATATTATAAATATCTTTTTGCTAGTTAATTTTTATGATAAATGTTAAAAACATGATAAGTTGTTCCAGATGATTATCGGAAAATTATAAGATTGAAAATCCGAAAAAGAAATCAGAATAAATTTCTTCAATCTGCGAAATCTATCAGTAAAATATATTGAGAAAAAACAAAATGGTTTTATATATTTGAAATCAGGATAATTTTTGCATTATTTGCAAAATAAAACCACAAAGACCGATATAAATTAATTTAAAAGCAAAACCACATATGGCGTTATCAGGTTTATTCCGAAAAAAAACGGTACAAGATATTCTGAAGCAAGTTGCAAAGAATGAAGCAGATGGACATGAGGCATTGGGGAAACACCTTACAACCAAAGATTTAACTGCTTTTGGAATTGCAGCAATTGTGGGAGCTGGTATTTTCAGTACAATCGGAAAAGCAAGTGCAGATGGTGGACCAGCTGTTATTTTCTTGTTTTTGTTTACAGCTTTGGCTTGTAGTTTTGCCGCTTTTGCTTATGCCGAATTTGCTTCGATGGTTCCGGTTTCAGGAAGTGCTTATACGTATTCTTATGTTGCTTTTGGAGAAATAATTGCATGGATAATTGGATGGGCATTAATTATGGAATATGCCGTCGGAAATATTACCGTGGCGATATCGTGGAGTGATTATTTTACCGGACTGCTCCAGAGTGGCGGAATTCATCTTCCACAATGGATTCAGATGGATTATCTAACCGCTTCAAACGGATTTAATGATGCAGAAGCTTTAATGCGAGGCGGAAAATCATTCGAAAATTTAAGTGTTGCTTTACAACAAGCGCATACAGCATGGACAACGGCACCAACAATTGGTTCTTTTCATTTTGTAACTGATATTCCGGCTTTGTTTATCATTATTTTGATTACGGCTTTGGTTTATAGAGGAATGAAAGAATCTCGTAACGCTAGTAACCTAATGGTTGTAATAAAACTTTGCGTAGTTCTTTTAGTAATTGCAGTTGGAGTATTTTATGTAGATACAGCAAACTGGGATCCGTTTGCACCAAATGGAGTTGGAGGAGTTTTAAAAGGAGTGTCAGCAGTTTTCTTTGCATATATTGGTTTTGACGCGATTTCGACAACTGCCGAAGAATGTAAAAATCCACAACGCGATTTACCACGCGGAATGATGTGGGCAATTATTATTTGTACGATACTTTATATTGCTATTGCCTTAGTTTTAACCGGAATGGTAAAATATCACGAATTAAATGTTGGAGATCCTCTTGCATTTGTATTCGATAAATTAAACCTAAAATGGATGTCGGGAATTATTGCAGTTAGTGCAGTAGTGGCAATGGCGAGTGTTTTATTGGTTTTCCAAATGGGACAGCCTCGTATCTGGATGAGTATGAGCCGTGATGGTTTATTGCCAAAGAAATTTTCTACTGTTCACCCGAGATTTAAAACACCTTCTTTTGCAACAATTGTTACAGGATTTGTAGTAGCAGTTCCTGCATTATTTTTAAACCTGACAATGGTAACCGATTTATGCAGTATCGGAACTTTATTTGCCTTTGTATTGGTTTGTGCGGGAGTTTTGGTTTTACAAAACAAACCTGAAATTCCAAGAGGAAAATTCAAAACGCCTTATATCAATTCAAAATATATTCTGCCAGTTTTAATTATTGTAGGATTGTATTATGCTTTTGCAATCAATAACAAAGCGACAATGGCATTTGTAAATAATGAAGCGCAGATAAACGATGCAACAACAATTGTTACTTCATTAAATAAAGAAGAATCAGCAAAAGTTTTCAATTATTTAGAAAGTATTGAGGTTAATAATAAAACAGCCGAAACTTCAGATTTGGAACATTTATTAAGCCAATATCAAGATGATGAGGTTAAATACGCTGAAGTTGTAAAAGGACTTCCAATCAACGATTCTTTAAAATACGAATCAGGTTTTCAATTGTTCAAACACAAAATTCCAATGTGGATTTTCCTTTTTGTTTTAGTTGGATTAGCCGTTTGGGCTTTTAGAAAAAATCTGTCTTTAATTCCGCTTTTAGGATTAATTTGCTGTCTTTATATGATGGCTGAATTAAGCGTTTGGAACTGGATTTATTTTACAGTTTGGTTATTAATCGGATTATTGATTTACTTTACTTATAGTAGAAAAAACAGTAAACTAAATACTCAAGTTGTGAGTTAGAAGTTAAAAAGTTATATATGAAAAGCCGTTCTGAGAATAATTTCAGAACGGCTTTTTTTATATAAAATTCACTCAAATTTTCTCGCGCAGATTGTGCAGGTCTAGCAGATTTTTTTATAGATTTCTACAATAATCAGCATAATCAGCCAAATCTGCGAGAGAGAAATCTTAGCGAACCTCTGCGAAAACTTCTTTATGCATCTCTGCCGAATTCAAAATCCCAAGCTCAACCATACAAGCTTTCATCATTTCGTAAGTACGATCAATATCATTATCCAAACCAATAGAAAAACGAATCAAACCATCTGTTAATCCCATTTCTTTTTGTTCTTCTAACGGAATTTCACTAGAAGTTGAGGTTCCCGGCGCGCTGAAAAGTGTTTTATAAAAACCTAAACTTACAGCCAAATAACCCAAGTTTCTCGCTTGCATTAATTCCATTAATTCATTTGCTTTCTCTAAAGTTCCCACATCAATCGTCAACATTCCACCAAAACCATATTCAGGATTAATCATCGTTTTGTATAATTCATGACTAGGGTGACTTTTCAATCCTGGATAAACTGTTTTTAATCCGTCTTTTTCAAATTGATCCGCTAGAAAATGAGCATTATGACTGTGTTGTTTAATTCGGATATGAAGCGTACGAAGATTTTTCATAACACTCGCCGAACGCAAACTATCCATTGTTGGCCCCAAAAGCATACTTGCACCAGAATTTACATTTTTCAGTGAATTAATAAATTCTTTCGATGCACAAGTCACACCGCCAACTGTATCACTACTTCCGTTAATGTATTTTGTCAAACTGTGAATTACAATATCAGCGCCCAATTTAGCCGGAGAAACAGATAATGGCGAAAACGTATTATCGACAACTAATTTCAAATTATGTCTTTTAGCAATTTTAGCCAAACCAGCAATATCAGCCACTTCTAATAAGGGATTACTAACGGTTTCACAATACAAAACTTTCGTTTTTGGCGTAATTGCAGCTTCAACAACATCCAATTTAGTAATGTCAACAAAGCTCGTTTCGATTCCGAATCTTGGTGTAAAGTTTTTCAGAAAAGCATAAGTTCCGCCATAAATAGTTCGGCTCGAAACGATGTGATCGCCAGCGCCGCAAAGCTGCAAAAGAGTAGGTGTAATCGCTCCCATTCCAGAAGCCGAAACATTTGCTGTTTCTGTTCCTTCCATCGCTGCCAAAGCTTGATCCAAATATAAATTACTTGGCGACGAATGACGCGAATACAAATAACAGCCTTCCATATTTCCCTCAAAAGTGTCAAACATAGTTTTGGCCGAAAGAAAAGTATAAGTCGAAGAATCAGAAATCGACGGATTCACACCGCCAAATTCACCAAAGTATTGCAAATCCTGAATTTTATCTGCTGGGTTAAAGTTTTTCATATAGATAGTTTTTGTTTGTTTTGTTTAAAGTTTCAGGTTTCAAGTTGATTGAACCTAGTATTAATTGTTAGGAGCTAATCCTGCTATCCGTTGCAATCTTTTGTGTCTCGTTAAAGAAACGAGACACAAAAGGATTTCCACTTCTATCAGGGCTAGGGCACTCGTTTTCAAGAGAAATCTTGTTCAAAATAAGATCTAATAAGAAAATTAATCAACTATAAAGTGAATAATTAGATTTTAAAACTATAAACATGTATTTATTGTGATTTTTAATCTAAATTTGGATTGATAAAACCCAATCAATAGATTTTCTTTCATCTCAAAAAGCAAACAAAATGATTTTAGACGCCACAGATAAAAAACTGTTAGTTCTTTTACAAACCGATAGTAAAAAAACAACCAAAGAATTATCATTAAAACTTGATCTTTCTGTAACAGCAGTTTACGAACGCATTAAAAAATTAGAGCGAGAAGGAATAATTAAAAACTATGTGGCATTAGTTGATAAATCCAAAATCGAAAAAGGATTCGTGGTGTTTTGCCATTTAAAACTCATTCAGCACACCAAAGAATTTCTAACCAAATTTGAAAGTGAAGTAATCAAACTAAATGAAGTTTTAGAATGCCATCATGTAAGTGGCGATTACGATTATATTTTGAAAGTCCTAGTAAAAGATATGGAAGCTTATAGAGAATTTTTAGTTACAAAGCTTACAAGTTTGCAACACATTGGAAGTACACAAAGTATGTTTATGATTAGTGAAGTGAAGAATTCAACGGTGATTTCTTTTTAAAGAGGTTCAAAGGTACAGAGAGGCAAAGGTTCTAAGGTTTTTTGTAGAGACGCACAGCAGTGCGTCTAACACCCAGTTTGTCATTTCGACTGAAAGGAGAAATCGCACACGAAACTCCGCAAAGCATATTTTCAAATCTTTGTCGACACACTAGTGCGATTTCTCCTTTCAGTCGAAATGACATACTTTGTGAACTTAATAAAAACAAAAAACTTTGTGTCTTCGAGCCTTTGTGGCAGAAAACCCACACCCAAAATTTCACGCAAAAAACATTGAAAATTAAACTTCAAACAAAACTTTATTCCTTAATTTTGTAACCGCTAAAATAAAAACAAATTACTATGAGTTCATTTGACGTAGTCATTATAGGTTCAGGTCCTGGAGGATATGTATCAGCAATTCGTTGCGCACAATTAGGTTTCAAAACTGCAATTGTAGAAAAATATAATTCATTAGGCGGAACTTGCCTTAACGTAGGTTGTATTCCTTCAAAAGCATTATTATCTTCTTCTCATCATTATGCTGAAATTGCTCATTTTGCAGATCACGGAATCGAAGTTTCTGGAGATGTAAAAATCAATTTAGAGAAAATGATCGCGCGCAAACAAGCCGTTGTAGATCAAACCGTAGGTGGAATCAACTACTTAATGGATAAAAATAAAATTACTGTTTTCAATGGTTTAGGTTCTTTCGTAGATGCAACACACATTGCTGTTGCAAAAGCTGACGGAACTTCAGAAACTATCGAAACAAAATATACTGTAATTGCTACAGGATCAAAACCATCTTCTTTACCATTCATCAAAATTGATAAAGAAAGAATCATTACTTCTACTGAAGCTTTAGCTTTAAAAGAAGTTCCAAAACACTTAGTAATTATTGGAGGAGGAGTTATCGGAATCGAGCTTGGACAAGTTTACCTTCGTTTAGGTGCTCAGGTTTCTGTAGTGGAATTCATGGACAGAATCATTCCAGGAATGGACGGATCATTGTCTAAAGAATTGACTAAAGTATTGAAAAAACAAGGAATGAAATTCTACGTTTCTCACAAAGTAAAATCGGTTGAAAGAAACGGCGACGCTGTAACTGTTCAGGCTGAAAATGCAAAAGGAGAAACAATCACTCTTGAAGGAGATTATTCATTAGTTTCTGTTGGTCGTCGTCCTTACACAGACGGATTAAACGCTGATAAAGCCGGAGTGAAAATTTCAGATAGAGGACAGGTTGAAGTAAACGATCATTTACAAACTAATATTCCAAATATTTATGCAATTGGTGACGTTGTTCGTGGAGCAATGTTGGCTCATAAAGCAGAGGAAGAAGGAACAATGGTTGCTGAAATTTTAGCTGGTCAAAAACCACACATCGATTATAACTTAATTCCTGGTGTAGTTTACACTTGGCCAGAAGTTGCTGCAGTTGGACAAACTGAAGAGCAATTGAAAGCGGCTGGAGTTGCTTACAAATCTGGAAGTTTTCCATTCAAAGCGTTAGGACGTGCAAGAGCAAGTGCTGACTTAGACGGATTCGTAAAAATCCTTGCTGACGAAAAAACAGATGAGGTTTTAGGAGTTCACATGATTGGAGCGCGTACAGCAGATTTAATTGCTGAAGCGGTTACTGCAATGGAATTCAAAGCTTCTGCTGAAGATATTTCAAGAATGAGCCACGCGCACCCAACTTTCGCGGAAGCGGTAAAAGAAGCAGCATTAGCAGCTACTGAAAACAGAGCGATACACGTATAATTTTTTACGTAAATCATATTGGAAAACCGTCAGAATTATTTCTGGCGGTTTTTTTTATTGTTTCAACAATTTGAAAGTATAATAAGTTTCTTTGTTTTTTAAATAAACTCTGTAAGAATCAGCATCTTCATCATAAATTTTATAAAGATATTTATCACCTTTAATACTCATGTTTTTTCGGGAGATATTATCACTTTCAATAAATTCTAATTCAAATTCGCAATTGCCTTTTTGTTTAAAATGTAATTTTGAAGTAGAGTTATCACTAAATTTTTCTGTCCAAATATTCTGAGATAAAGTGACTTCTACCTTATTTCCGTCATTCTCAAAATAATGATATTTTGAATTTTTAGTGAGCTGATAGCATTGTTCCTTTGTAATGTTTTCTAAAGGCTTTTCATATTGTAAAGCCCATCCATCATCTACTTTTGATTGTGGAAAAAGTGCTACAAATTCGTTACAGTTTTTGTGTAATCTGAAGAATATCAATTCGAAAGCTTTTTGCCTGGTAATTGAATCCTCGAATCTTTTCAAATATGGAATTATATGAGAGTTAGTAATTGTATTAACTCTAATTTCATTATTTAAATTTTTATTTTGGACCAACGCTTTGCATATTTCTATGTTTAATGAATCTACAGCCTGTACGGATTGTGATCTGGAAAAAGAAAAGCAAAATAGGAAAATCAGCAATAAATTTATTTTCATTTTTTGGGGCTAGATTAATTCTCCAAATTTAGCTTTTTGAACACATTATCCTAAAATACGTGTGATTTTTTTTCTTTTTACCCACATTATTTTTAATAGCTAAAAAATATAAAGTTTCAGAAAAATTTTGTAAATTAGATGTGTATTTCAGATGCTATCTTTATGATAATTAAAAAGATAACATTATGAAAAATAAATATATCGCTCCAATTCTTCTTGGAGCTGGAATTGCAGCTGTACTTTATTCCTGCGGTTCTACTATTCCTAAAAAAGCTGTTGCCGTCACTAACTTTGACAAGGCAAAATATTTAGGAAAATGGTACGAAATTGCAAGGTTAGATTATAAATGGGAAAAAGATTTAATAAATGTCACCGCCGAATATTCGCTGAATGATAATGGTACTATAAAGGTAGATAACAGGGGCTATGATGTCAAAAAAGACAAGTGGGAAGAAAGCATCGGGAAAGCCAAGTTTGTCAAAAAAGACGATATTGGTATGCTTAGGGTCTCATTTTTTGGTCCTTTTTATGCTGGGTACAATGTTATCGCAATAGATCAGGATTATAAATATGCTCTTGTTGTAGGCGAAAGTTTAAAATACATGTGGATTCTTTCCAGAGAAACAACTATTCCTGAAAGTATAAAAGCTGATTTTTTAATTAAAGCACAAGACATTGGCTATAAAATTTCAGATCTTATCTGGGTAAAACATGACAAAACAAATTAAAAAGAAAACCCAGCACTTTAAAAGGTGCTGGGTTTTTATTTTAGATTGAAATAATTTAGGCAGTAAAAATGCTTTTGTAGTTATCCCAATATCTGTAAATCAAAAATAAGTTGCCTAAAAATAACAGTCCGGCAATCGGAAGACCTTCTGGCGTCAGGAAATAATTGATAAACAAGATATTTACCGTAATTGGCAAGATCAAAATATTAGCTAATGTTACATAACGTCCTGTTACAAATGCAATTCCGCAAAGCAATTCAATTGATTTAGCCAAGGGCATTAAATAAGTAGAAGCCATTAAACCTGTGTTGAAGGCTTTAAAATCATTATTGGTTGCTGGTTCTGCAGGCATTAAGTGAAAGAAAAAACTAATGGAAGCAAAAAGAAGCAAAAGACCAATTAAAACACGGACAATAATAGTAGCAATTTTCATAATACTTAGGATTTTTAAATAAGTTAAAAAATATAAATAATGTGCTTGGAAATCGTCTAATGTAAATTTCTCATAAACAGAATTAGTATTTAAATGCTGTTTTATTGAGGATTTTTCAATTGATCTGACCTTGTTTTGGGATTAATTGAAATCTATATCAAATATAACGATTTTTTCATTATTAAATTGCTGTTTTATTAACACTTTTCTTATTTCTTGAGATATTTTTTGTAGAGAAAAAAGCCGCCAATGCTTATTAAAATAATCGGCCAAAGATTAATAAAGAAAATCAAAATTGACTCTAAAATGTACCAACCGCTTTTTAAAGCATCAATTGTCTGGATTCCTAAATTAGGCTTGTAAGCAGCGTTATCTTTTTCACTTGCTGTAATTTCCTGTTTTATCGTTTCATTTTGATAAAGTTGTAAAGTAATTGTACTGAAATTAACTTGGTCCTGTAAAGACAAGTTTTCGATAATGCGATTGTCTTTTTCTTCTTTTTTATTTGCTAGTGTATTTTCTGCCTCTACGATATCATTGATTTTTTTTCCTTTTGAATCAATTGCATTTTCGACCCTTTTTTCGGTAACTCTATTTCTTTTTTGCGAAAGCTGATTGGCTAACATTCGCAAAGAAACATCATCAGCTTTGATGACTCTGAAATCTAAAAAATCGATTTGTTTGGCAATCGATTTTATTACTGTATCCAGCTGTGTATTAGGTACGCGAATTGTGATATTATTTTCTACCGAATATTTCGTGGTTTCTAAAGTGCTGTCCAGACTAATTTTAGTCTTAATCTGATCATGAATATTGCTTTGAAGATTGGTATAAGTCACAAATCCGCCAAATTTTTGAACAGCATTTTCAATTGCATAAGTAGATTTGACGACATTTTTAACCTTAAACTTGATATCAGCGGTTCGAATAAATTTTTGTTTGCTGTCCTTTTTTTCGACCGCTGCCGATGATGAAATTGCAGTGCTGTCCATTGAGACAGTATCTGCCGAAGTTTCGGCTGTAGCATAATCTGCTTTTTTGCAGGAAAATAATACTAGAATAAGAATTAAGGTGGTCAAACCTAATTTTGCAGTTGTTTTCATAAAATTTTTAAAATTTGATTAATAAATAAAGTATTTACACGATGTAAATGCGGTTTGTTGTTAAAATTGTAGAGTAGTTTTAATCAAATGGCGAATTTTATGAATTAGTGTTAAAATCGATATACTAAAAAGTGTGCCAATATTTTTTTGGTTTATTTTATTGAAGGATTTTTTTTGTCGTAATTTTGAAGCTTAAAATTTATACTTCTTTGAGAGTTTCTATTCATAAACATATTTCCAATCCAGAACAATTCAAACAGCAACTTTTAACCTGGTCGCAACAGTTTCGTGAAATTGTTTTTCTGGACAGCAATTCATATCCTCAGGAATATTCAAGTTTTGACTGTCTGCTGGCTGTTGACGCGTTTACGTCTGTAAAAACTGATTTTCAAAACGCTTTTGAAGATTTAAAACAATATCAGCAAACCACAAAAGATTGGCTTTTTGGATATCTTTCGTATGATTTAAAAAATGATATTGAAGATTTAAAATCGGGTAATTTTGATGGACTTGATTTTCCGGATTTATTTTTCTTTCAGCCAAAAAAAATCTTTTTATTGAAAGAAAATCAGCTTGAAATTCAGTATTTATTGCTTTGTGATGACGAGCTTGAAGATGATTTTAGTGAAATAGTCGAAAGTCGAAAGTCGAAAGTTGAAAGTCTGGAAAATATAGCCATTCAGCAACGAATCTCAAAAGATTTGTATGTTGAAAAAGTGACAAAAATGCTGGAACACATTCATAAAGGCGATATGTATGAAGCTAATTTTTGTATGGAATTTTTTGCTGAAAACGCGACTATAAATCCGTTAGAAAAATTTCAGAAATTGAATGCTATTTCACAAGCGCCATTTTCGGTTTTCTTTAAAAATAACAAACAATATTTGCTTTCGGCTTCGCCTGAACGTTATTTGAAAAAAGTTGATGAAACTATTATTTCTCAACCGATAAAAGGAACTTCAAAACGGTTTTTAGATTCTGCAGAAGATGAAAAATCAAAACATTTTTTAGAAAACGATGCAAAAGAGCGCGCCGAAAATATCATGATAACCGATTTGGTTCGGAATGACCTTTCGCACACTGCACAAAAAGGTTCGGTTGAGGTTACAGAACTTTGTAAAATCTATTCGTTTTTGCAAGTTCATCAAATGATTTCAACGATCATTTCAAAATTAGATAATCAATATTCGCCAGTTGATGTTTTGAAAACAACTTTTCCAATGGGAAGTATGACGGGTGCGCCAAAGATTTCGGTGATGAAAATTATCGAAAATTTAGAAGAAACTAAACGAGGTTTGTATAGTGGAGCTGTTGGATATTTTACTCCCGAAGGTGATTTTGATTTTAATGTTGTGATCCGAAGTATTTTGTATAATCAGGAAAATAAATATGTTTCATTTTCTGTCGGAAGTGCCATAACATCCCTTTCTATTCCTGAAAAAGAATATGAAGAATGTTTATTGAAAGCTAAAGCAATGCATGAAGTTTTGCAATAATTTTTTTCCGCCACGAATTCACGAATTATTTTTTTTATTTGCCACTCCCGATAGCTATTGGGATAAAAAGATTTACGCAGATTTTTTAATCATTTTAATCCCTTTAATCTGTGGCAAAAAAAAATACTACGCTTAACATTTCATTTAAAAATAGATAAAGTTTAATTCTTTACATTTATCAAATGTTTTCAAACTTTCAAAATCATATCGTTTCCCGTTTTCCTTTTTTAGCAGAAAAAAAGCTTTTTCTGGCTGTTAGTGGCGGATTAGATAGTATGGTTTTACTGCATTTATTGAAAAAACTGCCTTATGAAATTGCCGTTTTGCATTGTAATTTTCAGCTTCGCGGTTTAGAAAGTTTTGGTGATCAGGAATTTATTCAAAATTACTGCAAGCAAAACAGCATTCCGTTTTTTACCACACAATTTGACACCAAAGCTTTTGCCGAAGATTATAAATTATCGACACAAGTTGCGGCGAGAGAACTTCGATATAGTTGGTTTTATGAGCTTTTGGAAGAAGAAAATTTCGACTATATTTTAACAGCGCATCATGCTGATGATAATTTGGAAACCTTCATTATCAATTTAACCCGAGGAACTGGATTAGATGGATTAACGGGAATTCCGGAACAAAACGATAAAATAATTCGCCCGCTTTTGCCTTTTCCAAGAGAAGAAATTCTGAAATACGCTGAAGAAAACAAAATTGCATGGCGCGAGGACAGCAGTAATGCATCTAATAAATATTTGCGAAATAAAATTCGACACGATTTAGTTCCGATTTTAAAAGAAATCAACCCAAACTTTTTGAATGCTTTTCAGAAGACACAATCATATTTGCAGGAATCGCAGGAAATGACTGAAGATGCATCAATTATGATTTATCAGCAGGTTGCGAAAGAAGATGGAGAAGATATTCATTTCGATTTAAATCAACTAAAAAAGTTACCAAATTATAAATCGTATTTGTACCAATGGCTGAATGAATTTGGTTTCACGGCATGGAATGATATTTACGATTTGGTAAACGGACAATCTGGGAAACAAGTGCTTTCAGAGGAATTCAGATTGCTTAAAAACAGAGAAACCTTGATTTTGAGTCCAATTTCGTATGAGCCTAATGACGAAGAATTTGAAATTAATAAAGAAGACACAGAAGTTAATTTTCCCTTAAATTTGAAGCTTTGTCAGGTAGATGACATTACAATAGATTCAAATAAAGCTATCTTTGTGGACGCCGAAAAAATCCAGTTTCCTTTGATTTTACGTAGATGGAATGAGGGAGATGTTTTTCAGCCTTTTGGAATGCAGGGAAAATCAAAAAAAGTGAGCAAGCTTTTTAAAGATGAAAAACTTTCTCTGATCGAAAAAGAAAAAACATGGATTTTATGTTCAGATAACCAAATTGTATGGGTTGTCGGAATCAGGCAAGACGAACGTTTTAAAATTGAAAATACCACAAATAATATACTAAAAATAGAACTGCAATAATGAACTTTAATCAATACCGCCAAGCGATAATGCCAAAAAACTACTGGAGCAAATCTCTTTTATTTTTACTGTTTTTTATTTTTTCTTTTGCAAAAAGTAATGCTCAGGTTTTAGAACCAGTAAAATGGACTTCAAAAATTGAAAAAAAATCCGGAAATAATGCCGTGTTAATTTTTGACGGAACAATTGAAAAAGACTGGCATATGTACTCGCAATTTACGCCAGAAGGCGGACCGCTTGCGCTGGAAATTGCATTCAAAAATCAAAAAGGAAATTACGAATTAGTTGGAAAAGCAAAGGAAGGAAAAACCAGAACAGCTTTTAATGATGTTTTTGGCGTAAACGAAACTTTCTTTGAAGGAAAAGCACATATCGAACAGGAAATCAAGATTGTCAACCCAAATTTAAAAACAGTTGATGTAGAATTTGATTTTCAGGTTTGTAAAGAAGTTTGTATCAATTCGAATAAAAAATTCTCAATTGCGATTCCGTCGACTTTCAATATGGACGCAGTTCCGGCAATAACAGAAGCGAAAAAAGATGAAACAAAAGTAGCTGGAATTGCAGTAGATACAATTGCAAAAGCAGCAGATACAGCAAAAGTTCAGGTAGTAAAATCTAATGTAGAAGAACCAATTTCAAAAGAAGATATGCCAGCGCCGGCACCGTCTAGAAGTTTGTGGTCTATCTTTTTCCTGGCTTTTTTAGGTGGTTTTGCAGCCTTGTTTACACCTTGCGTTTTCCCGATGATTCCTATGACGGTAAGTTTCTTTACTAAACAAAGTAAAAGCAGAGCAAAAGGAATTAGAAATGCTATAATTTACGGATTATCAATCATTGCAATTTATGTGATTTTAGGATTGATTGTAACTAAAATATTCGGGGCTGATGCTTTAAATGCATTGTCAACAGATGTTTGGTTCAATCTTATTTTCTTCGTGATTTTGGTCGTTTTTGCTGTTTCATTTTTAGGAGCATTCGAAATTATGCTTCCGAATTCATGGGCAAACAAAGCCGATCAACAAGCAGACAAAGGAGGTTTGATTGGAATATTGTTTATGGCTTTGGCATTGGCAATTGTATCATTTTCATGTACAGGACCAATCGTAGGGACTTTATTAGTTGAAGCTGCTTCAAATGGAGGAATTGCTCCAATCGTTGGAATGTTAGGTTTCTCTTCAGCATTAGCACTTCCATTTATGTTATTTGCATTGTTCCCAGGATGGTTGAATTCATTACCAAAATCTGGCGGATGGTTAAACACTGTAAAAGTTGTTTTAGGATTTTTAGAATTGGCTTTAGCATTCAAATTCTTGTCAAATGCCGATTTGGTTTTACAATTGCATTTCCTAGAAAGAGAAGTTTTCTTAGCGATTTGGATTGCTATTTTTGGAACTCTTGCATTATATCTATTCGGAAAAATTACATTACCGCGCGATAGTCCAACGCATCATATTTCGGTTGGAAGATTATCATTAGGATTACTTGTTTTAAGTTTTACAATTTATATGATTCCGGGACTTTGGGGAGCGCCTTTAAAATTAATTAGCGCTTTTCCGCCACCACCAACCTATAGTGAAAGTCCATTTGGCGTTGGAGGTTCAGGGAATTCAACAGGAAGCAAAGAAACAATAAAAGGACTTCCTGAAGGCGCAGAATTAGGCCCACACGGAATAATGGTTTTTCATGATTACGCGGATGGTTTAGCATACGCAAAAGAAATCAACAAGCCAATAATGCTTGATTTTACTGGGTATGCATGTGTAAACTGTAGAAAAATGGAAAACAATGTTTGGTCAGATCCATCGGTTTTACCAATATTAAAAAATGATGTTGTTTTGATTTCGTTATACGTTGATGATAAACGAGAACTTCCAAAAAACGAACAATATGTTACGAAAGCTGGAGATGAAATCATTACAGTAGGAGATAAATGGACTGATTTTATGATTTCAAAATATAAAACCAATACACAGCCTTTGTATGTTATCACGGATTTAGAAGGTAATAACCTGCATACTTCTAAACCAACAATTAGTTACGTAAGTACCGTAGAATATTTGCAATGGCTGAAAGAAGGAATTGCGAATTTCAAATAAGATTTTTTAGTTCTTAGTGATTAGCCCTTAGTTTTTTTCTTTATAATTTCATGGAGTTAAATGGTTAAACTAAATAAAGTGACTAATCACTAAGAACTAATTACTAAGGACTAATAAGTTGATATTAATTCAAACAAAAATCCCTCTAAGCTAAACTTAGAGGGATTTTTTATAAAGGCAAAAAGAGGAAATTCTTTTTATTATAAGTATTCTCCGTGTTGAGAGATGTCTAATCCTAATTCTTCTTTTTCTTCAGTAACTCTTAAAGGAGTAATTTTGTTTACAATGAAGAACAATGCATAAGAAGCAGCAAAAGCAAAGATTGACACGATAACTAATGCTTTTAATTGTATTAAGAATAAAGTAGCATCACCAAAAATTAAACCTTGGTTTTTACCAACTATAGAGTTTACGCTATTAGAAGCAAAAACACCAGTTAATAACATTCCTACCATACCACCAACACCGTGACAAGCAAATACGTCAAGAGCATCGTCGATTTTTCCTTTAGGGAATTTGCTAACCACAATATTACTGATTACTGCAGCGATAATACCAATTGCTAATGCATGAGGAATGCTTACAAAACCAGCAGCAGGAGTAATAGCAACTAAACCTACTACAGCACCAATACAAGCTCCCATTGCAGATAATTTGTGTCCTAATATTTTGTCAAGGAAAACCCAAGCCATAGCAGCAGAAGCCGCAGCGATTGTAGTTGTTCCTAAAGCTTGAGCAGCAAGACTTCCAGCTCCAACTGCAGAACCTGCGTTGAAACCAAACCATCCGAACCATAATAAACCTGTACCTAATAATACATACGTGATTCTTGCAGGATTTACTTTTTGAACTTTACGTTTTCCTAAGAAGATTGCTCCAGCCAAAGCAGCCCATCCAGCACTCATGTGTACTACAGTACCACCAGCAAAGTCAAGAACTCCCCATCCAAAGAATAATCCATCAGGATGCCAAGTCATGTGACATAATGGAGCGTATACGAATAAGATAAATAAAACCATGAATAATAAGTAAGCCCAGAAACGTACACGTTCTGCAAAAGCTCCTGTAATTAATGCTGGAGTAATGATTGCGAATTTTGCCTGGAATAAAGCAAAAAGAATCATAGGAATTGTTGGTGCTAATTCCCAAGCGGTATTTGCGCTTACGCCCTGAAAAAATATATTTGAAGAAGGATCTCCAATGAAACCGCCTATAGATGGACCAAAACATAATCCGAATCCAATTACTACCCAAAGAACTGTAACAATTACCATTGCCATGAAACTTTGAAGCATCGTACTGATTACGTTTTTCTTGCCTACCATACCGCCATAGAAAAATCCTAATCCCGGAGTCATTAATAATACAAATGCTGTAGCAACAACCATCCATGCTGTATCACCCGTGTCTAATTTTAATTCAACAACATGAGCGCCTAATGTTTTTGATTCAGTAACAAATGAGATAGAAAAAATAGATAGTAACAAAATCGTGATGAGGATCACACTTAAAATAATTTTTCGCATAGTTATTTAGTTTTAAATTTTTTATAAAAGTATAAAATCATTCGACACCCCTATAAAAAATAGAGTCTATTGTTTGATTTTTGTTAATTTTAAAATTTGACCCCCTAAATTTTGCGTGTATATCTTAAAAAAGACTTAAATTTTACAATTTATTAATCTTGAAATGGGTAAAAGTTGTCATTTGTGCAGTTTCTGATAAAAAAAAGATACTATTATTCTTAAAATAATGATTTTTTTCTATTCATATTATTCAATGTGTTGTGTAAATTGTTTTGTTTTAAATAAAAAAGGCATCAAATGAATATTTCAAATGATGCCTTTTTGTATTAGAAAAACCGAATTATTTCTGACCGAACTTTTCTTTGAATTTTCTGTTCAGTTTGTTTTGGAAAGTATCTAAATTGATGTTTCTCCCCTGAATAAAAGCAGTTGTCAATTTATTTGTTCTCATATCTAAAGCATCTCCTTCAGATATAAATAAAGTAGCATCTTTGCCTGTTTCCAAAGTTCCGCAAGTTGCATCAACTCCTAATAATTTTGCTGTATTTAGCGTAATTAACTGTACGGCAACTTCTTTATCTAAACCAAAAGCAGCACAAGTTCCAGCTAAGAAAGGTAAGTTTCTCACACTCATACGCTCATGATCACCGCTGTTTTCTAAACCAACAACAATACCTTTGTCAGTAAGTATTTTTGCCATTTTATAAGGCAGGTTTACATCTTGATCAGCGCTTGTTGGCATATCGTGAACACGTCTTAAAAGAACTCCCACATTATATTTTGATAATTGCGCCGTTGCTTTGTAAGCTTCAAAACCACCAACGATTACAACCTTTTTGATTTGATTGTCTGCAGCCAATTGAATTGCATCTACAATTTGCTTTTCTTCATCGGCATGAATGTAAAGAGTTTGAGTTCCGTCAAACAAGCCTTTTGTAGCTTCCAGAACGATGTTTCTTTCTTTTGGAGTTGTTTGATTATAGGCTTTTGCATTGATCAAAAAAGCGTTGATTTCTTCCGCTTGTTTCGGATAATCTTTGTTTGGTTCAATAACACCAGGCTCAAACCAAGATCCAGATCTTTTGAAACTAGATGGGAAATTCAAATGAATTCCGTCATTTTCTTTTACAATTGCATCTTTCCAGCTCCATGCATCTAATTGTACAATTGATGAAGTACCAGAAATTGTTCCGCCACGCGGTGTAATCTGAGCAACTAAAACACCATTCGGACGAACCGTTTCAACTACTTTTGACTCCGAGTTATAAGCAATAATACTTCTTACATTTGGGTTGAAAGTTCCAATTTCTTCTTCGTCATCAGATGATTTTACAGCATCAATTTCAACTAATCCTAAAGTTGTATTGGCAGCAATAAATCCTGGATACACATGTTTTCCCGAAGCATCAATAGTAGTGTCATAAGCATCAGCGGCAAGTCTGATTGTTGTTGCATCGGCAACTAAAGTAATTTTTCCGTCTTTAAAACCAATCGCACTGTTTTGAATCACTTTTCCGTTACCCAAGTGCGCAGTCGCATTTAAAATCAAAACCGATTTTGATTGCTTTGGTGCTGGAATTTGCTGCGCATTTATTTGTACAGAAGCACAAAATAATAACAGCAATTTATATATGTTTTTATTTATCATGTTGTCTCTTTTTATCATTATGAATTTTCTAAAGCTTTTATAACTGTTCTAAAGTATCACAGTGATATTCTCTTTTCTCTTTTCTTGTTGGAGCCTGAGTGCTGTTTCCTTTGTTTTTTTCCTGTAGCATTTGCCCAATCAATTCATTTCTTTCTTTAGTGATGGCCAATTGTTTTTGAGCATCTTTTTCAATATCAAAATAAACTACACCTTCAATAATTGTTTTTTCAGCTTTAGCATAAATAGACAATGGATTTTCGCTCCATAAAACAACATCGGCATCTTTGCCCACTTTTAAGCTTCCTACTTTATCGTCGATATGTAATAATTTCGCAGGATTTAAAGTGACAAATTTCCAGGCATCTTCTTCAGATACATTTCCGTATTTAACCGCTTTTGCAGCTTCTTGGTTTAATCTTCGAGACATTTCAGCATCATCAGAGTTGTAAGCAACAACTACACCTTCGTTGTGCATAATTGGTCCGTTGTAAGGGATTGCATCATTAACCTCAAATTTATAAGCCCACCAGTCAGAGAATGTTGAAGCTCCAACTCCGTGCTCTTTCATTTTATCAGCCACTTTGTAACCTTCTAAAATGTGTGTGAAAGTGTTTACTCTGAAATTGAATTTCTCAGCAACATTCATCAAATTTAAAATTTCAGACTCTACATAAGAGTGACAAGTAATGAAACGCTCTTTGTTTAAAATTTCAGCGAGAGTTTGTAATTCTAAATCTACTCTTGGAGCTTTTCCTTTTTTATTTCCAGCATTGAATTTTTTCCAGTTTTCGTCATATTCTTTAGCTAATTGGAAATAATCTGTAAAAACTTGTTCAACTCCCATTCTGGTTTGTGGGAAACGAGTTGGATTGTCAATTCCCCAGTTTGCTTGTTTTACGTTTTCACCCAAAGCAAATTTGATGAATTTTGGTTGGTTTTTGTATAACATTTCATCTGCCGCAGAACCCCATTTCCATTTTACAATCGCAGAACGACCACCAATTGGGTTTGCAGAACCGTGCAATAATTGAGAAATTGTAACACCTCCAGCTAAATCTCTATAAATATTAATGTCTTCAGAGTTTACAACATCCTGAATTGTAACCTCAGCAGTTGAGTTGTGTCCGCTTTCATTCACACCTTTAGAAATCGCGATGTGCGAATGCTCATCAATAATACCGCTTGTAATGTGTTTTCCTTTAGCATCAATTACAGTTGCCGATGCGTCAGAAAGATTTTTACCTACAGCAGCAATTTTTCCGTTTTTGATTAAAACGTCAGCTTCTGTCAAAATTCCTTCTTTTTCATTCGTCCAAACGGTAGCGTTTTTGAATAATAAAGTCTGAGCAGTTTGTTTTTTAGTATCACCAAAAGCAACGTTTGGATACGTTACAGGCATTATATGATTTGGTTTTTCTGGTTTAATAGTATCTTTTACAGCCACAAACGGACTCGTTTTTACTGCATTCCAAACCAATTCATCTCCATTTGATAAAACCGCTTTTCCAGATAAAGCATCTGCTTTTTCAACAAATCCTGTTAAACGAGCAAAGTTTGATTTAATAGTATCAGCAGGTTTGATTACAAGAGAAACCCAATTTTTTGCGATAGAAAAAGTACTTTTTACCTTTTTAGCATCAGCAGTTGTGATTTCTGATTTTTGAGCATCAGCAGTTCCGTCAATTTTCCATTTATAAGTATCTTTTCCAACAGTCAAGTCGTAATTTCCGCGAATATCTTTCGCATTGATATCATTCACAACAAATTTGCTTCCTTGAACCCAGTTTTCATATAAAACCGTTTTCTCGTCAAAAACTTCTCCAGAAGTAATAATGAAGTTTGCATAACTTCCAGTTTTCAAACTTCCTACTTCGTCACTTTTTCCTAAAATAGCCGCAGGAATTGTAGTTAACGCTTCTAAAGCTTTTGTTTTATCAAAACCATATTTTATCGCTTTTAATAAATTAGGTTTAAAGTCTTCAATTTTCTTTAATTTGTCAGTCGTCAAGGCGAAAACAATTCCGTTATCCGAAAGAACTTTTAAGTTCGTTGGCGCCTGATTCCAGAAACGCATATCAGCCAATTCAATTTGGTTTGATAAATACGGATTCGAAACATCGTATGCATCTGGGAAACTAATCGGAATAATAAATTTTGCATTTGTTCCTTTAATTTCTTCAATTCTTTCGAATTCATTTCCGCTTCCTTTCAAAACGTAATTTAAACCAAATTCTTTTGCAATTTTCGAAGCTCTTAAACTGTTTAATTTGTCTTCTGTTGCAAAAATCTGAACCAGTTTTTCATTGTTTGCCAAAGCTTCTAACGATAAATCTTTAGTTTCAGAATTTCCTTTTTTGTACCAATCTAAGTCAAGATACATTTGGCGAAGCAAAGCCATCATACCCATTAAAGAACTTGGATATTGCTGATTTGTCAAGGCACTTCTGGAAAAAGCAAAGTGATTCGTTAATTTATTTGAAATAATTTGTTTTGAGTTGTTTTCATTGTTTAAAGCAACAAGAGCTCCAGATCCCTGAGCAATTCCGTCAGGTACGTGAGTTCCAACAACACCAAAACCAGCTTTCAAAAACTCATCAGCTTTTGGCTGATCATATTTAAAAGTTTCATAACCATTTACTTCAGGTCGTACACTTTCGTTCCAGTAAAAACCAGTTCTTTTTGTATCGTATAGTGGGTTACGGCGTCCTGGAGTAACATTTGATTTTGGTTTTTCGATCCCAAAACTGGTGTAAATATCAATAAATGATGGGTAAATTGTTTTTCCTGTCAGATCAATTGTGATGCTGTTTTTAGGAATTGCAATATTGGTTCCAACAGAAACTACTTTTCCGTCTTGGATAAGCAATGTTCCTTTTTCAATTTTTTGAGTTGGACTTACATAAATAGTGGCATTCGTAAAAACAGTGTAATTTTTACTTTTGTTGTGCACACTTTCATTAACAGGGAAGTAGTCTTGAGCATACGTTTTTGTTAAAAAAACGCTCAAAAAGAGTAGTAGTAGGGCTTTTTTCATATAGTATTTGCTAATTTGTTGCTAAAAATATGAAAATATGTTAGATAAGTTTTAATTTTTCAAAATGTTTTTTCTCTATTTTAGATGAAAATTTAGGTAAATCCTTGATGGATAGTGTATATAGGACATTTATGAAAAATTCACAAAAAATAAAATGGGGAATAATTGGTTTAGGAAATATTGCCAATCAATTTGCGACCGATTTAATGTTGTTGGAAGATGCTGAATTGACGGCGGTTGCTTCGAGAGATTTAGAAAAAGCAAAAGATTTTGCTCAAAAATACAATTGTTCTAAAGCTTACGATTCATACGATGCGATTTTTGCTGATGAAGAAGTCGAAATTATTTACATAGCCACACCGCACGATTCGCACGCTGAATTATCGATTAGAGCTTTAGAAAACAGAAAACACGTTTTATGCGAAAAACCTTTGGCACTTTCATATTCCGATGCCAAGCGAATGATTGAAGCTTCAAAAAAGAATAATAAGTTTTTTATGGAAGCTTTCTGGACGCGATTTATTCCGTCAGTCAAAGAAGTATTGCAGAAAGTTGAAAACGGAGAAATTGGTGAAGTAAAATACATAAATGCCGATTTTGCTTTCCGCGGAAGCGAAACTGAAAATCAAAGACTTTTTGATAAAAAACTGGGAGGAGGCGCATTGTTTGACATTGGCGTTTATCCATTATTTCTGTCCTATATACTATTAGGAAAGCCTAAAGAAATTATTTCAAAAGCGATAAAACATAAAAATGATATTGATTTGCAGACTTCCATGATTTTACAATATGAATCGGCACAATCGATTTTGCATGCTTCTATTGTTTCAGATTCTGATATGAAAGCTGTTATTGCCGGAACTAAGGGAAGAATCGAACTGAATTCGCCTTGGTTTGTTGCCGATGGATATTCTTTATTTATTGATGAAAAAGAAACTGCTTTTAGTTTGCCAACACTTGGAAAAGGATATTCGCATGAAATTATCGAGTGCCATAATTGTATCCGAAATAGTCAAATTGAAAGTGAATTTTGGTCGCATCAAAATTGCTTGGATTTGAGTAGGATTGTTGAGGAGATAAAAAGTCAGATTAAATTACATTTTTAGCTCGGTTTCTTTTAATTTATAAAGACTAAAATTATTCAAAAAACATTTATTAAAATAAAAAGCTTCCCATATGGAAAGCTTTTTATAATTAGATATTACTTTTTCTAATTTAGTGATTTTTGTATCATTTCATTTGGCTCAGGTTCCATAGCATATATCTTGTAACCTTTTTTGAATAATTTGTATACAGGAATGGCATATGATAATGTTAAAAATTGTCTTTTTTGATTAGCACTTCTTGTGCCTAATTCAGTTCCAATTCCTATTTGAAAATCTAAGACTGCAAAATTAATTACAGGAGCAAAAACGTTTTTAGATTCTTCACCAGTTCCTGCAGAAAATAAGAAGCCAAGATTTATACCAAATCTATTTCTGAATTCTTCATTAATAATTTCACCTGTATTATCACGTGTTCTTTCCAATTGCCCCCAATAGTACCCAACACCTGCACCAATTGAAGTAAAAAGAAGTATATCTCCTTGCTTTTGACTATCACCTTCAACAAAATTAAATCTGACTAATGGAATTGTAAAATTTGTTGATAATATTTGTGAACCATATATTAAGGTTGTATTTCTTAGAGCTAATTTTTCAGCTTTGTATGCCTCTACTTTTGAAACTGCTTCACTAAAACTAACCACATCATCATTAACTTTTTCAACTTTATATCCACTTTTTTTAAGTTCAGTAGCTAATTGTTCTATTCTTGCTTTTTCTTTTTTTTCATTTTCTTCCTCAATTTTCTTCTTCTCTGTTTCTAGAAGCAAAATTGTTTGATTTGCTGATTCTTTTTTAGTTTCATATTCCAATTTTAGTTCATCAGGTGATAAAACTTTTTTGGGCACTTTAACTGATTCTGTACCAATAGTATTTTTTGAGTAAATATTTATTGTTGAACCAACTTTAAATAATGTTGGAGATTCATATTTAAAAAATTTATTTGCATCTGCCTTAACACTTATTAGTTTACTGCCATCACCTAGGTCAATGAACACGGTTGAATCGTCATCAATTTGGCCAAAAATTGACATGCTACTAACGAAAATGTTTTTCGGTGGTGGAACTGTTTGAGCATTTGCATGATTAATAAATAGCATACAAATTAATAATAGTAATTTTGTTTTCATATTTTTTTATTTTTGGATTTGTGATTGTAAATTTATGAAAGTAAATCCTGTTAAAAACAAGTACAAATACCTAATGTTCTATGGAACTTGAATAATTATGTATAAAGACATAATTAAAATTTTGTAATAAAATATTTACAAATAATTATTTTTTTCATTAGTTTTAAAAACAAAATAATGAAAGGATAATTATGTTAGTAAAAGTTTACGGAAGTGCTGTTTTTGGAGTAGAGGCAACCACAATTACGATGGAAGTTCATATGGATAAAGGAATTGGTTATCATTTAGTTGGGCTTCCGGATAATGCCATAAAAGAAAGCAGTTACCGAATTGCAGCCGCTTTAAAGAACAACGGATTGATGCTTCCGGGCAAAAAAATAACCATCAATATGGCGCCCGCCGATCTTCGAAAAGAAGGCTCTGCATACGATTTGCCTCTCGCAATGGGAATATTAATTGGTTCAGACCAAATAAAAGCACCCGAAATCGAACAATATATTATTATGGGCGAACTTTCATTAGACGGAAGTTTGCAGCCTATTCGTGGCGCTTTGCCAATTGCCATAAAAGCAAAAGAAGAAGGTTATAAAGGATTTTTTCTCCCAATTCAAAACGTAAAAGAAGCCGCAATTGTAGCTGGATTAGATGTTTACGGTGTTTCGAATTTGCAGGAAATAATAGATTTTTTTGGCGGAAAAGATACGCTTCAACCAACAGTGATTGACACTCGTGCTGAATTTTATAAAAGTCTAGATTTCCCTGAATTTGATTTTTCAGATGTTAGAGGCCAGGAAAGCATTAAACGTTGTATGGAAATTGCGGCCGCGGGCGGTCATAATATCATTTTAATTGGTCCGCCGGGAGCCGGAAAAACAATGCTGGCAAAACGTGTTCCGAGTATATTGCCTCCAATGACTTTGCGCGAAGCACTTGAAACAACTAAAATTCACAGCGTTGCCGGAAAATTGAAAGAAGTCGGTTTAATGAATCAGCGTCCTTTTCGTAGTCCGCATCATACCATTTCAAACGTTGCGCTTGTTGGAGGAGGAAGTTATCCGCAACCAGGCGAAATTTCAATGGCGCATAATGGTGTTTTGTTTTTGGATGAATTGCCAGAATTTAAGCGTGATGTTCTTGAAGTGATGCGTCAACCGTTGGAAGATCGTGAAGTAACTATTTCGAGAGCTAAATTTACGGTGACTTATCCGTCGTCGTTTATGTTGGTGGCGAGTATGAATCCAAGTCCGAGTGGATTTTTTAATGATCCGAGTATGCCAAATACCTCATCACCGCACGAAATGCAGCGTTATATGAGCAAAATTTCCGGACCGCTTTTAGACCGAATTGATATTCATATAGAAGTAACTCCTGTTCCTTTCGAGAAATTAGCCGATGATAGAAAAGCAGAAAGTAGTGTTGAAATTAGAAAACGCGTTACCGCTGCCAGAGAAATTCAGACTCAAAGATTCCAAGAAATCGAAAACATACATTATAATGCCCAAATGAGCAGCAAATTGATTCGCGAATTTTGCGCATTAGATGATCAATCTAAAGAATTACTAAAAACCGCAATGGAACGTTTGAATCTTTCAGCAAGAGCGTATGACAGGATTTTGAAAGTAGCCAGAACAATCGCTGATTTAGATAATGCTCCGTCTATAATTTCACAACACATCGCCGAAGCAATTCAATACAGAAGTTTGGATCGTGAAGGATGGTTGGGGTAATTTTTAATTATTAATTATGAATTATTAATTGTAAAAACGTTTGTCACCTTGAGCGAAGTCGAAGGGCGTTCCTATTGAAACGAGGACTTCGACTTCGCTCAGCCTGACAATCTTGAGTGAAACCTGAAACTTGAAACCTGTAACTAAAAATTAATTTTCGTTCATTTCTTTCACCTCTGGCACACGTTTTTGAAAACTACTTCTGTTTGTTGTAACAATCAAAACGCCGGCTTCTCCGTAAGTTCCATAAATGCTGATTCCTTTTTGTTTGTCCATGGCGATAATTTTGGAAATTTCCATTTTAGACAAAACAAGCTTTTCTTTTTCTAAGTCCTGAAAACGATGCGGTATTCCGTCAACAACTACAATTGGCTTATCAGTAATTTTTCCGGCTTTCGCCAAATTTGAAATAGAATCAGAAAGATAGAATTTTTCTTTTCCTTTATCAGAAAGCTCATATCTGCTTTGAGAGAATGCTGAAATAGTGGCAAGCAAAAGAGCGGTGGTAATGAGTTTTATCATAATGTTTTGGTTAGAATTTTGGTTTTTTAAAGGTAGTTTTTAATAGTTATCTAGTTTCTTTAAATAAAATCTCGCTTTATTTTTTGATCCTTGGCATCTGCGAATAATTTTGTCACTTACAAAATTATAGACAAGTAGCTTATTATGTTTTATTTTGAATTTAAGATGATACGGAATGCCATTTTCAAATTTTAAATCGTATCCATGTGAATCTTGATATTCTGATGTATCAATAGGAATCATTGATAATTCATTAATTGACACAGTGTCTTTTGATGAATCATGTTTTAGTTTATTAAATTTTAGATATAAAGTATTTTTCGAAATTTTATATTTCCCGTTTAGTTTTTCACCCAATACATCTCCCCATTTTTGAAATACCGCTGTACTGTCCTCATTCAGTTTAACTTCGGTTACAAAAAAGCCATATTGCGCAAAATTTGATCTGTAAATTCCAGAGATTTTTTTGCTTGAATTGCATGAACTGATTAATAACAGTAAAGTAAAAAGTAGGCACGCATTTTTAAGTTTTGTAAAAAGATGGGTCATTTAAGTTTTTTTGACTCTAGTTTTCAGGTTGAAAATACAAATTAAACTCAAATTAAAGCAATTAAAATAAGTAAAAAAATACCGCTTCAATGACAAAGCGGTATTTTTTGAATTGCGAATATATTTTTTACTAGGATTGATTTGCAAAAATTACATCCAACCCTTCCATTGCAATCGTAAAGCCTTCCTTGAATCCCATTTGAATAATCATTTCCAAATCAGAAAGTTTTTCATGTTTAATCGCAATATCAACAAAAGTAGAGCCGCCTTGCTCAGAAAAATTGACATCCCAGTCAGAACGTGGGAATTCTTTGTTTAAGTTTCCTTCGCTGTCGCTGAAAGCGTCCAGATATTTAAAATTTGTCTTTGGGCTGATTGAAGTAAAATCGGCAATTGCCCAATGTTCTTCGCCTTCAGGGCCAACCATTGCATATAATCGGCGTCCGCCTTCTTTAAATTCCATACTTTTAGTTTTGGCTTTCCAAGGAGCTGGCGCCCACCATTGATCCAAAATCTCAGCTTCCGTCCATGCCGACCAAACAGCTGACAATGATGCATTAAATTCACGTTTTACATTTACGGTACTCGTTTCTTTATCTACAGTAAAATTCATTAAAAGATTTGATTTCATAATATTGATTTTAAATGTATTAGTATTTGATTTTATTCAAAGCATTTTTATTTGCCTGCTTCAAGAATTTTGTCCAAGATTTTAAGCGTGCTTGTAAATCCTTCTTTGAATCCCATTTCTACGACTTTTTCTAATTCGGCCAGACTATCTCGTTTTATTACAATATCAACAACTGTCAAATCGCCATCTTCAGAAAACGTTACATCCCAATATGAACTTCCCATATTTGGATCTGGATTTGCATCAGCATCGCAAAAAGTAGAAGAGTGTTTAAAATTTGTTTTTGGAGAAATGGAAGAATAATCAAAAAAACTCCAACGTTCCTGACCATCTGGCCCAACCATGGCGTACAATCTGCGTCCGCCTTCCTTGAATTCCATGCTTTTTGTTTTGGATTTAAAGGGAGCCGGCGCCCACCATTGATCTAATATCTCAACCTCTGTCCAGGCTGCCCAAACGTTTGACAATGACGCATTGAATTCGCGTTTTATATTTACGGCTATATTTTCCTTATCTATGGAAAAATTCATTGTAAGATCAGATTTCATTTTCTTTAGATTTTAAATTTAATAATACTTGATCCAATTGGCTGAAACGACTTTCCCAGATTTTCTTGAATTGTTCCATCCATTGATCAACTTCTTTCATTTTGTCAATTTTGAGCTGATAATAAATTTCTCTGCCCATTTTTTTTTCTTCCAATAAATCACATTCGTTTAAAACTTTAATGTGTTTAGAAACTGCTTGTCTCGTAGTTTTGAATTGTTCTGCAATTGCATTTGGTGTTAATGCTGTTGAAGAAATTAAAACTAAAATTGCTCTTCGCGTCGGATCGGCAATTGCCTGAAAAATATCTCGTTTCATTTTTAAAATAGAATTACGCAACTAATCAGTTGCAAATATACGCAACTTTTTGGTTGCGCAATTCAAAAAAGCATATTTTTTTAAAGAAAAGAATCTAAACAAAAAAAGACGCATTAAAAATGCGCCTTTTTCTTTATAATCGTGTTATATAATTACCGTCTAAATTTATTCTTTACAATGATGTCTTTTAGTTTGGCTTTCAGATCTTCACCTGTATCGTAAACCATTTGTTCGTTATTCGGAAACAAAACCGCACGTTTGTTGAAGTTGCCGAGATAATTGTCATCGCATGCATTTTTATCGCCTTTATAAGTGGAATAGATATTCTCAAAAACAAATTCACTGCTAATTGGAAATGTTTGAACCAGCTGATTCGATTTCAAATCTACGTAGTCAACTTTTGCAGTGACCTGGCACGATTTGAATTGTCTAAATTCGTAGACAGTTGCGCGAAGAATTTTAAAATTATCTACTTTAACTTCTTTCCCCAGACTGTCTTTTACAGGTTTTCCTCGGCTGTCCAAAAGTGTTTTTACGCCATCTTTTACCTGTCTTTCTTTAGTAAATTCCTTTTCTTTGATTTGTTCAGGTGAAATATAAATATCTCTAAAATTAATAATCAGGCTGTAATCGTAGTTTATATTTTTTTGTCTGGCACTATGATAAACCGTCCATTTGTCGTTTAATCCATACGTTTTAAAATCCAATAAATCGTCCTGAAGCATTTTTGGGATTACCATATTGGTTTCATTTTTGGCATAAACATCCACAAAATCAGTTCCTTTAAACTGAGCATCGTCCATCAGCTTTTTTGCATTTTTGTAATTCGGATTTATACTTTCCAAATAGGCAAAATCATCGTAAGCTTTTCTGAAATCCATTTTGTTATTTGATTTCAAAAGAGCAGAAGCGTTCTCATACAGATATTTTGAAAGTGCGTTTTTGCTGTTTACAATTTCATTCGAATAATTGTCAAACGGAAAAAGAGCGTTTCTTCCCTGTTTTAATAATTTCAAAGGCAAAATAGGCCTGATTTTTTCCTGACGGTTATTTAGCTGTAGATAAGTATTATAGATGCGTTCAGCATTTGCGGGATTATTTTCTTTGTTGAGCATTTCAAGATTACGCAAGTCTCTATCTTTCGCTTTAGCAAAAGCCTCTTCGAGCAGATACACATAATCCTGTTTTCCTTTTGAATCTTTATTCGTTCTTAAAGCTTCAACCGTACGGTCAATTGCGCCGTCATAATTACCGTCGCTTATTAACGCTTGAGTTGTTTTTACACCGCACGAAGAAAAGGCTAAAAATAATATAGAAACTAGAAAAGTAATTTTTTGCATGTTGTATTTTTTGAAGGTGTAAATATATTTCATTTAACTTTCAACAACTATGCCTTTTTTTAGTTTTTTTAAGGAGCAGAAAACCATGTTTTCATAAGAATATTCAGTCCCGCTTTCGCCTTTATCTCTGCGAGGATATCGGCTCTATCGGGGCTAGATGAGAAGTTTTGTTTTTTTCGAGTAATAAAAAAAATGTGATTTAGTCACTTACTTTTTTATACTCAAAAGTGCCCACTTCAGGGTTTGAGATACTTTGTTTCTCACTGTCAAAAGAATTAATTTTAAATACAACCGGCAGAATAACAGAAACGATCGTCAATTGAGAATTATCGCTTGATAATTTCCATTTTGCTTTATGAGATTCATCGCCAATTACACTTTCGAAATCGCCATTTTCTTTAAAAACCTGAAAAACCTGATCTGTTTTAAAACGTTTCTTGATATCTTTTTCTTTTCCGTTTTTCGTCCATTTTACTAATTGCCATTTTCCAATTAATTCTTTAGAAGTTTGAGCATTAGCAGATAAACCAATTAACAAAACAAATAATAAAAGTATTTTCTTCATTTTTAGATTTTTAGAATTGAAAATTAAATTTACGGATTTTACTATTTTGAAAAAAAAGTTAAGGTTAAGTTTTATTATTTTTTCAGTTATGCAAGAGTTTTTTAATTAATACAATTTGTCCTAAATGATAATAACTATGTTCAATCATACAGTCGATATTTCTTCTGTAAGTGCCATATTTTACATCAACAAAACCTTCGTCTAGTTTTTCATCAGGCATTTGTTCAACTAAGGACGCAAATTCTTCAGCTGCTTTCCAAAATTTGTTTAGAAAAATTTCCCATTCTTGTTGAGATTGAATAGGAGGAAAGTCAAAACTGAATTTGTCTTTTATATCTAAAGTTCCGCCTTTAAAAACCTGATTTATTCCGCTAATGTAGTAATGAATATGTTGTGCGAGAATTGCAATTGTATTTAAGTTTTGAAGTGGAGCAACGGCAATCTTCCAATCCAGATTTTCGAGCTGATCTTTATAATTAGTGTTGGCAACCCAGGTTCCATTTAAAATAATTTCTCTAAATCGATTTGCAATTTCAGTTGTGTTTTTCATGTTCATTATAATTTAGGAGTTACTTTTAAGAATTCATTCCTGCTGAATCCATTCGTATTTTCCGTTTTTCAGATAAATAATGCCGCCTCCGCAACTTTCTTCAGCATGAAGAAAGATTCCATCATTAGGAAGTTTTATTTTGTCTTCTTCTGCGACTTCTTCTTCGCCAATAATATCACCGTTTTCATTTACATTTTCAAAATAAACTTCATTTTTTGATGCTTTTTCAAAAATACCAGCCCAGTCAATTTCATTAAAACCGAGTCCTAAAATATCATTTCCAAAACCTAAATAATCAACTTTTCTGTTTCCGTAGGTAATTCTAAGACCGCTTTTATCGCTTTTTGTACTTCTAACTATTTCAACGGTTTCGTTTTTTCCATCTCCGTCCAAGTCACATACAATTAGGTTGATTTTGTGTTTTTTGGAAATTATAATTGTATCCGTTTCCTCAATTTTTGTTTCAGATTTAAGAGTAATTTGAGTGGTATCTTTTTGAACAACTTGAGGATTTTCAGTTTTCGTTTCTTTTTTGCAGGAAATAGCAATTAAAGATAAAAGGAATAAAATTTTGATTTTCATTATTTAATTATTTGGCTTCGAAAAATTTTGAGAAGCTAATATAAAAAAATACGTACAGAAATTATATGTTTTTTATTCTCCTGTAGAGTCCACTACAGGGTATGTTGGAATTGTATGATTATTCTAAATATATTTCAGCCACCAATATTTATTTTCAGCCTTATATTTTCCAAACCATTGACAAGGTTTAAAAAGAATTACCACAACAAAAATCCACATTAAATAAATTGCCCAAAAAGGCAAACCACTTTCAGTATTTTTTGGACGTCCAAAAGTTCCTGATGCAAATTCTAGTTGCGACCAACTAAAACCTTGTGCAAAAAGGATGATTAAGGTTAAAATATGAATGACATAAAAATGAACAATAAAGTAAAACAACGGTACTCTTCCATAAACCAAAGTGACTTTTTTGACTTTATTATGAAATTGATCTGCAAAGGCAAGAAGCAAAAACATAATACCTAAATTGAGCAAACAGAATAGGAGCGAAGGCGGATATTTGGTCACATTGATGAAAGATAAAAAAGTAAAAACAGCATCTTTTTGAAGATTCCACAATGCTGGATCGCCATATATATTTACAAAACGAATAACGGCGAATAAAACTAAAGCACTACTACCGATTTTAATAAATAGTTTTTTTCTTTTTTCAGTTTCCAGTTCAAAGAATTTTCCGCTGGCAAACCCAACGAGCATAATTCCCAACCATTGAAATGGCGGATAAGCCATAATAAATACTCTTCCCAATAAAGGATTGCCAAACGGAGTCCCAAATGGGCTTATGAATGACGTTAAAAACGGATTCAATTTCAAATTTTGAGAAACTGCAATAAAAGGTAAAAGATTATGGAGAATTAAAATGAAGAGCCCAATAATCCCTAATATTCTGGAAGGAATTTTCAGTAACAATCCTAAAATTATAAACCCAAAACCTATCGTGGCTATCACTTCAAATAAAAGCGTGTGAAAACCTATATCGAAGTATAATCCGAAATTGAAAATGGTAAATTCGAGGAAGATCAACCAAAAACCTCTTTTAAATAAAAGTGTTCTTGTTTCGGCTAAACTCTTATTCTGAAGTGAAAGATAAACCGAAGTTCCTGCCAAAAAAACAAAAGTTGGTGCACATAAATAAGTGATCCATCGGGTCAAAAACAGCCAAGGTGTTGTAGTTGACAAATCAGTTGGGCTTTGTGCAAGCGAATCGACATGCATCAAATCCCGAACATGATCAAGAGCCATAATTATCATTACAATGCCGCGGACGATGTCTATTGATGGTAGTCGTTTCATTGAATTGATTTTTAAAAGATTAAGAGTAAACTTAATGAATTATTTAATCTTTTCAATTTGTCTCTTATGACGCAAAACATGAACAATTGCATGTTCCATTAATTGTTCAATATCGTAAAGCTGTCCCCAACTCGTTTTTATTTTTAATGAATTATCATATTGTTCTAATTCTTTGTCTTTAATTTCTTTGAAAACACTTTCCATATAGTAGAAAACATTCGTTAAATCGTTTAAATATTCAGCAGTAGTTAAATGAAAAACCTTTTCCGGTCGTTGAATTTCAAGTCCTTTTAGATTCTGAATATTTATCGCATAAATGTAGCCCGATCTTACAACATGTGATAAAATTGTTTGTATCGATTTACAATCTTCGTTTGTTGTTTTTTCGTCTATAATTTTTGTTAAAGCATTATCGGAAATGGTTTTAATCACATCTTTAAGATCATTAATTGCTTCTTCATAAATGTCAAGCAATGCTCCAACGGCACCTTGTCTATTCATTTTTTAGTTATGAAAATTTGTTTTTAATCTGATAAACAATCTCCCAAAAAATAACAGCAAAAACAGCATTAGCAAGTATCGCGGTTTTAACCTGATAAGGATCATATTCAAAAAGCAAATGCAAATTTGTAAACTTCAAAGCGAGGAATAGTGCCAATGATGCAATCGCCACAGCGTAGATTACATTCAATAAAGGTTTCCATTTTAAAGCTATAAAAGCGTAAATAATATTGAAGACCGCATAACCGAATCCTAAAGTTACAAAAGGATCAGTTTTTAATTTTTCGCCAATCTTTAAAATAATCGGTGTAGAAATTAGATATAAAAAGAAAAGTATTGAATAAGAAAGAATTCGTATTTGTGGTTTCATTTTTTATTATTTAAGATGAAGTTTTGCACTTGCAAAAGTAATTCGAAAAGATGAATTCTAAATGAAGTTAATTTACTCATTAAATGTTCTTCGATGTTTTACGGCAACAGTTTTTCTATTTTTTCTTCTGATTTCTCTTTTAAAACACTATCCGGGCGGAAACTCCAAATGATTAGAAATTTTCCTTTTACAACATATTCTTCAGGATGTTCATCTGTTGGCTGGCCGTCTTTTCCCCAAAGTAATCCTTGCAAAAATCGGTCACCTTTAAAAACGTGTTCAAATTCAAAATACATAATCGAACCACGATCGCCTTTGCTTCTAAAATTCTGAATCGCCTTGCTCTTTACTGTTCCAACAATATTGCTGTAGGTTTCAATGTCGTTGTAAAAAGTGCAGGCTTGAGGAGTAATACAGATATTACCGTCGTTAAAAGTATAAGCTTTTGGAATTTCTTTTGGTTTTAACTTTAAATCCGCGATAGTTTGGCTGAATAGATTGGTAGTAAGCAACAGGAATAATGCCGATAGGGGGATCGTAATTCTCATGGTTTTTGGGTTTAGTTTTTGGTTATAATTATAGTCAATTTAGTATTAATAGAGAGTTCACTTATTTTGGGTCTAATAAAATTATTTTATATCCAAACTTGATTGATGCCAAATCATAAATAATCGGATTATCTGAGGCCTTTCGTAGAAACAAAGTATCTTGTTTAATAAATATACTGTCTACAGAAACATCGTTTGCTTCAAGAATTCTTTCGATTTTATTCCATCTTTTATTTGTTATGTCAATAAACTGATGAATTGTCGTGAGTTCACTTATTCTGTATTTTTCCACAAGTATTTCTTCATTTTCTATTGTTGCTAAATTTAGCTTCTTTTTAGCAGTTGAATTATCACAAGACGTGAAAATAAAAAAAATAAGCATTGCAAATACGGAAACGATCTTTTTCATTTTTTTCTAATTAGAATGTGTAAACTTTTATAGGACTAGAAATTTTTCAAATTAGTTATTTAACTGATACTGGCAATAAATTATTAATTCTTGTATTTTTTTTCCGTTTCTGCTTTCATTTTTTTAACGTAATTTATGTCTTTCTTTAATATGGCTTCTTCAAATGAAGAATCTATTAATTTATTATCATAGTATTTTAATACTTTTTTTTTCGGGATGTAAAAAAGTACATAAGTAGTATCATTTGAATCTTCTAATTTAAAGCTGTTGTCTCTCCATTTAGGAGTTATTTCTCGTCTAATAATTTTTTGAATGGAATCAGTTGAAAAATCAAAGAAAACTAGAGATTGAATTAAACCATTTTCAGGTTCATGTGCGTATTTTAAAAACTTTACTTTATAATCAACAATATACGAGGTTTGTTGTACAAGTGCGTCAAATTTATATTCAAACTTTTCAGCTTTGTATTTTGTTATTGAATCATTAAATTCATTTTCAAACTGTTTTATTATATCGTCATTATTTTCTTTGCTACAATTACTGAAGATTGTTAGCAGTAGTGTGCAAAAAACAATCTGAAAAATGCTAAAATTAGATAAAAGTTTTTTTTTCATTATCTTAAGTGAATTTTAAAAATATTAATTCAGTAATTTATTAATTGTAATTCAATCTACTTTATTATTTGTTCTTTTAGGTTCAACAGGAATTTCTAGTTCACTATACCACCAATTCAATCAGAATTAAATTTTTTATCTGAAAACTTTACGCCGGTATTTTATCCGAATCATTTTCATCTTCTAAAATATAATTAGAAGGCGTTTTTCCTAAATGTTTTTTAAACATAAAAATAAAAGCGCTGGCTGTTTCATAGCCTAAATCTAAAGCAATTTCTTTTATGGATTGTTTTTCGCCCAATCTTTTTATGGCTTCAAGTAATTTTAAGCGAGTTCGCCAATCGCTGAAATTCATTCCCAATTCTTTTATGAATAAACGCGATAAAGTTCTGCTGCTCATAAACGAAAGTTCTGCATAATGATCAATGGTGTTTTTACTCGCGACGTCACTCATTAAAAGTTCGACGACTTTTTGTAGTCTTTCGTTATTTGTAGTTGGTAAAAATGTGGCGCTTGGGACAATTTGTGCTAGTTCATCAAGAAAAACGGCAATGATTCTTAGTTGTGAATCGGTTAAATTTCCGTTTGTTCCAAAAGAAATAATTTTGAAAACCAGTTGCTTTAAAAACATCGGAATATCAAAAGAAAAACTGTTTGCTGGCAATCCTTCAGTTGCTGAAGGATCTATAAAAACGCTATAATAATTAACGTCTTTCTGAAAAGTAACCTGATGCTCAACGCCACTTGGAAGCCACAATCCCTGCAATGGATTCACAACCCAAATATGATTACCAACCACAACATGCATTACACCGCGCGTAGCATAAATAAGTTGCGCTCTCGGATGCGAATGCGAAATACACATTTCGTTGTTTACCGTTTCTGTATAACCTATAACAGGTATCGATGGATCAACTTGGTATCCATAATCCTGCGCCATTCTATATGTCCGAATCTGATTATTCATTGTCCAAATATAGTAATTTTGACATTGTAAATTATTTCAATTTTGTAAAAAAATAATACAGCTGTTATTTTTAAAATGAAGATTAACCTAAATACAACTCATGGAAACCGTTAAAGTAGAACCAGAAGTAATTAAAAAAACAACGTATTCAATACTTTTTATAATCAGCTTTTCGCATTTAATTAATGATCTTTTGCAGGCTGTAGTTCCGTCAATTTATCCGCTTATTAAAGAAAATTTCGGACTGAGTTTTACTCAAATCGGAATTATCACTTTTACCTATCAAATTGTCGCTTCAATTTTACAGCCGTTTGTGGGAATGTATACCGATAAAAATTCTAAACCGTATTCGCTTATTATTGGAATGTGTTTCACCATGACGGGATTATTTTTGGTTTCGATTGCTTCTAGTTTCACTTTTCTATTATTATCAGTAAGTTTAATCGGAATTGGATCTTCGATTTTTCATCCAGAATCTTCGAGAGTCGCGCATTTGGCTTCGGGTGGAAAAAAAGGATTGGCGCAATCTATTTTTCAATTGGGAGGAAATGCCGGAAGCGCCATCGGACCTTTATTAGCCGCTTTTATTATCATTCCGCACGGACAAAGTTATGTGGCTTGGTTTTGTATTATTGCCTTAGTCGGAATTTTTACTTTATATAAAATTGCGCTTTGGTACACGGAACATTTGTCTGAAAGAAATGCCAATAAAGCCGCACATAAAATCGAAACCCATCATTTATCTAAAAACAGAGTTATTACTTCGTTGATCATCTTATTGGTTTTGATTTTCTCTAAATACTTTTACATGAGCAGTATTACGAGTTATTATACGTTCTTTTTGATAGATAAATTTCATATTTCGATTCAGCAATCTCAGGTTTATTTATTCTTGTTTTCTGGAGCTGTCGCAGCTGGAACTTTAATTGGAGGACCAATTGGCGACCGTATTGGAAGAAAATATGTAATCTGGGTTTCAATTCTTGGAGTTGCGCCATTTACTTTGATGTTGCCTTATGTAGATTTATTTTGGGTCGGAACTTTATCTGTAATTATCGGATTAATTCTTTCTTCGGCATTCTCTGCAATTCTAGTTTACGCAACCGAATTATTGCCAGGAAAAGTGGGTTTAGTTGCCGGTCTTTTCTTCGGATTTGCCTTCGGAATGGGAGGTTTAGGCTCAGCAGTTCTAGGAAAAATCGCCGATGCAACGAGTATAGAATATGTCTTTAAAATTTGTGCGTTTCTGCCTTTGATTGGGATTATTACTGGTTTTTTGCCGAATATTGAGGGAAGGAAAAAGGTTTAATTGCGTCCAGCTTTAGCTGGATGAGAAAATAATAAAGGAGCTTAAGGCTTTAGCCAAATTGTAAATAATTTGGCTAAAGCCTTTTCTAACTTTTACATATTCCTCCAGTTAAAACTGGAGGCAACTTATAAAAAACGTTGTGTTTTTTTTTGCTAGCGCGAGCGTCTCGCTCGTGTCTATAAAGTTTTTGTGTTTTTTATTTCCTCAGTTTGTGTTCACGAGCGGGACGCTCGCGCTAGCGGGGGGCAATTTATAAAAAACTTTGTATTCTTTTTTGCTTGCTTTTGCATTTCCTTTGTGTAATTATTCTAAAAAAGTATCAAAATAGAAGAACATTTTGGCTAAAAATATTAAACTGAGAACAAGAAAAATAAAAGAAAAAATCAAATAACTTTTATTTTTAAAAACTCTAAGAAATGCAAAAAGTAGATATCCAAAAATTATACTAGTGATGATGTATAGCATTTTTAAGAATGCTATTCCATCTTCGTCAACTACTATATATTGTCCATCGTTGATGATATATGGAGTAATAAAATAGCTGACAATTAAAAGAAAAAGTCCAATAAAAAATAATATTCGTATTATGATTTTCATAGTATTTAATTGGGATTGTTTTTTGCTAGCGTGAGCGTCTCGCTCGTGTCCGCAGAATTTTTATGTTATTGATTTTTTCAGTTTGTGTTCACGAGCGGGATGCTCGCGCTAGCGAAGGGTGAATCGTAATTTTCATGATTTGGTTTTTGGTTTACTAAGATAAAATAGTTTTTTTTATTTGAGTTAATGGAATTTGATTTTGGTTTGAAATAGTAAAAAAATCTAACATAATGTTTCCTGAATTTTGCAGGCTGAGGTAAAAAGATGCTACTTTGGTTAAGTTTAAACGAGTCAATTTTATACCTTGCAGTCTTGGTACGCAAAAAGTATTATCAGGAAATTAAATAGAAAATGATGAGATTAATTTTAGCTTTTGGAATAACATTTCTTCTTTTTACTAATATTAGTGCGCAGGATACAATACGACTGCAAAGAAAACCACAAGTTATTTTGAGAAGCTGGTATCCCGAATTCAAAGAATTTCCTGAATTAAAAGTAGGAGAAACTAAAATTCTATTTACAATAATTCCGGACTTGAAGGACACATTTATTCGTGACAATGATATTAATTTGGTCCCAGTAAATGGCCTGCTCGAAATTGTAGAAACCGAAAAATCAAATCAATATTTGGTTAAAGTAAGCAAAGCCGAATCAAAATACATTGAATTTGAGATTTGGTTTGATTTAGGAAATTTCACAATTCTTTTAAAGAAAAATTCTCATTGGGAAGATGTAAGAAACGTTTATCCTTTTAAAGATAATAGAATAATGATACAAAAGATAAGGCTTAAAGTAGCAAAATAAGCCTGGGAGTTTAGTTGAAAATGTATCATTCGCTATAAAACTTTGTTAAAGTTTAAAACGCTGACAAAGCTTTGCAAGAAACTCCATAAAGTGCTTTTTTAGACCAACAATCGAAAATTATCGTTGATGAGATTCATTTGTTTTACCCTGAAATTCGTAATCTGAAAATTCAATTACTCGTTTTCCAACATTTGTAATAATTTCAATTTTTCGGCAAATAAGTTTTATATCTAAATTATCAGAGGTTTTTACAATTCTGGTGGATTTCCCCAAATCATTTATATGATATATTTGTGGAATTCGGCCTATAGGAATAATTATTTCTTCGACTTGATAAAAGACAACATTTTTAAACTTCAAATATCTTTCTTCAAACAAGTTATTTCCAAAATCATACGGAAACATTAAATTAAAAGTTATGGTTTGTTCCTCTAATTTTTCTACAACTTCTTCGATCGTACTGGCCATTAAATAATTGCCGATTATATTCATGTTTAATTTTTTTAATTCTGAATTTGATTTTTTTAAAGAATAAATATATGGTTTTTCTGAAGGAATTTTTTATTCTAAGTTTCAGTTTTGAGTTCCTATTATCCACAATCTTGTCATTTCGACGAAGGAGAAATCTTCGTAAGTAACTCTACAAAGATTGGAGACATTATATTTAAATCAAGTAAATAAATAATTCAAAAAATCTAGATTAGGATTAATAGTTTTTATCAATTCGATTTTCTTTTCTCTACGCCAATCTTTTATTTCTTTTTCTCGAGCAATTGCTTCTTGAATCCAAGTAAACTTTTCGTAGTATAGCAAGAATGTGGCTTTGTACTTTGATGTAAAAGTTTTGTTCGAAGTTGTGCTGTTTTCTTTGTGTTGGCTTAAACGAATTTTTAAATTATTTGTAACTCCTGTGTAGAAAACGGTTTTGTATTTATTTGTGAGAATGTATATGTAGTATGTGTGATAGCCTTCTTGGTGTTGCATTTTTTTTGACGAAAGATAAAATATTTATTTAAGATTTTTCTTTCTTTTTTTCGTTTGGTATACTTTGCGGAGTTACTTGTGAGGATTTCTCCTTACGTCGAAATGACAAAACTGACGTGGAATTTTCCAATCTTTGTGGAAGTTACTTGCGAGGATTTCTCCTTCGTCGAAATGACAAACTTGGAGGTTACTTTGCGTGAGTGTTGATTTTCTTTGCGGAATTTCTTGAAGATTTCTCTCCCGAAGCCTCTGGATCGAAATGATAATATTATGTAAAAAAAATCCCGTTCACCTTTCGGGAACGGGATTTCAACAATTGATATTCTCTTTTTTTTTATTTTAAACCGTAGCAGCAATTTCTTCTGGCAACGGAATTTGATTTTTAAGTAAATCTTCAAATGTTTCAGCTTGTCGAATTAAGATTCCCTGACCGTTCATCCATAATACTTCAGCTGGTTTGTATCTTGAATTGTAGTTTGAAGACATTGAGAAACAATATGCTCCGGCGTTTCTGAAAGATAAAATGTCTCCTTCAGTAATTTCCTGAATTCTGCGGTTGTTTGCGAAAGTATCAGTCTCGCAAATGTATCCTACAACTGAGTAAAAACGCTCTTTTCCTTTTGGGTTAGAGATGTTTTCAATATGGTGTGAAGATCCGTACAACATTGGACGAATTAAGTGGTTGAAACCACTGTCAACTCCTGCGAAAACTGTTGATGTTGTTTGTTTTACTACGTTTACTTTTACTAAGAAATGACCTGCTTCACTCACCAAGAATTTTCCTGGTTCGAAAATCAAAGTTAAATCTCTTCCGTATTCGGTACAGAAAGCGTTGAATCTTTTAGATAATTTTTTACCTAATTCTTCGATGTCTGTTTCGATATCGTCTTTTTTGTAAGGAACTTTGAATCCGCTTCCGAAATCCAAGAATTGTAAATCTTTGAAATGTTTAGCGGTATCAAATAAGATTTCAGCAGCATACAAGAATACTTCGATATCTAAAATATCAGATCCTGTGTGCATGTGAATTCCAACAATACTCATTTTTGTATTTTCAACAATTCGCAGGATATGCGGAATCTGGTGAACAGAAATCCCGAATTTACTATCGATATGTCCAACAGAAATATTTGCATTTCCGCCCGCCATTACGTGTGGGTTGATACGAATACATACTGGAATATGTGGATGTTTTGTTCCGAATTGCTCTAAAATAGATAAATTGTCGATATTGATTTGTACACCCATTGCGGCAACTTCTTCGATTTCTTCTAAAGAAACGCCGTTTGGTGTAAAGAAAATTCTTTCGGGTTCATAGCCAGCGTGAAGTCCTAACTGAACTTCCTGAATTGATACAGTATCTAAGCCAGACCCCATGTTCTTTAATAACTGAAGAATCGCAACGTTTGACAATGCCTTCATGGCGTAATTAACTCTTAAGTTTTCTACCTTAGAGAAAGCTTTAGTTAATCTGTTGTACTGAGATTGGATTTTTTCGGCATCGTAAACATACAATGGACTTCCAAATTGGTCTGCTAACTGCAGTAAATCTTTTGCTTGCATTTTTAAATCATTTTGGGCAAAGTTATTACACTTTTGAGTAACTGCAAATTAATTGTAGAAAAATAACAAATTGTAACAAATTGTTTGTTTTTAAACAAAAAGTTGCTTGTTTTGAATTTTTATAACCTTTTTAAAGGTGCTAAGGTTCTAAGATGCTAAGATACTAAGTTTTTTAGCTACGAATTCACGAATTTAACTTATGCTTAAATGCTGTTGAAATTGTTTTTTGCCACTGATTGCACTGATTAAATGGATTTTTATTCTAATTTTTTAAAAGAAGCCAAATGTTTGGATTTAGCCCCGATTGAGGCGGTATCCTCGAATCCCGATGGCTATCGGGAGGAGAGATATAGCCGAAAGCGGGAACTATGTTTAATAAAATGCCAATTGTTATGCTTCAAAAAAACAAAACCCCTGAATATAAATTCAAGGGTTTGTTAGTAGTTATGTTGTTTATTGGAAAAGATTAATAAAATGCAAGGAAAAAAAACTTAGAACCTTAGCATCTTAGAATCTTTAAAAAAAATTATAGACTCGGTAAATCTCCTTTTCCTTTAGTAGGCAAGTTTGTAGATCCCATAAGGAATAAATCTACTTCTCTTGCAGCTTCGCGACCTTCTGAAATAGCCCACACGATTAATGATTGTCCTCTTCTCATATCACCAGCGGTGAAAATGTGAGGAACATTTGTCTGATAATTATGTGCTTTGTAGTTGCTTCTAAAATCAGTTTCGATTCCTAATTGCTCGCTTAACGTTTTCTCCGGACCTGTAAATCCAAGAGCTAATAAAGCTAAATCGCAAGGCCATATTTTCTCAGAACCTTCTTTTTCGATTAATTCAGGACGCTGACCTGGAGTCATTTTCCATTGTACTTCAACTGTTTTTAATCCAGTTAATTCGCCTTTATCGTTAGAAATGAATTCTTTAGTGTTAATCAACCAGTTTCTGTCACAACCTTCTTCGTGAGAAGAAGATGTTTTTAACTGCAACGGCCAGAAAGGCCAAGGAGTTGACTCGCTTCTTCCAACAGGAGGTTTTGGTAAAATCTCAAAGTTAGTTACCGATTTTGCTCCGTGTCTGTTTGAAGTTCCAATACAGTCAGAACCTGTATCTCCACCACCAATAACAATTACATCTTTACCAGTTGCTTTAACCTGATCTGGAATTGATTCTCCGTATAAAACTTTAGTCTGTTGTGTTAAGAAATCCATTGCCTGAACAACGCCTTTGCTTTCGATTCCTTTAGTTGGTAAGCTTCTTCTTTCAGTTGCTCCTCCGCACAAAACGATAGAATCGAATTGGTTTAATTCTTCAACACTGAAGTTAACACCAACGTTTACATTAGTTTTGAAAGTGATTCCTTCTGCTTCAAGAATTGCTACACGACGGTCGATAATTCCTTTTTCTAATTTGAAATTCGGAATTCCGTAACGTAATAAACCTCCAATTGCGTTGTCTCTTTCAAAAACAGTAACCGTGTGACCCGCTCTGTTTAATTGTTGAGCAGCTGCAAGACCAGCAGGTCCTGAACCAATAACAGCAACTGTTTTACCAGTTCTTGTTTTTGGTGGCTGCGGTTTGATCCATCCTTCAGCGAAACCTCTTTCAACAATGCTTTTTTCGATGTTTTCGATAGAAACCGGATCTTTGATGATTCCTAATACACATGATTTTTCACATGGAGCAGGGCATAGACGTCCTGTAAATTCAGGGAAGTTATTAGTCGATTGTAAAATCTCTAATGCACTCTGCCATTCTTCCTGATGTACCATGTCGTTGAAGTCAGGAATTAAATTTCCTAACGGACAACCACTGTGGCAAAAAGGAATTCCACAGTCCATACATCTTGATCCTTGTTCTTTTAATTTATCTTTTGGTACCGGAATAGTAAATTCGTTGTAGTTCGAAACACGTTCTGCTACTGCTAAATTACTTTCATCGGCTCTGTTATATTCTTTAAATCCGCCTATTTTACCCATGACTTTTTAATTAGATTTAGTTGTGAGATGTGAGATGTAAGATGTGAGTTGAAAACTCAAAACTTAGTACCTCAGAAACTTATTACCTCAGAACCTTTTTTAATCAGCTATTAATTCTTCTATTTTTTTCTCTTCTGCAATTCTTTGTAATGCTTTTTTGTAATCAGTTGGCATTACTTTTACGAAGTGCTGTTGTTGGTTTTCCCAGTCTGCTAAAATTCTTTTTGCTAATGGACTGCTTGTGTACAATGAATGATTTTTGATCAATTTTCTTAGTTTAGTAACGTCCTCTTCTTCCAACGGATCGAATGCAACCATTTCCATGTTACAAACTGTCGAATCGAATTTCTTATTTGGATCGTAAACATAAGCCACACCACCGCTCATACCAGCCGCGAAGTTTCTTCCTGTTTTTCCTAAAACGACTACTGTACCACCAGTCATGTACTCGCAACCGTGATCTCCAATTCCTTCAACAACTGCTGTTGCTCCAGAATTTCTCACACAGAAACGCTCTCCGGCCATTCCATTAATATAAGCCTCTCCGGTAATAGCTCCGTAAAGGGCAACGTTTCCAATAATGATATTGTCTTCAGGTTTGAAAGTTGCGGTAGGAGGTACTTTTACAATTAATTTTCCTCCAGAAAGACCTTTTCCTAAATAATCATTACAGTTTCCGTGAATTTTAAATGACAATCCGTTTGTTGCGAATGCACCAAAACTTTGTCCGGCAGAACCTTCAAAATCAACTAAAATAGTATCATCAGGTAATCCTTGTGCGCCGTAGATTTTTGAGATTTCGTTACTCAAAATTGCACCTACAGAACGGTCTGTATTTTTAATTTTAAAGGTTACTCTTGTTTTCTCTTTTCTATAGATAGACGGAATCGCTTCTTTGATGATGTCAAAATCCAATACGTTTTCAAGTTGGTGATCTTGAGTAGTTGTATTATGATTTGGCTCTGTTTTCGCTTTTTCCGGTTTGTATAGAATTGATGACAAGTCTAAACCATTTGCTTTATAATGTTTGATGGCTTTGTTCACATTTAATTTTTGTGACTGACCAACCATTTCTTTTAAAGTTCTGAAACCTAACTGCGCCATGATTTCTCTTAACTCTTCAGCAATGAAATACATGAAGTTGATTACGTGCTCTGGAGTTCCTTTGAAATTTTTTCTCAATTCTGGATCCTGAGTTGCAATACCAACAGGACATGTATTCAAGTGACAAGCTCTCATCATGATACATCCAGAAGCTACAAGCGGAGCCGTTGCAAAACCAAATTCCTCAGCTCCTAATAAAGCTGCAATCGCAACGTCACGACCTGTTTTCAACTGTCCGTCACATTCTAAAACTACACGGCTTCTTAAATCGTTTAAGATCAAAGTCTGCTGTGCCTCAGCTAAACCAAGTTCCCATGGAATACCAGTGTGTTGTAAAGATGTTAATGGTGCAGCTCCCGTTCCTCCGTCATAACCAGAAATTAAGATAACGTCTGCTTTTGCTTTGGCAACACCGGCAGCGATAGTTCCAACTCCAACTTCAGAAACTAATTTTACGTTTACACGTGCTTCACGGTTTGCATTTTTCAAATCGTAAATCAACTGAGATAAATCCTCAATTGAGTAAATATCGTGGTGAGGAGGAGGCGAAATCAAACCTACATAAGGCGTAGAGTTTCTGGTTTCAGCAATCCAAGGCACTACTTTTTCTCCAGGTAATTGTCCACCTTCACCAGGTTTCGCTCCCTGAGCCATTTTGATTTGGATTTCTTTAGCGTTTGTCAAATAGTTGATCGAAACACCAAAACGTCCTGACGCAACTTGTTTGATCGCACTGTTTCTAGAATCACCGTTAATTTCTTTCTGGAAACGTTTTGGATCTTCTCCACCTTCTCCAGAGTTACTTTTTCCGCCAATTCTATTCATGGCAATCGCTAAATTCTCGTGTGCTTCTCTAGAAATAGATCCGTAAGACATGGCACCCGTTTTGAATTTTTTTACAATTTCGGTCCAAGGCTCAACTTCGTCAATAGAAATTGGATCTAAGTTGTTGAATTCAAATAAACCTCTAATTGTCATTAAGTTTGAGCTTTGCTCGTTAACGGCATTTGAGTATTCTTTATAACTTTCTGGGCTGTTTAAACGAACCGCTTGTTGTAATTTAGAAATAGTAGTCGGGTTAAACATATGTTTTTCACCGCCGCGTCTCCATCTGTAAATACCTCCAATTTCAAGAGAAAGCAAGTTTGCAATTTTTGAATTTGGGAAAGCTTTTTGGAAACGTTTTTTTACTTCTTTCTCCACTTCCATTAAACCAATTCCTTCGATTCTTGATGGAGTGTAAGGGAAGTATTTAGATGTAAATGTTTTATTTAATCCTAAAATCTCGAAAATTTGAGCAGCTCTGTATGAATGTAAAGTAGAGATACCAATTTTGTTCATGATCTTTACGATTCCTTTTGCAATTGCTTTGTTGTAATTTACAACTGCGTAATCTGCTTTCACTTTTGTAATGAACCCTTGAGCAACTTGATCATGAATGATTTCATTTACCATGTAAGGATTGATTGCACTTGCACCGTATCCGAACAATAAAGCAAAATGATGAGGTTCTCTTGGTTCAGCAGATTCGATAATGATTCCGAATTTAGAACGAACCTGTAAAATGTTCAAAGAGTGGTGAATATAAGAACAAGCCAATAACATAGGAATTGGAGCAAATTCTTCACTTACACCTCTATCCGATAAGATAATGATGTTGCATCCTTCTTCAACCGCTTTAAAAGTAGCCTGAACACATTTTTCAAGAGCACGCTCTAAACCGTTAACTCCTTTTTCTATTTTGTATAAAGTAGAAATTGTAGCCGATTTGAAATCTGCGTGATCGATATTTCTGATTTTATCCAAATCCTCATTAGAAATAACCGGATTTTGGATTTTTAATTTTTTACATTGTTTCGATTCAATTTCGAAAATATTGAAATCTCCACCAATCGCTAAACTGATGTCAGTAATAATTTCTTCACGAATACCATCCAACGGCGGGTTAGTAACCTGAGCAAATAATTGTTTGAAGTAATTGTACAACAACTGAGGCTGGTCTGAAAGAACTGCCAAAGGTGTATCGTTACCCATAGAACTGATTGCTTCAGCTCCGTCGCTACCCATTGGGTTGATTATCGTTTTTAAATCTTCAATAGTGTAACCAAACAAACGTTGTCTTGTTAAGAAATCTAATTTTTCAACAGGAGTAGGGTTGTTTGTATAAGGAACGCTAGCCAATGGCAATAAGTTTTCATCAACCCATTGTTTATATGGACGTTTTGTAACTATCGCTTTTTTAACTTCTTCGTCTTCGATGATACGACCTTCATTCATATCAACCAAGAACATTTTTCCTGGCTCTAAACGACCGTGCTGAATTACATCTTCTGGATCGATGTCTAATACACCAATTTCAGATGACATAATTACGAAACCACTCTTCGTTAAAGTATAACGAGAAGGACGTAAACCGTTTCTGTCCAGTAAAGCTCCAATTACGTTTCCATCTGTAAACGGAATAGAAGCAGGACCGTCCCAAGGCTCCATAATACAAGCATTAAACTCGTAGAAAGCTCTTTTTTCAGCAGACATTGTCTGGTGTTTTTCCCAAGCTTCAGGAACAACCATCATCATTGCTTCTGGAAGCGAACGACCTGTCATTAATAAAAGTTCAATCACCATATCCATAGAAGCAGAATCTGATTTTCCTTCTAAGATAATTGGGAATAATTTTTTAATGTCATCGCCAAAAACTTTGCTCTGCATAAGCTCTTCACGAGCACGCATACGGCTTACGTTTCCACGAAGTGTATTGATCTCACCATTATGACACATGTATCTAAATGGTTGAGCTAAGTCCCAAGATGGGAATGTATTTGTAGAGAAACGTTGGTGTACAAGCGCTAAACGAGTCACCAAGTCTGGATCTTTCAAATCTATATAATAACGGCTGATGTCTTCCGGCATCAATAGACCTTTATATATTATAGTAGTTGTCGATAAACTAGTAAAATAAAACATGTGGCTTTCTGAGGTTTTAGATCCTCTTACGGCATGTTCAGCAATTTTTCTAGCTGCAAAAAGTTTTGCATTAAATTCTTGTTCAGTTAAATCCTGTCCGTTTTTGGAAACGAAAACTTGTTTAATTGTTGGTTCTTTTTCTGCGGCGATTTCACCTAAATTTTCAACGTCAACTGGTACATCTCTCCAACCTAAAACTTTTAAATTTTGGTCTTTAATAGTAGCCTCAAATGCATTAATACAAAAAGAAACCTGGTTTTTGCTTTTTGGTAAAAAAACCATTCCTACTGCATACTCACGCGTTTCAGGGATTTCAAAGTCACACACTTTCTTAAAGAATGCATGTGGGATATCAAATAAAATTCCAGCCCCGTCTCCAGTTCTTCCATCAGAACTAACGGCACCACGATGTTCCAATTTTATTAAGATGTCCAATGCTTTGTGAATAATATCATTTGACTTAATACCATTCAAATTACAAATAAATCCTGCACCACAATTGTCGTGTTCAAATTCAGGCAAATAGAGCCCTTGTTCTTTAACTTTCATTCTTGATATTTTTTCTACAAAAATAAAGATTTCGTTAAACATAATGTATTGAAATTGTTCTTTTGCTTTCATTTTTGTCGTAATATTAGAAAAACGGTTCTTAAATGATAATAATATTATTTAAGGCATTGCGAAATGATAAAATCATAATAACAATTAAATAATATTAGGAAAAATCGTCGTGAAGCCTAGAATTCAATAGGTTTTTTTGTTAAATCTCAAACGATATAGTGGTTTTGTGTTAACTTTTTCGATGCAATTCGTTAACGATAAATTTGCTTTCAAAAAGAATATCCAATTAATAACAAATTGACTCATTTTTTAATTGGAAAAAGATTTTACTATTAAGTTGAATTTTGCTACTTTTGTCGCACTTTTATTCTGAACTAAATTCAGAACCAGACAAATTCTATATTATGAACATACACGAATATCAAGGAAAAGAAATTTTAGCAAGTTACGGAGTACGCGTTCAACGCGGAATTGTGGCTAATAATGCGGTTGAAGCTGTAGCTGCTGCAAAACAATTAACTGCCGAAACTGGTACAGGATGGCATGTAATAAAAGCACAAATTCACGCAGGTGGTCGTGGAAAAGGTGGTGGAGTTAAGTTAGCAAAAAACTTACAGCAAGTTGAAGAGTTAGCAGAACAAATCATCGGAATGCAATTGATCACGCCTCAGACTCCGCCTGAAGGTAAAAAAGTAAACAAAATTTTAGTTGCTGAAGATGTTTACTATCCTGGAGAAAGCGAAACTTCTGAGTTTTATGTTTCTGTTTTATTGAATAGAGGTACAGGACGCAACATGATCATGTATTCTACTGAAGGTGGAATGGATATCGAAGAAGTTGCTGAACATACTCCACACTTAATCTTTACTGAAGAAGTTGATCCTAATGTTGGATTACAAGGTTTCCAGGCTAGAAGAATTGCTTTCAATTTAGGTCTTTCTGGAAATGCTTTCAAAGAAATGGTGAAATTCATCGACGCACTTTACAATGCTTACATTGGTTCTGATGCTTCTATGTTTGAAATCAACCCAGTTTTAAAAACATCTGATAACAAAATCTTAGCTGTTGATGCTAAAGTTAACATCGACGATAACGCTTTATACAGACAACCTAAATATGCTGAAATGAGAGATATCCGTGAGGAGAATCCAATCGAAGTTGAAGCTAAAGAAGTTGGTCTAAACTATGTTGACCTTGACGGTACTGTAGGATGTATGGTAAACGGAGCTGGTCTTGCAATGGCAACTATGGATTTAATTAAATATGCTGGTTTTGAGCCTGCTAACTTCCTTGACGTAGGAGGAACTGCTGATGCGAAACGTGTTGAAACAGCTTTCAGAATTATCTTGAAAGATCCAAACGTAAAAGCTATTTTGATTAACATCTTCGGAGGAATCGTTCGTTGTGACCGTGTTGCTCAAGGTGTTGTTGATGCTTACAAAAACATGGGAGATGCTATCAATGTGCCAATTATCGTTCGTTTGCAAGGAACAAATGCTGAAATTGCAAAAGAATTAATTGACAACTCTGGTATGCCAATCTTATCTGCAGTTCAATTCCAAGAAGCTGCTGACCAAGTTAAAGCTGCTCTTTCTTAATTAAATAAAATAAGAAATCAATTTATATAGAAAATCCCTCCGAGAATCGGAGGGATTTTTTTGTTTTAATATTTCAAAAATACTCCTTTTTGAGAATGTTTTTTTAAGACAAAGTATATCGTAGAGGCGCACAGCAGTGCGTCTACGTCTCGTGAATATATAAATGGAAGTACGTTGCGTAGACGCACTGCTGTGCGCCTCTACGATAATTCTGCTAAAAATATAGCCACAGATTAAAAAGATTAGAAAGATTTTAAAAATCTGTTTTAATTTTTTTAATCTGTGGCTAAAAAATATTACCACCCTTTGCGGTCAAAATTATTTCTTATTCTTCCCGTTTTTGAAAACTACTTTTTCTACAACAACTGGTTTTCCATTTCCTTTTGGGAATGCTTTCTTTTTAGGTTTTCCAGCTGCTGAACCTGACTTTGATGAACTTTGATCACCTCTATATTTTTCTGAATCTTTTGGACTTGCTTTGAATTCAGGTCTTTCTTTTGAAGTTTCTTTCTTCGGAATTTCAGCTTTATGTTTTGCTAAAACATCATTCGGATTTTTTGGATTTTCTTTCGTTCCTCTTAAATGAATTACTAATCCGTTCAAGAAATTACGTAAAACCTGATCGCCGCATTCCATATAATTTGGATGGTCTTCAGCTCTAAAAAAAGCACCCAATTCTGATTTTGAAATTCTAAAATCAACTAATTCTAAAATTTCAACTATTTGGTCATCACGGAGCATTAAAGCCACGCGAAGTTTTTTAAGTATATCGTTATTTGTCATCGTTTATTTTTTACAAAGGTACGTTTTAAAAGCAAAGATTTGGAGTATTTTTTTTCGCCACGAATTCACGAATTTCGACTTATCTAAATGAAGTAATAATTGAGTTGGTTTTTATGAATTACACGAATTTAAAATGCTTACAAGTTTATCTAAATCCTCTTTAAGATGATTTGCGGTAACAACAATTCTATTTAGTGGTTCAGCTTCTTTTGTATATTTAAAACTGGCAATAATAATCTTTTCTGTTTTTAATTTTTCAACTAATTCCTTTGATAATAAGTAAATTAAAGGATAATTTTTGTCAAATAAAATATTGCTGTTTTTTATTAATATTGAATTAATGTAACTCAAATTGTCCTTAAGTTTTCGATGCTGTGTTTTATAAATTTCAGAAGCATCAGAAAGTGTTTGTACAAAAGCAGGATTCATTCCCGCTGCACTGGTGAAAGTTTCTATTTCTGATATTTCCTTAATAAAAACTGAATTTGAAGCAATTACGCCACCTGTCAACCCAAAAGCTTTTCCTAAAGATGAAACCAGAATTTTTCTTTTAATTGGAAAGTTAATTGAAGAATAAATCCCAGAACCATTTTTACCCACAATTCCTAATGAATGCGATTCATCAATAACTAATGTGATTTCCTTTTGTTTTGAAATTTCTTTTAAAAAAGACAAATCAATAGGTTTGGTTTCAAACGAAGGAACGCCGTCAGTTAAAATCGTTATTTTTTCGGATTTCGAATCTAATAAGCGATCGTTTATTTTTTCATTAATAAAAAGAGGAAGGCTGTTTTCTGTTTTAATTGCCGAATGTGTTTCATTCAAATGAAAAAAACAATCCGTTTCTTTTTTTAATTTTTCAATAACCAATTTCCCGGCAAGCATTCCTGAAGAAACTGTAACCGCAGCTTCTGAACCGATATGTCGAGCCAAAGACCTTTCGCCGGCAATATAAGCGCTTAATTGAATATTGGCAGTTCTTGAGCTTCCATAAGTTGTTCCCCATTTTAGGATATTTTGAACAACCAAATTCTGAAAATTCTTATTGGTTGGAAGTCCTAAATAGGCAGTTCCACCAAAATACAAATACTGTTCTTGGTTAATTTCAATAATACGATCTGGAAATTTTTCGACTATCATTTTACAGAAGTGTAACTCCGGTTCCGTTTAAATCAGAATAACTTACAATGCCATTTTTAATGGTTACTCCGGTCGCAATATCTTCAGCAAGAAGCAATGCGCCATCCATGTCAACATAATCCAATTGTGGGAGTAAATGTGCAATGGCTGAAATTCCCACAGTCGATTCTGTCATGCAACCCACCATTGTTCTTAAGCCTAATTTTTTAGCTTCTTCAATCATTCGTTTTCCAGGAGTTAATCCGCCACATTTTACCAATTTCACATTTACGCCATGAAAATGATTGAAACATTTGGCAACATCTTCTTCAATAATACAGCTTTCATCAGCAATTACAGGAAGTACAGAATGTTTGAAAACTTCTTTATGCCCTTCCCAATTATCAGCTTTCATGGGCTGTTCTAAGAATTCTACACCAAGTTTTTTTAATTCTACAGCATTATTTATTGTTTCATCAACGCCCCAACCACAGTTGGCATCAATTCTGAAAACGGCATTTGTATGTTTACGAAGTTCTTTTACAATTGCGATATCTTCTTTAGTTCCTAATTTAATTTTATAAATAGGCCACGGAAGTTCCTGCATTTTTGAAACCATTTTTTCTATTGAAGCAATTCCGATTGTATAATCCGTCATTGGATTTTTCTCTGTGGTATAATTCCACAATTCGTAGAGTTTTTTACCTTTTATTCGTGCATATAAATCGTTATAAGCCAAATCCAGTGCGCATAAAGCAAACATATCGTCTTTTAAATACGGATGAATTTTTGCCCAAAAAACTTCAGGAGTTTCGATTTCTGAGGTTTCGATGATTGTTCTGATTTCTTCCAAATCCTGCATCATCATTGGAACTGTAGTTTTGTAATACGGATTTGATGTGGCTTCCCCAAAACCAGAAAAACCATTGCTTTGTAATTCGACAATCAATGAAGGTTGAAAATCAATTGATTCTCTTGAAATCGTGAAAGTATGTTTTAGTTTTAAGTTATACTCTCTTAAAATTAGTTTCATAATTTATGCTATTTTTTTTATTTTTTTGCTCAATAACCAAGCCACAAAACGGCTTTTACAAAACCGTCTCGCCATAATTTTTCATTATGTTCTCCGCCTTTGACAATTTTCGTTTTGCTGATATGAAGACAATAACAACGATTTTTGTCTAATAAACGTTCCATTTTTTCCAGATCTTTTACCATTTCGTCGCTTTCTTTATCTCCACATAAAAAATAAAATCGGGTTTTGATTTTTGGAGACTTTTCTGTAAAAGTATAAATGTCATTTGAAAACCAGAAGGAAGGCGAAAAAACGCCCGCATTTCCAAAAACTTGCGGATATTTTACAGCTGCATAATACGAAACCAAACCACCAAGCGAACTTCCCATAATCGTGGTGTTTTTGGCTTTTGTTTTGGTTCTGTAGTTTTTATCAATGTATGGTTTTAGCGTATTTACGATAAAATCAACATAATCATCTGCTTTTCCGCCGCCGTATTTTTCGTTTTTAAATGGAGTTAATTCATCGATTCGTTTTTCGTTTCCATGTTCAATCCCTACTACAATTACCGGAGCTTTCAAGCTGTCCAGTTTTTCATCGACATTCCATTCACCTACAAAAGAAGTTTTGGCATCAAATAAATTTTGAGCATCGTGCATATAAATTACGCTGTATCTTTTTTTGGTTGAAGCCGAATAACCTTCGGGAAGATAAAGCCAGATTTTTTTTGTGGTTTTGAGCTGAGGCGCTTCAATGGTAAAAGTGGAAACATTTTTTGAAGCCGTGCTTTCCTGTGCATTTCCAATATTCACGAGCAACGATAAAATAAAAAAGAAGAATCCTCGAATCATTGGTTATTGTGTTTTAGATTTAATGTAATAATTTAGCTAAAAATAATAATTTGATGAACACCGAAGAAGAAAAAAGAAGTTTACTTTTAGAAATGATTGCGTTTGCTACCATTGACGGACATTTGCATAAACGTGAGGTAGATTTTCTGTGGATTGTTGCCGAGGAATTGAATATCAGCAAAGAAGAATTTAGAGATTTATTTCATCAGGAACATGTCGTAAAAGTAAACAGATCTGAGTTTCAGCGCATTCAGCAATTCTACAGATTGGCTTTGATTATGCATTGCGATGGTATATTACATGAAAAAGAATCGAAAGCGATACATCAAATTGCGCTTGAAATGGGATTAAATCCTACTGCAGTAAAACGCGTTTTAGAATTGATGAAAAAGGCACCAAATGTGATTATTGATCCAAATAAATTATTGAGAGTTTTTCAGGAACAGCATAATTAAAAAAGAAACAAGGACTGTATTATTACAGTCCTTATTTTTTATGTGGGAATTATTTTTTTGAGATTTGAAATTTTGGATGACCAGTATTAGCATAAGCAAAACTAATTATGTCACCAGAAATCTCCATGTTTTTTGATTTGCTGTTCCCTAATCCATGTCCAGCTTCAAAATCAGTAAAAAACAGTATTTGTTTATCAGATGAATTTGAATTTTGAAGTAATGCAGCAAATTTTGCAGGTTCCCATGCAGTAACACGAGGATCATTTATTCCCGCATTGATTAATGTTGCCGGATATGCAGTTCCTTTCACAATATGATGAAAAGCATCCATCTCTAATAAAGCTTTAAAATCATTTGGGTCTTTTACTGTGCCAAACTCTGGAATATTGACAGGACCATTGGCTTGAATTTCTGCTCGGATAGTATTTAATGAACCCGCTTGAATTATTGATGCAGCAAATAAGTCAGGGCGCTCTGTAATCGCTCTTCCAATTAGTATTCCGCCTGCGCTATCGCCTCGAATCGCGATTTTTTTGGATGTAGTGTATTTTTTACTAATCAAATATTCTGCTGTAGAGATCAGATCCTTCCATGTATTAGGTTTGGTTTCTTTAAAACCTCCCTTATGCCATTTGTCACCCAGTTCTCCACCGCCTCTAACATGAGCAACAACATAAACACCACCATAAAGGCAATAAGGTAAAAGACGACTAGGACTAAAATATGGTTGCATTGAGGTTCCGTAAGACCCATATCCTCCTATAAGTACAGGATTATCACTATTTAATTTGATGTTTTTGTTGTAAATAAGCGAAACAGGAACCATAACACCATCATGTGAAGGTATCATGATTTCTTTAGAGATAATGTCTTTGAATTCTGGATATTCGACAGGTTTTGTTAAAGGCTGAAAAGTAAATGCATTGGTTTTAGGATTATAAAAATATCTTTTTGGCTCAGAAATCCAACCCTCAATTGTTATCCAAATGTCACTTTTGTCTGTACTTATTATTGAAAAGGATGCTGAACCTGCCTGAAAAGGTAATTTTAGTTCAATTGCTTTAGTTGTATTTTTTGCTAAAAAATAAACTTTGGCCTCGACACCATTCTCAACAATTGAATAATATAAGCCGTCTTTTGTAATGTTATAAGTAGTTATTTTTCCATTTTTTGGTTCTTCAACTACAGTTATGGCATTTTCTATTTCAGGATGCGAAAGAGGAACTTTAATGATTTTGAAATTAGATGCATTTTTGAAAGTTGAATAATAGATAAATTCATTATCAGTTAGAAAGTTAACAATTTCATCTTTTTGACTGACAAGACTTTTCCAGGTTTTAGGAGAAAAATTATTATTGAAATCACAGGTGTATAATTTAATTCTATTGTCTACAGTTCTTATAAGAGCGTAATTCTTGTTTGAGCTTTTTCTATAAATATTATAAGGATATTCTTCAGGAAGGATATTAAGTTCAGGATTGGTGACATTCGAAAGAAATTCAGCGTCTTCTTTTTCAGTTTGACCTAATTTATGATAATAGACTTTAGTATTTAACGATCTATTTTCATCTTTGACATCAGAAGAATTAAGTCTTGTAAATGTAAAAGAGTTTCCATCAGGAAACCAGGAAACATAACTGTCCCAACATTTATCTAATGTTTCAGGATATGTTTTACCAGTAATATCCATTATAAACAGTTCACCAATTTCGGAACCGTTTTGAGAAACTTCAATGGCAACTTTGTCTCCTTCAATATTTGGAGTAATTGCGGTTATATTATAAGTTGTGCCATTAGTTTTTTTGTAGCTTACTGGGTCAAAAAGTAATATTTCAGTACCATCAAATCCTTGCCTGTAATATAGCTTAGGATTTTCGTCATTTACGTTTCTTTTTAGATAGAAATAGTTGTTATTTTCTGTTATTTCTAACTCAGTAATTGTACTACCTCTTCTAGAACTTAATTCCTTTAATTTTTTTATTAAATTTTCACGTTCAGGAATCTCGTTTAATTTTTCACGAGCATAAGCCGCATTGCTTTTCATCCAATCTATTACTTTTGGATCGTTAAGATTTTCTAGATAACGATAAGGATCGGATATTGTTTTTCCAAAATAATTATCGGTGACTATGATTTCTGGAGCTGGTTGTGGTTTATTTTGTGCGTAAAGTGAAATTATGGAACCTAAAAATGAAGTAGTAACTAGAAGGAATCGGTTATTCATGTTGTTTGTTTGGTTTATAACTTAGGATTAAATAAAATATCGCGTGTTTTTGTAAGTGTAAATTTATAAAAACATTTTACTTAAGCAATAGTTATAAAATTTTTACGGCAATTGTTCCTGAAGCTTTTTGATATCATCACGAAGTTTGGCGGCCTGCATAAAATCTAATTCTTTTGCAGCTTTTTCCATTGATTTTCGTTTCTCGCGAATTAATTTTTCTAGATCAGTTTTAGACATATATGCCGTTTCCGGTTCGGCGGCAACTGGCAAAGTATGGCCTAATTCGTATTCTACTAAAGGATTTTTAGTAAAGGCGCTGTCGATTTTTTTATTTAGAGCCTGAGGCGTAATACCGTTTTCAGTATTAAAATTGATCTGTTTTGTTCTTCGGTAATTCGTTTCGTCAATTGTTCTTTGCATGCTGGCTGTGATTTTATCGGCATACATAATGGCTTTTCCGTTTAAATTTCTTGCAGCACGTCCAATAGTTTGAGTTAAAGATCTGTGGTTTCTTAAAAAACCTTCTTTATCCGCATCAAGAATCGCAACTAATGAAACTTCTGGCAAATCCAGACCTTCACGAAGCAAGTTTACTCCAATTAAAACATCAAAAATACCTTTTCTCAAATCCTGCATGATTTCGATACGTTCTAAAGTGTCAACTTCAGAATGTATGTAACGACAGCGAATATTTACTTTTGTCAAATATTTGGCTAATTCTTCGGCCATTCTTTTAGTTAAAGTTGTTACCAAAACTCTTTCATCCAATTCGCATCGCACCTGAATTTCTTCAATCAAATCATCAATTTGATTTAAACTTGGGCGTACTTCAATAATAGGATCTAATAATCCGGTTGGACGAATAATTTGTTCGACATAAATTCCGTCTGACTTTTGCAATTCGTAATCGGCAGGAGTTGCAGAAACGTAAATTACCTGATTTTGTAAAGCTTCAAATTCTTCAAATTTTAAAGGACGGTTGTCCATTGCGGCAGGTAATCTAAATCCGTATTCAACTAGGTTTTCTTTACGACTGCGATCGCCTCCATACATGGCATGAACCTGCGAAACGGTAACGTGACTTTCGTCAACAACCATTAAAAAATCGCTCGGAAAATAATCTAATAAACAGAAAGGTCGTGTTCCTGCTTCACGTCCGTCAAGGTAACGGGAATAATTTTCAATTCCAGAACAATAACCCAATTCCCGAATCATTTCTAAATCGAAATTCGTTCTTTCTTCCAGTCGTTTGGCTTCTAAATGTTTGCCTATTTCTTTAAAATAATCAACCTGTTTCACTAAATCCTGCTGAATTTGCCAAATGGCGCCTTGTAAAACTTCCGGAGAAGTCACAAACATATTAGCTGGATAAATGGTCAGTCTTTTGAATTTTTCAATTACCTGCGAAGTTTTGGCATCAAATGATTCTATTTCTTCGATTTCATCTCCAAAAAAATGAATTCGATACGCATCATCAGCATAACTTGGATACACCTCAACTGTGTCACCTTTGATTCTGAAAGTTCCCGGATTAAAATCGGCTTCTGTTCTTGCGTACAAACTCTGAACTAAGCTATGTAATAATTTTGTTCTCGAAATAACCTGATCTCGGGTAATTTCAATTACATTTTTCTGAAATTCTACGGGATTTCCAATACCATACAAACAAGAAACTGAAGCGACAACCAAAACATCGCGACGCCCTGAAAGTAGGGAAGAAGTAGTGCTTAAACGCATCTTTTCTAATTCTTCATTGATAGATAAATCTTTCTCAATAAAAACGCCTGTAACAGGCATAAAAGCTTCTGGCTGATAATAGTCGTAATAAGAAACGAAATATTCAACCGCATTATTTGGAAAAAACTGCTTGAATTCTGAATACAATTGCGCCGCCAAAGTTTTATTGTGTGCCAAAACCAAAGTAGGGCGTTGTACTTCCTGAATAACATTTGCAACCGTAAATGTTTTTCCGGATCCTGTAACTCCTAATAAGGTTTGATATTTTTCGCCATCAACAACACCTTGTGCTAATTTTTGTATGGCTTGTGGCTGATCTCCTTTCGGACTATATTCGGAAGTTACTTGAAAATTCATTTTCTACTGCTGAAAAATTAGTTTTGTAAAGATACAAAGTTTGAAGGCTTTTCGAAAAAATTAATCATAGCGTCGTTTACAAATTTTGACTGATCGATACTCAAAAAATGACCGGCATCTGTAATCATTATTGTTTTGGCGTTTGGCAGATATTTTTTTGCCCGTTCCAAACTTTCATCTGAATTTATAACGTCTTTATCACCAATTAAAACCAAAACAGGATTCTGAATCGACCTTAATTCATCATCGGAGAAAGGCGTCATTTTGAGCATACTGGAATTGGATTTAGCATATTTATTGGCCAAATAAAATTGTCTGTTATAAACAGGGCTAATTTTTTCTGGATGAGTAGAAAAGGTTTTTAATGTTTTGCTGAATTTCTTTTCGCTAGGAAAAAGTTTTAAAAGTAAAGCGGATGATGTTTTTCTAGGTTTATCAATAAATTTAAAAGTCTGTGCCGGACTTAATAAAACAATTTTATCAATAGAATTCTTTTTTTGAACAGCCAATAATGTCGCAATCCAGCCTCCGCGTGAAGCGCCAATAATATCAAATTTCTTTAATTTATAATGATTGAAAATTTCGTTGTAACAAATCACAATTTCTTCTGATGAAAGCGGTTTTGCAGTTAAAGTTGATTTATTGGGTTCCATTAAAAAATCAATGGCATAAACGCGATGATTTTTGGCTAAAGTTTTAATATTTGGATACCACATCGTAGAACTCGCGTCCATACCGTGAAGCAGAACAAGATCTTTTCCATTTTTTGGACCGGAAATAATAACGTGGGCGGTTCCAAAAGTGGTTTTTACATTTTCTTCTGTATAAGGAACATCCCAAAGTTCAAGCGCTTTATCATAGGCCGCTGTATAATTTTGTTTATCGCTTTTGGTTTTAAAAACATAATCATCAAATTTAGTTTCTTTTGAAGATGCGCAACCAGCGAGTATTATAATAAGGAATAAACCAACGAACGTTTTTGAAGTACTCATAAAATTCAATTTACTTTAAAGGTACAACAATCTAATCTCGAGGCTATTTCAGAATTTTATCTGAAACTATCATAATTTTAAGATTTATCATTTTTTGATGTCAGATAATAAATCTGTACAAATGCTAAAATAGCATTCGGAATAATTACGGGCCAAAGCCATTGATTAAAATCTCTATAGTCGTTTAAAAAAATACCATAAATGACAAAGCAGATACAGCCAAACATATTAATAAACCGAATTGTTCTGAGGTTTTTCAGTAAAAAACCTCCAACAATAAAAACAGATGCGAGATAACCAACATATTCTGCCATAGTCTTGATATTTAATTGTTTACACTAAATGTAGTGAAATGAAATTATATTTTCAAGAATTGGTGTTGAAAATCAGTGTTTTAAAAGATTAGATTTTTTTTGGATTTTGACTTGTATGCCGAATTCTTAAAATATGAATTTCTGTGGAAGTTATTTTATAAGATATACGATAGCTATAAATTTCATAAGCTCTGTAATTTTTATGATTTGGAATCTTCATTTCATCCAATTCATATATTTCCCAATTTGTACTTAAAATTGAAACAGAGTTATAAATTGAAATCAATTACTTTATTTGGAATGTTTTCGCTTTTGGATTCTTTAAATAAATGCGAGTGAATTTTTTCAAGCTGATTAAGAGAAGTCTTAGACCAAATTATTTTTTTCTCCATTGTTCTATTTTATTCTTGACATCATCATGAGAATAAAAATTACCTTTTTCAATATCCTCTTCTGCGACTTTTAACTCATCATTATATTGTTCCAAATATTCTTTAGGAGAAGTTTTTCGGCTATCTAAAATCGTTTTTAATGCTGATAAAAACGTATCGTCATCAATTTTTTCAACTTCAGAAATCAAAATATTTTTAAGTTGAAGAGTGTTCATAGTATTATAATTTACTCGAAGTTACAAAACAAAATTTAATATGATGGCTGAAGAAATCTTAAAATTTCCACATTTTTTGTTCCGCCTCACTTAAAAAACTCCAGGCAACAATACGGCTATTTTTTTGGCCTTGCGCCATATCAATTGTTTTGACTGAAACGGCGTTTACTTTTTTCAGAATTTTGTAAATCGACGAAAGATTTTCTTTTTTAGAAACTAAAGTAGTAAACCATAAGCATTGTGAAGCGTATTTTGCACTTTCGTAAATCATTTGGGTAACAAATCCGATTTCACCGCCGTTGCACCATAATTCTGCGTTATGACCGCCAAAATTCAGAACAGGATTTGTGTTTCTTTTTTCTTTTAAATTTGAAACTTTTCTTGAAGCGCTTTTGTTTGCTTCTTCTGCCGAAGCATGAAAAGGCGGATTGCACATAGTGAAAGTGAATCGGTCTTCGGGAATAATAATGTTTTTGAAAATAAATCGGGATTCAGTTTGTTGCTGTAAACTGATTGCATCAATTAATCTCGGATTGTTTTCAATAATTTTACTGCAGTTTTCAATTGCTTTTTTGTCGATATCCGTACCAACAAAACTCCAATCGTAAATACAATATCCTAATATCGGATAAATCAAATTTGCACCTGTTCCGATATCCAGACCTAAAACAGAATTTCCTTTTGGAACAATTCCATTGTTTGTTTCGGCTAATAAATCGGCGATATAATGAATATAATCAGCACGTCCTGGAATTGGTGGACACAAATAATTTTTAGGAATATCCCAATTTTGAATATCGTAATACGTTTGCAATAAAGCTTTATTAAGCGTTTTAACTGCAAGCGGATTGCTGAAATCGATGGTTTCGATTCCGTGTTTGTTGATGGAAACAAAAACTTTTAATTCGGGACAATTTGAAATCAGTTTTTCAAAATCATAGCGATCGCGATGAAGATTTCTTGGATGTAAAATGTTTTTTTCAGAATTGTCGTTTGCTTTCATTTTTGTTGATTTCGACTGCAAAGATAGTTAATCCTTTTTTGTGACGTTCTCTGAAGAAATTTCATTTTCGTTTATAGCTTTCCGATAAAATACTAAGTTTAATATTGAAGCCACAACGATTAAAGCAATAAAAAAAATGCATAACGTTGCTAAGCATACCCATATTTCACTCTCTTCAAAGATATGTTTAAAGAAATTGTATTTTATTAGATAATCGGGTAAGAAACAGGCTATTGCTGCTGATGTTATCCAATGTAAACCAACCAAGATATTTATGACAAATTTAGATTTGAAAGAATCTAAGTATTTATATAAAAAATTGTCCGATAAAATTTTAGTTAAATAAGAGAGGCCAGCAACCACAAAAACGATGCAAAATATAAAGAATTTTATTCGGGGATCGTTGTTATATGTCATAAGTCAGTTTTGAATTCAGAAAACAATTTAATCAAAACATTCCATCATTAAAAGATCACCTTCACGATGTATGATAGTTACAATCCCATCTTGTTCAACAGAATTGCTGCTTCCTGTTCTGTAGCCCATTGTAAGCGTATCGTTTTGCAATTCGTATTTTAAATTAGTCGAATAAATACCATTTACGACACCAATTGGAATCAGAGAAATTGGAGTTTTTGCCGTGTACCATTTCTCGAATTTTGAAGGCAGTAAAAATATTTTAGAATGATCGTCAAGAATTACAATTTTGAGTAAATTGCGGTAACGAACAATGTTAGTAAGATTTGTAATAGTATGATCGGCACGTTTTCCGGTTGCCCAGACAACATTTACGGCCGGAATTTTTCTTTCGATTAAATAATCAAATGCTTTTTCTAAATCAGTTTTATTTTGATCTGGCGTGTGAACAATTTCTATTGGATATTGTGATGTTTTATAGATTTCCGGATCAAAACCGCGGTCAAAATCGCCCAAAAGCACATCGACTTTTATGCCTAATTCAATAACGCGTTCAATTGCTGAATCAAGAACAACAACAAGAGGTGACCATTCAAGCAATTGCCCTAATAATTCGCTGCTGCAGGCGGCTCCGTTAGCAATAATTAAAGCAGGTTCCTGATCGTCGCGAACTATATGATGTGATGACATATGGAGATTTTTGAATGTGATGCAAAGTTAAGGCTAGAATTTAGATTTTGTAGATTAAAAATCCAGCAATCTTCTGTGGTAATTTATCTGTCCTAAATGATAGGCTAAATGTGTTGAAAGATGAACTAAAAAGAATCCGGTTGTCATTTCTTTTTCGAAAACAATTTGAGGATAAATTGCTTCTAAATCGGTTTCTTTTAAAGAATCTAAGGCATTGTTTACGACAATTAATGTTTCGTCGATTTTTTGAATCAATTCTGTTTTTGGAATATCTTTTAAAGAAAATTCCAACGGACGATTTCGAACATAACCTGTTTTTCCAATTTCTGCCCCAATAAAGTTATTGATATTTCCGATTAAATGGAGACAAAGATTTCCTGCTGAATTTGAAATGTTTTTGTCAATTTCCCAAATTCTGCTTTCGTTTTGATACGATTCGATTTCAACTTTTAGTCTTTTTAAATCTCGTTCAAATAACGATTTAAGGGTTTCAATTAGCATAGTATTTTGAATTTATAGGAAATAATTAATTAAGGTCTATTTTTTATCGGAATCCAGATTTCTTCTTCAGAATCAGGATCGTCTTTTTTGTATTTTTCATCCATTACGGCAAAATGTGGTCGATCGTCAACAGTATATTCAGAATTTGGAAGCCATTCTGCAAAAATAGTATGGTAGGTTTTGTGACCTTCACTTGCCGGGCCTTTATGAATAAAAACAGCATAAATTCCTGTCGGAATTATTAATTTTTCCATTTCTGGTGGAATTGCAGCGTAATTTTTAACTTCTACTGCAGCCCATTTTTGGAAAGTTTTACTGGCGTCAAAATTGTCAAAATAGCCATTTGGAAAAACTTCAAGGGAATATAAATTAGAATCAATATTATTTTTGATTTCCTTTCGTCTTGGCATAAAACCGTTCCACAATTGAAAAGTATGATTCTCAATAAACGACATTACAATATGCTTGCCGACTAATTTTTTTTCGGTTAAAATTTTAATTTGGGCTTCCATTTAGTTGGTTTGTTTTATCGTGAATTTTTTTAAATCGGTTTCGCTCAGTGAAAAATAGCCAAGTGGATAATTTTCTTTATTGGTTGTGTTGATTATGTTTCCTTTTACTGTTGCAGGAGGTGATTGAAAAGGTCCGCCAACGTTTGTACCTGCAATGCTTACTAAGATACTCATATAATTGTAATATTGCTTTGAGATTCCGAAGTGGGTAATTTCAATTTCGTCTCCAGATTTTAATTCGTCATCATCGGAAAGACTGAAAAATTCATTCCCTTGAAAAAACTTATCTTCATCAACATAATAGTTCGATTTAATTTTACTTGAATACACGTATTTATACAAATAGAAATTATCGGCATCAGCAGGATCATTGTAATATGCTTTGATTTCGATGTCTTTTCCAGTAAAGCCGCCTTCGTTATTTTGTTCGATATGTGTTATCGGTGCAACAGATTGCATCTTTTCAGTTGCCGTATAAGTTTGTCCGTTTGAAATTACCGTCAAAGTATATTCCTGATTTAAAACAGGTTTGAAATTGGTACAGATATAACGGCCGGTTTTCGGAACTTCATTAAAATTAAATTGTTCATTAGCACTGTTTTTTATATAAATTTTCGCGCCAGAAACTGTCGGAATTACGTTTTCAAAATAGCCAGTTGTAGTGGTTAATTTTATGGTTTGCTGTCGGCCAGTAGTTCCTTTTTGCCAGTTTATTGCTGCTTCAATGACTAATTTTGGAGGAGCGGTATCCAAATCGACATCGACAACTTCTTCACAACTTGTGGCAAAGATGGAAACAAAAATTATGAGATATAAAACTACTTTTTTCATGATATTTTTTTAACAAAAAGTTATATTTAAAACCTGAAATTGTAACTTACTGCAGGAACAATTCCGAAAATAGATGTTTTTACGGCTTCATTGTCACCCGTGTCTACATTTTGTCGGAAATTTATTGAAGCAGCGTTTTTTCGATTATACAAATTATAAATGCTGAAAACCCATTCGCCTTTCCAGTTTCGATCTTTGTTTTTTCTCGGAGTCAAAGTTGCTGAAACATCTAAATGATGATACGCTGGCAAGCGATTTTCGTTTCGAAGGCCGTAGCTTGGAACTGTGATTCCTAAATATTCATATTGCCCGTTAGGATAAGTAACTGGCATTCCGGACTGTAAAGCAAAGTTAGCACCAAATGACCATTTTTCGTTCAAATTATAAGCTGAAGTTATGGCTAAATTGTGTGTTTTGTCATAAGCCGAATTGTACCATTGTCCGTTATTAATTCCGGTTTCTTCAGGAGTTCTTCCTGGAGTCTGCTGTTCTGATTTTGATAAAGTGTATGAAATCCATCCATTAAATTTCCCTTCATTTTTCTTTACCATGATTTCTAAACCATAAGCGCGCATTTGTCCGTTCAGAATCACTTGCTCAATAGCATTATTTGCAATTAAATCGGCGCCGTCAATGTAATCAAGTCGGTTTTGAATTTCTTTATAATAGGTTTCGACTTCTAAGGAATAAGCACCGTTTTTGATATTTCTGAAATATCCGAGCGCCACCTGATCAGCAATTTGGGGTTTGATATAATTATCGCTTGGCATCCAAACGTCAAGCGGAGTAGGCGATGAGGTATTTGAAATCAACTGAAGATATTGTGCCATTCGATTGTAGCTCGCTTTTAATGCTTCATCATCATTTAATTGATAAGAAACAGAAAAACGAGGCTCTAGATTATTGTAATCTTTGATCGATTTGTTTTTTCCATAATATTCTGTTCCAATAGGAGTTGCTTTTTCATAAATCTGCATATCCGAATTGAAAAGAACCGGATTGTTGTTTTCGTAAAGATTTACAGAAGAAGGGCCTAAACGATAAAACAAACTGTATCGCAATCCGTATGCAATTGTAATTTTCTTCGAAAGCTGATTTTCGGCATCAATATAAACAGAAGGCTCAAAAGCATATTTTTTATCCAATTGATCAGGATTAATTCCTGAATCAGGCCCGCTTGGTTTTATAGTTCCCGGATTAAATTTGTAATAAATTCCGTTTAAGCCGTAACTCAATTTGAATTTATCTGAAATATAATGTTTGAAATCGTATTTAATATTATAGTTTTGAATGCCTGAATCCCATTTAAATCCAACAAAATCAAGATCTAATCCGTAATAATAATCGCTGTAAATTAAAGATAGATTTGAAAATAATTTATCAGAATACAAATGATTCCAACGAAGATTCAGAGTCGAATTTCCGTAAATATTCGTGAAACTTTTGTTTAAACTGAAAACATCGCGTCCAAAATACCCTGATAAATACAAACTATTATTATCATTTAATTTATAACTCAATTTGGTATTCAAATCATAAAAATAAGCCGAATTGTCCTTTTGATCTTCGGAAAGCTTTAGAAATAAATGAGCATAAGAAGCTCTTCCGCCAATTAAAAAAGAACCTTTGTCTTTTACCAAAGGACCTTCTGCTAAAAGTCGGCTCGAAATCAATCCGATTCCTCCACTTAAATGAAAATCTTTACTGTTTCCATCTTTCTGATAAATATCCAAAACAGAAGAAGCTCTTCCTCCAAAACGCGCTGGAATTCCGCCTTTATATAGTTTTAAATCTTTAATCGCATCCGGATTAAAAACGGAGAAAAAACCAAAAACATGAGAAGAATTGAAAATTGTCGCTTCGTCCAATAAAATTAAATTCTGATCAGCGCCACCGCCACGAACATTGAATCCTGATGCGCCTTCACCCGCATTTGTAACTCCTGGAAGCAATAAAATAGATTTTAAAACGTCAACTTCGCCCAAAACTACCGGCATTTTTTTGATGGTTGCAATGGAGAGTTTGTTCGCACTCATTTCCGGGGATTTGATATTGACTTTGCCTTTGTTTTCCTTGATGACAACTTCCTGCAGTTCCTGACCTTCGCCTTCGCTGAGGCTGAAATTCATTTTGGTATTTTGATTTAAAATTATTGTTTGCTGAATGGTTTGGTATCCAACATAGCTAATTTCTATTTGATGTTCTCCTTTTGGAATAGTTAGCGAATAAAAACCATATTCGTTTGTAGTGGTTCCAATTTTCAAAGAAGGAATGTAAATATTGACTGCAATTAAAGTTTCGTTGCTTTTATTGTCCTTTATAGTACCGCTCAAGGTGAATTTTTCCTGAGCAAATGAAGTAAACGCCGTTAAAACGAAAATTATAAGAATGCCAATTTTTCTTGAAATCATCTTTTTGATTTTGGTTTACATAGTTAAGAATTCTTACTAATATATTAAAATGGAACAGCTGTTAAATGTTGGTTAAGATAAAACAAAAAAGACAACCCATAAAGGTTGTCTTTTTTTATTTACTTCTAACAGTACATTATTATGTTCTGTTATTATTTGATTTTAGCAATAATAGCATTGAATGTTTCACTAGGACGCATTGCTTTGCTTACTAATTCAGGAGTTGGTTGGTAATATCCTCCAATGTTTTGCGCTTTTCCTTGAGCACCAATTAATTCAGCATCTATTTTAGCTTCGTTAGCTTCAAATTCAGCAGCAATTGGAGTGAAAATTGCTTTTAATTCTGCATCTTTATTTTGAGCAGCCAAAGCCTGTGCCCAATAGAATGCTAAATAGAAGTGAGATCCACGGTTATCAATCTGACCAACTTTACGAGCTGGAGATTTATCATTTGCTAAGAATTTATCGTTTGCCTGATCTAAAGTCTCAGATAAAACAATTGCTTTAGAATTGTCTAAAGTTTGTCCTAAATGCTCTAAAGAAGCGCCAAGAGCTAAAAATTCTCCTAATGAATCCCAACGTAAGTATCCTTCTTCAGTAAATTGCTCAACGTGTTTAGGAGCAGAACCTCCAGCACCAGTTTCGAACAATCCACCACCGTTCATTAAAGGAACGATAGATAACATTTTTGCAGAAGTTCCTAACTCAAGAATTGGGAATAAATCTGTTAAATAGTCACGTAAAACGTTTCCTGTTACAGAAATAGTATCTAAACCTTTGATGATTCTGTCTAACGTAAATTCAGTAGCAGCAACTGGGTTTAAAATACGAATATCTAAGTTTGTAGTATCGTAGTCTTTAAGGTATTTTTGAACTTTTACGATTAATTCTCTATCGTGTGCTCTGTTTTCGTCTAACCAGAAAACAGCAGGAGTACTAGATAAACGAGCTCTGTTTACAGCTAGTTTAACCCAGTCCTGAATAGGAGCGTCTTTTGCCTGGCACATTCTGAAAATATCGTTTGTTTCAACGTTTTGTTCCATTAAAACATTTCCGTTTGCATCTACAACGCGAACAACACCATCAGCTTTCAATTGGAAAGTTTTATCGTGAGATCCGTATTCTTCAGCTTTTTGAGCCATTAATCCAACGTTTGGAACACTTCCCATTGTTTTTGGATCAAAAGCACCGTGTTTTTTACAGAAGTCAATAGTTGCAGTATAAATTCCAGCGTAAGAACGATCTGGAATAACAGCAAATGTATCTTGTGCTTTACCTTCTTTGTTCCACATTTGTCCAGAAGTACGGATCATTGCAGGCATAGAAGCATCAACAATTACATCTGAAGGAACGTGTAAGTTTGTAATTCCTTTATCAGAATTAACCATTGCTAAAGCTGGTCCGTTTGCGATTGCCTGATCGATTGCCGCTTCAACTTCAGCTTGCTCAGGTCTTCCAGCAATTTTAGCGTAGATATCGCCTAAACCATTTCTAGTATCAATGTTTAATTCAGCGAATAAAGATTCGTATTTTTTGAAAACATCTGCAAAATATACTTCAACGATAGCGCCAAAGATAATTGGATCAGAAACTTTCATCATTGTAGCTTTTAAGTGTACAGAAAGTAAAACTCCTGCCGCTTTAGCTTCAGCAATTACATCAGCAGCGAAAGCTTTCAATTTGCTTACACTTAAAACTGAACTATCAATAATTTCTCCTGCTTTTAGCGGAGTACTTGCTTTTAAAACAGTTGTAGTTCCGTCTTTAGCAACGAATTCGATTTTTACATCATTAGCTTCAGCAACAGTAAGTGATTTTTCACTTCCGTAGAAATCGCCGTTTGGCATTGAAGCAACTTTAGTTTTTGAGTCAGCAGACCAAGCACCCATTGAATGCGGATTTGCTTTTGCAAAGTTTTTAACGGCTCTTGGAGCTCTACGATCAGAGTTTCCTTCACGTAAAACTGGGTTTACGGCAGAACCTAAAACTTTTGCATATTTTGCTTTAATTTCTTTTTCAGCATCCGTTTGAGGATCTTCAGGGAAATTTGGAACATTATATCCGTGAGATTGTAATTCAGCAATAGCTGCTTTTAATTGAGGAACAGATGCAGAAACGTTTGGCAATTTGATGATGTTAGCTTCAGGTTTTGTAGCTAGTTGGCCAAGTTCAGATAAAGCATCTCCGGTTTTTTGAGCATCTGTTAATGATTCAGGAAAGTTAGATAAAATTCTTCCTGCTAAAGAGATGTCTCTGGTTTCAATAGCGATACCTGCTGTAGAAGTAAACGCCTGCACAATTGGTAACAAAGAATAAGTCGCTAATAATGGCGCCTCATCAGTTAAGGTGTAAAAAATTTTTGAATTCTGTGTCATTTTTTTTTTTTTTTATAATCGTGTCGTCACGAGATGACGATATGAAAAGTATAGTCGGCTCAAAACGAGCGGAGCAAATATAATAAAAACAGTCCGAAATCGGTGTAGTTTTGTTTAGAAATGGTTGAATTATCAGATTGTTATTTCGTGCTTCTTAAATTGTCAAATCGATGATTTTGATATTAAAAAATTACAGTTTTAATATTGGTTCAAAAGAAGACATAAAAAAAACTCGTTTCAAGTAATATGAAACGAGTTTTTTATAACAGATTGATAAATGATTATCTTCTTTTATCTTTAATCTTAGCTTTTTTACCAGTAAGTTCTCTGAAGTAGAAAATTCTAGCTCTACGTACAGCACCTTTCTTGTTGATTTCAATTTTTTGTAAAGCTGGTAAGTTTACTGGGAAGATACGCTCAACTCCAATAGCTCCAGACATTTTACGGATTGTAAAAGTTTCTGTGTTACCAGAACCTCTTCTTTGGATTACAACTCCTTTGAAAAACTGAGTTCTAGTTTTTTCACCCTCTTTAATTTCGTAGAAAACTGTGATAGTGTCTCCAGCTCCGAAAACAGGGAAATCTTTTTTAGCAACGAATTCGTTTTGAACGAATTTTAATAAATCTGCCATGATAATTTTATTATTATAGTTTTATATCGAGCAACATTCACGGATCTCGCCAGAGGTTGGTCAAATTCGGGTGCAAATGTAAAAAATAATTATGAATTATAAATTGTAAATTGTAAATTATTTTAAGTTGCTGAAAAAAAGTTGTTTAAAGTGTTTTTATTTCAGGTTTTTGCTTTGTGAATTGGCCTGAAACTTGAAACCTGAAACTTGAAACTTGAAACAGAAATTAATGCCCTTCAAGCAAATCTGGTCGTCTGTTTTTAGTATGTTCAAAAGCCTTGTCTTCGCGCCATTTGTCAATTTTGGCTGCATGACCGCTGGTTAAAACTTCCGGAACTTTCCATCCTTTATAATCTGCGGGTCTTGTATATATAGGCCCTGAAAGTAGATTATCCTGAAAACTATCGGTCAAAGCAGAAGTTTCATCACTTAAAACACCAGGAATTAATCTAATTAATGCATCAGATAAAACGATGGCGCCTAATTCTCCGCCAGACAATACATAATCACCAATCGAAATTTCTTTGGTAATAAAATGATCTCGCACTCTTTGGTCAACACCTTTGTAATGTCCGCATAAAATAATAATGTTTTCATACATCGACATTGTATTGGCCATTTTTTGATTCAGTGTTTCTCCGTCAGGCGACATATATATGATTTCGTCATATTCACGCTGACTTTTCAAGTGTGTAATGCAGTCGTCAATTGGCTGAATCGTCATTACCATTCCTGCACCGCCGCCAAAAGGATAATCATCAACACTTTTTTGTCTGTTGGTGCTATAATCACGAAGATTGTGAAAATGTACTTCGACTAAACCTTTGTCAATAGCACGTTTCATAATAGAAGCCTCAAACGGGCTTCTTAATAATTCAGGTAAAAGTGTGATAATATCAATTCGCATTTCTCTTTTTCAAAAGTTTGGGGGCAAAGATACAAAGTAAATATGGAGAAATTTTAAAAATAGGAATTCAATAAAAGAATATCCTTTTTTAAGTAAAAAGGGATGGTCATGGGTGTAGTTTTTTTGTGACTTAAGATATTGTTTATCAGATTGATAAATAATAATTATATAACATTAAAATGTTTTTATGTAAAACAATATTCCTTACTTTTAAGTACTATTACATAGTTTTTTACTTACAGAAATATTGCCTTAAATCTAAAAACTCGATCTAATGAAAAATATAATTTTATGTTTTGCTGTAATGGTTTTATATGCATGCGCAAGTTCGAAAAATACTGGAGATAAATGGATTGGAATGACTAAACAAAGTCTTATGAAAAGTTGGGGAACTCCAGTGAGGACTTTTGATAATGCTGCAGACGGCGAAATTCTGGTTTATGCAGATCAGGTTTATGAAAAAGGAGAAAATGAAGATTCCAGAATTGCTGGTCCGCTACATTGGAATTATACTTATATGTATGTAGACAAAACAGGAAAAATAACTTCTTTTAGAAATGAAAAACAAAATTATTCTCCTCAATCTATTGATTCTGATAAATTAGCGGGAATGAGTTTGTTGACTGTGAAGTGATTCGAATGAATGTTTTGGGATAAAAAAAATATTTCGGTTGTAAATAAATGCTATTTTTAAACAATCAAATTTTAAATTTTTCCAGAAAGAATGCCTTCTCAAAAAATAAAAATCTTCGCCATAAACGGGAGTACACGAAAAAACTCCAGCAATTTTAAAATTCTAAAACATATTTCTGAAAATATAAAAGAAGAATTTGAAGTTGAAATTTTTGAAGAATTAGATCAATTACCCCATTTTAATCCTGACTTGGATCAGGAAACTCTGCCAGAAAAAGTTATTCAATTTAGAAATAAAATTGCTCAGGCTGATGGTGTTTTAATTTGTACGCCAGAGTATGTTTTCAGTTTGCCTGGAACTTTAAAAAATGCTTTAGAATGGTGTGTTTCGACCACAGTTTTTTCTGGAAAAAAGACAGGACTTATTACTGCGTCGGCTTCGGGTGAAATGGGCCACGAACAACTTTTGCTAGTAATGAAAACACTTGAAGCGAAATTTGACGATGCCTCACAACTTTTAATACAAGGCATTCGTGGAAAAATAGATAACGAAGGAAAAGTTACAAATCCTGAAACCGAAAAGGCTCTCGAAAGCTTTATAACGAATTTTGAAAATCAATTTTTTGATTGAGTTGTGTAGCGTTCAAATAAAAAGACTAGTTTTACTTTTAGACTTTTTCAAGATAAAAATGACAACAAGAAGAAACTTTATTATAAACACAAGCTTAGCTGCAGCTGCAGTTTTAGCCGCGCCATCATTAGCTTTTACTATGAATAAAAAAGAAATTGGATTACAGTTATATACGTTGCGTGACGAACTTCCTAAGGATGTAAAATCAACTTTAGAGAAAGTCGCAAAAGCGGGGTATACAACCGTTGAAACTTACGGTTTTTCTATAAAAGACCAGTTTTGGGGATTGTCGCCAAAAGAATTGAAGAAGATTTTGGACGATAATAATTTAAAAGCAGTAAGCGGACATTATAATTTAGGAAGCTTTTTGTACGATGGAAATACCGCTGAACTTGTGGCCGCGATTGAAGCAGCAAAAATCTTAAAAAATGAATTTTTGACTGTGCCGTGGGTTGAGGAGCATTTTAGAAAAAGTATTGAAAATTATAAAATAATAGCTTCACGTTTAAATGAGGCTGCCAAAATGTGTAAAAATGCAGGCCTGAAATTAGCGTATCATAATCATGATTTTGAATTTCAGAAACATGACGGCGTTACAGGTTATGAAATCTTGCTTAAGGAAACCGATAAAGATTTAGTTTATTTTGAATTGGATTTATATTGGGTCGCACGATCTGGAAATGATTCGTTAAAGTTGTTTAAAGAAAATCCAGGCCGTTTTAAAATGTGGCACGTAAAAGATATGGATAAAGTAAATCAGGCATTGAATACTGAAATTGGCTCAGGATTAATCGATTTTAAACCTTTATTCAAAGAAGCAAAACAATCTGGAATGCTTCATTTTTTTGTGGAACAGGAAAATAATTATGTGCCAAATTCTTTTGAATCTATAAAAACAAGCTGTGATTTCATTTCAAAAAATCTAATTTAATTTATGAAGAAACTTCTTTTTCTGATAGTTGTAATTCTTTGTTCATGCCAATCAAATAAAAAAGAAAATTCGGGAGCAAAGCCGGAATTAAATCTACCTCCAGATCCATATTTTGCAGAAATTAAAGTTAATGATATAAAACTTCGTACCCCGGTTTTTGGTGATTGGCTTTATTCTCATCCAGAAAAAGGACAGAGTTTTGAGCAATTTATGAATACAAAATATGTTGTGCCAACAAAAGAAGAAGATATTATTTATTTGCAGCCAATCGGGAAATTCGACGCATTGCAAGTCAAACAAATTGAATTGGTTCGTCAATATTTAGAAATTTTCTTTCAGTTGAAAACAAAGGTTTTGAAAGAGGTTTCAAATGATATTATTCCAAAAAATGTTAGAAGAAGTGGTGATCTTGGCCAAGAACAATTTTTGGCCGGATATATTTTAGACAGCGTTTTAAAGAAGGAAAAACATGAAAAAGGAATTGCATTAATGGCAATAACAGAAAAGGATTTGTATCCAAAACCAGAATGGAATTATGTTTTCGGACTTGCATCTTATAGAGATAAAATTGCAGTAAGTTCGATTCACAGACTGTATGACAAAACATTAGAAGGAGCAGATTTTAGTTTATGTTTAGAACGATTACTTAAAATTTGTTCGCATGAAATTGGACATATGTTTGGCCTGCATCATTGCATTGAGGCCGATTGTGTGATGAATGGCACCAATAGTTTGTCTGAAACAGATGAACATTCGCTTCGATTGTGTTCGCTTTGCCAAAGAAAATTAAATTCGGGATTTAAATATGATAATGTAAAAAGGCTGAAAGAATTGGAAAAGTATTTTAAAGAAAATAACTTGGCAGAGGGATTAGGATTAATGAAAAAAGATATTGAAAAAATTAAAAAATAAATAAAATGACAACCAGCAAAGAATTTATAAAAGGAGACGAAATCGAATGGGAAGTAGTCGGAGAAGGAATTAAACGCAAAATTTTGGCTTTTGATGACCGAATTATGCTTGTAAATGTTCATTTTGAAAAAGGCGGAATTGGCGTTTTACACAATCATTATCATTCGCAGGTCACTTATATTGCAAGCGGAAAATTTGATGTAACAATCAGCGGCGTAACTCAGACATTAAAAGAAGGCGATAGTTTTTATATTCCGCCTCACGCTGTTCATGGCGTTGTTTGTCTTGAAACTGGAATGCTTACCGATGTTTTTAGCCCTGTTCGAGAAGATTTTTTAAAAGCTTAAAATTCAACGATATTGGTGCAAAAATATCCTGATCTTAACTTGAATTTGAAAAATTTATAGATTTTTTAAAGTTTTCCTAAAGATTAGATTGGTATTTTTGCATCATGAATTTATCAAAAACTAATGTACTGTTTATGGCAGTTTGCACTGGTCTTATAGTTGCAAATCTTTATTACTGCCAGCCTTTGATTGTTTTAATTGCCAACGAATTTAAAATTCCCGAAGCCAGCGCCGGAACAATAACGTATCTGACTCAGGCAGGTTACGCAATTGGTCTCTTTTTTATGGTGCCTCTTGGTGACAAATTAGAACGTAAAAAACAAATTTTAATAACCACTTTTGCTTCGGTAATCGCACTTTTGATTGCTGCAACAGCCAAAAGTTTTCTTATTTTACAAATAGCTTCCTTACTAATCGGAATTACATCGATTGTGCCACAACTTATTTTGCCTTTGGCAGCGTCATTAAGTACGCCAGAACAACGCGGAAAAGTTATCGGAACAATTATGAGCGGTTTATTGGTTGGTATTTTGCTTTCCAGAACTTTAAGCGGACTTATTGGCCAGGTTTTAGGCTGGAGGTCAATGTTTTATATCGCTGCCGGAATTTGTCTTTTAATCTTTTTTGTGATCCAAAATAAATTCCCAGTTAATAAACCACAGTTTCAAGGAACTTATGGGCAATTAATTCAGTCCTTATTTACACTAATAAAAACACAGCCAGTTTTGCGTGAGGCTACAGCAATCAATGTTTTCAGTTTTGCTCAATTTGGCGCTTTCTGGACAACTATGGTTTTGTTGCTTTCGGGTAAACCGTTTGATTTTAATAGTGCCACTATTGGTTTATTCGGAATTGTGGGCGCTTCTGGAGCTTTGGCTGCGCCTTTGGTTGGTAAAATTGGTGATAAAGGAAATTCTAGAATTGCAGTTGGTTATGGCTGTTTATTGATTTTGATAAGCTTTTTAATTTTTTATTTTTCGATAGAAAGCGTAATCGGAATTGCGATTGGAATTGTATTTATTGATATAGGAATTCAAGGTGTTCACATTTCAAATCAAACCCGAGTTTATTCTTTATTGCCAGAAGCCAGAAACAGACTAAATACAGTTTTTATGTCGTTTAGCTTTTTAGGAACCGCTGCTGGATCTGCATATGGATTATTGCTTTGGAAACTGGGCGGATGGCATGCAGTTGCTATTGGTTGCGTTGGCTTATCAGCATTGGCATTTACAGTTTACGGACTTACTTATAAATCTAAAAATAGAAAGACAAATTGATAAATAATTAATTTGTAAATTTGCATTCGAATAAAAAAAAATACAACAATGGAAAACGGAATATATGCTAAATTCAATACTAGCAAAGGTTCGATTTTAGTAAAATTGACACACGATTTGACACCAGGAACTGTAGGAAACTTTGTAGCTCTTGCAGAAGGAAATATGGAAAATAAAGTGAAACCTCAAGGACAAAAATTCTATGATGGATTGAACTTTCACAGAGTAATTGCTGATTTTATGATTCAGGGAGGATGTCCTAAAGGAACTGGAACTGGAGATCCTGGATATAAATTTGATGATGAATTCATTCCAAGTTTAAAACACGATCGTCCGGGAGTTTTGTCTATGGCAAACTCAGGCCCTGGAACTAATGGTTCTCAATTTTTCATTACACACGTTCCAACTCCTTGGTTAGACGGAAAACACACTGTTTTTGGACATGTGGTTGAAGGACAAGATATAGTTGATGCTGTAGCTCAAGGTGATGCTCTTGAAACTTTAGAAATTATCAGAGTTGGTGAAGAAGCTGAAAAATGGAACGCAATTGAAGCTTTCATTTCTTTGAAAGGTGCTCGTATGAAAAGAGAAGCAGCTTTAAAAGCAGAATCTGAAGCAAAAATGGAACAATTAGCTGCTGGTTTTGATAGAACTGAAAGCGGTTTACGTTATAAAATGATTCAAAAAGGTGAAGGAAAAAGAGCTGAAGCAGGAAAAACAGTTTCTGTTCACTACGAAGGTTCTTTAGAAAACGGAAAAGTTTTTGATTCTTCTTACCCAAGAAAAAAACCAATCGAATTCAAATTAGGAATTGGGCAAGTTATCGAAGGATGGGATGAAGGTATCGCTTTATTGCAAGTTGGAGACAAAGCTCGTTTTGTAATTCCATCTGATTTAGCATACGGACCATCAGGTGCAGGAGGGGTAATTCCACCAAACGCAACTTTGGTTTTTGACGTTGAATTAATGGACGTTAAATAAGAATTTCAAAGCAATTTAGTATTGTTTTAAATAACAATCCCATATGCTACGGCATATGGGATTTTTTTATATTTACTTAAAATAAAACAAAACCAAGAGCGATGAAATCAAAAATTTTAACTTTAGCCGCTATAACATTATTTGCAGCTTCATGCGGTACAAAAAAAGCGCCTGCAACTCCTCCAGCTGCGCCAGCAGTTACAGAAACTGCAAAAGCAACGGAATTGACTCCTGAACTTGCAGCAGGGAAAAGCTTATATGAAAACAGCTGTGCAAAATGCCACAAGTTGTATGAACCAACGAAATTTACGAAAGAAGAATGGCAGCCAATTTTGGTTCGCATGCAGAAAAAAGCAAAATTAGATGATACTAATATGGCTTCGATAACAAATTATATTCACTCGCAATTGTAATAATTTGCAGTTAAACAAAAACAAAAAAACTATTCAATTTTGAATAGTTTTTTTGTTTTCAGACAGATATAAAAAAACACCTTCATAAAAATGAGGTGTTCAAAAAATTATGAAGCATGTACTTCCGAATTGTCAACGGCAATTATTTTTAAAGTTTTAATTCCGGCAGGCAATTCCCAGTCAACCTGATCATTTTCTTTAAAACCAATAATGGCAACGCTCAAAGGCGCAAGAATCGAAATTTTAGATTGTTTTAAATCAGCAGACGATGGTAAAACAATTTGTATTTTCATTTGTTTTTGAGCTTTAACATCTTCAATTGTTACAAAAGAATTGATTCTGATAACCGTCGGGTCTAAATCACTTTCTTTACTGATGACAGCGCGATCTAATTCTTGCGATAACTGGTTCGCTTCTTTACTATTTGTTGAGTTTTTGCTTTTTAAAATCAATTCTCTTAAAAAGTTATATTCTGATTTACTAAAAGTGGGTGTTGGTTTCATATCTGTTTGAATTTATTGTTTTATTTTTTTGAATGATTTTTCTTCTTTTATAAATTAAAGACTGAGTTATTTCATAACCTTGCTTGAGGTCAAATTTTTGAAATGCTTTAAATGTGGGAAAACAAAAAAATATCTGACCAAAATTGCTTTTGCCAAATAAAATAAATGTTTTAAAATGATGTAAATCCTCCGCCTGAAAGAAGAAATGAAATAGACGGAGGCCTAATTAATAAAGGCCTTACTATGTGAAATAAATACAGCCGAAACCGGTTTTCTTGTAGAAGAAAACAGGGAAACCGAAACTGTAAATAATTGTATAGTGTTCACAATGAGTATTTATTGCTTGTTTTGCAAAGATAAGAAACTTTTTTAAATGTTTATTTCCATTTAATATTGCAGCAATAGTATTTTTTTTGCCACTCCAGATAACTATCGGGAGTGGCAAAATTTATTTATGAATTCAGAAATTCAAGTAAGTCTTTGTTTAATCTGTCTTTTTCGGTATAAAATAAGCCGTGTGGCGCTCCTTCATAGGTAATGAAAGTATTGTTTTCGATTGCTTTTGCTGTTTTTTCTGAACTGATTTCAATAGGAACATTTTTATCATCGGTTCCGTGAATTATTAAAGTTGGAACTTTAATAGTGTGAAGTTCATCTCTAAAATCGGTTGTATTTAAAGATTCTCCACATTGCAAAGTTGCTCTTGGCGAAGCTATAGAACATAAATTTCTGTAATATTCTAACAAAGGCGTGCTCAAAGGTTTATTGATGATGTTTACACCAAAAAAGATTTTGCTAAAATTATCCAGAAAACCAATTCTGTCTTCTTTTATTGAAGCTGCAGTTGTTTCGCTTTTTTCTTTCGGACGCCCTTCAGGATTATCTTCTGTTTTTGCTAAAAATGGAATAATAGATGAAATTAAAACAGCTTTTGTAACACCTTTTCCCTGATATCGGCTAAAATAACGCACAACTTCTCCGCCTCCCATAGAAAAGCCAACTAAAGTTACATCATCTAATTGCAATTGTTCAATAATTTCGTTTAAATCATCAGTTAAAGTATCATAATCGTAACCATCCCAAGGTTGAGACGATTTACCAAAACCACGGCGATCATAAGCAATTACTCTGTAATTATTCTGAACCAGAAATTCTATTTGATATTCCCACATTTCGTTTGAAAGTGGCCAGCCATGAATTAAAATTACGGGTTTTCCTTTTCCGTAATCTTTAACATATAGCTTTACATTTTTTGCCACTTCAATATATTTATCGCTATTTGATTTATTAACCTCATAATCAAAGTCTTTAAGAGAAATCCCGGGAGTTATTATACTATTTTCCATTTTGTATATTTTAAATATTAGTAAAAAACGAATAGTTAAAATTAAAAGGATAGAGGAAAAAACTAATTATAGAATTAGTGCAATTCATTACAAAATTATAGGTTTGTAAATAAACTAGATAAAAGATAAAATGGATTTAACCTGGAATGAATTTGAAAGAACCGATATGCGTGTTGGAACCATTGTTGAGGTAAATGATTTTCCTGAAGCACGAAAACCTGCATTTCAATTAACAATCGATTTTGGTTCCGAAATTGGAATCCGAAGATCATCGGCACAAATTACAAAACGTTATAAAAAAGAAGATTTAGTAAATCGTCAAATTGTTGCGGTTGTAAATTTTCCGAAAAAACAAATCGGAAAATTTATGAGCGAATGTCTGGTTCTTGGGGCTGTAGGCGAGGAGGGAGATGTTATTTTATTAGCTCCGGATTTTAAAATACCGAATGGACTTAGGATTGGATAATTTTTCATTAAACACATAGAAACATAGTCTGAAATAATCTTAAAAAAGGCATTTCATTTTCATAAAAACATCCCGATAGCTATCGGGATATGTGTTAAGAAACTAGTTTCTTTTTTATAATTCTTTTTTTTAAATGAAATCTATGTTTCTATGTGTTAAAAGTAAGTGGTTAAGGGTTAATCTTTTTAATCAATTGATTCAAAATCACTTGTCCTTCTTCCCAATATTTTAAATCTGAATCAGAGTTAATGTGACCTTGTTGTCCAACGTTTACAAAATCACTTCCCCATTTTTCCGCAAAATATTTTTTTCTTTCGAAAGAAGCATAAGGATCATTTTCGCTGGCAACTACAATTGACGGAAATGGTAGTTTGTAAATTGGCATTGGCGAAAAATTTCTAATAATATCGGGAGTATGTTCCGGTGAATCAACATCTGCAGGTGCGACCAATAAAGCGCCGATTATATTTTTATTCGAATTATTTTCGGCCCAATGCAATACCAAAGAAACGGCAAGACTATGCGCAACTAAAATTGTCGGATTCTCTAGTTTTGAAGTTTCTTCATTCAAACGTGCAATCCAATCTTCGCGAACCGGTTTGTCCCAATTATCTTGAACCAAACGAATTGAATTTTTGAATTTTTCGTGCCAAAAAGTTTGCCAGTGTTTCTCTCCAGAATCTCCAAGTCCTGGTAAAATTAAAAGTTGTGTCTCCATTGCCGTGGATTTTATATTATTATTTTTTGGTTTGTTTTTCTTTTAGAATTCGGTTTACTTCATTAACAAGAAGTGGAAAACCAGGTTCCGTCATTCCGTGTCCGTAACCGTCTAACTCATAAAGTTTGGTTTGTTTATGACCTTTTAGTTTCATCATGCGTGCCATGTATGCGTTTTCTTCATATCGGCCTAACATTTCTAATTCACGGTCGCCGGTAATTAATAATAATGGCGGCGCATCAGCGCGAACATAAAAAAGTGGTGCATAAGCATCAATTGTAGGTGTTGTATCTGGAATTCCATTTTCTCTCCTAATTTCAAAATGCGTAATACATTGCCCGCTAAACGGAATTAATCCAGCAATTTTATTCGCATCAATTCCTTCTTTTTGAAGCCATTTTTTATCCAAGCCAATCATCATGCCTAAGTAGCCTCCAGCTGAATGTCCTGAAACAAAAATCTGAGAAGAATCGCCACCATAATTGTCGATATTATTAAAAGCCCATGCTACAGCAGCTGCAGCATCTTCAATAGCTTTTTCTGCTTTTACTTTCGGCGAAAGCCTGTAATTAACACCAATAATAACAAAACCTTTATTTTTTAATGCTTCAGGAATTTCTTTGTTTCCGCCAGTCAATCCGCCGCCGTGAAACCATACAATTGTTGCAAAATTCTTGCTATTTTTTGGATAATAAATATCTAAAACACATCTTTCGTTAATGTAACTATCTGATTTGTTTGCTGCGGCATTGTAATATTGAATATTTGATTTTGTTTCATATTCCAGTTTTTGTGCAAATGCCGAAATACTAAAAATAACAAAGCTTAGAAGGAAAAGTAATTTTTTCATAATTGCCAATTTAGCTGAATCCAAAGGTGATTCAGTTATGAAATTCGATTAAAGTAATAGAATTTAAATATATAAAAAAAGCCCAAAATGCTATACAAATTGGACTCGTACTTTTTTAAAAAGTTATCTGGAGACTAAATATCGTCAAAATCAATATCGGTAAAGCTAGATCTTTGTGTTTCAGCTTTATCAGAACTGTATTCTTTTTTAAAATCTTTTTGGTGTCTTTCAGAGATTACTTCTTCGCCTTTGTGGTTCAAGACGTATGAAGTCATTTCTTCTAGTATTTCAGCAAATGCACTAAAATCTTCTTTGTACAAGTAAATTTTGTGTTTTTTAAAATGAAAAGAACCATCTTCTTCAGTGAATTTTTTACTTTCGGTAATCGTGATGTAGTAATCGTCAGCTTTTGTAGCTCTCACATCAAAGAAATAAGTTCTTCTTCCTGCTCGTAATACTTTAGAAAAAATCTCTTCTTTTTCTAACATGTCATTTTCTCTCATAATACGTTCTATCATTTTTTGGAATTAATAGTACTCAAAAATCATAAAAAATTATCTATTACACAACAATTAAAGTAATTCTTTTTCCGAAAGTTGTTTTAAATATAACGATGAATAATAACCTTCCTGATTTATTAATTGATTATGAGAGCCTTGTTGAATGATTCTACCATCCTCTAAAATGATAATCTTATCGGCATTTTTGGCCGATGAAACTCGGTGACTTACAATAATTGTAGTTTTATTTTTACAAATTTCAAACAAATTATTTAAGATTGTTTCTTCGGTTTCTGTATCTACCGCAGAAAGGCAATCGTCAAAAAGTAAAATCGCCGGATCTTTGATTATGGCACGCGCAATAGACACACGTTGTTTTTGTCCGCCCGAAAGTGTTATGCCTCGTTCACCTAAAATAGTGTCGTATTGTTTGTTAAATGCTGCAATATTATCATGAACTACAGCATTTTTTGCTGCTTCGATAACTTCTTCATCTGTAGCATTTTGATTGCCAAATTTGATGTTGTTTTTAATTGTATCTGAAAATAAAAAGGCGTCTTGAGGTACAATTCCGATATTGTTTCTCAAATCATTCAAATTCAAAGTGCTGATTTCATTTCCATCAATTGTTACTCTTCCATCGGTAACATCATACAAACGAGAAATTAAAGAAAGAATGGTCGATTTTCCTGAACCTGTTTTTCCTAAAATAGCTAATGTTTCTCCATTTTTAACTGAGAACGTAACATTTTTTAAAGCCTCAATATTAGTGTCTTCATACGTATAACTTACATTTTCGAAAGCAATAGAACCCTGAATTTCTGATGAATTCGGATTGTTGTTTTTGATTTCTGGCTCGATTTTCAAAAATTCATTCAAGCGTTTTTGAGAAGCTTCGGCTTCCTGAACCATCGATGAAACCCAACCTAAAGATGCGACCGGCCAGGTTAGCATGTTTACATATAAAATAAATTCGGCAATCGTTCCAATATTTGGAATCGTTCCGTTGATGTACATAACGCCTCCAAAATAAATCACAACCAAATTACTGATTCCGATCAAAGCAATCATCAAAGGCCCAAAAAGCGATTGCACTTTGGCTAAATCCAAACTTTTGCGTTTGCTTTCATCAGCAAGATCAATCATATTGTTTTGATGTTGATTTTCTAATGAATAGGCTTTTATAACTCTAATTCCTGAGAAAATTTCTTGTGTAAAACTCGAAACTTTAGATAAATATTGCTGAAATGTTGTGCTTCGTTTATTGATTTCTGAACTCAGTTTGAAAATACAATACGACAAAATTGGCAATGGCAAAATCGTATACAATGTCAGCAACGGCGATACATTATACATATATATGATTACGATCGCAAAACGGATAAACGTATTAATAGTATACATTACCGCCGGACCTACATACATACGCACTTTTGAAACATCTTCAGAAATTCGGTTCATTAAATCTCCGGTGCGATTTTGTTTGTAGAAATTTTGAGAAAGCGTTTCGTATTGTTTGAAAACCTCATTTTTCAAATCAAACTCAATATGACGTGACATTACAATCAATGTTTGGCGCATTAAAAAGGTCAGGAAACCCGCTACAATAGCACTTCCAATGATTAACAGTACGTTATGAATTAAATCTTGTCTGTAAAAATCTCTAATTATTGAGGATTTTTGATCTGCTTCTGAGAGTTTTAGAAAGCGCTCAATCACATCAAAGGAATGGCTGACCAATTTTGGAGTGAATAAAAAGAATATTTGTGCGATTATTGTGGTTAAAATTCCAAAAGAGAAACTGAATTTATATTTGATGAAATATTTGTTTAAATAGCTTAATTCTTTCATTTTTTTAAGAAATGTGATATTGAATTGATTTAAAATTATGAATTATTATTAATTAAAATTATAATAAATTACGATTTAATCAAAACAATTATATTGTAAAATTGTTATTTTAAAGATAAAAAATTAGCACATGTGTATTTTTTAATTATGTTTGAGAAGTCTTTTTGACAAATTCACAATTTTAACTAATTAATACTAGCGCTATGGATGCAACTTTCACAACTGGAAAGGAACTTCAAAAAATGGATCCTGTTTTTGGTCAATTATCTTTTGACGATCACGAACAAATTGTATTTTGCAATGACAAAGATACAGGTTTAAAAGCAATTATTGGTATTCATAATTCGGTTATGGGACCAGCTTTAGGAGGCACCAGAATGTGGAATTACAACACAGAATGGGAAGCTTTAAATGATGTTTTACGTCTTTCAAGAGGAATGACTTATAAATCTGCTATTACCGGATTGAATATTGGTGGTGGAAAAGCGGTTATTATTGGTGACGCTAAAACGCAGAAAACTCCTGAATTAATGCGCAAGTTTGGAGAATTTGTTCACTCTTTAAGCGGAAGATACATTACTGCTGAAGATGTTGGAATGGAGACAAAAGACATGGACACTGTAAGAGATGTTACGCCTTATGTAACTGGAATTTCTGAAGAAAGAGGTGGATCTGGAAATCCTTCGCCTGTTACAGCTTACGGAGTTTACTTAGGAATGAAAGCGGCTGCAAAAAGTCAATTTGGTTCTGATGTTTTAGATGGCAAAAAAGTTTTGGTTCAGGGAATTGGTCACGTTGGTGAAGCTTTGGTTGAATATTTAACTAAAGAAGGAGCACAGGTTACTATTACTGATATCAACGAAGAAAAATTATATCAAGTAGCTTCAAAATACAACGCAACAATTTATACAGGAGAAGATTTGTATACTGCAGATGTTGATATCTATGCGCCATGTGCGATGGGAGCAACTATCAATGCAAATACAGTTGACAAAATTAAAGCTAAAGTTATTGCTGGTGCTGCCAACAATCAATTAGCTGATGAAAATGTTCACGGTGCAAGATTGCAGGAAAGAGGAATTTTATACGCTCCAGATTTCTTGATCAACGCTGGTGGAATTATCAATGTTTATGCTGAATTAGCAAACTACGGCAAAGCTGAGATTATGAGCAAAACAGAGAATATTTACAATACAACTCTGGAAATCATTGATTTTGCAGCTAAAAATAATATCACTACTCATAAAGCGGCGCTTACAATTGCTCAAAATCGTATTGATGCGAGAAAAATTGAAAACGCTAAAAAATAATAAAAACAAAGTTTATTGTTGAAGAGTCTCAGTCTCGGCCACAATTTTTAGATAAATCTTAAAATTGTGACTGAAAACTGAGACTTTTTTTGTCGATTTAATTTTATTATAAGAATTGAAATTCTTAATTTTGCAGACTAATTTTTAAAAGTTCTTACAAGGTGGTAAACAGAAGACACATACGCGTTAAAGTAATGCAATCTATTTATGCAATGCATCAAAGCGGTTCTGATAATATGGAAAAAGAAGAAAAATTTCTTTTTTACAGCATAGATAATATTCAGGACTTATATCTTATAATGCTTTCTTCATTAATTGAAATTTGCAAAAAAGAATCAGTATTCCTGCATTTATCAAGCAAAAAACACCTTGCAACTGCAGCAGAACGTAACCCGAATGAAAAGTTTGTTAAAAACAAAATTTTTCAACTTCTTGCCGAAAGCAACTCTCTTAGCATTGCTTTAGAAACTCGTAAAATCAACAATTGGTCTTTAAACGACGATTATATCATTTTGCTTTTAAATGATATCAAAGCAAGCGATATCTATAAAAAATACATGAGCAACAACGTTAATACGTTTGAAGAAGACAGACAATTTATTATTGATTTGTTTGAAAATGTAATTGTTCCGAATGAGAAATTATATGAGTATTTAGAAGATGATAAATTGACGTGGGTTGATGATATTCCGGTTGTAAATACACACATCATCAAACAATTAAAAGCGATCAAAACAGAAGATCCAGATGCTTTTAGAGTTCCAAAATTATACAAAGATGTTGAAGATAAGGATTTTGCAAAAGATTTGTTTCGACGTACAGTTTTGAACGAATCTGTTCTTGCAAAAGAATATGACGATAAAACACCAAACTGGGATAGCGAGCGTATTGCAGAAATCGATACTATTATCTTGAAAATGGCAATTTGCGAATTTTTGAAATTCCCATCAATTCCAGTGAAAGTAACTCTTAACGAATATTTAGAAATTGCAAAAGAGTATTCTACACCAAAAAGCAGTATTTTTATCAACGGAATTTTAGACAACCTTGTGAAAGAACTTGAAGCCAATAAAAAAATGGTGAAAGTAGGAAGAGGTTTGATGTAATTTTAGAAAAGACGAATTACAATTAGAAAATATTAATATAAATCAAAAAACAGAATTTAATTATGGGACAATTAGGTCAATTTGCGCCATTCCTTTTAATGTTTGTAGTAATCTATTTCTTTATGATTAGACCACAACAAAAAAGAGCAAAAAACGAAAAAGAATTTGAAAGCAACCTAAAAGTAGGTGATAAAATAATTACTAAAAGTGGTTTTCACGGTAAAGTTGTTGAGCTTGCAGAAACTACAGTTGTAATCGAAACAATGTCTGGAAAATTAAAATTAGAGCGTTCAGCTATTTCTTTAGAATTGAGCGCTACTTTGAATAAAAAAGCTTAATTTTTTTAAGAATTTTCAATTTAAAAATCCCAAATTCCTTAATGGAGTTTGGGATTTTTTTTGTTTTTAACCGATTGTCCAGATTCTTGTAATTCCGAGGAACGAGGAATCTTCGTAAGTAGTTCCGCAACGAAAATCGCCAATCTTTGTAGAGTTTCTAGTGGAGATTGCTTCGCCAGTTCGCTATCGCTCGTGTCCTCGTTCCTCAGAATGACAAACTTTACGGGTAAATTTTGTAGAACAACAAAAAAGTGAAAACCTTTGTCAAAATTTTAAACTTTGACAAAGGTTTCATATAGCTTGGAATTTGAAATTAATTTACCTGTATTTATCATTCAGCCCAACATTCGCTAAAATCATCGGAATTACTTTTTCGATTCTGGAAATTTTAGTTTTTTCCTGTTTTGCGGTTTCAATATATTCTAAAAACTCATATTGTTTATAAGGGCTAAACTTCTCAAAGGCTTCTTTTAAAGCCGGATTTTTACTCATTTCTGCATTAAGAAGTTCAGAAATAATCGCTTCTTTTTTAGAAGGTTTAATGACTTTTCCTTGCTTTTCGTTTTCAATTGCTTCTTTGATGTATTCTAAAATCACTTTTTCGTTGATTTCGTCTTTAGAAGCAAATCTCCATTGTCGCAACGACTTTGTGACTTCTTCCTGAGCGTTAATTAATTTCTTTTTCTCATCTTTTAAGAAAACGCCATTAAAAAACCATAAAGCAAAATAATCTTTAAATCCGCCAATTCCAATAACGTTTCTTTTATCGTAAACATAAACAGTACCGCCCCATTTTGTGGTTTCAGTCAGTTCAGTTTTATCGATAATGGCTTTAAGTAGGAGTAATTCTTCTTCCCACTGACTGCCATATTTCCACATGCCTTTATTTTCAGATTTGGCTTCCAATTATTTTATTTTTTAGATTTTTCTGTTGCATTAAAAATTCCAGGAATAGCTGTTAGCTCTGCAATTTTTACAATTACTTCTGTTGCCTTCTGAATGCTTTCTGCAGGAACATATTCGTATTTTCCATGGAAATTGTGCCCGCCAGCAAAGATATTCGGACAAGGTAATCCCATGAAAGATAGTTGAGAACCGTCAGTTCCGCCACGAATTGGTTTTATGATTGGTTTTATGTTTAATTCACGCATTGCTTTTTCGGCAATATCAACAATATGTTTTACCGGAAGTACTTTTTCCTTCATATTGTAATATTGATCTTTTACAACTGGAATCACAATATCTTCACCGAATTTTTTGGCATATTTTTTATTGAAGCTTTTCGCGATCTTAAAAATAAGTTCTTTTCTTTTCTCGAATTTCTTTTTGTTGTGATCACGAATAATCAACTCTAAAACAGTTTCTTCAATGTTTCCTTTGATGTGATGCACATGGAAAAAACCTTCGTAACCTTTTGTTTCCTGAGGTGTTTCTCCTTTCGGAAGTTCATTGATGAATTCATTAGCCAAAAGCATAGAATTGATCATTTTTCCTTTAGCGTAACCTGGATGAACGCTTTTTCCTTTGAAAGTAATTTTAGCTCCGGCAGCATTGAAATTTTCATATTCTAATTCGCCAATCTGGCTTCCGTCCATTGTGTAGGCCCATTGTGCGCCGAATTTTTCAACATCAAAATAATGTGCTCCACGACCAATTTCTTCATCTGGCGTAAATCCGATTCTGATTTTTCCGTGTTTGATTTCCGGATGCTGAATTAGATATTCCATTGCCGAAACGATTTCTGTAATTCCGGCTTTATCATCGGCACCTAACAAAGTTGTTCCGTCAGTTGTAATGATAGTTTGGCCTTTGTATTGAAGTAAATCTTTGAAATAATTTGGAGATAAAACGATATTTTTTTCAGCATTCAAAACAATATCTTTTCCGTCATAATTCTCAATAATTTGAGGTTTAACATTTGCACCGCTAAAATCTGGTGAAGTATCAAAATGAGAAACAAAACCAATTGTTGGAACTTCATGCTCAACATTGCTTGGAAGTGTTGCCATGATATAGGCTTTATCGTCAATAGTAACATCTTGTAAGCCAATTGTTTTTAAGTCTTCAACTAATTTATTGGCAAGATTCCACTGTTTTTCTGTACTTGGTGTTGTTTGAGAATTTGGATCTGATTCGGTATCAATTGTTACATAACTGATAAAACGATCTATTATATGTTGCATTTTTTTGTTTTTTTTAGCAAATATAGAAATTTTTCAATGGTATGATTTTAAAATTTTATTCGCAATTAGGTACAAAAAAAGAGATTTATAAATTTATAAATCTCTTTTCGAATATTTTAATTATTTGCTTTTAACACATCTAAAACCAAGATGATTCGCTGCAGATCGAACTTCGCCTTTTCCACGGGTTCCAACCATATATCGTGTACAATATTGATCTGTACATAAGAAAGAGCCTCCACGGTGTACCTTTTTAATCTGAGTTGGATCATTTGGATCGTTGTATGCATCTGGTCCTTGAGGATTTTTTGTTACAGCTCCGTTTTCTGCAAGACTTTTGTAATAGTCAACGCTATACCAGTCGTTTACCCATTCCCAAACATTTCCCGCCATATCGTATAAACCGTAAGCATTTGGCGCATATTGTCCGGTAGGGGCGATTCCTTTAAAGCCATCTTCGCCAGTATCACCATCTTTTATCGGAAAATGACCTTGATAAATATTAGCCTGAAATTTTCCATTTGGTTTTAATGAATTTCCCCAAGCATAAAGATTTCCGGTTTTTCCGCCTCTCGCCGCAAATTCCCATTCGGCTTCAGTTGGAAGTCTTTTTCCTGCCCATTTTGCGTATGCAGCTGCATCTTCATATGCAATGTGTACAACAGGATATTTTTCTTTTCCTTTGATAGTACTTTGAGGACCATCTGGATGCTTCCAATCTGTGCCTGGTTCATAACGCCACCATTGCAAAAAATTGTTTAAATTAACAGCACTTGGGGTAGGAGTAAAAATTACAGATCCTGTAACTAAATCTTCCTCATTGGCAGTAGGAAATTCTTCTTTTGTTGGTTTTTGCTCAGCGACCGTTATGTATCCGGTTGCTTTTACAAATTTTTCATATTCTTCGTTTGTTACTTCAGTTTGATCCATATAATAACCGTCAACATACACACGATGAATAGGAGCGGCGTCTTTTGTGACACCTTTTATGCTGCATAAACTTTCATCTTCAACATTTGATCCCATAGAAAATTCTCCACCCGGAATCCAAACCATTCCTTTTGGTGCTTTTCCAGCAGGTTTGTTTTTGTTTTCAATAGTTGGTTTAAATGCAGATGCTTCTGTAGTACTTGGAGTTTCGGCACAATCCATTGCGACTGGTTTTTCTTGCTTTGGAGTATTTAATTTAGTGTATCCAAAAGAAGCAATCGAAATAATTGAAATAGTCAGCAGTGCAAATATCCAATAGGTTTTATTTTTCATTATAATAGTTTTAATGTAGTGGTTGTTAATTAGGTGATAAAATTATAAAAATAACACGATAATAGTCTATTTATTTTATAGAATTTATAGACTATTTTGTTTAACCTTCTTTTTCAACCGAAACAACTTCATATTTATCTTTGCCATCTACTTGTACCGGCTGATAATACGTTTCTCCAAATTTCACATATTTAGCATCGCCAATAGTAACTTCTTCACCTCCTTCAGGTAAATTCTCTACAATTGTTCCGGCAGTTGGTGCAACTACGGTGTACTTGCTTCCATCTTTTTCATAGTAAGTTCCTCCGTAATAGTAATTATTTACCGTTCCCGTATTGACGGTTTCTGCTCCGCTAGGAATATTATTAACAGTACCTCCAACTGGGGCAGGAACAGCAGTATAACCTCCACTCGTAGAACTGTACCAAACTCCTTGGTCATAGTGGTATTTCTGATTTTCAACACTAACAATGATTGCCGTTGTTGTTAAAGTAGCTACAAAAAATCCCCATGGATGCCAAACTGGTCCCCAGTAAAATGGTCTGTATGGACGTGGATAATAAGGATGGTAGCAATTGTATCTATAACCGCCATAAACATAAGGCGGACGAACATACGGTCTTGGTCCTGGTCTAACTATCGTGTTTCGATTGTTGCGAACATGAACACTATTGTTGACGTTAATATTTACATTATTTCTGTTTCTATTAACTGTATTGCCGCTTATGTTGGTATTTCTGTTGCCAGAATTATTAATTCTGTTTGTATTGTTTGAATTTCGATTATTACCGTTTTTGTTTCGGATATTCGAATTATTTGCTGTTCCTCCATTAATTCTGGTTCCTCCATTATTAGCTCCCGGACGTGTCACATTAGAAGGTCTGTTTGCAGTTGAAGGCCTATTTATATTGGCGGGTCTAGATTGTGTTGCTGGTCTGGCTTCCCTGGCAGGTCTTGCTTGTCTAGCTCCACCACCGCCACCAGCCCCGTGAAAACCGCCGCGGCCGCGTTGCGCAAAACTGTCAATTGAAATCATAAAAAACGATCCCACGAAAAGCATACAAACCGTTTTTCTTATTGTAAAGGTTATATTTTTCATTTTCAGAGTTTTAGTTTCATAAAGTTATTAAAAAAATGATTTCTCTTTTAAAATTTAACTATAATTCAGTGGAACAGGTTTTTTGGTTATAATGAGATATCCCATTGAATTCTAAAGCGCCAGCCTTGTTCTAAAGGCAGTGTTTTATCCTGAAAACTGAAATAACTAACTTCTGAAGTTAGTTTGTTTTTATGTCCATTAAAAAACCAGTTAAAAGCAATAGTTGTTTCTTCCTGTGAGTTCTGTTTGATTGAATCATCAGGACGATATCCAGCATGTCTGGCAGCCATTTCTAATTTTTTTGGCCACCATCCAAAAACATTACTAAAGAAATAGCCTGCCTGAATATAATAACCTCTTAATGTTGTAGTCTTGTCAAAATTTAATTTATCGATGATGTCTTTTGTATGCAGTTCGCTTTGCCAGGAAAAACCGCGATACATAAAGGCAGTTTCAATATTCCATTGATTAACTCGGTATTGACCTGGCGCACCATTTTCGAAACCTTCTAAAGATCCTCCGCCTGATTGTGAAAATCGGGTATAAGGGCTTCGATTTGTTAAACCTGAGATTGCGATAATTGGTGTTGGTTTTTCATGAAATTCCAAATCACTTCCTTCAAAATCAAGAAATCTTCCTAGGAAATTCCATTGAACGCGTCCAAAATACATTAGATTTCCATCGTCATTTGCTGTATTTCCTCGACCAGTTCCCGTAAGTGCGGCGGCCCAATAATTAAAATCGGCAATTCCGGCGCCTTTAAGATGTCCGTAAACTTCAACTCCCATTTGTCTGTCAGCAGTAAAAGGTCGGTTTATTAAAGATCGGTCAACTGTTTGTTGTTCACCGCTGCTTATAAAACGTTCTCTTGTATATTCGACTTTCCATTGTCCGGCTTTAAAACTAAGCCATTCCCATTTTTCAACCATCAATCTAAAATCTAATAAATTAGACTGGCTGAGTTCGTATTCCCAATAATATTTCAGCCAAGGATGAAAAGCGTGTCCTCCAACTTTTAATCGGGCTCTGTTGATTTTAAAAGTTGTTTTTGCTTCTTGACTGTAATCGTCATAAGTTAGAGGATCTGTATCATTGGGAGTAGAAAATCGGAATTGGAGTCTGCTTTGTAATTGAAAAAGAAATTTATTATCTCTGGTTCGTAATTCAATTCCTTTGCTTCCATAGCTTACATTAATCAGTTTAGTAGTGTCTTTTTCTTTTTCGAGTTGCGCCATTCCGTTTAAACCAATTAAAAGCAATAAGGATGTCAAAATAATTTTTGAAATCGAAACAGTTTTATTTGTTTTATATCTCTGCATAATTGGTTTTTAAAATATTTATTTTCCTCCAAAGCTTTTTGCAATACCTAATCCAATTCCCCAACTATCATAGGCATTCCATTTAAAATCATAACTGACAGTTCCAAAAATTTCCCAGTCTTTTGGAAGTTCATAGCCATATTCAACTCCGGCTCTGGTCAAGAAATAGTCTTCTTCTTTGGCAAATTCGCCTCCAAAGCCCAAAAGAAAACTCCAGTGTTCATTGGGTTTATAAATTCCCATTAAAGCTGGTGCAATTGGGTAACTTCTTTCAACGGTTTCTTTTTCGTCTCCGCTTTCGAGATTTTTTTCGACTTTAAATTTTTCGATAATAAAATCAGTATGAAGACCAATTGCCCATTTTTCGTGAAATTGAAAAGTATAATCTAATCCCCAAGCCGGAAGGCTCAAAACTTCCCGATTTCCTTCATCATCTCTGCCTTCAAAAACATGAACATGATTTATTGAAACACCTATTTGATGATGCGGACTGAAAGCTTTTTCTTCGTTTTCCTGAGCAATAATTTTGTTTGAAAAGAAGCTTGATAAAGCAAAAAAAACTGCTAAAAAAAAACTGTTTTTAAAACGACTATTTATATAAAACATTGCGATTCATGTTGATTATTATTTATATAAATGAATTTACTAGTAAATAATTTTCTTAAGTGTCTCAAAAATAGATAATAAATGTCCCAAACGTAGCCGAAAGAAGCTCTGAAGTTGTTTCATTTTATAATCTGCAACGTTAAAAAAGTAAACTTTACTGCGATATTTTTCGTTTTGCATATGTTTTCATTTTTTAGAAATTAAAATTGATCGGGAAAACTCGTATAATTTGTTTTGGATAAAAAAGCACCTTTTTAAACTATAATATTTAAATTTGCACCCGAAAACAACACAATAAAATTCTTATGTATAAATTGATAATTCGCCCGATACTTTTTTGGTTTGATCCAGAAGAAGTACATTACTTTACTTTTTCATTTGTAAAATTCATTTCAAAAATCCCAGGAGTTTCGTCAATTATAAGAGCAATTTATGAAGTAAAAGATGCTCGATTAGAAAGAGAAGTTTTCGGAATTAAATTCAAAAATCCAGTTGGACTTGCGGCAGGATTTGATAAAGATGCGAAGCTTTATAAAGAACTTGGAGACTTTGGTTTTGGTTTTATTGAGATTGGAACTGTGACCCCGGTTGGTCAGGAAGGAAATCCTAAGAAACGTTTATTCCGCTTGAAAGAAGATCAAGCGATTATTAACCGAATGGGATTTAATAACGGCGGTGTTATTGAAGCTGTAGAACGTTTGAAAAAGAATTCAGGCGTTTTAATTGGAGGAAATATTGGAAAAAACAAAGTGACACCAAACGAAAATGCTGTTGATGACTACATCATTTGCTTTGATGCCTTGTTTGATCACGTCGATTATTTTGTGGTGAATGTAAGTTCTCCAAATACGCCAAATTTAAGAGCGCTTCAAGATAAAGAACCTTTGACTGCCTTATTGCAGACATTGCAAGACAGAAATGTTGAAAAGCAAAAAACAAGCACTCAAAAAGTAAAACCAATTCTTTTAAAAATTGCTCCAGACTTAACAGATGAGCAATTATTAGATATTATTGATATTGTAAAAACGACTCAAATTGCGGGTGTAATTGCTACAAATACTACAATTTCAAGAGACGGATTACAATCTCAAAACCAATCTGAAATGGGAGGTTTGTCTGGAAAACCATTGACAAAACGTTCTACAGAAGTAATTCGTTTTCTTTCAGAAAAAAGCAACAAAGCATTCCCAATTATTGGAGTAGGAGGAATTCATTCTGCCGATGATGCGATCGAAAAACTAAACGCAGGAGCAAGTTTAGTGCAATTGTACACTGGTTTTATTTATGAAGGTCCAGCGCTGATAAAAGCCATCAATAAAAAAGTTTTAGGACAATTGTAAAAGAAGCGCCTGAATAACAAGTCCGGCCACTATCGCAATTCCAAAACTGATTAAAGTTCCAATCATAACATACTCGGTAAGTTTTCGGTCTTTGGCTTCTTGTAGATCTCCAAATCTAAAAATAGATTTTGCAGCCAATAAAAATCCGATTGCCTCAAAGTGATTGGTTAAGATAAAACAAACAATTAGGAGACGTTCCAATATGCCAATGTAATTACCTGCATTGGCAAGCGAATTATCCTGATGGCTGTTTTGGCTTTCCGGACTCCAAATTGAAATGATGGTTTTGATAAAAATGGAAGTGGGTTTAGTTACTAATAAAAATCCCGTGATTAAAATCCAAAAATCATTCAAACCAAAAAAAGGAATAATGCTATTTCTGTGATAAAAGAGTGCAACTCCAATTAAAATTAGAAGATGTGCAATTTGATCAACTACAAACCAAGTGCGTTTTGTTTTTGTTTTCTGAAAATTCAATTTAATTAAATCGATAATTCCATGTGTAACAGCTATTAATATAGCATAAGGAATAAAACCTATGTCACCAATTAAAACTGCAGCTAAAACCCCGTGAAGTAAAATATGTAAGTATAAATAAATACTTTTATGTTTATTTGCTTCTTTATCTTTCACCCAAGAATTGGGTTGCCAAATAAAATCGCCTAATAAATGTGCCAAAAGCAGTTTTACGAATAAAATCATGGGGCAAGTTGTTTTATTTGAGTTCTGAAATATCGATCTAAATTCATGACTAAATCAAATTGGGCGCGTTTTTGTCTTCGGCTTACTGCGGCTTGATTAATGCCTAATTTCTGTCCAAGTTCTTCCTGAGATAAACTCGGATTTTCAATTGCCAAAGCAACAAACTCAGCGGATTGTACCAGCCAACTATCCATAAAAGTCAAAGCGAGTTGCAGCATCAAATTCATTTTTTCATCCAAATCTGAATCACCAGTTCGCATGGCTAAAGTGACTTTCTGTTTTTTCAAAGTTTCAAAAAGCTCTCCTGAATTAATAAAAGCTGAGCCGTTACTTTCGGATATTTTTTCAGCAGTATGTGTTTTATCTCCAAAACCAATACTCATACGAGCATCCGATTTTATTGCTCGTAAATGTGCTTTCACTAAAATAGCGGTCAATAAAGCATCTTCAGGGTTTTGAATTTCAATTTGAAATTCATCGCCTCTGTAAACTTCCCATTGACTTGGTGTCGCACCAAAGGGAACCAGAATTTTTTTTAAATCATCAACCCAATGATTTGATTTCTGTTGCCTAGATCTTATAATATCGCCTGTAATTACACTAGTCATATCCAAATATAATTAAAAATTATAAACTTTCTATTACAAATATAAGTAATATTTTTTATTATTACGTTTTTCGGTAATATTTTAATTTATTACACTTTTTGGTAATTTTTAAAACTATTACCACTTTAAGTAATGTGTTTTATATTAGCGTTACAATTTATTAAGTTCTTATTTAAATGAGCTTATATGACTAATATGATTAAAAAATCAATCTGGAAAAGACTATAATTTTTATTTCTTTAAAAAAGAAACTAACTTAGCATTACAAAAGAAAAAGTTTTGAATAAAGAAATCAAGATTATCGAATGTCCGCGAGATGCAATGCAAGGCATCAAGGACTTTATTCCAACAAAAAACAAGGTTACTTATATTCAGGCATTGCTTCGAGTAGGTTTTGATACTATTGATTTTGGAAGTTTTGTTTCTCCAAAAGCAATTCCGCAAATGCAGGATACCGCCGAAGTTTTGGCACAACTTGATCTTTCGCAAACTTCAAGCAAATTACTTTCTATAATTGCTAATACGCAAGGTGCAGCTCTGGCTTCAGAATTTGAATCTATTCAGTATTTAGGCTTTCCTTTTTCGATTTCAGAAAACTTTCAGATGCGTAACACACATAAAACTATTGCCGAATCTTTAATTACGTTAGAAGAAATTCTAAACATTGCTGATAAAAAAAATAAAGAAGTTGTAACCTATCTTTCAATGGGTTTTGGAAATCCTTACGGAGATCCCTGGAATGTGGAAATAGTAGGCGAGTGGACAGAAAAATTGGCAGGAATGGGCGTTAAAATCCTTTCGCTTTCAGATACCGTAGGGAGTTCAACACCAGATGTTATAACCTATCTTTTTTCGAATTTAATTCCGAAATATCCTCAAATTGAATTTGGAGCACATCTCCATACTACACCAGAAAGCTGGTTCGAAAAGATTGATGCAGCAGCAAAAGCAGGTTGTATTCGTTTTGATGGTGCAATTCAAGGATTTGGAGGCTGCCCAATGGCGACAGATAAGTTGACAGGAAACATGCCTACAGAAAAACTGGTTTCTTATTTTACAGCCAATAAAAAAATAACAGGCTTAAATTCTTTAAGTTTTGAAAGTGCTTATAATGAAGCTTCTAAATTGTTTGGCAAGTTTCATTAAAAAAATTCTTATATTTACTTATCAAAGCAATAAAAGCAACAGTCCCCAGTTGTTACTATTATCTTAAATTCTTTCAACCATGAAATTGAATTGTATCAATAGTATCTTAAGGGTTTTTGCAGTAACGATTTTGTTTGTATCGTGCTCAAGTGACTTAGATTTTGATCAGGTAAATGATTTGAAATTAGAACCCGTTTTTATTGCAAATCTTGCCTATTTTGATATTCCAGCAAATGAATTAGTAGCAGACGGAGGAACTCAGATTATATATGACTCCAGAAATTTTGATATTTTTAAAAAACAGTTTCTTAGAGATTATCTAAAAAAAGCTGAATTTGATGTTGAAATTGAAAACACTATTGAACGCGGTTTTGTGATCAACATGCTGCTTCTTAATTCTAAAAATGAAATTCTAACGACTGTTTCTTTTGTTGTGCCCGCTTATAAAGGAAGTCCAAATGTTATTAAATATCCTACTGAAGTTTTTGAAAATCAAAGATTGGAACTTTTAAAACAAACTCAAAATATTGGTTTTGTTGCCTTAATGACTTCAGGAGTTCCACTCGATGAAAACAGTTTAGGCAATTTGAAGTTAAGATCAAGTGCAACAACATATTTTGAAATAGAAGCGAAATGAGGGTAAAATACTTAATTTTAGGACTTCTTTTTCAGCTTTCCTGTTTTTCTCAAAACAAGGAAGTTCTTTATAATTTTACTTCCATTCCTCAATCTTCATTGGTAAATCCAGGTGCCGATGTTTCATACAAATATTATTTTGGTGTTCCTGTCTTGTCTGGAGTTTCAGTAAATTTAGGATCAAGCAGTTTTTCTGTCTATGATTTATTTGCAGATAATGGTGTTGATTTTAATGATAAAGTCAGAAATATTATCAACAAATCTTCTCGTAATGATAAAGTTGTTACCAATCAGCAATTGGAAGTATTTTCAGGAGGTCTTAGGGTAGGAGGCAGAGAAAGTCGCTCTTATGTTTCTTTTGGCGTTTATCAGGAATTTGATTTTTTTATGTACATGCCGAAAGATCTGGCTTTGCTTGCTTTAGATGGAAATAAAGATTACATGGGAAAAGTTTTTCATCTTGAAGATCTGAATGTTAAAGCCGAAGTGCTTTCTGTTCTTCATGTTGGCTTTCACAAAAAAATAAATGATAAATTAGTACTCGGAGGTCGTGCTAAACTTTATTCCAGTGGTGCTAATGCAGTTTCTACTCATAATTCTGGTTATATATTTACAGGTCAGGAACCGGGAACTCCCAATCTTTATAACCAAATTATTTCATCTAATTTAGAACTTAAAACATCAGGAATTTCACGTTTTACAAAAGATGAATATGATGGAAATATTGCCAGAGACATTGCTCATAATACTTTTTTTAACGGAAGCTTAGGTTTGGGGCTAGATGCCGGCGTAACGTATTATCCGAAAGAGAATTTTCAGATCACCGCCAGTATTATTGACCTCGGATTTATAAATCAGTCAAAAGATATTGAAACGCTTACTTACAAAGGTACATATCAATATCAAGGTGCAAATCCTGATTTTTCGGGTACTGATGATCCGGAGAATGTTTTTGCCGAATTCAAAAAAGCAATTCCGAGAGATACCTTATATAATAAATATACAACTTGGCGTCCCACAAAAATATATGCATCGCTGGAATATTCATTTGGATATTTTCGCTCCGATAATGATTGCAATTGCAAGGAAAAAATTAAAGAACGCTATCGGAATGCAGCAGGAATTCAGTTTTTTGGTATGACAGCTCCGCGAGAACCTCTCGTTGCAGTAACTGCTTTTTATAAAAGGAATATTTTTGAAAAATTAGATTTAAAAGCTACTTATACTATTGATGAATTTTCAAGCACCAATATTGGTCTCGGACTTTCAGGAACAATCTGGAAACTGAATATGTATGCTTTAGTCAATAATGTTTTGGAATATAAAGACATTTCTAAAGCTAGTAGCGCAGCATTTCAGTTGGGTATAAATTTCGTTTTTCAGGATTCAGAAGATTGATTTTTAATTCTGATAAATTAAGATTTAGGCCGTATTTATTGGTAAAATTAGAAATTGAAATTTCAAAAATTCATGTTTATTTTTTGAAAGGTTTTTCCTGTAAATGCAATTTTATGAATTAGTTAGTATTCAAGTTAGCAATTTATTCACTATATTTGCACGCAATTCAACTAGAAATTGCACCATGATAGCACACAACTCCAAGATTATCGGCGAAGGTTTAACTTACGACGATGTATTATTAGTACCTAACTACTCGAATGTGCTTCCTCGCGAAGTGAGCATTAAATCAAAATTCTCAAGAAACATCACATTAAACGTTCCAATCGTATCTGCTGCTATGGATACAGTAACAGAAAGTGCAATGGCAATTGCTATGGCACAAGAAGGCGGAATTGGTGTTTTACATAAAAATATGACTATCGAACAACAAGCAGGAAAAGTTCGAAAAGTAAAACGTGCTGAAGCAGGAATGATTATCGATCCGGTAACATTGCCATTAACTTCTACTATTGCAGACGCAAAAAATGCCATGAAAGAATTCGGAATCGGTGGTATCCCAATCGTTGACGAAAACAGAATCTTAAAAGGAATTGTTACCAATCGTGACTTACGTTTCGAGAAAAATGGTGCAAGACCAATTGTTGAGGTTATGACAAGCAAAAACTTAGTAACTGTTGCTGAAGGAACTTCATTAGAACAGGCAGAAGTTGTTTTACAAGGTCATAAAATCGAAAAATTACCAGTTGTAAATGCTCAAAATGAATTAGTTGGTTTAATTACTTTTAGAGATATTACAAAATTAACTCAAAAGCCAATCGCTAATAAAGATTCTTTTGGTCGTTTAAGAGTTGCTGCAGCTATTGGAGTTACTGGAGATGCAGTTCAAAGAGCTGAAGCTTTAGTTGCTGCCGGTGTAGATGCAATTATTATCGACACTGCTCACGGACACACTGAAGGTGTGGTAAATACATTAAAAGAAGTAAAAGCAAAATTCCCTCAAATAGATGTAATTGTTGGAAACATCGCAACGCCAGAAGCTGCTAAATATTTGGTAGAAAATGGAGCAGATGGAGTAAAAGTCGGAATCGGACCTGGTTCTATCTGTACAACTCGTATCGTTGCAGGTGTTGGTTTCCCTCAATTCTCTGCAGTTCTTGAAGTTGCTGCTGCAATTAAAGGAACTGGAGTTCCAGTTATCGCTGATGGTGGAATTCGTTATACAGGAGATATTCCTAAAGCAATCGCTGCAGGTGCTGACTGTGTAATGTTAGGTTCGTTATTAGCAGGAACAAAAGAATCTCCGGGAGAAACAATTATTTTCGAAGGAAGAAAATTCAAATCATACCGTGGAATGGGTTCTGTAGAAGCGATGCAAACAGGTTCTAAAGATCGTTATTTCCAGGATGTTGAGGACGATGTTAAAAAATTAGTTCCAGAAGGAATTGTTGGACGTGTACCTTACAAAGGTGAATTAAACGAAAGTATGCTTCAGTTTATTGGAGGTCTTCGTGCCGGAATGGGTTATTGTGGATCAAAAGATATTCCAACTTTACAAGAAACTGGACGTTTTGTTAGAATCACTTCAAGCGGAATTACTGAAAGTCACCCTCACAACGTAACTATTACAAAAGAAGCTCCAAATTATTCTAGATAATTTTTAGTTTTTCAGATAAAAGCAAAAGGCGTAAGAAATAAATCTTACGCCTTTTTTTATTTTTTTGAAATTTTGCACGTTTGCTTAAAATCACTTTTTGATTTCAGTTGGAAAGAAAAATCAGTATGTTTTAGTCCGAGGCTAAATTCCATATCTAAATTATTTTCAGTAGCAAAATGATTCGGAATGTCATAAATTAGATTTCCTTTTCCAGTTCCAGTTCCACTTGTTTCAAATCTGTTGTCTGACATTTTCATTGTGTACGTTTGTAGAATATCAAAAAAGGCATTTTTTGAATCCATGCTTTTTAAGGTGTATGTTGTTGTAATCACCATTTCAAAACTGATTCCTGCAATAGGTATAACTAGCGGATTATCTTGACTGAAAGATTCTCCAATTTTTAGTTTTTTCTGTGGCAATATTAATTGCGAAAAGGTGCTTTGAACCATTTGGAAAATTGTATTTTTCAGACTTTCTTCCATGCCTTTGGCAACAATAGAATCCATTTTAGGCATTGTAGTTAAAGAAGTTTTTCCATAGAGAAGAGTGCCACTCGGAATTATGGTTTTTCCATTTGCATCATAAGATTTTAGATATTCAATAGTTATTGGAAAATTTCCATCTTTACCACTTTTCCCTGTTTTAGAGATCGTTTCGACATTAAAGGACGTTTTTATTTTTGTTGGATTTTCAGTTCCGTTTTTCTTTAATGCTTCCATAAATTTTTCTGATCCTGAATAAGTAATTTCATAATCTGAAGAACTATTTGTGTTTTGATTATAGATGGTTTCAGGAGCATAACCTGCTTTAAAATCTAAAATTTGATTTGCCTGACCATAATTTAAAGCGGTTACGAAAATAAAAAGAAGTAAGAATGTTTTTTTCATCGTTGTTTTTATGCAGTTTTTTCTGCTTATTCAAAACGAAAGTAAGAATTTTAAATTGTTTTATTCTACACGACTATTCAAAATATCTTCCGCTGTAATATCAGAATGCAATAAATCTTCCATTTTTTTAGTCATGCGTTGCGCTTCCAATGCATAACCAAACATCTTTTTCTCATAATCAGCAATAGCATCATCAATTGTTTCAAATTTTCCATTGGTCAGGTTTTCAGTTAAATGAAAAGCATCAAACAGTCCCATATTTACACCTTCGCCTGCAAACGGAGGCATTAAATGTGCAGCATCTCCAACAAGTGTAATATTTGAATGCTCTTTCCAGGATTCTTCTAAAGAAAATAATCGTAAAGACAAACCTGAAAACTCGGTTGAAGCTTCAAAGAATTTTTTGTAATCGCCACCCCAGTTTTTAAATTTATCGCTTAAAAAAGAAATTACAGCTTTATCATCTTCAAAGTTAATTCCGTTGTTCAAAATCCAGTTTTCATCGGCTTTAAATGAAACACCAAAATGGACAGAACCATCGCCCATAGTATGTGTGTAGAACATTTTTTGTTCACCCATTGCCATAACATTTCCGTTTCCATATTTAGGTTTGAATTCTGGATAATCTTTCTCGGGATTTACAATTTCTCCCTGTATTATATAAGTTCCCGAAAGTTGAGGTTCCTGATCGCTTACAAATTTTCTGGCGTTTGATCTTCCTCCGTTTGCAACAATTACAAAATCTGCTTTTGCTGTTGTTCCGTTCTTGAATTCTAAAATATATTGATTTTCAACTTTTTCAATATTAATCAATTGGCTATCCCAAACAACCGTATTTTCTTCAAGATTTTCCAGCATAATTTTTCGTAAATCGTTACGATCGATTTCTGGTCTTGAATAAGCATTTGTCTCATCTGGCATTTCATCCGAAGTAATATTTCCATCAATATCGGCCATTTTTTCACCTGTCGGTCGTGCGTATTTGTAGAATTCTTTCATCAATTCTGCTTTTTGAATTGCATACTGACCTGAACCTGAATGAATATCAAGAGTTCCTCCAGAAGTTCTGGCTTGAGCATTAAGATCTCTTTCGTAAACGGTAACATCAGCACCATTTATTTGTAAAATTCGAGCAGTTGTAAGACCGACCGGTCCGCCACCAATAATGGCTATTCTTTTATTTTTTAGTAGAGAAGCATTCATTTTGTATAAAGTTTGATTCGGATTTAATTTTTAAAAATGATTTAAATACGATACAAAGATATAATAATAAATGAATGTTCATTTATTTATAACTAAAAAAAAAATCAGAATATTTTTCAATATTCTGATTCTATCTGTAGAAATAATTTTATAAAGAAGAAGTTTGTTCGCTCTCTCTAAGTTTTTGATTTTCTAATATTTGAAGTAAAAAAGGTTTTACTTGACTTTCAATTTCTGATTCTGAAATATCCAAGGCTTTTGGATCAGAGGCTAATTGCAACCACGGTTTCGGTCTATCAAAATTATAACTTCCAAAAACGATAACAGGCGTTCCTTTGACTTTTACGTTTTCTTTATCTTTTAGAATCCATTCGTCTGCAAATTTGTAAAGATATTTGGCATCTTTTTCTAATAACCTCAAGCATGAATGTGAAGCTGGATAACCCGGCAATTCATATTGGTGAAAACCAACACCGAGTTTATTTTCAATATTAAAGTTCCATTTCAAGTCCCATTCGTCATTAAAAGTGCTTGTTGTTTTTTCTGCTTTCCAGTTCGTAAAAAACAAACCTGTTGGAGTAGGATCTTTTTTTCTTCCCATATTGGTTGGGCCGGTATAAACCAATTCGCCGTTTTCATAAGCAGCAAAAGTTTGCGTCGGATAAGAAAAAAGAATAATTTTAGAAACATCTTCTAAAGCTGAAACATGTAATGGAAACGGAAGATAGTAAACCAAATCACCACTAAAATCTGCTGGAATTACGACAGAATCCAGTTTTTTGAAATTCGCTTTGTCAGTTCGGTTCAAAGCATAAACGATATCCATTTTACTACTGTCAGCTTCATTTAATTTTAGCCATTCTTTCGTATTTTGAATTTGATAAGAAACAGCTGATTCTGGTTTCTTATATTCTATTGCTTTTTTTTGCTTTTTTGTATTCTCAGTCAGATTTGAGTTTTCGCTTTTTTTGCAAGAACCTAACAAAACCAACATCAATATAAGTAGGGCATTTGCTGAATAATATAACTTTTTCATAGGTCTTATTTTTATGAAAATAAAGTTATAACTGAAACAGGAATATCGCTTTACATAATTATATGAATTGGTTTCGGGATTTACATTCTGATATTCATCATTAGATCTAACAGGTTTTTAAAACTTGATAGATCTCAAAAGTTTTAAATTCGACGTTTGAAATTTAAATAAGCCCTTTTATTTTCGCATGTTGTAACAACATAATTGTTTTGGCATCTGTAATTTCTCGCGATTCAATCATAGCGTATGCCTGATCAAAAGTAAATTCTAAAACTTCGATATTTTCCTGTTCCGAATCTAGTCCGCCGCCTTCGCTTACTTTCATGCTCTCGTCATATTCGCCAACAAAAAGATATAAAATCTCTGTTACCGCGCCTGGAGACATGTAAGTTTCGAAAACTTTTTGAACTTTCGAAATACGATAACCGGTTTCTTCTTCAGTTTCACGAATTATTGCCGTTTCAGGATTGTCTTTGTCTAAAAGTCCAGCACAAACCTCAATCATCATTCCAGTTTTATTTCCGTTTAGAAAACTCGGCAAACGAAATTGACGTGTTAAAATAACTGTTTTTTTCGTTGAATTATAAAGTAAAATTCCGGCTCCATTTCCGCGATCATACACTTCACGCGTGTGTATTTGAGGAGCTTCATTTTCTTTTTGATAACTAAAGGTTACTTTGTTTAAAATATACCAATTGTCTGATAGCAAAGAAGTTTCTGTAATTTTGATTTCCGGATTTTTCATAAGGCGAATAAATTTATATAAAAAAACGCTCTGAAAATCAGAGCGTTTAAAATGTATTATTTTGTTATTGTTTGCTTTCTATCTGGTCCAACCGATACAATTTTGATTGGCACTTCGATTTCTTTCTCAATAAACTCAATATATTCTTTTAGCTCAATTGGCAATTGATCGTAAGTTGTCAATCCAGTTAAGTCTTGTTTCCATCCTTTGAATTCTTTGTAAACCGGAGTAACGTTTTCTGGTTCAATATTGTATGGGAAGTGAGAAATGTTTTGTCCTTTATAGTTGTATTCCGTACAAACTTTTAAAGTTTCGAATCCAGAAAGAACATCACCTTTCATCATCATTAACTGAGTAACTCCGTTAACTTGTACAGCATATTTTAAAGCTACAAGATCTAACCATCCACAACGTCTTTGTCTTCCTGTTACAGAACCAAATTCGTTTCCAACTCTTGCCATTGTAGCACCAACTTCGTCAAAAAGTTCAGTTGGAAAAGGTCCGCTACCAACACGAGTAACGTAAGCTTTGAAAATTCCATAAACTTCTTTGATTTTATTAGGCGCAATTCCTAAACCAGTACAAGCACCTGCAGCAGTAGTATTTGATGAAGTTACGAAAGGATAAGTTCCGAAATCAACATCTAATAATGATCCCTGAGCACCTTCGCAAAGAATAGATTTGCCCGCTTTTTGAGCTTGGTGCATGTATTCTTCACTGTCAATGAAATCTAATTTTTTCAATTCTTCGATAGCTTCGAAAAATTCTTTTTCAAGTTCAGCTAAGTTGTATTGAATATTTACATCGTAAAAAGCAATCATAGCTTCGTGCTTGTCAGCCAATGCTCTGTAACGCTCTTTAAAATCTTCTAATTCGATATCTCCAACACGTAAACCATTTCTACCTGTTTTGTCCATGTATGTTGGTCCAATTCCTTTTAGAGTAGAACCAATTTTTGCTTTTCCTTTTGAAGCTTCAGAAGCTGCGTCAAGCAAACGGTGCGTTGGTAAAATTAAGTGTGCTTTTCTAGAGATGATTAATTTACTTTTAATATCAAGGTTGAATTTCTCTAAACCTTCGATTTCTTTTTGAAAAACTACAGGATCAATTACAACTCCATTTCCGATGATATTTACTGAATTTTTATGAAAAATTCCAGAAGGAATAGTTCTAAGTACGTGTTTAATTCCGTCAAATTCTAATGTATGTCCTGCATTTGGTCCTCCTTGAAAACGTGCAATAATATCATAATTTGAGGTAAGTACGTCAACAATTTTTCCTTTACCTTCATCTCCCCATTGTAATCCTAGTAATAAATCTACCGTCATTCTGTTTTAATTTGCGTTGGGACAAACCGAATTGTCCTACTGATTAATGTAGTTAATTTTCTTTTTTTATTTTTTGAATAATGCCTTTCCGGATTATTGTTTTTGCTTTTTGTTTCCGTAGAAATAAAGTGAATGATTCGTAATTTCGATATCAAATATTTCTTCGATTGTTTTTTTGATGGTCTGAATTCTTGGATCGCAAAATTCAATAACTTCTCCAGAATCAGTCATGATGATATGATCATGCTGTTTGTCGAAATACGATTTTTCGTAGTAAGCCTGATTTTGTCCAAATTGATGTTTTCTAACCAAAGCGCAGTCTAACAATAACTCGATCGTGTTGTACAATGTAGCTCTGCTCACACGATAGTTTTTGTTTTTCATTTTGATATATAAGTTTTCTATGTCAAAATGCTCTTCGCTATCGTAAATTTCCTGAAGTATAGCATAACGCTCAGGAGTTTTGCGATGCCCTTTTTGTTCAAGATACATTGTAAAAACATTTTTTACAATTTCTTGATTCTTAGTGTTGTCAGTTGAAATAAGTGTCATATCCTGCAAAGATAATTTTTTATTTTTAATCAATAAAAGTTTCGGCTTTAAAGTTTAACGTTCAAAATCATATCAGAACAGTCAAAGTGTAATAATTACAGGGTTTAACAGTCGTATGTTTTGGAGAATCTAAAAAAGCTTAATTAACATAAATATTTTTAATTACAATAAAATTAACAAATTCCTATTTGCTTTTTGTCATGTACATATACCAATTCCATTCCCAGGTTTTTCCGTTATCATCAGACATCGCCTGACTCCAAACCGGATTTTGTTTATCTCTGGCATCCCAGCGAAAAACCTGAATCACATTTTTTCCTTCATAAATATCTTTTGAAAAAAAATGTCCAATATTATTTTCAAACGAACCCACAACAGGTTTATCTAAAACGCCGGTATTTGAATCGGACCAATAAATACTCCACAATCTGGTTTTGGGATTAAATAATCTCACCGTCATACCTTCAAAAGGTTCGCCGTCAAAAGTGGCAAGGAAATTATCGATATTCCCAATTCCGTTCAGGATTTTATACATTTCCTGGGTCGATGGAAATTCGATCCATTCGGTACAATTTGCAAATCTTTGTTTTAATTTTTTATTTCGAATGAAAGATTTTCCCTGAAAAAAATCAAAATCATCTTTTGAAGAAGATTCAGAAGCGATAATAATAAGTTCGCCATTTTCATCAAAATGTATTTCGGGAATTTCTAAGTTTTCATTTTCCATAAAAAAATATTAATAGTTTAAGTAAATTACTTTTGACTTTAAGACTTTAAACTTTCGACTTATTTAAGTTCGATATTCTCTTGTTACTTTATCAACGCCATCTATTTTTTTGATAGCACTAATCATTTTTTTCAAAATGGTATTGTTTTTAACAATTACTGCAACTTGACCATGAAAAATTCCAGCATCTGTACTTAACGAAATGCTTTGAATATTCACGTTCATATTATTCGAAATTACTTTTGTTAATTGATTTGTAAGTCCTAAAACGTCCATTCCGGTAATATTGATAATCGCTTTGAATTCTTCCTGAGAAGAGTCAATCCATTTGGCGCTCATGATTCGGTATGCATAATTAGACTGCATTCCAATAGCGTTTGGACAATCTTTTTTATGCACCTTTATTCCTTCGTTAATGGTAACAAAACCAAAAACGTCATCTCCAGGAATCGGGTTACAACATTGCGAAAGTTTATAATCCAACTTGTCATGCTCCGTTCCAAAAACCAGCATATCATAATTACTGCTGATAACAGGTTTATGAATATCCTCGTCTGCAGTATCTTTATTTCTTTTGATTTTATTTTTGAAGAAATTGATAAACGAATTGCTTTTCTGAGCCGCATAATCTTTTAACTGCTGATTTTCGATAGCTCCAATTCCAACTCTGTAAAATAAATCTAAGCTTGTTTTTAATTTAAAAAAGTTAACTAACTCGTTTGTAACTTGCTCGTTTAGTGTGACTTTTAAATGTTTTAATTTTCGGGTAAGAAGTTCTTTTCCTTCTTCGCCAATTTTTTTCGTGTTCTCGTTAAGAACGTTTTTGATTTTGTTTTTGGCACGCGAAGTTGTTACATATTCCAGCCAGTTTACAGTAGGTTTTTGGCTTGCCGATGTAATTACTTCAACCTGATCACCACTTTTTAATTCGTGATTTAACGGAACCAGACGCCCATTGACGCGCGTTCCTCTGGTTTTAATTCCAATTTCAGAGTGAATGCTAAATGCAAAATCTAATGAAGTTGCACCTTTCGGAAGCGATTTGATTTCTCCTTTTGGTGTAAAGACAAAGATTTCTTTCGAATATAAATTCATTTTGAAATCCTCAACGAAATCTACTGCGTTGGTTTCAGGATTTTCCAATGCTTCGCGAAGCAAATTCAGCCAAGTGTCCAATCCGCTTTCTTCAGTAGCGCCATTTTTATATTTGTAATGAGCAGCATAACCTTTTTCGGCAATTTCATCCATTCGCTCGCTTCGAACCTGAACTTCGACCCAGCGTCCTTTTGGTCCCATCACAGTAATGTGAAGTGCTTCATAACCAGTTGATTTTGGCGATGAAATCCAATCACGCAAACGGCTCGGACTTGGTCTGTAATGATCTGTTACAATCGAATAAATTTTCCAGGCGATGAATTTCTCGTCGTGAGGGTCTGATTTATAAACAATTCGAAGTGCAAATTTGTCATATACTTCGTCAAAACTCACATTTTGAGCGCGCATTTTTCTGCGAATCGAATAAATAGATTTTGGACGACCTTTTATGATGTAATCAATGTTTTCAACATCCAGCGATTTCTTCAAAACATCTGAAATATCTTTAATGTAGGCATCCTGTTCCTCTTTTGTTTCTCTGATTTTGCTTACAATGTCATTGTAAATAGCTGGTTCAGTATATTTTAATCCTAAATCTTCTAGTTTTGTTTTGATATTGTAGAGTCCTAAACGATGGGCAAGGGGAGCATAAATATAAAGTGTTTCCGAAGCAATTTTCGTTTGTTTGTATTCTGCCATCGAATCCATGGTCTGCATATTGTGGAGACGATCGGCGAGTTTTATCAAAATAACACGCACATCATCGTTCAATGTCAGAATCATTTTTCTAAAATTCTCGGCTTGCATTGAAGCATTCAAATCTTTTTGAACCAAAGAAATTTTAGTTAAACCTTCCACTAATTGAGCTACTTTTGGATTAAATAATCGCTCAATTTCCTGTACTGTCATTGGTGTATCTTCGACAACATCGTGTAATAAAGCCGCGGCAATAGATGTCGCTCCCAGACCAATTTCTGAGGCAACAATTTTTGCAACTGCAATAGGATGAAAGATATACGCTTCTCCTGATTTGCGTCTTTGTTCCTTATGGGCATCAACAGCAACGTCAAAAGCTTTCCGAATTAGTTTTTTATCGGCTGGGGTTAAAGTCTGATAACTTATTCGAAGTAATTCCTTGTATTCCTGCGCAATCGCTTTGTTTTCTTTCTCAATATCTATTTCTATCATAACGGCATATTCAAGTACTAAAAATACGCATTAGTTTGAATATACGCAAGGCTTTAGATTGTTGATTTTAGAAAGGAATTATTTTGTTTCAAGTTTCGGGTTTCAAGTTTTTAACGATCGTTTTAAGTCTCATTTTTTAACTTGAAACCCGAAACTTGAAACAAAATAATTATTCTTTAGAAAAATCCAAGTCCTGAAAATCATAGCTAAAATCAGTCAGTTCAGAGATTGGAAGCATTTTTAGATTAGTAGCTTTTCCGCTTTCATCATATTTGAAGAGTAAATGAGCATCGGCATGGAAAAAAGCATTGTTCCATTTTACAACATAATTTCCATCTTTATAAAAAGAAACTTCGCCTGCCAATTGCGGAGAGCGTTTAGAGGCAAAATATAATTTTCCTTTTTTCTCTGTAATCGTAATTTCTCCAAACCAATTGTCTTTATAAGTTCCAACAATTTTAGAAAAATCAGTTTTTATTTTATCTTTTTTATTCTTAGCAACAACTGCCCAAACGTCGTCTGTAACTTTGTCTGCCTTTTCTTCATTGGCCTTCATTCTGTTGCTGTAAACGGTTACGTAATCATCTGATTTTATGCCCAAATAACTGTCTTTTATAGTATTTGTAATCGCATTAAAAGCAGCACCAGATTGCTGATTCGTTAAAACAATAATTCCCAACCCAATTTCTGGAATCAAAGTTGTTTGCGTCACATTCCCTTCTAAACCTCCTGTGTGAGATGCTTGTTTGTATCCTTTCACATCACTTAAAAACCAGCCTAATCCGTAACCTGAAAAATGAGTGTTATACGGAGGTCTGGTTTTAGCAGGAATAATCGTTTGCAACTGCCACATTTCATCATGCTCTTTTTCAGAAAATAATTGTTTATTATCACCGTATTTTCCATTATTGATTTGTAGAATTGCCCATTTGCTCAAATCATTTACGCTTGAGTAAATTCCGGCCGCACCATCAAAAAGCTGGTTTTCGTAACGTTTTATTGTTTTTAGTTTTCCATCAATCGGAACGTGTGGTGTAATTACATTTGAAGTATCTTTTAAACGTTTTATGGATGCCACACTGTTATTCATTTCCAAAGGCTTCATGATACGTTCTTCGACAAAATCTGCCCAGGTTTTTCCGCTTACAACATGAACAATTTCGCCAGCAATAATGTACATTAGGTTGTCATAATCATATTTTGTTCTAAAGCTCGAAACTGGCTTTAAGTAACGTAAATTATGCACGATATCTTTTGCTGTAAAATCACTTCCGTCTGGCCAGATCATTAAATCTCCGGCGCCAAGACCAAGTCCGCTTCTATGTGTTAATAAGTCACGAATGGTGAATTCACGAGTTACAAAATCATCATACATTTTAAAATCAGGAAGATATTTTATCACTTTATCATCCCATTTTATTTTGCCTTCATCTACCAACATTGCCAATGCTGCACTGGTAAATGCCTTACTGTTTGATGCAATTCCGAAAAGTGTGTTAGCATCTACTTTTTGTTGCGTTAAGATTGATATTACGCCATATCCTTTAGCCAGAACTACTTTTCCGTCTTTTACAATAGCAACTGAAATTCCGGGAACGTCAAATGCTTTCATCGTTCGTTCTACTAAATTGTCAACTTCCTGATTGGTAATTTGTGCGAAAGTTGTGAAACTGAATAAAAGTGCTAAAAACGATAATTTGTACTTCATAACTTGGTAGTTTAAGATTATTTAAATTCTCTTTGGCGTTTGGCTTCAAAAATTAAAATTGCGGCAGCAACTGAAACATTCATGCTGTCAATTTCTCCCTGCATCGGGATGATGATATTTTGGGTTGCGGCGTCGCGCCATATCTGGGTTAATCCTGTTGCTTCTGTTCCAACAACCAAAGCGGTTGGCGTGGTGAAATTTTGAGTGTGGTAGAAAGTCGAATTTTGTAAAGTTGCACTATAGAAACTGATCTTTTTTTCTTTTAAAAATGCAATAATTTCTTCCGATGTTCCGGTTGCAATCTGATTGGTGAAAAGACATCCAACGCTGGAACGCACAATGTTTGGATTGTATAAATCACTTTTTGGATTGGCGATTAAAACGGCATCTAAATTGGCCGCATCAGCAGTTCGTAATACAGCACCTATGTTTCCTGGTTTTTCCAAAGATTCAACTACTAAAATCAATGGATTATCAGATAATTTTAAATCAGATAATTTTAGGGATTTGGTTTTGGCTACAGCCAAAATGCCTTCGGTTGTATCGCGATAAGCCAGTTTTTGATAAACTTCTTTATTAATTTCAATTAGTTGAAACGGAGGAGCAATCAGTTTATTTATTTCTGTTTCAGAAACTAATTCAGGCAAAAATAAAACCGTTTCAATTTCGTAACCGCCTTTTATAGCTAATGAAATTTCACGTAATCCTTCGATCAAAAATGTGCCGGTTTGTTTTCTGGCTTTAGACTTTTCCTGAAGCAAAACAAGCGATTTTATAAACGGATTTTGAACTGAAGTGATTTGTTTCATTTTTTGAGCGACTAAGATTCTAAGGCGCTAAGGTACTGAGATTTTTTTTAAAGTTCCAAAGCGTCAGAACAGCAAAGGTTTTTCTGCCACGAATTCACAAATTTTTTCCACGCAAAGTTTTGAAAAAATAATTCGTGAATTGCTTCGCCTATTCGCTATCGCTCGGGTCGTGGCGAAAAAAAGAAAACTATTTCTCAAAAACTTCTTTTACCTCTTCATTAACAGGATGATCCGTTTTGAAATCATATCCCATTAATTTTGCTAATGTTTGCGCAAATTGTTTTTGATACAGCTGTGATTCGGTTTTGATTTCGCCTTTTGGAGCAATTTCAGGCCCTATTGTTGCGAACCAAATTTGCGAAGCACCTTCAACATCAGCACCGTGATCTGTCCATTGTTTTTTTATTTTATCACCGCGACCGTGATCAACTGTGATAAATAAAGTGGTTTTATTTTTGTATTGAGGATCGTTTTGTACAAAATTCCAGATTTCCTGAATCCATTTATCAACTTGGTTTGCGGCATCAAGATACGAACGATATTCAGCATGATGTGCCCATTCATCTGTTTCTCCGTAGGCAATATAAAGTACTTTTGGTTTTTTCGTTTTAAGTTCATCCATTGCCTGATAATGTGTGAAAACATCCAGACATTCATCTTCGTGAAATGGCTTATATGAGTTGTCGCGCATTTCATTTAATAATTTTTGAGGTGAAGTTGGCTTACTTCCGCCCACTTTATCAAATGCAGAAATTACCGGAAACCCGCTTCTTTCTTCGTTTAAAATTCGGTCAAAAGCATCCCAGGCACCAAATGCGGCAACTTTTCCTTTAAGTTTAGATTGTTTATTTAAAAACTCTAAAACATTCACATTTGGATTTGCTTTATAACCGTTTGAGTTGACTTTAGTATCTACATTTCCAGTCATAATTTCACTGTAGCCAGGATAACTAAACCAATACGGATTGGCAACATCGACTTTGTTTCCTAGATCCCGATTGCCATAAATTTGTCCTTTGGAAGCAATTTCAGACCAGAAAAAAGGCATTAGTTTTTTGCGTGCTTCTTTGATTTCGGCACTTCCATATTTTTTATAAATGTAAGCGCTGTCTCCCTGATTGAATTTTTTATCATTGGCGATTGCTGGATCTAATCCTTTGAAAACTTCCTGCCATCTAAATCCGTCAGTAGTAATTATGATAATGTTTTCTGTTTTTTGAGCTTGGGATTTGAAACTTAATAAAATTAACAGAGTTAAGATTGCTTTTTTCATTTTTGATAAGTTTGAAATTTGTTCAGATTTCATATTTATTCCAAAACTAATTTATAAAATTGATCAAATTGGATTCTTTTTGTAAAATAACAATAAGATAACAAATATTGAAACTTACAAAATTCCTCTCGCTTTTATTTCCAAATATTTATTAATTGCATCTAAAGTCAGATTTTCAGGCTGCGTTAAAACCGAATGAATTCCGTACTTTTTAAGTTCATTTGCGATTAATCGTTTTTCGAACATGAATTTTTCAGCAATTACTTTATCGTAAACTTCCTGAATGGTATCTGTTTTTTTGTTGATGATCGAATTCAATTCTGTATTCTGAAAGAAAACAACAACTAACAAATGGTTTTTTGCAATTCCTTTTAAATAAGGTAATTGACGATTTAAACCATCCATTGTTTCAAAGTTTGTATATAAAATAATCAAACTTCTTTGGTTGATATTTTTCTTGATATCAACATACAAACGACTGTAATCGCTTTCGAAAAAATCGGTTTTGATATTGTATAAAGTTTCAAGGATTTTTTGCATTTGCGAACCTCTTTTTTCTGCAAAAACTCTGTTTTCAACTTTTTTAGAAAAAGAAAAAAGTCCTGCTTTATCTTGCTTTTTTAAAATTACGTTCGATAAAACCAATGTTGAATTGATGGCATAATCCAGCAAACTTAATCCGTCAAAAGGCATTTGCATCACGCGACCTTTATCAATTGCCATATAAACCGATTGCGATTTTTCATCTTGAAACTGGTTGACCATCAAAGCATTTTTCTTTGCAGTCGCTTTCCAGTTTATAGTTCTTAAATCATCGCCCTGAACATATTCTTTAATTTGCTCAAACTCCATTGTATGACCAATTCGGCGGATTTTCTTGATTCCGTATTGAAATAAATTATTCGAAAACGCCAATAAATCGTATTTTCTTAATTGAATATAAGAAGGATACGTTGGCACCATTTGATCGTTATTAAATATAAATCTTCGCGAAATTAATCGCAAAGGTGAAGAAACATAAATATTTAAATAACCAAAATAATATTCTCCACGCTCGGTTGGACGCAAATCATAACCGATTTCTTTTTGTTCCGAAGCTTTTAAAGTTTTAATAATTTTGAAATCACGAACCTGAAATTGAAACGGAATTTCATCAATTATTTTTACCGAAACCGAAAAGGTATAATGATTTTTTAAAACAAGATTTATCGGATTTAAATCTCCATTTGACAATTTTTCCGGAGTAATTCGGTCTGCTTCAAATCCTGTTTTGGTTAAATATAATAGCAAAATATCTAAACCCAAAAAAGTAATTAAAATCAAAACTCCAAACCAAACCGCATCATAGATATTCGGGAAAATAAAAGCACAAACAAATAGTCCTACAATGCCAGCAAGCACATAGAAAAAGAAGTTGTTGAGATATAGACTTTTTATAAACTTCATTTTTTTGTTTAAAGTTTCAGGTTTCAAGTTCTTCAGTTAATTGCCATTTCACATTTTACAATTAACCATTAACAATTAATAATTATCTAGGTATTTCTACAGTTTCAATAATTTGTTTGATAATTTCTGAGCTTGTAATTCCTTCCATTTCTCTTTCTGGCGCGACAATTACACGGTGTTGTAAAACCGGAATCGCAGCTTCTTTAATGTCTTCAGGAGTAACAAAATCACGTCCTCTGATGGCAGCAAAACCTTTTGCAGCATTCAAAATCGCAATCGAAGCACGTGGTGAAGCTCCTAAATACAAAAATGCATTTTCTCTTGTATTCACAACAATTCGGGCAATGTATTCCAATAGATTTTGTTCTACTCTAATTTGTTTTATTAAAGCCTGATATTCTTTTATTTCTGAAGCAGAAAGTACGGCTTTAATGGCTTCCAATTTTCCATGGTCCTGTAGCAAATGTTCACGTTGAATAATCAGAATTTCTTCATTTAATTTAGGATAATCAACCGTAATTTTGAATAAAAAACGGTCTAATTGTGCTTCTGGCAAACGGTATGTTCCTTCCTGCTCAATTGGGTTTTGAGTTGCAATTACTAAAAAAGGAGTGTCAAGTTGATAACCAGAACCGTCAATTGTAATCTGGCGTTCTTCCATAACTTCAAAAAGAGCAGCCTGTGTTTTTGCCGGCGCACGATTGATCTCGTCAATTAAAATCAAATTAGAGAAAATAGGTCCTTTTTTGAATTCAAATTCAGAACTTTTTAAATTAAAAATTGAGGTTCCTAAAATATCTGAAGGCATTAAATCTGGTGTGAACTGAATTCGGCTAAAGTCAATATTCACGGTTTTTGCCAGAAGTTTTGCTGTAATTGTTTTCGCAACTCCCGGAACACCTTCCAATAAAACATGTCCATTTGACAAAATAGCAACTAAAAGCTGATCAACCATTTTGTGCTGACCAACAATTACAGTTTCGATTTCTTTTTTGATGGCATTAACGTGTTCTAAAAGCGGCGTTAAATTTAGTCTGGTTTCGAAATTTACATTTTCATTTGTGATTTCGTTTTCTGTGATGCTATTTTCGTCCATGTTTTGGTATGTTTTCTTTTGGTGAATTTCGGTTAAAAATACTAATGTATAACTTTTTCAATTGCATTATTAATTCGGATTAAATCTTCTTCAAGACTTCCGTGATAACTCTTTCGATGTTCATTAATTAAAAAGACAAGCTCCTGGATATCAGTAATGTTTTTTCCTGTTTTAAGTTGCAGTTTTTTAATAAAATCATCATCCAGTTTTGTGGTATCAAGCAAATATTCGGTTCGCATTTTTTCAAGGAAAAAGATAATTTTCTTGTCAATAATATTCGTGTGATCGCCTTCCTGATAATATAAATTTCCAATTGTTTTGGTAAAATCGACTGTTAAATTGGCAAGCGGTTTTACAATTGGCACAATTCGCTGTTTTCGTTTGGCATTAAAAAATATGAAAATCAAAATCCCAAATATACTCATCAAATAAGCCCATTTTAATCCCGGCTGGCTAAAAATATAGCGCAGAGGAGAACCTGAAACCGACTCATTATTTTGTCCTTTTGTGTACCAAAAAATAGCTCCTTTAGGAATTTGTGACAATGCGTTTTCCGCATATTGATAATGATTTCCTTTCAGCAAATGATAATTCGTAAAAGTGGCCGGTTGTGTATGCAGATAAAAATAACCGCTATGATATTGCACTTTTATGAAATTAATATGCTTTTCATTTTTTGCTGAACTCTGATAACCTAAAACAGTAGTATTTGCCGTATCAATTTTAGAAAAATAATCCTCAACTGACTGTGTAAAAATGTACTTTTTGTCATTTACTTTTCGATTTGCCATCCAAATCAAAGTCTTATGAGGTCTTTTTAAATCGTTCTGAACATCAAGTTTTAAACTATCTAACAAAATTTGAGGAAAACTGCGCATGCTCAAAAATGCATTATTCCCTCGCGAAACAAAATAAAAAAGCTCTTTTACAGATTGCTCGTCAATATCGCCATTTGCAGCAATATTCAGGAATGTGCCTTTTATTCTGTAATCTTCAACTAAAGTATCTGGATTGTATTTAGAATCTAAATATTCGTAAGGTGTTACAGCCGTAATTCTTTCGATTTTTTGTCCTTTCAAAAGCCCTTTGATTTCTTTGTCAAAAACATATAATCCGTACGGAATCTTGTCATGTACAGAAAAAGTAGGGCGCCAGTCAATTGGTTTTGGCTGTTTCTTGCCTGCAAATAAAATCAAGCCGAAAATAAAAACCAGAACACCGATATAAATTTTAATAGATTTATCCATGGTTAAAGGTTTTTATAGCTTTTTTAAATCGGTTTTCAGCTTTTAAGAAAATAGGCTCGTTTATATCAAATTCACCGTACCAAATGTAATTGTACAAATAAGATAAATAGGTAAATTCTTCTCTATGAACAGGACTTTGAATTTCATATAAATAATCAGAATTGGTTTTTTCAATATCCCATTCTATATAATGATTTTGCGCCATGACTTTTAATAGCCATAAATAGTAATAACGAATCGCAATTCTTTTTTGATCTGACTGAATATTTTCTGCAATCAGTTTTTCGAAATCTATAAGATGAATATTTTTTTCGGCATCCGAATAATAAATAGTTCTTTTTTTAGAATTTTTGCCAAAAATCCATTGTCCTTCTTTATTGATTAATGCTTTTACTATCAGGAAAATAACAATGATTACAATTATTGCCGCCAAAGTTTTAAAAAGAATAGCAACAAAATCTATTGATGCTTTTTGATTGCTGAACGTGAATATTTTGCTAAAAATACGAGCAAGCCATTCTAAAAAATCATCCCAAAATGTTTTTGCTGGTGGTTTGACTTCATAAACAAAATCATCGCTTTTGTATCTCTTTTTGAAATCTTTTTCAAAAGTCTTAGAAGGAATTGTAGCCGTATCAATCTGAATATCTTTTTCGGTATATTTAATAGAAACTGCTTTTGGCGGTTCTTCGGTAACAAGAGAATCTTGTGCGTTTGAAAAACTGCAGCAAAAAAGAAAAAGTAAAATGAAGAAAATCTTATTCATTATGGTTTCCGATTAAGTCAATTTAGGCTGAGAATTGTTGTGTTTTTTTGTGGACAATAAAAGGATAAACCAAATAGTAAAATGAAATTATTCCTAATGTAAATAAAATGATAAAACTGCTGAGCCAATTTGGCATATCAATAGAATATCGTGTAATAAAACCTTCCAGAAAACCAGCGCCAATTGTAAAAGGAAATGTACTCAAATAGATTTTGAAACTATTTTTAAAACCAATTTTAAAAGAATTGATTCTTGAAAAAGTCTTTGGAAATAATATTGAAGCGCCTAAAATAAATCCGGCCGCGGTTTCTATGACAATTCCAAAAATTTCCATTGCGCCATGAATCCAGATTCCTCTGACGCTTTTCCAAAAAACGCCTTGTTCATAAAAGAAATATTGAAAAGATCCCAACATAATACAGTTGGACATGCAAATATAGAAAGTCCCAATTCCGGCAAAAAGTCCAAAAAAGTAGCATTTTGCGCCAACAAAAAGATTATTCATTGTAATAGAAACAAAACTTCCCCAATTACTTCCCGATCCATAAACGGCCATTGGATTCCCTTTTTTTATGTTTTCCAAAGTTTCGTTTACATAATTATCGCCAAGAATAAGACGAACAAAATTAGGATCGTATTTTGCCGAAATAACGCCTATAGAAACCGTCACAAAAAATAAAATAAAGGCATAGATTAAATAGCGTCTGTATTCATAAACCAGCAACGGAACTTCGGTTACAAAAAATTCGACAACCCTGTTTTTCTCCGTTCTTTTGGTTTTGTAAATCTTCTGATAAATTTGTGATGCAAGGTGGTTTAAGTAAATAACTGTTTTACTTTTAGGATAATACGTTTGTGCATACGACAAATCATTCATCATCTGAATGTATAAATTAGCTAATTCGTCAGGATTTTTTTTAGCTTTACCAAAAATAGCTAGCTCAAATTCCAGCCATTTTTCTTTATTTTGTTTTATGAAGGCAACTTCTCTCATTGAAGGCTAAAATATAAAATATGTCAGAATTATCTATTACTACAACACAAAATGTTAAAATAAATTTTATATCGGCTTCGGTTGGAGAACGGTTAGGGGCTTATTTTATTGATGCTGGAATCAAAATTGGCTATATGTTGATCGTGTATTTTATCTTTTTTTACTGGCTAAAAATAGGTATTTTAATGGATGGTATAGATAGCTGGTCAGAACGAGCGATTATGTTATTTTTTGCTGTTCCGCTGATGTTTTACTCGCTTGCCTTTGAAAGTGTTTTTGAAGGACAGTCAATCGGAAAAATATTGCTTAAAATAAAAGTGGTCAAAATTGATGGCTATCAGGCTGGTTTTGGCGATTATTTGATTCGATGGTTTTTTGGTATCATTGATTTTTTTATTCCGCCATTTTATGGGCTTGTAGCATTGATTACCGCAATATCGAGTAAAAAAACACAGCGTTTTGGAGATATGGCAGCGGGAACAGCCGTAATTACTTTAAAAAACAATATCAATATAAGTCACACGATTTTAGAAGATATCGGAACGGCTTATGTACCAACTTATCCTTTGGTTATTAAATTATCGGACAATGACATGCGAATTATCAAAGAAACTTTCAAAAAAGCGGTTATTAAAAATGATTTTGAAATTATAGGCAAATTAGTTGCAAAAATTGAAAGTGTGACCGGAATTAAAAATCAATCCGGAAATAACAGTGATTTTATCAGGGTTATTTTAAAAGACTATAATTTTTATACGCAGAATATGTAAAAAAAGATTCTAAGTTTCAGAGTTCCTAAGATTCTAAGTTTTAAATGGTTGATTAGCTACGTTTTGGATTTATTTTTTTAAATTTAACAAGTTTAATATTTAAAAAAGGAGTAACCGAAAAGCCAAAGAGTAGGAAAACCTAAGCGTAAATACCATGAAAATTAAGAAAGTCGCCGCGTTATTAATATTGTTTTTTGTTTCTGTTTTTTCCTTCGCTCAAGGCGGAAAAAAATTAGATAAAATAATAAAAAGAGATTACACGATTATTGAAGGTACCGTTTCTAAAATATCGGATAAAACTATCGAATATTCGCTGCCGGGAGAAACGCTTCTAATAGTTCTCGATGTTTCACAAATTGCCCGAATTGATTTTGCAAGCGGACGTTCACAGACATTTGATGTGAGTCAGGGAAGTAGTTCTGCATCATCGACAGGTTCTGGATATGTTGCCGCGACAGAAATTAAACAAAATACAATTGCTGTACTTCCAGTTCCGTTTTTAAATTCAGACACTCAGCAAAGTTCTGAGGAAATGGCAAAATTTGCTCAAAACGATATGTATAATAAATTGCTGGATAAATCTGGAAATATTGCTCCGTTGACGGTTCAGGATTTGAGAACAACCAACAGTTTATTAAGCAAAGCAGGAATTGATTATCACAATATTGATTCAACTCCGATTGAAGATCTTGAAAAAATATTAGGCGTTGATAATATTGTTGCAGCAAAGGTTTCATACACAATTAACTCAGGAACAACATCGACTACATACAATAGCGGTAACGCTACGATTAGCAATAATGACAAAAAGGTCAAAACAAATGATTATTCCACAACTACTGCAAATAATCAGGTTTATTATTACTACACAGTTTATTTTGACATGTATAAAAATACTTCAAAAATATATTCTCAAACGCGTAAACCCTTTTTGGCAATAAAAGACAGTTGGATGGAATCTGTTCAGTATTTATTGAAAAGAAGTCCGATTTACGTAAAAAAATAAATAAAAAAGGAGAGTTGTATATTAAGAAAAGAAATCTTTGCACCTTTGTAACTCTGAACCTTTGCACCTAAAAAAGAAATGTTTCATTTACTAGATATTATCGGGACAATGGCTTTTGCCATGTCTGGCGCATTAACGGCAATGCACAAAAAATTAGACCCGTTTGGGGTTTTTATAATTGCATTTGTAACGGCTGTTGGTGGCGGAACCCTTCGTGATGTTTTAATTGGACGAACTCCCGTTGGCTGGATGCGTGATATGCAGTACGTTTATGTGATAATTTTAGGTTATTTCCTTGCTATTCTTTTCAGAAAAAGTTTTGATAAACTTCGAACTTCATTGTTTCTTTTCGATACCATTGGACTCGGCGTTTTTACTTTAATTGGTCTCGAAAGAGGATTAACAACAGGACTTCATCCGGTAATTTGTATTGCTTTAGGAACTATGACAGCTTGTTTTGGAGGCGTTATCAGAGATATTTTATGCAACGAAATTCCGAACGTTTTTAGAGAAGAAATCTATGCGACAATCTGTATTTTAGGCGGAATCGTTTTTTTTGGTTTGAGAAAATTAAACTTGAACGATGATATTTTATATCTGGTAACTTCATTGGTAATAATTGTAATTCGATTAATGGCAGTGAAATACAAATGGAATTTAAAAGCATTTGATCATAAGTAATTTGGAAATGAAATTTACCGTAAAAAAATACGATCAAAAAGATTACCAGCTCTGGAACGATTTTGTCGCTTCGGCAAAAAATGCTACATTTTTGTTTCATCGTGATTTTATAGAGTACCACAGAGATCGTTTTGAAGATTTTTCACTTTTAATTTTTGATGAAGAAAAATTACTTGCCGTTTTGCCAGCCAATAAACAAGGAAATTCGGTTCATTCACATCAAGGACTTACGTATGGCGGATTGATTTTTTCTTCCAAATTAAAAGCAGAAAAAACAGAAATGATTTTAGATGAAATTCTGATTTTTTTGAAAGAAAATAAAATAGAAGTTTTTCATTATAAACCAATTCCCGATTTTTATTTTTCAAAAGGAAATCAGGAAATGGACTTTTTTCTATTTAAAAGAAATGCAATTCCAGAAAGAAAAGAAATGAATTTGGCGGTTAATTTGCAATTGCCTTTAAAGATTTCTAAAAGCAAAATGAAGCATTTCAGACGAATTGAAAATCTCGATTTGGATATTGTCGAAGAACAAGATTTTCAGCCTTTTTGGGAGTTAATTCTGGAACCAAGATTATTGGAGAAATTCAATGCAAAACCTGTTCATACCAAAGAAGAAATCAAACTTTTAAAACAAATTTTCCCCAAAAACATCAAACAATATTCGGTTTATCAAAACGACGAAATTATCGCAGGAATTACCCTTTTTGAAACCGAAAATGTGGTGAAATCACAATACGGTGCAACTTCGAAAAAAGGTGAAGAAGTGCGTGCTCTCGATTTTTTATTCATTAACCTGATTCATAAATACAAACGAAAAGGAAAGCATTTTTTTGATATGGGAATTGTAAATTCTGATAATGAAAGCGGTTATCATTCAGGTCTTTTGAAACAAAAAGAAGAATTGGGCTGTGCAATTTATAATCAGGATTTTTATAAAATCGATTTAAAATGATATTCTTTTTAGACCTGAAAAAAATTAATGAAGCGTATGAAACTGCATTTCAGGAAAAACTGAAAAAGGTTTTAGAAAACGGCTGGTACATTTTAGGAAAAGAAGTGGAAACTTTTGAAAAGGCTTTCGCCGAATATTGCCAATCAAAATATTGTATAGGAGTTGGGAATGGATTTGATGCTTTAGTCTTAATCTTTAAAGGGTATATTGAACTCGGAAAACTAAAAAAAGGCGATGAAGTAATTGTTCCGGCAAATACTTATATAGCAAGTATTTTAGCCATTTTGCAAGCCGATTTAGTTCCGGTTTTGGTCGAGCCAAAATTAGAAACCTATAGCATAAATCCTGATTTAATTGAGGAAAAAATAACTTCAAAAACAAAAGCGATTTTACCAGTTCACTTATATGGTCAATTGGCTGAAGTGGACAAAATAAATGAAATCGCAGAAAAATATAATTTAATTGTTGTTGAAGATTGTGCACAATCACACGGCGCAATTAACAATCAACAATTAACAATTAATAATTCAAGAGCTTACAGTTTTTATCCTGGAAAAAATCTGGGCTGTCTTGGCGATGGCGGTGCGATTACAACAAATGATCCGGAATTGGCAAAAGTGCTTTTTTCTCTTCGGAATTATGGTTCAGAGAAAAAATATTACAATGAACATATTGGCATAAATTCAAGATTAGATGAACTTCAAGCTGGTTTTTTAAATCTGAAATTATCAAATTTAGACACAGATAATCAAAAACGAAGAGCAATTGCAAAACGTTATTTAACAGAAATCAAAAATGAAAAAATAATCTTGCCGTTTTGGGATTTCTCGAACAATCATGTATTTCATTTGTTTGTTGTAAGAACTGAAAACAGAGACGATTTGCAAAATTATTTGACAAAACATAATATTCAGACTGTTATTCATTATCCAATTCCGCCACACAAACAAAAAGCGTTTTCTGCCTGGAATAATTTGTCATTTCCAATTACAGAAAAAATTCACAATGAAGTTTTAAGCTTGCCAATGAGTCCAGTTTTAACCGAAACTGAGGTGAATTTTATTATCGAAATTTTAAATAAATACTAATTCGTGTCTGATAAAAAATCATATCAGCAGATTTTAAAAACAACTTCACTTTTTGGAGGCGTTCAGTTTTTTTCGATTGTAATTTCAATTGTTCGTACCAAATTAATTGCCGTTTTTATCGGGCCAGCCGGAATGGGAATTATCGCTTTGCTGAATTCAACTTTAGGCGTTTTAAGCAGTGTTTCCGGTTTCGGAATTGAAACAAGTTCGGTAAAAAACATTTCTGAAAATTATAAAAATGATGATTTAAAAACCGTTTCCAAAACCATTCAAATCGTAAAAAAGATTGTGTTTTTTACAGGAATTTTTGGAATGCTGCTAACTTTGATTTTTTCGAAAGTGTTAAGCATCATAACTTTTGGAGATTCAAGTCAGACATTTGCTTTTGCAATACTTTCAATTACGGTTTTGTTTAAACAATTAAGTTCGGGACAATTAGCAGTTTTGCAGGGTTTGCGTTCTTTTCGTTTTTTGGCGAAAGCTAATTTATTTGGAAATTTCTTCGGGCTTCTTTTCTCAATTCCGCTTTATTATTTTTTGAAAATTGATGCCATCCTTCCAACAATTATAATTGCTTCATTTTCAGCTTTGATTTTTTCATTTTATTATTCGAATAAAATAAAAATTGAAAAAGAGAAAATAGATAAATCGTCTTTTTTACTCGAAAGCAAGCTGATTGTAAAATTGGGTTTTATGCTCACAATCAGCAGTGTTTTGACGCTTTTATCTACTTATTTTGTTCAAGTTTTTGTTGGGAAATTTGGAGGTTTAGAAGAAGTCGGATTTTACAACGCCGGATTTACTTTGCTTAATTCTTACGTCGGAATTATTTTCACGGTAATGAGCACCGATTATTTTCCAAAATTAGCTTCAATTAATACTGATAATGATAAAGTTAGGGAAAGTGTTGAACAACAAGCTGTTATTTCAATTTTGATAGTTACGCCTATTATTGCTTTGTTTTTAGCGTTAAGTCCGATAATTGTCAAAGTAATTTATACCGATAAATTCGATGCCATTTTGCCCATGATTACGATTGGGATTTTGGGAATGCTTTTTCGCGCGGTTTCCTGGTCCATTGGCTTTATTTTAATTGCCAAAGGTGATTCGAAAATGTTTGTAAAAACTGCAATTGGTTTTAATATTTTGTTTCTGATAATGAATATTGCGGGTTATTATTTTTATGGTTTAGAAGGTTTGGGTTTCAGTTTCTGCTTTTACTTTTTTTTCCATTTTATCGGACTGAAAATCATCACTAAAAAGCGATATAATTTTTATTTTGAAAATGATTTTTACAAAATATATCTGGTTTGTTTTCTAATTTGTATTTCGGCATTTTTAATCAAATATGTCGAAATTCTTGTTTTGAAATACAGCTTGACGGCTCTCTTTGTTTTGATTTCGTTTGCTTTTAGTTTGTACCAAATCAATAAAAAGATAAATTTAAAAGAAATATTCACGTCATTTGCTGAAAGAAAAAAAGATAAAAATGATTAAAAGCAGTTACAGAAAATGCCGTACTTTTTATCACAAACTCAAGTTTTACTGGTCGGTAAACTGGACAAAAACGTTATATTTTAATTTCAAAAAACTCCCTTTTGAAACGGCTAAAAAACTTCCGGTTTTCTTTTATAAAAGAGTAAAATTCACTTCAATTTCCGGAGAAATTCAAATTGACGGAAACATCAAAAGAGGCATGATTGGTTTTGGTCAGCCTTATGAATTGAACACCGTTCACCGCGGAATTGCAGAAATCAATATTCAGGGAAAATTAATTTTTAAAGGAAAATTTCAATTCGGGAAAGATTATTTTCTTTTCGTGGGAGAAAATGCCGTTTGCGAATTAGGAAATATGTCCTCAATGGCTTCAAACGCAAAATTGATTTGCCTTGAAAAAGTTGTTTTAGGAAATTATGTTCGTTTAGGCGCTGAAAGTCAAATTATCGATACAAATTTTCACGATATAATCGACACGAATACTGGTGAAAAACAGGAAAAAACAGGACCAATTTTTATAGGGAACTATAATTTTAGCGGAAGCAGGATTTCGATTATGAAAAATACCAAAACGCCTGATTTTTGTACCATTGCGACTAATTCTTTTTGTAATAAAGATTATACTTCGTGGGGAAATAATATTTTAATTGGCGGAATTCCCGTCAAATTAGTCAAAACAAATATTTCGCGTGATTGGGAAGGAGAAAAACAACAGCTAGATGATTTTTTGACGATTTAGTAAAAACACATAAAAAAATCCGTTTTAATCCGCGTTTTCGCTTTAGCGAATCCGTTTAATCCGTGTTCCTTTTTTTGCACGCAGATTTAACGGATTTACTTCGTAAAAACGCGGATTAAAACGGATTTTTTAATTTTTGAACATAAAAAATATACTGAAGCGTTGTTTAGTTTCTAATAAAATATATTTCAATAACAATTTAAAATCCGAGGTTTTATAAGCCAAAATCATTTCAAAATGTATTCTTTTCAAAATTGCTTTATGTTCTTCTTTTGTTCGGTTTAATCGAATTGCTTTTTTGATAATCAAATGAGTAGAATAATTTATTTTCCTAGATCTTTCGTCATTTTTAAGAAAAAAATGAGTTCCTAAAGAAGTTGTTGAAATTCTTTTTTTGATCAAAATTTCATCGATAAAATCAAATTCATATTTGCGGGAAGCGCGAATCCAAATGTCTAAATCTTCATACGCCAGATTTTCGTCGTAACCATTCAAATCATCAAAAACCGATTTTTTAACCATCGAAGAAACGGAGCAAATACTGTTTCCGCCTGAAATTACGCTTAAATAAATATCTCCGGTTTTTCGATTTTCGATTACTTTTTTATCTGAGTCAACTGTAAAATAATAAGAATCAAATGCTCCGTTTTCGGTAATTAATTCGACGTTTCCATAAACTACGCCCAAGTTTTTAAATTTACTTTCTGCAAAAGCTTTTAGTTGTAATGAAACGCAATTTGGAAGTAAAATATCATCGCAGGCCAAATCAATTATAAAATCGCCTTTGGCTAGTTTCAATGCTTTATTAAAAGATTTTGTGCTTCCGGAATTTATTTCATTTTGAATAAACTGAATTTTAGGATAATCGACAAGGAAGTTTTTAATGACATCTCTGGAATTGTCCGTACTAAAATCATCAACAATAATTATTTCAATGGCAGAATAATCTTGATTTAGAGCAGACAATAAACTCTCTACAACAAATTTTTCGTGGTTGTAGCACAAGCAAATAATGGTCACTAATGAATTCTCCTTCATGTTTTTTCTTTTACCATTAAGATATTAAGGAAATTAAGTTAAACATAAGTTTAATTCTCTTTTCTCCGTTAAGAAAATTAAGCCAAAAGCTTTATGCAACTTAATGCCTTAATGGTTCTAAATCTTATTTTATTTTAAAGAGTTATATTTGATACGAAAATAAGAAAACACGAATGATATTGTCTCACAAAAAAAAGAAAATTGCTTTAATTGGCTACCGTCTGAGCGGAGGCGGAAGTGATAAAGTAATGGCAAATTTGTCTCTTTTTTTTGAAAAACAAGGATTTGAAGTTGATATTATTATTGTTTTGGACGAAGTCAGTTTTCCTTATTCCGGGAAATTGGTTAATCTCGGATTACTGAAAAATGAAAGCAATGGGATTTTTAATAAAGTCAAACGCTTAAAGGCTTTGAGAACTTATTTGAACCAAAATAAATTTGTTTTTATTATTGATTTTCGTTTCAGGACCAAGATTATTCAGGAACTTATACTTGCCCGATTTGTTTATAATGCCAAAACTATTTTTACCGTTCATAGTTTTTTGATCGATCATTATATGCCCAATAATTCCTGGCTGACAAGATTAATGTATAATCATTGTTTTGCAAATGTGGCAATTACAAATGAAATGAAAACGCTGATTGAGAACAAACATAAATTACAAAACGTTGTAACGATTCATAATCCGGTAAATGTTGAAGAAATTAAAGAAAAGCAAAACGAAAAAATTGATTTGGAGTTTGACTTTATAATTGCTGTCGGACAATATGAAAACGAAATAAAACAGTTTGATAAATTGATTTCCAGTTATGCTAAATCTGATTTAAAAGAAAAGCAAATCCATTTGGTAATTCTTGGAAATGGCGACGATTCAAAACTTCAAAGAGCGATTTCAGATTATAAAATTCAGGATTTTGTTCATCTTTTAGGATATCAAAATAATCCGTTTAAATATCTGAGCAAGGCTAAATTTTTAGTTCTAAGTAGTAAAAATGAAGGTTTCCCGAATGTGATTTTAGAAGCTTTGGCCTGCGAAATTCCGGTTGTTTCTTTTGATTGTGATTTTGGGCCGCGAGATATGATTACGACTTTTGGAAATGGTATTTTGGTCGAAAACCAGAATTGGAAAAAATTGACAGAAGCTTTAAATCTTTTAATTTCAGATGAAGATTTGTATCAAAAATGCAAACAAAATGCACTGAAAAGCATCGAACCTTTTTTATTGGAAAAAATTGGAAATCAATGGTTAAATTTGTTGCAACGAGACTAAAAATATGACAACAATTCAAGATATAGATTTACTAAAAATTCCTGTAGTTGAAAACTTAAGTGGAAATTTAGCCTTTATTCAAAATGGCGTTTTGCCATTTGAATTCAAAAGAGTTTACTATCTTTTTGATGTGCCGAGCAGTGCTTTTCGTGGCGGTCATTCGCATATTGATCAGCATGAAGTTTTGATTGCTTTAAGCGGAAGTTTTGAAGTTATAGTAAATGACGGAAGTCAGAAAAAAAGCTATTTGCTGAACAAACCAAACGTTGGACTTCATTTGCCAAAAGGAATTTGGCGTGAGTTAGAAAACTTTTCATCAGGAGCAATTTGTTTGGTTTTGGCTTCCGATGTTTTTGAAGAATCCGATTATATTCGGGATTATGAAACATTTTTGAATTCCAAAAAATGAGACTTCTTTATATTGTTCCCAAAATAAAAAATGCCGGTGGCGTCGCGCGCGTTTTGTCGATTAAGGCGAATTATTTTGTGGAGCATTTTAATTATGAAGTTCATATTTTATCTCAAAATGAAGAAAATGATTTGCCTTTTTATAACTTCAATTCTGAGATTATTTTTCATAATATGATTTTAAACGGAAACGCTTTTCAGTTTTTAAAATCCTATCAAAAACAAGTAAATCAAACGATTCAGGAAATCAAACCAGACGTAATTTTAGTTGCTGACAATGGTTTGAAAGCATTTGTTTTTCCGTTTATTGTCAAAACAAAAAGTCCGATTGTTTTTGAAGTTCATGGTTCAAAATTTATTGAAGAAAAAGCTCAAAAAACAGATTTCATTTCAAAATCAATTCAGAAAATAAAATACAGATTTAAAGATTTTAGTGTTCGAAAATTCACAAAAATTGTAGCACTTTCAGAGGAAAGCCAAAACGAATGGAAAGCGAAAAATGTAATCGTAATTCCCAATCCATCGTGGATAAAAACACAAAATACTTCTTCATTAAAAAATAAAAAAGTTATTTGTGTTGCCCGGAATTCATATGAAAAAGGCTTAGATCGATTAATAGTAATTTGGGAAAAAGTAATCGGTATACATCCGGATTGGGTTTTGGAAATTTATACTGATGAAGTTGATTCTTTAAATACTATTGTTGTTGATTTAGGAATGACTTCAAACATAAATATTTTCAGTTTCGTGAAAAATATCGAAGAAAAATATCTTGAATCTTCCATTTATGCCATGACTTCCAGAACTGAAGGTTTTCCGATGGTTTTGTTGGAAGCAATGGCTTCAGGCTTGCCTTGTATTGCTTTTGATTGTCCAACGGGACCAAGGTCTATCATTAAAAATAATGAAAATGGTTTTTTAATTCCCGATAATAATTTCGAAAAATATGCTGAAAAAATTTCCTATTTAATTGAAAAGGAAGAATTAAGAATAATGTTTAGAAAGAACGCCAAACAAACTTCTGAGAATTATTCTGTAGAGAAAATAATGGAGAAGTGGAAGCAGTTTTTCGAAGAATTATAACATTAGCATCTAGTTTGTCATTTCGAGGAACGAGAAATCTCCGCAAGTAACTCTACAAAGATTGTTGAACTTTAGGGACGGAGCTTCTCGTGGAGATTTCTCGTTCCTCGAAATGACAAACTAGACTAATAACTGTCTGGAAACCTTGCAGGAATGCAGAAAGCAAAAATATCCCAATTTATAAAGGTCAAAAAGGAATAAAGATGGTTTTTCAGAAAGTAAATTCTGTTCAATTTTTCCCTGATTTATTTTGAAAATAGAATTAGCAAAACGAATCAATTTTATTTTTTTAAGAAGTTCAAAAGCTTTAATTATTTTACTTTCTTCTGCAGAAATTTTTTCCGAATTATAAAGAAAAACCAAATTTTCTAAAGCTGTTTTTGTTTTGACTAAAAATAATTCTGAAGTTTCAAGATTTAAATGAAAAGTTGGATTTTCAATTTGATTTATCTTGAAATTTTTTTTCTTCAAAACAGCGAAAAAAAGCAAATCTTCATAGCCATATTTTGTTATTGATTCATCAAATGGGAACTGAAGAAAAACATCCTTTTTGATTAATAAGTTTGAGCTTAAAACAGCTGAAGTTTCTCTTTCCCTACCATAAATCCAACGCAAAAGCTGTTCTTTTTCAGGTTTTTTATCTTCATAAATAATTCCGCCAAAATAAATATTTTCAGAATCTGTAATTCTTGAAATATAGTTTTGAATAAAATTATTTTCGGCCGGAAACGTATCGCAGTCTAAAATTAAAAGCCAATTATTTTTTGCTTTTTGGGCTAGCGAATTGATGTTTTTCCCTCTTCCTAAATTGATTTCATTTGTAAAAAAGGAACAATTCGGAAAAGAATTAATTTCTTGGTTTTGAAAGTTTTCTGTTGAATTGGATGTGTCGTCCTGACAAAGAATTTCAAAAGTAATTCCGCACGAATTGCATTGTTTTACGAGTTCGTTAACGAGTGGTAAAACATTGTAATTAAAAATCGGAATTAAAATGGAAAGCATTACACGCTTCTTTGCACCACTTCGAAGATTCTTTCATCTTCGCATTTCAATGTTTTTGATGGGAATTTCATCAATAAAGCATAATCGTGCGTTGCCATGATAACCGTTTTACCATTAGCATTGATGTTTTTTAATACTTCTAAAACCTCAGAACTTGTTTGCGGATCAAGGTTTCCTGTTGGTTCATCGGCAAGGATAAATTCTGGATCGTTAAGCAAAGCCCTTGCAATCGCAACACGCTGTTGTTCACCTCCAGAAAGCTGGTGAGGCATTTTGTTTAAGAAGTCTTTCATTCCAACTTTATTCAAAACTTCATCGATTTTGTGCTCCATTGCTTCTTTTTCTGTCCATCCAGTTGCTTTCAAAACAAAAATCATATTGTCTTTTACAGAACGGTCTGGAAGCAATTTGAAATCCTGAAACACAATCCCAATTTTACGTCTCAAATACGGAATATCATTTTCTTTTAAAGTTGCCAAATCAAATTCTACAATGTGACCTTCACCTTCAGTTAAAGGCAAATCTGCATATAAAGTTTTTAAGAAACTACTTTTTCCAGAACCTGTTTTTCCAATGATGTAAATAAATTCACCATGCTGAACATCTAAATTAATATGAGATATAATTTTTCTTCCTTCTTGATATATAGTGACTTCTTTAAGAGATAGTACGGTTTGTGACATAATAAAATTGATTTGATTGGTAAAAGTAATAAGATAACGATTGGATTCAAAATAAATTTCAATCATTTCTTAAGAAAAATTCTAGAAAATGAAATGAAAATTTGAACCATATAAGAATTGTAAGTTCATTTTAGTTAATCTGCGAAAACATCCTAGTTTATAATTACTTATATTACTTATAGGGTTAAAAATGGTTTTTTATTGTGTTCTAAAATATCATCTGTTGAAGATTTTTTTATAATAAAAGCCAGAAACGTTTCGTTATAAACGGTATAAAATGATAAATTTGAATACTAAATAAAACTAAAATGCGTAGACTTTCCTGGTTCTTTTTACTCCAAATTATTCTTATTTCGACCACAGTTTCGGCACAAAAATCAGCTATATATACTTACGAATTAAAGGATTTTGATAAAGCGGTGGCTTTATACAATGACAAACAATATGCATCGGCACAACATATTTTTGAATATGTAAAAAATAATACGGCACCAACTGAAGAAGTAAAATCAGATTGTGCATATTATATCGCAAACTGCGCGATTAGAACCAATCAGCCAAATGCTGATGCGTTGATGGAAAAATTTGTAGATGATTATCCAACGAGTACCAAACAAAATCAGGCTTATATTGAAGTAGCGCAATATTTTTTCGAACAAGGAAATTATCCAAAAGCGTTGCAATGGTTTGACAAAGTGGATGAAAGCTATATGAGCAAATCAGATTCTGATAAATTTAATTTTCAGAAAGGTTACAGTTATTTCAATGCCAAAAAGAAAAAAGAAGCTACTACATATTTTAATAAAGTCGTAAACTCTCCTGAATTTGGATCTCAGGCCAAATATTATTTAGGATTTATGGCTTATGAAGGCGACGATTATAAAGAAGCAACCAAATATTTTGATGAAGTTTCTGGTGAGGAGAAGTACAAAGAAAAGCTTTCGTACTATCAGGCTGATATGAATTTCAAATTAGGAAATTTCCAAAAAGCAATCGATTTGGGCCAAAAAGCAATGGCTAAATCAAATGAAATGGAAAAATCAGAATTGAATAAAATCATTGGAGAAAGTTATTTCAATTTAAAACAATACGACAAAGCGATTCCATATTTAGAGCTTTACGCAGGAAAAAAAGGAAAATGGAATAATACCGATTTTTATCAATTAGGTTACGCATATTACGAAAAGAAAGACTACGAAAAAGCGATTTCTCAATTCAACAAAATTATTGAAGGAAAAGATTTCGTTGCGCAAAATGCGTATTATCATTTAGGTTTGAGTTATTTGAATACAGGTAAAAAACAAGAAGCTTTGAATGCTTTCAAAAATGCTTCGGAAATGGAATTTAATGCTCAAATTCAGGAAGATGCAGCGCTGAATTATGCGAAATTGAGTTATGATATCGGAAATGCTTATCAAACTGTTCCTGGAATTTTGCTTGATTTCTTGAAAAAATATCCAAACAATTCTAGCAAATCTGAAGTTGAAAAATTATTAGTTGACTCTTATATTTCTACAAAAAATTATAAAGAAGCTTTAACTTTATTAGAGAAAAACAGAACTTCAGAAAATAAGGCAGCTTATCAAAAAGTGTTGTTTTACAGAGGATTGGAATTGTACAACGAATCTAATTATGCTGAAGCTGGAAAAATGTTTAAAAGCGCCATCAGCGAGCAAAAAACACCTGAATTTACAGCGCGTGCCACTTTCTGGAAAGCTGAAACAGAATATCTTGCAGATGATTTTCAGAATGCTTTGTTGACTTACAAACAGTTTGCCGGGCAAGCTGCTGCAAAATCGACAGAAGAATACAAAAACATCAATTATAATATTGGTTACACTTATTTCAAGCTGAAAGATTACGATCAGGCTGCAACTTCATTTCAGGCGCAGATTGATAATTCTCCTTCTGATAAATCACGTTTAAACGATTCGTATTTGCGTTTGGGAGATTCCCGTTTTGTGAATTCTAAATATTCACAAGCAATGGAAGCGTACGGAAAAGCAATTGACGCAAAAGGAGTTGATGCTGATTATGCACAATTTCAAAAAGCATTATCGTATGGTTTTATGTCGAAAAATGATCAAAAAATCAACGAGCTGAACAACTTCCTAAAAATGTATAAAAAATCAGAATATCGCGATGATGTTTTGTTTGAATTAGGAAATACTTATGTAGCCGACAAGAAAAATGATTTGGCAATTAAAACCTATGATCAGTTGATTTCGGAATATAAAGATGGTTCATTTACGTCAAAATCAATTTTGAAACAAGGTTTGATTTATTACAATTCTGATCGCGACGAATTGGCTTTGGCTAAATTCAAAAAAGTGACTGCAGAATTCCCTAAAACGCCTGAAGCTTTAGAGGCCGTTGCTACAGCAAGATTGATTTATGTTGATTCAGGAAAAGTGGATGAATATGCAACTTGGGTTAAAACATTAGATTTTGTTTCGGTTACAGATGCCGAATTGGATAATGATACTTACGACGCTGCTTTCAAACAATATACTCAAAATAGCAGTAAAGCAGCAGTTACAGGTTTTGCAGGTTATGTAAACAAATTTCCTTCAGGTTTACATGCTTTAGAAGCTAATTTCTACCTGGCGCAATTGTATTATGCTGATGGTTTAGAAATGAAATCAGTTGCAAATTATCAATATGTAATCGATCAGCCAAGAAATGAATTTACAGAACAAGCTTTGAATAGATTGGCTCAGATTTACCTAAAAGCAAAAGATTGTGATAAAGCGATTCCGGTTTTGGTACGTTTGGAAAATGGTGCTGATTATCCTCAGAATAAAAACTTCGCCCAAGCTAATTTGATGAAATGTTATTATGACAAAAAAGATTATGATAATTCAGTTACTTCAGCAGAGAAAGTTTTAGAAAATCCAAAAGCCGATGCTGGCGTAAAAGCCGATGCGCAAATTATTGTTGCCCGCGCTGCAATGCAAACAGGAAATGAAGACAAGGCAAAAACGGCTTATGCAAAACTTTTAACAACATCAAAAGGAGAATTAGCAGCTGAAGCATTGTATTATGATGCTTATTTTAAAACCAAAGAAGGGAAATTTGACGCATCAAATATTGCTGTTCAAAAACTGGCAAAAAGTTATTCGGCTTACAAATATTATGGTGCGAAAGGCTTGGTTTTAATGGCGAAAAATTTCTACGGATTAAAAGACAGTTATCAGGCAACTTATATTTTGGATAACGTAATCAATAATTTTACAGATTATCCGGATGTTGTTGAAGAAGCTAAAAGAGAATTGAGCGCGATTAAATTAGAAGAATCAAAAACGAATTCTTCAATTACTAAATAAGAATAGAAGAACATAGAAAAAAGAACATAGAATATAGATTGGGAAGCAAAGATTGAAAGTCTATTCTCTTTATTCTATTTTCTATTTTCTCAAAAAAAGAAAGAAATGAGTTTACCTTTTTATATAGTTGATGTTTTTGCTGATAAAAAATATGCCGGAAATCAATTGGCGGTTTTTTTAGATGCAGGAAATTTAAGTTCGACAGAAATGCAACAAATGGCGCGCGAAATCAATTTTGCCGAAAGTACATTTGTAACCAAATTGGATAGAGAAAATAATAAAGCTGAGATTAGAATATTTACTCCGGCTCATGAAATGCAGTTTGCGGGTCATCCAATAATTGGAACTTCATGGGTTTTGATGAATAAGATTTTTGATAATTCGCCTGACGAAATTAAATTAGAAGTTCCAATTGGGCCAATTGCGATTCATAAATCAGATGAGTTGATTTGGTTGAAAGCAGCCCAGCCGAAATTCTGGGATATTTTTTCAAAAGAAGATTTAACGTCATTCAGCAATCTGCAAATAAGCGATTTTGAAAATCAATTTCCAATTCAGGAAGTGACAACCGGAAGTGCTTTTGTAATGGTCGGATTAAGCAGTAAAAGAGCGCTTGAAAATTTGGTTTTAGATAAAGATAAAACCGATAAATGGCTTAAGAATAATTGCAAAACCGATCACAGAGGCTTGTATTTTTATTATTTAGAAGGCTCAAAATTATTCAGCAGAATGTTATGTGTTGAGCATAATCAATTGGTTGAAGATGCCGCTACAGGAAGTGCAAGTACTTGCCTTCAGGCTTTTCTGTTGAAATACCACAAACCTGAATTTGAACTAATCAATTATCAGGGAGATTATATAGGTCGTCCATCGCAAATATATTTCAAAGGAAAATTAACTGATGATCAGTTTGATATAAAAATTGGAGGAAAAGCGCAATTTGTTGCTAAAGGCGAGTGGGAAGTTTAGAAAATAGAAAATAGAAAAAAGAGTAAAGAGCCAAGATATTAGAAATAAGAATAAAAAAGATAGAGAAAAATAGAAATAGGGAAAAAAGTCTTTCTTCTTTATTCTAGATTCTTTTCTCTAAAAAAGAAAGAAATATGAAAATTAACTGCCGAAATAAAATTGTCGTTTTACTAGTGTTGCTTGTTTGCCAGCTTTCGTTTTCGCAGAAGAAAAATGAAAATATCGGATCTGAAACGGTTAATGTGGTAAAACCTTATTCACCAACTATATCAGATGCGTTTAAAGTGAAAGAAACACCTTCGCTTGACGATACAGGAAATCAGCCAAAAGAAACTATAAAATATAGTATTCTTTCGGTTCCGGTTGCTTCAACTTTTACGCCTTCAAAAGGAAATGCGCAAGCTGTGGACAAATCTAAAAAAGAAAGATTGTTTAATAATTATGTAACTGCTGGAGTTGGTAATTACGGAACTTTAAATGCTGAATTGTTTGTTACCCAAGATTTGGGAAATAATGATTACGTGGCTGGAATGCTTCGTCATCATTCATCACAAGGAGGTATTAAAGATGTGAATCTGAATGATGAATTTTATGATACAGCCTTAAATGTTGGTTATGGAGTTATCAATCGTGATATGTCTTGGGGTGTTGATTTAGGGTATCAAAATCAGTTATACAATTGGTACGGACTTCCAACGGATTTCGGAATGACTTTGCCGCCACAAACACAGGAAGATTTGATTAGAGGAATTAACCCAAATCATTCCTATAATACAATTTCGCTTGGCGGAAATGCTGAATTTACAGAAGGAATTTTCAGTAAAATTGCAACTCGATTTACGCATTTTTCAGATAGTTTTTCATCTTCAGAAAATCGTTTTTATCTAAAACCAACTTTCAAAGTTGATATAATGGATCAGGCCATAACTACAAATGTTATTGTTGACCATGTTAGCGGTTCTTTCGAACATAATTATGCGAGAGATAATACGGAACCTCTAAAATACAGTTTGACCAATTTTGGAATTGAGCCAAGTTTTGTAATTCATGAAAACGAATGGACTTTAGAATTAGGAGCTGGATTGTTTTATGGTTTAGATTCGGAAAACAGTGGAAACAAATTTTTTATCTATCCAAAAGTAAACGCTTCTTATAAATTGGTAGGTGATTTAATGATTTTCTATACCGGAGTAAACGGAAGCTTAAATCAAAACTCATATGCTGATTTTGTGACCGAAAATCCATTTTTGTCGCCAACTTTAAATATGAGACCAACAAGCAATCAATATACAGTTTTTGCTGGATTAAAAGGGAAATTGGCCAACAATGTTAGTTATAATTTGACAGGCTCGTATTTGAATGAAAAAGACAAAGCGTTGTTTAAAAGCCAGGATTATACAGAAGATTTTTCAAACCAAAATTATGCTTTCGGAAACTCTTTTAATGTAGTTTATGATGATGTGAGAACTTTCCGTTTCTACGGAGAATTAAAAGCTGATTTTTCTAAAAACGTTTCTTTTGGAATCAACGGTACTTTCAACAGTTATAAAACAGACGGTTTAGAAGCTTGGAATTTGCCATCAATGAAAATTAGTTCGAATCTTGATGTTACTATTACTAAACAATGGTACGCAGGTTTGAATGTGTTTTTTGTTGGAGACCGAAAAGATATGCAAACGAATCTAGATTTTGGAGTTGAGCCATCTGTAATAACTTTAAAAAGCTATTTTGATGCTAATGCTCATTTAGGATATAAATACAATGAACGTTTGACTTTCTTCTTAAAACTAAATAATATTGGAAATCAGGCTTATGAAAAATGGCTGAATTATCCTGTTCAGGGATTTCAGGTTTTAGTTGGAGGAAATTACAAATTTGATTTTTAGGAAGATTTTGCCGTAAAGGCACTTAGGCGCAAATCTACTTTAAAATTGCGTCTTTTTTAGCCATGATTTCATGAGTTTTTTGGAGTAAATTCGTGATTTCATGGCTAATTTTTTTATATAAAGAAAAACCTTAGCATCTTTGCAACTTAGAATCTTAGTAGCTTAAAAAAATGACTTTTAAAGAAAAAATATATTCCCATTATATGCAAATGGTTCAGGACCGAATTGATGTTTTTAAAGACATGATTTCTGGCTTGACCGAAGATTCAAAAAATGATGCCAAAGGTTCTGCCGGCGATAAGCACGAAACAGCTTTGTCGATGATGCACATCGAACAGGAAAAATTGACTAATAAACTAAAAGAAGCTATTGCTCAAAAAGCGATTTTAGATAAAATTGATGCTGTAAAAACTACAGAAAATATTATTTCGGGCAGTTTGGTAAAAGCAAACGGAATCTATTTATACGTAAGTGTGGCACTTCCAAAAATTGCAATTGACGGAATTAATGTTATTGCACTTTCTCCACAATCTCCCTTAGGCAATCATTTAATGGGAAATAAAGTTGGATTTCAGTTTGAGATTAATAAGACGCATTATACTATTGAGAGTGTTGAGTAAACATTAATAGTTTTCTCAAAGTTTTTCGCAATCTTGTCATTTCTTGTTCTTCGAAATGACAAATTGTAAGTTGATATCTAATGACAAGATTGAACATAAAATAATTTCTGAACAGCTTTCTCTATTCTGTTTGTGAATTATTCATCGATATTTAAATATCTTAAAATTTAATGCAAGGATTTTTTAAAAACCTTCGATTTTACTCGTATTTTCTCTTCAAAATTAAAATTTTCAAGTTCAAGCCAATTTTTAGTGTTAAAATTTTACATTTTACATGTAAAATTTAATTTATGATTTAAAATTGTAACTGAAACGACTATTTGTGTTTTTCAATTGTAACCATTACCGCATCTTTGCCTTATCAAATTAAAATTTACAAAATAAAAATATAGAATTATGTGCGGAATTGTATGTGCCTTTGATCTAAAACAAAAAGCCGAAACTTTAAGACCTCAAGTATTAGAAATGTCTAAAATCATTCGTCACCGTGGACCAGACTGGAGCGGAATTTACAGTAATGATAAAGCAATTCTTTCGCATGAGCGTTTGGCGATTGTAGATCCAGCTTCAGGAAAACAACCTTTATTTACAGAAGATAAAAAATTGGTTTTGGCTGCAAATGGTGAAATTTACAATCACAGAGATCTTCGTAAGCAATTTGAAGGAAAATACAACTTTCAAACAGAAAGCGATTGCGAAGTTATCTTGGCACTTTACAAAGAAAAAGGACCTCATTTTGTTGATGAAATGAACGGAATCTTCGGATTTGCAATTTATGATGTTGATAAAGATGAGTATTTTGTTGCTCGTGACCACATGGGAATTATTCCATTATATATTGGTTGGGATCAGCATGGAACTTTTTATGTGGCTTCAGAATTGAAAGCTTTAGAAGGATATTGTACAAAAATTGAATTGTTTCCTCCAGGACATTATTTATCAAGCAAAGACGGTGAATTTGTACAATGGTACAAAAGAGACTGGACAGAATATGATGCTGTAAAAGACAACGAAACAAGTATTCCAGAAATCAAAAAAGCATTGGAAGCGGCAGTTCACAGACAATTAATGAGTGACGTTCCTTATGGAGTTTTACTTTCTGGAGGTTTAGATTCGTCTATTACTTCGGCTGTTGCCAAAAAATATGCAAAAAACAGAATCGAGTCTGATGATACAACAGAAGCTTGGTATCCGCAATTGCACTCGTTTTCAGTTGGATTGGAAGGTTCTCCAGATTTAGCAGCTGCAAGAAAAGTAGCAGATCATATTGGAACTATTCACCACGAAATTAAATTCACGATTCAAGAAGGTTTAGATGCTGTTCGTGATGTTATTTACAACCTTGAAACATACGATGTAACTACAGTTAGAGCTTCAACTCCAATGTGGTTAATGGCGAGAGTTATCAAGTCGATGGGAATCAAAATGGTACTTTCAGGAGAAGGAGCAGATGAGTTATTCGGAGGATATTTATATTTCCATAAAGCACCAAATGCTAGAGAATTCCACGAAGAAAACGTTCGTAAATTGAGTAAACTTCACATGTACGACTGTTTACGTGCAAACAAAAGTTTGGCTGCATGGGGAATCGAAGGCCGTGTACCTTTCTTAGACAAAGAATTTATGGATGTTGCAATGCGCATCAACCCACAAGATAAAATGATTAACAAAGAACACCCAATGGAAAAATGGGTTGTTCGTAAAGCTTTTGAAGAAATGCTTCCGGAAAGTGTAGCTTGGAGACAAAAAGAACAGTTCTCAGATGGAGTAGGATACAGCTGGATTGATACATTAAAAGAAGTTGTTGCAAGAGAAGTTTCGGATGAGCAATTAGCAAATGCGAAATACAAATTCCCATTGCAGACACCAACTTCAAAAGAAGAATATTACTATCGTTCAATTTTTACAGAACATTTCCCAAGCGATGCTGCTGCGTTATGTGTGCCTCAGGAAGCAAGCGTTGCGTGTAGTACAAAAATCGCTTTAGAGTGGGATGAAGCTTTCAAAAACATGAACGATCCTTCTGGAAGAGCTGTAGCAAGTGTTCATGACGACGCTTATGTTAAAGCATAAACAAGTATAATTTTAGAATTAGTATATATATTGCAGAAAAACGTTCTCTTAATTGAGGACGTTTTTCTTGTCTTAAGTTATTTAGATTGTATGTTTTCAGATAGTTAAAAATAACTTCGACAATAATTTGACTTTCTTTTTTATATTTGACATTCGTCGAAATAAAGTTAAATGTCTGATATTATAATAGGATTATAAAGGAAAAGCAGAAAATAATATTTAGTTTTGCTGCAGATTATAAAGTATAATCGTTTTTGCAGCTAATTGGCTTCATATAGTGAGTTTGAAGAAAATAATAAGTAAAAAAAATTAGAATATGTCTGGATTATTAGCCGTAATAGGCAAAGGAAAAGACCCAAAACTTGTACAAGAGCTTTCAGCAAGAATGTCTCATCGCGGACCAGATGAGAGTGATTTGCACATTATGGATAACGGAAGCGTGCTTTGTCACGAAAGTTTATCAATTGTTGACTTAAATACTGGCAAACAGCCTATTCAGGGAACAAATAGAGCCTGGATGATTCACGATGGTGAGATTTACAATTATCAGGAATTAAAAAATACTATTTTAAAAGATCATACTTTCAGAACCAATTCAGATTCAGAAGTTATTGTGCATTTGTATGAAGAGTTTGGATATAATTTCTGTAATAAATTAGATGGAGATTTTGCTTTCGTTATAATCGATGGAGATGATTATATCGCAGGTAGAGATCCAATTGGAGTGAAACCGTTGTATTATGGTTTGGACGAAAGAGGAAGAATTTATTTTTCTTCTGAAATGAAATCAATTGCGGATCAATGTAAATCGTTTTCAACTTTCCCTCCAGGGCATTATTATACAGCAAAAACTGGTTTTGTAAAATATTATCAGCCAGATTGCGAGGATCATAAAAAAGCAATTGAAAGTTTAGATTTAGGCTTAATCCGTGAGAGTTTGATTGAGGCTACGCGTAAACGTTTACTGAGCAATGTTCCTTTAGGAGCTGTCATGTCAGGAGGTTTGGATACTTCTTTGATTTCGGCTATAGCTTCTAGGCTTTTAAAAGAAAATGGGCAAAAACTGCATTCGTTTTCTATTGGCTTAAATGCTGATGCTCCTGATAATATCGCAGCAAGAAAAGCAGCTGAGTTTTTAGGAACAGAGCATCATGAAATTCATTTTTCTGTTGAAGAAGGCGTTAAAGTATTGGAACAAGTAATTTATCATATTGAAACGTATGATATTATTTCAGTAAGATCTGGAGTTCCAATGTACATTTTATCAAAAGCAATTGCTGATGCCGGAATAAAAGTTCTTCTTTCTGGTGAAGGTGCCGATGAGATTTTTGGTGGACATTTATATTTTAGAAATGCGCCATCAACAGAAGCGTTTCAGGATGAAACTATAGAAAGAGTTCAAAAGCTTTTTACTGCCGATTTATTACGTGTTGATAAAACTACAATGGCGCATGGTTTGGAGGCAAGAGTTCCGTTCCTGGATACTGCATTTTTAGATGTTGCTATCCGAATTAAACCAGAAGAGAAACAGCCGAAAACATATGATGGCATTGAAAAATATATTTTAAGAAAAGCATTTGATACTCCAGAAGATCCTTATTTGCCGGCAGAAGTTTTATGGCGTCAGAAAGAACAGTTTTCAGACGGAGTTGGGTATAAATGGGTTGATGAATTGATTGAATATTGTGCTTCACAAGTAACAGACGAGCAATTAGCCGGAGCAAGTGCAGAATTCCCATACAATTCTCCAACAACAAAAGAAGCTTATTTATACAGAAGTATTTTTCATAAATACTATCCTCAGGTAAGCGCTGCACATACGGTTCGTAAATGGATTCCGAAATGGCAGGATAATCTTGATCCGAGTGGAAGAGCAAATGCTGCGCACGTAAAAGTGCCAGGTGTGGAGCTTCTAAAGTCTTAAACTTCAATTTAAAAGAAAGTTTTTAAGAACTATAAATTATAAAAACCGAAACTACATTTCAAATGTGGTTTCGGTTTTTTTATTTTCAATTATATTATTTTACGGAATGCCGTAAAATATTAAAAGTAAGTTAATAAGGATTTTCTGTTTAAGAAAAATATTATATTTGATTACCAAGAATAATATAAATTCAAACCATTTAACAACCTATGAGAAACCTATTATTAAGCGGAATTCTATGCTGCTCATTAATTTCTATGAGCTCAGTTTATGCACAAAAATCGGTGGCGACTAAAGAGACGCCAAAATTTATTACAAATGTCGAAGGTGTCAAAGAATATTCTTTAAAAAACGGATTAAAGGTTCTTTTGATTCCTGATGCTTCTCAAAGCAATATGGTGGTTAATATTGTTTACAATGTAGGTTCTAGAAATGAGGGTTATGGCGAGAAAGGAATGGCGCACTTGCTAGAACATATGCTTTTTAAAAGCACAAAAAATCTGGGAGATATAAAAAAAATGCTTTCAGACAAAGGAGGAAATGCCAACGGAACAACTTGGCTTGACCGAACAAATTATTATGAAGTTTTTCCATCAAATGATGAAAATCTGAAATGGAGTATTCAAATGGAAGCAGACAGGATGATTAATGCGACGATTCTGCAAACTGATCTTGATAAGGAATTTTCAGTTGTGAGAAATGAGTTTGAAATAGGTGAAAATAATCCGGATCGTGTTTTACAGGAAAGAATCGTTTCGACTGCTTATTTATGGCATAACTACGGAAATAGTACTATTGGAAGCAAAGAAGATATAGAACGTGTTAAAGCAAATACGCTTAGAGTTTTTTATGAGAAATACTATCAGCCGGATAATGCCACATTGATTGTTGCAGGTAAATTCGATGAGCAAAAAACATTACAATATGTAGGTCAATATTTTGGAGCTGTTCCAAGACCTAAAAGAGTTTTAGATAAAACCTATACAATTGAGCCTGCACAAGACGGTGAAAAATTTGTAGAGTTAAAAAGAGCGGGAGAAAGCAAAAATATGGGAGCGCTGTATCATACCGTTTCTTATGCTGATAAAGATTATGCTGCGCTAGATGCTTTGGGCGAAATCTTAACCGCAGATCCATCAGGATATTTATATAAATCATTGGTTGAAACTCAAAAGGTTTCTAGCTTGTATTTTTGGCAGCCAACAGTGAGAGATGCGAGTTATATGTATTTTGGATTTGCTATACCTAATGACAAAGACATTAAAGCAACACAAGATATTGTTAGAACAGAATTGGATAAAATCATCACAACAAAATACACTGATCAGGACGTAAGCAGAGCTCAGGCGAAAATTATTAAACAAATTGATGCAATAAAAAATAATACGATTTCATTTGCAATCAATTTGACTGAAATTATTGGTTCTGGAGATTATAGATTAGGATATTTGTATCGCGATGCCGTTGAAAAACTAACGAAAGAGGATATTCAGCGTGTTGCTGAAAAGTATTTTAGAAGCAATAATAGAACAGTAGGTATTTTTATTCCTTCAAAAGATGAACAAAGATTAAAACCTGTAGAATATACAGATGAACAAATCGTTGCATTGACTAAAGATTATAAAGGAAAGGCTTTAGAAAAAGAAGTTGCAGCTTTTGAAGCGTCAATCAAAAATTTAAAACAAAATTTGACAGAAGGCAAACTGACAAATGGTGCAAAATACGGCTTGATTAAGAAAGAAATTAAAGGCGGAAAAGTTCAGGCTAATTTTAGTTTTCCTGTAAGTAATGAGAAAGATTTGACTGGGAAATCAGATATTGGTGGTATTATGGCACAGCTAATGAAAACAGGAACAACTACAAGAAGCAAGGAGCAAATTCAGGATCGTTTAGATCAATTGAAATCAAGTATTTATTTCAATTTTGATCATCAAACTTTGTCTGTTTATGTGAATACTTATAAGGAAAGTTTCAAAGAGGTTATGGGGATTTTAGAAGATTTGCTTCTTAATTCAACTTTTCCGCAAAATGAATTAACTAAAACAATAGCAGAATATAATACTTATTTAGAAGGAAACTTAAATGATCCGCAATCTATTGCTTTTACAGAGATTGCAAGACAAACGACAAAATATCCAAAAGGTAGTATTTTTTACACTTCGACTACACAGGAAGAAATAGATGCTTTTAAAAATATAAAACAATCTGAAATTGTAGATTTTTATAAAAACATCCTAGGTGGAAACAACGGTTTTGGAAGTGTAGTTGGGGATTTAGATGCGAAATCAACAGGAGAAATTCTAGAAAAAACATTCGGGAAATGGAACTCTAAATCGAAATATGAACGTGCTATTCCAACTTATTTTGAAACACAAAAACTAGATAAAGATATTATTACTCCAGACAAAGAAAATGCAGTTGCCGTAGGAAGAGTTAGCTTTAAAATGGATAGAAAAAATGCAGATTATCCTGCATTTGTCATGGCAAATGAAATATTAGGAAGCGGCGGTTTTTTAAGTGCCAGAATCCCTATGAGATTAAGAGAAAAAGATGGTATAAGTTATGGAGCCGGATCTTTTATTGATATTCCAGTTTCAAATGACGTAGCATCATGGAGTTACTATGCCTTTTTAAATCCAACGAAAAAAAATGCAGTTGAATCAGCAGCGAAAGAAGAAATTGCAAAAGCATTAAAAGATGGATTTACAGCCGAAGAGTTAAAATCAAATTTGGTAAGCTGGCAGAATGAAAGAAAAACTAGTTTAGGTAATGATAATACTTTGATGAGACTTGTAAATACTTATTTGCAGTATGGAATTCCACTTGAAGATTATGATGATTTAGAAAATAAAGTTAAAGGGCTTAAAGTTGAAGAAGTTAATACTGTTTTGAGAAAGTATTTGAGCTTAGATAAAATGACATCAATTTACGCTGGAGATTTCAATAAGAAATAATAAAAAGGAAAATTTCAAATTCCAATTTAAGGAGTTTTAAAATTATAAAAACCGAAATGCATCTTACAAATGTATTTCGGTTTTTTTATGTGTTGATAAAATTTGGAACTTGGAATTTTTACATTTTTGACATTTCAAATTTATAATCGCAATCTGAATTTTTATGCGATTATTATTTTTGGAATTTGGAATTTATGAATTTGGAATTTAAAATTGACTTTTTGGGCTGTTTTTTTGATTTTTTAGACAATAGTGTTAATAACTTAAGCGCTTTAAATGGGATTTTAACGGATATATAATTTGCGTTTTTATATATTTGCGTGTTAGACAATAATTACATTTTTTAGAATAAATTATATGAGCGAAGAAATCAAGAAGAACAATTATTCAGCAGATAGTATTCAGGCATTAGAGGGAATGGAGCACGTAAGAATGCGTCCGTCGATGTATATTGGAGATGTAGGGGTTCGAGGGCTGCATCATTTGGTTTATGAAGTTGTTGATAACTCTATTGATGAGGCGATGGGCGGACATTGTGATACTATTGGTGTTGCAATTAATGAAGACGGTTCGATTACAGTTGAAGATAACGGACGTGGTATTCCGGTTGATTTACATAAAAAAGAAGGAGTTTCAGCACTTGAGGTTGTAATGACTAAAATTGGTGCCGGAGGTAAATTTGATAAAGATTCGTATAAAGTTTCCGGAGGACTTCACGGTGTTGGGGTTTCTGTAGTAAACGCACTTTCTGTTCATATGAAATCGACAGTTTTCAGAGACGGAAAAATTTACGAACAAGAATACGAAAGAGGAAAGTCATTATATCCGGTAAAACAAATCGGAGAAACAGATAAAAGAGGTACACGTCAGACTTTCTATCCTGACAATACAATTTTTACACAAACTACAGAGTTCTCTTATGATACTTTGTCTGCTCGTATGCGTGAGCTTTCTTTCTTGAATAAAGGAATCACAATTACATTTACAGATAAAAGAGAAGTTGATGATAAAGGAGAATTCAAAAGTGAAGTTTTTCATTCAGATGAAGGTCTTAAAGAATACATCCGTTATTTAGATGGAAACCGTGAGCCAATTATTTCTCACGTAATCAGTATGGATCACGAAAAAGGTGAAATTCCTGTTGAAGTTGCCTTGATTTATAACACGAGTTATACAGAGAATATTTTTTCTTATGTAAATAATATCAACACACACGAAGGAGGTACGCATTTACAAGGTTTTAGAAGTGGTTTGACAAGAACACTTAAAAAATATGCTGATGCTTCTGGAATGTTGGATAAATTGAAGTTTGAAATTTCCGGAGACGATTTCCGTGAAGGTTTGACTGCAATTATTTCTGTAAAAGTTGCTGAGCCTCAATTTGAAGGGCAAACAAAAACAAAACTTGGAAACAGAGAGGTAGTTTCTCCGGTTTCTCAAGCGGTTGGAGAAATGCTTGAAAATTATTTGGAAGAAAATCCAAATGATGCAAAAATAATTATCCAGAAAGTAATTTTAGCAGCTCAGGCACGTCACGCGGCGAAAAAAGCGCGTGAAATGGTACAGCGTAAAACCGTTATGGGCGGTGGTGGATTACCAGGAAAATTATCTGATTGTTCAGAACAAGATCCTGCAAGATGTGAGGTTTACCTTGTCGAGGGAGATTCGGCTGGTGGAACAGCAAAACAAGGACGTGATCGTAACTTTCAGGCAATTTTGCCATTACGTGGTAAAATCTTGAACGTTGAAAAAGCGATGCACCACAAAGTATTTGAAAACGAAGAGATTAGAAATATCTTTACGGCTTTGGGAGTAACAGTTGGTACTGCAGAAGATAGTAAAGCATTAAATCTTGAAAAACTTAGATATCACAAGGTAATCATCATGTGTGATGCCGATGTCGATGGTAGCCACATTTCTACCTTAATATTAACGTTCTTCTTCCGTTTTATGAAAGAGCTTATCGAAGAAGGACACGTTTACATTGCAGCTCCACCTTTATACTTAGTTAAGAAAGGAAATAAAAAAGAATATGCTTGGAATGATGTTCAGCGTGATCAGGCAAACGAAAGAATGGGTGGAAGTGCCAATATTCAACGTTACAAAGGTCTTGGAGAGATGAACGCGGAGCAATTATGGGAAACTACAATGGATCCGAATTTCAGAACTTTACGTCAGGTAAATATTGATAGTCTTGCAGAAGCTGATCAGGTTTTCTCTATGTTAATGGGTGATGAAGTACCACCTCGTAGAGAATTTATCGAGAAAAATGCAGTTTATGCAAATATTGATGCATAAAATAAAAATTTAATAATTCCAATTCGTTTAATTGTTTAAATTTACTAGACAATTAAACGAATTGTCTTTTTAAGGAATAGACAAATAATTAATAACCGATAAAGTAAAAAATATGAAAGTTACCATTGTAGGAGCAGGAAATGTTGGAGCTACATGTGCAGATGTTATTTCTTATAGAGGAATTGCGAGCGAAGTAGTATTGTTGGATATTAAAGAAGGTTTTGCCGAAGGTAAAGCGTTGGATATTATGCAATGTGCTACAAACACAGGTTTTAATACCAAAGTTTCTGGTGTTACCAACGATTATTCTAAAACTGCTGGCAGTGATGTAGTTGTAATTACATCAGGAATTCCAAGAAAACCAGGAATGACAAGAGAAGAATTAATAGGGATTAATGCCGGAATTGTAAAAACAGTTGCTGAAAATGTATTAAAATATTCCCCTAACACTATAATTGTTGTTGTCTCTAATCCAATGGATACAATGACGTATTTGGCTTTAAAAGCTACAGGATTGCCAAAAAACAGAATAATTGGTATGGGTGGAGCTTTAGATAGTTCTCGTTTTAGAACTTATCTTTCTTTAGCTTTGGATAAACCTGCAAATGATATTTCAGCAATGGTAATTGGAGGGCATGGTGATACTACTATGATTCCGTTAACGCGTTTGGCATCTTATAATGGAATACCGGTTTCTCAATTTCTTTCAGAAGAAGTACTTCAAAAAGTTGCAGCTGATACAATGGTGGGTGGTGCAACGCTGACAGGTTTGTTAGGAACTTCTGCTTGGTATGCTCCAGGGGCTTCTGTAGCCTATTTAGTAGATAGTATTTTAAACGATCAGAAAAAAATGATTGCTTGTTCTGTTTTTGTAGAAGGCGAGTATGGACAGAATGATATCTGTATTGGAGTACCGTGTATAATTGGTAAAAACGGGATTGAAGAAATTGTAGATATTAATTTAAATGATCAGGAAAAGGCGTTATTTGCGAAAAGTGCAGATGCAGTTCGTAACATGAATGACGCTTTAAAGTCGATTTTAGTATAATAAAAACATTAAAAAAAAGAAAAGGCTGCACTTTTGCAGTCTTTTTTTTGAGATTAATTAATAAATAAATTGCTTAATCATTTCGAGAATTATATATTTGCTCGGTTTAAAAAAAATGTTGTAATTCGTGATCTCGATTTTTTAGTTTTAAAATCTCATGTCAGGGCTTATTTTTAGGGAATTTAGAACCAAAAACAAACAATAAAACATAATTAATTTTTAGTAATAATGCAGAATAAAGGACTTATTAAATTTTTCGCAATTCTATTTGCATTGGTAAGTATTTACCAACTTTCATTCACTTTTGTGGCAAATAATGTCAAAGGTGAGGCTAAAGCTTTTGCAGGAGATAATCCTGATAAAGAGCTAAAATATTTAGATTCTATTGGTAAAGAGAAGGTGTTTGATCTTGGTTTTACAGATTTTACTTACAATGAAGTAAAAAACAAGCAGCTAAATAAAGGTCTTGACTTAGAAGGAGGAATCAACGTGATTCTTCAAATTTCTATTAAAGACGTTTTAAAAGGTTTGTCAAACAACTCTAAAAACCCAGTTTTTAATAAATCATTAGCTGATGCAACTGCAAATTTAGAAGGAAATAAAACTTATTTAAGTAAATTTTTTGAAGCTTTTGAAGCAAATTCAAACGGAACGGTGAAATTGGCTTCGCCAGATATTTTTGCAAACAGAAGTTTACAAGGAGAAGGTGGAATTGATTTTCAAATGACTGATGCGCAAGCTCAAAAAGTTATTAAAAGAAAAGTTGATGAGTCTGTAGAAAGTGCTTATAAAGTATTAAGAGAGCGTATCGACAAATTTGGTGTTACACAACCAAATATCCAAAAATTAGGAGAAACAGGAAGAATCTTAGTTGAGCTTCCAGGTGCTAAGGATGTTGATAGAATCAAAAAATTATTAGGAGGAAAAGCTCAGTTAGAGTTTTGGGAAACTTTCAAGATTGAAGAAATCGGTAACTTCTTAGTAGCTTCTAATGAGGCTTTGAAAAAGACTGAAATCAAAAAAACAGAAACTAAAGCTGTTGTTAAAGATTCATTGAATGCTTTATTAACTGATGCTAAAGATTCTGTTGATACTAAAAAAGGAAACAATCCATTATTTGACAAAATGATTGGTCAAGGTGGTGGTCCAGTTTTAGGATATTTTGCTCCAAAAGATACAGCTACAGTTAATGCTTACTTCAAAAGAGCAGATATCAGAGTTTTATTGGGTGCTGACCAACACAATGCAAAATTTGTTTGGAGTAAACCAACTACTTTAAAAGATGCTAAAGGAAAAGAAGTTGAAGCAGTAGAATTATATGCTTTAAAAGGTAATAGAGATAATGTTCCTGCAATGAGCGGTGGTGTTGTAACTGATGCTAAAGATACTTTCGATCAATTAGGAAAACCAGCTGTTTCTATGCAAATGAACAGCCAGGGTGCTAAAGTTTGGGAAGAATTGACAGGAAGAGCTTTCTCTCAAAAAGGTTATATCGCTATTGTTTTAGATGATATCGTTTATTCTGCTCCTGGAGTTACAAGCGGACCAATCGCTGGAGGAAGATCTGAAATTACAGGTTCTTTTGATGTTGCTGAAACTAAAGATTTAGCTAACGTATTAAATGCAGGTAAATTACCAGCTTCTGCAGATATTATTCAATCAACTGTTGTAGGACCATCTTTAGGTCAGGCTGCAATTGATGCTGGAACTATTTCATCTGTTGTTGGATTTTTATTAGTTTGTTTATGGATGGTATTCTATTATGGTAAAGCTGGATGGTACGCTAATCTTGCTTTATTATTAAACTTATTGTTCTTGTTCGGAATTATGGCAAGTTTTGGTTTTGTATTAACATTGCCAGGTATTGCAGGTATCGTGTTAACATTGGGTACGGCTGTAGATGCGAACATTATTATATTTGAAAGGGCAAAAGAGGAATTACGTGAAGGTAAATCGTTATCTGAAGCTGTTGTAACTTCTTACGGATGGCACGGAGCAATGCGTTCTATTATTGATGCAAACGTAACACACGTTTTAACTGGAGCAATCTTGTTCATTTTTGGAACTGGACCAATCAAAGGTTTTGCATTGACATTATTAATTGGTATCGTAACTTCATTGTTTACATCTATCTTTATTGCTAGAATTTTCATTGACAGAAATATTGCTGGAAAAGGTGATTTAACTTTCTCTACTAACATTACTAAAAACTGGTTTACTAATTTCCATTTTGACTTTATTAAAATCAAAAAATTCACTTATATCTTCTCTTCAATTGTAGTTGTTGTGAGTTTGATTTCTATCTTCTTCGTTAACGGATTAGATGAAGGTGTTGATTTTGTTGGAGGAAGAACTTTCCAAGTGAAATTTGAGAAACCAATCGATGCAACTGTAGTTTCAGATGAGTTATCTGCAGCTTTCGGAACGCCAGTTGAAGCTAAGGTTTTAGGTGATGATGATCAATTGAAAATCACTACTAAATATAAAATTAAAGAAGATGGTGTTGCTATCGATGAGGAAGTAAACCAAAAATTATATCAGGCTTTACAGAAATATTACCCAAATACAACTTATGATAAATTCATCAACTCTTTTGATGGTAAAAAAGTTGGGGTTTTACAAGCTTCTAAAGTTGGAGCTTCTATTTCTGAGGATATCAAAACGAACTCTTATTGGGCAGTTCTTGGTGCAATGGCAGTTATTTTCTTATACTTAATGGTTTCTTTCCGTAAATGGCAATATTCATTAGGTGCGATTGCAGCTGTTGCGCATGACGTAATCTTTGTATTAGGAATCTACTCTTTATGTTATAAATTCATGCCTTTCCACATGGAAATGGATCAGCACTTTATTGCTGCGATTCTTACTGTAATTGGTTACTCTATGAATGATACTGTAATTGTATTTGATAGAATTAGAGAGTTTATCATCGGAAACCGTAAAGGAAGTTTTGAAGATATCGTAAATGCATCTATCAACACTACATTGTCTAGAACGTTGAATACTTCATTAATGATGATCATTGTATTATTAACAATGTTTATCTTCGGTGGAGAGTCAATTAGAGGATTTATCTTCGCTATGTTGATTGGTATTGTTGTAGGAACTTACTCTTCATTATTTATTGCTACGCCAGTATTGGTTGATACAATTTCTAGTGATGATAAGCACACAATTGAAGACAAACATAACAAGGCATAATTTAACCCTTGTTTTAAAATAGAAAAAGATCCAGTGAAAGCTGGATCTTTTTTTTGTTCCTAATAGTAATAGTTTTTTAATTTTCAATGGAAGTAAAGTTGTAGCATGAACTTTTTATTTAAGCCAAATTTTTAATGGAGAATCTGGAATTTGAATTATTGTATTCGGTTAATCTTCAAATGTAATTTTGATTAAAATCTTTTGAAAACAAAAACTTCTAGTCTAGCCCCGATGGAAGCGGTATCCTTTTTCCTGTTTCTTTAACAGGGAAAAGATATAGTGTACAGCGGGACAATAGATCTTTTGAAATGATATGTTTTTGCTTCTAAATATTATAAGAGTGAAGAAAATCGAGAATGGATTTAAACGATTGGTATTCTGATTGTAATTTGAAATTTTTGTTTCTGGAGCAAAAAAAATCCCAATAATATCATTATTGGGATTTTGTATTTTTTTAAGATCTTTATTAAGATGTCGCTAATGGATTTCTTTGCGCTCTAATGACAAAGAAAAGACCGATTATGATAAAAGGTATACTTAGCCATTGTCCTGTTGAGAAATAGCCTAATTCGCTCTCAAAACCGCCTTGACTTTCTTTTACAAACTCAACGATAAAACGGACAACAAATAAAAGGACTAAAAACAATCCGAATAAGTATCCTGATTTAAGTCTTGCATTTGTTTTCCAGTATAAGAAATATAAAGCTGCAAATACAAAAATGTAACAGAAAGCTTCATATAATTGCGTTGGGTGTTTTGCAGGGACCTGAGCTAGTAAATCAGCAAATTTTGGATCATGTGCAATTGCATTATAAGCTTCTTTAGGATTGGCAATTTGAGTTGCGTTAACAGCTTCTGCCTTGCTGAATTTATCATGTAAAAAGCGAATACCGAAAGCAGATGTTGTTTCGTGTCCGATAATTTCAGAATTGAAAAAGTTTCCTAAACGAACAAAAATCGCACCGCTGGCAACTGGAATAACAACACGGTCTAAAATCCATAATAATGGACGTTTTAGAATCATTTTACTGTAAAAATACATGGCAACGATGATTGAAATCGCTGCTCCATGACTTGCTAGTCCTTGAAATCCTGTGAACTCAAATTTTGGTTCAAAACGGAATGGTAGAAAGATTTCAAGCAAATGGTTTCTAAAATATTCCCAGTCATAAAAGAAAACATGTCCTAGACGCGCGCCGGCTAAAGTGGCAAGAACAGTCCAAACAAATAAAGAATCCAGTTTGTCAAGTGATTCATTTTCGCGTTCGAAAATCTTTTTCATTAGGTACCATCCTAAACCAAAAGCAATTACGAACATCAAACTGTAATAACGAATCATAAAAAATCCTAAATCAATTCCTTCTGAAGGATTCCAAACCAAATTTAAGGCGTGTGTCATGTAGTATTGTGTTTTTTATTAATTGTAAAAATAAATATTTAAAGCAGAGTTCCTCTTTATAAAAAGTTAATGTTTATGTGAACATTTCTTTTCCGGGACTGGGTCATACCCGGTTCTTCCCCAGGGATGACAGCTTAAAATACGTTTCATTCCGAGATAACCGCCATAAAATAATCCATGTTTTTGAAGTGCTTCAATCATGTAACTTGAACATGTTGGTTCAAATCGGCATGACGCCGGTGTAAAGGGCGAAATGGCGGTTTGATAAAAGCGCACTAATAAAATAAATGGAGTGATTGCTTTCATGGGTTTATGAAATGACTTTTTTAGATCGAAAAGCTGGTTCCTTCTTTTCCGTCTTTCAACTGGATTCCTAAAGCGATAAGCTGATCACGAATTTGGTCAGAAAGAGCGAAATTTTTATCTGCTCTGGCTTGATTTCTCATTCCGATAAGCATATTTACAACACCTTCTAATTTATCGTTATTGCCGTCAGAACCTTTTTCGTCGCTTAAGCCTAAAACATCAAAAACAAAAGCATTGATTGCAGTTGAAAATGTTTTCAAATCTTCAGCAGAAATGGTTTCCTTTCCGTCTTTTAATAAATTAATATAACGAACACCTTCAAACAATTGTGCAATTAAGATTGGTGTATTGAAGTCGTCATTCATTGCGTCGTAGCATAGCTGTTTCCATGCTCCAAAATCAATAGAACTTGTATTGCTTGTTGAAATCGCAGGCAATGCATCAAGCGCTTCCATTAATCTTTTGTATCCTTTTTCAGCTGCAGTAATAGCATCATCCGAAAAATCCAAAATGCTTCTATAATGTGCCTGAAGCATAAAAAAACGAGTTACCGAAGCAGAAAATGCTTTGCTCAGAATAGTATTGTCTCCGCTTAAAATTTCTCCTGGCAAAATATTATTTCCAGTAGATTTTGCCATTTTCTTTCCGTTTAAGGTAAGCATGTTGGCATGCATCCAGTAATTTACCGGAGATTGTCCTGTGCAGGCTTCATTTTGTGCGATTTCGCATTCATGATGCGGGAATTTTAAATCCATTCCGCCTCCGTGAATATCAAAATGATTTCCTAAGTATTTTGTGCTCATTGCAGTACATTCAAGATGCCAGCCCGGAAAACCGTCGCTCCAAGGTGAAGGCCATCTCATGATATGTTCTGGTTCTGCTTTTTTCCAAAGTGCAAAATCCTGTGGGTTTCTTTTGTCAGATTGCCCGTCAAGGTCACGGGTATTGGCAAGCATATCTTCAATATTACGGCCACTTAAAATTCCGTAATTATTGGTTTCGTTGTATTTTACAACATCAAAATAAACTGATCCATTGGCAACATAGCCAATTCCTTTGTCGATAATTTTTTTGATGATTTCGATTTGTTCAATAATATGGCCAGTTGCAGTTGGCTCGATACTTGGCGGTAAAAAGTTGAAAGCTTTTAGAATATCATGAAAATCTACAGTGTATCGTTGTACAACCTCCATTGGTTCTAATTGTTCCAAACGTGCTTTTTTAGCAATTTTATCTTCACCTTCATCAACGTCATCCACAATATGTCCAACATCTGTAATATTACGCACATAACGTACTTTGTAATCCAGATGTAAAAAATACCTGAAAATCACGTCAAATGACATAAAAGTCCTTACGTTTCCTAAGTGAACATTACTATATACGGTAGGTCCACAAACATACATTCCAACATTTCCTTCATGGATTGGTTTGAAATCTTCTTTTTCACCCGAAAGTGAATTGTATATTTTTAGGGGCTGACTTGTATATAAAGGCATAGTTTTGCTTGTTGTAATTTGTTTAATTTTTGATTTTTAAATGATTAACAGAGATTAACAATTAATCAATCAAACATTTAGAATTGGGTGTCTAGTTTGATGTAATCAAGAAATTCTCTTTTCGTTTGAGCGTCTTTGAATTTTCCACCGAATTCAGATGTTACTGTGCTGCTTTCAATGTCTTTAATTCCTCTAGAATTTACGCAAAGGTGTTTTGCATCGATAACGCAGGCAACATCTTCTGTTCCAAGTGCTTTTTGTAATTCCTGAACAATCTGCATTGTTAAACGTTCCTGAACCTGAGGTCTTTTTGCATAATATTCAACAATACGATTCATTTTAGAAAGTCCAATAACTCTTCCGCTTGAAATATAAGCAACGTGAGCGCGTCCAATAATTGGTAGTAAATGGTGCTCACAAGTAGAATAAACGGTAATGTTTTTCTCTACTAACATTTCACCGTATTTGTAATTATTGTCAAAAGTAGAAGCTTTTGGTTGTTTTGAAGGATTTAAACCACCAAAAATTTCTTTTACAAACATTTTAGCAACTCGGTTTGGAGTTCCTTTGATGCTGTCGTCTGTCAAATCCATTCCAAGTGTCTGTAGAATGCTTTCAACATCTTTTTTTATTTTTTCTATTTTTTCTTCATCAGTTATGTCAAAAGCATCCGCTCTTAAAGGGTTTTTTGCATTGCTGCTGAAGTGACTGTCACCAATTTCGTCTAAAAAATCTTCGTTATTTATCATTAAAAACTACTATTATAATGGGTATATCTTTTTAAGGCGGTAAAGATAATTAATAAAAAGCAAACCTTTTCTATCGTTTTTACTATTTAATCGATCCTTTTTGGATATAGTTTAAATTAACACTGCTCAATTTGAGTTTTGTTTGTTACTATTTATTACTTGAAAAAAAAGGAATAAGTCTGTATAAAATCAATTGAAAAATCGGCAAATGCTAATTTGTGGGTGTTAGTACTTTCTCCGGAAGGGAATTTTTTTGCAGACTGATATTTTGTTATTTCACTTTCAGGTTTCGTAAATCCGTAATTATATGCTGTTGCATAAAATCTAATTTTTTCCTCAGTACTTTTGAAATTAATATTTTGATATTTATATTCGGCAACAAACCAGAAAACTTTTAGATATCGCAATTGCCATTGCAAATTTGCTAAACGATTTATTCTTTCTTTTCGGGCTTCTTTTTCATCTTTGTTTTGAATAAGAACCCATTGATACGATTTTAGACTTTCGGTATTAGCAACATAATTTTCTAAATTTTCTAAAAATGAAGGTTTCATCTGAAAATAACCTGTTGAAAAATCAGATGCTTCTTTTCCTTTATTGACATACAAAATTCTGTTTGAAGAAGTTTCTAAATAATCTGAATAAGAATCGTATCGTAGGATTTCCGGAAAGGCAATCGAGAGAACTTGTGCTTTTTCGGTGTTAAGAAGTTCTAAGTCTATGAATTTCTTTTTCTTTTTTAATAATGAAAAAGCGCGGTTAATTTCTTGCCGATAATATTCGATGTCTTGGTCTTTAAAATCATTCTTTACTTCTTTACTATTTTTATTTATAGCAGATGCCGATATCAGAAACAGAAATGATATTACAATTAACTTTTTCATGTTAAAAGTCTTTAAATCTATAGCTAAATTACTAAGAACTAAACGATATGAAGTTTGTTTTTGAGGTTATTTTCAGAAAAGAGGAAACAAAAAAAATCTGTTTCAACATTGAAGTTAAAACAGATTTTAGAATAATGTATTTAATTTTTATCTTTTGTTATAAACTAAAAGAGCTTCTTTTAATATGTTAACCGCTGTAATTAGATCTTTTTTATTTAAAACGTAAGCAATTCGAACTTGATTTAGTCCCATTCCCGGAGTTGAATAAAAACCTTTTGCAGGAGCAATCATTACAGTTTCACCATTTAAATCATAACTTTCTAAAAGCCATTGTGCAAAATCATCAGAATCTTCTATTGGTAATTGTGCAATACAATAAAAAGCTCCTTTTGGTTTTGTAACAATTACGCCTTCAATTTTGTTTAATTCGGAAATTAAAGTATCGCGGCGCTCTTTGTATTCTGCAATAACTTCATCAAAATAACTTTGAGGCGTATCTATAGCAGCTTCACAGGCAATCTGCTCAATTGTAGGCGGACTTAAACGCGCCTGAGCAAATTTCATTACAGTTGCTAAAACATCTTTATTTTTTGTTACCAAACAGCCAATTCTTGCGCCACACATACTGTAGCGTTTAGAAACAGAATCAACCATGATGACATTTTGCTCGACATCTTCTAAATTCATTACAGAAAAATGAACATCATTTCCGTCATACAAAAACTCACGATAGACTTCATCTGCAATTAAATATAAGTCGTGCTTTTTTATCAAGCTCGCTAATTGTTTAATTTCGGCTTCAGAATATAAATAACCCGTTGGATTTCCAGGGTTACAAATTAAAATGGCTTTTGTCCTGTTCGTAATTAATTTTTCAACTTCTTCAATGCTTGGCAAAGCAAATGCAGTTTCTATAGTTGAAACAAGTGGTACGACAGTAGCACTTGTTGAAGATGCAAACGCATGGTAATTAGCATAAAAAGGCTCAGGAATTATAATTTCATCTCCTGGATCAGTAATTGTGGCCAGCGCAAATAGTAAGGCTTCAGAACCACCAGTTGTTACAATGATGTCTTCTGTGTTAACGTTTACATTTTGGCGCTGGTAAAAATGAGCTAATTTTTTTCTATAGCTTTCATATCCGGCAGACGGACTATATTCTATAATACTCAAATCAATATTTTTTACCGCCTCGATGGCCACTTCCGGTGTCTTGATATCCGGTTGACCAATGTTTAAGTGATACACTTTGTGTCCTTTTTTCTTTGCTAAATCTGCAAAAGGAGCCAGCTTGCGTATCGGTGATTCAGGCATGTTTCTGCCTTTGTGAGAAATTGTTGGCATGAGTATAAATTATTGAAGTGCAAATTTGCATTTTTTTTTTCGAATTTAACGTAAACATTATGAGGTGTTATGGAAATGTAACAATTATCAATATTTTTATTAATTTTATATTAAAATATTATCAATGAAAAAATATTTCATGTTGTTTTTTGGGCTTTTAACATCTTTAACTATGCAAGCTCAAGATGATTTTTTGATCCAGGGTCATAGCAGTAAGGTCACAATTCCATTTAAATTGATAAATAATCTCATCTTTATTCCAATAAAAGTAAATGGAGTAGAGCTGAATTTCCTATTGGATTCTGGTGTTGAAGAAACCATTATGTTTAGTATGGAAGAACAAAAAGAAATCAGTTTTAATAATGTTGTAAAAATAAAGCTTAGAGGATTAGGCAGCGAAGAAGAAATAGAAGGATTGAAATCGACTAATAATGTGCTGGAAACGCATAGCCTGAAATCTAGCACACACTTAGTCTATATTATTTTAGATCAAAATTTTAACCTATCATCGCACATTGGAATTCCAGTTAATGGCATTATTGGATATAAGTTTTTTAAAAATAATTTAGTTGAAATTAATTACTCAAAGAAAAAACTTTACGTTTATCCAAATAAAGAATCCATTAAAGAGAAACTGGACAAGAAATTCAAATCAGTTCCGATTTCAATTGAAAGATCTAAGCCTTATATTACTACAACTGCAGTAGTTGACAGTGTTAAGATTTCGGCTAAATTATTGATTGATATTGGTAATAGTGATGCTTTTTGGATTTTTGAGAACAATAAAATCAAATTGCCTAAGAAAAACTTCCCAGACTTTTTAGGAAAAGGATTTAGCGGTGATATTGAAGGACATCGTGCAAAAATTGCTAAATTTTCAGTCGATGAATTTGATTTTAAAAATCCGATAGTTGCGTTTCCGGATTCAACTTCGATTCGAAATGTAAAAATGGTACCAGGCCGAATTGGTTCGATAGGAGGTGAGGTTTTAAAACGTTTTACTCTTGTTTTGGATTATGCTGATGAAAAGCTTTATCTGAAAAAAAACAGTAAATTTTCGGAGCCATTTACTTATAACAAGAGCGGAATAACAGTTCAGCATAATGGTTTGCAATGGGTACAAGAAACGCTTCATTTAGAAACAGTACAGGTTGCGAATTCTATGTCAGACGTAGGTTACGACGCTAAAAAAGATGATAATTTCAAATATAAATTTTCATTAAAACCCGTTTATGAAATTGTGAATATTAGAAAAAAATCTGCAGCCGAAAAATGTGGTTTAAAAAAAGGAGATATAATTGTTAGCATAAATAACGCAGTACCTTATAAATATTCTTTACAGCAGATAAACAGCCTTTTAAAGTCGGAAGACGATGTGTGGATTAACTTAGAAGTTGAACGCGACAGTTTAATTTTAAAATTCAGATTTCGACTTGAAGATGAACTTTAGGAAAAGACATTTTAGAAAGTTTTTTGGGTCATAATCAATAGAATGACTATTTTTGAAAAGTAAGTACACTTTTGTGATAAAATAATTGTTAAATTGTTTACATAGTGCTTCTAAATTATAATGTTTAGCCAAATATAATTTTATGGTCAAAAAATACATTAGTTTTCTCCGAATCATTCTTTTTTTTATTTTTTTATCTGTAATCCCTAATAAAATTTATGCGCAATGTGCGGGTGAAGATGGAACATTGACAGTTTGTGATATTCAGAATGCCAGCAGCAAAGTGATTGATTTAAATACTTATTTGACAGGTTCACCACTGAGCGGAGGAGTCTGGACAGATACCGATGGTTCCGGTGGATTAGACCCTGATACCGGAATTTTAGATGCACAGCAAATTCGAACTAGTAATACTTTTCGTTATACTTATACTGTTGACGGAATTGGGCTTTGTCCCGATAATACTGCTGTTGTTACGGTAACGATTGGAGGGTATGCTGGTGTTCCTTCTAATACAGTAATTTGTAGTTCATCTAAGACATATAACCTTTTTCAGTCTTTTAATGGTCTTTTTTTGGGACCTCAGTCTAATGGACAATGGCATGATAATGCTACAAAACAAGATATTCCATCTGTTATCGATGTTACTGAGCTGGAAGGAAATTATTCTTTTACGTATACAATGCCAGCAATAGGAAGTTGTGCAGCAGTTTCATCAACAGTGATTATTTCGGTTTTTAGAAACCCTGAGTCAGGATCCCCACTACCATTAAATATTTGTGCCGATGATGGATTTTCAAATTATACTAATGTTGATTTGAATGATTTGTTGTCTAAAGAAGATCCTAATGGTACCTGGACAGATTTAAGAAATACTGGCGAGTTGTCCTTTCCAGGAGATCACTTTGTTGATGTCCAAAAAATTTATAATAAATATGGATTAGGTACTTTTTCTTTTAAATATACGGTCTTATCAACAAAAAATCCTATTTGTAAAAATGCAGAAACTACAGTTAATATAGTTATTGAAAGGAGATTAGATTTTACTGGTGCAACATTGACGGTAAACTCTGATATTTGCGAAACTGATATTGCAACTGCAACTTACTCTGTCACTATAAGAAAAGAAACCGCCGCAATACCAGATGGAAATTATAATGTTAGATTCTCTGTTAGTGGAAGCAATGGAGGATCGGAGGTTGTGCAGGCAAGTTTTGTTAATGGCATTATGTCTTTTCCATTAAAATCTGATTATTTTCAGCAAGTTGGAGCTTATTTAGTCAATGTACGTAATATTTATGAAGCGACAAGCGTGCTTGCCTGCGAGAATATTATTGGGAACATGAGTGATTTTTTAAATGTTTACCCAATCCCAGATTTAATTGGAGCTAGAATTGAACCTATTCAAGCATGTCAAAACACAGCTTCTTTAATTACTATTTCTGAAGCGACAAGAGTTGCAGATGGTACGTATGATATATCATATAATATTGCAGGTGTAAATACCATATCAGGTCAGACAGCAAGAGTGACTTTTGCCGGCGGGATTGCTTCATTCACATTGCCCGCAATTTTAAATTCTCAAAGTGGAAATTCAGTAATTACAATTACGAATATTAAACATATTGGGACCTCATGTTCTAATACAGCGAATTTAAGGGGAAACATTATCGTAAATCCTTTACCGAATGTTACAAATTTAAAAATACAAGCAACTACAGTTTGTTTTGGTTCAGCTGTAACAGCTTCAGTTACTGGACTAGGAACTTTGACAGATGTTATATTATCTTATACACTTTCTGGAGCAAATACAGCCACAGTCCAGACAATAGCTTTATCTCCTGTAAGTGGCAATGCTAGTTTTGTAATTCCTGCAACTTTGCTTGCTAATACAGGCTCGACCATAATCAAAATTGAAAATGTAAAAAACAATATTACAGGTTGTGATAGTCCGGTAAGTACCGTATCTGCAGCTTTTTCAATAAATCCTATTCCGGTAGCCCCAGTTTCAACAGATCAATCTTTTTGCAAGTCTGAAGGAGCAATTATTGGCAATTTAGCACCTAGCGGACCACAATTTAAATGGTATAATTCACCAACACTGACTACGCCGCTCGCAAATACCTATCTTCTTAAAGATGAAACCTTATATGTGACCGAAACTACGTTATCTTGTACTTCGCCTGCAACAATGATTAAAGTTACGGTAAAAGATACTCCGGCACCAGAATTAAATACAGACGGACAGAATTTCTGCGGTTTAGATGCCCCAACACTTGCGAGTTTATCAAATAATACAAATGTGCCGTCGTCAGTAGTTTGGTATGATGCTCCAAAAGGTGGTACACTTTTGCCTGCATCAACAGCATTAGTAGACAAAGGGAAATATTATGGATTTGACTTTTCGTCAAGCGAAAATTGTCTTTCATATGACAGTCTAGAGGTTATTGTTTCATTAACGGATTGCGATACTGTTCCTCCTGATTTCTTTATTCCTGACGGATTTTCACCAAATGGAGACGGAGTAAATGACACCTTCGTAATACCTAATATTGATTTCTTATTTCCGGACTATTATCTGCAAATTTTCAACAGATACGGGAATAGAATGTATGAAGGATTTAAAGACAAAGCAAGTTGGGACGGAACCAATTGGGAGACAGGCGGATTTGCTCATGGAATAGCGCCAAACGGAGTTTATTTTTATACACTCCAGTTTAATAAAGGCAATAAACCTCCAATACAAGGACGCCTTTATTTAAACCGATAATTCCTTTTGCAATATTTAATATGATTCAAATGAAAAAAATAGTACTCTACATAACTTTTCTCTTTTGCTTAACGACTGTTTCAGCACAACAGGATCCAGAATACACACACTATATGTACAATATGAGTGTTGTAAATCCGGCTTATGCAACTGGAACTCCTTTAATGATGAATTTTGGAGGACTATACAGAACACAGTGGGTTGGGGCAGTAGGAGCGCCAAAAACTTTTACATTTTTTGGACATACAGCTTTGTCAGAAAAAGTTGAAGTAGGTCTTTCATTTATTTCTGATGATATTGGCGATGGCGCAAAAAAGGAAAATAATATTTATGCTGATTTTGCTTATGTATTGAATTTAGGAGGAAAAAATAAACTTTCGCTAGGTCTGAAAGCCGGAGTATCATCAATGCAGACGAATTTTAACGGATTTAAATTTAGTGATCCCGCAACTGATATTGCTTTTTCAGAAAATATAAATGCCACAAAGCCCAATATTGGCGTTGGAGCTTATTATTTTAGAGATAATTTATATCTCGGATTTTCTGCTCCAAATTTGATAAAATCTAAATATATCGAAGAAAAGTCAGGAGTTAATGCTTTTGGAGCTGAAGAAATCCATATGTTTTTTACCGGAGGGTACGTTTTTCAAATTAATGATGATTTAAAACTGAAGCCGGCATTTATGTCACGATTTGTAAAAGGTGCTCCAGTTTCTATTGATTTGACAGCAAATGTTTTGTATAACGAAAAGTTTGAATTTGGCGCAGCATACAGGATTGATGATTCGGTGAGCGCTTTGTTTAATTTTAATGTCACACCAACTTTGAGAGTTGGTTATGCTTACGACTATACACTTTCTAATTTAGGCCAGTTTAATTCAGGAACACATGAAATAATGTTATTGTTTGATTTGGATTTATTAGGAAAAGGATATGATAAATCACCTAGATTCTTTTAAAATGAAAAATATGAAAAAGCTACTAGTTATTATATTCGTATTTTCAATACAATTTATAAACGCCCAAGACAAGGAATTGGCCAGAGCCAAGCGATTCTTTGATAAGACATATTATACTGAAGCTATTATTTTATATGAAAAATTAGCTGAAGAAAAACCTTCACAGGAAGTAATAAAAAACCTGGCGGATTCTTACTATTACATCAATAATTTAGTAAAAGCCCAGCGTTATTACCGACTTTTATTTCAAAATTATAATAAGGATTTGAATCGCGAATATTATTTCAGATATGCACAAACCTTAAAAGCAACAAATAGTTCTACCGATGCAAATGCAGCTTTGAAACAATATTATGCATCATCAACTAATGGAAAAGATTCAACCTATTTTAAAAATGAACTGAAAGAACTTGAAAATGTTTCGGCTATCGGAAATCGATTTGAAATCAAAAATCTAGCGATAAATACTCCAAATTCTGAGTTTGGAGCAGTTCCATATAATGGAAATTTAGTTTTTGCTGCAGTAAAACTCAAACCCGGAATATTTGACAAAAGATTCAAATGGGATAATGAAACCTATTTAAATTTAGTTTCAGTTCCACTTAATGAAATTAATTCGGCTGAACCAAATATCAATTATTTTGCTTCGGAATTAAAAACCGGAATGCACGAATCAAATGCTGTTTTTACAAAAGATGGTAAAACGGTTTATTTTACCCGAAATAATTCAAAAAATAAAACCCGAAAAACAAACGATCAGAAAATTTCGAATCTTCAAATTTTCAAAGCCGAATTAGTTGACGGAAAATGGACAAATATTGTGTCGCTTCCATTCAATAGCCCAAATTATTCAGTTGAACATCCTGCGCTTAGCGTGGATGAAAAAGTTTTATATTTTGCTTCTGATATGCCTGGATCTATCGGCTCTTTTGATGTTTATTCGGTAAATATTAATAAAGGCGCATTTGATACGCCAAAGAATTTAGGACCAATTATTAATACTGATAAAAGAGAACAGTTTCCATTTGTTTCTGCAGATAACAAACTTTATTTTTCTTCAGATGGACATTTGGGATACGGATCTTTAGATGTTTTTGTTTCGGAAATCAAAGGAAATGAATATTCTGAACCAGTAAATATCGGACTGCCGTTAAATTCTAATTTGGATGATTTTTCTTTTACAATCAATTCAGATACAAAAGAAGGTTTTTTTGCATCAAATAGAGATGGTGGAAAAGGAAGTGACGATATTTACCAATTTACCGAAACGAAAGATTTGATTGTTGAAGATTGCAAACAGTTTATTGCTGGAACAATCACAGATGTTGATACTAATTTACCTCTTGAAAATGCTACTGTAATGCTTCAGGATGCTGCTAAAAAGACTTTGAATACGATTACAGTTCCAGCCGATGGAAAATTCAGTTTTACCGTTGCTTGCGAAAGTTCGTATACGATTGTTGCTTTTAAAGAAAAGTATACCAATGAATCGAAATCACTGGAAATTGGAAAAACCAGAAATGCTACAAACGATGGTTCATTGGCATTGAAATCTTTAGATGCAATAAAATTAGAAGAAAAACAAAATGCTGAAAATAAAAGAAAACAGGAGCTTATTTTAGAAGAAGAAAATAAGAAAAAAGAAGCCTTGGCAATTATTGCATTAAATGAAGCAGCTAAAAAAGCGAAAGCTGATGAAATAAAAGCGGACGAAATCAAGAAAAAGGAGAAAGTAGCAGAGATTTTGAAGCAGGAAAAAGATGTTGTAAAAGATGATAAAGACAGATTGGTTATCAAAACAGATCCTATTTATTTTGATTACAATATGTGGTATATCCGTAAAGAGTCCAAAGTAGTTTTAGGAAGAGTAGTTGCTTTGATGAACAAATATCCAGGAATGGTTATCGAAATTGGTTCGCATACAGATTCGCGCGGAAATGATAAATTTAATGAAGCGCTTTCTCAAAAAAGAGCAAATTCTACCAGAGAATTTATAATTCAGTCCGGAATAAATGCTAGCCGAGTTTCTGCAAAAGGTTACGGAGAATCTGTTCCAATCATAAAATGCAAAACCGACGATGCCTGTTCAGAAGAAGAGCATGAATTAAACCGAAGATCTGAATTTGTAATCAAGAAGTTATAAAAATATAGGTTTATTATCTTTTTAATGCAACGTAGAGACGCACCGCAGTGCGTCTTACTCACGGTGAATATTTGTAAAAGAAAAAATATTTTTAATCAAGAAGCCTTTTTTTTGGCTTCTTTTTTATTTATTTTTATATGAAATTTAAATATTCAATTATGAAAAAAATAGTGCTGTCATGTCTGCTTTTGTCTTTTGTTGGACTTCAAAGCTGTAAAAATGAGGAAAAACAAAAAGCTGAAGCTGCCGCTAAAGCTGAAGGTGAAAAAATTGTTGGTACAGAATGTTATAAAGCAATTTATGAAAAAGATACTTTAGACCTAAAATTGAATACACTGAAAAACGGAAAAATAAGTGGAGATATGACAATGAATGTTGCATCTTCGCCTTTAAAGAAAGGTGAAATTGCAGGAGAATTTCATGGCGATACGCTTTTTGTAGATTATACTTTTGTTGATGGAACAAATAATAATGCAAAGTTCAAAAATCCAATGGCACTTTTGAAGCGTGACAAACAGCTTATTTTAGGAAACGGAACAATGCAGACGACAATGGGCGTAACTTATTTGGTAAAAGATAAACCAATTGATTTTGAGCGCGTAAAATATAAATTTGATTCAGCTCCCTGCAAATAAAAACAGATAAAAATAATAAAAGCCGTTTCTTGAATTAGAAACGGCTTTTTGTATTTTAAGATTTTAATTTATTTATAAAACTTCACCTTTAATTTTTAAGGCTACTCTTCCGTCAGGGTAATTGACAGCATTGGTTTCAACGGTAATTGTTTTACGAATCGGACCAGAAGCCATATTATATTTTACATCAATTTTTCCTTTTTTTCCAGGCTGAATTGCAGCAGCTGGTTTGGTAACTACAATAGAACTAACGGTTGATTCTGCGCCAATAATCATAAGTGGTGCATCACCAGTATTTGTGAACTCAAAGGAGCGTACTCCATTATCACTTTTCGAAATTTTTCCATAATCAATAGTATTGTCTTGGGCTGCAAATTCAATTTTTGGGCCGTTTTGCGAATAACCGATTGCACTAAACAATACGATTGCAATAAAAGAGGCAACATTTTTCATTTGAAATTATTTTAAATTGTAAGTAAATATACATTCTTTTAATTAACACACAAATTAATAATTCGCTTTTTATAGTGTCTTTAATTATTTACTTTTGCTGTCAATTATAATTACAAAAATTGAACCAAAGTTTTGTTTAACTGTTTAATCGTTTATTTGTTTAATCGTAATGATTAATTTGTAAACGATGTTTTTAAAACAAGAAACAAATAAATAAGTTCATTTTGCATTCCAATGATCAAAGCCGATTAAACGGTTAAACAAATAAACGATTAAACATATATAAATGACAATTCCAGCACAATTTGACGCTAAGACGATTGAGAGTAAATGGTATGATTACTGGATGAAAAACAATTATTTTCATTCAGAACCAGATCATAGAACACCGTACACCATTGTAATCCCGCCGCCAAACGTCACTGGAGTCCTTCACATGGGACATATGTTGAACAATACGATTCAGGATGTTTTAATTCGTAGAGCGCGTCTTAAAGGTTTCAATGCTTGTTGGGTTCCGGGAACTGATCACGCATCGATTGCTACAGAAGCAAAAGTTGTGGCGAAATTAAAAGCAGAAGGAATCAATAAAAATGATTTGACTCGTGAAGAATTCCTAAAACACGCTTGGGAATGGACAGATAAATATGGTGGAACAATCTTGGAGCAACTTAAAAAACTAGGAGCTTCATGCGATTGGGAGCGTACCAAATTTACGATGGATCCGGATATGTCAGCATCTGTAATTAAATCGTTTGTAGATTTATACAACAAAGGCTTAATCTACAGAGGATACCGAATGGTAAACTGGGATCCGGAAGCTAAAACGACTCTTTCTGACGAAGAAGTTATTTACGAAGAGCAACAAGGGAAATTATTTTTCTTAAAATATAAAATCGAAGGTTCAGAAGATTTCTTGACAATTGCTACAACACGTCCAGAAACTATTTTTGGAGATACTGCAATTTGTATTAATCCAAATGATGAGCGTTTTACACATTTAAAAGGTAAAAAAGCGATCGTTCCTATTTGCGGAAGAGTAATTCCAATTATCGAAGATGAATATGTAGATGTAGAATTCGGAACAGGATGTTTGAAAGTAACGCCTGCGCACGATATGAACGATAAAACGTTAGGAGAAAAACACAATCTTGAAATCGTTGATATTTTTAATGAAGATGCTACATTAAACAGCTTCGGATTGCATTATCAAGGAAAAGATCGTTTTGTTGTTCGTAAGGAAATTGAAAAAGAACTGGAAGAAATTGGAGCTTTAGCAAAAACAGAAATCCATTTAAATAAAGTTGGAACTTCTGAAAGAACAAAAGCTGTAATCGAACCAAGATTGTCAGATCAATGGTTCTTGAAAATGGAAGATTTGGTAAAACCAGCAATTAAGTCAGTTTTAGAAACGGGAGACATTAAATTGCATCCAAAACGTTTTGAGAATACTTATGCGCATTGGTTAAATAATATTCGCGATTGGAATATTTCTCGTCAGTTATGGTGGGGACAACAAATTCCGGCTTACTATTATGGAGACGGAAAAGAAGATTTCGTAGTTGCAGAAAATATCGAAGACGCTTTAGCATTAGCAAAAGAAAAAACCAACAACCAACAACTAACAACCGACAACTTAAAACAAGATGTTGATGCTTTAGATACATGGTTTTCATCTTGGCTTTGGCCAATGTCAGTTTTCGGTGGAATTATGGATCCGGAAAGCGCAGATTATAAATATTACTATCCAACAAACGACTTAGTAACTGGTCCGGATATTTTGTTTTTCTGGGTGGCGAGAATGATCATTGCAGGTTACGAATATGCAGGTGAAAAACCATTTACAAATGTATATTTGACTGGTTTAGTTCGTGATAAACAACGTCGTAAAATGTCTAAATCATTAGGGAATTCTCCTGATCCTTTAGATTTGATCGATGCTTTTGGAGCAGATGGTGTTCGTGTAGGATTGCTTTTAAGCGCTTCTGCAGGAAACGATATTATGTTTGATGAAGAATTGTGTAATCAAGGAAAAGCGTTCTCAAACAAGATTTGGAATGCCTTCAAATTGATTAAAGGTTGGGAAGTTTCAGAAACTATTCCACAGCCAGAATCATCAAAAGTGGCAATCGAATGGTACGAAGCAAAATTACAGCAGACTTTAGTTGACATTGAAGATAATTTTGAGAAATACAGAATTTCAGATTCATTAATGGCAATCTATAAATTGGTTTGGGATGATTTCTGTTCTTGGTTTTTAGAAATGATCAAACCAGCTTACCAACAGCCAATTGACAGCGTAACTTTCGCGAAAGCGATTAAAATGTTAGAAAGCAACTTGAAGTTATTGCACCCATTTATGCCTTTCTTGACAGAAGAAATTTGGCAGTTAATTGCTGAAAGAACTCCAGAAGAAGCATTAATCGTTTCGACTTGGCCAGAATTAAAACCGTTTGACGCTAAATTAATTGCTGATTTTGAAAACTCAATTGAAGTGATTTCTGGAATCAGAACGATCAGAAAAGACAAAAATATTCCATTTAAAGACGCAATCGAATTAAAAGGAATCAACAGCGAAAATCTTTCGACTTATTTTGATTCAATTATTACGAAATTAGGAAATGTTTCAGCTTTCGAATATGTTTCTGAGAAAGTTGACGGGGCATTATCTTTCCGTGTAAAATCAAATGAATATTTTATTCCGATTACAGGAAATATCGATGTTGAAGCAGAAATTGCGAAATTAACTGAAGAGTTAAATTATACAAAAGGATTCTTGAAATCTGTTGAAGCAAAACTTTCGAATGAGAAATTTGTAAACGGAGCTCCGGAAAAAGTTTTAAATATAGAAAAACAAAAACAAGCCGATGCTTTAGCAAAAATTGCTACAATCGAGCAGAGTTTGGCTGGTTTGAAATAAGAATCAAACTTAGTTTATAAAATAAAACCCGACAGATTTTTGAAATTTGTCGGGTTTGTTATTTTCTAACCGCAATTTTGTCATTCCGAGGAACGAGGAATCTTCAAGTGGCTCCATGCAGAATGTCGCCAATCTTTGTAGAGTTACTCGTGGAGATTCCTCGTTCCTCGGAATGACAAGAATGGCGTGTAAATATTAAATGACTTATCTTCTCTTCTTCAAAATCAAAAATAGAGGATAAGAAGCTATTGCAATACCAACAATAATAATAAAGCTTTTAGGATCACTGTAGATAAATCCCGCAAGTAATGCAATCGAAAATATAATCGCTATTATGGTTGTCCAAGGATACCAAAAAGAACGATAAGGTCTTGGTAAATCAGGTTCTGTGGTTCTTAATTTCAAAAGAGAATAATACGCCAGTCCCCAAACGATTATGGAGATAAAAGCGGCAAAAGAAAACAATACTTCAAAAGAACCAATGCAGATTAAAAACAAGCTAAAAAGCGATGAAACCAAAAGCGCTACAATTGGTGTTCCACCTTTATTGACTTGAGTTCCTTTTTCAATAAAAAATCCGTCACGACTTAATCCGTATAGAATTCTTGGCGGAATCATCATAAAAGCGTTTAAAATGCTGATTAAAGAGAAAATAGAAATCACCGTTACAATTTTAGCGCCACTTTCCCCGAAAAGAACCTTGGCAACATCGGCAGCAGCCAGATTAGATTTTGCTAAAGTCTCAATTGGCAAAACATGAAAAAATGCGGCGTTTACCAAAACATAAATGGCTACAACAAGCAAAACTCCGCTGTATAATGATTTCGGAATATTTTTGCCAGGATCGTCATTTTCTTCAGCAAAAAAACAAACAGCATTCCAGCCATTATAAGTTCCGATAATAAGTTGTAATGATTTAAAAAATCCGAATAATAAACCAATTTGAAAGATAGAATTATCAGTTTCAATTTTAGGAACTTTAACTCCAGAATACATAAAACAAGCCACAACCAAGGCTACAAAACAAATCACTTTTAAAAAACTAGTAATTTGCTGAATTACGCTTCCGTTTTTCACGCCACTCAAATGCAGCAACACAAAAGCGACCAGTAAAGAAATCGAAATTACAGTCGAATAATTGCTCAATTCAGGAAATAAAATAATGATGTATTCGCTAATTACAATGCAGTAAAATGCTGGCGGAATGGCATTAACTATATAATCATACCATCCAGATAAAAAACCCGCATATTCTCCTAAAGCTCTTTTGATATAATTATAAGATCCGCCGGCTTTTGGAAGCATTGTAGCCAATTCTGAATAAGAGTTAGCCCCTAACAAAACGTATATACCTCCAAAAATCCAAGAAGCAAGAATAAGCCAGTAATTATTTAATAATCCGGCAATAGATCCCGGTGTGCGCAAAATCCCGACTCCAATTGTTCCGCCAATTAATACTGCGATGTTAAAACTTAATCCGAGTGTTTTTTTTAATTGGTTTTGTTTGGAATCTGACATAGAATTTGGTTTTGTTTTTAGTGGATAATTTAAAACAAAAGTAAAGATAATTAAAGCACTTTCTTTTGTAAAAATAAAAACCTCATTTATTGCTAAATGAGGTTTTTAGTGAAATTTAAACCAAAACTTTTGCTGTTTTTCAAAATATGAAGAGCAGAAAAAGTCTTAACAAATTAAAATCTAATTCAAAAATTTAGAATTTGTATCGTAAACTTGTCATAACTTGACGAGGTGCAATAGGGTTTACACTATAATTTTCGTGAACTGTGTAATTAAGTTCGTTTGTAATATTTGATAATTTGCAAAGAATCGAGAATTTTTTCCAAGTATATCCTGCTGAAACATCGATTGTTGTATAACCTTTTAGAGGAACTTCTCTATCCCAGATTCCTCCTGGTTTAGTAGGATCATATTGGTTGTTCCATCCACCAATTCTGTCACCAATGTAATTTGCAATTGCTCCAAGTGAAACATTTTTAAAGAAACCACTTTGTAATGTATAGAAGAAACTTAAATTCGCTGTGTTAACAGGAGTTCTTGCTACACGGTCACCTTCAACAAAACTCCCTGTCAATCCAGATGTTTTAGTATAACGCATATCGTTGTAGCTGTAACCTGCAATAATATTTAATCCTTCAACTGGATGTGCTGTTACATCAATTTCAACTCCTTTACTTTTAGTTTCGCCACTCAAAACTTTGATACTAGTATCTAAATTTTCAGATCCATCGGCTTTGTATTGCGCCATTTGAGCCAAATTACTGTTTGTGATTTGGTAAACAGTAACGTTTGTTGTCAATAAACCTTTAAACCAGTCTGTTTTTACACCAGCTTCATATTGATCAATAATAGAAGGTTTTATTGGTTGTAAATCAACAGTTGTTCCTGTGTTTGGTGTAAAAGAATTTGAGTAACTACCAAATAATGAAATCTCTTTTGTTGGTTGATAAACTAATCCAGCTTTTGGAGAAAATGCATTATCTAAACGTTTTGGTGTAACAGTTGGTACAGCATCTTCTGGTGCTACCGTTTGTTTATTATTTGCGTAAGTTTCTTTATAAGTTGAAACTTCAGCTTCCTGCCAAGACCAACGAACTCCTGCAAGTATTTTGAATTTTTCTGTAATTGAAATTAAATCCTGAAAATAAACTCCAAATCGATTTGTTTCTGTTTTTGCAATTTGAGTTGCTCTGTCTGTTGTAGGAACATCCATTCTTTGATTTGCCGGATTAAAGGTAAATAAGTTTATGGTGTCATAAAGTGTTGGCCCATAAACAGGTTGACCATTTTTTGTACCTGTTATTACATATTTCTCATTGAAAGTAAAAGTATATGCTGTTGCAAATGAGTTTTCCCAATCAGCACCAGTAAAAATTTGATGTTTTACAGATCCCGTATTAAAGTTTCCTTGTAAACTCAATTGATCTCCTAAGATTTGCTCTAAGTTTTTATTTTTAGTTAAACCTCTGTTCCAGTCACCTGGATTTGCATAAGTTTCTAAACCTGATAATTGTGCTGTTGAGTAACTTTCTCTGTCATAAGTTTGAAGAGAAGAGTTGAAGTTTAACTTCCAGTTTTTATTAAAATCGTGATTTAATAATACAGAAGCACTTGAAGATTTAGTATTTCCGTTTGACCAAAGCGCTCCGTAAAAAGCATTTCGAGGTAAGTCTAAAATATCTTTATTAATAATTCCTGTTCCAAAATCCGGAGTCCAGTCTGCTGTTAGATAATCTCCTTGTACAGTAATTTGAGTTTTTGGATTGATGACAAAAAGCAAAGATGGATTAATATACAAACGCTCATTTTTTACAACATCTCTGAAGCTTTCTGAATTTTCATAAGAACCATTAATTCTAAACGCAATAGATTTAGAAAGGGGTCCATAAAAATCAAAAGCTGGTTTATAATAAGCATAACTTCCTATTTGCATAGAAACTTCTCCGCCACTTTTAAACTGCGGAGTTTTAGTAACCAAATTTAAAATACCTCCAGGAGCTACATTTCCAAATAATAAAGCAGCACCTCCTTTTAAGAACTCTACTTTATCTAAACCTGAAACATCTGGAATAGAACCCGCATTGTAACGGAATCCATTTTTAAACATATTGTTGGCAGACATATCATAACCTCTTGAGAAAAAAGACTCCTGAGCTCCACCACGTGCTGAACTTACATAAACACCATTTGCATTTTTTAGGACTTCGCTTAATCTAATAGCTTGTTGCTGCTCGATAACTTCTGAACCAATTACTTGAACTGTTTGTGGGTTATCCATTGGTTTTAATCCTGAACGAACTGCAGTAACCGGTTTTGGTTCTTTAGATTTAGTAACTACAACTTCATTAAGAATTTCTCCTTTTTTATTTTTTACAGTATCACTTACAGTTGTGGTATTTTCTGCACTTGTGAATTCTTGGCTGTAAGCTCCAAAACTTATTAAAGATAAAGCAAGTAGTAAACTATGTTTCATGTGACTTATTTAGATTTAATAAAAATAATTTTTTGCAAATATAAGGTCGCAAATAGTGTTTAACAAAATTTATAGAGGTATTTTCTTTATTAAAGTTGTATTATTTTTGTCTTAAGATTGTCTTAAGATTTTGCTTTCTGAAGTTTAATTTCTTATTTAGATTGAATTAAAAGAAGCGATTGTTTAACAGAAAAAGCCTTGCTCACAAAGAACAAGGCTTTTTACTAAGACTAATTTAAAAATGAAGGGGTATTATTATTTTACAGTAATTTGGTAAGTAGCCATTTTCCAAATTTCATCGTATTTTTTGCCATTGTGTTCTCCAGCAGATTTATCCGTGTGGGCATATTCGACCATATAATTTCCTGACCAGATAGGAGTAAATGAAAATTCACCTTTATCGTTTGTCCATAATTCCTTTTCCCAGCCGTTTGGAGCAATTACTTTGATTTTTGTTTCTTTTGCTATTGCGCCATCATAAGAAGCTAAGCCTGTTATTTTGTTATCTTTTTTTGCAACATCTGCATTTTCTGAGAAAACAGCAATCTTGTTAGTGTTAGATGTAATGTTGTTTCCTGCAGCTTTGTTTCCAACAACAACCGTTGCGCTTGAATTGTAATCTAATTTCATTGTTCCGTAAACATCTTTAACTGTGTGATGCATTACGATAGTATAAACTCCGTCTTCATCTGGCGTGAAAAATGCCTGATATTTATTGTCCAAAGCTTTTGAAGTAAGTTTTGTTTCTTTTTTTGATGGACTGATAACTACTAAAGAGAAATCTTTTAAATCCGAAAACCATTTGTCTGCTTTTGTAATATCGTTATCTGAAAATTCTCCAAAATAAATTGAAATTTCCTGTGCTTTTCCTTTTACTCCAGTAGCTTTTGTTTCGATCCAAAGAGCGTGAGCAAATAATTGCGGACTAGCAACTAACATTAAAAATAAAAATGCAATTGTTTTTAAAATTTTCGATTTCATAATAATTAAGGATTAAGATTAATAGTTTTTAGAAATTTCTTTGCAATTTTTAATGCCAAAGAAATTATTTAATGGCTGATTTTGCTTGGCAGCCGGAATTAAATGCAAATATAAAGTTTAAAATTAGTTTGACAATTCTTATTTAGAATAAATATTAATAATAATTATTAAAGTTTTCTTTTTAAGAATTAAAGAAGAAAAAAAGGGCTCATTTTATAAACAAGGCATCTAAAAATAAATTAGAATTTCGCAACCGATTTTTTCTTTTTATTATTTCGTCCCCACCAAATTAAAAATCCCGTTATAGGCAAACTTGCCGATACAAGACTGGCAAAAAAAGCAAGTACTTTTCCAGGAAAACCCAAAATACTGCCTACATGCAAATCATAATTGATGAATCGTAATTTTTCGCCGTTATTTTTGTCATTGTAAGTAACAGTCTTAAGATTTCTTCCAGTGTATCGATCAAATTGCATGGAAACATCGTCAAAACGGTTTTTATATCGTGTAAATGTTTGAAAAGTGGCCAATGAATCTTCTGCTTTTGGAATGAATAAATAATAGCTTTTTGCATTAGGATTAGCCTTAAGGGTTGCCGCATATATTTTATCTGTTGCTGTATTTTGAGTATATTGAGTAGTATCTGATACTATTTTTTCCTTTTCAAATGTTTTTCCGCCATTAAATAGCCATTGAAGACCTTTGTCGTAACATTCAAAAGCCCAGACTAATCCGGTAAGTGCAATTATTAAGGCAAAAAACATCATATAATAGCCAAGAATATTGTGCAAATCGTAATTTTTTCGTTTCCATTGCGTGGTATTTTTCCAGCGAAACCAAAAGCGCTGTTTGGCCGCCTGTTTATTTTTTGGCCACCAAAGAATCAAACCTGTAATCAATGGAATGATAAATATAATCGTCGCAGTTCCTACTATTGGATCGCCTATTTCGCTTCTTAAACAAAGTGTCTGATGCAACATTCGCACAAAAACAAAAAACTCAGAATTGTAATTTTCAAGTTTTTTTACGCTTCCCGTATAAGGGTCTATATAAACGTATGTATTTTGATAACGGTTCCAATACCAAATGGCATCTTTATCTAATTCTTCAAAAAACCAGATAATAGCCGTTCGTTTGTCATCATTTAGTATTCTGCATCCAGAAAGCGTTTGTTTGGGATTAATTTTGTTTGCTTCTGTTGCAATCTGAATCAATTGGCTAACAGGAAGTTTTTTATTTTTTACCTGATCGACGTAATAATAGTCATGAACTATTGGACGCAATTCTTCTTCAAAAACATACAAACAGCCAGTAATTCCCAGTATAATCACAATTAGACCAGAGGATAATCCCAGCCATAAATGCACTTTTTTTATAAAATTTTTAAATGTCATGTTTAGTAATGCTATAGCAGTTTAAATAATGCTGCTACTGTTATTAAAAAAACACCTCATAACGGTCGTATAGAGGTGTTTTTTTTTTTGAAAATCTTGTTTTAGAATTTAAGAATTAAATTAGCCAGTATATTGGTTGGCGCCTGTGATGTACCCCAGAAATCCCAATATTTTTCATTGCTGATATTGTTAAATTTCAAACCAACTCTCCATGTAGAATGATCATAGTAAACTGATGCATTGTAGGTAGTATATGACGGCATATAGAAAGTATTTTCGGCTGTAAAATAGTTTTTGTCAACATAGTTTGCGCCGGCGCCAATTCCTAAACCTTTTAATTTGTTTTGGAAAGTATAAGAAGTCCAAAAGTTTACTACATTTTCAGGAGATCCGGTTGCTTTGTTTCCTTCAATAGCGGCAACAGATGCTTTAACGATTCTATTGTCATTATAGCCATATCCAGCTACAATGTTAAATCCGTTAATTGGGTTTGCAATTAATTCAAAATCAAATCCTTTACTCACTTGTTTACCATCCTGAATAGTATATCCCGTTGCATCAACTCTTGTAGCATTGTCGATTGTAATATTGTAATAACTTACCGATCCAGTCAGTTTTTTATGGAAAGCTTCTGCTTTAATCCCTCCTTCATATTGTACGGCATAAATTGGATCTAAAACTAACTGTGTCGCATTTGGCTGCGTAACTGGCTGTACATTTTGGAAGCCGTTCATGTAATTTCCAAAAACAGAAACCTGATCTTTTACCAATTCATATACTAATCCTAATTTTGGAGACAAAGCTGTTTGGCTAAATCCTTCAGTAGTTCCTACTTTTGCGCGTTCAAAATTATCCAAACGTAAACTTAACATTGCAGAAAGCCTGTCTGTGAAATTAACGACATCACAAGTATAAACACTAAACGTTTTTTGATCGGCAACCGGAGAAGCAGTCAGCACAAGTCCTGCATCAACAGCTTTTCTTCTGATAGGAGCGAAGTTGGTTGTAACATCAATATTATCAAGCGTGAAAGTAGTTCCTCCAGAAAAATTAGAACTGTAAAGTCTGTAATTTACACCTGTCAAGAATTTGTGTTTAATACTTCCTGTATTAAATTTTCCATTGATGTTTTCCTGAATGTTAGTGTAGTTATTATAAATTGGTCCCCAAAGACCAACACGTCTTGCAACCTGAGTTGGAGAACTCCAAACCGCATAACTTTGATAACTACGCTCTACATCTTCACCAACAAATGAGAAAACGGTAGTCGATTTCCAGTTCTCTGAAATTTCATATTCTGCCTGAGCAAAAACTTTTGTTGCGCTCGATTTTGCATCATTATCATCGTGAAACATAGATGTTCTATAATCTATTTTCAAATCAGTTGGATTTGTAATTCCAGATGTTGTAGCATACGTATTATAAGTACGTCTTGTGTTGTTTACATTATAAAGTTCGGCATCAAAATTAAAAGTCAATTTTTCAGACGCTTTATAAATAAGGCTTGGAGCAAAAAGCAATGTATTATTAAAGCCATAATTTAAGAAGCTTTTTTCTCTGTTAACAGCCATATTAATTCTGAACAAAACTGTTTTGTCCTTATTTAATGGCGTATTTACATCAGCCGTAAGTCGGTTCAAATTGTAGCTTCCCGCTGTATACGATATTTCGGCAGCAGTTGTTTCAAAAGGTTTTTTGGTAACCAAATTGACAACACCTCCAAATGAAGAAACCGATGAACCAAATAAAGTTCCAGACGGACCTTTCATGATTTCAATTCGCTCCACATTTCCAAGATCTACAGAAGAACGGCCCGAAGCAGTTTCCATTCCGTTTCTGGCATTTACTCCAGTAGAAAATCCTCTAAAAATCACACCAACTCCTCCCGAAGGATAGCTGATAGAAACAACACCTGGCGAATTCTGTACAGCACTTCTAATATCTACAGCAACTTGTTCTTGCAAAAGCTCTTTATGGATAACGCTGTAAACTTGCGGATTCTCGAGATTTTTTAGCGGCATTCTGGCAACGTAATCTGTTTTTTTAGAAACGATGCTTTTTTTGCTGCTTACCACGACTTCCTGAAGTTCTTTATTAGAAACTTTCAGTTGTAGGTTTAAATTGTTGGTTTCGTTTTCGGTAACTACAACTTGACTTTCTGAAGTTTCATAACCTGTCAAAGAGATTTGAAGCGTATAATTACCTGCTTTTACTCGGTTAAACTCAAAAGTACCGTCGTCATTAGTTGTGGTACCGTATTTAGAATTTTTTAAAATGATATTTACGCCGGCAGCCGCGTCGCCGTCTGAAGTTGTAATAGTTCCTTTAATTTTTCCGTGATTTTGTTGGGCAAATACGGTTGCAAACGAAAATATAAAACTGATTGAGAATAGAAAACGTGATGTTTTCAGCTTAAGGTTATTCATGATTTTTTAATTGGTTTGTAATTAATTTTATTTAGAATAAATAAAAACAGTGTAAATGTAAAAATTAATATTTCCTTAACAAATATTATTTTGCTTGATTTCAGATACTTTTTGTTATATAATTGCTGATTTGTTTTTTTTTTTGAAAAGATTGTATTTCAATTTTTATTTAAAAACCTCAGAAAAGGGTAGAAGTTCGTTTTTAAAAGCCTTAATTTTGCAATCAGAAAATTGACTTCATGATTTTACCTTTCTTAAAAAAGTATCAAAATACACCTAAAGGATATCGAATAGCTAACACGGTTTTTTTCTTTCTCTCCGGAATTGGATATTCTTCGTGGGTTTCCCGAATTCCGCATATACAAGCACAATTGCATTTATCTGAGGCTCAGTTTGGTGCCGTTTTATTTGCCTTCCCGATTGGGTTGATGCTTACAATGCCGTTTACAGGAAAATTATTGAACAAATACAGCAGCCGTTACATCATGCTTTTAGGTGCAATTATGTTTAATATTGTGCTAGCATTGCCTGGTTTAGTGGCTTTTGTATGGCAGTTGGTTCTTGTGCTTTTGATTTTTGGGGCATCCCGAAATATTTTCAATTTGTCGATTAATGCACAATCGCTTGAAGTGCAAAAATTATATCCAAAATCGATTATAACACGTTTTCATGCCGTTTGGAGTATTGCTATTTTTACTGGCGCCGGATTGGGTTATGTAATGGTAACGCAACATATTTCGCCTGCACATCATTTGTTGGGTGTAAGTGTTTTTATGATGGCGCTTACGGCTTGTTTTTATCCAATGAGTATTCATAATGAACCAGTTCCGGTTAAAAAGAAATTCTTTTCAATGCCTGAAAAAAACTTAGTCAAATTTGCTTTGATTTGTTTTGTTTCTATGGCCTGCGAAAACACTATGTACGATTGGAGCGGAATTTATTTCGAAAATATACTAAAAGCATCTCCAAAATTAACCAGCGCCGCGTTTGTGTTTTTTGCCACAGCTGTAACTTTAGGACGTATTTTTGGTGATTATGGCGTAATGAAATTTGGAACTAAAAAAATCCTGCTTTACAGCGGAATTTTAATTACAGTAGGTTTTGGACTTTGTTTTATTCTGCCATACGTTTATCCAACAATTTTTGGTTATATGTTGATTGGATTTGGGGTTTCTTGTGTAGTTCCTTTGGTATTTAGTATTGCCGGAAGATCATCAAACTTGAGCAGTGGTTCTGCTTTGACTTCGATTTCTACAATTGGTTATCTCGGATTTTTATTAGTTCCGCCAATGGTTGGTTTTATTTCAGAATATCTGAGTATGAAATGGGCGTTTCTAGTAATGGCGCTTTTAGGTATTCTAATGATTTTTATGGTGAATAAAATTGGGGAGAATGAGTAAAAAAGTTGCTAAGATTCTAAGGTACTGAGGTGCTGAGGTACTGAGTTTTTTTGACAAACTTTGTGGATCATCTTTGTGTTAACCGGATTGACTCCAAAGCTTCGGGACAGCTCTACAAAATGTTTCGAACCTTTGGTTCTTTTAATTTTGGTTTTAAGTTTATGTCTCTTCTTTCAGAATTTTTAATTTTAGCCTTTTATCATGTTTTCGACGGTGGAGTTTACTGTTTAAAATCCAATAAATACCAAATCCAAAAGTAAGAGTTAGAAGAATTGAAATTAGATTTATTCCCCATTTAAGATAAATTATCGCCAGTAAAAATATTAAAAAGAGTTCTATATAATACGTTTCTTTTTGCTCTATACGTTGCTTTATAATCATTATATTTCCACGTCTTTTTCCAATTCTTTCAATTACTTTTTCGGTTATTTTGTCCACACTATAACCTCTGTCAAGATCAGATAGTGAAAAGCAAATTTCAAACTCAAGTTCAAGTCGGTACATAAAGCGGTAATATTTTTTTACTCCTCTAAAAGAGTTTTTTATATTATCTTTTCGATGTGGCGGAAAGGTAAGGAAGTCTAGAAAATGAGATTCATTAAAATCTGCATCTGGCTTTTGACGTTCCTCTTTAAAGATTTCTAGGATTTTTTCTTTTATTTCTATTTCGCTCATTTTGTTGGTATTTACTAGAGTAGAAATTATTTTTCTAATTCAATAAGATAATTGTTCCACTTGTGCTTATCAACGATATAAGAAAATTGAAAACTAGCTTCGAAGACTCTTATCTTATCTTATCTTATCTTTAAATTCCAAAGTGTCAACATAGAATAAACCAAGTTCTTCTTTTTTATCTAAAAAATGAACGGAATAAGAGCTTGTTGGACAACAGCAATAACCTGTTTTTTCGCCATTCTTGAAAATGTTTTGAGAGCTCTTTATTTCTTGTACATTTTTAGTTTTAAATTCTTTTATTAGGATTAAAAGATTCTATCCCACTCGATTTTTTGTATGTAACGGTTGAATCATAGACTTTTATAATTATTTGGGTACTGTTTGAGAGTGTTTCGTTAAACGAAAAATTATCAAAAACATCATCAATAATTTTTTCAGATTTATAGTTGCAACCCAATAGTATAAATAAAATTAGAAAAGCAAGAAGGCTTTTTTTCATTTGATTATAATAATTGAAAAAATTATTTCTTAGCAGTTTCAATCACTTTTGGCGCTGGATTTGAAATTTCGCCAGCTATTTTAAAAACCGTTTTGATTGTTGCCAAATCAGTACTTATTTTATAGACTTCACCAGATTCATCAGCAAAATAGATTGAATTTTCGATGAGTACCGGACTTGATTTTATTTTTTCTTTTGCTAAAAATTTCTTGATTAATTTTCCTGTAGTTTTATCTAAAACGTAAAGATTTTTGTCATCGCTTCCGAAGAAAATTTTATTGCCAACTATAAGCGATTCAGTACGAATGCTTGCTGCGGCTTTAAACTTCCATTTTGTAGTCATGTTGGTTTTGTCAAGACAATAGAAGAAACCTCCGTCGTTACCAAAGAAAACCAAATTTCCATCTATTACAGAAGTTGACGAAATCCATTCATTTGTTGGGATTTTTGCAACTATTTTCTTTTCATCCAGATTGAATTTATAAAAATTCATATCATTACTTCCAAAAAAAAGATTGTTTTGGTCTATTATTAATTTACTAAAAATAGCAGCAGAAGCACCTTGATAAGATTCAATCAACGCACCTTCTAAACTCAATTTATATATTTTTCCTTTCGAATCAGCAATGAAAATCGAATTATCTTTATATGAAATTGGAGAACTAATTGCCGCATCAGCATAGAATTTTCCTAGTGTTGAACCATCTCGAGGATCAAGGACAAACAAACTTGATGCAGATGCAACATACAGATTGTTATCTATAATAGTTGGCTTATTTGCGATTGCATTGTAAGTTCCAAGATTTATTTTCCAGATTTGTTTACCGTCTGATCCAATACAATATACCATTGCATTGCTATCGCCAATAAAAATCTTATTTTCTTTTATTTCTGCGGAACTATATATTGGGTTTTCCGAATTAAAAATCCAATTCGTAGTTTTTGTATCACTATTCAAGGAATATAAATTGTTATCTAAGCTCCCAAATATTAGATTTTTATTCTGAAAATTTATTTTAGCAATAATGCTTTGTGCTTGTGAACTTGTCAATGCGGCAAAAAAACTGATAAATAGTAGGATTTTAATTCTCATATTTTAGCTTAAGATAAAATGTTATTTCTTCGTCATCACAAACTTCTCAGAACTCGGTTTTCCATTTAAATTCCCGGAAATCTCAGCTGTCAAAGTATTGTTGGGGCCTTTTGTATATGTAATTTTTTGGGGATAATCGTGTTTCGGATTTTCGAAAACTAATTTTTGATCTGTTTCGGAAGTCGAAGGAAAAAAAACAGGTTTATCTTCATTTTGTCCTTTTACAGTTGCTTTGTACGTTAATGTTTCGCCCAATTGAGCCAAAATAATAGTTTCAAAATGCAGCGTGTCTTTTCCTTTTATAAAATAAGAAGAAGCACTGAAAGTACTGTCGTTAAGTTTTTGCCAGTTTTCAGATAGAACACCATCTGGAGAAGAATTTTCCCAGTTTCCAATTAGCCAATCTGCTTTTTTGATTTTGTCTTTTTCGACCGTTTCCTTTTTTTGACAAGAAACAAAAGCGATGATTAAGGCAATAAGAGTAATTTTTTGAAACATATTTATTTGATTTTGATAATACTAATGTATGAAAAAAAGTTTGTCACTAATTATACAAATTTTAACAAATTAATTTTTTTTGAAGTTGAGACGTGTTTTGCCACAGATTTAAGCATAAAAATGATTTTGTCACACACAAAAATCTGTGAGTTTCTTCTTAAATCTTTTTAAATCTGAGTGAAAAAATATAAAAATATTAGTGTAGTTAGCGGTAAAAATTTAAACGCTTTCTTGTAAAATCGAATAAACCAATTCTTTAGTTGGTTTTTGATCTTTTAATTTAGTTCGGACTTCATCAAAAGTAACTTTAAAATCACAGCCCGATTTATATTCGCCACAACCATAAGCCGTTTTGCCTTTAAGAATGGTTCCTTTTTTACATTTAGGACAAGTCAAAGCATCAGAACTTTCTTTTGATTCGGCTTTTTTCTCGGTTTTCTTCGGTTCTAATTTCAATTTGTAATTTTCCTCAAATCGGATTAAACCTTCAACAGTTCCAGAATCGGTTTTAAAACCTTTTATGTTTGCGGTTGAGCCTTTTTGAACCAATCGTAAATACTGGCTTTCCGTAATTTTTTTGTCATGAAAAACAAATGGCAATACAAAATCACAGCCTGATTTATATTCACTGCATCCAAAAGCTGATTTTCCTTTAATCAGGTTTCCTTTCTGGCATTTCGGACAAGTTTCTGCTGCTATTCCGGAAGATTTCTTTTTTTCTTTTTCTGTTTTTACAACAGGTTTTTGGATTGTTGCTGCATGAGAAATATTGGCGTGTTTGGTTTCGCTTCGGACTTCATAAACCAAAGCTTCAACCATACGTTTCATGTTTCGGATAAACGCGGCGGCGGTAAAAGTACCTTTTTCAATATCTTTCAATTGTTTTTCCCAAGTCCCAGTAAGTTCAGCCGATTTGACCAATTCATTCTGAATCGTATCAATCAATTGAATTCCGGTTAAAGTGGGTAAAACCTGTTTTTTATTTCGAACAATATATTGACGTTTGAAAAGTGTTTCAATAATATTCGCACGCGTTGACGGACGCCCGATTCCGTTTTCTTTCATCAATTCACGTAAATCTTCGTCGTCAACCTGTTTTCCAGCGGTTTCCATGGCACGCAGTAAAGTTGCTTCCGTAAATTGATTTGGTGGTTTGGTTTCTTTTTGCAAAAACGAAGGTTCATGTGGACCTTTTTCGCCCACAACAAAACTCGGCAATAAATCCGGTTCTTTTTCTTTTGCGTTTGGATCTTCAAAAACCACGCGGAAACCTTTTTTCAGAATTTCTTTTCCTGTCGCCTTAAACATTACTTCGGCTGCTTTTCCTATTACTGTGGTATTGGCAACTAAACAATCATCATAAAAAACGGCAATAAAACGTTTTGTAATTATATCATAAACCTGCTGTTGATTGTACGGCAGATTATTTTGAATTCCGGTTGGAATAATTGCATGGTGATCGGTTACTTTTTTATCGTTGAAAACCTTTGGCGATTTTTTGATTTTTTTCTCTAAAATGGGCTGGGTCAATTCGGCATAATTAGTTAATTTTTGCAGAATTCCCGGTACTTTCGGATAAATATCTCCAGGTAAAAAAGTCGTATCAACTCTGGGATACGTGATTACTTTTTGCTCGTATAAAGTCTGTGCAATTTTCAGCGTTTCTTCTGCCGAAAACCCAAATTTTTGATTGCAATACACCTGTAATCCCGTTAAATCAAAAAGCTTTGGCGCATATTCGTTTCCGTTTTTTTTATCAACTGAAACAATTTCGAAATCACTTTCTTTTACCTTTTCGGCCAGAATTTCTCCGTCTTCTTTGTTTAAAAAACGTCCTTCTTCATAACTAAAAAGCGTTTCTCGGTACAAAGTTTGTAATTCCCAATACGGTTGTGGTTTGAAGTTTTCGATTTCTCTAAAACGATCTACAACCATCGCCAATGTTGGCGTCTGCACACGTCCGATAGATAAAACTTGTTTGTAACCGCCATGTTTTACGGTATACAAACGCGTTGCATTCATGCCTAAAAGCCAGTCACCAATGGCGCGGGAAAATCCGGCATAAAATAAATTATCGTAATTTGTTGAAGGTTTTAAGTTTTCAAAACCTTCTTTTATTGCTTCGGTTGTTAAGGACGAAATCCATAGGCGCTGTACTTCGCCTTTATAATGCGCTTCATTCATCACCCAGCGCTGAATTAATTCTCCTTCCTGTCCGGCATCCCCGCAGTTTATAACCACTTCGGCTTTGTCAAAAAGACTTTTAATGATTTTAAACTGTTTTTGGATTCCTGAATTCTGAACGACTTTGGTTTCGAATTTTTCAGGAAGCATTGGCAGATTGTTCAAATCCCAGCTTTTCCAGTGCGGTTTGTAATCGTTGGGTTCCTTCAAGGTACATAAATGCCCAAAAGTGTAAGTCACGGCATAACCATTGCCTTCGTAATATCCGTCGTGCTTGGTATTGGCACCCAAAACGGATGCAATTTCACGTGCTACACTCGGTTTCTCAGCAATACAGACCTTCATTTTTTCATTTCTTGTTGGAGAGCGAAATTAGGGAATTTTTTTGGAAAGAGGCAAAGGTTCTAAGGAACAAAGGGACAAAGGTTTTTTATTTGGCTATTGAAAGGTTTATGTTTTTTAGAATTATCTATAATTAGTTACTAATCATTTCTCAATCAATTTTTTTAGTATAATCTACTTTTTTTACAAGTCTGCCATTTTCATCATACCATTTGAAAGTACCATCTTCGAGATCATTTTTATAAAATCCTTCGGCTTGAAGGTTCCCATTTTTGTAGTATTTAATTGCTTTTCCATTTTTCTTGCCTAAAGAAAAATTAGCTTCTAATTGCATTTGACCATTAGTATACCATTGTTTAAGATTTCCATCCATAAGATCAGATTTGAAAAACTTGATATTTTTTTGTTTTCCATCTTCATACCAAGATTCACTTTTGCCTTCAGTTTTACCATTAACCCAATTTGTTCTTTCTTCGGGTTTGCCATTTTCATAGAAATATTCAAAAAGCCCGTTTTGATTACCATTAGACCAGTTTGATATTTCCTTTCTCTGTCCGTTTTTATGCCAGCTTTCATTTTTACCGTCGATCTTTCCCTTAACGTAATCAGTAGATTGAGATAATTGTCCATCTTCAAAATACCATGTTTTTAAACCTGTACCTTCTTTAAGATCGCTTATCCATTCAGTATTACCATTGTTGTAATATCTAGTCCATTGATCTTTAAGTTTGTGATTTTTTACGATGCCTTTTTCAAAAACTTTTCCGTCTTGAAAATAAGAGATGTAAGGTCCGTCATTTACATAATGTTGAATAAATTTGTCAGACTCTACTGACGCAAAATGTATGAGTTTTTCATTTTGATCATACCAATAAATTGTATCGATATTTTTACCGTTTTTTAATTTTCCTTTTTCATAAATTGTGCCTTTAGAATAAAATGAAATGTATTTTCCATCTTTCACTGTAGTTTGGTCTTTAACCGGAATCCAAGATGCTTCACCAGTTTTTGAATCTACCCAATAAACCCAGTTTTCATTTCTTTTGTTTGTATCATTTATGTCAGCGTTATTGCAACCATAAATTAGAATTGAGAGGAATAGTAATAGTTTTTGCTTCATAAAAAAGTAGGAGAAATTAAAAAGAAGATTTCTAATATGCTTGATACACAAAGATTGTTTTTTTTCCTTTAAAAAGTAAAAAGCCACAGAAAAATATTTCTCTGCAGCTTTTTATACTTTTCAAAACTAAGTATACTTTATTTCTTTTGCTTTAAATGTTTGTCTAGGAATTTTTCCATAGCGCCATAAAAATCAAAACGGTTATTTTGGTTTCTGAAGCCGTGTCCTTCATCATTTTTGACCATATATTCTACAACAACACCTCGTTTTTTTAGTGCTTCTACCATCTGATCGCTTTCGGCTTTGTTTACTCTTGGATCGTTTGCGCCTTGTGCAATGAATAATGGTGTTTTTATTTTGTCAGCATGCAAAGCTGGCGATGCAGATGCAAGCAATAAACTGTCTTTTTTAGGATCACCTACCATTTCATGAATTTGTTGTAAGTATGGTTTCCAATATGGCGGAATTGTATTCATAAATGTAAATAAGTTACTCACACCTACATAATCAACGGCTGCGGCGTATAAATCTGGAGTGTAAGTGATTCCAGCAAGCGTTGCATAACCGCCGTAGCTTCCGCCGTAAATTGCAATTCGGTTTTCATCGGCAATGCCTTCTTTTTTTAGCCATTCAACACCATCAGTAATGTCGTCTTGCATTGTTTTTCCCCATTGTTTGAAACTGGCTTCCCAAAATTTCTTTCCGTAACCTGTGCTTCCTCTGTAATTCATCTGCAAAACTGCATAACCACGGTTCGCCAAAAACTGAACCTCCGGATTGAAATACCAGCCGTCTCTAGCCCAAGGTCCGCCATGCGGATTAATGATCACCGGCAGATTTTTTGGCTCAATTCCCAATGGAAGCGTCAAGTAACCGTGAATTTCTAAACCATCTCTTGATTTATACGTAACAGGTTTGATGTGACTCATTTGATTTTCCTTAATCCAAGGATAAGGATCAGCAACTTCTTTTACATTTGAAGTTTTGAAATCATACAAATAAAATTTCCCTGGAGTTCGGTCATTACCTGCCCAAACTATAGCTTTTGTTCTCGCATCATCGTAGCTTACAATTTCAGTTTCGTATCCTTCAATTTGTTTTTTCAGATTGTTTTGGATTGCTTCCCAATCTTTATCAAAGAAATGTTTTTCCTGTTTTTCGGCTTCCCAGTCAACAGAAGTCAAAGCTTGTTTTTTTCTATCGTAGTTAATAGCGTCTAAATCATATTTGCTGTCGGCAAAAAGTTCTTTTACATTTTTTTTGGCAACAGGATCGTACTCAACCAAAGCTACTTTATCTTTTCCGATATTGCTCAGCGCATAAATATTTTTATTGTCTTTATCAAAAGATGCTGGCGTAAAAATATCTTTGAAAGTTGTTGTAATCAAAGGTGTAAAAGGTTCTTTTTCAGAGTTTCTGTAATTCCACGTAATGTTTACACCATCTGTTTTTGAAGCCAGACGAATCACACCATTATTATCTGTAACCCAGCCGTCAAAGTTTTCTTTATTATTGTAAAGCAATGTCAAAGTTCCGGTTTCGACATTTAAAATATAAGGATCAAAGTATTCTTTTACCCTTTTATTAATTTGTACAATCAATTCTTTTTCTTTTCCCGGAATGTCAATCAAAGCATCTGTAATATCGCTTCTGATGCCTGGAAAAGGCGTTAAAGCTTTTAAGTCAGTTCCATCTGCTTTTACTGAAAAAAGCTGAAAATTTTCATCTCCGCCTACGTCCTGCGCATAAACAATTCGGTCACCTTTCCAGAAATAATTGAAAATGCTTCGTAAAGTATCGTTTGTTACACGAACAGCTTTAGTGTCGTTTACTTTTTGAACAAAAATGTTGGTTTTTCCTTTGTAATCGGCACGATAGCTGAAATAATTTCCGTCTGGCGAAATTCGGAAAGAGCTTTTTTCTCCATTTTTGAAGAAAGTTTTTACGTCAATTAATGGGGCAGGTGTTTCTTTTGGCTCCTGTTTGCAGGAATTTAAAACCAATAGTAAAACAACTAAAACAGATAAAATGGATTTTTTAATCATATTTTGCTTTTTTTGAGGTTTTGGAATTATAAGCTATTCTTGAAAATACAACATTGTATAATGTTGAAAATGTGGTTTGTATATTTTCAAAAGTAAGAAAAAGTTTCTAACTCTGAAGATGAAGAATAAAATATTTTGCAAAAAGCTGAGTGGAGTTAGTCTTTTAGAGATTGTTACTTAGCAGTCTCTTTTTTGTAAGAAAAAAAGCGTATATTGCAGAAAGATTAGAATTTAAAATAATGGTCACTGCAAATTTTTATTTAGTAAATAGCTGTCTAATGTGCTTGATGTGCACATTATTGTATTTGCATGATGATACTTTTTTAAAAAGCTCAAAAGAGTTTATTCCTTTCGCCCTGTCAAAACTCTAGACAGGGATCCTTCCATTTATATTGCTCATTTATTAACCTTCAATTTTCATTCGGGATGAGATATCACTGAATTAGATTGGGCTGCAAAATATTCAGTGAAGAGTTGTGTATCATTATTTGAAAAAATGAAGCAAACAAGAAAATTATGTCACAAAATATTATTTTAACTACAGGAACATACGATTTAATTAAAGATCACGTACGAAGAAAAAAGGTAACACCAAGAGAAGAAGAATTGTTATTGGGCGAATTAAAACATGCCACTCAGATATTAAGAAAAAACCTGCCAGAAGATATTGTTTCAATAGATCGAAAAGTTACCTACAAAGATCATATCAATAACGTAGAAAAAACAATCCTTTTAGTTGGTCCAGAAAAAGCAAAAGTTAGCAAAAATAAAATTTCTGTACTTTCTGATGAAGGTATTGCGATGGTTGGCTACAAAGAAGGTGATATTATTGAATGGCCAGCCAAAAAAGGAAATCTTAAATTGGAGATTTTGAAAGTAGAAGAGTAGATTTAGTATCGTTTCGTTTTAAGTTTAGTAACAATCCCAAAAGAGATTTCTTTTGGGATTTGTTTTTCTAAAATAACGAATAATAATAAGATAATTACTTCAAAAAAACTTCATCAGACGATAAAAATAATTAAATTCGTTCTTCTCAATTTAACCGCAACCAATTCTGAATGAGTATGAAACAAGCCAATACTATAGATGAAGTAATTTTTTTATTAGATGAAATAATAGAAAAATCAAAAATAGATCAAAGCAATTTAGGTTTATTTGCTATTCTATATCGCGAAGTTACAGTAAGAATAAAAGAAGGTATTTTGGCTGGTTCATTTCAAAATGGCGAGCGAATGGAAAAATTGGATGTTATTTTCGCTAATCGGTATTTGAAAGCGTATTATCAGTATCAAGCCAAAGAAAAACCATCTGAATGCTGGGCATTTGCTTTTGAACAAGCCGAAAAATTTTGGCCTATAGTTTTGCAGCATTTATTGCTCGGAATCAACGCTCATATTAACCTCGATTTAGGAATTGCTTCGGCAGAAGTCAGTACAGTTGAAGACATCGAAGATTTAAAAACTGATTTTGATAAGATAAACTTCATTCTCAGCAATTTGGTTGGCAGTGTCGAAAAATGCCTGATCAAAATTTGGCCAACACTTACGTGGATATTAAAATTTACGGGCAAAGTAGATAATTTCTTTATTGATTTTAGCATGGAAACCGCTAGAAATGGGGCATGGAAATTTGCCACCGAATTTGTAGCAGTTCCAGAAAATGAAAAAGAAGCTTGCACACAATTAAGAGACAAAAGAATAACAGAAATTGCCCGATTGGTTTCAAATCCTGGGTATTTTGCTAGCGCCGTTTTTAAGTTCATTCGTTTATTTGAAAGAGGAACTGTTGCTCAAAAAATAATCGACATGAAGATCATGGAAGAAAAAAATATGGAATGTGTTGTGGCGTGATTTTGAAACATAAATTATTTTATATAAAATCTCTTTTTCAGTATTGTAAAAAGTATATTCCATTTTAATTATTAATCATCGGATCCAAATTTTCATCTTTATTTCGCAAATCCAATCCACCTTCATAAACCGATTTAAGATTGGTCAGATAAAAATGCCAACCGTTGGAACAGCCCAGTCTAATGAATTTTTTCGAATTATCATCTGTCGGAATATTGTGCTGACGAAGCTCGACGATTGTATAACCATTAGTTTCGCTCAATTTTATATCAACAAGACAATTTCCTTCAAATGTAAATTGCAAATAATCTTCTCCATTAGCAGACGTAATTTTTCCATTCATTCCATCTTTATATAAATGCCAAAGCCATTCATAAGCACTGCCTTCTGAAACATTTTTGTCTTTGCTGATAGCTTCCTGATTCGCATCAAAAAAAGAAACTTTTTCGAGAAACCATTTTTCTAATTCATTAGCTATTGTCCAAGCGTTATAAATGTCGCTGATTTTAGCTTTAATTGCTATTTTCTTTGTAAAGGATGTCCAGTCGAAGTTTTCCATGATTACACTTTTAGATTTTTTTTAAAGCTTATTCGGCAATTTTTACATTTAGTTTTAGCTCTTTTATTGTTGCTTTTTGATTTCTGCTTATAAGAGTAATTCCATCAGAAAGCAAATCAGGATTTATAGCTTTCATTTCATTTGTATAGACGTTTTCTATAATTCGTTCATCAAGAACGGCATATTCTGTACCATTTTTTTCAATTAACCCCATTCCTGTAATACCATAAGTATAAAATATTGATTTTCCATCTGTAAGGTAGTTGGAGTTTTCAATTTGTCTTAAATTTTTCAAATCCAATTTTGAAGCTTCTACAGGACGATCATCAAAATACAGTACATTTTTGTATTGAAGAAATTGATTCTTAAAGATTTTTAGATATTTTTCATCAAAATCTCCATTAGTCTTGGTTTCAGGATGATAAAATAACATTTTGCCTGTTTTTATCTTCTTTTGTTTTGACAAAATATAATTCTCGTTATTAATTACCACAGCTAATTCTATCGAATTAAAAGAGCGTCCCTTATTAAAAACAATCGAATTGTTTTCGTTCGCAAAAGGCAACGATTGTGGATATATTTTTTGCAGATTACTTCCAGAAAATAGAGAAGGGAATAAAAAACCATAAGTACCTTTTTCGTTTCGGCGGTCGTCATAACCGTAATTTGAATTGCTATATACATTTTTTCCGTCCGTAATTAAGGATTGCCTATCCCAGAAATAAATTTCAATTAGTTTTTTAGGATTAATATCCAGCTTTTTTATTTCATCGTCATCTATTGCAAAAACCTGATTGCCAAAAGTTAAATAGTATTTTGAAATGAAAGGCACAACGTTTTTTGCATCAATTATCTTTTCTGATTTGTCGATATAATCTCTTTGATTACTTTGTACGTTTTTTTTATAATGTACACCAAAAAAATACAAACCATTCTTGTCCGAATAATAATTTCCGGCCAGATGTTTAATCGAATTTTCATCGACATTTATTTTTACAGGATTAAGTTTGTATTTTTCTGCATCCAGAAAAAAAAGAGCCCCATCTTTTGATTTATAGACAAAATCATTTATTGGTTTGTAGTCTGCAATATGAATTTGTGTTGGTTTTATACGATCAGAAATGTAATAAATATAATTGTCGTCTCTGCAGATAGTTATGAATTCGTTGCTGGAAATCAGTTTTAGTTTATCTAAATTAAACGGAAAAGAAAAATATTCTTTAAATAAAATACTGTTTCCAAGTATCAATAAAGTAGTTTTTTCGTAATCGATTTTTGGGTCTTTACTATACCTATGACCATCCCAAGTTTCGCCGCCAACCATTTCATAAGTTCTTACTTCCTTCAATTTTGGAACAAGCATATGATCACCAATAATGAAACGCTTTATTGTATCTTCAGGATTGTTTTTTACAATGTCATCTTGTTTTTCATGTCCCTTGCAAGAGGTGAAAAAGAGTAAAAAAGCAAGAAATGGTACGAGTTTGTTTGGGTTCATTGGTTAGGTTGGGTTGTGTAGTTTCTGAGATTAGATTTTAGCTGTTTTTCATGATAAAAATGATTTTATTATCTGTTGCGATCGTCTAAGTTTCTTTTTAAATCTTTAATTCGATCTTCCGTAGATTCGGCAAGACATGTGTAATAAATTAAAGGCTGAATACTTCCACCATCATATTGCTGTTTTTCAAAATCACATTTTGAGTCTCTAAATTTGATCCAGTTTTTCTGGGCTGTAATCAATAAACTTTTTTCTTTTTCATCTAATTTTTTCACTAGATTTTTATAAACCTGATTGAGTTTATCATCTGCTTTTTTAAAATTATTAATAGCTGTCTCATTCATTTCAAGTTGTGTCTGCGCCATTAGATTGTTGCTAAAGCTGAATAGAAATAATGTTGCGGAATATAGAAGGAAGTTTTTCATTTAATTTGAATTTTACTGCTTTTTGGAATTATCGAAAGGTGTTCTCTATGTAAATATAAAAAAGCTGTAGGATTATTTATAGCTTTTGTTTTGATAATTTGTATTGTGTCAAACTTGAAATCAAATATTGATACAATTATGCTTTTCCGTAAAAATAGGAAACACAGGATGCTTATATTTGATTTAACCAAAAACAACCTAATCTTATGAAAAACAAGCTCATTCTATTTACTGCACTATGTTTTATTGTAACAATCCAAGCTCAAAAAAGAGAATTTAAATGTCAGGACATTTATAAAGCAGCCAAATTAATAGACGAAGGAAGATACGATGAAAGTATTGCAATCTTAAAAGAATGCGAAAAAACAGACCCTACCGATTATGCGTATCCGTATGAAATGGCATTAGCATATACACATAAAGAAGAATATCAAAAAGCAATCGATCAGCTGGAAAAAATCAAAAATTATGCTGGAATAGAAGCCGATTTTTATCAGTTGCTAGGAAACAATTACGATTATGTAAAAAATCCCAAAAAAGCCATTGCAACTTATGAGGAAGGATTAGTAAAATTTCCAAATGCCGGAAGATTGTATCTTGAAAAAGGCGTTGTTTATGAATCGCAAGATAACTATGTGGAAGCTATTTTGAGTTACCAAAAAGGAATGGAAGTGGATCCAATGTATCCTTCAAACTATTACAGAGCGACTTTATTATATTTAAACTCACGTAACAAACTTGCAGGTTTAATGTATGGCGAAATTTTTGTGAATCTGGAAAGAACGACCAAACGAACTCAAAAAATAAGCGAATTACTCTACAACACTTATAAAAACAGTATTCAATTTAAAGACAACGAAATTAAAATTGATTTATGCGACATTTTAATTGATGGAAGCGGCGATGTTAAAAATTTGAAACTTCCGTTTTGTGCTATTTACGGAAAAAATCTTTCGTTGAGTGTACTCGGACAGAAAGAAATTACATTAAAATCACTTTCAGAAATCAGAACGGCATTTATTAAAAACTACTTTAAAGATGATTTCAAACAATATCCAAATGTGGTTTTAGAATATCAAAAAACTTTATTCGATGCTGGTTTGCTTGATACGTACAACGAGTATCTTTTTCAGATGGGCGCACAGGATGAATTTAGCGAATGGCACACGGCTAACAAAGACAAAATGGATCAATTTGTAGCTTGGTATACGACTCCTGAAAATGCTTTGAAAATTACTAAAGAGAATCTTTATTTACCAAATTAAAAAAGACCTATTTGATGTTACGCAGTCCCGAAAGTTTTCGGGACTGACTTTTTGTTTTTAGAAGGAACTTCTTCCTTTGTTGAGGAGTTTATTATAAACCAAGTTTTTTTTCGATATCAATATCTGGAAAATTGAGTTGAACGTACTTTACAAAGTCAGAATTCGTGCCTTTACCGTTTAACGACCCAATTCTTGTGGGACAGGCATTTGTTATTAATTCCAAAATTCCTTCGTTGGTTGCAAGTTTAGAAACCCAAGGAACAATTTTGTCATCAATAAATTTTACGATAGCGTCAAACTTTTCCTTGTCAATTCCGTAAACGTTGCAGTAGTGGTTTTCTATTATATTTGATTCATTACTGTATTCATCAATGCGTTCCAATTCATCTCCAAATATTTGCTTTACCAGTATTTGTTTTGGGTTGTCAGTATATTTATGGTAAAAAAGACCCGTATGTCCAAATAGAATTCCGTTTATGTTACTCGTTTTAGCCAATTCTTTAGAGTAAAAACTGGGTAAAATTTCAAATGAAACCGATTTGCCAGGAGTATTGCTTTTAGTTGACCAAAATGCAATCTCCAGTTTTATATCGTCTTTTTCGAGCGTTAATTTTTTTTGAGACCGAGAATATTTAAAGCCTTTTGGCTGGTAATATTTGCCAAGTTCATCACATACAGCCTGAAATATCTCCTTGCATGGTGTGCGTTTTGAATATTCTAATAATGTCTTATTATCGGTCCAATCCATATTATTTGCTTTTTATAATAAGTTTCAAAAAAAGTATCGTTTATTATCTATTTGTTTTAAGATCTGGATTTCATCGCTTTAATTAATTTTTCATTGCGTTTATCAGCTCTTGAATTTTGCAAAGAAATAACAGCCCAAATCGCCGCAGGAATCCAGCCAATTAAAGTGATTTGCAAGATCAGACAAATAATAGAAGTTAATATTCTTCCTCTCAAAAAGAAAGAAGCAAATGGAAAGAAAATTGCAATTAGTGTCATAATCTTGATTTGTTTATATGTTATCTCTAAATATCGCCAATGGTTTGGACTAAATTGAATTCTATTTTGGATTTAGCAAAATTATTTTAAGTTCCGATGGACGCTATATAATTGCGTTTTATGATTATAACATTATAGTATTATAGTATTAAAAAGATTGTTACACCCATAAAAATAATAAAGCAAATTACGTCAATTATCGTAAGCTTTCGTTCAAAAAACAGATCATAACTACTGCCTTTTGATGGCACAACAAATTCTTTGTCTTGAATTATTAGACTCATAAATCTTAAAAATTGAAACAATGCTAAAGAAATTATGGTATTTCTTAATCCAAGAGTAGCATTTCCATGTGCCAATGCAAATTGTGGATCATCTTTAATGCCGATGAAAATAAAAAAATGTATTATTCCAATCACAATCCAAATTAAAAAATAATTGAAGTTGCGGAGCGCTCGATATTGAAAAAAATAAATAAAAAGTTGAGTTCCCAATCCGTACATAAACAATATGTCTTTACGTTCAAATTTGCTGTTTAGGCAATATGGAAATAAGAAAAAAGAAATTAACAGGTAAGAAAAAACAGTTATAATGTTCCATTTACTTAGTTTTTCAAAACGAATATATTTATTTTCCATAAATAGAAAAGCTTTTTTGTTTTTCTGTAAATATAAAAAAAGCTACATGATATTTTGTAGCTTTTGTATTTGATGATTTTTATTGTGGATTACTTTTTCGGGCAAGGATTACAAATCCGCACTATTGGACTATATGCAATATTATTTCCAGTTTAAAATAAAATCAAGTAAATTCTCAACAATTATTTTGAGCCAGTTTTTCTCTTTCTTCATAAGGAACTTGTATTATTTTCAACTAAAGCTGTCTTTTGCGATCGTTTGTCAATGCGATTACTAATGCAATACCACAGAAAAGCAAGCATATAAGTGCACGAACAATTTCGTTTCCGCCGCCGGCTGATGGGTTTGCAATGGCGTCAGGAATATGAAAGAACAGAAAAAACAGTAAAAGCATAAAGGCTAAAAGAAGCCCAATTGGTTTTATTAGTATTTTGAAAATAATGGCTATTCCAGCAATGACTAGTGCAGCACCAAAAAAATAAGTCCAAAACATTGGCGCTGGCAACCATTTTGGTACGAGTGTAGCGATAAACCCGGCAAAAAAGAAATGACTCAATCCAAATACGATCATCAAAATGGAATAAAAAACACGCCCACACGGAATAAGTTTTTCTAATAATGAGGTAAAATTCTTTTTATTTCCGGCAGAAATGTTTTCTGTAAATGAGCCAGCCATTACAAACGCTCCACCGCTATAAGTTAAGGCTTCGAGAAGATTGATCCAAACTTGAAAATCTGGAGTTTTAGTTGCGCTAAGCATTATCATATACGGTAAATGAGAAGCGATAACCGAAACAAGAAAACCAAAACCCAAATAAAGACATACTTTTTTGGTGTCAATAAATTTGATTTTAAATACTCCTGAAATGATAATTCCGGCAACTATCAAAACGATTCCAACAAGAATAGGGAAGATGCTATTCTGATGCGCCCAGGCAGGAAATGGAGCTAAAATTTCTGAACGAAAATCTTTAATTATAAGTTGATGAATCCCTAAAGCAATAACGCCGATGCCAAAAAAGATACGGCCAATTTTAATAAGTTCTTTCATTAGTGGTTTTGTTAGAAAAAATTATTAATGATTTTGGTGATGATCAAATATATAAATTAATTTTTAAGATGTTGATTTACTGTATGTTTTGTTTTTGTGGTAAAAAAATACGTGCATGGGTGAGAAGTTAATTCATTACTTTACTTCTGATGGCTACAATAATTTCCCGATAATTTTCAAAATGATCAGGACTTATAAGTAATTCTGTACCATCTTTAAGAAATACGGTGCTTTCAAAATAACCTGTTGTTATTTGTCCTGCTTTAGTATAAGATCCTTGAATACGCACTGTTTCGACTTTTAAAATGGAAGTATAAGGAATAAAATCTTCTTTATTTGAAGCTAAAGTTTTTCTTTTTATACCTTTTTGTGTGACAGTAATTTCATAAACCGAACGTATAAGATTAATGTGAAAAAATAAGCTTAACGCTAAAAATAAAAGAGATCCGAAAGTTTCTTTGTAATTTTCAGTACGAAAACTACCGAAAAAATAGGAGAGACAAATGAAATCAACTATAACGTAAACGAAGTTAATTCGAATTAAAAATAAAGTTCGAAATTTTGAATGTATTTTCATTGAAAGTTAAAGTTCTTTTTTACACGTACGTTAGCGCGGATTTGCAATCCGTGCCCGCAAAGATTGGTTTGTTCTCTTTGTAAATATAAAACAAAAGCTACATGGTTTTTTTAGCTTTTGTTTTGGTGATTTGTGTTGCGTCTTACTGTAGCGGGCACGGATTGCAAATCCGCGCTAACGAACTGTAGAGATATATCTGCGTGATCGGGTTTTGCATCTTTTATTTTTCTTCTTGTGGTTCATCATCCATTTCAAATGAGTTTTTTTCATTTTCTGATTCTTTAGATTTTACAAAAACTAAATTATCTTTCTTGAAAACAAATGTATCTTCTTCTTTATAACTCCAAGATTGTTCAGTGCGCATATTTACGCCATTTGCTGCAAAGGATATTTTAATAGTGTCGCCTTTAGTTGTAACATCTATGTAATCAAATGTTGACTGAACACTTGCTGTATAGGGAACTGCAGAGCAATCTTTTAAACGTTCTAACGTTTTTTTGTCATTTTTAAACCACTTTCTTAAAAAACCTAAATGCTCATCTGAACATTGATGACCGAGATTAAGCGCTGTATTAATTTTACAACTTAAATTATCATATTTTACATTTGGTGCTCCATCCCAATCACACTCACTTCCAATAAAGCTGGCAACAAATCCAAGAGCCGCTTTTTCGGGTTCAGAAATGTTTTTGGAATATTCCTGATTTATAAAAATTGTATTGACTGTGTCCTGTAGTTCCTTGTCATATTCATCTTCTCTCCATAAAAATTTTACAGATTTGTCTGTTAATTTTAATGGAGTTTCAGCTTTTAAAGTTTCAACTCCTGTATTTAAATTTTCGGATTCATTTTTCTTTGCACAAGAAATTAAAAAAATCAAAATGGTTAAGCTTAAATATTTCATTTGGGGCGTGTTTTTATAAGTTACTCTTGGTTTAGTAGATTATTTTTATGTTTTCTTTTTTAAAATTAGCAGAATAATAAAAAGCGGAATGATAGAAAAATAAAAGTATATATGCGAAACAGCATTAGTTTTTGCTCTTTCAAATTCTCTTTCGTTTCCTAAAAAAACTTCATCATTAATTGTGTTTCGCCACACTTTAATGGGTTTTATATTTTTGTTTACAATGTAAGTGTCATGAAAGAAGTTAAGATTCATTCCTGTAAATCGTAATTCTTTTTTCTTTGCAGAATGCAATAGATTGCCTCTAATTACTGTAATATCTCTAGAAGTAGATTTTCCCTGACTAGAAGATGTTTCTATGTCAATAAAAACGGTATCGACAACAAACAACTCTTTTTTGAGGTATTTTTCAGGATTGTTAAAAGCTTTATGATTATCAAAAGCTTTTTCAAAAGTTCCTAAAATATCATTGTCTTTAATTCCATGCACAAGCATTGAAACACAAATAATAAGCGAAAATATGAAATGAACTAATAATATAATTTTAACATATTTATATTTTTTGAAAAAGGGATGATTTTTTAGGTTCATTTAATTGCTAATTTTATAATATCAATATGAAATACTCTATGCAACGTACTCTAAAAAGCCTATTTATCTTTTGAGAAGTCTAATTTCACTTCTTGATTTTAACCTTCTTAGCAGGGCAAATATACCAATGGACAATAGAATTATATATCCTGTTATAATTTTGATTGAGCCAAAATTTGCAATTGCAAGCACAATTCCTGTAATTCCTGGATTTCCGCCGCCAACGAGTTCATATCGTACACCACGTTCAATTTGTAAGGCTAAATATAATGACCAGATAAAAATAACCGAAATGGACAATAATGCAAAAAACTGTGCTTTTGCATAACTTATAGAATCGGGCGTTTCAGCACTATATTTAAAATGTGGATTGTTGAGTTTTATAAATTCAAAAACTTCATTTTTAATGTTTTCATTATCGATATAAATTATTTCTTCAGAATCCCTTCCGAAGAATATTTTGATATAGTTTTTTTCGTCCTGATTTTCAATTTGCTTGATGTAAGCATATGGAATACTAAATAAATCTTTTAAGAATGTAAAATCATGAGTTTCTGAATTGATGCGATTCAGTTCATTTTCTTGTAGATTTCCTTTGTAAATAATGTTGTCTTTTATTACGATTACCTTATCGTTGGATTTTAAGTTTTTTAATTTCCAAATCTTATGCATTTCTGAGGTTTTAGTTATTTGGTTTTTTTGAGGTTGGTGGTAATTTTTTCAAACATAACCTCTTTAAAATCAATTTCCTTACGGGAAACCGTAAAAACAGATTCTATGTGATTTTAAATTTATATTGGCTGGCGTGAGGAATTTTCGGTTGTATACATTCGATTGTTTACAATCACGTAAAAATAATCCATTCTGTCTAATTTCGTTTCAAAGGAAAACAACTAAAAATCATGGAAGAACAAAATAAAGAAAGAGCCGTAGAATTGCTAGAAATTATGAATAAAGGAAGATACTTCACTACGCTAAAACCAGTGCCAAAGGAAAACAACTCGTATACAATAACGCTAAAAGTATCTTCGTATAACGAATTAAATCTAATGGTTTCAGATTTGCTAAAAGCAAGCATTATTTTGCTTAATCCTGATGCTCAAAGTTTGTCGAGTTTTACAAAAGACAATAATGTCAATGTTATGACTTTGCTTGAAATTGCCTTGCAGTTATTGCCAGAAGAAGAAATGGAATTGTTAGATGATTTGCGTAAACTTTATTACAAGGAATAATCGAAGCTGTGCTAAGTCTCCCGACTTCGTACACGTTCCTATATTCCGACACAATTTTAAAATTCAATATTCATTATATCGCGTGAAATTTTTCAAGTTTAATGTATCAACAATAAGAATGTCGGCTTTTTCGATTTTTAATATTCCTGTATCAGAAACATAGTTACTAGCGCTGGAATAGATGTAATGTGACGCTTTTTCGACAATACCAGCGCGAACAGGATTTAAATGAATATAATCGAGTTTTGACCACATAAATTTGTTACTATAAATTTCTTCTGGATGATTACCATACTGCCAAAACTGATAGTTTTTGTTTCTGGAATGACTTTCGGTTGATTGTTTAAAACGTTCCAACATCCATTCTCTCCGGCTTTCTGTATCAGATTTTATTTTTTCTATGATTTTTGCAGCAGTGAATTTTTTAAAATCTCTCAATAAATTAGATAATTCTCCCTTTTCTGATTGTACAATCATGTGTATATGATTGCTCATAATTACATAACCATATAAAATCATAGATTTGTTTCTAATACAAAAATCTAAACAATCAACAACTATATCTCTATAGTTTTGCCTCGTAAAAATATCAACCCAATCAACAACTGTTGCTGTTATAAAATGAGGTAAATTTTGATTTCTTATTTTGTATCCTTCTTGCATTTTTTTTATTCAAATATAATTATTTTTCTTACAAATAAATATTTGATAATCTTTACTGCTTATCAGAATGCGTGCGAAGTCGGGAGACTTCGCACAGCAGTTTCGACTTATAAGAAAGGATACTTTGTAGATAAGGATATTGACTGTTTTATAAAAAATATATTTTTAAGTTTTATAAATCCTAAAGGCGCTGTGCGAAGTCTCCCGACTTCGTACCCGTTGCTATATTCCGTCTGGAATAGTTTTATTTTTCTTTGTGGATAATTGGAGTGGGTACGAAGTCGGGAGACTTCGCACAGCGATCATTGAATTTTATAAAAGAACACTTCGTAGAGCTGGGGACTTCGCACAGCAATTTCGACTTATAAGAAAGGAAACTTTGTAGATAAGGATATTGACTGTTTTATAAAAATATATATTTTTAAGTTTTATAAATCCTAAAGGCGCTGTGCGAAGTCTCCCGACTTCGTACCCGTTGCTATATTCTGTCTGGAACAGTTTTATTTTTCTTTGTGGATAATTGGAGTGGGTATTTGATAATCTGTATTGCTTATAGTAACGTGTATAAAGTCGTGAGACTTCGCAAAGCCGTCGTGACTTCTAAGAAAGGAAACTTTGTAGAGTAAGGGTATTGAATGTTTTATACAAAACTTATTTGTAAGTCCTCCAAATCCTAAAGACTCTGTGAAGACGCTGTGCGAAGTCTCCCGACTTCGCACCCGTTGCTATATTCCGTCTGGAATAGTTTTATTTTTCTTTGTGGATAATTGGAGTGGGTACGAAGTCGGGAGACTTCGCACAGCGATCATCGAATTTTAGAAAAGAACACTTTGTAGAGCGGGGGGATATATCTGCGTAATCTGGGCACAAATTTGAGCTAACGAACCGTATAAACATATTTGCGCGATCGGATAGTTTATCCAACTTGATTTATCCAATCTCTTATATACATGCCAATTCTCTCGATATCTTGGTTTACTAATTCTCCACTATGCATAATTACATTTCTTGAGCGTTCTAGTGTTTTAATTATTTGGTCAGCCCATTCGATTGAATAAATATGGGGTTCGAAATATGGCCAGTTTTCTGTATTTCTTATAATGGATAATAAGTCTCCAAATTCAGTATAGTTAATAATACTGTCACCTCGAGGTGTGTGCCATCTTATTTTGTTTTCTTCTTCCCTTCTGCTTTCTGCCCTATTTCTAATTTTTTCAGAAACACAATCTTGCCACCAATTTTCTCCTTTGTTTTCAAGAAGTTTCTTAGATACAAACTGACGAACCATGTTTTCGAAGGCACATATTGCAGTATAGACTATAGCCATTTTTTGAGCTTTGATTACTAATTCTTCATCAAGTTCGTCAATTCCCAATGTTTGATGAAGTTTTTTAAACTCTTCATTTCCAAACCTTGATTTTTTTATTCTTTCTGTCTTATCAAGAGCTTCATCTGTTAAGATGCCTTTAAAAACGAAAGAGTAGAGTGCATCTCTATTCATAATTACAAAAGGTGTTCTTTAAGACTTTTAAAAATCGCATCATAAACAGTTATATCTCTTGTTTCTGGTAAATGAATTTGAATATTATAATGCATCTCAGTTGTTATTTTTTTATTTATAAGTTCATGAGTCATTTTTCGTTGTTCATTCACAGGAGTTGCTTCTTCAAATATGTCTTCATCTTTTTTTACTGTTACAATTTCTTTATTTGAATGTTTTGAAAAGTCAGCATATTTGCAAAGCGAAGAAAATGTATTTGCCATACAACTTAATACATTGTCAGATTTAGAACCTTGAGTTAATGTTTTAAGTTTGTTTTTAACTTCACTAACCGACAATTCGTGGGCTTTTACATTAACAGTAAATAAATCAGCGTACGCTTCTTTAATTGCTTCAGCTAGTATTTGTTTTGATTGTGTTTGATCTAAAAATTTAAAATATCTTTCTTGGGGTATACCATTATTATCTATAAAACCTAAAAATTTTAGCACCCCAATAAAAAGTCTATCATTTGTACTTTTAAATTCTAATTGTTCCAAAAATTTATTAGTAAATTTTGGAGGTGCTTGCGCATTCAACAAAGAATTGAAAAATGCATCAACATTTTTTGTTGTTAAAAGGTATTGTTCAGGTAATGCCATATATTCTTTTTTAATTTTTCAAAAATTAATTTAATTATACGAGAATGTTATATTGAAATTGTGTGTCTTATTTTATTCAAATATAAGAATTAACAGTGAAAAAACTGAATAAATTAAAAATTACGAAATATAAAAGCTTTAAAATCAGTAATTCCGGAAAACAGTAAATTTTCTAATAAAAATGATTCCCTAGCCCTGATAGCAGCGGCATCCTCTTTAGGCAAACAAAAACATCTAAATTAAAACCGTAAATATTCTGCCTAAAAAGATATAGTGGATAGCAGGAATCAGCTCCTAACAACCACATAATTCCACTAAATTTCAGGCTTAAAAAACACAACAAATAACCACTAGAATAATCCACAAAAATTTCGTAATTTTGCCGTCCAAATAAAAGGAATTAGAAAATGTTAGATAGACTTCAATATGTAAAGCAGCGTTTTGATGAGATTTCGGATTTGATTATTCAGCCGGATGTTATTGCTGATCAAAAGCGTTATGTGCAGCTTAACCAGGAATATAAAAGCATAAAAGCACTGGTTGAAAAGAGAGAAGAATACATTCTTGTTTTAGCAAATATTGACGAAGCAAACGAAATTATTGCAGACGGTAGCGATGCAGATATGGTTGAAATGGCCAAAATGCAATTTGACGAAGCAAAAGAACGCTTGCCTCAACTAGAGGAGGAAATCAAATTTATGTTGATTCCTAAAGATCCTGAAGATGCTAAAAATGTTATGGTGGAAATCCGTGCCGGAACGGGTGGGGACGAAGCGAGTATTTTTGCAGGGGATTTATTCAGAATGTATACTAAATACTGTGAGTCACAAGGATGGAGAACATCTGTGGTGGATATGAACGAAGGTACTTCGGGAGGTTTCAAAGAGGTTATTTTTGAAGTTTCTGGAGAGGATGTTTACGGAACTTTGAAGTTTGAAGCGGGTGTTCACCGTGTACAACGTGTTCCACAAACAGAGACACAAGGTCGTGTGCATACATCGGCGGCTACTGTTATGGTTTTACCAGAAGCAGAAGAGTTTGATGTTCAAATTGATATGAATGATGTTCGTGTAGATTTCTTCTGTTCGTCAGGACCTGGAGGACAATCGGTAAATACTACGAAATCGGCGGTACGTTTAACGCACATTCCAACAGGTTTGGTGGCGCAATGTCAGGACCAGAAATCACAGCATAAAAATAAAGATAAAGCCTTAATCGTATTACGTTCTCGTTTGTACGAAATGGAATTGGCGAAAAAACAAGAGGAAGATGCTACAAAACGTAGTTCTCAAGTAAGCTCTGGTGACCGTTCGGCTAAGATTCGTACATACAACTATGCGCAAGGTCGTGTAACGGATCATAGAGTTGGTTTGACACTTTACGATTTAGGAAACATCATGAACGGTGATATTCAGAAAATCGTTGCCGAGCTTCAATTGGTAAACAATATGGAGAAATTGAAGGAAGCTTCAGAAGTATACTAATCTGAGTTGCTAAGATTCTAAGATGCTAAGGGACTGAGTTTTTCTCTTTAAACATAAATATTTAAGCCGAACTTTTGTTCGGCTTTTTTTATGCTTAAAAAAGACAAAAAGAAGAAGACTTAGAATCTTAGCATCTTAGAACCTTAGTCTCTTAGAGAAAAATGCAAGAACCTTCTTAGATTTTTGATTTTTTTGAATTTTTTCTTCGATAAGTTGTTAAATTTATGAGATTAAATTGTTAATAAGTCTTTAGAGAATTTTCGTAACTCTTTGTTTTAAATCAAGGCAATTACTACAATGTGTTTTAGTGCAGTAGGATTAATATTATTTTTCGTTAAAACTTAGTCACTTAGATACTTAGTGTCTTAGAATCTCAAAAAAAAAGCTTGCCAATCGTCAAGATTGGCAAGTTTTTTTTTGCCTTTTTTTTGTTAATATTTGTCTGCTTTTTTCAAAGAAAAACAAAACCAAATCAACCAGTTTAAAAATAATCTATGAAGAGAACTTTACTTTTATTTTGCTTCTTTGGAAGCTTTTTTTATGCGCGATCGCAATCGTATTTTGGATTCAGGGATGATAATTATGCCGGAATTCAGGGCGTTTTGTTTAATCCGTCAGCTATTGTGGATTCAAAATACCGATCAGATGTTACGATTTTCTCGGCAAGTGCAACGGGACAAAATGATTTGTACGGATTTAATTTTGCTGAAGTTTTAGACGGAAATTATGACATTCAGAAGGATGCCAGTAAAAACATCAAAACAAACAACCGCGGAAATTTGAACGTCGATATTATGGGACCATCGTTTACGCTGAATATTACGCCGGTTCACAGTATTGCGCTTTATACTCGCGTACGAAGTATTACAAGTCTTGTTGATGTAAATGGTAAACTGATTGATGAGGTAAGTAAAGATCTTGACGTTTCAAATAGTTTTCTGATTCAGGGCGGAAATCCAAATGGCGTGAGTAATTCCTGGGCAGAAATTGGAGCAAGTTACGGAACAGTTTTAATGGATCATGATGATCATTTCATTAAAGGGGGTTTGACGGTTAAATATTTAATGGCTGGCGTTAACGGTTACATCAACGGAAATGATTTAAGCGTAGCTTTCAATAAAAACAATGCCAACCCAGAGCAAAGCCAATATTTGTCAACAGGGACTTTAAAAACGGCTGCAAGCTATGATTATCAAAACGGAAATGATCCTAAGTTTAGCGGTGCTTCGGCTGGCGTAGGACTTGATTTGGGTTTAACGTATGAATACCGTACGAATTGCCATACTTGTATTGGAAACCGATATAAATTTAAGGTCGCGGCTTCGGTAACGGATATCGGAAAAATTAATTATAAAAACATTGTCGAAAATACCTATAATCTTGCGGGAAGAGTATCACAAGCTGATATTGATAATGCAGAAAATATTTTTGAATTCTTTGATACGCATTACACAAAAGTTTCATCAAAAACAGGCGTAAAAGCAAATTTACCAACAGCAGTTCACACCAATTTTGACTGGAATATCGACAATAAATTCTACCTGAATTTAAGTACAGATTTTAGTTTAGTTGATGCCAAAACAGTAAACGGAACTGCAATCGCAAATTCGGTTACATTTACGCCACGATATGAAACCAGACAATTCAGTTTTTACGTTCCGGTAACGTACATGGAATACAGCGGTACACAAGTTGGAACTGGTTTTAGAGCTGGTCCGTTGTTTGTTGGTTCAGGCTCGTTGATTTCGAATTTGTTTTCGAATACGTCTAAAGCATGTAATTTGTATGTTGGTTTGAAATTACCGATTTATCAAAATTATAATTAAGCTACTAAGATTCTAAGCTGCTAAGTTTCTAAGCTTTTTTTGGATTGTCTATAAAAATTGGATCTTTCGTATTGTGCAAATCTTAATATTTCAGCACCTTAAAAAAAAGGCCGAACTATAAGTTCGGCCTTTTTCTATGCTAAACAATTCGATTCTGAGGACTTAGCATCTCAGCAACTTAGTAGCTTAGCATCTTTTAAAAATATATTGTGTATTAACCGTTTAACCGTTTGTTGTGAAGAAACGTATAAACAAGTTAGATACCTAGAAATACTCTTGTGTATTCAAAACATTTATATAGATTCGAGTACATGTAAACTCCATTTTTTATTACGATATGGCTTAACTTTTCCATGATATAAAATTTAAGTTAGACAAATTACTCTTTAGATGGTTCGTGTTGTGATGAGGCTTCTTGTGAAGTTTCATCTGATTCGTGATGTGGTTTCGAAACCAAATTGGTTACAACCAGCTGCACGATTGATCCTAAAATTCCTTTAAACATAGAATCGCCTTTTCCGACAATAAATCGTTTTGCCAGATAGCCAATTCCGATACTGATGGCCGATTGGCCGATATGACTTTTAAAACCAACAGTTTCGTTGATTTCTTCAACCGTATTTCGGATCAGGTTTATAGGCTTTAGATTATCTTTGATATCGTCGATTTCATCTTTAATGGAACACCACTCGGCGTCCTGACGATTTTCTAAAAACTTTATTCTCTGATTTAATTCATCAATAGTGAAAATAGGCTCCATAACAGTCTTTTTTAGTTATTAATAGTTTTAAATCAGTTTTGTTTCTCTTTTAAAATACTTGAAATGATGGTATTCCCAATCGGGGTTTTTATCAATGAGTGATGCGTTTTGTGAATCACAATGGCAACAATCAAATAGAAAAGCGCCATGATAAAAAAGCCGTAATAATACTCTCCAAGTTCTTTTCCCACCCATAAACTAATCCCGATATTAAGAAACAAGGTAAAAAATGCAACAACAACGCCAACTGCGATCTTTGATGTTAAGGTTGAAACCACATCGGCGACTGAACATACTGTTTTGAGTTTCAGTAATTCCAAACTCGTTTTAGTATAATTTTCCGCTTTTTCATAAAGATTTAAATTCTCGTTTGTTGTTGCATTTGTTTCCATGATATCAGGTATTTATGGTTTAAAAATCTCACTTAGTTATTAAAATACTAGTAGTTTGATTTTACAGTTTTTGCCTCGTCTTTAATTGAATTGTAGTCGTCTTTAACCTGGTTGAATTTAGATTTTCCTTCGTCTACTAATTCTTTTCCGTTTAATTTGATTGTATCTACAATTCCGTCAAATTTTGATTTTAAATTATCTCCGTAATCTTTCGATTTATCTTTGATTTTTTTGCGAGTTTCTGATCCTTTATCTGGTGCGAATAAAACTCCTAATAATGCTCCTGCAGCTGCAGCGCCAACAATTCCTAAAATGGTGTTACTTGCTTTCATAATATTTGATTTTAATGATTAATATATAATTGTTAATATGATTTGTTTTTAAATTTCCCTGCCTTTGATTAGTCTAAGCAATACAGCAATAATGGCAATCACTAATAAGATGTGAATAATGCTTCCGAAGCTGTAAACAAAGAAACCAAGAGCCCAAAGAATAACTAATATTACTGCGATTGTATATAATAAATTTGACATGGTTTTTATATTTAGAGGTTAATTAAAATTGTTTTTTCTAATTTAGTTTATACGACAGGTATAAAGACAAATTGCTGTTTTTTGCATCTGGAACTGTATAAGTTGTTCCGGCAACCGTTCTTTCTTTTCCAATCGTTGTTAATCCGTAATTGTATCGTAAACCAATACTGATTGGACTAAAATCTACTCCGATACCAGCCGATAAACCAGCATCAAATCGGTTTAAATCATCTGCGTTAATTTCTTCATCAAAGTTGAAATCACCATCGCCAGAAACTTTAGAACTTACCAGATACGATGCGTATCCACCGGCATGAATATTAAAATTTTTGGTAACATTCACTCGCACTAACAAAGGAACTTCGATGTAATTCAGTTTAAATTTTCCGGTTCCGCTTACAAAAGCATTGTTGTATTCTAATTCGGCACCTTTTGTAGTGAACAAGATTTCAGGCTGAATCGCGATAAAATCTGAAATTGGCAATGTTGCATAAACCCCGGCATTGAAACCGTATAAAATATTTTCGTCGTCAGCATTATTGTTATATAAATTTGACATGTTGAATCCTCCTTTTACACCAAACTCGGTGGTTACATTTTCATCGTTTTGAGCTTGAAGCATTCCAAACGAAGCTGAGAAAAATAAGGCTAAGGCGCATAAAAAATTAGTGTGCATTTTCATAATAAATTAATTTAGTTAATAATAGATTTTAAGGCGTTTAAATAAATTCTGTTTTTAATCTTTCGGTTTCTCTTAAAAGCTGATACTGGTCTGGCAAATATTGAAGCACTAATTTTAAAATCGTTTCATCATCTGTTTCGGTCGAAATTTTTTCAAACAGTTTAATCTGTTCGGTTAACGACTCTGAAATTGAGTTTAGATACGTTTGGTTAAAAGTATTTTCATCAGTATCAATTAATTCATATAAATCTCTTTTATGAGTCACATTTATATCCGTAATGACAACAAGTTTTTTATTGGCCATTTCTGCTATTTGCTGCAACAATTGATTTTGATGTTCTTCAATTTTTTTGCTTAAATCCTGTATCGGATTTTCTGAACGTTTTTGTGCAAATTGACTTTTTGAAATAAGAACATTGCTCACATTTGCCGCTGCAATAAAAAACGAAGTTTCAATTTGATCCTTATCGATTTGCAGTTTGTTGTTTTGGCTAAAAGTTTCATTTTTAAAGAAGTTTGCTTTTTGACGTTCTTTCTTTCCGCATGCTGAAAAAGATAAAATAATCAATAAGAAAAAGACTTTTAAAATAGCTGCTTTTATTAGGGGCATTGCTTTCATTTTTACTTCATAAAGTATTACATTACAAAGTTGCTAACGAATACCTTATTTTACTTTACAGCATAAAAAAGAAACGTTATATAATTCCCATAATCGGCTTATATAAAGGTTTTAAGAAGATTTGATACTAAAAAAAAGAGCGTTTTCAGCTTCAAATAATTGATTTGCTGAAAACGCTCTTTGTAAGAATTTGTATATTTTTAATCCGGAAGAAACACAGTGAAAACAGAACCTTTTCCAGGAATACTATCTGCCAGAATATGTCCTTTATGATTTTCTACAATCTTTTTGCAGATTGCCAATCCAATTCCGGTTCCCGGATAATCCGTTTTTGAATGCAGACGCTGAAAAAGAACAAAAATGGTTTCTTTAAACTGAGGATCAAACCCCATTCCGTTGTCTGAAAAAGTGATTTTGTGAAACTTTTTGGTTGTTTGTTCCAATAAATCAGGATAAGCGGCTGAAAGTACTTTTTCGCTTTCAACAATAATTTCAGGAATTCGGCCTGGCTGACTGTATTTTAATGAATTTCCAATCAAGTTGATGAAAAGCTGTTCGATTTGATACGGAATCACATCTAATTTCGGAAGTTTCGTAGCCGTAATAACTGCTTTTTTCTCATGAATAATTTCAGTTAATTCCGATTCGGCATTTTCCAAAAGTTCATTTAAATTTGATTTTATAAACTCCTTTTTAGTTGTATTGGTTCTCGAAAAAAGCAATAAATCATCAATTAGAACGCGCATTCTTTTTGCCGAACTTTCAATTTTAGAAAGATATTCGCGTGCACTGTCCGACATAACGGCTTTGTCAGCATCAGAAACTCGGGAAATAAAAGTTTGTATTTTTCGAAGTGGTTCCTGCAAATCGTGACTCGCAACGTGATTGAAAGAAGCCAGTTCTTTATTGCTTTTTTCCAATTCACGGTTTCGTTCCTGAAGCTCAATATTTAAAAGATGCTCATCTGTAATATCAAAATTGATTCCCAATAAAATTTTGCTTCCTTGCTGATCTGTCAATAATTTTCCAGTCGATTTAAAATGCCTGATTTCATGATCTGGACGAGCAATTTTATAGTAAATAAAGGGTAGATTCTTTTTTTCGATAATTCCTTGCATTGATGCAGCAACGGCATCTTTGTCGTCTGGATGTACAAAATCAAGAAATGTTTCCTTTTCAGGAACAAAAGAATTGGGTTCAACGCCTAAAATTCGGAATTGATTATCGGAATAGTCGATTTTATTTGAATCCAAATCCCATTGCCAGGTACTGAATTTTCCAATAATTTCAGATTCGGCCATCAAACCGCTTGAAATTAAAAGTTTTTTATTAAAGACTTTCAAACGTTCAAAATCACGGCTGATTTGTCTGTAAGCCAATAAAATAAAAGTAAGTGCCGTTAAAAAAAGGGAAATCGAGAAAATCGGACTTAATGAAATTTCCTGATCGTAAATTTTAAGTCGGTTTTCCAGATATTTTTTTTCAATATCATTCATTTTATCGACCTGAAAACGAATGTTTTCCATCAAAATTCGGCCTCCAAACATATAATTGTCAAGCTTTCTTTTATCGTATGTTTTAGGATCGCTGTATTTGAGGCAATTTTCAAAAGAGACAAATCGCTGAATAATGAGTTTGAATAAGTTTTCGAGATTTCGCTGCTGAATAGGATTGTCAGCAGTCAGTTTTTTCAGTGTAATAAAAGAAGCATTTACTTTATCACGCGAGTAAAGATACGGAGCTAAAAAACGGCCATTTCGTGTTATAATATAGCCACGCTGGCCCGTCTCTGCATCTTTGATTGCCGACATTAAACGCTCCAACTGAATGTTTATTTCATAAGTGTGCATAACCAGTTTACTTGATTCATTCAAGTCCTGGTTATGTTTGTAAGCGATTGAAGAAAGAAATAACAGGATGAAAACTGCGATTACAAAAATAACTCTCAAAGAGTTTGAAGAATTAAAATTTGGTATCCACTTCATTTGGCAATCTTATTCTATTTTAGTCGGAGCAGGAAATTATCACGGTTTAACCCAGAGGTATGGTAATGCCAATTTACGGTCACGACTTCATTAATTATTTTTTTGAGCGTATTAAAATCGCTTGGTTTTTTGATGTAAATATTGGCGCCCTGAATAAACGTATCTTCAATATCCTCTTCAGATGACGAAGTAGAGTAGATCGCAATGATAATATTTTTAAGGCGTTCTGTTTTTTTGATTTCAATCAAACATTCTTTTCCTGTTTTCTTTGGCATGTTCAAATCCAGAAACAAAATGTCTGGAAGTTTGTTTTCAGGATCGTTCAAATGATCCATTAACTGCATTCCGTCATGAACAAAATCTACATTGGTCTGAATTTTAATTTCTTCAAATGCGTCTTTAAAAAATAAACGATCATCTTCATCATCATCAGCCAATAAAATATATAATGCGTTTTTTTGCATTTTAGTATGGTATTTGAGTTTTTATTTTAAATTTTCTCTACGTTTCTTGATTATTCTCTGAAATGCCGATGGCGTAATTCCGGTTGTGTTTTTAAACTGTGTACTTAAATGCGCAACACTTGAATAGTTGAGTAAAAAAGCAATTTCAGTCAGGCTCATTTCATTAATGATAATCAATTGTTTTGCTCTTTCAATTTTTTGTAAAATGATGAAATTTTCGATAGAAGAATAAGTTACTTCCGAAAAAACATTAGATAAATAACCGTAACTGTGATTCAATTTTTCGGCCAAAAAAACAGAACTTTTATAATTGTTGCTGTCTTCCATAAAAACAAGTTCAATTATGGCGTCTTTTATTTTTTGGACCAAAACGCTTTTTTGATTTTCGACAATCTCAAAACCGCACGGACTTAAATTATTTTTTAAAGTTTCGAGTGCATCAGCATCAAGGTTGTCAGCAATCTCAATCTCACCAAAACCCAAACTTGTAAAATTAATATTCTGTTGGTCAAGGTTGTGTTTAAGATAAAGAGAACAAATGGTATTAATGTCGAACTTTATAAATAGTTTCATTTTATAAAAATTTGGTTAAAGATACTTAATTTATTTTTGGCGTTAATGTTTAGTCTTTGATAGAAATGTTGAAACAGATTAAAAATAAATAAAATTTTCAAAAAAATACCGTCTAGTACAAGTAGTAGACGGTATTTCCTGATTTGAGTTAAAGGTTACAAATCTGAAAGCATCTGATGAAATTCTTCTTTGGTTTTACCCAGTTTTTGCTGTAGTTTTCCGTACATCTCGTCTTCTTTTCCTTCAGCAAACATCAAATCATCATCTGTCAGTTCTGCGTATTTTTGTTTTAATTTTCCTTTTAACTCATTCCAGTTTCCTTTTATTTCGGTAGTATTCATAACTTTCTGTTTAGTGTTAATTACATTGTAAAGTTCCGATTTTAAAAGCAGGCAACTGTTACATGAATTTCGTGAATCGTTGTATAATTTGCATTTTTGCTTTTATTTTAAGCCTTGTAACGTCGAAGTACCCAAGCCATTTTTTCGTGTTCCTGAAGCAATCCAGTTACAAAATCGGCCGAGCCGGCATCTTTTGTTTCGTTTTCAAAAACCGGAATATAATCTCTTAGTTCACTCACTAATTGTTCGTGATTTTCAAGAAGTTCTTCCAGCATATGTTTTTGTGAAGCATATTCTTTTGGTGATTCTTTTAAAGTCGAATTTTCAATAAATTCCTTCATCGTTCCAATTGTTTTTTCCCCAAGCTGACTAATGCGTTCTGCAACTTCGTCAATTTGCGCTTCTAAAATGCGGTATTGTTCTTCAAACAATTTATGAAGTTCCATAAAACTGTTTCCGGAGATGTTCCAATGAAATTTTCTTGTTTTTACATAAAGTGTCATTTCATTTGATAAAATGGTGGCTAATATACTTGTGCTCTTTTTTAAATGTGCTGCTGAAATTCCAATATTTGGGCTCATAATGGGCTGATTTAAGGTTCAGTATCAAAATTAGAGAACACGACCTTGTTTTTTCTTACATAATTTTCAGGAGTTGTTACAGGAATTCAATGTTAATTAGATAATTAGGCAATTAGATGATGGAAGCTTGAAACTTGAAACCTCAAACTTGAAACCAAAATAATTATTTGTAATTTTGCCACACTATTAAAACACACTATGACAACACAACAGCTTCACGAACAAATCCTTCAAAAAAAATCATTTCTATGCGTTGGCCTGGATCCTGATTTAAGTAAAATGCCATCTCATTTATTAGAAACTGAAGATCCAATTTTTGAGTTTAATAAAGCAATAATTGATGCAACGCATGATTTGACTGTTGGTTACAAACCAAATACCGCTTTTTTTGAAGCATACGGAATAAAAGGCTGGATGTCGCTGCAAAAAACGATTAATTATATCAACGAAAAGTATCCTGAAATTTTTACGATTGCAGATGCAAAACGTGGCGATATCGGGAACACTTCAAGTATGTATGCAAAAGCTTTTTTTGAAGATTTGAATTTTGACAGCGTTACCGTTGCTCCTTATATGGGAAAAGATTCGGTTGAGCCTTTTTTGGCTTTTGAAAATAAACATACTATTATGCTGGCGTTGACTTCAAACGAAGGCGCTTTTGATTTTCAGACTTTAACTACAAATGGAACTCGAGGCGAAGCCGAACAGAGCGGAGCTAAAGAGCTTTACAAACAAGTTTTAGAAACGTCTAAAACATGGAAAAACAGCGAAAACTTAATGTACGTTGTTGGTGCAACTAAAGCAGAATATTTTACTGAAATCAGAAAAATTGTTCCTGATAGTTTTTTATTAGTTCCAGGAATTGGCGCTCAGGGCGGAAGCTTGTCTGAAGTATGTAAATACGGAATGAATGATAAAGTTGGACTTTTGGTAAATTCGGCAAGAGCCATTATATACGCTTCAAAAGGAACTGATTTCGCTGAAAAAGCCAGAGAAGAAGCTTTGAAAGTACAGCGAGAAATGGAAGAAATTATTCGTTTAAAGTTTCAGGTTTAAAGTTTCAAGTTTGCTTTGAACATAATTTAACCGTAAAGTTCGCAAAGAGTTACGCTATGAACGCAAAGCTTTGCGAACTTTGCGTAAAGAAACCTTGCGAACTTTGCGGTTAAAAAATACATTCCAAATAACCTGAAACAAAAAAGACTTGAAACATGAAACAAATGACCGATCAACTAGGAACTTTACATTCTTTTGAAAATGCTCCAAAACGTATTATCTCACTTGTTCCTTCGCAAACCGAATTATTACATGATTTAGGTTTAGAAGAAAAAATAATCGGGATTACGAAGTTTTGCGTTCATCCGTTTCATTTTAAATCCACTAAAAAGATTGTTGGCGGTACCAAGAAAATTCATTTCGAAAAAATAAAGCTTTTACAACCTGATATTATAATTTGTAATAAAGAAGAAAACACAGAAGAAATCGTAAACCAATTAAAGGAAATCTGTTCGGTTTGGGTAACGAATATTGTTTCTATCGAAGATAATTTTCAGATGATTTCCGATTTTGGACAATTATTCAACTGCAGAACCGAAGCTCAAAAGTGGAACGACAAATTGGCTTTCGCCTTGAGCGATTTCAAAAAATACATTCAGGATATTGAAGAAAAGAAAGTGGCTTATTTTATTTGGAAGAATCCTTATATGGTGGCCGGAAATGATACGTATATAAATGAACTTTTAAAACTGAATCATTTTAAAAATATTTACGAAGATAAAGGAAGATATCCGGAAATAGAACTCAAAAAAATGCGTCTTGAAGGCGATCCTGATATCGTTTTTCTTTCCTCAGAGCCATATCCTTTTAAGGAAGAAGATGCTTTTGAAATTGGAAGATTCACGCATCACGCCAAAACAATCTTCGTAGACGGCGAAATGTTCTCCTGGCATGGAAGCCGATTATTAAAGGCTTTTTCTTATTTTAAAATGCTTCACGAAAGATTGAAGAATTAGTTTTTTTGTTTCAGGTTTTAAGTTTCAAGTTGTCGGAAACTTAACCGCAAAGAGCGCTATCCCGATAGCTATCGGGAACGCAAAGTTCGCAAAGTTTTTTACATAAAGCTTTGCGAACTTTGCGTTTATGCAAGGATCTATACAAAAAAACTTTGCGCTCTTTGCGGTTAAAATATGTTCAAAGTAAAACAACCTGAAACCTGAAACAAAATAAACCAAATTGGTACAAAAAAAGAATGCCGACATCTCAAAGACGCCGGCATTATTTAACTAACCAAAACCAAAATAATAAATAACCAGTTTATTACAGTACAAATATCCGACATATATCAATCTTATGCTGTTAAGGTCTTGTTATTACTTTGTTGGAAATAAGTTAATGTCAAAGTTTTGTGTTTTTTGCGGTTCAATTATGTTCAGTTTAAAGTAATCTGAAACCTGAAACTTGAAACAAAATAAACCAACTTATATAAAAAAAGAATGCCGGCATCTCGAAGACGCCGGCATCATTTAACTAACCAAAACCAAAATAATAAATAACCAGTTTATTACATTACAAATGTCCGACATATCTCAATCTTTTGCTGTTAAGGTTTTGTTATTACTTTGTTGACCATAAGTTAAGATTTATAAAAACGTGTTTCTGAGCTTTCTGCAACGTTAAATAATTTTTGGTTATTAAAATATAATAACAATCAATTTTGTTTATGAATATGCTAAACATACTTTCGTATATTTGATAATGTGTTAAATATCAGCAATATGTGCTTTTTGAAAAAATTAGCATTTTAATAGAAATAACTAAAAAAACAAAAGAGATGAGCGAATCAATTGAAAGTAAATGTCCATATCATAATGGACAAATGAAACAAACATCAGCAGGAACCTCTAATAAAGATTGGTGGCCAAATCGGTTGAATCTAAACATCCTGCGTCAACATTCTAGTTTATCAGATCCTATGGAAAAAGGGTTTGATTATGCAGCAGCCTTTAAAACTTTGGATTTAAATGAAGTCAAAAAAGATCTTTATGCATTAATGACTGATTCTCAGGATTGGTGGCCTGCCGATTATGGTCATTATGGTCCTTTGTTTATTCGTATGGCTTGGCATAGTGCTGGAACTTATCGTATCTCTGATGGACGTGGAGGCGCCAGTTCAGGTAATCAACGTTTTGCACCACTTAACAGTTGGCCGGATAATGGTAATTTAGATAAAGCTCGTTTTTTGCTTTGGCCTATTAAACAAAAATACGGGAATAAAATTTCATGGGCAGATTTGATGATTTTGACAGGAAACTGCGCTTTGGAATCTATGGGATTTAAAACTTTTGGATTTGCGGGAGGAAGAGAAGATGTTTGGGAGCCAGAACAAGATGTAAATTGGGGTAATGAAAAAGAATGGTTAGCGACAAGTGACAAACCTAATAGTAGATACTCTGGCGATAGAGACTTAGAGAACCCTCTTGCTGCCGTGCAAATGGGATTAATATATGTAAACCCAGAAGGTCCAGATGGAAATCCTGATCCGCTAGGTTCTGGGAGAGATATTAGAGAAACGTTTGCCCGTATGGCAATGAACGATGAAGAAACAGTGGCTTTGACGGCTGGTGGACATACTTTTGGTAAAGCACACGGAGCTGGAGACGCCTCATTAGTAGGAGCAGAACCAGAAGGTGCCAGTATTGAACAAATGGGGCTGGGCTGGAAAAGCTCATACGGTACAGGAGTAGGTGGAGATGCTATTACAAGTGGTATTGAAGGTGCATGGAAACCAAATCCGACAACTTGGGATAATGGTTATTTTGAGACATTATTCAAATATGACTGGAAATTAACTAAAAGCCCTGCAGGAGCATATCAATGGACCCCAACGGATGAGAGTGCTGCTACAACTGTAGAAGATGCACATGATCCAACAAAAAGACATGCGCCAATGATGACAACGGCAGATATGGCTATGAAAATGGATCCTGCTTACGAAAAAATTTCAAGAGACTACATGCAAAATTTTGACAAATTTGCTGATGCTTTTGCAAGAGCCTGGTTCAAATTAACGCATAGAGATATGGGACCAATTAGCCGTTATTTAGGTCCGGAAGTTCCTTCTGAAGTGTTGATTTGGCAAGATCCAATTCCTGCTGCCAAAAGCGAATTAAATCATAGCGACATTGCTCTTTTAAAAGAAAAAATTAAGGCTAGTGGTCTTTCAATATCTCAATTGGTATCAACTGCTTGGGCTTCGGCTTCGACTTTCCGTGGTTCTGATAAACGTGGAGGTGCAAATGGTGCACGTATTCGTTTTGAACCGCAAATTAATTGGGAAGTGAATTCGCCAACTCAATTGAAAAATGTATTAGCAACTTATGAAACAATACAAAATGAATTTACAAGTTCTGGAAAAGTAGTTTCGATTGCAGATTTGATTGTTTTAGGAGGATCTGTAGGAATTGAAAAAGCAGCAGCAAATGCAGGAATAAATATTGATGCCCCTTTTACACCGGGAAGAGGTGATGCAACTTTAGAGCAAACGGATGTTCATTCTTTCAACGCTCTAGAGCCAAAAGCTGACGGATTCAGAAACTATAAAAGCGCGAAATGTAATTCAGTAACAGAAGAGCTTTTAGTAGATAGAGCACAATTACTAGGCTTAACAGCTCCTGAAATGACTGTTTTACTTGGTGGTTTAAGAGTCTTGAATACCAATTATGATGGTTCTAAACATGGTGTATTGACAAAAAACACAGAAACATTGAACAATGATTTCTTCATTAATTTACTAGATTTAGGTACAGTATGGAAAGCAACCAATGAAACTGGCGAAACTTTTGAAGGTCATAATCGCAAAACAGGTGAATTGAAATGGACAGCAACTCGTGCCGATCTTATTTTTGGCTCAAATTCAGAATTGCGTGCGATTGCAGAAGTTTACGCATCCAACGATGCAAAAGAACGATTCGTAAAAGATTTTGTTACCGTATGGACTAAAGTAATGAACCTTGACCGATATGATTTGGTTAAGTAAGGTTCAAAGGGACAAAGGCTCAAAGTAACAAAGGTTAAAACAAAACTTACTTCCAAATGAAAACCCGACAGATTTTTAAAAATTTGTCGGTTTTTTTTATTTTTTATCTTTATTTAAACTGGACTGAAGTCCAGCTCTACAATATTGGTCGTTCCTTCGGAACTCTAGGAGAGCCTTTGGCTCGATTCATTTTGTAGGGCCGGACTTCAGTCCGGTTTTATGCGAAAATGCGAAAAAAACAAACCCGACAGGTTATTTAAACCTGTCGGGTTTGTTTTTTTTATGTTCAAAGTAAAAACTTTGTTACTTTGAGCCTTTGTCCCTTAAGAAAAAACCACCGTTTTATTACTATAAACCATTGTTTTTCTTTCAGCATGCAGTTTGATTGCTCTTGCCAAAACAATTCTTTCTAAATCGCGTCCTTTCATGATAAAATCTTCAACCGAATGAATATGAGAAACTCTTGCAATATCTTGTTCGATAATCGGACCTTCATCTAATTCTTCGGTAACATAATGGCTTGTTGCACCAATAATTTTCACACCGCGCTTAAAAGCCGAATGATAAGGCTTTGCACCTGGAAAAGCCGGCAAAAAGGAATGATGAATATTGATGATTTTATTTTCGTAAAGCGAAATCAATTTTGGTGTAACAATCTGCATATAGCGCGCCAAAACAATAAAGTTGATTTCATATCGCTGTAAAAGCTCAATTTGTTTCGCTTCGCCTTCTTCTTTATTGTCTTTTGTAAAAGGAACGCAATGAAACGGAATATTAAATCGTTCCGCAACGCTTCTTAAATCATTGTGATTGCTTATAATAACCGGAATCTCGACATTCAATTCGTCAGCACTGTAACGTCCTAAAATATCAAAAAGACAATGATCGTATTTCGAAACAAACAAAGCCATTTTAGGTTTTTGTTCCTGATTGTACAAATCCCATGACATGTTAAAATCGGTTGCGAGTGTTTTATCGAATTCTTCTTTCAGACTTTCAATTGTAATTTTAGGATTGGTAAATTCACATTCCAATCGCATAAAAAAAACATTTTGTTCTACATCAACATGCTGATCGATGTAAGTGATATTTCCTTCTACTTTAGCAATAAAAGTAGTCACTGCGGCAATAATTCCTTTTTGGTCTTTACAGTGAATGAGAATGGTAATCTTTTGCATTTCGGTTTTTTGGTTTTTGGTTAGTGACAAAGTTGCAAAGGTTCAAAGTAACAAAGGCTTCTTTGTACCTTTGTTACTTTGTCTCTTTGCATCTTCGAAAAAAATTATTTTCCATCCTGCATTGCAAAAACGCTTTTCAATAAAGGCGTTGTTCTTGCACTAATATTATTTCGGATTTCTTTTTCTTCTACTGCAATCATTTTAAAAACACCTGACAAGGCTTGATTTGTTGTATAATCAGTTAAATCTGGGTTTACTTTTTTTACTAATGGAATCGTATTGTATTTCGTAATGATTTTAGTCCAAACTGCATCAGCACCTACTTTTGCGAATGAATTTTTAATCACAGGATTAAATTTTCCGTATAAAGCTGTTGTTGTACTTCCTTGCAAATAAGTTGTTGCCGCACTGTCATTTCCTAACAAAATATTTTTAGCATCTGTAAATGACATATTTTTAACCGCCGATACAAATATTGGCGTTGCTTCTTTCACAGCATCTTCTGCAGCGCGATTCAGCATTTTGATTCCGTCATCGGCCAGCGAGCCTAAACCAACTTTTCTTAAAGTGGCATCCACTTTTTGTAATTCTTCAGGCAATAAAATTTTTACAGCTTCATTTTTATAAAAACCATCAACAGCGGTTAATTTGCTCACTTGCTGTGTAATTCCTTTATTTAGAGCTTCTTTCAATCCAGCTGAAATATCAACACCTCCAACCGGAATTTGTGATGATATTTGCGGAAACTGATTTAAAGTCTGCTGCATTTCTGCGCATGAAACAAGTGAAAATGTAAGGGCGAATAATAAAATCTTTTTCATTTGGGGGTTTTGTTTAAGTTTCAAAAATACTACTTATTCAAAAACAAAGCCATAATTTTATTTGAGGAGCAGAAAGATTTTGTTTCATAATTAACACTCGTCCCGCTATTCGTTGCAATCTTTTGTTTTTTTAAGAAAAAAACAAAAGGATTTCCACTGCTATCGGGGCTAGGATAGAAGTTTTTCGTTTTTTAAGAACAAGAAATTTATCATTATTTGAAAATTTGTTTATCTCCTTTTATGCCATTCGTGCAATAAACCTTCAAAGAAAGATTTAATTTCTTGCTTATCACCATCAACGCTGACTTTAAAACTACTCCCATCATTTTTGGTAATTAATGCATAAGGACAGTAGGTTAATCCAGCATTATACACAGTGTCAATTTTCGATATAGAGGAATAAAACGCAAAATCAATCGTGTTTTTTTCTGAATTTCGTTTGTCAATCCAGTAGGTTGCGACTCTTTTATCAGTGAAAAAGTTGCCTGCAAATTCTTTTTTAAATTCGCTGTAAAACTTGAGGATGACTTCGTTTTTGTCTAAGATTTTTAGATTTTGGATATACTTAATATCTTCCTGATTTAAACTTTTATTGTTTTCAATCTTATTACAAGAAAAAAAGAAGACCAAAAACATAGTGAAAATATATTTTTGCATACGTATTATTCTTTTTTCAGCAAATCAATTTTCTCATCTGTCTTTTCAATGTAAACAGACATTTCACTGTATTTCCATTTTCCTCTTTTTTCGCCAACAACAAACAAGGTTGCTTTGCCTTTTGGACCTTTTAGAGGAACTTGTACATCGCATTTTCTAACATCGTTTACGGCACTTACAGTTCCGGAAACCATTCCATCGGTTTCTATAGGCGATCCAAGTTTTTCGATTAGTATTTTATTGTGCTGAACAAGTTCCATCGATTCTATATAAGCATCAGAATCTTTGATAATCGAAGTTACTTCAAAGAAAACGACAACTAAAAATAAAACAAATAATACAATAAGAGTCAAACAGCCTGTAGGAACAAACCATTTCCAGTTTCGATTCCACCAGTTTCTTTTATCTACAATTAGTTTGTTTGAATCTTCCATATTTTAATTTGCTTTAATTAATTGAATATCAAAGCTAAAATATGGAATTTCGTGATAAGATTCAATTAAATTTTTGGACATAAAAAAATCGGAAACTTAACTGAATGAATTCCCGATTTTATATTTTTTATCGTTAAATATTAATTTGAAGTAAGAGATAATTGGTTACTTAATTCATTGTCTCTTTCATATACATCCTGAAAGAAACCAATTTCACCATTTTCATTTACTAATGATGTAAAGTAAGTAATATAAATTGGCACTTTTTTAGACAATTTAAAACTACTTTCAGTTTTTCCAGCCATAGCTTTGTCAATTTTTTCCTGAGTCCATTCCGGATAATCTTTCAACATGGCAACCGCTAATTCTTTTGCCAGTTTTACATTTACACAACCGTGGCTGAAAGTTCTTTTTTCAAAATCGAATAATGTTTTTGCTGGCGTATCATGCATGTAAATATCATCTGGATTCGGAAACATGAATTTTACTAAACCTAAAGAGTTATCTGGTCCTGGTTTTTGTCTCACTTGACCGTTTACCATTTCCATATTGTGATCAGCAAGATAATTTGGGTCGGCAGCGATTTTAGATTTCAATTCGTTTTGCACAATGCTTTGAGGAACTGTCCAATAAGGGCTGAAAACGATTCGGTCAATTTCACCATTAAAAATGGTTGTTTTTGTTAAAGGCGCACCAACAAATACATTAGATTTCAACACCACTTTTCCGTTTTTAACGTAAACCAATTCATAAGAAGGAACATTAACCAAAACATACTCATCATTACCAGCCATTTGAGCCGAAATTTCGCGGCATCTTTCCATATTCAATTCTAAAGTTTTTACTTTATCAGAAAGCGGTACGTTCATTTCTTTAATATGTTCTTCTGCAAGAATATAGTTAGGTTTGAATCCATTACGAACTTTGTATTTCATAACCGCATCCATTAATTCACGGTCATAAACATTGCTTTTTGAATCCTGTTTTAAGTCTCCTAATAAGTACAAACGAGTTCTAACTTGGGCAATTGTGTTTGAAACAGCGTCAGGACGTAAGTCTTTATATGGAGTTTCTGCGGGAACGATTGGTTTCCATTTATTTGATCGTTCAATTTTTTTGTATTGTTTTAAAACACTTTGAAGTTTATAATATTGATCAAAAGTCACTTTATTGTCTACTGGCGCAGCAGTTGTTTCTTCAATTGTGCTGTAATTCATAAAATCTTTCAACATAGTATCATACGATATATTTTTATCAACACTACTTTTTTTAGCATACACAATATATAAGGTACTCAAAAGCATATCTGCATCAGTTTTTGAAAGATTTGTTGTAGCAGATGAATCAAAAAGCTGATCAATTTCTTTTTGATAAGGAATTACCAAATCATTTGTTTTTTTTGCTTTTTGGTATAAAGCAGAAGCAAATTCATTGATTTGATCTTCGTCATACCAAATAGTTCCTAAAGATCTGTTTTTGTACAATGACATCACATCAGATTTATATTTTTTCAAATCAGAGTATCTTTTAAAGAAGTCGTTTGAAATTTCATTTTCGTCATCATTTGGGGTTGTATTAATGATGGCAGCGTTTGGAGTTTTTGTATATAAAAAATTTGTGTTTTCAATTTTACTATAAGACGATACAAAAAAACTCAAACCTAAAATTACGGTGAATGAATATAGTGTTTTCATTTTTTTAAATTTTTACGTTATTACTTTTTATTTGCTAAGTTTTTGGTAAAAATTTGGGGCTTTTCTACACTGCTAAATTACTATGAGAGAGCTTGAAACACGTTTTTAGATTTTGTTTAAATGTTGCGAAATTGCCATGTCTTTAAGCTTTCTTTAACTTATATCAATTCATCTTCGAAATTGTTACCCCAGAAATCAAAAAAACATTTTTCTTTTTTTTGTTAACATAAAGCTATTCTAGTAATCAAATATTAAAATAATTTGTACATTGGTCGCTTAAAATTATCATATTCATAAAATGGAACCACAAATACCATATATTCCTAAAAATAAAGTAAGAATTGTCACAGCAGCTTCGCTTTTTGACGGACATGATGCCGCGATTAATATTATGCGCAGAATCATACAGTCAACCGGAGTTGAAGTAATACATTTAGGCCACGATCGAAGTGTTGAGGAAGTTGTAAATACCGCAATTCAAGAAGATGCAAATGCGATTGCAATGACATCGTACCAAGGTGGTCACAACGAATACTTTAAATATATGTATGATTTGCTTCGCGAAAAAGGAGCAGGGCATATCAAGATTTTCGGAGGCGGAGGCGGTGTAATTCTGCCAAGCGAAATTTCAGAATTGCATGAATATGGAATTACAAGAATTTATTCTCCAGACGACGGACGTTCTTTAGGTCTTCAGGGAATGATTAATGATTTGGTGCAACGTGCTGATTTTCCTATTGGAGATAAATTAAACGGAGAAATCGATCATATCGAAAATAAAGTTCCAACGGCGATTGCGCGTTTAATTTCGGCAGCCGAGAATTTCCCTGAAATTGCAAAACCGGTTTTTGATAAAATTCACCAAAATAATGAAACTTCAAAAATTCCAGTTTTAGGAATTACAGGAACGGGTGGTGCAGGAAAATCTTCTTTAGTAGATGAATTGGTTCGCCGATTTTTAATTGATTTCCCAGAAAAAACAATCGGATTAATTTCTGTGGATCCTTCGAAAAGAAAAACCGGAGGAGCGCTTTTAGGAGACAGAATCCGAATGAATGCGATTAATAATCCTCGTGTATATATGCGTTCGCTGGCTACACGTCAATCGAATTTGGCTTTGTCTAAATATGTAGCCGAAGCGATTCAGGTTTTAAAAGCAGCTAAATACGATTTGATTATTTTAGAAACTTCAGGAATTGGTCAGTCTGATACAGAGATTATGGATCATTCTGATGTTTCTTTATATGTAATGACGCCAGAATTTGGAGCAGCAACACAATTGGAAAAAATCGACATGCTTGATTTTGCCGATTTAGTAGCTTTAAATAAATTTGATAAACGCGGCGCTTTAGACGCTTTGCGCGATGTAAAAAAACAATATCAAAGAAACCATAATCTTTGGGATAAAAATCCTGATGAAATGCCGGTTTTCGGAACTATCGCTTCGCAGTTTAACGATCCGGGAATGAACACGCTTTATAAAGCGATTATGGATAAAGTGGTTGAAAAAACGGCTTCAGATTTGAAATCGACTTTTACAATCACAAAAGAAATGAGCGAGAAAATCTTCGTGATTCCGCCACATAGAACGCGTTATTTATCTGAAATTGCAGAGAATAACAGAAGTTATGATGAAACAGCCATTTCGCAGCAAAAAGTAGCGCAGAAATTATACGGAATTTTCAAAACTATCGAATCGGTTTCTGGAAAAGTTCCTCAAATCAATAAAGCTGGAATTGACGATTCTACAGTTTTGCCAAGCGGAATTGCTGAACACGACGAAAACAGAATCTTTTTAAATCTTTTACTAAATCAGTTCGATAAAGTAAAAATGGATTTAGATCCGTACAATTGGGAAATTATCCTGAATTGGGATGAAAAAGTAGCGAAATACAAAAATCCAGTTTACTCGTTTAAAGTTCGTGATAAAGAAATCAAGATTGCAACGCATTCTGAAAGTTTATCACATTTGCAGATTCCGAAAATTGCTTTACCTAAATATGAAGGCTGGGGCGATATTCTGCGTTGGAATTTACAGGAAAATGTTCCTGGCGAATTTCCATTTGCTTCGGGATTATATCCGTTTAAACGTGAAGGCGAAGATCCTTCAAGAATGTTTGCCGGCGAGGGCGGACCAGAAAGAACCAACAAACGTTTTCATTATGTAAGTGCTGGAATGCCTGCAAAACGTCTTTCAACCGCTTTTGACAGTGTAACTTTATACGGAAACGATCCAGATTTGCGTCCAGATATTTACGGAAAAATTGGAAATGCGGGAGTTTCAATTTGCTGTTTAGATGATGCTAAAAAACTATATTCAGGTTTCGATTTGGTTCATGCATTGACTTCGGTAAGTATGACGATTAATGGGCCTGCGCCAATGTTGTTAGGTTTCTTTATGAACGCGGCAATCGATCAGCAATGTGAGATTTACATCAAAGCAAATGATTTAGAAAAAGAAGTTGAGGCCAAAATCAACAAATTATATAAAGAAAAAGGAATTGAAAGACCAAAATACCAAGGCGATTTACCAGACGGAAACAACGGTTTAGGATTAATGCTTTTAGGTGTTACCGGAGATGAGGTTTTGCCTTTAGATGTTTATAATGAGATAAAAGTCAAAACATTATCACAAGTTAGAGGAACAGTTCAGGCTGATATTTTAAAAGAAGATCAGGCGCAGAATACGTGTATTTTTTCAACTGAATTTGCTTTGCGATTAATGGGCGACGTTCAGGAATATTTTATTACTAAAAACGTACGTAATTTTTATTCGGTTTCGATTTCGGGATATCATATTGCAGAGGCGGGAGCAAACCCAATTACGCAATTGGCATTTACGCTTTCAAATGGTTTCACTTACGTGGAATATTATTTGAGTCGCGGAATGAACATCAACGATTTTGGTCCGAATTTATCATTCTTCTTCTCTAACGGAGTTGATCCAGAATATTCAGTTATTGGTCGTGTGGCACGTAAAATTTGGGCAAAAGCCATGAAAAACAAATACGGAGCCAACGAAAGAGCACAAATGCTGAAATATCATATTCAGACTTCTGGACGTTCGTTACACGCACAAGAAATTGATTTCAACGATATTAGAACGACTTTACAGGCTTTATACGCGATTTACGACAACTGTAATTCATTGCACACAAACGCTTACGACGAAGCAATTACAACGCCAACAGAAGAATCTGTACGTCGTGCAATGGCAATTCAGTTGATTATCAATAAAGAATTAGGTTTGGCGAAAAACGAAAACCCAATTCAAGGTTCCTTCATCATCGAAGAATTAACCGATTTAGTGGAAGCAGCCGTTCTTCAAGAATTCGACAGAATCACTGAAAGAGGAGGAGTTCTTGGTGCAATGGAAACCATGTACCAAAGATCTAAAATTCAGGAAGAAAGTTTGTATTACGAAACTTTAAAACACAATGGTGATTTCCCGATTGTGGGTGTAAATACTTTCCTGAGTTCAAAAGGTTCGCCAACTGTAATTCCAGCTGAGGTTATTCGTGCAACAGAAGAAGAAAAACAATATCAAATTACGATGTTGGATAACTTGCACAATTTCCACGAAGCAAAAGTAAACGAACATTTAAATACGTTGCAGCAAGCCGCTATTAAAAACGAAAACTTATTCGATCATTTAATGGAAGCTACAAAGGTTTGTTCTTTGGGTCAGATTACTTCGGCGTTGTTTGAGGTGGGTGGGCAGTATAGAAGGAATATGTAGAGATTAAAATTAAAAGGGCAGTTCACATGAACTGCTCTTTTAATTTTAAATTAATTCATTTCGGTTTTAAATTTTAGGTGTGTTTCTACACGCATTAATAAACGATGGTCTCTTTTATAGAATAGCTTTTCTACTTCATCAAAACCTTCTCTAATACAACTTCCTAATGCTCTAATAGTCCAGGATAATTCTTCTTGATCAATATTTTTCTGCTGTGCTTTTTCAATAAGAATCATTGAAATTAGACCAAAACTAAAACTAATTTCTGGTATCAAACGTATTACAAAGTTTCGAGCTTTAATTAAATAAGGACTCGTATCAGGTCTGAGTGAATTTGGAATTGAATCATTTAATGTTTTTAATGTTTCACCGCTTAAATATTGCTTCAGTAAATCTCTTAAAATTGGAAGGCGTTGGATTATTTCTTCTACTCTGTTTTCTTCCATTTTTAAACCAACTACTTTTTTTATTTGATTAATAGAGCTAGGTTTTAAATAAATTTTCTCAAGAAACGCATTGTTAGATTGAAGCCAATTGAAGTACCAGTCAACATAATCTAATACTTTATAATTCATGAACGATTTAAAGTCTTCTTTATCAATTGCATTTGCTAAATCAAGAATTAAAGAAGGATCAATTCCTGTTTTAAAACTTATTTCTTTTGTCCAAATAATGTCTTCAGATAAATCATCTAATTCCTTTCTCCTTTTTAAAAGATTAATGACTTGCTGATCAAATTTTTCGCTATTTTTTTCTTTGATAGACTTATAAGCATAGAAAGAATTTTTCATTAGCTTTTTAGTTTCGTTTTCTGATAAATTTTCAGATTTAAACCTGTAAAGAATATTAATTTGATCATTATCTAAGTGTTTCGAATGATTTGCTAACGAATCTAAAAAAAATTCTAGAGGGTCAAGAATATTTAAACATTGATCTCCTTTTGAAAAGACTTTTTCTTTCAAACTCCACCAGCGTTCTGAAATTAAAGAATCATTAATTGTAACCATGTTGCCAGGAATCAAAAGAACTGCTCCTTGAGAAGATTGACCAGCACGCCCAGCGCGTCCAGCAGCATTTAAAAGTTCATGCGGCTTTATATCTTCTCTACTTCCTTTTTCTTCATCAAATCTATCATCTCCCGCAATAATTACAATCTCAGCAGGTAGGTTTATGCCTTGTGCTAAAGTTGCGGTCGCAACTAAAGCTATCGAACCATTTGTTCCCTTAAAATATTCTTCTATTAGATTTCTTTCTAGAGGAAAAAGTAGACCGTGATGAATCCCCACATTCTCATGGTTATGAAAATATGAACCTTCAATTCCTCCTAATTCTTGATCTAAGCAAACAATTGAATTGTTTTGATCAATGAATGTAGAATAGTTATTTTTTCTATTTCCTAACTCATCGGATATCTTTTTAGCTGTTGAATTAGCTATTCTTGGATCATCTACAAAAACTAAAGTTTTTAATCCTAGTTGACAAAAATGTATTGCCAATTTTGCCGCAATTTCGTTCCTATTGCTAGTAAGTTGCCAATAATTGTTTATGCCTAGTGTAACAGATTGATCTATAATTGGTGCTTTAAAATAATCCTCATTTTCTGTTGTTTCCCAAATGTTTTTTAAGCTAAAAAAGACGTTTGGAGAAATTGTAAGTTCTCTTTTAAGTTTAGATGGAGGTGAAGCAGTTTGTGCCTGTCTTCTAACTTTTCTAATTGAATTGTTTAGAATTGAAATATCGTTTTCTTCATATACAATGCATCCATGTAATTGTCTAGTCGGTTTCCAAGATGAATTAAATAATATACATTCTCTTCTAGTTATTGATTTAAGCCATTCACAAATTTCATTTCCATTTTCAACCATTGCAGAAATTAACAAATAATCTGCTTGTGGTATAAAAGTGAAAAGAGACAATAAACAATACATTGCATCAATCGAACGACGATCTTTTTTTATATCAGTTCCATGTATTAAGTGAAATTCATCAAAAATTACTAATCCTAAATTCAAAAAGAAATCGGAACTTGTGTTTAATAGAGTTAGACAGCGTTCAGGAGTCATGACTAATATTGGTAAATTTGAAAAAGCTCCAAAATCAGTAAACTCACCATCAAATTCTATGTTTTCAAAATCATATTCTGTAAAAAGATTTTTTAAATTTTTGTTTACTTGATCTTCAAGCGCATGAGTTGGTACTAAATAAATTGCTCGCCTACCTGAATATAGACAAGATGCAAGTTTTAACTCAGATAGTGTTGATTTACCTGCGCCTGTTGGTAGGGTAAGTATTGCTGATGTACCAGGATTTAAAAAGCCTGTATCAACTGCATCTTTATGATTTTCCCATAAATAAGGTCTATCTTGAGCTAACTTCTTTAAAAATGCACTCCATGATTCTAAATCTACATTGTTCGGAGGAGGAATATTTATTACTGCTCTATTTAAAATATCCTGTTCTAATATTTTAAGTAATTTAGCTAATCTATATGGACCGGCATAAACATCGTTTTGTTTAAAAGCTTCAATTTGAGAAATGGATAAATCAATTACATTCTGAAAATGATTCTTTTTTTCTCTGTTCTCGGTTATACTTGTTAGATTTGTCGCAAGATTCTTAATTCCCAACCCTAATTCTCGCCATAAATAGTTTAATGCTATTTCTTCCAAATCTGCACTTTCAATAACTTCCTCTTCAGTAAAATACTCATTAATTATAATATTGAGATTACCCTTTGCTAACGCAGCTATATTGTTGATTAATTTTATCTGTATTATATTTAGATCAGTAAAATTGGGCAAGGAAATAGACATTTCTGCAGCATCTGCTTGACTATTTCCAATTAGAAAAAGAATAATAGAAGAAATAAATGGCGAAATTGAATCAATTCCTAAGATTGAGTTAGATTGGTCATCAAATAAGCCAATTTTATATATTAGGTTGTTTGCCGTACCTGCTACAAATGCTATAGAATCCTTTTGTTCATGATCGGGTTGTACTAATAAAATTGTTTCAAGATTATGTGATAATTTTTGTAAATAAAGAATACTAGAAACTAATTCATCATCTTGTAAATTTAGAGTTCCTTCAGCAACTTGTCTTCTTAAGCTTATTATTTGAGCATAAATTTTTGTTAAGTCTTGAGGCAGTCTTTCAATATTAATGTCTCCAATTGAAGGAATATTTTTAATCTTTTCCGCTGTTGAACTATTATACATTATGTCGTTTTTTTTGATTCTAAATAAATAATTACTTTTTCAGCTAAATCTTCCATCCAATTTCTTAAATCTTCAATATAAATTGAAGATGCATTTCTTCTTTTCGCATCTCCTTTGACATGTTTGTCATAATTTAAAAACAATAAATTTCTACCATCTTTATCATTATGAATTTCTTCTCTTGTTATACCAATTCTATATACTCTATAATCTTTATTAAAAATATCATTTTGTACTTTTTCTAAAATTTGACCAGAATTTAAATTAGATATTAAGCTAGCGATTATGCCAATTAATGCATTGTTCTTCTTTCCTTCTTCAAAAACCAAAAACTCAGGAAATACTTGTGAAGTTATTTTTCCTCTAGGTTGAGTAGTGCATTTATCCTCGGTAATAATAATACTTGCCAATTCATCGGAAGAACTCAGAATGAGTGCAAGCCCATCTATACCATGTTGCGCAGGAGCAAAATGAGGATAGTTTGCATAAAACTTTTCTCCTCGATTTCTTGTTGCTAAAGCCATCCACGAAATCATTTGAAACATCCATCCATCTCTTTTCGTAACGGTGGCTGATTTTAATTGATTAATAGTTGCATTTATTGCATCATTATTGTGAATGGGATGGGATACCGTTAGAGTATTTATTATTTTTAATATATGATAGTGATGCCCTAGTAGCATTTCCCCTACACGTTCCGCTAATAAGGATTTGTCAGCAATTTCATATTCATAGTCAACAAATAAAGGAGAACAATCAGTATCAATTAAATTGAATGGCATTTGCTTTTGATTTGATAAATATTTGTGAAAGTAATATTTATATTATAAAAATAAAAATTTTAATGCGACTCGTTACTAAGTTGCGAATCCTCAACTCAACTCAAAAACTCAATTTCACTTAAAGGAAGCATCATTTGCTATGCGAAGTCGAGAGACTTCGCACAGTAATTGGTAAAATCTTCAGATTTTTAACGAAAATAAAAACCTTTCAAAAACGAAAGGTTTTTTTAATTTTAGTGTCATGAAAAACACTATCTATTACATTCTCTTTCTTTTTGTTACGGTTTTTGGCTATTCCCAAAACAAGCAATTATTAAAAACAGGAGTTATTATCGATTCAGTGAAAATTGCAACTGCTCCAACAGAATCGTATGCCATATATTTTCCTAAAAAATACGATGCTAAAACGCCAATGGCATTGGTTTTTATCTTTGATCCGGCTGCGAGAGGAAAAAAAGGAATTGAACCCTTTATTCTGGCTGCAGAAACGTATCATTATATTTTGGTTTGTTCAAATACCTTAAAAAATGGATTAGTCCAAAATAATATTGCAATTGCCAATAGATTATTTGACGATGTATTGCAAACATATGCTATTGATACTTCACAACTTTACATATCAGGTTTTTCGGGCGGTGCACGATTAGCCAGTCTTTTTGGGATATCTACAGGAGCTTTTCAGGGCGTTATTGCTTGTGGCGCTTCTTTTAATGGTATGGATAAGTTTATAACTCCGTCAAATAATTTCTCCTATGTTGGTATGGTTGGAGATCGGGATATGAATTATCAGGAAATGATTGAAAATAGAGAATGGCTCGATAAAACAAAGATTGTAAATACACTTTTTGTTGCTCATGTGGGGCATGCTTGGCCTAAACCATCTGAAATGCTTCGCGCATTTGACTGGTTGGAAATTCAGGCGTACAGAAAAAATATAAGACCGAAGAACGATTCGATTATTAAAAGAATTTACGATACCAATTTGCGAATAGCCGATAGTTTAAAGGCGAATAAAGAAATGCTACTTTCTGTAAATGCCTATGAAAAAGGGATTACTTCTTTTAATATCAATGAAGATAATATTCTAAGAACTAAGATTGCCGAAATCAAAAAATCCAAAGAGTATAAAGATGAAATAGCCAAAATGAAAGAGATAAAAGTTTTGGAAAACAAAATAATGGATAAACTTTCACTTCGTTTTGACCAGGAATTAAAATGGGCTAAAAGTACTTCTAATTTAAAGTTTTGGAAATCTGAAATAGAGGATTTGAGAATTATGAAATCAGATGACAAAAATTTTTTAGCGAAGAATATGGCGTTTAGAATATTAAATTGGTTTCAGATTATGGTTTATGAAACGGGGCAGGAATATAAAAGAAACCAAGAAAATGACAAGTTTGCCTATTGTCAGGAATTGTATAAAATTATTAAGGAAACAAATTAAATAAAAAACCTCTCATTGCTGAGAGGCTTTTTTATGTTTTCTGAAAATTAGTATAATGTCTAAACTTTCTTCTTTATAACTTTAGATTTTCGCTTCAGTTTTTCAATAATAGCATCTGCTTTTTCGTTTTGGCAAATAAATCTTAGCGATTCTGCGTAGCGGTAATAATAAACAGGTTCTAAGTCAGATGTCATGGCGAATAATTTATCATACCAATCGGCGGCTTTTTCTAGTTTATCGTGTTGATAAGAGGAATCGCCCAATTTCTGGAATAAGTCTACAGATTTATAGCCTTTTGCGGCAATTTTTTCGTAGGTTTTTATAACATCAACATAAGCATATTTGTCGCTTACTTTGTCGGTTATATATATGGCTTCATTTTGAGCAGCGGCACGAAATGAAAAAACAATCAATACTACTAAAGCAATAAGTTTCTGTTGCATAAGTATTAGTTTAAAAGATTGGTTTTGGTGGTCATTTTCATCAGCAATATTTTCATTTGTGTATTCTCAATTCGTTTTGCAAATATATCTAAATCAGTAATATAGCTTGTAATTGAGCCGATTTTTTTTTCCTTTTGTCGATTTTTTAAGACGTAAGTAAGAAATAATTGATGTTTTTGACTCAGGAATTTTTATTCATCATAAACATTTAGATAATTAATTTTAAGTTTATCCAAAATATATCGACTAACTTTATGATTATCAATTGATAATTATGATGACAATTCAGCAATATTTGGATAAAATAGATCTTTTGCAGAAAGAGGAAAGCAAAGTAGCGCTTTTTGAGAAAGATAATCTGGAAAGTATTGTTTTAATAATGTCTTTAAATAGTACTGAAAATTATTTTACAATTGATTCTCTTTTTCAAAAATCAGTTTCTAAATCAATTACAATAAACAGGGAAATTGTAATGCAGTTTTCAAATCATTCTGGCTTGCTTTTTTCAAATGAAACTGAAACAGGAAATGTTTGTTTTGCAGAAAGTAACGAATTACGATCAGAATATAGGCTGAGTTTTAAATTGGTTGATTTATTAGATTATGTATATGCGTTTGCACATTCCTCTATTTATAAAGAAACTCAAAAAATCATCCTGCCGCCCGATGCAGATTCCTTTTGGAATTTAGTAAAAATAGGGAAGAGGATTAGAAAAACAGAAAAATAAAAAAAGCAGCTCCTGGAACGAGCTGCTTTTGATTTTGTTGGGGACAAAAAGGGGTTAGCGACGGAAAGAAGGACTTTGGTTTACAGTTTCGTCTAACTTTACTGCCTTCACTTTTTTGGCTACAACTTTAATTTCGTGTTTTGCAATTTTGCCATTTTCAGTTACTTCTAGCACATAAGTTCCGGCTGGATGACCTTCTAAACTTATTGTTTTTGAAACTTCTAATTTGTTTGCAGCAGATTCACCTGTGTAAACTAAATTATGGTTTTCATCATAAATAGAAAAAGAAGAATTTTCAACGGTGTCTAAAGTAAAGCTTACTACTTTTCCGTTTCCGGTAACTATATTCAAAATATAGTCTCCTTTTCCATTAAATGCGTAGGTAAAAATCGAGGTAAATAAAAAGGCGGCGATTAAGCCCATTCTGGTAAATTTTGTCATGTTTTTTAAATTACTTTTTTAAAGATTAATACTAAATAGTGGCGTAGCAAAACTACAAAAGAAATTTAATTTTATGCAAAAAATAGCCGTTTTCAAACGGTTAAGTTGCTGAATTAAAGATGTTTCTATAATTTTCCTACAGTATATACGAAAAAATGCCTTTTTTGGATTTTTTTTGATGATTTTTTTTAAAAGTGTAGAAATCAGACTTTTAAAATTATTAGGAATTATTTTCCTAAATCGGAAAGATTATAAAATTCAGTTCAGTTTAAAGCAAAAAAAAACAGCTCAATAACCACAAAGAGCTGTTTGTAAAACAATCACGTTTTTACTAACTATCTAACCTTATACTCTTATGAGAAGTATAAATTTTTTAGCGTACTGCTACGCTAGTATTTTGAGCAGCATAACCTGCTTTATAAACTGACGAAACTGCTTTTGTAGATAAAACCGAAGCTTCATCAGTAATTGTAATTTCGTGTCTTACTTTTTTTGTATTGTCTTCAACTTCTAAATAGTAAGTTCCTTCTGGAAACTCTTCTAAGCTAAAAGTTCTCAAGATTCCGTCTTTGCCTGAAGCACTTTCAGAATAAATCAATTCTCCATTTTTGTCGTAAATAGCCAGATTAGCTTTTTTTACCTGATTTAGAGCAAACGTGATCAGTTTTCCATTTCCTTTTAAAACGTGAACATTCAAATTGTCATTCCCGTCAATTGCAAAAGCGTTACTTGTTGCGAAAAGCACTGCACATACTAAACTTAATTTTAAAATCTTTTTCATAATCTTAGTTATTAAATTAATAGTTCTAATTCTCTGATGTAAAATTACTTTCTCAATGGTTAATTCAGCACAACTCTATTTGCTAATTTCTATGCTATATTCTCATTTACGAAACCGTTATAGGTTAAAATTTGATTTATATTTACTGTTTTTGCCAAATCGCCTACTATTTTTCAATGTTTTTCTTAATCTTAAAATAACGATTTCTTAATTAAAAGAGATAATTTTAATGAAAACAGAATTGTTTGATTCAGAATATAATAGCATAAAAAAAGCAGCCCAATTTTATATAGAGCCGCTTTCATTTAGCTAAATTTTAGCCTGATATTATTCCCAATTTTTTTATACCTATATATATGTATAGGTTTAGCGTACCGCTACGCTAGAATCTTTAGCAAATCCTGCTTTGTAAACAGATGAAACCGCTTTTCTTGATAAAACTGATGCGTCGTCAGTAATAATGATTTCGTGTCTCACTTTTTTTACATTGTCTTCAACTTCTAAATAGTAAGTTCCTTCTGGGAATTCTTCTAAATTAAAAGTTCTTAAAATTCCTTCTTTACCTGAAGCATATTCAGAATAAATAAGTGATCCATCCTTGTCATAAATTGAAACATTTGCTTTTTTCACTTGATTAAGTGCAAACGTGATCAATTTACCATTTGTTTTTAATACATGAAGATTAAAATCTTCATTCCCGCCAATTGCAAAAGCGCTAAATCCTGTGAAAAGCACTGCACCTACTAAACTTAATTTTAAATTTTTCATAGCATTAGTTTTTTAAATTAATAGATCTAATTCTCTGATGCTAAATTACTTACGTTATAATGATTTGTGCACAACTCTATTTGCTGATTTATGTGTTATATTCTCATTTACGAAACCGTTATAGGTTAAATTTTGAATTTAATTTAATGATTTTGTTAATTGGGTAATTATTTTTTAAAGTTTTCGTGATTTTGGCTTTACGATTTATTTACAAAAAAGATGTTCAATTTAACCGCAAAGAGCGCAAAGAAAAACGCAAAGTTCGCAAAGTTTTAAAATAGAACTTTGCGAACTTTGCGTAAAACCTTAGCGTCTTTGCGGTAAAAAAAAAGCAAAAAAAAACAGCTCAATAACCACAAAGAGCTGTTTCTAAAACCTGACGGTTTTTAAACTTTACTAACTATCTAACCTCATTTTTATACTGTATTCGAGTATAACTTTTTTAGCGTACTGCTACGCTAGTATTTTTTGCAGAATCTTTATAAACAGATGAAATTGCTTTTGATGATAAAACTGTAGCATCATCAGTAATTGTAATTTCGTGTCTTACTTTTTTAGTACTGTCTTCAACTTCTAAATAATAAGTTCCAGCTGGAAATTCTTCTAAACTGAAAGTTCTTAAAATACCATCTTTTCCAGATGCGTTTTCAGAATATAATAAAGAACCTTCTTTATCATATATTGATAAGTTTGCTTTTTTAGTTTGGTTTAAAGCAAACGTGATAAGCTTTCCATTTCCTTTTAATACGTGAAGACCAAATTCTCCATCACCATCAATTGCATAAGTATTGAATCCTGATAATAATACTGCAACTACTAAACTTAATTTTAAAATCGTTTTCATATTTCTGTATGTTTAAATTTTTAGTTCATTTTTCTGATGTAAAATTAGTTCAGTAGTTGCTTTTTTAGTACAACTCTATTTTCCGATTTATATGCTATATTCTCATTTACGAAACCGATATAGGTTAAAATTTGAATTATTTTAAGTGTTTTTGTTAATTCGGCTATTATTTTTTAATGTTTTGTAAAAAACGGAGTTTGTTAAAAAGTTCTGGTTTTCTTACAGAAATAACATATTTGTATAAAAAGAAGGTTTTAAATATGATATCTAAAAAAAATCTGCAATAAAAAAACGAGACTCTAAAAAAACGGCCATTTTGATGTAAAATCAACAGCATTGTTTAGTGGTTTTTTATGAAAAATCCTCAGTTACGAAACCGTTATAGGTTAAAATTTAAATTATTTTAGGTGTTTTTGTTAAATTTGCTATTATTTTTTAAAGATATATATCATGAAAACAGTCGCCCCAGCTCTTGAAGTGATATCAAACTCATACGGAAGTTCTTTTACCTACACCAAACATGCCGAAAAGACCAACAGTAAAGCCCATTTGTGGCATTATCATCCAGAAATTGAGTTGGTTTATATTAATGGAGGTGCGGGAAAAAGACAAATAGGAAGCCATGTTTCCTATTACACAAATGGAGATTTGATATTAATAGGTGCCAATTTGCCACATTGTGGTTTTACAAATGAACAAACGGGAAACAAAAAAGAAACCGTTATTCATATTAAACCGGAATTTTTAGCGAATGATTTTTTTGTCGCTCCCGAAATGAGAAGAGTACAAAATATTATCAATCAGTCAAAAACAGGAATTGCCTTTAATGGCGAAACCAAAAAACAAATAGGCAAAAAAATCGAAATGATGGAGCACCAGCTTCCTTTTGAGCGCTTGCTGACACTTTTGAGTATTTTAGATGAGTTAGAATCATCAGATGAATATACGGTTTTAAATGCTGACGGATTTTCGTTAGAATTGCAAAATCAAGACAATGACCGAATGAATTTGATTTTTAATTTCGTAAAAGATCATTTTCAGGAATCAATTGCTATTGACGAGGTTTCGAATTTAGTTAGTATGACGACGCCATCGTTTTGTCGTTATTTCAAAAAGATTTCGAATAAAACATTTACTGAATTCGTAAATGAATATCGTTTAGTACATGCTTCTAAACTTTTGGCTGAAAAGCAAATCAGTATCAATGAAGTTTGTTACGAAAGTGGTTTTAATAATTTCAGCCATTTTAGCAAATCGTTCAAACAATACACAGGAAAAAGTGCATCGCAGTATCGTTTGGAACATAAAATAATAATTAGTTAATGCTTTTTTACCACTGATTTTGCAGATTGAAATGATTAATCCTAAAAATCATTTAATCTTTGGTTGAAAAAATGCAATTACAATATTTCTCAAATCCGATTGGCAAAAGCTGGTCGGATTTTTCATATAATTTATTTTGAAAAAGGTATATTTACATTCCCTAATCAGAAAAAAATATATCAGAATGAAGAAATTTAAAATGCTGCTGTCTTTGTTTTTGCTTTGCTTGACTACAATGACATATGCGGCAAAAGTAGACACTTTGCAAGTTGCCAGTGCCGCTATGGGAAAGACCTATAAAGCTGCCGTAGTTTTACCAAACTCTTATGCCAAAAGCAAATCGACTTTTCCGGTTATGTACCTTTTGCATGGCGCTTACGGACATTTTAGTGACTGGCTGAAAAATACACCAAACAAAAAATTAGTTCAAACTTTATCAGATCAATACAATATGATTATTGTGATGCCTGAAGGCGAGGTTTTTAGTTTTTATCTGGATAGTCCGGTAAACAAAGAAAGCCAGTTTGAAACTTTTATAACTCAGGAAGTCATTCAGAAAGTAGATAAAACCTACCGAACCATCAGTAATAAAAGCGGAAGAGTAATTACAGGACTTTCAATGGGAGGTCACGGTGCTTTGTATCTTTCGGCAAAACATCCCGATTTATTTTGCGCAGCCGGAAGTATGAGTGGAGCTGTAGATATGAGTACGATGCTTAATAGAGATTCGGCAGCTCAGGTTGTCAAATTAATGCAACCCGTTTTTGGCGATAAAAGTGGTAGTACTGAGATGTATGAGCAATATGCAGTAATGAATATGCTTGATAAAATAAAAGCAAACAAACTGCCGTTGATTATAGATTGTGGCGTTGATGATTTTTTAATTGAACCAAACAGAGAATTGCACCGAAGATTAGTTTACAACAAAGTAGATCACGATTACACCGAGCGTCCTGGCGCACATACTTGGGATTATTGGGAGAATTCACTGCCATATCATGCATTGTTTTTCAATAAAATATTCCTTAAAAATCAAACTGTTGCAAAAAAATAATTAGAAATTTTATTCCGAAACCCGTTTAACAAAATTTTTGGTTTGGTTTTTGGAATACCTTTATAAACTTTAAAAAATATATATTATGAAAAAGATACTTACCTTATTTGCCGTTGTTGGATTAATTGCATTTATAAGCTGTGAAGGACCAGAAGGACCTCCTGGACAGGATGCTTTAATTCCTTATGTTTTTGAAACTACTAAGGATTTTACTAATGCCAATAATTATGGTTTTGATGTTCCATTGCAGGGAATGTTATCAGGCGATAATATTTTGGTGTATGAATTAGTTGGTACAAGTGGAGGGGATACTTGGGCGCTGTTACCTCAAATTTATTATTTTAATAATGGTTTAGAGACAGCTCAGTATAATTATACTTTTTCGAAAAGCAAAGTTACAATCTTTATTGATGGAAGTTTAAGTGATTTCTCTCAATTACCTGCAAGCTTTAGATTAGGTAAAACATTTAGAATCGTTATTATTCCTGGTGATGATGGAGTTAATGCTAAAAAAGCGAAAGTTGATTATTCAGATTACAAAGCTGTAATTGCAAGATATAATATTGACGATAGCAATGTGAAAAAATTGAATTAATAAAGAGAAATAAAAAAAAGGAAATCGAAAGATTTCCTTTTTTTATGATTATATGTTTTATAAAATTATTTCTCAGTTAAATCTGAATCAGTCAATAATTTTTCTTTTCCAAATTTAAGAGAAACTAAAATTCCCACTAAAAGTGACAAAGCGATGAATCCTAAAGAAGCCCATTCTGGAACGTGAATCCAATCGTGAAGAAGCATTTTTAATCCTACGAAAGCTAAAATGGCAACCAAACTGTATTCTAAATAACTGAATTTCGCCAGCATATTTGCTAAGAAGAAATACATAGAACGCAATCCAAGAATAGCAAAAATATTAGAACTGAATACTAAAAACGGATCTGATGTAATCGCTAAAATCGCCGGAACGCTATCCACGGCAAACAAAACGTCCATCACTTCAATTACAATCAAAGCGACAAATAATGGAGTAGCAGCTTTTTTTCCTTTTTCGGTTAAAATGAAAAATTTCTCATGATCCATGTGAGAAGTTATCGGAATAACTTTTCCTAATGCTTTATAGATGAAAGAATCTTTTGGATGAAAATCTTCATCTTCCCCTGAAAACAGCATTTTTATAGCTGTAAAAATCAGGAATGCACCAAATAAATAAGTTGTCCAGGTAAATTGGTTAATCAGCATAACGCCAAAGAAAATCATCAATCCACGGAAAACAATCGCTCCTAATATTCCCCAAAACAATACACGATGCTGGTATTTTTGCGGAATTTTGAATGAAGCAAAAATTATTGCAATCACAAAAATATTATCTACGCTTAAAGAAAGTTCAATCAAATAACCTGTAATAAATTTCATTGAAGCTACTGCAGGCTGTAATTTGTCAGGGTTTGCAATATAATCGGTTGTGTAAAGCCAATAGATTACTCCTGAAAACAAAAAAGAAAGTGTAACCCAAATCAAGGTCCATTTGCTGGCTTCTTTGGTACTGATAATGTGAGGAGTTTTGTTGAAGACACCAAGGTCTAAAGCAAGAATAAAAACTACAGCAAGTAAAAAGAGAGACCAGACTATCATAACAATTTTTTTAAATGATTTACAAAGATAAGTTTTGAAGTTTAAATTAAAAATTAATTATAAGAAAGGTATTCTTAAAAGTTGTGAATTTTAAGTTATGAGTTATGAGTTTTCTAATTGTGGATTTTTAAACTTTGACAAAGTTGATGCTTATAAAAAGGAAAGAGCATAAAAAAAAGTGCCAACAATTACGATGGCACTTTTTAGAATTTATTTTAAGCTTTGAATTATAGCGCTGATTTAACAGTTTTGATAATTCTAGCAGCAATTTTGTATGGATCTCCGTTTGAAGCTGGTCTTCTGTCTTCCAACCATCCTTTCCATCCTTTTTGAACAGTCATCAAAGGAATTCTGATAGAACATCCTCTGTCTGAAACTCCATAAGAGAAATCGTGGATAGAAGCAGTTTCGTGCTTACCAGTTAAACGTTGGTCATTGTAAGCTCCGTAAACTGCGATGTGCTCAGCAGTAACAGGGCGGAAAGCCTCACAAATTCTTTCGTAAGTAGCTTGATCTCCGCAAGTTCTCAATACATTGTTAGAGAAGTTAGCGTGCATTCCAGAACCATTCCAGTCAGTATCTCCTAGAGGTTTTGGGTGATATTCAATATAGTAACCATATTTCTCAGTCAAACGATCTAATAAGTAACGAGCAACCCAGATTTCATCTCCAGCTTTTTTAGCTCCTTTAGCGAATAATTGGAATTCCCATTGTCCGCAAGCAACCTCTTGGTTGATTCCTTCAAAGTTGATTCCAGCAGCGATACATAAATCAGCGTGCTCTTCAACTAATTTTCTACCGTGTGTGTTTTTTCCACCTACTGAACAGTAGTACATCCCTTGTGGAGCAGGGTATCCTCCAACTGGGAAACCAAGTGGAAGTTGAGTTTTAGTATCCATGATGAAATACTCTTGTTCGAAACCAAACCAAAAATCATCATCTTCATCATCAATTGTAGCTCTTCCGTTAGATGGGTGTGGAGTTCCGTCTGCATACATAACTTCAGACATTACTAACCATCCATTGATACGAGTTGGATCTGGATAAATTGCAACTGGAACTAAAAGACAGTCAGAAGAACCACCTTCAGCTTGTTTAGTTGATGAACCATCAAATGACCAATTTCCAAGTTCTTCTAATGTTCCTTTGAAATTTTCATGCTCTTCAACTTTAGTTTTACTTCTAAGATTTTGAGTTGGCTCGTATCCATCTAACCAAATGTACTCTAACTTAATTTTAGCCATAATAATATAAATTTATTTTTTTTGTTTTTTCGCTGGGTCAAATATAGATTTATTTTTTTACTCCTAAAAATTAGGGGGCTATTTTGTTTTGCGGAGTATAATTTTTTAGAGAAGCGTAATTTTCGTAGGGGTATATTTTTAAAAAAGCAATTTTTAACCACTATAAAAAATAAATTCGTAATAATTAAGGACTATTTTTGATTTTTTGGGTTAAGAAATTATGAAAAAATGTTTATTTAATGGGGATTCTTGCTGTTTTTTGTTACATTTCTTGATTGTCTTTGTTTATTCTCTGAAAAAAGCATGATCTGTTGAGAAATTGTAGTTCGAAAATCTAAAACTTATATTCTAAACAGGGACTTTTATTGTTTATATTTGTTACTCCTTTTTTTAATGAAAATTAGTACGAATTAAAACTTACATACCATGTCAACATTACGTTTCCAAGCTTTACAAGAAGCTTCCAACAGAAAGCCGGTGCACTTTGAAGAAATTGATCGAAAATCAAATCTTTTCGGATCGAATGTGTTTAATGAAAAAGCAATGAAGCAATATTTGACTTCAGATGCTTTAAAAGGAGTAAGAGATGCCATTCAGCATGGAACTAAAATAGAAAGAAAATTGGCCGATTATATCGCCATGGGAATGAAGGAATGGGCGTTGGCAAAAGGTGTTACACATTATACACATTGGTTTCAGCCATTAACAGGAACAACTGCCGAGAAACACGATGCCTTTTTTGAAACTTCATACGATGGAAGCGATCCTGTAGAGAAATTTGGCGGAGCGCAATTGGTGCAACAAGAGCCAGATGCATCAAGTTTCCCAAATGGCGGAATCAGAAATACTTTTGAAGCAAGAGGTTACACAGCCTGGGATCCAACTTCTCCGGCATTTATATATGGTACAACATTATGTATCCCGACTGTATTTATTGCATACACTGGTGAGGCTTTAGATAACAAAATACCTTTATTAAGAGCATTATCAGCAATTGACGAAGCGGCGACTGAAGTTTGTAAATATTTTGACAAAAACGTAAAAAAGGTAACAGCAACTTTAGGTTGGGAACAAGAGTATTTCTTGATTGACAAATCTTTGGCAAATTCTCGTCCTGATTTGGTGATGACCGGAAGAACATTATTAGGACATACTTCTGCAAAAGGTCAGCAATTAGATGATCATTATTTCGGGTCAATTCCGACGCGTGCTCTTACTTATATGAGAGATTTGGAGCAGGAATGTATGTTATTGGGAATTCCGGTAAAAACACGTCATAATGAGGTTGCGCCAAATCAGTTTGAGTTGGCTCCAATTTTTGAAGAAACAAATCTTGCCGTAGATCATAACTCTTTATTAATGGATGTAATGCAAAGAGTTGCTGAACGTCATGATTTTAAAGTGTTATTTCACGAAAAACCATTTAAAGGTGTAAACGGTTCTGGAAAACACAATAACTGGTCTTTGGCTACAGATACCGGAGTTAATTTATTAAGTCCGAGTAAAACGCCAATGAGTAATTTGCAATTCCTGACATTCTTTATCAATACGATTAAAGCTGTAAATGATTATGAAACTTTATTAAGAGCTTCGATTGCAACGGCAAGTAATGATCACAGGCTAGGAGCTAATGAGGCACCGCCAGCTATTATTTCGGTTTTTATCGGAGCACAATTGTCAAAAGTTTTATTAGAATTAGAAAGTGTAACAACCGGAAAACTTTCGCCTGAAGAAAAAACAGATTTAAAATTAAATGTTGTTGGTAAAATTCCAGACGTATTATTAGATAATACAGACAGAAACAGAACTTCACCATTTGCCTTTACAGGAAATAAATTTGAATTTAGAGCTGTTGGTTCAAACTCAAACTGCTCAAATGCAATGACAACTTTAAATGCAATTGTTGCCAAACAGTTAATTGACTTTAAAAATGAAGTTGAAAACCTGATTGAAAATAAAGACATGAAAAAAGACGATGCCATCTTTAATGTCTTAAGAGAATACATCAAACAATCTAAAAAAATTCTTTTTGAAGGAGACGGTTATAGCGACGCCTGGGAAAAAGAAGCGGCAAAAAGAGGTTTGAGTAATTTCAAAACTACACCAGAAGCGATTAAAGCTAAGGTTTCAAAACAAGCTTTGGACTTATTTGAAGAATTAGGAATCTTTAATCATGTTGAGGCTGAAGCGCGTTATGAAATTGAATTGGAAGAATACACTAAGAAAATCCAGATTGAAGGAAGAGTTTTAGGAGATATTTCAAGAAATCATGTAATTCCAACTGCTATTCGTTACCAGAATACATTAATTGAAAATGTAAAAGGCTTAAAAGAAATCTTTGGAAAAGAATTTGAGACGATTGCAAAAGAACAAATTACTTTAATTAAAGAAATTTCAGGTCATATTGAAGGAATTAATACAAAAGTATTAGCCATGACAAATGAAAGAAAGAAAGCCAATCAATTAACTGATGCTCAAAAAATGGCAGAAGCTTATTGCAATAAAGTAAAACCTTATTTTGAAGATATTCGTAACCACTGTGATAAATTAGAATTATTAGTAGATGATGAGAGCTGGACTTTGACCAAGTACAGAGAATTGCTGTTTACCAAGTAACGTTTTCTAAACATTTAGTTAAAGCCCGTCTTAAAAAAGATGGGCTTTTTTTGTGAATATGTTAAAATAACCGGTTTTATAACTTTTTTTTAACGACTGTTTAGGTATAAATGTAAAGAAATTACAAGAAATAGGTTTTTTCTTACTAAGTAAAAAAACAAAAATGGCAGTTCGTCGAGATAGTTTCACAGTTCATCGAAAACAAGTTAAGTTCTTGTAAAATACGTATTTATACCTGATTTGATTATCGAGAAGTTTTCTAATTTTGAAAAAGAAATCAAGAAATAACCCCCAATTTTCGTTTGAGATTTCATTAAAATTGCCCAAATTTTTTTCCCCCAAATTACAACCTGCATAATAATTTGTATTAATAACCAATTAAATATATTTATTATGAAAAAAGTAATTTTAAGCATCTCCGCGATGCTGTTTGTAGGTGTTGCCGTGGCACAAAACACTAGTAATGTTGACCAAACTGGTTTATTAAATGGAGCATTAGTTGTTCAAGTTGGATCAAATGATTCAGATGTTCAACAAGATGGTATTTTTAATTCTGCAACTGTTCTTCAAATAGGTGTTGATAACTCATCAACTATTGATCAATTAGGTATTGCAAACTCTGCTTCAGTTACACAAATTGGATGGGGAAATACTTCTGATATTGACCAAGGTCCACTATTAGGAAACAGCGCTACAGTTTTCCAATTTGGAATTGACAATAATGCTGATCTAACACAAATCGGATTCTTTAATAGTTCGAGTGCAGTTCAAGTAGGTTGGGGTAACGATGCTTCTGCTTATCAATTTGGCTTCGGCAATGAATCTGACACTTATCAAGAAGGATTATTCAATTCAGCTTCAACAATTCAACTTGGAATTGGAAACTCTTCTAGTATCGATCAATATGGAGTTGCTAACTATGCTTTGACAGCACAATTAGGATGGGGAAATGTTAGTACTGTTACTCAAGCTGGGTTCTTAAATGGCAGCGTAGTGCTACAGGCAAACTAAAAAAACCAAGAAAAGGAAGGACTTGATATAATCAGTTCTTCCTTTTTTTATTATTTCAAAAATTATGAAAGCTATTGTAATCTTATTTTTTCTTTTTACAGGAATTATATTCTCACAATCAATTGATGGGAATATAAGTGATTATGTTATAGCCATGAATGAATCAAACAATCGCAATCAAAATCAGAATACAAATCAATATGTTATCAATCATAACATAGTCAAAATTGCACAAATTGGCAACTATAATCAGGCCAATTTAACTATTATCAGTAATAATGCTTATGTAACTGCACAGCAAACTGGTAATAACAACTACATGAATGTCTACAAAAAAGCAGACGAAATAAATCAATCCTATATACAGTCAGGTAATAATAATTATATAAGTGATGTTTCATCATCATCATACTCTCGAGGAGTCGAATCGATGAAAGTCAATCAGGAAGGCAATAATTTAACGATTTTCAGTACAGGATCAAATTCGATATCCAAGGATATGATCATTAATCAGTCTGGAAATTCAGGTACAATTTACGTATTCAATCGCTAGAATCATGAAAAAGTATCTTCACATAATTGTGGCATCTTTTTTTATTTTTTTTTCTGAAAACGGATTTTCGCAAACCGAGTACAACAAAGAGGTAAAGGCGAAAATTGAAGTTAAAGAAATTGAGAATTTATTATTTATAACCGGAACTGCAGAAAATTTAAAATCAGAGTTCAAGAATATTTCATATAAACTAAGTGTATTCAAAAAAAACAAATCGAATTCAAATAAATCAACTAATGCGCAAGATGGAAGAGTAACACTGGAGCCGAATCAAAGGGTAGAATTGTCTAAAACGCAAATCAATTATACTAAACAGGACGAAGTGATTGTAATGTTGCTCATTTATGATGAAAAAAATGCCATAATTGGTAAAGACCGAATTGTTTTTAATGAAGAAACAGAATCAGACGCAGGAAAATCTGTCCCTGTTGACGGTATCGAAATGGTAGGAATTGTAGCCAATGATACTAAAACAAAATTGGGAAATGATTACTATGATATGTTTTATGCACAATATTCGAAACTGAAAGTTCATACTACTAAAATCGTAACGGTTCAGGAAGAACTGACATTTGGGCGCACAACCAAGATTACAATATTAGTAGATAGTGATATTATAGAGGAGTTTATTTCACGTCCTGATGAGGATTTTTTAAAATACATGGCTGATTCAGCGGCTCAAAAGCTATTCAAGTATTTTAAAGATCTGGAAAAGCAAAACAAAATGATTACTCAATATTAAAATTCAGAATTGAGTACATTTTTCGATAAAGCGTTTACTATTTAATGTTTAAACTAAAAAGTATCTATATGAAAACTATAGCATTACTCGTTTGCTTGTTCGGTTTTAGTACAATATCAATTGCACAAAACCTTCAATATAAAGCGGCAAACCCAAATTTTGGAGGCGATACTTTCAATTATCCGTGGTTGCTTAGTTCTGCCCAGGCTCAGAATGATTATAAAGAGGATACCAATTCGCAGTTTAAGCAGCAAACAGATTTGGAACGTTTCAAAAGCAATTTGAATAATCAATTGCTAAACAGACTTTCAAATTCATTATTTGATAATCAATTTGGAAGTAGCACAAATACAGGAAGTGGGACTGGAACGGGAACAGGTACTGGCACAGGCACAGGAACTGGTACACTTTCTCCAGGAACATATGTTTTTGGAACACTTTCGATTGATATTTACCATTCTAATTTAGGATTGGTGGTTAATGTTTTGGATACAGATACGGGTGAGCAGACACAAGTAATTCTTCCGGGGCAATAAATTTAATTGTCCGAGTAAAAAATAAGGTTCATGTATTATTGTAAATAAGTGAGATTATGAATAAAAGTCCCCTTTTTCTATTTTTATTAATTTGCCTATTCTCAGGATGTGGAGCATATTTTAATCAGCCTGTTGGGGTGCAAAAAGCGGTATATGGAGAAAATACTCCAGCCACTGCCAAATTGGTAGAAATGCCAAAACCAAAAGAGCAGATAGTTGTAGGTGTATATAAATTTAAAGACCAAACAGGACAGTATAAACCTACTGAACTGGGAAGCACCTTTAGTACCGCTGTTACACAAGGAGCAACATCAATTTTAATAAAAGCCTTACAGGACTCAAAATGGTTTGTACCTATCGAGCGCGAAAATCTGGGAAATCTTTTAAACGAAAGAAATATTATTCGTTCTACACGTCAGGAATACGCATCAAAAACAGAACCAAATGAAGCAGTTTTGACGCCGCTTTTATTTGCAGGAGTATTACTTGAAGGAGGGATTATTTCTTATGATACCAATATTATTACAGGTGGTTTTGGAGCGAGATATTTTGGAGCTGGAGGTTCGACTCAATACAGACAAGACCGAGTAACTGTCTATTTGAGATTGGTATCGACTTCAAACGGAAAAATATTAAATACAGTTTATGTTTCAAAAACTATTTTATCGCAAAGTATTGATGCAAGTTTATTCAGATATGTTAATTTAAATAGACTTCTGGAAGTTGAAACCGGTTTTACCCGAAATGAACCAATTCAGATGGCGGTAACAGAAGCTATTGAAAAAGCAGTAGAAGGACTTATTGTTGATGGAATCAAAGACAAACTTTGGGAAGTAAATGCACCACAAAAACAAATTGACGATTTTGTAGCGGCTTATGATAAAGAGAAAAGCGATGCTGATTTAGCCCAATTATATAACAGAAATTTAAGCGAAAACAGAAGAGCGCGATTTGGAATTGAAGCCGTAGGTGGAACAACCCTAATGCAAGGTGATTATCCAAATCCGAAACCTATGCCAATGATAAGAGGAGCCGTGAAATTCTTTTTCTCGCCCACATTTAATCTGAGTGCTTCATCAAATGCTTTTCAGGTAGCAAATAAAAATTATATGGATTACGGTTATTTGTCTTTAGATCTAAATCTGGAATGTATCATATTGCCACGCGACGTTTTTTCTCCTTTTGTTTTTGCCGGAACCGGATTCGAATTCGATCATCATCGGGAAAATTTTCATAGCAAAGTACAGGCTGGGGCAGGTGTCGAATATTTGGTTTCGCCGCACATTGGACTCAAATTGTATGGAGAATTTAATGCGGCATTTAGTGATAATGTAGATCATCTGGTCGCCGGAGTGCGGGATGATTATTTCTACAGGTTTGGTTTTGGGATGACATATTATTTCCCCAAAAATACAAATTACAAGAAAAAATAGGCAGCCTTTTGATCTTTAATAATTAATGATTAAAGGATTAAGTTCAATATAAGTTTAATAAAATTCAGTCTCAAATGAAAATAGGATTAAAAATTTTGGCGTGCTTTTTTCTTTTAATTTCTTGCAGTGAAGAGCAATTTGATAATACAGGAACTGGTTCAATTAAAGGGCGTGTTGTTGACGTTCGTACTTATACAGGCGTCGAAAATGCCCGTGTTTCGTCGAGCCCGACAACAAGTACTGTTTATACAGATAAGGATGGATATTTTAAAATTGATAAAGTCCCAGTTGGTAAATATGCTTTTCAGGCTCAAAAAGATGGTTTTATCGCAAGATTTCAGCCAGCTACAATTGATAAGGATATTGAAATTGAAGTTATTTTTGAATTAGAAGTCTCAACGGCGACTAATAAACCGCCAGAAATTCCGGTACTTACTGCGCCAACAGATAATGCTACTGGACAAGCTTTAAGTCTTAACTTGACCTGGACTGCCAAAGATCCGGAAGGAGATCCGCTTACGTACACTGTGACCGTGAAAAACGGAACTACAGACGAAGTAAAAACCTATTCTGATCTTAAAACAACAACTTTAGCTATTAAAGATTTAAGTTTTAGTACCAAATATTACTGGCAAGTAAGTGTTGATGACGGAATAAACAAGCCTATAAATAGTGTGACAAATTCGTTTAGAACATTGGCATTCCCGAATCCGAGATACATGTATGTGAAAAAGATAAAAAACAACAATGTAATTTTTACTGCTGATGATGCCGGAAACGAACTTCAATTGTCTTCAGCAGAAGTGAATAGTTTTAGACCGAGAAAAAATTTAAGTATTAACAGAATTGCTTATATAAGTACTGACGGATCTTTGAATCAGATTTTCAGCATGAATCCTGATGGTACCGATGTGCGAAAAATTACAAATTTTGTACCTATAGCAGGGTTCAATATGGATAATGTGAGTTATTCCTGGAGCACAAACGGAAGTCAGTTGATTTATCCGAATTTTGACAAACTCTACCGCATAAATGCTGACGGATCTGGATTGACGCAGTTGTTTAAAACACCAAACGGCAAGTTTATTTCTGAATGCGAATGGAGCCGCGACGGAAGCCAAATTGTTTTAAAAGTAAATGATGTTTCAGGATATAGTGTCGAAATTTATGCAATTGATATGAGCGGAACTGTTTTATATACAGTGCTTTCTGGAGTCACTGGAGGTGCAAGCGGAATTGATATTTCGATTGATAATAAAAGAGTGGTTTACACGAGAGATGTTTCCGGATTTGAAAATGCAGATTACAGACGCTTAGATTCCAGAATATTTATTTACACCGTTGCAACAAATGCATCGGCAGAATTGTCATCAGGTAAAGAAAATGGTTTCAACGACCTCGATGTGAAATTTTCGCCAAATGAAGCAAAAGTCATTTTTGTAAATACCTCAAATGACGGGCTTTCAGCCAAAAATATACAAACCGTCAGCACAACCGACGATAGTACAAGGACAACTTTGTTCCAAAATGCGTCGATGCCTGATTGGAAATAAAAATATCATAATCTTCGAATAATTTTGATGTCTAAAAATCGGCAGTGTTCTCGCTGTCGATTTTTTTTTATGAAAAACATAATTTCATTTTAGGAGATTAAGTGACAATAAAAACTAATTTTAAATTGGTATAAACCCAAGAATTAAAAAAACTAGTTATCTTTGCACCACATCAACACAAACTAAGTTTCATGAGTTCAGATTCTAGCAAAAGGTACGCACAAAGAGGTGTTTCGGCATCAAAAGAAGACGTACACAACGCCATAAAAAATATTGATAAAGGTTTATTTCCGCAGGCATTTTGTAAAATTGTTCCTGATTATCTTACCCAAGATGCAGAACATTGCTTAATTATGCATGCTGACGGAGCTGGTACAAAATCGTCTTTGGCGTATATGTACTGGAAAGAAACCGGAGATCTTTCTGTTTGGAAAGGCATTGCACAAGATGCTCTGATCATGAATATTGATGATTTATTATGTGTTGGTGCAACAGATAATATTCTACTTTCTTCAACTATTGGAAGAAATAAAAATTTAATTCCGGCTGAGGTTATCTCGGCAATCATTAACGGAACAGAAGAATTAATCAACGAATTAAAATCTTTTGGAGTAACGATTCATTCAACAGGAGGAGAAACTGCCGATGTTGGTGACGTTGTTCGTACAATTATTGTTGACTCGACTGTTACAGCTCGTATGAAACGCAGCGATGTTGTAGATAACGCAAATATAAAAGCAGGTGATGTAATTGTTGGTTTGGCTTCTTTTGGTCAGGCAACTTACGAAAAAGGCTATAATGGCGGAATGGGAAGCAACGGACTTACTTCTGCACGTCATGATGTTTTCGGAAAATATTTGGCTAAAAAATACCCAGAAAGTTACGATGCAGCAGTTCCAGAAGAATTGATTTATTCTGGACAAGTTAATTTAACTGATGAAGTTGAAAACAGCCCAATCAATGCAGGTCAGTTAGTGCTTTCGCCAACGAGAACTTACGCGCCAATCATCAAGAAAATTTTAGACAAATATACTCCGGCAGATATCCACGGAATGGTGCATTGCAGTGGAGGAGCGCAGACTAAAATTCTTCATTTCGTTCAAAATTTACACATTATAAAAGATAATTTATTTCCGGTTCCGCCATTGTTCAAGTTAATTCAGGAACAATCAAAAACTGACTGGAAAGAAATGTATCAGGTTTTCAATTGCGGTCACCGTATGGAAATCTATGTTCCGGAAAACATTGCACAAGATATTATTGAGATTTCAAAATCATTCAATGTTGATGCACAAATCGTAGGAAGAGTAGAATCTTCAGATGATAAAAAGCTTACCATTACCAGCGAATACGGAACATTCAATTATTAATTTTTTACGTAGAGACGCACAGCAGTGCGTCTTTCGTCATTTTAGACGCACAGTTGTGCGTCTCTACAAATTATAAAACGGCAATATTATGTACGAACTACTTTTTTGGAGATATCTGGATGAAATTTACTTGAACAATCAGGAGGTTTATGAAGCTCTTGTGGAGAAACAAGAAGTAGAAGGTCTGGCTGCACTTCAAGTAGAAGTTATCATAAATAGAATCAATTCCGTTTTTTCAGAATGGGAAAGAGTGGATGAAAATAGTTGGAAAAACCCAAAAAGGAAAGGTGCTTTTCAAGTCATTACAACTTCTCAAAGCATAAAAATTGATTGTTACGGAACTGAAGGAAAAACCATGAACCAATTGGTTTCTGTGATGGAAGAATTCAAATGTCCGCTATACGATCCGCAAGTTCCCGAGCGTTACGACGAAATGAGTGAATAATTTTTTTTAAAGAAATTATGGACTTCAAAAAATAATAGCAGAAAAGAAAAGTCCCTTAGGGGCTTTTTTTATTTAAAACGCTTTTTAAAATCAAAAAATAATTTAATAACCAAAAATGGATTATGACTAAAATATCAAATTTCAATTTCACAGATACTATTATTTTAGAAGACGATTTTGTTTTGTTGCGCCCGCTTCAAGAATCAGATGTAGAAAACTTATTAGATATTTCAATCAATGAACCGGAAACTTGGAAATATTCATTGGTTGGAGCAGAAGGAAAAGAAAATTTGACTAATTATATTCAATTGGCAATTAAAGCCAGAGAAAACGAAAAGGAATTTCCCTTTATAGTTTTTGATAAAAAATCTAAAAAATACGCAGGTTCAACACGTTTCTACGATATTAATCTTGAATTTAAAACCTTGCAGTTAGGATATACTTGGTACGGATCGGAGTTTAGAGGAACAGGTTTAAACAAACACTGCAAATTTTTGCTGCTTCAGTTTGCTTTCGAAGCTTTAGGTTTAGAAAGAGTTGAATTCCGCGCAGATAATAATAATGAAAGAAGTATTGCCGCGATGAAAAGTATTGGCTGTAAAGTTGAAGGCGTTTTAAGAAGCAATATGCCAACAAGAGATAGCAATCTCCGACGTGATTCTATTGTTTTAAGCATTCTTAAAAACGAATGGTTTGATGAGGTAAAAGAAAACCTAAAAAATAAACTATAAAAAAAGCAAAGCAAAAAGAGCCAACGGCTCGAACCATATTGTAGGGCTGGACTTCAGTCCAGTTCAGACAAAAACAAAAACAATATTATAAAGCTTTGATTTCATTTCAGTAAAGATTAGTATATTAATATCCCCACAAAATTTATGTTTTTTAAAAGCATATTTTGTTGTATTTTTCTAAACTAAAAATATAGGTAAATCGTTTTAGTAAGTGCCTGATTTGTTTTAGATAAAAAAATATAATGTTTTAAAAAATAACTAATGAATAGATTAAACTGTAAAAGCCTTCTTTTTGGACTTTCATTTTTGATGCTTGGAACCATTTCAAATGCACAAAAAAAAGAATCTGAAAAGCGAAATTTAATTCAGTACGTTGATCCAATGATTGGAACAGCAAGAATGGGACATACTTATCCAGGTGCTACGGTGCCTTTTGGTAGCGTGCAACTTAGTCCTGAAACTGATACAATTGCATATGGTTTGAACGGAAAATATAATGGTGAAGTTTATAAATATTGTGCAGGATATCAATATGAAGACAAGACAATTGTAGGTTTCAGTCACACACATTTTAGTGGAACTGGTCATTCCGATTTAGGTGATTTTTTGATTATGCCAACAACCGGAAAACTGCAATTGAATCCTGGAGTTGCGTCAAAACCTTTTTCGGGTTATCGATCTGCATTTTCACATTCAACAGAAAAAGCGGAACCAGCTTATTACAGCGTTTTTTTAGAAGATCATAAAATTAAAGCAGAATTGATGGCAACTACGAGAGTAGGAATGCATCAATATACATTTCCAAAGTCAGATGAAGCGCATATTATTTTGGATTTAACTTCTGGGATTTATAATTACGACAAGAAAAACGTTTGGACATTTGTTCGTATAGAAAATGATACTTTGATTACGGGTTATCGTCAGACAAACGGCTGGGCACGTACAAGAACGGTTTACTTTGCAATGTCTTTCAGCAAACCAATTAAAAGCTACGGACAAGCAGCACAAGAAAAAAGCGTTTACAGAGGTTTCTGGGGAAGATTCGACCAAACGAAAAATTTCCCTGAAATGGCAGGACAAAATCTAAAATTGTTCTTTGATTTTAATACCGAAGAAGGCGAAAAAATCAAAATTAAAATGGCATTATCTCCAGTAAGTTCGGCCGGAGCATTAGAAAACATGAAAAAAGAAGTTCCAGGTTGGGATTTCGAAAAAGTAAAAAAACAAAGCCAGGAAGTTTGGAACAATGAACTGAATAAAATTCAAATCGAAGCCATTCAAAAGGAAGATTATGTAAACTTTTATACTGCAATGTATCACGCCTTTTTAGGTCCGACAGAATATATGGATCTTGACGGAAATTATAAAGGACTTGATATGAATGTTCATAAAGCCGAAAAATTTAAAAATTATACTAGTTATTCATTATGGGATACTTATCGCGCTTTGCATCCTTTCTTTAATATTGTTCAGCCAACTCGCAACGCTGATATGGTAAGTTCAATGTTGGCGCATTCAGATCAAAGTGTACATAAAATGCTCCCAATCTGGTCACATTATGCAAATGAAAATTGGTGTATGATTGGTTATCATTCGGTTTCTGTAGTGGCCGATGCAATTGTAAAAGGAAACATTAATTTTGATGCAGAAAAAGCGCTTCAGGCATGTGTCAATACAGCAAAAGTTCCTTATTACGATGGATTAGAGTATTACATGAAAATGGGTTATGTACCTGAAGATAAAAATGGTGCATCGGTTTCTAAAACTTTAGAGTATGCTTATGATGACTGGGCGATTGCACAGGCAGCTAAAAAACTTGGAAAAACAGAGATTTATAATGAATTCATCAACAGATCGAAAAATTATAAAAATGTTTACGATGAGAAAACAGGTTTTATGCGTCCAAAATTAATCGACGGAACTTTCAAAAAAGAATTTGATCCGCTAGACACACACGGGCAAGGTTTTATTGAAGGAAATTCATGGAATTACAGTTTATACGTTCCGCAAGATCCTGCTGATATGATTAAATTGATGGGCGGAAATGAGAAATTTAAAGTTCGTTTAGATTCTTTGTTCAACATGCATCTTCCAGATAAATATTTTGAAAATACAGAAGATATTACCAGAGACGGAATTATTGGAAATTATGTGCACGGAAATGAGCCTTCACATCATGTAGTTTATTTGTATAATTGGACAGATTCTCCATGGAAATCACAAGATAAAATCCGAATGATTTTGAAAAAAATGTATCGTAATGGAGCAGATGGCCTTGGCGGAAATGATGATTTCGGACAAATGAGTGCTTGGTATATTTTTAGCAGTTTAGGTTTTTATCCTGTCGCTCCAGGTTCTGATGAATATGCATTAGGAAGTCCGCTCGTGAAAAATGCAGTTTTTAATCTGGAAAACGGAAAGAAATTTGAAGTTGAAACCGTAAATCAATCCGATAAAAATGTATTTGTTAGTAAAGTACTTTTGAATGGAAAAGAACTTTCAAGACCTTTCCTGAAACATTCTGATGTGATGAATGGAGGAAAAATTACTTTTTATATGAGTGCAAAACCGAATAAGAATCAATTTAAAAATTAATTTAGTTCAGACACCGTAATATCAAAATTTGAGAAATTCGTGAATTCGTGGCGAATAACAAAAAAACTTCACGAAATTTGCACTTCAAATAAAGACAATCAATATGAAAATAAATCTAAAATCAGGAATAGACAAATTGCTTTTCGGAATGAAACAGAACGATGTAACGGCTGTTTTAGGAAAACCTGATAAAAACTATAAAGACGAAGATGACAATGTGATTTTTGTATACAATGCACATAAAATCAGATTAACATTTTATGAAGAAGAAGATTTGAAATTTGGTTATGCAGTCGCGTCAAGCAATGATTTAGAAGTTTTCGGATTCAAAATAATCGGAAGAAAAATTGCTGATGTAAAAAAAGATTTTGCTGCAAAAGGAATTACAAAATACAATCAGGAAACGTTTGATACTTTCGAAAATTACTTTAACGAAGACAATTGGTTTATTCTTCAAACCGAATTTGATGAAGTTGTAAAATTTGAAATTGGCGCAATCATTAATAATAAAGATGAATTTGACTGGAAGTTTCCGGTGAAGAAATAAGACATAAAAAAAACCGACAATCACTTGTCGGTTTTTTTATGTCTTAAAAAGAAATTATCCTTTTAACCAAGCATTTTTAAGTTTGTCTTTTGAAGCATCAGTAGCTTTAAAAGTTTCAGATTCTTCATAAGGTAATTTTACAGTTCCTTTGATAGTTTCTTCTTTTCCTGCACGTTTGATTTTTACAGTAATTGGATCGTTTTCTTTCCAGTTTTCACTTTCTCCAATTAAATCATAAATATTCGCAAGAGAATAAGGTTTGTCATTAATAGAAACTAAAATATCGCCACCTTTTAAATTTAGGTTTTTGAAAAAGGCATTTGGTTCAATATCAGAACGAACAGCAATTTCTTTAGTTTGTTTGTCTACAGAAATATAAGGCGTTTGTCCTTTTAAAAATACTGGACTCGCTTTTTTCTCAGTTGCTTTTGTTACTCCAACTTTTGCTAAATAAACATCATAAGGAATTGGAGTTGTTCCAGCTACATATTTATTTAAGAATTCACCAACTTCAGGATAAGTCAATTGTGTGATTTTAGCAAAAAACTCATCATCATTAAATGGTTTTTCAATACCATATTCGTTTGATAATTTATGCATTAAATCAAGAATTCCTCTCTCGCCATTGCTTTTTTCTCTAATAATAATATCGATACACATACCAATCAAAGCACCTTTTTGGTAAACATTCAAATATTGGTCTTTGTATGGCTGTTCCAAAACATTTTTGCTCATTACAGTAAACGACATAGTATCATTTAAGCCTTTTGCCTGTTCGATTTTATCAGCGATTCTAGTGTAAAATTCAGCTTCATCAATTAAACCTTGATTGATTTGAAAAAGATTTGCAAAATATTCTGTAACACCTTCATACATCCATAAATGCTCTGACATTTTTGGTGCATTGTAATCAAAATACTGAATTTCTTTTGAGTGAATTGTCAATGGCGTTACAATATGGAAAAACTCATGAGAAACTACATCTTTCATTGATTCAACCAATTTCTCTTTCGGCATTGATTCCGGCAAAACAACTGTTGTCGCTGTTGGATGCTCTAATGCTCCAAAGCCGTGTGCATCATCTTTTGCCAAGCTTGATAAATACAATAAAACAGTATATTTTTTAGTAGAATTGATTTTTCCTAAAAAGTTTTTCTGCGCCGTCATCATCGTTTTCATTTCCGGCGTAATGCTTTCTGCAGTAAATTTCCCTGTTGGAGAATAAACAGCAATCAAAATATCCATTCCGTTAACGTTGAATGTTGTGTAATCTGGTTTAGAATACATAATCGGATTTTCAACCAAAACAGCATAACGAGGCGTTGTAAAAACGTCGCTTGTCTTACTTGCATCTTCATCAGTCATTGAGGTTGCGCCCCAAAGCGTTTCAGGATGCGTAATCGTAACTTTATAAGGCACGTCCAATTTATCCTGAAAATAACCAACAAAACCGTGTGTATTCACCATAAAATTTACACCGGCGTTGATGTTAGTTCCAGCTGGAGAAAATACATCATCATTTCCAAAACCAGTTCCTTTTTCAGTATCGAAAGTATCTCCAACTAAATAAGTGATTTTTTTAAGTGTTTTTGCATTAGAAATTGACCATGAATTATCATCAATTCTTTTTACAGTTAACTCATTTCCTTTAGTATCAAAAGCTTTAAAACCATCTGAATATTTACCGTAATTATCTGTAGAATAAGTTCCAGGAACTGTTTTTGGAATACTGTAAATTACTTCATCCGTCTTAATTGCCGGAGGTGTAACAGTCACAAGGACTTTATCATCTTTAACATCTACAAGATTGATGTTAACATCTACAGTTTTGCTTTTTGCATCTCCCGATGTGCTTCCTGTTTTACAGCTCCAAAATGTTACAGCAAGAGCTAAAGTGTAAATTATTTTTCTCATTTGTTCGCGTTTAGTTATGTGTATTTGACTTCTAAATTATCAAATTGTTACACTTTTATATAAATATAAAAAAAAACTCCTGAAATTCAGGAGTTTTATCTTAATCTAGTTTGTTCTTTATGTAATATTTTCCATCCAAATCCTCATCGAAGTCGTCAATTTTGACTGGCTTTGGTTTTGGCTTATTTGCAATTGCCTTTTTTTTCCACATTTCAAATTTTTCTACAGGCATCTTCTTTTTCATGATTTCAAGAACTTCCTTTTCTGCTAATCCAAATTCTTTTTTTATGATTTCAAATGGATTTTTTTCTTCTAAAGCTAACGAAACAAGTCTTTCTGTTTGTTCCCAATTCAATTCTTTGCGGCTACTCTTTTTCATCTCGTGAAAATTAATTCAAAATAGAGGTTAATGATTAATAGATTGATTTTCATTTTATATATCAATATTAATAAAAAAAATAATTAGTTGGTACGCTGAACTATTTTTTTTTATTGATTTTAACTGTTTTTTGCTGATCTTGATTTTTGAAACGGAATTTGCAACAAATTTGCTAATTTGTTGTGTTCTTCGGGCTTCATATGAGTATCAACTCCGTAAATTAATTCTTCTTTTGGCAAAGTTGTAAATGTGCCGAAAAGACGATCCCAAACCGAAAATATATTCCCATAATTACTGTCTGTGTAAGGAAGCATATAATGATGATGAACCTTATGCATATTTGGAGAAACAATTAGGTAACTTAAAAAAACATCCAGCTTTTTTGGCAGTGAAATATTAGCATGATTGAATTGCGAACCAATAACGGATAATGATTGGTATAGAAAAACCATCCACATTGGACTTCCAACAATTAATACTCCTAAAGTTGTAAATATAAAACGAATTACACTTTCACCAGGATGATGCCTGTTGGCTGTAGTGGTGTCAATCCAGGTATCTGTGTGATGAATAAGATGAAAACGCCATAGAAATTTTATTTTATGCTGTACGAAATGTGCCAGATAAGCGCCGATCAGATCCAGTAAAAGCAAACCTATTATAGTATAAAGCCAAATTGGGATTTCAGGAAGCCATTCCAGAATTCCAAAATGATTTTCAGTGGTCCAAGCTGCAGTTTTGATTAAGATAAAAGCTAAAACGAAATTGACAATAATTGTCGTAAGCGTAAAAAAGATATTGATTCCTGCATGATGCCATTTTTTGTATTGCATCTGAAAAAGAGGAAAAGTATTTTCGATTAGCCAGAAAAGAGTTATTCCTCCAATCAAAATTAAACTTCTGTGTGAAGAAGGAATTGTACTGAAATAAGTAATGATGTTATTCATAATTCAATAATGTATTTGCTCAAATGTAATAAAATTGATGAAATAACAATATGAATTATAGTAAATATGTATTTTAACTCCTTATCTGTTGAATTATTTAAAATAAAAAAAAGAGAAAAAAGATTACTGAAACTTCTTTTTTCTCTTTACTATATTTATTAGGTAACTAATTTATTTTGATGTTTTTGGTTTAGGCCTTTTTAATCAGGCTGATAATAAAAAGTAAAACCCACGCACCTCCAACAGAAATAAGAATCTGCCAAAGAAGATCGCCGCCGCCAATTCCGAATTTTCCGGCAATCCATCCGCCAATAAAACCGCCAATGATTCCGACGATAATATTACCAATTAAACCAAAGCCGGCACCTTTCCAGATTTGGCCTGCCAGCCATCCAGAAATTGCACCAATAAGTAAGAAATATAAAAATTCCATGTTTTAAGTTTTAATGTTTATATGTGATTTTTAGCGTATGAATTTATGCTTCATCATGCGTCTGCAATAAGTTCTTGTAGATAAATCCAGCTACAATTGCACCTAAGATTGGCGCGACCCAAAACAACCAAACTTGAGATAAAGGTTCACCTCCAACAAAAATGGCCTGAGATAAAGATCTTGCAGGGTTAACTGAAGTATTAGTGATTGGAATACTGATCAAGTGAATTAAAGTCAAAGCCAAACCGATTGCAATTCCTGCAAATCTTCCATTTGCGAACTTGTCTGTTGCTCCCAAAATCACTAGAAGGAAAAATAAAGTCAATACAAATTCGGCAATAAAAGCTGCCTGAAGTGAATATCCGTCAGGAGAAAAAGCACCAAAACCATTTGATGCAAATGCACCAGCTTTTGTATTGTCAATTACAAAACCGGCTTTTCCAGAAGCAATTGTGTATAAAGTTCCTGCCGCTGCAATTGCGCCAATACATTGTGCGATAATGTAAGGAATAAGATCTTTTGTTGAAAATCTTCCACCGGCCCATAATCCAAATGAAACTGCTGGATTAAAATGTCCACCAGAAATGTGACCAACAGCATATGCCATTGTTAAAACCGTTAAACCAAAAGCTAAAGCTACGCCAGCAAATCCAATTCCTAAATCAGGAATTCCTGCTGCAAAAATGGCGCTTCCGCAACCTCCAAAAACTAACCAAAAAGTTCCAAAAAACTCTGCAAATAATTTTTTCATAATTAAGTAATTTTAAAATTAATAGATTCGATTATTAAAGGGTATATTGGAATGCCCAAAAAATCAAAACAATTTGTAAGGGCAAACGTACAAATAAAATCCATTTGGGTAAATTAAAACTTGCTTTTTTATTTTGGTACATGTACAAATTCGCAGGAAATACTGCAATTAACAATGCAATAATTCCCCATGCAGCAAAATTCTTTGTAAAAGGAAGCAATAGGAGGAAGCCTAGTATGATTTCGGCAGCTCCACTTAAATTATTTAGTAATTTGGGGTTTTTAAATGCGGGCGGAATGATCTTAATGTACATTCCCGGCTTTCTGAAATGATTTATTCCGGCAAGTATATATAAAAAAGCCATTAAATATAAATGCCAAGGTTGTTTCATGATATAGTGTTGTATATCACGAATTTATAAAAAAATTAACAATTATTGCATTACAAGTCTCTTTTTTTTAAAGAGCAGCAAAATTGTTTATTTTTTAGCCTTGAAATTTACATTCATAATAATAATGGCCAAAATGATTAAAACAATTCCGATCCATTGTAAAAGGATAACTTTTTCATTCAAAAGAACAAAAGCCATTGTAACAGAAACAGGAAGTTCAAGAGCAGAAACAATACTTCCTAATCCAATTCCGGTCAAAGGGAAACCGGCATTCATTAACATAGGAGGGATGATGGTTCCAAATAAAGACAGAACAATTCCCCATTTCATAAAAATAGCCGGATTAAAAGCTCCTGTCTGAGTTGCGAAAGCGAAAGAAAAGACAATTACAGCTCCTCCCAAAAGCATATATAAACTGCGTTGTGCAGAAGAAATTTCGGTCGCAACACGATTTGCGGTAAACATAGTTGTAGTGAAAGAAGCAGCTGCTAAAATCCCCCAAACGATTCCTCTCCAGTCCAATTGGAAATCAGCATGAATAAGATTTGTAGCCAAAGCTGTTCCAATAAGAACAATAAAAACGGCGATTACTTTTTGTTTTGAAGGTAGTTTTTTTTCTAAAATCATTTCCAATAAAACGCCCATCCAAACGGTTTGCATTAATAAAACAATCCCGATTGAAACCGGAATATATTTTACAGCCAGATAATAAAACAAACTCGTCATTCCTAAGGAAGTTCCGGCAAGCATCAGGCTAAAAATGTTTTTTGAAGAAGCTTTTACTGCAGTTCCTTTATTTTTTATTTTCTGAAATGCATTGATTATTAAAATTCCAATTATTCCCAAAACAAATTGAGAAGTTGTTACTTCGGCTGTTGTATATCCTTCAGAATAAGCCATTTTTACAAAAGTGGCTAGCATTCCGTAAGTTGTAGCTCCTAAAGCAACTAAAAAAACTCCTTTTAATACATTGTTTTGTGACATTTGATATTCCTGTTTTAAAATTAAGGCCGGCAAAGGTAAGCTATTTTGTTTGTGATTTAATAGAAAAATGAAGTAAACATTGGGATTAATATTATTCAGAGATTATTTTATGGCTGTAAATTGTGTATTTTTTAAAAATTGAAAACCTGTAAAAATGAAAAAACCATCAAAACGTAAGCTTTGATGGTTTCTATTTTTAATAAATCTTTCAGTTCAATTATTTGACTGGCTGATTTTTATAAGTTTCAATTTCGAAAATTAAAGTTGCATTTGGAGGAATCACACCGCCAGCACCTTTTTCTCCATAAGCTAAATTTGAAGGAAGGAAGAAAATTGCTTTTTCTCCGTCAGTCATCATATCTAAAGCTTCAATGAATCCCGGAATCATACCGTCTTTTTTGCCAACTGCAAAAGGAAAAGCTTTGTATCCGCCTGCAGCATCTCTGTTTGGATCATATTTTCCATATGCTTTTGCAACTGTAGCCATACTGCTATCAAAAAGATTTCCGTCTTCAAAATAACCGGCATAGTGAAAATAAATTGTTGATCCTTCAGCGCCTTTTACGCCAGTTCCTTTTTGTGTAATCACATATTTTAAGCCAGATGCAGTTGTAGTTGCTTTTGCTTTAGTTGCTGTAAAATAAGCTGCTTTTTGTGCAACTACTTTTTGTGCTTCAAGTTTTTTTGCCTCTTCTTTTTTAACATCATCAGCCAAAACTTTCACAGCATCAAACTTTTTAGCAGCGTCGCCTTTGCGTGTAATTGTAATTTTTGTCATGATATCATTCTGAACAATTTTATTTACATTGTCCATTCCTGAAACGACATGACCAAAAATAGTGTGTTTTCCGTTTAACCAAGGAGTATCTTTATGTGTAATGAAAAATTGGCTTCCGTTAGTTGCCGGACCAGAATTTGCCATTGCCAAAATACCACCTTTGTCAAATTTCAATTCTTCAGTAAATTCATCTTTAAAGGAATAGCCCGGACCTCCAGAACCATTTCCGTCTGGATCTCCACCCTGAATCATGAAATCATTAATAACTCTGTGGAATTTCAAACCATCATAAAATGGTTTACCTTTTAGTTTTTCTACTTTAACATTTGGATTATTTCCTTCTGCCAAAGAAATAAAATTAGCAACTGTAACAGGAGCTTTTACATATTCTAATACAACAACAATATCACCTTTTGAAGTTGAGATCGTTGCAAAAATACCCTCATTAGGATTTGCAGGTGTAACCGTTTTTGTAGCTGCTGTTTTGGCCGGAGCCGCTTTTGTCGCAGCTGCTTTTGCCGGAGTTACTTTTGCTGTTGCAGCTTTTGGTTTTGCTGCTGGTTTTTTAGTTGTTTGGGCTTGTAAATTTACTACTGCCAAACAGAATAATAATAGAAATTTAAATTTCATTTTGTTTCGAATTTAAGTCTATGAAATAATTTATTATTGTGGTTTTTCTAACAATTGAATCTCGAAAATAATGTTAGCATTTGGTGGAATAACGCCTCCTGCACCAGTTGCTCCGTAAGCTAAATGAGAAGGAATAAAAAGAACTGCTTTATCTCCAAATGACAATTGCTCAATTCCTTCAATAAATCCAGGAATCAAACCATCTTTTTTACCTGCCTGAAAAGGAATTGGTTGATAACCATTTTGTTCTGCTCTTGTAGTATCATATTTTCCAAAAGCTTTATTAACATCAGGAATGCTTGAATCGAATAAAGTTCCATCTTCAAGGAAACCTGCGTAATGAATATAAATCTGGGTTCCAATTGCTGGTTTTTTTCCAGATCCTTTTTCGGTAATAACAAACTCTAAACCTGAATTGGTTTTTGTTGCTTTTGGTCTGATTGAAGCATAATAAGCCGCTTTTTCTTTTTGAACTCCGGCATATTTGCTTTTCTCTTTTGCAATTTCTGAAAAATAATCATGGAATACTTTTACAGCATCAAATTTCTTTGCTGCTTCTCCATTTCTGATAATTGTAACTTTTACAATCGTGTCATCTTGTTTTACTTGATTTACAACTTCTTGACCTTTTTCAACTACATGACCAAAAATAGTGTGTTTTCCTTCTAACCAAGGCGTTTCAACATGCGTAATAAAAAATTGGCTGCTGTTTGTTCCAGGACCGTTATTTGCCATTGCTAAAACTCCAGGTTTGTCAAATTTCAAATCGGTAATTTCGTCTTTAAATTTATATCCAGTATCACCAGAGCCAGTTCCTTCAGGATCTCCAGACTGGATCATGAAATTTTCAATAACTCTGTGAAATTTTAAACCATCAAAAAAAGGTTGATTTTTTTTGTATTCTTTGGTTACAAATTCGTTTTTTCCTTCTGCCAAAGTCACAAAGTTTGCTACTGTAACAGGCGCTTTTGTATAGTCTAATTCAACAATGATATGTCCTTTATTTGTTTCAATATCGGCGTATAAACCATCAGGCAAATTGCTGTGTTCATCTTTACAAGAATAAAGTGAGGTTACGGCTAATAGTAATAATAAGATATTCTTTTTCATTTCTAAAATGTTTTTATTTAAGGGTTTACTGTGTCTTTTTTAGTTGGTGCGGCAGGTTTTGAAGCAACCGGTTTTGGAGTAGCAGGTTTCGGTGTTTGTCCTGCCGAAGCTTGTGCATCTGCAGATTGTCCAGCCGGAACAGCTGTTTTTGGAGCTGCAGGATCTGGAACAAAATTACGAAGCGTTACGGTGCACATTAAAGATTCATTTGGCCCAATTTTGTTATTGTCTCCATGATATCCGTAAGCAATGTGTGAAGGAAATAAAAAGGTAACGGTTTCGCCTTTGTGCATATATTTGATACCATCGCGTAATCCCATCATAATGTCTTGTTTGTCTACATAATAGGTTTGCGGACCAAGATCAGCTTCAGAATAAATAATTTTACCCTGAATGTCTTTTACTTCTAAATTGAAATAAGCAATATCTCCTCGACGAGGTGCCTGAGTTTCGTTTGGATTTTTTTCATCATAAGAAAACCAATAGCCTTTTTTGGTAGCGTAATATTTTACTTTCGGATTGCTCTTTATGATTTTTTTGATGACATCCTCTTCATTAGCCACTAGCTTTTTATTTCGGTCAGCTGATTTTTTCATGAAAGTGCCTGATGCTCTTGAAAGCGGTCTTCTGGCTTCTTCATGTTGCTTGCAGCTGGCAAATAAAACAGTAAAAAGAAGTGTGTAAATACTGATTTTTAAATATTTCATATTCGGTTATATTGCAAGTTTAGTAACTAAATCTTCAAATTTCGCTAAGGTTTCTTCCATTGATAATTCAGATTTTCCGCCGGCTGCATTGCTGTGTCCTCCGCCGTTAAAATGATCTCTGGCAAATTGATTTACATCAAATCCGCCTTGCGAACGGAAAGATATTTTAATGATTTTCTCGTCCTTATTTTCGATAAAAATAGCGGTAAAAACAATACCTTTTATACTAAGTCCGTAATTTACGATTCCTTCAGTATCGCCTTTTACATAATCGAATGAATCTAATTCATCCTGAGTAAGCGAAGTATAGGACGTTTTATGTTCTTCAAAAACTTTCATATTCTGCAAAGCACGACCTAATAATTGTAAGCGGCTGTATGAGCTGTTATCGAATAATAAAACGGGAATTTGCGTGTTTTCAACACCTAAATCAATTAATTCTGCAATAATTCGGTGTGTGTTTCCTGTTGTTCCAGGAAAACGAAACGAACCAGAATCAGTCAAAATTCCGGTGTAAATGCAAGTTGCAATAGTTTTGTCAATATCTTCTTTTTTATTTAGAAAAGAAATAAAGTTGTAAACCATCTCACAGGTTGAACCAAATTCAGTATCAGAATACATGTAGGTTGCATAATCATCAGGTTTTTGATGATGATCGATCATGATAAACGGAACTGTCAATTTTGCTAAAGTGTGTTCCATTTCGCCTGTACGATGAAATGCATTAAAATCAAGTGTGAAAATTAACTCGGCTGCTTCTAATATTTGGGTACAGTTTTCGGTATCTTTTTCAAATATTTTTACTTTTTCAGAACCCGGAAGCCAAGCTAAAAAATCAGGAAAATCATTAGGCGCAATTACTGTTGCCTGATGATTATTTTTTATTAAAAAATGGTATAATGCTAAAGTTGAACCCATAGCATCGCCATCTGGTCCTCTGTGCGGGATTATTACAATTTTCTTTGGGGCAGAAAGCAACAATTGTATTGCCTGAATATCTTGTATTTTCATAGTGTGCGAATTTACATTTTTTTAATGTAATGTTGCAATCATTTTATAGATTAACACACTTTTAAGTTAGGAGTTATGAGTTGTGAATTTTTGTAATTTAAGTTTTAGAATTTTAATTACAGATGTTCTAATTCCTTCTTCTGAAATTTTTGATATAATTTATACTTCGGACCTTTTACAATTTGTGATTTATAAATTCCCACAGAACCTGAAGAAAAATAGGCTACAGTGCATGCAATGGCTATGAAAATTCCAGGCTCTATTCCGAATAATTCCATTCCCATTATCGTGCAAGCAAAAGGAGTATGGGTGGCACCCGAAAAGACAGCGACAAAACCCATTCCGGCCAAAAGTGCAATTGGCATTGGAAAAATATAAAATAATGCACTGCCTAAAGCTGCGCCAATAAAAAATAACGGAGTTACTTCACCTCCTTTAAAACCAGCACCCAAAGTAAATCCGGTGAAAAGAATTTTAAGAAGAAAATCATACCATTCATTTGGATGATTAAATGAATCAACAATATAAGGAACACCAAGGCCGGAAAATTGTGTGAATCCAAAATATCCAAATGCAATTGCTAAAACCACGCCGCCAATAACGGGACGAAGTGGTGGATATTTTATATTTTTTGAAAAAAGAGAACTCCAAAAATGAGTGCTTCTTGCAAACAATAAAGCAGCCAAGCCCGATAATAATCCTAAAACTATAGTGTAAAATAAGCTACTAGAGCTTAATTCAGGTACAACCGGAATACTGTAATGCGTATGTTTGATTTCCCAAAATTCAACAGTGAAATAGGCAGCATAAGCTACTAAAAAAGAAAGCAAAATACTTTTGAAATTGATTTTACTAAAATATAAAACCTCTAAAGCAAAAATAGCACCGGCCAAAGGTGTTCCGAAAACGGATGCAAAACCTGCGCTGATTCCAAGAATAATTAAAATTTTGCGTTCGGAATTATCGAGTTTGAAAAATTTGGTGAATTGATCAGCAATCGCTCCTCCCATTTGAACTGCTGTACCTTCGCGTCCGGCAGAACCTCCAAATAAATGCGTGATTAAAGTTCCCAAAAGAACTAAAGGCGCCATTTTAAACGGAATAGTTTTCTGTGGATTTTCGTATTCTTCCAATAATAAATTATTCCCTTTTACAACAGATTCTCCGAAGTAATAATAGCTTAAACCAACTAATAATCCGCCAATTGGCAAAAGCCAAATAATCCAATCGTGTGCAATTCTAAATTGGGTAACCCATTCTAAAGAAACTAGAAAAAATGCTGAAGCGGATCCTGAAAATATGCCAATTAATGCACAAATAATTATCCATTTTGAAATAGAAAGCAATAATTGTTTTAGGTTTTGGGAAGTCATTTTTTAAAGAGAAGCGTTTTTTTCGCCACGAATCACAAATGTAAAGAATTGAATACTTTAATAATAAATAATTCGTGAATTCATGGCGGAACAATATTATTGTACTACAGCTGTAAATTCGATTTCAACCAAATATTCAGGAGCAACTAATTTGCTGATTTCATAAAATCCGGTTGTAGGTTTTACATCTTTAAAGAAAGCCGAATGTGCTCTGGCAACTTCTTCAAAAGTAGAAACATCTGTAGTGAAAATTCTTGTTCTGATAACATCTTTAATTCCAACGTTCAAATCTTCAAGAACTTTTTCAACACGTTCAATAATGTTATATGTCTGTGCGTATGCGTCATCGGCTTTAACTTTGTCGCCATCAACAATCGCTACAGTTCCTGAAACCTCGATGATATTACCAATTCTTACAGCACGGCAGTATCCCATTTTGTCTTCCCACGGTGATCCTGTTAAGATGTTTTCTCTTTTCATTTTATGATTTTTTTTGAATTGTTTTTGGTGTTTTTTAAAAACAAATCCAGGTTAATTAATGCGTTGCAATTTATAAAATAAGGTGATGAAAAAGAATCATTTTGGTTTGAAATCCTATCATAAATCTTTCTTTTTTGTGATATTTTAAAATCCCATTTGCTTATTCTCTTACTTCCTGTTCTTCGTAAATTCTAAGTTTGTTTTGGGTATTTGTTAAATGTTGCTGTAAAGTTTCAATTTTATTTAGCAGATGATAAATAGCGTCAATTCCTTCTAAATTGATATTCAGATCATAATGCATGCGCATCATTTTTTCGATTGAGGGTAATTGTTCAGGCTCTAAATATTCATCATTTTCTTCAAAAATAATTTTGACCAAACCATAACTATTAAGGTCTTTTATAAATGTATTTTCAATTTCGTGATACAAACAAAACTGTTTTATTTGAATTAAATTTTTACTGGCCATGATTTCTAAGTTTAGCTAATTCTGCAAATAATTCTTTTTCTTTTTCTGATAATTTGGTTGGAATTTTTAGGTTGTATGTCACATACAAATCGCCAAATTGATTGTCTTTTTTATAAACAGGAAATCCTTTTCCTTTTAATTTGACTTTTGTTCCGGTTTGTGTTTCGGCAGGAACTTTTATTTTTACTTTTCCATCAAAAGTTTTAATGCTGATTTCTCCACCAAGAATGGCAGTATATAAATCCAAATCGACATTTGAATATAAATTATTGCCGTCTCTTTTAAAATCAGAATTGTTTTCAATTAAAAAAGTAATGTACAAATCGCCATTTGGTCCGCCATTTACACCGGCGCCGCCATGTCCTGAGATTTTTATAACCTGACCGTTTTCAACTCCGGCCGGAATAGTGATTCTGATGTTTTTGCCATTAACGGTCAGGCTTTGTTTGTGTGTGGTATATGCCGATGCTAAATCGAGCTGTAATTCGGCATTAAAATCTTGGCCACGATATTTGGACTGAGCTCGGCTGCTTCGTCCAGATCCGTACATTGAATTGAAGAAATCGGAGAAATCACTTCCTGAAAAATCACCTCCAAAACCAGAAAAATCCTGTCCGCTTTGTTGTCTTGAATATTGCTGTTGTTGCTGATTTGGATCATAACCTGCTTTTTCAAATTCATCGGCATGTTTCCAGTCTTTTCCGTATTTATCGTATTTTTTGCGGTTTTCAGGATTGCTCAAAACCTCATTTGCTTCGTTTATTTCCTTGAATTTTTTTTCTGCCTCCTTATCATTCGGATTTAGATCAGGATGATACTTACGAGCTAGTTTTCTGTAAGCTTTCTTGATTTCAGCTTCCGTCGCAGTTTTCGTAATTTCCAATGTTTTATAGTAGTCGATATAATCCATTTTCCTATTTTTTTAATGAAGAAAAATTTAAACCTTGAATTTAGGAATAAGTTGCTTACTGTCAAAGCAAAAGAAGATTTTATAACAAAATTTTTACAAAAGAAATTAATTAGGATATCTTATAGATGATATTTAATTTTTACAATTTGAATTAAACTTGGCAGGTTTTTTGATTCTAAAAATTAGCCCAAATAATTGTTATAAAAACCTTAAAGTGAAAGTTCAGAAACAAATTATGTTATTTTTGCTTTGCTATAAATATTTTATAAAATTATAAAAGCCGATTCGATAAAACTTTTTCAATGAAGCACATTTTATTTGTCATATTATTTTTTACTGTTGCCTCGGTATCAGCCCAAACGGAATTTAGTACTAAATTCAAGAGTATTCCAGCTCCAAAGTTTGGCGCAAAACCAAAAAAAATACCTGCTCCAGATATGCCAAGTTTAGATGATCCGGCTGCACCAAATGGTGAAATTCCGAGTATAAAAACACCAAATGTTTACGATAATACCAAATTAACAACAAAATCTAAATTTCAGGTTGGAGAAGAAAAAAGCAAATTTTCAATGTCAACTGAAAAACAGTTTGCCAATCCAGGGGATCGATATGTGGACAAAATGGAAAAAGATTTGGATAAGGCTTTAAAAGATGCAGGATTAAAAGAAGATCAGCAGCCTTTAGTTATGACAGATATCAGTTATGGTGATATAAGAACAAGTTCGTCTTGGTTTCTTATCAAATGCCGTGATTATGGTGCTATTGATGGAGATTTAATTAAAGCCGTTTTAAATCAAGATGTTATAAGAGAAAGAATGCTTTTAAGGTCTGATTATCAGGAGTTTAAAATTTATCTTAAAGATGGAATTAACACCTTTGAATTGATTGCTCTTAATAAAGGGGAACTTGGTGGAAATACTGGAGAATTCCAGATATATGATGCAGAAGGTAAATTCATTTTATCTGATTTATGGCAAAATTTAAATACAGGAGTACAGGCAAAATTTGTCATTATAAAAGAAGATGAAAAAGTTGGGAAAAAATCAAAATAAGAATTGATTTATATAATTATATATTGCTAAGATTCTAAGTTTTGATTTAGAATCTTAGCAACTTAGAGTCTTAGCAACTCAGAACCTTAGATTAAAACGGATCTGCAGTAACTTTAAACTTCATATCAGCTTTAACCGTTACGTCTTTGGTTAAAGTTTCTTTCAGTGTTACCTGAGTTCTAATTTTGTAACTATCTGCTTTTATGTATTGATCCAGTTTTTTATCGGTACAAATCAAATCGATTGTGTTGCTGGTTGACATGATATTGTCCTGATAAGCCAATTCAATTTCGTCAGAGTTTGTAGTGGAAATATACAAGTGAACCGATTTTAAAAACGTAAATGTTTTATCAGACGGATCAGAAATCGATAATTTTAATGATCTCAGTTTTACATCTTTTACAAGACTAGCTTTTGTTTTGTTGTTTTCAAATTCGGCAGAAGAATTTGTCGTTACTTCCGGCGTGATTATTTCCGAAGGCAGATTAATAGGCGAAGTACTTTTAATTTTTATTGAAGTTTCATTCGAAATACTGAATGTCAATAAATCATCAACAGCATCACAAGAAGTTAAAAAGATTGACAGTAAAACCGTCAAGGCAATAAATTTTGATTTCATAGTTAAATTTAAATTGGGTTTTTCGTTAGATACGAAATATTTTGAGGTTTGGATTTTTTCTAAGATGCTAAGTTGCTAAGATTCTAAGTAACTAAGTTTTTTACCTTTTTATTACGTTGAAAAAAACTCAGAACCTTAGCAACTTAGCATCTTAGAACCTAAAATGAAAAAAAAATATTTTTTTTCATTGCTCCGATTTTTCATTTTGGAATATAAAAAGTATTTTTGCGCATGCAACACAACGTACTTATTTTAGATTTCGGATCGCAATATACTCAGCTTATTGCGCGTAGAGTTCGCGAATTAAATATATTCTGCGAAATTTTCCCTTACAATCACATTCCGAGTGATTTATCAAGTTATAAAGCCGTAATTTTAGGAGGAAGTCCTTTCTCTGTTAGAGGAGAAGATGCACCGCATCCTGATTTATCGCAAATTAGAGGTAAAATGCCTTTATTGGCCGTTTGTTATGGAGCGCAATATTTAGCGCATTTCAGCGGTGGTGAGGTAGCAGCTTCTAATACAAGAGAATACGGAAGAGCAAACTTGTCTTATATTAAAGAAGGTGAAACTTTCTTCGAAGGAGTTTCAGAAAATAGTCAAGTTTGGATGAGCCATAGCGATAGTATCAAAGCGCTTCCAACAAATGCTGTAAAATTAGCTAGTACGCATGACGTAGAATACGCTGCTTACAAAATTGAAGGCGAAACTACTTATGCAATTCAATACCATCCAGAAGTTTACCATTCAACAGATGGAAAAAAAATGTTAGAAAACTTCTTAGTAAAAATTGCTGAAGTTCCTCAAAACTTTACTCCAAATGCTTTCGTTGACGAAATGGTAGCAGAATTAAAAGAAAAACTAGGAAACGATAAAGTGGTTCTTGGTTTATCTGGAGGTGTTGATTCTACTGTGGCTGCAGTTTTATTAAACAAAGCAATCGGACAAAATTTATATTGCATCTTTGTTAATAACGGACTTTTGCGTAAAAACGAATTCCAAAGTGTATTAGATCAATACAAAGGAATGGGGTTAAACGTAAAAGGTGTAGATGCCGGAGATCGTTTCCTTGGCGAATTAGCTGGAATCAGTGATCCTGAAACGAAACGTAAAACAATTGGTCGTGTATTTATCGAAGTTTTTGATGATGAATCACACTTATTAGAAGACGTAAAATGGTTAGCGCAAGGAACAATTTACCCAGACGTTATTGAATCTGTTTCGGTAAAAGGACCATCAGCAACTATTAAATCGCACCACAATGTTGGTGGATTGCCAGATTATATGAAATTAAAAATTGTAGAACCACTTAGAATGCTTTTTAAAGATGAAGTGAGAAGAGTTGGTGCTACATTAGGAATAGATCCTGAATTATTAGGAAGACACCCTTTCCCAGGACCAGGATTATCAATCAGAATTTTAGGAGATATTACTCCAGAGAAAGTACAAATTTTACAAGATGTTGATTCTGTATTTATTGAAGGATTAAAATCTTGGGGATTATATGATAAAGTTTGGCAGGCTGGAGCAATTTTACTTCCGGTAAACAGTGTTGGTGTAATGGGTGATGAGCGTACTTATGAAAAAGTAGTGGCGCTTAGAGCTGTTGAATCAACTGACGGTATGACGGCTGACTGGGTTCATTTACCTTATGATTTCTTGATGAAAGTATCAAATGATATTATAAATAAAGTAAAAGGCGTGAATCGCGTTGTTTACGATATTAGTTCAAAACCACCTGCAACAATTGAGTGGGAATAGTAAGATTTTTCAAATTAAGGCGTTACATTTGTAATGCCTTAATTTTTTAAACCTACTATTTATGAGAGAATTTTTAACGTTTTTTCTTGTCTTTATTTTGTCTTTTAACAGAATAACTGCACAAGATTCATTTATTGAGCACAAAATTCAAAAGGGAGAAACCGCTTATTTTATAGCCCAAAAATATAAGGTTTCGGTTGATGAAATCTACAAGTTCAACCCTGAATCTCAAAATGGAATCAAAGACAATCAGATTATTAAGATTCCGTTTCATTCTTCAGAAAAAACAAAATCAGACCAACAAATTACTCATATTGTTGGGGAAAAGGAAACACTTTACGGTTTATCAAAAAAATACAAAGTTTCTCAAGAAGCACTTCAGGAAGCCAATAAAGAAATTCTTGCCGGCGGACTTCAGGTTGGTCAGGAATTAATTATTCCGCAAAACGCTTCAAATCTTTCAAAAACTGAAAACACAAATACTTCAAAATCTTCGCATCTTGTTGTTGCTAAAGAATCTTTATTCAGCATTGCCAGACAATATAATGTCTCAGTTCAGGATTTAGAAAATGAAAATAAAGAGTTGCTGCAAAACGGATTGCAGATTGGGCAAACTATTTTAATTCCGAATAAAAGAAAAACTTTAGACGGAAGAGTTCGTGTGATTAATAAAGAAACTATTTTTCATGTTGTTGAACCAAAAGAAACGAAATTTTCGATTGCAAAAAAATATGGAATTTCTATCGATCAATTAGAATCACAAAATCCGGAAATTGTAAACGGATTGATTATTGGAAATAAATTAGCCATTAATACAAAAGAAATTAAGCCTGCAAATGAAAGCGAAGAATTAATGCTTGCTCTTGCAGAAAAACAAGTTGTGGTTGAAAAAACAAAAGCCAAAACTGTAGAATTAGAAGATTTGAAAGACAGGTTGGTTATTCAGAAAGAAATGAATCAGAAGATTATCAAAATCAATGATTTGAAAGTAAATCTAAATGATATGAATGGTTCTAAAGAAAATTCGGTTGAAAAATTGCGTTTGGTTTTAGAAGCCAATAAAAATGTTCAGGATATTTTAATGGCCAAATTAGATTCGTTAGTAAATACAATGAATAATGATTTAGTTGAATTGAAACGAATGGATATTATGAATGTTGATGAATCAAAACGTCTGGAAAGACAATCGTATGAAAGCATTGGAAAAACTAGTGAATTATCTTCTCAACTGAAAAAAGAATTGGCAGAAAATCGAAAAGCATATGCCGGTTTGATGAACAAAGTAGAAAAAATAGCTGTTGAAGAAAATCAGGAATACAAGAAGAAAATCCGCGAAAGCGAGAAAAATAATAATGTAACTTCAATTCAGCAAAGACTTTCTTTAGAAGAAATCAAGCGTTATAAAATCGAGCAGGAGCAAGGCGATGCACAAAACCAGCTTTTGATAGCGAAAATTGATTCATTGGATACTCAGAAACAAATTGAAGTAAAAAGACATATCAGCAAAGCTTCCTATTATAGTATGGAAGCTCGAAAATTTGATGATAAACTGGCTTTGGTAAAATTGAAAAAGTATCAGGATGAGGCGATTAAAAAACAAAATAAATCGGAGATTTCTGAAACTTCAAAAGTGGTTTCATTAGAAGAAATGAAACGCGAATTGGAAGAAAATCCGCTTAAAAAAGATAAAACGGTAAGGGTTGAAGTTTTTGATAATCTTAAAGAAGTTTCCAATGGCTATTATTTAGTTTTAGGTATATTTACAGACGCAACACTACGCGATAAGCTTATCATGAAACTAATTGATTCTGGTGATTTTAACGCGAGTTTCTTTTTCAATATAAACAGTCTTTCGTATTATGTTTACTCGGATAAGTTCGAAAATATGGAAGAAGTTTTATATAAATGCAAGAAAAAGGAAGAAGATGAGTTATATAAAGAGATAATTATTGCTAAGGTCGAGATTGATCTGAGATAATATTTGGGACGGAATTAACACTGGCCCGAATCTTGCTCTGACAAGAATTTAGTAACTTGTTTTTGAATTAAAAATTAAATTGTTTTAAGTCTATTATGAAATATTATTCAACATTATTGTTTCTTGTTTTTTTTGTAACCTGTTCTGCTTTTTCGCAGGGAAAGACAGTAAAATATACCGTTTCAGGAAATGAAACTGTAAATGAGATTGCATTAAAATTTAAAGTTACGCCTTATGATATTTATGCATTGAATCCTGATGCAAGAAATGGTGTAAAGCCAAATACGGTTTTGCTGATTCCTGCAAGCGGTTCAAAAACAGTGGTGAAATCTGAACCAACTGTGGCGAAAACGGCTGCTAATTCTAAAGATATTATTCACGAAGTACAGCCAAAAGAAACTTTTTGGAGTATTGAACATAAATATGGAATTTCAGATGAAGCGTTGAAAGCCGCAAATCCATTTTTAGAAAAAGATGGTGTTGTAGTTGGACAGAAATTAGTAATTCCGGCAAAAGGTTCAGCTCCAAAAACAGCAGCTAGTGCTAAACCGTCTAAAAATAGTTCACAGGAAAAATATGTGTATCATGATGTTGCGCCAAAGGAAACAAAATTTGGTATCGCAAAGCAATATAATATGACAGTTGAAGAATTAGAAAAAAGAAATCCTGAAATTGTTTCAAACCTTCCAGTTGGATACCGATTGACTATAAAAGGAACTGCTCCAAAAACGGAAGCAGCGCCAATTGCAAACACCACAAAACCTGCTGAAACCAAAAAAACGGAAACTTCTAAAAAGGCAACAACTTATATGGATTATCAAGTGAAGCCAAAAGAGACTTTTTATAGTTTAGGAAGAACTTTTCATTTGAGCCAAGAGGAGTTGACAGCATTAAATCCGACACTTTCTGAAGGTGTAAAAGAAGGAATGGTTTTGAAAGTTCCGACAGGATATTTAGCGCCTCAGCCGATTATCGCTCAGGCACAACCAGTAGAAAAAGCTGTTGAAAAGCCAATTGAAAAAGCTGTGGAAACTTCAGCTCCAAGCGGTATTAAAATTGTTGATAAAGTGAAATCTGAAACGGTTTCTGCAGATCCTGAAATAGTAGAACTGACAAAGAAAAGAGGTCAGACTGATCGCCAGAAAGTAGTTTTATTATTACCGTTTAATTTGGCTAAAATGCAAAGTGATACTACAAGTGCTGCAAACCGAATTAAAAGCGATAAATTTTTAAATATGACATTGGATTTTTATTCGGGAGCAATGATGGCAATTGATTCAGCTAAAACGTTGAAATTGCCAATTGATGTTGCCATTTACGATTCAGGAGAAACTAAAACTTCATCGAATATTTCTAGTTTGATTGCTCAGAATAAACTGCAGAATGCCAACGCGATTATTGGACCATTTTATCAAAGTAACGCTGAAGCAACTGCAAATGCACTTCGCTCAAATAACGTTCCGGTAATTTCTCCGTTATCAAAAGATACTGCAAACCCAATTGATAATTTATATCAAGCGATTCCATCTAATGATGTAATTCGTAATTCGGTTTTTGATTATATGCGTGCAAAAAACGGAAATATAGTAGCCGTTGTTGACAAGAAAAAAGAATCGGTTATAAATTATATCAAACAGAATCAAAAAGGAGTAGTGTTTGCTTCTTTGACAGAAACCGGCGGATTAGATGTTGCCAATCTAAAAGGTTTGCTTCTTCCCGGAAGAATGAACTATGTTGTTATGGAAACAGGAAATACAGCTATGGTAAAAACTACCATAAAAGCATTGCTTGATTCACAAAAAACATGTCAGGTACAATTGGTTATTTTAGAACCAAACAGTACATTAGATACAGATGAAATCAGTTTTGATAATTTGATAAAATTGAAATTGATGTATCCTTCTGTAACACGCGAAAGTGATGAAGCTGGAGCATTGATTTTCAAAAAAGAATATAGATTGAAAAATAAAGTGAATCCAAATACTTATGCTACGAAAGGATTTGATGTTACTTTTGACACTATGATGCGTTTGGTTCAAGGAAAAACATATCAGGAAACAGCAGATTTAATGACCACAGAACAAGTGGATAATAAATTTCAATATTACAAAAAAGAAGATGGCGGACACGCAAACAAAGGTGTTTACATTTTATATTACGACACCGATTTAACTTTAAAAGCAGCAAATTAATGACATCAAAAGTAACCTATTTAGGCGATTTAAGAACAAGTTCAATTCACGTGCAATCTGGAAGCGAAATTATCTCAGATGCGCCATTAGATAATAACGGAAAAGGCGAGGCTTTTTCTCCAACAGATACAGTTGCCAATGCTTTAGCAAGTTGTATGATGACAATTATGGGAATTAAAGCCCGTGATTTAGAAGTTGATTTTGTTGGCTCTACAGCCGAAGTAACTAAAATTATGAATGCTGAACCAAGAAGAATTGGAGCAATTGAAATTGTATTTCAAATGAAAAGTAATGCTGATGAAAAAAGCAAAACGATTTTAGAACGTGCTGCAATGACTTGCCCAGTGTTTTTAAGTTTAAGCAGCGAAATCGAAAAGAAAATTACTTTCAACTGGAACTAATTTTTAAACGAATATAAAAAAAGCCATTCACCGCGGTGAATGGCTTTTTTGTTTTAACCTTTTTCAGATTTTAAATCTTGTAGAATTGGCGTTGTAATTGTTTTGACTTCTTTTTGAACAGTTTCATTTTTTTGTTCAAAAATGGTAATTTGGTTTTTTCCTTTTTTAAGCCAGCATCCTGGAACATAAAGTGTTTGTTGTGGACCAACGCTCCAATAACGGCCAATATTGATTCCGTTGATAAAGACAATTCCTTTTCCGAAGTCTCTCATATCTAGAAATGTATCTCCTGTTTTTTTCAAATCAAAAGTTCCTTGGTACAAAACAGGACGATTTGTTTTTCCTGAGTTTTTGTAAGCCGTTAAGTCAGGTTCTTTATTCATTGGGAATTTATACATTTCCCAATTTCCGGTAATCGTTTCTCCATTAATAATTACCGGACTGATAATTCCTTTATTGTTAGAATTAATTTGAGAACCATAATTAATACGCCCCATATTTTCGACTAAAATATCTAAAGTCGCATTGAAAGGAACTTCAATTTCGCAGCTGTATTTTTTGTAATATCGGTTTAATTCGGCAACTTTTTTTCCGTTAACGTAAACTATTGCATAATCTCTTAATCCATTTAATTCTAATTTTCCACTGATAGGCTGTGTGAATTTTTTGCTGTACCAAACATAGCCGTCGCCTTGATTTAATTGCTCAAATGTTTGTGGCATATCTTCAATAACGGGTTCTATTTTCGATTTTAAATCTTCCAAATCAACCACTTTCGAAAGAGAAATATTCGGAATCGTGATTACAGGAAATTGCTCTGGAATATTTGGTGTTTCTTTAGTTTTTAAAAGTTCTCTTAAAGCATTGTATTTTGGAGTTGCCCAGCCGGCTTCGCTCATTGGCGCATCATAATCGTATGATGTCATATCGGGCTGAATATCGTGTTCTTTATCATAATTGGCACCAGAAGTAAATCCGAAATTGGTTCCGCCATGCACCATATAATAATTGAAAGACACATTATTATCCAAATATTTTTTAGTCTGACGAACGGTTTGTTCTGGTTTTTGAGTCGGAAATGGTTCTGCCCAATGATCTAACCAACCCGGATAGAATTCAGCAACCATGTATGGACCTAGATTATTATTGAATTGATCAACCACTTTTTTTAGTTTTGCAACATCGTCTTCGCCATTTGCTGTCGGTAAAGCTCCAGGGAGTGCACCGCCTTCAAAAAGCCAGCTTCCATCTGAAGTAAAAAAGGGAACTTCAAAACCAACATCTTTTAATTGCTGAAAAACAGCTGCACTATATTTTTTATGTTCTTCTAACGGAATATCTTTTCGCTGTGAAACATACGAACCAAATTCATTTTCGCCCTGAACCATGATAATTGGCCCGCCTTTCGTAACTTGTAAATTGGCAACCTGTTTGTATAATTCCGTAAAATAAGCTTTTGTAGCAGCTAAATATTCCTTGTTATTGCCACGAATAACCATATTTGGAATATTCTGTAAAAACCAAGGATAACCTCCAAACTCCCATTCTGCACAAACGTAAGGTCCCGGACGTAAAATCACAAACAAACCTTCTTCCTGAGCGGTTCTAATATATTCGGCTAAATTTTTATTGCCTGTTTTAAAATCCCAAACTCCGGGAGCAATTTCATGATAATTCCAAAATACATAAGTAGCAACAGCGTTTAAGCCCATTGCTTTCATCATCTTTAAACGATGTCTCCAATACGGCTGAGGAATTCGGGAGTAATGCATTTCGCCAGAGTGAATTTGGATCGGGTTTCCATTTAAAAGAAAATTTCCATCGCGAATCGCAAAGGTTTGCTTTTGCTGTGCAGTTGACGATAACGCTGTGAAAAGCAAAAATAAAAAGGTGTATAAGATTTTTTTCATTAGTGAAATACTATAAATAACTGTAATAAACAAGAGAGCATTTTTTTAAAATAATGCCCTCTTGTCCCTTTTAACTAACCAATAAAAAATATTTACTCAGAAAACTCTAATTTTTTAAGTTTATTCCAGCCTCCACGAGTAAAATCTGGGATTTCAACAGGAGCTGAATTATTATCCAATGAAATTTCGGTTAATGGACCAAGGCAAGACCATTCGGCTAAATCGTAAACGTCCATATCTAATGGAAGTCCTTTTTGCAGACAGTGAATTAAACGATAATCCATAATAAAATCCATTCCGCCGTGACCGCCTACTTTTTTAGCTTGTTCCTCAATTCCTTTGGCAATCGGGTGTTTGTATTTTTCCATTAATGCTTTTTTAACTTCTTCAGGGACAAAAGAGTGTGCGCTTAGTTTTTCATGATTTGGTTTAACATCATCCCCAAGTTCTTTTCCGTCCAAGGCGTAACCTTCTAATGGATATTTGTTTGCAAAACCTTTTGTACCACTCAATTGGTACATTCTGCTGTACGGACGAGGCGAAGTAACATCATGCTGAATCTGGATTGTTTTTCCATTTTCAGTACGAATCATCGTCATGGTATGATCTCCGTTTCTAAAATCTTTAATTTCCTGTCCTGATTTTTCTTTGATGTAAGCAGGATTTCCAACTGCTTTTGTATCCATAGAAACCAGGAAATTCATTTTGTCACCACGGTGAATATTTAGTGCCTGACACGCAGGTCCCATTCCGTGTGTCGCATAAATATCGCCGCGGTGTTTGATATTGTAATCCATTCTCCAGTTGTTCCAGTATTCTCCCCAAAACGGCTGTAAACCATGAATGTAAGAACCTTCAGCATGAAGAATTTCTCCAAATAAACCTTGTTGTGCCATATTTAAAGTAGTCAATTCGAAGAAATCGTAAACACAGTTTTCTAACTGCATGCAGTGTTTTCTTGTTTTTTCTGAAGTATCAATAAGTTCCCATATTTCTTTCATTGTCAATGCTCCCGGAACTTCAATAGCAACGTGTTTTCCGTCTTTCATAGCTTGAACACCGATTACAGCATGATGAAGCCAATCAGTTGCTACATAAACTAAATCTACATTTGGCAATGCTGTTACTTTTCTCCATGCATTTTCATCGCCATAAAATTCCTGTGCTTTTGGAAATCCCGCTTTGGTCAAAATTTCATTCGCTTTAGAAGTATTTTCCTGAGTCATATCGCAAAGTGCCACAATTTCAACACCCGGAATATGCGTCATGCGTTCAACAGCTCCTGGACCGCGCATTCCAAGTCCGATGAAAGCAATACGAACAGTTGGGATTGGCTCTGCCGCCATTCTGAGTACATCTTGTTGACCTTTTGGTCTTGATGGTGTTTTGGTTTTAATCATTTGTGCCGAGACTGTCCAGCCAAATAAAATACAGACGATTAAAAAGAGTTTTAAAATACGAGTTTTCATATGTGGTTATTTATTTTTTTGATTATTTAAAGCAATCAATTTTAAGGCAAAGCATCAAAATTGATTTCTGGTTTTTTATTTTTTAATGGTCTTTTGAAAACGGTTTTTGGTGTTGTGAAATCGTTGAAGAAACCGCCATCTTTTAAATAAAAAGAATCATTTTCGAGTCCACCTGCAAAATCCATTCGATAGCCTTTTGCACCGGTATTGTCTGTTGTAAAACGAGCCGAATTAACTTCAGTCCAATTTCCTTTTTCATCACAAACCCATTGATTATTGAATAAAACGCTACGGGATAAATCACCCTGTTCCGGAACGAAATTTTCTAAAAAGGAATGAAATCTTTTTAAATAAGTATGTGTTTGAGGACGATTGAAACTCGCAATCAATAGCCATTTTTTTAATTCTGGTGCATAAAAATAAGCGGTATAATTTGTAGAATTGTCGTTTTGAGGATTTCCTCGCAATAAGAATTTATAGGTTGTACCAGCTTTCCACATATATTTCAGATAACTTTGACCACCAGAACCTTCGCTTCCAAATTCTCCTGTGTGCACATTTTCTCCTTTTTTCAGCATTTTTATTCTCTGATTTTCAGGAATACTTTTCGGATCATCTGTTGTAAATGGACTCCAAACCGAGAATAAAATTCTTCTTTCTGTTGCCGAATTTACCTGAATCCCAAAATAACCTTCACCAAAACCATTTGCCATAAAATATGAACCTATTTTGTCTTCGTTTTTAGGAATTGTAATTTCGTTGTAATACCATTCGGCATTAATATTTTCGGGAACTTGATAATTTAAATGAACCGAAGGCCCGCGACGTCCCCAATGATAAAAGTTTCCTTCGTTATTTGGCACATAAGAAATTTTTCCATCAAAATCTTTGCTTGAAATTGTTATACGGTTGATGGAAGGAAATTGAGTACCGCTTTTATTAATTCCTTTTATTTTTAGGGCAACATAACCCTCTTTTTTTATTGTCCAGATTCCAATGGAAACCGCTTTTTTTGAAGTATTGAAAGTTACTTTTTTAACTTCATTATTTATTGAAAATTCAATTTCCGATTTTCCAAAAACTTCTACTGATTCTTCAACAGAAATCTGAAAAGTTCCTGGTTTTGAAATTTTAAAATAAACAGTAAAAAATTCCTTTGCATTTGTCCAGTTTTCAATACCATTGTCCGTAATTGTATTGCTTCCATCGACATGCTCAGAACTGAATGCGTTTCCAGCAAGCGGAATAGAAACAGTTATTTCGGCCTCTTTTTTTTCATTCGAAAAAGAGACTAAAAGAAAAGCAAAAAACAGGTAAAATAAATTTTTCATTTGCTGTGATTTTGGTTTTTTTATTTAAAAGTAACCTCTCTAATGAACCAGATTAGAGAGGTTTTCAAAAACAAAACAATTCAAATGGACCTTGCTAATTATTTTTGACTATTAAATCTTTTGATTAAAGGCGTTACATGTTTTTTAGTATCGTCATCTAATCCTGTTAATGCTTTATCTGCTTCGGCTGGAGAATATTTTGTTAATCCGCTAATTCCTGCAGCAATTACGTTGTATGATTGTTCTTTGATACTTTCTTCCATTAAACTTTTATAAGAAGCATCACCTGTAGAAGCTAATTTTACAATTGCATTTGCTCTGGCAATTGTCTTTTTGTCATTTTTAGCAATATCAAGAAGCGTTTTTAAAACCTGATCTTTGGTTTGTTTTTCATTTAAATCAATCGCTTTGATACTTAGAACTCTTAAATCTTCTTGTTGATCTTTTAAACCTTCCAGTAAAATAAGTTGAGATTCCTGACTTCTATCTTTTGAAGCAAATTTTATAGCTTCAATTCGGTTGTAATATGATGGTGCATTTTTATATTGAAAAAGATAATCAGCAGCAGTTTTTCTATCTACCTTAACTTCGCCCACTAAGATTTTATCTGGATCTAAATCTATAAATTCTGGTTTTGAAGGAAGGTCAAAACTAAAACTTTGTTCTTTTTTATCAATTAAAATATCCTTTCTGATCTTAGTTCCGTTTACGTAAAAATCAACTTTCAGAGGTAACGTAAAGGTTTGCACCGCACTATCCTGAGATTGACTTATTGTAATGATGATTTTTCCGTTAGCATACCTGTAAGTCACATCCAGAATTGGACTTCCAGCATTATAATACCATTGATCAAAATAAGGTAGCCAATCTTTTCCTGTCACTTCTTCCATAGACAAACGCAATTGATGCGGTTCACCAGATTTAAAAGCATTTGTAGTTAAATAATGATTTAATCCTTTAAAGAATGCTTCGTCACCCATTTGGTTTTTCATTGCATACAAAATAATCGAACCTTTAGAATAGCTGATATTATCAAACATATCTTCTGCATTTTTGTAATGAAAACGTGCCAAAATCGGACTGTCACCATTTTTTTGAGAACGTAAATAATTCTGAAGTTTTTCATAACGCGATCTGTCTTCTGCATCCTGTCCGGCATCGTGACCGTGCCAAAGTACTTCTCCAAAAGTGGCAAACGATTCATTCATAGTTAAGTTTGACCACGATTCAGCCGTTACATAATCTCCAAACCATTGGTGAAAAAGCTCATGAGCTATCGTACTTTCTTGATTGTCATCCAGTAATTCTCTGGCTGTTTTCTGTACATACTCGCCATGCAAAGTGGCAGATGTATTTTCCATTGCACCAGAAACATAATCTCTGGCAACGATTTGCGCATATTTTGCCCATGGATATTCAACACCTAGCATTTTGCTGTAAAAGTTCATCATATCCGGAGTTTTACCAAATATTTGTTTTGCGTATGGAGCATATTTTGGTTCCAAATAATAGCTTACTTCTTTACCATTGTAAGTGTCTTTGGATATTTTAAAATCACCAACAGCCATCATAAACAAATAAGGAGAATGTGGTAATTCCATTTTCCAGGTATCGGTGCGGGTTCCGTTTGAATTGGTTTTTTGTGACGCCAGTTTACCGTTAGATAAGGTTACATATTTAGCGTCAACCGTCATCGCAATTTCAGAAGTTGTTTTCTGATTTGGTTTGTCGATTGTAGGAAACCAGGCCGATGAAGCTTCTGTTTCTCCTTGTGTCCAGATCTGAATTGGTTTATCATCTTTTCCATCAGGATTTATAAAATATAATCCTTTTGCGTCTGTAATTGCGGCACTTCCTTTTACTTTTAATTCATCTGGTTTTGCGGTGTAACTAATGTAAATAATGAACTTTTCAGTGCTTTTGTATTTTCTGTTTAAAGTGATAAAAAGCTGTTCATTGTCATACGTATATTTTAAAGGTATTTTTTTGTTCCCTTCAATAATTGCAATTTCTTTAAAATCCATTCCTTTTGCGTCAAGTGTAAGTGAATCGGTTTCATAGAAATGTGGTTTTAAAGTCAGCCATTCTTTCCCATACAGGTATCTTTTGCCATAATCAAAGGATACGTCAAGTTTAGTGTGAATTAAATCATGAACTTTTTGAGGGGTAACTCGGTAAACAGACAATTCATCTTTGCTCTTGTCTGCGTTTTGTGCTTCTGTATTTTGACCTGCCAATAAGGCAAGACCAAAAAGAGTACATTTTAAGAAAAGGTTATTCATTTTTTTGATTTTAAATGATTGTTTTATGATTTAAAAGTACAGCTAATTGTATTGTACTTTTAATACATTTTTTAAAGTTTTTCGATAATTCTGACTTCACCGTCTTTTTCATCTTCACTCAAAATATTCGATGGTTTTTTGGTATAAGACAATAAAGTCCACTGCACTATTTTATTTGTCGGATATAAAGCTGCCTGAGTTTTAATCCATTTTTCAGCCTCTTGTGAAGAAGACGTTTTTTCAATTGCCCAAGCTGAAACCAACTGATTTGCTGGAAGAAAATTCATAACCGTATTATCAACTACTGGATGGAAAGCGACGATTTTATCTAAAGATCTAGAAGCCATTTCTTTATTTCCAAGACTGCTATAACATTGATAATCTAGCCAGTTTTCTAGTCTTTCATCTATGTTTTCGTCATAAGGTTTTCCAACGCCTAAATTTTCTGGAAACAGCTTGGCATCGGCAATAAATTGTAATGCTTTTTTGTACTGTTTGTTTTTGATTTCTGCCAAAGCCTGCATCAATTTGGCTTCGTGATACAATTGTCTTCCAGCCGTTGCACCTTCAAACGGAAGGATTTGCAATTTGGTTAAAAACATATCAGCTTCACGATATTTTTTGTTCAATAATAAAGTTTTAGCATACAGCATTCCAATCAAATAATTGTCCTGATGTTTTTTATAAAATGATTCAGCCGTTGAAAGCCCTTTATCAAATTGTTTTTGAGCGATATAATATTCTGCAAGCATTTTATGATATCTCCAACCTTGCGGATCTAATTTGATGGCCTGTTGAAGACTTACCAATACTATTGCCGAATCATCTTTGAATAAAGAAGCTTTTGCTCCATAAAAAGCTGGATCGATTGGTTTTGTACCGCATTGCGAAAACAATTCTTTAGCTTCTGAAATACTATTGCGATTCCATTCAATTAATCCTAAATGATATTTTAATTGATATTGGTCGTTAGTTTTAATTAAAGATTTTAGAACTTCAGCGGTTTCATTTCTAAAAGGGAAACTAGTTCCTGGTTTGATTTTGCTTACATCAATCGGTTTGTTTTCTAAGAAAGCTTTCCAATAAATAATTTCGGCACTTGGTTCAGCGATAGAAAATACTTTTAAAGCTTCTTCTTTTCTGCTTATGTTGTTATACCAAATTCCCAATTCCAGAAAAGTCTGTTCCGGCATTTCGTTTTGAATGGCGGCACTAAAAGCATTTTTTGAATCGTTTGAATTGTTCCAAAGGTATTTTTCAAAATCAGCAAAATGATTCAGCGGATCCAATTTTGTAATGGTTTTTAAAACTGAATTTGCTTTATCTGAATTATTTTGAAGACGATATAAAACAGCTAAAACCTGTAAACCTTCTATATTGTATTGATTGTACACTAAGCTTTTCTCAGCATATTCGACCGCTTTTGGCAGATCGTTTTCGGCTAAATAAATTTTGCTTAAAGCAGTATAAGCAGGACTGCGGAATTCAACATTTGCAGCTGCAATATCAAAACCGTCTTTTGCATCGGTAGTATTTCCTAAATGGAAATTTGCCAAAGCATAAAAATAATTGGCGGAAGGATCGTAAGTGTCTATTGATAACGCTTTGCTTGCTGAATTTACAGCCGCTTTGGAATCTAGTTTTCTGATTTGCAGAGAAGCCAATGCAGAAAGGGCAGGAGCGAAGTTTGGATCTTTCTGTAAACAAGCCGTAAGGTTTTCTTCTGCTTTTACATAATCTTTAAAACTGATATAATTTTTTCCTTGCTGATATAATCCGTAAACCGAATTATGATCAAAATCTTTTGGTATTTCTAGAGGGCGATTGATATTTCCGTCTTCTGGAGTAGAATTCCAAACGAGTTTATTGCCGCCTAAAACAAATTTCAATTTATTAGAATCAACTTTTATCTGAATAGAATCTTTAAAAGTTTGCATCGTATTCAATGCAATGTCTTTAGAATACACTTTTTTGTCATTTTCAAAAACTTCAATTTTTTCATTTAGTTTTTGAAGCGGAGAAAAATAGATTTTCAACCAACCGTTTTCATTTTTAATATTAACTGAACCGTAATTATTCGCTTTTACAAAACCTTTTGTGTGTTTTACAGGAAACCAATATTCGGTCCAAGTATCCGTTTGATATGGTGCAAATGAACGTTGTTTGAAAGGCGTAAGATTACTGCCTTCGCTTGCTTGATTAAATAATCTTCCGCTTTGAACTTCTACATATTGTCCGTCGGTATCCGTCAATAATTTTTCCCAAATCATGCCTTGCTGAGACAATCCCCAAATCCAGATTTTTTTACCCGGTTTATCATCGTGATTGCCGTATCTTCCCATCCCGAAATCTTCGTCATGGTAGTATCCGCCAAAAAAATCATCGTATTTCCCGAATACATGGTAGGATTTGTAACCGCCAAAATTGTTGTTTTTGTAGAATGACAAATCTTTGCCGTTTTCTTTATCGATTGGCCAAGAATTGTATTCTCCGTTATGACCTATGTAAGTCTGTCCTGGATAAATGAACTGCAGATTTTCGGCTGCTTTTATACCCGTATTCATCCAAGTATAATAAGGCTGTTCGAATTCGGTTGTGTTTGACCAAAACGAATTTGTGGTAAAATACGCTTTGTCTTTTGGCAGATTAATATCTAATTTCCAAGAAGTTCTTGTCAATAAATCTAAAACTCCAATCACGCAGCTAATGCTTCCATCTTCTCGGTTTATGATTTTATAATCGACAGGAGTTGCGCAGTTTGGTGTGTGGCCGATAATTCCGTAATTGCCTTCAATACCACCGCTTGTCCACGGTCCGCGCATGGCAATGTCTCTAAATTTCACCACATGATTATTGTAAACAATGTCTTTTCCTGTAGATTTTTCTATAGCCGACCAGACTTTTCCGCCAATTTCTGGCAAAATCATCAGTTTAATATAATCGTTTTCAATTTCGATCACTTTCCATTCTTTTTGAATCGGTTTATCGGTAAAACCATCAAAACGGAAATACGGATAAAACTTGGTATCTGGTTTCGGAATCGGATCAGGATCTGAGAACGGATATGTGGTAAATACTTTTTTGTATTCTTTTATAGTGGGTTTGTTTTGTGCTGAGACAAAAAGGCTTCCAAGGAGTAAAAAGGATAGTAATGGTCTAAATTTCATGATGGAGAGCTAGTTTTTTGTGGTGGTTTTTTTGCCACAGATTACACAGATTTAAATGATTTTTTAATCTGTGTGTACAAATTAATCTGTGTTAATCTGTGAAATCTGTGGCATTAAATTTTAGTTGTATTTACTTCACAATCAATAACCATCCTTTTCCTTTAGGAATAGTTATTTCGTCTTTTGTTGTGAACGTTTTTGCAGGTTGGAAATTGGTAACTTCTGGAGCAGTAATTGTTGCTTTTGCAGGATTGATTCCCAGTTTTTTCCAGTCGATATTCAATTTCACATTTACATCAGCATCTGCCCAGCTTGCGATTGAAATTAAAGCTGTTCCATTCTTTTTATAAACTGTTGCAAGAACTTTGTCATTGTTTGTTTTTACAGGACAGTTTTCGCTCCAATATCCAATCATTTCAGAACCTTTAATTCCGAAAGAATCCCAAAGTCTCCAGATATTTCTTGGGTCAGCACCGTCGCTCCAAGGCAATCTGTTTGTCATTCCGTAAACCATTCCTCTCCACGGATTTCCACCATCTTGAAGCATTTCTCCCATTAATCCAAAAGGAATTCCGCTTACTTCTGTCAAGAAAAAGTCAGGTTGATTTTTCTCATAATCAAAATATTCTCCAAACCATAATTTATTGATGTACGGAAAGTGCTCCATGTATAAGTTGGCACTGTTATTAAATCCGTCACTTTTGTTGTATTGGTTCGCACTATGCAAATCGATAATTCCAGGATGTCCGTCTTTCGTCAAAACTCTTTTGATACGTTTCATGGTGATTCTGTCAAAAGCAACGTCGTCAAGATAAATTCCGTCAATACCTATATTTTGAGTCAGCCAATTCATTCCTTCCACATAGTAATTGTGCCAACGGTTCATACCGCTGTTTACAATTGCTGCATCTTTAATTTCAGGAACAAACCAAGCTGCGATATAATCATCGCCAACGTGTTCTTGTAACCAAGAGAATCCGCCACCTTTTCCTGGTGAATAGATTTCGTGACCTAAACTTCTAAGAGCGAAAGTCTCATAAGCTTTGTTAGAAACCTCTCTAACCGTATTGTAGATTTTTACTTTTAATCCTTTTTCATGCGCTTCATCGATATATGTTTTCATCTTTTTAAATTCGATAAAAGGATAATTGATATATGGATTGATTGCGTTTGCATGGTGAATATTGATTACCGTTGCGCCAGTTTTAGCAATAGAATCGATTGGGCTGTATTTGTGGTAAAACTTTGTATCCCATTGAAAATCGGTATTAATCGTATGGAAAGGCGTAATCAATAAGTTGAAATTATAATACAAAACATCGCCTTTTTTCATTGTTCTGGCACCACTGTAAGCATTTACTACAACCGATTTTTGGTTTGGCGTAATGGTAATACCGCCCTTATTTTCGTTACCCCATGAAGTAGGAAGTAATAAAGGTTTTTGCAAATAGAAATTAGTATTTAAAGGGCGGCTATATTTTTCATCTCTCAAAGAAAACTGCAATCCAGAATTTACAGCACCAATCCAAGCACCGTCTTGATTTTTATGAGCTACATCCCATTTCCAGTCGAAAGTTGCAGGACGATCGCCACCTTTTTGACCTAAACCCATCATGTATTTTGCAGATGCTGGCTGCATTGGCATTTGGAAATTAATATCATTAAAGGTAACGTCTTCAAGAGCTGTAACTTTCACAATATAATGTACAAAACCGTCAAATTCAACAGAAGCATTTACATCCATTTGAACCGATTTTGAAGTCGAAGTGCTTTCCCAAGAAACCGTTCCAGCTTCTTTTTTAGTTAATTTTACACCGCTGTTTTTCCATTGCACTTCTTTTCCTGATGCGTCAACAAAATGAAAATCGATTGGAGAGCTTAAAACGTCATTTGCTTTTGCTGTTAAAGAAGTCATTTCTGGAGTAAAGAACGTCTGAATTTGCGCTGGAAACCCGTTTGGAGCTAGAATCAGTTTTCTTCCTAATAAAGCAATTTCAGAATTGTTTACGGTTAATGGAATATAAGGAGCAATAACCGTATTTTCTTGAGCTAAAGTTGAGTTTAACCATTTTAGACGAGTCATTTTTTCTGGACTGTCGATGCCTCCATTTTTTGTTACTTGGTTAGAAACCGTAATTTGTAGATTGATTTCTTTTGATTTTCCGTCAGCAATAACAGTTGCTTTTCCATTGTAAGTTCCAGCCGCTACGGTTTGCGGAACATCGATACCGCACCACATTGCCTGAATTTTTCCTTTTGAAACTGAAACAGTATTCGTAAAAGGATTTCCGTCATATTTAGTTCCGTCAGTGTTGATACAGCTGATGTCTTTCGCTTCAATTGTTGCTCCAGTTGTGCTTACTAAATTGGTGAAAGATACTTTTACATTTTTTAAATCTTCAAGAGCGTACACGCCTAATTGAAAAGCTAAATATTCGCCTTTCATTGCCGTATCAGAAAAGCTGTTTTGAACGCCCTTCTGAATCCATCTTTGTGGTAAATCCGATTTTAATTTGATAGAATGTTCTCTGTCTTCTGGGAAAACCAAAAAAGAATTTCCGCTGTTTTTTGCCACAAGAGCTGAAGTCTCAGATGCTGTAGCAATTACTTCCATTGGGTAAAAGCTATTGAAAGCATTTACACTCTGAATTTCAGTTACTGAAGTATTGTCTTTTAAGTTTGCTTTTATATTAGAAAGCCATTGTGCATCAGCTTTGTTTTCAGGTTTCTGATAAATTCCTTTTGGATAATTAGCAGTTCCTTCGTCAACATAAGGCATATAATAAACGTAATATGTTCCTTTTCCAGAAATGGGTTCAAAGAAAATAGTTCCGTTTTCTCTATTGATATTTTCTGTTTTTATGTTCTGAATTTCTTTTCCTGAAGCATCCTGAACAATGATTTTTTTAAGTTCTGGATTTTGATCTCTTCTTCGCCATTCGATAGTCGTTTTAGCAATATTTCCTGAACCAGAAAAGGTAACTACAGCGCGGTGATTTCCTAATTGGTTAGGATTCCAGCTGTCATTTCCATCTGAATATTTTATTTGTGCAGTCAATGAAATACTGAATACGAAAAAGCACGCAATCAATATTTTATTTATGAGTTGTTTGTTTAGGTTTAGTTTCATTTTGTTTTTTGTTCAGATTATAATAGTGTAGTAAGATTTTGATATTAATAAACGGCTTTCCAACCATTTTTTTTCCAATACGCAATTATTGGTTTGTAAGGCCCGTATTTGTGTTGTTCTTCAGTAAAATTATCCTGAAAAGGACTATGTGAATAATCGATTGGTTTTCCCATTTTATTTGGATAATCAAATGTTTTTGGGTTTGGTCTTGTGTGTTGAGAATCGTCATTTACATAAGCTGCAATGTCTAGTGCTTCTTTATCTGTTAAATATGGTTTTCCAAGTTGTACTTTATCATAAGGCATATTGCTTTTCAGCCACTGTGCTTGTTTGATTACACGGTGCATGCTTGAACCTGGCTGATAACCGTATTCACCCCAAAGTGGAGGATAAGTGTAACCCGATTTATCGGCATTGTAAACTCCTTCACCGTTATTTCCGTGGCAACGTGCACAATTTTCTGCAAATAAAGCTTTTCCTCTTTCCGGACTCGCGGCAACATCAGGAAACTCGATTTCTAGATTTTTAGCTCCTTTAAAATTACCATCTTTTGGAACAAATTTGCTGATCCATTTAAAATAAGATAAAAATGCAACCATTTCTTTACTATCCAACGGAAGCGGTCTTCCAGAATGAGGACGCATAATACAGTTATTTACACGTTCAGCAAGCGTAAGCACTTTATTTTCACGTCCGCGATATTGTGGATAATTATCATGTGAAGACATTAAATTGAACGCATGAGGTTTTGTTCCTGCATCCTGATGGCAGTTTGTGCAGTTCATTTTATTGCCTAAATATTTTCCATTTTTTCCGTTTGGACCAATATAATAAGCGGTTTTCATCATCAATTCTCTTCCATAACGAACCGATTCTCCAAATTGGTCGTCTGGAATTTTCGATGTGTCAATTGTGATATAACCTTCATCTTCTTCACCTTCTTCAGTTGTTTGTGAAGCTAAAGTTTGAGAATTTGATTTGGTGCAGGAATTGAAAACAGCGATTGTGAATGCTGAAAAAAGTCCGATAAGAATTGTTTTTTTCATGGTAACTATTTTTTAATTTAGAAGAAAAGGTTTTAGTTTTTCTTCAGGAATAAAGATTGTTCTGTATGGCGGAATTTCAGATTCTAAAGCCCATAATAAAACACCTTTTTTATTGGTTAAAACCGTAATATGTCTTTTTGAACAACAAACTAAAAAGAGATCTTTATTAATCATATATGCGCTTCCCATTCTGTCATTATAAATATCTTTTGGCAATTTTATTTGGAAATCAAGTTTAACTGAATTGTCTTTTTCATTGACTTTTAATGCAAAAACCGAAGATTGTTTTTTGTCAACTCCATTATCAAAAAATAACAAACTTCCTTCCTGATCAATATGCGCGGCATGCGCCTGAGAGAAATTTGTGTCTGGTGCCATTTTCATATTGCCGCCTTTTCCTAATTTCCAAATAACTTTTCCAGTTTTAGAGTCGATTTTCCAAATTTGGCCGTTGTTATAGAAAGAAATTAGAAAATTTCCATCTGTATCATAATTAAGACTGTTGGCGTGTGTCCAGTCTTTTTTGTTTTTCAATAAATCTTTATCTTTCAGTGGATCTAAATCATCAAAAACACTCCATTTCCAAAGTTGTTTTCCTTTTTTATCCATAATCAGGATTCCGTCACTATTAATAGTATCTTGTTTTTTTCCTCCAATTGAAGTCAAATCGATTATTTTTTGATCTACCGTTATAGTCACAAGTTCGTTAGCCGATTTTTTTAAAATTTCATGATGAATAGTTTGTTTAAAATCGCCCTGACCTTTTTTGATATGTGTTAATGTATCGCCTTGAAGATTGATTTCCAAGATTTCACTTCCGTAACTTGTAGGTTCGTCATTTGTTCCTAAAATTGAAAGAATCGTTTGGTCTTTTGTAAAGTGAGTAACTTTAAATCCAGTTCCTTCAAGCGTATGATACCATCTTAAATTTCCTTTGTAATCAACAATATAAGCCGTTCCTGGAGTTTCTCTTTTTGCTAAAAGTAAAAAGCCTTTTTTGAAATTTTGTGGCAATAATTCTGGTTTTGGACAATTGGCTTTGAATTGTTTTTGAAGCCATTCCGGAAGTTTTCTTGATTTGAAAGTATAAATTTTACTCGGCTTTTTTTCACCATCCTGAATCGTAATCAATTGATAACTGTAATTCGTTTCTGGAATAATATTGCATAAAACCAAAGAATGTTCAAGGCCAGTTTTTGAAATTGGAGAAGTTATTTTATTCTTGATTCCGTCTTTATCCGACCAATATTCTGCATATACCTGAACATTGTCCTTCGTAGTAACATCGATCTGAATTTTCAGTTCGTTGTTGCTATGAGTCCCAATATTGATATTTGTAATACCATTGCCCTGATTTTTGGAACAGCCTGCAAAAACAAGCAAAACCAAAATAAAACTCCATTTTAATACTATTTTTTTGATCATCTTAAAGGTTTTCTTTGTGAAACAGAAAAGTACTTTTTTTGTTTAAAAAATCAAGAATAGACAGACAATTTTAACTGTCTATTCTTGATTTAGATTTTTATTTATTGTCTGTCAGCGTTGCTTAATTTAGGGTTAAGATTTACCTGACTTTGTGGATAAGTGTAATACTTATTTTGTGGCATTTTGATTTGTGCCGCTTCTCCAACTCTAAGGTGGTAAGCGTTTACAAGAACATCATATTTGTTCATTCTGATCAAATCGGCGCGACGTTTTCCTTCGTAGAAAAGTTCCCAGCCTCTTTCTTGTAATATCGCATCTCTTAGCGTTTCTTTCGTCAAACCTGCTAAAACCAATAATTTAGCATGAGATCTTCCTTTTACTTGATTGATCAGGTTAATAGCTTCAGGAGTAGGCCCGTTGATTTCATTTAAAGCTTCAGCTCTGCTTAACAAAACATCAGCATAACGTAAAATATTCACACTATGTCCGTCATAATAGGTTGTTGTTTCATCATCAGCATATTTTCTTGTTGACACGTCTGGCATATAAAATTCACCAGCTGGCGGTTGAGCTCCCAATGATGGCGCTTGTTTGTGAAGAAGACCGTCAGTTCCCATAAATTCCGGGAAGAAACATTTTTTTCTATCATCTTCGTCACCAAAAGTGTTGTAGAAATCCCAGTTTACCGTATAATACTGCCATCTGTTTTCGACAACTGGGTGATCAATTGGTCCAAAATGATTCAATAATTCTGTTCCGTTTGTGTTAGCATCACTTAAAGAAGAAAAGATGTTTTCACTGCACCATTTATTACTTTCTTTGAATAAACCTAAGTAAGAAGGATATAAACTATATTCGTTTAAAGCCATTACTTGCTGTGTCACTGTTACTACTTTTTGCCAGTCATGACTACGCATGTAAAGTTTTGCTAATAAAGTAAGTGCAGCTCCTTTTGTAGCTCGACCAACGTCATTTGTACTATAAATAGCATTGCTTTTATAGTTTACTGGCAATACATCAGCAGCTTCAGTTAATTCTTTTACAAGGAAAGCATCAATTTCTTCAACAGATGATGGCGGTGTCTGATCTAAATAACCAGGACTTCCTAAATTGGCTTCGGTGATTAAAATTACCGGACCCCAAGAATCTGTCAAATCCATATAGGCAGAAGCTCTCAAAAATTTAGCTTCAGCTATAAACTGTGCTTTTTCTGCTGCTGTAATTCCAGACATTGGTGTAATGTTGAAAATTGCGTTGTTTGCATTGGCAATCAATTTGTACATCGCGTTCCAGTCTTCAGCCAGCAATCCGTTTGTTGAATTCCAGGTTCCTAATGATAATTGTCCTGGATCTCCGCCATATTGACAATGCCCCAAATCTGTAGCAATATCAGTCAAGGCGAAGTGTCTTGTTGCCCAGTAAGAAAAGTTATCGCCTACAGCAGGACCTTTCAGTCTTCCGTAAATGGAATTGATTGACGCAATAGCATCTGACTTGGTTTGATACCCATTCGTATTAGTCAAATTGCTATATACTGTTGGATCCAAATCTTCGTTGCACGAAAATTGCACTCCTGCAGCGAGTAAAAGGAATAATATTGTATATTTTTTCATTTTCATAAATTTAATGTTACTTAAAAAAGCTTTTTAGACTAGTGAATTGCTACTTTAATACCAAGTATAAAAGTTCTTGAAGCTGGGAACGAGTTAAAATCGATTCCACCGCCTAAATTGTTTCCTGAGTGCCCATTAACCTCTGGGTCATTTCCAGAATAATTTGTGATCGTCAATAAATTTTGTCCGATAGCATATAATCTGATGCTGTCAATAAATTTTACTGTTTTTAATGCACTTTCAGGAATCGAATAGCCAATAGAAACATTTTTTAGACGCAGGTAAGACGCTTCTTCAACAAATTTAGAATTCACATAACTTCCATATTTGCTTTTGTAGTAACCATCTCTCGGAATATCAGTGTTTTCATTTGTTCCGGCAACCCAACGGTTCAATGCATCTGTGCTTGTAGATGATTCGCCCACCATTGCAGTCATATTATATACTGAATAATCAAAAGCTCCTTGGAAAAAGATATTCATATCAAAATTTCCATATCTGAAATCATTATTGAAACCAGCAATATAATGCGGAATAGAATTTCCTAAATAAGTTCTGTCTGCGGCAGTAATTGTACCGTCTCCGTCAACATCCACATATTTTGGATCTCCTGGTTTAGAAAGCGGTTGTGGCGCATAAGTTTCTCCAGTTTTGATAACTCCTGCATATTTATAACCGTATAAAACCCCCATTTCTTTTCCTGGTTCTAATCTTGTGAATTCCTGTCCAGAAACAGTTCCACTTGGATTTGAAGTATTTGTACTGATGATTTTTACGTTATCAGCAAGAGATACAATTTCTTGTTTGTTGTAAGCTAAGTTTAAAGATGAACTCCAAGTGAATTTATCTGTTTTAAAGTTTACTGTGCTGATTCCTAATTCAATTCCGCTGTTGTCAATAACTCCAGAGTTAACTCTTTGAGTACCGAATCCCCACCATCCTCCAACAGGAACATTCAAAAGAGCATCAGAAGTTCTTTTTTTGTAGGCATCAATTGTAACTGTAACATTGTCATTAAAGAATCCCATGTCCAAACCTAAGTTCGTTTGAGCTGTTTGTTCCCATTTCAAATTCGGGTTTGCTAAGTTGGCTGGTTCAGTACCTGCAACAAATTGATCAGGTGCAATTGTTACGCCCCATGATTGCAGTCTGCTCATGTATGAGTAGTCACCAATCCCGTCACTTCCTGTAATACCATAACTTGCTCTTAATTTAAGATCAGAAAAAGTGTTCAGATTTTGAATGAATGATTCATTAGACAATTTCCAAGCCACAGCTCCTGATGGGAAAATACCAAATTTGTTGTTTGGCCCAAAACGAGAAGAACCATCTTTTCTTATTGTAAAAGTGAAAAGATATTTATCATTGAATGCATAATTTAACCTTCCAAAATAAGAAGTAAGTTTTGTTTCTGTTTTTTCAGTTTCTGGTTTTAAATAAACTGCAGCTCCCTGAAGATTGTAATAAGTAAGCAAGTCGCTTGAAAAACCAGTTCCAGACGCTTTTACTCTCTCGTAAGTATCTTTTTGATTTGAAGTTCCAATCATTGCTGTAAATGCATGTTGTTCAGCAATATTAAATTTGTAAGTCAAATATTGCTCTGTACTCCATCTGAAATACGTTCTGTTTTCCTCAGATCCAGATCCTTTTAATGCTGCTCCAGCTACTAAAGTACTTGGCGTATATTTTCCCTGAATAACTTCCTGCCATTCAGCACCAGCGCCAAAATGATACGTTAAACCTTTAATGATTTCATAATCCAAAAACATATTTCCGTTCACCATTCTGTTGATCGTGTGGTCAGTAGGTTCTAGTAAAAGCGCTAAAGCATTGTCTTTACCTTGATATTTGTAATAAGAACCATCAGCATTATAAATAGGAATTGTTGGAGGCGCAGTCTGGATAGAGAACATCGGAGATAAAATATTGTCTCCAAAATCACTGTTATTTCCTTCACTTACAGCGCCATAAACATTCGTTCCCATGTTTAATTTGTCATTAAATCTTTTCTCGCCGCCCATTCTTACAGTATATCTTTCAAAATCTGTATTTTCAATAGCTCCGGTTTGTTTTAAATAGTTTCCAGAAAGGAAAAATTTAGACGTTTTATCGCTTCCGCTAAAAGTAAGCGTTCTGTTTAAAACTTCGCCCGGGCGAGTTGCAGCTTCAAACCAGTTTGTGTTTGCAATAGGAAAACTTGCAGGGAAAACCGGTGGTCTTCCGTTTTCAGAAGCAATTGCATTTTGAATATCAGCATATTGTTGTCCTGTAATTAAAGATGGTTCTTTGATGATATTTTGAAAACCATCAGAAACTTCAGCCTCAACCTGCATTTTTCCTGATTTTCCTTTTTTGGTAGTAATCAAAATAACCCCATTTCCACCTCGTGCACCATAAATTGCTGTAGAAGCGGCATCTTTCAGGATCTGAATATTTTCAATATCATTTGGACTGATAGATCCACCAGTACTTGTAATAAACCCGTCAACTACGTACAAAGGCGAATTCGAAGTATTAATAGAGTTTCCTCCTCTAATTACAACCGAAGGATTCGTTCCAGGTGCGTAACTGTTTTGCTGTACCTGAACTCCCGAAGCACGACCTTGTAAAGCCTGCCCAACGTTTGAAACGGTTCCGCCTAAGTTTAAGTTGTCTTTACTGATAGAAGCAACAGAACCTGTAAGATCTTTTTTCTTTGATTTTCCGTATCCAATAACAACCTCGTCTAATTTTTGTCCTGCTTCTTTCATGACAATTTTTAGAGGAGAACTTCCTACTGATACTTCCTGGTCTTCCATACCAATGTAGGTTACAACAAGTTTAGTAACGTTGTCTGCTACAGTAATCGAGAAACTTCCGTCAACATCTGTCTGAACTCCTTTTGTGGAACCTTTTACGACAACATTTGCACCAGGAAGAGGCAGTCCGTTTTGATCTGTTACTGTACCTTTTACCGTTTTTTCAAAAAATAATGAAGTATAATTTTTGTTTGAAGTGCTTATTGATGTAGCTGCCGAAGCTTGAAATGTCAAAGCTAATAGTGAAAGAACTGTTAGTTTAATTTCTTTACGGGATAAATTGTTAATCCGAAAATCTCTTGGCTTTTTTTGGGTTAATAATTTCATACGAAAATTGGTTTTGGTTAATGATTAATTTGTTTTTTGTTGTTTGTAGGTTTTAGACTTCTTTTTTGATTCTCAAATTCATTTTTGTTTTTTATTTGACTTCTTCTGTATTGTTTTCTTCTAAAAAAATCCATTTAATTTTTCAGTCGAAATACAGCTAATTCACTTCATTTTTGATCATTTTTTAGGCTTCAAAATCATCAAAACTTTTACTGATTTAACTCAGTTTTAAGATTAATCTCTGACGAAACTATAGATTATATTTTTATAAAACAAGAAAAAACACAAAAAATGTGCTCGAACACACAAAATTTATGTTCTCGAGCACATAAAATTGTGCGATACGTTTTTTTTACGCTAAAATGATGTGATATTTTTAAAAAATTTTAGAAATTAGCAGACATTTAAAATGTGAGCTTTTTTAAATAATAAATGGTGTTTTTGAAAATAGTTGTGAATTTCGCAATGACCAATCCAAAAACGTATAAATTAAGCAGGGTTTTCTGATGTCTTTTTAAAAGGAATTTTTCGGTTTATTTAAGAAAAGCAAAAGTTTTTTATTCATCTTTAAAGCAGATTTAGTTTCTTTAAAAATGAATAGCTGTAGAAGCGGAGTTTAAAGATGTTTTCGGGTTTTTTAAAAATCAAAAATTAACAAAAATTTTAAATCAAAATCATGAAAGAATATCAAGTAGTTTTAATTACAGAAAATGTGAAAAATGAAATGGAAATTTTAGATCAGTCAATTTGGAAAAATGCAAATTGCCTGACTGATTTTTCATCGCCATGGAATACTGATTTGGTTTCTAAAATTGAGTTTCGTGCACTTTGGAATACTGAAAACCTCTATTTTAATTTTAGGGTTTTTGATGCTGATATTTATATTGATGAAAAAGACAATAGTATTGACAGTATTGGAAACTCAGATCGTGTTGAGCTTTTCTTTAGAGTAAACGATTCTTTGAATCCGTATTATTGTCTTGAAATAGATACTTCGGCTAGATTAATGGATTTTGAGGCAAAGCCGGATAAAGATTTTGATTTCAGCTGGAAATGGCCAAAAGAAGATTTAAGCATAACAGCTTCAAAAGATGAAGTCTCTTTTACTGTTGAAGGACAAATTAGTATTGAATCATTCAATAAGTTGAATTTGATTCAGAACAATATAATTGAAGCGGGTATTTTTAGGGCAAAATTTTCTAAAGATGAAAATCAAAACTATGAACCAACATGGATTTCATGGGTAAATCCGAATACGGAAACTCCAAATTTTCATATTGCTTCATCTTTCGGAAAATTTAAATTGATGAAATAGTTTGGATAAAGGGACAAAGTGACAAAGAGACAAAGAAACAAAGGTTTAGAGGTTGATTTACTAGAAATAAAAAACCTTAGAATCTTTAGCATCTTAGTCCCGATAATTATCGGGATAGCATATTAAAAATAGAAAGACGCATTTTCAGAATTGATAATGTCAATTGGAAGCAAAATAGTGTCCGGAAACTCTTTTCGGAATAGAAAATGTTCTACTAAAGTACTGACTCCTAAATAAGCTTGTCTTTTTTGATTTTGATGAATTAAAAAATGAACTTTTCCCTGATTTAAGAAATTCACATTCTTTTCAATTAAATCGTAGCCAATAAGTGCAATTTTTTTGGTTGTTGCCAATGATAAAACAGAGGCGATTTGATACGCTTTTGAAGTGGTAATAAAAATCCCGCTTAAATCTGGATTTTCTTCCAGAAATGCCGTAAACTTGGTTTCTATGTTAGAGTATTTGAGCTTCAGAGTCGTTAAAGAAAAATCAGAAAGTTCTTTTTCGTCAAAATAATTTCTGAATCCTTTTTCCTTTTCCTGCATGTGAACTGCGTTTTTAAGACTTTCGTCAATATGGATAATCGCAATTTGGCCTTGACTTAAAATTAAATTCATTAAACTCGCCGCAACGCGTCCGCTTTTGTGCAAATCCTGTCCAACAAAACTTTTAACAGATGAAGATTCAACCTGGTTGTTAAAAGTATTTACCATAATTCCCAATTCGTCGTACTGTTTGATAATTTCGACAGTTTCTTTGTGAAACAGCGGCGTCAGTAAAACAGCATCAGGAGATTGCGAAATAATGGTTTCGTTAACCTTTAAAAAAGATTTAGTGCTTTCTGGATTAAAATAATGAGTTTCAATAATAACGCTGTATGCTTTAAATTCTGTAATGGCATCTTGAATTCCGTTAACGCAAGGAAGCCAATAAGGGTCAAATGCTGGATCAGGAAGCAAAACACAAACGCGATAAATTTTAGTGCTCTTTAGATTACGCGCAATTAAGTTTGGTTCGTAGTCAATAACATTCAAAACTTCATTGATTTTCTCAAGCGCAGCAGGAGAAACTTTTCCTCTATTATGTAAAACGCGATCTACAGTTCCTTTAGAAACTCCAGCCATTTGCGCAATATCCTTGATTGTGTACTTTTTATCCATATAAGCAAATATAAAAACTTTGATTTAATTATCGGAAAAAAAATTGATTGATTTCAATTATGTGCTCGAGAACATAAATTTTGTGTGTTCGAGCACATTTTTTGTTTTTTTCTTGTTTTATCAAAATTTAATATATAGTTTCGTAGAATCAAAACCGAAAATATCAAATAAATTTATAACCAACAAATATTGTAAATTACTGATTTATAATATTCTAATGTAAGTTGTTTACATGAAAAAAATTACTTCACTCGCCCCGGGCCGTACTTGTCTCTTTGGAGATCATCAGGACTATTTAGGATTGCCTGTTATAGCCTGCGCGATAGATCGAAATATAAAGCTGACCGCAGAGCAAAATAGCACAAATACATTTATTATTAATATGATTGATATCAATGAAATTAGAGTCATCGATATTAATGCATCTTTTGAAAAACTCGAGCCACGAGATTATTTTGCTTCATCATTGCGTGTTTTACGCAGGCATGGCTGTATTCCCACAAGTGGCTATACGATTACAATTATGGGAGATATTCCAATAAATTCTGGTACATCAAGTTCATCGGCATTATTAATGGCCTGGATTCGGTTTTTAATCGAAGCCTTCGGAGTTAATGAAGAAGTCACTCCGGAATTTATTGCCAAAATAGGATATGCATCCGAAGTTTTAGAGCATGGAGAACCTGGCGGAATGATGGATCATTTTAGTATTGGAGTAGGGAATATTGTTTTTATTAATACTAAAGATCCTTTTTCCTATCGTTCTATCGGCACAGAATTAAAAGGTTTAATCACAGGAGTTTCCGGAGTTCCAAAAGAAACTATTGGATTAATTGGAGAGTTAAAAGGAAATGCTTTAATGGCGATTGATCTCGTAAAACAAAATTATCCTGATTTTGATTTGAATGCTTCTGAAATTGAAGATATTGGTCGTTATAAAAATTGTCTGCCAGATCGTTTGATTCCGTTTTTTGAAGCGGCATTGAAAAATTACCATTATACTAAAGAAGCATTAAAAGAATTTGAAAAGCCCGTTTTAGATCTTAAAAAAATTGGTTTTTGGATGAATCAGCATCATGAAGTTTTGCGCGATTTATTGAAAATTACTGTACCACGAATTGATGCTATGATAAATGCTGCTCTTCGAGCGGGCGCATTTGGAGCAAAAATTGTAGGTTCTGGAGGCGGAGGAAGCATTGTTGTAATTGCAGATCCTAAAAATGAAGCTTCAGTTATTGAGGCAATTTTGAATGCTGGCGCACAAGAAGCTTATAGTGTAACTGTCGATCCCGGCGTGAGGATTATTGAAAATATTGAAATTTAGAGAAAGAAATATGCACAACAATTTAGTTATTCTTGCGGGCGGCGCTTCGTCACGTATGAAAAAAGAAGCCGTTACAGATAATTTATCTGCAGAAGAAATCGCTCAGGCAAATGAAAGAAGTAAAGGTTTGATTGGCGTTGGATCAAGTGGAAGGCCTTTACTGGATTATCTTTTATTGAACGCTAAAAAAGCGGGTTATCAAAATATCTATATTATTATAGGAGAACAAGGCGAATTGTTTAAAGAATTTTATGGAAGTCATGATACTGATAATGATTTTCATGGACTAAATATTTCATTTGCAGTTCAATATATTCCAGAAGGAAGAATTAAACCTTTTGGAACAGCAGATGCGCTTTTTCAGGCTGTTGAGCAATTTCCTGAATTGAACGAATTGGAATATTCTGTTTGTAACAGTGATAATTTATATTCTGCCGAAGCTTTGTTGGCTTTAAGAAAAACAGAAAGTCCAAATGCTTTTATCAGTTATGATCGTGATGCTTTGGAATTTCCTTTGGAAAGAATTTCGCGTTTCGCCATTGCAAAATTGGATGAAAATAATCAGTTATTGGATATTTTAGAAAAACCAGAAGCTTCTGATTTGGAGCATTATAAAGATGTGGAAGGAAAAATAAGAGTAAGTATGAATGCTTTTAAATTTACTGGAAAGACTTTATATACTCATCTTAAAAATTGTCCGGTAAATCCTGAAAGAGATGAAAAAGAATTACCTACAGTTCTTTTGAATACTGTAAAAGCAAATCCGAACACCACAATCGGAATTCCATTTTCTGAGCACGTTCCTGATTTGACAGCAAAAGAAGACATTGCCGACGTCAAAGAATATCTTAAAAAGCACTATCCAGTACTTAACTGGGAGTCTTAAAAATATTAACAAAAATTTCATATCTATTTTAGGGATTAGTACAACTTATTACATTACTTTTGTATTGCAAAAAAAACGCAAATTTTTGCGTAAAAAACGCAAAATAGTTTGGTAGTGTTGATTCTACTATAGATTGAAAGCAAAAAATCTATTAACAATCAACCCAAAAGTATTATGTCGAACATTGAAAATGTTATCCAGGTAGAAAAAAGGAATTCAATAATTCCGATGGTTATTTTGACCGCATTATTTTTTATTCTCGGATTTGTAACGTGGCTGAACGGACCATTAATTCCATTTTTTGAATTAGCATGTGAATTATCTCCATCTCAGGCTTACTTTGTAACTTTTGCTTTTTATATTGCATATTTTGTTATGGCTGTGCCATCATCGTGGGTTATCGAAAAAGTAGGCTACAAAAATGGTATTTCGCTCGGATTATTGATAATTGCGTTAGGAGCATTTTTATTTTATCCAGCAGCCGAAAGCCGTACTTTTTTACTGTTTTTAATAGCGCTCTTTGTTATGGGAACTGGTTTAGCAATTTTACAAACGGCTTCAAACCCGTACGTAGTTGTAATTGGTCCAAGGGAAAGTGCTGCAGCAAGAATTAGTGTTTTGGGAATTGCTAATAAATTAGCCGGATTTGTAGCGCCAATTATATTAACCGCTTTGGTTTTGTCAAATATGCAGGAGTTCACGGCAGACAAAATTGCAATGCTGGATTCGGTTTCAAAATCAAATGCTTTAAATTCCCTTGCATTACAATTACAAAGACCTTATCTTTATATGGGGTTGATTATTATTGTGTTGGCTTTGTTTGTGAAGCTTTCACCTCTCCCAGAGATTGATTTGGATGAAGATGGAAATGTAACAAATTTGAGTGTTTTTAACCAAATTAAAAACGCATTCAAACGCCCTCAATTGGTTTTAGGAGTTGTAACTTTGATGCTTTATTTGGCAGCTGAAGTTTTGGCGGGAGATTCAATTGGAGGTTTTGGAAAACAATTAGGCGTTTATGGAGACGAAGGGAATTTTTACTTAAAACTAACTTCTTTCACAATGTCGGCGATGGTTGTGGGCTATATTTTAGGAATAACTTTGATTCCAAAATACCTTTCGCAAGTAACAGCTTTAAAAGGATCTGGAGTTTTAGGAATTATTTTGGTTCTGTCAATTGTTCTGATTTCACCAAAACTAATGATTCAGTTGCCGGGAATTCCAAATTTGCCAATTGTAATTCTTTTGGTAGCTTTATTAGGTTTAGCAAATGCACTTTGCTGGCCGGCGATCTGGCCAATGGCATTAGAAGATTTGGGCGGATACACTAAAATAGGAAGCGCCATTTTAATTATGGGAATTATTGGCGGTGCAATCTTTCCTTTGTTTTATGGCTTGATTACCGAAACTATAAATACATCAAATATTGCAGCCGGGACAGAAGCAACTTCAAGAAGTGGCAATCAGCTTGCATATTTAATGCTTTTGCCATCTTATGTAATGATTCTTTTTTATGCTGTAAAAGGACATAAATACCGAAAATGGTAAAATAAATTAGAGAAATTAAAAAAAACTATATCATGTTAAAAAGTAAAATCGACAAGGCAACGGGATTCGAAAAACGATTCGAAAACATCAACACGGTTGTTTTTGAAAATTCTTCAGAAGCCTCAAAAGCAGTTGCTCAGGAAATTGCAGCTTTAATTCAGTCAAAACAAAAAGAAAATCAACCTTGCATTTTAGGACTTGCAACAGGTTCTTCTCCAAAAGGACTTTATGCTGAATTAGTTCGCTTGCATAAAGAAGAAGGTTTGAGTTTTAAAAACGTAATCAGTTTTAATTTGGATGAATATTATCCAATGGAACCAAACTCAATCAACAGTTATGTTCGTTTTATGAAAGAATTGCTGTTTGATCATGTCGATATTTTACCTGAAAATGCTCATGTTCCAGACGGACTTTTAACAAAAGAACAAATTGCCGATTATTGTCATGAATATGAAGCTAAAATCGAAGCTTTAGGCGGAATCGATTTGCAGATTCTTGGAATTGGAGGAAACGGACATATTGGTTTTAACGAATCAGGTTCACTTCAAAACTCAAAAACACGTTTAGTAGCCTTAGATCATATAACAAGAGTTGCAGCAAGCAAGGATTTCTTCGGATTAAATAATACGCCAAGAACAGCAATCACACTTGGAGTGAAAAAAATCATGGAAGCCAAAAGAGTAATTTTATTGGCTTGGGGAGAAGGAAAAGCAAATATTGTAAAAAGATCTGTTGAAGATGAAGTTACAAACCGAGTTCCAGCTTCGTTTTTGCAGGAACATGATAATGCTGTTTTTATTTTGGATAAAGAAGCTTCTTCAAAATTAACCAGAATTAATAAGCCTTGGTTGGTTGAAAAAATTGTTTGGACAGACAAATTAACTCGTAAAGCGGTTTTAGGATTAGCTTTAGATCTTAAAAAACCAATTTTAAAGCTTACGGACGCTGATTACATCGAAAACGGAATGAGCGATTTATTAGCAGATTCTGGTCCGGCGTACGATACTAATATTAAAATTTTCAATAAGCTTCAAAATACAATCACAGGTTGGCCAGGCGGAAAACCAAATGCAGACGATACAAATCGTCCTGAAAGAGCAGAGCCAGCTAAAAAACGTGTATTGATTTTCAGCCCGCATCCAGATGATGATATTATCAGTATGGGAGGAACTTTCATGCGTTTGCAGGAGCAGGGACATGAAGTGCATGTGGCGTACCAAACTTCAGGAAATATCGCTGTCGCGGATGATGAAGCGTTGCGTTTTGCAAGATTCGTGATCGATTACAACGAGAAATTCGGAATTAAAAGCGCTGAGGCTGACAACATTTACCAAAAAGCACACACCTTTTTAGAAAATAAAAAGAACAGCGAAATTGATATTCCAGAAGTCCGTTATATTAAAGGATTGATCAGAAAAGGAGAGGCGAGAGCGACAAGTCATTTTGTTGGTTTGCCAGATAGTCAAATTCATTTCATGGAATTGCCTTTCTATGAAACGGGAACAATTGAGAAAAAACCAATTGGGCCAGAAGATATTCAGTTGACAGTTGATTTAATTGAAAAAATCAAACCGCATCAAATTTATGCTGCAGGAGATTTAGCAGATCCACACGGAACGCACAAAGTTTGTCTGGACGCTATTTTTGAAGCTGTAAAAGTTCTAAAACCAAAATCATTTATGGATGATTGCTGGTTATGGTTATACCGTGGAGCTTGGCAGGAATGGGGAATTGACGAAGTTGAAATGGCGGTTCCAATGAGTCCAGATCAGGTTTTAGCAAAACGTCACGGAATTTTCAAACATCAATCTCAAAAAGATGGCGTTGTTTTCCAAGGAACTGATGCCAGAGAGTTTTGGCAAAGAGCCGAAGACAGAAATAGCGAAACAGCAGCTTTATATCAGCAATTAGGTTTAGCAACTTATGCAGCAATGGAAGCTTTTGTGAGATGGCATTATTAAGATGCTAAGGCTCTAAGGGACTATCCCGATGGCTATCGGGACTAAGATTTTATATTCGCCACTAATTCACGAATTTATTTAAATATAATTTGTGAATTCGTGGCGAAATCTTTTAAATCCTTTTAATCTGTGGCAAAAGAAAAATAAGTGATAGTTTTGTGTACAATTAAATTAAGCGGAATAATCTATTTTCTTTGTTCTAGCTTCTTTCTTCTCTAAAAAAAATGGAACAAGACAAAAAACTTCTTATAAAATTAGCTCATACCAAAATGCCTTTCGGGAAATACGAAGGACGTTTTTTAATTGATTTACCCGAATATTATATCGTTTGGTATTATAATAAAGGTTTTCCAAAAGGAGAATTAGGGCAGCAATTGCAGCTTATTTATGAATTAAAACTAAACGGATTAGAAGAATTAATACGAAATATTAAGAAACAATATCCAAAACCGATTAAATAGTAGGAAAAATCCTTTGTGGTTTAATTTTTTTTATTTAAGTTTGAAATACAAAAATATTATAATTTCCAAAAACAAAGTGATACCACAGAATTCAAGCCTGAATTTATAAATGTGTACAAGTCAGTGTTTTTTAAATTATAATATTTTTTTTTGCTTTAAAAACTGCCTTATAGTAACATTCATCAATATACTTCTTTATTTTAAAGCCTTTTCTAAATATTTTAAATTCAGAAATAAGGACATTCTTCAAAAATATTCCCAATTAAAACTTAAAATTATCGATTACAGAAACAACTAATCGATTTGTTTAAAAATTTACAAAATTATCTCATTCTCTATTTGATAAATTGTCTAATTAAATTTGTACTTTTGCCAAGTTTTTTACACAACTACTTACAAACAACAACAGAATGAATCAAACAAAATATATTTTTGTTACAGGAGGTGTGACCTCTTCATTAGGAAAAGGTATTATTGCGGCATCTTTGGCAAAATTGTTACAAGGAAGAGGATACCGCACAACTATTCAGAAATTTGATCCGTACATTAACGTTGACCCGGGGACACTAAACCCATATGAGCACGGAGAATGTTACGTGACAGATGATGGAGCTGAGACTGACTTAGACTTAGGGCACTATGAGCGTTTTTTGAACGTTCCTACTTCTCAGGCTAATAATGTTACTACAGGAAGAGTTTATCTTTCGGTTATTGAAAAAGAAAGAAGAGGGGAATTTTTAGGAAAAACAGTTCAGGTTGTTCCTCATATCACTAACGAAATCAAAGACAGAATGCAATTGCTGGGTAAATCTGGCGATTATGATATTGTAATTACTGAAATTGGAGGAACTGTTGGTGATATTGAATCATTACCTTATATAGAATCTGTTCGTCAATTAGTTTGGGAATTAGGTGAAAATAATGGAATTGTTATCCATTTGACATTGGTTCCTTATTTAGCTGCGGCGGGTGAGTTGAAAACAAAACCAACACAACACTCTGTTAAAACTTTGATGGAAAGTGGTATCAAAGCTGATATTTTGGTTTGTAGAACTGAACATGAATTATCTCAGGAATTACGTCAAAAACTAGCTTTGTTTTGTAATGTTAAAAAAGAAGCAGTTATCCAATCGATTGATGCTTCAACAATATATGAAGTTCCAAATTTAATGCTTGAAGAAGGATTAGATGTTGTAGCTTTAAAGAAATTAGATTTGCCTAAAAAAGCATCTCCGGATCTTAAAAACTGGAATACTTTCTTACGTAGATTAAAAAGTCCAAAACATACCGTTAACATTGGTTTAGTTGGAAAATATGTAGAAATGCAGGATTGTTACAAATCAATTTTAGAAGCATTTATTCACGCAGGTGCAGCAAATGAAACTAAAGTAAATGTAATTTCTATCCATTCAGAGCATATCAATGCTGATAATGTTGAAGAAAAATTAGGAACTCTTGATGGAGTTTTAGTTGCTCCAGGTTTTGGAGAAAGAGGTATTGAAGGAAAAATTGAAGCAGTTCGTTATGTTCGTGAAAACAATATTCCTTTCTTTGGAATTTGTTTAGGAATGCAGATGTCTGTTATCGAATATTCTAGAAATATTTTAGGTTACGCAGAAGCGAATTCTACAGAGATGAACGATAAAACACCTCATCCGGTTGTGAATTTAATGGAAGAACAAAAAACAATTACTGATAAAGGAGGAACAATGCGTCTTGGTGCTTGGAAATGTGATATCAAACCAAACACTTTGGCACATAAAATTTACGGACAGAAAACAATTTCTGAACGTCACCGTCACCGTTATGAGTACAACAATAAATATGCTGATGAATTACAAAAGGCTGGTTTAAAAGCTTCTGGAGTTAATCCTGATACAGGTTTAGTAGAAATCGTAGAGCTTGAAAATCACCCGTTCTTCATTGGTGTACAATACCATCCGGAATATAAAAGTACAGTTGCAAATCCGCACCCTATTTTTGTAAACTTTGTGGCAGCTGCTGTAAATGCGCATAAAAAATAATAATTATATTCTAAGAGACTGTAACTTTTAAATTAAACGAATACTAATAGCCTCAAACGAATAACTTTTTTAATTAATAATGGAAGAAAAAAAATTAGACCTTAATTCAATCATTGGTTTTGTATTGATATTTGGAATTTTGATTTGGATTATGTACCAAAATCAACCTTCTGAGAAGGAAATTGCTGCTGAAAAAGCCAAGAAAGAATTAGTTGCTAAACAAGAAGCTCAGGCAAAAGCTGATAAAGCTAAAACTGTTGTTGCACCAGTAACGGCTGCAACACCTGGTGATACTGTTCAATTAGCGCAATTGCAAAAAACTTTAGGTGGTTTTGCTTATTCTGCAACGCTTCCTTCTGCAAAAGAATCTTTTACAACAATCGAAAACGAAAAGATTAAATTAAAAATTGCTAATAAGGGTGGTTATATTGTTGAAGCAACTTTAAAAGAATTCGAAAAATTTAAAAAAGGTTCAAAACAATTAGTTGAGTTAATTAAGGACAACAATTCAAACTTAAATATTCAGTTACAGACTGCTGACAACAGAACTTTAAATTCTAAAGATTTGTATTTTGAGCCAACATTAGAAAAAGTTGGTCAAGATCAGGTTTTGTCAATGCGTTTGAAAGCAGGTGCTAATGAATTTTTAGAGTACAAATATGTTTTAAAACCAAATGATTATTTAGTTGGTTTTGACGTTCGTTCTCAAGGATTGAATAAAGTTTTAAATTCTTCTAAACCATTGGATTTACAATGGGATTTAAGAACATACAGAAACGAAAAAAGTATTTCGTATGAGAACCGTTTTTCTCAGATTGATTACAAATACGAAGAATCAAAATACAGTAATGTAAATTCTACAGGACAAGGAAAAGAGGAAACTCCTGAAAAAGTTAGCTTTGTTGCTTTTAAACAGCATTTCTTCACGACAATTTTAGCAACTGAAAAGCCTTTTGAAACTTCAAAACTACAATCAGATAACTTGGTTAAAGACGAAAAAATTGATACTGTTTTTACAAAACAATTCAGAGCTAATTTGCCTTTAGCATTCTCAAATGGAGAAGTTGACTATAAAATGAGTTTGTATTTTGGTCCGGCAGATTATAAAACATTAAAAGCTTACGACAAAAATTTCGAAAAAATTATTCCGTTAGGATGGGGAATTTTTGGATGGATCAACAAATGGATCTTTATTCCTTTGTTTGGATTCTTAAGTTCAACAATCGGATTGTCATTAGGTATTGCGATTATCATTTTTACCATTATCATCAAATTGGCAATGTCGCCAATTACTTATAAGTCATTCTTGTCTCAGGCTAAAATGAAAGTTTTAAGACCTGATATTACAGAGTTGGGAGAAAAATACAAAAAAGACCCAATGAAAAAACAACAGGAAACAATGAAACTGTACAACAAAGCAGGAGTAAACCCAATGGCAGGATGTATTCCGGCATTGATTCAGCTTCCTTTTATGTATGCATCGTTCCAGTTTTTCCCGGCAGCTTTTGAGTTGAGACAAAAAGGTTTCCTTTGGGCAGACGATTTATCATCATTTGATGCTGTTGTAAAATTACCATTTACAATTCCAGTTTATGGAGATCATATTAGTTTATTCCCAATCTTAGCTGCGGTTGCAATTTTCTTCTATATGAAAATGACTTCTGGAGATCAGCAAATGGCAGCTCCTCAACAGGAAGGAATGCCGGATATGGCGAAGATGATGAAAATCATGATTTATGTTTCGCCATTAATGATGTTGCTTTTCTTCAATAATTACGGTGCTGGTTTGAGTTTGTATAATTTTATTTCAAACTTAATTACAATTGGAATTATGTTTGTGATTAAGAATTATATCGTGGACAGTAATAAAATTCACGCTCAAATTCAGGAAAATAAACAAAAAGAGCCTAAAAAGCCTAGCAAATTCCAGCAACGTCTTCAAGAAGTTATGGAACAGCAAGAAGCAGCAAAAGCTCAGAATAAAAAGAAATAATTTTATTTATTATATAGAAAAACCGTCTCGTTTTTTTAACGAGACGGTTTTTTTGTGGTTAAAATTTAGGCAATAGGACTTTATCAATTACATGGATAACTCCATTTGAACATTGTACATCAGTAGCTATAATATTACTGACTCTGTTGTTTGCATCAGTAATTTTTGCTCCGCCAGTTAATCCAATCGTAAAATTCTGACCAGCAAAAGTGCTTACGACTTGTCCGTTTGTCAAAGAACTTGATAATACATTTGCACCGGTAACCACATGATATTTTAGGGTTGTTTCTAAAACATTAGCAGGAATGGCAGCAAGTCCTGAATATCCAGTTTCAGTTAAAAAACTCGAAAAAGCAGTATTAGTTGGAGCAAAAACAGTGAAAGGCGAACTAGCAGTTCCTGATAAAATTCCGGCAAATCCTGACGATGGATTGTAAGTTAAAGCCGCTACAAGAGTGGTGAAATTTTTATTGGCAATTGCATGATTTACAATAGTTGGCAGGCCTATTACGCCATCTACAACATGAATAATACCATTAGAAGCAGGGATATCAGTAATAGTCACCGTTGCTCCGCCATTTGTTTTTCCACCATTAATATCAACACCAGAATTTTTTTCGAGATACATGCTTATGTTGTTTGTGGTTGAAGAACCTCCTTTGGCTAAAGTTTTTACATAACCTGTTGCAATTTCGGTTGATTTTACTTTAGTACTTAAAACGTGATTTAATAATATTTCCTTAAGTATAGGAACAGGTACGGCATTGAGATCTGCATAACCGTTTGCAGTTAAAAAAGCACTAAAGGCCGCATTTGTTGGGGCAAAAACAGTGAAGGAACCAGAAGATTTTAATGTTGTGACTAAATCTGCTTTTTGTAAGGCAGCAGTTAAAGAGCTTAAATTTGGATTTGCTTGCGCAATTGATACAATTGTTTGGGGAGTCTGACTAGAATCGTCATCATTGTTGCAGGAAATAGTGACGAAAGTAATTAACGCTAAAAAAGCAATTAATTTAATTTTAATTGTTTTCATAATATTGTTTTTTTTCGTTTGTCTGGCTAAGTTATAAATTTTGTTTAACAATTTTTATAAAATATTAAACAAATATTAAATTTAATAAAGATTTAACTCTTTTGTTTAAATGTTTAAAATGTTGATTATTAGTATTTTGGTTGTGTTTTTTGCTATTGTGTAGTTTTTGTGTTTTTAATTAACCAAAGAAAAAGTAAACAATATTTAAAATAAATTTTGAGACTTTAAAAATCAGGATAAAAGTAAAATTGGTTATACTTTTGCAATACTAAAACTGAATATTTGTTGTTATAAAGAAAAACGAATTATGAAAAAATTTTGGATATTATTTTTAATAAGTAGTGTAGCTTTTTCTCAGGATTATAATAAGGTTGATTCTAACGGAAAAAAGGATGGGGTTTGGAAAGGAACTTACGAAATCTCTAAACGTCCTCGTTATGAAGGAACTTTTGATCACGGAAAAGAAACCGGAATTTTTAAGTTTTTTGATGACACTAAAAAAGGTGACGTAATTGCAAGTCGTGATTTTACTGCAAATGACGGAAGTTCGTACACGATTTTTTACGATCAAAACAAGAACAAAGTAAGCGAGGGAAAAGAAATTGGAAAATCGCGTGAAGGCGAATGGAAATATTACCACAAAGCATCAAAGGTTGTGATGACACTTGAAAATTACAAAAATGGAAAGCTTGAAGGAACACGTTCTGTATATTATCCAGATGCGAAAATTGCTGAAGAAATGACATATAAGAATGGTTTAAAAGAAGGGATCTATAAAAAATATGGGCAAAATGCGATTCTTTTAGAGCAATCAATTTTTAAAGATAATTTATATAACGGCGATGCAATTTTTTATGATTCGGATGGCGTAATGGCTTCTAAAGGGAAATTTCTGAATGGAAAAAAAGTCGGAAGATGGCAGTTTTACTTAAAAGGAAAATTAATCAAAGAAGTTAATATGAGCGACCCAAAAAGCAATTACCAGGCCGATTCTAAGCCTAAAATGGAATAAATTAAACTGCTGGAAAGAAATTTTTTTTTGCCACGAATTCACGAATTAATTTAGAATAAAAAAATTCGTGAATTCGTGGCAAACTTTTTTTAAATTTGATTGACTAACACTTTTTTGAAAATGAATTTAAACGAACTCATTGGCCGATTTTTATTATTGTTTTTTTCAATTTTGGTTTTGTATTTTTTCTCAAATAGAAAAGATAACGAAACCATAAATCCATTGATGGTCATTGTTGGGTTGTGTACTTTTTCGCTTTGTTATCTGTTTACCAAAATTGAAATTGGCGTTGGAATTGGATTTGGTCTTTTTGCTATTTTTTCCATTCTACGATTTCGAACACAGTCTTTTACTGTAAATGCAATCATTTTTCTTTTTGCAACAATCACACTTTCAATTTTAGACATAATGTATCCGTATGAAAAAATCGAAGTTCTTTTGTTTTTTCAGTTGATCATTATTGGATTTTATATTGCGGCTTCACTTATTGTCAACAGAAAAGTTTCAAAATATTTGAACACAGTCGATTTGAAAATTTCGGTTGAAAGCAATTTTTCATTGAATAATGGAAACATAAGAAAAGCGATTGAAGAAAAGATCCAAATCTCTGATTTTGAATTCAAAATAATACTCGTAAATACGATTACAAACGAAATCGATCTACAAGTTTTTTATTGATTATTCATTAAAAGGCCGAACTTGTTTGATGTATAAATCCCTGTTTTCGCCCACAATTTTAAACTCAATATCTACAGGATGAAATTGGTTTTTGCGCCAATATCGATACATTTTAGATTCAATTGTTTTGCTGACAGTATAAAGCCGGTTCATCTCTTTTCGTGTTAGTAATGGCTCGTTATTATTTAAATTTGAATTTGAGGTATAATCAATTTCAAAATCTTCATCATCGTTTCCTTCGTTGATATGATAAGCAGTAAATTGTTCGCAAACTTCTCCTTTTTCAGGTTTTACAACTGAATTTTCTCCCTTTTGAACATTGACCGTAAATCCGGGAAAGTTTCTTCGGAATATATTTTTTGTGATTACAACTCCATTGGCAATTTCCTCAGGAAAAGAACGATGCACTAAAACTCCCATTGCAATTTGTTGTTGATCGATTCCAAAAAGTTCCCTTTCATTATAAGAAGCTTCATTCCATACACTTGCCCAAACTTGTTTGATTGCTTTTTCGAAACTTTTTATACTGTCGCCCAAAATTCCCGTTTTAGAATCATACAATCCGGCGCCATTAAAATCATCTAAATCTTCGGCATTTGTTGATGATCTGAATCTGAAGTTTTTAAAAGAAGCATTTTTAAAAGTCTGATTTAGTTTTGCAATCAGTTCCGGATCAATTTTTTCTGTTTTGATAGCTTCCCGAATTTCTTTTAGTTTTTTATTTATCCAGGCAGTTGAATCCTTTTTTGGATAGTTCAGCAACTCAGTTATTAAAACAGAAATAGAAGGTTTCTGAATATGTTTTGTATAATAATAAAAAGGAATGGCATGAGCATTTTCAGGAGTTTTAAAAGGCGTATCTTTTGAAATAGCAATTAAATATGCCATGTTTTGTGCTTTAGAACCAATATAATTTACTCCTTTTTTGGGGATAGAAGAGAGGTCAATTATTTCAGTTACAGAATTGTCTAGAGTTAGTATTTTCTTTTTTGAAGCATTTTTTTGAGTGATTTTCTTTGTTGTTTCTTTCAAATAAAAAGTATCAATTTCAGTTTTGAATTCGACTTTTTTAGAAAGTAATCTTTTGATATTATTGTCTTTATCAATATTTTTATAAGCCATTATGGGGATTTTTCGGTTTTTGCCCAAAAGCACTAAATGACTCAATGGAGTTTGAAGTTCGTTTACAATTATGCCTTTCGCTTCTGGCAATATGTTTGGAGTTCCGTCAAGGATAATAATTTCATCCGGATTGGGTTTTATTTTCTCTAAATCCTTTATTTTGTATTGCTTGAGAATTCCAATTGCTGATCCGCCGGCAACTTGCTGATAGGTAATTTCGTTAAAAATATAATCTGATTTTACACAAGGAATTTTAAATTTTCCTTCTTGAAATAAGGCTATTTTCTCAGGATCATTCAGATAAAATTTAAGATTGTTGCCAATAAAAGAACTATTTTTTACCTGATTATAAAACCATTCGATTTGAGAGACTTTCATATGATCTGAAGCAGCAAGCTCAAAAATCCATTTTTCTGTTCCTTTAATATGATTTAAATTCCCAAGTAAATAGTCTCTGTCTTTTTCACTATCGCTGTAATTTTCACTATTAAAAACGTCGATATCTTTGTCATAACCCAGATACTCAGTTGCAAATTGATAATGATGCGAAATAAGTTGGCTGTTGAAATAGTACATTTTTTTCTGCCTCAAATCGTAAACAATTTTAACAGACTCAATATTGGAGAATTTATCAGATAGTGGTTTACCTTTAAAAGCTTTATAAGATTCATAATCTGGTAACGAAGCACGGAATCGCTGAGCACTCAATGATGCTGTCAAAAGGAGAAAAATTAAGCTGTAAACAATTTTTTGCATAACATTTTTTATTGATTATTAAAAGTAATTAAAAAAAACGATAGGTTTTGTCTACTGCGGGATTATATAAACTAATCAAAACGACTATAATTTTCTATTATTTGGCTTATCTTTGCACCCTTGTAAAAATATAAACGATTTAGAATGAAACGTGTAGTTGTTGGACTTTCTGGTGGAGTAGATTCTAGTGTTGCCGCTTACTTATTGCAGCAACAAGGATACGAAGTTATTGGCCTTTTTATGAAAAACTGGCATGATGATTCGGTTACTATTTCTAACGAATGTCCTTGGTTAGAAGATAGTAATGATGCTTTATTAGTAGCAGAAAAACTTGGAATACCGTTTCAGACTGTCGATTTGAGCGAGGAATACAAAGAAAAAATCGTTGATTATATGTTCAATGAATACGAAAAAGGAAGAACTCCAAATCCTGACGTGCTTTGTAACCGCGAAATCAAATTTGATGTTTTCATGAAAATTGCCTTAAGTCTTGGTGCTGATTATGTAGCAACTGGACATTATTGTCAAAAAAATGAAATTGAAGTTGATGGAAAACCTGTTTATCAATTAATTGCCGGAAATGACATTAATAAAGATCAATCGTATTTTTTATGTCAGTTATCGCAAGAGCAATTGTCAAAAGCGTTGTTTCCAATTGGTGCTTTGACTAAACCAGAAGTAAGAGAAATTGCTGCTGAAATGGAATTGGTAACCGCTGAAAAGAAAGATTCACAAGGATTATGCTTTATAGGAAAAGTTCGTTTGCCGGAATTTTTGCAACAGAAATTACAGCCAAAAGAAGGCAAAATCGTTCAGATTGATAAAAATGATCCGATTTATACGAATGAAATTCCAGCTGGTTTATCATTGGAAGAAGAACTGAAAATCGAAGCCAAAAAATTAGAATATCTTCCAACAATGGGAAAAGTGGTTGGAAAACATCAAGGTGCTCATTACTTTACAAACGGACAAAGAAAAGGCTTGAATGTAGGAGGAACTACAGATCCATTGTTTGTAATTGCGACTGATGTTGATACAAACACTATTTATACAGGTTTATCTAGTAATCATCCAGGTTTATTTAAAAAAGCTTTATTTGTTGGAAATTCTGAAATTCACTGGGTTCGAGAAGATATGGCTTTAAAATCAGGTGAAACAAAAGAAGTAATGGCAAGAATTCGTTATCGTCAGCCTTTGCAAAAAGCTATTTTGTATCAATTTGAAGACGGAATGTATGTTCGTTTTGATGAACCTCAATCTGCTATTACTGAAGGCCAGTTTGTTGCGTGGTATTTAGATAATGAATTAGTTGGTTCGGGAGTAATTTCTTAGCTTTATACTTTTTTACAGGGATTTTCCCTTTTAAAAAGTAGGCTATGAAATACTGTTTTGCATTTTTTTTATTGCTTTTTACTTCCGCGATGTTTTCGCAAGAAGATGCATGGGTTTATTTTAAAGATAAACCGAGTTCGCAATCTTTTTTAGACAAACCTTCTGATATGCTAACACAGCGTTCTTTAACCCGAAGAACAGCTCAGAATATTGCATTAGATATTACCGATGTTCCTGTTGAAAAAAGTTATATATCCCAAATAAAAACGAGCACAGGAATTACCGTTTTGGTTAAATCAAAATGGCTGAATGCGCTTCATGTAAGAGGAACTCAAACTAATGTTTCGGCACTAAAATCATTATCATTTGTTGACAAAGTAGTTTTTACTAATAAAACGCTGAATACGGGAAAAAAGGTTAACGAAAATAATGTCGTTCAAACAAAAAATAAGCTTAAAACGACTATTGATTATGCGTATGGAAATTCTGCAAATCAAATCCAGATGCTTAATGGACAGGCTTTACATAAGCAAAATTATACTGGATCAGGAAAAATTATTGCAGTTTTAGATGCTGGTTTTCCTGGTGTGAATACTGCTCAGCCTTTTCAAAATCTTCAAACAAAAAACAGAATTCTAGGAGGATATGATTTCGTTAATAGAAATACCAATTTTTATACCGGCGATGATCACGGAACTTTAGTGCTTTCGACGATGGGCGGCTATAAAGAAAATTCTTTAGTTGGTACAGCACCAGATGCTTCCTATTATTTGTTTATAACTGAAAATGATGCTTCAGAAAATCCGATTGAAGAATCGCTTTGGGTTGAAGCAGCTGAAAGAGCGGACAGTCTTGGAGTTGATATTATTACAACTTCTTTGGGTTATTTTGAATTTGATAAAGCCGGCGAAAGTCATACATATAGTGACATGAATGGTAGTACAGCTTTTATTTCAAGAGGAGCAGAAATTGCCTTCAATAAAGGAATTATTGTATTGGCTTCGGCAGGAAATGAAGGGAAAAATCCAGAACCACATATTGGTGCTCCCGCTGATGCAGTTTCTGTACTTGCTGTAGGTTCAGTCAATTCGGCAAAAGTAAAATCTGATTTCAGCTCAATTGGGCCAAGTTTTGACAATCGGGTAAAACCTGATATTATGGCGCAGGGAAGTGCAACAGCAGTTTCTGATGCTTCTGGAAATATTGGAACTTCAAACGGAACATCTTTCTCGTGTCCGGTTATGGCAGGAATGGTTGCATGTCTCTGGCAGGCATTTCCGACCAAAACAAACAAAGAAATCAGGCAAATGATTTTAGAATCATCAGATCGTTATACGGCTCCAAATTTTAATTACGGTTACGGAATTCCAAATTTTGGCGCTAATTTAGGTATTAATGATTTTGTCATAAATTCGACTTTTTCGGTATTTCCGAATCCTGCAAAAACAATAATTTCGTTTTCTTTTCCGGAGGAAAATTACACTGCTTCAGTGGCGATTTTTTCGGTTTTAGGCCAAAAAGTAATTGAAAAACAAATTACAAATCAGAACCCATTTCTTTCTGTAGAAACGTTAAACAGCGGTCTTTATTTTTATACTTTTGATGCTGATGGTTTACATAAAACAGGAAAGATAATCAAACAATAACAGCATATTGCATGAATAAAATTACGCAGCTTTTTAATATAAAATACCCAATAATACAAGGTGGAATGATTTGGAACAGCGGTTACAAATTAGCTTCTGCAGTAAGTAATTCTGGAGGTTTAGGGCTTATTGGCGCTGGATCAATGTATCCGGAAGTTTTAAGAGAACATATTCAAAAATGCAAAAAGGCAACTGATAAACCTTTTGGAGTCAATATCCCGATGTTATATCCTAATATTGAAGAAATCATGAATATAGTGGTGGAAGAAGGCGTGAAAATTGTTTTTACTTCGGCTGGAAATCCTAAAACATGGACTTCATTTTTAAAAGAAAAAGGAATTACGGTTGTTCATGTGGTGAGCAGCAGTGCTTTTGCTTTAAAAGCTCAAGATGCTGGAGTTGATGCTATTGTAGCTGAAGGTTTTGAAGCAGGCGGACATAACGGACGTGATGAAACAACAACATTAACGCTGATTCCGATGGTGAGGGAAAAAATCCAAATTCCGCTTATCGCAGCGGGTGGAATTGCAACTGGAAGAGGAATGTTAGCAGCGATGATTCTTGGTGCTGATGGCGTTCAGGTAGGAAGCCGTTTTGCAGCATCATTTGAATCTTCAGCCCACAATAATTTTAAAGAAACGATAGTTAATATCAAAGAAGGTGATACTCATTTGACTTTGAAAGAATTAGCTCCTGTACGATTGGTAAAAAATAAATTTTATCATGACATTCAGGCCTTATATGAGAAATGTCCATCTAAAGAAGAATTAGTTCAGCTTTTGGGAAGAGCCAGAGCAAAAAAAGGAATGTTTGAAGGAGATCTTGAAGAAGGCGAGCTTGAAATTGGACAAATTGCAGGACTTATTCATGAAATCTTGCCTGTTGAGCAAATTATGCAGCAAATGATGACTGAATTTGATGCTGCATCCAAAGAAAAGTCTAAATTTGAATTTTAATTACCTGTAAGAAATATTTCATGAATTTTATTCGCATCTCTATATTGCTATTGTTTTTTGGTTTTGGACTGCAAGAAGCTCAAAGTCAGTCGTATAATTTTAAGACATCTGGTTTTAGTGTTTTAGAGAAAAATCAAAAAGGAAAATGGGGCGAATGGTCTAACCTGGATTTGGTGAACTTGAGTGTTGTTTTAGATACTAATAAACACCGAATTGTAGTTTATTCTCAGGAAATTCAGCTTTTCAATATTTTGGATTACATCGAAAGAGAGGAAAATGACACTGATATTGTATATTCTTTCATGTGTAAAGACAATGATGGGAAAGAATGTAAACTTTCAATTATTACCCGAAAAAAACAAGATTTTCGTAAACAGCTTTATATCAATTACGACGACCATATTATTGTTTATAATATTTTTAGTGTGTAATTAAATTTTAAGGTGCTAAGGTTCTAAGATACTGAGGGACTAAGTTTTTTTGAACTTAAATTAAATAATAAACCCGGCAGGTTTTTAAAATCTGTCGGGTTTGTTATATAAATTCAAAACTTAGTAGCTTAGAACCTCAGAACCTTATCATCTTTAGAACCTTAGTTTTCAATATCCTTAATAAACTCATCATATTCCAAATAAAACATTTCCAAAGCGTGCATGTTTTCGTTGAAGAAATCAAAAATTGCATCCCAGTTATTTCGATTGCTGAAACCAACTCCTAATTTCTCGACCCAGATTCGGCTGATGATTTTGCCGCTTTCCAGCGTATAGTTTTTTTCGAAAACCAAATCTTTAATAAATTCTTCTTCCAGAATATTTTTTAGCGCTTCAATCTTTTCAAAATAGGCAGTTCGTTTTTCGTCACTTCGATGTTCGATGTCAATTAAAACTTGTGCTTTTTTATTATCTACAAAAAACTTAAAAGAGAAGTCTTTGATTTTTGTATCATAAAGAACCCATTTTCTCGGATACTTTTCTGCAAAAGCTACCCAAAATTCTCTTTTTATTCGTTGTGATTCTTCTCTACTGTACATTATTTATGGCTTTGTCTTAGAAAATTTGTAGAACCGCATTTTCTAGAGTATATTTATATTTTATTTGAAAGTACAAAAATAAACTTTGAATATGGATTTTCAAGATTTTTTGCAATATGTTCCTAATTTAATTCCTGTTGAACTGCCAGCGACGACATCGCATATAAAAATGGCGCCCAAAGAACGTATGCAAGAGCTTAAAAATCTTGATTTAAGCGCTAAAAACCCAAGGATTGCTGCTGTTATGATGTTGTTTTATCCTAAAAATGGAGAAACACATTTAGTTTTGATCGTTCGAAATGCCTACAATGGAGTCCATTCTTCACAAATTGCATTTCCGGGTGGCAAATATGAAATTTCAGATTTTGATTTTAAAGATACCGCTCTCAGGGAAACCAATGAAGAAATTGGCGTTCTTCCTGAAAAAATAGAAGTTGTAAAACATTTTACCCCAATGTACATTCCGCCAAGTAATTTTTTAGTGCATCCTTATATGGGAATTGCTAAAGAAGAGCTTTCATTTTATCCAGATATTCGGGAAGTTGCGGATATTATTGAGTTGCCTTTATCTGTTTTTCTAAATGATGAAATTATTATTGAATCCACATTGTCAACTTCTTATGCAATAAATGCCTTGGTTCCGGCTTTTAGTATTCAAAATCACGTTGTTTGGGGTGCGACAGCGATGATATTAAGTGAGCTGAGAGATGTTCTGAAAAGTGTTTTAGGCGAAAATTCGTAAAAATGAAAAATTAACGATTTGATATTCATTATTATAACGATTTATTTCCGAAATTGCTTTATAGTATTGCTAAAAGAATAATTTTTGTATGTTTGCGAACTAACAAAAAAAATACATTAAACAGCTATGGGATTGTTTAAACGAAATCCTTTTGGACATATTTTATTCATCAAGAAATGGTTAATCCGTGTCTTGGGAGCCATGACGCACCGCAGATACAGAGGATTTAATGAATTACAGATTGAAGGATCTGAAATTATTAAAACATTGCCTGATACAAATGTGCTGTTTATTTCCAACCATCAAACTTATTTTGCTGATGTTGTGGCAATGTTTCATGTCTTTAACGCAAGTTTAAGCGGACGTCAAGACACTATTAAGAACATTGGTTATTTATGGCAACCAAAAATGAATATTTATTATGTCGCTGCAAAAGAAACAATGCAAGCAGGTTTGTTGCCAAGAATTCTTGCTTACGTTGGAGCAATTACAGTTGAAAGAACATGGCGAGCAAAAGGTGTTGACGTAACTGAAAAAAGAGATGTGAATCCAAACGATACTGAAAATATCAGAATTGCACTTGAAGACGGTTGGGTAATTACTTTTCCGCAAGGAACCACAAAGTCTTTTAAGCCTGTTCGTAAAGGAACTGCACATATTATCAAACAGCATAAACCAATTGTAATTCCTATTGTTATTGACGGTTTCCGCCGATCATTTGATAAAAAAGGTTTACGAATGAAGAAAAAAGGAATTCTACAGTCTTTTATCATCAAAGAACCTCTTGATATTGATTATGAAAATGATACAATCGAAGAAATTGTTGAAAAAGTAGAATACGCAATCGAACAACATCCATCATTCTTAAAAGTTATTCCAGCTGAAGAAATCAAAGCGCAAGAAGAACTTAACAGATTAAGACAATGGGAATACTAAGAAGTTTAGTTTTTTAGAGATTCAAGTTTCAAGTTTGAAAAAAAACCTAGAATCTTAGCACCTTAGAGCCTTAGTATCTTAAATTAGAAATCAATTTTCTTCAACTCTTTATAATTCGAATACAATCTTCGTAATAAAGTTCCGTACAATAATCTGTAAATACACCAGAATAAACCCAATATTCCTAATATTATCAGAAATAAAATTCCGACAGTAAAAAACATTGTTTTCCCGCTTTCGGCAAGTTGTTCTCTAAAAAAGGCCATATCTGGATTGTAAACAAAAGCAATAAAGTAGCTTAAAATAGTTATTAAAACTAGCATTCCAAGATTATACCATACATAATACTGAACTGTTTTTCGAGTTCTTAAAATCGCACCCATGAGAGATTTTGTCGCTACGGTAGTTGAGATTGTTTTATAGTTTTTATAAAAAATAACGATAAAAACCAGAACAACTACATAGTTAAAATAGGTAAGTATTTCCATGGCTAGGACAATCTCTGGATGATTCATTTTTTGCAATAAATCATCGGTATTGATGAATAAATTTGAGAAAGTCCAAAAGCATACTTCCAAAATACTGATAATCAAAATCCACTTCACAATGGAAGATGATTTTTTGTGAATCATTTTGTAGATTTCTTTTTCAGAAATTTGCTCAAAAGAATCCGAGTTCTTTTTCCAGTCTTTTTTTAATAAATCCAGTTCTTTCATAATAATTTTTAAGGATTTAGTATTTTTTTAAGTTTCCCTTTAATTCTGTTCATTTTCACGCGCGCATTCACTTCACTGATTCCTAAGGTTTCAGCTATTTCTTGATAATCTTTGTCTTCTAAATACATAAAAACTAATGCTTTTTCGATGTCGTTGAGCTGATAAACAGCTTTATACATCAATTTAATTTGTTCTTCCTCTTCATAATTGTAATCAACATCTTTTACAAAATGCTGATGACTTTCATATTCTACTGTCGATATAGTTCTTTTGGTTTTTCGGTATAAGGTAATTGCAGTATTTAAAGCAACACGATAAGTCCATGTCGAAAATTTACTGTCGCCTCTAAATTTTGGATAAGCTTTCCAGAGCTGAATAGTAATTTCCTGAAACAAGTCTTTATGAGCATCTTCGCCAGCAGTATATAATCTACAAATTTTGTGGATTATATTCTGATTTGCCTGCAATTGCGCAACAAATGACTGTTCTAGATTTTCGCTCATATAAGTATTAGTAGTTATGAAATCATTTTTGTTACAGTTGAATCAAAATTTTCTCGTTTTATAATAGTTTATCATCAAATCAATAAACTTACTGTAACTTTCCATTCCGTCTTTTTGATTATTTGTTTTTAAGAAATTATCCCATAAAAAATGAAAACCTTTATCGATAAAGGTGTCATATTTTTTCCAGAAATCCTGACTTTCCTGATAGTTTTTTAAGATTCCGATATGAACTGTTTTCTTCAATTCGTTAAAAACTTTTTCGTTTTTAAATTGCCAGATTCCAAGACAATAACGCAAAGCAAAGCTATATCCTGAATATTGATAATACAGATTATCGTTTTTAACCGAAGCCAAAACGCCGATGAAATTACATTCATTTTCACTGGCAAAACCAATTTGATGCGCCATTTCGTGTGAAGTTGTTATTGGGAAATTATACATTGGTAGCAAATCATTTACTTGAGCCTCATTTGTAAACGGATTCAAATAACCTCCAAATCCCATATACGTAAGAGGAACGCTGAATAAAGATTTTTTGACACTTAAAGTTTCATATTTAAAAAAAGGATGTTCCTTGGCCAAGTTATCATAACCATTTAAAATCATCTGAAATGATTCTTTTTGAGAATATGGAAAAACTACTTTTGAACTGTCATTTTTTGTAATTTGAAACTGAATTTCATTCGTTTTTGCAATCAATCTTTTTGTAAAAGCTAAAAGTTCAGCATCAGAATATTCTCTTTTGATTTCCATTTTCTCGAAAAGCGGTTCGCGATAATAATTGAAAGCCCAAAGCAGATGGAAGAGGAAATAAAAAACAGAAATTTTGCCTAAGATTTTCAATAGATGATCTTTCCAATTAGTTTTCCATGTTTTTCTAATTCTCCAAAACCAACTAATAATAGAAAGAATTAATAAAGCATAAATGCAATCTCCAACAGAAAATGGAATTTTGCCTAAAGCGCTTCTTAAAAAATGTGAAATCCGAACAAATAAATTGTTGCTATAAAAACCTTCAACATAATCTGGGAAGTATTGCAGAATTTTTAAAAAGATAATCTGAACTAAAAGAAATAGAGGTAGAATATATTTTGATTTCACAGTATATTTTTTGGATACGTAAATATAAATACAATTAAAAAAAGTTTGCCACGAATTCCACAAATTTTCGCTAATTGCTGATTTGTTTAATTTTAGAGCCATTATAATTTGTGCTAATTCGTGCAATTTGTGGCGAAAAAGCATTTAAACTTTGTAACTTTGGGACTCTTAATTGTTAAACTTCAAACAAAATATAATGAGTCAGGAAATTAGAAATCTGGAGCCAAAAGCACTTTGGAACAAATTCGCAGATTTAAATGCTGTTCCGCGTCCGTCAAAAAAAGAAGAACGTGTTATCGAGTTTATGAAAAACTTTGGAAACAGTTTAGGTTTAGAAGCTTTTGAAGACGAAATCAGAAATGTAATCATCAGAAAACCTGCAACTCCAGGAATGGAAAATCGCAAACCAATCGTAATGCAGGGACACCTTGATATGGTGCACCAAAAAAATGCAGATACTGTTTTTGATTTTGATACTCAAGGAATCGATATGTATGTTGATGGTGACTGGGTTCGCGCTCGCGGTACAACACTTGGAGCTGACAATGGGCTAGGAGTAGCAACAATTATGGCAATCTTGGAAAGCAAAGATATTCCGCATCCGGCAATTGAAGCTTTATTTACAATTGATGAAGAGACAGGAATGACTGGTGCTTTAAACCTAAAAGGAGGAATTCTTCAAGGTCAGATTTTATTGAATCTGGATACAGAAGAGGATGACGAAATTGATATTGGATGCGCTGGTGGAATCGATGTTACAGCAACAAGAACATACCACGAAGAAGAAGTTCCGGAAGGATCTGTTGGATATACGATTACAGTAAAAGGCTTAAATGGAGGACATTCAGGAATGGATATTCACAAAGGTTTAGGAAATGCCAATAAAATCATGAATCGTTTATTGTTTGATGCATTTGAAAACTTCGGTTTGCAGATCGTCGAAGTTAACGGAGGAAGTTTAAGAAATGCAATTCCGAGAGAAAGTGTTGCTAAAGTAATTATTTCTCAAATGTTTGATGAAGCTTATGTGTACGATATGCAGGAAATTATTGCTGATATCAAAGCAGAATACAAAACAACTGAACCAAACTTATCGATTGAAATCGTAAAAGGTGATTTGCCTGAAAAAGTGATGGATTTAGGAGTTCACGAAGGAATTATCAGAGCCATTTACGCAGCACACAACGGCGTTTACAGAATGAGCGCTGATATGGCTGATTTGGTTGAAACATCAAACAATATTGCTCGTGTTGTTATTAAAGACGGAGAAGTATTAATTGGATGTTTGACACGTTCGTCTGTTGAATCTTCAAAATTTGATTTGGCTAATTCTTTGCGTTCGGCTTTTGAATTAGTAGGTTGCGAAGTTGAACTTACAGGTTCTTACCCAGGATGGACGCCAAACGTAAATTCTGAAATCTTAGAAGTTTTAAAAGATATTTACGAAAAACAAAATGGAGAACAGCCGAAAGTTGTAGCTTGTCACGCTGGTTTAGAGTGCGGAATTTTAGGAACAAATTATCCGGATATGGATATGATTTCTTTTGGTCCAACTATTCACGGAGCGCATTCTCCAGACGAAAGAGCAAGTATTTCATCTGCTCAAAAATATTGGAAATTTGTATTGGAAATTCTTTCGAATATTCCAGTTAAATAAAGTTCTCAGTTTTTAGTCACAGTTTTCAGTTTCCTTTGAGATTGAAAACTGCGACTGAAAACTAATTAATCCCTTTTAGGAGAATTTTTCTTTTCTCTTTTTTCTTCTTTTTTTTCTTTAGCCGTTTTTAACGGTTCTTTTTTTGCTGTTTTTTTAGCATCTTGACCTTTTGACATGATTTGCTTGTATTAGAGTTAATTACAAGTAAATATAGTGTTTTATGGTATGTAAATGTATTTCATGATTTATTTACTTAACAGCCATCTTTGTTAGGTTCACGCATATAAATCGTTTTATTATCTCGTTCTACATAATCACCCATTATTATTGGGTATGAATATTTTGGAGCTTGCGATATGTGATGACTTCTTATAATTATTTTGTCGTTAACTTTTAGTGTATGCAATTGCTCAAAACCATTGTTGAAATTAAACATATTCTCATTAGACTTTTCTGGTCCAAAAGAAAGAATATAATCGTCACTATTAATCCTCACCATCATACCAAAACCTAATCTTGAGCCATCCGGAAGAGAAAGAGAGGTTACAACTGCTTCCATATTGGTATAATTCTTAATGGATTTGCTTATTTTAAAAGCTCTGTTATGTACTTTCTGACCCGCATCAGAGGCTTCCCATTTTTTGTACATTATACCATCAGGTGTAGCTTCCCATTTTTTTAATGCAGCTTTCCTTTCTGCAACAGAGAGAGGTTTTGAGATTGTATTTTTAATGGTTTCATTTTTAATTTTACGATTAGCAAATAACACTCCGCTTACTACAACCAATAATAAGATCAGCAAATAAATGATTTTTTTCATGTTTTTGATGTTTTAATTAATACTCTAATTTTATCTCTTTTTAAAGTTTATGAAGCAAATTACTTTATTATTTTACGGATTGTGAGCTTAAAATTGTAAATAAAAATGTAAACTTTGTAAATAAAAACTTGATACTATGTTTAATAGCAGAAATCTACTTTCAGGAAAACGCAAATACGTGTTGGGATTATTATTTCTCTCCTTTATCTGTGTAATCTGTGCTGCTTTTAGCGGTAAGGATAGTGATGACTTTGACTATGCCAAAAGAGAAATATTGCTCCGAAGAATTGGACATGAAATATTGCTAGAGTCGGGCGATAGTATATCGAGAGTACTACCTGTAAAAAAAATCGCAGAAAATGAATATCTGATTAGTTTTGAGAATGACTTTACTTTTCAGCCAGACAGCTTAATGGCTACGACTAGTCGAATTTTAGACAAATCCTCATTTACAAATGATTATATTGTTAACGTTTTGAACTGTAATAATTCAAGTGTAGCTTATGGATATGCTATATCTAAAAACAAGAGAGATAATATTATAGCCGGTACAGGAAGAAAGCAGCCCAAAGCCTGTTATAGGATTAATATTAAGTTTGAACCAACAAGCATAAATATAGTTAAGAATGGATATCTTCTGGGCGGCCTGTCCTTTTTAGGATTTTTAGGATTTATTCTTTTGAGATCTTTTAAGCCACAAAAGGCTTTATCTTATAATGAACATAAAGATAGTATCACTTTGGGCTCGGCGTTATTTGATGCCATGAACAAGAAACTTTTTGTAAACGGAAAGCCAATTGACTTAACCGGAACGGAAACCCGTTTACTGCTCATTTTTGCATTGTCTCCCAACGAAATTATAGAAAAAAGCCGAATTCAGAAAGAAATATGGGAAGATGAAGGCGTTATCGTGGGACGTAGTTTGGATATGTTCATATCAAAACTTAGAAAAAAACTGGAATTTGATCCGAATTTGAAAATTGTTGTTGTACGTGGGAAAGGGTATAGGCTTGAAATTAGCGGGTTATAAATGGATTTGCCACCTAAGCGATAACGAATAGGTGAAGCAAATCATTCTAGTAAGTCAATTGCTTAAATTTGTTGTTATAACTATTTTGAGACGTATTTTCTATTTCGTTTTACAATATATTTCCATATTTGGTAAGCCTGGAGGATTGTTTTTTCCATCAGAAACTAACACCAAGATAAGTTCATTTTTACTAATTTTAGTTATGCGTGAATTTGTTTTGTTGTTGATTGAAAGGTCAATGTATTTTTTCTTTTCATTAAAAGTCCATTTTCCTTTTTGCTTAGTTTTTTCCTTAATTACTAAATAGGAGTTGTCAGAATTAAACTCAAGTTCGAAAGCAATGTTATTTGGTAATTGATTAATTCTCATTCCATTCATCATTGCGTAATCTGCTTGCCAGGTTTTGCAAAGAACTTTGTTCAATTCGGTTTTCGTTTGTGATACATTTTGAGCTTTTGAATTAAAGTTTATTCCAAAAAATAGGCTCAATGTTAAGTAAAATATTTTCTTCATTTATAAAGGTATATTAATCGTTGGAGTATCTTTTACATATTTCACATCAATAGCATTACCTTTTTTTAAATCAGGTCTTGATTGAAATATTTCTTTACCATAATATTTTTTCCCATCAACGTAAAAAGAATAAATAACTAACCATGATTCTTTAGCTTCTTTACCTTTAATGAAAAATCCATCCTGATGAACAATATCAGTAATATTTGCTTGTGTAGTTAAGCTGTATTTCTCGCTAATTGTCTTGATTTTTTCTTCAGATGTTGTTCCGCCATGAATATTTGAGTTTAATAAATTCATTGTTATAACCGTGATTATTGCACAAGCAACAAAAGTCATTTTTCCATCATTAAACATACCGACTCCATCAGCAGAAGCAAAAAAAGTTTTTAAGAAAAAGTATGAAGGAATAAAAATTAAAAGATAATTAGCAATAATTGACAGCAGACCATGAAGTGGAGGAGAGTTCTTTACTAAAAAATATGCTGCTATAAATCCTAAAATTAAAAAAATTGAGGCTAATGTTTTTTTCATTATTTATTGGTTATGTTTATAAAGATTTGGTTCGATTGTTTATTGTAGTAGCTGTTATTGTGGTGTTTATTTGATTTTGGCGATAATAGTATCGGAGTAAGAGATTATAACTATTGAATCGTTGTTTTCTTTTTTAATTAATTTGTAAGGAGCAGGAATGATTAACAAGTTAGGTTTAGGTTTATTCAAACGCCAAATTGAATTATCTTCTACGCCTAATTTCTCAATTCCTTTTATAATCTCTACATTATTATTTAAAAAATATTTGCCATTTATTACAAGTACACCTCGTGGCGTTTCAACTTTTTTAACTTCTAAATTATAGGCATCTTTTTTAGTTATTTCTTTTGGATTGGAATCTGAGCAACTTATGCAGAAAAGAAATGTAGTTGTAAATAGTAACAATTTTAATGTTTTTAATTTCATCTTAAGTATCTTTTCTTGATTTTATGCAGTACTGTCAACGTTCTGATGCTATAATAAGTTAGGAATTTAATTAAGCTTTATTCTCGGATTTGCTAAATCTCACAAATAGAAAACCATTTTTTCATAAAGCCAATTGCCTAAATCCGTTGTATAGCTATTTGGTATAGTATTTTCGGCATTATGTTTATTCTAACTCAATTTTCTTTATTATATGAATTCCGCCAATACTATATGCAACATCAATAGGAATTGGTTTGTCTTTTAGTTGAAAATTTCCGTTTTTGAATGGAGTAATTCTTTCGTCGATTAGAAAAAAGTAGTTTTCTTTGTTTGTCAATATGTCTAGATTGTCATTTGTTAGTTCTACGGGTTCAACATATTCAACCATCCCAAGTTTATTTAATTCAGGAATCGTTATTTTTTGACCATTTATTTCGCAAACGCATTTCTCTCCAAGTCCTGGCATTCCAAACCAAGGTATTGCTTGTGCAGTTTGTAATGAAATGTTTGAAGTATTGCCAACAAAAAGAAAGTTTTTAATTTTAAAAGTTTCAAATACGGGAGGCAATGATTTTTTAGGAAATGGTTCTTCAGCTTTCCAAAAGAACATAACTTTATTTAGCCATTCTTGATCGTTTAGGTCCGTGCAAACTAAATTTTCAGTCCAATAGTGCATATATAGTTGGCTTGCTCGAAGTAAAATTGTTGATTTGTCAACACTTTCTCTTTGTTTTTCTGTTAATTGTCTAATGACTTTATATCCATAATTATCTCCTGTCGAAATAAATTTGTCGCCTTTTTCTAATTGAACAGTTTCAGTTTCTGCTAAATTTTGCGAATTGTCTTCTGTTTGTTTCTTTCCAAAAAGATTGTCTAAAAATCCCATATTATATTTTGTTGTAAAATGTCTTATTTTCTCTGTAGTTCTGTAGTGTTATGCCCAACGTTCTGTTACTAAAGCTGGTGTGGAAGTAAATTAAGCTCTATTTTTGGATTTACCAAATCTCACAAATACAAAACCTTTTTCCATTAAGCCAATTGTTCAAATCAGTTGGAGTAACTGTTTGTTGGTGGCTGATTTTTTTTTATCTGCCTATTCCTAATTCGAGAACTCTTTCAGTTATAGCACTCCTTAAATTCTCGATGTAAATAAATGATTTAGTTTCGTTTTTCTGTTCAAATATGTACCTAAAATCAACAAATAAACTTGAAATATCACTCAATATGTTATCAAAGTCGTTCGAAATTTTTATTCCACTCTGTTCTTCTAATTCTTTAATATTTCTTGGTGGATTTTTAATTATGTCAGCTTTAAAATTTCTTCTAATTTTATCTTTGGTATCTTCAGTCAATTCATTAAATATCGTTTCAATACTGTGAGTTTTTTTTATTGTACCCTTTTCGTATTGAAGTATTGATTTTAAGTAAAGTTCTAGACTAAATGATGCCATTACCCAAGCAGGTATAAAATATTTATTTGGATCTGAAATTCCAAATTTAAAAAGTAGCTCCGCTGAGTCTTCAAAACGCTTTGCTTGTAAAAAGATTGTGTTACTCAGTTTGTCGTTTTTCATTATTTAGTTTTCTTTAAATTCCTTTTTTCTAGTAAACTTGCCACCAACGAGTAAATAAGTTTGATGAACAGACTTATAACTCTTAAATTAGGTAGCTTTGTTTGTTAAGTAGTAGTTTTTAATTATTTTGTAATAACTCAAATATAGAATATTTGTCTTATAAATCATCAAATGAATTTTTAATTTATTGAATACATTTCGTACTAATGTTTATAAATTTCCGTGGTTTTGCTACATGGTTAAAAATCAAAAATCCCTGACCGCTTTTGGCAATCAGGGATTATTTATTTATTTTATTATAAAAGTAATTTTTTAATTTCTCTTTAATACTTTATACTGCTCATAACAGCCACTAATCGCATCTAAAATCTGCAAATCATTTGCTTGCTGAACAAAAGATTCTGAGTAGTTGCAACGCTGTAAAATTTCCGGAATTTCTTCTTTTGTAATTCCTAAAAGCAAGGCAAGAGTTTCACGGTCATATTTAGTTTCAAGAAGATTTCTGATCGTATCATCTTTCTTCATGTCTTTAAGTTTCTTGAGCTCTTTTCCATTTTTTCCAAAGAAATTATAAAGCATATCGGCGGGGTTGAAAATCGAACCTAATACTTTTCCAAAAGCATTTGGAGCGTATTCACCAGCTTCATAACCTTGAGTAAGTCCAGAAATACTGTAACGATAATTTTCCTTAGTCGGAATTAATTTTGAGTCGATTTCAAGATATCCAGTCAAGCTGAAAGGAGCAATAACAACTTCTTCAAGTGCAATTGCTTTTTCAGTAAGCTGAATTCTTGTGATTTTGTTTTTTATCCAGTCATTGGTAACTCTGATACGCAAAGATTGGAATCCTAGAAGAGAGAATTGCAGTGTATCATTTTGTTGAACATCAATTTCAAAATAACCTTTAGCATCAGACTTTGCGCCTAATACTTTGTTTTTGTTGATGATATTTACGTTTGGAAGAGGTTGTTTGCTATTATCATTAAAGATATAACCTGAAACTCTTTGTGGAGTTGTTGATTCTGTTTCTTGAGCAAAACCAATACTCGTAAGTAATACAAAAAAGAAAACTGCGAAATATTTCATATCCTGATTTAAAGCACTAAAAGTAGTAAATCGGGATTAAATATTTTGTAGTCTTGGAATATAATTATAAGAAAATTAACAAAGCAAAAAAGTCTTACTTTTAGTATTTAACTAAAAAGAGGCAAGGAGAAAGGTTTTTTGTATAAAAAAATCCCAAATTCCAATTATGTCTGGAATTTGGGATTTTATATTTATAAGATATTAAATAATTAATCTCTTCTTGGTCTTCTTGGTCTTGACGAATCGCCAAAGCTTTCAGAACGTCTTGGAGCTCTGTCTGAACCACCTTCATTTCTTCTGAAACCACCTTCTCTTGGAGCAGAATTTCTTTCACCTCTGAATCCTCCGCCAGAACCTTCACGTCTTGGAGCAGAATTTCTGTCGCCTCTGAAGCCACCTCCAGAACCTTCACGTCTTGGAGCAAAGTTTCCTTCTCTTCTCGGTCCGCCAGAATTTCTTCCACCACCACGGTTGTTGTGATCGCGTCTTCCGCCACCGTCGTTTTTAGAAATTTCAACATTAATACGACGTCCTTCTAATTGAACGTTGTTTAAGATTTCCATTACTTTATCAGTGTGCTCAGGATCAGTGTTAAAGAAAGAGAATCCTTCTTTTACATCCACTTTGAAAACGTCATCACGACCTAAGTCTAATGTTTCTTTCAAATAATCTTTAAGAGACATCCAGTCGAAATTATCTCTTGAACCGATATTTACAAAATAACGAACTGCTCCGTTATTATTGAATTCTCTTGGTTCAGAATCATTTCTTTCGCGTCTTTCTCCTGAAGATTGAGCAGAAATATCTCTATTCTTTTTATAGTAAGCAATAAAACGGTTAAATTCTACTGAAACCATTTTCTTAATCAATTCTTCTTTAGATAAATCTTCAAGAACGTTGTTGATTGCTGGTAAATAGTTGTCAATTTCGTGATCAACTTCAGTATCTTTAATTTTATTTGCTAAGTGCAATAATTGAATTTCGCAGATTTCGATTCCAGATGGAATAGTTTTTTCTTCGAATTTTTGTTTGATGATTCTTTCGATAGAAGAAATTTTACGCAACTCACTTTTTGTAACGATTACAATAGAAGTTCCTAATTTTCCAGCTCTACCAGTACGTCCAGAACGGTGGTTGTACGTTTCGATTTCATCAGGCAATTGGTAGTTTACAACGTGTGTTACGTTATCAACGTCAATACCACGTGCAGCAACGTCAGTAGCAACAAGCATCTGAATTTGTCTTCCACGGAACGATTTCATTACACCATCACGTTGTGCCTGAGATAAATCTCCGTGTAACGCAGCAGCACTATATCCATCTTCAATTAATTTTTCAGCAATAGCCTGAGTGTCTCTTTTTGTACGACAGAAAACTACAGAGAAAATATCTGGATTAGCATCAGCTAAACGTTTTAAAGCTTCGTAACGATCACGTGCATTTACTAAGTAAAATTCGTGAGAAACTGTAGATGAACCTGAATTTTTAGTTCCAACAGTAATTTCAACTGGTTCGCTCATGAATTGTTTTGCAATTCTTGCAACCTCTTGTGGCATAGTTGCAGAGAACAACCATGTGCTTTTTTGATCTGGAGTATCTGATAAAATCGATACGATGTCTTCATAGAATCCCATGTTCAACATCTCATCAGCCTCATCAAGAATACAGTAATCTATATTTTTAATGTTAACCAAACCTCTGTTGATCATGTCTTGCATTCTTCCTGGAGTTGCCACAATAATTTGTGCTCCTCTTTTAATCTCTCTAGCTTGCTCTGTAATACTAGCCCCGCCGTAAACTGCTACCACATTAATACCTTTTTCGTATTTTGAGTAGTTTTTAAGTTCGTTGGTAATCTGTAAACAAAGTTCTCGTGTTGGCGATAAAACTAATGCCTGTGTATTTCTGTTGTCAGCATCAATTTTTTGAATTAGCGGAAAACCGAAAGCTGCCGTTTTCCCTGTCCCTGTCTGAGCCAACGCAACCATATCTGTGTCTTTTTCCAATAATAGGGGAATCGCCTTTTCCTGTACCTCTGACGGATTTTCAAATCCTAGATCTAAAATCGCCTTCAGTAACGATTCATTCAATCCTAATTGTTCAAATTTGTTCATATGTATTTTTAAAATAGGGTGCAAAATTACTGTTAATTATTCAGATAAACTAATGCAATTTTAAGATTTATGGATTTGTTATGATTTGATTATCAAAAAGTTATGTTTGAAGTAAAATCATTTTCCAAAAGAAATCAAAAAAAATACGTCGTGAAATATCAATTTTACTCAATAAAATGTTGTATTTTAAACAATTATTTTGTTGAGTTCAGAAAATCAATTAGTTGTTCCGTTGCTTTTCCGCGATGACTTATTTTATTTTTGATTTCTGAAGATAATTCAGCAAAAGTCTCCGAATAATTTTCCGGCTGAAATATCGGATCATACCCAAAACCTTGATTTCCAGTTTTATTTAAAGTAATATTTCCTTTAGCTAAACCAGTAAAAAGGTGTTGTTTTCCTTCTAAATTTAAAGCAATAACGGTTTTAAACTGTGCGCTTCGATTTTCTTCATTTTTTAAAGCTTCCAAAAGCTTATTCATATTATCGTCAGCATTTTTTTGTTCGCCTGCATATCGCGCCGAATAAACTCCCGGCTCTCCATTTAAGGCTTTAACTTCTAATCCTGTATCATCAGCAAAACAATCATAACCGTATTTTTCAGTTACGTAATTTGCTTTTAAAATAGCATTGCCTTCAATTGTATCTGCTGTTTCTGGAATTTCTTCATGGCAGCCAATATCTTCTAAACTTAATAATTGTATTGAGCCGTTTAGTATGCTTTGAATTTCCTTGATTTTATTTTTATTGTTTGATGCGAAAACGAGTTTCATATATAGTATTTTTTAAAATAGTTTTTTCGATTAAAAAAATGAATAGTATTCCGAATGTATAAGCTAAAATATCGGACCATAAAAAGCCTTGGCCTAAAACATATCGTCCAAAAAGTGTTTTTCTGAGTTCGACCATCCAGTCACCTTGATAAAGCTGTAAAAATTCAATTGCATAACAAATCAATAAAGAAAGAAGTGCAATTTGAATGGGTTTTTTATTGATTAATATAATTCGTACCAAAACATAAATCATTACAGCATACAGAAAATCACCAATACATAAAGGTACGAATGAAATTTTTCTTGAGATGATTCCAAGAAAAATAATTAATAAGAATAGAATGAAATATTGAAATCGGGATTTTTTCAAACTTAGATTTTTGTTGGTAGGATTAGTCCTTTTTTGGGTAAACAAAAATACAAAGATTCGTATAGGTTTACTTTATTTTATAAATTTATCGATTCAAAAAACTATTTATCTAAAAATAACCGCATGAATGTAAAATTTTTCACTTTGATTTCAGCTTTGTTTTTGCTTGGAAATCAGAGTTATGCTCAAAAAGACAATTCGTTTAATATTAAAAATCAGCTAAATTATTGTGCTGAACAGGCTTCAAAAACATTAAAAGTGATTCCGAATGATGGAAGTTCGCCAAGAACAGTCCCGAATGGAAGTAATGAATGGAAATTTGTTGGTTATAAAGATTGGACGAGCGGATTTTGGCCAGGAGAATTGTGGTATTTATACGAAGCAACTCGTGATAAAAAATGGGAGATAGAAGCCGATAAATTCAGCCGATTTTTAACGCCTTTATCTGTGAGTAAAGCCGGAGATCATGATTTAGGTTTTCAGGTTTTCAATAGTTTCGGAAACGGATATCGTTTGACAAAAAACAAAGAATACAAAGAAATTATTCTAAAAACAGCCGATACATTAGCAACGCTTTTTAATCCGAAAGTAGGAACAATTCAGTCTTGGCCTCATAATAAAATGGGCGGTCATAATACCATTATTGACAACATGATGAACTTGGAAATGCTTTTCTGGGCCTCTAAAAACGGAGGAAGTAAAAAATTGTATGATATTGCTGTGAAACATGCCGAAACAACAATGAATAATCATTTTAGACCTGATTATACTTCATATCATGTTGTAATTTACGATTATGAAACAGGAAAAAAGATAAAAGGAAGAACGGCTCAGGGATACAGTGACGACAGTATGTGGGCGAGAGGTCAGGCATGGGGAATTTACGGATTTACAATGGTTTACAGAGAAACAAAAGATCCTAAATTTTTAGATTTTGCACATAAAATAACCCGAGTTTATCTGGATAAATTAACAACAGAAGATTTGATTCCGTATTGGGATTTTAACGCGCCAGATATTCCAAATGCGCCTAGAGATGCCTCAGCGGCAGCAATTGTGTCTTCGGCACTTTTAGAATTGAGTTCTTATACAAAAGATAAAAATCTGAAAAAAGAATATCTGACAAAAGCTAAAAAAATGATTGTTTCGCTTTCAGATAATTATCAGAGCCACGATGTTAATTCGGCGTTTTTGCTTCATTCAACAGGTCATAAACCAGCGGGAAGCGAAATTGACTGTTCTATTAATTACGCAGATTATTACTATCTTGAAGCGCTTTTAAGACTTCAAAAACTAAAATAATTTTAAAATCTTGAAGAAGACCTTTTTTTCAATCCGAATCAAAATATTTTTATGTGTTAAGATTTGGATAAGAATTTCTATTGCTTATTTTCGTAGTAAAATATGTATTATTTTAACCGAAAAAAAATTGAACTATGATTAGAAAAATTACCCAAATCTTATTTGTTTTAACGATTTTATTGTCGTTGTCAGGTTGCCGAGATACAAAGCAAAAGACGCAAGCTTTTGTAAATGCATATAATAATTCGGCTTCTAATTTTAGTAACGAAATAATTACTTCGACAAAAGCAAAAGCATTTCTTGATCAAAAAAAAGTAGAAATCAATGTTGAGACTACTCTAGAACAAAACGAAAACAATAAAGCTGTTTACGGGCAGTTGTTTCCTGTTTTTTTAAAGCAGATGTTGTCAACAGATAAAGATGTTAAAGAATTAGTTGAAGAAGGTGTGGTTTTTCAAGTTGATTTTCTTGCAAATGATAATACATCAATTGCAGAATTCAAAATTGATCAGAAGGAATTGGCCGCACTAATAAAAAATAATGCAAGCAAACCGGAAGTTGCTGTGGGGCCATCAACATCAAATGGTAGTCCTGAGCTTCAGGAAATACTGGTTATGATGAATAAGAGTATGCCAGTAAAAAATGCTGATGGAAGCAAAATTGTGAAAATTTATCTTAACAATGAAAATCAACTTGTTTATCAGGTTGAAATGCCTGAAGATGTGCTTAAATTGCTTGAAAATAAAGCAGCCAATTCATTAGTAAAAGAAAGTATATTGAGAGAAGGTCAAGTGCAAAAAGTTGTTCGTTCTTTACTGCCTTATGGTATTAAGGATTTAAAATACGAATATTTAAATGCTAAAGGTAAAATCATTAATTATATGATTATAACTGAAAAAGATCTTAAATTGTAATGAGTGGTGAATCAACAAGCTGGAGAACAGTTCTAAGTGTTATTTTTGTGATTATTAGTGCGGGCAGGCTCTTGTACACTTGCTCAAATATGGATAGAAGAAATAATACTTCATTGAACAGTGTAGATGTTAGTCCGTATATTATGACTCAAGATGATGCTGAAATTAGAGCCGAACATAACCGAATTAATACTCTAATGACGCAGGTTAAAAAGAATAGACTTTCTAATAATTTGTTTTATAGTAATTATTCCGATTTAGATAGTTTGACCATTTCGCAACAAGAAGATTATGGAGTTTGCAAGCTAAAAAAAGATTCGCTGATTTTTATGAGCATAAAAGAAGAGTTAAATATTCCGAAAGGATATTATTTGCAAAATAATCATGATGATTCACTTCGTATGGCTTTTAAATCGCCCCGAAATCTAACTATTTTTATCCATGATTTTGAAACTAAAGAAAGTGTAGAGAATGGTTTTAAAAGTCTTAAAAGATACAGTAATCTGCAGAAGTTTAAAGTAGAGAATAACTTGAAAACAGGTAAAGTTTTTTCATATAAAATTTCTAAAGAAGGTAAAGCGTTCAATGGTTATGCTATAGCTTTTCAAAGCAAAACAAGAGATTACCAATTTTTTTATGAATTTGAAAGTAATACACTTTCAAAAGAAATATTAAAGGAAAAAGCGTTAGAATTTTTGCTTCAAAATACAAAACAAAAAAAATAGCGTTCTTTTGAATTTGACATCGTTATTAAATATAATTGCTAAATTTATTGACGTTAAAATTGAAGTTATGATGAAAAAAATGAGACTAATGCTGGTTATTTTTGCTGTTGCTATGCTAGCTGTAAATTGCAAAAATGCCAAACAAAAATTGCAGGAATATGTTGCTGCATATAATGCAGCTGCACCAAGTTTTAAGGCAGATAATGTTACGTTGACAACTGCAAGAGGTTATATTAATGATGATAAAATTGAATTACGATTTGAGACTGGTTTGGAGCAAAATAAAGCAAATATGATGGCCGGAAATATGGCGTTTTCAAAACTATTAAAGGAAATGATAAATAAAAATCAGATTCCAAAAGATTTAGTTGAAGAAGGAATTCGGTTTGATGTTTATTTTTTAGCTAATGACAATACAGTACTTTCAAAAAAGATTATCGACAAAGAATCTATTTCAGAAATATTAAAATAAAAGAAGTCCCGATATCTTGGGTATTTCAAAATAATTGAGAACCTCTTTAGATTTTCTAAAGAGGTTTTTTATTTAATGCATTTAGCCTTATTTGGTCGCAGTGTATTTGTAATCAAATAATTACTAATTTTATTTTTTCACTCCAATGTTGTTTTTGTGTTGGAAGTTTGTTATGTTTGAGTTAAAAAATAACCAAAAACCTAAAAAATTATGAAAAAAATTACCCAAATCGCATTTGTATTTATTTTAATTTTAGTACTGGCCAGCTGTAAAAACACGAAGCAAAAAATTCAGGAGCACGTTAGCAATTACAATACGACAGCTTCTATAAAAGGAGGAAATGTTGTATCGACAAGTGCAAAAGCATTTTTAAATGATAATAAAATTGAAATTAGAATTGAAACAGATTTAGAAGGTACTGAAGAAAACAGATTAGCCTATCAGCAGACTTTTCCAAGTTTGCTTGCAGAAATGATTAAAAATGATCAAATCTCTAAAGAGTTAATTGAAGAAGGTGTAAAGTTTGATGTATATTTTATCTCTTATAATAATGTCATTCTGGCAAAACAATTAGTTGATAAAGAAGAATTAGCAACTATAGAAGGTTCTGAAGGTGCTGGAAACGGAAAAGAAACTGCAAAATTGTAATGCCTGGAAAATAAAATTACTTTAACAATAGATAAATTTAAAAAGCCTCTCTGATTATTCAAAGAGGCTTTTTAATTTAATTTCGTTTGGTAACGTTGGTTAAATTATCTGGGAAATATAATTCAGACAGATTGGTAAACTCATCGCCTCGCATGAAAATATTAATATCAACATCAGCAAAAGAGGTTTTTCCGGCTGCGGCCAAAAGTTCGTTTGCCGAATGAAGTGTGTTTTTATGAAAATGATATACACGCTCTGATTTATCGGTGACAACCAAACCTTTCATCAACATTTTGTTTTGAGTGGCAACTCCGGTTGGGCATTCATTATTATGACAACGCAACGCCTGAATACAACCTAAAGAAAACATAAAACCTCGCGCGCTATTGCACATATCGGCGCCTAGAGCAACTGCATGTAAAATTGAGTATCCCGAAATGATTTTTCCGCTTCCAATAATTCTGATTTTATCTCTGATGTTTAATCCAATTAGCGTTTTATTGACAAAAATTAAAGCAGGTTCAAACGGCATTCCAACACCATCGGCAAATTCTAATGGTGCGGCGCCTGTTCCTCCCTCAGCTCCGTCAACGGTAATGAAGTCAGGATAAATATCTTCGGCAATCATTTCGTGGCAAATCGCTTCAAATTCTGCTGTATTTCCAATACATAATTTAAACCCGATTGGTTTTCCATTCGATAAATCACGTAATTTTTTTATGAAGTGAATTAAGCCTTTCGAATCAGAAAATGCATGATGACCAGGAGGCGAAAGAATCATGGTATGTGGCTGAACACCTCTTATTTTAGCAATTTGTTCGGTATTTTTTCTGGCTGGAAGAACACCTCCATGACCTGGTTTTGCACCTTGAGAAAGTTTGATTTCAATCATTTTTACATTTGGAAGATTCGCCTTTTCTGCAAAATTTTCCGGACTGAAATTCCCTTCTGCGTCTCTGCATCCAAAATATCCTGTACCAATCTGCCAGGTAATATCACCGCCGCCAGCCAAGTGGAATTCGGTTAAACCACCTTCACCAGTGTTTTGGTAAAAATTCCCTTTTTGCGCACCAATATTTATGGCACGAACTGCATGCTCACTCAACGAACCGAAACTCATTGCCGATACATTAAATAAAGAAGCTGAATAAGGCTGTTTACAATCTTTTCCACCAACTAAAACACGAGGAAGTTCTTCATTTACTTTTGCTGGAAAAATAGAATGTTTGATTCCTTCGTAGCTTTCTGTATTTAAATTTTGTTGCGTACCAAATGGCGTGCTCGAATCTATATTTTTGGCTCTTTGATAAACTAAAGAACGTTGGTTTCTTGAGAAGGGTTTTCCATCTGTAGATCTTTCGATAAAATATTGCTGGATTTCCGGAGCAATCATTTCAAATAAATATCGGAAATAGCCCAAAACCGGAAAGTTTCTTAAAATAGCATGTTTTTCTTGTGATGCATTATAAACTCCAACAATTAGAAGTATTGGAAGAATGATAACAAGTAAAAATCCGCGTCCGGTGTAAAAATAAATTGCTGTAACAATTAGAAACAATAAGAATCCGTAAATGAAGAATTTTTTTCTCATGTTTTTAAAAATTTAAATAGATAATAAATGCGATAATTTAGTTGAATCGTAAACGTACATAAACGTGTTTGATTCCTTTTTTGTCCGATTCTCTTTCATCGATTTCAAGAAAATCTGTCAATGATTTCAGCATTGGCGTAAGTTTGGAATAACCATAATTTCTTGGGTCAAATTCTGGTTTTTTCTTTACAATCAAATTTCCAACGTCGCCTAAAAAAGCCCAGCCATCATCATCTTCTAAGTCTTCAATTGTAGTTTCGATCAATTCAATAGTTTGTTTGTCCACTTTATGTAAAGCTTTTTCTGCAGGTTTTTCAACTGGTTTTTTAGTATCTGCTACGGCTGTTTTTGGTTTTTTCTTCTGAGTTGCACCATCCAAAACTTCAATATAAATAAAACGGTCACAGGCTACAATAAAGGAATTGGGGGTTTTCTTTTCACCTATACCAATGACTTTCATGCCCGATTCTCTTAAACGAATCGCCAAACGTGTAAAATCACTGTCGCTGGAAACAATACAAAAACCATCTAATTTTCCGGAATACAGCAAATCCATTGCGTCAATTATCAAAGCTGAATCTGATGAATTTTTTCCAACCGTGTAACTGTATTGTTGAATAGGAGTAATGGCATGTTCGAGTAAAACGCCTTTCCAGCCATTTGCATTTGGTTTTGTCCAATCGGCATAAATTCGTTTTGTAGTTGGCGTCCCTAGTTTTGCAATTTCTTCCATCATACCTTTTACATTGCTGTAGGGAACATTATCGGCGTCTATAAGAACAGCTAATTTTAAATCTTTTGAAGTGCTGAATGCCATTATTTCGATATTAGAAAATTAAGTATCTCAAAGTTAAAATTAAAATTTGTTTTTAGATGATTTTAGTAGTGAATTAGTGTTTTTGGCCTACTTAATTATTTTGGTTATAAATAAGTTTGTCTGTTTGTAAAATTAATTAAAGATAAATTTGTCTTTTATTGTAAACCTGTATATCTTTGTATGGAATTAATAAAAGAGATATGTTTTCAAAAGCGTGTGAGTACGGAATTAGAGCTTCGATTTTTATTGCTACAAATTCTTCAAAAGGAATTAGGGTTGGAATAAAAGATGTTGCCAAAGAAATTGATTCACCAGAACCGTTTACGGCCAAGATTATGCAGATTTTGACGAAAAACGGAATCATTCATTCGGCCAAAGGAGTTGGAGGCGGTTTTGAAGTTTCTAATGAAGCTGTAAAAACAATTAAATTAATTCAGATCGTCGATGCAATTGACGGCGATAAAATTTACAGAGGCTGTGGAATTGGATTAAAAGAATGTTCTGAAGTACATCCGTGTCCGGTTCATTTCGAATTTAAAAAGATTAGAGGACTTCTTCACGAAATGCTTTCAAAAACAACTTTAGAACAACTTGCTTCCGGTGTAAAAAAAGGAGATTTTTTTCTCAAAACATTAAATTTAGAATAAATAGCATTTACTATAAAACGATTAACATTTAATTATTATCATACAATGAATACAAAAACCAAAATTTCTATACTAATCCTAATGGGATTTTTAGCAGTTACTTCTTGCGGTAAAAAAGAAACTCCTCCAGCTGATCAAACAGAAACGACTGAACCATCTACAGAAGGAGAAAAAGCACCAGCAACATCAGCAGCTGAAGAAAATGTACTACTGATTGAAGGAAATGACCAAATGCAATATAATGTAAACGAACTAAAAGCCGTTGCCGGAAAACCAATCAAATTGACTTTGAAACATGTTGGGAAAATCCCAAAAGAAGCAATGGGACACAATTTAGTGATTTTACAAGAAGGAACTGATCAGACTGCTTTTGCTTTAAAAGCAAATGATGCGAAAGCGACAGATTATATTCCGGAATCTGAAAAAGCTTCAATTATCGCTCACACTAAACTATTAGGTGGCGGAGAAGAAGATACAATCGAGTTTACAATTGATAAAAAAGGATCTTATCCATTTATTTGTTCTTTCCCTGGTCACGTAGCCATGATGAAAGGTGTATTAATTGTTGAGTAAATAACAAAGACTCCAAATACTGAAAATAGGTTTGGAGTTTTTTTAAAAACCAATAAAAGACAAAATTATCTTTTATTAAATAATATAAAAATGAAAAGAGAAAAAAAATTATGGATTGTATTTGCATTGGTAATGAGTATATCATTTGCAGTGCTGGGTTATTATGGTTATGAGATTTATCAGCAGGCACCACCGGTTCCAAAAGAGATTGTAACCGATTCTGGAAAGATTGTTTTTAGTGAAAGCGAAATTAAAGATGGGCAAAATATCTGGCAGAGTATAGGTGGCCAGGAAGTAGGTTCTATCTGGGGACACGGCGCCTATGTGGCTCCAGACTGGACCGCAGATTGGCTGCATAGAGAAGCTTTATTTATATTGAATATTTATGCCCAAAAAGATTTTAATAAAACGTATGAAGCATTAGATGCCGAAAAACAATCGGCTTTGAAGGTTCGCCTTCAGAAGGATTTGAGAACTAATCGATATAATCCGGATACTGGGATTCTTACCATTTCTGAAAACCGTTTAGCGGCGATTGAAAATCTAAGCGAATATTATAAAGGTCTTTTTACGAATGATCCGAAATTCGATAAACTGAGAGAAGAATATGCAATTCCGAAAAACTCGATCAAAGATACTGAGAGAATGCATAAAATGAATGCCTTTTTCTTCTGGGCAACTTGGGCAACAGTTACGAATCGTCCGGATAACACTATTTCTTATACACACAATTGGCCGTCAGATGAATTGGTTGGAAACACTGCAACTACCGAACTTTTGGCTTGGTCTGGAGTAAGTATTATTTTATTGATTTTAAGTGTCGGGATTTTAGTTTTCTATCATGCCAAATCGGGTGAAGAAGAAGAATTTCCGCTTCCAAAAGAAGATCCAATTATAAAACAGGGCAAAACAAAATCAATGGGATTGGTGACCAAATATTTCTGGGTTGTGAGTCTGCTGATGGTTTTACAAATGGTTTTCGGAATTATAACAGCGCATTATGGCGTTGAAGGAAATGGTTTGTACGGAATTCCGATTGATAAAATCCTTCCTTACGCTGTAACACGTACTTGGCATACACAATTAGCTATTTTCTGGATTGCAACGGCTTGGCTGGCAACAGGATTATATATTGCGCCGGCAGTTTCGGGTAAAGATCCTAAATTTCAATGTTTTGGAATCAACTTCTTATTTGTCGCATTATTGATTATTGTTTTAGGTTCAATGGTAGGTCAATGGTTTGGTGTAATGCAAAAACTGAATTTAGTTCAAAATTTCTGGTTCGGACATCAAGGTTACGAATATGTTGACTTAGGTCGTTTTTGGCAGATTTTTCTTTTAGTAGGTTTGTTTTTATGGCTGGCTTTAATGATTCGTCCTTTACTTCCGGTTTTAAAGAAAAAAACAGAAGAGAAAAACTTAATCATTTTGTTTTTAGTTTCTTGTACTGCAATTGCAATGTTCTACGGAGCAGGATTGATGTGGGGAAGACAAACCAATTTAGCCATTGCCGAATATTGGAGATGGTGGGTGGTTCACCTTTGGGTGGAAGGTTTTTTTGAAGTATTTGCAACCGTTGTTATCGCTTTCTTGTTTGTTCGTTTGGGATTATTGAAAACGAAAACAGCGACTTTGAATGTTCTTTTTGCAACAATTGTTTTCATGTCTGGAGGTATTTTGGGAACATTCCATCACATCTATTTCGCAGGAACACCAACTGCAATTATGGCTCTTGGAGCAACTTTCAGTGCCTTAGAAGTTGTGCCTTTAACTTTAATCGGATTTGAGGCTTATCAAAACTATAAAATCTCAAAATCAACACAATGGATTGCCGATTACAAATGGCCGATTTACTTTATGATTTCTGTAGCTTTTTGGAATTTCCTTGGAGCCGGAATCTTCGGATTCATTATTAATCCGCCAATTGCACTTTATTATGTTCAAGGTTTAAATACAACGCCTTTACACGGACATACTGCTTTATTTGGAGTGTACGGAATGTTGGGAATTGGTTTGGTTTTATTCGTATTAAGAAGTTTATACAGAAATGTAAGCTGGAATAATAAACTGCTTAAAATCACTTTTTGGTCATTAAACATTGGATTATTTCTGATGGCAGTCTTGAGTTTGCTCCCAATTGGAGTTTGGCAAGCCATTGAAAGCATTAATCACGGAATGTGGTATGCTCGTTCATCAGAATTAATGCAACAACCAACAATGATTACACTAAAATGGCTTCGTGCTATTGGAGATTCAATCTTCGGAATCGGATTTATTACAATGGCTTGGTTTGTATTTGAACTCACATTAAAAAACAAAAAATAAAAACATATTTAAAATTGATTATCATGGAAAATTTAAAAAACAAAACAATAGGATCTTTCGTAGCGGAAGATTTTAGAACCGCTGCAGTTTTTTCAAAATACAAAATAGATTTTTGCTGTAAAGGAAACCGAACAGTAACTGAAGTTTGTGAAAAACAAAATATTGATGCTGATATTTTATTAGAAAATGTATTGCAGGTTGCACAATCAGAAAACAATGGAAGCATCGATTTTAATTCATGGCCTTTGGATTTATTGGCAGATTATATCGAAAAAACACATCATCGTTATGTGGAAGAAAAAACAAATGTTTTGCTGCCGTTTTTAGATAAATTATGCAATGTGCACGGAGCGAATCATCCTGAATTGTTCAGAATTAATGAGTTGTTTATTGGTTGTGCAGGCGAATTAGCACAGCACATGAAAAAAGAGGAATTGGTTTTATTTCCTTTTGTAAAACGAATGGTAAAAACGAAAGAATCTGATGGAATTTTATCTCAACCAACTTTTGGAACCGTTTCAAATCCGATTGCGATGATGATGAATGAACATGACAATGAAGGCGAACGTTTCAGAGCAATTGCCGAATTGACTAATAATTATACTCCGCCAGCAGATGCGTGCACAACTTACAGAGTGACTTTTGCGATGCTAAAAGAGTTTGAAGCAGATTTGCATAAACATATTCATTTGGAAAATAATATCTTATTTCCAAAAGCAGTTGTTTTAGAAAAAGATTTTGTTGAAGTAGAATAAAGGTTAATTTAATAGTTCGAAAAGCACCGATAACAGTCTTTTTAAAATGATAATTATCGGTGTTTTCTATTTCAAGAAATGGTTTTATAATTATTCGATTTGTTTAAAAAATCACACTATGAATTCTCAAAAAACCTGGATTATTTGCTGTTTTTTTAATTTCCTGATTGCCTGTTTTTTCGGATTATTAATGCGGTTTATGTATCTGTTTCCTTTAGATTTTTTGAACTACAGTTTTTTGCTTCACGCGCATTCACATGTGGCGATGCTGGGCTGGGTTTATATGATAGTATATGTTTTGATTGTTCTTTTTTTCATTCCAAAAGAAAAAAGCCAAAAACCAATTTATAACCGTCTGTTTTGGCTGACAGAATTTTCGGTTATCGGAATGATGATTGCTTTTCCAATTCAGGGATATGCTTTGTTTTCGATTATTTTCTCGACTCTTCATATTTTACTGAGTTATGTTTTTTGTCGTTTGGTTTGGAAAGATTGTTCCAAAGATAAATCACCCTCACAAAGACTTTTACTGACTTCAATTCTGTTTATGATTTTGTCAACTTGCGGAGTTTGGTGTTTAGGTCCGGCGGTCAGTACATTAGGAAAACAAAGTGCTTTTTATCAGATTGCGATTCAGTTTTTTCTTCATTTTCAATTTAATGGTTGGTTTATTTTGGCAATTTTGGCTTTGTTTTTAAAGCAGTTTCAAGATAAAATGGATGAGCTAAAGTTTAAGAAGTTTTACTTTTTGATCGTTATTTCTGTATTGTTAACGTTTGCTTTTCCAGTGCGATGGTTCATAGAAAATGACATTTTGAGTTATATCAATATTTTTGGAGTTTTACTTCAATTAGGAGCTTTTATTTATTTTTATAAAATGCTAAAACCTCAAATTAATCATTTCAAAAGGACTTTAGACAAAACCACAAAAATCGTTTATGGGTTAGCTTTGTTTTCTCTGTTTTTGAAAGTTGGAATTCAGTTGCTGACAATTTTTCCAAATTTGGCTGAAGTTTCGCATCAAATCAGAAATTTTGTAATCGGATTTATTCATTTAACGACTTTGGGAATTATCACCGGATTTTTGTTTGGAATTATGCTTCAGAATAAAATACTTTCAGGAGATTTTCCAATATTAAAAATAGGAGTCAAGTGTTTTATTTTAGGATATATTTCCACAGAAATTTTATTGTTTTTACAAGGCGGGCTTTTGCTTTTTGGAAAAGGAACGATTGCATTTTATTATCAAAGTATTTTAGTTTTCAGTATCCTTCTTGTTTTAGGTTTAGCTTTAATGATGATATCCATTATAAATAAAAAACAAGAGCCAATTTTTATCTAAAATCAAACTCTTGCTTCTTACTAATCAACCTATTTAAATATCTATATTTTTGCTGCTTCCTGATTTATTGTTTCGATTGTTTTTTCATTATTTACACCTAAACCTTCCTGCTGAAAAATCAATTCGCCTTCTGGATTAAAAACACTTATAATATTAGAATGCGAAAAATCCATTGGTGATATTTGTTTGTAGTTTACAGCCAGAACTGCTGCAAATTCGCGCGTATTTTCTTCAGATGAACGAAGGAAGATCCAAGGATTCTGATTCATTTTATTGGCAATTGCAAAAGACTTTAATCTTTGTGGTGTATCCGTTTTCGGATCTATACTGACCAGAATCAATTTTACATTTTGTTTCGTCGTTTTTTCTAATTTTGATTCAATATCACGCATATCAGCAACCAATCTCGGACATGCTGCTTTACAGCTTGTGTAAATCATTACCATAACCAAAACATTGCCTCTCAGACTTTTTATTTCAATATCTTTTCCATCCTGCGTCGTCCATTTTGAAGGCAGATTGTAAATCGATAAATCACTGATTTCTTTTTTTGTTTCTGCTTTGCTTTCTTCATTTTTATTTTTGCAGCTGTAAAATGAAAATATGAGAGTAAGAAAAGCTATAGCTATTTTTTTCATTTGGGATTATTTAAATTAGATTTTTGGTTTTGTTGTGCTTGCGCATCTAAAGCCAAGATTTCTTGTAGAATATTGTGCTTTCAAACTTCCTCGAAAAGCGTATCGCATAAATGCAGCATAATCCATTAAATCGGAAGCATTAACAGAGGCACCTCCGCAGAAAAGATTTTTGTCATTGCTCTTGTCTTTTCTCGATTCACCAGATAAAAAAATGCTGTTAAAGTCGGCTGTCCATTCCCAGACTAATCCATGCATGTCGTAAACACCCCAATAATTTTTGAACGTTTTGCCAATTTCATTTTCGTACGTTCTTGATTTCTCGTACCAGGATAAAATATATTCATTGAATTCTTTTTTGGTTCTGGCGTCAATTTTTTTCGTGTCAGCCATTGCTACATATTCCCATTCGTCCATCGTGGCTAAGCGTTTTCCTTGACATTCACAGTATTTTTTAGCAGCAAACCATGAAACATTGGTAACAGGTGAATTTGGTCTTGCATTTTCGAAATCAAGATCATTTTTCCAATAAGACAAATAACTTTTATCAGCAAAAATTCCTTTAATTTTTGATTTTCGATAAGAAGGATTCTTCTTGAGAAATTCTAAAAACTGACTATTCGTTACAGGAAAAACATCTATGTAAAATGATTCTACCACAACAGGTTTTTTAGAAACAGCTCCATAAAGAGGGACAAAAGATCCCTCTTTTATGAACGCCATCCCTTTTTCCTGCGCCTTCATGACACTAAACACAGAGAAAAAGAGAATTAGTATGAAAATGTATTTTTTCATGCTGATTGTTTGCTGTTTATCGTAATGCTTTTACCATTTCTGGTGTAACTTCAGTTTTATTATTTCCCCAACTGTTATAAATGTAGGTTAGAACATTTGCGATTTCATCATCAGATAAATTCTGAGCAGGCATTACATTATTGTATTTTTTGCCATTAACGGTAACTTCGCCAGTTAAGCCGTGCAGGATTGTTTTAATTGCACGCTTAGAATCGGCATTTAGATAATCTGATTTTGCCAAAGGAGGGAAGGTATTCGGAATTCCTTGTCCTTCAGATTGGTGACAGGCAAAACAAGTTGTTCCAAAAATTTCTTTTCCAATTTTTATTTTTTCTTCTGCTGTACGTTTCGGAACTGCCACTTTTGCTACGGAATTTCCAGGCATTTTTTGAATTGTTCCGCCTTCAGGCAAATAAATACCTTCTTGAATTGTTCCAGAGTAAATGCTTTTATTTTCGTTTCCTTCCACTTTCAGCATTCCCAATGCACCTTTATTAAATGCTCTGAAAATTGAGTGATCAACCAGAATGAAAGTTCCCGGAGTTTCAACTTTAAAGTCAACAATTGCAGAACCTCCAGATGGAATCAAAGTAGTCTGTACATTATGATTGATAGTACTTCCGCCTTCAATATGAACATTGTCAAATATTTCGCCAATAACGTGGAAAGAAGAAACTAAGTTTGGTCCGCCGTTTCCAACAAATAAACGAACCGTTTCACCAACTTTTGCTGTTAGTTCATTTCCGTTGGTTAAAGAGCCTACTTTTCCATTAAAGACAACATAATCAGGAGTTTCTTTTACCGCTTTATTCATGTCAAAAGGCTGGAGTCCTTTTGCTCCATATTCACCTTGAGTGTAAAAATCACCCTGCATTACATAGTATTCCTTATCAACTGGCGGAAGTCCGCCTTCTGGTTCAACCAAAATTAGTCCATACATACCATTTGCAATGTGCATTCCCACGGGAGCAGTTGCACAATGATAAACATATAGCCCAGGATTTATTACTTTAAAGCTAAAGACTTTTTCATGTCCAGGTGCCACAAGAGAAGAAGTAGCTCCTCCGCCAGGACCTGTTACAGCGTGTAAATCAATATTATGAGGCAATTTATTATCAGGATGGTTTTTTAGGTGAAATTCAACTTCGTCTCCAACTCTTGTTCTGATAAAACTTCCCGGAACAGATCCTCCAAACGTCCAATAAGTATATTTTACACCATCGGTCATTGTGCCTTCCTTTTCTTTAATTTCCATGTTTAATTTAAGTTTCATGGCAGGTCTGTTTCCAACTGGTTTTGGAACGTGAGGAGGAGAAGTTAATTCTGCATTCATTTCTCCTTCGGTCACAATGTTTTCATAATTAACACTTTCTTCCTTTTTGCAGCTTATTAAAAATAATGCGCTAAAAAGTAGACAAGCAAACAGCCTCATTTTCATCGAAATGTCTTTTTTATTTTTCATGATTTTTTGGTTTTATTCGGGTTTTAATTAAGATCAAAAATAAAAGACTGTTTTGTCTTTTATTATGATAAAAATCATGATTTGAAAACAACTATATGCTTAAATTATAAAGGCTTGTGCTTATCGTGTATTATTTGTCTTGTTAAATATAATCAGATGAATTATTTTCAATAAAAATAATTGAGGTTCTTCATTTTAAATTAATAATGATTATTTTTGCTCGCTGATTAAGTTAAAATTATTACTACACTATATTATGGTAAAAGATTTATTCGAGAGAATTCAGGACAATAAAGGACCTTTAGGAAAATGGGCTTCTCAAGCAGAGGGCTACTATGTTTTCCCAAAGTTAGAGGGTGAGTTGGGTCCTAGAATGACATTTCACGGAAAGAATATTTTAAACTGGAGTTTAAATGATTATTTAGGTTTAGCTAATCATCCAGAGGTTCGTAAAGCAGATACAGATGCCGCAATTCAGTTTGGTGCCGCTTATCCAATGGGAGCTCGTATGATGTCTGGACACACAACGTATCACGAACAATTAGAAAATGAATTGGCTGATTTCGTAATGAAAGAATCTGCTTATTTATTGAATTTTGGTTACCAGGGAATGGTTTCGATCATTGATGCTTTGGTAACAAAAAATGACATCATTGTGTATGATGTTGATTCACATGCTTGTATCATTGATGGTGTTCGTTTACACATGGGTAAACGTTTTACATACAAACACAATGATCTTGAAAGTATGGAAAAAAACCTGCAGCGTGCTACTAAAATGGCCGAAGAAACAGGCGGAGGTATCTTATTTATTACCGAAGGTGTTTTTGGAATGCGCGGACAGCAGGGAAAATTAAAAGAAATTGTTGCTATGAAGCAAAAATACAATTTCCGTTTATTAGTAGATGATGCACATGGTTTTGGTACACTTGGAAAAACAGGTGCCGGAGCTGGAGAAGAGCAGGGAGTTCAAGATGATATCGATGTTTACTTCTCTACTTTTGCAAAATCAATGGCTAATATTGGTGCTTTTGTGGCAGCTGATAAAACGGTAATTGATTATTTAAAATACAACTTGCGTTCTCAAATGTTTGCAAAAGCGTTGCCAATGATTCAGACAATTGGTTCTTTGAAACGTTTAGAATTGTTGCGTAATTCTTCTTCAATTAAAGACAAACTTTGGGAAAATGTAAATGCATTACAAAACGGTCTTAAAGAAAAAGGATTCAATATTGGAGATACAAATACTTGTATTACACCAGTTTATTTAGAAGGAAGTATTCCTGAGGCAATGGTAATGGTAAATGATTTAAGAGAAAACTACGGTATTTTCCTTTCGATTGTTGTTTATCCGGTTATTCCAAAAGGAATTATTTTGTTGAGAATGATCCCAACAGCTTCTCATACTCTTGCTGATATTGAGGAAACTTTAACTGCTTTTGAAGCAATTCGCGAGAAATTAGTTAACGGAACTTATAAAGAAATTGCAGAACGTACAACTGTTGACGTTTCGTAATTAATTATAAAAATAAATTCTCAGAAGTGGGAATTATGTAAAAAAATCCATTTGTTCTACGAATGGATTTTTTTTATTTGAGCTAACTTTATATTATAATCAACAAAATAAAAATGACAAATTATGAAAAAAGTAATAGCAATATCGGCTTTAGTTTTGACGGTTCTGGTTTCTTGTAAAAAAGCAACTGATACTGAACCAGTCCAAATTGAGCCAAAAGCGCCAAAAGATGCCGAATTAGTAGAGCCAGCAGGTGATCAATGTTATGCTTCCCGACAAAATGGAAATATAATTTTAATAAGTTTTAATGTCAATTCGCATCAAGAAGTTAATGGAAAACTAAGTTATAATTTAACTGGAAAAGATAAAAACGAAGGAACCTTAGTAGGCAATATGAAAGGCGATACTTTAGTTGGCGATTATACGTTTTTATCTGAAGGAGTTTCATCTGTAAGAGAAGTTGTTTTTCTGCAAAAAGATGGAGCTTTAATTGAAGGATATGGTGATGTAGTTTCGACAAATGATAGAGTTACTTTTAAAGACAAATCAAAATTAAAATTTGATGCAAAAAATACCTTAAGTAAAGTTGACTGTAAAGTAGAATAAATATAGTTTATAAATTGAAAAATCCATTCGTTTGGGGGCGAATGGATTTTTTTATATGAAACTGAACACTAAAAACTGTTCTCGGATTATTTTTATAAGTTCTTCAAATACGTTTTTCTTTGGCAGTGAATTTTTGGATCAAAGTTTTTCCATAATAAATGGATCGCATTATTTTCTAATAATTCAGGTGTTCGAATGCAATTTCTAATTCCTTTTTCTGAAAAAGTCTTGTAATATTCATCAAAAATTAACGCCGTAACGCCTTTATTCTGATAATCAGGATGAACTCCAATTAAGTAAAAAACAACATCTTTACTGTGTTTTTTAGCTTTCAACAATTGGAGAAAACCAAACGGAAACAATTTTCCTTTTATTTTTTGCAAAGCTTCCGTAAAACTTGGCATTACAATACTAAAAGCTACCAAATTATCATCTTTATCAACGATAAACTTAATGTATTCAGGATTGATGAAACTGATGTATTTCTTTTTAAAATATTCTTTCTGAACATCTGAAATAGCAACGAAAGAAGCTAGTTTTTCATAAGATTCATTAAACAAATCAAACATTTTGTCTACGTGAGGCATAATGTCTTTTGTTTTAGTAAAAGTAAGAGATCTTACTCCGTAACGTTTTTTGATTAGCTCCACAGCTTTCTGAAAAAACTCTGGTTTTACATTCGAAAAAGGGAAAATACTTTCGATATATTGTTTCTCAACTTGAAAACCTAATTGTTCAAGATGCGTGACATAATAAGGATGATTGTACCATGTAATCATAGTCCCAACCTGATCATATCCTTCTGTCAAAACACCAACTTTATCCAAGTTAGAAAATCCCATTGGGCCTTCAGCGTGTTCTAAATTGTGTTTTCGGCCTAATTCAAAAACTTTTTCAAGCAAAGCTTTAGTTACTTCAATATCATCAATAACGTCAAACCAACCAAAACGTACTTTTCTTTTATGCTGATTATTAACTTCAGCCCAATTGATAATTGCTGTAATACGGCCAACAGGTTCATTGTTTTTATATGCGATATAAAAATAAGCCTCTGCATTATCAAAAGCCGGGTTTTTAGTTTTATCAAAAGATTCCAATTCATCAGCAATGATAGGAGGTACCCAATAAGGACTGTCCTTATAAAGCGAAAAAGGGAATTTTATATATTCGGTTAATTCTTTTTTAGTTTTGGCTTCTTTTATTGTGATCATTAAGTTGGAGTATAAGTTTCTCTTTTTGAAGAGACTTAGTTATAAAATTTATTCGTATTTAGATTTTCGTTTTCTTTCTTTTTCCTGATAATCAATTTCTTTCTTGTTGTCGGAATTCTTATCTGCTTTTTCCTTGCTTTTGATTGCCGTCAATTTTTCTTTATACCAACCATCATAACGCCAGGAAACTCCAATTCCGCCATATAATAACGAAGGCGTATTTTTAAAGTTTGTGCTTATAGAGGCATCCACCTGCATATTTGATGAAAGAAGATAAGCTGCACCGCCACGAACAATTGCGTCGCTGTAAAAATCGCTTTTGTAGCCTTGATTTTCAATAAAACCTGACCATTTATCGTTAAATCCATGCGTCAAAGTTAGCACATATCCGTAACTTGGGTAATCTGTTCCAATATAATCTGCAATAATATTCGTTACAAAAACCCATCTTCCTCCGCCGAATAAATTTTGGGTAACCAAAGCTACTTTTGGAGAAATGGTACTTTGTGGAGAAAAATAATAAGGATTGTCGGCCCCAACAAAATTTGCTCCTGCAAATATAGATACTGCCGGGATTAATTCACGCCAGTTAAAAGCATGATTTGCTTTATAGCTGTAAATATTGGCTTCTTTTTTATAATTTTTATAAGGATCGTAAATTAAATATTTCGCTCCTAAAACCGTTTGTCTGAAATCGTTTTTTTTGTAACTAGTGTACGGAGTATCAAAGTTTTCCATTTGATATTGCACATCAAGAATAAATTCTAATTGTTCCAGAAAAGCACCATATCGAAGCGTGAAATCGGTTCCGAAACCGCTGGCATCATAATCTAATAAATCGTGTTTTTCTTTGATTCCGTAAATGCCAAGTTCACCTTGAATTACTGATTTTCCGACTGCATAAGCCGACATGGTTTCGCCGGGGCGGTTAGAATTTATGACATCAGTGTATTGTCCGAAAAAGAAATGGGGCACAAGAAAAAGAGCTGTGATAAATAATTTTTTAACTTTTAACATAAATGTATTTTTGGATTAAAAAGTTATAACGCATTTCAAATGTACTATATTTTATTATTTATTTAAGATTGATATTTTAATTTTAAACAGCGGATTTACTAATTTTGGCAAAAATTATATAGTTATGCAAGAAGCATCTTTTACAAATTTGTTTAAAACGATAATGTGGATCATTGCGTTTTATTATATTTTTAAATTTTTAGCTAGAATCTTTTTGCCAGTATTGGTGAAAAAAGCAGTTGAAAAAGCAGGCGAAAATTTTCAGAGACAACAACAATATAGCCAGGACAATTCTTGGCAAAGAACTCAAAACAATAACAATGATGAGATAATCATCAACACTGCTAATGCAAAAAATCCTCGCGAAACCAAAAAAGTGGGCGATTATGTTGATTACGAAGAAATAGATTAAGTTTGTATCCTGATAAAATAGGATTCATCATTTAACCAAACCTGCCAAAATTGAAAATAGTAAATAAGTTCATTCCGCACGCCCTTGTTGTATTGGGTTTTATTCTCATTTCATTAATTTATTTTTATCCAGTTCTGCAAGGAAAACAAATTTTCCAGTCAGATATTGCTCAATACACCGGAATGGCAAAAGAGCAAAACGACTTCAGAGCTGCTGAACATGCGGAGCCTTATTGGACAAATTCTGCTTTTGGAGGAATGCCGACTTACCAGTTGGGAGCTAATTATCCATACGATTTTGTTGGTAAAATAGATGATGTACTTCGTTTTCTGCCTCGTCCTGCAGATTATCTATTTTTATATTTCTTAGGCTTTTATGGATTGTTATTAGTACTAAAAACAGATCCGTTAAAAGCTTTTATTGGCGCGATTGCGTTTGGATTTTCTACTTATTTGATTATCATTCTTGGTGTTGGACATAATGCAAAAGCGCATGCTATTGCTTATATGCCTCTTGTTATCGCCGGATTTATACTTGTTTTTCAGAAAAAATATATTTGGGGAGGTTTGCTCACCATGTTTGCGGTTGCGTTGGAAGTAAATGCCAACCACTTTCAAATGACCTATTATTTATTGATTTTCTTATTGATACTTTCAGGTTATTATGCTTTTACTTTTATAAAAGACAAAGAATACAAACCGCTTTTAATTTCGATTGGAACTTTAGCGGTAGCAGGTTTTTTTGCTATTGGTGCCAATGCAGGAAATCTATTAGCAACAAGTGAATATGCTAAATATAGTATTCGTGATAAAAGCGAGCTGACTTTTAATCCTGACGGAACTAAAAACGAGACAACCGCAGCAATGACAACAGATTATATTACTGAATATAGTTATGGAATTGCAGAGAGTTTAAATTTAATTGCTCCAAGAATTTTTGGAGGTTCAAGTCATGAAAATGTAGGTACAGACAGTCGTATGTATTCGTTTATGATGGAACAAGGCGTTCCTTCAGATCAGGCACAGGATTTTGTTTCTGGAATGCCGACTTATTGGGGAGACCAGCCAATTGTTTCAGCTCCGGCTTATATTGGAGTAGTAGTTTTCTTTTTAGCCGTTTTAGCATTGTTTATTGATGACCGAAAAATAAAATACGTTTTTCTTTCAGGAGCATTATTTACTTTGGTTCTTTCTTGGGGTAAGAATTTTTCATTATTGACTGATTTCTTCATTGAATATGTTCCAATGTATGATAAGTTTAGAGCTGTATCATCAATTCAGGTAATTCTTGAATTATGTTTCCCAGTTTTAGCGGTTATGGGATTACAGTCATTTTTTAAAGCAAAAGATGAACCTAAATTACAGCAAAAAGCACTAATTCAAACAGCTGTTTTTGGATTGGGAATTTTATTGATTTTATTATTTGCAAAAGGTTTCTTCCATTTTACAGGAATGAGTGATAAGAGTTATTTGGAAGCATACGGGCAAGCTTTTATTGATGCGTTAGTTGAAGATAGAAAGAGTCTTTATTCTGCAGATTTATTACGTTCTGGATTCTTTATTGTAGTCACTTTTGGTATTTTATGGTTATTTATCAAAAACAAATTTTCGCAAACAACAGCATTAGTTATTATTGGAATTTTAATGATTTTTGATTTGTTTTTTGTAGATAAAAAATATGTTTCAGCAAAAGATTTTGTGAGTCCTGTTCAAATCGCAGCTCCTTTTCAGGAAACTCCAGCCGATACTAAAATTCTAGAGGACAAATCAATTTACCGTGTATTTGATTTACAAGGACAATTGCAGGGAAGATCTTCTTATTTTCATAAAACTATTGGTGGTTACAGTGCTGTTAGACCAAGAAGAATGCAGCAATTGTACGATTATCAAATTGCAAAAAATAATTTAGAAATACTTAATATGTTAAATGTTAAGTATGTAATTCAGGTTGATAAAGAAGGAAATCAAATCCCTACAATAAATCCAGAAGCAAACGGAAATGCTTGGTTTGTAAGTACTGTAAAATTGGTAAACAAACCAGATGATGTTATGAAAGCTTTAGATCATATTGATACTAAGCAAGTAGCTGTTTTTAACGTTCATGAACATGAAGCGAAGTTTAAAAACGCTCGTATGAAAAAACAATGGGATACAACCGGAACGATTAAAGTTGTGGAGTATAAACCAAATTACATTAAATATCAGTCTGATAACAAGAATGACGGTTTAGCTGTTTTCTCTGAAATGTATTATAAAAACGGATGGAATGCTTATGTTGACGGTAAGTTGACAGATCATTTCCCTGTTGATTATGTCTTAAGAGCAATGGAAATTCCTGGCGGAAAACATACAATAGAGTTTAAATTTGAACCCCAGGTAATCAAAACAGGAGGAACAATTACTTTGGTTAGTTCAATTGGAATGTTTTTGCTTTTAATTGGAGGTGTTTATTTTGAGAGAAAGAAATTGTTTGATAATAATCAATCCGTTTAATCTCGGTACAACTTTTAAATATTAAATCCATTTTTCTTGGAACAAAAAAAGCTCTTAATAATTACGTATTACTTCCCGCCAGCAGGAGGGCCAGGTGTGCAACGTTGGTTGAAATTTGTAAAATATTTGCCTGAATTTGATATTCAGCCAATAGTTTATATTCCTGAAAATCCGACTTATCCAATTGTCGACGAAGGATTGGTGAAAGAAATTTCAGATAAAGTAATTATTCTTAAAAATAAAATATGGGAGCCTTATCAATTGGCTTCCATATTTTCAAAAAATAAAACCAAGAAAATCAGTTCTGGAATTTTTCCGCATAAAAAAAAGCAAACATTTTTAGATAAAACTTTTCTTTGGATTCGTGGTAATCTTTTTATTCCAGATGCACGAGTTTTTTGGGTGAAACCTTCCGTTTCTTATCTTGAAAAATACATTAAAGAGAATAATATAGATACCATTGTAACTTCTGGGCCGCCGCATAGTTTGCACCTGATTGGTTTAGAATTACAGCAAAAATTAAGCATAAAATGGTTCGCCGATTTTCGTGATCCTTGGACAACAATTGGTTATCATAAAGCACTTCGTTTATCATCTTATGCTGAAAAAAAGCATAAAAATTTAGAACATAAAGTTCTTAATTCAGCAGATGAAATTATTGTAACAAGCAAAACTACAAAGACCGAATTTGAGGCAATTACCAATAAACCAATCACGGTAATTACTAACGGTTATGATGTTGAAACAGTTGATAAACAAACTTTAGACAGTAAATTTACTTTAGCACATATTGGTTCTTTTTTATCTGATAGAAATCCGCCTTTTTTGTGGGAAGTTTTAGTTGAATTGCTAAAAGAGGTTCCAGAGTTTAAAACTCATTTAGAAATTAAACTTATTGGAGCTGTAAGTCAGGAAGTTTTAGATGCTTTAAATGAAAATCAATTAAATGATTATTTGAACTTAGTTGGTTACGTTTCTCATAAAGAAGCGGTTGAACACCAAAGAAAATCTCAGGTTTTGCTTTTAATCGAAATTAATTCAGACGATACAAAAAGTATTATTCCTGGAAAATTGTTTGAATATATGGTCTCAAACCGACCAATAATTGCGATTGGACCAGAAGGTTCTGACTTCGCAGATATTGTTACACAGACAAATACTGGAGTATTTTTTGATTATTCTGAAAAAGCGAAATTAAAAAGTGTAATTTTGGACTTTTATAATCAATTTTTGGAAGGAAAACTACAAGCCAATGGCATTGGTTTACAGCAATATTCCCGAAAAAGCCTAACAAAACAGTTAGCACAGCTGATTAAAAAATAATTCATAAAAATCTACATCTAAACTCAAGAAATGGGTATTGTCTTAAATCAGTCTTTTAAAAACACAATCATAACTTATATAGGTTTCGCAATTGGAGCCATTAATACACTTTATTTGTATCCTGTTTTTTTGGGCGCAACTTATTATGCTTTAACGAATTATATTACATCGGCAGCGAATGTTATTATGCCTTTGTTTGCTATCGGGATGCAAAATACTTTGGTCAAATTCTACTCACAGTATAAAACCGAAGAAGAAAGGGAACAATTTTTATCGTTTACGGCTCTTTTTCCAGTTTTGATGTGTATTCCATTAGGAATTATCGGAATCTTCTTTTTTGATGATATTACGGCTTTTGTTTCAAAAGAAAATCCTGTTGTAAAAGAGTTTATGTACCTGATTCCGTTTATTGGAATTTGTATGGCTTATTTTGAGATTTTTTATGCTTGGGCAAGAGTCCATATGCATTCTGTTTTTGGAAATTTTATAAAAGAAGTCGGTTTAAGACTGCTTTCGACTATTGCTTTAATCGGCTTGTATTTTAAATGGATTTCATTGGTTCAGTTTGTGTATGTTACTGCTGCAATCTATTTTCTGGCTTTTATGATCACAATGTTTTATGCGTTTTACATTAAAAGACCAAATTTCCAGATTTCAATTCCAGAAAATGTAAAAGCCGTAATGGAATATACATTTTACATTATCTTGTCAGGAAGTGTTGCTAATTTGCTTTTGGATGGTGATAAGTTGATGCTGAATCAATACATGAAAATTGAGAATATCGCTTATTATTCAGTAGCTACTTATATCGCTTTGGTAATTTCGGTTCCAAGTCGTGCCATGCACCAAATTGTTTATCCAATTACAGCAAAACTGATGCATGAGAATAAACATGACGAATTGAATTCGCTGTACAAAAAAACATCAATCAACTTACAAATGGTTGGCGGGTTTGTAATGCTGTGTATTTTTGTGAATATCAGCCAGCTTTATGAATTGGTTCCAAAAGAATATAGTGGTGGTATTGCAGTTGTGTTCATGATCGGATTGTCGAAATATTTTGATTTGATTTTAGGAAACAACAATGCGATTATTTTCAATACCAAATATTACCGAATGGTGTTGTATTTAGGTTTGATGCTTGTCGTTTTGACAGTGATTCTAAATATGATTTTTATTCCAATTTTTGGAATTTTCGGATCTGCATTTGCAACTTTATTGTCTATTACTCTGTACAGTTTAGCAAAATTGCTTTTTGTGGTTAAAAAATTGCATTTATACCCTTTTACAAAAGAAACCATCTATTCAGCACTGCTGACTTTCGCTTTGTTTTTAGTATTTTATTTCTGGGAATTTCCATTTTTTCAATTAATCAGTATTGCTTTGAAATCTATTTTAGTTACGATTTTATATGTATATCTGAATTATAAATTTAAAATCTCTCCTGATATTAATAAGGTGATAGATAATTTATTGAAAAAAGTAGGAGTTAAAATCTAACTTATTTTTTTATTAAAATCAGAACTATAAATCATTGTCGGCCAATAATTTTATTGGCCGATTTTTTTTGTTTCATAACACCTGCAAGTTTAGATGTGAAATTTTAAGTTTTTACAGTTGAAAAAATGGGTTAAGGTATTGATACTAAGTTGTTAAGTTTGAAACTTTAACAGTGTTTTACTTTGCAGTTAATTTTATTAAAACTAACTTTAGCTAAGAATTCAGCAATACTTTGTTGAGAATGATAAAAAAATACGTTCATAAAGCAATAAAGTTAGCTGATTTGTGTTTTATTGAGGTTGAAATACTTTTCAGAACCTGAAATGTATTAAGTAGTTGTAGTAGTATAAATTAATATTTTAAAATTAATTAATGATTATGAAAGGCAATCCACTTAGTCAAGAACAAAGCTTACAAGTATTTTCTAATATGATCTCAAACAAAGTTCATAATGGATTTACACTCGAAGAAAGAAATGATGAATTGCTTTTTGCAGTGCTTTCAAAAGGCGGAAAAGCAGTAAATCATGGTTTGAATTTTATTATTTTTTGCTTGACTTTAGGATTGTGGTCGTTTGCATGGCTTTATCTTACTTTAGAAGCTTCAAAGCAGAAAAAAATATTAGTTGCCATCGATGAAGATGGTGTTCCTTTTGAAGAAAGATGTTTAGTCGCTTAATGCTATAGGCTTTACGCCATAAGTTATAAGCAGAAGTAACTTAAAAAAAAAACAGCCATATGATTATCATATGGCTGTTTTGTGTTATTATGAAATGCTCACTGCATAAGCATTAAAGTTTGTCTTTCAAATAAACTCCAGTAACAGATTTTTTTACTTTTACAATATCTTCAGGAGTTCCTGTGGCTAATAAATGGCCTCCGTTTTCACCACCTTCAGGACCAAGATCAATAATCCAGTCGGCACATTTTATTAAATCGAGATTGTGTTCAATTACAATAATAGAATGCCCTTTTTCAATTAAAGCATCAAATGAAGCTAATAATTTTTTAATATCATGAAAATGCAAACCTGTTGTTGGTTCATCAAATACGAATAAGGCTTTGTCTTTTGTTGCTCCTTTAACTAAAAATGAAGCGAGTTTGATACGTTGCGCTTCACCGCCCGAAAGAGTAGAAGAAGATTGCCCCAATTGAACATAACCCAAACCAACATCCTGTAAAGGCTGTAATTTTTGAGTTATTTTAGATTGTTTATTTTTTTCAAAAAAAGAAATGGCGTCATCAATAGTCATGGTCAGAATATCGTTGATGTTTTGGTTGTCAAAAGTAACTTCTAAAATCTCTTTTTTGAATCGTTTTCCGCCACACGTTTCACACGGCAGAGAAACATCGGCCATGAAAACCATTTCAACGTTTATAGAGCCTTCTCCTTTACAAGTTTCGCAACGTCCTCCGTCAACATTAAAAGAAAAATGTTTGGCCTGATAACCTCTTATTTTGGATAATTTTTCTTTTGCATACAAATCTCGAATATCATCATAAGCTTTAATATATGTTACGGGATTTGATCGTGAGCTTCTTCCTATCGGATTTTGATCAACATATTCAATATGTTTTATTTGAGAAAAAGAACCTTTTATTTCACTAAACTGACCTGCTTTTTCAGCAGCGCTTTCCAGTTTTTTCTGCATGGCAGGAAACAAAATCTTTTTGATCAAAGTACTTTTTCCGCTTCCGGAAACTCCTGTGACAACTGTTAAAACATCAAGTGGAAAAGTAACATCAATGTTTTTTAAATTGTTTTCTCTCGCGCCAACAATATCGATATGATTTTTAAATTTTCGCCTTTTTTTCGGAACAGAAATTTCCAGATCACCGTTCAGATATTTTGAAGTCAATGAATCCGATTTTAATATTTCCGGATAAGTGCCTTGCGCCACCAGTTTTCCTCCAAAAGTTCCTGCTTCGGGACCAATGTCGATAATCATATCGGCTGCTTTCATGATATCTTCATCATGTTCAACGACAATTACTGTGTTTCCTAAATCACGAAGCGAAAGCAAAACTTTAATTAGTCGCTCAGAATCTTTTGGATGCAGACCAATACTCGGCTCATCTAAAATATACATCGAACCAACCAAACTGCTTCCTAAAGAAGTCGCAAGATTAATACGCTGTGATTCACCTCCCGATAGCGTTGACGAATTTCGGTTTAACGTTAGATAATCCAAACCAACTTCTGTCAAGAAAGATAATCGATTATTGATTTCAACCATCAAACGTTTTGCGATTTGTGCTTCATAAACGTTCAAATCAATATTTTTGAAAAAAGTAACCAAATGTTTGATTGGTAAATCAACTAATTCAGAAACTGTTTTTCCATTGATTTTTACGTAAGAAGCTTCTTCGCGAAGACGTCTTCCGCGACAAGCGTGACATTTTGTTTTTCCGCGGTAACGTGATAACATTACGCGGTTTTGTATTTTATAATTTTTTTCTTCTAATTCTCTAAAGAAATCATTTAATCCTTGAAAATACTGATTTCCTTTCCAAATCAAATCTTTTTGATCATCTGTCAATTGGAAATAAGGTTTGTGAATTGGAAAATCAAATTTATAGGCATGTTTTACAAATTCATCCTTATACCAGCTCATACTTTCGCCGCGCCAAGGATAAATTGCACTTTCAAAAACAGATAAGGAAGTATTTGGAACTACTAAATCGGCGTCAATACCAATGATATTTCCGTAGCCTTCACAAACTGGGCAAGCGCCATACGGATTATTGAAACTGAACAAATGAACATTTGGTTCTAAAAATGTAATGCCATCAAGTTCAAAATTATTGGAATATGAAAAACGTTTTTCTGAACCTAATTCCTGAAGAAAACAAATTCCTTTTCCTTCAAAAAAAGCAGTTTGTACCGCATCAGCCAGACGATTGTAGAATTCTTCTTCCTCTTTGACAACAATTCTGTCAATAATCAACAAGATATCTTTATTGTCAAGCGAATGCATTTCTGAAGCTGTGAAATCATCCAGACGAACCATTTCATTATCAACTAAAATACGTGCAAAACCTTGTTGTAAAAGTACTTTTAGTTTGTCTTCAAGTTGTCGTCCTTCTTCTAAATGAATAGGAGCCAATAAAAGCCATTTGCTGTCAATTTCTAATGATTTTACATCTGAAATAACATCGCTAACCGTATTTTTTTTGACTTCTTCACCTGAAATCGGAGAAAAAGTACGGCCAATTCTGGCATATAAAAGTTTGATGTAATCGTAAATCTCAGTTGACGTTCCAACAGTCGAACGAGCATTTGTAGTATTTACTTTTTGCTCAATTGCAATTGCAGGCGCAATACCTTTTATGTATTCAACTTTTGGTTTGTCTAAACGTCCTAAAAACTGACGCGCATATGACGATAAACTTTCTACATAACGGCGTTGTCCTTCGGCGTACAAAGTGTCAAATGCCAAACTGGATTTTCCTGATCCTGAAAGCCCTGTAATCACAACAAGTTTATTTCTCGGAATAGCAACATCTACATTTTTTAGATTATGTACCTGTGCTCCTTTAATGATTATATTTTGTTTCGGGTCGAGTGTAGAAAGATCAATTTGCATAAAAAAAGTCAATTTTTACAAAAGTAATCAATTTTGAATTGAGTTTAGTTAAGGAGATTGTTCCAAATTTTAACTAATTCAACAAGTTAAGCTTCGTTTCTGGCATTGATGCTTTTTTTACTAAAAACTTGTTGTTTCAACATAAAATAAGCTATTTTAGGACTGTTTTTGTAATAAATTAATACCCCGATAGATTTGAAAACAAAACTTTCTGCCTTGTTTATTTTGATGAGTTTTTTCCTGTCAGCGCAGGAATTTCCGCCAATTATTAAATATTCTTCAGCAGTTTATGGCGCTGGAAATCAAAGTTGGATGATTTCGCAGGATGATCAAAATTACTTGTATTTTGCTAATAATGACGGACTTTTAGAATATAACGGAACAAATTGGCAGTTATATCCAGCGCCAAACGAAACGATTTTGCGTTCTGTAAAAGTAATTGGCAATAAGATTTATACGGGAACGTATATGAATTTTGGCTATTGGACAAGAAATGCAGACGGAAAGCTGAAATACAAGTCTTTAAGTGACGCAATCAAAAATAAAATTCTGGATGATGAGCAATTTTGGAACATTTTAAAATACGATCAATGGATTTTATTTCAGTCGCTTAACCGCATTTATATTTACGATACTAAAACTGGACAATTTAAAATTATTGCGCCAAAAAATGGTGTTGTAAAATCATTTGCGCCAAAAAACGCGATTTATTTTCAAACTTTGAAAGAAGGTCTTTTTGAAATTGAAAGTGGAAAGGCAAAGTTAGTTTCAGATAATCCAATTCTTAAAAAATTTACGATTGCCAATATTTTTATCATTGATGACGGTTTGTTGATTCAAACACAGCTTGACGGAATGTATAAACTTACTGGAAATACATTGACACCTTTTTTGACTGATGTTGATTCGGAATTAAAATTGAGTTTTGTTTATAGTAGTCAGCGACTTCAGAATGGAAGTTTTGCTTTGGGAACGGTTTCGAACGGAATTTTTGTTTTATCTGATAAAGGAAAATTAAAATACCATCTTTCGCAGAGCAAAGGATTGAGCAACAATACAGCTTTGTCGCTTTTTGAAGATAAAGATCAGAATTTGTGGGCAGGACTTGACAACGGAATTAATTGTATTAATATGCAGTCGCCAGTGCACAGTTTTACTGATGATTCGGGCATTTTAGGAACGGTTTACGCTTCGGCAGTTTATAAAGGGCTTTTGTATGTTGGAACAAATCAGGGACTTTTTTGCAGACCGCTTCAAAGCAACAGTGATTTTAAATTTATAAACGGAACAAAAGGGCAGGTTTGGTCGCTTTTTGTTTACGAGGATACGCTTTTCTGCGGTCATGATTCGGGAACATTTGTTGTGGTAAATGATACGGCCAGAAATATTTTCGCTGCTTCCGGAACATGGAAATTTGAACCGGTTCCAAACAATAAAAATCTTTTATTTCAGGGGAATTATTACGGGATTTCCGTTTTAGAAAAAATAAACAATCAATGGGTATTTCGGAATAAAATTCAGGGATTTGATTATTCTTCGCGCTATTTTGAAATTTCAGACCATTTAGAAATTTATGTAAGTCACGAATACAAAGGTATTTTTAGATTAAAACTTGATAATTCATTACAGAAAACAAATGGTTTTTATACTTATAAATCGCCTAAAAATGGAACACGCGCGAGTTTGACGAAATTTAATAATTCAATTTATTATGCTTTTAAAGGCGGAATTTTTAAGCTTAATCCAAAAACAAAGCAATTCGAAAAAGACGCTGTTTTGAGTTCGATTTTTGAAAAAGATGAATATACATCGGGTAAATTGATTGTGGACAATTCGAATAAAATTTGGCTTTTTTCAAAAAACTATATTCATTATTTCTCGGCAAGTAAGCTAAGCAATCAGTTGAAGCAGAATGTAATTCCTATTCCGGCTTCGTTGACAAATTCGATGCTTGGTTATGAGAATATTACACAGATTTCGAAATCTAATTATTTAATTGGTACAACAGATGGCTATTATACTTTAAATATAGATGATTTAGTTTTTAAAAATTATAGCGTTCATATTACTAATATTTCGATTAACAAACAAAATGAAGTTTTAAAAGATGTTGCTATTCAGGAGGAAGGAAGCTTTCATTCGAATGATAATAATATTACGCTGAATTATACCGTTCCGGAATACAATAAATATATCAATACAGAGTATCAATATTTGCTGGAAGGTTTTCAGAATGAATGGAGTGAATGGAGCACAAAAGCAACAGTAAATTTCAAAAATCTTTCTCCAGGAAAATATACGTTTAAAGTTCGCGCGAAATATGCCAATAGTATTCTTGAAAATACCGCAGTTTATACTTTTGTAGTTTTAAAACCATGGTATTTGACTAATCTGGCTGTTTTTATTTATTTCTTGTTGATGCTGGCAATCGCTTACTTCATTAATAAGGCGTACCGAAATTATTATCAGAAACAAAAAGAAAAATTAATCGAAGAGAATAATCTTTTACTTGAAATCAAAGAATTAGAAAACGAACAGCAATTGATGAAACTCAGAAATGAACAGCTTTCTCAGGATGTGGATACAAAAAGCCGAGAATTAGCAGTTTCGACGATGAGTTTAAATAGTAAAAATGAATTGTTGGCTTTTATTAAAGAAGATTTGCAGAAAACAGGTGAGGGCAAAAACATCAAATCGGTAATTAGTACGATTAATAAAAATATTACGGAAGAAGATTCCTGGAATGTTTTTAAGGAAGCTTTTGATAATGCAGATAAGGATTTCTTAAAACGCATCAAACAACAACATCCTTTATTAACTCCAAATGACCTTCGCTTGTGTGCGTATCTTCGCTTGAATCTTTCTTCAAAAGAAATAGCGCCATTATTTAATATTTCTGTCCGAAGTGTTGAAATTAAAAGATACCGTTTGCGCAAAAAAATGGATTTACAGCACGAAATCGGTTTAGTTGAATATATTTTGGCTGTATAGTAGCGCAAAAAATGGCGCTAAAAAACTATACATTACCACAACATTCTGCATTTGTAAGGGTTTTGTAATGTAAATGTTAAGAAAATTAACATTCGTAAATATTAGTTAATTCGAGATATTTTTTACGATATATTGAATTTAGTAACATTTTTTTTATGATGTATGTTTTTTGTTGAGGTTAAATTTATCGGATTCCTAATAGGAACGAATAAATTTATCTTTCAATAAAAACTAACTAATTATGAAATCGAAATTGTTACTAATTGTACTATCGTTGTGTACATCATTTGCCTTTGCGCAATCTTATGATGTAAGCGGAACGGTAGTAGATGGGTCAGGATTATCATTGCCTGGCGTAAATGTAAAAGTTAAAAGTTCGTCGCAAAGTACAACCACAGACTTTGACGGATCTTTTAAGTTAACCGGAGTTCCAAAAGGAGCTTCAATTGTTTTCAGTTATATAGGTTATAGAACGCAGGAAATTGCGGTTTCTGGAACAAAAATGACTGTAAAAATGGCCGATGACGCAAAATCACTCGAAGAGGTTGTTGTTATTGGTTACGGTACTCAGAAAAAAAGAGAAATTACCGGAGCAGTATCTGTTGTCGACAGTAAAACACTGGATATCTTGAAACCAGCAAGAATTGAACAGGCTTTACAAGGAACAGTTTCGGGTGTGAATGTAACTACACAGTCTGGTGCGCCAGGTGCGGGATTAGATATTCGTATTCGTGGTATTGCTACAAACGGACAAAATTCACCAACTGCAATTATTGATGGTTACGTTGGAGATTTTAGTTTGCTAAATCCAAATGACATTGAAACCATTACTGTTTTAAAAGATGCACAAGCAGCAATCTACGGAACAATTGGAGCCAACGGAATTATTTTGGTAACAACCAAAATGGGTAAAAAGAATTCAAAAACAAAAGTTTCATTCAACAGTTATGCTGGATTTCAGGAAACATCTAGGAAACTTCCAACTTTAAATGCTACAGAATATGCACTTTTATTAAATGAAAGTTATGCCAATGGAGGAAAACCACTTCCTTACCCAAATGTAAGCGGATTAGGAAAAGGCACAAATTGGCAAGATGAAGTTTTCCAAAAAGGCGCTCCTATTATTAATAATGATTTGACGATCTCGGGAGGTTCAGAAAACATTACTTATTCTATCAGTGGATCGCATTTAGATCAAGAAGGAATTGTTGGTGGAGATAAATCAGGATATTTAAGAAACACAGCAAGAATTGGTTTAGGCGCTGATTTAAGCAGTAAAATTAGATTAAAGACAAACGTAATTTATACGTATTTCACCAGAAGAACATTAAATGAAAATGGTCTTGGATCTGTATTGTTTAATGCATTAAACGTTCCGGCGACTTTAAGTCCGTATAATGCAGATGGTAGTTTTACGCTTGTTCCAAATACTACAGGATTAGGAAATGAAATTATTAATCCACTGGCGCAAATTGAAAATTCATACAATGACTATAATTATAAAAAAATAAACGGAAACTTTGGACTGGATTATAAAATCTTCAAAGGATTTACCTTGTCTAGTGCCATTGGTTTTAATACTTCAAACAGCGAATCGAAAACTTTTGCACCGCAAATAAGCTATGGCGGAAAAGTTTTTGATGTACAAAGAAGTTCGGTTACTCAAGGAGCAGTAAATGATAACAACTATTCATTTGACCTTTACGGTACTTATGAAACAAAAATTGCAGAAAGTCATAATGTAAAGGGAACTGTTGGTACAACAATCTTTAAAGAATGGGGTAACGGACTTACAGCAACTGGTTATGATGTTCCTAATAACTCATGGCAATTTGCGGATATTTCTTTAACCAAAGGAATTTCAGAAACGCTTACAAACAGTTCTTATAATTATGACCAAAGAAGATTGTCATATTATGCAAGACTTCAGTACGATTATAAAGAGAAGTATTTACTTTCTGGAATGACCCGTCGTGATGCTTCGACAAAATTTGGACCAGGAAACAAAATCGGATATTTTTCATCTGTTACTGGTGGATGGATTGTTTCTAAAGAAGAATTTTTTGGAGAGCCTAAGTTTATCAATTTCTTAAAGCTAAGAGCTAGTTACGGAACGTTAGGAAACGACCAAATCCCGAATTATGGTTATTTAGGACTTTTGAACGGTGAAGCAACTTATGTTTTTGACGGAGCAATTGTAAATGGAAGTTCAACAGGACAGGTTCCAAATCCGGACTTAAAATGGGAAGAAGCGAAAAAATTCGATGTTGGTTTGGATATGAAAATACTAAACGACAAAGTGTACATCGTTGCTGATTATTTCAATGATGTCAGAAAAGATTTATTGGTGCCAAATATTCCAGTTTCAGGAATTAACGGAACAGGCGCTCCGGGCGCAAGTGCTCCAACTTTAAATGCTGGATCGGTTAAAAATTCAGGTTTTGAATTTGCAATTGATTACAAAGATAAATTCTCAGATTCTTTCAATTTTGCTGTAAGCTATAATGTTACGTTCCTTAAAAATGTTGTACAAGAAGTTAACAATGGTACAGGATTTATTGAAGGAGGAGCATTTGGTGTTGGGCAGCCAGCGCCTTCACGTATGGAAGTTGGAAAACCAATAGGATATTTCTACGGATATAAAACAGATGGAATTTTCCAAAATCAGGCAGAAATTGATGCACATCCATCTCAGCTTGCTTTAGGTGCAAATGCAGCTCCTGGTGATCTTCGTTATGTTGACGTAAATGGAGATGGAAAAATCGATACAAATGATAAAACCAATATTGGAGATCCAATTCCATCTGCTACAATGGGTTTCAATATTCAAATGAATTATAAAAATGTTGATTTTGCTATGTACACTTTTGCTTCTGTAGGAAATGATATGGTTCGTAATTATGAAAGAACGCTTTCTGATGCCAATCGTTTAAATTATGTTTTAGACAGATGGACAGGCGAGGGATCAACAAATTCAACTCCTAGAGTAACAACAGGAGCAACAGCAAATAATGTTTTTTCTGATTATTATGTAGAAGATGCTTCTTATTTCAGAATCCAAAATATTCAATTAGGATATTCTCTTAATCCAAATGTGGCTCAAAAAGCGGGACTTACAAAATTAAGACTTTACGTTGGGGTAAATAATTTATACACATTTACAAAGTATAGAGGTTTTGATCCTGGTGCTTCATTTGGTCCGGGAAATCGTGATAATGTTTCTCAGTCTCCTATTGGTGCAGGAATCGATTACGGTTTCTATCCAATTCCTAGAACCTACTTAATGGGACTAAACTTTAATTTTTAATTTCAATTAAAATGAAAAAATATTTATATACAACCGTTATAACGCTTACTCTGTTTTCGACTTTATGTATTTCTTGTTCGGATGAGTTCGTAGATCCTACACCTGAATATTCTATCGATTCTGAGAACTATTTCAACTCAAAAGCAGATTATGATCAGGCGCTTATTGCAGCATATGATCTATTGCAAGCTTCATATGCAAATGTCATATTAGGAGAAATTGCTTCTGACAATACATTATGTGGAGGAGAAAGCCCAACAGACGTAATTGGCTGGCAGCAGATTGATGACATGATTCATACGCCAGTAAATAGTAATTTAAGAGATATCTGGAATTGGATGTTTGCAGGAGTTCAAAGAGCAAATTACATCCTTGAATTTAAAGATAAAACAGATTTTCAAGGAAAAGCACAAATTATAGCCGAAGCACGTTTTTTAAGAGCATACTACCAGTTTGAGTTAGTGAAATGGTTTGGTGGTATACCAATGAAAGGTGATGCGAGGTTTAAAATTGGAGATGAAAAGACAATCCCGCGTTCAAGTAAAGAAGAAGTTTTCGCTTCAATTGAAGCCGATTTGACTTTTGCGGCTGCTAATTTATCTCCAATTGCTTCTCAAAAAGGACGCGTAACAAAAGGAGCAGCTTTGGCACTTCTTGGAAAAGCGTATTTATATGAAAACAAATTTGCTCAGGCAGCTACTGCTCTTGATGGTGTAATTACTTCAGGTAAATATTCTTTAGTTACTGATTACAATTCCATTTTTGAAATGGATGGAGAAAACAATGCTGAATCTGTTTTTGAAGTGCAATACACAGATGTTGAAGGAGCTGGATTTGGTTGTTTGCAATGTAGTGAAGGTAACGTTGCCGTTGGATTCAGTGGTGTAAGAAATTTTTCAGGACCACTTTTTTCTTCTGGATTTAGTTTTAATGTTCCAACAAAAGAAGGTGCAGATGCTTTTGAAGCAGGTGACAAACGTAAAGATGTTGCTATTTTAGACATTGCCGCTTTTGCCGCTGCAAATACTAATTATGATGGAGGAAAAGGTGTTAGCTACGGAAAAGGAAATGAAGACACAGGATACTTCAACAGAAAATACATTCCAAGAAAAAGAAGTTCAGCTGCAGCTGGAGATTTGAATTTAACAAATCCGAATAACTACAGAGCTATTCGCTATGCTGATGTTTTATTAATGGCAGCCGAAGCTTACAGTCGTGCAGGAAATAATGACGCGAAAGCAAGAGACTATTTAAATCAGGTTAGAAGACGCGCTTTTGGAGATAATAATCACGATATCACAGCTTCTGGAGCAGCATTGACTGATTTTATTTATGCTGAAAGAAGAGTGGAACTTTTTGGTGAAGGACATCGTTTCTTTGATTTGGTAAGAACTGGAAAAGCTGTTGGAAAAATTCCTGGTTTTACAGCGAATAAAAACGAATTATTTCCGCTTCCAATAGAAGAAATTCAATTTGCAAACGGAAACTGGCAACAAAATCCTGGATACTAAAAAAATACAATTATGAAAAAAATATATTTAATATTAAATCTTTTCGTTTTGGCAACGCTGATTGCTTGCACAAACGATGATGCCCTTGATGTTGATTTAGACAGTGTGGCAGCGCCGACTAATGTTTCGGCATTGACGACCGTTACGCAGGATAATACCGGAAAAGTAACTTTTATCCCTACGGGAGAAGGAGCAACGCAGTACAAAATCAATTTTGGAGATGGAACTGCGGAATCAGCTTATATTGCTTCGGGCGGTATAGTAACTCATACTTATAAAGAAGGAACGTATAAATCGAAAATTACGGCGATGAATGTGAACGGAAAAACAACCGAAGTAACACATGACGTTGTGGTATCCTTTAGAGCTCCAGAAAATTTAGTAGTTGAAATAACAAACGATTTATCAGTATCTAAAAAAGTAACGGTTAAAGCAACTGCAGATTTTGCTTTGTTTTATGATATTTATTTTGGAGAAGCTGGAAAACCAGATCCAATTTCGGCAAACAACGGCGAGTCTGTTTCTTATACTTATAAAGAAGCTGGAGTTTATACAGTTCGTGTGGTTTCAAAAAGTGCTGCAATTAAAACAACTGAATATACAGCTCAGGTTACTGCAAAATTGGTTGTAGCGCCTTCGGCATCTGCGCCAACACCTCCTAACAGACAACCTGCAGATGTTATTTCGATTTACGGTACAAAATACACTAATGTTGCAGGAACAAACTATTTCCCAGATTGGGGTCAGGCAGGGCAAGGAAGCAGCTGGGCAGAGTTTGATTTAAACGGTGATAAGATGCTGAATTACATCAAGCTTAGTTATCAAGGAATCGCATTAGCAGACAACGTAACAATTGATGTTTCAAAAATGGAATATTTACACATGGATGTTTGGACAGCTGATTTACAAAAAATTGAAACTTCATTGATTCAGACTGGGCCTTCAGAAAAACCTGTAGTAAAAGATCTTACCGCTAATCAATGGACAAGTATTGATATTCCAATTTCGGCATTTACAAGTCAGGGATTAACAGTGGATAAAATTTTCCAATTGAAATTTGTTGGAACGCCTTGGGCTGGAGGAACGGTATTTATTGATAATATCTATTTCTACAAAGCACCTGCAGAATCAATCGCATTGCCTATTGATTTTGAGTCTGCGAACTTAACTTATAATTGGGGAGGTTTCGGAAATGTTATTGCTTCAATGACAACAAATCCTGATAAAACCGGATCGAACGTATCTGATAAAGTGGTTAAATTGGAGAAAAAATCAGGTGCTGAAACTTGGGCTGGAGCGAGTTTAAATCTTGACGCTTCACCAGATTTTTCAAAAGGAACTAAAGTAAAAGTAGCAGTTTGGTCTCCAAAAGTTGGCGCTGATATTTTATACAAAATGGAGCTTTCAACATCACCAAAAGACGGAAACGGAAACCCAAGCGTTAATTTTGAAGTGCATGCATCAACTACAGTCGCAAATGCTTGGCAAATTTTAACTTTTGATCTTACAAGTGCCGCGAGTTTTGACGCTAGTGTAAAATATGACAGAGTAATTTTATTCCCAGATTTTGGACAATCAGGAACGGGAGCGACTTATTATTTTGACGACATAAAACAATCCAATTAATACAAGAAATCATGAGCAAAAATATAATTATAAAAATAGTATCCATATTTACGATTCTCTTGATGACGGGTTGTCAAAAAGATGATTTTACTTTTGGATCAATAGATTCTCCAACGAATCTTAAGGTTACAGCCGAGATTATTGGTAAAACTGCCACAGCTCCAAACGGAGATGGCTCAGGAACTGTAAAATTTACGGCTACAGCAGATGATGCAATTTCATATAAATATGTGTATAGCGACGGAACATCTGACAATGCGCCAAATGGAGTGGTAACAAAACGTTTTACAAAAACCGGAGTTAATACCTATACAGTAACAATTATCGCTTCTGGAAAAGGAGGTGTAAGCAGCACAACTACAACTGATGTTACGGTTAAAAGTGATTTTAGTGATGCTGAAGCTGTGCAATTCTTGACTGGTGGTACTTCTAAAAAATGGTATTGGTCGGCTTCAGAAGCAGGACATTTAGGAGTTGGTCAAAATGATGGTGATGCTACGAAAAATTACTATGGAAACTATTATCAAGCCGGAGCTTGGGAAAAAGCAGGTTCACCAACCAGCAGTTGTTTATACGGAAACGAACTGACATTCTCTCTTGAAGGTGGTCAGCTTAAATATCAATTAAACAATGGTGGGGCAACATTCTTCAACGCAGCATTTGAAAGCGTAGGAGGAGGAAGTTCAGGATCTGATGCTTGTTTGGCTTATGATACTTCCGGAAAGAAAACAGTTTCATTGAGTCCTTCAGAATCTGTTGTAATGCAAAATCCAAATCATGCAACACAAACAAGAGGAACAATGATGAATTTCTCTGATAACGGATTTATGGGTTACTATATCGGTCAGAGTTCATATGAGATTTTATCGATTACAGCAAATAGAATGGTTGTAAGAGCCGTTATGGGCGGAAATGCATCATTGGCTTGGTATCATATTTTTACGACTACAAAACCAACGCAAAATCCAACAACACCAGATAAAGATTATACTAATTTAGTTTGGTCAGATGAGTTTAATACAGATGGAGCACCAGATGCTTCAAAATGGGTTTATGATTTAGGACGTGGCGATAACGGATGGGGAAATAATGAAAAACAGAATTATACTAATTCTTCAACAAACGTAATTGTTCAGGGAGGTAATCTAAAAATTACAGCTAAAAAAGAAGCTTCCGGCGGAGCTGATTATTCTTCAGCCAGATTGAAATCTGAAGGAAAATATAAATTTACGTATGGAAAAGTTGAGGTTCGTGCAAAACTTCCAATCGGAGGAGGAACTTGGCCGGCTATCTGGATGCTTGGCTCAAATTATGCAACAAATGCATGGCCGGCATGTGGCGAATTAGATATTATGGAGCATGTTGGAAACAGCCAGAATGTAATTCACGGAACGCTTCATTACCCTGGACATTTCGGCGGAACAGCTAATACAGGTTCTAAAACAATCGCAAATGTTTCGACAGAATTCCATATTTATAAAACAATTTGGAGTCCTGAGACTATAAAAATATATGTAGATGATGAGTTAATTCATTCGGTTCCTAATGATGCGAGTTTACCTTTCAACAAAGACTTTTTCTTAATTTTGAATGTTGCTATGGGAGGTAATTTTGGCGGTAATATTGATGCGGCTTTCACACAATCTTCTATGGAGATTGATTATGTAAGAGTGTATCAATAGAATATAAATTAATTAGTAAGAATGAAATGAGAAGGTCAGTTTAGGCTGGCCTTTTCAATTTTTATAATTTTAAAAAAGTATGAAAAAGGTAATTATGTTGCTGTTGATCAGCAGTGCTTGTTTTGCACAGGAAGTAAAAAGAAAACTTGTTTGGGAAGAAAACTTCAATAAAAAAGAATTGAATGAGAAAGATTGGAATTTTGAAATAGGTGATGGCTGTCCCAATCTTTGCGGCTTTGGAAACAACGAAAGACAAATTTATACCAAAACAAATCATGAATTTAAAGACGGAAATTTAGTTATAGAAGCCAGAAAAGAAGGCGCTAAATACACTTCGACTAAAATTACAACTAAAGGAAAAAAAGAATTTAAATACGGCCGAATCGAAGCCAGAGCAAAATTGCCAGTTGGTCAGGGAATCTGGCCTGCATTCTGGATGTTAGGAGCCAATATTGATGAAATTCACTGGCCAAAAGCAGGAGAAATTGATATTTTAGAATATATAGGACGTGATCCAGGAATGGTTTATACCACTTTGCACACACAGGATAGTCACGGAAACACGATAAATACTAAAAGAACGCCATATCCTAATATTGAAGAGGGCTACCACGTGTTCGCAATTGAATGGACAAAAGATAAAATGGACTTTTTTGTAGACAAAACTTTGGTTTATACCTTTAATCCTCCGGTTAAAAATGAAGATACATGGCCTTTTGACAAACCTTTTTATATTATTGTGAATTTAGCAGTTGGAGGAAATTTTGGCGGACCAGAAGTTGATGATAAAATTTTTCCGCAAAAATACTATGTTGACTACGTACGCGTTTATCAATAAAAAATTAATAAAAGAGATATAAATAACTATAAGTATTTAATTGTAAGTTATTTATGTCTTTTTTTTTATTGTTTTTTATCTGCACATTATTTAATGATTTAACGGACTTTTCCAATAAAAATTAACTTATGTATCTATTTTTTAAGTTTTTATTGTTAATTATTCTGTGTTTTATTTGCTTTTTAAAATAATAATTTGTTAAATTTGATGACTTAATTAACATAACTAAAAAAAGAGAAGCCTATACAATAAAATTACTTTTTAGAAAATTACTCCAAATTAAAAACCTAAAAAAGTAAGTATTATGGCTCATCTGCACATTCCAGACGCTCTGTTAGTCAAAAATTATATCGATGGCAATGAAGTTGCGCTGTCGACATTAATTAAAAGGCACGAATCTAAGATATATGGTTTCATATATTCTAAGATCGCCGATAGAGATATTTCAAATGATATTTTTCAAGACACTTTTATTAAGGTAATCAAAACCTTAAAAAGCAATTCCTATAATGAAGAAGGTAAATTTTTGCCTTGGGTAATGCGTATATCTCACAATTTAATTGTAGATCACTTTCGTAAAACCAAAAAAATGCCAATGTACAGAGAAACAGAAGAGTTTTCAATCTTCTCTGTAATGTCTGATGATTCATTGACTATTGAAGGAAAAATGATTCTTGATCAAGTCGAAATTGACTTGAAAAAACTAATTGAAGAACTTCCGGATGATCAAAAAGAAGTACTAGTAATGCGTATGTATCAAGATATGAGTTTTAAAGAAATCTCTGAACTGACAGACGTTAGCATCAATACAGCGTTGGGAAGAATGCGTTATGCACTAATGAATTTGAGAAAAATAATTGATAAACATCAAATTATTTTAACCAACTAATACTATTTTGAGTATTAACTCGTTATACTGTATATAAACATTTTATAGTATGGCAAAAATTTACTCTAAAAAAGCGTTAGCTTCTAAAAATTTAAAACCTAAAAAAGAAGTTGTTTCTTTTTTACTTAGCTATTCACAAGCGTTAACTGTTGTGAAAATTGAAAATAAAAGTTTTGATATTATAGCAAATTAAATAATTGGCTGTCTAGGCCGAAGCTTGACGCTAACGAAAAAACCAAATGGTCGTTTTGGTTAAAAGCTCACTATCTGTATATAAAATATTGATAGTGAGTTTTTTTTATGCTTTTTTTTTAATCTTCAATAATTATGATATATTAGCAACGTTAAAAAAATGTTATATTTTAACAAAAAAAAGAATGGTATTCTATTGCGTATTCACTTTTTAATTCTATTTTAGATAAAAAAATAGATTCTTTGCAGAAAAAAGAGAAAATAATGATATTTATAATGTAAATACTGTTAAAGTTTGATTTTTTAAAAAGCGACAAAAGAAATGTTTAATTCCCCTAATATGTTTAATTATGATAAAAAACTACTCTAACTAACTATTCAGTTTGATAACTTTTGAATCCATGGCAAGGATGTCAAAAGTGCAATTTTGTCCAATTTCATGGATAACCAGCAAAATTGCTCAGAGAAGAACCCAATCTATTTAACTATCAAACTTGATCTACAATGAAAATGAAACTTATGATTTTATCAATAGTATTGATAAACGTTGCGGCTTATGCCCAAAAAGCACAAATAAAGGATGCACAGGCTATTTTTGATAAAGGTAATTCGCAAGAAGCGATAGCTATTTTAAATAAGACAGAATATCTTATCATAAATGCACCAGATGAAGATAAATCTGATTTTTATTTTTTGAAAGGAAATGTATTAAAGGATTTAGCTAGTAAAAATGTTGATGCAGCAAATAACTTCAGCCTTGCTTCACAAGCTTATCAGGACGTATTTTTATTCGAAAATGAATCTGGAAAGTTTAAATATACGGTAAAAGCCGGCCTTGCTTTAAAGGATATGAAATCTAATTTAGTGAACGGTGCAATGGCCGATTTCAAAGCAGGTAAATTTAAAGAAAGTGCTGAAAAAAGTTATAAAGTATATTTGTTTGACAAAAAAGACACGCTTAATTTATTCAACGCGGCTTCTTCATCTTTAAATGCAAAAGACTATGGTTCAGCAATTAAATATTATGAAGAGTTGAAGAAAAAGAATTACTCTGGAAGCGGGGTTATTTATTATGCTACAAATAAAAAAACGAAAGAAGAAGACGCATTTATTTCACCAAAAGCAAGACAATCTGGGATTGACCAAGGTCTTTATGAGAAACCAAGAACAGAATCGGTTCCTTCAAAAAGAATAGATGTTATCAATAATTTGGCTTATTGTTACATGGAAAATAAAGATTATGCGAAAGCAGAAGCTTCATATAATTCTCTTTTAGAGGTAAACCCAAATTATATCGATGCTTATATTAATCTTGCGTATTTAAAATTGGAGCAAAAAAAGGCTTTGGCTGATGAAATTGCTAACTTAGGAACTAGTCCAAAAGAAATGCAGCAATATGATAAACTAAATGCCAAAAAAGATGATATTGCAAGAAGTGCAATTCCATTTCTTAAAAAAGCACTTACTATAGAACCTAAAAATGCAGATGTAACAAAAACGCTTTTAGGAGTTTACAGGTCTCTTGATATGACAAATGAATACAATGCTTTGAAAGCGGGAATGTAATTAAAATTAGATAATTAGAAAATGTGATAATTAGAAAATTGATAATAGTATTTCATCTTAAACTCATTATCTAATTATCGAATAGGCACATTGAAAAATAGAAAAAGGCACAAAGGTTTAAAACTTTGTGCCTTTTTCTATTTTGTTGCTTTTGTCATTTCCTCAATTATAGATTTCTTTCCTACAGTTCTAGTTATAATATCTTTTTCAAGATTCCAGCCTCTTGCAGGAGAATACTCGCGTCCGTACCAAATAATTTGCAAATGAAGATCGTTCCAAATTTCTCTCGGAAATAATCGTTTTGCGTCTTTTTCGGTTTGCACAACATTTTTTCCATTGGAAAGATTCCATCTGTACATTAATCTGTGAATATGTGTATCCACCGGAAAAGCAGGAACTCCGAAAGCCTGAGACATTACAACGCTGGCCGTTTTGTGTCCAACTGCAGGTAAAGCTTCAAGTGCTTCAAAACTCTGAGGCACTTCGCCGTTGTGTTTCTCAATCAAAATTTCAGATAAACCATGAATTCCTTTCGATTTCATCGGCGACAATCCGCACGGACGAATAATTTCCTTAATTTCCTCCACAGACATTTTTACCATATCATACGGATTATCTGCTTTAGCAAACAATAAAGGTGTAATTTGGTTCACACGTACATCGGTACATTGTGCCGAAAGTAAAACAGCAATTAATAAAGTATAAGGATCTTTATGATCAAGCGGGACAGGTATAGTAGGATAGAGTTCTTTTAACGTATTTATAACAAATTGTACGCGAGCTTCTTTATTCATTTCCGTATTTTTAATCCCGTAAAAATAGTATAATTTTTATGATGTGCCTAATCCAGCTTTCCGTTACAACTCCTCATTATGTCAGTAACATTTTTAAGTATTTAAAAGAGCTTCCGTTGGTCGCTTTTTAAATACAAAAAATGTAAACTGTCATAATTCCGGGGTTTTCACTACAATCTGGGGCATGTAAAAAGTTATGAATTATGAATTATGAGTTTTGAGTTATCTTTATTCTTTGCTCTTTTTTCTTTATTCTAAAATCAACAATCTAAAATCTAAAATAAAAACATATGACAACATTAAAAGCAGGCGATAAAGCGCCAAATTTTTCTGGAGTAGATCAGGAAGGAAAAACGCATAAACTGGCAGATTACGCTGGAAAAAAATTAGTGGTTTTCTTTTATCCCAAAGCAAGTACGCCAGGCTGTACAGCTGAAGCTTGCGATTTAAGAGATAATTTTCATCGTTTTCAGGCGAATAATTATGAGCTTCTTGGCGTAAGTGCAGACAGCCAGAAAGCGCAAACAAAATTCAAAGAAAAATACGAATTGCCATTTCCTTTATTAGCAGATGAAGATAAATCGGTTATTAATGCTTTTGGAGTTTGGGGACCAAAGAAATTCATGGGAAGAGAATACGATGGAATCCATAGAACAACATTTGTAATCAACGAAAACGGGATTATCGATGAGGTAATCGAAAAAGTAAAAACAAAAGAACACGCAGAGCAGATTTTGAAATAGTTTTTTTTGTTTCAGGTTTCAGGTTTCAAGTTATCTTGACGAATAAATTTAACTGCAAAGAAGGTAACTTGAAACTTGAAACAAGAAAAACTTGAAACAAAAAAAAAGCCCCTTTTACTGGGGCTTTTTTATATTAAGAGTTTTGTTCTAGTTCTTTCTGTGGATGATATCCAAAAAGATGATGTTCTTTTATAATCTCAGCGACTCCAGAAGGAAGCATTGGTTCCCATCCCGATTGTCCTTGTCCAATCATTTTCAATACCTGACGAGAGAATACATTTAATATGTCTGGATTGTAATCTTTAATGTCAACCACTTTTCCGTTGAATTTAAAGAATTTGTACAATTCTTTCATTCTAGGATGCACTTTTAAGTTGTCTGAAGTAATAATTTCGCCATTATCACCTAACATTGGATATAAGAATACTTTCATGTCTCGGTAGAATAATTTTCCGAAGGCTTCTAAGATTCCACCGCTTAAATGACGGTAATATTTCTCATCAAAAATATCAACAAGGTTATTTACACCCATTGCTAGTCCCATTCGGGCTTTAGTATAATTAGAAAAATATTCAACTACTTTATAATATTCCTGGAAATTCGAAATCATTACAGTCTGACCTAGCGAACAAAGCAATTCGGCTCTGTCCATAAAATCACGTTCGTCAATTTCACCGTCAGAACGCAGGTTCGAAAGTGTAATTTCAAAAACGGTTAAAGTATTGTCTTTGTCAACTTTATTCTCGCTGAGAAACATTTTTAATGATTTCTCATACATATCAAGATTTACATTCGTAACAGGACGGAAACTTCCTCTAAAAGCAAGAAGATTCTTTTTGTACAAAACAGCGGCTGGCAATACGTTTTTCCCCTCTGGGTTAAACATTACGGCGTCTGTCATTCCGTTTTTAACTAATTGCAAACTCATCAATCGGTTGTCAACATCAGCAAAACGAGGACCAGAGAAGTTGATTGTGTCAATTTCAAGCTGATCTTTATCTAAGTGATCATATAAATAACGTAGCAAACGTTTTGGATCATTGTATTTGTAGAATGCGCCGTAAATTAAGTTTACACCTAAAATTCCAAGGGTTTCTTGTTGTAATCTAGCGTCAGTTTCTTTAAAACGAATGTGAAGTATAATTTCGTTGTACGCTTCATCTGGTTCAATCTGGTATCTAATTCCTACCCAGCCGTGACCTTTAAATTGTTTAGCGAAGTCAATTGTTGCTACTGTATTGGCGTAGCTAAAGAAAAGTTTATTTGGGTGTTTTTCGCGACTCAAACGTTCTTCGATCAATTCTCCTTCAAACGTAAGCATTTTTTTGAGTCGGTTTTCTGTCACATAACGGCCGTCACCTTCAATACCGTAAACGGCGTCACTAAAATCTTTGTCATAGGCAGACATCGCTTTTGCAATTGTTCCCGATGAACCTCCGGATCTGAAAAAGTGCCTAACAGTCTCTTGTCCAGCGCCAATTTCGGCAAATGTTCCGTAAATATTCTCGTTTAAGTTAATGCGTAACGCTTTGTCTTTTATAGAAGGAATCTGTTCGATGACCTTGTCACCTTTGAGTTTTATTTCTGTACCCATTTTATTTTAAATAGATTTGTTACAAAGTTAGTAAATTAGGCTTCTAATGAAAGAGAAATAATCCTATTTTTGTAAAAAAATTAAGTTCAATTGAAGGTCTATTTTTTAGGTACAGGTACTTCTCAAGGTATCCCGATTATTGGGGTTGATCATCCCGTTTGCAAAAGCACTGATGCTAAGGATAAAAGGCTTCGCGTATCCATCTGGATTTCGTGGGACGAGCATTCTTATGTTGTAGATTGCGGCCCCGATTTCAGACAGCAAATGCTTTCCTGCGGATGTCGAAAACTCGATGCTATTTTGTTTACTCATGAACATGCGGACCATACAGCTGGTCTGGATGATATTCGTCCGTTTAATTTCAGACAAGGTGAGATTCCGGTTTATGCACATCAGCGTGTGATTGATAATTTACGTCACCGTTTTGATTATGTTTTTGAAACCGTGAACAAATATCCAGGCGCGCCAAGTGTAAAAACAATTGAAGTTGTAAATGATAAACCTTTTGCCGTTGGAGATAAATTAGCAATTCCAATAAATGTCATGCATGGTGATCTACAGGTTTTTGGTTATCGCATTGATGATTTTGCTTATTTAACTGATGTTAAAACAATTGAAGATGCTGAAGTTGAAAAACTGAAGAATCTAAAAGTTTTAGTTGTAAATGCACTTCGTGTAGAGCCTCACGATACCCACTTTAATTTACAGGAAGCGCTTGATTTTATAAATCTGGTAAAACCTGAAAAAGCCTATTTAACCCATATTAGTCATGTTTTAGGTTTTCATGAAGAAGTTCAAAAAAACCTTCCGGAAAATGTTTTTCTGGCTTACGATAATTTAGAAATTACAATTTAATTACATTACAAAATGAAAAAATCCTTAATGCTTTATCTTTTTCTCCTTGCAATATTAATGAATGTTTTTACTTATACGTTTTACAGCGGCCAAGTAAAATTTGAGCAGGACAGATATGATAAAACTACTAAGAAGCTTAGAGACAGCATCAATCTGGTTTCTGGAAAATTAGCCGAAGCAGATTATTTTTCGCTGGAGCACAACGAAAATGCACAAAATTATTTTGATAACAGTGCTTCTGGCGGGAAAGTGATTTTATATGAAAAACTGATTCCGGTTGTAACTGAAAAGTTATTAGATTTAAATGCAAATCCAAAAGGAAATCCATATACTGGTCAGGATATGATTGGAGGAAAGAAATTCATCATCAATAAAATAAAAATTTTAAACCATAGATGGATTATTGCAGATTACAGCAATGGAGAATTATGGGGAGAAGTCTTGTTAAAATACTTTGTGGATAATGATGATAATATTACCTTTGAAGTAAATCAAACTTGGTTATATCAAAAATAGGATTTTTTAATCCTATTTTTTTTGCTCAATTTTAAAATTATAGGATTATGAAAAAGATTATTTTGTTTGCAATTATGGTCACCGCTGCATTTTCTTGTGCAAAAAAAGTATCGCCAGAAAAGACAGATGCTCAACAGCCAAAAAGTGAACCCAAAAAAGAAACAGTAGTTGGCGCATTGTCTGATGTTCATGGATGTAAAGCTTCAGCCGGATATACCTGGTCAGCACTTAAAAAAGAATGCATCAGAGTTTTTGAAGGGACAAAACTGTCACATTACGATGACGGAAAAGAATATACTACTGCATCATACGTAATTTTTGAAGGGAACAAGGCAGAACTTTTTTTAGACACTCAAAAAGAATCCATCATTTTAGAAAGAAAATCGGAAGGTGATTCGTGGGTAAATGGTGATTGGCAATTAATTCCTTGGAAAGGATATGTTTTGAAAAAAGGAGAGAAGATTCTTTATACAGGACAATAAAAAGTAAAAAGTAAAAAGTGAAATGTAGTCTGGTTTGTCCATTTTACATTTCACTTTTTTTATTTCAAATATTTAAATTATTTCTTTAATAAAATCAGAAGTAACAACTTGGGCAAATTCTTCGTTTAAACTTGCTAAAGCGGTTTGATGAATTATTTCTGAAGAAAACGCTTCTCCATTTATGCCTTTTTTGTTGAAAGTTGCTGTTGCATCAGAAATCAAATGTACAGAGTAACCAAAATTTCCAGCCATTCTGGTTGTAGTAGAGACACAATGATCTGTTGTTAATCCAACAATAACAAGATTTGTGATTTTGGCATCATCAAGAAGCTCTTTTAAATTTGTTCCGATAAAAGCGCTATTGACATTCTTTTTAATGATAGTTTCACTTTCTAAAGGCTTCACAACATCCTGAAATTCATTTCCAGAATTTGTTTCATTTAAAATTGAATTTGGATTTGAAGAACAATGCTGTACGTGAAAAATGGGCAATTTTTTAGATCTCCAAATTTCCAGAAGTTCACTGGCTTTTTGTTCTGCATCAATATTATTTCTGTCTCCGCCCCAATACGCAATATCATGAAAACCTTTTTGAATATCAATTAAAATTAATGCTGGATTATCAAGTTTTGTATCGCTCATACTATTAGATGGTTTATAAATGTTGTTATAAATTTTAAATGAAATTAGATTAAAATTACTTATTTAAGCTGATCGATAAGTCGGTTAATTCTATTTGAAATTTAACTTTAGCTTTTAGAGCTGTAAAAACTTTGACAACAGTTTCTAGAGTTACATTTCCAGCATTTTTTTCAAGTTTAGATATCTGTGCTTTTTGAACACCAATTAGCTTCCCTAATTCTTCCTGAGTTAAATTGCGTTCTTTACGAGTTTGTTTAATCGCATTTCCAATTAAATCCATTTGTAAATCATATTCAAATTTATCTCTTGCAGGAGTTCCAATTTTTCCAATGATTTCATCAGTTACTTGATTTAAGGTATATGTTTTCATATTTTTAAATTGGATTAATCTTTATTTTTAAAATATTCTAATCTTAGTTTTTGTGCTTTTGATATTTCTTTATTAGGAACTTTACTTTGTTTTTTTATAAACCCATGAGTGGAAATCACGAGAGTATTTTGTGTATCTGTTTTATCCCAAAATGCTAATAATCTATACTGATTTCCATGATATAAAGTTCGGAATTCCCAAATTTCATCATTTAACTTCTTAAAAAGCTCAGGATCATTTTTTGTTTGTGATTTTCTAATATTGTAAAGTATTTTTTCCGAATGTTTCGGTTTTAATTCTTTTAGAAAAGTAAAGACTTCTTCTAAAAAGATTACATCATAAAATTTCTCCATTTTTCTTCCTTACAAAAATACCCAAAAGTTTCCTTTTAAAGAAACTTTTGGGTATTTAATTATTTTAATCTTTTTTAAATTAACCTAATTTGGGTTATGAGACTAAAATACAATATTTTGTTTTTGGAATCATAATAAAGTGTAATCTTTTTCTTTCTTTTATGAAATTAACCAATTCTTAAAATCAAAGAAATTCTGTGGTGCAACGCCATGTCCAACAGGATATTCTTTATAAATAGCCGGAATATTTAATTTCTCTAAAATTGCCGGAGTTTTTCTAGCCCATTCAATCGGAATGACTTGATCTACAGTTCCGTGTGAAGCGAATATTTTTAAGTTTTTAAAATCGTTATTTTCAAAACCTTCTTTTATGATTTCTTCATTGAAATAGCCACTCATTGCAACTACTCGCTGAATTTTTTCCGGATAAGAAAGTGCAGTCGCATAACTTAAAATAGATCCCTGACTGAATCCGATTAAAGTAACATTATTAGCATCAATTGGATAATTTGCCACTAATTCATCAATAAAAGAAGCAATTACATCACGAGAGGTCTTTGCTTGTTCATTATCTGAAAATTTATTTTGATCGGCATCAAAATTAATTGCGTACCAAGCGTAAGCTCCGTATTGTAAATCGTAAGGTGCTCTTGTAGAAATGATATAGTAATTATCTGGAAGTTCAGAGGCAAAAGAGAATAAATCGGCTTCATTGCTTCCGTATCCGTGCAATAAAAGCAATAACGGATTTTTATCTAAAATTACTTTTGGCTCTTGTATTTTATATTCTAAAGATAGATTCATTTTTGGGAATTATGAGTTTTGAGTTATAAGTTATGAGTTTCTTTCATAGCTCAAACTTTGAAAAGTTGTTGGAATTTAAATATTGAAATTTTTCTAGCCGATAGATTTAAACCATTTCTGAAATAGATTTCCAACTAATGGAATTGGTCTCATTTGTCCCTGAATAGCATTAAAAATACCAAAAGTCCACAGAATTGAAATACAAATCCACATTGGGAAAGTGATAAAAAAGCTGTCGAAATTGCTGATGATAGCTCCGAAAGAAATAAAAGTCAGCGATAAACCTAAAGCCTGACGGATATGAAAAGAAGCAAAGCTGTTTTTGTTTTCAGAATTCATGCTCATCGCAATCAAAACACCAATGATTAAGATGTAACTGGTAATAGCAATTGATTTTCCTTCTTCGACTGTATTGTTCATTGTATTATTTTGTAACAAGTTGATTTTGATTGAAAATTCCGTACACAGAACCTTTGATTTCAGTTCCTAAAAAAGCAGAATTTTTAGATTTTGAAAGAATGTTTTCTTTCGTAAAAGTTGATTTTCCTTCGGTTGTAAATAGAGTGAAATTAGCTTTTGCACCTTCTTCAATTGAATTATTTTCTAAACCGAAAATAGTTCTTGCAGAAGTTAGTTTTGCAACAATAGTTTCGACCGGTAAAACAGTCAATAAAGATCCAAAAGCACTTTCTAAACCAATGGTTCCATTTTTGGCCATATCAAATTCCATCTTTTTGAATTCAATATCAATCGGATTATGGTCTGATGTAATCATGTCGATGGTTCCATCAGCAATTCCGTTAAGTAAAGCTTGTCTGTCAACTTCAGTTCTTAATGGCGGAGTCACTTTAAAACGTGTGTCAAAACCGTCTAGTTTTTCATCGGTTAAAACCAAATGATGTACGGAAACACTTGTAGTTATATTTAAACCTTTTGCTTTAGCTTCTCTAATCAGTTGAACCGACTTTGCTGTAGAAATTGTTGGAATATGAAGTCTTCCGCCTGTATATTCTAATAAAAATAAGTTTCTTGAAATTTGCAGTTCTTCCGCTAAATTCGGAATTCCTTTTAAGCCTAATCTTGTAGAAACAATTCCTTCGTTTGCAACTCCGTTTCCTTTAATGTTTGGATCTTGCGAATATGCGATTACTAATCCGTCAAAATCCTGTACATACTGCAAAGCAATTTTTAAAATATTAGCGTTGTCGATACTTTTGTTATAATCCCCAAAAGCAATCGCTCCGGAATTTTTCATATCAAAAAGTTCTGCCATATCTTTTCCTTCGCTGGCTTTTGTTAAAGCTCCAATTGGGAAAATTTCAGTCGCAAAACCATTTGCTTTATTTTTTACAAAATTTACTTGAGATTGATTGTCAATAATAGGTAAGGAGTTTGGCTGTAATGCAATCGCTGTAAAACCGCTTTTTGCTGCAACATTTAATCCGTTTGCAATAGTTTCTCTGTCTTCATAACCTGGCTCTCCGAGAGAAACGCTGCTATCAAACCAACCTTGAGAAATGTGAAGATTGTCAAATCGTACTACTTCGGCATCATCGTTAGGAAGTGAAACGCCAATTTTTTCTATTAAACCATCTGCAATTAAAAGATCAACTGTCTGATTATGAAACGGACTTTTTGAGTCGATAATTTTGGCGCTTTTGATGATTAGTTTCATATTTTGGATATTTATTTTATTCAAACATTAAATGTTTTTGTTTTTACCATTAAGGAATTAAGTTAATAAAGGGAGGAACTTAATTTTCTAAACATTAAAAAAGTAAGTTCATAAAGTAAAAACTTAATAATCTTAATGTCTTAATGGTAAAAAAATCATTTTACAAATTTTATAATTGCCATTTCTAATGCTAAAAATAACAGTGCAAAGATAACAAACCATTTCCAAATTTGGCTGTCTGTTCGTTCAGTTTGTAACGTATTAAAAATGGTCGAAATTGTATCGGCGGTTTTGAAATCGGAAACTACGTTTGTGTTTACCTGACTCAGGTCGCTTTCCGTTCTTTTGTAATTGAAACTCAAGTTTTCAACCCATTCTTTTTTGTCAAAAATGCTATAATTTCCAGCTGTTTCCGGGAAATCATTAAATGTTAATTTGACTTTACTGTTTAAGATTTGCTGAATTGGAATGAAGGAATCTTCTGTTCCTTTTACTTCTAAAATGGCATCTTTTGTCAATAGAACATCGACAAAATAAGGTTGATTGTTTCCAATTGTCAATGCATTTACGCCAGTTTTTTGATTGTGTTGCGCTATTTTATAAAATAACGGAACAATTAAAGGCGACTGCTGAAAATTCGAATTCACACTATTTATTGGTGCCGAAAAAATAGTAATTCCGGAAACCGAATTTTGAATTGCCGTTACAAAAGGACTTTGGTCTTCATAAGACAAAACAGCCGGATACGGACTTGAAACCGCAAATGAAGAATTTGTTTTTGGATATTGGAAATTCGTTATTTTATTCTCAAAAACTCCTGAAAATAATGGATGATCGAAGTTTATTTTCGTAATCAGTTTACTTTCAGTTTTTAAATAATTAAACTGAATTTTTCCAAAATTCCCTAAGAAAGAATTAAAGTTCGAAACTGAAGTTTTTTCAGAAGGAATGATGACCAAATTTCCGCCTTTTGAAACAAAAGCTTTTAAAGTGGTTTGCAATGCCTGAGGAACTTCAATTAATTCATTTAAAATGATTGTATTTTGTTTTTCTAAGCTATTATAGTCCAAAGAACTGATTGAATAATTGTTGTAATTGAATTCGGCTGGAGTATAAATTCTCGATAAGAAATTACTTTTTTCCGGTTCGCCTATACTGATTACGTTCGTTTTTTTATTTTTAGAAATACTGAAATACAATTTGTTATCATACGTCAAGCCATTATCTTCTATAGAAACATAACCATGAAAAGCTTCTTTTGGAATCGTAAAATTGATTTTCTTTTTCTTTGTATCAAAATTGATGATCGTTTTGGCAATTAACTTATTTTGATTGTATAAAGCTGTCGAAATCGGACTAAAATCATCGCCGTAAGCAGATAAACTTACGCCAATTTCATAGAAATTTTCCAAAGTCTGATTGATATAAACGCTATCAATTGAAACGTTATTTTTTTGTTCGGCTTCAGAAATTATGAAATATGGTTTTTCCTCAAAGTCAATATTTTTTATGTCTTTTTCAGCCAAACCAACTGCATCAGTAATAATAACAATATCTTTTTTATAGGCTGATTTATGGGCTTTTATCTTTGCCAAAATAGAAGAGAGCTCAAAAGGAGTAGCACTGTAATTTAGATTTTGCAATGCACTCTTTGAAGCTTTAATATCAGTATTCCAATAATTTTCGGTGTTTGTTAAAAGAGAAAATTGAGTGGTTTCTGGCGTGTTTTCCAGTAATTCCTGAACGGCACGCTTTAGCAATTCTCCTTTTTTTCCTTTTGCCTGCATACTGAACGAATTGTCTAAAACAATATACATTTCATTCGTAGCATTTTTGCTGTCTTTGGCTTCAAAAAAGGGTTGTGCAAAAGCAATAATTGCACATGTCAGAAGTAATAATCTCGTGGCAAGTAATAATCGTTTTTTGATTTTTGAACTTTTACGAGTCTGAATGGCAAGTTCTTTCAGGAAACGAACATTGGTAAAATAAGAAGTCTTAAAACGTCGTAATTGAAATAAATGAACCAAAATTGGAACAATCAATAAAAACAGAAAGTATAGAATTTCGGGATGTTTAAAATGCATTCTGGCTTCGATTTACTTCGCTACGTTTTGTTTTTCGCGAAGATGCAGGTCAAAAATACAAATTAATGTCCAAAGTCGAAAGTCATAAAGTGGAAAGTGAATAATTGATTAAATGGATTCAGCTTATATAACTTATTTGACTAATATATTCTGCGGAAAAACATCAAAAAAATGTAACTTTTGTAATTTCTTTTGTAACAAAGAAACTATTTAAAAAAGATATTAATGCGTATTTTAGCCTATTCAAAAAATAATGGAATATGAAAAAAATATATGTAATCTTATTTTCAGCTTTGGCAGTGGTAACTGGAAAAGCTCAAAATAAATTCAACTTATTAGTTGGAACTTATACCAATAAATGCCAAAGCAACGGAATTTATGTTTACGAATTCGATGCTGCATCAGGTGATTTTAAGCTTAAAAATTCTTCAGAAAATGTAATAAGTCCGAGTTATTTATCGGTTTCTGCGAATAATAAATTTGTTTATGCTGTAAATGAAAACGGAACTCAAAGTGCAGTTAGCGCATTTGGCTTTGACTCGGCTTCGGGAAAACTTAAATTTTTAAATACAAACGACGCTTTAGGAGCTGATCCTTGCCATTTAATTAATGACGATAAAAATGTGATTGTTGCGAATTATTCTGGCGGAAACATTGTGGTTTTTAAGAAAAATGCTGATGGAAGCATATCGACTGTGCAGCAATTGATTCAGCATGAAGGAAAAGGCCCAAATGTGGCGCGTCAGGAAAAAGCACATGTGCATCAAGTTGTTTTTTCTCCAGACAAAAAGTTTGTTTTGTCGAATGATTTAGGACTTGATAAAGTTTTTATTTATAAATACAATCCAAATTCTAAAAATGAAATACTGACTTTAAAAGGAAGTGTTGATGTAAAACCAGGAAGCGGACCAAGACATTTGACTTTTAGCAAAGATGGTAAATTTGTTTATTTGGTTCAGGAATTGGACGGAACACTTACATCATTTAGCTATGATAAAACGGGAGTTTTAAAAGTAATCGCTGAAACTAGTATTTTACCACAAGGTTTTAAAGGCGGAACAGGAGCAGCTGCAATCAAGATTTCTCCAGACGGAAACTTTTTATATTTAACAGATCGTGTAGACGCAAACGCTATTTCGGTATATAAAATTCAAAAAAACGGAAGCCTGGAATTAGTGGAGCAACAAAGTACACTAGGAAAAGGCCCAAGAGATTTTGCGATTGATCCAACAGGAAATTACCTTTTAGTTGGACATCAATACACAAATGATATTGTTATTTTTAAAAGAGATAAAGCGACCGGAAAACTTACTGATACTGGAAAACGAATTGAATTATGTTCGCCGGTTGGTTTGGTTTTTACGAAAATTTAATCAAAGTTGCTAAGGTTCTAAGGGACTAAGATGCTAAGAAAAAAGGCTCAATAATACAAGTATTATTGAGCCTTTTAATATTTTTAAAACTTAGAATCTTAGCAACTTAGTACCTTAGCACCTAAAATTTTATTTATCCTTATCTTTTCTCTTTTTATCTCTCGTTTTCAACATATTTCGATTGACAGAACCGTGTGTTTTCTTTTTTGTTTTAGAAGGACCGCCCAAGTTGACTTTTTTATTCTTTTTAGATTTTTCATGAAAAGCACCTTCACCATCAAGTTTTACTTTTTTCATTAAAAACTTAATAGGTTGTCTGTCTTTTTCAGGTTCAATAAGTTTGGTTGAAACTTCAACTTCTTCAGGAAAATCAGTGACTTCAAGTTCCTGATCCATCAAAAGTTCGGTTTCGATTTTGTATTCTTCTTCTCTTGGAGCAACAAAACTAATTGCAGTTCCGGTTGCGTCTGCACGACCTGTACGACCAATTCTGTGCATGTACAATTCTGGTAATTCCGGAAGCTCGAAGTTGATAACGTGCGTGATATTAGAAATATCCAAACCTCTCGCCATAACGTCGGTTGTGATTAAACCGCGAAGATTTCCTTCCTGAAATTCAGCCATTGTACTCAAACGGTAATTTTGAGATTTATTCGAGTGAATTACACCAAATTGTCCTTCAAAAAGCTCATCAATACGATTGAAAAGCATATCTGAAATCTTTTTATTATTTACGAAAACCAAAACACGGCTCATGCTTTCGTCTGTTTCTAATAAATGTTTCAGCAGATTTACTTTTGTATTAAAATTAGGAACATTGTATGTAATCTGAGTAATTTTTTCAAGAGGCGTTCCAGAAGCCGCAAGCGTAACTTCTTCAGGGAAATCAAAATAATCATTTAAAATATCATCAACTTCATCTGTCATCGTTGCAGAAAACAGAATGTTTTGACGTTTCGTTTTCATCATTGCCAAAAGTGATGTCAGCTGTGGTCTGAAACCTAAATTCAACATTTCATCAAACTCATCAATAACTAATTTCTGTGTTTCGTCAAAACGAACAACTGCGTCTAAAGCCAAATCCATCGTACGTCCAGGAGTTCCAACTAAAATGTCAACACCTTCATAAACAGCTTTCTTTTGTGTATTGATGTTTACACCTCCATAAATTCCTAAAGTTTTAACTGACATGTATTTAGTCAATTTTTCAACTTCATCGACAACCTGAACTACTAATTCACGAGTTGGAACAAGTACAACAATTTTTGGAGTATTGGTATTTGTAAATTTATATAACTTTAAAAGAGGCAATAAATAGGCAAATGTTTTACCAGTTCCGGTTTGCGCAATTCCCATCATATCGCGTCCAGACATGATTACAGAGAAAGATTTTTCCTGAATAGGAGTTGGTGTAACAAAACCTAATTCGTCTACAGCTTTTTGTAATGATTTTGGAAGATTGAATTTTTCGAAAGTGCTCATTTGCATTAAATTTTGTGCAAAGATAGCTATAAATAGCTGAAAAATTGGCATCTGTTAAGAATTACGATCGATTATTGCTTTCGTATTTCTCAAAAAGAGACTTTAAAAAGTTATAATAATCGCTTTATTCGCAATAAAAGTTCATTTGGATTAAAAGGTTTTGCAATAAAATCATCAACGCCCAACTCAAAGGCTTCTTCTACTGTATTTTCCTCTTCGCCAAGTGATGAGAGCGCAATAACACGAATATTTGGGAAGTTTTTTTTAATATGATTGATAATCTCCAATCCAGATTTGAGCGGTATAATAATCGTCGTAATGACCAAATCAGGCAAAATAACTGGAATGCGTTCTAGTGCGTTCATGCCATCTTTGGCAACACTTATTTTGTAACCTTCTTTTTTTAAAATGAATTTTAGAATTTCAATTGCCATATCATCATTTTCGATGATCATAATTTTTTTTTCGTTGGTATTCATTTTGTTTTTTTGGCTTTTATTTTTTGTAAAGTTCAATTTCGTCAATCATTACCATTGGTTTTTTGTTTTTTCTGATTCTCCATTCTGGTAATTTGGATTGATTTTCTACTAGTACTTTTATTTTAGCAAAACTACTAAAGCTCAGATCTTTAAATTCCCATGATTTTGTTGTAATTTCATAGTCTTCTGTTAAAATATCATAAATTTTCTCCTGTAAGAGCTTCCATTTCTGATCTTTAAAACCATAAATTTTTATTTTTTTCGGTGGAAAAATCCAATGTCGCTGATCTTCGAGGAAATTTAGTTTTAGAACATTAAAATTCAATTTTTTGGTTTCAATTTCAAAAGAAGGATTGGTGCCATACCAGCCAATCCAGTTGATGTTGAAATCTTTATACCCCAGATTTCCATCAACAAGTCCGTAACTTCCTTTACCTTTAAAATCCTCAGAAGGTTCAGTTAAAAAATTTACTTTCAAATCTTCACCTAAATGCGTTGTCCTATTTTCGCAAATTTTCAGCCATTCCTGATAATATTTATCAGGTGAAAGCCCGTCTTCACTTAATTCGTAAATTCCAAGATCATTACAAGATTTGCTGAAATTCAAAACTCTTTCAGTCAATTTATCTTTGACTTCTTTTTCTCCTTTATTATTTACGGTAAACATTCCATGTTGGTTTTTTCCATAAAATTTAGATTGTTCAAAATAAACAAATTCGAGAGCCAGACGAAGTTTTAAAACTCTCTCTTTTAAAGTATTATCATCCGCTACAGCGTCAGATGCTAGTTCAAGCAATTTATCATATTGATCCATTGCATCGGGTCTCAAAAACGTATTTCGGGCTTGAACCGGACCCGAATAAATGTCTAAATAAGAATTGCTTTTATTTTGGTTTTCAGTCAAAAGTTTCAAATAATCACTTATATGTGGTGCGGCTTTTCCGTAAAAACCTCTTAAAAAATCAGCTGTGACGGCTTTGATATCAATGTTTGTATCCCAAAGCAGTTTTGCTAAAAGATATTGTCTTAATTCTGAAAAATCTCCAGGAAGATCAGCGTACCCCTGAACAAATAAACCTTTCACTTTGTTTTTTTCAAAAAGCTTATAATTGCTTTGAAAAGGTTCAAAATTTGGAAAAGGCGACATATAATTAGAAAACTGAACAGTGTAATCCCAAAGGAATAAATGCGGAGAAGTTTTGCTCCAATTGTCTAGAACTTTCATAAATGAAGGTGCGCTTTGTGCTGAAATAGCTTTACTACGGTTTAATTCAATTGGACATAAAATGGTATAAATATTTGAAGCTATTTTTAAATTAACGGGAGGTTTGAACGTATGTAGATAGGCTAGTGTTGTAATTTTTGTTTTTGGAAATTGCGCTGCAACTTTATTCAGAAAATAATAAAATGAGCCTTGAGGGCCGCCATATTTCTCGTTTAATTTTCGGCATTCGGTACATTCACAATATACTACATCGTCATTTTGGCTTATAGAATAAAATTGTGCATCTGGTTTTTCGGCAATAATTTTGGCCATTTTTTTCTCGATCAAATCAACAACCGTATCATTTGTCATGCATAAAGATTCGCCGTTTCTTTTTCCTTCATACAAAGCAAAAAGCTTTGGATTGTTTTTGAAATACTCTTTTGGCGGTATAAGAACATTGAAAGAATGTCCCCAAATACCAAAATCATCAATATGCCAATCGAGTTTATGCCAATCCCGAAAAGCTTCATCGTAGCAATCTGGAAAAAATAATGCGCGATAATCAAAAGAAGGCTGATATCGTTTTATAGAGTTTTTAGGAAATGAAAATTCGGTTACTTTTGGAATATAGGTTTCAGTCGCAGTGAATTTTCGGAATTCCCAAATTTCCAGTAAAGTGTAAACAGCATAACGCAGGTATTTTGGATTTTGAGCAATCAGATAAATGGATTTTGAATCGCTTTTGATTAGAAACTCAGTCGGTTTTAATTTTTCTTCATCAGAAATTTGCAGAATTATTTCGGACGCATCGTCATTTTTGTTTTGGGAAATATTTTCAAATTCTTTTGCAAAAGCCTTATCGATGTATTTTTTTAGAATCAAAGCGGCATCACGACTTTCATCAGATTTAGAAATAATGCTGTTTTTGTGCGTTATAATAATTTCAGACTGAGCCATTATATTTAGGTTAAAAAGGGAAAAGAAGAGGAGCAGTAATTTGATGTAAAGCTTCTTTTTCATGATTTTTAAAATTTGTATTGCAGTAAAAAAGCAAAATCAAGTTCTGTTTGAAATTTATTTGCCGCGTATTCCTGTTCATTGTCAGTAATCATAAATCCTGCGATGTAATGACTTTTTATAAGCTTAAAAAATCCGGCGCTCAAGCGGTACGATTTTAAAGACAATCTACTTTCATAATCTGCTGACCTAGTTTTGTCATCTGGGGAAGTTCCGTAACCAGCAATTAGTGTAATATAATCAAACTTTGTTTTATAATAATATCTTGAAGTGAATGTTAATGAAGTTCCTTCGCTTTGAATATAAGACCTTAAATTAACCCAATAAGAACCAAAATATTTTCCGAGGCCGATATTTAATGTTTTTACGTCGCTATCATCATTCATCAAAATGTAACGAACGCCCAAATCAGCTTCCCAGCCTTTGTTAAAATTATGAAAATAGGAATACCCTAATCTCAATTTAGGAAACGCATTGTCTTGACTGTAAGCGACATCAATATAGGAATAATTATTCCTTTTTGCAAAAAGGTAGGATTCGGCTTCAAATTGCAGTCCGCTTGTCATTACAGAATTCGCCGAAAGTCTTTTGGCATAACTGACTTTTCCAATTAGGCTTCCCCAAGAGCGCTGGCGCAAATAATCAACACTTCCCAAATGCCAAGGACCAATGCCATCGCGACTGATTGTGGTATAATTATAATACACGCCAACACGATCCATATTGATTTGCGAATACAATTCATAAAGCAATTGCTGAATTTCCGGATCATTTGGAAATTTAGCCTTAATTGATTTTAGATATTTGGCTTCATTTTCAGTGTCGTTCTGTAAAGAATAAAAAGCAATTCGTTTAAGCCGATATACTTTTTCATCAGGATATAATTCAATGGCTTTATTTGCGACTGCAATTCCTTCATCATATTTTTTTTCATCAATATTCAGGTTAATCAGATAAATAAAAGCTTCCTGATATTTTGGGTTTTTATCAATTACATAATTGTAATAATATCTTGCGCTGTCTTTTGCATTCGTCAAATCATAATTGCGTCCTAAAGCCAGATAAAAATCGAGATAATCCGGAGCTGTTTTTTTTCCTAATAATGCTCTCTGAATATTGAGTTTATAGTCAGGATGTGTATTTTTCATGTTGTTGGTTATTACAGTCAAAAGGCTGTCAGTATCAATCTTCTGTGCTTTTATATTTTGAACAGAAAATAGAATAATCCAAATCATCAGGCTTGTATGTAAAATTCTGTCGTATTTCATAATCACATTATTTTTTATTTGGCTGATCAAAACCTTTTCGAACCATAACGCCCCACTTTTGTTCTTTTTTTCCAAAGAAATACCAATATCCTTTTAAAGCCGCATAAACAGTAACAGGATGATAGACAAACGGTTCAATTGCCGCCATTCCGATTAGTGTAAGAAGCTCTTTGTAATTTGAATACGTCCGATACAGGGTTTCATCAATCAATATCGAAATGATGGTTATTGAGAGATAAAAAAGATAAATCAAAAGACTGACAATCAGCAAAAATTGAAAATTAATCAATCCTAATACAAAACTGGAAATCAAAGTTATAATGCCGATAAATTCAATAATCGGAACCATAAATTCAAATAAAAAGAAGAATGGCAAAATTAAAAATGCCGTTTTTCCATATTTTGGATTCAAAAACATTTTTCGATGCAGATAAAGCGTTTGAATGAGTCCGCGCGCCCAGCGTATTCTTTGTCTTAAAAAAACGGTTTTTGTACTTGGAACTTCAGTCCAGCAAAGTGATTCCGGAATGTATTTTATTAAAAACTTTTTATTGCTGTCGTGCATGTATCTTCGCATGCGGGTAATCAATTCCATATCTTCGCCTAAAGACTGATGCCAATATCCTCCGGCATTCACCACAATCTCTTTGTCAAACATTCCGAGTCCGCCAGAAACTAAAAGTAAGCCGTTGATTTGGCTCCAGGCCATTCTTCCAAACAAAAAAGAACGAACATATTCTAATTCCTGAAAACGCGGATACCATTCTTTTGGATAATGAACTTTAAGCAAAAAACCTTCTTTGACATCACATGAATTTGAAATTCTGATTCCCGCGCCACTTGCAATAACACGCGTTGTGCTTTCCATAAAAGGTTTTGCAAGCTTCAAAATAGTATCCCGTTTTAAAATGCAATCTACATCGGTACATAAAAAAAGAGGATATTGCGAGGAATTTATGCCAGCATTTGAGGCATCGGCTTTGCTCTTTCCGTTGATTTTATCTACAACGAGCAATTTAGAATAAACAGGATTTTTGGATCTATAATGTCCTCGAACAGGCTTTGTTGGGATTTTCTCCTGATAATAAAAATCGATTTTGGCTAAATCAAATTCGGAGATTAATTTTTCAAGTGTATCATCTGTACTTCCGTCATTTACAATAATAACTTCATATTTTGGATAAGTCAGCGAAAGCAGTGATTTTACATTATAAACAATATTAACTCCTTCATTGAAGGCAGGAGCTACAACAGAAACCCCTAAAATATGATTGGAACGAAGCAAAACTTCCTCCTCAAGATAACGCTGATATTTGACGTGTTTAATGATGGCAAAATAAGATAGTATGGCCAAAAAAACATAAAATAAAATGTAAGCAATAGAAAATATACCTGCAAAAATAGCATAGCAATGAATCAGCAGATATAAAAAATCTATTATCATAATTCTATTTTTCTAATATGATTAATCATTTTTTGGGTGTCAGCATCCTGACTTCCTAATTGATCTACACCAGCAGCGTCTAACGTATTGTAACAAAAAACCATTTTCAATTTTAAATCTTTTATTTCTTGTTTTGGAATTTCATTCTTTAAAAAAGAAATTGTTTTTTCTGATCCTATCACGGCCAATGTTTCTAGTATTTCTAATTGAACATCAATAGCTTCTTTGTCAAATAAAGAAAGAAGTTCTTCTTCAGCTTCATTTAAATAAAGATCACGAATGGCGATTATAACGTCGATTCTTAATGCTTTGTGTTTGTGGTGAAGGAGTTTTATAATCTCAGCCGATTTATTTCTGTAATTATAAAATACCATCGTCATTACAGCGAGTTTTAAAATGGCTTTTTTTTCTGAATGTATCCAAAGATCAATGTCTTTCGGAATTGGGATATTTTCAGAATGCAGCACATCCATTACTTTTATGGTTGTGATGCGCGATACTTTTATCGGAATTTTATCCAAAGCCAGCCAGTTGCCTTTTGAAAGTGCTAAAAAGGCGATATTGGCATTAGAAAGAATAATTTGGTTGGGATGTAGCAAATATTTTTTAATCATATGAATTCCGGGTCTATATCCTATAGCCTGAAAATGATAAAATCCAAGGCATTTTTTATATTTTCTAAAGTCCCGAATTAAGCTGGCAGAATAATGATTTAGTTCAAGCTGTTTGTAGATAGAAAGAATATTTTTTGCTGTTTTTCCTTTTAAATTGCTTTTCATGAGGATCATATTGCTGATGAGCATGTCTTTGCACCAGTTTTTATGTATCGGAATTTCAGATTTAAATTTTGAAATTTTGTATTTTAAAGTATTTTTATCCGGGTTGGAAAGCGTAATTTCAGTTAAAAAAATTTCTGATTTTCGAATAATTTGAGATCGATAAGGCAGTGTGTATTGATAACGTATTCTTTTAAAAAGCAGAATTACGATCAGAGATAAAGTTATGATTAAGAAAAATGGAATGACAAAATGTTTGATATAACCTATAAGTTGCTCCATACCAATAGCTTTATACTGTAATATTACGAAAAAAAACAGAAAAAAGCTAGGGAAAAAGAACTCAGTTTCGGATTAAAATCCTTCAAAAACGCCTAAACCGAAAAGCGCAAAATCGTATTTTACAGGATCTTGTTTGTCCATTTCTCTAAGTTTTGAATCTAGTTCGGCCAAAGCTTTTCCGTCATTTTGCTTTCGTGAAAGCAATCCTAATTTTCGGGCAACATTTCCAGAATGGACATCTAAAGGACAAGATAAAATAGAAGGAGAAATAGTTTTCCAAATACCAAGATCAACTCCTTTAGCATCTTGACGCACCATCCATCTCAAGTACATGTTGATTCTTTTTGCTGCCGAATTGTTCAGTGGATCTGAAATATGTTTTTGAGTTCGGGGTAAATGATCGATTTCGAAAAACAATTTTTTGAATTCGTGAATGCTTTTCTGCAAACTGTTTTCTTCTTGATTTTTGGCAAAAACAGCTTCCAGACCATTATGATTTTTGTAAATGTGCTGAAGTCCCTTTATGAAACCGCCCAAATCTTTTCCGTTAAAAGTACGATGTACAAAATTTTCCAAGCGAGCCAAATCCTCATCAGAATGTGACATGACAAAATCATAAGGCGTGTTGCCCATTAATTCTATCATTTGATGCGAGTTTTTAATGATCATTTTGCGATTTCCCCATGCAATTGTGGCGCTAAGAAAACCAGCAATTTCAATATCTTCTTTTTGGGAAAACAAATGTGGAATTTGCACAGGATCACTTTCAATAAAATCCTGATTGTTATATTGAATGACTTTTTCGTCAAGAAAATCTTTGAGTTCTGTTTTATTCATTTTCAGCCGTTCCTGTGTTGCTGATCTGGCCATCAACCATTACTAATTTTCTGTCGGCCATATTTGCCAATTCTTCGTTATGGGTCACAATTACAAAAGTTTGTCCAAATTCATCACGAAGCTGAAAAAATAATTGATGCAGATTTTCGGCTGAATGCGTATCTAAATTCCCCGAAGGTTCATCGGCAAAAATAACATCAGGTTTATTGATTAAAGCTCTCGCAACGGCTACACGCTGTTGTTCTCCACCTGAAAGTTCATTTGGTTTATGGTTAATTCTATGAGATAATCCTAAAAATGTTAGCAATTTTTTAGCTTCCGCTTCGGTTTCTGATGGTTTTTTTCCAGCGATGTAAGCAGGAATACAAACATTTTCTAAAGCTGTAAACTCAGGCAAAAGTTGATGAAACTGAAAAATAAAACCTAAATTCAAATTTCTAAAACTAGATAAAGCTTTATCATTTAGTTTCAGAATATTTTCTCCATTTATAGTTAATGAAGTATCTGTATTGCCGTTTGAAGGTTTGTCTAATGTTCCCAGAATGTGCAATAAAGTAGTTTTTCCGGCACCAGAAGCGCCTACAATCGAAACAATTTCTCCTTTTTTAATATGCAAATCAACTCCTTTTAAAACTTCAAGCTGATCGTAGAATTTATGTATATTTTTTGCGTGTATCATTTTTTGAAACTGTTTCTACAAAGAAACGAAGAATCTATCGATATAAAAATGGGTTGTAACAGAATTTTATGATGTAATTTAGGTTTATCTTTAACTAAATAATATTTTAAAAATGAAATTAAAAATATTCCTATTTGTATTGATAGCAGGATTTTCATTGCTTTTTGCGAATGCTGATAAATATTCTAATGATAAATTTTTAACGTATAAAGTGGATGTTAAAAAGCAAAACTTGAAATTATTTTGGAAAGATGAAAATGGGAAACGTTTTGGAAGCATTGAGAATTTGAAGCGTTGGACAGCAAAAAAGAATCTTGAATTAGATTTTGTTATGAATGCAGGAATGTATAAAACTGATAATTCTCCTCAGGGACTTTATATTGAAAACAAAAGAGAAATTATTCCTTTGGATACAACAAAAGCAGCAGGAAATTTTTATTTAAAGCCAAACGGAGTGTTTTATATTACAACTAAGAAAACGGCAAAAATTTGTACGACAGAAACTTTCTTTAATAAAGGTGAAATCAGTTTTGCGACGCAATCTGGGCCAATGTTACTTATTGATGGAAAAATTCATCCTGATTTTAAAGAAGGGTCAAAAAATGTAAATATTAGAAATGGAGTTGGAATTCTCCCTGATGGAAAAGTGGTTTTTGTATTATCGAAAAGCGAAGTGAATTTCTATGATTTTGCTATTTATTTTAAAAGTTTAGGATGTAAAAATGCGCTTTATCTTGACGGATTTGTATCACGTGCCTATCTTCCATCACAAGATTGGAATCAAACGGATGGAGATTTTGGAGCATTATTTGCTGTGGTGAGAAATAAATAAGAAAGTGGTAATTTTAAAAGTTAATTCAGAAAAAGAAATAATTCGATTTGATCAATTATTTTTAATTTAGATGAACTAAAAAACAAATGTAACATGCAGGACTTGAAAGTAGTAGATGAAGATGATAAAAGCAGAAAACTTATAATCGGCTTGATTTTGGATGGAATTGGTATGGCGACTTCGGCAATTACAATTTTTGGAGATTTTGCTGATGTAATCTGGGCACCGATTGCAGCTTTTATAATGGCGAGAATGTATAAAGGTAGAGTAGGGAAAGTGGCCAGCGTTTTGACTTTTATTGAAGAAATTCTCCCTTTTACAGATATTGTTCCGTCGTTTACACTTACTTGGATTTATACCTATTATTTTCAGAAAAGAAACAAAGAAGATTAGTCTTTAAACAGAAAACCTAATCCCATGTTTTTAAGCATTTTCTTTTCGAAATTCCAAAAGAATTTGAATTGCCCAAAAATAGTTCCAATGGCAACCAACAAAACTTGATAAATAGGGAAAATAATAAGTAGACGAATTAAAGTAAACCAACCTCCAAAATCTTGTTTTGTAATTCCGAGCCAAACGCAGAAAGGTTTAGACAGCCACGCAGATGCCGATCCGGTGATGGCAAAAACGATAAGAATGATAATGGCTTGAAAATTTGAGGTTATTCCCCAGCGTTGCTTTAATTTATTCATTGCTATTTGTAATGATTACAAATATAATAACATTATCTAGATGGAACGTACCCCCAAAGCTTTTGTTTATAAGTATTTTGAAAATAAATCATGTAGTTGTAAATAAGGTAATTCACTTCATAGCCATAATGAATCTCAGGACGATAGTCAATCAGCATTTCATATAAATTCGGATTGTAAAGCTGTGGCTGGCGTACGCGATTATTCCATTCCGTTACATACAGGAAATTTTTGTTTTCAAGATAACTAAGAGAATAATAATTTCGTGGTTGTGCAATTGATGCCAACCAGGTTGAAAAGCCATTGTCAATTATAATAACTTCATATTCAAGAGAATCATTTGCAATTCGGACAGTATCATTTACGCCAGAATTTGTCTTAGGAGAATTTGCAGCAACCGCGTTATTTTTTGAACCTGTAGAACACGCTATTACTGTAAATAAAACAATCAATATGTAAATGAATTTCTTCATGATTTTTGTTTTAAACAATTAAAGTTACGAAATTTTTCTAAGACTCTAAGTTTCTAAGATGCTAAGATTCTAAGTTGTTAGTAACAAAAAAAAGCTGTTTTTTTTAAAACAGCTTTTGTATATTTTAGATAAAAACAAAAATCTTAGAATCTTAGTGTCTCAGAATCTTAGGAACTCTACTTGCTTCCAAACAATTTACCAATAAAACCGGCAATGCCTCCTTTGCTTTTAGTAACAACAAGAACATCTGCTACATCAACTTTTCCGTCACTGTTTTGGTCAAGGCCAAATTGCATTCCATATTTAGAAATTGTATCCATTATTCCTGAAGCTTGTCCGCTGTTGCCGGAAATCGAGTTTATAATATCAGAAATTTGAAAACTACTGTCATTAGGATCTTTTGCTTTATTCACTAATGAACCTAAAATCTGGGGAATCAAATTGGATGCAACTCCATTTGAATCGGCACTGCTTAAACCAAATTTTTCGCCAAGGTTTCCGCTTAATTGTTGCTGAATTTGTTGTACGACTGGATTTGAGCTGTCAATAGGTGAGTTTCCATTAAATAATCCCGCAATTTGATCGGTTCCACCTTCAGAAACAATCTTTTTTAATCCTTCAAAAATAGAATTGCTGGTTTCGCCAATTACAGCTTCATTATGCTCATTTGGGACAGCGGCATTATTTACAACAGCATCGCCTCCGTATTGTTGTACTAATTGGGTTAATTGTTCAAACATAATATTTAAGGGTTTAAATTATACACCAAAATTAATAAAAAAAGAAAGGGATTTACTACAAATAAGTAGTAAATCCCTTTAAAGATAATCTATTTTTTAATTACTAGCTTAACAAAGTAATAATTTGTGATGCTAATTCAGTACCAATTCTGTCTTGTGCTTCTCCAGTTGCAGCTCCAATGTGTGGAGTCAATGAGATTTTAGAGTGCATTAAGATTGCCATTTCTGGTTTTGGTTCGCTTTCAAAAACGTCTAAACCAGCAAAAGCAACTTTTCCTGAATCTAAAGCTTTTACTAAAGCTACTTCATCAATAACACCACCACGAGCACAGTTTACGATTCCAACGCCGTCTTTCATGATAGCAAGTTCTTTTTCTCCAATGATGTAACCATCTTGAGCAGGAACGTGCAATGTAATGAAATCAGCTTCTTTGAATAAAGACTCTAATGATTGAGAAACGATTTTAGTTGTGATAGATTGTCCGTCAAAAAACTCAACTTTAACATCTACTTCAGGAATAAAACTATCTGCAGCAATAACTTTCATTCCTAAACCAAGAGCCATTTTTGCAGTAGCTTGTCCGATACGACCAATACCAACAATACCTAAAGTTTTTCCTCTTAATTCAGTTCCGTTAGCATACGCTTTTTTCAAACCGTCAAAGTTTGAATCTCCTTCAAGAGGCATATTTCTGTTTGAATCATGTAAAAAACGAACACCAGAGAATAAGTGACCGAATACCAACTCAGCAACAGATTCTGAAGATGAAGCTGGAGTATTGATTACATGAATTCCTTTGCTTTTAGCATAATCCACATCGATGTTATCCATTCCAACACCACCACGTCCGATGATTTTGATTCCAGGACAAGCATCGATAATATCTTTACGAACTTTAGTTGCACTACGAACTAAAATTACGTCAACATTATTTTCATTAATATAGTTAGCTACTTGTTCTTGAGCTACTTTTGTAGTTATAACTTCAAATCCACCTTTTTCTAAGGCTAGAATTCCGCTTTTAGAAATTCCGTCATTTGCTAATACTTTCATTGTGTGTTTATTGTTTATTTGGTAAATCGTTTAATGTTTTAATCGATAACCAGCTATTTGATTTTTCTTTTTTGATATTTTAAAGGAAGCATTTAAGGTTTAAACAATTAATTAAATTAACGATTAAACGGATAAACGATTAAACTTTAGATTCTAATGCTTTCATTACATCAACTAAAACCTGAACGCTTTCAATTGGCATAGCGTTGTAGATAGAAGCTCTGTAACCGCCAACAGAACGGTGTCCTGGCAATCCTGAAATTCCTGCAGCTTTCCACAAAGCGTCAAAAGTTTCAGTGTGCTCTGGATTGTTCAATAAGAAAGTTACGTTCATTTTAGAACGGTCCTCAACATTTGCAGCTCCTTTGAATAATGGGTTTCTGTCGATTTCAGCGTAAAGCAAATCTGCTTTTGCGTTGTTTAATTTTTCAACAGCAGCGATTCCGCCTTTTTCTTTAATCCATTGTAATGTTAATAAAGAAACGTAAACTGAAAATACAGGAGGAGTATTGTACATACTTTCTGCTTTGATATGTTTAGCGTAATCTAACATACTCGGAATTGTTCTTCCGTTTTTCTCTAAAATTTCTTCTTTGATTACAACTAAAGTCGTTCCTGCAGGTCCCATATTTTTTTGAGCTCCAGCATAAATCAAATCGAATTTAGAGAAATCCAACTGACGTGAAAAAATATCCGAACTCATATCGCAAACTACCGGAATAGAAGTTGAAGGGAATTCGTGCATTTGAGTTCCAAAAATAGTATTGTTACTAGTACAGTGGAAATAATCAGCATCACCAGGAATTTCGTAACCTTTTGGAATATGAGTATAATTGTCTTCTTTTGAAGATCCTACAATAACAGTTTCTCCAAAAAGCTTAGCTTCTTTAATAGCAGCAGTTGCCCACGTACCTGAATCTAAATAAGCAGCTTTTCCGCCTTCTTTCATCAAGTTATAAGGAGCCATTAAGAATGCAGTACTTGCACCGCCTTGTAAAAATAAAGCTTGGTATCCTTTTCCTTGCAGTCCTAATAATTCTAAAGCAAGGGAACGAGCTTCATCCATAACAGCAACGAAATCTTTACTTCGGTGCGAAATTTCAAGGATAGATAATCCTGAATCATTAAAATTTAAAATTGCTTTTGATGCCTTCTCAAAAACTTCCTGAGGTAAAATACTTGGTCCTGCGCTGTAGTTGTGTTTTTTCATGGTTGTTGTTAATAGTCGAAAATTTTAAAGACGCAAATTTCGGCAATAGGAGACGAAAAAGCGATAAATTATTCGAAATAATTAAACATATTTTTACTTTGTTGTTAACAAAAACGTTATAGTATCAACGTTATCTGCGTAATCCCACAATTGAGGTTTTTGAGTTTCCCCGAATGTTATGCTATTTTCGATTAAATCGTTGCTAACGATACACTGAATTTGTTCAGAATCAGTTTCAAGACGCGACTGTAAATCTTCAATATTTTCATAAAATTCATAAAAAACACTCGAAATAGGAGAGGCATAACTCGAATCTTCTTTAATAGTCAAAAATCCGTTATCTAATAATTTGAAATTACTCATTAAAAACACGGCTTTGTTGTAATCATAATTATTAGCGTATTTTTCATAATGAATGACATCCTGATATTTGAAAATTGCTTCAAAAAAGCCATCAAACGAATATCCTTTTGGAACAAAAAGTTTGGAGACATTTCGGCATCCTAATCCGAAATATCTGAAAATATCTTCACCCAAATTTTCTAAATCTTCCTTAGCTTCTTTTCCGTTTAAAACAGCAACAGAATTTCTGTTTTTTCTGATGATAGAAGGTTTATCTTTAAAGTAATATTCAAAATAACGAGCCGTATTATTGCTTCCGGTTGCGATTACAGCATCAAAGTTTTCCAGTTTTCCTTCTACGAAAGTGATTTTATCTTTTAAATTTTCATCAACAGCAATTAAATATTTTGCCAAAAAAGGAAGCAAATGCTGATCGTTTGAAGAAGTTTTTACCAAAGCTTTATTTCCTGTAATTAAAACAGATAAAAAATCATGAAACCCAACTAATGGAATATTTCCGGCCAAAATCAAAGCGACTGTTTTTTCTTTTCCTTCATTCTGAGCAAATTCAGCTTTGTATTGCGAAAGCCATTTGTCAATGTTTTCTACAGTCAAAGCTTCCGCCCAGGACTTTAGAGCAAAATAAACCTGTTCTGGCGTGTACCAGCCATTATGAGATTGTGATAAATGAATCAGATTTTCAAAATCATCAAAAAAAATGTCGTTATATAAAACGTCAGATTTTTTTGCGGATTCCTTTTCCGAGAACTGACCTAAAAATTTTCCTAATTCAACAAAAACACTTTTTTTTGTTTCTAATGTCATAATGTTTGCTTATGAATTGTTTTGATTGTAATTTTGCACAAAAATAAGCTATATTAAGTTATAAGGCAAAGCCGATTAAAATGTTTGGCATTTTTAACGTAAAACCTATAACTTTTAACACGTAATCAAGAAAAAGATGGCAATTATTATAACTGACGAATGCATTAATTGTGGGGCTTGCGAACCAGAATGCCCAAATACAGCAATATATGAAGGAGCAGATGATTGGAGATATAAAGACGGAACAAGCCTTAAAGGAAAAGTAGTTTTACCTGACGGAACTGAGGTTGACGCTGAAGATGCACAAACTCCAATTTCTGATGAAATCTATTATATCGTTCCTGGAAAATGTACAGAGTGTAAAGGTTTTCATGATGAACCTCAATGTGCTGCTGTATGTCCTGTTGATTGCTGTGTACCAGATGATAACCACGTAGAAGATGAAGAAACTTTGTTGAATAGACAAGCGTTTTTACATGGCGAATAATATTCAGAATATTTAAATTTAGATATTTTGAAAATCCTGAGTAATGTACTCAGGATTTTTTTTATCTTATTTTTCGTATATTTTTAATTTTTATTCTATAAAATACTGTAACTTAATGATTTATTTTGTTAATTTGATGATAATATTCTAAAAACAGCCTATGAGGAGACTGGTACTTTTATTTATTGTATTATTTAATTTTGCCGCCTTTGCACAAAATGCAGAGTATTCGATTGTTGTTAAAGATATTGAGACGCAATTGCCTATCGAAAATGCTACCGTTTTTATCATGAAAACAAAGCAGACATTATTAAGCAATGCCGACGGCAAGGTAACTTTTATGCTAAGCGGATCTTCAAGTCTTGAAGTTACTCAAACCGATTATGAAAAAATAACACTTCGTTGGGGACCTTTGAAGCCAGATATGTTTGTGGTTTATCTTAAAAGTAACAATACTAAATTAGATGAAATTGTAGTCTCTAAAGAAAATCCACAAAAAATCCTCCAAAAAATTGTTGTCAATTCAAGACAAAAGTTAGCTTCGTCTTACAGATTAAAAGTATTTGTAAGAGAGTTTTTTATGCTTAACAATAAATATTCGTATTATAATGACGGATTAGTAAATTTTCAATTTACGGCAAATCAGAAAAAATCAACTACAACATTATTAGTAGAGCAAAACCGTTCTTATGGACTTCTTGATACCGATGTCAGCGAAGATTTAAAAGGTTATAATCTGAATGATATCATGGAGAATTATTGTAATTTGAAATATTTTGATCCTCTTTTAGATTCTAAAACCAGAAAAGAATATGATTTTATTACGCGGGGTCATCCAAATAATAAAAATTATTACATAATGGCAATCACGCCTCGGGATAAATCAAAAAAAGCATTAGATACTTTTGAAGTTATTTATGATCCTGTAAAAAAACTAATTGTTGAATTTAGTATTATAATTACACCGCAAAACTTGCTTCAGGTTGAAGAACAAACAAAAGTAGGTTCAAAAAATGTGACCAGATCGATTGTTAAAGTTAATTATAGAATCGACGGGGAAAATTATTATTTACTGAGTTCAAATGAAGAAATTGCTTATGATCTTATTTTAAAAGATCACATTAAAAATATTCAGGTGCGAAATAACTTTGTTACAACTTTTTTTAACCGACAAAATTTCACTTATAAGGAAAGCGATGTTTTTAAAGAAAAGTCGCTTTTCAATAAAAAGAATAAAGTTATGACCAATTATTGGGAAATATCTGGATTTACTCCTACTGATGAAGAAAAAGCTATAGTAGATTCATTAGAATTTAAACTTTAATTTTAGTATTTAAGCATAAAAAAATCCTGAACATCTGTTCAGGATTTTTTGTTATATACAATTCAAAATATTGTCAGGCTGAACGAAGTCGAATCCCTTTTCTATTAGAAATTAAATCCAAGTCTTGCGTAGTAATATGCTCCGCTGAAACCCATTTGAACCGCATCCCAGTAACCTCCGGCTTCTGTATTGCCTTGTTCGTCTTGTTTAGTTGGATAAACATTAAATAAGTTATTGCTTCCGATACTTACTTTTAAGTTTTTAGAAATTCTATAGCCTAAAGTCAAATCGGTTACTAATCTTGGATTGTAAACGTCTTCTTCATCAGCATAATCAACTAAAACTACTTTGCTGAAACGCGTAAATGCTAAACCTCCGTCAAATTTATTTTTAGCGTAAGTAAGATTTAAACCAAATTTGCTATCTGGAGCAGAAGCCAATAAAAAGGCTTTTTCACGATTTCCAAAGAAAGTATCAGCATCAAGAGAACCATTTTTTACATTATCAATTTTCATATCGTTAATGTTTCCAACTAAAGTTGCTCCAATATTTCCGAAATCATATGTTTTTTTCCAAGAAAAAACCAAATCTAAACCATGTGTACTTGTGTCTACACCATTAGCAAAAAACTGAGCTTCAGAAACACCAAGATTCAGTGAACTTGCATCAAAATATCCAGTAAGAACAATACGATCTTTTACTTTAATATAATATCCGTCAACAGTTGCTGTAAAATCTCCATAAGTTGCTGTAAAACCTAAAGAGGCATTAACTGCTTTTTCTTCGTTTAATTTTTCAATTCCGAAAGCTTTTGTAACCGGGCTGTCATTTGGAGCTAAAAGAACTTCTGTAGCACCGCTCGCATTAAAGTTAGTAAAACGTAAATTATAATAAATTTGAGCCAATGAAGGTGCGCGGAAACCTGTACTTACAGAACCTCTTAAGTTGATATGGTCATTAATTTTAAGTCTTGATGCTAATTTTCCGTTTACAGTACTTCCAAAATCACTGTAATTTTCAAAACGAACAGCACCACTTACCATAAAAGCTTTGGTCACATCTAATTCGGCATCAGTATATAAAGAGAAATTGGTACGACTTTCATTTACCTCATTTGCAGGGCTGTATCCAGGAAAACCTTGTGAACTTCCAGGTCTCGGATTTCCAGAAATTGGGTCAATCGGTGCACTTTGAGTTGTTGGATCAGTAATTGGAACTCCGTTTGTATCATAAGTAGTATAAGAACCTTCTTCACCGGCAAAAATTTCAAATTTTTCTACTCTGAATTCTGTTCCAAAAGCAATATTAAAACCATCCATGATATCATCATAGTTTTTAGAAATATCAAAATTGGTTGTATTTTGAAGCAAACTATGTCCGCCCGCGTCAAATTCTGTTGGAGATTTTGCTTCAAGTGAAGCGTTTAAAGTTCCTTTAATATCGTATTCGAATTTATTTTTTCCAAAAGTGTTACTTAAGTCAAATTTCCATCCGCCTCCGGTTGTTGTTCTAATTCCTGCAGCCAATGAATTATCGGTGATATGTGAAGTAATTCTTGGAGTGTAACCACCCGGATAAATTTCTTCTACAACTCTTTCTCCATCATTTCTTGTAAAAGCGTATGCATCAGTATCTCTAAAATTAGTACCGCCAAAAGCATAAAGTTCTGTTTTGTCAGACAATGGAAGAGAAAAATTTCCAAAGAAATTTAAGCCTCTAATTTGTGCATCACCAAAACCTTTTCTGAAATCGTAAGCAGGTCTTAATGTTTTGTCTTTGTTAATAAATTCTCCAGTAAAATTGGCATAACCGCCTTTGCTTCCTACCGAAATTCCATAATTTGCCGCAATTTTCAACGATTCTCCGTCAAAAGATTTGTCTTTTCCATACGAATTTCCAAAACCTTTTCTATCCAGTCTGAAACCATCAGTATTTGGTGTTCCTGGTAGAAAATCTCCTTTTGCATTCGTATTAAAAAAGCCATAAGTAACAGAACCAGTTAATTCTTTTACATTATCATTCGTAATAATATTAATAACTCCAGCGATAGCGTCAGAACCGTATTGTGCGGCTGCACCATCTCTCAAAATTTCAATTCGTTTGATTGAAGAAGCTGGAATTGCATTTAAATCGGTTCCTGTATTTCCACGACCACGAGTTCCAAATAAATTGATAAGAGAAGATTGGTGTCTTCTTTTTCCATTAATCAAAACTAAAGTCTGGTCAGGTCCCATACCTCTTAAAGAAGCCGGGTCAACGTGGTCAGCTCCGTCAGAACCTGATTGTTTGTTGGCATTGAAAGATGGAGCAACATATTGTAATAGTTGATTAATTTCGATTTTACCACTTTGAGTTGTAACATCTTTTACATTGATTACATCAATAGGTACAGCCGAATTCACAACGGTTCTTTTAGTGCTTCTGGAACCTACAACTACTACATCGCTTAAAACTTGCCCGCCGCTTTCGTCTAGTGTAACGTCAATTTTTCCACTTAAAGCCGGTCTTTCAACAGTTGCATAACCTACATAAGTAAAAACCAAGGTTGCGCCTTCTTTTACTTTAATGACATAGCCACCTTCAAAATCAGTTGAAACGCCATTAGTGGTTCCTTTTTCTACAACGTTTACACCTGGTAGTGGTGCACCCGATTTATCTTTCACAGCACCTGAGACTTCTTTTTGTGCAAAAAGAAACGCTGTATTTAGTAGAAATAATAATAAAACAATTTTTTTCATCGTAGTTTGGTTTTTTGGTTTGTTTTTCATTGGTTTAGTTTATAAAAGTAGTATTTTTTAACAAAAATTTAATTAAATGTTTAAAAATTTTTAAGATTAGCCTTAAAATTATATTATTGAACATTTTTACTTCGTGCAAGAGCTATTAAATCTTATATTTGCAAAATTTTAAAGCCGAAAAATATCATTTTGGCAGAAATCAATAAAAGAACATTTAAATTACAAAACATTAAAACACAATATTTAATGTTTTAGGCCGAAGCATAAAAGGTCGAATAAATAATATAGAAACAAACAGATGAAAGCAGGAATTGTAGGATTACCAAATGTTGGAAAATCAACATTATTTAATTGTTTATCTAATGCAAAAGCGCAGAGTGCGAACTTTCCGTTTTGTACAATCGAACCTAATATTGGTGTTGTAAACGTTCCAGATCCAAGAATCAACAAATTAGAAGAGTTGGTAAAACCAGAGCGTGTACAAATGGCAACTGTTGATATCGTTGATATCGCTGGTTTAGTAAAAGGTGCAAGTAAAGGTGAAGGTCTTGGAAATCAGTTTTTAGGAAACATTAGAGAGTGTAATGCTATTATTCACGTTTTACGTTGTTTTGACAATGATAATATTGTTCACGTTGACGGGAACGTAAATCCAATTCGTGACAAGGAAACGATCGATATCGAATTGCAGTTAAAAGATTTAGAAACAATCGAAAAACGTTTAGAAAAAGTAAAACGTGCTGCAAAAACAGGAAATAAAGAAGCTCAGACAGAAGAAGCTTTATTGAACAGAATTAGAGAAGCTCTTTTACAAGCAAAATCAGCAAGAACAATTATTCCTCAAAGTAATGATGAAGAAGTTTTGATGGAAGGCTTCCAATTAATTACAGCAAAACCAGTTTTATATGTTTGTAATGTTGACGAAGGTTCAGCTGTAAACGGAAACAAATATGTTGACCAAGTTCGCGAATTAGTAAAAGATGAAGATGCTGAAGTAATTATTCTTTCAGTAGGAGCAGAGGCTGATATCACAGAATTAGAAAGCTACGAAGAGCGTCAGGTTTTCCTAGAAGATATGGGATTAACTGAGCCAGGAGCATCAGTTTTGATTCGTGCAGCTTACAAATTATTGAAACAACAAACGTACTTTACAGCTGGTGTAAAAGAAGTTCGTGCCTGGACAATCAACATTGGAGCTACAGCGCCTCAGGCAGCAGGAGTTATCCATACTGATTTCGAGAAAGGTTTCATCCGTGCAGAAGTTATTTCATACGAAGATTACGTTCAATACGGTTCTGAAGCAAAAGCAAAAGAAGCTGGTAAATTCAAAGTAGAAGGAAAAGAATATATTGTAAAAGATGGTGATGTAATGCATTTCCGTTTCAACGTTTAATCTTTTTTTTAGAAGAAAGAGTAAAGAACAAAGAATAAAGATTAAAACTGCTGGAGAGATTCAGCAGTTTTTTTATGTCTAAAAATGAGAATAAAATCCGTTTAAATTCGCGCTTTCGCGAAAGCGAATCAGTAAAATCCGCGTACCATTTTTATCGTTAGAATTGGACATTAAAAATTTTTGGCTTAAAAATTGGTTACAGAAAAATTAACCAATTACTAATCTAAAATCAACCAATCAAAATGCTAAAAAAATCTTTCAAATTTCTAGGCTGGACACTCTTCGGATTTTTCACTTTTCTTGCTTTGTACATTTCATCTGTTTTGATTATTTCCAAAATCACAGTGAATTCAGATATTGCAAAAGTTGAAGAACAAAATGCGATTCCAATTTACATTCTCTCAAACGGTGTTCATACAGATATTGTAGTTCCTGTAAAAAACGAAATTAAAGATTGGCGAAATGAAATTCAATTCAGCCAAACTCAATCTAAAGATTCTTTAATGAATTATATTGCTTTCGGTTGGGGTGACAAAGGCTTTTATCTGGAAACTCCAGAATGGTCAGATTTAAAAGCAAGTACGGCATTCAAAGCGGCTTTTGGAGTGAGTTCATCAGCTATGCATACCACATTTTTTAAACAATTGAGAGAAGGCGACGACTGCAAACGCATTCTGGTTTCAAAAGAAAATTATCAAAATTTAGTCAATTATATTTCAAATAGTTTCACAGATTCAATTCATCCACAATGGATTGAAGGTCACAGCTACGGAAAAAAAGATGCTTTTTATGAAGCAAAAGGAAGTTACAGTCTTTTTAATACCTGCAATACTTGGGCAAATAATGCTTTAAAAGCTGCGAATCAAAAGGCGAGTTTGTGGACAGTTTATGATAAAGGGATTTTTTGTCATTATCAATAATTGGAGTTATGAAAAAACTGATTTTAATTTTTGCGGTAATATCATTAATCATTTCTTGTAAAAAGGCTGATGCAGCAGCAGAATGCGTAGATGGTTGTGCAGTTTTTTATTTTGAAAATCCGCAACCTGATAATGATGCTGAGTTGGATCGTTTTCCGAATAAATTCAGAGGATTATATGTCAATAACGATTCGACTTTTATCAGAATTGAAGAAGATAGAATTCTTGAAGAATACTTTTATAAATTCAAAATTCATAAGCTTAAATTAGATTCACTAAAAGCTGATTGTGATATTGTTGATGGCAAATTAATGGTAAAGGATACAAAATATTGCTATGACATGTTTCCAAAAGGAGATTCGATAGAGTTAGTTCAAAAAAATATCGATACGCTATTTAGGTTTTCTTTTTATCAAAAAGCAAAACGTATTGACGGACAATTAATTTTGAGCAGAAAAGATTCAATATTTTGGAAAATTCGATTTATTTCGCTTGATAAAAATATACTCAAATTTAAAAATCTTTATGATCTAAAAGACTTGAAAAAGCTTGATTCTGTAACTAAAATAAAAGCAAAAAAGCTTGATTCTATTTCTTATTTAATGAAACCAGCAAGAAGCGAATTTAAAAAGATATTCAAAATTAAACATTTAGGATACGATCAGGAATATAAAAAGGTATCTAAATAAACATGGAAAAAATATAAAATTAGCTTAAAAATCAAGAATTTAAAATTTTTCAAGATTGCGTAAATTTGAGAGAATATCAAAAAATCAGCAAATGAAAAATCAAAATATATTTTCAAAATCTTGGTATTTATTAAAAACCACATTTTTCGAATTCAATGATGATAATGCCATAAAATTAAGTGCGGCGTTGTCTTATTATACCATTTTTGCGTTGCCTCCTTTATTAATAATTATCATTACTATTTGTGGCGTCTTTTTTGGGGAAGAGGCAGTCACAGGTCAATTGTACGGCCAGATAAATAGATTGGTAGGAAATAATGCTGCGGTACAGATTCAGGAGGCAATCAAGAATGTTCAATTATCAGACAGTAATGTTTTTGTAACTGTTTTTGGTGTTATAATGCTATTAGTGGGTGCTTCGGGAGTTTTTGCTGAAATTCAGAGTTCAATAAATTACATTTGGGGATTAAGAGCTAAGCCCAATAAAGGGTTGAAAAAATTCATTCAAAATCGTATCATGTCGTTTTCAATGATTGTTACAGTTGGGTTTTTAATGCTCGTTAGTTTAATGGTAAATGCGACGCTTGATGTAATGAATGAACGTTTGAAAATGTATTTGCCAGACAGTACTGTTTATCTGTTTTATGTTATTAATTTAGTAATCGTTTTTGCAAGCATTACATTGCTTTTCGCGATTATATTCCGAACTTTACCTGACGGAATTATCAAATGGAAAGACGCTTTTATTGGCGCTTCGTGCACGGCAATTTTGTTTATGATTGGTAAATTTGCAATCGGACTTTATTTAGGGAATTCAACAATTGCAAGTGTTTATGGTGCGGCAGGTTCTGTAATTATAATATTGGTCTGGGTTTATTATTCGGCTATTATTTTGTATTTTGGAGCAGAATTTACAAAAGTTTATGCAAAAGCTTTCGGCGGAAGTATTTCACCAAATGACTATTCCGTAGAAATACAAAAAGAGATTTTTGAAATTGAAAGTGCCTAGAGATAGGCCACAGATTAAAAGATTTTCACAGATTAAAATCATTTATAATCCTTTAATCTGTGGCAAAAAAAACAAAAAAATACCACGATATGAAAATAATAGCCTTTGGAGGAAGCAACAGTACACAGTCGATCAATAAACGTTTAGCAACTTACGCATCGAGTTTATTTGAAAATGCCGATGTTGAAGTTTTAGATTTGAATGATTTTGCAATGCCGGTATTCAGTGTTGATCTTGAAAAAGAAGTTGGTCAGCATGAAGTAGCACAAGCTTTTCTAAACAAACTTAAAGAAGCTGATATTTTGGTCGTTTCAATGGCAGAAAATAACGGGAATTATTCAGTTGCTTTCAAAAATGTTTTTGATTGGAGTTCCCGAATCGAAAAAGATGTTTTTCAGCATAAACCGATGTTATTGTTGGCAACTTCACCAGGAGGAAGAGGTGGAAGTTCTGTTTTAGGAATTGCCCAAAATCTTTTCCCTCGTTACGGAGCCGAAATTAAAGGAAGTTTTTCATTACCAGCATTTGGCTCGAATTTTGATTTACAGGAAAATAAAATTTCTAATCCTGAGTTAGATAATGAACTGAAAAACATTATTAAATCAAATTTCTAAATGCCACAAAAAAAGATTTCATTTTTATTCCTTTTATTAAATATAGTTTTTTTCAATTTTGCTTCTGCCCAAAAAATAAGCGAGGTTGATAAAATAGTTGCAAAGTATCCAAAAAGCTTTGCCAGTACCGAGAAGTTAGCAGACAAAATCGAAGGAGATTTTTCGTCTGATTACGATCGCGCACGAGCAATTTACAGCTGGATAGCTTTCAATATAAAATATGACTTCAATGCTTTTTTGAATCCACCGAGAACACAAGGTTTCAGTTATTTTTCTGAAGCAGAAAAGCAAAGAAAAATCAAACAGATTAATGACAATCTGATTCAGAAAACTTTTACTTCAAAAAAAGCGGTTTGCGAAGGTTTTACAGCTTTGTATCAGCATTTGGCTTCATTAATGGGGATAAAATGTGAAATCATTCGCGGAGATTCTAAAATTTCCGTAAGAGATATTGGTCGAAAAACAACTTCATCAAATCATGCCTGGAATATGGTTTTAATTGATAAAAAATGGCGTTTGGTTGATGTTACTTGGGGACAAGGTTATTACGACAGCAGCAAAGGCCGAATGGTAAATGATTTTTCTCCAATTTATTTCGACACAGATCCTGATTATTTCTTTGCAAAACATTTCCCTGATTCCGAAACTTTTTTAGGAGACAGATTAAGTAAAGATGATTTTTTGAATGGGCCATTGATTTATAATAAAACCATAGAAAACGATTATCGAATCAAAACTCCGAATACTGGAATAATAGAAGCTAAAAGAGGTGATAAAATTACTTTTGAGATTAAAAATGTCTCAAAATCAAATCAGGTTTTTTATTTAAATAAAAAGAATCAACCCGTTAAAGTTCAAAATCCAAAAGAGAAAAGAGGAGGTTTGGAATTTCAGATTCTGATTGATAATAATGTAGGGAATTATATTACTGTTTTTGTTGATACCAACAGCATTGTTTCTTTTGAGATTATATCAAAGTAGGAAAATAAGAATTTTTCTCTTTTCTGAAATAGCCGTATCTTAGCAAGAATGAAATGAATTTAAATGCTATGGAAACAACTTTTCTGAAATCAATTTTAGACAATGATTTCTACAAATTCACAATGCAACATGCCGTAATAAGGCTTTTTCCAAAAGCAAAAGTTCGTTATGGATTTATAAATCGAGGCAAACATGTTTTTCCTGATGGCTTCGCAGATTTACTTAGAAAGTCTGTAGATGCAATGGCTGATCTTCGTTTAACAAAAGAAGAAAAAAATTATCTGTCGCATTATTGTCCTTATCTGGATCCAACTTATTTAGATTTTCTGCAAGGCTATAGTTACGATCCATCTGAAGTACAGATTAGTCAGGAAGGTTCAGAAATAAAAGTTACCGTTGAAGGATTTTGGTACAGAACTATTTTATGGGAAGTGCCGTTAATGGCTTTGATTTCGGAACTTTTTTATAAATCAAATCATTTGATTCGCTTAAATGATGAAGCGATAAAGAGTCTTACTAAAGAGAAAATTGACAATTATAATAAATTGGGCGTTTCAATTTTAGAATTTGGAACAAGACGCCGTCATTCTTATGATGTACATGTTTTAGTTAATGAAACTTTGCAGGAAAATGGCGGTCAGAGTTTTATAGGAACCAGCAATGTGCATTTTGCAATGGTTAATAATAGAAGACCTTTGGGCACGCATGCGCACGAATGGTTTATGTTTCATGCGGCGCAATATGGTTTTAAAATGGCCAATTTGATAAGTCTTGAACATTGGACACAAGTTTACGGTGGCGACCTCGGAATTGCGCTTACGGATACTTACACAACAGAAGTTTTCTTCAATCAATTTGATAAAAAATATTCCAAACTTTTTGACGGGGTTCGACATGACAGTGGCGACCCGATAGAATTTGCTCAAAAAGTGATTTCGCATTATACTAAAATGGGAATTGATCCAAAATCGAAAGCGATTGTTTTTTCAGATTCCTTAAATTACGATAAAGTAAAAATGATAGTTGATTTCTGTAAAGATAAAATCAAAATGTCTTTCGGAATTGGAACAAATTTCACCAATGATGTTGGGCTTCCTGCAATGAATATGGTGATCAAATTAACCGATACAAAACCTGATAATACACATTGGCAAGGTGTTGTAAAACTTTCTGACGAAAAAAATAAAAATACGGGAACGCCCGAAATGATTGCGCTCGCAAAAGAAGTACTCGGAATCAAATAGTATTTTTTTGTTTCATAGCTGTTTTTTTATATTTTTAACGGTCGTATTTTTTTAAAATCAATTTAAATAGATTGAAAAACTGTTATTATTCGTAACAAAAGAAAAAATACGCTTTCATTTTTTGCCGATAAATGGTACATTAGCCAAAAATCCAATTCACCTTATGCTAGAGCAAAATCAATATACCGAAGATAATATCCGATCACTCGACTGGAAAGAACATATCCGTATGCGTCCGGGAATGTACATCGGAAAACTTGGAGACGGTTCTTCTCCAGATGATGGTATTTATATTCTATTAAAAGAGGTTTTAGATAACTGTATCGATGAGTTCGTAATGGGCTCTGGAAAAACTATTGAAGTGACTATCAAGGATAAAACGGTTTCGGTTCGTGATTACGGACGTGGAATTCCGTTAGGAAAAGTCGTTGACGTAGTTTCAAAAATGAATACAGGTGGAAAGTACGATTCTAAAGCTTTCCAGAAATCCGTAGGTTTGAACGGTGTCGGAACAAAAGCGGTAAATGCACTTTCGAATTATTTCCGTGTAGAATCAGTTCGTGATGACAAACAGAAAGGAGCAGAGTTTTCTGCTGGAAATCTTGTTTTAGAAGAAGATATTGTTGATACGACAAAACGTAAAGGAACAAAAGTAACTTTTACGCCAGATGAAACGATTTTCAAAAACTATAAATTCCGTTTAGAATATGTAATTAAAATGGTTAAAAACTATTGTTATTTGAACAATGGTTTGACTATTATTTTCAACGGAGAAAAATATTATTCAGAAAACGGACTTCGTGATTTATTAGAAGAAACAATCAGTGAAGAAGATTTAGAATATCCAATTATTCACTTAAAAGACCATGATATTGAAGTTGCGTTAACGCATAGTAAAACGCAATACAGCGAAGAATATCACTCTTTCGTAAACGGTCAGAATACAACACAAGGAGGAACACATTTAGCGGCTTATCGTGAAGCAGTTGTAAAAACAATTCGTGAGTTTTACAATAAGAATTTCGAAGCATCAGACGTTCGAAAATCGATTGTGAGTGCGATTAGTATTAAAGTAATGGAACCGGTTTTTGAGTCTCAAACCAAAACAAAATTGGGTTCTACCGATATGGGTTCAGATGATGGAACGCCAGCAGTTTCTGTTCGTACTTTCGTAAACGATTTTATCAAAACCAAGTTAGATAATTACCTGCATAAAAATCCAGCAACTTCGGAAGCTTTATTACGTAAAATTCTGCAGGCAGAACGTGAGCGTAAAGAATTATCCGGAATTAGAAAACTGGCGACAGATCGAGCTAAAAAAGCCAATCTTCACAATAAAAAATTAAGAGATTGCAGAGCGCATCTTCCTGATACCAAAAACCCAAGAAACTTAGAAAGTACGCTTTTTATTACCGAGGGAGATTCGGCTTCCGGATCGATTACAAAGTCGCGTGATGTGAATACACAAGCCGTTTTCAGTTTACGTGGTAAGCCTTTGAATTCATACGGAATGACGAAAAAAATTGTGTATGAAAACGAAGAATTCAACTTATTGCAGGCTGCGCTTGATATCGAAGATGGTTTAGAAAAACTGCGTTACAACAACATCGTAATCGCAACCGATGCCGATGTCGATGGAATGCACATTCGTTTACTTTTAATTACTTTCTTTTTGCAGTTTTTCCCTGAATTAATCAAAGAAGGACATTTGTATATTTTACAAACACCACTTTTCAGGGTTCGAAATAAAAAAGAAACAATTTATTGTTATTCTGAAGATGAAAGAAAAGACGCGATTGAAAAATTAAAACCAAAACCAGAAATCACCCGATTTAAAGGTTTAGGAGAGATTTCGCCAGATGAGTTTAAAAACTTTATTGGAGATACCATTCGCCTTGACCCTGTTATGATGGATAAACATACTTCGATTGAGCAGTTATTGTCTTTCTATATGGGTAAAAATACTCCGGACAGACAAGAGTTTATTATCAAGAACTTGAAGGTGGAGATTGATGAGCTTGAAGAGGTTTAGTACGCTTTCAGTTTTATCGATTATCTTGGGAATAATTATGTTTTCCTGTAATAAAAATAAAGCTTTTGAAGGAAAAATAAATCTGGATTATTCTGATGCTTTTGATTTAGAAAAAGAAACGATTAAAAAGGTTGAAATATTTTCTTATCCAGATCGATTAGCTTGGGATACACTAAGGCATAAAGAAATTATTAGAAATAATAAGATCGATTTCGATACTTCAATGATTAATGAAAAAGTTACATTATTGAAAGAAGATCAAATAAAAGAATTATTTGATTTAATTAAAATTCATTGTAAGGTTAAAGGTGATGTTGCTCCTTATTCAAGCTGTTATATGCCAAGAAATTTAATTCTTTTTTACAATGATAAAAATAAAATTATAGGACATATTGAGCTTTGTTTTGAATGTGCAACTTCTGAATCGTCTAATAATCTTAAGGAAAATTGGGATTATTGTAAAGATGATGTAAAAGACTTTTTCAAAAAAGCAGGAATCAAATATTTTGTTGATTCAGAAGAAAAGGAAGAAAAAGAAAGATTGTTTTTGGATAGTTTGAAAACAACAAAAATAGTTAACAATAAAGTTTTAAAATAAAATACTGAAATAATTCAGCATATAAAATGAAAGACGAAGAAGACGATAACATAATTCCAAACGACGACGAGAATAATCAAGATGAAAACCTGATGGATGACAATCAGGATGGAGATGACGATGAGATTATCGATGTAGATGCTAAGCATTTCGAAGGACAGCATTTTTACGAAAATCAGGAAGAAGAAGGAGAGGACGTTATTACCAAAGTAACGGGCATGTACAAAGACTGGTTTCTGGATTATGCATCTTACGTAATTCTGGAGCGTGCAGTTCCTGCTATCGAGGACGGATTTAAACCGGTTCAGCGTCGTATTATGCACTCTTTAAAAGAGCTGGATGATGGTCGTTATAACAAAGTTGCCAATGTTGTAGGTCACACCATGCAGTATCATCCACACGGAGATGCGAGTATTGGCGATGCAATGGTACAAATTGGTCAGAAAGATTTATTGATTGATTGTCAAGGAAACTGGGGAAATATCTTAACGGGCGATGGAGCAGCAGCTTCGCGTTATATTGAGGCACGTCTATCTAAATTTGCTTTGGAGGTTTTATATTCTCCAAAAATTACAGATTGGGGAGTTTCGTATGATGGCCGTCGTGCAGAACCAAACAATCTTCCAGTAAAATTTCCATTGCTTTTAGCACAAGGAGCAGAAGGTATTGCAGTTGGACTTTCTACAAAAGTATTGCCTCATAATTTCAATGAATTAATTGACGCTTCTATCAAGATTTTAAAAGGAAAACCTTTTACATTATATCCTGATTTTATGACACAAGGTATTGCTGATGTGTCAAATTATAATGACGGATTGCGTGGCGGACGTGTGCGTGTGCGTGCTAAAATTTCGCAATTAGACAAGAATACATTGGTGATTACGCAGATTCCGTTTTCGACCAATACATCGAGTTTAATTGATAGTATTTTGAAAGCCAATGATAAAGGTAAAATCAAAATCAAAAAAATTGAAGACAATACCGCTGCTGATGTTGAGATTTTAATTCATCTTTTCCCTGGCGTTTCACCAGATAAAACAATTGATGCTTTGTTTGCATTTACAGCCTGTGAAACATCAGTTGCTCCTTTAGGATGTGTTATTGAAGATAATAAACCTTTGTTTATTGGAGTTTCTGAAATGTTGAAAATTTCGACACACAGAACGGTTGATCTGCTTCGTCAGGAATTAGAAATTCAATTAGAAGAATTAAAAAATAAGTGGCATTTTTCTACTTTGGAGAAAATATTCATTCGCGAAGAAATGTATATTGATTTCAAATTATACGGAGACAGAGAATCACTTTATAAATATTTATACGATCGTTTTGAGCCATTTAAGAAATCATTTGTTAGAGAAATTACTGATGAGGATTTACAGCGTTTGACTCAAATTCCGATGATTCGTATTACCCGTTTCGATTCTGATAAAGCCGATGAATTGATTTCAAGGTTAGAAGAAGAAATGAAAGAAGTAGAGCATAATCTTGAACATTTAACCGATTTTGCAATTGCTTACTTTACGAAATTAAAAGAGAAATATGGAAAAGGCCGCGAACGTCAGACTGAGCTTCGTGTTTTTGATAACGTAGAAGCTACAAAAGTAGTTTTAAGAAACACAAAACTATACGTAAATCGCGAAGAAGGATTCGTTGGGACCAGCTTAAAGAAAGACGAATATGTAGGCGATTGTTCTGATATAGATGATGTTATCGTGTTTTTACGAGACGGAACATTGATGATTACAAAAGTCGATGCCAAAACTTTTATTGGAAAAGACATTATTCACGCCGCAGTTTTTGATAAAAATGACAAACGTACTATTTATAACATGATGTACCGTGATGGTAAATCTGGGCCGTCTTATATAAAACGTTTTAATGTTACAGGTGTGACACGTGATAAGGCTTACGATTTAACAAATGGTACAAATGGTTCTCAGGTGGTTTATTTTTCACATAATCCAAATGGAGAAGCTGAGGTTGTAACTATTTTACTGCGCCAGGTTGGAACAATCAAGAAATTGAAATTTGATATTGATTTTGCTAAACTGGCTATTAAAGGCCGTGCTTCAAAAGGAAATTTGGTAACGAAATATCCAATCAAGAAAATCGAATTAAAAGAAAAGGGAATTTCAACTTTATTGCCAAGAAAAGTTTGGTTTGATGATACCGTAAAACGTCTAAATGTTGATGCGAGAGGTGAGTTGTTAGGTGAATTTAAACCAAGCGATAAAATCTTAGTAATTAGCCAAAGCGGTAAACTAAAAGTTATTATTCCGGAATTATCGACTCACTTTGAGGAAGATATGATCGTATTGGAAAAATGGAAGCCTAAAAAACCAATCTCAGCCATTTATTACGATGGAGAGAAAGAGCGTTATTTCTTAAAACGTTTCCTAGTTGAAAATGAAGGAAAAGAAGAAAGCTTTATTACGGATCATCCAAATTCGCAATTAGAAATTGTATCTACAGATTATCGTCCTGTTGCGCAATTGGTTTTTGCTAAAGTAAAAGGTGTTCAAAAAGAAGATCTTCATATTGATGTAGAAGACTTTATAGCCGTAAAAGGTTTTAAAGCTTTAGGAAATCAATTAACAACTGATAAATTGAAACAAGTGAATTTATTAGACCCGCTTCCTTACGAAGAACCAGTCGAAGAAATTCCTGAAAAGCCAGAAGTATTAGAAGATGATGATTCAGTAGAAACTGAATTAGATGATGATGGCCAAATAGGTTTGGTTTTAGAATAAAATGAAAACGCTAAGATTAATTTCTTAGCGTTTTTTTGTATAAGTGATTTAGAGAATTAATTTTCAATGATTGAAATGATTTCTTCCTTAATCCATTTAACTTCGTTGTTTTCAATATTAACAGAAATGATATCTCCGTCTTTTACTTCTCCAGAAATTATTTTCTTTGCTAAAGGTCTTCTTAAATGTGTTCTAATTATATTTTTAATTGGCCTCGCACCATATTTAGCATTATATCCATTTTCAGCAAGATAAAGTTTCACTTCCATCGGTACTTCTACTTGAATATTTATGTTTTTCAGTAAATCCGTAAACTCTTTTTTAAGATGGATCTCGAAGATCTTCAATGCATTCTCTTTACTGATAGGCGCAAAAGGTACTATTTCAGTTAAACGCCCTAAAAATTCAGGTCGGAAATAATTTCCCATAATCTCCATTAAAGAATTTGAAGTCGGAATTTCGCCGTTATTGAAAGTATTAACAATATGATCTGCACCAATATTTGAGGTAAAAAGGATAATTGCGTTCGAGAAATCGCCTTCTTTTCCTAAACGGTCATGTAATTTACCTTCATCCATGATTTGAAGAAATATATCAAAAACAGAAGGATGTGCTTTTTCAATTTCATCAAATAAAACAATAGAATATGGCTTTTGTCTGATCTTGTTTACTAACACACTGCCCTGTTCATATCCGACATAGCCTGGCGGAGCCCCGACAAGTAATGCAGCTGAATGTTCTTCTTTAAATTCAGACATATCAAAACGGATAATAGCATTTTCATCCTGAAAAAGAAACTCAGCTAAACTTTTGGCTAATTCTGTTTTACCTGTGCCTGTTGGTCCTAAGAAGAAAAACGAAGCAATTGATTTAGCTCAGGAAACAGATGCTTCTGGACGCCCATCTACAGTAACTCGTGGAGGAAGAATTATGATCGAAGTAGAGTCAACTGGAAGTACAGAATTATTTGAATGGATGACTAACAATTTCGAAAGAAAAGACGGGTCAGTAAAATTCATTAAACGTGATTCTAATGCCACTTTAAAAGAGTTGAAATTTACAGAAGCTTACATGGTTAAGTACAAGGAAAACTTTGATCATAACAGTGACAATCCATTAACAGAAACTTTTATGATATCTGCACGTAAAATTTCGATGGGTGGAGGTGAGTTTGATAACGCTTGGGTATAATACTTAAGGACTTTATCAAACTTGATTGAGTTTGAAACTATTAAAGGAAGTCCAATAACGGACTTCCTTTTTTATTATATCAATATTTGAACTCTAAATATTGGTTTTGACTATTATTTAATACCAAAAAAACTAAAAATGAGCTTTTTATCAAAATTACAAATAGACGGAGAAGAATATAATGTGCTTGAATTTAATATAGATTTTAAACAAGAAGTTGATACAACAAGCAAGCCAACTGGAAATGCTAAAGGAGGAAATATAAAACTAATAATTGAGGCAACTCAAAATAGTCTTTTTTTATCCTGGATGCTAAATAGTGATTTAACTAAAGATGGGAAAATTATTTTTTACAGAAGAGATGCTTTGAGCAAAATGAAAGAACTCACATTTGAAAAAGCATTCTGTATTACTTATCATGAACAGTTTACCAGTACAACAGAAGTACCAATGAAAATAACAATGGAATTAATAGCAAAAGAATTGACTTTTGGAGATGCAAAATTCTCAAATAATTGGATCGCGCTAGATTAATTTTTTTAATGACTAACTAAAATCAATACTTAAACCTTAAGGGTGAAAATGGAGAATGAAAATCCGGCTTTGCGCTTGTTTCAATATTGTTTTACCTATTGTAATTGAGAACAGGATATCATTTTCATTTCACATTGTCCTGTCACAAACTATAATAATCATATTCTGCCACAAATTTTAGAAATCGATCAACAAATTGCAGCGAGTGAAAGTTTTCGAGGCAATTTTTTTTGGACAAGAAGTGATATTCGAAAAATTAAAAAGTTTTAAAATAGAGGATAAATAGGAATTTGAAGGCAAAATTAGTAAAACAATCAAAAGTTCGAATCGTATTTAATAATCAACCTGTAGAGGTAGGCAGTGTTTGTATTTATGAAGGTTCTGTTGGTTTTAAGGAATCTAAAATATTTTTAATTTAAGAGACTTTCCCTGCTACCTCGGCGGGATTGTGTGACATTCCTTGCCTTGCCCTAAAACAAGTTTAGACAAAAGTGAAAAAATAAATATTTTTTTTGCGAAGAGACAATAAAACAAAAACCAGCATAAGCTTTTACTGTATTTATATTATTCAAAATTACAATGTCAACATATAAATTCAAATTCAATATAACGATCATATCAATCTTTATCTCTCTATTGCTATCCGCTTGTACCCAAAGTACTTTTTCAGGTTATGTAAATGATTTTGATTCCAACAAACCCATCAAAAATGTCAACATTAATATCAACGGAAATAAAACTCAGACTGATTGTACAGGTTACTTTAGTCTAAATGTAAAATCAAAATCAAATTGTATTATTAGCTTAAAAAGAGAAGGTTACGAAAGTAAAAAAGTATATCGAAAACCGGATATTTCTAAACGCGATACTATGCAAAAAAGAAAAAACACAATCATTTATATGTTTAGAAAAGACAGCGAGTTTTTGAGAAAATGAGTAAGATTAAATGATTTTGACTAATAAATTTACAATTCAATTACACTGAAAAATGATATTATGAGGCAAGAACGAATAAAAGACAGAGTACTAAAAAGAGCCGCGAGATCTTGGGGATTCTCAGATGTAGAGATTGAAACTTCCTTCGATCCCGTTGTGGCTATGATCCTGAATGCATTGTCGTATGAACTCGAAAAAGTAGCTCACGAACTCGAAGATTCTAAAACTCGTGTTGTGGAGAGAGTTTTAGAAATTATGTTTCCCGAGGTTGCTTCAGGTGCAAAGCCAGCAAGAGCAATTTTGCATGCTTTGCCAATCGAAAACAATATAAAAGTCTCCTTGCAAAACCAAATGGTAACAAACAGGAGGATTCATAATATTTACAATCCGTTGGCGCCTATTACAAAGGAGATTGCACTTGCACCAACTCTGGAAGTAAAGTTATCTGCTTGTGAGGTGAAATATATTGCATACGAGAGAAAATTATATCAAATATCGAATCTTTTTTATAAAGATGAGGTTAGAGATTACAACCACATTTTGCCATCTGGAGAGATTGTTTTAGGAATAGAACTTAGCAATACAGATGTTTCGGAATTGGAAGATTTAATGCTTTACATTGATATCAAAAATACTCATCAGAAGGAAATGTTTCATTACTATTTAAAACAAATGAAATGTTTTCACGATGATAAAGAAATAAAAGTAGAGGAAGGTTATAATGTATCTCTTAATAATCTTGACATTGAAAGTATTATCAATCGTAATTATGCTAATCTAAGTGAAGTTATGCAGGAGGTAAACGAATATTACTTTGATAATTTTTATACTTTAAAAGGAATTTTAAAATATAAAAATATAAAGGAATATGCTACTGAATATAAACATTTTGACAATGCAGCTAATAAAGACAATAATTCGATTATTTGGCTAAAAATGATATTTCCAGAATCATTAGTTCCGCAAATTATTGATAACGTTTCTTTTACTGCAAATTGTTTTCCTGCAATTAATAAAAGGAAGCATGTTTTTATCAAGACGCTTGATACTTTCCTGTCGTATGTTGCTTTAGATACTAAAAATGATATTTTTCTGGATATTGATTCAGTCGTCGATGGATTACATAAACATTATGAGATAAAAGAATTTAAAGATGGTATTCTTGAAGAAGGAAATGCGGTGTTGAGAACTGGAGGTGTTTCAAGATTTGATTCTCGAAGTGCTTCGGAATTATTGCAGAACTTATTAGATCTTTTAAAAGATGAAAGTTCCTCATTTGCGGGCTTAGGAAAGGACTTTATGAACAGTTCACTGGTGCAAATCAACCAACTTTTAGCCTCTGTAGAACAGCAAGCGAATGAAAGCAGTTTTTCTAAAAATAATGACCCTTACTTGATGATTAAGCCTACAGCAGAAGATTCGGCTGGAAAATCATTTACGATTACTTATTGGTCAACTTGTGCTGAAGAAGGAAATGATATAAAAGCTGGAACTGTTTTAGAGTCAAAAGATGATTTATTTTTCATTGGAAAAACGATTACTTTAATGACAAATACAGTTGGCGGTTTAAATAAGCAGAATAATAAAGATAGAATTCTGGCTTACAGAAATGCATTATTAACCCGAGGCCGAATTGTAACTTTTGCAGATATTAAAGCATTTGGATTTAATCATTTTAAAAATTCGATAGAAGATATTAAGATTGAAAAAGGAACGCGTAAAGAAATCTCTATGAAAGCCGGTTTCAGTCGAACAGTTGACATTTTTATTAGGACAAATACAGAAGAAAAACAGTATTTATCTAATTCAGAATGGGAATATTTGTGCGATAGCTTCATGAGAAATTTGAAAAATAGATCGTCAAACGTATTTCCGTATCGATTATTTATAGACAATTAAAATTGAGGAAAACCTAACTTTAAAGAGTTAGGTTTTCTATTTAAAAAGATAATTCAAATTGATCTCTTTTTTCTCTTTTAGTTTTTTTACAATTTTCAGGAAAGCGATTGCTGTAATATACGCGTCGCCCAAGGCCGTGTGACGATCTTTTTTAGAAATATCAAATTTATCTGCAAGATCATCTAAAGTATAATGGTCTTTTCTTTCGAATAAATGAGACTTGATTAATGTTTTTTTGTATAAAATTGCGGTATCTAATCTCTTGTTGGTTAGTTCAGGTAAACCATTTCTTTCTAGAGCTTTATTAATCATTGTAACATCAAAAATAGTATGATGTGCAATAATAACGGAATCGCCTAAAAAAGATAAAAACTGTTGTAAAGCTTCTAATTCAGTTGGGCGCTGAATAACAAATGCTTTTAAAATACCATGAATTTGAGCCGTAGATTTATCATAGTGGTCTTGTTCGATATAAACTTCAAAACTATTTTGTACAGATATAATTCCGTTTTGTAAAACTAGAGCTCCAATGCATAAAATTCGGTCATTTTCATAATCAAAACCAGTTGTTTCAGTATCTAAAACTACAAATCTTGTTTCTTCAATCGTAATATTTTCATCAAATATATTTTCTTCTTTTTTCCAAAAATTAAATAAACTCATAATTATACCAGATTTGAGATATTAAAACGAACCGAAATAAGCTCTTGAAGTTCTTTAATAGTTTTGAAAGTACGTTTCAGCTTAATTTTTTCCATTTTAGTTAAAGACTCCAATTCGATAAATTGCCCAGAATCATGATGTAGAAGTCCTTGTTTCGTTCTAAATTTTAATAATGCTTTAAATGAATAAGAACATGATAAATACAATTCTCGGTTATTAGGTTCAAGTTCAGCCAGTTTTTCAAAACGTTCAGCAGTGTTACTGATCGATTTTACCGAATGAGATAAAATCAAAACTCTTGCAGCATCTGTCAAAGGCATTAAAGCGCGTCTTTTAATATCAAAATTATCTTTATTGGCACCATCTTGTTCAACCAAAAATTGTCTGAAAAATCCAGTAGGAGAAGGGCTTTGCAAGGCTCCACTCACCAAATGCATATAAAAAATGGGATTGGCTTTTACATCTTCAAAAATGGAATCTGATAACTGATTTACAATTTCTGAATCGCCATAAGTTTTACTATAATCAAAGAAAATGAATGAAAGCAAGACTTCATTTTTGCCCGGATTTGTAATCCAGTGATGTACCTGGTTTTTCCATTCATCAAGACTCATGCACCATTTTGGACTTGAAGCCATCATATCGGCGGGACAATAATCATAACCGATATCAAAAAGCCCTTTGTTAACGAGAGAGGCAAATTTCAAAAAATAAATTCTTGTTTCATCTCTAAAAACTTCCGAGACATTTTCATAAACAATTGCATTATCCTGATCGGTATGAAGCATTTGTTCGCCTCTTCCTTGGCTTCCAAGCGCTAGCCAGGCAAATTTTACCGGCGGCGGACTGCTCATTTTTTCTAAACAAATCTCAATTACACGAGTGGTGCAGGCTTCATTCAATTCAGTTATGATTTTTGAAATCAAAGTCATCGGAATATTTTGGTCTAAATATCCCTGAAGCAATTGCATGATTCGGTTTCTAATTGGTTTTATTTCCTTTGTTTTTTTAGCTCTTTTTAATGCTTTTATTAAAACGGCAGGATTATTTCCCAGCGCCACCATAACATCGTGTTTTGATAAAATCCCAACAGCTTTTGTATTGACAGTCCCGTCTTTGGTTAGACATAAATGACTGATATTACTTTTCATCATTGCCATTTGCGCCTCGGTAACCGTCATTTTTTTAGGATACGTAATAACGGGTTTTGTCATTATGGTTTCGGCGGTTGTCATAATAGAGTATTCGCCGGTAACTATCTTATTTCGAAGATCTTTATCAGTTAAAATACCAATTGGAAGCATTTCATCAACGATTAAAATGGCTCCGACTTTCTTTTTATTCATAATCTTAGCAACTTCCTTAACCGTTGTTGACGGACTGCAGGTCACAATTTTTTTTGAATATTTTATAGGAGTTAAATCAAATGAATCGTTATTGGAATGTCTGTTTTCATTCAATAAATCATCATCGCCATACAACTTATCTTTATGAATATCGGAATATGGATTTCTTGTATTCGAAGCATAACTTTCGATTAAGAAATTACCAATATTTCTATTTTCAAGTGCATAAGGCTTAAAAACCGCAATCGGAATGGCATATAAAATCGTTTCTTCATGCGCTACAGCTTCCATGATATAATTTTCCTGCGCCAAAAGCGGACGAAGTCCAAAAATATCGCCTTCATCACACATGTCCAAAACCGTATTTTTAGTGCTTTTTTTCAAAGCAATAGCTCCTTTGTGAACCACGTAAAATGAATCGTGAGTTTTATCATTTTCTGCAAAAATCACCGCATCTTTTTCTTTATAAATAATAGAAATCTGTTCCGATAGTTTCTCCAAATCCATTTGATGAAGAAAATTAAACGGCGGATAATTCTTTAAAAAGTCGGCAACTCTTTGCGAAATGGTATTTTTCATTGTACTAGATTTAGGTTCTAATGTACTATTTAAAATAGAAATGTAAAAGAAACATTTTTGTTTTTTGAGGTACAAAGAAACAAAGGAGCAAAGATTCAAAGGTTTTTGTTCTTACTATAACGAAGTGACAAAAAAAAAGCTCCTTGAAGGAGCCTTTGTATATTTTAAATATAGTTTTAATCAACTTTAAAAACTTTACCTCGTTGTTTCTCTTCAGAACCAACCAAGCCAAATTCGAATGTATAAGAATCTTTCGAAGTCGTTAATATTTTCATGCTGATTGCTTTTTCTTCAGCCATGTTTTTTGGGTGTTTTTTTTGTAGAATATATTCGCAGTCGCTAACCCAGCGTACGGTTGCTGTATCTGTTTTTCCTTCAAAAGTTTCGATTTCAATGCTGTCTTTTCGTTCAAAAAAAGTTGTTTTTTTTACGCCATTTACTTCAGTCTCAAACTTGAATTTTCCGGTTTTAAAATCTTTGCAGTTGTGTTCGGCATTATAACAAGATACCAATGCAATTAACGGAAGATAGAATAGTATTTTTTTCATTTTAGATAAGTTGTTTTTTTAGGAGCTTAATCCTGCTTTCCATTGCAATCTTTTTGTTTTTAAAGAAAAAACAAAAAGGATTTCCATTTCAATCAGGGCTAGGGCTTTAGTTTTCAAGAGCTCTTTTTTAATTAAAGAATAAAAAGAAAATTACAAGAGTTATAAAAGTTAGAAAAAGCAAATTCCGTTTTTTGTTTTTAGAACTCTGCTCTTCGGTTAAATTTGTTTTGCAGAATTTAATTAAGATCCACCAACATGTGCCACCAAAATTTGCATAATATTCTATCATTTCAATCTTTTTAATTCATCATCTGTAAAGTTCTTGATTTCTTTTTCTTTGGCAAACTTTTCAGCATTATAATTTCCCGATTTATTCTTCGGAATCGATAAACTTTCCCAAGAAGTGTTTTTCAATTGTTTAGCATAAAATACAATTTGTCCAACATGATAAGGATAATGCGCCAATTGTCTGTTTATTGCTTCAATAACCGTGTGACCTTCATTTCGAATATAAATAATATCCGAAAGTTGTTCTGGTTTTAAACTTTCCAAAGCATTTTCTAAGCAATCCCAACCTTTTTTCCAGATTTCTAAAACTTCTTCTTTAGATTGCAAATCATTTTCAAATTCAGAATCGCGGTTTCGCCATTCTTTTTCACCATCAGAAGTTAAAAAATCGGTCCATCGCGAAAGCATATTTCCTGAAATATGTTTTATAATTGTAGCAATGCTGTTTGTATCTTCGTTTAAAGCAATAAAAAGCTGTTGAGGTTCTAATTGATCGATCGCTTTTTCACCCAACATTTTATAGTATAAAAACTGTTTTTTTGCACTTTCTAAATAAAAGGAATCGGTACTCATAATTATACAATTTTAATATCATATTTATCTAAAAGTCCTTCGATTCCCTGAGTCGAAAATTGTGCTTTTTTCATTGGGTTGAACTCAGGATCGATTTTGTAATTGTAAGCCGTTTTAAAATTTACTCCGGCTAATTGCGTTTCGTTAAAAATCGCACCGTCAAGATCACAATTGTCAAAAAGCGAACTTGTTAAATTAGTTCCAATGAAAGTTACTTCGCGCACTGAAGAATTGATAAACTTCGTTTTAGGCATTTTTTTGTTTGAAAACAGAGCATAATCCAAAACGCATTCTTCAAAATGAACCTGAAATAAAAAATCATCACATTCATTGAAAGCAATTCCAAGAAGTTTACAGTTTCTAAAAGTGACATTTTTCAAACTTGTTCCCGCTAAACCTGTCATTGATAAGTTGCAGTCAATAAATTCGCAGTCAAGAAAAGTGTTAGAATTAAAATTACTGTTCGAAAAATCACAGTTTTTAAAAACACAATCTTCAAATTCACGATTGTTGATTTTTTTATTGATGTAAACAACCTTTTCGAATGTTTTTTGAATATGGATTATATCTTCCATGAATGTTTTTTTAAATATTTCATTTATTAGTCATTAAATAAACCTTTCATGATAGTTTTCAATCCATAAAAAATCAAAAACATCGAACTTAAGCAAGCCACAATTCCAATTCCTAAAACAAGATAGTGCCAATTTGTATGCTGATTCTGAAAAGCATTATAAATCAGTGTTGGGCCAATAAACATTAAAGGCAATGCGCCTGTTAAATATTTAATTCCTTTTCCTAGTAATTGTTTGTTTGTTGCCATCTTTTTTGTTTCAAGTTTAAGGTTTCAAGTTTTTAAATTATCTGAAACAAAACTTTTTTTATTTATTATAATTGTCAACAGCATTTCTCACGCTGCCATATTTTTTTAATAATTCTGAAGCTTCTTCATATGAAACCGGAATTTCTTCCATAATCATTTTTACGCCGCGATCAACCAGTTTTACATTGCTCAATTGCATGTCGACCATTTTATTTCCTCTAACTTTTCCAAGTTGAATCATTGCTGCTGTCGAAATCATGTTTAAAACTAATTTTTGAGCAGTTCCGGCTTTCATTCTTGAACTTCCTGTAATAAATTCTGGACCAACAACTACTTCAATAGGAAATTGAGCAGTCAATGCTAATGGGCTTCCCGCATTGCAAGTAATACATCCGGTAACAATATTGTTTTGATTACACATTTCTAAACCACTGATGACATATGGAGTTGTTCCAGATGCTGCAATACCGATTACAACGTCATTAGAATCAATTTTATATTTTTGAAGATCAATCCAGGCATTTGTTGTACTGTCTTCAGCGTTTTCTACTGCACGTCTTATGGCCGTATCCCCGCCTGCAATGATACCATTTACTAAATCAAAAGGAACCCCAAATGTTGGAGGACATTCTGAAGCATCAACAACGCCAAGTCTCCCGGAAGTTCCTGCTCCAATATAAAACAATCTGCCTCCCAGTTTTAATTTTGCAACTATTTGCGGAATCAAAGCTTCTATTTGAGGTAGGGCTTTTTCTACTGCATAAGGAACAGTTTTGTCTTCTTCATTAATATTGATGAGCAGTTCATGAACTGACATTTGTTCTAAATGCTGGTATTTTGAGGCTTGTTCGGTTGTTTTTGTAAATGTCATTTTATCGTTATTTAGACTGGTCAAAATTAATATTTTTTTCTCTCAATCTCGAAATTTAGATTGCAAAGTCACAAAGATTTAAAGTTTTGTTTAGGAAGTTGCGAATCCTGTCTTGCAACCCTATAAAAAGAACGAAAATATTATATTTGTTGAAATATTAAAAAGATAAATGGATAAACTAGTTTTTTTGGATAGTGTTGCTCGCATTGCTGTCTTTGTTTCTTTATTACTTGCACTTTTTTTACTTACCGTAAAAACGGAAAATAAATTAGCTAATAGACTATTTGCTTGTTTTATTATTTTTTCAGCAATTGATTTCAGCGGACTTCTTGATTTTTCATTTCCAAAGGAATACTTGTATGTAGTGCTTTTGAAAAGTACATTTTGTCTGTTAGAAATGCCTTTGATTTATCTATATGTTTTAGCAGTCTGCTATTCAGATTTTCGATTGAAATGGAAACATTTAATATATACAAGCCCTTTTGTTGTAATGAATTTGGTTTTAATGCCTAGATTTTATTTAAAATCAAGTATTGAGAATCAACAATTTTTAGCAAACTTCAGCACAACGTTTGAAGGGTATTTTTTTCAGATTTTAATTGAATGCCAATATTGGTTTTATATTGTTAGCATATTTTTGATTTTAAAAAAGTACAAGAAAATTTATCTCGAAAATTATGCTAATCCCAGCACTTCTACCTACAAATGGCTTTTTCAGATGAATTGTGTTTTTATAGTAATGCATTCTATTACAGCCTCAAAGAATTTATTGCGTTATACTGCTTCTAGAGATACTTTTCTCTGGGGAAATGTTCTTATGGTAGTTATGGCTTTAAGTGTAATATGCTGGTTTGTAATGAAAGCATTAAATCATCCAGAACTTTTTAGAGGAATAAATTCTAAATTGAAACTGACAAAAGATATTTTGCCCGAAATTGAAGAAAAAAAGCCACCCGTAACAGTTGAAGATGATTCGGTTTCTGAACAAATACAGACATTGAAACAATATATGACAGAGAAAGAGCCATTTCTTGATCCGTCGCTTACCATTCAGGAATTGGCAAACCAAATTGATATTCCGGTTAGGGATTTGTCAATTTTGATTAATCATAAAATGGATCAGCACTTTTTTGATTTTGTGAATGAATACCGCATTCAAAAAGCCATGCATATTTTAAAAGATGAATCAAAAAGTCAGCTTACGGTTTTGGAAATTTTATACGAAGTAGGTTTTAATTCTAAATCCTCGTTTAATTCTTCTTTCAAAAAATACACCAATTTAACGCCAACAGCTTATCGAAATGCTTCATAAATAAATGAAACGTGCTAAAAAACTAAAATAGTATATTTGTTAAATAACCGAAAAAAATAATGGATATAGGTAGCCTTTTAAGTGTTTTGAGCGGAATGTCGGTTTTTGTTTCCTTTTTGCTGGCATTTTTTCTATTCACAGTAAAAACCGAAAATAAATTAGCAAATCGTCTGTTTGCGTGCTATTTGATATTTTTTGCAATTGATAATATCGGAATTTTTATTAATGAAGATTTTATCAGACGTCATTTTAATTTTGAATTTTTCAGATGGAGCACATGTGCTTTGATTATTCCTACTTTCTACCTGTATATTTTATCTGTTTGTTTTACCGATTTTCGATTGAGGTCTAAACATTTGCTTCATGCTATTCCATTTTTAATTACAAATGCAGTTTATCTGCTCAGATTGTACTTTTTAAATGATGCAGAAAAAATACAATTCTATGAGCACCGCAGTCAACTGCCTGAATTGTACGGTTTCCAGCTCATGTTGGGTGTTCAAATTGTAGTTTATAGTATAGCTGTGTTTTCGATTTTAAAAAAATATAAAGCACTTTATCAGGAAAATTATGCCAATCCTAAAACTTCTATTTTTAAGTGGTTATTTCAAATAGCAACTGTACTTTTTGTTTTGTATTATTTGTCAATAGCCAAGAATGCTTTACGATTTATTGACCTTGAAATATTATGGATTTGGGCCAATGTAATAATGCAGGTTTTCGTTTTAACAATAACCTGTTGGTTTGTTTTAAAAGCGCTGAATCATCCTGAACTTTTTAGAGGAATTGATTCAAAATTGCAATTAGCAAGAGATATTATTCATGAAGATGAGAATATTATCGAAGTAAAAGAGAATCAAAACGAGGAAATTACGGCTCAAATTGCTTCATTGAAACAATACATGACCGAAAAAGAACCTTTTCTGGATCCGTCGCTTACCATTCAGGAGCTTTCAAACCAGATCGATATTCCGGTTCGGGATTTATCCATTTTGATTAATCATCATATCGATCAACATTTTTTTGATTTTGTGAATGAATATCGCATTCAAAAAGCTATGAGTATTTTAAAAAATCCTTTAAAAAATGATTTGACCGTTCTGGAAATTTTATACGAAGTGGGTTTTAACTCAAAATCATCGTTTAATACGTATTTTAAAAAATACACCAATTTAACACCAACAGCGTACCGAAACGCTTCATAATAAAGGCTTTGTAAAAAGTCGTACTTCAAGCGCAATAAAGTCGAACCAATTTCTTCAACAGAAAATGGTTCGACTTTTTTTGTCGGTCGCACAGGAAGATTTTCTAAGGCAACTTTGCTTCAAATTAATCGAAACAAGTTTAAAATTAGAAATCATGAAAAAAGCAAACCTCCTTATCTTTTTAGTATTGCCATTATTTTGTTTAGCACAATCATTTCAATTAAAAGGAAAAATTTCAAACGAAAAATCACCATTAGAATGGGCAGATATTTCAATTTCAAATTCAGAAGGAAAAATAATTGATGGGACAACAAGCAAACAAGACGGTAGTTTTGAAATCAATCTTAAGAAGGGAAATTATAAAATTGGAATAAGTCTTTTGGGATTTGCAGATTTCGAAAAAGAAATCTCAGTAGAAAAAGATACCGATTTAGGAATTATTTTTATGAAAGAAAGTGAAACACATTTGGTAGAAGTTGTTGTTCAATCAAAAAAGAAAACAATCGAACAGAAACCAGATCGTTTGGTTTACAATCTAGAAAATAACGTTACAAATGTTGGTGGCGATGCTTTGAGCGCCATAAATACAGCTCCTGGTGTTGTAGTGCAGAATAATGCGATCAATATATTAGGAAAAGGAACGTCTCGTGTTATGATTGACGGAAGAATGATTGAATTAACGGGTGAAGAATTGAATAATTTCTTGAAATCTATTTCGGCAAGTGATATTAAAAACATCGAAATTATAAGCAATCCACCAGCAAAATATGAAGCTGACGGAACTGGCGGACTAATAAATATTGTAATGAAAAAAGGAGCTCGTGATTCCTGGAAAAACACAACCACAGCTTCTTATGATCAAAATAAATATGGGATTTTCGCTTTACGAAATAACTTCTTTTATAATAAAAACAAGTTTAGGTTTTCGGCTAGTATTAATGGAAAAACGGGTTATAGGAATATTGAGGAAAATCTGGATATGTATTTCGTTGAAGGTCCTTCAAAAATGAAGGCAGTAACAAAATTAGATGAAGATAATGTATCGGGAAAAATAGCCTTAGATTATGATTTTTCGGAGAAAACGACAATCGGGTTTCAAATTTTAAAAGATAAAAGCAATCCTAATTTTAATACCGATATTAGAATTGACAACTACAATGCGCAAAATGAATTAAATAACTATATACTTAACGAAAGTTTCTTAGATAGAGAATCGGGCAATGAAACTTATAATTTGCATTTGATTACTAAACTTGATCCATTAAACCGTAAATTATCTTTTGATGTGGATTTCTTTAATTACAATTCAAAATTCGACAGAGAGTTCATTGCAAACAATTATTCATCTGATGAAACTTTTGTTGATGTCAATCAATCAGGACGAAATATTTCGAATCAGGATATTGATAATCTGAGTTTCAAGGCTGATATGGAACATCCGTTTCAAGCGTTAAATTTATCATACGGAGCAAAAGTGAGTTTTACAAACAGTAAAAGCGATGCCGTTTTTTATAATACTATTACCGGAACTCCAGTATTAGACACAAATCAGTCCAACCAGTTTGAATACACAGAAAATAATCAGGCGATTTATGTTAGCGGAGATAAAAAAATCAATGAAAAATGGAATCTTCAAATGGGATTGCGATTGGAAAACACACAGACAAACGGTTTTTCTAAAACTTTAAATCAAGAAACTATAAATAACTATTTTAAATTGTTTCCAACTGTTTTTGCTTCTTATCAGAAAAATGAAAACAATAGTTTTAGTTTAAATTACGGAAAGAGAATTCGCAGACCTAGTTTTTCATTGTTAAATCCATTTCGAGTTTACATCAGCAGTAATAGTTATTCAGAAGGAAATCCGTTTTTGAAACCTTCTTTTAGTGACAATTTTGAATTTGCATATTCGTATAAAAAGATATTAAGAACCAGTGTTTTTGCAAATTATATTACAGATGGTTATGGCGTAATATTTACTTCAAATCCAGAAACATTGACGCAAATTGTAACGAGAGAAAATTATTTTAAAGGTCTTAATTATGGAATTGGAGAAACGTATTCTGCGACTTTTGCAGATTGGTGGGAGAGTGAAAATTCATTGTATTTTTCAAGTTCTGATATAAAATTCATAAAAGATATAAATGCGACACCAGTAAATGGTCTTCAATTTGATTTTTCGACAAACAATACATTTTCATTGGGTAAATCAAGTAAATTACAAGTTGATTTTAATTACACGGCACCTTATAAAAGCGGTTTGTATGAAACGGGTTATACGTCTAGTTTGAATATCGGTTTTAAGCAAGATTTGTTAAACAAAGCAATGCAGGTTTCCTTTTTAATAAATGACATTTTCAATACATCTTATTTAAAAAATGATGTTTCGGTTGTAAATGGCGTAAAACAAGTCTATAGTCAAAACGAAAGCAACAGATTTGCTCGTTTAACAGTTGTTTATAATTTCGGAAATAAAAAAATTAATGTGAAGGAACGCGCTTTCGGAAATCAGGAGGAGAAAAAGAGAGCGAACTAGATAATTTTCTATCCGAAACGCAAAACTTGAAACCTGAAACGTTTTTTTGCGTGAGGGATAGGAGCAATCCGCCGCAGCGGAGCGGATAGCCCGACAGCATTTAAGAAAAGGCCCAATGAACGCAAAGTTTATTGGGCCTTTTCTTAAATGGTGGCACGCCCAGATTATAAAAAGAATGCCAATAAAATTCCTAGAACGATCATTGAAACTTTGGCAACATTGAATTTATGTCCTTCACTGCTTTCAAAAATAATTGTGGATGAAATATGGAATAAAATCCCAATTACTATTGCTGTTATTTCGGTGTAATAATTATTTAATACGGCTAAATATTCTGATGCGATTGTTCCAAGTGGTGTCATGATTGCGAAAGTCAACATGAAGGCAAAAATGGCTTTTTTGTTCAAATCAGCATTGATGAAAAAGGTGGTTAGAATCACTGCAATTGGCAAATGATGAATCGCAATTCCGATTGCTAAACCATGATGATGACTAACTGGGAAACCTTCTAAAAAGGCATGAATGCACAAACTAATAAATAATAACCATGGAATTTGTGACATTTTTGCGTGGCCGTGTACGTGGCCATGTTCGGCACCTTTTGAGAAAAATTCCAATACAATTTGGAATAAAATCCCGATCATTATGAAAATTCCAATATTGTGATTGTGTGATTCGTAAACTTCAGGAAGCAAATGCATTACGGTTAACGATAGTAAAAATGAACCGCTAAAAGCAAGCAATAACTTTAAATTGGTTTTGTTGTTTGGTTTTAAAAACAAAGCCACACTATATCCTAAAAGTACAGAAAATAAGGGTAGTAAATAGTTCATTTTTTTGTTTAATCGTTAATTTGTTTATTTGTTTAATCGGTCTTTTGTCAATTTGCTTAAGCGATTAAACAAATTAACGGTTAAACGATTAAATGCTATTTAAAAATCATGATTAATCGTTCGCTTTCGGTTTTATGGAATTTTTTGAGTTTGTAATCACCAAAAATATCTAAAAGATAAATTCCTGCTTCATCCATTAAATCCTGAAAATCTTTTAAAGTTAAGGCTTTAACTTTTTCGGTAAAATGAAATTTTCTGCCTTGATCTTCAAAATCAATTTCCTTAAAAATATGCCCATCTTCTACATATCTTTTGATGTGAAAATCGATTCCTTCAACTGTTTTTACTTCTTGCGGAACCAAAGTTTCAATAACCTGAGCCACGTTCATAAAATCAATTACGGCAAAACCGTATTCAGATAAACTTTCTTTTATTGCTTTTAAAGTCGTTAAATTGTCGTCATCGCTTTCAAAATAACCAAAACTGGTAAACAAATTAAAGATCGCATCGAACTTTTCTTCAAAAGGTTCGCGCATGTCGTGTACTTTAAAATGTAGGGTTTCGTTGCTGTTTTTACTGGCTTCGGCAATGCTGTTTTCAGATAAATCAGCGCCTAAAACATCAAAACCAAGTTGGTTTAGATAAATCGAATGACGTCCTTTTCCGCAAGCTAAATCTAATACTTTTGCTTTTTCAGGAAGATTTAGATAATGAGTAAGATTATCCATAAAAATCTGAGCTTCTCTGTAATTTCTGTCTTTATAAAGAATGTGATAATACGGAGTGTCAAACCATGAAGAGAACCAGTTTTCGGTGTTACGCTCCTGATTTGGTGTTGATGAGTTTGGTGCTTCAGACATTTATTCTATTTCAATTAATTCAAAGTACCGCAAATTTAGTGTATTTTTGCCGAAAAATAACTATTTCGCGATGATACCTAAATAAACGTTTGGATACAGCTGTGATTGGGGTTGTTTTTTAATACAAAAATAAAGATGGAAGAAAATTTTAGAATGATAGCCAAATGTTTTTTTGGCTTCGAAGAAATATTGGAGAAGGAATTGCGTGCTCTAGGTGCTCAGGATGTTGAAAAGGGAGTAAGAATGGTAAGCTTTAAAGGCGATAAAGGTTTTATGTATAAAGCCAATTTATCGCTTAGAACGGCGCTTAAAGTTTTAAAACCTATTTATTCGTTCAGAGCCAATAATGAGCAGGCATTATATAAAGGAATTTCGGGTGTAAACTGGTCTAAATTGCTAAATGCGAATCAAACTTTCGTGATTGATGCAACTGTGCATTCGACATATTTTAATCATTCTGAGTTTGTTTCTCAAAAATGTAAAGATGCTATTGTTGACCAATTTAGAGAAAGAACGGGTCAACGTCCAAGCATCGATAAACAATATCCAGATTTAAGAATCAATGTTCACATTGATAAAGATCAGGTTTCAGTTGCTTTAGATACTTCTGGAAATTCACTTCATCAACGCGGATACAGAACGGCAACGAATATCGCGCCTATAAACGAGGTTTTGGCGGCAGGAATTCTGTTATTATCAGGTTGGGACGGACAAAGTCATTTTCTTGACCCAATGTGTGGATCTGGAACTTTCCTGGCCGAAGCAGCAATGATTGCCTGCAATATTCCGGCAAATATCAACAGAAAAGAATTTGCTTTCGAGAAATGGAAAGATTGGGACAATGATTTGTTCGATACTATTATCGAGAGTTTAATGAAAAAAACAAGAGAATTTCATTATACCATCAAAGGTTTTGACAAGGCGCCAAGTGCAGTCAGTAAAGCCAAAGATAATATCAGAAATGCCAATTTAGAAGATTATGTAACGGTTTCTGAAGATAACTTTTTTGATACTGAAAAAGAAGTAGAAGGAAAACTTCATATTGTTTTCAATCCGCCGTATGATGAGCGTTTAGATATTCATATGGAGAAATTTTACGCTAATATTGGCGACACTTTAAAGAAAAATTATCCTGGAACAAATGCGTGGTTTATAACCGCAAACCTTGAAGCTTTGAAGTTCGTAGGATTAAAACCTTCAAGAAAAATCAAACTTTTCAACGGAAGTTTAGAAGCACGTTTGGTTAAATACGAAATGTATGAAGGAAGCAAGAGAACGAAATTTCAGCAATAAGATTCTAAGGGACTAAGTTTCTAAGATACTAAGAAATTTAGTTTTAAGTATAAATGATAATTCAGGTTTTAAGAAAGTAAGTTCAAAGAAGAGAAACCTTAGAATCTTAGCATCTCAGAACCTCAGCAACTTAAAAAAAAATGACAAAACTACAAGTAAGAGCTTTTTTATATCAATTAGGAACATTTGCAATTCTGTTTATTGCAGGGAGATTTATTATTGCGCAATATACTGGTTTAACAGGATTTTGGATTCCAATGACTTCGTTTGTTATTGCAACGCTAATTGGACCTAAATTTCAGGCTGTAAAAACAAAAGATGGAGAAAAGCTTTTTATGAAATGGATTTTTATAAAAGGAATTAGAGAAATCGGATAAATTTTTAAATTGGCAATATGAGGAAAATAGGTCTTATTGGAGGAATCAGTTGGGTTTCAACAGCAGATTATTATAAACTTATTAATGAAGGAATAAATGAAAAATTGGGAGGATTGAACTTCTCTGAATGCTTGATTTATTCATTCAATTATGCTGATATTAAAAAAAATAACGAAAACAACGATTGGGATTCTACTTTTAATATGCTCTTTAAAGGATGCGAATCCTTAAAATCGGGTGGGGCAGAAGCGATTGTTTTATGTGCTAACACCATGCATTTTATTGCTGACCGATTAGAGAAAGCAATTGATCTTCCAATTATTCATATTGCAAGTGAAACTGCAATTGAAATTCAAAAGCAAAAAATTAAGAAAGTTGGCTTATTAGGAACCAAGTTTACAATGGAATTGGATTTCTTTAAAGATAAATTGACACAAAAAGGAATAGAAGCTATAATTCCAGAAAAACAAGAGGATAAAGATTTTATTCACCACACTATTTTTGAAGAATTAGGCCGCGGACTTGTAACTACCGAAACAAAAAAACGTTATTTAGAAATTGCAGAAGAATTAATAAAAAAAGGCGCTGAAGGAATCATTTTAGGTTGTACCGAAATTCCATTAGTGATAAAACCTGAAGATCTTTCGGTTCCGGTTTTTGATACTGCTCTAATTCATTCAAAAGCGGCTGTCGATTTTCAGCTTTCCTAGTTTTAAAAGTAAAATAAAAAAGCGACGAATTCAAATTGAGAATTCGTCGCTTTTTTATTTTTATGAATGATTTTATTTTTTAGGTGCCGTTTTAGCAGGTACAGGAATTACTGTTTTTTTCTTGTAAATTGGTATGAAATAAGAAACAGTATAGTTAAAACCAATTCCGAAACTACCATCATAAGTTCGGTTAAAACCAGGAATATATAGATTATCAAAACCAGCAGGTTTTGAATTGGCTACCAACATTTTCAGCTGAACGCCAAAACCTACAAATACATTATTGAATACTTTTGCTTTTATACCTGTTGCAACTTCAATCCAGCCAGCTGTAAGTCCGTTGTATTTTTGATGATCAACAATTGCAGGTTGTTCACCCCAATATGGATTCGGATTGTAAATTTTATAACTGTTTAATTCCTGACTAAAAGTACTAAAACCTCCACGTAGACCTATTGTAATTAAGTTTTCCATATCAAGCCAGTTTTGATACAAGTTGTAATCAAAACCACCTTTAATATAAGTTCCGGTTGCTGTTGAATTTAGTCGGTCGTCATCAGTAGTTTTGTCTTCAAAACCAAGTTCTGCCGCTAGATAATATTTTTTTGTTAAACGCCAGTCAGCAACAAATTCAATTCCTTTGTAATCCTTGTCGTAAAAACCACGAGTCAATTTATACAAATCAACTCCAACACGAAGTCCATAGCGATCAGTTTTGATACTATCTGCTTTTGCTTCCTGAATTGCTGGTTTTGCTACAACAGTTGTTTTAGGTTTTTCGGGAACAATTTCTTTGGTTACTGTAGTTGTTGGTGTTTCCTGAGCTTGCGCCAAGAACATTGAAAACAATAAGCAAAAACTAGAAATATACTTCAATGTGTGTTTCATTTTCTGTTTCAATGTTATATTCATTTACATAAATTTGTTTCATCCAAAAGCCTTTAGAATCACTGTCCACTTTAATAAATGGTGAAGAAACTGGAGGTCCATCTGAAAGCGGATCAAGTGCGAAAATAGTTTTAAAACCGCACGCTCTTGAAACATAAAGATCTTGATGCGTATAGTTGAACCTTACTTCATCTGAATTTACAGCTGCCGCATTTTCATTACCAGAATCTAAGGTAAAAGTAAATGTCGAAAAATTTTCATTTGTTCTTAATGGAATAGAAACAGAGCTACCATTTGTCAGATATTTTGCTTCACCAGTTGCAGTTTCATTAAAAATAATCGCTTCAGGCATATCCTTTCCGGTTATTTTTAAATTAGTAACATTTTTAGGTGTTGACGGACTATCAGCATTAAAAAATTTAATGACTAATCGAGGTGTTGTTGGAGTAGCTGGATCACAAATGTCATCTTTTTCACAACTTGATAAGCCAAAAGTAAAAAGCAATAAAATTGAAATTATTTTTCTCATTTATATTTTATTATCGAAGTTCTAAAAGTACAACATTTTCAACATGATGCGTCTGCGGAAACATATCGACCGGACGTACTCGGGTAACTTTGTATTTTTCGTCCATTAAAGCTAAATCACGAGCTTGTGTCGCTGAATTACAGCTTACATAAACTACTTTTTTCGGAGCGATTTTCAGAATTTGATCAATTACTAATGCATGCATTCCATCTCTTGGCGGATCTGTAATAATAACGTCTGGTTTTCCGTGTTGCGCAATAAAACTTTCGTTGAATACCACTTTCATGTCTCCAACAAAAAACTCGCAATTCGTAATATTATTGCGTTCTGCATTTGCTTTAGCATCTAAAATAGCTTCAGGAACACTTTCTACGCCAATTACTTTTTTTGCTTTTTTAGAAACAAACTGAGCAATAGTTCCCGTTCCGGTATATAAGTCGTAAACGGTTTCGTTTCCGGTTAATCCTGCAAAATCACGTGTAATTTTGTATAATTCGTAGGCCTGATCTGAGTTTGTCTGGTAAAATGATTTAGCATTAATGCTGAATTTCAAACCTTCCATTTCTTCTAAGATATAATCTCTTCCTTTGTAAAGTTTAATATCCTGATCATAGATCGTATCGTTTTGCTTGGCATTAACAACATACTGCAATGAAGTAATTTGAGGAAACTTCTCGTATAAATTATCTAAAACCAACTCGCGATTTGCTTTGTCATCTTCAAAAAACTGAATCAAAACCATGATTTCGCCTGTTGAAGCAGTACGAATCATCAAAGTTCTCAATAATCCAGAATGTTCTCTTGGATTAAAGAAAGCCAGATTATGCTCATTGGCAAAAGCTCTAATTTCGTTTCTGATGGCATTTGAAGGATCTTCTTGTAAATGACATTTTTGAATGTCCAGAATTTTATCCCACATTTTTGGAATATGGAATCCTAAAGCATTTCTATTTCCTAAGTCTTCCGTGCTTCCGATTTCTTTTTCAGTTAACCAACGGCTGTTTGAAAACGAAAATTCCATTTTATTTCTATAGAAAAATTGTTTTTCTGAACCTAAAATATCTTCAAATTCAGGAAGTTCAACTTTTCCTATTCGTTGCAAATGATTTTTTACTTCATTTTGTTTGTAATACAGCTGTTGGCTGTATTTCATATTTTGCCATTTACATCCACCGCAAACGCCAAAATGATCACAGATTGGTTCGATACGGTGTTTTGATAATTCATGAAACTTTACGGCTTTTCCTTCGTAATATGCTTTTCTTTTTTTGAATGTTTGTACATCCACTACATCTCCAGGCACAACATTTGGAATAAAGATTACTTTTCCATCTGGTGCTTTTGCTACTGATACACCTTTTGCTCCTGCGTCTAAAACTTCAATTTGATGAAAGACAACTTTGTCTGTATTTTTTCTTCCCATAGCGCAAAAATAAGGGTTTGTAAACTTTTATAAATTTAATTTTCAAAATATTTTATCAAATTGTGTAATTTAACACATAAATCAAGTTTAAAAGTTACCTTTGTTTTTTGGTAAATACCCCAGTTACCAGATTTTTAACCTATAGCATTGTTATTTTTTTATGAAGTTATATCATAATCTGTCACAAATAAGCTTTCTTAAAAAAAGCTATTCTTTTAAATTTTTATTTGTTGCGTTTATTGGAATTCATATCCCTTTAATAGGTATTTTGTTTTTTGTGCTCTTTTCATCTTACGATATTTCTTCTGTCTCTATTTTGATTTTCGCTTTAATAATGACATTACTGGCAACTCTGGTAACGTTATTGGTTTTGAGACAATTGATAAAACCAATTTCTCTTGCTTCCAAATCTTTGGATGATTATAGAAATAATCGAAAACTTTCTGTTTTGCCTACCGAATATACTGACGAAGCCGGTTTGTTGATGTGTAACATTCAGGAATCAATTTATGAATCTGAGAGTTTTATTAACGAAAAACAAGATTTGATTTATATGCTTTCGCATGATTTGAAAAATTTTGCCGGAAATCCACAAGGATTAGCAAAATTGATTTTAAGCGAAAATCCATCAGAATCGGTTAGACATTTAGCGGAATTAATTTGTGAATCGACTAATTTGCAGTTTCGCTATATTGAAAATTTTATAAAACTTCTGAAGGAACAAGATCAGGTAGTGAAAATAAATCCAGAAGCTAAAACTATTAATTTCCCGAGTATTGTGCCGTTTATCAATGAACAGGTTGAACAGCGCTTGTTGGATAAAAATATTACATTAGATTTAAATTTGGAGATTTCTGAAGCCGACCTTAGAATTGATGAAGGTTTGCTGGTTCAGGTTTTGGTGAATTTAATCAGTAATGCAATAAAATTCTCTTATTTCGACAGCGAGGTTAAAGTTCGTATTTATAAAGATGATTCTAAATTAGCGATCGTTGTAGCAGATAAAGGTATTGGTTTCGATAAACATCAAATTGAGGAATTATTCAAAAAATTCACTAAAATGAGCCGATTAGGAACTGCCAATGAATTGTCAACCGGAATTGGTCTTTATTTATGTAAAAAAATAATCGAACGCCATAAAGGAACATTGAACGCTGCCAGCGAAGGAAAAAATAAAGGAGCTGAATTCAAAATTGAATTTGAGCTTTAGCTATTTGTTTTAAAAAGCGGTATTTCTTAAGAATACTGGTTTTCCATCAACACAACCAATTCCATCTGGTGGAACGGGAACATCACAGGTTGAAGAAATATTCCATTTTACATTAAATCCTGCTTTTGCGTCACTATAGGTTTTTACTTTAGCCAGAAATTCGGCTGTATTTATTTTTTTAGAATAAATAATGAATTTTTCAGGTCCGCCACAAGCTTTTGCGCCAATAGCAGTAAAATCCCAATCTTTAGAATCTGTGCAAGTTTGTGAATTCACTTGAGAAAGTGTCACAATTTCCTGATACATTGTTTCTAATTTTTGAATGTCCTCTTCCTGTTTATTATTACTGTCATCATTATTGCAAGACATAAAAATCACACAAAGAGCAGTTAGTATAAAACTTAATTTTTTCATGGTTAGTGATTGAAGGTTAGTTATATACATAGATGTGCGAATTCAAAAAAGGTTGCGTGGAGAAAGAAAGATGCTAAGTTGCTAAGATTCTAAGTCACTAAGATTAAAAAAACTTAGAATCTCAGAATCTTAACAACTTAGCATCTCAAAAAACTACCATAAATGATGAACCGATGGCTTTATGTATTTTTCATAAATCGCATTCATTGCGATGATTTTTTCAGGGCTTATTTTATGAAGGTCATAAACCGATAAATTCGATAATACATGATCTGCTTTTGAAGCGCCAGGAATAATGCAGCTGATTTCTTCAAAATTCAAAATCCATTGCAATGCAATAGGTGCAAGGTTTTGATTTTCTGGAAATAAAGCTTTTAATTCTTCAACGGCTTTCAATCCTAATTCATAATCAATTCCTGAAAATGTTTCGCCTTTATCAAAAGCATCTCCGTTACGATTAAAATTGCGATGATCCTGAGGTTCAAAAGTAGTTTTTGAGTCAAATTTGCCCGTTAATAGACCGCTTGCTAATGGAACACGTGCAATGATTCCGATATCTTTTTTCTTTGCTTCAGAGAAAAATAATTGAGATGGACGCTGACGGAACAAATTAAAAATAATCTGAACTGTAGTTACATTTGAATATTCAATTGCTTTCAAAGCTTCCTCAACTTTTTCAACACTTACACCAAGATTTAAAATTTTCCCCTGATCTTTTAATCGATCAAAAATTTCAAAAATTTCCGGACGATAATAAACTTCGGTAGGAGGACAGTGCAACTGAATCAAATCGAGAGTTTCTAATCCCATTCTTTTCAAGCTGTCTTCAACAAATTTCTGAAGCACTTTTGGCTGATAACCGTCGTTTACATGCGGATTAATTTGGCGTCCGCATTTTGTAGCCACATAAATACGTTCAGATCGGGAACGCACAACGCGTCCAACGGCAGTTTCACTTAGGCCATTTTCGTAAACATCGGCAGTATCAATAAAATTGACACCATTATCAATTGCTGTGTTTATAAGTGCATCGGCTGTTTTATCATCAAATCCTGATCCCCATTTGCCACCAACTTGCCAGGTTCCAAGTGAGATTTCTGAGATATTAAAGTTTGTTTTTCCTAGTTTTCTGTAGTTCATTTTTTTAAGGTGCTAAGTTGCTAAGGTTTTTATTTTAAGTTGCTGAGATGCTTAAATTGTAGATAAAGTGTGGAAACCTTAGAGTCTTAGCAACTTAGAACCTTAGCATCTTTTTTTTTAATCAAATAAATCTGAAGATAAATAACGGTCACCACGATCACAGATAACGGCAACCACAACACCAGATTCTAATTGTTCGGCGAGTTTAAGGGCAACAGCAACAGAACCACCACTGCTCATTCCGGCAAAAACACCTTCTTCAAGTGCTAGTCTTTTTGTCATTATTCTGGCTTCTTCTTCGCTTACATCTATAACACTGTCTACTTTTGAAGCGTCAAAAATTTTCGGCAAATATTCCTGAGGCCATTTACGGATTCCTGGAATTTGAGATCCATCGCTTGGTTGTGCACCAATAATCTGAATTGCTGGATTTTTTTCTTTTAGATAAGTCGAAGTTCCAATAATCGTTCCTGTAGTTCCCATTGCCGAAACAAAATGCGTTACAGTTCCGTCAGTATCATTCCAAATTTCAGGTCCGGTTGTTTTGTAATGTGCTTTCCAGTTGTCATCATTTGCAAACTGATTCAGCATCAAATAACCGCCTTCGGCAACTTTTTTGTCGGCATAATCTCTTGATCCAATAATTCCTTCATCGGCAGGTGTTAAAATTACTGTAGCGCCATAAGCACGCATGGTTTGAGTTCTTTCTTTTGTAGAATCTTCAGGCAAGACTAATTCGATTTCTATACCAAATAATTGTGCAATCATTGCTAAAGCGATTCCGGTATTACCGCTGGTTGCTTCGATTAGTTTATCGCCTTTTTTAATTTCGCCTCTTTCTAAGGCAGATGCAATCATATTGTATGCAGCTCTGTCTTTTACACTTCCGCCAGGATTGTTTCCTTCGAGTTTAAGCAAAAGCTTTACGTTTTTATTTTTAACCAAATTGACAGTTTCCATCAATGGAGTATTTCCAATTAGGTTAAGCAATTTCTGTGGACTCATTTTATTTTTTTTCTTTTATTTTTACTTCAGTTGTAGTGGTATTTAAAACAATAGAATCTGCCGGAATTGATTTTGTAATCCAGGCATTTCCGCCTACAATACTATTTTTTCCAATAATCGTTTCTCCGCCTAAAATTGTGGCATTGGCATAAATGCAAACATTTTTTTCTACAGTTGGATGACGTTTTGCATTTTTCATGTCTTTGCTAACACTCAAAGCACCAAGAGTTACACCTTGATATATTTTTACATGTTTTTCGATAACAGTTGTCTCGCCAATAACAATTCCCGTAGCGTGATCGATAAAAAATGGCGATGCAATTTGAGCTCCTGCATGAATGTCAGTTCCGGTAATTCGGTGTGCGTATTCGCTCATTAATCTGGAGAATAATAACAAATCAAGCAAGTATAATTCGTGGCTTAATCTGTAAATGGCAATGGCATAAAAGCCGGGATAACCCAAATATACTTCGTCAATACTGTTTGATGCCGGGTCATTTTCTAAAATATAGGCTGCATCCTGATTTAGTTTTTCTAAAACCGCAGGAAGTTTTTCCAGAAACTTGTCCCAAATAGATTCGCATAAATTTTCAGGTTTTTGACAGGCCAAAACTGCGATCTCTTTAAAGCGAATTTCAAGATCATTAATGCTTTCGTCTAAAGCGGCATTCGAATCAAAAAGAGTGTAAAAAAGCTTCTCAGTAAAGTCTTCTGTTTTAGTTTTGATTCCGTAATTTATGTTTGAATGGCTTTTTAAAGCTTTGATATTTTGTATGATAGTGTCTTTTGTCACAATTGATTAAATTGATTGGATATTTTGAAACGTTAAAAGTAAGGCGTTTTTTGTAAATACAGACAGGTTTTAACTAAAGAAATTTTGTATTGATTGTCGTATTTGTGATAAATCAGCGAAAGATAATTTATTGTAAAACTTAAAAACTTAAATGCTTAAATTAGCATGTAAAATTTATAAAAATGAAAAACAATTCAAGTTTTAAAAGCGCTATTTCGGGTATTGAATTTTCGGAAAACGAGAAAATCTACGGAAAATCAATTCATGATCCGATTTTAGGCCTAATTATAAAAGATCATCCCACTTTTTGTGATGATGATTGTATTTCGGTTCAGGAATTAAGTGAATATCGCCAAATGTATATTTCGAACTATTTGTCCAGAGAAATTGGAATGCTTTCGGATCTTGAACAAAGCGTTGTTTCCTCTTTAAAAGAAGATAAATCGATTGTGAGCATTGTTGAAGATGAAGACGAATCTCGAAATTTTGGACAAAAAGTTGCCGATCAAGTGGCTGATTTTGGCGGAAGCTGGACCTTTATTATTTCGTTTGTTGTTTTTATCGTAATCTGGATTGGCGCCAATGTATTTGTTCTATTGAACAAAGGTTTTGATCCGTATCCATTTATTTTGCTGAATTTGATTTTATCCTGTATTGCAGCATTGCAGGCGCCGGTCATAATGATGAGTCAAAATCGTCAGGAAGAAAAAGACCGTAGCAGGGCAAAAAAAGATTTTATGATTAACTTAAAATCAGAATTGGAGATCAGAATGATTCATGATAAAATCGATCATTTGATAATGCATCAACAACAGGAATTGATCGAAATTCAAAAAGTGCAAATCGAAATGATGAACGATATTTTAAGTCAGATCAAAAAATGATTCTTACAAAAATTACAAATAAAAGTGTTTGAGGAAATAGCCAGCAATTGCAAAAACAAGATTCAGCAAAGCGAAATTCCAAACCAGTTTTTTATTCTTTTTTGATTTGTTGAAAAAATAAAAAACTACAAAACCAAAAAATAAAAGAGTAGAATAAAGCGCAGGATACATTTTGAAAGCGGCTAAAAATTCACCCTGAAAAAGTAAGAATAAAGCACGTTGAAAACCACAGCCCAAACAATCAAATCCGAAGTAGGTTTTGAACAGGCAAGGGATCATGTAATTTTCTAAATTCAAGAGTATGTTTTTTGCAATTTTACAAAAAAATATTGGATAACATTTTGGAAGAACCAAACTGCTATTTTAAAGTTTTATACTTTTGAATTCTTATAAACTAAAAAAAATGAAAGTTTTTAAAATTTTAATAATGATTCTTGCGATTGGAGTAGCGTTGTATGAGCAAGTTTCTGAAGAAAAAAATATCTATATCATGATTATTGCAATTGTAGTTTTCATGTATGGAATGATGCAATTGAGTGCGAAAACACCAAGTAAAAATCAAGATAAAGAAGAAGACGATGTTGAGTAAAGGAGATAAGGTTTCGGTTTTAGACGAAGCTATAAACGGAACGGTTGTTTCTGTGAAAAATAAGGAAGTTTTGATTGAAACTGAGGATGGTTTTATGATGACATTTTTTGTCAACGAATTGCTTAAAATACAAGATTCCAGTAATTTAATGAATTCTATTAAAAGAATTGATTTAGATTCGATTTCAAAAGAGAAAGCAGAGCCAAAACCAAGAAGTTTTGTGAAAGAAAAGAAAGATAAACGCGAAATTTCGGCTCCGGAATTTGATTTGCACATCGAAAAATTGGTTCCAAATAAACGCGGAATGTCAAATTATGATATTCTAACTTTGCAAACTGAAACAGCAAGAAGGCATATAGAATTTGCAATAAAAAACAGGATTCCAAAAATCGTTTTTATTCACGGTGTTGGCGAAGGAATTTTAAAAGCCGAACTTGATTTTTTATTAGGCCGTTACGACGGAATAGATTTTCAGGATGCCAATTATCAAAAATATGGACTTGGTGCAACCGAAGTTTATTTTAGACAAAACAATAAATAATTTATTTTTTATGCTTTAAAAATTGTTGTTTTTAAGGCATAAAAAAAATCCGTTTTTCATTCTGGTTCGATTAGCGAAATCAGCTTGAAAAACGGATTTTTTTTGTAGGAATTTAAAAGTAATTTTTTATCCTTCTTTTTAAATTCCTTTTTAAGGTTTAATGGTTGTCACTGTTCCTAGAACAAATTCAGTTGCCAGTTTAAAAGTACTGTTTCCTTGTTTCATACTTGCATTTCGTAATATGATTTTATGCTTGTAAACTTGAAGCGTATGTGTTGTAGTAACTTCGATAATACCACTTACATTTTCTTTACCAGTTACACCTATCCAAGTTTCTTTTACCGTTGGGCTTGTTGGCGTAGTATTGGTACAATAATAATCTCTTACAGGTTCAGGTAAATTGTTGTTGTATGTTCTGTAATAAACATTATTTGAAATAACTGCCGGGCTGCCACTACTAATATTGATCAAGCTTTTTCTTGGTTGTCCAATAGGTGTATCTTCATCTTTAATTAAGTCTTTATCTAAATTTTCAATTACTAATGAATTTGATAAATTGTTATTGTAAACTTTTTTCTGAACATCACAATACTTTGCTACTTCATCTGTAAAAGCAACTACAACTGGAGTAACGGTTGTTTTAAAATCTCCAAAAACAAAGTTATCTTCAACCTGAGTTGGTCCTGGTTTAGAAAAGGTAATTCCGTTGAAAGTAATATTATGATTATAGCCTTCAATTTCTGTATGTCCATCTGAAGGAGGGGGAGTTTTGTAAATTGGTGAAGTAATAATTTCCATTTCTCCGCCAATTGCGTACCATTCCTGATTAATATTTGGAGTTGCTGGTGGTATTGCATCACAAATATTTGATTTTGTTATCACGCCATCATAAGTTCTATAAAAAAAGCGATAGTTACTATTGTCAAGAGTGTAAGTTAAGGTATCAGGCTGCGTTGCAAGTTTACCTGCTGGCATTTGCAAAATGATAGCTTCCTGAGGCTTAAGTTTATAGATCAAAGTATTGGTTGTAGGATCACAACTTGTTGCGGTCACATCTTTAAAATCAATCGTTTCTACAGTTAAATCACCATCATCACAACCGTTTAATAAAAACGCAAAGAATAGAAGGCTTACATATTTTTTCATCGTAATTTTATTTGGGTCAAAAATAGTGAAAATTTTGGCAAATGATATTGAAGATTGGACAATTGATATTTCATAACTTTGCAGTAATGAAAAAAGTATATCTCGACAACGCCTCTACAAGCGCTATACGCCCTGAAGTAATTCAGGAAATGACAAAAGTTATGACGGAAGATTTTGGAAATCCATCTTCTACACATAGTTTTGGGCGAAATGGAAAGACCATTTTGGAACTTTCCAGAAAAAGCATTGCAAAACATTTAAATTGTTCGGCTCAGGAAATTATTTTTACTTCTGGCGGAACAGAAGCTGATAACTGGATTTTACGTTCAGCAGTTGAAGATTTAAAAGTGGAACGAATTATTACTTCAAAAATTGAACATCACGCTGTTTTATATGCGGTTTTAGCGCTGGAATCAGATTACGGAACTCAAGTTGATTATGTAAATGTAAATCCGGATGGAAGTATTGATTTGACGCATTTGTCTAATTTATTGTCTGAAGATAAAAAGACGATTGTTAGTTTGATGCATGTTAATAATGAAACCGGAACAATTTTAGATTTGGAAAGAGTTGGAGTAATCTGCAAACAATATAATGCGTTATTTCATTCAGATACGGTACAATCTGTTGGAAAAACGGAGATTGATCTTCAAAAAATACCGGTTGATTTTATAGTGGCAAGTGCGCATAAATTTCATGGCCCAAAAGGAATTGGATTTGCCTTTGTTCGCAAAAATTCAGGTTTGCAGCCTCTTATTTTTGGAGGGGAACAGGAAAAAGGACTTCGTGCCGGAACCGAAGCTGTTCATCAAATTGCCGGAATGGCAAAAGCATTAGCTATTTCTTATGAAAATTTAGATCAGGAAAGAGCTTATATTTCAGATTTAAAAACATACCTGATCGAGCAGCTTGAAATTCATTTCCCAGGTTTTAGAATTAATGGAAAAAAAGAAGATTTCTACAATATCATCAATATTATTTTACCTTTTTCTTCAGATAAAACTTCAATGCTATTGTTTAGTCTCGATATGAAAGGAATTGCAGTTTCAAGAGGAAGTGCCTGCCAGTCGGGAAGTATCAAGCCATCGCATGTTTTAAAAGAAATGTTATCGGAGACGGATTTAAAATTACCAAATCTCCGAATTTCATTTAGTCATTATAACACTAAAGAAGATATCGATTGGCTTATTGAGAGTCTTAAAACTGTTTAAAAGTTTCAGGTTTCAAGTTTCACGTTCACTTAAAGCTTGAAACCTGAAACCTGAAACTTGAAACAAAAAATTATTTACGAATCACTTTAACCTGTGAATCGTTTGTCAATTTTATTATTGTAGAAGATTTTCCGTTGATTTTATCCTGATTCAGTTTTACAACATAATCAACACCATTAATAATTTCGGGACTAATATCTTTAAAGCTTAGAGGTGTTGGTTGTCCTGAAATATTTGCTGAAGTTGAAACTAAAGGTTTTTTCATTCTTTCCATCAATTTGAAGCAGAAAGGTTCTTTTACCAAACGTACTCCTAAAGATTTGTCGGCAGCAATAATATTTGGAGCAACATTTCTGGCATCGTCAAGAATTAAAGTGGTTGGTTTTTCAGATAAATCCCAGATCTGCCAAGCAACTTCGGGAATATTTTTGAAAACATTGTATATCATTTTTTCTCCGTTCATCAAAACAATCATACTTTGAGTTTCGGCACGTTGTTTTAATTTATAGATTTTTGCAACAGCTTCAGCATTAGTTGCGTCACATCCAATTCCCCACACTGTATCAGTCGGATAAAGAATGATACCGCCTTCTTTGATAATTTCGTAAGCTTTGATTATTTCTTCGTTCATTGTAAAAAAAGAGTATTATTATAATGCAAAAATAATCTTTCTAGTTGGTAAAAAGTTGAAATTTAATTCAGAATAATGAAGTTTTTGTAATTTATAAGGTTATTTTTGTTGCTCGAGTTAGAATTCGCAAATAAGACGCTTGATGAAGCGACATTTGAGGTTCAATTTAATATCAATTTTAAACAAAATATGTCTAAAAATCTAGTAAAAGTTGTTATTCCTGTGTATAAGGAATATTTTGGTGAACTTGAAGAGAAATCATTTTTACAATGTTGTAAAGTCTTAAAAGATTATGAAATTGTAATTGTGCATCCTGAAGGATTAAATCATTCTTATCTTTCGGAGAAACATCAAAATTTGACTTTTAAAAGCTTTTCTAAAGATTATTTTGCGACTATAGATGGTTATAATGAATTATTATTACGACCAGTATTTTATGAAAGCTTTTTGGATTCAGAATATATTTTGATTTATCAGCTGGATGCTTTTGTTTTTAAAAATGAATTGGCGGAATGGTGCAATAAAGGTTATGATTATATTGGCGCGCCCTGGATTGCAACTTCAAAAAATTCTTTATCAAATAAAATAGCAAGTTTGTTTTGGTCAAAAAAGAAAAAAGAGCGTCAGCAGATTTTCTTTAAAGTTGGTAATGGAGGTCTTTCTTTACGTAAAGTTGCTTCACATTTTGCTATTGCAAAAGAACAAGAACAATTTATTTCTGATTTTTTAACAGAAAAAGAGAAGAAATTACATGCAACCGAAGATGTTTTTTGGTCTTTGAAAGCAATAGAATTTGATTCTGATTTCAAAATTCCAGATTATAAAGAAGCCGTTTATTTTGCAATAGACAGAAAGCCTGATTTAGCAATGAAATTAACAAACAATGAACTTCCGTTTGGTTGTCATGCTATAAATAAGCCAAAAGTGATTGATTTTTGGAAACCAATACTAAATCAATATTAATTTTTTTAATTAAGTATGATTACAAAATTTAAATTTTCTGATTCAATAGTAAGTTCAAAAGATGTTCTTTCGGCTATCAAAAATTTTGATTCTGCGGGTGAACTTTTTGGCTATGGCGTTCGAAATAAAATTAAATTGATTCCTGTAAATGGGAAAACAATTAATATCAAATCGTTCAAAATTCCGAATATCATCAATAAAATTGCTTACAAGTATTTCCGAAAATCAAAAGCAAGACGTTCGTTCGAATACGCTACAATTTTGCTGGAAAAAGGAATTGGCACGCCTATGCCGATTGCTTTTCTTGAAAACTTCAATTTTATTGGTTTAAAAGACAGTTATTATGTAAGCGAGCATTTGGTTACAGAATTAACGTATAGAGAATTGGTCGAAATTCCTGATTATCCGGATCGTGATAATATTTTAAGACAGTTTACAAAATTTAGTTTTGATTTGCATGAAAAGGGAATTGAATTTCTCGATCATTCACCTGGAAATACATTAATTAAAAAAAGAGATGAAGGTAAATATGATTTCTTTTTAGTTGATTTAAACCGAATGAATTTTCATGAATCCATGTCTTTTGAAATGCGCATGAAAAACCTTTGCCGCTTAACGCCTCTAAAAGAAATGGTTGCTGTAATGAGTAACGAATATGCCAAATATTATCCTGAATCTGAACAAAAGATTTTTGATACTTTATGGAAAATGACAGCCGATTTTCAGGAACAGTTTTATAGAAAAAAACGTCTAAAAAAGAAACTTAAATTCTGGAAAAAGTAATTCTTTTAAGTTCTTTATAACGGACAAAAATACTATAAGCATTTAAGTAACAAATCGTAATTCCTTTTGCGCCATCTAAAATGCCAAGCCGAATTAGATATTGATATAAAAAAGTATAAATAGGATGGAAAACCATTAAAAAAAGAGATGGTTTCTGTCCTTTTTTTAATTTTTCATTAGCCTTGAAAACCCCATATTTATACATTTTTTCTTTGTAATCCTGAAAAGAAATATAGGAGAAATGAATAATTTTATTTTTTAAGACAGCAATTTTACCATTTACAATAAGCTTTTCGTGCACCATTCTTTCTTCATTGTATCTGCACTTTGATTTATTGAAAAGCCTAAAAATTTTATCAGTTTGCCAGCCGCTGAAATTCAGTTTTCTATTCTTGAACATAAAAGTTCGGTAAATCAAATACGCACTTGCAGTATTTTGATTATTAATTGTAGAAAGAATTTCCAATTTTAATTCAGATGTGAGTTTTTCATCTGCATCAAGAAATAAAACCCATTCGTTTTTTGCCTGATCTAAGGCAAAATTACGCTGAGAAGTATAGTTGATAAATTGATTCTGAATTAGTCTGACATTTAAAAAAGATTCCACAATAGCGACAGTTTGATCAGTGCTGAAGGAATCTACAACAATTATTTCATCGGCAAAATCAATATCTTCTAAAAGTGATTTTATACGATGTTCTTCATTTAGCGTAATAATCAGAACTGATAATTTTTGCTTTTCATTCATTTGAATGCTTTTCAATTTTTATATTCCTGAAAATAAGCTTCCAATTTTTTAAGCATAAGTTCTAAAGGATACTCTGCATAATATTCAAAAGTATGCTCTTTAATGTATTCTTCTGTGTGCTGTGCGTAGATTTCTGGTTTTAAGTCTTTTAAATGGATTGATACATTTTTTGCTTCATTTTCAAATGTTTGCCAGGTTTCTTTTCGCACCGATGGTGTAAAAATGGAGAAAGTCGGGATTTCTAATGCTTTTGCCATATTTACGGCTCCGCCTTCGTTTCCTATTAACATTTCACATTGAGAAAGCAACGCTAGAAACGGACGAAGTTCAGTGCAATACAAATCAAAAATAATGTGCTTTTTAGTTTCTTCAGAACAATAATTATAAACTTCTAAAGCTTGTTCTTTTTGATCCGGAATATAATTGAAAATAATCGTCGCATTCGTTTTAGCAACAGTAAAGTCGATAATTTTAGCCATTCCGTCTAAAGGATAGGTTTTGTAGAATTCGCTTCCTAAAATACCAAACATAATTAATGGTTTTTCAGTATCGACATTATAGCTTTTTAGTAGATTTTTAGCTTCAATAATTTCAGATTCTTTCAGAAATATTTTTGGTTTTACATCTGTAATTTTTTCTGAAATGAACGGTTTTAGAAGCATTAATCTGTTTTCAATTGCCAATCCAAATTCTGATTTTACGGCATCTAATCGCTCATAGCTGTAATTATAAAACACATTAGAATACCATTTCGAATACGAAACTTTATACTTCGCACCAGAAAATAAGGTAATCAAATTCGTTTCTAATTTACTGTACACATCAATTACGGCATCGTATTTTTTTCTTCTAATTTGAAAAATAAATTTAAATAAAGACGGAATTGATTTTCGTACCGTATTTGTCAACGGAATAATGGTATCAATATTCGGATTTTCCTTTAGTACATCCACAGAATTTGGATAACACATATAGTCGATCTTTGATTCTGGAAACTTGGCTTTTAAGTTGTTACAAATTATTGTACTTGTTAATACGTCTCCAATTCTTTTCTGCTGAATAACTAATATCCTCATTTATTTCTATGTTCAATTTGTAGGCTAAAGTACAAACAATTTTATCAAGTGTACAAATCGAATACTGAATAAGGATAGACAAGTTTAAAAAAAGACGTATTTTTGCTTTCACCAAATCAGATTTAGAATGAAAATTAGCGGCCTTGTCATTACATTTAATGAAGAAAAGAATATAGGAAAATGTATTGATGCTTTGTTTAAAGTATGCGATGAAGTTATTATTGTAGATTCTTTCAGTAAGGATCGTACCGTTGAAATTGCCAAAGAAAAAGGCGCAACAGTAATTGAGCAGGCTTTTTTGGGCGACGGACCACAGCGTACCCATGGTTTGCCTTATTGCAAAAATGACTGGGTTTTAAATCTCGATGCCGATGAGTTTCTGGATAAAGATGCCGAAGAATTTATTCTCAATGAAAAATATTTAGAAGGAAATTATGATGCTTTCAGTTTTAGAGTAAAAAACTTTTTAGCAGACAAATTAATTGATTTTTCGGGTTGGTATCCAGATCATAAAGTTCGTTTTTTCAACAAGCAAACTGCTCATCCTTCTGAATCTAAAGTGCATCAGAAAATCATTACTCAAAATGAAAAGAAAGTAGCCGTACATATTTTGCATTATGGCTGGGATTCTTTCGATCAGATTATTGCTAAAAAAAATCAATATTCAGGCTGGCACGCACAGCAATTATTTGATCAGGGAAAAAGAATTAATGCTTTTAAACCTATAATTAATGGAGTAGTATCTTTTATACGATGCTATTTTTTTAAAAGAGGAATTTTTAATGGTATTGACGGGTTATCCATCGCAATGATTCAGAGTTTTTTTTCTTATATGAAATATGCTAAGCTTTTAAAACTTCAAAAAAAGCTAAAATAAAAATACAGACAACAAATATTTTATTTTTTGCTTAAAATGTTTCTTTATTAAAGCAAAAAAAATTTAAGTGTATCTAAAACATTATTTAATTTCTCCTAAATAAAGCTGTTTAGTTTTATAATTGGGTGTTTTTTTATTGAGTATATATTTTTTTAATTTGCTGATTATTAGTGTTTTTGTAAAATTGATAGGAGCGAACAAACGCGTATTTTACATCAATATTATTTTTAACATAATTTTTTAATTTTTGTTATAAATAATGCTATTAATATATAGATTTGCAAAAAAAAATACATGTCAAAGTTACCAATCTTAATGTACCACAACGTAGTTGAAGATGAAGCTAAATCTTTGAACTTAAGTATTTCTGTCTCGAAGTTAGAATCGCAATTAAAATTTCTTCGCGATAATAATTATACAACATTTCATTTTAAGGATTTAGAGAATTTAAAAACACTGCCTTCAAAAAGCATTATTATCACTTTTGATGATGTTACAGAGTGTCAGCTTTTATATGCAGTGCCTTTGTTGGAAAAGTATCAAATAAAAGCTTCTTTTTTTATACCATTTTCTTTCGTTGGAAATTTTGATTACTGGATTGAAGGGAAAGAGAAAATAATGAGTGTTGAGCAGTTGAAAGGTTTGGACGGTAATTTAATCGAATTAGGATATCATTCTTTTGAGCATAAAAGATATAGTTTATTATCAAAAGAGGAATTAGAAGCTGATTTTATAAAGTCAAATAATTTTATTAAAGAACATCAATTAGATATAAAATCTGTTTTGGCATATCCATTTGGTAACTATGCTAAGAAAGAGGCTCAATTTGCTGTTTTTGAAAAAATTATGCATGAAAATGGCATAAAATATGGTTTAAGAATTGGAAACAGAGTAAATAAATTTCCTTTTAAAAATAATTATTTGGTTAAACGGATAGATATAAAAGGAGAAGACAGTTTGTTTAGATTTAGGTTAAAATTGAGGATTGGGAAACTTAAATTATTTTAAAGAAAAGCATGGAAATCAGCGGATTGGTAATAACCTATAATGAGGAAAAAAATATTGGGAAATGTATAGACGCTCTGTTTAGAATTTGTGACGAAGTAATTGTTATAGATTCATTAAGTGCTGATAATACAGTAAAAATCGCAGAAGAAAAAGGAGCTAAAGTTGTCTCTCAAATGTTTTTAGGAGATGGACCGCAAAGAATTCATGGACTTCAATATTGTAAAAATGACTGGATTTTAAATCTGGATGCTGATGAGATTTTGGCCCAAGACGCCGAAAACTTCATAATGTCACGAAAATATGAAAATCAAAGTTTTGATGTTTTTACTTTTAGATTGTATAATTATTTAGGAGGAAAGAAAATAGACTTTGCAGGTTGGTATCCTGATAAAACAGCACGTTTTTTTAATAAAAAAACAGCTTCTCCGTCAAAAGACAGAGTGCATCAAAAGGTTTTAGGAAACAATAAAGCGCATTTAAAAGTGCATATCAATCACTATGCTTGGGAAAGTTTCGATCAATTTATAAATAAGAAAAATTTATATTCAACCTGGCATGCACAACAGCTTTACGAGCAAGGGAAAAGAATAAATAGTTTTAAACCGATATTAAACGGAACAGTAGCTTTTGTAAGATGTTATTTCTTTAAAAAAGGTTTTGTAAACGGATTAGATGGACTAACATTTTCAATGATTCAGGCTTTTTTCTCCTATATGAAATATGCTAAGCTTTTAAAACTTCAGCGAAAAAATAAATGATAATAAAAAACGGAATGATTAATCATTCCGTTTTTTATTTATTTAAGATTGTAAATTAAACAGCAACGTCGTATTCACGAAGTGCATTATTTAATGAAGTTTTCAAATCTGTAGACGGTTTACGAGTACCAATAATCAATGCACATGGAACTTGGAATTCTCCAGCAGCAAATTTCTTAGTATAACTTCCCGGAATCACAACTGAACGAGCAGGAACAAAACCTTTCATTTCAACCGGCTCATCACCAGTAACATCAATAATTTTTGTTGAAGCAGTCAAACAAACGTTAGCGCCAAGAACAGCTTCTTTTCCAACGTGAACACCTTCTACAACAATACAACGTGAACCAATAAAAGCACCATCTTCAATAATTACCGGAGCAGCTTGTAATGGCTCTAAAACACCACCAATTCCAACACCACCACTCAAGTGAACGTTTTTACCAATTTGTGCACAGCTTCCAACAGTTGCCCAAGTGTCAACCATAGTTCCTTCGTCAACATAAGCACCAATATTTACATAACTTGGCATTAAAATAACACCGCTAGAAATATAAGCTCCGTAACGTGCAACTGCGTTTGGTACTACACGAATTCCTTTTTCAGCATAATTTCTTTTTAGTAACATTTTGTCATGGTATTCAAAAATACCAGATTCCCATGTTTCCATTTTTTGAATTGGGAAATACATTACAACAGCTTTCTTCACCCATTCGTTTACCTGCCATCCGTCACCAACTGGTTCAGCAACACGTAATTTTCCCGCATCTACTAATTCGATAACTTCTCTGATAGCATCAGTTGTAGCAGTTTCTTGCAATAAAGCTCTGTTTTCCCAAGCTTGTTCAATTATAGTCTGTAAAGAATTCATATAGTTTTATTTTTTGGCAAAGATAGCGTATTTGTAGAAAAGCGGAAAAGTAAAACCTTTTTGAAAATGTTATATATGTAACATTTTGTTTTTAATTTGATAAATTAAATAATTTGATTCGTGTTTTTGTTTTTATATGAACCACTAAAAGTTTTTTTTATATCAAAATATGACAAAAATCAGATTTTACCTTTTTTCTTCGGACTACTTTCGCGGCGTTAATTCTGAAAAAACAGAATTAATAAAAACCATTCCAAAACAAATTATATAAGCAGTAGATCATGAATCAGGAAAATCAGCTCCAGAATAAAGTTATAGTAATTGACAAAGAAGTTACTTGGGATAAAACACAAGTTATAATGAGTAAAACAAATGCCTTTGGTATTATTGAATATGCCAATGAAGTATTTGTTGATGTTTCAGGTTATGAAGATTATGAATTGATGGGGCAGCCACATAATATTATTCGGCATCCTGATATGCCAAAGGTCATTTTTAAGGTGCTTTGGGAAAATCTTAAACAAGGAAAAAATTTTCATGCAATCGTGAAAAACTTAGCAAAATCAGGCAGATACTATTGGGTGATCACCGATTTTGAAATTGCAAAAGATGAAAATGGGGTAATTGTCAATTATTTTGGAAGAAGACAATCTGTTCCGCACGAAGTGGTTTCACTTCATATTGAGCCTTTATATAAAAAGCTTTTGCAGATTGAAGCAGCGAGTGGTGTTGAATTTAGTGAAAAGTATTTAATAGGTTTTCTGGAAGAGAAAAAAAGAACATATGTTGAATATATTAAGGAGTTAATTCTTGAACATGAAAAGTCCCAATCTAAATTTTTACAGTACGAACAGCAAACCGAAGAGGAAGAAGAGGAGGAAAGAGGTTTTTTTAGAAGACTATTTAATAGATAATTGAATTTTTTAGGGTTTTGAATATTTTGGAAAAGATCCGCTTTGAAGTTTTTAAAGCGGATTTTTTTATTTTCTTTTTGAAATAAATTGAAAGCTTGCTTTTGATATTCTTGAAAAGAAAATACTAAAATGATTACCTTTGAAAAAAATATAAAATGCCAAGAATCCTTTCTATAGATTACGGACAAAAGCGTACCGGAATTGCTGTTACTGATGAAATGCAGATTATTGCATCGGGCTTAACCACAATCCCGACCAATACCGTAATTGATTTTTTAAAAGATTATTTTGCCAAAGAAAAAGTTGAGGCCGTCTTAATTGGTGAGCCAAAACAAATGAATGGTCAGCCATCTGAAAGTGCTTCCATAATAAAAGGTTTTGTAACTCATTTTTCAAATATTTTTCCTGATATGAAAGTGGTTCGTGTCGATGAACGTTTTACTTCAAAAATGGCTTTTCAAACCATGATCGACAGCGGACTGAGCAAAAAACAGCGTCAGAACAAAGGACTGATCGATGAAATTTCTGCAACGATTATGCTTCAAGACTATCTTTCTTCTAACCGTTTTTAAGTTTCGGGCTTAAAAATTTCACTTTATTTAGAAAAAAATATGATTTCCTAACTTTTATCATGCAAAATTTAGTTTTTTTTTGCGATTGAAAAAAGTACCTTTGCATTTTTAAAAACAATTACTGTTATGCCTGACAATACAATACGTTCTAATAGTGAAGTAGTGCTTATTGGAGCTGGAATTATGAGTGCAACTCTTGGATTAATTTTGAAAGAGCTGCAACCCGATATTAAAATTGAAATTTACGAAAGACTTGATGTTGCTGCGGCAGAAAGTTCTGATGCATGGAACAATGCGGGAACCGGACACTCGGCTTTTTGTGAATTAAACTATACACCAGAAAAGGCGGATGGAAGTATCGATCCTAAAAAGGCAATCAGCATAGCAGAATCATTTGAAGTTTCACGCCAGTTTTGGTCTTATTTGGTGCAAGAAAAGAAAGTGCCATCTCCTGAAAATTTTATCAAAAGTGTTCCTCATATGAGTTTTGTATGGGGTGATAAAAATGTCGAATATCTAAAAACAAGATTTGAGGCATTGCAAAGCAATCCAATTTTTTCTGAAATGGAATTCAGCACTGATTTTGAGCAGTTGAAAAAATGGATGCCATTAGTGATGGAAGGCAGAGAAAATAACGAAGCATTAGCTGCAACTCATATGGAAATTGGTACCGATGTTAATTTCGGAGCTTTAACCAGAAGTATGTTTAATTATTTGGAGAAACTTGATGGTGTAAGTTTGTATTTTAATCATGAGGTTAAGAAATTAAAACAACGTGAGGATAAATCATGGAGAATTAAAATCACAGATCTTTCTACAGGACAAAAACGAAAAGCCTATACTAATTTTGTATTTATTGGAGCTGGTGGTGGTTCATTGCCATTATTGGAAAAAGCCAATGTTCCTGAAGGAAAAGGTTATGGTGGATTCCCAGTAAGTGGTCAATGGCTAAAATGTACAAATCCGGAAGTTATTGCAAAACATCAGGCAAAAGTTTACGGAAAAGCTAGCGTTGGAGCTCCTCCAATGTCTGTTCCTCATATTGATACTCGTGTAATTGACGGCGAAAAAGCATTACTTTTTGGACCATTTGCAGGTTTTTCAACTCGTTTCTTGAAAAATGGTTCTTATTTGGATTTGCCATTATCGATAAAATCTAATAATTTAATTCCGATGCTTGCTGCCGGATATCACAATATTCCGTTGACAAAATACTTAATCGAGCAAGTTCGTCAGTCGCCAAAAGACAGAATGAAAGCACTTCGCGAATATTTGCCTTCTGCACGTTCTAAAGATTGGAAACTTGAGAAAGCGGGTCAACGTGTTCAGGTGATCAAAAAAGATGAAAAAGAAGGTGGTGTTTTAGAATTTGGAACTGAAGTAATCAACACGCATGACGGCTCTCTTGCTGTTTTATTAGGAGCTTCTCCAGGAGCATCAACTGCTGTGGCAATTATGGTAGATTTAGTAAGCAGATGTTTTACAAATCAAATTAAAACACCAGAATGGGAAGCGAAACTGAAAAAAATGATTCCTTCTTATGGTCAGACATTAAATGACAAACCAGAGCTTTTGGTTAAACTTAGAAAAGAAACTTCTGAAGTTTTGAAACTAAATAATTAAGCTTTAAGATTTATATAAAAAACAACAAATCCAGATGAATTAATCTGGATTTGCTGCTTTTAGTTCTTTCGTGATTTTCAAAATCTTCTCGGCCAGATTGCTCATCCAGATTAATTGTTCAATAACCAATTGAGCCTCTTGCATTTTCGCCTGACGCGTTTCTTTATCAAGTTCGTCATCTTCGGCTAGACGAGTAAAGTTTTTACGTTTAAGCTCTTCAAATTGAAGTGTTACATCTTCTTTATCGAAAAAAGTATCTTTTAAAATTATTTCATTTTTCAGAATAGAAATCGACTGATCTAAATTAGATAAGATTGTTTTAATGATATAATTAAAAGAGTCTGAAGCGCGTGTTGTCTGATGTGACTGAATATATGTTGATAAAGAAGCCAAAGCTGATAAAATCGAATGATTCAGCACAACTAATTTATTGACTAACGGCAATGTTTTTTGCTTGGATTTTGGCTCCTGCATCATTCGCTGAAAAGAAGTCATTATATTGCCAATTTCAACAAAAGCATGTTTTCTTGCTAAACGGTATGAGGTTGGTATTTCTCCTTTTTTATTATAAAAATCTGCAATTTCTCTCAAATAATTTCGATTAGCACGAATGGAATTTTCAATATGTATAGGCGTATTAATAAACTCCCAGGCCGGCCATAAAAATTGATTGGCTAAAAATGCCAAAATTGCACCTGCCAGCGAATCGAGAATCCTGAATTGGATTACTTCAACAACATCTGGCGTCAAAATTCCATAAATAAAAACGACATACATGGTTACAAAAGTCGCACTGATTTTGTAATTAATTTGCGTAAACGAAATTCCCAAAAGCATACAGACAATTGAAAATATGCTCAGCGCAACATGATTTTGAACAACAGACACAATTCCGAAAGCGATTAATCCTCCTAAAATGGTTCCGAAAATTCTATTGTAAGAACGCTCTTTTGTCAAGCCATAACCAGGACGCATAATCACAACAATCGTCAATAAAATCCAATATACATTTTGAAACGGAAGAATTTTTCCGATCAGAAAACCAATCAAAATGGTAATTGTTAATCTGATAGAATGCCTGAAAATTGACGATGAAAAAGTTAAATTTTCAGTCAGAGTTCGCAATGGATAATATTGTGGTGTAAGGAATTTTTCAAGTTCTTTGTCCTTGTCTTTCAGTTTGTAAGACTGCATTGCTAATGAAAAGGCACGCTGAATAATTTTGATTTTTCCAACTTGATTTTTAGCGTAATTCAGCATATTGGTCAGCATCAAAACGCCTTCCGAAGCTTCGTCTTTCCCTAAAGTTTTTTCATAATCAAATATGGCAAATTCGAGAGCGTCTAATTCATTTTTCAAATCATTTTTATCGACATAAACTGCAATATGATGTACATTTTTAGAAAGCTTTTTCAGAGTTGAGGCCAGTTTGTAAGCTACATTTTGATACGTTCGGAGTACTTCTGGATGTTTGGCAAATTTTTCATGAAGTTTGCTGTGGTCAAAAGAAGTGTATAAAGCAAGTTCCTGAATTTCGACTAAAGTGATAAAAACCAAAAGCATTTTGCGGTTTTGAGCCGTTGCTGCAGAAGTATTTTGATTGCCAATAAGCATTTTTCGCAAATCTTCGTGAATCAAATTCAGTTCAACCTGAACAGCCAATTGTTTTTCTATAATGGCATCTCTATTGGCTTCCGGATTCCATAAGTCACCTCTCAATTTTAGGTATTTAGCGGTAAGTTTTATTCCTTCGGCAATTTCCAGTTCCACATATTTATAAGGTTGTATAAAGTGAAAAACAAGCGATACAATTAAGTATAGAATTCCTCCAATGAATATAAAACCAGCATATTCAAATGCTTCCAAACCTTGATGTAAATGCCCGAATGATAATGAAATCGAAAGTAAAGCAGAAAAAGATACTAATGTTGCACGCTGTCCGTAAACCGAAATCATTGAGCATAAAAACAATAAAAATCCTAAGAAAGGATAAAACAAAACCGGATAGGGATATGTAAAGTTTACCAGCAAATTAACTCCCGAAACAATAAACGATGCAACAACAAGTCCTTTTATTTTATGACTTAATGAACTCGGAATATCGCTGGGATAGGTATAAAAAGCCCCGAGCGCAATGGTAAACCCTATTTCAAAATGCCCTAAGAAGTTTAAAATCAGCACAGGAACTACAGAAGCAATAGTTACTTTAGACGCGTTTAAGAAAGAAGTACTGTTCGTGAATTTCGTGATGCGGTCAAACATATATAGAGGTTTACTAACAAAGGTAAGAATTGTACGAATCAATTTGGCATAATTATAGATGAGATTTTAACATACTGTCAAAAAATAAGATATAATATGCGGTTTAGAATTATTCGTAGACTATTTTTTATTATTTTTGCCAGCTGAATTATAGGAAACTAAAATTCAGTTTTTACAATAGATAATGCAATAAAAAAATACAAATGATTTTACCAATTGTAGGATATGGTGATCCTGTTTTAAGAAAAGTGGGAGTGGATGTTACACCAGAATATCCAAACCTAAAAGAAACAATAGCAAACATGTATGAAACCATGTATAATGCATACGGTGTTGGGCTTGCTGCGCCACAGGTAGGTTTAGCAATTCGTTTGTTTGTTATTGATACAACTCCTTTTAGTGAAGATGATGATTTAGAATCTGATGAGGCGAAAGAATTAAAAGGATTCAAAAAAACTTTTATCAATGCTAAAATTGTTAAGGAAGAAGGAGAAGAGTGGAGTTTTAACGAAGGTTGTTTAAGTATTCCTGATGTTCGTGAAGATGTTTACAGAAAACCAACGGTTACAATTGAATATTGCGAAGAAGATTTTGTAATGAAAACAGAAGTTTTTGACGGATTAATTGCAAGAGTTATTCAACATGAATATGATCACATAGAAGGCGTTTTGTTTACTGATAAAATATCTTCATTGAAAAAGCGTTTGATTCAAAAGAAATTAAAAAATATTACAGAAGGCAAAACTTTTCAGGAATACAGAATGAAATTTGCTGCCGCTAAAAAAGGGAGATAATTGTTCAGAAAAAGAACAAAAAAAGACAATAAAAAATTCTTAATACTAATATTAATACAACATGAATTTAGACAAAATTTTAGCCATTTCAGGGAAACCAGGTTTATATGTACTAAAAGTGCAAACTCGTACAGGTTTTGTGGCAGAATCATTAACAGACGGAAAAAAAATTACAGTAAACTTAAAAAGCAATGTAAGTTTATTGTCGGAAATCTCAATTTATACATACGAAGGAGAAAAGCCATTAACTGAAGTAATGCAAAAAATTGCGACTAAAGAAAATAAAGGTCAAGCTATTTCACACAAAGAAGATAATGCAACTTTATCAGCTTATTTTAAAGAAATTTTGCCTGATTATGATGAAGAAAGAGTTTATCCTTCTGATATCAAAAAAGTATTAAACTGGTACAACACACTTCAGGCAAAAGGATTAGTGACTGATTTAGCTCCTGCAGCAGTAGAAGCATCTGAAGAAGCTCCAGTAGCTGAAGAAAAACCAAAGAAAGCGCCAGCTAAAAAAGCAAAAGCTAAAAAAGAAGAATAGTAGTTCGTACTTTCAAATATATTAATCCTGTTGAGATGTTTTCTTGACAGGATTTTTTACTTTTACACTATATCGGTTACAATTCAAAATAAAATCAAAATGAGCAAAGAACTTCAGCTTAAAGCTTTCGAAAGATTATTAATAATTATGGATGAACTTCGTGAGCAATGTCCTTGGGATAAAAAACAGACTTTGCAGACTTTGCGTCATTTGACAATTGAAGAGACGTATGAGCTTGGAGATGCTATTTTGGATAATGATTTAAATGAAGTTAAAAAAGAATTGGGAGATTTATTGCTTCACATTGTTTTTTATGCCAAAATTGGCTCAGAAACCAATGATTTTGACATAGCTGATGTCTGTAATGAAATCTGCGACAAATTAATTCATCGTCATCCTCATATTTATAGTGATACTGTTGTGAAAGATGAAGAGGAAGTAAAGCAAAACTGGGAAAAACTTAAACTTAAAGAAGGTAAAAAATCAGTTTTGGAAGGCGTTCCAAGAAGTTTGCCGGCTTTAGTAAAAGCAAGCCGAATTCAGGACAAAGTAAAAGGCGTTGGTTTTGATTGGGAAGAACCACATCAGGTTTGGGATAAAGTGCAGGAAGAACTGGAAGAACTTCAAGTTGAAGTAAAAACAGGAGATCAGGATAAAATTGAAGCCGAATTTGGAGATGTTTTATTCTCGATGATCAATTACGCCCGATTTTTAAATGTAAATCCCGAAGATGCATTGGAACGCACGAATAAAAAATTCATTAAGCGTTTTCAATACTTAGAAAGTAAAGCGGGTGAATTAGGAAAACCTTTATCAGAAATGACTTTGGCAGAAATGGATGTTTTTTGGAATGAAGCAAAAAAGCTTTAATTATTCTGCTATTTTTTTTAATGCTTTTACGTTTTTCAGCATAATTTTTTTTCCAACAAGTTCAATCAGTTCCAATTTATTAAAATCAGATAAAAGTCGAATACAGCTTTCTGTTGCAGTTCCAATTATTCCTGCAAGTTCTTCTCGTGTAAGTTGAACTTTAAGGGTTTTGTCGGCATTTTCGCCAAATTCATCATGCAAATGCAGTAAAGTCTCCGCCAAACGCTGTTTTACTGTTTTTTGAACTAAAGCAATTTTATCGTTTTCTGATTCTTTCAAATCTTCACAAATTGATTGCATCAAATTCAATGAAAATTGATTGTTGTTATTAAAAAAATGTATGATTTCTGATTTCGGAATAAAGCAAACTTCCATATCAGCGATTGCTTTTGCAGATAAATTTGCAGGTTCATTACTGATCATAGAACGCTGCCCTAAAAGTTCACCAGATTTTACCAACTTTACAATTTGGTCTTTCCCGTTTGCACTCAATTTTGATAATTTCCCAACACCATCTTTTATGCAAAATACGCCATTAGTAACTTCTCCTTCTTCAAAAATAGCATCTCCTTTTTTAATTGAATAACTCGTTTTGCTATTGGCTAACTTTACAACTTCTTCTTTATTAAGGGCTTTTAAAGACGACAACTGGCGTACAATACATTGATCACATTTATTCATCGCAATATAATTTAGGTGCAAAATTAACCAATATTCGTATTGAAAGGCATTGTTTTTTCTTAAAATATGCAGAAAAATTTTACGGATGTAATTCGCCCATTTTATTTTATTAAATTAGAATTTGATTTCATTTTCATATGATAAATGTCATATTTATAGTTAAATCTTATTTGGAATATTTGTTACATTAAAAAAGAAACAAATTATGACTGAGCAGAGCTGTTTTCATTGCGGGATTGACATTCCTAAAAATGAAGAAATCAATTTTGATGAAAAAAAGTTTTGTTGTGCCGGCTGTAAAACGGTTTACGAGATTTTTAGCCTGCATGATTTAACCTGCTATTATGATTTCGAAAAGTCGCCAGGCGCTACACCTCAGGACATTCAGGGGAAATATGATTTCTTAGATAATGAAGCTATTTCGTCAAAAATAATCGATTTTCAGGAAGGAAATATTTCTATTGTTTCTTTAAATATTCCTCATATACATTGCAGTTCTTGTATTTGGATTCTGGAAAACTTAAACAGAATTCAGCCGGGAATTTCAATTTCACAAGTTAATTTTCCACAAAAAAGAGTCCGCATTACTTTTAACTCTGAGCTTGTATCTCTTAAATCAATTGCTTATTTATTGAGTTCAATTGGTTATGAACCCTATATAAGTCTTGAAAACTATGAAACCGGAAAAAACAATGTTGATCGAAGTCTTACTTATAAACTTGGTGTAGCTTTCTTTTGCTTTGGAAATATCATGTTGCTTTCATTTCCGGAATATTTTGAAATCAAAGAATTTTGGTTGGATAACTACAAGCCTTTTTTCAGGATTTTGATTTTTCTTTTGGCTTTGCCGAGTTTTTTGTATTCAGCAAGCGGTTATTATGTTTCGGCTTATAAAAGCATCAAATCAAAAATGCTGAATATTGATATTCCAATCGCATTGGGAATTATTGTTATGTTTATCAGGAGCACTTTTGATATTGTAATGAATTATGGCGGAGGTTTTTTTGACAGCTTAACAGGTTTGGTTTTCTTCATGCTTCTTGGAAAAATGTTTCAGACTAAAACCTATAGTTTTTTAAGTTTTGAGAGAGATTTTAAATCGTATTTCCCAATTGCAGTTACCAGAATTAATTCAGATACTTCCGAAGAAAGTGTGCCAATTTATGATGTTTTAAAAGGAAACAGATTATTGATTAGAAACCAGGAATTGATTCCGGTTGATGGAATTTTAATCAGTGAAAAAGCAGATATTGATTACAGTTTTGTGACTGGTGAATCGGTTCCGATTACAAAAAAATCAGGAGACAAAGTATTTGCCGGCGGAAAACAGATTGGAAAAGTCATTGAAATGGAAGTATTGCATTCGGTTTCACAAAGTTATCTTACCCAACTGTGGAGCAATGAAATTTTCCAGAAAAAAGTAGATCAAAAACACAAAACAATTACCGATAAAATAAGCCGTTATTTTACTCCTATACTATTATTAATTGCTTTTGCAGGATTTGGCTATTGGATATTTATTGATGCCAATACTGCTTTTAATGTTTTTACAGCCGTTTTAATTGTCGCCTGTCCATGCGCGTTGGCACTTACTGCACCATTTACTTTTGGAAATATCCTAAGAATTATGGGCAAGCAAAAAATGTATCTTAAAAATGCTTTGGTAATTGAGCAATTGGCTAAAGTTGATACCATTGTTTTTGATAAAACGGGAACAATTACGACAAACAAAAAATCGAATATTGTTTACGAAGGAATGGCGATTTCTGATGAAAATATGATTTTGTTGAAAAATGTTTTGCGAGCTTCAAATCATCCTTTGAGCAGAATGCTTTATGATTTCCTGCCAGAAACAAAACGAATCAAAATTGATGAATTTGAGGAAATTACGGGAAAGGGATTATTAGCTAAAACAGAAAATAAAACGATAAAAATCGGTTCAGCTACATTTGTTGAAAGTCCAGATTTGGATTCTTCTGAAATTGAAAAAACGGCGCTGCATATTAGAATTGGAGATGATTATTATGGTCGGTTTAATTTCCAAAACCAATATAGAGATGGTCTTGCAACGTTATTTTTAACTTTAAGTAAAAAATATAAATTAAAAGTTCTGTCAGGAGACAATGATGGAGAAAGAGCTAATCTCGAAAAAATTCTGCCAGAAGGTACAGAGCTTATCTTTAATCAAAAACCGGAACAAAAACTAGAATTCATTAAAAATCTGCAAGATAAAGGTCAGAATGTAATGATGGTTGGTGATGGATTAAATGATGCCGGAGCATTGGCGCAAAGTAATGTTGGCGTATCAATATCAGAGAATGTAAATGTCTTTTCACCGGCCTGCGATGCGATTTTAGATGCAAATGAATTTTCACGTTTAAATTACTTTTTAAAACTTTCTCATAAATCGATTTTAATTATCAAAATGAGTTTTGTTTTATCCCTGCTTTATAACGTTGTCGGACTTGCTTTTGCAATAACAGGAAACCTACTTCCATTAGTCGCGGCCATTATTATGCCATTAAGCACAATTACTATCGTAAGTTTTGTGACTTTAATGTCTAACTACTTCAGTACTAGTAATTTAAAATGATTATAAATAATTCCGAAGTATTTTTTTACTAAATTTATCTTAAGTCTTTTGACTATGATAATTATCATATTTTATGCCATAGTAACCTGTTAATTTTGTTAACATAATTTTAAAGGTATGAGTGTAATTTATCTATTAATTTCGGTTAGTATTTGCGTAGCAATAGGCTTCTTCATTGCTTTCATTATCGCTGTCAAATCTGGACAGTACGATGATGATTATACGCCATCAGTCCGAATGCTATTTGATGACGAGACAAAAAACATCCCTCAGAAAAATAATCCACCAACCGAAGAAAAACAAGTTTAATTATGGAAATGGAACAGTTTTATTACGACAACAAAATTGTAAAAAAATTCATTTATGCCACTATTCTTTTTGGAGTAGTAGGTATGTTAGTAGGGCTGACCTTAGCGGTTATGTACCTTTTTCCCAACATGACAGATGGGATTTCGTGGCTAAGCTACGGCCGATTAAGACCTTTGCATACTAATGCAGTTATTTTTGCCTTTGTCGGAAATGCCTTTTTTGCGGGTTTGTATTACTCGCTCCAGCGTTTGCTGAAAGCCAGAATGTTCAGTGATTTTTTAAGTAATCTGCATTTCTGGGGTTGGCAGTTAATTATTGTTGCTGCGGCTATTACCTTGCCATTAGGCTATACCTCATCAAAAGAGTATGCCGAGTTAGAATGGCCTATTGATATCGCAATTGCCTTGATTTGGGTAGTGATGGGAATCAATATGATAGGTACAATGCTTCGCAGAAGAGAAAGGCATTTATATGTTGCTATTTGGTTTTATTTAGCCACTTTCGTAACAGTTGCTGTTTTACATATCTTTAATAATATTGAGTTGCCAGTTTCTGCCTTAAAAAGTTATTCTGTTTACGCAGGTGTTCAGGATGCGCTGGTGCAATGGTGGTACGGGCATAATGCGGTTGCATTTTTCTTGACAACTCCATTTTTAGGATTGATGTATTATTTTATTCCTAAAGTAGCAAATCGTCCTATTTATTCTTATAGATTATCTATTATTCACTTTTGGTCATTAATCTTTATCTATATCTGGGCTGGGCCTCACCACTTATTATATTCTGCTTTGCCAAACTGGGCTCAGAATTTAGGTGTAGTATTTTCAGTGATGCTTATCGCTCCATCTTGGGGAGGTATGATCAACGGACTTTTAACTTTAAGAGGTGCGTGGGATAAAGTTCGTGAAGAACCAGTTTTGAAATTCTTCGTTGTGGCCATTACAGGATACGGAATGGCAACTTTTGAAGGCCCAATGCTTTCTTTCAAAAATGTTAATGCTATTGCACACTATACAGACTGGATTATTGCACACGTACACGTTGGAGCTTTAGCATGGAACGGATTTATGTCATTTGGTATTATCTATTGGCTGATACCTCGTATGACAAAAAGTACTTTATTTTCTAAAAAACTAGCTAATTTCCATTTCTGGATTGGAACTTTAGGAATTATATTGTACGCATTGCCAATGTATGTGGCAGGATTTCAGCAAGCTTCTATGTGGAAACAATTTAATCCAGATGGAACTTTAACCTACGGAAATTTCCTTGAAACAGTTACTACAATTATGCCTTTATACTGGATGAGAGCAATTGGAGGAAGTTTATACTTAATTGGAATGCTGACTTTGGTTTATAATATCATAATGACAGTAAAAGCAGGAAATACAATTGAAGATGAATTAGCACAGGCTCCAGCATTAGAAAGAATCAGTAGCAACAGATTAAGTGGAGAAAAATTTCATACTTGGTTAGAAAGAAAACCTATTCAATTAACCATATTGGCTACGATTGCAATCTTGATTGGAGGTATTATTCAAATTGTACCAACGATTATGGTTAAATCAAATATACCAACGATTTCCAGTGTAAAACCTTATACACCTTTAGAACTAGAAGGTCGTGATTTATATATTAGAGAAGGATGTGTAGGTTGTCACTCACAATCAGTTCGACCATTTAGAAGTGAAGTTGAAAGATACGGGCCTCAGTCAAAAGCAGGAGAATTTGTATATGATCATCCATTTCTTTGGGGATCAAAACGTACAGGTCCGGATTTATTAAGAGTAGGAGGCAAGTACAATGACAACTGGCATTTTAATCATATGTGGAATCCGCAAAGTACTTCTGCCGGTTCAATTATGCCAGGTTACAAATGGTTGTTTGATAATAAAGCTTTAGATATTTCATTGACTCAAAAGAAAATGCAGGCAATGGTTTCACTTGGTGTTCCATATTCAGAAGCTGAAATTGCAAACGCTCAGAAAACATTGAGAGATCAAGCTGTTAAGATTGAGAAGAGCTTAGAAAACGATCCGGATTTCGTAAAAAGTTATGAGGACAGTAAAAAGAAAGCGGCTGCAAAAGGTGAGCAATTTGTTCCAATGAATGAAAGAGAAATTGTTGCTTTGATTGCTTATATTCAAAGACTTGGTACTGATATAAAAGTAAAAGATACTGCTAAAAAATAAGGCTATGTTTGAACAGATAAAACACAATATGGAGACAATATCGGGTATAGAAATTTACCCGATTCTTTCTCTCTTGATCTTCTTTTTATTTTTTGTTGGATTAGCCTTTTGGGTGTTTTCATATAAAAAAGACAAGATTAAAGAAATGAGTGAAATTCCTTTAAATGAGGACTTGGTATAATTTCTAAAGATAAATAAAATGAAAAAATTTTTCCCAGTATATGTAAGAGTACCACTTATTTTCTTCATCGGTTTTGCTTTGATGGAGTATTTTATTGATTCAGGTGATAAGCCAGCTTTTATAAAATTTCCAATGGTTTCTGTCTTTTTGATTGTATTTCTATTTGTCTTGGTTGCGATTGAAATTACATTAAGTGCAGTTAATCGAGTGATGTACCACTTGATGTCGCCTGAAGAAAAAGCAAAATTAGATTATGAAAATAGTCTAAGTTTAAGTGAGAGCACTTGGTTTAAAGAGTTGATGCATAAACTAACAAAAACACCGCCTATGGAAAAAGAAGGTGATTTGTTAATGGATCATGATTATGACGGAATCAAAGAGCTTGATAATAATTTACCGCCTTGGTGGGTATATTTATTCTATATCTGTATCATTTTTGGAGCTATTTATTTAGTACACTATGAAATTTTAGGAGGAGATGATCAGGAAACAGAGCTTAAGAAAGAAATGGCTCAGGCTAAAATTGATGTAGATGAATACCTAAAAACTGCACCAGATTTAATGGATGAAAAAACAGTTGTTTTACTTACTGATGAACCGAGTTTAGCAGCTGGAAAAGAAATTTTTATGACAAATTGCGCAGCTTGCCATAGAGCAGATGCAGGAGGACAAATTGGTCCAAACTTGACTGATGATCACTGGATCTTAGGTGGTGGTATTAAAAATGTTTTCCATACTATTACAAATGGTGGCCGTGACGGAAAAGGAATGGTCTCTTGGAAAACAAATGGTATGAAACCAAAAGATATTCAAAAAGTAGCAAGTTATATTTTGTCTTTGCAAGGAAGTAATCCTAAAGAGCCAAAAGAAGCCGAAGGCGAAATTTGGGTAGATGAAAGTGCTCCAAAAAAAGACGCAGCGGCAAATAGCCCAAAAGATAGTACAGAAGTTAAAAAATAAAAATCATGTCAAATTTACCAGACGAAGCTTTTAGAGACACCATTGGAACAATCGATGACAGTGGTAATAGGAAATTTATTTTCCCTAAAAAACCGTCTGGTAGATTCTATGATTATAGAAAGATTGTCAGCTATGTTTTATTGGCTATTTTAGTTGCAAATCCATTTATAAAAATCAACGGTAACCAATTTATGATGTTCAATGTTATTGAACGTCGTTTTAATATTTTTGGTTTCCCATTTTGGCCTCAGGATTTCTATCTTTTTGTAATATCAATGCTTGTTGGGGTTGTTTTCGTAATTCTGTTTACAGTCGTTTTTGGAAGGATTTTTTGCGGATGGATTTGTCCGCAGACAATTTTTTTAGAAATGGTTTTTCGCCGAATTGAATATTGGATTGATGGCGATCGAGGTTCTCAATCACGCTTAGCCCGACAAGAATGGAATGCAGAAAAAATTAAAAAAAGGCTCTTAAAATGGACTGTTTTCTTTTTGATTTCTTTCGGTATTGCAAATGTATTTTTAGCCTATTTGGTTGGCAGCGATCAATTGTTTTTAATGATTGAGCAAGGTCCTTTAAAGCAGGCAAGCAATTTTATAGCATTGCTGATTTTTACAAGTGTTTTTTACTTTGTTTTTGTCTGGTTTCGCGAACAGGTTTGTATAATTGCCTGTCCGTACGGACGACTTCAAGGGGTTCTTCTCGATAATAAATCTATAAATGTTGCTTACGATTTTGTTCGTGGTGAAAAGGAAGAAGGACGCGCAAAATTCAATAAAAAAGAAGATCGAGCATTAACAGGAAAAGGAGATTGTATTGATTGTTTCCAATGTGTGCACGTTTGTCCAATGGGAATTGATATCAGAAACGGAACACAATTAGAATGTACAAACTGTACGGCTTGTATTGACGAATGTGATAATATAATGGAAAGCGTAGGTTTGCCAAAAGGTCTTATTCGTTACGCTTCAGAAGATGAAATAGCTAAAAAAGAACCTTTTAAATTCACCAATAGAATGAAAGGCTATACAGCTGTTTTATTCATTTTATTGAGCGTTTTTGTTGGAATGCTGTTTTTAAGAACAAATGTTGAAGCCATTATTTTGCGTTTACCAGGACAATTATTTCAGCATAAAGGCGACAAAATAAGTAATGTTTATACTTATAAAATCGTTAATAAAACAATGAATGATTACAACGATATTCATTTTGAGTTAATTGACCAGAAAGGTGAGATAAAAAATGTGGGAAATAAAAACTTCAAAATTAAAAGGGAAGAAACTGCGCAGGGAACTCTGTTCATAGAAATCAACGAGGCAATTTTGGAAAGTGATAAAACCACAGTGAAAATTGGTGTTTACAACGGAAGAGAATTGCTCGAAACCACAAAAACAAACTTTTTAGGTCCTAGAAGTTTTAATTAAAATAGTAGTATCATGAAAATAAATTGGGGAACCGGAATTGTTATAGCTTTTACTCTTTTTATGAGTTTTATATTGTATTTCGTTTTTGAAGTGCAATCTAATGCTAAATACGACAATGATTTGGTTGTAGAGGAATATTATAAACACGATTCACATTTTCAGGAAGAAATGGCTCGTGTTCAAAACGCGCATGATTTACAGCAAAAACCTTCCATTACTTTTGGTGATGCTGGTGTAAAAGTGGCGTTCCCTGCAACTTTTGAGAGCGATAAAATCACGGGAAATGTTTTATTATATCGTCCTTCAAATAAGAAATTTGATTTTAATACTAAAATTGCTTTAACAAATTCAGCTTTATTTATTCCGAAAGATAAATTGATAAAAGGACGTTGGGATGTTAACATGGAATGGCAGTATAATGGAACAAAATACTTGACCAAAGAAGTGATTTACGTAAATTAATTTAAATGTTGTATTCTGCATTCATATTAGGTCTTATCAGTAGTCTGCATTGTGTTGGAATGTGTGGGCCCATTGCTGTAATGCTTCCCGTTGATCATCAGAATGAGGCAAAAAAAGTAACGCAAATTATCACTTATCATTTAGGGCGTTTGACCGCTTATGCCTCAATAGGTTTGATCTTTGGTTTATTAGGTCGTGGCTTTTTTATGGCAGGAATTCAGCAGAAAATATCAATTTTCATTGGTTTAGCAATGATCGCTGTGGTTTTGATTCCTGAAAAAACATTTGCCAAATACAACTTCTCAAAACCGGTTTATAAAGTAATCTCAAAAATTAAATCAAGTTTAGGAAGTCAATTTAAAAAGAAAAGCTACAAATCACTTTTTGTAATTGGCTTGTTAAATGGTTTTCTTCCTTGCGGAATGGTATATGTCGCTTTATTTGGTGCAATTGCGATGCAAAGTGCCAGTTTAGGCGTTCTCTACATGTTGCTTTACGGATTAGGGACTATTCCTTTAATGACCATTGTGGTCTATATTCATTCATTATTAAAATTACCGTTCCGAAATAAAATTCAGAAGGCAATTCCCTATGTTGCCGTTTTTATTGGTGTATTGTTTATTTTGAGAGGTTTGGGATTAGGAATTCCGTATTTGTCACCTTCAAATATGAGTTTGTTTGTTCAACAGACACCAAATTGTCATTAAACTTTCATCAAATGATGATTAAACTGTCATCGAAAACAAGTTCGTTTCAGGTGATTTCCTTTTTAAATGTAAATCAAAAGCCATACAAATATTGCGGACGAAAGGTCTTCCGGTTTCTGTAATTTTAATTTTGTTTTCTTCGATTATAATCAATCCATCATTTTCAATTTCTTTTAAAGCCAATAACACTTCTGGTAATTCTTTGAAGTATAAAGAATCTTTGCTCCAGGAAGTTTCAAGTTCGCAGGTTAGATTTAAGATGTGTTTTCGAATAATCAGATCTTCATCATTTAAAATATGACCTTTCACAACAGGTAATTGATTACTTTCTAAAATTTGATAATATTCTTCCAGGTTTTTAGTGTTTTGGGCAAAACTATACCAGCTATCACTTATTGAAGAAACGCCTAAACCAATCATAAGTTGTGTTTTTGAAGCGCTGTACCCCATGAAATTTCGATGCATCTTTCTGTTGTGCGCAGATTGAAACAAGCTATCTGAAGGCAATGCAAAATGATCCATTCCAACTTCATGATAACCATTTGCAGAAAGCAATGTTTTTCCGATCTCATAAAGCATTCTTTTTTCGGCATCTTTTGGCAAGTTTTCTTCATTAAAACCGCGTTGTCCGTTTCCTTTGATCCAGGGCACGTGTGCGTAACTGTAAAATGCTAATCGGTCTGGTTTTAGTGAATTTGTTTTTTCAATTGTATCGACAATATTTTCTAAAGTTTGAAACGGAAGTCCGAAAATAATATCATGACCAATTGATGTATAACCAATTTCTTTTGCCCAAAAAGTAACTTTGGCAACATTGTGGAAAGGTTGAATACGATGAATGGCTTTTTGAACTTTTTCGGCATAATCCTGCACGCCAAAACTTACTCGGCGAAAGCCTAAATCATATAATTTTTTAAGTTGTTCGTAAGTAGTATTATTAGGATGTCCTTCAAAACTAAATTCATAGTTTTCAGCTTTATAAGCTAGTTTAAGAATACTATTTATAAGATTCTCTAAATTTGAAATTGAAAAAAAAGTTGGAGTTCCTCCGCCTAAATGTATTTCTTTTATAAGTGGTTTTTCAGGAAGAAATTCACAATACAGTTTCCATTCTTTTAAAACCGCGTCAATATAAATTTCTTCAACAGAATGATTTTTTGTAATTCGTTTGTTGCATCCGCAAAAAGTGCACATGCTTTCGCAAAATGGTAAATGGATATATAAACTGATTCCGTTTTGCGTATTACTTTCTAAAAATGATTTTTGAAAAGATGCTGTCCATTTTTCTAAAGTAAAATCGGTTTCATTCCAGTATGGAACGGTTGGATAACTTGTATATCTTGGACCGGGGACGTTATATTTCTGAGTCAGTGAAATTTTCATAAATAAAACATTTAGAGAGGTATCAAAATTACTTTACTGTTTAAAAAATTAAAATGATAAATATCATATTACCGACAAAAAAAAGAGACTCAAAATTTGAGCCTCTTTACTGAATTAAATAACTAACGTGAAATAGAATCTTGGATGATTTTAAGCCATTTTTTTGCAAAAACATGATCTTGATAAGCGCTAATTTGCTTGATGCGGTCATCATCAAAATCATAGAATGGTATGGTGATTTTTTGAGAAGTTTCGTTTTGTTGAAATTCAAAATCAATTTTTAGAATAGTATCAGAATTTCCGTCTGTTGTCAAAACCAATTTGCAGGAAGAAACACTTTTTAAGTCGACAAAAGTTGATTCTTGCTGATTTGGATTGAAATTCATTAAAATGAATCTTTTGTTTTTCTGATCCAGAGTTAGCGTTTTATTGCTTTGAGATTCAGTCAAATCAAAATCTTCAGGATGAGTTGAGTTGAATTTCTTTTTGATATTTAGGATTTTAGATTTGTTTGCAGCGCTCGTTCGTGCTGAAAAATAGATTGGAATTGCGACTATAATTGCAATCACAGCACCAATTATGGTTACACTTGTTTCCATTTTTGATTTTTTAATTTGATAAATAATATGAAATTATAAACAGTTTTCAGATAGAAAACGGTCTTAAAATTTGTGAAAGAAAGGATTTCTTTCGAATAAAAATTTCACGGATTTATTTACCAGAAAAAATGGAAAGCGTAGAGCATTAAAGAGATTTTTTTGCTCTGAGTCGAAAATTGACGTGTAAAATTAAATACTGATTTAACAGCTTTATGTTGCGGAACAACTGATAGTAAAGAATCAAACCATTTTACTACCGCAGGGTACTCCGTTTTAATGCTTGCAGCAAATTGGTAACTTGCTTGAGGCTGAATAAATGCAGAAGAATCAGGGGTTTCTTTGGAGAAGTTAGTATCTGTTTTTTGACTTTCGATTTGTTGTATAGGAGCATCGCTTGCCTGTGTGGCAAAGAATGCTATAATCAAAAGTGATATAAACAAGACGGTCTTACGAATCCAATTCATGGTGGCGAATTTAGTTCATAAAACACAATAAATAAAATTTTGAAGTGCTAATTAAGTCTTAAAAATGCTTTTTTGTTTTATCCTCAACCTAAATAGATAAGTTGAGGATAAAAGTATATTATTGTTGCATTTTAAAATAATAATCGGCGGAATGCTTTCCCCCGCCATAAAATAAAAAGAAAATGCAAAGCAGCAAAACTGCTATTGCAAGAATTAGACTTTCAGAATGCATTCGTCCCATGAAGTTTACTAAAACTGCTCCAAAAAGGATTGGCAGCTGTGCGGCAATAGCCCAACGGGTGAGCAGACCGAAAACGATCATTATTCCTCCAATCATATGTGCGGGCGCAATATAATGCAGAAGAAACATTCCGCCTCCAAACTGGTCGATTGGGGAAATTAAATCATGCAGATATTGAACATTAGTTACAAATGAAACTCCTTTCATAAATAAAAAAACACCCAATACGATACGTACTAAATCTACTGGTAAATAAGTGTGCGCATTTGCCCATTTATTCAAGCTTTTTACATTTTCCATGACATTGCGTGATTAAAAATTGTTTATTAAAATTACAAAATTTTAATCACATATATAATAATAAGTCGTTGAAAATGAGTTTTTTGGGGTTTAATCGTTTAATTTTAAGAATTTCGGAATGCTTTAAACCTGAATAACGCCTAAATTGAATGGTTTTTGAATAGGAGCGTGGTTTGCAGCCTCGATTCCCATCGAAATCCATTTGCGTGTATCAAGCGGATCAATGATCGCATCTGTCCATAATCGTGAAGCAGCATAATAAGGCGAAGTTTGTTCATCGTATCGTGCTTTTATTTTATTGAAGAGCTCTGTTTCTTTGGCTTCATCTACAACTTCTCCTTTTGCTTTAAGCGAAGAAGCTTCAATTTGTGCCAAAACTTTAGCAGCTTGCGTTCCACCCATCACGGCAAGTTCCGCGCTTGGCCAAGCAAATATTAATCGAGGATCATAAGCTTTTCCACACATTGCGTAATTTCCTGCACCATAAGAATTTCCAACAATTACAGTAAATTTTGGTACAACGGAATTACTCACGGCGTTTACCATTTTTGCACCGTCTTTGATTATTCCTCCATGTTCAGATTTTGAGCCAACCATGAAACCGGTAACGTCCTGTAAAAAAACTAACGGAATTTTCTTTTGATTGCAATTTGCGATAAAACGAGTTGCTTTGTCAGCACTATCAGAGTAAATTACGCCTCCAAACTGCATTTCACCTTTTTTAGTTTTAACCACTTTTCGCTGATTCGCAATAATTCCAACCGCCCAGCCGTCAATTCTGGCATAACCTGTAATAAGAGATTGTCCGTAACCTTCTTTATAAGCTTCAAATTCTGAGTTATCAACCAAACGATTGATGATTTCCATCATATCATATTGTTCTGTACGGGCTTTTGGTAAAATTCCGTAAATATCTTTTGGGTCCAAAGCAGGTTTTTCAGCTTTGATACGGCTATAGCCAGCTTTATCAAAATCACCAATTTTATCTACAATATTTTTGATTTTGTCTAAAGCATCCTTGTCATCTTTAGCTTTATAATCAGTAACTCCAGAGATTTCACAATGTGTTGTTGCACCTCCTAAAGTTTCATTGTCGATAGTTTCACCAATTGCGGCTTTTACCAAATAACTTCCGGCAAGAAAAATACTTCCGGTTTTGTCTACAATCAAGGCCTCATCACTCATAATTGGCAAATAAGCGCCACCGGCAACACAGCTTCCCATAACGGCAGCGATTTGCGTAATTCCCATACTGCTCATTTGGGCATTATTTCTAAAGATGCGTCCAAAATGCTCTTTATCTGGAAAAATCTCATCCTGCATTGGCAGATAAACGCCTGCGCTGTCAACAAGATAAATTATTAGAAGTCTGTTTTCTATAGCGATTTCTTGCGCACGTAGGTTTTTCTTTCCTGTAATTGGAAACCATGCACCTGCTTTTACAGTAGCGTCATTGGCAACAACAATGCATTGTTTGCCTTTGATATAGCCAATTTTTACCACGACGCCACCAGAAGGACAACCGCCATGTTCTTTGTACATTCCTTCGCCGGCGAAACCTCCAATTTCAATATTTTCTGAATTTTCATCCAATAAATAAGCAATGCGTTCACGAGCTGTCATTTTTCCTTCGGAATGAAGTTTTGCAATTCGTTTTTCGCCTCCGCCTAGTTTTACTTTGGCAAATTTTTGTTTTAATTCTGAAAGTAGTAATTTATTGTGATCTTCGTTTTTATTGAAGTTTAAATCCATGATATAATATTGATTTTACAAAATAGTGTTGGCTAATTTACAAAATCAATTGAAATAAATGAGTTGCTTTACGAATTAAGAAAAAGTTTGTAAATGTTTTTTCAGATTTTTTCAAAACGACTTCAAGAATTATAAACCGATTATTTTTCTTTAATTTGTTTTTTCATACTAATTAGTATTTTTTATGTCTAAAGCTGCAAACACCCGATTAAACATTCTTCATAAAGCATTTGAATTGATCTATACAAAAGGCTATCAAACCACAAGTATAGATGAAATTATTGCGACAACTCAAGTTACAAAAGGTGCTTTTTATTACCATTTTAAAACCAAAGATGAAATGGGAGTTGCCATTATTGAAGAAATTCTAAAACCTACAATGCAGGAACATTTTATAAAGCCTACAGAAGCTTCTCAAAATCCTACAGAAGATTTTTATAATATGATTTCATATTTATTGCTCGAAGATCCTTTTTTGCAAGTAAAATACGGGTGTCCAGTTGGAAATCTTACGCAGGAAATGACGCCGTGGAATAATAAGTTTAGTGAAGCTTTGGCAGAATTGGTCGATTTATGGAAAGCAACGATTATAAATTCAATTGAAAAAGGGAAAGAATCCGGTTTGATTAGAAAAGATGTTGTGGGTGAACAAGTTGCTTTTTTCATCCTTTCGGGTTATTGGGGAATTCGAAATTTCGGAAAACTTCAAAACGATAATTCTTCTTATCTGGTTTATTTAAAGGAACTTAAAAGTTATTTAAATGGTTTGAAATAAAATTATTTTCCAAAAACATACTAATCAGTATGTTTTTGGATATATTTGCATTGTCTTAATCAAAAAACAATGTATCAAACTATTTTAGAAGGCCATTCTTTTATAAGATGGCTCGTATTGGTAAGCTTGTTATATTCTATTTATATCGCTTACAAAGGTTATTCTCAAAAACTTCCTTTTACTAAAAAGGATAACCTCATCCGTCACTGGACGGCTACAATTGCTCATATTCAGCTTATTTTTGGAATTTTGGTTTATGTGCAAAGTCCGATTGTGAAGTATTTCTGGAAAAATTTTAATGAAGCGATTCAAAATTTAAATGCTTCATTTTTTGGAATCATTCATATTGTTTTGATGTTACTTGCAATAGTTTTGATAACGATTGGTTCGGCTCTGGCAAAAAGAAAACTTTCTGATGAACAAAAGTTCAAAACTATGCTTATTTGGTTTTCTCTTGCCTTATTAATCATTTTTATTGCCATTCCGTGGCCATTTTCTCCTCTTGCAAACCGACCTTATTTTAGATAATTATGAAAAATTTACTGAAAACAAATACTGGAAGATTACGAATTATTGGATTCCTTGAAGGAACCTCACTTCTGATTTTGCTTTTTATAGCAATGCCTATGAAATATATTTTTGAAATGCCTTTTTTAACACGGCCAGTAGGAACAATTCATGGTGCTTTATTTTTACTTTTTGTTTTTAATACATTGAGTGTTGGAGTAGAGCAGAACTGGAAATTTGCCACGACAACCTGGAAAGTACTTTTGGCATGCATAATTCCGTTTGGTACTTTTTACATTGATTCTAAAATTTTAAGTAAAATTCAAAACCAGTAAAAATTATGATTTTTGTGTTCAAGACAAATGTTGACAGCATTTCGAAAGTGAAGAAAGTTACACCAAAACTAAATAGATTATTTCCTAATTCTAAATGGAATTTTGATCTCGAAGACTGCGATAATATTCTAAGATTTGAATGTAAAGATGATATTATCGAAAAAGTAATTTTTTTAATGAAAGTGATTGGCTTTGAATGTGAAGCTTTATAAAAACAAAAAACATCCGTTGCAGCGGATGTTTTTATATATAAAACAAAGTATAATTATTTTTTAGGAGCGCAAACCATTCGTTTTAGCATTGCCCATTGTTTAAGAGCATCTCTGGCTTCAACAGCAGGGTAACCCAACATTGTTTTTCCTGCAGGAACGTCTCCGGTGACACCCGATCCGGCACCAATTACTGCACCATCTCCAATACTTGTATGATCTTTTATTGATGCGCTTCCGCCAATGATAACGCCGTTTCCTAAAGTTACAGAACCTGCCAAACCACTGTTTCCAGCCATAATACAGAATTTACCTAATTTACTATTATGTCCAATTTGAACTAAATTATCGATTTTACAGCCGTCTCCCAAAACTGTTGAACTGAATTTTCCGCGGTCAACACAGGTATTTGCTCCAATTTCGACACCATTTCCAATAATAACATTTCCAATTTGTGGAATTTTTACAAGCCCGTTTTCTTTGCAGGGACGAAATCCAAAACCATCAGCACCAATAGTTGCATTTGGATGAATAATGCAGTCACTACCAATATGACAACGCTCGCGAACCACTGTTCCAGACCAGATAACGGTATTTTTTCCAATAGTGCATTCATCTAAAATCGTAACATTTGGATATAAAGTAACATTTGCGCCAATTTCTACTTTTGGACCAATATAACAGCCAGCACCAATTTTTGCGCCTTCAGCAATTACTGCGGTTTCATCGATGTTGGCTGTTTTGTGAATATTGCTGCGAAATATTGGTGCAGGAGGAGCAAAAAGGGCAAGTATTTGAGACATTGCCAAATCAGCATTTTTTACTTTGATAAAAGCACGATTTTCACCAGGCTCGATCGAAATATCTTCATTTACAACTGCTATTGATGCATTTGATGCAGACCAATGTTTTTCATATTTTTTATTTCCAATAAATGAAATTTGCGAAGTAGTTGCCTTTTCCAGTTGCTCGGTTGCATTAATGCTTTGAGAAGTTGAGCCGTATATCACGCCATTAATCACTTCGTTAATTTCTTGAATTGAATAGGATTTCATTTAATGTATTTAATAGTATTTGGGATTAATTTTTGCCAAATAAAATAAATTACATTTTAATTACCTAATATTATTAGTGCGTTTATTGAAAGATATTTAAAATAATAGTTTAAATATTACAAAATTAACACTTTAGATATTAAAATTTTGATGGTTTTTTAATTTTAAGACAAGTACAAATGTTGGTTTATATTGCTTAAAACGAAGTGGTTAGTTTTTTTGAAGGAATAAGAAAAGTTATTTTTTATTGATAAGCACTAACTTACATTTTTTTTGTTAATGGCACGTATATCAAAAAAAAACGATTCACTTTTAAAAAGGAATCGTTTCTTACTGTTTTTATTATTTAGTTTTAGAAAGAGAAACTGCATTTATGCAATAGCGCAAACCGCTTGGTGGCGGTCCATCTGGGAAAACATGCCCTAAATGTGCATCACAGACATTGCACACAACTTCAACCCGAATCATCCCGTATGATTTATCAGCATGATATCCAATTGAATTTTCTTTAATTGGTTGTGTAAAAGAAGGCCAGCCCGTTCCTGATTCAAATTTTTCGCTTGCATCAAAAAGAACCGTTCCGCAGCATTTACATTCGTATATTCCAGGATCAAATAAACTGCATAATTCTGAACTAAAAGATCTTTCGGTTCCTTTTAAGCGAGTAACCTGAAATTCTTCTGTCGTCAGAATTTGTTTCCATTCTTCTTCCGTTTTTTCCACTCTTTTATCTGGAGCAGGATTTCCTTTGTTTGTAAAATGAATTACATCAGCCCATTTTATCATAACTTGTTTTTTTAGTTTAAAGCTGTTTCAAGTTTCAGGTTTCAACTTTACTGTGACTGAAAACTGTAACTGTTTACTCTTCCTCCTTTTGTCCCATCATCATTAAATATGCTTTAAGGAATGGGTCTATATTTCCGTTCATTACACCGTCAACATCGCTGGTTTCGTAGCCTGTACGAACGTCTTTTACTAATTTATAAGGTTGCATAACGTAGTTACGAATTTGCGAACCCCATTCAATTTTCATTTTTCCGGCTTCAATATCGGCACGCTGTGCTTGTTGTTTTTTCAATTCAATTTCATACAATTGAGAACGAAGCATTTGCATGGCACGCTGTCTGTTGTCTTGTTGCGAACGTGTTTCAGAACACTGAATTTGAATTCCGGTTGGTTTATGAACCAACTGAACTTTTGTCTCAACTTTATTTACGTTCTGACCTCCGGCACCACTCGAACGAGAAGTCGTAATTTCGATATCGGCAGGATTAATGTCGATTTCAATACTATCATCAACAAGCGGATAAACGTAAACTGAGACGAATGAAGTATGACGTTTGGCATTACTATCAAAAGGTGAAATTCGAACCAAACGATGAACTCCATTTTCTCCTTTTAAATAACCAAAAGAATAATCACCTTCAAATTCTAAAGTCACGGTTTTGATTCCGGCAACGTCGCCTTCCTGACAGTTAAGTTCCTTGATTTTGTAACCATAGCTTTCGCCCCACATCATGTACATACGCATCAGCATTCCAGCCCAGTCGCAACTTTCCGTTCCACCGGCTCCGGCAGTAATTTGAACAACTGCGCTCAAACTATCACCTTCGTCAGAAAGCATGTTTTTGAATTCGATGTTTTCAATATGCGATTGTGCACCGCTGTATTGTTCGTCTAATTCCTCTACAGAAAGTTCACCTTCTTTATAAAAATCATAAGCAAGCTGAAGCTCATCTGTAAGTTCGACGGCTTTATCATAATCTTCAATCCATTTTTTCTTGTTTCGAAGATTTTTTACGATGTTTTCGGCTTCTTTCGGGTTGTTCCAAAAATCTGGCGCAAAAGTCTTTTCTTCTTCGTTTGCAATTTCGATTAGCTTGGCATCAACGTCAAAGATACCTCCTCAACGCACCAAGGCGCTCCACAATACCTTTTACTTGTTCGGCTGTTGTCATAAATTAATAAGTAGTTTTATTTGTTTTTTGCAGAAATTACATTCATTTGTTAGCGTAATTTCGTTTTACAAAAATAAGATTTAGTTTTTAGAATACAGCAATAAATTTAACATACAACCATTTGTGTGTAAATGATTAAAGCTTAGTTGTTTCGCGTTGTTTTTTGTTTTTTGAAAGATGCTATTTCTTGTTAAATAAGATAGTTTCTAAACTTAGGATTCAATTTTTGAATTATTAATACTAGTTTTATATGTTTTTTATAAATATTACGTTAATTTGGTTCTAAGTAATCAGCAAGTTAAAATTTATTAAAACTTGGGATTAATAACAAACAGTAATACGTAATTTTGCTGTCCAAAAAAGATATTAGTTTTATATGGAAATAAATTTAGTTAGCGATACCATTACTAAACCTACATACGAAATGCTGCAATATATGTTTAACGCACAAGTTGGCGACGATGTATACAAGCAGGATCCTACGGTTATCGAATTAGAAACAAGAGTAGCTGAATTTTTTGGTATGGAAGCTGGACTTTTTTTTCCGTCTGGAACTATGGCAAACCAAACCGCCATTAAACTGCATACGCAACCTGGCGAACAATTAATTGCCGATAAATTTGCACACGTTTACAATTATGAAGGAGGAGGTGTCTCTTTTAACAGCGGTGTTTCATGTTGTTTGTTAGATGGTGATCGAGGAATGATCAATGCATCTCAAGTCGCTGCAGCAATAAATGACCCAGAATTTTATCACAGTCCGTTAACAAGCTTGGTTTGTGTTGAAAATACAACAAACAAAGGAGGCGGGGCTTGTTATGAGCTGGAAGATTTAAGAGAAATCAAAAAAGTATGTGATGCTAATAATTTGAAATTCCATTTAGATGGAGCGAGAATTTGGAATGCATTAGTTGCTAAAAGACAGAATCCGAAGGAATTTGGAGCCATTTTCGATACAATTTCGGTGTGTTTGTCAAAAGGATTAGGTGCGCCAATTGGTTCAGTACTTCTTGGAAGTAAAGCTGATATTCATAGAGCATTAAGAATCAGAAAGATATTAGGTGGCGGAATGCGTCAAGTTGGTTATTTGGCTGCTGCCGGATTATATGCTTTGGCAAACAATATCGAAAGATTAGCCGAAGATCACAGAAGAGCGAAAGAAATCGGCGCAATTTTAAGCACGAAATCCTGGATTGCTTCTGTTGAACCAGTAGAAACTAATATTCTTATTTTCTCATTGGCAGAAGGTTACAGCGATACACTTTTAATTGAAAAATTAAAACAGAAAAATATTTTAATAAGTTCGTTAGGTCACAATAAATTAAGAATCGTTACGCACTTAGATTATAAAGAAGTGATGCATACGTATGTAATGGAAATCTTCTCGAAAATTTAGAAAAAAGATACTAAGGTTCTAAGTTACTAAGATTCTAAGGTTTTTGAATTGCTAAAAAAAAAGACGCACAATTTGTGCGTCTTTTTTTAATTTGGTAATGAAACTTAGCAACTTAGAACCTTAGTATCTTAGAATCTTTATTTAAAAAGATTATCCATTCCAGGAATCATTGGCATATCCATTTTTGCTACAGCGTCAAGTTCTCTTTCGTTTATGTTTGTAGCTTTTTCAATTGCTTTGTTTAATGTTACGATTAGATAATCTTCTAATTGTTCTTTATCTTCTAAAAGCGAATCATCAACAGAGATTGTTTTTATTTTTCTGCTTGCTGTAATTGTAATTTTCAATAATCCGTCAGCGCTTTGTTCATCAATTAAAACAGTGTCCAGGCGCTTTTTTGTATCTTCAATTTTTTGTTGGGTTTCTTTAAGTTTTCCCATCATTCCCATTAAATCCATTTTCTTGATTTTTTAAATTATTTCAGACAAAATTAGTATATTGCTATGGTAAATCAATAGAATATTTTATGAAAAAATTAATTTTCGTTCTCTTTTGATTGTAGTACTTTTGCCACTTCGTATTTAAAAATAAATGCTCAATCAATGCAAAACAATATAATGGCCCCAAAAGCCACAGAAATTCCAAAGAAACTTAAAAAACATAAAGAGACTAGAATTGATAATTATTTTTGGCTGAATGACCGTGAAAATCCAGAAGTTATTGATTATCTGAATAAAGAAAACGATTACTATCAAAATATGACCGCTCATACTAAAGGTTTGCAGGAATCTTTATATGAAGAAATGAAAAGCCGAATTAAGGAGGATGATTCTTCAGTGCCTTATTTTTATAATGGTTATTTCTACATTACACGTTTTGAAACTGGTCAGGATTATCCAATTTTTGCCAGAAAAAAAGCAAGCCTTTCGGCAGATGAAGAAATTTTGTTCAACTGCAACGAATTGGCAAAAGGACATGCTTATTTCAAATTAGGAGGCTTAAGCATTAGTCCGGATAATAAGTTTGCCAGTTTTGGAGTAGATATCGTTGGAAGAAGAATTTACACAGTTCAAGTCAAGAATCTGGAAACAGGAGAAATTCTTTCAGACAAAATTGAAAACGCCACAGGAAGTTCAGTTTGGGCAAACGACAATAATACATTGTTTTATACCAGACAAGATGAAGTTACTTTAAGAGCAGATAAAATTTTCAGACATAAATTAAACACAGATTCTGCAGCTGATGTTTTAGTTTATAATGAAACAGATGATACATTTAATGTTTCTGTACACAAAGAAAAGTCTAAAAAATACATTGTAATCAGCTCGGGAAGTACTTTAACGACAGAATACCGAATTTTGAATTCAGATAATCCTGACGGAGAATTTGAAGTCTTTCAGACACGAGTTCGCGGATTAGAATATAGTATTTCACATTTTGAAGATTCGTTTTATGTTTTAACCAATAAAGACAAAGCGACTAATTTTAAACTGATGAAAACGCCAGAAAATAAAACAGGCAAGAGAAATTGGGTAGATGTTATTCCGCACAGAGAAGATGTTTTGTTAGAAGATATCGAAATCTTTAAAAACTACTTAGTTGTTGAAGAACGCTCAAACGGTTTAAATCATATTAGAATCATGCCTTGGAATGGCGAGCCAGATTATTATTTGCCTTTTGGAAGCGAAACTTACAACGCTTACACGACAACAAATATTGATTTTGATACCGATATTTTACGTTACAGCTATCAGTCACTTGCAACGCCATCGTCTGTAATTGACTTTAATATGAAAACTAAAACTAAAGAGATCTTAAAAGAACAACAGGTTTTAGGAGGTAAATTTGATAAAGAAAATTACATTGAAGAGCGTGTTTGGGCAACTGCAAGAGACGGTGTGAAAGTGCCAATTTCGATGATTTATAGAAAAGGATTAGAGAAAAATGGCAAAAATCCGCTTTTATTGTATGCATATGGCTCTTACGGAATTACGATGGATACTTATTTCTCGTCAACAAGACTTTCGCTCTTAGACCGCGGATTTGTTTATGCCATCGCTCATATACGCGGTGGAGAAGACTTGGGAAGACAATGGTATGAAGACGGAAAACTGTTAAAAAAGAAAAATACCTTTACAGATTTCATCGATTGCTCTAAATTTGTAATAAACGAGAAATACACATCTTCTAAACATTTGTACGCAGAAGGCGGATCGGCAGGAGGGCTTTTAATGGGAGTTATAACAAATGAAGCTCCTGAATTATACAACGGAGTAATTGCTCAGGTTCCTTTTGTAGATGTCATAACAACAATGTTAGATGATACCATTCCGTTAACAACAGGAGAATACGACGAATGGGGAAACCCAAACAATAAAAAGTATTATGATTATATGTTATCGTACTCACCGTATGATAATGTAAAAGCGCAAAATTATCCAAATATGTATGTATCAACAGGATTGCATGATTCGCAGGTACAATATTGGGAGCCTGCTAAATGGGTAGCCAAATTGAGAAATATGAAAACAAACGAAAACCTTTTGTTTCTAGACACCAATATGGATGCCGGACATGGTGGTGCTTCAGGACGTTTTGAGGCTTTGAAGGACTTAGCAAAAGAATTTAGTTTTTTATTAGATTTAGAGAAAATTAAAAGCTAATTAGAAAAATTTTGTTAAATTTGCAACCTATCAGGGGTTTTAAAAAAACCTTTGATTAACTATTTTTTTATGAAAGAAGAAATAAATGCTTATAATAATGTTTTAGAATTAATAGGTAACACCCCACTTATTAAGCTAAATAAAATCACCGAAGAGTTAGAAGGAAATTTCTACGCAAAGGTAGAAGCTTTTAATCCAGGTCATTCCTCAAAAGATAGAATCGCGTTATATATTATTGAAGAAGCTGAGAGAAAAGGAATTTTGTCGCCAGGTGATACGATTATTGAAACTACGTCAGGAAATACAGGATTTAGTTTAGCAATGGTCAGCATTATTAAAGGATATAACTGTATTTTAGCAGTAAGTTCAAAATCATCTAAAGATAAGATTGACATGTTGAGAAGCCTTGGAGCAAAAGTTTATGTTTGCCCAGCGCACGTTTCAGCAGATGATGAAAGATCTTATTACAACGTAGCCAAGCGCTTACACGAAGAAACAAAAGGTTCTGTTTATATTAATCAATATTTCAATCAACTGAATATTGATGCGCACTACAATACTACAGGTCCTGAAATCTGGGAACAGACAAAAGGAAAAATCACACACTTAATTGCTTGCAGCGGAACAGGAGGAACAATTTCTGGAACTGCAAAATTCTTAAAAGAGCAAAATCCTAATATTAGAATTCTGGGTGTTGATGCTTTTGGTTCGGTATTAAAGAAATACCACGAAACAAGAGAATTCGACAACAAAGAGATTTATCCTTATCGTATAGAAGGTTTAGGTAAGAACTTGATTCCATCAGCTACAGATTTTGATATCATTGATAAATTCATGAAAGTAACTGACGAAGAAAGTGCGCATTCAGCAAGAGAGATCACTCGTAAAGAAGGATTGTTTGTTGGGTATACTTCTGGAGCAGTAATGCAGGCGATTAAGCAATATGCTGAAGAAGGTGAGTTTACTAAAGATAGTAATATCATTGCTATTTTCCCAGATCACGGTTCTCGCTACATGAGTAAAGTATTTAGTGATGACTGGATGAACGAACAAGGATTCTTTGATAGTATCAATGAAGAAGAAGTTCAAAAAATTGAATTTGTAAAGTAATTAAAGAATACTTTTCTAAATATAAAGCTCCATCGTATTGATGGAGCTTTTTTTTTGGGAGCAATTCAAGTGTATAATTTTCATAAACCATAAATTATAAGTTTATAAGTCAAATTATGTCTTTTGAGGCTAATGATTATAATTGCTTAATTATTGTAAATACCGTATTTATACGTAAGAAACTTTGTGTTTGATTGAAGTAAATTTAAAAAATTAATATTATTGTTAAGAGTATAAATAAATACAATTAACCGTTTAAAATCATCAATTTTTGTTATTTAAACGATTATTTAGGTTAGTTATCGAAAAAATTTCTGCTGAAAAACATAAAAATATAGTTTAGCAGTGTTAAAATGACACAATGTTTTTTAATAACCCTAAATCTATCGCTATGAAAAAATTACTACTCTCTTTAATGTTTGTAAGTTATTTGAATGCTACTGCGCAGAATCCTATTCAGGAGTTTAACTTCAACGGAACCTTAAACAATACTCAAAATACAATTACTTTCATGGGAGCGAATAATTTCGTTTCTGATCGTATGGGAAATCTTAATGGCGCTCAGCGACTAAATAACAAAGCTATGGAAGCTGTTATTGATGATTTGCCTCAAAATAATTCAGCAAGAACAATTAGCGTTTGGGTAAAACTGAATGACATCTCTAAAGCAAATTATATTTTGGGATATGGTACAGCTTATAATGCACAATATTATGGATTATTGCAGCAAGGTACGTCTTCTTCAAATTCGGATTTAAGTATGGCAGGATGGGGAGCAAGCAATGATGTAATTGTTTCTACTCCGTTAGCAAAAGCGACTTGGTACCATTATGTCATTACATTTGATGGAAAAATATCTAAAATCTACCGTGACGGAGTAATGTTGAAATCCGTAACTGGAATTGAGCGTTCTACGAAAGGCAATATTTTTAGACTTGGAGAAATAAATACTACCGTAGGCATTAATGCTGATATAGATGATTTGAAAATCTACAATGTTGCAATGACAGATGAACAAGTTGCTGCGCTTTATGATGAATCTAAACCTATAGTTGCTATTGTTGCAGAAGCTGCAACGCCCAAAGTTGTCCCAGCCAAAACGGCTACTGGAAAAACTAAAGTTGCTGTTAAAGCGGCGCCGTCAAATGCAATTATTGCAAATAGTGATGTAAATGGAGATAAAAATGTTGAAGTTTATTCACAAGGACAAAAAATCATTGGAAATAATTCCATGAGTATTAGTGATTTACCAGAAGGTACTTATTTGTTGAAAATTACAAATGCACCATCAAAAAAAATCACATCAAAGTAAAGAAATTTGGTTAATAGAAATAGTTAGTTAGTTTTTAGTTTTTTTTATCATGTTGTTTAGTGAGCAATTTATTTTGGATAGTGGAAAAAAGCCTTCTGTATCTCAGAGGGCTTTTTTTAAAGTTGTTTTGTAAAAATGTTTTTACAAATTCTGAAAAGAAATGCTGGCTAATTTTTATGTTTATAATTTTAATAAGAATATCTTATTTTTCCACACGATGTTTTTGGTAACGTTGAATTAAAATTATATTTTTAACAAAATTTTTGAAATAACAGAATACTTTAAAATAGTTAAGAGATACCCTAAATCCCCCTTAAAATATTAAATATGAAAAGATTATTACTTACGTTAATGTTTGTAACTTTTTTGACTACTAATGCCCAAAATCCTGTTCAGGAATTCACATTTAATGGAAATTTAAATAGTACGGACAATACTATTTCATTATTAGGTACTCCAAATTTTGTTGCCGATAGAGCAGGAACTCCAAAAGCAGCTCAACGACTTACTAATAAATTTTTGCAAGGTGTAGTAGGGGAACTTCCTCAGGAAAATAAGCCGAGAACTATATCTTTCTGGGTGAAATTTAATACGGTTGCTTCAGCAAATTATATCTTGGGGTACGGAACTCCAACAAATTCTCAATTTTTCGGATTATTGCAGCAACCTGCAGTTTCAGGAAATTCAGATGTAAGCCTTGTTGGGTGGGGTGATGCTAATAATGTTATTGTTTCTGTGCCTCTTCAAAAAGAAGTTTGGTATCAATATAGTATGACCTATGATGGTAATAATTCTAAATTATATCGTAACGGAGAATTGATAAAATCAGCAACAGGAATTGCACGAGCAACGAAAGGTTATATTCTTAGATTAGGCCAAATAAATGGAACAACTACTATTAACGCTGATATAGACGATCTTAAAATATATAATGTTGCCATGACTGATGAGCAGGTATTGGAATCTTATAATAGCTCAAAACCAGTCGCTGGTCGTGTCGCTGAAACTGCTCCGGTTTCGAGTGGAGTGAAAAAAGTTGCAGTTGCTGCTCCACCTGCAAAAACTGTTGCACCTTCAAAACCAACAACGCCTGTAGTAACGACTTCAACAGATGCTAATACCGCTACAACTACAACTAAAACTGTTGAGGTTTTTTCTCAAGGAAGAAAATTAACTGGAAGTAATGCTTCTAACATTGGTGATTTACCAGAAGGAACCTACTTATTGAAAATAACAAATAAAAAATAATACGTTTCACTTTATAGCAAAGTCAAATAAAAAAAGCCTTCTGAAATTTCAGAAGGCTTTTTTTATTAGTGTTTTTTCTGTTGTCCTGGAGCATAAGCTTTTGCGCTTTTGTCTCCATTCATTTTTTTTGCTTGTCCTGGCGGTACTTTTTTACCTGTTGGTGCCGGACCCGGGCCTGTATGTACATGAGTACTGCAGCTTATAACGCTTAGAACTAAAAACAAAAGCACAAGTGTAATTACCGCTATTTTTGTGTATTTTGATGTTTGCATTTTTATATTATTTTTTTGTTTGAGGTGTTGCAAATATAATGGTTAAAATGTTTTTTGGAAATATTGGTTCTAGTTTAAAATCATTACAAACAAAAAAGCTCTGAAAAAATCCAGAGCTTTGATATTTTTTTGAGTAAAAAACTATTCTTCTTTCATTGTATGATAAACGTTCATAACGTCATCATCTTCTTCGATTTTTTCGATTAGTTTTTCAACGTCAGCGATTTGAGCTTCAGTCAATTCTTTAGTTATTTGAGGAATACGCTCAAAACCAGAAGATAAAATTTCTAAACCTCTGTTTTCTAATTCTTTTTGTAAAGCACCAAAACTTCCAAAAGGAGCGTAGATTAAGATTCCGTCTTCGTCTTCAAAAACTTCTTCAGCACCAAAATCAATTAATTCTAATTCTAATTCCTCAGCATCAAGACCATTATTGGCAATTCTGAAATTGCAAGTGTGATCAAACATAAATTCAACTGAACCCTGAGTTCCCATTGTTCCGTTGCATTTGTTGAAATAACTACGGATGTTTGCTACTGTTCTATTATTATTGTCAGAAGCTGTTTCAATCAAGATTGCGATTCCGTGAGGCGCATATCCTTCAAAAAGAATTTCTTTATAGTTGGCAGTATCTTTATTACTTGCATTTTTAATCGCGCGCTCCACATTGTCCTTAGGCATGTTAGCCGCTTTCGCGTTTTGTATTACAGCTCTTAATCTAGAATTGGCATCTGGGTTTGGTCCGCCTTCTTTAACAGCCATAACGATATCTTTACCAATTCTGGTAAATGTTTTGGCCATCGCTGACCAACGTTTCATTTTTCTTCCTTTTCTAAATTCGAACGCTCTTCCCATTTCTAATTATTAGTTTTGTGATGCAAAAATACGGTTATTCCTTATTTTTCCAAAAACAATACTATTCTTTTTTTTAATGTTTTAAGTTTCACGTTTCAGGTTTCAAGTTCAGATGAGAACGTGAAACCTGAAACAAAATAGTTATTTCGAAGCATTAAATTCATTGATGACATTTACAGCTTCATTCAAATACGGATTCGTTTTTAAATTGTCGATCTGATATTGATTTACGGTTTTGTCGTTAGGATAAACCCCAAGCAAAAATTGATTTACAGTTGAATTGTAAACATCCAGCGGATTGTTTTCGTCATTGAAAGTATTGATTTCTTTCCAAAGGGAATTGACTAGTTTTTTTTGCTTGAAAACTGCATCTAAAGTCATAGGAAGTTCAGCTTTTGGCGTATTTACAATTTGATCAATTTTTTGGTTTATTTTTTTGATGTCGTTAAAATAATAATTATCAGCCAGTCGCGCCGCTGAATTTTTAGCTAATTTATCAATCAACGGACGTTTTGCATAAGGTTTGTATTTTAAGAAAGGTTCAATGCTGTCGTTTTTAATCGCGGTTGGGAAATCACTTTCTTTTTGATAAACGTCTTCATAAAATTCAGGAAGAACCACATCAGGTTTTACACCAACATATTGGTGACTTTTTCCTGTAACACGATAAAATTTGTTAATCGTAATTTTTAAAAAGTCTGTATTTTTTTGCTCATCAAGAGAAAGAATAGTCTGCATAGTTGCTTTTCCAAGAGTAGTGCTTCCTATTAAAAGAGCGCGATTATAATCTTGCAGAATAGAAGCAAAAAATTCACTTGCCGATGCCGTATTGCTGTTTACAAGAATTACGATTGGGCCTTTGTAAATTAGTCCTCTATAAGGATCGTTTATTACAGATTTCTCTTTTTTATTATCAATTACAATTGAAATCGGACCGTAATCGATAAACATTCCGGCTAATTTTATGGCTTCTTCCATCGAACCGCCACCGTTGTCAATCAAGTCGATTACTAGACCTTGTATATTGTCTCTTTCAAGTTTCATTACCTCGCGGGCAACATCATCAGCGCAGCCTTTTCGGTTGTTTTCGTCTAAATCAGCATAAAAACTAGGAATTTTGATGTAGCCAATTTTACTGTCTTTGCCAATAATAAAACTGTAAACCGAATTATCTTCATCTTTCATGACTTGTTTTTCAATATAAACATCAAAGCTTTTTCCTGAGTTTCGTTTCAGCGTAAGCGTAATACTTTTATTGGATTCTGATAAAATCATGGTCGAAATCGATTCTAATGATGAACAGGAAACCTTTAAAGTTTCTTTCTGGTTCGATATAGAAATAATCTGATCGCCTTTTTTGATAAGTCCCGTTTGATATGCAGGTCCGTTTGGATCGATTTCTGCAATAATAATTTCATTTTTTTCATTCAGATTTACGCTCATTCCCAATGAAAGATGTTCTTTAGACAATGAAGCCACAAAACTGGTTTTTGAATCATCACTGAAATAAGCCGTATGCGGATCAAAATAAGTGCAGAAATAATTATAAAGGTTTTCTTCTTGTTTGATTTTGTTTTCTAACAATGTGTTTATTCGGCAAATTTCATTCGACAAAATCATCTGTTTTGTTGCCGTTTCAATTGATTTGAAGTTGGCTTTTACAGAATCAAGATTTTCACTGCTTTCGGCCATTTCATCCAAAATCTGATAACGCAGTTTTTTAAGCCATACTTTTTCCAGATCTTCTTTTTTTAAATAAAAAGGAAAAGCTTTTTTGTAAAATCGGATAGTGTCTTTTGTGGTATAATCAATATTGGCCGATTGAATTTTTTCTAAAACCGCTTTCGTTCTCAAAAGCCCGGTTTTATATTTTGAAGTAATATCGTCTAAGAAACTACAGTCGTTGTTCAGAATTAAATCGTCTAAATTAAATCGATATTTTTTAGACATTTCGTCATATTCGGTTTTAAAAAAGATGTTTCGTGACGGATCTAATTCATTGATTAGGTTATCAAAAACAAAAACCGACAAGCTGTCGTTTACAGGTTTTGGGCGAATATGCTCACTCTGGACAAGCGCATTAATTTTATTTAAAATCTCGCATGTCTGAGTGCTATTTTGACTAAATAGAACAGTTGAAGTCAGCAGAAATACTAATAATAGGCTTTTCATAAATCTGTAAATCATCGGTTACATTAAAATTACGGTAATTTTTTGATAAAAGACAGTAATTTCTCAAGAATATCGATGACTAAAAGATTTTATCTGTGAATGACATCTGATGAATAAAATTCGGCATAAAAAAAATGCATTGCAATTTATATCGCAATGCATTTCTGTATTATTTAGTCAAAAATTATTTTTTGTAAAAAGGCAATTTTACCACTTTAGCGGCAACATCATTTTTTCTGATTCTGATAAAAATATCGCTATCAATAGCACTATTTGCAACAGTCACATATCCTAAACCAATTCCTTTATTCATAGAAGGTGACATAGTTCCAGAAGTTACAATTCCAATAACTTCGCCAGAAGCGTCAACAATTTCGTAATCGTGTCTTGGCACTGCGCGTTCCTGCATTTCAAAAGCTACTAGTTTTCTTGTAACACCAGCTTCTTTTTGTTTTTTAAGCGCTTCAGAATTTGTGAAATCTTTAGTGAATTTCGTAATCCATCCTAAACCAGCTTCAAGTGGAGAAGTAGTATCATTAATATCGTTTCCGTAAAGACAGAATCCCATTTCCAGACGTAAAGTATCACGAGCAGCAAGACCAATAGGTTTAATTCCAAAAGCTGCTCCAGCTTCAAAAACTTTGTTCCAAATTGCTTCAGCATCTGCATTTTTGCAATAGATTTCAAAACCTCCAGAACCTGTATATCCTGTAGCAGAAATAATTACATCGCTGAATCCTGCAAAATCAGCCACTTCAAAATGATAATAAACAATAGAAGACAAATCAACAGAAGTTAATGATTGCATTGCTTCAACCGCTTTTGGTCCTTGAATCGCCAATAAAGAATAATCATCAGAAAGATTCTTCATGTCAACTCCTAAATCATTATGAGAAGAAATCCAGTTCCAGTCTTTATCAATGTTCGAAGCATTTACCACAAGTAAATACTCTTCTTCTTTCATTTTATAAATAATCAAATCGTCAACAATTCCGCCTTCATTATTTGGAAGACAAGAATATTGTGCTCTTCCAATTGTCAAAGTTGATGCATCGTTAGAAGTTACTTTCTGAATCAAAGCCAATGCATTTGGACCTGTTAACAAAAATTCACCCATATGCGAAACGTCAAAAACGCCCACACCGTTACGAACTGTTTCATGTTCAGCATTAACTCCTTCATAAGTAATAGGCATGTTATAACCAGCAAAAGGAAGCATTTTTGCTCCTAAACCTTCATGTATGTGCGTAAGCGCAGTATTTTTCATTGTGTTGTTTTATAAAATTGTTTTGCAAATCTATTCAAAAAATATCGAATTTAAATGTCTTAAATTATAAATTTCGCAATAATTAGGAGCTATTTCCTGCTATCCGCTATATCTTTTTGTTTTTAAAGAAAAAACAAAAAGGATGTCGCTACTATCAGGGCTAGGGCTGACTGTTTCAAAAGAAGAATTCGTGATTTCGATTTTTTACGTAACTTTAATTCATTAAATAAAGCCAGATGAAATCACCGTATTTAATCACAAAAGAAGAAATTCTAAAAATATACAAACCTGTAGATTCCAAAGCACATAAAGGAACACAAGGTCATGCCGTGATTATTGCCGGAAGTTATGGGAAAATGGGAGCAGCCGTTTTAGCATCAAAATCCTGTTTAAAATCGGGTTGCGGACTCGTAACGACTTTTATCCCAAAATGCGGTTATCAAATTCTTCAAATCTCAATTCCCGAAGTGATGACTGTAACGGATGAAAATACAAATTTCATTACCAATATTCATTTACCTTTAATTCCGCAAGCCATCGGAATTGGTCCCGGAATAGGAAAGGAGCTCGGAACACAAAAAGCCTTATTTGAATTTTTAAGAATTAATAAAATGCCTTTGGTTTTAGATGCGGATGCGCTAAACATTATTTCCGAAAATTTATCCTGGTTAGAATTAGTTCCCGAAGACACCATTCTGACACCTCACCCTAAAGAATTAGAACGTTTAATTGGTAAATGGAATTCGGAGTCGGAGAAATTTCAGAAAACAATAACATTTTCAGAAAAATACAAAGTCATTGTCGTCATGAAAGGTGCACCGACATTTATCATAAACAGAAATTCAATTTACGAAAATACTACCGGAAACGCAGCGCTAGCAACCGCGGGAAGTGGCGACACTTTAACTGGAATCCTGACAAGTTTGCTCGCACAAGGTTACGAACCTAAATATGCGTCTAAATTAGGGGTTTATCTTCATGGATTAACGGCTGATTTAGCTTTACCAAAAATAGGTTACGAATCTTTTACAGCTTCAACAATTATTAAATATTTAGGAAAAGCTTTTTTGAGTTTAGCTTAACCGCAAAGAGCGCAAAGGTTCACGCAAAGGACGCTATGATTTTTATGATGTTGCTGAATTGCTCGCAAAGACGCAAAGTCGCAAAGAATATAAAAACTTTGCGACTTTGCGTCTTTGCGAGATTAAAAAACTCTGCGAACCTTGCGTGAACCTTTGTGCTCTTTGCGGTTAAATCACTAAGTTTGTATCTATGAAAAACAACTTCGATCTCAGAACGGTAAACGTCATGCGATATATAACGCCACTGCGCGAAGGTGGTTCTTTACCCGCTTTGGCAGAAGCCGATGACGATTTTAAATACGTATTAAAATTTAGAGGTGCCGGACACGGCGTAAAAGCCCTTATAGCCGAATTAGTTGGCGGACAAATAGCAAAAGCTTTAAAACTACAATTACCAGAATTAGTATTCGCAAACTTAGATGAAGCTTTCGGAAGAACCGAAGCCGACGAGGAAATTCAGGATTTACTGCAAGGAAGTCAGGGATTAAATCTGGCGCTTCATTTCTTATCTGGCGCAATAACTTTCGATCCTGCTGTAACGACTGTTGATGCTAAATTAGCTTCGCAAATTGTTTGGCTGGATGCTTATATCACAAATGTAGACCGAACTTTTAAAAACACCAATATGTTGATCTGGCATAAAGAATTATGGCTGATTGATCATGGAGCATGTTTGTATTTTCATCATTCTTGGAACAATTGGGAACAACATGCCAAAAGTCCTTTTGCATTGATAAAAGATCACGTTTTATTGCCTCAGGCCTCACTTTTAAAAGAAGTTGATACCGAATTTAAAGCGATTTTAACGACGGAAATTTTAGAAGAAATTGTAAATACGATTCCGTTGGATTGGCTGCAATGGGAAGATGCAGACGAAACTCCGGAAGGATTGAGAAACGTTTACTTGCAGTTTTTAAAAACAAGATTAGAGAATTCAGAAATATTTGTAAATCAGGCTCAAAATGCAAGATAATCACTTATACGAATATGCTGTGATTCGTGTTGTGCCAAGGGTAGAGCGCGAAGAATTCCTGAATATTGGAATCATTTTGTTTTGCAAAAGAGCGAAGTTTATAAAAGTACTTTTTCATTTAAATAAAGAGCGAATCCAAGCTCTTTCTGCCGATTTTGATATCGAACAATTAGAGTGCAATCTAACTTCATTAGAAAAAATCGCAAACGGAGCCAAAGATGGCGGTCCAATTGCTGAATTTGAGATTCCGGAGCGTTTTAGATGGTTAACGGCAATTAGAAGTTCTGCTATACAAACATCTAGACCTCATCCTGGTTTGTGTCAGGATTTGGAGAAAACGATTCAACGTTTGTTTGAAGAGTTGGTACTTTAGTTTTTCTGAGTTAATAGTTAAAGATCGTTTTTCTGAAAATAAAAAGCCGTAAAGTTTGTCTCTTTACGGCTTTCCGTATTTTAAAGCTATTTATTTTTTTTACGTTTGTGTCACAAAACCCCATAATCTATTGTACACTTTTAAACTATTACAAAAATGAAATTTCAAAAAAGTACTATTTTTCCTTTTGCTTTAATTATTTTGTTAGCTACGGCCTGTTCTTCAGAAGATTCTCCTAAAGATGAGCAAGAACAAGAAATTAATCCTGCAAATCAAAAACTAGTTTCAATTACTTATCCTACGAGTAGTAATTTAGCTTATATGAATGACAAGCAAGAATACCAATACGACGATTTAAGTAGGATAAAATTAAATGGAGCAGTAGAAATAAAGTATGTAAGTGATGATCTGATTGAAACAAATCTATTAGAAGATAATATGTCAAATGTCGACTTAGAAGCAAAAACTTCTATTAAATTGAAAGACAAAAACATTGTTTCAATTATTGGTAATCGAGTTTTTAAAAAGCTTACTGGAGAAATAACAAGTATCGATAGAGATTCAACTGTTATTAGTTATGAAAATGGATATTTATTTAAATTAGTAACTTATTTTAAGAGTATTACGACAGGCTCTACTGGAAAATATTATTTACAAAAGCAAATAGATTTTACGATTACTAACGGAAATATTACTCAGACTAAAACTACTGAATATGGAGATGTGGTTGTAACTAATTATACGTATGATTCTTCACCTTATATTCCAATGGGTGATTTTGGTTATGAAACACCATTGCATAAGATTGGATTGATCAAGCCTTTAGCTTACAGTAAATTAGGGAAAAGTAGTGCAAATAATATTATAAAAATTGAAAATGTTTTTACTAAAACGCCATTTCAAAAATCTTATAAAACAATTAGCTTCAAAAGAAATTTTGATAAATATGGAAGAATAAGTGAAATTTTGCTTTCTGGCAGCTGCGTTACAAGTAACCCTGATAACGTAGCAACAGATTTTACAGATGAAAAGGTACTATTTGAATACAAATAAATCGGTTTAAGTAAATTTTAAAAAATAATCTCGCAAAGTCGCAGCGTAGCAAAGAAAAATAAAACTTTGCGACTTCGCATCTTTGCGAGATTTAAAAAACTTAAAGCAATTTATTTTACGGACTTTCGACTGTATCTTTTTGAAAAATTATCTTCTTCGGAATCTGTTTTTAAAATAATTTCTTTTGATGTTACAGTATCTATTATTACACAATTTCTTAAACCTCCGTCATTTGTGCATGACAAATTGTCGAAATCAGTAATAAGTTTTTCAGTACTATTTTTTAAATCCAGTAGTTTTAATTTTTCATTTTCCTGATGTAAGTTTTCAATATAGAGCACTACGTTTTGATCCTTGTTTACGTCAACAATGACACCTGCTTTTAATTCTTCACCATTTTCTTTTTTAATTAATTGCATTTCATCAGGATTTCCAGAACCATATGATTGTACAAAAAGAAAAGTATCTCCAAAATCAGCTTCAATATAGCCAAGATTTTTATGAAGCATAGGATAACTGACTTCACTAAGCATTTTTATATCTCGATTCCCTTTAACTAAAGTTAAACTTTGCAATGAATCTCCTTCTGTAGTGTCTTTGTAAACACGATATGATAAATGAAAGCCATTTTTTAATATAGTATCGAAATCATAAGGTTCTATTTCAGTTTTAACTGAATTTATATTGTTTTGAGGCTCAATATTATTATTTGGTTTTGCTTTAGCAATTTCGGTTGGCACAACATTTTTAACTTCTTTTTTCTGATTTGTACAGGAAAAAAGAAGCAATAAGAAAACCATTAAAATTGTGTTTTTTATCATGTATCAGTATGTTTTTTAATAACCTTTGATTTTTTCAATCACAATAAGATTAAAAATCCAATATTCCAGAGAGGCATTCATTAGAAAAATGAAGCATTACATTTTCCTTTTTCTGATTTTCAATAACTAATAAATCATAAGGTTTTAGATTGTATGACTTCTCATTAATTTTAATAACTGTCGTATCTAAAGAAAATAGAATTATTATTTGAGCATTAAAATGCTGCTCACTTTTAGTTATTATCAATTTGTGATGGCTGATTTTTTCAGAAACCATACAATTAAAATCAATCCCTTTTGTATAAGAAGTCACGTCATCATCTGAATTAAATTCCATGATTTCATATTTCTCATACGTTCTTTTTTCTTTGTTTATTTCAATATGCAAGCTGTTATCAAGCATAACCAAATATCGTTGATAGCCCTTAAATTTAGTGAACTCTGAAGGTGTTTCCTCTATTGTAGCACTGCTTATTCTGAATACAAAATCTCTATCAGCATATCTTGCTGTTTTCGGATATATCATATATTCATATGTCAATCCGCCACTCCAAACAGAGGCTGTACAATTTTCTTTAGGTAAATGGTGTAGGTTCATTTGTTTTCTAAATTCTCAAAGCTGTTTCTCCAAGAAAATAAACTCTAAAGGTTCTTCAGAAACTGTAACATGAATTCCGCTTTCAGGAAAAGCTTCTCTTTCTCCTGTATCCAAATAACCATGACGTTTGTACCACGCAATAAGCTCTTCGCGAACCGAAATAACCGTCATAATAATACTCGACAATCCTAAAGATTTAGCATGATTTTCGGCTTCAGCCAAAAGCTTTTTCCCGATACCACTATTTTGAAGTTCTGGTGAAACGGTTAGCATTCCTAAATACAATTGACGTCCTTTCTCAACTAATAAAACCGAACCAATAATCTTGTCATTTTCAGTGAATTTCAGAATTGTATTTTTTGGATTCTGGAAAATTTCTGTCATTTCCTGTTCGTCGGTTCTTTTTCCTTCTAATAAATGTGCTTCGGTTGTCCACCCTTTTTTAGAAGTTTCTCCTCTGTAGGCTGAATTTATTAGGGTTGTTAATGCAGGAATGTCTTGTAATGTTGATTTTGTAATCATCATAATGCTGATGTAATTGTATAATTTAAAAATGAATTGTCTCCAGCTTTAGCTGGAGTAACAAAATTACATTAGAAAATGGCTTTAGCCTAATCTTTAACTTTTTTTGGCTAAAGCCGAATTTAATTTTAAAAATAAACCTCCAGCTAAAGCTGGAGGCAATTGATTTTGTATTTGTTATAACAAAGAAATCAGATTTAATATTTTGCAGGTTCGCTAGCTTTAGGTAATGATTGTTTTATGAATGTTCTGATATCTTCATTTGCAGTTTCTAAGTCAGCTTTTCTCAAATACATCATATGACCGCTTCTGTAGCCTTTCCATGACATTCTATCCGTTAGTTTTCCACTTGGATCCATTTGCCATAAATCGTATTTAGCGTTAAAGTAATCACAGGCACCATCATAATATCCTGATTGAACCATTACATGCAAATATGGATTTTGCGCCATGGCTTGTCTTAGGTTTTCGCCTGTTTTATCGTTAGATCTGTCCCAAGGATGCACCGGACCAAACATATTATATTTAAAATCCGTTTTGTAGTTAAGGTTATTACGTACATACATATTGATAGCAGGTGTAAACGAATGTAGCCAAGATGTAAGTTCCGCATTAAAATCAACGCTTTCTCCAGCGTCTTTACGGTCAATTCCTTTGTATCTTGAATCAAGTCTTCCTACTGTGTAGCCTTTATCTCTTAAAAGTTCTTTCCAAAAATAATCATAAGGAACGTCTAAATTGTTTTGGAGAATAACTTGTTCTGATATACCAGAATAACGTGCCATTTTAGCGGCAATTTCTTTTCTTTTTTGTTCTTCCAAAAATCCTCCTTTGCTCAGTGCAGGAAGAAGTTCGTTTATGGTAAAATCTTCAACCTCGGGTAACATATCCGTTAAATCTTTGTTTTGAAGGTCAGAGCTAAGCTTTTTGTGATACCATGCAGTAGCAGCAAAATAAGGTAATTTAAGAGCGGCATCAGAAACAACTCCACGTGTTATTCCTAAGTCAGTTGGAGACACTAAAATTACTCCGTTAAGATACATCCATTGATTGTTTTGCAATTGAAGTGCCAATCCTGAAACACGGGTTGTACCATAACTTTCACCAATCAGATATTTAGGCGAAGCCCAACGATTCGTACGGGTTACAAAACCATTGATCCAATCGGCTAAGTATTTGATATCGGCATTTGTGCCGAAGAATTTTGCAGCAGGGATTTCTTTGCTTGTAGGTCTTGAATATGCTGTATTAACAGGGTTTACAAAAACGATATCAGCGACATCTAGAATAGAATAAGGGTTTTCTTTTATTCCGTAAGGCTGCAAAGGATATCCTTCATCATCAATATTTAACAAACTTGGCCCCGTATACGCAATCTGCATCCAAACTGAAGCAGATCCAGGACCGCCATTAAATGAAATAACTAAAGGACGTGAATCTCTATCTTTAACATCAGAACGCTCATAATACGTATAAAATAATCCGGCAATTGCTTTGCCATCTTCGTCCCAAACAGGCATAGTTCCGGTTGTTGCTTTATAAGAAACTTTTTGTCCTTTTATTGTAGTTGTATGATTGGTGACAACTTGAGAGTCGGGATTGAAAGTAAGGTTAGCAGGTGAATTTTCTTCTTTTGCAGCCGGAGGTGTAGCGGCTTTTGGTTTTGAATCCTGGGCGTATGAAGTAAAAAATCCTGCTAAAAGGAATAAAGTAAATATTTTTTTCATAGAATTTGGGTGTGTTATTAGAGTTTTTAAAGATATAAAAAAATAGTAAGTGATGATTTTTAGAACTTTTATTATGTATTAAAATAAAGGTTTGTTTTTCTGAGAAAAAGAAAATATCTAAAGAAAATTATTGAAATTTGTATAGAACGCAAAATCAGGAAAGTATGAGCAGAATACATTTATTTGAATTTGAAGATCAACAATGGCTTCCAGAGTTTATTAGAAATTATATGACTGATTTTTTGCAGTTTCTTTCGAATAAAACTGCTATGTATAAAGGAATTGTACCAATAATAGAAAAAGGTTTAAAAGAAAGTCAAACCAATCAAATTATCGATTTAGCATCGGGTGGAGGAGGCGGATTAATTTGGCTCAACACTGAATTAAGAAAAACCAACACCGATCTGAAGATTCTATTGACGGATTATTTTCCAAATATTCCTGCATTTGAACACACTCAAAAACAAGCCAGTAATTTCGAATTTATAAAGACGTCTGTTGATGCAAAAAATGTTCCCGAAAACTTAAAAGGGCTTCGAACTCAATTTTTATCTCTCCATCATTTCAGACCCAAAGATGCACAGCAGATTTTGCAAAATGCAGTCGACACCAATAGCTCAATTGCCATTTTTGAAGGGCAAGAGAGAAGTGTTCCAAGTATTATTGCCATGATTTTTTCACCGATTAGTGTTTTGCTAACAACGCCTTTTATCAGACCATTTAAGATTGGCAGAATCATTTTTACTTATTTAATTCCAATTGTGCCTATTTTAGTTTTATGGGACGGTGTGGTTTCTTCTTTAAGAACATATTCTGTTGAAGAAATGAATGAATTGATTTCTAAATTAGAAAATAAAGACAGTTTTAATTGGGAAGTTGGAAAAGTAAAATCTGGCCCGGCAAAGATTTTGTATTTGTTGGGAACTAAAAAATGAATTGCCTACAGCTTCAGCTGTAGGAGTAAAGTCATAGTAGAAAATGGCTTTAGCCTAATCTTTTGTGTATTTTGGCTAAAGCCTTTATTATGCAAAACAAAACCTCCAGCTAAAGCTGGAGGTAATTGAAATCGGTATTTAAATTGATATTGTTATTGTCATTAAAAAGTTTAATAATCATAAACATGTTCAATTGTAATTTTGTTCTTTTTCGAATCTTTAATAAAAGGCAACAACTTTTCAACTGATAACAGATAAACATTTCGTTTCAAATTGTTATCCGTTACAATTTCAGATTGATACAACAATTTCACATCTTTTAAATTGGGTTTATTAACCGCATTCTCAATTGTAGAAACCGCAATTTCATCATTTCCTGAAATCTCATAGATTTTCACATCCTGATTCGAAAGTTTTATCATTTCTTTTGTGAAAATTTCCCAGCGCGTAACGGCAATAATCATTTTGTCACGATCTCTTTGGATGATTTTTAAGTTCGGATTTTCTTTAATGGTATCAACATTCGAAACAATTAAATAAATCAAATTAGAAGGTGTTTCGTAGCTTGATTTTGCGCCCCACTCAATCAGTTTCGAATAGAAAGCTTTAAACGAAAATTCTAAAGTAAAAATAAAAGTTCGTTCCCATTTACGAAGAATGCTGTGATCTGAATTTTCAGAAGCCGTCCAGACTTTTTTAACCCACGGTAAGAATTTGAATTCATACCAGGCCGTTTGGTAAATAAAATCACTGTACCCGCGCTGTGCTTCAATAATTGTTTTTTCAGCTTCAGAGTTTTTTTCTTCTGCAAATAAGGCGAAGAATCTCCCAATTGTATTTTCGTATAGAATTTTCGCACCATATTCCATTGTCATGCTTACGCCAATAACCTGCAACATGGTTTTGTATTCGCCGTTTTCAGGATACGCTTTAGAAGTCAGTTTTATCGAACGATCGTACAATTTCCAATATTCATCAATCGATTTATAAAAAGGAAAATCAGACGGATTTTTACCGCTTTCCAGATAATCCGCATATTCTTTCGGATTGTAAACTAAATACCATTCCGGAACTGTCAAAACGGTTTGTTCTTCGGCTCTGAAATAGTCTTTTATCTTTTTCTTTTCCTCAGCAATTTTATTTTTCGCATACGGATTGTATTTGTCTAAAAGTTTGTTTGTAAAGCGCTGATCAGGATCTAATTTGTTTTTTAATGCGAAATATTTATCGTTGTCCGGATATCCTTTTTTAAACTGTTCAACCGTTGCGTGAGGCTGATATGGAAGATACCAGGTTCCGTTTTCGCTCAAAATCGCATCGGTCATTTCAAGCGTCCATTTTTTTACCTGATCTTTTGCATCCTGATTCGTTCCTTGTTTGTAATAAACCACAAAAGCAAAAACCTCTTTCCTTGCCCACGACAAATAACTTTCATGATCTGGAAGCGCATGACGCAAGGAAACATTGATAACATTTACTTTATTCTTCTGAAAAACTTCAGTCATTTTCGGAATAAAAGATTTTATATTTTCCACCGGAATAAAATATTCCTGCAAAACATAAGTATCTTTTTCGCGCGACGAAGGTTCTAATTCTTTTACATCATAACTCGCTTCTTTGTTTCGCCAACGCACTGTTTTCGGAATAAAATACAAAGGATCAATAGCATATTCGCGAATCCATTTTCCTGAATTTCCCCAAGAAACCACTCCGGTTAAATGTGATTCGACCCAATAATTCTCATCTTCAGGAATTAGTCGATCGGTATCCGTTAATGGATTTGTCGTTTTTTGCCACGAAACGCTCATTATTTTGTCATATTTAGGCGGATACAAATTGCCATTCTGAAAAACAACGTCTTTGTTGTTTCTAATGTTTTTGTCGAAATACGCTTTGTACTCTTCTATTGGCATCACCTCATGAAAACGCTCTACTTTTTCATTGTCGACCAATTGCAAAGTAACTTCGGCGATAACGCCAATTCCGCCATAACCGCCAATTACAGCATTAAAAATATCCTGATTTACTTCTCGGTTCGCGACAACAATATCACCATTTGCCGTAATGATTTTGACTTCTAAAACCGATGAAATAATCGGGCCGTGACCAATATATCTTCCGTGGCAATTTACCGATATTGCACCTCCAACCGTAAAATTAGAATACGTTTGCATGATTTTTATCGACAAATTCAAAGGATCGATTACCTTTTGAATATCTCTCCAACGAATTCCGGCTCGTACTGTAATTTGCTTTTTTTCTTTATCAATATTGATGATTTTATTGAAAGATCGCATATCGATATGCAAACTGTTTTCAAAAGCCGTTTGTCCGCCCATGCTGTATTTTCCTCCTCCAATAGAAATTGGTCCGGTTGTATTTTTTATGGCAGAAACAATTTCGTTTACCGTTTTGGGTTTGATAATCTGATTAACCTGAATCGGATTTAATTGTGTGACATCGTTTAGAGTTTTGCTTTCTAAAGTGCTATCAAATGCCGAATCTCCCGAAAACTGAATCAATAAAAAGATATAAATCGCAAAAGCAATAAAACTGTAAAACGGAATGAATAAGCGTTTTTTGCTATTAATATATCGGATTGACTTTTTGATTCCGGCGTATATAAATTTTATGATTTTTAGAAAATAGGCGAAGAGAAGCTTAACCAAACGGTAGATTTTTTTCATAGAAGAAAGTACAATGATTAGATTTTGGTGAAAAGCATTAAGGCATTTTTGGTAGGATCGCCTTTTTGATACAAGGTTTTTTTATGAAATTTAAACCCGATATTTTCCACAAAAGCAATAATAAAATCCAAAGAATAAAAGTTTCGAACCTCTTTTTCATTGTATTCCCAGGTTTCGTTTACGCCCAAATTAAAAACGTCGTGCGCCAAAGCAACCAATACCTTTTGATCTTCGGTATCGCAATTATGATCTCTTAAAATCATTTTTCCGCCAACTCGCAAAGTATCGCGAATCGAAGAAATATATTGCGTTCGCAACTCCAAAGGGCAATGATGAAAACCAATATAAATCGTCACCAAATCAACACTGTTGTGCGGAACGTGATCTCCAAATTTGGTTTTGTAATTCGTAAACGGAATATATTCTGCACCAACGGCAATTTGACCGCGATCGACCATTTCCGAGAAAGAATATTTGGGTTTTCGGCCATCAGCATAATATCTTTTTCCTTTGATGGAAACACTTTCCTCCAGAAAATCTAAATACCTTCCCGAAGAACCAATTTCTAAATAACCGTTATATTTAGTGTCTTCGCCAAGCAAAGAAACCGTCTCCTCCGACATTTCATTTTTCTGATGCATCAAAGCCGGAAGCTGATAACGAAAACTGGAAAGCATTGGCGTAATATCATCCAATTTGGATTGCGTTGCCAAATAAATCTCTTTATCTGTATTTTTCGAAATGGTATTTTGGTAAATTAAATCGTGGAATTCCTTTTCAGGATATAAATTGAAAACATTTTTTAAAAACAAAAAGAACTGATTTTTGAGCTTCGCATTGGTATAAATGTATTTGAAATTGTTTCGAACTTCTGTCGCGAAATTCAATACCGTATTAGGAAACATTTGCGCTGAGGCAACAAAAAGCAGTGTGGTTTTGAGAAAATTGCGTCTCTTCATAAGTTGGTTTTGTTATTTCAAACATAGTAATTTTACTTACAAGAAACTAATTTGATTTTTAAAAAATAAAAGCCACAAATTACACGAATTTTCACAAATTAATTAGTGAAAACTTAAGTGATTTGTGGCTGAGAATATATTAGTTTGCTAGCGCGAGCGTCCCGCTCGTGAACGTTTCAATTGCTTTTGAATTTCTATGTGTTGACGAGCGGGACGCTCGCGCTAGCAGGAGAACTGCTGAAAGCGTTATTTAGTCCTATCGCTTAGCCAACGGAGGACTTTTTTTTGCTCTCTTTTTTAATTGCTCATTAATGTTAATCACAGCATATTCGCTAATATTTATTGTAGCATATCTTAAAAAGCTTTTAGCCATTACAATTGCTGTTTTATCCGTTTTTTGAATATAGTTTTTGGGATTGTAATTGTTATTATTAGTTTGCACAAAAATTTCTTCAGGTATTTCCTCATTAAGATCATAGTCCCAGGTCTTTTCAATAAAGATATTACTTGCGCCAATTTTTTTGAATCCATAAAAAGAAGCCGTTAAATCTTCATCATAATAAGACGAATAGTCGCGATCATGATAAGACGTTTTGTAATTCCCGTTTTTGCTCACGGCGATAGAATCTAGAACTAAATTCAGTTTATTGGTATCTTGTAATTCCTTTTCAAATATTTTTTTGCAAATCAAGAAAGAATCAATTTTAACATAGGAATCAGCATGTATTTCCAGTGCCTCCATAGGATTCGCTTCTGTTCCATCCGATTGAAATTCCACGTTGAATAAGATGAATTCATTTTTAGAAGTATTTAAAATTCCGTCTTTATCAGAAACTCTAAATTTTAAAGGTTTTGAGCCGTTGATTGTAACTTCGTGATTACTATAAGAAGAAAGCCTGATTGTGTCTAAAATGCCATGCGTAATCAAAGTGTCTTCGGAATTAAAAATTAACGTGTCCGATTTGCCATTCCCTACAATTGTGATTTTGGGGTTATCTCTTCTGCAGGAAACCAAAGAAATAAAAAAGATAATAATTAAGGAATTAAGAATGGTTTTTTTGAGTAATTTTTGTTGCATCTCTTTAAAGGGATTTATTAAATTTTAGTTTATTGGTAGTATCAAACATAGCAATTTTACTTACAAAAAACTAATCTGTTTAAAAATAAAAAGCCACAAACAAAGAGCGTAAAAATCTCTTTATTTGTGGCTTAAAACTATTTTAAAAGGATGAAATATTATTCAATTGCTAACACGAGCGTCATTCTTTTGAACGTTTTCGATTGGTTTTGAGTTTCTTTGTCTTTACGAGCGTGACGCTTGCGGTAGCGGGGGATAACATTCTCGTCACTCCCATGTTTTTCTTATTAGTCTTAGTAGCTTTGGTTCTTCTTTTTGTGTACTCTCATTTTGAATTTTTAGTTTTTGTTGCTCATACTTTTGTTGCATAAGTTCATCCCAATCTTTATTTGTTGGCTGTTTTAAATCAGCTCCACCTTTATGAGCAAAGTCTACATAACCAATTTCAGGTTTTGGAAGTTTACCTTCACATTCTTTTGAGCATAAATTTGCAAGTAAAGGTAAAGTGTCTGTCCCAATCCGAAGAGTTATCCAAAGTTGATTTGTTTGCTGATAAGTGATTTCTTTATTACAAATACTACATTTTAAAGCTTCTCCAAAGTATCTAACAGGATTATGTGTAAGTAAAGGAAACCTCATTCGGTTTTTATAGTTTCCAAATAATATTCTGGTACTTACTCGGCTGTCTTTAAGTTTTTTACAGTTACTGATTTCATAAGGAAACCAATGTAAGTTGTAAGAAGTATATGGGTCAAAGTATTCGAGTGATTCCATTTGCCCAATTTCAGGTGGAATTCGTTTTAGTTTGCTCCCATAAAGCCACATTTTTTTTACTCTTTTAAGTTTTGATATACTCTCTGGTAAAGTATGAATTTGAGAAAATAGTTCCTGTCCAAGTTCATCTAATGGCGAAAATTCTTCTCTATTTTCATTGGCAACTTTGTCCACATATTCGCAAAGTTTTTTCCAAGCATCAGAGTTTCTGTCCTGGACATCGTTTTCAATTTTATGAATTCTGTCGTTCATTGCCTATTTGTGAGATATTGCTACTACTAACCTTTTTTTATAAGCAAAACAAATCTTTGTACGAATAAATTCAGATAGATAAGCGAAGGTCTGTTTTGTTTTCTTGCTTTTCAAATATATGTATTTTTACCGCTGTGCGAAGTCTCCTGACTTCATACCCGTTGCTATATTCTGTTTGGTTTGCTCATTGGAGTGGGTACGAAGTCGGGAGACTTCGCACAGCGACTACGATTCCTGAGAAAGAACACTTTGGAGCGGGGGATAACTTATCTATTATTTTTCTATTAGTTCTTCTGGAGGATGAACATATAATTCTAACTTAGGTTTTGTTCTAAGATGAATTAATTGCTTAAATTTCCTGTGTTCGATATCTTGAAAATATACATAAATTGAAGGAGATACTGGCAGAAGAAATCCATCTTCTATTTTTTCTTGTTCAAAAAAAGTAAAAGGTACATTCCATAAAGCACCTGCTTCCATCCAACGATTACCTCTGAATGGTCGATGCAAATTCTCAGGAGTTATAATATGACTTAATTCAACTTCAATTTTTTCCATTAAAGCTCTGTGATTCTCAACTTTAATTTCCAGAATCACCTTAATCATATCTTCTTTACCTAATTGAATAAAAGGCTCTATTAAGCTAATTTTTGCAGAAAATGAAGGGCGAATAGACATTGAAAACCTATATCTTTCCATTTTTAATGCAGTATTTTGTTGTTTAAAAGTTTTTACAAGATATAGTGCAGTGAAAGCGGTAACAAAGATCATTATCCAATCTGATATTGTTCCCCATATTTCAGCATCAAATGGAAAATGAGTCATTGTTTCTAGTTGATTAATCATAAAAAATAAAAAATTTATTTCATATTAGGAAATTGCTTATCTAACACGAGCGCCTTATTCAAGTCCGCTCTAATTGGTTTTTGAATTTTCTTTGTGTTCAGAAATGGAAGTAGCGATTATGGATTGATAAAATTTTTAATTAGGGTTTTAGTAGATTTTATTTCTTCCATTTCTTTGTTTGTAATAATCGTAGGGTCAACTATTATAAAATTTTTAATATCATTTTTGTTAAAAATAGAAGATGTCTTTAATTTTCTGTCATAAAGAAATAAAAAGTTACTTGTCTCGCCGAGATAAACTAAATTACTTTGTAATAATGTTGAATATTGCTTTTCATTATCGCAAAACTCTACTTTTTTGTTGCTTTCAGTTTCTTTTAAATCTTTAGCATCTTTGAATGCAAAAAAGATAAGAATTATAAGAAAAAAAAAGAAAAACATTGATGTCGATACTTGAGCCAAACTAATTCCAATATCGATTTTATCATCTTCAGGATTCCATTTCTTTATTAATTTGTGAAACTTTATAATAAAAAGACAAAAATAAATAGAAAATGGGTAGACAAATTCCTTTGTAAATAATATCGACCAAATAAAAATAAAAGTTAGAACTATCAATGACAGTCCAGTATAATTATCTTCTGCTCTTTTTTCTACTTCTTTCTTATAAAATTCTTCGTTTGAATCATATTTTTTCCTTTTGGATTTAGAAAAATGATTAAAGAAGAATAATAAAGGATAATGAGTTAAAATCATAAGAATGATTTCTGTTAAGAAAAGTAGAAATCCTATAAAAACAATAAAATTTACAGTAAAAAAGAGTAAATCACTAAATGATGTATAATATTCTATTTCAATTCCAAAGTGAGTATAGAAAATTTTTTGATATATATAACCAAAACCATACATAATCAAGGCAATTATCGGGAGATATTCTTTGTAATTTAAAAGTTTTTTTATCAATTTTTTTTCGTTTAATTTCTGATTTCAGTATAATTACCACCAACTAAAAATATATTTGAAATATCATTTACATGTTTTATAAATCCAGAGTTGGATTCTTAATTTCATTTATTTTACAAAGAAAAGAGTAGTGTTTTCCTGTAATTTCAATTGAGTAGAATTTCTTCTTGTATTCTATCTCAATATATGGTTCTTCATTTATGTCAATTGCATAATTGTTATCTGACGTTTCTCTATTTATTTCTAGTTTATTTCCATTTTTTCCGCGAGTATTAATCTTAATTCCGTCAATATTAGCTCCGCCAACTATAAGAGAATTAAAATAATATTTTACAAATAAACCTTTGTCTAGTATTGGGTAATTTTCTAAGTATGGTAAATTAAAAGTTTTAACAGTAATATCTTTATTATTTTCTTTTGAAAGTTGTTTCTGGCTTTTGGAATCATCTGAAAACCTCGATACCAGATTGTTGCCGAATAATAAAACAGTAATTGCAATAACTAGACCTATCAAACTGATAATTGTTCCTTTCTCCCATTTTTTCTTTTTATCAGGATTTGCAATTGACTGATTATGAATATTGCTATTATTGTTAATTATTAAATTCCCAGAGTTTTTAATTTCCAAATCTTTTTCATTGTCAATTTTTACTCCTTTGGTTTTTAAATAATCTATAAATTCAGTTTTTTCATTTTCAAACCAATTTATGAACCCAACTATGTCATCTTTATTAAAATCTGGAACAAATTTTAAGTCTCCATCTTCAATTGCTAAATCTCCATCTTTAATCTGTAAATCAAACTCTTTGTTTTCTAGAAACCATTTTGTAAAATAGTCTTTTACTTTTTCTTTGCTTAGTTTAATTATTCCTTGTTCGATGAGAATGTCGAGAAAAAAATCAGCATCTTCTGTTCGTTTTTCAACTTTTTTCTTTGTGTATTCCTCAAATTTTTTTTCAAAATCTTTTCCAAGGAAAGAATTTCCCCACCAATTATTATTTTCCATTTGCGATGCTAGGTTGTTGAATTCTTGTGTTTTCAAACATAATAATTTTCCTTATAAAAAGCTAATACGAATTACAAATAAAAAACCACAAATTACACTAATATAAAGTCAGTATAATTTGTGGTTTTATTTTTTATAAAATAAATACTTACCCCAAGAAACTCTTTAACTCCTCATAAGTCCCAATCTTCACACTAACTTTCTCCTCATTAATAACACTCTCAATTTGAGCAGGAATTGGAAGTGTAATTCCCAAAGCAGGTTCAACAACATCCAAAAACTTAATAGGATGTGCCGTTTCTAAGAAAATACCAATTGCGTTTGGGTGTTTTTCCAATTCTTTTTTCAAACCTAAATAACCAACAGCACCGTGTGGTTCTGCGATATAACCGTCTGTATTATAAATTTTCTTTAGAGCAACTAGTGTTTCCTCATCAGTATAACTATAAGAAGAGAAGTCTTTTTCGAAAGCTTTTAAGTCGTTATTGTACAATTCCTGAATTCTAATAAAGTTGCTTGGGTTTCCAACATCCATAGCGTTAGAAATTGTTGCTTTAGAAGGTTTTGGATCGTATTTTCCGTTTTCTAAGAATCTTGGCACCGTGTCGTTTACGTTGGTAGACGCTACAAAATGTTCAATTGGCAAACCTAATTTCTTTGCCATAATTCCGGCGCAGATATTCCCGAAGTTCCCACTTGGGCAAGAGAAAACTAAAGGTTTGTTTTGGCTTTTCAACGCTTTGTAAGCAAAGAAGAAATAAAACATTTGCGGTAACCAGCGCGCAATATTTATAGAATTTGCCGAAGTCAGGTTTTTGTGCGCTAAAGTTTCATCTAAAAACGCTTTTTTCACCATGTCCTGACAATCATCAAAAACACCATCCACTTCAAGTGCTTTAATGTTTTGTCCTAAAGTAGTCAATTGTTTTTCCTGAATATCGCTCACTTTTCCTGACGGATATAAAATGACAACATCAACACCGTCAACGCCTAAAAATCCGCTGGCAACGGCTCCGCCCGTATCTCCGGAAGTGGCTACTAAAACGGTATTTTTAGCATCTTTTTTGTCTTTGTTGAAATAACCCAAGCAACGCGACATAAAACGCGCTCCAACGTCTTTAAAAGCCATTGTCGGTCCGTGAAACAATTCTAACGAATAGATTCCGTCTTCGACTTTTACAACAGGAAAATCAAAAACTAAAGTCTCGGCAATGATTTCTTTTAGTTTTTCTGCTGGTATTTCATCACCAACGAATTGTTTGATTGCTTCAAAAGCAATTTCTTCGTGGCTTAAACTTTCGATTTTATCAAAAAAGGACGGATCAAGCGGTGTTATGCTTTCTGGGAAATATAATCCTTTGTCAGTTGCTAATCCTTGTATTACGGCTTCTTTGAAAGAAACCTTTGGGGCATTATGGTTTAAACTGTAGTATTTCATTGGTTGTTTTTTATTTAACCGCAAAGAGCGCAAGGAATTGGTTTCTTTTGAAAACGCAGAGAACGCAAAGCTTTATGGTTATTTAAATATTGTGTTTAAATTTCAATAATAATTATTCGTTTTTTTGTCATTCCGAGGAACGAGGAATCTCCGCGAGTAGCTCGACAAAGATTTGACTCACGTTACGGAGTTACTTGCGGAGATTCCTCGTTCCTCGGAATGACAAACGATGTATTTTCTTTATATTCAAATTATTACACAAATCAATTTGTGTAAATTCGTGGAATTTGTGTTATATAATTCTTACTCCGTCAGGGTTTATCTTCGAAACGTGAATTTCATATGGCAAATTCATTTTTTCGTAAACGTCGCTCATGGCTTTGGCGATTTGTTCAGCGGTTTCTTTTCCTCTGCTTAAAGCGAAAATCGATGGACCAGAACCTGAAATTCCGGAACCTAAAGCGCCGTTTTCAAGAGCCGTTTGTTTGATTTGATCAAATCCCGGAATCAAAACACTTCTTAAAGGTTCTACGATTTCGTCATGAAGCGAACGCCCGATTAATTCATAATCTTTGGTGTATAAACCGGCGATTAATCCGCCTACATTTCCCCATTGCATAATGGCGCTTTTCAGGGAAACGTTTTGTTTTAAAACCGAACGTGCATCAGATGTTTTCAACTCAATTTGCGGATGAACCACCGTTGCGAATAATTCTTCCGGGCTGTCAATTCGGATAATATCAAGCGGCGCATAACTTCTTATCAAAGTAAATCCACCTAAAAGGGCAGGAGCAACGTTGTCGGCATGCGCGTTTCCGCTGGCTAATTTCTCGCCCTGCATCGCAAACTGAACTAAATCTTTACGAGAATAAGGTCTTCCTAATAATTCATTAATTCCGAAAACCGCTCCGGCAGAACTTGCAGCACTGCTTCCGATACCGCTTCCGGCTTTGATATTTTTATAAATTTCAATTTCGAAGCCAAAATCCAATTCGTCTAAAGTTTCAAGCATTGCCAAAGCTGCAACTCCAGAAACGTTTTTCTCGGTTTCCAAAGGCAAATCGGCACCCACAATTTTAGTGATTCGAACTCCTTTTTGATCGACTTTTCGAACAATCATTTCATCGCCCGCATTGTCTAAGCAAAGTCCAAGTACGTCAAATCCGCACGAGAGGTTTGCAATTGTAGCGGGACAAAAAAGTTTAATTTCCATTTTTAAGGTTCTGAGGTTCTAAGATGCTAAGATTCTAAGGTTTCTTTGCAGCTTTTTATTTTTTAGTTTCTAAGGTTTTGAGATTCTAAGAGGCTAAGATTAGTTTTGAAAAAAACTCAGAACCTTAGCATCTTAGAACCTTAGCACCTTTAAATATTACCTATTCGAATTACATCCGCAAAAATTCCTGATGCAGTTACCGCTGCTCCGGCACCGGCGCCTTTGATTAATAAAGGTTGATCTACGTAACGATCTGTGTAGAACAAAACGATATTGTCTTTTCCTTCTAAATTATAGAAAGGATGATCTTTTGGGATGAATTGAAGACCAACGCTTGCTTTTCCGTTTTCGAATTGTGCAACGTATTTCAATCTTGAATCTTTCGCTAAAGCCTCGTTGTAAATGCCTTCAAAATGAGCAGCGTGTTTGATTAACGATGCGAAGAAATCTTCGTTGTTTGTTGTTGCTAGACATTCAGCTGGCAAAAACGATTCGTTTGCAATCGCATCAATATCCATTTCGTAACCGCTTTCGCGAATAAGAATCAGGATTTTACGAGCAACATCAACACCACTTAAGTCGATTTTCGGATCTGGTTCTGTGAATCCCTGAACTCCGGCTTCTTTAACCACATCGTGGAAAGAATTGTTTTGATCGAAATTGTTGAAAATGAAATTCAAACTCCCCGATAAAACCGCCTGAATTTTATGCACTTTATCGCCAGATGCAATCAGATTTTTTACCGTATCAATAATTGGCAATCCTGCACCAACATTCGTTTCAAATAAAAACGGAGCGTTGTATTGGCGAGATAAACTTTTTAATTTTTTATAATTGTCATAAGCAGATGAACAGGCAATTTTATTACAAGTTACAACGGCAATACTTTCTTTTAAGAACTTCTCATACATTTCAGAAACGCTTGCATTTGCTGTAATATCTACGAAAATACTGTTACGTAAATTCAGTTCTTTGGCGCGTGCGATGAATTCAGTTGGAATTGCTTCTTCACCTTTTTCTAAAGTCGACTGCCAGTCTTTTAGAGAAATTCCGTCTTCGTCAAAAAGCATTTTTCTTGAGTTTGACAATGCAATCACGCGTACATTAATCTTTAAATTATCTTTTAAAAATTTTCTTTGATTGTGAATTTGTTCGATGAATTTTTCTCCAACATTTCCAACTCCCATTACGAATAAATTCAGCTGTTTTGTGTTTTCTTCAAAGAAATTCTCGTGTAAAGTATTCAACGCTTTTTTAACGTCTCTTTCGTTAATTACAGTCGAAATATTACGTTCAGAAGCACCTTGCGCAATCGCACGAATGTTTACGTTGTTTTTTCCTAAAGTGCTGAACATTCTTCCACTTAAACCTTGGTGATTTTTCATGTTTTCACCAACCAAAGCGATAATGCAAAGGTCCTTTTCTACATAACAAGGATCGATTTTGTTCTGTGCAATTTCGATTTCAAAAGCTCTGTTAATTGCAGCTTCGGCATTATCAGCATCCGAATTTAAAATTCCGATACAAATTGAATGCTCAGAAGAAGCCTGAGTAATAAAAATCACGTTGATTTTTTCCTGAGACAAAACTTCAAATAAACGTCTAGAAGAACCCGCAACTCCAATCATTCCTGGACCTTCAAGAGTTAAAAGCGAAATATTATCGATATGACTAATTCCTTTTACAACTGTATCTTTTGATAAAACAACATCAGAAATTAAAGTTCCTACTGCTTCAGGCTCAAAAGTATTTTTGATCAGAATAGGAATGTTTTTTCTTAAAACCGGCTGAATTGTTGGCGGATACAAAACTTTGGCACCAAAATGCGATAATTCCATCGCTTCCTGATACGAAATATTTGCAATTGGCTGTGCTTGTTTTACAATTTTAGGGTTTGCAGTAAACATTCCGTTTACGTCAGTCCAGATCTCCAATTGTTCCGCATCGATTGCTCCGGCAATAATAGCTGCAGTATAATCAGATCCGCCGCGTCCTAAAGTCGAAGTGATTCCGTCTAAAGTTTGCGCAATAAAACCAGGCAAAATATTGATTTTTGATTCATTCGAAGCAAAATACTCCTGAATTAATTTGTTTGAAATTTCGAAATTCACAACCGCTTTTCCAAAATCAGCATTTGTTTTAATCAACTCACGGCTGTCTTTGTAAACTGCGTCATTGTTAATTTGCTCGTAGGCTTTAGCAATAATGAATGACGATAATAATTCTCCAAAACTTAAAATAGTATCAGCAGTTCTTGGAGATAATTCGCCAAGCAAGAAACAGCCGTCTAGCAAAGTTTCTAAGTGATTAATGATTCTTTTTACGTGGCTCAGTAAACTGCTTTGTTCGCTTACCGGAATCAATTCTTTTAATGTGTCAAGGTGTTTTTTCTCGATTTCGGCAACAACTTCTCTAAAATTTTCATCGTTTGCCGCCGCTTTTGCTGCCGCTGATTGAAGTAAATCCGTTACTTTACTAAGTGCAGAAACTACAACAACTAGTTTATCTTTTTCAGCTTTTTGTTTAACAATTTCGAGAACGAGTTTTATATTTTGAGCATTGGCAACCGAAGTTCCGCCAAATTTTAATACTTTCATTTTGATATTTTTTTCTTTTTATGCAAATATTTTTATGTATCCAATAACTCTCTTCTTTCAAGAAAAAAGTATAGGTAACCTAGGATTATATGTGAAAATGTATACCCCTAAGGGGTAGTAGTAGTTGTAGTAGAAATAATGGTAGCAGCAATTGCAGTTCTAGTTTGAACTGTCATTGTAGATTGATATTTTGTGCTGTTACTTTTCATTTTTGATTTTTCAAAAGTACAGCTTTTAAGTAGGATTAAAAACTCTGAAAGGCTTTTTGCGAATATTTTAATAATTCAAATTTCAAAAAATCAATATTGAGTATTTGTTAAAATTAAATGTGTTAAGTTGATGTTTTAACATATTTTACGCAGTTTAGATTTGCTTTTACTTATAAGAAAGTTTAATTTTTAAATATAAATTAGAACCAAAATCGAGTTTAATAACTGATAATTTGGCTGAATAAGATTATTTCTGCGATTTTTTTTCAGTAAGTTAAATTCAGTTAGTCTTCTATGTTGTTTATAATCAATGAAATTTGTAGATGTAAAATGAATTTGAAAAAAAAATCAAATTTTAACAGGGAAGATTTCGTACAATCATTTTTGTTTTAATTATATTTCGCTCAAAATTTTAAAAAACCAAAACAAAAAACCAAAACAAAAAATGAAAACTAAAATTGCCCTTTTATTTATTTCTTTATTTACGCTTATTTCTTGTAGTAGCGATGAAACCAGTCCTACAGCACCATCAGCCCCTTCTGCCGTTAATGCAGTATTAAATGCAGACACTGTTAATTTAACTTGGTCGCCAGTTGAAGGTACAGGAATTACATACAATGTTTATAAAAATGGCAGTGCTGTAAAGATTAATACTGTTCCGCTTACGGAAGCAAAATTTACCGATGTTCTTAAAGCCACTGGGGCTTTTACATATACAGTTACAGCTAGTTTAAACGGTTTAGAAGGTGCAAAATCTGTAGTTTCTGAAAAAATAATGCTGGAGCTTCCAAAAACACAAAATATAGAAAGAAGTGATAAGTACAATATTGTCAAATATGAATACTCTTATACTTATGATACGTCAAATATTACCAAATTGGCAACAGTGATAGTTAAATATAGTAATACGAATGTAAAAACTCAAACTACAACTGTTTTAAATACAATTACTAAATATACATATTCTGGAGATTTAATTACAAAATCTATGAATTATAGTGATGATAATGTTTTCAAAGGTTCTACGGAATATGCATATAATGAACAGAAAAAAATTATAAGTGGAACAAGAAAAAATCCTGACGGAAGTATTAGCTATAAAGTTACTTATACCTATAATGTTGACGGAACAATAACTGAGAAATATGATTTGCCAGACTATGGAGTGGGAATTTATACATTTGATAAAGGTAATTTAGTAAAATATAGTATTACCACTCCAACTCCAGGAGAAGAATTTCTTGCCGTTTCAAATTACATTTATGATACTAAGAAGGATCCTTTAGCAGATATTTTAGGGTTTAATCGTTTTTTAATTAACACTGTAAATAATGCAATTAGTTCTTCAACTATTATAACTTCAACTCTAGGGAACAATAGTACAGAATCATCTAAAACTGATTGTACATATGATGAAAATGGTTATGTTTTGACAAAAATGAAAAGTGTTACAATGCCTCCAAACGGGGTAATGCAAACAGAAAAAACAGTTGTGACTTATTATTAATTTAAGTAGTTTTTTAAATAATAAAAGTAAAACAAAAGCAGCTCAATGAGTTGCTTTTTTTGTTTAACGACTTAATTGGTATTTTGAACGTTTTTTTGATTAAAAAAATTAAATAATCTTTAGTAAATGTTGCTTTTTAATATTGATTTGTTGAATTTTGACGTCTTAAATTTAAAATAATCATGAGAGAGATTCATTATATAAGTACTGAAACCATAACTTTAGAAACATTACAAGAGATTTTAGTTAATGACAAAATGCTTGAATTATCTGAAGAAGCAAAAGTTAATGTTCAGAAATGCCGTGATTATCTTGACAAAAAAATGTCGACGCATTCTGCACCTATTTATGGTATCAATACTGGTTTTGGATCGCTTTATAGTGTAAAAATCTCAAATGAAAATCTTTCTAAACTTCAGGAAAACTTAGTAAAATCGCATGCCTGTGGAACAGGAGAGGAAGTTCCTGCAGAAATCGTAAAGATGATGCTTTTGCTAAAGATTCAGTCTTTAAGTTATGGTCATTCTGGAGTACAGTTAATTACATTGCAGCGTTTAGTTGATTTTTATAATAATGATATTCTTCCAATAATTTATACACAAGGTTCGCTTGGTGCTTCAGGAGATTTAGCACCTTTGGCACATTTGTCGTTGCCTTTATTAGGAGAAGGCGAAGTGCTTTTTGAAGGAAAGAAAATGGCTTCTGCCGAAGTTTTAAAACATTTTAACTGGGAACCAATTGTTTTGCAGTCAAAAGAAGGTTTGGCGTTATTAAACGGAACGCAGTTTATGAGTGCTTACGGAGCTCATATTTTAATCAAAGGTTATAAGTTATCTTATTTAGCGGATTTGATCGGAACAATTTCTTTGGAAGGTTTTGATGGAAGAATCGAACCTTTTAATGAATTGATACATTATATACGTCCGCATAAAGGGCAAATTGTAACGGCACAGCGAATTGCTGAATTTTTAGAAGGAAGCGAAATTATTGCTCAAGAGAAGAAACATGTTCAGGATCCCTATTCTTTCCGTTGTATGCCACAAGTTCATGGCGCTTCAAAAGATGCGATTGATTATGTTCGAAAAGTATTCAAAACCGAGATTAATTCGGTTACAGATAATCCAAATATATTTGTTGAAGCAGATCAGATTATTTCAGGAGGAAATTTCCACGGACAGCCATTGGCTTTGGCTTTAGATTTTATGGCAATTGCTTTAGCGGAATTAGGAAGTATTTCTGAAAGAAGAACCTATCAGTTAATTTCAGGATTGCGAAATCTTCCTGCATTTTTAGTTGATAATCCAGGATTAAATTCAGGATTTATGATCCCGCAATATACTGCGGCAAGTATTGCGAGCCAGAATAAACAACTTGCAACTCCGTCAAGTATTGATAGTATTGTTTCGAGCAATGGTCAGGAAGATCACGTAAGTATGGGAGCAAATGGAGCTACAAAAGCGTTACGTGTTTTAGATAATTTAGAGCGTATTTTGGCAATCGAATTAATGAATGCTTCGCAGGCAATTGCTTATAGAGAGCCTTTGAAATCGAGCGATTTTATCGAAATGTTTTTAAGTAGTTATCGTGAAGTTGTGCCTTTGGTTAAAGAGGATAGAATCTTACATTATGATATTGAGAATACAATTTCATTCTTAGACAGTTTTCAAATTGAAAACGATTTGTTAACAATGGCTTAACATTATAGAATATTATTGAAGTAATTTTGCACTATCAAAAATATAAAAATGTCAATAAACAGTATTTTCCAATTTTTAGTGCCGAAAGACAAGAAATTCTTTCCACTTTTTGAAGAGGCTTCAAGCAATTTAATTGAATTAGCATCTAACTTACACGAAGCTGTAAACTTACCATTAAAAGAAAGAGAAGTTCTTTTTCAGAAAATTGATGAATTAGAGCAAAAAGGAGAAGATATTACACGTCAAACTAACTTGGAATTGAGTAGAAACTTTATTACTCCATTTGATAGAGAAGATATTCACACCTTAATTACTTCAATTGATAACGTTGCAGATTACCTTCACGGAGCTGCAAGCCGTATGAGATTATATCAAGTTGACAAAATTACTAAATCGATCAGAAAAATGACAGAAATCAACCTTGAAGCTTGTCAAAATATTGATAGTGCTGTAAAAGAGTTGAGCAACTTGAAAAACATGAAAGTTATTAAAGATTCATGTGCTAGAATTAACAAGCTAGAAAACAAATCTGATAACGTATATAACAAAGCAGTTTTTGAAATTTTTGAAAACGAAACAGACGCTAAAAATATCATTAAATATAAAGAAGTGTTATCTGTTTTAGAATCAGCAACAGATAAATGTAAGAGTGTTGCGAATATACTAGAATCTATTTCTGTAAAACATTCTTAATTCAATTTTTCATTCTGAAGTTATAATTTTATGACGCTACTTATATTAATTATAGTATTAGCTTTAATTTTTGATTACATCAACGGTTTTCATGATGCGGCAAATGCTATAGCGACAGTTGTTGCAACAAAGGTTTTAACGCCTTTTCAGGCGGTTCTTTGGGCAGCATTTTTTAACTTTTTAGCTTATTGGGTTTTCGGATTTGGTGTTGCAGATACTGTTGCTAAAACAGCGCACACAATGGAAATTAACCTGGTAGTTATTCTTGCCGGAGTTATTGCGGCAATCTGCTGGAATTTATTGACTTGGTGGCTTGGAATTCCTTCAAGTTCTTCACATACACTTATTGGAGGTTTTGCCGGAGCAGCCGTTGCGCACGCTATTGCGGTTCATGGTTTTTCTGGATATGTTGGTGAAGACGGAGCTACTCATTACTGGTATCAAATTGTAAGCTGGTACAAAGCTGGAAAAGATGGTGGAATGCCTTCAGGAGTTCTTATTATTATTGCTTTTATTGTTTTAGCACCGCTTTTAGGAGCTTTGGCATCGTATTTAATTTCTATTTGGTTGTTGAATGCTTCTCGTAAAAGTATTTGGCCTAAAATATTTACTGTGGCTTTAATGATTGCAACTGTTTGGTTTGTATATGCACAAATGGTTCCTTATGAAGAAATTATAAAAGATGGTCATAAAGGAAGATTTGATTCTCATTTTTGGAGCGTAGCTTTTGATCCTCATAATATTAAATGGTTTTTAGTAGCCTTTATTATATTAACTGTAAGTGCATTTTGTTTGATATTTAGCAGTTTGAATCTTCATCAGGCTGATGCTGCTTTGAAAAAAATGCAATTATTATCTTCTGCGGCTTTTAGTTTAGGTCACGGAGGAAATGATTCTCAAAAAGTAATGGGTATTATCGCTGCTGCTGTAGCGGTTTACATCAATACAAATCCTGGAGTTCACATGGATTCTTGGTTAGATGTTGTATTGCCAAATGATGATTTAGGAATTAAAGGTGTAATGCCTGGTTGGATTCCGTTAGCTTGTTATTCTGCAATTGCAGCGGGAACTTTAAGTGGTGGATGGAAAATTGTAAAAACAATGGGATCTAAAATCACAAAAGTAAGTTCATTTGAAGGAGTTGCTGCTGAAACTGCTGGAGCATTGACGCTTTATTTTACAGAGCATTTAAAAATTCCGGTAAGTACAACGCATACTATTACAGGATCTATTATTGGTGTTGGATTAACAAAACGTGTTTCTGCAGTTCGCTGGGGAGTTACCGTAAGTTTAGTTTGGGCTTGGATTTTGACTATTCCAATTTCAGCTATTCTGGCAGGTTTGGTTTATTTTGTACTGAGCGTGTTTATTTCGTAAAATGATTATTGTGAAATGTAAATTTCATTTCTTTTAAATATAAAAAAAAGCCGATTTCAATCTGAAATCGGCTTTTTTTTGTTTCTAAGATTAAAAGTTCTGTATGTTTTTACGATTATGTTTTCGTTTAAAATGTGTTTGCTTTAGATTTTTTTCATCTTCAGAAATTATACTAATTGTTCCGTCAATTTCGAGCATTGCCAGCTTTACATTTTTAAAGAATTCTATTCCGTGTTCTCTCATGGCTTCTTTTAATTCGTCATGCGAAATATCTAGTTTGCTAAGCGCTTTGAAATCTAATTTTCCGTCGTGAATTAAGATTTCAGGTTTGTCTAATAATAAATCTCCAAAAAACTTGTATTTGTGAGTCAGTTTTTTGATGATGAAGTTGATTATGAATAATACTAATGCAGCAATTAAACCGCCAGTCAAACTTGTATCAGGGCCAACCATGGCATTCTGAACAGAGTTGCTTATTAATAAAATCAGAATTACATCGGCAGTGTTTAATTGTGAAAGTTCTTTTTTACCGAATATCCGCAAAGCAATCGTCATGAAAAAATAAACGGCGATACTACGTAAAACAATATCTAAATAAGGAAAAGCCATATTTTTTATTTTAAAGTTAAATAAAAAAGCTTTGCCAAAGTTAAAACTTCGACAAAGCTGCTAAATTATTTATACGGAATTAAGTTTAAATGAACTTAATTATAGTTTAAAATTCTTTTCAATTGCTTTAATCATTTCTCCGGCAACGTCTTTGTTTGTGGCACCTTCAATTCCTTCAAGACCTGGAGAAGAATTTACCTCAAGCAATAATGGCCCTTTAGAAGAACGAATAATATCAACTCCTGCTACTTTTAAGTCCATTGCTTTTGCTGCTTTAATCGCGATTTTTTTCTCCTCTGCGGTTACTTTTATAACAGATGCCGTTCCACCCAAGTGAATATTGGCTCTAAATTCGCCAGGCATGGCTTCACGCTGAATCGCTGCAACTACTTTTCCGTCAATTACAAAACAGCGAATATCTTTTCCATTGGCTTCTTTAATGAATTCCTGAACCAGAATGTTTGCATTTAAACTTTTAAAAGCATTGATAACACTTTCTGCTGCTTTTTTGGTTTCGGCCAAAACAACGCCTTTACCTTGTGTTCCTTCTAATAGTTTTACAATTAAAGGTGAACCGCCAACCATCTTGATTAAGTTGTCTGTATCAAGCGGAGAATTAGCAAATCCAGTTGTTGGAATATCAATTCCGCTATTTAAAAGTAATTGTAATGAGTATAATTTATCTCGTGATTGTGTGATGGCTGTAGCCGAATTTAAAACAAATACCTTCAACGCTTCGAATTGGCGTGTTAATGCGCAGCCATAAAAAGTGATGCTTGGTCTTATTCTAGGAATGATTGCGTCGAACTGATTTAATATTTTTCCGCCTCTGTAATGAATTTCCGGAGTTTTGGCGTCCAGTTTCATGTAACATTCCTTGATGTTTAAAAAATGCATTTCATGACCGCGCATTTCACCGGCTTCCATGATTCTTTTATTGCTGTACAATTCGGGATTGCTGGCTAAAAGTCCAATTCGTAAACCAGAACTGGCTTTTTCGGAGTTTTGATATAATTCTTTAAGAGATTCTGGTGTAGGCTGTCCCAGTAGATATTTTTCTTCAGGATCTACTAATACGCGTCCGCTCATGGCTTCACGCCCCAAAAGCATGCGAAAACCCATCGAATCTCGATTTGTTAAAGTCATTTCGATTGGCCATTTTGAATCGCCAATTTTAATGCTTGTCTGAATTACATAACGATGTTCTCTAAAACCGCTTGAGCTTTTTACAATTCTCTTATCCACCAGCGGCGCTTCGCAATGAATGATAGTTTTAATATTATTCTGAATTGGATTAATATCGAATTTTACCCAATTGGCATCATTTTTTATAAAAGGAGCTATGTTGATAGCGTGCATTGCTGAAGTTTTGGCACCAGAATCGACACGAGCTTTAATCGTTGGGATTCCAAGTTCAGGAAATGAGCACCATTCTTCGCTGCCTAAAATGACTTTGTGTTGAAGCATACGTTAATTTTTATTATAGAATTTAAATTCAAAAGTAGCTATTTGCTTTTACTAAAGATAGTGATTTTTGCAAAAAAAAATACCCGTTATGTTATGAAAACGTAACGGGTAAGTTATTTGTGTTATAAATTTTAACTAATTTATTGATTTGTTGGCTCTTCAGCTTTATGAATTTCTACTGATAATTCTTGTGAATCATCTTTTAAATCCATCATGATTTCATCACCAGAATGTATTTTTGAAGTGATGATTTCTTCGGCTAACAAATCTTCAACGTATTTCTGAATTGCTCTTTTCAATGGTCTGGCTCCAAATTGCTTATCGAAACCTTTTTCAGCAATAAATGCTTTTGCTTTGTCTGTTAAGCTTAATTTGTAACCTAACTCAGCAATACGAGAATAAAGTTTTTTCAATTCGATTTCGATAATCAAATCAATGTCAGCTTTTTCTAATGCATTAAATACGATTACGTCATCAATTCTGTTTAAGAATTCAGGAGCAAAAGTTTTCTTTAGAGCATTTTCGATAATGCTTTTTGAGTTTTCATCAGCCTGAGCTGTTCTTGCCGCAGTTCCGAATCCTACACCTTGTCCGAAATCTTTCAATTGACGCGCTCCAACATTCGATGTCATGATAATGATAGTGTTTTTAAAGTCGATTTTGCGACCTAAACTATCTGTCAAATATCCGTCATCTAAAACCTGAAGCATCATGTTGAATACATCTGGATGCGCTTTTTCGATCTCATCTAAAAGAACAACACAATATGGTTTTCTGCGAACTTTTTCGGTTAATTGACCACCTTCTTCATAACCTACGTATCCTGGAGGCGCTCCAACTAAACGAGAAATCGCGAATTTCTCCATGTATTCACTCATGTCGATACGAACTAACGCATCTTCAGAGTCAAATAATTCTTTTGCTAATACTTTTGCCAATTGTGTTTTACCAACACCAGTTTGACCTAAGAAAATAAACGAACCAATTGGTTTGTTAGGATCTTTAAGTCCGGCTCTGTTACGTTGAATAGAACGTGCAATTTTCAAAACAGCTTCATTTTGTCCAATTACTTTATTCTGAATTAATTCAGGCAATTTGGCTAATTTGTTGCTTTCTGTTTGTGCAATTCGGTTAACAGGAATTCCAGTCATCATCGAAACAACATCAGCTACATTATCTTCTGTAACTTCAATTCGGTTGTTTTTAGAATCTTCTTCCCATTGTTCCTGAGCAACAGCTAGATCTTTTTCAATGCGTTTTTCGTCATCACGAAGTTTGGCAGCTTCTTCATATTTTTGTTTTTTAACTACCATGTTCTTCATTTCGCGAACTTCTTCTAACTGACGTTCTAAATCCAAAATTTGTTTTGGAACATCAATATTAGTGATGTGAACACGTGATCCAGCCTCATCCATTGCATCAATAGCTTTGTCTGGTAAGAAACGCTCAGACATATATCTGTTTGTTAGCTTAACACAAGCTTCAATAGCTTCTGGAGTATATGTTACATTGTGGTGATCTTCGTATTTGTCTTTTACATTGTTCAAAATAGCGATTGTTTCTTCAACAGAAGTTGGCTCCACAATTACTTTTTGAAAACGTCTTTCCAAGGCGCCGTCTTTTTCGATATATTGTCTGTACTCATCAAGAGTAGTAGCGCCAATACATTGAATTTCGCCTCTTGCTAAAGCAGGTTTGAACATGTTTGAAGCATCAAGTGAACCTGTTGCTCCTCCAGCACCCACAATAGTGTGAATTTCGTCAATGAAAAGAATAATGTCATCATTTTTCTCAAGCTCGTTCATTACGGCTTTCATTCTTTCCTCAAATTGGCCTCTGTATTTTGTTCCGGCAACTAAGCTGGCCAAATCAAGAGTGACAACACGTTTGTTGAAAAGAATACGAGAAACTTTCTTCTGGATAATACGCAAAGCCAGTCCTTCTGCAATAGCAGACTTACCAACTCCAGGTTCTCCAATAAGAAGCGGGTTGTTCTTTTTTCTTCTGCTTAAAATTTGAGAAACACGTTCAATTTCTTTTTCGCGTCCTACGACAGGATCCAGTTTTCCTTCCTCGGCCATTTCTGTTAAATCTCTCCCAAAATTATCTAACACCGGAGTCTTAGATTTTTTGTTTGACTTATTGGCGGGATTATTAAAACTGCTTTCTTTAAGACTGTCATCTTGTCCTGAATCGTCATTGTATGACTCGTTTCGTGGCAAGTTTTCTAAAAATTCTTCTTCGTTTGGCGTCATGTTTAGATATTGTTCTTTAGCTATGTCATAATCTATTTTTAGTTTATTCAATAGCTTGGTTGTTGGATCGTTTTCGTTTCGTAAGATGCATAGAAGCAGGTGTGCCGTGCTAATCGACGAGCTTTGAAATACTTTTGCTTCAAGAAATGTTGTCTTAAGGGCTCTTTCAGCCTGGCGTGTAAGATGAAGGTTTTTCTTTTCAGTGTTTATCTCAATGCTGTGATTGGCTGGACTCAGTATTTCTACTTTCCTGCGTAAATGATCTAAATCAACTGCTAGGTTATTAAGTATATGAATAGCTTTTCCGTTACCATCTCTTAAAATGCCTAGCATCAGATGTTCAGTACCAATAAAGTCGTGCCCCAGACGTAGAGCTTCTTCCTTACTGTATGTAATAACATCTTTTACTCTTGGTGAAAAATTATCATCCATAATATATAATTCGATATGTAAATTTAATTATTTACTGGTTGAAAAACAAAAATCATACCTATTGAGATCTGCTGTCAGCTAATTGACAAAAAAAATAACAATAAAAGAGTTAAAAAACGCTTAATTTATTAACTAAAAGGCAAAATAAAGTTGTTAATAAATCATTGAAATAAGTGTAAGGAAATAGCTGAAAAAATTTCAAAAAAACGTATCTTGGCACGCTTTGAAACTAATATAATTATTTAAACATAACAACTTATGTCTGAAGGAGAAAAGTTAATTCCTATTAACATTGAGGATGAAATGAAATCAGCTTACATCGATTATTCGATGTCAGTAATTGTATCGAGAGCACTTCCGGATGTTAGAGATGGCTTAAAACCAGTGCACCGAAGAGTTCTTTACGGAATGTATGATTTAGGTGTAACTTCAAGATCTGCCCACAAAAAATCTGCAAGAATCGTAGGAGAGGTTCTGGGTAAGTATCACCCACACGGAGATACTTCAGTTTATGATGCGATGGTTCGTATGGCTCAGGAATGGAGTATGCGTTATTTATTAGTTGATGGTCAGGGTAACTTTGGGTCTGTTGATGGTGACAGTCCGGCAGCAATGCGTTATACTGAGGCTAGAATGCGTAAGATATCTGAGGATATTATGGCAGATATCGAAAAAGAAACTGTTGATTTTCAATTGAACTTTGACGATACTTTATATGAGCCAAAAGTAATGCCAACAAGAGTTCCTACTTTATTAGTGAACGGAGCAACTGGTATTGCTGTTGGTATGGCAACAAATATGCCTCCACACAATTTAACAGAAGTTATCAATGGTACATTAGCTTATCTTGATAATAATGATATTGAAATAGATGAGTTAATTACACACGTTAAAGCTCCAGATTTTCCAACAGGAGGTGTAATTTATGGATACGAAGGTGTTCGTGAGGCTTTCAAAACAGGAAGAGGCCGTATTGTAATGCGTGCTAAAGTTGGTTTTGAAGAAGTTGACGGAAGAGAATGTATCATTGTTACTGAAATTCCTTATCAAGTTAACAAAGCCGAAATGATTAAACGTACGGCTGATTTGGTTAACGAGAAAAAAATTGAAGGTATTGCGAATATCCGAGATGAATCGGATAGAAATGGTATGCGTATCGTTTATATCTTAAAACGTGATGCTACGCCAAACGTAGTTTTAAATACCTTATATAAATATACTTCATTACAATCTTCTTTCAGTGTAAATAACATTGCATTGGTTAAAGGGCGTCCTCAATTGTTGAATCTAAAAGATATGATTCACTATTTTATTGAGCACCGTCATGAGGTAGTTGTGAGAAGAACGCAGTTTGAATTGCGTAAAGCTGAGGAAAGAGCGCATATTTTAGAAGGATTAATTATTGCTTCTGATAATATTGATGAAGTAATTGCGTTAATCAGAGGGTCTAAAAATACAGATGAAGCAAGAGAGAAATTAATCGAAAGATTTAAGTTGTCTGATATTCAGGCTCGTGCAATTGTTGAAATGCGTCTTCGTCAGTTAACTGGACTGGAGCAGGATAAACTAAGAGCTGAGTTTGACGAATTAATGAAATTAATTGAGCATTTGAAAGCTTTATTAGCAGACGTTAATTTAAGAACAGATTTAATCAAAGAAGAATTAATTGAAATTCGTGATAAATACGGTGATGCTCGTCGTTCTCAGATTGAATATTCTGGTGGAGATGTAAGTATCGAAGATTTAATTGCCGATGAAAATGTGGTAATTACGATTTCTCACGCAGGTTACATCAAACGTACAAATCTTACTGAATATAAAACTCAAAATAGAGGAGGAGTTGGGCAAAAAAGTGCAGGAACAAGAGATCAGGATTTCCTTGAGCATATGTTCGTTGCAACCAACCACCAATATATGATGTTCTTTACGCAAAAAGGGAAATGTTTCTGGATGCGTGTTTACGAAATTCCGGAAGGAAGTAAAACAGCTAAAGGAAGAGCAATTCAGAATTTAGTAAACATTGAAAGCGATGATAAAGTAAAAGCTTTCATTTGTACACAAGATTTAAAAGACAAAGATTATATCAATACACATAACCTTGTAATGGTAACAAAACAAGGTCAGGTTAAGAAAACTTCTTTAGAGAAATATTCTAAACCTCGTGTGAATGGTGTGGCGGCTATTACTATTAAAGAAGGCGATGAGTTACTTGGTGCTCAGTTAACAAACGGAGAAAGCCAAATTATCTTAGCTGTTAAATCTGGTAAATTAGTTCGTTTTGAAGAAACTAAAACACGTCCGATGGGAAGAACAGCTTCTGGAGTTCGTGGAATTACATTGAAAGATGAAACGGATGAAGTAATCGGAATGGTTACAGTTGATAAAAATGATATTTCTGAATCACAAATTTTAGTTGTAACTGAAAACGGCTACGGAAAACGTACAAAATTAGTTGACGACGATGGTGAAGATGTTTACAGAATTACAAACCGTGGTGGTAAAGGTGTTAAAACGCTTAATATTACAGAAAAAACAGGTAAGTTAATTTCTATTAGTGCTGTAACAGATGCTGATGATTTAATGATTATCAATAAATCAGGATTGACAATCAGAATGGCGATTGAGGATTTACGTGTTATGGGACGTGCAACTCAAGGTGTTAGATTGATCAATTTAAAAGGAAAAGATTCTATCGCAGCAGTTACAAAAGTAATGAAAGATGACGCTGAGGAGGAGGTTGTTGACGAAGATGGAAATATTGTTGAGTCTGGAATAGAAAGAGTTAAGCCAGATCTTGATGAAGTTCTTGAGGATGACGGAACAGCAGATGACGATGATGACGCTGATGATGTAGTTGAGGACGAAGAAGAAGAATCTGATGAGGAGGAATCTGAAGAATAATAAAAAAGAAAAATTAAAATTAAATATACAAATTGAATATTATGAAAAGTAAATATCTATTACTTGCTTCAGCATTATTGATTTCAGCAGCAACTTTTGCTCAGAAAGATCAAATCAAAAATGCTGAGAAAGCTTTAAAAAGCGGAGATGCTCAAGGAGCAATTGCAATATTAAAAGATGCTGAAAATTTAGTAACAAATGCTAAAGATGTTGAGCAGGCTCAATACTATTTTGTTAAAGGGAATGCTTATTTGGATTTAGCGAATAAAAAAGTAGAAGAAGGTAAAAATTTATCTGCTGCTGCTGAAAGCTACAAAACATTGATTGATGTTGAAAAAGCTTCTGGAAAACAAAAGTATTCAACTCAGGCTGCTTCTTCAATTACTGAGATTAAAGGAAAATTAATCAATTCAGCTATTGCTGATTCTCAAGCAAATAAGCACAAAGAAAGCGCTGCTAAATTGTATGATGCTTATCAATTAGATAAAAATGATACAATTAACTTGTACTACGCAGCTTCTACAGCTGTAAATGCTCAGGATTATGATACTGCTTTGCCAATGTATGAAGAATTGAAAAAACTAAATTACTCAGGAAAAGGAACTCTTTATACTGCAGTAAATAAGATTTCAGGAAGCGAAGATGGTTTTGCTAATGCAAAAGATAGAGATTTAGCTGTGAAAATAGGAACTCACGAAAAACCTAAAACGGAAGCAGTTCCTTCTAAAAGAGGAGAAATCTACAAAAACTTAGCTTTAATTTTAGTTCAAAAAGGAAAAATTGAAGAGGCTAAAAAAGCAATTGCTGATGCAAGAAAAACAAATCCAGAAGATACTTCTTTGATTCTTACAGAAGCTAACTTGTATCTTGAAACTAAAGATTTCGATACATACAAGAAATTAGTTAGCGAAGCTTTAGAGAAAGATCCTAACAACGCTGATTTGATTTTCAATTTAGGAGTAATCAGTGCTAATGCTAAAAATACAGCTGATGCTGAGAAATATTATGCTAAAGCAATTGAAATCAAACCTGATTATGTAAATGCTTATATTAATATTGCTGCTTTGAAATTAGAGGCTGAAAAACCAATCATTGACGAAATGAATAAATTAGGTACTTCAGCTAAAGATATGAAGCGTTATGATGTATTAAAAGCACAAAGAGAAGGTGTATTCAAAAGTGTAATCCCTTATCTTAAAAAAGCAAACGAGTTAGATCCTAAAAACGAAGATGTTACTAAAACATTATTAGGTGTTTACAGCGCGCTTGAAATGACAGCTGAAGCGAAAGCTTTGAAAGCTAAAGGATAATAAAACATCTCAATTAGTAATATAAAAAAAACCATCCGCTAAGGCGGATGGTTTTTTTATGCTTTAATTTTGATTAACTTTCTAAAGTTGCATTCAAAGTTATTGTTGTGTTTAAAAGCTTTGAAATTGGACAAATTTCCTTTGCTTTTGCTGCTGTAGCGTTAAATTCTTCAGCAGAAATCGAAGGAACTTTTCCTTTTAATTCCAAGTGGATTAGTGTTATAGTTCCATCTTCAAAAGTTACTGTCGCTTCTGTGGTTAAATCATCAGCGGTAAAACCTGCTTCATTCAGCAAAAAGCTTAATTGCATCGTAAAACAACCCGAATGAGCAGCAGCAACAAGTTCTTCTGGGTTTGTTCCAACACCGTCAGCAAATCTTGTTTTAAATGATAATTGTGCATTATCTAAAGTTGTGCTTTGTGTACTTATTGTTCCTTTTCCTTCCATGCCAGTTCCCTGCCAGTTGGCGTGTGCTTTTCTTGTAAATTTCATTATTTGAGTATTTTGATTAATAAAAAATATTTAAAGTATTGATTATCAATTATCAGTTATAATCAATCTATCAAATATAAGCATTATTTCGAAGTGTTGTTTTATCAATTTGTTATCAGAAAGTCAACTACAAAAAAAAGGTGTAATGAATTTTTCACTACACCCTTTATCTTTATAATTGTTTAAATCGAGTTTTATTCTTGATTTAAATTACGAAGCTGTTTTAATTTGTCTTTCCATACATCAAGGCTTTCTTTGTGGATTGCAATGTTTTTACGCACTTCAAGAACAATTGAGTTTTCTTTTTTAGCGTTTTTAGTATTCGTAAAGAACTGAATATTGTTTTCTAATTGAAAAATTTCATTTTGAACTTCTTCAATTTTACGCATTATAAAGATTTTTTCATTATCTAATTTGCGTGTATCATTGCTGTCAGAAAGAGAATCAATACGATTAGAAAAACGCATCATCTCGCTTTCTTTTTTGCTTAGGCTTAATTTTTCAAAAAGCGCATCAAGAATTTTGTTGAATTTTCCTTCGATATGACGTCTTGAAAAAGGCACTTTTCCGTAACCTTTCCAGATTTCAATATGTTGTTTAATGGCATCTAAATCTGTTTTATGGTCGCCAGTAAGTTGGTATGCTTTTAAAATGTCTAAATAAGCTTTTTTGTTGTCAAAAGCAGCAACTTCATCTTGATTCTCTTCAGACTTATGTTCTTTTAATTTGTCAAAATAATGGTTGCAGGCATCTTTAAATTCTTTCCAGATTTTATCTGAATATTTTTTAGGAACGTGACCAATTTGTTTCCACTCTTCCTGAATTTGCTTCATGATTGGAGTAGTGCTGCCAAAATCAGTACTTTCTTGTAATTCTTTGGCTTTTGCAACCAAAGCCATTTTTTTATTTAAATTATCGTTTTGATCTTTTTTAATGTCTTTGTAAAATGAATTTTTAAATGCATTGAAATTTCTAACAGCAGTTTTAAATGCTGCCCAGGTTTCTTCATTTACATCCGAAGGCACTTTTCCGGCTGCAAAAAACTCATTTCTCAATGCTTCAACTTTTTGAATCTGTACAAGCCATTGCGAATGAGAATTGACTTTTTCAGTTCCTAAAACTTCAATTTTACCTATTATTTCTTTCTTTACTTCAAGATTTTGTTGTTCGTTTGCTCTTTGGCTTTCAAACAATACTTCTCTCTTATCATGAATTTTTTTAGTCAGTTCACTGAATTTGTTCCAAATAACATCACGGTGTTCTTTTGAAACAGGACCGATATCTTCTTTCCAGATTCTGTGTAAATCCTGCAATTCGCGAAATGCTTTGCTGATATCAGTTTCGTTAGCTAATTCTTCAACACGTGTGATGATTTTTTGCTTTTGTTCCAAATTGTATTTGAAATCCAAATCTCTCGCTTCACGGTCTAAATGCAGATAATCATAGAAATTTTCTACGTGGAAATGGTAATTATTCCAAACATGATTGTATTTATCTTTTGGAATTGCTCCGGCATTTTTCCATCTTTCTCTAAGTTCATTAAAGTGCTTAAGAGTATCTTTGATGTTTTCCTGTGGATTTATAAGTTCTTTCAGTTCTTCAACAATCGCAAGTCTGTTTTCTAAATTTGTTTTTAAATTAGTTTGTAAATGTTTAAAATGAACATTCCTTTTTTCTCTAAAAACATTATAATATTCATCAAATTTAGATTTCAAAGGAGAATGATATTCAAATTCTTCATTCGGATCTTGCTTTGAAGCATTGAATTCCTCTTTTTTCTCTTCAATTAAATGATTGTATTGTAGTAAAAATGATTTTTTAATTTCTTCGATATGATCTTTAACAGACATTACTTTATCTGTCTGAATCAGTTTTTTTAGCTCATCAACAAGTGCATCTAATGAAAAAGTATCATAATCCTGCATAGGAATATCATGACGCTCTTTTAGCGTTTCATCTTCACCTTCTTCGGCATTAGAATTTGTTATCGCATCTAACGCATCTTGATGATCATCTTCGGTTGTTATTTCTTCTGTTGCAGTTTCTTTTTCTGAAACTGAATTTTCAGTAGTTTCTTCTTTACCCAATGTTTCTTCAATTGCGTTCTCTTGAATAGAATCAGTAGTGTCGATTACTAATTTTCCGTCTGCTTCCTGCAGGTTATCATTCTTTTCTTCTAACATTTTAAATGTATAAGGTTTTTACTTTTAACAGTGCGAAAGATAGTAAAGGTGTTTCTAAATACAAAATAAATCACTTGTTTATAACCTATTTTACGATGAAATCCTTAATTTATAGAATTACATTGTATAAATGAGACAGTCTTTTTATCCTTTTCTTGAAATATATGTAAATTTAAAATAAAGAATAAATTAAGTTAAAAAACAGATTAAGCTTAATAAATGCCGAATTGATTATATCTTAAATCGAATCAGACTTTAGTATTTGCTATAAATAAAAACAGTTTAAAATAAAATAAGAACTCCGCCTTCGAGCCCCCAATTGTAGGTTTTATCACCTCCAAATGCAACACTTGGATGAATGTACACTAAATTGGTTGGAGTTATTTTTCTTCCATATTCTACATAAGCATTATTTTGATAGCCTTTTATAGTGCTATTATATCTTAATGCTACATCACCAGCCACCCAGTTTTTTCCAAAAAAATGAAACAATACACTTTCAAGAACACCAGTGCTGACGTCCTTTCGTTCACTTGATCCGGCAAAACTCTGCTGGTATTCAATAGATGAAATCCATAAAAATTTTTTGTCATTAAAATAACGACCATAAAAAAAGGCAGGCATAAATACCCATTTTCCAGATCCAAAGGCCGGATCTGTGGCAGAATTGGAATAAACTCTCGCTCTTACTGCTATACCTTGGTGATTCTGCATATAAGGTATGTAACTGATACCTGCACCAATATCACCTAGTCCTGTTTTGTTTTGTTCGTTTGTATTTGCTGATACAACTGGAAGATCAAATCGTAAATTCCATGCTTTACTGCCAATAGGTACTAAGGCACGGACTTGGGTGGTATTAAAGGAACCATTATCGGTGTCCAAGTATTCATTATAAAAAAGCAGTGTTTGGAGATAGTATCTAAAACGTGGTTCAGTAAATGGAATTTTTTCCTCAACTTCTGTTCCCTGAGCATATGCTCCGATATTTACAAAAAAACCTAATAAGAAAAGTGGTAGAATATTTTTCATAACTAGCTATTAATGAGTAGTCTAAGTTATGAAAAATACTTTAATATTTAATTTTGAATGTTTTTTTTATTTGTTCCAAATTTTCCAGGCTTTTTCGGCTTGAAAAATTAACATATCATAACCATTTTTTATGATTGCGCCTTTTTCTTTAGCGTTTTTCATAAACTGAGTTTCAGCTGGATTATAAATCAAATCATAAGCAATATGCTTGTCAGTAAAAAATTCGTAAGGCAAATCAGGACAAGCTTCAATGTTTGGACTTGTTCCTACTGGCGTACAATTGATTATGATTTGAAAATTGTCAAATGTAGTAGCATTGATCAAATTATAATCGATAATGTTTTCTTTGGCTTCGCGAGAAACAAAAGTGTACGGAATATCAAGCTCATCAAGTGCAAAAGCTACGCCTTTTGAAGCTCCTCCAGTTCCAAGAATTAATGCTTTTTTATGATGAGGCTCTAAGAGAGGCTTTAATGATTTTTTAAAACCATAATAATCGGTATTGTAGCCTTTTAATTTTCCGCTTTTGGTGAATTTAATTGTATTTACTGCACCAATCAGTTTTGCTTTTGTTGAAAGTTTGTCTAAAAAAGGAATAACTTGCTCTTTGTACGGAATCGTGACATTTAAACCTTTCAAATCAGGATTGTTTTTAAGTAAACCTTTGAAATGGCTGATTTCAGAAATGTCGAAATTTTCATAGGTATTTCCGGCAAAAACTTCATTATTAAATTTTTCTGTAAAATATCCTTTTGAGAAAGAGTAGCTAATATTGCGGCCTAATAAGCCGAAACGTCTTTTTAGAGTATCAATCATTCTTATTTCTTATGTTTTTCAATATAATTTTTAACCATTTTTTTCGACCATACAACCGGAAACAAATCTTCAATCAAGATATAATTATCGAAGTTTAATCGCAAACCATTGCTTAAATGAAATTTTGCTTTTGTATTGTCCTGAATCATAAAATACAATCCTGCCAAACGATATTCGATTTCGTTTTCTTCAGGAAAATATTCACATGCCTGCAATAAGGTCTGAATAGCGCTTTCAAATTCACCTAAAAACTGAAGAATATCAACCCAAAACAACCAAGTATCTAAAGCATAATCTCCAAATTCTACGGCTTTTCTATATCCAAATTCAGCTTCTTCAAAAAAGTTCATTTGTTTGTTAATCGTTGCGTAACGTTTCCAATACAAACGATTTTGATTGTCGATTGCCAATGCTTTGTTTACAAAAAATAAAGCTTTTTGAAAGTTTTTCTGACGCACATAAAAATCAGTAATGGCAATCCAGCCTTTATCTAAAAGCGGATCTTCATGAACGGTCTGATTATAATATTGAAGTGCTTTTATCGCATTTCCAAGTTTTTCATAACATTTACCAATACGCAATAATGCGTATGAAGTCGCGTCATCCAACTCGATTGTACGATTGTAGCTTTCAATTGCTTCGTTGTATTTTTTTAGGCGTTCGTAAGCTTTTGCTTTTTCCATAAACGCACCCAAAAATTCGTCATCAATCAGTGTGGCATAATCAAAAGCTCGAATAGCAGCTTCGTATTCTTTTATACCATAATGCAGGCGTCCCAGCTGATGCCAGGCAATTTCGCTATACGGATTTCTGTTGATGTATTCGTTAAGATAAACGATCGCTTCCTGATTTTGATCTAAAAATTCAAAACAGTAAACTACGTTGTATAAAGCCGACTGATCTTCTAAGTCTTCTTCAAGACATTTGATGAAGCTGTCTTTAGCCATCTCAAGATTATCCATAAAAAGATATTCCATTCCAATCAAGTTGTACACATCAGCGTAGTCATCTGTATATTGCAGGGCAATTTTAAGTAATTCTACAGCTTTTTCGTGTTGATCTCTTTTGGAACAAATATTAGCTTTCTGGATATAAATTTCCTCGTTGTTGGGTTCAATTGCATACAACTCATTTAAAAGCTTTTCAGCGATGTCGAGTTTATCGTCGTAAACCAGCATTTCTACTTGTACTAATTTTAAGCCTGTAGATTTTGGATGCTGATCTAATGCAAGTTTTAAGGCCTTTTTTGCTAAATTAGCCTTACCTATGTCTAAATAATGAAGAATAATTTCTTCAAATTCTTCAGAATCAAAAAAGAGTACTTTGTTAGTTTTTAACATCGACTCAAATTTAGATAGGGATAGGTTATAATCTTCTTCTTCGTTGCTTAATTGCATACTTTCTCTATTTGAAATTAGCCTGTTATAAATTTAGGCAACCATATAATTGTTGTAAGGAAAGGGAATTAATTGTTTTGAACAATTTAATTAACAAAATATGGTGTTTTTTATTCTGTTTTGGGAAGAAATCTCCTTTGTTCTTAAGGGATTAGCTTCGTTTTAATTATTTTTTAGATTGCAATCTGGATTTTAATAGATTGTAAATCTGTTGTTTAATATTCTGTGCCGATTAACGAAAGCAAAAAAATGAATAAATTTTATTTGTTATTCTTTTTTAAAATTTCGTCCATAACTGCCAGTATTATTGAACAGCCTTCTCTGATTTCATCTTCTGAAATAGTTAAAGGAGGTGTAATTCTAATCGCACATCCTTCGAATAAAAGCCAAAATAAAATCAGTCCTTTGTCCTGACAATTTAAAATGACTTCGTTGGTAATTTCAGCTGATTCCGTCATAGCTGCCAACATTAATCCTTTTCCTCTTACTTCTGTAATCAAAGGATGTACCAAAAGTGATCTGAACAGTTTTTCCTTCTCCAGCGTTTCTGCCATTAAATTTGTTTCAGTTAATTCCTGCAAAGTGGCTAAACAGGCTGACGCAATGACAGGATGACCTCCAAAAGTAGTAATATGACCGAGTTTAGGATTTTCAGTTAAAAGATCCATTTTTTCTGCTGATGCTGTAAATGCACCAACTGGCATTCCGCCACCCATTCCTTTTCCCATCACGACAATGTCCGGAACAACATCATAGTTTTGAAAACCAAAAAGTTTTCCTGTTCTTCCAAAACCGGGTTGAATTTCATCAACAATCATCAACGCTCCAACTTCATCACAACGTTTGCGGACTTTTTGCAGATAATTATCATGAGGCTGAATAAATCCAGCGCCTCCCTGAATGGTTTCTAAAAGAATTGCTGCTGTTCTGGTGGTTATTTTTTGTAAATCTTCTTCATTGTTGAAAGTTACAAAATCAACATCTGGCAATAAAGGTCTAAAGGCTTGTTTGCGTTCTTCAAATCCCATAACGCTCATTGAGCCCATTGTGTTTCCGTGGTAAGCATTATGACAAGAAATCAATTGACTGCGCCCTGTGGTTCTTTTTGCTAATTTTAAGGCGCCTTCGATAGCTTCTGTACCTGAATTTACCAAATATGTTTTGTTTAACGATTCAGGAAGGAGCGAAGCCATTAATTTACAATATTGTACAGCAGGGCTTTGCGAATATTCGCCATAAACCATTACGTGCGAATATTTGTCCAACTGATCTTTTATCGCTTGATTTACGCGCGGATGCTGATGCCCCAGCGTACAGGCAGAAACGCCTGCAACAAAATCTAAATATTTTTTATCGTTTGTGTCGTAAATATAAGAGCCAATGGCGTGAGAAACTTCCATTCCTAAAGGATAAGGGGAAGTTTGTGCCTGATATTTTATAAAATCTGGATTCATTTTTTTAAGGTGCTAAGTAGCAAAGGTACTAAGGTTCTAAGGTTTTAGTTTTAGGCTTAGGTTAAGTTTTGTAAATAGAAAACTACGACTGAAAACTACTTTTTCTTAGGTTTTGCCTCTGTCTTCACAGTCGGTTTTTTCTTGTCATAATTCAAAGTCTCTTTTCTCACTTTCATCGGGACATTTTTATCTTTCTCTTCCTGATCTTTTCCTTCCTGAATTAATTTTTCATTCAGTTCATTATCTTCGGCGGTAAAAATATCGTCTTTAGATTTAATACGTTCATCACCACGCCAACGCATTCCTCGTAGTTTACGAGCATTTTCGGGTAAGTCTGCTTCAGGATATAAATCACCGTCAACATTGTTAAATAGTGTTAGTGTTTCAATTTGATTGTCTTCTAAAATCAGATTGATTTTACTGCTGACACTTTTATCAATTCCAACAAGCTCATTTTGCTCATTTCGACTGTAATAAATAACTTCGGTATTTTTGACAATATCGACATCATGGAGCTTTCCGTCTTTGAATTTTCCAAATAAATTAAGCCCTTTTACTTGATTGTATCCGGTGCCCAAAGTGTCTTTAGAAATCAGGAAAGTATTGTTGAGTACTTTTAAAGAATCTATTTTTTTAGTGTTGTTATCGCCAATTAAATGCATGACATCGCCAGTTATCTGGCTCTCTCCGCTCCATAATATCGGATTTCCAATCAATTTTGTCAATGCCGTTTTTGAGTTTGAATGAATAGAATCGCATTTACCGCTCATATCGGTTTTATAAAAACGAACATTTTTGAACGCTCTCAAAATTCTTTCGCCTTCTTTTCCGGTCACCATTAACTTTTGCCCGTGAATGTAAACTGAATCATTTTCAACAAAATTGACAGCTACAGCTCTTTTGGTCACAAACATTGAATCTTTCAATTTGAAAATTTCAGCATAATGACCTTTTACAATACCGCGATTTATGGAATCGGTTATTTTTACATTTCGAGTCGCGGATGCAAATTCCGTATTTCGGTTATAATACAAACTATCACCTTCAATGCGACGGTCATCGTATTTTATGTATGATTTTCGGAGGAAGTGAGCGAGGTTCTTTTTGGTATCATAAAACCCTTTTTCAGTATAAATATAATTGGCCTTGCTCGTAATTGTTGAAGGGCCAAGTAAATAAGTATGTCCAGAGTTGCTGTAATAATCCAGATGATTGGATTTGATAACATATTTTGGGTTTGTAATTGTTACCTCAGTCAAAAACTGAAACTTTTTCTCTGCAACAAAATAACGCCCTGATTTACTTACTAAAGTATTGTCTTTATTAACGATTGTTCCTTTGGTGTTGTAAAAAACCTGCTGAACATTTCGGTCAAAATTAATCGTATCCGTTTGTAAAGTTGCATCTGGCGAAGTCATTACTGCGTCTCCAGTTGCAAAAGCTTTCTTAAAATTTCCGTTGTATTCAGCGTATTTACTGTTTAAATACAAAGTGTCACCTTGCACCAATTGCACATTTCCAAAAGCTTTTAAATAATTTTCTTTCTGAAAAAAGTAAGCCTTGTTACAAGTTAAAACTACTCCGTCATGATTTATTTTTACGTTTCCAGTTAATAAAACTGCATCTGGCGCTATTTCTTGGTTGACATCAGAAAAGTCAGCATTCTCTATAATGATTTTTTTAGCTCCCGGCTTATTTTTTGATGCTTGTGCAAAACCAAATTGCGCAGTTAAGAACATCAGACAAAAAGATATGAAAAAGAGTGATTTCTTCAATTGATTAAATTTTTGTCAAATTTATGAAAAAGGATACAACCTTAGATTGTTATTAGGATTAAATTATAGTTTTTAGATACAAAGGTTCAAAGGAGCAAAGGAGCAAAGTTTAAAATTGATTTTTTTGACATTTTTAAATACATTTAAAAGTTTTTACGCCTTTATCACTTTGTTATCTCTGAATCTTTTTTTATCAACAAAATATCTAACTCTCACGTTGTAGTACACTGTTTTTTTGTGATTTTGAAACAATTTGAAATCAGTTTTATATCGGTTTTAAAAATTAGATTAAATTTAGTAAATGGTTTTGGAAACCAAATTTATTCTGAAATCTCAAAAAAGACCGATTATATAAAGAATATGATGAATAAACGAATTTTTGTTGCAGGAATGGCAGCAAGTGTGCTTTTTTCGGCATGCAAAACAAAAGATTTAAAAATGAGCACGGCAAAAGAAGAAAATGCTTCAACGAATAAAGTTGTAGTTTATCAAGTTTTTACACGTTTGTTTGGAAATAAAAATACGACAAACAAACCGTGGGGAACAATTGAAGAAAATGGCCTTGGAAAATTTAATGATTTTACAGATAAAGCGCTTCATGAAATCAAGGATTTAGGAGTAACTTATATTTGGTACACAGGCGTTCCGCACCATGCTTTGGTTCGTGATTATACTGCTTTCGGAATTTCAAATGATGATCCCGAAGTGGTTAAAGGACGTGCCGGTTCTCCTTATGCAGTAAAAGATTATTATAATGTAAATCCAGATTTGGCAGAAGATCCAGCTAACAGATTGCAGGAATTTGAAGCATTAATTGCCCGCACACATAAAGCAGGTTTAAAATTGATTATTGATATTGTTCCAAATCATATTGCCAGAAAATATGAAGGTAAAAACAATCCGGAAGGCGTGCGTGATTTTGGTGCAGATGATGATGTTTCGGTTGAATATAAAAGAGATAATAACTTCTATTATATCCCAAATTCTCCTTTTGAAATTCCAGATAACGATGTTCCTTTAAACGGAGAAAAAAATCCGCTTATTGATGGGAAATTTGCAGAAAATCCAGCAAAATGGACAGGAAACGGCTCCCGAAAAGCAAAACCGGATCAAAACGACTGGTATGAAACAGTAAAAGTGAATTATGGTGTTCGCCCAGACGGTTCCAAAGATTTTCCTGAGCTTCCAGCAGGATATGATCAAAAATCATATAAAGAACATTTTGTTTTTTGGCAAGATAAAGATGTTCCAAGTTCATGGAAAAAATTTAAAGATATTGCTTTGTATTGGACAGCAAAAGGTGTAGATGGTTTTCGTTATGATATGGCCGAAATGGTTCCGTATGAATTTTGGAGTTATATGAATTCTGCGATCAAAATGAAAAATCCAGATGCTTTTTTATTGGCTGAAGTTTATAATCCGAATGAATATCGAAATTATATTCGTTTAGGAAAAATGGATTATTTATATGATAAAGTAGAAACGTATGATAAATTAAAAGATGTGATTCGAGGAAAATCATCGCCAGATGGTTTGTCAGATATTCAGAATAGAATGTCAGATATTGAACATCATATGCTTCATTTTTTGGATAATCATGATGAACAGCGTTTAGCAAGTTCTGAATTTGCAGGAACTCCGGAACGCGGAAAACCTTTAATGGTTGTTTCGGCAACAATTAGCACTTCACCAACAATGATTTATTTTGGACAAGAAGTAGGAGAGGCCGGAAATGAGGATGCTGGTTTTGGAAAGCGTTCCAGAACATCAATTTTTGATTATATCGGAGTTCCAAATCATCAAAAATGGATGAATGACGGAAAATTTGATGGAGGAAAATTATCTGATTCAGAGAAAAACTTGCGCGATTTTTATAAAAGACTTTTAAATTTTTCGATCAAGAGTTCAGCTTTGATGGGAAGTTTTCAGGAAATACAATCTGTAAACCGTCAAAACAATAGTTATGACGAATTGATTTATTCGTATGTTCGTTGGTCTGAAAAACAAAAACTGATTATTATTACTAATTTTTCTTCAGAAAAAACAAGTGAATTTGAGTTAAAAGTTCCAGCTGATGTTATTTCAAAATGGAAATTGAAAGACGGTTCTTATGTACTTGTAGATAAATTATATTCAAAAAGCAAAACGTATTTTACCGTAAAAAACGGAGAAGGAACAGCGCTAGTAAAAATAGGGCCTTCGGAATCATTTATTTATGAAGTAAATTAATTTGAAAATTTAAATAAAAGCTGGTTTAGAATGAGTTAATTTCTAAACCAGTTTTTTTATATATCTACTAAAAGTGATACTATTTCTTTAATTGAAAAAAGAGCACCACAAACAAATTCATCAGAAGCACCATAATAAATTGTTAGGATATCTCCGTCTGGTGCGATAATATGACCATTTGTAAAAACGACATTTCCAAAAAATCCACTCAATTCATAATCTGTTTTCGGATACATAATGGGACTTTCAGTTCTTGAAATTACTTTTGAGGGATTTTCAAGATCCATTAAAAAAGCACCCAAACAATATTGATGATGTTCATTGGCTCCATGATAAATTTCCAGCCAGCCTTTTTCTGTTTTTATAGGTGCAGCGCCGGCACCGACACGTTTACTGTCCCAGAGTTCTTTTCTTGTCTTGATAATGCATTTATGATTTCCCCAATGAATGCCATCAGGTGAGGAGGCAATCCAGATATAATTTCCGCCAATATCAACACTACTTGGGCGATGTAATGCATAAAATAATCCGTTTATTTTTTCTTCAAAGATGGCGCAATCTTTATTATGGGGAGGCAAAATCATTCCATGTTTTTGAAAAACTTTCCAATCTGTAGTAGTTCTTAAACCAACTCCAACGCCGTTTCCCGACACTGAGGTAAAAGTTAGATAATATTTTCCTTCTATTAAGGAAACACGGCAATCTTCAATTCCGAAAGTTTCCAGAATTCCTTCTCCCACTAAATGCGGATAATCTTCCGGTTCATAGAAATGTTTTCCGTCATCACTACATAATAATCTAATATGTGACAATGTTGTCAGGTAATCAATTCCTTCATAATTGATAACGCGGGCATCTGTAGCGATTAATTGAGGATGATCTTTTAAAATTTCTATAATTTGAATTGCACCAGTTTCAGTTAAAATTGGAAACGATATAAGGGTTTCAATTTGTTTTGGCCTTTCGGCAACTCTTACTGCCAGCCATATTTTATTTTGAAATTGAAATACTCCAGGATTCAATAGGCAGGTAATTTCTAATCCTTCTCTGCTTGGAGGAATATCTGTAGGAGACAGCAGCGGATTTTCGATAAATCGATTGGCGATATCTTTCATGTTCTTTAAATCAGAACATTAAGTTATAAAAAAAGCTGATACTTATTTTAGTATCAGCTCTTTAATTATACTTTTTTAACTTTTTTTAAAGCTTCTTTGTAGTTTTCGTTAGCTTTTTCCCAATTTATATGTTTGTAAAAAGCATCAATATAACTTCCTTTTCTGTTTTGGTAATCAAGATAATAAGCATGTTCCCATAAATCGATTCCCAAAATTGGAGTTCCGCGAATTACAGCATTTTTCATTAAAGGGTTATCTTGGTTTTCTGTTGTTGTTACTTGTAGCTTTCCATATAGGTCAACTACCAGCCAAACCCAACCAGAACCAAATTGCTTTTCGGCCTGTCCTTTAAACTGATTTGTTAAATTGTTAAAAGAGCCAAATTCTTTATTTATAGATCCCGCGAGTGTATCTTTTGGAGTTTGTTCTTTTTGCGTCAGTAAGTTAAAATACATAGTGTGATTGTAATAACCACCAGCATTTTGACGAAGTTTAGCATTACTTAAGTCCATCTTTTTTAAGATATCCTCAATCGGCATATTTTCATACTCGGTTGAAAGAATTTCTTTATTTAGATTATTCGTATAGGTAACATAATGTTTTGAATAATGTGTTTCTAAAGTAAGAGAACGAATATCGGGAGCTAATCCATCGTAAGAAAAAGGCAGTTTTGTAAGCCCAAACGAGCCAGGCGCTACTGTTACTTCATCAGGAGATCCAATAGTAATTTTTTCTTCTTTAGTTGGCAAAGGAACCTCAACAACTTCGGTCAGTTTATTGCTATCGTTACAAGAAAATAATACAAAAAATGAAGCTAAAATGCCAAAACGAGTAATGTTTGTCTTCATAATTAATTTATTTTGATGTTAATGAATTAATGATTTCGATATAATTTTCTTTTGCTTCATCAATTGAAATATGACTTATTTGCATCCATGCATTTGTTTTGAATGCATCTCTTAAATCAAAATTTTGTGATTGATTATAAACCGCTGTTCCAAAAGTAGCTTGTTTATAATACGCATAAAGTCTTAACTGCACATCTTGTGGCAATGATGCCTGAGTCATATGCATTGCAGCTTCAACAGCTTCAGAAAAACGTGTATCTAAATCTTTTTCAGTCATTAAGCTTTTGTAGCTATGATTGTTTTTCCACCAATTGCTTTTTGGCCTAAAACCACATCAATTGGAGTACCTAAAGGTAAAAATAAATCTACTCTTGAACCAAATTTAATGAAACCTGCATCAGTTCCCTGAACAACCTGCATTCCTTCTTTAGCGTAATTTACAATTCTTCTTGCCAAAGCTCCTGCGATTTGTCTGTAAAGAACAGCTCCGAAAGTGTCATTTTCGATTACAACTGTAGTTCTTTCATTTTCTTCACTTGCTTTTGGATGCCATGCAACCAAAAATTTTCCAGGATGATATTTACTGAATTTGATAATTCCGTCCATTGCGTAACGCGTAACGTGTACATTTATTGGTGACATAAAGATTGAAACCTGTAAACGTTTATCTTTGAAAAATTCACCTTCGTAAACTTCTTCAATAACCACAACTTTTCCGTCAACAGGAGCAAGAATATGGTCGCTGTTGCGAATTGCAATTCTTTTAGGGTTTCTAAAGAATTGTAAAATAATAATCAAAACTACTACGCCAAAAATTTGAACTAGCATTCTAAGCCATGTAATATCAATGAACTTTTCAGCTATTAAAAGCAAGGCTACTGCAAAAACGGTACCTAATAAAATGGATGGTCCTCCTTCTTTATGAAACATAATATAAAATTTGATAAAATAAAAATATAATTGGTGCTACAAATATAACACTATCTAAGCGATCTAGAATGCCTCCGTGTCCTGGCATTATTGAGCCACTGTCCTTTACGCCAGCAATTCTTTTAAATTTGGATTCAATTAAATCGCCAATTGTGCCAAAAATACTCACAATTACAGCAATTATGGTCCAGATTAAAATGGATCTGCTGCTAAATTCAGGATTAGGCTGAATGTATAATTTTGATATTAAATAACCAGCAAAAGCTGCAAAAACAGCACCGCCCAAAAATCCTTCGATCGTTTTTTTAGGAGAAACTCTTTCAAACAATTTATGTTTTCCCATTGATTTTCCAACCAAATAAGCAAACGTATCATTTGTCCAAATCAAGATAAATAGGCCAAGAATAATTTTTGGATTGTAATCATTGGTTCCAAATGAGATTTTAACAATAAAAATAAATGGAAGCGTAACGTATCCTAATAAATATAAATATTTTGAAGAAGTACTTATTTTTTGAACCGAATCATAAAATAAAAACAAAATACATTTTATAGAAACTACAATTGTTACAGCAAGTAAAACTAAATCTAACTGCTGAATATTGGTAGTTAAATCGAAATCTGAATTAAAGGTTTTGTTCAGAAATAAAGTAGTTTCTTTGTTGTAATGACTAATTAATAAAACTGTTGAATACAGCAGAATTCCAAAGACAATTGAAAATACTTTATTAAGACTTACAAGATTGCAAAATTCATAAATTGTAATAATTAAGAAGATTCCAAAAAGAATAATAAAGCTTTCAGTAGAAAACAGAATAGAGGTAAGCAGTAAAGCGATATAAACAGCACCAGAAATGGTTCTCTTCAATGTTTCGTTCATCTTAAAGATCTTCTAAAAGCAGTAAATAAAGATTTTTTGCGACACTTCCGTATTGAGTAAAATCTTCCTCTTTTGCCTTTTCGAAATATTTTATAGTGGTAATGTTGGTTGGGTAGTCTCTTTCGTATTTGCGTTTAATTGCGCTTAATCCGTCACTTTTCATTGGCAGAATCTGGCTTGTAGTAGCAATTATTACAATGTTTGCAGGAAGTTCGTTAGGTTTATCCTGTCTAATTTGTTTTGATGAAAACAAAATAGAGCCTTCATCGGCAATTAAGTTTTCGCAGGAAGCTAATAAAAATTTAGGGTTTCTAGGTGAAATATAAAGTAATTTATTTTCTTCTAATAAATGAAAAAGGGCAGGTTCATAACACAAAACTTCATTTTCAAACCAATCATTTTCTTCTAAAATATTTTCAAATTGTTCAGCAACTTCTTGTGTGTTTTCGCAATACAAAAATTTACCGCCATTTTTCTTGAAATTAAAAATGAATTGTTCGTCTATAGATAAATGACTATTCTGAATAGGATTCCCTCCATATTCGCTTTCATTTTCTTCATCCGAGGCGGCATCACTTGAACCAAATATTTTTTTGAAAAAATTCATTTTTATATGAAATACTTTACATGTTAATTGAAAACGTTCAAAGATAAAAAAATCTTAATTCAAAAGGCTATTTTGAATTAAGATTTTAAAAAATATTACATATTTCTGAATAATTTACGAAACCACTTCTTCCAGATTTTTGTCAAAAGTGCGTTTTCCGAAAATTGTTTCTAAGTCATCTTTAAAAATAACTTCTTTTTCTATTAAGATATCAGCAAGCTGATTCAATTTGTCTTTGTTTTCCTCAAGAATTTGAATAGCTCTTTGATATTGGCCTTCAATTAATTCTGAGATTTCAGCATCAATAATTTTTGCAGTTTCATCAGAATATGGTTTTGAGAAATTGTATTCACTTTGTCCAGTTGAATCGTAATAAGTAACATTTCCGATTTTATCATTCAAACCATAAATCGTTACCATCGCACGAGCCTGACGTGTTACTTTTTCCAAATCGCTTAATGCTCCAGTTGAAATTCGGTCAAAAGTTACTTTTTCAGCAGCTCTACCGCCCATTGTAGCACACATTTCGTCTAACATTTGATCTGTTCTTACGATTTGTCTTTCTTCTGGAAGGTACCATGCAGCTCCTAAACTTTGTCCACGAGGAACAATTGTTACTTTAATAAGTGGAGCAGCGTGCTCTAACATCCAGCTTACAGTTGCGTGACCTGCTTCGTGAATCGCAATTGCTCTTTTTTCGTCTGGAGTAATGATTTTGTTTTTCTTTTCAAGACCACCAATGATTCTATCAACTGCATCAAGGAAATCTTGTTTGTCCACAGCATCTTTATTGTTACGAGCAGCAATTAATGCAGCTTCGTTACATACATTTGCGATATCAGCACCAGAGAATCCTGGAGTTTGTTTTGCTAAGAAATCAAGATCTAAACCTTCAACTTTCTTGATTGGTTTCAAGTGAACTTGGAAAATTTCAGCTCTTTCGCGGATGTCTGGTAAATCAACAAAAATTTGTCTGTCAAAACGTCCAGCACGCATTAACGCTTTATCAAGAACATCAGCTCTGTTTGTCGCAGCTAAAACAATTACGTTTGAGTTTGTACCAAAACCATCCATTTCTGTCAATAATTGGTTCAAAGTATTTTCTCTCTCGTCGTTTCCGCCAGACATATTACTTTTTCCTCTTGCTCTACCTACAGCATCAATTTCATCAATAAAAATGATTGCTGGAGATTTTTCTTTTGCTTGTTTGAATAAGTCACGTACACGAGATGCACCAACTCCTACGAACATTTCTACGAAATCAGAACCTGATAAAGAGAAGAAAGGTACTTGAGCTTCTCCTGCAACTGCTTTTGCAAGCAAAGTTTTACCAGTTCCCGGAGGTCCTACAAGTAAAGCTCCTTTTGGAATTTTACCCCCAAGATTTGTATATTTTTCAGGGTTTTTAAGGAATTCAACGATTTCCTGAATTTCTTCTTTTGCACCTTCTAAACCTGCAACATCTTTAAATGTTGTTTTGATATCTGTTTTTTCATCAAAAAGCTTTGCTTTAGATTTTCCGATATTGAAAATCTGTCCGCCTCCGCCAGCGCCTCCGCCAGACATTTTACGCATAATGAAAATCCATACACCAATAATGATGATGATAGGAAGTAGGCTGATTAAAATATCGCTCCAATTGTTTTTTTGAAGAAAATTAAAATCTTTCAGTTTTCCTTCACCAACCGCTTTTTCAAGTTTGGTTTGGAAAATTTGATCGTTACCGATTTCTAAAGTATAATGTGGTCCTTTGTTAGGATTTTTAAAAATATCTTTTGAAACCTTTTCGTTTGCTTTGTCTTTTAATGCAGCAGCAGTAAGGTATACTTCAGCTTCAGCTTTATTATAAACGATAACTTTTTCAATTTGTCCTTTTTCTAAAAGCGTATTGAATTTAGAAGAAGTCAATTGAGCAGGTTCGCTTAAGTTAGATCCTCCGGTTGCAAAACTTATAAATAAAAAAACTAAAAGTATTGCGGTGTATATTAACCAAGGACTTATTTTAAATTTATTCGGATTTGGATTATTATCTTTAGCCATTAGAAAATTTTTTCTTTAGTATTTGTTTTCGATTGTAGTTATTTTGGCGTCACCCCAAAGGCTTTCGATATTATAGTATTCACGAATGTGTTTTTGGAAAACATGTACCACGATATGCACATAATCCATCAGAACCCATTCCGCGTTATCGGTTCCTTCTACGTGCCAGGGTTTATCTTTTAAGTCTTTAGATACTGTTTTTTGAATTGAGTTTACAATGGCGTTAACTTGGGTGTTTGAGCTACCGTTGCAAATAACAAAATAGTCGCATACAGCCGTGTCAATTTCTCTTAAGTCAAGAATATCGATATCATTTCCTTTTACTTCCTCAATCCCTTTGATTATGTTCGCCAATAGAACATCATTATTAATAGTCTTTTTCGCCATGAATTATTTTTATGAATTTGTAAAGTTACCAAAATTTGTGATTATTTTTGAACCTTAACAAAATATTAAATTAAGTTAATTTAAATTACCTGAATGAAACTAATCAAACTCGATGCCATAGATTCTACAAATGACTTTCTAAAAGCAATATCAAGCAAGGATGAATTGGATAATTTTACTGTGGTAACGGCTGAAAATCAGACAAAAGGCAAGGGGCAAATGGGCTCAAAGTGGCAGTCGGAATCAGGTAAAAACTTAATTATGAGTGCCTTGGTAAAGGATTTTGTGTTTGATAACGAACAGGTTTTTAATTTAAGTTTAATAGTCTCATTAAGTGTCATTGAAGTGCTAAAATCATTAAATATTCCTGATTTAAGTATAAAATGGCCAAACGACATTATGTCATACAATAAAAAAATTGGTGGCATACTAATCGAAAACACCATCAAAAGTGATGGCAGGATCGTGTCAGTTGTTGGCTTGGGACTGAATGTTAATCAGACTAATTTTGATGAACTACCAAATGCCTCTTCTTTGTCCGTAATTTTAGGAAAACCTTTTGATAAAATGATATTACCTGAATTGATTATCGAAAAAATCAAAGAAAAAATCAATTCCTGGGAAACCTCAGCCTCTGTTTTTTGGAATGAATACTATAACACATTATTCCGAAAAGGTATTCCAATGCCTTTTAAAAATCTTAATCCTGATAATTTTGGACAAAATTTCATGGGAATTATCCAAGGTGTTTCATCAACAGGAAAATTGCAAGTTTTGCTTGAAGATGATTCGGTTTCAGAATTTGAGATTAAAGAGATTCAAATGCTTTATTAGAGGTACAAAGGGGCAGAGTTACAAAGGCTCAAAGGTTTTTTTTAATGAAGCTGTTTAGCTTGGGTTTATTATTGTTTTTGCTTTGGGCTCTATTTTTTTGTTCCAGTAAATGATGTAGAATGTGCCTAAAATGGATGGCATTATCCATGCAATTAAACTGCCAATTCCTAATCCGGCAACTATGTAAGCTGTAATTGAAGCGATTAATGCGCCAACCATTTTTCCAATGTGTTTTGAAAGCCAATTTCTATTGGTTTCTGAAAAGTTTCTGAAAAAGATAAAATCCTTTACGGTCATAAAAAGTCCAAATCCGCCGAAAAATGTGAATAATATTCCGTTTGAAATATTGTTTAGCTGACAGTATAAACCAATTGAAATCATTATTATAGAAAAGAAAAGCATAGTTCCTGAGATTATTCTGTCTAATAAATCAGCTTTCGTCTTTGTTTTAAAGCTCAAAGCTCTGTTTCCTGAAATAACTAAATAGATTGTAAATAATCCGATAAGGAATAAAAAGATATTTTGATGTTTTGGCATCCAGCAAATTGGCAGTGAAATTAAAGAACTTGTAATCATTCCGATGGAAAATAATTTCCCCATTCTTTTATGTAGTTTTCCGCCTTTTTTAACAACGATACTTCCAATTCCTGTAATTAGTCCAAGTCCGCCAAAAAAAGCGTGAATGTAAATTAAAATCTTAATAGCTGGTTCCATTTTGATATGTTTTAGTTTGATGATTCAAACTTCGATCAATATTTCAACGGAGAATAATTTTTGTTTCTGAACTGTTCTTTTTTACGGATGAAATGTTTTTTTTTAAGATGCTAAGTTTTTTTCTTTTGCACTAGAGTAGATTGGCAAAATTTGTGTAAAAAAAATGCCCGACTAAAATCGGGCATCTAATTTATAATTCACAATTAATAATTCACAATTATTAAAGTTTATTCATATTGTTAGCAAGAGTTTCGATAAACTTGCTGATTGGTCCTTTGATCATCATGGCCATCATAGCGTTGAATTCACCTTCAAAAAATAACTGAACAGCACTTTCTGAATCAGAAATACTGTCAATATTTGAAGTCAAAGTAAACGGAAGCTTATCACTCGCAGCACCTAAAACAATTTTGTTTGGAGCTACTTTGTCTTTCATTTTTAATTTGATTTCCGGCATACCTTTCAATCCAAAAATAAAAGCGTCTTCGCCAGTCACTTCAAATTTAGCAATGTTATCCGGCATTAATTTTTCAAAATTCTTTACGTCAGTCAGTTGGTCAAATAAATCCTGAGCTGATTTCTGAACTGTAACTTTTGGACTTTCTAAGTTCATATTGTTTTTTGTTTTTTATTTGTTTTAAAGAATGACAACAAATTAAATTCCAAAATTTTAAATCGTAAATTCTAAAAATCAGAAATCGACGATTTAAAAACCTGAATTTATTCCTGTCCCCAAGTTGATGGACTTGCGTTCCATTCAAGTAAGGTAGATTGTTGATCTTCTGTTATATATTGTTTTTGAACGGCTAAATCAAGAAGATTTTCGTAGTTGCTTAATGTGAATAAATCAATATTAGCTTCTTTAAAATTTTCTTCGGCAACACCAAAACCGTATGTGAAAATTGCAGCCATACCTTTAATGTTGGCACCTTCGCTTCTTAAAGCTTCAACAGCCATCAAACTGCTTTTTCCGGTACTAATCAAATCTTCGACAACAACAACATTTTGTCCTTTTTGTAAAAAACCTTCCACTTGGTTTTGTCTTCCGTGTTTTTTAGGCTCCGGACGCACATATACGAAAGGAAGACCTAAGCTTTCGGCAACCAAAATTCCAACACCAATCGCTCCAGTAGCAACACCAGCAATCACATCAGGTTTTCCAAATTGTTTTTCAATGTTTTTAGCAAATTCATCACGAACATAGTTTCTGATGCTCGGAAATGAAAGAATTAACCTATTATCACAGTAAATAGGAGATTTCCAACCAGAAGCCCACGTAAAAGGATTTTCGGGATTCAATTTAATTGCATTTATTTGCAAAAGCAATTCGGCTGTTTTTTCGGCAGTATCTTTATTAAAAATCATAATACAAATGTATAAAGTTTTTGTAAACGACAAACCACTTTTTTTGACAAATGAAATCTCGAAAGAAACAGATTTCCAATTGTTCTTGTTGGAGAGTATTGATATCGAACAGCTTATCATAAAAATTTTTCAAAATAAAATTCAAAAAGCTATTCTCTATCATCCAGATGAAAGTGAGATCATGAAGACCCTTAAAGCCAAAATTCCTGTGAATAAAGCGGGCGGAGGTTTTGTCTATAATAAAAAAGGCGAAGTCTTGTTTATCTTTAGAAACGGAAAATGGGACCTGCCAAAAGGCGGAATAGAGAAAGGGGAAGACATTGAAGCGACGGCTATGCGTGAGGTAGAGGAGGAGACAGGGGTAAACAAGCTTCGTATTACGAATAAACTTCAAAAGACCTATCATATCTTTAAACGTAACGGAAAATACAAACTCAAAATTACGCATTGGTTTGAAATGCAATCTGATTTTGAGGGAACACCACACGGACAACTTGAAGAAGGAATAGAAAAAGTTGCCTGGCTAAACCCAGAACAAATCAAGGAAGCACTTAAAAACTCCTATGAAAATATTAAATTATTGTTTCAAGAAGAAAATCGCGCTTCGGTAGATATTAAAAAAAAAGAAGAAAATTTAGAATCTTAAATTTCTAAACAAAAAGCTACAAAAAAGCCCAGTAACACATGTTATTGGGCTTTTTTAATATCTTAAAATGTTAAAGACTCATAAAAAGAGCTATTCATATTTATATGAAATTTCAGTTCGTGAGTTAACATCAACGATTCCGTTAGTAGTTGCTGTACGCAAAATAGTCTGTTTCTCCATTTGATTTTTGTCATTCATTTTATAAGTGAACTTTGTGATATCTGTTTGTTTATCAGGATTTATCGGGTTTCTAAAAGTAGTCGAATATTCAGAAATCAAGTTTTCAGAAATCCCAGTTAAAATAGAATTACCAGGATGCAAACGACATAAAAAACTATTTAGTTTCCATTCTTTTCCAAAAATGAATTGATTGATCTGAAGTTCATTTTTTAAATTGCTATACTTGTAATTTACAGAAGTGCCTTTACTATTTTTATTAAATTCAGAAGCATCTGTAAGATTGCCATTTTCATATGTAAAAATGTAGCTATAGTCGCTATTTGCTATTGTTTTTTTGATAATATTATAGTTTGCATCGACGAAAAACTCGATTGTTTCCGAGTATCCTGATTGGGATTTAAATGTACGAAGTATTCTATCTGAAAGATATGTAAAGGTATATTTAAAAGCACTTAAATTAAGATCAACGTTACCTGGAATCAGGTTGTATTCAATTAGTCTGCCTTTATCATCGTATGTGTATGTTGTTGTTTTTAAAACTTTCCCAATATCTACATTTTCAACTACTTTAGAGACTAATCCTTTTTCATTATAAGTATATTCATCGCCAAAATCAGAGTTTTCATATTTAATATTTATCAATTTATTGTCATCAAAATTGTAAACTTTATGTATCCATAATTCATTATCCAGATATTGATTTTCCTCAATACTAATAAGTTTACTTTTAATTTCAGAATTACCCAATTCTTCATTCGAGCATGAAATCATGCAAAGTCCAATAAGTAATATTGCTATTTTTTTCATTTTGCTTTTTGTTTGCGTTATATTTTATAGTACAAAAAGCTTGAAAAGGTTGCGTTGCGGTTGAAAATTAAAATTTGAAGTTTAAAGAGTTGGGCGTGCCACCATCCCGATAAAAGGGCTAATTCAGTTTACGCGTATTCGCCCTTTTATCGGGATGCTGTCGGGCTTTCGCCTCCGCCGCGGCGGATTAGCTCTATCCCTCACGCAAAGCTGTATTTTACGAGTAATTTTCTATTTCATTGATTTGAACTGAAGCAAAGTAGCATCAATTAGATACTCAATCTCCAAAAAGTTGTTGCAGATTTTTAAAATTTCTGCCTGATAATTCTCGAAATCTAAAGTAATCCAGCCCTCCATTAAAGTCAGCGGACCGTAATTTGTGCTGACATTTGGCCATTTTTGGCTGTAATTTTCAAAAAGATTTCTAAATTTTTCAGCAAATTTTCGGCTTTCAATAGCATAACCTTTTAGTTTTCTCAACTTTAAGGCATGAATATTATACATGATTTTTTGTTTCTGAATACTGGAATCATTAACCCAAACAGAAAAGAAAATTCTCGATTCAGCTGTTAAAGCTTCATGAGGATTATTTGTCCATGATTTTTTATACAATTTTATAAAAACAGAATCCAAATAAACACCAACAGTAACCTCAACTGATTTTTCATCAAGAAGTTTTCGATCAAGTTGATTTGCTATTTTTTGAAAGTTTTCCAGATAAAACGAAGTATCCATTTTTCTTTAAAATTAATGCCTAAAAATAACTTAAATCAAATGATTAATTGAATTTATTCAGTTTTATAATTTCATCTTTCAGCTCTTCAGGCGTTACCGGATTAAATTGAAGATCTTTTTCAGATTTTTCACTCGTGGTAGTTTCTTTAATCGCTAAAAATGGTTTGCCTTCAAAATATTTAATAGCAACGATTGTAATTTTTTCTTTTAAAAGCGAATTATAAAAAATAACTTTTTTAGGACTCAATTCACCTTTCATAATAGATTTAAAGCTATGGTAAATAATATTGATCGAAACATTGCTTTCATCTTCGACAATAACACCATAATTAATTACCATTGATGGAATATAGTATAAAAATCGGTCGCAATTTAGGTAACCAAGTTTTGCACTACTGAACATATAGTAACTTATTTCATTTGCTTTTATATTTTCATCAGTTTTTGTGGAATAAGGTTCTTGAGGGCGGTTGTTGTTGTAATTTCTTGAATTGGAAATATCGGAGTCCTCTGATTTTATAGTAATTGGCAAAGTATACGTAAAGTTCACAGGAACGCCTTGCACTTTGCCTGGGGTAAATTTTCCAAGTTTTTTTAGAACTCTAAGATATTCGTCATCAGCTTTTCTACTCAAACCTTTTGTTATCTTAATATTAGTGACATTTCCTTCTCTGTTTACAACAAAAGAAGCATATATTTTGCCACTAATTTCTTCGTCAGAATTTCTGTAATTGTTGCCAATAAATTTGTACAAAGCTTCATTTCCACCTATATATACCGGTCTTTCATCAACATTAGTAAAAGTCTGTGCTAAATCAACCGAGTTTTTATTGACAATCCAATTGATCTGGTCTTTTTTCCAATTTCCATTAAAAAGCTGCATTCCATCTTTATTGTTTTTTTTAGGAAAAGCAATTTCGATATTTTTTCCTTTTTTCAAATCGCATTTTTCGCCATTTGTTGTTGCAGAAATATAAAGCATACCGCCCGTTTCCAATAATTTTCCGTTAGAAGTGGTTGAAAGTCCTCCTAAAATCATATCAGAAATAGAATAATATTCCTTAACCGATATTTTGATTTTTCCTGTTGCTTCATTTCCTGTTTTAACTGAAACAAAAGAATTTGCTTTAATTGTAATTTTGGTTTTCTCAGCGCATACAATCGTTGTGTCTTTTTGATTATTGATCAAAAAGAATTGTGGCTTTTTGTCATTTTTGATGAAAAAATCGGATAACAATTTTTTGTTTTCTGCCTCATTATTTTTTGACGAACTTATAACTGCAGAATCAGTTTTTAAAGTATCGTTTAATGTAGTTTCCTTTTCAGGTTTTATTCCCGAATTATCTGGATTAGATTTAAGATTGTTTTCTTTTGCTTCATTTTTACATGAAGAAATTCCAATAACAAATGCGATTATTAATACAAGTTTAAATTTCATCAGCCTGGTTTATTAAAAGAAAAAAAATTACAATATGTTATATCAATTCAGCATAAGCAAATCCAAATAGAAATATAGAAAGTGCGATATCAACATTTCTGATAAATGTGGGTTTATCCGAAAAAAACAAAATAAAACTAACCAACGGCCTTATAATTAATTGCGATAAAAAAGCAATAAAGAATAGCAAAAATCCAAAATTCAAATCAGAAAAATCATTGTTTATGATTTTTCGAAATGAAGTCGTAAGTCCGCAGGTTTTGCATTTCATTCCAATTTCAGAATAAGGACATTTAATGCTGATGATATTTGTTTTTAGATAGAAAATCAAAAACAAGATTGCCACAAATATCAAAAGATTGAAAAAATGATATTCCTTATTTTTTCGAAATAGAGTCTTTTTTGATAGAATCATTTTTGGCTTCTTGTATCGAATCTTTTCTTAGTTCTTCTTCCAATTTTTCTCCGACTTTTTCCAAAACCTTTTTTTGAATCGTATCAATAACATGTTTTTCGGTATTGTTAAGCGATTGTTCGATTTCGGCTTTAGTTTCAAAAACAGTTTGATATTCATAATATTGGTAAGCCCCAATTGAAATGGCAGCAGCTCCAACGATCAAACCTGCAAGCGAAACAGAAGTGTTTTCGTTTCTTTGTTTTAAGCCAGCGTATGAAATTCCGCTAAAAGCCAAGGCAAATAAACTCGGGCCAACGGCATAAAATCCAATGCACGGAATCATGGAGAAAAGAAAAGCAATAATGGCAAATACTAAACCTATAATAGCAAAAGGTTTCGGACTTCCTGAAGATGAGTTTCCTGAAGATGAATTTCTTGAAGGTTGTGGATTCATTTTTTAGTTTTGATTTAGGTATTTTTTGATTAGGTAAAGAATTAAATGTAAAACTTCATTTTTGAAGAAAAGAACAATCAAAACGAGGACAAGAATTCCGATGATTGTATTTATAAAACCGCTTTCAAGTGCTTTTTGAAACGATTTTCTACCGAAGAAAGCGAGCCAATGAAAAAGCGCTCCCAAATAATTTAATCCGTAAAATATTCCCTCAACAATAGTGTCGCCGGTTTGGTTATTCATAGTTTTTGGTTAAGCAGGTTAGAATTGGGTAATACTATTTGATATTCAAATATAGAATGTTGGAATTGAATATGGTTACGGGAAGCCGTAAATGTGATTTTTTTCTAACAATGAAATTAGCATAACGTCAGCGCGGATTGCAAATCCGCGCTATCGGGTAAAAAAGCTGCATTAGCATAATATGGGTTGTCAATTAGCAGATTTGGGAAAAATAGAGGAATTTCATCAGCATCCAGTGTTTGATTATCATTACTAAAAGGATAGCCAATACCTGAAATATTTTTTAATGTACCATCAACATTATATGTAAAACTGAAAATTTCTTCGCCAATTTCGCTTCCATCAGAATCAAACAAATATTTTTCGCAATATAATTGTCCCGCTGTTTGTTGTTCATGAATACAAATTATTTTATTATTTAATAAAAGATGTTTTTCAATATGAGTGTTCACTCCTTCTATGTACGAAAAAGAATTTACAATTTTATAATTACCAGTTAACTCAATTTGAGTAATTAATAAAGAATTGGTGCCAACTAAAGTAAAAATATCGTTTAAAGTTTCATTATCCTCTTTGAAATATTCAATTCCGTCAAATTGCCCGTTATAGTATGACTCTATCTTTTTTATTACTCCATTTAATTTATAAACTTTATTGTAATCTTTAAGCGAACTTAATTGTTGTTCAGTAATAATCTCATTGTAACTGTTAGTATATATAACTGTTGTTGCCATAATATTTTAATATAAAATTGAAGGAGATGTATTATTGTAGTCTTTTAATTTTGGAGTAATATCTGTTTTAAGAAATTCAGGAAAATCATCTAAATAGTCCGATAGCGCGGATTTGCAATCCGTGCCCACAAAGTAAGATAACTTTGCTTTTTATACTTGTTTTTTACAAGTATAGATTGCAAATCTGCACTATTGTGATTTCAAATGTTTAATATAATTATCAAGTAAACTTTGAATTTGAAGAGAAGCTACAGGATTAGCAGAATGAACATTGAAATTTAGATTTTGTAAATCAAATCCAGATTCATAAACAAGCCATTTTGCGCAAGCGTAACCATCTTCGGCAACATTTTCATTTTCATCAAGACCTAAATCATTATCGAAACTAATTAATTCGGGAAGACCTTTTTCTAAAATTGTCATTTTGAAATCATGAAAATTTCTAACCACAACAAAATCATAATTAGTTAATTTTTTGTAAACCATATTTACATCTCTGATATCGTCGAGAAATAGTTTGTATGTCATATTTTCTAAAAGTAAAAAGTTTTCTGGTCTCAACTTTGACAAAATTCTATACGCAAAGCTTTGCGATCTTAGCGTTTTCTAAACTCAATCAAAATCAAAAAACCTTGCGTCCTTTGCGGTTAAAAAAAAATCTACAAAACCCTATAAATAGGATACTGCAAATGCGCCTTTTCATAATAAACAGAATGTTTGTAAATCCAATCCAACTGCGCTTCAGCACTTTTAGCAAATTCGCGGTCGTTTTGTTTTTTGGTTTCTAATTCTGCTTTTAAAGCTGGATTTTCTTTTAAAAGATTTGCTGCAGTATCTTCAAAAATATATTCAGAATAATGTTCTTTTTGCTGTAAAATCGGATCGAAGAAATTCCAGTTAAAAAACGAATCAACACCTTCTGGTTCAAAAGCTTCCACTATATATTTAACACCTTTTTGGTTTGTTGGAACATAATAATCACCTTTGGCGAAAGCCATTTTAACGATTTTAGAAGTTACCGTTGTGTTTCTATGCGCATAATGTCCTTCGTAAGCTGACGGAACCGTTTTAAAATCAGCAATTTTGTAGCTTTCAACTTCTATAATCGTATCGTTTTTAAATTGACGAAACGAAATATTATTGTTTTTCAAAAGATCAATAATATTCCAATAACCTCGCGGAACTATATACGCCGTTGGAATCACAACTTCTTTAGCTGATTTAAATTCTTTGATGTACGGAACATCTTTTTTATAAGGTTTGCTTCGGTCATAGTACAAACGGTCGCCTGTTGTAGCGTCACTTTTTTTGTAACCTGCTTCGTAGCCTAAAAAAGTAAATTTTGTGGTTTTTGTGCTGTCCATTTCCCATTGTAAAGTGTATTTTTTCTTAGGCTGATATTGCTCTAAATTTTTTACACGAAGCTCTTTGATTTTCTGATAATTTGCATCGGTAAAATCCAAAGTCGATTTCATGTATTCGTAGGTCATTTTTACACGTTCGGCATATTTTTTCAGCATGTGTGTTTCTACCACAAAACCAATAGTATTAAATAGGGAAGTATAACCAGTAGTATATCTCGGACTGTCGACAAATTGTCCAAAACCTTTGTCTGGTGTATCTTTAAACGAATCTACATAAGGCGTCGTTTCGATTTTCTTGTTCTGAAGATCTTTTACCAAAGCCGGCATCATTTCGTTATTCATAAAATCACCCAAAACCGTTCCGAGTTTATTATGTTGTGTCATAATATACGTCAGTTTGTATTGATAATCAGAACCGTTGCTTACGTGATTATCGATAAAAACATCGGCATTTATTTTTTGGAAAATCTCCACAAAACTTTTTGTATTTCGAGTATCCGATTTCATTAAATCACGATTCAAATCGTAGTTCCTTGCATTTCCTCTAAAGCCATAAACTTCGGGTCCGTCCTGATTGGCACGTGTTGTCGAATTTCGGTTTAAAGCCCCGCCAATATTATAAACCGGAATTGTAACCAAAACGGTATTTTTTGGCGCTTTCATTTTTCCGGTTGCTAAATCTCTGTAAAATTGCATTGTTGCGTCGATTCCGTCTGGTTCTCCGGCGTGAATTCCATTATTTACAAAAAGCACGGCTTTTGTTTTCTGAATTTTATCAAAGTCAAATTCTTTGTCCGGATTAAAAGTGATCATGTGCAATGGTTCACCAGAATCAGTCAATCCCATTTCTTTCATTTGAATGGTTGGAAAATCAGCAGCAAGCATTTTAAAATAAGCTATAGTTTCCTGATAAGAAGCCGATTGATTTCCGTTTCCTTTTTCGAAAAACGTATCGTATTTTTTGTTGTTTTGAGCGAAAATGCTGATTGTGAAAAGGGAGAGGAGAAGGGTAAAAAGTTTCATGAGTTTAATTTTAATAGGATTCAAATATAAGTTTTTTTTGTTTCAGGTTTCAGGTTTAAAGTTGATATGCTTTGTGATTTTTAACCGCAAAGCACGCAAAGTTTTTTTATGAGAGGTTTTATAAACGCTAAGTTCGCAAAGCTTTGAATATTGACTTTGCGGACTTAGCGTAAACCTTTGCGTGCTTTGCGGTTAAAAAACTTTCCCTACTTTTGCAAAATGAATAAAAAACACCATTCCAACAACATACTTTCGAATTTAGGGATTGAGAGCCTAAACGAAATGCAAGAAATGGCTCAAGATGCTATTTTGAACGAAAACAATGTTTTATTGCTTTCTCCAACAGGATCAGGAAAAACATTGGCTTTTTTGCTTCCGGTTTTAGAAATGCTTCAGCCTGAAATTCTTTCTGTTCAATGTTTAATTTTGGTTCCATCACGCGAACTTGGACTTCAAATTGAGCAAGTTTGGAAGAAAATGGGAACACAATACAAAGTAAATATCTGCTACGGAGGGCATTCAATTGATACTGAAATCAAGAATTTAAGTAATCCGCCTGCAGTTTTAATTGGAACTCCTGGAAGAATTGCAGATCATATTGACAGAGAAACTTTTAGAACCGATAAAATACAGACTTTGATTTTAGACGAGTTTGATAAATCGCTTCAGTTAGGGTTTCACGAACAAATGTCTTTTATTATTGGAAGATTGCCAAAAGTCAATAAAAGAGTTTTGGTTTCTGCAACTTCAGATATTGAAATTCCGAAATATACACGCGTTATAAATCCAACTGTTTTGGATTTTATTCCAGAAGAAGAGGAAAAAGCGAATCTGTCGATGAAAATGATTGTTTCGTCAGCCAAAGATAAATTAGGGAGTTTATTCAATTTGATTTGCTCTTTAAAATCAGAATCGGCTATTATTTTTTGCAATCATAGAGACGCGGCAGAACGTATCAGTGATACTTTGAATGAAAAAGGAATCTATTCGGTTTATTATCATGGCGGAATGGATCAGGACGAACGTGAGCGCGCTTTAATTCAGTTTAGAAACGGAAGTATTAGTTATTTGGTCACAACAGATTTAGCAGCGAGAGGTTTGGATATTCCAGAAATGAAGCACGTTATTCATTATCATTTGCCATTAAAAGAAGACGAATTCACGCATAGAAACGGGCGTACGGCGCGTATGCAGGCAAGCGGAACAGCTTATGTAATTATTCATGAAAGTGAAAAACAGCTGGATTATATTGATTATGAAATGGATGTTTTAGATGTCGAAGGAATTGTTTCGTTGCCAAAACCACCACAATTTCAAACCATTTACATAAGCGGCGGAAAGAAAACAAAACTGAACAAATTTGACATTGTTGGTTTCTTTTCTCAAAAAGGAAAATTAGAAAAAGAAGATTTAGGATTGATCGAGGTAAAAGATTTTGTTTCGTTTGCAGCTGTAAAATACAATAAAGTCAAAGATTTGCTGAAGCATATCAAAGATGAAAAAATGAAAGGCAAAAAGTTTAAAATTGAAGTGGCTCGTAATGTCGTAAAGAAAGAAGACGAAAAAAGCAAAAAATACTAGATTGAGGAAAAATAGAACAGTTGAGTAATTTTTGTTCTATTGTATTGTTTGTCAGTATTTTATAAAATTCAAATTAAGTTTTACAATTTTGTGTTAAAAAAATAATGATTTGATAGCGATTTTTTCATTATTTCTATGTTTTTTTGCTACAGTAAAATTGTAAACCCCAAATACGTTATGAAAAACATTATTACCATTGCTACTTTGTTCTTAAGTTTCGTTTCATTTGCACAAATTAAAGTTCTTGAAACAGTTCCGGTTGAAAAATTAGGAAAAGTAAATAACAATTACATTCAGAAAATTGGAGACGAGTATACTGTGTATTACACTAGTATTCAGAATGATGACGATTCTTCAGCTTTGAGAAAATTTTCATTCAAAAATGTAAACAATGATTACGCAAGTCTTTACTCTATTATCATGAATGGTTTTTCTGCAAGCCCATTATATGATATTAAATTAGAATTGCCTAACAACTATATCTGGTTGCATTACACAGGAAGTGTGATTCCAGAGAAAGCTACAGTTCAGTTTATGGTTTCAAGCAAAGAAGCTACTTCAGCAACAAGCAGCGTTTCTGAGCCATTTGTAAAAGATCAAATCAATAAATTATTCCAGAAATAATTTACTTAAACATAAAAAAAAAGCTGTTCAGTCGAACAGCTTTTTTTTATGTTTAAAAGTTATGAGTTATGAATTATGAGTTTAAAAAAAAAACTTAGAATCTTAGCAACTTAGAACCTTAGTATCTTTTAAATCTTCTTTACGTATTGTGTAATAATCACAATTTGCTGACCATCGACTTTTCCTTCAATATACTCAGCGTTTTCGTGATCTAAACGAATGTTTCTAACAGCAGTTCCTTGTTTGGCAACCATGCTAGAGCCTTTTACTTTAAGATCTTTAATCAAAACTACAGAATCTCCGTGTTGTAAAATAACGCCGTTGCTGTCGCGGTGAACGAGTTTGTTTTCGTCGTCTTCACCTTCGCCAGTAGCTTGTGCCCATGCCAGCGTATCTTCATCTAAATACATCATGTCAAGTAATTCCTGAGGCCATCCCGCAGCGCGCAAACGGCTTAGCATTCTCCACGCCACAACCTGAACCGGAATATTTTCATTCCACATGCTGTCGTTTAGACATCTCCAGTGATTTAAATCTACATTATCTGGGTTTTCAATTTGGTCAATACAGGTGTTACAAGCTAAAATGCTTTCGTCAAGTCCGCCTTTTTGAGTTGGCAAAACTTGATATACTTTTAGATTTTCCTCGGCGCCACAAAGTTCACATTTAGATCCGCCTCGCTTGTTTAATTCTCTCTCGATGCTCATTATTTTTTGTTTATTTTAAAAATGCGAAATTACTTATAATTTGCTTCGCTTACAAATTTATGGTTGGAAGTGTTAATGCCTAACTACTTCGTAAATTTTATTTTCGGTGAAAAGTTTTTGCAGCTCTCTTTTGGCTATAGTTTTTTTGTTTACATAATTCTCTTCTAAATCAATTTTTCCAGTTTCCTCTTTGTTGTCAATTTCCTTATTATTGATTGATAATACCAAACTATCTTTTGAAATTTCATCCAGTTTCATTGTTGAATAAAATCCAGTTGAGCTATTAATCAGGTAAACGTCACCAATTTTTGGGCTTTGAATAAAATTTTCAGTGTTTTTTGTTGTTTGGACTGAACTGTAAAAACCGTATAGAACAAAAGCTCCTATAATCATTAATCCTGAAAACATCCAAAACGGGCTGTTTACTTTTCCTTTTGATCGGTCAATTTTTTGCTGAGTTGGCGTTGGAAGTTCGTGTCTTTCAAATGTTTTTTTACAGGAATTACATTCTGCAAAAATTAATTTTTTGATTGGAAAAAAAGGAATCCAATAAATGTGAGCATATTTTTCGAATATGCTGTATCTCATGGTAACTTTCGAATCGCAATGTGAGCAATCTACGTTTAAAACTTGGTCATTTTTGATGTTTGCAGCTTTGGTTCCGTAAAAAATCATTATTTAGGTTTTAAGGGTTAGGTAAACAAAAATAACGATTTATCTTACCTGTGCAAATAAGTTTGTTTATTCCCTTATTTTGTAACTCTTACAGCATCTGGAACTAACATTTCATATTCGCCGCCATTTCTTAATACATCACGAACAATACTCGAACTGATAAAAGAAGTTTTTGCGGCGGTCAATAAAAAGACTGTTTCAATTTTTGAAAGCTTTCTGTTGGTATGTGCAATTGCTTTTTCAAATTCGAAATCAGCTGGGTTGCGCAGACCTCTTAAAATGAAATTGGCTTTTTCTTTTTTTGCTAAATCAATTGTCAATCCTTCATAAGTTATTACCGAAATTTTTGGTTCGTCTTTAAAGGTTTCTTCGATGAAACGTTTTCTTTCTTCTAATGAAAACATGTATTTTTTCTCGGCATTTACACCAATAGCAATTACAATTTCATCAAATAACGGAACTCCTCTTTTGATGATATCTTCGTGTCCTAACGTAATTGGGTCAAATGATCCTGGGAATATGGCTTTTCGCATTTCTTTTAAAGATTCTGAGGTGCTGAGATGCTAAGATTCTAAGTTTTTTTTAGAATCGCAGATTCAGAACGACAAGATTGTGTTATAATTAAAAAATAAGGTGCTGAAATCTTAGTATCTCAGCACCTTAGTATCTTAGTGACTAGGCTAAAGCCAGTTCAATTGCATTTGTAAATAGATCTTCCAGAGAAATTCCGGCTGCTTTTGCTTGTTGCGGAATCAGACTTTCTGTTGTCAATCCTGGAATAGTGTTCATTTCCAGCATATATGGTTCGTTGTCTACGATAATGAATTCGCTTCTTGAGAAACCTTTCATTTTTAAAACTTCGTAAGCACGTTTTGCTGTTTCTCCCACTTTTTGTGTCAGTTCGTCAGAAATTCTCGCTGGAGTGATTTCTTGTGATTTTCCTTCGTATTTGGCTTCATAATCGAAGAAATCATTGTCTGATACAATTTCTGTAATTGGCAAAACTTTGATTTCGCCTTTGTAATTGATTACGCCGACAGAAACTTCAGTTCCGTCAAGGAAACTTTCAATGATGATTTCGTTATCCTCTTTATATGCAACTTCAATTGCGATTGGAAGTTCAGCTTCAGATTTTACTTTTGAAATCCCGAAACTTGAACCTGCTTTATTTGGTTTTACGAAACAAGGAAGTCCCACTTTTTTAACGATTTCAGCTGTATTGATTTCGTCGCCTTTGTTTAGATAATATGAAATTGCCGTTTTGATTCCGTATGGTTTTAAAACCGATAATAAATCTCTTTTGTTGAAAGTCAAAGCCGATTGATAATAATCGCAAGATGATTGTGGAAGACCAATTAATTCAAAATAGGCCTGCATTAATCCATCTTCGCCCGGAGTTCCGTGAATGGCATTGAAAACACAGTCAAAAGTGATTTTTTCTCCATTTACAGTTACAGAAAAATCGTTTCTGTCAATTGGAAATTCGGCGTCGTTTGCGTCTACATAAACCCATTTTTCTTTGAAAATATGAATTCGGAATCCGTTGTATTTTGTTTTGTCAAGATATTGGTAAACAACGTTTCCGCTGATAAGCGAAATTTTGTATTCGCTTGAATATCCGCCCATTATTATGGCAATGTTTTTCATTGACTTTCTTATTTATTTAATCGTTAATTTATTTAATCGAGATTTTATCCTGAAACCGAGTGCCCTAGCCCCGATAGAGCCGGTATCCTTTTTGGCTGCTTTTTCTGCAGACAAAAAGATATAGGCGAAAGCGGGAAACAGCTCCTAAAAATTGAAATTTTAAATTCTAAAATACCAAATTCCAAAGATTTTAGTTTTTAATAGAAATAACAATCGCAGGGCATTTTTGTTTTAAACAAAATTATCATTTTTTTTGAAATGAAATACTTTATCTTTGCGTTCAACTAAAAATTAATTTATGAGTTTACGTAAGTATTTAACTAGCCGCGTATTTTTTTTACAATTGTTGAGTGCGGCAGCTATCATTGCAGTTTTGGGTTATTTGTTTATGCATTGGCTGACTTTTACGACTGATCACGGACATGAAATTGCGGTTCCGAATTTAGCAAGATTAACTGAAGAACAGGTTGAAGAGAAATTAGACGAACTGGACTTAGATTATGTGCTTTTGGATAGTGTTGATTACCGAAGTGAATTTCCGAAATTCAGTGTTGTTGAGCAAGATCCATTGCCGGGAACTAAGGTGAAAGTTGGAAGAAAAATATATATTAAAATTAACGCATCAGGATTTTCATCTGTTAAAATTCCTGATTTAATTGAAAAAACATATCGCGAAGCAGTTCCTACTTTGAAAGCTTTAGGGCTTGAGCCGGGAACGATTACTTATATTCCGAATCTTGGAAAAGATATGGTTTTGGAAATGCGTTACAAAGGAAGAAACTTAAAAGTAGGAGACCGCGTGTTGAAAGCTTCTAAAATTGATTTGGTTTTAGGAGACGGAAAAGCGAGTTATGTAGATGACAGCCAGGCAGACAGTACAGCAGTGCCTGTAGAAACCCCACAAGATGAACAATAATATTGAAGAAAATTTAGATCTGGAAGACGAATTATTCGAGCATTACAGATTTGAAGTCCCTAAAGGTCAGGCGTTTTTGCGTATTGACAAATATTTAATGTATTTGATTCCGAATGCTACACGAAATAAAATTCAGAATGCAGCAACTAATGGAAATATCTTTGTAAATGATATTCCGGTAAAATCAAATTACAAAGTAAAACCTTTTGATGTGATAACGGTTATGTTGTCGCATCCGCCATTTGAAAATCATATTCTTCCTGAAGATATTCCGTTGAATATTGTTTATGAAGATGATGCACTTTTGCTAATAAATAAAGAACCAGGAATGGTTGTGCATCCAGGCCACGGAAATTACACGGGAACGCTGGTAAATGCTTTGGCACATCATTTTGATAATTTGCCAATGAATAGTAGTGAACGTCCGGGATTGGTTCACCGAATAGACAAAGATACGTCAGGACTTTTGGTTGTTGCCAAAACGGAAGCAGCAATGACGCATTTAGCGAAGCAATTTGAAGCTAAAACTACCGAACGTGAGTATATTGCGCTTGTTTGGGGAAATGTGGCTGCAGAAAGTGGTACAATTGAAGGAAACTTAGCTAGACATTTGAAAGATCGCATGCAAATGGCTGTTTTTGCTGATCCGGAAATTGGAAAACCGGCTATTACGCATTATAAAGTTTTGGAACGTTTTGGTTACGTAACTTTGATTTCATGTAAACTTGAAACAGGAAGAACACACCAGATTCGTGCACATATGAAACATATCGGGCATCCGTTATTCAATGATGAACGTTACGGCGGACATTTGATTTTGAAAGGAACGACGTTTACTAAATACAAACAGTTTATTGAGAATTGTTTTAAAGCATTGCCACGTCAGGCGCTTCATGCTAAAACGCTTGGTTTTGTTCATCCAAATACGGGAGAATTGATGCGTTTTGATACGGAATTACCTCAGGATTTTCAGGATTGTATTGAAAAATGGCGTACTTACGTGAAGTCGCATAATACTGAAGATGACGAGAATTAATTAGATAATGTGTCAATATAGATAATTAGATAATTTCTTAATATTGAAAAAGCTCCTTTTTGGAGCTTTTTTGTTTTACCATAATTTTATTATCGTTCCAATTTTCTGTAGAGACGCACTGCGGTGCGTCTAACGCATTGTGGATATTCGTTGCGGAGACGCACTGCAGTGCGCCTCTACAGATATACTTTGTGTTATAATTGCCACATTATCTAATTGGCAAATTATCTAATTTAATTCTGAATGATATTTTATTTTTCCGATTGATCCTGTTTCTGATGGCAAAAGCTCGAAAACAGAAGTAGGTGCGAGGCCGACTTCAATTCGATGTGAAACGTATAAAATAGCAACGTTTGTTTCTTGTTTTATCGTATTGATAAGCTGAATTACTAAATCTACATTTTCGTCGTCAAGGCCTTCTACAGGTTCGTCTAAAATTAATAATGGCGGATGTTTTAAAACAGCGCGAACAATCAAAGCAACTCTTTGCTGCCCGATTGAAAGATCGATAAAACGTTTTTTGCGCAAATGCGTCATTTCAATTACATCAAGCCATTGATTTACAATTTGCAGTTGATGCGTCGTTGGTTCGTTATAAAGTCCAATGGAATCAAAAAAACCGGAAAGAATCATTTGTTCCAAAGTATGGCCTTTCTGAAATAAATCGGTCATAGAAGTGGTGAAGATTCCGATTTGTTTTTTTATGTCCCAAACGCTTTCTCCGCTTCCCTTTTTTCTTCCAAATAAATATAAATCCTGACCAAAACCTTTTGGGTTATCGCCCGTAATCAAAGATAAAATGGTGCTTTTTCCAGAACCATTCGGGCCAATTAGCTGCCAAAATTCACCTTGCTTTATTGTCCAGGAAATTTTGTCTACAATTTTGCGTTCTTCGTAACTTACTGAAACTTCTTCCATTTTAATTAACACACTTTCGTGGAAAGAATGTGGTTCAATTGCTTTTGGAATTGCAGCTGAATTTAAGGTTTTAAAATGATTTTCGGTTTTTAAAATCGGATGCAATTCAAATGAATTGTCTTTGATTTGTGCTTTATTCGGAACAAATTCTAAAACATCTGAAACGCGATTTACGATTTGGATTATGGCAATTTCGTTCGTCAGTTTTTTTAAAGATTCTTCTAGCACAACTCGCGATGCCTGATCTAAATGATCAAATGGATTATCAAAAATGATAAAATCAGGTTTTTGGCTGATGCAGTATTTTAAAAACTCTTTTTTGCGTTCGCCCGAAGAAAAAGTCCTTAATTGACGATGTGATTCCGGAGAAGCTTCTACAATATCATATTGATACTCTTTTTCAATGAATTTTTCAATTGCGATATCTGAGAACAGAATTCCTTTTTGATCGTTTAAAAAGGCTAATTCTCCTTTTGATTCGCTATTGAGTATGTTGTCAATAAAAGCTTTTTTGTTTACCTGGTTAGATAAAAGTATGTCCCAGTGTTGCATTTCTATATTATTAAAAATTTCTTTTGCCACAGATTTCACAGATTAAAAAGATTAATCACTCTAATCTGTGAAATCTGTGGCAAAAAAGTTTACTCTATTTTTTTGTTGCCATTTCGCGGTCATTTCTCGACCATTCGCTCCATGAGCCAACATATAGTTTTGGAATCGGAATTCCGGCATAATCCATTGCAAGTAAGGTGTGACATGCCGTTACGCCTGAACCGCAGTGTACAATTACATTTTCTGAATTAATATCGCCTAAAATGGCATTGTATTTTTCTTTTAAAACTTCAGGAGATTTATATAATCCATCTTCATTTAAATTTTCACTAAACGGAACATTAATTGCACCTGGAATATGTCCGGCGATTAAATCAAGTGGTTCTGTAAGTCCGTCAAAACGATTTTTGTCTCTAACATCAATCACGATATTTTCATTGGTTTTTCGGGCTTTTTCAACTTCTTCAATATCGGCTACAGCTAATTTCCAATTTGAAACTGGATAATTGCTTTGTTCAAATTGTTCAATTTCTGAACTTATTGGAAAACCTGCTTTTATAGCTTCCTTCAAACCTCCATTTAAAACCTGAACTTTTTCGTGTCCAATTGCTTTCAGCATCCACCAAAATCGCGATGCTGCATTGGATCCGTTTTTGTCATCATAAATTACGACATGGCTTTCCGGCGAAATTCCTATTTTAGAAAGTACATCAGCAAATTTTTCTAACGATGGAAGCGGATGTCTTCCGCCATTTTTCGGATTGCAGTCAACTGTTGCTAAATCTTTGTTCAAATCAACATATCGAGCGCCTTTTAAATGCTCTTTTTGATAATTTTCTTGCGCATTTAGTCCGGCTCTGGCGTCGATTAAAACAATCGTTTTTGAATGCGACAATTGAATTAATTCTTCAGAATTTATAATTGGAGAAAGTTTGTCTGACATTTTAAATATATTTTTTAATGAATTATTTTTTAAATCATTAATCAGCGAAAGCCTGACCGAAAAAAATAAAAAAAGTATTGTTTGTTTTGTCGTATCGTAAGCATTCCCAATTGTTGTAAACAGCACTTGTGGCCAAACAAAGTGTATTTGCAAGATTTGTTTTTGAAACATTTTTAGCGAAACATCCTTCTTTCAATGCAAAATCTTGAGCTTTTGATATATCAGTAATTTTAACAGAAGTATATTGTAAATAAGTTTCTATGCTTTTTGTTAAATGATCTTCACTGTAAACTAAAAATTCATCTGCAAATTGATAATCTAATGTTCCAAAAGAATAGAAATCGCAATCTGCATCTTTAAGGCCATTTATGACTTTTATGTCTTTGTATAATTCAGCATATGCAGCAGTTTTTTCATTATAGAGTAAAAACGAAATTTTCACATTCTTTTTGTCATAAACTGTAAACACAAAATCATTACTGTTTTCCTGAAACAGACTTCCTTTGGCAACAGAAAGTAATTCATAATTGTTGTTTTTTTCGAAAAAGGATTGTTGCTCTTCGTTTATTTTTTCAATCAATTTATTATGAATATTAAAAAAAACTTTTTTTTCTGAAAGTCGTTTCAAACTTTCCTTTTGTCTAGATATACGATCTGCATCTTCAGGATTATCAAACGTCGAAATTTGATAATCTACAGTATCGGATTCATTTTTTTTACTAATTATTTTTGATGATGTTTCTTTTTTCAGATTATCTGTCTTATTGATTTTATTTTCCTGTTGTTTTGAATTGCAAGAAATTAATAGTAGTGTAAAAAGAATGATCGCGATTTTATTTTTCATTAAATTATTATAGTAATTATTTTAAAAATTTCTTCAGAATTTATGATTACAGACAGTTTGTCTAGTATTTTGAAATTTATTTATTTTTTTTATTTCCAAACAAAAGCAAAGCATTCAAAATTACTTTGTTTTGTGTTTCATTTTCAAATGTGTACGAAAGAGTTTTGTTGGTTTTACCTTCATAATCAATATCATTATGCCCCATATTCACATAAAGCATTTTGTATTTTTTATTTGTCCAAACGACAGGATAGTAACCGCTATGCCAAATTTCATGTGCTTTTGGGCCTGTTCCTAATGGAAAACTACTTTCGTCAATTGCTAAAAGAATTTTAATGTCTGGATTTTTTGTCAAATCATTGCCCCATCGGTACCATTCGTTTGGTTGTGATTTGAAAGTTTTAGGAATACCTTTAGTTATTGGATCCTGGTTTTCAACTCTCAAAATTGCCGATGTAGGTCTCCAGGTATTACTTCCATATTCTCCAGAACCCAGAAAAGTATTGTGGTACCAGTCCCAGTTTTGTGGATAAGAGGAATTATTTAATGCAAAAGCCGAAAAATGAAATCCGATGAAACCTCCGCCATTTTCCATATATTTTTGAAAAGCTTCGCGCTGAGATGGTGTTTCTGGTCTTGTGTCTAAAAACAATACAACTTGGTAATTAGCTAAAAACTTCGCGTTCAGATTGTCCCAATTGCTTGTTGAATCGTACACAAAATGATTTTCTTCGGCAATTTTTGGAAACCATTTATTGGCTTCGTGTACAAAACTGATGTGTGCCTGATCATTTTTGCCTGTATAAAAAGCAATTACTTTAAATTTTGGTTTATCTTTTTTATGTTGTGAAAAGCTTGTAAAGCAAATTAGAAAAAGTGCCGCTAAAACTAAATTTATTCTTTGATTAAAAATCTTCATACTTTAAAAATTAACTAGGGATTTTTTCGATTAAAATTTCGTTCTCTGATTTATCAAAATAAGTACAAGTCATTTCGACGATATTAACGCGCCATTTTGCAATACCGCATTGTGCACAATGTGTACAGAAAGTCATATAATCGGTTTCACCATGTTGATGTTTTACTAAAAGTTCGATGAAAAGTTCTTTGTTAGGAAAATCAGCGACTTTTATTTCAGGATATTTTTCTTCTGCAGCAGCGGTATAATTATTTAATCCAAAATAAATTACACTTCCGTCATGCACAAAAGTATCATAACCTTTTACGCCAAGAATGATTAAATCTTGAATATAGTTTGGAAAATCAGCACCGCTTTTTACTTTAGAATGTGCTTCTTTGATTTGGTCGATAGTAAACATAATAGTGTGGTTTTAATTAATTATTCTTTCAAAAATACGATTAATGGTTTTATAAATTGATCAAAAGATTCAATATGTGGCAAATGTCCAGTATTTGGAATTTCAACTAGTTTTGAATTCGGAATTGCCTTTTGAGTTCGTTTGCCTAATTCGGCATAATTTCCCATTGTTGCTTGAATATCTTCTGAAACTAAAGGCTTTCCTAAAGCTGTTTTGTCTCTCGTGCCAATAATTAAAAGCGTAGGAACCTGAAGGTTTTTGAATTCATATAAAACGGGCTGTGTAAATATCATTTCATACAAAAGTGCCGAATTCCACGCGACTTTTTCATATTCTGGATCTGTTGTCCAACCGGCGCTGAGTTCGGCCCATTTTTGATAATCGGAATTCCATTTTCCATTGTAATAATTAGCCATTTGATAATTTTTGATGGTCTGAAAGTTTTGTTTCAATTCTGATTCGTACCACCAATCTACAGGTTTATAAGGAACGACTAATTTCCAGTCTTCCAAACCAATTGGATTTTCTAAAACTAATTTTTCTGTCATTTCAGGATACATCAAGACGAAGCGAGTTGCCAGCATTCCGCCCATAGAATGTCCTAAAATAGTCGCTTTCCCGATTCCAAGATGATCTAATAATTTTTTGGTGTTTTCTGCCAATTGCTGAAATGTATATTGAAAATTATCGGGTTTTGATGATTTTCCAAAGCCAATCTGATCTGGAACAATTACTCGGAAACCTGCTGCGGTTAAAGCTTTTATGGTAGTTTCCCAATAGGCTCCGTTGAAATTTTTTCCATGAAGAAGTACCACATTTTTGTTGTTGTAATTTTCCGGAGTTACATCCATATAAAACATTTGCATGTACTGACGCTGGCTGGTCAATTCTAAAAATTGAACGGGATAAGGATATTCGTAATTCGTCAAATTAATATCTAGAGGTTTAATATTGGCATCTTGTGCGAAAACCAAAAAAGGGAACAGGAATAATAAAAGCTTTGCAATTTTCATTTCAGGGCCAATTATGGGTTAAGAAGTATAAAATTACCGTTAACCATTTGGAAATGCAAAAATTAATGTCTTAAAGTTATCAGAAAAAGAGCATTCGGAAGAATTTAATGGTTTTTAATGTTAATAATCGATGATTTTTTGAAATTTTATCGATTAAATGATGCTGATTTTGAAAATAATGCATTTTGACGAGTAATGTAGCATTTTAGGGAACTTCTTTATATTAATAGTGAAAATGTATGTAACTTAGTATCAGAATGTTGTAAGCTAAAAAATAGTATTATGAAAAAAACAATACTTTTATTCCTGCTCACAGTCCCCACATTTGCCCAAGAAATCAACACATTTGATTTCGCCGTTATAAACTCAACCTTAATTTCTGCAAATATCGATCTGGATAAAGGCCGAAGCGTTGTCGCGGCCAATAAAGATCAATATTCGGCTTATTTTCAGTATGCTTTTAGTATGTGTGATGACGATATTATTTTTGGCGCTGGAATTGACAAGTCGGAAATTGATCGGACTTACATTGGCTACATCGGAAAAATTTGCGGTAATTTCAGAGCCACGATTGGTGTGGGATATCTCGAATCACGGAGTGGTTACGACGGAACTTTTACGGGTTTTAGCGTTTCATGGCATTTTTCTGAAAACACTTATATTGGCGGAAATCTTGAAAATCTGCATTCAACAAGTGTGGATTATGAAACCGATGAAAGTTTTGATTATTACAAAAAACTGGTCCCGAAAGTTTTTGGAAGTTATGAAATTATATCCCATGTGATTGCTTTTGGGCAACTTAGCTCAAGAGTGAATGATATTGCTTTGAAGTATCAGGTTCATCGATTTTCAGCCGGCGGATTTTATTCAGGACATTCGGTAGGTGGAATCTTCGGAACTGTAAATGTTGGTCGATTTGCCTTTTCCTGCAGTACGACTTTTGAGAAAGTAAACTTTGGACTAAAGTTTGAGTAAATTACTGCTTAATTGTCACCACTCTTTGCGGATACGGAATATCAATTTTGGCTTCATCAAAACGTTTTTTAATGCTTTGCAGTAAATCGCAATACATTATGAAACCGTCTGTAGAGTTTTTTGCCCAGGCCCAAGCTTTTAAATTGACGCTTGAATCGGCGAGAGCTACAACTCGCGCCACAACAAGAGGTGCTTTTTGATTTTTGGCTTCTTTAGTGCGTGTATCAATAAAAAACGGATGTTTGGCAATTTCATCTTTCATGATTTCCAATGCTTTTTCGAGATCAGAATCATAACCAATTCCAATTTCGATTATTTTGCAACATTTGGTATCGTGCATGTTTGTATTGACAATAATTTGATTGCTGATAACTGAATTTGGAATTATAATTCGGTTGTTTTCAGCATCTTTCAAAACGACTTGCCTTAAATTAATATCTTCCACTGTTCCAACAAAATTGTTGATTGTGATTTTATCATTGATTTTGAAAGGCTTAAAAATCACCAAAAAGATTCCGCTGACAATATTGCTTAAAGCTTGTTGCGAAGCTAAACCAGCAACGAGAGAAATAACGCCGGCACCAGCTAAAAAGGAATGTCCAATGATTTTAAATTCAGGAATTTGGATTAAAGCAAAAGCAAATCCAAGAATGTAGATTACGGTTATAACCAAATGTTTTAAGAATCTAAAACCAGTGGCATCATATTCTTTGTCGTTTAGTTTTCGGTATAAAAAATAACGAAGAATTTTATCTGTTAAAGCGCCCAAAACTATAGTTACAATGGCGATAATAACGATAAAAAATACAATTCTAAAGTCTTTTACGTAATCAATCATAGATTTTGATTTTGAGAAAAAAAATCCAAAAAACAATTGTAAATATTGTTTTTTGGATTTTATAAAGTTAAATAAATTTTGCTAGTTTTTATAGTCCAACAAAATCATCGCTTTTTGGAAAAATACTCAACGCTTCGATTGCAATTTCTGGCGTTGGAGAAGCCAGTTTTCTCAATTTTGTGTCCATCCATGCACCGTCAACAGTAATGGTTGCGCAAAGTGTATCGTCTTCTCTTCTAAATTCATGAATGATCGACCAGCGAGAAGCATCGGCTTTCATTTTTGATGTTTTGGTGTGAATGAAAATTTTATCTGAAAGTTTTAATTCTTTTCTGAAAACACATTCTTCTCTAAACAAAACCGGGCCAAAACCCTGCGTTTGCATAACTCTCAATGTCAATCCTAGTTCTTCAAGGATTTCGATACGATGCTGTGCACCAAAATCGTAATAAGCACTATGACGAACGTGAAAATTAGGGTCTAGATCTGACCAGCGAAAAGAAATTTCTTTAATAAATGAAGCCATTTTGTAATTGTAATTTAAATTGTATTGCGATTGCCTGCCGAAATTGTTTCGTCTAAAACGACAATCTTTTTAAAAAATCGAAATTACGAATAAAAACAAATGGAATTTCCGACAGAATAAAATTTATCAAAATTGATACTTTATTTTTTATACAAATCTTCAATAGCATCATATTTTCCTTCTACAAAATAGGTAAGAAATTTTAAAGATTCATCAAGATTAAGCGACCAATAATCATCAACAATCATTTTTTCAGATTCTCCGAATAAGCCAAAGAAAGATTTGACTTTTTTAGGTCTGTTGTACCACAAAGAAAATTCGAGATTTTTTTGTTTATCATATATTGCAGTCAAAGCAAAACTTTGTCCGTTACTAATACAGCTGAAATCGAGCGAAGGATTAAAGTAAACTTTATTTTGGTCGAGCGTATCTGAGAAATCTAATTTTTCAGCCCATGGATAATTTTTAGCAATTTCTAAAACTTCTTCTTTTGAAATCAATTGTTTTTTATATTCGATTTCTGGTTTGTCAGGATGGCAAATAGAATATTTAAATGTCATAAGTTTTATTTTGAAAGCAGTTTTTTGATTTCACTCGCAATGTTATCTAAATTTCCTTCTACATTTCCAGTTGTTGCAAATTTTATAACTCCATTTTGATCAATCAAGAAGTTTTTTGGAATTGAATTGGTGGCATAATCATTCCATATTTTTTTATCTGGATCGATTCCATAATTAAAATCAAGACCATCTTTTTTTAGTTTTGTTGCTTTTTTTAAAACAAGATTTTCAGCTTCTCCACTTGAGATAGCCAAAAATATAAAATTGTCATTTTTAAATGGTTCTGTAATTTTTGCAGGAACATCGTAAAATTCCTGAAGACATGGTGCGCACCAAGTGGCCCAAAAATTGACAAGAACCACTTTTCCTTTTAGATCGGAAAGTTTTATTGTTTTGCCATCAAGGAGTTTCAAAGTAAAATCTTTGGCTTTGTCATTGATTTTTAAAAGATATTCAGGGTTATTATTTTTAGTGAATTTTTCCGCTGCGATGTCGCTGTTTTTGGGGCTACTTTCAGGTTTTTCTTGTTCAGTAAAAACCTCAACAACCGTTATAAATTCTCTGTCTCCAATTTTATCACCATATTTTTCGGCTAATTTGTTTCTTTCTTCTTCTGTAACACCTTTATTCATTGATTTAATTCTGCCTTCCTGAGCATATTTCTCAACTTGTGCCATTGTTACAATTTCATTGTTGATTATAATGACAGTTTCGGGCTTTTTGGCGACTTTATTTTGTGCGTAAAAGAATGGTGTAATTAAGAGAAGAGTAAAACAAATTAATTTTTTCATGTGGTTTGATTTGATAGTTTTTTGATAAATATACTATTTTTTTAAAAGAGAGCTTTTAAATTTTATGGTGTAAAGTAAAATTTAGTTTGTGTTAAGCACTTAATCTAGAGCGGTTTTTTCTTTGTTCAGAAAATTTAAGAAGAAAGTCAGCAATCATTTCAATTTCGTCATTTAGAAAGCTTGCGTCGAAGTATTTTATATAAGGAAGTAATTCGTCTAATGTGACAATTTTTACAAATTCAAATTGCTCTAAAGGTTTATTGTTGGTGAAAACAATTACATTTTTGATAGGCACTTTTCTGTTTCCCCAATATTGCCGGGCAAAATTTTTATTTAAGTTGCCTAATTCATTATTAAGCATTTTATACAATGCAAAATTAGTTCTGAGAATTTGCTGAACGGGAGATCGAAAATCTGGATTATCTATTGAATTGTTACTCCAATTTTTTGTTTCAATTAAAAAGATACCAGCTGGCGACAAAAGCAGATGATCAATTTGAATAGAATGTATATGATCTTTATTGTTTTTATTATAGATTGGCGGATTGAAAGAGCAACAAAAATCATTTATCAAAATATAATCGTTAGAGAGTTTTTTGAGTGTAGTTTCTACTTTTTGCTCTCCAATTGCGCCATAAATTGTATTGTTTAGATTTTCAACGATTTCTTTTTTCTTTTCGAGCGCTTGTATATCAGGGAAACAGCTTTCATTTACAGCATCCTGAAAATGTGAAGAAAGGTATTCTAATTGTTTATTTTTTTTGGAAAGTAGTTTTTTTGCCTGATAATTAAAATGTAAAATATCAAAATGGAATTTAAGTTGTACCAGCCAAAATTTTATGCAAATGACAAGGTTGAACCAATAATCTTTTATTGTTGGAATAATTCTGGAATGAGTTTCGGGGAGGTATTCAATTTTCAGATTTAAATCGTCAAGTTTTTGTTTTAATTGTTCTTCAAGATCAATTTTCTTTTGTGGAATAGCAAGGTTTAGTTCAGCAATATCTTTTTCGAGGCTTGTTTTTTCTTCTTCTATAAATAGAGAATGATCAGCAATAATCTGTGCTTCATTTGCTCGATAATTTTTCCGAAAATTAATCAGCTCATTTAATGTGTGAAAGTGATCAGCATTATATCTGACAAGTTGAATTTGTAAAGTATTCAGACATCCAATGGTATTATAAACTCTACACATAATCTTTCTCGATTAATTACCATATGATATATTTTATAGATGTTTATGACTTCATTTTCGATAATTCAACTTCGAGCTTATCAAAGTTTTCTTCATTTTTATCGACAACGTAAGGTTTCAGTTTTTGGCATTCTTCAGCAGTTTCAAAAAGCATTTTAAAAATTACTTTCGTTTGATTTTCGGCAACAGTTTCAAATGTGGTCAGAATTTGGAAAAGCGGTTTAGAATGGCGTTTCCAAGCAATAAGATTCGGTTTGTCTATTTTTATGAATTCACATTCATTGGCATAATTTCCAACTTCGGGACCGTGCATAATAAAGCTCCATTTTCCGCCTTCGCAAAAATTAAATTCATGAAAAGTATTGGTGAAGCCTTTTGGTCCCCACCAATTTTTTAAATGGTCAGGATTACTCCAGGCTTTAAAAACCAATTCTTGCGGAAAATTCAGAATTCGTGTCGTAACAATTTCTGATTCTGGTGTGGTTACTGTAATTTCTGATTCCATTTGATATAATTATTTAATTAAAAAGATAGTATCAGGGTTTTTCTAAGTTATCCCATTCATATTCAATTTTATTAATTTTAATGAAATAAGGAATTAATAATAGAAGTTCTAAACGTAATTGAATATGTCCGTCTCCAGAAGTAAATGGAAGTACAAACATCGAAATAATACAAATTACAACACCAATAATCGCATCAATTTTGGCAATTGAAATCGCATTTGCTTTTTCGAACCAAAGCGAATAACCTGCAAATCCTTTCAATGCCATTACCAAAATAATAAAAATACCAACAGCAGAGTAGGCTGTATTGGTTTCAAAGCCATATAAAGAAAGTTGAACATTTGTAGAAAAAGCGCTTCCTATTAAAGTACCTAATCCGCAAACTGCTAAAATCATAAAAATCCAGGAAAATGTTTTAATCCACCAAGGAAGTAGATTTCTTCGGATGATTTCTGGTTTGTCAAACTCGTCAAATTTGCTTTGTAATTCTTCGCTCATTTTTTTGTTTTTGGGGCGTTAGTAAATGGTTTACCGAAAGTACGCAAAATATTAAAATTCGTAAGCGTATTTACTTATAAAATTACTTCTGAGTGAGCTCTTTGTCTTTATTGGTTGAGTTTATTTTTTTAACTACCCACGGTAATGTAAGTCCTTGCCCAATAATAGTTATCAAAACAACTGCTACCGAAATGAAAATAATAGCATTTCGTTGAGGAAAAGCAGTTCCGTCATCTAGAAATTTTGGTAAACCTAAAGCAATTGCCAGCGAAACAATGCCGCGCATTCCTGACCAGCTTATAATTAAACTATTACCAAAATCAAGCAATGCATTCTCACTCACTTTTCGTTTTCCTTTTTTGTTCTTTTGAAAAGCCTTTTGTAGATTTTTCTTTTGAAAAAATACCCTCACCATTCTGGTTAATAAGGCAACAATAGTAATAATTGCCGCATAACCAATGTAGGGTAAAATCATACCGTCGTCAATATCTTTCAGAATATATCTAAAATTGAGTCCGATTAATATAAAAATCAAACCATTGAGCAGAAAAATAATAACATCCCAAAGACTTCGGGCATTGTTTTTTAAATTTTCAGGAAAGACTTTATTGCTTAAACGTGCCATTGCTAAACCTAAAATAACAACCGCAATTACGCCCGAAACATGCAAATGTTCTGCAATAAGGTAAGTGACAAAAGGCATAAGCAGCATAAAGCTAACCGTAACATTTATATTATTGCGGACTTTTTTTAGAATAAAAGCTAAAATTTTACCAGTAACAAAACCAACTAAAAACCCGCCTCCAAGTAAGAGCACAAATTGAAATGTAGCTTTCCAAATAATAAAAGCCGAGCCCATCACTGCAGCAACAGCAAAACGATAAGCAACAAGAGCAGAAGCGTCATTAATAAGACTTTCGCCTTCGAGTATTGTAATCGTTTTTTCAGGAATGTCAAGACCTTTTGTAATATTTACCGCTGCAACGGCATCAGTAGCTGAAAGTATGGCACCGAGAACAAAAGACAATGGCCAGCTCATTCCGGGAATCATATAATGCGAAACCACTGCAATCCAGAAAGTAGTCAGGAAAACCAAAGGAATAGCTAATGTGCTGATTGTGCTAAGATTTGTTTTGAAATGTTTTGGCGAAATATTAAATGAAGCATCATATAATAATGGCGGCAGAAATATCAAAAAAATGATTTCGGGATTAATTTCGATTTCATTCATTGTTGGAATAAATCCAATTGCAACTCCAACAATTACCAAAAGAATAGGAAAGGGCAATTTTGATTTTTCGGCAAAAGCAGATATACCGATTACAATGGCTAATATGAAAATGATTATGGTGTAGTTTTCCATTTTTTAAAGTTTAAAAAGACAGTAAACATATTGTAAAATTTTAAGATTCGTCACTATCTCCGTTATAGAATTCCGAAAGGGCAGTATCTTCAAAAATATGAAGTTCTTTTTTTATTGGGAAAGTTTCAGATGTTGACGGCATATTTTCTTCCATTGTATTGGTTTCTTTTGTTGTGCTTTCACTTTTTTCAAAATCATAAGACATTTCGACGATACTTCCAGCACCACCAGAATATGCAGTTAAAGTGTTCAAAACAAGATCTTTTTCAATATATTTAAATGTACTGGAAATGGCATTATGCGGGCCACCAAAGAGATAGATACGAAGTTCCTCTTTTTCTATACTTATAGTTTCAGTGTACATTTTAAAATCATTTTCGTTATATTCAGGGGGCATCACAATATTGGATATTTTATCTAAACGGTATGATTTATCTGGATTTTGCAAAAGGATTAACATGGGTCTTTTTAACGTATAATTTTCCTTGTGTTTTAATACAACAGCAATATCAGGTAAATTGTCATTATTCAAATCTCCTTCAGCTTTATATTGCACTTCATAAACGTCGGGTTTAGGAAGAAAGTCTGCAATTTTATTTCCTGTTTCAGGATAAGTGACATTATCAGGTTCTCCGGAAGTGCTTTCCTCATATTCTTCTTCGCCTGTACAGTCATGCTCTGGAAGGCTGTCGATTACAGAAACATTTTTTTTGGGGCTTATTGTTTCTTTTTTAAGACAAGATTGAACTGTAAAAGCAAATGAAATTGCTATGATAGGTAAAATAAGTTTTTTCATTTTTATAATTTAGAAAAATGTTAATAAGCAATAATTCAACTGTTTATTAGCTGATTGGAAAGTACTCAATCAATAAACGATTTCCTTCTTTCCATTTTATCCAGCCCGATTTTATTTCATTTTTTGATTCATCACATTCTGAAGTAAAAATTTCAATCCAATCTCCTTTCGTTGATTTAACCTGAAAACAATCCTCTCCAGAGTATTTAATTGTTGCTGCATTTTTATTGGGTGATTTATAAATTTTGTCGGTTTTTGAGACTCTTTCAATTCTAAACATATCCTGAAGATACTTTTCCCAATTTTTAAATTCAGTTATTTTGTTTTTTTTAATCCAAAGTGATTTTCCAGATTCGTTATTTACAATTATTTTAAACCATTCATTTTCCTGTTTCTCGCAACGAAAGACAAAGAAATTGTAATCGATCCAAAGTACTTCTGGTTTCAACCATTTTTGCTCATTTTTAAGATCTTTAATATTCCAGCTGTTGATCGATTTATCATTAAAAAATCGAATAGTTTTTATAGGTTCTTTGTCATTCATTGAAGAATAAAATGGCAAAACAGTTTTATCATTAAATTTAATGGAAATTAAACCAATGCCTAAGTTTGTTTGTGCAAATATCGAAATAGACAAAATCAGGAAAAATAAAGTTAGTTTTAGTCTCATTTTATGACGGATTGTTTTTTTGTTGATCTCAATTTAATGGATAGTATTATTTACACCGATTCATTAAGCTTGTTTTAAAAAAAATCGTTTTGTTAGTTATTATGCGATATATTTATTCCTTTTTCCACAATAAAAATTCTTCATTATCTGTGCATGACATTGAAGAAATAAAATTGTCAAAGTTGAAATTGTCATATTTTGAAATTATTTCATAAACTGTTTCAAATCCTTTAGCACCATGTGGAATAAGACACACTGAATTTTCGCCAAGCAACGCTAACCAAACATCAGGTACAAAAGGTCCATCATCTGTGTTTATTAATTTTATTTCGTCAATGTCCTTCCATAAAATTTCTTCGGTTTTTCTCTCTGGATGCTCAACTCTAATAAATTCTTTATTAATTGTAACTAAAAAAAAATCTTCAGGATTTTTTGGTTTTGGCTTTCCAAATATTTTTTCTAGTATTCCCATTTTTAATTAGTTAATTTTATATTCTAAATTTGGTTATATGTGCTGCGTAGCGTTCCAACAATGTATTGGGTTTTGAACTAAATTATGCTCTATTTTCGGATTCGCCAAATCGGGTGTTTATTAATTATTATTTAGCTGTTTTTCTAAAATCTCAATTTCAGATGACCCGCTTAGTCTTTTATTAATGATATTTCCATTTTCATCTGTCAAAAAATGCCACGGAATTCCCATTGACTGACTTCCATATAACTGTCTTAAATCGGCATCTAATTTTTCATTTGCTCTGATGTGAAAACCTTCCAGATTATAAAAATGAATCATTTCCTGCCATTGTTTTTCACGATTATCTTTGTCGATTGAAACGTAAACCATCGTGATGTTTTTTGATTTCAGCAATTCATACAATTTTGCATTGTCTTTAAATTCTTCTTTGCATGGCCCGCACCAAGTTGCCCAGATATCAACATAATATTGTTTACCATTTAATGTTTTCAGTGCATCTTTTACCGAATTGAAAGTTGTTGTATTAGCAACGATTTTTATTTTTTCATTTAATGGTTCTGCCTGTTTTTTGTGAAAAGCAATAATGGGAATAATTACAGGTTCTAAGAAATGGGTGTACGAGCTTGATGGATATTCTTTTTTGAATTGCTCAAAAAGCGTTATCAGTTCTTTTTCATAATTATTATTAATGGCTTCGTAATAAATATAAGCTGCAAAGTAATATTCTAATTGGAGGCCTGATAAATGTTTTTTAGCATAATCAATATTATGAGTATGAATAAGTCCTTGTTTATTAAATTCAGTTAAAGTTGACCTGTCTATCGCATCTATTATTAACTCATTATAGCGCAAATAATTTTCGACATAAAAATAAAACCAAGGCGAGCTTAAAAGATTAAGATTTGTTACAGGATTTGTTTCGAAAATTCCTTCCCAAAGCTTTTTATATTCAGTAGGAGAAAGTGAATTGTTTTTTTGTGCTGAAATCAAATAATTTATAAAAGCAAGACTTCCTTGCATGCCTTTATAGAAATAATCTCGGTCTGATTTTACCAGATTATAAAAATCTTTAGAAATGGTTTTGTCTTTTAATAATTGTTGAAATCCGGCAATTTCGAGTTCTCTTTGATGTTCAATTTTTTGTTTTACTTCAAAAGAAATACTGTCATTTTTATATTTTTTTGTTTCGGATTCAAAATGACCATCACCAGTAATCATATTTCGGGTTGAAATTTGATTATATAAAGTTTGTCCTTTTTCATTTTTGGAAGCAACCCTAAATTTATTTTCAGGAGATTCAGTATTGATGGAAATGTTATAAGTCATTCCAGGCTCTGCAATTAATGTTCCGAATGATTTATAACTATTTGATAAATCTATGAAACAAGCTTTACTGGAATAAACATTAATTTCAAAATTTCCTGCCGAATCCGGTTGTATAGAATTGGTAAAACCAAAATATTCAATTCCGTTAATGGGTAAAGTATATTCAATTGTTTCGGGGATTTTTCCGGCTATTTTTCCGATTATTTTAATATTGTCTTTTTTGGTTTGGCAAAATGCAAATGCAGGAAGAAGCATTATTACTATTAATTGAAACAACTTCATGGGTTAAGGTTTAATTAATTTTGAATATCTCAAATATAGATTTTTTATTCGGAAAAAAAGAGCTTTTAAAAGAGATAACTCCCTTGTAATTATATCGTAACCGGAAAGTTTGTCGAATATAATGACAGCTGAAATACTAATATGCCATACATGTCAGGTATTTAAAATGTCATGTTGTCAGATGTTTTTTAAGCTTCCGACATTAAAACTGACAATTTTATTTAGTTTTTTATATTGGCACAAAGATTGACTTATGCCACCTGAGTTAATAAAATTAAATCAAAAATTAAATATATAAAAAATGGGTAAAATAATCGGAATTGACTTAGGTACGACGAACTCTTGTGTTTCTGTAATGGAAGGTAACGAAGCAGTTGTTATCCCTAACGCAGAAGGAAAAAGAACTACACCATCTATCATCGCTTTTGTTGAAGGTGGAGAAATTAAAGTAGGTGATCCTGCAAAAAGACAAGCAGTAACGAATCCTACAAAAACGATTGCTTCTATTAAACGTTTTATGGGACACACTTTTGCTGAAACTCAAGATGAGGCAAAAAGAGTTCCTTACAGTGTTGTAAAAGGTGACAACAATACTCCACGTGTGGATATTGATGGTCGTTTATACACTGCTCAAGAATTGTCTGCAATGACACTTCAAAAAATGAAAAAAACTGCTGAAGACTATTTAGGTCAAACAGTAACTGAGGCAGTTATCACTGTTCCTGCTTACTTTAACGATGCACAACGTCAAGCTACAAAAGAAGCTGGAGAAATCGCTGGTCTTAAAGTTATGCGTATCATCAACGAGCCAACTGCTGCTGCACTTGCTTACGGATTAGATAAAAAAGGAACTGATCAAAAAATTGCTGTTTACGATTTAGGTGGAGGTACTTTTGATATCTCTGTTCTTGAATTAGGAGACGGTGTATTCGAAGTATTATCTACAAATGGTGATACTCACTTAGGTGGTGATGATTTTGACCAAGTTATTATTGACTGGTTAGCTGACGAATTCAAAACTGAAGAAGGAATTGATTTACGTTTAGATCCAATGTCATTACAGCGTTTGAAAGAAGCTGCTGAGAAAGCTAAGATTGAATTATCATCTTCTGCTGAAACAGAAATCAACTTACCATACGTAACTGCTACTGCTTCTGGACCAAAACACTTAGTGAAAAAATTATCTAGAGCTAAATTTGAGCAATTATCTGATACTTTAGTAAAACGTTCTATGGAGCCAGTTGCTAAAGCATTAAAAGATGCAGGTTTATCTACATCTGATATCGACGAAGTAATCCTTGTTGGAGGTTCTACTCGTATGCCAAGAATCGCTGACGAAGTTGAAAAATTCTTCGGTAAAAAAGCATCTAAAGGTGTTAACCCTGATGAGGTTGTTGCTATTGGAGCTGCTATTCAAGGTGGAGTTTTATCTGGAGATGTAAAAGATGTATTGTTACTTGACGTAACTCCTCTTTCTTTAGGTATCGAAACTATGGGTGGTGTATTAACTAAATTAATCGAGTCTAACACAACTATCCCAACTAAAAAATCTCAAGTATTCTCTACTGCTGCTGATTCTCAACCATCTGTTGAAATCCACGTATTACAAGGAGAAAGAGCTATGGCTGCTGATAACAAAACTATCGGTCGTTTCCACTTAGATGGTATTCCACCAGCACCAAGAGGAGTTCCTCAAATCGAAGTAACTTTCGATATCGATGCTAATGGTATCATTAAAGTTTCTGCAACTGATAAAGGAACTGGAAAATCTCACGATATCCGTATCGAAGCATCTTCTGGATTAACAGCTGAGGAAATCGAAAAAATGAAAAAAGATGCTGAAGCTAACGCTGATGCTGACAGAATTGCAAAAGAAAGAGCTGAGAAATTGAACGAAGCTGACAGTACTATTTTCCAAACTGAATCTCAATTGAAAGAGTTAGGAGATAAATTGACAGACGATCAAAAAACAGCTATCGAATTTGCTTTAACTGAATTAAGATTTGCTCACCAATCTCAAGATCTTGAAGCAATCCAAAAAGGATTAGACAATGTAAATGCAGCTTGGAAAACAGCTACAGAAGCAATGTACGCTCAAGGTGGTGATCAAGGTCAACAAGCTGCTCCACAACAAGAGCAATCTGGAGACAATGTTGAAGACGTTGAATTCGAAGAAGTAAAATAATTTACTCTTAAATAATTGAATATGAAAGCCGAGTCAGAAATGGCTCGGTTTTTTTTGTTTAAAATATTTATTAAAATTTCTCCAAAATGAGGTTTTCCTCAAACAAGATGTTTGGTTTTAATTTAGTTTTGATAAGAAATTAACCAAAAACAATTACTGATGAAAAAAAACTTAAGCCTTGTGTTTATTTTGATAACTATTTTATTTTCAAGTTGCTCCAGTGATGACAGCAATGAAGAAGCAAGCTCAGTATCTGCTACTGTGAATGGTAAAGAATGGAAGCCTACCAAGCCAGTCATAGCGACCTTAATTAAAATTCCTGATGTGGACCTGATGAGGTTTGATATTAATTTTCAGGATGATTCGTCAGAGCTTTTTTTAGCTTTTGAAAGTGAAATTACAACAAATAATTTAATGCCTTTAAAAGCATACAATTGGTATAATGATAAAACAAATCCAGATAAAGTAAGTGATGCATTGTTTTTAAATAGCTCTAGAGTCGATGGATATTTGTATACAGAACATTCTCCTGTATCAGGAAAAATTACTATTACGGCTATGGATTCAGAAAAGAAAACAATTTCAGGGACATTTAATTTTACAACTGAAAAAATAGGCATTTTGCAAACTAAAATAGTTACTCCAGAAATAGTAGAAGTTACAAATGGGGTTTTTAAGAATTTATCTTATACAATAATTACAACGCCATAAAACCAATTTAAATCATAGTATAAAACCGGGTATTTCTGACTCGGTTTTTTTATGTTTAATTTTTATTAATGTAGAAAAGCATTGCGGTTTTTCTGCATTAAGGTTTCTACAAACTGACAATTGTCATTTCCCATTCCAAATCTTTTTCGTAATATTACTATTGTAAATTTTCATGAATGAGAAAGATTAAATACAAGAAAGGACGCAAAGTTCAGCATATAACATTAGAGTATACAGGATCACATAAAGAGCATGAAACTGAAATGCAACTTTTTGTATACGATGATGCAGATGTTATTGAATATGATAAGTTTACGGTTTTAGCATTAAATTCTTGTTTTGATTATACTAAAAACAATTGGTTAAATGTTCATGGCTTAAATGACATTGGCTTGCTTAAAACAATTGGGACACATTTTAAGCTTGACGACTTCCTTTTAGCAGACATTTTAAATACAACCAAAAGAACTAAATTAGAAGAACAACCAAATATTTTATTTTTCAATATAAAATCACTTTTGCCTTCTGAATATTCTGACAATATTAGTGTTGAGCAGCTTAGTTTTATTTTAAAAGATGGAATCTTAATTTCATTTCAAGAAAAACGAAGTGATTTCTTTACGCATATTCGTGAGCGACTTCGCACACATGCAGGAATCGTAAGAACTAAAAAAGTAGATTATCTTCTTTATTTACTGCTTGATGCCGTTATGGAAAACTTCTACATTACGATTGAAGATGAAGAAGACAAAATTGAAGAATTAATTAATCAGGCCAAAAAAGGAGCGCATCCGGTTATTCTGGAAAAAATCGAGAATCACCGAGATAATTTTAATTTTTTAAAACGTTCCATTGTACCGCTTCGAGATTCATTGTATTATCTGAAAACAATTAAAGATGATGATGAAAATAACGGCTTGATTCAGAAGGAAACATTTAATTTCTTTATTAGACTTCATCAAAAGAGTTTAGAGCTCTTAGAACAAATAGAATCAGATATGAGTGCATTAGAAAGTGCATCCAATTTTTATTTTTCGGAACAAAGCCGAAAGATGAATGAGATTATGAAAACGCTGACTATTATTTCGGCGATATTTATTCCGCTTACCTTCATAGTTGGAGTTTATGGAATGAACTTTGAAAATATGCCAGAACTCAAAACTCAAAATGGCTATTTTATAGTCATGGGAATCATGTTTTTATTAGTTGTTGCCCTGATTATATATTTCAAAAAAAGACGTTGGTTTTAATGCCAATTAATAGAACATCAGCAAATTAAAAATTTAGTTTAAAAATATAAATTATGAGCAAAGCAATTTATATTGCCACAAGTGATCACAATAGCGGAAAATCGATTATTACGCTGGGAGTGATGAGCATTTTGATTGGCAAAACGGCCAAAGTGGGATATTTTAGGCCAATAATTGAAGATTTTGTAGACGGAGAAAAAGATAATCATATTGAGACCGTTTTGTCTCATTTTAATCTCGATATTAAGTTTGAAGATGCTTATGCAATTACAAAAAGCAAACTGATCAAGAAGAAAAATAAAGGCAAAATTGGAGAGGTTTTAGACCTGATTATTGAAAAGTATAAAAAACTCGAAGATCGGTTTGATTTTGTTTTGGTCGAAGGAACTAGTTTTACTGGCGAAGGAACATCAATCGAATTAGATTTGAATGTTTTAATTGCTAAAAATCTTGGAATTCCAACGATTATCATTGGTTCAGGAGTTGGAAAAACACTTGAAGAATTAGTAGACAGCTTATATTTGGTTTATGATTCCTTTAAAGTAAAAGAGGTAGAAGTTTTATCTGTTTTTGCTAATAAAGTGCAGCCAGAAAATATTAAATTAGTAACAAAAAGTCTGCAGAAAAGTCTTCCGCCAAATGTTTTGGTTAATACAATTCCGCTAATATCGAGTTTAGATAATCCCACAATGCAGGAAATCGTAAATGAGCTTGGTGCCAAAGTTTTGTTTGGAGAAAATTATCTAAATAATGAAATTGGCCATTACAGTGTTGGAGCCATGCAATTGCATAATTATTTGGTTCACTTGCATAACAATGCTTTAGTAATTACTCCAGGAGACAGATCTGATATTATTTTAGGCGCTTTACAGGCCAATGAATCGGCAAATTATCCAACTATTTCAGGAATCATTTTGACGGGAAATATTGTTCCGGAAGAAAGTATCTTAAAACTAATTGAAGGACTTTCAGCCATTGTTCCAATTATTGCTGTTGATGGCGGAACGTATAATATTACAAATAAAATCGGTTCGATAAAATCAGAAATTTATGCTAATAACACGCATAAAATTGAAACTTCGATAAGTACATTCGAAAAATACGTTCAAATAGAAGCTTTATCTGAAAGGGTAATTACATTCGAACCAGAAGGAATGACGCCAAAAATGTTCCAGTACAACATGGTAAAAAGAGCCAAACAGCACAGAAAACATATTGTACTGCCAGAAGGAAATGATGACCGAATTATTACTGCTGCATCAAGATTATTGGATATGAATGTAGTTGATATTTCTATAATTGGCGACAAAAAACAAATTGAGAGCAAAGTTGTTGAACTCGGACTTACGTTTGATTTCTCAAAAGTGAGCATCATCAATCCAAAAGAATCTCCGCTTTATGAGGATTATGCAAACACGTATTATGAGCTTAGAAAAGCGAAAAATGTAAGTATTACCATGGCGAGGGATTTAATGGAAGATGTGTCGTATTTTGGAACCATGATGGTTTACAAAGGACATGCAGACGGAATGGTTTCGGGAGCAGCACATACAACGCAACATACTATTTTACCGGCATTGCAATTCATTAAAACAAAACCTAATTCATCTGTAGTTTCTTCTGTGTTTTTTATGTGTTTAGAAGACAGAGTTTCTGTTTTTGGGGATTGTGCTATTAATCCAAATCCAACTGCGGAACAATTGGCAGAAATCGCAATTTCATCAGCAGAATCAAGCTCTGCTTTCGGAATTGAACCAAAAATCGCAATGCTTTCGTATTCATCTGGAGCGTCTGGAAAAGGCGATGAAGTGGACAAAGTAAGAACGGCTACAGAAATTGTAAAACAAAAACGCCCAGACTTAAAAATTGAAGGCCCAATTCAATACGATGCCGCAGTGGATCGCGCTGTCGGAAAAAGCAAAATGCCAGATTCAGAAGTTGCAGGACAAGCGAGCGTATTGATTTTCCCGGATTTAAATACAGGAAATAATACCTACAAAGCCGTTCAGAGAGAAACTGGAGCTTTGGCAATTGGACCGATGCTTCAAGGTTTAAACAAACCTGTAAACGACTTAAGCCGTGGTTGTACCGTAGATGATATTATCAATACAGTTGTAATTACAGCCATTCAGGCGCAGGGATTATAATACAAATTTAAAAATGAAATAACATACTAAGTGCCTTAGAATCTTAGCAACTTAAAAAAAAATGAAAATACTAATTATAAACTCAGGAAGTTCATCGATCAAATATCAATTAATGGTTATGCCGGAAAATGAAGTAATTTGTTCTGGTATGATTGACAGAATTGGTTTAGAAACTTCAAATATTACTTTTAAAACTTCGGCTAATTCACATGAAGAAACATTGCCGATTCCGAATCATAAAGTAGGTCTGCAAAAAGTAGCCAATATGCTTTTAGATGCTGAAAAAGGGGTTATAAAATCAACTTCAGAAATTACTGCAGTTGGACATCGAGTGGTGCATGGCGGAAGCGATTTTAGCGATACTGTAAAAATCGACGAGAAAGTAAAAGCAAAAATTAAACAGCTTTTTGAATTGGCGCCATTGCACAATCCGGCAAATTTAGAAGGAATTAATGTGGCAGAGGAAATTTTCAGTTCGGCGGAACAAATTGCAGTTTTTGATACTGCTTTTCATCAAACAATGCCAGAAGTAGCTTATAAATATGCAATTCCGAATTACCTTTTAACGGAGAATAAAGTCCGTGTTTACGGTTTTCATGGAACAAGCCATAAATATGTTTCTGAAAAAGCAATTGATTATTTAGATCAGAATTCTAAAATAATTACAATCCATTTAGGAAATGGCTGTAGTATGGCTGCAATTAAGGATGGAAAATGTATTGATACTTCAATGGGATTTTCGCCTTCAAATGGTTTAATTATGGGAACGCGAGCAGGAGATATTGACCAGTCAGTAGTTTTTTATATGATAAAAAATCTAGGTTATACTCCAGATGAAGTAAATGCTGTTTTGCTAAAACAAAGTGGTATGCTCGGTCTTACAGGTTACAGCGATTTGCGTGATATTGAAGCTGAAGCAGCAAAAGGAAATAAAGACTGCCAATTAGCTTTATTGATGAATGCTTACCGAATTAAAAAAACAATTGGAGCTTATGCAGCTGCTTTAAATGGATTAGATGCTATTGTATTTACGGCTGGAATTGGCGAAAATTCTTCATATATGCGTAATCTGGTTTGTACAGATATGGATTATTTTGGAATTGAAATTGATTCTGAAAAAAATCAAATTCGTTCAAAAGAATTGAGAGAAATCAATAAAGCAAATTCAAGAGCTAAAGTTTTGGTTGTTCCAACAGACGAAGAATACGAAATTGCAAATCAGGTTTATCAGTTATTGAACAATTAAGATTTAAACCAATTTCACATAACAAAGCTTCTCGTCAGAGAGGCTTTTTTTACGCCCAAAATTAAATATTTGTCAGTATCTTTGACTATAAAACCGAATATCTTGAAATCGATACTTTTTAAATTACTCTTCTTCTTTTTCATTGCTTCGAACTTACAAGCACAAGAATTACTTCCTTTTGTCGAAAATTACAATAAATCAGATTATCAAGGCGATAATCAAATCTGGAATATTGTTCAAGGACAGGACAAAGCCATGTATTTTGCTAATAATCACTATTTATTACGATATGATGGTGTTGTTTGGGAAAAATATTCGTTGCCCAATAAAACAATCATCCGTTCCATTTTAATTGAAGGAGATCGAATTTATTCTGGTTCTTATAAAGAGTTTGGTTATTGGCAAAGAAAAGATGGAAAAATGCATTATGTTTCCATCACCAAAAATTTGCGTTTGTTTGATGAAAAAGATAATGAAGAAATCTGGAAAATTTTTAGATTCAACGGTTCATTGTATTTTCAATCTTTTAATGATGTTTTTATTTATGATGGCAAACACATTAAAAAAATCAAATTTCCTTTTCTGATATCCTATTGCTTTGTTGTTGATCAAAATCTTTATGTAGCGTCTGTCGACAAAGGAATTTTTAGAATGAACGGATCAAAAATTGCAAATCCAAAAGGTTGGAATGTTTTAAAAAACACCGTTGTTCACGCTATAGAAAAATACAAAGGCAAAACTTATATTTTTACCCATAAACGCGGCATTTTTATTGTTGAAAAAGATGGATTATCAGCTTGGAAGAATCCATTAAATGAAACGTTGAAAGGAACAGGAATTAATGTCGCCAAATTTATTAAAAACAATAAATTGGTCATTGGAACAGGAAATAAAGGCGTTTTTATTTATGATTTCAGTACTCAGACTTTTAAAAATATTGACCGAAATAATGTTTTGATGAACAATTCGGTTTTGTGCATTGGTTTTGATAAAGAAGAAGATTTGTGGCTCGGACTTGATAACGGAATTGCACATGTTGAGGTAAATTCGCCAATTTCCTTTTTTTATGACAATTCGGGTATTTTAGGTTCTGTTTATTCGGTTGCTACGATTGATAAAGGATATTTAATTGCCTCAAATCATGGTATTTTTGAATTTGATTCGGGTAATTTTAAAATGTTGCCTAATACACAAGGACAAGGCTGGAATATTACAAAAATCGGCAATAAATATGTTATAGGTCATAATGACGGAACTTTTGTTTATGAAAATGGAGTATTGACAAAAATTAATAATGTTAGTGGCGGATGGAATTTATCAAAAAGTATTATTAACGACACTTATTTTCAATCTACCTACAGCGGAATTTTAGTTTATAACGATGCTGCAAAACTGACAGAAAGTTCCAAATTTAATGATCTTTCAAAACCAATAAAATATGTTGCCCAAAACAAAAGAAATGAAATTTGGGCGGCAGATAATTATCGCGGATTATATAGAGTTCTTTTTGATGATAATTTTAAAACAACAAAAGTTGAAAATATCACCCAACAAAGTAAAATACAAAATGACTTTGGAGTTAAGATTTTTGAGTTTAGAGAAGAAATTCTTTTTCTAATTAATAATGTTTGGTACACTTTCAATTCAATTACAAATAAATTAGAAGAGAATGAATTGTTCAATACAAACTTTAAAAATATTTCTGATGTTGTTGCAATCGACGAGAACCATTTTATAGTACTTCAGGAAGGAATCTTGTACCATATTTATGCAAATGGAAATAAGTTTGTATGGAATATGATCCAGGAGAAATATTATAAAGGAAAATTAATTAATGAAAACCTGCGCATTTTCAAAAGCAAAAATCATTATTTAATGAACCTTGATGATGGTTTTATTTCGTTGCAGCTGTCATATGAAAACAAGCAAAACAAAGGAGTAAAAGTTGAAGCATTCAACAATAATATTTTGTTGCCGAATGAAGGTAAAATAAAACACAATACTGAATTACGTATTAATGTGATTTCAGGAATTTATGGAGCAAGTAAACCAAATTTATTTTACCAAATAAATGGAAGCAAAAATTATATTCCAATCTCAAATGGTACAATTGTTTTAAATAATCTTAACAGTGGTTTTCATTCTGTCGAAATTTTTAAGCACGATGGAGCAAATTATGATAATGTTGCAACATTCGAGTTTAAAGTAGCACAACCGTGGTATTTTTCATTTTGGATGATTCTGCTTTATTTATTGGTGATAGGAGCCGTATTGTTCTTTTATTACAAATGGAATAAACTTCGATATACTCAAAAATTAAAATTACAGGCAGAGGAGCTGAAGCATCAGCGTGAAATTCTTGAAATGGAATTGAAAAAGGAGAATGAATTGAATGTTCAGGAATATGAAAAACATATTTTAGAATTGGAATTGCAAACCAAATCCTCAGAAGTTGCGGGTAAATCATTATCTATTGCAAAGCAAAGTGAAATGATTGAGAATATTCAAAACATTCTGGATTCTGAAAAGGATTTCAATAAACTCAAAAGCGAAATCAAAAAAGCAATTAAAATTAATGAAGTAAACAAACACGAATGGGAGATTTTTGAAACCAATCTGAATCAAATCCACAATGAGTTTATTATTAATCTTTCCAAGAAATTTCCAAATCTTACTCCGAAGGATATAAAACTGTGTGTTTATCTAAAAATGAACCTTTCTTCAAAGGAAATTGCCCCTATGATGAACATCTCTTTTAGAGGTGTAGAATTGCATAGATATCGCTTAAGAAAGAAACTAAACCTTAATCAGGAAGAAAACCTATCAAAGTTTTTATTAACTGTGTAAGATTAGCATTTAAATTTTAAAGATATTCTATTTTTTCAGTTCTTTTTTTATATAATTCCAATACATCATTACTACATCATAATGATGTGTTAATGAAAATATTTTGATATTTATAACGTTGATAATCATTGGTATATGCTTGTATTTTAACAAAGTGATGTAGCTGTGTAGTAGTGGTATTTGATGTACTACAACGTTGTAATTGTTTAATTTGGCTCTACTAACTTAAACGATTACGTACTGTATGAAAAATTTTATTTTTAGCTTTTTAGCGCTCTTGTTGCTGCCTACATATATGATAGGGCAAACACAAGCAATTAAAGGAAAAGTAGTAGACAGCAGCGGAATGGGAATTCCCGGAGCAGTAATTGCTTCGTCTGATGCCAGAGCAACTGCTGATGCAGATTTCGACGGAAACTTTACAATCAATGCAAAACCTGGAGACATATTAAAAATCTCTATGTTAGGTTTTGATGCAGTTTCTGTACCGGCAACGGCCGCACCAATGACAATCACTTTAAAAGAATCAGGCGATACAGCCTTAAAGGAAGTGGTAGTAATTGGGTACGGTACCAGAAAAAAAATTGATAATACTTCGGCAGTAAGCTCAATCAAATCCGAAGAGATTACCAAGATGAAAGTTATTAATGCTTCGCAAGCTATACAAGGTAAGGCTGCAGGGGTTCAAGTCGCTACATCAGACGCACCGGGTAGTACTCCTTCTATTGTTATTAGAGGAGTTGGTACAGCATTAGGGGGAAGAAGCCCATTGTACGTTGTCGATGGTATGCCTACTGATAATATTAATAATATCAATGCGAATGATATTACTTCTTACGAAGTTTTAAAAGATGCCTCTGCGCTTGCAATTTATGGTACAAGAGGTGCTAATGGTGTAATCATGATTACAACCAAAACAGGTAAAGGAAAACTTATTGTAGATATTGACAGTTATGCTGGCTTTAGATCACCTCTAAAGAAAGTAAAAATGGCAAATGCTGACCAATATATTCAGTATAATAATGCTGCCTTTAGCGCTCAGTTTCCAGCTGGAAGATTTTCGGCAAATCAGCCATATAATACAAATTGGTTTGATGAGATAACTCAAACTGGAGTTTATACTCAAAATAATGTATCTCTTTCTGGATCTTCAGAAAATATTAAATACTTTTTCAGTGTAGGGAACTACGAAGAAGAAGGTATATTAAAAGGTACAGAATACGGACGTACTACTTTTAGAAGTAATAACGAGTACAAAATTTCAGAAAAACTTAAAATTACTCAAAATTTTAGTGTGAGTTCAATAAAAAACACTCCACAACCTATGTCTGCATTTACATCTGCTTACAGACAATCTCCTTTAGTTCCAGTACGTTTTCCTAATGGAAAATATGGTGTGCCATTTATCAAAGATGGTGTCATCGCTCAAACAGGAGATTCTTTTAATTCAGTTGGTAACCCAGTAGTTGCTTTAGATTATAACAATGAGCAACAAAAAACGGTTATGCTTCAAGGTGGGTTAAGATTGGATTGGGACATTATGAAATCATTGAAATTTACTTCACAATTTAATGGAGAATATTTCACTTACAAACAATACAATTTTGTTGATAATTTAGGTCTTTGGTTAGCAGCTGACCCAACTAGAGTAGAGGCTGGTTATGATAAAAAAAGTTTGAACACAAATACTTTGACAAGAAATACAGACGATTATTTCAATTGGAATTTATCTAACTATTTCACTTACAATAAAGTTTTTGGAGAGATTCATGATGTTGAAGTTACTGCGGGTATCGAGGCAAACGTAATTGGTACAAGATCAAAAACAACTGCAGATATCAAGAATGTAAATCCAAATAGTAATTATTGGGGACTTGACGGTATTGCATATGCACAAAATGGAGGTGTAACTACTTACAAAGCTGTAAATGAAAATCAATCTCGTTTAGCATCTTATTTTGCTCGTTTCCAATACAAATTAATGGATAGATACTTATTAACTGGTACTGTAAGACGTGATGGATCTTCCAATTATTCAAGTGATTATCGTTGGGGGACATTCCCATCAGTTGGTCTTGGATGGATTGTAACAAAAGAAAGCTTCTTATCTGATGTAAAAGGTTTGGATCTATTAAAAATTAGAGGATCTTGGGGTAAATTAGGAAACCAAAAAGTGCCATTAAACATCCAGTCATTTACATCTGGAGTAGATTATAATGGAAATTCAGGAACTACCATTAATTCTCAAATTGACCCTAGTTTATCATGGGAAATTGTTGAAGAAGCTTCTGCAGGTTTAGATTTTGAGTTGCTTAACAGCAGATTAAAAGGATCTTTTGATGTTTACAGCAAAAATACCAATAATGCTATTTTAAATGTTACACCATATTCAACTTCAGGTATCACTTTAGAATCTCCAACACATGTGGGAGAAGTATCTAATAAAGGTTACGAAATTGCTTTACGTTGGGATGATAAAATTACGGATAACTTAAGTTACTGGGTAGGAGGGAATTTCTCTCATAACAAAAATGAACTAGCTAGTTTGAAGAATGTTACACTTGCAACAATAAATGGAGGATCATTAGGTAATGGTCAGGTTACAAAAATACTTGACAATACATCAGTAGGACAACCTTTAGGTAGTTTTTATATGTATGAATATGCAGGTGTTGATCCAACAAACGGACAGATGTTGTACTATACAGCAAGCGGAAGTAAAGTTCCTCAAGGATCTTTAGATCAAACCAAAGACAGAAAATATGTAGGTTCAGTTTTACCAACTTCAAACTACGGAGTTACTGTGGGATTAAATTACAAGAACATTGATTTTTCTGTAGACGGATACGGAACAGGAGGAGCGAAAGTTTATAACGGAAAAAAAGCACAACGTTTTTATGGAGAAAATGTGGAAGCATCTTTATTAAACGATATGTGGACTCCAACAAATACTACAGGTTCAAATCCAGCTCCATTTAATCAAGTTCCAGTAGCATCAACTTATTATTTAGAATCTGGAGATTATTTCAGAATCAATAATATCACTTTAGGATATAAACTTCCTTTAAGAGAAGATGGTTTTGTAAGCTATTGCAGAATTTATGTAAATGCAATGAATCCTTTTATTACTCAAAAGTTTTCTGGATTCTCACCTGAAGTTTTAGGAGATGGTGAATTAGTTAAAGGAACTCAAGGAGTTGAGTTAGATGCTTATCCAGCGTTAAAAACATTTGTAGTTGGTGCAAACTTAAAATTTTAATATCATGAAACGAATATATATATCACTTTTTATACTTTCTGGATTATTTGTCTCTGGATGTTCAGAAGATTTTCTAGATGTAGATCAAACAAAAAATATACCTGCTGATCCAGCCTTAGTTGATAGCGATGCAGGTGCTACGTCAATGGTTGATGCGGTTTATAATATATTTTTAACTTGGGATATGTCTTCATTTGCCTGGAACGGAGTTTCAAGTATTATGACTGATGATGCAGACAAAGGATCAGATCCTGGAGACACAGGTACAGATAAAGATGTTTTAGATGCTTTGACTTTTAATGCTTCTACACCATCTTTTAGCAGTATTTGGAATTATAATTATGCAGGAATCAACAGAGCTAATCAAGCGTTGGCAATGTTTCCAAAACTTAATAATGTAAGCCCAGTTTTAAAAACTAGATTGGAAGGGGAAGCAAAATTTTTAAGGGCTTTTATGTATTTTACTTTAGTGAAAGGATATGGTGCAGTTCCAATTGTTGATCATTTACCAGTTCCTGGAAATGATGCCGATAGAATTATGCAATTGACTCGTAAAAGCCCAGCCGAAGTTTATGCTTTTATTGAAAAAGATTTGAATGACGCTATACAAGCATTACCATTAAAATCTTCATATAGTGGAACTGATGTTTCACGTGCGTCTCAAGGAGCAGCTTATGCTTTGTTAGCTAAGGTTAACTTATACCAAAAAAAATGGCAAAACGTGATTGATAATTGCGATAAAGTAACAGGATATTCTTTAGTTTCTGATTATTCTCTACAATACAAAAAAGAAGGAGAATTTGGTCCAGAATCAATTTTTGAAATTAATGGAATTGGTGGAACTTCTTCTCCAGGATTCGGAATTGGAAATTATTCTGTATCTCAAGCGCCTAGAGGTGCTGGAGGATGGGGATGGGGTTTCAATACTCCTTCTCAAGGACTTGCTGATGCTTATGAAGCAGGAGACGTTAGAAAAAATGCAACCATTATTTTTAGAGGTTCAGTTTTGTACGATGGAAGAGTTGTAGCATCTACAGTTTCTAACCCAATGTATAATTATAAAGCTTATTCATCAGCTTTTTACAATCAGGAATTTACAGACACAAATCTTAGATATTTAAGATACGCAGAGGTAATATTGATGAAAGCTGAGGCTTTAAATGAATCGGGACAAACTTCAGCTGCGATTCCTTTAATCAATCAGATTAGACAAAGAGCTGGTCTAGGCAATACTCCAGCAACATCACAAGCAGATGTTAGAAAAGCAATCTATAAAGAAAGAAGATTAGAATTTGCTTTTGAGCACGATAGATGGTTTGATCTTGTAAGAACTGGACAAGCTGAAGCTGCATTGAAAGCTGATGTCAGTCCTACTTTTCCTCAAGGAAAAACCTTTGTAGTTGGGAAACATGAATTATATCCAATTCCATCTACAGTTATTCAACAATCAGGAGGTTTAACAACTCAGAATCCTGGTTATTAATTAAAATCTTAAAACTCACTTCCTTCAGATTTCCTGAGGGAAGTGATTATTTTTCAAAATCTTAAACTTTTATAATGGTTAGAATTTCAGTTTTATTTTTAGCTTTTACTTTTTTTAGTTGTGGATCAAATGCTGATAAATCAAAAGAAAATGCACAGGAAAATACCTCTGGCGTTGTTACATTAACTGATGAACAGCTTTTAAATACTGTTCAAAAACAAACGTTTAAATATTTCTGGGATTATGCAGAACCAAATTCTGGATTAGCAAGAGAGCGTTATCATCCTGATGGAGTTTATCCAGAAAATGACTCAAATATTGTTACAACTGGTGGATCAGGTTTTGGATTAATGGCGCTTGTTTCAGGAATGTCGCAAGGTTATATTACAAAAGAACAAGGTGTAGAACGTCTTAACAAAATTGCAGATTTTTTAGGTAAAGCAGATCGTTTTCATGGAGCATGGTCACATTGGATTGACGGAAATACAGGAAAAGTAAAACCTTTTGGAACCAAGGATAATGGTGGCGATTTAGTTGAAACCTCATTTTTGGTTGCAGGAATGATTACTGTTCGTGAATATCTTAAAGATGGTTCTCAAAAGGAAAAGGCCGTAGCACAAAAATTTGATGCGCTTTGGAAAGGTGTCGACTGGCAATGGTACACAAACAAAAAAAATGTGTTGTACTGGCACTGGTCACCTAGCTATGCATGGGAAATGAACTTTCCTTTACAAGGATACAATGAGTGTTTGATAACTTATGTTATGGCAGCCTCATCACCTGTACATACAATTGATGCGAAAGTATATCATGAAGGATGGGCAAGAAACGGAGGTATAGTTTCATCTAATACAAAATATAATATTCCTTTAATTTTAAGTCATAATGGAGCTAAAGAATTTGGTGGACCATTATTCTGGGCTCATTATTCTTATGTTGGTTTAGATCCAAATCAATTGAGCGATAAATATGCTAACTATTGGGATTTGAATGTAAATCAAACCAAAATCAATTATGAATATTGTGTACAAAATCCAAATAAAAATGCGGGTTATGGTCCTGAATATTGGGGGTTAACAGCATCATATTCTAGAAATCCTGATGGTTCTATTGGTTATAATGCACATATGCCAAGTAATGATCAAGGAGTAATTTCCCCAACAGCAGCAATAAGCTCAATTGTTTATACGCCAAAAGAATCGATGGCTTTGATCAGAAATTTATACGAAAATCATAAAGAAGAAACATGGGGTAATGCAGGTTTTTATGATGCACTTAGCTTAGGTAATAAATGGGTAGCAAAGCGTTACTTAGCAATAGACCAAGGTCCTGAAGTTGTAATGATTGAAAATTATAGAACAGGATTGCTGTGGAAATTATTTATGAATGCACCAGAAGTAAAACAAGGATTAACAAAACTTGGTTTCACGTCAAGCAAATACGGAATTTAATTGCCTCTAAATGAAACAAAAAATAACGCTTCTAGTCTTATTGTTTTCTGTATTTGGTTTTGCCCAAAGTGAAATAACGGGAAAAATAAATACAGTAATAATGACAAAGTATGAACTGGGTTATGCACTGCATAAGCCTGCAAATACAAAAGAGAAGAAGCCTTTGATAGTTTTTATTTCTGGAGATGGAGAAAAAGGAACCGATATTGAAAAGGTAAAAATTCATGGACCTTTTAAGTATTTAAAAACGCATCAATTAGATGCTTACGTTTTGGCTCCGCAATGTAAAGAAGATGAAAATTGGGATATAGAATCGATTTATGAGCTGATTTTAAAAATTCAGAAAGAAAATAAAATTGATTCAGAAAGAATATATGTTACTGGTTTGAGCTCAGGAGGCTGGGCTTCGTGGAATTTGGCTTTTGCACATCCGGATCTATTTGCCGCAAACGTACCTGTCGCTGGTTTTGTAGATTTAATTCAATTAGAAAAAGCTTGTGAAATAGCCAATATTCCAACCAGAATTTTTCACGGATTGCTGGATGATGTCGTAAATGTGAATTATGCGATCACGATTTACAAAGAATTGAAAAAATGCAATGCAAAAGATGTAAAGCTTACAATCTTTGATGATGCAAATCACGACAGCTGGACAAGAGTTTATGATAATGCAGCTATCTACGATTGGATGTTGCAACAGAAAAAAACGAATACAAACAAATAAATAAATTATAATGAAAAACAAATTAGTCTTGCTTTTTTTAGGATGCGCTGTTTTGGGTTACGCTCAAAAAAAGCCTGCTAAAAATACAGTAAAAATTAAACCAAAGTCTGAATTTGTAGCAGAGTTAATGTCAAAAATGACTTTAGACGAGAAATTGGGTCAGTTAAACTTGCCAACATCTGGTGATATTACCACAGGGCAGGCAAACAGCTCAAATGTGGCAAAAAATATTGCTGAAGGTAAAGTGGGTGGTTTGTTCAACATTAAATCAGTTCAAAAAATTAAAGAAGTACAAAAAATTGCTGTTGAAAAAAGCCGTTTGAAAATTCCGTTGCTTTTTGGAATGGACGTTATTCACGGTTACGAAACAACATTCCCAATTCCGTTAGGATTATCTTGTACTTGGGATATGGGCTTAATCGAAAGAAGTGCTCAAATCGCAGCAAAAGAAGCAAGTGCTGACGGAATCAACTGGACTTTCTCACCAATGGTTGATATTTCTCGTGACCCACGTTGGGGAAGAGTTTCCGAAGGTTCTGGAGAAGATCCATATTTAGGAAGCCAAATCGCAAAAGCGATGGTTAACGGTTACCAACAACATGATCTTTCAAAAAACAACTCCATTTTAGCGTGTGTTAAACACTTCGCATTATATGGAGCGCCAGAAGCTGGACGTGATTATAACACTGTTGATATGAGCCATATCAGAATGTTCAACGATTATTTCCCGCCTTACAAAGCAGCAGTTGATGCTGGTGTAGGTTCAGTTATGGCGTCGTTCAACGAAATTGACGGAATTCCGGCAACTGGAAATAAATGGTTAATGACAGATGTTTTAAGAAAACAATGGGGATTCAAAGGTTTTGTGGTAACAGATTTTACTGGAATTCCAGAAATGATCGAACACGGAATGGGGAATCTTCAAGATGTTTCGGCTTTAGCTTTAAATGCTGGTGTTGAAATGGATATGGTTGGAGAAGGTTTCTTAGGAACTTTGAAAAAATCCCTAGATGAGAAAAGAGTTTCTATGGAAACTATCGACAATGCTGTTAAACTTATTTTAGAAGCAAAATATGATTTAGGATTATTCGAAGATCCATATAAATACTGTGATGAGAAAAGAGCTAAAACTGAAATCTTTACAATGGATAGCAGAAAAGAAGCACGTCAAATTGCAGCTCAATCATTGGTTTTATTAAAAAATCAAAACCAATTATTACCACTTAAAAAATCGGGAACAATTGGTTTAATTGGACCATTAGCAGATGCTAAAGAAAACATGCCAGGAACTTGGAGTGTTGCCACTAAAATGGAAAACGCAGTTTCATTATTAGCTGGAATTAAAGAAGTTGCCGGAGCAGGAACGAAAGTTTTATATGCAAAAGGAAGCAATTTAGATTATGACGAAACTTTTGAAACAAATGCGACAATGTTTGGAAAAACATTACACCGTGATGGCCGTTCAAAAGAAGAATTATTAGCAGAAGCTTTAAAAGTTGCTAATCAGTCAGATGTAATTGTTGCTGCTTTAGGAGAATCTGCAGAAATGAGTGGAGAATCAAGCAGCCGCACAAACTTACAAATTCCACAAGCGCAAAAAGACTTATTAAATGCTTTATTGAAAACAGGAAAACCAGTTGTTTTAGTTTTATTTGATGGTCGTCCGTTAGTAATTACTGATGAAGAGAAAACAGTTCCTGCAATCTTAAACGCTTGGTTTGCTGGTACAGAAGCGGGATATGCAATTGCAGATGTTTTGTTTGGAGATGTTAATCCTTCAGGAAAATTGACTTCAACTTTCCCAAGAAGCGTTGGTCAATTGCCAATTTACTATGCACACAAAAATACAGGAAGACCACTTTCTAACACAGAAGGGAAATTCGAGAAATTCAGATCAAACTATATTGACGAAAGAAACGAGCCTTTATTCCCATTCGGATTTGGTTTAAGCTATACCACTTTTGATTATTCAAACTTGAAAATTTCTTCTGATAAAATGAATTTCAGCGGAAAATTAAAAGTAACGGTTGATGTAACCAATACTGGAAATTTTGACGGAAAAGAAACGGTTCAGTTATACATCAGAGATTTAGTTGGTTCTGTAACAAGACCAGTTAGAGAATTAAAAGGTTTCCAAAAAATAGCACTTAAAAAAGGTGAAAAACAAACCGTAAGTTTTGATATTACTGTTGAAGATTTAAAATTTTATAACTCTGATTTACAATTCGTAGCAGAGCCTGGACAGTTTGATATTTTCGTAGGAGGAAATTCAACTGCCGACAAGAAAGTTAGTTTCGAGTTAACTAAATAGTTGGTTTATTGGTTAGTTAAAAGCCCTTCATTTGGAGGGCTTTTTTTCTAAAAGACAAAACCTTTTTAATCTTTAAATGTTATGAATGTTTTCAAAAAATCCCATACTTTCTTTTTTTTAAGTTTTTTATTCGCGTTCGCTGCTTGTTATGCACAGAAGAATGCAATTGTAGCGCATAGAGGTGCGTGGAAAAAAAATAATCTTCCGGAAAATTCGATTGCTTCTTTACGACATGCAATTGATTTAAAATTATCTGGATCAGAATTTGATGTTTGGCGCACTGCCGATGATTCTCTTGTGATTAATCACGATGCTCATTTTAATAAATTACTGATAGAACAAACCAATTACGCTGACTTAATTAAGTTTAATTTGTCGAATGGTGAAAAGTTGCCAACACTTTACGAATATATTTCAGAAGGAATAAAAAACAATAAGCACACGCTTTTGGTTTGCGAAATAAAACCTTCAGAAATTAGCAAAGAGCGCGGAAAAGAAACGGCTATAAAAACGGTAGAAACAATCAAAAAACTTAAAGCGAATAAAAAAACATGCTACATAAGTTTTGATTACGATATTCTAAAACAAATTAGAGCTATAGATTCTAAAACTTCGCTTCAATATTTAGAAGGAAATAAATCTCCGAAAGAAGTTAAAGCGGACAATATCAATGGTGTTGATTATCACTATTCGGTATTTAAAAAACATCCAGAATGGATCCAAGAAGCCAAAGAAAACAAAATCATTTTGAACGCTTGGACTGTAAATGAAGCTGCTGATATGGATTGGATTATCGATCAAAAATTCAATTATATCACGACGAATGAACCTGAACTTTTAAAGGAAAGATTAAAAGCAAAAAAATAATCTTTCAGCCTTTATAAAAACAAATCAAATCATGAAAAAAATATATAAACAACTGAGATTGCCAATTTTATTGTTTTTGATCGTTTTCAATAACAGTATTTTGGCTCAAAATGCAACAGGCAAAACAGAATGGTTTGACCCTAATAAACCTGCAACAACGTATTGTAATCCAATTAATATTGGTTACAATTATACGACTTACAATCATAACGGAATTCCATACTCACGCCGTTCTAGTGCTGATCCCGTTATTATTACATACAAAGGAGAATATTATTTATTTGCAACGAATCAGGCAGGTTTTTTTTGGAGTAAAGATATGTCAGACTGGAATTTTGTTTACGGAAGTTTTCAGAGACAGCCTGGCGATGATGATCAATGTGCGCCAGCAGCTTGGGTTGTTAATGATACATTATTCTACGTTGGTTCAACTTGGAAAAGAGATCACCCAATCTGGAAAACAGCAAATCCAAAATCTGGTAAATGGACCCGTCATGTTGACAAAGCAATGTTGCCAACTTGGGATCCTGCGATTTTTCAAGACGATGATAAAAAAGTATATATTTACTACGGTTCAAGCGGAAAACTACCTCTTGTAGGAACAGAAGTAGATTATAATACTTGGCTTCCAAAAGGAAATCAGGCTGATTATGCACAGTTATACAAAGCAACTGAAGTAGAAGATATTCAGCGTCCGTATGGGCAGATAAAAGAAGTTGCAATTCTAGACCCATCAGCGCATGGTTGGGAACGTTTTGGCCCAAATAATGATATGGAACCAGCGCCTTGGGGAAATTTCATTGAAGGCGCCTGGATGACCAAACATAACGGAAAATACTATATGCAATATGGAGCGCCAGCAACTGAATTTAAAGGTTATGCAAATGGCGTTCATGTAGGTGATAATCCGTTAGGGCCTTTTACGTATCAAAAACACAATCCAATGTCATATAAACCGGGCGGATTTGTAATTGGTGCCGGTCACGGAAATACATTCGCAGACAATTACGGAAATTATTGGAATACAGGAACGTGTAAAATTTCAATTAAAGACCGTTTTGAGCGTCGCATTGATATGTTTCCTGCCGGATTTGATAAAGATGACGTAATGTATTCTATTACAGCTTATGGAGATTTCCCGATTGTGCTTCCAACAAGTCAGCGTGATCAGACAAAAGGCGCTTCATCAGGCTGGATGTTACTTTCATATAAAAAGCCTGTAACCGTTTCTTCTTCTGAAGAATGTATGGAAGTAGAAACACACAGAATGGATAACGGTGGTAAAAAAGTATACGAGAAGTTCTGTTACGGACCTGAGAATTTAACAGACGAAAACATTCAAACCTATTGGTCGGCTAAAACAAGTAATCCAGGAGAGTGGCTTCAAATGGATTTAGGCAGACAAATGGAAATCAAAGCACTTCAAATTAATTACGCAGATCATAAAGCAACGCAGTACAATAAGGCAATGGATATTTATTATCAATATAAAATATTTATGTCTGATGATGCTGTAAACTGGACTTTGGTTGTTGATAAATCCAAAAATGATAAAGATGTACCGCATGATTATGTAGAGCTTACAAAATCGATAAAAGCGCGTTATATCAAAATGGAAAATATTCATAATGCTTCTGGTTTATTTGCGATTTCTGATTTTAGAGTTTTTGGAAATGGTTTGTCAGAAAAACCAAAAGCAGTTTCCGTATTTAAGGTTGACAGAAACAAAACTGATTCTCGCAACGCTATGATATCATGGAAAAAGCAGTCAGATGCAATTGGGTATAATATTTTTTATGGCATAACTCCTGATAAACTATATAACAGTATTATGGTTTACGGAGAGAACTCGTATGATTTTAGAGGTCTTGATAAAGGCACAAAATATTATTTCACGATTGAGCCTTTTAATGAAAACGGAATTGGTACAAGAAATAAACTTATTGAAGTAAAATAAATTTTATTTAGTACAATATAAAAGCTCTGATTTGCAAATTGAAAGATAATTGCAATCAGAGCTTTTTTTTTTGACAAAAGTCTACAAAAAAACTCTGACAGTTCTAAAGATTTTTGTTCCTTTGTAAAACAACCCAAAATGCTATAAAAAACATGAAAAAAACCATTCTTTTAACTGCTTTAGTTTTAAATGGATTGACCGCATCGTTTGCACAATCGAATGATGAAAAAAACATTAAATTATTTTACAAAAAAGCTTTAACCGAAGCTAAATGTTATTCTTGGTTAGAATATTTATCAAATGATATCGGAAGCCGTTTATCTGGATCAAAAGGTGCTGCGGAAGGTGTAGAATACACAAAAAGACAATTAGAAAGTCTTGGTCTTGATAAAGTTTATTTACAAGAAGTTATGGTTCCTCACTGGGTTCGCGGTGAGAAAGAAACTGCTTTTATCGTAGACGGAAAAGTAAAAACTGCTGTACCAATCTGTGCATTGGGAGGTTCAGTTGCAACTCCGAAAACAGGAATTACAGCTGAAGTAATCGAAGTACAAAGCCTTGATGAATTAAAAGGATTAGGTGATAAAGTAAAAGGTAAAATTGTGTTTTTTAACAGACCAATGAATCCTGAATATATTGGAACTTTTAATTCTTATTCTGAAGCAGGAGATCAAAGAAGAAGTGGTGCAAAAGAAGCAGCGAAACTTGGTGCAGTTGGAGCGATTGTACGTTCTTTAAACTTGCGTTTAGATGATTTTCCACATGCAGGTGCACAAAGCTATGGTGATTTGCCAAAAGAACAATATATTCCGGCGGCGGCAATTAGTACAAACGGAGCTGAATTATTGAGTAAAACTTTGAAAGCCAATCCGGGGATTAAATTATATTTCAAACAATCTTGCGAGACTTTGCCAGATGTATTATCTTATAATGTAATTGGAGAATTAAAAGGAACAGTAACTCCAGAGAACATTCTTGTTGTTGGAGGGCACTTAGATTCTTGGGATTTAGCTGATGGTTCGCATGACGATGGAGCAGGAGTAGTACAAAGTATGGAAGTAGTTCGTATCCTGAAAAACTTAAACTACAAACCTAAAAATACGATTCGTGTTGTATTGTTTATGAATGAAGAAAACGGTGGAAAAGGTGGAGCAAAATATGAAGAAGTTGCAAAACAAAAGAACGAGAATCATATTTTTGCTTTAGAAAGTGATTCAGGCGGATTTACACCAAGAGGATTTTCAATCGAAGCTGATGATGCTAACTTCAAAAAATTACAGGAATACAAAAACCTTTTTGAGCCTTATTTAATTCACAGTTTTGTAAAAGGACACGCAGGATCAGATATTGAGCATTTAACATCTAAAACAATTGTTAAAGCAGGTTTACAGCCAGATTCACAGCGTTATTTTGATTACCATCATGCAGCAAACGATAAATTTGATGCAATCAACAAAAGAGAATTAGAACTTGGTGCAGCAACTATGACTTCATTAATCTATCTAGTAGATCAAAACGGAATCGTTCTTCCTCCTTCAAATTAATTTTTGATAATTTTAAATAACAAAAAAGCTATGAGTTTTGCTCATAGCTTTTTTGTTTTAAGATCTATATAAGTTTAATAAGTGCCGATAACTGTTTTCAATAAATCAGAATCTGCAAGGTCAGAAGGCGCAACTACTTTTTCTTCTAGTGGAATTTCATTTCCATATCTTTCCTTTAATATTTTCTGAACTTTTTCATCGGTTAAATTAAAATCTTTCAGTTGTTTGAGTTTTGATAATTCGATGCCGGCAGCGTTTTTGTATATTTTCCAAATTAATTCAGAACAATAAATTCTGGTATCAGTCCATTCAAAATAAGCGTCATATTCTTTGCCGTTAAATTGCTGACTGTAATCTTTCATTTTTTGCAAAGTTGAAGGAGTCAAAATTTCAGCAGCATTTTTCAGTCTTTTTACGAGATATTTATTGTCTTTTCCGTGCTGGATCCAATCTTCCAAACGAGTTAATTTTACAGGCTGAACGGCTTCAAAAACAAATAGATTTCCGTTTATTTTGTAGATAATGCCACAGTGAGAAAATTTAGAATTTGTGGCAATTCGTACTGCTTCGCATTGTGGAGATTCTGAAGTTTGAAAAATAATATCGCCATCCTGAATTTTATCTAAAACAGTATTTTGAGCTTTGTTTCCTGAAAATGGATTATTCGGAAAAACTTTCATCGCGACAAATAACGCGCAACCAAAACTCAGTAAAAAGGTAATTATCAGAAAGAGGTATTTTTGTTTTTTCATATTCAAATTTTAAAAAATTAAAAGTATAATTTATTCTTCAGTTTTCATTCGGAATTAACACAAACAAAAAAGCAGAATTTCAAATGAATGAAATTCTGCTTTTATTATTTTGTAAAGTAATCTTTTTAGATTCTGAAAATTCCTCCAACAGCAATAATTCGTTGAAAATAAGTAAAGTGCTGAGAAGCCTTATCATCATTGCTCATTGTAGTTTTAATATCTGGCATATTGATATAACCGCCTTTTAACTCTCCCTGAACATAGAAATGTTTAAAAAAGGTAATGTTTAAACCAGCTTTTGCAGAAACACCATAACCAGAAACGTGAAAATCATCGTGACGTTCTTTACCTAAAATTGTAGTATTGGTTTTAGGATATAAAACTCCAGCACCAATACCTTCGGTTAAGTTAATCTGAACTTTATCAATATTTGGTAATCCAAACCATTTTGAAACATCATCAAATCTCGCCACCTCAGTATTAATGTAGTTTAAACCATCTGTATGTTCATACATTAAAAAAGCAGGACCGTTTGGATTTATTTCACCTTTGTTATAACCGCCTTCAATAGCTCCTCCCTGAGACATATCTACAGGTGTGTTATTGTAATTTCCATTGTAAATTGATGCAGGATCATCTGTAGGTAAATTGATGTTTCCGTTAACGTTAGCAATTTGATTTTGTGACATTACATATTTCATGTGGTCAACACCAATTGTAACACTATAATGATCGCTGAAAAAATAACCCAATCTCAAATTCGTTTGAGGAATAGTCATATTTGCAGGATTGATATAGTCTACATGCCATCCTTTTGGTTTATCATGAGCTTGCATGTTCTCAACAGTAAAGTTGTAATCTTTACCTCTGAAATTCACATCAGATTTAGAGTAACTTTCTCTGTTACCACCCCACATCACAAAGAATTTTCCTTTATTGTGTGCAGCGTATTTTTGTACCGGAATTTCTTCCTGAGCAAAAGCGCTTAGTGAAACGCAAGCCAGAAGGAAAAATAAAATTTTTGTTTTCAAAGAACTTAAGTATTATAAATTTAGAATGAGTTAACTGTTTTTCTGATAGCAACTAATTTTGTCATCAAACCTTCAAAATAGTCTAAATGAAGCATATTGGCACCATCACTTTTTGCATTAGCCGGATCAAAATGTGTTTCGATAAAAATACCGTCAACACCAACTGCAATACCCGCTTTAGCAACCGTTTCAATCATATCAGGTCTTCCGCCTGTAACACCTGCAGTTTGATTTGGTTGTTGTAAAGAATGCGTTACATCCAAAACTGTAGAAGCATATTGCTGCATAGTAGGAATACCTCTAAAATCAACAATCATGTCCTGGTAGCCAAACATAGTACCACGATCAGTAACCATAACGTTTTCATTATTACAGTCTAATACTTTTTGAACAGCATGTTTCATGCTCTCCGGACTCATAAATTGCCCTTTTTTCAAGTTTACTACTTTTCCAGTATTTGCCGCAGCAACAACAAGATCAGTCTGACGAACCAAGAAAGCTGGTATTTGCAATACATCAACGTATTGGGCTGCCATATCAGCATCTTCGTTTGTATGAATATCAGTTACAGTTGGAACGTGAAAAGTTTCAGAAACTTTTCTTAAGATTTTTAAAGCTTTTTCATCTCCAATTCCAGAAAAACTGTCAATTCTAGAACGGTTCGCTTTTTTAAAAGATCCTTTAAACACATAAGGAATCTGAAGATTGTCGGTAATACCAACTAATTTTTCAGCAATTCTCAGCGCCATTTCTTCTCCTTCGATAGCACAAGGCCCCGCTAATAAAAAGAAATTTCCGCTGTCAGTATGCTTAATTTGTGGAATATGTTGTAAGTTCATAAAATTATTTTTTTGCACTGCAAAGGTAGTTATGATTTATGAGTTTAGGATTAAGATTTAAGATTATTTTATGAAGCTAATCCTGCTATTCGTTTCAATATTTTTCTCTAAAACTTTTTTTTCCAAAGTCTGTTCAGGAGCTTCCTCCGGTCGCTCTGCCCAGCCAGGAAAAAATAAGTTTTAGAGAAAAATGATTTCCACTTCTATCAGGGCTAGATTTAGTGGAATTATGAGAAATTAAGTTAATTTAAGTTTTGAATAAGCTGTTTTTTGGAGTTTATCTTAGTTTGAATTTCTTTCATCACTAGTGTAAACTCAATTATAGTCTAAGTTATTTTTCATCTTCAAACATATTAACTTTTCCACTTTCTAGTTCAAGGAGAAAATGCTCTTTGTTTAGAAATAATTGCATCATTAAATTAGAAAGTTCGGTATCATTTAAACTTAATTCTTGAATTAATTTTCTAATTAAAGTACCAGAATAATCCCTAATTTTCCAAACAAAATATGGTAGTAAAGCATTATCAAAATGTGCATTATGAACAATTAAATTTCTAAATCTATAAATCATCAATACATCATTTTCAATTATGTTTATTTGCTCTTCAATATTTTTCTTGGTAAATTTCGAATCTTTATAGAAGGAAATTAGATTTTCTAACTTTTGGAGTATAAATAGATCAGTTTCATAATTTTTTATTTCTTCTAATGAGTTTACAAATTTTTCCAAATAAATTGTCTCACCTGCATTTACATCTAAATTAGCTTTTATAATAATTTCTTTTGGTATTTTTTTTGTTGAGAATCGTTGGTTTCTAACTATGTGTTCATAATGACGATATAGTTCCCATCCATAATCATATATATAGTTAAAAATTTGTGTAGATGAAATAATTTCTTGTATTAAATGGATTTTTCGTTTTTTATTACCAGTTAAAACGTCATTACTAATATCGAATTCTAAATTAAATAAATTTTCAATCGCAATCCAATAATTAAGCATCTTGTCTTCTTGTTTTATAGATTGTTCTGCTTTACTATACCAATGAATCGCATTTAATAATTTTGAGTGACCTTTTTTTTGCAAATTTTTATTATTCCATAAAAATGAGAAGTCATTTAAGCTGTTTAAATCTTTTTCGAAGTCGTCTAGGGTTAATGAATCTCTATGTCTTACATGGTTTTCTCTTTTGTTTAATCCTGAGGAAGAAAAAATACGCCTACCATTTTTTACGACTATATAATTTGAAGAGTCAATTTCAATTTCAGTTTTTGTCTTAAAGTGACAAGAAATTAAATCGAGAGCGTTTTCGAGTTTTGTTAATGCATTAATAAGGGAGGACTTTGGAGATAGATAATCAACTTCAACTGAAGCTTGAATAAATTTTTCAGATTCATTATTACTTTTTCTTTGTAAATCTTCAATATTAAATTTATTCTCACTCGTTACAAATTGCTTGCTGATTAAAGAATATAATGTAATTCCTCCGATTTCAATACTTATAGAACCTTTTAGTCCTTTAACTACAAAGATATAATTAGCTTTTTCTTTCTGTTTATAAAAATAGTGGTAAAATGCCTTAATTCGATCTTTATATTCTAATTTATCCATTAGAAGAACAATGTCTTTATTGTATTTAGACTGATCGAAAATTTCGTTATCACCAATGTATTTTTTCTCATCTAAATTATGAGGGTATTTAGTTGAAATATCCCCAGATATTTCTGTATAATTAGAAAATATATTGTTCGCAAATTTTTTAATGTCTTCTAAAATGTAGCCTTTTTTTATAAATTCAACGATTAAATTTTGGGTTAAATAATTTATCGAATTTATAAAATTCACGTTTATTTCTTCATCTTTGCTAAGTTCTTGACTTAGAATTTCTAAACAATAATTGAAATACAACCCTTCTTCAAACTGATTTTTTATTTTTTTTGAAATTTCAAGAATATAATTATTTCTATCAGAATTAAAGATTGATCTCAAGATTTTGAAACTGGATTCAAAGTTGGTTTTAACTACAATATCATCCTTTAAATAAAATGATAATTTCTCATAAAAATAACGCTTGTTGTCTAAATTTTTAAAAGAGTTTTCTTCAATTTCGGTAATTATATCTTCTACGAGTATATGTGGACTATATAATGAAAGACCATATGATTTTTTTAAGAAGTTAGAAATTAAATCTTCCCATAAATTAATCCAAAATTCAATTCTGTTATCAATATTGTTAGACATTTAAGCTATATTTTTTATTACTCTTTCTTCAAACTCAATCCCATCGGAACCATTAAAATTCCTTTTTCATAAATGTTTAAATAAAGTATCACAGGCTTTTTCTGTCCTTCCCAAGTTAGTTCATAAACATTTAAAAATCCAGCACCCATATCGCTTCTTTTAGTTGGAAACGGACAACATGTTTCTAATCGTTTATAAGTGATTTTTTCACCACTTGGACCAGCAAGTGCATTTAGAAAACGAGTTTCGTTCAAAGCTTCGTCTTTAGTATTTCGGTAGAAAATATTTACGGGATAATCGGGATCGTAGCCATATTTTTTGTCTTTGGCAAAAAGTGTAATGGCAAACGTATTGTCTTTCTTCAAAATTAAATCAGGAGCATTATCATCTACATTTTTTAATGTCGATTTTGTACTAATACAAGAAGTTGCACTGATTAATAAAATTAAAAAGATGAATATTTTTTTCATGGTTATGCTTTTTTGGTCATGCAAATTTAAAAGGTTTTCCCGTCACTGCTAGCAGCTATCAGATAAATCATTTTAAAGATTTAAAATATAGAAATCTATAAATGTTATTCTGCCTTTTTTGGATTCAGTTTCAATATTCCAATTACAATCAGATATTGTGCCACAAGATAAGTAAGCATAATGAAAAACGAACTTTTTTCAATTGGTGTGTAGAATTTGTTTACGGCCAAAATACTATCAGAAATGACAAATACCGCTGCTCCTGAAAAAACATATAAACTTCCTCGTTTTTCCCAAATTAAATAACCATTAAAAGCAAATAAAAGCATAATTGAAATGACACTTGCATACACAATCACCGGAATTTGCAAATCGCCTAAAGTGGGTAATAAAAGCGAAAGCATTCCAATTAAATAAAAGGCAATTACAACACTTCCAATTCCAAAAAACACTAAGTTTCTCTTGACTTGTCTTCTATTCTGTTTGTTGAACAAAACGCAATAAGTAATGTGTGAAATAAGAAAAGCAACCAATCCTAAAATAAAATAAATTTCACCTAAGTCAGTAAAAAGCAAAATTACATCACCTATCCATGAAAAAAGCAGCGCAAGGAGCAGAATGTTTTTTGTTGGGAATGTCCTGTAAAAATAAATTCCGAAACTCAATAACGGAATTAAAATTGGTTTTAAAAACAAATCTAAGTTTTCATACCCCAAAAGTAAAACAATGAGGTATACGAGGCAAAATGCGAGGTAAATTTTAAAATAGGTAGCGTTTCTCATAAGGGGTTGAGTGAGTTTATGGTTTGGTTTTGGTTATTTTTAAAATCAACGGTTACAAAATATATTGTGGTTAAAAATGATAAACCCAAATAGATTAAAATGACAAAATTACCTAATGAAAAAATAGTATTTAAGCCAAACCAGTCACCATTGTAAACTATAATTGCTGCGGCAGTACAAAAACGGAATCCTTCCCAAAAGATGGCATATTTGCTTTTGTCCATTAACTCGCTGTAGCTATAAATTGTTATAAAAATAAAAAATCCGTAAATGAAGATGTTTGGCAAACCAATTTTGGCAATATTGTCAAAAAGATAACTCACAAACAAAAGCGTAATCAAGACTTGTGCAACCGACCAATAAATGAGTTTTTGAGAGTTTTGAGTTCCATATTTTTCAAATTCAAAAACATTTTCGATTTTATTTACGGGATATTTTTCTTCAAAATTTTCTGGTCTCCAGCCAGTTGGTTTAAACCAAATTGTGAATTTGTCTTTCCAGTTTTCGGCACGCCACGCATCTTTGATAAGAAGTGTTAAATGCTGAAAATTGATTTTGATTGGATTCCAGGTATTTGCCGGTCTTGTAATTCCGAAAACCGGTGGAACCTCGTCTAATTCAGCTTGGAAAGTACCAAACAGTTTATCCCAAAAGATAAAAATCTGCGAATGGTTTTTATCTAAATATTCCGGATTTATGGCGTGATGCACACGATGATGTGATGGCGTCACGATAATATGTTCCAAAAATCCCATTTTGTTGATATGTTTGGTGTGATACCAAAACTGCAAAAATAAATGCAGAGGAAGCGTAATGGCAATAACAGAAGCCGGAACTCCCAAAAGAGCTGCGGGAATCAGCAAAAAAGTAAACAGATTTACTAAACTTGCAATTGGCTGGCGAAGCGCACAGGCAAGATTAAACTCTTCGCTGCTATGATGAATGGCGTGTTTATTCCAAAGAAAATTGATTTGATGCGCTAAGCGGTGACTCCAATAACCATAAAAATCAATTACAAAAAAAGCAATAAAATAGGAGAGAACACTTGGTTCCAAATGTTGTAAAGCAATTTTAGAAACCAGCCATTCATACGAAAGAAAAGTAATGCTAAGTCCCAAAACATCTTTTACCGAATTAGTGATTCCGGAACTGATGCTCGATACACTGTCGATTAAAGGTGCAGTGTCATTTTTTTTATAAATGCCGTAAATTTTTTCAATAATAATTAAGGCCAAAAAAATAGGCATCGCAATGATTAATATTTTTCCGTATTCTTCCATAAAAAAAGCATTCTATTTTATCCAAATATAGAATAAAATAGAATGCTTTTTAAATTATTTGCGATTAAACAATCTCGGCGCTCAATCCAGCTTCTAAAAGTTGTGTGCATTGCGGTTTTAACTTGTCAAGCGGACCCGTTTTTACAGTGCATTTTCCATTGTAATGTACAATTAAGGAACATTGTTCTGCTTGTTCTGCGGTATGGCTGCAAACACGCATTAAAGTATCAATTACATGATCAAAAGTGTTTACATCGTCATTATAAACAATAATTTCGTTATTAAAAACTGTTGCTTCCTTCTCGCGAACTCTTTCTTTTACTTTTTCTTTAGTACTCATCTCATTTGGTTTTTGTACTTTGTAACTTGTGACTAATTTACGTATTTTAATGAAACCCAATTGTTTCTTTGAAATTTTTTAACATACGTTAACCCTTTTTCAACGCAGGATGCATCGATAAATGGAATGTCTTCTTCATAGAAACCGCTGAATAATATAATTCCTTTTGGGTTCAAAGAATCAACATAAGCTTGCATATCATTCAATAAAATATTTCTGTTGATATTGGCAATAATCAAATCGTATTTTTTACCTGCTAATAAAGCTGCATCGCCCTCATAAACGCTGATATGTTTGCAATTATTGCGTTCAGCATTTTCAATAGAATTTAAATAACACCAATTATCAATATCAATTGCATCAATTGGTTCAGCGCCTTTCATTTCGGCTAAAATGGCCAAAATAGCAGTTCCGCATCCCATATCAAGTGTTTTTAAACCTTTAACATCCATTTCTAATAAATGTTGAATCATCATGTGAGTTGTCTCGTGATGACCAGTTCCAAAACTCATTTTTGGTTCAATTAAAATATCAAATTCAGCATCTGTTTTTGGATGAAAAGGAGCACGAACATGACATTTTCCGTCTACATCAATTGGTTCAAAATTCTTTTCCCATTCTTCGTTCCAGTTTATCTGATCGATTTCTTCAATGGTATATTCAATTTTAAATTCTTCAGACTGTAAAATATAAATATCATCCAGAATATTTTCGTCCCATAAATCTTTCTTCACAAAAGCCGAAATTCCGTTTTCAGTTTCTGTAAAACTCTCAAACGCTTTTTCGCCTAATTCTGCCACTAAAATTTCTGATCCTAGTTCTTTTGGCTCAATCGTAAAATGATATCCTAAATATATATTTGACATAAAAAAAATTTTTGCAAAGGTAAGAATAGAAAGCAGAAGTTGTCTAAAAAACTAAAAGAACATTCTTAATTTAAGAATAATTTAAAAAACAAAAAGCGTTCGCCACGGCGAACGCTTTTTTATAAAGCTTGATTTTAAAATCTAAAATTTTAATTAGATAGCCGTTACAATTGCTAAGAAATCATCAGCTTTTAAAGCTGCACCTCCAATTAAACCCCCATCTACGTCTGGTTTAGAGAAAATTTCTTTAGCGTTGTCTGGTTTAACTGAACCACCGTATAAAATAGAAACTTCATCAGCGATTTCAGCTCCAAAAGCTTTACGGATAACTTCTCTGATAAATTCGTGCATTTCCTGAGCTTGCTCTGGTGAAGCAGTTTCTCCTGTTCCAATAGCCCAAACTGGTTCGTAAGCTAAAACAATTTTCGACCAAGATTCTTTTGCAATGTGGAAAACGCCATCACGTAATTGGTTTTCAACAATATTGAAATGATTTCCAGATTGGCGATCTTTTAATTCTTCACCAAAACAGAAAATTACTGTCATGTCATGTTTTAAAGCAGTATCAACTTTGTTTGCGATTAATGCATCAGTTTCGTGGAAAATAGCTCTGCGCTCTGAATGACCTAAAATTACTGTATTAACACCAATGCTTGTCAACATATCTGCAGAAATTTCTCCTGTAAAAGCACCACCTTCAGCTTGGTGAACGTTTTGAGCAGATACTCCGATAGTTGTATTTTTTAATTTTGTAGCAGCAGCTTGTAAGTTTACAAAAGTTGGCGCTACAATTACTTGTGCATTAGTTTTTGCTGGAATTTTAGCAATTAATTCGTTCAATAATTCTTCAGTCTGTGCAGCATTTTTATGCATTTTCCAGTTTCCTGCAACAATCGATTTTCTCATTTTGGTAGTTTTTATTATTCTTTTAATTTTTTGTTTTTTAAAGTAATTTTTAAGCTTGTTTTAAACCTTTCAAAGCTTCGTTGATTTTATCAAAATCAGTTTCAATAGCACGGTAAAGCACTATATTTCCTTTTTTATCAACGATGATGTAACGCGGAATCCAATCTAGGTCGATTGCTTTTCCGAATAAGCCTTTCATACCGTCATTCATCATGTAATGATCGCCTTTTAATTCATGTTTTTCGATTCCGGCTTTCCATTTATCAGCTGTTTTATCAGCAGAAATGAATAAATAAGATACATCTGGATTATTGGCTTGTAATTCTTTTACTTTTGGCATTGCTTTTACGCAATCTCCACACCATGAAGCCCAAACTTCAATAACTAAAGTTTTTCCTTTGTATTTTTTCAAAATGCTTTTGAAGGCAACCTGGCTTCCATCTGAAGCTAATAATTTTTCAGACAAGGCTTCTTTTGAAAATTCTTTTTTCTGAGCCTGTGAGCATGAAAATGTAATAAACGCAATAACGACTAGGGCTAATTGTTTCATATTATATTAAAATTATTTTTATTTAGTACTGAATTCACAAAGTTAAACAAACAAATTGAATGCCAATTGTACATTAACAAAATTTGAAGAATCGTTTATTTTGTAACAAAATGTGAAATTTGGGTTACAAAAAATAGAATGAAATCGTAATAGTTAAGGCTAAAATTCGGTAAATTTTTAATTGGATTTTATAACGGATGAAAAAACAAGTAAAATTTTGATTTTAAGAATGGGTTTTGAACTAAAAAAACGTCAGCTTTTCAATAAAAAAAGCTTTCAATAATTCAATTTATTGAAAGCTTTATTTTTAATTCAAATCATAATTTCCATTTGCCCATTTTTTGCTTGGAGCAATCCAGTTTTCGGCAGCTTTATATAAAAATCCGTGTTTTAGACCTGTGTTAAGTTCTATTTCTTTGAAATGATTTATTTTCAGTTTTGAAGTTTCTTTTCTTTTAATTGCTGAAACACCATAAATATCTGATTTTTCATAAATCGTCAAAATATTTCCGCAGAAATTAATCTCTGGGAATTCTTGAATATCTACATCTCTGAAACAGCCAATAAAAACAAAATTTACGTTGGGATTAGCTAAATAAGTAGAAATAAATTGCGCGATATAACCGCCTTTTGAAGTTCCTATTACAGTTATTTTATCTGGTGAAACGCCTTTTTTTAATAGTGCTTTTATTTGTTTTACAATCTTTTCAGCGTATTTAGAGGCATTTGTATTTTTCTTTCTGATTTCGCTGTAAACGATAAAATTATCTTTTCTGAAAGAAGCCAAAATTTCGTTGTATTCCGCTTTTCCATATTCAGGATGTGGAATATTTAAGGGATTTTGCTCTATATATGCATTGTGTAAGAAGAAGATGTAACGCTGGTCTTTGTTTGATGTTTGAGTTTGGCTGAAACTTACTTGGTTGAATAGAAAAGCCGCTAAAAAAGTAAATAAAAACTTTGAGATTTGTTTCATAGAAATGTTTGGTTTCTTACAGTTGGTTTAAACAAATGTAAGAAAGAAAACCGTTCTGGAAATACTTTTTATTTAGCTGATTGTTTTACAATTAATGGCTGCGGAGTATCATTGTAAAAACTCAAAACTTCTTCTGCGTCTTTTTTAGAAAGGTATTCTAAATTGGTGTTTTCTAAAGTTTCTTGAGAACTCATCATAGAACGAGATAAAATCAGTTTAAAAACTTCTTTCTTTTCATCTAGATTCTTTTTGTTTTTACTAAGATAGCCTTTGTATGCGTCTGCCATCTGCATCCAGATTTCGATTTCATTTTCGGGGTGTAAATCTCTCTTAAAATCAGTTATTGTTTGCTCTAAACTGCTTTTGTCAACTTCCGCAAAAATGGCATGAATAGTTTTGATTTTTTCAATTTGTTCTGGAGTTAAATCCGAAACAACTTCATTTAAGCTAATATTCTCGGGATTGATTTTTATAGTTTTTTCCTCTTTATTCTGGCAAGAAATAAACAGAACCAAAAATAGGAGATAAGCAAATCTTTTCTTTCCTGTAACACGATTAAAAAGATTTAGAATCACAGGAAAAATTACAAAGCTTATCCAAATTATAAATTGTCTGGAAACAAACTCATAGTAATAGTTTAAATAGAAAACAGAACCTATAAGAACAATACAGAATATAGAATCTAAATAATTTACCTGTTCTTCAGAATATCGATCAATATGTTCGTCTTTGAGTTCTCTTAGTTCTCTAAAATATCTTGAATTGAAAAACCTTTTCCATCTTGGCAGAAAACCAATAAGCATCATGAAATTCTGAATCATATAAATACTTGAAATTCCTAAAAGAAAATATTGAATGGCAATGTATATTCCCTGCAAGATATCATTTGAATTGATAATGTTTTGATTATAAATTGAATTTAAATTATCTACGGCAAAAAACATCATGATTATTGAGCTCCAAATACTTAGGATAAGTTTGTTTCTGTCTGACAAATAAGTTCTTGTAAAGGCATGAAAAAAAGAAAATAATGAAAATAAAATACCAATAGCCATTATGGTTTGGGAGATTATGTTGTCAAAGTTGATTAATCCGTTATCAGCTACCCAGTATATCATGGCAATCGAGAGAAATAATGTTATTCCCTCGGTTAATTTTGGCGTTATATTTCGTTCATTAAATATGCGTGAATACATAACGTAAAAGACAAAGAAAATAAAAGGCCAAAACGTAAGACTTCTATCCAAAATGAATGAAAGATTACAATCTGATTCACCAACTATGATGCATAAAAAAACACCAAAGAAAAATATAAAAACAAAAGAAATGATTCCTATAAGAACTGATGTTGTCCATTTATTTGAAATTCTTTTACTTTCAAAAATTACACCAGCAATTAATGCCAAAACCTGAAGAGAAACTAAATGTGTACCAGAAGATTTGTGAACAGAATAATCATAACCGGCATAAATAAGTAAAAATACTATAAATGAAAAAAGGAAAGGATTTTCATAAAACGTTTTGGTCAAATTTTTTCTTATCGCAGTTATCATTCTATTTTGTTTTTAATTGGAGTTGGTTTAGTTTGATTTTCAAAAAATAACGCCAATATATCTAAAAAAAATAGAAATATTGGCGTTATTTATATTGTTAAGATTTTTTAAATCCCATAAGCAACATCAGATAACTTTAAATCATCAACATCATTATAATGTACTTTTTGAACAATAGTTCCTTTGTGTAAAACAACAATGCTCGGATTTGCTCTTTCAACTGTTTTTAAAGCTGTTGCATCACAGAAATAAAAATCAACATTCAAGCCATATTGTTTTTTAGCTTTTGCAATTTCTTCCGCGCCAGAAGCCGTCATTCCAATAACTTTGTAACCTTTTGCTTTTGCATCCGCAGCAACTTTTGCTAATTTTTTCATTCCTTCAGGATTTGACAAAGCCAAATCGTAAGTAACAAAAATCACTAATTTTGGTTCTTGTAATAATTCTGCTTTATAATCAGAATCGTCTTTTGTCATTGTGAAATCGTGAATTGGCGGTACAAAACCTTCAGTGATCACTTTGTCTTTTCTATCCACGAAAGTTGCACCTTCGGGAATATTCATTAAATCTTTTTCGGTAAATTCTTTGTCAACTCCGTTTACTTTATAAATAAAAATCATTTCTACAACCGATTTTGGTGCGCCTTCCGGAATTTCCATTCCTTTCTCAATGTTTGTTCCAACTTTATACGGACGGAAATCTTTGATCGGATTATGGTTTAAAACCCAAACTGCCATGAAAACACATAAAACAATGCTTAGCAAAGTAAGAATGTTGGTCACCATTTTTGAAAATAATGGTTTTACTAATTTTTTATTGATGAATAAAATCAGGATAAAGAAAAGTAAAACAACATCTTTTGTGAAGGATTGCCAAGGCGTTAAGTGTAAAGCATCTCCAAAACATCCGCAATCTTTTACTACATCAAAATAAGCAGAGTAGAAGGTAAGGAAGGTAAAGAAAACGATTAAAAGCAATAATGCCCAAATGGTTAATTTTGATTTATAGCCAACCAACAACATTACACCTAAAACTACTTCCAGAATTACTAAAAAGATAGCTAATCCTAAAGCCAATGGCTCTAAAAAAGGCATATTAAAAACCGGTTCGCTAAAATATTCTGCCAATTTATAAGAGAAACCAACAGGATCGTTTAGTTTGATTAATCCAGAAATGATAAATAATACACCGACAAATAAGCGGGAGAATTGGGTAAGGATGTTTTTCATAACAAATGTTTAAGTATTAAAATTCTAAACTCCAAGTTTAGCATTGGAATCTGGAATTTCTTTTTTGAAATTTGATTTATTTTATCGGATTTAGAATTAATGCAAAAACAGAATAATTAATCATATCCTGATAATTAGCATCAATGCCTTCAGAAACTAAAGTTTTTCCTTTATTATCTTCAATTTGCTTAACGCGAAGGAGTTTTTGCAGAATCAAATCGGTTAAAGAACTCACACGCATATCACGCCATGCTTCTCCGTAATCGTGATTTTTTGCTTCCATTAAGTCTTTTGTCAGCTTTACTTTAGCGTCATATAATTCGGTTGCTTTTTCAACGTCAAGATCCGGCTGATCAACAACGCCCAATTCCAACTGAATCAAAGCCATGATAGAATAATTGATTATTCCGATAAATTCTCCTTTTTCATCTTCATCAACTTTACGGATATCGTTTTCTTGTAAACTTCTGATTCGTTGCGCTTTTATGAAAATTTGATCAGTTAGAGAAGGAAGTCTTAAAATTCTCCATGCACTGCCGTAATCTTTCATTTTATTGATGAATAAGGTTCGACAAACCGCGATAACATTATCAAATTCTTGGGAAGTATTCTTCATTTATATGCTGTATATTTGCTTAAATTTTTCCAAAAATAAGGATAATTTTTCAAGAGTTTCAAGTTTCAGGTTTTCTTTGTTCCAAGTTTTTTCTAAACAAAGTGTTAACGGTTATAACTTGAAACTCGAAAGTAGTTTAAAAAGTTTCAGGTTTCAGGTTTCAAGTTCCAGAACTTGCGCAATCTGCATCAACTTGAAACTTGAAACCTGAAACAAAATAAACAAATGACAATTAATTGCAGAGGCGAACTTATAGATTTATCGATTCCTAAAGTAATGGGGATTTTAAATGTTACGCCAAATTCTTTCTTTGATGGAGGAAAATATAAAAACGAAGATGAAATCATTTCGCAAGTTGATAAAATGCTTTCTGAAGGCGCTACTTTTATTGATATTGGTGCTTACTCAAGTAAACCAAGTGCAGAATTTGTGTCAGAACAAGAAGAAATTGACCGAATTGTTCCAGCCATAGAATTGATTTTAAAGCATTTTCCGAAAGCTTTATTGTCAATTGACACTTTCAGAGCCGAAGTTGCAAAAGCGAGTATAGAAAGCGGCGCAGCGATTATAAACGATATTGCAGCGGGAGAACTTGACGATAAAATGTTTGAGGTTATTGCAAAATATAACGTTCCATACATTATGATGCACATGCGCGGCAATCCACAGACGATGCAGAGTTTGACGCAATATGATGATATTGTAAAAGAAATGCTTTTTTATTTCTCAGAAAAAGTAAAAAAGGCAAGAGCTTTAGGAATCAACGATTTGATTCTCGATCCAGGTTTCGGTTTCGCCAAAACAACGGATCAGAATTATGAAGTGATGCAAAAAATGGAACTTTTTAATTTATTAGAATTGCCTGTTTTAGCAGGGATTTCTAGAAAATCAATGATTTATAAAACGCTTGATATTACAGCTCAGGAAGCTTTAAACGGAACTACTTTTTTAAATACAATTGCGTTGACAAAAGGCACTAAAATTTTGCGTGTTCATGATGTTAAGGAGGCTGTGGAATGTGTGGCTTTATTTAATAAATTAGATTTATAATTAAAACAATCGCTTGGTTTTGTCATTTCGACGAAGGAGAAATCACACTCGAAACTCGACAAAGATTGGCGAATTTCTTTGAGGAAATACTAGTGTGATTTCTCCTTCGTCGAAATGACAAACTGTATGTGAAAATTAATAATAAAATGAAATACTTTACCTTAATCATTGCTTTTATTCTTTTCTCCTGCGGAGAAAAAAAAGACGTTTTACTCCCAAAATCAAACGTTACAATTGTAAAAGACGTTCAGGATCATTCGCCAATTTACATCTTTTTTAAAACCGAAGGAAAAGATACAATTGCAGATGTAAATCGAAAAAACAGCATCATTTCAACGAATTGGATTTTCAACATTGACAAACGTTTGCCATTAAAATTACTAATTCCGGAAGTAATGAAATTACAGGAAAAAAAGCGTGGCGACAGCGCGCATAAAAATGAAAATGCACAAAATTATTATTCTTACGCTGATTCTATTGGAAAGAATTTAGCTTTTTTGCCTTTCACGAAAGTGTATTATAAAATGGAAATTGCGAATAACAGAAGCCAGCTGTATTTTAAAAAGAACGGAATGGTAAAATACAGTGGAAGAAAAACCTATGATTTTCCAAAAAGTAATTTAAAACCATTTTTAGATAGTTTAGTTATCAATCCAAAAGCTCAAATTACATTTTCATATGATAAAAACATGAGCTATGAAGAATATATTCAATGTAAGATTTTAGTAAAAACTATAATTGATAAAAAGATTCTATTCGTTTTTATAAATGAAGACGAAGAATTCATTTTTTAGAAACTGCGATTAAACAATTAAACAAATCAACGATTAACCATTACTGATGATGATAAGGTTCATTTCGTAAAATTGTAAATCCACGGTACAATTGTTCGATAAAAAATAAACGAACCATTTGATGTGAAAACGTCATCAGCGAAAGCGAAACTTTTCCTTGTGCTTTTTTATAAACCGTTTCAGAAAAGCCATAAGGACCTCCAATAACAAAAACCAATGTTTTTACACCAGAATTCATTTTCTTCTGCAATTCTTCAGAAAAACCAACGCTGGAGAAAGTTTTTCCGTTTTCATCCAACAAAATCAACTGATCGGTTGCAGAAAGTTTTGAGAGAATCAATTCGCCTTCTTTTTCCTTTTGCTGACTTTCAGATAAGTTTTTTACGTTTTTGATATCGGGAATAATCTCCAAATCAAATTTGATATAAAACGACAAACGTTTGGTATAATCGTCAATCAAAGTCTGAAGCGATTTATTATCTGTTTTGCCTATTGCGATAAGTTTGATATTCATTTTCAATATTTTTCACCACAAATTTAACCTGTGTTAATCGGTTTAATCCGCGTAATCTGTGGGCTAATTTTAATTCTATTTTTTATTTTCAAAAACCGTTTCAAAATGTTCTACAACAGGAAACGGTTCATAATAATGATGTAAAAGCTTTTTCCATTCCAAATACGCTTCCGAATTTCTAAAACCGATTGTATGATCTTCCAATGTATTCCAATCAACTAATAAAAGATATTTATTTTCGACTTCCAGACATTTTTCTAAACGATGTCCTAAGTAACCTTCGATTGATGAAATATATTGACTTGCTTTTGCAAAATCAGCTTCAAATGTTGATACTAATTCTGGTTTTATAAAAAGATATACGGCTTCTAGAATCATAATTGTAAATGTTTTTTCACGCAGATTTAAACAGATTTAAGCAGATGTTATTTTTGATATTTTATTAATAAAATCTGTGTTTATCAGCTTAAATCTGTTTAAATCTGCGTGCAATTTTCGCAAAGATTAGTTTTTAGAAAACTTCAATTCAAAAGTTTTAAAACGATTATCTAAATCTTTAATCAATTGTTTTTTAACCGATTCATCTTGGATAAAACTATAATTAATACTATTGTAAACATATTGTTTTATAGTCGCATACGAAACATCTTGATATCTTTTAGCTAATAAAACATATTGTTCAGTCATATTGCTTCTTAAAATTCCTGCATCGTCTGTACTGATTACAATTGGCACATTGAATTCTTTGTAAAGTGTAAACGGATGCCTGTTTTCTTTTACTTTCAAAATGAATTCGTTACTTGCTAAATTAATTTCAATCGGAATATTATTTTTCGACATATATTTCAATAAATTATACGAATTTGCTTCGTAAGCGATGTCAACTCCGTGGCCAATTCTGTTAGCTCCTGCAACATAAATGGCATCGTTAATATGCCAGGTCAATTCTTCAGGCTGAACCAAACCTAAAGTCAATTCACCCGCGTGAAGCGTGTATTTTACATTCGGAAATTTATCGTGGCAGTATTTAAACATGACCATGTGAAGCCAATAATCTTTCATAGAAGTTTGTCCGTGCTCCGGAGAAACGATGTTTACGCCGGCAGTTAATTTACTTTCGCTTGACGAAATAAAAGCAATAACCAGATTTTTGAATAAATCTACAGGTTCCATAAAACGAAGTACGAAGTTTTGATAACGCATTGTGAATTTTTCGTCATCAATTTTTAAGTCTTTATGAAGTTTTGCTAAGAAATTTGTATTGAAATCTTCGGCGTATTTTTTGGCATCTTTTTTCTGAAGCGATTTGTATAAATCGTCTAAAAGTTTTAGAACTGCTTTTTCATCTTTTTGAGAAGATGCCTGACGCAATTTTGAATTAAAATCCGATAAATCTGAAACATTCATATCGCACGGAATTGTAGATAATTGTGTTTCGATGTAACTTACATTTTCGGCAACGGCACGCTTTTTTAATTCGAGCATTCCTTCAGCAAAATGGCCTGGAATTGTCGGCTCAAATTTCATAAACGAATCAAAAAACTGATCGTCAGAAGGAACAGAACCATTATAATCTTTGATCGACCAGGTCTGCATGATTTGCTGTTCGTAATAATCCAGTTTTTCGAGTTTTTTTATACTATCGAAATTTATCCAGTTTCCTTTTTCAGGTTTTGTTTTTGAAACTGCCAAAGTTTCTAAATTAAGATAAAAGTTTTCAGAAATGGCTCTTTCTAAAAGTGGTTCTGCGTAAATTGATCCTGAAAAATGGTGGTGTAAATCGCCTCCTTTTGGCATTTGTTGAAAAAAAGCTGTTAAGAGAGCTTCATTATTTCTGATTTTTTCTAAATAACTTTCAGCCGATTGAGAAAAGCCGATTTGTGCTATAAAAATACAGAAAAGCGTAATTATCCTTGTCATACTCTAAGTTTAAATTACGCGCAAATATAGGAATTTCTGCGGAGATTTTAAAATTCGATTTTTTGATGTGGGAATTTAACCGCAAAGAACGCAAGGTTTTTATTATCTGTAGGACTTAATATAAACGCAAAGTTCGCAAAGCTTTATCTAAAAAAACTTTGCGAACTTTGCGTAATCCTTTGCTCCCGATAGCTATCGGGATTGCGGTTAAAAAAAACTTAGAAATTTAGCATCTTTAAGAAAAAAGTACATCATGTATTTCAGGAACCTTATCAAAAACACTTTTAGCAAAAGGACAAAGTGGAATAATTTTTAAGTTGTTAGCTCTTGCATATTCTACCGAAGCCATAACAAGTTTTTTACCAACACCTTTTCCATTGAATTCTTCGTTAACTTCTGTATGATCTATGATGAATTTTGAATCTCCGGCCCAGGTGTAAGTCATTTTTCCAGCTTGTTTTCCGTCTTCTAAAGCTTCAAAATATCCTCTTCTTGTATCGTTTATTTGTTGAATTTCCATGTTAATTATATTAGTGTCGTTTTAATTTCTATTGAATGCATTAATGTTTTGTGAATTGGGCAACTGTTGGCAATGGTTTCCAATCTTTGTCTTTGCGTTTCGTCTACTTCTCCGATTACTTCAATTCTTCTGGTAAATGAGGTACAATTTCGTTCTGAATCTCTTTCAAAATCAATTTTGATATTGATTTCTTCGACGTTCCATTGCTTGCGATTAATGTACATTCTTAAAGTAATTAATGTACAAGATGCTAATGATGAAGCCAAAAGTTCTGTCGGATTAAGCCCTAAATTTTTTCCTCCAATTTCTTGAGGTTCATCCGAAATTAAAACATTTCCGCTTGCAGAAGTAATTTCCGTGCGATACAAACGTGTATCTATTTTTGCTGAAACTGTATCCATAATTATTTGATTCTTGGTTCAGGTAATGGAACAAATTCGGTTTCTCCCGGAACTTTTGGGAAAGTTTGTTCTGTCCAGTCTTTTTTTGCTTTTTCGATTAATTCTTTATCCGAAGAAACGAAGTTCCAAAAGATAAAATGTTCTTCCGGAAATGGTTGTCCGCCAAAGATGTAAACGGTAGAGTTTTCAGAAATTTCAAATTCACAAAGAGAAGCTTCAGTTGTAATTAAAATTTGTCTCGGATCATAAACATGTTCGCCATTTTTGATGCTTCCTTCTAAAATATACAAACCGCTTTCGCCGAATAAATGGCTTCCAATATTGATTTTCTTAGCTTCTTTGCTTTTAATTTCAATAAAATAAAGCGGACTATAAACAGGAACTGGTGATTTTTTTCCGAAAGCTTCTCCGGCGATTAATTTGTACGAAACGCCATCTTCTTCCCAAGCCGGAATATCATCAGCTTCAACATGCGTAAAATTCGGATCCATTTGTTCCAATTCTTTTGGAAGCGCAACCCAAATTTGTAATCCGTGAAGCATTTTGTCTGAATGTCTTAAGTATTCTGGCGTTCTTTCGGAGTGCACTATTCCTTTTCCGGCTGTCATCCAGTTTACGGCGCCGGGTTTTATTTCTAATTCTGTTCCTAAACTATCGCGGTGCATAATGCTTCCTTCAAACAAAAAAGTTAATGTCGAAAGTCCGATATGCGGGTGTGGCGGAACATCCATATTTTCATGATCACTTAAATGTGCAGGTCCCATATGATCGATAAATACAAATGGTCCAACGGCTCTTTTTTCGCGGAAAGGCAATAAACGTCCCACCATAAAATTGCCAATATTGGCTGAGCGTTCTTCGATAATTAAACTGATATTTGACATGTGGTATTTTGATTTGATTTGATTTGAAAACAAAATTACAGTTGTGATAGAAATCTGTAACTTAATTTAGATTAAGAAACTTGTTTTTAGATTTATAAAAGTAAGGAAAATCGTTGATTATGTTTTGATTTAAAAGGATAAGATTCGTAAAATGAATATTTATGTATTTTGTAATCAGTGTTTTGAGGAAACTTTTTATTTGATTATTTTGATTTCAGTATATAGAAATATTTTTGCAGGTTTTGGATCTCCTTTAGTTGTAAAGTCTTTAGGAATTCCTAATTCTTTTTTAAAATATCCTTTTATTTTTAATTTTAAAGGTAAAGTTTTTCCATCCCAAATATGATTAGCATCTAATAGTTTGCTATTTACTCTCTCAAGATAAATGTTTGAAGTATTGTTTTTATTCTCGATTTTCCATTGAGCACAAGGACAGCTTATCGCAGAATAGGAAACGATTAATACCTCTTCATTTTTAGTTTGAAAACTGAAAATAAAAAAGGAAAGAAGTAAGTAAAATAAAAAACTCAGCTTAAATATTAATTTTCTCGTATACCACATGAATATTTTTTTATATAAGTTATTCAATCAATTCAAATTCCAAAACTTCACTTTCAGTTCCATTAATAATAATCGACAACTGGTGAATTCCAGTATGAAAAACTCTCGTTGTAATTAACTTAAAAGACTGATTTCTTTCAACTTTAGTCAATTGATTCGGATCGTAAATTTTCTCACTGATTTTAAAGACTTTTTTAGCCAAATGTCCTTTTGCTTTTTTATAATGAACAGCATATTCTAAACGAATCGTTTTAGCTTCTTCATTTTTATTATTTAAATGAAATTGAAATTGCAAATAATCACCAATTTTTACAATCGGTGTTTTGATTTCAAAAGAGGAAAGTTCAATGTTAGTGCTTTCTAAGCCATAATGACTTAAAATTTCAGGATGACCTTGTTTTAATAAAGTTCGGCATCCGTGTTTTATAATTCCGTCGGTTTCTTTGCTGTGGCCTTTCCATTTATTTGCAATTTCTAATACAATTTGTGGATTATCTTTTGCAATATCATTTAAACTATTTGCAACGCTTCTGCGAACATATTCTGATGGATCATTTTTTAGATTTTCCAAAATTGGAAGAATAGAAGTAGGGTCTTTTTTAAGAAACGGAATCGCCATTGCCCACGGTAATCTCGGGCGGGAACCTTCGCTGGCTAATCTTCTAACATGATGATTTTCATGTAAAGACCATTTTACCATTTCATCAATCATTTGTTCTTTATACTTTAAAATAAAAGGGCGAACGGCAAATTCACAACTTATAAACTGCGTAATGGAAACAAAGGCTTTCGCCGAAGTTTTAAAATCGTCTAAACCATACATTTCGATATAATCAGCAAAAAAAATGAAAGCCAAATTGCTATCTGCAAAGTTGTTTTTTTTCAGATTTTTGATGATTTTATCAATTGCAGCAACAGCTTCGGGAAAATTTTGAGGCATAAATTGGTGAAACACAACTGTTGTATGTTTCATTCTTTCTTTCCACTCTTTTTGCGCAAAATCACCTTCGTAAATGGTCTCAATAAATTTTTGCTTGTTGAATGTTAGATGCACTTCGGCGACAGCCTGACCAAATTTTTCGTAAAAAGAAACCGAATAAATATCTTTAATTAATCCCATGATTTTGTTTGAATGAACCTCAAAGATATTTAATTGAACGCTTATTAAGGGGGTAAATTTTGTTAAGAATTGTAACTTTTTTTTCTGAATATCTTAATGGTTAAAAAAGAAAACTTTAATGTTTTGAAAAATTTTTCATGTTAAGTAAACTTTCAAATCCATAAAATATATCCTAATTTAGCATATTATTAAAAACAGAAAAATGATAAGTGAAGCGCAATTTCAGACAGAATTACAACTTTTGATAAGCAATGCCATAAGAGAAGATGTTGGCCCGGGCGATTACAGTTCGTTGGCTTGTATTCCAGATACGGCTCACGGTCAGGCAAAATTATTGGTAAAAGATCAGGGAATTATTGCGGGTGTTGCCTTGGCGAAAATGATTTTTGAATTTGTTGACCCAAAATTAAAAATAAAGACTTTTATCGAAGACGGAACGCATGTAGAATATGGCGATGTTGTTTTTGAGGTTTCGGGAAGTTCACAATCGATTTTAAAGTCGGAAAGAGTGGTTTTGAATACTATGCAACGTATGTCGGCTATTGCTACAAAAACTCATCATTTGATGCAACTTTTAGAAGGAACTGGCGCTAAAATTTTGGACACACGCAAAACAACGCCAAATTTTAGAGTAGCTGAGAAATGGGCAGTAAAAATTGGCGGAGGCGAAAATCACCGTTATGCGTTGTATGATATGATTATGCTGAAAGATAATCACATCGATTTTGCTGGTGGAATTACGCTTGCAATCAAAAAAACCAAAGAGTTTTTAAAAGCCAATAATTTAGATTTGAAGATTATTGTTGAAGCTAGAAACCTTGACGAAATTCGTGAAATTTTGTTGAGCGACGGCGTTCACAGAATTTTGATTGATAACTTTAATTATGAAGATACCAAAAAGGCTGTCGATTTAATTGGTAAAAAATGCCAGACAGAATCTTCAGGAAATATCAACGAAAAAACCATTCGCGAATATGGTCTTTGCGGTGTAAATTATATATCTTCAGGGGCTTTGACGCATTCTGTTTATAATATGGATTTGAGCTTGAAAGCGTTTTAGTTAAGTTATGAGTTTTGAGTTATAAGTTATGAGTTGAATTTTGTGATCTAAAATTTAAACTCAGAAATCTAAAATCAAATAAATATGTCGCAAGAGATAGAAGCTCGGATTGAGAAATTGCCTGTGGTGCGTTCTTTCGCCCGACTTTTAAAGAAAATAAAATTGCCTTGGCTGGAAGGTTTTTCGCTGTATGATTTGATCGAAATGTACGTTATCGGTATTATTGATGGCGCATTTTCGTATCATGCGAGTGCGGTTTCTTTTAGCTTTTTTATGGCTTTGTTTCCGTTTGCTTTATTTATTTTGAACTTAATTCCCTTTATCCCGATTGATAATTTTCAGGAGGATTTTCTTCAGTTTGTACAACAAGGAGTTCCTCCAAATACATATGATGCCATTAGCAAAATTATCAGCGATATCTTAAATAATAGTCACTCGGGATTATTGTCAACTGGTTTTTTTCTTTCGATTTTCTTGATGGCGAATGGTATTAACGGAATCTTGAGCGGTTTTGAATCCTCTAAACATGTTTTTGATAAACGTGGGTTTTTGCATCAATATTTAGTGGCGCTGGCAATTTCGCTTGTTATGACTATAATATTGTTTGTAACGGTGGCAACGATTGTCGTTTTTGAGGTATTTATTCAAAAAACAATCATTCAGGATGTATTAAGTGATAGAATTCCGCTGATTATTTTGGGTCGATATTTGTTTGTTCTTTTAATGATTTTGATAACATCCTCAATATTATTGCGTTATGGTACAAAACAGTATAATAAAGTACCTTTTATAAGCATTGGATCTGTTTTTACAACGGTCTTAATTGTTATATCTTCATTCTTTTTTGGGATTTGGGTTATAAAATTCTCAAAATATAACGAACTTTATGGTTCAATTGGGACATTATTAATTCTAATGTTTTACATTTGGATAAACTGTATGATTCTGCTTTTAGGGTTCGAATTGAATGCTACTATCAGAAAATTAAAACAAAAAAAAAATAAATAGTATGAAAAATTGGATGTTAGCAATTGGTGTTTTTTTCTTCGCAATGAGTGTTCAGGCTCAAAGTGTTATTGGAAAATGGAAAACAATTGACGATGAAACTGGAGAAGCGAAATCAATCGTAGAGGTTTACGAAAAATCAGGAAAAATTTACGGTAAAGTAGTAGAAATACTTCGTGAGAATCATAAAAAAGATGTTTGTTCTAAGTGTGACGGTGCTGAAAAAAATAAACCAATTTTAGGAATGGTGATTATTAACGGTCTTAAAAAAGACGGAAGTGAATATAATGACGGTACTATTCTTGACCCGACAAATGGTAAAAAGTACAAATGTTATATCACTTTAGATTCTGCAGATAAGTTGAAACTTCGTGGTTATGTTGGAATCTCTCTAATGGGCAGAACACAGTACTGGACACGCGTAAAAAACTAAATTAAAATATAAATGCGAAAATTAGCTTCGATAGTTTTATTCTTAGTGATTTTTTCAAATGCTTTTGGACAATCTAAGAATTCGCCATTACAAATAAGTCATCTTACAGGTGACTTTTATGTTTATAAAACGTTTCATGATTATAAAGGAACGCTGATTTCTGCCAATGCCATGTATCTGGTCACAGATAAAGGTGTTGTTCTTTTTGATGCGCCTTGGGATGAAACACAATTTCAGCCTTTGTTGGATAGTATAAAGACAAAACATAACAAAGAAGTTGTAATGCTTTTTGCTACGCATTCTCATGATGATCGCGCAGGCGGATTTGATTTTTATAGAAAAAAAGGAATTAAAACGTATTCTATTAAGTTGACGGATGATATTCTGAAAAAAGAAAAGAAACTGAGAGCTGAATTCATAATTCCTAATGACAAAACTTTTACTGTTGGGCAACATACTTTTGAGGTTTATTATCCAGGAAAAGGGCACGCGCCAGATAATATTGTGGTTTGGTTTAATCAAGAAAAAGTACTTTATGGAGCTTGTTTTATAAAAAGTGCCGATGCGCAGGATCTTGGTTATTTAGGTGACTCCGATGTTAAAGAATGGAAAACATCTATTAAAAAAGTACAAGCGAAATTTAAAAGTCCAAAGTATATTATTCCGGGTCATGAAGATTGGACAAATATTCAATCTTTAAATCATACTCAGAAATTAGTTGATGAGTATTTGGCTCAAAAATCTTCAGGAAAAAAATAATTTTCCAAATCATATTTAAAATTGTTGCATGTTTTTTATCGAAGTTATTTTACCGCTTTCCTTAGCAAAAACGTTTACTTATCGAATTTCTGAGGCTGAATATCATTTCATTAAAAAAGGAATGCGAGTGGCGGTACCTTTTGGTAAAAATAAAATTTACACAGCGCTAGTTTTAGACATTCATGAAAATGCGCCAACATTATATGATGCCAAAGAAATTCATCAGATTTTAGATGAAAAACCAATTGCAACCGAAACTCAGATAAAACACTGGCTTTGGGTTGCTAATTATTATATGTGCGGAATTGGCGATGTTTATCGCGGTGCCTTTCCAAGCGGATTATTATTGGAAAGTGAAACAATAGTTTCGCATAAACCAGAAGTTATTGTAAATGATAGTGAACTTTCAGATGATGAATTTTTGGTTTATGAAGCTTTGCAGCATCAGAGTTCATTGAAGGTTCAGGAAATTACTTCAATTTTAAATAAGAAAAACATACTTCCGGTTCTTCAAAAATTGATAAGCAAAGATATTATTGTTTTAGAAGAAGAAATAAAAGAAAACTACAAGCCAAAATTGGTTCGGTATGTAAAATTGCATTCCAAATATGATTCTGATAATGGTTTAGCAGAATTGCTTGAAGTGTTGAAAAGTGCCAATAAACAAAAAGAAATTGTTTTGGCTTATTTTCAGCTAAATGCCTCAGAAAAAAAGCCAATCACAGTAAAAAAACTTACTGAAGTCGCGAATGTGACATCAGCAGTTGTTAAGGCTTTAATTGAAAAAGAAATCTTTGAAGAGTATTATTTGCAGCACGATCGAGTTTCATTTAATGGAGAAAAATCAGAAAAAGAACTTCATTTAAGTGAAGCGCAGGAAAATGCTTTTCTTGCAATAAAAGAGAGTTTTTCTGAAAAAGAAGTTTGTCTGCTTCATGGTGTTACTTCAAGCGGAAAAACTGAAATATATATCAAATTAATTGAAGAATATCTGCAGACAGGAAAACAGATTCTGTATTTGCTTCCTGAAATTGCATTGACAACTCAATTAGTTTCTCGTTTAAGGCTTCATTTTGGAGATAAAGTAGCTGTTTTTCATTCCAAATACAGCAATAATGAAAGAATTGAGGTTTGGAAACAAACGCTTGAAAATTCGGAAAAAGCACAAATTGTAATAGGAGCGAGGTCGGCTTTGTTTTTGCCTTTCAATGATTTAGGACTATTAATTGTTGATGAAGAACACGAGCAAACTTTTAAGCAAACAGATCCTGCGCCAAGATATCACGCAAGAGATGCTGCAATAGTTTTGGCTAATTTTCATAATGCCAAAGTTTTATTAGGTTCAGCAACGCCAAGTATTGAAACTTATTTTAATACACAAAATAATAAATACGGTTTAGTAACGCTTACAGAACGTTATAAAAATGTTCGTATGCCTGAAGTTGTTTTGGTTGATTTGAAAGACAAACATTTCAGAAAAAGAATGACCGGACATTTTAGCGATCTTTTAATTGAAGAAATTTCCGAAGCTTTGTCTTTTGGTGAACAGGTAATTTTGTTTCAAAACAGAAGAGGATATTCTCCTATAATAGAATGTTTAACTTGTGGGCATGTTCCGCATTGTCAACAATGCGATGTGAGTTTGACTTTTCATAAATTTAAAAATCAATTGCGTTGTCATTATTGCGGTTATTCGATTGCAAAACCAACGAATTGCCACAGTTGTTCAAGTATCGATTTGACAACAAAAGGCTTTGGAACCGAACAAATAGAGCAGGAGTTAGTTTCGCTTTTTCCAAAAGCAAAAACGGCGCGAATGGATCAGGATACAACGCGAGGAAAATTTGGTTTTGAGAAAATCATCGATGCTTTTAAAAATAGAGAAATTGATATTTTAGTCGGAACACAAATGTTGGCCAAAGGTTTGGATTTTGATAATGTAAGTCTGGTTGGAATTATGAATGCCGATAATATGCTTCATCATCCCGATTTTAGAGCTTTTGAACGCAGTTTCCAAATGATGACTCAGGTTGCAGGAAGAGCGGGAAGATCAGAAAAACAAGGTAAAGTTGTGATTCAGACCTATAATCCAAATCATAATACAATTCAGCAGGTTACCAATCATAATTATTTAGGTATGTATAAGGAGCAATTATACGACCGTCAAATCTATAAATATCCGCCTTATTTCAGAATTATAAAACTTACTATAAAACATAAGGATTTTGATAAATTAAAAGAAGGATCAATGTGGCTGTATCAGGTTTTGAGTCAGAATTTGAATATGCCGGTTTTAGGTCCGGAAGAACCAGCAATAAGCCGAATCAGAAATGAGTATATCCGAACTATATTAATTAAGATTCCGCAAAACCTGCATTTAGGAAACACAAAAAAAACTATTCAGAAAATGCTGAATAGTTTTGAAGCTGTTGCTCAATACAGAGCTATAAAAGTTGTTGTGAATGTCGATTTCTATTAAGACGAAGTAGATAATGCTTTAACTAAGTCTTCTTTTTTATTTCGGCTTAACGGAATTTTTGTAATTCCAATCTCTGCAAATTTGCTGTTGAAGCGTTCTACCTTATCAATATTAATAATATAAGACTTGTGTACACGAATAAATTTGTCTTTTGATAAATCGTTTTCAAAAGATTTCATTGTTGAAAGTACCAAATTGCTATCATCCTCAGTAACTACTCTAACATAATCTCCAAATGCTTCGATCCATTTAATTTTAGCAGTAAAGATTTTTAGTTTTTTAAGATTACTTTTAATGAAAATATGTTCTCCTTCTTCTTCTTTGACTTCTTTTTTAAGTAAATGCATATCAATTGCCCTTTTGACAGAAGCGTTGAATCGATCCACAGCAATTGGTTTCTGCAGATAATCGGTGGCATCATAGTCAAAGGCTTTTAAAGCATACTCTGCTTTAGAAGTGATAAATATAATTTGAGGTTTTGATTTTAGTCCGTCAAGAAAGTCAAAACCATTGATAACAGGCATTTCGATATCAAGAAATATTAAATCGATATTATTTAAAGAGATACAGCTTTTTGCTTCTATTGCATTAGAAAAGTCCCCGATTAAGTGCAAACCTGGGTGATTATTAACTAATTTTGCAATAATGGTCCTCTGTATAGAACTATCATCTACAACAACACAGTTTAGTTTCATAACATTTAAATTTAGAATAAATTCAGGATAGCATTAGTAAAAGTATTATTTTTTTTGTAAAAAAAACTAAACTGAGCATATATTTTTTGCAGTATGACGAATAAAAGCAAAAATGTGTTGTTTATTTAAATTTTATGATTACTTTTGCACCCAATTTTAACAAATAAATATTGTATTTATGAATCATTATGAAACTGTTTTCATTTTAAATCCCGTTTTATCTGAGGTTCAGGTGAAGGAAACAGTAACGAAATTTGAAGAATTTCTTACTAGTAGAGGAGCTGAAATGGTATCGAAAGAGGATTGGGGTCTGAAAAAAATGGCTTACGAAATCCAAAACAAAAAAAGTGGTTTTTACCATTTATTCGAATTCAAAGTAGCTGGAGAAGTTCTTGTAGCTTTTGAAACTGAATTTAGACGTGACGAAAGAGTTATGCGTTTCTTAACTGTAAGTTTAGATAAACATGCTATTTCATGGGCGGAGAGAAGAAGAGCTAAATTAAAATCTACTAAAGCGTAATTATTATGTCTACAATCGAACAATCTGCAAAAGGAAAAAAAGACGGAGATATCAGATATTTAACGCCTTTAAACATTGAAACTAACAAAACTAAAAAGTATTGCCGTTTCAAAAAATCAGGAATCAAATACATCGATTATAAAGATGCTGATTTCTTATTGAAATTCGTAAATGAGCAAGGAAAAATTCTTCCTCGTCGTTTAACTGGAACTTCATTAAAATACCAAAGAAAAGTTTCTGTAGCTGTAAAAAGAGCTCGTCACTTAGCTTTAATGCCATACGTGGCCGATTTATTAAAATAGTATAAAAAAAATCTAGTCGCTGGTTTCTGCTTGATCAGAACCTAACTTCTAAAATATAAGGACAACAACATGGAAATTATTTTAAAACAAGACGTACAAAACCTAGGGTTTAAAGATGATGTAGTATCTGTAAAACCTGGTTACGGTCGTAACTTTTTAATTCCTCAAGGTTTTGCTACTTTAGCAACTCCTTCTGCTAAAAAAGTTTTAGCTGAAAACCTAAAACAAAGAGCACACAAAGAAGCTAAAGTTGTTGCTGATGCTAAAGCATTAGCTGAAACTTTAAAAGCTCTTGAAATTAAACTTACTGCAAAAGCTGGTGGAGAGAAACTTTTTGGTTCTATCACTAATATCGATATTGCTGAAGCTTTAGAGAAATCTGGTAATGCTATCGATAGAAAATTCATCACTAGCGGTGTTGTAAAACGTTTAGGAAAATACAATGCTACAGTTCGTTTACACAGAGATGTAATCGTTGAATTAGCTTACGAAATTGTTGCTGAAAAGTAATAGTTTTAAAAACTATATAAAAATCCCGATGAAAATCGGGATTTTTTTTTACAATAAATAAATTAGACTTTAAGTTGTTTGTATGCAGATATGTATGGTTTATGACTTAATGCGTAAAATATAGAGTGAAATGAAATACGCAAGATTAACAAAAGAGCAATTTGATGAATTGCATGCTGAATTTGCCAGTTTTTTGGCGACACAAGCAATTGATAAAGCAGAATGGGATTCTCTTAAAGAAAATAAACCTGAAGTTGCCGAACAGGAATTAGATGTTTTTTCAGATTTGATCTGGGAAGGTGTTTTGTCTAGAGCTGAATTCTTGGAGCATTTTTCTAAAAATCATATTTTCTTATTTCAGTGTTTTGAAACCCATGTTCAATCTATAGTATTGAAGTCGTTAGTACCGGAAACTGATTTTTTGACTCAAGAAGGTTTGCAATGGTTGAGTGATAATATGTTTACAGAAACAATTGAAATGAAAGTGGGTAAAAAAGTATTTACTGAAGATCGAAACGTTTCTATTTTTGAATTAATTCAGCAAGGTGCTTTTTTGAGTGATGGACAATTATTTAAACAGATTAATACGATTATAGAATCGTAGATAGCAAAATCCATTAAAAAAAGAATTAAAAGGTTAAACAGTTTGTCTTGAATTGTTTAGCCTTTTTTTAATTTTTTAACATTTGTTTAATGTTTAAAATTTTTATGGGCACGTACTTTTACGCATTTATTTAAGATTTCTCAATATTTTAAGATTTTAGCTTTTAAATATTTGGTTTAGTAGATGTTTTTGTCTTTATTGTTAAAACTATATCGTTTGAAATATATTTAATATAAGTTTTTTCTTTCAGTTTTTAAATTTAACATTAAATAAACGTATTTTTCACACACTTCATAAAGTGCGTTTTTTGTAGTAAAAACAAGGTTTTTTCTTATATTATTAGCTTTTTTTGTTTTTTAAACTGCTTCTTGCATGAAAAAAAATGAGAATATTAGATTGTTTTTTGTTTTTATTTTATTTATTTTTGATATAGAAATGTTAAACAAAATAATTTGGCCCTGTTTTGATAAACCTATTTTTACAGTGTTTTGTTTAATTTTTTGCTTTGACAGAAAATATTTGCCTAAATGTTTTAAGTAACTTAATTATATGCGTATGGAATTGACAATTACTCTCATTATCAAGTTTGCATTAGGTGTTCAAGTTATTTTTGCTTTATTTAATGCTGCGAAATTTGTTCGCAAAATTTCTTTCTATTCAAATCTAAGTTTATTTCAAAATCATAATCGAGACATTCATTTATTATCATTGCCCAGTTGGCGGCTAGGTTAATAAATGATGATTTATCGTGTTTAATTTTTAGCGAATGCGATAAATAATTATTTATTAAACACTGTTTCAATTTTTTTAATCTTATAAAAAAAATCTAGATAGTCTAATCAGCTTTCTTGCGATATTGAATCAGTATTTTTTTATTCCCCCACAACATAACGTTTAAATTTTCTTAATTGAAAATTATGCAGCAAACAAATCACTTCATCAGGAAGATTGGTCTAGATCAGTATTTCCTAAAAGTTTTGAGGGATTTTTTATTCAGGATGAATAAGAGCACTCTTTGGTATACATAAAAATGTCTACCCTAATTTATTTTTTTTAATGTAGCAAGATTTTAAAGTTAGCCCCAAATACTTTATATTTTGTTTTAACTAGTTGATTATTAACGTTTTTTAAAATTGCCTAAGCATTCGTGCTTATCGCAACAGGTATTTTATTGTCCATTTTCTAATCTTCCAAATTATGAAAAAAATCTTTACTTTTTGTAATCTCATTATTCAGAAGAGATTATTGGGGCTATTATTTTTATTCCTATTATGTAGTAATGCTTTTGCTCAGACTGTTTGTAGACCAGTGTCACAAACAAACAGTCAGGGAGGCTTATTGTGTGTAGGTTTAGATGTAAGCAATCCCACGTTGGCCTATGACAACGATCCGGGGCTAACGACATTTGCGACTCTGCAAAATGCGGTCGGACTTCTTTGTGTGGTTGAAGAGACCATGACGCTGAATCAGACCGTGAAAGCAGGAGACGAAATTGTACTTTATTTAGGTACAGGGAATGGTTTGCTTGATGTTGGATTATTATCCAATGTATCAATTCAAACAAAACTTTCAGGAACAGATGTAGGTCCAAGAGTGGCGCTTAACAGCCCAGTTTTGAACCTAAGTTTGTTATCTGGAAATGCTATTGGAGAAGTCCGATATACAGTTCCTGGCGACGCCAATCAAGTACAAATTCAGGTAGGTGGTCTTTTAAGCCTACTTGTTAACTTAAGAGTTTATGATGTTCGTCTTGATTTTGCAAAACCAACTGTAACAGGTGGTTTAAATCAGACGATTTGTTCTGGAACTTCAACGACTTTAACTGCTACACCAGTAGCAGGAACAACTTTAGCATGGTATAGTTCAGCATCTTCTACAACTGCGTTAGCAACTGGAAATACTTTGGTTACTCCAACTTTAACTGCTAGTACTACTTATTATATTGGTGTAGAAAGAGCAGGAGGATGTGAAGGCAACAATCGTGTGCCAGTGGTTGTTAATGTGTCTAATCCTGTTGCACCGGCAATTAGTTCTTCGGGGACTGCTGTGTGTTCTTCAGGAGCAACACAACAAACTACTTTATCATTAATTAATGCAATTCCGGGAACAACTTATAATTGGTATTCAGTACCAACTGCCGGAACAATATTGGCTTCGGGAACTTCGTATTCTCCTACAGTTCCTATTGGAACAACTACTTTTTATGTAGAAGCTGTTATTGGAAGTTGCATAAGTCCAACCAGAGCTCAGGTAGATGTAGTTTCGGTTGCGGTTCCGGCAGCGGCTAGTGCTTTGACGCAAAATGTAACCATTCAATCTGGACAAAATGCCACTTTGAATGCTACAACATCTGAACCTGGAGTGACGCTGAATTGGTATGATGTAGCGACAGGCGGAACAGCTCTTGCAACAAATAACTCAACTTTCACAACTCCGATTTTAACTGCTACAAAAACCTATTATGTAGAAACTCAAAGTGCAACTGGTGGTTGTGTAAGTGCTTCCAGAACTCCAATTACAGTGAACGTAGTGAGTACTCCGCTTGGGGGATGTTTACAAGCAAATAGTCAACAAACTAATATTAATGGTCTTTGTTTGTTATGTAGCAGTACAAATCCAGATTTGTCTGTTGACGGAGATATTAATACTGCGGCACGTTTGACCGTGCCAGTTGGTTTAATAAATGGATGGATTCAGCAAACATTGCAATTTAATAATCCAGGAAAAGCGGGTGATATTGTTGATGTTGAATTGGAGTTGCCGGGCGGTGTTCTAGATTTAAGTTTATTGAATTATATAAGTTTAGCAACATATAATGGAGCCACTTTTAATAATGACAGAGTTTCGATAAATAACTTAGTAAGTGTTCAACTATTAGGAGGAAATCGTTTTAGAGCTAGTATAACTGCAGGAGCAAATTTTGACAGAGTTGAAGTTCGCTTAGGTGGTTTAGTATCAGCATTAACGAGCTTGGATATTTATCAGGCAAGCTACCATTATGGTGAAACAAATGTTACTGGAAATAAAAATATTTGTAGTGGACAAAATACAGTATTAACTGCAGGCCTTGCTGTTGGAGAAACCGTTAATTGGTATTCTGCAGCCACCGGCGGTGCTTCATTGGCAAGTACTGCAGCTTTTACCACACCAAATTTAACTGTTGATACAACATATTGGACAGAAGTAACTCGAAATGGTTGTGTTAACAGTGTGCGTTATGCTGTGCCAATTACGGTAAATAATCCTGTAGTGGCAACAGTGGCAGCAGCTTCTTCAAGTATTTGTGAAGGACAATCTACAACAATAACAGTTCAGTCTCCAGTTGCAGGTACCACTTATAATTGGTACGATGCAGCAACAGCTGGAAATTTATTGTTTACAGGAACAACCTTTACAACTCCAGCTTTAACTTCTTCAACAAGTTATTATGTTGAATCAGTAATTGGAAGCTGTACTACTTCAAGCAGAGCGCAAGCCAGTATAACTGTTAATCCACTTCCAGCACCACCAACTGTGGCTGCTTCAACAGTAATTATTCCTTCAGGACAAGTTGTTACTTTGCAAGTTTCAAACCCTGTGGCAGGTATCGCTTATGATTGGTACGATGTGGCTACAGGAGGAACAGCGTTGGTGACGGATAATCCAAGTTATACTCCAAGTCCAGCTTTAACAGCAGACAAAACGTATTATATTGAAGCAAGAAACGCCTCAAATTGCGTTAGTGCATCAAGAACAATAATCAATGTTGTTGTAACGCCACCAGCACCAGTAACTACATGTTTACAGGCAAATGCACAAACCATTTCAACAAGCGGTATTGCTTGTGTCGGTTGTGGAGCTGCTTTAGGAACTGCTAATTTATCTGTTGACGGTGATAATAGTACTGCAACTACTCTTCAAAATCCTGTTGGAGTAGCTGGCTATGTGCAACAAAGATTAGATTTTGCGAGCTCTGGCTTTGCAGGTGATATAATAGAAGTTGAGCTTGGATTACCAACCGGACTTTTAGACGTAAGTGCCCTTTCTTATATTACTTTAGAAAGTTATAATGGAGGAACTGATAATGGAGATGGTGCAGCTATTAATTCATTACTAAATGTACAGTTATTAGGTGGAAACCGTTTCCGAGCTACTTTTGCAGCAGGCGCAAATTTCACTGGTGTGCAAGTTAGACTAGGAGGAGTGCTTTCGGTATTAAGTGAATTAGATATTTATGGAGCTTCATTTAGATATAAAGAAGCTACAATCACTGGAGCATCTTCACCAATTTGTTCAGGAGCATCTGCAACATTGACAGCTTCAACTACAGGAGGAGATATACTTAGCTGGTATGACGTTCCTAGCGGAGGTTTAGCTTTGGTTTCAAACACAAACACTTATACAACAGGACCTTTAACAGGTTCTAAAACCTATTATATTGAAGCTGTTCGAGGCGGTACGTGTATAAATAGTGTTCGTCAGCCAGTAACAGTAACAGTGTTGCCTTTATCAGTTGCAGCAGATATTACTATTGCAAGTCCAGTAACATCTTCTTGTGATGGAACAGCTGTTTTGAACCCAACTTCTGGTTTAGCGGGAGCACAATTTAAATATTACACAGATCAGGTTAAAACGCAAGAAATTATTACAGGATCAACAGTTGTTGCTCAGCCTGGAATTACTTTTTCTAAAGATGCATCAACAGGAGCACTTACTATAAGCGGACTTGCTTCAGGAGTATCTTATACTTATTATATCGCTGTTGGGAATACAGCAAGCTGTGATAATGCAATAAATACTTTAAAACCAGTCGTTGTTAATTTCCCGGCAACTACTACAACTTTGGCAGTAACATCGCCATTAGTTGCTTGTGGAAGTGCTAATTTAAAAAATGCGATTACAGCACTTGATACTAGCGGAAATACAACTTATACTTTTTTCGATCCTTCAAATGCAATTATGACAGACGAAGCAGCATCGAATATAACGATTAGTGGTGTTTACTCAATTCAGGCTCAAGGTAGCGGATTCGATTGTCCATCTGCAAAACAAGCAGTAACAGTGACAATTAATACGCTGCCAAGCTTGACTGTCGATCCTGCACAGTCTGTAGCTCAAGGCACCAATGTTACGCTGAATGCAACTTCAACAGGTACATTAGCTTGGTATGATCCACAAGGAAATGCAATCGCGGGACCTCCGTTTAACACAGGAGCGCTTAATGTTCCTGGAATTTATACTTATACAGTTGTAGCGACATTAGGAACATGTTCAGTTACAGGAACACTTTCTATAAATGTTAAAGATCCAGACAATTGCCAATTATTAACTGAAAGAGTATATGCAACTGGACAAAGTTCAGGATCAATTATTACGGGAGGTGTGGCAAATGGGCCAAATGCTATTGATGGAAACCCACAAACATTTTCAACAATTGTTACTGGAGTTGGGCTTTTAGGAATTGGTACAACCTGGCAAAACTTAACTTGGCCTTCAAATATTGCAAAAGGAACACCAGTAACTATTAAATTAGGTTCTGAATATAGTGTATTAGGAGTAGCACAGGGCGTTTCAGTAATTGGAACTAAAGCTGGAGCTGATATCGGTACATTGCAATCTATTTCAGGAGCGTTATTGAATGTGCTTCCGGGAGATAATGCTTATGAGTATACTTTTGTACCTTCAAATGCTGCAGGCCCACAGGATTACGACGGAATCCGAATTGTGTCAGGTGCAGTTTTAAGTGTTGCTCAAAACACTAAAGTTTATGAAGCATATTATAATAAATCTGTTGCTACAGTAACCTGTACACCAGGAGATATTCAGGATATTTTTTATGGAACAACTGATTTAGGGCTTCCTGTAGGAGCGTTAACTGCGACAGTTGGAGTAAGTGATGCCTGGAACATAGCTGATAATGATGTTACGACTTTTGCTACAATGTATAGCGGTGTTGGTGCTCTTGCAGCAGCAGATATGACAGTTCAATTCAAAACGCCGTCAGTTGTAAGTGATACATTAAGAATAGTGATTTCAAAACCAGGAACATTATTGAATGTTAATTTGTTAACTGGTTTTACCATTCAGCGTTATCTAGGAAACGTTGCGGTTGGAGCTCCTATTCAAAATAATAGTACATTATTAAGTTTGAAATTATTATCTGCCAATACTATGGCAATGGTGTTGGTATCTTCTCCAACAGAATCGTATGATAGAGTGAGAATCCGTTTTGGCGGAGTAGCAGGTGTTTTAGAATTCTTAAGAGTTCACACAGTAGAGCGCGTTGCTAATACTTCGGTTATAGGCGGAGGAACTGATAATAAGGTTACAGTTTGTCCGGGAAGCACCGTTACACTTCAAATACCAGAAGAAGCTTGTTCAACCTATGTTTGGTATGATTCACCTACGGGAGGAGCAATTGTAGCGAGTGGTATTACTTATACTGTTCCGGCAACTTTAGCGGCAGGTATCTATAAATATTATGTTCAGCCAGTGCGTTACGGTTGTGAGGCAATGACCCGAGGCGAAGTTACTGTTGAAGTTAGAGCAACAAGCCCAGAACCTACATTGACAGATATTACTTTAAATGGTGCTGCAGCAACTGCGATTTGTGCACCTTCAGGAACTGTAACATTAGCCACAAGTTTAGTGGGCACGTTTACGAATCCAGTTTTTCATTGGTATAAATTTGATGGAAGTGTAAGCCAGCCAGTAGCCAGCGCGACAGGACCATCATTGATAGTGAATGGTTTAATTCCAGGAACTTATACTTATTTTGTTGGTGTTAGTTCAAATGAATTTTGTGAAACGGCTGAAGCGGATAGAAAACAAATAACGTTTACTATTTTACCTCCTTCAGTAGCAACTGATATTGTAGTTGATGATTTAACAGTATGTAATGGTGTTACTGCATCATTAACGCCAACTGCACCAACGTTGACAAATCCTATTTTCACTTGGTATGCAGATGCAAGCAAAACTCCTCTTGTAAATGGAACACCAGCAGGTGTAACTTATACAGTAAGTTCAACAGGAGTCTTGACGGTTACTGGTTTAACACGTGCAGTGAGTCCAATAACTTATTATGTTGCTGTTTCGAGTGATACAACTTGTGAAAATCTTGCAGGAACATTACAAGATGCTGTAATTATTATAAGTGATCCGAATACACCAACGACAACAAATTCTACTCAGAATTTTTGTTTAATTAATAATCCAACGGTTGCAAATATTCAGGTAAATGAATCAAATGTGGTTTGGTATAGCACAGATACTTCTACAACGCCTTTGTTATCTACTGACGCTTTAGTTACGGGTACCTATTATGCCACAGCAAAAGATCCAGTTACTAATTGTGAGAGTAGTGTTCGCTTGGCAGTTGCAGTTAATGTAAACGATCCAGGAACACCAACTTTGGTAACAGCAGGAACGCAAAACTTTTGTTTGGTAAATGCACCTACATTTGCAAGCGTTCAGTTTAATGAAACAAACATTGTTTGGTATGATGCCTTGACAGGAGGAAACTTAATTCCATCTACTCAGGCATTGACTAATGGAACTTATTTTGCAACAATCAGCGATCCAGCAACAGGATGTGAAAGCGCAACAAGATTAAGCGTGACCATAAATGTAAACGATCCTGGAACTCCGACATTGGTAACAGCAGGAACACAAAACTTCTGTTTGATTAATGCTCCGACTTTTGCAAGTGTTCAATTCAACGAAACGAATATTGTTTGGTACACAGCTTTGACAGGAGGAACACTGATTCCGTCAACTCAGGCATTGACAAGCGGAACTTATTTCGCTTCAATAAGCGACCCAGTTACAGGATGTGAAAGCGCTACAAGATTAAGCGTAACAATAAATGTAAATGATCCGGGGACACCGACATTAGTGACAGCAGGCACACAAAATTTCTGTTTGATTAATGCTCCAACATTTGCAAGCGTTCAGTTTAATGAGACAAACATTGTTTGGTACACTGCTTTGACAGGAGGAACATTGATTCCATCAACTCAGGCATTGACAAGCGGAACTTATTTCGCTTCAATAAGCGACCCAGTTACAGGATGTGAAAGCGCTACAAGATTAAGCGTAACAATAAATGTAAATGATCCAGGAACACCGACATTGGTAACAGCAGGAACACAAAACTTCTGTTTGGTAAATGCACCTACATTTGCAAGCGTTCAGTTGAATGAGACAAACATTGTTTGGTATACAGCTTTGACTGGAGGAACATTGATTCCATCGACTCAGGCATTGACAAATGGAACTTATTTCGCTTCAATAAGTGATCCTGCAACAGGTTGTGAAAGCGCTACAAGATTAAGCGTAACAATCAATGTAAATGATCCGGGCACACCGACACTAGTAACAGCAGGAACACAAAATTTCTGTTTGGTTAATGCTCCGACTTTTACCAGCGTTCAGTTTAATGAAGCAAATATTGTTTGGTATACTGCTTTGACAGGAGGAACATTGATTCCATCGACTCAGGCATTGACAAGTGGAACTTATTTCGCTTCAATAAGTGATCCTGCAACAGGTTGTGAAAGCGCAACAAGATTGAGCGTGACTATAAACGTAAACGATCCGGGAACACCGACATTAGTAACAGCAGGAACACAAAACTTCTGTCTGATTAATGCGCCGACTTTTGCAAGTGTTCAGTTCAATGAGACAAACATTGTTTGGTACACTGCTTTGACAGGAGGAACTTTGATTCCATCGACTCAGGCATTGACAAGCGGAACTTATTTCGCTTCAATAAGTGATCCAGTTACAGGATGTGAAAGCGCAACAAGATTGAGCGTAACAATAAATGTAAACGATCCAGGAACACCAACATTGGTAACAGCAGGAACACAAAATTTCTGTTTGATTAATGCACCGACTTTTGCAAGTGTTCAGTTTAATGAGACAAACATTGTTTGGTATACAGCTTTGACTGGAGGAACATTGATTCCATCGACTCAGGCATTGACTAACGGAACTTATTTTGCCACAATCAGCGATCCTGCAACAGGATGCGAGAGCGCAACAAGATTAAGCGTGACTATAAACATAAACGATCCGGGTACACCGACATTAGTGACAGCAGGAACACAAAACTTCTGTCTGATTAATGCACCGACTTTTGCAAGTGTTCAGTTTAATGAAGCAAATATTGTTTGGTATACTGCTTTGACAGGAGGAACATTGATTCCATCGACTCAGGCATTGACAAGCGGAACTTATTTCGCGTCAATAAGTGATCCTGCAACAGGATGTGAAAGCACAACAAGATTGAGCGTAACAATAAACGTAAATGATCCGGGAACACCGACATTGGTTACAGCAGGAACACAAAACTTCTGTCTGATTAATGCACCGACTTTTGCAAGTGTTCAGTTCAATGAGACAAACATTGTTTGGTACACTGCTTTGACAGGAGGAACTTTGATTCCATCAACTCAGGCATTGACAAGTGGAACTTATTTCGCTTCAATAAGTGATCCTGCAACAGGATGTGAAAGCGCAACAAGATTGAGCGTAACAATAAATGTAAACGATCCGGGCACACCGACATTGGTAACAGCAGGAACACAAAATTTCTGTTTGGTTAACGCACCGACTTTTGCAAGTGTTCAATTCAATGAAACAAACATTGTTTGGTATACTGCCTTGACAGGAGGAACATTGATTCCATCAACTCAGGCATTGACAAATGGAACTTATTTTGCAACAATCAGCGACCCAGCAACAGGATGCGAGAGCGCAACAAGATTGAGCGTGACTATAAACGTAAACGATCCGGGCACACCGACACTAGTAACAGCAGGAACACAAAACTTCTGTTTGATTAATGCACCGACTTTTGCAAGTGTTCAGTTCAATGTGACAAACATTGTTTGGTACACAGCTTTGACAGGAGGAACTTTGATTCCATCGACTCAGGCATTGACAAGCGGAACTTATTTCGCCTCAATCAGCGATCCTGCAACAGGATGTGAAAGCGCAACAAGATTGAGCGTAACAATAAATGTAAACGATCCGGGAACACCGACATTAGTGACAGCAGGAACACAAAACTTCTGTTTGATTAATGCACCCACTTTTGCAAGTGTTCAGTTCAATGAAACAAACATTGTTTGGTACACTGCCTTGACAGGAGGAACTTTGATTCCATCAACTCAGGCATTGACAAGCGGAACTTATTTCGCTTCAATAAGTGATCCTGCAACAGGATGTGAAAGTGCAACAAGATTGAGTGTGACAATAAACGTAAACGATCCAGGAACACCGACATTGCTAACAGCAGGCACACAAAATTTCTGTTTGGTTAACGCACCGACTTTTGCAAGTGTTCAATTCAATGAAACAAATATCGTTTGGTATACAGCTTTGACTGGAGGAACATTGATTCCATCAACTCAGGCATTGACTAACGGAACTTATTTTGCAGCAATAAACGATCCAGTAACAGGATGTGAGAGTGCTACAAGATTAAGCGTTACAATCAACGTAACAGATCCATTAACTCCAACAACTACAAATGCAACTCAAGTTTTCTGTTCTGGAAATGCACCTACAGTTGCCAATATCCAAGTGAACGAAGCAAATGTAGTTTGGTACAGTGCCGCGACAGGCGGAACAGCAATTCCAGCAACAACAGCTTTATCTAATGGTACATATTACGGAGCTATAAAAGATCCGGTAACAGGTTGTGAAAGTAGTGTAAGATTGGCAGTTAATGTGACTGTTGGAAATACAATAAATCCGACTACAACTAACGCATCGCAAAGCTTCTGTTCAACAACAGCGCCTACTATTGCTAACATACAGGTAAACGAAAGCAATGTTACTTGGTTTAGTACAGCAACAGGAGGAACAGCGATTCCAGCGACAACTGCTTTGACAACAGGTATTTATTTTGGAAATATTGTTGACCCAGCAACAGGATGCGAAAGTTCAACTCGTTTACAGGTTACGGTTACGGTAACAAACCCAAGTCCGACACCAACAACAACGAATGCAGTTCAGAACTTCTGTACACTAAATACACCAACAGTTGCTAATATTCAGGTTAATGAAGCAAATGTAGTTTGGTATAGTACAGCAACAGGAGGAACAGCAATTCCAGCAGCAACAGCATTGACTACAGGAACATATTACGGAGCTGTTTCAAGTGCAATAGGTTGTGAGAATCCAGTACGTTTGGCAGTTGTGGTAAATGTAAATACTCCAGGAGTGATTACAACACCAAGAACGACACAAACATTCTGTTTGTCAAAATTGCCAACACTTGCTAATATCTTAGTAAATGAACCAAATGTAGTATGGTATTCTTCTGCAACGGGCGGAACACCTTTAGCTGCAAATACACAATTAACTGCTGGAACTTACTATGCTTCGGCTCTTGCCAATACAACAAATGGATGTGAAAGCGCAACAAGATTAGGAATCACAATTGCTTTTGAAAATGATGCTTTGGTTCCAATTACAACAAGCGACGATACTCCATGTGTTTTCCAAGGTGTAACTTATTCAGTAGCAAATGGTAAATCAAATTATGTTTGGTCAGTTACCAATGGAACAATTATTTCTGGCGGAGGAACTGCTGATGGAAATGTGACAATTTCATGGTCAGATATTGGTTCTGGTCAAGTAAAAGTTACATACATCAACACTTGCGATGAAACAACTACTAAAACATTAAATGTTACAGTAGCAACTTGTTCAGATTTAACTATTACTAATACAGTGAGTAATCCAACTCCAAATTTTGGTGAGCAGATAACATTTACAGTAACAGTAAATAATGTTGGACAAGGAAATTTCATAAACACACTTGTAAGCGACTTATTGCCTAATGGTTATGAATTTATAAGTTCAAGCACGACTCAAGGAACATTTGATCCAACAACACAGCTTTGGACAATTCCAACGCTAAATGCTGGTCAGAGCGTGGTGCTTACAATTGTTGCCGAAGTAGTTCATGGTACTGATTATTTATCTGTTGCAACTATTGAAATATCAACTCCTTTAGATGTTTCCGCAGCAAACAACTCGGCTTCAGTTTCAGTCGAACCAATTTGTTTAACAGTTTATAATGAGTTCACTCCAAATAATGATGGAGCTAATGATCTCTTTAGAATTGACTGTATAGAATCGTATCCAAATAATGAATTGAAAGTATACAACAGATATGGCGCGTTAGTTTACAGTAAACAACATTATGAAAATGATTGGAACGGAACTGCGAATGTATCTGGAGTTATTAGTAGAGGAGATATGCTGCCAACAGGTACTTATTTTTATGTGATAGACATTGGAGACGGAACGGTTAAAAAAGGATGGTTATCTATAATGAGATAAGCAGACAATGTTAATCATCTAATTAATTAAACTAAATAAGTATCGTTATGAAACTATATATAAAATCATTAGAAGCATATTTTATTCTAATATGCTCTTTTATCACAGTCTGTGCCAGTGCGCAGCAAGATCCTGAGTACACGCAGTATATGTACAACACAATGGCGGTAAATCCAGCGTATGCTGGGTCTACCGGAACATTAGAAGCAACACTTTTGCACCGTTCACAATGGGTTGGAATTTCTGGAGCACCAGAAACACAGTCTTTTTCAATTCACGCACCGCTTCGAAACGAGAAAGTTGGTTTAGGACTTAGCGTTGTCAATGACAAAATTGGTCCATCAAATGAACTTTATCTTGACGGAAACTTTTCTTATTCAATTCCGCTTGGATATGAAAAAAGATTAGCCTTCGGTTTGAAAGCAGGTATGAGAATGCTGAATGTAGATTGGTCAAAAGGGAGATATTACGATCCGAACGATGTTTTGCTAAACCAAAATATCGACAATCAGGCAAAATTAGCCGTTGGAGCCGGAATCTATTACTATACTGATAAATGGTATGTAGGAGCTTCAGTTCCTAGTTTCATCGAAAACAGTTATTACGATGATGTTCAGGAATCCATCGACTATGATCGTTTGCATTATTATTTCATGGGAGGTTACGTTTTTGATTTGAATCCAAATTTAAAATTCAAACCTGCATTTTTAGTGAAAGCAGTAAGTGGGGCTCCACTTACTGCTGATATATCGGCGAATTTTATGATTGCTGAAAAGTTTGTGATAGGAGGTTCATACAGAACAGATGATTCTGTGAGCATCTTGGCTGGTTTTCAGATTTCTAAAAGTTTTTATGTTGGATATGCTTTCGATTACACAGTCAGTGATCTGAATAAATACAACGACGGATCGCACGAAATCATTCTGCGTTATCAGTTCAATAAAGGCGAAAGTAAAATCAAATCTCCTCGATTCTTCTAAATCTAAAACCTATGAAAAAACTATATATCCTAAGTTTAGTCTTGAGCATTACATTTAGTTTTGCTCAAAAGACTAATTTAAAGAAAGCCGATGCGCTGTTTAGAAATTTTGCTTATGCAGATGCATCAAAGGCTTACGAAGAAATTTTGCAAAACAGCAAAAATCCATCGACACAAACGTTGAAGAACGCAGCCGACTCGTATTATTTTATTTCCGATGAAAGAAATGCTTTAAAATGGTACAAAAAACTGTACGAAGCGCAAGGAAATAATTTAACCGATATTTACTACTTGCGTTATATTCAGTCACTGAAAGGAGTTATGGATTATGATGATGCTGATAAAATGACAAAAGAGTATTTGACTAAAAAAGGTGATCAAAAAGAGGTGAACCGTTATCTTGCTCAGAAAAAACTGCTTGATAGTTTGTCTAAAGCGAAACCACTTTACACAATCAAAAATCTTGATATTAATACAAGCAAATCTGATTTTGGTGCTACTTTTTTTCAGGACAGAATCGTGTTTACATCTGCCAGAGATACAACAAAATTTAGCGAAAAGTTATATACTTGGAACAATCAGCCTTTTCTGAATCTTTATTTATCCGAAAGAAATCCAGCTGATGGAAGTTTGTTCAACGAAACATTATTTCTTCCAAATGTAATGACAAAGTATCATGAAGCAACAGCCTCTTTCGATGCCAGCGGAAAAACAATTTATTATTCGACAAACATTGTCAAAAAGAATAAATTAGTTATTGATGAAAGCAAAACCAATAATTTTCAGATTGTTAAAGGAAGTATTGTAAACAATAAATTAGAAAATCCGCAAAAACTTTTCTTTGACAATGATGATTATTCAGTTGGACATCCTTCTTTAAGTGAAGATGGAAAATGGCTTTTCTTTGCCTCTGATATGAGCGGAGGAATTGGTGAAACCGATTTGTATTATGTGAAAATCGCTGACGACGGAACAATGAGTTCTCCGTTAAATCTTGGACCAAAAATCAACACGCTTGGAAATGAAGTTTTTCCATATTTCCGAAACGGAAAACTTTATTTTTCTTCTGATGGACATTATGGCTTAGGAGATTTGGATGTTTACGAAAGCAAACTTTTACCTGACGGAACTTTCTCTGATCCAGTAAATTTAGGTGCTCCAATTAATAGTAATAAAGACGATTTTACTTTTATAATTGACAGCGCTGAAACTTATGGTTATGTTTCATCGAACAGAGCAGGAGGTAAAGGCGATGATGATATTTACTCATTTGTAAAAGGAAAACCAGTTTGCAACCAGAGTATTTCGGGTATGGCAATAGATAAAAAGACTAGATTGCCGCTTACAGATGTTTCAATTATGGCATATAATTCATATACCGAAATTCTTGGGGAAACTAAAACAAATTTTGAAGGTAAATACGCCATCGAAGTGCCTTGCGGAAAAACAGTAAAAATGATTGCCGCAAAACCAAATTACGCAAGTGATGAAAAAACCGTTGAAACGACTAAAGAAAACGGAGGAGAAATTAAAGACGTTAATTTTGAATTGAGTAATTATGACGATTTGGTAGTGAAAAGCAAAGGTGTTGAAAAAGTGGATGTAAAACCAATTTACTTCGATTACGACAAATATGATATTACGCCATTGGCAATTGAAGAATTGACAAAAGTAGTTTTCATCATGCAAAAATTTCCAAACATCAAAATCAAGATCGAATCTCATACAGATTCACGCGGAAAAGACTCATACAACTTAAAACTTTCAGATAATAGAGCCAAATCAACCCGAGATTATATTGTTTCTCAAGGAATTGATGCTTCTCGAATTGAAAGCGCAAAAGGTTACGGAGAAAGTAGGTTAATTAATAAATGCAAAAATGGTGTAAAATGTACCGAAGAAGAGCATTTGTTAAATAGACGTTCTGACTTTATCATTATCCAAAAATAGTTTTATATTTGCATGCTAATTATTTGATTATCAGTGTAAAGATATAAAACGAAGAAACCATTTGGAAGTTGGTTTTGTTTAATTCTTTTTTAAGAATAATGGACAAGAAGAAAATCAAGTCGCATTTTTTTGTGACTTGATTTTTGATTTTTTAAAACTTTTATTTTTTGATGTTTTTCAACGAAAATAATTATCTAATTTTGATGTTTCAGTATTTCTAAATTAATTGGCATCATTTTAATATCCTATGAGTATTCAAGAAACTATTCAAACTTTAAGAGACGAACTTAACCAGCACAATTACAATTATTATGTGCTTGATAATGCTACTATTTCGGACTATGATTTCGATAGAAAATTAAAAGAGCTTCAGGATTTAGAAAACAAACACCCCGAATTTTTTGACGAACATTCACCTACGCAGCGAGTTGGAGGAGCAATTACTAAAAATTTTAAAACAATTGCACACCAATATCGCATGTATTCTTTGGATAATTCCTATTCTAAAGAAGATTTACTGGATTGGGAAAACCGAATTCAAAGAGTTTTAGGTAATGTTAAATTAGAATATACCTGCGAATTAAAATATGACGGAGCTTCAATAAGTATTACTTACGAAAACGGAAAACTAGTTCAGGCGTTAACACGTGGAGATGGTTTTCAGGGTGATGAGGTAACAAATAATATCAAAACCATAAAATCAGTTCCGTTGCAATTAAAAGGAAATTATCCTGAAAAATTTGATATCAGAGGAGAAATAATTTTGCCGTATGCAGGTTTCGAAAAAATGAACCAGGAATTGATTGAAATTGGAGAAACACCTTATTCAAATCCAAGAAATACAGCTTCTGGAAGTTTAAAACTTCAAGATAGTGCTGAGGTTGCTAAGCGTCCGTTGGAATGTCTATTATATTTTGTAACCGGAAATAATTTGCCGTTTTCTTCTCAGTTTGAAGGATTGGAATCGGCGAGAAAATGGGGATTTAAAGTTCCGAGTGAAGCAAAATTAGTCGATAATATGAACGAGGTTTTTGATTTTATCGATTATTGGGATACGCACAGACATAATTTACCTTACGAAACTGATGGTGTTGTAATAAAAGTAAACAACATTCAATATCAGGAAGAATTGGGTTATACAGCAAAATCTCCACGTTGGGCAATTGCGTATAAATTTAAAGCAGAACAGGTATCGACGAAATTAAATTCAATTTCGTATCAAGTTGGACGCACGGGAGCAATTACTCCGGTAGCCAATTTAGCGCCTGTTCAATTAGCGGGAACGATTGTAAAAAGAGCTTCTTTGCATAATGCAGACCAAATTGAAAAATTAGATATTAGAATAAATGACACTGTTTTTGTTGAAAAGGGAGGAGAGATCATTCCAAAAATTATTGCAGTAGATTTAGATAAACGACCAGAAAATTCAGAAAAAACAGAATATATTACTCATTGTCCTGAATGTCAGACGGAATTAGTTAGAAACGAAGGCGAAGCCAATCATTATTGTCCAAATTTCTACGGATGCCCTCCACAGATTATTGGGCGCGTACAGCATTATATTTCAAGAAAAGCAATGGATATTGAAGGTCTTGGAGGAGAAACAGTTGCTTTGCTTTTCAAAAATGATTTAGTGCATAATTATGCCGATTTGTATGAATTAAAAGTCGAAGATATTTTGCACTTGGAAAGAATGGCGCAAAAATCTGCGGAGAACTTAGTAAACGGTGTTGAAAAATCGAAAGAAATTCCTTTTGAAAGTGTTCTTTTTGCACTCGGAATCCGTTTTGTAGGTGAAACCGTTGCTAAAAAATTGGCCAAACATTATAAAAATATCGATGCTTTAAGCCAGGCTTCTTTAATGGATTTGATTTTAGTGGATGAAATTGGTGAACGAATTGCTAAAAGCGTAATCGAATTTTTTGAAAATGAAGAAAATAAACGAATAATTGAGCGCTTAAAAAATTATGGTGTTCAATTTGAAATAGTAGAAAAAATTAACCCCAACGCTACAGAAAAATTCATCGGAAAAACATTTGTCGTTTCAGGCGTATTTGAAAAGTTTTCAAGAGATGAACTAAAGAAAACAATCGAAGATAATGGTGGAAAAGTAGGAAGTTCAATTTCCGCGAAAACAGATTTTGTTGTCGCAGGTGATAATATGGGACCGGCAAAATTAGAAAAAGCCAATAAATTAAATATTCCTATATTGTCAGAGGAAGAATTTATAAGTAAATTAAATGAAAGCGAATAAACCGTCTTTGATTTTATTCTTTGTAGCATTATTGTTTACAATTATTTTAGATTGCACGAGACAGGATATTTTGGCGATTTATGCTAAAGCTGTCGTGCTTCCAGCTATTTTTTTCTATTTTATTATCAGTAGTGATTTCAAAATAGGAAAAACAGAAGGCTTGATCTTTTTCTTTTGTTTTATAGGTCAAGTTTTTGATCTCATGGATGTTGAGATTTCAGAACTAGGAGGAGTAATAAGCTTTTTAATTGTTTACTTGCTGATTTTAAAGCTTTTTATAATAGACCACGAAAGAATAAAATTAAGAAGAAAAGATATTCTTCCGGTTTCTATCGTGGTCATATTTCTTGTCTATTTGTTGGTTTCCGTACTAAGTCTTCAATTGGATAATATGAAAAAGTTTAATTGGCTTTATACTTTTTATGGAATAGTACTGAGCGTTATGAGTTATTATTCGTTTGTAACATATATTACCAAAGGAACTCATTTGGCTCTTTTAATGTCTTTGATGGCTGTTAGTTATATTTTTTCGGACATTTTTTATATTTTCAATGAATATTTTTCCTATTCAGTAGTTTTAGTTTTGATTCGTGATGTTACACAAATTTTGGGCTACTACTTTATGGTCGAATACTTTCTTGAAAAAACAAAAATGCACAAAAAAATGCTATACAATAATTGATTTTCCTTGATTCGTATGATTTTTGTTTTTATCAAAGTAAAAATCAATTCGGCCTAAATTTATTCCATAACAACCTACCTGATTAACTAAAACTTTCTCGCCAGCTTTATTTTTTACAATAGTTGGTTTATCAAGAAAAGTATGAGTGTGACCTCCAATGATTAAATCAATATCTTGTGTAAGTTCAGCCAATTTTAAATCGGAGATTTTCGTTGGTTCATCCTTATAATTGTAACCAAGGTGTGATAAGCAGATAACCAAATCACATTTTTCCTCTTTTTTTAATAATTGAGTCATGTCCTGAGCAATTTCTACAGGATCATTGTATACTGTTTCTTTATACATTTGCTTGTCAACCAAACCGTCAAGTTCAATTCCTAAACCAAAAACGCCAACTTTAATTCCGTTTTTATTGAAAATTTTATAAGGCTTCACAAGTCCGTTCATGACCGTATTTTTAAAGTCATAATTAGAATTGATGAATTCAAATTTAGCATGTGGCATTTGAGCATATAAACCATCCAGACCATTGTCAAAATCATGATTTCCAATAGTTGAAGCATCATATTTCATCATGCTCATCAATTTGAATTCCAATTCGCCTCCATAATAGTTAAAATAAGGAGTTCCTTGAAAAATATCTCCGGCATCCAATAAAAGTACATTTGGATTTTCCTGGCGAATGGTCTCTATAAGAGCTGCACGTCTAGATACACCTCCTTTATTTGCATTACGAGGGTCATCAGCAGGAAAAGGATCTATATGGCTGTGTACATCATTTGTATGTAAAATAGTCAGGTGTTTTATATCGTTAGTTTCAAAACTGCTTAATGACAAACCTAAACTTAATAAGGCTGTACTTGCAGCAGTTTTTTCAATAAATTCTCTTCTTTTCATTGGATATATTTTTTGCGTAAACGCTAGTATAATTTTATTTTTTCTTGAATGCTTATTCTTCTGTAATTCTGATGTCTTTTGGAACCGGAATTGTATCAACTTCTTTGAAATAATCGATTAAAACATTTCGAAGTTTATAATTTAAATCATATTTCTCAACACTTTTACCAAAGAAGTTCATGTTATCACCTCTATTAGCAAGGTAATCGTTAGTAGCAACATAATAAATTTTATTTAGATCAAGAGGTTTTCCCTGAACCATAATATTTTTAGCTGTTTTGTCTTTTGCAATTGTAAACGTCATTCCAGACAACGGCTGTGCTTTTTTCTCCTTAATAATATAAGCAGCTATTTCTTGAACTTGTTCCCCTTTTAAACCTAGAACAACCAAATTATTTTCAAAAGGCATAATTTCAAAAGCAGTTCTTGTGGTCACATTTCCTTTTGGTAAAATAGCACGAATTCCGCCATGGTTTAATAAACAAAGATCAATTGTTTTATTTTCACGTTGTTTAAAAACCAAATTTCCTCTTTGTACACAAACGTCAGCCATTAAAGATCCAATTGCTGTTTGCCATTTTCCGTTGCTTTTATCCAGAGTCTCAGGACAATAAGCTAAAACGCTGTCTAAATCCTTATTAATATGATCGCGATAAGGCTTGATAAAGTTTTCAATTTCAGGAGTTTGAGCTCCTTTTTCTGTTATAGGAAGCTGTTTTCCTTCGATCTTAGTTAAACTGTAGTTTTTTGGGCTACATGAAAAAATAAAAAATAGTGTTAAGAATATAACAAAAAGTTTTAAAAATCCGTTATACTTTTTTAGTTTTACCATCTTAAATGCGACTTAAATAATTAATTTTGTAATCTGGTAAAAATACTATGTTTTTAAATTATATAAAGGAATTATTTGTAAAAAAATCATTAAAAAATAATCTGAATATTGTCAAAAACGAAGTTTTTACAAGCGACATACAAACAATTGGTTTATTGATAGATGAAAGTAACTTTCGTCATTCAAAAGAGTTGTTCAATGAGTTTTCCCTTTACGGAATTGCTTCTGAAAACATAAAAATTGTAGCGTATAGAGATAAATTGAAGAAGAAAAAAACGTACTCGAGACCAACTTTTAGTAAAAAACAGATTAATTGGAGGGGAGAAATTACAGAAAGTTTTTTGAATGAATTTATCGAAACAGAATTTGATCTGTTGATTAGTTATTATGAAAGCGAAAAGCCAATTTTGATGATGGTCACCAGCAAGTCAAAAGCAAAATTCAAAATTGGATTTTCAGCGGTGGATAAAAAATTAAACCGATGGATGATAGAGACGGAAATGGAGAATTATAAAATATTTGTTTCCGAATTATTTAGGTATTTAAAAAGTTTAAAATAAAATATAAATTAAAATATGCAATCATTAATAGGAACTGGTGTTGCACTTGTAACTCCATTTAAAAAAGACTTTTCAGTTGATATCGAAGCTTTGCAGCGTATCGTTAATTTTTCGATTGACGGAGGAGTTGAATATCTTGTGGTTATGGGAACAACAGCAGAAAATGCGACCTTGACTCAAGCCGAAAAAGAGTTGGTTATCAGTACAGTAATCGATGTAAATAAGGGAAGATTGCCTTTAGTTCTTGGAGTAGGAGGAAATAATACAACGCAAATTGTTGAAGAATTAAAGACAGGTGATTTTTCAGCTTTTGAAGCTATTCTTTCTGTTTCTCCTTATTATAATAAACCAACTCAGGAAGGAATTTATCAGCATTTCAAAGCAATTGCTGAGGCTTCTCCAATTCCAGTAATTTTATATAACGTTCCGGGAAGAACTTCTAGTAATATGCTTCCGTCAACAGTAATTCGTCTGGCAAATGATTTTAGCAATGTTGTTGCTATAAAAGAAGCTGCCGGAGATATGGCTCAGGCTTTACAATTGATTAAAAATGCACCAAAAGATTTCTTGGTAATTTCTGGAGATGACATGATTGCGTTGCCGATTGTTTTAGCAGGTGGAGCAGGTGTAATTTCAGTAATTGGACAAGGTTATCCAAAAGAATTTTCTGAAATGATCCGTTTAGGACTGAACAGAAAAGTAAATGAAGCATTTAAAACACAATATTTTTTATCAGATTGTATTGATATGATTTTTGAGCAAGGAAATCCTGCCGGAATCAAGCAAGTTTTTCAAGCCCTTGGAATTGCTGACAATACAGTGCGTTTGCCTTTGGTTTCTGTTGATGATTCTTTAGCAGCAAGATTAAATGATTTTGTAAAAAACAGCATTAAATAATTGTTAAAGTGTTAGTATTTTAAGATACTAAAAAATTATTTTGCAGTCGCTAAATTAATGACTAAATTTGCCACCGAAACTTCGGTGTGATTTAGCTTTGGCAATTGTCTGAGAAATCATAATAAAAGTAAGAAAATGAAAAAAATAGTATCATTATTAATTGTTGTTGCCCTTTTTTGTTCTTGTAGTGATTACCAAAAGGTATTAAAAAATGAAGATGTTGCAGCAAAATTTGAAATGGCAACAAAAATGTATGATGCAGGGAAATATTCAAAAGCAATTCGTCTTTTTGAGCAATTAGCGCCTTCATATAGAGGTAAGCCACAGGCTGAAAAGCTTTTTTATATGTTTTCACAATCTTATTATAAGACACATCAGTATTATTTAGCTGGTTATCAATTTGAAAGTTTCGTTTCAGGTTATCCTCGTAGTGAAAAAGTACAGGAAGCAGCATTTTTAGGTGCGTATAGTTATTCAAAATTAGCTCCTGTTTACAGTTTAGATCAGGCAGATACAGTAAAAGCTTTAGAGAAATTACAGGCTTTTATTGATAATTATCCAAATTCTGAGTATATCGCTCAGGCAAATGAGTCTGTAAAAGTTTTAAATGGTAAATTGGAGAAAAAAGCATATGAAAATGCTAAAGGATATAACACAATTTCAGATTATAAATCAGCCTTAGTTGCATTTGACAATTTTATTGCTGATTTCCCTGGAACTCCATTAAAAGAAGATGCACTGTTTTATAAATATGATTCAGCCTATAAATTGGCTATAAACAGTATTCCACAAAAAATGGAAGAACGCTTAAATGTTGCAAAAGTGGCTTACAATAACTTGATTAAGTTTAAAAGCGATACAAAATACAAAAAAGAGGCAGACGAAATGTATGCCCGAGTTGAAACAGATTTACAAAAATATACTAAATAAATAAAGTCATGGATTTAAAAAAGACGAATGCTCCTGTAAACACAATAACTTACAATAAAACAGTTATTGAAGAGCCAACAGGAAATGTGTATGAAGCAATTACCATTATGGCTAAAAGAGCAAATCAAATTAATTCTGAAATCAAAAAAGAATTAACTGAGAAATTAGAAGAATTTGCGACTTACAATGATAGTCTTGAAGAAGTTTTTGAAAATAAAGAGCAAATTGAAGTTTCTAAATTTTACGAAAAATTACCAAAACCACATGCTTTAGCTGTTCAAGAATGGTTAGACGGTAAAACTTACCACAGAGGTTCAAACAAATAATATAGTATAAATGTCAGTTTTAAACGGGAAAAAAATTTTACTAGGAGTTTCTGGTGGAATTGCAGCCTATAAAACAGCCTCATTAGTACGACTTTTTATAAAAGCAGGTGCACATGTCCAAGTGATAATGACACCTGCTTCTAAGGATTTTGTAACTCCATTAACGTTATCTACGTTATCAAAAAATCCTGTACATTCCAGTTTCTTTAATGAAGATGATCAAGATGCTGTCTGGAACAATCACGTTGATTTAGCACTTTGGGCTGATTTCATGTTAATTGCTCCGGCAACTGCTAATACGTTGTCGAAAATGGCAACGGGAAATTGTGATAATTTATTAATTGCTACTTATTTATCGGCTAAATGTCCTGTCTATTTTGCACCCGCAATGGATTTGGATATGTATAAACATCCTTCAACTTTATCTAGTTTTGCTGCTTTAAAACAATTTGGCAATATTATGATTCCTGCTGAAAGTGGTGAGCTGGCAAGTGGTTTATCTGGAGAAGGCCGAATGGCTGAACCTGAGAATATTGTAGCTTTTCTTGAAGCTGATTTGCAAAGTAAACTTCCGTTAGTAGGGAAAAAAATACTAATTACTGCTGGTCCAACATACGAAGCGATAGATCCTGTACGTTTTATAGGAAATCATTCATCTGGAAAGATGGGTTTTGATATCGCAAATGAAGCTGTAAAATTAGGTGCACAAGTAATTTTAGTTGCTGGTCCAACTCATTTTAAAGCAAAAAGCAGTTTAGTTCAAGTAATAAATGTGGTCTCAGCGCAGGAAATGTACGATGCGTGCCATTTATATTATAATGATGTAGATGTGGCTATTGCGGCGGCAGCTGTGGCAGATTACAAGCCAAAAGTAGTGGCTTCGCAGAAAATTAAAAAAGCTGCGGAAGAATTTTCAATAGAACTTGAGAAAACAAAAGATATTTTAGCTTCGTTAGGAGTAATAAAAAAAGAGCAGTTTTTAATTGGATTTGCTTTAGAAACTCAAAATGAAATTGAAAATGCCAAGCTGAAAATTCAGAAAAAAAACTTAGATTTGATAGTTCTTAATTCCTTGCAGGATGAAGGTGCAGGTTTTAAAAAAGAAACCAATAAAGTTACTTTTATTGATAAAGATTTTAAAATTGAGCCAATGGAATTAAAATCAAAAGAGTCTGTTGCTGTTGATATTTTAAACAAAGTGATTTTGCATTTTACGAAATAATAGCTTTTTTAAAATAGAGTATCAACATCAATTTTACATCAACACAAATCTTTTTTTATGAATAAAGCAGTTACATTTTTAATGTTTTTAATTTTTGGCTTTACTCAGGCGCAACAGCTAAATTGTATTGTAACAATTAATACTGAAAGGCTTCCAAATCCCAATCAGCAGGTTTTTAAAACGCTTCAGACTTCATTGTCAGAATTTGTAAATAAAACAGATTGGACAGGCTCAGTTTTAAAACAAAATGAACGTATAAATTGCTCGATGTATATTACGTTGTCTTCAAACAGTTCGGATCAGTTTACTGGAACTATTCAGGTTCAATCTTCACGATTAATTTTTAATTCGACATATTCTTCTCCAGTACTAAATTATAATGATAAAGATTTTAGTTTTAGGTACACTGAATACGAACCTTTGCTTTTTAATCCGACTACTTTTGAATCAAATCTGGTTTCTGTAGTTTCTTTTTACAGCTACTTGATTTTAGGAATGGATGCTGATACATTTCAATTGGGAGCCGGAAATCAATATCTTCAAACGGCACAAAATATAGCAAATGTTGCCCAGCAAGGCGGTTTTAAAGGTTGGAGTCAAGCTGACGGAATTCAAAATCGCTATTATTTAATAACAGATATGATTTCACCAATGTATAGCGATTTGCGCCAAGCTACTTTTATGTATCACTCTGGATTAGATACTATGAGTGATGATTTAAAAGGAGCAAAGGAAAAAATTAAAGCGTCTTTATTACTAATTGGAAGATTTAATAGTGTTAAACCAAATGCCTTTTTGACCAGAGTTTTCTTTGATGCAAAATCAGATGAGATTACTTCGATTTTTTCAGGCGGTCCTAGCATTACGGTTACAGATTTAACCGATGTTCTCAATAAAGTTTCACCATTGAATAGTACAAAATGGTCACAAATTAAGTTTTAGTTGGTTTTTTAGTCTTACTTTTACTTTCAACAATAACTTTTATATCCTCAAATTTATTTTATGATTACTTCGCTGTCGATTAAAAATTATGCTTTGATTGAAAAACTCTCTATTGATTTTTCAAAAGGATTTTCAATAATTACAGGTGAAACAGGAGCTGGAAAATCTATTATTTTAGGAGCTTTGGGGCTAGTTTTAGGAAAAAGAGCCGATTTAACTTCTTTAAAAAACAAAGAAGAAAAATGTATAATTGAAGCCCAGTTTGAAATTTCAAAATATAACTTAAAGGAATTTTTTGAAGCAAATGATTTGGATTATGAAGATGAAACAATCATTCGACGTGAAATTTTGCCTTCAGGAAAATCTCGTGCTTTTATAAATGATAGTCCCGTAAATCTTCAGGAACTACAAGATTTAAGTCTGTTTTTAATTGATATCCACTCACAGCAACAAACTCAGGAATTGTCTGATGAAAGTGTTCAGTTTAAAATAATTGATGCCATTGCAAATAATGGAGATGTTATTTTGGATTATCAAAAATTGCTTAAAACATACAAATCAGATAAATCAAAATTGAATGCTTTATTAAAAAAACAAAGCGATTCAGGAAAAGAGCAAGAATATAATACGTATTTATTAAATGAACTAGTTTCAGCTAAATTAAAATCAGGTGAACAAGAAGAACTTGAAGCCGATTTTGAAAAATTAAATAATGTTGAGATTATAAAAGAGTCTATTGATAAATCCCTTGCAATTGCAAATGAAGAGCAATTCGGTTTATTGCATAATTTAAATGAAGTGAAAATTTCGCTTCAAAAAATAGCGCCATTTTCTGCTGAATATCAAGGTTTGTTTGATAGAATTTCAAGTTTAACAATTGAGTTTGATGATGTTTCGAAAGAACTTCAAAATTGTTCGGAGAAATTATTGAACGATCCAGCACAATTAGAATTGATTAGTCAAAAACTGCAATTGATTTATAATCTTCAAAAGAAACATCAGGTTTCTTCAGTTGAGGAACTAATTCAAATTGAAACCGAATTGAGCAACACGGTTTTAGAATTAGGTAATATTGAAGAAGAAATAGCTTCATTATCAAAAATAATTGAGCAGAAAGTAATTGAATTAGATGCTTTTTCTAAAACAATTCATGAAAATAGATCCAACGCAATTCCGGTTTTATCAAATAAATTGATTTCTATTTTAGAAACTTTAGGAATGCCGAATGTGCGTTTTAATATCGAACTTTTGCCATCAGAAACGTATTTCTCAAATGGTAAAGATGAACTTCAGTTTTTGTTTTCTGCAAATAAAGGAACCGACTTTGGATTACTTAAGAAAGTAGCGTCAGGCGGGGAGATGTCTCGTATTATGCTGGCTGTAAAAGCAATTTTGGCACAATATTCAAAACTTCCAACATTGATTTTTGACGAAATTGATACAGGAGTTTCTGGTGAAATCGCTATTAGAATGGGCGAAATCATGAAAGAAATGAGTACATCGATGCAAATTTTTGCAATAACGCACTTACCTCAAATTGCGGCAAAAGGAGATTCTCATTTTAAAGTTTTTAAATCAACTGTCGATGACGACACACAATCAGAATTAAAGCTTCTGTCTCAGGACGAAAGAGTTATCGAAATTGCTCAAATGTTATCTGGTGCAGTTGTTTCGGATTCGGCTTTAAATCATGCGAAGGCCTTGTTGAACTAAAGAAATACTTTATATTTGTCATCTAAAAACGAATTAAACAAAGCTAAAATAAGTTAATCAATTGTCTTAATTGGCAATTGCTATAACGAAAAACAAGAAAATATGATTATAGAACCTAGAATGAGAGGCTTTATTTGCTTGACAGCGCACCCAGACGGAGCCGAGCAAAATGTAAAAAATCAAATTGAATATGTAAAATCAAAAGGATCAATTGCTGGTGCTAAAAAAGTATTGGTTATTGGAGCTTCAACAGGTTTCGGATTGGCTTCAAGAATTACAAGTGCTTTTGGATCTGATGCATCAACGATTGGAGTGTTTTTTGAAAAACCACCAGTTGAAGGAAAAACGGCTTCTCCAGGTTGGTATAATTCGGCAGCATTTGAAAAAGAAGCTCATAAAGCGGGTCTATATGCAAAAAGTATCAATGGAGATGCTTTTTCAAACGAAATAAAAAGAGAAACACTTGATTTAATTAAAGCTGATTTAGGACAAGTTGACCTTGTAATTTACAGTTTAGCTTCTCCAGTGCGTACAAATCCTAACACAGGAGTTACGCATCGGTCGGTTTTAAAACCAATTGGACAAACTTTTACAAATAAAACAGTTGATTTCCATACAGGAAAAGTTTCTGAAGTTTCAATCGCTCCTGCAAATGAGGAAGATATTGAGAATACAGTTGCTGTTATGGGAGGTGAAGACTGGGCAATGTGGATTGATGCTTTAAAAGCAGAAAATTTATTGGCTGATGGAGCTACTACAGTTGCTTATTCTTATATCGGACCTGGATTAACAGAAGCAGTTTACCGTAAGGGAACAATTGGACGTGCAAAAGACCATTTAGAAGCTACTGCATTTACTATTACTGAGAGCTTACAATCTATTGGAGGAAAAGCTTATGTTTCGGTAAATAAAGCGTTGGTAACTCAGGCAAGTTCTGCAATTCCGGTAATTCCATTGTATATTTCTCTTTTATATAAAATTATGAAAGAAGAAGGAATTCACGAAGGTTGTATTGAGCAGATTCAGCGTTTATTCCAAGACAGATTATATAACGGTTCTGAAGTTCCTGTTGATGAAAAAGGAAGAATTAGAATTGATGACTGGGAAATGAGAGATGATGTTCAGGAAAAAGTGGCTAAACTTTGGTTAGAAGCTACAACAGAAACGTTGCCAGAAATTGGTGATTTAGCTGGATATAGAAATGATTTCTTAAACTTATTCGGATTTGAATTTGCTGGAGTTGATTATAAGGCTGAAGCAAATGAAGTAGTTGATATTGAAAGTATCAAATAAGGATATTGAAAAACATAAAATCAAAACCATCAATCAAAAGTTGATGGTTTTTTTATGAATATAGCCTATCTTTGTTAAAATTTTGAAATTTAAAAAATTGCCATTCTAATACCGCATATCCCATTATGATTTTTTCTTTAATTATACCCGTGTATAATCGTCCAGATGAAGTTGATGAACTTTTAGAAAGTCTAGCAAAATCTGATTATAATGAACCTTTTGAAATTGTTCTTGTTGAAGACGGTTCTTCTATTCCGTGTAAGGATGTTGTGATGAATTATCAGGGAAAACTGAATATCTCGTATTATTTTAAAGAGAATTCAGGTCCGGGTGACTCAAGAAATTTCGGGATGCAGAAAGCGCGCGGTGATTATTTTATCATTTTTGATTCAGATTGTATTATTCCTTCAAATTATTTAACTGAGGTTAGAAAAGCATTAGATAAAGAATATGTAGATTGTTTTGGTGGTCCGGATAAGGCATTAGACAGCTTTTCAAGCATCCAGAAAGCAATTAATTTTGCAATGACTTCATTTTTGACAACAGGTGGTATTCGCGGAGGTTCTGAAAAGATAAATAAGTTTCAGCCAAGAAGTTTCAATATGGGAATTTCTAAAAAAGCCTTCTTGATTTCAAAAGGTTTCGGTAACATTCACCCAGGAGAAGATCCTGATTTATCAATTCGTTTGTGGAATTTAGGTTTTGAAACTCGTTTGTTTTCAGAAGCTTATGTTTATCATAAACGCAGAATCGACTGGGAGAAATTTTCTGTTCAGGTTCATAAATTTGGAATCGCGCGACCAATACTAAATAGTTGGTACCCAGAGCATAATAAGTTAACTTTCTTCTTTCCGACATTCTTCTTGTTCGGATTATTATTAGCTTTTTTATTGTTAATTTTCAATATTGATATTTTATTACAATTATATTTTGTATATTTCGTTATAATTTTTCTTACAGCAAGTATTCAAAATAAAAGCATTAAAATTGGGTATCTTTCTGTAATCGCAGTATGGAAGCAATTTTATGGTTATGGAACGGGATTCTTAGAATCATTTATAAAAATTATTCTTTTAAAGAAAAAACCACAAGAAGCGTTTCCACGTATGTTTTTTAAAATATAAAATGACAAAGGTTATTGGCTTAACAGGTGGGATAGGAAGCGGTAAGACAACTGTTGCAAACTATTTCAAAGAAATGGGAGTTCCGGTTTATATTGCCGATGACGGCGCCAGAACAGTAATGCAGTCTGATGCGGTCATAAAAGAAATAAAAGAAACATTTGGAGAAGCTCTTTTTGAAAATGATATTTTAAATCGCGCCAAATTAGCTGATATTGTATTTAATAATGCTGATAAGTTAGCTCAGCTTAACGCTATTGTACATCCTGCAGTAAAAAAAGATTTTGAATTGTGGCTTTTAAATCACAGAGATAAGGAATATGTAATTTATGAAGCTGCAATATTATTTGAAAGTGGCCGATATAAAGATTGTGATAGCATAATTACGGTTACTGCCCCAGAAGAAATTAGAATTGAAAGAGTCTTAAAACGCGATAATACTACCCGTGAACAAGTTTTAAGCAGAATGCAAATGCAATGGAAAGATGAAGATCGTATTTCCAAGAGTAATTTTGTTATTAATAACGTAAATCTTAAAATTGCTAGAGAAGAAGTTGTTAAAATTCTTAAAATTTTAAATATTAAACAAAATCAGTCTTAAATGTTAATATTTGGTTAATGTATTATTTAGTATATTGTTAAAATATTAATTTTGTTTCGATGAATAAATTATTTTTTAGAATACTTGTTTTGCTTATGAGTTTGTCCTTAATAGGGATAATTCTGGTTCAGGTATTTTGGTTCAATTCTTCGTTCAAAAACAATGACGAACAATTTAAATACCACGTTACCCAAGTAATTGGTAATGTTGCTGATAAACTTGAGCAGCAAGAAGAGTATAGTTTTTATGACAAATATAATCGTATAAAAGATAGCACTGGTAAAATCCCTAAAAAAGAGGATTTACTAGAGGTTTTATATGTTCAGAGAAATACAAAAACAAATAAAACGATTGTTTATTCAAATACCCTGACTTCTGAAGATTATGATATTAGCGGCTCGCTTTTTGATAAGAAATTCAGTAGTGAGCGATTTAAAAATTTTAGCTCAAAGCGTGTAACTGAAGTTTATAATAACAATAATAGAATTGATAATAATTCTCTAGGACAGACGATCATTCCAGATTTAAGAATTGAAAAATCGGGAAGTTTAGATATCTTGAATAAAGTACAGCAGCAAATTCAATACAAAGATATTGCTTCGTTGACTCCTATAGAAGGCAGAATAACAAAAGATAAACTGTATAAACTTTTAAAGAAAGAATTAGAAGAATATGGGGTTAAAACAAAATTTGAATTTGGTGTTCTTAATAGTGGGTTGCCAACAAAAGTAAAATCTGATGGCTTTCATTATGATAAAGATTTAAGTTATCATGTGCCAATATATACAGATAACGAAGGAAATAGTAAATATGACTTATTCCTGACTTTTCCGAATAAAAAGAAATTTTTACTGTCAGAATTATTAAGTATTACAATATTATCAATTGTTTTTACGCTTATTATAATAATTGCTTACACAAGTGCATTGAATCAGTTATTGCGTCAAAAGCATATTTCTGAAATCAAAACAGATTTTATAAATAACATGACGCATGAGTTTAAAACTCCGATTGCAACTATAAATTTAGCACTCGATGCAATAAAAAGCCCGAAGGTTATTGAAGATAAAGAGAAAGTGTATCGCTATCTTCAAATGATCAGGGATGAAAATAAAAGAATGCATGCGCAGGTTGAAAACGTTCTTCGTATTTCTAAACTAGAAAAAAGAGAATTAGATATTACAAAAGAACCAACTGCAATTCATGATATTATCGATGATGCAATTGAGCACGTAAATTTGATTTTAGAAGACAGAAATGGAACTGTGGTTAAACACTTAAATGCTTCTAGAACAACATGTTTGGTTAATGAAGTTCATTTTACAAATGTTCTGGTTAATATTTTAGAAAACGCAATAAAGTATTCGCCTGATATTCCTGAAATTGAAATTTTTACAGAAAATGTTAAAGACATGATTCTGATAAAAGTAAAAGATAATGGTCTTGGTATGAGTAAGGTAGCTCAAAAACGTGTTTTTGAGAAATTTTACAGAGAACATACAGGAGACTTACATAATGTAAAAGGACACGGATTGGGTCTTGCTTATGTAAAAAGAATTGTGGAAGATCACAATGGTCAAGTATATGTAGAAAGCGAAAAAGGAAAAGGTAGCACCTTTATAATAAAAATACCATTAATAAATTAAAATATGGAAAATAATAACAAAAGAATACTTTTAGTAGAAGATGACCTAAATTTTGGGGCAGTTCTTAAAGATTATCTAATGTTAAATGACTTTGAAGTTACTTTAGCTAAAAACGGTATGGAAGGTTTCGAAAAATTCAAGAAAGATGTATATGATTTATGTATTCTTGATGTAATGATGCCTTATAAAGATGGTTATACTTTAGCCAAAGAAATTAGAGAGAAAAACAGCGAAGTGCCAATTATTTTCTTGACAGCAAAATCTATGAAAGAGGATGTTTTGAAAGGATATAAAGCTGGTGCTGACGATTATTTAAATAAACCTTTTGATTCAGAGGTTTTATTAATGAAAATTAAAGCAATCATTCAGAGAAAATCTGCTGATAATAAAGCGGAGCAAGTACAATTTGAATTTAACATTGGTAAATTCCATTTGAATTCAAAACTTAGATTCTTGACTTTCCAGGATGAAGAGCCAATTAAATTATCTCCAAAAGAGAATGAATTACTTAAAATGTTAATTCTTCATGAAAATGATTTAATGCCAAGAGAATTAGCTTTAACTAAAATTTGGAGAGATGACAACTACTTTACTTCAAGAAGTATGGATGTTTATATCGCTAAATTGAGAAAATACCTTAAATCGGATGAGGATGTTGAAATCTTAAACATTCATGGAGAAGGATTCAGATTAGTTGTAAAAAGCAAAGTTACTGAATAATAAATTCACTAAAAATATATAAAGCTCTGAGAAATCAGGGCTTTTTTTGTGCTGAAAAGAGAAAAACTTAATTTTGTTTTTTGAATAATATTTGGTTTTTAATCCATTGATATTTAGCTATTTGATTTTTGGTTTTTGTAAGTTAAAAAATGAGGGAAAATTTATTTTGATGAATTTTCTTTAAAATAATTTGGAAAATCAAAAAAGTATTCTGAATCTTTGCTCACGAAAAAAATAATAACCCTTTAAAAACGAAGAAAAATGTTTGTACTTACATCGACATCACAAAGCTTCACACCAAACGGATTTGGTGCAGCAATTCTTCGTGGCTTATTTCAATCTTAGAAATACATTTTTAGATATATAAAAAAGCCCGAAGACAATAAGTTTCGGGCTTTTTTTATTCTAGACACTTCAAAATTTTCCCGAAAAAAGATTTAAAAATTTATCCTAACAGGATAGAAGTTACCGCGCATCATTATTTCATTTTGAATTTTAATATGATATTTATTGATGTGCCCAAAATAAAAATTATTTAAAAATTTATGGGAAATAAATTATCTGGAAAAGACCTGATTAAATTAGGTTTTCCAAAGAACAATTCAATAAACATAGCCTTAGGGCAAATAAACAGATATAGAAAAAGAGAAAAAAAGGAATCTATTCTAAGAGAGGCGAAAGATGTTTTGTTACATCCTGAAAAATACGAAGGAAACGGAACATGGGGAAAAGTTGCTGAAGGTTTGATTAAACCAGTTCAGGTAAGAATGCATCAGCTTAAAACAATCAGAGCGCCTTTTACAATTTTTGGCGAAAACGAAATTGATCAGCAGGCAAAATTTCAATTGTATGATTCTTTGAAATTACCAATTTCAGTTGCTGGAGCTTTGATGCCAGATGCACATTCGGGTTACGGATTGCCAATTGGGGGTGTTTTAGCTACTGACAATGCCGTAATTCCATACGGAGTTGGAGTTGATATTGGATGTCGAATGAGTCTTTCAATTTTTGATTTACCGGCTTCTCATTTCAAAGGAAGAGAACATCAACTGGAAGCGATTTTAAAAGACAATACAAAATTTGGAATGTATGAAACACACGCTTCACGAGTAGATCATGAAGTATTTCATAAAAGTGAATTTCAGGATATTCCGTTACTAAAGAATCTTTTGCCAAAAGCTTATAAACAATTAGGAAGTTCAGGTGGAGGGAATCATTTTGTGGAATTCGGAATTGCAAAAATCGAAAATCCGGAGAACGAATGGAAATTGGAAAAAGGTGAATATTTTGCTGTTCTTTCACATAGTGGATCTCGTGGTTTGGGAGCAAATATTGCAAAGCATTACACCTATTTAGCAACAAAACAATGTCCATTACCAAAAAATGTACAGCATTTGGCTTGGTTAGATTTAAATACTCATGATGGTCAGGAATATTGGCTGGCAATGAATTTAGCCGGAGAATATGCGAAAGCCTGCCATGATGATATTCACAGACGAATTGCCAAAGCGATTGGGAAGAGAGTAGTGATAACGATTGAAAACCACCACAATTTTGCCTGGAAAGAAATGGTAAACGGTCAGGAATGTATTGTTCATAGAAAAGGTGCAACTCCAGCAGGAGAAGGTCAGTTGGGTATTATTCCAGGTTCGATGACGGCACCGGGATACATTGTAAAAGGTAAAGGAAATGCCGAAAGTTTAAATTCTGCTTCGCATGGTGCCGGACGCTTGTTTTCGAGGGCGAAATGCAAAAGTACTTTTACGCAAAGCGAAATTAAAAAGGTTTTGAAAGCAAACGATGTGACTTTGATTGGAGGTAATATTGATGAAGCTCCAATGGCATACAAAGACATAACAAAAGTGATGGCAAACCAAAGCGATTTAGTTGAAGTTCTGGGAACTTTTACGCCGAAGATTGTTAGAATGGACCGCTAAAAAGAGATTTAAAATGGAAAGAATTATTCAAATAACTGCGGGTCGCGGACCTGCAGAATGCACTTGGGTTGTTGCCCAAGTGCTTAAAAAAGTTTTGGAAGAAGCACAAGATCAAAATTTAGAAACTGTTTTGTTGCAGCGTGAAGCAGGGCAGGAAAATGGAACGGTTGAAACAGCATCGATTTCTGTAAAAGGAAAAAATTCCGATCAATTTGTAAATTCCTGGATTGGAACCATTCAATGGATTGGTCAAAGTCAGTTTAGGAAAATGCATAAACGCAAGAACTGGTTTATTGGAATTTTTGAAATCGAACCGCAGAAAAATACTTCAGTTTCAGAAAATGAGATTCAATATCAGGCTATGCGAAGTTCTGGCGCCGGTGGTCAGCATGTAAACAAAGTGAGTTCTGCAATTCGTGCTAGACATACTCCAACGGGAATTGCTGTTGTAGCAATGGATAGTCGTTCACAGCATCAAAACAAAAAACTGGCAACAGAAAGATTATTAAAGAAATTAGAAGACGAAAAACTAATTCAGCTTAAAAATCATGTAGGGAAACAATGGGAAAATCAGCTTAATATTGAGCGTGGAAACCCTGTTAGAGTTTTTACCGGAAGTGATTTTAAAAAAATAAAGTAGAGAAAAGCTACAAAGGAATTCGTCAGAAACTAAAAAACGATTTACGAAATGAAAACAATTGATAAATACCTTTTTCAGGCTTTGGATAATTATCCATATTCACTTGAAGAAACGATTGAATCTTTAGATTATGCTTTTTCATATGACGATAAAAACACAATGGTTTTGTGTTTATACGGAAGAATTCAGGCAGAACAATTATTGAATTATGAAGAAGCGAAATCTTATTTTCAGCAAGCTTTAGCCATTAATATCCACGCGTTGGAAGTATATCCGCATTATTTGCAGACTTTAATTTTGAATGAAGATTATGAAGAAGCTCAAAAATTAATCGATTTTGCTTTGACGATAAAAGGGATTAATAAATCTGATATTTATGTAAAAAAAGCGATTCTCTATGAAGCTCAGCAAGAGTTTAAAAAGGGATTAAAAGAAATTAAAAATGCAAAACTTCATACTTTGCAATTCTCTTTTGAGTGTAATATAACTGACGTTGAGAAAAGAATAGAAAACAAAATAGATTTACTAAAGAAAAAGAAATCTAAGAAAGATTCTAAAAAGAAATCGAAATGATTTTGATAAAACGAAAAACGATGCAATTTGCATCGTTTTTTTTTATTAATTACAATTTCTTGAATGGAGTTGCTGTTTATTTCCAATGCAATTCTAAAGCAAAACAATTTCTATCTCCTTTTGTAATGCTAAATGTAGTTGCAGATTGATCGTCATTATCACTTTCGTGAATAACAACCTCATCATTTAGAGAAAGCTCTTTTAGGAAATTCATTTCAAAGCTTTTAACTTCCTGTTTTAGAATTCTTTTTGCATTAACATGATCGAGACACCATTCTAAATATTTTACATTATTAGCATGATTTACAATATCTAAATCTGATAAATAAACGGTTTTTTCGAAAACCGATTCTTTTTCAGGATTAATATTTATTTTAGAAAAACCTTCGGTAGTTGCTCTGTTTTCAGGGAAAAGCTCAAAATGTTCATAAGGCAAAGCTAAAGCTTCCGGACGACGTGCTTTTGTATTAAAAACGGCCCAATACGTTTCGCTTCCAACAATTTTTTTTCCATTTACATACATTTCAAGCGCACGCACAGATCGTGAATTTTCAAGACTATTAATCCATGTTTTTACGGTAACCACATCCTGCCATTTTGGTAAAGCTGTAATTTCGACACGCATTCTGCTTAAAACCCAAGCCTGATCAAATTCCTGCATATCAGTAAAGCTGATTCCACCAACTTCTGAATGTGCTGCAGCTGTAAGTTGCAAAAGATTACACAAATCGGTATATTTTAAATAACCAGTTGGTGTACATTGCGTGAAATTGATTTCCCAGTTTTTACTTAAAACTGATGTGAAATTTGGAGATATTGGCATGGGATGGTATTCTTTTTATTTTGTATTTAAAGAAATACAAAATTAATGAATTTTTATTCCAAAATTAAATTGAAATAGCTCCGTATTATCATAGAATGATACAAACTCGGGAGAAGTGTTGATATCCAGGTTTGATTTTAGATAACAAAAACCAAAATATACCGAAAATCTTTTGGCTAGCTGATAATCCGTATTTAATCCAACTCGAATGTTGTTTCCGGTTTGATTTCCAAAACTCCTTCCGTCAGATTTGAATTTGAGTTTTGCGCCTCCATACCCAAAATAAGGTTCAAAATTGAGTTTGTTTGTTATTTTGATTTCATAAGAAACATCACCATAAAGCATATGAAATTCAGAAGATTTAATATTTCCTGCCATGGAAATATCAGTTGTGGAATAAGGAATAAAATCGTAACCTGCTCCCAATTTAAAATTATGAATTCTTAAAAAACTGAAATTTGTTCCAATTCCCAAGTGACTGTCACTAGCTTTCGCTAGAAAATTATCACCAAAAGTGGAAGGGATTATAAGATTTACGCGAATGTCGTGATTGAATTTTACTAAATTTTTGTTTTCAGTTTCTTGGCTATATGATAATTGAAGAAGGAATAAAAAGAATAGAACTTTTAATTTCATAATTAATAAGTTAAAAGATGGATTACTTTTTCAGAATTGATTGAAATAATAGTTTCGTGATTAGTTGTAACCACTTTTGTAGGATCTGAGTAATCTGCGATCGTATAACTTAAGCGTACATTCTGATTTTTAATAACATTAAAATTTGTTTCAAGATAATGATTTTCATTTTTATAATTTAAATCGGTAAAGTCTTTTGACAGAATTCCTTGAACATCAAGTGCTGTGACTGTTTTATTAGTTGATGTTTTGTTTAACTGTATTTGAAGCTGCGTGATTTCATCATTCTTATATAAAGTTACCTGATTGAGGTCTAATTTATAATTTTTGAAATTTTTCTTCAGAGCCGTTATGCTTTTATTTTGAAATCCAGTAGCATAGTTGAGAGTAGCATAATCATCATCAAAATTATAACCATTGAGTGTAGTTATTATTGCAATATCCTCACCCTTTGGTGCGGGAAAGATCATTAAAAATTTCCCTTCTGAATCAGTTTTGGTGTAACTTATTAAATCACTTGGAGTATAAGTTCCATCGGAAAAATTATTTATTTCAACTCTTTTATTCGGAATTGGATTACTGTTTCGATCAACCAGTTGTCCCTGAACTACAAGCCTTGTTTCTCCATCGTATTGAATTTCACAAGAATAAGATGTAAAAAGAATAAAAAATAGAAATAGAATTTTTCTCATTTAGAACAGATTTAGGTAAGTCTAAATATATATAAAATTGTTTAAGAAAATTATACTTTCAATTTTAAATTTATGTAATCAAATATTTTTTGTCTGTCTGTATTGTAGTCAAACCATCTGGTATCTTCGCTTCGTTTGAACCAGGTTAGTTGTCTTTTTGAGAATCTTCTTGTGTTTTTTTTGATTTCTTCAATTGCGAAAGGCAAAGTGAATTCTCCGTCTAAATAACTAAACAATTCTCTATAACCAACCGTTTGTAACGCATTTAGCTCTTTGTTAGGGTAAAGGGCTTTGGCTTCTTCTAGTAATCCAGCATTCATCATAATATCTACACGCTGATTAATTCTATCATAGATAATGTCTCTGTCAGCGTCTAAACCAATTAAAATAGGAGTGAAGTTTCTGTTGTTTTTCTTTAGATTTAAGAATGAAGAATAGGGTTTTTGTGAACCAATACAAACTTCTACAAAACGCATCATTCGTTGTGGATTTTGTAAAGTCTGCGGATTTTCGACGGTTATTTTTTGATAATAATCTGGATCAAGATTTTTTAGTTGTTTTTGAAGATATTCGATTCCGAGTTTCTCATAGTTTGAATTTACTTCGGTACGAATTTCCGGAGCGATTTCTGGAAATTCGTCAAAGCCTTTTAAAACGGCATCGACATACAAACCTGAACCGCCAATGAGAATGGCAAAATCATTATTTTGATATAATTCTTCTAGTTTTAAAAGTGCTTCTTTTTCGTAATCTCCAACCGTATAATTTTCAAAAATGGATTTGTTTTGAATGAAATAATGTTGTGCTGCATTTAATTCTTCCTGACTTGGAACTGCAGTTCCAATCGTCATTTCTTTAAAAAACTGACGGCTGTCGCAAGAAATTATCTCGCATTTAAAATGTTGTGCCAAAGCAATACTTAAGGCTGTTTTGCCTATGGCTGTTGGTCCGACAATGGTTATTAGGTATTTCATATTTTTTAGCCCAGATGGAAATGTAAACCCCGGACTTATATTTTTTAGTTTTTTTTGGTGTAAAAGAGCGACCAACGGAAGCTCCTTTTATGCCTTAAAAAAACAACAAATATAAGGAGGAGTTGTAATGTACAGCTGGATTGGCTTCATAAATTAATTATTAGGCAATTCTGTTCCGCATTGATAGCAATATTTTGCGTTATCAAAATGGATTTGAGATTGACATTTTTTGCATGTTTTTTTGCTATTAACTGCATTGTTTTTTAGGCTGCTTTTTGCAAATTCAGCTGTTACAATTCCTGTAGGAACTGCAATTATTCCGTAACCTAAAATCATTACAAATGCAGCAATAAATTGTCCTAAAGGAGTTTGTGGAGAAATATCGCCATAACCGACAGTGGTTAAAGTAACAATTGTCCAATAAATTCCCATTGGAATACTTGTAAATCCTGATTCTTTTCCTTCGACCAAATACATCAGAGAACCAATAATTATGGTGCTGATTAAAACGAAGTAAATAAAAACCAGAATTTTTTCTTTGCTGGCATCAATAGCTTCTTTTAATTGTAGTGATTGATGGTTGATTTGCGGAATGTGCAAAATTTTAAATAATCGAAGAAAACGCAGCGCTCTTACGATTGATAAAATACTTGCACCAGGAAAAAATATAGACAAATACATTGGCAGTACGGCAAGTAAATCAATGATTCCGTAGAAACTGATAATGTATTTTACTGGTTTTTGAATGGAGATAATTCTAAGAATATATTCAATCGTGAAAAATACCGTAATTATCCATTCGCAAATTAGCAATTGATCATGATATTTGGAGCTAATTCCTTGAACGGTATCGAGCATTATTAAAAGAACACTGAGCAAAATCAAACCTAAAAGAATTAAATCGAACATTCTTCCTAAAATGGTATCTGTGCCATAAAGGATGATTTTGATTTTTTCTCTAAAGATTTCGTATTGTGATTTTTGCTTTTTCATATCTTTAAAGATACTGAAAGAATTGATTTTTTAAAAATGCATTATTTTCAATGATTTGCTTTTGCGGATGTAGCTCTGAATAATATTTTTCACATCTCGGTTGTGTTGCATTGGAATCAGAATGTTTTTAAGAATATCAATATTGGTGATTTGATAGTTTAAATCGTAATAAGCATATCCTTTATAGATTCCGTTTTCGATTAAAATAGCGCTTCTTTCGTTTATATTTCGCCCACGGTCAATCAAAATCATGCTTTTATTTTCAAAACTATTATCAGAAATGAATTGCTGTACTCGCAAATTATAAACTTCAGGAGTTACTTCGCCAATGCATGCACCATCACATTCTTTGATTTTGTATTGAAAACATTCCTTTTTAGTGATGTATAAGCCAGTTAATTTTTGACACAAGTGGTATTTTGATGTATATCTAAAAAGTGCATTTTTTCCTTCTTGCAAACTAGAATATGAAGTAATTTCCTTTTTTCGGCCATCGGCTTTTTCAAGTTTTAAGTTAAGATAACCGTTTGCATCTTTTTCAGCATAAAGAGCATACTGAAAAATTGTTTTTCGTTGGGCGCGGTTGTATCTAGGTCTGTTTACTTTTATTTCCTCGCTTTCTTTTAAAAGCGCAATTAATTCACTTCCGGTTTCATCATACGTTATGGTAAAAACTTCAGCCTGAATTTTTTTGCTTTTAGTTGTGATTCCGGTAAAATGCTGATTGATTCTTTTTTTAATGTTTTGGCTTTTGCCAATATAAATTAAAGTACCGCCTTCGTTATAAATATAATATACGCCAGTTTTAGTCGGCATTTGGTTTAAGAGATCTAAAAATTTTGGTGCAATTCCTTTTTCGATTTCTAACTTTATAAAATCTTTTACGATGGTTTTTTCGATATCTTTTTCCAGAAGCATTTTGAACAACTTTGTAGTTGCCATAGCATCTCCGCTGGCACGATGTCTATCTGCCATTGGAATTCCTAATGCGCGGACTAATTTTCCTAAGCTGTAAGAAGGCTGTTCTGGAATTAGTTTTTTTGCCAATTCAACTGTACAGAGCGTTTTAGCTTCAAAATCATAGCCTAAACGTCTGAATTCAGTACGAAGGATTCTGTAGTCGAAAGAAGCGTTATGAGCGACAATTACGCAATCTGAAGTAATTTCAATAATACGTTTAGCAACTTCGTAAAATTTTGGTGCCGACTGCAACATAGCATTGTTGATTCCGGTCAGTTTTACTACAAAAGGCTGAATCGGAATTTCGGGATTGACAAGGCTGATGAATTGGTCAACTACTTCATGCCCGTCAAATTTGTAGATGGCGATTTCAGTAATTCCTTCTTCATTAAATTGTCCTCCAGTGGTTTCTATGTCTAATATCGCGTACAAATTCAGTAATCAGTTCAGTTTTTAGTATTCAGTAAATCTACAATCTTTAATCTACAATTATTAGCGTCCTCCAAAAATGCTACTTCCAATGCGAACCATTGTGCTTCCGCATTCAATTGCCAGTTGGTAATCTCCAGACATTCCCATTGATATCGTATTCAATTCGCAGTTTTCAGTTTTCAGTGTCTGAATCGAATCAAAAATAGATTTTAAATGTGTAAATTCTTTTTTAATTTGATTTTGGTTTTCTGTGAAAGTTGCCATTCCCATTAAACCCAAGATACGAATATTTTTCAACTCTTTAAACTCAACAGAAGTTAAAAGTTCATTTAGTTCTTTTTCGTCTAAACCAAATTTAGTTTCTTCTTCTGCAATGTAAATTTGAAGAAGACAATCAATAATTCTGTTATTTTTTAAAGCTTGTTTGTTGATTTCCTGTAATAATTTCAAACTATCAACACCGTGAATCAAAGTCACATACGGTGCCATAAATTTGACTTTATTAGACTGAACATGACCAATCATATGCCATTGAATGTCTTTTGGCATTTGTTCCCATTTCTCCGTCATTTCCTGGATTTTGTTTTCTCCAAAAATACGTTGGCCAGCTTCGTAGGCTTGTAATAAGTCTGAAACGGGTTTTGTTTTTGAAACGGCAACTAAAGTTACGTGTTCAGGTAAACTAGCTTTGATTGTATTTAAATTCGATTGAATCGACATGATATTTCTTTTTTATAAAAACTGCTTCGAGATTTTCTCTGCTTTTTTACTTTCGCTATAATCATAAAAACCTTCACCAGATTTAACTCCAAGTTTTCCAGCTCTCACCATGTTTACTAAAAGTGGGCAAGGAGCATATTTTGGATTTTTAAATCCGTCGTACATAACATTTAAAATAGCAAGACAAACATCAAGACCAATAAAATCAGCTAATTGAAGTGGCCCCATAGGATGTCCCATTCCTAATTTCATTACCGTATCAATTTCATAAACTCCAGCAACTTTATTGTATAACGTTTCGATTGCCTCGTTTAGCATTGGCATTAAAATTCTGTTTGCTACAAAACCAGGATAATCATTTACCTCAACTGGAACTTTACCTAATTTTTCAGATAAAGTCATGATGATTTTAGTTACTTCATCACTTGTGTTGTATCCGCGGATGATTTCAACCAATTTCATAATCGGCACCGGATTCATAAAATGCATTCCGATAACACGCTCAGGATGTGCTACGACAGCTCCAATTTGGGTAATTGAAATCGAAGAAGTATTTGTTGCTAAAATTGTATTGTGTGAACAATATTCATTTAATTGTTTGAAGATGTTCAATTTTAATTCGACATTTTCAGTTGCTGCTTCAACAACTAAATCGGCACCTACAACACCATCTTTTATATCGGTATAAGTAATAATATTAGTGATCGTTTTGGCAACATCTTCTTGTGTAATTGTTCCTTTAGATAACATACGATCTAAATTAGCCGCAATAGTTGCCATTCCTTTGTCTAGTGATTTTTCAGAAACGTCGATTAATTTTACGGTAAATCCGCTTTGCGCAAAAGTATGTGCAATTCCATTACCCATTGTTCCTGCTCCAATTACAGCGATTGTTTTCATTTTAATGTGATATTATATTTATGATTTTAGCCACGAATTCACTAATTTGGTGTGAATTGCGTGGCTAATTTATGTTTGAAAATCGTTTAAATTATTTGTTGAAACAATCAATAATTTGATAAGCAACACGCAATGCATCTGTTGCTTGCTCAAGCGTTACAACCGGAGTTGTATCTGTATTAATTGCATTTGCAAAAGATTCTAATTCGTCCAGAATAGCATTGTTTTGTTCAACATCCGGATTAGTGAAATAGATTTGTTTTTTTACACCTTCGGCATTTTGAAGAATCATATCAAAATCTCCAGGAACTTCTGGCGCATCTTTCATACGAACAACTTCGCATTTTTTCTCTAAAAAGTCAACTGAAATATAGGCGTCTTTTTGAAAAAAACGAGATTTACGCATGTTTTTCAACGAAATTCTGCTGGCAGTTAAATTAGCAACACAGCCATTTTCAAATTCGATTCGGGCATTTGCAATATCCGGAGTATCACTAATTACCGATACACCGCTGGCGTGAATATCTTTTACTTTTGAATTAACAACACTTAAAATAGCATCAATATCATGAATCATTAAATCTAAAACCACAGGAACATCAGTCCCACGCGGATTAAACTCAGCCAAACGATGTGTTTCAATAAACATCGGATTTTCGATCATATTTTTTGTGGCAATAAAAGCGGGATTAAAACGCTCAACATGACCAACTTGACCTTTTACATTGTATTCTTTGGCTAAAGCAATAATTTCTTCAGCTTCTTCTACAGTATTGGCAATTGGTTTTTCAATAAAGATATGTTTTCCTGATTTGATTGCAACCTTAGCACATTTATAGTGTGAAAGCGTTGGAGTAACAATATCAATCACGTCGACAGCGTGAATAAGTTTTGCAATTGTGCTGAAGTTTTTATAGCCAAACTCTTTTGAGATTCTTTCGGCATTTTCTTGATTTTCGTCGTAAAATCCAACTAATTCGTATTTGTCAGATTGTTGCAATAAGCGTAAATGTATTTTACCAAGATGACCAGCACCTAAAACTCCTACTTTTAACATGAGAATGTATTTTAAACAAAAATATAATTTATTTGTTTAACGTGAAAATGAATTTAGCTAATTGTGAGTTGTTAGTTGTGAATTCTAAGTTATCAGTTATGGCTTTTGACTTTATTAATTTAATATTTAAAAATCAATATTTGAAATCCTGTTTTGTTTCTTATTTTTGCCAAAATAAAACCAACCCATTTTGAAAGACACTGCCAAACATCAAGGACTTCGTAATCAATTAGTAAGCACTTTGGAACAAAAAGGAATTACTGACAGAGCGGTTTTGGATGCGATAAAAAAAATTCCAAGACACCTTTTTTTGAATTCAAGTTTTGAAGATTTTGCTTATCAGGATAAAGCTTTTCCAATTGGAGCAGGGCAGACCATTTCACAACCTTATACAGTTGCTTTTCAGTCGCAATTGCTTGAGGTTAAAAAAGATCATAAAATTTTAGAGATTGGAACTGGTTCTGGTTATCAGACTGCCGTTTTGTTTATGCTTGGTGCTAAAGTTTATACTGTTGAAAGGCAAAATGAGTTATTTAAGACAACATCAAATTTATTTCCGAAATTAAATATTCGTCCAAAACATGTTACTTTTGGAGATGGATATAAAGGATTGCCAAATTTTGCGCCGTTTGACAGTATTATAGTTACAGCGGGTGCGCCATTTATTCCACAACCTTTAATGGCTCAGCTAAAAATAGGAGGAAGGCTAGTTATTCCGCTTGGAGAAGATGTTCAGATTATGACATTGTTAATCAGGAAAAATGAAACGCAATTTGAAAAACATGAGTTTGGAGAGTTTCGATTTGTTCCTTTATTAGAAGATAAAAATTAAGAATAAAGTCCGCTTTTAAGCGGACTTTATTGTTTTATTTTGTAGCCAGTTGTACCACTTTATTTAGATTGTCTTTTTCAATTTGTAGAATATAATTAATAAAAATGGATTTATCATTTTTGGCTTGACTTTCTTCAAGTATTGAAAAATATTCATTTTTACTATTGCTCCCTTCTTTTATTACTACATATGTGTAATTGTTTTGAAGTAAAATCCAGTTTAATATTAAGTTCGCTATTTGAAGATTTCCCTTTTCAAAAGGCGCAATTTCAAGTATTTTTAAATAGGATTCAGACGCAAGAATTATAGGGTGAAGATTATTTTTGTTGACTTCATGCCAATTAAAAAATAAATTCATTTCTCGAGGTATAAGAGGGTCGTTTTTATACTTTCCTAAATTTTCTGAATTTATTCCTTTAAAAATCAAATTATGAATTGAAAGAATTTCTTTTTCATTTATAACTGTTTTCTTTAGGCTTAAATCTTTAATATACATAGCCGCTTCTTGAAAATTAATCGCTTCAAGATGCTCCTGTATGCTTTTTCCTGAAATAGTAATTCCATCATTAACAACAGATTTTGTTTCTTCTAACGTTAGAGAATTTCCGTTTAGCATGATGTTTTTAAAAATAAAATCTAGTTCTAAAGTTTTGGAAATTTGACGTAATTGAAAATGATCAAATGATTGAACTGTATTTTTAAATGCTTCAATTTCATCTAAAATATTCTGGATTGAAGATAATATAGCAGAACTGATTTGTTTTGCCTTATTTTGAATTTCTTGCTCAACTAACAAAAGAGCCTTCAAAGCAAATTCTTCATCTCCAATTTCGTAAAGAATTTTTTCTTTAAGCCAAGCAACCATCAAAGTTTCGTAATCAATTTCTAAAAGCTGAGACAATTTAGTGACTTGATCTTTTGTTGGTTTTCGTGTACCAGATTCAAATTTACTAATTAAAGCTTGGTCGATTTCTGCAAGTTGCGCCAATTCACGTGTTTTCAAACCTTTTTGTTCTCTAGCATTTTTTAAAAGTGATTTCATTTTGAGAAATATTTTGTCTTGACAAAATTAGTCATTTTTTTAAATAAAAATAAAGCAGCATTTTTAGAAACGCTGCTTTTCGATATTTTATTTTGGAGGTAAAGAACCGTCTTTTCTCATTTCCTTAACTACGGCTTGCATTATCGCGTCAATTGTTTGACCTAAATCAGTAACATATTGTGACTCTGTAGTTCCTGTCCAGATTAGTTTATTTTGTTTTAATGAAAAAATATTGGTTTCAACCATATAAGATGTTGTTTCCTGATAATATCCGGGATCATAGAAATTTGGAGAATACATTCCGTACCAGTTGCCAAAGCCATAACCGTACATTCCTGTATACATTCCATCAAATCCTCCGTAATACATTCCGGTATAAGTTCCAGGTACGTAATTGGTTTCTTTTTCTTTGCTGACTAAACGCATTGTAACAACGCCATCAAAGTTTTCATCCTGTAATATTTTTAATTTTTGCTCCTGAGTTAGTTGCGATGTTGCATTAAGATATTGATATGAAGTTTTAAAAATCGGATTGCTTGCTGCAATTCTGTTTTCAGTAATTCTTCTTGAAGCTTCGTCCTTGACCAAAGCAACAACTAAAACTTTTTTAAATTCTTCCTGAGCAACAGTTACGTCTGGATCTCTCCAGCTGTTTACAATAGAAGTATTACTGCCACAACCAGAAAGTGACAGTACGGCGATTAAGAAAACTAGGTACTTTTTCATATTTTAAGGTTATATTGTTTGTAGTAAAAATAACGATAAAATATTTATAAACTCATCATTTTCAGAAAATTAAAGCTGATTAATTGTAAGCTTTTTTGATTCTGTCTAAATCTCGTTTTGTGTCCTGTTCTTTTAAAGATTCACGTTTGTCGTAGTTTTTCTTTCCTTTACAAAGGCCAATTTGTAGTTTGGCTAATCCTTTTTCGTTGGTAAATAATTTTAACGGGACAATAGTAAGTCCTTTTGCCTGAACGCTTTTATGAAGTGTTTTTAATTCTTTTTTATTAAGAAGCAATTTTCTTTCACTTCTGGATTTATGATTGAATTGATTTCCAAACGAGTATTCTTCAATATAAGTATTAATTGCAAAAAGCTCCATACCGCTGAATTCACAAAAACTCTCTGTAATATTTGCTTTGCCTAGACGTATAGATTTGATTTCGGTACCTGTTAAAACAATTCCAGCAGTATAAGTATCGATTATCTCATAATCAAATCGAGCTCTTTTATTTAGTATGTTAACTGATTTTATCATAACTGCAAATGTAAAACAAAATTGAAAAATTTTAATGAGATATAAGATAATTAAAGATTTTTTTTAATCTATGATTTTAATCAGTATTAAAGAAAAAGCTTACAGCTAAGTTTGTTTAATAATTTAAAAACAAACTAAAATGAAAAAGATTTTTACACTAGTTAGTATTGCGTTTATTGGATTTGCAGTTCAAGCTCAAGATTCAAATCAAGGTTTAAAAGGTACATGGTTTGCAACTTCTCAATTTGGCTATCAACAAACAAAAACGGGAGAAGTAAAAGGTACCAATCTGTCTGTAATTCCAATTGTAGGAACATTTGTTACCCCGTCTGTAGCAGTTGGGGCGGGAATTGGTTATATAAACATTAAATCAGAAGGTTATGATAATATCAGTCCGGATTTTAAAACATTAGGGAATACAGATTTGATTGTTATTGAACCATTAGCAAGAAAATATTGGAATGTTGCAGGCTCACTTTATTTCTTTGGACAATTAGCCTTGCCGGTTATTACTGGAAAAGAAAAAGAGAGTGAATTAAAAGTAAATCAGGTTGGTTTATCTCTTTCAGGTGGATTTGATTATTTTGTTACAAAGAATTTCTCTGTTGAGTTTTCATATGATTTAGCAAATTTTACCTCTACAACACTTGATCCTAAAACAGGAGAAAAAACAACTGTTATAAATTTCGGCCTAGCTCATGCAGCAAATGTAGATCCATTTTATAATACTGCGTTAGGTGGCAGCAATCCAAATTTGACTTCTCCAATTTCAGTAGGATTTAAATTCTTATTCTAATATTTATTATTTGATTAATGTCAAATTCTATTTTGTAATTTTGCAAAAAAAGAAAGACCGTACTTTTTTATAGTACGGTCTTTTTTATATAATTTTAAAAGTATAAAAATGGAAAATAAATCAAAAGATCCTTTACACGGAATTACACTTCAGAAAATTGTTGAGACCTTAGTTGATTTTTATGGTTTTGATACTTTAGGAGAATTAATTCCGATAAAATGTTTTATTTCAAATCCAAGTATTAAATCATCGCTTACTTTTTTGAGAAAGACAGATTGGGCTCGTAAAAAAGTGGAAGATTTATATGTGAAATCTTTAAATAAATTTGAAAATTTATAATTTGTAAGAAATCATTACGCCTCCTCTATATGGCATCCACTCTCCACTTTTGTTGTATTCTGTAGCATGGTCTTCAGGATATCTACCTGGTGTTCCGTCATTGTATAGACCATGATAAAAGCCTTGATGCCATCCACCACCAACAAAAACATCGAGTAAAAATTTATCACTTAATTTGATATTGTAACCAACAGTAACACCTAAACGATACCCAAAACCTTTTTCATAATAATTACTATCCCAGTAATTCCATTTTTGAATTCTATAAATATCTGGTCCAGCATGACCTCCAACATAAAATCCATTATATTTTTCTTTAAAATGATAACGAACTTCAGGAGTGAAAGTATAAAATTCCATTGGATTGTGTCCGTTAAATGATTTCCAGAAAGATGCCATGACATCAAAACTAAAAGTTGTCTTTTCTCCAATACTGGTTTCAATACCAACATTTGGAACAGCTAAAAGTGCTGTAGCTCCATTAAATTTGATAAAAGTTTGACTGTGTGATTGAATTGAAAAGAAGAAAATGGCGAATATTAATAATTTTTTCATAAAAATGTTTTTGAGCGAAATAGATTAAGTGGTTAATTTCGCGTGCAAATATAACGTATAAACGCATTTTGGACATTAATAATATATGTTTTAACAAATATTATTTTTTTGTCAGAAATTAACAAATACTATCGTTCTAATAATGAGTATATTACTTTGTCTAAAAATCGCCCTTCATAAAATTCTGATTCTTTGAAATGCGCTTCTTTAACAAATCCGCATTTTTGCAGGACTTTTTCCGAAGCTTGATTTTCAGGATCTATAACTGCTTCAATTGAATGTAGTTTTAAATCTTTAAAGCCATAAGTTATTAATCGATTTACAGCTTCAGGGATGATTCCTTTTCCATGAAATTCTGGTAAAAGCATATAACCAATTTCGGCGCGGTAATTTTCAGGTTGCATTCGATAATAACCGATAATTCCGAGAAGTTTTGGATTATCTTTTAAAGTAATTGCCCAATTGATGCCAATATTATTGTCAATATTTGTATTAATTGTTGCGATGTGTGCCAAAGCGTCTTCGTTGTTTTTGGCCAACGGACGCGGAATATATTTCATGGTCTCAGGATTCGAACGTAATTCGAAAACTTCATTGACATCATCGTTTGTAATTCTTCTCAATAATAAACGCTCTGTTTCGATTACTGGAAACGGATGGAAGTTGAATTCTAACATTTTATTTATAAGATTTTAATACTAAATTGAGAATGAAAGGTCTGATCTTCTTCTAAAACAATAATTCCTTCTTTTTTAAATAAATCGCCAGAATTATTTGCAGTATCAGAGTAGCCAAACCATGGTTCAATACATACAAATGGTGCTTGATCTTTGGTCCAGATTCCCAAACTTGGAAAATCCTCAAAATCCACCTGAACATAAGGTTTCGAATTTTTAAGAATAGTCAACGAATTTGATTCTAGTGTTTTAAAAACAAGCGCATCATTTTCGAAAAGTTTATAATTCAACGGTACTAAATTTTCGGTCGTTTTTAGAATTTCGGTTTTATTCGAAATCAAGTCATTTTCAAGAAGATTATATTTTAAAGGCTCTTCTTTTTCAAATTTAAAAGAATAGTTTTCAAAATTTTCAGGAAGCGAAATTGCAGGATGAGCCCCGATTGAAAAAGGCATTTTATTATCTCCTGTATTAATTACAATATATTCGATTTTTAGAGAAGTGTTTTCTAATGTGTAAATAAGTTGTAATTCAAATTCAAAAGGGTATTTTTTTAAGGTATCAGTATTTGATTTTAAAGAAAAAACAGCACTATTTCCTGTTTTTTCAATTAATTCAAATTCCATATCTCTCGCAAAACCATGTCTTGGCAAATGATATTCATTTTCATTAATTGTATAAGAGTTATTTTTCAATGTGCCGACAATAGGAAAAAGGACAGGTGAGTGTTTGCCCCAAAAATCAGGGTTTCCTTCCCAGATATATTCCTTGTTTTGATTGTTTTTTAATGAAAATAATTCGGCTCCGGCATGTTTAATTGAAGCTGTTAATATTGAATTTGATATAGTTGTCGTCAAAATAGTAGAGTTGAAAAGATTGATTTTTATGTAAATGTAAAGGTATTTGAATAATTTTTATTTTTTAAGGAAAATCGCTCAATTTATTTTATTTATAAAATTTTACTAAAATTAAATTTAAGCTTGATTATTTCTCTGTAAATAGCTTTTTTTTTCATTAATTTGCTACATAAACAGCTAAAAAATATGAAGAAGCAATCTGCAAAAGCCATTTTAACCGCGGCTTTATTTTTTGGGATTTCTTGTTCCTGGGCGCAACAAACACCTTCAGGGACAGTAACAAATCCAGTAAATAATTATAATTACCATGATGCCTTTGCCCCGCATTTTTACACTAAAAACGGAACATCTACACGCACAGCCAGTGGTCAGCCTGGCGTAGAATATTGGCAAAACAGAGCCGATTACCAGATAACGGCAAAATTAAATGCTACAACAAATGAAATTGTTGGTACAGATCAAATTACATATACGAATAATAGCCCTGATAAATTAGGATTTCTATGGTTGAATTTAGATCAGAATTTATTTAAAGATGATTCTAGAGGAAATGCTGTTGTGCCTTTGTCTGGAAGCCGTAACGGAGCCCAAGGACAGGTTTTTGACGGAGGAAATAAAATTAAATCTGTAAAGGTAGTTTCTTCAGGAAAAAATGCGGTAGAAGTTGAGGCAAAATATATTGTTACAGATACCAGAATGCAGATTTTCCTTCCACAGGAATTGGCTGCAAAAGGAGGTTCTGTAAAAATCAAAATCGAATTCTCTTTCATTGCTCCTTTTGAAGGATCAGACAGAATGGGGGTTTTAGAAACTAAAAACGGAAAAATCTTCACAATCGCGCAGTGGTACCCACGTATGTGTGTGTATGATGATGTACGTGGCTGGAATACAGCGCCATATTTAGGAGCTTCTGAGTTTTATTTAGAATATGGAGATTTTGATGTAAAACTTACCGTTCCTGGAAATCATTATGTTGTCGCTTCTGGTGAATTGATAAATGGTCAGGAAGTTTTTTCTGCTGAACAATTAAAACGTTACAAAGACGCTTCTCAAAGCGATAAAACAGTTATGATTCGTACTGCTGATGAAGTAAATTCGACAGCAAAAACAAATGCAGGAACAGAGAAAACATGGCATTATAAAATTAAAAATGCTCGTGATTTTTCTTGGGCTTCATCTCCGGCTTTTATTCTTGATGGAGCAAAAATCAATTTGCCAAGTGGTAAAAAAGCTTTGGCATTATCAGCTTATCCTGTTGAAAGCAATGGAAACGACGCTTATGGACGCTCAAGTGAATATGTAAAAGGAGCGATTGAGCATTATTCGAAACAATGGTTTGAGTATCCTTATCCAGTTGCTACAAATGTGGCAGGAAATGAAGGCGGAATGGAATATCCTGGAATTGTTTTCTGTGGATGGAAATCAAAAGGACAAGATTTATGGGGAGTTACAGACCACGAATTTGGTCATATTTGGTTTCCAATGATTGTTGGTTCAAATGAGAGATTATTCGCTTGGATGGATGAAGGATTTAATACTTTTATTAATTCATTGAGTACAGCAGCATTCAATAATGGCGAATACAAAGAGAAACCAACAGATTTGCATGAAGAGGCAGAATCTTTTACGCGTCCGGATTTAGAAACTATTATGAGTTCTCCTGATAATATGAAGGAAGCAAATATTGGTATGTTGTGTTATTTTAAACCAAGTGCAGGTTTGATTCTTTTAAGAGAGCAAGTTTTAGGAAAAGAGCGTTTTGATACTGCTTTTAGAACTTATATTCAGCGTTGGGCTTTTAAACATCCTCAGCCAGATGATTTTTTCAGGTCAATGGAAAATGTTGCAGGTGAAGACTTAAGCTGGTTTTGGAGAAGCTGGTACGTAAACAATTGGAGATTTGATCAAGGTGTAAATTCGATTAAATATGTAAAAAATGATCCTGCAAAAGGTGTAATTATTACGGTAGAAAATTTTGAGAAAATGCCAATGCCAATTGTTTTAGATGTTAAAACAAAAAGCGGAAAAGTAACCAGAGTTAATTTGCCTGTAGAAATTTGGCAACGTAATAATGACTGGTCTTTCAAACATAATTCTACTGAAGAAATAGAAAGTATTACATTAGATCCTGATCACGCGTTTCCTGATTTCAATGAATCAAATAATGTTTGGACTGCAGGAAAAGGCAAAGTAGAACAAGATGTTATTTTAGATGGTTATTTAGGAAATTATTCTACATCTAAAGCGCCTATAAAAATTGAGTTTACAGAGAAAAACAGTGCTTTATATGCAGAGTTGACTAATTATCCGAAATTCTCTGTGAAAGCTGTAGCCGGAGAAAAAGATACATTTGAATCAAAAAGAGCAGGTGTGAAGTTTAAATTTAACGAAGCTAAAACTGCTGTTGATATGATTTTATCTGATGGAAAAGCAATTCCTTTTACTAAAAATTAAAAAAGTAAATATTTTAAATATTTTAAATTATTTAAAACCCGATAGTTATCAGTAACTATCGGGTTTTGTTTTTCTGTATATTCACAAAACGTAAAAAAAATGTTAGAATTTTGATTTTTTGTTTTCTAAATAAAAAATTAATGTACTTTTGCACCGATGAATAAAATAAGTTTACATATAACTTCTTTGTCACGGACAAACTCACCGATTACTTCTCCCGAAGTACGGACGCTATCTCTATAGTGTTCACTGAGTTTTATAGCCGTATATTTATTCATATCCATTTTTCATTTTGAAATCACATAATTTGTCCATTGGACAAACATATCCTAAAAGTATTTATTATTTTGTAAATTTTCTTGATCAAGCTTTTGATTTTGAGAATGTTACTTCTATTTTGCTTAATTTTATTGGATTCAATTCTGGATTTCAAACTAAACAATATGCTTTAATTTTTAACTCTAACTTCAATTATTGAAATGAAGATCTCTATTGTTGTTACCCAGGAAGAACACTTCAAATTCGCACAAGAAATTTGCGATACGATAGAATCATCTGCCTTGTTAAGAGGTACAGGGATTGCTAAAAGAACTCCTGAGTATATTCAGAAAAAAATGTCGAATGGTGATGCGATGATTGCTCTGGCAGACGGGAAATTTGCAGGTTTTTGTTATATCGAAAGCTGGCAACACGGAAAATTCGTGGCACATTCGGGGTTAATTGTTCATCCTGACTATAGAAGTTTAGGATTGGCAAAAAAGATAAAATCTAAAGTTTTTGATTATTCTTTGCAGCGATATCCAGATGCTAAAATATTTGGAATAACAACTGGTTTGGCTGTAATGAAAATCAATTCTGATTTAGGTTACAAACCGGTTCCTTTCTCAGAACTTACAACCGATCCAAGTTTCTGGGCCGGCTGTAAAACCTGCACTAACTTTCCTATTTTACAAAGCAAAGAAAACAAAATGTGTCTTTGTACCGGAATGTTGTACGATCCAAAAGAAAAACAAAAAACACCGCCTAGACATCCTTTTAACGAGGCTGTTTTAAGCAGACTTAAAAAAATCAAACAAGCTCTATTTTTAAACAAATTATTGTCGTTTGTTTTTTTATTCAAAATTTAATTAAAAGAAATCTCAAACTGCTAAATACGAAAGTATTAGCCAAAATTATAAAAAATGAAAAAAGTAGTATTAGCTTATAGCGGAGGATTAGATACCTCGTATTGTTTGAAATATTTAAAAAATGAAAAAGGATACGAAGTTCACACTGTACTTGTTGACACAGGAGGATTCGACGCAGAAGAATTATCAGCCATTGAAAAAAGAGCTTACGAATTAGGAAGTGCACAACACGCCAACCTTACAATCGTAGACAAATATTATGATAAAGCTATAAAATATTTGATTTTCGGAAACGTATTAAAAAACAATACTTATCCGTTATCAGTAAGTGCAGAACGTGTTTTTCAGGCAATTGAAGCAATTAAATATGCTAAAAAAGTTGGAGCAAGCGCGATTGCACACGGAAGTACAGGTGCAGGAAACGACCAAATTCGTTTTGATTTGATTTTCCAAACCATCGCTCCGGAAATCGAAATTATTACGCCAATTAGAGATTTAAAACTTTCAAGACAAGAAGAAGTTGATTATTTGGCTCAAAACGGAGTTCACTATTCTTGGGAAAAAGCACAATATTCTATCAATAAAGGACTTTGGGGAACAAGTGTTGGAGGAAAAGAAACGTTAACTTCAAGTCAACCGTTGCCAAGCGAAGCTTATCCTTCGCAATTGCAAAAAGAAGGAGAAGAAAAAGTAACACTTCATTTTGAACAAGGAGAATTGGTTGCATTAAACGGAAAGAAAGATGTTCCTGAAAAAAATATCGTAAAACTTGAAAAATTGGCTAATGCTTACGCAATTGGTAGAGATATTCATGTTGGAGATACTATTATCGGAATCAAAGGAAGAGTTGGTTTTGAAGCGGCTGCTCCGTTAATTATTATTAAAGCCCACCATTTATTAGAGAAACATACTCTAGGAAAATGGCAGCAATATTGGAAAGAGCAACTAGGAAACTGGTACGGAATGTTATTTCACGAAGGTCAGTTTCTAGATCCAGTTATGAGAAACATCGAAACTTTCTTGCAAGACACTCAAAAAACAGTAAACGGAACGGTAACAGTTTCATTAAAACCATACCATTTCTCACTTGACGGAATCGAATCTAAAAACGATTTGATGAATACAGGTTTTGGTCAATACGGAGAAATGAACAATGCATGGACATCTGACGATGCAAAAGGATTTATCAAAATTCTTGGAAATGCACAAAACATATTTTCATCTGTAAATCAATTAGATCATGATTAATGTCGGAATTATTGGTGGTTCGGGCTACACAGCCGGAGAACTCATCAGAATTTTAATGTATCACCCAAAAGTAAACATTGATTTTGTTTACAGTACTACAAATGCTGGAAAACCGCTTTCTATAGCGCACCAAGATTTGATGGGAGATATCGAAATGAATTTTACTGATGAAATTAATCCAAATGTGAATGTTGTTTTCTTGTGTTTAGGTCACGGAAAATCAATTTCATTTTTGAAAGAAAATCAGTTTGCAAGTCATACTAAGATCATCGATTTAGGAAATGATTTCAGATTGAATAAAGACGCTCATTTCGAAGGAAAAGATTTCGTTTACGGATTGCCTGAAATCAATAAAGCCGAAATCAAAAAAGCAAATTATATTGCAAATCCAGGTTGTTTTGCAACAGCTATCCAATTGGCATTATTACCATTAGCAAAACACAATTTATTGAATAATGATGTTCATATTAATGCAACAACCGGAAGCACAGGAGCAGGAGTAAGTCTTTCAGAAACTTCTCATTTCAGTTGGAGAAATAACAATATGTCACATTACAAAGCTTTTGAACACCAGCATTTGGGAGAAATCGGAGAAAGCTTAGTTCAATTACAAGACGATTTTGAAAGTGAATTGCTTTTTATTCCGAATAGAGGAGATTTCCCAAGAGGTATTTTTGCAACCTTATATACATTATGTGATGATAGTTTGGAACAATTGGTTGCTAAATACGAAGATTTCTATAAAAACGAGCCTTTCGTAACCGTTACCACAACAAACATCAACATGAAACAAGTGGTGCAAACGAATAAATGTATCATTAGTTTATTGAAAAAAGGAAACCGGGTTCTCATAACATCAATTATCGATAACTTAACCAAAGGTGCTTCAGGACAAGCGATTCAAAACATGAATTTAATGTTCGGTTTAGAAGAAACCACAGGTTTACATTTGAAACCAAGCGGATTTTAATTTTAGTTGATAGTTGTTGGTTTATAGTTGATAGATATCGAACTTAAACCAACAACCGTCAACAATCAACCAAAAACTAAAAAAAGATGAACTTATTCAACGTTTACCCATTATACGACATAACTCCAGTAAAAGCAGTAGATTGTACAATCATTGACGACAAAGGAGTAGAATATTTAGATTTATACAGCGGACATGGTGTGATTTCTATTGGACATACACAACCGGATTATGTAGCAAAATTGAAAAATCAATTAGACCATTTAGGATTTTATTCTAATGCCATTCAGAATCCTTTGCAGGTTGAATTGGCTCAGAAATTAGGAAAACTTTCTGGTTTAGAAGATTACGAATTGTTTTTATGCAGTTCTGGAGCTGAAGCTAATGAAAATGCTTTGAAATTAGCTTCTTTCCATAACGGAAAATCTAGAGTTGTGGCTTTTGATAATTCTTTCCACGGAAGAACTTCTGCAGCCGTTGCTGTTACAGATAATAAAAAAATCGTTGCGCCATTAAATGCACAGCAAGAAGTTACGTTTTTACCTTTAAATCAAATCGAATTAGTTGAAGCTGAATTGGCAAAAGGTGATGTTACAGCTGTAATTATCGAAGGAATTCAGGGAGTTGGAGGTTTAGATCAAGGAACAACAGAATTTTTTCAAGCTTTAGAAAAAGTATGTAAAAAACATGATGTAGTTTTAATTTTAGACGAAGTACAGTCAGGATACGGAAGAAGCGGAAAATTCTTTGCGTTCCAGCATCACGGAATCAACGCTGATATTATTTCAGTTGCAAAAGGAATGGGGAACGGTTTTCCAGTTGGAGCCATTTTAATTTCTCCAAAATTTGAAGCAAGTTTCGGATTATTAGGAACAACTTTCGGCGGAAGCCATTTGTCTTGTGCAGCAGGAATTGCTGTTTTAGACGTAATTGAAAAACTAGATTTACAGAAAAATGTAAATGAAGTTTATGAATATTTCCTAGAAAAAATCAAAGAAGTTGAAGGCATCAAACAAGTAAAAGGAAAAGGATTAATGCTTGGAGTAGAATTTGATTTTGACGTAGCAGCTTTAAGAAAGAAATTAATTATTGAAAAACACATTTTTACAGGAAGCGCCAACAACAAAAATCTATTAAGAATTTTACCACCGCTTACAGTGAAAAAATCAGATATAGATACTTTTATTGTGGCTTTAAAAGAAAGTTTAGAAGAATTAAAAAACTAATTTTAGTTATTTTAAATCTGACGGGTTTTTAAAATCCGTCAGATTTAAAATATAGGTTTCTAAAAAAAGAAACAACCAAAAAACAACCAACTATAAATTATGAATCCATTATCAATTGAAAAACGCAATGCGGTTTTGCGGTCTATGGCAAAGCTGGTCGAGCAGGAGCGGAATGAGATAATCCTAACCAATCAGGAAGATCTCGCTGATTACGACGGCTCAGATTTAGCGATGGAAGAACGCCTAAAAGTAGATGATAAAAAAGTTGACGAAATGATTTTATCATTAAACCAATTGGCTTCTCAAGAAGATCCCGTTGGCGTTGAGCGTTTTCATTTTACACATGATAATGGAATAAAAGTTATAAATAAAACGGCTGCTTTCGGAACGATTTTAATTATTTACGAATCTCGTCCAGATGTTACAATCGAAGCGGGCGGAATCGCTTTTAAATCTGGAAATAAGATTTTATTGAAAGGCGGAAAAGAGTCTTTAAAATCAAATTTGAAAATCGTAAGTCTTTGGCACAAAGCTTTGGAAGAAAACGGAGTTTCAAAAGATTGGGTGGAATATTTAAATTATAACAGAACAGAAACTCAGGCTTTTCTAGAAAAACCAACTCAAAAAGTCGATTTAATAGTTCCAAGAGGCGGAGAAAAATTAATTGAATTTGTAAAAGCTCATGCAACTTGTCCCGTAATCGTAAGCGGACGTGGAAACAATTTCGTTTACGTTCATGAAAAAGCAGATACTGATTTGGCTTTAAAAGTAATTTTGAATGCCAAAACAGCCAAAATATCAGCTTGTAATGCAGTTGATAAAGTTTTAATAGATTCTAAATTGCCCAATTTTGAGGGTTTTACAGCAATTTTAATTGAAGCATTAAAAGAATCAAATGTTGGAGTAATCGTTGATAAATCTTTGGAAAATTTTGAAGACACAAAAACACTTCAAAACGAAGATATTTGGTATGAAGAGTTTTTAGATTATAAAATAGTAATCGGAACCATTGATTCTGAGGAAAATGCAATCGAAAAAATCAATAAATATTGCGGAGGACATTCAGCAGCAATTATTACAAAAGATAATGATGTTGCACAGCAATTTATGGAATCTATCGATGCTGCAGCAGTTTACCAAAATGCATCAACAAGATTTACTGACGGCGGACAATTTGGTTTAGGAGGAGAATTAGCAATAAGCACCGATAAATTGCATCAACGTGGCCCAATCGGACTTCAGCATCTCGTGACCAATAAATGGTACGTGTACGGAGAAGGACAAATCAGATAATTGGGATAATGTGAAAATTGAGGCAATTAGATAATTAGAAAATTCTAAAAAAAAACTTAGAATCTCAGTATCTTAGAACCTTAGCACCTTTAAAAGAAATGGCAAAAAAGAGGATTTTATTAAAAATAGGAAGTAATACTTTAACCAAAGAAACCAATCATATTTCGCGGGGAAAGATTGAAGACCTCGGAATACAGATTGCGGCTTTAAACGACGAATATGAGTTTATCATCGTAAGTTCAGGCGCAATTGCAGCAGCAAAACAGTTTGTGAAGCTGGATAATCAGGATAAAGATGTTTTTGTGAAACAGGCTTTAGCTTCAATTGGACAGCCACATTTAATGCGGATTTACAATGAAAATTTTAAAGATTTAGGATTAAATACCTCGCAGTGTTTACTTTCTTATTCTGATTTCGAAAAAGAGCAGACCAAAAAGAACATTGTCAATACCATTAATGTATTAGTTAAAAACAATTATATTCCGATTATCAATGAAAATGACACCGTTGCCACAGATGAGATTCGGTTTGGCGATAATGACAAATTAGCGGCTTTAACAGCAGTGCTGCTAAATGTTGATATTCTGATAATTGCCACCAATACAAATGGAATTTATACGAAAGATTCAATTCACCATGAAAATCCGGAGACGATAAAATTGGTAAATGATTTAAAAACGCTCGAAAAGGAAATCGGCGAATCAAAATCATCACATGGAACGGGAGGGATGCAGTCTAAAATAGAAGCGGCCGCAATCGCAAAAGCAGCCAACATAGAAACCTGGATTGTGAATGGATTAAATGATAATTTTATTCTAAAAGCATTAAAAGACGAAATTCCTTTTACTAGGATTCTGTGATATTGAACGCGGATAAAATGGATTCGCTATCGCGAAGACGCGGATTTAAATTGATTTTTATATTTGTTTTAATTTTATGTAGTATATTTCATTCAAATTTATTTTATGGAATTATTGCATCGAGAGTTAACAGAAGTAATTATTAAAACTTTTTATGAAGTTTATAATGAATTAGGACATGGGTTTTTAGAAAGAGTTTATCAAAATTCCTTGTATTTAGAATTGAAAAATAAAGGTTTGTATGTTGAAGCTCAGAGGAAAATTAAAGTTTACTATAAAGGTATTGAAGTTGGAGAATATTATGCAGATTTAATAGTTGAAGATTTAATTATTCTAGAACTCAAAGCAGCTAATTGCATTGTGGTCGAGTTTGAAAATCAAATTTTGAATTATTTAAAAGGCACAGATTGTGAAGTAGGTTTACTTTTAAATTTTGGTACAAAACCAGAATTTAGACGAAAAGTATTTGAGAATAGTAGAAAATTAAGAATATAAAAATCAATTTAAATCCGGGTCTTCGCGATAGCGAATCAGTAAAATCCGCGTCTAATTTTTATACATTAATAAGAAAAACAAAAAGTAAAAACATGAATTATATTTCAATAAAAGATATCGACTCATTATCAAAATGGGTGAAAAGCGCGATCAAAATCAAAAAAGATCCGCTTAAAAATAAAAAATTAGGTAAAAACAAAACCTTAGGAATGTTATTCTTCAATCCGAGTTTAAGAACACGTTTGAGTACGCAAAAAGCGGCTTTAAATTTAGGAATGAACGTTATGGTAATGAATTTTACCAACGAAGGCTGGACTTTAGAATTCGAGGACGGAGCAGTTATGAATTCTGGTGCTTCAGAACATATTAAAGAAGCGGCAGAAGTCGTTTCTCAATATTGTGATATTATCGCAATCCGTGCTTTTGCAGGTTTGGTTGATAAAGAAAAAGATTATCAGGAAACAGTAATTTCAGGATTTTTGAAATACGCTACTGTGCCAATTGTAAATATGGAAAGTGCCGTTCGTCATCCAATGCAGTCTTTAGCAGATGCAATTACGATGGAAGAACACAAAACAAAACACAAACCAAAAGTGGTACTTTCATGGGCACCGCATCCAAAAGCTTTGCCTCAGGCTGTAGCCAATTCATTCGTAGAAATGATGCAAATGCAAAAAGACATGGACTTTGTAATCACACATCCAGAAGGTTATGAATTAAGCCCGGAAATCACAAAAGAATGCAAAATCGAATACGATCAAAACAAAGCTTTCGAAAATGCCGATTTCGTTTACGTTAAAAACTGGAGCAATTTTAACGATTACGGGAAAGTAACCAACAGCGATCCAAATTGGACAGTGACAGCGGAAAAAATGGCGTTAACCAACAACGGAAAATTCATGCACTGTCTTCCAGTTCGTCGTAACGTAATTGTAAGCGACGAAGTTTTAGACGGAGAAAATTCAATCGTAATCGAACAAGCGAATAATAGAACGTATTCAGCACAATTAGTTTTACAAAAGATTCTTAAAAAAATATAATTTTTTTAAAGTTGCTAAGATTCTAAGCTACTAAGATGCTAAGAAACTTTGCGCAGAAAAAAACTTAGTATCTTAGAATCTCAGAACCTTAGAATCTTATGCAAGTATCAGTAATAAAAATAGGTGGAAACATCATTGATAATCCAGCAGAATTAGAGCAATTTTTAACCGATTTCTCTAAAATTGAAGGTTATAAAGTTTTAGTTCACGGCGGTGGAAAATCGGCTACAAAGATGGCACAGAGTATAGGTTTGGTTCCGCAAATGATCGACGGACGCCGAATTACAGATACTCCAATGCTTGATGTTGTGGTAATGATTTACGCAGGACAAATCAACAAACATATCGTAGCGCAATTGCAGGCAAAAGACAATAATGCCATTGGTTTTTCAGGTGCTGACGGAAATTTAATTCAATCAACAAAAAGAAATCACCCAACAATCGATTACGGATTTGTAGGCGACGTAAAACAAGTCAACACCAAATTACTGGCAACTTTACTTGAAGCTGGAGTTGTTCCTGTTTTCTGTGCAATTACACACGATAAAAACGGACAATTATTAAACACCAATGCAGATACCATTGCAAGTGAATTATCAATCGCATTATCGGAAATTTTTGATGTTACGCTGACTTACTGTTTTGAAAAACAAGGCGTTTTACAAGATTCAGAAGACGATTCATCGGTAATAACAGAAATCAATGAAACATTATACAACAAGCTGAAAGAAGAAAAAGTAATCCATTCTGGAATGATTCCAAAATTGGATAACTGTTTCAATAGTTTATCACGAGGTGTACAGAAAATCAAAATAGGGCATCATAAAATGCTTCAAAATCCAGATGTTCTGCATACAACGATTACATTATAAAAAATGTTGCCACGAATTGACACTAATTTTCTCTGTTAAAAGAGAAAATAATTTTAGACGTGCATTAAAAAGTTTATTTTGATTTTAAATCTGTGATAAAAAAATAATTTGTGAAAATACGTGTAATTAGTGGCAAAAAAACAGAACTGCGCAGTGCTTTTAAATATTAATTTAAGAAATTTGCGCAAATTAATTTTCTGGTTAAGATTTGATAAAGTCATTGTTTAAAAACTTAGAATCTCAGAATCTTAACACCTCAGAACCTAGCAAAAATGAAAAATATAGATACGCTTACTAAAGAAGCAATTAGTTTATTAAAAAGCTTAATCGAAACCCCTTCATTTTCAAGTGAAGAAGACCAAACAGCTCTTTTAATCGAAAATTGGTTCAATCAGAATGAAATTCCTTTCAAGAGAGAAAACAACAATGTGTGGGCTTTCAACAAATATTTCGACGAAAACAAACCAACACTTTTACTAAACTCACATCACGATACAGTACGACCAAATCAGGCGTATACCAACGATCCGTTTAAAGCGATTGAAAAAGACGGAAAATTATTTGGATTAGGAAGTAATGACGCAGGCGGATGTCTGGTTTCATTATTAGCAACTTTTGTACATTTCTACGAAAATCAAAATCTGTCTCATAATATTGTAATTGTGGCTTCCGCCGAAGAAGAAAGCAGTGGGAAAAATGGTTTAAACAGCGTTTTAAAAAGCCTTCCAGAATTAGATTGCGCTATTGTTGGAGAACCAACTTTAATGCAATTAGCAGTTGCAGAAAAAGGTTTATTAGTTTTGGACGTAAAAGTAAAAGGAACCGCAAGTCACGCCGCGCATCAAAACGACGATAATGCATTATACAAATCAATTCCGGTAATGGAATGGTTTAAAAACTATAAATTCGACAAAATCTCAGACGTTTTAGGTCCCGTAAAAATGACCGTGACGCAGATTAATGCAGGAAAACAACACAATGTTGTGCCTTCAGAATGTGATTTGGTTGTGGATATTCGCGTAACAGACCGTTATACCAATGCCGAAATTCTAGAAGTAGTTAAAGCAAATGTAAATGCTGAAGTAACACCAAGATCCATGCATTTAAACGCTTCATCTATTCCAATTGCACACGGTTTGGTTCAGGCAGGAATTGCATTAGGAAGAACAACGTATGGTTCGCCAACGCTTTCAGATCAATCAGTTTTAAGCTGTCAGTCTTTAAAACTAGGACCAGGAGAAACGTTACGTTCGCATTCAGCAGACGAATTTATTTTTGTAAATGAAATTGTAGAAGGAGTCGATTTGTATATCAAAATACTAACTGATTTCTTTAAATTATAATATTTTTTAGGAGCTAATCCCGCTATCCGTTCCAATCTTTTGTGCCGAACCCCGGCACAAAAGGATTTCCACTACTATCGGGGCTAGAAACACAATCAGTATAAACAATGACATTAGATCTAAATTAGAAAACAATCTAAGAAGTCTAAAATCTAAGAAGTCTAAAAATCTAAGTTATGAAACTTTGGGAAAAAGGAATACCAACAGATAAACAAATCGAGCAATTCACCGTTGGAAACGATCGTGAATTGGATTTGGTTTTAGCAAAATATGATGCTTTAGGTTCAATCGCGCACGCCAAAATGCTTGGACAAATTGGCTTATTAACTCAGGAAGAAACAACTTCTTTAGTGGATGCCTTAAACGAAATTATCGCTGATATCGTAGTTGGAAATTTCGAAATCGAAGACAGTTTCGAAGACGTGCATTCTAAAATCGAATATCTTCTAACCGTAAAACTAGGCGATGCAGGAAAAAAAATCCACACGGCACGTTCTCGTAACGATCAGGTTTTAGTTGATGTTCATTTGTATTTAAAAGATGAATTAAAAGCGATAAAAGAACAAGTAAAAACTTTGTTTGACTTGTTAATGGAATCAGCAGAGAAACATCAAAACGTTTTATTGCCGGGTTATACACATTTGCAAATCGCCATGCCATCTTCATTTGGTATGTGGTTTTCTGCTTACGCCGAAAGTTTGATTGATGATATTACGATGTTAAATGCAGCTTCAAAAATTGTAGATCAGAATCCGTTGGGTTCTGCTGCGGGTTATGGAAGTTCATTCCCAATCAACAGAACATTTACAACAAAAGAATTAGGTTTTGAAACCTTAAAATACAATGCCGTTGCGGCGCAAATGAGCCGTGGAAAAGCAGAAAAAAATGTTGCTTTTGCGATGACAAGTGTTGCAGGAACTTTATCAAAATTTGCCATGGACGTTTGTTTGTATATGAGCCAGAACTTTGATTTTATTGGTTTACCTGCGCATCTTACAACAGGTTCAAGTATTATGCCTCATAAAAAGAATCCGGATGTTTTTGAATTAATAAGAGGAAAATGCAACAAGATTCAGGCGCTTCCATACGAAATCACTTTAATTACAAATAATCTTCCAAGCGGTTATCACAGAGATTTACAGCTTTTAAAAGAAGGTTTATTTCCAGCAATTCAGACTTTAAAATCTTGTTTAGATATTGCAATATTTTCAATAAAAGATATTACAGTTAAAGATCATATTTTAGAAGACAAAAAATACGATTATTTGTTTACAGTGGATACTTTAAATGAAATGGTTGTGGAAGGAATGCCATTTAGAGATGCGTACAAAGCCGTTGCAGAGCAATTAGAAGCAGGAACATACAAATCTCCAAAAGAAACAAAACATACGCACGAAGGCAGTATAAATAATTTATGTTTAGATGCGATTAAAGATAAAATGAAAGCTGCTTTTTAATTTCTGGAAAAATGTAAAAAATAAAATGTAAAAAAGGTCATTGATTTGTTTCAATGACCTTTTTTATAGAAATAATTTAAATTTTCAAAAGTTTAAAAGTTTTACTTCGGTTTTCAATCTGAACTTTACAGATGTAAATACCTTTTGCAAGATTTCCAACATTCAGTTCTAGTTTTTCATCAGAAACAATATTTTTTGATTCCGAATATACTTTAGCGCCACTGGAAGAAAACAAATTAACATAAGCTAAGCCGTTGTCAATTCCTGAAAATTCAATGTTTAAAAGACGATTGATTTTGGTTGGATAATATTTAAGTTCTAAATCATTTTTGTTTTCTTTTATACCTAGACCGTTGCAACTTGATGCTATTTTTCCATCAGTAGAAACTTGAAGTGTTGCGCCTGCACCACATGAAGCATTAGTTATATATCCAGCAACATCATTTATTGAAAGAGCCGTATAGTTGTATGAAGGTTTTGAGACTGGGTCGCCATAATTTGCTCCGGCTTTTAGGCAGTTAGAAAATGTAATTCCAACAGTTCCGCCATCTGTACTGATGTAATTTTTAAAAGCAGTTCCAATTTTAGCAAAATCTGTTCCTTCAACATAACAAGTTGAATTTTTATCTCCTCCGCCTAAACCAATTGCCAAAGAACCTGAAACTGACGTATTGTAATAGCAATTCAAAATATGTAGTTCAGTATTTCTACCTCTTGGCATTCTTTCCTTGCATCCTTCTGCCCAATAACAGTTTTTAAAAGTAATGCTAAAGTGACCATCAGCAGGAGCATCACTTTTATTTGAACCTACAAGATTGGTAAATCGGTGATCATCGGCCCCGCCAGAACCACCGGCTTTTGGTGTTTTTAAGTACGTAAACTTTGTCCATGAAATAGTCACATTGTCTGCAGCTCCTTTATTATCAAAATTGCCATCCATTCCATCCTGAAATTCGCAATGATCTACCCAAACATTTGTAGCTTCAGAAGTAAGATTATCATGTCCGTCCACATCATAAGCGCCAGGACCTTCAAAAATTAAATTTCGAATAATAATATTGTCTGATCCAGGTTTTAGGCTTAAAATTCCCGAACCTGCCGCAGTTTGATCCGTATTTACTAATCGGGCTCCCGGAAGTCCAATAATGGTTTTGTTTGTGACTAACAAACTAGTGTAACTGCAGTTGATTGTTCCAGAAACTAAAATAACCTGTGGCGTTGTCAGTTTTAGTTTCGCTGTTAAATCGGCATAAGTAGTTACGGTAACCGGAGTTGAGGCACCACCTCCAGTAGCAGATGCTCCAAATCCTTCTGGAGACGTCATCACATAATTTTGTGCAGAAACAGACAGACTCAAGAGGAAAAGAAGTAAAAACAAATTCTTTTTCATTTTAATATTTGGTTTAAGTGGTTTTGATATCAATTAAATGTAATCGATTACACGAATGTAATTAATTAATTTTAAAGTCAATAATATTTGTGATTTTTTTGCATTTTAATGCTTCCTTTTTATGAAGAATTTGGATTTCAAAACTGCACTAAGTACTGTTTTACAAGAATAAAGCCGAATTTATTTACAAATAAAAATCAATTGCATTAAAAAAAAACTATTTTTGATTGTGCTATTAAATACAAAATATGAATAAGTTTGATGATAAGTTTACAGAATCGCTTCGGGATAAAAATCTAATTACAGAAAATCAACACACGGAAATTACAGCTTATCGTAATTTGGGTATTTTTTCATTAAATGCAGAATTAAAACTGTTTTTGTATTTGTCTGTTTTGCTTTTTACTTCGGGAATTGGAATCTTGATTTATGAAAATATTGATACAATTGGTCATATTGCCATTCTTTCCATTTTACTTATAGTCATTGTAGTTTGTTTTTATTATTGTTTTAAAAATGCAAAAGGTTTTCAAAAATCAGAAACCGGTTTTGAACATCCGGTTTTAGAATATTTGGTGCTTGCGGCCAATATTCTGACCTGTATTTTTATTGGTTATCTGCAGTTTCAGTACAAACCCTTTGGCGAACATTACGGATTAGCGACTTTAATTCCAACAATTGTGAGTTTCTTTTGCGCTTATTATTTTGATAATAAAAGCGTTTTGACAATTGCAATTACTGGTTTGGCAGCTTACATAGGACTTTCGGTAACACCACAAGATATTTTTAATGACAGTAATAATTTGTATGCAAGTCAGAATTTGAGTTATTCTGCTGTAATGCTTGGTGTCTTGTTAATTTTATGGACGATTTACAGTCGCAGAATTTCCTTAAAAACGCACTTTAGTTTAATTTTTCTGACTTTTGCTTTGCATATCATAAGTATAGCTTCAATTAGTAATTTAACCAGCTATGATACGCTTAATTGGATGTTATTTGCCATTGTTTTAGTGAGTTCTACGTTTTATTTTTATAAAGCTAGTTATGAGAATAAAGCAATGTCTTTATATGTTTTTATGATTGTTTACGGCTATATTGGCGGAAATATAATTTTGTTCAGAATATTTGAGAATGTTGATTTTTCTGATATATGGGAACTATTTGTATTTCTTTTACCCGCTTATTTTATCTGCTCAATAGTATTGTTTATAAAATTGATTAAAAAATTCAACAAAGAAATTAAAGCATGATAGTGTACGATAAAAAAATGTTAGATAATGGAGCTTTAGTTAATGAAGCAGATACTTTACATAATGGAGGTTTTATAAGCAAAGACCAAAAGAAATTTATAGAAAAGGAATTGCCAGTTCTCAAAAGTCAAAGCAATATTCTGGTTAGAATTGGATTCTTTTTACTGGGGTGTTTATTATATCTTTCAATTTGTGGAGCAATTTCTATATTTGGTTTAAGTGGCGAACATGTTTTTTTTCAAATTTGCTGCTATATTTTTGCTGTAGTTGGATTTGTCGGAGCAGAATTATTGGCTACACAAAATTATCATAATCATGGTTTAGATGATGCTTTTATTTTAGGTGCGCTTTTAAATATCGGAATTGCAATTGCGGTCACAACAGAAGGTTATGAAGCTGTAATCGCTTTTTTTGTTGCAATTGTAGCACTTTTTATGTTTTTACGATATCTTCATTTAGTATCAATGTTAGTTTTCTGTATAGCGGCAACGGGATTTTTGTTTTTTGAAATGTTTGAATTTGGTGAGATAGGGAAAACAATTTTACCTTTTGTAGCAATGATTTCTGCAGCAATTTTATATTTTGCAACTAAAAAAATAATCTTCAATCTAAAAGAAAGTTATTATTACAACGGACTTTTATTAGCCAATAGTTTTTGCTTGATATTGTTTTATCTTTCCTGTAACTATTTAGTAGTTAGAGAACTTTCTGCAGAATTATTAGGGAATGAAATAAAACCAGGAACAGACATTCCGTTTGCATTTTTCTTTTATGCATTTACGATTATTGTCCCAATACTTTATTTGATTCAGGCTTTAAAAGCAAAAGACAGAATAATGTTGTGGATCAGTTTTTTGGCAATTGCATTTTCAATTTACACTATTCGATTTTATTATTCCGTTTTGCCAATTGAAGTTGCACTTACACTTGGAGGAGTAGTTTTATTTGCAATTACTTTTTTTTCAATTAAAAAATTAAAAGAAAAGGAAAGTGGTTTGACTTTTAAACCAGATAGAATCAATCATTCAGATAATTTCTTAAACGCCGAAGCTTTAGTGGTGGCTTCAACTTTCGGAATGAAACCAGAAGTTAAAATAGATTCTCCAATGGAGTTTGGAGATGGAGGTTTTAGTGGAGGAGGTTCTGGAGGAAGCTTTTAAGTTTAATTATGAATTATGAGTTGTGAATTATGAGTTGAACGCTAATTTGAATTAAAATTAGATTTGACGTAACAAAATTAAAAGCCTGAAATTATTTGTATAATTTCAGGCTTTTAATTTTGTTGTAGTCTAAGAGTTGAGTAATAACTCATAACTCATAATTTATAACTACTAGTTTAGATCTTGCTTTTCAATGCTTCAGCATCAATATTACTATGCGAAACATCGTAAACGGCTTTTCCGTTTTTGATTAAAATCAATTGTGGAGATTCATGATAAACTCCATATCGGCTGGCGATTTCATTTGAAATATCACGATGCGCAATCAAATCAAGGAAATAAGCATCAACAACATCTTCAAGATCAAACTCTCTTTCAAATTGTTTCAACGCCATTCGGCTGATGCTGCATCTTGTGCTGTGCTTAAAAATTACAACTGGCTTTTCGTTTGATATTGCTTCAATTTCCATTAATTGAAGAATATTGGTTAATTCTGTCCAGTTTACTTTACTTTTTGGAGCTTCTGAGTTCTCTGAACTTCCGAAGATTGAATTAAAAAAACTCATATTTGACTTGTTTTATGACTTTTTGACAGCTAAATCTGATGAAAATCATGATTTTTAGGTCATTTTGTCTTTATTTTTACTATGGAATATAATTTGTCTATTCGAATACAAAGTTAGATTATTTGAGTTAAAAATTTAGCTCCATAAATCGTAACTTTAATCATATAGAATATCAAACCAATAAAATCAATCAAATCATAAAAATATGAACATAAATAAATTTACAATTAAATCGCAGGAAGCTATTCAGTTGTCGCAGCAATTAGCGCAACGAAATGGCCAGCAGCAAATTGAAAATGAACACATTTTCAAAGCTATTTTTGAAGTTGATGAAAACGTAGCGCCATTTATTTTGAAAAAACTAAACGTAAATGTGCCTTTGTTTTTACAAATTTTAGACAGTACAATTCAGAGTTTTCCAAAAGTTTCTGGAGGCGATATTATGCTTTCAAGAGACGCCAATAAAGCTTTGAACGAAGCTGAAATTATTGCACAAAAAATGAACGACGAATACGTTTCGATCGAGCATTTAATTCTAGCTATTTTTGATTCCAAAAGTAAAGTTTCTCAGATTTTAAAAGATCAGGGAGTTACAGGAAAAGGTCTTAAAGCAGCTATTGAAGAATTACGTAAAGGAGAAAGAGTAACATCAGCTTCGGCTGAAGAAACGTATAATTCGTTAAATAAATTCGCAAAAAACCTAAACGAATTAGCAAGAACAGGAAAGTTGGATCCGGTTATTGGTCGTGACGAAGAAATCCGTCGTGTATTGCAGATTCTGACTCGTAGAACAAAAAACAACCCAATGTTGATTGGAGAACCTGGAGTTGGTAAAACTGCAATTGCAGAAGGTTTAGCGCACAGAATTGTAGATGGTGACGTTCCAGAAAATTTAAAAGATAAAATCGTTTTCTCATTAGATATGGGAGCTTTGATTGCCGGAGCGAAATTCAAAGGAGAATTTGAAGAACGTCTAAAATCGGTTGTAAAAGAAGTTACAGCGGCAGAAGGCGATATCGTTTTGTTTATTGATGAAATTCATACGCTTGTAGGCGCGGGTGGAGGTGAAGGTGCAATGGATGCGGCTAATATCCTGAAACCAGCTTTAGCGCGTGGAGAACTTAGAGCAATCGGTGCAACAACTTTAGATGAATATCAAAAATATTTTGAAAAAGATAAAGCACTTGAAAGACGTTTCCAAAAGGTTTTAATTGATGAACCAGATACTGAGAGTGCAGTTTCGATTCTACGTGGTATCAAAGAAAAATACGAAACGCATCATAAAGTTCAAATTAAAGACGAGGCTATTATAGCAGCAGTTGAGCTTTCACAACGTTATATTACCAATCGTTTCTTACCAGATAAAGCAATCGACTTGATGGACGAAGCTGCTTCTAAATTGCGTATGGAAATCAATTCAAAACCAGAAGAATTAGATGTTTTGGATCGTAAAATCATGCAGTTGGAAATTGAAATTGAAGCCATTAAACGTGAGAAAGAAGAAAGCAAATTGAAAATCTTACGCATGGATTTGGCGAACTTAAAAGAAGAACGCAACGAAATCTACGCAAGATGGAAATCTGAAAAAGATATTGTTGACGGAATTCAGGCTGTAAAACACGAAATAGAAGATTTTAAATACGAAGCAGAGCGTGCAGAACGTGATGGCGATTACGGAAAAGTAGCCGAAATTCGTTACGGAAAAATAAAAGAAGCGCAAGAACGCCAGGAAACTTTGCAAAAACAATTGCAAGAATTCCAATCCGGAAATTCTTTAATTAAAGAAGAAGTTACCAGAGAAGATATTGCAGAAGTGGTAGCAAAATGGACAGGAATTCCGGTAATGAAAATGCTTCAGACAGAAAGAGAAAAACTATTGCATTTAGAAGACGAATTGCACAAACGTGTTGTTGGTCAGGAAGAAGCGATAGAAGCTGTGAGTGATGCTGTTCGTAGAAGCCGCGCCGGTTTACAGGATATGAAAAAACCAGTTGGAACTTTCTTGTTCTTAGGAACAACCGGAGTTGGTAAAACAGAATTAGCAAAAGCGTTGGCCGAATATCTTTTTGATGATGAAAATGCTATGACGCGTATCGATATGAGTGAGTATCAGGAACGCCACAGTGTGAGCCGTTTAGTTGGTGCGCCTCCGGGATATGTAGGTTATGATGAAGGTGGTCAATTGACAGAAGCTGTTCGCAGAAAACCATATTCTGTAATTTTGTTAGACGAGATCGAAAAAGCGCATCCAGACACTTTCAATATTTTATTGCAGGTTTTAGATGAAGGCCGATTAACAGATAACAAAGGTCGTTTGGCCGATTTCAAGAATACAATCATAATTATGACTTCTAACATGGGAAGCCAGATTATACAAGAGAAATTTGAAAATCTAAAAGGCGGAGTGGAAGCAGCTACAGAAGCAGCAAAAACAGAAGTTTTAGGATTGTTGAAACAAACAGTACGACCAGAATTCATAAACAGAATTGATGAAATCGTTATGTTTACGCCGCTTACCGTTGATAATATTTCAAGAATTGTAAGTTTGCAATTGAAGAGTGTTACCAAAATGTTGGCTCTACAAGGCATTACAATGGATGCAACTCCGGAAGCAATTCAATATCTTTCAGAGAAAGGTTATGATCCACAATTTGGAGCAAGACCAGTAAAACGTGTGGTTCAGAGAGAGGTTTTAAATCAGTTGTCAAAAGAAATTCTGGCTGGAAATATTACTACAGACAGTATTATTTTAATTGATGCATTTGACGGAAAATTGGTTTTCAGAAATCAAACCTCAACAGTAGAATAAATTTTTTAAATACTTTAATGTTCTCGAAAACACCAAATCAGAAATGATTTGGTGTTTTTTTTTGCTCAAATGCGTAAATATTGAAACATTTTTTCAAAGTATTATAAATGAAGTTTTAAGTATAATTCTCAAATTTACAATAACTTAAAAACATACACTTATGAATAATATATTTAGAGGATTAATCGCAGGATATGGCGCGAAAAAATTAGGAGGAGGATGTTTCGGAACTATATTAGTTTTTGTAATTATCTGGCTATTATTAGGGCAGTGCAGTTAGAATTTATCCAATATTCGGCTTAGAAATTAGCAGAAAAAGTGGTAGATTCGCGCAACTAAAAATAATTAAAAAGATGGGTTCAGGTTTTTTCGCTCTATTAGATGATATCGCAGCAATTATGGATGATGTTGCAGTAATGAGCAAAGTTGCAGCAAAAAAAACAGCTGGAATTTTAGGAGACGATTTGGCTGTAAATGCCGAAAAAGCTTCAGGTTTCGCATCATCGAGAGAACTTCCGGTTTTATGGGCAATCAGCAAAGGTTCTTTATTGAATAAAATCATTATTCTTCCAATCGCATTTTTATTAAGTGCCTTTTTTCCAGTTGCTATCATGGTAGTTTTGGTTTTGGGAGGATTGTTTTTAGCTTATGAAGGAGCCGAAAAAATCTATGAATTTATAGTTCCTCATGCACACGAAGAATCTGAAGGAATTACGGACGAAGTACTTACCGAGGAAGAGATCTTAATAATCGAAAAAGACAAAGTAAAATCGGCAATTGTTACTGATTTCATTCTTTCTGTAGAAATTGTAATTATCGCTTTAGGAACTGTAATTGGGAAACCATTAATGTCACAAATCATCACGGTTTCAATCATTGCGCTAATAGCAACAATTGGAGTTTACGGAATTGTAGCGCTTATCGTTCGTATGGACGAAGTTGGTTTTAAAATGATTCAACGCAGTAAAAAAGAAAAAAGCCTTTTAAAATTTATCGGAAATATTTTGGTTCAGGCACTTCCAAAAGTGATTAAAGCATTAACTGTTATTGGTACAATTGCTCTGATTTTAGTAGCCGGAGGTTTGTTTGTGCATTATATTCCATTTATTCATCATTTGGCGGAAGAAATCAAGATTCCATCAATTATTAAAGAATTTGTAGTGGGGCTTGTTTTTGGGTTTATTGTCCTGCTAATCGTAAATCTTTTCAAAAAAATATTTAAAAAGAAAGAGCCAGTAGTTTAAATACTGATTTTAAAAATAACAAAAAACACTAGTCGAAAAGGCTGGTGTTTTTTTTTGAAGCAGAAATATCAGTTTTCAGTTCAAATTCAGTCCCGCTCTTCGCTATATCTTTTCATCCGCAAAAAAGCGGATAAAAAGGATGCCGCTTCGATCGGGGCTAGGTGAGAAGTTTTTATTTTCATAAGAAATATCGGCATTTTGAAAAAAAATATTAAAAAATAAGCTTCTGATTTATAATGATTTGAATTTTTAATCAAACTATTTAACATTTTATCCAAGCAACCTTTGTAACACTGCTGCATCTTCATAGTAATTAACAATTAATTATTATTTTATATGAAAAGGTTTAGATTAAAATCAGTTTTAGTAGTATTATTTTTATCAAATGCATTAATTTCATGCAGCAACGACGATGACAACGCAGAATCAGCAGTTAAAACAAAAACAGCATTTGTAACTAAAATTGAAGGTCCGGCAACAGGAAAAGTAAACGACGAATTGAGTTATGATGTTACTTATTTAGTAGATAATGCTTGTGGAGAATTCGATAAAATTGCTGAAACAACAATCGGCGAAGCAAAAGGATTGCAAGTTGTAGCAAAATATCCAGTAGATGGAGTTTGCACACAGCAAGTTCCAGATCCAAAAAAGACAGTTTACAAATTTAAGGCAACTGCAAAAGGAACTATCGAAATCAAATTCAAAAAATCAGAAACTGAATTCCTAACTCAAAAAGTAGTAATCGAATAACAACTTTCTTAGTTGATATTTTTTTAGGTTGAAAGCCATTTTGCAAAAGTTTAAATTTTAAACCGATGTGAAATGGTTTTTTGTTTTTGATAAAATGTAAGAATTATCGATTTGTAAATTGAAAGGTAATTTGATTGATTTGAAATAGATGTAATTTTTTTTCTTACATTTGTTCCATGATTCAGAAACAATTATGGAAAAAACAATAATCATAAAGCCAAATGCTAAGACAGTTTCTGTTCTTAAAAAAATGGTTGATTTAAAAGAAGAACATCGAAAAGAAGTTATAGCAAGATTAAAGAAAAAATAATATTTCTTAATGTATCAATATATTTTAGAAGAGGGTTTATACCCTCTTTTTTATTTTACAACAAAACATGGTTTACAGTATTTTGTCAGTTTTCATAAAATGAATTTTGACAATGTTTTTTTTGAAAAATTATATTCAATTGATTTTTATGAAGCGAATAATCAAAAGTTCTTTAATGACCCTTTGATTGAAACTACAATAACTAGTATTGTAAATGACTATTTTAAAAATAATCCAGATATTGTATTGAATTATGTTTGTGATAGTATTGATTTCAAACAGGATTTCAGGCAAAAATTATTTGATAAATGGTATAGGAATACTCAAAATGATGAATTTTCAAAAATCAATTTTCAGTATGAATTAGAGCGGGAAAATATGATTTATCATTTGAGTTTTATTTTTAAAACAGAATTTTATAATGTTGAAGGACTTATCGAGGAAGTTAATTTGCAATTAGTTGAATTTAGTAGTTTTAAATAAGCTTTGTTGATTTGAAGATGAAACTTCTTCACTTTGTCATTCTTTCAAAATTTACTATTTTTGCACTCTAAATTTTATGTCATGCCGAAAAGAAAATATAAAATATCAGTAATTCAGTTAAATCTGAATGATGTTGCTGAAAATAATCTTAAAAAATGTATCAGTTGGGTAAGAGACGCTGCAAGTCAAGGTGCAGAGGTAATCTTGCTTCCTGAATTATATAGCAGTCATTATTTCTGCCAAAGCGAAGATGTCGATAATTTTGCATTAGCAGAACCATTATACAGTACTTCTTTTATTGCTTTCAGCGAATTGGCAAAAGAATTAGGAGTTGTAATCATTGTTCCTTTCTTCGAAAAAAGAATGGCTGGAATCTATCATAACAGTGCTTATATCATCGATACAGACGGTACAGAAGCAGGTTTGTATCGTAAAATGCATATTCCAGATGATCCTCACTTTTATGAAAAATTCTATTTTACGCCAGGTGATTTAGGATTTCAGGCAATAGAAACTAAAAAAGGAACTGTTGGAACTTTAATTTGCTGGGATCAATGGTATCCGGAAGCAGCACGTATTACAGCTTTGAAAGGGGCAGAAGTTTTATTCTATCCAACAGCAATTGGATGGCATCCAAAAGAAAAAGAACAATACGGTGAAAATCAATACGGCGCTTGGATGAACGTAATGAAAGGCCACGCAGTAGCAAACGGAGTTTTTGTAGCAGCTGCAAACCGAATTGGACTTGAAAAATATCTTGAAGGAACTGAAGGAATTCAATTTTGGGGAGCGTCTTTCATTGCTGGACCACAAGGTGAAATTTTAGCGCAGGCTTCACACGATAAAGAAGAAATCTTAATTGCAGAAGTTGATTTGGATTTACAAGAAAATGTTCGCCAAAACTGGCCATTCTTTAGAGACAGAAGAATTGATGCTTTTGGTGATATTACAAAAAGAGCAATTGATAAATAATTAGATTTATCTTGATATATGAAAAGGACAAAATGTAAATTTTGTCCTTTTTTTTTGTTTAAGAAAATAAAAAAAGCGGTTTCATAATTGAAACCGCTTTTTGAAAAATATATAACTAAGATTTATTTCACTTGGAAAGTAACTCTTCTAACTATTTGTCTCGCTTCTTTAGAGTTTTTGTTAACTGAAGTATCTTCTCCGTTAGCAATTACATTCAGTCTTGAAGCATCAATTCCAGCATTAGTTGCTACTTTTTTCACAGCTTCAGCTCTTTTTCTTGATAATTCAGTATTGTAGTTTGAGCTTCCAATTTCGTCAGCATAACCTATAATATCAGCTGATTTTCCGGGATTATTTTTCAAATATTTCACTAAGAAATCAACTCCGGATAATGAAGCATTTGTAGGTTTAGAAGAATTAAAGTCAAAATAAACATTTACGTAACCTCCGTTGATCAATTCTTCAACTGTATTGTTTGTAAGACTTCCACTTCCAGCGCCTTTCTTTTCGTAAGTTTTGTCTAAATAACTTTCTAGCTCATCAGGTACACCGTTTTGATTGGTATCAATAGATTGACCTTTTGTGTTTACCGCAACTCCTGCAATACTATTTGGTTCTAAATCGTATAAATCAGCAACGCCATCTTTATCAGTATCTAAAAGTCCGGTTTCTACTAAATCAACTCTTTTTTCCAATTCGCTGATTCTGTCTTCTTCACCAACCCAGTCAGCATGTTTTTCATTTTTACCTAGATAGAAAGTCAAACCAATAGAAGCATTCAGTAGTACTCCATCAAATGCACCAGATGAAGTGGTTCCCATTCCGTCAAAGTTCCAGTTTTGTTTTCCGTTTACAATTCCGGTAAGATCACCAGTTAATGCGACTCTGTTTGATAGTTTTACTTGTCCGGTTAGACCCAAAATTCCATGTCCCATGTAATCCTGACCTCCCGGGCCAGTTTCGGTGCTAATTTGTGAAACTCCAATACCTCCATGTGCTAAAACACCAATAGTATTTGTCCAGGTTTCAAAATTTAAAGCGCGTCCAATGTTTACAACACCCTGGATGCTTGCTCTTACGTATCTGCTTTCAAAATCCGGCGTGTCATCACGTTCAGTAAATTGGTCGTATCCAACATCTAATTTCACCCCAAACTTTGGACTAAACATGTATCTCACACCTAAGTCAGCGTGAAACGGATTTAAAGTTGCGGTAGAGTAACCTGGAGTCATTGTTCGCGTTGGTTTATTAACCCCGCCATTTAATTCTATAGACCATTTGTTGTATTGTGATTGATCAACAGTTGGAGTAGTATTGGTCGTCATATTTTGTGCGCTTGCTGAAAACGCGAATATTAAAAAGGACAGAGAGCATAATTTCTTTTTCATGATATTCAAATTTTAGTTTGGTTTTTGTTTTAAACTCATGACAAAATTATGCGGTGGGTTTTAGAATGTGTTCTATTTGCTCTTACATAATTTCCACGTTTTGGCTTTTTATTATGTAAAATCCTTAACGAAATCAAAAATGTAAGCATAAAAAAGGACAAAATTTAAATTTTGTCCTTTCTCCCTTTTTCAAAATAAGATCTATTTCAAGTCTGGCTGATATATTTTTATACTTCCGTCGCCTTCACTGCTCACTACTAGTAAGCTTCTTTTGGTTGGGCTTTTTGAAGCCGGAATAAAAAGAATTCCTTCTGGTGCATCTCCAGTTTTGACAGTTTGTAAATATTGCGGAGAAACAGGATTTGTAGCGTCATAAACCATAAAAGCGTCAGATCTTTCTAGGCCAACAAATAAAATGTTTTGATTTCCCATTTTTGCTGCAACAACAGCTTCTGGTTCAGAACCTTTATCGTCACTTCTTTTATCGTCGTACGTTCCTAATTCGTTGGTTTTTTTGTCCACATCATTTTTACTGTCAAAAACAATTTTTCCAGTGTTTCCATTCCAGATTGAGAATGATCTTGCACCAAAACTTATCATTTCGTCTAAATCGCCATCGCCATCGGTATCCCCCATATCAGCAACAAGATTTAATCTTCCTAAATTCGCATCTAGTTTTAAAGTAGCTGCATCAGGGAAAACTGTAGCATCAAGTTTTAAGCTTTTCATACGTTTGATGTCGGTATTAGCTGTATATTCTCTTGCATCTCCTTCATTTGCAGTGACAAAATAAGGTACATTGTTAGCAGAGAAATGACTAATAGCATCTGGCATATACATTCCTTTTACTTTCCACGGATTAAAAGCGATTTTATCGTCAAGATCACTAACATCAATAGCATTTTCAGCTGTATTGTAATCTTTTAAACCTAAAGGATAAATTGCTGTAATTGTTTTAGAAGTTAAATCAACTTTTGCAACACCATTATTTTCTTGTAAAGTTACCCAAGCTGTTTTAGAATCATCTGAAATAGTAATGTATTCTGGTTCAATATCCTGAGCAAAGCTTTTAGCAACTTTTGAAATTCTAAATCCGTCTTTTGCTAATGTTGTTGCTTGACCAGCAAATGAAGCAAAATCAAGTGTTGTAACATTGTATGTACTTGTTTCTATAATAGAAATTGTTCCGTTAGGATCTTGTGAATAATCAGTGTTTGGCTCGCCTTCATTGGCTGTCATGATGTATTTTCCATCAGGAGAAAAAGTAATCATATCTGGCAAAGCGCCAACAGTAACTTGTTTGATTAAGCTGTAATCTGATGTGTTGAAAACAACAACTTTTCCATTTCCTTGTTTGTTTACAGTTGATTCTAAAGCAACTGCCAGTTTTCCATCAAAAACAGAAACGCTGTTTGATGCGCCTTCGTAAGCGGCTAAATCAATTTTTCCAATTTTTACTGGTTTTGTAGGATCAGAAATATCGATAACATCAATTTGATTTGTACCACTGTTGTTTACAGTGAAAAGTCTTTTAGTTTTTTCACAATAAGCTGAAATTTCGGCCGCAGCTTCACCTCCAATAGTAATAGAACCAATTTCTTTAAAAGTTCCCGGATTTTCGTTTACAACAACTTCTGGTTCGTTGTTAGAATTTTCATCATTATTACAGCTTGTCATAATAAGCATTACTGTTAATAATGAGATAGTTAATTTTTTCATTTTTTATTAGTTTTTAGTTTCGCAAATGTAATTCCATGATTTCTGCCAAATATTAAGCCTTCATTATTTAATCTTTAACTTAATTTTTGCAGGATATTCTTTGTGAAATTAAGCACGAATTTCAATCAAATGTTTTATAGTCCTAACGAATGCTTATCTTTGCATTTTCTAAATTAGAACCTTTTTTATGTCAACAAATAATAGAAGATTTCCAGCAGAATGGGAAAAACAGCAAGGAATAGTATTGTGTTTTCCGCATAATGGCAACGATTGGCCGGGAAAATATGAAGCTGTTCAATGGGCTTTTGTAGAATTTATAAAAAAAGTAGCCACTTTTGAAACCGTTTTTTTGGTCGTAGCCGATGAAAAACTGAAAGAAAAAGTTGCCGATATGCTTGAAAGAGCTCGTGTTAACATCAAAAACATTTCTTTTATTATTCATAAAACAAACAGAAGCTGGATGCGCGATTCGGGGCCAATTATTGTGAAAAATGGCTCTAAAAGAGAAGCGCTTAATTTCAATTTTAATGGTTGGGCAAAATATAAAAATTATCAATTAGATAAATTCGTTCCCGGAAAAGTAGCTGATTTTATTGAGGTTCCGCTAACGCAAGTTATGTACAAAGGAAAACCTGTAATTGTTGAAGGTGGTGCAATCGACGTAAACGGAAAAGGAACTTTGCTGACTTCTGAAGAATGTTTAATGCATCCTACAATTCAGGTTAGAAATCAAGGTTTTACCAAAGAAGATTACGAAGCTGTTTTTAAAGAATATCTTGGAGTTACCAATGTGATTTGGTTAGGAGATGGAATCGAAGGTGATGACACGCACGGACACATCGATGATTTATGCCGATTTGTAAATGAAGATACAATCGTAACCATTGTAGAAACGGATAAAAATGATTCAAATTACAAACCTTTGCAAGATAATTTGAAACGTCTTCAAAACGCAAAATTAGAAAACGGAAAATCTCCAGTAATTGTAGCATTGCCAATGCCAAAACGTGTTGATTTTGAAGATTTAAGATTACCGGCAAGTTATGCTAATTTCTTGATTCTGAATAATTGCGTTTTAGTTCCAACATTCAATGACAGTAATGATCGAGTAGCTTTAAATATATTATCAGAATGTTTCCCTGACAGAGAAGTAATCGGAATTAGCTGTATTGATTTCATCTGGGGCTTCGGAACTTTGCATTGTTTAAGCCAGCAGATTCCTGCTTAAAAAATATTAGCCACAGATTAAATGATTTTCACAGATTAGAGAATCATTTTAATCTTTTAATCTGTGGCAAAATAAAGCATAAAAAAACCTTGGCGATAACCAAGGTTTTTTTGTTTTCTATATCTCTTCAGATTCCTTATCGGCTCTTCATTGTCTGATGAAAGGAGGTAATAATTGACTTGAAACTTCTCCAAAACCAATTCTCACTTCATTGCTTTCGCAGAAACCACGAATAATCACAGTATCATTATCTTCAATAAACTTACGTTCGCTACCATCTTTTAATTTTAACGGATTTTTGCCGCCCCAAGTTAATTCCAGCATAGAACCAAAACTATCTGGAGTTGGACCAGAAATAGTCCCTGAACCCATCATGTCACCAGAATTTACACGGCATCCGTTAGAAGTATGATGCGCTAATTGCTGTGCCATTGACCAGTATAAGTATTTGAAATTTGATTTCGAAACGATTGTTTCTTCTTGATTTTCAGGTTGTATTGAAACTTCTAAATGAATATCAAAAGCTTTTTTTCCTTTTGTTTGTAAATAAGGAAGCGGTGATGGATCTTGTTTAGGTCCTTTTGTTCTAAAAGGCTCTAAAGCATCCATTGTCACAATCCATGGAGAGATTGAAGTTGCAAAGTTTTTAGCTAAAAATGGTCCAAGTGGCACATATTCCCATTTCTGAATATCGCGCGCACTCCAGTCATTTAGTAAAACCATTCCGAAAATATAATCTTCTGCTTCATACGTTGGGATGTTTTCTCCCATAATATTTACATCAGTAGTAATAAAAGCGGTTTCAAGCTCAAAATCTACCAAACGAGAAGGCCCAAAAACAGGATAATCGCCGCCAGCGGGCATTGTTTGTCCCATTGGTCGGTGAACCGGAATTCCAGACGGAACAATTGTAGAACTTCTTCCATGATATCCAACTGGTATATGAAGCCAGTTAGGTAATAAAGCATTTTCTGGATCGCGGAACATTTTACCTACGTTTGTAGCGTGTTCTTTACTTGAATAAAAATCGGTATAATCACCAATTAAAACTGGTAATTGCATCTCTACATCGTCGATATTAAAAATAACAATATCTCGATCTTTTGTTGAATCTCTAAGCTGTGGATTGGTTTCGTCGAAAATATCAGCGATACGATTTCGAACCAAACGCCATGTTTTTTTTCCGTCAGAAATAAAATCATTTAGCGTGTCCTGCATAAACATATCATCGGTTAAATCTATTCCCTCAAAATAGTTTAACTGTTGTAAAGCCCCTAAATCTATAGCAAAATCACCAATTCTTGTTCCTACTGTAACGACATTTTCTTTAGTAAGAAATACACCGAAAGGAATATTTTGAATAGGGAAGTCGCTATTATCTGGTACTTCTAACCATGATTTTCTTTTGGTATCGTTGGCGGTTATTGGCATGTTAGATGTTAATTATTTGTTGAAAAATTACATGTCAAATATATCATAATCTAACTGTATGACAAACGTTTTTTTGTATTTTTGCATCAAATTAACGAAAAACGAAAAAATGCAACGCGACGAACAAATTTTTGATCTTATCCAAGAGGAAAAAGAAAGACAAATTCACGGACTAGAGCTTATCGCTTCTGAAAACTTTGTAAGTGATGAAGTAATGCAGGCAGCAGGTTCTGTTTTAACGAATAAATATGCTGAAGGTTATCCTGGCAAAAGATATTACGGAGGCTGCGAAGTAGTTGACGTTATTGAGCAAATTGCAATTGACAGAGCTAAAGAATTATTTGGTGCTGAGTATGCAAACGTACAGCCTCACTCAGGTTCTCAGGCAAATACAGCTGTTTATCACGCTTGTTTGAATCCTGGTGATACTATTTTAGGTTTCGATTTATCTCACGGTGGTCACTTGACACACGGTTCTCCTGTAAACTTTTCAGGACGTTTATACCGTCCGGTTTTTTATGGTGTAGATGCTGAAACAGGTCGTTTAGATTATGATAAAATTCAGGAAATTGCAACTAAAGAACAACCAAAATTAATCATTGCTGGAGCTTCTGCTTATTCTCGTGATATGGATTTTGCTCGTTTCAGACAAATTGCTGATAGTGTAGGAGCAATCTTATTTGCTGATATTTCTCACCCTGCTGGTCTTATTGCAAAAGGATTATTAAGCGATCCAATTCCACATTGTCATATTGTTTCTACAACAACTCACAAAACATTAAGAGGGCCTCGTGGAGGTTTAATCTTAATGGGGAAAGATTTCCCAAATCCACAAGGATTAACAACTCCAAAAGGAGAAATCAGAATGATGTCTTCATTATTAGATTTAGCTGTTTTCCCTGGAAATCAAGGTGGACCATTAATGCACATTATTGCAGCTAAAGCAGTAGCTTTTGGTGAAGCGCTTAAAGATGAATTCTTTACTTATGCAATGCAATTACAAAAAAATGCAACTGCAATGGCTGATGCTTTCGTAAAAAGAGGTTACAACATTATCTCTGGCGGAACTGATAACCACATGATGCTTATTGACTTAAGAAATAAAAATATTTCTGGTAAAGAAGCTGAAAACGCATTAGTAAAAGCTGAAATTACAGTAAATAAAAACATGGTTCCGTTTGACGATAAATCTCCATTTATCACTTCAGGAATTCGTGTTGGAACAGCTGCAATCACAACTCGTGGTTTAGTTGAAAAAGATATGGAAACTATCGTAGCTTTAATCGATAAAGTTCTTGCAGATCATACGAACGAAGACGTTATTGAAGAAGTTGCTGAAGAAGTAAACGAATTAATGAGCGAAAGACCGATTTTTGCGTATTAATTAATATAATTCTTAAAGTTTTTAAAGTCGAAAGTCAAAAGTCTTATTTTGACTTTCGATTTTTGCTTTTATAACTCATAACTTTTAACTCATAATTCATAATTAAAGAAATGGGCGTATTAAGATTACAATTGCCAACCGACCCAAGATGGGTAAATATTGTTGAGAAAAACATTGAAGAAATCTTGACAGATCACGCTTGGTGCGAGCAGAAAGCAGCAACAAATGCGATTACAATTATTACAAACAATTCTGAACATCAAGATTTAGTGAAAGATTTATTGGCTTTAGCCAAAGAAGAAATCGATCATTTTGAGCAAGTTCACAATATCATCATCAAACGCGGATTAAAATTAGGACGTGAGCGCAAAGATGATTATGTAAACGAACTATATCAATACATGAAAAAAAGCGGTGACGGAAGCCGTGTTTCTGGTCTTGTAGAAAGATTGTTATTTTCTGCTATGATCGAAGCCAGAAGCTGTGAGCGTTTTAAGGTTCTTTCAGAAAATATCAAAGACGAAGAATTAGCTCTTTTCTATAGAGAATTAATGGAAAGTGAAGCTGGACATTATACCACATTCATTACTTACGCTCGTAAATACGGAACAGGAATTGACGTTGAAAAACGTTGGAGAGAATGGCTGGCATTTGAAGAATCAATTATTACCAATTACGGAAAAGGAGAAACGATTCACGGATAATTTATAGTGTTTAATCGCAGTCGCAGTTTTTACGTTTGTCAGGCTGAGCGAAGTCGAAGCCCACGCCCACGCAAAGTAAATCAATTGTTCAAAAGTTCAAGTTTTTGTTAATCTAATATCTTCAATCTAAAGTCTAAAATTCCTTACATTTGAGAGTAACCAAAATCTCGGATTATGAGAATAGAAATGGACCTAAAGCTAGGGTTTAAAGATGTAATGTTTAGACCAAAAAGATCAACGCTCAAAAGCAGATCGGAAGTTTCATTAGAGCAGAATTTTAAATTTTTGCACAGTACCTCAACGTGGACAGGAATTCCAATTATGGCCGCCAATATGGATACGGTAGGAACTTTTGAAATGGCTCAGGTTTTGGCTCAGGAAAAGCTTTTTACGGCCATTCATAAACATTATACTTTAGATGAATGGAATAATTTTCTTCAAAACGTAACTTCAGATTTTTACGATTATATTGCTGTAAGCACGGGAACAGGTAAAGAAGATTTTGACAAAATTGAAAAAATAATTACCGCAAATCCTTTACTTAAATTTATTTGTATTGATGTTGCAAATGGTTATTCAGAACATTTTGTGCAGTTTTTAAAGAAAACCCGCAAACAATATCCAGATAAAATCATTATTGCCGGAAATGTAGTTACCGGAGAAATGACCGAAGAACTTTTGTTGGCTGGAGCTGATATTGTAAAAGTTGGAATTGGTCCTGGTTCCGTATGTACAACTCGTGTAAAAACAGGTGTGGGTTATCCCCAATTATCTGCAATTATCGAATGTGCCGATGCGGCTCACGGTTTAGGCGGCCATATTATAAGTGATGGCGGCTGTACAACTCCAGGTGATGTAGCCAAAGCTTTTGGAGCCGGAGCCGATTTTGTAATGTTGGGCGGAATGCTTGCAGGTCACACAGAAAGTGGTGGTGAACTAATCGAAGTAAAAGGCGAAAAATTCAAACAATTTTACGGAATGAGTTCCAAAACCGCAATGGACAAGCATTCAGGCGGTGTTGCAGAATATAGAGCTAGTGAAGGAAAAACAGTTCAGGTTCCGTTTAAAGGCGATGTAATTTATACGGTTTTGGATATTTTAGGAGGAATTAGAAGTACTTGCACTTATGTAGGAGCCTCAAGATTAAAAGAATTGACTAAACGAACGACTTTCATCCGCGTAAGCGAACAAGAAAATCAAGTTTTTAAAAAATAAATATGATTCAAATTACCGAAGCATTTGTTGATGATATTGCTAAAATTCAAGAAATCGCACACATAACATGGCCAATTACTTATGGCGAAATTCTAACCGCAGAACAATTAGATTATATGTTAGATCTAATTTATTCTGATGAAGCGTTATCAAGACAAATTCAGAATAAAGAACAGCTGTTTTATTTAATTTCAGATTCAGAATCTGTAATTGGATTTATCGGAATTGAACACAATTATAAAAACGAAGCTATAACTAAAATACATAAAATCTATCTTTTGCCAGAAACGCAAGGAAAAGGTTATGGTAAAATAGTGTTTGAAGAAATTGCAAAAATGGCTGCAGAAAACCATTCCAATGAACTTTTACTAAACGTAAACCGTTTCAATACGGCCTTAAATTTCTATAAAAAATTAGGTTTCGAAATTAAAGAAACGGTTGATATCGAAATTGGAAATGGGTATTTAATGGAGGATTATGTAATGGGGAAGGATATTTAATTTTTAAAAGTAATATTTGAACACTGATAAAACGGATTCGCTATCGCGAAAACGCAGATAAAAACTGATTTTTTCTATCATAATTAAAATATTAAATCCGTCAAATCAGTGTCTTCGCGATAGCGAATCCGCTTTATCCGCGTTCTGTTACTACGTAACAATCACATCATGCTTAAACAATAATCCTTTCACTTCTTTCAAAGAAAAAACAGCTTTCTTCAGTTTAGTTTTCGATGGATCAATAGTATAATTATAACTCGTTTTAAAATCGGTTTTGTTGGCGATGGCTTTGTCGAATTCTGAGCGATATAAATCGCAGTTATAGAAAACGACATTTGTAAGATCTGTGGCCATAAAATCTACGGCTATCAAACTGCAATTGGTAAAAAAAGTTCCTTTTAGTTTTAAAGTGTAAAATTTCGAAAAATCCAAAATACAGTCGTTAAATTCGATTTCAAAAATCAATTTATCACACATCGCAAAATTTACTTCCTTAATTTCGCAACGGTTAAATCTTGCTGTTCTGAAAGCAACATAATTAATCTTGGCTTCGCTGAAAATACAATCATTAAAAACGCAGTCAATAAAAGTAACAGCGAGAAAATTACAGGCAGAAAAATTACAATTATTAAAAACGCAACATTCAAAATCCTTAAAATTTAAGTCATCTTTAGCGTAAATAATTGCATTGTATTCTTTGTCAAGAAAATATTCGCTTTCTTTTTTCAACTCTTTTTCGATAATTATTTGAGGCTGAAAAGGTAATAATTTGTGGCAAAATATTCGGTTTAAAATCATAAAACATTTTAAAAACCTATCTGCTTTCGCGTAAAAATAATGTAGCTTTACACTTATTTTTTTAAGATAAAACATATCAATTTTATTATATGGAAGCAACAAGAAAAGAGCATGATTTTTTAGGCGAATTAGAAATTCCCAATCATTTATATTACGGAATCCAAACTTTTAGAGCGGTAGAAAATTTCAATATTACCGGAATTCCAATTTCAAAAGAACCATTATTTATTAAAGCTTTAGGTTATGTAAAAAAAGCGGCAGCTTTGGCCAATAAAGATTGCAGTGCAATTGATCCTAAAATTGCTGAAGCAATTTGTTATGGAAGTGATCAGGTAATTTCGGGTAAATTTGATAAAGAATTTGTAAGCGATTTAATTCAGGGCGGAGCAGGAACTTCTGTAAATATGAATGCTAATGAAGTAATTGCAAACATCGGATTGGAATATCTTGGTCACAAAAAAGGCGAATATAATTTTCTGCATCCAAATAATCATGTAAACTGTTCACAATCTACAAACGACGCTTATCCATCGGCGTTTAGAATTGCTTTGTATTTGAAAATGGATAGTTTTATTAAAACTTTGGCAGGTTTAGAAATCGCTTTTGCTAAAAAAGGCGAGGAGTTCAAAGAAGTTTTAAAAATGGGAAGAACACAGTTACAAGATGCTGTTCCGATGACTTTAGGACAGGAATTTAAAGCTTATGCCACAACAATTGGCGAAGATATTCAGCGCTTGAAAAATGCTCAGGAATTACTTTTGGAAATCAATATGGGTGCAACAGCCATTGGAACAAAAGTAAATGCTCCTGAAGGTTATCCGGAAATTTGTGTAAAATATTTGGCTGAGGAAGTCGGAATTCCGTTAACGCTTTCACCTGATTTAATTGAAGCTACAGTTGATACAGGCGCTTATGTTCAAATTATGGGAACTTTAAAACGTTCTGCCGTTAAGATTTCGAAAATTTGTAATGACTTGAGATTGTTGAGTTCTGGGCCAAGAACCGGTTTAAATGAAATTAATCTTCCGGCGCGTCAACCAGGTTCATCAATTATGCCAGGAAAGGTAAATCCTGTAATTCCAGAAGTTGTAAATCAGACTTGTTTTTATGTTATTGGTCAGGATTTAACGGTTACTATGGCGGCAGAAGCGGGACAATTACAATTGAATGTTATGGAACCCGTTATTGCTTTTGCAATGTTTACTTCGCTGGACTATCTTTCAAATGCAATCCAGACTTTAATCGATAAATGTATAAACGGAATTACTGCAAACGTGGATCATTGTTATAATATGGTAATGAACAGCATTGGAATTGTAACACAATTAAACCCAATTATTGGCTATGAAGAAAGTGCTAGTATTGCCGGAGAAGCTTTAAAAACAAATAAAAGTGTACATCAAATTGCTGTTCTTGAAAGAAAGCTTATTACACAGGAAAAGTGGGATGAAATCTATTCGCTAGAAAATTTGATCCATCCAAAATTTATCACAAAATAGATTTGTTATAAAAAATATCATCACAAGCCGTCATTTATCTGACGGCTTTTTTTTATTTCAATTTTGTTGAGATGTTGTTCTAATATGTTGAAAATAAGCTATATATTTACATGTGAATTGATTATTGCTTCAAAAAATTAAAACTTTCACATGGTAAAATTTTTAAAAAATAATTATTTTCAGAATAAATTTAAAATCTTATGGTTGCTCTTTTTCATTCAATTTAATTTGAATGCTCAAACCGAAATAGACAGTTCAAAGATTTGTCCTCCTAAAACAATATTAGAAATCTTCAAAAAAAAGGATTCTGTTTATGTTGTAAAGCCCATAAAGAATAGTTTTTTTCTAATAATTCCGGCAATTGGTTCTCAGCCTGCAACTGGATTTTTTTATGGTGCGGTGGCGCAATATACTTTTAAAGGGAAAGAAAAAGCAGATAAATATTCTATTGCAAATGTTGGAATAACGTATACCACAAAAAAGCAATGGCTTGTCAATGTAAAGAACAATATTTTGCTGAAAAACAACAAGATATTCTTGAGTGGCGATTATCGGTTATATATATTTTCGCAGCCAAACTATGGCTTAGGAACCAATATTATTCCACCTCGGCGAAATCAGGAACCGGGTTTCAGCATTGATTCTATTGCCGAACCAATGGATTATAATTATTTCAAATTTCATCAATCCGTTTCTTTTCAGGTTCGACCAAATTTTTATGTTGGTGGCGGTATCAATATCGATTGGTATTCCAGTATTGTTGATAAATATCTTGATGTTGCCAACGGAAATTTGACTTATCACTATAATTATAGCCAACAATACGGATTTAATGATAAAGAATATTTTTTGAACGGAATGAGTCTTAATTTGGTTTATGATTCAAGAGATAACCAAGTAAATGCAAGTCACGGATGGTTTGCCAATATTAATTACCGTTTTAATCCAGTTTTGTTTGATAATCAAGAAGTAAGTAATGTTTTGTATGCTGAGTACCGAAACTTTATTCCGGTTTCGCAAAAAGATAAAAGATACATTTTGGCACTTTGGACATATGGACAATTTGTTACTAAAGGAAAAGTTCCGTATTTGAATTTGCCAGCAATTGGTTGGGATCAACGCAGCCGAAGTGGGGAGGGCTATACACAGGGATTATTTAGAGGAACAAATTTGGTTTACCTGGCAACCGAATTCAGATTTCCAATTACCTGTAATCAAATGTTCAGCGGTACTGTTTTTACAAACTTCGTAACAACAAGCAATCCAGATACCAATACAAAGCTTTTTGAATACGTACAGCCGGCTTTTGGTTTCGGACTTCGTATTTTAATAGACAAAGCAACAAGAACCAATCTTATTGCTGATTTGGCCTGGGGAAATAATTCAAAAGGTTTTTATTTGAATGCAGGCGAAACTTTCTAGTAATTTTCTGGACTGTCAGCTTTGACGGCCAATAACTTTATAAAGCACACAGATGACGCGGATTGGACAGATTTTCACTGGTATCAATATAAGAATCCGTTTCCATCGGTTTAAATCTGTGTCATCTATGTCCCATTTTCCAAAGCAGTTCAAGTAAAAGCATAAAGTTCCTGTTCATAAATAAATCATAATTTTTAACTATTCTGATTTACATTTTTAATGTCAATCCCTATTTTTGTTGTATATCCAAATTTAGATGAAGTTACTAATAGTCGAAGACGAACCAAATCTTTTGTCGATTTTACGAAAAGGATTTGCGGAAAACAATAACGAAGTAAGTGTGGCACTCGATGGCAAAACAGCTATGGAAATGATTCACAATTACCATTTCGACGTTGTAGTTTTAGATGTAATGCTTCCGGATATTAACGGAATCGAAATTTGCAGAAGACTACGAGCCATCAAAAATTTTGTACCAATTTTGCTTTTGACGGCCTTAGGAACTTCTGAAAACATTGTTACAGGACTAAATGCAGGTGCAGATGATTATCTTGTAAAGCCTTTTAAATTTGGCGAACTCGATGCTAGAGTAAATGCTTTACATAGAAGAGCAAATCAGGATACAGAAAGAATCGATAAAATCATAATTGGTGATTTAGAAATTGACGGAAAAGCCAAATCTGTAAAAAGAGATGGAGAAGCAATTGTTTTGACCGCTAAAGAGTTTAAATTATTGTATTATTTAGCCAGAAATGCCGGCAGAATTGTTTCTCGTGATCAAATTCTGGATAATGTCTGGGATATTAATTTTGATATGAACACAAATGTTGTAGACGTTTATATCAATTATTTGCGAAAGAAAATTGATAAACCTTATAAAATCAAACTGATTCATACTATGAAAGGTTTAGGTTATGTTATACAGCTATAAGATGGATATAAGAAAAAAAATTACGTTCAATTATGTAGCTTTATCGACCTTTAGTACGTTATTGTTATGCATCATTGTTTTTGTTTTATTTAGAGAAAATAACCGTTATCACTTTTTAAAAAGGTTGGAAGACCGTGCTAAAATAGTAGCTTCGATTCATTTTCAAAAAGATCCCGAAAAAATAAAATACTACAGCAATCTAAAAAAAAATGGGCTGGAAGAACTTATTGAAGAAGAAGAATATGTTCTTAAAATAAACAGTGCCAATAGTTTTGATTACAATACAAAACTGAATTTACCTAACGAGTTTTATACCAATATTCTAAATACCGGAAAAGATTATTTTGAAATCAACAGCAAGTATTATTTAGGTCAGGTTTTTACTGAGGACAATCAAAAATACATTGTTATTGTTGGTGCAAGAGATCGAAGAGGAAAAACAACGAGTATTTATATTATAAAAATATTGCTTTTTGGTGGTATCGGATTTGTGCTTTTGGCTTTCTTTTTAGGTCGTTTTTTAGCAAAAAGAGTTATTGATCCTGTAGCGAGAATTACAAAAGAAGTAAACCGAATCAGTGCGTCAAATCTTCATAATAGATTGCCAGAAGTCAAAAATTCAGATGAAATTTCAGATCTGACACATACTTTTAATGATATGTTAGATCGATTGGAAACTTCGTTTGAAATTCAGGCCAATTTCATAAATAATGCTTCACACGAATTAAAAACCCCAATTACGACTATTATTGCCGAGTCGGAAATTATGCTTTTAAAAGAGCGTCAGGTTTCTGAGTATATTGAATCTCTGCAAAATATTTATAGTCAAGCATCAAGATTAGGAAATTTGACCGAAAGTTTGCTGAAACTGACTCAAACAGGTTACGATGGGAAAAAACAGGTTTTGGATATTGCAAGAATTGATGAACTCTTATTGGATGTAAAATCTGATTTGGATAAAATTTATCCAGACAACCGCGTGAGCATCAAACTTAACTTTGCGCCAAAAGATTCTAATTTGCTTTTAATTCCGTGCAACAAACCACTTTTAGAATTGGCAATCAACAATATTATTACCAACGGTGTAAAATATTCTGATAATAATGAAGTTTTTGTAACGCTTTCGGCTAATAAGGAATCGATTAAAATTGCAATCAATGATATCGGAATCGGAATTCCTCCAGAAGATATTCCACATTTATATGAGCCTTTTTTCAGAGGAAAAATTGCAACTAAATATATTGGTTATGGTTTAGGACTTCCTTTGGCATCTAAAATAATTCGCATGCACGATGGCGAAATTCAAGTGCAATCTGAACAAAATAAAGGAACAATCGTTACCATTATTTTCAATAAATCAAAAATCAAGAAAAACAACATTAAAAATTCTAATGTTGAATCTTAGAAAATTCTAATTTAAGATTAATACCCTTCTAATTTACAGGGAGTTATTTTGTAAGTATAAACTAAAAGATTATACTTATGAAAAATATCCTTATACCCACTACTTTAAAAAATGATACAATTTGCGCAGTAAAATCTGCCGTAAATCAAAGCAAAGATTCGGCTTGTGAAATCATTTTATTAATGGTTGCCGAAACTCCGGATTCATTTTCTTCTTCATTTTATTTGCGTGAAATGAAAACTGGACTTACCATCAGTCAGGAAGAAGTTTTGGAAACTTGCAGATATATAGTAGAGCATACGCCAAACTGCAAAATAAAAGTACACAACCAATACGGACTTTCATCGCCAATTTTCAAACGCGTTATTGAGCATTTCTCAGTTAAATTGGTGATTTTGACAAATTCTTATAAACAGGAAACAAAACGTATTCATCAATATTTGATTCAATTGGCTGGAAATCAAAAATGTCCAATTCTGCATTTAGGAAATGAGAACTTAAAAGAAGATTTCACAAAAGCACTTTATATTGAAAATGGCAGAGCCAATATGCATGTTAAAGATGTACAGCAATTTTTAAATGAGAATTTCTCATATGAAATTGTAAGTCAGACTTCTAAAATTGATGATGATTACGAAAATCTTGCTCCGTATTTATCTGAAGCAATTTCGAAATATGAAATCGATTTGTTAGTTGAAACGCGAAAAGGCGAGAAAATCAAATTCAAAAAAAAGAAAAAAGAAAACATCAATGAAAAACTTGGACTTCCAGTTCTTTCATTGTACGAAGAGATGGCGTAAAAAGTGATTAGCTCTTAGTAATTAGTGAATAGCTATAAAACATAACTTTTAAGATTGTTTATTCAACTAAAAGACTAATCACTAAGGACTAATTACTAATCACTAAAAAGAAGAAAACATTAATTTAAAACCGAAAATATGTTATTAAAGAAAAGAATACCAATGAAGTACGTTCTCGGGAAAATTAAAGTAGAAATTGTACTTGTGTTAGCGTACACGATTTTATTCGAGATTTTTCATTACTATTTTATCAATTTGCCCGTAGATATTCCTATTGCAATTCCAACAATGATTGGAACAATTATATCATTATTGTTGGCTTTTAAATCAAATCAGGCATATGACAGATGGTGGGAAGCCCGAATTGTATGGGGTGCAATTGTAAATGATTCCAGAACATTGATTCGTCAGGTTTTGACATTTTATAAAGATCCTGATTTTTCTGTTGAAGCAAGCGAATTCAAGGAAAATTTTGCAAAAAGACAAATTGCTTGGTGTTATAGTTTAGGGCAGGCGCTTCGAAATAAAGATGCCGTAAAACCGCTAGAAGGTTTGATGAGTGATGAAGAAATTAGATACATCAAAAATCATCAAAACATTCCGAATGCGATTTTAATGTTGCACGGAAGAGATTTGCGAAATGCTAAAAATGATAAGCGATTTAATACATACCAGCAAGTTGAAATCGACAATACTTTATCGCGATTATGTGATCACATGGGAAAATGCGAAAGAATTAAAAATACGATTTTTCCGACTACTTATAGCATGTACATCAGATTGACTCTGTGTTTATTTATTCTGTTATTGCCGTTTGGATTAACGAGTGTATTAAGCTGGTTTGCAATTCCGTTGATTACAGCAATCGGCGCGGCGTTCTTTTTGATAGAAAGAATGGCAATTCATTTGCAGGATCCGTTTGAAAACAGGCCTACAGATACTCCGGTAACTGCAATTGCAAATACAATTGAAAAAAATATTAAGCAAATGCTGAACGAATACCAAAGTGAATTTGATATTCTGAAAGAATTTGATTTAAATGAAGTACCTAAAAAGGCAGATAAAAATGCCTATTATGTTTTATAAGATAATTGACTTGGTTTCTCAATTTGTTCCAGGCAGCGTTTTAATTAGTGGCGCTGTCTGGTTTTTTATTTTTTTTTTGATGTAACCTCACAGTTTTGTCATTCCGAGGAACGAGGAATCTCCACAAGAAACTCCGTCTAGAAATTCGCCAATCTTTGTCGAGCTACTCGCGGAGATTCCTCGTTCCTCGGAATGACAAACTAGACGCGGACTATTGATGTCTTATAATTGTTTTGCTAATCTTCCCAATATCTGAATAGAAGTTCGCAATTCATTTGTCCAAGGAAGACCAAAACTCAAGCGCATACAATTTGAAAACTGATCCTGAAAAGAGAAAATTCTTCCTGGTGCAATGCTAATATTGTGTTTCATAGCCAAATGATAAAAGGCCGCTGTATCTATTTTTCTATCCAATTCAACCCAAAGAAAAAATCCACCTTGAGGCTGGCTGACTTTTGTTCCTGACGGAAAGGATTCTAAAACTGTATTGATATAATTATTGCAGTTTCGATTTAAAATCTGGCGTATTTTTCTCAGATGATTCTCATAACGGCCATTTTTAAGGAAATCACCAACAACTTCATGCGTAATCGTAGTTGCAGAAATGGTGTGATACAATTTAGTTCGCAATATTTCTTTTTTAAATTTTCCTGGCGAAACCCAGCCAACACGATATCCCGGCGCCAATGTTTTAGAAACCGAACTGCAACATAAAACAATACCGCTTTCGTCATAGGTTTTGCAATTTGTAGGTCGGCTTGCGCCAAAGTACAAATCGCCGTGAATATCATCTTCAATTAATGGGACATTATAAAAATCCATTAAACGTACAATTTCTTTTTTATGTTCGGCTGGCATCATACTTCCCGACGGATTACTGAAGTTGCTCATTAAAACACATGCTTTTACTTTATTGGATTTAAGTGTTTTTTTAACGGCTTCCAGTTCTATTCCGGTTGTCATATTGGTTGGAAGTTCCATTACATACAAACCTAAAGATCTGGCCAATTGAAGAATACCAAAATAAATCGGACTTTCAGTAATAATAGTATCTCCGGGTTTTGTCAGCGTTAACAAACAATCAGAAATGGCAGATATACAGCCGGGAGTTGTAATAATATCCTCTTCAGTCAAAGAACCGCCCCAGGTAAATGACCAACGCGCAATTTCTTTTCTCAAATTGTTGTTTCCCTGAATTTCCTCATAACTTGTCCCGCTGTTTGGCAATTGACGCATCGCCTGAACCATTCCTTTGTTCAGTTTGGCAATTGGCAATAATTCATTTGAAGGAAAACCAAGGGAAAGCATCGTAACATCTTTCACTCTCATATCTCCATAAACCAAATCAAGCAAATCTTCGCGATCGATATTTTCAACTTTTAATATTGGCTTGCTTGCAGAAGGTTCTGCAATAACTCTGGCAGAAACATTGCTCACATAATAACCAGATTGCGGACGTGATTCAATCAGTGATCTGCTCTCGACTTCATAATAAGCTTTACTGACTGTACTCATGCTATAGCCAGTTTCGGCACAAACTTCCCTTATCGACGGCAATTTGTCGCCAACGTTTAAAAGACCAGACTTTATCTGCTTTTCAATAACATCTGCAAACTGTAAATACAAGTAATTGGAATTTTTCATAAAAATAAACTGTTGCGTTGCAATTTACAAAAACTGTATCTGTATTGCTGTTTTATTTTTAAGAAATTTGCCTCAACATAAAAGAAGAAATAGAAATCGTGAAAACATCAAAATATTATACTGCTGCGATTACCGCTTATACTGTCTGGGGATTTTTCAGTTTGGTTTTAAGACCAATTCATGATTATCAGTCTTTGGATATATTATTTTTTCGAGTTTTCAGCTGCAGTATTTTAATGCTACTGATCGCTTTTCTTTTTAAAAGAAGCAAAATAAAAGAAACCGTGGGGAGTTTCAGAGCGCTTTCTTCTTCAGAAAAGAAGAAAGCAATTTTGCTTAACATCGGCGGAAGCTTCTTTTTAATGGCAAACTGGTTCACTTTTATTTATGTAATGAATCATGTGAGTGTTAAAGCAACTTCTTTGGCCTATTTAGTTTGCCCGATTTTAACAACTTTACTGGCTTATTTTTTATTGAAAGAAAAGCTAGCTAAAACACAATGGCTTGCCGTTGGATTAAGTATTTTAGGTTGTTTGTTGCTGTCTTATGCAGATATCATGGATATGTTTTTCAGCATCATTATTGGACTAACGTATGCTTCTTATTTAGTAAGTCAGCGAATTAATAAAGGTTTTGATAAATTCATTGTGCTAACATTTCATATTACTTTGGCAGCGTTGGTTTTATTGCCTTTTTACCCAGCATACAGCGGACCAGTTCCTACTGAATTTAAATTTTATTTTTTCATTGAAACGATCGCAATTGCGTTTACCATTATTCCTTTGTTTTTGAATTTATATGCGCTTTCAGGGCTTCCGTCTTCAACTGTGGGAATGTTGCTAAATATAAATCCAATGATTGCTTTTATGTTGGCTGCTTTTGTATTTAAAGAACAAATCAGCACTTTGCAGATTGCAGCTTATAGTATAATTTTTATAGCGGTGTTAGTTTTTAATTCACATCATATTTTTGCTCTAAAACAAAAATATATCCTGTCATCTAAAGATTCTCAATAAAGTAATCTTGCATTTTTTATTGGTTTAAAACACAAAATTACGAGAATCTTAACAGGGTTTTAAAACAGGAATGATTATTTTTCATTCCTGTTTTTTTATTTAAAAATAGACCACAGATTTCACAGATTAAACGGATTATTTTCTTTATGCTGAAAAATAGCCATGAATTCACATTTTTTTATAATTAATTTGTGAATTAGCGGCGTTAAAAAATCTTTTCAATCCTTTTAATCTGTGGCAAAAAAATAAAAACTATTTCCAAATCGATTCTAAAATTTATGAAAAATACCAAACTTCAAGCCTTTATTCCGTTGTTTTATCTTGTTTGGTCAGATGATTTACTGACTCAAAAAGAATTTTCAACTTTAAAAGAATTCATCAATTCGCTTTCTGCTTTATCTTCAGAGGAAAAAGAACTTCTTCTTTCAAAAGTTGATGTTTCAAATCCGCCTTCGCGAAATGAACTCACACAATGGAAATTAGATATTGAAAAAAGTATTCAGGATAAATCTTCTATAAAATCTGTTTTTGATATTGCAAAAGCGCTTTCTGGCAATGATTTGGATTTAACGCCAATAGAATCAGATTTTACAAAATTGGAGAATGATCTTGGGATTTTAGGCGAAGAAGCATTGCAGAATTTCAAAACAAAAGCAAATTCGTTTACAGCAAATTCGCAGACATCTGAAAATTTTGATATTAATAAAATAACCGAATTATTAGACGGAAAAGAAGCTCCAATTATAAAAAGAGTAAAATCAATTATTTCCCGACCTGAATTTGCTTATGAAACTTCTACAGATATTAATGTTTTCCGCCAAACGGTTTACAATTGGTGTAAAATTTTAGCCGAAGAAAACTTAGGAAATATGGCTTATCCGAAGGAATATGGCGGAGGAGGAAATGTAGAAGATTATTTTGCAATTATGGAAACGCTGAGTTATCACGATTTGAGTTTGGTGATAAAATTTGGTGTTCAATTTGGACTTTGGGGAATGAGTGTTCAGTCTCTTGGAACCGAAAAACATTATGCTAAATATTTAAAAGATATTGGTTCTCTAAAACTTCCCGGATGTTTCGCCATGACTGAAACCCATCACGGATCAAATGTAAAAGGTTTAGAAACTACAGCAACTTATAATCACAGCAATCAGACTTTTACAATTCATACGCCGAATAAAAATGCCCAAAAAGAATATATCGGAAACGCTGCTGTTCACGGCCAAATGGCAACTGTTTTTGCTAAATTAATTATCGACGATCACGATTATGGCGTAAATGCTTTTGTGGTGCCTTTGCGTGATTCAAATGGAAATGTTTTAAACGGAGTTACAATTGGAGATTGCGGTCATAAAATGGGCCTAAACGGCGTTGATAACGGAACAATCAGTTTTGATAATGTCGTAATTCCGAAGGATAATATGCTGGATCGTTTTGCTTCTGTTAATGAAAAAGGAGAATTCGAAAGTCCAATTCCGAGTGATAACCGTCGATTTTTCACCATGTTGGGAACTTTGGTAGGAGGAAGAATCGGAATTCCCCGTTCAGCTTTGGCGGCAGCCAAATCAGGATTGACCATTGCCATTCGCTACAGCGATCAAAGAAGACAATTTGGTCCAGAAGGCGGATCAGAAGTTCCGATTTTAAATTACAGAATGCATCAGCGAAGATTATTGCCGAATTTGGCTAAAACATACGCGGTTCATTTTGCACTTCAATATCTTACCAATAGATTTTTGAATAGAACAGAAGCCGAAATGCAGGAAATAGAAGCCTTGGCAGCCGGATTAAAATCATATTCAACCTGGAGTACAAGAGAGATTTTGCAAGAATGCCGTGAAGCTTGTGGTGGAAAAGGATATTTATCTGAAAACCGAATCGATGCTTTAAAAAATGATACTGAAATTTACACGACTTTTGAAGGAGATAATACCGTTTTAATGCAATTGGTAGCTAAAAACCGTTTGTCTGAATTCAGAAAATCGTTTGGAGAAATGGGATCGCTTGGCATCATTAATTATGTTTATGAAAATGCTAAAACGGCATTGTCAGAGAAAAATCCAATCGCAACCCGAAGAACGGAAGATGAACATTTGTTAGATGCCGAATTTCATCATCAAGCTTTTGTACACAGGGAAAAAACAATATTAGCATCGGCGGCAAAACGTATCAAAAAATTAGTTGACGGAGGATTAGAAGCTTATGATGCCTTTAATGTCGTACAACATCAAATGATAGATGTGGCACAGGCGTATTTGGAACGAATTGTTTTAGAGCAGTTCCAAGAAGCTTTGAAGACAATTTCAGATGAAAATTCGAAACAAATATTGACCAAATTGTACCAGTTATTTGCGCTTTCGCAGATCGAAAAAAACAAAGCCTGGTATCTTGAAGACGGTTATATGGAAGCAGTTAAAACAAAAGCGATCCGTAAAATAGTAAATCAGTTATGCTGGGATATCCGCCCAGATGCTGTGGCTTTGGTAAATGCTTTTGATATTCCAGAAAGTTGTCTTTCAGCTCCAATTGCAGTTAAATCATAAAGTTTTCTGCCACGAATAAGCAAAGCAAATTCGTGGCAACTAAAAAAAACTTAGAACCTTAGCATCTTAGAACCTTAGTATCTCATTATATTTGCTTTTCTAAAAACTATCGACCACCACCAAATTGAAAAACCTTTTACTGTTTTGCGCTTTATTGCTTAGCTTTCCAATATTTGCTTTGGATAGCGAAGACATTATTTTGGATAAATTAAATGATGCTTTAAAAAATAAACAGCATTATGTAGAGCTTAAAGAAGAACGAATTTTAAACTTCAAAAGAATAAAATCGGAGAGCTTAACTCCAGAACAGGAATACAGTTACAATAAAACGTTGTATTTAGAATATCAGAAATTCAATTCGGATTCGGCTATTCGGTATGTAAAAAAGAATATCAAAATTGGCGAACAACTTCAGGATAAAAATCTTCTCAATTTAGCACAATTAGAATTGGTTACGCTTTATTCTTCTTCAGGAAAATACCGCGAATCTGAAGCTATTTTAAAAAGTATCAATAAAAACAAACTGGCTTTAAGCTTATTGCCAAATTATTACATCGCCTATCGCGAATTTTTCGAACACTATGCTGCAAATAGTTATAATGACGAATACCGCCAGCAAATTGGAAAATATCGTGATTCGCTTTTATTGGTTTTAAAACCTAATACTTTAGATTACAAAATCACGAAACTTACGCAGGATCTTTTTCATAAGAAATATATCAACACGCAAAAACAGCTTGAAAACCTACTCAAAACTACAACCGAAGATAATCCGCAATATGCTATTATCACCTATCTCTTAGGAAAAATTAATGAAGCAACTCACAATCTGGAACTTCGAAAAAAATACTATGCACTTTCTGCAACGGCAGATTTAAAAAATGCGAATAAAGACAATGCTTCTCTGCAGGAATTAGCGTCAGTTTTTTATGAAATTGGCGATGTCGATATGGCTTATAAGCTTACACAATCGGCAATTGAAGACGCGCTTTATTGCAATGTTCAATTTAGAACGCTTTTAATGTCAGAGGTTTATTCAATTATCAATACCGTTTATTTGGAGAAAGAAGCAAAACGAAAAACAGAATTACAATTTTATTTGATGTGTATCAGCTTATTGTCTGTGTTCTTGATTGTTGCGATAATTTACGTTTACAAGCAAATGAAAAAGGTTTCGAGAATTCGTGGAGAACTTTATGAAACCAGTCAAAAATTAGCCGAATTAAACAAAGATATTACTCAAACAAACGAGCAACTTAAGGAGACAAATTCGCAATTGTCTGAATCTAATCATGTTAAAGAAGAATATATAGCGCACTTTTTCAGTCTTTGTTCTACTTATATCAATAAGCTGGAAAACTATCGCATTATTTTGAATAAAAAAGCGACGGCAAAACAGTTTGATGAAATTTATAAAATATTAAAATCAACGACTTTGGTTGATAACGAACTTGAAGAACTTTACAAAAACTTCGATATTATCTTTTTGAATCTTTATCCAACATTTGTAAAGGATTTTAATACACTTTTAATTCCTGAAGAACAAATTGTATTAAAACAAGGCGAATTGCTAAATACTGAATTAAGAATTTTTGCTTTGATCCGACTTGGAATTATAGATAGTGTCAAGATAGCAGCATTTCTTCGTTACTCTTTAAGCACAATTTACAACTACCGAACCAGAGCTCGAAATAAAGCTGCAGTTTCTCGAAATGATTTTGAAGAAATGGTGGCAAAAATTGGTTCAATGGCCTTGAAATCATAAGAAAATATTTTAAAAGCACTACTTTTTTTGCTATATTTTTTTTGTTATTTAATTGATAATCAAATGTTTGATTTTTTAATTCACTACTTTTTTGCGTTTAAAAATGTAACATGTACGATAACGTTTTAGTTTTACAATATTATTAAAAGGTACAAATGACTACTAGAGTATCTTTAATTAAAATTGAATGCTTAAATAAATAATAGTTATGTTTAAAAACGTTAAAACAATCGTTGTTTTAGTTTTATTGAGTTCATTCGGATTGAATGCACAAAATAAAGTTCCGGTTTATCTTGATGATAAAAAGCCAATTGATGAGCGTGTAGAAGATGCGCTTAAAAGAATGACAACTGACGAGAAAATTGCCATGATTCATGCGCAGTCAAAATTTAGTTCGCCAGGTGTAAAACGTCTTGGAATTCCAGAAAACTGGATGACCGATGGACCACACGGAATTCGTACCGAAGTAAAATGGGACGAATGGGATCAGGCTGGTTGGACAAACGATTCTTGTATTGCTTTCCCGGCACTTACGGCACTTTCTGCAACTTGGAACAAAGAATTGGCTTCTTTATATGGTAAATCTATCGGAGAGGAAGCACGTTACCGTAATAAAAACGTACTATTAGGACCTGGAGTAAACATTTACAGAAGTCCATTAAACGGAAGAAACTTCGAATACATGGGAGAAGATCCGTTTTTAACTTCAAAAATGGTTGTTCCTTATATTAAAGGAGTTCAGTCAAATGGCGTTGCGGCTTGTGTGAAGCACTTCGCATTAAACAATCAGGAAACAAACAGAAATACTGTTAACGTTGTAGTTGACGACCGTGCTTTATACGAAATCTATCTTCCAGCTTTTAAAGCAGCTGTACAAGATGGAGACGCGTGGGCTATTATGGGATCTTACAACAAATACAAAGGACAGCAATGTTGCCACAATGAGTTTTTGTTAAACGATATTCTTCGTAAAGAATGGGGATTCAAAGGAGTTGTAGTTTCAGATTGGGGTGGTGTTCATGATACTAAACAAGCTATTTACAATGGTTTGGATATGGAATTTGGTTCTTGGACAAACGGACTTTCTTGGGGAACAAGCAATGCTTATGATAATTATTATTTAGCAAAACCTTATTCTGAAATGATCAAGAAAGGTGAAGTTGGAACTAAAGAATTAGATGAAAAAGTACGTCGTATTCTGCGTTTGGCTTTCTTGACAACAATGGATAAAAATCGTCCTTTCGGATCTTTCGGAACACAAGAACATGCTGATGCAGGTCGTAAAATCGCTGAAGAAGGAATTGTATTATTGCAAAACAACAACAATATTTTGCCAATCAATCTTTCTAAAACTAAGAAAATTGCTGTTATTGGAGAAAATGCAATCAAAATGATGACAGTAGGAGGAGGAAGTTCTTCTTTGAAAGCAAGATACGAAATTACACCTCTTGAAGGATTAAAGAAAAAAATTGGCAATCAGGCTGAAATCGTTTACGCTCGTGGTTATGTTGGAGATCCAACAAGCAACTATAACGGAGTTGTGGCTAAAGTTAGTTTAGAAGAAAAACGTTCGCCTGCTGAATTGACGGCTGAAGCTTTAAAAGTAGCGAAAGATGCTGATATTGTTCTTTTCATTGGAGGTTTGAATAAAAGTCCAAATCAAGATGATGAAGGACACGATCGTAAAGGATTAGAACTTTCTTATGGCCAGAATGAATTAATCAGCCAATTAGCGAAAGTAAATAAAAACATTGTTTTCATTAATATTTCTGGAAATGCTGTGTCAATGCCGTGGGTAAAAGAAGTACCAGGAATTGTTCAAGGATGGTTTTTAGGAACTGAAGCAGGAAATGCTTTGGCAAATGTTTTGGTTGGAGATGTGAATCCGTCAGGAAAATTGACTTTCACTTTCCCAGTAAAATTAACTGATAATGGAGCACACGCTTTAGGTCAGTTTCCAGGTGGAGATGAAGTGGTTTACAACGAAGGAATTTTTGTTGGATACCGTTGGGCAGACAAACAAAAAATCAAACCATTATTCCCTTTTGGTCACGGATTAAGCTATACGACTTTTGCTTATGGAAAAGTTACTGCGGATAAAAAACAAATGAGTGCAGGTGATAAAATAACATTCTCAGTTACTGTAAAAAATACAGGAAGTCGTGAAGGATCTGAAACTGTACAGCTTTATATCAGCGATTTAAAATCTTCTTTACCTCGCCCTGTAAAAGAATTAAAAGGTTTTGAGAAAGTTTCGCTTAAAGCTGGAGAAGAAAAAACAGTAACTTTTACAGTTGATAAAACAGCTTTAAGTTTCTTTGATGATAAAAAACACGACTGGGTTGCTGAACCTGGAGCTTTTGAAGCTTTAATTGGTGCATCTTCAGCCGATATAAAATCTAAAGTGGGCTTCTCACTTCAATAATTTCATTATTTCTAAATTGGTTGGTTTGTAAAGCTGCAAGTGTAAAAATTTGCAGCTTTGCTTTTGATTTAAATTTTACCATTAAGACATTAAGGTTCATAAAGTGAAGCTTTATTTTCTTAATGTCAGCTAAGATCAAGATCATTAAGTCCAACTTAATTTTCTTTATATCTTAATGGTTTAAAAAATAAATGACATGAAAAAAAATATACTTGCCGTTTTGATTTTATTTTTTGCGTGTAAAATCTCGGCACAAAGTTTAAATAAAATGCAATGGTTTAATGAACCTGAAAAATGGGAAATTAAAAATAACGCGCTAATAATGAATGTAACGCCAAATAGCGATTATTGGCGAATTTCGCATTACGGATTCACAGTTGATGATGCGCCATTTTACTACGCAACTTATGGTGGAGAGTTTGAGGCCAAAGTAAAAATTACGGGAAATTACATCGCTCGTTTTGATCAAATGGGATTAATGATTCGTGTAGATGAGAAAAATTACATTAAGACTGGAGTTGAATTTGTTGATGGAAAATTTAATATCAGTACAGTTGTAACGCACGACAAAAGCGATTGGAGTGTAACAACGCTTGAAAAAGCGCCGCCGTTTGTATGGATTAAAGTGGTAAGAAGACTAGACGCTGTAGAAGTATTTTTCTCTTATGATGATAAAAATTATATCATGACCAGAAATGCGCCGTTACAGGATAACACACCAGTTATGGTTGGGTTAATGGCAGCTTCTCCAGATGGAAATGGTTTTGAAGCTAAATTCGAAAATTTCACCGTAAAACATCTTCCAGATCAGAGAAGATTAGAATGGCTGAAAAACCATCAATAATTGTGAATTCTAAATTATCAATTAAATTCACCATTAACAATTTATAATTCACCATTAATATGACCGATATAAAACCAAAAAAACATTACGAAATCTTGGACGGTCTGCGCGGAGTTGCTGCAATATTAGTTGTAGCTTTTCATATTTTTGAAACTTTCGCAGGCGGTAACCGTTTTAAACAAATTATCAATCACGGTTATTTAGCCGTTGATTTCTTTTTCCTTTTATCCGGATTTGTTGTCGCTTACGCGTATGATGACCGTTGGGGAAAAATGACAAAATGGGAATTTTACAAACGTCGATTAATTCGTTTACAGCCCATGGTAGTTATGGGAATGATTATAGGTGCCATATTTTATTATTTTCAGGCTTCAGATATATTATTTCCAATGATTGCAAATATGGAAGTGTGGAAAGTAATTGTAACAATGGTAATCGGATTTACGTTGCTGCCTATTCCGCCTTCATTAGAAATCAGAGGCTGGGGCGAAATGCATCCTTTAGATGGTCCGGCATGGTCACTTTTTTTCGAATATATTGCAAACATCTTGTACGCCCTAATTTTTCGCAAATTTTCGAAAAAAGTATTATCAGTTTTTGTAGTGATATTTGCCGGACTGCTAATTAATTATCTGGTTTTTGGACCAAAAGGCGACGTGATAGGAGGGTGGTCTTTAAATTTGGAGCAAATGAACATTGGTTTTACTCGATTATTATATCCGTTTTTTGCAGGTATGTTGCTTTGCCGTTTAGGAAAACTAATTCATCTGAAAGGTGCTTTTTGGATTTGCAGTATTTTGATCATTATCGTTTTGGCTTTGCCAAGATTTGGAGACGAAAACTCTTTATGGATTAACGGTTTATATGAATCTTTCTGTATTATTTTGGTATTTCCACTTATCGTTGCTATCGGTGCTGGCGGACAAATTAAAAGTGCTTTTTCGGCTAAAATATGCAAACTTTTAGGTGATATTTCATATCCAATTTATATCACACATTATCCGCTTATTTACTGGTATACGGCTTGGGTCGTGAACAATAAAGTTTCGCTTGAAGACGGATTACTTCCTGGAATTGCACTTCTGGTAGCAAGTATTGTTTTAGCTTTTGTATGTTTAAAATTATACGATGAACCAGTTAGAAATTGGCTTCAGAAGAAATTTCAGAAAAAAGGTTCTGAGGTTCTAAGAAGCTAAGGTTCTAAGTTACAAAAGAAAAAAACTTTGATTCTTTGTAACTCTGTTTCTTTTGAGCTTGATTAAAATATTGAATTTCTAATTTTGTTAGTTATAGATATTCAAAAAAAGAGGGATAAACATAATTGTTTATCCCTTTTGTATTTAAAGTTATTCTAAAAATCTGTATAAAAATAGAGAATAGAAAACTTAGAACCTCAGCTTCTTAGAACCTCAGAACCTTAAAAATTATTCTAAAACCAAAGCTCCCAGAGCTTCTTTACTGAAACCTTTTAATTCCTCAGTTTTTCCAGCTTTAATTTTAGCAACCCAATTTGGATCTGATAAAAGAGGTCTTCCAACGGCAACCAAATCAAAATCGCCTCTGTCGAAACGTCTGTTTAATTCTTCTAAAGAAGTTGGCTCAGAACTTTCACCAGCAAAAGCTCCAAAGAAATCGCTTGAAAGACCAACAGAACCAACCGTAATTGTTGGAGCTCCTGTGACTTTTTTAGCCCATCCGGCAAAATTCAAATCAGAACCTTCAAATTCAGGTTCCCAGAATCTGCGTTGTGAAGCGTGAACAATATCAACTCCGGCATCAACAAGAGGAGTAAGCCAAGCTTCTAATTCTTGTGGATTTTTAGCTAGTTTATAGTTATAATCAGAAGGTTTAAATTGAGAAAAACGCATAATCACAGCGAAATCATTTCCAACTTGTTTTCTAACTTCTTTTACGACTTCAATTGCAAAACGATTACGTTCTGGCAAAGTTTTTCCGCCATAAATATCTTCGCGTAAATTGGTTTCTGCTCTAAAGAATTGGTCAATCAAATAGCCGTGAGCGCCGTGAATTTCGATAGTATCAAAACCAAGTCTTTTTGCATCGGCAGCAGCTTTACCAAAAGCCAAAATTGTATTTTCAATATCTTTTTCTGACATCGTAACTCCATTTCTGAAATCAGGACGGTTTAATCCAGACGGACCTTCAAAAGGAACAGGAGGAACCCATCCAGAATGATGATTATCCATAATTCCCATATGCCAGATTTGCGGGCCCATTTTTCCGCCAGCAGCATGAACTTCGTCAATAACTTTTTTCCAGCCATTTAAAGAAGATTCTCCATAAAAATGAGGAACATTTGCATCGTTTGATGATGAAGGTCTGTCGATTACAGTTCCTTCAGATAAAATTAAACCAACTTCGCCTTCAGCTCTTTTTTGGTAATAAGCTGCTACTTCGTCAGTTGGAACTCCGTTTGGAGAAAAAGAGCGCGTCATTGGCGCCATTACGATTCGGTTTTTCAGGTTTAACGATTTTAAGTTAAATTCCGAAAACAGGTTGTTTGTACTCATAGTAATTTTACAAATTAGATTGAATTAATTTACTGAGTGCTTCAAAGGCACCTTCGTTGCGTTTATAATAAGTCCATTGCCCAACACGTTTGGCTTCGATAAAACCAGCGCGCTGAAGAATAGACAAGTATTCAGATACTGTAGATTGTGTCAAACCGGCTTTAGCCTGAATTTGTCCTACGCAAACGCCGTGTTCAAATCCGCCATGTTCCAATTGACTGGGAAAGTTTATTTCAGGTTCTTTCAGCCATTCCAGCATTTGCAATCTGGACTTGTTTGAAAGTGCTTTAAAAAGTTCTATATTTTCCATGATGCAAATATATCGACTTTTCCCGATATATCAATTAAGTGAAAAATATTTAGGAAAATTTTGTGATTGGTGATGGGGAAAATATCAGAGATTTATAAAAAAATCTATCAGATTTGGTAAAAATAAAGTGAGTTTTTTAGGATAAGTTTTGAGAAAATAATGGACTTTTATTTTTAAAAAGAATTATTGAAAAAGTAAAAAGTGCTCGATTATCGAGCACTTTTAGATGTTTTTTATTACAAATTGCAAATTTTTAAGGTAATTCTATATATTTAATATTGCATAAATCAAAAAGTTTTGGTCTTGCTACCAATTTTATTTTATTAGTCAAAACTGCTGGAGCTGTCTGTTTTAAAGCATTGTCGAAATAGGTGTAGAGTACTCCATTATACTGTCTTATTTCAAGATAATGATCTGGTAATAGAGCAGGATTAGTCGATACATTTCCTACATTAGTTCCAGGATAATCTACCGCTGCTAGAGATCCCCATCCAATAGTATATGCGTGAATATTGTTTCCGTTACCACGTAGAACTCCCATAGATGTAATAATAGTACCAGTTGTTGCATCTACAAGTCGTAATACGGGTAAATATGCATTAGCAGGTATTTCTCCTAATGGTGAAGGTTTAAAAGAGACTCTGAATGAAAAGTTACGTGTATGATCAAATTCTTGTGGCCATGTTGCAGAAGCTTGAGAATTAAAAGTAACTACTTTTGCACTACCTTTCTCACTTACGTCAATGAATGATTTATTAATCCAATCTGTTTCGCTAGGAGTATATATAGTTCCTAAAACAACTAACATTTTACCGATGAATGTTGAAGTCAATCCATTATTCAAAATGACATCAAAATTGCCTTCAGCAGAGCCAGTGGTTACATTAACATGGACTTCGTTATCAGTAATAAATGTTATATAATTTACTGTTTGCCCTGTAATTGTAACTGTCATTGTTGGAGTGAAAAAAGCACCTTTCAGAATAACATTTCCAGTATTTAATGGTAATGTGTTATCGGCTACTAGAGATTCTAAGAAAGGGGCAGGGAAAGCAGTAATACTATACATTTTTAAATTACCATTTGCATCTGTTCCTAATACTCTGTTAGTTGGTGATTGTCCATCGTTACGTGTAGACAGATAATTACTCAATTTGATGTCTTTATTTAAGAAATCAGTTACTTCAATAACATTTGAAGTTGTAATAGCTGGTTGTCCAACACCAAAAGAACGACCTCTTAAGTTTAATTCGAATGTTCGTCCTGTATCGCTGGTTGTATACTTTACAATTTCGTTAGGTCCAACTGCAAGCACTGGATTTAAGGCATTAATATAATTTACAAATCCTGCAACGTTTTGAGTTGCTAGCGCAGTTGATACTATTGTTTTTACTGTAGTAATAACATTTGATACTCCCGAGAGTTTGGCAATTTCTTCAGCATTAATTAATCTTTCGCCAGGAGCTTTATCAACTTTGGTATTTTGCAATGTTTTACCCATTTCAGCAGTTAAAGCCTTTGTAGTTCCGCCGGAACTTAGGTTATTAACCAAAATTGTATCTAAGGAAGCTTTTACATCTTCAATTGCATCGACTAATTTTTGGATTGTATTTAAGTTGACATTATCTGAAATTAGCAAAGCATTAATATCGTTGATAAAGTCTTTTAAGATCTTACCTTGTCTTGCATCTAATGCTTTACCCGCATCAGTATAGTCAAGGGCATTGTAACTGTCGACTTTTATAGCGTTAATGTTGGTAAATTCTAATTTCCCACTATCGTCTGTGGTTAAAATTTTATTTGACTCATTTGTTTCCAAATCAGCCACTTTTATTCTGTTGTAGTTTGTGCTCATTTTTTATATTTTGAGTAAATATTTGAATAGATTCACTATTTAATTTTTTTCATATAATTATAATTCCGACCCCTTTTTATTGTTGAAAATTAGTTTAATTTCTTGAGGTGTTAAATTTCTATTGTAGATTGCCATTTCATCAATAGAACCATTATATCCAGTAGAAGAACTTGCAATTATAAGCTTATTTGCCTGTGTAGAAACTGTATTTGTGAAAACAGAAGCTACATATTCATTTACATATATTCTTGAATTGTTTGTTCCAGGTGCAAAATTAATTGCTATTAAGTTCCAGTATCCAGTTGCAGTTTGTTGCGTGCCTATATTACCATATACCAATTTTATCGTATATGCCCCATTTTTTGATATTAGTGTTCGAGGATTGTTCAAGACATTTGTGGATTTTACCCAAAAGACAATAGCTCCAGTATTCAATTGAAAAGCAGAAGGGTTTCCGAGGTCAATATAGTCAGTCGTTCCGTTAAGAAACGCACTAGTGCCTCCTTTTATACCTGCCACTCCTAGAGTACAACCTGAATATATACCATTGTTTGTACCATAATTATCAAATAAAATATTTCCCGAAGACTCATTGAATCGGTAATATGATATAAGACCATTTGTAGAAATAGTAGAAGTACTGTTTGTCGAAACTGACAAGGCATTACTTACATAAGACCTATTATAATAAATATCAGTAGAGTAGATTTCAATATTATAATTGGTATTCGCCGTCAGCCCATAAATGTATGATCCACTCCCTGGTATATGAGTATAATATGCGCCATTAACCCAAACTTCATAATCACTAAGAGTATTCACACTTAATGGTATTGCGAAGTTTAATTGTATTGCAGAATTATAAATGTCTCCTGCAGATAAATTAGTTATAGAATTAGGTTTTGTGAAATCTAAAATATATGTTGTAGTTACTCCTATAGCTGCTCCACTTACAATGTCATTATCTGGATTACCTGCATTTACAGTTCTTAGATAGTCATTAGTATACAAATTTGTGGGACGAGTGGTACTTTTGAAAACGCCTTCATTGTTAGTAACATTTTTGCCTAAATAAATTAATGAAGGTAGATATAATGCCTTTATAGGATACATCGTTTCATAATCAGTTCTTTGGTTTTCATGATAGAAGCAGAATTCTCCAATTGAAGTAACTTTTGGAAGATATACATATTTTAGCGAAAAGCATGAATAAAACGAATTTGTAAGAGAAGTAACTCTTCCATCAAAGTCAAGGAAGTATGTTATATATGAGCCGTTGTTGCTAAACCCATTTCCTAAATTATAATTTATATTGATTCTGCAGCTGATATCTAATCCATTTGAATTTATTTGAAAGGATTTAATATTACTTACTGCGATGCCTAATTTGGTCGCTAAAGCTGATGCTGTGCTTACTTGAGGAGCAATTCCTCCTATGAATGTATTAGGAGAATTATTTTTTAATTTTCCATAATTATAGCTTCTAATTCCCATTATTGTAGAAGAATAATGCTGTTAGTAGTACCTTTTTGAATAAAAGAGAAAGTACTTTTTTCTAGGGTAGCATTTGGAGAACCAAAAAGCCAAGTTTTTGGGGCGATTATTTGCCATGTAATTGTGACTCCAGGCATTGTAATGCCTTGAAAAGCAAATGAATCACTTAGTGATGCAGGTACTGTAATAGTGCAGCTAGTTTGTATTAAAACAGTCCTGCCTTTCCAAGATTCTTGAATGCTTGTGCTTGAATTGATAATAACTTGTTCTAAAATATCAGCATCGATGCTTCCGCTTCCAAGCAATGGAATGCCACAAATAGTTTTGATATTTGTTCCAGAAACTAAAATCGATTGATATAAACTATCAAAATAAGACTTAAGACCATTTTTAAAGTTATCAATATAATCCTTTAAAACTTTTCCTTGTCTCGCATCCAGAGCTTTTCCTTCTTCAATACAATCTAATGCATTATAATTTTCAGTTTTTAGATCATTTAAATTCATAAATTCTAATTCGCCAAGTGAATTAGTACTTAAAATTTTGTCTCGCTCATTTGTTTCTAAATCGGAGACTTTAATTCTATTATGATTAGTGCTCATTTGTTTTGTGGTATTTAAAAGATGGTTGTTTATTTTTTAATCTATAACTCGCATTCTAAATAGATTTCTCCAGTATCAGGAGTCATAGAAAGTGTAGGTCTGCTATTGCTGGTAGGAGCATTATTTTCTTTATCTCCATTTGAGATTAGGAAAAAATTAAAACCTTCTCGATTGTTTAGTAAATCTAAATGAGCAGGTTGTAATTCTATTTCCCCGTATTCAGTTGAGTTGGTTGGAAAAGTAGTGCTTCCAATAAAAGTACTCATGTCCCAATCATTCCAATCTTCAAGCTGAAAATTTTGAGAATAGGGAACAACATTATTTGTTGCAAATAGATGAAAGGTTAGTGCATTTCCTATAGCATTTGAAGCAAATCTAAATTTCAATTTAGCTGATTTTGGCTTTGATTCAAGAGATAAAGTATCAATCGTAGCTCTATATCTATTAAGGATATATTCTTGCGTATCTTTTGCTGCTCCCAAAAGATTATTGCTTTGATAATACGTTTGAGCTGTCGTAGCGTTTCGACAGTTATCCCAGTTGGTATTTCTATTTTCAAAAATTACCGACTTTGTTACTGGTAAATTTAAAATAACAGGTAGTGTCTTTACTGCTAATAAATTACTATTGCTCGAATTACCAGCTGTATCTTTTGCCTTTACATAAAAACTGTAGATTGTAGAAGATGAAAGTTCGTCAACTATATACTGCAAAACATCATTTGAAGTGGATGCCAAAAAAGTATCATCAATAAAAATATCATAACCAATAACTCCAATGTTATCTGTAGACGCAGTCCATGACAAGACTACCGTATTTGAAGTAACTGATGCACTTAGTACAAAACTGCTTGGTGGAGTGTTATCAATCATACATACGCCTATATTATTGGCATAAGCTTGAGTATTAGTTTTTAGCCAGGCTTCTGCCTGTTCATTTGCCTTTTCAATACTTGAATTTGATACAAATTTATTGGCTTCAGCGGTTAGGGTTACTGAACTAGGGATTCCTATAGTACAATCATTCTTAGTTTTGGTTAAAGTTTGCTCTATATTATAATAAATAGTTTCCCCTTCAGTAGGTACATAATTATCTATAAAAGCAAAAGGTTTGTATGTTGTATTTTTTTCCATATTTATTTTAATAAAGAATAGTTATTTGATTGAATATTCATTTAAAATCTATAAATGAATATTTATTAAATAGGTTTTACTGGCCAAACAACCGTTGCTACATCTTCTAGATCAGTTAAATCTCTTAGTTTTTGTCTGTAATTTTTCCAAGCTGCCTTTTTATCTTCAGAAAGAGGTGTGTCTTGTACTTGCGTCCAATCGCTTTCCGTTAATAATGAATTTCTTTTGGCTCTTAAATTTTCTAAAAGCTCTTCTTTATTTTGAACAAAAGGAGAAAATGTATGTTTGCCTTCAATTACTTTATAATTTTTAGATAATGCCTGTTGCCATTCTTCTTCGGTTAATTCGATATTAGGTTTTGGAATATTTTCATGAATTTCTTCAACATAAAAGCCTGTGTAATCTCCGTTTTCGTTATAAGTTCCTTTATACATAATTTTTATTTTTTAGTTTATAGTTAATATCCAATTGAGAACATATACCCTTCGCTACCATCAATAAGAGCGTAGTAACTATTTTTTGTAATATTGGCAACGTGATTATACCCTCTGCTTCCAGAGCTCGTTCTTAAAGTAGATACCATAACACTCAAAGCGCCGTTTGGCCACGTTAAAGGGAAGCTATAGGTGTTGGCATTATTCATTAAATAAGCCCACTGTAATATTAATCCGTTGCTAAATTTTTGATAGCCTCCAGTGAGAGGGATTGTACCAATAGAATGTCCTGCATCATAATCAGAACCTGGAGAAGTTGATACGGAGCCGTCTGCCATTAAAAATTGACTTGAAGTTCCGCCAGTTTTAATAAAGCTTTTACCTTCAACAGTTTCAGTAAAAGTTTTATTTCCTCCAATTGTTTGCGCTGTTGTTAAATCGACGTATTTGGTATTCAGTTCCAAATCAGATAAAGTGACAGTGCTTTTGTACCAATAATCAACTTCGATATTACGATCTTCAATTACTGATGAGAATGTAATAATTCCATTGTTGTAATCTACAGCATAATCTTTGCCTGTGCCTTCTCTAAGTAGCTGGCCGTTTTTGTAAATTCTGATACTGTCTTTTACCGGAATTTCTTTTAAAGTGATTTTATCGTTAGTAAAAGTATCTTCGTCAAAATTTTCTTTGTAAGGAATAGATAAACTTCCTAGAATCGGATCTGAGCCAGCTCCTTCAGATTCAGTATCAAGATTTTTAGACCAGTAATTTATTTCAATATTTCGCCCGGTTATTGGATCCGAAAATGTAAGTACGCCACTGTCGTAGTTTAAATTATAATCGTTAATTTCTTTTAATAATTGCCCATTTTTATAGACTTTAACGCTGTCTGCAATAGGAGCTTGTTCTAATTGAATAGATGATCCTGAAAAGTTATCCTGAAATTCTTTATATGGAACGTAACAATTACCAGCAATGATTCCTGCATTCTGAAAAGCTGCTTTTAAAAGTGCAGGAGTGATGTAATGTTGATTATCTGTTCCTGTTTCGACCATTTGAAAATTGGCTTTGTCGTCTTCTTTATGAACGAAATTGTCAAAAATTTCTACGAAGTCAAGGTGTGATGGAATATCTCCATCTTTGAATTTGTTGTGAAAGTCGTTTCTTAGTATTGCCATTTTATTTAGTTTTATTTCTTTGCTTTTAAATGTTTTAATGAGACCTGAAATAAATACCAATGATTTGATTCATTGGTATTTATTAATTTTAAAGAGTTAGGATTTTTTCGTCACTGCTGAGCATGCCTGATGTGTTTTCTGAGATTACTTTAAAATGATGGTAAATTCTGTCACCATCTTCATTTTTGATAATCAATTCATCAGTATTTAATTTTGTCTGCTGAAGCGGTAAGGCAATATTTTCAAGATTTGTTGAAATTTCATGAATCTTATCCCAATTTCCTTGACTGTTCATTTTGTATAAATGATATTTACCATTATAAACTGTTTTATTCCAATTGAAAACTACAGGTTTTAAGATTTCTCCATTTGTTCCCGAGACAGTTCCAGAAGCTTCCAAAGCTGGAGATTCTGGCGAAACACTATCAACAATAACAGTTGCTGTAATTTTTGACGGCTGTGACGGAGCATAATCAATATTTATAACTGAATTTTCTATTGTTGATTCAGGATCTGCATATTCAATTTGTTTGGAAACCGTAATTCTGTAAAAAAGACCATCACCAAATGGAACTTCTTCTAAATCTTGAAAATCATCGTAAACGGTCCAGACATTGTCAAAATCAGCAGATAAAGTATCTTCATTAATTACAATTTCTTTAGCCAGTTTCATTGTTCTTATTGACTGAGCTTCCAACATTGTTGTAGCACGATAAACATTGATTTTTCTGATTTTATATTCTGGCTGATATGCATTTAACTCAATCTGAACGGCAGGTTTTATTCCTAACACCTGGTTTTCAAGAATTGGCATAATTCGCTTAATTTCTGGAGTTTTTGGTGGAGTAGAAGCCACTAATTTTACTGGTCCTAAAAGATTACTGAATTCTCCAAAATTCATTTTAATGTCCATTTCACGAACAGCGTAGAAATAGATGTTTTGTGAGTTTCCATCCAGATTAAAATCGGTAAATTGTACTCTGTTTTGGCTTTCATTTACAACTTTCATCATTGGAGCAATGTCAAAATCAGTGTCAGTTGGTTTTAAAGCATTTCCGTTTTTATCTTTAATAGTCTGTTTTTTATTAACAGGAACATAGTCATTACCTTTGATGTGCTCATAAATTACAGGAACTTCCGTTAACGGAACAAAGGCATTATAAATGGCTTGTTCAATAAAATAAACCGCTAACATTGGCTCCTGAACTCCTTCATCTTCAGAAATAAGAACCTGATTAAGTGATTCTATTGAAATAATTTCGTCTGCTTTTTTTGCATTTATATCTAAAGTGCTGTTATGCCATTTGATAAAATCATTAATTAGTTTTATAAATTCTTCGTTGTCAGGTAATGGAAACTGATAATTTTCTTCAGATTCATTTTTTGGAAAAACGTCATATTGACCTCTTGTTACAAGTTCATTAAAATTCAAAAAGTCTGCCCATCTGTTGTTGAAATCAATTTCATCATTTCCGCCCAGTTTGTTCAATTCTTCTCGGATTGTAGTTACAGTTGTCGGTTTGTATAAAACGTTAAGCAAATCTTCGTCATTGGCTCTGTAATGCAATAATCCATAAGGTTTTCTACTATCATCATATTTAGTTGTGAAAGTAAAAGTCGAACGATTGTAAAAATCTGGACGAGTTGCATACAAACTACCACCAATAATTTCTTCAGGTTTCTCCGTTTTCTCAACTTTGACAGCGTACATCGGACAAGGAATACTAATTTTTGATTTGTAACAAACATCTGGTTTTGAATGAGTACTGATTCCGAAAACTGAATAATGCGTATTTTCATTCTCTCTTGGCAGAATATTTTCTTGAGTAATTCCCGAAACAGCGTCTGCGTACAAATAAACCTTGTAACTTGGATAATAGTTTGCAGATTGGGATACATAATCATTCTCATAATCTGACACCCCGTTTTCTGTGTGAAGACCATTTTTTGCACCTAAAATTTCATCATAGCCCTCAACCATGGTTTGTGTAACATAATTACCAAGTTTAAAATCTGGATCATCAATATACAAGACTAAATCTCCAGTCGTACCAATATTTTCTGTTTTATAAACCTTGAACTCTTTTCTTGATTTTTTAGGTACAGGATTTCCTTCTTCAAAAGCGTCTTTTGTAAACAATCTCACAATACCATTCGACCATTCTACAGAGTTTTCTTTTTCCGATTGAAATTGAGAATGCTGAGGTAAATTGAAGTTTTTGAAAATGATTTTATATAATCCTAAATGTTTCTTCTCAGATAATAATGGAATTGGATTGCCTTCGTCATCTACTTTGTACGTTCCATTTTCATTCATTTCATACGAATTTTCAAAAACTCTTTCAACTACTACATCATTCCAAACTCCTCTTGTTTTTTCTAACTGTAAATCCCTTCCGTTTGGACTTACATGTTCAATAACTTCTCTGTGAATTTTGTTTAAACTCTCAGGATACTGAACTGTGAAATCAATTTGAGGTTGGTGCCAGTTAGCAGCTGTTTGCATGTTTTGCACCAGCGTACACAATCTGCTTTCAGGAAGTTTAATATCTTGAATCTGTTCAGAATCTATTGTTGCATCTCCATCAGCATGAAGTTTGTCAGTAACTTCCTTTTTCAATACTTCGATAAGAGCGTAATCAAAAACATCATTAGAATTTTCATCCTTCTTGAATTTTACTTCAATATTTTGAATGATATAATTTTGATCTCCAATCGTTAAAACTCCTCTTTCAAATCTGGTTTTATTGGAATTATCTAATCCGAGTTTAACTTGCTGGCCACTGCTGATAATTCTATACTCTCTTATTTTTACAATTGAAGTAAGGTTATTGGTGCTATTGTTTACAATACTTTCAATTTCACCATATTCGACTTCAGGAAGTCCGTCTTTATAATACAGTTTAAAATGATCTGCAAATATTTCTTCGGCATCAGGAAAAATAGATTCTTTATTGGTTTCTGCATCTGTGACGGTGATTTCTCTTGGAACAGGATAGCTTAACAATTCCTGAGCAGAATAATAATCAAACATGATTCTGACCAATGTTTTGTCCGTTCCGGTAATCTTGCCTAATAGTTGTTGTTCTGATTGAGAAGTAAACATTAACGGATTTTCTTCAGTAACCAAAAGAGCATTCATATTGCTCGGAGGCATTAGATTATTCGCAGGTTTAATGTCAGATTTAATACTGATTTGGCGCCCAGATGTTGCTCTTGAAAAAATGTTAATTCCGTATCCTTGATAGATATAGGTGTTTTCTCCAGTTTCTTCCTGAATGGCATTTAGAACGGATTTTCCAGGCTCAGGAATATTAATTGGAACGGTTTCAAATTCTGATTCTTTTAAATTTTGATTGACACTTTTGTATTCAAGATCATGTGATAATTCTGGACTTTTCCATATTTTTTCGGAATCAATTTTATGGTCGATTCCCAAATAAACAGGGAAAGTAAAGTTGCTTCCTTCATATTCTAAAGAAGATTTAAAAAAGTCGTTTTTTAAATTAGGATTTACAATATCATAATCCATGATATCATCCATAAACAAACTCACAAATCGTTTTTTTCCATCAAAACTGTAGCCTTCAGAATCTGTAATTCTGTTATTTGGATTTTCATCCGAATCAACATTTAATCCAGGAACAATTTTACTTAATTGGATAGGAAGAGGCATACGTTCAGTATTGATAGAAGTTGGAATACTCATTGAAAGATGTTGCATTTCTTTTCCTTCAATACCTTCTTCTAAACTTCCAAAAGTGGTATATTCTGTTAAATAAACATATTCTCCATCATAAACTTTCTCATCAAGATCTAAACAGCCTAAACCTAACATACGCGCAACGTGATAATCGTTTGCAGCAATATTCAAAATATCCAGATAAGATATTTTGGTTAAATTTTCAGCATATTGTTGTACTTCTCCTTCTTTTGGCTCATTGATAGGTATGCGATCACCAAAATGAATATCTTTTTCTGCTTTTGGATTGCCTGATTTACTTAAATCAATATATTCCAGTACAATATCTTTGATGTTTTCATCAGTAATATCATTTTCAACAGTTGGTCTGTTCCATTTTGCTTTGTAATTTTTAGTGTTTACATATTCACCATCATTGAATTTTAACCATTTTCCGTGAACAGCGTTTAACTTTGGTTCAAGCTGTTCGAAAACTTTAAAATCATCTGTGCCAAGGCCATATTTTCCTTTTAAAATCCAGTCTCCGTTAACATTAGCATGAGTAATGAAATCAGAATAAAACTCAAATTGAATAGAATTTAATGAGCAATTATTAGCTTTAAATCGAATACTTCTTCCATTTTCAGCAACTACACGAATCTTGTTGTTTAATTGTGCAGAATCATATGTTTTACGACTGCTAACATTTTTAGAAGCTGTGATTTTGTTTTCAGCAACTGATAAAGTTTCTAGTTTTACACTTTTTGAAGTATTTGAAGATGAAAAATCTAATTCGGCTGCAAAGAATAAATCGGTTTTGGTTTCAATTTCTATTAAACCATTTCCATAAGCTTGCATAAAAGCTACAGGATTTGTTAATGGATCGATGCTGAGTTTAATTGATTTATATTTTTTGTCATCTTTAAAATTAACATAAACCGATCTTTGCGAATTTTCTGTTTTATAAATCCAAAGTGCTTTTTTGTTGTCAACAACATTTGGGTTGTCAGTTAAGTTTACAGTTTGAGCGATTTTTGTATAAGGTGCTCTGTAGACTTTTACAAAATCATCAGGTTTATTAAAACTAGAATTAGAATTTTCTCCGTCGTACAATTCGCCTTTTGGGAGATGGTTTTCTCCTAACTTGCCATTCAGCATCCATCGAAGATGAATTCCTTTTGTACTGTCAATTCCTCTTGAACCAGCCGTAACAACTTGTAAATAGGTTGACTGTAGATTTGTTTTTCCTGGAGTAATCTCAATGGTTGATGATTCTCTTCCAACATTAAAATTAATGCTTACTCCTAAAGGATTAAAGACATCGCTCAGATCAACAAGCGTTGAAAAATGGCCAAAACTCAAAGGTTTCCCTTCAATTCGAATTGGAACTTCAACTTCATCTTTTCCTGGAATTGTAACCGAATTGTAAAGCTTAAAAATAAGCCCGTTTAGATTTTTTTCTTTATGGATTTTTGTTCCGGCACTTAAAGTCAGCGGAACTCGGCTTTTGTTTTTTAGAACTAAAGTTCCGCATTGTGTGCTAATTCTTAGACCTTTTTTTAAAGAAGGATAAACTAAATTATCGTCAATAATGCTTACGTTAGGAAAACAGCCAATTTGTAAATCGGATAAATTGGTTGCAAGTCTGTTTAATTCAATTCCTAAATTACTGAAATCGGGAACTCTGATATAATCTGAATCTAAGACAGAAGTTTGATCATTTTTTAAAACTGGTGTTCTTTCTAAAAAGTTTGTCAGTGGCGTTGTCAATTCTTCAATAGTATCAAACGAACTAGTTACTCCGTACACAAAAACTTTCGAAGTTAGATTTAACTCAGTAAACAGATTTTTTAAATACTCTGAATTATTGACTTGCAGACCGTCAGTAACCACAAAAACGATATCTGGAGTAACAGATAAATTTTTGGCAACATTTAAACCAGAAGCCCAATAATCTGATTGTATGCTTTGATTTCCAAGACCATATAAATTAATCCAATCAATAAAATTCTGACTATTACTTGAAATTTTCTTCTGAATAACGTTATCGGGTCTAACAGCGGTATCGCTGTTAGACATTCCGATTAACGAAAGTGTAATATTACTTTGTGCCTGAGAATTGATAAATGAAGTTAGCCCGTCGCGGATTTGCTGTGCTTCGTTTCCATTGATCGAACCAGATTCGTCGACTACAATTGCTACATAAGTTGCACAGCCCGAGAGCTGGCTTTCCTGAAGATTTATAGAACTCATTTTTTTCTTATTTTTTTAAAGATTTGTATTTTGTAATGGCAGTATCTGCGTATCAATAATGTTTGTTAAAGGACCATTTCCGTCATTATTCCACATTTTGTATTTAAACCTGATTTTCAAGTTTTCTATTCCAGAAATGATTTTGCTGTTATGCATAATTAAAGCTTGCGAGTAATCTTTTGAATGCATTACGCTGTATCCAGATATTGGATTTCCTAGTTCATCTAAAACAGTAATCGTATCCTGAATTTCTTCTAAAGGCATTTTAGGAATATTAAAAGGCTCTGGGTTTCGAACTAAAAGCGCTATTGTTGCTCCAGTATTCGTATCAATAATTTTATTTACCTCAGTACCCTGAGCCGGATCAAGAGGAGACAGTTTTAAGATTCCTTCAGTCGCACGATCAAACAAATGCTGATATTTTGTTGCCATTGAATCGCTTAACGCATTTGTAGCATTATCAGTTTTAGGAGCGATTAAATAATGCAGAGCATCTATACGTTCCTGATCCAGATTAACATTCACATCATATAAAGCTTCTTTAGTTTTTTCTTCATTCACAAAATAACTCTGAACTTGTTCTTCAAAATTTTTGTAGCGCGAAGTCTGGAATCCAAATTGATGTACCAGGATATTTTTGCTTTCGCTTGAAATTCCTATTTGGGCACCATCAAAAAAGTTATTTACCAGAACCGTATAAAGTTTTGAAGGTTTTAAATTGGTTAAAGTTGTTTTGTATTTTAATGATTTTGGTTTTAAAGGTTGTCCTAAATCTAGAATGCATCGCATTGTAGAAGGATCTTCAATAAAATTGTTTAACATTCTAACACCCAATGGAATTCTAGGATCATTATCATCAGTCCAATCTTCATCACTTTCTATTGGCTTTGGATAAACCACTTCTGGTTGACCTTCTTCCAATGGTTCTATTGGGTATTTAATAAGAAGATCAGTCAACGGATCTTTGATGAAAAGATTAAGTTTTCCTTCAATTTCAGGTCTTTCACTTTCGTATTCTGCCCAATTTTTAAACATGTGAGAAGTATACGTACTCGTAAAGAATAAAGAAATATCACATTGCTCATTGCCATAAAATGAAGGTTTAGACTGTAATAAACTTCCGTCAGCATTTGGATAAGAACGGTTATAATCCAGATAATTTCTCAATGAAGTCAGCGGAGATTTAGACAATGCTGTCAATTCGTTTTTCACTGGCGCATCTTTTTCAGGATCCTTAACTGGGAAATGTCCAATTGGCCCAAGCGTTTTAAATCCATAATAATATTTAAATTCTACAGGATTCTTTTTATTATCATCAACAGTATCTGTTAAAGTAAAATCTAAACAATACGTTGTATTTGGTCTCCAGATTGGCTGTACTGTTGTTTCGACCGCATTTTTCATCGCTTGAAACTGTTCTTGTACAGCAGGAATATCCAAAATCGTTTGATTATGATAATACTCTTCTTTGCTAAACCAATCTACACTCTGAATGTAAGTCGTGTAATCAAGTTCTGGATCTTCAGCATTTTCCAGACTTGAACAAATAACAGCATCAGTTGTAATTATGTTCGAATTTTTAATGCTTCTTTTGAAATCTAGTCCACTAATTAAATCCAGTGCAGAATAATTAACACTTCCGTTTGCTAAAGTAGCAGTCGAAGAAGTTACAGAAACTTGTTCGGCAGGATGTAAAGAACAGTTATCAAACGCATCGCTAAACAATGAAAAATAAACTCCTTTTTCTTTTGGTTTCCTAGAAAGCATCAGAATTTCATTTACAGACGGTTCATTTTGAATCTGAATGATTGAAGCATCAGCAACATTTGTTTCTCTTTTAATTAATCTTGCTTGGGTTAAAGTCTCATTCAATACAAACAAATAATGCGTATTGTAAGCCACAATAGAATGATCATTTAATGTTTGATTTGATAAATAAATTGCCGAATCAAAAATGCTGTCATTTTTTACTAATGAAATAGTGTTTCCATCAATTTGTGCCAATGCAAATTTGCCATTTGATAATTTAACCGAAAGCAATGTTTTATTATTCGCAATTATCGCATCGACAATTTCAATTACTTCAGTTGTAGAAATTACTTTTGTATCTGTCGCAGAAATTACTTTTGATACATTGTTGACACTTAAACGGATAACTTTTTTATCCTTAGTAATCAAACTAAATTCATTCTCATTATGCTGAAGAACTTTAATTACTTCTCCGTTAACTTTAGAACGATAAACCACACTTCGGTCGCTTCCTTTAATCCAGCTGATTTGAGTTTCATTTGATGATGTATTGTTAATCCAAAGCAGGTCATTATTTGCTAAAGGCAATATTTTGTTGAAACCTAAAGAATAGGTATTCAAATATTGCGTTCCTAAAATCGGATTTAATTCTTCATCCATTTCAACAATCACCGTTGCAGCAATAGGAGAGAGGCATCCTACAATAAAATCAAGATCGATTGTTGCTTCTCCGATTCCTTTACATTGTTCTGGATTCAGAGCTTGGGTTACCAGTAAATTTCCATTTACAACCTGCAGAGAAGTTACAATTCCATTAATCAAACGCTCTCTAATAATAGTGCCATCAGAATTGACTTGTAACAGAATAGTAGTTTTAGCATCCTCTTTTGGATGGAATGTTATCACATATGAATCATTGAATTTGATTACTTTATCAAAGTCATATAAAGCATTTCCGTTATAGCCATAATAATGTGTAAAAGTCAATGCATTTGGATTGCCTCCAGAGTTAGCATTTTCATTTCCTGCATCTAATTTCAGGTTTGCCAATTCAGTCATTAACGAATTGTATTTAGCAATCTTTACAGGATCTGTCAATGTAATTTCAGTTTCTCCTGTTAAATCACCATAAGTATCGTCAAATAATGCTGCAATTTCGTTTCTGATTTCTTTAATGCGTTTTGCTTTTGCCGAAACTGGACTAATTACAATTTTATCGATTTTTTTCTTCTGACTATCAATCTCTTCTGTGTATAAGGTTATAGGATTTAAAAGCTCTGCTTTAGTATAATTTTGTTCTTCAGAAAATACTCCCATCTTAGTTTTGCTAAAGCTTACAGGCACGTATGACACTAATTTATCATCATCTTCAAAAGTCGCTGTATAAGCAGTAATTTTAACTTCTTTTGCCTGAGTTGTAAGCCTTAATTCTGGATCAATTGCTGATTCAGGGAAAATAATTTCTAATTCGTTGTCATTTCTAAAAGACAATGATCGATTATAGCCTAAAGGATTTTCATCAGCAGTAATGCTCATAAAATCTCCGCCTTCAAAAACATTGTTACCTACAATTAAAGGAAGTTCTCCAATAAGTTTGAAAAACAAGCCATTAATTTTGTCGGCTTCGTGCTGCATTGGTACATAATAGCGCGTTCCAATTTGTTTGTTAAGGAAATCCATGTGCTGTTTTTCGGTTTCTGTGGCAGCACAGAACAATTTTGTAGACGTAATTCCTAATTGTTCAGGAACATGCCATCCAGGTTCTGCAGCACTTAAAAAAGAAAATGGATTTGTTGCCAATACTCGAATAGAATCATATTGGTCAATTGCTTTTTGCCAATGTGCCCAAGGTAATTTCTTCAATTCCTCATTTCTTTCATCGTCTTTTACAACTGCCTCAAAAGGATTATAATCTATCCAATCGGTACCATTCCAAGATTTCAAATTGATTGATTTGATTCCATATTCATGTTTAACCTGACGCAGTTTTCTACCAGCTTTCGATGTTCCTTCCGGAGGCATCATATCGGTGTAGTTTTTAGCTTCACCAGTATATCCACCCACTTTTTCAAATAATTCAGCATTAGGTATTAATCCTTTTGCCATTTTAATATCGATGTAAGTATCTAAAGGTATTACTGAGGTAATAAACTCTGGTCTTGGAGTACCGTCTTGGAAAAGCTTGTTTCCTTCATAATTTTTTTCTCCAGCAGATTTGAAATAATCCAAAGCAAATGCCTGATTGGTTAACATATGAACTCCTTTGACATTCTCTAATGTTCTGTCATCTTCACCATCTCCAAAAGTTCCTTTTGGAAGCGGACTGTATGGCGTACGATCAATAACTCGGTTGAGATCCCATTGCAGTTCAACGGTAAAGTTTTTACGTACTCTAATCATGGCAATTCTTACACGAACGCTCAGTTCTAATTTGGCATAAATCAAGAAAGGTTTAAATGATTCTACAGAGAATATGGTATCTAAAGCAATTTCAACATTAATAATCCAAAGTTTAATCTGAATTCCTCCACCGGCAGTAATATAACCACCCATTTGAGGACGTTTGAACGATATTTTTCCGCCCATCTCCAGATAAGCCCATAATTTGACTTTGGCTGGTCCAAAACTTTTATCGAGTTTAAAATCTAATCGAGCTCCAGCTTCAATTCCCTGAGCAGAAAGCATAATGAAAGCTTTTGCGGTAAATAAGGTTAAAACCTCTGCTGTAATTGGTTTGTCTTTTGTTCCGAAATTAACATACCAAGGTTTCTGATTTTTAAAGAAAAAACCAGCTTCTAATAATGCAGTGAGTCTAAATATCTGACCACCATCTTTAGGAATACTGAAATTTGCTCCAGCCGCTAATTCTAAAGAATCATCCCCGAAAGCAACCATAGCAAAAAATGGCGGATTACTTGGATCATCTTCAATAAGGCCTAATCTTCCAGAAATAACATTCAGTCCTGCTTCAATATAAAATAGAGTAGGGAGAGACAATAAAAGCATGGCTCTTAATGACAATACATGTCCGCCATCAGCAACAGTTCCAAAAGTGGCTCCAGCTCCAATTGAAAATGGAGTATTATACTGCATTGAATCTGGCGGGCCACTGAATTTTTTAATGTTGATACCCGGTTTTGGATGTTTATAATACTCATACCAAGAATCGTCTTTTGTTAGTCCGACAGCTTGTTTTGTGGCAACATATCTAAATCCTAATAAACCTCTAAAGGCATTAATAGCCAGAAATCCAAGCGGAATAGGAACAGGTAACTCAATACTCGCATCAATCAAGAAAGCTGGATATTTAGGCATAAAACGCATTCCAACGCTTCCAGAAATTTTTGCTTTCGGAAGTTTTAATGAAACCTCTCCCGTAAATTCTTCATCAACACCAGGTCTTGGAAGCGAAATCATACCATGAATGATTGCCATAGCCGAAGCCTCGGTTGCAGTTCCTGGAATAATTAAATCGACTTCAATAGTCTGGATTCTGATGAAAGAACCAGAAGAATCTCCATCAACAGGATAATAGTATTTTATACCTTCCCCACGGGCATCTACGCCAAGCGGGTTGACACTGATTGCGCCATCAAATCCCCAGAAATTATATTTACGACCGTTAAATTGGGTTGAACCAAAATTGATATTCGTAACCGCCATTTGAACCGGACCCAAATTGACAGAAAGGCTGACTGGAATAGGAATTGATCCTCCTTCAACTTCAATATTTCCATCACTGTAAACACGTAGTTTTTCAACTTCGAAACCTTTTCCTTTTAATAGATTTCCCATTAAAGAATCTTGAAAAGAAACATAACAAGAGGTTCCTAAATAATAATCTTCATCTTGTTTCCCAAGCTCTAAAGTGTGAAAATCAAGATTTACCAGATTGAATAAATTGGCTTTTGGTTTATTGTCTTTATTGAAAGAAGCTGTAAGGTTGAAATCGCCATCGTCATATAAATGTCCTTCAATGCCAACTTTTAAAGGTTTTTGATCCTCTCCTTTGAGTTTAGAAATTTCTAAAGCACCTTTAATGTTAGAATTGACAACTTTATTTTGTTTGAAAGTAATATCAAATTTATTGAAACCGACTTTGAAACCTTTTTTATCAGAACCAATAGTTTTCCAAAGCATGTTTTCTTCCAGCTCAGATAAAAAGGTCTGATAATCTAAAGCATTTTCGAAAGAGTAATCTGTAGCAGCATATACCGTTGAAGAATTTAAATCAGCTTTTGTTTTTAATGCTAAAGGGAATTTAAATGTATAAGGCAACTTGGCCGTATATAATTTTTGTAAAAAGACAAGTAAAGCAGGATAATCTGCAATTTCTTTTTCATTTACTACACCATTTACTTCGTCTTTTTCAAACATTGTAATTGGGTAGTAGAAATCGAATTTGTCATTAAAATAATTAAACGAGCCATTTTTTGGTTCAGGAACGGTTTCTAAATAAATATTTCCAGAAAGCCCGCCTGAACCCACTAATAAATTGGAGGCACCGATTTTTAGCGTAGGCTTGTTATTTGTTTCTTCTTCTCCTTCTTTTGGCTCATGAAACCATTTTGATGGCAATGTAACAGAAGCGGCGCGAGCATAAACACCAACGAAATCATTCGGACGCCCGTCTGAATCTGCTTCTGGGATATTGGTTTTCTTGCTTAAATCGACTTTTAAAGTGTCTAATTCAAGCATTAACCCTGTATTACCAATCATCGCATTTGGAGGTGTCAATGAACCGCCTAATTCTGCCTGATATCCAATTCCGGCTTCTGTGTCGGCGTATAATTGCGCTTTGGCAAATACGAAAGTCGACTTAGTTGCTTGATTAGGAAAAGCAGAACCATTTGGATTAACAGGTTTTAGAATGCTGTGCGGAAATTCGATACCAGCGCTTAACTCTAAAGTGGCTTTGGCTTTTGGAGTAATGATTCTCTTGATGTGAGCTTCAATTCCGTCTGGAGCTACAATATTGTAGAAATCCTGTAGTTTTTGTTTGATTTCGTTTAAACTATAACCTTCTCTAGCTATATAAACTCCAAATAACAATAACGGAATCGATTTTGTAATAAGAGGACTAGTTTTAATAACATCAATCAGACTTTGAATTGACTGCTCGATACCTTCAGGAAATTCTAATTTTTGATAAAGAGGGTCATTAGTAATAGTTTCTTCAAAAGCATTGATATCGGCTAAAAGCTGTTCGTATTTTGTTTTACCTTCTTCGGCTTCCACAAAAATATTCATCATGTGGGCAATTACCTGTTCTTCGCTGATACGAAAAACCTGTAACCCCACAGAATAAAAATCTTTTGCAGAAAAAGAAAAACTGCTGGAACTGAATGTTTTTAGGAATGCTAAAATTTCCCATTGATATTCTAGAGTAATAGGAAATGAAGAAATTGACTGATCACCGTCTTTTAAATCTGGATTTAGGACAAGTTTGAGATCAAATGGTAGCTCAAGAGCAAGAGGACTACTTGTTACGATATCAAGGCTGTAAAAAGCCGAATCGCCTCGATATCCTTTTGAATATTGCAGGTTTTTATAGTGAATTTTATTAAAAATGGAGTTCAGGCCATTTTCGACAAACGATAAAAATTCAGGCAAATCATCTACAGTAATCACCTCAGACAATCGAGGGTAATATCTGGCGGTAGGAATTGGAACCGCAGGAATTGGATTAGTTGGCATATTCTAATTTTGTTTTTGACTTTAATTTTTGTTCGTAATCGGAATGATTAAATTGTAGTTAGGTCTAATCAATTTTTGAGGTGTAAATGCATATTTTAGGGATTTTTCTAAGCAGTTTTAGCAATTGATTTACTTTGTAATTTTTTCAAAAGACTTAAGTTTTAAGAGGCTTAAAGCCTCTTTTTTTTCTTTTGACAGTGTAAAGATGTGTCTAAAATTGGAGCTTAAAAAAGAGCTGCTTAGCAGTTTAACATTGATGTTCTGGGACTTTACAAAGTTGTAAAGAGAATGGATGAAGTGGTCTAGGTTTTGAAGAAAAAGCGATAAGAGAATTAGAGAAATTAATTATTGAGTTTCAGGTACGGTGTATGCTGTTTTTAAGACGATTTATTAAGTCAAAAAGAACCTAGTTTATAGTTTCTTTTTGACTTAAATTTTCAAATATTCTAAAGACAATATTTTTATCTGATCGTTTCTAGATAAATAGCGTAGTTATTTGTACGGATTATTTTTGAAATATTTTTTCCTTGACTATTTGTAGGATCTGCGTAAGTAACTGTATTAACAATAACAAAACTGAAAGAAGCTTCAGAAACTCCAAACGTTCTACTGTTGGAAGCATCACGTAAGTAATAGGTTGCTTCTCCGTTTGTTGTAACACCATCCTTTATGTTTTGTGTCGTAAACTGTATTTTTGACCACTGAGCCAACATAATGTCAGAATTTTGTATATCAGTTAAAAAGGGGCTTTGATAATTTTTTAGTCCGTTATTATTTAATCCTGAAAATTCTATTATTTTAATCTGATTCGTAGGCGAGATTCCACTGAAATGCGATGAAAAAAGGCCATTGTTAATTTTTAAATAAATTTCACTTTTTGCTTCTATTGGGTCAATATTTCCTAAAGAAGGATTATTGGAGTAAAAATAAATTTCATTAGAAAGATTTAATCTTGATACTGAAGAATTTTTAATACTTCCAACTATAGTGCTGCTTGAAATTGATTGTGCGGTTGCCGACAAGGTTCCGGTTATATTAGTTTGAATATTATTAGATGCTTTAAAAGGAATTAGAATTACCTCAGAAGTAGTTGCTAATCTTGCTCGAACATCATTATGGGTTTCCCAAAGTTGACCATTTGAATCACGTTCAATGCTTCCATTTTGAGGAAAATTAGTTAAAGTACCATTTGGTATAATCAGTGATGGTGTTGCTGTGTTTCCAGCTGCCAATGTGACTTTATTAGTAAAATTCCAAGTTCCTGAAATAGTTTGACTTTGTGCTTTAAGCCATTCCCACCAATTAAATAATTTTAAACGGCTGATAACTTTTTCATCTTCAGCAACTGTATAATTGATTTGAGTTTCGGAATCCGATGCAAGCTTTAGTTGTTTATTATCAATTACATTGCTAAACTCTAATTCACCATTTGCATTGGTTTTTAAAATTTTGTTTGGCTCATTTGTTTCTAAGTCAGCCACTTTAATTCTGTTGTAATTTGTACTCATTTTTAATTAATTATTTACGGGTTTATAAAATTTACAGGCTTGTATTCAGTTATTTTAAGGGGTAACCGTAATTATTTTAGGTTGATATTAAAAATGACCTAAAAAATTATTGTTTAAAAATTGTGTTAGTGGCGTCACAATAGGATTTTCATTTTACAGTTTTGTAGAATGAAGGGTAAGAGGTAAGTCTGACTTTAGAAAAGCCAATAATTGATTTTGAAAATTTATGATTTTATATATTTAAGGTTTTTGGAAGAGTGTTCGATTCCCTGTTATTTTATAAAAAGCTTTTGAAGGAAGATTTGCGTCTGCATCTGCGTCTGCATCGTTTGAATAACTTGGAGGTGTGAGGTATACAAAAGACCCATTTTCATCAAGATATACTCGGATTGTTTCAACTTGCATGTCGGTTCCTGAAACTGTTTTTTGACCTGTGTAAAATTCAACACGACTTTTTCCAGTTCCTTTTCCAGTTCCTGATTTTATTTTGAATGCACCTCCATCTAAGTTTGCAAAACCTAAAGCATCATTATTTTGAAAAAACACACTTGACCCTGACCATTTGTAGGTATAAACATTATTTTTGTTTGTACTTAAGTAACAATAAAGACTCGTTCCAAAAGGTAGATCGACTGTTGATGTATTAAATGAAAAACCATTATTAATAGAAATAGCAAATTTTGGAGCGATACCTTGATAGACATTGCAAGCATATATAGTCCCATTTTCTAAGACACAAACAGAACCTAAACTATTTGTAGAATAAACAGTACTCCAAGCGCCACTCCCATCTGTTTGTTTTAGTAGACCAACGGACCAAAAAGAAACATATACATCACCATTCGGTGCGCAAGCTACATCATTGTATCTGCCTGCTGAAGTAATCTCAGAAATAAAATTTCCACTATTATTTATTCTTTTGTATATGTATTCTGAAGAGCTTCCAACCGTATCTCCGCAAGCACATACAGCATACAAATGTCCGCTTGGATGAAATGACATTGCATAATACGCCCGATTGGTAACACCAGCTTCTAAATTAAATGTTCCTGTTGAATTAATTTGTTTGTAAAGCCCATTAGTGGTTGAAACATAAAGATCATTTGTTGCACTAATGGCAATTGAATTTATAGTGTATGATAAAGTTGCATGTACAATAAGATTTCCTGTCCCACCGGTTTGTTTATATATCGTCATATTGGAGGGAATAAAATAATCGCCATTTGGAGCAGCATAACCTTTTCGGTATACTCTTGAGGTTTGGTTTAAGTCAATAAAATTTGAAGTTAACTGGAAGTTTATTGTTCTTCCAGCTGAAACTGAAAAATCACGACCTGATGTATATGAATCAGAATCCTCAATGCCCAATGTTTTAGTGCTTTGATTTCCAAGTGTTAAATCTTTTGTAGGAGCATTAGATACTCCAATGCCAACAAAACTTCCATCATCCAAAATCCTACTATTTCCAACAACAGTAGAACCAACATATTTTGGAATTCGATTAGTTGTTCCAGCATTTATTACGCTAGTAATATCCGAAGTCATTGCAACAGTTCCGCTTTTATCAGGAAAAGTCCAGGTTCGTGAAGCCGTTGCAGCGTTTGTAATAAATGAGGTAAAAGTATTTGCAGCATTTCGTAAACCTAGCATTAAGTTCAAGAAAGTTTTAACTCCCGAAACTGTTTGAGCAGTTGTCGTATTCATGTCAGGCGTTGCTATATTTCCGCTGCCCAATAAAGAAGTTCCATTTACTGTTTTAATATTTGATCCGGAAACTAAAACCGATTGGTAAATAGTATCAAAGTATGATTTTAAATTTGCTTTTAATTGAGCAAAAGTTCCAGTTTTTGTTTTAAATGAATCTTCACTGTCTCCAGTTAAAATTAAATCGGTATCGATTAATGTTGTCGTTTTTGAAGATACATTTGGAAACAAAAAACTTTTAAACCAATCGACCACACTTTTAGCCGATGTATATTTTACAGAAGATGCTTTATTGGCTTCAATATCATCTGTTTTGTTTGATTTGTCTTCGCTTTTAGTATCAATCAGATCTTTTAAAACCTTTCCTTGTCTGGCATCTAATGCTTTTCCTTCGTCTGTATAATCCAGAGCGTTGTAATTTTCTGATTTGATATTTTTTATATCTTGAAATTCTAATTCACCATTTGCATCAGTGACTAGAATTTTGTCTTGCTGATTTTTTTCTAAATCAGCCACTTTTATTCTGTTGTGGTCTGTACTCATTTTTTAATTGATTGTTGGGTTTAAAAGGAAGAAGCGTAGTTTTAAAAAAAACAATAGGAGAGTAGGGAAAGCTATAAGTCTAACTTTCCAAATTGGATTTTTTGATAAGATTTTTGAGTTTTGTTGAAGGCTTTCTCTTGAGAGGAATTTTAGGTTTTAAAACAACTCAAAGATTTTTTGTCTTTGAGTTGTTTTTTATGTTTTTGTAAACCTATTCCAAGACAAGACAGGGAAAAATTTTACTTTTTAGTATGGGTTTTTGAAGGAATCACTTTGCGGACAAGGATTGCAAATCCGCGCTATCGTTGCTGAAATAAATCTGCGTGATCGGGTTTTGTTGATAAGATTTTTGAGTTTTGTTGAATGCCTTTCTCTTGAAAGAAATTTTAGGTTTTAAAACAACTCAAAGATTTTTTTCTTTGAGTTGTTGTTTAACTTTATGTTCACAAATAAGACGCTTGTACCAGTAGGGTATTTAAAAAGGATTTTTACCACTTTTAACTCGTTCAATACCATTATCGACTAGACTTTTTATTGTTAAATTATTTAAACGATTAATCCAGTTATCATTATTGCTATAAGGGTGGGCTTCGTAAATTACGGGATTATCACCTTCATCTAAATAAATAAACAAAAATTGACTTCCTCCATAAACATCAAAAGCATAAAATGGTCTCGAAATTGTTCTTTCGTTTTCTAGCATATCTTCTCTAACCCATTCTTGTAATTCTTGCTGTGTTTTATTTATTCCATAATCACAAACAAAACAATTAATTCCAGCGAGAAATAATAATTCTTTTAAAACTTTAGGAAATGGATTTCCATTATTGTAAAATTGTTCTAAAGATTTAATTTCTATTTCTGAAATCCCTTTAATATAACTAAAGTAACCAGAATTATTAAGTTCCAATGAAGGATTCGTTTGTAATTTCTTTAAATATTGTATATTCATAAATTTATAGATTTTCTATTGCTGTTTCTATTTCTCCCCTGCTGGCGCGAGCGTCTCGCTCGTGCACACACAGGAAAGTCAATTAATATCAATTTCTAAAACAGTTTGATCGTTATCTCCATAATTTCTAGCAGAGCTGTATTTCCAATCTACAGGATTAGTTACAAAACCAGTTTCAAGAGGGTTATTATGAATATAGTTTAACTTTTGCTCAAAAACTTTTAAAGACCAGATTTCAATAGGTTTGTTGTTTTGTTGACAAAATTGTCTGAATTTTACATTACTGTTTTTCTTTCCGGCTCTTTCAAACATCCACACCATCCATTCTTTTCTGCTTTCTTGTGGATTTTCTTCAATTGCTTTGAGCATTTTCCTAGAGGTAAAACCTTTGAAATCTCTTATCAGACCAGAAAGGTCTCCATTTTCAGATCTGAAAATTAAATGAATATGGCTCGGCATTATGCAGTAGCCATAAATCTCCATTCCTTTGTTCTTTCTGCAGTAATCTAATGATTCTACAATGCCCCCAAAATACTCTTCTCTAGTAAAAACATCTATCCAGTAAACCGTAACAAAACTTATAAAATATGCTCCAGTTTTATCTCCAAATTTGTATTTTCTGCTCATTTATTATTTTTGAGCTAATGTAAGAAATACTTTGCGTTCACGAGCGGAACGCTCGCGCCAGCAGGGTAAAAACATCTATCCAGTATACTGTAGCAAAACTTATAAAGTAAGCTCCAGTTTTATCTCCAAATTTGTATTTTCTGCTCATTTATTATTTTTGATCTAATATAAGAAAAACTTTATGTTCGCGAGCGAGACGCTCGCGCCAGCGGGGAAATTTTAGGTTTTAAAACAACTCAAAGACAAAAAATCTTTGAGTTGTTTTATTTTTTTGTAAATCTAAGCAGGACAAGAGAACTTTGCGTTCACGAGCGAGACGCTCGCGCCAGCGAGGGGGATGCTCGCGCCAGCGGAGGAGACTTCGCACAGCAATTTCGAACACTTCGTAGAGCGGGCTTCTTATCTATTAAAGCTTATAAATTATGCAATTATTGTAGTTGGCAAAATAGGTTCAAAACTATGGAAATAGGTATTGCCTAACCAATCGAAATGAATAGAATTAGTTGAAGATAAAAATTCATTTACACTTTGGTAATCATCATCATATATATAAATATCACTTACATCATTGTTTTCATTATATGATACACTCAAAAAATGAGATTCATATTCATTCCTTTTATAAAAATTCAGATCTCCATAAAAAAACTTTCTTCTATTTTTCAATTGATTTGTTTCTACATCAATTGTACATGAAGCAATCAATAATTTTTCATTGTTAAAAACCTGTAGTCCTTTAACATCAAGTTCTCCATTTTTGTATAAAAGATATTCCCAATAAACATCACCATAATTGTTTGTTTGTTTATTGTAACAAAATGTCCAATAAGGAGCTGTAGTTGAGTATTGATTTATTATTAGTTGTAAATCTTCATCTGGAGATAAATAATATTCGCCTCCTTTTAAAACAACGTTTTTATTTGACCTTCCTTGGGGACCATACTTTTCAACTAATTTTAGTTCATTACCATTAATGAAAAATTCTTTATTGTAGAATTGTAAGAAAGAAACTTGTTGATCTGTAATATAATTGCCACTATCATTTGTGTATTTTATAACTGTACTCATAATCTTAGTATTTAAAATTTAAAAAAGGTTCTAAATCATAAGGTCCACCTTCCTTTATTATTGCGAAATCAATTTCATGTGCGTCAAAGTTAATATCATTAACTATAGATTTACGTAATTCATTAATAAAATCTTCTCCTAAAAGATCCTTAATTCCATCTAACTTTATAAAACCCTTTTGTGACACTTTTGTAAAATTGAAAGAACTATTTTTTCTGGCTTTCGCATACGCTTGAGCTATATGTGTAAAAATTACGAAATCATCTGGTTTTAATCTCAATGCAAATTCAAAATCTCCTGGATTGTCAAGTGGAAAATCATTAGGATTTAGATGCTCTAATATTTCACCACTTTTATATTTTCTTAAAACTGATCCTTGTACAATTAACTCAACTCTATTTGAGAAATTATAGTTTATCCAGTATTTATCTATAAGTTGAATATACTTTGGATCATTTTTTAGTGTATAAATTGCACTCCCTAAAATGTCTTCATCCCAAAATTGAAATTCACGATTAAAATATGCTCGAGTTTTTTCGCAAAAGACTTGAAATATTTTGTCTGTTCTATTAAAACCTGAAGGATATCCTCTTTTAAGTACTTCATCATAAAAAAATGTAATATGTCTTATCATTTTATCTTTGCTTATCAGTTTGCCTGTCTTTGAACCAATAAATAAAAAGTGAGAAGATAGCTTTTCAAATGCTGGTCCAAAAACTTCAGCTTTTGTGTTTAAATGCGCAACTATTTCTAGCATATCTGCAACACTGTAATGATTTTTAGTAAACTGTAGCTTGCCTGTTAAATCTTCAGCTTTTTTGAAAAGCCCAGTCTTTGCATTAATTAATAAATCTCTTACTCTATCAACTATAGCATTTAAACTTTGAAATTGAGATGCTGAATCTGCAAATTGTAAAATAGTATGGGCTGTTTCTTTTGCAGCATCAGTACCTCCTAAAGCCTGTGATAAGTTATCAATAGTGTTTGGGTTAGATCCATTACTGTTTGCAATTTCAGCTAATTTTCTAGCTTGTCTTTTAGCTGCTAAGGACGTTATGCCATCTCCAGCATTAACAGTTAAACAAGCTAATTGTAATAAATTTAAAAAGATTTTGACTCCGTTACAAAACTTATCATTTTCATCGCATTCTATAAAGTTTCCTAAAAAGCTTAAAACACCGGAAGAAAATTCGACCCCTCCAACTATAATTCTTATACCATCAATACTATAAAATGCAACTTCAGCACCTGATAAACCAGTAGAAGCCCATTTTAAATGTTTTAATTTAGTCAAATTACCAAATCCAGCAAATGTGGTTACGACGTCGACGATGTAACCTACCATAATTTCTGTATTACTTCTAGAAGAATCTTGATCTAAAAAAGCTAGCACAAATATTGGAATTAAAGAATTTATTTTTTGTCCATTTAGATTAATGTTTTCTCCATTTTCAAAAGAAAGAGCAGAACGAGATTCTATGTTTGTGTTTAATAATGTTACTGGTTGATAAATGTCATATGTCCCATACAATTGATCGATAACTTGAAGATTATGAAGTGTAATGTAATCGTCTGGATCAGGAGTAACAGTATCTAAAGTTGTAACAACAGGTTTTAATTGCTGATAAACTTCTATTTTCGATTTTTTAAATTTAAAGGTAAAGTCATCCCAAAATATATTTAGAAACTTTTGAGTACTATATGGTATTACTATAGGGGCAGCATCTGGACGTGTTAGTTTGAAATCTATTATAGCATTAAAAGTAGTTCCATCATATGTGAAGGTTTTATATTTAGGATCAAAAGCTATGTAGTTAGTATAATTATAGGTATAATTATTCGTATTAACATTACTAGTTATTCTTGCGAGATCTGATGATGACCTTAATGCTATCGTATTTTGTTTGTATGAACCATCTAACTCATATGGATTATATTTACTCAAATACCATAAAGTATAAATTATTTGTACAAATTGTTGTTTTGTTTTTGTTGGTTTGAAATCTGTATCAAACACTTTATTTATAATAGATATAATTCCTTCAGTTATTATAAAACTAGTACTCATGCTTTCATACAAGCATTGATATAAAACTTTGTTTTCGTTTGAATCAGGAATTTCTGTTGTTAATTGTTCTAAGAATAAATTTATAGATTGGTTATCAGTATCATTAAATGATGATATTATTTTGAGGACTAAATTTTCATAGATTTCTTGTTCATCTGTTTTTTTTAATTTTTTAATGTAAATTTTACTTAATAACTCTATTTTATTTTTTGGTGTAAAAATTGAAAGCGCCTTTTCTGACAAACCAATTGCAAGAATAAAAAGTTTTTCTTCTTTGTTTGTAGTCAGTAATTTATATTTATTATCATATGCAATTTTGTAAAAAGATCTAATCCTTTCCAAATAATCATTTAATACATTTTCTTCTGAAATTGTAAAAATTTTACCTTCCCAAAAATTAATTTGTGAATTTTTTAGTTCTTCAAATGAAACATCATTGAATAGTGGAAAAATTAAGTTTAATATATTGTGTATGTTAATAGATATTCTTGCAATAATTTTAGCTTTTTTGAATTGGAGTGACGTATCATTAGTATCTATTGCATTATATATGTTTGCAAAATAAAATTTTCTTGCGTGTTCAGATAAGTTTAGATTTTCAGGTACTATATCATTCGAATTTTCAGGCTCGATCAAATCTCCATTGGCTTGAAAATAATTTTCATTTTTTCGATAATTTAATTCGTATATATTTCTTGTTTTAAGGTTTTTAACATCATTATATGGAGCAATAAAATTGAATTTTTTTACTTGAATCTTGTCATTTTCAGTTGCATTAATAAAATTTCTATCAAAATATGAAATAACTAAAGCTGAAAAATTGGCTTGAGAATTTTCATTTTTAAAATTTAAATATAAATTTTCATTGTAATAACCTTCAGAAAGAGCTTTTATGTTATCTAATCCTAAATCAGTTAATTTAATTTCTTCACAATAAATATAGTTTTCACCATTATTTGATAAAAAACCAATAACTCTTCCATCCATTGAAAATTTCGGATCTGTGAAATTTTTGATTTTCACGATCCTATTTTCTTTTAATAAAACTACGGCTTTGTCTTGCATATTTATTCAATTAATTTAATTTCTAAAGAATTTGCACTTCTATATTCTTTAACATAATCACTATAACTCTTACTAAAATGGTAATTGCGATCAAGTGAATAAGCAAAAACATCATTTTCTGGCTCAAATAATTTTGTTTTGCCATCTATGTTTTCTGCTACAATCGCAACTTTATACTTCTGGTATGTAATATTTTCAGGAGAAATTAATTCATTTTCATCTTCAAATAGATCAATCAAAAACAAACGAGGATTTTTTGTTTCATTTGTGATCAAAGCCTTAATAGAATCATTTTCCTCTTTAGTCAATCCCAAAATAATTTTATTAGGAGTAGAGCCATCCAAAGTTTTAAGTTCCAATCCAGTAATAGTTTCAGTACTGTCCGTAAACATCTTTAAATTGTAATAGTAAGGATCAGGTAATTGGTATGTTTTGCTATTGCCAACTACGCCACTTGCTGAAGCAGATGTATTAGTTGTTGACGTTGTGCTTCCGGTGGCAGAAACAGCATTGTTCATAACATCAACAGCTTCTGTTAGGTAAGTAACACGGGCAACAGTTGGTGTTTCTTCAATTCCGGTTTCAATAATATCGTTTACTGAAAGCATTTGTACAATTGAAATTCCTTGCTGTTTTTTATCGTAAAACTCATTGATAAGGTTCAATTTTTCAGAAGTCATTCTGGAGTAACTGTTATCACTGCCTAAATTCAATAATGGGCTGGCTTTTATTAAATTAAAAACATTGTCAAAAAAGTTAGCTTGTCTGGATACAATAACCAAATCCCCGTTTTCATCGAATGTTGTTCCAGCCGTGTACATATTGACTTTTCCTTGGTAAATCAAAAGACTCAATGCAGCAATATTTTCGCCCGCCACAGCTGGAGTTGTCAATTGCACTGTTGAGGTCAACGTACTGTAATTTCCTTCTTCATCAAGAGGTAATCGCAAACCATCGGCATTAATAAAATTGTCTTTTTGGGCATTGGCAACTTTGGCAAGCTGTCCGTAAAAAGCGGTGTTGTTATTGTTGTCTGTTGGGAATTGTAAGTACAAGTTATTTGTGACAACAGTATTAGCTTGGTTTTGTGTATTAATTAAAACTGGCCATCCAGAAGTGCCATACGTTACAGCTGTCATAGGAACTTCATTTGTTGCCGTATCTTTCAACAATCCAGTTTTTAGGTTTTCAGCGCCTTCACCAATTTTATAGTTTCCGTAAAAGTCATAACTGCGGCTACGGTCACTTTGAATGTAGATGTACCAATTGTTTTTGGTCCAAAAATTAGTTAGAAGATCACTGAAAATTGCAGTTCCTTTTTTCTCAGTTTTCACACCGGAAGCAGTTGCTGTAACAACTCCATTTTCAACATGCAAGCCATAAAAAGCCGCAATATCAATAAATTGGGTACTTTGCTCACGCTGCAATTTCTTAATGAAATCAGTTTCACCATTTACATTAATTTCAGCAAAAGGTTTGCGGGCATATTCTAAATCAAAAGCAAACTCAGTATTGTCAAAATCATGTTTGTAATCGCCGTAATTTAGAACGACATCAATTCCGCATTCGCCTTGAGCAAAATTTCCTAATAATTCTCCAATATCAATTAGAGGAAGTTCGAAAGGATGCTGTTCTTCTTCAGTATTATCTTTCGTTTCAAACTTCGATTCTTTAAAAAAGAAATCAGATAACGGAGTTGATAATAATAGAGCAAGATCATTTGGATCGGGATTGGTTACAGGTTTTTCATAAGCTATAAATTCGGCTTTAAAAGGAATATCAACAGGAGTTCCATCAGCTTGTTTTTGCCCTTCATAGAATGCTTTAAAATCGTCGTTTATCTTGTTAATAAAATCAGAAGTTGCACTACTTTTTGGGATAACTAAAGGATATTCATCATTGGTGAAAAAATCACTTTTCTGTAAACCTCTGTAAACAAAATATTTGATATTCAATCCAGGAAACGGCTGATTGTAAGGACGAAGAATTAGATTCACTTTATCCGGATTACCGGTTTGAGGCTGAACCAAAACAACTCCTTTGCAAATAGAATAGGCCTTTTTGGGAGCGCCTAAAGAAAATCTGGAAGTCAGGTTGAAAACAGTTTCAGATTGAGGCCCAAAACCTTGGACTGACAACTGCGCGGGAAAACCTCCCGACTCTATAAAAAAATGGGATTTTGCAGACATATTTTAAGTATTATTAATAAAAGTTTTTATTTAAACCAGAGCGGTTTATAGATTTTGTAAACGAATCTTCCAATCAAAAAAAGTAGCACAAGAAGTAGCAATCTTCCGAGCCAAATCTGCACTTTTTGCCAAAAAGTGAGATAGTTGACAAACTTGGTAATCGTAATAGTTTTCTCTTGGACATCTTTAATCTGTTTCGATTTCCAATGCGCGTAGAGTTCCTGTTCTTTTAGGTTGCAGTCGACTTGGAGTTTATTGTTATCAAGTCGAACCTTTGGGCTTTTTAATGTACGCCCTGGTTCGGCCTGAATAACATTTTTAAGGATTACTTTTCCGTTAAGGCATTCTAATAACGCATGGTAGGAACTGCTGTCTTTTGCGATTTTAAAGATGGTATCGTGTAATGTTTCGGTAATGGTAATAGTCTGGGTTTTGTTTTCATTTTGTACCGGTTTCGGACTTCGGCATGAAATCATGATCAGAATAATGAAAAGAGAAAAAACAAGACATTTTAGTTTTTTAGTCATAATTAAATTGGTTTATAAGTTTTTGTTTTACAGTCGTAAAAAGCTTTTCACGCTTTTTATATCACGTTTTCTTCTGGCTACTTTATAGCCTTCGCGTCCGCCAGAATCATTGGTATTCCCTTCAATAGTATAAATCGTGTTTCCAGCAATTTTCTCCACAAATCCGGCGTGACCTGTACCGTTATTAAAGTCTAGAATGAAGACGTCTCCAGGTTGAGGTGTTTTTTTTACCAAAAGAGGTCTTGAATTGTATTGGTCCAAAACACCGCCGGTTTTCTTTAAAGGATTTTTAGCATTCATTTGCTGTGAAGCATTCTGCGTGCACCAGTAAACAAAAGCCATGCACCAGGCATATCCTTTTCCAAGTCCGACGCTTCTTAAATAAATTTCAACTTCAGGACCTGAGTTGCTGTTTCTTGGCATTTCTTCGACACCAATTTGTGCCGTTGCGATTTCGATCGTTTTTTGCGCTAGTGTCATGAGCTTTTTCCGTTTAATTGTTTGAATTTTTGTAGTTCGTCAACCAATTGCTGGTTGATCAGCATGAGTTCTTTATGCTGTATTTCCATTTTTTTGATCGTTTCTGTAGCTGCTGTAAGTCGTGCTGTAATGTCGTCCAGAAGATCACGGTAATATTTTACAGCGCTTACGGCATTGTCAAGTTCGGCTGCGCGATCTTCTGCCAGTGATTTTCGCATTGAGAAAAGCCAGGTAATAAAAGCGGCAAAGAATGCGGTGAGAGTGGGGTATAAAAACTGCTCCATTGAATGTGTTTGAAATTGAATGTTAGGTTTAAAATTGTTTTTGAAAAGACAACCTGAATGTTGTTTTTTGAAGGAAGCAAAACCAGATTTTTTTTCCGGTTTTAAGGTGTGGTTGTTTCCTTTTGAGATTGCAAAGATTGGGTGAAAAAAGCCCTGAAAAAAATGAATGCAAGGTCTGCGAACATTTGTATTCTAGGGCTTTACAGAGTTGTAAGGAAAGCGAACAGAAGTCGTTTTGGATGAAGTAAATGCTTCATCTTTGCATCACAAAAAGGATGTTTTTGAAGATTTAAAAAGAATGATTTTTTCTTTTATATGAATTAAGAAGGCCTTTGCTGATTGCTCATAAGTTCTTCGATTTTTTTTAGTTCAGAAGTGATAGGTGTACAGAGAATTTCATACAAAGTAGTTCTGGAAATCGGGTAAACCGGATAGACGTATTTACGCCACACAACAGTAGTCGGAATGTCTTCCGTTTTGTGTTTTTGATACAGTTCTTTAATGAGTTTGTAACGCATTAATTTATTTTTTTGAATTCCGAGACTTCTGTTTGAAGATATAGGCATGAGAGATAATATTTTGAGTGATAGAAAAAGTTTTAAAAGAAGAACGAAGTTTTAAGAAGATTTATTCAGGGATAAAATCCTGTAATGACATACTATTTAAGACAGCCAAAACCATTTAATCATTTTAAATAAAAGGTTTTACTCCTTAATGCCATTTTTATATTGAACCTCGTTCTGAGGTTGTAATTGTTAAAGATTTTATTTAACAATTTAGGTCAGCAAACTCCGCATGACAATCCTGTTTTCAAAACCTTTTAAGGTTTGGATTCCAATAGAAAGAATGCGTTTTGGCTGTTATTTTATTAGGGCAGAAATCGCCCGTTTTGCCGGTTCCTGGTTCTCTTCAGAAAGAAGAAGAAGCAGGAACCATTTTTTTTACTTGTATTTCTTCTAGGCTACAAGTTAGAAGGTCTTTTTAGCCTTTATAAGTGGCTGTTGTATGTTTTTTGAATCTCGGATTTTTAATGACAATACTTTCGTACTGATTAAAAGCAAGCCGTTCTTTCTTAGATAAATCATTGCTGCAATTCCAGTTTCCGAGTCCGTCTTTAAAGATAATATGTTCGTTTACTTTGTAGCTTTCATGATCTGTAATTGGCTTTATTTTTACGCTCATTTAGGTATTGTTTAAAAGTTGTTTTTAATTTGAAATAAAACCATTCTCTAAATAAAAATATTGGTTTCAAGTTAGTTGCAATCAATAGAAAAGCTAAAAGCAACGATAAATGAATGGTACTAAGCTGCATGATTTTGTTTGTTTTGTTGGTTAAAGAAATTAAAAGCATATCCTTGTAAAAAATCAACAGAAGATATCGACAACGGAATATTGGTTCTTACGCCATTTTCATCAATTCTACACGCCTCAATAAACCAGCTCGAACGTACAGGTTTAAACGAAGATGCAATAATTTCAACACCATCTGTAAATTCTTCATTGTTGAATTCTTTTGTCAGTTTTTGAAGTTCTAAAACTCTGGAACCTTTTAAATTTCCTTTTGCATCCTTTTTTAAGAGATTGAAAACAATTTTAACTAACGAAGCCGTCTCCTTGCTTGTAGAAAGTGATGAAATGTAATTTTGTACTTTTTCAATTCCAATTGTTACGGTATCGTCCCAGCCTTCATTAATACGATATCCAATTGTAATTTCTTCCTTGTCATTTGAAAATGTATGCGACATTTGTTTTTCTTTAAAACCATAAACTTGATTTTTTAAATCCAAAATGGTTTCAAATAACTGAAAAGTTTCAGTTTTGGCATTTCTCATCATTTCAGATGTTTCGTGTAGTCTCGAAAGCGCTTTCGGAATCGTTTCGGCTACTAATTTTTTGTAAGCATCTCTTTCTTCCAATTTTTTGCTTTCAATTTTATTTAAAGCTTCTTTTAATTGTTGAGCAGAAAATTGAGATAAGTCCATAGCTTTGAAATTGTTTGCTGTTGAAGTATTCATAATGTTGTTTTTTAAGCGATTAATAAAATTTCTTCTTTAAATGGATCTCCGTAATACGGTTTAAAATTATTTTGAAACGCGAGTTTCGTAACTTCTTTCAATTTGTTTTCAATACTTGTAGAAACGGGGCGGGGAGAAGCAGTTTCATCATCCAGAATGTGCATCCACTGAAAACGTTCTTGGTTAATGCAGATTCTTTCTCCGGCAGTAAAAGTTTTTCTTTTTTCAGAACAATATTGAAGGGCCAGATATAATGTTGCAATACGTTCTTCGATTTGTGTGTTACTCATGATTTTTTTCTAATTGATTTTTTAATTTTTTGATATCAGATTCGATTAAACTTCTTTCGGAACTGTTTGGATTTTCAATCAGCCAATTCTCTAATTCCTGAATTTTTTCTTTGATTTGATTTTTTTTCATTTCGATTTACATTAAAAGGTTTAGTGGTATTTCCCGTTTTTTATGTCTTTTATAAATATTGTTTTTTGGATTCGTAGTATTTACCATCTTTTTTGTGTTTTAGGGTAGTATTTTTCATTTTATGCTTTTAATCAGTTTGTTATTTGGTAATCAGTTAATTGTAATGGTTTTAAAATTGTTTGATTTTATCTTTATCCAATATTTTATGGCTTAACCCCTTGTTTTTCAATTTTATTTTTCTTTACTTTGCAAATATAATGTAAAATAATACATTAAAACAAATTTTTAACGTAAAATAATACATCTTTTTATGGGGTCAACTGAAAGAGTGCGTGAATATCTTGATTATAAAGGGATTACTAAGTATAAGTTTTGTAATGATTTGGGTTTTTCTAATAAGTTTTTAGATAATAGTAGTAATATGGGAACGGACAAAGCGTGTAAAATATTACACTACTATCCAGATCTAAATTCAGAGTGGCTATTAACAGGAAATGGGCCAATGATTAAGGAAGAAAATACCAGTATTGTAATTATGAATAATGATAGAAAAACTGCCGATTCACTGCATGCTACTCAGGAAATCCCGTTGTATGATTTGGAAGCAGTTGCAGGTTTAAGAGAGTTGTTTAGTAGTGGTGAGCCACAAAGAATTCTGGACACGATAAAAATTCCGAATCTTCCAAAATGTGATGGAGCAATTTCTGTAACAGGAGATAGTATGTATCCGCTATTAAAATCTGGAGATATTATTTTGTATAAAGAAACAGAATTTGAAAATATCTTTTTTGGCGAAATGTATCTTCTAAGCGTAAAACTGAACGATTGGGAAGAGTATATTACAGTAAAATATGTTCAGAAATCGGATCAAGGTCAGGAATATGTGAAATTGGTAAGTCAGAATTCACATCACCAACCAAAAGATATTCATGTCTCTAAGATTTCTGCCTTGGCGCTTATAAAAGCAAGTATTCGTATTAATACGATGATGTAAGAATGATTAAAATAAAAATATAAAGTACTTTGTGAAATGCGGTAAGTTTCATGAAAGAAATTTATATTTGTTACAGACAAACAGCCCCAAAAAAAACAAATAAACTTAATCAATTATGAAAAAAACTTTACTAGTTCTAGGATTCTTATGTTGTGTAATAACCAGTTCAAAAGCACAGGTTGTAGGTGTTGATGTTGGCGATATTGCTCCAGAAATTGAACTTCCAGATACAAAAGGAAATGTCGTTTCGCTTTCCTCATTTAGAGGGGCTTTAGTTTTAGTTGATTTTTGGGCTTCTTGGTGCGGACCTTGCATCAAAGAGCAACCAGCCTTATTAAAACTGCATAACGCTTATCCAGAGAAATTATTTATTTATGGTGTTTCTATGGACACAAAAAAGCCATTATGGACAGGCGCAATTGCAAAAGGTAAATTGCCTTGGACAAACGTAAGCGACTTAAAATACTGGAGTTCACCAGTTGTAAGTGCTTATATGCTTCAATCTGTACCGTTGAATTTTTTAATTGATAAAAACGGAATTATTTTAGCTAAAAACATTCACGGAAAAGCTTTAGAGGATATGGTTAACGGTTTATTGACTAAATAATTTTGTTTCAAGTTTCAAGTTTCAGGTTTCAAGTTTCAGGTTTCAAGTTTCAGGTTTCAGGTTTCAGGTTTCAAGTTTCAGGTTTCAGGTTTCAAGTTGTGCCTAAAATATGGTAAAATTTGCGTTCATTGCGTTCCCGATAATTATCGGGATTGCGCTCTTTGCGGTTAAATTATGCACAAAGCATATCAACTTGAAACTTTAAACCTGAAACCTGAAACAAAAAAAAAGTCCCTCATTAGGGACTTTTTTAATTATTCGTTTTCTGTATTTGCCTTTTTGACGCCTCCAAAACTCGTTTTCATCATTTCTCTAATTTGAAACTGTGATTTGTTTCGCGTAACATTTTTCCATTCCTCAAAATCATAAATATGAATTTTATCGGCATACGGATTGGTTACAAAAAAGAGCCTTGATATAGAGAATTTATAATATTTCAGTTCATGCGAAATGTGGCGGTCGGGTACGACAATCAGAATCGTTTCCCAGTCCAGAAAATTCTTAGGAACATCTTCTCTTTCAGTTAATCCAAGAGATTCAAAAAAGGCAAGAATCTTTTGGTCATTATTCCTATCGATCTTTTCATCGATACGTTTTATGACGCTCAGAAGCTTTTTTTCATCTTTAATAACACTCATAGTAATCTTTGTTTTTTTTATTTTAGTATAAAATTACACCAAAAGAAAATTATTTCAGAATGTATAGCCAATAGAATGATTCTAAATTTTAGTAGCCATTTTTTATGGGGTCTAACAGGATAATTCTTTATGATTTTGATAAAATACTATTGAATTAAGTACCTTCAAAAGCCTAATTTTATATTTTCTAACTATCCTCAAACTATTTTCATGAGAAATTCTTGTCTTAAAAAAGTCTTTTCTGTTTTTGTTTTTTTGATTTCGTTTTTGGCTTTCGCCCAAAAGAAATCAGACAGAGAATTGATTTTGATCGATAAAGACTGGCGGTTTTCATTTGGACATTTATTTGATACCGAAAAAGATTTTGGACATGCAACGGGCTATTTTTCGTATCTAACAAAAACAGGTTTTGGCGACGGTCCGGCGGCTAAAGATTTTGATGATCGCGCCTGGCGAAAAATTGATTTGCCACATGATTGGGCAGTAGAGCAACCTTTCAGTGAAAATGGAAGCTTCAGTCACGGATTTAAAACGGCGGGAAAAGGTTTTCCAGAGAAAAGTATCGGTTGGTATCGAAAGAAAATTTCTATTCCTGAATCTGATAATGGAAAAATCATTTCTCTGAAATTCGACGGTGTTTTCAGAAATTCAAAAGTGTTTTTTAACGGCTATTATATCGGAACAGAAGAAAGCGGTTACAACGGATTTGAATATGATGTTACGGCTTATGTAAATTATGGCGGAGAAAATACGATAGTTGTTCGTGCCGATGTATCAATGGAAGAAGGCTGGTTTTATGAAGGTGCGGGTATTTACAGACATGTTTATCTACAGAAAACAAATCCGATTCATGTTAAGACAAACGGAACATATGTTACTTCGGAAATTAAAAATAATGAAGCAGAAATTAGCACTGAAGTTTCAGTTGAAAATAAAGGAAATTATAAAGGTTCGATTGAAATAATCCAGACGATTTTTGATGCATCAGGAAAACAAATCGCAAGTGTTTCGGAAAATGTAAATACTCCTGAATTTTATAAAAGCAATATTTATGCTTCAAAATTAAATGTGAAAAATCCGCTTTTGTGGGATATTGAGAATCCAAATTTATATCGTTTAGAAACTCAAATTAAACAAAACGAAAAAATAATAGACATTTACGAAACTTCTTTCGGAATTAGAACCGTTAAGTTTGACTCAGAAAAAGGCTTTTTTCTAAATGGAAAATCTTTAAAATTAAAAGGAACCAACAATCATCAGGATCATGCCGGAATTGGAACGGCTTTACCAGATGAAATTCAGTATTATAGAATTCAGAAATTAAAAGAAATGGGGTCGAATGCCTATCGCTGCTCGCATCATCCGCCAACACCTGAACTTCTGGATGCCTGCGATAAACTCGGAATGCTTGTAATTGACGAAACCCGTTTAATGGGAATTAATGATTATCATTTGAATGATTTAGAGCGAATGATGAAACGCGATCGAAATCATCCGAGCATAATTTGTTGGTCAGTTGGAAATGAAGAATGGAATATTGAAGGAAATATTGTCGGTGAAAGAATTACAAATGTGATGCAGGATTTCGCCAAAAGTATTGATCCGACAAGACCTGTAACTGTTGGAATCAGCAGCGGATTTAAAAGCGGAATTTCATCTGTAGTAGAGATTATGGGTTATAATTATCTCGGAAACGGCGATATTGACGCCCATCGAAATGAATTCAAACAACAACCCGGAATGGGAACAGAAGAAGGTTCAACTTTTGCAACACGTGGAATTTATTTTACAGACGATGCCAAACATTATAAAAGTGCTTACGACCAAAAACCTAGACCCACTTTTTATAGTATTGAAGAAGGTTGGAAATTTTATGCTGAAAGGTCATACTTGGCAGGAATGTTTATTTGGACAGGATTTGATTACCGCGGAGAGCCAACACCTTACGGATGGCCATCGGTGACTTCTTATTTTGGAATGATGGACGTTTGTGGTTTTCCAAAAGACAATGTTTTTTATTTGAAATCATGGTGGGGAAACAAAACCGTTTTGCACATTATGCCACACTGGAACTGGAGCGGAATGGAAGGCAAAGAAATCGATGTTTGGGTACAGTCGAATTGCGATGAAGTTGAACTTTTTCTAAACAAAAAAAGTTTAGGAAAAAAGAAAATGGAAATCAACAGCCATTTGGAATGGAAAGTAAAATATACTCCTGGAACTCTTGAAGCTGTTGGTTATAAAAATGGGAAAAAAGTCTTAACTGAAATTCAGAAAACGACTGAAAAACCTGAAAATATTAAACTTTCTGTAGATAAAGAAAATCCTTCCAATGCAAAAGTAACCGTTGTTTCGGTTGAAGTTACAGATAAAAATGGTTTACATGTACCAACTGTAAATGACGAAATCACATTCTCTATAAAAAATGGAAAGATTTTAGGAGTTGGAAACGGCGACCCGACTTCATTGGAAAAAGATCAGTTTATTGATGATGTTTCATTAGTTGCAATAGCCAATTTTAAAGAACAAAAAGGAACGACAGCTAATTTGCCTCAGGAATTGCAAAATTATCCTGAAAATGAATGGCAAACGGCTTTTAAAGACCGAGATTATAAAAATCAGGCGCCTTCTTATATTTATAAAGGAGAATTTGATTTGAATGCTATTTCGAAATCAAATATTGTAAGTTTCTTTTACAAGAAAATTGGAGTTGAAACAGTTGTTTTCATTAACGGAAATAAAATAAATCCAAGTCCTGAAGATTTGCAAAAGTATATTTTGAATTCGGCTATTTTAAAAGAAGGAAAAAACACAATTCATATTGTAGCAACACCATTGCAAAAAGTAAAAGACTGGGATGTCATGAATACAGATCCCGGAATTATTCAGGTTGTAATGCCAGCTGAAACTTGGAAAAGAAAACTTTTTAACGGCTACGCTCAAATTATCATTCAAAAAGAGGATAATGCCAAAGAAGTTATTTTATCCGCTTCCGCGAAAGGATTACGATCTGCAAATTTAGTTTTGAAAAAATAGTTTCAAGTTTCAGGTTTTAAGTTTTGTTGCGTCGCGTTAAACCTGAAACCTGAAACCTGAAACCTGAAACCTGAAACCTGAAACCTGAAACAAAAAAATAACAAAATAATATTGTTTGATTTTCATAACTTTGCAAAATGAATAATCAGGCACAAAATATTAATAATTGCGATTTTACTTCAGACTTACAACTGAAAGGTTTTAAGGTTTATCAAATAAATGGAGATCAAAGCAAGATTCCGGTTTATAGTAGAAGGGATTTTTACAAAATTTGTATAAATACTAGTAAAAGTATCATACAATATGCTGACCGCGGAATAGAAACAGACGGTACGATTTTGTTTTTCGGTAATCCAATTATTCCCTATTCATGGGAAACCATTTCAGGAGAGTATGAGGGATATGCTTGTGTTTTTACAGAAGAATTCTTAAAATCAAAAGAACGTTCAGAAGCACTTCACGAATCTCCGTTGTTTAAAATAGGAGGAACTCCAATCTTTTCTTTAACAGCTGATCAAAAGAGTTTTATAGATTCATTGTTTCAAAAAATGATTCAGGAATATGAAACGGATTATGCTTTTAAAGATGATTTAATGCGCAATTACATCAATTTGATTTTGCATGAATCTATGAAAATGCAACCTTCGGAAAACTTTTTCAAGCCGAAAAATGCTTCTTCCAGAATCACTTCTTTGTTTTTGGAATTATTAGAAAGACAATTCCCGATTGAAACAAAAGATCAACCCCTTTTATTAAAAACGCCTCAGGATTATGCACAAAGTCTTGCTGTGCACGTAAATCACTTAAATCGCTCGGTTAAAGAAGTTACAGGAAAACCAACCACTTCGCATATTACAGAAAGAGTTATTAACGAAGCAAAAGCACTTTTGCAACATACCGATTGGAGTATTTCAGACATTGGTTATTCATTAGGATTTGAATATCCTAGCTACTTTAATAATTATTTTAAAAGACTTACAGGAACGGTTCCAAAATCGTTGAGAATGTAAATTGTTTCATTTTCATAATTTTTTGTTTGAATATTGTTATTTCTGGACTTTAGTATTGCACTACATTTGTCCCAGATTAATAAACAAATCATTTATCGGTTTTTAAAGACTAAAGAATACTTCATAAAAGCGAGGTCCCAGCTTTACGGTTTAGTTTTAAATGCTTGATATAAAATAATATAAAATTTTAAAGAATAAATAAATCCGAAATCTCTTTTTAAAGTGGTTAGACACTTTGATTTTGCTATCGAAAGATAGTTTGTACAATAACTTTTAAAATAATTATTAACCTAAAAACAACTAAATTATGTCGACACAATACACCACAGTGACCGAAGAAGGAAAAGTTCCAAATACTTATATGACAGGTGAAGTGTCATATAAAAAGCAAACCAGTGAAATTCATCCTGAAAATACAGTTATCAAAGAAGTTTCATTTGAACCAAGCGCACGAAGCAACTGGCACAGTAATGTTAGTTTGCAAATGTTGATTGCTACAGGCGGAACTGGTTATTATCAGGAAAGAGGAAGCGAAATCAGAATGCTTCAAAAAGACGAAGTAGTGACTATTTTACCAGGCGTTGAACATTGGTATGGCGCAACTCCGTTCAATAAATTTTCATACATCGCTATTATCACAGAAGTTGATAAAGGTTTTGGAACCTGGCTTGAAAAAGTGACAGACGAAGAATATTTTTCTTTTCAAAGCGCTTAATTTTTTTTAAGATACTAAGGTTCTATCCAGATAGCTATCGGGACTAAGATATTAAGCATCTTAGCTAAGTTTTTATGCAGATTTCGCAATGATTTTTTAGTATTAATGAAAGAATATTTTTGTAACTTTCATATTATCAATTTGATATAAAATAAATCTGTTTAAATCTGCCAAATCTGCGTGCAACTTTTAGTCGTTCCAAAACTTGAAACCTGAAACTTCAAACTTCAAAAAACAACAAAATAAAATTATGGAAACAAAAGACATCAAAGCCTTTGGTACAGAAGCTGCCGAAGCACCGTTAAAAACATTAGATATTAAAAGAAGAGCTGTACAGGCGCATGACGTAGAAATTGAAATTTTGTACTGCGGAATTTGCCATTCTGATTTGCATTCAGCGAGAAATGAGTGGCACGGAACAATGTATCCAATTGTACCAGGACACGAAATCGTAGGACGCGTAACGAAAGTTGGTGATCATGTTAAAAACTTCAAAGTTGGTCAGTTAGCTGGAGTAGGCTGTATGGTGGATTCTTGCAGAGAATGCGACCATTGTAAAAATGATTTGGAGCAATATTGCGACGAAGGAAGTATATTGACTTTCAATTCGCCAGATAAACATTTGGGCGGACATACTTTTGGAGGATATTCTCAAAGCATTGTCGTTGATGAAAATTATGTACTTCATATTTCTGATAAACTAGATCTTGCAGGAGTAGCACCTTTACTTTGCGCTGGAATCACAACGTATTCGCCATTAAAACATTGGAAAGTTGGACCTGGACAGAAAGTAGGAATTGTTGGAATTGGCGGTTTAGGGCATATGGGAATTAAATTAGCAAAAGCTATGGGCGCTCATGTAGTGGTTTTCACAACATCGGTATCTAAATTTGATGCTGCAAAAGAACTTGGAGCCGATGAAGTAGTTTTGTCTACAGATCCGGCACAAATGGCAAGACATGCTAAAAGCTTAAATTTCATTTTGGACTGTGTTTCTGCAGAGCATAATATTGATTCGTACTTAAATTTACTAAAAGTTGACGGGACTCTAACGCTTGTTGGTGCACCAATGGAACCACTTCCTGTAACATCATTCAGCCTTTTGTTAGGAAGAAGAAGTTTTGCTGGTTCAGCTATCGGAGGAATTGCCGAAACTCAGGAAATGCTTGATTTTTGTGCGGAACACAACATTACTGCAGACATCGAAATAATCGGCGTAAACGAAGTAAACGACGCTTATGAAAGATTATTAAAAGGGGATATTAAATACCGTTTTGTAATTGATATGGCTTCTTTGAAATAAGATACTAAGTTGCTAAGGTTCTAAGATACTAAGAAATTAGAATCTTTAAATTTTGGCAATTTTAAAATTAAAATTAAATAGGTGCTGAGATTTAAGACAAAGAAAATAAGCTTAGAGCCTTAGCATCTCAGCACCTTAGAACCTTAAAGAGAAAATGCAAAAAAGAAAACTAGGAAATAGCGGTCTTGAAGTCTCAGCATTGGGACTTGGCTGCATGGGAATGAGTTTTGGATATGGACCTGCCCATGATAAAAATGAAATGATAAGTCTTTTGCGTTCAGCGTATGAAAAAGGGATTACTTTTTTTGATACTGCAGAATGTTATGGACCGCATTTAAACGAAGAACTTTTAGGAGAAGCTTTAGCGCCTTTTCGCGATAAAATTGTAATTGCTACCAAATTCGGTTTTTTGGAAGGCGATTCTAAAAAAGGATTGGATAGCCGTCCTGAATGGATTCGAAAAAGTATTGAAGGATCCTTAAAAAGATTAAATACAGATGTAATTGATTTGTATTATCAGCATCGTGTTGATCCAAATGTTCCAATTGAAGATGTTGCCGGCACTATAAAAGATTTAATTCAGGAAGGAAAAGTAAAATATTTTGGACTTTCAGAAGCGGGAGCAGAAAGTATTCGTCGTGCGCATGCCGTTCAGCCAGTTACAGCACTGCAAAGTGAATATTCACTTTGGTGGAGAACTCCAGAGGAAGAAATTTTCCCAACATTAGAAGAACTCGGAATCGGATTTGTGCCTTTCAGTCCGTTAGGAAGAGGTTTTCTTACTGCAAAAATCGATGAGAATACGCAATTCGACAGTTCTGATTTTAGAAATTCATTACCTCGTTTTGCTCCCGAAGCCAGAAAAACAAATCAGGCTTTTGTTGAATTATTAGGAAAAATGGCAGCCGACAGAGGAGTAACAAATGCACAAATTGCATTAGCATGGAATTTAGCTCAAAAGCCTTGGATTGTACCAATTCCGGGAACAACTAAATTGCATCGTCTAGAAGAAAATCTTGGCGCGTTAGATTTAAAACTCTCTGCAGCTGATCTTTCAGAAATCAACGAAGCAGCTTCAAAAATAACAATCGAAGGCTCAAGATACCCAGAACATCTACAGAAAATAGCTGGGAAATAAGGTTCTAAGAAAAAAAACTTAGCATCTTAGTACCTTAGAACCTTAGCCAATTTAAAAAAAACAAACCCCTCAAGCAATTCAACTCTTGAGGGGTTTTTAGCAAAGATTTGGGGTTCTTAGATGCTCACTTAACTTAGTATCTCAGAATCTCAGAATCTTCGTTTAAAATAAATAATAACCAATTAAATCTATTTTATTTTTTGTCTAAATTCTGTTTCAGCATTTTAGCATGTTCCAAATGTGCTGTTAAACCAGCAATATTATTAGAAGCCCATAATTTTACATCATTATCTGTGGCATCTTTAGAGGCTTTTTGAAGTTTATCAATTGCTTTTTCGTGACCGTCGATCATCATATCGGCAAATTTTTTGTCAAAATCTACACCCGATTTTTCGTTCAGTTTATTGTATTCTTCCTGACCTTCTTCTGTTAAAGAAGTTGGCAATGTATAGTTTTTGGCTTTTGCCAAAGCACTAACTTCAGAAGCCGATTTAGTATGTTCATCAACAAGCATTTTTCCGAATTTTTTAACTTCAGGATTAGTACTTTTTTGTTGTGCCAATTTTCCAATTTCGATTTCAGCCAAATTAATTTCGGCTTGATCCACTAAAAATTCAGAATCATCTTCTTTGCTGTCAATTGAGTCGAATTTTGCTTCATTGGCATCTTCTGCAACCTCTTTCGGATCTTCTTGTTTCGTTTCATTTTTGCAAGAATTCAAGAATATAATGATTAGTCCTGCTCCTAAAATTACTTTTCCGGCTAATAGTATCTTTTTCATGATTTTAATAGTTTGAATGTTATGATGTAAAATTATTCATGAAGCAGCAGAAATGCCTTACAGGATTTTTAGAGATTGTTATATGATTTGGATGCTATTATTAAATGAAAATTTTATATTAGCACTAAATCAATTATTAATGTATGTATTCAAGGAAAATCTTTTTTAAACTATGCTTGTTCGTCGGATTATTTTTCCTTTCTGGTGGTATAATTATGAAGGTATTTGAAATTTCTTCCACTAGTTTAGTATTTGGGAAAAGAGGAATTTCTACTGAAACAATAGATGGAAACGGAACCATATTTATAGCTTTTATCGTATTGAGTATGTCTTTTCTAACTTATTTAAAACTGAAAAAAGATGAAATAGAAATAAATAAACGAAAAGATAATGCTGATGAAGAAAAAGTTTTAATAAAGAAAAGTATTCGCAAAAAAAGAAAATAATTTCCTGAAATTAATCCCCAATAAATGAAACAAAAAATTACTTTACTATTTCTTCTCGCAACAACTTTTCTTTCTGCCCAAATAAGCTATACGGGATTTATCGATAAATATCCAATAGAATTTGTAACCTATCTTTATTCTGACGGGGTAGGAACGGCGATTTATGCTTATTCTAATTTTGACACTCCAATTGTTTTGAGCGCCAAACTTACCGGAAAGACTTTGGTTTTCACCGAAAAAGATAAAACGAATAAAGAAACTGCAAAATTGACTTTTCAGAATTATAATGAAAAAAGCCAACAGTTAAATGGAATATGGAAAGATTTAAATTCAGGAAAAGAACTCAAAATTATCTTATCGAAAGAATTTGTGATCGATTATGGCGATAATGTTGAATGGACAGATAGAGAAATTCTGCAACCGGAATCTTTTAAAGACAAATATTTCAAGTTGATTGTGTCGAAAGAAAAAGGTCGTTTTTATGCCCAAGTTGCTGGTGTAAAAATCATTGAGAAAAAGACAGATAAACTGATTCAGAAAATAGATTTAGAATGTCAGCTTTGGGGATTGAACAATATAAGTATTGACGATTATAATTTTGATGGAATTCCTGACTTCTCTGTTTTTGAAAGTAGTTATGCCGGACCAAATACATCAAGTTTATATATCCTTTACAATCCAAAAACTGGAAAATATTTTCAGAGCATTTTCAGCGGAACTTCTTTAGAATTTGATTCGAAGGCCAAAAGAATTTATGAGCATAATCAATGTTGTGCCGGCAGCAGCCACATGAATGCTGAATATAAAGTGGTGAATAATAAAATGGTTTTAATAAAGAAAACTTGTCTGGAATTAGATGAAAAAACTGGTGATTTGGTGGAAAGTAAATGTGATTAAATTAAACATTAAACTCATTCTGCACGGCTTACATTTTTATGGTTTCCCGTAAAATAAATTTGTTTTTAATTGCAATATTTGTTTTGAATAAATAGGATGCATTATTTTGTTGAATATATTTAATGAAGAAAAACCAAAAACATCGTAATAAATGAAAACAGCCTCAAAAACCAAATCATTCACATTGACTTTTCGTATTTTATTTTTATGTGCTTTTATTTCTTGTGGTATTTTATCTAAAGCAAGAGCCCAAAAATTGACCTATAATCCAAAGAAAACAGATAACGGATTGATTTTCGGTTCATTTACTTTTCCAAAAGAAAAAGCAAGATTTAACGGCTATTATATGCTAATAAGTTATAAATCTACTGATCCTAAATTGGTTAGGAAATATTCAAAAGAAGTGCATTTTATTCCTGCACAAATTACAAGAATGAGACACAAAGGAGATTTAGATGGAGGATTGACTTATCTTTTTGCAGTTGAAAAACCGGAAGGAGAATATGCAATTACAAATATTAGACTTTTTTCAAATAGCGGTTTTCAAGTTCTTCAGAAAACCAGTAATATAAATGGTTTTACAATTCCTTTCAAAGTAAATAAAGGAGAGATTCAATATATCGGAAACATATTATTTAATGAATATGCTGAAAACGGTGAACCTTTTGTGAGTTATCAGAATAATTTTGAAAAAGATCTTGCCGGAATTAGAGTAGAAGAGCCATATGTCTTTTGGGATGCAGCAAAAAATGATGATACAATTAAACTTTCTTTTGACAAAGCATTGTAATTGATGAAACAGTAATAAAAATAAACTGGAGCTAATTAATTTAATAATGAAAAAACTTTTCCTTTTTATATTGTTTCTTTTAAATCTTAGTGTTTCTGCGCAAGGATATTCCTATTATCCAAGATTTACAGATTTCTTTTTAAACGACCCTGATGAATCTCTATTTAGTCCGGAGCTTAATTATTTTAGAGAAGAATTAAAAGTTGCCAGTAAAACCATTTATGTGGGCGACGCACAAACATCTACGAGCAGATCTAGTGGTTTTTATGCTTTTAAAGTTGTACCAACTTCTGTGCGTGAGTATAACTTTTTAAATTCGGGAGTGTTTTTAAGATTCAACATGAGTTTAAGAGAGAAATCTGCTTCTTTTCCTGTTACTTTTGAGGAGCTTATAGATAGAGATAATGAAGAAGGAAGCGGTAGAATAGAGATTGGAGCGCAAGGAGTTTCTTTGGGTTTTGATCAAAAAATAATTAAAATACTAAATCCCGCATCTATTAAAAATAAAGCAGATTTTACAGTTACCAAAATTGAATATAAAATAAAAAAAACAAATTTGGAAATTGAGTTTAAAGGTTATTTTGGCACTGATATAATTATTAAAGGAAAGAAAATTAAAAAAGATGAAATTTCTCTGCTGACATTAAATGCAGATAAAATAGGATTTGATATTTCTTATGAAACTCAGATAAAAAAGGAAAAAATATTTAGTTTTAAAAAAGTTAAATAATCTCACTTTTAAAATTACAAAATCCCAATTCCAAAAGAATTGGGATTTTTTTTGCTCTGAACTTTCGACTTTATGACTTTTCAACTAACTCAAATTATGAAAGTTAAACCAAAAATTATATAACAGAAAAATCTTTCTTTTTGGGAACTTTGGATTACCATACATCTTAAATCATTAACCTAAAATTAAAAGTCATGCCTAATCCAAGAATTAAAAATGAAAAGCAGTATCAGGCTTTAGTAGAAAAAGGATACAGCAAAGAGAAATCGGCCCGAATTGCCAATACGCCAGATGCAGGAGTAAAAGGCGGAAAAGCAAAGCCGTATGAAGAATGGACAAAAGATGAATTGCTGAAACAAGCAATCAGAGTTGGTATAAAAGGACGTTCGTATATGAACAAAAAAGCTTTGATCAATTCTTTAAGAAATAATTAAAACGGAAACCATGCCTGTAAAAATCGCTCAGCAAAAACTTATGAATCAGTTAATCAAGTCTCCACATTTGGTACTTGAAAAATTGGATTTGGTTTATGTCAGCAATCAAAAACTGCCAATTGAGCGATTGCAGGAAAAAGATGGATTTGTTTATAAAAAGAACGGACGATATATTAAACAGAAAAGCGAATTAAAGCGTTTCAGTAGTTTGGTTTTGCCGCCAGCTTGGGAAAATGTCAGGATTTCAGATTTAGCAAACGGGCATTTACAGGCCGTTGGTTTAGACGTAAAAAACAGAAAACAATACCGTTATCATCCAAAATGGAATCAAATCCGAAATCAGACTAAATTTTATAAAATCGCTGAATTTGGACAAAAACTGCCTGCAATAAGAAAACAAGTCGATCAGGATTTAGAAGAAAAAGAATGGTCTAAAAATAAGGTTATTGCACTCGTAATTCGATTAATGGAAGAAACGCATATTAGAATCGGAAATGAAAAATATGCTAAAGACAATAAATCATACGGGCTTTCAACTTTGCGTAAGCGCCATATCAACATCAATAAAAATTCCCTCCGTTTTGAATTCATCGGAAAAAAAGGAAAACAACATACCATTACAACTAGAAATAAACAATTAATAAAGTTGGTGAGTCGCTGTGAAGAAATTCCGGGTTGGGAAGTTTTTAAATATTATGACAATAATGGAGAAAGAAAAGTTTTAGACAGCCATATGGTCAATGAATATTTGCATCAGATTTCGGGCGAATATTTCAGCGCCAAAGATTTCAGAACCTGGGCTGCATCGATATTATTCTTTGAAAATTTAATGGAAATCGGAATTTCATCTGACGAAAAAGAAATTAAAAAAAACATTTTAACCGCATACGACGCCACTGCCGAAGCGCTTGGCAACACAAGAAATGTATGCAAAAATTATTACGTTCATCCGCTATTGGTTTCGACTTACGAAGATGGATCTATTCAACCTTATTTTGACAAAGTAAAAAAGAGCCGAAGCAATAAAAAATACTTCTCACGCTCTGAAAGTGCCTTTGCAGAATTGATTGAAAATTATCAGGTCAATTTAAAGTAAATAGTCATTTATAGCACTAGAAATAAATTGTTTAGAGTTAATGCATCTCCTTTAAAAGCATGAAATTAGAGAAACAAAATCGTTATTAACTAAAAATCAATTATTATGTTACGTTGGACAGTCATATTTATTATTCTGGCAATAATTGCGGGAATATTTGGTTTTGGTGGTATTGCCGCTGGAGCCGCTAGTATAGCAAAAATTTTATTTTTTATATTCTTAGTATTATTTATCATTTCGCTAATCAGCGGAAGAAGAAGTGTTTAGTACTGATAATCTCAGTGAATTAGATTAAATTATAACGACACATATATTTCGATAAATGTGTCGTTTTTCCTTTAAAAAAGAAAATATCATGGGAACAAAAAGCGGTGCTTATCAAGATGTCTATGTAAAAAGAGAAGACGAAATGGTAAGCTTGAAAAATGATGTGACAGATTTTTGTGAAAAATACATCAAACCTGTTCATCCTCAAAACTGGGACTGGTCGGTTCGTGATTTTGAAAATCCAAAAAACGACCCTACAAATGCCGAAGCACGGGCGATTGCAAATGTAGTTTACAAAGATTTAATGGATAATAAGCATACCGAAGTTGATTTATCAACGATGAATAATGTCGAGGCAATTAAGGCCTATTTAAATCCGAAAAGCAAACATGCCGAATTTAATATGGAAGAATTCGCCTATGCCTTGAAGGTCGAATTAGAGCACGGAAAAATTAAAGATGTGAATGTGACCAACAATCATCCGTTTCTAACGGCAATGATTGCGCTTGCTCATATGACCGAAAGTTTGACGTATTACAAACGTTTACAAGTAATGGAAGCCGAAGGTGAGATTTATGAAATTATGCGAAAAATTGAAAACGCATCAACAGGAAAAGAAGAATGGTACAAAGAACTAGGCAAAGCCGAACTCGAATTAACCGAAGCCAGAGCCGGCTTAACAGAGCGTCTTCAAAAAATGGATGATATTCCAACGCTGGAAAAAATAGGCGATTAATACTAAAATTAAACATCTGATTTACTCAATAAAAAGCATAAATAAAGCCGTTAAGAATATCTAATCTTAACGGCTTTTCTTTTTAAAAGTTTAAACTTTATCTTCGTAAATCGTCATCTGAGTACGCGTCATCATCTTCCTGAACGTCGTCCTCAACATAAGTAGTATCATCATCGTTATCATCGTCTTCATCATTAAAATCGTCGTCATCTTCATCCTCATCTTCTAAATCTTCCAAGTCATCTTCGGTTTCATTAAAGTCGTTTTCAAAAGTGTCGGCGGGGTTATCAAATTCGTCGTTTTCTTCTTCTTCGTCAAGATCTTCGTCTATATAATCATCATCATTTTCAAGCTCAATTTCGTAGACGTCATCATTATTGTCTTCTAAGTCGCGATCAGTATGAAAATCATCATCCAGATCGTCTAAATCATCATCGCTATAAGCGTTTTCATCAGGATTTGGCTTATCAGGATTATGCCCGTTTCTTACCGTATAACCGCGATTTGCAGTTTCTTCAATGCTGTTATCGATATCTTTTTGATCATTTAAATCGTATAACTCTTCATTCATTACCGTATTTCGGTTTGCGGCGTTAGGATTTCTGTTAAGAATGCTGTTGTTTTTATTTATAGTATTCATGATATCTGATTTTTATAATTTCTATAAAACAAATCTACTTCGAAATGCAAGAGAATTCTTTATAGAATTGTTTGGTGTAATTGCATAATTATCAGATGTGTAGAATAGAATTTAATTAAAGAATGCTATAACCCTGCTGGAATTTCGAATGGTAATTTTATCATCTATTAATCATAAAAACAATTACCATGAAAACGACGGATAAGAAAAAAGCAGCTCCGATTAAGCAAGAAGTGAAAAGAGGCGTTACAAAACCGAAATCAAATGCAGCTGCGGGTTTGACAGAATTATTTGAAGATGGACTGAAAGATGTTTATTGGGCTGAGAAAGCTTTAACGAAAGCACTTCCAATAATGGCAAGAAACGCAACATCAGAAGAATTGATTTCGGCTATCAATAATCATTTGGTTGAGACAGAAGAACATGTAACACGTTTAGAAAAAGTTTTTGAGCTAATTGGCAAAAAAGCAACTGCAAAAAAATGTGATGCAATGGAAGGTTTGATTGAAGAAGGAAAAGGAATTTTGGAAGAAACTGAAATCGGCGTTGTAAGAGATGCCGGAATTATTGCCGCAAGCCAGAAAATCGAACATTATGAAATTGCGACTTACGGAACTTTGAGACAATTTGCCGAAACGCTTGGTTTAGAAGAAGCCGCATCTTTATTAGAATTAACGCTCGATGAAGAAAAAGGAGCCGACAAATTACTAACAGAAGTTGCCGTAAATGCCGTAAATCTTGAAGCTGCCGAAGCAGATTAAGATTATAAAGTCAAAATCTAAAAGTGCAGTGTAAGCTGCACTTTTTTAATAATTTAAAAAGAGAAATCATGCCTGAAGGTCCATCAATATTAATTTTAAAAGAAGAAGTACAACAGTTTACAGGCCAAAAAGTTATTGAAGTTTCAGGAAACAGCAGCATTGATATTCAGCGTTTAAAAAACAAAAAAATAGTGTCGTTTAAAACCTGGGGAAAACATTTTTTAATTTGCTTTGATGATTTTACTGTAAAAATTCATTTACTGATGTTTGGTACTTACCGAGTTAATGAACAGAAAGAAACGAAGCCGAGATTGCATTTACAATTTACCAATGGCGAAATCAATTTTTACACCTGTTCGATTAAAATTCTGGAAGGCGATATAAATCAGTATTACGACTGGAGCGAAGATGTATTGAATGAAAACTGGAATCCGAAAAAAGCAAAAGAAAGCCTGGATAAAATTCCGGAATTTATGATTTGTGATGCAGTTTTGGATCAGAATATATTTTCGGGAGTAGGAAATATCATTAAAAATGAAGTTTTGTACCGATGTTTTGTTCATCCTGAATCATTGGTAGGGAAAATTCCATCCGAAAAAATTACTGAAATTATCTCGGAATGCTCTGTTTATAGTTTCGAATTTTTGTATTGGAAGAAGAAATTTGAATTAAAGAAACATTGGCTTGCTTATACAAAAAGTACTTGTCTGCGCTGTAATTTGCCGATCATCAGAAAGAAAACAGGAAAATGGAATCGCAGAAGTTTTTTCTGTACTAATTGTCAACAACTTCACATATGAAAAATGATATTTTAATAGGATGTTCAAGCTATAATAATCGATTTTGGAAAGGCGTTTTTTACCCTGAAAATTTGCCTTCATCAAAATGGTTCGATTTTTATTGCCAACATTTTAATACGTACGAATTCAACGGAAGTTTTTATAAATTTCCAACTTTAAGAATTTTTGGAAATTGGTATAATAAAACACCAGATAACTTCTTATTTTCTGTAAAAGCGCCAAAAGAAATTACGCACATCAGAAAGTTTGTTGATTGTGAAGATTTATTAAAAGACTTTTATTTATGCTGTGCAGATGGCTTCAAAGAAAAGTTGGCTTGTGTTTTATTTCAGTTTCCGCCAAGTTATTCTTTTACTTCTGAGCGATTGCTGCATATTATTGAGAATTTGGATTTAAATTTCAAAAACGTAATTGAATTTCGCCATGAAAGCTGGTGGAATCAGGAAGTTTGGGATTTATTTTTAGAAAACAATATTACGTTTTGCAGTGTCAGCCATCCCAAATTGCCACAAACTATTTTTACCGATTTTCCTTTGATTTATATTCGGTTTCACGGCATTCCTAAAATGTTTTATTCCAGTTATTCCTTCGATGAATTATTTCATATAAAACGAGAAATTGCGCTAAAATCTGGATTTGTGTATTTTAACAATACGGCAAGTGATGCAGGAATTTTAGATGCTTTAGAAATGAAGAGAATTTTTTATTAAGACATAGTTTTGTCATTTCGAGGAACGAGAAATCTCCACGAGAAGCTCGACAAAGATTGGATTCTCATTGTGGAGTTACTTGCGGAGATTTCTCGTTCCTCGAAATGACAAAAATGAGGATATTTTTTTCTGTTAAAAAAAATTACTGCAATTGCAAATTTCCTTCAATTCCGTCATCCATGGTTTTTCCGGTTACTAATGCCGCAGTCATTTTTGCGATTGCAACCATTTTTCCATGTTTATTATTCCAATAATAGCCATCTTCAGGAACTACTTTTATAGCACTTAAATTTGGATCATCTATACCGCCAGGCATCCAGACTTTTACAATAGGATCATATAGATCTTTGATAATTTCTCTTTCATAAGAAATAGTAGCTGATCCGTGCAGTGTCAGGAATTTGTCGTGTGGTTCAGAGAAAAATATTTCTACGGTTGGATTCAATGTAATTTCAGCATTTTGGCTGCTGTTTCGGTCCGATAAAAACCAAAGATTGCCCAAATCATCAATTTTTTGAACAGACATTGGTCTTGATTGCAGACGGTCGCTGTTGTAAGTACAAAACATACAGGTTTTAATATTCTCTGCCAATTCTTTTATTTTGTTTACCGCTAATTCTTCGGTAAGATTTTTATGATCTCCCATGACTTTTATGTTTAATGTTGTTGTAAATGTTTGATAGTATTAGTTTTAAACAAAGTTGGGATTTTTGAATCTGAAAAAATTATAGAATTGTCTTTTAAAATTATCAGATTTCAATTTTTCAGTTTTTGTCAGAATAAAACAGCACATTACTCCATATAAAAATATTTTTTTTATCTTTACGAAACAGTTTTAACCCATTCTACATGAACGATTTGTTAATTTTCTACACAGATGATGATGAAGATGATTTAAGCATTTTTGCTGATGCCGTTGAATCATTAGAAAAAGATATCATTCTACAGACTTATTCGGGTGGAGAAAAGCTTCTAAATGCAATTGCACATTCGCCTCCAAAACCCAATGTCATTTTTTTAGATCTCAATATGCCGGGCAAAAATGGCTTTGATGTTTTAACAGAACTCAAAGGATCTGAAAAGAACAATGATATACCGGTTATCATTTTTTCAACTTCAAATGAACCAGGTATTATTGAAAAATGTCTCACTTTAGGAGCGAATTTTTTTATTACAAAACCAGTTTTAATGAAAGATATTATAAAAGCTATCGAATATTCTTTAACCATAAATTGGAAAGAATTTACTCCAGATCGAAAAACTTTTGTTTACAAGTTATAATCTCAGCACACATTACAAAAGAAACACCAGATTTATTTACTAAAATGAATCTGGTGTTTTTTTTATAACTCAGGTAAAAAGATTTCAAAAGTTGCTCCTTTGTCTTTTTCACTGTGGGCTTTAATAATTCCTTTGTGGTTTTCGACAATTTTTTTCACAATTGCCAGTCCGATTCCGGTTCCTACAAATTCACTTTCGGTATTCAGTCTTTGAAAAACTTCAAAAATGCGCTCTTTGTATTCGTCATCAAACCCAATTCCGTTATCGGCGATTCGTAGGCAGAAATACATTTTGTCCGGATAGTCGACTTTTAAATTTAATTTATCACCCATTACTCTTTTCGCTTTAATCTGAATATGAGGCGGGATATCTTTACGGGAAAATTTCAAAGCATTCCCAATTAAATTATGCAACAATTGTCTGAATTGAAAAGGCATTACAGTTCCTTCGCCAATTGGATGAAGATCAATAACGGCATTTTTTTCTTCAATACGATCCGAAAAATCCATAAGAACTTCTTCTGCAATTTCATCCAAATTCGTTTTTATAAAAGTCCGGTCAGCCGAATTTGTTCTCGAATAGGTAAGTAAATCTTGTATTAATGCCTGCATTCTTTTGGCTGAAAACTCAATACGCTCTAAATAAGTTTTGGCTCTGGCCGAAATATTTTGTTCATCCAAATCGGTTAATCGGCTTGCAAAAGTTTGGATTTTTCGAAGAGGTTCCTGCAAATCGTGGCTTGAAATGTAGGCAAAAGACTGAAGTTCAATATTCATGTTAATCAGATCTCTGTTTTTGCTTTCTAATTCTTCTGTACGCTGTAAAACCTGCTGTTCTAAAAGAGTAGTGGAATCTTTTTGTTCCTGAATATCAGTACTTGTTCCTACCCACATCTGGATTTTTCCATCGGCATCTTTTTGCGGAATGGCGTGACTGGCGTACCATCTGTATTTACCATCATGACGCTGAAATCGATGTTCGAATAAAAATTCATTGCCCGTTTTTATGGATTCCATCCAACGGTTTATATTTTCTTCGCGATCATCAGGATGAATAATTTGGAGCCATCCGTTTTGGTTGATATTGATTTTTGAAAGACCAGAAAAATTATAAAGCGACTGATTAAAATAATTCATATTTCCCATTGCATCGCTAGTCCAAACAAATTGCTGAATAGAGTCGGCGAGGAGCCTGAATTTTTCCTGACTTTTCATTAAAACTTCCTGACTGTTTTTCTCGTCTGTAACGTCCATCACAATTCCGAGCATTTTTGCAGGATTTTTTAGTTCATCAAAAAACATTTTGCCATGAACGCGAATCCACGCAATTGAATTATCGGGTTTGATAATTCGGGCTTCGTATTTATAAATAGTTGTTTTTAATGCTTTTGCATATGCTTTTTCGATAACAGGAATATCTTCTGGAATAATTTGATTTAAAATCTGTGAACGCGCAATTTTTTTGTTTTTTTCAAGTCCGAAAAGGGATAATAAATTTTCAGAATAAATTAATTCCTGTGTTGGAACATTCAAATCCCAGGTTACGATTTCGGCAATTTCTGAAGCTAATCGAACCCGTTCTTCTGCATCTTCTACTTTTTTTCGGGTTTCTACTTTATCAGTAACATTATTAACATTAATCATTACACCCGAAATTTCACCATTTGGCTCATAAAGAGGTGTATACTGATAATCCAGATAAAATTTTTCCAGTTTTCCTTTAATATTAATATAAGCAACAGATTCATTTTCGCGAATAATTTTTCCGTCGTTCAATACATCGTTTAACAGCTTCGGATATTTTTGATCTAACAATTCTGGAAAAACTTCTAAGGCGGGTTTGCCAATCGTTTCACTTTCTTTTTTCTGCCAGATATCATTTAGCATTGTAGTATTTGCTAATTCAATAATATGGTCTTTTCCTTTAAAAATCGTCATGGCAATGGGCGATTGCATCACTAAATTTCTAAAAGCTTTTTCCTGTTCTGCCAAAAGATATCTAGCCCGTACAGATTCTGTTACTTCATAACCAACAACAATAACGCCTGAGACTTCATTATTTTCTTCTCTCAAAGGATGAAAAACGATATTAAAATAGCATTCTTCTTGTTTATTATATCGATTTAAAGTTACGAGCAATTCATCTGTAAAAAAAGGAATTCCTTCTTCATACACTTTAGAAATCAACGGATAAACGGTTTCTTTGCTTTCAGGAACCGACGCAAAAACCGATTTATAAAGGGTTTCTTCTTCGGTTTTATCTACAATTTGATAATAAGTATCATTTGCTAATTCAACAATTAAATCTTTGCCTTTTAGGATTGCAATTCCCAATGGTACTTGCTGTACGATATTTTTAAATTGTTTTTCACTTTCTTCAATTGCATTGCGCGCCATAACCTGAAGCGTGACATCATTTGCAATTGCTACAATTCCGGAAATAGTGCCGTCAGGCTCTTTAAAAGCTTCATAAACAACGTTAATAAAAGTATTTACAATTTTGCCATTTCGGGTTAATTTTACAGGAAGTTCATTTGCCGTAAAGCGTTCGCCCGTTGTAAAAACATTCAGCAAAATATCTTCTATACCTTGTCCGGCAGCTTCTGGCAATGATTCAAAAATGGGTTTATTAAGAACTTCTTGTTCCTCGCGGTTCCAAATTTCAAGCATTAGCCGGTTGGCAATATCAACAACAAAATCTTTTCCTCTCAAAATACACATTGCATTTGGCGACTGCAGTATATTATCACGATAGCGTTTATTGCTTTCTTCAAGACTTTTGAGGATATTTACTTTATCAGTTGTCTCGGTGCATACAACTAAAACTCCTGTAATTTTGCCATCGTCATTGATTACGGGGCTATAACTAAAGGTCCAGTAAACATCTTCTAAACTTCCATTTCTGTAAATAGGAACCAGTTGATCTTCATGCCAGGTAGCTTCTCCATTTTCTAAAACCTGAGTTATTAATGGACCAATGAAATCCCAAATTTCTGGCCAGTATTCAGCTCCTTTTTGCCCTAAAATGTCAGGATGTTTTCCTTCATTGCCAAGACTCGGGCGATAAGCATCATTGTAAAAGCATATATGTTCCGGTCCCCAAAATAAAAACATGGGGAATTTTGAATTCAGGAGAATTCCTAAAGTTGTTCGAAGACTTTGTGGCCAGGTTTCGACTGCACCAACAGCGGTTTTACTCCAATCTTTGGCACGGGTGAGGGCACCCATTTCGCCTCCTTTTGAAAGAAAATCGTAACTTGAATTGTTCATTAAAATTTGTTTTTGCTGGGAGTTGAAAAAATAAATTTTATATACTAAATATAATACTTTTTACTTTGTAAGTACCTAGAAATTAAAAGTAATAAAAAATTTCAGGACTGAAAAAGCGCTTTTTTGAATGAGCTAATTTTAAAATCGTTTGAGTTAATTTTATTTGTAAGATATGATGAAATTTGATAAACCAAGATTGCAGAAATGGTAATTCAAATTTAAAATCATGAAAAAAGAGCAAAAACACGAAACCGATTATATTCAGAAATATCAGGATGAAGGCTATACCACAAATTTTTTATTTGACAACGGCTCTCTGATCGATACTGATTCAAAATACGCTTATCAGCCCGATGAAATTTATATTGTCGCACATCATAGATATGAAGGTATGAGCAATCCTGACGACATGTCGATATTGTATGTAATCGAAACAAAGGATCATATAAAAGGGACACATCTATTAGGATACGGCCCTACGGCTGACTTAGATGAAGCGGAGTTTTTTAAAGATATTCCTAAAAAGAATTATTCAAAAAACGCCGATATCAGTGAACTTACATAAGATAAAATAAATAGGTATTTTTATTTTGCTGAGGAGCAGTTGTTCCAGATTTATTCTGGGGCAGCTGTTTTTTTTTAAAAGATGCTAAGATGCTAAGATTCTAAGGCACTAAGTTTTTAAAACTTTGCAAAAACATTCAGTATATATTTTATTATCTCAGAACCTTAGCATCTCAGAACCTTAGCATCTCAGAATCTTAGAATCTATGTAAATAAAAATTATGAAATATCTGACTGAAATTGTGTAAGAGTTTGATTTGCAATTAGTACGAAATTTGAATTATAGAAAATGAGAATTGTTATTCAATTAATTTTTATAAAACTAATCAAGTATTGACTACTTTGTAAAACCGAACTAAAATGAAAAAACTATACTTAAACAATGGTGAATTTGATACTGTTTTTAATGATCTTAAAGATAGTTTTAATGGTACGTTGAGTGCTAACGATAATAATTATAATTTAGATATTCAGTCAAAATGGACTAAAGGTTCTATAAAAGGCACTCGCTTTGATAATAAGATTTTGTTTATGCACTTTGACTTGGTTTTTCACCAGGATGTAAGTTTGAGTATAGAAGCATTCCAGTCGGCGCCAGTATTTTTTGTGTACTGCGAAAACGGAAATGTATGCCACAGTTTTGGTTCAAATGGAGAAAAGAAAGTTCTGCATAAAAATCAATCGGCAGTTTTAAACAATTCTTCTGTTATAAATAGTGTTTTATACTTTGAGAGTCATAAACGCATCCAATTTACTTTATTGGGAATGCCAACAATGGACAATAAAAATGTGCCATTAGTATCTCAGGTAAAACAGCATTTTACAAATGATTCCGGAAATTACATTTACATTGGAAAAGAAAACTCGCGGATTTCAAAAAAGATTGAGCAATTTAAAACAATGCCGGAAAAAGGAATTGTAGGCACACTTCTTAAAAAAAGCATTCTGAGCCATATCGTAGAAATGGAGATCGAACAACATGCTTTTAATTATTTAAAAACAGTAGAACCAATTGTGGATATAGCCATAAAACGAATTAACGAAATCAAACGAATTTCGGCTATGAGTTTTTCTGATGTAATGGCTTCTGTAAAACTTTTTAGAGCCAAACATCATTGGTCATTTAAACTTTATAACCAGAAATTAGCTAGCTAGCAAGCATTATATATTTTATCTTGAGATACTAAGATGCTATCCCGATAGCTATCGGGACTGAGATGCCAAGTTTTTAACTTGGCATCTCAGTTTTTTTGTAAGATTCTAAGCTAAAAAAACTTAGTCCCTTAGTATCTTAGTCCCTTAGTATCTTAGATCACTCTTTTTCATAGTAAATTATAAAATAGATCATCACTAAATTCAGGAATAAGGAAACACTATTGGTTATTATGATAGGAAGATCTTCTTTCAAAATTCCATAGATAATCCAGACAATGATTCCAAAAGTCAAAATTCCAAAAGTCTTAAGCGAAATATCCTTTACTTTCTTAGTTTTCCAAACTTTTAAAATCTGCGGAATTGTCGATACTGTAATGCAGGTTCCAGCAAATAATCCTATGATGTCTATGTAGCTCATTTTTTAAGGTTCTGAGGTGCTAAGATGCTGAGGTGCTAAGATTTTTTTAACCTCCAACTAATTCCCCGCCATTAATATGAATAAATTGTCCTGTAATATAGCTGCTGTCCGCGCAGGCTAAAAACACATAGGCTGGTGCAACTTCTGAGGGTTGCCCGGCTCTTCCCATCGGATTATCTTTTCCGAAATCAGATAGTTTGTCGAAACTCGCTACAATCAACGGTGTCCAGATAGGACCTGGCGCAACGCCGTTGACCCTGATTTTTCTTTTTGCAAGCATAGCCGAAAGTGATTTGGTAAAACTTACAATAGCGCCTTTTGTACTGGCATAATCTACTAAATGTTCGCTGCCTCGGTAAGCCGTTACGGAGCTTGTATTGATAATAGTGTCATTTTCATTTAGAAATGGCAACACCGCTTTTGTTATATAGAAATACGGATATATATTAGTTTCAAATGTTTTTTGAAGCTGTGCAGCAGTGATTTTTTCTAATTCGTTTTGCGGATATTGAACCGCAGCATTATTAACCAAAACATTTATTTTTTTAAATGAGCTGATGCATTTTTTAACGGCACTTTTACAGAATTTTTCCTCTTTTAAATCACCGCTTATCAAAAGACATTGCTGTCCTTCTTTTTCGACTAATTCTTTTGTAAGTAGCGCATCTTTATCTTCTTTTAAATAAACAATTGCAATGTTGGCGCCTTCTCTTGCAAAATGAACAGCAACGCTTCTTCCTATTCCGCTGTCACCACCCGTAATAAAAGCAACTTTTCCGAGAAGTTTACCGCTTCCAGTATAATTTTCCCGAATGATTTCAGGCTCTGGATGCATTAAATATTCATTTCCGGGAAGTTCCTGTTTTTGTTCAGGAAATGTTTTTCTCTTTTCCATATTAATTTCATTTAAAACAATTCAATTCTAATTTAAATCGTTTTATATAAATGAATTGACCTAAAGAATTTTTTGATTGCCTCAATAAATGATTTTATATTATTTCAATCAAGACATGGGAATTATATAACGAATTAGATTTCTGATGAAATATAATTTTAACTTTTCTTTATAAATTTGAAAGTTGCGCCAAAGCTGTTCAAAATAGGATCAGATGTTTTGAACTCGTTGCTTGAATGCATTCAAACCAAAACATTTTAATTTCATAACACTTTTACCCCTAACAGATGGTATTAATTGTAGACGATATAAAGGCAAATATTATTGCCTTAAAAAAAACATTAGAGCTGCATAATATTGATGTCGATTCTGCCGAATCTGGGGAAGAAGCACTGAGGAAAATTTTAAAGACAAATTACTGCCTCATTATTATGGATGTTCAGATGCCGGGACTTGACGGCTTTGAAGTAGTGAAAATTCTCTCCGGAAATAAACGTACAAAAGATATTCCTGTTATATTCCTTTCGGCTTTAAACATTGAAAAAAAATACATTTTTAAAGGGTACGAAACCGGTGCAGTTGAATATATCACAAAGCCTGTAGATACTGATTTGCTGATGCTAAAAGTGAAAACTTTTATCAAAATTTACGAACAACAAAACGAATTAAAAGGCATTAAAGATCTTCTTTCAAAAGAAATAAAAATTACAAAGGAAGCGCAGGATAATCTTGAAATTAAAATTGCCGAAAGAACAAAAGAACTGGTTTTAAAAAATGAAGAATTGGAGATGAAAAACCACGAATTGCAGCAATTTGCCTGGGTGGTTTCGCACGATTTAAATGAACCAATTCGGAAAATTCAGATTTTCATAAAAATCATCAAAGATCTTTATTTGACAACCGATGCAAAAGCAATCGATTATGTTGACCGAACGATAAAATCGGCAGAGCGAATGCAGACTTTGATTACCGATCTTTTGGCTTATTCGCGATTATCGGCACAAGTTAAACCAGAAACTACAGATCTTAATGTGGTTTTACAGGAAGTGCTATCGGATTTTGATTATTTAATTGACCGAAAAAACGCGACGGTCAAAACCTCTGAACTTCCAACTATAGATAGTATTCCAAGCCAATTGCGACAGGTTTTTCAAAATCTGATCGGGAATGCGATAAAATTCTCCGGCGCAAATGAGCCGCCTTTAATTGAAATTACTTCGGAATTTATTGCCGAAAAATCATTTGATAGTCCAACTTCTCCCGATGGAAAGTTTTGCCGCATTATTGTAAAAGACAACGGAATTGGTTTTGATGAAATTTATCTGGATCGCATATTTATCATTTTCCAAAGCCTGAATGATCGTCAAACTTATGAAGGAACCGGAATTGGACTTGCAATTGCGAAAAAAATCATAGAAAAACACAACGGATTAATCACTGCTAAAAGCGAAGTAGGCAAAGGCGCAAGCTTTATTATTGTACTTCCTTTAAAATATGAATAAAACAGTATCAACAAATATGAAGAATAATTTTAAAAGAAATCTGCTAATCAGTTCTTTAGTTTCGTTACTAGTACTTACAATCAGCTCTGTTGCTTCGTTTATCAGCATTAAAAGTTTATTGCACAGCAATTTTTGGGTCAATCATACTCAGGAAGTTATTTATAATTTAAACGAAGGTTCAGCAATTATCACAGAAGCACAAACCAGTATGCGCGGTTATTTGATCACGGGTGACGAACAGTTTGTGGACCGATACAATGAATCTGAAGCTAAATCGAACAGTTATTTTGACAAATTAGACGAACTTACTGTTGATAATACTTCGCAGCAAAAACAATTGAAAGAATTACGAGTAATGCGCGCTAATTTTTTTAAATATTTAAACAATCAGATAGTCAAAAAACGTCTTGGAAAAAATACTGCCGTTTTCGATTTAAATGAAGGCAGAAAGATGATGAACGATCTACGGGCCGTAATTAAGAAAGTCGAAGCTACTGAACAAGGACTTTTAGCAGAACGCAATGCCAATTCAGAACGATACGGGAATTACAGTTTAATGTTGATTATCACTGCTTTTTTTATCGCCTTTATTATTTCAATTGTTTTCCTGATCAGAATTCTGAAAGATTTCAACGAACGTACTGCTTTACAACTTGAATTAGAGAAGAAAGACTTGGAAACAGCGGAGCGAATTGATGCAATCAGTACTATTGCTAATAATATTTCGAACGGAAATTATGATATTCGTGTAGATGATACAAAAGCGGATGCGCTGGGAAGCTTAGGTGAATCGCTTAATATAATGGGTATTAATCTGAAAAATTCATTTGATTTATTATCGCAAAAAGAATGGCTTCAAACTGGAATTGCAGAATTGAATAATGCAATGTTAGGCGAAAAACCATTGCAGAAATTATCAAAAGATATTATAGAATTTTTATGTAATTATACCAACAGCAGTGCAGGTGTTATGTATGTGATTGACGGAGATGAACTTGCCGTTGCTGCTGGTTATAGTTATATACCAAGTAAAAATAGAGAACGCATAAAAAAAGGAGAAGGACTTATTGGTCAGGCTGTTACTTCTGGCAAAATGTTAGAATTAAAAACGTTAACACCAGATGATATTCAAATTAATTATGCTTTAGGACAAATTAAGCCAACTCATATTGTAGCATTGCCATTGTATGATAATAAAATTGAAGGTGCAGTTGAACTTGCTAGTATTTACGGATACTCAGAACTGCATTTAGAGTTTTTGAAAACCGTTACAAACAACATCGGGATTGCGATACGATCAACTCAAAACAGAAGAAGAGTACTGGAATTGCTTGAAGAAACCAAAGCACAATCTGAAGAGTTACAGCAACAACACAGTGAATTGGAAGCAATTAATGCAGAATTGGAAGCGCAAACCGAAAAACTTCAGGCATCTGAAGAAGAATTAAGAGTGCAACAAGAAGAATTGGAACAGACCAATGAAGAATTGTCGGAAAGAAGCGTTTTATTGGAAGAAAAAAACAATGAAATTCAGAAAAAATCGGAAGCTCTGGAACTTACAACACGATATAAATCAGAGTTTTTAGCCAATATGTCGCATGAATTAAGAACTCCGTTAAACTCCATTCTGCTTTTAAGCCGATTATTATCTGAAAATAATAATCAAAGCATGAATAAGGAAGAAATTGAATTTGCAAAAGTGATTCAGAGTTCAGGAAACAGTTTATTGGGCTTGATTGATGAAATTCTGGATTTATCTAAAATCGAGGCCGGAAAAATGGAACTGGAATTTTTAGATGTTTCGACTAAAGAAATTACAGATTCGCTTTGGAACTTATTTAATCTGGTTGCCAAAGAAAAAGGAATTGAATTTGAAATTATTGCGAAAGAAGCACCAATTGTCATCAAAACAGATAAGATGCGTTTGGAGCAAATTTTGAAAAACCTAATTTCAAACGCCATTAAATTTACCGAAAAAGGAAAAGTTAGTCTGGAAATAAAAGTCAATACAGATGATGAAAAAATCATTTGTTTCATTGTGAAAGATACCGGAATAGGAATTCCAATAGAGAAACAACCTCTAGTTTTTGAAGCTTTCCAGCAAGCAGATGGCTCAACAAAACGTAAATATGGCGGAACTGGTTTAGGGCTTTCTATAAGTAGAGAATTGGCAAAATTGCTTCGAGGAGAAATTATCCTGCACAGTAAAGTTAATGAAGGAAGTTCGTTTACATTGTGTCTGCCCGTTTTTGGAGCAGCATACAATAAAGTAAATGTAGAGAAAATACCTCCAACGGATTTTACAGAAGTTGAGCCTGAAGAAGAAGCTCCGGCTAAAAAATACATAAGTCTTGTAATTCCTGATGAAATCGACGATGACCGAAATTCAATTAAAGAAGACGATAAGGTGATTTTAATAGTGGAAGACGATGTTAATTTTGCGAAGTCACTTTTGGCTTTTACACGTCAAAAAGGATACAAAGGAGTTGTTACCGTTCGTGGTGACTATGCATTGAATTTTACAATTCTTTATAAGCCAGTTGGTATTTTGTTGGATATTGAACTTCCGGTAAAAAGCGGTTGGGAGGTTTTGGAAGAATTAAAAAACCACGCCGAAACAAAACATATTCCGGTGCATATTATGTCGTCGCACAAATTAAAACAGGAAAGTTTGCTAAAAGGTGCAGTTGATTTCTTAGATAAACCTGTCGCTTTTGAAAAAATTCCAGACGTGTTTTTGCGAATCGAACATATCATCAATAAAGAAGCGCAAAAGGTTTTAATTATTGAAGATAACCCAAAACATGCCAAAGCTTTAGCTTATTTCTTAGAAACTTATAATATTAATTCAGAGATAAAAAGCGAAGTCTCTGAAGGTCTTCAGGCTTTAAATAAAACTGAGGTTGATTGTGTAATTCTGGATATGGGAATTCCAGATAAACAAGCTTATCAGATTTTGGATGGTGTAAAGAAAAATCCAGGTCTGGAGAATTTACCAGTAATTGTTTTTACAGGAAAAAGTTTATCACTTAAAGAAGAAGTAAAAATCAAGAAATATGCCGATTCGATTATTGTAAAAACGGCACATTCGTATCAAAGAATGTTGGATGAGGTTTCTCTTTTTCTGCATTTGGTTGAAGACAAAAAAGAAGGAAAAGACCAAAAAGAAGGGTATAAAAAACTAAATTTACTGAATAACGTTCTGCACGATAAAAAAGTGCTGATTGTTGACGATGATGTTCGAAATATTTATTCGCTTACAAAAGCTTTAGAAGTATTTAAAATGAATATTATTACGGCTTTTGACGGAAAAGAAGCTATCAAAATATTAAATGAAAATTCAGATACGGATGTTGTTTTATTAGATATGATGATGCCGAATATGGATGGTTACGAAACAGCAGAAAAAATTAGGTCAAATCCTAAATTTTTGAATTTGCCGCTAATTGCCGTAACTGCAAAAGCTATGACAGGAGACAGAGAAAAATGTATTAAAGCAGGAGCATCAGATTATATTACAAAACCAGTTGATGTTGATCAGCTGTTGTCATTATTGCGTGTTTGGTTGTATGATAAAGTTTAAAAAAAGTTATGCCACAGATTAAAAGATTATATAAGATTTTGATTTAAAAAAAAACATTTAATCAGTGTAATCAGTGGCAAAAAAAAAATATAATATGAGTAAAAAACGACTTTTAATTGTTGATGACGATTCCAGAAATATCTTCGCATTAGAACATACTTTGCGTGTCAAATCATACGATTGTTTGTCTTGTACAAGTGCCGAAGAAGCTTTAAAACTGCTAAAATCAGATGAAAAGGTTGATGCGGTTTTATTGGATATGATGATGCCGGAAATGGATGGTTATGATGCAATTCCGTTAATAAAAGCGATTCCGTCAAGAGCATCTATTTTTGTTATTGCGGTAACAGCTCAGGCAATGACGGGTGATAAAGAAAAGTGTTTAGAGGCTGGGGCAGATGATTATATTTCAAAACCAGTTGATGTTGATAAGTTACTGCTTGTTTTAAGCAAAATTTGAACGAAATATGATTGAGGATATTGAATTAGAGCTGCTTATCAATGAAGTTTACGAATACTATGGTTTTGATTTTGGAAGTTATTCCAGAGCTTCACTAAAACGTCGTGTAAACCGGATTTTTCATTTGGATGGTTTTAAGCATTTTCATGAATTTCTTTCAAAAGTTCGTTCAGATCCGGAATATTATAAAAGAATGGTCGACGAAATTACGGTGAATGTAACCGAGATGTTTCGTGACCCCGCATTTTATAATGTTTTGCGAAAACAAATTCTTCCTTTATTAGGAACAAAACCTTTTATTAGATTATGGCATGCCGGCTGTTCTACAGGCGAAGAAGTGTATTCGATGGCGATTATGCTGAAAGAAGCCGGGCTTCTGCATAAATCTTTAATTTATGCAACCGATATAAATGCAACGGTTCTAGAAACAGCCAAAAAAGGAATTTTCCCGCTCCGAATGATGAAAGAGTATTCGCAAAACTATCGTGATTCAGGAGGTCAGGAGGATTTTTCAAGTTATTATACGGCCAATTATGGTATCGCAAAATTTAATAGCGATTTAGGAGAGAAGATGGTTTTTTCACAACACAATCTCGTTTCAGATACTTCATTTAATGAATTTGATATGATTTTGTGCCGAAATGTTTTGATCTATTTTGATGCCGATTTGCAAAAACGTGTAATTAATTTGTTTGATGAAAGTTTGGCTGTTTTAGGCTTCTTGGCCTTAGGAACTAAAGAAACTATAAAATATTCTATTGCTCCAAATAAATACAAACAATTGGATAAAGATAAAATATGGAGGAAATTAAAATAATATCAGATTGTAAAGTAGTGATCATTGGAGGATCTGCGGGAAGTCTGAATGCTTTAATGCAGATTTTGCCGGAGCTTATAAAACTCAATGATTTTGCACTTGTACTTGTTCTTCACAGAAAAAGTACAGATGAAGAGACTTTAGAAGATTTAATTACACTGAAATCAAATATAAAAGTAAAGCCCGTTGAAGATAAAACACCACTTTTGCCTGGGTTTATTTATATCGCGCCATCCAATTATCATTTGCTGTTTGAAAAAGAAGGAATTCTGGCTTTAGATACTTCAGAAAAAATAAACTACAGCCGTCCGAGTATTGATGTTTCTTTTGAATCGGCGGCAGAAATTTATGGATCTTCCTTAATTGCCATTTTATTATCGGGTTCAAATTCAGATGGAACAGAAGGTTTAAAAGCGATTAAAGCAGCAGGCGGAATAATTGCGGTTCAAAATCCTCTTTCAGCCGAAATGCCTTTTATGCCTAATAACGCCATTTTATACACAAATCCTGATTTCATTTTAAATACTCAGGAAATACTTCATTTTATTGCTTCAATAAATACAAAATAGACCAGAGTCTGAGTTAGATTATTTTGTTTTTTTATCCCGTTAGGGATTAAATATTGGTAGAAATTAGTTTTACCTCACACCCATTTGTCACGTAGGGACTACATTTTGCATAAATTCAAATAAAAATGGCATTAAACATATAGTCCCTACGGGACAAAATAAAACTGGGATATTTTTTTTCTACCAATATTTAATCCCTAGCGGGACAAAAAAATAGTCCGAATGAATTTTTACAAGTTTAATCAAATTTGTTAGCAAGCTTGTAAGTATTATTTGCATATTTATAGACACCTACAAGGTTTTGGAAACCTTTCAGGAATTTATGTCTTAATTTTTCGGCGCTGGTTTTTCATCTTCAGGAAGAATAACTTTATTTAATTCAGCTTCTTCTGCGGCTCTTTTTTTAGCGGCTTTTCCTTTTCCAATTGGTAATCCAGCCGTAATATACCAAGATCTGTTATATTGATTATTTGGTCCGTCGCCTTTCATTACAGTTACAAGGCCATAATAGTACTGAACAGTAAAATTAAGTCCGTTTCCAACATTTAAATGATATCCAAGACCTGCAGCAAGCCCAGCATCAATAACGTGAATTTGATCGCGGATATTTCTTTTGTAGATTACATCATCTTTTTCATATTCAGTTTTGAATTCATCAAAGGCTTTCGCCAATAAACCAAACTGAGGTCCGGCTTTAACATAAATATTGTTTTTGAATTGATATTTGATTAAAATCGGAACATTAAAATAACGTATTTCTCGGTTCACACTTCCTCCGGCAAAAGTATTGTCTAAATTTACATCGCCAGTAGGATAAACCGGAATTCCCTGCGCACCCATAGGAGATTTTACGATTACACCAGTATTAATCATCCAGGCAGGATTTTTTCTTGATCTAAGGTCAAAATAAAATCCAAGATTAAAACCAGGATTCGTTCCTGAAGAATCCATATTTGAAATCGTAGAAAAATTAACGCCACCTTCTAAACCAAATTCCAAAAACTCAGAGTTCAGTTTGTCTCCAAAAATCAAGGAAATTAAAACTTGTGACCGTGCCGATGAAATGATGAAAAAAGTGAAGACGATTAATAAAATCTTTTTCATAAAATGGATGAATTACAGTCCAAAACGATATTGAAGACTTCCCAGAACTTGAGTTCGGGTTCCTAAAAAACCACATTCTGCACGAAACATAAAATGTTTGTTGAATTGAAATTGCGACCCAATAATAAAGTTCCACATATCTTTTGGTCTTTTTTGAAGTGAATACTGTACAGATGAATCTCCGGCTGTGCTCAATGCTCCGTCGAGAGTTGCAAGGAAAGTTCCTGCTCTATCTAAAGCTCTGTCGGCAGTATTATGTTTGGCTATATTAACAGGATTTTTTTGTTCAGCTGGGCTCAAGCTGTCCCACCAATTATCTACTTTTGTTTGGTTTTCGGATACTTTTTGAAGTCCGCTATCTACTTTCGCCTGAGCGCTGCTTAAATCAATAAAATCAGACAAAGGCAAATCTCCGTTAGTATCACCAGAAATATGAACTCTGAAACCTCCAACCCAAACTGCAATATTTTGTTCTGGTTTATTGAATTTAAATGTTTTTCCTAATCTCGGTCCAAAAACATAAGAAAATGCAGGTTTATCAAGCGAACTGATATCAGTCCAGGCCATATTCATATCAAGTGCCAGCCAGCCTCCACCAATACCAATTGTTGGCGTCATACCAATACCAAAAGTCGTAGCATCAAAATTTGCTTTGGTGCTGAAATTTGCAATTTCAGACCAGTTATTATCGGCATCGGGAACCCAAATACCGGCATTAATTTTTGTGGAAGTATTAGCTTTTCCAAAAATTCCATAAATATTTAAGAAGGGAAGCAACCAAATATCAGGTCTAACGGTCAAAGCGCCAGCTTCTACAGTAGATTTATCGAATCGTACAATTTCGTCTAAATTATAAAGCGGACCGTGATTAAAGCCAACTTCCAGATTATTAATTACAATCTCAGATTCTTGCCAAAAATAATTAACAGAAACTCCAGCAGAATAAGGAAGTTTATATCCTTTTTGGGCTACTTTTTCACCCCAGATTGGCAAAGCATAAGGGTATTTTTCGACAGCTAGACTGTCTTTTAATTCTTCATTTTTTTTTCCTACAATTTTGTCGGTGTAAACCTGCCCGAAAATTTGTATGCTAAATAATAATAAAAAGGCTGATATTAATGTTTTACATTTCATTGATTAGAGTGTTTTAATGTTAATTAATAAACTTCGAAAAATAAATATGCACTAATAATTATGGGGTAATCTTTTTATCTGCTATACTAGTGTAGGTTTTTAATTATGCTTAAGGCTTCATAATGTGTTAATTAATGTTAAAGTTAACGAAATTTTCTTACCTCTTGCAAAATTTCTTAATAAAGTATCAATTCGCTTAAAAAATAAGTTAACAGTTCTTAAAAGCTGGTTTGTTGTTTTTACATTTATCAATATCAATAATTTATATTTTTAAAAAATAATAGTATTTTTACAACATGAAATGGATTACAGTATTATTATCAATTTATTTGATAGCACTTTCAAGTATGCCTTGTGCAGATATGGAAGTGAATAGTGCTGCGCATAAAACAGCTCAGTTTTCTTCTGAGGCAAATCATTCTCACGATAAAGACAACGATTTATGCTCACCATTTTGTGCCTGTAACTGCTGTGGAGCTCAGGTCTTAAATTATCAAAATGTTGCAGTTTTTGAGTTTCCTTCAGAAAATCATCTTATTTCAATTCCTTTACCAAGTTATAATTCTGTTTTTGCTTCCAATTTCTATGGAAGTATTTGGCAACCCCCTCAGATAGCATAATGATGCCTGACCTAGTTTAAATTAGGATCAGGATAGAGAGTTGCGAACCTTCCGCACATTTCGGGCAATATTCTGCCTAATTTCTCATATCATTATATTATTCAAATGCTAGATAAAATCATTCAATTTAGTATAAAGAACAAATTCGTTATACTATTATTTACCCTTGTGCTCATTGCATGGGGAAGTTATTCGCTTAAAAAATTGCCACTTGATGCCTTGCCAGACGTGACCAACAATCAGGTGCAAATTATCACTACAGCGCCAACTTTGGCGAGTCAGGAAGTGGAACAATTAATTACTTATCCTTTGGAAAGAGCTGTAAAAACAGTTCCGAATGTAATCGAACTCCGCAGTATCTCCCGTTTCGGATTATCAGTTGTAACTGTTGTTTTTGAAGACGATGTAGATATTTACTGGGCTCGTGAACAGATATTTCAACGTTTAAAACAAGCCGAAGAAAATATTCCGGATTATGTAAATTCTCCGGAATTAGCGCCTATTTCTACAGGTTTGGGCGAAATTTATCAATATGACGTTTATGCCAAAAAAGGCTACGAAAACAAATACAGCGCCATCGAATTACGAACAATTCAGGATTGGATTATTATTCCGCAATTGCAAGGTGTTCGTGGTGTAGCTGAGGTAAGTGCGTGGGGCGGAAAATTAAAACAATACGAAATCGCCGTAAACCCAAATATGCTCAATAGTTTAGGCGTTACCATTACCGAAATTTTTGATGCTTTAGAAAAAAACAATCAAAATACAGGTGGCGCTTATATTGAAAAAGATCAATATACCTACTTTATTCGTGGAGTAGGAATGGCAAAAGGCATAAAAGATCTTGAGAATGTTGTGGTAAAAAACCGAAACGGATCACCCGTTTTAGTGCGTAATGTAGCTGAGGTGCGTGAAGGAGTGGCATTGCGATATGGCGCTTCTACAAAAGACGGAAAAGGAGAAATTGTTTCAGGTATGGTTTTAATGTTGAAAGGAGAAAACTCTAGTGCAGTTGTGAACCGTGTTCATGAAAAAATGGCTCAGATAAACAAAAGTCTACCGGAAGGAGTTGTTGCCGAAGCTTTTATAGACAGAGGAAAACTCGTGGATAATTCAATCAAAACTGTTGCAAAGAATTTATTAGAAGGAGCTTTAATCGTCATTTTTGTACTGATTTTATTTTTAGGAAATCTTCGCGCCGGATTGATAGTTGCCTCTGTAATTCCGTTAGCGATGTTGTTTGCTGTTATTCTGATGAATGCTTTTGGCCTAAGCGGGAATTTGATGAGTTTAGGCGCAATAGATTTCGGAATCATTGTCGATGGCGCCGTAATCATTGTCGAAGCCACAATGCATCATCTTCAGAAATTGAAAAACAAAAAAGAATTAACGCAGGAAGAAATGGATTCCGAAGTATATAATTCGGCTTCAAAAATCAGGAATAGTGCCGCTTTTGGAGAAATAATCATTTTAATCGTTTATCTGCCGATTCTTGCTTTAATTGGAACTGAAGGGAAAATGTTTAAGCCAATGGCAATGACAGTTGGTTTTGCTATTATTGGGGCGTTTATTCTTTCGCTGACTTACATTCCAATGATGAGTGCTTTGTTTTTATCTAAAAAAACAGATCATAAAGAAAATATTAGTGATCGAATGATTGCCTGGTTAGAAAATAAATATACGCCTTTGTTAAATAAAGCTTTGGAATTTAAAAAAGTGGTGCTTTCTATCGCTTTAGGATTGTTTGCTTTGGCATTTATTATTTTCCAAAATATGGGAGGCGAATTTATTCCAACAATCGAAGAAGGTGATTTAGCTATAAATGCCACAATTATGACCGGAAGTTCGCTCACGCAGATGGTCGAAACTACTACAAAATTTGAACAGATTTTAAAAGCTAAATTCCCTGAAATCAAAACGATTGTAACCAAAATAGGAAGCGGCGAAATTCCAACCGATCCAATGCCAATTGAAAGTGGCGATTTAATTATTGTTTTAAAAGACAAAAAAGAATGGAAAGGCAAATATCATAATTGGGAAGAATTGGCGAATGCGATGAAAGAAGAAATGGAAGTAATTCCTGGTGCCAATATTGAGATTTCACAGCCAATCCAAATGCGTTTTAACGAATTAATGACCGGAAGCCGATCGGATATTGCCATTAAAATTTTTGGTGACGATTTGGATATTCTGGATTCGAAAGCAACAGAATTGATTTCGAAAATCAAAAACATTGAAGGAATTGGCGATTTAAAAGCAGATAAAGTCACAGGATTGCCTCAAATTACAATTAAATACGATTACAATAAAATTGCGCTTTACGGATTGAATATTTCAGATATCAATCAAATCATTCGTTCGTCATTTGCTGGCGAAAGCGCCGGAAAAATTTATGAAGAAAGCAAAAGATTTGATGTTGTCGTAAGAATGAATGAAGACAATCGCGGTGATATTACAGATGTAAGCAATTTGTTTATTCCGCTTCCAAATGGCCAGCAAGTACCGCTTTCTCAAGTGGCTTCGGTTGAATACGAACAAGGTCCGGTGCAGGTTATCCGCGAAGACGGAAAACGAAGAATTACAGTTGGACTTAATGTGAGAGGAAGAGATATAAAAAGTGTCGTTGAAGAAATCCAGTTAAAATTGGATAAAAATTTTAAACTTCCCGCAGGTTATTACGTAACATACAGCGGTCAATTTGAAAATTTAATTGAAGCTTCGAAAAGACTTTCTGTCGCGCTGCCAATTGCTCTGGGATTGATTTTAGTTTTACTCTATTTTACTTTCAAAAGCGTAAAACAAGCGTTGCTGATTTTTAGTGCCATTCCATTATCAGCGATCGGAGGTGTTTTTGCGCTTTCGCTGCGAGGAATGCCGTTTAGCATTTCAGCCGGAATTGGTTTTATTGCTTTATTCGGAATTGCGGTTTTAAATGGAATCGTGCTGATTTCGTATTTCAATCAATTAAAAACAGAAGGAATTTTAGATCCGTTACAACGTGTTTTAATCGGAACCAAAACAAGATTAAGACCGGTTTTAATGACAGCTTCTGTAGCTTCATTAGGATTTTTGCCAATGGCATTGTCAACAAGCGGCGGGGCAGAAGTACAAAAACCATTAGCAACCGTGGTTATTGGTGGATTAATCTCGGCAACTTTATTAACCTTGATCGTTTTGCCGATTTTTTATTTAATGCTGGAGAAATTTAACCGCAGAGATAATTAGTAAATGAGAAAATTTGATAATTAGATAATTTATTACTGCGTGTAGAAGATAAATTTCTCTCGCAGATTTGGCAGATTGAGCATATTTTTTTTGATTCTTTTTAAATCAATCCGCCTAATCTGCGCAATCTGCGAGAGACAAAAAATATAAAAATGAAAAATTCAATTTATAAAATACAGAAAAAACTTTGCTCCCGATGGCTATCGGGATTGCGGTTAAGCATGTTCCTACTGGTAAGTTCCACTATTTCAGCACAGCAATCTATAAGTCTTGAAAAAGCAATAGAACTCGCAAAATCAAACAACATCGACTTAAAAATTGCAGATAAAGAAATCGAAAAACAAACGGTTTTGAAAAAAGCAGCTTTTCAGCCAGATCCACTGCAAGTACAATATCAAGGCGGGCAATTCAATAGTGCCGATTATGATCATAACGTTTCAGTACAACAATTTTTTCCTTTAGGAAATATTACAAAAGCCAATCGGCAATTACAGGAAGAGTTGGCAAAATTGGCTGAAAAAAGAAAAGCTTTGTCTTCTTATGAAATTGAAAAAGCGGTGACTTTGGCGTATTATCAATATTTGTATGGCGTTTCGATTCAGAAATTGAACGCTGAACTGAATGAGATTTATACCAAATTCCTTAAGAATGCTGAACTTCGTTTTAAAACCGGAGAAAGCGGAAATATTGAAGTAATTAGTGCAAAAGCCAAAGTAAAAGAAATTGAAACGCAGAAAGCACAATTAGAATATGATTTGGCGATTTATCAAAAACAATTGCAGTTTTTTATTCAGACGAATGAAAATATTGTTCCCGACCAAAATACAGCATTGCAATATACCTTCATAGAAAATCAACAAACCACAAAAGCAGAAACTTTAGTAACGGATTTGTATCAACAACAGATTTCAGTTTATCAAAAAGAAGCTCAAACCTTTAAAGCTCTAAGAACACCAAAAGTTGGTTTAGGTTATTTTGCTCAAACCATTAATACAGAATCTCTTTTTCAGGGTTTTACAGCAGGATTACAGATTCCGCTTTTTGGAGGTGTGAATACAACGAAAGCCAAAGCGGCAGAAATCAGCATTTCCCAATCACAATTGGCTTTAGACAAAAATAAAATGATACTGAATCTGCAAAGAGATGAATTGCAGAACAATTTCGAAAAGCAGCAGAAAAATTTAGCTTATTTTAAGAGTGAAGGCTCGCAATACGCCAATCAGATTATTGAAACGGCGCAGAAAAGTTATGCTAATGGCGATATGAGTTATTGGTCGTATATCAGTTTTTTAAATCAGGCAATTGATATTAAAAAACAATTTGCAGAGGCTACGCACAGCTATAATCAAAGTGCGATTGAACTTCAATTCCCAACCATCAAAAACAATTAAAAATGAAAAATATACTGAATTATTTAACCGCAAAGAACGCAAAGATTTTAACGCAAAGTTCGCAAAGTTTAATTTCCTTTCGTGCCTTGCGCTTTGCCTTTGCGATCCTTGCGGTTAATATTACTCTAACAAGCTGTAATGATAAGAAAACTGAAGAACCGCAAGAAGAAGAAAAATCAAGTACAGAAGTTGTTTTAACCACTTCTCAATACAAAACAGTCGGGATTGAAACCGGAATTGTCGAAGACCGAAATCTGAATAAAATCATTAAAGCGAATGGATACACAACAGTTCCTCCGCAAAATTCTGCTGAGGTTTCGACTTTAATTGGCGGAACGGTAAAAGATATTTATGTTTTGGAAGGAACTTTTGTCAATAAAGGAAAAGTTTTGGCAACAATTCAAAATCTGGAAGTAATAGAAATGCAGGAAGATTACCATTCGGCTACAGCGAATGTGGAATATTTGCAATTGGAATACAACCGTCAGAAAATTTTAAGCGATGAAAATGTAAATCCGAGAAAGACTTTTCAGGAAGTAAAAGCAAAATTAGCCGCTGAAAGAGCACGCGCACAGGCAGCAAAAAATAAACTTGATGCTTTGCATGTAAGCACAAAAGGAACAACGTCAGTAGTGCCGATTGTTTCACCAATAAATGGCTATGTTGGAAAAATTAATATTGCCAAAGGCGCTTTTGCAAATACAGGGGTTTCACTTTTTGAAGTAGTTGATAATAGCCAGATGCATTTGGATTTAAATGTTTATGAGAAAGATTTAGGTTCGATTTCAATTGGTCAGGTAATTGATTTTGTATTAACAAATCAGTCGAATAAATCGATTAAAGGAAAGATTTTCGGAGTTAATAAATCATTTTCTAATGAAAGTAAAACCGTTGCTGTTCACGCTAAAATCGATCCTGCTGACGCAAAAGGTTTAATTCCGGGAATGTATGTTTCGGCGAATATTAATATTACCAATGCTACGGTTCCTGCGTTGCCAAAAGATGCTGTGGTTAAAAACGCAGATAAGTATTTTGTATTTATGCAAGAGAATGAAAAAACAGAGCAAAAACACGATTATGCAGCTGGCGAAAAAGAAGAAGTTAATGAACAGGAAGTCCATTTTAAAGCTATAGAAGTAGTTCCCGGAACAACAGATTTAGGTTTTACAGAAGTTAAGTTTGTAAATGAAATTCCTGCGAATGCTAAAATTGTAACGAAAGGTGCTTTTTATCTGCTTTCAGCAATGAAAGGCGGAGGAGAGCATGAGCATTGATTTTTTTTAAAGGGGCTAAGTTGCTAAGATACTAAGGGACTAAGTTTTTTTGTTGGAGTGTAATTTGCTCGCAAAGTCGCAGAGCCGCAAAGTTTTTCACATAGAGAATAAATGTATTATTTGTCATTTCGACGAAGGAGAAATCTCCTCAAGTAGCTCCGTTCCTAAAATCCAATCTTTGTAGAGTTTCTCGTGGAGATTTCTCCTTCGTCGAAATGACATAAAATGAGAAAAAAACTTTGCGGCTCTGCGACTTTGCGAGATTAATTCCTTCGAACTGAAAAAACTTAGCGCCTTTGTAGCAATAAACTTTAATACAAAATGCTTAAATTTAGAACATTATTTAAAAAAGTTTCGGTGCTACTAAAACCTGAAACTTGAAACTTGAAACTCAAAAAATGATACATCAAGATAAAGAAGTAAAAAATACAAAAAGCAAGCCCAAACCTTCCTGCTGTTGCTCGCACGATGAACCAATACATTTAGAAAATGATGGACACGATCACGGAGGTCATGATCATGAACACAATACTGAAGGCGGGCTTTTTAAACTATTTATGCCGTCCATAATTTCTCTTGTTTTACTGCTAATCGGAATTGGATTTGATAACTATTTTCCGCAAGAATGGTTTACAGGATATATCAGAATTGCGTGGTATATTATTGCTTATCTTCCGGTTGGGATTCCCGTTTTGAGAGAAGCTTATGAAAGCATTGTAAAAGGCGATGTTTTCTCTGAATTTTTCCTGATGTGTATTGCAACAATTGGCGCTTTTGCAATTGGTCAATATCCAGAAGGTGTTGCAGTTATGTTGTTTTATACAATTGGAGAAACTTTTCAGGGAATGGCAGTCAACCGGGCGAAATCGAGTATTAAAAGTTTGCTGGATCAGCGTCCTGATGAGGTTACGATTTTAGAAAATAATGTTGCTGTAAAAATCAAGGCAAAAGACGTTCAGATTGGAGCGATTATTCAACTGAAAGCGGGTGAAAAATTAGGCTTAGATGGCGAATTATTATCAGATTCTGCTTCGTTTAATACAGCAGCTTTAACAGGAGAAAGTAAACCTGATACCAAGAAGAAAGGTGAAACTGTTTTGGCAGGAATGATAAACGAAAATACGATTGCTGAAGTAAAAGTTACAACCGCTTACAACGACAGTAAATTATCTAAAATTTTGGAGTTGGTGCAAAACGCTACAACCAAAAAAGCACCTGCGGAATTATTCATCAGAAAATTTGCCAAAATTTACACGCCAATTGTGGTGTATTTAGCAATCGCAATTTGCTTGGTTCCGATGCTTTTCGTAGACAATTACGTTTTTAGCGACTGGTTATACAGAGCATTAGTTTTCTTAGTTATTTCTTGTCCTTGTGCGCTGGTTATCAGTATTCCGCTTGGGTATTTTGGAGGAATCGGTGCTGCAAGTAAAAACGGAATTCTGTTTAAAGGAAGTAATTTTCTGGACAGTATTTCGACAATTCAGAATGTGGTGGTTGATAAAACCGGAACGATGACAGAAGGTGTTTTTAAAGTTCAGGAAGTTATTATAAAAACTGAATTTGATAAAGAAGAAATCCTGAAAATTGTAAATGCCTTAGAAAGCCGAAGTACACATCCTGTGGCAACTGCAATTCATAATCATGTCGGACCAATTGATTCTTCCGTAGAATTGAAAAATATCGAAGAAATTTCCGGACATGGATTAAAAACTTCTTATAACGGAAAAGAATTGTACGTTGGGAATTTTAAACTTCTAGATAAATTCAATATTATTTATGATATTGATCCGTCAACAATAGTTTATACCACAATTGCGATTGCTTACGACGGAAAATTTGCCGGATATTTAACTATTGCAGATGAAATTAAGGAGGATGCAAAAGAAACGGTTTCAAAATTAAAATCTTTAGGTGTCAAACTAACGATGTTAAGTGGTGATAAAACCAATGTAGTTCAATTTGTTGCTGATAACCTTGGAATTACAAAATCGTTTGGAGATTTGCTTCCTGAAGATAAAGTTAATAAGGTAAACGAAATTAAAGCCAAAAACGAATCAGTCGCATTTGTAGGCGATGGTGTTAACGACGCGCCTGTAATTGCGCTCAGTACTGTCGGAATTGCAATGGGAGGTTTAGGAAGTGATGCTACTATTGAAACCGCAGATATTGTAATTCAGGATGATAAACCAAGTAAAATTGCAATGGCAATCAACATTGGAAAACAAACCAAAAAAATTGTCTGGCAAAATATTACGCTGGCTTTTGTTGTAAAAGCTTTTGTCTTAATTCTGGGCGCTGGCGGACTAGCAACTATGTGGGAAGCTGTTTTTGCTGATGTTGGTGTGGCGTTGTTGGCGATTTTGAATGCGGTTAGAATTCAGAAGATGAAGTTTTAGAGTATCATAAAGAATCAATAATATCTTTCCATCTTTTTTCGGAATAAAATGTATTAAATTCTTTATTTGATAAGAGTACTTTTTTATCCAAATCACCTCTGAGATAATTCAAATTTAAAAAATCTAAAGAAATGCTTCTGTACTGTTCGTCACGAGTTTGATTGTAAATTTTTGCAAACAGTTCAGAAGCTTCAAAATTTTGTTCACTTGTCATTCCGCCCAAAATCATGGACGCATTATTATAATTATCATATACTTTCTGAAACTCTTTTTTCTCGTAATACTTTTTAGCCTCATTTATTAAATTTAATGTACTTTCAGTATCTTTTTTATCCTTTTTTGATGCTTCTTCAATTGTTGGAATCGTGTATTTAAAACCATAATTTAAAGCATAAATTTTTAAAGGAAGAAGTCCAAATTCATGTCTTCTTTTATCAGCTTCATTTTCTTTAAGTATACCTCTAAAACTTGAAGCTTCACCATTTTGTGTCCAATTTACCTGCGTTCCGTAAACTTGTTTATAATTGAGATTGCATTGCACTCGGTCGTACAAAAAAGCATAGTTTTCCATGTCCAATTCTTTCGTCCCTTTTAATTTATCCATTTCATGTAAAGCTGCTTTCTGGAATAAAATATCCTGATCTGCATGCTGTACAATTAGCCAGAAATTATGGACACCGTCTTTTCCTATTTCTGATATTTTTGGCCAGTTATAGTTTTTCAGAATCTCTTTTGCTTTCGACAGATTTTTAAAATCTAAGTCGTTAATTTTCAGCTGTAATTCATTCAAGAGAACAGGATCTGAAGTTTGTATTTTCCAATATCTAATTTTCTGATCTGCAATTCCCATTGCATTGATTTGTTTACGCAATTCTGGAAGTTTTAATTTCTTTTCATATTGCTGCTCTTTCAATTGTGCTTTTTGTTTAATCGTTTTCCACTTATATGGATATTTAGCAAGTAAAAAATCAAAATACGGATCTATGGAAAGTTGCTCTGCCTCAGTCCATCCTTTATTTAGAGCTATATTTAAATATTTAAAAGCTTCAGCTTCATTTTGAGCTAACGAATACATTCCCGCAGCTTTATAAGCATTTAATGCATCAGGTTCTTTAAGCAAAAAAGCTTTTTCCAGTTTTATAATAGCGTTTTTGTAATCTTTTTGAAGATGAAGTAAAGAAGCTTCTGCGATTAATTTTTCATATGCGAGATTGGTTTGCGCGTTAGAAACGTAAAAGCTCCAAAATAATAATATGAGGAAGAAGTATCTTTTCATACAGGTTAAAACTATATTATAAATATTTTTTTCTGTGATGAAAATACAAATTATATTTTTATCTATTTGATATGAAATGATTTATAAACGTAATTCAATTAAATTCTCATTGTTTTCCAGTGATATTTTCATTGGATTACTTTCAGAAGGAATTTGAGTTGGATACCAATTTCGATTGGGTTGCACCAGAATCAATAAACCTTCATGATCGCCAATTGCTGCGAATTTTTCTGTATTTGTATTTTGAGAAAAGAAATGCAATCCGTGTTCCTCGATTAATTGGTTTCCTAATTTTAATGGACTTTCCGTAACAATTCCGATTTCGCTTATGCTTAAAATAGAAGCAGAGCTGAATTCACCAAGTTGTTCGTTATTAAGGTCATGACGGGCAATGAATTCTAGTAAATTTCCATTGTGATCGAAGAAATAAATAGAATGCGCATTCCAGTTTTCAAAATGAGTAACGACACTTTTATCATCCAAAACAATTAAATCAACTTTGTTCTTACACCATTGAATAGCTTCTTCAAGCTGATTTTCAGGAATATTAAAGGCAAAATGATATATAGAATTAAATTCTGGATCTTCAATAAATTTTAAAATAGAAGTTCCAGCCTGAAACGTTATCGATTTTTGGTCATTTTCCAGAATAAAAAGCCCAAAAAGGTTCTGATAAAATGCTTTTGTTTTTTGAATATCGTTTGTTTTAATTTGTATCTGATCTATTCTCATGGCAGTAATTTTTTATAAAAGAAAAAAGCTTCTTTAGCGTGACAGACAAATTTAAAAAATGCTAATGATATCAAGGATGTGGCGTTATTTTATGCGTCAATGAAAGGATAGTAAATAATTATTGATTGGAGTTAAATAGCATCTCTAAATATTTTATTAAAGTTACAAAAAGACAAATTATCATAGTTGTAAGATTATCGAAAAAACTTTCATTTTGTATTCGATTAGTTTAAATAAAAAAGCCCAATTGTTATCGGGCTTTTGTGTTTTAGTAAGTAGCAGGTTTTCTAACATTTTTTCCCACTTTTTGATTCAAATCATCACCAAGATCTTCTCTCGCTGTATCGGCAATTTTTTGAATTTGAGATACAATTTCAGGATACAATTGCTGAACATCGCGAACTTCTCCGGGATCATGTGCTAAATCGTAAAGCGCCATCGGAAATTCTGCGGAAGCGCCTTCACCACGAAGTCCATCTTTTCCTTGTAATTTTTTATTGTAAGTAGTGCCTTTATGAGGAAAAACCAATTTCCAGTGTTTGTACCGAATCGCTTCGAGATTGTTGCTTCCAACTCCAAAATAATAATAAAAAATCTCTCTTGGCCCATTAGCTGTTTTTCCAGTTAACAAAGGAAGAAAATTCAAACCGTCGATTTGGTTTTTTGGTAATGAAGCTCCTGTAATTGCTGCAATTGTTGGCAACAAATCCATGTTTGTCATTAAAGAGCTGTTTACGGTTCCTGCATTTATTTTTCCGGGCCAACGAATCAGGAATGGAACTCTAGTGCCACCTTCCCAAGTTGTAGATTTTCCTTCTCTAAAACCGCCCGAAGAACCTGCATTATCGCCAAAAACCAACCATGGACCATTATCGCTGGTTATGATTAAAACGGTATTTTTAGCAATTCCTTCTTGATCTAAAGTTTTCATTATTTCACCAATAGACCAATCTAGTTCCATAATTACATCGCCAAAAAGTCCTAAATCACTTTTTCCTTTAAATTTATCAGAAACCGCCAAAGGTGCGTGTGGCAACGGATGCGTGAGATATAAAAAGAAAGGATCTTTTTTATTTTTTTTGATAAAACCAATTGCTTTTTCGGTAAAAAGAGTCGTCAATTTTGAAGCATCTTTTATATTTTCAATCGTATCAATAATGGTTGTATTGCTGATTAACGGAAGCGGAGGGAAGCTCGAACGCATATCTTTAGAATCCGTAACTTTTGAATAACCATCATAATCAATTGGCCAAACATCATGCGAATAAGGAATGCCATAAAACTCATCAAAACCATAATTTGTTGGCCAATATGGTAGTTGATTACCTAAATGCCATTTTCCATAATTAGCCGTTTTATATCCGTTTTTCTTTAAAAGTGAAGCAATTGTTTCTTCATTTGGATTTAATGCATGATGTGCTCCGGGAAGCAATACGCCCGACATTCCAATTCGGTTAGGATAACAGCCTGTCAATAAAGCCGCTCTCGATGCTGTACAAATGGCTTGCCCGGCATTAAAATTAGTAAATCGCATTCCTTCCTGCGCGATTTGGTTAAAATGAGGCGTATTTACGCCCGTCATTCCATAAGGCTCGGTGTCGCCGTAACCCATATCATCCATGTTGATGATAATGATGTTGGGTTTAGCATTTGAGTTTTTACTTTGAGCAATACTAAAGGAAGTAATTGCCAAAAGAAGCATTAAAAAGAAACTTCTTTTCATGATTTACGGTTTTAGGATTTTAAATAGTGTAATGGCTTGTATAAGTTTGGTTGGCTACAAATATATTTAAAAGTGAGATTAGAAACTTAGAGATAAAACAAAAAGCCTGTTTCAAAAATAGAAACAGGCTTGAAAATTTGTGAATTTTGGGGCGCATTCACAAACTTTTAATCTTTATTTTTTTTGGAATTATAAGTTACTGTATAATAATTGCAGTGTATGAAAATCGGTTGAACCGTCAAAATATTTATGGAGTGCTTCCTGAAATACAGGCTCCGTATTTTGTACGCTGGCAAATAAAGTCAGACACGATTGAAGTTTTTCATCATCAGGAGTACCAAATATTTCTTCGGCTGTTTTTTCTTCAGTCTTAATTAATTCTGAAGTAATTTCAATGAGATGTTTTCCTAAAATGGGATGTTCCAAAAAGGCAATTGCTTCATCTGCATTTTTAATTTCATAGAATTTTGAAGTATCACACGATCCTGATCCTTTTATTTGCGGAAATACAAACCACATCCATGGCGATTCTTTTTTACCTTTTTTAATTTCAGCCAGCGCTGATAGGTACAATTTATTTTGTGCGTCTAAAAAACGCATTAACTCATTTGTATTGTAGGCCATTATATGATGATTTTGTTTGGGACAATCACGAGATAAAACTACTGAAAATATGTTTAGTTGTACACTTCAAAATCACTTTTTTTACTCTTAATTTTTAAAGAAATAACAGAAATATAATTATGTAAGGCTTATCCTGCCTGCGATTTAGAGATTGCTAAAAAAGACGACTTTTAGAAAACAATAATGGAAAAATGAATTTGAGGGAGTAAATCAATTTAGCAATATTATTCTTATTAAGCATTTTTTTTGTGGTTACATAAGAGGGATTTTGATGGGATTCCCGTGATATTTTTCCTATTTTAGCAAAAGACGATAATTAACAGTTTTACTAATTATCGTTTTTAGTCGGCATTAATTTCAATAAAATGCCAATTTCTACTAACGGACATTTCGTCCAAAAAAATAAATAAAATATGAGAATAGGATTAATCGGATTCGGGAAAACTGGAAAATCAGTGGCATCAATATTACTTGAAAATAAAAAATTCTCACTCGAATGGGTTTTAAGACAAAGCAGTGTTTTGGAACATAGATCTGTTCCTGAATTTTTTGGTATTGAGTCAAACGAACCCGGATTAATTTATTCGAGTTCCAAAACTTCAATTGAAGAATTACTTGAAAATCATCCGGTTGATGCCATAATTGACTTTTCATCAAATGAAGGAATTTATACTTATGGCGAAACAGCGGCCAAAAAGAAGGTCAAAATTATTTCGGCAATATCACATTATAAAGACAAGGAACTGCAATTTCTAAAAAAGCTTTCGCAAAAAACGACTGTATTTTGGTCGCCAAATATTACACTCGGAGTTAATTATTTATTGTTTGCCGCCAAATTTTTGAAGAAAATCGCGCCGTGGGTTGATATTGAAGTAAATGAAGAACATTTTAAAACGAAACAAGGAACATCAGGAACGGCAATAAAAATCGCTGAAGCTTTGGAGGTTGAAAAAGAAAATATCAATTCGGTGAGAGCAGGAGGAATTGTTGGAAAACACGAAGTTATTTTTGGTTTCCCATTTCAAACCGTCAGATTAATTCACGAGTCTATTTCGAGAGAAGCTTTTGGAAACGGAGTTATTTTCGTAGCCGAAAATTTAAAAGACAAACAAAAAGGACTTTATAATTTTGAAGATATTCTGACGCCGTATTTTGTTGTTTAGAAATTTTTAATAAGCTACTTTTTGTCATCCTGAGCGAAGTCGAAGGATAAGTGCAACGTATTTTCTCATTTTTGTCATTTCGACGAAGGAGAAATCTCCACAAGTAACTCCGCAATGTTAATCCAATCTTTGTCGAGCTTCTTAAAGAGATTTCTCCTTCGTCGAAATGACAAACTGTTCTAAATAGGAATGTATTATTTTGAATAATAATTAATCAATTGTTATTTTCTAAGAAGAATAGCTTTACTATACTCATAATTCATTTTTGCAATCGAAAGTACCGAAATACCTTGTGGACATTCAATTTCGCAAGCTCTAGTATCTGAACAGTTACCAAAACCTAATGCATCCATTTGCTGAACCATCGTTAAAACTCTTTTTGAAGCCTCAATTTGACCTTGTGGAAGCAAAGCAAGATGTGTGATTTTTGCGCCCGTAAACAAAGCCGCACTGGCATTTTTGCAACTGGCGACACAAGCTCCACAGCCAATACAAGCAGCAGCATCGAAAGAAGCTTCGGCGGTTTCGTATGAAATAGGAATACTGTTTGCTTCTGGCGCCTGACCCGTTGCAGCTCCAATAAAACCACCGGCTGCAATAATCGAATCAAATGCTTTTCTGTCAATTTTTAAATCGCGTAAGACGGGAAAAGCTTTTGCGCGAAAAGGTTCAATATAAATGGTGTCGCCATCTTTAAAACTTCTCATATGAAGCTGACAAGTTGTAGTGTTTTTTAAAGGGCCATGAGCTCTTCCATTAATCATTACACCGCATTGTCCGCAAATTCCTTCTCTACAGTCATGATCAAATTCGATAACGCGTTCTCCATTTTGAACAAGAGATTCATTCAAAAGATCCAGCATTTCCAGAAACGACATATGTTCTGATACTCCATCAATTTCATAATCTGTCATTTTTCCTTTTGATGAAGAGTTAAACTGGCGCCATATTTTCAGATAAAGTTTCATAGTAATTATGAGTTATGGGTTTTGAATTATGAGTTGTTAATTAATAATTTACAATTAACAATTCACCATTTATTTATAGCTTCTCACTGCAAGTTCTACCGATTCAAAAGTTAAAGGCTCTTTGTGAAGTTGAGGTTCGTTATTCAGCCCTTTCCATTCCCAAGCCGATACATAACAAAATTCATCGTCGTTGCGGACAGCTTCTCCGTCAGCGGTTTGATATTCTTCTCTAAAATGTGCACCGCAGGATTCTTCACGTTGCAAGGCATCATAACACATTAATTCGGCTAATTCGATATAATCGGAAATTCGGCCGGCTTTTTCTAATTCGCTGTTTAAAGTGTTATCACCAGTAATTCTGAGATCTTTTTCAAATGAAGCTTTGAGTTCTCGAATTTCGATTAAAGCTTCTTCCAGCTTTTTTCTGCTTCGCGAAAGACCACATTTTTCGTAAAGAAGACGCCCGATTTTTTTGTGAAAATAATCAGCTGAAAGAGTTCCGTTGGTATGTAAAAAACGATCCAATTGTCTTCTGACTGTTTTTTCGGCTTCTTCAAAAGCAGGGTGCGAAATATCTATTTTTGGCACATTTAATTCTCCAGAAAGATAATTCGGAATTGTATAAGGGGCAATAAAATAGCCATCAACGCAAGCTTGAAGCAATGAATTTGCCCCAAGCCTGTTAGCACCGTGATCGGCAAAATTGGCTTCTCCTAAAGCAAATAAACCAGGAATTGTTGTCATTAATTCGTAATCAACCCAAAGTCCACCCATTGTAAAATGCGCCGAAGGTGAAATCAGCATTGGTTCTTTGTAGGCATTGATTCCGGTGATTTTTTCATACATCGCAAAAAGATTACTGTATTTGGCTTCAATTTTATCTTTTCCTTGCGCTTTTATAGCATCGGAGAAATCGAGATAAATAGCATTTTTCATTGGGCCAACGCCATGTCCGGCATCAATTTGCTCTTTTGCGGCTCTTGAAGAAATATCTCTGGGAGCAAGGTTTCCAAAGGAAGGATATTTTCGTTCCAGATAATAGTCACGTTCTTCTTCTGGAATTGTATTTGGATTTCGGTCGTCAGCGGCTTTTTTTGGAACCCAGATTCGGCCATCGTTTCGTAGTGATTCCGACATCAAAGTTAATTTTGATTGATTCTCACCATGCTGTGGTAAAGAAGTAGGGTGAAACTGAATCCAGCTGACTCCAGCCATAAAAGCGCCCTTTTTGTGCGCTCGCCAAATAGCCGAACTGTTGCAGCCCATTGCTAATGTTGAGAGATAATATACTTTTCCGTAGCCACCAGAAGCCAGAACAACAGCATCGGCGGCATGACGTTCTAATTCACCAGTTTCAAGATTTCTTGCAATAATACCTTTTGCTTTTCCGTCAATAACTATTAATTCCAGCATTTCATGTCGAGTATGTAAATCTACTTTTCCAAGTGAAACTTGTCGAAGTAAACCTTGATAAGCACCAAGCAAAAGCTGTTGTCCGGTTTGACCTCGAGCATAAAAAGTTCTTGAAACCTGTACACCACCAAAAGATCGATTATTCAAATAACCTGCATATTCTCTTGCAAAAGGCACGCCTTGGGCTACAGCATGATCAATCAGCGCAGCAGAACATTCTGCTAAACGATAAACATTTGCTTCACGAGATCTAAAATCTCCCCCTTTGATGGTGTCATAAAACATTCTGTAAGTGCTGTCGCCATCATTTTTGTAGTTTTTTGCGGCATTAACACCGCCTTGAGCCGCAACGGAATGTGCTCTTCGGGCAGAATCCTGAAAACAAAATGATTTGATGTTATAGCCTTGTTCTGCCAGAGAAGCAGCGCATGAAGCACCTGCAAGTCCAGTTCCAACAACTATTATGTTTAATTTTTTTCTGTTGGCTGGATTTACAAGTTTAGCTTTTTCTTTGTAATGACTCCATTTTTCGACAAGAGGTCCTTCGGGTATTTTTGATTCCATTCTTTTCAGCTGTTTAAAATAGTTGAGACAAAATTTTAAAGAAATCGAAATTGTAAGGGCACTCTAATTTACTATAAATTATTTAATTACGAATAATTTGTCAAAATTTAAACTTCATTTTATAAAGTGTTTTTTAAGATTGAAACAAAAAAACAAACCCGCAAAACCATTCTTTTTTGGTTATGCGGGTTTATAATTGTTTTCTAAAATTTATTGCTTGCCGATTGGTATTGCTTTGCTGGTTTCATTTGTTTTGATGAAATAAATTCCTGCAGCATGTTCAGAGATCGAAATCAGATTTCCTTTGCCTTGTTTGATTTTAGTTCCCAAAGGAGAAAATACTGTCCATTCCAATTCTTTAGATAAATGGAAAATTCCTTTAGAAGGATTTGGAAAAACGATGATTTTATTGGATGTTTCATCCGGATTTTCTACACCAAGATGGCAATCATGAACCATATAGGATACATCTTTAGTATTGCTTCCGCCAGAATTAGTTACAGTCAAAGAAACTTCTTTATCACCTTCTGTACTGTAAATAACAGAATGCGGACCAATTCCTGCTGCTGTCGCAGGCTGTGCATTTACGCCAAAATTCCAAGTATAAGTATCTATAGTACCGACAGAAACAGAAGTAAAAGTGACAGCAGTATTTGTACAACCCATTTGAGGCGTAAACTCAAAATCGGCAATAGGAGCTGCAGTGCCTGCTGTGAGAATAAATTCCATTTTATTGACGTTGATGTCGTTTTCATCAAAATACAAAGTAATAATGTGATCGCCCTGTGTTAAATTAATATTTGGAATAGCAACAGTTTGCCAAGCCTGAAAACCTCCCGTATTTGGAATGTTCACAACACCCGTTACATTTGTACCATCAACTTCTAAATGTAATTTTCGGGTATTGTAAGGTGTTGCGATTCTTAAATTAATAGTATAAGTTCCGGTAGTGTTTACTTTTGCGGTATATTTCAGCCATTCATCTTTTGTTACGTAAGACAGATTAAATCCGCCCTCATTACAAATTTCTGTTCCAACGCCGTCGCCAGCTCTGTATGCAGTATCACCACCGCCATTTTTATCCAGAAAAGCACCGGGACCGACATCATAATTTTCGGCTTCAATAATTCCAGGAATCTGAGCCACTAATCCTTGATAAGGTGCATTTTGAAGCTGAGTTGCTGTATAAGAAGCGGTATAAGTAATTGTCCCTGTTGCTGGAGCTTTAAAAGTTTGATTGGCCGTTCCACCCTGACTCCAGTGATCAAAGTCATAACGAATATTTCCAACATATTGCGGAGTTGGCGCATTTAAAGTCTGTAAAGCCGCGTTTGCCACAACTTGTTTTGTTGAAGGCGCTGTAACTGTTTTTTGATTAAATTCTAAATTAAGAGGTACAGGTGAAGAAGCTGCTGTAACATCAACCAGATTAGGTTTGATATCAACAAAAGCCGTAGCTGTTAAACCATTGCTATCTGTTACTTTTACCGTAAAACGATACCATACATTTGGTGTTTTTTCGCCTTGATTTGATGCTGTAAAATTTCCTGATTTTACGCCTTGTGGACTTGCACCTGGGTGCGAATGTCCGGCTCCCGGAATATCTTCATGAAAAAGATCTATACTCCATGAAAAAGCGCTTGCAGGTAATGTGCCGTCTTCAATATCTGATGCCGTTGCTTCAAAATGGACAATATCTTCAGCATTCCATTTTAAAGAAGGCAAAGGAGAAACTATAGAAACTGTTGGTGCATTTGTAAAAGGTGTTACTGTCAAAACTGCATTATTGCTGGTTACATTTCCGGCTGTATTTGTGACAATAACGCGATAATTCCCTGCATTTGCAGTGGTCACATTTGGAATTGTATAGCTAGCGGCAGTTGCACCGTTAATATTCGCATTGTTATACTGCCATTGATAAGTAAGTCCAATACCACTGGCCGAAACTGTAAATGTTGCAGGTTTTGTTTCCATTATGGATTGGGAAAGTGGATGATTTACAATAGTAGGAGCAGCAGTTGCAATGTAATCAAGTTTAATAAGCGCACCATTGTTTCCGTATGCACAATAATAAATATAGCCGTCATTGCCTAGCATCATTCCGAGAGCCTGCTGTTGTGGAGCCGAATAAAATTCAGTAGAAACAGGATCAGCAATATTTGGGTCAAAATAGCGTATGGCATTTCGAACAAAATCTTTGATAATAAATTTGCCTTCAAGATTAGGATAACGTGGCGTATCAGGATTATATAATACACCATTGGTCAATGCATTACCAATAGTTCCTGTTCCGTAGGTAAATATCGGATTGGTAAATAAATTGGTTTCTGTCTGTTTTCCGTCACCTCCTTGTGGATGTCCCCAGGCATAATTACGAATGGTCGGATTGCTGATTTCGTTTATTTCTTCCCAAGAAGTTCCCACATCCAAAACAAATAATTTATTGGCTTTTATGTTCGGAACCAGCCTCCACGGATTTCTAAAACCATAAACCCAGATGCTTTGTCTTTGTAAAGAACCGCTTCCATAAAATGGATTTCCTGGTGCAGGCTGTCCATTTTCTGTAAGTCTGAGGATTTTTCCTTTGTATGTATCCAAATCCTGAGAATTGGTATTCTGCTGGCTGTCACCAACAGTTACATACAGAAAACCGTTAAAGAATTTTAAATCACCTCCGTTATGAAAACCACCGCCAATAGGTTCTAAAAGTAAAATTTCCTGTCTGTTTACCACCTGATTGGCATTATCAATTTTAATTCTTTCAATACGATGTCTGATTACAGTTCCGTCGTTGATCGAATAAAAAACATAAATATAACCGTTTGTAGCGAAATCTGGATGCAAAGTCAAACCAAGTAGACCTTGTTCATTGTCTGTAACGGTATTTACAGTAAAAACGGTAGAAACAGCATTGTTCTGAAAAACTTTTACAATACCGCCTCTTTCTGCGATGAAAATTCTTCCGTCAGAAGATTGTTCCAGCGAAAGTCCTTCTTTGATAACTGCTGTAGGAGCAAGATTTTGTGTAATGTACTGACTGTAGGATTTTGAGGTCATTAATAAAATGAAAACACAAAATAAATGCAGTAATTGTCGCCTTTTTTTAATTCGGACCTGTAAGTTTTTTTTCATAAGTATTTAATAGGATTAATAAATTTGGGTAACCAAATTTAATCTTTTTCCTCTTAATTACTTATCTAACAATTACTTATTTGCCAATAATTTCTTTTCGATGTAAAGTTCCCCATTCATTTAACGCTCCAATGACATTATATAAAGTATGGCTATGTTCTGTTCTTGCATATTCAACGGTTGGCGGAAAAGTATCATAAACCGTTCTGGTAACCAGTTTGTTCATTTCCAAATCTTTCAGCTCTTTAGAAAGCATTTTATCTGTAATTCCATTTATATCTTTAGAAATCTCTTTGAATCGTTTTGGCCTGTTTGATAATGCAATCAAAATTGGCAATTTCCATCTGCCGCTTAAAACTTCTAATGCATCTCTTACTGGTAATAATGCGGCCAGACATCCTTCTGGCTCACAGCCCATTTCTTTTGTTATTTCGGTTTTTGTTTTCATACGTATTGCTTTACTATCCTCAATGATAGCGCTATCCTCGAGGATAGTACTATAAAATGTATAGCAAATGTAGATAAGTTTGTATTGTAAAACAAACAATATAAATTATGAGCCAAAAAATTCTACGCATAATTACTAGTACCAACGGAGATACTTCGTTTAGTAATCAATTATCTAATGCAGTTATTGAAAAATTAACTGCATCAAATCCTGAAACTGAAGTTCAGACACTGGATCTTACTAAAACACCTTTACCTTATTTGACGGGTTCGCATATTAATGCCGTTTATACGCCTGAAGATGCGCATTCGCCAGAACAAACCGAGGCATTGAAATATTCTGATGCGGCGATAAAAACGTTATTAGAATCAGATGTTATTGTAATTGGAGTGCCTTTGTACAATTTTGGAATTCCAGCAGTTTTAAAAGGATGGATTGACCAAATTGCCAGAGCAGGAAAAACTTTTAGTTATAGTGCCGAAGGTCCAAAAGGATTGGTTACAGATAAAAAAGTATATTTATCTATTGCTTCCGGAGCTATATTTTCTGAAGGACCATATAAAAGTTATGATTTCTCAGAATCGTATTTGCGCACCGTATTTGGTTTTTTAGGCATGACAGATGTTACTACTTTCCGTGTTGAAGGAACAGCAATCCCTGATTTTGCTGCAAATGCATTGCCAAAAGCCTTGTCTTCTGTAGAAGAATTTGCTTTTTAAGAAGAAAAAAATCTGCTAAATCTGCGAGATCTGCGAGAGTATTTTTTTTCACGCAGATCTCGCAGATTTAGCAGATTTTTATAAAGTAAACCCGACAGTTTTTAAAAACCTGTCGGGTTTGAATATCAGTATTATTTCTCAATAATCATTGTAACACCTTGCCCGCCAGCGGCACAAATCGATACAAAACCTTTTCCTGAACCCTTTTCGTTCAAAAGTTTAGCCATTACGCCAATAATTCGGCCTCCTGTTGCTGCAAAAGGATGCGCGGCTGCGAGACTGCTTCCTTTTACATTCAGTTTTTCTCTGTCGATTGCGCCAAGTGTTTTCTTTAAACCAATTTCGGCACTTAATTCTGGGCTTTCCCAAATTTTTAAAGTTGCTAAAGTCTGTGCGGCAAAAGCTTCATGAATTTCATAATAATCAAAATCCTGAAGATTCAAACCTGCTTTTTCAAGCATTCGTGATGCGGCAAATAAAGGTGCCAATAAAAGATTTTGCTGATTTTTGACATATTCGATTGCTGCAATTTCTGCGAAAGTGATATAAGCCAAAATAGGAAGTCCTTGCTCTTTTGCCCATTCTTCGCTTGCTAAAAGAATACAAGATGCGCCATCTGTCAGCGGAGTTGAATTTCCAGCTGTCAATGTTCCATTTGTTTTGTCAAATGCTGGTTTCAGGCCTCTCAATTTTTCAATTGTACTGTCTTTTCTTAAATTGTTGTCTTTTTCAAGTCCGTTGAAAGGGGTAATCATATCATCAAAAAAGCCTTCTTCATAAGCTTTTGCCATATTTAAATGGCTTTTCAATGCAAATTGATCTTGATCTTCTCTTGGTATTTTATAATATTTGGCAGTAATTTCGGTATGTCCGCCCATCGAAAGTCCGGTTTGAGATTCTTCGTTTCGAGGAACTAATGGTGATAAATCTTTCGGACGAATTTTCAGAAAAGATTTAATTTTTCCGCCAAATGACTTTGCTTGTCGCGCTTCCAATAGAATTTTTCGAAGTTTTTCGCTGAATGCCATAGGAATATCACTTATCGAATCTACACCACCAGCAATTCCACAATCAATTTGTCCAAGTGCAATTTTATTAGCAATATAAACGGCGCTTTCAATTCCGGTGTCGCAGGCCTGTTGTAAATCGCAGGCAGGAGTTGCGGGATCAAGAGAAGTTTTCATAACACATTCTCTGATCAAATTCATATCATAGGAATGTTTTATGACTGCTCCGCCAGCGACTTCACCTAATAATTGTCCTTTTAAATTGTATTTATCAATAAGTCCGTTTAACGAGGCGGTCATCATTTCCTGATTTCCAACATTCGAATAAGCTGTATTTGCTCGCGCAAAGGGAATTCGATTATAGCCTACAATGGCGACTTTTCTAATTGTTGTGGTATTGTTCATCTTAAAACTAGATTTGTTTTGAAGATTAAAGATAAGTGGAAAATGTGATAATTAGATAATGTGCCAATTAGAAAATTATAAACATCTATAAATTATCTAATTATCAAATTGGCACATTATCTAATTCTACTTATTCATCGCAATATAATCCGAAGGCGACATAGAAAAATGCTTCTGAAAGTTCCTACCAAAGCTTGTTTGTGATTTATAACCAACCATTTCAGCGATTTCATACATTTTGTAATTTTCGTTTAAAAGCAATTCTGCAGCTCTTTTTAAACGTACAATGTTTATCAATTCATTCGGACTCAAATTTGACAAATCTTTAATTTTTCGGTACAAAGTAGAACGGCTCATGTTCATGATTTCTGCTAGAGATTCTACGCTTAAATCAGGATCGGTGATGTTTTTGAGGATTTCATCATCCAGTTTTTTAAGGAATTTTTCGTCTGTTTTATTGTGCGCAATGCTTTTGATGTGCGAAAGCGGTGAACTCGCATAATAGTTCATAATCTGTTTTCTGTTTTCGATCAAATTATTGGCCTGAACTTTCAAATAATCCATTGAAAAAGGTTTTGCAACATAAGCATCTGCGCCAACTTCTAGACCATCAATCTGAGATTTTAGTGAGTTTTTGGCCGTCAATAAAATAACCGGAATATGACTGGTTTCTAAATTTGTTTTAATTTCCTTGCACATCGTAATTCCGTCCATAATAGGCATTGAAACGTCGCTGATTACGAGTTGAATGTTTTGATTATGAATTACTTTTAATGCATCTTCGCCGTTTTCAGCCTTTAAAATGGTATAACTTGAAGCCAATTCAGAAGTAATGAAATTTAAAAGATCAAGATTGTCTTCAACGATTAAAATCTGAGGTTTTTCCAGTTTGGTTTCCAATTCTGTTTTTTCGGATTCTGACTGATTAAGCTCTTTTTCGGATTCTGTATAAAACATAAATTCTTCTTCCTGATGTAATGGAACAACGAGTTCAAAGATGTTTAATTTTGGATTCGCAATTAACTGCAGATTTCCATTATGAAGTTGTGCGAGCGAATGCGCAAGCGAAAGCCCAATTCCGGTTCCCGAAGTATTATCCATATTGTCTACTCTGAAAAAGGGTTCAAAAATCTTGTCTTTCAGTTGAAACGGAATCAGATTTCCATCATTTTTGACAATTAAAGTCAGTTTTTTATCATCTCTATAAAGCGAAATAGAAACTTTTTCTTTAGAATATTTTATAGCATTACTAATTAAATTACTTAGGATTTTTTTGAAAGCTTCCTTATCTACAAAAGCAAAAATGTCTTTTTCGCCCAATTCTAATTCAAAATCGATCTCTTTCTCTTCAATTAATGGCGTAAATCTTAAATGCAGATTTCGTACAATTGACGAAATATTCGCTTCAACAAAAGTAAGTTTAAGCCCTCCGATTTCTGATTTTCTAAAATCAAGCAATTCGTTCACCAATTTTAATAATCGGGACGTATTTTTCTTCATAATCGAAAGATTTTGAGGAACTTCAGCCGATTGGTGTTCCATCACTAAAAGTTTCTCCAAAGGTCCTTTGATAAGTGTCAAAGGGGTACGAATTTCGTGCGCTACATTGGTAAAAAAGTCAATTTTTGCCTGATAGATTTCTTTTTCTTTTTCGTCGTTTAAATGCTTTATTTTTCGGTTATTTTTAATCTGCGTCAGATTTTGAGAATAACGAATGATATAGTAAAACGAACCACAAATCAGAAGAAAATAGAAAAAGTAAGCATAAGAACTTGCCCAAAATGGAGGCAGAATAGTAATTTTCATTTTAATTTCTTTGCTCCAAACGCCAAAACTGTTCAACGATTTTACTTTAAAAACATAATCGCCTGGCGCCAGTTCAGTAAAGAAAACTTTATTGTTTCTGCCCAAATAAACCCATTCATTATTGACATTTTCCAATTTGTACCAATATTCGGTAAGTTCTGGCGCAGTGTAATTTAAAGAAGCAAATTCCAGGTTAAATGAAGATTGATCGTTGTTCAATTCTAATTCATCTAAATGTGAAATGGATTGTTTTATTGGCGAATCATTTTCATTGGCATCAATATCTTTATTGTTGATTTGTAGATTGGTAATGAAAATGGAAGGCGTGTATTTGTTTTTGGTAAAATTCTTCGGGTTGAAACTGATCATTCCGTTAAGATTTCCAAAATACATATCGCCATTTGTATCCTTAAAAGCCGATGCATAATTGAATTGGTCGCTCAATAATCCGTTTGCGGTTGTATAAATTTTTACGCTTTTATGATCTGGGTTAAATTTCACCAAACCTTTTGAAGTTGTCAACCATAAATTCTTGTTGTCATCTTCTAAAATCGAATAAACAACATTACTTGGAAGTCCGTCTTTTGTGGTGAATTTTTTAAAAGTCCTGTTTTTTCTGTTGAATAAATTCAGTCCGTTTTCTGTAGCAAACCATAAATTTTTAGAGCTGTCTTCAAAAATATAATTGATAGAGTTATTACTGATTCCGTCAGGATTTTTATAATCGTATGTGAAAACTTCTTTTTTTCTGGTGTTTGGGTTGTAATAAAACAAACCGTCGCGATAACTTCCTGCCCAGCAATTTCCCTGGCTATCTTCCTTATATGTTGTATAGTGCGTAGTTTCGGGAAAAGTTTTCAGAATATCAAAATTATCGTTGAGGTCGTTATAGCGATAAAGCCCCATTGTTGTAATCACAATCAGGTCTTTTTTATTCGTTTCATAAAATGAAAAAATAAAATTACTGTGCAATCCAGAAGAAGGATTATTGGCGCTATAATGTTTTATGACAGCGCCAGAATTTCGATCTAAAACATCTAAACCATGCTCAAAAGTTCCTACCCAAATTTTATCTTTTCGAGGCATTAAAGCGTGAATATTATAATAGGAAACAGGGTAAGAAGTAAATTGCTGTGTTTTAGGATTGAAACGGTTTACTCCGGCATCTTCAGTTCCAATCCATAAATCGCCGTAATCATCTTTGTGGATTTCTCGTACGGCACTTCCGCTAATAGAATTTTGGTTTTTCTGTGGAAAATATTTTTTGAACTGCGTGTATTGTTTTTGATGATAATTGATTCCGCCAAAATAAGTTCCAATCCAGATTCCGTTTTCCTTATCAATCGTAATCGAGTAGGCGGCATTATCTGAAATTGCATACGGATCGTTGTAATTTTTTTTCAGATTAATGCTTGTTTTTGTTCTCAGATTATATACGTAAACGCCAGATTCGCTCGCAATCCAAACTTCGTTGTCGCCACGTTTTTTGAATTGGCGGACAAAAACGGGTTCTTTTGTTGAAAATTGAATTGCAGTTGTAGTTTTATCTTTTTTATTATAAACCAAAACGCCATGATCCTGTGTACCAATCAAAATGCTGTTTTTATTTAATGCATAAATAACCGTGATTCTGAAATTGCTTTTATCAGCTGGCGGATTCAGTGTGATATTTTCAAACGAAAGATTTTCCTCAGAATAATGATATAATTTATTTAAGGAAGAAGCCCAGATTTCGCCATTTTCATCTCTAGAAATAGAGGTTGTAACAAAATATTTATTCGGATTAAAGGTCTTAGTTTCTTTTTTGCTTGTCGAATATTTATAAAGTATATTTCCCGAAATAAACCAAATATTTCCTTTTTTATCATGATTGATATCATTGATTCTGTCATTTATGGCTTCGTTCAAAACTGCAAATTGATCCGTCTTTTTATTGTATTGATACAATCCTTTATCAGTTCCTACCCAAATGATTCCGTTAAAAGCATGAATTGATTGGATATAATTACTTCCAAGACTGTGAATTGGGTCAGATTGGCTTCTGTACGTCTTAAAACGATAACCGTCAAATCTGTTCAAACCATCTTTAGTTCCAAACCACATAAAACCATCTTCATCCTGAGTCGATGTAATAACGGTATTGTTAGAAAGTCCTTCTTCAACTTGAAAATGTTTAAAATAATATTCCTGCGCGTGAATAAAATTTATAGAAAAAAGGAATAAAAATGTAAAAAGAAAGAATTTACGCATTGTTATGTTTTTTTATAAAAAAATAAATTTCTTCAAATCGTGTCAATATTCTACCAAATGTTGCAAGCCTTTGTTTTTCTGACCTTTTTTATACAATTTGAATCATTTGAGAGAGATATTGACACAAATGAAGCATTTTATTTTGAATTAAAATCATCTACTTTGAATTTTCAAATAAATGATATTGATAATTTTTAAGAGGAAAAAATATACTATCAATAATTATTTGTTTAAAAAATAGAACCAAATACAATTTTGAAACCAAATGAACACATTATTACCAAAGAGCATGATCGATTCCCTTTTTGCTCGAATCAGAGATGATTAAAATTTTAACTATTTATTGTAAAACCAACCAAAAAATGAAAACTATCTAAAATGAAAAATCAATGAAAACAAAGTTCACTCAAATTTTAAAGCAGAGATATTACCTCTTGTTTTTCTTTAGTTTATTATTCCAGCAAACGTATGCGCAGCAAATTGCAATTTCCGGAAAAGTTTCTGCCGCTTCTGGCGAATCGATTCCGTTTGCGAATGTTGTCATCAAAGGCACATCAAATGGAGCCGTTACTGATTTTGACGGAAGCTATAAAATTACCGCTGGCGCAAACCAAACTTTAGTTTTTAGCTCACAAGGCTATAAAACAACTGAAATTGCTATTAACAATCGAACTTCTATAAATGTTACGTTAGAAGAAGATGCCATGAAACTCGACGAAATTGTTGTTGTAGGTTATGGTTCTCAACAGAAAAAAGACCTTACAGGAGCAGTTTCTTTAGTGAAGCCAGATGAAATTCAGAAAAGACAAATTACAACAGTTGCTGACGGACTTCAAGGTTTAGTTACCGGAGTAAAAGTTCGTGGTGGCGGGCGCCCTGGACAGGAAGCTAGCGTTGAAATTCGTGGTTTAAAGAATCTTCAAAACACAAATCCGTTATATGTTATTGATGGATTAGTAACATCAGCAAACAGAGATTTTAACCCAAATGATATTGAAAGTATTCAAGTTTTGAAAGATGCATCGGCTGCTGCAATTTATGGTTCACGTGCTGCAAATGGCGTAATCATCATTACTACTAAAAAAGGAAAAAAAGGACCACTTCAGGTTGAGGTTTCGGCTAAAACGAGCTTTCAAGTTATGCCACGTTACGACTTAATGGGAACTGAAGAGTTTGCAAAATACAATAACATGGCTTATGACAATGCTGGATTTACAAGACAAAACTTGAACATGGCTGTAAATACAGATTGGCAAGATGCTGTTTTCAAAACAGGAATGATGCAGGATTACAACGCAAGTTTTTCTGGTGGAAATGAAAACTCAACTTTCTTTATGTCTGGGAATTATTTTGGAAATGAAGGAACTGTTGTCGGAACTGATTTCGACAGAATCTCTTTCCGTGTAAATTCAAGCGGCACAAAAGGAATTTTCAGTATTGGAGAAAACTTGGCCATCAGTAATTCTAAAACAGATGAAATGTCTGGAAACCCAATTATTGATGTGTACAGAATGACACCGACAATTCCGCTTTACGATGCATCAAATCCTGGTGGATACGGTTACGGAAAACAAGGCGTTGCAGATACTTTTGGAACAAATCCTTTGGCGATCGCTGATTTTGCAAATACTATTAATGAAAATTTCAGAATTAGAGGAAATATCTGGTCAGAATTAAAATTTGCTCCATGGTTAAAATACCGTTTCAATTTTGGATATGAAACAAGTTTCGACTCTTATAAATTCTTAAGAAAAGTTGGAAACTGGTCTTTAAATCAGCCAATTGATCAATCGTATACCGATCAAAACAAAGGTCGTTCAGAAACAATGTTGTTTGAAAATACATTGACTTTCAAAAAGGCATTCGGTAAACATGATTTTACTCTTTTAGTTGGTCAGACTTACCAAAAAGACAACTACAACCAAATTTATGGAACAAAGAGAAATCTTCCTATGAATTCTGGAACAGGTCAATATTACGAAGTTCTAAATCAAGGAGATTCGCCAGTTGTTGGTGGTTTCATTAACGAAGCAGCTTTGGCATCTTACTTAGGAAGGTTAGAGTATAATTATGACAATCGTTATTTATTTAATGCTGTTTTAAGACGTGATGGATCATCAAGATTCAGCGACGCAAACAAATGGGGTAATTTCCCTTCACTTTCTGCAGGATGGAGAGTAAGCAACGAATCTTTCTTTAAATCAGAATTTATTAAAGATTTAAAATTAAGAGCTAGTTACGGAGAATTGGGTTCAGGAAACATTGGAAATTACGAATACAAAAGCTTCGTAAATAATTTTGGACAAATCGTAATGGGTAACGAACAAAAGTTGTATCCATCTGCGGCTCAGGTAAAATTATCAAATTCAGAATTGCGTTGGGAAAAATTAAAACAAACGAATTTTGGAGTAGATCTTGGCGTTTTAAATAATGATTTGCGTCTTACCGCAGATTATTTTATTGCTCGTACAGAAGATGTATTGTTTGGATTCCCAATTTTATTGACAACAGGAAATGATGGAGGAAACCCAATTTCGAATGCTGCAACTGTTGAAAATAAAGGTTTTGAATTAGAATTAGCTTATAACAAAAAAATCAATGATTTCTCGTTTAATGCTTCTGTGAATTTTACAAAAGTAAACAACAAACTGGTTTCATTGGGTAACGGACAAAACGAAAACTTTTCTGGAAATACAGTTACAAGAGCTGGTATGCCAGTAGGAATGTGGTATGTTTTAGAAACAGATGGTTTGTTCCAAAATCAACAAGAAATCGATAATTATAAAACTGCAGGCGGAAAAGTAATTATGCCAAATGCTGTTCCTGGAGACATTCGTTTTAAAGATAATAACGGAGATGGACAAATTACGAATGAAGACAAAGCTGTTGTTGGAAGTCCGTGGCCAGAATTTGAAATGGGATTCAATGCAGGAGCAGATTACAAAGGTTTTGATTTTTCTATGAACTGGATTGCTTCACACGGAGCAACTGTTTATGACGGATTTAGAAGCGTTGTAGATCGTTTTGATGACAATAGTAATTACAGAACAGGAATTCAGCCTTGGACGCCAGAAAATCCAAATACTGATTTCCCTAGAATTACAAAAGGTTCCACTTTAAACTCAAGGGGAGACAGCGACCGTTTCTTAGAAAGCGGTGATTTTATCAGACTTAAATACATCGGATTTGGCTATAATTTGCCAAGCAGTGTCTTGAAAAACTCTGGTATTACAAGAGCAAGATTAACGATTTCAGCACAAAACATTATTACTATTACAAAATATCAAGGTTTAGATCCTGAATTTACAAACGGTAATATTTTTGAAAGAGGTGTTGACAATGGGGCTTTCCCAAATCTTAAGACATATTCTTTTGGTGTAGAGTTTAGCTTTTAATTTAAAAAAAATAGCATAATGAAAAAATCAATCATAATAACCGTAGCTCTTCTAGGTCTCATTTTTGCTTCATGCGAAAAAGAACTTGACCTAAATAGCCCAAATGATATTACAGTTGACCAATATTGGAAAACTGAAAGTGACGCACAAGCCGGAGTAAATTCAATTTACGCCATGTTTTACAAAGATGGTTTGTGGGCAAGATGGATTTATTTCCGTTTGGATTTGACTTCTGATGAAGGATATAGCGTAAGCCCGTGGACAGAATTAGCAGATTGGACAAGATTCAATTACATCAATTATAACTTCTGGGAAGGAAATGCTGTAACGTGGAGAGATACTTACAAAGCGATTTTTAGATGTAACCAAGTTTTGGCAAATGTTCCAAATATTACTTTCCAAAATGAAGACACAAAAAAGAGAATTATAGCGCAGGCTAAATTTTTGAGAGCATTGCATTACTATTATGCAGCAGTAATTTGGGAAGATATTCCGTTGGTTTTAGAACCATCTACGCCGGCAGATTTACCAAAGCAAGTAAAAGTAACTGAAGTTTGGGCTCAAGTTGAAAAAGATTTAAACGAAGCTTTCGCAGATTTGCCAAGAGACTGGTCAGGTGCAGATATTGGAAGACCTGATAAAGGAGCAGCAAAAGCCTTTCTTGCAAAAGTCTATATGCAACAACACAAATGGGCTGAAGCAAAAACTTCTTTAGACTATTTGATTTCTGGAGCAGGAGCTAAATACAGCTTGCAAGCAAACTACAGAGACAATTTTACAGATTTGCATGAAAACAATAGCGAATCTGTTTTTGAAATTCAATTTGGAGATCAAAGAAAAGGCGGAACTGGAGAAGATCAAAATGCTGCAGTTTCAAGCAACCGTTGTCAGTTTTTTGCGCCAAGAGGAATTGGATGGTCTGACGGACAAGCTCGTTTTTGGTTAGTAAATGCTTTCAAGGAAGAAAAAAACAAGGATGGAAATCTTGATATCCGTTTAAGATGGACTTTGTATTATCCTCAATTGTTAGCTGATTTTGGAGACAAAACATACAATAGAAACTGGGAATGGAACAATAACGAAGCTTGGTTCAGAAAAGGAAGCCGTGATTATTACAGAGATAATGAAGACTACTATTCTCAAGTAAATTACAGATTAGTTCGTTATGGTGATATTTTGTTGCGCTACGCAGAAGTTTTGAACGAATTAGGAAATACTGCGCAAGCGTATCAATATGTTGACATGGTAAGAGCGCGTGCTAACATGAACACATTAGCCGTAGCGCATCCTGAAATTGGAAATAATCATGATTTGTTCTTGGAAAGATTAAAAACGGAAAGAGTTTTAGAATTAGCTGGTGAAAGTGTTCGTTGGGAAGATCTAAAACGTTGGGGAGATTTGAATACTCAGGCTTCTGTTGATAAAATCGCACTTCGTGATTCAGATTTTAAAAACTTTAAAGTGGGTAAAAATCACAGAATGCCAATTCCACAAACAGATGTTGATAATAATCCAAATCTAGATCAAAACTCAGGATATTAAAAATTAAATTTTTTGAGGGAATCAGATGCTTCAAATCTGATTCCCTTATCATAAAGAACAATTGTTCATAATAACAATATTGAAAATGAAGAAAGTAAAATTGTGTCTGACATTAGTGTTGGCAGGGCTAGTATTGCTTAGCTGCAACAATAAAAAAAGTAATTCTGAAGAAAACAAAACAGAAAACACTTCAGTAGAAAAAAGAGAAATCTGGACTAAAGATCAGGCCAATAAATGGTACGCAGAACAACCTTGGTTAGTAGGCGCAAATTATTCTCCTAGCACAGCTATAAATCAGTTAGAGATGTGGCAGGAAGATACTTTTGATCCAAAAAGAATTGATCAGGAATTAAGTTGGGCAGAAGGTGTTGGCATGAATGTAATGCGTGTTTATTTGCACGATTTATTGCACCAGCAAGATGCAGAAGGTCTTTATAAACGCATGGATACTTTTTTAGGAATTGCAGATAAACATCATATTAAAATACTTTTTGTTTTGTTTGATTCTTGCTGGGATCCGTTTCCTGTTTTAGGAAAACAACGTGCGCCAAAACCGCATACACACAATTCTGGATGGGTTCAGGCTCCGGGACAAAAAGCACTTCAAGACAAAACACAATATCCTCGTTTAGAGAAATATGTAAAAGAAACGGTTGGTCATTTTAAAGATGATAAACGAATTTTAGGTTGGGACGTTTGGAACGAACCAGATAATATGACAGGACCATCTTACGAAAAAGTAGAAATCAAAAACAAAGTTGATTTGATTCTGCCACTTTTAAAAGATGTTTTTGTTTGGGCAAGATCAAGCAATCCGTCACAACCATTGACTTCTGGAGTTTGGGTTGGAGATTGGAGCGACGAAGCTAAAATGCAACCAATGCACAAAATGCAGATTGAGCAGTCTGATGTAGTTTCTTTCCACAATTACAACACACCTCAGGATTTCGAAAAAGTAATCAAACAATTACAACGTTACGGAAAACCATTAATCTGTACAGAATATATGGCAAGACCAAACGGAAGTACTTTCGAAGGATTTCTTCCAATTGCCAGAAAATATAATATTGGTATGATCAACTGGGGATTTGTTGATGGAAAAACACAAACAAAATACGCTTGGGACAGTTGGACTAAAACCTATACTGCAGAACCAAAATTATGGTTTCATGAAGTGCTTCATACTGACGGAACGCCATATATTCAAGCCGAAACTGACTTGATTAAAAAAATGACTTCTGAAGCGAATAAGAAGAATTAGATAATGTGTCAATTTGATAATTAGATAATTGTTTTTGGCCACTCCCGATAGCTATCGGGATAAACGGATTAAACGGATTTCCGCCGATTATTTTAAACTACATCAGTGAAAATCTGTTTAATCTGTAAAATCCGTGGGCAATAAAATAAAACGTAACAGCAATGAAAATATACACAATAAAACAACTCTTTTTTCTAGCGATGATTTTGGTTGGATTTTCCGCGAAAGCGCAACAACCAGATCCGCCGGGACAAGTGAAGGGAAATGAAAAACCGAAAAACGAAGCCTATCTTTTTGCGCACATGACGCATAATGATTACGGCCGATTGTATTATTCAGTTAGTTTAGATGGACTTCATTGGGAAAATCTGAACAATGGAAAACGCGTTTTCGAAGAATACAAAGGGCATCCCGACATTTGTAAAGGGCCAGACGGGAAATATTATATTGCTGGAAATACTGGTGATGATGCTAAAAGTATCAATATTTGGGTTTCGGATGATTTAATCACTTGGAAAAAACATTCTGATTATACTCCTGATTTAAAAAGTACCCCAGATTATTCAAATGCTTTACAGCGAATTGGAGCGCCAAAATTATATTACGACAAAGATTCTGAAAAGTTCATTATGACTTGGCACACGCCGCATTTGGAAGGAACAAAAGAAGATGGAGAACGTTATTGGGCAAGTCAACGCACGTTGTATGTTTTGTCTAAAGATTTAAAAACCTTCGAAGGAACTCCAAACCGTTTATTCGATTGGGATATGGGAACAATTGATGTTTTCATCCGTAAAATCGGCGATTCCTACTACGCCGTGATTAAAGACGAAACCTATCCAACTTTGTATTGGACAACCGGAAAAACCATCCGAATTGCCAAATCAAAATCCCTTTTAGGACCGTATTCTTTGCCCCAGCAATCTATCAGTCCAAACTTCAGAGAAGCACCAATGTTGATTCCTTCTCCTGATGACAAAATATGGTACATGTATTACGAACAATACCCAGGCGTTTCGTACGGATTATCAATCGCAGATAACCTAAACGGACCTTGGTTTCAAGCCTCAGGCTACACTTTTTTCTCTGATTGGGACAAATACAGTCTTCCAGAAAAAGTGCGTCATGGTTGCATGATTACAATTTCAAAAAAAGAATACGACAGTTTGGTGAAGAAATTCGGAATTACGAAAAAGTTATAAAGTATAAATTATGAATTATGAGTTATGAGTTATGAATTACAAGTTTAGTGGTGTTTAAGTTAAACTCATAATTCATAACTCAAAACTCATAATTAAGAAGATTTGGTTAGTTAAGTTAGTTTGAGAATTTACCAGGCTTATGTTGGTTATAAGTCTGGTAATTCATTTTGATTTAGAAGAAATATTATGGCATTATTTCAAATAAAAATGCCCAATACATATATAGCATGAAAAGAAAAAGTATCTTTTTTTTAGCCTTGATTTCAGTGTTAGCAGCAAATGCACAATGGAAGCCACAAGGAGATAAAATCAAAACAAAATGGGCAGAGCAGGTTGATCCGAACAAAACTTTACCTGAATACCCCCGTCCGATTATGGAGCGCGGCCAATGGAAAAATCTGAATGGTTTGTGGAATTACGCCATTCAAGAATTTGGAAAAGCAGCGCCTTCAAAATATGATGGGCAAATTCTGGTTCCGTTTGCGGCCGAATCAAGTTTGTCTGGTGTTATGAAAAATGTTGGAGCCAAAAATGAACTTTGGTACGAAACCAATTTTTCGATTGAATCAGGCTGGAACGGTAAAAACATTCTTTTGCATTTTGGTGCTGTCGACTGGAAAACGGAAGTTTTTATAAATGACGTAAAAGTGGGTTCGCATACTGGCGGATATACACCGTTTTCGTTTGATATTACACCTTTTATTCAAAAGGGAAAAAATCAAAAGCTGGTTGTAAAAGTTTGGGATCCTTCAAATGACGGGCCTCAGCCAAGAGGAAAACAAGTCAAAAATCCAGAAGGAATTTGGTACACACCAGTAACGGGAATTTGGCAGACGGTTTGGATTGAACCTGTAAATGCTAAAAATATTACTGAATTAAAAACAACTCCGAACATTGATCAAAATACAATCAGCATTAAAGCCGATGTAAATGGAGCTGAAAAAGGAGATGTAGTTGAAATTTCGGTTTTAGACAACGGAAAAGAAATTGCAAAAGAAAAAGCGATTGTTGGCGAAAGCAATGATATTGTTTTGAATGCTCCAAAATTATGGTCGCCTGAAAGTCCGTTTTTGTATCAGACGAAAATTCGTTTAATCAGCAAAAATAAAGTCGTTGATGAGGTGAAAAGTTATTTTGCAATGCGAAAAATTTCATCAAAAAGAGATGAAAACGGAATCATGAGAATGCAGTTGAATAATAAGGATTATTTTCAGTACGGACCTCTTGATCAAGGTTGGTGGCCAGACGGATTGTACACCGCTCCAACTGACGAAGCGTTGAAATACGATATTATTAAAACAAAAGAATTAGGTTTTAATATGATTCGTAAACACGTAAAAGTAGAGCCTGAACGCTGGTATACACACTGCGACCAATTAGGAATTCTGGTTTGGCAGGATATGCCAAGTGGAGACGATCAGCCGATTTGGCAAAACAGAAAATATTTTGACGGAACAGAATTGCATCGTTCTGCAAAATCAGAAGAAATCTACAGAAAAGAATGGAAGGAAATAATGGATCATTTGTATTCGTATCCAAGTATTGTCGTTTGGGTTCCATTTAATGAAGCTTGGGGACAATTCAAAACGGTTGAGATAACTGAATGGACTAAAAATCATGATCCAAGCCGATTAACAAATTCATCAAGTGGAGGAAATCATTTCCAAACGGGCGATATTTTAGATTTGCATAATTATCCTGGACCAGAAATGTATCTTTATGATGCAAGAAGAGTTACTGTTTTAGGAGAATATGGAGGAATCGGGCTTCCGTTGGAAGGACATTTATGGAGAGCAAATGACAACTGGGGCTACATTAAATTTAAAAATGAAGCCGAAGTTACTGCCGAATATATCAAGTATGCCAAGATTCTTAAAAACTACGTAAAAACGGGTTTCTCAGCTGCAGTTTATACGCAAACAACTGATGTTGAAGGTGAAGTAAATGGTTTTATGACATACGATAGAAAAGTGGACAAAATGGATTTCAAAGCTGTAAATAAGATTAATACTGAAGTTATAAATGCTTTGAATAAATAATTATTGATTTTAAACACATAGAGACATAGTTTTTTAGTTTTGAAAAAAAGGAAGTAAAAGAAACTAGTTTCCACACATAGTTCACACAATCTTGTCATTCCGAGGAACGAGGAATCTCCACGAGTAACTCTACAAAGATTGGCGATTCTCTATACGGAGCTACTTGCGGAGATTCCTCGTTCCTCGGAATGACAAAATGGGCTGTATTCTATTGTTTATTTAAATTAAGTGAAACGCCTTTTTAAGACAAAGCAAAACTATGTTTCTATGTGTTTAAAAAAAAAACGCGCCCCACAATAAAAAAACTAAAAATGAAAAAACATCTATTTCTTTTTTTGCTAGTGATTGTTTCGGCTGGATATTCACAGCAAAAAACATTCACAAATCCCATTTTGCCATCGGGCGCAGACCCTTACAGTACCTACTATAAGGGGTATTATTACTATACAAATACGCTTGGGAATAAATTGGTTTTATGGAAAACAAAAGACTTGTCAGACATTAAAAATGCTGAAAGTAAAGTGATTTGGACACCGCCAAAAAATACTAATTATTCGGCTGAAATCTGGGCACCAGAATTTCATATTATCAGCGGAAAATGGTACTGTTATTTTGCTGCAGATAATGGCGACAACAACAATCACAGAATGTATGTTTTAGAAAATAAAGCATCAGATCCGTTTAAAGGGAATTTTGAGTTTAAAGGAAAAATCGCTGCCAAAACCGATAAATGGGCAATTGATGGAAATGTTTTTGAACACAAAAAACAACTCTATATGATTTGGGCTGGCTGGGAAGGCGACACCAACGGACAACAAAATATTTACATCGCTAAAATGAAAAGTCCGCTTGAAATTGATGGTGATCGCGTTAAGCTTTCTTCGCCAACAAACGATTGGGAAACACACGGAGCATTGCACGATGATGTAAATCCGCCACAAGTGAATGTAAACGAAGGGCCTCAGTTTTTAGAAAGAAATGGCAAAATATTTATTGTTTTTTCGGCAAGTGGATGCTGGACTGATTTCTATTCTTTAGGATTGTTAGCGTTTAATGGAGGTGATAATTTATTAGACCCAAATGCGTGGAAAAAATCGCCTGAGCCAATTTTCAAACAATCCGATAAAAACAAAGTTTACGCGCCTGGACATAATTCATTTTTTAAATCTCCTGACGGAAAAGAAGACTGGATTTTATATCACGCCAATTCAAATCCCGGAGAAGGTTGCGGAAATAAAAGATCTCCAAGAATGCAGAAAATTAATTGGGATGCCAACGGATTTCCGGTTTTAGGTGAACCAGTTAGTGAAGAAACCAAATTGGCAATTCCATCAAAATAAAATCATCATAAAATCATAAAAATGAAAAATATTCAAATTGCTGCAGTCATTTTACTGGCACTTTTTCAATTTAATTGTAAAGACAATAAAAAGGAAAATGCAGCCTCAAAAGAAACTACCGAAATAAGTTCAGATTCGGTAAAAACCGTTTTAGAAACTAAAAATTTTGATACGATTATTGATGGTAAAAAAGTCAATTTATATTGGATAGAAAATAAAGGAATTAAAGCTGCTTTTACCAATTATGGTGGAAGATTGATTGGACTTTGGGTTAATGATAAAAATGGAAAACCAACCGATGTTGTAGTCGGAATGAACAGTGCAAAAGGTTTTAAAACATCTACAGAACCTTATTTTGGAGCTACAATCGGAAGAGTCGGAAACAGAATCGGAAAAGGGAAATTTACTTTGGAAGGAAAACAATACCAAGTGCCGTTAAATAATGGTAAAAATGCTTTGCATGGTGGCGTAAAAGGCTTTCAGGACGTAGTTTGGAATGCCGAAAAAACAAATGAAAACACTTTGGTTTTTACTTATGTTTCACCAAATGGAGAACAAGGTTTTCCTGGAAATTTGTCTGTAAAAGTGACTTATACAATTACAGATGATAATTCAATAAAAATGGAATATGAAGCGACGACTGATAAAACGACGCTTGTAAACTTAACAAATCACGCTTTTTTTAATTTGAATGGTGAAGGAAGCGGGACAATTTTAAACCATGAATTACAAATTTACGCTAACGAATTTACCCCGGTTGACGAAGGCTTGATTCCGAGTGGCGAATTAAAATCGGTAAAGAATACGGTATTTGATTTTACTTCAAAACATACTATTGGGGAAAGAATCGAAACTAAAGACGAACAATTGAAATTCGGAAAAGGCTACGATCATAATTACGTTTTAAACGGAACGAAGAAAAACGGATTAAATCATGCAGCGACAATTTCAGGAGATAAATCGGGAATTACAATGGACATTTTTACAGAAGAACCGGGGTTGCAGTTTTATAGTGGAAATTTCATGCAGTCAAAAAATACATTTAAATCCGGTGCAAAAGATGATTTCAGAACTGCTTTTGCTTTGGAAACGCAACATTTTCCAGATGCACCAAATCAGCCAAAATTTGCTCCGATTGTTTTAAAACCGGGACAAAAATATCATACGGTTTCTTATTATCAGTTTTCTTTGAAAAAGTAGCAACATAATTTAACCGCAAAGAGCGCAAAGAGCGCAAATCATTTTAAACTTTGGCGCCCTTAGCGTAATTCCTTGCGCTCTTTGCGGTTAAAAATTTAAACTCAATAAAACATGAAAAAAACACTATCCATTATAATATTATTTTGTGCTTTTACAGCTTGTTCACAGGAAAAAAGTACAGACAAACCCAAAGAAGCAAAATCAAATACAATTCTCCTAGCGGACCCAACCATCTTCTACAATAACGGATTGTATTATTTGTATGGAACTACAAGTGGGGATTTTCCAAATGGTGAAGGATTTCAAGTTTATACTTCTTCTGATTTAAAAGACTGGAAAGGTCCCGCGGGAACTCAAAATGGTTTAGCGCTGAAAAAAGGAGATGCTTTTGGAGACAAAGGTTTCTGGGCACCTCAAATTCTTTCGTATAAAAACAAATTTTATATGATTTATACGGCCAATGAAAATATAGCTTTTGCGACAAGTGATAGTCCGCTTGGGCCATTTAAAAACGAATCTAAAGAGCCGATAATTAAAACAGGAAACCAAATTGATCCCTTTATTTTTATTGATGAAGATGGAAAAAAATACTTATATCATGTTCGTTTGACAAATGGAAACCGAATTTTTGTTGCTGAAATAAATGATGATTTTCAAAGTATTAAACCAGAAACATTAACTGAGTGTATTTCAGGAGTTTTACCATGGGAAAATACACAAAACGTAAGCTGGCCAGTTACTGAAGGTCCAACTGTTTTAAAACACAATGGTTTGTATTACATGATTTATTCGGCAAATGATTTTAGAAACATCGATTATGCCGTCGGTTACGCAACAAGCAAAAGTCCGCTTGGACCTTGGGAAAAAGCTACAGACAGCCCAATTATCAGCAGGAAAAATACCAAACAAAATGGAATAGGGCATGGTGATGTATTTTGGGACAAAGACAATAAAATGCATTACGTATTGCACACGCATTTTAATGAAAGTGCCGTTTCACCTAGAAAAGCCGGAATGATTTCAATTGAATTTAAAGGAGATAAATTAGTAGCAAATCCAGAGAGTTTTATTTTTTTGAACAAAAATTAACTTCAAAACGTTATTTAAAAAATCATTCCATTCTTATTTAGAATCATAGAAATTTCAATGAAGCCTGTTTTATTTTAAAGCAGGCTTTTTTATTGATAGTCATTGTGTTATAAGTGTTGGTTTTACATCTTTTAATTATCCTTATTTAGAATAATTAAAAATAATTAGGAAAAATAAGTTTTAGAAACTACTTTTGCCAACGAAATTTAAAACCAGACAAAATGAATAGCTTAACCATTAAAAAAATCTGTTTTTTTGTACTTTTCGTAACATCATTAACGATGATGGCGCAAAATCAAAATACAGGCAGGGTAACAGGAAAAGTATCTTTGAGCGGAAATGCTCCGGCGGAAGGTGTATCTGTTGCTCTTAAAGGAACAAAATATAGTGCTGTAACCAATGAAAATGGACAGTACGACATTAGAAATGTCAAACCAGGCTCTTACACGATCAGCATTCATTCAGTTGGAATTCATGGTCAAGAGGCGGCCATTGTTGTAACAGCAAAACAAGTCACAACAAAAAACTTTGCACTTTCTGAAAGTCAGGAAGATCTTGACGAAGTTGTTATCACAAAAAACAAATACAAACAGGATAAACCTTCGTTGTCATTGCGTCTTCAGACTCCGGTTTTGGAAATCCCGCAAAACGTTCAGATTGTAAGCGGTCAGACTTTAAAAGATCAGCAAATTACAAGTATGAGCGACGGAGTTATTCGTAACGTGAGTGGAGCGGTACGTTTGGAACACTGGGGCGATTTGTACACAAATATTACAATGCGTGGTTCTCAAATTCAGGCTTTTAGAAACGGATTTAATGTAGTTTCTTCTTTCTGGGGGCCATTAACTGAAGATATGAGTTTTGTAGATCATATCGAATTTGTAAAAGGACCTGCTGGATTCATGCTTTCAAGTGGTGACCCAAGCGGACTTTATAATGTGGTGACTAAAAAACCAACCGGAATTACAAAAGGAGAAGTTTCTGTACTTGGAGGAAGCTATGACTTTTACAGAGTTAGCCTTGATCTTGACGGGAAATTGGATAAAAAAGGAAAATTGCTCTACAGATTCAACGGAACTGCTCAAAATAAAGGTTCGCACCGTGCATTTGAACATAATAATCGTTATGTAATTGCTCCGGTAATTTCATATCAAATTGACGATAAAACAAAAATTACTGCTGAATACAATTTTCAGTATGCAAACATGACTGAGGTTGGTTCGTACTATGTTTTTGGACCTGCATCTGATGGATATGCAACATTGCCAGTTGGATTTACCATGACACAACCGGGACTTCCAGATACTAATATTCAGGATCACAGCGGTTATTTTACGTTTGAACATAAGTTTGATGACAACTGGAAACTTACAGCACAGACTTCTTATTTTAAATATATTCAACAAGGATATAGTTCATGGCCAAGCATGGTTGGTTCTGATGATAATGCTCTTGGAAAAGGAAATATTATTAGAAATGTTGGTATTTGGGATGCAGAAAGTAACATGTATTTAGGACAAATATTTGTAAACGGGAAATTTAACACAGGATCTGTTAGCCACAAAATATTAAGTGGAGTAGACTTAGGAAGTAAAGATTATATGGCAGATTGGGGACAATCTCATGATCTTGATACAGCAGCTAATCCATTCAATGTTTATAATCCAAATTATGGAACACCATCTAACGGTTTTCCTGCTTTTGACCACGATACACCATTAAGCCAAAGAGCTGGCGGACTTTATGGTTCAGAATATGCGGCTGGTTATATTCAGGATGAACTTGGATTTTTCCAAAACAAATTAAGATTGACTCTTGCTGCAAGATATACATGGATTAAACAGACTAGTAGTTATGATGATCCACAGGAAGATAGTCATATTACACCTCGTGTAGGAGTTAGCTATTCTCTAAACGAAAGCACAGCTTTTTACGGATTATATGATCAGGCTTTTTCTCCTCAATCAGGAGTTGTTAGAGATGGTCAGGTTAAGCCGCTTACAGGAAATAATGTTGAATTTGGAATTAAAAAAGACTGGTTTGACGGTTCTTGGAATACAAGTTTATCTGTTTATAATATCTTGAAAAAGAATGAGCTTACAGGTGATCCTAGAAATACACCAAACGAACAATATAAAATTGTTCTTGGAGAAAAAAGAGCTCAGGGTGTTGAATTTGACGTTAGAGGAAAACTATTTGATGGTTTAAACCTTATTGCAAATTATGCTTTTACAGAATCTATTGTAAATAAAGTTGACCCATTAGTTTCTGCTGCAACGGGAATTGAAAAAGGAGATATCGTACCAGGTTATGCTAAACATACAGCAAATGCATGGTTAAATTATACAGTTCAGGGCGGAAAACTAAAAGGTTTTGGAGCTTCTATTGGAGGAACTTTCCTTGACGGACGCCAAACGGATACTTGGAGTGAAGGTCTTCAAAAATTGCCTTCTTATTTTAAATTAGATGGAGGCTTATCTTATGAAACTGGTAAAGTTAAAGTAACGGCCAACGTATTTAATATCTTGAACAAATACCTTTACAGCGGTTCTTACTACCAGTGGCTAGATGCTTATTATTGGCAAACTGAAGCGCCAACAAACTTTAGAGTTGGTGTAACATATAAATTTTAATGGTTTGTTCTAGTTGAAAAATTACAAATCAAAAAAGCATCTGTCTTAATTGGCAGATGCTTTTTTTTTAGCTACTAAGTTGCTAAGATTCTCTGAGGTTCTAAGTTTAAAAAAAATCCTTTTAATCTGTGTAATCTGTGGCTAAAAACTATCCTTTTTGAATTAACGGAATCAGTTTTGATCCAATAAGTTCAATTGCATTCATTAATTGCGTGTGTGTCAATCCGGCATTATCCATTTGAAAAGTAAATCGGTCAACGCCTCCTAAAGCTTCGCTGTGTCTTAGGATTTTCTCGGCTGCACGTTCAGGACCACCAACAATTAAAACACCTAAATCATCAATAAGTCCGTCAAATTTTCCTTTTGTTACAGGAGGCCAGCCACGTTCGTAGCCTAATTTTGTCCAAAGTTCAGCATAACCAGGATAGTATTCTTCAATCGCTTTTTCTGTTGTATTTCCAACATAACCAGGAGAATGTAATCCTACTTTCAGTTCTTCAGGTTTATAACCTGCTGCTTTTCCAGCTTCGCGATATAAATCAATCAATGGACGAAAACGATGCGTTTGTCCACCAATGACGGCAACCATTAGAGGTAATCCTAAACTTCCTGCTCTTATAAAAGATTCCGGAGTTCCGCCAACACCCAGCCAAACAGGTAATTTTTCCTGCAAAGCTCTCGGATAAATCGGAAGATTATTTATAGCGGGACGAAATTTCCCTGACCAAGTAACAAATTCATTATCTCTGATTTGTAAAAAAAGATCTAATTTTTCCTTGAAAAGAGCATCATAATCGTTTAAATCAAATCCGAAAAGGGGATAAGCTTCAATTGAAGACCCGCGTCCAGCAACAATTTCGGCTCTTCCTTTCGAAATTAAATCCAATGTTGCAAAACTTTGATAAACTCTCACAGGATCTGCAGCACTTAAAACCGAAACCGCACTCGATAAAAGTATATTTTTTGTTCTTGCCGCGGCTGCGCTCAATATCACAACTGTAGCCGAATCTAAAAACTCTTTTTTATGATGTTCTCCAATTCCGAAAACATCCAAACCAGCTTGATCTGCAAGTTCAATTCTTTGAAGTAATTGTTCCATCGCATCAACACTGCTTAAAGTGTTGTTGTCTCCGTACATTGCCGAAGCAAAACTGTCAATTCCTATTTCCATACTGTTTAAATTAGATGTATTTTCTAATGAGAAAAACCAAATGAAATACTGGTTATAATAATTAAAATAACAATCAGTGTAATAACAACATAAAGATAATCCCTTTCAATAAGAAAAGAGAATAATGAAAGTAAAACCCTGAAAACAGGCGTAAGAAACAATAATATAATTCCGAAGAAAATCAAAAATTCACCATTTCCCTGAATTACGCCACGATAAACATCGGCAATTACTTCAAATATATTTCGGTCATTTTCTTTGAAGACAGAATAATCTTCAATATCATTTCCGTGATGCATCAAATAAACAATTCCGCCTATGAAAGCTACTGAAAGTGAAATCCAGACACCATATCGCAATAAATTTCCAACAATAGCCTGAAAATCTTTTTCTCCAAATTTTTCGTGCTGCATATTTTTAGATTTTTCCATTAAGTCCGTTATAAATCATATTAATTGCTAAAACAAAAATTAAGCAGGCAAAAAATATTCTTAGTTTTTTAGGGTTTGTTCGCACTAATACTTTGGCACCAGCCATTGCACCGAATAAAACACCAATAACAACAGGCATACAAATTCCGGGTTCAATATATCCTTTTTGAATATAAATTACAGAACTCGCCATTGCAGTAACACCCATCATAAAGTTACTGGTAGTAGTCGAAACTTTAAACGGAATACGCATAATATTATCCATCGCAATTACTTTAAAAGCGCCAGATCCAATTCCGAGTAAGCCAGACATCATTCCGGCAAGTCCCATCATACTAAAACCGCCAATTACATTTTTAGTGCCATAACTTACCACTTGGCCGTCATGCGTTGGGTAGGTTCCGTCTAATTTTAGTTTTTTTGCTATTGGACTTGATTCTAAAACAATATGTTCTTCTTTTTTTCGAAGTGAATTTATTGCCGAGAAAATCAAGGTAAGTCCGAATAAAACGGCAATGAAAGAAGTTGGAGCAATAGCCGAAAGCAACGCACCGCCAACAGCGCCAATTGTTGTGGCGATTTCAAGGAAAATTCCCAATCGCATATTAGTTATTCCTTCTTTTACATACGCTGCCGCAGAACCTGAAGAAGTTGCAATTACCGAAACCAAAGCGGCTCCAATTGCATAATGAATATCAACGCCTAAAATGACAGTTAAAAGTGGAATAATAATGATACCGCCTCCTAATCCTGATAATGAACCAATAAAACCTGCTAAAAAAGCACCAAGAATCATAATCAGCGTAAACGTAAGTACTGTCATTCGAATAAATTTTGTTTTGGCTAATTTACGAATTGATATTTGGTGAAGGAATTTTTAGGAGCTTAAAAAATCCTTAAAAAAGCGAAAACGTTTTTTACAGAAGCACTAAAAATAACTTTTTAAGACAACAAAAAAGCCACAAAGATTCATTTTTGTGACTTTAAAGAAGTTTTATTTTTTGATATACATCGATCCGTTTTTTGTGGATATTTTGTCCAGTTCACCTTTTTCATGTAGTTTTCCAAGAATCATTCTGGCGTCAAAATAAGATTTATTTAAAATGACAGCATATTCTTTTGGTGTTAGTGTGGGATAAATTTCAAAAAGCGATAAAGGGTTTTCATTTGGAATTGGTTTCTTTTTTGCTTCTGGAAATACAGCTAATAAAGCATTTTCATAAGCATCATAAGATTTTGAGCCGTAAACCATAAATCGATTGTCATTTTTATCGGCAAAGAAAAATGTTGGAAAACCTCTTACGCCCAATTTTTTTCCGTAATCTAAATCTTTCTGAAAAAGTTCCTCGGCATCGTCATAATCTGCTTTCAGCTTTTCAATGTTAAGATTTGCCAATTTTGCAGCTTCTTCAATGTTGTTCCATTTAGCAATATTTTTCTTTTCTAAATATAATTTCTCACGAAGTATACGCATGAAATGAATTGCTTTTTCTTTGTTTTGGATTTGAGCTGCTTTCATTGCAATACAAGAAGGATAGGAAGAATCAAGTGGATCTTCGAGCCAGACATCTCCATCAATTGGCATTTCATAATGCAAACTTGCTTCGTCCCAATGATGTGCCACATCTGACGGTTTACTGATTCCTCCGCTATTATAACTCCAATCCGGAAGCAGACCGCCCATACGATAATCAATTTCAAAATAATCGCCATATTCAAGTTTGAGTTTTCTTAGTTGAGGTTCAATTCCCCAGCAAGATGAACATATAGGATCAGTATAATAAATTATTTTAACGGGTTTATTTTCTGTTTGAATAACGGCTGTTTCATTTAATTTTTCGTTAGAAGGCATTTTACATGTTCCAGTTACAGGATTACATATTAACGGATTTGAATTATTTTCTGTCATTTTTAAATTCGTTTGCGATTTACAGTTTAAACTGCAGATCAGGATTAATAATAGTCCTATTTTCATAAAAACGGGTTGAAAAATTAGCGTTCAGCTTTTAAATTTTCATATTTTTATGACAAAGTTCGCTAGTGTTTAATCAAAAGTCAATTAGTCAAAAAAATATGACTACAGAAAATAAAGAAGAAAAAGAAAGCGGTTGTCCGGCAGAAGGACTTCTAAAATTATTATCAGGAAAATGGAAACCTCAAATTTTCTTATTAGCGGTTGATGGACCAATACGTTTCAACGGACTTTTAAGAGATATGAAAGGCTCTAACAAACAATCAATTGCAGTAGCACTGCGCGAACTCGAAGAATTTGGGCTTTTGGATAAGGAAGTCATCAAATTAAAACCGCTTCATATTGAATACAATTTATCGGAAAAAGGAAAATCTTTAATTCCGGTTTTTAGACAATTAGAATCTTTTTTTGAAAAATAATTTTCAGCATTTACATTCATTAAATTTTCATTAACAAAAAATACCTTTTCATTAGTTTATATTTGTAAGAGAACAAATTAAATCTAAAGAACTGTTTTTTATGAAAGCAAAGCCTTTTTTAAGCCTCTTTTTATTGGTCGTTTTATCGACAGTTTCTTATGGTCAGAACGTAAAACTTATTACGGTCGACCAACTTCATGAACGAATTAAAAATGGAAAAGACAGCACTTATGTTGTCAATTTCTGGGCAACCTGGTGCGCGCCTTGCGTTAAGGAATTACCTCATTTTGAAAAACTTCAGTCCGAATTTAAATCAGAGAAACTGGCAGTTTTATTGGTAAGTGTTGATTTTAAATCCAAATTGAATTCGGCTGTAATTCCTTTCGTCAAGCGAAAAAACCTTCAAAATCAAGTGTTTTTATTAAACGAAAGCAGCCCGCAGGAATATATTGACCGAATCGATCCTTCATGGTCAGGAAGTATTCCTGCAACACTTTTCATTAAAGACGATAAACGAAAATTTGTTGAAACCGAATTGACCTACGAACAACTATTAACTGAATATAAAAAACTATAAATTATGAAAAAGATTATCACTTTATTAGTATTGGTATTTACAGCCTGGTTATCGCAGGCGCAGACAGCAACGCTGAAAGCAGGCGATGCAGCACCAGATTTTAAACTTAAAAATGTTGACAATAAAGAAGTTTCTTTTGCAAGTTTTCCTAAAGCAAAAGGTTTTATTGTGGTTTTTACATGCAATACATGTCCGTATGCAGTTGCATATGAGCAACGTATTATCGATTTAGATAAAAAATTCAGACCTCAAGGGTATCCTGTAATTGCAATTAATCCAAATGATCCTGAAGCTTCAAAAGCAGATGCATTCAATAAAATGCAGGATTTAGCAAAAGATAAAAGTTATCCTTTCCCATATTTATTTGATGCAGGACAAGTAGTTACAGATCAATATGGTGCAAAACATACACCGCATATTTTTATTGTATCTAAAACTCCAAAAGGAAATGTTATTGAATATGTGGGAGCAATCGATAATGATCCAGAAGGAACAAAAGCTGAAAAAACAAAATATGCCGAAGATGTGATTGCTGCTTTGCAAAGCAACAAAAAGCCAATAATTACGCAGACAAAAGAAATTGGCTGTACAGTAAAAAGAAAAGCGAAAGCATAAATTTTAGAATATTAATTTGTGAAAAGGGCTGTCTCAAAAATGAGATAGCCCTTTTTTTATAAAATTTCGAAAAGTCTTATTCTGTTATTAATAAAACTTTGTTGCGCTGTACTTTTTAATTTGTAGGTATATGTTTACTAAATAGATTTTTTTAATTCTCTATTTAACTAACTAAAACTCGCATAAAAATTATGGCGCATTTTTCAGATCAAGTTCACATTACCATAGGAGGTTTTACTCAAAACATTATTTATTATGATTTGAAGCTCTTTCAAAAAATGGCAGATCATCATTATTTTTCGTTTGTGTGGCAATATACCGGCAAGGCTGTCATAAAACCTGAAGATCAAGCTAAAGCGCTGATGAGATATAACGGAAGCGAGGTTATTTTTACTTTCAAAAGCTTGACAGGAATCAAACTGATGAGCAAAGGCATCATAACAGGTTTGTCATCAGTTGACCAAAACGGAAGTGCCGTTGGCTTGCATGTGAGCGGAACAAGCCACAGTATTGTATTGGAAGATATGCCAAAATCAAGGACTTACCTAGAAAGAGGAATGGATGACATTGTTCTGGACATTCTATATGAAGGTCCGACGGAATTCTATCAGAGAGACGCCATAAGATCAACCTACATGAAAGAGTTCAATTACATGGCCCAGTATAATGAAACGAGTTTCAATTTCTTGAAAAGGCTGGCGCAGCGCTACGGGCAGTGGTTTTATTTTGACGGAATGCGCATGCAGTTCGGGCAGACCAAAACTTCTAAGATAAAGCTCATAAATGGAGCTTCACTGCACAGTTTCAAGATTCAGGTTAATATGACTGCTCACAAGATTTCGCTCGCAGGCTACGATTATAATAACGCTACCAATATTAAAAATTCTTCACCAAGAACCTCCACAGGAAGCAGAGACAGTTTTGCGTCAAATGTCGGTTTTAATCAAGGAACCGTTGCTCAGCCGGATTTGAGTATCGGCGCCTATACCAACAACGCGCAGAACAAAGACGAAATAGACGAAATGGTCACGCTGCAGACCGCAGGAAGCGATGCAAACAGTGTTTACTACAGTGGAATATCGTATTTCCCAATAGGACTTGGGCAGACATTTACAATCATTAACCAAACTACCGAGCATCATCTCGTCTGTATAGAAGCTACACATCATTCAGAAGTGCACGGTAATTATACTTGTGAATTCAAAGCCATTCCAGCAGATGTTACAGCTCCGCATTATACAGATACAAAAGTTTTTGCCAAAGCAGAAACTCAGCCGGCAAGAATAAAAGACAACAACGATCCTGAAGGACTTGGACGAGTAAGAGTTGAATTTTTTTGGGGAAATGGAAGCAGGTCAAGCCAGTGGATCAGAATGATCCAGCCACATACGGGAGCCGGAAAAGGGTTTTATTTTATTCCAGAAATTGATGAGGAAGTTTTGGTTGGTTTTGAAGGAGGCAATGTGCAGTGTCCTTATGTAATGGGAGCGCATTATAATGGGCAGGCAAAAAGTAATTATGCTACTGAAAAGAATGATTTGAAAGTTTTGCAGACACGAAGTGGAAACAGAATTATTTCAGATGATTCTACAGGTGATATCACAATAGAAAGTCAAAAAGGACAAACTATAGCAGTTATTCATGGGGACGGGAACATTAGATTTAAAGCACCAAAAAATATTGAGTTTGAAGCTGGCGAGGATTTTATTGTTAGGGCAGGAAGAGATGTAAAAGTAAATGCCAAAGAAAATATTGAAATCGAGGCAGGGAATAATATTTCTCAGGAAGCAGAGAATGATATATTTATTAGTGCGATTGGGAATATTTTGGAAAAATCAGATAATCGAACTGAAATTGCTGATAAAGATTTTAATAGAACTTCTGATACTTCAAATGAAATTGCCACAGAAGCCAGCCTTTATAGCCACCAAGAAAACATGACGATACAAAGTGGCAAACAAGTCTTGATTAACAGTGCAGAAAATTCTAATCTTTTTTAAATTAATGTTATGGCGATTACAAAAAAGGCAAAAAATATTCAAATAAAAGTAATAGATGGTTATCAATTAATTGTTGGTGGTAAACTTAAAAAAAGTGCAAATAAATTAAACTTTGAAGCAACTAAAGACGATTTGAATTTAGTAAGTGGAAAAAAAATAATAATTAGCGGTGAGAAAAAATAGTATTAAAAAGTATAACATATTATTATGTTTTATCATAATAATAGTGATAACTGTAGTAACAATAACAATGAGTTCATACATAGAAAAAAAATATGAGTGGTCTGCAGATATTTCTGCACCGAGAGAATATCCTATAGAAGTATATACGGGAGCCGTAGGCGGTTATTTTTTTAGCCAAATGGGAGGTTTTACTAACGCTGGCTGGGGAAATGCTGGCAGTGTAAATTTTATAAAAGCTCCATTACCTGATAGTCTTGATATGACATGGTTGTCTTATGTAGATGATAAATTTTATACAGGCGAGTGGAAACTCCCAACCGAAAAAATACAACAGCTCTTTGATGAAGGTTTTTATTCTAAAATAGGAGAGAAAATCATAGTAGAGCCTTATAAATATGTAAATATTGGTTTTGCTCCAAAAGGAATGGTAATAGTTTGGGTCGCCGGAAATGGACGACAAGTCGAAGTAGCCAGATTTCAGGCTCATGAAACAGTTATTGATCCGAGACTTATTACAGAAGACGAAAAGTATATGTTTAGGAAAAACTATGCTAAAGATGAACTAAATAATGATTTTGTAATTAATAAAGACTTAAGAGAACAAATTCAACAACATGGTTATCCCGCTCCCGAAGTTTATGAAGCGTATAGAGAAAAATATCTTTGGAAACCTAAAGTTATTTTGCCGGAAGGAAGCAACATAACTTCAATATATATTAAAATGTGTAACGGAGATATTGAAGACCCTTTGGATAGGGAAATAGGCATGGAATACAGGGCTATTCCTTATGTTTTTCAAATATACTGGTCAATTGGCAGTGGTAAAAAAGAACAGGAGTTTGTCTCAAGAATTGCTTTCACTAGTGATACTGAGTTTTGGGCAAAATCACATAAAAACAATGGAGAAGATGAGATTCCTGTAGACTTTGATAAAAACGAGATTAGAAATTTATTTAAAGAGCATATTGACAAAAATAAATCTGCAGAAATAGTTATAAAATTAAACCCTATAGAAGAAAATAGTAGAGATTGGAAGATGAATATGTATTTAGAGCAATCAGGTCAAAATTATAGCATTAATCAAATCTGCCATGATTCTGGAAAATACGACTAGTTATGAGTATAATATTTGGAGATTACACTCCACCTAAAGTAGAAACAAGAAAAGATGATATAGTTATCGGTATTTTTTTTGATGGTACCAATAATAATAAAAATAACACCAAGGCCAAAGAATATTATGATAAAAGGGCGAGAGGCGAAAAACTAACCCCTAAAGAGGAGATTTCGGCAGAGGCTTATAGAAAAAATGGCAGAGATGCTAAAAGTAGCAGTTATTACAATGCCTGGTCTAATGTGGCAAGGCTTTGTGATGCTTATCCTGAAAACCTTGCTGTGTATGTTGACGGTATTGGTACCGAGACTGAAAAAGCCGATTCTTTATTAGGAGCGGGTCTTGGTACTGGTTTTATATTAAATGGTACTGGTATTTTAGGTAAGGTAGAAGAAGGATGCAAAAATTTAGCTGATAGGATAGCTAAAGTAAGTAAAAGTAAAAATAAAGAAATACCAATACTTTATTTGGATGTCTTTGGTTTTAGTCGTGGAGCAGCTGCAGCTAGAGTTTTTCTAGATGAAATCAGCTTAAAAGCTCATCCTTTATCTATTAATAGAAAAAATAAAGGTGGTTATCTCGGATATTTTTTGGAGAAAAAAGGAATCAAAGTCAATTTGATAAAAATTCGTTTTTTAGGACTTTTTGATACGGTTTCGTCTTATTCAACATTAATTGACGGAAAGCCTAATTTTGATAACGATACTACTCAACTCCCGTTGAATAATTTAGCTAAAGCAAAAACAGTATTGCATTTTACAGCTGTAGACGAACATCGCAATAATTTTTCGCTTACTAAAACTACAACAGGAAATGAAAAGGAATTTCCAGGAGTACATTCAGATGTTGGAGGGAGCTACAATGATGGAATTGAAATAGTAAAGGCTCTAGAAAAAAATTATGAAAAAGAATTAGAAAAATTTTCAGAAAAATTGGTAAAAGAATCTTGGTATTTAGAAGATCAATTAGATATTTCTTTTTTTGGCCCCAAACATGAGCTAAAAGGTACAAGAAATCTAAAAAAAACATACAGTTATATTCCTTTGCATTTTATGGCAGAATCATCTTTAGCGCAAAATGTACCTTTCAATATGAAAAAATTAGAAACTAATAAATACAGTATTTCTGATGATGCGTTGCTTATGCGTGTAAAAAAGCGTTTGCGTGGTTACGTTTTTGGAGAAGGAAAACCTTATACTTTTAAATGGTTTGGAGATATTCATGAAAAATATAAAGGTGTTCATGAAGGTGATAGAAACTTTGGTGCCTATCAGCAACAACTACAAGAGCAAAAAGATTTAAGAGAACTTCGTAACAAATATTTGCATTGGTCAGCTGATTATGGATCTCTTGGTATGGAACCAACAAAAGATAGGAAGCGAAAAACGTTTTAGAATAAAACTAATGATATTAAAAAATAAAAAAATAGTTCAAAAAATAATTTTGTAAAACAAAAAACGCCTCAATTTCTTGAGGCGTTTTTTATTTTTATAAACTTTTCAGCTTTTTCATAAAAACCGGAAAAACTTCATTCAATTCATCAAACAAAGGATTTTTGCGGTATTTTAATTTGATTTCACTGAATAATTTTAGCCCGATTGCAAACTGAGTTGCTTCAGACGGATCATCAAATAAGTTTTTTTCTTTCATTTTTTGAATGATGCCAAAAATCTCATCGTGATTAGAAAATTCGATTCCGAGTTCTTTTGCAGGTTTAGTTTCACCGTTTGCGTACTCTTTTAAGCTTAATGTTAAATAGTATTTGTTTGATCTTTTTTCCATGATAATTTAAAAATCTATTTTATTTTAACCATTTGTCAACGATGGTTTTAAAGGGTTCTTTATATTGTTCTCCAACTGAAATTTCGGTTTTTCCGATAAAGACAGAATGTTTGCTGATGGCGCTTATTTTATCAAGCGAAACTATGAACGAACGATGAATTCGCATAAATTTAGCAGAAGGAAGTTTTTCTTCTAAAGCTTTTAAAGAAATTAAAGAAAGAACCGTTTTTTGCGAATCGTCGAGATGCACTTTTACATAATCTTTCAAACTTTCGATGTATAAAATATCTTTCAGCGAAATTCGGACCCAATTGTATTCTACTTTCAGAAAAATAAATTCATCATCGGCTGTTATAGGCTGAAAGTTATTTGAAGATTCTTCAGTTATTTGTAAAATTTTATTGGCTGCGCGCAGAAATTCTTCATAACTAAAAGGTTTTAAAAGATAATCAACTGCATTTACTTTGTAACCTTCAATAGCATAATGATTATAAGCGGTTGTAAAGACTATTTTAGGCATTAATCCCGGAGTATCCTGCAAAAGTCGGGCAAGTTCCATACCAGTTAAATTAGGCATATTGATATCTAAAAAGACAATATCAGGCTGTTTTTCTCTAATTAATCCCATTGCTTCTACAGCATTATCGCAACTTGCTGCCAATTCCAGAAAAGGCGTTTGTTGGATAAAGGTTTCCACAAGTTTTAATGCCAGTGGCTCATCGTCAACTGCTATACATTTTAATATCATCATTATTCTAAATTTAGATGCAGTTTTACATTGTATTTTCCATTTTCAGCAACGCCGGCTTTCAAACTATGTTTATTCGGATAAATCAAATGAAGTCGTCGTTTGGTATTGGTTAAACCGATTCCGCCTTCGGCTGCTGTTCCTGATTTTTCGAAATAAGTATTTTCTACTTCAAAATCAAGATTGCTTCCGTTTTGTCTCAGCTTAATGTAAATCTCACTTTTATCTGTTGCGTGAATTCCATGTTTAAAAGCATTTTCAACTAAAGGAAGCAATAACATTGGAACAATTGGATAATCGTGCAATTTTTCAGGAATATCAGTAATAATCGTCAATTTGCTGTTTGCCCGAAGTTTCATAAGTGCTATGAAATCTTTCATAAATTCGGCTTCTTTCAATAAAGAAGTTGTTTCTTCTGTGCTATAAAGTAGGTAGCGCATCATTCGGCTTAAAGTATGAAGTGCATTTCTTGAATCTTCAATATCAGTATAAGTAAGCGAATAAATACTATTTAGCGAATTGAAAAAAAAGTGCGGATTAATTTGCGCCTTCAGCATTGCTAATTCGGCCATGGTTTTATCCTGCTCCAATTTTTGTTTGTGCTGCGCGGCTTTTTGCCAATGTTGTAGCATTGCCCAGCTCGTACTTATTCCTAGAACCAATAAAGTAAGCATGAAAACGTAATTGTCGAAATAAGGATTTCTGTATTTTTTGAAGCCTAAAACTAAACTAACTTTTGTATGAACATCGGTTTGTGTGTTATAAAAATAAGCTATGAATTGCAAAGCACAGATGGCAAGAAAAGTCCACAGCAAAAATGGCGACGTATTGTCTTTAATAATGGTTTTTGGAACTATGACTTTGGCATTAGTATAAAAAATGACTATTAGCAAAAACAATACAATGATCTGCCAAAGCCAAAATACGCCAGGAAGAATTACATTCCATGTTAAAGGGATGTAAAACAGCATGATAAAGCCCAACAAAAGCCACCCGAGAATGTGCAGTCCGATAAATAAATAAGGTCTGTAGATGTTTGAAGCCATTATGAGTTATGATTTTTTAAAGACAATATTACATTTTATTTGAATATGATTGAGAACCAATCGCCCAAAATACATTTACAGCCATTAAAAACCATTTTCCAGCCGACGAGCCTAAAAATTAAACGCTTGTTTAATTCTGAAAAAAAATCCGTCGGGTGTCAGGCTATTTCTATCGATTGTCTTTTGCTCTTCGTCTATTTGAAAAATTTTGCGCATTCAATTTTAGTTCTTTTGCTTATTAATAAATAGATAATTACACATTTTCACAATGAATAAGCAATCGTTTTTAAGCATTTTCGCAGCCTCAGTTATTATCGCCTCTTGCGGTAAGAAAGATGACAAATCGGCTCAGGCCGGCGCTGCGCCACAGGTAAAAGAGTATAAAACGCTGACATTGCAGCCAGAATCTGCAACATTATACAGCGATTATCCTGCGAGTATTCAAGGACAACAAAATATTGAAATTCGTCCTAGAGTTGAAGGTTATATTGATAAGATTTTTGTCGATGAAGGCGCTGTTGTAAAAGTGGGACAGCCATTGTTTAAAATTAGCGCGCCAGAATACGAACAACAAGTTCGAACCGCAAGTGCCAGTATTAAAAGCGCTCAGGCAGAAGTAAGTGCTGCAAAACTGGCGGTGAATAAAGTGAGACCTTTAGTTGAAAAAGGAATTATCAGTAAATACGATTTAGAATCAGCGCAATATACTTATGAATCGGCTATGGCAACTTTGGCTCAGGCGAATGCAGCTTTAGTTAATGCTAAAACTAATTTAGGTTATACCACTGTAACAAGTCCGGTGAATGGAGTTGTTGGTTCAATTCCGTTTCGTTTAGGAAGTTTGGTAAGTTCAAATACCGCAGATCCTTTGACTACGGTTTCTAGCATCGGAAATGTTTATGCTTATTTTGCTATCAATGAAAAGAAACTTTTAGATTTTACAGAAAGCAAAACGCCAGGTACGACATTGGCACAAAAAATCCAAAATATGCCTGCAGTTTCATTAGTGCTTTCTGACGGAACACCTTATTCAGAAAAAGGCCGAGTTGAAACGGTAAATGGTTTAATTAATACTGAAACGGGTTCGGTTACTTTTAGAGCGCGTTTTGCCAATCCCAAAAGTATTATTAGAAGCGGAAGCAGTACAACCGTTCGTATTCCGAATGAAGTAAAAGAAGCTCTAATTATTCCGCAAACCGCAACTTATGAACTTCAGGATAAAATATTTGCAGTAACTGTTGGAAAAGATGGTAAAACAAAAAGTACCAATATTACCATTTTAGACAACAGCGCAGGAAATTATTATGTGGTAACAAGCGGTTTACAGGCAGGAGATCAAATTGTTCTGGAAGGAGTGGCAACACTTAAAGACGGAACAGAAATTAAAAGCCAAAATCAATCTTCAGATAAAGTTTACGCCGATTTAAAATAAAAACAAATGTTTAAAAAATTCATACAACGACCTGTACTCTCAACAGTAATATCTGTTATTATTGTTATTTTGGGTGTTTTAGGATTAATTGAGTTGCCTATATCTCAATATCCAGATATTGCACCGCCAACAGTAAATGTTTCAGCGAGTTATACAGGTGCCAATGCCGATGTGGTACTGAAAAGTATCGTAATTCCATTGGAAGAACAGATTAATGGTGTAGAAAACATGACGTACATGACTTCTACAGCCACAAATGATGGAAATGCTTCGATCAAAATTTTCTTTAAAGTAGGTACAAACCCTGATTTAGCGGCGGTAAACGTGCAAAATAGGGTTTCAAGAGCGACAAGTTTATTGCCTGTTGAGGTAACTCAGGCAGGTGTTACGGTAACCAAAAGCCAGAGTAGTAACTTGCTGATTTTCTCTTTATACAGTGATAATAAAGCGTACGATCAGACATTCCTTCAAAATTATGCGAAGATCAATTTGGTTCCTCAAATTCAGCGTGTCGTTGGAGTAGGAGATGTAACCGTTTTTGGTGCAAAAGATTATTCGATGAGAATCTGGCTGAAACCAGATGTAATGCAACAATACAAATTGATTCCGAGTGATATTTCAGCAGCTTTGGCAGAGCAGAATATCGAAGCGGCTCCAGGTAAATTTGGAGAAAACGGAAATCAGGCGTTTCAATATGTAATTAAATACAAAGGACGTTTAACCAGCGCTCAGGAATTTGAAAATATAATTATCAAATCGGTTGGGAACGGACAAATGTTGCGACTTAAAGATGTAGCTAAAGTCGAGTTAGGATCGTTAAGTTATTCTTCAACAATTAAAACAAATGGTGTAGAATCGGCAGCAATGGCAATCAGCCAAACTCCAGGTTCAAATGCGCGTGACGTAATTATCAATTCTAAAAAGTTAATTGAAGAAGCAGCGAAGAGTTTTCCGAAAGGAATGAAATATACCATTATGGTAGATGTCAACGAAAATTTGGATGCTTCGATAGAGAAAGTAATTCATACGTTGATTGAAGCTTTTATATTGGTTTTCATTGTAGTATTTATTTTCCTTCAGGATTTCAGATCGACTTTAATTCCGGCGATTGCGGTTCCGGTTGCGATTGTGGGAACATTTTTCTTCCTGAATTTATTCGGATTTACAATCAATTTATTGACGCTTTTTGCGATGGTTCTCGCCATTGGTATTGTCGTCGATGATGCGATTGTGGTCGTCGAGGCGGTTCACGCCAAACTCGATCACGGATATAAATCGGCTAAAAAAGCGACCATTCACGCAATGGACGAAATTTCTGGAGCGATTATTTCGATTACGTTGGTAATGGCAGCCGTATTTATTCCGGTTACTTTCATTAATGGATCAACAGGGGTTTTCTACAAACAATTTGGTATTACATTGGCTGTGGCGATTATCCTTTCGGCGGTAAACGCCTTGACGCTCAGTCCGGCATTATGTGCGCTTTTGCTTAAACCGCATGCAGATGATCATAAACATAAAAGTTATTTACAGCGTTTTTATACTTCATTTAACGTTGCGTTTGATAATGTAACCGAAAGATACAAACGTTCAGTAAGTTTTCTTTCTGTAAAAAAATGGATTGCATTAGCTGCAATTATTATTGCCGGTTTGTCTTTATTTTATATGATGAAAACCACTCCATCGGCTTTCGTTCCTTCGGAAGATCAGGGAACTGTTTTTGCTAATATTAGTTTGCCACCATCAGCTTCTATGGAGCGTTCTGATATTATCGCTAAAAGAGTAGACAGTATTGCAAAGACGATTCCGGGAGTAAAAAATACACTTCGAATTGTTGGACAAAACTTTACAGCAGGAGCGGGAAGTGCTTACAGTATGGTTATTGTGAAATTGAAACCATGGGACGAACGTGACTTAAGTGTTGATGATGTAATCGGGCAGCTTTTTGCGAAAACAAGTGGTATTCGTGAAGCGAATATATTTTTTATTTCGCCTCCAACGATTCAAGGTTTTGGACAAAGTGGTGGATTTGAATTCCAGTTGCAAGATAAAGGCGGACATACGACTGCCGAATTCTATAAAGTCAATAATGAATTTTTAGCAAAATTATCAGAACGTCCGGAAATTCAATATGCCACAACGCCATTTAACCCTGGTTTTCCTCAGTATATGATGGATATTAATTTGGCGAAAGCCAAAGATGCAGGAGTTTCTGTAAACACGATTCTGTCAACCATGCAAGGTTATTATGGCGGATTGTATGCATCGAATTTCAATAAATTTGGAAAACAATATCGTGTTATGATTCAGGCTTCTCCAGAATTTCGTACAAATACAGAAGGCTTGAATAAAATCTTCGTTCGTAATAATGCCGGAACAATGGCGCCAATTACTGAGTTTGTTAATATGACGAGAGTTTTTGGACCCGAATCGATTTCAAGATTCAACTTATTTACGTCTATTTCGATTACTGGAGCGCCAAAACCGGGTTACAGTTCAGGAGATGCAATTAAAGCCATTCAGGAAGTGGCTGCCGAAAATCTTCCAGCAGGTTATGGATATGAATTTTCAGGATTAACACGTGAAGAATTAGCTTCAGGAAGTGAAACGATTTTCATTTTTATTCTATGTTTGGTGTTTGTTTATTTCTTGTTGAGTGCACAATATGAAAGTTATATTTTGCCTTTTGCCGTTTTATTATCAATTCCGTTTGGATTGGCGGGAGCTTATTTATTCTCGATTATTTTCAAATTGAACAGTAATATTTATCTGCAGATTTCCTTAATCATGTTGATTGGATTGCTTGCCAAGAACGGTATTTTGATTGTCGAATTTGCGTTGGACAGAAGGCGAAAAGGCTTGCCAATTGTTCAAGCCGCAATTGAAGGAGCCGTAGCACGTTTGCGACCAATTTTGATGACGTCATTCGCCTTTATTCTCGGACTTGTGCCATTGATGTTTGCGTCTGGAGCCGGAGCGGTAGGAAACAAATCAATTGGTACAGGAGCGGTTGGCGGAATGTTGATTGGAACCATTTTAGGAGTTTTTGTGATTCCGGTTTTGTTTATCATTTTCCAGACATTACAGGAAAAAGTAAGCGGTCCGGCAAAGGAAAGTTATGATGATGACGATGATGACGAAGATCATTTATTAGAAGCTCATAAAGCATAAAATTTAATTCAAAAGAAATGACAAATAGTTCAAATAAATATATTTTACTGGTAATGACAGCCGCACTTTTAAGTGCGTGCTCTGTTACCAAAAAGTACGAACGCCCCACAACGCTATCAACAGACAAGTTATATAGAGATCAAACATCTGCTGATTCGACTACAATTGCGAGTATGCCTTGGCAGACTGTTTTTAAAGATGAAAAACTAAATGCTTTGATTCAAAAAGGACTTGATCAAAACTTGAATCTTAAAAATGCAATTGAAAATATTGTTCAGGCAAATGCTTCGTTGCGTCAGAGTAAATTAGCGTATTATCCAACTTTGCAATTGGATGCAAATGCAACACATACCAAACAATCTGAAGCAGGACTTAATTTTCCGGCAGGAATTAATATCAATACGCTAACAACAACGTATAAATTAGGTTTAAGCACTTCTTGGGAAGCTGATATTTGGGGGAAATTAAGCAGTAAAAAAAGAGCTGCATTGGCAACATATTTAGCTTCAGATGCAGCGAAACAGGCAGTTCAAACACAATTGATTGCTGATATTGCTAATAATTATTTCCGATTATTAGCTTATGACAAACAATTGGCGATAACTCAGGAAACCCTAGAAAGTCGAATCAAAAACGTTCAGACAATCAAAGATTTAAAAGAAGGTGCGATCGTTACAGGCGCGGCTGTTGTGCAGAGTGAAGCCAATCAGCATGCGGCGGAAGTTTTGATTCCAGATTTAAAACAAAGTATTCGCGAAACTGAAAATGCAATAAATATTTTACTGGGACAAGCGCCAGGGCCAATAGACAGAGGAGAATTAGGCTCACAGATTGTTCCTGAAAAACTGGCTTTAGGATTGCCTTCGCAATTATTAGAGAATCGTCCAGATGTTCGTCAAGCGGAATTTAATTTCAGAACTGCTTTTGAAATGACAAATATGGCTAAAACGTATTTTTATCCTAGTTTGACGCTTACAGCGAGTGGTGGTTTTTCGAATTTAGAATTAAAAGACTTTTTTGCTAATTCAGTATTTTACTCGTTAATAGGCGGATTAACACAGCCGATATTTAATCAAGGCGTTAATAAAATGAGATTGACTACAACACAATCTCAACAAGTACAGGCCTACAATAATTTTCAGCAAAGTCTTTTAAAAGCGGGTCAGGAAGTTTCGAATGCTTTGTACACGTATCAAATGGCGGCCGAAAAAGAAGATTCGAGAACTAAACAAATTGAAGCTTTAATAAAGGCGGTTGATTATACAAAACAGTTGTTGGAATATAGTTCGGCTACGAATTATACAGATGTCTTAACATCGGAACAAAACCTTTTGGCAGCACAATTGAGCGGTGTAAATGATAATCTGCAAAAACTGCAGGCTGTTGTTGATTTATACCGAGCTTTAGGCGGCGGTTGGAAATAAAAATGAAAAAAAACATCTCAAATTATGAGATGTTTTTTTTTAGTAATGTATATCGGTTGTGAAGTACTTTTCGTCGATTGGTTTGGTGGTTTTGTATAATTAATGCAATTAAATCGATTTTTGGCATTACTTTAGATTACTATTTACTGTAATTAATATTTAAAATTTTAAAAGATGAAAAAGTTAGTATTCGCCTTAATGCTTTTTACAAGTATTTTTGCTCAGGCACAGGTTTCAGTTAATGTAAATATTGGAACGCCTCCAAATTGGGGACCAGTTGGTTATGATAACAGCAGATACTATTATTTGCCAGATATTGATGTTTATTATGATATAAATCAAAGCGTATTTATTTCAGATAATAACGGAAGATGGGTACGCGCAAAAAGGCTTCCGGATAGATACAGAAATTATGATCTTTATTCAGGTTATAAAGTGGTTTTGAATGATTACAGAGGAGATGCTCCTTACACTTATCATTCTAAACACAGAGCAGAATATCCAAAAGGATATCATGGAAAACCTCAGAAAAACAGAGGTGAAAAACCTGAGAAACATAATAACGGGAAACATAAAGGAAACGACAAACATTCAAATAAAAACCACGATCACCATTAATCAAATTTAAACATGACAAAGAAAAACGTCCCGAATTTCGGGACGTTTTTTTTTTGAAAAAGTGTGTCTTATTATGTTGTAAATAAGACTTAATCAGGTTTAAATTCTTGATTCGCTAGCATAGGTTTACTAAATAGATTTTTAATTTTTTATTTAACTAACTAAAACTCGAATCAAAACTATGGCACATTTCTCAGACCAGGTTCACATTACAATTGGAGGCTTTACCCAAAACATTATTTATTATGATTTGAAGCTGTCGCAAAAAATGGCAGATCATCATTACTTTTCATTTGTCTGGAAATATAACGCAAAAACAGTCATACCTGCTGCAGAGCAGGACAAGGCAATGAAAAGCTACAATGGAAATGAAGTTATTTTTACTTTCAAAAGTCTTACAGGAATCAAACTGATGAGCAAAGGGATCATAACCGGACTGACTTCGATAGACAAGAATGGAAGCCCGGTCGGACTTCACGTGAGCGGTATAAGCCACAGCATTGTTATTGACGGTATGCCAAAATCCAGAACCTATCTGGAAAGAGGAATGGATGATATTGTGCTGGATCTTTTGTCTGAAGGCCCTACCGAGTTTTATCAGAGAGATGCTATCAGGTCGACCTATATGAAAGAATTCAGTTATATGGCACAATATAACGAATCCAATTTCAATTTTCTCAAAAGATTGGCGCAGCGTTACGGTCAGTGGTTTTATTTTGACGGAATGCGCATGCAGTTTGGGCAAATCAAAAACACAAAAATAAAACTCATCAACGGGGCATCACTCCATGACTTTACCATACAGGCCAATATGAGTGCGCATAAAATTTCGCTGGGTGGTTATGACTATCATGATGCAGCCAATATCCGAAATTCATCAGCCAGAACCACGTCAGGAAGTAAAGACGGTTTAGCGTCAAATATTGGATTTAATCAAGGAACCGTTGTTCAGCCTGATTTGGCTGTTGGAGCCTATACCAACAATGCACAAAACAAAGATGAGCTTGAAGAAATGATTGCACTGCAGACTGCAGCAAGCGATGCAAACAGTGTATATTACAGCGGAATATCTTATTTTCCGTTAGGACTGGGGCAAATGTTTACTATTATAGACGAAAATACAGAACGTCATCTGGTTTGTATAGAAGCCACACACCACTCAGAAGTACACGGCAATTACACCTGCAAATTCAAAGCAATTCCAGACGATGTCTCCGCTCCGCATTATACAGATACAAAAGTTTTTGCTAAAGCAGAAACCCAGCCGGCAAAAATAAAAGACAACAACGACCCTGAAGGACTCGGACGGGTTAGAGTTGAATTCTATTGGGGAATGGGAAGTACAAAAAGCCAATGGATGAGAATGATTCAGCCTCATACCGGAGTCGGAAAAGGATTTTATTTTATCCCAGAAATCGGTGAGGAAGTATTGGTAGGTTTTGAAGGTGGAAATGCACAGTGTCCTTATGTTATGGGAGCGCATTATAACGGGCAGGAATCATCAGGTTATTATACTCCAAAAAATGATATTAAAGCGATAAGAACCCGAAGCGGATGCAAAATTATTATCAATGATGCTGATGGTTCTATTCTGACGGAAGACAAAGCAGGAAGCAAAGTTTTTCAGGATGGACAGGGAAATATTGAGGCTAGTGCACCCAAGAATTTCACTATAAATGCGGGGGAAAACATCAATATAAACGCTGGGCAGAATATGAATACCAATGTTGGTCTTAATAAAACAAATACAATTGGAGGTAATTATACTGAGACAATTGCAGGTGCAAAATTTTTAAGTATTGGAATTGACTTTGCAATAAAAGTAATTGGAAATTTTGCAGAATTTATAAAAGGGAATAGAGAATCTGAAACAGGAGAAAGAAAGGAAATTGCCAAAACAGCTTCCTTAATAAGCACAGAAGAACATATAAACGTGCACGCTTCTAAAAACTTGAATAAATACAGTGGCGAAAACTCAATAAATTCATAAATCATGAGTATTCTAAGAATTGTTGAAGGTGAAATGACAAACACTACAACAGGAAAAATGGATTTGCGTGCCACAGATGGAGATTATACGATTCATGCTATGGGCAAAAACCGCTGGCATGGCGGCGAAGAAGGCATTTTTGAGAAAGATTATGAGCCTCTACATCCTGAAGATTCATTAAATAACACTATTAATGTAAGCTTAAATATTTTTTTTGACGGCACTCAGAATAATAAAACCAATACCGATGCTAAAAAACCAGATTCAAAAGATCATGATGCTTATCTAAAAGTAGGGAATAAGGAAGATGATAGTTTTGAAAACGATTATACCAATGTTGCAAGAGGTTATGATGCAATAGATCCCACTGCTGATTTTCAAAAGAGACTTTATATAGAAGGTATTGGTACCGAGGATTTGGAAAGCGATGATGTTTTTCCAGACGTTGCTATTGGTATGGGCCATCGCGGTGTAGTGGCAAAAGTGGTAAAAGCATGCGTAAAAGCTCCAGAAGCGTTATCGCCGTATAGTGATAAAGAAATAGATGTTTTAAAATTGAATGTGTATGGCTTTAGCCGTGGCGCAACCGCGGCCAGGCATTTTTTGCATATTGCCAATAGTCCGGCTGTTATATACAGCCAGCTTCCTGATAATAAAGTAAAGGTAATGGCACCATTATATCTTCAGGAGGCGGAGGGTAAAACTAACATAATTACTGTATCTAATCATCCACTTTTAGACCAACATGGTTACTTCGCCGCTTGTCTGTTAAAAGAGAATTTTAATATTAAAAAAATCGAGATCAATTTTGTGGGGCTTTATGATACTGTGGCTTCTTATGGACTTTATCATGGCAACGACAGTATAGATTTGCATCTAGATGCCGTTAAAAAAGCACGTTTTGTTCTACAGCTGTCATCTGATGATGAATATCGCGAAAACTTCGATTTAATTAATATAGAGAGTGCTGGCCTACACGGTTTAGAACTTACTTTGCCAGGGGTGCACTCAGATATTGGAGGCTCTTATATAAACAATGCCAAAGAAGTTTCGGCTCTTTACTATAAAAGGGAATCGCTTTACAACAAAATGATTCACCATTCTGATCAAGAAGTTGAAAAACTAAAAAAAATAGTAATTAGCGAAGGCTGGTATAAAAAACACCAAATTGAAGCTGGAGTTGTGCATAAATCTGCTATTGACGATAAAATAAAAAAAGGATCTGTAGAAGATTTAGAACGATTTTATGCAGTAGTAGGAACACGAAATCTGTATAATACTTACGACCAGATTCCACTGCATTTAATGTTTCACTTTTCTAAAGATGCTGATGTAAAATATGATGTAAATCTAGAAAAAAGACATACCATCATTGATGAATTTATCAAATCAGTAAGCAATAACTTAAATAATTATGTAAACGCCTGTAACGATTTGCGGAATAGCTATGTCGAAATGTATAATGGCGATCTGTATGATAAAAATTCTATAAATAAAGAGTATTTATCGAAACTCAAACGAAAATCTTACCTGAATTATATTGACGAAGAGGTACTAAAAAAATTAAGAAACCAGTATCTGCACTGGTCTGTAAAAGCTAACGAACTGGGGCTTGGTTCTCGCGAGAGTCAGGCACCTGCCAAAGACGGCGCTTATGAAGGCCGATACAGAAAAAGAGAAATACACAATGGGTAATAGATCTATAAAAATAATACTATGCTTTTTAATAGGCATACAGATAAACAGCTGCCATATGAAAAATGAAAAAACACCCGAGTGGCATGCCGAAATGTGCCATCCTGCAAATAAATATAGAGTTGACATGGTAAAAGACAAAATTGTCACCCTCGAAGGCATTCCTGCAGGCATGCCGTACGGAGGTTCCTCAGGTACATGGGGAGATTCGGGAGGAATGTGGACGGAACAGCATGGTACGCCCATAGGGGCAGACATAACCTATTATGCCGGTTATGACAATGCCTTTTACAGGTTAAAAATTGATTTTCCTGTAGAGCGGATGAAAGATTTAGTAAGGAGAAATTATGCAATGAGGGAAGCAAAAGATAAAACAATCGAGGAATATAAATATGAAGGTGATCCTGATTTATTGAGTGATGCAGATGCGGCTTATAATTCATACCATAGAATGTCCAGTCTTATTTTTGGTTTTGCGCCAAAAGGCATGGTGGTGGTTTGGGTAAATTATGGCTTGACGGTGATAGAAATCGGCAGATATCAGGCTAAAGCAGTAACTGACCCAAAAGAATTGGAATCGGCAAAAAAAAGATATTTAGATATCTGGCGTTTTTCGTCTGCCCGCTTTGATGATTTGGCAAAAGAATTTTCCATTCCAAACGCTACCTGTGATTTATGGGATATGTTTCGTCTGCGATACAATTGGAAACCCGTAATTACCTCTGAGAATCCTAATTTCAGATTATTTAAAATAAATACAGAATATTACAATGGAGAAAAAGACCAGATGATGCGTCCATGGCTGCTGGAAAACAAAATGAGAGACAGGGCACTGCCAAACGTCTTCCAGTTTTTCTGGGAAACCGGAGTTAAAGAAAAATTTGAAGGCAGGATTTTCTTCAGCCAAGACGAAATCTTCAGCCATTTTAAAGGGCTCTCAGGAGATAATGAAATTCAGATAAAAATTGCCAAAGACAACACAAGTCTGGAGGTTTTATTAAACAATAAAAAATTGGAAGTTGACAGCATTAGAATTTATCCTAACAGTAAACGGGAATTTAATGATTCCTATAAATAAATAAATAGGTTTCATAAATCTTAAAAAAAATATTTTGGAAAAATCAACTAATACCATCATACTATTAATACTAATAGGAATATCAATGCAACTCTACCTTTCTAATCATGATGGTTATTCCGAAAAGACTGTTGGTTTAACAGTTCCTATTATGATTAATGCACTATTATTCCTTATTTGGATTTGTCATCTGGATGATTCTGAATATGGAAAAGCTATAGAAAAATTCTTTATCTATTTCGCAATTATTTCAGGTATTTATTGTGCATTTTTTTTGTATGGGATGGCTTTGGGAGGTGCTTATAAAAATTAATTATGAAAAAAAAAGTTAAATTTAAAGACCTAACAAATAAAATCCTTTTTGTAATTCTGTTAGGAACATTAATTGCAAATGGCGTACAGATGTATTTATTCAATCCTTTCGAAAGATTTGATTGGACTACTACTGTTGTAAGCAGTGCAGGAAATATTGTGCAGGTGTCGGATTGTTACTTCAATGGAAATTCATACAGAATTAATAAAAATATGATTCTGAATAGTTGGGAGACAAAAAACAATTCTGAAAATGAAAAGAAAAACACTCTTCTTCCAGACAGCTTATCTATAAAGTGGTTTTCTTACAACGAGCAAAAATTTTATTCTGGTTTTTTTTCTTTGCCTTACGAGTCTATTTTGAAAAAGGCAAAGCAATTGGGTATAACTTATAGTACAAGAAATGATTATCATGTTTACATTGTTGCTGAAGTTGAACCAAAAGGAAAAGTATCACTTTGGATACAAAAGTATGACAAGAAAGACAAAAACCTGAAACTGAAAATCACCACATTAAAAGCCAAAGAAACAAAGGAAACATGGAATATTCTTGATGATTATTCACAAACTAACAAAACTTCTGATGCTGATATCGTTAAAAAAGTTGCTTTAGTAATGGAGCAACATTTTTATAAATTAGAAATTAAATTACCAAGTGGATATCTCTTAAGTAATTCCTACTTTAAGTTATATAATCAAAGCATATGGTATTCTAGCGAAAATGATTTTAGAGAAAACTTAAATTTTAATTTCCTGCCAAAAGAAATTAATTTGCAATGGGGAAATGGAAAAAAAAGATTCTCCACAAAATTTTATTTTGATGAAGATGAAGTTTTAAATGCTTTTAGAAAAGAAAGTAGCAAATCAGAATTGCTGGTTTTAGAATTAAATTTAAGCGATCGTTATAATTTTGTAAAAGCTTCACTCATAAATAAGAAAACAAATTCAAAAATTAAATTTAATAATAAGTATTAATTTACTTGACGGAAGTATATTCTCTGCTATTGCACAAATTATAGTCTGCGTTACAATTGGAAACTTGTATTTACTTCTGAAAATCCTAGATTTCCCCCTGCTGGCGCGAGCGTCTCGCTCGTGAACGTAAAGTGTATTTAATAGGATTTAATAAGATTTAATTGAATGTCATGTGCACGGAAGTGGCGCTATCGCCTGCATAGAAAAAAAACATAAAAATAGTCTATGGATATTAAAGATTTAATTAAAAATAACATAATGAAAGTATTTGTAACCTTATTTTTATTAACTGCTATTGCTTTTTCGTTACAGTTTTATCTTGACAATACTCAAGAGAGCTATTCTGAAATTATAAAAACTTTGACAGCTCCTATTACTACTGCAATATTGATGCTGTTGATTTATTTTTTTAGTTCGCAGGAAACAAAATATCGCAAGACGATTGGTGTCATAATAATTGTTTGCGCTATTCTTTTTTTACTTTTTTTTGTTGGTTTTTTATATGTAGCACAATTAGGAAAAGCATTTTCACATTAATTATAATTATGAAATATTTTAACAAAAGCGAAGATATTATAAACGGATTACTTTCGATTTTGTTACTGTTAATTTTAGTTGCCATTACTATTCAAAAATACAATTATAAAGCTGATGAAAGGTTTGAATGGGGCAGTGGCGTATTAAGTAGCAAAGGAAATGTGGTTCAAATAAGTAGCTGTCATTTCCATCATGCCAAAGATTGGAATTATGACGATCAAAAGGAAAACATAATTGATGATGGCTGGGATAATATAAATCACATTAATCTTCAAAGCAATGCCTTTTATCCTGATAGTTTGTCAATAAGTTGGTTTTCATACATTGAAAGAAAGTTCTATAAAGGGAAGTTCATCTTGCCATATAAAATTATTTTGGAAAAAGCAAAACAGTTGAGAATGACTACGAACCAAGATGGAGATAATTATTTTGGAGCAGATTCAAACAAAGTTATCCTTCGATTTTTAGTTGAAATAATGCCTAATGGAAAACTCGCAGTATGGATTTCTAATGATGAAAATAAATTAAAAATTGGAAATTACCAAGCTAAAGAAGTAAATGAAACCTGGCATATTTTTGATAAAAGTGACCAAATTGATTCTACTTCAACTATTGATATATCAACAAAAGTAGCTTTGGTAATGGAGCAGTATCCTTACAGAATTGAAATTAAATTGCCGAACGGATTTTATTTAAGTGATTCCAATTTTACTTTTTTTAATCAAAAAGATTGGTATTTCAAAAGCAAGAAACCTGAAAAAATACCAATTTTCCATAAGATCCCTGATTGTTTCCGTTTATCATGGAGTAATGGTAAAAAGGAATTTTCATCTCAATTTTATTTTAATGGTGATGAAACTTTAAATGCCTTTAGAAAACTAAAAATTTTGCAAGAACCAAATCCATTATTGTTAGAGTTAAAGATAAATAACTCCAACGACAGTATAAGTGCAACGCTAAAAAACGATAAAAGATCGTTAAAGATTTTACCTTCTTATATATATGTTTCCCCAGTCGCAAGGGGAAATAATATTGACAATTAATTTGTAGAAAGAAAGCCTTTTAAGGTGAAATCTTGAAAGTTTTTTTTTATTTGCAAGATGAAAAATAAATTAAAACGAAATAAGATTATTACTCTTTTTTTGTGTCATTTATTGATTCTATGATTTTTGATATGATTCCGCTTGATGATTGAAAATTTTGTCTGGTTATGATTCTTCCATCTGCTTCGACATTTGATATATTACGAGTAGAAAACTTAAAAATTTCTCCTCTTTTTTTTCACTCGCTACCGCGAGCATCTCGCTCGTGAACACAAAGTTGTCTTATCCTAAAATATTTTTTAGCATTGAACTATTCCTATTCTAAGTATCATAAAGAAAAACGTCCCGAATTTCGGGACGTTTTTTGATTTTAATGTATTCTATTCTAAAATTTTAAGTAGAAAAGGTCAATCCTTTTGCTTTAAAATTGCTGAACAAAACCTGACGCGCACTACTAATAGTTTCTTCGGTACGGTAAATACTGCACCAGAATTTAATCAGCAGTTTATATTTTCCGTCTGAAATTGCAGTGTAATATAGTTGAGGTGCTTTTTCCAGATTAATTAGAGGAAGACTTTCAAGCGCCTGCATTACAATTGCATTTATAGCATCTGGAGTTGTGTCGTCACTAATTTCGATTGAAATTTCAACAAGTTTAAAGTTATCTGTATACGTCCAGTTGGTGATGTTTTGAGATAATAAATTTCCATTCGGAATAATGATTTCAGCACCATTTGGCGCATTGATTTTGGTAGTTCGTAATCCCATTGATTTCACTCGGCCGGATTCTGAACTAATTTCGATAACATCTCCAATCTGAATTGGTTTATCAAAAATTAAAATCACTCCGGATACAAAATTATTTACTACATTTTGAAGTCCAAGTCCAACACCAACACCAAGTGCGCCTAAAAGAATACTCAGTTTATCCAATGGCATTCCTGAAGCCGCAACGGCCAAAAGATAACCAGCAATCAAAACAATAAGTCGGGTAATTAATAACTTAGAATGTTGTCTTTTGTTGACGTTTTCTTCGTTTTCATCATCGATTTCACCGAAAAAGTAAGCGACATATTTTTGTAAAAGATGCGCAATCCAGATGATAATGAAAAACAAAACGATATTTCCTAAAGTAAAAGTAATGCTTCCAATAGTATTCGGATGACTCAACAACGAACCCAAAGAAGTGCGTAGCGATTCCCAAACATTTAAATTGGATGCAATTACCACGAGCCACATATAACTGATTACAATGATGAACGGTTTTTTTAATGTATCAGATAAGCTTTCGTGATCAAAAATCTTTTCGAAACCACGTTTGATTCTTGTTGTATAAATCTGTAAAATAACGATTTCCAAAATTATTTTCAGTAATACACTCAAAGCAACAATCTGCGTAAGCGAAATAAAAGCAGTCAGGCTCAACATATTGGAAAGTGAAACTCTTCCAAACAAATTATAAAGTATCGACAAGCCATTTAAGCCAATAAAAATTATGCTAGCCCACTTAAAGAAACCTTTAATATACAATTGATCTTTTATCGTTTTAATTTGAATTAAACCATAACGAATTCCCAAAATATTAATGATGATAAAAGCACAACGCTGTAATAATCCCACTTCTATAAATAAGTCGAGGAAGCAAAGTGCAAAAAACAATCCTAAAAGAAGGATCCAGTTTTTCATCGATTTTACCGACCATTTATTTTTAAACAACAAAGTCAGGATTCCGAGTAGAAATAACTGCATTAATTCTAAAAACATCGCTGGAGCATACAAATTGCTGACAACGGCAATATTAAGACCAATTACGATGGCCGGAAGCAGAACGCCTCTGTTTAAATATTTAAAATTAAAATGAGAGAGGTTTTCTTCGTAACCGTTGGTTTTTAGATATTTTAAATTTCGGGAAATATACCAACACAAAAGCCCTATAAAGAAAATCAAAGTAATTAAACCGCCGGTGCGATAGCTGAGATAATAAGCGGCGACATTTTCTTCAATGGCTATTTTAGCGCCAATATTTTGCTTGACCGTTTTTTTAGGAATTGAATCGTTAATGTTCCACAAGAAAGGATATTCTTTATGCAGCATACTAATTCCTGACTTTTCCAGATTATTTTCTACCGTAATTAAAGCGTTTGAAACTGCAATTTTTCTTTGCACCGTCAATCTTTTCTTCGCGTTTAAAATCCCTTGATTTTTGGTCATTAAACTGTCAGTGGCGAGATATCTTTTTTTAAGATTCGCAAATTCTTTTTTGAACTGTTTACGTCGAATTGTATCTTTTAAAAGTCCGGTTAAAGTTTTGTCCTTGCGCAGATCTATAAATCGCCTTTTGATTTTTTCAAGATTTTGGTTGCGTAAATTAATAGCCGTATTCTGCTCGTCCAATTGCAATTGAAGCTCTTTTAGAACCGTATGATACATTTGCTGATTACGCACATTAGGATTTGCTCCTTTTAAACTTGCTAAAATAAGGTCAAGTTTACTTTGCGTTCTTTTGATTTCTCCAAAAAGATGGTGAGAAGCGCTGTCAAAATCGGCGTCATTATAGGCAGATTCCATTACTTCGCCGGCTTTTTCAATTGCCATTAAGTAATCACTGTCTGTAGTAGTTTCTTCGAATAATTTAGAACGGCTTTCTTTCTTTTTCGTATCAGTTTGCGAGTAGGTGTGTGGCGCGAAAAATAAGAAAGTTAATAAGGCAAATAAATAGAGGTAACTTCTTTTTTGAATCATAATTTAAGAATGAATTTAGGGGTTTTCAAATTTAAATTTTTTTAAGCGACTTCTTACTATTAGTAAGGAAATAAAGGAAAAACTTAACTAAAATTTAGCTTTGAATTTTTTAATGCGGAAGTTTTTTGATTGGATAACTTTTCCATTATCGGTGATCATAACGCAGCTGTAATCAGGAAAATTTTGAAGCAAAAGCAAACCTTCTTTTTGTCCTAAAACCATCAGCGAAGTACTTAAACCGTTCGCAGTTTCGGCATTTGGGCCAAAAACTGAAACAGAGCATAAACCGGTTGCAGGATAACCTGTTGCAGGATTAATAATATGCGAATAACGTTTGCCATTAAAAACGACAAATTTTTCGTAACTGCCAGAAGTAGTAACAGCTTGCTGTTCAAGTGGCACAACTGCAAGAAGTTTTTCAGGATTAAATGGGTTTGTAATACCAATTTTCCAAGATGTTCCGTTTGGCTGTTTTCCCCAAGTACTCATATCTCCGGAACCGTTTATAATTCCGGCTTTAATTCCTTTTGCAAGCATCATATCACGGCATTTATCTGTCGCATAACCTTCGCCTAAAGCGCCAAAACCAATTTTCATTCCTTTTAATTTCAGAAATATTGTCGATTGAACGCTATCCAGAATAATGTTTTTATAACCAACTTTCTCAACCGATTTTTTTATGGCTTCCGCCGAAGGCATTTCAGTCATTGAACCGTCAAATTTCCAGATTCTGTCCATTGCTGCAAAACTTACATCAAATCCGCCGTTGGTTATTTCAGATAATTTAATGGCTCTTTGCGCAAGTTCAAAAACTTCCCGGTCAACTTTTATGGGTTTTATTCCAGCGTTTTGATTGACCTCGGAAACTTGTGAAGTTGGTTTCCAATCGGAAATTAAATTTTCAATTCGCGAGATCTCTGCAATTACCAAATCAATATTTTGTTCTGCTGCTAATGAATCATTTGCTACAATTGTAATGTCAAAACGCCCGCCCATCAAAAGAGTAGTTCTTTTTCGCAAAACCTGAGCATTGCCCGAAAAGAAGCATAAAATTGCAAGAAGCAATAGCATTCTATATAATAATTTAGGCTTCATGATATAAATTTTTTAATAGCAATCAGTTAGTAATTGCCTATTATTTTTATATTCGGATACATTTTTCAGTCCATTTGCAAGACATAATTCATCTAAAATAGTTTCAACATCTTTTTGCATAGCAAGAGAACCGCAAATCATGATAATACCATTTTCTCTTAATAAATCAACAAAGAAATTGGCATCTTTTTTAATTAAATCCATGACGTAAAAATGTTCAGCTTCGCGCGATAAAGCCAAATGGAAATTATGAAGGTGTTTTTTCTCCATCATTTCCGAAGCAAATTTTTTGTAGCCTGAAACCATTTCCGTTTCCATTCGGAATCCAGAATACAAATGCGTTTCGATTTTTTTCTTGTTTTGTTCGATCATTCCAAGAAATGGTGCAATTCCGGTACCGTTTGAAATTAAAGCTACTACTTTCGAAGTTTTTTTCGGAAAATGAAAAGCGTGATTATTGATAATTCTTGCTTTTATTACTTTTCCAACTTCTAAATTATTTAAGAAACCAGATCCCAATCCGTGCGGATGAAGTTTGACAACCAATTGTATGTTTCCAGAATGATTTCCAATCGAGTAGAGGCGTTCTCTGCTGTCATTTGCGGGATAAATTGCCAGTAAATCTCCAGAAGTAAATTTGGCTCTCATATTGGCTCGCAAAGTCACTAAAAAAGTCTGTTCCGATTCTGAAACCAAAGTTTTATCTAAAACCATTAATTTCTGTAATCCTTTTGGAACATGATTATAAACAGATGGCGTTGTCGATAATGAAATTCCAGTTTTGGTACTCCATAACTTAATCCATTCTACAAATTCGGTTGCTGATTTATCGTTTACAGTTTGCAATTCTAAAAAGCGCTCTGCCCAATTTTGTTGTTCTAAAAGCTGATCGATTTCAATAGCAAATCCACAAAAATCAGGATACGATTTTGATCCAAAACCAACTACAGAAAAATTGATTTTTTGTTGTTGATTGTATTTTTTTAGTAGTGAAACAAATTTCCCTCCATTAGATGGGGCATCACCCAAACCATGAGTAGATGAAAAAACTATAATATGCTCTGCTTTTGGAAAAACAGTAAAATTATTTAATTCAGATATATGCGCTTTATGCCCGTGATCGATTAATTGTTTCAGAATAGCATTCGCAAAACGTAAAGTGCTTCCGTTTTCAGAACCAACTAAAAGAATAACAGAACTTTCTGCAGCTTTGAATTTGTTTTTGATTCGGCTTGATCTTCTTTTTAAAGTTATTGCAAAACCAGAATAAATGAAAAACAGAATATTTAAGCAGGCAATTGCGAGAATAACAGCCCAAATAGCATTTATTCTTCCTGTATGAATATCAAGACTCAAGGCCGCAAGTTGAATTGACATTGGTGAAAGCTTTTCAGTAATTACAGCACCTGTAACCTGATTCACTTCAATTTCGCGGTCTTTTAATTCAATGATATAATATTCTTCAGGATCATCTGTAAAGGGAAATTCGATTTTCTTTACATCTTTCAAAAGTGTTTTTTCAAAGATTGAAGTTTTTTTGGCTTCTGCTGAAAGTTCGGTTTTTACAGGTTTTGCTTTTTCATCTCCCATGAAAAAATTAAATCTTTCGAGCGAGAGATAAGTTCCGGTTAGGGCAATAATTAAAATCGGAATTAAAGCTAATCTTCCAAAAATTACGTGATAATATTGCGCAAAATATTCTTTGATTACTTTCGAAAAGAAATTACGAATTCCTCTTTGGCGGCTCAAAACAAGCATAAAACCTGAAATTGCAATCAGGAATAATAAAAACGAAATTACACCAACAAAAAAACGCCCCGTTTCATGAAGAAACAAAGAGCGGTGAAGACTTGTAATCCATTGAATAAATTCGCTTTTTTTTGCAGGAGTTCCTAATGTTTTTCCTGTTTTAGCGTCAATGTAAGCATTGATGTCGTTTCCATCTTCATCAATTGCCTGAAGCGTTACAAATTGATTGTAATCGACACTTAATTCGGTAATTTCAGCATATTTCTTTTTTAAAACAGGAAGCGTTTGACCTAAAGTTAAGGTATCAAAATTTTCTGTTTTGTACGGCAAAGTTTTTTCCTGTACAGCATCTACGGCTAAAATAATTCCTGTAACGGATGCCAGCAGTAAAAACAAAGAAGAAAACAAAGCCAAGGCTAAGTGTGTGTAACGCCAAAAAGAAAGAGTCATTGAATATAAGCTAAAGGGTAATCAAATATAAATCTGGAATGTAAGGTATTAAATTTTGTTTAATCTTACATATCTGATGTAACCTTTACCTTCAGTTTTATCAGCAAGACCAGCTGTTGTCAATGGAATTTCTAAATCAGTTACATAATATTTTTGATCTTCAACAGCCGATTCAAATCGTAATTTGTATCCTTTATTGATTTTTGAATCGTCAATTTCGAAAGTGGTAACACTTCTGTCTCCTCCAGTAACTGACGCTCCTGAAATAGCGCTAACATCATCGCCTTTTGCAGTATGAAATTTGTTCCATTCTTTTAATGATTTGTACCATTTTTTATCATCTCCCATAACATAAAGTGTTTTCTCGTAATCGCCTTTTGGATTGATTAAAGAAACCACAATATAGGCACCTTCTCCCATATAATTTGCCATTTGAAGCATGCATTTATATTTACTTGCTTGTGCATTAGACTGAAAAGAGATTAGGCAGATAAGAACACTTGTAAGTGCGATTTTTAGAATTGATTTCATGTGTTTCAATTATGAATTATGAGTTATGAGTTATGAGTTTTGAGTTAAGAATTGTGAGTTACGAATTGAACTCAAAACTCATAACTCATAATTCATAACTTTTTAAATTTATTTTAAAAATTCGATTGATATGTTTTGTTTTGTTAAAGACTCATTTTCTTTTGCTAAAGCATAAGCGCTTTCGTCAAATTCTGTTGTAAGTTCTTTTTTAGCACCGATAGAAAGCAAGTATTTCAAGATAGTGTCATCTTTTGCAACCATTGCAGCTTTATGAAGTGCAGTGATTCCGTCTTTATTTTTTGCATTTACATCAATATTTAAAGAAGCTAATTTTTTTATTAAAGAAAGATCGTTTTTCGCGGCTGCAAAATGATATAAAGTGCTTCCGTCTTTTTGTGGAGTAGCAAGATTCAATCCTTTTTCTTGTAAAAGTTTTGCTTTAGCATCAAAAGTATCTTGTTTAGGGTCTGGTCTGTAAGCTTGAACTAAGTAAAAACCTAGATTATTTCCGTCTTTATCAAGAACTTTAACATCAGCACCTTTTCCTAAAAGAAGCGCAACAGCCTCAGGAGTTCCTGATTTTACTGCCATTGTTAAAGCCGATTCTCCTTTTGGATTTTGAAGATTGATGTTTTTTGCCGTTGGTAATAACAATTCTAAAGCGCCATTTTCTCTCGCGCCTGCAGCAACCATAAATGGTGTATTTCCGTCATTGTTTACTTTATTTGCATCAACGCCTTTTGAAAGAAAATAAGCGATAATTTCTTTTTGATTTGGCTTTCCAGCCAATAAATGAAGTACATTTTCACCAGATTTTCCAGTTACAGTTGGCCTTAATTTTAAATCTTCAACTAAAAATTTATAAGCTTCAAGCGAAGTTGTTTCTCTACGGCTTCCTTGTGTCGCAAATAAAAGCGCATTGTCAGTAGCTTTTACTTTTCTGTCTAATATTTTTTTCAAAAGGACAATATTTCCAGTTCTGGCTGCATAATCAAATGCTGTGCTGCCATTTTTATCAGTATCTTTTAGAGATAAGCCTTTTGTCGTTAAAAAATCGGCAAGTTTTAAATCTTTGTCAGATGGAATACCTAAAAGCAATAAGTTTTCTCCGTCTTTATATTTTTTCTTCGGATCGATTCCTGCTTTGAAAAAAGCTTCATAAAGCGCTGGATCAGATTGTCCGTTGCCAGCAGCAAAAACAAGTGGTGTAGTTCCGTGACTGTCTTCAAAATTAACATCAGATCCTTTTGATATTAAATAGTTTACTAATTCGGTATTGCCTCTGTAAGCAGCCCAGTGCAAATAAATACGATTATCGTGTGTCGATTTGTTTATAGGATTTCCCGGCTGATCTAATAAGAATGTTATAGTTGCGAAAGGTGCATCATTGTTAATGGCTAATGTTGTAACATCAAAAGCATTTGCATTAGCTTCTGCAGGATTGTTTCCTTTTGCAATTTCAGCTTTAACTGTCTCTGTATTTGGAGATGTTTTCCAAAATGAAGCTTCTAATAATGTGTTTTTTTGCTGAGCATTAACAAATAAAGTAGTAGTTAATGCTAAAGAAAGAAAGATATTCCTTTTCATATTTTGGTATTTGTTGTTTTTCAATTAGTTAAACTTTTCTATTCTTTTGGATAAAATCATCTCCAATAAATGATTCTATTTAGAATAAATAAAAATAACGCAAATGTAAAAATTAATCTCAGTAAATCAATTTATTTGGCTCAGAAACTTTGGTCTTAAGCATATTTTAAGATTTTTTTCTTCTATAAGACATATAAGAGAGATAAAAGTTTAATTCAGTTCAAAATTTATTTTATAAAACAAAAATGGATATAATTCTCATTAAATATTAATTTAGTGGCCATTTCCGAATGGAATTAAAATTCAAAAACCAAAAAACAATTTTTACATGGAGAATATAACCGTAATTATCATGTTACTGTTTGGAGTCGCTTTTTTAAGCTTAATAAGCAAAAAGTATAATTTTCCAATTCCTATTGTATTGGTTCTTTGCGGTGTGGCAATCAGCACAGTTCCGGATTTGCCGGTTATAGCCTTAAATCCGGAAGTAGTTTTCATTATATTTTTGCCACCGCTTTTATATCATGCAGCCTGGTACACAAGCTGGTTTGAGTTTAAAAAAACAATTCGCCCAATTACACTCGCTGCAGTCGGACTGGTTTTGTTTACCACAATTGCCGTTGCTCTAGCGGCACATATGCTTATAGATGATATCTCTTGGCCGTTAGCATTTTTGCTTGGTGCAATTGTCTCTCCTCCAGATGCCGTTTCAGCAACTTCAATTACAAAAGGGCTTGGATTGCATCCGAGATTAATTGCAATTCTTGAAGGTGAAAGTCTGCTTAATGATGCGAGCGGACTTGTAGCTTATAAATATGCGCTTACAGCTATTGTAGCAGGTAATTTCGTGCTTTGGGAAGCAGGTTTGAACTTCTTTATCATGTCGACTTTAGGAATCGCAATTGGATTGCTTGTTGGATATGTGATGAGCATTATTCATACAAAATTTGTTTGCGATGATATAATCGAGGCGACGCTGACACTTTTAACGCCTTTCGCATCTTATTTAATAGCAGAACATTTTGAATGTTCGGGAGTGCTTGCGGTTGTAACTACGGGCCTTTTTCTTTCAGCAAGATCTGGTAAAATTTTTACTCATGAAAGCCGAATGATGGCTGGAACAATCTGGAATATTTTGACGAATATTTTAAACGGGCTGATTTTTATTTTAATCGGACTCCAGTTGCGTCATATTATTGCAGGAATCAGTAATTATTCGGGAACTGCTTTGTTTTTATGGGGAGCGAGTATAAGTGCGGTTGTTATTTTGGTGCGTTTTTTATGGATTGTTCCGGCAACATTGCTTCCGAGATTTCTCAGCAAACGAATCCGTGAAAACGAAGAATTTGATTATCGCAATATGATTATTTTTGGCTGGTCCGGAATGCGTGGCGTGGTTTCTATGGCTGCTGCATTGGCTTTACCATTAATGATAAGCGAGAAAGAAGCATTTCCATTTCGTAATCTAATAATTTATTTAGTTTTCTGTGTGATCCTTTCTACATTGGTCATTCAGGGACTTACACTTCCGTGGCTTATCCGAAAATTAAAATTACAACCATATTCTATTTTGGCCGAGGAATATCAAATTCGGAATGTGATTGTTTCTGAGACTATTGCACACATTGAAGATAATTTTTCATTGCTTAATGACGATTTACTCCATAATATTAAAAGCAAATATGAAGTAAAATTTAATCGTTTGCAGAAAACGGAACTTCCGGCAAATTTCTTCGGAAAAGGTAATGTAATGGGAGGGGAGATTTTTAATGATTTTACAAAACTTCAGATTGATCTGTTGAATGTTGAACGAGCTAAACTAGAAGTAATGCATAAAAATGGTGCTGTAAATGAAGAGATTTTTAGAAAAATAGAAAAAGAACTGGATCTTGAGGAAACACGACTTTGGATGGAAATGTATGAAGAATAAGATAATTTGAAAATTAGATAATTAGGCAATTAATTTAAGTCAAATTTAGAAATCATATAATGTTGTAAAATAACTTATATTTACATCTCATATTATTTATTTCATGGAAGAGAATAAACATGTAACGATCTACGATATTGCAGAGAAGTTGAATTTAGCAACTTCCACAATATCAAGAGCTTTAAAAGACCATCATTCAATAAGTGATAAAACCATAAAAAAAGTCAAAAAAGCAGCCAAGGAAATGGGATTTGTTCCTAATACTCTGGCAGCAGGTTTGCGCGGTAATAAAACAAAAACCATTGGAGTTTTGATTCCAACGGTTACTCAGCCGTTTTTATCATCACTAATTAGTGGTATTGAAATTACGGCACAAAAATCCGACTATTCTGTAATTATTATGCAGTCGCATGACTCGTATGCAGATGAAGTAAATATGGCTAAATCACTATACAGCAACCGTGTGAGCGGTGTTATTTGTTCGCTTGCCATGGAAACGCGTGATACGTCTCATTTTGAACAATTTTCAAATAATAATATTCCGCTTGTATTTGTCGACAGGGTTCCAAAAGATTACAATACTTTTAGAGTTGTAATTGATAATTATTCGGCTGGTTATAAAGCTACCAAGCATCTTATTGAGCAAGGCTGTCTTAGAATTGCACATTTAACTGCTGGCGCAGAATTTGGAAATCTGTATAATGAAAGAAGAAGAGGCTATATGGAAGCCTTAAGGGATCATAATTTGCCCATAATTGAGGAATTGATTGTTGATTTGAAATCGGTTACTTATGAAGATGGAGTAAAAGCCAGCAACAAATTATTTGATTTGAAACCGATTCCAGACGGAATTTTTGCATCGGGAGATATTATAGCGGTGAGCGCCGTTCAGACTGCGAAAAAAAGAGGAATAAAAGTTCCCGAAGATTTAGCGGTTATTGGCTTTAATAACGACCCGATTTCTGAAATTATCGATCCCAATTTATCGACAATTACCCATCCGGCAGAAAAAATGGGAAAAGCAGCTGCAGAAATCATCATAAAAAACTTAAAATCACTTAAAGAGAGTGAAGTTCAGGAAATTACATTCTTAAATACTGAAGTTCTGGTTAGGGAATCTTCGCATCGAAAAGATCCTAAGTAATTTAAGACATAAATTTCAATACTATAACAATCCCGCTATTTAAATGGCGGGATTTTTTTTGCTTTATGAGCAACCGATTGTCTTTTAGGTCTATTTTTCTGAATAAAATAGGTTCGTTGGCAATTTTCCCACAATGCTTAAGTACAACTGTCAGATTACTTACAATTTCCTTTGCCTTATAATTGTAAGTAGAATTTAAAAGAAAACTGATTTTTAATTTTTGTATTTTTTTTAACTAATCGATCCAATCTCTAATTTATCTACAACGTTTTCGTGATTAATTGAACCTGTTTTGTATTATTTTTAAAATTTTAGCAAAATAATTATATTATGTGTTTTTAAAACAGTATTTTTTTTAATTATTCTAATAAAAAAATTGCACAACCGGTTGTGTGTTATTGCATTTTATATATATTTGTTCAAATAAAGATTTGTTTTGGCTTCATTTAATCAAAATGTATACTAAATAATGAGTCTGCAAAAAATAACTAACTAACCATAACTATTAACTAATTAAATTAACCATTTATGACTAACTTTTTAATTGCTAAAAGCAAATGGAAATACTTTAAAAATCTGGGGATGCTGTTCCTGATGTTTGTGTTTTCTGCTGCAGTAAATGCCCAAACCACAGTATCTGGAGTAGTTTCAGATGCAAATGGTCCAATCCCTGGAGTTAACATCATTGTAAAAGGAACTAATATTAATACAGTTTCTAATTTTGATGGAGCTTATACCATTCACACATTGCCGGCTAATGGAGTTTTAGTTTTCAGCTTCATCGGATATAAAAGCAAAGAAGTAGCTGTTGCTAATCAAACCAAAATAAATGTTACGCTTGAAGAAGATTTAAATGATTTGAAAGAAGTAGTGGTAGTAGGTTATGGTACAATGAAAAGGGGCGATTTGACCGGTGCTATATCTTCTATATCAAGTAAAGCAGTTGCAGAATCGGTAACAACTACTGTCGATCAGCTTTTGCAAGGACGTGTGGCGGGTGTGCAAATTCAGGCAAACAGCGGTGCGCCGGGAGCAAGTTCTTCGGTTCGTATTCGTGGAATCAGTTCTTTGAATGGATCAAACGAACCTATATATGTAATTGATGGTGTTATCATCGATGGTACGGCAAGTTCAACGACTTCAAATCCATTATCTTTTATCAACCCTTCAGATATTGTTTCCATGGATGTCTTAAAAGATGCTTCAGCAACTGCGATTTATGGATCAAGAGCGGCAAATGGAGTAATTATCGTTACAACAAAACGTGGAAAAAAAGGAGATTTAGCGCTTAATTTTGACAGTTATGTAGGTTGGCAGGAAATTCCGAAACACTTGGATTTGCTAAATTTAAAAGAATATGGTACGCTTAAAAACACGCGTTCAGATTTAGGAATTGTACAACGTGACAATACTTTCATCAGACCTGATTTATTAGGAGAAGGAACCGATTGGCAAAAAGAACTTTTCACAACTGCCCTAATGCAGAGTTATAACTTATCAGCTTCTGGAGGTAATGATGCAACAACTTATGCAATGGGAATTGGATATCTAGATCAGGAAGGTATTGCTATCGGATCTGGTTTTGACCGTTTCAACTTAAGAGGAGTTATTGATTCTCAATTAAAAAGCTATTTTAAAGTGGGTGTAAATTTTGCAATGAGCAAAACTAATCAAACGACAACTGTTAATGATGATGCTTTGATTTTGACGGCACTTAAACAAACTCCAAATGTTGCTGTACGTAACGCAGACGGAACTTTTGACGGTCCAGATACAACTGAATTTGTTCAAAATAATCCAATTGGTCTAGCTTCTATCAAAGACAATCATAATATCAATTATAATATGAGAGCGAGCACTTATGCTGAAATCAGTTTTACAAAAGACTTGAAATTCAAAACGCAATACTCTTTAGATTATAGTTTTGCAAATAATTATACTTTCAGTCCATCTTATACTTTTGGAGCGCTTGTAAATGATGTTCGTGAAGGAACCAGAACAAAATCAAATAGTGATTTTTGGCTTTGGACAAATTCGTTGAATTATAATAAAACGTTCGGTTCGCACAATATTAATGCAATGGTTTCTCAAGAGATGCAAGAGTCACATTGGGAAAATCTTTACGGTTATCGTTCAGGATATTTGACTAATGGAGCAACAGACTTAAATGCTGGTGATGCGACAACGGCTAAAAACTCAAATGCAAGTAATACAAGTGCTTTAAAATCTTATTTTGCTAGATTAATATATTCTTTCAGTGACAAATATATATTGACAACGACTATTCGTCGTGACGGTTCTTCAAAATTTGATGAAGAAAATCGTTGGGGTTGGTTTCCATCTGCTGCTGTAGCTTGGAAAATTTCAAATGAGGAATTTTTAAAAGATAGCAAAGTGGTCAACAATATGAAATTACGTGTTGGTTGGGGAGAAGTAGGTAATCAGAATGTGCCAAATTTCGCTTACACTTCAACATATAATGCTTCTGCAACAAATTGGGGAACTGGACTTCTTGCAGCAAATACAGCAAATAAAGATTTGAAATGGGAAACGTCTTCTCAAACTAACGTTGGTCTTGATTTAGGATTCCTAAATAACAGAATCGAGCTTACAACAGATGTTTATTATAAGAAAACTGATAATTTACTTTTACAATTACCTCTTCCAGCTTATGTTGGTACAACAGGTCAAGGTGCAACATCTTCTCCTTGGGTAAACGTTGGTTCACTTGAAAATAAAGGTATTGAGTTTACATTGAATACTTTGAACATGGACAGAAAAGATTTCACTTGGAAATCTAACGTTACTTTTTCAATGAACAGAAGCAAAGTTCTTGCTTTAAATACTGAAACAGGAATTTTGAATAAAAGCATTCAGCAAGGTTCTGATGTGACGATTGTTACACGTACAGCTGTTGGGGAACCAATTGGTCAATTCTACGGATACAAAGTAATCGGCCGTTTTGAAAATGCTACAGACTTTTATTATAAAGATAAAAACGGTGTGGTACAGCCAACTGCTTTGCCTGAAGGAATGAAAATTGGTGAAAGCGGAGTTTGGATTGGAGATTATATTTTTGAAGATATCAATAAAGATGGCGTAATCAACGAAAAAGACCGCGATTACATTGGTAATGCAAATCCTGATTTTACTTTTGGTGTTAATAACTCATTTTCTTTCTTAGGATTTGATGTAAGTGTTTTGGTAACTGGTTCTTACGGGAATGATGTTGCAAACTACCAAAGACGTTGGTTAGAAAACCCTCGTGAAAACACTAACTTATTGTCTTCAGCTTTAGGATATGCACAATTGGAATTAATTGACCCAACAGGACCAAACGATTATCGTAACGTTCACATTGTTGGAGGAGATCCTTATATGCCAAGAATTGCGGCATCATCAGCTTCATCTTCTTCAAATTACCGTTTCAGCAACCGATTTATAGAAGATGGTTCTTATGTTAGAATTAAAAATATTTCGATTGGATATAATCTGCCTCAGAAATTATATTCTAAATACGGAATTTCGAATATCAGAGTGTATTCAAATGCTCAAAATATTTTGACATTCACGAAATACAAAGGGTATGATCCAGAAGTTGGTTCGTTAAATCAAGATGCTCTTTTAACAGGTATCGATAACGGGCGTTATCCTTCGCCAATGATTACTACACTTGGATTAAATGTTAATTTCTAAAATATTGCTAACGATGAAAACAAAAAAAATAATATACTCGGTTCTTTTGATCGCATTACCATTTGTTTGGACTAGTTGCAGTGATCTTTTAGATGTTGAACCCGAAGATCAAATTACAAAAGAAAATTTCTATCAGTCAGAGGCCGATTTTCAGGCAGCTACTGGGCCACTTTACAATAAAGTTTGGTTCGATTTTAATGACAAATTCTATTATGGTTTAGGCGATGGACGTTCGGATAATTTGTATGCACCATATTCAGATTATGTTTATCCATTTACAGATTTATCTGAAACAGGATTGACAGGACCTTTAGTTTCGGCTTGGGGATCATTATATAATGTTGTGCAACAGTCTAATAATGTCATTATTGGTATTTCTGATAGTAATGTAAATACGACTATTAAAAACAAATATATTGCCGAAGCTCGTTTTATGAGAGGAACTGCATATTGGTATTTAGCATCGCTTTGGGGTGATGCCATTATTACTACAGATCCTAGAGAATTGGTTAAAAATCCGATTGTAAATAAAAATCCGATGAAAGATGTTTATGAATTTGCAATTCGCGATTTAGAATTTGCTGCAAAATATCTTCCAGAACAAGCGGGTCAGGCTGGACGTTTGACAAAATATAGCGCTTACGGAATGCTGTCTCGTGTTTATTTGTCTTTTTCTGGAGTAAGCGATAATCCAAACAGCGGTACAAGAAAACAAGAATATCTTGATTTGGCTAAAAAAGCAGCCGAAAAAGTAATCAATTCTGGGCCGTACAAATTAATGGCCAATTATGCTGATTTGTTTAAAATTGACAATAACAATAATACCGAATCAATGTTTGCGCTTCAATGGGTTCCAAATGGTGATTATGGAGTGAATAATATGCATCAGGCTTATTTTGCATTAGGTTCTGATGTTACAGGAGATGACGCAGCTTGGGGATATTGGACAAGAGCTTCTAATAATATTTTGTATGAATATGAATCTAAAGATGCCCGCCGTAAAGCAACATGGATGGCTGATGATGATTTTTATCCAGAGATAAACAAAGCAAACGGAGGTTATACAGTTGATCATTCAAAAGATTTCCTGACAGTGAAAAAAGGTGTTGTGGGTTCTACAAAAGACAATCCGAAAACAACTCGTATGAATTCAGGTTTAAATACTTATATGTTGCGTTTAGGAGAAGTTTATTTGAATTATGCTGAAGCTGCTTTAGGGAACAATGCTTCAACTGCAGATCCTCTTGCAATTAGTGGTGTAAACGTGCTTCGCCAACGTGCAGGACTTGATCCAAAAGCAAGTTTGACTTATGCAGATATTATTCACGAAAGAAGAGTAGAATTATGTATGGAAGGTCAATATTGGTATGATTTGGTTCGCAGATCGTATTACAAACAACAGGAAGTAATAAACTATGTAACATCTCAAAACAGAGGAACTATTGTACCAATTTTATATGATTCGGCAACAAATACAGTTTCAGTTGATGCTACGAGAAGTAATAGCACACGCTCTATTGGTGTAATTGATGCGACTATTTTCCTTTTACCTTATCCGGAATCAGAATTGGTTCAGAATCCGTTGTTGAGAGAAAATCCCGTTCCTTATGAGTTTAAGGAAGAAAAAATCAAAGACTTATTCTAATAAGCTGAAAACAATAAATCTAAAGAAAGATTAATATGAAATATATTTTAAATAAAAAGTATTGGGCACCCATCGCATTTCTTGGAATGATGGTTTTTAGTATGCTGTTTACTGCCTGTGACAATAGCGATGGAGCAAGTAACCAAATAGTAATAAGCAAAGTATTTCTGGAGGATGTAAATTCAACTGTTCCCGATAGAGAAGTGAATTTTGCCCGATTAGGCCAGACATTGCGTATTGAAGGTTCAGGATTTACCGGACTTAGAAGAGTTTTTATAAACGGATATTCAACCTATTTTAATGTCGTTTTTGTTTCTGATAATTCAATGATTATCAGTGTTTCTGCTGATACTCCAACAATTGAAGCTGATCCGGCGGTAAGAAATACAATTCGTTTTGTAAATGATAATACTGAAACGACATTCAATTTTGACATTCGTTCAGGAAAACCTGTTATTGATGATATTTCGAATACAATGCCAAATCCGGGTGAAATTATTACGGTTTCTGGCTCAGGTTTGACAGAAGTTAAAAAAGTAGTTTTCCCTGGAAATGTTACTGTAACAACAGGAATTGTTTCTGATCCTGATGGTGAATTTTTTACAGTTAAAATGCCAACCGGAGTTTCAGATCTTGGAGGTTCATTATTTGTTGAAGGTTCAAACGGTGGAGTTTATTCGCCAGCATATTTCAATTTCAAAAAAGGATTGCTTCTTAATTTTGACGGACAAGGACAACACGGATATTGGGGAACAGGTACAAGCATGATTCAGCCAGAAGATTTAGAATCGGCTGCCATTGGAACAGTGAATGTTTCGCAAGGAAAATATGTTCCGCATCGTCCGGCTCGTATTGCTTCTTTTGATGCTGGAAAAAATCGTCTTTCAGAAACCTGGACTGCAGGAAACGGAGTTGATAATTGGAGAACACAATTAACGCCATATATTCCAGCAAATACACCGCTTGATAAAGTAGCATTTCAATTTGATGTTTTTGTTCCGGATGTTTGGAAAGAGTCTGGTTTCTTAAAAATTTGCATGATTAATAATTTTAATGGAGGAGAATGGGCAGGCGCTGTTTATAATTATGTTCCGTGGATTGTTGACGGAAAATCAGTTGATTTTAAAACAACTGGCTGGCAGACTGTAACAATTCCGTTAAATAAATTCTACGCTTGGTCTAAAGAAGCGTATACATTCGAAACCGTTTTGGCATTCCGCGAAGCTGCAACGTATCAGAATTTCGGAATCTATTTCGAAAACTCTAATGTGAAGCTTAAAGATGTTACAGGAACTGCAAGTGAAGTAGAATTCGTAGCAAAAGCAACTTCTGTAAAAGTGTACACAGACAATTGGAGAATAGTTTCTTTAAACACACCAGTTTATAACGATTTTAACTAAAAAAGCATCAAAATGAAATATAAAAATATACTTCCAATAGCTGCCTTGTCATTAATACTTTTATCATCTTGTGATGATAATTTAATGGACTGGGAAAAAGATCCGGAGCACGGTGCCGTAACTGGCGCAGAGCTTCCATTAGAATTAGTTGAAAAAATTAGCCGTTACGAGCCGTTAAAAAATTACACCAATTTCGTTTTAGGAAACGGAATTGGAGCAGATTTATACCTGAACGATGCCGCTTATCGCAAAATTGTAAATGAAAATTTTGACGAAGTGACACCGGGTTATGAGATGAAACACGGCGCAATGGTAAATTCAAAAGGAGAAATAAACTTCGCAACAATGGATGCTTTTATAGCTAAAACTAAAGAAGCTGGTTTAAAAGTTTTTGGTCATACTTTAGTTTGGCATTCGAATCAAAATGCAAGTTATCTGAACAGTATTATTGCGCCAACGGTAATTCCTGGTTCAAGTGGCACTAATATTCTGGATATTGCTGGCTTAAAAAGCGGTGCATTTACAAACTGGGCAAGAAATAATCCTGGAAAAGGAATTTCGGTGGTTGCAAATTCTGGACTTACAAGTACTTCACAAGCAGTTCAGTTGCAGTCAAGTGCAACATCTTCGGCAGCATATAGTTTACAGTTGACATCGCCAAATGTTCCTATTAATGCTGCTCATAATTACGAAATCTCATTTTACATTAAATCGGATGTTGCTGGAAAAGGCCGACTTTCGTTTAATGCATCTTTGACAAATCAATATCCTTATAAAGATTGGTATGCTACAGGAGGATCCTGGACAGAAGCTTTTGCAACAACTTCATCTTGGCAGCAAGTCAAAATTAAATTAGCTCCAGGCGATTTTAAAGCAGGAAGTACCACTTTTCAGTTTAATATCGATTTGGGTTATTTGCCAAATGTGACCTATTTAATTGATGTAAACACTTTGGCAGTTGTTGATTTAGATGCGCCTGTAGGAGTTACAAACTTGGTTTCCAATGGTAAATTTAACACAGATATCAACGGATGGTCAAAATACAATGGAGCAACTGATGCTTTAAGTCTTGCTGGAGCCGCAAATGCATACGAAGGAAACGGCGCGATGAAAGTAGTAAATGCTACAAGCGACGCAGCAAATCAATGGAAAACACAGATTCACGCTGATTTTACTTCTACGTTAACTTTAGACAAAGATTATACAATTTCTTTTATGATTCGTTCAGAAGCAACAGGTTCTGTACGTTGTTCAACAACTGGAACAACAGCGCATTATCAAGGAGATCAGGCCACTTCACCAACATGGAAACTAATTGAATGGAAGTTTAAAGGAAATGGAACAGAAACTGGATTGAATTTTGATTTAGGAGGAACTGCCGGAACGTATTATATTGATAATGTGGTCGTTTCTGACGGAAGTTCAAGCGGAGGCGCAACTCCACCAGTAAACATCGATAAAACAGATGCTGAAAAAACAACCATCATTGGGAACGCAATGGCAGACTGGATTACTAAAATGATGGCGCATTATAAAACAAGCGTTTTTGCTTGGGATGTTGTGAATGAGCCAATGAAAGAAGATGGAACGTTGAGAAGCGGAAATGAAGGCGATACAGCAACAGATTATTTTTCTTGGATTAAATATTTAGGAAAAGATTACGCCGTCACTGCTTTTAAATTAGCGCGTACAAACGGAAATGCTACAGATAAACTTTTCATCAATGACTATAATCTTGAATCAAGATTAGACAAATGTGATGGTTTGATTGAATATGTAAAATATATTGAAAGCAAAGGTGCTACGGTTGACGGAATCGGAACTCAGATGCACATTTCGTTGACAACCGATAAAGACAAAATTGTTCAGATGTTCCAAAAATTAGCAGCTTCAGGAAAATTGATTAAAATTTCTGAGCTTGATATTAGATTAGGAACTGCAACACCAACTGTTGAGCAACAGGCATCTCAAGCGGCAATGTATCAATATGTTATCGATATGTATAAAAAATACATTCCGGCAGCACAACAATACGGAATTACGATTTGGGGTGTTTCAGATAGTGTTAAGGAGCACGAATACTGGCTTCCTAACGAGTCTCCAAATCTTTGGGATGCAAATTATGTTCGCAAACATGCATACAAAGGAACTGCTGACGGACTTGCAGGAAAAGATGTAAGTACTGGATTCTCTGGTGAATTAGTAAAAAAGTAATAGTTTCATTCTAAAATAATCCATGACACAAATTCAATTTAGGGTTTGTGGCATGGATTATTTGTTTTCGTAATTTTTTAAAATAAATAAGAATGCAGTATTTTCTAAAAAAGAGTTTTTTTCTGCTTTTTGCACTGTTTATTCAGTTTGGATTTTCTCAGGAAAAAAATCCAAATCTTAAAAAGAAAGGAAATAAAACGCAGTTGATCGTCAACGGAAACCCGTTTCTAATTCGTGGAGGAGAATTGGGAAATTCTTCTGCAACTACGATAGAAAGCATGGAGCCAATTTGGCCCAAACTGACCAATATGAATTTAAATACGGTACTGACGCCAATTTATTGGGAATTGATTGAAAAGGAGGAAGGCAAATTCGATTTTTCGTTGGTCGATGATTTGATTATCAGAGCAAGAAAAGAAAATCTGAAATTAGTATTTCTTTGGTTTGGTTCCTGGAAAAACAGTATGTCAAGCCATGCACCTGAATGGGTGAAACTCAATCAGAAAAAATATCCAAGAATCAAAGATGATAAAAACAGAAGCCATGAAATCCTGACGCCTTTCAGTGAAAATAATCTAATGGCCGATGCGAAGGCTTTTCAGAAATTGATGCAACACATCAAAGATTTTGATCAAAAGGAGCAGACCGTAATCATGATTCAGGTTGAAAATGAAATTGGAATGTTGCCAACGGCTCGAGATTATTCTCCACTTGCAAATACTGCTTTTCAGAAAGAAGTTCCAGCTGATTTCCTAAAACACATGCAATCAAACAAGGAAAAATTAGTTCCTGAGTTTTTAGAAATCTGGAAAAAAAATGGTTTTAAAACGAAAGGAAACTGGGAAGAAATTTTCGGAAAAAGTCTTTCTACCGATGAAATTTTTATGGCTTGGTATTTTTCAGAATTTACAAATAAAGTGGCAAAAGCAGGAAAAGAAGCCTATTCAATTCCGATGTTTGTAAACGCGGCTTTGAATGCACCAGAGAAAAAACCGGGTGAATATCCAAGTGCTGGGCCGTTACCACATCTTATGGATGTTTGGAAAGCTGCAGGAAAATCAATTGATTTTTTATCGCCAGATTTTTACAATCCTAATTTTAAGCATTGGAATGACTTGTTCACACGCCAAGGCGATCCATTGTTTATTCCGGAACATCGTTTTGATGCAACTGCGCCGTTCAAAGGTTTGTATACAATCGGACATTATGAAGCAATTGGTTTTTCGCCTTTTTCGATTGAATCTGTAGTAGATGCTAAAAAAGAACCTTTGGGCAAAATTTATGAATTGGTAAAACAATTAACGCCTGTTATTGAAGCAAATAAAGGACAAGGAAAGATTGAAGGCGTTTTATTGGATAAAGAAAATCAGTCGCAAATTATTCAGTTGGGAAATTATGAATTTACATTCAAGCATGATTATACTTTAAATTGGTCAGATGGTGCCAAAGAAGCAGTTTGGCCAATGACAAGTGCCATTATAATTGAAATTACTCCAGATGAATTCTATATTTCCGGCTCCGGAATTGTAGTGACTTTTAAGCCTTTAAAAAATAAAGAACTACACGCAGGAATTCTAAAAACAGATCAGGGAATTTTTGAAAATGGAGTCTGGAAAACCATTCGTCATTTCAATGGCGATCAAACACATCAAGGCCGACATTTAAGAATTGCTGTAGATGATTATGAAATTCAAAAATTAAAATTGTACTCTTTTGAATGAGGTTCAAAGGTTCAAAGGTTCAGAGGGACAAAGGTGCAAAGGTTTCTAAACTGTGTTTCACAAAGGAAACCCGACAGGTTTTAAAATCTGTCGGGTTTGATTTATAATAAACTGGACTGAAGTCCAGCTCTACAACATATAATTGTTCCTTTGGAACGAGAAAAGAGCTTTAGCTCGAACCATATTGTAGGGCCGGACTTTAGTCCGGTTTACTATTTTCAAAGTAAAACCTTTGTTCCTTTGTCCCTTTGCCTCTTTGAACCTAATAAAAATTTATTTTTCGACAGAAAAAGAAGTTTTTTCAATAGAAGAAAGCGTTAATGCCGCGGCAAAACTGGTAAAAACAGAATAATCTAAAGGCGCTTTTATAGAAATTGCTATTGTCATAGAAACTGCAAAAAGCAACATTAGTCCAGCTGTTCCTAAAGCGGCATATCTGGTTTTAAATCCGATGATTAAAAGAAGACTAAAGGTGATTTCTAGGAAAGTAGCTATTGCACCCAAAATTTCTGCAAAAGATTTACTCGCAAAAGAATTCAGCGTTTGTGTATAAGCGATAAAGTTTTCCCAATTTCCCCAGGCTACACCCGGCGCTCCCGGCGCACCCCAAAAACCAAAACGGTCTGCAACGGCAGAAAGCATGGTAATTCCTAAAAAGATTCTTAAAATAAAACCGGCATTTGATAAGGATATATTTTTCATTTGGATAATTTTTTATGTAAAAGTAAAAATATGTTGGGTAAATTTGTGTGCCAATTTTTATAAAAACTACAGCCCAGATGTTGCCATATAAATCATTAATTCAAATTGACCGCGAATCTTCTGTAACATTGTATATTCAGGTTTGCAATACTTTTATAACGCTGATTACAAACGGAACTCTGAAACCGTCCGATATATTGCCGAGTTCTCGTGTATTATCGGAACTCATTGGTATTAACAGAAATACCGTAAAATTAGCTTACGAAGAATTAATAAGCCAAGGCTGGGCAGAATCAATTGACAGAAAAGGCGTTTTTGTACTTTCTAAATTACCTATAATTTCAAAAGTAAAATTGCCCGAAAAAGATAAAAGTCAGCGCCAGGAAGGTTTCATTTGGGAAAATAAATTTCAGAAAGAAATTATTATCTCAGGGAAAAGTATTCAGAAAGATCAAATCATTATTGATGATGGTTTTCCCGATGTTCGCTTAGCGCCGATTGACCAGCTGATGCGCGAATATCGAAGTTTGTCCAAAAAATTTTATGGCAAAAATTTTCTGAAGTATGGCAGTACAATGGGCTCAGAAAATCTGCGTTTGGCCATTTGTCACTATCTTTCAAATACGCGTGGTCTATCGGTTTCTCCCGAAAACATTATCATCACAAAAGGCAGTCAGATGGGAATTTATCTGGCTTCGCAATTGATTTTGAATCCGAATGATACCATTGCTGTAGGCGTTTCGAGTTTTACAACTGCTGATGAAACTTTCAAATATTCCGGCGCCAATTTAGAACGAATTCCGATTGACGAAAACGGAATGGACACCGATTATTTAGAAGAAATTCTGAAAAACAAAAAGATAAAAGCGGTTTATATTATTCCACATCATCATTGTCCTACAGGCGTTACAATGAGCATGGAACGTCGTTTGAAATTATTAAATCTTGCTAAAGAATATCGTTTTGCAATCATTGAAGACGATTATGATTTTGATTTCCATTACGAAAACAAACCTTATTTGCCTCTTGCGAGTATTGACCACAATCAGAATGTGATTTATATCGGATCTATTTCGAAGACTTTTGCGCCGGCATTGCGAATTGGTTTTATGATTGCATCTCCCATGTTTATTGAAGCTGCAGCAGCTTTACGAAAAATGATTGACAGGCAGGGCGATACGCTTTTGGAAGAAGCTTTTGCGGTATTATTTGAAAACGGAGAAATGGAAAGACATTTCAGAAAATCATTGAAAATCTATAAACAGCGCAGAAACCATTTTTGCGACATTCTTCAATCTGATTTTAAAAATGAAATTGAATTTAAAATTCCCGAAGGCGGATTGGCAGTCTGGGCAAATTTTCATCAAAATATTAATTTGGAAAAGATGTCAAATGATGCTTCTGCAAAAGGACTTTCAATAAGTAATGGAAAGTTTTATAAAAATGATTTTTTCGACACAAATGCAATCAGAATGGGATTTGCTTCTTTAAATGAAAATGAAATGGAAAAAGCTTTTGTGATTCTGAAGAAAGTCCTTCAATAAAACTTCTGGACCAGTATTGATTTTAAAATTGGAGTATTTTGGATTTTGATTACAGCTGTAATTTTGGATAAAAACACATTATGGAAACGATTTATGAAATCAAAAAAATTGAAACCAAATTAGAAATTGAACAATGCTGGGATGTTGCTTTTGTTTTAAGACCACATTTGGATAAAACAAAATGGCAAGCAACTATTGCCGAAATGATGCAAAACGAAAAGTACAGCATCGCCGGAATAGTGGATCAAAACAAAGTTGTTGCCTTTGCCGGTTATCGAGTTATGACTTCACTGCACAGTGGAAATATCATTTATATAGATGATTTGTGCACCTTAGAAACACACCGCGGAAAAGGTTTTGCAACACAATTGCTGAAACATGTTGAAAGAATTGCAGTTTCTCTTGATAAAGATTATGTTGTTCTAGACACTGCTTTCACAAACAATACTGCCCAAAAAGTATATCTTAAAAATGGATTTGCATTGACAGCCGTTCATTTATCTAATAAACTGAAAAACTAAGGTACAAAGGGGCAAAGCAACAAAGTTAAAAGTGCAGTAAAACCTTTGTGCCTTTGCCTCTTTGTGCCTTCAAAAAAATCCATTTTCTTTATCAATAAAAGCCCATTCTGCCATTGCCTGAATAACAGGCATCAAACCGTTTCCGGCGGGACTTAAACTGTACGTTACAAAAGGAGGGACAACAGGTTTGGCTTCTCTAATGATAAGATTATCAGCCTCAAGTTGTTTAAGATGCTGAATCAGCATTTTTTCACTAACGGCCGGAATTGCTCTTTTTAATTCACTGTAACGCTGACTTCCGCTAGAAAGGTGATATAAAATAATAGGTTTCCAATAACCGCCAATTTTCTCCATTACGTACGTTACGGGACATTTATCTAATGCATATTGCTTATTTTCCTGAATTGTCGAAGATTCTTTGATCGCTGTCATTTGTGCATACTTTAGGGTAAGTACTTGTGTAAAAGTAAGTACAAATATACCTTTGTTTCAGATAATAAAAAAATATACTTATGAAAATTACAATATCAGGTTCTTTAGGGAACATCGGAAAACCATTATTGAAAAAACTTATTGCTTCTGGGCATGAAGTTACCGTTATTAGCAGTAGTTCTGATAGAAGCGAAGCTATTGAAGCATTGGGAGGAAAACCTGCAATTGGTTCTGTGAGCGATGCTGCTTTTTTAGAAAAAGCATTCACAGGGGCAGATGCAGTTTATGTTATGACGCCACCAAATATGGGAGGTTCAAATATTCTGGCGAATATGACCGAAGCAGGAAATGCTTTTGCAAGAGCAATTAAAAATTCAGGCATTAAGCGAGTAGTAATGCTAAGTAGTATTGGCGCTGATTTACCAAGTGGAACTGGCCCAATCGCTGGAATTTACAACATTGAAAAAATATACGAAAAGTTAGAAAACACTTCAATAACATTTTTACGTGCCGGATTTTTCTTCACCAATTTTTATAATGATGTTCCAATGATAAAAGGAGCCGGAATTATTGGTGCAAATTACCCAGCATCAACTGTTGTTCCGTATGTTCATCCAGAAGATATTGCGACTGCCGTTGCCGAAGAATTAGAGAAAACAGAATCAGGAAAAAATGTCCGTTATATTGTTAGCGACGTTCGTACGCCAGGCGATGCTGCAAAAGTCTTAGGAGCAGCAATTAGCAAACCAGAACTGCCTTGGATTGAGTTTACCGATGAACAATCTTTAAACGGCATGGCTCAGGCAGGATTGCCCGAAGAAATTGCAGGTTTGTACACAGAAATGGGAACAGGCTTAAGAAGTGGAGCAATTGCCGAAGATTTTCTGAAAAATAAAACCACTGTCGATGGAAAAATCAAATTGGAAGATTTTGCAAAAGAGTTTGCTTCAAATTTCTAAAAATTAAAAAGATCCAAAACGAAAAATCACTATTTATAGTGATTTTTTCTGTTTTATGACTTGCTACTTTTGCCACAGGATTTTTTTTGTTTTTTTATTTTAATAGTATGCCCGAAGATAAAGTACGGTTTATTTAATGAAGATATTTTTTATAAGCCAGTTTCCTATTTTAATTTTTTGAGCAATAAAAATGGGCAGAATGATTTCTGCCCATTTTTTAATTTTATATTCGATTATTATTTTAAAGTTGTTTTGATTACGATTGCAGCTTGTTGAATAGCAGTCTGAATAGCGGGAACATTTGAAATTGGGTTTAAAAGTCCATAATCGTGAATCAATCCGTTGTATCTTGTCAAGGTTACAGGAACTCCAGCTTCGTTTAACTTTCTTGCATAAGCTTCACCTTCATCTCTTAAAACATCATTTTCAGCAGTTTGAACTAATGCAGGAGGAAGATCTTTAAGTTCAGCTAAACTAGCTTGTAATGGAGAAGCGTATTTTTCAGTTCTTTTTGAAGTTTCTGGTAAATAATTATCCCAAAACCATTTCATCATATTTTTAGTAAGGAAACGTCCGTTTGCATACAAATTATAAGATTCAGTTTCAAAATTAGCATCAGTTACAGGCCATAATAAAACTTGTAATTTAATATGCGGACCTTTTTTATCTTTTGCCATCAAAGTGATTGCGGCAGTCATATTTCCTCCAACGCTGTTTCCAACAACGGCAAGGTTTTTACCATCAACACCAATTTCTTTTCCGTTTTCAGAAACCCATTGTGTTGCTGCATAAATTTCATTGATTGCAACAGGATATTTTGCTTCTGGAGAAGGAGTATAATCTGGGAAAACCGCCACTGCACCGCTTTCAACAACCAAATCTCTCACTAATCTTCTATGAGTTGGATAATCTCCTAAAACCCAGCCACCGCCGTGAATAAAGATAAATACTGGTGCATTTCCTTTTGCGCCTTTAGGTTTCGTAATATGAATTTTTACTTTTAATCCGTTTTGAGAAATTACTTTTTCAGATTCTTCAATGCCTGAATAATCAACTTCCACTGATTTTTGTGCACCAACTAATACATTTCTTGCATCAGCAACTGGCAATTGTTCCAAAGGTTTTCCATCACCTGAATTTAATGCGTTTAAAAAGCCTCTGACTTCTGTAAAAATTTCCGGGTCATTTTGTCCTTTATAAGGTCTTTCTTGTGCTGAAGCAATTGTACTTACAATTAACAATGCTGCAATAAATAAACGCTGTTGTAATACTTTAATAGTTTTCATATCTTTTATCTTTTTAATTATTTATAATTTGATAGGACAAAGATATGGTGGTTATGAAGCCTTAAAAATAGATAAAAGTCTATTCTAATTGTACATTTTTCCCTTGAAGGTATTTTTTCTTGAAATTCGACGGAGTGTCGCCAACTTTATTGGTAAAAAGTCGGTTAAAATAGGCCGGATCTTCGTAACCAAGTTGATATGCAATCTCTTTTACGCTTAATGAAGAATAGCCCAAAAGTCGTTTTGCTTCCAGAATAATGCGATCTTTTATAATATCATTTGGCTGCTGAAGTTCTAATCGATTGAATTTATTCGAAAGTGTTTTTGGAGCAACACCAAGAATATCAGCATAATCAGCAACGGTATGTTTGGTTCTGAAATGAATTTCGACCAATCGGCTGAAGTCTCTGAAAAAATCCATTTCTTTTGAAGGTTCATCATTCAAAACGCCCAATTGCTGTATTTTCCAGATTCGGGTTGCTTTGATAATCAACTGTTTTAAATACGTTCGGATCATTTCTTCCTGAGAAGAATCGGGTGAATCAAATTCTTGTTGCAATTGCTTGTAAATGCCATCAATAAAAACAACTTCTTTATCCGGAATGGCTGTCATTGGCATTTCAAAAATATTATTGAAAAGTAATCCATCGCAGGCGACTTCGGCATCATGAATTTGAACACAATAAAAATCACGGTTATAATACATAAAATAACCTGGTTTCTGTCCTTCTTTGTTAATTTGCAAATATTGATTGCTGTTGATAAAGAATAGGGAAGGACATGAAGTCTGATATTGTTTAAAATCAATTGTGATAGAATATCCTTCAGGAAGATAAAGGACTTTAATATAAGGTTTGTACGTTTCGCCATTAATTTCTTCAATAAAATCCTCATTCAAGGCAAAGAAGCCGAGTTTTTTATAATTAGATTCAAAAAAATTATGGTTGAGCATTGGCAAAGCTATTTTAATTTCTAATTCTTTGTTTTGGACGAAAGTTCCAAAATGTTTTTACTGATAATATTTTTATCCGATACTGTTTTGGCCAATTTAAGAGCCATTTCAAAATGATTTTTTGCTTTTTGGTTATCAATATCAATATATAAATTCCCGAGCAAAGAATAATAAAAATGATTATCAGTCAAATTTAGTTTTTCTGCTTCAATTATAGCTTCTTGTTTGCCCATAACTTTTGATAAGGCAAAAGTGCGGTTCAAAGCTACAATTGGAGAATATTCTAAAATGATTAAATGATTGTAAAGTTCCAGAATATGTTTCCATTTTTCCGAAGTATCACTTTTTAAGGTGTGCCAATACGCAATTCCAGCTTCAAGATGGTATTTTGAAAGTGTATTTCCGATGGAAGATTTACCCAAAAAATAAGTGCCGCGATCAATTAATTCCTGATTCCAAAGTTTTTCATCCTGATCTTGATATAAAATAATCTCACCGCTTTCTGATGTTCGGGCTTCAAATCGGGACGAATGAAAACACATTAATGCCATTAAAGCATTAGTAGCGGGTAAATTTGTTGCTTGATTCTGAATCAGTAAATAGTTCAGGCGCATGGCTTCGGCACAAAGATCTTTGCGAAGCGTGGTATTTTGTGAAGTCGAGTAGTAGCCCTCAGAAAAAAGCAGATAAATTGTTTTTAAAACGGTATCAATTCGTGCTATAATTTCAGTTGGATTTGGACTTTGGATTTTGATGTTTTCTTCTTTGAGTTTTTCTTTGGCACGATTTATACGTTTGTAAATCACTTCTTTATTAGATAAAAAAGCATCTGAGATTTCACTTATTCCAAATCCGCATAATAAATTCAGCGCCAATGCAATCTGCGCTTCGTCTGAATTGCAAGGGTTGCAGACTGTAAAAATCATCGCCAACTGACTATCCACAATATTTTGTTCCGATAAATCAATTTCAATTTCCTCACCATTCAATGGTGAATTGTGTTTGATTTCAGAAACAATTTTCTTTTCAAAAATGTCATTTCGCTTAAAATGATTTTTGGTTTTGTTTTTGGCAACGGTATAAAGCCAAGCCGTTGGGTTTTCTGGAATTCCTTTTATAGCCCAAGTTTCAGAAGCAGCCAAAAAAGTATCGCTCACAATATCTTCGGCAATTTCAATATGATGAATGCCAAACAAACTGCAAAGTACCGAAACAATTTTTTGGTATTCTGTTCTGAATAAATTGGGTATAAGCTCTTTGTTTTCCAATTATGAATTATGAGTTTTGAATTATGAGTTTTGAATTATGAGTTTTGAATTATGAGTTTTGAATTATGAGTTTTGAATTATGAGTTTTGAATTATGAGTTATGAGTTATGAATTATGAGTTATGAATTATGAGTTTTGCGTTAAGAATTATCAACTCATAACTCATAATTCATAATTCAAAACTCATAACTATTTTTAAACAGCCATTCTAATTTCGACATTGCCACCAAAGTCCAAAACTGGACATCCTTGTGCAATTGCTGCCGCTTCATCATAATCTTTGGCTTTTATTACAATTAATCCGCCAATAGATTCTTTAATTTCAACAAAAGGCCCGTCAGTGATTCCTTTGTTTGACGTTACCAATTTGCCTTTTCCGTCCCAACGTTGTAAAGGTCTTGCTAATTTATCCTGCGCTGCAAGTCCGCCAAACCAGTTTTGCCATTGTTGCAAATGTTGCTGATATTCTTCTGGCGAAGGCTGAAGTTCTTTAGTCGTAAAATCTCTTCTGAAAATTAATATGAATTCGTTCATTTTGATACGTTTTAATGATTTTATAAAAAAGAAGCTGTTTTTATAATGATATAAATTTAGTGTTTTTACCAAATATAAAAACAGCTCGGTTTATTTATCCAAATTGACCCACTCTGTAAGTTCCTGGAGTATTCGCAAAAGCGATGTTAAGACGATTCCACATGTTGATTGTACCAATGGCAAGCGTAAGATCGATTAATTCCTCTTCAGAAAATTCGGCTTTAGCGATATCATAGATTTCGTCTGGAACATCACATGCATTTACAGCTTCTGCATAAGCAAGTGCAACTCTTTCGCGCTGTGTAAAATAAGGCGTTTCTTTCCATGCGCTCAAACCAAATAAACGTTGTGTTGTTTCACCATGCGCCATCGCTTCTTTAGTATGCATATCAAGACAATAAGCGCAATTGTTGATTTGAGAAATTCTAATTTCGACTAATTCGAAAAGTGATCTTTCTAGTTCTGATTTTTTCAAATAACCGCTGATGCCAAATAATGTTGAGATTGCTTTTTGACCTTTTTCGAATACATTAATTCTAGTTTCCATGTTGTATAATTTTAATTGTTTATACCCTAATGACAACTGAAGTTTCAGAATTGGACAAAATTTTGAAAAAAAATATAAAAAAAATTAAAAAACCAATGTTTTCGGGCTAATTTGAAGGTGTTCGAGTTTTTTTCCGACCAAAGTTTTCTCGCCAACAGGCTGAAATCCGAGATTTAAATATAGTTTTTTGGCATTCGGGTTATCTTCTTCAACTAATAATCCTAAGGTCTGATTGTTTTTGGTTACAAATTTTTCAATAAGAAACAGAAGCAGTTTTGAACCAATTCCTTTTCCCTGATATTTCGGATTCACGCCCAAAGAATCAATATAAAATTCACCGGCTTTTGTCTCTAATTCAGGATCGAATTCGGGATTAAAATGCTTTCTGATATATTCGATAATTGGAGTTCTTAAAGCTTCTAAATCAGCGCCATTATAAATGTTCACAGCGCCAATGATTTCATTATTTTCTTCAGCGATAAAACAATTCTGAAAAGAATATTGATTGTTTTCTCTTCCAATGAAATACTGCAGGAAATCTTTCGCGGAAGCGTAATCTTCTTTTTTGATGAATTTATAAATGATATCTTCCATTGCCAATAATAAAATGGGAGCAATTTGTTCTGAATCTGATATTTTGGCTTTTCTGATATTCATTTTTTGAAGTATTTTAGAATTACCAAATTTAAGGCTTTATTTTAAACCCATATAAATATAGCTATTGCATAAAATTTTGTCAAAGTTTAAAAAATTAGAAGTGTTGATGAATTATAAACCAAATTAAATTCTTGCAAACAGTTTAGGGGTACATGTCTATAATTTTCTGTACTTTGCCGATGAAAATTTCGGTGTTTTTGATTTCTTGTTTGATTGATGGTTCATAATACAATAATTTATATTGCTCCACCATGTAGTTTTTTTGATGTTTAATAATCGATTCTAAACTTCGGATTTCATTTTCATCATGCCTTTTCAATTCCCTTTGTTTACTCTTTAAATAGTGTAAAGATTTTTTTAACCTTTCAATGTCTAATTTGTCCAAACTGTAATTTCCTAAAAATTAATAAAACAAGCGAAAGCCAGAAATGTGATAAATTTCAAAATGACCAAAAAGTGATATTTGAGTTTACCTGAATCCCAGCTATTTTCTCCTTAACTACGATAAAAGTTGAAACTTGGATTTTGAATTATTAAAAAAAGTTCGAAATATTTTTAATTTTAAAACAGCTCGAATTAAAGTGTTTGGAATTCAGTTGTTTATGTTTAAAAAGGATTTGGATCTGTAATCTGCGAGAAACTAATTAACGATTGCTAAATTTCTACCGATATTGGATAAAAATATACAACTTCAATAATTTAAACCACTAGTATCTTTGTTAGTATATTTTAATATAAAATTAAAAAGAAATGAAAGCAATAGGATTTAAAACATCGCTACCCATAGAAGAAAAAGAGAGTTTTATAGAATTTGAAACTCTAAAACCCGTGCCAGGGGCACATGATTTATTAGTAAAAATTGATGCGATTTCTGTAAATCCCGTCGATTTTAAAATCCGCCAAAACAGCGCAAAAGATACTGTTCTTGAAACACCAAAAATCATTGGTTGGGATGCCGTTGGAATTGTGCAGGCTGTTGGCGAAAAAGTGACTTTATTTGAGGTTGGAGATCCGGTTTATTATGCCGGAGATATTACAAAACAAGGAAGTAACGCCGAATTTCAAATTATTGATGAAAGAATTGTAGGCAGAAAACCAAAATCATTAAGTATTGAAGAAGCAGCTGTAATTCCGTTAACCGCTTTGACTGCTTGGGAAATTTTGTTCGACCGAATCAGAATTAATGCTGAAAAAGACAAAGGGAAATCAATTTTAATTATTGGCGGAGCAGGCGGTGTTGGCTCGATTGCCATTCAATTGGCCAAGAAAATTGCCGGATTAACGGTTATTGCAACAGCGTCGCGTCCTGAAACAATTGATTGGTGCAAGAATCAAGGCGCTGATTATGTGGTAGATCATAAAAACCTGATTTCAGAAGTTAGAAAAGCAGGTTTTGAACATGTTGACTTTATTTTGGATTTTGTTGATACCAATGCTTATTGGGAGATTATGACTGAATTGATTAAACCTCAAGGTCATATTGCTTCAATTACAGGAAGTAGCAATCCTGTTGCATTAAACAGCTTAAAGAGCAAAAGTGTTTCTTTTTCATGGGAATTGATGTACACACGTTCTATGTTTCAAACCGAAGACATGATCGAGCAACATCACATTTTAAACAAAGTTGCGGATTTACTTGATAACGGAATTTTAAAAACCACTTTAAATGAGACTTTAAACGGACTAACAGCTGATAATTTAAAGAAAGCGCATCAACTTTTGGAATCGGGAAAAACGATTGGGAAAATTGCGATTAAATTCTAAATTATTTTTTCGAGAATAAACTGAAAACTCTTATTTCTTTTTAGAAATGGGAGTTTTTTTTATGAAAAGTGTATTTGATGGCCTATTTTTACACCAAAATTTACAAAATCATTTTCTCTTATCTAATGAAATTTTTATCTGCAATTCTTTTTTTCGTTCTGTCTTATTCAATCCACGCACAATCTATAAATGGAGTTATTAATGATATAAAAGGAAAACCACTTTCTGAAGTCTTAATTCGTGATTTGGTTTCAAAAAATCATGCACACAGTGATGTAAACGGAAAATTTACTTTAGAAGGCGCTCAATTAAATGATAGTTTAGAAATCAGCAAACAAGGATTTATTACTCAAAAAATCAAGCTTGTCTCTGTAGATTTTTTGACAATTTCATTAGAAGAAAAACCTTTTTTGCTTGAAGAGGTTACGATTACAAACAATTTGAAATATCTGAATACAATTTCAAAAATTGATTTAGAAATTCAGCCAATATCAAATTCTCAGGATTTATTGCGAAAAGTTCCTGGATTATTCATCGGTCAGCATGCTGGTGGAGGAAAAGCAGAACAGATTTTTTTAAGAGGATTTGACTGTGATCATGGTACAGATATTAATATCTCGGTTGATGGAATGCCGGTAAATATGGTTTCGCACGCGCACGGACAAGGATATTCTGATCTTCACTTTGTGATTCCGGAAACAGTTGATAATATTGATTTTGACAAAGGATCTTATTTTGCTGATAAAGGAGATTTTACAACGGCGGGTTATGTTGGTTTTAATACCAAAAATGCATTGGAACATAGTTCTGTTTCTTTTGAAGGCGGTCAGTTTGATACTTTTAGAACGGTTGCTTTGTTTAATTTATTGAATAAAGAAAATCAGTCGGCGTATTTTGCGGGAGAATACATGATGACCGATGGTTATTTTGACGCGCCTCAAAACTTTAATCGAATCAATTTGTTTGCTAAATACAACGCCAAATTAAACAACGGCGATCGAATAGCCTTGTTTGTATCTCATTTTAAAAGCCAGTGGGATGCCAGCGGACAAATTCCGGATCGTGCGGTGAATGATGGCACAATTTCACATTTTGGAGCAATTGATCCAAATGAAGGCGGAAATACAGACAGAACCAATTTTAATTTGCAGTACGACGCCAAAATTGATGAAAATACACAGATAAAAAATACGGCTTATTTGAGCAAATATGATTTTGAATTGTATTCTAATTTTACTTTTTTCTTGAATGATCCGGTAAATGGCGATCAAATCAAACAGAAAGAAAACAGAACCATTGTAGGTTTTCAGTCGGAATATGACCAGAAATTGGATGAAAATTGGCGTTTTAAACTGGGTGCAGGATTACGAAATGATAATAATAAAGATGTCGAGTTATCGCACACTTTAAACCGAAAAACAGTTTTAGATTATTTAAGTTTAGGAAATGTGAATCAGACGAATCTTTTCTCTTTTACGAGTTTTGATTTTACTTCTGGGAAATGGCTTGTAAATGCTGGCTTGCGCATGGATTATTTCAAATTTGGTTATGAAGATCAATTGGCTTCGGTATATACAAATCAAACTGAAAGTAAAGCAATTGTAAGTCCAAAACTGAATTTTTTATATACGCAAAATAACACCTTGCAATATTTTCTGAAATTAGGAAAAGGCTTTCATAGTAACGATACCCGCGTTGTAGTGGCACAAAAAGGACAGGAAATTTTACCTGAAACTTACGGAGCAGATTTGGGAATTAACTGGAAACCATTTCCAAGAATGATTGTGAATTCGGCAATTTGGTATTTGTATTTGGCACAGGAATTTGTGTATGTAGGAGACGAGGCAGTTGTAGAACCAAGCGGTAAAACACAGCGAAAAGGTTTTGATTTTGGTTTCAGATATCAATTAACAAATTGGTTATTCTGGAATACTGATTATACGTATACGCATGCACGTTCGCTTGACGAGCCAAAAGGAAATGATTATTTGCCATTAGCGCCGGTTCATACTTTGATGAACGGATTTTCGGTAAAAGATTTAAAAGGCTTTTCTGGAAGTTTAAGAACCCGTTTCCTGGGTGATCGTCCAGCAAATGAAGACAATTCGGTTGTGGCAAAAGGATATTGCATCACGGATTTCTCTGTAAATTATCAGATTAAAAAAGTATCAATAGGAGTGAACATTGACAATATTTTTGATACCAAATGGAAAGAAACCCAATTTTTGACCGAATCAAGATTAGCAAATGAAACAGCTCCAGTTGAAGAAATTCATTTTACAGCAGGAACTCCATTTAATGCCCGATTGATTTTGAAATACAGCTGGTAAAAACTTAAAAATTTAAGCATAAAAAAAGCGAGACTTTCTATACAGAATTGGTCTCGCTTTTTCAATTAAAATCAGAAATCAAATTAACCGTGAGCGGCAACAGAAATATCTGCCCATTCTTCCCAGGTTTTTAGTTTTTGTTCGTAGGTTTGTTTAGCAAATGGTAAAGCTACTTTTCCTAAAAATAGGCGTAAAGGAGGATTTGCGGCTTCGACTAATTTAATGATAGCCGGAACTGTAGCGCTTGTTTTTCCGAAAGTATCAGGATCATGTCCATCTGCAATCGCTTTTTTGATTCCATCATAAGCAGGAATGCTTTCGCTAATGATTCCGTTGCCCCAAATATCAGTAACATAACCATTTGGTTCAACCAAAGTAACGTTAATTCCGAATTGTTTTACTTCTGAAGCTAATGTTTCAGTAAGACCTTCAACGGCAAATTTAGAAGCGTTATATAAACCAATGATTGGTAAAGTAGCGATTCCTAAAATAGAAGAAACCTGAATAATATGGCCACTTTGTTGTTTTCTCATAATTGGCAATACCGCTTGTGTTAACCAAAGTGTACCAAAGAAATTAGTTTCGAATTGTGCTCTTGCTTCGCTTTCTGTAGCTTCTTCTACAGCTCCGTTTAAAGCGTAACCTGCATTATTAATCAGGATATCTATAGTTCCGAAATGCTGTTGTACTTTTTCTATCACTGCAAACGACTCTGAGCGGTTGTTTACGTCTAGTTTAAGAGGTAAAATCGCGTCTCCGTATTGTGCTTTTAAGTCGGCTAGGGTATCAATATTTCTGGCTGTTGCAGCTACCTTGTATCCTTTTGCTAAAAATGCTTCTGTCCAGGCTCTTCCGAATCCTTTTGATGCTCCTGAAATTAAAATTGTTTTTGACATGTTTTCTAATTTTTAATTGTTAATGATGAGTTGTGAATTATTATATTTAATTTTTAAAATTTATGACCAATCGGTCATTTTTTTGATAAAAAAAATTAGAGGCTGTTTTTCTCTATTATATTTTTGAGGGTTTTAGCGATAATTTTCATTTTATCGTTGTTGCCTGACATTCTTGAAATTAAATGACCGCCTTCCATCATGGCAAACATGATTACTGCAAATTCTTCGGCATTCCAGTTTGGTTTGAATTCTCCGTTGGCGATTCCTTTATTGACACTGCTGGCTAATAATTGTTGATTAGCATTACAGCCTTTATTGATTTTCTCTTTTACAATAGGGTTGGTGTCGTCAGCTTCGGTTCCAAAATTTAATAATGGGCAACCTCCTGTTAAAGGTGGATTTACAGCATTACTAAAAAAATCGATATACGTAAATAATTCTTCTTTCGCTGTTTTGCCTTTACTGACTTCTGACACTAGTTTATCACCTAACACTTTCATATTATGATCGACCGCAGCGCAGGCCAGGACTTCTTTGTTTTCAAAATGAACGTACATGCTTCCTTTTGACAATTTGGTTGCCTCCATAATATCGCTCATAGATGTTGCTGCAATCCCTTTTGTATTAAAAATAGGTGCTGCTTTTTCTATGATAAATTGTCTGGTTTCTTCTCCCTTTGCCATGATAGCTTTTATTTAACGGTACAAATATATGACCGATTGGTCATAAAAACAAATTTTTTGATGTTTTTTTTAATGATCGGATAAAATTATATTCGTTTTTGGCTTTTTAGACTTGTTCATTACCAGCAATAACAAGGGAAGCGTGATGACAAAAAATAAACCTACAAGAAGAAAAGCATCCCGATAACTCAATAAAGAAGATTGTCTGGTCACGATATTTTCCATTAGTTTTAATGCTTTTGACTTTGCTTCGTTATATGAAAAGCCTCTATGTTGGAAATAATTGATATAAGCATTAATTCGGTTCATGGCTTTTGTGTTATCCAAAGTTACATTCGAAATTAAAACATTTCTGTGTTCTGCAAAACGATGCGCGATATAGGTATTGATAATAGAAACGCCAAAAGAACCGCCTAATTGACGCATCATATTATTGAGTGCAGCGCCTTGTCCAACATCTTTATCATCAAGCGAAGAAACTGCCAGCATCGTTAATGGAACAGTCAATAAAGCCATTCCTAAAGCGCGAAAAATTAAAGCTGTTGATACTTCAAAAGCACTCGTATCCAAGGTTATTTCAGACATTCTCCAATTGAAATAAATAAACAAAAGAAATCCTGAAGCAATAATAAGAACCGGAGAAACGCCTTTTTGTAATAATGTTCCGCAGAGTTTTAAGGCGACCAATGCAAATAAAGCGCCGGGTAACAAAAGCAAACCAGTTTGATATGGTGAAAAACTCAAAAGACGTTGTGCCACAACGGGACTGATATATATCGAAATAAACATTCCAAATCCGGTGACAAAAGTTAGAATGGCAGCAATACTTAGTGATTTGCTTTTAAGAACCCGAAGATTAACTACAGGTTTATCAATCGTTAATTCCCAATAAATGAAAGTCAATAAGGAAATTGATGCAATAACAGCAAGAACTACAATATAACGGGTTTCAAACCAATCTTCGACTTCGCCTCGCTCCAAAACAGTTTGAAGAGCACCGACTCCAATTGCCAATAACGCAATTCCAATCCAGTCTACTTTGGCGATTTCTGGTTTTACGGGTGGTTCTTTCAGCAGAAAAAGACAAGAAATTGTAACCAAAATCCCGATAGGAATATTGATCAGGAAAATCCAGGGCCAATCGTAGTTTTCAGTAATGTAACCGCCAAGTGTTGGTCCGATTGTTGGTCCGATGAAAATTCCGGCTCCAAATAAAGCGCCTGCCGTTGATTGTTTGTCTTTCGGAAAAAGCTCAAATACAACGACCTGAGATATAGATAATAAAGCGCCTCCGCCAATTCCCTGAAAGAATCTAAAAAAGACGAGCATCCAGATGTTCGATGAATGCCCGCACATAAAAGAACAGAAAGTAAACAAAATAACCGAGCCAATGTAATAATTTCGACGTCCGAGATTGGCACTTAAAAAACTCGTAATAGGTATAATGATTACATTGGCAATGGCATAAGCAGTTATGACCCAAGAGGTATCTTCTAAAGTTGCGCCTAAATTGCCACTCATGTGCGAAAGCGCAACATTGACAATTGAAATATCAATAAGTTCCATAATCGCGGCAAGGATTACGGTTAAAATCAGAAGTTTTCGTTGTAATGGTGTCATAATTATATTTTATACCAATTGGTATATTTTTGATTAAAAAAAAGGCTTTGAAAAATTAAAGCACTTTTTTGATTACATTGGTTTTAAATAGATTCGAATAAGCTCTGGCAATTAGTCGGGTTTCAGCTTCGTTCCAGATTTCGCATTGGGCGTTTACAAATTGTTTTCCTTTTTTGATGATAGCGGTTTTTGCTAAAATCGTATCGCCAACATGCGCCGGAGCAAAATAATCAATGTTGAGGTTGATTGTAGTGTAAAAATGTTCTTCATCTAAAGAAAATAAAGTAGCACCAATACAATCGTCTGCAATTGCTGCAGTGACGCCTCCATGCAGAGATTTAATCGGATTTGACATTTCTTCTCTCACGATATATTTAAAAGTGACGGTACCAGGTTCAGCTACCATAACGATTGGTTTCATCCAAAGCATAAAAGGTGAGGGCGAAGCTGTAAATTCTCTGTCTAAATGATCTTGAAGTACTTGTAATCTTGTTTTTTGCATTTTATTTTAATTTTAAAGTTTCAGGTTTCAGGTTTAAAGTTTAAAGTTTATCAGAGGCTTCGACTTTGCTCAGCCTGACAATTACATTTATAATTCATAATTAACAATTTATAATTAGATAATACCGATTGGTATATTTTGTTTGCTAAAAAAAAGCAACTATCTGAAATTGCTTTATTCTAAATCGTCTATTATTTTGTAAACCGAAGTCATAATACTTGACAAATTATCTAGACTGTTAGTTAGTTTGCTGATCATTATAGCGCCTTCAATTAAAGCTATTATAGTCAATGCAGTTCTTTCAGTATCAATTGATTTTGCTTTGAATTCTCCGTTTTGAATTCCCTGATCGATGAAATACATTATTTTTTCCTTCCAATAGTTAAGGGTTCTTTCCGCCGATTTTTTCAGGATTGGATGTGTATCATCAGATTCTGTTGCGGTATTTAAAATTGGACAACCGCCTTTTGTGACTTTCAAATTTGCATATTCAGAGTATAACTTTGGGTACGCTAATAATTTCCCTTTAAAAGTAGTCTGTTGGTCAATTTCTCTCGAAAAGGCGTCCTGAAGTTTCTTTACATTAAATTTAAACGCCGCAAGTGCCACTTCATCTTTATTTTCGAAATTCCCGTAAATACTTCCTTTTGTCAATCCGGTTGCTTCCGTAATATCGCTCATCGAAGTGCCGCTGTAGCCTTTCATATTAAAGATGGGCGCAGTTTGCTCTATAATAAATTGTTTGGTTTTTTCTGCTTTACTCATGATAAAAATCATTTCGACAATGCAAATATATACCAATCGGTATTATTTTTTAATCTTTTTTTGGATTTATTTTAAAATCAGCGAGGAAAAATATTTTTTTTAAAAAAATAAAAGCTCCCATTTGGTTAGTACTGGGAGCTTTTGGGGGCATTATAAATTATTGGGCAGTAAAGGTCAAATAATCAAAATTCATATTACCATTTGAAACAATATGAAGACGAAGCGTTTGTTTGCCTTTCTTCAATTTAATTGTTCCAATGGAATCTGAACTGTTCCAATGATGCCATTGTCGCCAATCGATTGGATCTTTGTCATCATGTGTTGAGGTAATTTTCATTTTTCCTGTCGCATCTTTTCCGTCAACCTCGATACTGATTTCGCCATCACCGTTTGCGGTATAAAGCGCACTTATTTTATAAGTTCCGGATTTGGTTACTTCAACCGTATAATTAATCCATTCTCCTGGCATTGTCCAGCCTATGTAAAGATCTCCAATGCTTCTCGGAACTTTATTATACGGATTATTATCAATGTCACCGTCTTTCGAATACGAAATATCAACACCTTCCTTTATACGAAATTCATTCAGCGGATTTCCATTTACGGGATTCAACTTTCCACTTCCATTGTTTACAGCATCAGTATCATGATAAGCAATTCCTTGGCCACCTTGATCGTACAATTCGCATTCAATTTTACCTGGAATCTGTTGCGGTTTAAAAGCTTTTGATGTTTGTGACATACAAACAAAACAATTCAATAAAATGATATTCACTATTAAAAATGCTTTCATAGAATTGTATTTAAATTATTGAACTTCTAAAGTTGCAATTGAATGTGCAGCACTGGTTACTTTCGCCGCTTTTCCTTTTATCCAAAGAAAATAGTCAACATCAGTTTCTCCTGAATTCATTACGACAACTTCTAGTTTATTGTTTTCATTTACAAAAGCCGTAGATAAAAGTTTATTACTGCTTGAATTACAAGCAATACGTTTCGCTCCCGGACGAATGAATTTAGAGAAATGTCCTAAATAATAATAGCCATTGGTATAAATTAAATTTCCGGTTTTAAGATCGGCGTGAATAGGGGACATGCAGAAATTCTGAACGTGGTTTGGTCCGCCTTTTTCATCTAATAAAACATTCCAGTCTGTCCAGGCAACGGTTCCAATATTAAAATCGTTGATCATCGACATTCCGTATTTCTCGCCGTAACTCCAGTCGGTTAATAATTTTTGATCAAAATCGGCTGCACAGCCTTCTGTTAAAATTAAAGGTTTATCTGGAAAAGCTTCGGCAACTCGGCGTTCAGCCTCGAAATTCATTCCGTTTTTCATCCAGTCTTCGTACCAGTGATAACCAACGCCCCAAACATATTTGGCAGCATCTTTATCTTCCAAAACCGTACTCACACGCTGATACATTAAATCACGATTGTGATCCCACATAATCAGTTTCTTTTTTGAAAGTCCGGCTTTCTGCATGGTTGGCCCAAGAAAGTTTTTGATGAAATCACGTTCTTCTTCAGCAGTAAAAATGCAAGATTCCCAGCGTTGAACCGCCATTGGCTCATTTTGAACTGTGTAACCCCAAATCGGAATGCCTTCTTTTTCGTATTCTTTTATAAATTTCACAAAAAAGTTAGCCCAACTTTGGTGATATTCAGGTTTTAAAGTTCCGCCTTGCAAAACATTATTATTGGTTTTCATCCACGCTGGTGGACTCCAAGGTGAAGCATACAACGTTATTTTGCCTCCGGCTTTAGCAATAACTTCTTTAATAAACGGAATTCTATATTTTCTGTCGTGGCTAATATCGAAGGTTTTCAAATCTTTATCGCCTTCCTGAATATAACTGTAAATATCGCTCGAAAAATCACAACTTTGCATGTTTGTACGTGCTAAAGTATATCCAATTCCTTTGTCCGTATCATAATAAGCCGTCAGGATTTCCTGCTGTTTATCTTTTGGAAGCTGATAAAAAACTTCTGCCGAAGCATCAGTTAATGCGCCTCCAATTCCTAACATGGTTTGATAAGTTTTGGCTGGATCAACAAAAACCGCAATTTCTTTTTCTGTTGTTTGTGGTTTTGCAGAAAAAGAAAGTGTTTCGGTTTTGCTTAGTTTTTTGTCCGTATTTTTAGCCGTTACATAAACGGTAACGCTTTTATAATCTGTTGTTTTACTAGCTTTTTGTTGTGCCAGTAAACCAACAGATAAAAATCCGGATAACATGATGGTCAGACATGTTTTGTTCGTATTAATAGTCATAATTGAGGTTTTTGGTTTAGATATTAGCTTAAAATCTGATCGATAGTCTGCAGTTCATATTCTGAAAATGAAGTATTTTGAAGACATCCTAAAGAATCCATTACTTGTTCTGGTTTGCTTGCGCCAATGATTACAGATGAAATTCGTTTGTCTTTCAAAACCCACGCCAATGCCATTTGCGCTAAACTTTGACCGCGTTCTTCGGCCATTTTATTTAATCGGCGAACTTTAGCAATATTTTCTTCGGTAATAGCATCTTTTTCCATTGCACCATTCCCGCGATTTGCATTAGCTCTTGAATTTTCCGGAATTCCGTTTAAATATTTGTTGGTCAAAAGCCCTTGCGCGAGAGGCGAAAAGGCAATTCCGCCAATTCCGTTTACTTCTAAAACATCCAAAAGTCCATCTTCAACAGAACGTTCAAACATAGAATATTTAGGTTGATGAATTACACAAGGCGTTCCTAAATTCTTCAATATAGCATATGCTTTTTCGGTTTCAGCCGGACTATAACTGGAAACTCCAACGTATAAAGCTTTTCCCTGACGAACAATCAAATCCAGAGCAGCCATTGTTTCTTCCATAGGCGTATTTGGATCTGGCCTGTGATGATAAAAAATATCAACATAGCCAAGTCCCATTCGTTTTAAACTTTGATCCAAACTTGCAATTAAATGTTTTTTTGAACCAAAATCACCGTAAGGTCCATCCCACATTGGCCATCCGGCTTTTGTTGAGATCAAAAGTTCATCTCTATAATTTTTGAAATCTTGTTTGAATATTTCGCCAAAAGTGCTTTCTGCAGAACCCGCCGGCGGACCGTAATTATTGGCAAGATCAAAGTGTGTAATACCATTATTAAAGGCAGTATGCAGAATTTCGCGTGCATTATCAACGTTGTCAATTCCGCCAAAGTTATGCCACAATCCTAGCGAAAGAGCTGGCAAAAGTAATCCGCTGTTTCCGCAACGACGGTATTGCATTTTTTGATAACGGTTTGAATCTGGAATATAGGTCATTTTTTTAATTATGAATTATGAATTATGAATTATGAATTATGAATTATTTTTAAGCTTAAAGGCTATAGCTGTTCAAAAGCTTTTTCAGCAATTTCTAAATCGGTTGTGCCTCTGAAGCCGCTGAAACCAATAGATAATTTTGTTCCATTGCTTAACGTTATTGGTTGTCCGCCTTGCCAACCTATTAAATCTGGAGCTTCGATTCCGTTGGCGTTTTCATCTACAATTCCGTTGAAAACCATTTTCTCATATTCTCCTGTTTTTACGCCGGTAAGCCAAACCTGACTAGCTTTTGTCCAGGCAATTTTATAAGATTGTCTTTGACGCGCTTTATCATTTCCGTACATTTTGCCGTGTACACTTCCATTTTCATCAATGATGCAAACCGCAACATTTCCGTTTGAAATTCTTTTGTCTTCTTCTATTTGAAGATATTCTGGAATCAGTTTTTCAATTTCGGCGAAAGCCAGAGCAATTTGAGCTTTTATAGTTTGTTCGTTCATTTTTTTAGGTTATAGCAAATAATTTTTTCAAAATTGCAGTAATAAATTATTTCATTTCTTAAACTAGATCAAGAAATAATAATAAATAAAACCTCTTATATTTACTTTTTGTTTGTAAATGAAGTTATTGCCAATTCCTAAAAAGAGATAAAATGTTTCAGAAAATTCACGATTACCTTTCCAGATCTGCGCGTCTTTCTAAAGAAGAAGTAAAAATCTTTGAAAAAAATCTTGAATTCAGAATGGTTCCGAAGAAAACGATTCTGCTCAAAGCTGGAGAAATCTGCAATTTTGAAGCTTATATCAATAAAGGATGCATTCGCGAATATTTTATTGACCGCAACGGGCAAGAATTAACGCTTCAGTTTGCCATTGAAGACTGGTGGGTGAGCGATATTACGAGTTTTGAAGACCAAGTGCCGAGTGATATGTATATTGAAACTCTGGAAGATTGTGAGCTTTTAGTGCTGACCAGACAATCTAAAGAAAATCTAATCAACGAAGTACCTCATTTAGAAAGAATGTTTCGTTTGATGATTCAGCGACATTTGTCAAAACTGCAGAAACGATTGTTTAAAACCGTTTCTTCAACAGCAATGGAACAATATGTCGAGTTTATTACGCGATATCCAACTATTTCACAGCGCGTTTCACAACACTATATCGCTTCATATCTCGGAATTACTCCTGAATTTTTAAGCCGATTACGCACAAAACACTTAAAAAGCGGAAAAGCACAGGAATAACTACTTAGCTTTTTGAAGCTTCTCTATTCTTGATATGATTTCGATGCGAAATTCCCCATTTGATCATTTCAGAAATTATAGGTCCGAAAGACTGACAATACGACGTTGATTCATAAAGAATCGGGATTAGCGCATCTGGATCTTCAGTTCTTTTGACTAAATTATTCAGTTCCATGTCTTTTAATTCTTTCGATAACATTCGGGCCGTGATTCCAGGAATACTTTCTTTTATGTCTTTGAATCGGTTATTTCCGTTGCATATCGAATTAATTATTGGAAGTTTCCATTTTCCGCCCAAAACATACAAAGTGTCCTGAAGCGCCTGAAATTCTTCTTTTTGATTTCTTGCCATAATTTTAGTTTTTGCGTACTGAAAATTTTGATATTTTTTTTTACTCCCGCAGATTTAGCAGATTGCACAGATAATTTTTTGCCACTGATTAAAAATATTTTAATTCATTTTATTCAGCTTGATAAATCTGCATTATCTGCCAAATCTGCGGGAAACAAATTAAGTTTTGTGTCTTAGCGTCTTGGTGGCATGACTTAAACAAAAGTATAAATAAATCATAAATAATTGCATTTATGTATTTAACTACGTAGTTTTGTATAATAAAATTTTAAAACAAATGAAACCTGTAATAATTCCGATAGAAAACAAGTTCGAAAATGCAATTGCCGACTTAATATTAAACATTCAGATTAATGAATTCAATGTTCCGATTACGAGAGAAGATCAGCCGGATTTATTCAATATTCAGAATTTTTATTATGCTGGAGGCGGCGGTTTTTGGGGCGCTTTTATTAATGATGAATTAGTTGGTACAATAGCTTTGGTTAAATTTGATGAAAATGCGGCGGCAATTCGAAAGATGTTTGTAAAAAAGGAATTCCGCGGAAAAGAGTTTTCCATAGCACAAAAATTGCTTGAGACTTTAATAGAATATTGCAAAGAAACCGGAATCGATGATTTATATTTGGGAACCGTTGCGATTTTAGAAGCCGCATTACGATTTTATGAAAAGAATGATTTTGTGCGAATTGAGAAAGAATCGCTTCCAGAAAAATTTCCATTAATGAAACCCGATAATGTTTTCTGCCATTTAACTTTAAAGAAATAAAGATGAATATTATAGACGAATCAGGAATTTTAGCCATTTCGACGCGATTACAGCGCTTGAGCGAGCAATTACGAAAAGACGGCGCATTGGTTTATAAATCATACGGAATTGATTTTGAACCGAAATGGTTTCCAGTAATTTACACCTTATATCATAAAGATACTTTAAGCGTTGTGGAGATTGCCAATGAAATTGGATACACACATCCGTCAACGATAAGTTTGTTGAAAGAACTGGAAAAACAAAAACTGATTCGCTCCAAAAAAGACAAAATTGACGAACGAAAAAGACTAATTCAGCTGACCGCAAAAGGGCAGGAGTTAATTGAACAAATGAAACCCGTTTGGGAAGTCATGAAAAGCGCTTTAACCGAAATTACAACCAACCAAAATAATCTGTTAAGAGCAATTGAAGAAGCCGAAAATAAAATTTTGCATCAGAGTTTTTTGCAGCGGGCTTTGCAATTGAAGAGTGAAGGAGAGGAGTAAAAATAAAAAGCGATCTTAATTTAAGATCGCTTTCCTTTTTATAATTGGCGTAGAATAAATTGATATTCAGGATATGTGATAAAGTTCGATATGCTCCAAAAACTACTCCATTCTCATCTACCACATACCTAAAAATCGTTTCTATTATGTACGATAAAGCGTATGTTTTGGTTTTGTAATTTTGATGTTTTTGCAAAACTTTAACATCTGCGAAATTTTGGTTTATAAATGAAATTGATATTTATGTATCTTTATAAAATAAAATTATAAAGATGACCATTCAGCAATTAAAATATATTGTCGCTTTAGACGAAGAACGTCATTTTGCGAGAGCCGCCGAAGTTTGTATGGTAACACAACCCGGACTTACGATTCAGCTAAAAAATCTCGAAGAAGAAATTGGAATCAAGATTTTTGACCGAAATAAAGTACCACTCACGCCAACCGTTTTAGGAATTGAGATTATCAATAAAGCCAAAAAGGTTCTTCGTGAAGTAGATGAAATTCGGGATTTTGTGATAAATGAAAAAAATCTATTGGAAGGAGAAATAAAACTCGGTATAATTTCGACTTTATCGCCATATCTGATTCCGTTGTTCATTCAGGCCATGAAAGAAGCAGCGCCGAAAGTGCATTTTATTATCAAAGAAGCTTACACCGGAGTTTTAATGAAAGAGTTAGAAACCGGCGCGATTGACGTTGCCATTATGGCGACGCCAACGGGAAATCCAAATTTGATAGAACATGTTATTTTTGAAGAACCTTTTGTTGCTTATTTGAATCAGACCCATCCGATGGCGAATGAAGAATTTTATGAAATGCAACCTAGCGATAAAACCGAATTATTACTGTTGCATCATGAATATTGCTACAACGCACAACTTCTGGATATCTGCGGATTAAAAACGTCGGATAAAATAAAAGAACAATTCACGTACGATATCAATTCCATTGAAACCTTAAAAAATCTGGTTCGTGCGCATTTAGGATTTGCGATTATTCCGAAGCTTTCGACATTGAATGAATCGGCTGGACTTTTCAAACCTTTTAAAGAACCAGTTCCGGTAAGGGAAATAAGTTTAGTAGTTTCCGATTCGTTTTCAAAAAAGTTAATACTCGAAAAAATGAATGAAGCGATCTGGAACTGTCTTCCTGAATCACTCAAAAAAAATTTCAGTTATAAAAAAATACGCTGGAACGATTCGCCTTATTTTATAAAAGCAGTTAGTAAGTTTATGTAATGCTGAAATTCCAAAATAAAAATTCCAAATTCCAATTTTGTTAAGACTTGGAATTTGGAATTTTATGTTTTTATCATTTCGACCGAAGGGAGAAATGACAAGCTTATATTGAATTGATAATTAACAATTAATAATTAACAATTATTTTTTAGATGCTTCAATAATCACATTCGCAACTTTCTCAGGTTGAGAAATGAAAACCACGTGGCTTCCTTTTATTTCAGTGATTTTAGTGTTTGAACGTTTGTACATTGCACGTTCGATATCAGGGTTGATACTTTTGTCTTCAGTTGCTACGATTCCGTAAGAAGGTTTAGTTCTCCATGCTGCTTTAGTAATTGGAGTTCCAAAACCTTGAGCGTGAAATGCACCTTGCGAAGCAAACATAAATTCAGCATCTTCTTTGCTTAAATCACCTGCAAAACCAGCGTGGAATTTAGCTTTATCATAATAAGCAATACCTTTATCGTCTGGAGCCAAAACACCATTTTCAGGAGCTGGAGGCGCAGTTTGTAACCATTGGATAGAGTTTTCTCCGTTATCAGGTTGTAAAGCAGCAACATAAACTAAAGCAGCAACTTTTGGGTGATTTCCAGCTTCTGTAATTACAGTTCCGCCCCAAGAATGTCCAACCAAAACTGTTGGTCCGTCTTGTTTGTCAAGGGCTAAATTTGTTGCTTTAACATCGTCTTCTAAAGAGCTTAACGGATTTTGAACGATGGTTACATTATACCCTTTTTTAGTCAAAACCTGATACAAACCTTTCCATCCAGAACCGTCTGCAAAAGCACCGTGAACTAATACTACATTTTTAATTTTAGGAGCAGTTTGAGCGTTTACGTTTGCTGTTGTAAATACTAAACTGAAGATTATTACTGCGAATGCTAAAAAGCTTTTAAATATTGTTTTCATTTTTATAAAATTTTAGATTGTTGATTTTAATTGTTGTGTTATTTATTTGAAAGTTCAACACAATCTTGTCATTTCGACGGAGGAGAAATCTTCACAAGAAGCTCTACAAAGATTGGCGACTTACCGGACGGAGTTTCTCGTGGAGATTCCTCGTTCCTCAGAATGACAAGATTGCGTTGAAATTTTGTTATTTAGAAATTAGTTTAAGGTTACAGCCAAAGTAATTTCGGTATTTAGCAATTTAGAAATCGGACAAATTTCTTTTGCTTTTTGAGCTGTTTTCTGAAAATCTTCTTCAGAGATTCCAGGAACTTTTCCAGTAAGTTCTAAAGCAATTAAAGTGATAGTTCCGTCTTCAAAAGTTACTTTAGCCACTGTGTCTAAATCTTCTGGAACAAAACCAGCTTCCGATAATAAAAAGCTTAATTGCATTGTAAAACAGCCAGAATGTGCCGCAGCGATTAATTCTTCAGGATTAGTTCCAACACCTTGTTCGAAACGAGTTTTAAAAGATAATTGTGCATTATCTAAAGTTGTGCTTTGTGTACTGATGGTTCCTTTTCCTTCCATTCCTGTACCTTTCCAGTTTGCGTTTGCTCTTCTTGTAAATTTCATGATTGCTAATTTTTTAAAGTTATTTTTTAAGATGATCAAATCATTTCTTTGATTTTGATGAAGCAAAGGTATGGTGAAGGTGCTTATTAATCAAATTAATAATTTTTTGTCGTTATTAATTTAATTTATAATTATTGAATTTAGAGAGGATGGGGGGATAAAAATAAAAATAGCGCAAACTCTAAGAAGGTGCGCTATTAGGACGATTGATTTAATACAATTTAAAGTTTTTTATGAGAATAATGTTATTTATAATAAAAAAAACGCTCACTAGTACGTGAATTTATTTTTCTAAATCAGGAGAATATAGATCAAGATGCTTATATTAAGCAAATTGAAGTTTAGAATGACGCTTATTTTTTTGTGTTTTATTTATTTAATTATTCTTTAGAATGCTGAATATTAATTTATTAAAAGAGTATCTTTTCTAACCATTTTTTGATTATCATCATTGTCAAATAGAATACGAGTATAACTTTTTTTATAATCATCGATTTTCCAATAATTTATTTTTGCAATTAAATTCCCTCGATATTTACCAATTGTTCCAAAATCTGGGTCTTTGTCCATTATCTCGTTTAGATCATCTTTATAATTTTCAAATATTGATTTTTTATAAAAAAATACAATTAGATTTTTATTCTTATATTTTTGAAGAGGGTATTTGTTTTTTACAAAATTTTCTAATTTATTTAATAAATCTTCCTCTGAAAAATTTTTATAGTTCGATATTTCATAGTACTGAAATTGCCACCCTTCAAAATTAAATTTTTTATCAATAGGCTCTATAGATAAATTTTTATTATTGCAAGAAATAAAAAATAATATGAGCATAAGAGTTATGTGTTTTTTCATAATATTCCTTTTAGTTCTCCTACAATATCTATTTTTGTAATGAATGGTTTATAATTTTTAAAATGTTGTAAAACAAACGAAGCATAAAAAATATCTTGATCATATTTATGAATATCAGGAAAATCTAACCCAAAATGATCGTAATTAATATACTCAAGACCCATCTCAAAATGGTTCCCGTTTACTTTATATCGCGTAATGTAAATCTGATATGTCCATACATCGTTTATTGCTATTCTTAAACCGCTTGTATTATCATCAAAAATAGGGCTTTTTACATTTTTATCTTTTAAAGATTGGAATAATTTACCATTTGATTCCCCCGCTCCCGCACGAATCCTTTCGTGTGGCACGTTCCAACTAAGCGTTCAGTATTTTGAAATTCATTATTCATACTCATTTTTAGTATATTAAGCCATTATAAAGAAAACTAGACTTTTACATACTTGCTACCACACGAAAGGATTCGTGCGGGAGCAGGGTATCCAAACAGAATTTATTGGCTTTTGTATACTAAAACAAATGTTTTGTAGCCTTAATGAAAATTACTTATACGATTCTTTAAAACTCCATTCACTTCTAAAAACTCTTTTGTTAATCAACTCCAAAGGTTTTCCATTTATCAAAACTTCAAAATTATTATTGCTGGGCGCTATTTTTATCTGAATTTGATTATCTCCATTATTTTCAATTTTAAATTTCTCGTTGGTTTTTTGCCAATCAAAAAAAGCCCTGCCTTCAAATTTTTCGCCTTTTCCCGTTTCCCAAAAAAAAGTGATTAAACGTGGTATTGCTCTTTCTCGCGTGGCTGGATGCAATAATATAGGACGAACTGCATTTTCAGACTCACCATTGAAATATTCTGTTAAGACCCAGAAAAGTTTGAATTTTGGATTTTCGGAACTTATGACTGGCTTCCATACATATTTAATGCGATAATTATCCCATTTTTCTGGACTGGCATTTGGGTTTAAAAATTTTTCACGCACTTCTTTACGTTTCATAGACCAAGATGCGAATAATTTTTCCTCCAAGGCTTTATCATCTTTAACAATTTTCGCTTGATAACGTCCTAATTCTTTTTGCGACGCTCCATAACGAAGCCAGACCACCACCATGCCTTTTGGTGCAAAGCCAAAAATAATATCGCTAAATTCTGAATAAGCAGCATATTGATTGTCTTTTCGTTCATAGACATATTCCTTTAGTGGCTCGTCATTGTTCAAATCTTCATCGATAGCATAAAACCTTGTGGTTAAATCTTTCATGGTTTCAACAGGAAAATCTACATCAAGTTTATAAAAGCAATCCTCGTAGTCTACGTAATAAGTAATATCAGCACCAATTGGAGTTCCATATTGTTCTGTCCAAGATTTTCGGGAATCACCCCAAGAACCAGAAGATCCTCCGTAAGGGAAAGAGGCGTGAACACCTTCCAAAGTTTTTATTTTGTCATAAACAGGCTCGATTCGGTATTTATTTTCCGGATGGCACATTTCTACATGAAATTGTGGCAATTCTTTTTTCATTTGACAGCTTATTAAGTTTGTGAATAAAACGATAAGTAATGAGGAATTCTTAAGTAATATTTTTGTTTTAACCATGATGTATTTCTCTTTTTCTGTATTTCTGTTCTAGTGCACCCTCTTTTGTAGGTGCCTGGCTCTCTCGAGTATCCAGACCAAACTTGTTGGCTTTTACAGACCAGTGCAAATACTCATTCCGTAATGTTTTCAAATCTTCTTCTTTTATATAATCGAGATAGGATATTTGTCTTAATTCGTTTAAATAACTTTGCGAATCTGCTGATTTTTCTCGCACATATTTGTTCCTTAAATCATTGCAGGCTACCATATAATTTAATAATTGATTGTAAACCTGTTGCAAAAAAGGCTCATTGATTTCATGTGATTTTTCAATAATTATGGTATTATATTTTACCCCAAATTGATTAGAGTAGTAAAGCATTTTTTTGAGTGGTATTTTGTCATATATGTTTCGAAGTTCTTTTCTTATTCCTACAACAGTATAGAATGTTTCGGAATCTTCAACACTTCCTTTTGCTACTTCATCGTCTAAATCTGAATCATGGGAGACGCCCGCAGTTATTTGATGCGGTTTGTACCAGCCATCCTTGATTACAATTTCTCTGAATTTCTGAACTTCCTGATCTGTGCTGTGAATCATTAGGTTGTAAATTGATTCTCTTTTATAATATAAGACAGATGTTTCATCTTCCATATCTTTGTAAGCACCTCCAATATCACAATGTACACCTGGCAAAGTATATTCTAATCCATTTAAACCTGCACTGGTAATATCAGTCAGGTCAAAATTTTCGCGATATTCATCGTCAGCCGAAAGCTGAAAAACAAAATGAGCTTTTTTTATAGCATCCAAATGCAAATCAGCAACATCATTACCGTGATAGAGACCATAAGAAGCAACGGTATCATATAATCCAACAAAATTGAATTTGATTTTTTTTGGATTAATATTATTCTTTAATAAACAGGCGGCAAAGTAGCCATGTTTATCCACTATATTCTGATATTTAATATTAATTTTTAAATCACCAGAAGTCATGCCTTGGTATGCATGAGGTGCTATTATAATTGCATTGTTATTATCGTCTCTGCTAAAAATAGTTGCATTGCTATTGGCAACATGCAAAAAATGCCTGGCCGCAGCGGCGCCACGGCTGAAACCAAAAACATTAACGATAAGCTCATCGATTTCTTTTCCTTTATATTTTAGTATTTTTTTCCCAGCTTCCACGCAGGCTTTCACTACTTTGGCTTTTACACCGCGATCACCCATACCCAGAGCTACATCAGGAAAAATATCATCACTCTCCAAATCGTGTGTGCTAATACCTTCTATGTATACGTTAATATTAAAAGGTGCATCAGCGTCAATAGTATCATAGCCTCGTGCTACATTGGTAAAATCATTGGTATAGCTGTCGTCTTTTTGGTTTGATTTTTTATAGAATTTGCCTTCTAAGGTATTGGTCTTGTTATTTTGTGTGCCGTCAAAAAAAATGTTCAGTGTAACGTCGATCGAAGTTGCCAATGAGTCAGCAGGATGCGAAGGCTCATAATCATGATAAAAAATACCATTTTCCTCTCCATGCCAATTGTTATGTGTAGTGGCAGCAAGATGTACGTTTCCATTTGTAGCATGAATATCTATATTTCCTATGGCAGTTTTAGTGAGTTTACCGCCAATTATTCTTGTTATACTCATAATTTAATAATTTCTTGAATTTTCACCACTATGACTGTTTACATCTTTAGATGCTCTGAGACTTATGCTTTTTTCGGTACTATTTAAAAGGACTTCTTGAGCCATTTCTTTGATATCTTTACTTTCGGTTTCTTTATTTCCTTTTATCCATTCAAACATATTGCTGGTAACATTGAGAATAAAATTAATTCCAATAGTAAGGTATTTCGAGCCAGTTATGGTCTCGGTATAATCTCCTCCAACCGTATTTGTTTTATTCAGACCTACATTGGTATTCATGTTTTTTCCGGCATTTATATTAATATTTTCACCTGCATTTATCGTAAAATTCTTCGGTGCACTGGCCTCAATATTTCCTTGTCCGTCCTGAAAAACTTTGCTTCCTGCTTTGTCTTCCGTTAGAATAGAACCGTCAGTATCGTTGATAACAATTTTGCATCCGCTTCGGGTTTTTATCGCTTTAATATCATTTTTTGGAGTATAATATCCAGATGATTCCTGCCCGTTATAATGCGCTCCCATAACATAAGGACACTGTGTATTTCCACCTTCAAAGCCAACCAATACTTCTTCACCGATTTCTGGGATAAAATAAAATCCTTTTCCCGCTCCGGTATGAGGCTGAATCATTCTAATCCATTCGCTTGATGTGCTTCCTGATGCCCAGTAGAATTCAACTCTAACGCGTCCGAGTCCTTCAGGATCGTTGTTGTCTTTTATTTTTGCTGGCTGGGTTTCTGCTTTAGCAATAACTTTTGTATCTGTATAATGCGGTGCTGAAACATCGGCAGGAATAGCTTTGAATTCACAGGTATAATTGCCATGCACTTCGGAGTGGTGTATGGCTTCTATACAAACCAGATGGCGTTCTGTATCTTGGTCTATGATAGCAAACATTTGTCCCAGCCCTAAAGGAAAATAAGATATTCCGCTGTAGTACACACTGTTAGCATCGCTTGCTGCAGTCTGCAGTGCAATCATTTCTTCAAGCTCATCTTTGTTTTGTGCATTGTTGGTATAGGCTCCAACAGCCAAATCAGGCTGAGCAACGGTTCCTTGATTAAATCCAATATTTGATGCTAAACCGTCTTTGCTTCCTGATGTGGTTCTGGCAGATGAATTTCGGATATTGGCTGCAATGCTGTAATCGTAGCCTGCCAATGAAATTTTATGCGCACTCATATTGGTCTGTATGGTAAAATCATGGAGTGATGCCCCGTTGATGAGTTTTATCTTTGTGTTTTTGATTTGTCCGAACTGCATGCGCATTCCGTCAAAATAAAACCACTGGCCGTAACGCTGCGCCAATCTTTTGAGAAAATTGAAATTGGATTCGTTATATTGTGCCATATAACTGAATTCTTTCATATAGGTCGACCTGATAGCATCTCTCTGATAAAACTCGGTAGGGCCTTCAGACAAAAGATCCAGCACAATATCATCCATTCCTCTTTCCAGATAGGTTCTGGATTTTGGCATACCGTCAATAACAATGCTGTGGCTTGTACCAGTCACGTGAAGTCCGACCGGGCTTCCATTCTTGTCTATCGAAGTCAGTCCGGTTATGATCCCTTTGCTCATCAGTTTGATTCCTGTAAGACTTTTGAAAGTAAAAATAACTTCATTTCCATTGTAGCTTTTCATTGCCTTATCTTGCTCTCCTGGTGGTATGACTGCTTTTGCGTTATATTTCCAGACAAATGAAAAATAATGATGATCTGCCATTTTTTGCGACAGCTTCAAATCATAATAAATAATGTTTTGGGTAAAGCCTCCAATAGTAATGTGAACCTGGTCTGAGAAATGTGCCATAAATTTTTGGTGATTGGTTAAGTAATAAAAGAATTTTGGTTTTTCCGTTGAAAGTGGGTTGTGCCAAGTATGTGAAGTTATACTTGTAATTTTTGATAAATTGCCTTTATAAGGTTTAAAAACAATAGAATAAGGTTTGTTTTAAAACTGCTTCTTATAAAAGCGAATTCCCTAGCCCTGATGGAAGCGGCATCCTTTTGTGGCGGGGTTCGGCACAAAAGATATAATGGACAGCAGGAAACAGCTCCTAAAAAATCATAATAAATAAAACTCGATTAGGTATACTCCATGATACCACCAAAAAAACAACCCAATTTCCAATCTAACTTTGTCCCATTAATTTAAAAACATAAAACAATGGACAATTTAAAAAATAAAGTAGCCGTAATTACAGGCGGAAACAGCGGTATTGGTTACGCAACAGCAAAACAATTAAAAGAGCAAGGCACTCAGGTTCTCATTACCGGAAGACGAAAAGAAGCAATTGAAAAAGCAGGTCAGGAATTAGGCGTGACAGCATTTACGGCAGATCAGTCGAGTGTTGCAGATATTGAGAATCTGGTTTCTAAAGTGAAAGCTGGTTTCGGTGCGGTTGACATTCTTTTTATCAATGCCGGAATTGCAGGTCTGGGAACTATCGAACAAACTTCTGAGGAATTGTATGACAGTATTATGAATGTCAACTTGAAAGGCGCTTATTTTACTTTAAGCAAATTTATTCCAGTTTTAAAAGACGGTGCTTCAGTGGTATTTCTTTCTTCGAATACTGCGAGTATGCCGGGGCCGGGATCTTCGGTTTATTCGGCGAGCAAAACGGCTCTGAATTCGGTTATGAAATCGGCAGCGTTGGAATTAGCGCCACGAAAAATAAGAGTGAATTCCGTTAGTCCGGGACCAACAGAAACAGAAGTAATGAAAAAAGTCGGTTTAGACGAAACCACCGTAAAAGGTATTATGGATGTCGTAATCGAAAAAGTGCCACTTAAAGAAATGGGCAAAGCGGAAGATGTTGCTAAAATGGTTTCCTATTTAACCAGTGACGCAGCAAAATTCATCACCGGTGCTGATTTCATTATGGATGGGGGAATGGTGCTTGCTTAAAAGTTATGAATTATGAGTTATGAGTTATGAGTTATGAGTTGATTTGTAACCGCAAAATTTTTTAACCGCAAAGCGCGCAACCCCGATAGCTATCGGGATACGCAAAGATCGCAAAGTTATGAACACATAGCTTTGCGATCTTTGCGTTTTTTTTAAGCCAGATGAGTTAAAAATCTTTGCTCCCGATAGCTATCGGGATTGCGGTTAAATCACCAGCATTCAAAAACTCATAACTCATAACTCATAATTCAAAACTCCTAACTCCTAACTCAAAGACTGTCCATTTCATCTCAAACTTTGTCCGGTTGGACTGTTTTCTCATTTCGTAAGAAGGGTTATCGAAATACTTTTGACGAAGAAATTAACTGATAACTCATAATTTAAAAATCAAAAAAAATGAAAACACTTCAAAAAAACAGACACAGTTTTATAAACGCAATTGCAACCGGCGCTTTTATGTTGGCAGCTTCGGTTTCTTTTGCTCAAAATAAAGACAAACAATCTCCATCAGATGCTACTTTAATTCGCCCATATCACATCAGCATTTCACAGGAAGCGATTACAGATCTTCGCAATCGTGTAAATGCTACCAGATGGCCGGAAAAAGAAACGGTAACAGATCAAGCGCAGGGAGTAAAACTAGATCAGATCCAGAACTTGGTTAAATATTGGGGAACCGATTATGACTGGCATAAAACAGAAGACAAATTAAATGCACTTCCACAGTTTGTAACCAACATCGATGGACTGGATATTCAATTCATCCACATCAAATCAAAACAAAAAAATGCTTTACCGTTGATCATTACTCACGGATGGCCGGGTTCATTTTTTGAACTTTTAAAAGTAATTGGACCATTGACAGATCCAACTGCTTATGGCGGAAAAGCAGAAGATGCTTTTGATTTAGTTATTCCTTCAATGCCAGGTTATGGTTTTTCTGAAAAACCCAAAGGAACAGGTTGGGGACCAGAAAAAATTGGAAACGCCTGGGATGTTTTGATGAAACGTTTGGGTTACAAACATTATGTTTCGCAAGGTGGTGACTGGGGTTCTGTAATTGCTGATGCCATGGCACGCCAGGCTCCGGAAGGTTTATTGGGAATTCACGTAAACATGCCGGCTACAGTTCCTGCAGATATTGCCAAAGCTTTAAAAAATGGTGATTCAGCTCCAGCGGGATTATCGGTTAAGGAAAAAGCGGCGTTTAATTCGCTTAATAAATTATATACAAAAGGTGGTGGTTATGCCGGAATGATGGTAACACGTCCGCAGACTTTGGGTTATGGATTGACGGATTCTCCGGTTGGTTTGGCTTCATTTTTCTTAGACAAATTCAACGATTGGACCTTCAGCGGAGGAAATGCCGAAAAATCGCTTACAAAAGACGAAATGCTGGATGATATTTCATTGTATTGGTTGACAAATACAGCTAACTCTTCGGCACAATTGTATTGGGAAAATAACAATAACAATTTCAATGCTTTGGAACAAAAAACAGCTGATATTAAAATTCCAGTTGCCATTACAGTTTTTCCTGGAGAGATTTATCAGGCACCAAAAAGCTGGGCTGAAAAAGCATATAAAAACCTGTCTTACTACAATGAAGTAAGCAAAGGCGGACATTTCGCATCATGGGAAGAACCACAAATCTTTACAGTTGAATTACGTGACGCTTTTAGAGGACTAAGAGGAAAACACTAATGCTAAAAATTAACTAATCACTAAATAAAAAGTTATGGAAACTAAAAAACAAAAAACCTGGGTTATAATCGCGATCATCATTTTAGGAATAATAGCCTTTTTGATTCCGAATCAAATTGCAGCTCAAAACGGAATAAAACGCACCGATTTACAAAAACATGATTTAAGCATTCCGGGACGCGAAGCAGTTCAGGCCAGAATAGATTTTGAAGGTCATTCAGCTTTCGGGAAACATTTTCACCCGGGTGAAGAGATTATTTACGTACTCGAAGGTTCGTTAGAATATGAGGTTGAAGGTCAGGCGCCGGTTACGCTAAAAGCCGGAGAAGTTCTTTTTATTCCGGCAGGCGTTGTGCATTCAGCAAGAAATAATACAAATACAAAAGCTTCTGAACTGGCAACTTATATTGTAGAAAAAGGAAAACCTGTTTTGGTTTTGAAGAAGTAGTTTCAGGTTTCAGGTTGAAATGCGAATAGTTTAACCGCAATCCCGATAGCTATCGGGAGCTAAGGCATACGCAAAGGGCGCAAAATTTTGTTCAACATCTAGCTTTGCGTCCCTTGCGCTTTTACAAAGCCTTACGAGCCAAAAAAACTTTGCGTGCTTTGCGGTTAAATCATCAGCATTCAATAACACATAACTCATAATTCAAAACTCATAACTCATAACTAAAAGCCTGTCCATTTCACCCCAAACTTTGTCCACTTCACCTTTTTTCTCCTTTTAAAACGAGGATTATCAAGATACCTTTGACGAAGAAATTAACTGATAATCAACTAATCAAAAAATAAAAATTATGAAAACGCTATTAAAAATTACAAACAACATTTTTGCAAAATCAATCTTAATTGCCATTCTTTTTATGAATGTGAATGTAACGAACGCACAAGCTCCAAAACAAACAATTGAAGCAAGCAGTTCACTTGGGACTTTAAAACAAATCAACGCTGGTTTATTAAACGTAGGTTATACAGAAGCAGGTCCATCAAACGGAACTCCGGTGATTTTACTTCACGGCTGGCCTTATGATATTCACAGTTATAACGAAGTCGTTCCGATTTTAGTTGCAAAAGGATATCACGTTTTTACGCCTTATTTAAGAGGTTTTGGAACAACAACCTTTCTTTCAAAAGATACGTTCAGAAATGGACAGCAAGCGGCCTTAGCGAGTGATATTATTGCTTTTATGGATGCACTTAAAATAGACAAAGCCGTAATTGGCGGATTTGATTGGGGAGCAAGAACTGCAGTTGTGGTTTCAGCACTTTGGCCAGAACGCGTAAAAGGTTTGGTTTCTGTAAGCGGTTATTTGGTGGTAAATTTAGAAGCGAATTTAAAACCGCTTTCTCCAACGGCTGAATTAGGATGGTGGTACCAATATTACTTTTCAACCGAAAGAGGAAAACAAGGTTATACTCAAAATACGTACGATTTCAATAAATTAATCTGGAAAATCGCTTCTCCGTTATGGAATTTCGATAAAGCAACTTACGATCAAACAGCGCAATCTTTTGACAATCCGGATCATGTGGCGATTGTGATTCACAATTACAGATGGAGACAATCTCTTGAAGCAGGAGAATCAAAATATGACAATCTTGAAAAATGTCTGGCTTCAAAACCTGCGATTAAAGTTCCAACAATTACAATTGGAAGCGATTTTGACGGCGCTTTCGCGGATGGAAAAGCGTATGCCAACAAATTCACAGGAAAATACGAACACAGAATTTTAAAAGGAATCGGACATAACGTGCCACAAGAAGATCCAAAAGCATTTGCGCAAGCAATTGTAGATGTAGATAACTTGAAATAAATTTCAACAACAATATTAAAAATCAATAAAAACAACAATTAACATTTTACTTTTTACAAATAACATTTTACACAAAAAATCATGGAAACAAAAGTTTTATACACAGGAAAAACACATACAACAGGTGGTAGAGAAGGAGCTTCTCAAAGTTCAGATGAACAATTGAATATTAAATTAAGTTCACCGGGATCATCACGTCCTGGAACAAATCCTGAGCAGTTGTTTGCTGCAGGTTGGTCGGCTTGTTTTATAGGAGCTTTAGGAATCGCAGCTTCAAAACAAGGAATTAAACTTCCGGCAGAAACTGCAGTAGATGCTGAGTTTGATTTATGTGTCACTGAAGGCGAATATTCTTTACAGGCAAGATTAAATATCAGTTTGCCAGGTTTGGATCTCGAAACTTCTAAAGCATTAGCAGCTCAGGCACATCAAACTTGTCCTTATTCAAAAGCGACAAGAGGAAACATTAATGTTGAGCTTAATATTCTTTAAAAAGTTATAAGTTATGAATTAGGAGTTATGAGTTGTTTTTGAAACTAACTTTTAACTCCTAACTGATAACGTCTAACTCTTAACTTTACAATCATGAAAAAGATAAAAATAATAAGCGCTTTTATAATGCTGTTTTTCTTAATCGGGAATAGTATTTTCAGCCAAAATAACAAAGACAAAAAAGGTTTTGCCTTTTTAGAACTCTACACTTCCGAAGGCTGCTCAAGTTGCCCGCCAGCAGATGAATTGATGGGAAAAATCCAGCATGAATACAAAGATAGCAATGTTTATGTTTTATCGTATCATGTTGATTATTGGGACAAACAAGGTTGGAAAGATGTTTTTAGCAGTGCAGCAAATACCAAGCGACAATACGATTACGCTAAATTCATGGAAAAAGATCCTATTTATACGCCACAACTTATTATCAATGGGAAAATAGATTATATCGGTTCTCAGGAAACGGCAGTTCAAAACGGAATTCGTACAGCACTTCTAAAACCTGCTGTTGCCGAAATAACTTTGGAAGCAAGCCAGCAGGAGAATAAACTGAATTTAAATTATAACATAAATAAGATTTCAAAAAACAATCGTCTGTATGTTGCTGTGGTTCAAAAAGCAGCTAAAAGCAATGTGAAAAGAGGAGAGAATGCCAATCATGTTTTGTCGCATTTTCAAATTGTCAGAAGTCTGAATGGTTTCGCTTTGACCGGAAATCAAAAAGGGAATGTTTCCTTGTCTTTGCCAAAAGGTTTTAATGCTAAAGATTTTGAAATTATCGGCTTCGTTCAGGACATGAATTCGGGAATTATTTTGGGCGCAAACCGAGCAGTTTTTACGCAAAATTTACTTTAGAAAAATGAGCAACGGGTTAATATTTTTAAAATGAAATTTGAATATCAGAAACTGCCATTTTGAGCATGATTTAAAGTGAAAAAAGCTTTATTTTGAGCTCTGACGAAATGGCAGTTAGTGTTTTTATTTGCAATTTAATGTTTTGTAAACCAGTATTTTGTAACCATTAATAAAAAGTAAAAATTTAAGTTTTAAAAATATAAAAAAGAATGAAGATTCAAATTTAATTCTTTTTATTTGTCCACTCAAATCCCGTTAATTTATTGCTATCTTTGGCAAAGCAAGAGTTAAAAAACAAAACAAAAATTATGGAAAAAGTAAAACGCTTTCAGGTTTCCCAACGTGTCATTTGGGGAAGTTCTATAGCACTTGCAATTCTTGCCTCAATACCCAAATTGTTCGACATGGTTTCAACACCTGGCGATCTGGTAATCAATTCTTCGATTACTTTGTTATTTTCTCTTTTTATTTGGTATTACAACATTTACAGCTTGCCAAAATTTTCAGCGCAACGTACTAATAAAAGCTTGTTTAACTGGAAGTTATTGTTGAGTGTTGTATTGGGGATTTTGCTTATGGTTGTACTGGTAATCGCGCATCAGGAGCTTTTTCAGGTTTCAAAAATGGATGCGCCAATAATGTTTGAACTACGCGGTGTTTTGATTAATTTGATTGTGTATATGTTTTTGCATTTGCTTTTTCAGAATTATCAGACGCAACAAATTGGAGTCGAACTCGAACGAACGAAAGCCTTAAATCTTGGTGCACAATACGAACTTTTGAAGCAGCAGGTGAATCCGCATTTTTTATTCAATAGTTTGAATACACTAAAATCAATGGTAGATATGCAGGATCCGCAGAGCTCTGATTTTATTTTGAAATTATCTGATTTTTACCGTTTTACACTAGAGAGCCGAAAGCTTGACTTGATATCACTGAAAGAAGAAATTCAGATATTGGATTCCTATATTTATTTGCTGAAAGCACGTTTCGAAGACGGATTTGAAGTGATAAATGAGATTGATCAAAAACAATACGATTGTGCCATTCCGCCTTTTTCATTGCAGTTGCTGATTGAAAATTGTATTAAACACAACGTGGTTTCTTTGGATAAACCACTGCGAATTAAATTGTATACCGAAAATGATTTTCTTGTAATTGAAAATCCAATTCAGTTGAAAAGAGGCGCTTTGTCAACAGGTGTTGGGTTGGATAATATTAATCAGCGTTTTATGCATTTGGTTCACAAGGAAATCGAAATTGATAAAAACGACACGACTTTTAAAGTAAAAATACCGCTTATTTATGAATATCGTAATAATTGAAGATGAAGTAAAAACGGCCAAAGCACTTGGTCAGCTTATTTTGAGTATCAGACCTGATGCCCAGATTTTATCGTACATTCAGAGTATTGATGGCGCGGTGAGTTATCTTATGGAAAACGATCAGCCTGATCTTATTTTTATGGATATTCAGCTGGCAGACGGACTTTGTTTTGAGATTTTTAAAAACGTTGAGGTTTTGTCTCCGGTGATATTTTGTACGGCTTTCGATGATTATGCGATTGAGGCTTTTAAATCAAACGGAATCGATTATGTATTGAAGCCTTTTTCGAGAGACAGTATTTCACAAGCGATTAAAAAAGCGGGCGAATTGAAGAATTTCTTCCAAAGAAATAAAAAAATGATGCCGGATTTCGATTATCTTTTAACGAGAACAGGCGAAAATACAGGTAAAAGCAGCTTTTTAGTTTTTAAAAACAATAAATACCAAACGATTCAGACAGAGAATATTGCGTTTTTTTACATCAAAAATGAAACGCCAACGATTATGACTTTTGATAAAAATGAATATCAGATTACGCAGTCGTTAGATGAGGTTCATAAGTTGTTGTCGCCAATTCAATTCTTCAGAATGAACAGGCAATATTTAGTGAATTTTTCAGCAATAAGAGAAGCGGAGCATTATTTTTCGCGCAAGTTGATTATTAAACTTACCATTCCAACAGAGGAAAAATTATTGGTGGGAAAAGAGAAAGCGACGGCTTTTTTGAGCTGGCTGGAAAACCGTTGATAATTGTGAAATGTAAATAGTTTAACCGCAAAGCACGCTAAGATTTTTACATTCAAGACTTAGTATAATCGCAAAGCACGCAAAGCTATGTGTAAAAAACTTTGCGAACTTAGCGTAAACCTTTGCGTCCTTTGCGGTTAGATTATCTATCTTTCAGTATGAAATATTTATAAATTACATTTCAAGTTTTTATTTATATATAGCATTCTAAGTTAAAGTAATACTGTTGTTTATGTTTGTTTCTTTTAAGAATATTTCATCGTGTGAAACCACAATTAAAGTTCCCTGATATTCATTTAAAGCAGCAGTCAGAATTTCGATATTTTGCAAGTCAAGATTATTTGTAGGTTCATCGAGAATGATTAAATCGGGTGCTTGATTTGTGATTGTTAATCCGCAAAGCATTAAACGCATTCTTTCTCCTCCGCTTAAAAACTGGCAAGGTTTATCCCAATCTGATTTGCCGAAAAGAAAACGATTCAATCTCATTTTGATATTGTGTTCTTCTAAACCCGACGTATTGCTTTGCTGTGCCTGTTCATAAACCGTTAGCGCGTTATTGATTAGGGAATAATCCTGGTCAATATAAACGCTTTTGCAATCTGCAATTTTCAGATTTCCTAATTTTGGCTGTAATTCTTTTAAAATTAATTTAATCAGCGTTGTTTTTCCGGAACCGTTATTTCCTTTTAACGCAATTCTTTCTCCCGAAAGAATCTGAAAATTTAAATTGGTTTTCCAAATCTTTTCTTCGTTGTAACTATAATTCAGCGATTCGGCGGTTACGAGCACTTTTCCTTTGTGTAAACGTGAATTATCAAGGCCGAATTTCATTTTATCCAAACTCGAAACATTTTCACGCAATTCACGTAATTCCTGTGAAATACCACCAATTTTCTCTTCATGAACGCTTTTGGTTTTCGAAGTGCTGTTTTCGGCTTTATTCTTTAAAGTATTCATCATAATACGGGCAACTCCGGCTTTTTCTTGCTTCTTTTTGCCTTTTGCATCTGATTTTTGTTGTCTTTCGATCGTTTCTCGCTGTTTTTCTTTGGCTTTTTGAAGTGCTTTTTCTTTCGAATGAATATCAAGTGCTAAAGCATTCTTTTCGATATTCTTTTGCTCCAAATAAAAATCATAATTACCACCGTACGTTTTGATTCCGTTTGATTTTAGCTCACAAGTTGTATCAAGCAAATTCAGCAGTTTTCTGTCGTGGCTTACAATCAACATTGTTGTAGTTGAGGTTTTTATAAATTGATACAATAAATTTCGTCCTTCAACATCAAGATGATTGCTTGGTTCGTCCAATAAAATAAGTTTGGGCTGATGAATAGCAATTCCGGCAAGAAAGACTTTTGTTTTCTGGCCTCCGCTTAAAAGTTCCATTTTCTGATTTAAATCTAAACCATTTAATTTCCAATAATTTAAAGCTTCATTGCAACGATCTTCAATTGTCCAGTCGTCGTTGAGCAGATTTAAATTGGTTTCGCTTACATTTCCCTCAAGAATTTCGTGGAAAGCGGTCAATTTTTGATCGATTTGTAAAGCTTCAGCAATCGTTAAATGATTGTATTGCCCGAAAATTTGCGGAATATAATACGGTTCAGTCTCGATTTCGATTGTTCCGCTTGACGGAAATAATTCTTTTGCTATAATTTTAAGCAAAGTTGATTTTCCAGAACCGTTATGTCCTGTTAAGGCGATTTTATTGCCTGTATTTACTGTTAAACTGATTGCGTCGAACAGCAATTCTGTATTAGAATGTGTATATGAAATGTTTTGCAGAATGATCATAATCTCTTTCTTAAGCATTAATAAATCAGCAAAAACCAAGTCTGGCTTGCTGTCTCTATATCTGAAAGAAATTATTTATTCACATGTACGGAAGTGGTTTATTTGAAAGTGCAAAGATAATAAATGTTTTAAAAACTCATAATAAAACAAAAAGCGTCTCAGAGGTTTTGAGACGCTTTTATATTTTTTGGGTCTTAAAAAGCCTTAAAATTAGCCTACAATCGCATTTTTAGAATAATTAGCTGAATATAATTCTCTAAACATAGCGTATGTTACGCTCACCATGGCAAAAGCAATAATAGCATCGATTGTCGAAGGAAAGTCTAATACCGCTAATTTTGAAAAGAAAGCAAAAGTGATGTCAAAGAAAATTCCGGCAAAGACCCATTCTTTCAATCGTAATAATTTATTCGGAATTAATAATGTGATTACTCCAGCGACTTTAAACACACCAAGAATGTAAATAAAATGTGCTGGATAGCCCAATTGTTGTGTTATTCCCCAAACAATTGGATTTGAAGTTAATTCGAAAAACCCGCTGGCACCAAACCATAAAGAAGTTAAAATAATTCCTGTCCAATAAATAATTTTTGTCGTTTTTGTGTTCATGATTTTAATTTTTAAGTTGTTAAACAGGACAAAATTGCGTCAGATGCAACAGAAAACATATGAGTTTTTTGGTGAAACGGACAAATTGATTTCTGAAATAGACAATCCGAAAGTTCATCTGATTTCATAACTTTACAGAATACTTTAAAACCGAAATTTAATAATGGAAACCAAAGCCATTTTGCAACAACATATCGCCAAAACTGCTGTATTGACAGAAGAAGAATTTGATTATTTCTATTCTCATTTTAAGCCATTGTCTTTTAAAAAAGGCCAAACCATTATTAGTGCCGGAGATAAAGTAAACTGCGAATATTTTGTGATTTCAGGTTGTCTGAAAGCATTTTTTATAAATGATGAAATCAAAATGTACATATTACAGTTTGCAATGCCAACCTGGTGGACATCTGATTACAGCGCTTTGTACAATCAAACCGAAGCAACCATAAACGTTGATTGCATTACCGATGCTGAAGTGCTTTGCCTGTCAAACGAAGACCGCGAAAAACTCTGCAAAGAATATCACCAAGTAGAACATTTCTTCCGTTGGAGAACGAACAAAGGATATATTGCTTCCCAAAAAAGGCTTTTATCGTTTATGAATAATAATGTCAAAGCACGTTATGAAGAGCTTTTGGCATTATATCCTCAATTGTATAATCTTGTTCCGAAACATTTGATTGCGGCTTATTTAGGAGTCTCCAGAGAAACGCTGAGCAGGCTTTATAATTCGTAGATTTTATGGACCACAGATTTTATGGATGAAATGGATTAAAATAGTTTGTTTCATGCAGATTTTGCAAATTATGTAGCTACTAATTAATCTCGCAAAACAGCAAATATATTGGCTCTCGCAGATTTTGCAGATTGAGCGGATTATTTTTTCAATCTTTTTTATCTGCCAAATCTGCGAGAGACCAAAATAAGCATTCTGTAAAAAAACCTTAGCGCCTTAGAATCTTAGCATCTTAGAACCTCAAAAAAGAATGTGATGTAGGTCACGTAACCCATTTCCATAGTCGTCGTTCCTTTGTACTGTAATTTTAAATACACTTAAATACAATCACAATGGAAACAACAAATTATAAAATCGTAAGCTCAAACAGCAACGTAGAATGGACTGGAAGAAAAGTAACCGGTGCACATAATGGTACAATTGGTATCAAAGAAGGTAATTTCATCTTGCAAGATGGAAAAGTAAAAGGCGGGAAAGTTGTAATTGATACCGCTTCTATTAAAATTCTGGACGTAACAGATCCGGCAACAAACACACAATTCGGAGGTCATCTTGCCTCAGATGATTTTTTCTCAATCGAAAAATTTCCAACAGCAACTTTTGATGTTCTTTCTGTAAAAGAATTATCAGACACCACTTTTTATCTTGAAGGTAATCTTACCATAAAAGATATTACACACGTTGCAGGTTTTGAAGCAACGTTAGAAAACAATCGAAATACAATTGCCCTTACAGGGAAAATGATTATTGATCGTACCAAATACGATATCAAATTCCGCTCAGGAAATTTCTTTGTCGATTTAGGCGATACATTAATCTACAATGACTTTGATCTTGATTTTAATATCACTGCCGAAGCCATTTTTTCAGAACAATCTAAAAACTAAAGCCATGCCTTACGTAAAATTAGAATTGACTCGCGAAGGCGTAACACGCGAGCAAAAACAGCAATTAATAAGCGGAATAACGAATTTGATTACCGAGGTTTTAAATAAAGATCCGCATTTGACTCATGTTGTAATTCAGGAAGTTGAATTAGACGATTGGGGTTACGCAGGAGAACAAGTATCAGTATTAAGAGAAAAAGGCATAACAGCCGATAAAAAATAAACATCATGAAAAAACAAACTATAATCGTTACCGGAGCAGCATCTGGTATTGGAAAAGGAATCGCAAAATACTTTTTGGACAGAGGAGATAATGTTGTCATCAATTCAGTAACACCAGCGTCATTAGAAAGTGCTTTTAATGAATTTGGCGGAGGCGATAATTTGGCAATGTATGCCGGAGATATCAGCAACAAAGAAACAGGGAAACAATTAGTAAAAATTGCAATCGAAAAATTTGGTTCAGTTGATGTTTTGGTAAACAATGCCGGAATCTTTGACAGTAAACCTTTTTTGGAAGTTGATGAAGCTTATTTAGATAAATTTTTGACAACCAATTTAAAAGGAACTTATTTTACAACTCAGGCTGTGGTTCCTCAAATGTTGGAACAAAAAGGTGGTGTTGTAATCAATATTGGAACACCGCTTGTAAATCACGGTTTGGGCGGATGGCCAGCTTCGGCACCTATCGCAAGTAAAGGAGCTATTCACGCTATTACAGTTCAATTAGCGGCGGAATTTGGAAAACAAAACATTCGTTTCAATACAGTTGCTCCGGGAGTAATCAGAACGCCAATGCACGGTGATAATGCTGATGCGGCCGCTGGTTTACACTTACTGAATCGAGTTGGAGAAATTGACGATGTTGCCGAAATGGTGTACACTGTTGCCAAAAGTAATTTTATTACCGGTGCCATTATCAATGTTGACGGTGGAAAAGCAGCAGGGCACAACTTATAATTAAAATGAAAACTATTTTATTAACTGCTTTTATGCTCTGGAGTTTTCAGGGCATAAAAGCTCAAAATACGATCAAAATGGAAAATCAGGCAGAAATTGCAGCGATAAGAGATGCAGTTGAAAACTATTATTTTAAAGGAATTTATGAAGGCGATGTATTGCTTTTGGGAAGTATTTTTTATCCGGGAAGTTTTGTTTTTGGAGATGTAAAAGGTCAGCCGTATTTTAAAACTGTGGATCTTTATTTGGATGGTGTAAAAAACAGACAAAGTCCAAAAGATTCAGGAAAACCTTTTAAAGGTGAAATTTTGAATATAAAAGTCGTAAATTCAATCGCGATTGCAGAACTAAATGTGAAAATGTACGATTTTAATTATCGTGATTTTTTATCTTTCCATAAGATCAACGGAAAATGGCTTATTGTCAACAAAATGCTGACTGATTTAAGCGAATAATTTTAAATTTTAAAGTGATGTGGTACAATACTAAAGCTTCAGAATTATTAGGAATTCAATATCCGATTATGCAAGGGCCATTTGGCGGAAATTTGTCCACGCCTGAATTGACGGCGGCCGTTTCAAATGCTGGCGGTTTGGGGGGATATGGCGCATACACTATGAGTCCGCAGGAGATTTATGAAGCTGACAAACAGATAAAAGCCTTAACCAATAAACCGTATAATCTAAATCTTTGGGTTTCGGATTCCGATATGGAACCAAGCGGAATCACAGATGAACAATATAACAAAGCAAAAGAATTGTTCAAGCCTTATTTTGACGAAGTCGGAATTCCATTGCCAGAAAAACCGGCGTCATTTCAATCCCGATTTGAAAATCAGTTGCAAGTTGTTCTGGATATTCGTCCGAAGGTTTTCAGTTTTATGTTTGGAACGCTTTCTACAGCTATTTTGGAACAATGTAAAAAATTAGGAATTGTAACCGTTGGCGCTGCAACAACTTTAGACGAAGCATTATTTTTAGAAAATGCAGGCGTCGATATGATTATCGCATCAGGTTTTGAAGCAGGCGGACACCGACCTTCATTTTTGGCTTCTGCCGAATCTTCAGTAACTGGAACTTTTGTTTTGTTGCAATTAATTAGAGAAAAAGTAAAAATTCCTGTTATTGCTGCAGGCGGAATTGCAAACGGAAAAGGAATTGCCGCAGCATTGGCTTTAGGAGCAAGCGCCGCTCAATTGGGAACCGCATTTTTAGCTACCGAAGAATCAAATGCTTTGCCAATTCACAGAGAGATGTTATTTTCAGATGCATCAAAATATACAACTTTATCGCGCGCTTATACAGGAAGGCTCGGGCGTGGTATTACGAGCAGAATTGCAAAAGAAATTATGGGAAAAGAAGCAGATGTTCTTCCATTCCCATTGCAGACTACTTTTATGTCTCATTTGCGAAAAGCGGCACTAGATCAGGAAAAATGGGATATGATACTTTTTTGGGGCGGACAAATTTCACCAATTCTAAAACACAGAAGGGCAGGGGAATTAATGCATTCTTTGATTGAAGAAACAACAGCTTATTTTGATGATTTGAAAGCGTGATAATGTATTTACGCTACTTTTTAAGATAATAATGAACTCATTTCAGAAGCGGAATGAGTTTTTTTTATGTCTTTTTTTAAATATAAAAGCTAAAATAGACTTAATTTGATCGATAATAAGCTAATTTTTATGTTTTATAAATCATTGTTTTTGAGTTTATTATTGAGTGAAGTTCGCTTAATTAAAAATAAAATTCAAAAAAAGTAACTTTAAACTTGACTAATTCGGTAGAATTAATATATATTTGTAACGCAGAATATTTCTGTAATGATACTTATCCAGAAAGACTGAGGGAGTAGGCCCTGTGAAGTCTTAGCAACCTGTTGCTAAACAAGGTGCTAAATCCTTCCCGCCTTGCGGGACAGATAAGAAAGATTTCTAAAACAAATCTGAATGAGATCATCAGTATTAAAATTTATTTTAAAAAAAATGAAAACCAAGTCAGTTCTATTACACGCCGATTCTGATCGTTTCAATTTGTTCATTCAAGAAAATAATATTCAAGTTTTCCGAATGCAAAGGTTTTAGATTTTCATTTTTCTTTTAAAAACAAGATTTGCCAAGTCTTTCAGGATTGGCACAGGAAGTCTTTTGCTCAATTTAAAAACACAATTTAAAAAATCATCATAAACTTATTAATCACTAAAAATCAAAAACAAATGAAAAAAATACTATTAGGTTTTGCTTTATTTTTTGGAACAATCCAAATTCAGGCACAAGAAAGTAATTTGCAGTTAAAAGGAACTGTTGTCGATACGGTTACACAATATGTGTATTTGCAAAAGTTTCATAATAAAATGTTTACCACAATTGATTCGGTAAAAGTGAAGGATGGGAATTTCAGTTTTAGAACAAAAGTAAAAACGCCAGAATTATACGGTTTAAGTGTAAATACTGCAGATTCGCCATTGTATGTTTTTCTTGAAAAAGGGCCAATTACAGTTAAATTAAGTCCGAAAAAGTATTATACAAATTCAGTTGTTGAAGGTTCTGCTGCACAAGATTTGTTTGAAACATATAAAAAATCAAAAGATGTAGAAATCAGCAAATTCATTACAGAAAATCCAAAATCGATTGTTTCAGCTTATGTTTTGTATAGAAACTGGTCATATCGACTTACTCCAGAGCAAATCACAAAAAATATTGCTTTGTTGGATAAAAGTCTTCAGAATATCACTTACGTGAAAGAACTAAAAGATTTGGCTATTGTATTAGACGGATTAGCGGTTGGAAAAAAAGCGCCAGATTTTACGGCCAATGATACAGAAGGAAAACCGGTTCATTTTTCTGAAAATTTAAAAGGTTACACTTTAGTTGATTTTTGGGCTTCATGGTGTGGTCCATGCCGAAGAGAAAATCCAAATATTGTGGCAGCTTACAAAGAATTCCACGATAAGGGATTTAATATAATCGCCGTTTCTTTAGACAAAAAGAAAGAAAACTGGATTAAAGGAATTCAGGACGATAAACTTACATGGACACATGTTTCTGATTTGCTTTTCTGGAACAGCGCAGTTGCAAAATTGTATGGCGTAAGAGCAATTCCGGCGAATTATTTAGTGGATTCTAAAGGAACTATTATAGCTAAAAATCTTCATGGAGAAGAGTTACAATCAACTTTAAAATCGCTTTTAGACAAAAAAGTCAGCAACAACTAATCAATCGATAATACAATTTGTTAATTTAAAAATGATAGGGAAATGAATGCTATTGAGCCAACAACAAAACCAACAGAATCTGAGTGTTACTTTAATAAGTTTAGAGAAAACACATTAGGAATTGATCATATTTTTGAATCGGTTTACGGAGAACAAAATTTGCTTTATGCAGATTGGGTTGCCAGCGGAAGATTATACGTCCCGATTGAAGATATTATGCTCAATAAAGTTGGTCCGATGATTGCCAATACGCATTCGTTTTCAAGTCAAACCGGAAAAGCTTCGACTTATGCTTATCAACGAGCAAGAGACATTATTAAAAAGTCGGTTAATGCAAACGAATCTGATGTTTTAGTTACAACCGGAACCGGAATGACGGCTGCTTTGTCGAAATTACAGCGCATTATCGGCTTGAGAAAGAATCATCAAAAAGAAAATGCAAATGATAAACCTGTTGTTTTTATCACACACATGGAGCATCATTCAAATCAGGTTTCGTGGTATGAAACCAATGCCGATGTTGTAATTTTGCCTCCGGATGAAAATAACTTGGTGGATCCGGCAATTCTTTCTTCAGAAATAAAAAAATACGCTGACAGAAGTGTAAAAATCGGTTCTTTTACGGCATGCTCAAACGTTACTGGAATTATTACACCTTATTATGAATTAGCCAAAATCATGCATCAAAACGGTGGATTGTGTTTTGTAGATTTTGCAGCTTCGGCTCCTTACGTCAAAATCGATATGCATCCAAAAGATCCGGAACAACAATTAGATGCGATTTTCTTTTCGCCTCACAAATTTTTGGGTGGACCAGGAACTTGCGGTGTTTTGGTTTTTAATGAAAAATTATACCAATCAGATTTTCCTGATAATCCGGGAGGAGGAAATGTAAAATGGACAAATCCGTTAGGAAAATATTCGTACAGTGACATAATTGAAGTAAGAGAAGACGGCGGAACTCCGGGATTTTTGCAAGTGATTCGAACTGCATTGGCAATAGAATTAAAAGAAAAAATGGGAGTGGAGCAGATTGCAAAAAGAGAAAAAGAATTATTAGATGTTTGTTTTTCTAAACTTCAAAAAATACAAGGCTTGTCCATTTTAGGAGACTTAAAAAGCAAGCGAATTGGTTGTGTTTCTTTTGTGATCGAAGATATTCATTACAATTTAATCGTAAGACTTTTAAATGATCGTTTCGGAATTCAGGTTCGCGGTGGCTGGTCATGCGCGAGTACTTATGCGCATTATCTGTTCAATATTGATGAAAAACGTTCCAATTTGATTACCAATGAATTATTGGATAAAAATCAAACCAGTAAACCAGGTTGGGTACGTTTGTCACTGCATCCAATTACTACAGATGAAGAGCTTTTATTTATTTGTAATGCTATTAAGCAAGTGGCTTTGTATTATAAAGAATGGCAGAAAGATTACGTCTATAATCCTGCAACAAATGAATTTGAAAACCCTGAAATAAAAGATACCATTTCGAGAGAAGTGAACGATTGGTTTAGATTGCAATAAAAAATAATCTATTATTTTGATAGGGTAATAAAAGTTTTAATGATTTTTGTGCTAAAATTGGAAATTACTACTTAAATTTGCAATCGCAATGAGAAAAAACGACCAGAATATGAAGAATTATTATAACAACAGTATGATGTGCTGTACTATTGTAATGCGATTCATTGAGCTGGCTTCTATATAAAATGATATTATTTATTTCAAAAAGCCTTTCACGAATATTTGAAAGGCTTTTTTGTTTTTAACCTTGATTGAGAAATGATTGAATTAAAAAATGTAACCAAAACTTTCCATCAGAAAGACAGAGTTGTGACTGCTTTGTCTGATGTCTCGTTGAGAGTTCCGCAGGGGAAAATTTTTGGTGTTATCGGAACTTCGGGTGCTGGAAAAAGTACTTTGATCCGATGTGTGAATTTGTTGGAAAGACCAACTTCGGGTGAAATTATTGTGGATGGAAAAGCGTTGATGCAACTTTCAAACCGAGAGTTAGCAATCGAAAGAAGACAAATCGGAATGATTTTTCAGCATTTCAATTTACTTTCTTCAAGAACTGTTTTCGAGAATGTTGCTTTTCCGTTAGAATTGGCCGGAACTTCAAAAAGTGAAATCAAAACACGTGTTTTGGAATTACTGCAATTAGTAGGTTTGGCTGAAAAAGCAAACGATTATCCGGCAAGTCTTTCTGGTGGACAAAAACAAAGAGTGGCGATTGCGAGAACTTTGGCTAATAATCCAAAAGTATTGTTGTGTGATGAAGCGACCAGTGCTTTAGATCCCGCAACAACACGTTCAATTTTGAATTTATTGAAAGATATCAATAAACGTTTGAACATTACAGTTTTACTTATTACACATCAAATGGAAGTCGTAAAATCGATTTGTGATGAAGTTGCCGTAATCAGCCACGGAAAACTGATAGAACAGGGAAGTGTCGGAGAAATTTTCGCTGATCCAAAAGAGGAATTGACCAGAGAATTTATTTCTTCGTCTTTACATATAGAAGTTCCATCGGTTTACGAAGAAAAATTGCAAAAAGAAGACAATGGAAACCTGAATCCGTTATTAAAATTAGAAATGACAGGAAAATCAGTTAATGAACCTGTAATTTCTGAAGTTTCAAGACTTTTTGATACTGATTTCAAAATTGTAAGCGCACAAATGGATCAGGCTGGCGAAGTAAATTTTGGTGTTATGCTGATTGAACTTTCAGGAAAACGCGAGAATTACGATGCTGCAATTCAATATTTTAATTCAAAACACATTAAAACAGAAATTCTAGGTTATGTCTGATTCAATTATAGATTTATTAGTAAAAGGAACATGGGAAACCATAGTTATGACTTTTGTATCGGGCTTTTTTGGCTTTTTATTGGGGCTTCCAACAGGAATTTTACTTTTCCTGACGCGTAAAAATCAAATTTTAGAACAGCCTGTTTTAAACAGAACTTTATCGGTTTTGGTGAATATTTTTCGTTCGATTCCATTCATCATTTTAATCGTTTGGATGATTCCGTTTACACGTGCTATTGTTGGAACTTCAATTGGTGTTAGTGCAGCTTTAGTTCCGTTGAGCATTGGTGCAGCGCCGTTTATTGCTCGTTTGGTCGAAAACAGTTTATTAAGTCTTCCTTCGGGATTGATTGAAGCGGCAAGAGCTTTAGGTGCAACTCCTTTTCAAATTGTTTATAAAGTTTTGCTTCCGGAAGCTTTGCCTTCTTTAATCAATGCGGCTTCGATTACCTTAATTACTCTTGTAGGTTATTCTGCAATGGGTGGAGCTGTTGGCGCTGGCGGATTAGGACAAGTTGGTTATCAATACGGATATATAGGTTATGATGCGGTAACGATGAATTCGGTTTTGGGTTTACTGGTTATTTTGGTATTCTTGATCCAGTTTGTGGGAGATCGATTATCAAAACGATTCGATCACCGATAGGAATTATGAATTATGAGTTATGAATTATGAGTTAGAACTTGAAACCTGAAACCTGAAACCTGAAACCTGAAACCTGAAACCTGAAATTGAACATTAAAAATTAATATAGAAATGAAAAATAAATTAAATATTTTAAGAACGGCTGGAGTTTTGGCTTTGGCGCTTGTTTTATCAAATTGTGGAAATGATAAAAAGAATGATCCACATTTTATTAAGGTTGGAGTTGCTGCCGGACCAGAATTGAAAGTGGCTGAAGCAGCTAAAAAAGTAGCAAAAGAAAAATTTGGATTAGAAGTAGAATTGGTTTCTTTTAATGATTATGTAATTCCAAATGAAGCTTTAAGCCAGGGTGATATCGATGCGAATGCTTTTCAGCACAAGCCATACATGGACGAACAATCTAAACAACGTGGTTACAAATTGGCAATCATTGGAAAAACATTTGTTTACCCAATTGCAGCTTATTCGAAAAAAATAAAAAACCTTTCAGAATTGAAAAACGAAAGCACGATTATTATTCCGAATGATCCAACAAACGGAGGGCGTTCATTATTGCTTTTGCAGAAAAATGGTTTATTGAAATTGAAAGATGGCGTGGGTTTATTGCCAAAAGTAACAGACATTATAAGTAATCCTAAAAACTTGAAAATTTTAGAATTAGAAGCGCCACAATTACCAAGAGCTTTAGATGATGCCAATGTTTCAATTGCGATTATCAATAATACGTTTGCTTCTCAGGCAGGATTGGTTCCTTCACGTGATGCTTTATTTGTTGAAGATAAAGAATCACCTTATGTGAATTTGGTAGTTAGTCGTGAAGACAATAAAAATGAGGAGAAAGTAAAACAGTTTTTGCTGGCTTTTCAATCTCCGGAAGTTGAAAAAGCGGCTGAAAAAGAATTTAAAGGCGGCGCAGTAAAAGGCTGGTAATAAATTAAATTGCTAAATAAAAGAAAGACGAATGGTATCAACGGTGATATTATTCGTCTTTTTTTATTTGATGAGTAAAGAAGGAAGATTAATTTTTAAGATTCTGAAGGTCAACGTTGCATTTTGCTTTCTGAAATGGAACAATTGCGAAAAGTAATTCGTACAATTCTAAAAAATATATTTTAAGGCAAAAATATAATTATGGTATTCAAACATCATCAATAGATACTTCATTATGGACTGAAAAACAGCTACCAGCTTGTGATTGTTAAATTTTTTACACTAAAAGTTTCTTTTAATAGAAATGATGCATTTTAAGCTGTTAAAAAACTTTAGGTTTCATTTTATAATATGAAACAGACTTGCGGTAGAAAAAAGATATTTTACATTTTATTGCTTCTTAACTTTATACTTCGATAAGAATACATAATGTTGAAATACAGTTTTTTAGTTTCTAATACAAGAAGTTGATTTTCAAAATATTCCAAAAAGCAGAATTCATTTAATTTTATAAATTGTATAGTATGTCTGTTCCCAAAGAGTTATATAATTTAAAATTTTCAGAATACTTAGAATCGTTAAAGGTTTTGTATTTGGTAGATGATAATTTTAAAACGATCTGCGATGACTATTGTTCCAATATGCTTAAAACAGAGAAGTACAAGAAGAAATTTGAAAAATACTTTCAATACAAACTTGAAGCCGAAAATTTGGCTAAAGAATTAGAAGAAGAAATCCTGATTTATTTGATTAGAAATGGATGGGATAAAAAATAAAAATTCATAGAAGTTTGTTTCATTTATTTAATTAGTAAGCTGTAAAAACTCATTTCATTAGAAATGAGTTTTTTTTTGAATGAAAGACGTAAAAACAATCGCTGTCTTTAACTATTGTTTAAGGTATGTTTTTAAAGACACAGTCCTCTTTTTTCTTTACTTTTTAAAATTACCAGTATTTGCAGTGCTTTGCGGTGCGTATTTATAAAATAAAGAATACTTTTCAAGATGTTTCAAGTTATAAAATGAAACAAAATAATATATTCTTATGTGAATTTACTTCGTAATTTTATGCTTTATTTAAGATAAAATTTAAAACACAACTATTTGTAAATTAATGTATTAGTTGTTGTTTTTGAAATTGACTACTACATGAAATAAAAGATTCTTTTTTAAAAGAAATTTTGTAAACATCGATTTATGAAAATTCCGTTATAAACCCTTTTTAAATGCCAAGTTCCTAGAAATATCAGCCAGACTTTTACCCCATAAGAGATAAGTTTTAGTTCATTATTATTAAACAAACAATTTTAAACTATAAATCATTATGAAAAAAAAGTTTTTAAATCTGGTTAAGATCAGGCATCTGACCATTTTAATTTGTCTTCTGATCATAAACCTCATACATGGTCAGGATGATGGAGCTAAAAAAAGCATGGAAATCTACGGATTTATCATGACTGATGTTGGCTATAATTTTAATCAGATTCAATCTGATTGGTATGATGTTGTAAGACCTACGAAATTACCCTCTTACAAAGATCAATATGGTGTTGATGGAAGTTACTACGCATCTGTACGTCAGACAAGATTCGGTATAAAAAATTATTTTGATACCGGAATTGGAGAATTAAAAACTCATTTTGAATTTGAATTGTTCGGAACCGGAGTTGATGCCGGACAAACCACTTTTCGTTTGCGCCACGCTTATGCTGAATTAGGAAAGTTTGGAGCTGGGCAAACCTGGAGCCCTTTCATGGATATTGATGTGTTTCCTAACACATTGGAATATTGGGGACCAACAGGAATGGTCTTTTTCCGAAATATCCAAATTCGTTATATGCCAATTCAAGGCGACACTCGTTTAACCATTGCATTAGAAAGACCCGGAGCAAGTGCTGATCAGGGAATTTATGAAGATCGTATTGAGCTTCAGGGGGTGAATGCCAGATTTCCTTTTCCAGATTTATCTGCAGAATATCGTCATGCATTCAACTGGGGTTATCTTGAATTAGCTGGGATTGTGAGAAAAATAGAGTGGAAAGATCAAAACAACGATCAATACGATTTGTCAGGAGATGCTGTTGGATGGGGTTTAAATTTGAGTACAAATGTCAAATTTGGAAAAAATGATGTTTTCAGAGGTCAGGTCGTTTACGGAGAAGGCATTCAGAATTACATGAATGATGCTCCTGTTGATATTGGAATTGAAAACACAGGGAATCCAACAAAACCTGTAAAAGGTGTTGCGCTTCCTTTACTTGGAGTAGTTGCTTTTCTTGATCATTCCTGGAATGAAAAATTTACAACCTCGATAGGCTACTCAATGATCGATATTGACAACTCTAGCGCAATGACTAATGATGCCTTCAAAAAAGGACAATACATTGTAGCAAATGTGCTTTATTCTCCAGCAAAAAACTGCTTGGTTGGGGGTGAATTTCAATGGGGAGACCGTGATAATTTTAGAGATGGTTGGAGTACTTCGATAACAAAAGTACAATTTTCGTTTAAATACAATTTCTCAGAAACATTCTATAGAAAAAATCAATAATTAAAAGCTGTAGAATGTTCCCAATAAAACAAAAAAAATAGAAAACATGTATAAAAAAATACAATACATACTACTGTGCGGTCTCTGTATTACTTCCCTAAAAGCTCAAACCCGAACTGAAAAAGATCTTTTGGGCGATAAACAAATTCCCGCAAATGCTTATTACGGAGTTCAAACGGCTCGTGCACTGGAGAATTTCCAGATCAGCGGAATGACAACACAATTTTACCCTGATTATGTTAGAGCTTTTGCAATGGTAAAATTAGCGGCCGCAAGAGCGAATGCCGATGTTGGCCGACTAAAAAAAGACCGACTTGCAGCAATAGAAAAAGCTTGTCAGGCTGTCATTGACGGAAAATACCATGATCAATTTCTTGTTGATTTGTATCAAGGCGGGGCGGGTACGTCGGCAAATATGAATGTGAACGAAGTACTTGCCAATATCGCTTTAGAAATGAGTGGTCATAAAAAAGGAGAATATCAATATATAGAACCTCATGATGATTTAAACATGGGACAATCTACAAATGATGTTTACCCGACAGCGATAAAAGTGGCATTATTGCTTCATAATGATAAGCTTGTAAAAGAAGCAGATTTGCTTGCTAAGGCCTTTCATAAAAAAGGAGACGAGTTCAAAGATGTCTTAAAAATGGGGCGTACAGAAGGGCAGGATGCTGTTCCAATGACTGTTGGACAGGAATTTCATGCTTTTGGAAATCAGCTGGATGCAGAAGTGAATACGTTACGCAAGGTCGAAGTTTTTTTATGTGAGCAAAATATGGGTGCAACTGCAATTGGAACAGGAATTACAGCTTCGCCAGGTTATGCGGAAAAGGTTGCAACACATTTGGCAAAAATCACAGGAAAACCAATTGTAATGAGCAAAGATCTTATTGCTGCGACAACCAGTCAGCAAGGGTTTGTGCTTTATTCTTCGGCACTAAAAAGTATGGCGGTTGCAGTGTCTAAAATTAGTAGCGATCTTATCATTCTGACTTCAGGACCTCGTACAGGTATTTTTGAAATCAATTTGCCAGCGCTTCAGCCTGGATCTTCAATTATGCCAGGGAAAGTTAATCCGGTAATGCCGGAACTTATGAATCAGCTTTGCTTTAAAGTAATGGGAAATGATCTTACTGTGACTCTTGCAGCGCATTCTGGTTTATTGCAATTAAATGCCTATGAACCTATTGAAGCCATTGCAATGATGGAATCACAAGGATTATTTTTCAAATCTTTCCCTTTATTCAGAAAAAATTGTATTGACGGCATTACGGTAAATAAAGATGTTCTAAGTCATTATATGGAAAGAAGTGTAGGTATTGTTACAGCGTTGAATCCGGTATTAGGATATGAAAAAACTACTGAATTAGCCAAAGAAGCACTTGCTACAAATAAAGGAATTCTGGAGCTTATTCGCGAAAAGAAATTGCTGACAGAAGATCAAATCAAAAAACTTTTGGATCCTGCAAGTTTAACAGGTCAAAAATAACATCAACTTAAAAAGTAAAAAATATGAAATCAAATATAAATTTTTATAAAGGAATGCTTCTTTTGGTGATGTTATCACTAAGTATCAGTGTGTTTGGACAGGCAAAGCCTAAAGTTCTTATTTTGGCAACGGGAGGTACAATTGCCGGAGCAGCTAAAAGCGGCGTACAATCAGGATATACATCGGGTCAGGTTACTATTGATGCAATGGTAAACGCGGTTCCAGATGCACTGAAATTGGCAGATATAAAAGGAGAGCAAATTGCCAATGTTGGATCTCAGGATATGTCATTTGATATTATGATGAAAGTAGCAAATAGAATTAATGAATTGGCTTCAAGCAAAGATGTAGATGGTTTCGTAATTACACACGGAACAGATACTATGGAGGAAACTGCTTATTTTTTAAATCTAGTTGTAAAAACGGATAAACCTGTTGTGCTTGTAGGCTCTATGCGTCCATCAACAGCAATTAGTGCAGATGGACCTTTGAATTTATACAATGCAATTGCCGTTGCAGCAGATCCAAATGCAAAAGGTCATGGTGTACTTTTAGTAATGAACGACTGGATACATTCTGCGCAATCATTAACAAAAGTGAGCACTACAGCGGTTCAGACTTTTATGTCACCAATACGTGGACTTATCGGAACAACAGCATATGGAGTAAATGATTTTTACCATTATCCTGATCAAAAATTTGGAAAAACTTCAGAATTTGATGTAAAAGGTGTGACTTCTTTTCCACGCGTAGATATTATTTATGCCGATGCTGATATGAAACCAGATTTAATCGATGCTTCAATTGAAAAAGGAGCCAAAGGAATTGTAATTGCTGGAGTTGGAAACGGAAATATGAATAAAGCATCGCTGGATGCCTGTGCCAGAGCCAGTAAAAAAGGAATTATTGTGGTTCGAAGCACGCGTGTGGCAACTGGAATAGTAGGACGAAACGTAGAATGCAACGATGATGAATTAGGGTTAATTGCTTCTTATGGATTAAATCCGCAAAAGGCTAGAATTTTATTGACAGTGGCTTTGCTGAAACCTCGAAAACTAGATGAACTTCAAAAAATATTCTTGGAATATTAAGAATAATGAACACGCGAATACTCAATTTTTGAGCTATATTTTAGATAAAGAGTTAGTTAATTGCCCCTCATAACACTTTAATTAATGTTTCGTTTTTTTTTATAATTGGTTTAGTTAATGATGGCAGAGTAGGTTTTATTATATGGGGTTTAAAATAAAACCTATGAAGCTATCTTTTGAAATAATGCAACTTGAATCTTAAGCAATTACTATGGTGCAGGCTTTTTTAATGGGTTTAATAGCGACATCTTCTTTAATTCTGGGAGGGATTATTGCCATTCGGTTTAATTTAAGTAATCGTCTTATCGGAAAAATTATGGGTTTTGGAGCGGGAACTTTGATTTCGGCCATTTCATATGAATTGATTTTTGAAGCGGTAAAACTTGGAAGAGGCACTAATTATCCAACTTTTGGTTTTTTTGGCGGAGCGTTGTTATTTTATGGAGCAGACAGGCTTATAGGTCATTTTGGAGCTAAAAATCGCTTGCAACTTGGCGCAGCAAAAGAATCAAATTTAATTATTCCAATGGTTTTGGCTATTATTCTCGATGGAATTCCAGAATCAATAATTATAGGTTTAGGTTTTTTCAAACATCAAACGGGAAGTCTGGCAATGCTTGTAGCTGTTTTTATCTCGAATCTCCCTGAAGCTATTGCCGGTTCGTCAGGAATGAAAAAAGGAAATTGGAGCAATCTAAAAATTATTTCACTTTGGATATTTATTACGGTTTTGTGTGCTTTGGCTTCTTTGGCGGGATATGCATTTTTTGGTGATGCCTCAAACGAATGGCTTTCCTTTATTCAGGCTTTTGCTGGCGGTGCTATCTTGATGATGCTTGCTAATTCAATGATTCCGGAGGCGTATGAACACGGACATAAATCGGCTGGAGTTTATACCGTAATTGGTTTTTTCGTTTCAGTTTGTGTTGTGGTTTACGAAAATAGGGCACATTGATTTTTGAGGTTTTTAGAAAGCCTCTCCAATTCTGAAATAAACTCCCCAATCACCTTTTCCTACCGCGCCATCAAGCCCCACGTTGAATTTTTCATTTTTGAATGCTCTATATCGATAACCGATGCCGGCGCCAGGATATAATTTCCAGTCAAAACTTGGTGTATCAGATCCATAAATTGTTGCGACTCCGGCAAAACCAACAACGCCCATTCTTTTATGAAAATTGTATCGGTATTCGCCTTGTATCGCCATAAGTCCGTCACCACGGTATTTTCCTTCAGAATAGCCTCTGATATCATCGTTACCAATTGTTACCTGCTGTTCAAAAGAAATATTTCCTAATCCGAATTTGCCGGCAAAACGCGCTGCAATTACATCTGTTTTATTTCGTACGGAAAAATAAGAATTATATTCAGAGATAATTTTATTGGCACTGACTTCATTTCCAAACCATTCCGGATAAGTAATCCATCTTGCTCTTAATTTTATTTCCTTTGGTTGGATAATAAATGGCATCTCGGGTATCATAGAGCAAAATTGTTTGCAGTCCGTTTGTGTGTGAGGTAGAAGCGGGCTGAATATCATCTTGATAAGTGGTGTCATAATGCGCATACGAATAACCTAATCCGCCATAAAATGATTTGAAGATTTTTCGCAGTACACTCACACTCACTAAAGTTGTTTTAGTACTAAAATCATAAAAAGTAGGAGCATCAAAATCATCCATGAAAAATTGTGAATTTTGATTTCCGGTCATAGCAAAAAGTTGAGCACGCCATTTGTCTTCATTGAAATGCCATTTATTGAAAGAGCATACAAAATAAGATTTATTTGTTGTGTAAATAGCGGTTAGGCCAGAGAGCGATTTTGGCGAAATGGTGTCGGTTTTATCCGTTTTATACATCATCATCGGAATTGCCCCAAACATAAAATCCAAAGTTCTGTTATAACTGATATACGGCATAACATTAAAGTCAATGTTTTTGTTTTTAGTTTTTGATGTTTTAGTGCTATCAGTTGTTTTTTCCTGTGCCCAAGAGTATGAAAAACTAAGTAAAAGAAGTGTAATCAATAGAGTCTTTTGCATGTGATTTCAGAGATGAGGTCGTTACAGCTGATTGTCTGACATCTAATTTAAAACCAATTTATTTTCCGTGAAACTTAAGAGGTATTTAAGACGTTCCATTTTATAAAATGGAACAAGTTATTAAAATTTGGCTTTCAAGAATTCTCTAAATTTAATTCTTAAAATATTCCTAAAAAAGTTAAAATCCTAAATGAATAAAGTTGGCTTCTGAAGGTTTCAAAACAATTCCCAAAAATCAAATTAAATGCATAAAATTCGATGAGGTATTGGCAATTAATAGATTTAAAATCAAAGTTTCTGGCTTTGGCATTTTGCTGTTTCAACTTGAATTTTGCACAGCAGGATAGTCTTGGAAATGCAAAAATAATTAAGTTGGATGAAGCAATATTATTAGGAATTCAGAACAACCGTCAACTCAAAATTGCGAATACAGATTTGGCCATTGCCAATGAAAATGTCGATCAGGCAAAAATTGCAAAAATGCCACGCATAGGCGTAAATGGAGGTTATACTTATATTGGAAATCCAAAAATTTATGAAGGCTTTTATCAAAGCAATATTACAGTAGATTATTATAATCATCAAGCTTTCGCCAATATCATATCATCATTGCCCATTTACGCCGGAAGCGCCATTAACAAGCGAATCGATCAACAGGAACTCTTAAGCCAAATGCAGCAGTCAGCGGTTAAAATGACCGAAGCAGATGTCAAAAATGCCATTACAGAGCAATATTTTACCCTCGAAAAATTATACAGGCAAATTGAAGTAACGAAACAGAATATCATTAATACAGATCTTCGAATCAGACAATTGAAATCGCGTGTAGATAATGGTCAAAATATAAAAAGTGATCTTTTAAGAACCGAATTGCAGCAATCTAATTTTAAAGTTTCGGTTTTTAGAAGCACAAATACGATTGAATTGATTAGCAATTATCTGGATATTTTAATTGGTTTTCCAACGAATACAATTCTGAAACCCGTCGTTGCAGAAAGCATGCTTCCGACCGAAAATATAAACCTACAGGAAAGTTTGGAAGAAGCTTTTCAAAACAGAGAAGAAATAAAACGCGCCGAAGTAAAAATCAAATTATCTGAATCTTCTTTGAGTTTGACCAAAAGTGGTTTTATGCCCAATATAAATGCCAATCTTATCCTGAATACGGAATATCCGGCACAATGGCCAAATTATGTAAATCTTCTGAATTACTGGGCGGCTGGCGTTTCATTGAATTGGGATGTTTCGAGTTTTTACAATTTAAAGCATCGTATTTCAGGCGATCGTTTGGAAATTGATAAAAGCAATATTGCCCTTCAGGTTACAAAAGATCAAATCAGTACGGAGGTTAAGAATGCTTACGTCAGATATGCAGAAAGCAAGGAAAATATTAAAACATATAAGAAAGATGTCGAGCTTTCAATGAGCAATTATAAAATTGTAAAAAGTAGATATGACAATGATTTTGCGTTAATCAGTGAAATAGTCGATGCCGAATTACAGCTAAATAATTCCAGAATTTCATTGGTCAATGCCAATTTGGATTTGATCATTCAATATTATTCGCTGCAATATGCAATGGGAAAACTTTAATATAAAATAGTATGAGCGAAGCAAATGCACAAAATGAAAACATTCAGAAAGATAAAAGGAGAAATACCGTTTTGACTGTCCTGTCTTTTGCTTTTTTGATAGCGGGTGGTTTGTGGATTTTGAGTTTGTTTTTTGACTTCAGTACTTATGAAACGACCAATAATGCTCAGGTTGAAGCTTATATCAACAGTGTTGCAGCAAGAGCGACAGGACATATTAAAGAAATCAGATTTGAAGCCAATCAATCGGTTCATAAAGGAGATACACTGGTCGTTTTGGATGATTCAGAATATGTGATAAAAGTCATGCAGGCCGAAGCAGATTTGGCTATAGCCGAAGGAAATCTTCATTCATTGGAACAAAATATTACAACATCAGCATCCAATCAGGCTTCTGGAAAAGAAAAACTGGCAGGCGATATGGCAAGTCTCGAAAAAGCACAAAAAGATTATCAGCGTTTCAAAAATATGTATGCAGATTCGGCCGTGACAAGAAACCAATACGATCAGGTAATTTCAAAATTAAAGTCGGAGGAAGCGTATGTAAAAGCCGGTCAAAAAAATCTTGAAGCAAGCACTTCAGTAACGAAACAAAGTACTATTAATCTTGAAGCAGCAAGAGCAACAGTTGCACGAAAAAAAGCAGATTTGGCGGCCGCAAAACTTCAATTATCTTATACAAGTGTTATTGCACCAGGCGACGGATTTGTTGGCGAACGCAATTTATCAATTGGTGAATTAATTAATACCAATCAGACCGTGGCAACAATTGTTCTCAATCAAAAATTATGGATTTCGGCGAATTTCAAAGAAACTCAAATTGAAAAAATCAAAAGCGGACAAGAAGTTACCATTACAATCGATGCCCTTGACGGAAAAGAGTTTAAAGGAAAAGTAGTTGGATTTTCTCCGGCAACAGGCGCAAAATTTTCAATGGTTGAACCGGATAATTCAACTGGGAATTTTGTCAAAATCACACAAAGAATTCCAGTTAAAATTGAATTTGAAACGCCAGCAAAAGAGTTGCAGGATGTAAGACCAGGAATGAATGTAACCGTTGATGTAAAAAAATAAGAAATGTTTGCAGGAAAAAAAGGAAGCGTATTTACTCTCATAGGATTATATATCCTTACGATTCCTTTTTTTAATGGCCTCAACGTGACAACTTATGATAATTCTCAAGTCATGGGCCATTTTGGAGCTTCGACTACTGTATTTACATATTCGGTTTATATTCCAATTTTTGTGATGCTTGGTTTTATGCCTTTGGGATTAAAATTAGGAAAACAGATAAAAGTTCGCACCATGATTTTATCTGCTGGTTTTTTGTCGCTGATTTTTAATTCGGCTTTATTGTTTGTGCCAAGTATTGAATGGTTTGTCTTTTTTAGGTCGCTTTTGGCAATTGTTTCTGTGATTGGAATATTTGCTTCAATGGTGCCTATTTTAATAAAATATAATCCGGCTTTTAATATGGCTTTGCTGTACGGAATACTGCAGTTTATTCAAAAAGGAAGTCAGCATCTTTATCAATATTTTGGAGCTCATTTTACTAGTTTTCACAATTGGACATTCGGGATTTATTTTTTGAATGTCAACTTTTTGATCTGTATTTTATTGGCTTGGTATTTTTATAAAGCTGATGTTGCTCCAATGAAAACGGCCTTTCAATTTGATTGGCGCGGCTGGATTATCATGCTTTTGTTTTTTCTGATTATTCTTTTTTTATGTGCCGAAGGACAAACCAGAAACTGGCTTAATGATCCTAAAATTGTATTAGCAATTGGTCTTTTATTTATAATGGCAGGAATTTATCTGTTGCATGTTCGTTTTACCAACGATCCTATTATTAATCCTGATGTTTATAAATTCAAAAATGTAGTTATAGGTGCTTTTTTAATGTTTTATATCGGAATAATAAACGGAACTGGAAGTGTTATAACAGGCTATATGACAAACGTTTTAGGTTTTGATTCGGTTCTCAATGCATTAACCCATTTGGCAATATTGTTTGGTTTATGCATTTCGATTCCGCTTTCGACTTATCTTTTGTACAAACGAATCTATTTAGCAACAATTTGGATTATGGGTTTTGCCTGCTATGGATTCTATCATATTATTCTATTTTTTAGATTTTATCCCGGAATTGATTCTTCTGATTTTTTTGTTCCTCTCGTTTTTAAAGGTTTAGGAATGGGATTTCTATTTCCTGTTTCGCTATTATATATTTCTGAAGGCGTGCCGCCACAATTGAGCACTTCAAGAATGATGAGCGGAATTATTGCACAAGCCATTTTTGCTTCATTATTAGGCGGTGCTGTTTTAGGAACTTTTATTTCGAATATGAATGTGCAACATAAAACAGGTTTGAGCCAGCAATTATCATCGGTTAATAAAATGGCAGAAAATCAATTAGAAAGCTACAAAAAGAACTTTTTATATATAGGATTATCGGATGCCGAGGCACAAAAAAAAGCCGAAAAAAGCCTTTCAAACCAAACCTCGCAAGCTTCAATATTATTAGCTTATAAAGACGTTTATCTGGTTATGTCGGCAATATGTTTTTTGCCCATTTTTATAATTCTGCTTTTCAAATTATGGCGAAGACCAATTGGCAGAGTGGAAGTAGAGCCAATACCAATTTGAGGGTTTAGAAGAAAGCAATTGAACTAATAAAATGAGTTATTATGAAAGATAAAGAGAATCGCTTTTTATTTGGCTTATGGAAAAAAGAAAGCGGACTCGGCGGTATGCTGATTTTGCTATGCATTATGCATTTTATCGCCATTCCATTTTTTGGAAGTTATCCGCGTTTTATGGTCGGACTTAATATTTTTTGGATGCTGTTTTTGTTTGCGGGAATTTTTTCGCTTTCAAAGCATAAAAAGCAGGCGTTTATTATTTCTATCATTCCCATTTTGTTTGTCATCATTCAGTGGATCGATTATTTCAACAGAAACATCATTATTTTGTTCGCAGATCTCTTTTTGACGATAGCGGTTATGGGACTTTTAATTCTGCTGGTTTTAAGAAAGGTTTTAGAGCCAGGACCTGTCACAACCTATCGCATTATAGGTTCAGTTGTGGTTTATATGTTGCTGGTGCAGCTTTGGTGTACGCTATATTTATTTCTGTTTAGACATATTGAAGGTTCTTTTAACATTGTCAAGTCTCAATTTGAAATTAATAGCGACCAGGCCAGTTTTATGTATTTCAGTTATGTCAGTATTACTTCTACAGGCTTTGGCGAAATAGTACCGTTGCATCCTTTGGCGCGTTCTTTAGTTCAGATCGAAGTTCTTACTGGAGTTTTATATCCCGTAATCTTAATAGGAAGATTGGTTTCTGATGCCAATTTTTCTACCAAAAAACAAGAATAATCAAATTAAACCAATCATATCTAAATCAAAATAAACATGGAAACTTCAAATTCAATTAAACGCAAAGAGCTCTTTGATACTATTTTACAATTATTTTTCATTTTCCTGATTGTTGGATTTTGTCTCAAATTATTGTTGCCGTTTTTTATGCCGATTCTTTGGGCGGTAATTCTTTCAGTTGTATTTCTACCTTTATTTGAGTTTCTGCAGAAAGTATTAAAGGGACGAAAAACATTGGCATCCGTAATTATAACTATTGTAATTATCGCAATAATGTTAGTGCCATTAATTTATTTTTTAAAGGCAGCAACAGCTAATTTTTTAGAACTGAAAAGCAGTTTTGAAGCAGGAACACTTAAAATTTCGCCTCCGGGGCAATCCATAAAAGAGTGGCCGATAATAGGGAAACCTTTATATGAATTTTTGCTTGCTATGTCAACAGATCTGGAGCAAGGCGTAATTAAATATCAGGATCAGATCAAAGAATTTTCGGCAAAAATTATGGGAAGTATTTTAAGTTCTGGAGCAGCTTTTTTACAGTTTATATTGTCGGTTATTATTGCTGGAATTTTGTTGGTGACGCCAGGAGCTAAAGCTTTTGCAATGAAATTTCTAAGAAAAATTGCCGGTAATGAAGCAGAAGAAATCATGACCATTTCAGTTTCGACAATTTATCAGGTTGTAAAAGGGATATTAGGAGTTGCGGTTATTCAGACCATTATTCAGGCAATCGGATTGTTTTTAGCCGATATTCCGTATGCGGGAATTTTGACTTTGATTTGTCTGATATTTTCAATTTTACAGATTGGGCCAATTATAATAAATATTGGCGTTATCGTTTATTTGTTTTCGACAGGAGATTCGGGTTATGCCATTTTTTGGACTATATTTTTCATCATCAGTGGACTTTCAGATAATGTTTTAAAACCGTTATTACTTGGAAAAGGTGCTCTTGTGCCAATGTTAGTTATTTTCCTCGGAGTTATAGGCGGATTTATTATGTCAGGATTTATTGGATTATTTGTCGGGCCAATCGTTTTTTCAATTGGTTATAAATTATTTATTGCTTGGGTTAACGATCATCAAGAACCTGTAGTTGATCCTTTGGAAATTCCAGAACCTTTGGAATAAGTTTTTTTTGAATTAGTATAGAACTAAAAATCCCACTTCAATAAAGTGGGATTTTTGATTTCTGTTTTTATTTCTTAAGCCTGAATTATTCTTTATACAGAACAATTGTAGCTTTGTATCCAGTTCCAACATTCCATTGGCTGGATTCAATTACTGCGCCTTTGTCATCATATACTTGGAATTCTGCAGTATTTGGTGAAGCTGAACCTTCATTTAAAGCTTCAAAATCAATTTTGTTAATTCCTGGAACCAAAGTTATTTTAAAGCCCTGATATTCTCCATTCATTGTAACTTCAGGCTCAATTACCTTATCGTTTAAATATACTTTTATTTTGTCGCCATCTACAAAAGCGGCGTCACGATAACGAATTGTTGAGGTAAAAGTTGCCGTTTTAAAGCTTCCTAAAAATTGATTTTGTCTGTAAAAAATCCCTTCTACATTTGCTGGTGACTTATACAAATTGGTATCCTTGAATAATTCGTTTGGATCAATTTTCGAAGGATCTGGCTTTTCAACAGGAGCAGGCGGATTAACTTTCGGAGCTTCTTCTTTTGGCGGAACAACTTCTTTTGTTTTTGGAGTTTTCGCCGGAATTGGCTTGTATTTGTTATCCAGTTCTTTTTGCGCATAACCTTGAATCGAAATTCCGATTGCAAGAATTAAAGACAAAAATCCTATTCTATTTTTCAATTGTACTAAATGCATATATTCTTAAAATTAATTTGTTTATCTCTATTATGTATAAACATTTAATTAAAGTATTTATTGCCTTTTAAGCCAATTTTAGAATATCAATAGAATGGATTTTGTATAATCGTACTTGTATTTCAGAATAGAAAAATAATCTCGATTTTTTAAAATTGAATAAAAATTAATTTTAAAGAAGACCTAATTGCCGAGCTTTGTTTATTAATTCCGTATCGCTTCCTCTTCCCAACAAAAGTCTACTTTTTATATTGGCTTTTCGTTTTTCTATTGAACTCATAGACAAAGGAATGTGGCTTGGCATATCAACTGTTTTTACGCCTTTTGCAAGAAGACTTAAAATTTTTGTATCAAATTGATCCCAATCATAATCTTTTTTAGAGAATGCTCTCTGTGATTTTATGATTTCGGAACTGTAAATCGTTTCTCCAGATAAAATTTTCTCGCATGTTGAAGGAAACGATTCAAAGTTTATTTCGCCTTTATAAATGAATCCTTCGGGCTTTATATCACTTAATACTCTATTGACAATAAATACTTCCGTATGCATTGTAAGTAATAAAATTTTGCATTGAGGATGTGTCTTTCTAATAACAGCAGCCAAGTCAATACCGCTTAAAATATTCAATTCAGGATAGGCAGGTAAATTAACATCAAGAATCGCAAAGTCAATGTTTTGATTTTGCTTTTTAAGGAATTGTATTTTTTTATATGCGCTTTCGCAGTTATAATTTTTATAAAAATCGGCTTCGGTTTTATTGAATGAATCGTCTGATAAAAGATTTACATAGCTATCTACGGTCATCGGATGGTCATCAACAATCAGAATATTTAGTGGCATTTTTCTGCGTAATTTTTTTACAAACATAAATAATGATTATGTTAAAATATTCATATTTTTTTAAAAATTTCTAATTTAAGTTGATTCGGTACATCTATTTCTGCTTAAAAAGTTTATTATTCTTTTGATTTTATTTTTGCTTTATATTTGAGCCAATAAATATTGAATATTGTGAAGTTTAATTTAAAATTAGAGCTTTTAGTCTTTTTTTTAATCACCCTAGTGTGTCTTCTTTTTCTCGATAAATCACGTTATTACGAACAGAAAGAAAACCTTTTTAAGGAGAAATATTTTCAATCACTTTCGAATGAGAAAAAAGTAAAATATTTAGATTCATTAGCATTGCTGTTACCAGATAAAAAGAATGATACTGTTCTTCGTAATCTTTATTTAAAAATAGGAGCAGAATATTACTTCTTAAATAATTTAGACAAATCCTATAAGTATAGTAAAGTTGCTTTAAAGCTTTCTATTAAAGAAAATGATAGTTCGAGAATGGCAAAATCGCTTTATTATATGGGAGATTGTTACGAAAATGCCCAAAAAGACAGTGCTTATTTTTATTATTTAAAGGCTCAAAAAATTTATCAAAAAATCCACGACGATGATAAATTAGGTCGGGTACATTTTAATAAAGCTTATGTTTTATTCTATGACGGAAACTATCCTGAATGTGAAATTGAAATTACAAAAGCGTTGAATTATTTCGAGGAAACAGACAATTTAACAGCTGTTTTTACGTGTAATAATATGATGGGTAATTGTTTAGAAAAACTTTTTTTGTACGATGAAGCATTAAAGTATCATCAAAAGGCATCAGAAGTTTTAAAAACAATGGAAGAAAAAGGATTAGGAACAAAAGACGCTGTAAACGATTACAAGGTAACCTCTGTTATTAATATTTGTAATCTTTATGAGAGAAAAGGACAATATCCTTTAGTAATAAAAAATTTGAGTGAGTTGTTAACGCAAGATTTACTTCATAGGTCTCCCAGTGCATACGCTACTGTTCTAACAAATTTGGCGCATTGTAAGATGAAAAACAAAGACTATAAAAATGTTGAGGCTCTTTTTTTTGAGGCGATTAAAATTAAAAAAAATAGTAATGACCCAGGGGGAACCATATATGCTAAAATCCATTTAGGAGAATTTTATCTTACGCAAAAAGATACCCTAAAAGCAGTTAAAAGTCTAAAAGAAGCTCATGAAAGCGCTGTTGGTCAGAGAAATACAAATGAGGTTTTAACAAGTCTTAAATTGTTGTCTCAAGCAGATAAAAAAAAGAGTCTTTTTTATGCCAATAGATACATTAAAATGCGTGATAGTATTGAAAGGGTTAAGGCAATTTCGAGTAATAGATATGCCAGAATCGAATATGAAACACAAAGTATTGAGAACGAAAATAGGGTTTTGACCAGAAAGAACTTTTATACCTTAATTTTCTCGTTTTCCCTTTTTTTAGTGCTTTCAGCAATTTCACTTTACATTTATTTGAAATATAGAAACAAAGAACTGCGATTTGTAAAGCAACAACAAAGTGACAGTGATGAAATATTTCAGCTTTTAAGCGAACAGAACGAAAAAATAAACAGAGCAAAAGAGGAAGAAAAAAACAAAATTGCCAGAGAACTTCACGACGGTGTAATGAATAAAATATATTCGATACGAATGAATTTAGGTTTTTTTAATGCCAAAGTTGATGAAAATACAATTGAAAAAAGGAAAGGATATATTTTTGAATTGCAAAATGTAGAAAACGAAATTCGATCAATTTCTCATGATTTGAGTCAGGAATCTTTTCTTGAAAATAGCGATTTTAATACTTTGCTGCTAAATTTAGTTGAGAAACAAAAGGATGTAAATGATATAGAATTTCATTATTTAATTGACGAAGCATTTAAATGGGATACGATTTTAAATATTTACAAGATAAACATTTACCGAATAATTCAGGAAGGAATCTTGAATATCCATAAATATTCCAATGCTTCAGAAGCCATTATAAAAATTGAAATGATTGATGACAAAACTTTAAAATTATCAATTAAAGATAATGGAAAAGGATTTGATGTTGTTGCTGAAAAAAAAGGAATTGGCCTTAATAACATTAAAGAAAGAACAAATTCTTTAAAAGGTCATCTTGAAATTTTATCTAAAAGAGGAAAGGGAACGCAAATTACTGTTTTGTTTGATGTTTAGAATAAAAAGTCGTCTTGAACTTTTTAATATGCTTAGAATAATTTTAAGTCATTAACAAAATGACTTTTTATAATTGTGATTGTCTTTCAGAATCGCAAGTAGATTTAAAATATAAGAATAATCTTATTTTAATATTTTTCAGGCTTTTAGTGTCAAGTCTTTGATTTTTAGAGTCATAATTTGGTTTTAATTAATTATTAAACCTTAAAATTATGAGCCAAAAAATTAAAATTTTAAAGAGAATTGCGCTTTTCTTGTGTATTATGATGCTTTCTGCTAATTGTACAAATGATGAAAACTTAGAAAGGCAAGATGGAAATTCAAGCGCTAAATTAAAAGAAACACAAAAGTGGTTTAGCAAATATGAATCCGAGGGTGAGAATTACTTTTTGTTGGCTGATTTAAAGTACAACTGGGATGAAGCAAAAATCACAAATTCAGAAGATGGCACGGAAACAACGATTGTACCTAATAATTGAATCTAAAAAAGATGATCGTGAATTTTGGGAGCAAAGATTGTATATTTATAAAACAGGAAAGGAAGAATATAAGGCGTTAGTTTACGAAATTGTTACGAATAAATATGTTCCACTAAAAAAACATTCTATAGATGGCCGTGACTTTACGGGTTTTATTAGTGTTTGGAATTTAAAGACTGGTTTTGTGAGAGCAGCTAGATTTGAGAACAATCAAGTTATAGAAACTGGTGTTGTAGAAGTCATAGATTATACAAAGAGAAACTCAACAAACAAAGCTCCAGTTGAAGCACCTTGTGTTTATGCTGATTTTGGTGATGGTGGATGCGGTGGTAAATCAGGTGGTGGTGATAATACACCACCGAAGCTTGAAGGAATAGTATTAAGGGAAGTTGTTGTACAAGCACCGAGTACGGGAAGTCCTGTTGAATATTACGGACCACGAAATCCTGAAATTGGTGGACCAACAACTGGCGGTTATACTTCTCCAAATGGAGGTGGGGCTAATACTGGAGGGGGAGGTATAACGGCGCCAACACCTGAAAAAATTTTTAATGAACTTACAGGAAAAGCAAAATGTATGTATGATAAATTAATGGTTTCAGGCTTGTTTAGCACTGCAGTAAAAAAATTTGATGGAGATTTTGCTGTAAGTCATTTAAAATTAACTATTAATAATAATCTGGATACAAATGTTTTTGCCATTACGGTACCTCCTGTAAATTATATAACAGAAATTCAATTTGATAATACTAAACTAGCAAATTTGTCAGATTTAGGAAATGCAACAGTTTTCGCCCATGAGATTATTCATGCCGAGATATTTAGAAAAATGTTATCAGCTGCACAAAATGGAAGTTTAGATCCTCAAACTATGACACCTCAGCAACAAATTGCATATGTAAATTCCTTAAAAAATAATTACCCAGGCTTAATGGATTATTATTATAACCGAACTCATCCTACGTGGAATCACGACATGATGGCAAGCCACTATAGGGGTACTATTGCAGATATAATTCAGCAATTTGACAACAACCGCCTTCCTCGTTCTACTTATGAAGCTGTAACTTGGTTTGGTTTAGGAAAATTAGGAGATGGGCAAAAGACTGTAGCATGGACTAATTTATCTTCAGTACAACAAACGACAATTTTAAATTTAATCGGTCAGAACGCTTATCAAGGACCATCAACCTGTAATTAATTATGAAAATAAATATGACTATATTGTTTTTCCTACTTGTTAATATTATAAATGCACAAGTAAAAGAAAGCGATTATTATACTTTCTATAAAGGAGGAAACAAACATTTAAAGCCTTTAAAGTATATCTTCTTTTACCCAAAAGAAAATTATATAAAAACTCAGAAGGCAAAAGGGGAAATATATTTTAAAATAGAATCTGAACGATTTTATTTTAATAATAAGAAACACAGATCTGACACTTGTTCATCAGACTTTTTAGGTAGTATAAAATTAGAAAATGTTTCTAAACTGAGAGAAAATGAAGTTACATTTTATAAAAAAGAAATTAAAAAAACAGCTGACTATAAAGAAACAGGGTTTTCACCTCCTTTTCCCGTTACTAGTATTCATTCTTATTTTAAAGTCTACATATTAGAGAAAAGTGAGGATAATAAAGTAATTAAATACGAGGTAGATTGGGAATATTCAGATTTATAAAAGAAAAATCATCCGCTAACGTTAAATGTCTCGCTTGTGATTTCAATTATTGCACGAGCGAGACGCTCGCACCAGCAGAAGATTATAATAAGTACATCAATTATTATGGAGAAGCTCCAAATGATGCTTTTTATGAAGCAATGGCATGGAGAGGTTTAAAAGAGAATAATATTAAAGAATGGACAGATTTGACAGAAGCTAAAAAAGAAGAAATTACAAGACTTGCAAGTAGAGCTACAATATTAAGTAAAATGACGCCTTGTAACTAATCATTTAAGAAACATTAGCAATGAAAATATATACTTTTATAATTGTTTTATTTCTTCTTTCTGTGAATACCATAAAATCTCAGGAAAAAGCAAAGGATACCCTTTTTTTTAAATTAGATGGCAAATATCTTTCGAAATCGAAAGATAAGGAGTCTAAACTCTATATCATAAAGAATAACTATGATGTAAGAGAAGGTGCAGTTTATTTTAAAGAATATAAGGTTGTAAAGTGCACTAAACCTCAAGAAGTCTTTTGTTTTAAAAAATTTGCGGAATCAGCGAAGTTATATCGCATTAACAACAAGAAACAGCTTAGTGAACTTAAAATCATGAATCTATTTGATAATTATATTGTTGTCATAGTAAATAAAAAAGATGAGGAAAAAAAATATGTTGAAGTAGAACCGGTTTTTAAAATTGAATAGTTATAGGACATCTCCCTAGGTCATTTTAAAATGTATAATTTTTTTTAATAACGAAAATATATGAAAATACTAAATAGGAACTATTTGATTTTTGTAGTAATCTGTACTTTACTGTTTGTCTATTTTTATTTTGTTCAATACTCTTTTACAATTAATATTTATGATACTTATTATATCGTAAGTTACTTTTATTTGATGTTCCCAATATATATTATTGGGGCTCTTTTTTATCTAAAACAAATTTTAGTTGTGAGATTAAAAAAAGGAATAAAGAAATCTCCAAATTACTCTTTTTCAAAATGTTTATTGTATTTTTTTGCACCGAATTTATATTTTAGATCAAACACTTTAAATAGGAATTATTTAATTTTTGTAATAATTTGTATGTTTTTGTTTGCCTATTTGTACATAACAGATTGTATTTATTTCGCCTATTTTAACGGTTCTTTTCGATTTATTAAGTATTACTATTTTGTTTTACCTTTTTTTATAATTGGCAATATTTATTTTGGGATTAAGTTTTTTAAATTAAGAGCTAAAAATAAAAATTAACAGTATTATAGATAAACTAATTGACGATTTTGAGATTGGATTACTTTTATGGCAAATCTTTATTGTTGCCCTTTTTGTAGCAGGAATTTATTTTATGTCTAAGCTTTATAAAAAAATAAGCAAGTAAATTTTAAAGGCTAACTTTTTACAGTTAGCCTTTTTTATATTTAGTTAATAGATGTTTTTCTAGCTTAAAAAACACATATTGAGAACAATTGCGCTAGATAAAACAGCTATCTTTTCTTCATATTTAGAATAATTTGGCATGACACTTATTTTGTAACTGTCTGTAGCTGTAGATTTATTTTTCAGAGTTCCGTTCCAGTTATTGTTTATTGATCCAATCTGATTTTCAGAGGAATCATTGATAATAAAATTTGATTTTTTCCAGACATCACAAATTTCTGCAATGACATGATTGGAAGTGTTTAGAATCTTAAATTCTGGTTTAGAAAAGCTAAATTTTGGATTTATTGCGCCTATTTTTTTTCCAGTAGCATCTTGGATCACAATTTCAGATTTTAAGAAATTGCCTCTCTTTGAAATAGTAGCTTCTAAACCACCATTTGCACTTCTAATTTCAATATTAAAAGGAAGTATTGATTTGCCAATAGTTGCTGGAAGGATTTTTTGAATAAAACTGAATTTTTGTTTAATTCGGCCTATTCTTTCTCTTTTTTCGTTATAAATATGGCAACTTTCCTGAAAGCCATCTTTTTTGTCCACAAAATAGTTATTAGTTTCAAAGAAATCTGAAATCATAGTTTTGAGTTGGTTAGTTAATTTTTGGAACTCAAAATTAGAATTTAAGTTACAGTTAGAAATAGGTATAAATACCTGTTTGTATGTTAAAAAATAAAATAAATAACAGTACTGAAAGAAAATAACTACACTGGTAATCAATGTACTAAAATATACGATTCAAACTTTTTTAAAAAAGCGTCTTTTAAGACTGAAATTACATTTTAGTAATAATAAATTCGCTTCGTCTGTTCATTTGATGTTGTGCTTCGGTAAACGGAACTCCATTCGAACAATTGTTTACAAGCGTTCTCTAAAAAAGAAAAACTATTAAACATTTGGTGCAAAAATAAAATCAGAAGAAAATACAACATAAGCCATTTTTCACTCTTTTTTTCTTTAAGAAAAAAATAACAAAACCAGATTCAATTCTAATGTTGTTTTAATGTAGCACCGAAAATTTCGTTCTAACTTGCGCCACTTTAAGAACAGAAAAATGTTGAGTAAAATTAGAAATAGTATCTTTTGTAAATGCGTTCATGCATTGCTGATTGGCTATTTTTTAATGAACAGTATTAATTTTTCCGGAACATTTGTCAGGATTGTAAATAACAATACCGAACAGGATTCTGTAAAAGGAATCACATGCAATTTCTTAAAAAAAATATTCAAATGCGATGGCATTTCGGAAGAATTGGATGATTACGAAACAAAGGAAACCAAATCAACAAAACAAGCAAAAGGTATTCCGTTGTTTGAATATATAATTCCATTTGATTCCGCATTGGCTGATCTATATTTTCAGGTTCACGCCAAAGGAAAAAACTATATCAATAATCCAATTTTCTCCTTTGGATTTCATGGCAAAATTCATCTGCGACCTCCTCAAAATATTGCGTAAATAGTATTTTTCCTGATATTAAAAATCACACATACCTGAAATCCAGGGTATTATTTTTTTTCGTACATTAATAATTATTTATTAATGTAATACTTATACATAAATTTATGACACCTTTTAAACGTTTTTATAACTTGCTTACATTGGATAAGCGAGATGTATATCAAATTATATTTTATGCCGCATTCGCCGGTTTAGTAAATCTTTCTCTTCCTTTGGGAATTCAGGCTATTATCAATTTTATTCAAAGCGGGCAACTTAGTGTTTCCTGGATTGTTCTCGTAATTCTGGTAACAATTGGAGTTGGTTTTGGTGGTATTTTGACCATTTTGCAGCTTCGAATTGTAGAGAATTTGCAACAGCGAATTTTTGTGCGTTCATCGTTTGAATTCGCATACAGAATGCCTTTGATTAAATATAAGGAAATGTATTCTGAATATGCGCCAGAAAAAGCAAACCGATTTTTCGACACATTAATGGTTCAAAAAGGAACTGCAAAATTGCTTCTGGATTTTTGTACAGCCTTTTTGCAAGTCGGACTCGGAATCATATTATTGGTTTTGTACCATTCCTTTTTTATGGTAATCGGACTTTTGTTTATTGCCATTTTATATATCATTTTTAAATTTTCTTATAAAGATGGTCTTGAAACAAGTCTTAACGAATCAAAATTCAAATATAAAGTAGCAGCATGGCTTCAGGAAATCGCAAGAAACCGTGAAAGCTTTCGAAGAAAAGGAGGTTTTGAATATGCGCTGAAACGCAATGATGGCTATGTAACGAAATATGTCGATAATCGTGAAAAGCACTTTCAGGTAATGAAAAAACAATACATTCAGCTTACTATTTTTAAAGTTATTGTTACGGCTGCCTTATTGTCGATTGGTGGTTTTCTGGTAATTCACCATCAAATGAACATTGGGCAGTTTGTAGCAGCTGAAATTGTTATCGTATTGTTGATCAATTCGGTAGAAAAAATCATTTTCGGACTGGAATCTTTTTACGATGTATTGACATCTGTAGAAAAAATCGGCCAGGTAACGGATATGGAAATTTCGTGTATTCCGGAAAAATCGACTGTGAATGAAGCTGGAATTACAATCGAAACCGAAAGTGTTGCTTATAATTATCCCGATCACAACAAAAAATCACTTAAAAATATTAACCTGAAAATAAATCAGGGTGAAAAAATAATATTGCGAGGAACGAATGGTGCCGGAAAAAGTACTTTACTTAGACTGCTTGCTGGTTTGCTTGAGCCAGAAAGCGGTGACATGTATGTGACAGACACTTTTATGAACCGACTTGATGAAGACAGTTACCGAGCACAAGCAGGTACGTATTTACAGGGTGATACGCTTTTTGCCGGTACAATCAGAGAGAATATTCTTTTTGGAAATGAAGAACTAAATAATGAGGATTTGAAATGGGCTTTGGACAGTGTTGGCTTAACGCCGGACATCAAAACTTTTCCTAACGGTCTAGAACACCAAGTTCATCCGGGCGGACATGAACTCTCAGCTTCAGATATTCAGAAAATATTGCTTGCGCGAAGTATCGTTCATAAACCAAATATTTTATTCCTTGAAGATCCTGTTGATAAAATGGACGAACTGACATCGGGAAAAATTGTTGATTTTTTACTTTCTCAAAAAAATGACTGGACGGTAATCGTAACTTCTAAAAATGATATTTGGAAGAATAAATGCGACCGAATGATAACCATTGACGACGGAAAAATCATTAACGACATAAAGCTATAATCATGCTCAATATATCAAAAGACAACAATATACTTATAACTCCGGGAAAGTACACCTCTATAACAAGTGTTGCCCGAAGACCTCATTATAAAATTTTAAACAGAGTCATCATCGGATTTTTAGTGTTTTCCGTTGGCTGTCTGTTTCTTCCATGGACACAGAATATTTCAGGAAGCGGTTCGGTTACGACTTTAAAACCAGATCAGCGACCACAAACGGTTCACAACGCCATTGCCGGAAGAATCGAAAAGTGGTATGTGCAGGAAGGTGATTATGTGAAAAAAGGTGATACGATTGTTTTCATTTCGGAAGTAAAAGAAGATTATCTGGATCCAAACCTTGTAGGCAATACAAAACAGCAGGTCGATGCTAAAAAAATGGCTGTAGAATCTTATGGCGACAAAGTAAATTCTCTTGAAGTTCAGGCAAAATCACTTAGTACAGAAAGAGAACTGAAATTACAGCAGGCGCAAAATAAAATAAAGCAGTCACAGCTTAAAATAAAAAGCGACAGTATGGATTTGGAAGCTGTAAAAACACAGTTGAGAATTGCCAAAACACAATTTGATCGTTCAACTGCTTTAAATAAAGAAGGTTTAAAACCGCTGACAGATGTAGAACAAAAAAGATTGAAACTTCAGGAATCTGAGGCTTATATCATCACACAGCAAAACAAGCTTTTAAGCAGTAAAAACGAGCTTATAAACGCAAGAGTTGAAATTAACCGAATTACAGCCGAATATGCCGAGAAAATTTCGAAATCAAGAAGTGATAAATTCACAGCTCTAAGCACACAATATGACACAGAAGCTCAGGTAAATAAACTTGAAAATCAATATGTAAATTACAGTCTGAGAAACGGTTTGTATTACATAACAGCACCTCAAAGTGGTTATGTAAACCGTGCTTTATTGGCTGGTTTGGGAGAAACAATTAAAGAAGGAACTCCAATTGTAAGTATCATGCCATCAAGTTATGATATAGCGGTTGAAACTTATGTAGATCCAATCGATCTTCCGTTAGTGCATCGTGGTGCAAAAGTAAGAGTTTGGTTTGATGGATGGCCAAGAATTGTGTTTTCAGGATGGCCGGGATTATCTTATGGAACTTACGGCGGAAAAATTGTAGCAATTGAAAATTTTATTAGTGCCAACGGAAAATACAGAGTACTTATTTCGCCAGATGGCGAGGACAATAAATGGCCTAAAGAATTGAGTATTGGAGCAGGAGCACAAAGTATTGCTTTGCTGGAAACCGTTTCGGTTTGGTATGAAATATGGCGAAATCTGAATGGTTTTCCACCAAATTATTATAAGTCAGATGTAAAAGAGGCAAAATATGAAAAGGACAAAAAATAAATTGAAATACGTTGTACGACTATTTTCTCTTTTGTTTTTATTCGGTTTTTCTGTTTCATACGGTCAGGATTTTAATAAAGAGGAATTAAGTTACAGCGAATTTTTAGGATATGTAAAAAAGTATCATCCGCTGGTAAAACAAGCGAATCTTGAGATCAGCAATGCACAAGCTGCGCTGATGGTTGCGCGTGGCGGATTTGATCCTAAAATTGAAGTAGATTACAGCAAAAAACAATTTAAAGGAACTGAATATTATTCGCTATTAAACAGCAGTTTCAAAATCCCGACTTGGTACGGAATCGAAATAAAAGCAGGTTTTGACGATACTGATGGACAATATTATAATCCACAGAATAAAACTCCAGAAGCGGGTTTGACTTCTTTGGGAATAAATGTTGCTTTAGGGCAAGGAATGTTCATCAATCAAAGAATGGCTGACGTTCGAGAAGGAAAACTGCAATTAAAATTGAGCGATGCACAACGAAAATTAAAAGCAATTGAAGTGTTGTACAAAGCAAGCGAAGCGTATTTTGAATGGAGAAAAAGTTATAATGAAGCCGAACTTTATAATCTATATTTAGGCTTTGCAAGCAAACGTTTTGAAGGCGTAAAAAAGCTGATTGAATTAGGAGACGCTCCGGCAATTGACAGTGTTGAAGCTGGAATTACAGTAAGAAACAGACAACTGAATGTTGAAAATGGAAACCTGAAATTAGCCAAAGCCAAATTGTATCTGTCCAATTATTTATGGATTGAAAATGTTCCTGTAGAATTGGAAGATAATGTAAAACCAGAAGAAAATCTGATTCAGACATTGGAAACAACCTTAAAAACCGATGCTATGATGGTGGAGGTTGAAGGCTTAGACTCGCATCCAAAACTTCAGGCTTTGGAAACGAAGATGGACATGTTGGAAATCAACAGAAAATTGAAGGCAAATTCATTGCTTCCTAAATTAAATGTCGGTTATAATTATATTTCAGAGCCTTCGTATTGGAGCTCATTCAACGCTGATGATTACAAGTTTAATGTCGATTTCAGTATTCCGATTTTTTTGAGAAAAGAAAGAGGAAGCCTTAAACTGGCAAAATTCAAAATTCAGGACATACAATTTGATATCGAACAGCAAAGATTGGAGCTGAAAAATAAAATCAAAGCCCAGCAAACTGAAATATCATCTTTAAAAAGGCAAAAAAAGGTAATTGATAATCTGGTAAAGGATTATGTAACAATGCTAAATTCAGAGGAAAAACTGTTTTCATTTGGCGAAAGTTCCATTTTCTTGATTAATTCCAGAGAAAATAATTTGGTGAGCGCGAAACTGTCTCAAATCAGCATTGAAAATCAATTTTACATTTCAAATGCAGAATTATACAAAATACTGGCAAATCCAGATTAGAAAAGTTTATTTGTTCGCTTAGTTGTTGGTTATATTAGGAGAAAACAGCAGTAATTTTTGTTACTGCTGTTTTTGTTTTTAATAATTTTTAACCATTTGTAAATGGCACACAGATAACGCGGATTAAACAGATTTTATAAATAATCAGTGAAAATCCGTTTAATCCGCGTTATCTGTGTGCTTTATTAAGCTATTAGTTACTCACGTGAAGTCTGAAACCGACTACATTTTTTCTCTATGGAATATTATAGCGTAAAACATTGCCTTGAAACGGCGATTTATGCTGAATTTTGGTGGAAATACTTTAACTTTATACCCTTTACCACTTAATTAATGAGTACAGAAAATCCAATTCCAGAAAACGAATTTGAACGTTTAGCAGCTCTAAAACGTTATAATATATTAGACACACTTCCAGATCATGCTTTTGACGATGCTACAAAGCTTGTTTCCTATATCTGCGGCGTGCCAATTGCCCATATTTCTTTTATTGATGAAAGCAGACAATGGTTCAAATCAGAAATCGGAATAGGGGTTTCCGAAGTTCCCCGCGATATCAGTTTTTGCAAATACACGATTATGGAATCAAAAATGATCGAAATTAACGATACATTTTTGAACGACCGTTTTAAAGATGATCCTAATGTTACCGGAGGTTTTAAGGTAAGATTTTATGCTGGAGTTCCACTTACAACGCCGGACGGATTCAACATCGGAACTATTTGCGCCATAGATCATGTTACAAAAACATTAGATGAAAATCAGCGTAATGCGCTTTCGATTGTTGCAAAACACGTAATAAATCAGCTGGAAGTTCGAACTAAAAATATTGAGTTGGCCGCTCAGAAAAAAATTGCGGAACGTGCTGTTTTGGCAAAAGATAGTTTTTTGGCCAATATGAGTCATGAAATCCGTACGCCATTAAATGCCATTATCGGTTTTACAGATCTTTTGGCGCAAACAGAACTAGATGAAACGCAGCGTGATTATATTGAAAGTGTTCAAATTGCAGGAGAAAATCTGCTTTTGATTGTAAATGATATTTTGGATCTTTCTAAAATGGAATCAGGAAATTTAACGATTGATTCCGAGCCTTTTAATCTGAAAAAAACGCTTAAGCATGTTTATAATTTATTAAAAGTAAAAGCACATAAAGACGTAGAATTCAATCTTTTTTTAGATGCCGATATGCCCGATATGGTTATTGGCGATCAAGGAAGATTAAATCAGATTTTAGTAAATCTTATCGGAAATGCGCTAAAGTTTACGCATGACGGCGATGTAACGGTTTCTGTAAAAAAAGTGGAAGAAACAGAAGATCATTATTTGCTTCGATTTTCTGTAAAAGATACCGGAATTGGAATTCCAGAAGATAAACTTAATTCCATTTTTGAACGTTTTACACAAGCTGAAGAAAGTACAACACGCAGATTTGGCGGAACTGGACTCGGATTAAATATTGTAAAACAGTTAATTGAACTTCAAAAATCTGAAATTCAAGTAAAAAGCAAGGAAGGCCGAGGTTCAGAATTTTCTTTTGTTCTTTCGTATAAAAAAGCAGACGCGAAAGTAGATTCAGTTAAAACGATATCAAAAAATGATCTTGGAAATCTGAAAATTTTGCTTTGCGAAGACAATGTGCTAAATCAGAAATTAGCAAAAAGCGTTGTGCAAAATTTTGGTTTTGAATTGGATATCGCTGAAAACGGGGAAGAAGGCATTGAACTTTTATCGAAGAACAAATATGATTTAGTTTTGATGGATCTCCAAATGCCAATTAAAGATGGTTATCAGACAACGGAATACATCAGAAATGAAATGAAATCAGATATTCCGATTATTGCCATGACAGCGCATTCTCTTGTTGGAGAGCAGGAACGTTGTTACAAAGTCGGAATGAATGCATATGTACCAAAACCTTTTAAACAGTCTGTGCTTTTAAAAGCGATAAAAACGGTTATGAGCCAAGATGCTGATCATGGAAGAAGAAGAATTATTGATTTTTCTATTTTGGATGAAATGGCATGCGGAAGTCCAGATTTTAGAAAAGAAATGATTGATCTTTTTTTAGATAAAATTCCGAGTCAAACGGCTCAGCTTGAAGAAGCATTTAAAAATGAAGATCATGATACAGTAAAGAAACTGGCGCATAATATGAAATCCAGTTTAGATATTTTCATGCTTACTGATTTGACGAATTGTTTATCGATTATTGAAGAAGAAGCCATAAATAATCAATTTACTTCTGAAAGTGCTGATAAAATAAATATTTTGCATTGCGGAATCGAAGAGACCGTTAAAATCCTGAAGGAGCTTTGATAAAAAAGAAATAAGCCTTAGCTTTACATATACGCCTAACATAAATGGCATTTTTGCCTCAAAAATATCATAGCAATGAGAATCATTTTAGCCGAAGATAATGATATCCTACGCAAATCATTATCATTTTTCTTAGAATCCAAAGGATTTGCTGTTGACCAGTTTTCTGATGGAAAAGATGCGCTTGAAGCCATCGAAAAAAACAATTACGACTTGATTTTGACCGACATAAATATGCCTGGTATCAGCGGAATGGAAATTACGCAATATGTCAGGGAAACTATTAATTCAGATGTTCCTATAATTATACTTACTTCTTCAGGTGTTGAACAGACAGAACTGGATTCTTTTGATATTGGTGCAAATGAATTTATTGCAAAACCAATCAGTCCTGCTGTACTTTTAGTTCGAATTAATAAGTTGCTAAAAATCAAAGCTTAATGAAATTTCTATATTATTCAATAGTTTTGTTGTTTGTTTCGTCCATTTCTTTTGGACAGGAAATAAATATTGATGCCGTTTTGGCTCAGGTAAAACAAGAAACAGAAAAAGGAAATTTTGATAAAGCATTATCATTAATTGAACCTTTGCGTGCAAAATTCCCTGAAAACGAAGATATTCAGGTGTATACAGGACGAATTTACAGCTGGAAAAAAGACTATCCATCATCCATAAAAATATTAGCACCATTAACAGACAGAGCAAATCCAAATCCTGATGCTTTACAGGCAATTATCAATACTTATTTTTGGTCGGAACAATATGAAAAATGTATTTCATATTGCGATAAATATTTAGCAATTGATCCAAAATCGGTGGACGTAATTAAAACAAAAGCATCTTGTCTTGAAAAACTGAATCGCGATCAGGAAGCGTTGGAAGTTATTGAAAAAGCATCAATTGCAGATAATAGCACTCAGCCGTTTAGAAGCATTCGAACACTTATTGGCAAAAAAGCTAAAAATGCAATTGCAGCGTCTTATCTTAACATTTCTACGTCAGAGCCAGGGCAATCGCCTTTGCATTATGGGTATGTTGAATATTCACATAAATTCAGCAAATCGGCAATTGTAGGTCGCGCAAATATTGGAAATACAGGAAATGATACACAAATGCTTTTTGAAACTGATTTCTACCAAACATTTTCAAACAAAAGCTATTTATATGCCAACGCCGGACTTTCAACAGGAGAAACACTATTTCCCGTTGGAAAGGCTGGTTTAGAATATTATTTTGCTCCGGTTAAAAAATTTGATTTTGCATTTGGAGCACGATTTATGCATTTTGAAAGCGATGATATTACGTTACTTACAGGACAAGTTGCATACAATACAGGAAGTTATACATTGGCATATAGGCCGTATTACGATACAGGAAATTCATTGTTTTCTCATGTTTTAAGTTTACAGAAAACCAATGAAGAAAAAGAAAGAATCATAAGATTGGAACTTCAATATGGAACTGTTCCGTACTTATATCTTTATAACGGTTTCACACAGCCATTAGAAGCTTTTAGAGTTGGAATACAGTATCAGCATCGTTTAGGCGATTCGTTTTTCGTGCGTCCAATTTTTCTTTATGAGCGCGAGGAATATACTCCAGGAGAATACAGAAACAGGTTTAATCTGCAGTTAATCGTTACTAAACGTTTTTAATATGGAAAAAGTTTGGGAACTATATGAAAAAGGGGATTGGGTGGTGCCATTTTTGATTTTTTCAATATACTTGTTTATTGGAGCCTCTTTTTTGTTGTATGTAGTCATTATTTGGAGCCGAAATAAAAATATAAACAGAGAAAAACGCAGAATTGAATACAGTCAGTTAATTGAAAAGTTAATGTCGGCTGTTGTTTTTGAAGATGTTACTTTTTCGGTTATTAATGAAGATAAAAATTCGGCAGCGCTTTTTAAAAAAGCCTTTTTCAGAGAAGTTGTAATGGAGACGATTATAAATCTTCATAAAAATTACGATGGAGTTTTTGCTCAAAAGCTGGAACAATTTTATCAAGATTCGGGTTTGATAAAAGATTCGTTCAAAAAACTTCGAAATTTTAGATGGGAAGTAAAATGCAAAGGAATTACAGAATTGGCGGAATTTAATATAAACGAAGCATTTGAAACAATCATAACATTTTCAAAAGCCCGAAAAAAGACGTTGAAAATCACATCAATTAATGCTTGTATAAAACTTGCAGGAACAAAAGGTATAGTGCACCTTGCTGAACATCCTGATCCTATTGATGACTGGACACAATTAAACATTATTGGCGCTTTTAAAAAGCATGATATTGGAGATACAAAAGGAGTAGAGCTTTTATTAGAATCCAAAAATACAACGGTTATCACCCTCGGATTAAAACTTATAAAAGAGCTGAAACTTACGCAGAAACTTCCTTATGTATCGCAATTGATAGATCACGCGCCAAATACATTAATTCAATATGAAGCGCAAAACGTGTTTCAGACATTAACAGTTTAATTACAAGTCAATGAGTTTTTTAAATAACGAATTAATATGGTTTTTGGATGTATACATAGTGCTTATCTTGGGCTATGCTATATTGATCATGTCTTCGTATCTAATATTAGCTTATCTCTCTACAAAAGAACTTCGAAGTTATCTTAAAAAAAATAGTTTTGTTGATTATGAGGTGCTTCTTACAAGTGAATTTGCGCCTAAGCTTTCGTTAATTGCGCCGGCTTATAATGAAGGTTTTACAATTGAAGAAAATGTAAAATCATTACTTTCTTTAAATTACAATAATTATCAGGTTATTGTAGTAAATGACGGAAGTAAAGACAATTCGATGGAAATTCTGATCAAGAAGTATGATCTTGTTTTGACCGATTTTGATTTTCACGAACAAATTGAAACCAAAAAACTAAAAGGAATTTATACTTCCAGAAATGCCGCTTTCAAAAAACTGATTGTAGCCGACAAAGAAAACGGTGGTAAAGCCGATGCCTTAAACGTTGGACTAAATATTGCACAAAATCCGTATGTGGTTTGTATCGATGTCGATTGCATTTTGGATAAAGATTCACTTTTAAAACTTGCCAAACCTTTCTTAGAATCGCACGGAAAACGCATTATTGCAACGGGAGGTGTAGTCAGAATTGCGAATCAATGTGTGATTAAAAATGGCCGTTTGGTCGAAGTAAATATTCCAGACAGCATGATTCCGAGAATTCAGGTTTTAGAATATCTGCGCGCTTTTCTTTTAGGAAGAATGGCTTGGGGAAGACTGGACGGATTATTGCTGATTTCCGGTGCATTTGGAGCATTTGATAAAGAAATTGCTTTATTGTCAGGAGGTTATAGCACAAAAACTGTCGGCGAAGACATGGAATTGGTCGTTAGAATGCGCCGTTATATGCTCGAAAACAAATTGCCTTATTCGGTAAGTTATATTCCTGATCCGCTTTGCTGGACAGAAGCTCCTGAGGAATTTAAGATATTCAAAAAACAGCGCAGCCGTTGGATGAGAGGAACAATTGAAACGCTAAGTTTCCATAAAAAAATGTTCATGAATCCAAAATATAAATTGTTGGGAATGCTGAGTGTTCCTTATTGGACATTGTTTGAGTTTCTGGCTCCAGGAATTGAATTTATTGGTCTTTTAATAACGGTTATATTTATACTTTTCGGTTTGCTGAATTGGCATTTTTTCCTTTTGCTATTGCTTTTTGTGTACACTTTTGCCGTTTTCTTTTCTGTTTTGGCATTGTTTAGCGAAGAACGTACTTTTCATAAATACCCAAAACATGCCGATTTTTTTAAATTGCTTTTGGCAGCGTTTATTGAACCGCTATATTTTCATCCAATGGCAGTTTACGCAGCTTTAGTGGGCTACAAAGAAAAAATCAAGGGAACGCACGGCTGGGGCGAAATGACCAGAAAAGGATTTACTAAAAAAGAATAGTTATTTTTGTATTATCCGATTTCTGAAAAAGGAGTTCCGCTATGAAAATTGAATTAAAGAAAACCGATTTTATTGGAAAAGAAATAAACGAACCGTATTATTATATTCTGATATTTGACGGAAATGCTTCTTTTTCAGTTGATTTAACGGATTATGAATGCAGCGGAAAAAGTCTTGTCTTTTTATCTCCATATCAATTGTTTAAATGGAATAATTCTTCAGCGCCTTTTATAAATCAAGTGAGTTTTCATGGCGATTTTTATTGTATTGAATATCACAAAAAAGAAGTGGCCTGCAACGGAATTTTGTTCAATGATATTTATAGAGAACCTTTCGTAAGCATTTCTGATTTTATTTACGAGGAAATTATCAGCATCATTGAAAGAATGAAAAAGGTGGAAGATTCGAAACTTGATTATGATGATTCGATATTAAAATCCTATTTGCAGGTTGTTTTAGCATTGAGCAGTAAAGAAAAACAGTTGAAAATGCCTTCTGAAATTCAGGAATCGATTGGTAATGCTACTATTTTACAGTTTCAGCATTTGCTTGATGAACATTTTCGAGAAGCCAAAGAAGTAGCTTTTTACGCTTCGAAATACAAATTAACTGTGAATACATTCAGTAAAAGAATTAAAAAACATTTCGGAAAATCACCTTCGCAACTTATTCAGGATCGCATTGTTTTAGAAGCCAAAAAACTGTTGCATTTAACGGTCAAGCCGATTCGAGAAATTGCCGTTGATCTTAATTTTGAAGATGAATTTTATTTCAGCCGATATTTTAAAAAGAATGTCGGAATTTCCCCGAAGGATTTCCGAAAAGAAGTCGGTATTTCTATTGTGGCAAAATAGTCCATGTAAACTCCTTTAAATCCATTTTTATCCAGACACTTGTAATCTAATTTTGGTGTGTATTTAAAACATAATCAAAATGGAAAAATTTATAAGATTTATTGCTGGCAGACAAAACAATTTTGTTCACTTTTTAAGAATTGCTATTTTCATTGTAATGGCTTGGATTGGAGGTTTAAAAGCCTTTAAATATGAAGCCGATGGAATTGTTCCGTTGGTTGCAAATAGTCCGTTTATGGGTTTCTTTTATAAAGACGCCAATAAAATGGTTGCCAATGATGAAGGCAAACAAGTTAAAGCGTACACCTTGCATAAAAATTTAGAAGGCAAAACAGTAGAAAAAAACATAAAATGGCAGGAAGAAAATGGCACTTATATTTTTTCGTACGGATTGGGAACTGTAATTGTTTCGATTGGTTTATTGGTCCTTTTAGGAATTTGGTTTCCAAAAATTGGACTTTGGGGCGGACTCTTAACTTTCGGAATGTCTTTTGTCACTTTATCATTTTTAATTACAACGCCTGAAGCTTATGTGCCAAATTTAGGAGGTGATTTCCCGACTCCGGAGTTTGGTTTTCCATATCTTTCTGTCGGAGGACGATTAGTCTTAAAAGATATAATTATGATGAGCGGCGGTTTGATTATAGCTTCTGACAGTGCAAAGAGAATTCTTGGCAAAGCAAAAAAGTTTATTCAGTAAAAAATAATAAAAAATCCCTGTGCATTAAATACACAGGGATTTTTTTATTTTTCGAAAAAATTAAGGCATATACAAAACTGTTCCGCCATTTGCAGAAAGTTCCAAATTAAAGGAAGCATTATCCAATTTCTTTGTACTGAATTTTGATTCCTGACCTTCGCCATCGCTTATAATAGAAACATTTTTACCTTTTAGCATTGGTAAATTTACTGTGATATTTTTTGGTGCGTTTTCACCATTAATGGCAGCGATATACCATTTTGTGTTTTTTCTGCGGGCAATTACGCAATATTTTCTAGGATAACCATCTATATAAACTGTTTCATCCCAAACGGTTGGAACATTTTTCAGATAATCAAATAAGTAAGAAGGTTTTTCTTTTAAGTTTTCAGGCGTTAATCCCCAATGTTGCACCGCCGAAAAGAAAACAACTGCGGTTGCCATTTCAAAAGCATCTGTAGTTTTGCGAATTGTTCCTTTATTAAGTTCGCGATGCAGGCGTTTGTTCAGAAAAACAGGGCCAAAATCCATTGAAGCCACCGCGTTTCTTGTAAAAGGATAAATAGTAGCCGTTGAAGGATATCGATCACTAAATCCTTGTTGGAAAACCAAATTTTCAGAAGCAAGAACAGCCTCGCTCGTCATATAATTTGGATACATTCTTTCCCAACCGCGAGGAAGGGTAGCACCATGGAAGTTGATGTTCAGACCAAATTCTGCTGCATCGACGAGTATATCGTGATACAATTTCATTGTTGCTTGTTTGTCTCCGCCAAAGAAATCAATTTTCAATCCTTTCACGCCAATTTCTTGTAGCCATTTCATTTCTGAACGTCGGGCTTCTGAAGTATTCATTTTGTTTTTTGGAGTTTGCGGAGCGGTATTCCAATTTCCATTCGAATTGTACCAAAGCAAAACGCCAACATTTTTGGATTTGGCATAATTAACCAATTCCGCCATTTTTTCTTTACCAATATTGACATCCCAAAGCGCATCGATTAAAATGAATTCGCATTTCATATCAGCGGCAAGATCTATAAAAGTTTTTTGGTCATTGTAATTACAGCTTTCATCTTGCCAGACAATCCAACTCCAGCTTGCACGGCCGGAATCGAATATTTTTGATGTTTTTACAAGCGGTTTTACAACATCTGTAGCTGCGGTTGATTCCACAATTGGTTTCAGCGTTTTTCCTATTGTTATTGTTTTCCATGAAGTCTGCATTGGAAGTAGGGCAGTAGCGGTAACAGGCCCGTCATGATTGTTTTCTCCTTCTTGCGGAAAAGTAACCGTATAAATTCCCTCCGAACTTGCATCGCTTAATCGTGTTCCAACGTAGTTTCCACTGATTCCGGTTTCAGAAATCAAAAGCCAGCCTTTATTTCCTAAATGAAAAAGCGCCGGAAAAGTAAAACCTAGTCCGTATTGTGATTTTGTTCCAATTGGCTCTTCTCTCGTATATTCTTCTTCATAAGATGGTTTTGTTTTTTCCCATCCACTTAACGGCGGCGCTTGAGGCGTGATAAAAGTGGTTGTTTTTGAAGGAAGTTTAAAACCAGTAATTTCTTTTTCAATAGTACAATTTCCAGTGTTTTTTTTGCTTTTCGGAATCAAATAAGAGAAAGCAACATCTGTATTTGAAACTCTGAAAATGATGTTTATTATATCATTAGCAGCATTTGTAAACGAGCAATTTATTTCATTTGCTTTATAATTTACCTGACTTACTTTAGAGCGATTCAGTTGATACGATTCCTGAATTTTATTTGTTTTACTTCCAATTAATTTGAGCCCTTTGGTAAAATCCCCAGCGGAACTTATTAATCCTAATGGAGATTTGGCAAGAAATTCTTCGCCTTGGAAAAATACTTGGTAATAAGCAAGGCCATTATCGACAGAAATTTCAAGTTTTAAATTTTTATCGGGACTAAATGTAGAAAGTTGTTGCGCTCGAAGCGAATTTGAAATAATGAATAGGAGAAAACTAAGAAAGAAATATCTCATTTTTTGTAGTATTTTGGTCGGTTAGTAAAGTTTGATGTTCAAAAAATAGTAATAAGTGTAAAAATAACACTATTTTTGAAAAGAAAAATTTTGAGAAGGAAAGTATTTGTAAAATTTCAAATATTTCGAACATTATACAATAACTAAAAGGGAAGAATAATTAAAATCCATCTTTTTTGATCCAAAGTTGAGTTGTTTTCGTATATAAGAATAGGTTAAGTTTTCTTTTTTCAAAATCTTAAAATAAAGATATGATAAGTAATACAGCAGAAAACAGTTTAATAGTAGAGATCATCCTAATATCAATTATTTTTTTAGGGTTTTCGGTCTGCTTTTTTATTGTCAAAAGCAAAGTCTTAACTTTTAAAAAAGAAAAAATAACTGATGAAGATTATGATAAAAGTACTGAAAAAGCAATAAAAAATTTAAGGAAATAATGTTTAGTAACAGCCATAAATTCTCAGTTACAGGCTGAATTCAGTTATTTTAAAGATATCCCAATTTGGAGGGATATCTTTAATTTGTTTTTCTTTATTTTATTTAAAGAAAATTTATTGAGGAATAAAAATATCAAAAGTAGCACCTTTCATAGGTTGAGATGTAGCCATAATTATTCCGTTATGATTTTCAACTATTTTTTTGACAATGGCCAAACCAATACCAGTTCCGTCATAAACATCTCTGCTGTGTAGTCTTTGAAAAACGCCAAATATTTTTTCGCTGTGTTCAGGTTCAAAACCAATTCCGTTGTCCTGAAAACTGATATGACAGTAAGTTTCCAAAGGAATTAATTTATCATTATGCAAATCTTTTCCAGTGGCAATTCGGCTTTTAATCGTAATTTCAAGTGGAACTTCTTTCTGAGAAAATTTCAGTGAATTATTAATTAAATTTTCAAGAAGCTGAATAAACAAAAACGGAATAATATTGATTTTTCCGTGTAAATCGGTGATAATTAAAGCATTTTTTTCTTTGATGTTTTCTCTGAGCGCTTCTTTTACATTTTCAATTATAGTATCAAGATCTGTATTTTCATAGATGCGATCAATAATATTTGTTCTGGAAAAAGCCAAAAGATCGTTGATTAATTCACGCATTCTATTGGTTGAATACAAAATACGATCAAATTTTAATCTTCCGTCAGGGCTTAAATTTTCATATTCTTTTGCGAGAATAATATTTGAAAATGTCTGAATTTTTCGCAGCGGTTCCTGAAGATCATGACTTGAAATGTGCGTGAAAGCATCTAATTCGGTATTTTTTCTTTTTAATTCGTTTGCATATTTTTCGATTGCTACATATTGGGCAGCCAAATCTTCATTTGCTTTTATAATTTTGGCGTTAAGTGCATTTGTTTCTTCTTCTTTGAGTTGTAATTCTCTTGTTTTTTTATACAATTCAGTAAAAACCATCACTTTTGCCTTCAGAATTTCAGCTGATAATGGTTTGATCATATAATCAACCGCTCCCGATTGATATCCTTTAAAAATATAATCGGATGTATTCATATTGGCGGTAAGAAAAATAATGGGAACATGTTTGAGCTTTTCACTTTGCCGAATGAGTTCAGCCGTTTCAAATCCATCCATTAGAGGCATTTGCACATCCATCAGAATAATAGCAAAATCCTGACTTTTCAGGAGTATTCGCAAAGCATCTTTTCCTGAAGTAGCTTCAACAAATTGATATCCCAAATCAGCAAGAATAACCTGCAGAGAAAGTAAATTTTCCTTTTTGTCGTCTACTAATAATATTTTAACTGGAGCTTTTTCCATGATGTTTTTTATTTAAAATATTATTTCAGCCAAACTCTCATTAATGAAGATAATTGCTCCACATTAACGGGTTTTGTAATATAATCCGATGCGCCAGATTCAATACATCTTTGTCGGTCGCCTTTCATGGCTTTTGCGGTAACGGCAATAATGGTCAGATCTTTATGTTTTGCATTTTGTCTGATGATTTTCATGGTTTCATAACCATCAAGTTCGGGCATCATAATATCCATCAAAACAATATCCATTTTGACATTCTGATTTAGAATTTCAATAGCTTCATGACCGCTTTCGGCACTGATAACATCCAATCCAAAACGTTCCAACGCAGTTGTAAGCGCAAATAAATTTCGGACATCATCATCTACAAGAAGCACTTTTTTATTGATAAGTACGTCTTCTTTCAAATAATACGTTTCAATTCGTTCCCTCATGCTGTCAGGCATATCTTTATGCACACGATGAAGGAATAGGGCAGTCTGATCGACCAATTCATCAATTGAAGTGGCGCTTTTTGTTATAATACTATATGCAAAACGATTGAGTTTGCTTCTTTGTTTTTTATTGACATCGCCTGCAGAATGGATAATGATAGCAGTTTCCTGACTATTTATATTATTTTCGAGATCATTAATTAAGTCAAGACCGTCAGCATCTGGAAGAAATAAATCCAATATAATACAGTCAAAGGATTTTTCTTTAATGAGCTCTACAGCTGCTTTTGCTGTTAAAGCGGTTGAAATTGAAATGTCTTCGCCTTTGACAGCTTCTACAATTCGTTTTAAATCCACCGGATTATCATCAACTACAAGAAGGTTTTTTTCTTTTTTGTTTTTGAAATCATGAATGTCATTAAATAATGCGGTCAATAAATCATTTTTTACCGGTTTCACAAGAAAGTTTCTGGCGCCGCGTTTTAAGCCTTTATTTCTTTCATCTTCTCCCGAAATGATATAAACTGGAATGTGTCTCAAGGTGAAATCAGTTTTCAAACGATCGAGAATTTTCCATCCGCTGGTATCCGGCATATTCAAATCCATTGTAATGGCGTGAGGCTGAAACTGATTGATATAATCAATTACATCATTTCCTTTAGTCGTTACAACGGCTTTAATATCATGCTGATGCGCTCTTTCCAGAAGGATTTTGGCAAAAGTGATATTGTCTTCAGCTATTAAAAGAATTTTGTCATTTGGCCTAATATTAGCGCGATCGTCACCAACCTCATCCACAAAATACAAATCAACATCTGACTTATTGAAACTAGCTGACGGAAGCGATTTTAAACGGCTTTTTCCGGCGTGAATTACATTCGTTTCTTCATTGACACTTATATCTTCAATTTCAAGATTATGAACAGATTTTAATGGCAAAAATAAAGTGAATTTACTTCCAATATTGGTGTCACTTTCGAGTTCGATACTTCCGCCCAATAAATCAGAAAGTCCGCGGCTTATGGATAATCCTAAGCCTGTTCCGCCATATTTACGGCTTGTAGAACCTTCTGCTTGTTGGAAAGCTTCAAAAATGATGTTTTGTTTTTCTTTTGAAATTCCGATTCCGGTATCTGAAATTTCGAATGCCACTACAGCTTCTGCATTTTCCAGATTATTGTTTTTGGTTTTCCAATTATTATCTGCTTTGTAAATGCTTAAGCGGACTTGACCTTTTTCGGTAAATTTGAATGAATTCGATAATAGATTTTTCAGAATCTGATTTAATCGCTGTGAATCGGTTTCCATTAATTCAGGAAGATTGTCGTCCATCAAAATTTCAAAATCAAGATGTTTAGCCTGAGAAATAGGGTTGAAGGTTGATTCCACAAAACGACTGATTTCGGCAAAACTAATCGGATTATAATCCACAGAAATATAACCAGATTCAATTTTAGAAAGATCTAGAATATCATTGATCAACTGAATAAGGTCATCACCGCAAGAATTGATTGTTTTGGCAAACTGAATTTGTTTTTCAGATAAATTTCCGTCGCGATTGGCGATTAATTCATTGGCCAAAATCTGCAAACTGTTCAGCGGCGTTCTTAGCTCATGCGACATATTCGCCAAGAATTCCGATTTGTATTTGGATGTCAAAGTAAGTTGATCTGCTTTTTCTTCCAATGCTTTTCTGGCAACCTCAACTTCCTGGTTTTTCTGTTCAACTTCTTCTTTTTGATTGGCCAATAAAATCGCTTTTTCTTCGAGTTCTTCATTGGTATTTTTCAATACTTCTTGTTGGCTTTTCAGCTCGTTTGCCAATGATTGTGACTGAACCAGTAATTCTTCGGTTCTTGAATTCGATTCAATCGTATTCAATACAATTCCGATACTTTCAGTCAATCCTTCAAGGAAATCTAAGTGTGTCTGGTTAAAAGTATCAAGCGAAGCTAATTCAATTACCGCTTTAAGTCTTCCTTCAAATAAAACCGGAAGAATGATAACGTCTTTTGGTTTAGCATCTCCAAGTCCGGAATTAATTCGGATATAATCTTTCGGAACATTACTTAAAATCAAACGTTCCTTTTCAATAGCAACCTGACCAATAAGTCCTTCACCCATTGCATATTGCGTAATAGAATCTTTTCTTTTAATGTAAGCATAAGAAGCGATCAGATTCAATTTTGAATCCATAAAATCTTCACCTTCTTCTAAAATATAGAAAAGCCCATGCTGAGCCGTAACAACTGCAGCAAGTTCAGAAAGGATTTTTTTAGTAACCGCATTCAATTCTTTTTGACCTTGAAGCATTTGCGTAAATTTAGCTAAATTCGATTTCAGCCAGTCTTGTTCCTGATTTCGTAAAGTAGTCGCTTTAAGATTTGAAATCATTTGGTTGATAGTGTCTTTAAGCGCCTCAACTTCACCTTTTGCTTCAACACCAATTGTTCTCGTTAAATCTCCTTGAGTTACCGCCGATGCAACCTCAGAAATAGCACGTACCTGAGTCGTAAGATTTGCCGCTAACTGATTTACGTTTTCCGTCAAGTTTTTCCAGGTTCCTGAAGCTCCGGGAACATTTGCTTGTCCTCCCAATTTTCCTTCAGCACCCACTTCACGCGCCACCGTTGTAACCTGATCAGAGAAAGTCGCGAGTGTATCAATCATTTCGTTGATTGTATCAGTCAATTGCGCCACTTCACCTTTAGCATCAATAGAAAGTTTTTGTTTCAGATTTCCTTTTGCTACTGAAGTTACAACTTTAGCAATTCCACGAACTTGCCCCGTTAAATTCGACGCCATAACGTTAACCGAATCCGTTAAATCTTTCCATGTTCCGGCAACACCTTTTACTTCCGATTGTCCTCCTAATTTTCCTTCAGTACCCACTTCACGCGCCACACGGGTAACCTCAGAAGAAAAGGAATTCAACTGTTCCACCATCGTGTTGAACGTATTTTTCAAATCCAAAATTTCACCTTTTACGTCAACGGTAATTTGTTTTGAAAGGTCGCCATTTGCTACGGCTTTGGTTACATCAGCAATGTTACGAACCTGACCCGTTAAATTGGATGCCATTTGGTTCACCGAATCCGTTAAATCTTTCCATGTTCCGGCAACACCCGGTACGAAAGCCTGTCCGCCTAATTTTCCGTCAGTACCAACTTCACGCGCCACACGAGTTACCTCAGAAGCAAAAGCACGAAGCTGATCCACCATAGTATTTACAGTTTCTTTTAATTGAAGAATCTCTCCACGAACGTCTGCAGTAATTTTTTTAGACATATCTCCGTTGGCAACGGCAATCGTTACCTCGGCAATATTACGAACCTGAGTAGTTAAGTTACCCGCCATTTGGTTCACCGAATCCGTCAAATCTTTCCATGTTCCGGCAACACCCGGCACGTTTGCCTGACCTCCCAATTTTCCTTCAGTACCCACTTCACGCGCCACACGAGTTACCTCAGAGGCAAATTCACGAAGCTGATCCACCATGGTATTTAGTGTTTCTTTTAATTGCAGAATTTCTCCGGCTACGTCAACCGTAATTTTTCGGGACATATCGCCATTGGCAACGGCAATCGCTACATCGGCAATGTTACGTACCTGAGCGGTAAGATTTCCTGCCATTTGGTTCACCGAATCGGTTAAATCTTTCCAGGTTCCGGCAACTCCAGGAACGTTTGCTTGTCCTCCCAGTTTTCCTTCGGTTCCAACTTCTCTCGAAACCCTTGTAACCTCCGAAGCAAAGCCTCGTAGCTGATCCACCATGGTATTAATTGTATTTTTTAATTCTAAGATTTCTCCTTTTACGTCAACGGTAATTTGGAGCGATAAATCTCCTTTTGCCACGGCAGTTGTAACTTCGGCGATATTTCGTACTTGTCCGGTTAAGTTGGATGCCATTTGGTTCACGGAATCCGTTAAATCTTTCCATGTTCCGCCGACACCTTCAACCTGTGCTTGTCCTCCCAATTTTCCTTCAGTACCAACCTCACGTGCCACACGGGTTACCTCAGAGGCAAAGGAATTCAGCTGACCCACCATCGTATTAATGGTATTTTTAAGCTCTAAAATCTCTCCTTTGGTATCAACGGTAATTTGGCGTGATAAATCGCCTTTTGCTACGGCTGTTGTTACTTCGGCGATGTTACGTACTTGTCCGGTTAAGTTGGATGCCATTTGGTTTACCGAATCCGTTAAATCTTTCCAGGTTCCTCCAACACCTTTTACTTTTGCCTGACCGCCTAGTTTTCCTTCTGTACCAACTTCAAGCGCCACACGCGTTACCTCAGAAGAGAAGGAGTTTAGCTGATCCACCATTGTGTTAATGGTTTTCTTTAACTCAAGGATTTCTCCTTCGGCGACGGCTGTAATTTTTTTCGAAAGGTCACCATTTGCAACGGCTGTTGTAACTTCGGCGATGTTACGTACTTGTCCGGTTAAGTTGGATGCCATTTGGTTAACCGAATCGGTTAAATCTTTCCAGGTTCCACCAACACCTTTTACTTTGGCCTGACCTCCCAATTTTCCTTCTGAACCAACCTCACGTGCCACACGAGTTACCTCGGCACCAAAAGAGTTCAGCTGATCCACCATGGTATTGATGGTATTTTTTAATTCGAGGATTTCTCCTTCAACGTTTACGGTAATTTTTTTAGATAAATCTCCTTTTGCAACGGCTGTAGTTACTTCGGCAATGTTTCGTACTTGTCCGGTTAAGTTGGACGCCATTTGATTCACCGAATCGGTTAAATCTTTCCAAACTCCACCGACACCACGTACACGAGCCTGTCCGCCCAGTTTTCCTTCAGAACCCACTTCACGAGCCACACGGGTTACCTCAGAAGAAAAGGAATTTAACTGATCCACCATGGTATTAATAGTGTCTTTCAGTTCCAGAATTTCTCCTTTTACGTCAACTGTGATTTTTTTCGAAAGATCTCCTTTTGCTACGGCTGTGGTTACATCGGCGATATTTCTAACTTGTCCGGTAAGATTGGATGCCATTTGGTTTACCGAATCCGTTAAATCTTTCCAGGTTCCACCAACACCTTTTACTTGAGCCTGACCGCCGAGTTTTCCTTCAGTACCAACTTCACGCGCCACACGAGTTACCTCAGAAGAAAACGAGTTCAGCTGATCCACCATGGTATTGATGGTATTTTTTAATTCCTGAATTTCTCCTTTTACGTCAACGGTAATTTTTTTGGATAAATCTCCTTTTGCCACCGCGGTTGTTACATCGGCGATATTTCTAACTTGTCCGGTAAGGTTGGAAGCCATTTTATTTACTGAATCGGTCAAATCTTTCCAAACTCCACCAACACCACGAACTTTTGCCTGACCGCCCAGTTTTCCCTCGGTACCAACCTCACGCGCCACACGCGTAACTTCCATAGAGAAAAGATTCAGCTGTTTTACCATGGCGTTTACCTCTTTTGCAATTCTGAGGAATTCTCCCTGCAACGGATTTCCTTCAATAGCTAAAGGCATTTCCTGTGATAAATTTCCTTTTGCAACTGAGGTAATTACGTGCGCAATTTCAATTGTAGGGTGAACTAAATCGGAAATCAATGTGTTTACTGAATCGACGCAGGAACTCCAGGAACCGCGCGCTCCGTCCAAAACGACACGATTGGTTAATTTTCCTTGTTTACCAATGCTTTTTCCAACCTTCTGAAATTCAAAAACCATTCTTTCGTTCAGGTCAATAATTTCATTTAAGGTATCGCAAATGGCTCTTTTTGTTCCATCCTGATCGGTAGGGAAACGTTGGGAGAAATTACCATTTTTTACTTTCAGCAAAATTTTAAGAAACTCAGCGTCACTAAGAATTGATTCCTCAGTTTTGCTTTTTCTACTTTTGCTATTAGGTCTTATTTCATCTGTAATAACAGGCAGAGCAATCAGCATGTCATTTTTTAATGTTTTATCGTTATGCGTCTTATTTTTCATAATTGGTAAATCTTTGCTGAAGGATTTGTTTTTGGTGATTTTGGGCTATGAGTTATGAGTTATGAGTTTTGGGTTTATTAGTTTTTAATTCATAACTCATAATTCATAACTCATAATTGTTACGCGTTTTCATTGAGTAAAATTTTCCTAAGATGAAACTGTACGAAAGCATCCATAGAATCGGGTCTTTTGGTATTGTCGGTGTAATTTAAAGGCTTTATAATATATCCTGAAATCCCTAATTTTTCGGCTGTAATTCGATCACTGCTTTCTGAAGAAGTCGTCATGATGAATACTTTTAAATCTTTTAAATTGTCATCAGTTCTCAGGATTTTCAGAAATTCAATTCCATTCATTTTTGGCATATTGATATCCAGCAGAATCACATCCGGAACAAGTGGGTTTTCTGTGTTTCTGAGCATTTGAAGTGCTTCAAGACCATTATACGCAGTATGGAGAATATATTTGATCTCTAGCTTTTTCAATGAACGTTCCACCGAAATTGTATCGAGTTCATCATCTTCAATTAATAAAATATTAGGCTTTCTCATGCTGTTTGTTATTTCTCCAGGTGAAAGTAAATGTGGTTCCTTCGCCCAGTTTTGATTCTACATGTATACTTTCTCCCTGATCATCAATGATTTTTTTAACAATGGCGAGTCCAACTCCGGTGCTTTCCATTTCATTTTTCTCTCTCAGTGTCTGGAAAATTTCAAATATTTTTTGGTGATATTCTTCATCGATACCAATTCCGTTGTCTGTTACTGAAAATTCATAATAGTTGAGTACTTTCTGGCACTTTATTTCGATATAAGGATTTTCAGGTTTTGAATATTTGACCGCATTGCTGATTAAATTCGAAAAAACCTGTTCCAGTTTTAAACGCTCTGTAACAAGTTCAGGAAGGTTTATAATTTCGAGTTTGAATTCTCTCGGGACAATAGATTGCGCGATTTCATGAACAAGTGCATTTGTATCGACAATTTCGGGAGAAGTCTTTCTGTTAATGCGGGCGTAATCCAAAAGTCCGTTAATCAAAGCTTCCATACGCTGTGTTCTTTTCGGAATAATATTCAGATAATTTCTTAAAGCAGGAGAAAGTTCGCCTGACAAATCTTCTTCAATCCAGCTTATTACATTGTAAATTCCCCGAAGCGGCGCTTTTAAATCATGAGAAACAACATAGGCAAATTTGTTAAGTTCTTCGTTTTTGTTTTCCAGTTCCTGAATATTCTTTTCGAGTCGGCGCGACATGATATTTAAAGATGCCGCGAGCGCGCTTAGTTCATCTTTTTTAAAATCCCGAACAATAGTAAAACGACCTTTTGAAATCGTATCGGCGACCCGAACCATCGAATTTATTCGTTTTGTAATCATAATTACGATGTAAGCCGTGCTGCATATTCCAACAAAAATGGTAAGTGATAAAAAAACCAGTGAATAACTTCGCGCTTTGTTTAGAGAATGCAGCAACATTTCACTGTGATGAGCTCTCGTTTTGTATTCGATTTTTTCAAATCTTTTAAATTTTTCTGTAATCGAATCATTAATATTTTTGCCAATATGCTTCTTAAATTTAGTATCTAAAAGGAATTGGTAGGTTTTAGGATTTTCTCTTCTCGCTCGAATTAATTCGGATGTAAAAGAAAGCCATTCCGAATGAAGAATACTTATCGAATCTAAAATAGAAGACTGAATCGTATTGCTGTCAATGAGCGTATGTTGTTCTACAAAAAAGTCAGGAACTTTTTCTATTCCGCTATAATAAGGCGCCAGATAGGTCGTGTCATTAGTCAGTAAATAACCCCGAACGGCACTTTGCATTTGTAAAATGGCTCTATGAGTTTTATTTGAATTTCGGATGACAGCTTCCGATTTTGAAAGAAACTCTGAGTTTTGATTGACTTTGAGAGACAGCCTGTAATTGGTATACGAATCTGCAGCAGAAAGCAAAATGATAAGTGTAAAGGCTAAAATTATTTGAGTTGATAACTTCATTGTCTTTCTATTAAGAAAATCGCATTAAATAATAAAAAATGACTTATTTTAAAATGGGCATATTTTGCATTTTTGAAAAATTCACTATACCGTAAAATCACTTATAATCTTCTTTAATTCGTTAAAATCACTCGGTTTTGAAATAAATTCTTTTGCACCATAATTTCTGGCCTTTAGTTTTGTTTCTTCAAATTGAGAAGTAGAAAAAATAACTACTGGAATATCCTGAATAATCTTCTGTGTTTTAATAGCGGCTAAAAATTCAAAACCCGACATAATTGGCATATTCAAATCAAGAAAAATAATATCTGGAATAAGTTCTAGGCGAATTAATTTGTTGAGCGCTTCAACCGAATTATGCATTGCAGTATAATCAGCATCGGAAACTGCCTGAAGTGCTTCCATGAAAAATTCGCAATCGTCAACATCATCGTCAATTTGCAGTATATTTTTATAAATCATATGTGTTTTTGGTTTTGTTAAAAGATGATAATTCTTCGCGCTTATTATTTTGGTGAATTAGGAAGTGCGATTCAATAAATCTGTCACATAATAAATGGGGAACTTATTATCGAAATTGACAAAACAGCAATGTATATTTTGAAGTAAAAATGTTTCATAGAATTCAGAATTTTTGGTGTTAATTAATCTATGAAAGTAGAAATAAGATTTTCCTTTCTTTTACATGATTTCAGATTAATGTTATATAATTAATATGTTTTGATTTTTCATTTAGTCATTTAAGAGCAAAAGATCGTAATGATTAAGTTTAAAGATTTTTTATAAAATAGTTTGATTTTGGTCAAAATGATTGGAATTCAAATAGCTTTAATGGTTTTGTAGCCTGTATTTGTGCAAAATGTCTATAATAATGAATAATGTGTCCATTAATTAAAAATTCAAGATCTATAATTTTACTTCAAGTGAAAATCTAATGAGTCTGCAACTCACAGACACAAGAGAAGCATTGGTTTTTTATCTAAAAGATTAAGTTTGTTTTTATGGTTTTACTAAATGGGAGATTAATAAAATAATCTCCTATTTTTTATAAGTACAAGTCTGAAATCTGAAGCTTATTTTTTATACCGAATTGCAGCAGTTTTAAAATTTAGAAATTTTAGTTCATAGACAAGTAGATTTCTTTTGAACGGAGAGTTTTTAAGCTGCGTTTTATTAATGATAAATAATAATTTTTTAAATGTGTTATAATATGAAAACTGACTGTTCGAGAATTAAAAACGAGACTGCTTCAGCTGGTGGTTTTACTTATTTTCTGGTATTATTTTTTTTAATTTTCAATGCGTATTCTCAAAATGGAGAAAAAACAAAAAGTTCGTTTGCTGTAATTGAAAAGCTTATTGGAAATCGCGCAAATGACTTTCAACTGGAAATTATAGAAAGTAAAGAAGGAGATGATTCAGATTGGTTTGAAGTTGAAACAACAACAAATGCAGTAAAAATTAAAGCAACATCAAATACAGTAATTTGTTATGCGGCGTATAATTTTCTGAGAGATATTGGTGCTGTTTTAGTCAGTTGGGAAGGAAATAGAATCAATTTGCCTAAAACGTGGCCTGTTTATTCAAAAAAAGGAGCTACTCCTTTTAAATATAGAGAATATTTAAACGCCTGTACTTTTGGTTACACGACTCCGTGGTGGGATTGGGAGCGCTGGGAAAAAGAAATTGACTGGATGGCTTTGCATGGTATTAATTTGCCTACTGCATTAGAAGGTCAAGAGGCAGTTTGGCAATTACTTTGGAAAGAATATGGCGTAACAGATGAACAATTACAAAAGCATTTTGCAGGACCAGCATTTTTACCTTGGCAGAGAATGGGAAATATAAACAGTCTTGATGGGCCGTTGCCGCAAGAATGGATCAATAAAAAAGAAATTGTTCAAAAGAAGATTCTGCAAAAAATGAGAGCATTGGGAATGCATCCGGTGGTGCCCGCTTTTAGTGGATATGTTCCGAAAGCATTTGCAGAAAAACATCCTGATTCAAAAATAAGCGAACTAAAATCTTGGTCGGGTGGAGGTTTTGAAAGTACTTATTTATTAGATTCTAAAGATCCTTTGTTTAAAGAAATTGGAAAACGCTTTATAGAAATTTATACGAAGTTATATGGAGAATCTGATTTTTATCTCGCCGATTCTTTTAATGAAATAGTACCGCCAGTTTCAGAAGGACATAAAAATGAAGAATTAGCCGACTACGGGAAAACAATTTTTGAAGCTATTAATGATGCGGCACCAAAAGCAAAATGGGTAATGCAGGGCTGGCTTTTTGGCGATAATAAAGAATTTTGGACGAAAGAAGCAACAAAAGCTTTCCTGAGCAAAGTTCCAAATGATAGAATGATCATTCAGGATTATGCAAATGATAGGTATAAAGTGTGGGAAAATCAGGAGGCATTTTATGGAAAACAATGGACATACGGTTATGTTCATAATTATGGAGGATCCAATCCTGTTTATGGCGATTTTAATTTCTACAGAAATGAACTTATTAGCCTGATGAAAAACACAAACAAAGGGAATGTTGTAGGTTACGGAGTCATGCCGGAAGGATTAAATAATAACTCATCGGTTTACGAATATATTTATGATCTTCCATGGACGCTGGGTAAAGAGTCAGTAAATGATTGGCTGAAAAACTATTTGAAAGCCAGATACGGAAGAGATAATTCAGCCGACGTTCTTAAAGCCTGGCAATTATTGGTAGAATCGGTTTACAGCACGAAATATTGGGAAACACGCTGGTGGAATGATAAAGCCGGAGCTTATTTGTTTTTTAAGAAACCAACTTTAAAAATAACAGAATTTAAAGGAAATCCTGGTGATAAGGAAAAGCTGAAACAGGCTTTGGATATTTTGAATAAAGAAGCTAAGAATTTTGATAAAAAGAACCTTTTTCAATATGACTTGATCGATGCGTCAAGACATTATTATTCGCTTTGTATTGATGAAATGTTAATGGAATGTGTGGCGGCTTATAATTCGAAAGACTTGAAAAAAGGAGATGAATTATTTAAAAAGATAGAAAAACAAGCTTTTGAAATAGACAATATGATGAAAGGCCAGCCTTTAAATAATTTAAACAATTGGTTGCAGTCGGCATGGAATTACGGAAGTTCTGAATCAGAATCGAAATTGTATTTAAAAAATGCAAAAACAATAATTACGCTTTGGGGAGGCGAAGGACATTTAAATGATTATGCTTCAAGAGCATGGGGCGGCATGTATAAAGGATTTTATTGGCCAAGATGGAAAATGTTTTTACAAGCTCAAAGAGAATCGGTTACCAGCAACAAACCATTTGATGAATTGAAAGTGGTTGAATCTATTAAAGAATGGGAAACAAAATGGTGCGAAAGCGAAAAAATGAATTAACTGAAAAAATGCTCGATTAAGATTTGTGAGAATTATAAAACAAGCCTGATTTAATAACTTTTAACAGACAGCACTTTAGAATAATTTTAACCTTTTTTAAAGTATAAATTGTGAAGAAATAAGCATCTAAAGCCTTTGTTTTATTGGGATAAGCAAAAATATCCATGTTTATGAATAATCTGTCCATTCATTAAATAAAGCATAATTCTATCTTCGCTTAACAATTTTTTAACTAACTAACTTAAATATAATATGGAAAAACTTAAACTATTATTACTAATCTTTTTTGCAGGCTTCTCAATGAATTGTTGGGCGCAAAAAACAGATGTGTCCGGTGTAGTTTTGGACGACAAAGGCATGCCATTACCAGCGGCCAATGTAATTGAAAGTGGAACTAAAAATAGTGCCATGACAGATTTTGATGGAAGATTCAAACTTACTGTTTCAAATAAAAACGCAAGCCTATTAGTTTCTTTTGTTGGGTTTGTAGATCAAAGTGTCAAACTTAACGGATCACAAAATATCACAATTAGATTAGCTTCAACTACTACAAACTTAGAGCAAGTTGTTGTTGTAGGATACGGAAAAGGATCTCGTAAAAACTTAACAACTGCAGTTTCATCTGTAAAAGCAGATGACTTAAATAACGGTGTAATTGCTGACGTTGGTCAATTATTGCAAGGTAAAGTTTCAGGTTTGAATGTTTCAACAAGTGGTGATCCTACTAAAGCTTCTTCAGTTGTTTTACGTGGAGCGTCGACATTAAATAGTTCTCAAGGGCCATTTTATGTAGTTGACGGAATTCCGGGTGTTGATATTTCTATTATTGCTCCTGACGATATTGTTACAATTGATGTATTGAAAGATGCCGCTGCAACTGCTATTTATGGTAACCGTGCTGCAAATGGTGTAATCATGGTAACAACAAAAAGAGGAAGCAAAGACAGATCTCAAATTAGCTACAGTAATTATTTTGGTTTTGAAAAAGTATCAAATCAGCTGGATATGATGAATGCTACTCAATTGAGAGATTTCGTAACCAAAAATAATTTAAGTTTTACTCCTGAAAATGATAAAGGTGCAGATACTGACTGGCAAAAGGCAATCCTTAGACCTGGTTACACACCGTCAACAACTCAAAATCTTTCTATGAGCGGTGGAGGCGAGCATGGTAATTATTTTGCGAGTGTAAGTTATATCAATAAAGAAGGAGTATTACAAGGAAATGAATTTTCACGCGTAATTGCGCACTTAGCAATTGAGCAGAATGCTTTTGATGATAATGTTAAATTTGGTTTGAACGTTACCAACTCAAACAGTAAATACAATAATGTGCCACAACGTAACGTGGTATTGCAGCAATCGATAAACCACTTGCCGGTTTCGCCGATAACGAATCCAAACGGAACTTATTTTGAAAATTTCATCCAGACGGGTTATTTTAATCCAGTGGCAATGATGAATCATGCAGATGACGATACAAAAACAAATAATCTTGTTGCTAGTTTAACGTCTGAAGTAAAACTTCCTTGGGGATTCACTTATAACTTGAATTTGTCTTACCAACAATTAAATTCACTTCACGGTGAATATTATGACAGTTATTATCAACAATATAATAGTTCGAATTTCTACAATAATCCAGATCCACCTCAAACAAAAACATTAGTGAATTTTGGTGTAAACGGATCAGCTTTGAGAAATTCATACCAAACCAGCAATACAATTATTGAAAGTTTCCTGAATTGGGATAAAGCTTTTGGCAACCACAAACTTAAAGCAGTTCTTGGTTATTCATGGCAAGAAGATGTTTTAGGAGATGGATTTCAGGCAACAAATACTAATTTTCCGGTAGACAATGTGAGTTACAATAATCTTGCTTTAGGAAATTATAGTTCGGTTTCAGGTTACAGAGTAGATTTCGGAGATAGCAAAGCTTATCAGAAAAAACGTTTGATTTCTTATTTTGGACGTTTAAATTACAATTTCAAAGACAAATACCTTTTACAAGGATCTATTAGAAGAGATGGTGGTTCTGTATTTGGTGCAAATAATCAATGGGGATACTTTCCTTCAGTTGGTGGAGCTTGGAGAATTGACAAAGAAGGTTTTATGGCTAACCAAGAAATCTTTACCGATTTAAAACTTCGTGCAAGCTGGGGGCAAACAGGAAACTCTTCTGGATTTAATGCTTACACTGCTCAATTTATCTCAGGAAGTCTAGGTACATTTTATTATAACGGACAGCAAGTTGGAGCTTATGGACCAAATCAGGCAGCAAATCCAGATTTGAATTGGGAAAAAACAGCTACAGCAAATATTGGTCTTGACTTTACAGTATTGAAAGGAAAATTATCTGGTTCTGTAGAGGTTTATGACAAAAAAACAACCGATATGATTTACAACTATTCTGTAAATCCAGTACTTGTACCAGTAGGAACAATCGTTGCAAACGGTGGAAATATGTCAAACAAAGGTGTCGAGGTTACTTTGAATGCAAATGTGGTTAAAACTAAAAACTTCAGTTATGCAACAAGTTTAAATTTTTCACACAACAAAAATGAGATCACTAAATTGACAAATCCTTATTTTATTGGAGGTGATTCAATTAGAAGAGTGCAGCCAGATGGAGGCGGACAAACAGGAAGTACGTTGCAAATTTTAAAAGAAGGAAAACCTCTTGGGCAATTCTTTACGCTTCAATACGCAGGAAAAAATGCAGCAGGTATTTCTCAATATGTTGCTAAAGATGGAAGTTTAACAACTAATCCTCAAATTGGTGTAGATTACCATTATGCAGGAAGTGCACAGCCTAAATTCATGATGGGATGGAACAATAATTTTACATACAAAAAATTTGATTTGAATATTTTCTTCCGTGGTGTATTTGGTAATAAAATTTTCAATGCAACTCGTGCAGATTTGTTTAGGCCGAGTACAGCAATGTCTAATAACATACTTGTAGATGCGGCAGGTGAATCGCCAAATGATATTAATGCCTATAAATATTCAACTCGTTTTATAGAAGATGGCAGCTACATCCGATTAGATAATATGACTTTAGGTTATGATTTTGGTAAAGTTGGACGATACATTAAAAAGATCCGTATTTATGAAACCGTAAATAACCTTTTTGTTATCACAAAATACAGCGGAATTGATCCTGAGGTGGAACAAGGAGGAACTGCTCCTGGTGTAGATTCAAATAACTTTTACCCAAAAACCACAACATTTTTGTTTGGTATGAACGTGGTATTTTAAAAATTAAATTGTAAAAACTATGAAAAATATACTTAAATATTTAGCACTTCCTCTTCTTGTGGCTGGTGGTTTAGTAAGTTCTTGCGACGATCTTGAGGTGCCAATTACGACACAATTAACGCCAGACGTATTTCCTCAGAATTCGGCACAATATATTCAATCATCTGGTGCAGTTTATGCTGCTTTTCGTGGCGATTTTGCATTTTCCTGGTGGTGGTCACAGTCACTAACTACTGATGAGGCCATTATGCCTGCACGTGGAGGAAACTGGTTTGATAACAGAGGTTATGCTTGTCAGCATTATCATGATTGGACTGCAGATAATGGAGTTGGACCGTGGGATTGGGCAGAAAAAGTTATTGGAACAAGTAATCAAACCATTGCTATTCTAGATAAAAACATGCCTAAAGGTGCAGAAAAATCAACTATGATTTCTGAATTAAAAACAATGCGTGCTATCAGTTATTTTATGTTGATGGATTCTTATGGAGGTGTGCCATTAGATACTGTATTTGGAGAATTTAGTTCTAAAGAGAGATCTAGTAGGACTGAAGTTTTTAATTTCATTGAAAAAGAATTAAAAAATGCTATTCCTAATTTAAATCCTGCATCTGGAATAACAACATATGGTCGACCAAATAAACAAACAGCAAATGCAATGCTTGCTAAATTGTATTTAAATGCTGAGGTTTATACAGGAACGCAACGTTACAATGATTGTATTGCTGCTGCTGATGCTGTAATTAATTCTGGTTTGTATGTTATTGAGCCTAGAGCAACTTATCTTCAGATGTTCTATCCAAATAATGGACCGCAAATGAAAGAATTTATTTTTGCTGTACCTTTTGATCCTGCCGCTACATCAGTAGGTTTCAATGGACAAATGTATCATGCTCGTTATGATGTGCCACGTTCTGAAAGAACTAAATTTGGTCTTCCATTTACACCTAGCGCACCTAGAAGTACGTTGCCTTCATTTTATGCTTATTTTAATGATGTTAATGATATTCGTAATAAACAATGGTTGACTGGTTTGCAATACATGAATGACGGTGTTACTCCGGTAATGGTTACTACAACAAAGAAAGGGTATGACCAATTCTATACAGGATCTGATGGTGGCGCAGCATATACATATCAGGTAAACTTAACTCCTGATATTGTTCTTCGTCAGAATGCATCTTTGTTTGATTGTGGTAATGATGAAATTGCATGGAATATGGGGTATAGAAACATTAAATTTTATCCTGATAATACTTCAACTAGCCGTAACCAAAATAACGATGTTCCATTTTTACGTTATTCAGATGTTATTTTGATGAAAGCCGAAGCTATTCTTCGTGGAGGAAATGCCACTCTTGGACATACAGCTGTTTCGTTGGTAAACATGGTTCGTTCTAATCGTTCAACATCTGCGGCATGGACTGCTGTAACATTAGATGATCTGTATAAAGAAAGATCCCGTGAATTTGCATGGGAAGCATGGCATAGAAATGACATGATTCGTTTTGGTAAATACGAAGGTCAATGGGGCTTTAAAACAAACGCCGATCCTACACGTCGTATATTTCCAATTCCAACTTACGCCAAAGCTTTAAATCCTAAGTTAGACCAGAATCCTGGTTATTAAGACAAAAAAATAAGCTAAAAACACAAATTGTAATAGTTATAAAAAGGAGAGGAAGAGCAAAAATTCTTCTCCTTTTTTATTAAAAGCAGCAAATCCAAAGTTCAAAACTTTTTTAGGACAAAATAATGGAATTAAGTAAAATTTATAAAATTGGATATTTAGGAATAAGTTTATGTCTTATTTTTTTAGTATCGTGCCAAAGTGAGAAAACAGCTTATCTCCAAAAAAATCAATTGGTAGATAAGGTGTATCCTTTGCTTGATACTCAAAACTCAAGATGGTTTTATTTTTCATCCGCTAGCCGTCCATTTGGTATGGTAAATTTAAGTCCCGACACAGAAATTAATGGTGATTGGGGATGTGGTTATAAATTTGACAGAGACACCATAAAAGGATTCAGCCATGTTCATGAATGGCAATTGTCAGGACTTTCAGTAATGCCGGTTGTGGTTTCTAACGAAAATAGAAAAGAGATTTTTAAAGATTTTTATTCTAAATTTAGTCATGACACAGAAAAAATAACTCCTGGTTATCACTTGGTAATATTGGACAGATACCAAATTACTTCAGAACTGACGAGTACAAAAAGAGTTGGTTTTCATAGATATACTTTTCCTGCAAATGCTCAAAAAGCAATTCTTTTGAATCTGAATACGATTTTAGGACCATGCGAAAATACAGATGGCATATTAGAAAAGAATAACGATAATGAACTTTCAGGTTCATTGGTTTTAAGCACCAATTTCAGACGCCCAAAACCGGTAAAAGTATTCTTCAAAATTAAATTAAATGCACCGATAAGTTCTGTTGAGAAAGATTCTAAAACTGGAAATTACTTGGTTAACTTCGGTAATTCCGATAAAAAAATATTGATGAAAGTGGGTATTTCTTATACTTCTATTGAAAATGCGTCACTTAATATTCAGGAAGAATTACCACATTGGGATTTTGACAAAATAGCTGAAGCATCGCGTGAAGAATGGAATAGTCTTCTTGGAAGAATTAAAATAGAAGGCGGTACTGAAAAGGATCAAAGAAGATTTTATACCGATCTTTGGCATGCTTTGCAGGGAAGAAAAATGATAAGCGATGCAAATGGCGCCTATCCGGATAATACGGGAGAAAAATTCAGAATTGGACAATTACCAATTGATGCAAAAGGAAAGCCAAAATTCAATCAATACAATTCCGATTCGTTTTGGGGCGCTCAATGGACAATCAATACGCTTTGGGGACTTGCTTATCCTGAAATCATGGATGATTTTGTACATTCCTTAATGCAATATTATAAAGATGGCGGAATGATTCCGCGTGGTCCAGCCGGAGGAAATGATACTTATGTAATGACGGGAGCATCTACTACGCCATTTATTGTCACAGCCATTCAAAAAGGAATTGTAAAAGATGATTTAGAATCGATTTATATTGCTTTGAAGAAAAATCATATGCTGAATGGTATTATGGGAAAAGCTGGATATGAACATAATACAAATAGTGGAGGAGGATTAAAATATTATTTAGAAAAAGGATATGTTCCTTATCCGCTTCCTGAAGGACAATTTGGAAGTCATCAAGACGGTGCCAGCCAAACATTAGAATATGCGTATCAGGATTGGACTTTAGCTCAATTGGCAAAGAAATTAAATCATCAAGATGACTATAAGTACTTTTTAGCTAGGTCTCAAAATTATCAAAATGTTTTTGATCAATCATCAGGATGGATGCGTCCTAAAAATGTTGATGGAAAATGGCTTGCTAATTACGATCCGTATAAATATGAAAATGGTTTTATAGAAGCCAATGGCGCACAAGCAACTTGGTTTGTACCGCATGATATTGACGGTTTGATTAAATTGATGGGCGGAAATGAAAAAGCAGTAGAAAAATTAAATACGCAATTTCAAACGGCTAAAAAACAGAAATTTACCTCAGGCACTTCGCATGATGCCGAATTACATCCCGAGTTTAGCCGAATTCCAATTAACTTTGGAAATCAGCCTTCCATTCAAACCTCTTTTGTTTTTAATTTGATTGGAAGACCAGATTTAACGCAATATTGGACTCGTGAAGTCGTAAAAGAAACCTTCAGCGGATTATCTCCAACAACGGGATATAATGGCGATGAAGATCAAGGTTTGATGGGAAGTTTAAACGTATTGCTCAAGATGGGTTTGTTTCAAATGAATGGCGGAACAGATGAAAATCCAGTGTATCAAATAGGAAGTCCTATTTTTAATAAAGTGTCCATTCAATTAAATCCTGATTATTACAAAGGCAAAAAGTTTGTAATCGAAGCTGTTAATAACAGCGCCGAAAATATTTATATAAGCAAAACAAAATTCAATACTAAACCTGTTGAGAATTTCACAATTTCGCACAATGACATTACAGGCGGAGGCGAATTAATTTTAGAAATGGCGAACAAGCCATAATATCAAATTTTTAAAGTAAATATTCTCAATACGATTAAAACAACAATTAAAGTATAAAAAATGCAAATGAAAAAATATACTAAGGCTATACTTTTTTTAGGAATATCATCATTTTTCACACTTGCGATTAATGCACAAAACCAGGTTCACAATAACGTAGATCCTATGATTGGTTCTGAAGGTGTTGGTAGGGTTTTCGTCGGACCTTCTTGTCCATACGGAATGGTAAAACCGAGCCCGGATTGTACGGTAAATTCAAACAGCGGATGGCTTGCTTTGCCAAAAGAAGTAACAGGATTTAGTCAAGTTCATGTTAGCGGAACGGGTGGAGGTCCTAAATATGGGAATATCCAAATTATGCCATTTTCAGGAACTTTAGACAAACTGGATCAAACTTCGTATAGAGCTGAAGAAAATGTAAAATTGGGATATTATGAAACTGTTTTCAAAGAAAATAATATCAAAACAGAAATAACAACAGCTGAAAAAGCTTCGTTTTACCGAATTACGTATCCTAAAAATGCATCTAAAGATTTAAAAATCGATCCGGGTTTTTTCTTGGGAGAATCACCTGAACCAGACGGAAGAGAAGCGCAGCAGTTTGTAGGTTCACAAATCGAAATTGTTTCCGATCATGAAGTTCGAGGCTATAGTAGAATTCGTGGCGGATGGAATAACGGGCGTGCTTATACGGTTTATTTCTGGGCTACTTTTGATCAGCCAATTGCAAAATACGTTACTTGGAAAGATGGAAAATTTTATAGCGATAAATCGGCTCAATTTGATTCTGGGAAAAAAACAGCGGCATTGCTTTCTTTCGGAAAAGAAGGAAAACAGGAATTGAATGTAAAAATCGGAATCTCGTTCCTGAGCGAATTAAAAGCAAAAAATAACATTGAGGTTGAAATTCCGCATTGGGATTTTAATGCTGTATTAACAAGTTTAGAAAATAAATGGGAGCTTTTGTTAAGCCGAATCAAACTGTCCTCAGATACATCTTTGGAGTATAAAAAAATGTTTTATACAGGCTTATACCACACTATGCTCGCGCCAGTAAACAGAACTGGCGAAAACCCTTTATGGACGAACGATGAGCCTTATTACGATGATTTTTATTGCATTTGGGATACTTTCAGAAGTTCAAGTCCTCTGATTTCATTAATTGATTCTAAGCGCCAAGTTGAAATTGTAAATGCGATGCTGAATATTTACAAAAGAGACGGTTATATGCCCGAAGGCAGAAGCGGAAATGATAATGGCCGTACACAAGGCGGTTCTAATGCTGAGGTTGTCGTGGCAGATGCTTTTGTGAAAAACCTTAAAGGAATTGATTACGAATTGGCATTAAAAGCAATGTTGAAAGATGCTACTGTTCCTCCCGGAGGAAATGAAGAAAAAGAAGGAAGAGGAGGATTAATGGAATATTTACGTTTGGGTTATGTGCCTTATAATGTTCCTCGAGCAGGAAATATGACGATTGATTTCTCCTATAATGATTACAATATTGCGACTGTAGCAAAAGGATTGGGTTATAATGATTTATATAATCAGTACATGAAACAAGCTGACAGCTGGCAAAATTTATGGCGTTCTGATTATGAAAATAATGGAGCCAAAGGATTTATTATGCCAAAAGATGCTTCAGGAAATTGGCTGGATGATATTGTTTTTGGAGAATCAAAAATTCAAAAACCAACATTTAGATATACTCCCGTAATTATTGAGTCGCCTTGGTATGTTTGTCATTGGTGCGTGTTTTTCTACGAAGCAACTTCTTGGGAATACTCCTTCAGCATTCCTCATGATGTACCTGAACTTGTTCGCAAATCAGGAGGTGAAGAAGCTTTCAAAAAGAGACTGGACATCTTTTTTGATTCAAAATTGTATAATGTTGCCAACGAACCTTCCTTTTTAACGCCTTGTTTGTATCATTGGATAGGAAAACCGTATTTGAGCAGTGATAGAATTCACGAAATTATCACGAATAATTTCAATACTTCTGCTGAAGGTTTACCTGGAAACGATGATTCGGGAGCAATGTCTTCATGGCTTGCTTTTCACATGATGGGATTATACCCAAATGCTGGTCAGCCGTATTATTTGCTGAACGTGCCATTTATTAAAGAAACAACTATTCAATTGGAAAATGGAAATCAGTTTAAGATTACGGCTAAGAATATGAGCAATAAAAATAAATATATAAAGTCGGCAACTTTAAACGGAAAACCATACAGCAAAGCATGGATTTCTCACGATGATATTATGAAAGGCGGGGAACTAAGTTATGAAATGGACTCAAAACCTTCAAATTGGGGAACAACAATTTTACCGCCAAAAAAATAAAATATTCAGCACATGAAAAATACAATTTTAGCAATCCTTTTTTGTGCAATATTTCAATTAGGATTTTCACAAAATTACGTTCCTTCAATTAAGAACAATACAGAGTTAAGTTACGTCTGCAAATTGCATGGACAAACACGATCTTTAACACTCTTAACCAAAACGGCGAAAGATACGCTTGTGTTTGATTTAGAAACAAGAGGAGTAAAAAGCAGTATTATTATAAGCCAAAAAGCATTAAAAAATGGAAATGCTTTAAGTTTTAATCAAGGCGAATTTTCACCTGTTTTAGCATTAAAACCTAATGAGACATTTTTTATGATTTCTCAATCAACTTATCAGGATTTAGTAAAAAACAAGAAGTTCGTTTACAATAATACTACGTATGTTTTAGATGAAAAAACAGATAATGGCAATGTGATTTTAGATGGAAAAACAATTGATGCTTATCACGTTTTAGCTCAAATTGATAAAACCGAAATGTGGATTATCAAGAATCCGGATTTTCCTTTAATCTGTAAAATAACCGAAAATCCTTTAGGAATAAATTTTACGCTTGTGAAAATTGTAGATAAATAATTTATCAAAAAAAAAGAACCATCTGACCAATGGTTTTACAATTCGGCACACAAACTATTAACTATCACAACCAAAATGAGATTTTATGAAAAATCAAATGAGCCGTGGAGAATTTCTTAGGCTAGGAAGCCTTTCGCTGGCAGGAACTTTAGTAAGTGACTTAGCTTTTGCCAATGATTTTTTTTCAAATAATAATCCTTCAAAAGAAGATTTTTTATTGATGCAAAAGCTCATTTTGAGCAATGATGCCAAAGTTAAAACCTTATTAAATAAAGAGCTGACAGAACCGGGAATCAGAATCAGTAATTTTCGCCCAATAGCAGGTGCTGTTACAGTTTTGGCAGCTTCGATATCCAATTCAAAATCCGAATATTATAAATCAGAATCTGTAGCTCAAAAGTTAAATCAGGTTGTTGATATTTTATTAAAAGAACAATACAGTGATGGTACACTTGACGCCGGAGGAAACAGACAATCGCCTCCAGATACTGCTTTTATTTTAGAATACATTTGTCCAGCAGCAGTTTTACTAAATAGTAATAAACAAAAAGAGCTGACAGAGATAAAAGACAAATTAAAAAAGTTTATACAGAACGCCGGTGAAGCAATGACAACCGGCGGTGTTCACACTCCAAATCACCGATGGGTAATTTGTGCGGCTCTTGCAAGTATAAATTCACTTTACCCAGATAAAAGATATGTGCAAAGAATTGACCAATGGCTCGCCGAAGGAATTTATCTCAATGAAGATGGACATTATTCAGAGCGAAGCGGAGTATATTCTGCCGTAATTGACAAAGCACTAATTACGATGGCACGATTGCTGAATCGTCCGCAGTTATTGGATATCGTAAATAAAAATTTGACTACTTATTTCTATTACACCGAAACAAATGGCGATTTGGTAACAGTTGATTCAAAAAGACAGGATCAATTTATGAATATCAAAGTAAATAAATTTTATCTGCAGTACCGTTACATGGCTATTCATACCAAGAATCCGATGTTCGCGTACATGGTTAAACTTATCGAAAGTCTTCCAGAATTTACCAGTGATATTCTTCCAGATTCTTTAGCGTTTTTTATGGAAAATCCAGAGCTCCAAAGAGAGATTCCTATTGAAGGCAAAGTTGCAAATGATTTCGAAAAATATTTTGCAGTTTCAAATTTAGCGAGAATCAGACGCGGAAAAGCTTCGATGACATTATTTGGAGGAAATGATAAACCTTTGCAAGTTGTTTCGGGAAGATCTTCAAATCCAAATTTTTTGATGTATCGAAAAGGCGATGCAATCTTAAAATATATGCGTCTTTCTACTTCATTCTTTAGATTGGGATATTTTAGCAGTGACGGAATTGTAAAAGAAGGAAACAAATATATTTTGAAAGAGACTAAAGAAGGCGATTATTACCAGCCTCTTGCGCCAGAATTTCGAAAAGCCGATGGCGATTATAAATTATCACCTTCGCCAGATGGCCGTTTTTGGAATAAAATGGATTTTGATTCGCGAGTTAACAGCAATGTAAAATTGCAAACTACAGTAATTGAAATCACCGAGAATAATGGCACTTTAAATTTAGATTTTAAAGTAGAAGGTCCGCCAAATGTTGAAGTTACCATTGAAATGTGCTTTAGTGAAAGAACTATAATTAAAGGAGCAGAACAGGATGTAAAAAAGAACTATTTTCTAAAATCTGGATCTGGAGAAATTGTAGCCAATGGAAATACAATACAATTTGGTCCCGGAAAATGTGAGCATTATAATGTAGAAAATTTAGACAGCGAAGAATATACCTACCATCAAGGCAGTCTGCGTACTAGTGGAGAACATGTTTACATTACCGGATTTACACCGTTTTATCACAAAATGACTATTTCTTGAGAAATCGTTTGCGTAATAGTGAAAGTATTAAAATGTTAGTTTAAATTTACGAGAATTAAACTTTAAACTATAAATAATTGAAATTATGAAATTATCATTGATGACCGCCCTTATGTTTAGTTGTGTTTGTTTTTCACAAAATAAAACCGACACAAGTTTGTATATGAAGTCTGATAAAATTACCTATTTGACTGACATAGGCTCAGAATCAGGTGATTTATATCAAACAATTGGACATCACGGACCAGCAGTCGAAAATGAATGGATGGCTTTGAGAATATATTTTAGTGATAAAGTGGCAATCGATGTTTATTCTAAAGCAAAACCAGGTTTAGAATTGAAAGCGGCACATTGGTATCCAACACCAGAACAGCAAAAGGAAGGTTGGGGAGCTGATTATTATAAAGTGGCATCAACTGTAGGATTAGGAGGTGTAAAACTTTGGGATGGAGAAAAATTAGTTCCATTAAATCCGGTAACAAATCGTTTGGCACGCGTTGGAAAAACAGATACAACTTCATGGATGGAAATGATTTCAAAAGGAGTTCCGTATAAAGGAAAAAAAGTGGATATTTTAGTTCGTGTAACTGTATTTTCAGGAAAAAGAGAAGCTAAAGTTGAAGCTGTTAGTTTAACTGGAGAAAAAGTGCAATTTGCTACTGGAGTAAATTATTTTAAAGATTTTCAAACTAAAAAAGGAGCAAATTATATTGCTGTTTGGGGAAAACACCCTGAAGATGTTGCCGCCGAAGTTATTGAAATTGGAGCTGCAATTAAATATAATCCTAAAGATTATGAAAAAACGAAAGATGATGGAACACAGTATCTGCTAATTTCTAAACCAACTAAAAATTTAGAAACCCAAATCATTTCTTCAAGCGCCAGAGAACAAGAATTAAACACTTTGGATAAATTGGAAGCCTTCATAAAATAGTGTAGTGACGTTTCGTTGTGCAAATGTTTAAAACATAGGTTTATATAAAAAATATGAATGTCTGCTTAGCATACTAATAACTTAAAAAGCACGCAGATAACGCGGATTAAACGGATTTTCACCGATTTAATATAAAAATCCGTTTTTATCAGTTTAAATCCGTGTCATCCGTGTCATCCGTGTGCCATTTTAAAAATTAGTACAAATAACGAATAGTCATAAAAAAGAATAAAATTACATGCTTAGAATATCGTGCTTAATATTGCTTTTGTTTGCCTTGCATGGATGTAAAATTAAACAACCAGAAGAAAGAAAACCGCAACAAATTGCTTTTATTGCCGATGCGCATTTAGGTGACATTTTCGGGAAATTTCAGGATAATAATTATCAAGGAATTAAGAATCCTATGACTGGCGAATATGCCAATATTAGAACGATGAACTCACAAGTGCATTCGACCCGAATATTCAATGAAAATTATTTTGCCTTTATTGCGGCTCTGGACGATATTGCAAAAAGAGGCATTAAACAAGTTGCGCTTCCGGGTGATTTCAGCGATGACGGGCAGCCCGTTCATATACGTGGATTAAGAAAAATTCTTGATTCTTATTCAAAAAAATACGGGATATCATTTTTTGTAACAACCGGAAATCATGATGCTCCAAAACCGTTTGCTCAGGACGCCGCTAAAACTGATTTTTTGGGAAAAGATGGGAACGAACAAATTATCAGCAGTTCTAAAACTATTTTAAAAACGAAAGAAAATCAGTTAGAACCCATTATTACATCTGATATGAAAAATGGAGGCTACAAAGAGACTTTGAATGAAATGGCTAGTTTCGGATTCTTTCCAAAAAAAGAATATTTGTATTGGGAAACTCCTTTTTCAAATTATTCATATGATAATTATAATTTTGATAAAGCAGTAAAAGAATCGGCATTAGAAAAGCGAATTTATGCTGTAAAAGACACCAATTTATTTCTTCCGGATGCAAGTTATTTGGTTGAACCAACAAAAGGAATATGGCTTTTGGCGATTGATGCAAATGCTTATGTTCCAAACGAAAAGTTATCGGGTTTATCCAATAATCCGAATGATTTTTCGGGAGCAAGCATTGGTTATAATAACGTTCTTATTTATAAAAAACATTTGATTGAATGGATTAAAAAAGTTTCGGCGGAAGCCAAACAAAAAGGAAAAATTCTGATTGCTTTTAGTCATTATCCAATGGTTGATTTTAACGATAATGCTTCGACGGAAATGAAGCAGCTTTTTGGTTCAGATAAAATGCAATTATCAAGAGTTCCTGCAGAAGAAGTGGCGCAAATATTTGCGGATGCAGGCATTCAGATTCACTTTGGCGGACACATGCATATTAACGATACTGGAGTGAAAACATCGGCAAACGGCAATACATTATTCAATATTCAGACGCCATCATTGGCAGCTTACAAACCAGCTTATAAGATACTTACCATACATTCAAATTCTGATTTTGAGATAGAAACTGTAGTGGTTGGTTCTGTTCCAAAATTTAGTAGTTTGTTTCCTTTTTATGAAGCAGAATATGCGCATTTACAAGATATAAAAAGCCTAAATATTTGGAATAAAGATATTTTGAAAACCAAAAATTATGAAGATTTTACACAATGGCATTTAAAAGAATTAGTACGTCTTCGATTTTTGCCAGAAGATTTTCCGACCGCATTTTTAGCGTCGTTTGCAAATCTTTCAGGTAAAGATTTATTAGAGATCAATAAAAATACTTCAGAAATAGAAAAAGAAATATCGGCGAGTAATTTAGCGCTTCAAAATTTTGAATCATGGAAAGGTCGGGATATGATTTTTGATTTTTACAGATTAAAAAATGCAGATGAATTAGCGGCTCCCGAAATTGGTTTAAACAGATTGAAACAATATGAAATCGTCTGCAAACAACTTGAAAAATCTAACGATGAAAAACTGATTTTATGGGCAAAAATATTTTTAAAAACAATGAACAGCCAGCCTTCAAATCATTTTAAAATCAACTTAAAAAATAACACAATTGAGCGCATAAAACCTTAAATGAATCTTAAGATTTTTAATGCTTAAAAATAATTAGCTTGCATATATAATTCCTTTTATGAAACAGAATTCCTTTATATTATTCTTTTGTTTGATTATTGGTTATTATTCTCATTCTCAGAATATTAAATTTGATCATTATAATGACAACAACGGACTGTCACACAACTCTGTGCGCCATATTGTTCAGGATAAAAAAGGTTTTTTGTGGTTTGGGACTTTCTCTGGGCTGAATCGTTTTGACGGATATCAGTTTAAAAAATACATGAGTTCTTCACCAAGCGAAAACAGATTGCATAATGATGATATTACGGCTTTAGATCTCGATGAAAGTTCAAACATTTTATGGATTGGTACTAGAAAAGGTCTGACACGTTACAAAATTGATACTAATGAATTTACAACATTTTTGCCTCAGACAAACAATCCAAAAAGTTTGCCTGATGAAGAAATTAGAGCAGTACATGTAGATAAATTCAAAAGGATTTGGGTAGGAACCAAAACCAAAGGAGTTTATATCTTTTTTCAAAAAGAAAACCGTTTTGAGAAAGTTTCGATTCCGGGATTTCAATATGTAAATGAAATTTTTGAAGATAAAAACGGCGGAATCTGGGTTGGAAGTTATGAAACCGGATCGGTCGCAAAAATTACTTTAGATGCGAAAGGTGAAATTGTTCGCATAAATAATTATACTTTATTGGTTCCCAATTCAGCAGAAAAAAATCCATACATCAATTTTATTTATGAAGATGCAAAATCGGATATTTTTATAGGAACCCGCGAAGGTCTTTATAAACTGGATAAAGCAGCAAATAAGTTTGTAAATCTTTATATTGAAAATAAAGAAATCAGAAATAATTTAGGGCCATATTTCTTGTCGGTTGCCAAAGCTCCAGATGGAAAATATTGGGTTGGAACACTTGGTGGTTTATTGGTTTGCAATCAGTTAGAAGACATTCAAAAAGGAAATTACAAATGGTATTATTCGATATTGTCTGATGATACTTCGATAGTTGACAATTTGGTATCGGCTTTATATTTTGATGCTTCAGGCGTTTTATGGATTGGAACCGAAGATGGATTGGACAAATATGATCCGTATGAAAACCAATTTATTCTCAATAAAGATATTTCGCATTATATTGGAAATCAGTCTCCTAGAATTAGAGGGTTTGCAAAAACTTATGATGGAAAAGTAATTGTCGAAACAAGACACGACGGGCTTTTTATATCTACTGCAAAAGGTTTTGCACCATTATACAACAACAAAAAAGACATGGTAAGTATTTATTCTGATGACGGAAAAATATTTTACTGCGGACTCTGGAATGGAAATGTTTTGGTGTATAATTATGTGACGAATTCTTCAAAAGAAGTAAATGTTGGGTTTAATACGACACCAGTTTTTGCTTTTAGCAAGATTGGAGATCAGACCATTATGATTGGCTCTTTTGGAGAAGGAGCTGTGATATTGAATACGCAAACATTGCAAGTACAAAGTGCTACGGGTAAATTGCTTCCTGGTTTTCAAATTAATGCCATTGAAAAAGACAAAAACAATAATGTCTGGATTGCGACTGAAACCGGCGTAGCAAAATACAATACAAAAACAGGTAATATAAAAATCTATAAATCGCTTTATGCTAAAGAAAAAGGCATACCGCATGATGATAATATTAGTGATGTTTTAGTTGATAGTAAAGGGAGAATCTGGGCTTCAACGCGTGTTGGGTTATGTCTTTATTCCGCTTCAAAAGATAATTTCATTCCGCTTACAAATCCGAAAGAATTATCTGGAAACTGGATAACCGATATGTTATCAGACAGTAAGGGAAATTTGTGGCTAAATATCAACAACAATACAGTAGCAAGACTTAATTCGAATTTAAAAGATGTAAACGTTTATCATGTAAAAAGTGGCAACAGATTAGATGTTTTTAGTTCAAGTAGTTTTTTCAACTTTAATAGTTCCAATATTTATTTAGGGACTAAAAACGGCATTATTTATTTTTCGTTGGATAAAATAATCAATAATAAATGGTCGCCATCGCCAGTAATTACCGAATTTAAAATTCAGAATGAAGAGATTGTTCCGGGAACGGAAATTAACGGACAAGTACCGCTTTCATCTGATTTGAATTACAGCAAAAAGATAGAACTGAATTATAAAAATCGCGATTTTTCACTCCAATTTTCAACGCCTTCTTTTACAAACGAAAAGCTCAATAAGTTTGAATATATGTTGGAAGGTTTTGATAAAGATTGGATTACGACTAATAGCAGTTCGAGAACGGTTCAGTACACCAATCTTTATCCGGGAACTTATACTTTTAAGATCAGATCAAGTAATAGCGATGGACATTGGAGCAAAGTAGTTTCTTATGAAATCGTAATTCAGCCTCCTTTTTGGTTAACGCCATTTGCTTTATTTCTGTTTCTAATACTTTTGTCGGTTATCTTTTATTTTGTTCGAAAAGAAATTAGAAACCGTATTCGCTTAAAACAAGAATTATTGACTGAAAAAATTAAGCGAGAACAGGATATTAAACTCAACAATGAAAAGCTTCGTTTTTTTACCAATATTTCACACGAATTAAGAACACCTTTGACTTTAATTTTAGGCCCCGCCAAACAATTATTAGAAGAAGGAAATGCAAGCGATTACCAAAAAAGCAGATACAATTTGATTCATCAAAATGCAAGTCGAATGCTGAATCTGGTAAATCAGGTTTTGGATTTTAGGCGCGCTCAGGCTGGCGAATTAAAACTTAAAGTTTCGGAGACAGATATTATTTCGTATTCAAAAAACATCTTTGAATCGTTTAAAGAACTGGCTTACAATAAAAACATCACATTAAATTTTAATACCGAAAACGAAAATCTAACGGGCTGGATTGATAATGATAAGTATGATAAAATTTTATACAATCTATTATCCAATGCTTTAAAGTTTACCAATAAATTCGGAAATGTAGATTTGTTCATGAGGCTTAAAGATGGAGAAGAAGGCAGATTAATTATTGAAGTAAGTGATGATGGAATTGGAATTCCGTTAAAAAGTCAAGAGAAAATTTTCAAGCGTTTTTATCAGGTTAAAGGCAATAAGGATCAAAATACGGGATCTGGAATTGGTTTATCATTGGTGAAATCTTTAGTGGCGCTTCATAAAGGAACAATTAAATTAGAAAGTACAGAAGGTGAAGGAAGTATCTTCACTGTTGAATTGCCAATCGATCGCAGTTGTTACAGTGATAAAGAAGCATTTGAATTTGTGTTGAAAAATGATAATCAGAGCATGTCTATTCCGGAGAAAACGGTGAAAAAAATTCTCCAGAATACAGAACTAAAACAGAAAATAGTAGTCGTAGAAGACAATACCGAACTAAGAAAATATCTGGTAGATTATTTATCTGATTATTACAAAGTCTACGAAGCCGAAAACGGAATGGAAGGTCTGAAATTATGCAGACAAATTAAACCAATCCTTTGTGTGGCAGACGTTATGATGCCCGTAATGGACGGACTAGAATTTTGTGAGGAATTGAAAAGAGACGAATTTATCAGTCATATTCCGGTTATTTTATTGACTGCGCTTTCTGAAAATGATGATAAGGTTCGTGGTTACGGAGTTGGTGCCGACGGTTATATTGTAAAGCCGTTTGAGCCTTCATTGCTAAAAACGGTGATTGAAAATATTATTAAATCGAGATTAGAGTTAAAAGAAAAATTCTCAGGCGAAGTAGAAAGTAAAGTGGGTTTGCTTACACATTCTCCTATTGATGAAGAATTTATGGAAAAAATCACAGGTTTGATAAACGATAATTTGAGCGAGGTTGAATTGTCTACGGAATTCCTTTGTGATAAATTAGGTGTAAGTTCTTCAAAACTCTATCGAAAAATTAAAGAGCTTACAGATTTGGCTCCAAACGAATTTATTAGAACCATACGATTGAAAAAAGCTGCACAACTTTTGAAAACAAAAAGATACAATGTTTCTGAAGTTACAGAATTAGTTGGCTTTAATGATCCTCTTTATTTCAGCCGCTGTTTTAAAAAGCAGTTTGGTTTCCCGCCAAGCAAGTTAATTACGGGTTGATTTTGTAATGTATTGTAAATCAATTAATTTGGTTAGAATCTATCCATGTTTTTGACGAATTAGTCCATTTAATTCTCTAATTGATAGTATATTTTTGTGTAGTAATCTTTAAATAAAACAACATGAAAAAGATAATAGACACAGATAAACCGCTAAAGAATTTGGATGAATGGGAAGACGATTTACTAATACGTTATCCTGATCCAGCTGAAAATATAAAAGAGAAAGAAGAGTTTAGAAACTATGTCGATTCCGAAAGAGTAGAAACTGTTAAGGAGTTTTACAGAATGAATCACACGTATCAGACTTATGATTTTGTTTGCAGCAAAGAAGAAGAATTTTTGCAGTTTAATAAAAAGAGTTTGTCTATTTGGGAAGCGGTTGAATTTTTAAACACACTTGTTGACGATAGTGATCCAGATATTGATTTAGATCAAACGCAGCATCTTTTACAGACTTCAGAAGCTATCAGAGCAGATGGGCACGAAGACTGGTTTGTTTTAACTGGTTTTTTGCATGATCTTGGTAAAGTTTTATGTTTGTTTGGAGAACCGCAATGGGCTGTTGTTGGAGATACTTTTCCTGTAGGCTGTGCGTATTCAGATAAAATTGTTTATCCAGAATTTTTCAAAGACAATCCAGATTACACAGATAGTAGGTTTAATACCAAATTAGGAATTTATACTGAAAATTGTGGCTTAGATAAAGTAAAAATGAGTTGGGGCCATGACGAATATTTGTACCAAATCATGAAAGATTATTTGCCAGATCCAGCTTTATACATGATTAGATATCATTCATTTTACTCACAACACAGAGAAAATGCCTACGCACATTTGATGAATGAAAAAGATGTAGAAATGTTTGAATGGGTTAAAAAATTCAATCCATACGATTTATATACAAAAGCACCTGTTAAGCCAGATGTAAAAGCCTTGCTTCCATACTACAAAGAATTAGTCGCTAAATATTTGCCGGAAAAACTGAATTTTTAGAATAAAAATCACAACATTTTTAGATTAAGAGCTTCTTCCTGCAGGGTTTCAAAACCTTGCAGGTGTAACTCTTTATGGTTTCATATAAAAGAATAATAATGAAGAATATAAGAACTAGAATAATTTTATTGACCCTTTTTGCCATTTGGAGTTCTATTGTTTTTGGACAAGAAAAAAACAGTAGAAACGATTGGGAAAACCCTGAAGTATTTCAGATAAATAGGGAGCCAGCGCGTGCATCATTTCTGCCTTATGCAGATGAAGCATCGGCAATAAAAGATATTTATACTAGTTCGCCTTGGTATTTTTCATTAAATGGAAATTGGAAATTTTCCTGGGCACCAACACCAGACGAGCGCCCAAAAGATTTTTATAAAACAGATTTTAATACCATAAATTGGAAAGAGATTTCGGTGCCTTCAAATTGGGAACTTAAAGGATACGGAATTCCAATTTATACCAATATTACATACCCTTTTGAAAGAAATCCTCCTTTTATAAACCATTCTGATAATCCGGTTGGATCTTATAAAAGAGATTTTATTTTGCCGGAAAACTGGAAAAACAGACATGTATTTCTTCATTTTGAAGCAGGAACTTCGGCCATGTATGTTTGGGTTAATGGAGAAAAAGTGGGCTACACCGAAAACACAAAAAGCCCCGCCGAATTTGATATTTCAAGATATTTAAAACCAGGAAAAAACAGCGTCGGTGTTGAAGTTTACAGATGGAGTGATGGTTCTTACCTTGAAGATCAGGATTTTTGGAGACTTTCGGGTATTGATCGAAATGTTTATTTGTACAGTACAGATCACATTCGGATTTCCGATTTTTTTGCAAAACCGGATTTAGATGCCAATTATAAAAATGGAAGTTTAAATGTTGATGTGAGTTTAAAAAACCTGACTTCAAACAATGTAAACAATCAAAAATTAGAAGCCAAATTGGTTGATGCTTCGGGAACAACTGTTTTTACTAAAGAGCTAAAAGTCAATTTCGAAGGAAATAAAATTCAGACAATCAATTTCTCCCAAGATGTATCAAGTCCAAAATTATGGAGCTCTGAAGCACCTAATTTGTACAATTTGGTTCTTACTCTAAAAAATGAAAAAGGAAATGTAGTAGAATCTGTTTCTACTGAAATTGGTTTCAGAAAAGTAGAACTCAAAAACGGGCAATTGCTTGTAAATGGAGTGAGAATTATGTTTCACGGCGTAAATATTCACGAAACAAATCCTATTACCGGTCATTATCAGGATGAAGCAACGATGATGAAGGATATCAAATTGATGAAGCAATTCAATATCAATGCAGTTCGTCTTAGTCATTATCCGAACAATGTTTTATGGATGAAACTTTGCAACAAATATGGTTTGTATTTAGTCGATGAAGCCAATATAGAAAGCCACGGAATGGGGGTCGAGGGACAACCTCTTATTTGGATGAATCCAAAAACTAATCCAGGTCATCTTCGGGAATGGTACAATGCTCACATGGACAGAATTTACAGTTTGGTCGAAAGGGATAAAAATGCACCTTCAGTAATCATTTGGTCTTTAGGAAATGAAAGTGCGAACGGGCCAGTTTTTCATGATGCTTATAAATGGATAAAAAACAGAGACAAAACCCGATTGGTTCAGTTTGAACAAGCAAAAGAAAATGAAAATACAGATGTCGTTTGTCCGATGTATCCAAAGATTGAATATATGAAAGAGTATGCTTCACGCAAAGAAGTGACACGACCTTTTATTATGTGTGAGTACTCGCATGCCATGGGAAACAGCAACGGAAATTTTCAGGAATACTGGGATATTATCCGCGGAAGTAAAAATATGCAAGGCGGATTCATTTGGGATTGGGTTGATCAAGGATTTGAAGCGAAAGACGAAGTAGGCCGAAAATACTGGGCTTACGGAGGCGATTTAGGAAGCCAAAATTACACAAATGATGAAAACGACTGTAATAACGGATTGCTTTTACCTGACAGAACACCAAATCCGGCGGCATTTGAAGTAAAAAAAGTATATCAGGATATTTTATTTCATGCTGTTGATGTTAAAAATGGAGTGATTAAAATAACAAATGATTTTGGGTTTACAAATTTGAGCAGTTACAACTTTAATTACCAAGTTTTAGAAAATGGAAAAGTCATAAAAGAAGGTCAGATTGAGGTTGATTTAAATCCGAAATCTGAAAAAGAATTTAAAATTAATTTGCCGAAAATAACTGCTAAATCAGGTTTTGAATATTTATTGAATGTTTTTGCAAATACTAAAACAGGTTCTGAATTAATGCCTCAAAATTTTGAAATAGCAAGAGAACAATTTGTTATCGAAGGTGGAGATTATTTTACACAAGCAGTTCAAAAGAATTCATCTTCAAGTATAAAAGAAGAAAAAGCAGAATTTGTTTTAAACGCTGCAAATGTTGTAGTTAAGATTAGTAAAACAACAGGACTGATTACATATTACAGCTCAAAAGGCGAAGAATACTTTAAACAATATCCAGAACCTAATTTTTGGAGAGCTCCGACAGATAATGATTTTGGAAATAAGATGCCTATAAAATCAAATGTTTGGCGAACTGCTGGCAATAATTATACTATAGAATCAATTCAGCAAACAGAGGAAAATGGAAAAAATTATGTTGTTGCAAAGCTGAAACTTAATGACGTTTCTTCAGATTATACCATTAAATATTCTTTGAACAATGATGGCGCTTTAGAAGTATTTCCATCTTTCAAAAGAGGAAATAATCCAATACCAGAAATGCCTCGTTTCGGAATGATTTTTTCTTTAAAAAGTGACTTCGAAAACCTTGATTATTACGGAAGAGGCCCCTGGGAAAATTATCCTGATCGAAAAGATTCGGCATTAAAAGGAATTTATCAAAGCAAAGTAGCTGATCAGTATGTGTCTTACACACGTCCACAGGAAAACGGATACAAAACTGATGTTCGCTGGTTTAAACTTTCAGACAAAAATGGCAACGGACTTGAAATAAAAGGTTTGCAGTCTTTAGGAATGAGTACACTGAATAATTATCCGAGTGATTTTGATCCGGGTTTGACAAAAAAGAATCAGCACATCAGCGATATCACACCAAGAAAAGAAATTGTAGTATGTACCGATTTGACTCAACGAGGTTTAGGAGGGGATACAAGTTGGGGAGCATATCCGCACGAGCAATATTTATTAAAAGCAAGTGAATACAGCTATGGCTTTATAATAAAACCAATTAAATAATAATAAAGTAAAAAAATAGTCGAGGCTTAGGTCATCGACAGAAAATATGCATATAAAGAAGTAACGTATGACTAATAATATCACAAATGGAAGATTAACTTCTTTAGACGCGCTAAGAGGGTTCGTGATGTTTTGGATCATGAGCGGTGAACATATCATTCATGCTTTGGCGAAAGCCGCTCCAATTCCAGTTTTTGTCTGGATGTCGTCGCAATTACATCATACAGAGTGGGATGGGATTACATTTTATGATATGATATTCCCTGTATTTCTATTTGTAGCCGGAGTTTCAATGCCATTTTCGTTCGAAAAGAAAATGAAAATCGCAGGTGTAACATCTCCAATGGAATTGCCGTCAAGCGAAAAAAGAAAAATATATCTGTCTATGTTAAAACGGACTTGTATTTTATTGATTTTAGGATTTGTGGTCAATGGAATATTGCGTTTTGACGGATTTGATCAAACCCGTTTTGCAAGTGTTTTAGGACGCATAGGACTTGCATGGTTTTTTGCAGGTCTGATCTTTCTGAATTTTGATTTAAAAAAGCAAATATACTGGTTCATAGGTATTTTGATTGGTTATTTTTTAGCAATGAAGCTGATACCAGTTCCAGGTTTTGGAGCTGGTATTTTAACCAAAGAAGGTTCTTTAGAAGGATACATTGACCGACTTTTCTTGCCAGGACGACTACATAGTCAGGTTTATGATCCCGAAGGATTATTCTCAACTATACCAGCCATTGCAACAGCTTTGCTTGGAATGTTTTTGGGAACATTTTTGAAAGCAAAAAATGATTTTTCGATAAGTCAAAAAATATTAATGATGATCGCCTCAGCAATTATTTTGATTGTTATAGGGCTTTTATGGGATTATAGTTTTCCAATTAACAAACACTTGTGGTCAAGTTCATTTGTGTGTTTTGTTGGTGGATTCAGTATTTTATTTTTTACTTTTTTTTACCTCACAATTGATGTTTTAGGTTTTCATAAGTGGGCATTTCCTTTGCTATTAATTGGCTCAAATTCGATTTTGATTTATATGGCATCAGAAGGATTAGTAGATTTTAAACATACGGCAGATTATGTATTTGGAGGTCTTATTAAATTCTCTTCATTAGATTGGCAGCCTGTTTTTACAACTATATCTGTCACAATTGTACAGCTAGCTCTGCTTTATTTTCTGTACAAGCGAAAGTGGTTTTTAAAGGTTTAAAAATGATAATCATAAATTTTATCATTTGACTAAAAACAAAGCTTTACTATACTAACCAACAATAACCACAAAAACATGAATACATTAACAACCGCAGATTACATCGTTTTTCTCATTTACTTTGTAATTGTTACTTCCTACGGCATCTATATTTACAGAAGCAAAAAAAATGCAGCAACAAGTTCAAATGATTATTTTTTAGCCGAGGGATCGCTTACATGGTGGGCAATTGGAGCCTCTTTAATTGCGTCTAATATTTCGGCAGAGCATTTTATTGGTATGAGCGGATCAGGTTTTGCGCTTGGTCTAGCAATTTCTTCTTATGAATGGATGTCGGCTGCCACATTGATTATTGTTGCGGTTTTTATTCTGCCGGTATATCTTAAAAACAAGATATTTACAATGCCTCAATTTTTAGCAAAAAGATACAATGATACCGTAAGTACCATTATGGCTGTAATTTGGTTATTGATCTACGTATTCGTAAATCTTACATCGATTATTTATTTGGGAGCTTTGGCAATTTCATCAATTGCGCCACTGAGCTTTGAATTTTGTATTATAGCATTGAGCCTGTTCTCTGTTATAGTTACTTTAGGTGGAATGAAAGTTATTGGATATACCGATATGTTTCAGGTTATAGTTTTGATATTGGGTGGATTAGTGACAACTTATTTGGCGTTGACTTTGCTATCTGAACAATTTGGATTTGGAAAAGACATACTTAAAGGATTGGCTATTATAAAAGATGAAGCTCCCGGTCACTTGCAAATGATATTCGACAAATCAAATCCGCATTATACTGAATTGCCGGGAACTTCGGTAATTATTGGAGGAATGCTGATTAATAATTTAGCGTATTGGGGATGTAATCAATACATTGTTCAAAGAGCATTGGGAGCCGACTTAAAAACGGCCCGAAAAGGAATTTTATTTGCTGCTTTTTTAAAACTATTAGTTCCTGTTATTGCGGTTTTACCGGGTATTGCCATGTATGTAATGCATCAAAACGGAATGTTTCAACACGAAATGCTTGATGCAACAGGAGTTTTAAAACCAGATCGTGCGTATCCAACGTTGATGAATTTATTGCCTTCTGGGTTAAAAGGAATTGCTTTAGCCGCCTTGACCGCAGCAATTGTGGCTTCTTTGGCAGGAAAAGCAAATAGTATTTCGACCATTTTTTCATTAGATATTTACAGGAAATACTTCAATAAAACGGCTTCTGAAAAAAAACTGGTGCGCATTGGAAGAGTCTGTGTAGTAGTCTGCATGTTTATTGCGGCTTCTGTAGCGCCTGCTTTAAAATCATTAGACCAAGCTTACCAATTTATTCAGGAATATGTAGGTTTCTTTTCACCTGGTGTTCTTGCCGTATTTTTATTAGGAATGTTTTGGAAAAGGACTACGGCGAAAGCAGGACTTGCCGGCGCTTTACTCACTGTACCAATTGCTGCAGTTTTGAAATTTTTGCCAGTTTGGACAAATGGCTCTTTTCCAGATTATCCATTTTTAGACAGAATGAGCATCACATTTATTGCAATAGTAATAATTATGGGAGCCATCAGTATTTTAAAACCAGAGCCAGTATTAGAACATGAAGCGCACAAAATTGAAGTTGATAAATCGATGTTTGGAGTGTCTTCAGAGTTTGTTGTCGGATCATTTATCATTTGTGGAATCTTAATCGCATTGTATACTATTTTCTGGTAAACCGTTTTTGTAAAATTTCGATTTTATAAAAATTAAAAAATATTAAAAATGACTGAAAAAAGATTTTTAAAGAAAAGTTCCATCATTTTGCTTTTTCTATTGTGTTGTAATATTGGGATTTACGCAAAAGGAAAAGATTATTTAGTTACAGCTTTTGGCGCTGTGGCCGATGGAAAAACACTAAATACTACAGCAATTCAAAAAGCAATTGACGCCGCCTATAAAAATAAAGGAGGAAGAGTAATTGTTTCAAAAGGAAAATTTCTGTCAGGCAGTATTGTCTTGAAAGATAATGTAGAATTATTTTTTGAAGATGGAGCAATACTTTTAGGAAGTATAAATCCAAATGATTATCCTAAATATGAAGGAATAAGAGCATTGGTTTTGGCTTATAATTCAAAAAACATAGCGATTTACCGGAAAAGGAATTATTGATGGTCAGGGCCGAGAATTGGCATTGGCAGTCGATAGTCTGCATCATACAGGAGTAAAAATCGATCCCAATTATAATTACAGAAGAATGCGCCCTTCAGATGGAAGAGGAAAATTGGTTTCTTTCGTTAAATGTGATTCAATAAAAATGATCGATATTACATTGAAAAATAGTTCAGGATGGGTACAATGTTTTGAACAATCTAAGAATATTGTTGTTGATCGCATAAAAGTCGACAGTAGAGCCTATTGGAATAATGATGGAATTGATATCGACGGCTGTGAAAATGTTAGCGTTACCAATTGCGATGTAAACGCTGCAGATGACGGAATTTGTTTAAAATCAGATTCTCCGGGACTGCAAAATAATAATATTTATATCGCAAATTGTACCGTTAGATCAAGTGCCAGCGCGGTTAAATTTGGAACTGGTTCATACGGAAGTTTCAAAAATGTTACCATTGATAATATTAAGGTTTACGATACTTTCAGATCGGCAATTGCGATTGAATCTGTAGATGGCGCTGAAATTGAGAATATTAAAGTATCAAATATAACAGCTGTAAATACTGGAAATGCTATTTTAATTCGCTTGGGTCATCGAAATGGGGAAAAGCCGGGTTATATCAAAAATGTTTCTATTAAAAATGTAAAAGCTCAAATTCCGTTTGGTCGTCCTGATATTGATTATGATTTGCGCGGACCAGAAGTCGATTATTTTCACAATCCTTTTCCTGCTTCAATTGCCGGAATTCCGGGATACTCTATTGAAAATGTAGTTTTAGAAAATATTGAAATTACATATCCAGGAAGAGCTTCAAAAGGAATGGCTTATTTGCCTTTGAGCAGATTAAAAGATGTTCTTGAAAATGAGAAAGGATATCCTGAATTTACCATGTTTGGAGAATTGCCTTCGTTTGGATTTTACGTGCGTCATGTCAACGGAATTGAAATGAAAAATATAAAAGTAACCCACGAAAAAGAGGATTTTCGTCCGGCATTTGTTTTTGATGATGTAAAAGCACTTTCAATGGAAAAAATTGATGTTCCTTCAGATAAAACAAATCAGATTATTTTTAAAGATGTTTTGTCAAGCAATCTCGATGCAGAAGCTTTAAAAAGAAAAAATGAACCTGCTCAAAATACTTATGTGTTGCCAGCAAGGTAAAATCAAGAGAATTAGATTTATAAATAAAAAAGAAATGATAAAGAAATCAATAATTACTGCAATCGTTTTTTGTGTTTCATTGACTGCTATCGCGCAAAAAATATATGATGTAAAAAAATACGGGGCCAAGGGAGACGGTAAAACCAACGACGCTGCTGCGATTCAAAAAGCAATAGACGCCTGTAGTTTAACGGGAGGACAAGTATTAATTCCTGCTCCGTTTACATTTTTAGCAGGACCTTTTAATGTAAAATCAAATGTAGAGTTGCATATTGAAGGAGGTGCAAAAATTTTAGCAAGTCCAGATGAAAAATTATATACAGAAAGTGCTTTTCGAGATAACAAAGGTGAAGGCACAATTTGGATTGGAGGAAAAAACATCGAGAATTTCACCATCAGCGGAAGCGGAAAAATTGACGGAAACGGAATTTCTTTCATGGGAGAAGAATTAGCAGATTCTTATGTTTTGAAACCGTTTAATATTCTCGATCCACGACCACATGTTTTGACTTTAATTGGAGGGAAAAATATCAGAATTAAAGACGTTCATATTGGAAATTCGGCATATTGGACCGTTCATCTTGTTGGTTGTAATGATGTTGTTATCAGTGGAATTACTTTGCTGAATAGTTTAAAAGTCCGCAACAGTGACGGTATTGATATTGACCATTCAAAAAATGTTCGCATTAGTGATTGTTATATCGAAAGCGGTGATGACTGTATTTGTCTAAAAAATAGAAGAGAATTTGAAGAGTTTGGAGCGTGTGAAAATATAACTGTGACAAATTGCACGATGACCAGCAGCAGTTGTGCGATCAAAATTGGTTCAGAAAATATGGATGCAATCAGACAGGTAGTTTTCAATAATTGCATTATCAAAAACAGCAATCGTGGAGTAGGAATTCAAAATAGAGATGAAGGAACAGTGAGCGACGTTATTTTCTCCAACATAATTATTGAAGGTCGTTTGACTACAGACACTTGGTGGGGAAAAGCAGAACCAATTTATGTAACAGCCTACAGTCGTGCCAGTGGCAATCATAAAGATGCAAACTGGCGATTCCCGAAAGGAGCAACCGAAGGAAAAGTGGGGACAATAAGCAATATTTATTTTACCAATATTCAATGTACTGGTGAAAATGGCGTCTATGTGAGCGGAGAAAGTAAAGATAAAATCAAAAATATTGTTTTTGAAGGAGTTAATGTTTCAATCGATAAAACTTCAAATTTTCCTGGCGGAATTTACGATCGTCGTCCTTCAAAAGTGGACGGTTTTATAAAAGGAAGTACTTCAGGATTTTATTTTGATACGGCAGAAAATATAAAAGTCCAAAATTGCTCCGTTTCTTGGGGAAAAAACAAGCCGGATTATTTTAAATATGCTGTAGAAAGTAAAAATGTGGATGTTTTAAAAGTCAACAATTTAGACGGAGAATCGGCTTTTCCTGAGAAATATGAAGCAGTGAAAAAACAATAATTTTTTTGAAAGAAATTTAAAAGCAGTACATTTCAGCATAAAATCAATACAATGAAAACAAACATAATTACAAAGATTATCTTAGGAACTCTTTTATTTAGTGGTATTTACGGATATGCCCAAAAAACAACTTTAGAAGTTGATGTTACTAAATCCATCACTAAAATTAAGCCTACGATGTTCGGTTTGTTTTTTGAAGATATCAATTTTGCCGCAGATGGAGGTTTGTACGCTGAAATGATAAAAAACAGGTCTTTTGAGTTTGATAAACCTTTGATGGGATGGGAACAGCCTAATACAAAAAGATCTTCTTTGAACATGAATTCGGGTGTTGCAACGCCTATTAAAGTATTGGAAAATAAAAACAATACTAATTTTTGCCGAATTCTTGTCAATGATCCAAAAGGATATGAAATCATTAATGAAGGTTTTCGCGGCATGGGCGTTAAAAAAGAGGCAAAATATAATCTTTCATTAAAAGCAGCCAATCACGAAGGTGCGATCAAAAAAATAATTATTCAGTTTATTGATAAAGACAAAAAGGTTATTGGTGAAACGAGTATTGTACCAACATCTGATGAATGGAAAACGTATGCAACACATTTTACTGCCACGGAAACGGAAGCAAAAGCAAAACTCAGAATAACTTTCGAAGGCAAAGGAACAATTGATTTAGACATGATTTCAGTATTTCCTGAAGATACTTGGAAAAACAAAAAAAATGGTCTTCGCAAAGATATTGTACAACTTTTATATGATATGAAACCTGGATTTTTGCGCTTTCCGGGCGGATGTATTGTTGAAGGAAGAACTTTGGCTGATCGTTATCAATGGAAGAAATCGGTAGGGGAAGTGGAGAACAGAAGAACCATGATCAACCGCTGGAATGTGGAATTCAGCCACAAACAAACACCAGATTATTTTCAAAGCTTCGGACTTGGTTTCTTTGAATATTTTCAGCTCTCAGAAGACATTGGAGCAACTCCTTTGCCAATTTTAAGCTGCGGAATGGCTTGTCAATATAATACAGGAGAATTAGCTCCACTGGAAGAATTAGATCCTTATGTGCAAGATGCTTTAGATTTAATTGAATTTGCAAATGGCGGATCAGAAACCGTTTGGGGAAAATTACGTTCAGACATGGGACATCCACAACCATTTAACTTAAAGTTTATTGGAGTTGGAAATGAGCAATGGGGACCGGCTTATATTGAAAGATTTATAGTTTTTGAAAAAGCGATTAAAGCAAAATATCCAAATATTACAATTGTTTCCGGCAGCGGGCCATCTCCAAATGGAGAGTTTTTTGAATTCGGAATGCAGGAACTTAAAAAATTAAATGCAGAACTCATCGACGAGCATTATTATGAAAGCCCGAAATGGTTTAGAGAAAATGCTACACGTTACGATAAATACGACCGAAAAGGGCCTAAAATATTTGCAGGGGAATACGCTGCGCAAAGTGTTTCGGGTGCCAATCCAAATAATAGAAACAATTGGGAATGTGCGTTTTCTGAAGCTGCTTTTATGACTGGACTAGAGCGAAATGCTGAAGTGGTAAATATGACTTCTTATGCACCCCTAATGGCGCACGAAGAAGCTTGGCAATGGACGCCAGATATGATTTGGTTCAATAATTTAACAGCATTTGGCTCTGCGAATTATTACGTACAGCAATTATTTTCAACTAATAAAGGAACCGATTTATTGGCTATTACAAAAGACGGAAAAGCAGTAGTAGGCGAAAACAATTTATATGCATCGGCAGTAAAAGATGTTGATAAGAAAGAAGTAATTATAAAATTGGTAAATACTTCAGCTGAGACACAAGAATTTACAATTGATTTGAAAAATGCAAAATTAGCTTCAAAAGGATCAGTAATTATACTGACAAGCCCGAATTTACAAGATGAAAATACATTTGGTGAACCTAAGAAAATAAGTCCAAAAGAAACAGAATATAAATTGAAAGGCAAGAAAGCAGTACTAAATCTGCAGGCTTTTTCTGTAACAGTTTTGAAATTAAAATTGATTAATTAAAGTAATTTTGATTGTATTGGTTTTTCTATTAAGTTTATAATTAGATTGTTATATATTTATTTACTAAGTAAACGCTTTAAAAATGAAGGTTTAAAAGTGAATAAATTCAAAAACTATAAATAATTTAATAAACTTTAAAATGAGAAAACTGTTATTGATTATTTTTTTCGCCGGTATTTTTGGAAGTACAGCACAAAATTCTGTTTTAATAAAGAAGCTTGACGGAAGTACAATTTCTTCGGATAGCCTGACCAAAAAAATAGAACAATTAATGAAAAACGGCGACGTCAAAGGTTTAGGCGTTGCCGTTTTTAATTCAAAAAAGCCTGTTTACATTAAAACTTTTGGCTACAGCGATGTCGAGAATAAAAAGCAATTGCAATTACAGACCAATTTGTATGGAGCTTCACTAAGCAAAGCTGTTTTTGCCGTTTTGGTTTTAAAACTTGTTGAAGAAGGAGTTTTAGATTTAGACAAACCACTTCAAAGTTATCTTCCAAAACCAATTTATGAGTACGAACATAAGGTTTGGCATGAAGACTATAAAGATTTGAAGGACAGTCCTCAATACACAAAAATAACAGCCAGAATGTGTCTCGATCATACAGCTGGATTTCCAAATTGGCGCTGGTTTGAATCTGATGAAAAGCTGCGAGTAAAATTTGAACCTGGAACGCGATACAGTTATTCAGGAGAAGGTTTGACGTATCTTCAGGTTGTAATTGAAAAAATTACCGGAAAACCTTTAGAGGAATTAGCTCAGGAAAAAATATTCAAACCTCTTGGTATGACTTCTTCCAGTTATAAATGGCAACCGCAATTTGAAAAAGATTTTGCGTATGGATATGATACAGAAGGGAAAAAACAAGAAAAAGATAAAGATAACGCACCAAGAGGAGCGGGAACACTTGAAACTACTTTTGAAGATTACAGCAAGTTTATCACCGCGGTTTTGAACAAAAAGATTCTGAAAGCAAAATCATATAAGGAGATGTTCAGTCCACAGATTCGGATTCATTCTAAAAACCAATTCGGCCCCGGAGCTTTGGAAGATGGAAACTGGAATGACGGAATTGAACTTTCTTACGGATTAGGATGGGGAGTTTTAAAATCACCATATGGCGTTGGCGCTTTCAAAGAAGGACAGGGCTCCGGTTTTCAAAATTATAGTATTGTGTATCCTGAAAAAGGAATTGGAATGCTCATAATGTCTAACAGTTACCCTACAAGCGGAATAATAAAATATTTGTTGGAAATAGGAATTGCAGATATCTATACGCCATGGGAATGGGATCAATATATTCCTTATGATGCTAAAAAAGGATTGTAATTTACCGTTTTTGCTGCATAAATATTATGGACGTTTAAACAAAGTACATTCGGACGTTTGAACAAAATTGAGACAGTGAATCGCCAATACCTTTGTTCCATTAAGAATAATTAAAAATTTTCTAACAATGGAACAAAACAATTATCAAGGATTAATGCAAAAACCAGTTAATTCTGGATTTAATGCTGCATCAACAGCAAGTGATGTAATAAAAGGTATTGACCTTACAGGTAAAATCGCAATTGTAACAGGCGGAAACACAGGAATTGGACTCGAAGCAGTAAAAGTGCTGGCAGGAGCAGGTGCAACAGTTATTGTTGCAGCAAGAGATGTTGAAAAAGCAAATAGAAATCTGGCAGGGATTGAAAACACAGAAGTCGAAGCGTTGGATTTATCTGAACCAAAATCGATTGACGCATTTGCCGAAAAGTTTTTGGATTCGGACAGACCGCTTCATTTGCTAATTAACAATGCAGGTATAATGTGGGTACCGCTCCGCAGAACAAGTAATGGTGTCGAATCACAATTGGCTACCAATTATTTGGCTCAATTTCAGCTTACCGCCAGATTATGGCCGGCTTTAAAAAAAGCGAAGGGCGCAAGAGTGGTAAATGTATCTTCGCAAGGACATCAGTTTGGGGATTTTAATTTTGATGATCCTAATTTTTTTAATCGTGAATATGAAACACTGCAGGCTTACGGTCAGTCTAAAACAGCGAGCAATTTATTTGCCTTAGAATTAGACCAAAGAGCAAAAGAACATAAAGTAAGAGCTTATTCACTACATCCAGGTTCTATTGGAGGAACCGAATTAGCCCGAGAAGCGCCACTGGAATTATTTATTAAAATGGGACTTTGTGATGCTGAAGGCAATATAAAGCCAGAAGTTGCAGCTTCTCTTAAAACAATACCTCAAGGCGCTGCAACAACAGTTTGGTGCGCTGTGAGTCCAAAATTGAATAATATTGGCGGTGTTTATTGTGAGGATTCAGAAATTGCAACAATTGCTAGTGGAGATACTATTGAAAAAGGTATTAAATTGTATTCATTAGACCAAGCCAATGCCGAACGTTTATGGACTTTAAGCGAAGAAATGGCGGGCATTAAATTCAATATTAAGTAAACAAAATCAACACTGCTTTTTTATTTTTTAATATCTTTAGAAGAATAAAGATTAAAAAATAAAAGCAGTGTTTTTTTATCAGAAAGAAATACAATGAATTACGAAGCAAAATACATCACCGAAGACATAAAACTTTCCCGATATGAAGATGCATTTTTCAAATCAGACATTATGTTTGAGCATCATATGTTGATTTGGTTTATTTCGGGTGAAACAAAAATAGTACAGGCCGATGCCACTTATGTTTTCAAAAAAGGGGATATTTTTTTGATACCAAGAAATCAACTGGCAACGATTATCAATTATCCTAAAGATGGACAGCCGCATAAAACGGTTGTAATGCATTTATCAGTAGGAAAACTGCGTGATTTTTATGCTAAATTGGATTTAAAACCAAAACCATTAGAATCACAAAAAATATACAGTTTCAATAATCATCCTTTGTTGGAAAGCTGTCTGGCATCATTAATTCCGTATTTTGATATGGAAGAGCTTCCAAGTGACATTGCTTCTCTGAAAATTACAGAAGCCATTACGATTCTAAGAACTATTGATAAAGATATTGACAATGTGCTGGCAAATTTTGAAGAACCCGGTAAAATTGATTTGGCAGGATATATGGAGAAGAATTTTATGTTCAATTTGCCCTTGGAAAAATTCAGTTATTTGACAGGCAGAAGTTTGACTACATTCAAAAGAGATTTCAGCAAAACGTTTGACACTACACCACAACGTTGGCTTACAAAGAAAAGATTAGAATTGGCACATTATCAATTTGCTGAAAAAAGAAAGAAACCAATCGACGTTTGTTACGAAACTGGTTTTGAAAATCTTTCGCATTTTTCGGCTGCATTTAAAAAGAGATTTGGATATGCGCCAACAGATTTATTGAATAAAGTAAATACTAACAATTAGTAAATAGAAATAAACATGCCTTGGAATCCTGAAATATATAATAAATTCAAAGACATTCGGTTTAAGCCGTTTGTTGATTTAATGGAACTTATAAAACCGATAGATTCTGGAAAAGCAATTGATTTAGGTTGTGGAACAGGGGAACAGTCTATTTTTTTAGCCGAAAAATTCAAGCAGATTGATTTTTTAGGCGTCGATTCTTCAGCAGAAATGCTAGCAAAATCAAAGGAATATGTGACAGAAAATCTTCATTTTGAACAATCTACTAACGAAGGTATTGCAAATTCAGATAAAAAATGGGATTTAATTTTTAGTAATGCAGCTTTGCAATGGTCTGACAATCATGAAGAATTATTTCCAAAGCTGATTAACTTGCTTAATTCTGGCGGACAGTTTGCAGTACAAATGCCGATTCAGAATGAAAATAAGCTCAATCAAATTCTACATCAGCTTGTAAGTGAAGAGCCATTTAAAAGTTATTTAAAAGGCTGGAAAAGAAATTCTCCTGTTTTGAGTATGGATCAGTACGCACAAATAATGTTTGACGGCAATCTTGAAGATATTCAGATTATGACAAAAGTATACCCAATAATTGCTCAAGATCACGACGCACTTTTTGATTTTATTTCAGGCTCAGCGTTGATTCCGTATATGGAACTTCTTGAAGAAGATCAGAAGAAGCTTTTTGTTATTGAATATAAAAAGAGAATAGAGAAGAATTTCCCTAAACTTCCAGCTATTTATGCCTTTAAAAGAATTTTTCTTTATGGAATTAAAGCTTAAAAATACTAAAACAGAATAAGATAATCTTTAAGCGATTGCCTTATTCAATTTTTTATTTACCGTTTTTACAGGAGATTTTTTCTTTGCTTTTTTCTTCTTTTTAAGCCAAATAATAAACCCTGTAATTGGTAAACTTGCAGCAATTAAGCTGGCAAGAAAAGCAACGATTTTACCAAATAATCCAAAGAATCTTCCCGTGTGAACTTCGTAATTTGATGCTTCTATAATATCAGCGGCATTGAAATCTTTATATAATTTGTAACGAAGCAGTTGCCCAGTTTTGGCATCAAAAAAAAATGTATTTTGATTTCGGGACCATTTGTACGGATAAGTCATTCTTAATCTTACATCTTTGTCCTTTTTTATTGAAAATGTTGCGGTATTTGCGCCCGGATATTTTTGATTTGCCGTTTTATAAATTCGGTCGTAACGTGCAGCTAAAGATTCTTTCGTAATTATGTTTTCCGATTTTACTTTTATTCCTTCAGTAAGCTCTGTTCCTGTTACAAAAGCAGCCGCATTTTTAACTTCTTTAAAAGCAAAAAATAAACCCGTAAAGACAATTACAATAAGGAAAAATGAAGCATAAAATCCTAATACATTATGCAAATCATAATTAACGCGTTTAAAAGTGCCTTTCCATTTAATTGTCAAAGATTGTTTTAATGACCTCATTTGCTGAGGAAACCATAAAATTAGTCCGGTTATTAGCATCAAGGCAAAAATTACAACTGCCCAACGTTGTATAAAACTCCCGGTTTCGCCTAAAAGCAGTTCAGTATGTAGTTTTCTAACAACAGTAAGCCAATCTTGTTTTTCATTTCCTATCAAAGCAGCGTCGTACGGATTAAAATAGTAGGTTTTCTTTTTTGTCGAAAGTTCTACAGCGGCATTTGGAATTTGCTGGTTTATTTTGATTGAAGTAATCTTTTGTTTAGGAATTTCTTTTTGAAAATTAGTTACAATTTTTTCCAATCCTACAAAAGGTTTTTCCTGAATTGCAACATATAATTTTTCGTCTTTTGAAAAGTCTCTTATTTCTTCTTCAAAAACATAAATACAGCCTGTTATACTAATTATGAAAACAATAATTCCGGTGGCAAGTCCAAGCCATAAATGAACTTGACGCGCTATATTTTTAATCTGTTTTAGACTCGGAACTGAAATCATAATTGAAATATATTTATTAAGAATTATGGGCTGTGCGCGCAAATATAGCTGTATTTTAGAAACAGTCCAAATAATAATTAGCGCTTTTTAAGGATTTGGTTTAGTGTTTTTATCACGCTTATTTTTAATGATTTTTTTCTGAAAAAATAATGTTTTACAGTTGATAGATTGAAATAAATATTGTTCATTTGTGCCATATTTAGAATAAGTATAAATAAGAATAGTATGAAAGTATCTTTACATTTAATTTCCTTTTTTATAAAATCTTCCAGTTTAAAAATATCAGGTTTAATAAGCAGCTCAACAGTTTTATTAATTGCTTTGTTTTTCAGTTTTGGATTTGCTCAAGCTCAAACAGGACAAATCTCAGGAAGTGTAATTACAAATGAAGGAAATGCTGGTCAGGGGGTTTTGGTAAAATTGGTTGAAATCAATAAAACAGCGGTTACAAACTCAGCGGGTAATTATGAATTTAAAAAAGTTCCTTTTGGAAAATATACACTAGAAGTTACCATGTCTGGCTATGAATCTTCACTTGAAACGGCTGAGCTTACAGAACAAATTCCATCAATCTCAGTTGATATCAAAGTAAATTCATCAATTGAAAATTTAGATGATGTTGTGATCCGAACAGGAGGAAATAGATTTGCAAAAAAAGAAAGTTTTGATGTGGCAAAAATGCCTTTGAAAAACATTGAAAACTCTCAGGTTTACATCGTAGTAAGCAAGGAATTAATGAAAGAGCAAGTAGTAACAGATTATAACAGCGCTTTTAAAAACGTTCCCGGAGCAGGTATCGCCGAGGTTAGAAATCAAGGGCGAACTACTTCAATGTCTCGTGGTTTTCCTACTCCGCAAGTAGTTAGAAACGGTGTTGGTAGTTTTACCTATACTACAATCGATCCTTCAAATTTAGAGCGAATTGAAGTAATTAAAGGGCCTTCAGCAACACTTTTCGGAAGTACTTTATCCTCATTTGGAGGTTTGTTTAACCGTGTTACTAAAAAACCTTTTGACACTTTCAAAGGTGAAGTTTCCTATTCGGCAGCCAGCTGGGACTTAAACCGATTGACTTTTGATGTAAATACACCAATTAATCAGGATAAAACAGCTTTGTTGAGAATCAATACGGCGCTTCATAGCGAAAGAAGTTTTCAGGACGCTGGTTTTAACAGAAACTTCTCAATTGCACCAAGTTTTTCATACAAAATCAATGACAGGCTAGATCTTTTAATTGATATTGAATTTAGTTTGTACAAAGCAACTTCGCCAACGAGACTTGCACCTTTTGTAGTGGCTAACACACAAAGCAGTATTGAAGCACTTGATATTCCTTATAAATTATCTTTCGCTAATAATACGATCAATTATACGAGTCAGCAATACAATATTTTTACGCAGTTAAAATATAAAATGTCTGATGAATGGACTTCTCAAACTATTTTGTCAAGAACAAGATCATCGTCTGAGGGTTATGTTGTGGCTTTACAAATGAGATCGGCTACAACATTAAGACAACAGGTTACTAACCAGGATTCACCATTTTACGGAACTGATATCCAGCAAAATTTTATTGGAAAATTTAATATTGGCAAACTTAAAAACAGAGTAGTAGCAGGTTTGGATTTTTACAGTCTGCGCGCTACGAGAAATGATGCGACAGTGAATATGCCAGCGATGGATTACAAGAAGCCAGGTGCAGCTTACGATAATTTTACTCTTCAAAAAGTGGAACCAATGTTTGCCAATGCCACTTATGCAAATTTTGTATCTAATGACGAAGATACATATAGCGCTTATGTTTCTGATGTTTTAAATGTAACAGATAAATTATTAGTAATGGGTGGTGTTCGTATTGATAAATATGAGAATCATGGTACTTATTATCCTAGCAAAGATTCTATTGCTGGGAATTATAACCAAACGGCAGTTTCTCCAAAATTTGGAGTAGTTTACCAACTTGTAAAAGATAAAGTGGCGGCTTTTGGTAATTATATGAATGGTTTCAGTAATGTTTCTGGTTCTGATTTCTATGGAAATACTTTTAAACCAAATCAGGCGAATCAATGGGAAGGTGGTTTCAAATTTGATCTTCCTAAAATATCGGCAACACTTAGTTATTATGATATTGCTGTGACCAACATAACACGTGATGACCCAGATCATATTAATTATACAATTCAAGATGGAACGCAGGTTAGCAAAGGTTTTGAGGCAGAGTTGATTGCCAATCCAATTTCGGGATTAAATATTGTCGCTGGTTATACTTATAATGACAGTAAATACGAAAAGAGTAATGCCAGTGTTCAAGGTTTACGACCAAGTACAGCAGGATCGCCAAGAACAGCAAATTTATGGGCAAGTTATAGAATTGTTACAGGACGTGCACAAGGTTTAGGAATTGGTTTTGGTGGAATTTACGGAAGTGAATATTATCAGACTAATACAACGACTTTCAAATTCTCAATTCCTTCATATACAGTTTTGGACGCTTCTCTTTTTTACGATCAGCCAAAATATAGAATTGGTTTGAAGGTTGACAATCTGACAAATGAAAAATATTGGTCATACAGATTGGCTGCCCAAAACCCAACACGTGTGACAGCAAATGTGACGTTTAAGTTCTAATTTTTGTTTCGAAAATAAAGTTTTACAATATAAAAAGGGATGATTTCAATTATTTGAAATCATCCCTTTTTTATTGATTTACTTTTTTAATCAATTAAAATTTTTCCTTAAATCGATTATAGTTTGGTTAGGTGTATCCAGATTTACAAAACCTCGGCGTGGTCGGTCTAAATCAAGTGTGAACAATACAACCAATGAAACTAGCAAACAGAATCCAATTTGTATCAGCCAATCGATTCTGCCATTACGTCCTTCTGAATAGCCGCCGTAAAATGCCGTTATAATAGATAGAAAAAACAACATTATTAAAATACTTTGCGGAACTTTTGCTTTTTCTCCGGAAAGGCGGGTAGTAGTTACATCAATCATGGTATTTAATGCCGGAATCATTTGTTGTGTTGCGGCAAGATTATTTGGATCTTTGGAAAGATCTGTTGCTCTTTTCCACAATTTTCCTGAAATTACTTGAGATAAACTATCGGCTTTTAAAATTCCTTTTATATTTGGTCCTGTTTCATAATAGGAAATTCGGACTTCAACATAATCTTTAAAATCTTTTCGGAATAAAGCTCTTGTTGAATCGGGATATAAATCACTTCGCAGTATAGCTGTACCAATATCATTTGCTTCTTCCACAACAACTTGTCTTCGTGAATTATATCGGTCACTGCTCATGCCAAAAGTGAAGGCCAATAAGAAAAAAAGCAAGGCTACAAGTGTTGAAGTTTCAGAAGATTTTTCTGTGGGAGGTCTTTTACTCCGAATATAGTTCCCTATTTTTTTACCAATAAAACTCGAAAAAATCATTAAAATAAAAAGCAAAAGTGCAATTACGCCAGCATCCGTCTGGTTTAGTGTATTTGTTTCCATACAGTTGATCAAATTTTTAATTTTACAATTTGAATTATACTTATTATTTGAGATCTTAAGTTTTTTCAGAAAAAATATTTTATTGCATAGTGGAATATGTTAGGTTTAGGGCGTATTTTATTTTTACATTAACATAAAGATATTGCTTTATTTTGCTTCAAAAGTATAGAATTTACCTTTTTTATTTCATTATCAGTATTTTAGCTTGTATTTGTCTGTTTTCTTTAATTATAATTTAGCCAAATCATCAATAGTGTAAAATTTCAGACCATTATTTTTGGCATATTTGCAAAGATCTTCCAATGCAGAAAGCGGAGTCTCTAACTTTTCATCAGCATTAGCAACAGTTTTATGACCGTAAAAAATCACTATTTTATTATGCGCTTTGGCATAATCTATTAGAGTTTTATAATACGGAATATTGAATTGTTTGTAATCGTCATCAATTCCTAAACCGTAAACCACTCTGTTGCCTTCATAATAGCAAAATTGAGATTCTGGTCGAATTTCTTCATAAGTTGTGCCTCTAATAATATCAAAATGTTTGAGTAATTCAGTATCTAATTCTGCATCTCGAGCTCCATCAGGATACGCAAAAGAGTGTATATTAAACCCATCTTTCTTCATCGCAGCTTTAAGGGGCAAAATATCATCATTAATGTATTTTTCAATGCCAAATTCCTTTGAATATTTTAGCGCATTCAGATGATTATAACCATGACCGGCAATATCATGTCCTCTGTTTTGTAAAAAATGCAGTTTAGATTTTTGGTCTTTAGTCAAACTCCCATACCAGCAAACAAAAAAAGTTGCTTTCCAGCCGTAAGGATGTAATAGTTGATCGGCTTGGTACCAATCTTCAATATAATCATCGTCAAAAGTAAAAAGGACACCAGGCGGATATGATTTTTTTGGTGGTTTTGCTGCAGAAGTTTTTTCTTCTGAATACATTTTAAAAAATAAAACAAAAATGGCAATAGCAACAATTAGGATTAGTGCTATTTTTTTTGAAAATAAGTTCTTCATAAAAAAGAAAGTTCGATTAGTTCTTAAACGGCAATTTTATTGTTTTTTTGTCCTTTTCATGCTCTGTTTGAGTAGATATAAAGATAATTTTTAAAAATTAATTTCATAACTTTTAAGTTTTCTTTTTTAAGAAACCAATAAACAATTTATAATTTTTAATAAAATTTGAAAAGTAAATGAGACTATGAGTTGATTTTTTTTAGATTTGTAAACCCAATATTATTTTCAAAAGATGTGTTGGGGTACAATTATAAAATCCAAAGGCATGAAATCTTATACGTCAATATTTTTATTTTTAGTGTTTGTCTGTTCAAATTCTTATGCACAGTTGAGTTCAGATAAAATATTTGAAAGCTTTAAACAAGGAGAACGTACAAATTGCTCATCGATTGCATTTATTAAAGCTTCTCTTAATATTTATGGTTTAGATAATCTTTTTGTTACTGAAAAAATAGATGATAATGTACAAAAGATAACGCTAAAGAATAATGATTCGTTCCATCTTAATAGTGAGGAAATAAGCAAAGCAAAAGTATCTGCTGATTTTGTTTGTATTAAAGACAATTGCGAAAACGAAAAAATTATCGAGTATGCAATTTTGACGTACGCAGTTATGGCTAAGTACAAACAAATTATTGACAAAGAAGATACTTTTGACAGAGCATTAGAAGATTTAGAAAGCGGAGAAGTTTATACGCCAACGATTTACAAATATTTGGGATTTCAAAAAGGCAAACAAATCGAAAAACTAAAGAGAGAGTCGGGAAGTGAATTCTGTGGTGTTGTTGCATGGTCTACAGCGCATGCTGTATTTGTTTGCGAAGACTATATGGATTATTACGGTAATAAAAAAAGCATCTGGATAAAATATCCTGGACGCTTCAGAATAATTAAATCATAAAAATCTACATTAATCGTAGTTTTTTAGCTACAATATTTTAAGAATAAAAATTTAATTGCAAAAAAGAAATTAATTAAGTTGCAATTTAAGTTAATTTATATATTTTTGTTTCCATCACAATTAACCAAATCTACTAACAAATGAAGAGCAAGATTTTCTTACTAAGTTTCCTTTGCTTCTTGGCGACTGTAGCTGTATCAGCACAAGCAAAAAATGCTCCAAGAAGTATTATCAGTACAACAGCACTAATCCGTAAATACCACGATCAAAAAGAATTGAGCGGTATGCAAAAAGGAGAGCTTTTAGAATTGTACATTGAGCGTATTAAAGTATTGGTAAAAACTTTGCCTTACATTGCTTTGGTTACAAAACCAGGTGTTACTATGGCAGACTTAGGTATTCCAGACGATAATGAGCACAAAAAAGTTTTAGACGGTCAAGCGTTAGGAACTACAACTTTCTTGGATACGACAGTAGAGTTTCAAAGAAAGATGATGCCATATTCTGATAAAGGAAACCTTATCGCGGCTATCTTATTTTACGAAAGTACATTAAAATCTTTACACGAATTCAACGACTTGAACGAAATGTAATATTTTGAGATATCATATAAAAAACTCCAAAGTCATTTGATTTTGGAGTTTTTTTATTTTAAGCAATATTTGAAATTCAGTTTCCTTTCAACAAATTGATACTAACAGTCGCGGTGTCAGCATCTGGGAATCGTCTGAAGAAGGATTTATCTGGAAACAAACCGGCTTCAGCAGCGATTTTATTAAAAACATCAATTTCAACAATATACTGATCAGAAAAACCATGAGTAGCATCATAAGCTGTTGCGGCAGTTTTTCCTAAATTATTAGCTGTTAATTTTGGATTTATAGTATGCAATTCAATTAAAAGCAAACCAAATTTACGCACATAGGGCGACCATTTTTGCAAATGTTCCAGGAGATTATCTTCAACTAGATTGTTGCTTAGTCTTTTTCCTCTAAAAGCAAATGCGCCGGTAGAATGGCTATTCCTATCTTTATCGCTGTTTTTCGGATCTTCCCAAATTCTATTATGATCTAGAAATGTTCTTACGTTTAGCAAATCCTTCAAATCAATATTATAATTTTCTCTCAAATCATCTGAAAGTAAATCCGGACGTCCAATATCGCCCCATATTACTTTTGCCCAAATATCAGCTTTGATAAGATTTGCACGTGTTACTTTTAGCGCAGCTTGGTTATAATCAGCTCCGACTAAAAATAATGGGTATTCGTCAAGTATTTTTCCTCTTAAAGTTTGTCTGTCAATTACTTCAAAAATATGCTGAAGGAAAGCACCATTTCCGCAACCCATATCCAAAATGCCTTTTGGTTGTTCCTCAATAGGCAAATTGAAAAGTTTGATTATTATCTCATCGACAATTTTAAAATAAGTTTCGTGTGCACCGCCGCTTCCCCAAACATTCATTTCGCGATCAACGTGAATTTCGTTTTCGCCATCGGCTATCATTCTTAAAACAGCGGGATCGCCAAACATTAGCTCTTCAATTTTGGCAAAAGTAGGCAAGTAAGAAACCGTAACGCCATAAGCACTGGCTCTTTTTGCGAAAAACAAACCAACATCAGTAAATTGATAATTTCCTTTTTTTTCTAAAAACCAGCCAAGATGAACAAAGAAATCTAATATTTTTTTGAAATTTTCCGGTGATTTATGGAACTCTTCTGGTTTAAAAGATGTTTCCATAAAGTATTTATGAAACATTCCTTTCATAGCCAGGCGCACTATTGTTGGTCCGATTAAATAACCTTCGATATGTTTCAAAATTTGGTTTTGAATATTGTTCGTCAAGTTATTATCGGAAGATTTAAGTCCGTAATTTTTTTTATATTTTTCAAAAATACTGTCGAGTTTTTCAAAAGGTGCATCTTCAAAAAGACGCGGATGAAAATGCGCCGAAAATTGAAGCAAATCGACAACATCTTCATAAAGATAGAATAGTGAAAAAGCAATTTTTGATTTTTCATTTACAGAAATCGTAATTTTCTGTGTTTTGTTATTGACCTCATACTCTAAAAATCCTTGTGAAGCCAGAATTCTTAAACCGACATTCAGATAGCCTTCATTTGCTTTAAAAATTGTAGCAAGTTCTGTCAGCTGAATTTGCTTTTTGTCAAGAATGAGTGCTAAAACTTCTTTTTTCTTTAATGCTATCGCTACCGGAGCAACTGCTAAACCGTCAAGGTGTCTAAAAATGGAGCTTCGGAGTTGAGATGTATCTGTCATAGTACAAAAATGAAGGTTAGTTAAAAATAGTGATTTTTTTAATATTGATTTGAAAAGATTTGTAGTAGTTGTAAATTAAATATCACAACTCTATCGATTTGATAAACAGTTATTTATTGTAATTTTTGTAAGTTTGTTTAAGAAAACCCAACTTTACTTTTCTTAGGCGCTTTTGACACTGATTTATTAAATAAAATATTCTTTTGATGAAACATTATTATTTAATTCTTGCTGTTTTTTTGCTTTTTGCGTGCAATAAAAATAAAAATGCTGAAACGAAATCAACTCCGATAACGTCTAATCAGGGGTGTTATGTTCCAAAGACAACAGATGAAGATTGGTATACGCTTAATAAAAAAGCGCCAAAGTTTGAAGGCCTTGGTGGAATCGATTTTAAGATTTCGACCCATAATCAGGAAGTTCAGCAGTATTTTAATCAGGGAATGATGCTGGCGTATGGTTTCAATCATGCTGAAGCTGCAAGATCATTTTATGAAGCTTCACGTTTAGATTCCAATTGTGCAATGGCATTTTGGGGTTTTGCTTATGTTTTGGGTCCAAACTACAATGCCGGAATGGAAGAAGATAATTTTCAGCGGGCATATGCTGCGGTCCAAAAAGCAAAGCAACTTTCTGCAAATTGTTCTCCAAAAGAAAAGGCACTTATTGACGCATTAACGGTGAGATATGTTGCAAATCCTCCTTCGGACCGAAAACCATTGGATATTGCATACGCAGCAGCGATGAAAAAAGTGTATGTGAAATTCTCATCAGATCCTGATATTGGCGCACTTTATGCCGAATCCTTAATGAATCTTCATCCTTGGGATTTATATGATAAAAACACTGGCGCAGCAAAAGAGTGGACTCCTGAAATAGTCAAAGTTTTAGAAGAATTAATGATTAAAAACCCAAAACATCCTGGTGCTCATCATTTTTATGTACATGCAATTGAAGCTTCTGCAACTCCTGAAAAAGCTTTGAAAAGTGCCAAATTGCTAGAAACTTTGGTTCCTGGATCAGGACATTTGATTCACATGCCGTCGCACATATACATTCGTACCGGAGATTATCACGAAGGATCGCTTTCAAATATTGAGGCGGTAAAAGTAGATAGTCTTTATACAACATTATGCCACGCGCAAGGCGCTTATCCGTTAGGATATTATCCGCATAATTATCATTTTTTAGCAGCAACAGCAGCTTTAGAAGGGAATTCGAAATTGGCTTGGAATGCTGCAAAAAAACTTCAGGAACATACTTCAGTCGAAATAATGCGCCAACCGGGATGGGGGACTTTGCAGCATTATTATACTATTCCATATTATATTGCCGTAAAATTTTCAATGTGGGATACTATAATTTCACTTCCTAAACCAGGCAAAGATCTAATTTATCCGGAAGCTGTTTGGCATTATGCGAGAGGAATGGCGTATCTCGGCAAAAATGATTTGACAAATGCTGAAAAGGAATTTGTCGTTCTTGATAAATTATCAAAAAATGCAGTATTAAAAGAGATTACAATTTGGAATATCAATACTACTGAAGATCTTGTGAAGATTGCTTCAAAAGTTCTTGCTGCGGGAATTGCTTCAAAGAAAAATGATTCAAATAAAGCAATTTCGTTATTAAATGAGGCAATTGTTATTGAAGATCATCTTAATTATAATGAACCGCCCGATTGGTTTTTTTCGGTACGACATTATTTAGGAGCGGTGCTAATTAAAGCTGGAAAATACAACGAAGCAGAAAAAATCTATCAAAAAGATCTGCAAATCTGGCCCAAAAATGGCTACGCTTTAATTGGACTTTATAATTCTTTAATAAAACAGAAAAAAGAAAATGAGGCTTTGAAAATTAAATCGGCTTTTGACAATTCATGGCGATATGCTGATTTTAAAATTGTTTCATCGGCTTCAATTATGGATTAATCAACATAGTTTTTGTATTTCTAATAGTTATGTAGCGTTTGAAAAGTTTGTTCATCAAATGTCTTTTGTATAATTTTACATTCTATGTATGAAATATTCCAAAAATATATTGAAGAAAAAGCCGAATTCACTGAGGCTGAATCAGAACGTATACAATCATTTGCTATAATTAAAAAACTTCGTAAAAGACAATATCTGCTTCAGGAAGGAGATGTTTGGAAATACGATGCATTCATTACGCAAGGTTGTGTCAGAACATATACTGTTGATGAAAAAGGAAGTGAGCATGTAAATAGCTTTAGTATTGAAAATTGGTGGACAGGAGATCGTGAGAGTTTAATGATGCAGCAACCGTCCCGTTTTAACATTGATGCCATTGAAGATACAGAACTTGTACTTTTTACTCATGAAAATTTTGAATTGCTTTGCAAAGAAATTCCAGCATTTAATAATATGGTCAATATGATTTTGCAAAGAAGTTTTATAGCGGCTCAAAACCGAATTCAGGCTTCGCTGACCTTAACTGCAGAAGAAAAGTATCTAAACTTTGTAAATAAATATCCGGGCTTTGCTTCCCGAATTCCTCAAACTATGATTGCCTCTTATCTTGGAATGACGCCAGAAACATTAAGTCGCATTCGAAAACAGACGGCAAAAAAATAAATAACATCAGGAGCTTTTAAAGCTCCTTTTTTTATGCCTAATCCAAACTCTTGATCTAAATCAAGTTTTTACTTATTTCTAATCAATGTGCAGGTTTTGCATTAAGCGCAACTTTGTAATGTTCAAAAGAAACAAACATTATAAACATTTAAATATTAGAAATCATGTCAAAAACAATTTTTATTACAGGAACAAGTACAGGCTTTGGAAAACTTACAGCAATAACATTAGCAAACGCTGGTCATTCAGTTATTGCAGGAATGCGCAACACAAAAGATAAAAATGCGATTCCGGCAAAAGAACTGGAAGCAATAGAAAACATTGAAGTAGTCGATATCGATATTACAGACGATGCATCGGTTCGTGAAGCTGTCGAAAAAATCCTAATTAAATACGGAAAAATTGATGTTCTTATCAATAACGCGGCAGTAAGTGGTTTTGGTTTGCTTGAAGGTTACTCGATTGATCAGGTTCGTAAAATGTTCGATGTGAATGTTTACAGCGTACTTCGTATGTATCAGGCAGTACTTCCTTCTATGAGAAAAGAAAAAAACGGACTTGTCATCAACATTACAACTGGAGCAAGCGGACATACACTTCCTTTTATGATTCCGTATATCGCATCAAAACTTGTAGTTGAAAGTTTTACAGAAGGTTTGCAAGACGAACTTGCAGCTTACGGAATTGAAAATGTAAGCATTCAGCCAGGAGTTTATCCAACCGAAATGAATAACGGTTCTAAAGCAGGTATTCATGCAGATAAAGCTGAAATTATAGAAGAATATGGAGAAGCTGCATCAGAAAAATTCAACGCATTAGGTACAGCATTATTTGGTAAAATGGCTCAGTTCGATATGAATCCGCAAACTATTGCTGACGGTATTTTAGAATTAGTAAGCATGAAAAAAGGGGAGCGACCACTTCGTTTTCCACTTGACGCCATTGCTCAGGGAACTGACAAAGAATTTATTGAAGCCCGTGCTAATATTAAAGCAAAATGGCTAGCAGCTTACACTAATTAATTTTTAAACATCAAATAATTTATTCAAAACAGTTTTATAAAAATGAAAACAAATCATAAAAAATCAAATAGAAAAGTGCAGACTTCAGCTGCAGCAATGCTCAATGTATTGATACTTTTTTCAGCTTCAGAAAAAACAATTGCTCAAAATAAGATAGACATCGTGGGAATAGATCATGTTGGAATTAATGTTCCGGATCTCAATAAAGCCGTTACATTTTTTGATGATGTACTTGGTTTTAAACCAGTAACACAATTAGGACCAATTCCGCTTGACGCTGATTGGAAGAAATTAAATAACATCAATCCTAACACGGGGGCTGTTACTATTAAAATGATAAATGCAGGAAACGGAGCCAGCATAGAAGTATTTGAATATGCCGAAAATAAAGGAAGTATGAATCATCCAAAAACCGATGATATTGGTGCATCACATATTGCATTTTATGTTAATGATATTAATGCAGCTGTACAATATTTAAAAAGTAAAGGTGTAAAAATATTGGGAGAGCCTTTTACAACGCCATCTGGCGATACAGCCGGAGAATCTTGGGTTTATTTTGAAACGCCGTGGGGTTCTAAAATGGAATTGGTTTCTTATCCGAATGGAAAAGGATATGAAAAATCACATCCAAAAACAGTATTATGGTCGCCAAAGAATAATGTAGTTAAAAAAGCTTCTGCAGATGATTTCGATGCCAAAAAGAATACAGTTATAGTTGAAAATCATCTTAAAATTTGGAATGAAAAAGATGAAGCAAAACGTAAAGCTTTATTAAATGAAGTTTATGCACCGAATGTAGAAATGGTAGACCATCATTTTATTGCCGAAGGAACAGAGGATATCAGTAAATTTATTGTAGAACTTCAGAGTAAAAACCCTGATTTTAGATTTACTGCAAAATCAGTAGAAACGAATCACAATGTAGTTAGATTGTATTGGCAGTTTGGTTCAAAAGTAAAACCAGCTGTAGTAAGCGGAATGGATTTGTTTGTAATTGAAAACGGAAAAATACAAAAGTTGTATGTTTTTGTTGATCAGAAATAATTAGATTAATTCGTTTTATCAGTTTTAAAAACAAGCCGCCTTTGTGGGCGGCTGTTTTATTTACTAAAAAGTGATTGTTTTAAAGTAATTAATTATTATTGCGCATCCCAAGACGCACTAGGATAGTAAATAGAACTTGTTACAGGAGCTTTCCAATATTCTTGACTTCCGCCACGGAAAGTGTGCAAACTTACTGCATTAACATTACGTTTAGCATCATTAGTCACCCAACGAATTTTTTGATTTAGGATTTCTGTACCATTTACATAGTATTTTACATATCCATCAGTATTTGAACCTGTATTTAACTTAACAGATATCTGACAGTTGTATGTCACGCCTTCCTGAATGTAATATTTTTTTCCAAAATCATTACCAAATTGTCCAGGCTGATCTCTATAATAAACGTAAGGTTGCAAGTAAGCTCCGCTTCCTTTAGCAGTATTTGAACCATTTGGACAATACCACATAAATCTTGCACTACCGCCATTTCCATCCCATCCTGGATCGCCACCTGTATTCTGGTCACCAATTAGGATACCGTATCCGCATTTTCCGCCTCGGCTCCAATAAAAGCCTGAATTAAATTTCATTTGGAACCAAACAGTATAAACGCCCGTTGACCAAACACCGAAAGATGTGCATAAACCACCAGGACAAGATAATGTATTTGTTCCCAATGTGATTGTTCTGGCTCCGGCGCCACCACCTGCTAGCGCGGCAACGTTTTCTGCTGCGGCTTTAGCGGTAACAGCATTGTTAACGATTTTCAGCTCATCTTTAATAGCAGATTCCGCCACATTTAGATTTTGTTCCTTTTCACAGGAAGCAAATACTAATGCTGTAATAAATAATAAACTTGTTAATTTTAGGATTTTTTTCATTTTTTAAAGGTTAAAGGTTAGTAAATAATTTATGGTTAGTAAATAATAGATAGTCATACATTATTTGACACTGAAGTACATGCTTTCTCTTTCTCATAATTGCATCATATTGATGCGCAATTGAAACACCGTTTTTTATGCATATTTATTCAATGTATTGAAATTTATATAGTTGCGTTTTTAATATTAAGATTGTTCTTGTTATTATGTTTGCAACTATAGTGTAAAGGTGATTAATTATTGTTTTGAGAAGGAGTAATAAAGTACGGTTTTACGTACACAATAATCCAGAGTACAGATTTTGCGTTCAAATTGGTTGTTTTTATAAATAAAAACTTGTTAAATTTTAAAATTAAAATATAAAATATCTCAAAATCAGTAAATTATAATTTTGATTCAATAATGTTATTTTTTCCAAATTTGGAAAGAGAATAAGGGTTATATGGGAAAATACAAAATTTTTAAAATCAAGATTTGAAGTATTTACAAGATTTTATTAAAATAAATTGATTAAACAACTAATTCAAATATTTAATTAAATTAGCGAAACCATTTTACGGCGTATAGCTCCAACATTATTTTTTTAGAAAAAAAATGCCGAATTCCGTAAAAGAATAACAATATCCGCCTATCCAAAAACAGAATTAATGAAGCAAAAAATTAAAAACTACACGATTCAATTTATTAAAGAAATCATTCCAGTAATTGCAGGTATTTTAATAGCTCTTTTTATTGATAATTGGAATTCTGAACACAAAGACAAGGTTTATATTGATCAAGTATTTTCAACTATTGATAGTGAATTAAAGGAATCTAAAGAAGATATCCAGACAATTATTCCCAAGCAAGAGTCTTTAGTTGACTCATTACAATTTTATTATAAAAGCAAAAATGTAGCAATTTTAGATATTGTAAAAAAATCGAAAGGAATCTACATTCCGCAAATTAAAATTAATGCATGGAAATCGGTATCTAACAGTAAAATTGATTTAATTGATTATAAAAAAGTAGCTTCACTTTCTAACATTGAAGAATTAAAAGAAACATTGAAAAATAAAAGTGAATTTTTAATGAGTTTTATATATTCAAACATAAATGCAACGGATCAAAATACAAAGCAAACTTTAAAAATGATTCTTTTGGATATCATTCAAACCGAAAAATCGTTGGAACAAAGTATTGAATTAATTGAAAAAAAGTAAGGTGCGATATCTTAAATTATTACGTAAAATTCCATAAATGCTAAAAATCTATACTGCAATTTTTTGTTTGTTATTTTTCAAACTTTCTGCTCAAACTTACTTCACTCCGCAATTAGATAAAAACAGCGACGTCCCGCTAGCAGAATATGAATTAGGTATTGCGACGTATTTTAATACAAATGTTGAAAATGAATACAAAAGGCAAGAATATTATCTTACGTTTGATGATTTTGGGTTACGAAAAGATAAGCCCGTTAAGGAGTTAACTATAGACACCAATACAGATGGTACGATAGAATATTATTACCAATTCAATCAAGATGGCACGATTGCGCTCTTTAAGAATTATGTGGATAATGACAATAGATCGTACGAATATTTTGAAAATTTAATAGTAATAAAACAAGAACCACTTGTAAAATATAAAGATGGCCTATTTACTACTTCCATTGACTCTGTATTTTTTGACCATAACAGGCGTATTGTTAAAGAATTATGCTCGTTCGTATTTCATGGTACTGGCGGAGTAGATACTTTTAGGAAAGTTGTTGAATATCAATTTTCAAAATCCAATCAATTAGAGAAAAAATATTATTATTCTGTTAGAAAGAGACCGGGATATTCAAAAGATTTTATCGACGGAAAGGAGATTTTTTATGAAAATTACAAAGATTCTATTGTAGAAAAAGGATATTATGCCAAAGAACAAAAAACGGAATTAAAAGATAGAGCAGATGAGAAAAAAGGTTTAATTTCAAAGTCGGTTTATTATTTAAATAATTCAAATATTGTAGAGAGAGTTAAAGTTTTCTATAGTAATAGTAGTAGTGATGTCAAATACGATTTTACTATAAATTATGATAAATTGGGAAGGGTTGCGAATTACCAAGATCGCGATAAAGAAAGCTGTTCTTTTGGTTATGACAAAAATGATAAAATAAACCAAATTAAGAGAAAGAATAAGAAAGAGCCAGAAGTAGTTATCAATTACATTTATGACAATAATGGCAGGTTTATTTATAGCCAAAAGAAAGGGGAAGAAGAAAAAATCAATCCACGTCATTTTACTTATGAAAAATTTGGCAACTGGGAAACCGAAACCTGGGATACAGTTATTAAAGGCGTAAAACTTACAACCCTTATAACCCGTAAAATTTCTTATTATTAAAATCTTATTATTAAAAGTTGGCGATAGCTATAGAAAATATGAATTTTAAAATTTTAATCTTTTTGCTTTTTCCAATATTGAATTGTTTTTCACAAGACTTAAATATTCGATATAGTGATACATTGGCCATGTTTAAAAATGATTTGCAACAATGCATAAAAGAACATCCAGATCATGAACTTGATTGCCGTAAAGAATATTATCATGTTCTGCAGGATTATCAGGCCGATGTGTTTTTTGCAGTAAGGAAAGTTCTTGAAAAAAGCAATACTCCTGCAAAAATGAAAGAAATGGATCTTACGGAGGGCGAATGGAAAAGATCATCGTATTGGTATATTGCTAAATTGATGAAAGAATTTCAACAAAAACATCCCGGAAAATTTGTGTGGGATAAAGAGAAAAATCTTGTTGATGATCAACGGATATTTTATATAAAAACTGCCCAGTATTTTATAGATAGAATGAATGTTTTATTGGGCTTAGTGAAATAAATAAAAACCATAAAATCGTTGAAACAAAGTATTGAATTAATTGAAAATAAATAAAAACTGTAATCTAAAATTTTAGAGTTTAAAAAAAGCAAAAAACGCTAAACCAAAGGTTTAGCGTTTTTTATTTAATACTATTTCTTATAATAATCTTCCAAATTAATCTACTGGGAATTTTGTAACATCCTCCTGAAATTAAATACGTCTTACTTTTCTCTCTTTTGTAACTTTAGTAGAGTATTAAAACTATTATAAAATCAAAAAAATAGAGTTATGGCAGAAATTAAAATTGAGAAGAAAAAACCGGTATGGCCGTGGGTTGCTGTGCTGTTAGTTATCGCAGGTATTATATACTACATCTATTTTTGTGACCATACCGTTCACAATGAAAATAGTGTAGAAATTGAAAACACTACAAGTGCACAATAGAGCACAATAGCCAGGAAACACCAAATTTAAATCCGGCAAAATATATAATTAAAATTAGAAATTATGGAAAATAAAAACAGAAACCTATATAGATTGGACGAACTATCTGATTATAAAATTGCATCAAATTATTCTGATGTGAGAGGATGGAAGATAGTTGATGCTGACAACCGCACCATTGGTACAATTGATAATCTTTGGGTGAATAAGGATATGCAGCGCGTTGTTTATCTGGATGTCAAAGTAGCTAAAGAACTAATTGAGGACAAACACAATGAGGTACATGACGTTATTGCCAACGATAATGGAAGGGAATTTCTCTATAAAGACGGAGATAGCCATATTATCATACCAATTGGATCTGTAAGTATAAATAAAGACACGAAAATCGTTATGGCAAACAGCATAGGATACGATACATTCAGAAATACAAACAGATATAACAGACAACACAATTTTGACAGGGACTATGAAAGAAGAGTAATGAATTCGTATTATCCTGAACGAAATGATCCTGATTCTGTGTATTATAGCGATGATGATACCTTTTATGACCGCAGAGAATTTGACCACAAATAATATTTTTTTATCAGATTTTTTGTAAATTGTTTGATCAATTAAAAAGATGATTATGGAAACGCAAATTATTGAACTGGAAAAAAGATATTGGCAGGGAATGGAAAATCATGATTATGAAACAGTAAAAAAACTTACGTTGTTTCCTTGCATGATAGCCGGCAAAACTGGGTTACAAAGTGTAGACGAATCTATGTTTAAAAAGATGTTTGAGTCTGTTGATAGTGGTAAAATAAAAGTATTGAATATTTCTGATGTGGAAGAAAAGTCAATTAGTGAAAATACCACAATAATTGGATATTTAATAGAATTAGAAATAGCAGACGATAAAGAAAAATCGCCAATGAAATGTGTATGTACTTCTACTTGGATTAAAAAAAATAACAATTGGGTTTGTGCACTTCATACAGAGACAGAATTGTCTCAGCAATAGATTACAAAAACAAGACATAAAAAACGCTAAACTTTTGGTTTAGCGTTTTTTTTTTTAAGCGTATCTCTAAACTTAGAAAGTTTGTTTCAGATTATAATTTGCAACATGTTTAAAAATGGTTAGAAGTGAAGATAAAATTATTTTGGCTCATATCGATTCAATTCAAAAAAGTGTTTTTATTACGATATTCACCGGGAGTTACTTTTACTATCTTTTTGAATATTTTTGAAAAGTGCGGCAAATTAGAAAAACCGGTATTTAAAGCGATTTCGAGGAAACTTTTAGTTGTGGTCGTAATAAGATATTGAGCCCTTTCTATTTTTTTCTCATGAATGTAATTTAATGGTCTTTGTCCGGTGTGATTTAGAAATTGCTTTGAAAAATAATCCTGATTTTGATTTACTCTTTTAGCAAGTTCAGAAATCGTAATATTCTTGCTTAAGTTAAGCTGAACGTAGCTCATTGTATCCAATATTTTAGAAGAAATAGATTTTGTTTCGTCTGCTTTCAAATTCGTTAACTTCAGAAATTTCGAAATTAAAAGAATAAGTGTTCCTTGATTTTCAAAAGCTAAATGTGGTTTCATTCTATTGTTTAAAGACAAATATTCCTTGTAATACACTTCTTTTTCGTAAACTTCCGGATTCTCGGACCTATTAATTCCTCTTCCGGGATTACTCTGAAGTAATCTTTTAATAAGAGCGATATCAATTTCTTCCGCAGGTAATTTCATCACAGACCTATTGTTGCTAAAAAGTGAGATTCCATCTGGAGATTCTTCAAAAAACTGAATAAAATATTGACTTAAATAATCGTCACAATTTAGATTGCATATTGTAAAACTGGGAATAAGATATAGATTTCCAGGTTCTAAAGTTAAGCGCCCATACTGGTCAGAAATAAATCCTTCGCCTTCGTCGATATAATACAAGCGATAATAAGGACTAATTACATTATTGTAATTCCAATTTTGATACAATTTCACATAATCTACATGCAATAAAGAGAATGAATGTTTAAAAGTGCTTTTGAACATGATAAAAAGTCGTTTTTAAATAATATAAAATCGAATTTAGATAAAACAAATATATCACTTATCCGATATATTTGCTTTTGGGATAATTTAAATTTTAACATTAAAACAAATAATCTTTAAGCTTTTAGAATAAAAAAATACAGAAATTTTAATCTGAATTAAGATTGTTAGAATTGATAAAAAAAGCTAAGAAGTAAAAAAATAAGAATAAAATGAATAGACGTAACGCCTTAAAATTAGCAGCATCAGGAATTGTTGGTTTGTATTTATCGCCTTTGTTGGCTCAAAGAAACTTTTTAGGTTCACCAGATTTCAAAGGTCCTTTTGAACCCACTTGGGATTCACTTGCCAAATATCAGGTTCCAGATTGGTTTCGTGATGCTAAATTTGGAATGTGGGCGCATTGGGGACCTCAGTGTGAACCTGAAGCTGGTGATTGGTATGCAAGAAGCATGTATCAGGAAGGTTCTCGTCAATATAAATTTCATTTAGAAAAATACGGACATCCTTCTAAATTTGGTTTTAAAGATGTAATCAACGTTTGGAAAGCTGATAATTGGAATCCTGAAGAGTTAGTCAGCTTATATAAAGACGCTGGAGCTAAGTATTTTATGGCTATGGCAAACCATCATGATAATTTAGATCTTTATAACAGCAAATATCAGCCAAATTGGAATTCGACCAAAATGGGCCCCAAAAAAGATATTATAGCTGGATGGGAAAAAGCTGCCCGAAAAGCAAATCTTCCTTTTGCTGTCAGTGTCCACGCTGCGCATGCCTGGAGTTGGTTTGAGACAGCTCAGCGCTCTGATATAAATGGCCCTTTGGCAGGTGTTCCTTATGATGGGAAATTGACCAAAGCCGATGGAAAAGGAACTTGGTGGGAAGGTTTAGATCCACAGGAATTGTATGCACAGAATCATCCGCTAAGCGAAAAAAGTGATGACAATAATGGTATACACAGCCAATGGAACTGGGGTAGCGGTGTGGCAAAACCGAGTGAAACTTACATCGAAAATTTTCATAACAGAACTATTGATTTAATCGATAAGTATAATCCTGATATGCTTTATTTTGATGATACAGCGTTGCCACTCTGGCCAATTAGCGATGCGGGTTTGCGTATTGCAGCGCATCTTTATAATAAAAGTTTTCAAAAAAATAAAAGCGTTCAAACCGTAATTACAGGTAAAATTTTAACCGAACAGCAGAGAAAAGCTTTGGTTTGGGATATTGAAAAAGGACAAAGTAATGAAATTGAACCTTTGCCTTGGCAAACAGATACTTGCATTGGTAACTGGCATTACGATCGAAGTGTTTACGAAAATAAGCGCTACAAATCAGCTAAAACGGTTATTCATTCGCTAATAGATGTAGTAAGCAAAAATGGGAATTTAATGCTTAATATTCCGGTAAGAGGTGATGGAAGTATCGATGAATTAGAACGACAAATTGTAAAGGAAATTGGAGTTTGGATGAAGCTTAACGGTAGTAGTATTTATGGTACACGTCCGTGGAAAATATTTGGGGAAGGACCTCAACAGGAAAGTGCCGGAGCATTAACAGCGCAGGGTTTCAATGAAGGAAAGGGAAAGCCTTTTACATCACAAGACATTCGTTTTGTGCAAAAAGACAATGTTCTTTATGCGACCGTTATGGATTGGCCAGAAAACGGAACTGCTGTTATTAAAAGTTTAGGCACAGAAATGCCTTATTATACCGGAAAAATAAAACAGATAAAATTAGTTAGTACTGGAGAGAAACTTAATTTTAAACAAAACAGTCAAGCGCTCGAAGTGTATTTTCCAAAACAAAAAACAGAAGCTTCATTTGCTAATGCTTTAGAAATAAGTTAAAAATGAGTTGTTTGAGAATGACTTTTAAAAATTAAACATAGAACCCAGTTTCCGGAATGGAGTTAAAGTGTTTTTTTGACAACTTATATCTTTATTAAAAAAAATGCCTCTTTAAACGGAGGCATTTTATATTTAGATAAATAAGGTCAGACGAGTGGATTTTTATTTGATATTAATCTTAGATAAAGGACTTAATTTGAGATATATCCGAAATATGTCTTTAAAATCTACTTAATGATTATGTGTTTGAAAAACAGGTAGTTGTACTTGTTTTTGATTGAGTGAATTTTCTTATTTTTGTTTGTGAAGACATATTGTTTACACTCCCGTTGTTTTTTTGTTAAACGCCACTTATTAAAAAATATGTTATAAGCCCCGATCAGGGAAAATTAACCTAATAAAAGTTGAGCTATGCCATTAGACAAATACGGAGTACTTAAGGGTACTAAATTTAAATATTATCGAGATCAACCGGATAATTTTGGAAAATTTTATCATGGAAATGTTGAAATTCTGGCCAACGGAATTAATTATCGTTGTGCTATAGATGTTGATAGTCAGTCAACACAAATACAATGGAGGATTATTAATCTTTCTGCTAGCGATTTAGCTATGATTGTATCAAAGCCAGATGGATGGACTCATTTGATTTCTAATGAATCGAGTGGAGCTATTGATTATATAAGATGGAAACCAATGTGGGTGACCATAAGAATACCAATATTGTTTTATTATAATTGGATTATAAAAATACCGCCATGGATTTATCCAACGAAATTGAAACAATTTGAGAAATCAGAAATAAGATCCAATGCACCTTTTAAAATTATAGTTCTGGAGCAATCATCGTTTTGGAAAATAGGAAGTAATATTGATGCTATAGAACAATTAGAATCTGTATTGATTCAGGGAGATAAATTATTGATTTTAGGTCAATTTTTTAATACAGGTAATGGTGTGCACGATATCCATCAAAATCAGGGTGATCCTATAAATGGTGGCCATTCTGCAGATAACGCAATATGGCAGGATGGAGCCACGATAGTTCAAAAAGCAGATGGAACTTATGTAGGTTTCTTTAATAAATTTGCTACACAATCTTTCAAAACGGATGATTTTGGTCACCCAATATAATAACTGTTTTCTCTGAGTTTGTGTATACCGATATTTTAAGGGTAAAATAAATTCGTTATTTTGGTACAGAAATTTAGAAGGTAATTTTAACGAGATTCCATCTAAGGTATTTATTATTTATGAAAGCAATTAAAAAAGCTTGACTTAAATAAAAAACAGTTTCCAGAATGGAACTAAACTAACGTTTTACCAATAATTTATCGCTGCAATATTATACTATGAACAATACCTTTTCTGATAACAACCAAATAGGAATAGTTTCAACTTTTTTTGATTTAGTAAATACTAATTTCAAGGGTGAAATGAATGCATTATGCTGGTACAGAAATTTGGATGGCGATTTTAATGAGATTGTAGCCAAATTATCTTTAAAAGAAAATATAACGGAAGTTTTTGCTGAAGACTTAATAGCGCTCCAACTTTCAGAAAAGGGAAATATAGCAAGGGAAATAATCTTAAATGATTTACAATTATTAACCGATTTCGGAGCTTCACCCTCTCTTAATTTACTGAAGTGTTATGAACGTGATGATGAATTTGATTTCATATCGACTGATGTGTATTCGTTTCATGTTGATCGTTCTCCTATTGCAACAGATACTTTTTTATGCACTTATCACGGAGCCGCAAGTGATATTGTTTCTAATTCCCAAGCCGAGCAAAAAATTCTAATTCCAGAAATCCGAACAAAGCTGAAAGAGCTTTATGATGGAGCAGAGGAAGAATTCGAAAACTTTTTAAAGGGAAATTATTTTGATTTGCATTATGAGGCACATGAAGATGCAAAACCTATTAATTTAGGATTAGGGCATCTTTGGCGGCTGGCTGTGGATCATCCAAAACAACAAGTATTGCCTTGTATTCATCGAGCACCAATAGAAAACAAAGGTGAATATCGGTTGTTGTTGATTTGTTGATACAATGCCGTTGATGAAAGTTTTTTAAATCTTGATTAATAATAAAAAATCCCTTTGTATCAAATACATAGGGATTTTTATAAAAATTCAGAGACTTTTTTTTAACTGATTTCTTAAGGAATCTTTTATCAATCAAAAGGTGAATAATGTTTATTTTGATAAAATTTCTTTTATAAGTTTTGTCAATTCTGCAGATTTAGAGATAAACGGACTATGTCCAGAATTGATCGTATAAGTATTTGTGATACCGGCATCTTTTGCCATTTCTTGTTGAAAGTTGTAAGTTATGGTATTATCAGCAGTGGTAAAGATGTAATATTTTTTGCCTCCCAAATTATAATCTTCAGTTTTATAGTTCAAAGGTGTTCCAAGCGGAATTGTAGGTTCGGCTTTGTAGCGCGCTACAAGAAATTGTTTTTGAGCAGCTGTAGCATCCTGAGAAAAGATTTTTGGAAGATTAACTTCTGGATTTACGATTCCAGCTAAAGTTTGATCTTCAGATAATTGTAAAGAAGCTGGCAAAAGTGAGGCCTTATCCATTTGAGAATAATCCAAAACGCTTTTTCCGCTTTGAGGAATAAAACCAGCTACATAAACCAACTTTTTGATTTTTTGAGGAACTTCAGCAGCAGTTTGTGTAATTACAGCTCCGCCTAAACTATGACCAATTAAAATTACAGGTTCATTGTATGCGTTAATTGCTTTTTTTACTTCATCAATATAAGCTTTAAACGAAACCTGATAAGCAGGAGTAGTATCTTCTCCATGTCCAGGCAGTTTTACAACAGTAACAGTATAACCAGCAGCTTTTAAATCGGCTTCTGTTTGATCCCATACGTATGATGCTTGCCATGCGCCGTGCACCAATACAATAGGAGATTTTTTTGTAACCGTAGCATTTTCGTCATTTGTACATGATGCCGTTGAAATGGCTGTAAATAACAGCAAGAAAAGTTTTGAGATTGTTTTTAAGGAATTTTGAGAATTAATTTTTGATTTTTTCATTGTTTTTAAATTTATCATTTGTTTTATTTTTTATAAAAATTGGATGTCTTTTTAAATCATGGAAGAACATCAAAACCATTTAAAACTGTGGCAAGTAGCGTGTAAGCACCCACTAAGAATATGAGTTCGGCCAAACCATCTTGCCCTAATATTTCCTTTGCAAGATTATAAGCAGAGTCTGGAACAATTCGGCCTTTTGCTAAAATTGAAGCGATTTCATACGCGATAGCTTCTTCCTCGTTTAAATCAGCAGGACGAATTCCGGATGCCAGTGATGCCACTGCTGTTGCAGAAAAGCCAAAATGTTTTGCCATGATTTCATGAGCATAAAGTTCGAAACGTGCGCCAAATGCAGCACCAACAGTAAGAATAGCTACTTCCCGAACTTTTTTAGGAAGCGTTGCATAATTGTCTAATGAACGTACAAAACTTAAAGCCGGAATTCCAAATTGAGGAAAAGCAAGCATGGGCGGAAAAGGACCGGTTAAAGCACCTTCACTATTTGTCATTACAACAGGACCCTGACTATGTGTAATGAGTTTAAAAACTTCATCATGAACATATCGAACTTCATCGTTCATTGTTTCTGGTTTTATAGGATTTACTCGCATAACAATTGTTTTTAAGATTTAGCGAAGGTTTTCTTCAAATTCTCCATCAATCAAAATGAAGACAACACGACATGTTTTTCCAGATTTATTGCTCCAGGCATGATTTGTTCCTCGTTGCACAATAATGTCTCCTGCTTTTGCTGTTGTTTCACCTTCGTCAACGATTAAAGTTAATTCGCCATCCAGAACAATTCCGTAGTCAATCGTTTCTGTTTTGTGCATTAATGGGTGAGGTGCATTTCCGCCAGCTTTTGAAGCATGTTCACCGCTCATAGTTTTAAAATGTTCAAAAGCCTGTTCTTTGGTAAGGTTTCTAATTTCATCACTTTCTGGCGGAAAATCGATTACTCGTATTCTTGTTCCGTGTTTTGGAGGTCCCAAAATAAGTCCGGTTTCTTCAGGGTCTTTAGAAATAGCATCTATTAGAGCAGGAGTTTGTTTAGTGTTCCAAACTTCATGAAATTTCGCTCCGTTTGGTCCGCCTACCATATAGGTTCTTGTTGGAACTTCATCTGACACAATAATGGCTTTGCCTTCTGTATTATGTCCGGTTACGATTCGTCTGAATGTTGTATTTGTTTCCATGATTTCTAAGGTTTTAGATTTTATTTTTTCTGAATACAAACACACCTAAATAGTGAAAAAGAACTCCAACTGCCCATGCAGATGTAGACCATAATGGCCATGGATATGTAGTGTCTGTTAAATACCAAATAATAAAGATTATCGGACTAACTAATAGAAAGACAAGAAAGTGAATTTTGAATCCTAACTTTAGATTTTTAGTTGTCTTAGTGTCGATGTTAAATCTAGTTTTCATAATAAAGTTTTTTAAATTATTAGTAATAGGTTATTTTAAAAAAGAAATGTTTTAATTGGTTGATTTTCAGTTTATTTACATGACAAAGGTAGAGACGGTATTTCGTTAAAATCATTGACTTTGGTTAAGAACGAAACGAAGAATATGATTTTGATATTTCTAATTATAGAAAGAAGACAAGTTCTAAAAGACACAGACTTACCGCTGCAGCAAGAAGAAACCTGCTGCCTATCTAAGCTTATAGAAAGTGGTTTTGAGAATGTTTTACGTGGTGATAAGGAAGTAAAAAAGAAGGTAAATTATAAAGAAAGCTGCGTCAATTCGTTGTTGATGTATTGTACTTCTTTTTCTGTCAGATTTACCTCTATCGCTTTTGCATTACTAATTGCCTGATCTTTATTTCTTGCACCAGCCAACACAACAGTTATTCCTGGTTGAAGCGTTGTCCATTTTAAAACTAATTGCGCCAGACTAGCTTTTTTTTCTTCAGCTAAAGGTTCAATTTTTTTAAGGAAAGCTTCTACTTTTTCAGGATTAAATTGGCCAAAATAATCTTGACGATGATCATCTGATTTTAATTTTTCGCCTTTAAAATATTTGCCACTTAATAATCCTCTTTCTAAAGGACTGTAAGCAATTATTCCAATATTGTTTTCGATTGCTAATGGCACAATATCCTTTTCAATACCGCGATTTAACATGCTGTAAGGCATTTGATTGGATGCAACGCGAATACTTTTTTGTGCTTCCAGTAATTGATCTTTATTGTAATTGCTTACACCTGCGGCACGTATTTTCCCCTGATCAATTAATGATTGAAGCGCTTCCATAGTTTCGTCAATTGGCGTTGTAGAATCTGGCCAATGCAATTGAAGCAAATCGATATAATCAGTTTTTAATCGTTTAAGACTTTCTTCGGTTTCTTTTATAACATTCGCTTTTGAAGCATATTTATAAAGCGGATAACTTTTTCCGTCATGTTCCTGATTCCACATAAAATCACCTTTTCCGTTGTTACTGCCATCCCAAACCATTCCAAACTTAGTTAAGAGTTGAACCTTAGAACGATCAAGTTCTTTAATGGTTTCGCCAATCAGTTCTTCGCTAAGCCCTAATCCGTAGAAAGGCGCAGTATCAATACTTGTCACACCATGATCTATAGAAGCCATAATAGCTTCTTTTGCTTCACTTTTTTCTGTTCCCGCCCACATCGTACCGCCAATAGCGAAACTTCCATAGGTAATTGCAGATAACTGGAGATCAGAATCTCCTAATTTTCTATATTCCATTTTTATTTTTTTTAATGTTAAAGACTTTTATATGTTTTGAAGTCTGTATAACTGTGATTTTTTAAACCGTAATAGAGATTTCGATTTGGGGAAGTTTATTCTCAATTGTTTTTTATAACGGAAGACTGTTTAATCTTCCGTTATTTTTCTGATTATAATTGAAGAAATTATTTTTTTGCCAACCAGCTTTCCACTGCTTTTGAAAAATCGGCAACATCAATTGGGTGTCTGCTTGTAATAATGTTTGCATCCACTACAACTGGCTGATCAGATACGATACCGCCTGCATTTTTAAGATCACTTTGAATATTCCAGTATCCGGTAAGTTTTCTTCCTTTCAGAATATCAGCAGAAGCTAATACAACTGGGGCGTGACAAATAGCAGCGATCAATTTTCCAGATTTATTAAAATCCTGAATGAATTTTATAACATCTTTGTCATAACGAAGGTTATCTGGATTCCAAGCTCCTCCAGGAATAAATACAGCATCATAATCACTCACTTTAATTTGATCTGCTGTTTTATCAAATTTGATCCATCCAACAGGTTGTAAATATTGAATTGCCATAATATGAGTTTTTGCCATTTCAGGAGTGCTCAATCCATATCTTGCCGGAGCCGGATTGAATTTTGGAGCGATAATGTCAACCTGAGCACCAAGTTCTCTAAAGTACCAAACTGGTCCGGTCAATTCAATTTCTTCAAAACCATCTGCGGCAAGTACTGCTATTTTTTTACCTTTTAAAACCGTTTTGTCTTTTACAGGATTAAAGAAGAAAGCTCTTAAAGCTTCATTTCCCGGAGCATTCAATAATTGAGAAACAGGCATCACAGAAACATGTGAAGGTGTTGCTAATTGATTCATTACATCAAGGTTATGATCTTTAACCTGAGCTTGTACATTAAAAAATGCAAATGTGCTTAATAAGCTTGTACCGATAATTTGTGTTAAATTTTTCATGACTTTTAATTTTTAAATTGATTTATTATTTGAAATTTTATTTGTGAATTATTCTCTTGTAAGTGGTGCGAATTCAATTAGATTATGAATTCCGTTTTGAAAAGGTGGTTTCTTGATACTTGTTTCCAAATATTCTATTACAGGTTTGATAGGAGGAAAGTTGAGATGATATTGAAAAGCATCGTTGCTTCTGAATTTTTCATAAGTTACAAACTGGGTTTCATCTCCTTCAATTTCAGAAAGTTGGTACGTTACTACGCCAGGTTCACTGCGAAATTGCGGCATCGCAACATGATACGTGTCTTTGAAATTTTGTTCTGTTCCTTTTTTTCCATCCACAAAAAGCATGATAACAAGTTGATTATCTTCTTTTTTAGAAGTTCTGCGCCATTGTTCTTTAGTTAAAGGCTCAAGATCTTTTACATAATAAGTTTTTGTAGCAGTTTTTAATTTTTCAGTTAAAGACTGTAATGCTTTTGCTTCTGTTTTTTTGCTGAAATTCTCCAATTGATTTTTTCCATTCCATCTTTCAATCAGCCATAAAACATTTGTTTTATCTTGTTCATAAAAAGCTTCGGCCATAATGTTTTCTTTCGATGAAATTGAGGCTCTTACATAAGCTGTCAATGCTTTTTGAAATTGTGCTACATTTTGTTCATTTACTTCATATCTTGTCAGTTTAGAAGTTGTTTCAGTTAAAACTCCGGTTTTTATTCTATAAGAATCCTGAGCTTTCATATTGCTTGTTATTAGGGCAAAAGCGTACACTGCAATTGCCAGCGTTGTTTTCGAAATTGATTTATAAGCTGTTGTTTTCATAATTTTTATTTTTTAATTATTTGAATTTGTTAAACAAAATTTGTGATCCGTAATTAGCTTTACATCTAAGACAAATTTCCGTCAACTCTGAAAACTAGAGGTTGCGTCAACTCACTTTTAAAGTGTGATTTGAATCACATTTTAAGAGCAAACCTTTAGATATAAAGGGTTTAAAGATTTAGGGGTTAAAATCAGAATGCAGGCGTAGACCGTTAGCTATATAAAAAGGCTAATAATTCAGACGATTTTACGGGGCAAAATTAGGTTTGCGATTCCTGAAGAATCATTGACTTGGGTTAAGAAAGATTCTTTCCTATTTTGAAGCGAAGGCATGCAGCGTACAATACATTATACTAAGACTTATATAAGTACAATGAATTGTTAGTTAACGTTTGTTATTTAGAAAGCGTTGGGACAGCTTTTGAAATTTAAAATTTAATTTTTAGCTTTCTTTATCAATGATCGTTTTTATATCGTGGTATATATTGTCACTTTTTTCCAGAACACCTTTAATAATACCGTTTTTATCAATTACAAAACTAGTTGGAAAATAGAAAATAGAATACTTATTGTTTATTTCACCCGCATTTGGCAATTGTATGTAGTTAAAAGCACGCTTTTTTAGAAAATTTTCTACATGTTGCGGCGTATTGTAAGTAAGCCCAAGAAAAACAACATTTTTATTTTTGTATTCGTCCACTAATTTATTGAGTTCCGGAATTTCCTTAATACATGGAGCGCAGGACGTAAACCAGAAATTCAAAATTACTATTTTTCCTCGAAGTTTTTTTAGTGACCATGTTTTACCTTCAAGATCTTTAAGTTCAAATTCCGGAGCAGGATTATTAAGCATTTCTGCTAAAGCTTTTTTACTTTTAATTTCGTTGTCTTTAAATTCCGAAGTCTTTTTTACAAGATGCATCACACCGTTTTGATCATCCTCTTCATTATGTTTAAATAGTATCTGATCTTTCCCCCAGGCATTTTCAAGACTGTCAAGATTTTTAAGAATAGCTCCATTTGGTAAAACAAATTGAATTGACTTTTTCGAAGCATCATCTTTAGATAAGTTCTGACCTTTCATATTTACGAAAAGCAAACATGTAGCCGCACAGATTAAAAAATTTCTATTATGCATTGTTTCAGTTGTTTAAGTTATACAAGTCAAATGTAGAAGTAATCTTTTGCTTGCAGGTTAAAGCTCTCTTAACCAATGTTAACTAGTGTTAACTGGGTTATTCAATCACCAAAATGAGATATATTTGTATATTATCATTTGCTATGAAAAATCAGTTTAAAATTATTCTAATCACTTCTATTACTGCGTGTAGTATTTTGCTTTTCCAGCTTTTTTGGGTTTACAGAACCTATGAAGAAAGTCGGGAGAATTTTCAGGGGAAAGTAAAAAATGCATTGCAGCGAAGTGTCGATTTATTCTTTCTGGAAAAGGTCAGAACACCTATGAGTCTGTCTAATGCCGATCCTTATTTGTCAATAGTAAGTGAAGTTACCGATGAAAAGAAAGAAAAAATAAACTTAAAAGGAGATTTTTCGAAATCGGGTGGACCAATCAAAATTGGAATGCAACCCCTAAAAATTGATACCTCAAATCTGGAAAATGTACGTCTTTTTTTGGTGAAATTAATTGCTTCATCAAATAAGCAGAATATTGATTTGAAATTGGTTAGTGATGATTTTAGAAAAGAACTCGACAAAGAAAAAATCTTTATTGATTATAAATTGTCATTGAAAAAGAACGCAGTTGCAGATTCTAAAGAAGTAGTAAGCGTTCCTTTAGGTACAAGTGAGAAAAACTGGGTAATTGAAGCCAGGCTTTTTAAAACAGGAAAATTTCTGATTTCAAAAAATATCATTCCGTTTTCGATATCCATAATTCTGGTGATTCTGACAGGCGGAAGCCTTTGGTATCTCGGATTGATTATTTACAGACAGAAACAGCTCGATTATAAAAAGAATAATTTTATAAGCAATATTACGCACGAATTGCGAACACCAATATCGATTCTTAAATCAACTAACGAAGCATTATTGCAATTTGGAGAAGCTTCTAATCCAGAAAAAACAAATCGTTATTTAAAGATTAATGCAGATGTTTTAAATAAACTGGATTACAATATAGATCGTCTTTTGGATATAACGAGATATGAATTAGGCGTAAAATACGTAAATTTAACGGATGTAAATATTGAAGAATTAATAAAAAGCATAGTAGATAAATTTCAGGTAAATGATAGCAATCAGATATCATTTAGTGCGGAATTAGAAAATGAAATCATTCGTACTGATAAAGATATGATTGAAGGAATATTGACTAATCTTATAGATAATGCTTTGAAATACAGTATTAATTCTGCCGAAATTACAGTGAAAGTTTTGAGTTCATCAAAATATTGGCAGCTGGAAGTTCAGGATAATGGAAGCGGAATAAGCGAAGAAAATCTTCCTCTTATTTTTGATAAATTCTACCGAATTACATCTGGCGATCTGCACGATGTAAAAGGCTACGGAATAGGATTGAGTTATGTAAAAGAACTGGTTAGTTTACTTTCGGGTGAAATAATTGTAAATAGTCATTTAGGATCAGGTACAACCTTTATTATTAAATTTCCATTATGAATGAAATAATTCATGTTTTGCTGGTAGAAGATGAAGAAGTGTTGTCGACTATCATAAAAGAAACTCTTGAATTGCGAGGGTTTAGTTTTACAATTGCCAAAAATGGAGTAGAAGGCTGGGAATTATTTCAGAGCAAGAAACCAGACATTTGTGTTGTGGATATCATGATGCCCAGAAAAGATGGATATTCGCTTGTAGAAGATATCCGAATAGTAGATCAGCTGACTCCTATAATTTTTCTCACGGCAAAAAATGAAATCACAGATGTTCTAAAAGGATTAAAAATCGGCGCCGATGATTATATGAAAAAGCCTTTTAGCATGGAAGAACTTATTTTGCGAATTCAGAAACTCGTAAGACGAAAGTATATCCATTCAAGTGAAGAAGCTTCCACAACATGCGATAAAAATATAAAGGTTGGAAATTTTCAATTTAATCTTCATAGGCTAGAATTGACAATTGAAGAGAAATCAGTTAATCTTTCACAACGCGAATCAGAATTATTGGATTTACTTATTCAAAATAAAAATCAATTATTAGATCGTAATAAAGCTTTGTTGCTGCTTTGGGGCGATAGTAATCCGTTTACAGCCAGAAGTATGGATGTTTATATTACCCGCCTCCGAAAATATTTAAGTGCAGATCCAGCTGTAGAAATTCTTAGTATCAGAAATAAAGGATTTAAGTTGATTGATTAAATACCAAAAAAGACTGCAACGCGTCTCTTAATTTGCTTTGTTTTCTGCAGCTTTTATTAATTCAATTCCTTTAAGAATATATTGATCGGCAGTAAAATTTGATGTTGTTTCCTTGAAAAAGTGATCAATTTTCAAACCGTTTCTTTGGACACCCGTACCGTCAGGATAAAACCCTCCCATCGAAGTGAATGGAATTTCTGTCCCATCAGGCGATTTAAAAACGGCAATATTCAATGGAGCACCAGATGTCGTTTCCCCCACAGTTATACAAGTAGGAGAGGCCTGAATAGCCATTCCAATAAACTCAGCCTTACTTTGAGTGGTAGTATTTACTAATAAAATAATTTTTTTATTATAGTAATTTGAGTTTTTTCCACCAGCTTTAAAAGGATCTATTATGGCACTGATAGCAGGTTTATCAAAGTTTGCCAACGATGGTCTGTCTCTTAATGGTGAAAGAATTTTAATAAATTCCCTTCTGTCTGGATAGGTATATTTTGCAATCTCAGCGCCTGAAATATTTTTTGGATAATTTCTTAAATCTAGTATAATTCCATTTGTATTAGAAAATGCTTCAAATGCTTTTTTGGTTTCCTCTTTTGAAATTGTACTTAGATTTATATACCCAATATTATCATCAATGATTTGCCATTCTTTTTTATAGGTGAAAAACGGTATATAAGAACGTTCGTCATCTTTAGAAAAAGTTTTATAGAGATGAATATATTTTGTGGTAACAGCATCTTTTCTTTTTATCTTAACTTTAAGACTATCTTCTTTACTCCACAATAAAAATCGGGTCCAATATTTTAAATGAGTAGCATTTGAAGAAGAAAACTTTGGATCTATCTTTTGCTTTCGAAATGATTTAATGTCCATGTCGTTAACTTCAAGAATCAAATCTCCTAATTTCAAATCCTCTTTTTTTGCCAATTCATTCACAATTCCCGAAACTACTAGAGTGTCATTAACGTTCATTACTGAGATTGGCGGCTTAAATTTAAATAGAGAATCGGATACTGTTTTTGAGAAAAAATACGAATGTGAATCATTAAGTGATACAACTAAATTAGTCTTTGCCAATTCATAATCTAATTGAGAATTAGCGCTTGTGAAATTATCGATAAAGCTTTCTAACTGACTATACCAGTTTTTATCCATCAGATATTTATTTACATCATGATATTGGATCACATTCCAAAAACTAAATAGTTCTAATAGTCTATGACTTTTTATTTTATAGTCAAATGTTTTAAAGCCTTTCTCATTATCGAAAGTCGGAATTCCGTTTTTTGATGTGTAGTAAAAGCCGATATTTATATTGGTTTCTAGTTTTTTTAACTTGGTATAAAGTTCTGTGTTGCCTGAATATTGTTCAATCCACTTATAATCATAATTTTTTGTAAATAGATTATCTGTATCCGTATCAGTTTTTATTTTGCTTTCTGGAATCGATAAAATAAAATTTAATAAAAACGCATCGAGATTTGTTTGTGAAGTTACACTTTCAAGCTTATCAAAATTTTCAACAAATTTTTCGTCCCAATTGTATTTTCCATTACTTACTTCAGAATGTTGGTATTTCATCAATCCCCAAACCAAACCAAATTGTTTGTATTTTTCAGTATTATTAATAATTTGTTTTTCTTGAGAAATCATTTGCATTATAAAGCAAATGCAAAGCGTAATTGTAAAAACATTTTTTTTGTTCATAAATGGGTTTTTAATATTAAATTATCAACAGCTCTTCTTAATAATTTACTACTGTAATATAGGTTGATAATAAGAATTTGGAGTAAATAACGTACTTTTTTGTGAATGAAAAAATCCAGTTTGTGTTATTTAAATCTTAAAATAAAAAGGAAAATTAAATAAGTTGATCTATGATTTATTATTATTATCGATTACAAAAACAGTGAATTAATTATGGATAGAATAAAAGGTTGGTTCCGCGGCGTTACCGAAAGAGAAAATGTAAAAAAAGTATCTGATATTGATTTTAAAGATGAAAATTTTAAAAGAATGATATCTGACTTAAAAATTGACTCGTTAATGAAAGTGACTGAACTGAATTGCGAAGATTTTAATCTTGTTTCTATAGATGAAATTAAGTATTTCCCTAACCTAGAAATACTAACTATAAATTCATTTGATTTAGAGGAGCTTAATTTGGGTTTTAATCATAAGTTAAAAGTGATTAATATTAAAAACAGTGAGCATCTTACAGAAATTGATTTTTCAAAAAACACATCTCTTGAAGTTTTAGAACTAGAGAATTTACTTCTTGAAAATTTAGATTTAAAGGCAAATATAAACTTGAAAAAAATAGTTTTGGATAGTTTGAATGAAATGGATGATATTGATTTAACATATAATTTAAATCTTGAAGAATTATATGTTACTCATATGTTGAATTTTAATGCCAGGCTAAATGAAAAAAATAAAGTATTAAAAAAAGTATATTGCTCATATGGTGGTTCATGTAAATGGGAACAAAGTGGATTGCCTGCATTAGAAGATCTTACTTTAGAAAATGCAGAGATTGATTCAGTAGATGTCACAGGGCTTCCTAAATTGAAGAAATTGGATATAACATGGAATCAAATATCTGAAATCAATCTTTTTAATAACATACTGCTAGAAGAATTACGCATTGGAGATAATGCATTCTCAAATATAAATCTTGAAAAAAATATAAATTTAAAATATCTACATCTGGGTGGAGATTATGATAGATGGTCTTATGAAAAGATTAATCATACCTTTTTAGATGTCACTCATAACACTAAATTAATTCAATTATTTATTAACTCAAGTGGTTTGTCTGAACTAGATTTATCTCAAAATTTATTTCTTGAAAGACTTTATATTGATGAAAATCCAATAAAATCTCTTGATTTGTCAAAAAACTATTTGCTTAATGATTTGAGTGTACAAAATACAATTTTGGAAGCCATCAATCTTTCGGGAAATATTAAACTAAAAGATGTTCAATTAAAAGACAATAAATTGAGTTTGATTCAGTTTCCTGTTGAAATGGATATCAAACAGGTTAGTTTATCAAAAGATATGTTTGATGATGAAACGATACAAAAACTAGTAGCTGAAGGTTTTGTTTTTGAAAAAGATTGATAGTATGCTAAAAATACAATCTATCTTCTTTTTATAGATTTAAAAAGAGGTTAAAAAAATCCATTTCGTTGCGAAATTGGATTTTAAATTTTTTAGATGAAATACTATTGATACTTACTCAAATCCAGATTAAGAATAGTACCTACTTTACTAAACTCTTCATTAACCTTTGCATTCAGGATTAGTTGTTCATTGCTTATTGGATGATTAAAAATTAACTGATGCGCATGAAGCATCATTCCTTTTAGATTAAAATTCTCCAGCCATAATTTATTTTGTTTGTTGCAACCATGTGGCCGACTTCCTAAAATGGGATGAAAAATATGTTTGAAATGTTTTCGTAATTGATGCATACGTCCAGTTTCAGGAATGGCTTCAACCAAACAATATCGTGATGTTGGTTTATTGTTAAATGCTAATTCAACTTCAGCATTTTGCAAACGATGAAAGTAGGTTATTGCATTTTGAGTAACATCGTCATCATTAGTTAAATCATAATCAATTGTTAGTTCCTCGGATGACCAACCGCGTAAAATGGCTAAATATTTCTTTTCGACTTCGCGTGTGGCAAAACGATCATTCATAATTTTTAAAACAGCTGCATCCAGCGCAAATAACAAAACTCCAGATGTTTTGCGATCTAACCGATGAATAGGGTAGACGTGTTGCCCAATTTGATTTCTCAATTCCTGAATGGCATACACTTTTGCATCGCGCGCATAAAATGATTTGTGAACCAACAAGCCACTTGGTTTATTAATGGCTATAATATATTCGTCCTGGTAAAGAATTTCTAACATTCGGCAAAAGTAGACGAGATTTTGATTGAAATGGTTTTTATGAGTTGTTTATTTGCCGATCGTTCGGAAATTCTTTTTCGTGTCTACGACTAATTTTAATAAAAAACTGATATAAATTATACTCGTTAAAAAACTAGATTCTCTTTTTTTAAAATTTGTTAGGAGATACTTTGTGGGCACGGATTATAAATCCGCGCGATCGGGGGATTTATAAGTCACAAAGTTTTAGTACTTTCACAAAAAAACACTTAGAATGATACCTTATGAATAGAACTTTTTTCGAATATCTAGGAATAGCAGATATGGAGCGAATCCATTCGCAAATTTTGGCATGGATATTTTCATCAGATTGCAATGCTTTAAATGATAGTCAAAAATGTAATTTATTGATGACTGTTTTCAATCTTGAAAACGTTTTTGAAATAAAAAATATTTTGACAGAGAGTCAAAGAATCGACATTCTTATAGAAACAGATAGTGATTTAATTGTTATAGAAAATAAATTAAAATCTTCACAGCATTCCAATCAGCTAGAACGATATGTTGAGCTATTCAGCAGGACTCATAAAGTTAAGCCAAAATTTTATTTTTTAACTCTCATTGACGAAATTGTAAAAGATCCTAACTGGAAAAGAATTTCATATACCCGCATATTTGAAGCTTTGAAAAAAATAAGACTAAATGAGGATTCTCATTCAGTGATACTTAGCGAATATATTACATATCTTGGTAAATTATCTGGATTATTAATAGATTTTCAAAACGACAGTAAAAAATATGATATGGTTTTCTTAGATGGTAAAAAAAAGAAAGCCGATAAATTAAACATTCTATATAAAAATGAATATGAGAAATTTATTGCTGAAAATCAACTTGAAACGATACTTCAAAAAAGTTTCTTAACTTCTCTTTCCTTGCGAATTGAAAAAGTAAGTACTTTCGTTGCCGATACCCGAGGTGATGCTCTTATTGATTTTCATTTGAAGCCGAATATTTATTTTGGCGGGAAAAAATACATGACAATGATTCAGCTTCAAAATGATGTCATAAAATTTGCCTTTGTAGTGGCCGAAAAATACGGAACTTCAAAAAAAGATTGGATTCAAAGTATGATTCCAAAAATGGAGGAATTAAGTTTAGAAAATACATTTGGTTACTTCAAATGCAACCGCCCCAAAACCAAGGCTTATATATCGATATCCAAGAAACTTACCCGAAATTATTGGCACATGAATATGGACGAGTTAGTCATTTTTATCGAAAAGGAAATTGATAATGGCAATAGGCTAACAGAATTACTAGAATTAAAACTGAATTAGAACAACTGTTTTATTACTCCAACAGCTCACAATTAATCTTTATATTTGATTCATTAAATTAATAAAATGAGTGAAAAAACGAAACCGTATGCCTTAATAACTGGCGCCAGCAAAGGCATTGGAAAATCTATTGCTTATGAATTGGCGAAAAAGGGTTATCCACTATTGCTTGTTGCAAGAAGTGAAGCGGAATTAAAAGCAATATCTGATGATCTTCAAGTTAAATACGGCATCAATGCTCTTTTTTTATCGATTGATCTTTCGATAAAGGATGCATCGCAAAAAGTAACTGATTGGATAAAAACGAATAATTATTCGGTTGCCATTTTAGTTAACAATGCGGGTTATGGTGTGTGGGGCGATTTTAGTAAGTCTTCTCTAACCGATCAAATTGGGATGATGCAACTTAATATGAATGTAGTGGTGGAGCTTTCCCATTTATTAGTACCCATACTTTCACAAGAAAAACAAGCTTATATTTTAAATATATCGAGTACTGCTGCCTATCAGGCTGTACCTACGCTGGCAGTTTATTCGGCTACAAAGGCTTTTGTTTTATCGTTTACCCGAGCTTTGCGTTTTGAACTTGCCCAAACTTCAATTTCAGTAACTTGTTTTAGTCCAGGTCCGGTTGATACTGGTTTTGCTGCAAGAGCTGGTTTAAGTGCTTTAAACAAAATGGCTGAAAAGTTTAATATGCAGCCTGATGAAGTTGCAAAAATGGCTGTAAAAGCCATGTTCAACAAAAAATCAGAAGTTATTCCGGGGTTTACCAATATCATTTCGGTGTATGCCAATCGTATACTACCAAAGGCATTCATCGAAAAAACGGCAGCTGGAATTTATAAAATTTAATTTTTTTTCGAAAAAAATAAAAAATAATTTTTGCAAAAGAGAAAATATATGTTATGTTTGTATTAAATTCTACTAATCCTATAGAGTATGTCAAATAAAAGAAAAAATAAGTTTAATTTTCCTAAAGGTCAAATGCAGGCAAACATGCGAATGTGTTGTTGTTGCTGTTGCTAGACTTTTAGATAAAATTTCAAACTTATTATTTCATTTATTAAATACATATTATCATGGTATCTTCTTATAAAACATTTACCCTTACTGAGCAATTAACTAATGAGCAAATTGCCTTTTTTAACGAACATGGCTTCATTCATTTCAAAAAATTTATAAATCCAGAAACGGTTTCATCCATCATTGATGCCTCTAAACAAGTAGAACAAAATTGGATTGAAAATGAAGTTGAAAAAATAAACGGTGTCCCTATTAAATACGGGAAAGATTTAGACGGCTCTGCTATTGTGCAACGTTTTGCTTTTATCAATCAGCATCATCAAACCTTGAGCGGTCTTTTACTAGATCCAAGATTTAATGGTTTATTACCATTGGCAGGCGATGGCGCAAGATTAGGTACTGAAGAAAAAGACGGAATGGTTTTCAATCATTATATCAATGGCCCAGAAAGTAAGTTTACTAAAATGGGCTGGCATACAGACGGTTTGAGAGATATCTTTTATGGTGGAAAATTAAACCCGATGTTAAATGTGGGAATTCATTTAAGCACTTTAAAACCTGAAAACGGCGGTCTTAAAATCATTCCGGGTACGCACAAGCAAAGTGTTTATCAAATGCTTTTCCGTAAAAAATACTTTTTAGATAATAAACCTGATCCACAAGAGGTTTCTATCACTCCGGAAGCTGGAGATTTAACCATTCACGATGGCCGTTTGTGGCACAGAGTTGCAGAATCATCTATCCGTGGCGAAGAAAGCAGAAGGAGAGTTATTTATATTCCGATTATAGCCGGAAAATATGCGCCTAAAAATGAGAACAGCCCAACAGTTTTCTATCAACGTTTTGCGGGTATTGTTAAATAATTATGCTGATTATTATCGCATTTAGTTATCTGGTTAGATCAGGTAAGCTAAAACGTACCACAGATTTTTTTAAAAATACCCAAAGAAAAGTAAAATTAAAAATTGCAAAAGTAGAATTGGTTATAGCATCAGGCTTACAAATATTGGGCTAGTAATGGGAAAAGAAACACAGATTGAAGATCGTAATGCAATTGCAAAAAGAACATTTTCAGACCGTAAGCGCACTAATATTTTAAAAAGAGCAGAACAGTTAACGATTGTATTTTTGCTTCCAAAAGTGCCTAAATTTATTTCGCCAAACGTACTCACTTTTATTGGTACTGTTGGTTCGGGTTTGGTTTTTTTAGGTTTTGTTTTAGGAACTTATTTAACAAATTGGTATTTGCTTTTGGGTATTATCGGTTTGGCTATAAATTGGTTAGGCGATTCTTTAGATGGAAGATTGGCTTATTATAGAAATATTCCACGCCGTTGGTATGGTTTTGCACTCGACATTATCGCCGATTGGATTGGTATTGTACTTATAGGCTTTGGCTATTACATTTATGCTGAAAATGGCACACAAATAATAGCCTTTGCTTTTGTTGCATTGTATGGTTGGTCGATCATCATCAGCCAGTTACGCTACAAAATTACAAATAAATACAGTATAGATTCTGGCTTTGTTGGTCCAACAGAACTCCGATTTATTATTGCTTTAATTTTAATTATTGAAGTTGCATTTCGCGGATCAATTACCTATTTGGCTGGTTTAATCACGGTTATATTGTTAATTATCAATACTATTGATAGTCTAAAACTTCTAAAGTTGGGCGATTTAAAAGATAAAAACCAAGACTGATATGTTCAGTAAAAAATCCATTTTCACTTTTCTGCAAGCACAAGTTGCGGCATTTGTAGGTGGTATTACCGATTATGGCTTAATGGTTTTGTTGACAGAAGTATTTAAATTACATTTTACTTTTTCTATTCTAATCTCTGGAACCGTTGGCGCCATTATCAATTTCAGCATCAATAGATTTTGGGTATTTAAAAATCAATCGGGTTATAGCAGTCACATTAATAGTCAGCTTTTTAAATTTGCGTTGGTTGTATTGGGAAGTATTTCTTTAAAATCATTCGGTACGCTTATTTTGCAAAAATCATTTCAAATCGATTACAGAATCGGAAGATTAATCACGGATAGTTTTGTTTCTTATGGATTTAATTATCCACTGATTAAATATTGGGTTTTTAAGATAAACGAAAAACAGAAGGTAATCGAATCAAATTAGAATATAAATTTTTCGTTATGAATAAATTATCATTTAAAAATTTTACAAAATCACTAATCGTTATAACGATCTTAGTAAGTATAATTTCTGAAAATGTATTGGCACAATCTAAAAATCCGTCGCCATTAAATTTTCCAACGCCTAAAAACATAGATAATATGTTATTTTATATTCAGCGCGACCCTAATATAAACACCGCTATTTATGCCATAAACTACCTGGAAAATGGAAAAATAAACAAAAGCGATCCTATAAAAGCGTATTGGATTCGATATGCTGAGAAAGGAGAGAAGAAAGACTTTAATTACTTGCAACGCAAATTTGCATACGGAATAGAAAGTAAAACCATAAATAATGAGGAGTTTGAGCTTCAATTTGTATCTTATAAAAAGTTACCCTTAACCTTGAAAAAGATAGATTCAGATCAAAAATATCATGTTTTTGTAAGTGTGAATCAAAAAAGAATACAGGTAGAAAAAATATTTGTTCGCATTGAAGGAGGTTCTTTTTGGTTTCCAAATGTAAAATATGCCGAAGTTACCGGAATTGATGCTTCTTCAAATAAAACAATTACTGAAAGAATGTTACTAAAATAAGATACTTATTTTAAATTTTTATTAGAACCGGTTTGCATGTATACACGTCATCAAAAACTAAATCAGTTTATGTTTGATTTCTTTATATCTTGAACGACCAACAGGCAATAGTTCTCCATTTTTAAGTAACATATTATATTTTCCGCCAGTTTCTACAATAAGTTTATCTGCCTCCTGCCAGCAAAGAATATAGGATTTATGAATTCGTTCGAATGTTGCAGGAAGTAGTTTTTCTAATGATTCCATAGACTTATCATGCAGTTCTACGTGGCCATTTACTAAATGTAATTCGGTATAAATTCCAGCGCCTTTTATGTATCTTATATCTTTAATGGTGATGAGTTTGATCGTTTTTCCTTTTTTTACGGCTAAAAACTGAATATCCTGACCATTTGTTTTTTCTGGTGTTGTAAAACGTGTAAAGGCCTGAGCAAGTCGGTTTGCATCAAATGGTTTAGGAACAAAATCCAAAACGCCATAATGAAATGCCATAATCGCTTTATCGGTATAAGCGGAAATAATAATGGTTTGAAACGATTTTGCGACAACGGTCTGCAGTACTTCAAATCCATCTTCGCCATTCAAATTCAAATCGAGAAGCAGTAAATCAATGGATTGTTTTTCAATTGTATTCAATCCATTTTCAACAGAATCACCGAGTAAAATCTGAACTTCTTTATCAAAAAAATCGCGCGTCATTCTTTCGATTCGTTTGGCAATTCGGGCCTCGTCTTCAATAATTAGAATTTTCATTTTTTATCAAAAATTTTAATTGTTGTACACCATCCTTCTTCTACAGCAAAAGAATCAAATTGCCAATTACTGCCGTAACTTTCATTTAATCGAGCTTTGATGTATTTAAAACCTGTTCCGTTGCTGTTTTCTCGTTTTCTGTTTCTATTTTTTGCGATCGTTAACAATGTATATTGTTTGTATTGTTTCTCTTTGGTAAAACTTAAACGGAAAGTAATGTAGCCTTGTTTTGGAGGTAAACTATGCGTGATTCCGTTTTCAATAATAGTATGAATAACCGCTGGAGGAATTTCTTCATTTGCATCAATATTTTTTTCTTCCCAGTTATAACATACTTCTTTTCTAAAGGACATTACTTCTAAATGTTTTCGGCATAATTCAATTTCCTGCTGAATAGGAATTAAGGTGTCTTCGGCAATAGAATTCATTATATCAAATTCATCTGCTAGCGCACGAATAAATACAACGCCTTGTTGAGGAGATTCTTCTATCCAATCTATTAATGAAGTCAGTGTATTACGAAGAAAGTGCGGCTGAATATTTTTCTTAACCAATTCTAACTGTAATCTTGATGAAAGCAATAACGATGCATTATGCGCTTCTTCTAGAGCTTTTGCCCGAATAGTATGCAGATAAAGCATAGACAGAACAATAATTGTAAATGCAATGAACAATCCAAAATCATAAAAAATATATTTGTTGACAATCACGCTTGCCAATAAACCAATCACAACGATTAAACCGCCTTTAATTTTTCGGAATGCCGCATCAATGGCAACAATAAAGGAGACGATGCACATTGCATAACTAAAATAGATGGCTGTCCTATCATATTCGCCGTAGTAAACGATATAGATTGTTATAAGACTTATAATCAAAAGAAATAAAAACAATCGTTTTAATTTAAAGCCAAATTGCAGCATAAAATACCAGGGAACCAGTATTGAAATTATAAATGTCAGCAAGCCAACAATCTGTAATCGGGTATAAAAATGGGTATAAGGAATATCGACATAAAATTTCACGTATTCTACAATAAGAAGGCAGAAAAAAAGAAGACAAATTATCCCAAAAAGCAAAACAGTTGCTTCTTTACGCGTACTGTTTATGTAGAGAAAAAAATAATAAATAGAAGCAATAAGAAAAGCTCCTGCCATGAGATTCATAAAAGACATGACAATAAGCGGTGCACGATGAAGTCTTAAAAAGCTTTCAAGTTTTACTTTCATACCACGTTGAGATTCGCGTAAATAAACCTGAGTTCCGACTACCGTTACAGTATGCTTGCCTAAATTGGCTAATTTTTCGGGAATTTGATAATACGTCAATTCAGTTCCCGGAATTTCGGCTTGGCCGGATTTCGTCATTTTCCCGTTGCTTCCCACAAAAACACCATCCCAATAAACATCAAAAGCACCAAAGCCAGTTACTTGAATGCCCAACGGACTTGAGGTATTTTCGCGCTTAAGCAGTTCAACATCGATAACAACTTTAAATATAGAATCTGGCGACTGCCCCAGAAAATTCTGCGGTTTATCATCGTCAACATAATATGTTACATCCGATTTCACAAACTCGGTGTATTGTTTACATGATGAAAACAATAGTAGTACTAAAACGATAAAAAAGGGCGATCGATACATAAGATAAAGATAAAATAAATATCGAATACAGAAATGCATTTCGAAAGCTCCTAGAGCCGTTCGCATGTTTTAAAAGGTAAGATTTTATTTTATAAAGTAATCTTGTATCATAAAATCAACAAACATGAAAGTCTTAATAACCAGTATTTTAATTTTATTTATTCCGATATTTAGCTTTGCGCAGAAAGCAGCAGTTTCGGGTAAAGTTCAGGATAATACAACAAAAGAATCAATCCCGTATGTGACAATATCAATTCAAGATAATGCTTCAAAAACAGTAGCTGTTGGCGTTACTGACGATCATGGAATGTTTAATTTCGAAGAATTGCCAAGCGGTAAAATGACAATTTCTTTTAGTTATGTTGGATATCAAAATTATACTCAAGCACTTGAAATCATTTCAGGAAAACCAAAAATAGAATTGGGAATGATTATTTTACATGCCGATGCGGTAGAATTAAATGCTGTAGAAGTGACGGGACAAAAATCCAGCATTAGCCTAAAACTGGACAAAAAAGTTTTTGAAGTGGGTAAAGATGTGCTTTCGCAGAATGGCTCTGCTCACGATGTTTTAAACGGAGTTCCATCGGTAACCGTTAGTCCAACGGGCGGAATAAGTCTTCGTGGAAATAGCAGTGTATTGGTTTTTATTAATGGACGCCAGTCTGGTTTAACGCAAAGCAATTCACTCGATCAAATTGCTGCTGATCAGATTGAACGTGTTGAGGTAATAACAAATCCTTCGTCTAGATATGATGCTTCGGGCTCGGCAGGAATAATCAATATTATATTAAAGAAAAACAAAAAAAGCGGTTTCAGTGGTCAGGTTCGATTAGTAGCCGGATCGCCAAATGACAGCCGCCTTAATCCAAGCATCAATTTTAAATCGGATAAAATCAATATTTTTTCCAATTTTGGTATCCGTTCCTCGGATTACGTTGGATTATATACAACGAATCAGTCCACTATGAATAATGGTACTCCAAATTACCTTAACCATGTGCAGAATGAAGATCGCCACGACGATGGAAAATTGATGTATCTGGGTGCTGATTATTATATTGATGAACATCGCACCATTACGGCAGCTTTCTTGAAAAATGCCACGCAGGATGATGATAAAACTCGTTTATTATATGATTACAGCAATGCAAATCATACACGGGATAGTCTTTTAACAAGAGAAGGAAAATCATTGGAAAAAAGAGATTATAACCAATTTGAGTTTAATTATACACAGACTTTTAAAAAACCTTCAAAAAAATGGACTATCGATGTTCAGTATGATTGGTGGAACAGTGACAAAAAGTGGAATCTTTTGACGCAACAAGTTTATCCAGAAATGATGGCTTATCCCGGCATTAGAACCAATTCAGTAGGAAGTAGCAAAGATTTGCTTATGCAGAGTGATTTTGTTCAGCCAATAGATTCTGTTTCTGTATTTGAAATGGGTGTTAAGACAGAGATCCGTAAAGTTTCTAGTCAGTTTTTGGCTGAGCAGCAACAGGGAGATATTTGGACGATTTATCAGGATATTGATAATGATTTAAATTATACCGAAACCATTTCAAGTGCTTATGCACAATACAGCAATAAACTCAGAAGATTTAATTATATGCTGGGCCTTCGTACAGAATTCACTAAAATTTCTATTACAGATATTAAAAATACCTATAATGATGACAAAAAATACAACAGATTATTTCCGACCGTTAATTTAAGTTATAAGTTTGAAGCCTCTACTTTGCAGTTAAATTACAGCAAGCGCATTAACCGTCCGCTTTTATATGCTTTGTATCCTTTTAATGAGCTGACCGATTTGAATGCACAATATATTGGAAATCCGGATTTGAATCCTTCCTATTCTGATGTATTTGAATTGGCTTTTCTTAAAACTTGGAAAAAATTTACGTTGAATCCTTCCGTTTATTATCAATGGGAGAGTGGTTACATTCAGGATTTTACTTATCGAGAAAATGATATTTTTTATACAACGCCCATTAATATTCAACACGAAATACGAAGTGGTATAGAACTTTCAACATTATATAATCCGTTAAAATGGCTTCAGGTCAATTTAGAAATGAATTTTTATCATTTTGCGCAAAAGGGAAGTTATCAGGAAGAAAACCTTGACTATGAAGGAAAAACGTTTAGCGGACGTTTAAGTACTCAGATTAAATTACCGTCAAAATTCAGTTTTCAGGGACGTTATAATTTTCGAGGCGCACAACAAAATGCACAAACAAAAAACGAGGCATTGCAATCGCTTGATTTTGGTTTAAGCAAAATTTTATTAAAAGACAAAGCTACCATTGTTTTTGATGTAACAAATGCTTTCGACTTGCGCCAAAATAAAAGTACGACAACCGGAACCGATTATTATATTACCGAAAACAGTATCCCAAACGCCGCCCGCTACCGACTTAGTTTTGTGTATCGTTTTAATTTAACTGATCCAAAAGCAATTAGACAGGCGAGTAGTGCTAATCGTAATTGATAGTATAGAACAAAACTCCCCACGCTGGCGCCAGCATGGGGAAATTATAAACTATGCTACTAATTTTTTGAAGTAGGTTTCAATCACTTCTCTTAACTTTAATATATCATCTTCAAAAGTGCTAACATTATGATTGTCATTTAACATCTGAAGTCTTGAATTTATATATTTATTCTCCCCTTCTTGACTTCCATACAAAATCTGAGGGTCGAAAGAGCCATTAATATCTTCAATTCTTACTAATTCTTCGGATTCTAAAATACAAAGCTTCTCAACCTCTCTATATTTATTGTGAACAACTCGAAATTGAGCCATTATATCATCTGTCAAAAGGATTTTGTTCCGATGAAAATATATGACAGCTTCATAACAAACAGCTTGAAATGTTTTCATGTTCTTATTTAACGCTTCATGTGTTTTATCCATCGGTGTTTTTAGTTCTATGAAACTAAAATGAATTTTTACAACTAAATCATATAGCTGTTTAAGGGTTTCAATTTGTAGTTCGGTATGTCTAGTGAATTTAATTTCACTTTTCGCAAGTTGATTTTTATAAGCTTCAACTTTTTTTGATAATTTTAAGTTTTGAAAGTATTGTAATGCCGCTGATCCTAATGTGGATAACAATAGAAATATTAATAATATCCACGACATATTTTCTTTGTAATTACTTAAAATATCTTCAACAAGTTCTGGAGTAGTTTTAGCCATATCTTTTTAGTCTTTGGAATTGAATCTAAAGTACTAAAAAAAAAATATTTTTTTTTATCTGAAATACAAGTAGTTAAGTGGTTTTTGTTAAAATTTTAATGAAATGTCAATGATAATTTTGTTATGTAGCCTGATAGCTCACCAACTTGCGTGAGCGTCTCGCTCGTGCACTCAATGTATAAAATCATTTACATAATTATCTAAAGATAATTATTGTAAGCGAGTTTTAAATTCAAAACGTACGTTCACGAGCGAGACGTCCGCGCCAGCTGAAGGTAAACTAAAAAAACACTGATTACAAATCTTTTTTTTACTTTTCATTTAAAATTATTTTTAATATATTAGTAAACTTACCTAATTAAATGACTATGATAACAATTAAAATCAACTCCTAATAAAAAAATATGTACGATTTAAGAGAATCTAAAATTATCGAACTTGATGATGCAGAATGTTTAAAAGACAACACAACTTATAAATTTACAGATTTTCCAACAGGGAAAAAGCTTATAGCAAAATTTATTTCAGAATACGAGGATGCAGATGATGCTTATTTGGTTGCTGAATTCAGAAAAATTGCAGGTCTTTCAGGTGAGCCTGAAATTGCTACGGTGTATTATCTCGCTTCAGGCGAGATTTCTGGCTCTCGTAAAAGCTGTTATATGATGGATTTTGTTGATGGTGATTCGTTACAAAAATACTTAGATGCGAGAGATCACATTGCTTATGAAGTGCTTTTATATTTTACTATACAGTTGGCGTCTGGTCTTGAAAAAGCACATAATTTTGGGATTTTCCATACAGACCTACATAATGAAAATATTATTATAAATAATCTAGGCTATTTAAAACTTATTGATTTTTTGTGGTATGAATATAAAGATGCAAATGGAGATCGCGACCTTAAAGATTTTAAGAGAATAATCGACGAATTTTATTTGAAATGTAGTGATAGTGATAAACCCAGATTTAAAATTATCAATAATTATTGTCAAAGAATTAAGAATTTCAGAGGATTAAAAAAAGAAATTGAAATGCTTGATGAAATTTCTTTCGAGCTGGCACTGTTAAGCGATAAGGAACATAAAATATTATCGAAACTTTTATACCATGCTGTTGAAAACACGCTCCACATGACTATCATTAGTGGGCCATTAGATGTACCGGAAAGATTTATGCCTCCTTTGAGCGATGAAGAAAAAGAATATTTGGAGATCGAGAAAAATGGAGCAAGAATGAAACTTTTAGATACTCGTCCAGCAAAAATTCATGCCTTATTAGAGCCATTGATGTTTGTTAGTTTTTATTCTTTAAAGCAGATTGGTCTTATAGATTATGGTGTAAGGATTACAAATTCTACAGGCATTAGCTTTGAGGGACCATATAAATTTAATTTTTATATCACATTTACTTCAAAACTTTTAAAATGGAAAAGTGCAAATCAGTTATTACTTTTTGTTGAAGACGAGGCAATGGAAATAGAAGATATTATAATGGCTTAAATTAGAAGATATGGTATTTGAAATTCATAAGATGAACCTGTAGTAATTATCAGGTAGTTAAAATGAACATAAAAGCCTAGCTCAACTAAGTGTCATTATATAAAACTATGCAGATATCTGCTGATTTCGAATTCATAATGTTAATCACGTAATAAGTTGAAGATATATTAATTAAAAAAAGAGACTTAAAAGGTCTCTTTTTTAATTAAATATTTTTATAAATAGCTATTTATTTCCCAATCAATTTCTCAAGCCTAACCATCATTTCATCTTTCTCCTTCAACATACGCTCATATAACGCAATTTTTTTCTTCGTGTAATTGAATAATTTTTTCAATTGGATTATGATTGTTAATTACAAAACCAATTGCACTATCATTGTTATTAAATGTATTTGCAATAACATTTACCGCCTGTTCATCATCAAAATTCTGAAAAGCTTCAACAGGAATTTTTAATACAGCAGAGTAATGAAGCAAAAATGAATTTATGGGCCATTTTCTAAAAAAGGTTGGGAGGGAAATTAAAATTATTTTAATCAAGCTGATAATTATTGAGCAAAGTTTTTGTTGCTGCCTTAACGGGACTTCGAACCATTGTTCAGCTACTATTAAATCTCTAACAAAGCTGCTTTTAGGCTTTTAGATCTTTTATTTGCATCCAAGTATTTTTATTTACAAATCAGGTATAAGTACTTGATTTTTACGTATTTAATATTGTTATATTTGACATGTCTATCTTAATAAAGACATTAATATGTGTATGATGATGAAGTTTTACGAGAACATTATTATACATAATATAATCTTATCAATTGTATTCGCCACAAATACAGATATTGAAACGCAGATGTACGTTTTTCATACATGCTAACAATCAAGATTTAAATTTTTCAAACAAATCTAAAAGTTATTATGAGCAACAAAAAAATTCGCGTTATCGATTTTGAATCTCTTGATAAAGCTGCTTTGGACAGAGAAAAGGTAATTCTTGAAATTAAAAACCTTACAGATGCTGGGCAGTCTCCAATAGAAATATTTATGAAACGAAGAATTATTCCTGTTTTTCTTCCATTCTTAACATTGCTTGTTACAATAATATTTTTTTGTATAAACTGGAGAGGCACAGAGAAATCGAAAGCATTAGATCGTTATAAAAGTGAGGTAGATATGGTAAAAATGGTTTGGGCAGATATGAATGGCCCAGATACCACTAAAAAATACAAGAGATCAAAAGAATTTCTGATTGGAATGTTCAATGCTAATTCGGGATATTATAAAAATGATAGTATCTATTTGGGTATTGGAAAAAATCAACGACCTATAATGATATTAACGAATATGAATTCAGATATTCAAAAAGCTTTTGCTAAAATCGAAAAAAATAATGAGTTGGTTGAAGCTATTGATAAAGTTCCGGCCACATCAAAATCAAATACTGAGTCTGCGCAAACTAATAATACAGGTAAAACAGTGCTTTTAAACAGATCGCCAGAAATAATCGAAGCTACAAATAAGGTCGCAGGAAATTCATTAAAAGTTTATATACAATACACAGGAGTGGTAGGAAAGGATCGTACCCAATTTTTAGCCAATCAATTAAAACCTTATTATATAGTGCCTCCTTTAGATTTTGTTGGCAGTAAAGAAGATGAAAATGAAATACGATATTATGCGACTACTAATATTGAAGTAGCAAATCTCCTGGCTAAAAGAATTAAAGATATGACGGGATTAATATTTACCCTGAAAAAAATTAATAACACAACTATACGTAATACAATTGAAGTTTGGTACTGCAGTACTAAAACTACATCAACACAATGATAAAAGAGTAAAAGTTAAAATTTTATAGAGTAAGTTAAATCAAAACGAAAAAATGGAAGAAAATAAAACAAATTCCCACATTGCTATAATGATACTTTTGGTCGCTTTTATAATTATAATCTTAATGACCAGTTATTGGATGTATTGTTCAAATGATCCTGAAAAACTCTTCGCTATTATATTACCTGTAATCAGTACATGGGTAGGAACAATTCTGGCGTTTTATTTTGGCAAAGCTAATTTTGAAGCGGCGACTAAAAGTTACAATCAGGTTATAGATAGACTTACTCCCGATATTTTAGATGATATTTTCGTAAAACAAGTGATGATAGACAAATTTACCATGGTTTCATTAGATACTGATGATCCTCTCATAACGAAATTTGATCTAAAAGGATTACGTGATTTTTTGGATAGTATTAAGAAAAGCAGACTGCCAATTTTAGAAAAAGGAAAAGTGAAATGTATAATTCACAAAAGTACCTTGAGTGATGAAATTCTTAAGATAACACCTGCGGCTACATTAGACGAATTTATTAAGGCAAACCATTCAGTAATTGAATTTGAGAATATAAATCAAGACAAAAAAGTAGAGGACGCGAGAAAGATAATGAATGAAAAAAACTATAAGGATTTATTTGTTGTTGATGCTAATAATGAATTAACGGGCTGGCTTACTGATACTCAGATTATACGATATATGAACAATCAGAAAATATAATCACCTAAACAAATAATTAGAAAATAGGTAAACTTAAAAAACAAACTTATGCTAAAAGTATCTAAAGAACAATTACAGAAAGAAACCAATCAAGATGTTAAAGACACCGCGGCCGTTTCTGTAAATGCAAATGAGGATTTTCCTATTGATGGTGAGCTTGGCGATAGAGAAGACTTAAACGTTGTTTCTCCCGAAAATCATAAGTTCAATGGCAATCGCATTGTAGCTGAATCAATACCACATATTACAGAAGAAGAAAATCAAAAAAGGAAAGAGAACAGGAAGGATATGCTTGCTTCCAAAACTGCTGAACCTGTTGATTTTGCTTATGAAAGAGCTATTGGAAACAATGATTCTTTGTACAGTAATTTTATTGAACTCATTGCAATTACTAAAAGAAAAGTCGCCAGAATAGTGATTAAAGAAAATGGTAAAAAAACTGGTTTTGCTACTGGTTTTATGGTTTCTAAAAACTTAATGCTTACCAATTGGCACGTTTTTAAGACTAAGGAAATGGCAACCGAAAGCGAGGCTCATTTTTTTTATGAGTATGACAATTTAGGACATCCTATTGATCCGGTTATATTTAAAATGGACGCTACAAAATTCTATAACAATGAAGAACTCGATTATTGCTTTGTTGGAATAGCGCCTATCGATGTAGATAATAAATATTCTTTAGATGGAATAGGTTATTTATATCTGGATCGGCTAGTAGGTAAAATTGGAGAGGTAAATGTTGAAAAACTTAACATTATTCATCATCCTTTGGGAGATTATAAACAGTTGTCTATCAGAGAAAATTTGTTTGTTGGTATAGATGATTTCAAAATTTATTACAAAACAGATACAGCTCAGGGAAGTAGCGGAAGCCCAGTGTTTAATGACCAGTGGCAGGTTGTAGGTCTTCATCATAAAAGTATTGCTAAAATGACCAAAGATGGCAAGCATTATTTAGATAAAGATGATAATATAATCCCAGAATATGATGGTAAGATTGACATTACTAAAGTGATCTGGCTTAAAAATGAGGGAATCAGAATTAGTGCAATTTTAAAGCATGTGAGAGAAAAAAATCCTAATGACCCCATAATTACAGCAATTGAGCAATTACCCCAAAAAGAAATTTTGCATTTTTCGATTAATGATACAGTTGTAGATACTGAACAAAAAAAAATAGTAAACCAAGATGTTATGGAAAATAATAGCAAGAACATTTTAATAAGCGTCCCTGTTGATGCTTTGAGCAGTGAAAAAACTATAGATATCAGTTTGTCAACTAAAAAAATAGGTGGAATTGGAGTTTCAGGACCAAAAGACAATAATCCGGATAATAAAATTTCTGATGAGGCCTTTAAAACGGGTAAAGAAGACGGGATGGATTTTAGTGCCTGTAGTGGATATAGCGCTGATTTTCTTGGGATAAATGTTCCAATGCCAATACCCAAAAAAGGAAGTGACATTGAAGAGGAAATAGCAAAGCTAAAGGACAAATCAATAATACTTAAGTATTTTAATTACAGTGTTATTTTTAATGGCGTTAGAAAAATGCCTTTAATAAGCGCTGTGAATGTATCGGGCGATCCCGCACTTCGAATAGATGATACAGAACGCAGCGATGACTGGCTTCGTGATGCTAGGATAGATAAATCCTGCCAGCTCGACGATAAGTTTTATGCAAAATCTAATTTTGACAAAGGCCATATGAGTCGCTATCAGGATGCTAAATGGAATATTCCTGCCTCAAAAGATAATGAGTTGCGTAATGGCATTTATACTTGTTTTTATTCCAATGCATGTCCACAAGTTCCGGGATTGAATCGTGCAGGTGGAGTTTGGGGAAAACTTGAAAAAGCAGTTTTAGAAAAAGGGGTTAAAAGACAAACTGACAACGACGAAACTAAAATGACTGTTTTTAACGGACCAATTTTCGATAAAAAAACAGACAAAATTTTCAGAGGCTTGAGAACACCCATGGATTTTTTTAAAATAATCGTGTGGCTTGATGACGAAGACAATTTAAAAGCCACAGCCTTTAGATTATCTCAAAAATTGCTGGTGAGTAATATTCATTTTGATGAAAGTCTGCGAGAGGATTTAGAAGCACTTGACATAGATCAGGTGGTAGAATTTAAAAATTACCAATGCACTATTAAAAGTATCAGTGAAGCAACAGAAATTGATTTTCAGGGCTTAGAAAACTACGACACTTTCAAACCAAATAATGGTGAAGAAAGTTTGATTCTGACGGATGAAAAATCAATAGTGCTTTAGATTTCGATCAAAGTCAAAAATGTTTCCAAGAGTGTTGTAAAATTTAAAAACAGAAAACATGGCGAAAATTAACAATGATTCGGAAAATGAATTCCATGTTGGAATTACTATGGCAGGAGCTGTTTCAGCTGGATGTTACACCGCTGGAGTAATGGATTATCTTTTTGAGATACTGGATTTATGGGAAAATGCTAAAGAGGGCAAATTTCCAGCAGATTGGAGCCCGGAATTAAAAAAACTTGTTCCTAAGCACAAAGTTATCATTGATGCAATGGGAGGAGCTTCAGCGGGTGGAATGACAACCGTAATGGCAGCAATTTATGCAATGAAAGGGAAAATTAATCCGGTCAAAGATCCTTCTAATAAAAGCAGTATAAAAAAGAATTTGCTTTATGATAGTTGGGTGTTAATGGGAGATTCTGAAAATTCTAATATCAAACTATTTGAGAAAATTTTAGAATTAGATGATTTGCAAGATGGCAAAATAGCTTCGTTGTTGAATTCAAACTTTATCGATTCTATATGCGACGGGGCTTTCATTGATGATTCGCCTAATGATAAAAAACTTCCAAATTACATTTCTACTGAATTAGAAGTCCTTCTATCACAAGCCCTGTTGAGAAGTATTCCGCTTTCGATTGATTTTGATAATGCTTTTGGTAGTCTCAGAAAAAAAGACAATTATCCTAACTACAATACTTTTGAGCATTTTGTTATTTCTCACTTTAAATTAGACTATGATCAAAAATTGCACAAAGATTTTTATTTGCCCTTTGATCCTTTTAAAAACCAAGTAGATATTGATCGATTAAAATTGGCCACAAAAGCTACAGGTGCATTTCCTATTGGTTTAAGCTTTCGCAAGTTTTTTAATAATGAGTTTACTTCAGAGTATATTAAAAATAATTCCAGAAAATTAATCTTCAATAAAATATCGCCCGAAAATATTCCTCCTGAACCTGAATTTCTTTGGAAAGATTTACCAGACCCGTTTAATTTCGTTGGAGTGGATGGAGGAGCAATAAATAATGAACCGATTGGGGAAGTACTGAATGTTTTAAAAGAAAGATATGGTGAAAAAAATAAAAACGAACCTGATAAGTTTGCTCTAATAATGATTGATCCTTTCCCAGATCATATTTATGATAAAAACGTTAAACATCCTGAAGATATTTTTAGCATTATACCTTCAATTATTGGTACTTTACAAGACCAATCAAAACTTAAAAGAAGGGAAATGCTAGAATTTCATACTGAAAAATATTTCAGAGGTGAAATTTTTCCTGTTAGGTGGTATGAAGATAATAATGGAGATTTTCAACCTGAAAAGGATGCAATAGCATGCTCCTCTGTCTATGCTTTTGGAGGTTTTTTAGATATAAATTTCAGGCATCATGATTTTTTCTTAGGACGAGATAATGCAAGAAACTTTTTCAAAGTCTATTTCTCGTTTGAATATGATCCAAAAAATAAGAATGTACATCCAATCCATAGCAAATGGTCTACCGAAATGGTGAAAGCTTTTAAATTCACCAGAGATAAAAAGGTTTTTCTTCCTATTATTCCTGATTTGCAAGAATTAAAAATTAAAATGGATAATGGAAATAAAAATCGAAATCCATATGAACGCACTGTTGAAAAATGGCCGGTCTATAATCCCGAACCATTATTTGCGTTGGCACCAAAAATTGAAGAGCGAGTTAAAAAAATGCTGGAGCTTACAATAGTAAAATTTAGTGATGAAACAAAAAAATCAAAACATCCAATAACTGAGAAATGGATTAAAAAATATTACCATGAAGGTCTTTTCCAAAGAATAAAAGGCTGGTTGGGAAATATCCTGATTAAGGTTATTATAGCTACAAATAAAAAAACTATTGCAAACAAAGTTGCTAAAGCTACAATTGAATGGATTCTTAAAGATTTAGAAGATAAAAATATGATTAAGTAAGTTAAATCATAATTCTAAAAATAAAAGGGATATAGGTGTTGCTTCCAAGTCTTTTTTATACAGTTGGAAATGATTGTTTTGAAACAGATGCAATCATCATATATTAAAAGATAATGAATATTTTTACAAGAAATTATTGTTTATTTGGCTAATTTTCTCTTTAACTGATTGATTTCTTTATTTTTGTTATTAATCTCATTTTTTAGGAAGCTATTTTGCTCTCTTAATAATTCTGATTGTGTCTCTAAAGATTTTATTAACTTGAAAATATTTACATCATTTTCTATATCATTTTTCTTCACTTGATCATGTTTTACTTCTTTCTCTTCTCCAATTAATGTAGTTAAGTCAGTAGATAAAATAGTAGATATTTCTTTTAAAATTTTGATATCAATTTTATATTTATTGTTTTCAATTTTAGAATAGGTTGATTGGCTTATTCCTAACTTTTCATATATTACTACAGATTTAATGTCCTTTGCTAGTCGTATTTTTCTAATTAATTCACCTATATTCATAAAATTTTAAAGAATTTTAATTTACATGTAACTTTTGTAAATGTATTAAAATTCTTAGTCTATTTTTATTTCATGGATAAGAATTTTTATAATTTTCGTAAAATGTTAGTAAGAAATATAATATACTAAAACAAAATAGCTGATATTCTTATTTGTAATATTTTATTTAGTTTAGGAATTTTATATGTTACTAATGAATAGATAGACAAGTTTTAAGTTTTTACTTTTCGGTCTTTATTAATCTAAATATTTAAAAAAATTATGAAAAAATTAGAATTAAAAAATCTGACAGTAAAAAAACTGACTAAAACTGAATTAGGAAACGTTAACGGAGGAGATCAGGGGAAGATTCAAACTTCTGGACCATGTAATCAAGCTTCAACTTGGCCAGTGAAGTGTACTTCAAAAGCTTGGAACTGTACTACTAATTAAACTAAGAAATACAATTTTAAAAGAGTGATTTTCATAATTTATGAAGATTACTCTTTTTAATTTAGTGTAAATCATTGCTTTTTAGAATTAATAAAAAGTTTTTATAATATGGATGAAGTAGTATTTAGAATAGAGAGTGATATATGGGAATTAGTACCTGACGAAAAGAAAATTGGTATTATGGATGGGTTGTCAGGTATAGCTCTATTTTATTATAATCTTTATGAAGTTTTTAAAAATGAAGATTATAAAAATAAATTACTAATAATTATCGATAGAATTAACACATTAATACAAGAAGAGGAGACGTCAGCGACTCTATGCAGTGGAATTGCAGGATATGGATTAATGCTTTTAAGAATAAAAAATAATTTTATTGATGTTGACGAAGAATATTTTACAAATATTGATTTATTTCTGCAAGGTGAACTTGATGAGTTAACATCTGAAAATAAATACGATTATTTACATGGCGCAATGGGTATAGCTAAATACTTCTTAGAGCGTTACAAAACTAAAAAGAACGATTTAGTAATTGAAATTCTATATAAATTTTCACAAGAGTTTATTGAAAAAATTAATACAAAGTTTGAAGATGTTGTAAGAGAACCTGTGTCTACTGATCAGCACTGTTATTATTTTGGTTTAGCTCATGGGGCTGCTGGGTACATAAATTTTTTAATTGATTTAAAAAGAAATTTTAAGGAAATGAAACTAGATATAAAAGAACCATTATCTATAATTTCAGATTTCTTAACGAATTATAAAAGGGGCCATGCTAGTTCAAAACAATTTTATCCTAATTTAATTATTTTAGAAACAGATCTTCAAATTGAACCTATTGTTAGTTGGTGCCAAGGAGATTTGGGGATATCTAATGCGTTATTTAATTTAGGTCTTTATCTTAACGACAATTCTATAAGTTGTGAAGCAACTGAATTAGTTAACAATATAATTCGCATTTTACCTTCTGATTCAGGAGTAAAAGATTATACGTTTTGTCACGGTTCTATTGGTATAATTCTTCAGTATGATTTGGCTTCATCTAATATGAATATAAATTTGAATGATTCGATTAAAGAATGGAATAATGTTTTATCTCAACAGACTAATAATTTTAGTGAGTTGTTAACATATTATAATGGATCGTATATGAAAGAAATTAATCTTTTAACTGGTTTAGCAGGTTTGGGTATGGGAATGCTGACTTTAAAAAAACAGAGTTCATTCCAATGGTTGGATATTTTTAATTTACATTAATAGTTATTAACCATAAAATAAAACGAATATAGTAATCCAATAACGCATATGATTTTTTTTGATAATATAGTAAAACGAGTTGCAAATTTTTCGATTCAATCATACGAAGAGAATAGAAAGAATAAAATCAATTTTTTTAAAACCAATGAGTTATTTAGACTTTCCATTTTAGTCTCATCTAGAACATTATATGAAGATGTTACTAAAAGTAAGGATGATAAAATTAAAAAATCGCTTTCTAAATATTTCATCAGGGCACATTTTAATCCTACGCCATTTGGTGTTTTCAATAGTGTTGGAACTATTAAGTGGGGGAACTCAACTGTAATAAAAAATGAAAAGGTACTTGCATTAAATGTGAAGTATGACAGCTTGTTTTTGTCAAATCATTTAAATTCAATTTCTGGAAATGAATGGTTAGAAAAAATGTATTGTATTAATCCCTCAATACATTTTTTAAACAAGTCAAAAATAAGTTTTTTTAAATCAGATATACATAATGGTGATAAGGTGGAGCAACAGCATGTTGAAATTGATTATGATAATGATTTAGAGTGGTTAGTAAATAGATTTAAAAAACCTACAGTTCTTGAAGATGTTTTAAATGATATAATTTTAGAGGGTTTTGAAATAGATGAGGTGAAATCTTACTTAAAAAATGTTGTTGATTGCGGATTGATCATTGAATATTTTCTTTTTTACCCTTACGCGGAAAAACTATCAAAAGTAAATAAATACTTAGATTCTAAATTGGTGAGAAAAGATCTTTATATACTAGAAGGATCAAATGAAATTAAAAATTTTTCACAACAATACTTAAGTGAACAAGACAGCTTTTTTAAACTTGAAAATAATGAAGGTAAGTATTCGCACGCAGTCAATACATACGATAAAGAAGGTGGTACTTTAGATTTTGATTTTAAAGAAAAAATAAGACGCTATATTGATTTTACTATTCAATATAACTCGCATACTTCTTATAGAAATGACACATTAAAAAAGTTTATTGGTAAAATAGGTGAGCGTTATAATGATGGATTTATACCAATAAGTAAAATTTTTAATCCATATTCAGGATTAGCATATACATCACTGGTAGAATCTTATGATTTAGAATTAGATAAAGAAGTTCTGCAAAAGATTTTAGCTGAGTCAGAAGATGATATATATTTGAATTTGCCATTAAATTCGAATATAGAAAAAAAGACAAATAAGCTACCTGCTTCATTCAGTGTAATGGCTGAAGGATTAATTTGTAAAAAAACAAATGCGAAAGTATTGTATATAAAATCATTAGGTTCCAGTTCAGCTTTGAATTTAATAGCACGATTTAGTGATATTACAAATAGTATTTGCCAAGAGATTGTTGATTTCGAGAAAGAAATGAATAGTGAAAAAATTTTAGCAGACATTAACTGTATTGGTACTTTTAGGAGTATAAACGTAACTGCTAAAAAACAATTCTATGACTTCTCTATTCCAATCAATACATCGTTCGATGACGAAAACGCCATATTGCTTTCCGATATATTCGTGCATTTAAATGGCGGAAAAATAAGACTTGTATCTCAAAAGCATAAAAAGGAAATTTTGCCAAAAATAACTTCGGCATTAAATCCTATTCTTTCTGATTCAGAGATATATAGGTTTTTATGTGATTTTGAATACTACAATCAGGAAATATATGGAGTTATTTTTAATTTTAATTCATATAGTTATTTTAAGCCTTATGTTCCTAGAATTTACATGGAAGAGAATGTGCTGCTTTCGCCCGCACAAATATTGCTGGTAGATAAAGATTATACATTTGCCGAGTTTGTAAAATATGTATTAGGAAAGATTAAACAATATAATTTCTCAACATTGATTAATATTGTGGAAAGACAAGGGATTCTTGTACTTGATACAGAAGATGAAGATGACCTAAAGATTCTCTATGAAAAGATCAAAGCAATTAAGCTCGTTTATATATCTGAGTCGTTATATGAATTTTTTAATCCTATTGTTAAAGATAAAGGCAGTTCCAATTACTCGCATGAACTGGCAGTGGGTGTAAAAAACACGAACTATTTCAGACAAACAGTTCCTTATGGAGATATTGAGGAAATTGCAAATAATAATTTAAATATTCCTATAGTCTCTGATTGGTTATATGTAGAAGTGTTTACAAATTCATACTCAAATAAAGATATCTTAAAATATGTCCATAATGAGATTCTTGCAAATATCAAAGTTGATCTCTTCTTTTTTGTGAATTATTACAATCCCGATAAATGCCTGAGATTACGATTTAAGACTAAATCTCAGAAAAATAAAGAAGATATAATTGGTAAAATACATGAGTTAAAAAATATAAATCTTATAAGTAATTATCATATATCGCTTTACAACCAGGAAATACACAGGTATGGAGGCATCAGGTTAATGGAAGTAGCAGAAGATATATTTAATCTAGATAGTTTAAATGTTTTAATGACTATGATTAACGGAGAATTAAATGATGATTTAATTAAAATGACGGGGATATTAAAAATAAAAAGCTATCTCGAAATCTTTGATTTTTCGTTGGATGAAATGATTGACTATTGCGAAGATTCAATTAATATGTTTAAAAATGAATTTGATCTGACTTCAGATTTAAGAAAGTCATTTAATAAAGAATTCTTAACTATTAAATTTTTGATTAATGAATTTCAGTTCTCCAACTACCTAAATAATGAAAAGATAAAAAAGAGTATTGAAAGAGAGCTAGACGATAAATTTGCAAAGAAAAATTATGTGTCAATTTTGATTCATATGAGTATGAATAGACATTTTGAAGATAATCAAAGGTTTAATGAATTTAAAACCTATTATTTGACTAAGTCCTTTTTAAATCAAATAAAATTTACAAAAAAAGCATGATGAGAAAGTTGAAATTACTTTTATTTATCCTGTTTCTGCAGATCGGATATGCCCAAAATGATGTTAGTGAAACTAAAAAGTTAGTCGCGACAGCTAAAGTTTGGGGCTTTTTAAAGTATTATCATCCAAATGTGGCCGATGGAAGTAAACAATGGGATAATCAACTTATAGAAATTTTACCTAAGATTGAAAAGGCAAAAACAGCAGCCGAATTCTCAAAAATTATTGAAAACTGGGTAGATTCTTTAGGAGCGGTTAAGGAAATGAATATTGTTCCTCCTGATCTTGTTTATTATGATCGTAATTTTGATTTATCTTGGATAGTTGAAAATGAATTATTCTCTAAAAATCTTTCTCAAAAGCTTAAATTCATAGAAGTTAATAGATTCCAAGGAGTGCCATATTATGTTGGAAGTACTGAAGCAGGAAATATATTTTTAATGAATGAAAATTTTGCTGATTTTCAATGGAATAAAAAGGATTTACGGTTATTAGCTCTTTTTCGATATTGGAATGTTATTGAATATTTCTATCCTTATAAATATTTGATGGATAACAAATGGGATAGAACCCTTGAAGACATGCTGCCTAATTTTTTAAATTTTAAGCATGAAGATGATTTTAAATTAGCAATGCTAAAATTAGTTGTTCGTATAAATGATACTCATTCATCATTTTATTATACAATGTCTAAAAATATTGGGAAAATGAGAAAATTCCTTCCTGTGAAATGTATTATTCTGGATCAAAAAATGGTGGTGACAGAAATTTTAAGTGATACATTAGCCGAACATTATGACATTAAGATTGGTGATGTGATTAACAAAGTTGATGGAAAAACTATTGCGCAAATTATTAGAGACGAAAGACCATATATAAGTGCTTCAAATGAATCAGCATATCTTCTAAATCTAGTTTCTGAAATTTATTCTGGTTATAATGATTTTATAGACTTGGAGTTCACGCGCAACAAAATTACCAGCAGCAAAAGAATTGAATGTTTTGACTATAACATATCACATAGTAATGAATTTAAAAAATCTAAAAAGGAAAAATACTATGTACTAGAAGATAATATAGGTTATGTAAATATGGGCAAACTCAAAATATCTGAGGTTCCTCTAATGATCAATAAGTTACGCGACACACAAGCTATAATATTAGATTCCAGGAACTATCCTAAGGGGGCTAATTTTGAAATTTCTAAATTTCTAAATTCAAGCCCAAAACCTTTTGCCAAATACTCAATTCCGGATCTCAGTTATCCAGGTAAATTTTATTGGCAAAAAGAATTAGATATTTGTGGTACGGAAAATAAAAACAATTACAAAGGTAAAGTAATTATATTAGTAGATGAGAATTCATTAAGTCAATCTGAATGGGCAACAATGTGTTTTCAAACCGCAGATGACGCCAAAGTAATTGGCAGTCAAACAGCGGGAGCAGATGGTAACACCAGTCATATCGATTTTGTTAAAGATTATGATGCGCCTTTTTCAGGAATAGGTGTTTACTATCCCGACGGTAAAGAAACTCAAAGAATTGGAATTGTTCCTGATATAGTTGTAAAACGTACTGTTTTAGGCATACAACAGGGAAAAGATGAAGTTCTGGATCGGGCAATTTTCTATATTAAAAATAATAAATAAAATTTTAGATATGAAAACGAGAATTGGATCTACAAGGTTGAACGTATACTTTTACCGTAATAATTAATATATCTAATAACATTAATAAACTTTCGTTATCATTTCATCTATAGGCAAACGAACTTTTTTCGTAGCTGCCATATAGTCTTTTTCCGAATCACGATATCCTAGAGCGAGGATAACTGTAGAATGCAACCCTTTTTCTTTCAAACCCAAAACTTCATCGATAGTGGCGGCATTAAATCCTTCGATAGGAGTGGCGTCCACTTTTAATTCTGCCGCAGCAATAAGTGCAGTTCCTAGTGCAATATAAGCTTGTTTGGCCGCCCAAAGTGCTTTTTGCTCTGCGTTAATAGAGCTAAAATAGGAATGCAATCCATTTCTAAATCCTGATAAAGCACCTGCATCAAGACCTCTTTGTTTTTCTGTCATTGCCATGTAATTGTCAATGTAAGTTGAAGTCATGTCATTGAATGCAGCAAAAACCAACAAATGAGAGCAAGAGCTAATCTGTCCATTATACGAATCAGCACCTAATTTTTTTTGGATTTCTGGGTTGCTTACAACAAAAACACGATAAGATTGCAGACCACAAGAAGATGCTGAAAGATTTATAGCCTCTAAGATCTGATCGATCTTCTCTTCTGTTACTTTAATGTTATTGTAAGCTTTTGTGGCGTAACGCCATTTTAAATTTTCTATCAAATTCATTGCTATGTCTATCTTAAAATTTTGGCAAATATAAATTTATTTGTTTTGTTTTTCTAGGCTTGAATTGCTATGGGAAACTTCAAATCAGTCATATCCTAGTTCTCTAAAGAATAATTATCTGTTTTCCTTTCTTATTATATTTATAAAAAGATTAATAATCTTCAAAAGTGTATTAAAAAAGAATAATTAACTGTATTTTTTATTTTGATAGGATATTAAATCTTTTGTTTTAAAATTTGCAGGGTAAAAAAACTAAACCTTGTCATCAGATGAAAGCGAACATACAAGAAGATTTAAGAATAAGCGAAAAGGAGAATATTGAAAACACCCAGAATACAATTAAGAATGATTTTGCATTCACACTAAAGAGCACTTGTTTAGATGAAAATTATCACCCCTCAAGTAAAACGCGTTTGACAACCAATTTTGCCAACTTGGCCAGAGGAGCTAATCGCCAGCAAAACTTACGCAATGCCTTAAATATGATTAACAATCGATTCAATGCATTAGCTCATTTGGATAATCCAAAAGCGGATCGTTACCATGTGGAACTTGAAATCCTCACAGTAACAATGAGTATTGATGATAATAATGGTAGTAACGATCTACCGATGATTGAAGTTTTAAAAACAAATATTATTGACCATAAAACTGGCCAGCAAATCGAAGGAGTTGCCGGAAATAATTATTCCTCTTATGTTCGGGATTATGATTTCAGTATTTTATTGATTGAGCACAATAAAAACAAATCTAATTTTTCTATTCCTGAAAATTTTGGTGATTTGCACGGAAAACTTTATAAGTGCTTTGTGAGTTCTGCCACTTATCAAGAGCACTTTAAGATGTCACCGATCATTTGTCTAAGTGTATCGAGCAACAAAACTTATACTCGCACGGAGTATCAGCATCCGGTTCTGGGTTTTGAGTATCTGCAGAATGAGTATTCTCTCACTGATGAATATTTCTCTAAAATGGGCTTAAAAGTTCGTTTTTTCATGCCTCCGAATAGTGTGGCACCGATGGCTTTTTATCATTCCGGAGATCTGCTTGCTGATTATACAGACCTTGGACTAATCAGCTCAATCAGCACGATGGAGACTTTCCAGAAGATTTATCGTCCTGAAATTTACAATGCAAATTCAGGGGCTGGGAAAATCTATCAACCTAGCCTTAAAAACGAAGATTATTCACTGACCCGCGTGGATTATGACCGCGAAGAGCGTAGCCGATTGGCTATTGAACAGGGTAAATATGCAGAAGAGCATTTCATTAAGCCTTACAAAAGTCTCTTGGAACAATGGTCTGCTAATTTTACCCTTTAATTGATTACAACGCATTTAAAATTATACTATTATGAAGAAATTATTATTACCCACCTCTATTGTTGGAAGTTTACCTAAACCTGCTTGGCTTGCACCACCCGAGAAACTTTGGTCACCTTGGAAATTAGAAGGCGATCAGCTACTTGAAGGTAAACAAGATGCATTACGCATTTCTCTGCACGAACAACAATTGGCAGATTTAGATATCATTTGTGACGGCGAGCAGACACGCCAGCATTTTGTAACGACTTTTATCGAGCATTTAAGTGGTGTAGATTTTGAAAATCGTAAAACAGTAAAAATCCGTAACCGTTATGACGCGAGTGTTCCAGTGGTTGTAGGTGAGGTTGCACGTCAAAAAGCAGTTTTTGTTGAAGATGCTAAATTTTTACGTAAACAGACTAACAAGCCTATAAAATGGGCATTGCCAGGTCCCCTGACAATGGTAGATACCTTGTACGACGACCATTATAAAAGCCGTGAAAAATTGGCTTGGGAATTTGCGAAAGCACTCAATGAAGAAGCAAGAGAACTTCAAGACGCAGGGGTAGATATTATCCAGTTTGATGAACCTGCATTTAATGTGTTCTTTGATGAAGTAAACGATTGGGGAATGGCAGCATTAGAAAGAGCTATTGAAGGTCTACACTGCCAGACTGCGGTTCATATTTGCTATGGTTATGGAATACAGGCAAATACTGATTGGAAAAAGACATTAGGTTCGGAGTGGCGACAATACGAAGAAATTTTTCCAAAAATTCAAAAATCTAAAATTGATGTGGTGTCTTTAGAATGTCACAACTCCAATGTGCCTTTAAATTTAATGGAACTTGTTCGTGGTAAAAAAGTAATGGTCGGTGCCATTGATGTGGCAACCAACACTATCGAAACACCTGAAGAAGTAGCTAATACCCTGCGTAAAGCTCTTGAGTTTGTAGATGCCGAAAATCTTTACCCTTCTACAAATTGCGGTATGGCACCACTATCTCGAAACATAGCTAGAGGCAAGTTAAATGCTTTAAGCGCAGGAGCAGAAATCATACGCAAAGAACTTGGGATTTAGTCTCAATATATTAATAATAGAGTCCGTGCCTCCACGGAGGAATAATATTTAAAACACATTGAAGAAATTATTAGAAGTATTAAAAAAAGCAGGTTTCGACGGTTTCCTGTTAATGATAGCCACAATGATTCTGATGGCTTATTTTTTGCCAAAGCCAGGCATGGTCAAAGAACCTGTTTCGCTGGAGGAGATTGCCAATGCCGGCGTTTCCTTTATTTTCTTGTTTTATGGCATGCGATTGAGTGTTGAGAAGCTAAAAGCAGGACTTTCTAACTGGAAAATGCACATTGTCGTTCAGTTGACAACCTTTTTATTTTTTCCGCTCATTGTTTTGGCATTTCGCCCGTTGTTTGTCAATAACGGATTTGAGCTGCTTTGGTTGGGTGTATTTTTTCTGGCTGCTTTACCGTCTACAGTTTCCTCTTCGGTGGTCATGGTTTCCATCGCCAAGGGAAACATTCCCGCGGCCATTTTCAATGCAAGCATTTCAAGTTTGATCGGAGTAATGGTTACACCGCTCTGGGTTGGGCTATTTATAGCTTCTGCGACAGGCGATTTTGATGTTACTCATATCGTCATAAAGTTAATTCTGCAAGTCTTGCTGCCTGTCATCATTGGTATAAGCCTCAATTCCCGTTTAGGTACCATTGCCGAAAAATACAAGAAACAGCTCAAATATTTCGATCAGGCAGTTATTCTAACGATTATTTATACATCGTTTTGCAAGTCCTTTTCCGAACATCTTTTTGAAGGCTTCACCGCCCTTGAACTTGCTGGACTAGCAGCCGGGATGATGGCGTTGTTTTTTGCCGTATTTTTTTGTGTTGGACTACTCAGCCGCCTGCTTGGTTTTTCAGATGAAGACCGTATTACTGTCTTATTCTGCGGGTCTAAAAAGTCATTGGTACACGGCACCGTTATGTCAAAAGTACTTTTTCAGCACAGTACTATCACCGGCATTGTATTGTTGCCGCTCATGCTTTACCATGCCTTGCAATTGATTGCCGCCAGCATCATTGCTCAGGGTATGGCTCGACGAAAAGAAGTATAATAAGATTTTTGTATTGTTTTTGGTTATATTTGAAGAATTTTATTCTGTCTTATAAATAAATTAAACCAAAATATTCTATGGAACAAATAGACGATATTGATCTTCAGTTATTAAATATACTACACGATAATTCTAAATACACTGTAAAAGAGCTTGCTAAAATGGTAAATCTTTCGGCATCGCCTGTTTTTGAGCGGATTAAGAGATTAGAAAACAACGGCTATATTAAAAAATATATTGCTCTGTTGGATGCAGAAAAATTAAACAGAGGATTTATTGTTTTCTGTAATATCAAACTTAAACAGCACGATCGTAATATTGGGAATCAGTTTGTTAGTGATATTATGAAAATAGAAGAAGTTGTGGAATGTTACAATATCTCAGGAGATTACGATTTTTTAATGAAAGTCTCTGCCAAAGACATGAAGCATTATCAGGATTTTGTGTTTAATAAATTAGGCTCAGTTGAAAGCATAGGGAGTACCCAAAGCACCTTTGTTATGTCGGAGATAAAAAATCTGTATGGATAGTTTCGCGATGGCTTATTTATTTGAAATTCGCCTTAGCTTTTGTGACAAAAAATGTATTAAGTCCATTTTGAAATTATTTTATATTAAACATCAAAAAACTGCGATAAAACAAAAGAGAAAAAAAAATCTATATTCTTAACGGGACTTCTAATCATTGTTCAGCTCCAAATAAACCTTTAATGAAGCCACTTTTAGATTGTTTATTTCAAACAGTCTAAGGATTTCTCGTGAAAAACTCAAATCATAAACGCTAGGCCGTAAAGACTTGAAAAACTTACATATTTGTGTATAAAAAAAGAGATAACTATTTGTTAGTTGCCTCTTTAAGTGACTCTACGATACAAATTCCAAATCATTTTATGAATGATTTAAAGAAATTTGCTTATTTCTAGCTGAATTTGTAAGATAATTATTTAATCTTTTAGTTGGTAGCGGTTTTTTCTGTATCGGAAGAATTAGATGTTAAAAATCGTTAATTAGATAAACATATGATTTTATAGAATTGATTTGTGTTTACAAATTTCAGTAATAAATTTTTGATTGTAAAAATTCAAAGCATTAGAACTAAATTTAAATAATAATTAGGAAAATATTTGTTTCAAAAATTTATAGATGATAATTAAAAAGGAATACGTGATCATTTTATTTTCACAACCACTTTTCCTTTTGCATGTCCACTTTGCATATATTCAAAAGCATCGTTGGTCTGTTCAAAAGGGAATACTTTATCCACAACCGGTTTAATTTCGTTAGAATCGATTAAATTACCTATTTGTTCCAGTTGTCTTCCGTTGGCCTTCATGAATAAAAAAGAATAATTGATATTTAATTTTTTAACCCTATTGCGAATTTTCAGGCTGGTTAACCAAAGGATAAAACGTATTACTGCTGATGCGCCAATTGATTTTGCAAACTCTGGAGTTGGAGGCCCTGAAATTGAAATAATTCTACCTTCGGGTTTTAAAATTGTCAATGATTTTTCAAGCGTTTTAGCATCCTGGCTGTTAAGCACTACATCATAATCTTTAAGAATATTTTCAAAGTTATCCTTTTTATAATCTATTATAATATCAGCTCCAAGGGCTTTCAGCATGTCAAAATTCTTTTCGCTAGCTGTCGTGGCGACAAATGCCCCAAGATGTTTGGCAAACTGAATTGCTATTGTGCCAACTCCGCCAGAACCGGCCTGAATAAAAACTTTTTGGCCTTTATGAAGTTTTGTTTTTTCGACGAATGTCTGCCATACGGTTAGCCCAACTAATGGAATTGATGCTGCCTGCTCCATTGATATATTTTTAGGTTTTAGTGCCAGATCATTTTCATTCACAGCTATATATTCTGCAAAAGTACCGATATGAAAATCGGCTGCTCGTCCATAAATCTGATCTCCAATTTTAAAGCGAGTGACTTTAGAACCGGTTTCCACTATTATTCCTGCAATATCGTGACCTAATATTAAAGGTAATTGGTAAGGAAGGATTAACTTGAAATCTCCATTTTTTATTTTTAAGTCCAACTGGTTGATGCTGGCAGCATGAATTTCCACCAATACCTCATAATCTCCAATTTTAGGTATTTTTACATCGCTGAGAAATAATTTTTCTGTTTTGCCGTATTTAGGTAAGATGTATGCTTTCATATTTTTTTAGATGTTATCAGCAAGATTTAGTTCTAGATCTCCATTCTGCTGGAGTCCTCTTTCAAATAGATTTTTAATACGACCGCGTGCTTCCGGCTCCTCGAGTGAAGCAAAGAATTTAACCTGTGTGTCTAAAATTTCTTCGTTTGAAGCAAGTTTAGCTCTTTGGTTCATAATTTCTTTTATGGCAGCAATTGGTTTTTTGTCAAATGAATCTATTCGTTTTGCAAATTTTTCAACATATTCATCCAGTTCGGGGTCTGGAATTGAGCGGTTTACCCAGCCATATAAAGCGGCTGTATCTGCATCAAAATCTTTACCGCTTAAAATAATTTCAAGGGCTCGACTGCGTCCTGTAAGGAGATGCAGTCGTTCAAGTCCGCCACCACCAGGAAATGAACCGATACCTATTTCTACCTGAGCCAAGAACGCCTTCTCCTTGCTGGCGAAGCGTAAATCAAATGCTTGTGCAAATTCACTTCCAAGTCCTCTTGCACGGCCTCGGATCGAAGCTATGGTCACAAAAGGGGCAAGTTCCAGTCTGCGTGCAATATCCGGCCATGCTATCGAAAGACCTGTTTTTCCGGTTCCTTTTGGAAAGTTCCCAACATTGAGCAGTTCAACATGAGCAACAAAAAAGTCTGGATTTTCACTCTCAAAGACTACAACTTTCAGGTTTTCATTTGACTCCAGTTCGTCCATCACAGTTATTAGCTGTTTTGAAAATTCGGTATCAAACATGTTAATAGGAGGATTGTTGAAACTGATTTTCCAGTATCCATTTGTAATTTTGTGTGTCGTAAAAATCATAATTTAGTCATTTTGGTTAATTTTTTGTAATTTTACTTGCAAATTGAAAGTACAAATATAAATAAATATACTTGCAAAATGCAAGTAGAAAAAAAATAATGAAAGAAATAAAAAAAAGGTCGGGCTGTCCGGTGAGCAGTTCACTTGATTTGTTAGGAGATAAATGGTCACTTTTAATTGTCCGTGACCTGATGTATTATAAGAAGTGTACTTATGGTGATTTTTTGAAATCGGAAGAAAAAATTGCTACAAATATCCTTGCATCTAGATTGTTAACTCTTGAAGAAGGAGGGGTTATTGTAAAGCTGGATCACCCTGAAAGCAAAGTGAAATTTTTATATCAACTCTCTGAGAAGGGGATTGATTTGCTTCCTGTATTAATTGAGATGTATATTTGGGGTGAAAAGTATTTTATACTTTCTGAGCATCATATTGAATTTTTGAGAGAGATCAAGAAAGATAAACAGGCTTTTATAGATAAGCTGGCCGATAAAATGAAAAAGATGATTGTTTAAAAAGAACGACACTCAGATAGATGAGACCGAGGCTAAAATTATTTTGAAGTTGCTATATTTAGTATCAAAAAATTGCAATAAACCAAAAGAGAAAAAAAATCCTGTATCCTTAACGGGGTTTCGAATCATCCATCGTTCAGCTTCGATTAAATCTCTAATAGCGCCACTTTAAGACTGTTTATTTCAAACAGACTAAGAATTCCTTATTAAAAAATCGAACCGCAAATGTTAGGTTGAAGGTTTGAAAAATCTACATATTTGTGTATAAAAAAAGAGACAACTATTAACTAGTTGTCTCTTTTAGTGACCCCGACGGGACAAATTTCAACATTTTTTTTGGATGATTTGAAGAAATTGGCTTATTATATGTAGTCACTTGTCTCCCAGTGGCTTAATGAATTTGGTTTAGATGTCCCGTTGGGGATTGAAGGAAAATGCAGCTTCAAAAACAAATCGCTAACCTCTTTTATTAAAACCGCCTTAGCTTGTGTGACAAAATTGGAGGCAGTTCTACACCTGCGAGGGCGTGTTTTGTCATGCACATTCCAGCCCAAATTTATTGTGGCAAAAAAAGTAGTAGCTATGTAATATATACTATCGATTTGATTCAAGTTCTTTAAAAGCATTTTTAATAAATCCTTCCTTATCAGCATTCATTTGTGCCAGCAATTCCTTTCTTTTTTCAGGAATGTCGGTATACTTTTCTGCCCAAAGATTAATTTCAACAATTATTGGAATTAAATCCATTCCTTTCTGTGTCAATTGATATAGTACTTTGGCTTTACTGTCGGGATGCTCCAGTTTCTGAATAATTCCGTTTTCTTCTAATGAAAGCAGTCGAGCAGCCAAAATGTTAGTTGCGATCTTCTCATCAGATTTTGCCAATTCGCCATAGGTACATTTTTTTTTAAGCATTAAATCTCTCACAATCAACAGCGACCACTTGTCACCAAAGGCTTCAAGTGAAAAACTTACTGGGCAGTCTGATCTCTTTTTTTGAGTTTTCATAAAATAAATTTAAAATCACTTGCTTTTTGCAAGTAAATATATTTATATTTGCACTTGCATTTTGCAAGCAAATATAGGGATAATAAACTAAATAGAAAAATTATGGAATTAAAAGGTAAGACAATTTTGATTACAGGTGGCTCTGCCGGAATCGGATTAGAGGCTGCAAAACAATTCATTACAGAAGGCGCTAAAGTAATTATTACAGGAAGAGATCAGAAAAAATTAGATCTTGCCAAAAAAATGTATCCATCCATTACGACCATTAAAAGTGATGCGTCCAGCCAGGAAGCCGCGGTTGCTTTGTACAATCAAATTAATGAAATGGGTGGTATCGATATACTTTATAACAATGCCGGAATTATGAATGGCCAGGATAATTTAGGTTTCAGTAATTCAAAACATTTTGAAAAAGCTGCCATAGAAATTAATACTAACTACTTAGGAGTTATTCTCTTAAATGATCTTTTTCTGGATATGCTTAAAAGCAGAAAAGAAGCAGCTATTATCAATACATCATCGATATTGAGTTACACGCCGTCTAATCTTGTACCAACTTATTCAGCATCAAAAGCTGCGGTACGTTTTTATACAGAAGCATTACGAGATCATTTACAGATAATTGGAAGCAGAATAAAAATATTTGAATTATTGCCGCCGTTGGTAAAAACAAATATGTCTGAGGGAATGGAAGGTAAATCGATAACACCAGATGTGCTAATTGATGCTTTAATAAAAGGATTAAAAAACAATACGTACACTATTCGTGTTGGCGATACAAAAGCGATTTATCTGTTAAATAGATTTTTACCAAAGTTAGCTTACAAGTTATTGAATCATAAAGGTATTACGGCCAGATTGCAATCTTAATTTGTATAAAAATATTTAACTGAATAAAAAATGAACAGCGTTCATTTTATTTTATATCTTTGTCCTTAGTAAGCCTTGAATAAAATAAGTATGAGTACAATTGATAGAAAAGCAAAAGAAAAAGAAGCTTTAAAAGCCCTGATATTAAAAGGTGCTAAAAAGCTTTTTGTTGAAAAAGGAATTGAACATACTACCATAAGAAACATTGCTGAAGAAATTAACTACAGTGTAGGTACTGTTTATGTTTATTTTAAAGATAAAAATGATATTCTCCATGATCTTCATACAATAGGTTTTCAGGAATTAGATAGTTATTTTATGGAGTTATATACTATAGAAGATCCGAAGGAAAGATTAAAGAAAATGGGATTTTCCTATATCAAATTTGCCATCGAAAATTCTGAAATGTATGATTTGATGTTTAATCTAAAAGCTCCAATAGAATTCCTGAAAGACTCCGAGAATGAAGATTGGGACGAAGGATGTACAGCATTTGGATTAGTTAAAAAAACTATTGAAGAATGTATTAACAAAGGTTATTTTAAAGGCCATAGTGTAGAGCCGTTGGCATTTATGGTTTGGAGTTTGGTACATGGTATGTGCTGTCTGGAAATTCACCAGAGAATTAAAAATGTAAATTTTACGAATCCCGATACCATTTTGTATGACGGATATAATGAATATTTAAAAATGATAGAAAAGCTTTAAAATTTTTTTTGCCTAAAAAAATGAACAACGTTCAAACAATAAACAACGTACAATAAATGAAAATTAAACTAACTTTTGCAATACTCTGTCTAGGATATTTAGGGTATGCACAGAACAAGCTGGAAACTTATATACAGACCGGTTTAAAAAATAACGAAGTAATCAGACAGCATAATTTTGACATTAATAAAAGCATGTATGCCTTAAAAGAAGCACGAGCTTTATTTTATCCAACAGTTTCCCTAAACGGAAGTTACACCAAGGCAGAAGGCGGAAGGACAATCGATATTCCGATTGGAGATATGCTGAATCCGGTATATAGTACTTTAAATCAGATTACCAATTCTAACGCTTTTCCAATGTTAGAAAATCAGTCGGTCTTGATAAATCCGGATAATTTTTATGATGCTAAAATTCATACCACGATGCCGCTTCTGAATTTTGAAATTATTTATAACAAAAGAATAAAAACCCAGCAGACGACGCTTCAAAAAATAGAACTCGAAATCTACCAAAGAGAGTTAGTAAAGGAAATTAAAATTGCCTATTACAAATACCTGCAGTCGGTTGAAGGAATTAAGATTTATGAAGATGCCCTGGCTTTGGTAAAAGAAAATCAAAGGGTAAATCAGGCTTTATTTAGAAATGAAAAAATAAACCGGACTGCCGTTTTACGAAGCGATAATGAGGTAATCCGCATTCAGGCCAATTTAGAAACCGCCAGACAAACCAGCAATAATGCCAGATCGTATTTTAATTTTTTATTGAATCAAAAACTTGATGCCGCAATAGAAACTGATGAGAGTGAAGTACCCCCAATAGAAGTCCTTTCAGAAAATACCCAAAATAGAGAAGAGTTGCAAAAGCTCACTCAGGCAAAAGAAATAAACGAAAATGTAAGCAAACTAACCAACTCGTACTGGCTGCCAAAAGTAAATGGTTTTGCTGATTTCGGAATTCAGGATTTTGATTTTGAAGCAGATAAAAACTCACGCTACTATTTTGCCGGAGTGGGGCTGGAGTGGAATATCTTTTCGGGCAACAAAAACAAATGGAAGCTGAAACAAGTTGAAGAAGACAGTAAAAAAATCATTTCACAAACTGATAATGTAAAACAGCAGTTACTGCTTCAGTTTCAGGTTTCACAGAACAATCTAAAATCGGCTTTAGAGCAATTCAATGCTGATAAAAATCAAAAACAGTCGGCCAAAAAATACAATGACGACATTACCAAATTGTACAAGGAAGGTCAGGCAATATATATAGAACTGCTGGATGCACAGAACCAATGGGTAAATGCGCAGCTTAATACTAATATTTCGCTTTATAACTCCTGGATTGCTTTTGCAGAATTAGAAAGAGCCAACGCCACTTTTACTTTTAACTAAAAACAAAAAACATGAAATTAACGATTCACAAATATCTAAAAAAACATATCGCAGCCTCCAAAAAAGGGTTGATTATATTGCTTGCTTTAACACTTTTTTACGCCTGTAAAGAAGAAAAAAAGGAAAATTCGCCCTTTGAAAGCACAGATGTTATCCCTATTAAAACAGCTCCGGTCGAATCTTTTGCTCTTAACAATACCATAAGCGCATCAGGTTTAGTAACAACAGAAAATCAGGCCAATTACGGATTTAAAATAGGAGGGATCATCAATCGTATTTATGTTGAAGAAGGCCAGTTTTTTAAGAAAGGACAGCTTTTGGCATCATTAGACGAAACAGAGATAAATGCCGGATTGAACCAAACAGATTTAAATCTAAAAAAGTACGAGCGTGATTATAAACGAGCAAGCAATTTGTACAAAGACAGTGTGTATACATTAGAACAGCTTCAGAATACCAAAACGGGTCTTGACATTGCTAAAAAGCAGAAAGATGCAGTGGCTTTTAATGCACGTTATTCTAAAATTTATGCTGCTGCAGATGGTTTTGTTTCGAAAAAAATAGCAAACGAAGGAGAAGTAGTTGGCGCAGGATCGCCAATTCTGGCTATAAATGAAACCAGCCAAAACAATAATTATCTGCTAAAAGTGGGATTGACAGACAAAGAATGGGCCGCGGTAAAAGTAGGGCAGAAAGCCACTGTAACGCTTGACGGTTATCCTGATGAAAAATTCGATGCCTTTATTTTTAGAAAATCGCAGGCGGCAGATGCGGCATTGGGCTCCTTTCAAGTCGAATTAAAAATGAGCCTTAAAAAAAGTAAACCAGCGGTGGGAATGTTTGGAAAAGCCGAAATAAAGGCAGAACAATCAGAAGATTTCATCATCATTCCGTACAATTCGCTTATTGAAGCTGACGGAAACAAAGCGTTTGTTTTTATTGTGGAAAACAACAAAGTAAAACGCCAACCGGTGACCATTAATAAATTTGAGAACAATAAAGTATTCATAAAAGAAGGTCTTCAGAAAACAGATCAGATTGTGATCTCCAACAGTGCTTATCTCAACGAACAATCAACTATCAAGATCATTAAATAATCAGTATCATGAAAATAACAAACTTTGCTGTTAAAAATTATCAGTTTACGCTGATTATATTTCTGCTGATTGCTGTGGTGGGGTATCTTACGCTGTTTACCATGCCTAGAGCGGAAGATCCTTCAACGCATCCACCGCAATATTTAATTACGGTAATCTATCCCGGGACAAGTCCAAAGGATATGGAGGAGCAGGTTGTAAAACCAATCGAGAATAAAATTTACGGACTCGAAAACATCGAAAAAATATTAACCACAGTAGAAGACGGTGTTGCAGCTTTTCAGGTAAAATTTAAATACGGAGTAGATGTTGATAATAAATATCAGGAGATTTCTACGGAAATGAATGCTCTTAAAAACAGCGAACTTCCAAAAGATATTTATCAGATAAAAACCGAAAAAATTGCTTCTTCTGATGTGAAAATCCTTCAGATAGCGTTGGTTTCAGAAAATGCATCAGACAAAAAACTTCGTGATGAAGCGGATAAACTTAAATCTAAAATTGAGAAAATTACCAATCTGAAAGATGTAAAATATGCTGGAATTCCCGAGCAGGAAATTCGTATTGATTTACAGCTGGAAAAGTTGGCCCAATTAAAAATTCCGTTAAATGTAGTCATGGCAAGCCTGCAGAGCGAAGCGGCCGATATTCCAGGAGGAAGCATTGATTTAGGCAGTAAAGTATTTAATGTAAAAACCAGTGGTAAATTTAAAAATGCGGACGATGTATCCAATACAGTAATCTACAATGCTAACGGTAAAATAATCTATATGAAAGATGTAGCCGAAGTAGGCTACAAGTCGCAGGTTGTCGATCATATTACCCGCATTAACGGACACCGATGTGTACTGGTTACAGCTGGTATGAAAGATAATGTAAACATTACAGATGTGCAGAAAGAATTCCTGCCAATTGTTGATGAATTTTCTAAAGAATTACCGTCAAACATCAAATTAGTAAAAAACTTCGATCAGGCGAATATGGTATCGCAGCGTTTGGGACATTTAGGTTTTGATTTTACCCTTGCCATTGTTTTGGTAATCGTTACGTTGCTTCCATTAGGCTTAAGAGCTTCGGGAATTGTGATGATTTCTATTCCATTATCCCTCGCATTAGGATTAATTGCAATGAATGCTTTTGGCTTTTCTTTAAATCAGTTAAGTATCGTAGGTCTGGTAGTAGCGTTGGGATTATTGGTGGATGACAGTATTGTGGTAGTCGAAAACATAGAGCGATGGCTGCGAGAAGGACATTCTAAAATGGATGCAGTTCTTAAAGGAACCAAACAAATTGGAATTGCCGTAGTAGGCTGTACAGCAACACTTATTATTGCGTTTCTACCGCTGGCTTTCCTGCCGGATGTCTCGGGAGAATTTATCAGAAGTCTTCCAATGGCAGTTATTACCAGTGTACTAGCATCGATGATTGTCGCTTTGACTTTGGTGCCGTTTTTAGGAAGCCGATTTTTAAAAACGCACGATCATGCGGGAGGGAATATTTTTCTACAGTATCTGCAAAAATTCCTGACCAGAGCATATCGTGATATTATGCCCAAAGCATTAAAATATCCTAGAACAACTATTGCTATTTCTATAGTTTTAAGCATCACTGCTTTTGGATTGTTTAAAGTAACGGGTTTTAAATTATTTCCAACTTCAGAAAAACCGATGTTTCTGATCAATATAAAAATGCCCCTTCAGACCAATATTTCAGAAAGTGACCGTGTGACAAAAATTGTAGAAGCAGAGCTTAAAAATCATAAGGAAATTGTGTATTACACTTCGAACGTTGGTAAAGGAAATCCGCAGATTTATTACAATGTGCATCCCCAGGACAGAAAACCCGATTTTGCGCAGATTTTTGTCCAGCTCGAAGATGAAGCTAAACCATCAGAGAAAACAGCCTTGATTGAAGAACTTCGAAATAGATTTAAAACGATGCCTTACGCAAAAGTGGAGGTCAAAGATTTTGAACAGGGAACACCATTAGAAGCTAATATTGTCGTAAGATTATTTGGTGAAGATCAGCAGGTGCTGCGTAAGCTTTCCTCACAGGTAGAAACTATTCTGAGAAAGCAGGAAGGAACTGTTTATATCAACAATGAACTCAATACGTATAAAACTGATGTTAAAGTTAAAATCAATAAAGAAAAAGCCAGAACATTGGGCGTATTGACCAGCGATGTAGATAGGGTAATCCGTCTTTCGGTAGCAGGATTAACAGTCGGTGATTATATAGATGACAGGGGAGATGCCAGAAATGTTACGCTGACATTGCCCCGAGATAAATTTTCGAACCTCGATGCTTTGAAAAACCTGTACGTAAATAACCTTCAGGGAATCCCGATTGCCCTGAACCAGATTGCTGAAATTTCGTTTGAAACTTCTCCAACTGCAATTAACCATTTTAATAAATCACGCTTTTCAAAAGTAACAGCTTTATCAGCAAAAGGGTATTATGCCAATGATTTATTGACGCACATTGTTCCAAAACTAGATCAATTGAAAATGCCAAAAGGATATTATTACAAATTATCGGGCGAGAAAGAATCGGAAGGCGATGCGCTGGGCGGTAACTTTTTGGCAGTAATTATTTTGAGTACCTTTCTGTTTGTTGCAGTTTTACTGCTGCAGTTTAAAACTTTTAAAGGAATTATTATTGTATTATCTATCATACCGCTTGGGATTTTAGGCGGTGTTTTATTGTTGCTTCTTAATGGAAGCCCTATGTCTTTGGTTGCTATAATCGGTTTTATAGGTCTTTCGGGAATTCAGGTAAAGAATTCTTTGCTGCTGGTAGATTTCACCAATCAGTTAAGGCAGGAAGGACATTCGATCGATGAAGCTATTTCAATTGCAGGAGAAACGCGTTTTCTGCCTGTAGTACTGACTTCAATTACTGCAATTTGTGGTTTAATTCCGATTGCATTAAACTCAAATCCTTTGATCGCACCATTGGCAATTGTGTTAATTGGCGGTTTAATCAGTTCTACAATATTATCACGAATTGTAACGCCCGTGATGTATAAATTGATCCCTCCTAGTATTGAAAAGATGTAAGAAGAGAGAAAAGATTTTTTTAAAATTATGATTATTTTTAAAGCCGGCAGCGTGTTTTAGACTGCTGGCTTTTTTTCTTGAAAAAGATTGATAAGGGAAGACAGGAAATTATCAAATTTTGAAAATGTAAAACTTAATTTCAGCTCTGTTCTTGGTGTTCGAATCCTGTTAAGTTATCGAACGCTAAAATTTAAATTTATCTTGTTTTTCATATAAATAATGTTTTTCTGAAGTTTGTTTATTTATGAAGAAAATAAAGCAAAAACGAGTCAAACTCATTTATTGATAAGGGTTAAATAAAAAAATGGCGCCAATTGTCTTCAATTGGCGCCATTTGGCTTTGTGACAGCAACAGGACAAATTTCTATAAATTTTATGGAAGATTTGAAGAGATTGGCTTACTACTGGTAAAGGCTGTCTTTCATTAGCTTAAAGAATTTGGTTTGGATGTCCTGTTGGGGATTGATTGAAAAATGTAGTATCAAAAAGCAGATAGTTAAATTCTTTTATTAAAAACTTCCTTAAATTTTTGCGTCAAAAAAGATATCCACTCCAAATCTCATATGCTACGAATTTGCCACAAAATTTGATTTACTGCTTTACATATTTGTTATGAGTAAAGTTTTATCTATTTTGTTATTCGATTATGATATCAAATGTTTAAACACGAAAACAATTTAATTTTTAGACAACAGATCATCAAAGAAATCATAAATAAAAACCTCCAGAATCAAAATGTAGACTGGAGGTTTTTATTTAAAAAATCAGGATATATTTAAGATTTGATAAATTCTAAAATATCGTTATTAATTGTTTCTGCCTCTGTTGTTGGCATACCATGAGGAAATCCAGGATAAGAAATTAATTTTCCATTTTTCAAAAGAGCTGCAGCTTTAGGTGCCTGATTATATGGAACGATCTGATCATCTTCTCCGTGAAGAACCAATACAGGTATGACTAAACTTTTCAAATCTTCAGTAAAATCGGATTCAGAGAAAGCTTTAATGCCTTCATAATGAGCTAGTACAGAACCCATCATTCCTTGACGCCACCAATTGTGTTTGATACCTTCCTGAACTGTTGTTCCTTCGCGGTTCCATCCGTAGAAAGCGATTGGGAAATCATAGAAATATTGTGCTCTGTTAAATCCGGTTCCTTCTCTGATTTCATCAAAAACAGACAATGGGACACCATCAGGATTTGCCTCATTTTTGATCATGATTGGCGTAACAGCACTAATAATAATGGCTTTAGAGACACGTCCTTTTCCATATTTTGCTGCGTAACGAATTACTTCGCCTCCGCCAGTTGAGTGGCCAATATGAATCGCATCTTTTAAGTCAAGTGCAGCGGTTAATTCTGCTACGTCTGCAGCATAGGTTTCCATATTGTTGCCTTCAGAACTTTGACCAGAACGACCGTGTCCGCGTCTGTCGTGAGCAATAACTCTATATCCTTGTTTTAAGAAAAACATCATTTGTGCATCCCAATCGTCTGCTGATAAAGGCCATCCGTGGTGAAAAACGATAGGTTGTCCTGTTCCCCAATCTTTATAATAAATTTCTGTTCCGTCTTTTACTGTAATTGTGCTCATTTTTTTGGTTTTAAGATTAATAAAATTAAGAGTATCCTAATTTTGGTATTGTCGTTAAATTCTAAGTTTTTATCATTTTTTATTTGACTTAGATTTCTTTGACAAATTTATATAGGAAGAGTAGAGCAGTCGATTAACCTAGATTAAGTAATGAATTGTAACAGCGCTATTACTATTTTTAATCTAAATAAATGCCTCAAAAGTCTTCGCTAACTTATTTTTATTTGAAAAGAATTACATGTGTTTTATCTTTTCGTAAATGGCAGGATCGTGTTTTTTTACTTTTATTTTCACGTATTTAGATGCCGGCATATTGCTTTCTTTCACCACATTATTTACAGAAACCAAAACATTGGTTTCAGGAAAATAAGTGACTGTATTTCGCTCTGGAATTTGATAAGAAACAATAAGGAATAAAGGTGCAATTCTTTCTATGCCATCATTATAATTAAAGAGATCTACTTTATCTCCTGCTTTAAATCCTGCTTTATCAATATCATTTTGATTCATAAAAATAACACGTCGTTCATTTTTTATTCCCCTGTAGCGGTCATCCATACCATAAATAGTAGTATTAAACTGGTCATGCGTACGAGTTGTGGCCATCATATATTCATCTGGTTCCAATTCATTATCTGGAATTTCTGTTAAAGTAAATGCCGCACGATCAGCAGATTCTTTAGCCGTAAATTGACCATGGCGAGGAGCATTAGGCAAATAAAAACCGCCCTTTTCGCGAACTCTACTATTGTAATTTTCAAAACCTGGAATGCAATTTTCAATAGCTTCTCTCACATCATCATAACTGTCGTGGTATCGCTTCCAGTCGATGACTGATTTTTCTCCAAGAACAGCCATCGCCATTCGGCAGACAATTTGAGTTTCGTTTGTCAATTGATTCGAGATAGGTTTAAGCACGCCTTTTGAAGACTGCACCACGCCCATAGAATTTTCTGTACTAATAATCTGCACTTCTCCGTTAACGATATCCATATCACTTCGGGAAAGCGTAGGAAGAATAAGAGATTCTTTTCCGTGTATCAAATGGCCTCTATTGAGTTTTGTCGAGACACACACCAGCAGTTTCAGTTTTCGAAATGCTTCTGCGGTATAAGTCGTATCTGGTGCCGCCGATAGAAAATTACCGCCCATGCAGAACATAAATTTTACTTTCTCGTCATGAATCGCTTTTATCGTTCCAACTACATCATAACCGTGATTTCTCGGCGGACTAAATCCGAAATAATTTTGAAGACGATCTAATTGTTCATTGGTAGGTTTTTCATCAATAAGCATGGTTCTGTTTCCTTGAACATTACTGTGTCCGCGAACGGGACAGACTCCTGCGCCGGGTTTACCAATACTTCCTTTAATCAATAAAATATTGACAATCTCTCGGATCATATCGACACCATTTGGCTGCTGGGTAAGTCCCATTCCCCAGCAAACAATAATTCTTTTTTTGAAAGCCAGTATTTTTGCTGCTTCTATAATTAAATCTTTTGGAACTCCAGATAGAAAGGCAAGATGATCCAAGTCTAAATTTTCAAACTGTTTCTCAAAATTTTCAAAACCAGTTGTTTTGTCTTTGATAAATTCATGATCAAAAACTTCACCTGGGTTTTTCTTTTCTAATTCAATTAGCAAAAGTTCAATAGCTTTTAAAAGTGCCATATCGCCGTTTATTTTTATCGGAAGAAAAAGGTCTGTAAGTTTTCCGCCTGATCCAATTATCCCTTTTATAGCCTGTGGATTATGGAATCCCATTAAGCCAGCCTCAGGTAACGGATTAACCGCAATAATTTTTGCGCCATTGTTTTTGCCTTTTTCTAAAGCACTCAGCATTCTTGGAGCATTTGTTCCTGGATTCTGTCCGATTATCACAATCACATCGGTATCATAAAAATCTTCTAGAGTAACCGTTCCTTTTCCAATTCCGATTGTAGTTTTCAAAGCTGTTCCAGAGGTTTCGTGGCACATATTGGAACAATCTGGCATATTATTGGTTCCAAATTCTTTTGCAAAAAGCTGATAAAGAAAGGAAGCTTCATTACTGGTTCTTCCCGAAGTATAAAAGGCCGCTTCATTTGGAGATTCAAGCGCATTTAAATGGGAAGCAATTTTTGTAAAAGCCTCATTCCAACTTATGGGCTGATAATGTGTACCGCCAACAGGCAAATACATAGGTTCGGTCAATCTTCCCATTTTTCCAATTTGGTAATCGTCCAATTTTGAAAGGCTGTAAACAGAGTTTTCTTTAAAGAAAGCAGCATCAACTTTTTTGGTTGTAGCTTCTTCAGCCAGAGCTTTTGCTCCGTTTTCACAATATTCGCCCAAAGGAGATCGATCATCATCAGGATCTGGCCATGCGCAGCTGGAACAGTCAAAACCGCCCATTTGATTCATCTTGAACAAAGCTTTTCCGCCTCTTAGAATGGTTTTGTCTTCTATAAGATCGCTTACCGCAGCCATAACCGCAGGAACGCCGGCAGCCCATTTTTCTACTTTTGTTAGTTTAAGTTTCGAAAGCTGGTACGGATTTTCTGCTTCAGGTAATTTATGAGTTAAATCAGCTGTTTTTTGTTGTGGATCTTTCTTCATTGTATTATGGTTTAATGGCTATTGTGTTACGATTACGGTTTGTTCCGATGAGTTGTATATATTCAATCGGTTTTCTTTTAGAAATCCTAAAAGTGTAATATTAAACTCTGCGGCAAGTTCGACTGCCAAACTGGATGGAGCGCCAATAGAAGCAATAATAGAAATTCCCGCCATTGCCGCTTTTTGGATTAACTCAAAACTGGCTCTTCCGCTTAGAAGCAAAATATGTTCATTTAATGGCAGCGATTGATCTGCAAGAGATCTTCCAATCAATTTGTCTAATGCATTATGCCTTCCAACATCTTCAGTTAAAAGAATCAAATCGCCTTGAGTATTAAAAAGTCCTGAGGCATGAAGACCGCCAGTGGATTCAAAATCGCTTTGAGCAATTCTTAATTTTTCGGGTAATTGATAAAAAACAGATGCATGAATTTGGATTTGAGGTCTCATCAAATTTCCAAATGGGCTTACCGTTTTTATAGATTGAATTGAACTTTTTCCGCATACGCCACAACTTGAAGTCGTATAGAAATTTCGATCTGTCTGCATCAAATTTGGAGTAAAACCTTCTTTAAGATCAACCTGAACAATGTTTTGTTTTTGTGACAAGCAATTCATTTTTATTGCAAAAGCATCTTGAATATCTTCAAAAGAAGCAATAATTCCTTCTGTAAACAGAAAACCAATCGCAAGATCAACATCATTGCCAGGAGTTCGCATGGTAACCGAAATGTTCTTTTGAATTCTCTCTGAATTAGGACTGTAAGAAAGCCTGATTTCAAGAGGTTCTTCAACAGAAAGCGTATCTAAAAACGATGAGGTTCCGTTATTTTCTATTCTTTGAACACTTACGTGTTTGATGGAAACTAATTCCGTATAATTTATTTCCATGATGTTGTAATTGAAGTTGTTACGTAAATTTAATTAAAAATTGGTTCAAAAAATATACTTTCATTCATTAATTGAGAGCATACTATTCGATTTTTAGATTTAATTTTTGAACTATTTATTTCACGATTTCACTCATCAGTTGCAAGAGATCTTCTGCGCCTGCGTTAAATTTTCTACCATTGACAAAAAAAGAAGGTGTGCCATTTACACCGCTTAAAATGCCACTTTCAAAATCGGAATCTACTTTTGTGGCAAGTTCAGATTTTTTGATATCGACATTGAATTGATGTGGGTCTAGCTCCAATTTTTCTACTAATTCTAATAAAAAAGGTTCGTTTAGAAGCCTTTGGTTTTCGTAGATAGCATCATGCATTTCCCAGAACTTTCCCTGCAATGCAGCGGCTTCTGCCACAATTGCTGCAGGACGGGCGTATTGGTGCATTTCTGATAACGGAAAATTTCTAAAAATAAATTTTATCTGTTTGCCGTATTTCGTCATCATTTCTTTAAGAATAGGATAAGCTGCACCGCAATAGGGACATTGATAATCTCCGTATTCGACGATTACTATATCAGCATCTTTTTTTCCTTGTATATGATCAGTTTTACTGACCGCTGGTTTTAGTGACATAATTAATTGGTTTTATAGTTTTTCTAAAGCTTCAAGAATTCCATCTGCTCCTGGGTTTATAGCCATTGGCGAGAGATAACTCCATTGTATAATTCCTTCTTTGTCAATTACAAAGAGGGCACGATTGCATTCGCCTTCTTTCTCATTGTATACGCCATATTTTTTTGAAGTGTCTCCTTTTGGTTCGAAATCAGCCAGTAAAGGAAAATGCAGATTTCTAGATTGAGAAAAGGCCATGTGACACCATTTACTATCTACAGAAATACCGAAAATTGTAGCATCATATTTCTTGAAGTATTTCTGCATTTCGTTGTAAAGTGCCATTTGGTCGCTGCAAACTGGACTCCAGTCGGCAGGATAAAAAGCTAAAATCACGTTTTTTCCTTTAAATTCTGATAAAGTGATTTTTTGATCGGGTGTTGCAAATAAGGTAAAATCTGGTGCAACGTCATTTTTCTTCAGCATAAGATTTATTTTTAAGGTTAAAGTAAGTAATCGGCAGTAACAATGCGCAAGCAAGTAGTAATGCAGCAGGCAAAATAAGCGTCCAATTTTTGAATAAAGGAAGTATAATTGGTACGACAGATGCACCTAGCAAAAAGCCAATCCATAATAGTAAAAGCCGAAGAGCATTGAGTTTATAAAACTTCCGACTGTTTTTATTGCGAGAGAGACTTAACATGGCTGTATTTCTAGCCAGACTATTCAAAGTTCCCGTCACGAAATCGGTATTTATTTTTTGACTTCCAACAGACGTTACAATAGTGTTCATAACACCAGTTGAAAAAAGAATGATAGGTATCGACAATCCGTTGTTTATAGTATAATAATTGGATGCCATTGTATAGACAATTAATATGCCTGAAACGATATAAAATGGCAGTGTCTGAATTTTGGATTCTCTCCACAACGAAATGCAGGTTCCAGCATATATTCCGAAGAAGAAAGAGCCAATTACCGTTAAAGACGAAAGAAGTACATTGAGTTTGCCACTGGATAATGCAATTCCCAATTGTGTGCTGTTTCCGCTTATAAAAGAGACATATACTTTCCATTTTAGGAAACCAGCAGCATCAAGAAAGCCTGCAATAAAGGCTAAAAATATGGCAAGTTTCTCCTGCGATCTAGTTTGTTCAGACGAATCTATGAACTGTGTTTGGACATCCACAATACTTATAATTACGGTTGAATAAACAGTTTGCTTTTAGGAAATTTTTCTATTTCGCCTTCTTCCAAACCAAAATTGGTTACCACCACATCTTTCGGATTTCCTGCAAGCCATTCGCTTAAATCAATAGATTGATAGGTGCCACTATTAAATCCAATTAAGATTTTACAAACTGTATTTCCAGTATTTTTAATGTAATGTCCAGCACCTATTGGTACATAACCGACATCTCCAGCGTTGAATTGTTCGGTAACTACTGTGCTTTCTGCTAAGAAAACAGACATTTCGGCTTGACCAGAAATATAATATTGCCATTCATCAGCATTGGGATGCCAATGCATTTCTCTTAAAGCGCCTGGCTGTAATTCTATAATAGATCCCGCCATTGTGGTGCTGATAGGAAATTCTTTGCTTGTTACCAATCTTTGCAAACCGCCACCTGGAATTATTCTAGGTTGTTGAGAATGCAAGGGATAACGGTGTAAATTGGTCAATTCAATATCTGATTCTTCAGGTCGGGAAGCGGCAGTAAATGATAATTCGTCAGGAACAATCCCGGCTGCAAAATAGGCTTCTTTTTGAGGTAATGCGGCCACTTCTTCCAAAGTAATTCCTAAGTTTTGAGCAACAATTTCTGGAGGCATGCAGGATACAAAATCGGTAACGCTGAAAGTGTGATCTTCGGAAAAATTACCATTATCAAAGATTAAAATAAAATGGCATTCTTCTGTTCCGGTTGCTTGGATTGAATGCCCATATCCTTTTGGAAAATACCAAACATCGCCCGGTTCAAAATTATCAGTGTAGCTTTTGCCATTTGGATGAATAATCGTGGTGCGAACCGTTCCTGAAATAACATAAGCCCATTCTGCTGCATTTGCGTGCCAGTGTAATTCGCGCATACTTCCTGGCTGTAGTCGCATGGAAACTCCTGCAATACCAATAGAAGCTGGAAAATCTTTAACAGAAGCTCCTCTTGTTGTACCGCCGTCATTAGTGCGTGGTTCTTTTTTTTCTAGTTCGTATTTGAAGCTTAATAATTTGGTAGTCATAATAATAGCTTTTTGATGATTAATTGTATTGGTTTTTAATTCTATTGTAAAGCTATTGAAGATATATGCTGAGTATAGTTTGAATTCGTTAAAAGGGCAAAATGAGTCGATGAATTTAGTAAGAGAAACTTTAGGAATAAGTTGAAGCTTTCTGATTATAGAGGATTTGTTTTTTTTAGAGTTTAAACCAAAAAAAATCACTGCAAACTACAGTGATTTTTGATTTTATAATGAGGTAAGTTTTAATTATTTATAAAGCCATTTTTTAATCAGTTTGGTATAATTAGGCATTACAACAAATACCATTAAAAAGACTATGATGCCCGAAATTATTAATCCATCAAAATAATGATTTGACGGTACTTTCAAAAATCTCAAAAAGGGGAGTGCCAATAAAGGAATTAAAAGGGACAATGGATAAATAGCAGACCATGTTACAAGAAATTGTTTCCAGCGAACAGGAACTTTGTTTCCTTCGTTTTCTGCATTAAAAAGAAAATCCAAACCTGATTTTATCTGGTAGTTGTCATTTTTTCTGAATAATGGATTCGCTTTTTTAATGAGCATTTTGCGGTCTTCCGATTCCATCCAGTATTTAAGGTTTTCAATAGTGTCAAATCGAATGATAACCGTGTAAACAAACGTTAAATGCGGAATTGGCCGTACGATCTGCAAATCGATAAAACCATTGGAGTGTTTGGTAATGGGAACAATTTCATCCAGCCATTTTTCATATTCCTGTTCTTTTCCATCCAAAATATGGTGCGTAATAACAACAGATGCGCCTTGATTTTCCATATTACTATTTATTTTTGGTTGAGGTTTAAGGTTTATTCGGACTAATTATCGAACTAAAATAATTTTGCCCGTATGACTGCCATCTTCTAATAATCGATGTGCATCAGGAGCTTCGGTGAAAGGAAAGGTTTTAAAAATAATCGGTTTGAATTGTTTTGACTCGATTAATGGCCAAACGTTTTTCTGCACTTCTTTGGCTAGCTGTTTTTTAAAATCATAGTCTCGACTTCTTAAGGTGCTTCCAGTAATTGTTAAACGTTTTATCATTACTTTCCAAATGTCAAGATCTACATGGCTGCCGCTTACGGCATTAATATGAACTAATCTGCCTTCGGGTTTTAGGATATTGACATTTTTACTCAGGTAATTACCGCCAATCATATCTAAAATGACATCGACTCCTTCTTCCTGTAAAACGGTTTCAAAATCTTGGGTTTTGTAATTGATATAAGAAGCAGCGCCAAGATCGAGACATTTTTGACCTTTTTCATCAGATCCTACTGTTACAATTACACGAATGCCTAGAGAATGAGCAATTTGAATTCCTGTAGTGCCAACTATTACCGCCGTGAATCAAAAGAGTTTCTCCAGATTTTAGGTTTCCTCTCTGAAAAACATTTGACCATACGGTAAAAACCGTTTCAGGCAAACTTGCAGCTTCAGCAAAAGTCAGTCCAGCTGGAATTGGCATGCATTGACCTTCCCGAACGCTTACATATTCTGCATAACCACTGCCAGCGAGAATAGCACAGACTTTATCACCAATTTTTAAATCGGTAACATCTGGTCCGCATTCGACTACAATTCCTGAAACTTCCAAACCTGGAATTTCAGATGAAATTCCAGCTGGTGCAGGATAATTCCCTTCACGCTGGAAGATATCAGAGCGGTTTAAACCTGCTGCTTTAACTTCTATTAATACTTTGTCTCCGCTTACTTCTGGAGTTGGATATTCCTGCAGTTTAAGTACATCTGGAGCTCCAAATTGAGTTATAACTATTGCTTTCATTTGGTTTGCGATTAATGGTTTTTGTTTAATTGTTCTGTTCTTTTCCAAGTGAGTTTATGAATGACCCAACGTGAATTGCTTATAAATGGTTTCTCTGTTTCTAAATGAAGCAATCCATCTTTAAAAAGAACTTTTCTGTTTTGTGTCTCATTTCTCCAATTTTCAAAAAGTGAAACAGACATGGTATGGCTGACTATTTGTTTTTCATCATCAGTTTTGAAGGGACCAGAATAGGCGAGATAAGAGGTACTGTCTTTGGTGTCAGAATGTTCAAAATCAGTATTCATTATTTGTGCCGACATATAGCCGTCGCTGTTATAAATAATAATGCCTTTTGGTTTGGTTCCCATCGGATTTGTAATTTTTCCGTCCCCTAAAGGTACTTCAATCAATTCAACTAATGTCCAAGAACCGATTAGTATTTCAAACAAATTATTTTTCATAATACTCAAAATAATAAGAGCGCACATTGGTGCGCTCGATTTCTATACTATTAAAAAGGCTGATTGTATTTTCCAGTTAATGCTTTGTTTTCTATACTTTTAGCAAAATTTGGAGTTTCTTCATGATTGTGTGCATCAGAAGCAGCTTGTCTTGAAGCAGCAGCGCCAGCTAGATCTACTCCGTGTTCTTTTAAGTATTCAAACATTTCTGGTGTTGCAGTTGCATGAATCTCATTGGTGTAAAGGCAAGTATTTTCATCAATTTTGGTTACTTTAAGTTCCCATAAAACCTGAACTTTAGTACGTCCGTTTTTAGTAATAGAATCTGAGATAGACAACATACGGCAATAATCTGGACGATGAACTGTTGCCACATAATGCTGCACCATTAAAGCGTCGCCAATTGTTTCTACGTTAATAGACATGGGTTCTCCTTCATAGGTGCTGGTAATTCCCGCACCAATATGCTGAGTAGAACAACGTTGGTATTCTGCATCAGGAAGGTTTAAAAGCCAGTCTGCAATATTTACTTTTTCAATAGGAGCATTAATAACTGCAGTTACTGCTGAATGTGATAATGCGTTTTCTTTGGTTTGGATGATTTCCATGATTTCCATGATTTCTTGGTTTTAAATGTTTAACTGAAGTAAATTTACCGCCTTACATTCGTGTAGCATTCCACTATTCATCGAATGGGCAAAAACACTCGTTTAAAGAGCGAAATCAATCGTTTGTTGTTTTGAAGTTTGGAATGAAGGCAATAAAATTATCACAATCTGAGAAAACATAACCAGTGGTTTCAACCACTGGAACACAAAGAAAATCACGTTTTATAATTAAAGCAGAATTATTTCACAACAAGTAATCTCAATCTGAGACAACATAACCAGTGGGAACGCAAAGAACAAAAAAAAGACCGCCTTTTACAGACAGTCTTTCAATTGAATAATATATAGTAAGATGGTTTTTCTTGAATTTAAAACGAGCTCTTGTCTTATTTATTTCACAGTGATTCTAAAAAAACTTTAGCTTCTAAGAGAGACGAGTTCAAAATCTTTTCGACATCATTTAAAATTTGCTGTAAAGTTGCATTTTGTTCTGTAGCCAATTCAAGAATATCAAGTTTTTCTTCTAAAAGAGGCAATAGTCCCATTATAGCAGCACTTGATTGCAAGTCATGTGCTCTAAGTTTCACCATTTTAAAATCTTGATTTTGATAAGCCGTGATAAGCTGTTCTAAATCTAGTGGGACATTGTCAATAAACTGTTTGGTCACAGTTTGTTCAAACGCTTTATTACCACCGCTTACCGATTGCATATACGAAAGATCAATATGTTGAAAAACAGGATCAGATTGTATAATGTTTGTTTCTTCCGAATTTGATTCTTTCAGTCCAAAAGCAGCAATCAGTTTAAAAAGTTCTTCCTCTTTTATAGGTTTTGAAATGTATTCGTTCATTCCTCGGCTCAAACATCTTTCTCTTTCGCCAGGCAGGGCATGTGCTGTCATGGCAATTATGGGAATATCCAGTTTTAAGATTTCTCTAATTTGCTGCACAGCCGTATATCCATCCATTTGAGGCATCTGTAAATCCATTAATACAAGATCACAATCTTTTTTCCTTAGATATTCGACTGCTTCCAAACCGTTGGAAGCCATTTCAAAATCAACATTCCATTGAGAGAGCAAATGTTTCATTAAACTTTGATTGATCGCGTTGTCATCTACAACTAAAACTCTCAAAGCGGTATTTGAGATATCTTTAAAGTGGTTAATATTGGCAATAGGTTTAGAATTGAGCTGTTCTTTAGCAATATCATACGGAATATAAAAGCTAAAGGTTGTTCCTTTTCCTTGTTCACTTTTTACTTCAATATCACCGTTTTGCAATAAAATCAGTTTTTTTACTATTGATAATCCTAGGCCAGTTCCACCGTAATTTCGAGTGGTAGAGTCTTCACCTTGATTGAATCTTTCAAAGACTTCATTTAGTTTTTCTTTATCAATTCCAATTCCCGTGTCCGTAATTTTAAAGCCTACAATGACCTTGTCTTCATGTTGTAGTTTGTTATAGACCTCAATGCTTACAGATCCCTGATGGGTAAATTTTATGGCATTTCCAATGAGGTTTACCAATATTTGAGTTAATCTCGTGGCATCACCAATTAAAGTATCAGGGATCGAAGTATCGACTTTACTGGAGATGGTTAATTTTTTTTCTTTTACACGTTCTGAAAAAAGCGTTTCAACCGAATCCAATAATCCGTTGATGCTGAATATTCCAGGCGTAATACGCATCATTCCAGCCTCAATTTTAGATAAATCGAGTATGTCATTAATAATGGTCATTAAATTTTCGCCCGAACGCTGAATAGAATTCACAAATTCTGCGGAAGTTTCATCCAAAGGCCTTTTTTGTAATAAATTGGTGAAACCTAAAATACCACTAAGCGGCGTTCTGATTTCATGACTCATATTAGCCAGAAAATTTTCTTTGGTCTGAGCGGCGATCGATGCTTTTTTTTCTGCAATATCCAATTCTTTAATCAGAAAATGTTGTCTTCTAAATTGGCGCATAATATGATACCCTATAACGGCACCACTCAAAACTAGTAAAACTAATAAGGAGATGTCGTAAAGTTTTGCTCTTTGACCCATTTCCACACTTAGATTTCGCAACTCTACCATGCGCAATTGACGCTTATGGTAAATCTTTGCTGTAATATCGGTAATCTCATTAGAAATTATTCTGGCTCTAGGATTAGCAATTGAGCTATCATCATCCATATTTCCTAAAGAATCAAAACGATGCAGGAGTTTTCCTTTTGTGACCATTTTATCCTGAGCCAAAACTCCGAGTCTTTGTATTAACTTTTCCTCTTCAGGATCGGCATTATCCACAGAAAGGGAATCGAGAAAATTTCTAATCTGCCTGATCTTTTGATCGATTCCTTCTAAATGTGTAGTGTCATTAGTAGCGATCGAAGCTCGAATTCTGCTTTCGACACCCAAAATATCGCGGTCAATTTCTCTTAAATGATTGCTGGAACGCAATTCGTTTAAAAGGGTATTATTATTACGTATGAGTTCTTTAGTATTTTGAGCCGAATTAATTTGTACAGCAATCAATAATATACTGCATAAAATAAAACTGCTAATTATAAAATAACTAAAGCGTTTGTTACCCATTACGGTAGACGTATTTATCATAAAATAAGTGTATATGAAATTGTACTATCTTAATTCAATAAGATAGGAATCTAGTTTACGCAGCAGAAAAAATAAAATGACATTTAGAATACATTCATCCTAGTGTTAAGTGCTTTTCTGTAAGCATCTGCAACAGGAATAAATTTTTTGTTAATCATAATACCGCCATCTTGTAAAGTGTCAATTTTACCAATAGAAACAATATAAGAACGATGTACTCTAATGAAATCATCTTTTGGCAGACGTTCTTCGGCAGTTTTCATTTTGCCGTGAATGGCAAACATTTTTTCTTTGGTGTAAAACTTTACATAATCTCCCATTGCTTCTGCATAAAAGATATCATCCAGTTTTAAGCGTCTTGTAATATTCGAATCTCTGACGAATAAGAATTCTTCTTTGCCAAATTGCACATTTTCTTTTCGGCTTTCAATTATAGACTGCGCTTTACTTACTGCCTGTAAAAATCGGGCAGGAGTAACTGGTTTTAGAATATAATCTGCGATATTCAATTCAAATGCCTCCAGCGCATATTCTTTTTTAGAAGAGGTAAAAATGATGATGATATCTTTCCCTGCGAGATTTTTTGTCAGCTCAATTCCTGTCATCTCAGGCATTTCAATATCCAAAAAAATTAAATCTACCTGATTTTCCTGTAAATGATGATACGCTTCAATGGCGTTAGAATATTCATTTACAACAGTAAGATTCGGAATTTGTTTTGCCAAATGAGATAAAGTAGTTCTTGCAATATCATTGTCATCAACAATTAACGCTTTCATGGTATTTGGTTTTTGGTTTAGACAAATATACTTATTCCTTGTTATTTTATCTAAAGTAAGAGCGTATCATCCATGCCATTTCTTCATGAATTTCTATTAAACCAGTAATAAAATCGCTTGAACCATAATCTTTGTAATCATCGGCAAAAGGAGTAATGTTGCCACGAATAAATTCAATGATGCTTTCATGGTCTTGCAATAGATCTTTCATAAATCCTAAACCATCGTTTGTTCTTTCACTGTATTCTGTAAGATGCGTCAATTCAAGATAGGACTTTAAGGTTGCTGGTGCGTAGTGGCCAATTTTGCGCATACGTTCAGCAACGCTGTCAATGATTTCATCTAGTTGTTTGTACTGATTTTCAAAGAAGATGTGATTCGCATGAAAATTATCGCCTGTAACATTCCAGTGTGCATTTCTGGTTTTGGTGTAAAGTACAAATTCATCTGCTAACAGTTTTGCTAATTCATTAGAAACAGCGTTTGTGTTTTTTTCTGTAATACCAATGCTTGCTTTCATAATTTCAAGTTTTTAAGTTATAAGCAGTAATGCTTTGTTTTCTTATGTAAAGGTCTTTAGAAAACTTCTTTAAAAAGTATGATTTTAGGTAAACAGGCAAAATGAATCGTTGAAATGAAGAAGGTGTCCTTTTAAGTAGTTTTTAGGTTAAAAAACTCCAGTATTTTTTAATGACAAATTGGAAACATAAATTAATATTAGTGTATTGGATAAGAACAGAATTTATTAAAAAAATAAATTTGTAATAGAATTTACTACTACTTTTAATTGAAGATTCACAAATTTTATAAACCATGAATTTAGAACAAGAAAAAGAGTTTGCGGCAAAAGAAGCAGTTAAATTACTAACTGATAATATGATTGTGGGATTAGGTACAGGTTCAAGCTCTGTTTATGCAATAAGAGAAATTGCAAAACTTGTCAGCAATGGCCTAAAAATAAAAGCGGTACCAACTTCTAATAAAACTAAAGAACTTGCTGAGGCTTTAAATATTCCTTTGATTGATATTAATTTGATAAATTCAATAGATATTACAATTGATGGAGCAGATGAATTTACCTCTGACTTAATTTTAATCAAAGGCGGTGGGGGTGCATTGCTTAGAGAAAAAATTGTAGCCTCATTAACAAAACAAGAAATTATAATAGCGGATTCATCAAAAGAAGTAAAACAAATAGGAAAATTCAAAGTCCCAATTGAAGTAATTCCATTTGCTTCAAATTATATTTTAAGTCAAATTAAAATATTAAATGGTATTGGAAAAATTAGGATGGAAGGAGATAGACCATTTAAAACAGATCAGGCAAACAATATTATAGATGCTGATTTTGGCATCATTTCTGATCCTGCTTCTTTATCTAAAAAGTTAAATGATATTAATGGAATTGTTGGACATGGAATATTTATCGGTCTGACAAGTAAAGTTATCATGGGAAAAGGAGATTCAACCATAATTTTTGATTAAAGCGGAATTATTCAATTTAATAGTTTTTATGTGAGCTTCTTTTTTACAAAACCGCCTTAGATTTCTGTGCCACTTTTGGAGGGAACTCCAAAACCCTGTTACCACGATTTTACATTGAACTTTACTGAAATGTTGGCAAAGAAAATTTGTTGATTATAATAATGAGAAAATTATGAGGTGTCATTGTTAAAACTTAAAAGTTTAATTTTATCTTTACAATCATATACACACTTCTTACTTGTCATAACAAAATAATCCTTCCTAATTATTTTGGCAAGTTACTGGTTTAAGAAGGTATTTTCGAAAGTCACTTTCATTTACATAAACTTATAATTTCATGTATCAAACTGTAAAATATATTTTGCTGCTTTTTTTAGCATCATTAACTTTAATTTCCTGCAAACAAAAACTGAGCGATAAAATAAAAGTTGGATTTTCTCAGGCTATGACTACAGATGATTGGCGTAAACAAATGAACAGCTCAATGAAGATTGAAGCTTCATTGCGGCCTGAGGTAGATTTAACTATAAAAGACGCCAATAATAATATCGAGAAACAGATAGAAGATATTGAAAGATTCATATCTAATAAAGTTGATGTTATTATTGTCTCTCCAATTCAATCTAAACCTTTGACTGCAGTTGTAGAAAAATCAATAAAGGCAGGAATTCCTGTTCTTGTTGTAGATCGAAAAATTGAGGGAGAAAGCTATACTGCTTATCTTGGAGCTGATAATATCGAAATTGGCAGAATTGCTGCCCGATATATTATCTCTCACAGTAAAGGTTCTGGCAAAATCATTGAAATAACAGGAGCAAACGGTTCTTCACCAGCATATGAACGTAGTCTTGGATTTGATCAGATTATCAAAGAAAATAAGCGTTTTAAGATCGAAAACACTATAAATGGCGATTGGGAAAAAGAGTCAGTCAAAGTGCCTTTAAAAGCAATTCTTTTACAAAATCATGACATCGAATATATTTTTGCTCATAATGATCGTATGGCTTTAAGTGCCTGGGAAACTGCCAAAACTGTTGGTTTAGAAAAGAAAATCAAATTTATTGGTGTTGACGGACTCAATACAGTAAATGGGGGGATAGAATTGGTAAAAAGCGGAGTTTTAGACGGTACAATACTATATCCGACAGGAGGAAATGAAGCGTTGAAATTGGCTTTAAAAATGTACAATAAAGAAGCAATTGCAAAAAATAATATTCTAAATACAATTGTAATAGATAAGAATAATGCTGAAATTATCGAAAATCAAATGGATAAAGTCGATCAACAGCAAACAGTTATTGAGTCACAACAGGGAGCGATAAAGGTTCAGGAAAGAGAATATGCTTCGCAGAATAACTTGGTTCGGTTGCTGAGTTTTTTCTTAGTGATTATTTTGAGTTTGACGATTTATAGTATTTATTCAACTATTTCTATTTCAAGAAAGAAAAAACAGCTTGAAAGAATTAATCAAACCGTAATTGATCAGAATAATGAAATTCAGGAAATGGCTCAAATTGCTCAAAGAAGCAACGAAGCAAAATTGAATTTCTTTACTGGACTTTCGCATGAATTTAAAACACCCATAACGCTTATTATGAGTTATGTAGAGTCGTTGATTGAAAATGAAAAAATTAAAGGTACAGCACTGATTGACGAAGTAAAACTAATTCATAAAAACTCAAATCGATTGCTCAGATTAATAAATCAATTGTTGGATTTCAGGAAGATTGAAGAACAAAAATTTGCACTTAGAGCTTCCAATACAAAAATTTACGATTTCACAAATGAAGTCATGGCTAATTTTAAAGGCGAAGCTGCCCGAAGAAATATTGATTTTCAGCTTACTTGCAAAAATAAAAACTTGGAATTGTTTATCGATAGAGGATTGATGGATAAAGTGTATTTCAATTTGCTTTCTAATGCCTTTAAATTTACACCCGATAACGGAAAAATCAGCATTTCAATTATCGACAATCAAGATAATACAGTTAAAATCAGTTTTAAAGATTCTGGAATCGGAATACCCGAAAATGAATTATCGAATGTTTTTAATCCTTTTTTCAGGGCTTCAAATAATAATAAAAACAGTTCGGGAATTGGACTTCATCTCTCAAAAGAGTTTGTGCTCTTACATCAGGGAACGATAGAATTGAAATCAAAACAGGGAAGCGAATTCTTAATTACCTTATTGAAAGGAGTAAGCCATTTACAGCCTTCTGAAATTATAAATAAAGCTGAAAAACTAAATGAAACACCAAGTTTAATTACAGATAATCTTGATATAGAATCTGATTTGAATGAGAAAAATGTAATTTCTGAATCTGAAAAACATACACTTTTGGTTATAGAAGACAATATAGATTTGGTTTCATTTTTAAAAGCTAAATTATCTTATGAATATGTCATTTATACTTCTGACGGAAGCGATGCTATTGAAAAAGCAATGGAAATTGTTCCTGATATTATCATTTGTGACATTAATTTGGTAGACAAAGACGGTTACGAAATCAGTAAAGAATTGAAAAAAGATTTGCGTTCATCACATATTCCTATTATTATTTTAACAGCGCAAAGTAATAAAGAATCAGTTTTAAAAGGCTTGCAAAGTGGAGTAGATCAGTATCTAACGAAGCCTTTTAGCCTGTCTATTTTAAAACAATCTATATCAAGTCTGCTTTTCAACAGAGAGAAACTTCGTTATTACTATACTAATAATATATATCGTGTTGAACCTGAGTCGAAATTTGGCAATCAGGAACAATCCTTTATTACCAAAATGAATGACATCATTAAGAAAAACGTCGAAAATCCCAAATTCTCTGTTGAAGATTTAGCCGATAAACTCGGAGTTTCGAGAGTTCAGTTGTATCGAAAAGTAAAAGCAATTATAGGAATTAATATAAGTGACCATATCAATAATGTAAAATTGGAGAAGGCGGCAGAGCTTTTAAAGTCAAATAATATGAATATTTCTGAAATTGCGTACTCACTTGGTTTCTCTTCTCCCAACTATTTTTCTACAGCTTTTAAGAATAAATTTGGAATTTCACCAAAGGAATACAAATCTTCCAATTAATATTGGTTTAAAATTGATGCAATTTAGGTATCAATTTTAAACCTAATGTAACAAAATCGAAACTACAAGGTTTTCGTAAATAAATTTTAAATTATCTAAAGCCTTGTAAATAAGGCTTTTGTTATTTAAATATCAAACTGTCAGTATTTATAGAATTAAATTGTAACATCATTAAAAATAAGTTGTTTTTTTTGCGGATATCTTAGCAACAAGTTTTTAATACATCTACAATGAACAAGATATTGATTTGGTCTGTTACTGCTGCACTGGCAGGTTTTCTATTCGGTTTTGATACCGTAGTTATTTCTGGAGCTGATAAACAGCTACAGCTTCTTTGGCATTCATCTGATGCTTTTCATGGATCTGTTGTTATGGCAATGGCACTTTGGGGAACAGTTGTAGGTGCCATTTTTGGTGGAATTCCAACCAATAAAATAGGTCGTAAAAAAACACTGTTCTGGATAGGAATTTTATACTTTCTTTCTGCTATTGGTGCTGCTTTTGCAAATGATCCATTTGTATTTGCTGCTTTCAGATTTATTGGAGGCTTGGGTGTTGGGGCTTCAACTATTGCAGCGCCGGCCTATGTTTCCGAAATTGCTCCGGCTGACAAACGCGGACGTTTAGTAGCGCTGTATCAGTTTAATATTGTACTTGGAATTTTAATTGCATTTATCTCCAACTACTTTTTAAAAGATATTGGAGAAAATGCCTGGCGTTGGATGATAGGAGTGCAGGCTATTCCTTCTTTTATTTACATTCTTTTTATACTTACAATTCCAGAGAGCCCAAGATGGTTATTATCTAAAAACCGAGATGAAGAGGCTCGTAAAGTTCTGTTTCAAATTGATCCGTCTGCTGACCTAAAAGACATCATGGATGATTCCAGAGAAAATGGTGTTACAAAACATGAAAATATCTTCATGAAGAAATACCGTTTTCCGTTAGTATTGGCTTTTTTAATTGCATTCTTTAACCAATTTTCGGGAATCAATGCCTTTTTATATTATGCGCCAAGAATTTTTGAAGAAGCAGGTTTAGGACAAAATACGGCTTTATTAAGTAGCATCGGAATCGGAATTACGAATCTTATATTCACTTTAATCGGCGTAGCATTAATTGACAAATTAGGAAGAAAGTTGTTAATGTACATTGGTTCTGTGGGATATATTATTTCTTTAGGATTGGTTTCGGCTGCCTTTTATTTCAATTGGGGAGGCTTATCTGTACCTATTTTCCTTTTCTTATTTATTGCTTCTCACGCCATTGGCCAAGGGGCAGTTATCTGGGTTTTTATTTCCGAAATTTTTCCAAATCACATTCGGGCTTCTGGACAGGCATTTGGGAGTTCAGTACATTGGGTTTTGGCAGCAATTATCCCATCTTTAATTCCGATGTTATTTTCAGAAATTGGCCCGGAAGTAGTATTCTTAATTTTTACATTGATGATGGTGCTGCAATTACTGTTCGTAATTTTTCTGATGCCAGAAACCAAAGGAGTTTCTTTAGAAGTATTAAGTGAAAATCTAACCAAAAAAAATATCAAAAAAAATGAAATCAAAGAAACATCTACCGCTGGCATTTTATAGTGCGATACTCCTCTCAGTAGGGGGACTTAAACCGTATTCGGCTGTGGCGCAAATAACTGCTGTTTCAGTATCAGCATCTTCAGAGGAGCAAATGTACCGCCCTAATTTTCATTTTACACCAAAAAAAGGCTGGATGAACGATCCTAACGGAATGTTCTATGCAGATGGAAAATATCATTTATTCTACCAGCATTTTCCTGATGGAAATAAATGGGGACCGATGCATTGGGGACATGCCGTTAGTAAAGATCTCATTAAATGGGAAGAGTTGCCTATCGCGATTTACCCGGATAAGAATAGATATATTTTTTCAGGAAGTGCTGTTGTAGATTCAAACAATACTTCTGGTTTAGGAACGGGGAAAACGGCTCCAATTGTAGCAATTTATACGCTGCATGATATGACAAAAGAAAAAGAAAATAAAATTGATGTCGAGCAGCAGGACATTGCTTTTTCGAATGACAATGGTTTTACATGGCAGAAATTTGAGGAAGGAAATCCTGTCATAAAAAACCCTGGAATTCGAGATTTTCGTGACCCGAAAGTAACTTGGGATGAAACGAATAAGCAATGGATTATGGTTTTAGCAGCACAGGACCGTTCTCAATTTTATAAATCCAAAGACTTAAAAAACTGGGAATATTTATCTGATTTCGGAAAAAATATTGGGGCACATGGAGGTGTTTGGGAATGTCCAGATTTTTTTGAAATAAAAGTACAAGGGTCAAATGAAACCAAATGGGTTTTAATTCAGAGCTTAAATCCAGGAGGTGTAAATGGAGGTTCCGGAACGCAATATTTTATTGGAGATTTTGATGGAACTACTTTTACATTAGACCCAAATTTTGCCAAAAGAGTAGAACAGGAAAAGGCTGTTTGGATAGATTATGGGAAAGACAATTATGCTGGTGTAACTTGGAATAATGTTCCAAGTGCTGACGGACGTCGATTATTTATCGGCTGGATGTCTAATTGGGAGTACGCGCAAGATGTTCCAACATTTGCATGGAGAAGCAGCACTACAATTGCCCGCGAAATTCAGTTGATAAAAAAAGGAAATGCTTATAGTCTGATCAGTAATCCGGTAAAAGAAATCAATAAATATGTTTCTAAATCTATAAAAAAGAAAAACCTAAAAGGAAAAGGCAATCTTTCGATTTCCGGATCAGGGAAAATTGATTTAACTAAGGCAATTATTGATTTTAAGCTGAAAAACATAAAACAAGACACGTACACTTTTACGCTTTCAAATGAAAAAGGTGAGTCTTTGACTTTCGGAATCAATAATTCAGATCATTATTTATTTGTAGATCGTTCGAAGTCTGGAAAAAATGATTTCTCTGAAAAGTTTGCAGCAACGATCACAAAAGCAGCTTTAAACGGGAATCAAAAAGAAGGTGTTTTTAAAATTATTTTAGATAAAACCTCTATTGAAATATTTTACAACAATGGCGAAAAAGTTATAACAGAAATCTTTTTCACAAACCAGCCATTTACATCTCTATCAGTTTCTTCAAAGGAGGAAATTGAATTGAATAACCTCGTAATTAACCAATTAAATATAAACTAACTAAAAACCACTAACCTCATGAAAAGTAAAATTATTTATTTTCTATTTTTCTTCTTTCCGGTGCTACTTATGACGGCTCAGGAAAATGGAGTAAAGGGAACGGTATTTTCTGCAGATGACGGAATGCCGCTTCCAGGAGCAACCGTACTTATTTCAGGTACAAATACCAGTACAGTAACAGATTTTGATGGCAATTTTTCGTTCGGCAATATAAATTCAGATGCGGTTCTTGTAGTTTCCTTTATAGGATATGCTCCACAATCTATTCCTGTTAAAGGCCAAAAAACGATCAATGTAACTTTAAAAGTAGACAACAACCAGCTAAATGAAGTTGTAGTAACAGGATACTCCAAACAAAAGAAAACGGATATCACCGGAGCAGTTGCCGTTGTGAACATGAAGGAAGTCATGAAGCAGCCGGAGCCAAACCCAATCAAAGCTTTGCAGGGAAGAATTGCCGGAGTAAAAGTATCTTCAGATGGTTCGCCGAGCGGAGGAAATACAAAAGTGGTAATTCGTGGTGTTGGAACTTTGAACAACACAGATCCGCTTTACGTTATTGACGGAATGCCGACAAAATCTGGAATGCATGAATTAAATCCTAATGATATTGAAACGATTCAGGTTCTGAAAGATGCTTCTTCAGCGAGTATTTATGGTTCCCGAGCTTCAAACGGAGTAATCATCATTACAACCAAAAAAGGTAAAGAAGGTAAAATGAGAATCAATTTCAGTACCTATGCTTCCTTTTCTGATTATTCAAGAAAGTTAGATGTCCTAAACGCAAACCAGTTTGGACAGGCACTTTGGCAGGCAAATATTAATGATGGCATAAATCCGAATAATAATAATTTGCGTTATCAATTTGACTGGTCGGTTAATAACAACAAACCGCAATTGAACAAAGTTTTGGTTCCGGAATATCTTGATGCGCAACAAACCATTAAAGCTTCAAATACAGATTGGTACGATGCGATTTCTCAAACTGGAGTTGCCAATTCTTATGATTTGTCTGTATCGAATGCTTCTGATAAAGGAAATTATGTTTTCTCGTTAGGTTATTATGGAAATGAAGGTGTTGTAAAAACAACAGATTTCGAAAGAATTTCTGCGAGAATGAACAGTTCTTATAAATATTTTGATGGCAAATTAGTTATCGGAGAAAACTTCAGTTTAAACCGTACGAACGAAGTAACAGATCCGGGCGTTTTAGATCCTGCACTTAGAGCTCTACCAATTATTCCGGTGCACACTGTAGACGGAATAGGCTGGGGAGGGCCAGTTGGTGGTATGAACGACAGACAAAATCCGGTTCGTCTTTTAGAATATAATAAAGATAACAAATACGATTATTTACGTCTTTTTGGTAACGCTTACGCGGATTTGGAAATCATTAAAAATCTGCACATCAAAACCAGTTTCGGAATGGATTATGGTTTTTACAAAAAACGTACGCTGCAAAGAAGCTACAAATCAGGTTATCTGCAAAACGATCAAACGTCTGTTACAATCGATCAGTCAATCAGCGACAAATGGACTTGGACGAATACAGCAATTTACAGCTTAAATTTTGGAAAAAGCAATCTTAATTTGATGGCGGGAACGGAGATGTATAAAGATACTTATGATACAAACACGTTACGTAAAAATGACTTTTTGATCGAAACGCCGGATTATATGTATCCAGATGCAGGAACTGGAGAATCTTTTACCAGCGGAACTTCGACTGTATATTCTTTGCTTTCTTATTTTGGAAAAGCAGATTACGAGTTTGATAATCGCTATTTGGTTTCGGCAACAATTCGTCGTGATGGTTCTTCTCGTTTTGGAAAAAACAATCAATTCGGGACATTTCCGGCAGTTTCAGCGGGGTGGAGAATCAGCAATGAAAACTTCATTAAAAATAGTGCTCCTGTTTTTTCAGACTTGAAATTAAGAGCAGGCTGGGGACAAACCGGAAATCAAGAAATCAGCAATACGGCAGTTTACTCGCTTTATCTGGCAAGTTACGCAGGCGGAAGTCCAACTTGGGCAACGTCTTACGGAACAGCTTATGATATTGCAGGAAACGGAAACGGATTACTTCCATCTGGTTTTATTGCAACACAATCAGGAAATGATGATTTGAAATGGGAAACCACTACGCAGACCAACATTGGTTTGGACTTTGGTTTATTCAAACAAAAATTAAGCGGATCTGTAGATTATTATATCAAGAAAACAGATGATATTTTGGTATTGCCACCTTATTTAGGAGTTATTGGAGAAGGCGGAAACCGATGGGTAAACGGAGCTTCTATGGAAAATAAAGGTTGGGAGTTTTCTCTAGGCTATCATGACGAAACTTCATTTGGACTGAAATATGATATTTCCGGAAACATTTCGGCAAACAAAAATAAGATTACAAAACTGCCGGATGAAGTAAAAAATAATTACGGTGGCGACGGACTGAATGATAATATTTTAGGACGACCAATTAATTCGATGTACGGTTATGTTACTGACGGGTTGTTTACTAGCCAGGATCAGGTTGATAATTCGGCAAATCAGGAAGGAAAAGGACTTGGAAGAATTCGTTACAAAGACTTAAATGGAGACGGGACAATTACAGATAAAGACCGCACATGGATCGGAAATCCAAATCCGGGATTGTTGTATGGAATTAATTTAAACTTAGCTTATAGAAACTTTGATTTCACTACTTTCTGGGAAGGTGCAAGCGACGTGGATGTTATCAATAACACCAAATATCAGACTGATTTCTGGAGCGTTGATGATGTGGGATCAAACAAAGGAACTCGTTTGCTGAATGCATGGTCCTTAGACAATCCAAATTCTACAATCCCTGCGCTGACAACTGTTGATAGAAATGCAGAGTCTAGATTTTCAACTTATTACGTAGAAAATGGAAATTATCTTAAACTTAGAGTTTTGCAGTTTGGATATAGTTTTCCTAAAGAATTACTGAAGAAATTGAATATGGAAAGTTTTAGACTTTACATCAGCGGACAGAATTTGTTGATTATTGATGCTAAAAGCTTCACAGGAGTTGATCCGGAAAATGCTGGTTTTGGATATCCTCAGCCGACAACTTTTACGGCTGGTCTTAATTTTACTTTATAACAAAAGATTAAAAAAATGAAATCGCCATAATTCGAAATGGGAAATGATAAGAAAGAATGGCGATTCCATATTCCAATAAAAGACAAATATTATATTAATATGAAAAAAATACTATATATAGCAGGATTTGCAGTGATGGGTTTCTTTGCTTCCTGTTCCGATTTTTTAGAAAATGATCCGCGTGGTGTGTTGTCAGAAGAAGATATTGTTACACCGCAGTCGGTTGAAGGATTTATGAATGCAGCTTATGCACAGTTAGGAAATGATCATTATGATTCTCCGTACAGTTTGTGGCCTTTTGGTAATGTTCGTTCAGATGATGCTTATAAAGGCGGAAGCGGTACAAATGACATTCAGGATTTTCACTTTTTTGAAGTTTCAAATAACATTCGTCCGGATTTTGGAGAATTGGATAGTTTCTGGTATATCAGTTATGTTGGTGTTTCAAGAGCCAATAAAGCGTTGAAAGCTTTAGAACAAATCTCAGAAGCAGATTATCCGTTGAAGAAAACGAGAATGGCTGAAATGCGTTTCTTGAGAGGGCATTTTTATTTTATGCTGAAAATCATGTTTAGAAATGTACCTTATATCACAGAAGATATTCCGGTAGAAGATTATAAAACGATTTCAAACAAAGCACTTTCAAACGAAGAACTTTGGAATAAAATTGCTGAAGATTTTCAGGCTGCAGCAGATAATTTGCCAGATACACAGCCACAGGTGGGGCGTGCCACTAAAAAAGCGGCTTATGCTTATTTGGCAAAAACAAGATTGTATCAGGCGTACACACAGGATGAAACATTCAAAGTTACAGGTATAAACCAGCAGCATCTACAGGAAGTGATCGCGGCAACAGATAAAGTAGTTGGAAAAGCTTCTTTAGAACCTGATTTTGCAAACAACTTCCTGCCTGGAACTTACGAAAACGGGCCGGAATCTATTTTCTCAATCCAATTTTCTGATAATGACGGAACGCTTTACGGAAGATTGAATTTCTCAGACGTTCTTTCAACGCCACAAGGTTTAGGCTGTTGTGATTTTCATAAGCCAAGTCAGAATTTAGTAAATGCTTTTAAAACTGGAGCAAATGGTTTACCAGAGTTTGATACTTACAACAATGAAGATTTTGATTATAAAAATATAGACGCCAATACTGTTGATCCGAGATTGTATCATACGGTTGCGATGCCAGGTCTGCCTTATAAATATGACCCTGAATTTCTGTATGTTGAAGCTTGGGTAAGATCTCCGGGAACCTATGGCTATTTTGCTTCTTTAAAGGAAAATGTTGCCCCAAATTGCAGTTGTGTTGTAAATATTGATCCTTTTTACGGAAATTCAAAAAACAGAATTCAGATTCGTTATGCTGATGTGATTTTAATGCGTGCCGAAGCCTTGATTGAATTAGGAAGACAATCTGAAGCTTTGCCGTTAATTAATCAAATCAGAGAAAGGGCAGCGCAAAGCACAGGAAGACTGCCTTACGTGAAAAACTTCAAAATCAATACCTATGTAGATGGCGTAAATTGCAATTGGACCCAGGATTTTGCCCGTAAAGCTTTACGCTGGGAACGTCGTTTAGAATTGGCTATGGAAGGAAGCCGATTTTTTGACCTTGTTCGCTGGGGAATTACAGATCAGGTTATGAATGACTTTTATGCAAAAGAAAAAACAAAACGTACCTATTATCAGGATGCTTTTTTTGATGCGCATAAAGAAGAATATTGCCCAATTCCGTTGAAACAAATTAATTTCAGTCAGGGATTGTACAAACAAAATCCAGGTTATTAATCCTTAAAGAATCAGCAATATGAAAAAAGCTTTAAATAAATATTGGACCAAAGTATCTATAATACTGGCAATGATTTTTATAATTACTGCCTGCGAAAATAATTTTGAAACTGGCGGATTTGACGTGAGTTCGCCTTCAGATGTACTTTCCTTCAAACTAAACGGAGTTTCAGGAAGCATTGATCAGACAACAGGAAAAATTACTGTTGTAATGCCTTACGGATCAGATATAACAGCTATAAAGCCGGAAGTTGTTTTTGAAGAAGGAGCAACGTCCAATCCAGAATTAAATTCAGCAATGAATTTTACAAATCCGGTTAAATTCAGAGTAATTAATGGAAATTTATATAAAGATTATACAGTAACCACAACTGTTTTAAGTCCGATTAAGAGTTTTAAGATAAATGGTGTTGCAGCTACTGTAAACGATATTAATAAAACGATTAATATGACTTTGACTGAAGATACTGATTTAAGAGCGCTTAAACCCGTAATCGAAGTTACAACGGGTGTTACAATTTCACCTGCTTCGGGCGCAACAATTGATTTTACAAATGCAGTCACTTTTGTAATAACATCGAATGGCAAAAGCGTTAACTATACAGCAAATGTAGGAGTTCCGGTTACAGGATTAACAGTTGCATTTTTAGGAACTGCGGCTACAAGATCGGGAATTACAAACATGGATGAAGTTACGGCTTCAAACTGGCTGTTTGATAATTTTCCGGGGGCTAAATATATTTCGTTTGAAAGTGTACAAAGCGGTGCTGATTTAAGCGATATCGATGTGATTTGGTGGCACTTTGATTCGGCTACAAATTTACCTTCTGTAGCTTATAATCCTGCGGTTACAAATGCATTGAAAAATTTCAGAACAAATGGAGGAAACCTGCTTTTGACTTCTTTTGCTTCGCAATATGTTGATGCTTTAGGAATTGTTCCTTCAGGAAAAGGACCAAATAATGTTTTTGGTGATTTTCCTCCAAATGGATTTGTAGACGGTAATTCATGGGGAATGTCATTTGTTGGTCATGAAGGCCACCCAATATTTCAAGGCCTAACCACTTTTGAATCCGGAAAAGCCAATTTATTGCAAAGCGGAACTTTCAGATTAAATCATACAGCATGGTGGTTTTTACCAGAATGGGGTGGATACAATAATGGAGAAGGTTGGAGAAACCAAACAGGAGGAACCAATCTGGCAAGTGAAGCCTGGGATAATGAATTGAACGGAAGAGTTACAATTGCAGAATTCCCAAATACAAGTACGAATAAAAATGTAATTGTAATTTCTATGGGAGCTTACGATTGGTACAATGAAACCAACAGCAGTGGAGTGCCAAGTCAGGCAAATGAGTTTATTACAAACATTAAATTGCTGACACAAAATAGTATCAATTATTTAGCGGCAAAATAAATCACTTTGAATTTAATAAAAATGAAATATAGAAATATAATCACAATCGCCTTTGTCTTCTTTTCACTGGCTTCGTGCAGTCAGGATGAAAATTATATAGGAGGTTCGATTTCAGGAGGCAATTCTGAAATAACAAGTGTTTTTCCTGTTCCGCCCGCGCAATGGATGGGTGCAAACGACCCATATTACAGTGCTGGTTATACCGGAGATATTATGCCTTTTTTCGATAACGGAAAATTTCACATTTACTTTCTGCATGATGCGCAGAATAAACCTGCGGGAAAAGGATTTCATGATATTCATGAATATCAGAGCACAGATTTGGCCCATTTTACTTATGAAGGTCAAACAATTCCTTATGGCACAACGCTTGAACCGGATTTTGCCATTGGCACCGGGTCAGTTGTCAAAGTGGGCAATCTTTATTATTTTTATTATACAGGGCACAATGAAAATCCGGCTTTTGCACAGTCGAATGCAAGAGAAAGTGTGTTATGTGCAACCAGCAGCGATTTGAAAAAATGGACAAAAGTTCCATCTTTTAAAATTACAGCTCCGGCGGGATATTACAACTATGATTTCAGAGATCCGCATGTGTTTTATAATGATGAATTGAAAAAATATTCAATGTTAGTGAGTACACAAACAGAACCTGGAAGAAAAGCCGTTTTGTTACATTTTACAAGCGCTGATCCTGCATCAGGAAAATGGAATGTTGAAGCTCCGTTATATACTACAACTACCGAGGATAATTATCTAATGATGGAATGTGCGGATATTTTCAAAATGGGAAGTAATTGGTATTTAATTTTTTCTGAGAATTGGAGCAACAACAAAGGAACGCATTATCGATTGGCGCCATCTATCAACGGTCCGTGGACAAAACCGGAAAATGACAGGATTGATGGAGAATATTTTTATGCAGGAAAAACAGCTTCTGACGGAAATAAAAGATATGTTTTTGGATGGAATGCCAGAAAAACGCCTGATAATGATTTAGGAAATAAAGATTGGGCAGGAAATATGGTCATTCATGAATTGGTTCAGAATTCTGACGGAACTTTGGGAACTCAATCTCCCAAATCGGTGAAAGATTTATTTTCGAAAAAAAATACTACTGCAGAAGTAGATGCAATTTCAGCGAATGCAACTGCTAACAATGGAACTTATTCTTTATCTGGAGAAGCAGAAAAAGCATCGGTTATTTTTAAAAGCATTGGAAAGAAAGTCAAAATAAAAGCAGAAGTTACTTTAACCAAAGCTTCAGGAACAAGTGGATTTGTTTTTCATACCAATGATACTGGAAGTTATTATAAAGTTGTTTTTGATATTGCTAATAGTAAAATAAGCGGTTATAATTCGGCTTTGCAGGAAGTAACACGCTTGCCATTTGCATTCAAGACTAATATAAAATATGATGTAGAAATAATTGCCGAAGGAAGTGTTGTGGTAGTGTATATCGATGGGAAAACAGCTCTGACAAACCGTATTTACGGAAGAGATAAAAACAAATGGGGATTAATTGCTGAAGGACAAACGAGCACAATCTCAAATCTTCAGATAACCCAACCTGAATAGAAATTAATAATAAAATAATTTTAGAATGAATAACGGAAAAAACCTTAAGGTGGTGGCATACGGAGAAGTGCTTTGGGATGTTTTTGCTAATGAGAAAAAGATTGGAGGAGCACCATTGAATGTAGCACTTCGTATGAAATCGCTTGGTTGTGAAGTGACTATGATAAGCTGTGTTGGAAATGATGAAGACGGAAAAGAGATAAAAAGTCAGGTAAAAAAAATGGGGCTTGAAACCGATACGATTGTAGTTTCAGAAGATTTTCCGACTGGTTTGGTCAACGTAACCTTAAATGAGCGCGGATCGGCAAGTTATGAAATCAGTTACCCGTCTGCATGGGATAAAATTGAATTGAATGATTTGGCGAGGAATTCAGTTGCTAATGCGGATGTTTTAATTTATGGCAGTTTAGTTTGCCGAGATGACGTTTCAAGACAGGCATTAGAGGAAATGCTGCAAAAAAAAGTCTATAAGGTTTTTGATGTGAATTTAAGAAAACCGCACTATTCGTATGAAATGCTGGAACGCCTCATGCAATCAGCTGATTTTATAAAGTTTAATGATGAGGAATTATTAGAAATTACTGCTGCTATGTCCTCGCCGTTTACAAGTCTGAAAGACAATATGAATTTTATAGCTGAAAAAAGCGAAGTAAAGGGAATGTGTGTAACGAGGGGAAAACACGGAGCTTTGCTGATGTGGGAAGGCCAACTTTATGAAAATGAGGGATATCCTGTTGAAGTTGCTGACACCGTAGGTGCCGGAGATTCATTTCTGGCGGCTTTGATAGCTTCATTATTAAGTGGAAAAGCCCCTCAGTATTCAATTGATTTTGCTTGTGCAGTTGGTGCATTAGTGGCTGAATCTCCTGGAGCTAATCCTGAAATTTCGTTTTCCAGAATTGAAAAAATGATGTTAAAAATTAAAATTTAACTTTTATGAAATTTAAATGGAATATGAGTTATGTGTTTTTAAAATTCGAATTTTATTAAATACTGTAAGTTTTTCGAATTTTGTTTAAGTTTTTAATTACTTAATTTAAGTATTTGTTTTTTGAAGTAAAGCCTGATATCTTTTAGATATTAGGCTTTTATCGTAATATTATAAAATTTGGAAGCAAATACATGCAGGATATGCACTGGATTTCGGGAAAGTAATATAAGCCAATAAGAAGGAAGGTAAACTGATTTTGTATGCATAAATAAAACTTTCGGGCGAAGCGTGGCTGCAATTTAAAATAATCAACAATACCTTATATCAGGATGCTACTTTTAAACCACTGGGACTTATAGGTAAAATATACTGGTATTCTGTCTTGCCGTTTAACGGTTTGAAATTAGAATTTATGGGAAGCTTCATTTTATGCTATTATTAACAAAAGCCGGTAATTACCGGCTTTTAATTCGCTTTTTGTTTCATATTAACAATGTCCCGCCATCGATAACCAGGCTTTGTCCTGTTCCGTGCTGTTGTTTCATCAGATATAAAAATCCTTCGGCAACATCTTCAGTTTCTCCCACTCTTCTCAGGAGGAGAGTATCTGCATAATACCTATACATATCCTCGCGATCGGCTTCGGACATTGCATCCCACAAATTACTTTTTAAAACACCCGGCACTACACAATTAACCCGAATAGGTGCTAATTCAACAGCCATAGCCCTTACAAAAGCCTCCATGGCTCCGCATATGGCCGAAGCCACTGACCATCCTGCTCCCGGACGTGCATTGGCGGTTCCACTAGTCAGGGAAATAGAACCACCCTGATTTATAAAAGGCGTAGCATATTTTACCGCCGCAACCGAACTCCAGAAACGCAGGTCAAAAAAAGATTTTGTCGTATCAATATCAGTTTCACTAATAAGTTTTAATTGAAGATTCTCACCAGCTGTATAAACCAAATGGTCAAAATTTCCAATTTTCGTAAAGAAGCTTTCAATATTATCCTCCTTGCTTAAATCTATAGCAAAGCCTTCTGAATTTTTAGGTAGCTGACTTAGAGCATCATTGATGCGATCCTGGTTACTAGATACTATAATAACTTTTGCTCCCTCTTGCGAAGCAGCGATAGCAGTAGCTAATCCAATGCCGGAACTGGCACCCAATAAAATGATTTTCTTACCTGAAAGGGTTTTTAAATTTGTATTCATAAAATTAAATTTAGATAAATGGAGATTAGTAATAATTAAAAAGAGCAATTGGCATTATCGATATTTCTTTAATTCCCGTTATTTAATTATGATTGCAAATCTCCTGAAAATAAAACTTACGACACTTAACAAATGGTAAAAACGAATCGGGTTTTTTGTCAGGTATTATTCAAAATTAAGTTATAATTTTGATTGCCTAACTAATTTGGATTAACATGCCAGTCATAACTAATAGCCTCATTTCTTTTTTGCAGCAGTATCATGTATTTGAAGAAAATGAAAAAGAATTAATTTCAGAATATTTAATAGAAAGCAGCCATAAGGAAGGAGATTATCTTTTTCATTCTGGGCATGTACCAGATGAATTATTCTTTATCAGTTCGGGTATCCTCAGAATTTTAGTCCATAATGAAAAAGGTAATAATGTGACCCACTTCTTTTTAAAAGAAAATCAATTTTGCACGATTTTAAACAATTTCAAGAATGGGACAATTGCTACAGAAAGCATCCAGGCAGCTTGTGATACCCGGGTTTTTAGAATTTCAAAAAAACAACTGGAAGTACTTTATTTAAAGATTCCTGCTATTGAATCAATTATAGCACAAACTATTCAACAAACTCTTTTAGACAAGATTCTGATCCGGAATAGTTATCTGGGACATGATTCGACAACTAAATATAGAAAATTTAAGGAGCAGCAGCCTGATATTGCATCTCGTGTATCGCTAAGTGACATTGCTTCATATCTTGAAATAACACCACAATCTCTGAGCAGAATTCGAAGGAATATTAAGTAAAATAGTCACCTCATAAAAGAGAAATAAACCATTTTTTTGCATCATTAGAACAACAAATCTATAAATACTCAATAAGAATAGTAGTCTACCTATTTTTTTTGAATAATTTAATTGTTTTTAATTTTGAAGAGGGACGCTCTGTTATTCGAATATAGGTAGAGAAGAGTTTGATTTTAAGGAATTAAGTGTCATGTGAAGAGTTATGCGCCACGATTCTGCCATAAAACTCAAAGTATCGCTTCTGCCTTTGGTAATGATCTATTAATTTGTATCTTAATTGTATCTCAAAGTATTTTATTTTGTTCATAACCGAAAAGTTAATTTCTGGGAGTGAAATTAACTTTTGGTCGAATTGGCTGTTTTTTAATTTGTAATATTCGAGTATGTAAAGCAAGAACGTAGTGAATTAGAACGAAGATATATAGGATTTTTTTTAGTAATGATTCAATCTAAAGCTTATAAATTGCTTTTATTCAGTGTTTTGAACTAATGCACCGATTCTGCACCAAATTCAAATTAATACTCTGTTTATATTTTATCTTCTATTAGTCTTTTTTTGGATATCAAGTCAATTTTGGGATTACGTATCTTCATCTTTTTCGTTTAGAAATTTTCTTACTTGAACATATGCGATTTTTTGTAGAAATTCTAAAATCTCTTCTGCTTCTTCCAGAGTAACATTCTTTCCTTCATCACTAAGCATTTTTTGAGCTTTATTAGCTGTAATTTTTCCTCTATATTTTTCTTCTTCAATTTCCATAAACTTAAATTAATGTTAAGATGAAGGTAATGATTTTTTATAATATCAATGTTTACAGAGTTTTAAAGATGGTTTGTATACTGTAGAGTTAACTTAACTGGATTTACAAACCGTTTGTTTTTATAAGTTAAAGTGGGTTAAATTATGTGAACAAGGCATAAAAAGAAACGCTAAAACTAATGTTTTAACGTTTCTTTAAGAGTGACGGCTACTGAACAATTTACAAACCATTTTATGAATGATTTAAAGAAATTAGCTTATTTTCAAGTTGATTTGTAAGATAATTATTTTAACTTTTTACTTAGAAGCGGTTTGTATGTATCGTAGGGGTTAAATCTTAAAATCATTGAACTTTATCAAATTTATTATTTTAAAAAAAAGCCAAAAATCAAATTTAAATAAGAAGATGAAGTATTATTAAAAATAAGTTTTGCTTTAAGTAAAGTTAATTTTTTACATCGAGAAATTCAAGATCAAAATTTATTGATCATATAATTAATTTTAAAGGGTCAATGATTTCTTGTTAAGATTTTTTAAATTACTTTTTCCAAATTCTAATGCTGAAATATATTTCATGCTTTTAAATTAAATTTTACTTTCGACACTATAAGTTAAAATAAAGAAATATTTATTTCTTGCCGGATACAGAAATTACCAGCCCACTGTTATTACACTTAAAAGAGTTCGAGGTAAAAGAAACGTACGAATCTGAACAAAATAAAGCGAAACAAAAACAAACATTTTTTTAATTGAAGATTCAAGAAGATGATTATTCAATTTATACAGTATATTTTCTAAGAATACATTAATCTATTCTATGACTCGAATTCTTTATCACCTACCAAATTTTAAACAACTTCTAAAGTGATTGGTAGAAATTATGAGATTGTTTTTTGTCGTTAAAAATAAATCGAAGCATTATTTAATGATGAAACCATTGTTATTTAGTATTTCTGCAACTTTGATAACGATTTCAGAACGATGTTTGCCATCTGTCACTTTTATGTCTGTTTTTACCCAGTACCTAACAATAATCTGAATAGTGCCCCCTGTAATACCGGAAACCACAGCAGAATTAGAATAACCTTTGTCAACAATTTCATTATCGGCTTTCATGACTTCAGTGATCAAGGATAGTGCTTTTTTATAATCTGATCCATATTCTAAACCAATGGTAAAATCCTGTAGAAGATAGCCTTCACTATTAAAATTAATCAAGGTATTTTTTATTAATAAGGCATTTGGAATATAAATATTCTTGCTGTCACTTTTTATCTGGGTATCTCGAAGATTAAGAGCCACCACTTTTCCTTTTACTCCGTTGCTTTCAATAATATCACCTACTGAAAATGGTCTTTTAAAAGCCAGTAAAATACCTGCCAGAAAATTTTCTCCAATATCTTTTAAGGCAAAACCAATAATGAATGCTGAAATTCCTGCGCCAGCTAGAACACTTTGTGCAACACCTGTAAGCCCGATAACACGAAACATAAATAGAAATCCAACTATAATTAGTACAGCTTTTATTAAGTTCGCAATAAAAGTGGCCAACAAAGGATCATGCATTTTTCGCTTCAGCTTTTTATCAGCAAACACTCGGACTCTTGATGCTATAAACCAGGATATCAAAACTACCAAAACTGCAAGGAGCAATTTAGGAGTAATATCCACAAGACTCTGATAATATCCTTGAATATGGTTTATGATGTCGTTTATGAATTCTTCCATTGTACTTTATATTAATTTGAAAAATAAAATGTCTGCAGCATTTGGTTGCAGACATTTTAATATTTTATGCAGTAAATCATGAGTGATTTGATTCAAGATAATTTTTAAGTCCTGTTACATCATTTTTTACTAATTTTTCAAAATACGGATTTAAAAGTTTTGCAGCGCTTTCGCCGGCAATTCCAAGAGGAGCATGATAAGAAATTGTGATATCAAGTTCTGTAGCATTTCCATGGGATTTAAAAACTACTTTTCCGGCATTCCTTATTGCTGAATCTTCGAGAGAGATCCAGCTTAAAAGTCTATCTTTTCTGTCTTTGACTATTTTTGCTTTCCAAGAAATTGACCCAATTCCGGCCGGTCCTTTTGCTGTCCATTCTGAAGTGGTTGCGTCAATAGTTTTAATAGAATCAAGATGACTCATAAACTTGGGCAGATTTTCCAGATTTCGCCAAAAATCAAATACTTCACCCACAGGTTTATTAATTACAGTATTAAATCTGATATTAATATTTGAGGATTTATCGTTCATTAAATGTCCGGCTGCATCATATATTGGGCAATAGCCTGAAATCCCTCTTAATAGCATTGCTCCGCCGGCACCTGCTTTGGTAATACTTTTGTTTTTATTGGATAATGCATTATACACTAAATAAGCTCCGCTTGTTACCATTAATATTCTTTCCAATGTTGATACATTAGTTTTTAATAGTGGTTTTGAACCACTTTTGGCTGATGATGTTATAGTTCTCATACTTCTTTTATATTTTTGATTATTTAATCGTTGTGTTTTACAAGTGATTAAAATTAAGTTGTTAAAGTAGTTTTAGCTTACAGCATTTTTTGTTTTGATTACACAATTCGGTTCTTTTAAGTTCAAGGAATAAAAAAACCGTCTGAATTCAGACGGTTTTTTACCAATTTTAAAAATTTTTATTGATATCGCTTAGTGTATAATCATTATCGGATATTACCTTTAGCTACTACTTTGATATTTTTTTATCTCATATTTGCCACCAATGTCCCATATTTGATATAGGCTTAAATATATTATCTGGAGTGTAATTAAAAAAACAGAATCAAAAAATTTTCCGTTTTGGTTATAATGGTTTTATTTAATTATTATTGTCATATTCGAAACAAGCACATCTGCTCCATCATTCCCACTATATCTTTGCAAATAAAAATCGATGTAATCATTTGCATTTAGTTCAATTGATGCATTAATTGGAAGTGTTATAATATCATTTGCAGCATTTCCTCTACCATAAAATTTAAATTGCGGTACAGGTAGACCATTTTTGTATAAATGAACAATATAGGTTCCTGCTGATGGAACTTGAAAGTTGACCGCTCCGGATACCTGAAAGATTCTTTTCTTTTTGCCAACATATTTTAATCGGTTGTACGTTCCATCCGCTGAAAAGCGAAATAAATTGCTGGAAACAGTTGGTATTGTTGCTGAATATATCCTTAAACTATTACTTGGAGTAGCAGCGCTTAAGTTAAGTGGTATAGCACCTCCGGTTTCAGCATCCATAGAAAAATCTCCTGTTGCATTTGTATCAGCTTCATTAGGAATTCCAGCAGCCCTTACTGTCCAGGCATTACTAAAATTATATCCATTATATGTTGAAACGGGTGCGTAAGGTTTTACATAATTTGCCGGTGTTGCTCCAGTGTAAACAACAGATTCTATAACAGCATCACCAGTAATGTTCAGACCAGCTGTAGACACATCCAAACCATATGCTCCAGGACCAACGAACGAGAAGCCTCCTTGTTTTTCAATTAATGTAAATGTTCCTGTAAATTTTTCGTACGTACCACTATTATTGACAAACCATGCCTGATTGCTCAATAGTAACTGACCAATATTAGTATATGTTATTCCATTTAAATTTCCTGAAAAATTAACGACGCTCATGAAAACTAATCCATAACCTGCAATCGTTCCAATACTTGCTGCATTTGCAATTATAGTGTCTCTAAGTAAGAAAGTAGAGGTTGATGAGGCAGCATTTAAATTAAATACAGTTGCATTGGGTGTCAAAATAGTAACACCTTTGATACTGCCACCTGTACTTCCGTCAAAAAGAGTTCCAGATGTTTTAGTTATGATGTCTTCATTGGCATCAAGACCCTGTATATATGCGTTATTTAAATCAATAGGAAAATTAAAAACTACTGTACCGTTAATTTCATACAGTGTATTGGTGTTCAATACGTATTTAGCTCCGCCACCAGCGGCTAATTCAGTTGCAAGGACAGTGGCTAAATTATCAGTCGATTTTATGCGTTTAAAATTAAGCCTTGATACCCCCGTGTTAATTGCAATCCATGCTGCTGCGCTATAATAGTAAAATGCTTTCAAATCGGTGTCATAAACCAGTAATGCTTCGGCAGGACTTGCGATTGCATTTCGCTGAGCAGTAGTCATACGGGGAGCAAGCATACCTTGAGTTACAGAAGTAATATCTAAAACAGAGCTTGCGTTTGGTGTAACAGTTCCGATACCGATTTGAGCATTTGTTATAAATGTTATAAAGAAGAAAAATAGTATTGCAATTCTATTTTTTTGTAGAGTAGATTTTATTATCATAATTGCAGTTATTGAATATTTAAAATTTATTTAAGAAATGGATAAAGAAGGCTTTAATTACTAGAGTTGGAAATAATGACTTTCTGTGTTATTTTTGCATTATTTGCTGTTACGAATGTTGCGATGTATATTCCAGAACTCAACCCTGAAGTTGAAAAGCTAAAATTTTGTTCGGCGCCTAAATTATTTTTTGTAATCACAACTCTACTAAGTATATCGTAAAGTGCAAATGAATTCATAATCTCATTATTTGGATTTGTAGCATTTAAAACGTGGTTTCTATTGTCCTGACTAATAAAAAACATACTTTTAACGCTATCATTTGTTCCTAGTTTTCCATTCGTAAAACATATTTTAAATCTTTCTGTATATTTTCCGGGTTCAACTAGAGCTTCGTATGGGGATTTTCTAATATCATGGTAAGACATATCAAGTGCATCATAGATATAAATTGGTTGTTCTTTGTCAAAATCTACAGTTTCAGAGATATAAAATTTAAATTTTGTACTTACTGCTGCTTTTACAGAAAGCGGAATTTTTTTAGATAAGTTGAAATTTAGTCCCTGAATTACATAGTCTCCATTGTCAATCCAGAAAGAAATGTCCTGCGGAAGATCTCCATCCATATTTTTTGCATCAATACCCCAGTCGACGCCATCTGTAGCTTCTGAAACAAAAACTAGTGCAAGCTGTCTTGTAAACTCATTGTTTATAATAGTATTTAGCTTAAAATAAGGCATTAAAGGGGGCGGTGGAGGTGGTCCATCATAATTGTCTCCATTATCAACATTATTTGTTTTGCCAGTTAGTTTTTTAGCTGGCTTTTCGAATTGAGACAAATTGTTGTCTTCCGCATAAAAGATACGATGTGAATTTTTAAATGTAACAACTCCGTTAGTAGAACCGTTTATCAAAAAACCTTGACCGACTGGAACATATTTTCTTGCTACAACCGGACTTGTACCAGTTGGAGGATTGCTGTTTGGGGTTCCGTCGCTGTTATAAGATCTAAATGTAGCGGCGGTATATATGCCAGCAGAACCTAAACTGATAGGTGAGTATGCCGCATATCCTCCTCTGTAAGCTGAGAGATAATGGGAATTCACATTTTTATCCTGTTGCCAAAAATAGGCGATTCCGGTAGCTGCAGTGTTTGCTGGATCTAAAAGGAATGCATTTAAATGCAGTGCGGAAGGGTATGGGTTTCCTGTTAGTGTTGCAGCATTATTTGAGCCCACTGTAACAGTAATATTTCCATCGTTTGGTTTTCCTCTAAAGTCATATCTCTGGGCACCTGTGCCCGGGTTATTTACGATTCCGGTTTCTTCTGGGTCTGTACTGTCAGAACCTTTAGTTCCCTTCATCGTAAATCCTTCGCCCGGTGCAATTGCAGTGGAACTTCCCACCTGTATCCACTGCGAGTAATTGTCTGCATTTGTAAGTTTATAAATCCAATGTGAAGCTATTGTTAAAGGATTGGCTAACCCGTCGTAACTTCCAATAGGTAAAATTGTAGGATTAGATGAAGCCGTTGATGTTGTAGGCTGATGCAATAATGTAATTCCGAAACTGTTATTGCCTGTAGATGTTGAGGGACTGCCAACCGGAGAACACCAATAATTATAATCAAAGTTATCAGACGTTCCTTCCTGATAAATTGATAAAGTCCCGGTTCCTGTATTTGTAGAGGTCCCGGTTGTTCCTTGAATCAACTGGGAATTGTTTCTTAAATAAAGATTGGAGTTCGAAGCCAGATTTATATTCTGACCTACATATAGTATTTGGCTTTTGACATAAAAGGGTGTATTTGCACCAACATGTATTTGAGAAAAACCTTCAAGAGAAAATAAGACAGTTAGCAATAGTAAAGTTTTTTTCATATTTCTTTTGATTTAATAATAATAAGTGCAGGATGTTTTAATTTTAAAGCCTATCTCTTTTTAAAAAGGATATAGCTACCAAATACGACGCCTACTATAAATAGTAAAAAAAGCATTGAATCAATAGGAGCCGCAACTGGTTCATCGGGTAAACCAGGAGGAGGAGGATTTGTAGATCGGGCCAATATTGGAATAAGAAAAATTAAATGGAAAACTACTTTTTTCATTATTAGGGTAAGCAAATAGTTAATCGAAAGGGATTTTTTAGATTGTACAAACCATTGTTTTTTCAACAGCTTGTACACAAATTAACAGGAATGCCTTTTAAATGAAAAGGACGAAGTAATAACTGACAGCTATATAGTATAACCGTGCATTACATGAAATTAATAATGATAAAATTATGAACGGATAGAAAACAATACTATAACTTACGTTGATTATAACGAAATTTAAAAAGGGTATGTAGTCTCACTATCGGAAGGTAAAATAGCGATCTGAAGCCTCAAAATTCTGATACTAAATTTCTTGATAAAATTTGTAAGAGCTCAGGTGGTGCGGAGTATTATTAAAAATAAATTCAGTATTTTTTAAATCATAAAAAGATTTCCAACTTAATGGTTGGGATAAAATACCGATTCGATTTTGTTTTTATTGAAAATATATTTGTTGATTATTAAACAATCCGGTCAAGAAATTCTTTGGTAATCGGTTTAACATGAAAAGAAACGACATTCTTATTTCCGCTTGATCGTGCTATATCATTATTATCGATTGTTGATGATATAATATATGTTTTGCAATAATTTTTTAAAGTAGTTGACAATGTATCATAAACTTCAAGAAATTCAAATCCAGACATTAAAGGCATATAGATGTCCACAAAAATTATTTGTGGTAATTTTGAAATATTGTCCTGATTCTCCTGCAGATATTTCATGGCTTCTTGTGCCTCCGTATAATGCAGCACATTTTTTGCAAAATTATTCTTAGTAATCATACGCGAGATAATATATAAATCTACTAGGTTATCATCAATAATCATAACTGTTTCAAATTTTGGGTCTAGTTCTTTTAACATGGTTTCAAATTTTTTAGAGTGATATTAAAATTGGTTCCAGCCCCTTTTTCTGACTGTACTTCTATAGAGCCCTGCAATATTTCAACGGCATCTTTTACAATGTATAAGCCAATACCTGAGCCATCTTTACCCGAAAGGCGGAAAAACATTTCAAATATTTTTTGATGATACTCCGGATCAATTCCGATCCCGTTATCTGCTATTGAAAAGTGGAGATTTTCATCATCTGAATAACCAAATATTTTTACAAACCTATCAGTTTTGTCTTTCTTATGATATTTTATGGAATTGGAAATTAGATTTTTTAGAATTGTTGTAATTCTCAGCCTGTCTGTGTAAAAAGGTTTTTCTTCCTTTATATCAATTTCATAACGAATTCCTTTTGCTTCCTTCATTCTTTGAAGCGAATCGACTACGTCAAAAATCAATTCATTTAATGAAATCTGTTCTATTTCAAGCCCTGTTCGGTTGTTTCGTGAATAGCTTAATATATTTTTTATGAAGTCGTCCAAATGGTTGATACTGATCCGAATTAGTTCGGCATGTTTAAGAGTATCAGTTTCTTTGCTTTCTGTCTCAATAAAAGAGATAAGACCAAGAATTGAAGTTAGGGGAGAACGTAGATCGTGTGATACACTGTATACAAATCGATCCAGTTCCGAATTGGTTTTGATGAGCTCCCTGTTTCTTTTTTCTAGATTTGTTTCTGCTTTTATACGATCAGATATGTCATTAGAAAGAATCAATCTTGCAGCAGTTCCTTCGTACATAATATCATGTGCGATGATTTCAACAGGAACAATAGTTCCATCTTTCTTTATGTGATTCCATATTCCCCTATTATAATTTGATTTATTAATCTGGGAGGTATCACTTGATTTTATGAAATGAATTTTATCATCATTTGGGCGTATGTCCAAAGCAGTCTTAGAAAGGAATTCTTCACGGCTATATCCGTATTGCAGGATGGCCATTTTATTTACATCCAGAAATTTAAAAGATTTTAAATCTATAATCCACATTGGCATTGGATTGTTATCAAAAAGATACCTGTATTTTTTTTCATTTTTTCTCAACTCTTTTTGTGCCAATTTCATTTCTGTAATATCAGAAAGCACAATAACAGCTCCTGTTATCTCTCCGTCGGTATTGTAGAACGGAACGGGGTATGGCACTACATTTCGCTTATCTCCATTCGGGCGTTCTATAATTATTTCCTTATTTAGGATTGGATCGCCTTGTTTTAGTGCTGTAGCCAACGAACATAAATTTAGAGCTGAAGTTTGCTCTTTTTTATTACTGTTGATACGCCATGAATTATGCCATAAATCCTTTCCTAGTTCAGCTTCTCTTCCCCATAAAGCAGCTGCTGCCTTATTATAAAGTACTATTCGACCTTCGGCATCGCAGGAGTAGGTGGCAACCGGCAATTTATGGATTAGATCTTTATACATTTTTTCGCTTTCTTCAATTTTTTTTCGCGAAAGAACTTGTTCAGTTACATCATTGCCAAAGACAAATATTCCGTCGATATTGCCGTTAGCGTCCCTACGGGCATGAAAAATAAAATTTAAATAAACCTCTTCTAGCTTTCCGTTACTATAACGATCAAATTTTATGGGCATTTCATTAGCTGAAAAGCTTTCACCTGTTTTATATACATGATCTAAAATTTCAAAAATTCCCTGCACTTCAAGTTCAGGCAAGACTTCTTTTACTGTTTTTCCAATAATATCCCTCTTGCCAATTAATTGCAAATAAAGTTCATTTGCCAATTCATAAACATGACCTGGACCGCTTAAAATCCCCATATAGGAAGGTGCCTGTGAATATATATTAAAGAATCTCAGTCTCTCAATTTCAAATGCTATTTCTTTATTTTTTTTCTCAGTAACATCTCTGCCTATGCAATAACATAATTTTTTAATGTCATCCCATACAGCAGACCATTGCAAATAAATAATATTGCCGTTTTTATGTATGAATTTTTTTTCAAATATGGGTACATGCGTGGCGCTTCTAAAATCAAAATTTTCAGTTTTCAGATTATCAGCATCCTCATGAACTATTAAATTAGTGTATTTTCTACCAATTAACTCTTCGGGGTTATAACCTAAAATACGTTCTGAAGCTTTATTTATCCAGATAAAATTCCCCTCTTCATCACATGAACAAATGAGATCCATTGAAAAATCCAATATCTTTCCAAGTTCATGCAACGATTCTTCAAAATAATAAACAGTACTATCATTTTTTCCTTTTGCCGGGTTACTTTCTGAAATATTAGGTTTATTCATTTTGTTAGTAATTGAGGTTAACTAATACTGTTTTTTAATCTTTCAGTTTTATAAATTTATTAAAATCATCTTGACGCCTTTTGGCAACTGGCAAAATTATTCCATTAGAAAGTTCGCAGAAATAGCCGTCCTTTTTCGAAATTTTAACAATATGACGAAGGTTGATGATATAAGAATGATGTATTCTAAAAAAATAGTTGCTATCAAGAATGGAACTGTATTCACCCAAATTTCTGCTTGACATTATGCTGGTTCCGTTAGACAGAATAAAAACAGTATATTTCCCATCTGCCTTGCAAAAAATAATTTCTGACATCGGTATAAGTTCTATTTTTTCTAAAGAGGCAATGGCAACATAGTCGTTTTTTTGACTAACAGTGTTTGAAAGTTTTATATCATTAATTTTTTGATGTTGATAGGAGCGCTCCATTTCCCTTCGTTTAATTACTTTATAAATAGCCATTATTATGGCATTGAAATCAATGGGTTTTAGTAAAAAATCAACGGCGTCGTGTTTAAAGGCTTTAACAGCATAGTCCTTATTTGATGATATAAATACAAGTTTGGGAATGCTAAATTCTAATTGTTCGAGTATTTCAAAAAAGAAATTATCTTTGAAAACTATATCCAAGAGGACAAGATCTGGTTTTTTTGATTTTATTAAAATCATCCCTTCTAATAGACTATCGGCGTTGCCAATTATTTCCATAATCATCGAATTTTCCTCCTCAAATTTTTTTAAGATTTGAAAAGTCTCTTTTTCTTCTGATATGATTATGGCATTAATAGGAGTCATATTGTGTTACTTTTGTTTATCAACTCAAAAATTTAGTTCTGATGCTCAGGTATGAACCTGTTGATTATTAATTGTTTAATTATGTAGGAAAATGTTATATTTTAAAACATAATTTACAGAAACATTTAGTAATACTTTTACAATTTGGCCGTTGAATCATTAAAAAGTAATAAATGAACCTATAAAAGTATAAGTGTTCAAAATTGTCCCTATTTGATATTGCTGGAGATTTTATAGTAAATTTCAGTTCAACAAAAGTCACTGAAAAACAATTATTTTAGAATGTTACTCGTATGCTTAAAAATGATTAAGAATTTCTATAAAATAGAATTTAATATGTGAAGGTTTAAAAAGCCTTTTTACATTATAGGGACACATAAAAATACGGCTTGTAATAAAGTATAATTTATTTGATCATTAATTGATTAAAATCCTCCAGAAGAGAATATTTGTAATTTTTACTTTCGTCTAACTTTTCTGTTTTAAATCTCTTAATAGACAAAGATATGCTTATTTAACCATTAAAGGAGTATATAATAGAGAAGAGGACTGATGCTACAGCAGCAAAGATGACATGGGCAAAAAACAATTGAATGTAATAGCCTCGAAAATCAATTTGTGGTTGATGGTGTGTTATCCTAAAAATAATAATCCAGCTGAGGACACCAATTAAACCGCTGATAACACCCAAGGACAAAGTTCCAATTATTGAGATGGGCACGATATTTTTTGTCCATAGAATGTAATATCCTATAACAAAAAAGAGTCCTATTAAATAGTGCAGCATCCAGCCTAGAGATTTTTGAAAATGCGCTGCCGGCCTTATTTTCATTTTTTCAGTAGCATATGCCAGAAGAACAGGTTCTTTATATAATTCCTTGAAACTTTTTGACATAGTATAACTAAACCATGTCATAACTGTTGTTGCCCCTATTGATATTATTAGAAGTTGTATGAGAGTATAAATCATGATGACAAATTTTATTTATCTAAATAAAGACCCTTAGGGAATGGTATATTATATAAACTAGATTATATAATTAACATATAAAAGTATTTATACATCTGCATTAAAGGATTTGTAGTCACTTTGAAGTTCAGGATTATTGTATTTTGAATCATTTTCAGGTTCCTCATCCCAATCACCCCAGTCACCTTGATATACTTTTCGGAATATTAATTCGTTATTATATCCCGTGTAAATTATCGCATGAGATTTTTCACAATAACTTTTACCTTGTTGTATTTTTAAATTTTTCATTGTTTGCTTTTTTAGAGTTAGAAATTGCAACTTGAAATTCAATAAAATCAATTAAATTTTGTTGAATCCAATGTATATGTCTTTTGTAAAGAAGCTGCTTTTTAGCGGATTTGTCATCTTCATCATCACATCTTATTAAAAAACTATAATTTGCGGTTGAAACTAAAACCAACATGAAAACTGCAATTGGGAGTCTTATAACTTTGATTTATTTTTTTGATTAGCATATTTTCCAAAATTAAGTTACACACAATATTATGCTTACACAATCAGTCTTATCTTTTATATTATTCCCATTAAGTTTGTTGAAGCTGATAATAGAATCATGCAATTTGTTTGTACAAATTTTGGCGAGTTGCAGTTAAAAAATGACTTACTAAATTTTAATACGTTTCTTTATAACAATTGTGGAATATTGGAAATCAGAAAAAAAGAATAAAGTTTTAACTAAAGTGAAAAAAGAAAAGCTGTAATAATAAAAGCCGTCTAAAACTAGACGGCTTTTACATTTTTAAAGATTTCGATCAGGATTTGTTCCTTCGTCGTCATCTAGATTCCCTAGATCTTCGTCATCCAACTCGTCGTTGTCAATTTCATTGTCGTCAAAATCATCGTCCAATTCATCATTGTCAAGTTCATCGGTAGCAAATTCATCAATATCTGATTTTTCGTTGCCAAGATCTTCATTATCAAATTCTGATGTGCCAAATTCCTGGTTTTCTAAATCATTTCCATAATCAGGTTCAGCATTATTAGATATTGAATGATCAGCGGGCGGTGCATCGATATCTGGATCTTCATATCGGTCTCTATTTTGAAAATTCTGATCTTCCAGATTGTAATTTTCTTTTTCTTCTAAATTCATAGTACAATTTTTTTAAAGGTTATTTTTTATTCGAACCTGATTCTTTTTTTGTATCCGAAGCAGATTTTGAACTGCTTTTTGAAGCCGTTTCTTTTTTATCAGTTTGTTTGTCTGATCCCTTAGCACTCTCAGTGCTTTTTTTGTTGTTTGAAGTTGCCATAATATATTTTTTTAAATTCGTTAATAAGCCAAATGTACAGGGACTCTAAATCATTATTTTACATTAAAGACCGATTGTAATTGTATAATTTACAGGTTTTAAAGCGTTATACTTTTTCTTTACCCCATAAAAGAACATCGATTTTTTCTGAATACTGGATTTTGTCCGGAAATGTATTTACGCTATATTTTCCAGCATTATAATTAATGTCATTTATAGTAACATCGAGTTCCTTAAGGACCCACTCTTTATGGTGGATATCAGATCGGCAGATCTCCTCGTCGCAATTTTCATATAAGGAATGTCTTTCAGTAAGCCAAAAATCCAACGGGGTTTTCTCTGCCAAAGGCTTAATTTTTCCAATATTTACATCAAGATGCTGCTTTAAAGTTTTATTTTGGGAGCGCAGCCTATTGGGAGATCTTTTTATTTTGGACTTTTGATAAGGAAGTCCAATAAACATTCTGGTAAATAAAACCTCTATCAGTTTATTTGTCTCGATCGAAAACATATAGATTCCGGGTTTTCCATCCTTGATCACATAGGTTCTGAGATTAATTTCAGGAAAATGAGAAATAAAAGGAAAAGGCGGCAGGTTTCTCAGCCTCATATTTTTTACTTCAAATATCACAAGGGAAACCCATGCCATATTGTGAAAAGTATCCAATTCAATTCCCTTCGGAATGTAATCTTGCAAGAAATAAGCGGGCAATTCCCAATGAAAGAATAATGTCTTATGCCATTCTTGATAATATTTCCATTTTTTTTCTGGAAGCGGATATTCTCTGTTTCGGGTATTTAATAGTATTTCTTCAATTTTGTACATATTCCTATATTTAAAAGAATTATTATTTTGGGGCAGATTTTTCTCCTGTGTGTACCCAGTGCAAAGCATCATAAAACTGGTCTTTTTTAAAACCTCGGAATTCACCAGGAACAAAATAGCTGAAACCATTAGTAAAAGTTATAGCTTTTTGATTATCGGTTACTATCGCGGCACGGTTCCATTTCCCCAGTTGCTTTAAACCTAATAAGGCATCTTCCATCCAGGCCGATGCGGTAAAATTCTTTAGTTCCGTATCAATTAAAAATAAAAAATTGATTTCGTTTATACTTTCAGCCAATTTGGTTACTGCTGGAACAAGTATTGTTCGATAATCTTCTGCTGTGACTTCTCCAAGAGCCCTAAAGGCAGCTACATTTGATGGAGCTTCTACAATTTGTATCATAGTATTTGATTTAAATGTTTGCTTTAAATCTAATCACTTAGCTGATTGTGTTTTTATAAAATAAATAATACATTTTATAGAATATCTACCTTGTTTACAGTGTTTTAGCGTTCTGCTAATTTTATAAAACCAGATCGAAATTCTGTAAACATACCATTAGTTTGAGCTTTACATTTGGCTTAGTTAATTATTAAAAAAACAATTATGAAAACGACAGAAACAAAAAAGACGGACACTAAAAAAGCTCCCGCAAAAACAACTCAGTCAAAAGGAGGAAGAGCAGTTAAAGCAAAATCTAATGCTGCAGAAGGATTGAGAGAATTATTTATTGACAGTTTAAAAGATATTTACTGGGCAGAAAAAGCTTTGACAAAAGCGCTTCCAAAAATGGCTAAAAATGCGACATCTGAAAACTTGATTACAGCAATCAATGCACACTTAACTGTGACTGAAGGACAAGTGCAGCGATTGGAGCAGGTTTTTGAACTTTTAGGAGAAAAAGCAGCTGCAAAAAAATGCGACGCAATGGAAGGTCTTATCAAAGAAGGCGAAAGCATTATGGAAGAAACCCAGGAAGGACCTGTGAGAGATGCTGGAATTATAAGCGCATCGCAAAAAATCGAGCATTACGAAATCGCATCATACGGTACCTTAGCTGCTTTTGCTTTGACTTTGCAGGAAGACGAAGCCGCAGCTTTATTGCAACAGACTTTGGAAGAAGAAAAAGAAGCAGATACCATTTTAACAGAAGTGGCTTATAATACCATTAATTTTGATGCTTCAGAAGAAGATCAGGAGGAATAAGATTATAAATCTTTCCAAAAAAAACTGTAATCTATTTTGATTACAGTTTTTTTTTTGATCATAAACTCTGGAGATTGATTAATATAAGTTCAGAGACTTTGTCAACAGCTTGAAGTACAATTTCTTCCGGAGAACCTTTAAATATTTCCCGATGTTTAATCTGATCTGAAGGAGTTATGATATGAAAGAAAATAGTTCCTACTGGTTTTTCTTTCGTTTCACTGCCACCAGGCGCCGCTAATCCGGTAACAGCGACCGTAATTTTTGAATTGAACATTTTGGATGCCTGCTGGGCTAATATTTGGGTTACTTCGGCAGATTCCGGAGTATATTTCTCAATCGCAGCGTGGGGCACATGCAGAATTTGTTCTTTGACAAAAACTTCATAACAAACAATGCCGCCTCGTAAAATTTTCCCCGAATGTGGCGTCATAGCGAATTCTGCGGCCATTCTGCCGGCCGTAACACTTTCGGCAAAGGCAATATTCATTTTTTTTACTTTGATAGCGTTACTGCACTTGATTGTATTTTCTGATGGCATTGCTTTAATTTTAAGTTTATAGTATGGGTATTTTTCCGTTTAAAGCTGAGGTATGATGATAATGGCATTCTAAAATAGATTTCATCTGTTCGGGATGATGGACAGCGTGCACAAATTCATTCCAGATTTCTTTTGGAATCAGTTCGATTAAAGCCTGATCTGCCTCAAATACTTTAGGTGCATTTTCTTTTATTAGTGCATCCCATTGTTCATGAAACCGCAAGATATCGTCAGGATATACGGTTTTGCGGTGTGTACCTTCGTCGATTGCTTCAAAGGGCTTTTCTACATTCAAATAACCGTAATCGTCGGTTAGCTCTTCGCCGGGATGAATATCGCGAATCGCAATTTCAAAATCATAAGCAGTACTGAAACAGCTTGGATTAAAGCTATGATTGACGAATTTTCCGTTGTCCCAGCATAAAATATATTCCCCTTTTTTATTGGTAAAAGAGTAGGTGTCAAGATATTTTTTAATAAAAGGAGGCAGTTTTTCGGCCTCCTCTCTGGTATAAGCTTGATCCAGATCATCCTGAACCCATGTAATTGTGCCACGCGGAATAAACTTAGTGGCTACAACACCATATCCTTTTTCATGGCTTATAAACCGAACTTCTGTATCTGGATGTATCATTTTTATACTTTTTTTAAACATTCACGTTCATAAACTTCTTTTCTTAGTCCGCTACTGGAGAAACGATGATTTCGTTTGTTGTATATCAATTTAATGCCTACGTTTTCACAGTAATCACGTCCTGTAAAATTTTTGTCTTTATATTCATCTCCCAATATTCGGACATCAATAGGAAATGTCTGCAGAATGTCCTGTAAATCCTGTTCTGTAGCATACGGAATAATTTCATCGACGTATTTACAGGCTGTGAGTTGAATATAACGTTCCACAACAGATTGTGTAGGTTTATTTTTTTCTGGACGGTCCAAGGTAGGGTCAGTCTGCAGTCCTACAATGAGATAATCACAGTATAATTTTGCTTCTTCAAGCATTTTAACATGACCTGCATGAAGCAGATCAAAAGCGCTGAATGTAATTCCTGTTATTGTTTTCTTTAGTTCCATTTTCTAAAATTTTCATTAAACATTTATTTAAAAAGATTAATTATCTGATTCAAAAAAGTATTTTTTTTCTCAAAAAAAAATTGAGACTTCAATACAATATCAATATATTCCTGATGCGGAATTCTGTTCTTATTTTCGTCTAAATCCCAAATCCCGCAGTCACAGTATTTCGAAAGATCATCCCAATCTGGTCTGTCTGTAACGGGATAAATACAGATTCCTCTTAAATCAGTGCCATTCTCTTTTGCTTTAAGACATTCCGCTGTTATTTCTTCCAGCCATTGCTTACGACCAATTCCAAAATGCCCTGTTTCAGAAATAATTACAGGTTTGTTATATCGTTTGTAAGCAGATTGAAGCAATTCAGAAAAAAGAGTTCTTTTGTTTTCTGGATCCGGCCAGTCGAGTGTTTCGTCATCGATATTCCACTGACAGTTCCAGTAATAATTAAATCCGAGGATTTCTAGAAAATCTTCAGATCCTCCAAGTTCAGGACAGATTCGTCCGGCAATAACGTCCATTGCCTGAAACTGATATTCATTTAACTGCGAGACATTTTGTTCATTAATCGGATGTATTTTAACGAGCGGTTCGACTAAAACAATATTACAGCCCGGATCTAATTTCTTAAGTATTTTAATACCAATAATCGCCGCTTTGCAGAGATGGTATTTAATGTCCCAACCCGAATTTACGGCAAAAGGAACCGTACCACGAACGTCGCCAGAATGCCACGACAAAAAACTTATTTCATTTATAGGAACTACAAACAAATCTTGTTTTGAATTGGCTTTATAAAAAAGGACAAAAGCTTCGCAAAATTGTTCAAAGCGCTGGCAGAATAAAGGATGGGTAGGATAGATACCATCAGGATATCCAAAATGTATCAGATCCCAAATTACCTGAATGCCAAGTTTTTCTGCCGCGTGCATTCGATTTAAAACTCCTGAAAAATCATAAACTCCAGGCAGTTTTTCCGCCTCGCTCCAGCAGACGCCCTCGCGAACTGTTTTGATTCCAATGGAAACCAAAGCTTCATAATCTTCATGAAATCGAATATCGTGCTGTGTTTCCTTTAAAAGATTGATTCTTTTGCCAGATCGGTTGATGTGGTCTGCACACTCAAAACCTCCCATAAAAAAGCTGTTGAAAATTTCCATTAAACAGCAGTTTTTAGTGGTTCATTATTTTCTTCCAGCTGTTCAAACAAGTCGAGTGCATTTTTAAAAGCCTGATCCATATTGAAATATTTGTAATTCGCAAGCCTTCCTACAAAATGGACATCTAGTAAATTTTCTGCTTCGTTCTTATACTTGGCATATATTTCCTGATTTCTTGGATTTGGAACCGGGTAATAAGGCTCTCCCTCGTCGACCGTAAATTCTTTTACGATAGTTGTTTTTTCTGATATTTGATTACCAAAATGTTTATACTCAATGATTCTCGTATAATCTACTTCCATTCCTGGATAATTTACTACTGAATTTTCCTGAAAAAATTCGGCATCAATTGTTTCGCTTACAAAATTGATCGAACGGTATTCCAGCTTTTCAATAAGACTGTGCTTAAATTCGAAAAATTGGTCGATTGGACCTGTATAAAACAGTTTTTCATAATCTTTGTATCGGTCTTTTACATCAAAATAATCAGTATCGAGAAGTACTTCAATATTAGGATGATTTAAGATATTTTTGAACAGCTGTGTGTAGCCTCCGTTTGGTAGTGCCTGGTATTTATCAGAAAAATAACGATCGTCGTAATTGGTTCTCACTGGAATTCGTTCCAGAACAGAAGCGTCAAGTTCGATAGGATATTTGTCCCATTGTTTTTTAGTGTAATACTTGAACATTTTCTCGTATAAAACAGGACCAACGCGGTTCAAAACGGCTTCTTCTCCGTTAGCCGGATTTTTAAAAGGCATTCGGTGGTCTTCTAGCCAGTTGGTCATTTCTTCTTCAGATGTGATATTAATATCGTACAATTCGTTTACAGTTGTAATATTTACCGGAATTGGAACTGTTTTGTCATCAACGCGTGCCACCACTTTATGCTCCCACGGATACCAGTCTGAAAATCTGTTTACGTATTTCCAAACCGATTCTTCATTGGTATGAAATAAATGTGCACCGTATTTTGATACCAAAATCCCGTTGTCATCTATATAATCATAGCAGTTTCCGGCAATGTGATTTCGTTTTTCGATAATTAAAACCTGTTTTCCAATTGACGCATACCGTTCTGCCAAAACAGCTCCTGAGATCCCCGCGCCTATAATTAAAATGTCTATATGTTTCATTTTGTAAAAGTTTTAAGAATTGCTTTCATTTTTTCTGCTGTACTGTCCCAACATGTATTTTTGAGGATATCTTGATATTCAGTATTTGTCTGCTGGCTTGATTCATTCAGCAGAGACGTAATAGCCTCTGTAAAATCGCTTGTAGTTTCTATAAGACTGACGCAGTCGCTGTAATCTCGCACGACATCGACAATTTTGGTTGAAATAATTGATTTTCCTGCCGCCATATATTCTAAAGTTTTAGTCGGGCTGATAAATTTTGTAGCATCGTTTAATGCAAAAGGCATCATCGCAATGTCAAAAGCTTTAAGATAAGAGGGCAGTTCATCATAAGTTTTCATTCCCAAATAATGAATATTAGAAGCTTTAGGAAGATCTTGATCCTCTATTTTTGCCAAAGGTCCAATCATAACAAATGAAACCTCTGGAAGACTCTCAGCGGTTTCGCGCAACAAATTCAGATCAATTCGTTCATCGATTACGCCATAATAACCTACAATTGGTGCTTTAACATCTCCAATATCCGACGGAATGGAAATGCCGTTGCGTGCTTTTGCAAAATGTTCTTCATCTACAGAACTTGGAAAGCAATACACATCACTGTGAAACTGTTTTTTGGATTCATACAAAGATTTTCCGCCTGTAAAAATTATATCGGCGCTGGCCATTAAATATTTTTCCTGATCGATTAAATGTGCAGGAGCGCCTTTAAACAAAGACAACTCATCCATACAGTCATAAACAATCGTGTCAAATTCAAGGGTTTCCAGCAACGGGCAAAATGATGCAGAGTAGAACCATCCAACTGGTATATTATTGTTTTTTACATAAGAAGGAATAATTCCAGCAATTGCCTCTATGCTCGTAACATTAGGCTGCAGGACATGGAGATTTTCATTGACAATCATTAAGCTGCCTAAGTTTTGATTTTCTGGTTTGTGCCAAGGCTCTTCAATTAGCAAAACTTTCATTGTTGTGGCCATACGGCTAATGATGTGCTGCGGGCGCTGATATACAAACTGCCATCTTAAATGGCAGAACACAATCATGTCATAATATTCTCCTTGGTCATGTACTGTTGTTACTGCTTTTTCTGAGTTTATTTTAGTCTTTTTTAAATTGTTTAGCATAATGATTTTGTTTGATTTTTTAATACTTGAAGTGGTAAGCAAAAATTTAAAATGTTTGCTTATTTGAAACAAATGTATCAGTAGCAAAAGGTTAATTCTTACAGGTAAAACTTCTCCTTTTATATAATTTACAGTAGATTCTTATAAACAAAGAAAAAGCCTGCAAAATTTTCCAAAATGAAAATATTCAGTTAATTCTAATAAAAAACACCTGCAGTTTTTGCAGGTGTTTTCCAGGTAAAATAAAAAAATAGCAAGAAATAGTATTAGCTAGAAATTATTCTGCTGCTACAATGTTTACCAAATTCAAAGCGACATCGTTAAGCAGGCAATCAGCTTCTTTTTCTTCTGCGAGTGTCTGCGTTAATAATTTTGCAGCATCATTTTCGCCAATTGCTTTTGCAAAAGCCACTAAAGTTCCATAAGTGGCGATTTCGTAATGTTCAATTTTTTGTGAAGCAGCAATTATCCCAGCATCTCTGACTGCCCCTGGAGTCGTTTCTAAAAGAATACTGTCTCCTTCTTTTAGCAACCCTGCCATTGCCTCACATTTTTTTCCTTCGGCCTTTTCTCCCAATAAATCAAAAACCTGTTCCAGTCTGGAAACTTGATTTTGAGTGACAGAAAGATGTTCTAAAATAGTTCCCGAAAGTCCGGCAGATGATGCATTTGCAGCCATTTTTGGCAAAGCGCCCACCAAGGCATTTTCTGCCCAGTATATATCTTTCAAACTGTCAATAAATAAATCTTTCAATTCTGTGGCTGCATCTGATGCAGGCTCTACAAAATTGGCTTTTGCATTGTTTTTTATATCTTTTGACTGACTCGCTTTTGGTTGTGAAGCGTTAGTCTGACCTTGTTTTTCTGAATTTTTCATTTTATATTTTTTTTGAATTAATTGTATAAGTTTGGTTCACGCTGCCAAAAACGGTGTTTGGCCATTGCGTTTATAAATTCCTGAGCAAATGCTTCGCTGGCAATTTCGCTGGTTACAATAACGCCTTCATCGTCATTTGTAATTTTTGAAGCAAATGGTGCAGCGTTAATTATTTCTGAAGCTTCACCATCGGCACCAATTACCTTACAATGTTTATAAGCATCGTTTAAGTATTCGAGCGCGTCTTCATTTTCTGCCAATACATTCAGTCCCAATCCGTGTGGCACATATACAGCATCAAACAATACAGATGAAGCCGTTAAGAAACTGAATTCTGCGGCAATTGCTCCATCAGAATCCGTTAATACAGAACCTAAATGTGGTGCTATCACACAGCCTTTGGCACCTTCTTTTTTGAGTGCGTTTTTCATATTCATTACAGCGGCTTCCGAAACGCCGTCAGATACTAAAATGGCTACTTTTCTGGATTCTATTGTTGGCGTATTGGTCGGGTTATTAACCATGCTCAAAGCTTGGGAAGATTCAATAGAAGAATCTACTGTTTGCGGTTCCTGAGTTCCAGCTTCTTCTGTTTCTGGTGATACGCCTTTGTTTATTGGCGTTTCTAAAATTGGCGGTACAGTCGCGCCAAGTCCTAATGCCACTTTCTCTGCAAGTTCCTGATCAACCTGCGATAATAAACCGAGCATTCTCACTCTGATCGCTGTAGTTTCAACTTTTCCAAGTTCAAAACGCAGCGCTTTTACAATATGGCTTTTCTCTTCTGGTGTCTGGCTGTTAAAAAACAATTTGGCCTGACCAAAATGATCTGTGAAACTTTCACTTCGGGCTCTTACTTTGTGAGAATCAACTCGTTCGTTGAAACTGACAAATCCGCCTTCGGCAATTTTTGCCTGATAAGGGCATCCTCCGCCAAGAGAGTTGGGAGAATAACTTACACGTCCTTTATTGATTTCCTGACGCATATGTCCGTCGCGCTGGTTATTGTGTACAGGAGCAACACTTCTATTGATTGGAATTTCATGAAAATTCGGACTTCCTAATCTCGATAATTGCGTATCGGTGTAAGAAAATAATCTTCCCTGCAAAAGCGGATCATTAGAAAAATCAATTCCAGGAACTACATGTCCGGGATGAAAAGCAATCTGTTCTGTTTCGGCAAAGAAATTTTCAGGATTTTTGTTCAAAACCATTCTTCCAACAATGGTAACAGGAACTAATTCTTCGGGAACAATTTTCGTAGGGTCTAGAAGATCGAAATCATATTTATGCTCATCTTCGGCCGGAATAACCTGAACGCCCAATTCCCATTCCGGGAAATTTCCCATTTCAATGGCTTCCCATAAATCCTGTCTATGAAAATCAGGATTTTTTCCAGAAATTTTCTGTGCTTCGTCCCAGGCAACGGCATGCGTTCCTAATTTTGGCTTAAAGTGGAATTTTACAAATACGGATTCTTCCTGAGCATTTACCAATCTAAAGGTATGAACACCAAAACCTTCCATCATTCTATAGCTTCTCGGAATAGCGCGATCTGACATTACCCACATAATCATATGCATAGATTCCGGCATTAGCGAAATAAAATCCCAAAAAGTATCGTGTGCCGATGCCGCCTGCGGAATTTCGTTATGCGGTTCTGGTTTTACGGCATGAACTAAATCGGGAAACTTTGATGCATCCTGAATAAAAAATACAGGAATGTTATTGGCTACTAAATCGTAAATCCCTTCCTGCGTATAAAATTTAACGGCAAATCCTCTCGCATCTCTTGCCAGATCAGTAGAACCTCTTGAACCTGCTACGGTAGAAAATCGAGCGAAAACAGGCGTTATTTGTCCTTTTTCCTGCAAAAAACCTGCTTTTGTCAATTCCGGTATTGGGTTGGTTACTTCAAAAAAACCATGTGCACCCGAACCCCGTGCGTGAACAATTCTTTCTGGTATTCTTTCATGGTCGAAATGTGTAATTTTTTCCCTTAAAATAAAATCTTCCAATAATGATGGTCCTCGATCTCCGGCCTTGAGTGAATTATTATCATCGTTAATTTTCACGCCCTGATCTGTGGTTAAAAATTTGTTTGTCCCATCGGAGGTACTGATGGATAAATCGCGTTGTTTTTCGTCTTGAAAATTTTTCATGGTGTTTCTTATTAGTTAAAACTTTAAATAAAATACAGTCGTATCCTTCAGATTTATAGATTGTTACTGACAGTAAATTATCAAGTGTTTCAAATTTAAATTTTGAAGACATGATTTTTTTATACAATTTAAAATCAATGTTCTACAATTACCATAGCTATTTTTATAACCAAAAAATCCCCAAACTTGGGGACTTTTGTTTAAAATTGAGTTTAAGAAGGTAGGTAAATAAATACTGTTGTACCTTTATCTGGTTCGCTGGAGACCTTTATAAAACCGTTATGATTGTATATGATTTTTTGCACTAGGGTTAAACCCAATCCACTTCCGTATTGAAAATTATTGCTGTGCAGTTTATAGAAAGGATTAAAAATGAGATTCTCAAAATTCTTGGCAAACCCAATTCCGTTATCGCTAATTGCTATTTTTACATAATTTATATCAGGATCAGCACCAAAATCAATTATTTCGTCTGGAGAAACATCTTTTATTGTAATCTTAATTTCGGGTATAGTGTTTTGTTTTGCATATTTGATAGAGTTCGAAATCAGATGCATAAAAACCTGTTGCATTTGCGCTGGAATTATCCTTAATGATGGCAGTGAATCCATGTGAATAATGGTTTTATTTTCACTAATGCTGCCTTTAAGGTCATTTAAGGTTTTTTTTACCAAAACATTGAGATCAATTTTTTTGAATTCTTTTTGACCAAAGTTAATTTTCGAATAATCAATCACATCACTAATGAGTTGGTTTAAGTTTATTGACGAATTTAGCAGGCGATTTAGATTATGCCTTCCGGATTCTGATATTGATTTTTCGATATCTAGAACTTTTTTGGCAAACATAGATATTTTGCGGATCGGCTCGAGCAGACTTTCGCTGGCTGCAGCAGTAAAAGATTCCAATTGTTTGTTATAAGCCTCAAGTTCCTCATTTTTTATTTTTAAGGATTCATTGCTTTGCTCCAGATCAGTGATATCTTCAAGTGCTATTAATATCATGCCGGCTGGGTTAGAATTCACAATTGGAGCAGCATTAACCAGCATAGTTTTTTTGCCCTGAGTATCAAAGTTAAATTGTATTCTGAAATTCTCAACAATTTCGTTCTGGCTCACTCTTTTTAAGACAGATTCTTTAAATTCAGCAATGTTCCAATGTCCGTTTCCAATATCGTAAATATGAAACCCTTCGCTCTGTTCTTCTGTGATTTTGAAATAATTATAGAATGCTGGATTGGCACTTTTAATGATAAAGTTCTTGTCCAGAATCAATAAAGGCTCTCTAACTGTTTTTACAATTGATTCATAAAAATTACGCATCGTAGCGAGTTCTTCCCTTCGGTCTTTCAGTTCGGCATTAATACAGGATAGTTCTTCATTGTTGGAGCGCAGCTCAATTGCTGCATTTTCCAGCTGGTAATTCATAAGCTGTAATTCCTCTGTGCTGCTCAGCAACTCCTCATTAGAGGTCTGCAATTCCTCAAAATAAATCTGTTGTTCTTCTGTAACTCTCTTAAAGTCGCTGCGAAGCTGTTGCAGCTCCTTTTCGAGCTGCAGGTTTGAGCTGCCCGCTTGTTTGTCTTTGATAGGATCGTTATTTTTTTTGCAGAAAATAATCAGCAGAAGCTCTGTATGTGACGGAAGGTAAATGACTTCAAATGAAGTCAAAAATGATTGTTTTTTAACGGCTATAAATTCTCCTGAAAAATTCTTTTTCTCATTACGGGCCTTCAAGATGTAGTTTTGGAGCTCAAAACCAAGTTCATTCCCAACCATATTTAAGATATTGAAGCTGGGTTTGCCAGATGCGGGCTGTAAAAACGGACTGGTATCGCCATGAAAATGCACAATTTCGAGATCTTCGTTGATAATTACGGCAGCGGGAGAGAACTGTTCCAGCAGGATGTCGGATGCTATTTTTCTATAATCTTTCTCTTGAAAAATTATTGGATATATCAATTTTGTTTTATCATTTGCTTTATTGTAAGCATGGAATGCCACTTTTGGATAAAGATCCTCAGTTGTTTTTTTGATGTATATTTTATCCGTTTTATCAACTGCTGAAAATAAGTTAGGTGCGTGTTGAGTCCATTCAGATTTTCCTAAGAAAAGAAAACCATCCTCTCGAAGTGCGTAATGAAATGATGCCAATACTTGGTTTTGCAAGTCGGTATTAAAATAGATCAGCACATTTCGGCAGGAGATAAAATCAATTTTAGCGAAAGGAGCATCCCGGGCTAAATCGTGGACTGCAAAAACGCACATATCGCGGATTACTTTATTGACGTGATAACTGTTGTCTCTTTTGGTAAAATACTTTTCGAGTCTCTTATCTTGTATGCCTTTCACATCTTGGATGGTATAGATTCCGGAACGCGCTTTTGAAATGCATTTTTCAGATAAATCTGAAGCAATAATCTGTACTTTGATATCATCTCTCTTCATTGCCTGAAGATTTTCATGAATACAGATTGCAATCGAATAAGCTTCTTCGCCAGTAGAGCATCCTGCACACCAGATTCTCAGGGAATTTGTTCCCAGACTTTCTATAAGAGAAGGAAATGTATTTTGGCACAAATGGTCAAAAGAGGGCTGATCCCTGAAAAAATAGGTTACAGGGATCAATATATCATTAAATAATAAATCCTGTTCACTGCTGTTTTCTTTGAGTAACCTAACGTATCTTTCCAAAGTCTCCTGTCTGGTAACGACCATTCTTTTGGCTATTCTTCTGCGCAGCGTTGTATGTTTGTAATGCTGAAAATCTGTGCCGGTTTTTTGAAGCAGGATTTCCATAATCTCATCAAAAAAATGCTGTTCTTCGGGCGGATTCTCTTTTTCTTCATAAGAGTCTGTTACCAGCTTACTGTCATGAATGTGCAGCAATTTATCCGTAACATCATTAGAAGATACAAAGTAGTCTATATATTCTGAGGTTGATGTATTTTGGACAAATCCTTTTTTAGAAAGAACTGCAACAGTAGAACCGCCGGTTTCTTTAAGTCTTTTTAGACCAGTTGATCCATCAGAAGGATTCCAAGTAAGTATCAAGCCAATGGTGTAACTTTGAAAAGCTTGTGACGCTGCGTCAAAAAAATCGTCTAAACCGTTGTTTAGCTTGCTGCTTCTAGTTTTAGGATTAAGTTTTAATATTCCGTCTTCAAGGATCAAAAAATTATTTTCCGGAATAGTATAAATGTGATCGGGTTTTATATCAACATCATGAACAATTTCGATTACAGGAATTTTGATGTCAGTGGAAAGTGTTTCTGCCAGGTGATTAGTCTGGGTAAAAGACAGATCTTCAAAAATAAGGTAAGCCATTCCAGAATCTGCAGGGAGATTAGAAAGCACCTTTTTCAATAAATCAATTTCAGTAGCTGCAGTTCCTATCGCAACAACTGGAAATTGAGGATTATTGATGTTTTTTTTTAATTTTTCATTAGTATTCATTTCTAGAGGGTTTATGGCAATCTTATAATTTATATGTTTTCGGGTGTAAAAAATAGCTTTCTAAAACAACAAAATTTGCATTGAAGCAATAAGGTATTGTTTTGAAAATCAAATTATTAATTAATAAATCAAATTATGAGAAATTTAATCGCAAGCTTTTGTATGATCCTGTTTTTCGGATTTGCATCTGCACAGGAAACTCCTGTTAAGACAAAACAAAGTACAGATACTGTTCACAGTAAGATGAGTAAACACAAGACTAGTACGCAGAAAAACACTACTACAACGAAAGATACAATCAACAGTCGTACTGAAAAGAAGGGAAAAACTACGAAGTCTGGTGGAAATGCGACTCCGCAACGTAAAGATTCAATTAACGGAACTAAACCATAATTATGTGGCATTTATTCTGTTGGATAAAGTCTATTTATTTTTTTAAGTAGACTTTATTTTCTTGATTCTACTACCGTCCTTCTATATTAATTGCTGTTGTAGATGCTGTAAATACACTCTCTGGACTAATTTATCAGGTGATTACAGGATTTTATATTATATGAAAGCTCAAATAAACTACTCATATCTTTATTTTATAAATATAAACCTACTTTTTAAGTTATAGTTCTATAATTACATAGATAATCTTTCATAATTTCCATTATTACAATTTGAAACAATCTTTTTTACTAAGATTAAAATAAGTCTACTTTAAATAATCTGCAAATGTGGTCTTATCTGCATGCTTACAACGTCACATCGTTTTGGCTGCGACAGACAAAATAGAACACTCATGGCAATATCTTCTGCTTCAAGCATTTCCATACTTACGATTTTTTCTTTTTGTACTTCTTTTGAGTCTTCCTGCATATCACTTGTAACAGCGCCAGGTTCAATATGTGAAACTTTAATTCCAAGCGGATTTATTTCTTTTCGAAGTGCTGTACTGAAACCCCTTATAGCTGTTTTTGTTGATACATAAATGACACCTGTTTTTTCTTTTACTTCAGCACTCATTGAGCCTATGTTTATTATATGACCTGATTTTTGCACTTTCATTCGGTTTACGGCTTCTTTTGCGAAAGCGATATAGCCTAAAACATTGGTTTCTAAAATGTATTTCCAATCTTCGTAATTGCCTTCAATAATGCCTCTTGCAGGCAGAGCTGCATTATTGACCAAAATATCAATACCGCCAAATGCATTATCCACTTTATTCCAGATTAAATCAATATCATCTTTTTGTGTAATATCTGCGCTTATGCCAAGAATTTCTCCAGAAAACGATTTTGCCTTAATGACTTCTAAAGCGCCATTAAGATCGTTTTCGTCTCTGCCAAAGACAAAAACACGGCCGCCCAGCGATACCAAAAGTTTGGCTATTGCTTTTCCAATTCCGGTGGTACCGCCGGTTACTACAATTCTTTTTTGATTGATATTTTGTCCAAAGTAGTTTGATAAATTGTCCATAAATGTATTTTAATTTTTTGGGTTTATTTAGTTGCTTTTTTTAAGGATTCAGCCATTGCCTGTGCATCTTTATGATACATTCTTTTGTAATATTTCTGTAATTGTATTTTTGTTTTTTTTGAATCTTTTGCGTGTCCTTCCCAAATAACGCCAAGTGAGGTGTAGGGTGGAACCGTTACGCCGACTGAGCAGAAAAAGTTGGCAATATTTCCGGTAATATGTTCAACGTCGTCTGAATCGCCTGTTACGATTACGCCTCCAATTTTTCCGTCAAGCGGAGAATCTTCGCCAGCAAGAATAAGATCATAAACCTCATCCAAACGTTCAATACAGCGCTGTAATTCAGATGAGTGATTGTTCCACCAAATTGGAGTCGCGAATAAAACGATTCTAGCGTCTAATATTTTTTGATAAATTTCGGGCCAGTCGTCTTTTTCATTCATATGCGTGTAAGTTCCTGGAACAATATGATGACTGGCCAGACGAATTACTTCATAATCGATCTTTTGTTCAGTAAGATAATCTCCGAAAAAATCGACTAAAACTTCCGTATTAGATCGGCCTTTGCTCTTTAAGGTTGCCAAAAGTATAATTGCTTTCATATCGGTTTATTTAACTTGAATTTTGTATAAATCGTTTTCAGCTGGTCCATTTGTCACTGTTCCGTCTGTTGCGAATCTTGAACCGTGACACGGGCAATCGAAGGTTTTTTCGTCTGGATTCCATTTGACAATACAACCTAAATGTGGACAAACTGCAGAAAAAGCCTGAAGCGTATTATCATAATCTCTATAAACCGCAATTTTCTTTAGTCCGACAGAAAGTATGCCGCCGTCACCTGCTTTTAAATCGGCTGTATTATTTAAGTCTGCAGCTGTAATCCAATCGAGATATTGGGAAGCCATATTTCCTGCTTCTTTTATGAAATCTCCAAAAGCTTTAAAAGTAATTCGAGACGGACTGTATAGATCTTCCCATTTGTTTTTAACGCCTGTAATTTGATCTGTGATGATCATCGCGCCAATCGTAGCGTGCGTCATACCGTTTCCGGAATCTCCTGTAATAATATAAATATTTTTATCTCCCGGATTTCTTCCCATAAAACCCAAAGAATCATAAGGTTCCATAACTTGTCCTGACCATTTGTATGAGATTTCATCCATTATAGGGAAATATTGTTTTGTCCACACGGCAAGTCTTTCATAACGTTCTGCTTCAGAAATTCCTTCTTCATCAGCTTGCCCCGTTTTATGATCCTCTCCGCCAGAAATCAATAAGTCATATCGGTCGTCAAAACTTTCTAAACGAACATAATGATAGGGTTGCGAAACCCATTTAGATTTAGCATCTCCAGTATCCCACCAAAGCGCAAACGGTAAAGAACCTTTCGGAATTTTAGCACCAATTACATAAGTGCGATAAGCATGTTGTTTGGTATGCATCGTCAAAACATCATTGATTGGCGTATTGGTTGCCACCACGATATGTTTTGCATTAAAAGTAAAACCATTGACTGAAGCTCCTTCTTTCGTTATGTTTTCGGCATGTGCCTCAGTATAAATTGTTCCGCCGAGAGCAATAACAGCTTCAGCAAGTCCTTTTAAATAATGCAAGATGTGAAACTGAGCCTGATTTCTAAATTTAATTGATCTTTGGTTTTCTGCTTCATTTAAAAATGGTGTATTAAGCAGTAAAGATGTGTTAAGGCCTGCATTGACAGTAGCTTGAAATTCTTCGTCCAGATTTTTTTCTTTATCACTTGAATGAAGAAACAAATAACCATTGACTCTTTTAAAATCGCAGTCAATATTTAAATCAGTAACTATTTTTTCGATTTCCTCAATAGCTGCGTTATGGCTTTCGGCTGCAAGTCGGGCATTTTCTTTACCAAAAGTACTTTCGAGGTAATAATAACGATCGTCAAGCGCACAGGTTAAATGTGCTGTTGTCCGTCCCGTTTCACCGCTACCTAAAAAACCGTCTTCTACAAGAACAACTTTTTTGCCAGCTTTTAAAAGTTTATAAGCTGTGGTAAGTCCCGCAATACCACCTCCAATGATAAGTACCTCTGTCGAAATATTTTCAGATGGACTTTCAAAAGCCAAAAAGGAAGTAGTATCAATCCAAAAAGAAACATTGTCTCCCGATGCAATACTCCCTTCATTTAATTGATCTGTCGATTTATCCATTTTGTATTGTTTTATGATTTATACAAATAATGATTATGTAAATGATTCTTTACCAAAGCTACTAACAAGAAATAGCTGTTTTTTACAATTTAAATTTTCAATTTTATAGGATTGCCAGTTGTACTTTATGTAATAATGCTGAGTAATAGTGTAACTATCAGACTTTTATAAACAGTTAATTAGCTGAAATTAATTTTAAAAATATTTACTATGAAAGCAGCAGTTATACACGGACCGGGCTCAATAAAATACGATACGGTAGATGACCCCATTTTAAAAGAAAATGATGATATCATTCTCAAAGTAACCTCAACAGCAATCTGTGGATCAGATCTGCATATTTATTCCGGTGGATTTCCTCAGCCAAGACCAATGGTTTTAGGGCATGAATTTATGGGAATTGTAGAAGAAACAGGATCGACAGTTACACATTTAAAACGTGGTGATCGGGTAGTGGTTCCTTTTCCTATTGCTTGCGGAAATTGTTTTTTCTGTAATCACGATGTTCCTGGAAATTGCGAACACAGTAATCCGGAACATTATGGACCGGAAGGGGGGATTGCAACAGAAAAGGGAGGAGCACTTTTTGGCTACACTGATCTTTACGGAGGTTATGACGGCGGACAGTCGCAATATGTTCGCGTACCATATGCTAATTATGGACCTAGAATTGTTCCGGAAGATTTATCGGATGAGCAGGTATTATTCTTAACCGATATTTTTCCGACAGGTTATACAGGAGTTGATTGGGGAGAAGTGAAAGGCGGCGAAACAGTTGCCATTTTTGGTTCTGGTCCAGTTGGAATCATGGCAGCAAAAAGTGCCTGGCTTCGTGGTGCGGAACAAGTTATTATTGTCGATACGCTCCAATATCGTTTGGATAAAGCACGAGTTACAACGGGTGCTACCACCATTCTTTGGAAAGACGGCCCGAAAGATGTAGTTGAGCAGATTCGTGCTCTTACACAAGGCCGCGGTGCTGATGTGTGCATTGATGCGGTAGGTTTTGAGCCAGATCGAAATTTAGGCGACAGAATCAAAGCGACAATTAATTTTGAAAAAGGCTCTATCAAAGTATTAGAAGCCTGTATGAGTGCCGTGCGCAGAAGCGGTATTGTTTCGGTTTTGGGAGTTTATCCTGTAAACTATGATAATTTTCCGCTGGGACAGTTTTTCGATAAAGGAATTATTTTAAAAGGAGGTCAGGCTCCCGCTCATAAACACATTGATAAATTACTGGAATATGTGGTCCAGGGCAGAGTGAAACTGGATGATATTATTACGCACAGATTGCCGCTTTCTGAAATTTCACATGCTTATGATATTTTCAAAAAGAAAGAAGATGGATGCGTAAAAGTAGTCTTAGATCCTTGGAAATAAAATAAAAAAGGATGAAATTCTAACGCTGGAGTTTCATCCTTTTTAAACTTAAAATAGTATTCTAATTTTCCCTTTTCCTGAAATTTTATATTCGTGCATTTGTTTATTTTTTTTGAATGCATTTAAGATTTCGTTATCCCGATGTACTGTTGCAGTTATGTTTTTATTATTCAAAGAAATAATTTTCAAACTGCAGTTCATTTTTTCATTTCCATCTAATCTAATTGTCATCGTATTTTTTCTTTTAGAAGAAGAAATTATCGGATAATCAACAAAAACCATAAAATCGTCATTCCATTTTAAGTATTGTCTCGGAATCAACGCAAAAGCCGATCCAATTCCATAAACTTCCTGGCCCACTTGTCCGCTTTTTTCCCAGCCTGTATACAAATCTTCTAACGGAACCCAAAGTTCGCGTTGGATTTCGCCCGTTTTTACTTCGTCAGAAATCATATCTTCGGGAAGCAATAAAGGATAATAATATGAAATTCTGGTTATGGCATATTTTACAAATTCGGGAATTAAAATTCTAAGCCCTGGCAGAATATCAACATCCTTTGCCTGAACCATATATTGAGATAAAGAGGCATACACTTCTAATTCTTCGTACGCAGCAGTATAGGGTGCGTCATTTAGCGGGAACATTGCAAAGTAATTCTTGTAGTTTTTTCCATAGCCGTATTGGCAGTCCCAAATCTGCATATTTTTGAAAATTCCTGCCAGACACATATAGCTTGTTTTTAGGTAAATTTCTTCTTTGGTAATTTTAAACAATTCTAAAAGAGCATTGGCTGCAAAGGCTGTATTATTGGCCTGATAAAAAATATCAAAACCACATTGGGTTAATTGTTTTGCTGCTCTTTGGGCTTCTTTTAAATATTTCTTATCATTTGTTAATTCAAAAACCAAAAGCATTAAATGGGCATAAGCACCAGGAACGTCTTTTTCGCCACCTTCTCCCGGTTGTGTTTCAGCTTTTATAATTTCAAATGTTTCAACATTATAAAATACAGGCCATTCGTACTTAAAATGTTTTGCCGCTTTTATTACAAAATCTATCGAATCTAAAACCAATTTTTTCGCGGTTTCATTTCCTGAAAGTGCATATCGGCTTAGATTTATTAGCGGATGATGCAAATACCAGGAATCCATTGTAGTATCTTTTTTCTGCTCTTCAGATTGATCGAGTTTATCATGAAGCGCCGGAAGCCATCTGGTAATACTTTTTATTTTTTCATCATAAAAACTGCTTAAGCCGCTTTCTATGTCTTTGGATAAGGCTTCTTTTTTGCCGTTCCATTTTTCATATTCCACTAACGGAATCAAAACGGCCAGCTGGACCATACTTTCTGCGGGAGTTTCATAATCGGACAAATAAGCGTTTAAATACGGAATTCCGTTGGTTTGTGTCCAGCATCCTTTATTATGATTCAAATCCGTTATCGCGTTTTGGGCGATTTCTGTCCAATTGTGATATTCGGTTTCAGGATGGGGAATGTGTTTGTATATCAAAGCCAGATTCTCGAGAAAATCGGTGCAAAGTTTCGAAGGATCATTTTTCACCTCTTCGCCCATTAAAACATAAGCATCCGAAATCGTAAAAATTTTTTCTGCGGGAAGCGGCTCTTCAGGAGTTAGAGGAAGCTGAAAACCAATTTCCGGCCATGTTCCACCGACAGTTTCTGCTAATGTTGTTTTGGTAGCTTCACAATAATTAGAAATCGAAGATAGGTTTTGGAAATAAAATAAATTGCATTTTTTCGGATTTGTAATACTAGCATATAATAATCCAGATCTGGTTCCCACCTGATGGGCATGTATTTTTCCGTCTGTATTTTCAATACTTCCATTATCGGTTAAAGGAAGAATGTCCCTTGGCCAAAACGGAATCAGCAGCGGTTTATTTAATCGAAGTGTGGTTTTAAAGTGCATCAAATGCGATTCGGCTTCTGGAAAATCAACTGCAACTTCATATTTCCCCAATTCGGTTTTAAGCTGGAGTTTAAACCCTTTTTCATTTTCAATCAATTTCTCCATTTCAAAAGTGCTGTTGATAGCAAATGCCGCGCGAAATGCCAATCTTTCTTTTTTTTGCCCGATGGTTATAATCCACACTGAATCCTTACAATTATAGACTTCATAAGTGTAATTATAAACTTCTTTTCTAATCAAAGCTGTACTATTTTCAATATCAGTTTGGACTGTTGCGCTCCAAGGAGAAATTTTGTGCATAGTTTTTTTTGTTTATTTAGTTTCAGGTTTTAAGTTTCAGGTTTCAGGTTTCAAGTTGTGTTAACCTGAAACTTGAAACCTGAAACTTGAAACAAAAAGTAACTTTAACAAATCACTCACCAGTTTCCATATGTGGTGCGTCTACTGGTTTGGATTGTGAAGAGCCGATTTGTCGGAAGTAAATGGAAAGCATAATAATGGCAAATACAGATAAAAATTCGCTCTGCCAGTTTTGGAAAGATTCAAACCAAAATCTTGAATTGCTTAAATAAGAAGAAACCGTTTCTAAAGGTTTTCCTTCAAGAAGCAGTTTTTCGTTTTCGTCTTTTAAACTTCCATAAAAATGGATAATAAAAGAAACAAGAAATAATAAAAGCAAAATGATGGTAAGAGAATGTTTGTAGAGCTGCAAAACAAAACCGCCTTTTTTTACCGGCCATGGGGCATCTTTGCGGTTTGGATCAGGTTCTCTGTCTACTTCTTCAGGTTCGTCGATCTTTTTAGATTCTGATGATCCTTTCTGTTTTAAGAAAATGGTGCACACTACGAAGAGTGCCATTTGAAGAAATTCGCTTTCCCAGTTTTCAAAAGTAGATTGAAAGAAATGGCCGGATGTGAGATAGGTACTGAGATTTATTATTTTTGCTCCTTCTTCGAGCAATTCTTTATTGTGTTCTTTAAAACCCAATACTACCTGTCCAATCCAAGCGCCAATGAAAAGCAATATAAAACAGACAGACAATCCATTATTTTTAAAAAATGTTTTCATTTTTGATTTGTTTATAAATGATTTATAAATTTAGTGAAGCATAAATTTTGTATTGAGAACTTAAGAGTGCAAAACAATTAAAACTGTTAACTTAATGATTAGCGGGAATAAGCAAGGAGTCCATAAATTTTGCTGTTATAATATTTCCCTGTTCATCTTCCCATTGAGTAATTACATTTTCAATAAGATCTGGTTCAAAACCAATTACTTTCATAACAGGACCGCCAAATTCCTGACGGACTTCCTGTCCTTTTTTTAACATAATATCCATAATTGATCGAATTAATATTAATTATTAGATTCTAAATACACTTTTAAATTTGAAATATCGTCTTTGACCAGTTTTTCAAAATACGGATTTAAGAGTTTGGCAACACTTTCACCTGCAATTCCGATCTTGATTTTCAGGAAATAAAATTATGTTCTTGATAAAAGTTTTGCTTACAGGATTTTATCTATTCCTTACACAATTAATGTGAATTGATCCTTTATACACTTGAAATGTATCCGATTCTTGTAAACCATTTCTGTAATTATGTAAAAAGGTTGTAAATAAGGGGTTTACATTTGGTTTTATTAATCAAATAGTATTATTATGAAAAATTTATTGAGTACAAGATTTTTAATGTTGCTTCTGTTGACAGGACTAGCATTTGGATGTAAAAAGAATGAAAACAATACTGTTGATTCGCAAAATAATTATGAAACAGACAGTGTGGATATGTCAGTAGATACTATCGGGCCAGCTGTAGATTCGGCTGCAACAATGAATCAGGGGCAAAATGGAAAAAATGGTACAACTGGAGCAACAGGTGAAGGTTCTACCGGATCAGGAACTCAAGGATCAACGCAAAAAGGAAACCAGAATGTTAGAACAGATTCTATTAAAAAATAGCCGTTTATTCTGAAAAAGACTTAATCAATTATTTGATAGGTATAATTTATTTGTGAAACTAAAATCAGAGTTATGAAATTATCTAAAGAAATTATTAACGGCTTTTTGATATTTGTGGCGATAGCATTATTTTTCCTGCTGATGGAGGTGTTAAATCTTTCCCATCTCTTTTACTTGAGACTGCTGAATGTTCTTTTTATTTTTTATGGTGTAAATAGAACCCTGAAAATGAATCTTGCCGAAGGTAAAAATGAGTTTGTTCCAAATGCAATTTCAGCCATGGTTACTTCATTTACAGCTGTTGTAATCAGTATTATCGCGCTGCTTATTTACAGTTATGCAAAAGGAGGAGACCAATATGTCAAATCATTATCAGAAGCTTTTATGTTTGGTGGTGGACCTTCGGTTGCAAATTACTGTCTTTCATTATTCTTTGAAGGAACTGCTTCGTGTGTTATTGTCACACTTTTATTAATGTTGTATTGGAATAATAAGTATGCGGCTGATTAAATAAAAAACAGACATTTAAACAAAAATAGCCCTGCAAAGAATTTATCGAATTCTTCTCAGGGCTATTTTTTGAAAACTTCAGCTATTATAAGTGATTTAATAATCATCCTTATCTTCATCAGCTTTTGTTTCATCTAAAGTTCTTCTGTTTGCATCATTATCAAAGTCATTGTCTTCCTCTTCTTCTTTTTTAAGATCTTCGTCTAAATCTTGTGCTATAGGCGCTTTTTTTTGAAAGAAGGGATCAGAGGTATCATTTTCATTTTCTTCTCGTTCATTATACTCAGGCGTGTGTTTGTGCCTTTGCGAATCGTTCTCATGCTGATTTATGGCTGGATCATTCTTCTCCATGGTTTCAGAATTGATAGAATCGCTTGCCGAATGATCTGATGCTTGATAAATAAGATCTTCCTGATCGTAGTTATCATAATTTTCTCTTGACATAATATTTAATTTTAATGTTAATACAATTTGACCGATTTAAATTTTATCAAGTTTTGAAGGATCGGTCGCTTCTTCAATACTCTTTCCTTTCATATTCTGTTTTAATTTTTCATTTAACAGATTATCTTCATCGTTGCTTTTATAATTTTTTAAAAGCTCGCGTGCCTGTTTTAGACCTGTAGCTATTGCCATTCCTTCTTCGGCGCCGTCAAGCAGCAATGCATTCGCTATTTCAACCGCTTTTTCTCTTAGCTCAGCCGATTGATTTTTATAAGATGGGGGATAGTCCCCGTTGTACCAAGGCATACTATTTACTTTTTAAATTTCTAATTTTATTTGTTAAGGATTTCCTTCGCCTCCGCTTGAACCATAAATTTGTCCCGTAGCGTAACTGGCATCATTGGCAGCAAGCTGTACGTAAATAGAAGCAAGTTCTACTGGTTGACCAGGTCTGCCCATTGGTGTCTGCGACCCGAATTGTTTTAGTTTTTCCATCGTAGCGCCTCCGCTTACCTGTAATGGTGTCCATATTGGACCGGGAGCGACTCCATTAACTCTTATTCCTTTTGGAGCAAGCTGTTTAGCCAGAGACTTGATATAATTTGTAGTAGCCGCTTTTGTCTGGGCATAATCATATAAATCTTCGGTAGGCGCATAAGCCTGTACAGAACTTGTCCCAATTATGGAAGCTCCGGCATCAAGATGCGGAAGCGCCGCTTTAATAATCCAAAAAGGAGCGTAGATGTTGGTTTTCATTGTGGCATCAAAGTCCTCTGTAGAAATATCTAAAATAGAAGCGTGAGTTTGCTGTCTAGCAGCATTATTGACCACAATGTCGAGCCCGCCCAATGCTTTTACAGCCTGTTCAACCAGTGATTTGCAAAACGATTCATCGCGTAAATCTCCAGGAATAGCAACAGCTTTTCGGCCTTCAGCTTTTATGAGCTGGATAACCTCTTTTGCATCTTCTTCTTCCGTTGGATAATAATTTATAGCTACATCTGCGCCTTCTCTGGCATAGGCTATTGCCGCAGCTCTTCCCATTCCGGAATCTCCTCCTGTAATGAGTGCTTTACGGCCTTTCAATCGCCCAGTCCCTTTATAGCTTTTTTCACCGTGATCAGGACGCGGGTCCATTTTAGTGACAAGGCCCGGCCATGGCTGTTTTTGTTCTTTAAATGGAGGTCTCGGATATTTAGTAGTAGGATCTTCTGAACCGTTTGATAAATGTACTTCTCCCAAATTTAATCCGTTTGCCATCGTAGGATTAATTGCTGCGGTTGCTATTACTGCTCCCATTCCCGCTAAAGCATTCCTGCGTGATATTACTTTTTTTATTTCCATAATAATTTGATTTTAAGCTTAATATTTATTTGTTGGTTGAAAATCACTCAAATATAGATAAGGCTCAAATTTGATTTTTACAGAATTATAGTTTTATATTGCAGAAATGCAAGGAAGTAAGATCAGTTAATTTTTTGGAAATCAGAACATTTAAAGACTCCATTTTACCCTGGCAATCTTATTCCCAGATTATGATATAATTGTTTGTTTGTTTTTAAGTGTTTGATTTGTAGTTTTTTAGTGTTGTAGGATTTTGTTTTTTGTTCAGTATTTTTTGCTAAACAAAATTGATTAAACTTATTTATGGCAAATATTTTATCTCTAATTTTACCAAACAGTGACGAAATTAAAATGTGTTAATTTGTTTGCACTTAAGATTATTAATTTATCGAATCTTATTAAGTATTTATTGAGTACTTTTGGAAATAGCAAAACCACTCCAATATGATAAGTTCTGAAAATCAACCCACAAATAATAAAGACTTAAAAGAAAAGCAGCCACTAAAAATTATATTGGCCGAGGATGATAAAGATGATCAGGAATTATTTATTGAAGCTCTTAGTGGAACAAAAGTTCCGTCTGAGGTAATTACAGTTGAAAATGGGAAGGAATTAGTCGACACATTAAAAGATGAATCCGAACCAAAACCTGATATTGTTTTTATAGATATAAACATGCCAATTAAAGGAGGCAAGGAGGCACTAGCGGAAATAAAAAGTGATGAAAAACTTAAGGAAATCCCTGCAGTTATGCTCTCCACTTCCAATAATCCTAAAGACATTGAAGATACTTTTAACAGCGGAGCTAACCTTTACATACAAAAACCAAGTTCTTTTGCCAGCTTTATTTTGATTCTGAAAAAAGTATTTCTTCTCCACTGGACTAAAGCTTTGATGAATCCTATAAAAAATATTTTTTTTGTTTCTGAAAAGAATATATCTCGAGAGGATTAAATAATTCATTGTTTATTGAATTTTACAAAATATATTACAATTGCATTGGTTGTTATTTTATAAAATTCCCAAATGATCTTATAAAGAGTAAAATTGAAATTTGCTGTACTTTCAAATATAAATTTAAAGAAGCAAATTATGAGATCAATATGGACAGGTTCAGTGAGTTTCGGATTGATAAATATTCCGATAAAAATGTTTTCGGCTGTTCAGGAAAGCAGTCTTGATATGGATATGCTCGACAAAAAAGATCATGCCAATATAAAATTCAAGCGCGTAAATGAAGACACAGGAAAAGAAGTCGATTTTTCTAATATTGTAAAAGGCTATATGGTTGATGATAAATATGTGATTTTAGAGGATTCTGATTTTGAAGCCGCCGATGCAATCAAAACAAAAACAATCGATATTGAAAGTTTTGTTTTGGAAAAAGAAATCCAAAGTATTTATTATGAACAGCCTTATTATTTAGAGCCTGACAAAGGTGCAATGAATGCTTATGGTTTATTGCGAGATGCGCTTCAGGCCTCTGGAAAAGTTGGTGTTACGCGTTTCGTGTTGCGGAATAAAGAAAGTTTGGCCATTTTAAAACCCTATAAAAATGTCATTGTTTTAAATAAAATACGATTTGAACAGGAAATAAGAGCTACAGACGATCTAAAATTGCCCCCGATTTCTAAAAGCGCAACTAAGGAAATGGATATGGCCGAAAAACTAATTGATCAGCTTACAGAAAAATTTGATATTACAGGCTTTAAAGATGAATATACCGAAAAACTTTTGGATATTATTAAAAAGAAAGCCAAAGGAAAGATTCAAAAAGCTTCTCCAAAACTAAAAGTGGTGCATAAACAAAGCGACGATTTAATGTCAATGCTAAAAGCAAGTTTAGAGACCAAGAAGAAAAAATCTTCCTAGTCCCATTTTTATTCCTGTTGCTGATTTTCTTCTAGTTTTTTAATAATCTTTTTGATGTTAGCACCTTTTGAAAGCACAGGTTGCCATAAATCCCCTTTTTTCTCAAAACGACTCAAAACATTTTTGATTGTAAACTGTGATGGATGCAGTTTTTCATTGACTTCATTCCATTCTAAGGGTGTTGAAACGGTAGCTCCGGGTTTCGGGCGAACCGAATAAGGCGCTGCCAAGGTTTGCCCGCGTCTATTTTGCAAGTAGTCGATATAAAGTTTGTTGCTTCTTTTCTTGATGCTTCGTTCGGTTGTTGTAATATCTGGAATTCTGCTCTGTATTTCTTTGGCAATAAGTTCACCTAAAATCTTTATTGAATCATAGTCGTATTGAGCGCCAAGGGGAATGTAAATGTGTAGTCCTGTAGCGCCCGAAGTTTTGCAGAGGCATTCGGTTTCCAGTTCATCCATAACTTTTTTTGCGGTCAAAGCTGTTTTAATTACGATGTCAAAGTCATCTGCAGTTGCAGGATCCAAATCCATTACCAGCCAATCAGGATTGTTGATTTTTTTTATGGTTGAATTCCATGGATTCATTTCAATACAACCCAAATTTGCCATATAAAGCAAAGTTTCGGTATCATTGCAAATAAGGTAATCAATGTTTTCATTATTGGATTCTGAGAATATTTTTTGGGTTTTGAGCCAAGATGGTGTTTTATCCAGATCAATATCTTTTTGATAGAAACTTGGCGCGTCGATTCCATTTGGGAAACGGTTGAGTGATTCAGGGCGATTTTTTAAATAAGGCAAGATCAGCGGTGCCACTTCATTGTAATATTCAATGATTTCGCCTTTTGTAATTCCGTCCTTTGGAAAATATATTTTGTTTTGATTGGTTAAATGAAGCATTCTTTTGCCCACTATCAAATCAAAATCATTTTCGTTTTTATTTTCTCTTGAATCTTTCATTTTGCTTTTAATCGGAGTTATGGTAGAGTCTTTTGTTTCTGAAATTACTTCCTTTACATTTTTATCAATTCTTAAACCCATGTAAACTGGATGTCTTAAATGTTTGTCTTCAGTCCATTCAGAATATTTTACCTGACAAACTAATTTTGGTTTTACCCACTGAATTTTATCCCTTAGAGAAATTTTTTCATCAAGAGGCGATTTTTCAGTAAAAAGCAGTTGCATTTTGTCATAAAGTTCCTTTAAAACCGATTCTGTAAAGCCTGTACCGCATTTGCCAATGTATTTTAAGACTTTTCCTTTGTATTGGCCGAGAAGAATGGCTCCAAAGTATTTTCTGGAGTTCTTGGGTTCTGTAATACCAATTATAATGGCTTCTTCTTCATTTGAAAGTTTAATTTTAAGCCAGTTGCTGCTTCTGTTTCCCACAGCGTAAGAACTTGTTGCTTTTTTGGCGATGATACCTTCGCTTTTGTTTTTTTGCGCAATTTCAAATTGTTTGATTCCGTCGCCGATAGTGTGTTCCGAATAAAAAATATTGGAAAACGAATATTTATTAAATAAGATTTTCAGAAGTTCTTTTCTTTCCAATAAAGACAATTCAGTTAATTTATTTCCATCTAAATTCAACAAATCAAAAACATAATATTTAAGATTTCCAATGCCGGTTTTTAAGTAATTTTGAAGCATTTGAAAGTCGGCAAGTCCTGAATCATTTTCTACTACAATTTCACCATCCAAAACAACGGTATGATCTACTTTTTTTAATTCTTCAGCAATAGGTTTGAAATTTGTATTAAAAGAAATCTGGTTACGGCTAAATAGTTCAATTTTATTAGGATTGATGACAGCTATCGTTCGGTAACCGTCATATTTGTTTTCAAAAACCCATTCTTCGTCATCAAAAGGCTTTTTTACAGAATTGGCGAGCATTGGTTTGATAAACTCGGCTTTTGTTATTTTGGGTTCAGGCTTTTTTTTTACGGATTTTTTCTCGTCTTCTTTTTTTGGTGAAGCATCAATTATTTTTTCAGATTTGGCCTCTAATTCCTCCAAAGTCCTTTTAGAAATAACCGATTTGTTTTTTTCTAAAATGTCAGAATCAGTGGCATATTTGTCTTGTTTTTTGATCAACAGCCAAGCATTTTCTTGTTTTCCATGAAGTTTTACTAATGAAAATTCGCCTTTGAGTTTTTTTCCCTTTAAAATAAAACTAATATGTCCTTTTTTGAGATCCGCAAGCAATTGTTTTTCATCAGTAGTATTCTCGTCAGAAGTAAAAGTTCCGTTGTCCCAAACAATTACGTTGCCAGCGCCATAATTTCCTTCTGGAATTGTTCCTTCAAAATCTTTGTAGCTATATGGATGATCTTCAACCATCATTGCAAGACGCTTAATTTCAGGATCCATTGAAGGGCCTTTCGGAACTGCCCAGCTTTTAAGAACACCATTTATTTCAAGCCTGAAATCATAATGCAAATGTGAAGCGGCGTGTTTTTGAACCACAAAAATTAATTCATTAGCCGATTTACCAATTTTTCCTTTTGGCTCACTTGTTTGTTCGAAATCTCTTTTTTGATTGTATTTAGACAGTGACATAAGCTTTAGTGAGTTTTAAAATGATTAATGAAATGTAATATAGTAATGTTGCCGTAAAGGCAAAATGACTGCGGCAAAGAAGTGCTGAATATAGTAACTGCGAAAATTAATTGGACCTTGGTGTCCAGTTTTTAAAATTAATCATACAGCTAAATATGCTAATAATAACGCTGGCGGCTGAAATTGGCAAAATATCTTTGTACCAAATAATAGGACATCCAACAGACGAAAAAACGATTACACAATGCAACAGTCATAACCATGTCTTAATAAATTTGTATCAAAGTTATCGATAATCAGTTTTTTTGAATTATACGATTTAAAACTTCAAATTATATAATTATCAGCATGATGAGATGGAGATAAATCAATTTTTTACTTAAATGAAGCAATCAAAGCAGGTATGTAATGTATTTTCACAAAAGGAAAATCAATCAAAAAGAAAAAAAATAGAAGTAAAAGTTCCAGAGAAATCTGAAAATATTGCTTTTATTATGAGTGGTACGCGGATCGAAATAGTTATAGAATTAGAATTAGATAAATGTTAGTAGATATAAAATTGCTCTTGGCTCTACTTTACTATTTTTGTATCTCTTGTGTTGCAAAAAAATCTAATCTCGGATATCCCAAAATATTTAGGCTGTGGGAGTGCTTATGGCAAAATATATCAAACCTTATTTTATTAATTTTTAAAATGGAAAGCCAATTTCCCAGATATGCCCAAAAGGATCTTTTAACTTTCCAATTCTCCAGTCTTCTTCGGTGGTTATGGGACAAATTTCTAATGCGCCATACTTTAATGCATTTTCAAATATTTTATCTGCATTTTTAGTTTCTAAAATTATTCTTATCGGCGTATTATTTGCTTGAATAGCAGTTTGATTACCATCACATGGTTCTTCGTCACTTAAATAAAATTCAGCACCTTCAATTGTGATTGCTGATGATATTTTATTGTTTTCAAGTAAATATCTTTTTGATTCAACAGCTCCAAATGCATTGATGTAAAAATCAACTGCATCTATTGCATTGTTTACAGTAAGAAAAGGTTTGATATTAGTTTTGATTATTGTCATCTTCAATGAAAATTAAAACGATTCCACATTATCAATAAATTATAAAAATAACTCTTTATATTGTGATTTGCAATAGATGGTGGTATGCCCTTAATTTTTTCCATCGTATCGATTTTGCCAAAAAATTCAAAGGATTTAATAATTGCGATATTTTTTAGGTATAATAAATTCGATCTAAAACTTGTATGCATTAATTTTGCTGAGCTTCTTGTTTGTAAAAACACCATGTGCTACGATTTTGAAAAGCAACTTGACTCCCATATTTTAAGTGATACATTATTGCAGATATATTTCATTATCTTTAAAAACATTTTAAGACAGGAATTATGAATAAAAGTGGCCCAATTATAATTATAGAGGACGATGCAGATGATCAAGAATTTTTGTCAGAAGCATTTAAAGATTTGCAGTATCCAAATGAACTCATTTTTTTTAGCGATGGAGAACAGGCATTGGAATATCTTACCGCAACGACCATTGAGCCATTTATAATATTTTCAGATATAAACATGCCACGCTTGAATGGTATTGAGTTACGGGCGAAAGTTCATGAAAATGAAGATTTAAGAATGAAATCAATTCCATATTTGTTTTTTTCAACAGTTGCTGAGCAGCAGCATGTAATTGACGCATATTCAAAATCAGTCCAAGGTTTTTTTGTAAAGCCATCTGATTTTAAACTGATGAAAAAAATGATACAAAATATAGTGGAGTACTGGTACAGCTGTGTGTCACCAAATTACGTCAAGTAATGTTAAATAATGGAATCTAAGCATCGTTTATTATTTTTCAAGTTTGATTGTAGCAGTCAAATTTTTGACTTTGTTTCAATTTCTTAAATAATAAACTCTTGCTGAGTCACATAAAAAGGCAATAAAATTCATTAATGACCTTATTGCTGAGACAAACCTCTTCGATTCAATCAGTGCTGAATCTGGTGTCAAAAGTAACAGACATCGTTACTCTTGCATATCCGGCGAAGTAAAAGGAAGTGAGCCATCCTTGCGCGCAATTTTGCAGTAGCAGTAAGTCCATGGAATTTTCAAAATAGGCCCGCTGGTAAAAAACCACCCTGCAATACATTTTAACTGCTGTTATAAGATGCTGGTTTTTAATTGAGTAAAGTTTAAATACTGTAAGAAAGTATATCTTATTGTATAAGCCAGAGCAAAAAACGCTTTGTACATTTGGGAAAGATCTTAAAACTAAAAATTATGGAAACTGCTGCAAAGAAAAAGCACTGACCAAGGCACTTAAAATAATTCATATTTCCATTCGAAGAAGATACCGAGTATACTTTTAAAGTATAGGTCTTTTTAATAATCAAGACTGTGAAAATTTGAAGTAAAACTAAAACTAAAACTAAAACTAAAAGCCGTGAATAAATATATAAACCGTTAATAAATATGCGCCATGTTGTACCAAAATATACTGATAATCGACGACGACATTGATGATTCCGATATTTTTATCGAAGCGATCAATTCACTTAACATAAATGTAAACTGTCTTGCTCAGAACAATTCAGTTGCGGCCTTGGAATTTCTAATAAGCACAGAAATCCTGCCTGACTTGATCTTTCTCGACTATAATATGCCAGTTCTCAATGGCAATGAGTTCATCGAGAAAATAAAAACGGTGGAGCGCCTGAGGTCAATTCCCGTGGTCATATATTCCACTTATTCTGAGGCTGCAGCCGAGCAGTTGCTGATCGTACAGGATGGGCAAAAGTATATTACGAAACCCAACAGTTTTTCCGAACTGAAATCACTTTTAAAAAACATCCTCGAAGGTAACTGACAGCAGGCATCAAGGAAGCTCTGTGAAAATAAACTCTGGGTGTGGTGCTGGGTGCTATCGATTCGGAATTTGTCCTGAGGTCTTTTTTGTTCAGATCATCTGTTCTTAAAACGCTCATATGTGATATTGCTCAATGCAATAAATCGCTTATTTATATGTTTTTTCATATAAAAAACAGTACCTTTAGGTATTATTAACCGTTTCACGGATATAATTCGATCGTTTATCGATTTACAGAAGCTTATATTTATATAAACATTTGCAGATTTCTAAATTCTTGTCTTATGTTTTTGCGATATAAAAAATTAAGCTTATGAGCCTGGAGAGACAAAATTCCCAACGATATATTTACTTGGCCGATGATGATGCCGATGACCGCGAGCTTTTTGTTGATGCCCTTGGCGAGGTTGACCCTTCAGTTGTGCTGACCCAGGCCGAGGATGGACTCCAACTCATGGAGATTCTTTCGACAATTTCCGATCCTGTGCCTGAAATCCTCTTTCTGGATATAAACATGCCTGGAAAAAACGGCTTTGAATGTCTGGAAGAAATCAGAAAGTGCGAGGGAAGCCTGAGAGAAATCAATATCATTATCCTTTCCACCAGCAATGATCCGGCAGATATTGAGAGAGCATTGGAACTGGGCGCAACCTTTTATGCAGTCAAACCAAACCGCTTTGATGTCTTGAAATCCTTTGTAAAGGAAGTGCTGCAGATTGACTGGAAGATGACCGCTAATATCAAAAAATTCAGATTAATCTAGACTCCTGCTGATTTCCGTGCATGCAGCTGCATTTGCTTCATCTATGATGGGGCACGGATTTTACCTGATAAGGCTCAATACTTATTTCTTCTGTTTTTGAACGGATCCGTCCAAAGCGGGCCGATGGACATCTTTTGGCTAGCTGCTGCGCCATGCAGGTGAAGCCTTCCGGCGAGATCTATCGGTGCAAAATTGAGTTTCCTTAAAAATACAGCAGCGCAATTTCCCGCCTCTTTGTTCTCTGCAATAAAGAATATTTCTTCTCTCCCTCTTTCTCTGAACGGCGATGCGTTTGGATTCAGCTGTACCGGATTGAATAATTTTACAACATGGGCTTTTGGCAGCATTGATGCTGTAGTCTTATAGGTCATGGCATTTATAATACCAGATAGCAGCGATTGGGGATCAAAGATAAGGCCGCTGGTATGGACTATTGTTTTTCCAGACATATCGGGCATATTTTGGATCAGTTCCTGCAGATCCTGTTTCGGGGCAAATAGTAAAACCAATTCGGCAGAGCAGACCTCTGCAAGTGAGCCGCACTGAGCTTTTGATCCCATTTTTTCAATGATATCACCCATAAGTCTGCTACCTCTTGGATGGTATATTACAACTTCAAATCCTGACACTACTGACCTGAAGGCCAGTTCAAGGGTAAGGCAGCCTATTCCTATGATTCCAATTCTCATAATTCATCTGTCTTAGTTATTGCTGGTGATAAAATTTATAAAGACTTCCTTCTTTTGAAATTCTTCAAGTAAATTTATTAGAAATAAACAATCTATAAGCAGGTATTTTTACTGTTTTTTTTTTAATTTACGTTGCGTTTCGGCAGAAACCAGACTAAAAAATTTAAAATTACTGTTGGGAGGTCTTGTCCTTTAGGCTTTGCGCTGTGGGTGCTGTTCAAATGGGACAACTCTATACGAACTAAAAGGATTGTTTACAATCCTCAAAACCGCTAAGACTGTACTTAATCCAAGGAATATTAATTTTATGCAGGGTAATGCTAGTAACATTACTGGAAAATATATAGTGTTATGTAATGCACGTGGATTGAAATCGGGCACATTAAATCCTGAGGTGTTGAATGTATGGAAAGATGTAGATGGTAAAATTTGGATATTAGATTACAGGCGATTAGCAGCGTTCAGACTCTCAGGCTTAGAAGAAGCTCCTATTCATTGGGCAGACGCAACTAAGCACATATGGAAAATGAAACGAAGGTATATAAGGATCTTTTTTAGTAATGATTCAAACTAAAGCTTGTAAAATGCTTTTATTCAGTGTTTTGAACTAACTGCACCCAATTCAAATTAATACTCTGCTTATATTGTATCTTTCGTTAGCTTTTTTATAGCAAAAAAAATATTTAGTCCAATTTTAGGATTAGGTATCTTCATCTTTTTCGTTTAGAAATTTTCTTACTTGAACATATGCGATTTTTTGTAGAAATTGTAAAATCTCTTTTGCTTCTTCCAGAGTAACATTCTTTCCTTCATCGCTAAGCATTTTTTGAGCTTTTTTAGGTGTAATTTTTCCTCTATATTTTTCTTCTTCAATTTCCATAAACTTAAATTAATGTTAAGATGAAGGTAATGATTTTTTAAAATATCAATGTTTACAGAGTTTTAAAGATGGTTTGTATACTGTAGAGTTAACTTAACTGGATTTACAAACCGCTAATATTTATAGGTTAAAGCGGGTTAAATCAAATCGAAAAGGCCAAAAAAAAAGTTAAAACGAAAGTTTTAACTTTTTTTTAAGAGTGACAGGGACAGGACAAATTACAACATCATTTTTGGATGATTTGAAGAAATTAGCTTACTACATGTAGATTCTGTCTTCCATTGGTTTTGTAAATTTGGTTTAGATGTTCTGTTGGGGATTTATTTAAAAAAATATTTGATGACAAGAAAATTGATGGATTAATTTATTTCAATTAGAACAAATTTACTTAGCCTTTTGTTACAAAACTAAAGTCAGGTGTTATCTTATATTAACAGCAAAATTTAACTATTTTTCCATACTAAAAGCAGTACAAGACTGTATGCTGCAATTGTAGCGATCATGAAAGTGTAAAGCTCAAAGTTGGTTTCAGGAAAGGAAGCAGACATTGTCAGAAAGAAGCCTGAAACAATGAAAATTACCCCAGCTCCGATATATGAATATATTATTTTCTTTGATCGGTTGTTCTTGATGTCGTTTTTCTTATCGTATTGCGATTGACTTTCAATTTTCAAATGCGTGGCATTGAGTTCAAAATTTAATTTCTCCTGCAATACACCTAAAGTGTAACTGCGTGCTTCGACCTCTCCGTTTTCAATTCTTTGAATAGATCTCAGACTTATACCACTGGCTTCTGCCAATTGGATTTGTGTGAGTCCTTTAGCAGTTCTTGCCGATTTTATACATTGCCCGACTTTGATACTGTCATACCTCATAATTAATGTGCCATTTAAACGCCATATGCATATGACGTAAATTTTAATGAAAGTAAAGATATAAATTTGGATTCGTTTAATCTTAAAATTTTTATATGCTGGGAATCATTTTGTTGCTTGTTTTATTTTCGTGTTTAGTATTGCTGTTTGAGAAAAAATTATCGGATGTTCCTGGTCTGATACCAACAAAAAAAAGAATACTTTATTTTTTTTCTGGAGTTGCCCTGTCAGGTATTTTGGTTGTATTGAATATAACTGCAGAAACAATTTTGTTCTCCTTAAATTGGAAAATGAGAGACTTTCATTATCTCGAACCAGCACTGGTTGTCTGGCAGTTCTTTCTTTCCGTGTTTACAGAAGAATTAATTTTTCGTGGGATTATAATTTATATTTTAATGAGGAAATTAAGAAAGCATACAGCCATGCTTATCTCTTCAGCCTTATTTGGTTTTTATCATTGGTTTTCTTATGAAATGTTTGGCGCAGGGTTAGTACCAATGTTGTATGTATTTTTGATGACCTCGCTGGCAGGATATTGCTGGGCATTCGCTTATTTAAAATCCAGGACATTACTACTTCCTTTAGGAATGCACTTAGGATGGAATTGCATAAATTGGGTGTTTGCAAAAAAGGGCACTTATGGACAAGGGCTTTTTGTACGGATCAATGAGCTTGCTCTGACCGAGGTTCAAAATTTAATATTATCTTTATTAAAAGGTTTAGTTCCAGTGGCATTTATGTATCTGGTATTGAAGCTGTATTTTGATTCTAAGAATAAATCACAAATTGGAAAATTTGAAAAAACATCCGTAGAATCTACGGATGCTGGTCTGCCGAGGTAATTATCGATTGTTTTTTTTTTACGAACTTTAATGGTATGATTCAAAAAACTTTTGTCTATTTTATGTTTCTGTCCTATGCTTTTTCTCATGCACAGAACACTTCAGTAATGTCTGTAAAAACAGACAATTACACCGTACAGTTGCTGATTATTTTCAACGATAAGAAAGAAATACTGATGATGAGAAATCAGTTCGGCTGGCATACCCCGGCAATGCGTTCTGACAAGCCTCAAGCTATTCGAGAATCAATAGATAGCTTAGCGGCCACTATCGGACTGAAAATTAAACACATTAAATTGTCCGGTTTATATACTCATAAATTTCAAGGAGTAAAAGATCACACTGAAGTATCTTACAGGAGCTATTTTACAGCGGACTATGATGAGGGAAGTATTTTACAGCCGGAGGACAAAAATATCCAATATCGCTGGATTTCCATAAAAGAGGTATCAGCTATGTTTCATTTTGATTTTATGAAAAACAGACAACTCCTATTTTAAAAAACAGGAAAAAGGTATGGGGAGGTACTTTTTTGATTGTTTGGGAAGATGAAAAATTGAAAGGGTCAGAAATTATTGAAGATATATACGAACTGGGAGGGTAGCTTATAAAATATTTAAGTAAATAAAATGAGGAGATTTAGAAATTTACTGCTATTAATCTTAATTGCATTGACCACAGATACATCGGCTTGTTCTATAGTTTATTTTATAGATAGTAAGACCGGTAAAATATATTTTGTAAACAATGAGGATTACTGGTATGATGTGAAGCCATACATACAAATTATACCAGGTTTAAAAGGTGAATTAGGCAGAATATGGTACGGCTGGAACAATTTCGGGCAAGGAGGTGTTAATGAAAAAGGATTGGTCATCGATGGCGCAACAACACCACAACAGAACGTTCCGGCAGGATATTCTGCAATCAAAGGAAATATGACCGATTATATTTTAGCTAAATGTAGTACAGTAGATGAGGCATTGCATTATTTAGAAGATAAAAGGATTGCTCTTAAAAATGCGCATATTATACTAGGTGACCAAAAAGGCAAAGCGGTAATTGTAGAGTGGGTAGATGAAGTGAAACATATAATACCAATCCAAAACAACCGCTTGGCAGCGACTAACTTTAATATTTCGGACAATACTGGAGCTAAAACCTGCTGGAGATATCCAATAATTGAAAAAGTTCTGGATGAACTTGATGCTCGAAATGCAAAAGACACTATAACAATTAAAGATGTGGGAAATGTAATTGGAAAAACTGTACAACCGCCACAAAAAGACTCTTACGGCAGGCTTGGGGGCACGATTTATTCAACTTTCATTGATTTAACAGACATGAAATTTATTTTAGTTTACAAATTCGATAATTCTAAAATGCAAAGAATCGATATAGTAAAAGAATTACACACTGGAACCAGCAGAAAAATCAAATTGGAATGAAAAGAACTTCTTAATATTTGGGTGATTTGATAAACCCGAAGAATATGGCTAATTTTTCCAAACCTTCATTAATAACTGCAACGCACAATATCTAAATAATCATTAAAAAGTATGAAAATAGCCTTGATTATGTTTTCTTATTCTGGACAATAGTTTCAAATGCACAGGCAAAAACCTATTTGGCAGACTTAACTGCACTAAAAGCTATACTTCAAAAAGCACCATCTTTCAAGGCTCAAATTACAGGAAACATGGTAGCTTATTAAAATACTTTGTACAATCATTTAGCGTCGGACACTTTAAGAAAGCCAAACAGTTATATATATATTCAACTTATCTCAGTTGCTTTTTCCTTTGCGAGATCCCCGATATTTGATGACTTATCAATATGAAAAACCGAATCACTTCATTCAACTTTCCTATTGATTCCTTGAGATGTTTTGATAACTTATTAAGATATACTTAAAGCGCTTTACTCAGTTTTTTTTTAAAGCAGTTATCTGTCTTTACTATAATGCCTAGACAAAGGCTTCTGGTAAATCTTCACTGTCTTCAATCCTGATCGATATTCAGATTAAAGAATCTGCAACCCTTATATCTTTTCTGCCTTCATAGCTCAGAAAGGAGCTAGTTATGATGCGATTTATATAAGAGAATATCATATTGAATATGAATTTGAGTTTAATAAAATATATAATGTTACCCGATTTTATTTTTTTTCGATGGAAAAGAACTAGTAATTTTAAAAGATTTTAAGATCTTATGACATGTCTTTTTTCTGAATTATATTAAGTTCTTTATTGAAGGAATTTCTGTATTTTTTAATATACTCTGAAGGTTTCATGCCAAATAACTTTACAAACTGCTGGCGAAAATGTTTTTGGTCTTCAATTCCAACCATTGGCCCAACCTGTGAAATATTGATATTTTCAGTAAGCATTATTAAGGCAGCTTTGCGAAGTCGTATAGATCGTATAAATCCATTTGCGGTTTCACCTGAAATCGCCCTGATTTTTTTATAAAGGCTTGAATGGCTCATGCCCATTGCTGTACAAAAAGTTTTTAGGGTGAACTCATTATTCTCAATATTGGCTTCGACTATTTTGATGCATTTATCCATAAATTCTTTATATTCCGATGGAACTTTATTTACGTTCTCGTGCAGTGTTATACTGTCAAGAAAATATTTTCGAAGCTGTCCTCTGCTGCGAATAACAGAATCTAGACGAGCTTGCAGGATGTTACTGTCAAAGGGTTTAGTAATATAATCATCTGCCCCTTCAGTAATACTTTGAAGATGAACATCGCTGTTAGTTGTCGCAGTTAATAATATTACAGGAATATGACTGAAATTATCATTACCCTTGATTTGCCTGCATAAATCCAAACCACTCATCCCTTCCATGGAGATATCGCTCAGTACAGCATCAGGCATATGCTTCTCTATTAGCTTCAGTCCGTCATTTCCATTCTTTGCACTGTATACTATATAGTTTTTAGAGAAAAGCTGTACTAAATACTGATTCATTTCCAGATTATCTTCAACGATTAAAAGTGCTTTTTTAGTACTTATCAATTCTTCCTGCATGTGGTCAATTTCAGATAGGATGTCTTTGACTGCAGGAATTTGATTAGTTGAATTTAGGCCATCCACAAGTTCATCCATTAGTAACGATCTTTGCGGAATATTTTCATAAATCGGCAATTCTGCAAAATGTTCATTTCCTTTTGGGAGACTAACAGTAAATTCAGTGCGTTTGCCTAATTCACTTTTACAGTAAATCTCACCATGATGTTTGTTCACAAAATAGTTGGCTACATAGAGTCCAATTCCAAAACCATTGCTGGACTTAGATCGAACTTGCTTAAATTTTTCAAAAATATTTTCAATTTCATTTTGGTCTATACCAATTCCTGTATCTGAAATTATAATGTATGCATTTGAAGAATCCTCTTTAATTTCCAAAGATATGTTTCCCCGTTTTGGAGTGAATTTAAAAGCATTAGATAACAAATTAAAAAGAGTAATCTCTATTTTTTCATAGTCGCCAAATATTTCAATGGTTGTCTCAGACACTATAAAATTATAATTTATCTCCTTTGTGAGAGCCATCTCGGTAAAACAGCTGAAGACTTCACTGCAGAGATTATTTAAATCAATCTTAAAAATTTTCAGTTGATCAAGGTCAGTTTCTGCTTTACGGAACAATAGCAGCTGATCAGTCATGCTGATTAATCTTTTTGCATTCTTGTAGGCAAGGTTCAGATCCACATCTTCAATGTTGGTGTTCTTTTTCTCAACAGCAGCTTTAAGCGGATTAATAATCAATGATAATGGCGTTCGGAGTTCATGTGCAATGTAGGTAAACATTGAAAACTGTTTTTCGGCAATTTCTCTTTCATTTTTGCTTTCCATGCGTGTTAGCTTAATCTCGTAGCGCAGTCTTTCTCTGTTATTATTATACCTTACATATAAAAAGATTAATCCGGCCGTAGCTGTGAAATATAACATATAGGCCCACCAGGTTCTGTACCACGGAGGTAAAATTTTTATAGTTATAAGGACAACTTCACCGCTCCATTTGCCGGTTATGTCAATTGTTTTTACTTTAAAAAAATAGGTTCCTTCACTCAGTCTTGAATAATTGGCTTTATTATCTTTTGAAGTGTAATTCCATTGTTTGTCCCAGCCTTCAAGAAAATAGGCGGTAGTAATTTTTTCCGAATTAACAAAATCCAGATATACGTAGTCAAAACCTATTGAAGCTTTATCATAAGGTATTTCGACGCTTATAATTGTTTCAAGCTTCTTTTTAGTTATGTATGAGCTGTTTAGTTTTAGAGGCTGATTGTTTACCAATAACTCATTTAATAAAAATTTGCCCTTATTCTTTTTGTCTTTAATATCATTAGGGTTAAAAACATTAAATCCGTTAATTCCTCCAAAAATGAATTCACCGGTAGAGAGTTCTGTACCAGCATTCCAATTAAACTGATTGCTTTGAAGTCCGTCAGAGGTGCTGAAATTTCTAAAAACCTTTTTTTGGGGATCAAATCTCGAAATTCCATGGTATGTACTCATCCAAAGATTGCCATTTTGATCTTCGAAGATCCGAAGTACAGTATTGCTGGATAGCCCATTTTTAGTAGTGTACTTTTTTAGCGTATTATTCTTTCGGTTGTATGACCACAGCCCCCCTCCAGCAGTGCCAAACCACAGATTGTTATTTCGATCCTCGATCACGCATCTCACGGTATAATCAACATGGAAGGTCTTAGTTTTTCTTGTGAGAGGATCAATTTCTATAATTAAATTTTGGTTTCCTCCCCAAATTTTTCCGTCGTTCGTTTCATAAAGACAAGTCACATCCCTCAGTGCCGGATTATAACATATGAATTTCTGAAGTTTTTTATCATATTGGTAGAGCGCCCCTCCATTGGTAACCGTAAGCCACAGTCTTTGTTTGGAGTCTATGTACAGCAGCCATGATTCTGGTTCAGCTCTTTTTGTATAGGGATTGTAAATTGAAAAGTTTTTAATCGATTTAGTTTTTGTATCAATTCGCGAAACACCACCTTTCCACATTGCAACCCAAATAGCATTAGTGCTGTCCCTGACAATACTGGTTACAAAATTACTTGGTATTCTATTTGTTGCAACCGAATTTGTAGCGTAAGTACTGAATGTATTTTTTTTTCTATCCCAATAGCGCATACCCGCACCATCTGTTCCAATCCAAATGTTTTTCTTTTCATCTTCGCAAAAGGAAAGCATAAAGTTATTAGCAGGATCCTCATCATTTTTATCAGATTGGAAGTCACTGCTTTTAAAATGATTAAAATAGAATGGATCTTTTCCTATCATGCTTACACCGCCCCTAAGAGTTCCGAACCATTTTTCTCCATTCCTGCTTTCAAATACGGCCCATACGGACTTACTTTTAAGAAGCGAAACAGGACCATCAGGGATATAGGGAACTGGAGTTTTCTGATTATTTTCGAGGATAAAGAGTCCTGATCCATCTGTTGCAATCCACATTTTGCTTTTTTCGCTTAAAAAATCCCTGACAACTTTTTTACTTGAAAAATAATTTTTTGAGTATCGATTAATACTTTGGTTGTATAAAAAAGCACCATCATCTGTACCTATCCACAGACCTTGCTCTGTGAATTTTAAACAATTAGCAATTGTTATTTCTGTATTGAGTATTTTTAATTTTTTTGATGAAAGACTGTATTTGCATAATCCTACTCCGCTAATAAAAACATATGCAATATTTTTATTTCTGTCATAAGCCAACGAACGACTGAAATAATTAAATTTTCCATTCAATGTAACAGGAGTGCCAGTAATTTCATCCTTATTATAAACTATCAGCATCTTTTTAGTTGCTACAAGTTTGATCTTTTTTTCAGGTATATTTAAAATTTGATAGGTAATCGTGTTTATTGGTGAAATTTCTCCACTACTTTTAAAATATTTCAACGGCACAAATGACGAACGTTCCGCATTAAAAATTGCAACTCCATTTGTTGTGCCTATCCATAAATTGCTTTTTTCATCTCCTTCAATACAGAGGATTTCATCCCCCGATATTGAATTAGGTTCAGAACGGTTATTTCGGTAGATCTTAAAATCATTGCCATCAAATCTGTTAAGTCCGTCAAATGTACCAAACCACATATATCCAGTTTGATCCTGATATATACTTGTTACTGAATTATTAGAAAGTCCTGCGGAGATGTCCAGATGTCTAATTGGAAAATTCTGTGCATTTATAAAGGTATAGGACAGGATAATCAGATATAAAAATTTTGAATTGTTCATGTTTTTTTATTGGAAAACTTTTTGATGCATGTGAATGTACATTTTTAAAAATACATTTTATGGAAAAGCAAGGTAGATTTCAGCATCGATGAGCAGTTTAAGGGAAAATTAAAATTATACTGTTGTTATGGAACTCTTAAAAAGAAAAATCAATTATTTCTGCCTCGATTCATACTATCACATTTTCCACTAATCTTTTATCATTAATGGATATTAAAGATCGTATACGACAATTTATACACAGTATTGCAGTCATTAAGAATCTAAATGAATTTCTTCGCGTCCACCGGCTTGCAACCTACTTGATGGCAAACTAAACGGCAATATTACATAAAATCCCTTGTTTTGTCAAATCCATGATAATAGTTGTAAATAATTATTTTTTATTTCTTTTTTTAAGTCTAAAATTACGTAATGTGTTTTTATTTCCTGAAAAAATGCATGCAAATACGAAATTGCCCCAGTTTAAAAATGATTATTCCCCTGTTTTTAAACCTCGATCTGCCCTTAAATTTGCAGAATTACCCCATCAAAAAGAGCTATTGAAAAAAAAGTTTTCAGCTCATTCCACACAAGTCCAAAAACTGTAATTAATAATCCAACCACAGACACATGACAAACATTCGCAAAAAGACAAATTTCGAAAACTGCTTTCAAAACAGCTGCTAAATTGCTTGAAAGCCATTAAAACATTTGAAATGATCACAAGAACAAATGCGGTAATATGAAATCAACTGCTTCTTTATGGATGCAGTAAAATTGAAGTATAGATTACTAACTACTAACCAAACTATTAATTATGAGAATTATCAAAAAATGCATGTCAAGGCGCAGCAAAATGCTGCTGCTGTTTTTATTTTTGAGTATCAAGGTACTCGCAACAGAACCTCTAGTAGACTTGGATTTTCAGATCCCTGTCAAAGGAAAAATTACCTCTGCTACTGACGGATTGGGACTACCGGGCGCCACCATACTTGTAAAAGGAACTAAAATCAGCGCTTCAACTGATTTTGATGGAAATTTCACTATTGATGTGCCTGATACAAATGCGATCCTTATTGTTTCATTTACAGGCTTCAAAACCCAAGAAATTGCGTTAAACGGCAGAAATTCACTGAATATCTCACTAGCTGAAGAAACTATGGCTCTTGATGAAATTGTTATTGTTGGATATGGGACCATGCGCAAAAAGGATCTTACAGGCGCTGTTGCTTCAGTAAAAACAAAAGATCTAAATACCGTAGCTTCTTCCAGTATCGACAAGATGCTACAAGGGCGTGTCGCAGGTATGACGGTAGTACAGAGAACCACGCAACCGGGCGCAGGAATATCAGTCAATATACGTGGCGCGATTTCGCCTAACGGGAACAATGCGCCATTGTATGTTATCGACGGTGTCCCGATTTTGAATGCAGCGAGTGCTGATCAGACCAATACAGGAACTTATGATTTAAAGACCGGTATTGACAGGGATCCGCTCAATTCTCTTAATCCTAGCGATATTGAAAGCATTGAGGTATTGAAAGACGCTTCTGCTGCAGCTATTTATGGTGCTTCTGCCGCTAACGGGGTAGTTTTGATTACAACTAAAAGCGGAAAGAGCGGAAAGGTAAAAGTAGAGTACAGGAGCACTATTACGGGCCAGATGATGAAAAAATATCCTGAAGTGTTGGGAGCAAAAGACTTTAGGGAACAGGCTAATTTTTGGTCTAAAGAATATTATCTATATGCTCAGAAAATGGGTGCTTACGGAAATAATCCAATTAATTTGAACGGCTATAATCCTATCTTCGCTGATGTCAACAATTACAAGACCGAAACAAACTGGATGGATGAGGTGAGCCGTGACGGATTTATAATAGATCAGAACCTATCGGTGAGCGGCGGCACCGAAAAAACAAAATATTTTCTGGCTTACAATTACTACAAGAATGATGGATTACTGAAAAATTCTGATTTCAAGAGAAACAGCATCCGGCTCAACCTGGATCAGGAATTTTCTCCAAAACTAAAAGGTGGAATCAAATTGAGTTATGCCATGACAGGCGCCAACAGTGCTTCTTTTGGCCCTCAGGGAAATGGGGACAATATGATTTTGAATGCACTTCGATATGCTCCGGATATTCCTGTGCTGGATGAAAATGGATTTTATTCCAAATCATACCGCCAGAACATCAATAATCCAGCTTCGTTCCTTTCCTTCACAGACGACACTAGGACAAACAGAATTTTTATAGCTCCGTTTATTGAGTATAAAATAGCCGGCGGATTAAGCATCAAAGCACAGGGAGGTTATGACGGGCAGCAGAGCACTCGTGAATTTTATATTCCGGTTGCCGCACAAAATACTACTGTCACAACAGGTTTTGGACAATGGGGTTCTACAAATCTGTCGAGCGGAAGTGCAGAAGGATTTTTGAATTATGATAAGACCTTTAACGGCAAACACCGCATTTCCGCGGTCCTGGGTGCTGGATACTATACAAATTCAGGCTATGGATTTGGGTTGGGGGGATACGGCTTTTTTACAGATGCCTTCGGAGCAAGCAATGTCGGCATTGCCCAAGAGCGAACACGAAGTGAAATCCGTTCATGGAGAAACGAAAGAACAAAACTTTCACAATTCTTCAGGTTCAACTACGGGTATGACGACAAATACATTTTGACTTTTACAGGACGACGAGACGGTTCTAGTTATTTTTCAGAGAATAATAAATGGGCATTTTTTCCAAGTGTCTCAGCTGCATGGAGGATCAGCGGAGAATCTTTTTTAAAGGAATCCAAGACTTTAAGCGATCTGAAATTCAGAGTAGGCTACGGTACTTCGGGGAATGAGAATATTTTGGGAGCCAATTCGCTTTCCTTGTACCAGTCAGGCTACAATTATCTCTTTGGAGATACCGTCAATACTGGCCTTGCTTTGACCCAGATATCTAATCCAGATCTCAAATGGGAGACGGACTACACCATAAATATTGGTATAGATTACGGCTTTTTTAATCAAAGAATTACCGGATCTGTAGAATTATATCAAAGAGGAGCAAAAGACTTGCTGGATTATCGCACACTTCCATCAAATAATGCGGTAGGGCGTGTGGCCGCAAATATCGGCGAAACACAGAGCCGCGGTGTTGAATTTTCATTAAAAAGTCTCAATGTTTCGACAGATACATTTACCTGGAACACCACTTTGGATTTTTCTAAATTCAAAACTACGTGGGTCAAAAGAAATCCAGCAGTTTCATTGCCTGCTTATGTTGGTGAAAATGATCAGCTAGGTACGATCTATGGTTGGAAAACAAACGGAATAATCAAGACACAGGCTGACAAGCCTAGCTATATGCCCAATGCAGTACTTGGAAATATCAGATACGAAGACATCAACAATGATGGAGTACTAGATTCCAAAGATGTGGTAAAGCTGGGTATAAGCACTCCGAATGCAACCATGGGTTTTTCAAATACACTGGCCTACCGTAATTTTGACCTTAATTTCTTTTTCTATGGCGCATTTGGATTTAAAAGATCGCTTGGACAGATTCCAGATATGTGGGTCATTGGAAACAATGGTGTGGCTCCGGGCAATACTTTTACCAATATTTCGGAAGTCTGGAACAGCCAAAATGGAAATGGATGGATGCCTGGAGTTGCAGTAAATCCTTATGACAGTTCAAATCCAACTGCTACAAACGACTTTTTTATTTCCAAGGCCAGCTATATAAGATTGAACAGTATTACGTTAGGGTATACAATGCCGGCAAAATTGTTTGAAAACAAAACCTTGCAAGGCCTGCGTTTCTTTCTAGATGCGCAAAATGTGGCGACAATTACGAAATACAAAGGTTTCGATCCTGAATTTGCGGTACAAAATCCATACCCGCAAGCACTCTCAATTTCATTAGGAGTAAATGTTAATTTTTAATTCTGAATCATGAAAAAAAATATATTCAAGCAATATGGGCTTTATTTAGTAATGGGATGTATGTTTTTTGCATCCTGTGAAGATGCCCTGGATACAAAAATTTATTCGGATATGACGCCGGAAAATTTCTTCAAAACTGAAGGAGATATCAAATCAGGAGTTACAGGTCTTTATGTTCCCTGTACAACCAATTGGGGATATTCTGACGGAGGCACTGGATCGTGGTACAATGCGCTGTTCAACGCAGATGCCAATGCTTACCTAGCTGCAGGTTTCTATTCTACAGATGAGGGGCTTGCATATGGAGAGGGTAATGTCTATGAAAATTTTACAGTTGGACCTGCTTCGGGAGGAGCTTTGAACAATACTTATAATGTTATTCGTTTTGTGGCAAGATGTACAGATATTATCAATCAGATTGCTAAGAGTCCCGTAAGCGATGCTGTAAAAGAGCGTTATACTGCCGAAGTGAAAACACTTCGTGCGTATTATATGTTTGCTCTTTTAGACTGGTTTGGGCCTGTAAATGTAAAACTTGACCCTTCAACACTAAGTGACAACACTATTTTACCGCGTCCGGATCTTCAGACCTATGTTGGGTATATCGAGAGTGATCTAAATGACGCTGTAGCTTCTTCTAATTTGCCTGATAAATATAATGGTGATAATACAAATTGGGGACGTATGTCTAAAGCCATTGCTTATGGAATACAGATGAAACTCTACCTGCATCAAAAAAACTGGAGCAAAGTAAAAACGGCTACTGAAAAATTAATGACCATGGGATTTGGCCTGCTCCCTAACTATGAAGATGTATTTAACAATGCACGAAATAATGAGCAGATATGGGCAATTCCTTCAAATACTGCATCAGATAATTATTTTGTGACGGAAGTACTTCCCGCGGATTTTAAAAAAGGCTATAATCTTGATAATAAGCCCTACATAAGGGGAGATGAAAAGGTATTTTTTTCAGGTTGGCAGGTTTATTGCATGCGCTGGGATTTTTATGATACTTTTCAAAATACGGATAAACGAAAAAAAACAATTTTGGAGAGCTACAGTACACAAAGTGGTGAACAGAAGACAAGAACAGTTATGCGAGGTGCAATTCCTTTGAAATTTACCAACACTCAATTTGCTTTATACGGTATTCAGAAAGAGCAGCCGATTATCAGATATGCGGAAGTTCTGCTTTCTTATGCGGAGGCTGAAAATCAGCTTAATGGCCCCACCATCAATGCAGTAAATGCTGCTGGACTTGTTGCAGATCGTGCCAATGCAAGCATTCCGAATGCCGCCAAAGCAAGCAAACAGGCATTTGATGATTATTTATTGGCAGAGCGCGGCCGTGAACTTTATTTTGAGGGACAGCGCAGGCAGGATTTAATACGTCATGGAAAGTTTGTAAGCGGAGCAGTATTACGCGGCAAAAATGCGCAGGACTTCAACGTACTGTATCCAATACCTCAGTATGTAATTATTGAGTCAAACAAGATTGTCAAACAAAACGAGGGCTACAGCAATTAGCTGTAATCCTAAAAGTTAAGAAATCACGATTTATTCAATATAAAAATATTTAAAATTAAGTTTAAGTAGTTAAGTTTTTTTTGTGAAATCCTGCTGGTCTTTGAACCGGCAGGTTTTTTATTAATTTAAAAATTGCTTGAGCTGTAAAGGGTATAATGGGAAACTTGATAAAAAGACAAAAAAACAAAATAAATAGAACAGTATTGATTGCCTTCATTACGCTGTTTTCCTGCTGTACAACGATAAAAAAAGCAGATCTCCGCAACAACCTTACCTTGTCAAATAATTGGAAGTTTAACAAGGGGGAAAATGAGAATGCTACACTGGTCGGTTTTGACGATTCTAAGTGGGAGACTGTAAGTGTTCCGCATGACTGGGCTATCTATGGTCCTTTCGACAAGGAGGTAGACAAACAAACTACGGCAATTATCCAAAATGGAGAAAAAACACCTACTGAAAAAACAGGCAGAACAGGTTCCCTGCCTTACATAGGAGAGGCTTGGTATAGAAACCGGTTTTCAGTTAAGAATCTTGATAAAGACAAAAAAGTGATACTTCTTTTCGAGGGAGCAATGAGTGAGCCCAAAGTATTTTTGAATAATAAGAAGATAGGTGAGTGGAATTACGGTTACAATTATTTTTATTTTGATATTACCGATTTTGTTTTAGCCGATAAAGAAAACCTACTGGCGGTTCATTTGTCTAATATGGGGCAGTCCTCCCGCTGGTATCCGGGTGCAGGTTTGTACAGAAAAGTAAAATTGATTGTCAAAAATAAAGAGAGTATTGATCAATGGGGAACTTTTGTTACAACGCCCATAGTTTCAAAAGATCTGGCTAAAGTGAATATAAAAACAAAAGTTACAGGTGAAAATCTTCGGCTTGTCACCAGGATTATAGATGCAGGAGGAAATGAAGTAGCTGCGAACGAGACTACTTCGGTTTTTGCAAATGAATTTGAGCAAAATATAGCGTTAAAAAATCCACATTTGTGGAGTCCTGAAACGCCTTACCTTTATTCAGCAGTATCTGAATTGTACGATGGGAATGTTCTCAAAGATGAAACCAGAACACGTTTTGGGATCAGAACAATAAAATTCGAACCCCAAAAAGGTTTTAGTTTGAATGGTGAAATCAGAAAATTCAAAGGAGTTTGCCTGCATCATGATTTGGGACCGCTGGGCACTGCAATCAATAAGGCCGCGCTTCGAAGACAATTGACTATTTTAAAGGATTTGGGATGCAATGCCATTCGAAGCTCACATAATATGCCGTCAATGGAACAGCTTGAATTGTGTGATGAAATGGGGTTTATGTTCCTTGCCGAAAGTTTTGACGAATGGGCAAAGCCAAAGGTTAAAAACGGATATAACCGTTTTTTCGAGAAGGATGCTGAAAAAGACATCATAAACTTAGTGAGGGCGACACGGAACCATCCTTCAATTGTAATGTGGAGTTCTGGTAATGAGGTTCCTGATCAAAAGGGAGAAGAAGGTGTTAAACGTGCCAAATGGCTTCAGGAAATTTTTCACAGGGAAGATCCAACACGGCCAGTTACGGTAGGAATGGATCAGGTCAAGGCAACAATGGAATCAGGATTTGCAGCATTGATGGATATTCCGGGATTAAATTACCGTGTACACTTATATGAGGAAGCTTTTAAAAAATTTCCACAGGGATTTATTTTGGGTTCAGAGACAGCTTCAACAGTGAGTTCCCGAGGTATTTATAAATTTCCGGCAGAAAAAGCAGTATTTAAGCAATATGATGATTTTCAGACTTCTTCATATGATTTAGAATATTGCAGCTGGTCTAATTTGCCTGAAGACGATTTTATACTGCAGGATGACAAAACCTGGGTAATTGGAGAATTTGTATGGACAGGTTTTGACTATCTGGGAGAACCGACACCTTATGATGAAAAATGGCCTTCAAGGAGTTCGTATTTTGGGATAAGTGATTTGGCAGGTTTGCCAAAAGACAGATATTATTTGTACAGAAGCCGTTGGAATACTACGGCGAAAACTTTACATATTCTGCCTCACTGGAATTGGGAAGGCAGAGAAGGACAGACAACACCTGTTTTTGTCTATACAAATTATGACAGCGCCGAACTTTTTGTAAATGGGAAAAGTATGGGGATCCAGAAAAAAAACAACTCGACTCCTCAAACCAGATATCGTTTGATGTGGATGGATGTCAAATACGAACCTGGAGCCCTGAAAGTGATTGCACTTGACAAAGATGGAAAACCGGTTGCAGAGCAAGAAATACGCACAGCTGGAAAACCTTATCAAATCAAATTGGAAGCTGACAGAAATACGCTGGAAGCCAATGGTGAAGATTTGTCCTTTGTAACTGTTTCTGTAGTTGATAAAGATGGGAATCCTTGTCCGACAGCCACACAGCAATTAAAATTTAATGTTACAGGGAAAGGAACATATCGTGCCGCGTGTAACGGGGATGCGACTTCGTTAGAGCAATTTCATCTGCCAACTATGAAGTTATTTAGTGGTAAATTGGTTGTATTGGTTCAATCTACGGAAGAAGCCGGAAAAATCGAGTTATCAGTGACAGGAGACGGATTAAAAGAGGGTAGGATTAATTTAAGCTCAAGTAATTAATTACAATTATCCGATTTGAAGTAACTAGTAAAAAAATAATGTATATTATTTTTGCACTCTTCTTATAAAGGGAAACATATAACTTATTAAATTGAAAATATGAAATTTAAATATTTTTTAAAAACATCTCTATTAATTGTATTGGTATCTATTCTGTTCTTAAGTGCATCTTTTATATTTAAGGAAACTAGCATTGAGGAGGAGGATAAAATAGAAACTGACTTTAAAAATGCAAATGGCCCTACCCCTTATGTTTTATGGCAATGGATGAACGGTTGTGTGACCAAAGAAGGGATAACATCGGATTTAGAGGCCTATAAAAAAATTGGGATAAAAAATGTTCAGCAGTTTTTAGTAGGTGGTTCCGAGGCTGATATAAACGATCCCAGTGTCACTATTTTAGGAGATAAATGGACTGATTTAATGAAATTTTCTTTAGATGAATGTCAACGTCTTGGAATGGACTTTGGAACTCATAATTGTCCCGGGTGGAGTTCAAGTGGAGCTCCTGGGATAGAAGTTGAGGATTCGATGCAAAAATTAATTTGGTCTAAAACCACAGTCAGAGGAAATTCATCAAAAGGCGTTGCCATACCTAAAGCGGAAATCGATTCTAAGTGGAATTATTACAGTGATATTTGTTTAATTGCTATTCCCAGTGGAGATGCAATTGTCAAGAAAGAAAATATTATTGTCTTAACGGATGCCATTGATAGCGCTGATAAGCTAATAAAAGCACTTCCTCAAGGGGAATGGACAGTTCTGCGCTTCGGTCATACTACGACTGGACATATGAATTTAACTGGACCTGTATCAGGTCAGGGTTTGGAAGTTGATAAATTGAGCAGAAAAGCATTAGATAAATTCTGGTCATTATATCCTGCTAAATTAATGGAGTTAGCGGGTGACCATGCCGGGAAAAGTTTCAAACGAATAGAAATTGATAGTTACGAAGCCGGAAGCCAGGACTGGACGTTTGAAATGCCTGCAGATTTCAAACAGCGTCGTGGATATGATCTGTATCCATGGCTAGCGGTTATCGCTGGTTATACTGTTGAGTCAGAAAATAGCTCCAAACGTTTTAAATATGATTGGCAAAGAACTATCAATGAATTATTTACAGATAATTATTATGGTTATTTAGAAGAATTGGTCCACAAAACGCCTGGAATGGAATTTCTGGTGGAGCCTTATGGTACAGGAAAGAAAAATTTTGATGATATGGCAATTCGAGGCATTGGCGATGTTCTTATGTGCGAATTTTGGACAAAACCCGCTACATGGGGCTGGGACAGTATATTGCCAGTTGCGAGTAATGCGCATGTAAACAGTAAAAAAATAGTTGCGGCAGAAGCCTTTACAGGTCAACCCCAATATGCATTTCAAAATGACTTAGCAGATTTGAAAGCTACAGGAGACCAGGCTTTTTGCGAGGGGGTGAATCTTTTTGTGCTTCATGCCAGTGCGCATCAGCCTTGGCCTAACTTGAAACCGGGAATGGTAATGGGATGGTGGGGAACTCAATTTGGTCCAGGACAAACATGGTGGGATCATGGTGCTGCCGAGTGGATTCAGTATGTAACCAGATGTCAGCTTCTGTTGCAAAAAGGATTATTTGTTGGAGATTTATGTTATCTGCAATTGCAACGACAAAAAGACACTCCTATTCCGGAAGGATTTAGAGCTGATGTTTGTAGTGAAAAAGAATTGTTGACACGTTTTAAAGTTAAAGATAATACCCTTACCCTTGCTGACGGAATGTCTTATCGAATATTGATACTTCCAAATCAGCCTAAAATAGAACCAGAGCTTGCCAGAAAAATTGAAACTCTTATAAATGAAGGAGCTATTGTTGTGGGTAACGGATTTGCCGGAAGTTCCGGGTTATATAATTATGAATTAACTAATAAGGAAGTATCTGATATCAGCAAACGTCTTTTTGGTTCTTTAGAAAATAACAAAAGCAAAAAAATTGTAAAAATTGGAAAAGGAAAAGTATATGCTGGTTATTCTCCTGAAGAAGCTTTAGCAGCTGAAAGTATATCTAAAGATGTCGAATTCTTGAATAATGCGGGAGATATTGGCTGGATTCATCGTAAAGATGGAAATGAGAACTATTATTTTATGTCCAATAAATCAAAAGGTAAAATTGCGACCACTATCAGTTTTAGAGTTGATGGCATGCAACCCGAAATTTGGGATGCCGTTACAGGAAAAATCACGAATGCGTTAGTCTGGGAAAATAAAAACGGAAGAACTAAAGTAAGCCTCAATTTAGAGAGTTATGGTTCTTGCTTTGTTGTTTTTAGAAAACCAGTTAACAATCAGATTACTGCCATAAAAAGTCTTTCTATTAATGGGGCAGATGAAAATATAATACCTTATTTATCTAATAAAAATCAGTTGGTTTTAAGTAAAAAAGGAACTTATAATTTGTCATTGCAAAATGGCAAAACGGTTACTGTAACACAAAAGCAGGATCAGGAGTCAATACTATTAAATGAAAATTGGGAAGTACAATTTCAGGAAAATCGCGGTGCTCCTCTAACAGCTCATTTTGATAATCTTGTTTCCTGGCCCTTGCATACTGATTCAGGAATTAAGTTTTTCTCAGGTACGGCACAATATAAAAAATCATTTAAGCTGAATTCAAAACAATTAAAATCCAATAAGCGAATAATGATTGATTTAGGTGATGTTAAAAATATTGCAACTGTAACAGTAGATGGGAAAAGAGCAGAACTATTATGGAAACCACCATTTGTAACTGATATTACTGAATTCTGTAAAGCTGGAGATAATCAACTTGAAGTAAAGGTAACTAATTTGTGGCCTAACCGTATTATAGGAGATAAATCAGAGCCTGAAGACTGCGAGTGGGGACCAATGAGATCATTTTCTAATATACCAATCGGAAGAAATCTTTTGGAAATTCCTGACTGGGTAAAAAATAAAACGCCACGTCCCAGTAAAAATCGCATTGCCTTTTGTACAGTGGATTTCTTTCAAAAGGACACACCGCTGCTGCCTTCAGGTCTAATAGGACCTGTTAAAATAAATATTCAAGAAATTTGGAATGTTAAATAGTAATTTTTAAATAATTGGTAATGAAAAAATTTGTTTTAAATTTTATCTTTTCGGCTTTTGTTTTTGTTATGAATGCACAATCTGTTCAGTCAGTTGCAATTGCTCATAAATTGAAGAATAATCCGGTTCTTAGTGCTGGTTCCGGGAAAGAACTTGGGGATTTCAAAAGCGGAACTTACACAATTACGAGTGCAGGGCTTAGCCGCCAATATACGATTGATATTCCTGAGAATTATGATAAAAATACACCCTACCGATTAATTTTTGCCATGCACTTTATGGGAGGGCATATGAATAACATGGTCGAACAAAACTATTATGGACTTAAAACGTATGCAGAAAAAAATAATGTCCCTGTAATTTTTGTAGCACCCGAGGGATACACTGACCGTTCACCATGGCGGGGAGGTGATGATAAAGATCATGTTTTCTTTGCTGACATGCTCGAATTATTTAAGAATAAGTTAAGCATTGACACCTCTCGCATCTTTTGCTGCGGTTTTAGCTTTGGCGCTATGATTACCTATTCACTATCGTTGGATTTTCAGAAGGACCTACGAGCTGTTGCCTGTTACTCTCCAGCCAACTGGAATATTTATCTTCCAGAAAACAAGCATCAACCTCTTGCATTTTACAGCACTACTGGTACTGATGATCGTCTTTGCAAGTGGATCAATTCCGATGAAAAAAAGCAAGGAGGAAAATATTGTGTAATAACCCATCTTGAAGACAACGGACTTGTTGAATTGCCCGAAATCCCCGTCGCTGCGACACCTTATCATATTACTACTAAATTTGGAGGGCTTCCTGAAGAATATCCAGTAGTTTTTGGTTCTTTTCTTGGCGGACATACAGAAAAAGTAAAAGATCCTGGATCTGATATCAATTGGGTGGCAAAAGAAACCTGGGATTTCTTCATGCAGTTTTAATAATTTAAACAGTACGTAAATAAATCATCTATCTATATCATGTTTTGCTTTTTTCTGCTTTTCAGTTTGATTTTATTTAATCAAATTATTTTAGCAAAACATTTATATTTTGCATGATCGGAATGGGACTTCGCTAGAATCCATATCAGCTTATTTCTTAGCCGAGGACATTTTTAGAGGTTAACCATATAACTCTGTAATATTTAAATTCTTTTGACAATGAAATTTTATACACTAATAGTATCGTGCTTTTTTATTTTTAACGGCACTGCCCAAAATAAGTTTTTTAGTGAAGATGCTTTAACTACTGTCGGGGCTTATTATTATCCTGAACATTGGGATGAGTCACAATGGAACAGAGATTTTAAGAAAATGGCAGAAATGGGTTTCGAATTTACGCATTTTGCAGAATTTGCATGGGCTCAGTTAGAACCAAAGGAAGGAGTTTATGACTTTGCATGGCTCGATAGGGCTGTAGCCCTGGCTGCAAAATACAATTTAAAAGTTATCATGTGTACTTCCACAGCAACTCCCCCGGTCTGGCTGGTTAGAAAATATCCTGAAGTATTAAAAACGAATTATGAAGGAACTAAAGAAGATCATGGATCACGCCAGCACCCCTCTTTTTCTAATGAATTTTACAGAGCCTACTCTCTAAAGATGATTGGAGAACTAGCCAAGCATTATGGACAGGACAAACGAATCATAGGCTGGCAGCTCGATAATGAACCGCGCTCGAATGTTGATTATGGACAGGATGCCGAAAAACGGTTCAGGCAGTGGTTAAAAGATAAGTATAGTAATATCAAAAACCTTAATAAGGCGTGGGGAACCGATTTTTGGAGCGGTACTTATACAGATTTTCAGCAAATTAATTTGCCCAACCATTTGCAATGGGGAATGAATTTATATCAGAGGCTGGATCACACAAGATTCTGTGATAACGAAACAGCCACATTTCTCGACGATCAGGCACGTGCAATACGTAAATCGAGCCAAAATCAATGGATTACTTCCAATTACATTCCCATGTATGATGTCCGGTACATAGGAAAAAGCGCGGAATTGGATTTTGTTTCCTATACGAGATATATGGTGTATGGGGAAGACAAAGGTATTGGGGCAAAGGGGTATCGGCTTGGCAATTATTTAAGGATAGCGATGGCCAATGATTATTTTCGTTCAATATCTAAAAATTATGGCGTGATGGAACTGCAACCAGGACAGGTAAATTGGGGTAAGATCAACTCACAGCCATTACTGGGTGCAGTAAGATTATGGCTTTGGAATGTCTTTGCAGGAGGAAGTAAATTTGAATGTGCCTATAGATTCAGGGCTCCCATTTACGGTTATGAGCAGTACCATTACGGAATCCTCAGCTATGATGGGGTAACTCCGACACCAGGAGGCCTAGAATATCAACAGTTTGCCAGTGATATTAAAAAATTAAGAAAGTTGTATAAGGGATCTGCTGTTCCCAGAATATACAAAAATCGTAAAACAGCGATTTTATACGATCCAGATAATGCTGCTGCAATTAATCAGAACAAGCAGACTACTGAATGGGACACAGAAGCTCATGTGCTTAAATATTATGGGGCATTGAAATCCTTTGGAGCTCCTGTCGATTTCATTAAAGAAGATGTCGATTTTTCACAGTATCCGATACTTGTGGTTCCGGCTTATCAGCAGATAGATGAAGCTCTGGTTAAAAAACTGCAAGACTATGCTCAAAATGGGGGTAATTTAATTATTTCTTGTCGCACAGGCCATCAGGATAAACAAGGTCATTTATGGGAAGCGCCATTTGCCCAGCCTATTTACGATCTGATTGGAAGCAAGATAAAGTTTTACGATTTATTGCCTCCGCATGCACCTGATACAGTCACAGCCGAAAATAAGTCTTTCAGCTGGACAAGCTGGGGTGAGATACTTTCTCCAAATAAAGGGACAGAGGTCTGGGGCACCTATAAAGGGGATTTTTATGAAGGTAATCCTGCCGTCGTGCACCGGGCTACTGGAAAAGGGATGGTTACTTACGTAGGTGTGGATACTCAAAATGGCGAACTTGAAAAAAGTGTTCTGAAGAAAGCTTTCGATAAGGCTGGGATTACTATTGAATCTTATCCTCCCGGAGTTTTGGTAGAATATAGGGATGGTTTTGGAATTGCTATGAATTATTCTGATCATCCTTATACAATAAAATTGCCGTCCGATGTTCGAATTATCATTGGCAGCAGGGAAATCGCGACAGCCGGTGTATTAATCTGGCAAACGGCTGCCGATTAAAAGACAAGACAATTAAAAAGATTACTTTTCAATAGGAGTTATTTTTTGACTTTTCAGCTTAATTGTGATGAGTAAAGTTGCTTCAGGACAAATACTTAAATCGAAAAACATTTATTTATTAGCTATGTTCACAATTAAATTTGCTTTAACAAGCAAATTTATAATACTAAAATATCAAAGGATATTAATAACAATAACGATTACCTTTATAGAGATCGTCGTATAAATTTGAACAACATGAAAAAAAAATATTTATGGATAGCATATTTTGCTGTATGTATAGGAGCAAAAGCTCAGGATAAGCCTGCCATTGCCCAACAATTGAATTATAATGCAGAACTAAAAACTGTAGGTACGACTAAAGCTAAGATTAAGCGAATCGATTCTTTGATGCAAAGTTTTGTTGATCAAAGCAAAATTAGTAGTGCAGTGGGATTTATAGCCAAAAACGGAAATGTAGTGTACAACAAGGCGTACGGCTTCAAGGATGTTGAAAATCATATTCCAGCCTCTGTAGATGATTATTATATTTTGTTTTCCCAGACAAAAGCTGTTGTTACAGTTGCATTTATGACCTTAGTAGATAAAGGGCTTGTCGCTGTAGATGATCCGGTTTCGAAATATTTTCCCGAGATTTCAGATAAGGTTTTGACAGCAGTTAATGATGATGGCACATATAAGACACGTCCAGTTTCCAGGCCAATGACTTTTGCAGACCTGATGTCGCATTCTTCTGGTCTTGGTGCTGGTTTGGCTGGGAAGCTTCGCAAAGGTGAAGCAGAGCGGAAAGCTAAGGCATCCGGAAGTGAAAATCTGTCAAATAATAGTGTTGCAATGGGACAGAGGACAGGAGGGACGGGAACTTCCCGATACTTGAAAGAAGACATGCTTGCCCTGGCTAAATATCCGTTAGGTTTTGACCCCGGAAGCGAATGGAATTATCACGTAAGTACTAATATGCTCGGATACATGGTTGAAATCATTTCAGGAAAATCTTTACGGGAGTATGTGAAATTATCTGTACTGGATCCATTGGGGATGAATGAAACGGATTGGTACTATGGACCTGAGGCATCACCTCGCTTTGTTAAGCCCTATAGCGCAATTGATGGTAAATTAGTGTTGCAATCAACCAAATTTAGTGAGGGAACCATAAGTACTAACCGAACCTATGCAGAAGGAGCCATTGGTCTTAATGGTCCTATTGGGGATTATGCAAAATTCTGCCAAATGCTGCTAAATAAAGGCGAGTACAATGGGCATCGAATATTAAAAGCAGCAACCGTTGATATGATGACTAAGAAAAACCGTTTGCCTGCAGTCAATTCTGGCGGAAAAACATTTCAGTTTGGACTTGGATTTGAACTCTATAATGCCGAGAAAAAACCGGTACCCGAAGTTTCTAATTCCGCATTCGCATGGGGTGGATTTTATGGTACGGACTATATTATAGATCCTGAAAATAACATGATTGCATTATTTTATCTCAATATGCCAAAACATGAGCCGCTCTATCCTTTATTTTTACGTGGAGGCTATCAATTATTTGAAAAAAGCGATAAATAGGGGAAATCAAGGTTTATCTTGTAACGTATTTTTTACTTCGATTTTTAATAAATATTGAAGTTATTCGTAAAAAAGTCCTAATGAAAATTGGGACTTTTTTGTTTTAATAATCAAAATAAAAACTTTAGGAGTTGATTCTTTTATTCGCGTAGTTTTTTAAACCTTATAGTTTTAATGATTTGTAAATGTTGCAAAATTGTTGCTTAAAATTTAGGCCAAGTATTTGAACTAAAATAACAAAATTTATGGACTAAAAAGAAAAAAGCATTCGCCTTAATGTCTTTATCTTTGTACATTTAAGTTTAAAATGTTTTTTGGAATTAAGTCATAAACATTTGATTAACAAATTAAAACTGCTTTATAGATTTAATAGTTCTATTATGAAGAAAATGATTAAAGTTCCAACTTCTTTGATTGGCGGTGATGCTCCCCAAAACTCTCTCATGTTAGATGGCTGTTCTGTAATTGAGCAGTGCATACACAGTACAGAAGTTAAAGGAATCATGTACCTCGAACAGCATTTACTTCTAATTGTACTGGAAGGATCCGTTGTTCTGACTTATGGAAAACAGGAATATACGCTTTTCAAGAATGATATGATTTTGCTGAAAAAAGCAACTGCTGTAAAGTATCATAAATTCGGAAATGCTGAAAATGATAATATTTATGATAGTTTAATGTTCAGCATCAAAGATGATCTTCTAAAGTCGTTTTTATCAACCTCAGAAATTAAGGTGTCAAAACCTGAGGGAGAAATTAAAACAGGAGTTTACCCAATGAATGAATGTTTAGTTGCGTTTGCACATTCCATGAAGCCTTATTTTTTTGATCATTCTGTGGTTCATCCCGGACAGCTGCGTCTGAAAATCATGGAACTGCTTTATGACGTTGCAGAATGTAACCGAAATATGTTTTTACAAATCCTCCAGCTTCATGAGCCTGTAAAAACTGATATACGTAACGTGGTAGAGCAACATTATGCTTCACCGGTTTCAGTTTCTGAACTGGCGTATCTTTCCGGTAGAAGTCTGTCTAGTTTTAAAAGAGATTTTCAAAATATATACAATGCTGCGCCTGCAACCTGGATTAGAGAAAAAAGATTGGAAAAGGCAAAAGATATGCTGGAAACTACAGCTTTGTCGGTTTCAGATATCTGTTATTCTCTAGGCTTTGAAAATGTGTCTCACTTTTCAAGAATATACAAAGAATTTCACGGACAGGCCCCAAGCATCTCTCGTTAGTAATTTTAAAACTAAACTTATGAAAGTATTCGTTATTGGAGGAAATGGAAGGGTTGGGGCTCTTTTAGTTACTAAATTAGCTTCTCAGCATCAGGTTTTATCGGGCTCCAGAAACCCAAATCCAGATAATAATCTGGATAGTGTTGAGCAAGTTTATATTGATTTGCTAGGCGATGTAGATACAATTGCTGAAAGCATGAATGGTGTAGACGCTGTTTATTTCGTTTCCGGATCACGAGGAAAAAACTTATTACAAATTGACTTACACGGAGCGATAAAATCGATGCAAGCGGCAGAGAAAGCAGGAGTTAAACGTTATATTATGCTAAGTTCTGTTTTCGCCTTACAACCGGAGCGCTGGAATGAATCTTTCCTGGGCAACTTAACAGATTATAATATTGCCAAGCATTATGCTGATGTTTACCTTACAACTCAGACCCAACTTGATTACACTATTTTGCAACCCGGAGCGCTCAAAGAAGAACCAGGCACAGGAAAAATAGAGACCAATGTAACCAACCCCGGATCTAATTCTATTGCGAATGTTGTAGCTACTCTTGTATCAATATTAGAAAATAATTCAACTATTGGTAAGGTTATTTTGATGCGCGATGGCAATACTCCCATTGCTGAAGCTTTACATCAAATCAAATAAAAATTACAGCATACAATTTATTTAATTATAGTCTTCTATGTATATTTTCCATTTCTAATTAAAGAAGTTTTTATAATAAACTTATTAATGGAGAAATTTCCACAATGCATAATTTCCAATCCTTAAAAGGACTAATTAGACAAAATCTTTGGGCTAATTAGAAAAAACGTCACGTTTAAGTACTTGTACCTTTGTTTTAGAAATAAAGCTTAACAATTCTGTCAAATAATACAGAAAATTATGCTCAAAAATTATCAATCTTAAACTAAAACAATGATTTATGAAAAACATTTCTGAACGAATAAACGCAGATCCAAATTCCGAAGGTTTTAATACTAATGACTTTAGGCAGAGTTATAGGAAAATTTCGAAAAAGATATCTTTTTTAACTATTATCTCAGTATTAACAATTAGCGGTTTGTTAGTTTCCTGTCAAGAAAAAAACAATCAAAACAATAAAACAGAAGTTATGCAAAACAATCAAGAACAAAAAGAAGGTATCCTAAAAGCAATAGATTTATATGTAGAAGCAGGAAGGAAAGGGGACGGCAATATTGCCAAACCAGCATTTGCAACAACTGCAACCATGTCGTGGTCTGAAAACGGAGCATTAAAAAGTGTTCCTATACAAGCATTATTTGATGGGTTTTCTGCAGCAGAGCCAATGGAAGCAAGTTACAAATTGACTACTCTTGATGCAGAAGGCGATGCTGCAATAGTGAGAATCGAATCTCAGTTTGGACCAAACAAATATGCCGATATGTTTACTGTTGTAAAAGACGGAAACGATTGGAAAATAATCAGTAAAATTTATCAAATTATAAAATAAGAATTATGTCAGCAAATCAAAATATCAATACCGTTCAGGATTATGAAGATGTCCTGTCGGCAATGGAAGGTTATGTAAACGGATTAAAAACGGGAAACGTTGCAGCATTAAAAAAGACTTTTCATAACGATGCGATAATGTACGGTCATTTAGGCGATGACCTTTCAGAAGGAAGTATAGATAATCTGTACACTTATGTAGAGAAATTTGGCGCAGCACCCAACATTAAAACCAATCTTACGGTTTTACACAAAACACCCACGACAGCAGTTGTTCGCATTGAAATGGAACACGATGCTGCAGATGAAAATTTCACTGATTACCATTCGTTAATCAAAATTAATGGCGAATGGAAAGTAGTGGCAAAGCTTTTTCATCTGTACACTAAATAATCAAAAATCATTTCGTAAAGTTTTTACCGGGGGCAAAATACTGCTTCCGGTGGAGCTTTGCGTTTAAAAAAGATAAAAAATGTCAAAATTATTCAGTCCATTGACTGTCAAATCAGTTACGTTTAGAAATAGAATTATCACTTCGCCAATGTGTATGTATATGGCTCAGGACGGGTTTGCAAGCGACTGGCACCTGGTTCATTATGGTTCAAGAGCCATGGGAGGTGCAGGTGCAGTAATGCTGGAAGCAACAGCGGTACGAGCTGACGGACGTATTGGAGTAGGAGACTTGGGAATCTGGAAAAACGACCATATCGAAATGCTTACCAGGATTGCATCCTTTATAAAAAGCGCAGGAAGTGTTCCTGCCATTCAATTGGCTCATGCCGGCAGAAAAGGAAGCACTTGGGCTTCAGGACGTGAAAGCCGCCCGTTGATGCCGGATGAAGATGATGGCTGGCAAATTATTGCGCCTTCTGCTGTACCGTTTTCATCAACAATGCAAACGCCACGCGAGATGACCTTACAAGATATAGAAGACCTTCAACAAGCTTTTACAGATGCTGCAGTCAGGGCTTTAAAGGCGGGTTTTGAAATGATTGAAATTCACAGTGCCCACGGTTATCTCATTAATGAATTCCTGTCGCCTATTCCAAACAAAAGAACAGATCATTATGGAGGCAGTATAGAAAACAGAGCAAGATTTCTATTCGAAATCATCGACAAAGTAAAACAGGTATGGCCTTCAGGACTTCCGATTGTCGTGCGTATTTCGGCTACAGACTGGATGGAAGAAGGATGGAAGATTGAAGATTCGGTTTGGCTAAGTGAAAAATTATCTGAAAAAGGAATTGATATTGTTGATGTTTCTTCAGGCGGTACAGTTCCAAATGCTAAAATTACAGTAGGTTCCGGTTATCAATTGCCATTTGCAAGCACCATTAAACGGGAGTTGAAAAATCAATTATTGGTAGGTACGGTAGGTATGATCACCAATGCACATCAGGCAGAAACGATCTTGACCAATGGAGATGCCGATCTTATTTTTATAGGTCGTGAGCTTTTGCGAAACCCTTATTTTCCTTTAGATGCTGCAAGACAGCTTCGCTCGGAAATACCTGTTCCAAAACCGTATGAACTTGCATTTTAATAGTAAAAAACGAATTTTATGAGTATTTATTTAACTGTTGTTGTAAAAGCAAAGCCGGAGCAACAGCAAGAAATCAAAAACCTTTTATACAGTCTCCCTGAATTATCTATGAAAGAAGAGGCCTGCATCGAATATGATGTTCACCAAAGCATTGATGATGAAAACATTTTTATTCTGAATGAAAAATGGGAAAGTCTGGAAGGATTAATTCTTCATAACCAACAAACGTATTCAAAGGCATTTTTCGAATCATTTGACAAATTGCAGGAACAACCGATTATTTATCGATCCAGGTAATTAGCAACATTTATAGTTGTTTAAAAATTTAGAAATATGAAAAAAATAAATGAGTCTGTAACAATCATCACCGGAGCATCTTCCGGAATTGGTGCAGCAACAGCATTAAAATTAGCCAAAGCCGGATCCAGCATTGTATTGGTTTCCAGAGCTGATGATAAAATAGAAAAAGTAAAAAAACAGATTGACGCTGAAGGTGGTAAAGCCGAAGTATTTGTTGCAGACGTAACAGACATTGACCAAATGAAAGCTATGGCAGATTTTGCAATTGAGAGGTTTGGGAGAATAGATAATTTGGTTAACAACGCCGGACTAATGCTGTTTTCGCAATGGAAAGACGTTGCTGTTGAGGAATGGAATGCGATGATTGATACCAATATAAAAGGTTATCTGAATGCTATTGCGGCGGTTCTTCCTAAATTAATAGAGCAAAAATCCGGTCATATTCTCAATATGGGGTCTGTGGCAGGAATCAATATTGGTGTGGGAGCAGGTATCTACCACGGAACCAAATTTTTCGTTCGGGCGATTACTGAAAGTTTAAGAAAAGAGGTATCTGTGCATAGAGGAATTAAAATAAGCCTGATAAGTCCGGGAGTAATCAATACAGGATGGGCAGACAAAGTAACTAACAAAGAAGGTGCAGCAATTGCAGCTGAGTTGAATAAGCAGGCTATTAAGCCAGAAGATGTTGCAGACGCAGTATTGTTCGCTTTCGACCAGCCGGATAATGTTAATGTAAACGATATAGTAATTAGTCCAACCTCACAAGATTGGTAATGTTTAATTGAAAAAATAAGTATTGAAAATATAAAGAGCTGTTTTCACTTTTGTTATTTGCGAACGGAATTACTTTAAAAAATAGAATTGTGATGTCGCCTATGACTACCTGAGCATCTAACGAAGATTTCACCATATCTGATCAAGAAGTTGAGTATTACAAGAAAAGAGTAAATGGTGTTGGTTTAGTCATCACAGGCTGTACACACGTTACTGCAAATGGCATTGGTTTTACCCACGAGTTTGCGGGATATGACGATACTTTTCTTCCAAGTCTGAAGAAATTGGCCCGTGCTGCAAAAAGTGGTGGGGCGCCTGCAATTTTACAGATGTTTCACGCAGGCAATAAAGCAATCCCTATCGACCCAATGTAAACTGATTTCTAAATTGACTTTGTTAATGCAGAAAAAATGACGCAATTCCAGAATTGGATATCAGTTTGGAACTAACAAATTTGAGATATGTTTTCCTTACGTTCTTAAAATTATAGAAGGGATGATTGAGAAGTTATCCCTTTTTTGAAATTATAATTATCTTAACAGTGTTGTGAATTTTCGACAGTATTTTAAATTTTAATATGATTTCCTGGTTTTAATCTGGTTACGCCGGAAGACAAATTTAACCATACGATTAAATTTCCTTTAGGATTTGTAATTATATTATCCTTTATCTTAACTTTTTTTGTTGCATTGATATAGTTAGCTAATGTACCGCTGCCTACGTACCAAATATCTTTTCTATTACTAATGGATTTACAAAACTGTACCATATTATCCCATCTCTTCCCATTTCCAAGTTCCCATGAATGCCCCCAAACATAAAAAACACTTAACTTTTTTGGGTTTAATTTTAGGTAGTCGTCTAAAAAATCCAGTGCCTTGTCATCTCTGCAGGTAGGGTTCCACAGTAACAAATTCTCAGGTAATTCAAAATTATTTGTTGATTTTACAGTTCGGGCATTTGTAATACCTGTAGTTGCAACTATTTTTGAAACAGAATCATTTGCGGCACCAAATGGATAAGCAATACTGTTTATCTTTCTTTTGGTAAGAAAGCTTAGTTTTTGAATATCAACATTGATCTGCTCAAGGATTTCTTCTTTACCTATCTTTAAAAAATTTTTATGGGTAGCGCCGTGAGCGGCAATTTCATGATTTTTATAAATCTTAAGAATTGTTTTTTCTGATAGATAAGATTGGCGTATAGTATCACCATTTTTTACAGACCAAATCTGAGTGGTGCCTATTGGACCTGAACTTATATTGAATGTTCCTATTATCTTGTATTTGTCAAATAATGCAGCTAATGTAATATCAGCAATACAGCCATCATCAAAGCTCATAATCAGAGCTTTGTGCTTGCCTCCGGGGTATGTGAAATCTATAGATGTATCTGCTGGTTTATCAGGCGGTGACTCATCGAAGCCTTGCAGCAGTATAAGAACTATAAAACAAAACAGCAGTTTTTTTATTACCTTTCCTATCATCTTAAATATCATTTTTTCTTTTTGCTTACAGAAAGGACTTGTTTTTTTATTTTGTCTGTCCATAATTTATAGCCTTCTTCATTTAGATGTACTCCATCTACGGTATATTCCTTTTTCATTAAATCATTATCGTCCATAAAAAAATCATGAAGGTCAATTAGTTTAAAATGCGATGATGATTTCATCTTTTCCAGAGACTTATTGACTGCGCTGATTTTTTCAATTAAAAAACTATGCTTGGTAGGCAATATAGTTTGAATGTAAATTTTAGTCGATTTTGAGTTTTTATGGATTGTTTCAATAATTTTAAGAATGTTATCGGATACAAACTCTGGAGATTTTCCTTGAAATAGGTCGTTGATACCAATTAGTATGAATACTGCTTTAGGCTTGAAATAGCAAATTTCATTTAATCTTTGTAAAACACCTTCTGTGACATCACCGGCAATTCCCCTGTTTTTAATATTGGGTATCTTAAAACGTTCTGCCCAGTTTTTTCCTTTTTCAGTTATGCTGTTCCCCAGAAAAACGATATCTCCATACCCTAACGGTTCTTTTCTGAATTCTTCGATCTTTTTAGGGTAATGATTTTTTGCCCATTCCGTATGATAAGGAATAGTCAGATTAGAAGGAGGGTAAAGGCTGTCCAAAATTGCTGTATTTTGTCCATAACAGAAAATGGTATTGCTTAATAGTAAAAATATTCCAACGGCTTTTTTCATGTATGTACGATTTAATTGCTTTGTGAATAAGCATCTAGTACTGAATATTATTTAAAATGCGATCAAATAAGTATTATTACAAATCTAAGCGGTTTTTACTTTACGGCTGTCCTGTGATAACCTGCATTATTGTAATTAAATAAATATTCGTAGCGGGTTGAATTAAAATGCACAACAGAGATGAAGGTTGTCGCTGTCTTCTATTATCAGAGTAAAGAACCAGGTAACTGATGATAGAAATAAACCAATTTTTTATTTCCACAGAACACAAATAATAAGTACAGTTATATAACATATTTGTAGAAAATATTGAAAAATAAAAATTAAAGCAATATGTTAACTGAAATCAGAAACTCTAGCTTTTTGCATGTGTGGGAGTTGCAGTATAGTAATTATATTAGAAAAAATTAAGTAACTATCGTAATAATATAAAACTATCACAGCCCCGCTTTTGGCAATACTTTGGTTGTAGGCAGTTTATTGTTATTCGAGTAACCATTCTTTAGATTTTGTTATGGTTTTTGTATTATCTGAAACTTCAACATCAGGAGTTATCTTTCCTATGTATTTTTCTTTGTTCTATCTTCGCAATAGGCAGTCGCTAAAAAAAGCATTGCTCCGTTTGATAATTTAAAATTCTGATTTGCTGTAGTATAGCCACTCGTTTTTGTTCCAAAAGATTTTGAATTTTCCCTGCCTAACAATGATATTGCTGCCATTTCTCCACTGCTACCTGTTAATGAATCAATTAATATTGCTATCTTGTTATGTAGGTTTTTGCATTTATAGTTGTTTTTAGAAGTACTTTGCCATTTTATTCTTTTTCCTTTTGATACGAAATATCCGACAGTTCCATCTTCAATAATCGGATTTAGCCCCGCTAACATTGGCCACATATTTCCGCCCCCATTTCCTCTCAAATCTACAATCCAGCCTTTTATGGAATATTTTTGATCCAATAATTGAATTTGTTTTGTTAATGTATCGGCATAGATAAAATTATCTTTTTCATTCATCGACAAATGTGCAGGTAGAGAAATATAGCCAATTGAATCATCGATAATTTTTGATGATGGATAATTTAAAGTTGTATCGTTTGATACTATTTTTTGCAAATTAGACTTATCATAATAAGAAGAATGAAAATCTCCGTACTGTCGTAGTTTATCCAGAATTGAAGAAAAGATAATTTTACTTGAATCAACGCCATCCGATTTTGTAATTTTTGTCAAAACATCTCTACGGAATTCTTTCCAGTTTATGGAGTCAGTAACTATTGAGTATTCTTTAATGTATGTTAATATCTCATTGGATACTTTTTTTAACTCCTCTTTATCTTCGTTTTGACTATAACAATTAGTCATAAAGATAATTACAAAGATTAGTGTAAATAGATACTTCATACGATTATGATTTTAAATTTATGTGGTGTCCAAAATTGCCTAAGACTTTCCGGCACTACCGCGGGTTTGATATTAAATTAATTTCTATTTTCGGATCTGCAATGCACACGAAGCATCCAAGGACTTGGCGAGCAGGCAAAGTAAATTTTCCAGATACAAAACCATTTTCATATGTACCGATTGTTGTCCAGATCACGTAAACTTTTTTCAGAAAATATTTAATTTCAGTCGCGCTGTCTGTAAATTTTCAACAACTAACAGAAACAAGACAATTTTCGTAATTATGGTCAAAAACAGGCTGGCTTACAGCAATTATGTTTTGTCTTTTCTTTGTTTTTTCAAATAGCTGTTCGCTGTCTTTTTTAGTCAGACATTTATTGTTTTCAAAAAAATTAGGGCCGTAATTCAATTCGTTTATTAATTCTGAATTCCAAATGTCATTACTGCTTTTTGCAGCGTTTGCTTCAATTTCTTTTAGTATGTTTTGAGGGACTTCAAGCCCTGTTTCCTCTTTGAAAATTATCTGCTCAAAACTAGTTTTAGATTTTTCACATTGAGTATATATTCCTCGTGTACGCTTTCCAATTTGGTGGTCAAAGATTTTTTTACAAACGTTGGATTCCGTGTATTGTGAATAACTCAATGTTGAAATTAGTATCAGCAGTATTTTTAAAGTTCTTTTCATAGTATTGAAGACGACTAATTTATACCAGCCAAAATTGGCGCCCATAGGGCTTTTTTTAGCCGGCTTTGTGTAGTAAATAAGCTTTTTAGCGAATATAAGAATAATATACTAAATCTCTTAATGGTTCAGCAATAGTTGTGAATGAGTTATTTTACTTCTCATGCTGTTTTTACTATTGCTGGCAATCAGCTGATTTAGTTTTAAGCTGGATGAGTCCAGTATCAGCCGTGGAAATCTGATTTGGCGTAATCATCATGGTTAATTGTATATAGTATTTTTTTTTAGGTTTGATATTATTTTTTTTGAGCTTTTCCCGCTATCCGTTTCACCTAGGCGTTAGCGAAATGGCAAAGCAATCTTTTTGGAATACCTTAATGTAAATAACAATAAAAAAAAACTTAAATTCAGCCGCTTCTCATTTAATAAAACTACCCTTTGGGCAATTAAGTACATTAAAATGCAAGAAGGTACAGTAAAATTTTTCAATGAAGAAAAAGGGTTCGGATTTATAATTCCAAATAACGGTGGGCCGAAGTTTTTGTTCATGCTTCAGGTCTGTCAGAAAACATCGCTCAAACGATGCAGTAAGATACGACGTAGAAGAAGGCCGTAAAGGTCCAAACGCAGTAAACGTAGTTGTAGTATAATATACTCTTCACTGTTAACTTATAAAGTCATCTTTAATCAGGTGCCTTTTTTGTTTATATAACATATTCGAACCTAAACTCTAAAAGTTTCAAACCTAAGCTCGCTAGACCTTGATTTTGTTGGATTTCTAGTTTACAAGATACTCATGTACCACATTCTGCCACAAAACTCAAAACATGTCTTTTGTGTTAAGTAGTGATCTATGAATTATATTATATGTACTTCAAAAGCATTTATTTACGTAAAAGTACAATATTATTTTTAGGAACTCTTCCCGCTCTACGCTGGAATCTTCTGTGCCCAACCCTGGCATAAAGGATTTCCAATGCTATCGGGGGCTAGTGTTGCTGAAACAGCCCGGTTCTTTAGAGTAATAAAAATAGTAGGTTATAATAAAAAATGGCGCCAATTGTCTTCAATTGGCGCCATTTGGCTTTGTTGTGACGGGGACAGGACAAATTTCAACATCATTTTTGGATGATTTGAAGAGATTGGCTTTCTATATGTAATGTCTGTCTTTCATTGGCGTTAAAAAATTGGTTCGGATGTCCTGGGTAGGATTGATGCAAAAATTGTAAAAACTCAATTGATCCATCGCATTAAACTGATATATAAATTTACAAAATTTATGCAGGATTTTAAAAGATTGTTTAAGTTAAGGCAGGATTGTCTTTCTTTGGCTGTATGAATTATTTGATTGTTGTCCCACTGGAGCATTTCTATCCTAATTGGTGCTTTTAAATGAGTTTTTCGTAAAAGCAATAAGCCCGAAACAAATCGGGCTTATTGTCTTCAAATTTAATTATAATTCTAAACTTTTGTATGCATCGTAATTAAACTAGTTTTTTGCAAGTTATGCAAGACTTTCTCCTATTCGGAGATGGGTACTGAGAACAACCCTGTTCCAAAGATTGATTGTTATGACGGCCGTTATTATATCTGCTATCTGGCTTTCACTGAAATACTGTAAGGCCTTTGTATAGGTTTCATCCGTTAATCCGTTCTCATGAATTAATGTTATCTCTTCAGTTACCGCGAGCACCACTTTTTCCTCTTCTGTAAAAATGTCCCCAGCTTCTCTCCAAGCACTCAAGAGAAAAATGCGCTGGTTTGACTCGCCGTTTTTAACGGCGTCCTGAGTGTGGATGTTGATGCAGTAGGCACAGCCGTTGATCTGCGAGGCACGTATCTTTATGAGTTCTTTGGCTGTCTTGGATATGGAAATTTTTGAAAGGTAGCTTTCAAGTCCTATCATCGCTTTTAGTGCATCCGGAGCGGCCTGCTTAATGTTAAGTCGTTTTTGCATTGTATTATTCTTTTAAAATTGTTCAATGCAAAATTCAATAATAGGGAAAGGAAAAAACTTAAACTGGTTTAAGAAAGAAGCCTTTTGCGTATTTCGCTCAAGTATTCGGGCGTGAATCCTAGATAGGAAGCGATGAGGTATTGGGGAACACGCTGGATGAATTCGGGGTGGTTTCTGACTGCCTGGAAATAAAACTCTTCCTTAGAGAACGAGAAAAGAAATTTGATGCGTTTCTGTGCGGCTGCATAAGCCCTCTGGTAGACAAAACGGAAATAGCGCTCCATTACCGGAAAATCTTCCAGCAGCTTCTGCTGCTTCTCCAAAGTGATGTAAAGCAATGTTGATTTCTCTACTGCCTGAATATAAAATTCTGTCGCGAGCTGGTTCTCGTAGGCAAAGTTATCGGTAAGCCACCATGTTTCTATGGCAAATTCCGTGGTTTGTTCGGTACCTTTCTCGTTAATATAAAACTTTCTAAGCAGGCCGTCCAAAACAAAATAATGATGACGGCAGATCTGTCCCTCCTTTAGCAGGTTCTCTTTTTTACACGTTTGTTTTATGTCGAAGAATTTTTTGATTTGCTCAAAGTCATTGTCTGATACCTGTGCAAATTTGGCTATATGGTTTTTGAGTATATTGGACATCTGGAGTAAATGACATATTGGTTTTGACTGTTCGGCCAGCTTTTTTTATCGGAATGGCATCGCTGGCAGGCTCTTAAGCAAATATAGCAATAATATACTTAAATACGTTTTGAAATCAGATTTCATTATTTGTCATTAAATAGTAATTGAAAGCAATTTGGAGATTATATAGAGTCAATTTCTATAATATTCTGGGGGTTCGAATCCTGTTAAGTTATCGAATGATAAATTAACTATTTGTATTATTTTTCATCTAAATATACACGCTGAAGCAATTTTTCTATTATTTTAGAGAAAGAAAATAAAAGCAAAAATGACTCAAAGCCACCGTATTTATTAGTGTAAATGAAAAAATGGCGCCAATTGTCTTCAATTGGCGCCATCTGGCTGAGTGACCTCGACTGGATTCAAACCAGTAACCTTCTGAGCCGTAATCAGATGCGCTATTCAGTTGCGCCACGAGGCCTTTTTGTTATCAATTAGGCTATTTTTTGTAGCTTTGTTGATTGCTTATTGCGGGTGCAAAGATAGACATAAATGTGAGATATACAAACATAAAATACGATAAAAATAAAAAAAAATGAAGATAGAAAATTATATACGTGATATTCAATGTTTTCCAAAAGAAGGAATTTTGTTTAAAGATATTACACCACTCTTAAATGATCCAATTGCAAGACAAGAATGCCTTTCAGTTTTGGTAAATTCTTTAAAAGATCAGAAAATTGACAAAGTGGTAGGAGCGGAGAGCAGAGGTTTTTTCTTTGGAATTTTATTAGCGCAGGAATTAAATGCTGGTTTTATTCCGGTTCGAAAGCCTAAAAAACTGCCTTATGAAACAATTGCAGCGTCTTATGAACTTGAATATGGTACAGACAGCTTAGAAATACATACTGACGCCATTAAGAAAGGAGATCGCGTTTTAATTCACGACGATGTTTTGGCAACCGGCGGAACTGCAAAAGCCGTTTGCGAATTGGTAGAACGTTTAGGAGGCGAAATCGTACAATGCAATTTTCTGATGGAATTATCTTTTCTTAATGGTAGAGAAAAAATAAAGGAATATCCGATATTTTCTGCAATTATCTATTAATTTAAACTAGAACGATTTTATTTTTGATTGCGTAAAGTACCAATCCAATTCGGGTTTTGATTTCGAGTTTGTCAAATAGACATTCTCGGTATCCGTCGATTGTTTTTGGGCTTAAGCACATTTCTGAAGCAATTTCTTTATACGTTTTTTCGGTACAGGCATGTTTTATAAAAACAATTTCCTTTTCTTTTAAATTGATTTTTTTAGAATCGCTGTTTGCTTTTTTGACCAGCATGCCTGAAACTAATTCGGTGAAATAAAAACCTTTTTCAATAACAGAAATTATAGCTTCCTTAAATATTTCGGGCGAAGTATCTTTTAGGAGATAGCCTTTGGCGCCGTTTGTAATCATTTTGATGATGATTTCTTCATCATCATTTACAGAGAGCGCAATCACTTTTAAGTCGGGTCTGTTTTCTTTAATCCATTTCATGGTGCTTACGCCATCTAAAACAGGCATATTCACATCTAATAAAATTAAATCGACATTGGCATCGGCATGTTCTTGCAAATAGGAAACAAATAATTTGCCATTTTCAAAACGGTTAATTACTTCAAAATCTTTAAAACTGTTGATTAAAAGTTCCAGAGATTGCGAAAAAAGCTGATGATCATCTACAATAATAATTCGGTTTTTAGTGTTGGGTTTCATTGGTTAGGGTTAAGGGGTATTCTAAAGTTACAGTTGTTCCTGATGAATCTGATTCCATAATTAAATTAGCGCCAATCAATTTGGCTCTTAATTTCATGTTGTTTAAACCTATTCCAGAATTTATCTGACTTGCATCATAACCAATTCCGAAATCTTTTATTTCTAATCGGAAAACGGTATTGACAGTGCTGATGTTTACTTCAAATAAATCACTGTGAGAATGTTTTAAGCTGTTGTGCAATGCTTCCTGAAAAATTCGGTAAATGAACAAATCATGTTCTCGACTAATCTTTGGAATTTCGCCCGTAAGATTGTATTTATACTGTATGTTTTTCAGTTTTTTTATGCGCTCCAAATCTTGTTTAATGGCTTCGATGAAATTGCTCTGTAGTAAATTGTCTTTATTAATGATTCGGGATAAAATTCTTATTTCATCTAATGATTTGGCGAGTATTTCTTTAAGATCCTGTAGTTCATTGGCTTTAATAGATTTTCCGCTATCCAGATAGATATTGAGCTGCATAATGCCTACGGAAATGATTTGGCCTATATTATCATGAAGTTCTTTACTTATTTCGCTGAGTGTCTGATCTTTTATCTCAATTCGGGTTTTAATCAATTCCGATTGAAAATAAAGCTCTGACTCCATTTTTTCAACCAAATAGGTATTTTTCTTTTTAAGAAAATAAAAGAATATCACAAGCAAAATGATCAGTAAAGTTAAAAAAACAATACCTAACGAAATGACTAATAGTTGTATTTCTTTTCGCTCCATAAAAATCCAATAATATAGCAACTCTGCGCTAAAAGGTTTAAAATAAAAACTACTAAACTGAAAACCGATTCATCGTGTTTGATTAAAAACCAATTCAAAGCCAGCATAAAGGGCAAAAAAGGTACATGAAAAACTAATATTCCGAGTATGTACCAAAAAAAGACCGATTTTTTAAAATTCAATATTTTATCCGAATTAAAAATTTCTACCAAATACAAACAGGATAAAATCATAATTAATATTACGCCTATGGCAAAACTGTATGTGTAAGAATGATTTACATCTTCTTTGAAATATAAAATATTTAGGAAAAAAGATATTATAAAAAGTATTAAGCTTAAAGATCCTGTTATTCTGTAATTTGTTTTAGATAATAGACTTCTCAAGAGCAATATATAGGCAGAAAAACTGACCAGCATATAAAAATTAAAAACATAATAATTCAGTAAACCTGTCCACTCTGTAAAATAATAACCTACTTTTTCTATAATTACAGAAAACCAAATCAAAATTACGAGCGATTTAGCTTTATATCCAGGAAGTTTGTGCCATGAAATCAGGCCTATAATTCCAGAAAATAAAGCTAAATAGAAAATATAAAATCTTAAAAATTCGAACATAATTTTTTAATTAATAGTCTAAGCTAGGCGGTCTTCCGATGCTTCCGTAATTCATTGGTTCAATGCTTGCTATGTCAGAGGTTCCGTCACTCATTAAGGCAAAAGTCTGTATTTCTCCAGCTTTAGGTGTTTTGATTTTTTTGCCCGTTGCGGTTAAAAATACGGTCATCAAACCTGCTTTTTCTTCATATTTTTTATCTTCCGGATATACTCCAAAATAAATCCGAATTCCATTTACATTATAACCTGTTTTTTCTCCTTTAGACTTGATATAATGAATGTAATTTTCGAGTTCTTCTACAGAAAACCAAACGGCATTGGCGTCTTCTTTTTTGATGTATTTAGCAATAATGCTGGCTCTATACTTCATAAAATTCGTGTGTAATTCTTTCGCGAATTTTTTAGTAATCAACTGTGTTGGTCTTCCAGGTTGTCTTTCCATGATTATTAATAGTTTATGGGTTAATTGTTTGGTAAATAGTGTTTTGATAAAAACATTGAGAGCAAAAATATTTTAAACCCCAAAAATTGACAAGGGGAAATGTACCCTTTTTCTTAGGGTAAATTTATTTAAAAATTTGGGTTAAAGTACTGTTTTGTAGTAATTTATAAAAAATCAATTTTACATCGTTCCTTTTTGTGCACAAAATGGATAGGCGAAATCTGAAAAGCCTGTTAAAAGAGTAAGAGTTAATTGTAATACTAAAAATTATGAGTTTATATCATGAAGTTTTTCAGGGAGAATCATTCAGCGAAGACAATTATTTTGAAGCTGTACGATATGTTTTGGGACCAGAATATTCCAATTTAAGTGAAAGTGAATTAGAAGATGTCCTATTATCACGAGTAGATCAAATGTCTGAAAGTGAAGCAGAAGGATTTTGGTCAAGTTTAGGAAATGTAGCCAGCAGTATTGGTTCTGGAGTTTTGCGCGGTGTTTCGGCTTTGGCTCCAATTGCAGGAACTGCTATTGGTACTTATTTTGGCGCACCTCAAATTGGCGGTGCTGTTGGAGGTTTGGTTAGCAATTTAGCCGGAGCGGGTAGTACGGCTTTAGACAATAGTCGTCAGCCACAACGCAGACCATCTCAGCCACAACAATACAGACCAGCACCACAACAACCACGTAGACCATCACAGCCTTCACCAATTAGACAAGCATGGGGAAATACAACCCGTTATATAGCTGATGCCGGTAGAGCAGCCCTGCCTGCCATTCAGCAATATGTGCAGGATAACCCGGTAGTGCTTCGTCCACAGGCGGCGCAGGATATTGGCAGAGTTCAAGGTTTATATAATCAATTAGGAGGCGTGATAAATAACCCTCAATTTCAGGCAGGTCAGGCACAGCAAAGTTTAGGTACTGCAAGCCCAAATGCACCAATTGAAAGCCACTCTTTTGCCGAATTAATCGAAAGTGTTAATTACTTAACAGAGAATATTTTATACGAATATTACAACGGAGGTTTAATTCCGACTGAAGATTATTACGTGGATCAATATGGCCAGTTTGTTGGCACAAATACTCCTAACCGAATCAATAGACTTGAAAATTCTATTGCAAGTTTATAAAACCTAAATGTTATACCAATGGATGCTTATTTAGAATATTTGAAAGAACATAATCCTGAAATGGCTAAATATTTTGAGCTTATGCAGCCCATGATGGAAAAAAAAGAGCCTGAAGAGGAAAAAGAAATCCCAAAAGTTGATTTAGAACTTGAGGAAAGAGTCAAGAAACTAAAAAAAATCAATCATAAACTTTTTACCATAATTGAAGGGCTGAAATTTCAATTGGAATTTGAATTAAATCAAAATGATGATTTAGCAAAAGCTATTGGCGCCTGCACAGAATGTTTTGGAGAAAATCCAGACTGTCCAGAATGCTTCGGCACTGGAAAACCAGGCAACAATGTTCCAGATTTTATTCTTTTCAACAAATATATTCAGCCAGCCATCCAGAAATATAACAAACATTATTTCAACAAAAATTAACCATTAAAAATTAAAATTATGAGCTATTTTGAAAGTTATTTAGACGAAGATTTATTGAATGAAGATTATTTCAACGAAGATCTTTTAAGCGAAGATTTATTAGAAAGTTATGACGAAAGTTATGATGAAGCTGCAAAACGAAGAAGACCTTCAACACGCGGCATTAGACCTAATGTAAGTTCAGCCGTAAAACAAAGATCAAATTTTGGAAAAGCATTGAGCGGAAGAGCTAATGATTATGCTACTAAAAGCGAACTTAAAAAATCATTAGATGCTATTTCTAATCAAGTTAATGAGCTTAAAAAGACATCATTAGCAACAAATAAAGCATTGGTTGCATTAGATCAAAAACATACTGAATTTGCAAAGATAGACGCAAGAAAAGGCGATAACCAGACAAAGGTTTTAAAAAATATGCAAATGATGAGTATGGTGGGATCATTGTTAAATCAGCCAAAATTAAAGGCTGAGAATTTACAATATATTCCGGCTAAAGCTGCGGAAGGTAATAATCCGGCTGTTGAAGCTAAAATTATTGAAAAACCAAATACGAGTGCCATTTATATAGATCCAACTATGTCTTTATTATTGCCAATGATGACTACAATGGGTGATTCTGGCTCTGGAAAATCAGATAATTCAAACATGATGTTGCCATTAGTACTTATAATGTCACAGCAAAATCAAAACAATACTGGAAATACTAACAATACTATTTTGCCTATTGCATTGATGATGATGATGAATAAGTAAATTATAGAAAGGGCAGTTGATCCTCAATTGCCCTTTAATTTCTATTAACCTTAAAATTATGAAATGATGAATCCATTTAATTTATTAATCAATTATGTGATTGCAAATAGCAGAGCCAGTTTCTACAATGTTTCAGGAAATCAGGAAATTACGAATACAGCACTATTAGCTGGCGTAGTTTCCGAAAATCCATTATTGAGTTATCTACTTATAGAGAACAAAGCTAAAGCTGAAGGAGATAAATTTAATGCTTCAGCTGACGTAAGATCTGCTGCAGGAAGTGCTCCGGGTTTACCAGCTCCTAGTACAGCTCCTGTAGTAAATCCTCCAACAAATACTGAAACACCAACTAACGGAGCGGCAAATGTTGTAACCTTAGAGAATGTAAGAAACGAGATTTCAATTAGCAATAATCTCTTAAAAGAAGAGATCGCTAAAATTGCAGCAAGCAATAACGCAGAATTGACTAAAGCAATTGCAGAAAAATTTGATGCTAAAATCGCTTTAATAGAAAAAAGTACTGGTACTCTAAATGACGCTATTCAGGAAATTAAAAGTCGATTGGAAGCATTTTCTAAAGGTGTTCCAGCTCCAGATAATGTTTCTAATCAAAAAGCACCAGCTAAAAACGAAAAGAGATGAAAACTGCAGCAACTGACCAAGAAAGCGTGCGTTTAAACAGAATTGAAGAAAATACAACTCAAATTCTGAAAAAAATAAATGCTATTCGTCCAAGTTTTTATTCGAAAAACCTAAAATTTTCAAAAAAAGCTGAAGAGGAAAAGACAAAGCTATTTCAGGAATTAATTCCGAAAAAGATTTTTTCGATTGATAAAACGCTAGAATTATTGAATAAAATCTTAGCAGATTCTGATTTTTCAAAACTGGATCAAAAAGATCAAAATTTTATTTTAGAATTAAAAAATATTGATCTTAAAAATAGTCATTATGTAAATGAAATAAACAGTTTTGTCTCGCAAGGAAATGAGTTGGACGTAGTCTTCAATTCTTTGGCTGAAGAGATGCTTTATTTTAATTATTTAAATTCTGAGCTTTTTGAAATTGATGGTAAGTTAATTACAATTCGTTTACACCACTAAATTCGAGAATATGGATCCAAGACTCAAAGTTATATTATATGGTAATCCAGACGAAGAATTATCACTTTTAATGCGTTTAGAAAAAGAAAAAGATTATCCTGATCATTGTAAAATTATTTCAGATTTTGGCAAGGTCGTGAGTATTAGAACACAACGACGATTTTTATGTTCGATTTACAATAGTAAAAAGGTAAAAAGCCTTAAAGCGCCAAGTGTTGTTCCTGCAAATGATAATGCTGAACTTGCTCCTGAAACCCAAATTCTAGACAGGAAAAATGATGTTTTAGACGATGCTGTTTCAAATGTTGTATTCGGAATTATTGATTTTGGATTTGATTTTACCCATCCGGATTTTATAAGCAATGGAAAAACGCGTTTCGAGAAAATTTGGGTTCAATCTGATCGCTATGACGGAAATAGATTTGGTTATGGCAGAATCATTACAAAAGCACAGATAAATGAAGCTTTATTAGATGAATTTCCGTTTAAAAAACTTGGCTATCATCCAGGAAAATCAGATTTATTTGGCAATGGAACCCACGGAACGCATGTACTCGGAATTGCCTGTGGCAATGGCTCCGTTGCGCCAAAAAGTTTTGCTCCAAATGTGCCAATAATTGCTGTTGATATGGGAACTAATCTAGTAAATGGATCAAATTTGTCATTAGGCGATTCAGTAAAAGGTGCTGAAGGTCTATGTTTGATTACCAATGAAGCTGGCGAACGACCTTTGGTGGTCAATATGAGTTTAGGCGGTCATGGCGATGCGCATATGGGAAAAACTTTGTTTGAACAAATCATTGATCATATTGTAACGACACGTAAAGGAACGGCGATTATTCAAAGCACAGGAAATTATCACCAGTCAAATGCTCATACTTATGGTGATATCAAAGAAAACCAGAAAATTAAAATTCCGTGGATGTTTAAAAAGAATGATCGTACTCCCAACGAAATGGAAATTTGGTATCATGGAGACGATATTTTAAGCGTTGATATTTATGATGATAATATGAAATTGCTGCTTTCGTCAACTCCTTTTAAAGATGAATTAATTTTAAAAGATAATGATGAAGTCGGAATCTGTCTGCATAGATCCAACGAACCAAATACAGGAAAAAATCAAATCAATATTTTGGTTAATGGCAAATTAAACTCAAAATTTTGGACTATTGAATTAGTAGGGAGAACTGTAAAAAATGGGCGTTATCATTGTTACATCGAGCGTGATGATGGCGGACAATCCATATTTTTGCCCGCAATTGCAAACAAAACGCATACAACAAATTCAATCTGCAATTCAAAATACAGTATTGTTGTGGGGGCTTATAATCAAAATGATGATGCAAAATCAATTTTATCTTTTAGCAGTTCTGGGCCAACAGCAGACGGCCGCATGAAACCTGAGCTTGTTGCGCCTGGTTTTAAAATAAAATCATCGTGTTCGTCTTCAAGCAGAGAAAATAGAGCATCAAATAAGCTAACTTCTAAAAGTGGCAGCAGTATGGCGGCGCCGTATGTAGCTTCTTTAGTGATGAAAATTCTAGAAAAAGAGCCTGATCTTGATATTTTTTCAATACGAAAAAAACTTTTTAAGGCTTGTGATACTGCATTTTTTAAAGAAAATAATTTTGAGGTTTTTAGAGCCGGACATGGCTATATCAATCCAAATAAAATAACATAAATCTGGAATATTATGGAAAATTTAGTTTCGAATTCACCAGTTATAAATCAAAATCCCTCCTTAGCAAATGTTTTGACTAACAGTGTTGGATTAAATGCGATAAACAATGCATCAGATGTATTGCAAATACAGAATTTTTTAAAAACATTAGGTTATCCCGTGCAGACCAGCGGAAGTATAGTAAATAATCAAACGGATAGCACCATTATTTCTATTCTTAATTTTCAGGCTAATAATCGAATTCAGGTCACTGGGAACATTAATCCGGGTGATGTGACTTATAATGCCTTGAAACAACTGAATAGTGTAAATACTTCGCTGGTTGAATCGGAAGACGAATCCCTGCACCAGCCTTTTTTGACTAACTCTTTTTTGTTTAGAAGAAATGCAGGAAACGCAAATACATTGAATGTTATTTTTGAAGGAGATTCCTGGCTGGATTATCCTGTTCCGACAATTTTGGATCTGTATGATACCATTACTGACCGAAATCAAAGGCTTAATTTAAACTGTTTGCATTTAGCGAAATTTGGAGAGACAACTTCTCAGATGTATGCTGACAGAGCTCATTTTGTGCAATATGTAAGCGGTTATCGCATAGACCGAATTTATTTTAGCGGAGGCGGAAATGATGTTTTTCCGCAACTGGGCAGAATTTTAAATTCCGGAATTACTTCTTTCGATCCCAGTTTCTTTACTGATCAGGCGAAATTAAATGAGCTTAGAAGTTTGTCTGGAGACGCTTTGTATCAAAAATGTATTTTATACAAAAGATATTTAAACACAACTACTTTTGATCGTGCACTTTTTAATTCAGCTAATCTCAGCTCTATTTTTAGCACTATTATGCGAAATTATCTTGGTTTTGGAAGTATTGTAAATGCACATGCTACACCAAATACCATATTTTATATGCATACTTACGATTATCCGTTATTCAAGCTTGGTGTAAGACCTTCGATTGTTGGTGTTGATTTGCCTTTGGGGCCTTGGATAAAACCTGTTTTTGATCGTTTAGGAATTGCGGACGAAATTTTAAGATGCTATATTATTATTCGATTATTGGATAGATTTTATGCGCTTTTATGTCAAATCAAAAATCATTTTGCGTATTATGGTTATCGCTTTCAAAGCAGAATCATAGATTACCGCGGTTTATTGAATTCATCAGAATTTTGGAGAGATGAAATTCATCCAAACTCAGCAGGAGCGAGGAGATTATCAACGCGTGTTACCTTCTAAAATAGAAAAACCCGACCATATAAAGTCGGGTTTTTCTATTTAATATGATTCTTGAAATTTTCTATTTTTCCTGCCAATAATCTAATTCTGGAAACTCAATAGGTTCTCTGCCTTTCCATTTAGGGAATACAAAATCTTTTGGAAGCGAGTATTGTGATATTTCAAAATCATTTTTTTCTAAATTGAATTTAGATGCTCTAAATTTCATTATTTCAATTTTTTCTTTTGAATTTTCAAGCCATATCTTTCCAAATGTGTATGGTTTATTTTTCGAAACTTTATTCATTCCTACAACAAGAAATACATCTTTCCCATATTGTTCTTGAAATTTTAATAGTTGTTTATCTAAATTAGTAGGCAAAACAATTTGTGATTCATACCATTCCTTACCATCTCTTGAATGCCATCGCATCCAAAATTGTACAGGAAGTTTTTTACTTTTTGTAACTTTTAGCTTTACATTTTCATTCCATTTTAAATATGGAATCGGATCTTCATTTGAATATATTATACTGCCATCTTTAGTGTAGCCCGCAATGGCAATGCTATAATCTCTTTTATCTTCTTCTTCTGTCGTGAAACCAATATCATAAGGATATTCTTTTTCTCCTTTCTCCCAGACAGAATAGGGAATGCCTTGTAAATAGCGAAAAATATTCATCTCGCTGTTTATATATTTTTCTGAATGTCGTGCTTTATATTCAAACTTATTATAATCAACGTCATTTTTTCTCCATATCTCTTTATTCATGGTTTTAAATTTGCATATTTCGGTACTTCCAGTTCCTCCCTGCATCCAAATGGTGACATTTCCACCAGGAGCCATCCCTGCTACAATCAGACTGTATTCTTGTTGAACACCATAAGAATCTATCACTTTTTTTTGAAACAACTCGAGCATTTTTTTTCGTGGCAATTTAAAACTAGCTTTATAATAATATCTATCAGCCTCACATAGCCAATTTACAGCAATGCTATCAGGAACAGGTTTATATTTGTCACCACCAACATAACCTCCACTGGTAATACTCCAACCTGGATCATTGCCAATATTTGCAGATACACCTGCAATGCTTTTTCCCTGATAAAAATATTCGACAGTAGGAGAGCAAGCAAAGTATTTTGGTGCAGACCAAGCTGCATTCCAGTCAAATGTATCTCTCGGCTGACAGCTGACAAATAAACTAATAATTAAAAAACAGTATATAATAAAACTAGCTTTTTGGGGCATAAATTTCTCTTTTATAAATTACTTTATCATCTATTATGACAGGATTAACAGGCTCATTGATAAAAACATAGTCTGATAAAAAATGATGATCTCCTGTTTTGACTGTTAAAAAATCATTTTCTAAACCGCCATAATGTGCTGATAAATGAACATAATTGTGGTGTATGTGTTTGTAAATCTCGTAGTCTATCTCGTAGGTAGAATTTTTATCTTTATTTTCTTCTTTTGAAGCTGTACGCATAATTTCTAAATATTGTCTCAATTTATCAAAATCTCCACTTTCAGGAATTTCATGTTCAAATTCATTTTTTACAGGTTTACCTTCATTCCTCGCTTCATTATAACTTTTAAAGAATGGCACATCATTTTCTATTGCCTTTTCCAGCATTAGCTGCATGGGTACCAGCGAATACTTGTTTGAAATATATCTAGAATCTTTTAGTACATAATGATCTGAATTTTTGGTTTGATACACCTGATACATTAGGTTGTTTGAGATGGTTTTTCCTTCATCAGGAAAATCATTGGGTGCTTTTAACTCTCTACTGGATACGCCTGTTCCCGTAGAATTTGGCGAAATGCTGGTTTCAGTAACGTGATCGTAGGTATTTACAAATTGCAGCTCCTCATTGGTACAGATAAATTTGTCTGTATAAAATTGCTTAAATTTCTGCATTTGGCTGAGGACTTCTTTATTGCCAAGAGGCACGTCAAAATAACTTAGTACAGGCTCATAATTTGTTAACTCGGCATACCCGCCGCCAATATCGGAGTGGGAGCCTATCATACCTAGCGTATAACCTTGCTCTGAAGGGGTAAAAGCAAAGTTTTTCCTCCATTCTGTAGATGCTTTTATATGAAAAACTTTGCCTATTTTGAGACTTCCTATATTGGTTTTTATTTCTGGCAATGCTTCCTGAGCCAAAGGAGCAAGACTCAAAAAAGGTATAATGGGCGCGCCAAGCCCCAATTTATATCCCATATTTTCTTTTACAACCATATCTGATATTACGGTATCAAAAAGACCTAAAAAACGAATTTCTATTTTGTAGGTTTCTCCTACAGGCAGATATCCTTTTGTACTAAGCTCAAACCCTAATTTCCCTCCGGCATGTTTATCAATTATTATTTTTCCGGAAGGCATGGGGTATTTATCATAAGGATCATTGATCATTTCATTTCTGTATGTGGCTTCTTTCATTACTTCATTACAAAAATGCCGTGCCGCAGCAGCTCCTCTGCTAAAGCCAAATACATCAATTACGATTTTGTTGATTCTTTTGTCTTTGGGTACTGCACTAAACTGGTCTTGCACTACTTTTTCGATACCTTCAGTTACCCGGCTTATTACGCCCCAAGTATCTCTGGCTAAGCCTGAGCCCAAAATATCATCTGGCTTTCCCTGTTTTGTACCAATGCCTTCTACATATTGCTTAAGAACTACATGTTTGCCATATTCAGGATAGTTTTTTTTATCTTCGTAGTCTTTTGTTTTAATCTCTTTATATAAATCAAAAAGTTTGGCAATATTCGAATAAGGATTCCAGTAGCTGTCACGGTCTGTAATTTTTACTTTTATTTTTTTACTTTTTTTATCCTTATCTTCTATTGTAATTTCTGTTTCTTTGTTTGAAGGAATATCTTTTGGATCTATTCTGTCAGTATTATTTTTAATTTTAGAATAATAAATACTGTCAGAATTAAAACGATTGTTTCCTGTGCCGTCAAAAAACATTCCCAAGTATACATTTATAGAGTTTTCAGGCTGTTTTGGTACATATTTTTCTGGTTCACCATAGGTATAACTTTCGGCAAAATATTCGATTTTACCGTTAGAGTTGTGTTCAATTCCGCCTTTGGCGAAGACTTTTGAGACCCCACCTGTGTTTTCATAAATATTTCCTTTTACTCTTATATATTCTGACATAGTATTTATTTTTCTTCGGTTATGGTAAAAGTCAAAAAATCGATGGCGTGAAATTGTCCATCAGCATAGAAAGTCTTATTGGCAATTTCCTGAATTTGTTCTTTGGGCATCATTATGATTCTTGTACCGTCAGATTTTCTTATTTCATCACCCATTTTTTCTAGTTTAAAAGGCTCAAAATTTATTCTTATATGACAGGGATAACTTGTCATAACATTTCCAAATGGGTCTGTATAGCTATAGCCATTATTATTTGTCCTGAAATTTGCACTATTCTTTGAGTTGTGATAGAAACAATGTGAATTATCATTCCCCATTATGGTTATACCGCTAATTGTTCTAATTGCCATATTTAATTTTGAGTTGTATTTTCGCTACTGTTATTTTTAATGTCTTTCTCGCTATGAAACTCATGTCCTGATTCGCTTCGTGTAATTATTTTATTTTCTGCTGCTACATTTCTACTTTTTTTGACATCAGAGTGAGAATCGCCATCAATATCAGTATGACTGTCGCCAACGACACGCAAAAAATTGTCTCCAGTTACACTTGTATTCAACACCCCACCTACGATGGAGGTTTTATTTAAAGTTACATTTTCAGTAATATTCATTCCTGCTGTAGTTGTAATACTCTCAGAAGCATTGATGATTAAATTTTTGCAGTTAAGTGTTAGTGTTTCGGGCACAGTCAAAGTTGTGCTTTTAGTCTGCTCATTCATATACAGTTCATTACCGCTCGGGTCAGAAAGTCAAATACCAACTTTTTCTACGAACTTAAATAATTGCCCAAAAAGAAGTTTCCAACCTTTAATGCTGTTTTTAGGGTCATAAAAATCTGATTTTTCCTGCCCATTGTAATGCGCTCCCATAACATAAGGACACTGTGCATTTCCGCCTTCAAAACCAACCAATACTTCCTCGCCAATTTCAGGAATAAAATAAAACCCTTTTCCTTTTCCTGTATGTGGCTGAATCATCCTGATCCACTGGCTTTTTGTACTTCCATTTCCCCAGTAGAATTCAACCCTCACTCGTCCCAATCCTTCAGGATCGTTGTTGTCTTTTATTCTTGCAGGCTGGGTTTCTGCCTTTGCAAAAACAGTTGTATCAGTGTAATGAGGCGCCGAGACATCGTCTGGAATGGCTTTGAATTCGCAGGTGTAATTTCCATGCACTTCAGAATGATGAACAGCTTCTATGCAGACAAGATGATGTTCAGTTGTGTCGTTTACAATCTCAAATGTCTGTCCTAGCCCTATTGGAAAATAAGATATTCCGCTGTAGTAAATGCTGTTCGCGTCGCTTCCTGCAGTCTGCAGCGTGACCATTTCTTGTATTTCCTCCTTTTTCTGCGCATTGTTGGTATAAGCACCGATGCTAAGATCCGGCTGGGCAACGGTTCCTTGATTGAATCCTATATTTGATGCGAAACTGTCCTTGCTTCCGGTAGAAGTTCGCAGTGATGAATTCTTGATGCTGGAAGCTTTGTTGTAATCATAGCCTGCCAGCGAAATCTTGTGCGCCCTCATATTGGCCTGAATCTTGAAGCTGTGCAGTGAGGCTCCATTGATGAGTTTTATCTTTGTGTTTTTGATTTGCCCAAACTGCATGCGCATTCCATCAAAATAAAACCACTGCCCGTAACGTTGAGCCAACCTTTTCAAAAAATTGAAGCTCGTTTCATTATACTGGGCCATATAATTGAACTCTTTCAAGTAAGTTGATCTTATGGCATCTCTTTGATAAAATTCTGTTGACCCTTCATATAGAATATCCAGAACAATATCATCCATTCCTCTTTCCAGATAAGTCCTCGATTTCGGGTTGTCATCCAAAACGATGCTGTGGCTTTCTCCACTTACGTGCAGACCGACAGGACTTCCGTTCTTGTCAACAGAAGTCAGTCCCGTTATAATGCCTTTGCTCATCAGTTTGATTCCCGTCAGGCTTGTGAAAGTAAAAATTACTTCATTGCCAATGTAGTCTCTGATTGCTTTTGCTTGATCATGAGGCTTTATGAGTGCCTTGCCCGTATATTGCCAGACAAACGAAAAGTAATGATGATCTGCCATTTTCTGCGAAAGCTTCAAATCATAATAAATAATGTTTTGAGTAAAACCTCCAATGGTAATGTGTACTTGGTCTGAGAAATGTGCCATATTATTTTTTGTTGATTAGTTAATGAGTAGAATTTTCTGAAGAAATGAAAACGCTAAACGAAATCGTTTTAATGAAATTAAAAACGAAAACAAAAAATTACAGGCCTAAAAAGTTTTATTAATAATACGATAAGGTAAAATTAAGCTTAGGCATAAAAAAATGCCTCATAAAACTATGAGGCATTTTTTTCTAATTCTTTTTTACTCTATCTTAAGCTTGCACCAAGTTCAGTTTCAAAAGTTTGCTGTAATTTCGACATGATTTTATCAATTTGAGCGTCTGTTAGTGTTTTAGTATTATCCTGAATCGTAAAACTCAAAGCGTACGATTTTTTTCCTTCTGGAAGTTTATCACCTTCATAAACATCAAATAAATTGATGTCTTTTAAAAGGAATTTTTCAGTCTGTTTTGCCAAATTGAAGATGCTTTCGTAAGTTGTAGCTTGGTCAATCAACAATGCTAAATCTCTTCGTACTTCAGGATACTTCGGAATTTCAGTATATTTAATTTTACCAGTGATAATTTTCAGAACTAAATCCCAATTAAAATCAGCGTAATAAACATCTTGTTTGATTCCGAAATTCTTTAAAATTGATTTTTTTACTACACCCATTTCTACTAAAGTATCATTGTTGTAGCAAATCGCAGTTCCTTCAGAGAAAATATCAGACTGAACTGGAGCATTTGAAATTTTCTCAATTCCCAAACGAGCTAAAACTGCTTTTACATATCCTTTTAATAAAAAGAAATCGGTTGTTTTCTGAGGATTTGTCCAGCTTTCTTTGTTTCTGTTTCCAGAAACCAATAAAGTCAGGTGTTTGTGTTCCTCATATCCAGTAAGGTATTTATGATATGTTTTTCCGAATTCAAATAATTTTAAATCAGAATTCTTTCTGTTAATATTATATGAAATGGCCTCTAATCCAGAAAACAACAATGATTGACGCATCGTTGACAAATCACCACTCAAAGGATTCAGCATCGTTACATTATGTTCTTCTTTTAACGAAGCCGAAAGTTTTGCGTAAGCTGCCGTTGTCAAAGAGTTGGCCATCATTTCATGGAAACCTTGAGAATTCAACTGCGAAGCAATTACGTTTTGAACTTTATAGTCTTCAGTTCTAGGTGAATTTGCTACAGTTGCATTGAATTTTTTAGAAAAATTAATGTTGTTATAGCCATAAACACGCAAGATTTCTTCAATCACATCAATTTCACGCTGTACATCTACACGATATGCAGGAATAGTCAATCCTAAACCAGAATCTGAAACGCTGTTAACTTTAATATCTAAAGAAACTAGTATTTTTTTGATTGTATCTTTTGGAATTTCCTGTCCAATGATTTTTGAAACATGACTGAAATTCAATAAAACTGAAAAATCTTCAACTTTTTTAGGATATACTTCAACTACATCAGAAGTAATTTTTCCACCTGCTACTTCCTGAATCAAAAGAGCAGCACGTTTCAAAGCATATTCAGTAATAGTTGGATCAATTCCTCTTTCAAATCTAAAAGAAGCATCTGTGTTTAATTGATGTCTTTTTGCCGTTTTACGAATGCTTACGGGATCAAAATAAGCACTTTCTAAGAAGATTGTAGTTGTTCCGTCAGTAACACCAGATTTTTTTCCTCCAAAAACACCTGCAATACACAATGGCCCTTTTTCATCACAAATCATCAAATCTTCTTTATGCAATGTTCTTTCAACATCGTCTAAAGTGATGAATTTTGTTCCTTCCGGAAGTGTTTTTACAATTACTTTTCCGTTGATCTTTGCAGCATCAAAAGCATGCAAAGGTTGCCCTAATTCGTGTAAAACATAATTAGTAACATCGACAATATTGTTTTTTGGAGTCAATCCAATCGCTTTTAGTCTGTCTTGAAGCCATTTTGGAGATTCCTGAACGGTAATTCCAGAAATGGTTACACCACAATATCTTGGAGCTAAATGCGAATCTTCAACGTTAACATCAATTTTTAACGTACGCATATCGACTCTAAAATTACTTACAGATGGCGTAATTAATTCAACGTTTACACCACGTTGCAACATTCCGGCTCTTAAATCACGTGCAGTTCCGTAATGACTCATCGCATCAGCACGATTTGGCGTTAAGCCAATTTCGAAAACTTCATCATTAGCAATTTTAAAAACTTCTGCAGCTGGAGTTCCTGGAACTAAAGCTTCATCAAGAACCATAATTCCGTCATGGCTTGTTCCAAGTCCTAATTCATCTTCAGCGCAAATCATTCCGTGGCTTTCCTGACCGCGAATTTTTCCTTTTTTAATAGTAAATTCTGCTCCTTCTTTATCATATAAAACAGTACCAATAGTAGCAACAGGAACTTTTTGACCAGCTGCAACGTTTGCCGCACCGCACACTATCTGTACAGGAGCTTCTAAACCAATATTTACAGTTGTTACTTTTAGTCTGTCAGCATCTGGGTGTTTTTCGCAAGTAAGAACATGACCAACAACAACTCCTTCCAATCCACCTTTTATAGATTGGTATTTTTCAACTACTTCTACTTCCAGGCCTAAATCTGTAAGTAATTCCGAAGTTTGTTCTGAAGTCCAGTCTGTTTTAATAAATTGTTTTAGCCAGTTGTAAGATATTTTCATGTTAGTTTTATTATTCTTGTATGAGGATGTAAATATAAGGATTGATCGGCGGAGTTGAAAACAATTTTTTTGTTTTTTGATTAGGGTTTGTTTTCAAAAATAAAACAGGCTTTAATTTTAAATAATAAGCAAAAAAAAGAGAGAATAACGTCTCTCTTTTTTTTAATTTTAAATTTATTCTGTAGTGCATACTCCCGCATGTACAATTATCCAAAGACTTCCATCTCCGTTATGAGATAAGGTGTAACTATCGGTAGTAACGTTGTTTAATACGTGTCCATTACCATATTGTCCCGGAGCAGCAGTAATTGGTGGGAAATTTGAGATATACACATGTGTTTCTGTTAAAACAGTTCCAGGATGTGTTGTATTGATTGTAACGGTGATGTTACCGTCTAGTATGACTATTGTAACTGTTCCTGCCAAATATCCATTTGTAATATCATTTTGCCCGGCACCTGCATATAAATTTGCTGTATAGCTTCCGTTTTGAACAGGGAAAAATTCTTGAGCCCAGCCCCATTTATCAGAAATCCCTAAATCTATGAATGTATTATTTCCAAACATATAGGCAGTGTCACAAGTTGTAACAGGTGGTGGTGTATTGCAGTTTCTTAAGCAGTAATTAAAGTAGGTTGCCCAGTTTTTGCCGGGAAATTTAATATCTCCAGCCCATCCGGTTTCAGTACCTACTGTTGTTCCGTTTACAATATTTTTCATGCTGGAATGAGCGGCAATAAACAGGCATCTATTTGAATCTAAAACTATTGACGAAAGTGGAATTGTAAAAGTGTACGTTTGAACTAAGGGATTAAAGCTTTTTTTGTATGGAAATTTTCCAGGAATTGGATTTCCATTTGTTACAGGAACATTGGCATATGGACCAACATATAAATGCATTTCGCTAAAATACCAGTTTGGCAGTGCAGTGTATGTCACATAAAGGTTTGTGGCATCATTTTCAACTAAGATTTTTCCCGAGTTCGTAAATTGCCCGGCCATAATATTAATTGAAATAGGATCACATTCTGAATAAGTTCCTTTTGCAGTTAGAGAAGAACTATTCGTTTGTTCAGCTTCGGTTTGCATGTCAGTGCTTAAAGGTTCAGTAGTGCAATTGACAATTAGAAAAGCAAAAACCATGAGTAAAATAATTTTTTTCATAGTAACAAAATTTAAGTTAGTAATAAGAAAAAATTAGATGCAACCCAAAAAGAGGCGGTTTAAATTGCTAATACAAAGTTTATGGCAAAATTTTAACATTTCAAAGAATAGTCGTTCATTGAAATGTTTTATTGGTTAAACGGTTTTAATGTAAGGATTTGATTGCGAATACAATCTTGATTAGATCAATTCTTCAACATGTTTTTTGATATTCTCCGATATTTTTTTGATTGGCAAATCATTTTCATCATCGCCAAAAGGATCTTCGATTTCTTCGGCAATTAATTCTAAACTCGCCAAAACATAAAAAATAAAAACGACTACAGGAACGACATAATAACCCAAACTCAAGGAATAACCAAAAGGCAATGTCATAATATAAAAGAAAATAAATTTCTTTATAAAAGCGCTATAAGAGTAGGGAATAGGTGTATTTTTTATGCGTTCACAAGCGCCACAGATATCTGTGAAAGCAACTAATTCGGCGTTTAAAATGATGAGCTGGTCTCCGGTTATTTTTTTTGATTCATACAAAGCATTGATTTTATTGTACATCATTTGCTTTACCTGATTAGGCTTGTGTTTATGATGATCCAATTCTAAATCAACGTCTTCAAAAAGCTGTTTCGCAGTTTCGGAGTTGTTTAAATGTTTGTATAAAATAGAAGCGTATCCAGGAATAAACTTTCTGAAAAACTTTCGGTCATTTTCATCTTTTAAAATAGCCGAAAGTTTTATCGCAAAGTTACGGCTGTTATTGACTAAGCCACCCCATAATTTTCGGGCTTCCCACCAGCGGTCGTATGCAGTATTTGTTCTAAAAACCAATAAAAGTGAAATCACAAAACCTAATATTCCGTGCATTACGGGAATATTTTTAAGATAATGGTTTTCATCAATTCCAAAATAAATTACTTCAATATAACCTACAATGCCCGCATAAATACCAATGCCAATCATTACAGGAAATAATTGCCTGATAGTGTCTGATTTATGAAAATGAAAGATAAAACTAAACCACTCTTTTGTATTGTATGCGATCATTTATATTTGTTTTTTGAAACAAATTTAAATTAAAAATTAATATTTCCGGCTAATTCTCTCAAAGCAATTTCAGATAATTTTGCTTGATATTGAGCATTGCTGTAACGCACTTTTGCGTTGACATAATTTAATTGTGCCGTTCTGAAATCAAGCGTTGTGATAGTTCCGATTCTGAATTTATCTAACGTAATATCTAAGTTTTGTTTGGCAATTGTTACGTTATCTTCTTCCAAATCAATTAATTCCAAGTTTGTTTGGTAAGTTTGAAATGCAGTGCTCAATTGTGTGTCTAAAATCATATTTTGCTGATCAATAGCAATCTGTGAATTTTCGATTTCCATTTTAGCGACTTTTTCATTTCTGTGCTGATTCAGACCATCAAATATATTTAATCTTGCATTAAAGCCGTAATTAAAACCTTTTGAAGACGATTGGCTCGTAAAACCCAAACTTGACTGATTTTCAGAAAAATTATATCCAGATGTTAAGTTAACAACAGGATAACGGTCGGCTTTTATTTGTTTTAACTGTAATTCAGCAATTCGTTTATTAATAATTTGAGCTTCTACAGCAGGATTTTGTTTATGTGCCAAATCAGACAATTCAGCTAGATTCATTGCATTATCAACAGTAACTAAATCGGTTACAGTGAAATCAATTTTAGGGTCACGTGCTAAATATTGGTTCAGTAAAATTTTAGCATTTGCGTATGTTTCTTTTTGGCGTAGTAAAGCAACTTGGTCCGAATTTAGATCGACTTGAGCGTTTAAAACCTCTAATTTTGAAGCTTTTCCGATACTGAAACGGTTTTGTGCCAATGTTAATCTTTGCTTAGAAATTACGATTGTCGTATCTAAAGCAGCCAATTGATGCTGTTGTTGCACAAGATCATAATAAGCTGAATTTACCTGTACAATTTTGATTAAAACGGTTCTTCTTAATTCAGAATCACCTAAATTTTGAAGTTCTTTTAATTGATCCAGACGTGCAAACATTTTCATTCCGTCGAAAACAGTCCAGTTTAAGCCAACTCCATAAGTTAAAGTGTTGTTTTTTGCATTGTTTAACGAAGTCGAAGTTCCGTCTTGACGTGTCTGGGATGAATTTGTAACGCTATTATTATCGTTTACTGTAGCTGCTAGAGTTGGAAGTAATCCTGCATTTCCAATTGTAACATTTGTTTCGCTTATTTTCGAATTATTCTTTGCAATTCTAATTTCAAAGTTGTTTTCTAAAGCGATTTTTGTAGCATCTTCAATAGTCAAAACTCCTTGCGCATTTGTTTTTACAATGCAAAAGAAGAGAATTAGTAAAGTGCTGTATATATTTTTAATATTCATATTTATATTCTTTTACCAGAAAATCATGAATTTTACACGTTGTAAAATTCATGATTTTTTAGCTGCTATTTTATACTTTCTTTTTCGTATTCGTCGATATGATCAAACTCTGGATAATGTTTTCTTTGTTTTGACCACATTAAATAAATGGCAGGAATTACAAAAAGTGTCAACGCAAGAGAGAAAATGGTTCCTCCAACAATTACAACTCCCATACCAATTCTACTTGTAGAAGCAGCTCCAAGTGACATCGCAATTGGTAAAGCTCCTAAAGCAATTGCTAAACTGGTCATTAAAATTGGACGTAAACGTGCTTCTGAAGCTTCTAAAATTGCTTCTAATTTTGGCTTGCCTTGTTCTCGAAGCTGATTCGCGAATTCAACGATCAAAATACCATTTTTAGTTACCAATCCAATAAGCATTACGGTTCCAATCTGGCTGAATATATTCCAAGTCTGATTGAAAAGCCATAGCGAAAATAAAGCTCCTGCAACGGCCATTGGTACCGTTAAAATAATAATGAACGGATCAATAAAACTTTCAAATTGTGCAGCCAGAATTAAAAAGATTAAAAGCAATGCCAATCCAAAAGCGAAAGATGTATTTGAACTACTTTCTACGAAATCTCTAGATTCCCCACTTAAATCAGTTGTGAAACTTTCGTCCAAAACTTTTGCTTTGATACGATCCATTTCCTGAATACCGTCGCTGATACTTTTTCCTGGAGCTAAACCTGCAGAAACTGTAGCCGACATATAACGATTATTGTGATACAATTGTGGTGGATTACTTTGTTCTTCAACATCCACTACGTTGTCCATCTGAATTAATTCGCCTTTGTTGTTTTTAACGAACATTGACGTTAAATCCAAAGGTTTTGAACGGTCTTTTTGATCAAATTGACCAATAACCTGATATTGTTTTCCATTTTTGATAAAATAACCAAAACGTTGTCCGCTCAAAGAAAGTTGCAATGTTTGAGCAATATCTAAAATAGAAATTCCTAAACTTTCAGCTTTTTCGCGATTGATGCTAACATTAATTTCAGGCTTATTGAATTTTAAGTTTACATCTGTTGTTGAGAAAACATCACTTTTACCAACTTCTTCCATGAATAATGGAATTTTCTCTCTTAATTTTTCAAAATTCGGAGCCTGAATAACATACTGAATTGGTAAACCTCCACGTCTGTTTACAGCAATTGTAGGCTGTTGAAGAACGGCAGTTTTAGCTTCGGGATATCTTTTAGTCCATTTTGTTAATTTATCAGCAATGTCTTTTTGTGCAGCTTTACGTTCATCTGGTTCTTTCAATGAAAGTCTGATAAAACCTGTATTGGTAGCCGAAGCTCCAAAACCAGGCGCTGTAATAACCAAACTCACTTTTTTCTCCGGAATAGAGTCATCAACTAACTTTGAGATTTCCTGCATAAAGCGATCTGTATATTCGTATGAAGAACCTTCAGGAGTTGTCATACGCATTGTTACAGAACTTCTGTCGTCAAGTGGAGCAGTTTCTTTTGGAAGAATTGTAAAAAACAAATAAATCAATCCAAAACAAACGATTAGAATTGGGAAACTGATCCATTTTTTATCCATGAATTTTGAAAGAGATTCCGCATAACTGCTGTTCATCTTTTCAAAAAATGGTTCGGTCTTAATATAGAATTTCGATTTTTTCTGTTCGCCGCCTTTCATTAAATAAGCATTTAACATTGGCGTAAGCGTTAAAGATACAAATGCAGAAATTAATACTGCAGCACCAATTACAACTCCGAATTCCCTAAAGAGTCGACCTACGAAACCTTCTAAGAAAATTACAGGAAGGAATACCGCAGCAAGTGTAACAGAAATCGAAATTACAGCATAGAAAATTTCGTTTGAACCTTTGATGGCAGCTTCAATTGGAGACATTCCTTCTTCTACTTTTTTGAAGATATTTTCGGTTACAACAATACCGTCATCTACCACCAAACCTGTTGCCAGTACAATCGCTAATAAAGTCAGTACATTGATCGAGAATCCAAAAAGCCACATAATGAAGAATGTAGCAATCAATGAAACCGGAATATCAATTAAAGGTCTAAATGCAATCGCCCAGTCTCTAAAGAAAAGGTAAATAATGATGATTACCAGAATAATTGAAATCCCCAGTGTTTCAGCAACTTCAAGAACTGATTTTTTTACGAAAATAGTATTGTCAAGCGCAATATTAAGTTTGATATCTTTTGGAAGATCTTTTTTTAAGGCTTCATATTTTTTATAAAATTCTTTTGAAATATCAAGATAGTTTGCACCAGGCATTGGAACAATAGCCAAACCAATCATTGGAAGCCCAGACTGACTTAATTTTGTTTCGATATTTTCTGGCCCTAATTCAGCTCCACCAACATCGCTAAAACGAACAATTTTATCTCCATCGGTACGAATAATAATATTGTTGAACTCTTCCGGTTTAGATAAATTTCCAATTGTTTTTACGGTAAGTTCCGTATTGTTTCCTGTCAGTTTTCCTGACGGAAGTTCAACGTTTTGAGCGTTTAATGCACTGCGGACTTCTGCAACTGTACAGCCATATGCCGCCAGTTTTGCCGGATCAATCCATAAACGCATTGCATAACGTTTTTGTCCCCAAATTTGCACGCCACTCACGCCCGGAATAGTTTCTAAACGTTGTGAAATTACGTTTTCGGCATAATCACTTAATTCAAGTGAATTTCTTGAATCACTTTGAACCGTCATCGAAATAATAGCATCACTATCCGCATCAGCTTTTGATACAACTGGAGGTGCGTCAATATCCTGCGGTAAACTTCTGATGGCTTGTGAAACTTTGTCACGAACGTCGTTTGCCGCTTCTTCTAAGTCTTTGTCTAAATTAAATTCAATTGTAATATTACTGCTTCCCTGATTACTTGACGAAGTAATATTTCTAATTCCATCAATAGCATTTACAGCCTTTTCAAGAGGTTCTGTAATTTGCGATTCAATAATGTCTGAATTGGCTCCGGTATAATTTGTTCTGATTGAAACTTGCGCCGGGTCAATAGAAGGAAATTCACGAACACCCAAAAAGGTATAACCAATGAAACCGAACAGAATAATCAAAAGATTCAGTACAATCGTTAAAACGGGTCTTCTTATACTTGTGGTTGATAAACTCATATATGCTTTATGATTTTAGATTTTAGATTTCAGATTTATTACTAAATTTTACTGATATCTTTAAATCTATATTTTAGTCTTGCGACTTTATGACTTTTGACTTTATGACTATTTCACGATAACTTTAATTGGTGCTTCATTTTTTAGAGACATTACACCGCTTGTTACCAGAGTATCACCAGCTTTTAGTCCAGATAAAATTAAGATTGACGAATCTGTACGAGTAGTTGCTTCAACCATAACTTCTTTGGCTTTTCCCATATCCGAGATATAAACTTTTTTTCCGCTTTGCACAGGAACAATAGCTTCAGACGGAACTACAATAGCATCTTTAATAATGTTTAAAGGAAGTTTTACATCGGCAAATGTTCCTGGGAAAAGTTTTCCGTCAATATTATCTGCAATCGCGCGAATTTGCAAAGTTCTTGTTGCTACAGCGATTTCTGGTTCTATTGCATATATTCTAGCATTGTAAACTTTGTCAGAACCAGAAACGGTGAAGTCAATGTTCGATCCATTATTTACTTGTGTAGCATATTTTTCAGGAATTGAAAAAGTGATTTTTAATTTTCCAGTGTTTACTAATTTCGCAACTAAAATTGTTGGTGTAATGTAAGTTCCCGGAGAAATATTACGCAAACCAATTTTTCCTGAGAAAGGAGCTTTTACTGAAGTTTTCGAAATTTGCGCTTTTATTAATTGTGTTTGTGCTTTTGCTGAAGCATAATCTGCGTTTGCTACATCAAATTCTTCCTGACTGATGGCTTCTTTTTGAAGAAGTAATTTTGCTCTTCTTTCGTTTTCACCAGCTAAACCTTCTCTGGTTTGTGCCTGACGAAGCTGAGCTCTTAGTTCAATATCATTAACTTTGAAAAGTACCTGACCCTTATTTACATAACTTCCTTCGTTGAAGTAAATACCTTCAACAATTCCCGAAACTTCACTTCTGATTTCAATTTGTTCATTTGCCTCAATTGATCCTGACAAAGATAAATTGTTATCAAAAGTGGCTGTTTTAACAACAATACCAGTAACAGTTGTTGGCTTGTCTTTGTCACCAGACTTTTTTGATTCGTCATTTTTGCTTTTATTGGACATTACTCTGTAAGCAATGAATCCTCCTAAAACAATAATAATCAAGGCATAAATTAGGTTTTTTACTTTCATAAAATTAAAGTGATATATTTTTTGGGTTTTTGTTTTTGTAGCTAACAAATTTAACTTTTTGATGCGAAAACGAAAGAGCTTGCTCTTAATTTAACATTTGTATGTACAAGTTTTTACTTAGCTGCGAGGTTTAGACTATTTTTCTTTACAATGGTTTAACGCTGTTGAGAAAAAATATCAAATTTCATTCTCAAAATTAGCTTTTAATCTGAAATTGTGGTTTTTATCTAAAAAGAATAATTTTAAAAGTAGGTTTTTATTTATAAAAAAAGTAAAAATACGCGGAAGTAATTACGGAAAATACGTACAATATTTTTTTTTGAATGCATTTTATCTGAATTATTTTGTGCTTTATCGATTTTATTTGTAACATTGATAAAGGTTAAACAAAATAATGGTGTTTTAATGTAAAAAACATCATTTTTCTGTTTTTGCATTGATAAATGTAGGTTTTTTATTTGTTTAGAGTTGATTCTTTCGCATTGCAAAGTTTTAAAATTAACAACTGTTTATATTTTTAATTCAAAATCTATTTATTTATGAAGAGAAAACTACTTCTTGGTTTATGGCTTTCTTTGCTTTTTGCCGCTATTTCGGTTTTGTTTTGGAAAAATGAATTTCAGTACAGTCTTCCCACACCCATCCCTAAAGATTATCTTGCTGTCGCAACAGGAACTAAAATTGATTTGAAATGTTGCACAGTGGATCAAAAACCTGTTTTTATCCATTTTTTTAATCCGGAATGTCCTTGTTCCCGGTTTAATGCTCCTCATGTAAGCGAACTGATAAAAAAATACGGTGACCGCGTTAATTTTAAGATAGTAGTCATTAACAATGAAAAGAGTGTTAGCATTGAAGAAATCCAGAAGAAATTTGATGCTAAGATTCCTGTTTATTTTGATCGGGAAATTGCAAAAAGCGTCGGCGTTTTCTCTACACCGCAGGCTGCATTAATAGATAGTTCACAAAAATTATATTTTCGGGGTAATTATAATAAAACAAGATATTGTACCGATTCCGAAACTAATTATGCCCAACAGGCAATAGAATCTTTATTAAGACATACAAATGCCCCATCATTTGATGCTTTGGCACTAAGAGCGTACGGATGTTCATTACCAAAATGCACTAAATAAATCTAACCCCTTAATTACCTAATTTATGAAAAGAAAAGCTAGTTTGAATGAGCAGGACTACCTGCACAGTTTCATGTCTACCATGACAGAAAAATCGGATACAATTATTAATTATGTTCTTGCGGTCTACTTTCTTCTTGGTATCGCCTTATCCTTTAAATATGACACTTGGGAGATTGGAGCAGGAGTAGGAACACTGAACTTACTGGCTTATTATTCAGCTAAATTTTTTCTTAAAAATTCTAAGTTCTATCAATATGTACTTTCAGTTGTATTGGCCATTTTTATGGCACAATACATTTACCAAATGCATGGTTTGTTTGAAATGCACTTTACCGTTTTTGTGGCGAGTACAATTTTAATTATTTATCAAAACTGGAAATTACAAATACCTCTGACTCTTTTGGTTATATTACATCACGGTGCTTTAGCTTATCTTCAAAATTACGTATATAACGATGCAAACGGTTTGCAAATTTATTTTTCGCAAGTGAATTTTGATATGGAAACTTTTTTAGTGCATGTTGTATTAGCGGGCGCTGTCTTTTTCATGAACGGATATTGGGCTTATTATTTTAAAGCGCATAGCCAAAATCATATTTCAAAAATCTCTGATGAATATGAATTGGAAAACATCAAATTGGCTTCTGCAAAATTCAGTTCTATGTCGGCTACTAAAGAATACAATGATTTTATACACAAAACAACTTTAGATTTAAAAATGCCTGTAAGTTCGGTTTTAAAGCTAATTGATGTTTCAAAAGGACATACTGATAACGATCAGCTTTTAAATTATCTGGAAATGATGAAAGAAAGCGCTAAAAAGATTGACGATCTTGTAAATGATATTCATTTTAAGTCAGTTAGTGGAAAAACAAATCCAAATCATTAACTCAAAATTTAATACTACCCGCAACAATGTAAACAGATACTAATTTTAAATGCAGAAAATTTATGGATACCAGAATTACCCGCCCAACGCCATCAGAGAGAGAAGTTGATTGGAATAAAAATAAAATATTACTTAGCAAAACGGACACAAAGGGAACTATTTTATATGCCAATGAAGATTTTATTGACGTATCAGGTTATGATGAATTTGAACTGATTGGACAAGCTCATAATATTATTCGCCATCCCGATATGCCCAAAGTAATTTTTAAATTTTTGTGGGATAGTATCAAATCGAATAAGAATATTCATGCCATCATCAAGAATATGTCAAAAACGGGCAGATACTATTGGGTAATTACCGATTTTAAAATTATAGCCGACTCTGATGGGCAAATCGTAGGTTATTTTGGAACTCGAAAATCTGTTCCAGAAGATATTGTAGTCAAATTTATTGAGCCTTTGTATAAAAAACTTTTGCACATAGAAGAAGCCAGCGGCATGTTGGCATCTGAAGAATATTTGATTGGTTTTCTAGAAGAGCGCAAAAAAACATACATGGAATATATTGATCATCTTATTGCAACAGGAAAAGATGATAAAAATAAAGTAAGCAAAGGTTTGTTTAGCGGCCTTTTTGAAAAGAAAGAAACTCCTAAAAAATAAGTATGAAATTCAAAAAACTTTGCTGTATCAATCGAAATATTCAACCTTAAATTTGTCCCCCAACAAATCTAATCACCAAGAAAAACTAATAGAATATTTTAAAGTTTGATGCAGTGAAGTTTTTTTAAAAGTTGCTAAGATTCTAAGATGCTAAGGTTCTAAGTTTTTTTTAGGTTCAAAGTACAAAAGTTAAAATGAAAATCAAATTTGAATGTCATTCTGAGTAAAGTTGAAAGCTAATGGAAAAACTTAGAACCTTAGTACCTCAGAATCTTAGCATCTTAGATTAAGAAATATAATTCCAAATATTCTTCTTTTTTGTCAACTCAATAAAAACAGCTTTTAGAACTGCATGTTCTGGTTTTTGCAGTGCGCTGTCTTCTTTCAGAATTTTCATTGCATAGTTTCGGGCCAAAGATAAAATATCTCGATCTTTTACGATATCAGCAATTTGTAGATTCAAAACACCGCTTTGTTGAGTTCCCATTAGGTCACCAGGACCACGAAGTTTAAGATCTACTTCTGCAATTTCAAAACCGTCATTGGTGCCGACCATAGTTTCCATGCGAGTTTTGCTATCGGTGCTAAGTTTATGGCTCGTCATTAAAATACAGTAACTTTGTTCGGCACCACGACCAACTCGTCCTCGTAATTGATGCAATTGCGATAATCCAAAACGTTCTGCGCTTTCAATAATCATAACACTGGCATTCGGTACGTTAACTCCAACTTCAATAACAGTTGTTGCAACCATGATATTGGTTTTTCCTTCAGAAAATCGTTTCATTTCAGCATCTTTATCTGCTGGTTTCATTTTTCCATGAAGTATCGAAATCGAATATTGTGGCAGTGGAAAATCTCTCGAAATACTTTCGTAACCGTCCATTAAATCTTTGTAATCCATTTTTTCAGATTCCTGAATCAACGGATAAACAATGTAAATTTGTCTTCCGAGCGCAATTTCATCACGAAGAAATTTCCAAACCTTCAATCGGTTTGTATCGTATCTATGAACGGTCTGAATAGGTTTTCTGCCCGGCGGTAATTCATCAATTACAGAGATATCTAAATCTCCGTATAAACTCATCGCCAAAGTTCTCGGAATTGGCGTCGCTGTCATGACCAGAACATGTGGCGGAATATCATTTTTCTTCCACAATTTTGAGCGTTGCTCCACACCAAAACGATGCTGCTCATCAATAACAGCCAAACCTAGATTTTTAAACTGAACTTTATCTTCTAATAAAGCATGCGTTCCAATTAAAATTTGCAGGGTTCCGTTTTCAAGTTCTTCATGAATAATTTTTCTTTCAGAAGTTTTAGTTGAACCCGTCAATATTCTAATATTAATATTTAAGGTATTTGCAAATGCCGATAATCCTATGAAATGCTGGTTGGCCAAGATTTCCGTTGGCGCCATTAAACAAGCCTGAAAACCATTGTCAATTGCTAAAAGCATGCTCATAAAGGCAACAATTGTTTTTCCAGACCCAACATCTCCCTGAAGTAAACGATTCATTTGAGCGTTGCTTCCCATGTCAGTTCGGATTTCCTTGATTACTCTTTTTTGAGCGCCGGTCAAGTCAAAAGGCAAATGATTTTGATAAAAGTCATTAAATAATTCACCAACTTTAGAAAACGGATGCCCTTTTATTTTATGCTTTCTAATTAAGTTTTTGGTAATCAATTGAAGCTGAATAAAAAACAATTCCTCAAATTTCAATCGGAATTGGGCTTTCGCCAAAATATCAGTGCTTTTTGGAAAATGTATATTAAATAAGGCCGCTCTTTTCGGAATTAATTTCAGTTCCTCGATTAAATAAGGAGGAAAAGTTTCGGTAAACAAAGCCTGAGTTTCGATAAACAATTGTTCCATCAGTTTATTGATGGTTCTGTTCGAAATTCCACGGTTGGCGAGTGTTTCTGTAGAAGGATAAACGGGCTGCATGGCAGAACGAAGACTTCTTTCGTGTTCTGTCAAGAGTTCGATTTCCGGATGTGCCATACTAAATTGGCTTCCATATAAAGAGCATTTTCCAAAAATCACTAAAGTTTCATTCAGTTTCAAACTTTCACGAATCCATTTATGTCCTTGAAACCAATTTAGTTCAATTTGCCCTGTATCATCCACGAAACTGGCAACCAGACGTTTTTTGTTTTTAGCAAATTCAACTGTTTTGATATTGATTATTTTTCCGATAATCTGAACTTCTGTTCCTGTATTCTGAAGTTCATTAATTTTATAATAACGGGTTCTGTCAATATATCGATTCGGAAAAAAATTGACTAAATCTCCATATTTATGAATTCCCAATTCCTTACGAAGCAATTGACCGCGACTCGGGCCAACACCTTTTAAGTATTCAATTGGGGTTTCAAGAAGATTGTTAGACATTTTTTTTAGACTTCTTAGATTATTAGATTTTAGACTGGCTTAGATTTTAGAAAATAGAGCCAAGAAGAAAGAACAAAGACAATTTTTTAGTCTATACTCTTTCTTCTTTGCTCTATTTTCTTTGGAAAGCGAAGATAGATTTTAATTAGGAATTTTGAAAATGAAATATCGTTTTCAAGTGTTTGAACATTAACTTATCGTTAAGTTGTAAAGTCAAGACGCAACTATTTTAAGAAAGTAAAGTCTTATTAATAAATAACCTTAAAACTTTAGAAAAAATGAAAAAAATTGTACTTTTATTTGGTTTGCTCCTGACGCTTATTTCTTGTTCAAACAATGATTCTGATGATGTAGTAGTTTCTGATTATTATGGAAAATGGAATCAGTTTGCAGATCAGCCGTACGCAAACGATCCATCTTCGACACAATTTTCGTATCAATTTAATAAAGATAATACTTTTACAAAAACACGAAATTATGATAATAAGATCACAACTTTATCAGGAACTTTTGAAATAAAAACTACCGAAAACGCAACTACTTTTGTTTTAACATACACAGAGCAAAATTTTTTAATATCAAGTTGTACAGGTGGTTTACTTGAGAGTTTAACTTTAGATAAATCAGGTCATTTAAATGATAATGCGAGTATGTGTGATCGCGTCTATACATACAAAAAAGCAAAATAAAAACCGTAAGTTTGCTAAACAATTAAAAGTATTCTGTTTTTTTAAATTGAATACTTTTTTCTTTTTTAATAAACTTTGAATATGAAAACGCACTTAGCACTTTTACGCGGCATCAACGTTTCTGGTCATAATATGATGAAAATGGAAGCATTGAAAACCATGCTGGAAAACATCGGATTTCAAAATATCAGAACGTATCTGCAATCTGGAAATGTTTTTGTTGATAGCGAAGAAGAAGCTTCGAAAATTGGTTTCATGATCAAACAGGAAATTTTTAAGGTTTTCGGTCATGAAGTTTCTGTAATTGTAATTACAAAAGAAGATTTAGAGCTATGTTTTAAAAACAGTCCGTATTTAAAAGAAAAAGATTTAGACACCAAAAAACTTTACGTTGCTTTTGTTTCGACTGTTTTGAAAAGTGAAAATATAAACGATTTAAAAATCAGTCAGTTTAAACCAGATGAAGCGAGTATTGACGGCAATAGAATTTTTATTAAATATGCCGTTGGTGCCGGAAAAACCAGGCTTGAAGGTAAATATATTGAGAAAAAACTAAATGTTATTGTAACAATTCGAAACTGGAATACGGTAACTAATTTGCTGGCAATGTATAATGAATAAAAGAAAAACCGCCACGAATTCACGAATTTTTATTTATCAAACAAAAGAAAAATTCGTGAATTCGTGGCAGTTTTTATACTATTTTATTTCGGAATCAAATCACAATACCAAAAACCAAAATCAAAAGCAGTTTCGTCGTTTGTATCGCATGCAGTATTTGAAGAATCTTCAGTTTTTGGTTTTTCATATTTACGATAAACAATTTCGCCAATTTCAAAATCTATGGGTTTAGAAAAAATTGGCCCGTCGAAAGCAAAAGTGTGAAATTCGCCGTTTTCTCCGCAGACATCCACATTTTCTGGCAAATCATTTATAAAATCCTGATCGATAATTCGGCCAACAAAACTTTTGTCTAAATATTTTTCATTAACACAAACTACAATAGTTTTAAATCCCAATGAAATAAATTCCTGAATTAAATCGTGCGATGGAATTTTCCAAATTGGAAAAAGGCCTTCAAAACCCAATTTTGCCAATTGATCTTCTCGATATTTGCGTAAATCTTCTAAAAATATATCACCAAAAACAGAATGAGAAATACCTTGTTCTTTTAATTCGGTTAAGGCTTTTGTCATTACATTTTCATAAACTTCCATTGTTGGCATTTCAGGAATTTGCAAAATTTTTAATGGAATTCCGATACTTTTTGCTTGCGCTTCTAATAATTCAACACGAACGCCGTGCATCGAAATTCGTTGAAATTGCTGATTCACGCTCGTAACTAAGCATTCGATTTGATAAGTGGGATTTTGTAGAATTTTATATAAAGCTAAAGCAGAATCTTTTCCGCTGCTCCAGTTGAATAAGGCTTTTTTAGGTGTAGACACGATTTGGAATTTTAAATGGTAAACTTACAAATTTCATTCTATTTGTTGACGAAAGGTTTGTAACTTTGAAATTTTACACGCCAAAATATGTCATTATATAAAGATAAATTTAAAACCAATTCAACCAGATTGAAGAATTGGGATTACTCGAGTGAAGCAGTATATTTTATTACAATGGTTGCTAAAAATAGAGAATGTATTTTTGGAACGATTGTAGACAGTAAAATGATTTTAAATGAAAATGGAAAGATTGTTGAGAAAGAACTTTTAAAATCAATTACTATTCGTAAAAACTGGTTTTTTCATAATTGGTTATTATGCCAAATCATATTCATTTATTGATAGAAATTCAAAACAAATATGAAATTCAAAAAATGAATGAATTTGAAAACACAAATGGATGTAAAACCACAACGCATATCGTAGAGGCGCACAGCAGTGCGTCTCCGTCCAGCATATCCACAACGAAAAGCGGTGCAGAATTAAATAACGGACATATCATGACGACAAACGTTGCGGAGACGCACTGCTGTGCGCCTCTACGGGACGATGGGGACGAAAAGCAATCTGAATCGAATTTTGGACGTAAACCGAAATCCATTTCATCTTTCGTAGCAATTTTCAAATCCATAACAACAAAGCAAATAAATGGAACTGAATCAATTTGGCAAACTAATTATCACGATCATATTGTTAGGAATTATAAACGATTCGAAATAATTTACGATTATATTAAAAACAATCCGCAATCTTGGGAAACAGATTCCTTAAAATAAAATTTTCAATGAAATATATCTTTTTGTTTTTTACTGGATTTATTTTTGCACAACAAACTCAATTTGTTGATTTTAAAACCGCTTCTGGACAATTAACTTTAAATGCCAAAGAAAAATCAATTTCAGGTAGCGTCGATTATGGTTTTACGATTTTAAAACCGATTGATACAATAAAAATTGACGCTAAAAACATGGAATTCTCCAAAGTGCAGATTAATAATAAAGATGTTGTTTTCGTTAATTCAGGCAAGCAATTACAGATCATTGGGAATTTTCAAAAAGGAGATAATCATTTGACTTTTGAATATACAGCAAAACCAAAACAAGCTTTGTATTTTATTGATATTGAAGGCAAAGAAGTTCAAATCTGGACACAAGGCCAGGGTAGATACACCAGCAATTGGTTTCCAAGTTTTGACGACGTCAATGAAAAAATGATTTTTAATTTAGGAATAACTTATGACACAGCATATCAGGTTGTTTCGAACGGAATTTTAAAAGAAAAATCACAAAACGGAAATTCATTTCATTGGCAATATGAAATGAAAAAACCAATGAGTTCTTATGTGCTGATGCTTGCCATTGGAAAATATGATAAAAAAAGTTTTAAATCGAAATCGAATGTTCCGCTTGAATATTATTTAGAAAATAAAGATGTTTCACGTTTTGAACCCACATTTCGATATTCAAAACGCATTTTTGATTTTTTAGAAAAAGAAATTGGTGTTCAATATCCGTGGGAGATTTATAGAGAAATTCCGGTTCGGGATTTTTTGTACGCAGGAATGGAAAACACAACTTCTACACTTTTAGCCACGCGATATGTTGTTGACTCAATTGGATTTGTCGATCGTAATTACACAAATGTCGATGCTCATGAGTTAGCGCATCATTGGTTTGGCGATTTAATTACGGCCGAAAGTAGTAAACATCACTGGCTTCAGGAAGGTTTTGCTACATATTATGCAGCGTTGGCCGAACGAGATATTTTTGGCGACGATTATTTTTATTCTAAACTCTATGACACGGCTCAACAAATAAAATTTGCATCAAGAACTGATTCAATTCCGGTTTTGAATCCAAAAGCGAGTTCGCTTACTTTTTACGAAAAAGGAGCGTGGGCATTATTTGTGCTTCATGAATCAATTGGAGATAAAGCATTTAAAAAAGCGATAAAAAGTTATCTCAAAAAATATGCGTATCAAACGGTAAATACGGAAGATTTCTTTAACGAAATTAAAAAAGTATCTGATTTTGATTTGGAAAAATTTCAAAAAACATGGTTAGAATCGACTGTTTTTGATACACCCGTTGCGAATGCTTTGTTGAGCAAAAATAAATCTATTCAGGTCCGACTTGAAGTTGATAAATTGAAGAAAATGCCATTGGCAGAAAAGAAAGATTTTTTCATTAAAACTTTAAATTCAGATGTTTATCATACGGTAAAAGAAGCGATTATTGATCAATTAGAAAATGAGAAATACGAATCAAAAAAAGAATTACTGGTTCTGGCCATGAAAACAAATAATATTCAGATTCGCCAAACAATAGCTGAAAGTTTAACTAAAATTCCAGAGGATTTTAGGGCAGAGTACGAAACTTTGTTAGACGATAAATCGTATCAAACGCAAGAAATAGCATTGTATTGGTTATGGAGAAATTTTCCAGAATATCGAAATGAATATTTAGATAAATCAAAAAACTGGATTGGTTTTAACGACTATAATCTTCGTACAATGTGGCTTTCTTTGGCTTTATCTACAACAAATTACGCATCAAATCCAGATGAACTTGTCGCTGAATTAATTGGTTTTTCTTCAACTAAATATGAGGCAACAACTCGACAGAATGCACTCGAAAAACTAATCGCTTTTAAAATCATCAACGATCAGGTTCTGAGTAACTTAGTTGCTTCAACTACGCATCATATGTGGCAGTTTTCAAAATTTGGAAGAGACACAATAAGAATGTTATTAAAAAATTCTGAAATGCGTGCTTCGTTTGAAAGAATTTTGCCTAATTTGACCCCCGATGAACAGTTTCAATTGAATCGTTTGCTGAAAGAGTGAAAAGAGAATAGAATATAGAGAATAGAACAAAGAAGCAAGAGTAAAGATTTAACCGAATATAAAAGTCTTTACTCTTTATTCTTTTATCTGTTTTCTAAAAAAATAAAACCTACAATACCACATATGAGAGCATTAGTTATTTCTGGCGGCGGAAGTAAAGGCGCCTTTGCCGGAGGAGTTGCGCAGTATTTAATCGAAGAAAAAAATCATGAATATGATTTGTTTTTAGGCACTTCTACCGGAAGTTTGCTGATTCCGCATTTAGCTTTAGGGCATATTAAAAAAATTCATTCGGTTTATACTAATGTTACAATGGCAAGTATTTTTAATATTTGTCCGTTTGTGGTTAAAAATAAAGAAGGTGTTGATATAGTAACGATTAATCATTTCAATGTATTACGCCAGTTTTTTAAAGGAAAAAGGACTTTTGGAGAGAGTAAAGGCTTGAAAAAATATATTCGCAATAACTTTTCATTATCTGATTTCAATAAGCTAAAAAAACTGAAAACAGATGTTATTATCACGGTAACCAATTTCACCAAAAACGAATCGGAATATAAATCTGTTAAAGATTGCAGTTATGAAGAGTTTATAGAATGGTCTTGGATTTCAAGTAATTATGTTCCTTTTATGAGTTTGGTGGAGAAAAATAATTACGAATATGGCGATGGAGGATTCTCGAGTTTAGTTCCAATTCGTGAAGCAATTAATCGCGGAGCCACTGAAATTGATGTTATTATTTTAGAAACTGAAGTAAATATGGATAAAACGGTTATTGGTAAAAATCCATTTTCGTTAATGATTGATTTGTTCCGAATTGCTTTGGATCAGGTTGAAAAACATGACATTGCTATAGGAAAACTTATGGCAAACAATAAGAATGTTAAACTTAACTTATATTACACCCCGACAAAACTTACTGATAATGCACTTATTTTTAATAAAGAAGTAATGAAAGAATGGTGGGAACAAGGATATGAATATGCTCAGAATAAATCGGAAGTTATGAGTGATAATAGGTAGATGTGAAGATTAATTTATCTGAAAATATGAGAATTTTATGTTGTTTAGTTTCATTTATGTTTTTGACTTTCTTTTTTGCAAGTTGTCAGAAAGAAAAGAGCAACAACAATTTTAAATTACCCAAAAATGAAGATATTAATGCAATAATTAAAGCTGTCATTAATAGTGATAGTTTAGAAATAGCTCAATATTTAGGAAAGGAAAATAAGGTTTCTTTTTGTGAAGATTTGCAAAAGTTGAAAATTGAGCATATTGAAAAAAACAAGTTGCCTAAGAAAGCTGAAGGCGAGTCTGAATTGATAGAATTTCTAATTGGATTTCCTGATATTCCGAAGGAAAAATTTTTCTTTTCAAAATCAGATTCGTTGTATATTGAATTTCAAAACAAAAACTTTAATACTTTCAAAATATCGCAAAATGATTTTAATGAAGTTGATATCAAATCAGTCAAAGAGGTTAGGAATGATATTAAAAGCGTAAAATATTTTAGTTATTACTACGCTACGATTCCAATAATTTCACTTGATGGAAAAAAGGCTTATGTAAAATATACTTTGAATTGTTCTGGCTTGTGTGGTGCAGGTTACCGAGTTTTCTTAGAAAAAAAGAAAGGGAAATGGATAGTGGTAAAATATCGTGAAGAATGGGTTAGCTAAAATAAAAATGAAAGATTGAGTATGTTTTAATTACTCAATCTTTCGAGTAAGTTATATTCTACCAAAGATCTGCAACTTCATTTTTAATATATCCTAAAGCAGCGTTACTAGGTGATTGTTTTTCTAATAAATCATTTAAAATTACTTCACGAAGTTTATCAGCATTTTCTACTTTATCGCTCATTGCAGCTTTTCGAATCATTTGAATTGTAGCATTTTTTGCAGTTGTGATAATCGTCCAGCATTCATCAGACATGTAAATTTGCTGTGTCAGATTGTGTTCAAATTCTTGCTCAATCTGATCGATTATATAGTTCTCGTAATCGTGTTTGTTTTGCGAAATTGGTGCAATTCTGATCAATAATTTAGTTAAATTGATACGTTCCAAGAATAAGGTCATACGCTCATACGCTTGTAAACGTATTGGTAGTGATTGTTTTTGATAATCTCTATTCAATAAAAAAGCACGTTTTTTATCATTGTTTTTAATATGCAGTTCAAAAAAACTGTAGGCAACAAATCCCGTAACAATTGCAGGAAGTGTATAACTGGCTAATTCTATAATTCTTGTAAAATCCATTTGGGTTAAATTTTTTAGCAAAAATATACTTTTTGAGGAGAAATCCGTTTTAAATTTTCGGTAATAAACAAAACGGAAAACTTACTTTTGTAGCTGTTTTTTAAATTCTACACAATTTTACTTTTAATGGATTCATACATAATACTTTTTCTTTGCTTAGCCGCATTTGCTGCTGGATTTATTGATGCAATTGTTGGTGGAGGCGGTTTAATCCAAACTCCAATGGGATTAATTTTATTGCCTAATTTGCCTGTTTCTACAGTAATTGGTTCTTTGAAAATCCCAGCTTTCAGCGGAACTGCATTTGCTGCTTTTCAGTATTTAAAAAAAGTAGTTATTCAATGGAAATTATTAATCATAATGATGTGTTTGGCAGTTCCATCGGCATTTTTGGGTTCTACAATTTTGACAATGGTAAGCAACGATTTTATGAAACCGCTTTTGCTTGTAGTTTTGTCGTTATTATTTGTTTATACCTATGCAAAGAAGAATTTTGGTCAGCATGAAGCCAAAGAACATTCGGCTACAACGCAAATTATTTATGCGGTTGTAATTAGTGTTATTGTTGGTTTTTATGACGGATTTATTGGGCCAGGAACTGGAAGTTTTTTTGTAGTTGCCTTTATTGCACTTTTGGGTTTTGATTTTCTTCACGCTTCCGCGAATGCTAAAATGGTAAATCTGGCAACGAATTTTGGTTCGATTTGTTTGTTTATGATCAAAGGAAAAATAATATGGGCAATCGCAATTCCAATGGCAATAAGCAATGGACTTGGAGGTTGGCTTGGCGCAAAATTAGCAATCAACAAAGGAAATGGATTTATTAGGATTTTCTTTTTGGTTGTTGTGGTTGGAACTTTAATTCGATTTGCGTATGATGTTTTCTTCAAGTAGTTTTTTCTTAAACGATATAAGTTATATGAGAAATTATAAGCTGTATCTTCAATAAGGTTTTCAAAATTTCTGGTCATATGAGTATTAACAATATTTTACTCAGTAATAGAATTAAATGAACTTATTATTACTTATATGGTTCAAAATATTTAAAGAAAGCCAATTGTTTGAATCTAGCCCCGATAGAGGCGGTATCCTCGCATCCCGATGGCTATCGGGAGGAGAGATAAAGCCGAAAGCGGGAAACCATGTTCAATAAAATGCCTATTGTTCGGCTTCAAAAAAAACTTAGCATCTCAGAATCTTAGTACCTTAGGAACTTTCTCTTTTAATTCTTATTTTTGCATATAAAGGAGATAAATTACATGCAGAAATATATTGACCAGCTCAACGAAGCGCAGAGAGCGCCTGTTTTAAAGAAAGACGGGCCAATGATTATTATTGCTGGTGCAGGTTCGGGAAAAACCCGTGTTTTAACAATTAGAATTGCTTATTTGATGGCTCAAGGAGTTGATGCCTTCAATATTTTGTCGCTGACTTTTACCAATAAAGCGGCGCGCGAAATGAAGCATAGAATTTCGGATATTGTGGGAGCATCTGAAGCTAAAAATCTTTGGATGGGAACTTTTCACTCGATTTTTGCTCGTATTCTTCGTGCAGAATCAGATCATTTAGGATATCCTTCCAATTTTACTATTTACGATTCTCAGGATTCGGCGAGATTGATTTCTTCGATTATCAAAGAAATGCAGCTGGATCGCGATATTTATAAACCAAAACAAATTTTAGGACGTATATCAAGTTATAAAAACAGTTTGATTACCGTAAAAGCTTATTTTAATAATCCTGAATTGGTTGAAGCCGACGCAATGGCAAAAAGACCAAGATTGGGAGAAATTTATCAGCAATATGTAGAGCGCTGTTTTAAAGCCGGTGCAATGGATTTTGATGATTTATTATTGAAAACTAATGAGTTATTGACTCGTTTTCCAGAGGTTTTGGCTAAATACCAAGATCGTTTCCGTTACATTTTGGTTGATGAGTACCAAGATACAAATCACTCTCAATATTTGATTGTTAGAGCTTTATCAGACAGATTTCAGAATATTTGTGTGGTTGGTGATGATGCGCAGAGTATTTATGCGTTCCGTGGAGCGAATATCAATAATATTTTGAATTTTCAAAAGGATTATGAAGGCGTAGTAATGTTTCGTTTGGAGCAGAATTATCGTTCTACAAGAAATATTGTAGAAGCGGCAAATACGGTAATGGAGCATAATAAAACCAAACTGGATAAAGTGGTTTGGACGGCAAATGAATTTGGGCCGAGAATTAAAGTCCATAGAAGTTTGACCGATGCAGAAGAAGGGCGTTTTGTTGCAAGTACAATTTTTGAGCAGAAAATGCAGAATCAATTGCATAATGGCGCTTTTGCCATTTTGTATCGTACAAATGCACAATCGCGTGCGATGGAAGACGCTTTAAGAAAACGTGATATTCCGTACCGAATTTATGGTGGCTTGTCATTTTATCAGCGTAAAGAAATTAAAGATGTTTTGTGTTACTTGCGCTTGGTTTTGAATCCAAAAGACGAAGAAGCATTGATTCGTGTAATCAATTATCCTGCACGAGGTATTGGAGATACAACTGTTGAAAAACTGACTATTGCAGCAAATCATTACAAACGTTCGATTTGGGAAGTAATGGTGAATATCGATAAAATCGATTTGAAACTGAATGCCGGAACTAAAAACAAATTGAAAGATTTCGTTACGATGATTCAGAGTTTTCAGGTTATTGATCAGAATCAAGATGCTTTTTATATAACAGATCATGTTGCAAAGAAAACCGGATTGGTTCAAGAATTGAAAAAAGATGCTACACCGGAAGGAATGGCGAAGATTCAGAATATCGAAGAACTTTTAAACGGTATTAAAGATTTTACGGAAGGTCAAAGAGAAATCGATGGAGCAAGAGGTGCGCTTTCTGAATTTATGGAAGATGTAGCTTTGGCAACTGATTTGGATAAAGATACAAATGATGAAGATCGTGTAGCTTTGATGACGATTCACTTAGCAAAAGGACTTGAGTTTCCTCATGTTTTTGTTGTGGGAATGGAAGAAGATTTGTTTCCGAGTGCTATGAGTATGAGTACCAGAAGTGAATTAGAAGAAGAACGTCGATTATTTTACGTAGCTTTAACTCGTGCCGAACATCAGGCGTATTTGACTTATGCACAATCTCGTTACCGTTGGGGAAAATTGACAGATAGTGAGCCATCTCGTTTTATTGAAGAAATTGATGGTCAATATTTAGAATATTTAACTCCGTCTGAAAGCAATTATCGTTATAAATCACCAATTGACGGCGATATTTTTGGAGACGTAGATAAATCTAAATTAAGATTAGCAAAACCAGTAGGAGGAACGCCGCCAAAACATATTACCGATAATAATCCGAAACCGGATTTGAATATCAGAAAACTAAAACCAGTTGGAGGAACGAATCCAAATGCCGGTGCTCCAAATTTATTTGATAGCAAATTAACGGTTGGAAATGTGGTGATGCACGAACGTTTTGGAAAAGGCGAAGTGATTAATCTGGAAGGTGTTGGCGCTGATAAAAAAGCTGAAATTAAATTTGAGGTAGGCGGAATTAAGAAATTGTTGTTAAGATTTGCTAAATTAGATGTCGTAGGATAAAAAAAGTTTCAAGTTTCATGTTTGAAGTTTCAAGTTGTTGGAACGCAAACTTGAAACTTGAAACATGAAAAAACTTGAAACAAAAACATAATGGCTGAATTCATAAAAATATACCCAGATAAACCCAGTGAAGCTGCAATTGCAAAAGTTGTGAAAGTGCTTCAGAATGGTGGATTGGTAATTTATCCTACAGATACTGTTTACGGTTTAGGTTGTGATATTACCAATTCTAGGGCTTTAGAAAAAATTGCAAAAATAAAAGGCGTTAAATTAGAGAAAGCTAATTTTTCGTTTATTTGTCATGATTTGAGTAATTTATCAGATTATGTACGTCAGATTGATACATCGACTTTCAAAATTTTGAAAAGAGCTTTACCAGGTCCGTACACCTTTATTTTGCCAGGAAACAATAATTTACCAAAAGAGTTTAAAAAGAAAACTACAGTTGGTATTCGTGTTCCTGATAACAATATTATTTTAGAAATTGTTCGTCAATTGGGAAATCCTGTTGTTTCGACTTCTATTCGTGATGAAGATGATGTAATTGAGTATACAACAGACCCAGAATTGATTTTTGAAAAATGGCAGAATCTTGTAGATTTGGTAATTGATGGAGGTTATGGCGACAATGTGGGTTCGACAATTATAGATTTATCAGATTATGAACCAGTTATCGTGAGAGAAGGGAAAGGCGATATTGATATTTTGTAAGAAAAAAATAGATTGTTTAGGATAATACAAAAAGGTTTGGTTAATTAGTAGTGAATTAACCAAACCTTTTGACTTTAATGAAAAAACTACTAACTCTTTTATTTTTGTTTTCTGCGGTCACTATATTTTCACAAGATAATCTTAATGGTAAAATTACAGGGAAAGACAATACTCCGTTAGAAGGAGTAAATATTTACTATGATGGTACAACAATTTCAACAGTTTCAGACGCTGATGGAAAATTTTCTATCAAGTATGAACCTAATGCTAATAATATTTTAGTGATTAGTTTAATGGGCTATCAGACCGAGTATTTATCGGGATTAGATGTCTCTAAGCCATTAAATATTGTGATGAAGATTTCTGAAAATGAGCTTAAAGAAGTTGTTGTTAATAATAACAATCAATTTACAAGAGCTCAGAAATTAAAGTTGTTTAGAGAATATTTTTTAGGAACAACTAGTAATGCAAAATCAGCTATTATCAAAAATGAAGATGATATTAAATTTAATTATGATAAAAAGAATTTACTTTTTACAGCCTCTTCGGATAAACCTTTGGTGATTATAAATCCGGCCTTAGGATATAAAATTGATTTTGAATTGGTAATTTTTGAAGTTTCTTTTAATAGATTTAGTATTAATTCAATAGATGCTTTTAAGAATTTTTATGGTGGCGTTAGCCGATTTGAAGAAATTGATAATAGCGCTAAAGTCTTAAAAAAACGAGAAAAAACATTTCAGGGATCTCAAATTCAGTTTTTCAGAAATTTAGCAAATACGGATTGGGAAGCGAAGAAGTTTTTATTGTTTAAAGGTAAATATAATCAAGATCCAACTAAATGCTTCAAAATAACTAAGGAAGAGGATTATGCAAAAGTAGAATTAATTGATCAGGATAAAAGTGAAAACATGAATTTAAACTCAAAAAAAAATGTAGCTGTTTACAATCTTATCTTTGATAAAAAGGAAGCATCGAGGATTACTTTTGAAACAGATAGTTTTTATATTTATAAGTATGGAAATAATTCAAATATTCAAGACATACTTTTTTCAGGGAAAATTTCAGAAAAAAGAGTTGGAGATATGTTGCCTTTAAATTATGGAGTAGAATAATTGCAATACTGAAAACGGCAACATGGTATATTTGTAAAAAAAAACTGAAATTGTGTAAATGTTAAAAAATAATCACTAACTTTAGTATAGTTAAAATTTAGTTAGTTGATTAAAAATAATGCTATTCTTGATTTATATTTAATTGGTTATTAAAAAAATTAAGGATACATAAAAGCAGGTCGTAAGACCTGCTTTTTCTGTTTTTATGATATGTAAAACAAGGATTATTTCGCTTGTTTTTTCATTTCTTTTTCAATCATATCATAGAACTGATCGATTTTTGGCATAACCACAATACGAGTTCTTCTGTTACGTGCTTTGTTGTCTGGAGTATCATTTGCAACTAATGGTACATATGAACTTCTACCAGCTGCAATTAATTTAGCAGGGTTAACTCCAAGGTCATTTGTTAATACACGAACGATAGAAGTAGAACGTTTAACACTTAAATCCCAGTTGTCTAACAAAACTCCGTTGCTTTTGTAAGGAACGTCATCTGTGTGTCCTTCAACCATACATTCAAAATCAGGTTTGTCGTTTACGACTTTAGCAACTTTCGCTAAAACAGATTTTGCTTTGTCGCTTACGTCATAACTTCCGCTTTTGAATAATAATTTATCAGCGATAGAAATAAATACAACTCCTTTTTCAACATTGATTTCGATATCTGGATCGTTGATTCCAACTGCTCCTTTTAAGCTTGTAACTAATGCTAAAGTTACACTGTCTTTTTTCGTAAGAGCATCTTGAAGTCTTGAGATTTTCAAATCTTTCTCTTTTAAGCTTTCTAGAGATTTTTCTAGGTTTTCAGCTCCTTTAGTAGTTAAAACCGTTAAATCTTTTGAACTGTTGATTAAGTCTTGATTATGTGATTTTAAGCCTTCAACTGTAGCAGCTAAACCAGCTTTTTCTTCTAAACAAGAATTTAATTTAACAGTGCAAGAGTTTAATAAATCTTGGGTCTCTTTGTTCTTAGCTTCAAGTGCAGCATATTGCTTTTTCGATACACACGAAGTTAAGGCCATTAATACTGATAGTGCGATAACTATTTTTCTCATAGGTATTATATTTAATTAAACGTTGATTACAAATTTAGTTTTTAATATTTTGATTACTGTTAAAGATTTCTTTAAAAACCAGTAATTTCTTTATGTAATAGAGGTAAACGATACTTTTTACGGTATAGTATTGCTGTATTTGAAAATCTTTTCGCTTTTTTAGATACTTTAAAGATAGGTAATAAAAAGAGAAATGTGCTTTCAAAATAGCAAAAGTATGGCTGAATTTCCCTTGTGTAAGAAAACGGATACCCGCTATTCCGTCCAAAACCATTCTGAAGAAAATCACAAAGAATAAACCTTTCTTAGGTAAATTTTTCACAAGCATTAGTAATGAATTCCTAAAATTCAAAAATATTTTTCGTGGATTTCCTTGTTGTAAAGTTGCGCCTCCAACATGGTAAACAACAGATTGCGAATTGTATTTTATAATATGCCCTTCATTTGCGGCCCGCCAGCATAAGTCAATTTCCTCCTGATGTGCAAAGAAGCTTTCGTCAAAACCTCCCAACTCATCATAAACCTTTTTTCGGATAAAGAAACATGCGCCTGATGCCCAGAATAATTCACAATTGTCGTTGTATTGCCCATTGTCTTTTTCAACAGTATCAAAAATACGTCCGCGACAAAATGGGAAACCATATTTATCGATAAATCCACCGGCACCACCTGCATATTCAAAATATTCTTTGTTTTTAAAATCAAGAATTTTTGGCTGAATAATGGCAGTCTGTTTTTCAGATTCAAAAGTTTCAAGTATTGGCTTTAACCAATTTTCAGTTACTTCAATATCTGAATTGACTAGTGCATAAATCTCGGCATCAATATGTTTTAAAGCATCATTATAACCTTTTGCAAAGCCATAATTGCCTGTGTTTTTTACAATTTTAATGGTAGGGAAGTTCTGTCGAACAAATTCAACTGAATTATCTGTAGAATCATTGTCGGCAACATATATTGTCGCTCCTTCTGAAAACTGAATAACAGATGGTAAAAACTGCTCCAGCAATTTTACTCCGTTCCAATTTAAAATGACAACTGCTATTTTATCCAAAAGTTCTTAAATTATTTATTTTAATGGTTTTCTTTATAGTCTGGCAGATTTCTCAAAAACTGATATTTTTCGTTTTCAAAATCCATTTGACAATAAAAATGGTTTAGTCCGTTTGTGACATTCAAAAACCGTGCCTGCATTGTCATATTATAACGAGCAATTTGATCAAAAGTTGCCTGAGAGATTTTCACTTCGGGTGCTTTACATTCTACTAGTATATGTATAGAACCGTCAGAATTAAAAACAACAACATCATATCTTTTTCTTAATCCGTTGACTTTTAAAACTTTCTCAACATTTATTAATGATTTAGGATATTTTTTTTCATGTAATAGATAATGAACAACGTGCTGGCGAACCCATTCTTCTGGGGTAAGAATGATAAATTTTTTTCTGATTTCATCAAAAATAGACACTTTATTTTCGCTATTTTTGAATCGAAAACTATAAGTTGGAAAATTTAATTGCTGCATAAAGCAAAAATATAAAATAGTTTTAGGTTTCAGGTTTAAAGTTTCAAGTTATTGAACGATGAACATGAAACCTGAAACTTGAAACAAATTTTAAATGGACGAAGTTGTAAAAATTGTCAATGATATCAAGGCCGGAAATATAAAGCCAATTTATTTTTTAATGGGGGAAGAACCTTATTATATCGATAAATTATCTGAATATATTGAGGAAAATGTGCTTGCAGAAGAAGAAAAAGGTTTCAACCAAACTGTTTTATACGGAAGAGATGTTTCTGTAGAAGATATTGTTTCAACGGCCAAGCGCTATCCTATGATGGCTGACCGTCAGGTTGTTATTGTAAAAGAAGCTCAGGATTTGTCCAGAAATATTGATAAATTAGAAGCCTATGCCAATAACCCAATGGAAACTACGGTTTTGGTTTTTTGCTACAAATACAAAACGCTGGACAAACGTAAAAAAGTTACTAAAGTATTGGCACAAAATGGTTTGGTTTACGAAAGTAAAAAACTTTACGAAAATCAGGTTGGTGATTGGATAAAACGAGTTTTGGCGGGAAAAAAATATACAATTGATCCAAAAGCAAATGCAATGTTGGTTGAGTTCCTTGGAACAGATTTAAGCAAAATCAATAATGAGCTTGAAAAGCTGCAGATTATTTTGCCACAAGGTACAATGATTACGGCTGAGCATATTGAGGAAAATATTGGTTTCAGTAAAGATTACAATGTTTTTGAATTGCGAAAAGCAATTGGAGAACGTAATCAGTTGAAAGCGTATAAAATTGCAGAGAATTTTGCTCACAACCCCAAAGAATATCCTTTAGTTATGACAACAGGATTGGTATTTGGATTTTTTGTTCAACTCTTAAAATACCATGGACTTAAAGATAAAAACCCGAAAAATGTTGCTGCTGCAATTGGTGTAAATCCTTATTTTCTAAAAGAATATGATTTGGCTGTGAAGAATTACCCGATGCGAAAAGTGAGTCAGATAGTTGGAGCATTGCGTGATATTGACGTAAAGAGCAAAGGTGTTGGAGCAAATGCGCTTCCACAATCTGATTTGCTAAAAGAAATGCTGTATAAAATATTTAATTAAGCCGTAATAATTCACGATATTTGCCTTTCTAAAAAATAATCAGATTAAAATAATTACACAATTATGGGAATGAATAAAAATACCATTTTAGGATGGGCTACTTTAATAATGGTGCTTATGGGATTGTTGCTTATAGGTTTAGGAATTTTTAGATACAGTGATGTTTCGGGCTGGGGATTTGCTGCCGTTGGAGTTGGTTTTTTTGCTAATGCTTGGGTATTCAATGCTTTGAAAGGCAGAGTTTAATCTGTTTTAATTGAAATAGAGATCATAATAAAAACAATATAAATAAAAATAAAACAAATGTCAGACGATAAGAAAGTAATTTTCTCAATGCAAAAATTGAGTAAAACCTATCAGGGAGCAGATAAACCTGTTCTTAAAAACATTTATCTAAGTTTCTTTTACGGAGCTAAAATTGGTATTTTAGGACTTAACGGTTCTGGAAAATCTTCACTTTTAAAAATTATTGCAGGAGTTGATAAAAACTATCAGGGAGATGTGGTTTTTCAGCCTGGCTATACAGTAGGATATTTAGAGCAAGAGCCAATTCTTGATGATTCTAAGACAGTAATCGAAATTGTTCGTGAAGGAGCTGCTGAAACTATGGCAGTTTTAGAAGAATACAACCAAATTAATGATTTATTTGGTCTTGAAGAGAACTACTCAGATCCAGATAAAATGGATAAATTGATGGACCGTCAAGCGGCATTGCAAGATAAAATTGATGCGCTTGGTGCTTGGGAAATCGATACAAAATTAGAAATCGCAATGGATGCATTGCGTACGCCAGAAGGTGATACGCCAATTAAAAACCTTTCTGGAGGTGAGCGCCGTCGTGTAGCTTTATGTCGTTTGTTATTACAACAGCCTGATGTATTACTTCTGGATGAGCCTACCAACCACCTTGATGCTGAGTCAGTTCTTTGGTTGGAACAGCATTTAGCACAATATTCAGGAACTGTAATTGCTGTAACGCACGATAGATATTTCTTAGATAATGTTGCTGGTTGGATTCTTGAGTTGGATAGAGGAGAAGGTATTCCATGGAAAGGAAACTATTCTTCTTGGTTAGATCAAAAATCAAACCGTATGGCTCAGGAAGAAAAAGTAGCTTCGAAACGTAGAAAAACGTTAGAGCGTGAGTTAGAGTGGGTTCGTCAAGGTGCTAAAGGTCGTCAGACTAAGCAAAAAGCACGTTTACAGAATTACGACAAATTATTAAATGAAGACCAAAAACAATTGGACGAAAACTTGGAAATCTACATTCCAAATGGTCCACGTTTAGGTACGAATGTTATTGAAGCCAAAAACGTTGCAAAAGCCTTTGGTGAAAAATTACTTTATGATAATTTGAACTTTACTTTGCCACAAGCTGGAATTGTTGGAATTATTGGACCAAACGGTGCTGGTAAATCTACCATTTTCAAAATGATTATGGGAGAGCAAGCTACTGATAGTGGAGAATTTTCAGTTGGTGAAACTGTAAAAATCGCTTATGTAGATCAGTCACACTCTAATATCGATCCGAATAAATCGATTTGGGAAAACTTTGCTGATGGTCAGGAATTAATTATGATGGGCGGAAAGCAAGTGAATTCTAGAGCTTATTTATCACGTTTCAACTTTGGTGGTGGTGAACAAAACAAAAAAGTGTCTATGCTTTCTGGTGGAGAACGTAACCGTTTGCACTTAGCAATGACTTTGAAAGAAGAAGGAAACGTACTTTTACTGGATGAGCCTACGAATGACCTTGACGTTAATACACTTCGAGCACTTGAAGAAGGTTTAGAGAATTTTGCTGGTTGTGCGGTAATTATTTCTCACGACAGATGGTTCTTAGATAGAATTTGTACGCACATTCTAGCTTTTGAAGGAGATTCTGAAGTTTATTTCTTCGAAGGAAGTTTCTCTGATTATGAAGAAAACAAAAAGAAACGTCTTGGTGGTGATTTAACTCCAAAACGTTTGAAATACAGAAAATTAATTAGATAGTGAAAGTCTAATTTTCAATACAAAAATCCCAAATTCCAATTTAAGTGAATTTGGGATTTTTCTATTTTGTATGTTTTTACGTTAAGTTTGTCATTTCGACGAAGGAGAAATGGCAGTATTACGTTGACTGAAGTTTTGCTTTTGGAATTTAGAATTTTTGCATTGAAATTTTTAAAGAAACTTCGATTTCAATTCGGGAGTTGGAATCATACAGCTTTCTTTTTTGCCGTACCAATTGTATCTGTTTTTAGCAACATAATCATAAATTCTGTCACTGATGAAAATTGGTACAATTCTAAAAATCGGAATCAATTTCCAAAGTCCGCCAAAATTTTTAGCTATTTCAATAATCGCTGAAGATTTGTAAAAATAGGCTGTTCTAGGTTCATAGAATATGATACTGTCCATTTTAGAAAAACTAATTCCTAAATGTTTGCAAATTGAAATTCCTAATTCTGACTGCAATGCCACAAACCTAAAAATGTCTTTTTTATCGTGTTTAATAATAAATTGAACAGCAGAATCACAAAGATTGCAAACTCCATCAAAGAGAATTATTTTTTTATTTTTTGGAAGACTTTCCATTCTTATTGTAAATCAAGTTTTGCATTTATATTAACGTAGAAGATTTATAAAATTGTATTTTGTTTTAGCAATTAAAGATTATTTGTAAAATCTATTATTTTTTTAATTTCGATAAATTTTACAAATAAAAAACGACTTAAATAAAATGTTTAAAATCCGTTTTTAAAATTTATCTATATTTGGAATCGTAATTTTTAAAACAATTGCTTAAATCGTCTTATTTTAATTCTGATCAAATTTTCATGTTTTTTTTAAATAAAATTTATAGAAAAGATTACTTCTTAACCGCTTCCACTAATTCCAATTCATCAAGGCTTACTTTCGAAGTAAAAATACCATAATTGACAGTTGCCTTATTTTTTTCGATAGAATCAATACTTCCAACAGATTTTCCGTCCAGCATTCTTACTCGATCACCAACTTTTAAAATAGGTTTTGGTTTTTCGATAACAGGTTTAAGTTTTTTCTCTTTTTTCTCTTTTCGAATTTCTTCAACTTTTACTTGAACTTCAGCAATAATTTCTTTTTGTTTTTCAACTTTTGCTTTAGTTTCTTTTGGAGTTGCTTTTTTACGTTTTGAATTTTCGATTTCGACAATTTTCAGAAATTCACCAATAAGTTCTTTCTTGTTTTTATTGTTAAAATATTTTTCGGCTATATCATCAATTTTTTGTCCAATGTAAATTATCTTTTGATTGCTGTCGTATAATTCCTGATAGCTTTCTAATTTTTGCTGGATTTTTGTATTGATGTTTTCCATCTTTTTGCTTTCCTCACGCGCTCGGGTTTCTTCTTCTTTTAAATTCAAAGAAGTTTTTTCCAGTTTTGATCTTTCTTTTTGTAGCGTTGCAATAGTCTTGTCAAAACGAACTTTTCCAACTTCGATTTTCTTTTTTGCACGATTAATTAAGCCAAATGGAATCCCATTTTTTTGAGCAACTTCAAACGTAAACGAACTTCCTGCCTGACCCAAAGCTAATTTGTACATAGGTTCAAGCGACTTTTCATCAAACATCATATTCGCATTTGTTGCGTATGGTAATTCGTTTGCTAGAATTTTCAAATTAGAATAATGCGTTGTAATAATTCCGAATGCTTCACGATGATAAAATTCTTCTAAGAAAATTTCAGCCAAAGCTCCACCAAGTTCCGGATCAGAACCAGTACCAAATTCGTCAATTAAAAACATGGTTTTGTGATTACATTTCTTTAAGAAATAATTCATGTTTTTTAATCGATAACTATATGTACTCAAATGATTTTCAATAGATTGATTGTCGCCAATATCCGTTAAGATTCTGTCAAATAAGAAGGTTTCGCTACGCTCATGAACCGGAATCAAAATTCCAGATTGGAGCATCAATTGCAATAAACCAACCGTTTTTAAGGAAATAGTTTTTCCTCCGGCATTTGGTCCAGAAATAACAATAATTCTGTTTTCTTGTTTTAATTCAATAGTTTGCGGATATGTAACTTCCTTTTTTTGTTTGTTATTCAAATACAAAATAGGATGATAAGCTTCTCTGAAAAACAATCTTCTTTCTTCAGTAATCGTTGGAAGAATTCCATTAATTCGATTGGCATATTTTGCTTTCCCGGCAACGACATCAATATCACTTAAAAAGTCTTGATATTCAATTAATAATGGAAGATAAGGGCGGATTACATTGGATAAATTCTTTAGAATTCTAGTAATTTCCTCTTTTTCTTCGTATTCTAAATTGGCTAATTCTCTCGAATATTTTAATGTAGCTTCTGGTTCGATGTAAGCAATACTTCCGGTTTTAGAACTTCCTAAAATTGAACCTTTTACTTTACGTCGATACATAGCTAAAACCGCTAAAACTCTACGGTTTTGAACAAAACTTTCTTTAATATCGTTCAAATATCCTAAACCATTGTATTGCGTTAAAGCCACACCAAAACTTTGGTTTACTTTTCCGCGAACCAAGTTCATGTTTTGTCGAATTCCAGAAAGAGCAGGAGAAGCATTGTCTTTAATTTCTCCGTATTTGTCTACAATTGAGTCAATTGCCGTGATAATATCTTTAGTCAATTCAACACGCGAAGCTCTTGCATTTAAATTCATATAATAATCATCGAATTTTTTTAAGAAATTCAACAAGACATTTGTTGTTGCAGAAAGATTAGCAATTTTTCTAAAACTTCCTACTTCAAGAAAACTGTCTTCAATTGCTAAAAATTTAATTTCATGCGTGATAGCGTCAAAACCGTGATTCGGAATTGCGTTATTATTTTGAAAAGAAGAAACATACTCTGATGTTTGCATCAATGACTGCATCAATTCTTCTTTATCTCTGAATGGTTTTATTTGTAAAGCCTTTTCTTTTCCAATATCAGTGTTACAGCCATCTGAAATGGTTTCAAGCACGGTTGGAAATTGTAAATCTTGTAATGTTTTTTCTGTAATAGATACCATTATATATCGTAAGTTGTAAAGATTTCAAAGTTACAAAGTTTTAAAACTAAATAGCACTAATAATTTGGCAGTTTGGATAAAACTTTGCGTAATTTGTAATAAAATTTTAAAATGAAAATTAATTTAGCTCAAGATTGGCAGAATGTTTTAAAAGACGAAATCCAGAAACCCTATTTTAAAGAATTGATGGATGCGCTGGATATTGAATATAAAACACATACCTGTTATCCGCCAGCCGAATTGATTTTTGCAGCTTTCAATAATTGCAATTTTAAGGATTTAAAAGTTGTAATTATTGGCCAGGATCCTTACCATGGTGAAGGAGAAGCCAATGGCTTAAGCTTTTCTGTAAATGATACTGTCAAAATTCCGCCTTCACTTCGCAATATTTTCAGAGAAATAAATACTGATTTTGATTCGATTTTTATGCCAACATCTGGAAATCTTGAAAAATGGGCGCAGCAAGGAGTTTTGCTTTTAAATGCTTCTTTAACCGTTCGAAAAGATAGTCCAAATAGTCATAAACATTTAAAATGGAATCTATTTACAGATGCTGTCATTCAAGCTATTTCTGATCAAAAAGAAAATGTTGTTTTCCTTTTATGGGGCAGCTTCGCTCAGAAAAAAGGTTTGAAAATAGATCGTTCAAAACATCATATTTTAGAATCCGGACATCCATCACCAATGAGTGCTAATCAAGGGAAGTGGTTTGGAAACAAACATTTCAGCCAAACAAATGCTTTTTTAAAGTCAAAAGGAATTGAAGAAATAGAATGGTTTTAAAATTTTTGGAAACTATTTTTCAGTTTCTTTTTTAATGATTTCTTCTAAAACAGCTTTGTTTTCAAAATTCACTACTTTTAAAATAATCTCTTGATTTTTAGCTGTTTTACCTTCAATGATATATAATTTTCCTTTTTTAAACGGAACATTGCTTTGATCAAAATCAACATCTCCGTAAGTTAAAGTACTTTTAATATCAGCAGTATCAACCCATTTTTCGTTTAACGTCTGAATTGCTTTAGCTGAATATTGAAAAGGCTTTGTTCTTAAATTATTTAAAACTCGGGCATTTGGAAAATAGTTGCAACGAGTGTCTTTACCACTAAAAACAAGAGCTACAAAAAAGCATCCCATCACTAAACCAATCAAATAATATGCAAAACGGTGTACGAACTTCATGAAATAAAATTTTTGCAAAGGTACATTAAAGTTCCTTTAAAATACAAGTAAATTAATATCGTTGTCCGGCAAATCAAACCAGTCGCCAATTGCTTTATTTGTCAAGATTCCATGATACAAATAAATTCCGTTTTTAAGCCCTTTATTGCATCGAATTGCACTTTCAATACCACCATCTTCGGCTATCTGATGCAGATAAGGTGTCAGGATGTTACTGATTGATAATGAGGCAGTTTTTGAATATCTAGAAGGAATGTTTGGTACACAATAATGCAAAACATTGTTTTTAATGAAAGTTGGTTTTTCATGAGTTGTCACTTCAGAACTTTCAAAACAGCCGCCTGTATCAATACTTACGTCAACAATTACAGCACCTTTTTTCATGTGTTCTACCATGGTTTCAGTAACTACAATCGGGCAGCGTTCTTTGCCGCGCATGGCGCCAATAGCTACATCACAACGTCTTAAGGCTTTCAATAAAGCTTTTTGCTGAATAGTTGAAGTAAAGATTCTTTGACTTAAATTATTTTGTAAACGACGCAGTTTAGTAATCGAATTATCAAAAACTTTTACGTTTGCGCCTAGCCCAATTGCGGTTTTTGCAGCAAATTCACCAACAGTTCCGGCTCCTAGAATTACAACTTCAGTAGGAGGTACTCCTGTTATATTTCCGAACAAAAGTCCTTTTCCGAATTCATCTGTAATCATTAATTCGGCAGCAATAAGGATTGATGCAGTTCCTGCAATTTCGCTCAAAGATTTTACAGCCGGGTAAGATCCGTCTTCATCTTTAATGTATTCAAAAGCAAGTGCTGTGATTTTCTTTTGTGCTAAAGCTTCAAAATAAGTTTTCTTTTTTGTTTTGAGCTGAATCGCCGAAATAATAACTGTTTCAGGGTTAATCATTTCGATTTCAGCTAAAGTTGGCGGTTCTACTTTTAATAAAAACGGACAACCAAAAACTCTTTTTGTGTCTTTTGTGATTTCTGCACCTGCATCTGCATATTCTTTGTCTGTATAACTTGAACTTTCACCCGCTCCAGATTCAATCATAACTCTGTGACCTTCATAAGTTAATGAGTTCACAGCGTCAGGGGTAAGGCAGATACGACGTTCCTGATAACTTGTTTCTTTAGGAATTCCTATAAAAAGTTCTCTTTTAAAACGACCAACCTCAAGCTTTTCTTCCTGTGGCAGCAATTGTTGTTTTGTAAATGGAGTTAACGTGATTGACATGGGTGTGCAAAAAATTAAAGGTACAAATTACGTAAAAAGATTTAAAATTAGTGCAAAAATTCTGCTAATACTGTAATGACAATGTTAAGATATTTTTTTCTCCATTTTTATGTCGGCTCGTTCGTAAATGCCCGATTCTAAAGGGATTTCAATAAAACCAAATTTTCTGTATAAGTGAATTGCAGGAAGTAAAATCGTGTTGGAGTATAAAAACAATGTTGTAATCTTGTTTTCTTTAGCGACATTTATACAATGTTCCAGAAGTTTGTTTCCAATTCCTAAGCCTTGAGCTTCATCTGAAACGGCCATTTTGCTTAATTCATAGGTTGAATCATCGATTTTCATTAAAGATGCAGTGCCAATAATTTTGCTATTATGACGAGCATAAAAAATCATTCCGCCTTTGTCAATAATTTCTTCTTGCGGATTTGAAAGAGTTAATTTATCTTTTTCTTCGACTTTAAAATACTTTTCAAGCCAGGCAATATTTAAGGTTTTGATATGTTCTTTTAAATCTTGAGAGAAGGGAATTATTTCTATATCTTTTGAGGTATTCATTTTTGTTGTTTTTTCTTTGTGAGTAATTCTCTCGCAAAGTTTTATGCTAATTCTAAATTTCTTTTTCCATCTGCCAATAATTCAATATTTATTGTAGAATATTCTTCAGGAAGCAAATTGGCAATTTTTTCGGACCATTCAATAAAACACCAATTTCCGGAATACAAATAATCGTCAACACCCATATCGAGTGCTTCGGTTTCTTTGTTTAATCGGTAAAAATCAAAGTGATAAACCGTTTGATTATTGTTGGTTTGGTATTCATTCACCAAAGAAAAAGTTGGGCTGCTGGTTGCATCTTCAACGCCTAAAGTTTTGCATAATTGTTTGATTAAAGTTGTTTTTCCAACTCCCATTTCTCCATTAAAAAGGATGATTTTTTTAGGATTTGAAGTAATAATCTGCTCTGCAACTTCTTGAATTTGATCTAATGAAAAAACGATATTCATTTCTATTTCTGTTTATTTTAATTTCAGTCTTTCCCGATATTTATCGGGAAAGACTGAAAACTTTATTTAGGGTTAAACACCAAAAACGGAATAATCATTTCTTCTAACGAAATTCCGCCATGCTGATACGTGTTTTTGTAATAACTCACATAATGATTGTAGTTGTTTACATAGGCCAAAAAGAAATCATTTTTGGCAAAAATAAACGAACTGCTCATGTTTATTGCCGGCAAGCCAATTGTTTTGGGCTCTTTAACAACATAAACATCTTTTTGTTCGTAAGTCAAACTACGTCCAGTTTTGTAACGCAAATTTAGGCTTGTATTTTTATCTCCCACAACTTTTGACGGATTTTTTACATTTATTGTTCCGTGATCTGTTGTCAGAATTAATTTGAAACCTAAAAGTTGTGCTTGCTGGATAATTTCCAATAAAGGAGAGTTTTTGAACCAGCTTAATGTTAAGGAACGGTATGCTTTATCATCAGAAGCTAACTCTTTTACAACTTCCATCTCTGTTTTAGCATGCGAAAGCATATCGACAAAATTGTAAACTACCGTTACTAAGTCGTTTCCTTTTAAAGCTTTAAAATTTTCTGCTAGTTTTTTACCGCCGGCATAGTTGGTGATTTTAAAATAATCTTCCTTAATATTTAAGCCCAAACGTTTTAATTGAGCCGATAAAAATTCAGCTTCATAAAGGTTTTTTCCGCCATCTTCAACATCATTTTTCCAATATTGCGGAAACTGTTTTTCCATTTCAATTGGCAATAAACCAGAAAAAATAGCATTTCGAGCATATTGTGTTGCAGTTGGTAAAATAGAGAAGTAAGGAACTTCTTTTTCTAATTTGTAATAGTTAGAAATAACAGTTTCAAATGATTTCCATTGATCGTAGCGAAGATTATCAATCACGACAAACAAAATAGGTTTGTCTTTCTTTTTAAGCTCTGGTACAACCAATTCTTTGAATAAATTATGAGACTGAATCGGTTTGTCTGCTTTTGGAGCAAACCAATCTTCATAGTTTCTTTCAATATATTTTCCGAATTGAGAATTGGCTTCCACTTTTTGAGATTCCAAAATTTCAATCATCGCAGTATCATTGATATCCTCAAGTTTTAATTCCCAAAAAAGCAATTTTTTATACAATTCAACCCAGTCTTCATAGGAATTGACCATTGCTAATTCCATCGAAATTTTTCTGAATTCCTTCTGATAATCTAAAGTTGTTTTTTCAGTAATCAATCTCGAGTCATCCAGATTTTTCTTTAAACTCAACAAAATCTGATTCGGATTTACTGGTTTTATTAGGTAATCAGCAATTTTAGAACCAATCGCTTCTTCCATTATATATTCTTCCTCACTTTTAGTGATCATAATCATAGGGATGGCCGATTTTTTCTCTTTCATCTCAGAAAGCGTTTCCAAACCGCTCATTCCGGGCATATTTTCATCTAAAAAAACAATGTCAAAATTATCCTCTTCGAATAAAGCCACTGCATCAAGACCATTGTTGCAAGTTGTTACCGAATAGTTTTTTTTCTCCAGAAATAATATATGAGGCTTTAAAAGATCAATTTCATCATCGACCCAAAGTATTTTTATCTTATCCATAAACAATTTTAATTTTAATGCAATTTAGAAGTATAGAACTTAAAAAGTATTAAAAATAGTATAAATTTCAGATAAATGAAATCTAATTTTGATATAAAATCTTTTTGATTTTTAAGTATTTGCCTCAAAATCAGCTAAATTTAATGTTAACTTTTAAATGAAAAACTATAGTTATTTACTTATATTTGTTGACCTAAAAAATAACCAAATAGTGACTCATATCAATAAGTTAAAAATATTCAATGATCCCATTTACGGGTTTATTACAATCCCGAATGAACTTATTTACGACCTAATCCAGCATCCATATTTTCAGCGTTTACGCCGTATTTCACAAATGGGACTTTCGTATTTGGTTTATCCGGGAGCCAATCATACACGTTTTCATCATGCATTAGGATGTATGCATTTAATGAAAAAAGCGATAGACACACTTCGTTTTAAAGATGTTGCAATTTCTGAAGAAGAAGAAAATGCATTATTAATAGCGATTTTGCTTCATGATATAGGACACGGGCCGTTTTCTCATGCAATGGAAAAAAGTATTGTTGAAGATGTGCATCACGAAGCGATTTCTTTATTGTTTATGAATCAGTTGAATGAAGAATTTGATGGAAAATTAAGTTTGGCTATTCAGGTTTTTAAAGGAGAATATCACAGAAAATTCATGTTGCAATTGATTTCAAGCCAATTGGATATGGATCGAATGGATTATTTAAAACGCGACAGTTTTTATACTGGAGTTGCAGAAGGAAATGTCAATTCTGAGCGTTTGATTCAGATGATGAATGTTGAAAATGACGTTTTAGTTATAGAAGAAAAAGGAATTTATTCTGTAGAGAAATTTCTGCTTTCAAGACGATTGATGTATTGGCAGGCGTATTTACACAAAACAAGCTTGGTTGCCGAATTGATCTTGATGAAAGTATTGAAAAGAGCAAAAGAACTGACATTAAAAGGAATTAATCTTCCTTGTAGCGAGCCACTTTTGTTTTTCATGCAAAACAAAATCACACTTGAAGATTTTGATGCCGAAAAACTGGATTTGTTTTCGCAATTAGATGATTTTGATATAATCAGTGCTCTAAAAGCGTGGCAAAGACAAGATGATTTTATACTTTCAACTTTAAGTAAAATGATCATTAACAGAGATTTGCTAAAAATAAAAATTAGTGCAGAGAAGATTTCGATTGAAGAATCTCAGGCAATGAAAGAAGAGTTTGCACAAGATCATCATATTTCATTATTAGAAGCCGGTTATTTTATTTTTAGAGGAAAAATTAAAAACCAAGCCTATAGTAAAGCTGCTGAACCGATACGAATTTTGAAAAAAGATAAAACAATTGAAGATGTTGTGGAAGCATCTGACCAGCTGAATTTGAAATCGTTATCTAAATTGGTAACAAAATATTATATCTGTTTCCCAAAACAACTTATCTAAAATTAACATTTAAAATCTATTTTTTATATTTTTGTCGCGATGAAATTTACAGCAGAACAAATAGCAGGAATTTTAGAAGGAGAAGTTGTTGGGAATCCCAATGCAGAAGTTTCTCGGCTATCTAAAATCGAAGAAGGCGAAGAAGGATCGCTTACTTTTTTGGCTAATCCAAAGTATGTTAACTACATATATAGTACAAAAGCGACAGTAACAATTGTTAACGACAGCTTTGTACCAGAACAAGATATCACTACCACTTTAATAAAAGTAGAAGATGCTTATGCAGCATTTTCTAAGCTTTTGCATTTTTACAATCAGGTAAAATTGAATAAAACCGGAATTGAAGCACAGTCTTTTATGTCTGAAGGAACAAAATATGGAGAAAATCTATATTTAGGAAGCTTTAGTTATATTGGACAAAATGTAGTTTTAGGAAATAATGTGAAAATTTATCCAAACAGCTTTATCGGTGACAATGTTGTAATTGGTGATAATGTTTATGTTTTTGCAGGAGCAAAAATTTATTCTGAAAGCGTAATTGGAAATAATTGCACGATTCACTCTGGTGTCATAATTGGTGCCGATGGTTTTGGTTTTGCTCCAAATGAAAACGGTGAATATAGTAAAGTACCACAAATTGGAAATGTTATTCTTGAAGATAATGTTGATGTTGGTGCAAATACTACAATTGACAGAGCAACACTTGGTTCTACAATTATTAGAAAAGGAGTGAAATTAGACAATCAGATTCAGATTGCTCACAATGTAGAAATTGGGAAAAATACTGTTATAGCTGCTCAAAGTGGTGTTGCAGGTTCTACTAAAATTGGAGAGAACTGTATGATTGGGGGGCAGGTAGGTATCGCAGGCCATTTAATTATAGGTAATAATGTTAGGCTTCAGGCACAGTCAGGAGTTGCCAGAAACATTAAAGATGATGAAGTTTTACAAGGAACTCCATCACTTGGATATACTGATTTTAATAAATCGTATGTTCATTTTAAAAATCTTCCTAAAATTGTGGCTGAAGTTGAAGAAATAAAAAAACAAATAATAAACCCAAAAAATGGAAATAATGGTTAAACAGAAGACCATCAAAAATGAAATTTCACTAACAGGCGTAGGATTACACACTGGAAAAGAAGTTACAATGACTTTCAAACCAGCTCCTATTAATAATGGTTTCACTTTTGTTAGAGTAGATTTGCAAGGTCAGCCAATCATTGAGGCTGATGCTAATTATGTTGTTAATACGCAAAGAGGTACTAATTTAGAAAAATTAGGTGTAAAAATACAAACTCCAGAGCATGTTTTAGCAGCAGTAGTTGGATGCGATTTGGATAATATTATTATTGAATTAGATGCATCTGAACTTCCTATTATGGATGGTTCATCAAAATATTTTGTCGAAGCTATAGAAAAAGCAGGTATCGAAGAGCAAGATGCGCAACGTAATGTTTATGTAGTAAAAGAAGTAATTTCATTTACTGACGAAGCAACGGGAAGCGAAATTCTTGTAATGCCAAGCGACGATTATCAAGTAACAACAATGGTTGATTTTGGTACAAAAGTTTTAGGTACGCAAAACGCAACACTTAAAAGTATTGCCGATTTTAAAACAGAAATTGCAAGTTCTAGAACTTTTAGTTTTTTGCATGAATTAGAGTCTTTATTAGAACATGGTTTGATTAAAGGAGGTGATTTAAATAATGCAATTGTTTATGTAGATAAAGAAATTTCTGAATCTACTATGGAAAACTTAAAGAAAGCGTTTGGTAAAGATGAAATTTCTGTAAAGCCAAATGGAGTTTTAGACAACCTTACTTTACATTATCCAAACGAAGCTGCAAGACACAAATTGCTTGACGTTATTGGAGATTTATCTCTTATCGGAGTTCGTATTCAAGGGAAAATTATTGCAAACAAACCAGGGCATTTTGTAAATACTCAATTTGCTAAAAAATTGGCTAAAATCATTAAAATAGAACAGAGAAATCATGTTCCGGTTTATGATTTAAACCAAGAGCCATTGATGGATATCCATAAAATTATGGCAATGCTTCCACACAGACCTCCATTTTTGTTGATTGACAGAATTATTGAAATGTCTGATCGTCATGTGGTTGGTTTGAAAAATGTTACTATGAACGAGAATTTCTTCGTAGGGCATTTCCCTGAAGCGCCAGTTATGCCAGGAGTTTTAATTGTTGAAGCTATGGCACAAACAGGAGGGATTTTGGTTTTAAGCACTGTTCCGGATCCTGAAAATTATTTGACATATTTCATGAAAATTGATAATGTTAAATTCAAACACAAAGTATTGCCAGGTGATACCTTAATTTTCAAATGCGAATTGATTTCTCCAATCAGAAGAGGAATTTGTCATATGCAGGCAAATGCATACGCAAATGGTAAATTAGTAACTGAGGCAGAATTAATGGCACAAATTGCAAGAAAACAATAATTAATCAAATTTATTGTTTAGGTTTGTTGCCCTCAAATTAGACTATTTTAATTTAAAATATAAAACATACATATGAATCAACCATTAGCATATGTTCATCCTGGCGCTAAAATCGCTAAAAACGTTGTAATTGAGCCTTTTACAACAATTCACAATAATGTTGTTATTGGTGATGGTACTTGGATTGGTTCAAACGTGACCATCATGGAAGGTGCGCGTATCGGTAAAAATTGTAATATTTTTCCAGGAGCGGTAATTTCTGCGGTGCCACAAGATTTAAAATTCGGGGGAGAAGATTCTCTTGCTATAATTGGAGATAACTGTACAATTAGAGAATGTGTTACAATCAATAGAGGTACAGTAGCTTCAGGGCAAACTATTCTTGGAAACAATTGTTTAGTAATGGCTTATGCTCACATTGCACACGACTGTGAAATTGGAAACAATGCAATTATAGTAAATGGTGTTGCTTTGGCAGGACACGTTGTTGTTGGAAACCACGCTGTTATTGGAGGTTTAGCAGCTATTCATCAATTTATTCACATTGGAGATCACGCGATGATTTCTGGTGGATCATTAGTTAGAAAAGACGTTCCGCCATATACAAAAGCGGCAAAAGAGCCTTTGTCATATGTTGGAATCAATTCAGTTGGTTTAAGAAGAAGAGGTTTTAGTACTGAAAAAATTAGAGAAATTCAGGAAATCTATAGAATTTTATACCAAAAAAATTATAATACAACTCAAGCTTTAAGTATTATTGAAGCTGAAATGGAAGCGACTCCTGAGAGAGATGAAATTTTAGATTTTATCAGAAATTCATCACGAGGAATTATGAAAGGTTATTCAGGAAACTATTAAAAATAAAGTTTAATTGTTTATTTGTTGAATCGTTCAATCGAAAAACAATTAAACGATTCAACGTTCAACAAAAAATAAAATAAAACAAATTACAATGGCATCTACATCAGATATTAGAAACGGATTATGTATTAAATTTAATCACGACATCTATAAAATTATTGAATTCCTTCACGTAAAACCTGGAAAAGGTCCAGCTTTCGTAAGAACTAAATTAAAAAGTTTAACTTCAGGTAAAGTATTGGATAATACATTTTCTGCAGGTCATAAAATTGACGTTATTCGTGTTGAAACACATACATTCCAATTCTTATATCCGGAAGGTGATGAATTTCACTTTATGAATGCTGAAACATTTGAGCAGATTTCTTTAAACAAAAACATCTTAGATGCTCCAGATTTGTTGAAAGAAGGAACAAATGTAATGGTTCAGATCAATACAGAAACTGATTTGCCTTTATCAGTTGATATGCCTGCATCTGTAATTCTTGAAGTTACTTATGCTGAGCCAGGAGTAAAAGGAAATACAGCAACTAATGCTACAAAATCTGCTACGGTAGAAACTGGAGCATCTGTAAACGTACCTTTATTCATCAACGAAGGTGATAAAATTAAAATTGATACAGCTTCAGGTTCTTACATGGAGCGTGTAAAAGAGTAGTTTTTAATTAAGATAATTTGTCAATGAGTCAATTAGATTATTAGTGAATCGATATAATTTTGAACATTCATAATCTAACTGACTCATTTCTAATTGACATATTTTCTAATTGACAAATTTTCTAATTATAACATATGAAATTTCCAAAGGTTTATTCTTTAGAAGAAATTGCAAATTTGCTTAATTGCGAATTCATAGGCGATAAAAACTTTCAGGTTTTGGGCATGAACGAAATTCATGTTGTAGAGCCCGGAGATATTGTTTTTGTTGACCATCCAAAATATTATGATAAAGCTTTGCAATCTGCAGCAACTATTGTTTTGATTAACAAAAAAGTAGATTGTCCAGAAGGAAAAGCACTTTTAATTTCTGACGATCCTTTCAGAGATTTCAATACTTTGACTAAACATTTCAAACCTTTTCAATTTGCAAATGTAGCTATTGCCTCATCAGCAGAAATTGGAGAAGGGACTTTAATTCAGCCAAATAGTTTTATTGGAAATCACGTAAAAATTGGCAAAAACTGTCTAATTCATTCCAATGTTTCAATTTATGATCATACTGTAATTGGCGACAATGTCATTATTCATGCTGGAACTATTTTGGGAGCTGATGCATTTTATTACAAAAAGCGTCCAGAAGGTTTTGATCAATTAATTTCTGGTGGAAGAGTTGTTATTGAAGACAATGTTGGTATCGGAGCACTTTGTACTATTGATAAAGGAGTAACGGGTGATACCACAATCGGAGAAGGAACAAAAATTGATAATCAAGTTCATGTTGGACATGACTCTGTAATTGGTAAAAAATGTTTAATTGCTTCACAAACCGGTATTGCCGGATGCGTAGTAATTGAGGATGAAGTTACTATCTGGGGTCAGGTAGGAACAACTAGCGGTATCACAATAGGAGCGAAAGCTGTTATTATGGGACAAACAGGTGTTACTAAATCGGTTGAAGGTGGCAAATCTTATTTTGGAACCCCAATCGAAGAATCAAGAGAAAAGTTAAAACAATTGGCCAATATCAAAAAGATTCCTGAAATTCTAAATAAATTGAAGTAATATGTCTATAAAAGAATTTGTTCAAAGATTTTATAAGTCGGATGCCTTAATTGATAGTGAAATTATGAAAACGTACTTGCATCCTGAAGTAAAGTTAGAATGGCACAGCACTAAAGGATTAATCGAAATGGATTATGATGCAATGTTGGATATGGCTAATGAATTGGGTCGTGCTTATGTGCGCTCTAAAGTGAGAATGAGCCATATTATTGAAGAAGATGATTTAGTATCAGTGCGTTATTCTCATTTTGTAAAAACGATTGAAAACCCAAGAGAAGAAATGTTGCTGGCTCATTTTACAGCAATTTGGCAAATAAAAGATGATAAGCTTTATCGCGGTTATCAAATGAGTCAATTTTCTTAATTTTTTTTGATAATAAAAAGGTAAAATACATTACAAAACCTTACTTTTGCATCACAATTTTAAAAACTACATAAAATATATATCATGAGTGTTTTAGTTAATAAAGATTCCAAAATAATTGTTCAAGGATTTACAGGGAGCGAAGGAACTTTCCACGCTTCTCAAATGATTGAGTACGGTACTAATGTTGTTGGTGGTGTTACTCCAGGAAAAGGAGGAACTAGCCATTTAGATCGTCCAGTTTTTAATACAGTAAAAGATGCTGTAGATCAAGCTGGAGCTGATACATCTATTATTTTTGTACCGCCAGCTTTTGCTGCTGATGCAATTATGGAAGCTGCTGATGCCGGAATTAAAGTAATTATTGCTATTACAGAAGGAATTCCTGTTGCAGACATGATTAAAGCAAATAATTATGTTAAAGAAAGAAGCTCTAGATTAATTGGACCAAACTGCCCGGGAGTTATTACTCCAGGTGAAGCTAAAGTTGGTATTATGCCAGGTTTCGTTTTCAAAAAAGGAACAGTTGGTATCGTTTCTAAATCAGGAACTTTAACTTATGAGGCTGCTGACCAAGTTGTAAAACAAGGTTTAGGAATCACTACAGCTATTGGAATTGGTGGAGATCCAATCATTGGAACTACAACTAAAGAAGCTGTTGAATTATTAATGAACGATCCAGAGACTGAAGTAATCATTATGATTGGTGAAATTGGAGGTCAATTAGAAGCTGATGCTGCTAAATGGGTAAAAGCTGATGGTAACCGTAAACCAGTTATTGGTTTTATCGCTGGAGAAACTGCTCCTGCTGGTAGAACAATGGGTCACGCTGGTGCTATTGTTGGAGGTTCTGACGATACAGCTGCTGCTAAAAAACAAATCATGAGAGACAACGGAATTCACGTTGTTGATTCACCAGCTGAAATTGGTAAAAAAGTTAAAGAAGTACTTGGATAATCTTCAAGTTTCAAAATAAAAAATTCCAAAAAAAAGTCTCAATATCCTGTTGAGACTTTTTTACATTTTAAAATACTGAGGTATAAATAGAAAAAACTTAGCATCTTAGAACCTCAGTATCTTAGAGGCTTAAAAAAGAAATATGTACAAAGAATTAGAAAAGTTTAAAGCAACCAATAGTTTTGCTTTTACAATTGAAGACAGTTTAGAAGAAGTTTGCAACGCTCCAGAGGGAAGTGCTGGAATTTTTGTAGTATATGCTGTTGAAGGAGCAGAGAAAGAATTGATTATGGTTGGTTCTACAGGAACTGTTCAGAATGATGGAACATTGAAAAGCAAAAATGGTGGTTTATATGATAAAATTGTAAACGGACAGCAATTTGCAAAAACAGGAAGAAAATATTCTTGGCCAGCGCAAATGAAATTGGAAAACATTTCTGAGCTTGAAGTAGTTTGGTATGAAACTTTCAATGCTGATGCTAAAGCAATTCCAACTGCTGTTGAAGGACAGGTTTTGCAAAATTTCTTAGATCAAAATGCTAAATTACCTAGATGGAATGTAGCTTTCTAAAGTTATTTTTCAATATAAAAGCATCAAAAAGTCTTACTTTAATTAGTAAGGCTTTTTTTATGAAATTTTAGGTTTTGATTTTTTGATTTTATATATTTAAAAACCAAAACCAAACTAAACCTATGATCAAGAACTACTTGCTATTGCTAGCTTTATGTATATTTGCCTCTGTAAATTCTCAAATAATTATTATTCCTGACGTTGATTTTAAGGCTAAACTTCTAGAAGCGGATGTTACTAATGATATTGCCAAGGATAATAACCAAAAAAACATCAAAATTGATTCAAACGGAGATGGCGAGATTCAGGAAAGCGAAGCATTAGAAGTGCGTTTTTTAAAGATAACGTTCACTAAAGCAGTTAGTCTAGAAGGAATTAAAAAGTTTACTAATTTATGGAATTTGCAATGTAGTAAAAATCAATTGACAAGTTTAGATGTAAGTAATTTGCCAGATTTAACAGATGTTTCGTGCTATGATAATATGCTGACTTCGATAAATTTGAGTGGCTCAAATAAAATACTTGAATTAAATTGTTCAAATAATTTTTTGACAGATTTAAATTTAACAGGATTAACTAAGCTCTTTAGACTTGAATTTTATAGTAATTCTGTTGAAAATTTAGATCTTTCGAATTTACCTGAATTACTTTTTTTAGAGTGTGATGGTAATAGGTTAAAAAATCTAGATTTGAGTGGAAACCCCAAATTAGTATTTTTAAGTTGTGCAAATAATGAAATTTCGAACTTAGATTTATTAGATTTAAAACTTGTTAATTTATTTGTAAGTGGAAATAAGCTATCAGCACTAAATTTAGATAATAAAACCGAACTCCAAGCACTGAATTTTGAAAACAACCCATTATTAGATATTGAACTTGGCAAGCTAAATATGCCAAATTTGAAGATTTTGGTGTGCGGTGGTACTGCTACAACGAAATTTGACATTTCAAAGTTCAAAAACCTAACAATGTTATCTTGCGATGGGTTAAACTTAGAGGAATTAGATCTTACAAATCATAAATTTATAGAGTATTTGTGGTGTAGCGATAATAAATTTAAAAAACTGGATGTGAGCAATTTATCAAATCTAAAATCTTTTTATTTTGATTGGAATCCATTGTTAGAAACTGTTTTTATGAAAAATGGAAGTAATGAAATAGAGATATCTATGAATGAAACCCCTAATTTAAAATATATTTGTGCAGATGATGATCAGTTATCTGAAGTTCAAAGCATTGTGTCTTACTATAATTATGATAATTGTTTGGTTAATTCTTATTGTTCTTTTGGACCAGGAGGAGAGAATTATTCAATTCAGTTGACAAATCGTAATGATTTGAATAATAATGGCTGTGATGCTTTGGATATTCCGGCTTCGTTCTTAAAATTCAAAATTGATGATGGCGTCAAAGTAGGAAATTTTATAAGTAATGAAGCAGGAAAGTATGATGTCAAAGTTTCGGCAGGAAATTATAAAGTTACTCCAGTTTTTGAAAATCCAAGCTACTTTTCAATTTCTCCAGCTTCGACCCAAGTTGAGTTTCCAACAGTTTCAAGCCCATTTCAACAGGATTTTTGTGTCAAAGCAGTAGGAGTTCATAATGACTTAGAAATTACATTTTTGCCAATTTGGCCATCGAGGCCTGGTTTTGCCGCTAGATACATAATTGTGTATAAAAATAAAGGAAATGTTGCCCAATCAGGGACAATTAGTTTAGCATTTGATGATTCCGTTCTTGATTTAACTGGTGCAAATCCTTTGGTTTCGACAACCGCATCAAATAAAATTTCATGGAATTTCACTAATTTAAAGCCTTTTGAATCGAGACAAATTTTACTAAATTTTAATATAAACGCTCCAACTGATATTCCAGCAGTAAATAATGGTGATATTCTTTCTTATGTTGCAACCATAACTTCTTCTGCAACAGATGAATTGCCTATTGATAATACTTTTTCATATAATGAAACTGTAGTTGGCTCTTATGATCCAAATGATAAAACCTGCTTGGAAGGAAATGTTGTTACTCCAAGTTTGATAGGGGAATACGTTCACTATATGATTCGTTTTGAAAATACAGGAACATATATGGCTCAAAATATAGTAGTTAAGGATTTGATTGATCTTTCAAAATTTGATATTTCGACTTTAGTGCCAACTAGTGCAAGCCATTCCTACACTACAAAAATTTCTGATGGAAATAAAGTCGAATTTATCTTTGAAAATATAAATCTTCCTTTTAATAATGTCAATCGAAATGGATACATCGCTTTTAAAATAAAAACATTGCCAACTCTAAAAGTAGGGGATACTTTTGAAAATGAAGCCAATATTTATTTTGACTATAATTTTCCGATTTTAACCAATAAAGCTACTTCAACATTTAAGGCGTTGGGTACGCAAGATTTTGAGTTTTCACAATATTTCAACATTTATCCGAATCCTGTGAAAGATGTTTTAACTATCAACACTAAAAAGGAAACGGAAAAACAAGCGATATATGTTTATGATATGTTAGGACAATTAGTTATTGCTGTGCCACATGCTGAAAATGTTTCTAATATTGATGTTTCAAGACTTCAGGCAGGGAATTACATTTTAAAAATTAAAACAAATTCAGGAATTACAGCTGCAAAATTCATTAAATACTAATAAAATCTATAGGCGGTAAAATCTTACAATATAACTATATCGAGTTAATAGAATTAATTTTAACATTTAGCCATAAGCTTAGCTAAATCAACAAAGAGAGACAGTTTTCTATATTAGGAAACTGTCTCTTTTATGTAAAATAATTGTTTTTAAATATTTGCTTTTATATATTTATCGAACAAAAGTGAAGGATAATGTTAAAAAACTAAAATCTTTTCATTAAATAAAAACGAAACTCTTTTTTGAATACTGCCCCAACTAGAATGAAAATATCAACTTTAGCTTCCAGTCTTTTTGACGATAATGCACTTTGGAATAAATTGAAAGATGGTGATGAAAAATCATTTTCAATGTTATTTGAAAGATATTATGCCGATTTAGTTCGGTATGGTAACTCTCTTTCTCCATTTGAAGAAAAAGTGCAGGATTGTATTCAGGATGTTTTTACGGATATTTGGATTTATCGAAATTCACTTCAAAATTCAGTTGTAGTTAAAGCTTATTTATTAGCGAGTGTCCGAAAAAGAATTGCACGTTTGCATGAGCGAGATCATATCTTTCGCAAAACTGCCAGTACAGATTCAATTGCTTTTCTTCTTGAATTTTCGGTTGATCATGAACTTTTAGATGACGCAGATGATGATGCAAAAGAAAAAATAGTTCACTTAAATAAATTGCTGAATGATTTGCCGACAAGACAAAAAGAAGCCTTGTATCTTCGTTATCATCAAGGTCTTAGTGTAGAACAAATTGCCGAAATGCTGGATGTGAATTATCAATCTGCAAGTAATTTATTGCATCGCGGTTTAATGAGTCTTCGCAAGGATTGGAAAGGGACTTTTTCCTTATTTCTTCTGCTATCTGCAAGTAGTTTTTAATTTTATTTCAAAAAAAATAAAAAAAATCACAATTTGGTGAGTATATAATAAGAGAGCTGTCCTCTATGTTTTTGTAACCTTATTTTTAGATGCAAAAACGTAACACATATACTCAAATTGAAGACTTCTTGTCAGACGAATCATTCCAATCCTGGATTTTGCTTAAAATTGATCAGGACGGCTGGGAAGAGTGGACTCTGGAAAGTCTGCAGCGCGCTAAACTTGTTGAAGATGCCAGACTTTTGCTGTTGGCAATGAAAGTCCCAGAATCTGATTTATCAACTTCTGATGTTCAAAAAGCACTACAAAACACCTGGATTAAAATTGAAGAAAAGGAAAATGAAATACTTTTCAGCAAGAATGCCGGGACAAAGTTTTTTAAAAACTATTTTTTAACCGGTATTGCGGCTAGTTTATTCTTTTGCTTGATTTCGATTTGGTATTATAAAAATTATATTCCTGCAGACAATATTGTTACCTATAAAGAACTGATAGCTGAAAATAGTGAAGGATTAGTTGAACAAACCAATAATTCAGACAATCCACAAATCATCACATTATCAGACGGAAGTTCTGTTTTATTACAGCCAAATAGTAAATTGAGTTACCCTAAAATCTTTACCGGGAACGAAAGAAAGGTGTATTTATCCGGCGAAGGTTTCTTTGAAATTAGTAAAAATCCTAAAAAGCCTTTTTTCGTTTACGCTAATGAGATTGTTACAAAGGTAGTTGGAACTAGTTTTAGAGTTAAAGCTTATTCTGATCAGCCTGATGTAGAAGTTCTTGTTCGCACCGGTAAAGTGAAGGTAAAATCAAATGACTTGGTTGCCAATTCAAATCAGGAAGAAGTGATTCTTTTGCCCAATCAGGCACTTCGGTTCTTTAGAAGCGATTTGAAATTCAATAAAATCACAAACATCACTCAAGATAAAGAGCTGGTACAGAATGTAGGCAATATTGAGCAGCTAAGTTTCGAATTTAGCGATATTCCGGTTTCACAAATCTTCGAGACAATCGAACAAGCATATCTAGTTAAGATTGATTACCCTGTAAATAAATTGAAAGACTGTCATTTGACAACGTCGCTCAGTGATCAGCCTTTACCAGAAAAATTAAAAATTGTTTGTAAAAGTATTAGTGCTGAAACCAGTTTTGAAATGAATGGTAATCAGATTATTATAACTTCTGAAGGCTGCAATTAATGGTGTTTTATAACTGTAATTATAATGCATTTTTAATTTCTGTCTTTTTTCAACTAAACTAAAATTAACCAAAACCAAAACTAATATTATAAGCCTATGTAAAAACAATTGCATAAAAAAAGTGCCGAAATGCTGTAACATTACCGACACTTATTTGGATTGAATTTCTCTCTGTAAAGAGACATTCAGTTCGTTTCTTAAAATACACGCGAATCAGTATTAATCAAAACAAACCAAAATTATGAAAAAACCAGTTGGTAAACAACGATTACTCCATCGAATCATGAAAATAACACTATTTCAGTTTGTCTTAGCACTTATATTTTCAAGTGTTACAATGGCAAACAGTGTAAATGGGCAAAAAAAATTAGATACTAAAGTTACAATTACAGTTGAAAATTTAACTTTAGATAATGCATTATCTAAAATTGAAAAGTCTGCACAAGTAAAATTTTCTTATAATTCAAGATTACCTCAATTAAACCAAAAAGTAAGCATTGAAGCAAATCAAGAAACATTAGCTAGTATTCTGAGCAGAATTCTGGTTCCATTTAATATAACTTTTTCAGAAGTAAGCAATCAGATTGTTTTGCAAAAAAGTGTGTCGACAGACTCATTTTCAAGTACAGCAAATCATGATGGTTTAACAAATATTTTTACTGCAGGTCCTGTTATTAAAGGAAAAGTAACAGATGCATCGGGTAGTCCGCTTCCTGGAGCAACAGTAATGGCAAAAGGATCTAAAATTGCCGTTCTAACAGATTTTGATGGAAATTTTTCTATCGAAATGCCTGCAAACAGTACAGCATTAGTGATTTCTTATGTTGGGATGGAAACTAAAGAAATCGGTATTTCAAATACTTCACCAACTATTGTCTTGACTGAATTAGGTCAAAATTTAAAAGAAGTTGTGGTTACAACTGGTTATGAAAAAACTTCTAAAAGAACATTTACTGGTGCCATAAGCAAAATTTCTGGTGCCGAATTAAAAGTTGATGGTGTAGTTGACGTAAGCCGAATGATCGAAGGAAAAGCTGCGGGGGTTACTGTGCAGAATGTTACAGGTACTTTTGGTACAGCTCCAAAAATTACAGTTCGTGGTTCATCTTCTATTTTTGGAGATACAAAACCGCTTTGGGTAATTGATGGTGTTGTTCAAGAGGACATAATCAACTTGTCATTTGCTGATTTGGCTTCCGGGAATTCTGAAACCTTATTAAGCTCATCTGTTGCCGGATTAAATGCCAATGATATTCAAAGCATTGAAATTCTTAAAGATGCATCGGCTACGTCAATTTATGGTTCAAGATCTTTAAACGGAGTTGTTGTTGTAACTACAAAACAAGGAAGAAGAGATTCTCCTTTAAAAATTACATATGGTTTAGAACAAACTGTTAGAACGGTTCCAAGTTATACGCAATATGATATTTTAAATTCTCAAGAAACAATGAGTATTTTAAAAGAAATGGAATCTAAAGGTTATCTAGATCTGCCTACTACAGTAAATGGAAGATATGGTGGAGCATACAATATTTTAGGTAGAGCTATAAATACTTTCAATCCTGAAACGGGAACTTATTTAGTAAATAATGATCCAGTAAGTCGAAATAACTTCTTGAAAAAATATGAATTGGCAAATACTGATTGGTTTAAAGTTTTATTTAGACCTTCTATAACACAAAATCATTCATTAAGTTTTTCAGGTGGAGGAAAGAACAACACTTTTTATGCCTCTTTGGGATATTATACAGATCCAGGTTGGACAATTGCTGATGATGTAAAACAAATTTCAAGCAACATTAAAGGGACATTCTACGTAAATGACAAGTTGAATATTACGTTGTCTACTTTGGCATCTGTTCGTGATCAGGGCGCGCCAGGAAGTTATGAGAGTGAAAAAGATGTTGTTTTTGGTAAAGTAACTCGTGATTTTGATATCAACCCATTTAATTATGTTTTGAATACAAGCAGAACTTTAAGACCTTACGATGATAATGGAAATCTAGAATATTACAGGAATAACTGGGCCAAAATGAATATTATCAATGAGTTGGCTAATAATTATATGGAAATCGAAGTGAAAGACATTCGCTTTCAATTGGATCTAGATTACAAGATATCGCCACATTTAACTTATAACTTAACAGGTTCAGCTCGTTATGCAAATACTAGCCGTGAACATAAGATTTTAGAAGGTTCAAATGTTGCAGGAGCATATCGTGCAGGAACTCCTCAAGGAGAAGACGGTGTAAACACCTTAGTTCGTAATGACAATATTTTTTTATTTCAAGATCCTAATGATTTAACAGCTCCAAAAGTTTCTGTTTTGCCAAATGGTGGTTTTTTAAGAAAGTTCACCAATGACATGACATCTTATAATTTAAGAAACAGTGTTAATTACCGAAATATTTTTAATGAGAAACACGAATTAGAAGGATTGTTTGGAACAGAGATGAGAGTTGTAGACAGAACCAGCGATAATTTTACTGCTGCAGGTTTGCAATATGACAGAGGTTTGACAGCATTTACAGATCCAAGAATTATTGAAAAAATTATAAATGGAGGTGATTCTTATTATGGTTTTAATGAAGAAAAAGAAAGAACTGTTGGTTTCTTTGGGAAAGTAGGTTATACTTACGATCGTCGTTATACAGCTTCTGTTACAGGTCGTTATGATGGTTCAAACAGACAAGGCGACAGTGGTTCGTCAAGATGGCTTCCAACTTATACTTTTAGTGGAAAATGGAATGTTGCCGAGGAAAAATTCATGAAAAATGTTGAGTCTATCAATACATTAGCGTTAAGAGCTTCTTATGGTTTGACTGCAACTGCGGGACCTGCGACGAACTCTTTAGCAATTTATAAAAGTTATATAACTGATCGTTTTAGTCTTGATGACAGAGAAACTTCAATTCGAATTGATGAACTTCAAAATGGAAATTTGACATGGGAAAAACAATTTGAGACAAACATTGGTGTTGATCTTGGAATGTTCAATAACAGAATTCAATTTACATCAGATATATATCGTCGTAAAGCCTTTGATTTGGTTGATTATGTAATCACTTCAGGAATTGGAGGACAAAGAATCAGACAAGGAAATAATGCCGATATGGAGACTAAAGGTCTTGAGATTGGATTCACAACTAAAAATTTTGACAATAAAGATTTCAAGTGGTCAACAACACTTAATTTTTCTGTTTATCATCAAGAAATCACAAGATTGCAAAATACGCCAACTGCATTTGATTTAATTGACGCAAATGGCGGAAATACAGTAGGTCATCCTCGTAACTCGTTATATTCATATCAATTTACAGGTTTAAATAACGAAGGTCTTCCAACTTTTGTTATGCAAGATGGAGCTGATAGTAATATTACAGGTGCTGATTTTCAGGATAACATAGATGTTACCAAATACTTAAAATATGAAGGATCAATTGAACCTAATAAATCTATAGGTTTAGCTAATACTTTTACTTATAAAAACTGGTCATTATATGTGTTTTTTGTTGGATCAGGAGGAAACAAAGTTCGTTTAAATCCTGTTTACGACAGTACTTATGATGATTTAACTGTATTCACAAAAGATTTTACAAACAGATGGATAAATCCAGGTGATGAAGAATTTACTAATGTTCCTGTAATAGCTGATAAACGTTTGAATTCTAATTATGGAGGTGCACGTACTTTGGCTAGAGCTTACAATACATATAATTACTCAGATGTTCGTATTGCTGATGGTGATTTTGTAAGATTGAAAAACATTTCTTTAAGCTGGGAATTTCCAAGTGATTTTAAGAAAAAAATAGGTGTTAGTACTTTTACTTTAAAAGGATCTGCAGTAAACCCTTGGTTGATTTATTCAGATAAAAGATTAAATGGCCAGGATCCAGAGTTTCGTAATTCTGGTGGTGTAGCGTTACCTGTTACATCTCAATATACTTTTACTTTAAATCTTTCATTATAATATTTGAAATTATGAAAAAAATAAAAATAGTTTTATCACTATTGATACTCATAAGTATTTATAGCTGTGATGATTTTCTTTCTGAAAAACCAGATAATAGAACCGAAATTGATACTCCTGAAAAAATATCTGAATTATTAGTAGAAGCGTATCCTACAATGAGTTATTTTGATATTGCTGAAACAATGTCTGATAATTCATTTGACAGCGGAATGCCAGAAACACTGATTAAAGATGAACAAAATTATAATTGGTTAATAAATACTGAAACTGCCAAAATAGATACTCAAGCTTTCTATTGGGATGCTTGTTATAGAGCAATTGCTCATGCTAATAAAGCGTTACAAGCTATTGAAGAATTGGGTAATCCTGCGAGTTTAAATCCGCAAAAAGGAGAAGCTTTATTAGCAAGAGCGTATTCACATTTTATGTTGGTTTCTTTTTGGTCTCAGCGTTATAATCCAGCAACTGCAACTACTGATTTAGGAATTCCTTATGTTACAAAACCAGAAACAGAATTAGTTGTAAAGTACACAAGAAACACGGTAAAAGAAGTCTTTGATATGATTGAAAAAGATATCACAGATGGACTTCCTTTAGTAACAAACGATTACAAAGAGCCTAAATTTCATTTCAATAAAAATGCTGCTAAAGCGTTTGCAAGCCGTTTCTATTTAATTAAAGGAGATTGGGATAAAGTAATTGCTTTATCTGACGATTTAGGCTCTAGACCTGTAGGCAAATTAAGAGATTTTGCAAGTTATAAGCTTCTTACTCCAGAAAATCAAATGATTGCTTATGCAAGCAGTGGTGCAGAAACGAATTTGTTAGTTGTATCTGCAAACACTATTGTTCAAAGATCAGCACGTTATAATCGATTTTACTTATCTGGTCCAAGACAACCAGAATTGTTTGGAGCAGCGACAAGCCTATTTAATAAAACATGGCTGTACAATTTTTACACTTACAATTCAAGTATAACACTTTTTTGCCCAAAATTCTACGAATATTTTAAGTACACAAATGTAACTGCTGGAATTGGAGAACCATACGTTGCTGAAGTTTTATTAAGCAATGATGAATTCTTTCTAAATCGTATTGAAGCACATGTAATGAAAGGACAAATTGCGTTGGCAAATGATGAGTTAGAATACTTTTTATCGACAAGAACAACTGGATATGTAGCAACAGACAAAGTGACACAAGCCAAAGTAGAGGCGAAATATCCTGTAATTGCTAATGAATATACTCCTTTTTATGCAATGACTCCAGTTCAAACCTCATATGTAAAAGCAATTGCAGAAACAAGAAGAAGAGATTTTATTCATGAAGGAATTAGATGGTTTGATGTTAAGCGTTTCAATATCGTTGTCAATCACGAAACATTTAATAAACCAACAAATACTCTAGTAAAAGATGATAAACGCAGAGCGTTGCAAATTCCTTTGCATGCTTCTAGCACGGGTGTTGAACTGAATCCTAGATAATCTTAAATTAAATTCGTATGAAACTTTTAAAATATAATAAAATTTTAGTTTTAGCATTGACTTCAGTATTGCTTTATTCATGTGAGCACGAAGAACAGCCAAAGGAAAGTCAATTAGATTACACGTCGCCTGTTCAGACAAATTTGGATAAATGGATTACGGCGAATTATTTGAATCCATATAATATCAATGTTCAATATAAATGGAATCAAAATACAGTAGATAATAGTCGTTATTTATTTCCACCTACAATTGATAGAGTACAACCAGCACTTGAAATTGTGCAAAAAATATGGTTGAACAGTTATGCAACTATTGGCGGACCAGATTTTGTAAAAAAGATCTCTCCACGAGAAATTGTTTTAATTGGTGGTGTTAACTTAAATAGTGTTGGAACAAGAACATTAGGTTTGGCCGAAGGAGGACAGCGTGTAACCTTGTTTGAAACAGATTACATAGAAAGAACAAACCGCGCTAACGTAACTGAATTTATCCATACTATTCAGCATGAATACATTCATATTTTAAATCAGCATAAACCTTTTGATGAAAAGGCATGGGGCGCTATAACTCCGGCTGGATATGCTGCAGACTGGTATAATTATTCTATTCCAGTTTCTAATGAAATTGGTTTTATTACCAGTTATGCAAGATTGAATATCAATGAAGATTTTGCAGAAACTGCAGCGATGATTTTAATAAGTACCAAGGCAGAATACGCAACATTCTTATCTAAAATTAAAAGTCCAACAGCACTTGCCGCGTTAAAAGCTAAAGAAGCTTTAGTCGTGAAGTATTTTAAAGAAGCTTATGAAATGGATTTTTATGCTTTAAGAGATGAAGCAGAAAAGAATACAACAGCAGTAATTAACAATTAAACGAAGTATTATGAAAATGAAAAACATATATAAGTACTTAATTGCTGGTATTTTGGTACTGCAATTAAGCGCCTGCAGCAATACAGATGCAGAACAATTATTTGATGAAAATCCGACAACACGTTTGAACAATCAAAAATCGGAACTTAATGATGCATTATTAGCCTCACAATTTGGATGGAAAGCAGTTTATTTTACAGATAACACAGTTTTAGGTGGCTATACACATTTGTTTAAGTTTGCTCAAGATGGAACCGTTGAAATGGCTTCTGATTTTGATACCGATACAAACGTTTACAAAAGTGAATACGCTATTCAGCTTGGAAGCACAGTGAGTTTAGTTTTTACGACTGCCAACAGAATACATTTATTATCAGAATCTGATAATTATCCAATTGCAGCATTGAGAGCCAAAGGTTATTTAGGAGATTTTCAATTTTTGTACTATGGTCAGGAAAATGGTGACATTGTTTTTAAGGCGAATAGAAATAAACAAGAAATTCGCTTTGTAAAAGCAACAGCTCAAGACTGGGCAGATTTGCCGAAGAATTTCTTGATGATTCCAAATATTATTGGTAAAAATACATTTGGTGCTAATAGAGGTTTGGAAATTGTAGATGGCACAAACAAAAAAACGTACGATTTTAATCCTTTTTCAACAATTACTAGATCAACAAGTTATAGTGATGCTTCAGCAAATAATGTATTAGGCATTGGATATGCGCCAAATGGATTAGTTGTAAGTCCTGCTATTGTAGTTGGAGGACAAAAATTAAGCAATTTTGTTTATAATAATACAGATGGAAGTTTTACTGCAATTGGTACAAACGGTATTAGTGCATCAATCAAATATTCTAATACACCTTTTGTAATTACTGATGATTACAAAGTGATGTTAAAAAGCCCATCTACTGCTTATGGATATATTGCAGCAAATCTGGCAACTGCACCTACAAATTCTGTTTTATGTAATACATTATTGAATGAGATAAATAATAATTTGCCTTCAACACAAAAAGTAAATAGAGTGCAGTTTACTTTTAATGATGCAAATGGAGATAGCTATATTGCTTATACTTTTACTGGAGGGAAAACAACTATCTATCATAATATAACTTTAAAAGAAGATGCAGCGAACAAAATTTTGCAATTGATTTCTGGAACTTGGGAAAATAATTTAGGACAAACTATTCCTGAGCCAGATTTATTGAAAAAGATCGACGCTGAGTTAACAAACTCAAAAGGATTATATGCAAAAAAAGAAGCATTTACATTTAATGCATCTAATAAGTTATACACGTTTGCTAATGCAAACAATAACGGTTTTAGATTGACAACTTACGCATTTCAATAACGATTTTAGAAAGATAAATTTTTAGAAACTTTTTAGTTTTGTTTTTAATTTTGGAGAAAAAGCAGCTCAATTTTTGAGTTGCTTTTTTTTAAATAAAACAATGATTATCAGTTTTAAATAATTAAAATATTTTGAAAATATGATAAAAAAAATTGTAACACCAATTAATGTTATTTTTCTTTTTTGGGGATTAATATTGTTGACATTCTCCGAATCATATCCACAATACACAAGATATTTTTTATATGCATCAATTCTGGTTATTCTTCCAGTAGTGATTGTCAATCTGATAAAACAGAGAAAAGAAGACAAACAAAATTACACAACAAATTTTCAATCAGCAGTTTATAGGATAATTTTTATGGCAGTATTACTAGTAATTATGTATTTTATAACAAAACAAAATCACATCTAAATCTTTAGTTTTTATTTTTATTTTGAATGTAAAGCAACTCATACTTTTTTGAGTTGCTTATTTTTGTTAGATAAGAAAAATAACATATTTCGCTGATAATAGAAAATTATTCTTACATTTATATATGGGTAATTAGCCTTTTAGGCTTTGTTCTTTGTCTGAAACTCGACAGACTTAAAATGATTGAGATATTTAACTTTTGTAATTATTTTATTATGTTAAAAACAATTTTAAACTTTAATGGAGTAGAAGTTTTAACTAGGAATCAACAACAAATTATTTTTGGAGGACAAACTGTGGCTCAATGTAAAAATTGGGCTCCTGCAGGTGCAAATTCTGCAATCTATCCTAATTATCCATGTGCTGAGATATATGAACCTGTAGAGCCATTAGAACCATTCGAGCCTTAAGGCAAGTTTTTTTTAATTGATAGTTATAAACTACGATAAGAATTCTCAATATTAAACCGTTTCATAATTTATGAAACGGTTTTTTTTAGACTTCATTCACTTATAAATAATAGTATTGTTATTTTATTAAACGCCCAAATAATCTATATTTGTATTTCAAAAAATAAAAACGAATACCTTAATATGAAATTACTAGAAGGAAAAGTAGCAATCATTACAGGCGCTAGCCGCGGAATTGGAAAAGGAATTGCTGAAGTTTTTGCTAAACACGGCGCAAACGTAGCATTTACATATAGTTCATCTGCTGCATCTGCAGAAGCTCTTGAAGCTGAATTGAATGGTTTAGGAGTTAAAGCAAAAGGTTATCAATCAAATGCAGCTGATTTTAATGAAGCACAAGCTTTTGTTGACGCTGTTTTGGCTGATTTTGGAACTGTAGATATTTTGATCAACAACGCCGGAATTACAAAAGATAATTTATTAATGCGTATGTCTGAAGCTGATTTTGATCAAGTTATTGATGTTAACTTGAAGTCAGTTTTCAATATGACAAAAGCAATTCAAAAAACATTTTTGAAACAGCGTGCTGGTTCAATAATTAATATTAGTTCTGTTGTTGGTGTTTCTGGAAATGCTGGACAAACTAATTATGCTGCTTCAAAAGCGGGTGCAATTGGTTTTACAAAGTCTGTAGCACTTGAATTAGGTTCTCGTAATATTCGTTGCAACGCAATTGCTCCAGGTTTCATCGAAACTGAAATGACTGCAAAATTACCTGAAGATGTAGTAAAAGGATGGAGAGAAGGAATTCCGTTGAAACGTGGAGGAACTACAGAGGATGTTGCAAATGCTTGTCTTTTCTTAGCTTCAGATATGAGTGCATATGTTACAGGACAAGTTCTTAATGTTTGCGGAGGAATGCTTACCTAAGATTCTAAGTTGCTAAGGTTCTGAGGTGGTAAGTTTTTTAATCTGACTCTGGAACAGAACACAATTTTTAATCTGATCACTGCAAACTGATACTGAATACTAAATATATATGACTACAAACACAATTTTTTTATTATTGCTTTCTTTAATAATTGCTGGTGGTTTGTCGTATTTTCAATATTTTTTTAAAGCCAAAAACAAATCGAATCTGATTTGGTTTTTGGCTTTTTTACGTTTTCTGGCGATTTTTGCGTTATTGGTTTTATTGATAAACCCGATAATTTCTAAAAGTTCGCTTGAAATAACCAAAACTCCATTGGCAATTGCTGTTGATAATTCGAGTTCGATAGAAGCTTTGAAATCAGATAAAAAAGCAGTTGAATCATACCAAAAACTGATTTCAAATCCTGCTCTTAAAGAGAAATTTGACATTCAGTCTTATCAATTTGATGCCGATTTTAAATCTTCTGATAAATTTGATTTTAAAGGAAAACAAACCAATCTTGATGAAGTTGCCAAAAATCTAAAAAGCATCAACAAAAACCTGATTTTTCCAACTGTTATTATTACCGATGGAAATCAGACTACAGGAAACGATTATGTTTATCGATTTGATCCTGTCAATAAAGTTTATCCTTTGGTTGTGGGAGATACAACTACTTTTTTTGATTTAAAAATCAACCAACTTAACGTAAATAAATACGCTTTTCATAAAAATAAATTTCCTCTCGAAGTTTTTCTACAGTATTCTGGAGATAAAGCTACAACTGCCGATTTTACAATTTCGCAGGGAAATTCGGTTGTTGCCAAAGAGAAAGTTTCGTTTTCTCCATCTAAAAAAACAGCTTCTTTGAATTTGCTTTTACCAGCAGATAAAGTAGGATTGCAAATTTTTAGAGCCTCAATTTCTTCAAATGCAAAAGAGAAAAACAGCTACAATAATATCAAGAATTTTGCGGTTGAAATAATCGATCAAAAATCTACAATTGCAATTGTTTCGGCTATAAATCATCCTGATATTGCGGCATTGAAACGTTCAATTGAAGTTAATGCGCAGCGTAAAGTGATTTTGGTTAAACCAAATGATGTCAATCAATTACAAGAAGCTTCTGTTTTGGTTTTATATCAGCCAAATGCATCTTTCAAAGCGGTTTTCGACAACAATAAAAATGCAGGAAGAAATACTTTTATTATCACAGGAAACAATACCGATTTCAATTTTTTAAATCAGCAGCAAAATAATCTGATTTTTAAAATGAGCGGACAAACCGAAGATTATTTATCTGAATTCCAGTCTCAGTTTAATTTGTTTGCAATCGATAATATTGGTTTTGAAAATTTCCCTCCATTGCAAAATGCATTTGGAACCATTACAACAAACGGAAATGTTTCAGTTTTGCTTTCTTCAAGAATTAGAAACGTTTCTACAAACGCTCCTTTATTGGCTTTCGCCGAAAATCAAGGTAAAAGAACTGCTTTTCTTTTAGGAGAAAACAGCTGGAAATGGCGTTTGCAAAGTCATATCGATAATCAGTCGTTTGAAAAATACGATGTTTTTATTGATAAGATTATTCAGTTTTTAGCAACTTCGGCTTCAAAAAAATCATTGGTTGTTACGCATGAAAGCTTTTATAATTCAGGAGATGAACTTGTAATCAACGCACAGTATTTTAATAAAAACTACGAATTTGACGAAAAAGCGAGATTAACAATTTCGGTTACAAATACAGAAACGAAGCAAAGCAAAAACTATGATTTATTAAAAGGAAATAATTCCTATTCCGTAAATCTAGATGGATTAACGGCTGGAAAATATAATTTTGCAGTAAAAGAATTAAATTCAAACACTTCTTATTCAAGTCATTTTGAGATTTTAGATTTTGATATCGAAAAACAATTTGTAAATCCTGACGTTATAAAATTAAAGCAATTGGCATTACAGACAAACGGAAAAGCTTTCTTCGAAAATCAGGCAGATGATTTGATTAATGCACTTTTAGAAAATAAGGAATACAAATCAATAGAAAAGAATGTAACTACTAAAACTCCAATAATAGATTGGGTTTGGTTGTTAATCTTAATTGCTGCTTTATTAACAACGGAATGGTTTGTTAGAAAATATAACGGATTGCTGTGATGGAATATAATCGAATTCCTTCTGCCATTTTGTAATCTTGTGGTTATAATTTAATAGTCAAAATTATGAAAGTTAAATTCTTTTTTACTGTAGCAATTTTGATGGTAATTTTTTGCTTTTTTTCATTTTCAGAGACAAATAATACCAACAAAAGCAATCTTTTGGAAAACACGATTCAACAACGTTTTCAACTGCCTCAGGGATTTGTGAGAGAAGAAGAATCTAAAACTTCGTTTGACTTTTTTTTACGAAATCTGCCATTAAAACCCTTGGGTTCAAATGTTTTGTATTTTGATGGAACTATAAAACCAAATCGAAACGTTTATGAAGCGGTTGTGGATTTACCCATTGGAAAACAGGATTTGCATCAATGTGCTGATGCCGTGATGCGTTTACGAGCTGATTATTTTTATAGCCAAAAACAGTACGATAAAATACAGTTTAATTTTACAAATGGTTTTCGGGCTGATTTTAGTAAATGGGCCGCAGGTTTTAGAATTGCAGTTAAAGGCAACAAAACTAGTTGGGTTAAAACTGCAAAACCATCTGACAGTTATGAAACTTATTGGAAATACTTAGAGACGGTTTTTATGTATGCAGGAACAGCTTCGTTAGAAAAAGAACTAAAACCAATTAATGCTTCAGACATAAAAATAGGGGATGTTTTTATAAAAGGAGGCTTTCCGGGCCACGCTGTTATTGTAGTTGATATGGCTGTGAATCCAAAAAACAATCAAAAAATTATGCTTTTAGCACAAAGTTATATGCCTGCGCAGGAAATTCAAATATTGAAAAATCCAAATAGTAGTTCGTTGAGTCCTTGGTATGCTGTCGATTTTGGAACTTCTCTGAAAACACCCGAATGGACTTTTAGTTCCTCACAATTAAAACGTTTTTAAATGAAACGATTCTTTTTTTTAGCCCTTATCTTTCAAAATGCTTTTTCGCAAGAAATCCCATTGAATGCTCAAAAATTAATTAAAGCATATCCAGATCAAATAGTTGGTTATAAGGATAATAAAATTATTTTTAGTGATAAATCAGGTTTGGTTTATGATGATTTTAAAAATAAAACGAATCAAGAATTATTAGATAATCCTGATATTGAGGATCAATTTAAGTTTGTTTATACTAAAGCAGATAAGAATTTAATTCCAAAGGAAGATGCAGGAAGAATTCGAAATGAAGCTTTTTTTAAGAAAATTTATGGAAATTCAAAATCAGAAGTTGAATCAAAAATGACTGAAATTATTTGGTGCCCGAAATTAGTCAATCAAAAAGTAAAAGTAACAACCGTAAATGGGATTGATAAAATAGTGAAAAAACTCTCAGCAGAATTAGATAATAATCCAGAATTTAAAAAATACATTACTGATATTGGAGGGACATTTAATTGGAGAAAGATTTCAGGAACAAACCGATTGAGTATGCATAGTTTTGGAATGACAATAGATATTAATGTCAAAAATTCTAGTTATTGGCAATGGGATTGTAAATGTAAAAATGAAGATGCGACTCTTTCGTATAGAAATCAAATTCCCCTTAAGCTAGTTTCAATTTTTGAAAAATATGGCTTTATTTGGGGAGGAAATTGGAAACATTACGACACAATGCATTTTGAGTATCGACCTGAACTTTTGTTATAAATTTAAAAATTATTTTATTGCAAAAAAAATATGGAGGAAAGGGGATTACGAATTAAAAATTTATAATTATGGATTTTAGGCTAAAAGTATTTTATACCGTTGCACTCCGCCTTAATTTTACTAAAGCGGCTACTGAGTTGTATATTACACAGCCAGCCGTTTCAAAACATATTCAGGAACTCGAAGAAACGTATAAAACAAAGTTGTTTGAACGAAACGGTTCTAAAATTGCATTAACTCCTGCCGGACATATTCTGCTGAAACATACAAAAGAAATCTTTGAAATTTATCGCGAAATAGATTTTGAAATGAGTTCGTTTATTAGCGAACGACAAGGCTTACTGCGATTGGGAGCAAGTACAACAATTTCACAATATGTTATTTCTCCAGTTTTGGCGCGTTTTCATCAGAAACAAAAAGACATAAAAGTCAACTTGCTGAATGGAAATACAGAACAAATTGAAAACGCTTTAATCAACAAAGAAATCGAAATTGGAATTGTTGAAGGACAGTCTAAAAATCAATCAATTAAATACATTCCATTTTTGAAAGATGAATTAGTTTTGGTTTGCAGCAGTAAAAATCCGTTTGCGAAACAAAATGAAATTTCAGTAAATGATTTAAAATCAATGAAATTCATAACCAGAGAACGTGGTTCTGGAACACTTGAAGTTATTGAATTTGCTTTGAAAAATTTAAATTTAAAACTTTCTGATTTGCAGATTGAAATGCAGTTAGGAAGTACAGAAAGCATCAAATCCTATCTTTTAAATTCTGATTGTTTTGCTTTTATGTCCATTCACGCTGTAGGTAATGAATTGAAAAACAAAGAATTGATTGTTTTGGATGTTGAAAATTTGACCATAGATAGATATTTCTACATTATTACTTTATTAGGTAAATCAGATCCTTTATCTGAATTGTTTATTCAGAATATTTCATCTCATTATAACTTGAAGTTATAGGGGATTGTTATTTGCGATTGGCGATTGTAATAAAAAGAACTGACCTTTGCAGAGTAAAATATCAATTATCACATTTTGAAAACGAAACAACAATCAGCATCGCAATTATTTGAAATCAACGAATCTTTACAGCAAGTACTTTTTGCCGTAATAGTTTTGTTGTGTTTATTTTCGATTATTTCCCCGCCAATTGCATTGTTATTAGGAGTTGTTCTGGTAAATGTTTTTGGAAATCCATTTGTAGAATTTAATGGAAAAGCAATCACTTTTTTATTGCAATTTTCTGTAGTTGGCCTAGGTTTTGGAATGAATGCTTCTAGTGCAATTTCAGCAGGAAAAGAAGGTTTTGTGCTTACTGTATTTTCAATTTTCAGCACTTTGATCTTCGGATTTCTTTTAGGAAAATGGTTGAAAACAGAGAAAAAAACATCACATTTAATTTCATGCGGAACAGCAATTTGTGGCGGAAGTGCTATTGCGGCCATTTCTCCTGTAATAAAATCATATGAAAATCAGACTTCAATTGCTTTGGGGGTTATTTTTATATTGAATTCAATTGCGTTGTTTGTTTTTCCATTTATTGGACATCAATTGGATTTGTCTCAAAAAGATTTCGGCTTATGGTGTGCAATTGCTATTCACGACACAAGTTCTGTTGTTGGCGCAGCTAATAAATATGGTGCTGAAGCTTTGCAAATTGCAACAACAGTTAAATTGGCGAGAGCATTATGGATTATTCCAATTTCTCTTATAACCGCTTTGATTTTTAAGAACAAAAATTCAAAAATTAAAATTCCTTATTTCATCGGATTGTTTGTTTTGGCAATGTTATTGAATTCTTACGTTTCAAATATTTCTCATTTTACGCCATATATTGTAAATATTGCCAAAATAGGATTGACAATAACTTTGTTTCTTATAGGTGCGACTTTAAATTTTAGCACTTTAAAAAGAGTAGGAGTGAAGCCTTTGCTTCAAGGTGTTTTTCTTTGGATTTTTATTGCAGTTCTGGCATTAATTGCAATTATTTTTCTCAAATAATATGCTATTTAATGTTTGAAAATTTCACAATTGGTTTTCCAATCAAATTATAACGTTTTCCATTAAACGAAAACCGTCTTTCAATTTCAAAATTAAATTGCTTTTTGGTTTTAGTCATTGTACTAATTTCAGCAGGAAGATTAACTTCAAACTCATCTTCGGCTTGAGCGGCTTTGTCAAATGAACCGTTTGTTTTAATAATAATATCTCTAAAATATTTTTTGTTTGAATCAGGAGCAATTGCATAAGAACTTGTCCATGTTGTGCTTGCAACATTGGTGAGCTGATATTCAGGAACCTCCAAAATAGGCTGATATTTACCTCCAAAACCAGCTACTAAATACAAATATCCTTCAAATGGCCCGCCCGCACCTCCATTTACATGCAAAAGTGTAAAAGCATATTGATCTTCACCAATTTGCAAAAGTTTTGGCGTTGGACATTGAGCAAACGCGCCAAAAGCGGCAACACCAGGTTGAAAGGATTTCATTTCCCACGATGTTCCGTTTTTTGCAAATTTGGCAATTCCTAATAATCCTCCTAAAAATCGACCAGTTTGTAAGCCGTCTTCGTCATAAAAAGAATGATTAAAAGTGAGAATTTTGAACTGATTTCCTTTCGAATCAGAGTAATCAATATTGGATAGAAGTCTTGTTGCAACCCCTTCAGAGTAAGGAAATAATTGATCGCCTTCAACACCATTAACATCGATAAAGGAAGCTGGTTTACAATTTTTACAAGTCCAGCTTATAAAAGTGTTTTTATCTGCTAAATGATATAATTTTCCAGGAAACAATTTTTGCATGGTTTTTATACCATCAAAAGGATCAGCTATTTTAAGTGACCTGGAAGTATTTAGTATAGTGTCGCTGACATTTTTTAGTTGAACTTCTGGTGTTTGGGAAAAACTGAAAAAATTAAAAGCTATAAAAAGAAAACTTGTATGAATAAGACGCATAAAATGGATTTTGAACTATAACAAACATACAAAGAAAAAATGGTTGAAGATGTGAACTTATTGTAGTTATAGTATTTAAAAACTAAAAAAAGTTAAAATAAGAGAATCTTAAATGGTTCTCTTTTGAATTATCTTTAAAATAAGCTAAATTTGAACCCTCAAATAACAAAAACAAATGAAAAACTTCAAGATGAGACCAAAGTTAATTGCTTTTTTTGCCTTAATTATTGGTTTTTTTACTCTGTCATGGGGAATTGTAGGCCATGAAAGAATTAATAAAGCTGCTGTAATGGCTTTGCCAAAACAATTACAAGTATTCTTTTACAATCACATTGATTTTATTACTCAGGAAGCTTCGGTTCCAGACATTCGTAAGTATGCCTTAAATTATAAAGACGAAAATCCAAGACATTATTTTGACATGGAAAATTTCGGAGTTGTGGATAGTATTCCGCAAACTATGGAAGAAGCTAAGAAAAAATACGATGCTAAATTTTTGAATGATAACGGAATTTTGCCTTGGTATATTGAAGATATGATGGCAAAGCTGACTAAAGCTTTTAAAGATAAAAACAGAGCTGAGATTTTATTTCTTGCTGCAGATTTAGGTCATTACATTGGAGATGCTCACATGCCTTTGCATACATCTGCAAATCACGACGGACAATTAAGCGATCAAAAAGGAATTCATTCATTATGGGAAAGCAGATTACCTGAATTATTTGCTAAAAACTATAAATTGAATGTTCCTGAAGCACAATATTATGGAGATGTTCATAAAGCAATTTGGGCAATGATTAATGATACTCACAGTTTAGTGAAGCCGTTATTAGACATCGACAAAAAACTAAGAACATCAACTCCGGAAGATGCTGTATTTAAAAAAGATGCAGACGGAAAAATATTAAAAACGAAATATAATACTGCTGTTTTCGCTGATGAATATGCTGAAAAATTGCATAAAGATTTGAACGGAATGGTAGAAAGCCAAATGAAAAAAGCTATCGCTGCAACAGCAAGTTTTTGGTATACGGCTTGGGTAAATGCAGGAAAGCCAGATTTAAGTGGTTTAGATTCGCCAGCAGTTACACAAAGAAATTACCAATCTTTACAAGATGATTTAAAACTGTATCAAAAAGGAGATTTATTCGGGATGAAGAATCAAAACGATTAATTATTTTTTGTTTCAAGTTTAAAGTTTCAGGTTAATTTGAAATTTAAATAAAAGAGAAAGCCTCAAATTCAAATGAATTTGAGGCTTTCTCTTTTAATCTATTTTCTATCGTCTTGCTTCTATTTTCTTGCTTCTATTCTAACGAAGTTTTGCGTATAGCTTAGCATTCTTTGCTTTCAAATCTTCAAACTGATATTGTTTTTCTTTTAAAACATACGATGCCGATTGATAAAAAGAAATTGCATCATTTACTAAATCAGTTCTTTCTGTTTTCAATGGCGTTTCTTCATACATGATTTGAAATTCAGGAGCAACTCCAGCAGTTGGTTTTAGTTTTAAACTATATTGTTTTACAGTTTGTTTAGGCGATAAAATAGTCAAAACATTGTCTTTTATCAATCCTAAATCCTGATACGTTGCAATAAAAGCTCTTGGCTTATAATCGGTTTTAAAAACGTCCTGACCGAAAAACTTACTTTGATAGTCAAAATGAAGCAGACCGAAAAGTGTTGGCATCAAATCAATCTGAGACATTAATTGATTGTATTGAGCTGGTTTTTCATTTGGAGTATAAATAAAAGCAGGTATCCTGTATTTATCCAACGGAAGTTGTGTTTTTCCGGCACTTGAAGCGCAGTGATCTGCAACAATAACAAAAACAGTGTTTTTAAACCAAGGTTGTTTACTTGCCATTTCGAAGAATTTTCGAAGAGAATAATCCGTATATTTTACACCGCCTTCACGAGATTTGATATCGCCTGGAATGTCGATTTTATTATTTGGATAAGTAAAAGGCCTGTGATTACTTACGGTCATAATATGATTGAAGAAAGGCTTGTTTTCTTTAGCTTCGGCATTCATCACTTTTATTGCCTTATTGTACATGTCTTCATCACAAACGCCCCAAACATTTGAAAATGTAATTTCTTCTGGTGAAAAACTTGATTTGTCGACAATTTGATATCCATTTCCTGAAAAGAAATCTTTCATATTATCAAAAAAGGCATCGCCTCCATACATGAATTTTACATTATAACCTTTTTGTTTGAAAACAGATCCGGTTGAAAACTTGTTTTTATTGTCTTCACGCTTTACAACGCTTTCTCCGGCAGTTGGAGGAAGACATAAAGTTACAGCTTCAAGTCCACGAACAGTTCGGTTTCCAGCAGCATATAAATTAGTAAACTGAAGGCTTTTTTGCGCTAAACTGTCTAAAAAAGGAGTTATGTTTTGGTCGTTTCCATAAGCTTTCATGAAATCGGCGCTGTAGCTTTCGATTGTAATTAGAACAACATTTTTATGACTTTCAAGAGAATCGCTATTAATTTCACGGATTGTATTTTGACCTGAAATATTAGGAAAATTTTCTTTTAGATTGGCAAATGCTTTATTGTTAGGCAGTGTCTTGTAAAATTTGAAATAATCTAATTTGTTATTCTGAAATGCTAAATAAAATTTATACAATCCGTTTGATTGTAATTCGTTGACAAAAACATTTTTAGAGTTTTCAGTTTTTGATAAAGTTGGAACAGCAAATAAAGAAATCAAAAACAAAACTAGGTAAATTCCTGAAATTTTCAGTTTTTCAGTCAAGTTTGGAATATCTTCAATATAGTTTTTAGATCTTTTTAAAATGAAATAAGTTATGGCAGCGGTAATAATAAAAAGTGCTGAAAATATTGGAATTACAGGGTAAGACTGCATAATATTTCCGATTACTTCATTAGTGTAAATCAGATAATTAACAGCAATAAAATTATATTTTACACCAAATTCATTCCAAAAGAAATATTCACTTAAACCGTTTTGAAGAATCAATAAAACGTAAAGAAAAATTACAAAGGCAAAAAGCCAGTATCTAATTTGATCTCTCCATTTTGGAAGAAAAAGCAACAAAGAAAAAAGCAATGTTTTGATTCCGACGAATATTAAAACAATTCTCGGCAAAGCGCCGCCATATTCATCTAAAATACTTTTTCCTGAAGCGATATATAAAAGTAAGGCAACAAAACCGCCCAAAATAATATATCCATATGGCTTGTTGTATTTTAAATTAGAAATAAAAATTAAATAAAGCCATAAAAATCCGCTCGCCAATACAAAAACGAAAAGATCAGAAACTAATCCTAAGCTGAAAATTTTTAAACTTTCTAAAACCGTAAAAGAACTTTGCGTTATGGGGTGGAAAAAGAGAATAATTCGCAATAGAAAACTAATGAGAAAATAGAAAATTGCGAGATTGTAAAAAGGTGAAAGCTTTTTGTAAATCATGGTATTATATTTTATGCAAAATTAATTTGCATTAATGAATAAGAGATGAAGAGATGCTTTTACCTTGCTTAGTGTTAACTTAAAGTTGTCTTAAGATGATTAAATTGGTTTATTCTAATGCGTTAGCACTATTTCTGAGTGCGAAAATTTTTATCTTTGACAAACTAAGAACAGAGATTAATTTAAAATCTAAATTATATATACATGCATATTTTAATAGTTGAAGATGAATTAGGAATTGTACAATTTTTGCAACAGGGACTTGAAGAAGAAGGTTATTTGGTAACTACTGCTAATGACGGTTCAAAAGGCTTCGAATTAATTCAGAATCATCAATTTGACTTGATTTTGTTAGATTGGATGCTTCCTAAAATTAACGGACTGGATTTATGCAAAGCCATCCGGATCAAGGATCAACATACGCCAATAATTTTCCTTACCGCAAAAGATACTGTTCAGGAAACGGTTGCTGGCTTAAAAGCAGGTGCAAATGATTATATAAAAAAACCTTTTAGTTTTGAAGAGCTTGTCGAACGTATTAAAGTTCATTTTAGACATGTAAAAGGGGATAAAGAGTTAACGCTGGGCACTATAAAAATTGATTTATCGAAACATATTGTGCTAAAAAATGACGAAGAAGTTTCACTGACACAGAGAGAGTTTGAATTATTAACCTATTTGATTCAGCATAAAGGCAAAGTTTGTACTCGAAATCAGATTTTAAAAGATGTTTGGGATATTAATTTTGAATATGATACTGGAGTAATTGACGTTTTTATGAATGCAATTAGAAAAAAACTCAATTTAAAAATTGAGGAAGATTATATAAAAACAATTCGCGGAATTGGTTATATCGCTAACGACTTATAAATGGCACAATTATCTTTTAAAAACAGAATTGCCTTAAACTATATTATTACAACAGGTTTGTTGATTTTAGTGGTTTTCTCAGCAACATATTCTACAGTAAAATTCACTGTTTATAAGCACATTGATGAAAATCTGATGATTGAAATTCAGGATCACTTGAAAGAAATCAGAATGGAAAACAAGAAAGTGATTTTCATGGATGCTGAAGAATGGGAAGAACGGGAGCACAATTCTGTTGATGTAAATCCGGTTTTTGTTCAGTTTTTGGATCTGAATAAAAAAATAATTGAAAAATCTCCCAACTTAAAAAATGAAAAACTGGTTTATCATGAAAGTAAAGAGCACTATGAATTATTTGATACTCATTTATTAGGCAGCAAAATCAGACAGATTCAGATTCCACTTCATGTGAAATCAAAAAAAATAGGTTATCTGATCATTGCAATGTCATTGTCTGATTCGGCCAAAGTATTAAAAAATCTTCTTGATACTTTATTAATTGCATTTCCAATTATTTTAGTGTTATTATTTTTAATTGCCCGCTTTTTTGCCGGACGAAGTATAAAACCAATAAATGCGATTATAAATACGTCTCGAATAATTACAAAAGACAATCTGAAAACACGAATTCCATTGCCAAAAACACGCGATGAATTATTTACACTTTCAAAAACAATAAACAATTTATTAAACCGAATTGAAGATGCGATAGAACGCGAAAAACAATTTACTTCCGATGCATCTCACGAGCTACGAACACCTTTAACAGTAATTAAAGGAACACTTGAAGTATTGATTCGCAAACCTCGTGACAATAAGGAATACGAAGAAAAAATTAACTATTGTATAAATGAAGTTGACCATTTGAATGCTCTTGTAGATCAGCTGCTTTTAATGGCGCGTTTTGAGAATCAAAAACAGAATATTAATACAGAGTCGGTTTATTTGAATTCGTTAATTTTAGATGCTCTGACGTTGAATTCGGAGAAGATAAACGCAAAAAAAATAGATGTAAAATTTGATGCTGTTGCAGATTGTTACATTCAGTCTGATACTTTTTTGGTAATTACTATTATAAGAAATATTATTTCGAATGCATTAAAGTATACTGATAAAGGCGGACATATTTCGATTTTACTTTTAAAGCAAAATGGTAAAACAATATGCAAAATCACAGACAATGGAATAGGGATTGCAAAAGGTGATTTAGAATTAATTTCGAGTCCGTTTTTTAGATCAAATTCTACGGATCATCCTGAAATTAAAGGGACTGGACTAGGATTGTCAATTGTAAAAAGAACCACAGAGTTATTGAATATTAAGTTTAAAATTGAAAGCGAATTAAATGTCGGAACAACTGTATTTTTGACTTTTAATGATAAATAAGAAAACGTTGTAGTAAATGAAAAATCGGTAGTAAAAATGGCACTTCAATTTTTATTTAACAATAAACTATCGTTAAGTTATATTAAAAATTGTTTTTTTATGAAATTAACTAGTATATTTGCAACCGAATCAAAGAATTATAAAACAAACCAAACAATGATTTCAAATCAATTACATCATCATCATTTTCATTATTGCTCTCAAGCGATGTGTTAATGGTATGTGTGTAAATCATCATATTTTAAAACCCGTTTGAGTACATCAAACGGGTTTTTTTATACCAATTCTTTGTACTCAAACTATTAATCAAACAAACAACTAAAAAATGAGTACTTTAAAAATTGCAATTCAAAAATCAGGTCGTTTAAACGAAGACAGCATTCAAATCTTAAAAGATTGCGGTATTTCAATCAACAACGGAATCGACCAATTAAAAGCCGAAGCTTCAAACTTTCCTCTTGAAGTTTTATACCTAAGAAATTCAGATATTCCTCAATATCTAATTGATGGTGTTGTAGATTTAGCTATTGTTGGCGACAATCTTTTGGTAGAAAAAGGAAAGGGAATTGAAGTCGTTCAGAAATTAGGTTTCTCAAAATGCAAAGTTTCTGTAGCGGTTCCTAAAACATTTGATTACAATTCTGTACAAGATTTAGCAGGTTTACGTATTGCTACTTCTTATCCAAATACGGTTAATGAATATTTTAGTAAATTTGGGTTAAAAGTCGATATTCACCAAATTTCTGGTTCTGTAGAAATTGCACCAAACATTGGTCTTGCCGATGCTATTGTTGATATTGTTTCAAGCGGAAGTACATTATTCAAAAACAACTTAAAAGAAGTTGAAGTAATCCTAAAAAGCGAGGCAGTTTTAGCAGTTTCCCCAAAAGTTTCTCCAGAAATCCAAAAACACATCGATACTTTAAAGTTCAGAATTCAGGCGGTTTTGCGTGCTAGAAACTCAAAATATATTCTGATGAACGTTCCAAATGATAAAATTGATGCTGTTGGAAAAATCCTTCCGGTTTTAAGAAGTTTAACGGTTCTTCCATTGGCACAAGAAGGTTGGAGTAGTGTTCACTCTGTAATTGATAAAGATACTTTCTGGGATGTAATCGATCAATTAAAAGAAGTTGGCGCAGAAGGAATTCTGGTTTGTCCAATTGAGAAAATGGTACTATAAAGAAGAAAATTCAATTTTTAAATTTCAAATTCCAATTTTAAGATTACAGCTTTGCGAACTTAGCGTTTTTAGAGACAAAGAGAATAAATAAAACCTTGCGCCCTTTGCGGTTAAAAATTAAAGGCATGAATAAAATAGACAATCCAAAACCAGAAATCTGGTCAGATATATTAAAAAGACCAACCCAAACTATTGATGATATTGAGGTTACGGTAAAAGAAATTTTCAGAGAAGTACAGAAAAAAGGAGATGAAGCTGTAGCAAAATACACTTCAATTTTCGATGGTATTTCACAAGATAATTATGAAGTTTCTTTAGAAGAAATAAATGAAGCAATCGAATTGATTCCGAATGAATTGAAAGAAGCAATTCAATTAGCAAAAGACAATATTTATAAATTTCACAGGGCACAAAAAACCGACAGAATTGAAGTTGAAACCATTGAAGGAGTAAATTGTTGGCAGGAAAAAAGACCAATTCAGAAAATTGGTTTATATATTCCAGGTGGAACTGCGCCTTTGTTTTCTACGGTTTTAATGTTGGCTGTTCCAGCAGAAATTGCAGGTTGTAAAGAAATCGTATTATGTTCTCCGCCAGATAAAAAAGGGAAAATTAATCCAGCGATTTTATATGCGGCAAATTTATGTGGTGTAACAAAAATTTTAAAAGTTGGAGGAATTCAGGCGATTGCAGGAATGACTTTCGGCACACAATCGATTCCGAAAGTATATAAAATATTCGGACCAGGAAATCAGTTTGTAACGGTGGCAAAACAGTTAGCGACACAATTTGGAGTTGCAATTGATATGCCGGCCGGACCTTCAGAATTACTAATTGTAGCTGATGACACGGCAGTTCCGGCTTTTGTAGCTTCGGATTTATTATCTCAAGCTGAACACGGAACAGATAGTCAGGTGATTTTGGTTTCAACTTCCAGAAAACTGATTTCTGAAGTCGAAAATGAAATTCAATCACAATTAGACGTTCTTCCAAGAAAAGCTATTGCAGAAAAAGCTATCGAAAATTCGAAATTAATTTATGTCGAAAATGATCAGATTGCTTTGGATTTAATTAATGAATACGGACCTGAACACTTTATTATTTGTTCTGAATATGATGATTTCTATTGTAACGGAATCGTAAATGCAGGTTCAGTTTTCATTGGGAATTATACTCCGGAAAGCGCTGGAGATTATGCTTCGGGAACAAATCATACACTTCCAACAAATGGTTACGCGAAGAATTACAGCGGTGTAAACTTGGATAGTTTTATGAAATCGATGACGTTTCAAAAAATATCTAAAACCGGAATCCAAAACATTGGAAAAGCGATTGAAGCTATGGCTGAAGCTGAAGGTTTACAAGCGCACAAGAATGCTGTAACGTTGAGATTGAAGAGTTTGGAGTAAATAAAAAGAACAAAGAGTATAGAACAAAGAATATAGAAAATTTTTTAAATCAGATGAGAAGTCTATTCTCTTTATTCTGTTTTCTATATTCTAAAAATTAAGATAATGAAATTCGATATAAATACAATAACACGTGAAAACGTCAAAATATTAAAACCATATTCGTCGGCAAGAGATGAGTTTGAGGATTTTGATACAGCCGAAATGATTTTTTTGGATGCCAATGAAAATCCGTTTCAAAATGGGGTAAATCGTTATCCGGATCCACAACAGAATTCGGTTAAAGCGATTTTGGCTAAAAATAATTTAACGAAACAAAGTCAGATTTTATTAGGAAACGGAAGTGACGAAGTTTTGGACTTGCTTTTCAGAGCTTTTTGTGAGCCTAATAAAGATAATATTATTTCATTGCCGCCAACCTACGGAATGTATGGTGTTTTAGCGAATATTAATGCAGTTGAAAACCGAGAAATTTTACTGACAACAGATTTTCAGCCTCAAGTTGAAAAAATTCTGGAAGCAGTTGACGCGAATACAAAAATCATTTTTTTATGTTCGCCTAACAATCCAACAGGAAATTCATTTTCAGATGAAAGTGTGGTGAAATTATTGCAAAACTTTAAAGGTTTAGTAGTAATTGATGAAGCCTATATTGATTTTTCGGAGAAGGAAAGTTGGCTGGCAGAAATTGACGCATATCCAAATTTAGTGATTACACAAACACTTTCAAAAGCGTATGGTTTGGCTGGAATTCGTTTAGGGATTTGTTATGCTTCAGAAGCTGTTATTTTGGTTTTGAATAAAATCAAACCGCCTTATAACGTAAACGAATTAACACAACAAAGAGCAATCGAACGTTTAAAAGATTCAGAAAAAATAAAAAAAGAAATCGCTTCTATTATTGAGCAAAGAGAGGAATTACTTAAAGTTTTGCTTGAAGTTGGTTTTGTAGAAAAAGTCTATCCTACAGAAGCTAATTTTATTCTGGCAAAAGTAGATGACGCCAATAAAAGATACAATCAATTAATTGAAAAAGGAATCGTAATTCGTAATAGAACGACGCAACCTTTATGTGAAAATTGTCTTCGTTTTACGATTGGAACTGAAGAAGAAAATGATAAATTAAAAGACATTTTAGTGGGATTAAATAATTAGAAATTTTGAAATGAAAATAATAAAACTAAGTAAATTTTTAATTATAGCTTTTTTTAGTATTAGTACATTAATAAAAGCACAAGAGAGCGCAAGTATTCAAAAAAAATCAAAAGTATATTTTTTAAGATCAACTGGTTTTGTAGGGTCAGGGTCTTCTTTTAAAACATATATTGACGGTGAACTGGTTTGTAAATTAGGTAATAAAAAATATTCAATTCATGAAGTTTCCGGAGGAAAGCATGAATGTTATGTTTTGTTTGGAGGAATGAAGATTAATGAAAAGGTTGAAAAATGTGAAATTGAGGTTCAAGAAAACAAAATAACTTATGTTCAGTTTTTTTTAGATAATGGAATTTTAGGCTTTAAAATTTATTGTAAAGAAATTACAGAAGAAGATGCAAAAAAGAAAATAGAAAAAATGAAGGAAGATGTAAAATGCCTATAATTTCATTCTGAAATCATCATTAATATAAGAAATATAAAATGAAAAAAGTACTTTTTATCGATCGTGACGGAACGATTGTTTTAGAACCAGAAAACTACCAATTAGACAGTTTAGATAAATTAGAGTTTTATCCGAAAGCTTTTCAATATTTGGCTAAAATTGCCAATGAATTAGATTATGAATTAGCAATGGTAACCAATCAGGACGGATTAGGAACGGATAGTTTTCCGGAAGATACGTTTTGGCCAACGCAAAATTTCATTTTAAGAGCTTTTGAAAATGAAGGCGTTTTGTTTGACGAAATCTTTGTCGACAGAACTTTTCCTGAAGAAAATGCGCCTACGCGCAAACCTAGAACCGGAATGTTGACTAAATATTTGAATAATCCAGAATATGATTTGGCTAATTCTTTTGTTTTAGGAGATCGTTTAACAGATGTTGAACTGGCTAAAAACCTTGGTGCAAAAGCGATTTTCATGAATAATACGGATGGAATTGGAAGTAATGAAATTTCATCAAAACGAGAGGAATTAGACGAAACAATTGTTTTGCAATCAATGGATTGGAAGACAATTTATGAATTTTTGAAATTAGAAGCGCGTTCTGCGTCTATTACTAGAAAAACCAACGAAACGGATATTTATATCAATCTAAATCTTGACGGAACAGGAAAAAGCAAAATCGACACGGGAATTGCGTTTTTCGACCACATGTTGGATCAAATTTCACGTCACGGTCAAATGGACTTAGAAATCACAGTAAAAGGTGATTTAGAGGTAGATGAGCACCATACAATCGAAGATACAGCAATCGCTTTAGGAGAAGTTTTTGCGAAAGCGTTAGGAAACAAACTTGGAATTGAGCGCTACGGTTTCTGTTTGCCAATGGATGATTGTTTAGCGCAAGCTGCAATAGATTTTGGAGGAAGAAACTGGTTGATTTGGGAAACCGAATTCAAACGTGAAATGGTTGGAAAAATGCCAACTGAAATGTTTTATCATTTCTTCAAATCATTCACAGACGGCGCAAAAGCCAATTTAAACATAAAAGCAGAAGGAATCAACGAACATCACAAAATTGAGGCAATCTTTAAAGCTTTCGCGAAAGCAATAAAAGTAGCCGTAAAAAGAGATACAGAAAAAATGATTTTGCCTTCGACGAAAGGAATGCTTTAAAGTTTATGGTTGTTGGTTGATAGTTGTTAGCCATCAACCAATAACCATCAACCAACAACTAAAAAGAATGAAAATAGTAATTATAAATTACGGAGCAGGAAATATTCAGAGCATTATGTTTGCTATTGAAAGATTGGGTTTTAAAGCTGTTTTGAGTAATGATCCGGAGGAAATTAAATTGGCAGATAAAGTGATTTTCCCTGGCGTTGGCGAGGCGAGTTCAGCTATGACTAAACTTCGAGAAAGTGGTTTGGATAGTTTGATTCCTGAATTGAAACAACCTGTTTTGGGAATTTGTCTTGGAATGCAATTAATGTGTAATCAAACCGAAGAAGGAAATACCAAAGGTTTAGGGATTTTTGATGTTGACGTTTTGAAATTTTCAAACAATGTAAAAGTGCCTCAAATGGGCTGGAATCAGATTTATGATTTAAAAACCGATTTGTTTAAAGGGATTTCTGAAAATGAATTTATGTATCTGGTTCACAGTTTTTACGCTCCAAATTGCGTAGAATCCATTGCAACAACGAATTACGACGTTGAATATGCATCGGCTTTGCAAAAAGATAATTTTTATGGAACTCAATTTCACCCAGAAAAAAGTGGTGATGTTGGAGAGAAAATCCTTGGAAATTTCCTGAAGATGTAAAATTTTCAAATTCAAAAAAACAATATAAATCAAAATATCAATTTTTGAGAATCAGAAAAGACTTTAAGACTTTAGACTTTCAAACTTTAAGACTAAAAAAAATGAGAATAATACCAGCCATAGATATCATTGAAGGAAAATGCGTTCGCTTATCCAAAGGTGATTATGATACCAAAATAATTTACAATGAGAATCCGCTTGAAGTGGCGAAATCATTTGAAGCACACGGAATTGAATATCTACATTTAGTAGATCTAGATGGTGCAAAATCGAGCAAAATTGTCAATTATAAGATATTGGAGCAAATCGCAACGCAAACTAGTTTAAAAATTGATTTTGGAGGCGGATTAAAATCGGATGACGATTTGAGAATCGCTTTTGAAAGCGGTGCAAATCAAATTACAGGCGGAAGTATTGCTGTAAAAAACAGAGCAATTTTCGAAAAATGGATTTCAGAATATGGTTCAGAGAAAATTATTTTAGGCGCTGATGCAAAAGATGAAAAAATTGCCGTTTCAGGCTGGTTAGAAGAATCAAATGAAGATTTGGTTCCGTTTATTCAGGATTATCAAACAAAAGGAATTCAGTATGTTATCTGTACTGATATTGCTAAAGACGGAATGCTTCAAGGTCCAAGTTTTGATCTGTACAGCAAAATTTTGGCAGAAGCTAAAGGAGTAAAACTAATTGCTTCAGGAGGAATTTCAACTTTTGACGAATTACCAAAATTAGCTGAATTAGGCTGCGAAGGAACAATCATCGGAAAAGCAATTTACGAAGGAAGAATTAGTTTGAAACAGTTAGAAAATTATATAATTGGTTTATAGTTGTTAGTTGTCGGTTGATAGTATATCACTTTAACCAACAACAATCAACCAATAACCAACAACCAAATTAAAAATGTTAGCAAAAAGAATCATACCTTGTTTGGATATAAAAAACGGAAGAACTGTAAAAGGTGTTAATTTCGTTGACTTGCGCGATGCTGGTGATCCGGTTGAATTGGCAGAAATTTACTCGGCTGAAGGCGCAGACGAATTGGTTTTTCTTGATATTTCGGCTACGGAAGAAAGACGTAAAACCTTAGTAAATATGGTGCGAAGTGTTGCCGAGAAAATCAATATTCCGTTTACTGTCGGTGGTGGGATTTCATCTATCGAAGATGTTGATATTCTGCTGAATAATGGTGCTGATAAAGTTTCGATTAATTCATCGGCAGTAAAAAATCCGCAGTTAATTAATGATTTGGCACAGAAATTTGGAAGTCAGTGCGTTGTTGTTGCAATCGACGCCAAACAAATTGACGGACAGTGGATTGTGCATTTGGTTGGAGGAAAAGTACCTACCGAATTAAATTTATTCGATTGGGCTGTTGAAGTGGCAGAACGCGGTGCTGGAGAAATTTTGTTCACTTCGATGGATAATGATGGAACTAAAAATGGTTTTGCAAACGAGGCTTTGGCTAAACTTTCAGAATTAGTAAATATTCCAATAATTGCTTCGGGAGGCGCTGGAAATATTCAGCATTTTGTTGATTCATTTAAAAAAGGAAAAGCAGATGCAGCTTTAGCAGCAAGTGTTTTTCACTTTAAAGAAATTGAGATAAAAGCTTTGAAACAAGAATTAAAAAATAATAATATAGAAGTTCGATTATAGTTTTAACTTTAAGACTTTGGACTTTACAACTTTAGACTAAAATTATGGAAATCGATATAAAAAGCGCACACGGATTGATTCCGGCAATCATTCAGGATTCGGAAACTAAAAATGTTTTGATGCTGGGTTACATGAACGAAGAATCGCTTCAAAAAACTATAGAAACTCAAAAAGTAACTTTCTTTAGCCGTTCAAAACAAAGACTTTGGACAAAAGGTGAGGAGAGTGGCAATTTTCTGAATTTGGTAAGTATTAAAAACGACTGCGACGGTGATACACTTTTGATTCAGGCAAAACCTGTTGGGCCAACGTGTCATACTGGAGCAGATACTTGTTGGCAAGATCCAAATGAAGCGAATTATGGTTTTATTTCTCAATTGGAAAATACAATTAAAACCAGAAGAGAAAATGCTGATTCTGAGAAAAGTTATGTAGCTTCTTTATTTGAAAAAGGAATCAATAAAATTGCTCAGAAAGTTGGAGAAGAAGCTGTAGAAGTGGTTATTGAAGCAAAAGATAACAACGATGATTTGTTTTTGAGTGAAAGCGCTGATTTACTTTTTCATTATTTGATCTTATTGCAGGCGAAAGGTTTTCAATTAAATGACGTTGTTGAAGTTCTGAAGAAACGTCAGAAATAATTCTAAATTGTGAAAAAATATTTACTAAATTATGTTAAAATAAAAATTATTTTTTGATATTTACGTAAATATTTAAGCCATGGACATAGAAACATTCAGAAAGCGTTTTGTGGATCATTCAGATGAAGATTTAATTTTGATGCTGACTAAAAATGCTAGTAAATATAATCCTGATGCATTAGTTGTTGCAAAGGAAATTTTAGTTGCCCGAAATATTGATATTGATACCATTCTGAAAGAAACCAATGAAAAGAAAATAGCAGAAGAGAAAGAAACAGAAAAGAGACATATTGAGGATCTTTCTCCTTTGGAACAAATTGAATATTTATCGGAAAGAAGACTTGAATTTGAAGAAAATATCGAGGATATAATCGAAGATAATCACAAAGACCTTACTGATGCAGAATTACTTGCAAATTTTGAAAGTATTTTGGATAAAATTATAGAAAACGGAAACTTTGGAGAACTTACAGAAAGCCACTCCAAAGAGAATTATTTCATTGTAAGTAATATAATTGAACAAAGAAGTGTTAAAATTCCAGTTTCAGTTCTAAAGAAAATAGATCGTATAAATGATATTACCCGTAAAGATTTTTCCAGAAAATTTACTAGAAATATTATAATTGGAATTGTTCTTTTAGCTCTTGGCTTGGTGTTTACAATTGGAACCGGAGGCGGACTTGTTTTTTATGGTGCTGTTTTGTCTGGTTTAGGTTTGGTAATAAACGGAATTGCTGGCAAGAGAAATTTAAAAAGAGGAGCACAGATTGGGCTTGAATCTTACGGTTAATCGCTTTTTAAATTTTATTCTTTAAACTCAAAAACAGCAAATTCAGAAGGTTGGTGAAATCCGAATTTTAAGCTTTTATAAGGCTGAATTGCAAGATATTCGGTTGCATTACCGTAATCAATTCTAAAAGCATTTCCTCGCCATTTTGTGCCAGTTTTTAGTTTTGTAAAATTTCCATTTTCAATTTTTTTTAAACTTGAAAATGGAATTTTAATTTCTGCAGAAAAACCTTCAGGATTAATTTTGCTTGCCGTTTCCAGTCCAGAAATGTTATAGGCCATTGACATTTTCCATCCGCCACAATCTGGCGAAATGCATTTTAAAAGCAAATCATAATGTGTTGAAAAAGCATTTACTCCAATTTCAACATAGTTTTGTCCGTCACCGTCGGGATCAATAAAAATTTCTACTAAATCATCTGTATTGAAAATCTGTGTATCATTTTTTTGTTTTGCACCTATTATTTTAGAATCTGAGCAGCGATAAGCAATATAAAGAGCTTCGTCATTCCATGAAAAGGAAACAAAAGTATTTTGAGTTGCTTTTTCTCCCGAATTATGAACGACAAACGGCCCTAAAAATGAAGTTTTCCAATCTGATAAATCGCCGTCAATAATGACTTTTTCAGTAGTTTTATGAATGGGGATTTCTTGTGAATAGGAATTGTTAAGAAATAAAAAAAGTAACAAATACAGTATAAAATAAGATTTCATAAAAATGAATGATTTAAAAAGCTAAAAATAGAGAAGAATTATTAATTTTAGTGTTATTTTTTTGTTTTGAATGCAAACATTTTTCCAATAATCTTAAATTTTCAAAATTATTTTATGAAAAAAAACTTAAGCGCTATTTTGATAGCTTTAATTTCTGGTTTTTCAGCACATTCACAGTCTATTTTTAGCAAGTCAGAAACTTTGACACATCAAGACACTTTGCGAGGAAGCGTCACAAAAGAAAGAGCTTGGTGGGATTTGAAACATTATCATTTAAATGTAAAAGTAAACCCGGCTGAAAAAACGATTACAGGTTCAAATACAATACGTTATACAGTTTTGACTGAAAACAACAAAATGCAAATCGATTTGCAGGAACCGATGAATATCACGAAAGCGACTCAAAATGGAAAAGAACTGAAATTTGAACGAAACGGAAATGCTTTTTTTATAGAGCTAGCTGAAAAACAAAAAGTTGGAGAAACAAAAGAGATTGTTGTTTCTTTTGGAGGAAAACCTAAAGAAGCTGTTAATCCACCATGGGACGGAGGAATTACCTGGAAAAAAGATAAAAACGGAAAAGATTTTATTGCATCATCATGTCAAGGTTTGGGTGCCAGCGTTTGGTGGCCATGTAAGGATCATATGTATGATGAAGTTGAAAATATGCTGATTAGTGTGAATGTTCCCGGAGATTTAACTGATGTTTCGAACGGAAGACTACAAAGCGTTAAAAAAGAAAAAGACGGAACAAAAACTTTTAATTGGTATGTTTCAAATCCGATTAACAATTATGGCGTAAATATTAATATTGGTGATTATGTCAATTTTTCGGAGAAATATAAAGGAGAAAAAGGTGATTTAGATTGTAGTTATTATGTTCTAAAAGATAATTTGGCAATTGCTAAAGAACATTTTAAAGATGCGCCACGAATGCTGAAAGCTTTTGAAAACTGGTTCGGACCTTATCCTTGGTATGAAGACAGTTATAAATTGGTAGAAGCGCCTTATTTAGGTATGGAGCATCAAAGTTCTGTGACTTACGGGAACGAGTTTAAAAATGGCTATCTGGGGGGTGATATGAGTAGAACTGGCTGGGGCTTAAAATTTGATTACATTATTATTCACGAATCTGGTCACGAATGGTTTGCTAATAATATCACCTATAAAGATATTGCTGATATGTGGATTCATGAAAGCTTTACTACTTATTCAGAAAGTCTTTTTATTGAATATTATTATGGTAAAGATGCTGCTTCAGCTTATATTATTGGTGAAAGAAAATTGATTAGTAATGACAAACCAATTATTGGTATTTATGATGTGAACAAAGAAGGTTCTGGCGATATGTATCCAAAAGGAGCAAATATGCTGCATACCATTCGTCAGCTTGTGAATGACGATACAAAATGGAAAAACATTTTAAGAGGCTTAAACAGCACTTTTTATCATAAAACCGTTACCACAAAAGAAATTGAGGATTACATGAGCAAAGAATCAGGTATCGATTTAAGTCCTATTTTTAATCAGTATTTAAGAACAACTCAATTGCCTACTTTCGAATATTTTTTCTTTAAGCAAAAATTAGGATATCATTGGATCAATTGTACGCCAGAATTTAATATGCCTCTAAAAGTAAATTTAAATGGTGTTGAAACTTGGTTAAAACCTAAAAGTGAGTGGCAGGCATTAGATGTAAAAGGCGATAAACCAACACTTGTAACAGACAAAAACTTTTATATTACTACTTCTGATATTACGAATTAATTTTTTGTAAAAGATTAAAAATCAAACCCGACTGAATATTTTAAACTTCAGTCGGGTTTATTTTTTATTTCCGAAATCATAAAATTTTAGAATAATTAATCTGAATGTTTACATTTGTTACAGATTAAACAGGTTTAATGACCTTATTTATTACAAATTTATAAATAATGAGAAAATACTTTGGTGGCGCTTTTATCGCCTTTTTAGTTGGTTTCGGTGCAAATGCGCAAGGACTTTTAAATAAGTCAGAAACTGTTTTTACGCATCAGGATAGTTTGCGTGGCAGCATTACAAAAGAAAGAGCCTGGTGGGATTTGAAATATTATCATTTAGATGTAAAAGTGAATCCTTCAGAGAAATCAATTTCAGGTTCAAATACAGTACGTTACACTGTTTTAGCAGAAAATAACAGAATGCAAATTGATTTGCAGCAACCAATGAATATCACAAAAGTGACTCAGAATGGTTTGCCTTTAAAGTTTGAAAGAGATGGAAATGCTTTCTTTATCACTTTAGTAGAGAAACAAAAAGTTGGAGATTCGAAAGAAATTATAATCAAGTTTGAAGGGAAACCAAAAGAAGCTGTAAGAGCGCCTTGGGACGGTGGATTTTCTTGGAAAAAAGATAAAAACGGAAAAGATTTTATTGCTACATCTTGTCAGGGTTTAGGCGCGAGTGTTTGGTGGCCTTGTAAAGATCATATGTATGATGAAGTCGAAAATATGCTAATCAGCGTGAATGTTCCGGGAGATTTGACAGATGTTTCAAACGGAAGATTAAAAAGTGTTAAAAAAGAAAAAGACGGAACAAAAACTTTCAACTGGTACGTTTCGAACCCAATTAACAATTATGGTGTAAACATTAATATTGGTGATTATGTTAATTTTTCTGAAGTATATAAAGGAGAAAAAGGTGATTTAGATTGTAATTATTATGTTTTGAGAGATAATTTAGCTTTGGCTAAAGAACAATTTAAAGACGCAGGAAGAATGCTTAAAGCGTTTGAAAACTGGTTTGGACCTTATCCGTTTTACGAAGACAGCTATAAATTAGTAGAAGTTCCGTATTTGGGTATGGAGCACCAAAGTTCTGTAACTTATGGAAACCAATATAAAAACGGTTATTTAGGACGTGATTTAAGCGGAACTGGTTGGGGATTAAAGTTTGATTTCATCATTATTCACGAATCTGGCCACGAATGGTTTGCAAATAATATTACTTACAAAGATATTGCTGATATGTGGGTTCACGAAAGTTTTACCAACTATTCAGAAAGTTTGTTTTTAGAGTATTATTACGGAAAAGATGCTGCTTCTGAATATATTATTGGATGCAGAAAAAACATTAAAAATGATACTCCAATCATCGGACATTATGATGTAAATAACGAAGGATCTGGAGATATGTATCCAAAAGGAGCTTCAATGCTGCACATGATTCGTCAGGTAATTAATGATGATGCAAAATGGAAATCGATTTTGAGAGGAATGAACAAGACTTTCTATCATCAAACGGTTACTGGCAAACAAATTCAGGATTATATCAATGAACAATCTGGAATTAACTTCAACAGAGTTTATGCACAATATTTGACTACAACTCAGATTCCGGTTTTTGAATACATATTTAAAAACGGAACTTTCGGATATCACTGGACAAATTGTGTTGCTAAATTTGATATGCCGGTTAGAGTGAAAATAAACGGTGTTGAAACTTGGTTAAAACCAACAACAGAATGGCAGTCTGAAAAAACGACTAATGAAGATAGAAAAGTAGAAGTTGATAAAGATTTTTATGTTACGACTTCGAATATTGTAGAATAGAACTTCGATAAAATCAATAAAAAAAGCGTAAAAGATTTGATCTTTTACGCTTTTTTGTTATTAAAATTTTAAAGCCTTAACGACTATTCAGCTTAGCTTTTTCCTTAATAATATCAGCAATCTTACGATTCTCAATTTTGCTTTCAAGCCAGGAAATAATATCTAAATATAAGAATGCTCTTTTTTCGTAAGTGTTCTTTTCAAGTTCAACAAAACGAGCATGCATTTTTTTGAATTCCTTCTTAATATCGGCTGGATAAAAATTATTTAAGTTTCTTAAGAATTTGATGATTTCTTTTTGAACTTCATGTAAATCATTCATTTTCAGCAAGAATTTATACGTACTTTTAAGATGATTTTCTAAATAATAATCTTTTCCTAATTCATAATGTGCAATCAACGACAAAAGTCTCGCGAAGCACATTAAATCTTCACGCATCGTTAAGTTCTTGTTGTTGATGATTTTATCTAAATAAAGAATACATTCGTTGTACTTTTCATTTCCAAAATAAATTGACGCAATTTTGTAGAAAAACAACATTTCGTGATGCTCATCAAGATGTTCGCTGTGCAATTTAATTTTTTCTAAAATCTCAGGAATCAAATATTCGCTTTCGGCAAAAGTACCTTCCAGAATATGTAAATTCAACTTATTGTTGTAAACATATAGAAATGATAGTGATGCAATGTTATCGTTTACCGGAAACTTCGGATCTTCGATCGTTTCTTCTAAAAGTGAAAGATATCTTTTGAAATTCGAAGTGTATTTCAACATATAAAGCGATTCCAGAAAATAATGATTTCCTTTTAAGAAGAAAACTGGATTCAGATAAATCATATTTGGATTATCATAAAACAGCGTAACCCATTTATAAGCGTATTTATAACTTGCTAAGAAATCCTGAACTAAGAAACTGCGCCATAAATTGGCATTATAAAACCAATATTTTTCTCTAAAACCAAACTTGCTTTCGTCCAGTTTTGCAATATGTCTGTTGAAATAATCGTCAATATATTTATATTCTTCGTCACTTTTTACGTAACCCGTTTTCAGCATGATTCCGTATAACTGAAGCGATAAATTGGATAATTTGCTTGAAATCGTGTTTCTGTAATTCAATTCTTTTGCCTGAATTACTAATTCGTCAGCGCGGCCTTGAATACTTCGAGTGATGTATTGCGATTCGATCAGTTTTTCGAATTCTACAATCTCATATGCCATATATTTTTCATCATTTTCTAAAGCTTGCTGTTTTGTTTTGTCAAGAATTTTCAAACTCTGTTTGTACAAACCTTTATTATAAAGAATAACAGCAAAATCAATCTGTTCGCGCAATTGATAGCGAATATTTTGACTCGGAATATTTAATCGGATGCTAACTAAAATCTGTTTGTATAAGTATGATTTTAAGTTAGATAACTGTACTTTTTTAATACTTCCGCTTTTAAGAATAAGCTTTTCATCATACGTTTCAGATTTGTCTAAAATATTAAATAGTTCGATAAATTTTGTATTCGAACTAGTTTCTAAGCGACTCGCAAAAATTTTAAATTGTCTTTTTTCAGATTTGGAAAGGGATTTAATCAGAACAAATAAGAAATCTTTTTGATGGTTAGCCATTGTAAAAAATAATAATATAACTTATTGATTGTAAGATGTTTAACTGGGTATAAATTGTTTTATGAACAGTATAATTTCATTAAAACGAATTTTGTACTGCATAAGTACAATATATATTTGTTATTACAATGTGAAATTACATTAAATAAATGAATATGAATAGAGAGAAAGTTCAAATTTTTGACACCACTTTGCGCGATGGTGAACAAGTTCCAGGATGTAAGTTAGATACTAACCAAAAATTAGTTATCGCAGAACGACTAGACAAAATGGGAGTTGATATTATCGAGGCAGGTTTCCCTGTGTCAAGTCCGGGCGATTTTTTATCGGTCTCTGAGATTTGTAAAATTGTAGAAAATGCAACCGTCTGCGGATTAACAAGAGCCGTAAAAAACGACATTGATGTTGCTGCAGCAGCTTTAAAGCATGCTAAAAGACCTAGAATCCACACGGGAATCGGAACATCTGAATCTCATATACTCCATAAACTACAAACTACTCCTGAAGATATCATCGCAAGAGCAAAATTTGCAGTAGCTCACGCAAAATCATATGTAGAAGATGTTGAATTCTACGCTGAAGATGCAGGAAGAACGGATAATGCATTCTTAGCAAAAGTTTGCGAAGAAGTGATCAAATCTGGAGCAACGGTATTGAATATTCCTGATACAACAGGATATTGCCTTCCAGAAGAATACGGAGCAAAAATTAAATACTTAAAAGAAAACGTAAAAGGAATTGAAAACGTAATCCTTTCATGTCACTGTCATAATGATTTAGGAATGGCAACTGCAAACTCAATTGCAGGAGCTATAAATGGAGCAAGACAAATCGAGTGTACAATTAATGGTATTGGAGAAAGAGCTGGAAATACGGCACTTGAAGAAGTTGTAATGATTTTCAAACAACATCCGTACTTGAATTTAGATACTAATATCAATACTAGAGAATTGAATGAAATGAGCCGTTTAGTTTCTGAAAGTATGGGAATGATCGTGCAGCCAAATAAAGCTATTGTAGGAGCAAATGCTTTTGCGCACAGTTCAGGAATTCACCAGGATGGTGTAATCAAAAACAGAGCAACTTACGAAATCATGGATCCGCTTGATGTTGGTGTTAATGAGTCGTCAATTATTTTGACTGCAAGAAGCGGAAGAGCAGCTTTGGCTTACCGAGCTAAAAAAGTAGGTTACGAGCTTACAAAAGTACAATTAGATATTGTATACATTGAGTTTTTGAAATTCGCTGATATTAAAAAAGAAGTTGTTGATGCTGATATTCATCAAATTATCGAAGCTTCAAAAATTCAGGGAGAATTAATCAGAAGCTAGTTTTATAGAGAGAATAGAAGAAAGAGTAAAGAATAAAGAAGAAAAAAATAAAGATTTAAATCATAAAGAACGAGACGTTATGAATTTGAAAATAGCAGTTTTACCAGGAGACGGAATTGGACCAGAAGTAATTTTACAAGCCAAAAAAGCATTATACGCTATTGGTGAGGTGTACAATCATGAATTTGTTTTTGAAGAAGCGCTTATGGGTGCGGTTGCAATTGATAAAACAGGAAACCCACTCCCGGAACAAACGCTTAATCTTTGTTTGAATACAGATGCAGTTTTGCTTGGTGCTATTGGTGATCCAAAATATGATAACAACCCAAATGCAAAAGTTCGTCCAGAGCAAGGTTTGTTGAGACTTCGCAAAGAACTTGGTTTGTTTGCTAATATTCGTCCAATCAAACCTTACAAAGCTTTAATTGAATCTTCTCCTTTAAAAAGAGAAATTATTGAAGGAGCCGATTTTACCATTTTTAGAGAATTAACGGGTGGTGCGTATTTTGGAACAAAAACGCTTAACGAAGAAGGAACACATGCTTCGGATTTATGTGAATATTCAGAAGAAGAAATTACTAGAATTTCACATTTAGCTTTTAAATCGGCACAAAAACGACGCAAAAAGTTAACGATGGTTGATAAAGCAAACGTTTTGGAAACCTCAAGATTATGGAGAAAAGTAGTTCAGAAAGTGGGCGAAGATTATCCAGATGTAGCTTTAGATTTTTTATTTGTGGATAATGCAGCAATGCAAATCATCTTAAATCCAAAACAGTTTGATGTGATTTTGACAGAAAATTTATTTGGAGATATTTTATCTGATGAAGCAAGTGTAATTACAGGATCAATAGGTTTATTGCCATCAATATCTTTAGGAGAAAAGAATGCTTTGTTTGAGCCAATTCATGGATCATATCCGCAGGCAAAAGGAAAAAATATTGCAAATCCAATTGCTTCGATTTTGGCGGCGGCACTTTTGTTAGAGCATTTTGGTTTAACTAAAGAAGCTAATGTCATTTATAAAGCGATAGAAAAAGCAATAGAATTTAAAGTAGTAACGGTTGATTTAAAACCAGATTCAAAATTCGGTACAAATGAAGTAGGGGAGTTTGTTTCTAATTTTATTTTCAGCAAAGATGATCTGCTTTATTTTAATAATGACAATGTAACTATTGGACAATCGACAATTGTTTAATATTTTTTGTTAAAACGTAGAAGAAATAACAAGAAGTCTTTAAAATGTTGAGATTTTATTTTTTTAGTCATTAAAGTTTTTATACTTTTGTCACACTAAAAAAAAAGAAAAGATGCAAATCTCAATTATTATTATTTCTTCTGTCGTTGTTGTCAATGTGATTAGCACATCTGCGTCGGGAATGGTATAAATATAATTGAAAGACTATATTATAAACCTTCCAAATACTGGAAGGTTTTTTTTTGAACAAAAATTAAAATAAAATAATACATAATGGAATTAAATAAGTACAGCAAAACCATCACTCAAGATCAGACACAGCCTGCGGCGCAAGCTATGTTGTACGGAATTGGTTTAACTGAAGAAGATCTGAAAAAAGCACAAGTTGGAATTGTGAGCATGGGTTACGATGGTAACACTTGCAACATGCACTTGAATGATTTAGCAAAAGATGTTAAAAAAGGCGTTTGGGATGCAGATCTTGTCGGACTTATTTTTAATACCATTGGTGTTAGTGACGGAATTTCAAACGGAACTGAAGGAATGCGTTATTCTTTGGTTTCAAGAGATGTAATTGCAGATTCTATTGAAACAGTTGCAGGAGCACAATGGTACGACAGTATTATTGCAATTCCTGGCTGCGATAAAAATATGCCTGGAGCGTTAATTGCAATGGGTAGATTAAATCGTCCGTCAATGATGGTTTATGGAGGTTCAATTCATTCTGGAAAATGGAAAGGTGAATCTTTAAATATCGTTTCTGCTTTTGAAGCTTTAGGAAAAAAAGTAAAAGGAGAAATCACTCCGGAAGATTTTAAAGGAGTAATTAAAAATGCTTGTCCGGGTGCTGGTGCTTGTGGTGGTATGTACACTGCTAACACTATGTCTTCTGCAATTGAGGCATTAGGAATGAGTTTGCCATACAGCTCTTCAAATCCTGCTTTGAGTCAGGAAAAAAGAGACGAATGTCTTGCTGCCGGAGCTGCAATTAAAATTTTATTAGAAAAAGATATCAAACCAAGAGATATCATGACTCGTAAAGCTTTCGAAAATGCTATTACAATTGTAGCAGTTTTAGGAGGTTCTACAAATGCAGTGATGCACTTAATTGCAATGGCTCACTCTGTTGGAATAACAATTACTTTGGATGATTTTCAGGCAATTAATGACAGAACTCCTGTTCTTGCTGATATGAAACCAAGTGGTAAATATATGATGGAAGATATTCATGAAGTTGGAGGAATTCCTTCAGTAATGAAATATCTATTGAAAGTTGGACTTATTCACGGAGATTGTTTGACTGTAACAGGAAAAACAGTTGCTGAAAATTTAGCATCGACTCCAGATTTACAGGACGGACAAGAAGTAATTCATGAAATTCAAAAAGCGTTAAAACCAACAGGAAATATTCAGGTTTTATATGGGAATCTTGCTTCTGAAGGTGCTGTAGCAAAAATCAGTGGAAAAGAAGGAGAATATTTTGAAGGACCAGCTGTTGTTTTTGAAGGTGAATTTGAAGTAATTCCAGGTCTTGAAGCCGGAAAAATTAAACCAGGCAATGTAGTCGTCATTAGAGGTTGTGGACCAAAAGGTGGTCCGGGAATGCCTGAAATGCTAAAACCTACATCTGCGATTATTGGAGCCGGATTAGGAAGCACCTGTGCACTAATCACAGACGGTCGATTCTCCGGAGGTTCACACGGTTTCGTGGTAGGGCACGTTACACCAGAAGCATATGACGGTGGTGGTATTGCACTAGTAAAAGATGGAGATATAATTGCTATCGACGCTAAGAAAAATACAATTGACCTGAAGATATCTGACGAAGAATTCGCTGCTCGTAAAGCGGCTTGGGTTCAACCTCCTTTAAAAGTTGACAGAGGAGTTTTGTTTAAGTACGCTAGATCGGTGTCAAGCGCCTCTACAGGATGCGTTACCGATAATTAATTAAGAAACAATAATATCAAGAATCAATTGAAAATTGAAATTGGTTCTTGAAAAACAATATACTATGAGAATATCAGGGGCAGAAGCCGTTATAAGATGTTTGTTAGAAGAAGGTGTAGACTTGGTTTATGGTTATCCAGGAGGAGCAATCATGCCAGTTTACGATGAATTATATAAATTTCAGGATCAGTTGCACCACGTTTTAGTTCGTCACGAACAAGGTGCAACGCATGCAGCTCAAGGTTATGCCAGAGCTACTGGAAAAGTGGGTGTTGCAATTGCTACGTCTGGGCCTGGTGCTACAAATTTAGTTACAGGAATTGCAGATGCACAAATCGATTCAACTCCAATGGTTTGTATTACAGGTCAGGTTGGAAGACATTTATTAGGTTCTGATGCGTTTCAGGAAACTGATATTATCGGAATTTCAACTCCGGTTACAAAATGGAATTTTCAGATTACTGAAGCTTCTCAAATTCCGGAAATAATTGCAAAAGCTTTTTATATCGCTCGTTCTGGCCGTCCAGGTCCGGTTTTGATTGATATTACTAAAAATGCACAATTTGACGAGTTTGAATATAGCTATGAAAAATGTACAGGAATCAGAAGTTATGTTCCGGTTCCAAAATTAAAATTAGATAAAGTTGCCGAAGCTGCAGCTTTAATCAATAGCGCTAAAAAACCGTTCATTGTTTTTGGACAAGGAATTATTTTAGGACAAGCCGAAGCTGAATTTAAAGCTTTTGTAGAAAAATCAGGAATCCCTGCAGCTTGGACAATTTTAGGATTATCGGCTTTGCCAACAGATCATCCTTTAAATGTTGGAATGCTTGGAATGCACGGAAATTATGGTCCAAATTTATTGACCAATGAATGTGATGTTTTAATTGCCTTCGGAATGCGTTTTGACGACCGTGTTACTGGAAAATTAGCTACTTATGCGAAACAGGCGAAAGTAATTCACTTCGAAATTGATCCAGCTGAAATTGATAAAAACGTTAAAACTGAAATTGCAGTTTTAGGTGATGTAAAAGAATCTTTAGCTGCTTTATTGCCTTTAATTGATGCTAAATCTCACGATTTATGGCATAATGAATTTAAAGCATTACAAGAAGTTGAATATAATACGGTTATTAAAGAAGAGTTGAATCCTACGAATGGCAAAGGAATTTCGATGGGAGAAACTATTGAAATGATCAATAAACATTCAAAAGGTGATGCAATTATCGTTTCAGATGTTGGTCAGCACCAAATGTTTGCTTGTCGTTATGCAAAATTCAATTCAACTAAAAGTAATATTACTTCTGGCGGATTAGGAACAATGGGATTTGCGCTTCCAGCAGCAATTGGAGCAAAAATGGGTAAACCAGAGCGTGAAGTTGTAGCGATTATTGGTGATGGTGGATTCCAAATGACAATTCAGGAATTGGGAACAATTTTCCAAACTCAGGTTCCGGTAAAGATTGTTATTCTGAATAATGAATTTTTAGGAATGGTACGTCAATGGCAAGAATTGTTCTTTGACAACCGATATGCATCAACAAAAATGATTAATCCAAATTTTGTTGCAATTGCAGAAGGGTATCATATTAAATCTAAAAAAGTAACGCAACGTGAAGATTTAGATGAAGCTGTAGCAGAAATGCTGGCTTCAAAAGATTCTTACTTCTTGGAAGTTATGGTGGAAAAAGAAAACAATGTTTTCCCTATGATTCCAACAGGAGCTTGTGTTTCAGAAATTAGATTAAGCTAGAGAAAAAAGTTTCAAGTTTTAAGTTTCAGGTTTCACGTTCTCAGCAGAACTTGAAACTTGAAACCTGAAACAAAATAAACTAAAAAACAAAATGGAAGATAAAACATTTACCATATCGGTATACTCAGAAAATAATGTTGGATTGTTGAACAGAATATCTGGAATATTCTTAAAGCGTCACATTAATATATTAAGTCTAAACGTTTCAGAATCAGAAATAGAGAATGTTTCAAGATTTATTATTGTAGTGAATACTACAGAAAAATGGGTCCAGAATATTGTTGGACAGATTGAAAAACAAATTGAGGTTATAAAAGCATTTTATCACACAGATGAAGAGACAATTTATCTTGAAAATGCCTTGTTTAAAATTGCTTCAAATTTATTGTTTGACGAAAAACAAATTCAAAATATAATCAAAGAGAGCCAATCTACGATTGTAACGGTTTCTCGTGATTTTTTTGTGATTTCAAAATCAGGAAGACGTTCTGAAATTGAAGAATTGTATGCAAAATTCAAACCTTACGGTATCATGCAATTTGTACGTTCGGGAAGAATTTCAGTTTCAAAAGAAAAAATGGAAATTTCAACGCTATTAGAGACTTTCAAATAATATCATTCATAATTACTATTAAATCAATTATTAAATTACACAATTCATTAAATAAAAAAAAATGGCAAATTATTTCAACACATTACCACTTAGATTACAATTAGAGCAACTAGGAGTTTGCGAATTTATGGAGCAATCAGAATTTGCAGACGGAATCGCAGCATTAGCAGGAAAAAAAGTTGTTATCGTAGGTTGTGGTGCACAAGGTTTGAATCAAGGTTTAAACATGAGAGATTCAGGTTTAGATATTTCTTATGCATTGCGTGCAGATGCAATTGCTGAAAAAAGAGCTTCATATAAAAATGCAACTGAAAATGGATTTAAAGTAGGAACGTATGAAGAATTGATTCCAACTGCTGATTTAGTGTGTAATTTAACTCCAGACAAACAACATACTGCTGTAGTTACTGCAATTATGCCATTAATGAAACAAGGTTCGACTTTAGCATATTCTCACGGTTTCAATATCGTTGAAGAAGGAATGCAGATTCGTAAAGATATTACAGTAATAATGTGTGCTCCAAAATGTCCTGGATCTGAGGTTCGTGAAGAATACAAAAGAGGATTTGGTGTACCAACTCTTATCGCTGTTCACCCAGAAAATGATCCAAACGGATTTGGTTTAGATCAGGCAAAAGCTTACGCTGTAGCAACTGGAGGTCATAAAGCAGGAGTTTTAAAATCATCTTTCGTAGCTGAAGTAAAATCAGATTTAATGGGTGAGCAAACAATCCTTTGCGGATTATTACAAACTGGATCTATTTTATGTTTTGATAAAATGGTTGAAAAAGGAATCGATGCTGCATATGCTTCAAAATTAATTCAATACGGATGGGAAACTATCACTGAAGCTTTGAAACACGGTGGTATTACAAATATGATGGATCGTTTGTCAAATCCTGCAAAAATTGAAGCTTACGAATTAGCAGAAGAATTGAAAGACATTATGCGTCCGTTATTCCAAAAACACCAAGACGATATCATTTCTGGAGAATTCTCAAGAACAATGATGATTGACTGGGCTAATGATGATGTTAATTTATTGAAATGGAGAGCTGCAACTGGAGAAACTAACTTCGAAAAAACAGCTCCGCAAGAAGCTCCAATCTCTGAACAAGAATATTTTGATAATGGAGTATTGATGATTGCAATGGTTAAAGCTGGTGTTGAATTGGCTTTCGAAACAATGACAGAAGCTGGAATTATCGAAGAATCAGCTTATTATGAGTCATTACACGAATTGCCATTAATTGCAAACACTATCGCTAGAAAGAAATTGTTCGAGATGAACCGTGTAATTTCTGATACTGCTGAGTACGGATGTTACTTATTTGATCATGCATGTAAGCCATTGTTGACTGAGTTCATGAAAACTGTTGAAACAAACATTATTGGAAAACCATTCTCAACTTCAAACGGAGTAGATAATGCTGTATTGATTGCTGTAAATAAAGAAATTCGTCAACATCCTATTGAAGAAGTTGGAGCTTGGTTGAGAGAGTCTATGACGGCAATGAAAAAAATTGGATAATTAAAAATTGGGGAAATCTCGCAAAATTGGATTTTGCGGGATTTGCACTGTATCAAATTTTATAATATTTTGAATTAGTAAGCACTTATTAAGAAACTAGATATAGATGCATATTGCATTCACTTAACTTCAGCGAGAGTAAGTTAAGTGAAGCTAATCCCTCATAATGGGGTATATTTTTTAATAAATATACTTGTTGAAATTTCTGTTGTAATTAATAAAGATGCTTCTATTTTCAAGATAGAAGAAGGTATTGTAGTTCTATAATTACAAAATTAATTGTTATTGAAATTGTTAAAAATAAAAAGGTGTGGTATTTATTTGCTGCACCTTTTTTGTAATATGCTTTTTGATGTAAAAAAGTGTTTTTTTATATTAAACACAATAAAAAGAGATATTTTTTTTAATATGTGTTTTTATTTGTCAAAATTTATGAATTAAATAATTTTAAGAATACGCTGAGATTTAATACATTTATAAAAAAAATTCCAAGAAACATATGAGTTATTATAAAATTGAAAATTTAGAACAATATTTTAAACATTACAATAAGTCAATAAGGGAACCAAGAAAATTTTGGGGTAAAATCGCTGAGGAAAATTTTACATGGTACCAACAATGGGAAAAAGTAGTTGATTTTAATATGGCTGACGCTGAAGTAAAATGGTTTACTGATGCAAAAGTTAATATTACTAAAAACTGTATCGATAGACATTTAAGTAAAAGAGGCGAGAAGACGGCAATTATTTTTGAGCCGAATGATCCATCTGAAGAAGCTTTACATATAACATACAACGAATTATACGAACGTGTTTCAAAAATGGCGAATGTTTTGCGCGAGCAAGGTGTACGTAAAGGAGATAGAGTTTGTATTTATTTACCAATGATTCCAGAATTGGCAGTTTCTGTTTTGGCTTGTGCTAGAATTGGAGCAATACATTCAGTTGTTTTTGCTGGATTCTCAGCATCAGCTGTTTCTGCAAGAATTAATGACTGTGAATGTAAAATGGTTATTACTTCTGATGGAGGTTACAGAGGAAACAAAACAATTGATCTTAAAGGAATTGTGGATGAAGCTTTAGAAACTTGCCCTTCAGTAACAAAAGTTTTGGTTGCTAAAAGAACTAAAACTGATGTAAAAATGAAAGAAGGCCGTGATATCTGGTTACAGCCATTGTTAGATGCGGCTCTAGATAATAGTGTTGCTGAAATTATGGATGCTGAAGATCCTTTGTTTATTTTATATACTTCAGGATCAACGGGTAAGCCAAAAGGTATGGTTCATACTACTGCTGGTTACATGGTTTACACTGCATATACATTTAAGAATGTTTTCAGTCATGAAGAAAATGATATTTTCTGGTGTACAGCTGATATAGGCTGGATTACTGGGCATTCATACATTTTATACGGACCATTATTGAACGGAGGAACAACTGTAATTTTCGAAGGAGTTCCGTCGTATCCTGATTTTAGCCGTTTTTGGGATATTATCGAAAAACATAAAATCACTCAATTCTATACAGCACCAACGGCAATCCGTTCTTTAGCAAAAGAAAGTTTAGATTATATTCAAAAATATCCTTTGAAATCTTTAAAAGTTATTGGATCTGTTGGAGAACCAATCAACGAAGAGGCTTGGCACTGGTTCAACGACCACGTTGGAGATAAGAGATGTCCGGTTGTAGATACCTGGTGGCAAACAGAAACTGGTGGAATCATGATTTCTCCAATTGCTTTTGTTACGCCAACAAAACCAACTTACGCAACTTTGCCATTACCAGGAATTCAGCCAGTTTTAATGGATGAAAAACGTAATGAAATTGAAGGAAATCAAGTAGTTGGAAGTTTGTGTATTAAATTTCCTTGGCCTGGAATTGCAAGAACAATCTGGAATAATCATGATCGTTATAAAGAAACTTACTTCTCAGCTTTCCCTGGGAAATATTTTACAGGAGACGGTGCATTAAGAGATGAAGTTGGGTATTACAGAATCACAGGTAGAGTAGATGATGTTGTGATTGTTTCTGGTCATAATTTAGGAACTGCTCCAATTGAAGATGCTATTAACGAACACCCAGCGGTAGCGGAATCTGCAATTGTTGGATTCCCACATGATATTAAAGGAAATGCATTATATGGTTATGTAATCTTGAAAGAAACTGGAGAAGTTAGAAATAAAGAAAACTTGTCTAAAGAAATCAATCAATACATTTCTGATCACATTGGACCAATTGCAAAATTGGATAAAATTCAATTTGTGTCTGGTTTGCCAAAAACTCGTTCTGGAAAAATTATGCGTAGAATTTTACGTAAAATAGCAGAAGGTGATTTTTCTAATTTTGGAGATACATCAACATTATTGAATCCTGAAATTGTAGAAGAAATTACAAAAGGTAAAATCTAATAGATTTAATCGATAGAATAAATAAAAAAAAGCCTCTTAAAATTTAAGAGGCTTTTTTTTGTATTGTTCTGATCGTTTCAGGTTTCAAGTTTTCCCGAACTGTTTGTCATTTCGAGGAACGAGAAATCCTCGCAAGTAACTCCGTTTGCAAAATCGCCAATCTTTGTCGAGCCACTCGCGAGGATTTCTCGTTCCTCGAAATGACAATATTGCGTGCAGATTGGAATTTTATTTAATTCCCAATCTAGATTTTAATTTCAAAAACAAAAGCGCAATTCTGTAAGCATCTTCAGCTGATGAATTTCTGTCGCTTTTTGGGATTTTATAAATTTCACATAAATCATCCAGTGAAAATTGCTTGTCATTAATGTCCATTAATTTTCGATACATTACATCAACATCGAGGGCTTCATTTTTTAATCTTCCACAGTCAAGACGTTCTAATGAAGAATTAAGCATTTCAATGTCAAAATTTATATGATGACCAACTAAAACGGCATTTCCCAGAAAATTAACGAATGCTTCAAGCGCTTCCGGTTCCTGCATTTTGCTCATTTTGCTTTCAATAATAAATTCGTTTGAAAGCCCATTATCTTGCAAAAATTTGTATTGCAGCAACACAGATTCAAAATTATCCTTAATTACAATGCTGTCATCAATTACAGAGAAAGCACCTAAAGACAAAATCACGTCTTTATTCGGGTTTAAACCAGATGTTTCCGTTGATAGAACAACGAATCTGTTAGGTTTTGTCTCGAATTTATTTAGGTAATCTTTCCAAAAATCTGGATATTCTTTATTAATATTTTTAAGCCAGTCTAGCATATTTTACGAGAATTGTGTAAGTTGAAATTTACTCTTAATTAATTCCTCAAGATCTTTCATTGGGGTCAAGGCATTTTTTAACTTTTCTTTGTCTGTTTTAGACATTTCTCTAAGATTAATATATTGTCCAGAATCGTCATTTTTTAAACCTTCAACAGTTCTAAATTTTGAGAGTGTTAAAAAAGCTTCAGCACAACTCAAATAGATTTCAGCATTTTTAGAATCTGTTATTGCTAATTGTTTGAATCTCAAATATGTATTTTTGATTCCTTTTATGTTTGCATTTAAAATCAATAAACGGGCAGCATCAATTAAAGGCATTAAAGCGCGCGTTTTAATATCAAATTTAGTTTTATGCGGACCTTCTTCTTCAACAATGAATTTTTTGAAAAAACTCAGAGGAGAATTCTTTTTCAAAGCATCGTTTCCTAAGAAATCAAAAAATAAAGTATTGTTTACTGCATTTTTGAAAATCACATTTTCTATAACTTCTTCAATTTTTGGTTCACCAAAAACAATTTCATAGTCAAAGAAAATACTGCTTAAATCATTGCTGTTTTCACCTGGAGTATTCATCCAGCTGTTGTATTGTTTTGTCCAGTCTGTCAATGACTTACACCATAACATGTTGCTTCCCATATGACCATTTGGACAAAATTCATATCCTACTTTTTCTAAGATAGTAGTGGCTCTTTTTGCCAATCTTAAAAAGTAATCTTTTACTTCTCTGTATTTTTCCGGAGCTACATCTTCAAAAATTAAAATACTGTCTTGATCTGTAAGTAATAATTGTTCTTTACGCCCTTGACTTCCAATGCTTAACCAAGCAAAACGAGCAGGAGGTGAGCCTAGATCTAAAATAGATAATTCAACAGAACGTTTGATAATTGCCAAATTGATTTCACTTGCAATATTGCTCACATGCGAAATTGGAATATTTTTCTGAATTGAATTCTGAATCAAATCAGACAAACGATCACGAATTTGTTTTAGATCTTTTGGTAACTGCGAACGCTTAATTTCTTTAATTAAAACACCAGGGTTACTAGCTTGAGCTACAATTAAATCGTGCTCAGAAATAATTCCTTTTACAGCAGATTTACTTGTTCCATCTTTTGTTACGCAAAGATGCGTTACATTATGTTTGAGCATTAGCAATTGTGCTTCGGCAAGTGAAACATTTTCAATTACGGTTACTACAGGCGAAGACATGATTTTATCAATGGTTTCTGTAATAGGATAGCGGCCAGTTGCAATTTTTGAAGCTAAATCGGTAGCAGTAACAATACCAATTGGGCGGCTTTTTTCGCCACAAACAATAATATTATCCACCATTGCCTCAGTCATTAAAATCGCAACGTCTTTAACAATATGAGTTGCCTCGGTTGTTAAAGGTGAATTGTTATAGTTAAGTGACTGAATATATTGCATTTCTGATTGCTGATCAACGTAGAACGAAGTATCAGAAATCATTTTTCCATTTGAATTTACACTGTCTTTTGTATGTCTTGAATTTGTTGCAAAACTCTCTAGTAAAAAGTTCAAAACATCAGAATTATTAGCAACAAAAGGTCTGAAAACCGCAATCGGAATAGCATATATGATACTTTCTTCACGCGCTTTTGCCGTCATCATATAATTGTTTTTGGCAAAGAAAGGTCTTAAACCAAAAATATCGCCTTCGTGACATTTATTGATAATAGTTTCCTCAGCATCAGCAATTGTAGTTAAATTGATGACACCAGAAGCTACAACATAAAAACTATCATGCAGCGTATCGTTATTTTGAAATAATACAGTATGTTTTTCTAAATTTAATACACGGATGTTTGTTGCAATATCAGATAATTCCTGAAAAGTCAAATTATTAAACGGCGGGTATTCTTTTAAAAAATCTGCAATATGCTCAGCAATAGTATTCATATATTTGATAATTTTTTTAAAGTATCGAATGTAAAAATAAGAAAATAAAGTCTTACAATGATAGCAACTTTGGCAGAATCTTAATATTTTAAAGAAATGTTAAGAATTACTGATTTCAAGGCTTTAAAATGTTTTTTTTACGTTTAAAATTTAAATTATCATTCTAAAGTTAATCTGATGCACATCACATTTTTTATAATAGTTATGCAAAATTCTCATTTACAATTAGTTTCAATGAGTGGAAGTGTCTTCACGATATTAATTTACATTGAGCTAGAACGATTCGAAGATATAATTTTGAAATATTCTATTTTACATAATATAAATTATAGGTCAAAATATATTATTTCTAAAAATAACTTTAATACATTATTCAATGAAATATTTCTTCTTTATGCAGTGCTTGATAGCTTTCATATTTCAAAACTATTTCTGTTTTTTTCAAATAATCGAATTTTCAGTCAGCTTACAGTATATTAGTTCACGATTTAGTTTTAAAATGAAATTCTCATATTTGAAAAAATAAATTATTTTTTATCAAATAAGCGATTTATGAGCATTTGTGAATTTTAAATAAAAAGCATCACAATATCTGTGATGCTTCAAATTTCTCATATTTGAAAATTTAATCTAATTTTTTCAAATAAACGGATTTTCCGTTAAGTGAGATTTCAATTTGATTTGTTTTATCGCTAAACGTTGTTCTTAAAACATTTCCTTTAAAAAGCTGAACATCGCCAAAAACTTTTCCGGTTTCGTCCGAAATGTATTCAAATAATAGTTTTTTATTCCCTGGTTCAATTCCTAATTTATAACTTGAGAATTTTGTGCCTTTTAAATCAAATTGCTGTTGTGAATCGATAATTTTTCCGTCAGCATAAAAATTTGTAATCGTTTTGTTTAATGTAATGTCCGGATAATACTCATTTACTTTTTTTAGAAGTTCGTATTGTTCTACATTTGCATCTTCTTGTTTTGATACGATGGTTTGAGCAAATGAAATTGTTGTAAAAATAAACGCTAATAATAAAGTGATTTTTTTCATAATTTAAATTTTATAGTTAAGGATTCAAAAACATTTCTGAAAACTTACATAATTTCCATTTTTTATGTGAAAATGTTATTGTATCTAACAAGATAGTGAATATTAACTGATAATTTGGAATTATAAGTAATTTTTTATAAAAATGACAACAAAAAAATACATCAAACTTATTCTTATTTTAGGTTCTTTAACCGCACTTGGACCTTTTTCAATCGATATGTATTTGCCTGGTTTCTCAGATATTGCAAAAGATTTGAACACTACTGTTGCAAAAGTTTCGATGAGTTTGTCCAGTTATTTTATTGGAATTTCTGCCGGGCAATTGCTTTACGGACCGCTTTTAGATCGTTTTGGGCGAAAAAAACCTTTATTTATAGGTTTGATGGTTTACATATTAGCATCGTTAGGCTGTGCTTATGTGACTGATGTTGATACCTTTATTTTGTTGCGATTTGTTCAGGCAATCGGGAGTTGTGCCGCAACGGTTGCTTCTGTAGCTATGGTTCGTGATTTATTTCCTGTAAAAGATATTCCTAAAGTATTCTCACTTTTAATGCTTGTCCTAGGTCTTTCTCCAATGCTCGCGCCTACAATTGGCGGTTATGTAACAGAAGATTACGGCTGGCATGTTGTGTTTTTTATCTTAATGTTTATGGGAATTTCTATTTTACTTGCTTCTCAAATTGGTTTGCCAAATAGTTATAAACCAGATGTTTTTATATCATTAAAACCAAAGCCTATTATTTCGAACTTTTTAAAAGTCCTAAAAGAACCTCAATTTTTCACTTATGCATTTACGGGAGCAATAGCTTTTTCTGGATTATTTACATACGTAGCGGCCTCACCTATCATTTTTATGAATATTTATCATGTTGATGCTAAAACTTACGGATGGATTTTTGCTTTTATGTCGGTTAGTTTTATTGGTTCGAGTCAGTTAAATTCTGTTTTATTAAAGAAATTCACAAGTGAGCAAATGATTTTTGGAGCGTTGATTTTACAATCAGTTGTTAGTATTGTTTTCCTTTTACTTTCCTTAAATAATTTATTAGGTTTATATGAAACTATAACGATGCTATTTCTATTTTTAGGCTGTTTAGGAATTTCAAACCCAAATACGGCGGGGCTTACAATGGCACCATTTGCTAAAAATGCGGGCAGCGCTTCGGCTTTAATGGGAGCTATTCAATTAGGTTTAGGGTCTATTGCATCTTTTGCTGTTGGGATCTTTGTTAAGGATTCTGTAACGCCTATGGTTCTTATTATGACAGTTACTACGATTATTGCTTTTATTGTTTTAAATATCGGAAAGCGATTTATTAAAAAGAAAGTAGAATTAAGCGCTGAAGATGACATTGTTGTTGTTCATTAATAACTCAAGTTTTCCAATTACACATAAAAAAAACAGAATCTATTTTAGATTCTGTTTTTTTTGTTGATTCCAATCTTGGAATTTAGAATTTTAAAAATTGAATATTTTAATTACTCTGCAGATTGTCTCTTGTCAGGTCTTATAATCATTCTAAGTGATTGATCTTTTGCGAAATAAGCAACCATCCAGTTCCAGAAAGTATTTAATCTGTTTCTGTAGGTTATCAAAGAAATCAAGTGAATGAATAACCAAATAACCCAAGCAAAAAATCCATTAAAATGCCATTTCGGACTTGGTAAATCTACTACGGCTTTAGCTCTTCCAATAATAGCCATAGACCCTTTATCGTTGTAAGCAAAAGGTTTAAGCGGTTTTTTCGCAGCCATATTCATGAAGTTTTTGGCTAGATTTATTCCTTGTTGAATCGCTACTTGCGCCACTTGCGGATGTCCATCAGGGAAGTTTTTATCTCCTGCAAGAATTGCAGTATCTCCAATTGCATATACATTATCTAATCCGTTGACTTTATTGTATTGGTCTGTCGCCATGCGTCGGCCACGGCCATAACTTTCCTTTGGAATTCCTTCGAAAATTTTAGCAGAAACACCAGCAGCCCAAATTAGATTTTTGGTTTTGATGGTTTCTCCATTTTCAAAAAATACTGTATCATCAACATAATCAGTCACACGGCTATTTAATTTGACTACAACGCCAAGATTAGTCAATGCTTTCAAAGTATCTTTTTGCGAAGCTTCACTCATTGGTGATAGCAAAGCATCTCCTCCATCAACTAAATAAACATTGCTAGCTGAAGTATCCAATTCAGGATATTCTTTAAGTAGGATACTTTTTCTCATTTCGGCAAACATTCCAGAAACTTCCACTCCTGTTGGTCCTCCTCCTGCTACTACAATCGTTAATAATTTACGACGTTTGCGCATATCTTTACAAATTGCAGCTTTTTCAAGATTTTTAAGCAGTGTATTACGCATTTCGATGGCATCGTTTAGCGTTTTCATCGGAATAGCGTTTTTCATTACGTTTTCCATTCCAAAATAACTCGTTTCTGCACCTGTTGCAAAAACCAAATGATCGTATGTTAATTCACCATTGCTTAAAATGATTTTATTTTCGGCTGGAACTACAGAAAGTAATTCGCCTAAACGAAACTGAAGATTTTTTTTACCTGCGAAAAATTTTCTGAAAGGATAACTGATGCTTGATGGTTCTAAAAAAGCCGTTGCAACTTGATATATTAACGGTGGAAAAAAGTTATAATTATTTTTATCTACAAGCGTTACTTGTATCTGAGGATGGTTTACAAGTTCCTTTGCGAGATTGATTCCCGCAAAACCTCCTCCTATTATGACTATGTTCATATATGCTGTTATTTGATAGGATTATAAAATAATACCTTATAAATATACAACTTTAATATGCAATGACAATTGCTGAATTTATTACTTTTTGAATTTTTTAACAGGTTTTTCAACTACATCGATTTTGTTTTGAAGGACATAATTTGCTAGTAATTTTTCAAATCTTCATAATGAAAAATTTAGTAGAGCCCGATGTATCTTTCTAAAAATGTAATACCTTTTGGAGTTAATTCTTCATTTAAATCAAGTAATTTTTTGCACTGTAATTTATAAATCATTAAATCAGAATTTCTAATAGCTTTATAAAGCTTATCAAAATTTTTCGTAATTATAAATGATCTAAAATGATTGTATTCGAAAAAACATGATATTTTAAAAAATAAATCTTCTGTTTCGCTATCTAAAGATTCTGTAGAATTTGAATCCCAAATTTCATTTTCAGTAGATATTTCAGTAATAATTTTTTCATCAATTAAATCAGTTGCCCATGATTCATTAATATAATAAAGCGATATACTGAAAAAGGGTTCGTTTATTGTTCTTTTTTTATGGTTTATCAAGTCTTCAAAAAAGCTTTTTAAATCAATCTTATTTTTGAAATAATGCATTCTTTTTAAAGCTGTTATTCTAATATCAAACTCAATTTCCGTAATAATAATATATTGCAAAAAATTAAAAAAAATAGAATCTTTGGTTTCTGCAATTTCTTTAATAAGTTTAATTCTCTCCCTTAAATTTTTGTTTCCATCACTAAAAATGTTCTGATATTGAATAATTAGATATTCAATCCTAAAGTCTATTTTGTATGCTTTCAGCATATCAATATTTGCAGTAGGATGTTTTTCCCATTTTTTTTCATTGTCTAAACTATAGCTATATGATTCTTGTTTTGCTTCGGGTTTTAAATCATATGCTTTTTTAAGACATGATATACCTAATAAATAAGAATTGAGATGATCTTCATTTAATTGAAAAAGCCATTCTCCTACCCTTAACCAAGTATAGTAATCTTCAGGATTAGATTCGATAGTTTTAATAAAAAAAGTATGTTGTAAAGCATTACCAATATTATCATTATTTTTAATGTAGGTTCCAGCATTAAAATAGTGCATGTTTGTTTGATAATGATTCATAGAGGAAATCTAAAATAAAACTACTTTTTGAATTTTTTAACAGGTTTTTCAACTACATCGATTTTGTTTTGCAAGACATAGTTTGCCAGCAATTTTTCAATCAATTCGTCTTTTGTAAGGTGATGAAAAACAGTTTTTACTTTTGTTTTTAAATCTGAAGAAATATCATGATTTGGCTTTGTTTTGAAGATTTGTTTTGCCCATAAAAGAGTATTGTTTTCTTCTAAACTCAAAGCAGACGGCTTTTCGAATTTGGTGAATTTTATTCCCAATTCTCTTTCAAAATCAGGAATTTCAACAGTTTCTTCTTCCTGTAAAACAGTCAATGAAAGTCCTTTTGCTCCAGCTCTTGCTGTTCTTCCGCTTCGGTGAACATAATTTTCGTAAGTGTCTGGCAAATGATAATTTACAACATAAGCGATTTCTTTTACATCAATTCCTCTTGCAGCAAGATCTGTTGCTACTAAAATATTGATATGACCTTCACGAAATTGCTCCATAATTCGGTCACGGATTCCTTGGGTTAAACTTCCGTGAATAGCTCCTGATGAAAAACGATTTATGGCTAAATTTTTAGCTAATTTATTTACAGCAGCTTTTGTTTTGCAGAAAATAATACCGCGTTCGCCTTCTCTTGAATTCAGGAAGTGCATTAAAACATCTAGTTTTTCAATTGGATCGACGACAATAAATTGGTGATCAATTTCTTGATTTCCTGTTGTCTCCATGCTCGCACTAATTTGTACAGCATTTTTGTTTAAATAATTCTGAACCAGTTGTTTGATTGTACCTGGTAAAGTGGCTGAAAACAAAAGGGTGCGGTGTTTTTTTGGAAGTTCAGCAATAATTTCGTCTAAACTTTCTTTTAGAATTGAAACCATTTCATCGGCTTCATCTAAAACTAAATATTCTGCTTTACTTAAATCAACGGCTTTTCGCTGAATCAAATCGATTAAGCGGCCCGGAGTCGCTACGACGATATGTGCAGGCTGTATAAGACGCTCGATTTGAGGTTTGATTGGAATTCCGCCACAAGTTGCAGCTATTGAAATATTTGGAATATGTTTCGAAAAATCTTCTAAATTTCTAAAAATCTGATGTCCAAGTTCTCTTGTTGGAACTAAAATTATGGCTTGAACTGCTGGAGATTGAGTGTCAATCAATTGCAATAATGGTAATCCAAAAGCAGCAGTTTTTCCTGTTCCGGTTTTGGCTAAACCAACAACATCATGCTTTTCGGCCAAAAGAAGCGGAATTGTTTTTTGCTGAATTTCTGTTGGTTCAACAATGCTTAATTCGCCTAAAGCTTTTAAAATTGGCGCTGAAACTCCTAATGCTGAGAATTGTTTAGACATGTTTTTGTTTTTTTTGTTTTAAGTTTCATGTTTCAAGTTGCACAGAAACTTAATAGATTCGAAAAAGGAGAAATCACATTCGAAATGAATTATTCTGAAATGCGATTTCTCCTTTAAAATTATAAATAATGTTTTAGATTCCAATAACTTGAAACATGAAACCTAAAACTTTGAACTTTTTTAAAATCAATCTGGTTCGTTCATGATTTTTTCACGGTATTTTTTACCGATCAATAAAGTCATGTTCTTTTTATAATCGTCAACCAGCCATTCACGGTAGTTTTTACTGCATTGGCTTAAACATTTAGCGTAACGCTTAATACGGCATTCAATATCATCGTCAAGTTCTTTTCCTAATGATTTTGCTTCCTGCAACGTTTCAGTATTATCTACACACATTGAAGCGTGCTGTTCTAGAGATTTGTCCAATACAATTTTTGAACGTAAATTTTGTTTAATTGCCAGTTTATGTTCTTCATCTACATCAAAAGTCACATCGGCAGTTTTGCTGAATTTCGCTCTTAATTCAGGCGGCATGCTGTACTTGAAAAACATTTCGATCTCTGTATCATCTCGAAGATTTTCAAGATAAAATTCTGGAGATTTAAAAATGTGTTGCCAGTTTACAGGCTCGCTCCATAATCCAAAACGAGCGGCGTTATTTCCTAAATCAATTACAGTAAATTCGTCTTTTCCAGGCAATTTACGAGATCCTCGGCCAATCATCTGAAAGTATAATGTAAGCGATTTTGTTGCTCTGTTCAAAATAATAGTTTCTACAGTTGGCTCATCAAAACCAGTTGTAAGGATTCCGACAGAAGTCAAAATCGCATCCGGAGTTTTCTTGAACCAAGCCAAAATATCTTTACGTTCTTCAGAACTGCTTGTGTTATCAAGGTGTCTGATGTCGTAACCTGCTTCTCTAAAAGTATCATATACATATAATGAAGTATGAATACCATTATTGAAAATAAGCGTTTTTTTACCCAAAGAACGCTCTGTATAAGCATGAAGCAATTTTTCCTGCATCATTGTATTGGTATACAAATCGTCAGAAGATTTTACAGTATAATCACCGTTGATACCTACTTTTAACGAAGTCAAACCAACATCATAACTATAAGTTGTTGCTCTTGCCAAAAATCCTTTGTCAATCAATGAACCAATTGTATCGCCAACGATCAATTCGTCATAACTCTGGTGCATTGGCAATTTTATATTCGAACTCAATGGAGTTGCTGTTACTCCAAGAATAAAAGCATTTTTGAATGAGTTTAATAATTTTCTGAATGAATTGTAGTGTGCCTCATCAATAATAACCAAACCAATATTGTCCAGATGTAATTTTTCATCATTAATACGGTTTTTCAAAGTCTCAACCATTGCCACAAAGCAAGAATAATCATTTTGATCAGGAAGTTCTTTTACCTTGCTGTTGATTATTTTATTGCTTACGCCAAAACCTTTCAGCATTTTTGACGTTTGTTTGCAAAGCTCGATTCGGTGCGTTAAAACAACCACTTTTTTGTCATTATTCGATAAATAACGACGCACAATTTCTGAGAATATCACTGTTTTTCCCCCACCAGTTGGTAATTGATACAATAAATGGTGTTTTTGAGGAGCATTGTCTAAACGGTCAAAAATGGCGTCAATATCGCCTTTTTGGTACGCATAAAGTTCTTTTTTCTCTTCTCTTTCTATTTCTAAAGTGTTTTGAGACATTGTTTATTTTTGGATTTTTGCAAAAATACACCGAAAAAACAGTTATTCATCGTAATTTAACCTAAAATAAATGTTTTTTTTAAATAAAGATTTTTTATGAGAAGTGCATTTAAAGGTCAATTTTGTCTAAAATCGCTTCAAAATCGTACTTGTTTTTCCATTTTTGTTGAACAGTTTCATCATGAATTGCAATAATTCTTGCTTTATATTCAGTTAAAATTCCGTTTGAAATTAAAAAATTAACTGCTTGTTCAAATGAATTAAATATACTTTTGTAAAACAAATCTTGCTTTATGAGGTTTTGAGAAGAATACGTTTGGGCTATTTCGATGTTATAAAGCATCAAATCGGCAATTACAAAAGAATCGACACCAAGAGAAATAAAATGCTTAATTATTTTTTGAGCAACAGAGCGACGCATTTTTGCTTTCGGGCGCCATCTTGCTCCTGGTTTTTTGATTGGAAAATATTCATGCGAGATTTTAACCTTTGATTCCTGCAAAAGTTTGTCTTCTTTCGGATTAAAGACGAAATCATAATACACTTTTACGGGACTGAATTTTTCATACAGCTCAATTAGTTGTTCTTCGAGTTGTTCTTTACTTAATTCGGCTAAATATTTTTTTAAATCGCGTTTGCTCATTATCAAAGTTTAAGACTGTAAAAATAAATTACTTTTCTGACACATAACTTAAAAACCAATCCTAATACTTAATTTTGCTTCCATAAATTCAAAAAATACATCTATATGCTCAAGATTTTTAAAGTTACTGCCATTTTAGAAGGAATATCATACTTAGTATTGTTTGCTAATATGCTTATTATAAAAACCAATAATCCTGAACTTTATCATACATTATTGCGTCCGTTAGGAATGACACACGGTGTTTTGTTTATCGGATATATTGTTCTTGCTTTTTTATTGAAAAAATCAATGAACTGGGATTTAAAGACTTTCGGAATCATTTTAATTGCTTCTCTTGTTCCGTTTGGAACTTTTTATATTGAAAAAAAATACTTAGAAAATAATGCATAAGCTTTTGGATAAAATATTTAATTTTTTATATCCGATTTTCAGAGATTGGGGAATGAGCCGCAATGTGGCGTCATACACCAGTCTTATTTTTAATATAGCCATTTTGGTGGCATTGGCTTATATTATTTATTATGTTGCCAAATTTGTTTTAGTTACTCTAACCGCCATTTTTGCGCAACGTACTAAAACTAAATTTGACGATTATCTGATTCAGAACAAAACAACAAGATATACCGCTTATTTAATTCCGTTTTTCTTTATTTATAAAGCGGTTCCCGTAATTTTAGACAAATATGAATATTGGGAATCTATTTTCGGGAAAATAGTTGGTGTTTATATTGTATTGCTGGGTTTATGGATTGTTCGAACAATTTTTAATTCGCTTCGAGATTATTTAAAACAGAAACCTGAATATAGCGATAAACCTATCGATAGTTTCGTTCAGGTTATCATGATTGTGCTCTGGATTTTTGGTGTTGCGCTTATTATTTCGACTTTATTCGGAATCAAAAAAGGCGAATTGCTGACAATTTTAGGGACACTTTCGGCAATTATTATATTGATTTTCAGAGATACAATTCTTGGTTTTGTTTCAAGTGTTCAGGTTGCGATTAACGATATGGTTCGTATTGGCGACTGGATTACAATGGATAAATTTGGTGCCGACGGTGATGTAATCGAAATCAATTTGACGACAGTTAAAGTTCGAAATTTTGATAATACGATTACCACGATTCCAACTTACGCTTTAAGTTCAGATTCCTTTCAAAACTGGCGCGGTATGCAAAAATCTGCCGGACGCCGAATCAAAAGGCATGTTTTGATCAAAAGCAGTACAATTCGGTTTTTGAATGATGAAGATTTGGCGCAAATGCGAAAAGTACAACTGATTTCATCTTATATAGATACAAGACAAGCCGAAATTGAAAAATACAATGATCTTAGAGGAGTTGATAAAACACTTGCACTTAACGGTCGAAATATGACCAATTTAGGTTTGTTCAGAAAATATATTATGCAGTATCTTGTGACGCATCCTGGATTAAATAAGGATATGCATATCATGTGCCGCCAGCTGCAATCAACTGCACACGGAGTTCCGTTAGAAATTTATGCTTTTTCAAGCGATAAACGCTGGGCGAATTACGAATATATCATGTCTGATATTTTTGACCACGTTATGGCTTCTGTTGAATATTTTGACCTTGAAATATTTGAACTTCCTTCTAAGATTGGAAGTTTAGAATAGAATATTTAACCTCAAAGAACGCAAGGTTTGCAAAGTTTTTACACAAAGCTTTGCGAACCTTGCGTTTTTATTTAGTGCATTATATAAAACCTTGCGCCCTTTGCGGTTAAGCCAACATAAAGCTTGAAAAAGAACTATTTCTTAATTTCTTCAAAAACAAACTTTGGGTCGTTATAATTTAGTGTTCCCTGAATAAAACACGGAAGACTCATATAAGTTCCGATTACTCCATTTCCTGAGATTAGTTTGTCATCTTTTTTGAGAAATGCCAAAGGAATTCTCTTCCAGCTTCCGCCATTTGAAATATAATGAAAATCGCCTCTTAAAGTATCTCCTTTAATATCTCCCCTAACATCACCAGAATCTTTTCCGATTTGATGATACAGAATTTCATATCGACCAAAAAAACGTTTTTCGTTGATGTTAAGGACTAAAATTGCAGTATCTTTTTGATTTACGGCGCGATAAACGACTTCTTTATAATCAGTTTTATTATCTTTTGAGTTACAAGAAATAATAAAAATCATAATTAAAAACAGAAAAAGTAACGTGTTTTTGTTCATAATAAATTTTTAAAACCAGAGAAGTGACAAAAGTACATTTAAAAGCTAAAACTTAAATTTTGTTAAATAACTTATCTGTCAATTTAATTTTTGTATCGTAATTTTTTCTAAATTTAAAGAAAAAACATGGCAGATAGAGACACTTTTTTAAGAGAATTCAGAGGCGAAACTTTAGGAACTGTAAGTGCTCAATCTTCTTCAGATGAGATCTTTCAAAACCAGACGATTAGACCTATTTTGAAACTTCAAAACGATTTGTTTATTGCAGTTTTTATAAACTACATAAATAAAAACAAAGCCGATTTTTATTCTTATTCAGTCGAAAAGAAACTTCAGACTATAGAAAATTCCATTCAAAAAGATATTAAGTTCCGTAATTCCTTAAAGGGAATTGTCATGGCCCTTTTTACACTTGAAGAATATGAAACTTATATTCAGAATTCTTCCAGTTTAAACAAACGTATGATGAATTTATTGATTGACCGATTAAAAAGTCAAGTGCAGTTGTTTGAAATGGAAACTAATAATTAATTCTTTTAAATGTCAATTAAAACTTTTTGGACCATCCTAATAAAAATACTAGGATTATGGATGTTATATCGGATTTTAACAATTTTACCAGAATTGATTTCTAATCTTTATTTTATTTATGAAAACGGTGATTCTAAAGATTTGGTTACTTTACTTTTGAGTATTCTGATTGCAATTTTATTTTTTAGTTTGATAATAAGAGTCTTTCTTTTTAAAACTCAATGGATAATTGAAAAACTGAAACTTGACAAAGGCTTTGAAACCGAAACTATTGAAATACAATCAAATGAAAATAGAATAATTACAATTGCCCTCATTGTAATTGGAGGATTTATTTTTATCGAAAATCTTCCAATTTTATTGAAAGAAATAGCTGTTTTCTTTCATGATAAAGCGCAATTTAAAGATTATCCAAAATCAGGATGGATCATTTTTTATCTTTGTAAAGCAGTTTTAGGATATTTATTGATGACCAATAGTTTTAGAGTTGCAAAATTTATAAAAAAGTAATTGAAGCAGAAATGTTTAGCCAATTCCGAAATAAATTCCCTTTAACCGACCAAAAATGGAACGAATACACTAGCTATTTCAATCGTATAGAAGTTCCAGCTAAAACAGTTCTTATAGAAGAAGGTGAAATTTCGAAAAAGCTTTTTATAATTGAAAAAGGCTGTATCAGAGTTTGGTTTAACAATAACGGAAAAGATTTGACTTCGCAGTTTTTTTTCGAAAATCAAAGTGTGGCTTCTATTGAAAGTTTCATGAAGCAATTTCCGAGTCCGGTTGTGGTGGAAACTATTGAACCTTCAATTTTATGGTGGATCAGTAAAAAAGATGTCGATAAAATTTTAGAAGAAATCAAAGAAATTCCCGAATTAAGAGATCGATTAATCAATATACTTTTTCAAAGAACATTTGATTATATGAAACACTTTTTTTCTTTTATAAAAGACTCCCCTACTCAGCGTTATCTGGATTTAATTAAAGAAAAGCCTCAAATTATCCAGCGAGTTCCGCAACATTATATTGCTTCTTATCTTGGCGTAAGCACGGTCCATCTAAGCCGAATCAAAAGTAAATTGGTTCATAAAAAAGACTAAAATAGTATTTGATAACAAATGTTATCGTCTACCGAAAATGGAGTTTCGAACTTTGCATCATAAAATTTAATATTATGAAAGCAGCAGTAGTTTATACGAAAGGCGAAATGCCTAAATATGCAGAATTTGCAGAACCAATTGTTCAAAACGAAAACCAAACTTTAATTTCAGTAAAAGCCGTTGGTATTACAAATCTGGATAAAGGAAAAGCCTCAGGAAAACATTATTCTTCAGAAAACAATAAAGAAAATGGCTTTGTAATTGGAAGCGATTGCATTGGTTTGCTCGAAAACGGAACTAGGGTTTATGCCCGAGGAATTTCAGGAACAATAGCAGAAAAAGCAATAATTGATAAAAATATATTGGTAAAGCTGCCTGATGGAATAAGTGATGCCGTTGCAGCTTCGTTGCCAAATGCAGTTGCAGGTTCAGCAATGGCTTTGCGATTTCGTGCCAATATCAAAACCGGAGATACTGTTTTAATCAACGGAGCAACCGGATTCACAGGTCAAATCGCAATTCAGATTGCTAAACATTATGGAGCAAAAAAAATAATTGTTACTGGAAGAAATGAAAAAACACTTGAAAGCCTAAAAGAATTAGGCGCAGATGAAACAATTTCATTAAAACAAAACAATGATGCATTTATTTCTCAATTAAAAGAAATTCATCAAAACACACCAATTGATATTATTTTGGATTATCTGTGGGGACATCCTGCTGAGTTGATTCTTTCAGTTTTAAAAGGAAATGGATCTTTTACTAATAAAATAAAATATGTAACAATTGGCGGAATGGCTGGTGATAGTATTCAATTATCATCTGGGATTTTAAGAAGCGTAGATCTTCAATTATCTGGTTCTGGTTTAGGAAGCTGGTCAAAAGAAGAAGTAAAATTATTATTTTCAGAAATACTTCCGGAAATGTTTCTTTTGGCAGCTCAGAATAAATTGAAAGTTAATATCGAAACTGGAAATCTCGTTGATATTGAAGAAATGTGGGCAAGAGAAGTTTCAGACGGAAAACGATTGGTTGTTCTTATCTAACTTAATAATTTTAAAAGAAAAAAGGTTTGACAAAAATGATTGTCAAACCTTTTTTTTAAATTCTCTTCTTAAGTCGTAAGATGTTTTTATTCAGATCTGTATACTTTTTGGAACTAATATTTCAATAAATCCAAAAGCATTTCTTCAAAACGATCTTTTGCCAGAAACTGATCTTCCAAAGCTTTTGTAAACGGAATTGGAGAATCCAAACTTGCAACTCTTTTTACAGGACCATCTAAAAATTCAAAACAGTTTTCCATAATCAAAGAAGAAATATCGCTTGCAATTCCGCCAAACATAGTATCTTCCTGATAAATAATGGCTTTTCCTGTTTTTTTTACAGAAGCAAAAATCGCTTCAGTATCTAAAGGCTGTAATGTTCTTAAATCAATTAAATCAGCATCAATTTGTGGATTCTTCTCTAAAGTGTCTAAAGCCCAATGAACAGTTGCTCCGAAAGCTATTATGGTTACGGCGTTTCCTTCTTTTATTAAAGCTGCTTTTCCAAAAGGAATCGTGTAATAATCCGTTGGAACATCTTGATAAATACTTCTGTACAATTGTTTATGCTCAAAAAACAATACCGGATTTGGATCATTTATAGAAGTATTAAGCAGTCCTTTTGCATCATAAGGAAAAGCTGGATAAACTACTTTTAAACCAGGAGTTTTTGTAAACCAGGCTTCATTTGTTTGCGAATGAAAAGGTCCCGCCTGAGTTCCGCCGCCACAAGGCATACGAACCACAACATCAGCATTTTCACCCCAGCGATAATGTGATTTTGCCAGTAAATTAACAATCGGATTAAAACCAGTTGAAACAAAATCGGCAAACTGCATTTCTACAATCGCTTTATAACCGTTGATTGATAATCCCATTCCAGTTGAAACAACTGCACTTTCACAAATTGGCGTATTTCGGATTCTTTCTCTTCCAAAAGCATCTACAAACCCTTCTGTAATTTTAAAAGCGCCACCATATTCAGCAATGTCTTGCCCCATAATGACTAAGTTTTTATTGCGCCACATCGATTGTTCCAAACTATTTCGAATAGCATCAATAAAACGGATATTTTTTACTTCTTCACCATGAGTATATTCTTCGTATTCAAAAGGTTTATAAACATCATCTAATTCTCCGCTGTATGTAGGGACAATTTCAGGTTCAGCATTTGCAATGGCTAAATTTTCATCAATTTCTTGTTTGATTTCGTGGTGGAGTTGTTCGTCAAAATCAGGTGTAAGAACATCAATTTCGGTCAAATATTTTCTATAGTTCGTTACAGGATCTTTGGTTGCCCATTCGTCCATTAATTCTTGCGGAACATATTTAGTGCCACTCGCCTCTTCATGGCCACGCATTCTAAAAGTTTTAAATTCCAATAAAACCGGACGTGGATTGATCTGCATTTCTTCTTTTAACAGTGAAAGTTTGTTGTAAACTTCCAAAATATTGTTTCCGTCAATAATATGGCTTTCCATTCCGTAGCCAATGCCTTTGTCTGCTAAATTTTCACATACATATTGTTCATTTGTTGGTGTCGAAAGCCCGTAACCATTATTTTCAATGACGAACATTACAGGTAATTTCCAAACTGCCGCAATATTTAAAGCTTCATGAAAATCGCCTTCGCTGGTTGCGCCTTCTCCCGTGAAAACGGCTGTGATTTTTTTATTATTCTGAAGTTTATTGGCTAATGCAATTCCATCTGCGATACCCAATTGTGGTCCAAGATGCGATATCATCCCAATTATCTTATATTCCTGAGTTCCGAAATGAAAACTGCGATCTCTTCCTTTTGTAAAACCGTTAGCTTTTCCTTGCCATTGCGAGAATAATCGGTGAAGCGGAATATTTCTTGTAGTGAAAACACCAAGATTTCTATGCATTGGCAATACATATTCAGATTCATCTAAAACAGCTGTAACACCTACGGCAATAGCTTCCTGTCCGATTCCAGAGAACCATTTTGACACTTTACCCTGACGAATCAGAATCAGCATTTTTTCTTCGATTAATCGAGGTTTAAGAATTTTTTTATATAAATCTAATAATTGAGCGTCAGTTAGGTTTTGTCTGTTAAAGATCATTGGGTTTATGTTTTTTTAGTGTTTCAAATATAAAAAATTATAACAATTCTATTTGTTTTTGTTATAAAATTTCAATTTTAATCTAACTTTTAAAATTCAATTCTAAAATATTCTCTACCTTTGTTTCTGAAAGGTTTTTCGATACCTTTCATCTTTAAACAAAAAATGTAAAGTATGCAAAACATTCCTAGTGTAGACTTACGTGATTTCCTTTCGGACGACCCGAAACGTAAACAAAAATTTGTAAATGAAATCGGCAGTGCATTTGAAAACATTGGCTTCGTAGCCCTAAAAGGTCATTTCTTAGATGATCAATTGGTAGACGAGCTTTATAGCGAAATTAGAAAATTTTTCGCTTTGCCAATAGAAACTAAGCATAATTATGAAATTCCTGGTATTGGCGGACAAAGAGGTTATGTATCTTTTGGAAAAGAACATGCTAAAGGACGCAAAGAAGGAGATTTAAAAGAATTTTGGCATTTTGGTCAGTATGTTGACAAAGATTCAAGATGGGCTTCAGAATACCCAGACAATGTTGAAGTAAAAGAATTACCACGTTTTAATGAAGTTGGTAAAGAAGCGTACCAAATGCTTGAAAAAACAGGTGTTTATGTGCTAAGAGCTTTAGCTTTGCATTTAGGTTTAGATGAGTTTTATTTTGACAATTATGCTAAAGAAGGAAACTCAATTTTAAGACCAATTCACTATCCTCCAATTACTTCTGAGCCAGAAAACGCTATTCGCGCGGCTGCTCACGGTGATATCAACCTTATTACACTTTTAATGGGTGCTCAAGGAAAAGGATTGCAAGTTCAAAATCATGATGGAGAATGGATTGACGCCATCGCAGCTGATGATGAATTAGTAATTAACGTTGGAGATATGTTGTCAAGACATACAAACAATAAATTAAAATCAACAATTCACCAAGTGGTGAATCCACCAAGGGAATTATGGGGAACTTCTCGTTATTCAGTTCCGTTTTTCATGCATCCAGTAAGCGATATGCGTTTGGATTGTTTGGAAAACTGTATTGATGACGAAAATCCTAAAAAATATGAAGATATTTCTGCGGGAGAGTTTTTACACGAACGTTTAGTAGAATTGGGTTTAATTAAAAAATAAAACCTAAAATTCTTAATTTTAAAATTCCAAATTCCAAAAAATACCTTATTTTGGAATTTGGAATTTCATTTTTACATAACTTTAAATATTCGAATTTAATATATTATGGATTTAAAAGATCAGTTGAAAAACTTATTTCCGGATCACATGGAATCAAATGAACCTGAAGAAATTCAGGCAGAAGAACATGTATTATATGTTCAGAAAGAACCTATGATTTGTAAATTTGAAAAACGAAAAGGAAAAGCCACTACTATAATTGAAGGTTATGAAGGTTCAGATGAAGATTTTAAAATCTTAGCCAAAGAAATCAAAACAAAACTTAGCGTTGGCGGAACTTTTAAAGACGATTCAATCATTATTCAAGGTGATTATCGTGACAAAATCATGGCTATTTTAAAAGAAAAAGGATTTAAAACAAAACGTGTAGGAGGCTAAAAAGTTTCAAGTTTGATGTTTCAAGTTCCACGTTATGGAAATCTGAAACACAAAACCTTAGCGCCTTAGCATCTCAGAACCTTAGCACCTTATAAAAAAATGATACAAGCGTCAGAATTAATACTTAACCCAGACGGAAGCGTTTATCACTTAAATCTTCGTCCTGAACATATTGCACACAACATTATTTTTGTTGGAGATCAAAACAGAGTTGAAAAAATTACTCAGTTTTTTGAAAAAATCGAATTTTCGACACAAAAAAGAGAATTTAAAACCCAAACTGGAATTTATAAAGGAAAACGTATTACTGTGATTTCTACTGGAATTGGTCCGGATAATATTGATATTGTACTAAATGAATTAGATGCATTGGTAAATATTGATTTGGAAACGCGTACACCAAAAGAGAATTTAACTTCTCTGAATATTGTCAGAATTGGAACTTCGGGTTCTTTGCAGGAAGATATTCCTGTTGATAGTTTTGTGATGTCAAAATTCGGACTTGGACTTGATAATATGCTTCGCTCCTATTTTATTGATGATGTTTCAAATGCTGCTATTGAAGATGCTTTTATCATGCATACAAATTGGGATATCCGAAAAGGAAGACCTTATGCAATTGCATGTTCTGAAAAATTAGAAAAAATCATTGAATCAGAAAAAATCTTTAAAGGAATTACGGCTACTGCAGGCGGTTTTTATGGTCCGCAAGGACGCGTTTTGCGTTTGAATATTCAAGACGAAGAATTAAATAATAAAATGGATAATTTTGATTTTGATGGCACTAAAATCACTAATTTAGAGATGGAAACAGCGGCAATTTATGGGTTATCAGCACTGTTAGGACATAATGCATTATCTTTAAATGCCATTATTGCCAATCGTGCATCTGGAACTTTTAGCGAGGATCCTTATAAAGCTGTTGATGAACTTATTACATATACATTAAATAAATTAGCACAAACTAATGTTTAATTTTTTTATTGAACATTTAATTTATAAGCCGTTAAGAAAATTTACTTTAGGCATGGGAGGTTTGTTTAGGTGGAGTTTTTTTCAGCTGCTAAATATATCAATTGAAGAAAAATACCCTAAAAGTTTAGAGTATTATTGGGATCATGATAATGAAAGCCCTGATAAAAATGGATTGAATACCGCCCAGAAAAATTTATTTGCGGGTTTTTTACTTTTTATTTGTTTTATAATTTTGATTGATAAAATAGAAGGTTGATATTTAATTAGTAGAATAATTTTTAAAACGTACAATTTATGTTTTTAAGAGTTGCACGACACACGGATGATTTAAAAAGAATCGAAGATTTTTATGTAAATGTTCTTGGTTTTGAACAATTGGGAGAGTTTCAGAATCATAATAATTACAATGGAATTTTCATTGGAAAATCAGGTTTAGACTGGCATTTTGAATTCACTCAGTCCAATAATAAAGCAAAACATACATTTGATGAAGATGACGTTATTGTACTGTATCCGAAATCAATTTTAGATTATAATAATCTGATAAACAAACTTGAACATCATAATATCTCAACTATAGCTGCAACAAATCCATTTTGGAATGAAAACGGAAAAATGATTCAGGATCCAGATGGTTATCGTATAGTTATATCACCATTAAAAGCTGAAATAAGCGAAATTGAATAATGCAGGAAACACACAAAAAAATACTTTTTAAATATTACAGCGATTATTTAGAAGACAATGTTTCAGAAACCATGTGGGCTGAAATTATAGATTTAGAAAAAGGTCTTTTTAAATTGGATAATATTCCATTTTTTGGACCACTTATTGCGACAGATGATTTGTTTTTTGCTGAATTTGACGAGAAGGAAAATCGTTTTGTTTATAAAGAAACTATTGAAAATTCAGGAAATTCAATTGTTCAGGTTTTAATTTTAGAAAAAGGATTTGATAAAGAAATTATCCGAGAAAAATTAAAAGCAATTAATTGCCAGTCAGAAGGTTTAAACGAAACTTTATTTGCAGTTGAAATTGTTCGGGATGTTGATTATTCATTAGTAAAAAGCATTTTGAACGAATATGAATCGGAAGAAATAATTGAATATGCTGAGCCATGTCTTTCTGACAAACATCGGGCAGATTTATTAAAAAACTAAACAAACAAAACTTAAGAATACGCATACCAAACTTAACTTAAACTTAAAACTGTAATGAAAACCGTAAACATTGTGGGTGTTCCCGAACACTTCAATTTGCCATGGCATTTATGCATTGAAAATGGCGAATTTGAAGCAGAAAGCATTGATTTGCAATGGAAAGATGTTCCTGAAGGAACGGGTAAAATGTGCCAGATGCTTCGTGATGGAGAAGCTGATATTGCCGTTATCCTGACTGAAGGAATTGTCAAAGATATTTTGGCAGGAAATCCAAGCAAAATTGTTCAGATCTATGTACAGTCTCCTTTAATTTGGGGAATTCATGTGGCAGCTAAATCAGATTTTCAAACTGTAAAAGATTTAGAAAACAAAAAAGTGGCAATTTCAAGAATTGGATCAGGTTCACAACTAATGGCGTATGTAAATGCTGCTGAGCAAGGTTGGGAACAAGATGAATTGAAATTTGAAATCATCAATACAATTGATGGCGCTGTTGAAGCTTTGACAAACGGCACTGCTGATTATTTTATGTGGGAACGTTTTATGACGAAACCTCTTGTTGACAAAGGTGTATTCAGACGTGTGGGTGACTGCCCTACGCCATGGCCCTCTTTTGTAATTGCAGTTCGTGATGAATTTTTGAAAAAGAATTCGAAAGCAATGGAGAAAATTCTTGAAATTATCAATAAAACAACGCAGGATTTTGCTCAAATTCCACATATTGATAAAACATTATCCGAACTTTTTAATCAAAAAAAAGAAGACATTCGCGAGTGGCTGAAACTCACACAATGGTCTCAAAAACATTTAAACGAAAAAGCATTTACGAAAATTCAAAATCAATTATTCGATCTGGGAATTATCGATAAAAAAAGTACTTTTGTTGAAACCGTAAAAGCGCTTTAAAAAACTGCTTTGAATTTTTATGATGAAATTCCCTAAAATTGACTTTCCGCAATTAAAATCCAAATTACAGGTGAAATCACCTTATGACAGGATTATTATTATGCTGTTGAGTCTTTTGATCACCATTCCGATTTTCATCATTCTGCATCAAAATCTCCGCGATTTAAATTGGGCTTTCAATTTAGATCGCGTCTTTATTTTTCTTTTTGTTTTTGCGGCTATCTTTTTATTGTTGATGTTACTGCGAACGATAATAATTTTGTGCGTTGCTGTTTATTTGCTGGTTTTATTTTATGGTTCAGTTATTGGGAATTATGGTTTTAGTGAAATTTCTGAAGACTATAATTCGATGATTTATACCATGTCTGACAATCCTTTTCCGCAAGATATTATTGTGGCAAAATTGCTTCCGTTTCCAAATAAATCAAAAATTATAAATGCGATTGAATATCAAAATCCGAAAGTTCGGAATTTTGCTATTATGGCTACTACAAAGCATTTTAAAGGAATTAAGGGGTATTCAGATTATCGCACTACAATTCAATGTTTCGCCGTTTTTAAAGAAATCAACAGCCGATGGAATTATGTAAACGATCCAAAAGAAGGCGATTATATTGCAACTGCAAGCGAATCTTTGGAATATTTTTCTGGAGATTGTGATGATCATTCTATTTTAATGGCGGCTGCAATTCGTGCGATTGGCGGAACTCCAAGGCTTATTCATACCAAAGGACACATTTATCCTGAAATTTTAATTGGTTCTTTAATTGATTTAGAAAAGGTCAATTTCCTGATAAAAAATGTGCTTTTTGTCAAAGAAAGTTATGGCAAAAAAATACATTACCACATTGATGAACGCGGACAAGTCTGGATGAATTTAGATTATACCGCTACATATCCTGGCGGGCCATTTTTATATGAGGAAATTTTGGGAGAATTAACGCTTAACTAAATAATGAATTTCATTCTGCATTTCACATTTCACAAATTACATTTTCGATTTTGCATATAATTCTCTTCCAAGCGCAGCAAAAAAAGGAATTGAAACCGAATCGTATTCGTAAACACCATCATTAAAAATACCATCTTTATTGACCAATATTGTTGCGGATAACATAAATTCAACTTTATTTTCAGTATCAATTATATAAGCTGTTTCTGTCATGGTTCCGTATGCTTGGCCAATTTTATTGTATATTTTTATGTTATCAGGGATTTGATTTTTTGTATCACCAAACATGAAAAATTTACAATAGCTGTCATAATATTCTTTTGGGTTATAACCAGCATTTCGAGGTAAATTCTGCATTGAAAACAAAATAAACTCACGCTCTTTATCTGTTATTTTAAAACGTTCACTTTCATTAAAAGTTTCAGGAAATACAATTCTTTTTAATGTATTATGAAGCGTTTCTAACGGATAATAATTTTTCTTAGAAAAGTCAAAAGGTTCATTTACAAGTTGGTCGTCTTTAATGAATCCTGTTCCTTTAATGAGATTATTAAGTTCTAATGGCTTGCTTTTTTCGTTTAGCTTTGAGGGAAAAACTTCGATTGTGCCGTCATCTTTATACAACGTAACCGACTTTACAAGTGGATTTGAAGGTTCTGAACCAGAAAGTCTGTGACTGATTCTGAAAGGCTCTAATCCTTTTTCTTTCATTTTTTGATTGATATAATCAAAACCTGTAAACTCAAATAAATTGCTGCTAGCCACATTATCGCTTACAGCAAAAACTTTAGTGATTTCATCAGCAAATTTTAGTTTCTCTGAACTTCCTTCTATAGTATAAATGCTATTTACAGACGTATTTTCGATAGTATTTAACTTTTCAAGTGCTAAAATTGCTATTGGAAATTTTATAGTACTTGCTGGATAATAATAGTTTGATGCATCTAAATTATACGTGTAGTCTTTGAATTTGATTTTTCCTTTGTCTCTTACAATTTGAGTGTAAATGATTTGCAGCTCGTATTGCTTTGAATTTTTTATTGCCTCTTTTATTTTGTCATTATCAGTGGCTAATACTTTTTCCAAAACATTCTTTTTAGAACTGCAGCTAAAGAGCAACAGAATGGCAAAATATAAAATTGTTTTTTTTATTAACGACATAATTTAGATTAAAATGGAAACTCAAATATAAAAAATGGAAATTAGTTTTATGTGTTTAGAAAAAAAATGTAGCGCGTTTATCTTCAAATCATTAGAAAACGCAGCCTTTTGAGCTGTTTTTTTTGCTTTTAATTCTATTAGATTGTAAATATTTGATTATAAATATTTTAACTATTGTTTTTTTTTGTAACTTTTCCTGTCTAATTTTTTAATCACAGAATTATGAAAAAATCTAAATTATTTATCTTCGGAATTTTATTATCTGCAGTATTAATTCTTTCATGCAACAAAGCAAAAAGAAATGAATTAGTAAGTTCGTGGAAAGTTACAGGTGTTGAAGCAAACAAAAAACCACTTTCTGATTCATTGAAAAATGTGATTCTTACTAACGGCCAATTAACTTTTACTGAAGATGGTCATGTAACAGGATTTTTACTAAGAGAAATGACAGATGGTACTTATGCTTTAACGAAAAAAGGGAAAAGCCTTGTAATTAAAGACGAAACAGGTACTCCATGGCCTTGTGTTAGCACTATCACTGATGACAATCTAATTTTAGAGACTGATGAAGTAAAATTGACTCTTAAAAAGATTTGATCTCTTCACTCATAAATAAACAATAACCACATAAAAATCATTGAAAACTCCTAAATAATCTCAAATTTTTAGGAGTTTTTTATTTTACAGAATTCAAAATGAGTTTCTTTTAATAAAATAAAAGTTAGTTATATGAAGACAAAAATTAGAATTTTAATAGTTTTTGCTTTTTTAAGCACAATAATTTATTCCGAAAAAAACTTTGCCTGCACAAGAATAGTTTATCAAGGTCCGAATGGCACTATTTTAACCGCTCGCTCAATGGACTGGAAAGGCGAAATTCCAGCTAATTTGTGGGTTTTCCCGAGAGGAATCGAAAGGTTTGGAGAAGCTGGAAATAACTCCGTTAAATGGAAATCAAAATACGGAAGCGTGGTTACGAGTTCTTGGGACATTGCTTCTTCTGATGGAATGAACGAAAAAGGTTTGGTTGGAAATTTGCTTTGGCTGGCTGAATCGGCTTATCCGCAATTTGAAAAAAACAGCAAAACAAAAGGTTTGGCGGTTTCATTATGGCTGCAATATGTTTTGGATAATTTTTCTACTGTTTCTGATGCTGTAAGTGCTTTAGAAAAAAATGAATTTACAGTGACATCTTCGCATATTCCGGGAACTGATATTTTTGCAACAGTCCATTTGTCCATTTCTGATGCATCTGGAGATAATGCGATTTTTGAATACATAAACGGAAAACTCGTAATTCATCATGACAGAGCATATGTGGCAATGACAAACTCCCCTATTTTTGATGAACAACTGGCTATAAATGCGTATTGGAAAAGCATTCCGGGAACGATTATGCTGCCAGGAACAAACAGAGCCGCAGATCGATTTGTGAGAGCTCATTATTATATAGATGCCATTCCTAAAACTGACAATATCCGAACAGCGCTAGCGAGTGTTTTTGGCGTAATCAGAAATTGTTCTGTACCGCTTGGAATTTCTTCTGTTACAGAACCCAATATATCGTCAACGCGATGGAGAACTGTTGCTGATCAAAAAAATCTGGTTTATTATTTCGACAATGTTTTAAATCCAAATGTGGTTTGGGTTGCATTTAGTAAACTTGATTTTAGCGAAAAAGCTAAAGTGCGAAAACTTAGCTTGGCTAATAATGAAAATTATTCTGGAGAATCTTCAATGAATTTTCAGGCGATGGCGCCATTCAAATTTGCAGGATTAGATTAAATGAAAACTTTAATTAAAAAACAAAACCCTCAGAATTACTAAGGGTTTTGTTTTTTAATATTAAGATAAACCGCGTGTCAGCCAGCCTTTTTTATTGGCAGTAGCAATTGCATAAGGTGTAATCCAGAATAAACTAAAAGTATAAAATATACTATAAGAATAAGCCCAAAAAGCGTCGGCAAAACTGTATCTTTTAGCATAAAATAACACTGAAAACGTTGACACAATTAAAATGCTTAAAAGTGTTGAACTAAAAAACAATACCGGATGCACAGCTATAAAAAATAACATGAATAACAAGAATGGATATGCCATAATTATTTTTAAAGACTGATTTACAAACAAAAGTCTTGCGCCAAATTTAGATTCATTTCTAAAATCTTTAAAAACATATTGCGCCATCATGATATTCTCGCGAACATTGCTTCTACCCCATCTGATGAACATTTTGTACAAACCTTTATATTCTTCGGGAACGTTTGTCAATACGTAAGCATTCCTCTGGAACAAAACATGCAATCCTTGCTTTAAAATCATATTTGTCATTGCACGATCTTCGCCAATATCTGACGGTTGTCCCATAAAGGTTTGATTAATCCATTCTGGAAGACATTCAAATACGGCATCTCTTCTGTATGCTGCAGCTGCGCCAGGTGTGCATAAAACCGATCCTAACATACTTTCAGCTGAACGCATGAATTCAAAACTCATCACAAAACTAACGTTCAGCATTTTTGGCAATAATGCTTTTTTATTGTTCAAAACATGTACATTTCCCGCTACTGCACCACATTTTTCATCAACTACAAATGGACTTACCAAATTTCGTAAAGTATCCTTTTTTACAATTGAATCACTATCGACAGTTACAAAAATTTCTCCCGTACCAAGTTCGAATCCGCGGTGTAGCGCGTGACGTTTTCCTTTATTTTCAGGCTGTTGATAAATAGATAAGCGATCTCCAAGCTTAATTTTTGCCTGCTGCATCCAATACCAGGTATCATCTTTACTTCCATCGTCAATGGCAAGTATTTGAAGTTTTTGCTCTGGAAAATCGCTGTCTGCAAGGCTTAATAAGGTTTCCCAAACTAATTTTCCTTCGTTGTAAGCAGGAACAATGACGGTACAAGTTGGCAATAAATCATCTGAAACGGATTCAATTGGTTTGTAGTTAAAATATAAATACAAATTATACAAAAATGAACCTGTCTGGAAAAAGAATAAAGCTGCGGCTAGAATTAAAAATGGAAATCCCCAGCTTGAATTTATTCTATCCAATTGAAATTGATCAAAATCAGATTGCAGATAATAAACTACAAAAGCGCCTCCAAGCATCAATAAAAAAGTACCGGAAAGTACTATGAAACCTAAAGTGCTTGATGTTTTTTCGGCTGATTTTTGTTGGGATTTTGTACTTGAACTAAAAATTGATTTTTTTAATATTTGTTCTTTTGTGCTGAGATTTTTATCTGAAATATATAATGATTCAGAAATAATTGTTTCACTTTTCATTGGGCTATTTGCTTTTATCGTAAAATGGCTTTTAAATTGACCGTCTCTGCTTTTTCTTTTTCGTTAAACAATGAAAAATGAATTACACAAAAATGGACTATATCCCATTTTACAAGCGTTGTGCCATAAATAATAAAAACTGATAATTAGCGGTTTAGCAAATTTTAGCTAAAATCAAGATGTATAAAATTTATACAGTTGTAAAAAGTTTATACTTTATATTTTGAAAAAAATGCCCAGAAATAGGGCTGTCCGGAGATTTTAAAAACGGAATTTATTTGATATTATTGTTTTTGTCTTTTAGAATTTTTCCATCTTTTGTGAATTCTAAATCAATACCATTTGTTAAATCAACGTCTAGATCTTTATGTCCATAATCGATATGGACAATTTTCTCATTTGGATAATTCTTCGAAACGTAATCTTTAATGTTTGCCGGAATAAAATCTGTCGGAATCGGATTTTTTTCGCCATCAACTTCACGATACGAGCCATCTTTCCAGAACTCAACTTCGGTTCCGTCTTTTAATATAACTTCATAACCTTTTTCGCCGTGTTCTGCATCTTTTTTAGCAATGTCTACAGTTGTATAACTAAAATATTTTTGAAGAAATTCCTGTGCTGGCTTTGGTAATTCAGTAGTTTCGATTCTTTTTTGTGCATTGGCCGATATTACAAAACCGAATAATAATGCGACAATTATATGGTGTGTTTTCATAATTTATACTTTTAAAATTTCGTATCTAGCTAATTTACAATAACTAACATCGAATTCAAATCAAATTAAGAAAGCTTTTGGATTTTTTGAAGTACTTTTTTGCTACATTTAAGCTTTAAATATCCTGAATTTTATAAACAAAATAATTATAATAAATACTTTAAAAACATCTAAAAATTAAATTTAACATATGGGTTTCTTTTCAAGATTATTTGGGTTAGATATGCCTACACCCACTCCATTAACAGACAATAGTGGTAGAAGAATTGTTACAGAGGAAAAAGTAGAACAAAAAATTCCGTTACCGGGAAATCCTTTTTTTACAAATGCTCCAGAACACTGGCCTTTGATTACGGATGAATTTTTAAGCAGCAATAAAGAATTCAGTAATAATTTTGACGAGAAAACAGGCGATATTATTCTGAGAAAAAGGATGTTTATGGTAAATTCATTGGTTTTAATTGGCAAACTGAATGAATGGCTTTCAAAAAAAACAAGTAAAAAGGTTGAAAATGATTACGGTGGTTCTTTATTAGAAAACACTGATAAATATGCTACAAGTCTTTGTATTGATAAAGTTTTCGAAAAAGGCATTTTCAAAACAAACGGAATTGTTATAGATGATTATAAAAAATATGCTGTTTTATTATTTGACAGGCCAGAATCAATACATTATATCAATAAAGTAAAAGAATATTTTTTAAAAGAAGGCTTTGAAGATTTAATTTATTATGCAGTTACAGATCCAAATACTGTTGAAGAAAATGAAAAAGAAGTTGAATTTGAAACTTTTAGCATAAACAGTTTTAATTTAGATAAAGAAAAGCAAACACTAGAAGACAGTAAATACAAAGAATATAAGTTATGGTGGAACGGCGAGCAAAATATTAGTTTTGATCAATCTGAGTTATTGCCTGTTTTAAAAGAATATCATACCAATTGCGCTGATTGTTATTCTTATATATTAGGAAAATTCAGTTATGCTTTAAAATTAAGTAATGATGATACGCGAATTGCCCTTCCAGACTATGACGAATTGATTATTACCGGACCTGAAAATGTTGATATAATAATGACACTTTCAAAGAAATCAGGAATAAATTTTCATTTTCGTGCTATTCCGGTTTTTGAAAATTACAGAAATAATTTTATAAAAACGTTTGCTCTTTTGTGCAAAGATTTAAAGCAGCAAGTTGTAGAACAAAATTTTGATAGAGATCCTTTTTTTGTTGACCCTATCTGGTTAGATCAATTAGTAAACGTAGTTAAGAATAATGATGAAATTCATTCTTTTAGTCTCATTAAGGAAGGTCTTTTTGATAATCGTTTGAATTAAAAATAATTTAATAAAATATAGCTATGGAAGATCAAAAAAATCAAGAAGCTAATTCTGATAAAATACCAAAAGTTACTGGAGTTGGCGGCATTTTCTTTTTTACTGAAAACCCGAAAGAAACAAGAGAATGGTATGCTAAAAATTTAGGACTTGAAGTCAATGATTGGGGATCAACATTTGAATCCAGAAATATTGACAATCCAGAGTTGAAAGAAGCGCTTCAATGGAGCCCGTTCAAGAAAAATGACGATTATTTTTCTCCTTCAAAAAAAGAGTTTATGATTAATTATCGTGTGCAAAACATTGAAAGATTGATAGATCAACTGAAAGAAAACGGAGTGACAGTTTTGGATGATATTGCGACTTATGATTACGGCAGATTTGTTCATATTATGGATGCAGACGGCAATAAAATTGAACTTTGGGAACCAGTTTAATAAGATAAATACGGAATATAAAGCTCCAGAATTACTTGATTTTGGAGCTTTATGTTATTATTAAATATATGAATTAAGAAGTTTATTTAACAAATTAGATATTAAAACTGAAATTAATTTTTGATTACTATATTTGTATATCAAATCTATAGGATTAAAGAAGTAAATAATGACCAACCAAATAAAACAGGTTTTCTCACTTTTAATTTTTATTGTTTCAGTCAATCAAATAATAGCTCAAGAAAAAGATAGTTTATCTCAGCAATTCTTGATGAATATTGAAATTAGACCTAGAGCTGAATATACTTCAAATTACATTCTTCCTCCTAACGATTCAATAGATCCATACTTTTATATCACACAGAGAAATAGAATTTCTATGCAGTATGAAAGGAAAAAATGGTTTATCAAATCTGACTTACAAGAAATTCATCTTTGGGATGAAAATAATAAAGCATCTAAAGTTGGAAGTATCAATTTTTATCAATTGTTTTTTGAAACCAAACTTAAAACGATAAATTTTAGGTTGGGAAGACAGAATATTTTGTTAGACAATGGCAGATTATTTTCTGATGCTCCGTGGGCTCAACAGGGACGAGCACATGAAGGTATTCGTTTAATGAAATATTCAGAACATTTTTCGCATGATTTTTTCTTTTTATTTACTCGTAATTATAATAATAGTTTTGATGCAGCATATTCTCCAGTAGCATCCAATAAATACAAGTATATGCTGATTTATAATTTCAGTTATATTTCTAAAAAAGCGTTTTCTTTTAATTCGATTAATACGGTTGATTTTCTTGAAGATTCAAATTCTGATGCTATTTATGCCCGCGCTACAACCGGCGGAAGAATTGAATTTAAAAAGAAACAATGGTATTATACTATAAATAGTTACTTGCAGTTTGGGCAAAATTCAAAAGGGCAACATTTATTTGCTTATTATTTTCAGCCCGAAATAAAATTATCTCTTCCAAAATCAAATTGGCGTTTGGGGGCTGAAATTATAAGTGGAAGTAGTCCGAACTTGTCTGCAAATAATTCTGGAAATTTTGATGTTTTATATGGTGTAACTTGGAAATTTAATGGAAATATGAATGTTTTTACGCGTTTTCCTGCAGATGTTGGCGGAAAAGGTTTAGTTAATCCCTATTTATTTGCCACGTTTCTAATAAACCCAAAATTATCGCTTCGTTCTGATTTTCATCTTTTCTATACACAATATTCGTTGCTGAATAATTTAAATCAAGAAATGTCAAAATTTTTAGGTTTTGAAAATGATATTTCATTAAAATATATTCCAATAAAACAATTAGAAATTAATTGTGCCTTTTCATTTTATCAATCAACAAATTCAATGCAAAATCTTCCAAAAATTCAAGATGTAAATAAGCTCACATTATGGAGTTATGTAATGGTTTCTTATTCGTTTAATGCCCTAAATCATAAGATATTTTCGAGCAATTAGATTAGATTTATACATTGCCTCAAAAATTATACAGCAGCCTTTTTTATATTTGTGATAAAGAATCATCTGATTTTATCTTAAATTTTAAACAATGAGTCCAAAAGAAGTTTTAGAACAATGGATTGTATATTTTAATAGTGCTGACGCAGAAAACATATCCAGTTTATATGCTGAAAATGCAACGAATCATCAAGTTGCAAACGAACCTGTAGTTGGAAAAATGGCCATTCGTGAAATGTTTACCAGAGAATTTGCTAATGCAGAAATGGTTTGTATTCCAGAAAATATTTTTGAAGACAAAGATTGGGCAATTTTAGAATGGAAAGATCCAAAAGAAATGCGGGGATGCGGTTTTTTTCAAATTCAAAATGATAAAATTGTATTTCAACGCGGTTATTGGGATAAACTTTCATTTCATAAACTTTATAATATTCCGCTTGATTTATAAGCAATTATTGATGAATGAAAAATGCAGCTGTAAACAAAAAATCGTACAACAAAATTGTTGATGAATGGGCAAAAATCAGGAATAATTCGGCTATAAATAAACCGATTAAAGATTTTTTAGAAAAGACTCAGCCCAACGGAACTATCCTTGATATTGGATGTGGAACCGGACTTCCGATAGCAAAATATTTATCAGAGAACAATCAGTCCGTAATTGGAATTGATTTTTCTGAGAATATGATTGAAATTGCAAAATCTCAGGAAATTCAAAATTCACAATTCTTTGTCTGTGATTTTTTCGACTTTAAATCAAATGAAAACTTCAACGGAATCATAGCTTGGGATTCGCTTTTTCATTTTCCAAAAGAACAACAAAAAGCCATTTATTCTAAAATTTATGATTTGATGTTGCCAGGCGGTTATTTTCTTTTTAGTCACGGAAAAAAAGAAGATGAACACACAGACAAAATGTTTGGTGAACCATTTTATTACAGCTGTTTGTCTAGAAAAGATGTTTTGATTTTAATGGCCGATTTAGGTTTTCGATTAGAATATGAAATTGAGAATTTCGTCGAAGAAAATACGCAAAGAGACTGGGTTGTTTTGGTTCAGAAAAAATAATTTGTTTTTCCAACATCAAATCAGTTTTATAAAAATCCCAATAATTCCGGCAATCAAAATGATATAGGGTTCTTGTATTTTTTTTAAATAAATCAAAGCCAAAATAGTCAAAATTGCAATAATTGCTGTGGGTATATCGATAATACTTCGTGAGGAAATAACAACCACAGATCCAACCAAAGTGCCAATTACAACAGCCGTAATTCCTTCTACAAAAGCTTTTACCGATTTATTATCGGCAATTTTCTTGAAATACGGCGCCAATATAATTGTAAACAAATAACAAGGTAAAAAAGTGGCTAAAGCTGCTGTTAATGCGCCCGAAAATCCATTAACTAAATAACCAATAAAACCCACGGTTATTACAACTGGTCCCGGCGTAATCATTGCCACGGCAACTGAATCCAGAAACTGCTGTTCAGTTAGCCAATGATTTTCTGTTACAACGCCAGAATGCAAAAAAGGAACAATTGCTAATCCGCTTCCAAAAACAAATGCGCCTGCTTTAGCAAAAAATACAGCTAATTTAACGAGTGTCGATTCTTCTGAATTCCACAGAGTAAATTGAAATAAAATCAAAGAATTTGTTGTTCTGAAATTCCACCATTTTGGAGGAGCTGTGAAAATCATATAAAAAAATCCAGCTAAAATAAATAGTAAAATTTGCTCCTTTTCGGTCACAAACGTTACGATTGCGGCTGAAATAAAAAACAACCAAAGCAGCCATTTCGATTTAAAAGATTCGAGATTTAATTTTCCGATAGATTTCAAAGTCAACTTATAAGAACTAAGCGCAATAATGCCAACAACTGAAGCTCCAACGCCGTAAAATACAGCTTGAATCCATGTTAGGCCACCGTATAATTTATAAACAATTCCCAATAGCACAACCATTATAAATGAAGGCAAAATAAACGCAAAACCAGCTAATGTTGCTCCTAAAAAACTATAATGAACAAATCCTATGTAAATTCCTAATTGCGCTGCGAGCGGCCCCGGAGCAAGCTGCGCCAAAGCTAATCCTTGTTTGTATTCTTCTTCAGTAATCCATTTTCGGTCTTCTACCAAATCTTTGTGCATATATCCAACTAAAGCGACAGGACCGCCAAAACCTGTAGTTCCCAGTTTTAGAAAGTAAAGTGTTAATTGCAACAAACTGTATTTTGATGTTTTTTCCATAATTAAAACGCAATTCCAAATTGAAAGCCTACCGTGAAAGTTGCAGGATGGTCATTCCCGAATCGAACCGGCAATGGCACGGCAGCATAATAGCTACAGCTCTTGTTTTTAATTATAGTTTTATTGAAAACGGGTGTGAAACCATATCTCCCACTTGTTTCAAAAGCAGCTCTTCCGGCAAAAGTGTAGCCTTTTCCTAATGCGACCAAAACTCCAGGATGAAACAATAAATTAGTTACTTTATCAGTTCCGTTATCGTCTTTTATGTTTGGCACAAATTCAAGCGAAAAACCAATTTTTTCACTTTTCCAAATATTAATTCCCGTCGGAAATCCTACTGCGTAATAATCTCTAAAATTTACAGTCGTTTCATCTTTACTAAATGTAACTATTGGATGCATTATCCCAAAATATCCCGTTATTTTTGGATATGTTGTTTGAGATGAAACATTGATACTGAATAGTAATATTGCAAAAAGAAAGATTGATTTTGAGTACATTGGTTTTGTTTTAGTTATAAAAACAAAATTAAAAACCATGTACAGCTTAAAATAGAATCCTATTTACCTTTTGTATCAGGATTACTTTTTTGTACTTTTTTTTCGATAAGCCGATGGATTTTTGCCTGTGTGTGCTTTGAAAATTCTGGTAAAATGACTTTGGTCTGAAAATCCAGTCATGTAGGCAATTTCGGTTAAGGAATGAGAGGAATTTGAAATAAGGCTGATTGCTTTTTCGATTCGGAGCTTTCTAACATATTCTCCAAAATTCAGATCTTCAAAATGTTTAGAAAATTCTCGTGATAAATAGGACGGATTTAGGTCTAATTCATTAGAAATTTTCTTTAAATCAAATGCGAATTGAGCATCAATCTGATCCTGAATTATTTCTTTTAGATCTTTGACCCAAGTTGGCGTTTTAGCGGATGATTTTTTGTCTTTCAGAAATTTATTGTAAACTTCATGAAGCAAATTTTCAAAAGGGCTATTCTGTAAATGATTTTGTTTGTATAGATGTGATGCCCAGCTGTACAAAGCATCGTAGAGAATCATTCCTGTTTCAAGCAATTTATAATCATCAGTAATATTATAAGAAAGTCCGGCTGAAATCGCCCAAAGTCCAGCTGATTCTTTTGCAATATCATGGCGATCTGTATCGGCTCCTCTTACAATACCAGCGATAATTGAAATTGCGGGATCATCAATCTCATATTTTTTAATGATATAATCAAAAGTGCTTTGATCTTCATAATGCGTAAATTCAACATCCGGAATATCAAACGGAATTGCATTTAGCTCTTTTGCTTTTTGCAAAACAATATTAAATGGTACATAAATGAATTCGGCTTCAGCGTCAACAAATTTTCTAATTAACCACGGGCATGCAATACGGTCTATTTTTGGGCGTTCTCTGGTAATCCATTTCATTTGATAAATCTTTATAATTTCGGATGTTCAAATCTAATAAAATCATTTGGTTACAAATTATGCAGATTCTTCTTTTTACGAATCAATTTGAAAAATAAAAACAGAAACCTATGCAAAAGCAAATGAAAAATACCTAGATGGAAATGTTGTAATTGATTCAAGTACCTAGATAATTTATGGCGAGAAATAAAAAAAACTCCTTGAGAAATCAGGGAGTTTTTTTGATGCTATTTTATTATCTAATAATTTTTATAAATGCGCTATAAACATCATCTTTAATTGAAGTTCGCATATACATCATGTTTTCGTCTTGTTCCTTTAAATCGTATGAAATAAGGCCTGCATCACAATAATAAAGCAGTAAATTGTCATCAGCCGGAAACTCGATATTTGAAATCGGCAAGGTTGTTAACTTTTTGTCTAATACGACTTCTCCATTCTCTAAAAGTATTTGATAAAGTTTTTTCTTTTGAGTATATGCCCATAAATTATCATTTTCCTGAGTAATGTATTCGATATTGTCGTCTTTAAAATCAGCTTTCCATAGCTGCGTTCCTGCTTTTGAATCAACAGCATATACAGACGTAGCATTTGAACCTTGCGCTGCAAAATAAACTTTTTTGTCTTTGCAAAAAATACGATTCTTTACATTGTTTTGATTTTCATCAAATTTAAATTCCCATAAAATATCTGCTTTATTCGGGCTTAAAGCAAAAAGTGTGTTTTTTTCAGTTGCAACAAACACATTTTCTCCATCTGTAACAGGTTTTCCAGTTATAGCTTCATCAAAAGTTTTTTGATAAATGATTTTTCCTGTATTGGCATCAAAACAATAAAAAGTTGATCCGCTTTGAGTAAATACTTTATTATCAAAACTAAGAACTGGAGCATGATTTTGTAAAGCATCTAATTTATAGCTCCAGGCTAAACTTCCATTTTTGATATCAAGAGCATAAATACTGCTGTTTTGGGTTTGAGTTGTAATATACAGTTTTCCATTGTTTATAGTTGGAGCCTGATCTTTTAATACAATTTGATCTGTTATATTGCCGATTCTTGATTTCCAAAAAAGAGTACCTGTTTGATTATCAATTGCGAAAATTTCGCCATTAACAAACGGAACATATACAACACCATCCTGCAGCGTTACTGCATTTGCACACATTTCAGTATGAGAATCGGATGCTTTTACAGTCCAAACAATGGTTTCAGATTCTAAATCAAATGAAAAAAGAGTACCATCATAATCATAAAGCAAGATTGAAGCTTCGTCTAATGGGACTTTTTTTAGTGGGCTTATCGCTTTGTTAGAGACGGCGTCAGTAAGTGTTGACGTATTAGTCTCGGCTGGTTTAGAATTGGTTGTCGTTTGTGCAAAAATATTTATAACACTAAATACAAACAAAAGAGTTATTAGATTTTTTTTCATTTTAAGATTTGGTTTGATGATTTGATTTATTTGTTCGGCAATAAATTTGCCAAAAAAATAAATTTCCATGTCAAATATAATTAAAATGTTTTAGCCATTATTAGTTCTTTATTTTGTGAATTAGAATATCTACAAATGCTGACTTTTATTCCTTGTTCAAAGCAATAAAATGTTATGATTTTTTTCGAATTACTATGTGTTTTTTTTATTGTTAGATAACTGGAGTACTTTGTTTTGGATCAAAAAGCATTGCAGTACATAAACAATTTTTTCTTTCCTTACTCATTAATATTGGGCAGTTTACACATGATTTGCAGCTCTCCCAAAACATTTCATCTGAAGTTAATTCTGCGAAAGTAACCGGTTCAAAACCTAGTTCATGATTCATTTTCATAACAGCTAGACCTGAAGTTAAGCTGAATATACGAGCCTCGGGATACATTTCACGGCTTAGCTCAAAAATCTTTCTTTTAATTTTTTTTGCAAGTCCGGTATGTCTGAATTCAGGCGCTACAATTAGTCCGGAATTAGAAACAAATTTTCCATTCTCCCAAGAAGAAATAAAAGAAAACCCAGCCCATTTCCCGTCTGAGGCAAAAGCGATTACGGCTTCACCTTTATTTATTTTTGTTTCAAGAAATTCAGGGGAACGGCCAGAAATTCCAGTGCCTCGGGCTACCGCAGAAGAAAATGTCACATCGCAGATTTCTTTGATCCAAAAAGTATGAGTAGATCTGGCTTTTTCAATAGTAAATTCAACTAATTCTTCTGTCTCTTCAATAACTGAAAATTTTGTTCTGTTGCGAAATGAGCTGGAAAAAAAGAGATTTTTATTTGTTAGATTTATTTTAGGATCTATTATGGGGTTTACAATTTTCATGATAGTTTAAGATATTAACATGTGGAAATACAAATTGAAAGTTTCAAATTATATGATTTAGACAATTTGAGAAATCAGCAAAACAGCTGTAAAAAAAACTATGGCAAAGACCATTAAATTGATAAACCTATCTTTATTTTTCAAAGATTTATTTGATACATATAGTTTTGTAATCTCCTTGCTTCTTGTTTTATTTGTTTTCATATTTTTTTTTAATTGATGTTTTTGTGTCGGTGTTAATTTAAATTGATTTACCGAGTAAAAACAAAGGGCATGCCAGAATGAAAAAAAAGAAAATAAGTATCTAAATATCAATGTATTGTGAAGTGCAAAAGATCTTTTTGTTTTAAAAAGCTATCAAAATGATAAGATTGGCCTCTCAAAATGAAAGGAATATTTTTATGTTGTAACACTCGGCTTGGCTGGAGTAGTTCAAAATGCTTTCTCGCGGATAGGACTTAGCGTAAAAAGACAAAATCTTTTTTATAAAATTATGGATAAGGAAATTCAGTGCCGAAGTATTAATTTTAGAAATTTAACGTTATGAAAATAAACATAAAGCAGATATGAAGTCAAACCTTATTCTAACAACACTTTTTATTATTTTTTCTAATTTTCTTTGTGCGCAAACTAATTTCTCTGACAATCCTTTAGATGCTGTTTTTGAAACAAAAGATTCAAAGAATTTTTGGGAAGCATTTGACAAAATGGACAAATCAAAAGAAAATCCGTTTATTGAATACATGCAGAAAGGTTCTCCAGGTGTTAAAGGATTTACAGAAAACAGAATAATCAATGCCGACTCTCTTTTTACAGTTGTAAAAAAAAGAAAAGCAGATTATGAACTTTCAAGAAATGTTTTGGACGGTATTTCATCCAAAGAAAAGAGAGTTAGAGCCATTTATAGTGCTTTAAAATATTGGTATCCAAAGGCAAAATTTCCTCCAATTTATTTTGTTTATGGAAGATTTAACTCAGGCGGAACTTCTTCTCCTGATGGAATTATTATTGGAACTGAAAAACTTAAAAATCTGGATGGTGTTTCAGGTTTAATTGCACACGAACTTATTCATTATCAGCAAAAAATTGAAGGTAAAGATATGTTGTTGAAATGGTGTTTACTTGAAGGAGGCGCCGATTTTATTGGTGAACTTATTTCGGGAGAATCCATAAATAAGTTTGAATATAAATATGGAGACCAAAACCTAGATAAATTATGCGATGAATTTGTAACGAGATTAAAAAATCCTGAATATAAAGATTGGTTATATGAAACGACTAAGAAAGATGACAGGCCAAATGATTTAGGATATTGGATTGGCTATAAAATAATTGAATCTTATTTTAATAAACAGAAAGATAAACAAAAAGCAATTGAAGAAATACTGAATATAAAAGATCCAATACAGTTTTTGAAACAAAGTGGTTTTTTAGATGTGTATATTGAAAGATATCAAAAATCAAAAAAAGAAAGTTTTGATGTGTTTTTTTAATAAAATGGTAAAAAAACTCCTTAAGAAATTAAGGAGTTTTTTTTTGTAAGCCTATCAAACCATTTTGGTTAAACATCTTTTTTAACCATTAATAAAATGACTTATTTATTTTTCTCAATCAATTCAATAATTTTTAAAGCAACACCATTTGAAGATTGAAAATTTTGCCCAGTAACAATTCGGCCGTCTTGTTCAACATAAGATTCATTTCTCTTTGAGAATTTAAAATCCCCTCCTCTTTCTTCAATTGTCTTCTGAATTAAAAACGGAAAGTGTTTAAAATATTCACCATCTTGTTTTTCAAAAGAGTCAGGATAACCGCTTATTTTTTTTCCTTCAACTAAGAATTTACCATTTTTAGTTTTTAAGTTAACAATCCCCGCAGTTCCATGACATACCGAAGAAATAATGCCGTTATTATCTTCATATACTTGCATACTAATACGTTGAATTTCTAAGTTTTCAGGAACATCATACATTGCGCTTCCGCCTCCAATATAATGAACGGCTTTATAAGTTTTATAATCAATTTCTTTAGGGGTTACAGTATGTTTTATCGCATACATAAAGTCTTCATTATATAAATATTGCTTTTGCAAGCTATCAGAGGTATCGATATAAGCTAAAGGAATCGCTCCACCCTTTGGACTCACAAAATCAACAGTATAACCTGAATTTATAAAAGTGTCATAAGCGCTTACAATTTCGGCAAAACTATTACCAGTTGAAATTTTAGAATTTCCGTAATAATGTGCATTAGAAACAATGAATAATATTTTTTTACCTGATTTATTGCTTGTTTTACTGCTTGCAGATTTACTAATTATTTTCCATTCACCTTCAATTTTTTTCAGTAAGAACATATCCATAAATTCTTGTTTTCTTTCAGGAATAAGAATTTCGGCTTTTGCTACAGCGATATCATTAAAATATTCTATAGAGATGATTCTGCCTATACGACCGTTAAATTCTCCTTTGTTACCTTTTTGAAACCAAGTTACATATTCTGAACTCGGAACTATCCATAAAGGTTTTTCTTTATGGCTTAAAAAAAGATTGGCTTCAGAATAAAAAGCCTTACTAATACTGTCTGGTTTGTTATAAGATGTGCCTTCAATATAATTTTGAATGCATTTCTCAATTAGAGACTGTTCTGATTGTGAAAAAGATAAATTTGATAGTAGAGCAAATAAGATTGCGAAAAAGATTTTTTTCATAAACTTTGGATTATAGATTTAAAAATATTTCTCAAAACTATATTGATTAACTTTTAAATCATTCCAAGTTTATGATATCAGGAGTACGGATTTATAATTTCGGAGTAATTTTTTCTTATAATTCAGAAAACGCAATACCTCTAATCGTAGTCGTTATTAAGTAACTTCTTTCATCGGTTGCATTACCAAAAAATAAAAAAGCACTAAAAATCAATCATTTTCAGTGCTTTTCGATTTTTCATAATTACTTATTTTATTTCAATTGAGTAGTATTTACTCTTGTTGGCGTATCTTTTCCACTAATAATCGAAGAAGAACTTACTGCAATTGATTTTATTATTTGAGTCATGTTATCAATGTCTAACGTTTCAAATTCGTCATCGGCTGTGTGATACGTTAGCTCATTATCCATTTTTGAAGTAGAAATGGTATGAGCAGGAACTCCAAGCCTGGCTAACGTAGCGTTGTCTGAGCGGTAAAATAATTGTTGATCTGGATAAGGATCTGCATAAAATGTAAAACTTGTTCCTGTTAAATTAGTTTGTAAAATCTGCCCCATATTCGACTTTTCGAAACCTGTAATATAAGCAGAGTTTTTACCCCATTTAGATTCTGTTCCTATCATTTCAATATTGAACATCGCAATCACTTTTTCTGGCTCAAGCTGTTTAGAAAAATATTTGGCTCCATAACCACCTATTTCTTCAGCTACAAATGTGGTAAAAATAATAGTACGCTCGTTGTTATTTTGTTTTTTAAAATATTTCGCAAGCATAATTACGGCTGTTGTTCCAGCGGCATCATCATTAGCACCATTATAAATAGAATCTGTTGCGGGATGTGGCGCACCTTCTTCGGGAGAGCCAACTCCTAAATGATCATAATGCCCTGAAAAAATTACATACTCATTTGGTTTCGTTTTTCCGGGTAATACTCCAACAACATTATTCAATGTTTTTTTGGAAATTGTATTCGTTAATTCAACAGAAAAAGTGGTCGCTTCTACAGTACCAAAAACAAACATAATTGTATTGTTTCCAGGATTAGCAGTTACTCGATCAATATGTTGAATATTCGGTAAAACTTTTTCGAATGAAGGGTCAACTAAGACCAAAAGGTTTTTCGGGCTTTTGTAATATTCATTAAATTTCTGGCCAATATTATCCCCTTTATTGATTTTTACAATAGAAATATCACTTTTTTCAGTTAAAGAAACTTGAGGAAGGTATGAGAATGTTACAACTTGATTATTATTTATTTCTTTGCCATCAATAGTAATTTTTGAAGAAACTGCTTTAGAGGCAGTCATTGAAAATTCTTGTCTGTAATTCGGTGCTGAATTGAAAGGTTGCAAACCAATTTTTTTAAACTCTGATTCTATAAAGGCTGATGCTTTGTCAATACCTGGAGTAAAAGTTCTCCTACCCTGCATATCATCAGCCGAAAGTATTTTCTCTATACGAGATACTTCCTTTTTTGTAATAATTTTATCAATCGATTGTCCATGTACATTAAAACATTGACTTAAAACAAACATACTTACAATGATTTTTTTCATATTTTGGTTTTATAAATAACATTTTAGTTAAACCAAAAGTACGTTAATTATCTGCAAAACTTAACGCTAGTAAAAGTTTTTAATCGAAAAAATGATGTCTTGTAACTTTTACTAATTATAACTTTCCAGTCATTTACGTCTCTAGTCAATCCTTTTGATTACGGCGAATCAGTCTTGTACCTGATCTAAACAAATTTTGTAATTTATTAAATATTTGGATCGCATGGTATTAGAAAAAAAGCATAAAAAAACTCCTTAATTTCTTAAGGAGTTTCTTGGTGGGCGATGAGGGGTTCGAACCCCCGACCACTTCCGATGAGAAATCGGAATGCTCTGAATCAGCTGAGCTAATCTTTGTTTTTAATTAATTCTTGAATTTTAATCCTGCTTTTCCAAGATTTAATCTGCAATTCTCTTTTATGTGCAAGTTCCTTGGTTTCATAATTTTCAGTATAAACTACTTTCCAATCATTGACGTTTCCTGTAAAACCTTTGCTCTTTTGATTATGTCGAATAAGCCTTTCTTCTAAATTAGAAGTATAGCCAATATAGAACTTATTCTTGCATTCGCTAAATAGGATATAAACAATAAAATTCATAGAAGTATATAAAGCAAAAAACTCCAAAATCAATGACTTTGGAGTTTTTGGAATTCTGTGGGCGATGAGGGGTTCGAACCCCCGACCCCCTCGGTGTAAACGAGGTGCTCTGAACCAGCTGAGCTAATCGCCCTATTTTATTGGGCTGCTATCATTTCGTGATTGCGAGTGCAAATATACAGCTAGATTTTGTATTTGCAAGCGTTTTCTAGAAAAAAATGAAAAATAATTTCAATAAAATATTTAGAAAGCTATTTTTCAGTGATTTAAAAAGCTAAAAAAAATCTTCATTTTCTTAAATTAGTTAAAAAGAGAAAACACAAACTCTAAATCATAATATTCTTTTGTATTCACTTGCTATAATCATACATTTGCATATCTTAATAGTATATTCAAATGGCTAGATTTCAAGAAAACGATTTACCGAAAGCTAAATTAGACTCTAACTCCCTTCAAAAAGCACTCCGAATTTTTAAATATGCCAAGAATCACAAATGGAAATTTTTCCTTGGCTTGATTTTCCTTTTATTAACCAGCGCCACTGCCCTTGCCTTTCCTAAATTAATGGGAATGCTTGTAGACTGTGTTACAAACAAAGATCTTGATAAAGCAAATGAGATTGCCATTGCATTAATGGGAATTTTGACATTGCAGGCAATATTTTCTTTCTTCAGAATTTCTCTTTTTGTAAATTTTACCGAAAATTCATTATCGAACATTCGTTTTGCTTTGTATGAAAACTTGGTAAAATTGCCAATGTCATTCTATTCTCAAAAACGTGTTGGAGAATTAAACAGTAGAATCAGCGCTGATATTTCGCAATTACAAGACACATTTACAACAACTATAGCTGAATTTTTACGTCAGTTTATTTTAATTATCGGTGGGTTCGTAATTCTAGGAAGTATCAGTCCAAAATTGACTTTAATGATGTTGGCTATTGTTCCTGTTGTTGCCGTTGCCGCTGTAATATTTGGAAGATTTATTCGTAAATACGGAAAAAAAACACAAGATAAAGTTGCCGAAAGCCAAGTAATTGTTGAAGAAACATTACAAGGAATAAGCAATGTTAAAGCCTTTGCAAATGAATGGTACGAAATTCAACGTTATAAAAACAAGATCAAAGAAATCGTAAAAATTGCCATCAAAGGCGGTCAATATAGAGGTTATTTTGCTTCGTTTATTATTTTATGTCTTTTCGGATGTGTTGTTGCTGTTGTTTGGTACGGAATTACACTAACTATAAAAGGTGAAGTTGAAGGCGTCGGAGATTTGATTTCTTTTGTTCTTTATACCACTTTTATCGGAGCTTCTTTTGGTGGAATTGCCGAAATGTATGCACAAATTCAAAAAGCGGTTGGAGCAACAGAACGTGTTTTTGAATTATTAGAAGAAACTCCTGAAGCAATCAATGCAAATCCACATGCGTCTTCTCTAGAAAAAATCAAAGGAAATGTAGTGTTTAAAAATGTTGCCTTCCATTATCCATCCCGAAAAGAAGTTCAGGTTTTGAAAGACGTTAATTTCTCAGCCGAATTTGGTCAAAAAATCGCAATTGTTGGACCAAGTGGCGCAGGAAAATCTACTATTTCTTCTTTATTATTGCGTTTTTATGATATTACAGACGGAGAAATTTTAGTTGATGGGAAAAATATCCACGATTATGACTTAGAAAACCTTCGAGGTAATATGAGTATTGTACCTCAGGATGTTATTCTATTTGGAGGAACAATTAGAGAAAATATTGCATATGGAAAACCAGATGCTTCCGAAGACGAAATTATAGCAGCTGCAAAACAAGCAAACGCATTTAATTTTATAGAAGGTTTCCCAGAGAAATTTGAAACTTTAGTTGGAGAACGAGGTGTAAAATTATCAGGCGGGCAACGTCAGCGTATTGCAATTGCCAGAGCTTTGCTTAAAAATCCAAGTATACTGATATTAGATGAAGCAACATCATCATTAGACAGTGAAAGCGAAAAACTAGTTCAGGAAGCTTTAGAAGTCTTAATGGAAGGAAGAACTAGCATCATCATTGCCCATAGACTTTCGACTATTAGAAATGCAGATAAAATTCTTGTTTTGGATAACGGAAAAATTTCGGAAGAAGGAACACACCAGGAACTGATAAATCTTGAAAACGGAATTTATAAAAATCTGAGTAATCTTCAATTCAGTAATTCATAAGAGGAATTTCAATTTAAAATAAAATATAAATCCCAATAAAAAAGCTCCAATAATAAATTGGAGCTTTTTTTATATCTGTAAAACTGATACAGAAAACGGAAAACTAAAATTATTTTCCTTTTCTTCTGTTTCTTTCTGCTTTAATCATTGATAATTCACGGCTTGTTTGTCCGGCTACAGAAGTATTTTCTTCTGCACGACGAATCAAGTAAGGCATAACATCTTTTACGGGTCCAAATGGCAAGTATTTTGCAACATTATATCCATTTTCAGCTAAGTTGTAGCTAATGTTATCGCTCATTCCGTATAATTGACCAAACCAAATTCTGTTGTCGTTTTTAGCAATTCCTTTTTGAGCCATCATTTCCATTAATTTGTATGAACTCAATTCGTTGTGCGTTCCCGCAAAAATCGCCATACTATCTAAATGTTCCAGCATATATTGAACAGCTGCGTCATAATTTACATCAGTAGCTTCTTTAGAAACACAAATCGGAGAAACATATCCTTTTTCCTCAGCTCTTTTATGTTCTTTTTCCATATAAGCACCACGAACCAGTTTCATTCCAATATAAAAACCTTCTGTTTTTGCTACATCATGCAATTTTTTCAAATAATCCAAACGATCCCAACGGTACATTTGTAATGTATTAAATACAATTGCTTTTTCTTTATTGTATTTGCGCATCATATCTGTCACTAAATCATCAGCAGCATCTTGCATCCAGCTTTCTTCACCATCAATTAGTAACGCAACATCTTTTTTGTGTGCTTCACTGCAAATTTTGTCAAAACGAGCTACTACTCTATCCCACTCTGCTTGTTCTGCAGGAGACAAAGTTTGTTTTTCTCCTAATTTCTCATACAATTCAAAACGACCTAAACCTGTTGGTTTAAAAACAGCAAATGGAATAGCAAGACGTTCTTTAGCAAATTCTACTGTTCTTAAGGTCATTTCTAAAGCGGCATCAAACTGCTCTTCTTCCTCTTTTCCTTCAACAGAATAATCCAAAACTGATGAAACACCTTTAGTAAACATTTTGTCTACTACAGTAAGGCAGTCATTCTCATTTACACCACCGCAAAAGTGATCAAAAACAGTTGCTCTAATTAATCCTTCAACAGGAAGGTGCGCTTTAATTGCAAAATTTGTTACAGCTGTTCCAATTCTTACAAGCGGTTCACTGTCAATCATTTTAAAAAGAAAGTAAGCTCTATCAAGTTCTGTATCACTCTTTAGCGAAAATGCAACTTGAGTGTTATCGAATATTTTTTCCATTAAGTTTAGTTTTTATGCAAAGATATAGAGTGTTTTGAATATTCTTTACGAAATCGTGTGAAATTTTTCTAAATCATCAATATAGAAAAAACGAATATTAAATTATGAAGTAAAATTTTACTGCTTCTTTTAGATTCTGATTAAAATCCAGAAATACACAATTTAGAATGATTCATTTTAAAACAAATTAGAGGTAAAGTTTGAATATTATTTAGCTTAAAATGCCTTATTTTTGCGCTTTCAAATAACCAAAGAAATTATGAAGTCTATACAAGCGAATAACTATCTGGTGCATTTCAACCAAAATGCATATGAAGCCTTAAATAAACACTTAAAAGAAAATAAATATTCAAACATTTTCATAATCGTTGATGATCAGACAAATGAACATTGTCTTCCTAAATTTATTCCAATGTTGGAAACAGATTTAGCAATTGAAATTATTGAATTTGAAGCAGGAGAAGCCAATAAAAATATTGAAACCTGTATTGAAATATGGAATATTTTAACAGAACTAGGAGCTGATAGAAAATCGCTTGTGATTAATGTTGGTGGTGGTGTCGTTACTGATTTGGGTGGATTTGTTGCTTCTACGTTTAAAAGAGGAGTTAATTTTATAAATGTCCCAACTACTTTGTTATCGATGGTTGATGCTTCTGTTGGTGGAAAAACAGGTGTTGATTTAGGTAATCTTAAAAATCAGATTGGTGTAATTAATGTTCCGCAGATGGTACTTATCGATACCGAATATTTAGAAACTTTGCCACAAAGCGAAATGCGTTCCGGTTTAGCTGAAATGTTAAAACACGGTTTAATTTATGATGCGCCTTATTGGAGACAATTCTCAGATTTAAAATCAATCGTTTTTGATGAACTAGATCAATTAATTTATCGTTCAGTTGAGATTAAGAATGAAATTGTTATTCAGGATCCAACAGAGAAAAACATTCGTAAAGCTTTGAACTTTGGTCATACTTTAGGGCATGCGATTGAAGGTTATTTTTTAGAAAGCGAAGAAAAAACAACTTTATTACACGGAGAAGCGATTGCTGCAGGAATGATTCTAGAAGGTTATATTTCACTAAAGAAGAATTTAATTTCTGAAGAAGAATATCGAGAAATCAAAACCGTAATTAAAGGGATTTATGATGACATTATTTTTAATGAAAATGACATCGATCCAATATTAGAATTGCTGATTCATGACAAAAAAAATGAATACGGTTTAATTCAATTTGCACTAATTGAAGGAATCGGAAAGATAAAAATTAACCAATCGGTTGAAAATAAATTAATTCTAGAAGCGTTTCAAGATTATAAATCTTAAATATTTTTTAATCAAAAGCATTGCTTTAGGTATATATTATTTTTTACATTTGCCTCGATGAAAACAAACAGAAAACAAAGACATTTCAGCTCTTACAGAAACAGACTCAACAGTTCTTTATTAAGAATGCTGAACCGTTTTTATAATAGTAAAAGTCCGTTTTGTTTTGATGTTTTCTTATGTTCAAAAGCCGAGCACGAAAAACTGCCGATTATTTTTGCCAATATTAGAGTTTGAATTTTAGATTTAGCGCCGTTTTTACTAAATTTAAATACAAATTAAAATATTGAAAATTAAATGAATACAAAATATTCTGATCTAATAAACCAAACATACTATTTCCCACAAGAGGAATTTAAACTAAACAAGGACAACCTTCAGTTTCATAATATCGATTTGATGAAATTGGTTGAACAATATGGTACACCTTTAAAGTTTACTTATTTACCTCAAATTTCTGAAAACATCAACAAGGCAAAATCTTGGTTCAGAAAAGCAATGGAAAAAAATAAATACGAAGCAAAATATTACTATTGCTATTGTACAAAAAGCTCTCATTTTGAATACATTATGAATGAAGCTTTTAAGAATAACATTCATATTGAAACTTCATCTGCATTTGATGTTAATATTGTTGAGAATTTGTTGGAAAACGGAAAAATCAACAAAAGTACATACGTTATCTGCAATGGTTTTAAAAGAGACGAGTACATCAGCAATATTGCACGATTAATTAATAACGGACATAAAAATACTATTCCGATTATTGACAATTACGAAGAACTTGATTTGCTTCAGGGCGAAATTAAAGGAAAATTCAAAATTGGAATCCGTATCGCTGCTGAGGAAGAGCCTAAATTTGAGTTTTATACTTCAAGATTAGGTATTGGTTATAAAAATATTGTTTCGTTCTATAAAAAACAAATTCAGGAAAATGATAAATTAGAGCTTAAAATGCTTCACTTTTTCATTAATACCGGAATAAACGATACTTCATATTACTGGAATGAGCTTGTAAAATGTATCAAAGTATACATTGCACTTAAAAAGGAATGCCCTACTCTGGATGGTTTGAACATTGGAGGTGGTTTCCCAATTAAAAATTCGCTTGCTTTTGAATATGATTATCAATATATGATTGATGAAATTATCAATCAAATTAAAATTGCTTGTGAAGAAGCTGAAGTGGATGTCCCAAATATTTTTACAGAATTTGGTTCATTTACAGTTGGTGAAAGCGGCGGTGCAATCTATCAGATTTTGTATCAAAAACAACAAAATGATAGAGAAAAATGGAATATGATCGATTCGTCGTTCATTACAACTTTGCCTGATACTTGGGCTATAAATAAACGTTTTATTATGCTGGCAATCAATCGCTGGAATGATACTTACGAACGGGTTTTATTAGGTGGTTTGACTTGCGATAGTGACGATTATTACAACTCAGAGCAAAATATGAACGCCATTTATTTGCCTAAATACAACAAAGAAAAGCCATTGTATATTGGTTTCTTTAATACTGGTGCGTATCAGGAAACAATTGGAGGCTACGGAGGTTTACATCACTGTTTGATTCCTCAGCCAAAACATATTTTAATTGATCGTGATGAAAACGGAATTCTGGCAACAGAAGTTTTCTCAGAACAACAAACTTCTGATGATGTATTAAAGATTTTAGGATACAAGAAAAAAATGTAAAAAAATAATTGCAAATTAAATGTTAATATTTGAAAAATGATTAATTTGCATACAGCAGAAAGAGGTTAAAATCTTTAATTCAAAAAAAAACAAAAAAAACGAGGAAATGAAAGGACCAATCAGTCAGTTTATTGAAAAACATTATTTACACTTTAATTCTGCTTCTCTTGTAGATGCAGCTAAAGAATACGAGCAACAATTAGCTAATGGTGCTAAAATGCTTGTAAGTATGGCTGGAGCTATGAGTACAGCAGAAATTGGTAAAATTTTCGCTGAAATAATTAGACAAGATAAAGTACAAATTATTTCATGTACTGGAGCCAATCTAGAAGAAGACATCATGAATTTAGTAGCTCATTCTCACTATGAGAGAGTTCCTAACTACCGTGACTTGACACCAGAAGACGAATGGGCATTGCTTGAAAGAGGATTAAACCGTGTAACAGATACTTGTATCCCAGAACATGAAGCTTTCAGACGTTTACAAAAACACATCTACAAAATTTGGAAAGATGCGGATGATAAAGGAGAACGTTATTTTCCACATGAATTCATGTACAAAATGTTATTATCAGGTGTTCTTGAAGAATATTACGAAATTGATCTGAAAGACAGCTGGATGTATGCAGCAGCTGAAAAAAATCTTCCAATCATCGTTCCAGGATGGGAAGACAGTACAATGGGTAACATTTTTGCTTCATATGTAATTAAAGGTGAGTTAAAAGCTTCAACAATGAAATCAGGTATTGAATACATGACTTTCTTAGCTGATTGGTACTCAAAAAACAGCAGTAATGGTATCGGATTTTTCCAAATTGGTGGTGGTATCGCTGGAGACTTCCCTATTTGTGTTGTACCAATGTTATACCAAGATATGGAGATGCATGATGTTCCGTTCTGGAGTTATTTCTGCCAAATTTCTGATTCAACAACTAGTTATGGTTCATATTCTGGAGCAGTTCCAAATGAGAAAATCACTTGGGGTAAATTAGACATCAAAACCCCTAAATTTATTATCGAATCGGATGCTACAATTGTTGCTCCGTTAATTTTTGCATATTTATTAGATTTATAGGATATTTTATGAAAAGAGTTATAGTAGACTACGCCAAACTGACAAATGAAATTTTAAACCTTTTGGTTGAAAAATTTCCTGATGGTTATGATGATTCGGATGTTATCCGTTTTAGAAACGCTAAAAACGAATTGGTAGAAGCTGTTGAAGTTCGTACCGAAGACACTATTTATTTAGTAAAAATCAGTACAAAACTTGCTGACAGAATTGAAAATTACGACGAAGATGATGATATTGATCTGGATGTTGATACAATCGAACCAGTAAAAGGACTTGATCTTGATGATGATGCAGCTGATGATGACGATGATGATGATAACCAAGACAAACCAGATACTGACGGTGGTGATGACGAGGACGATGACGAAGATAAAGATGATATCGCAGATGACGACGACGATGAAGATGATGAAGATTAATCTATATCTTTTAAAATAAATTTAAGGAACTCAGATTTGAGTTCCTTTTTTTATTACTCTAAATAAACTTTTTTCTTTAAATAATAATTTAAAAAACAATCATAATTTGAAAGAAAATTCTTTAATTTTATTATTTAAAACCTAATTGCAATATGACTAACGAATTACTACACGCCAAACTAAAAGAAAACTTTGGATTTGAAAAGTTTCGACCAAACCAGGAAACAATAATCAATACAGTCCTTTCTGGTCAAGATACACTTGCAATTATGCCAACCGGTGGTGGAAAATCAATATGTTTTCAATTACCAGCTCTTATTTTACCAGGGATTACAATTGTAATTTCTCCTTTAATTGCTTTGATGAAAGACCAGGTTGATAGTTTAAAAACAAACGGAATTTCTGCTTGCTATATTAATAGTAGTCAATCTTCACAGGAACAACAATTCTATATAGATAATTTAAAATCAAATACTTTTAAACTAGTTTATATTGCTCCAGAAAGCTTGTCATATCTAGATGTTATTTTCAATGAATTGACAATCAGCTTAATTGCCATTGATGAAGCGCATTGCATCTCTTCATGGGGTCATGACTTTAGACCTGCATACACAAATTTAGGGTATTTGAAAAATCGCTTCCCTTCTACTCCAATTCTTGCTTTGACAGCAACCGCTGATAAAGCAACTCGTACTGATATTACAAAACAGCTGAATTTAAAAAATCCTAAAACGTTTGTTGCTTCATTCGATAGAAAAAATTTAAGTTTAGAAGTTCGACCAGCTTTAGATCGTGTAAAACAGATTATTGATTTTGTAGAAAACAAACCAAATGAATCTGGAATTATTTATTGTTTGAGTAGAAAAACAACAGAAGAGCTTGCTGAAAAATTAGTCAAAAACGGAATTACTGCAAAAGCATATCATGCTGGTTTAGATAATGTAATACGAGCAAAAACTCAAGATGAATTTATAAATGATGATTGTCAGGTGGTTTGCGCTACTATCGCATTCGGAATGGGAATTGATAAATCAAATGTTCGTTGGGTGATTCATTATAATCTTCCAAAAAACATTGAAGGTTATTATCAGGAAATTGGTCGTGCAGGTCGTGACGGTTTACCTGCTGAAACTGTGATGTTTGAAAGTTATGCCGATGTGATTCAGCTACAAAAATTTGCATCTGAAGGATTGAATTCTGATATCCAGCTTGCAAAACTAGATCGTATGAAGCAATATGCAGACGCTGTAAGTTGCCGTAGAAAAATTTTGCTTTCTTATTTTGGTGAATTAGTAACTGAGAATTGCGGAAACTGCGATATTTGCAAAAATCCGCCAACTTTTTTCGATGGGACGATTCTCGCGCAAAAAGCATTGTCAGCAATTAAACGTTTACAGGAATCTGAACCATTAGCGGTAATTGTTGATTTCTTAAGAGGTTCGAAAAACGCGTATATCTATGAAAAAAATTATCAAACGCTAAAAACGTACGGAATTGGCGCTGATATATCTTGGTACGATTGGAATCAATATTTAATTCAATTGATAAATCTAGGTTATTGCGAAATTGCATTTCATCAACATAATAAAATTCTCCTTACCCCTTTTGCTAAAAAAGTTTTATTTGATGGTGAAAAAGTAAAACTGACAACGGTTGTCAAAAAAGTAATTGACAAAAATGAAATAAAACAAGAGAAAGCAAAAGCAGTTAAAAATTCTCTTTTTGAAACACTTAGAAAACTACGTTATGAAATTGCAAAAGAAGAAGAAGTTCCTGCTTATGTAATTTTCAGTGATGCTGCTTTAAGACAAATGGAACTTTTGCGGCCAATGAGTGAAGATGAATTCCTTGCTGTTGAAGGAGTTGGAAAAGTAAAGTTAGAAAAATATGGCTCGGAATTTATTAATGCAATAGTGCAATTTCAAAGAAATAAGTCAGTTGTTAAAAAAGAAAAAAAAGACAGTACTTATAAAAAAACTTTAGAATTATTTGAAAACGGAATTTCTGTTGAAGAAATCGCAGAAAGAAGAAATATCAGCCAAACCACTGTAATTTCACATTTAGCAAAATTATATGTTGATGGGCACAATTTAGATTTAAGCCAATTCGTTTCTGAAAAAGAAATCAATAAAATTCAAAAAGCTCAAATAGAATTAGAGAAGCCAAATGCTCTAAAACCTTATTTCGATTATTTTGAAGAAAAAATGTCTTATGATAAAATTCGTTTTGGTTTGGCTATCATAGAACGAAAAAATCAAACACAACAAGTTTAAATAAAAAATCCTGTGAAAATTTTCTTCACAGGATTTTAGTTTTATAACGTTTATAAATATCTTTCTTCAAAAACTTTTTGATGGTGTTTTTGATGCCCGATTATTGCAAAACCTAAAGCACGAACTGAAATTGGATTGTTTGAAGCGGTTCCAATTCTCTTAAGTTGTTTTTCAGATAAACTTTTGTAAAACAATAAATTTGAATGTCTTAAGGCTGATAGCTCAGTCAATAAATCCTGAATACTTCTTTTGTTTGAATCTGTATTAACAGCATAATCATTTTCTTCAAAACTTGGCAAAGGTGTTTTGTCATTTCTTGAAAAACGTAATGCTCGATAAGCAAAAATACGCTCACAATCTATAATATGCTGAATAATATCTTTGATTGTCCACTTTCCTTCAGCATATCGATAGTCAAATTTATCCATTGGAATGTTTTGTACAAATCGGATAAAATCATGTAAAGAAATTTCCAATTCTTCAATTAGATTTACATTTCCAGCTTCACGAATATAAGTAGCAAATCCACCCGAATATTCATTATCTAATAATTGATCTGCATTCATGTTTTTAATTTTTAAGCTGAGTTTCTACTTGCATTTGTATTTCCGAAAAGTGATCGAGTAACGATTTTTTCATAAACTTTAATCAAATCCTCGTTGCCTTCTTCTTTGTTCAATTCATTAATTCTTAACAATGCATATTGTTGTATTGTCAACAATGGCAATACAATACGCTCTCTTATCTGAATTGAAGCTATACCATCAGGATAATTTTCCATTAATGTTTTATGACCGGCAATTTTCAATAAAAGACGTTTTGTTTCTGAAAACTCATCGTAGATAATTTGCCAAAATTCACCAAACTCAGGGTCTTTTCTCATATATGCTGTCAATGGTAAAAATGATTTTGCCAATGACATCATACTATTTTCAAGCAAAGTTTTAAAGAATAACGAATTATGATATAGATCGCTTACTTTTTCCCATTGTCCAGATTCTTCAAAATGTCTTAAAGCAGATCCAACTCCAAAAAATCCAGGAACATTTTGTTTTAATTGACTCCAAGAACCAACAAACGGAATCGCTCTTAAATCAGCAAAATCTAATGATTCGGATTTGCTTCTTTTTGATGGACGGCTTCCAATATTAGTTTTTGAGTAATATTTCAACGTACTCATTTTTTCCAAATACGGAATAAATTTCGGGTGATTTTTAAAACTCAAATATTTATCATATCCTAAAGTCGCTAATTGTGTTAGAATTTGCGTCTCTTCTGGACTTAGTTCGTTTTCTTCTTTTTTGAATACCTGATTTGTAACTCCGGCAGTCAATAAATTCTCAATATTATAACGGCACGAATCTAAAGTCCCGAAATTAGAACTAATCGTCTGACCTTGAACTGTAATCTGGATTTCGTTATTTTCAATTTTTGGTCCTAGAGATGCGTAGAATTTGTGTGTTTTTCCACCACCACGTGCAGGAGGTCCACCACGTCCATCAAAGAAAATAGCTTTGATTCCGTATTTTCTTGAAATTTCAGTTAATGAAATTTTTGCCTGATAGATACTCCAGTTGGCCATCAAGTAACCACCATCTTTCGTTCCGTCTGAGAAACCAAGCATAATAGTCTGCTTATTTCCTCTTGCCTGCAAATGTTTAGAATATTCCGGATTTGTATACAATTGTTCCATTATTGCATGTGCATTCTGCAAATCATCAACTGACTCGAAAAGCGGTATAATGTCAACTGATGGATTTTCCCAATTATTTAAACGAATCATTGCAAAAGTTTCCATTACGTTTAAAGCACTTTCGTTGTTGCTGATAATGTATCTGTTAGCGCCTTCTTCTCCGTTATTTTGTTGAATCGTTTTAATTGCCTGAACAGATTCTAAAGTTGATCTTGTAATTTCATCTTCGAAATCACTCGGATTCAAATTACCTTTTACTTTTGATAAAACATCAATTTTTTGATCTTCATTAAGTTCATAGTAATTTTTTGGAAAAATATCAGAACCTGAATTCAAATAATAATTAACAACATCTTTGAAAACAGCGTTATGAATTTTACTATTCTGGCGGATATCTAAAGTAGCAAAATGAAAACCGAATAAATTTATTTTTACTAACAGCGCTTCTAATTCATCTAAATATAAAGACTGATGTTTCTCAATAATAATAGTTCTAATTTTGTTTAACTGCGTCAATAATTCATCTAAAGTGATGAAAATTTCACCTTTAGAATAAAATACAGAACGATAAAGTTTATGTTCAAGTTCAGCTACTAAAGTATCTACTCCTGAGAAAGTTAGCTTTCTTTTTAAGTTTCTCATTTCAACATAATAACACTTTAAAATAGAAGTACGCAAACGATCCGCAACTTTCAAAGTAATATCTGTTGTAACAAAAGGATTTCCGTCACGATCTCCTCCAGGCCAGAATCCAAGTTTGATTAATTGATTTTGAATCGCGTTTCCGCCAAGGATATTTTTCTGTAAATAATGAACGATTTCTCCAGAAGTTGCATAAAAAACATTCTCCAGATACCAAATCAAACTTACAGCTTCATCATACGGATTTGGTTTTACATTTTGAATAAATGGTGTTTTACCCAATTGCGCCAATAATTGTTTGATTTGCAATAAATCATTTTGACGAATAGCTTCTGTCAAATCATTTATAATTCCTAATACAGGACCAGGGTAAAACTGAGTTGGATGCGCTGTCAAAACAGTACGCACATTGAAGTTTTCTAAAAATTCAATTAATTCCTCATCTTTTTCTTTTGCATCCGTTTTTTCTTTAATGTCGCGAAGAGAACCACGTCCTTCCATATTATTAACTTCAGGAAAGGCTGCGTCTTCAATCGCATCAAATAATACAATTTGACGTTCTATATATTGAATAAATCGAAACATTAAATCGATTTTTTCAGTTTCAGAAGCATTATTAAGGAATTTATTTGAGAAAAAATCAAAAATCTCTTTAGGTGTTTCTTGTTTTTTAAATCCAGTTTCGCAAGTTTCTGTAAATAACGGTAGCAAAACTCCTGTATTATCAATAGAATCAAACGGCAATGTTATAAAAACACTATTATAAATGTAGTATTTAGAGAGAACGTCCTGATTAAAACGTTCAATTTTTGGTAACGTGTACATAATTGTGTTGTGTAGTTGGTTGGTTAATAGGTCATAAAAAAACCCCAAGAATAAACTTGAGGTTATATTTTATAATATAGCATTCAAGAAAATATTACATATTTTTGAAAATAGTATGCATCAAACGCTTCTTATCGTTTATACTTTCCTCTAATGAAATCATTGTTTCTGTTCTGTAAACACCTTCGATATCATCGATCATGAAGATAACTTCTTTTGCGTGTTTAGTATCTTTTGCTCTAATCTTGCAAAAAATATTGAATTTACCTGTCGTTACAGAAGCTACTGTTACGAATGGAATTTGATTGATTCGCTCTAATACAAATTTAGTTTGAGACGTATTATTAAGGAATACACCCACATAAGCAATAAATGAATACCCTAATTTATCATAATCTAAGGCTAGTGAAGATCCCATAATGATACCGGCATCCTCCATCTTTTTTACTCTAACATGTACTGTTCCAGCAGATATCAATAGTTTTTTTGCAATGTCAGTAAACGGAACTCTCGTATTGTCTATTAACATATCTAAAATCTGGTGATCTACTTCATCTAAACGAAATTTACTCATAATTCTTTAATTAATATTACTAATTGCTATTACAAAGTATAAAAATATATATAAAAAACAACAAATTCACATAAAAATTAACTTTTTATCAACCCGTTAACAAATTTAATATTTTTATTTAAATAAAAATCTGCTTTTTGATTCAATTTCGGAAAATTATCATATTCATCTGAATAAATTGCGCCTTTTGCGTCATATTCATAATGTCCAAAATAATTTTCTAATTCTCCTGCTTCAACGATGTAAGCATTAAAATGAATCTTATTTTCAATCAATTCTTCTTTGTATTGTGCGACAAAATTCGTAATAATTTCGATACCATCATAATTTATTTTGATATTTTTATACATAAAATCATAAAAAACCACTTTATTTTGTGAAATATTCAAATAATCATTAATTCTATTATCAACTAAATCGTTTTCGGAGATGAGTTTAAACGCCGTAATTAGTGAGAAAAATATGAACTTTCGCGTGATTTCCCTATTGTAATCGCCTGCATAGTGTCCTGCTTCAAATAATATTGTCGGTGCACCTAAAAATTGAAAAGTGTCTCCAATACAATTAATATTAAAAGAATCATCAAAACGTCCTATTTGTCCAGGAATATATTTTTGCAATTCATCATTAATTCCTGCAATCAAATTTATAGCCGTTAATCTATTCTCATTTACATCTCTTTCTTCATTAAATGATGGTGCTAAAAACGATACTGTTGCTGGCTTTCCTGTTTCTCCTGCTCCAAATATAGTTCGCTGATCGTGTAGATTAAAACAGAAATCCGGCTTAAATGTTTCAAAAACTTCCCTTAAAATATTGCTTTCCGGCTGAGTCAAATTCTGTGAATCACGATTCAAGTCAACTTTATTGGCATTTTCACGGGTATATAACTTCGCTCCGTCTGGATTTAGTATAGGAATGCTGTAAAAAGTAAAAGTACTAAGCATTTTTTGAGCAAACACTGATCCGTTATTAAGTACATTAATGAAATCGAAAAGCGCTTTTGTTGTTGTACTTTCATTTCCGTGCATTTGGGACCAAAGATAAATGCGTGTTTTTCCTGTGCCTATTTGATAACTATATATAGGTGCGCCTAAAACTGATTTGCCTATTACTGAAACTTGATTATCTGTATTTAATTTGTTCAATAAAGGTTCTATGTGATCTAAAGTCAGATAACGACCTGAGATGGATTCTTCTTTGTTCTGGTTAAATAATTCTTCTAAATTCATTGCCTTTTGATTTGTTTACAAAAGTAAACATCTTTATTTTTACAATTGTAAACTTCGAATTTTGTTAATAATTCAGAATTGTAAACAGGGATTAGCATTATTTCAAATAAATTCTAAAGTCTTGAATTAACAAATGTTATAATTTAAGCACTTAAATTAATAACCACTTATTTTCAACAAGTTACATAAACCTATGTAAAGTTATTATCTAATACAAATAACCCTAATTTTATATTTTACAACTGTATAATTGTTTATATAATCCTTTTTTATTACATTTGTAAACTAGATGATTTTTAAAAATAATTTACAATGGTAAACATCGACGATTTTGTAAAAAGACTTGAAATTATATTGGATTATTATGGGATAAACGCTTCTTCATTTGCTGATAAAATTGGAGTTCAACGCTCAAGTATGTCTCATCTCCTATCTGGCAGAAATAAACCAAGCCTTGATTTTGTCATGAAAATTATTGAAGTTTTTCCAGATGTAGATATATATTGGCTGCTGAATGGAAAAGGAAATTTCCCAAAAAGTAATGAAGAATCAACTTTACAATTTGGAGCAATTTCAGAAATTGAAAAAACTATCGCCCCTACTTCATCAAATGAAAATTTCAATACGATCGATTTATTTTCTGAAATCAATCCAGAAAAAGAAAAAGTAGAAACCAAAAGTACATCTTCAATAAAAAATACAATTTTTAATCTGGATGAAGATGAAGTCGAAAAAATCATCTTTTTTTATAAAAACGGTAAATTCAAGACCTATGTACCATGATTCAAAAAAATCGCGTATTTGAAAATTTTTAAAATTATTTTTCATTTAAGCGATTCTCACGTGTTTGAAAAAACATTCAAATTTTAAACTTGCAACCCGTTTTCAGGAATTTTTCCAACTACTCCTTTATAATGTTGTTTTAAAATTTCCCAATCAGCTTCATAATTTCCCGTAGGGTAAAAAGGCTTTCCTAAATTAACCTCTTTCTTTCCCCAGTCAAAAGCAACGGGAACAATTGGAACATTTGCTTTAAGTGCAATATAATAAAAACCAGTTTTGACTTCTGTAACACCTTTTCGGGTTCCTTCTGGAGCAACGGCCAAACGAAAAGTTTCCTTGCGGTCAAAAATTGCCGCTATCGAATCAACTTTATTCAATCCGCCGGAACGATCAAGTGGTTCGCCTCCAACATTTCTAAAATAATAACCAAAAGGAAATTTGAATAATTCCTTTTTTCCAACCCAATTCATTTGCAGTCCAGAAATTCCGCGAGTAAAAAGTCCAATGTAAAAATCGTGATTACTGGTATGAGGCATAACCATCAAAATGCATTTTTTAACCTCTGCATTTTCGAATCCCTTGATTTTCCAGCCCATTAGCTTGTAAAAGATGAATTTGTATAGCTGTTTTTTCATTAAAATTTTATTATTTCTGCAAAAATAACAGATTTAAAATGTATTTTTGAGTAAAAGCCTTATAAAATGATTCAAAAATTATTCAGCTATATAATTCCAATTAAAATATTCAAAAAAAAATCGGCTCGAAGCAAAACAATTGAAGTTACTTGGGCAAATGGAGAATTGGTTTTAGATTCTGAAAACACAAATTATTCTTATGGAAGCCTACAACGCATATTAAGGTATGGCTTGCGAAATATTGGTTACGATACTATTTTAAAAATGAATCATATTTTGGTTTTGGGAGTTGCTGGTGGCAGCGTTATAAAAACTTTAGTAGACGAAATTGATTATAAAGGAAAAATAACCGGAGTTGAAATTGATCCTGAAATGATTCAGATTGCGAATCAATATTTTAATTTAAGTAAAATTGAACAGCTTGAATTGATTATTGATGATGCATTTGAGTTTGTTTTAAAAACAAAAGATCAATACGATTTAATCATAATTGATATTTTTGAAGATATCAAAATGCCAAATTTCCTGTTTGAACGTTTTTTTAGTGAACGAGTTTGTTCTCTGTTAAAAGATCACGGTTTTGTGCTTTTCAATACCATGATTTTAGACGAAGCACATAATGTAAGAAATAGGAAGTACATTTCAGAAATAAACACTAAATTGTTTTCCTCAAAAATGCTACCCCGCATTGAGGTTCACAATGAGTTAATTATTATAAAAAAAGTAGCTTAATTTTTATTTTTATGAAACCCCTTTCTGCCATTTTAAACGCCTTGCCGCCTACTAAAATTATCGATTCTAGTATTGATTTTTCAAAGTATTTACCTTTGGATTTATCTGCCAACAATGAAGAATTAATGGATATCCGGCCGGAGAATGCTGCCGAATTTGAAATTTTTATTTCAGATTATTTGTCAAGAAACAACGCTGAAGTTGCTTTTGGCGGTTATATTGAAGGTCGTACATTATATAAAAGGAGTACTATTTTTAGAAATGATTCTATTCCAGAACGCAATATTCATATTGGTCTTGATTTATGGACAAAAGTTGGAACAACTGTTTTGGCAGCACTGGATGGAAAAGTTCATAGTTTTAAAAATAATGTTGGACTGGGCGATTATGGCCCGACTATTATTTTGGAACATGAAATTCAAAATGAAAAATTTTATACTTTATATGGACATTTATCGTTAGAAAGTTTAGAGGGATTAAGTGTCGGGAAACCTTTTAAAAAAGGAGAACAAATTGCAACTCTCGGAAATGCAGCTGTAAATGGTGATTACGCACCTCATGTTCATTTTCAGATTATCAAAGATATCGAAGATTTTTGGGGAGATTATCCTGGAGTCTGCAATTCAAATGATCTCAATTTTTATATAGAAAATTGTCCCGACCCTAACTTATTATTAAAAATAACATAAATAGTTATGAAGAAAGCAGGATTGATTATATGTTTGTTGTTGCTTATTGGATGCAAATCAAAAACAGTCAGTAGAGATACTGACGATTTGAAAATTAAGAAAGTCGCAGTTTCAGAAATTAATTCGAACCAGCAAAAAAAAGCGTACGAATTAGGCAAACGTGTCTTAGAAACCTGCAATACGTCTAAGTTTAAACCATTTAATGAAACAGAAGTTACAAAATCAGTTATGGAAAACACGACTGAAGAACGACTGACTAAAACCTGTACAAAATTTAGACAGTATTATGGTAATTTTATTGATTTGAAATTAGACGGCGTTTATAAAACCAAGCAAGAAGTTATTTACCGCTATCATGCTTTGTATTCCAAAAAAGTAGCCAACAAGGAACTAAGGATTTTTGTTGATGAAAACAATTTGATTTCTGCCATAAAATCAATGGATTGGGATGAAAAATTTGATGCGAAAATAAACGAATAATAAAGGAAATATATGAATTTAAAATTACCGCTTTTCTTCTTATTTTTAATGGCAAGCCTTGCCAATGCACAGGAAACTATCAGTATAAAAGGTTCAAAACCTTATCCGGCAACACAGAATTATATTTTTATTTGCGAAAAATATGCTTTCTCCGGCGAAACTAATGTTCAGGTTGCAAAAACAGAAAAAGGTGGTGTTTTAAAATTAACTATTGCGACAGCAAATAATCAGGCCCGAATTTCGGGTGGCGTTTATGTTGATTTAGCAAATGGTGATGTAATTCCTTGCGTCGATAAAAATATAAAAGAAAGTGCCGACGGAAAAACAACTGCCTATTATTACTTCACTCCGGCAGAAATGATCAAACTAAAAAAAACAGATATTCAGGCAATTCGCTTTATAATTGCGGGTAGTTCAAATTCATTTGGCAATCAAACCGGATATTTTACAGCTGTTAACAGAAGCTCTTATTTTTCAACGGCCTACGATAAATCGAAAAAGACTTTCGATACTGCTAAAGAAATTAGCGTTTTATAAAGAAAAGACTTAGAATAATAAATCTTATATTTATACTTTAATTAAAATCTACATGAACGCCAACGAAAATTTAATTGCAAAATTCTATACCGCTTTTGCCAACGCCGATGCCAAAACAATGAGCGAATGCTACCATCCAAAAGTTCATTTTATTGATCCTGCTTTTGGATTATTAAAAGAAGAGCAAGTTTCAAAAATGTGGGAAATGCTGCTTTTAAAAAGCAAAGGCAATATTAAAATTGAATTTTCAAATATCAAAGCCGATGACTTTACAGGATCTGCGCGATGGGTAGCAACTTACAATTTTAGTAAAACCAATAGAAATGTAGTTAATACTATTTCCGCAGAGTTTGTGTTTCAAGACGGACTTATTATTAAGCACACTGATAATTTTGACGTTTGGAAATGGTCAAAACAAGCCTTTGGTATTACTGGACTTTTGTTGGGTTGGACAGGATTTTTTCATAAAAAAATTCAAGAACAGGCTCTCCTATCGCTTAAAAAGTTTCAGCAAGCCAAATAACCTTCTTAACCTGAATATTCAAAATTCAGATTAACTGGATATTAATAAAGTTTCTTAAAATTACAGAAACCGCGAGCATATAAAGATTTTAATTATTTTGTTGCCATTTATTATAAAGTTAATCATGTTATAATCTTGAATAATCATGAAAGAAGTTATACACAAAAAATTAAATCAATTACAGGCAACAGCCATTTGTGGCAACGATATTAGTTCTTCTTGCCTTTATGTTTCAGCGCTCACTATCTTATATGCCGGACAATATGCATGGATTTCTCTCCTAATTGTAGCGGTTGTTTTATTTTTATTTCGAAAAATTTATGGCGAAGTCGTTGGCGCAATTCCTTTAAACGGAGGTGCTTACAATGTATTGCTAAATACTTCAACAAAGCGGTTGGCATCAGTTGCAGCGACCTTAACCGTTTTATCTTATATGGCAACTGCCGTAATTTCGGCTTCCGAAGGTATGCATTACTTGCATGGAATTTTTGAAGGCCTAAACATTACCATTGCAACAGTTGTTATCTTAATTTTATTTACTTGTCTGGCAATTTTAGGAATTGGTGAATCAGCGTTCGTTGCCGTCATCATTTTTGTTACGCATATTACAACTTTGACTTTACTAGTTTTGGCGTCCGTTTGGTTTTTGCTTTATAATGGACTAGAAACTTTCCATGTAAATTGGCAAACTCCTCTTGCAACAGGAAGTATTAAAACAGCTCTTTTTCTAGGATTTTCTGCCGCAATGCTCGGGATTTCAGGTTTTGAAAGTTCAGCAAATTTTGTCGAAGAACAAGAACAGGGAATTTTTCCAAAAACACTTCGTAATATGTGGGCCATTGTCAGCTTCTTTAATCCAGTAATTGCCATTTTATTGATTAGTGTAATTCCGCTTACCGAAGTTGGCGAAAACAAAGAATCACTCTTGGCACATTTAGGTGAAACTACCGGCGGTTCGTGGTTGGCGTGGTTAATTTCTATCGACGCTGTTCTAGTTTTATGCGGAGCTGTACTAACTTCATTTGTAGGTGTTTCGGGACTATTAAACCGAATGACATTAGATAGAATTCTACCCAACTATTTCCTAAAACAAAATAAAAGGGGTTCTCATTACCGAATCGTAATTAGTTTTTTAATTCTTTGTATTTCAGTGCTTTTTGCTACAAAAGGACATTTAGAATCACTCGCTGGAGTTTATACATTTTCATTTTTGGCAGTAATGGCACTCTTCGGAATCGGGAATTTATTATTGAAATTCAAACGCCGAAAACTTCCTAGGCCTGAACGCGCCCGCGGAATTGCAGTTGTAACAGCAGTTATTTTTGTAATTGCAGCCTTTATTGGAAACATGGAATTAAATATTCATTCGTTTTATACGTTTTTAAAATACATGATTCCTTCCTTGATTTTTATCGGAATCATGCTCAATCGCGTAATTCTGATTAAGCTTTTGATTGAAGCGCTCGAATATTTTTATCAGCCATTGCGGCGTATGGTCATTTTGAGCAATCGTTATCTCCAAAATTTAAGCCTAAAAATTAATTCGCAGGAATTTGTTTTTTTTACTAAAGGCGATGATATTGCAATTTTGAACAAAGTTTTGCAATATGTTGAAAATAATGAAACAACCAAAAAACTTAAAATTGTTCATGTCAAAAAAGACGAAGCAAGCAATAATGCTTTGAAAAAAGATCTTGAAGTTTTAGACCGAGCGTACGACGATATCGACATCGAATATCTAGAAATAAAAGGAGAGTTTGGCCCCGAAATGATTGACGAACTTTCTAAAAAATGGAATATCCCAAAAAATTTCATGTTCATTGCCTCGCCTGGAAATAAATTTTCGTACCGAGTTTCAGATCTCGGCGGAGTCCGATTGATAATGTAATCCTAATTTTAAGGAGCAGAAAAATCTGTTTTCAATTCAAGTCAAGTCCCGCTATCCGTTACAATCTTTTGTACTGAACCCCAGTACAAAAGGATTTTCACTTCTATCGGGGCTAAACGAGAAATTTCATTTTCATGAGAAACAACAAACTCATTTATACAATAAAACCCGACAGGTTTTAAAAACCTATCGGGTTTACTTTATTAAACTTTGCGTAATTCGCGTAATTCGTAGCTCCCGATAGCTATCGGGATTGCCGTTAAAAATTCTTAAGATTTAAACCAGCTTTCTACTAATTCATCTTCAAACGACGTAGCATTTTTATGGATAAATTCGTTTGTATTTTTATTATAAGAATAATCCAAAGCCCAAGTTTCATGGTTTTCAGCTAATTCTTTAATGCTTGTGCATACATATGCAATTTCCTCATCTGTCGTAGTCGGATGAATTGACATTCTGATCCATCCCGGTTTTTTAATCAAATCACCAATCGTGATTTCATTAACCAATTTGTTAGAAGTTTCCTGATCAACATGTAATAAAAAATGTCCATAAGTTCCTGCACAGCTACATCCCCCACGAGTTTGAATTCCGAAACGGTCATTAAGTAATTTTACACCTAAATTGAAATGAAGATTTTCAATAAAAAATGAAACAACACCTAGCCTGTCTTTATGCTGTCCAGCTAAAATCTTGATATTATCAACTGGTTCTAATTCGTTAAAAACATAATCAACAATTTCATGTTCGCGTTGCAAAATGTTTTCAATTCCCATTTCTTCCTTCAGTTCAATTGCAAGAGCTGTTTTTATAACTTGCAAAAATCCTGGAGTTCCACCGTCTTCACGATCTTCGATATTATCAATATATTTATGTTCGCCCCAAGGATTTGTCCAGCTTACCGTTCCTCCGCCAGGACAATCAGGAATCATGTTATTGTATAATTTTTTGTTGAAAATCAAAACACCTGAAGTTCCAGGTCCGCCCAAAAATTTGTGCGGTGAAAAGAAAATAGCATCTAAATACGCTTCAGGATCTGCAGGATGCATATCTATTTCTACATAAGGTCCTGAACAGGCAAAATCTACAAAACACACACCATGATATTGGTGCATCAATTTTGCTGCTTCATGAAAAGGAGTTTTTAATCCCGTAACATTTGAGCATGAAGTAATCGAAGCAATTTTAATTGTTCTGTCTTTGTATTTTTCTAAAAGTTCTTCTAAATGCTCAAGACTGAAAAGCCCTTTTTCGCATGACGGAATAATTTCAACGTCGGCAATTGTCTCTAACCAAGACGTTTGGTTGGAATGGTGCTCCATATGTGAGATAAAAACAATCGGTTTTTTCTCAGCCGGAACAGTCGTGCAGCTTTTAAGGTTTTCAGGAATTTTCAATCCTAAAATACGCTGAAATTTATTGATAACGCCAGTCATTCCAGTGCCATCGGTAATTAAAACATCATCCTGATTAGCATTAGCATGACGCTTGATAATATGTCTGGCATGATGATATGCTTTTGTCATGGCAGTACCTGACACAGTAGTTTCAGTATGAGTATTCGCAACAAAAGGCCCAAATTGGTTCAAAAGTTTCTCTTCTATAGGTCGATATAACCTTCCGCTGGCAGTCCAATCCGTATAAATGATTTGTTTTTTGCCATAAGGCGAAGTAAATTCTTGATTTATGCCAACAATATTTTTACGAAAATCCTGAAAATAAGTTTCTAGAGTGATGGTACTATTTTTGCTATTCATTACAGTGAGAGTTTGAATGCAAATATAAAGGCTTTTTTATAAAATTGCGAATTTATCAATTGTAAACTTCAAATATTACATAACCGTTTAGTATATTTAACTAAATACGCATTATTTTAGTAATTTATCATAATATTCTATCGGATTAATGGGACAATAGAAACTTAAACAATACAAATTCTATGGGAAATTTAGCAACAGCCACTTTTGGTGGAGGATGTTTTTGGTGTATTGAAGCTGTGATTCAGCGATTAAATGGAGTAAAATCTTTAAAATCAGGATATTCTGGTGGTTTTATTAAGAATCCACCCTATCGAGAAGTATGTACTGGCAGAACCGGACATGCTGAAGTAATACAAGTCACTTTTGATCCTGACATAATTTCATATCACGATTTGATTTTTATATTTATGACAAGCCACGATCCTACAACGCTGAATCGTCAAGGTGCAGATGTTGGAACTCAATATCGTTCGATTGTCTTGTATCATGATTTGGAACAAAAAGAAATTGCAGAAAAAGTTTTTCAGGAAGTAAAGCCTTTTTACGAAGATTCAATTGTAACTGAATTGACTTCTTTTGAAGTATTTTATGAAGCAGAAGAAGATCATCAAAATTATTACAACAACAATCAGGATGCGCGTTACTGTCAGATTGTAATTGATCCAAAAGTGCAGAAACTGAAAAAAATGTATGCCGACAGATTAATTTAATTTTTAGCCACAGCTTATTAGGATTTCTTATTTTTAAACTAAATCACTTTAATCCTTGCAATCTGTGGCAAAATAAATCAACAATGAAAAATCTTAAAATAAATAATCGATTTACAGCCGAATTACCTGCAGATCCTGATGTAACAAATGAAGTTCGTCAGGTAAAAAACACTTTGTTTTCGTTTGTAAATCCAACAAAACCTTCAAATCCAAAACTAATTCATGCTTCAAAAGAAGTAGCAGAATTGGTTGGAATTTCTGAAGATGAAATTCAGTCTGAAAGCTTTTTAAATGTTTTTTCAGGAAATGAAATTCTTCCTGAAACGCAGCCGTATGCGATGTGCTACGCGGGACATCAATTTGGAAATTGGGCTGGACAATTGGGCGACGGTCGTGCCATCAATTTGACTGAAATCGAAAACAACAATCAGTTTTATACGCTTCAGTTGAAAGGTGCCGGAAAAACTCCATATTCCAGAACTGCTGATGGTTTAGCTGTTTTGCGTTCTTCAATAAGAGAATATTTATGTGCCGAAGCAATGTATAATCTTGGCGTTCCCACTACCCGATCGCTTTCTCTGATTCTTTCAGGCAATCAGGTTTTACGTGATATTTTATATAACGGAAATCCGGCTTATGAAAAAGGTGCTGTCGTTTGTCGCGTTGCGCCATCTTTTATCCGATTTGGAAGTTTTGAAATGCTTACTTCTCGAAATGAGCTGAAAAATTTAAAGCAGTTTGTAGAATTCACAATCAAACATTATTTTCCGGAAATAAGCGGTGAGCCAAAAGAACAATATTTGCAATTTTTCAAAAAAGTTGCCGATACAACGCGTGAAATGATTTTGCATTGGCAGCGTGTTGGTTTTGTGCATGGTGTTATGAATACCGATAATATGTCGATTCACGGAATCACGATTGATTATGGTCCTTACGGCTGGCTTGAAAATTATGATCCAAGCTGGACACCAAACACAACCGATAGTCAAAACAGAAGATATCGTTTTGGCAATCAACCTAGCGTTGCGCAATGGAATTTATTTCAGTTAGCCAACGCACTTTATCCATTGATTAATGAAGCAGCACCATTAGAAAAAATATTGGAATCATTCATAAATGATTTTAATTCTGATTATAAAACAATGTTTTTAAACAAATTAGGATTGTTTACTTCAACTGAAACTGACGATCAATTAATTGCAGACTTAGAAAACACTTTGCAATTGACAGAAACGGATATGACAATCTTTTTTAGAAATTTAAGTTCGGTTGAAAAATCAGATTTTGCTCCAGAAGGAATTGAAAAAATTAAATATGCATTTTACAAAGAAGAAGAAGTTTCAGGAGAAATTTTAGAAATTTGGACAAAATGGTTTGCTGATTATTTGGAAAGACTGAAAGCTGAAACTTTTTCAGATGAAGAGCGTTCTCAAAAAATGAATTTAATTAATCCGAAATATGTACTTCGAAATTATATGGCGCAACTTGCTATTGACGCTGCTGAAAAAGAGGATTATTCATTAATTGATGAACTTTATATTCTTTTACAAAAACCATATGATGAACAACCAGAACATGAAAAATGGTTTTCAAAACGACCAGATTGGGCAAGATCTAAAGTAGGCTGTTCAATGTTATCTTGTAGCTCTTAAGTTTTTGTAAGTCACAAATTTCCAATAAATTATTTTATTAGTTTGTCACATTGAGCGAAGTCGAAATGTTTTATGAAGTTCTCGACTCCGTTCAATGTGACAAACTTTTTTATTTTGAAGTAATGTGATCCACAATCATTTTAGCATGGATTCTAGAGTTTTCAATAAACCATTTGTGTGTCTGCATTCCACCACAAACAACACCTGCGAGAAATAATCCTTCAACATTTGTTTCCATAGTTTCCGAATTATAAGATGGAATTTTTAATTCATCATCTGAAAGCTGAATCCCAATGTTTTCAAGAAAATTCAAATCGGGTTTGTAGCCGGTTAATGCCAAAACAAAGTCATTTTCAATTGTCACTTTTCCTTCTGGAGTTTCAATTTCAACTTCGTTTTCTTTTATTTCAGTAATATTCGATGCAAAATAAGCTTTGATGCTTCCTTCTTCAATTCGGTTTTCAATGTCGGGTTTAACCCAATATTTCACTCTGCAGTTGATTTCATTTTTACGAATGACCATCGTTACATTTGCACCTTTACGCCAACATTCCAATGCTGCGTCAACAGATGAATTATTGGCGCCAACTACCAAAACATTTCTAAAAGCGTATTCATGCGCTTCTTTATAATAATGGCGAACTTTTGGCAACTCCTCCCCTTTTACATTCATTGTAATTGGAATATCATAAAATCCTGTCGCGATAATTACATTATTAGATTTATAAGAATTCTTGTTTGTTGTAATTTCAAAAACAGCATTTTCATTTTTCTGAATCCCAGTTACTTCTTCAAACAAATTTATGTTGAAATTAAAATAACGATGAATATTTCTGTAATATTCCAAAGCTTCCTGACGTCCAGGTTTTGGTGCCAGACAATTGAACGGAATGTCACCAATTTCTAATCTTTCAGCGGTTGAAAAAAATGTCATGTAAAGCGGATAATTGAAAATACTGTTTACAATTGCGCCTTTTTCAATAATCAAATATCGTAAGTTTTTCTTTTGAGCTTCAATTGCGCAAGCAAGACCAATTGGCCCGCCTCCAACAATAATCAAATCATAATCTGTCATAAATAAATTATTTTTCCCAGTCTTTAAATGGATTTTTGCTCAAATAAGCGTTGTAATATCTTTCGTCATTGGTAACTTCTTCTCCCAGCCAATCTGGTTTTTCAAAAGTTTCTGTTTCTGATTCCAATTCGATTTCGGCCATAATCAAGCCTTCGTTTTCACCATAAAATTCATCAACTTCAAAAACATGATTTCCAGATTTAATTTCAAAACGAGTTTTTTCGATTTTCCCTTTTTCGCATAATTTCAACAATTCCTGCGCTTCTTCCAGCGGAATTTCATTTTCCCACTCAAAACGAGTCATTCCTCCTTGATGTCCAATACCTTTTATTGTCAAAAATCCTCTTTCTCCTTTAATTCGCACACGAACTGTTCTTTCAGGAATCGAGCTTAAATACCCCTGAGCAATTTTATTTTGAGTAAAAGCCTGTTCTTTAAAATCTTCCGATTTCACAAGAAACTTTCTTTCAATTTCAACCATTTTGATTCTTCAATTAATTTTACTGCAAGTTACTCAATTTAATTCAGTCCCGAAATTGCAATAAGAAAGTATTAGCTTGTTTTTTCATTTAACCAAAATCAAAACATAATCAGCAAATTAACTGATTGTTAATATATTACACTTTTATTTTTCGCTAAATTTGATAGACCCTAACACTGTTGTTGATTTATCAAATACTTTGATTTTTCAGACGTTTCTAAAACTTCTTAAGAAAGTTTAAGCAGATAAATTCCGACGGCCAATCTTATCATTTTAAAAATAACAGATCATGGATATAATGTGTTTTATAATACCGGCGTTAGTAGGTTTGATCTTTGGGATTTTCGGTTACCTACTAGGAAAAATGAGCTCAAAAAAAGATGTTTTGCTCGCCGTATCTTTGCAAGAAGATTTAGATGTATGCAAGTCCACGGTAAAGAATTTAAATCAAAAAATAAATGCTCTTGATGTTGAATTAGCTTCAAAAGAAAAAAATAATCCAACACCACAATCATCTATATCACAATTTATATTTGACAAAGAAATCGCTATAAATATTTTAGGTAAAAAAGTAAAAGAAAATGACTTGAAAATTGTTGAAGGAATTGGCCCTAAAATTGAAGCTTTATTTAATGAAGCAGGAATTGCGACATGGCAAGATTTATCAAAAGCATCTACTGAAAAACTGCAGAATATTCTAGACGCAGCAGGCGAAAATTTTGCCATGCACAATCCAAGTACCTGGCCAAAACAAGCATTAATGGCTCATCAAGGAAAATGGCAAGAACTGAAAGACTGGCAAGCTAATTTGTTGGGAGGAAAAGAGTGAGAAAAAAGAACAAAGCTGCAAAGTAACAAAGGGACAAAGGTTTTATTTTTTTGCAACTCTGTTACTTTGTATCTGTTTCAAAAAAATCCCATTTTTTTGAAACATTGTACCACAATTGCCCTTTTGAAACTTCAAGTGGACAATCAAAATTATTGGTGTAAAGCGCGCCTGTTCCTAATCCCTGAGGCATTTTTGAATTTTGAATAAAAGTCCATTGTGCTATCGCATTTAGGCCAATATTACTTTCTAACGCTGATGTGATCCACCAACCAATTCCATATTTATCTGCTAAATCAATCCATTCTTTTGTTCCTCTGAAACCTCCGATAAAACTTGGTTTCAAAATGATATATTGCGGTTTGATTTCTTGCAATAGTTTCTCTTTATCTTCAAATGAAAATACACCTATCAATTCTTCGTCTAAAGCAATTGGAAATGGTGTTGCTTTGCATAAATCATGCATCGCCTGAATGTTACCTTTCTTGATAGGTTGTTCAATACTATGTAATTGAAATTGATTGAGTTGACTTAATTTATCTAAAGCTTCATTTAATGGAAAAGCACCATTGACATCAACTCTGATTTCAATTTGTTCAGCTGAAAAATGAGTTCTAATGAATTGCAATAAATCTAATTCTCGTTGAAAATCTATTGCACCAATTTTAAGTTTTATACATTTAAAACCATCCGCTAATTTGTCTTCGATTTGCTCTTTCATGAAAGATGCTTCGCCCATCCAAACCAAACCGTTTATCTCAATTGATTTTGAATTATTGGTAAAATCGGAAGGAAACAATAAATACGGATTTTCACTTTTTAAAGATAAAAAAGCCATTTCCACTCCAAATTGAATAGAAGGAAATTCTAATAAAGCTTCCCAAAGTGCTGTTTCACCCAAATGAATATTTTGGCAAACCCACTGCAGTTTTTCTTCATAATCATCGCGGTCATCGGCGCTTAAGCCACGTAAAATACCACACTCGCCTATTCCTTTTTTACCGTTTTCTTCTAAAACGATAAACCAGGTTTCTTTTTCGGTCATAATCCCTCGCGACGTCCCGGATGGGCGTTTAAACTCGAGCATGTATTTGTGGTAAGTAGCGGTCATTTTTTTAAGTTGCTAAGTTGCTAAGCTACTGAGATGCTAAGATTAAAGATGCTGAAAAAAACTTAGCATCTTAGCATCTCAGGGGCTTAGAATCTTTAATTATAAAGTTTTAGAATTTTTTCGAAATCTTTTGATGGCAGACCTGCTTTTTCGAAAATAGCAAAATCTGATTTTGTTTTATCTTTCCAGCTTAAACTATCTGTGACATTTTGATCCTGATATTTTTTATAGATTGCTTTTGCATCACTATAATTATTGTTCACCAAATACAAATGTGCCAGGTTTAATTTTACAAGTAATTCAGTATTATCGAGTTTTTCACCTTCTTGTAAAAACTTTTGTGCTTTCTCATATTGTTTTGTCAAAATATAGCAATAACCAATTGAGCTGTAATCTAATGCGGTGGCTTTTCCTTCACCAATTATAGTATTTAATTTAGGAATTGCTTCATTGTATTTTTGTTGTTTAATCAATAAAGAAGCCTGTTTTCTAAGGTCACTAAAAACATTTTTAGAAATATCAGCATCTTTATAACAAGCGCTTCCAAAGTCTTTATAAACTTTATTTTTTTCTATTGGAAGCAGCTTTTGGAATTCACTATAGCGATATTGCTTCATGATTTTATCTAAAATACAAACGCAAAAATCATCAGAATTAGCCATTTTTTGTGCCATTGTTGATGTTTTGCACAAACTAATGATTTCATTTTTATTATCCTGATTCCAGCCACGATTTAATTTTGTATCAACCCAAGGCACGACTTCTAAAACAACTTTTTGATTTAATAGCCAGTTTTTGCTATGAAATCCAAACCATATTGTGCTTACATTTTGCCCTAAACAAGTAGATTTATCTAGCGATAATCTTTTCGCATCCTTGCTTAAAGGTTCTTCTTGAGCATAACAAGCTTTGTCTGTTTTTCCGTCGTCAATGTATTTTTTTGCATTTTCTGCAGATGTAAATAAGGCGTAAGTACAAGTATCATCTCCTGAAATCTTGGACATTATAAATACTGCCCCAGCTGAACCCTGACTAACACCGGTTGGATCTGGAATTGCTTTTAATACCGAAACTAAACTGTTTGCCATTTGTTGATTTTCATCCAAAAGTGTGATTCTGTATACAATTTCAGTAGTTCCAACGGGAAGATCTTCTGTTTTTATTGTGATTCGATCACGTGCAGAAACAATAATCTCTTTTGTTGTTGCGCGTTCTTTATCCCAATAACCATCTTTTTGTGCAAAAGCGCTAAAAGAAAAAGTAATTAATAGTGATAGAATTATTTTTTTGAAAGTCATGTTGAATGATTGTTTTTTGCTAAGAATTACATCAATTTCTCTACTTTTTTATTTGTAGTTAATTTCATGGATTCCAATAATCTTAGTAAAAATTATGCCAAAATATTTCTTATGAAACCGAGTGCCCTAGCCCCGATAGAGGCGGTATCCTTTTTTGGGCAATTTTTCATTGCCTAAAAAAAGATATAGCCGAAAGCGGGATTAGCTCCTCCTTTCGGCTATATTTAAATTGATAATTATAATTCGATTGATTCTCCGATTCCTAACAACATCAAATCTTTTCCTTTATCGAAAAACTTTTTGATTGCTTCTTCGTGGTTGATTTCGATATAACCAAAAGTATCAAAATGATACCCTAGAACTTTATCACATTCTACAAAATCTGAAGCGATAATAGCATCTTCGACATCCATTGTGAAGTTATTTCCGATTGGAAGAATTGCCAAATCTAATTCTGTTCGCATAGGAATCAACTTCATATCCATTGTAAGGGCAGTGTCTCCCGCGATGTAAATATTTTTATGCTCGCCTTCAATTACAAATCCTCCAGGATTTCCTCCGTTAGTGCCGTCAGGAAAAGTACTTGAATGAATAGCATTTACGTATTTAACTTTCCCAAAGTCGAATTTCCAGCTTCCGCCATGATTCATCGGATGTGAATTAAAACCCAATTTTGCATAATAACTCGCAATTTCTGCATTTGATACAATTACAGCATTTGTAAGTTTTGCAATAGCCTGAACATCTAAAACATGATCAGCGTGTGCGTGTGTAAGTAAAATATAATCGGCCTTTAAATCTCTAAGGTCGATTGCTGCAGCAGCTGGATTTCCGGTAATAAAAGGGTCAACAATAATATGTTTTCCTCCAACTTCGATGCCTAAAGAAGCGTGTCCGTAAAATGTTATTTTCATGATCTTATTTTTTTAATTGAACTTGGTTATCTTCCTCCAAGAAAAAGGTTAACGATAATATCTGAAATCAGTGAAATCATGCAGATTGTCAATAATAATGAAAGCAAGAAAGTGCTTAGCGCTACTTTTTTTAACTCTGGATCTAAAAGCTTAGGATCCTGGTTTTTAGAAACCGTAATTAAATGCTTTGTTAAAGGAATATAGGCTAGTGAAAATAAGTATTGGTCAAAATTATAATCGCTCAAAATAGCAAAAACAACTACCAAAATCATAGCTGTGATGATCAATGTAAAATGATAAATTTTAGCTTTTGCTCCGCCAATTTGAACTACGATTGTGTTTTTTCCTGATTTTCTATCTGATTCTTCATCACGCATATTATTCAGGTTTAAAACACCAACGCTAAGCAAACCAATTGAAATTGCTGGAAGAATCAACAGCGGATCAACTTCTTTCGAATATAAAAAATTAACACCCAAAGTACTTACCAATCCGAAGAATACAAAAACAAAAACGTCTCCAAATCCTTTGTAACCGTAAGCTGAATTTCCAACTGTATAACGAATTGCCGAAACAATTGCTGCAATTCCTAATAATAAAAAGAAAATCGAATACCCAAAGTTATCTTTTCCAAATGCAAAATAAATCAATATTATAGCCGATAAAAGCGTTAATAATGAAGTAATTATTATTGCTTTTTTCATTGCCTGAGGCGTGATTTTCCCACTCTGAATAGCGCGTTGTGGCCCTACTCTGTCAGCGTTATCTGTACCTTTTACTCCATCACCATAATCATTGGCAAAATTGGATAAAACCTGCAAACCTAATGTTGTTAAAAGTGCAAAACCAAAAATTTTCCAGCTAAATACTTCTGTTGGCGTATTAATTGTTTCTGTTGGGTTTGATAAAGCATAAATACTTCCAACGATAATTCCAGAAACTGATAAAGGCAATGTGCGCAATCTTGCGGCTTCAATCCAATGTTTCATTTATATTTTAGTTTATTTGGTTTCAAATTTCAGGTTTCAAATTTCAAGTTTTCTACAGAACATGAAACCTAAAACAATTTATTAATTTATGGCAACCATTTATTTTCGCCAAAGTTTGGTTTTCTTTTTTCTAAAAATGCATTTCTTCCTTCTTTAGCTTCTTCTGTCATATAGGCCAGACGAGTTGCTTCTCCGGCAAAAACCTGCTGGCCAACCATTCCGTCGTCTGTTAAGTTCATGGCGAATTTCAGCATTTTGATAGAAGTTGGTGATTTTTGCAGAATTTCCTGCGCCCATTCATAAGCTGTTGCTTCAAGCTCATCATGCGGAATAACAGCATTTACCATTCCCATTTCGAAAGCTTCCTGAGCTGAATAATTTCTTCCTAAAAAGAAAATTTCACGTGCTTTTTTCTGTCCTACCATTTTAGCTAAATAAGCAGAACCGTAACCACCGTCAAAACTAGTTACATCTGCGTCTGTTTGTTTAAAAATGGCATGTTCCTTACTTGCCAGCGTCATATCGCAAACCACGTGCAAACTATGTCCGCCTCCTACAGCCCAACCCGGAACTACAGCAATAACTACTTTGGGCATAAAACGAATTAAACGCTGTACTTCAAGAATATTCAAACGATGTTGTCCATCATCTCCCACGTAACCTTGATGTCCGCGTGCATTTTGGTCGCCTCCGCTGCAAAAAGAATAAACTCCATCTTTAGTTGACGGACCTTCTGCTGAAAGCAAAACAACTCCAATTGAAGTGTCTTCCTGTGCATCATAAAAGGCCTGATATAATTCTGAAGTTGTTTTTGGACGAAAAGCATTTCTCACATTTGGTCTGTTGAAAGCAATTCTGGCAACTCCATTACATTTTTTATAGGTTATATCTTCAAATTCTCTGGCAGTAATCCAATCCATTTTTATCTGTTTGTTTTAATAATTATAGTGTAAAAATAAAGCATTTTTACATTTTTACCTACTCAATTTGATTTAAGTCTTACCACAAAACAGCACTCAATGTTAACAATTGGTATTTACTTACAAAAAATAACACTTTTTAACATTAGTTTTAAAAAATAATAAGTAATTTTACACCCTAGAAATCAACGAGATACAATTTATTTTGTTGATATTAGATTGATTTTCTTTCACTGATTTATTAACCTAAAAAATGATTTTTTTGAGAAAATTTAAAAAATTTGTCGCTCATTTTTTTACGGTTCTAATTAGTAAAAAAACCTTAAACAGTGAGCAAATGATTTATGCGTTTGTTAAAACTTCAAAAAGGAGATAGTAGCACCTACGGTTAAACAATAGAATTGTTGAATGTAATTAGTATAGAAAATTGATTACGAAAAGAGGAAAAAAATACTAACTGAAACTTTCTAAAAGTTATTTTATCAAACCAAATGGATTAGCCGTGAAATCGAGCTTTTGCTAATAAAAATGAATGTATTGATTGTTTAAAAGACATACCCATGATGAAAAGTAATTTCTAAAATTAATAAAGCTATTATTTTTTAAATGGATTCGAATTATTTTATTTCTGTTTTTTTTTAATTACAATTTTTTTTAAAACTAGAATAAAAAGAGAAAGGCTGCTTGTAATGAGCGGCCTTTCTTGTTGTATTAAATTGTTGGAATTTTAATTTTCTTTTACAAGATAAATTCCGTCTTCTTTTATTTCAATAAGTTTTTCCTTGTATAAAGTTCCTACAGCCTTTTTAAAAGTCTTTTTACTCATTTTTAAAACAGTTTTAATATCTTCTGGATGCGAATTATCATTTAAACGTAAAAAACCGCGATTGGCTCTTAATTCATCTAGAATTTTCTCAGCATTTGGCTCAATACTCTGATAACCTTGAACTTGCAAAGCAACATCTATTTTATTATCTGGGCGAATGTTTTTGATATAACCGCGCATTCTGTCTCCAGTTCGAATTGAATCATCGTAAACTTCATCTTTGTATAAAAGACCTTTGTGCTGTTCATTGATAATTACGTTAATTCCGATTTCAGTTATATGCGAAACAATCAAATCAACCTCTTCTCCTTTTTCAACCGTCAAATGATCATTGTTTAGAAACTGATTCGTTTTACTTGAGGCTACTAAACGTTTTGTTTTTTCGTCTAAATATAAATATACCAAGTAACGTTTTCCTTTTTCCATTGGGCGTGCCTGCTCTTTAAACGGAACAAGAATGTCTTTTTCCATTCCCCAATCCATAAAAGCACCAACCTGATTAATGTAATTTACTCTCAAAAGTGCAAATTCATTCAACAAAATATAAGGTTCAAGTGTTGTTGCAACTGGTCGCTGTTCATGATCCAAATAAACAAAAACAACAAGTTCTTCGCCTATTTCAAATTCATTCGGAACATATTTATTTGGAAGTAAAACATCGTGAATTCCATCAGGATCTTTTTCAGGATTTCCTAAAAACAAACCCACTTTAGTATCACGTAATATAGTAAGTGTATTGTATTTTCCTATTTCAAGCATATTCTTAAATTTCTATGCTGCAAATGTACGAAGTTTGAGAATGGTAAACCGAAAAATGTTTTGGATAAAAAAAGAAGCATACATTATATTGTAGTTTATTCCTTTTGGTTAAATTTGGAAACCTATAATTAATCCCAAATCAATGAAAAAGACCATTATTTATTCTGCTTTTGCCTTTTTATTATTCACTCAGATTTCTGTTTCTCAAGTCTCTGAAGATCCTGAAATAAAGAAAATGATTAGTGAAATCAAAGCCGAAAATCTTGAAGCAACAATTCATAAATTAGTTTCTTTTGGAACCCGACATACTTTAAGTGATCCTAAAAACAAAACGAAAGGAATTGGTGCTGCACAGCAATGGGTAAAATCAGAATTTGACAAATTTGCTTTGGAATCAAACGGAAGATTAACTTCAGAAATTGATTATTTCACCGTTAAAGCGGATGGAAAAAGAATTAATGTCGACAGTCAGATTGGAAATGTAATGGCTACTTTAAAAGGAACTGATCCAACAGATAATCGTGTTCTGATTATTAGCGGACATTTAGATTCTCGCGTTACAGATGTTATGAATATAAAGTCGAATGCGCCGGGAGCAAATGATGATGGTTCTGGTGTTGCTGCAGTTATTGAGTTGGCAAAAGTAATGAGCAAGCGATCTTTTCCGGCTACTATTATATTTGTTGCAGTAACTGGCGAAGAACAAGGTTTAATTGGAGCGCGTCATCTTGCTGAAAAAGCGAAAGAACAAAACTGGAATATTGTAGCAATGCTTAATAATGATATGATTGGCAACAGTTTATCAAGCGGAACTAATTTAAGAGATAATACTCAAGTTCGTATTTTTAGTGAAACAATTCCGTATTTAGAAACGGAGGAAGAAGCTAAAATGCGTAAAGCCATAAGCCGTGACAATGATAGTCCTTCAAGACTTTTGGCTCGATACATTAAAACGGTTACGGAACAATATGTAGATCAGTTGAAAGTAAAATTAGTGTACAGAAATGATCGTTTTTTAAGAGGTGGCGACCATACACCATTTAGCCAAAACGGTTTTACAGCAGTTCGTTTTTGTGAAATGAATGAAAATTTCGATCATCAGCATCAGGATTTAAGAACAGAGAACAATATTCAATATGGTGACTTGCCTGAATTTATGGATTTTGATTATTTAAGAAAAAATACTTGTGCTAATTTGGCAACCTTGGCTAATCTTGCTTCATCACCAAAAGCGCCGGAAAATGTTGGAATTGAAGTTAAAAAACTTTCAAATTCATCTACTCTGATTTGGTCAGCTCCAGAAGGAAAAGCGCAATACGGTTATCAGATTCTAATGAGAGAAACTTCTTCATCACATTGGGAAAAAACATTTTTTGTGAAAGACACACAGGCAGAAATTCCTTATTCTAAAGATAATTACTTTTTTGCTGTGCAGACTGTAGATGCTTTAGGGCATGCGAGTTTGCCCGTTTTTCCAATTCCGATTAAATAACAGAATAGAAAAATAAAAGCGCCAAATTGGCGCTTTTTCTTTTAGTAATTATTTGTAAACACTTTCTTTTTTAAAGTGAAGTGTCAATAAATAATATACAACCGCTCTGTATTTATGCTTGTTTGCGTGGCCATATTTTTCTAATACGGCATGAAGTCCTTCATCTAAAGCCGGAGTGTTTGCTAATCCTAATTTTTTAATCAAAAAATTCTTTTTTACAGTCTCTAATTCTGACGGTTGCGACGCAGCAACTGTAGATGCATCTCCATTGTAAATTGATGGACCACAGCCAATCGTAACTTTAGTCAACAAATCCATGTTTGGTGTTACACCGCATTTATCTTTTAAATCTGCGGCATACTTCTTAATTAATTCTTCTCTAGCGCTCATAATTTTAAATATTGGTTACAATTAATGCAGCCAAATTTAAAATTAAAAATGTTTATTTTGTAAATTTTAACAAAATTTAACTTACAAATTTTTAATTCAGTTCTTTAAAATACTGTTTTAAAATAACATCGTTTTGAGCTGTTGGTGTAAAAATTTCTAAAATAACCGGTGAATCATTATCAGCATATAAATCAGAAATGCCTTTTCCCAGCGATTCATTATCTGAAGCTTTTAAATAATTGAATTGATACATTTTCGCCAAATGTTCTGCTGTCAAATGGTGCGAAGTTTCAAAATAAGTATTAAAAACAGGTTTTTCTTCGTGTCCAGGCAAAATTCTGAAGATTCCTCCTCCTCCATTATTAATTAAAATGATTTTGAAGTTTTTCGGAATATAAGAATTCCACAAAGCATTGCTGTCATATAAAAAGCTGATATCACCTGTAACAAAAACGTTCTGTTTTGCATTTGCCACAGCCGCACCAATTGCTGTTGATGTGCTTCCGTCAATTCCGCTGGTACCGCGATTACAAAAAACTTCAATTGATGGATCAATTTCAATTAATTGTGCATAACGAATTGCCGAACTATTACTAATTTGTAATTGGATGTTCTTAGGAAGCGATTCAATTATTTTTTCAAAAACTTTAAAATCTGAAAATGGAATTTTCTTTAAATATTCTTCTTTTCTTTTATTTCTAAGACTATAAATTTTATCGATTTTCTTAAAGTAATTACTAGCTACAAATTCTGTTTTTGGAAGCAGATCTTTAAAAAAATCATTTGGCTCCATTACAAAATGTTTACTTAAAGCATTAAATGTATCATATGCACGCAAAGTATCTATATGCCAGTGATGTGCAGGTTTATACTTGCGTAAAAAAGCTTTAATACGTTTTGATACAATCATACCTCCAAAAGTGATTAAAACTTCTGCTTCCAACTCTTTAAAATCACAATCGTCAAATGGTGTAATTAAAGTATCTATGCTATTAATAAAACTCGGATGATGCAAGTTCGAAGTAGTTTCTGTAAGGACAACAATTGATGGATCGTTGGCAAAGTTTTCCAAAATTTCCTGTTCTATAGAGTTTACTTCATTTATTCCTCCAATAAGAATTAGTTTTCTTTTAGCCGAATTCCAAATGGAAGCAGTTTCTTCGCTATTATCAATAATTTTGGTTGGGACTTGTTCTTCCAAAGTTGTTATTTTTGGCTGAACAGAAAGCGTCTCAACAGTTTCGTATAAAGGCTCTTCAAAAGGCACATTGATATGGACCGGACCTTTTTGAAGTATCGAAGTTTCAATAGCTTTATTGATTTTCAAATCATTTTCAGCAGAAGCTTCTTCGGTTAAATTGGCATTAAAAACCGAATGATTTTCAAAAACATTTTGCTGACGAATCGTTTGTCCGTCTCCAATGTCAATTTTGTTTTGAGGACGATCTGCAGAAATAACAATTAATGGAATTTGGCTGTAAAAAGCTTCAGCCACAGCCGGATAATAATTCAATAAAGCAGATCCTGAAGTACAAACAATTGCTGTTGGCTTTTTAGTCTGTTGTGCAATTCCTAACGCAAAAAATGCTGCACAACGCTCGTCGGCAATGCTATAACACTTAAAATTCGGATTTTGGGCAAATCCTATCGTCAAAGGCGCGTTTCTTGAACCTGGAGAAATAATAATATTAGTGATTCCTTTTGCTGAACAAATTTCGATAATGCTTTGTGCAAGCGGTATTTTGGGGTAAATCATTCCTGTAGCGTATTACTTTTTTAAAGAAAAACTAAAATTCAGCATTTTCTTTTACTATTACAAAGTTACAAACTTCGTATTTGATTTAACTTATAAATAGGAAGATATTAAGGCGCTTTTTAGAAAAAGGGAATATATTTGTAAAAGTGAATTTGTAATAAAAATATACTTCATATGCGTTTCCTATATATTGTAGTACTTTTTCTTTCGTTGCAAACTGTAAAATCCCAAAATCAGTTTATTCCGGATGATACGCCGTATAAAACTGCATTGGAAAATGCAAAAAAAGAAGGGAAACCACTTTTTATAATGCTGTATGCAGATTGGTGCCCACATTGCAATCAAATGAAAAAAGAAGTTTTTAGCGATCCAAATGTGATGTCTTTTTTAAAAGAAAACTATATCTGCATCTGGAAAAACATTGAAAAAGAAGAAGGAATTGCGCTGAAAAACAAATACAATACCAAATCACTTCCAACTTTTTTGTTTTTGGATGCCAATGAAACGCTTTTATATGCACTAAAAGGCGAAATGAAAACGCCAGAGTTTATGACGGAAGTAAAATATGCACTGAATTCAAGAATGCAATTGCCTTATTTAGAAAAGGAATTCATGTCGGATCCAAGCAATTCTGATAAGTTTTTTACTTATTTAAACACTTTGAAAAAAGGAAAAGACAGAACAGATTTATCACCTCCAACGCATATTTACCTAAACACACAATCTGATGCTCAATTAATTAGCGAAACAAACTGGAGAATTATTGCTAATGGCGTTACCGATATTAAATCGAGAGAATTTCAATTCGTTTTAAAACATCAAAAAGAATTTGCTGCTGTTGCATCTCAAAATCGTGTAGACCGCAAAATTGAAAGTATAGTAACCGAATTGCTTCGCCCTTATGTTAATAATTTAGATACCGTAAATTATTATAAACAAAGAGAAGTCGCAAAATCAATACGTCTTCAAAAAACTGATTCTTTGGTTTTTAAATTTGACCTGACATTAGCTGAAAGAACTGAAAAATGGCAGTTTTACAAAAAAACAACTTTGGAAAACACACAAAAATTAGTTTGGAACGATGCTAGTTTCCTGAAAGATATCGGACAAACCTATTTAAAACACATTAATGATGCTAAAAGTTTAAAAAAATCAATTTTCTGGGTAAAACATTCATTGGAAATCAATGATTCATATGACGGAAATTTATTACTTGCCCGACTTTATAATAAAATTAAAGACAAAAAAATGGCGTTGCAATATGCCAAAGATGCCAAGGTTATTTGCACCGAAATGACTTGGAACCCAAAAGAAGTTGACACTTTATTAGCTGAATTAAACACAAAATAACCGAATAAAATTACCAATACATTTAACATGGAAGTACAATTAAGGCCAGCAACAGAAAATGATTTAGAAAAAATTCTAGCGATTGTAAATCATTCGATTTTGCACACAACGGCAAATTATAGTTATGATATTCAAACTCTTGAAGTGCAGACCAAATGGTTTGAAGATAAAAAAGCTAAAAATCTTCCTATTGTTGTTGCCGATTTAAATGGTGAAGTTGTAGGTTTTGGAAGTTACGGTCAGTTTAGAGAAAAAATTGGTTATCAATATACGGTCGAACATTCTGTTTATGTGGTTGATAATGTGATCGGAAAAGGAATTGGATCAAAATTATTGACTGAATTAATTCGTTTGGCAAAAGAACAAGGTTATCATGTTATGATTGGCGCAATTGATGCAGATAATGCCGGAAGTATTGCTTTTCACGAGCGATTTGGTTTTGTTGCAACGGGAACAATCCGTGAAGTGGGTTATAAATTTAATCACTGGCTGGATTTGGTTTTTATGCAGTTAATATTGGTGTAGATGGTACACGGATTTAACGGATTCGCTATCGCGAAAGCGCGGATTAGCGCGGTTTTTCTATTTGATTTTGAAGTCTAGTGAGAGAAATGACAAGACCTTGGAGAAAACCTTTGATCCTTTGTTACTTTGTTGCTTTGTTGCTTTGTCCCTCACAAAAAAAAATCCACAAACTTGAATTTCTTCAAATTTGTGGATTTTTTGGTTTCGGTCTTATGATTAGCTTTTAATCCAATTGATAACTTCAGGATCTGTAACTAAAGTTTTAGGTTTGATTACTTTAACTAATTCTCCTTTTTCATTAATTAAATATTTTTGAAAATTCCATTCAACTTCAGAATCTTGCAAACCATTTTTTGATTTTTGAGTCAGGAATTTGTAAACTTCGCACATATCATCACCTTTTACAGAAACTTTATCCATCATTGGAAAAGTTACACCATAATTCAACTGACAAAAAGTAGCAATTTCTTCATTTGTACCAGGTTCCTGCCCTGCAAAATTATTTGCCGGAAAACCTACAATTACAAAATTTTTGTCTTTGTATTCTTTATAAACTGCCTCAAGATCTTTGTACTGAGGTGTTAAACCACATTTTGATGCTGTATTAACAATCATCACTTTTTTTCCTTTTAAAGAAGCAAAATCAAAAGTTTTTCCTGATAAATCTTCAACCTTAAACTGATAAATGGTTTCTTTTGCCATAGCTTTCTCTGTTTTCGATTTTTTATTACTCGTTTGAGCCTGAACTTGTGAAGCGAATAAAAAAGCAACACTGCAAGCTATAAATACTATTTTTTTCATTGTTTAATTTTTTATAAAATTAGTTAAAATCTGATTTACAAAAAGGCTTTGGCAATTTTATTTTATATTAAAGATTCGTTAAAAAAATGAAGCCTAACGTTAATCAGACGTTAGGCTTCCCCCCATACAAACAAATCAAACCATGAATTAATTATTATGCCTTATTGCGTTTTCATAAATTAAAGTGAGACCTTGTAAAAGAGCTTTAATCTTTATTCGGGCTCGTATTGTATTTTATAGTATTTCAAATTATAGTTGATGCCTCTCGGTTATGGTGAAAATTAATTTTAAACCCTAATTCGCATTTTCATCTGATTTTCTTCAATGGCGTGTACAGTGGATAATTTTACTCGTTTATAATTGAAAATACTTGCTTATAAATAAATTTTCTATTTGGAAGTCCGAGGACACCAACTATTAATTGTTATATTATTGAACTTGTAATTCAGAAATTGAAAAATTCAGTTTTTTAATATCATTTTTATCATCAGTATTTCCAAAATGCATCACTGACAAAACATTCGTAAGAGCCACAATCAATATTTTTAAAATATTTGTCTTATTCATCATCATATTTTTTATTTATTGAGATTTTATTTACGTTTTCAACTTTAATAAAATTTATTTTTCTTTAATGATTTTAGAACTTTCAGATAGCTAAGTTTTAGATTTCCCCTGTTAAATCAAGGTTTTTGCTATTATTCTGCATCTTAATTTTCTTATATAATAGCATTTACGTAATTGGATGAATTTTGGTTTTAAAAAATCGAAAAAAAATTAAAAAAAAGTTGATTTTTTTTCCAAACCCTTATGTTTCTTAGGTTTTTGCCTGTTAAAAAAATTATAATTTTCACAAAAAAATAAAGTATCTTTATCTCAGGTAATAAAATAATGTGATATTAATTATTGTTTAAGCTTTAAAATCCCAATCTATGAGTCAAGAAGAATTATTAGTTTTAATTTACAAAAAAGACGAAAGAGCTTTTACCCATTTGTACGATATGTACTCGAAAAGTTTGTTTTCGGTCATTAATGTACTAATCAAAAATCGCGAAGAGGCTGAAGATGTTTTACAGGAAGTTTTTGTTAAAATCTGGAAAAACATAGATTCGTATAACGAAAGCAAAGGCCGATTTTACACCTGGATCCTTAATATTGCTAGAAATACTTCTATCGATACACTAAGATCCAAAAATTTTAATAACTCTCAAAAAAACCTTTCATCCGATAATTTCGTAAATCTGTTAGATGACAGTAATAAATTAAGCAATAAACTTGATGCAATTGGAATTCAAGAATTCGTAAAGAAACTAAAACCAAAATGTATTGAAATAATTAATTTGTTATTCTTTAAAGGATATACCCAACAAGAAGCTTCAGAAGAATTGGCAATGCCATTGGGGACTATCAAAACACAAAACAGAAACTGTATTAATGATTTAAGAAATTATCTAAAAATATAATGGAAGCACAAGAATATATTGAATCAGGGTTATTAGAACTATACGTATATGGTTTATTAACCGAAAAGGAAAACATAGAAATTACCGAATTAGCTAAAAAGAATCCAGAGGTCGATGCTGAAATTATTGCGATTGAAAAAGCTATTGTTGCTTTATCATCAAGCTTCGCTCCTTTCCATTCTGTAGCTAATTTTGAAAAAATCAAAGCAAGACTAGAACTTAAACATGGCAAAGTAGTCGATATTAAGCCAGCATCAAACTGGTCGCAATATGTTGGTTGGGCTGCCGCGGTACTTTTATTGTTAGGTTTAGGATATCAGACTTTAGAATTGACAAAAACGAAAGAAGCAATTTCTACTGTTGGAACTGAAAAAAACAAAATTGAAAGAGATTATGCTTTTTTAAGCCAACAGAATAAAGAAACTGAAAAAAGTTTAACCATTGTAAGAGACATCAAAAATACTGGTGTAACACTTGGCGGTCAGGCAGTTTCTCCAACCTCTTTTGCAAAAGTGTATTGGAATAAAGACACTAAAACGACTTACATTGATGCGGCTGGTTTGCCAAAACCTCCAAAAGGAATGGTTTACCAAGTTTGGGCATTAAAACTAAGTCCGGTTCTGACTCCAACAAGCATTGGTTTACTGAGCGATTTTGAAGGAAATTCAAATAAAATCTTTGCTGTAGATCGTACAAACGAAGCTGAGGCATTCGGGATTACGCTCGAGCCTGCTGGCGGAAGTTTAACACCGACAATGACACAATTGTACACTTTAGGAAAAGTTTAAAATTAAACGTTGTATAAAAACAAAAAGCGCATATTGAAATGATATGCGCTTTTTTATTATTTTTAATTGATTAATAAGCAAATACCACATCATGAACGGAAATTTACTCTTAAGAATTGCAGTTTCAATTATTCTTCTTACGCATTCTGTTTTCGGAATGTTTAATAATGGCATTAATGATTTTGGAAATTTATATTTGAACCAAATTGGTTTTGCTCCTTTTGGCGTTTTTCTGGCTTGGAGTATTAAATTATCTCATGTTATTGCGGCTGTACTTCTACTACTTAATAAATATGTCAAGCTCGCAGGTTTTGTAACGATTTTTGTTTTAATAATGGGAATTGTTTTAGTCCATTTTCAAGAAGGATGGTTTGTTGTTGGCGGAGGAAGAAACGGCGTTGAATATAACTTTCTTCTCATTGTGGTTTTACTGGCGATTATGTTCCCAAATGGTTTTAAGAAAGTACAATCTAATTAAATTATCATAATGGAAATAATCTGTAAAAATTGTCATCATGTTTTTAAAGGGCATTATTGCAGTAATTGCGGACAGCCTTCGGCAACTCATAAAATAAATATTCATTTTTTATGGCACGATATTCAGCATGGTTTATTGCATTTTGACAAAGGAATTACGTATTCATTAAAACAGCTTTTTACAAGACCAGGACATTCTGTACGTGAATTTATTGAAGGAAAACGCGTCAGACATTTCAAACCACTTTCATTGGTTGTCGTTTTGGCAACACTTTATGGAGTTCTTTATCATTATTTTGACATCAATACATTTCCGGATTCAGTTGATAAAACTTTAGATTATCATGAATTTAATGAATGGGTCGCAACGCATTTTTCGTGGGTAACGATTGCTACAATTCCCATTTACACAATTGGAACTTATATTGTTTTTAGAAAACAGGGCTATAATTTTGTTGAATTTTTTGTCTTAAATACTTTTAAAGCATCTCAAAGACTTTTTGTACAAATTCTGACATTCCCAATATTGCTTTATTTAAACGGCACATCAGAAATTCAAAAATTTTCATCAGCAACTTATTTCATCGGATTAATATTGATATTCTGGACTAACATTCAGTTTTTTAATAAAATTTCAAAAATAAAAGCTTTCTTTTTGAGCATATTAAGCCATATTATCTTTTTAATATGCTTTTTTATCGTCGCGGCGATTGTACTTGCAATTATGGGTAAATTACCTGTTTAAATATTTATTCTGATATAAAAAAAAGGTTCAGTAGACACTGAACCTTTTTTATTTGAATTAAATAATTACCCCAATAAATTATTTCTTCTTTACTTTTTTAGTTTTATAGTATTTACGATACTTCGGATACGTTACAGCACCAATTACTGCAATTGTTGCCATTGAATAATAAATCCAATTTAGAGAATGCGCCTCTCCGCTTGCGTATGAATGCAGACCAACTAAATGGAAATTTACTCCATAATACGTGAACAAAATCGAAATAAAGGCAAACATCGTCATTAAATTAAAGAACCATTTTCCGCGTAAAGCAGGCACAAAACGAGCGTGAATTACAAACGCATAAACCATAATCGAGATTAAAGCCCAAGTTTCTTTTGGATCCCATCCCCAGTAACGACCCCAGCTTTCGTTTGCCCATTGTCCTCCTAAGAAGTTTCCAATAGTCAACATAATCAAACCAATAGTTATGGACATTTCGTTGATATAAGTAATCTCTTTAATGTTTAATTCCATTTTAGCTTTGTTTTTCTCCGTTGTAAAGAAAATCAATACTAATGATACAAAACCTAAAATCATTCCTAATGCAGTCGGACCATAACTCGCTACAATAACAGCAACGTGAATCATTAACCAATATGAGTTAAGAACCGGTTGTAAGTTTGCAATTTCCGGATCAATCCAGTTCATGTAGGCAGCCATTAAAATCATCGAAGTAACAAAAGCAGATGAAGCAACTGTTAATTTTGATTTTCTATCAAAAGCCAATCCGAAGAACATTGTTGACCAAGCCACATACACAATAGCTTCGTACGCATTACTCCAAGGTGCATGACCCGAAATATACCAACGTGCTATTAATGCTATTGTATGAATCACAAATAACAATCCAACTATAACATGGAAAGCATTTACTGTAATACGAAGCCATTTTTTCTCAAAGAAAATATTCACAATAGTAAAAACAAACATCAATAGTGCTGCGGTAATATACCAATAAGGCAATTTTTGAAGAACATCATATTTATTATAAGCAATCTCAGCATCAATTTTTTGCTCGCTTGGACGAACTTTTGCGCCAAATTTCTTTTGGAAACCATTAATACTTTCTACCAATTGATCAGCTGTATCCCAGTTTTTAGAAATAGAACCGTTGTTTAAAGCGCTAAAATATAACGGAAGAATTTGTTTTACATACGTAGAATCCATTCCTTTAAAAGCACTGTTTTCACGTTCTAAGAAAGAAACCCATTTATTATTTGGATCATTTGGAACAGGGAAAATTTTTAAAATGCTTCCGCTTAAAGCAGATTCCATCAAGTTTACTTTTTTATCCGTTTCAATATAATCTTTTTCAAACTGATTCGGGTTTCCTGCTTTATAAGCTGCATCTAAATAAGGTGACAATTTATAATTTCCGTTTTCATCGAAAAATTTCACAAATGGAGCATATTGATCTTTCGAATCAATTCCGATAATTTTACGAATACTATCATTACCCATCTTAATATAAATAATCGGGATCTGTATCCAAACCTGAGCATATTGCGTCATAGATAAAAATACCTGATCAGAATTCATTCCGTTGTACTTATCACTATGACTTACTTTTCGAAGCAATTCAGATGAAAAAGTATTAATTGGTTTCATTCTTCCTCCCGCGTCCTGAATAATCAAACGACCAAATTTAGCTGCATGCGCTTCTGGAGCTTTGTAGATTGTCAACAACGAATCTAACTGTTTTTGACTCGGCGGTGCTACAACATGATTAGCATGATCGTTTGGATCTGCAGTGTGATTATGATCGTGATCATGCGAATGAACATGAGGATTTTGTTGCGCAAAACCGCTCAAACCAATCATTAAAACCAGAATAGTAATTAGTTTTTCTTTTTTCTTTTTAACGCTTTCAAGTTTACGTTTTAGATCTCCAAAACGAGAATGCTTTGTAAACATAATAGCCATTAAACCGATGTACAGCAGATAATATCCAAAATAGGTAATATTGGTTCCCCAGAAATCATGGTTTACAGATAATACTGTTCCTTTTTCATCTGGATCAAATGAAGATTGGAAAAAACGATATCCTTTATGATCTAAAACGTGATTCATAAAAATATCGGCATCAAAAGTTTCTGTAGAATCCTGAACGGTCACTTTACTTTTAAAAGCAGAATAACTTTTTTCTGTTCCTGGATATTTATCAGCAATAAAATCATTCAATTTTACTTTAAAAGGTAAAATATAAGCTTTGCTTCCGTAAAATAAGCTGTATTCAATTTTACCAATTTTAACAGTTTGAGGCTCACCAACACTTCCTTTAGACCCCATCAAACGAACTTCTTTTTCCTGACCGTCAGCTTTAATTTTCACAACTAAAGCATCTGTATGTGATTTTGCTTTAAAATCATTACTTGATTCATAATCAACAACTCCTTTTACAGCAGGATCTGGAAAAACAATTCGGATATCGCCAATACTGTAAAGCGAACGCATCATTAAAGGCTGTACATTATCTTTTGTAACTGTCCCTTTCAATTTGTCAGCCATTCGCATAAATTCACCTTCAAATGGTGTTTGAATCGTGTATTTATCTCCAGTTGTATTAATATTGATAGCGCCGTCAGTATGTTTATTTAACGCAAATAAAACGTTGTGAATATTTTGAACTTCACCTTCTTTCAAGTAATGTTCTTCACGTCCGCCAGCTCCAGCTTCAACTAATTTTAAATAAAGAGTTCCTTTAGGATCTGGTTTTATCGTTTCTTTCGCTCCCATGATGTAGTTCACGTAACTAACTTCAAAAGGAGTTTCATCAAATTTTCCAGAAAGTGTGAAATCATTATTTGTAACTGGCGACATTAGAAGATTTTTTTCAAAAACTCTTCTTCTCGGCTCACCTTTATATTCTCCGTCAGCAAAAACCGTTATAAATGTCTTATCCGAATAAATTTGATTTTCTGCCGCACCTTCACGAATTGGCATCATTCCTTCATAACTGATATAGCGCGTAATGAAAGCTCCTAAAATGATAAAAACAAAGGCAATGTGAAGTAAAAAAGTTGCCCATTTTTCTTTTTTAAGTAATTGATAACGTTTGATGTTTCCGAAGAAATTTAGCATGAAAATTGCCATTATAGCTTCAAACCACCATGTATTATAGATTAAAATTCGGGCAGTATCTGTGTTGTATTTACTTTCGATAAAAGTTCCAACACCCATTGCAATTGCGAATGTTAAAAAAAGAACGGCCATTAAGCGTGTAGAAAACAAAAAAGAGAATATTTTTTTATCCATTTTTGAGGAATTACATTGTATAAAAGTGCCACAAAAGTACTTAAAAATGTTGAGTTCCAATATTTGTCATTTGTTAATAAAAACTAAAATATGGTATGCTTTTTTACCGAAACAAAGCTTTCATGAAAGTTAATTACTACAAAACAAAACTATTTGATAATTTCTTTGAATATTGATAATTTTTCATAGATTTGTGTAATCGATTACATTTTAAATTTATCTTTTTTTTGAAGTTACTATTCTAGTTTTTCTCAAAAAAAGAACATTTAATTGCATATTCGACTATTAACTATCTCTTTACAAAATAATTAAAAATGAAAACCAAAACTATCAAAATTGTCCTTTTTCTCGCACTTTTTGTTTCTGGATGGTCTTCCAAAACTCATGCGCAGAATTCAAAATCAAATGTTATTTACCCTGATATTGAATTCAAAATGCAAAAAGTAAAAGAACCTGTAATTCCTAAAAACACAATCAACTTAAAAGATTTTGGTGCAGTAAGTGGCGGTTATGTTTTAAATTCAAAGGCTTTCGCCGATGCTATAGATGCTCTTGCAAAAAAAGGAGGCGGAAAATTAATTATTCCACCAGGAATCTGGCTTACAGGTCCGATTATTTTGAAAAGTAATATTGAACTTCATGCAGAAACTGGTGCTTTGATTAAATTTTCGACAGATAAAAGTTTGTATCCAATTATTGAAACCAGTTTTGAAGGTTTAAATACGTGGCGCTGCATCTCTCCTATTTATGGTAAAAATCTTGAAAACGTAGCTTTTACAGGAAATGGCGTTTGGGACGGTTCTGGAGAAGTTTGGAGACAAGTAAAAAAGAGCAAATTAACAGAAAGCCAATGGAAAAAATTTGTAGCTTCTGGCGGAGTTTTAAATGAGAAAAAAGAAAGTTGGTATCCATCTGAAACCTTTATGAAAGCTTCTGTTGGAGCTGATCAGAATGTACGTCTTGATTTAAAAACGAAAGAACAATTTGAAGAAATCCATGATTTTCTTCGTCCTGTAATGGTAAGTATTCAAAACAGTAAAAGAGTTCTTTTTGATGGTCCGGTTTTTCAAAATTCGCCAGCCTGGAATATTCATCCTTTAATGGTTGAAGATTTGATTATTAGAAATTTGACTGTTAGAAATCCTTGGTATTCTCAAAATGGCGACGGACTTGATGTTGAATCTTGTAAAAATGTTTTAATCGAAAATTCAAGTTTTGATGTTGGCGATGATGCCATTTGCATTAAATCTGGAAAAGATAAAGATGGACGCGATCGCGGTGTTCCGTGTGAAAATATCATTGTTAAAAATAATATTGTATATCATGGTCACGGTGGTGTTACAGTAGGAAGCGAAATGTCAGGAGGCGTTAAAAACCTTCATGTTTCAAATTGTACTTTTATGGGTACCGATGTTGGATTACGTTTTAAAAGTACTCGCGGACGTGGTGGAATTGTTGAAAATATCTTTATTTCGGATATTTATATGACTGATATTCCTTCTCAGGCGATTTCTTTCGATTTATATTATGGAGGGAAATCTATTGCTGAAACATTAGCTGAAGGCGGAACTAAAGTAGCCAACAAAATGATGCCTGTGAATGTAGAAACACCACAATTCAAGAATATTTCAATTAAAAACATTACAATCGCTGGTGCTTATCAAGCAGTATTTTTACAAGGATTACCAGAAATGAATCTTGAAAATATCGAAATTTCAAATTTAACTGCAAAAGCTGAAAATGGTTTTTCAATAATTGATGCAAACGGAATTAAAATCAGCAATGTTAAATTAGATATTCAGAAACCAGAAATTTTCGAAATTTATAACGGAAAAAACATGTCTTTCAAGAATATCGAATTCAATTCAAAATCAGATAAAGCAATCTCAATTAATGGCGAAGTAAGCCAGAATATAGAATTTATTTCAAACCCAAATTTTGATTTATCTAAAAAAATCACTGTTGACCAAACAGTTCCAAAAGGTTCTGTGAAATTTTAAAAAGATTAAAACCAACTCATTAAACCCGCTTTTTATAATTACAAAAAAGCGGGTTTTTAATTTTGTCAGAATTAAATTGATAATTGAAATTTGAAATTGGCTTTAAACCAAATTAAACCAAACTGCATTTCAAAAAAATAATGTTAATTTTGTGCTATGATTCGACTATCGATAATTGGTTCTGGAAATGTTGCACAACATTTAATTAAGGCTTTCACAAAAAGTGAAACTGTCGAAATTGTGCAGGTATTTTCGAGAAAAAAAGAAGTTTTAGTTTCTCTTATTAATGAAGACAAAATCACAACTGATTTAACTGACTTAAAACCAGTAGATTTATATATCATCGCAGTTTCTGATAATGCAATTGGTGAAGTCTCACAACAATTATCTTTTCAAAATCAACTTGTAGTTCATACTTCTGGTGCCGCGCCGCTTGATACTTTAGAATCCAAAAACAGACGAGGTGTTTTTTATCCGCTTCAGTCTTTTTCTAAAAACAAAGCCGTAGATTTTTCAGTAATTCCAATGTGTTTGGAAGCAGAAAATAGTGCCGATTTTGATTTGTTGGAAAAAACTGCAAAAACCATTTCAAATGCTGTTTTTGCAATTGATTCGGAACAACGAAAAGCATTGCATGTCGCAGCCGTTTTTGTAAATAACTTTACAAATCATTTGTATCAAATTGGACAAGAAATCTGTGATGAACACCGTGTTCCTTTTGAAGTATTAAAACCTTTGATTCAGGAAACTGCTGAAAAAATCAATACATTGGATCCAATCGATGCACAAACCGGACCAGCAAAGCGAAACGATTCTAATACTATAAAAACGCATTTAGCGTTTTTAACCAACGAAAATCAAAAAAATATTTATAATATACTCACACAATCTATTCAAAATAATGGCAAAAAGTTATAAAGAAATAATGAATGACATCACAACATTTGTTTTTGATGTTGATGGCGTACTTACAGACAGTTCGGTTTTTGTAACCAATGAAGGCGAAATGCTTCGAACAATGAACATTCGTGACGGTTATGCAATGAAAGCTGCGATTGAAAGCGGTTATAATGTCTGTATTATTTCTGGCGGAAGCAATGAAGGCGTTCGTATTCGTTTAAACAATTTAGGTGTTAAAGATGTTCATTTGGGAACTCCTGATAAAGTTCAGACTTTTAAGGATTATACAAATAGTAATACTATTAAACCAGAACAAGTGCTTTACATGGGAGATGATATTCCTGATTTTCATGTAATGAAATTAGTAGGATTACCAACTTGCCCACAAGACGCAAGCCCAGAAATCAAAAACATTTGCCGATATATCTCGCACGTAAAAGGCGGACGCGGTGCAGCACGTGACGTTATTGAGCAAGTAATGAAAGTACAAGGAAAATGGATGGAATATTTTAATGGAAAACACGATTAAATAATTATTAATTATATAAAAAACTTAGCAACTTAGCCCCAAGCTACTTAGAACCTTTGAAAAAATGAAATACTTAAAACTCGTTCGATATCAAAACTTATTGATGCTTGCTTTTATGCAGGTTTTATTTCGTTATGCTTTTTTAAAACAGCAAAATATTCCATTGGCTCTAGCCGATTGGCAATACGGATTATTGATTTTAAGCACTGTTTTATTAGCGGCTGCAGGTTATGTAATCAACGATATTTTTGATGTAGCAACAGATTCAATCAACAAGCCAAATAACGTTATTATTGGCAAAGGAATTTCTGAAGCCAGAGCCTATAATATTTATATTGGATTAAATATTACTGGCGTTGCTATTGGTTTTTATTTATCAAATGTCATTTTGAGACCGAGTTTTGCAACAGTTTTTATTTTGATTGCGTCTTTGCTTTATTTTTATTCTACAAGTTTAAAGCAAATCATGATTTTAGGGAACTTTATTGTAGCTCTTTTATTGGCTTTAAGCGTCATTATAATTGGAATATTTGATTTATTTCCTGCAACAAACGCTGAGAATCAGGCGCAAATGGCAAGTCTTTTTTCGATTTTGATTGATTATGCACTTTTTGCTTTTATGATCAATTTTATTAGAGAAATAGTTAAAGATATTGAAGATGTAAATGGCGATTACAATCAAGGAATGAATACTTTACCAATTGCAATTGGAATTAGCAGAGCTGCAAAAATCGCTTTAGGATTTGCTATAATTCCATTTATATTGTCTTTGCTTTATATTAATACTTATTTCATGCAGAACAAACTTTATATTGCCACTTTATATAGTTTCGCCTTTGTTCTTGCTCCCCTATTATATTTTATTGTAAAAATTTTTACAGCAAAAACTCAAAAAGAATTCCATCATTTGAGTACCGTTTTAAAGCTAATTTTGCTTTTCGGAATTTTATCAATTCTTGTAATTACATTAAACATCAAGTACAATGCTTAAAGAAAAACTAAAAAAATATACTTTGATTCTGGCTTCAGGATCACCAAGAAGACAACAATTTTTTAAGGATTTGGATCTTGATTTTGAAATCCGATTAAAAGATATTGAAGAAGTCTATCCGCCTGAATTAGAAGCTGCTGAAATTACAGATTATCTGGCAGCATTGAAAGCCAGTGCATTTGATGGTGAATTAAAAGAAAATGAAATATTGATCACTAGCGACACAATCGTTTGGCATCAAAATAAAGCTTTAGGAAAACCTAAAAATGCCGAAGAAGCTTTTGAAATGATTAAATCGATGTCTAATGCAACACATGAAGTATTTACATCTGTTTGTTTTAGAACAGAAAATACTTCTACCGTGATAAACGATGTAACAAAAGTGACATTTAACGATTTATCAGACGAAGCCATTTTGTATTATATTGAAAATTACAAACCTTATGATAAAGCTGGAGCTTATGGTATTCAGGAATGGTTTGGTTTTATGGCTGTTGCAAAAGTTGAAGGTTCTTACACCAATGTTATGGGGCTCCCGACTGCTAAAGTTTACGAATATTTGAGTACTTTAGTATAAAAATTATCTTATGTTTTCTTTTAAAGAATATAGCCAGGAAATATTTGCTACCCTTATTCTCCTATTAATTTTAGTTGCTTTAAGAATAATCGTTGCGAAACTAATCAGACGCTATGCCAGCAGCAGTCAATTATTAGAACACAGAACCAATTTGGTTATTAAATATGTTCATATTTTAATGAATATATTGGTAACTATTAGTCTAATTGTAATTTGGGGCGTCGACACTAAGGATATTTTTATCACTGTTTCTTCTATCGCAACTGTAATTGGCGTGGCTATGTTTGCGCAGTGGTCTATTTTGAGTAATATAACTTCTGGAATGATTTTGTTTTTTTCATTTCCTTTTAGAATCGGAGATACTATAAAAATCCATGATAAAGATTTTCCTATTGAAGCTGAAATTGAAGACATCAGCGCTTTTCATGTGAATTTAAAAACCAAAGAAGGCGAGCGAATTATTTTTCCAAATAATCTTTTGCTTCAAAAAGGAATTTCAATAATGCCGGTACAATACGAAGAAAAAGAGTTTTTTGACTAAATTTTGAATGGGAATTTTATAACGTAAATTAAAAAACCTAAAACAGAATTACTGATTTTAAGTGTAATATTTGTTTAGCCAATTTACGTTTATTCAAAATTCACAAAAATGACTCAGCCTATAAAATTACCTTTTTATGCAAAACTTGCCTGCATATTAATCAGTTTAATTTCGTTTGCCTATATTTTCTGCATTGCAAAAGATGTCATTACACCAGTGCTAATGGCTTTTTTATTTGCTGTTTTATTACTGCCGATTTTTACTTTTTTTAATGTAAGATTAAAATTTCCAAGACATCTTGCTGCGATTATTTGTGTTTTGACGTTTGCTGCTTTTATTATTGGGATTTTAGTTTTTATCTCTTATGAAGTAACAGATATGGCTAATGATTTTGAAACCATCAAAAAAAATGCAAATGCCTTTATTGCCGATATTCATAAATTCATTAAAGATAATTTTAATGTCAGCATTGGAGAACAAAAAAAATACATAGATAATGTAACTAAAGATTCGGTCAAAAATGGAAATGCAACAATAGGTTCGGCACTGATTTCCATAACCGATTTACTTTTAGACTGCACTATAATTCCAATTTATACTTTTCTATTTTTAATTTATAAAGATCATTTTATTCTTTTTTTAGCCAAATTGATTAACAAAGAAAACCATTCGGCTTTAAAAGATATTTTATCGCAAATTAAAGTTTCTATAAATAATTACATTGTCGGGCTTTTATTAGAAATGACTACAGTAGCCGTTTTAACAAGTTTGGGGCTTTGGATCATTGGAGTAAAATATTTCATTTTATTGGGATTGATAACCGGAATTTTAAATCTTATTCCCTACATCGGAATATTTATTGCAGGAATAATAACAGTTTTGGCCTCATTAACAGGAACTGGAGAAACGTCAATTATATTGGGAATTTTAATCGTGAATATTATTGTTCAGCTAATTGACAACAACTTATTAGTTCCGTTAATTATAAATTCTAAAGTTGAAATTAATGCTTTTGTTTCCATCATCGGAATTATCATTGGTGGTGCGGCTGCAGGGATTTCGGGAATGTTTTTAGCAATTCCACTTTTGGCAATGTTAAAAATAATTTTTGACCGAATAGAATCAATGGAAGCCTGGGGTTATTTGATGGGCAATCATGTTCCAAGAAAATTTACCTGGAGGGTTCGAAAAGCTAAAATTGAAAGCTAAAAAACAGTTAATTTTAAAATTAGCACTGATATTTAGCCTATATTCATATTATAAATCGTGTTTAAATAAGAGAAAAGAATCTGAATGTTTCTAAACAAAAAAATAGTCGTTTTTATTTTGTTTTGCTTTTGTTTACAAAGCATTCACGGACAGTCAGATAAAACAAAAAAAGATCCTACAGTAAAAAAAGATTCAACTCAGGTTTATGACAAAATCCGAAATTATTCGGAAAAGAACAATTTCACAAAAGCCATGCACAAACTCTTTTTTAGAACCAATAAACCAAAAAAGAAAGAAGAACTCCTAATACCGAGCGACACATCAAATTATGATGGCAAAATCATTCGGAAAATAAACATCGTTACGTTAGATCCATTTGGACATTCTGTTGTAGATACAACGCAAGCGCCAAAAAATTGGGGAGAACGAACAGGAAACCGACTTCATTTAAAAACCAAAAAAATCGCCATTTACAATTTACTTTTATTCAAAAGGAATAGTGTTTATGACAGTTATAAAGTACAAGAAACCGAACGTTTAATTCGATCACAAAAGTATGTAACGGCAGTTCGAATCACACATCAATTAGCCGGAGCGGCATCAGATTCTGTCGATGTTACTATCAGAGTTTTGGATTCCTGGAGTACTATTCCGCGATTTTCAATTTCCAGTAATCAAGTTTCTATTGGATTTAAGGAAAAAGATTTCTTTGGATCTGGCCAGCAGCTCGAATATCGCTTTACTAATCGTTTTAGCGATGGCGCAAATGGTAATGATGTTACTTATACGGTTCCAAATATTAAAAATACTTATATCGGAACAACGTTGAATTATAAAATGGATCTTGATAACAATTACACCAAAAGCATCAATATCGAGCGATTGTTTTATTCGCCTTTAACCAAATGGGCTGGCGGAATTTATGTTGGACAGAACTTCAGGAAAGATACTTTACAGGCTCCTGATATGTCTTATGCTTATCAGCCTTTCAAATATAATTTTCAGGATTTTTGGGCAGGAAAAGCTTCTAAAGTTTTTGAAGACGAAGACAAAGGAATTACCAATCTTATTGTTTCTGGCCGGTTTCTGAATGTAAATTATAGCGAAACGCCAACAGATTTATACGATCCAGCACATTTCTATTCTGATCAAAAACTTATTTTATCCGGAATTGGAATCAATACGCGAAAATTCATCAAAGACAATTATATTTTTAGAAATGGCCAGACCGAAGACGTTCCTATTGGCCGAATTTATGGCGTTACTTTAGGCTATCAATATAAAAATCAAATGTGGAGGCCTTATGTTGGCGGTCAGTTTTCATTTGGTAATTATTATAGGTTAGGATTTTTGAGTGCTAATTTTGAAGGCGGAACCTTCTTTCATGATTCAAAAACCTATGAAACCGCATTTTCAGTAGAAACCAATTATTTTACGAAGCTTTACAGCATTGGAACTTGGAAATTAAGACAATTTGTGAATCCAAAAATGGTAATTGGTATCAACCGTGAAGACATAATTGGAGATAAATTGAATATAAATGAAGATAATGGTTTGGCGGGTTTCAACAGCGCCATTTACGGAACCAACAAAATGATTTTATCATTGCAGACCCAGACTTATTCGCCAAATGCGCTTTTGGGTTTTCGTTTAAATCCATTTTTTAACTATTCAATAGCCGTTTTAGGAAGTCCGAATAATGCGATGGGTAGAAACAAAGCCTATTCAAAATTTACGCTCGGTGTAATAGTAAGTAATGATTATTTAGTATTCAGTTCTTTTCAATTGTCCTTGTCATACTACCCTACTATTCCATTTGAAGGAGATAATGTTTTCAAAACCAATACTTTTGAAACAACAGATTTTGGATTAATGAATTTTGAGCTGTCAAAACCAAGAATTGTAGATTATAAATAAAAAGTTTTTTTTTGCTTTTTTTATCTTTTTTTAAAGTTTGCAAAACATTTTGAAAATCAAAACATTACAATGTACATAGCGCTTTCACACTCGGTGAACTGCTAATTTTATCCGACGAAATACATTTGGTTTTTATTTTTGGCACAGTATATGAATATTACTTAGCAAGAGTAACATTAAAACTTTAGAAAAAATGAAAACGTTAAAAATAGCAATCGCCGGATTATTCCTTTTGGTTGCAAATGCCACGCAAGCCCAAGTATCAATTAATGTAAATATAGGAACACCACCAGCTTGGGGACCTGCAGGATATTCTGAAATGGAATATTATTATTTGCCAGACATTGAAGCTTATTATGATGTTAGAGCTTCACAGTTTATTTATTTTGGAGGCGGAAGATGGGTTAGAACCACTTATTTGCCAAGACAATACAGAAATTATGATTTATACGGAGGTTATAAAGTAGTTTTAACTGATTACCACGGAAGAACTCCATACACCTATTTTGATCGTCATAGAGTGAAATATTACAGAGGGTATCATGGAGCACCTCAAAGACCATACAAACCAAGACCGGTTTATGGATATAATGATCGTCACGATCACAGAGACTACAAACATTATGACAAACATTATGACAAACACCATGATAAACATGATCGTCACGACCATGATGACCATGATGATCATCGTGGACACGGAAGAAGATAATTGCTAAATATCTAATTTTCAACACAAAAGAGTATCAAAAATATTGATACTCTTTTTTTATGCGTGCATAGTAGAATCTGAATTTGTTAATTTGTTGCGTAATATTTAAAAATAATCTCAAAATCAATTATATTTATAATAATTGTCTTATCCTATTATAATTGTAACTTATATTTGCACAATATTTTAAATTTCAGTTGTTTATGAGAAACAATCTCTATCTATTCGCCTTTTTAACTATGTCACTTTTTATTTCGTGTGACAACAATGATGATAATTCTAGTGACCAATCTGCTGGAAATGGTATTACTATTAATTCTGATGCCACTTCTTTGAATCAAAGACTTGATTACACTAATTCTGGAGTTATCTCAATCACTAACACTTCAACTGCAAAAGGACTAGCAACTCAGTCAACAACTGATTTGCCAATGGTTCAAATTGCAGAAATTAATCCTCCAACAGATAGTAATGGTAGAACTTTGCAAGCAAATCATGTTGCTGTAAATGGAAATTATGCTTATGTAGCCTATACAATGATGGGTGAAGCTTATTCTGGAGCGATTGATGTTATTGATGTTACAGATCCTTACAAGCCAAAATTGCTTACATCTGCATTAATTGCTAATACAGATATTACTTCTCTTACTTACTCTAACGGAAATTTAATTATTGCCGGAGCAAAAGATATTGACAAAGATGCAACTTTGACAAATCCAGCAATTGTAATCAATATGCAATTAAGCTCTGGAATGCTGACAGATAAATATACAGTAACAAAACTTGAAAGCCATGCAACAACTGATGTCGCGGCAAATTCATCTTCTTATTTTGCTGTAACTGGAGATACAGGAAGTTTGTTTAAAATTAACAATTCTACAAAAGCAGTAACTTCAAAAGTGGCTGTAGAAGATTTACGTACTGTAGCTCTTACTGGCGACAAAATTGTTACTTTAAGCGGAAAGAAAGGTGTAAATATTTATAGTGAATCAACTCTTGCGCTTCAAAAATCTTTTGCAACAAGCACTGATGTGAGCGCTGCAAAAAGAACAATCGATTTTGACGGAACAAAATTATTAGTTTCTGAAGGATACAATGGATTAGGAGTTTATGATATCAACAGCGGATCAAAATTGCAAACAATTGGATTGGCTTCTGCAGGAGGAGATAATGTAACCAATGCGGTTTCTGTAAACGACGGATATGCTTTTGTTGCAAACGGTGCTGCAGGATTAAATGTTTACAAATCTGGAACTCCTCTTAGTTTAGTTGGAACTGTTGGAATTACAGGTTCATCAAACTATGTAAAATCTAGCGGAGACTATATTTATGTTGCTAGCGGAAAAGGTGGTTTGAAAATCATTAAGATGGAAAAACCAAATGCAACTTTCGCAAATTGTTCTTCTTACGGAGTTTACAATCAAGGTAAAGATTTGATTTTGAATTCAAACGAAGTAAAATCATATAATGGTTCAACAGCTATCAATTCTATAATTGTAAATTCTGGTGGCGTGTTAACACACTGTGGATCAATTTCTGTACAAAATACTTTAATTTTAAACAGCGGCGGAACTTTTAATATGACTGGAACTTTGGCGCAAGGAAAATACCAGCAATCAAACCCAACAGAACTTATTATCAACAGCAATGCTTTATTACAAATTGAAGGTTCTGTAGTAATCTGGGGCGACCTAAGATTGAACAGCGGTGCAAAAATTAATTTTATTGGAAACAATTCGTCGATTACGATTTACGGAAAAGTGACTAAAAATAGTGGCGTTACCATTACTGGAACGTACAAAGACACAGAAAACAAATTGAAATAATTTTCTGTAATCCTAAGAAATACCACCTGATTTAATTTATTAAATCAATTCTTAAAAAAAAATGCTGTCGGAGACAATCTGATGGCATTTTTTTTGTGGAGTAGTTTTTCTTAAAAAAGGAAATCAATAACCAAACATTAACAATTCATTTAAATAGTCTTCAAAAATATAATTACTATTTTTGAAGCACTTTCAAAAACATCAAACCACGCTATGCGAAAAATTCAATTACTAATTCTTTCATTTTTTTTAACCGGGATTTCAATTTCTTTTGCACAACAGCCACAAAAACCAAGTTCTGTAGAAATTTATAATCAAATCAAGAAATTAAATTTTTTAGGTTCGGTCTTATATGTTGCCGCACATCCTGATGACGAAAACACTCGTTTGATTTCTTATATGGCAAACGAAATGAATGCAAGAACTGGGTATTTGTCTTTGACACGCGGTGATGGCGGGCAAAACTTAATTGGTCCACAATTGCGTGAATTGTTAGGTGTAATAAGAACTCAGGAATTAATTGAAGCCCGAAAAATTGACGGTGGCGAACAGTTTTTTTCTCGTGCGAATGATTTCGGTTTTTCAAAAAATCCAAGTGAAACTTTAGAAATCTGGGATAAAGACAAAGTTCTTGCCGATGTTGTTTGGACCATTAGAAAATTTCAACCCGACGTAATTATAAACCGTTTTGATCATCGTTCGCCTGGAACAACGCATGGACATCATACGTCATCAGCAATGTTGAGTGTTGAAAGTTATAAATTGACAAATGATCCAAAAATATACCCGGAACAATTAAAATTTGTTACGCCTTGGCAGGTAAAACGCCAGTTTTTTAATCCATCTTGGTGGTTTTACGGAAGCCAGGAAAAATTTGACGCTGCCAATAAATCAAAATTCACCAAACTAGAAACTGGGGTTTATTACACCGGAATTGGGAAATCAAATCAGGAAATTGCTGCGTTGAGCCGAAGCCGTCATCAATCACAAGGTTTTGGAAGTACAGGCGCACGTGGTGAAGAAACTGAATATCTGGAACTTATTAATGGCGAAACTCCTAAAGAAAGAGACAATTTATTTGATGGAATCGATACTTCATGGAACCGAGTTAAAAACGGAAAGCCAATTGGTGAATTAATTTCAAAAATCATTTCAAAATACGATTTCAGCAATCCGTCGGCAAGTATTCCTGATTTGATAAAAGCATACACAATGATTGAAGCTTTAGAAGATGATCATTGGAAACCATTAAAAGCCAATGCAATTAAAAGCATTATAGCATCTTGCTCAGGTTTATATTTAGAAGCAGTTGCCTCCGAACAAGAAGCTACTCCGGGAAGTACTATTAAATTAAACCTTGAAGCTATTAACAGATGTGCTGTTGAAATGCAATTAGTTAGTGTAACAACATTACCAGACAATAAAACAACGGCTCAGAATAGTATTTTGAAGAATAACAATGATCAAAAAATCAGTCTTCAATTACAGCTTCCTGAAAATATAGAATATACCCAACCATATTGGTTAAAAGAGAAAGCAACTGTTGGAATGTACACGGTTTCAAATCAGGAAAACATTGGCATCCCAGATATTATCAGAGAAGTAAAAGTTGTTTTTAATGTAAAAATAAATGGTGTTGAAATTCCGTTTGAGCGTACTGTTGTTTACAAATACAATGACGGCGTTAAAGGCGAAATGTATAATTTCCTAGATATCGTACCTGAAGTTACGACTTCAATCCTTGAAAAAGTATTGATTTTTAAAGATACCAAAAGCAAAATGATTCCGGTAAAAGTTCGTGCCGGAAAAGATGGAATAAAAGGAAATCTTCAATTAGAATTGCCAAAAAGCTGGGTAATTTCACCAAAACAGATTCCGTTTTCTTTAGATAAAAAAGGAAGTGAACAAACTTTTTATTTTGAAGTTACGCCTCCTGTAAATCCAGAAGAAGCTGTTGCAAAAGCAGTTGCAATCACAGATAATAAGCGTTTTGACAAAGATGAAACAATTATTGATTACAGTCATATTACTAAACAAATGGTTTTAAAATCAGCTGAATCAAAATGTATCAGAATCGACTTAAAAACTTCTGGCGATGTTATTGCTTATATTATGGGCGCTGGCGACGAAGTCCCAGAAAGTTTAGCGCAAATGGGATATAAAGTTACTATTCTAAAACCAGAAGAAATTACACCAGAACGTTTGGATTCATTTAGTACAGTTATTACCGGAATTCGCGCTTACAATACTGTAAATGCTTTGGCACACAAACAAAAAATACTTTTTGATTTTGTAAAAAATGGCAAAAACATGATTGTACAATACAATACATATGGCAAAATGGTTACCGACCAAATTGCGCCGTATCCGTTAAAAGTTTCAAATGATCGCGTAACTGAGGAAAATGCTAAAATCACATTTTTAGCACCAAATCATCCTGTTTTGAATACTCCAAATAAAATTACTGAAAAGGATTTTCAGGGTTGGACTCAGGAACAAGGTTTGTATTATCCAGATCAATATGACGCTGCCTTCACTCCTATTATTTCATCGCATGATAAAGGTGAATCTCCAAAAGATGGTGCATTGTTAGTAGCGCCATACGGAAAAGGATACTATATTTACACTGGGTTAAGCTTTTTTAGAGAATTACCAGAAGGCGTAGCCGGCGCTTACCGATTGTTATCTAATATCATTTCGCTGAAACAGCCAATAGAAGCTCCTAAACAAGAATTAAAGCAATAATACATTCGTAAAATGGAAGCCAAAAAAACAAAAAAATGGAAAAAAAGCTACACCTATGTTTTGGTGGCTAATGCTATTTATATTCTTATTTTTCTCTTAATCATGCAATTATACTCATAACCTATGCAACTATTTGACTGGATCGTACTTATTGTTACACTTTTATTCATTGTTGGATATGGTTCATGGAAAACCAAAGGAAGCAAGAATGTTGAAGATTTCATTTTAGGAAACAACGAAACGCCGTGGTACACTGTTGGACTTTCAGTAATGGCAACTCAAGCAAGTGCAATTACGTTCCTATCAACGCCAGGACAAGCGTATCATGACGGAATGGGATTTGTGCAGTTTTACTTTGGATTGCCAATCGCTATGATTGTCATTTGTGTGACTTTTATTCCGCTTTATCATAAAAATAAAGTTTTTACCGCTTACGAATTTCTTGAAAAACGATTTGATGTAAAAACACGTTCGCTTGCGGCAATCTTATTTTTAGTGCAAAGAGGTTTAGGAACCGGACTTACGATTTATGCACCAGCTATTATTTTATCGGCCTTATTGGGATGGAATCTAACCGTAATGAATATCATAATTGGTGTAATGGTAATTATTTATACGTTTTCCGGAGGAACAAAAGCAGTGAACGTTACACAGAAACAGCAGATGTTTGTGATTATTTCGGGAATGTTTATTACTTTTTTTCTGATTTTGCATTATTTGCCAAACGATATGACTTTTACAAGTGCCATGCACATTGCAGGCGCAAATGACAAAATGAATATTGTAAATTTCTCTTTTGATCCAGAAGAAAAATATACTTTTTGGAGCGGAATTACCGGTGGATTTTTCCTTGCACTCTCTTATTTTGGTACAGATCAATCACAGGTTGGTCGTTATTTATCTGGAAAATCGGTTAAGGAGAGTCAGATGGGATTAATCATGAACGGACTTTTAAAAGTTCCGATGCAGTTTTTTATTTTACTGACCGGAGTTATGGTTTTTGTTTTTTTCCAATTCAATCCGGTCCCGTTAAATTTTAATCCGAACAATAAAATTGTCATTGAAAAATCGGCTTTTAAAGAAGAATATCATACGCTTGAAAAGAAATTAGATAAACTTTCTGAAGATAAAAAAGTAATAAACCTATTATATATCGATCAGCTGAATCAGGATTATGACAATCCTATTTTACGAAAAGAATTGGTTGCCTTATCCAACAAAGAAAAAGATTTGCGCGATAAAGCAAAAGAAATCATTTCGAAAGCAGATAGCAATAGTGAAACAAATGATAAGGATTATGTTTTCTTCCATTTCATTTTGCATTATTTACCAAAAGGACTTATTGGTTTATTGCTTGCCGTTATTATTTCTGCAGCAATGTCGTCAACTGCTTCGGGATTAAATGCTTTGGCATCGACAACGGCAATTGATATTTACAAACGAAATGTAAAAGGTGAAAAATCAGAAAAACATTTTTTGATGGCAACGAAGTTTTTCACGCTTTTTTGGGGAGTTGTAGCTATTCTTTTTGCTTGTGTAGGAACTTTGTTTGAGAATTTGATTCAGCTTGTAAATATTATTGGTTCTATTTTTTACGGAACTGTTTTAGGAATTTTCCTTGTTGGATTTTACTTAAAACGAGTTCAGGCAAAGCCAATGTTTTACAGCGCAATCATAAGTCAGGTGACTATTTTTATCATTTATTATTTTATGATTTACATTTATCCGAGCGATCAGGAAAAACTAGGATACTTATGGCTGAATTTTATTGGAGCAAATCTTACCGTTGCATTATCACTTATCCTTCAATTTTTATTTTTTAAAGGAAAACCGAATTCTGATAATGTAATTTTGGAATAAAATCTAGATGAAATATTTTAGAAATATGCTTTTCTTTTATTCTTCCTTTTTAGAAAAATCAGGAAGAGTTGAATATGGAATTTATGCATTTTTTACAATTCTGATGCAGATGTTTGCTTTGCATTTATATCAAACGATTGATCTAAATAATGAAACTATTTTGCATTTCTTCTACAGCTGTTTTATTGTTTTATTTACATTCGTTCCGATGCAGGCCGTTACAGCTAGAAGATTGAGAGATTTAAATACAAATCCTGCATTTCTTATTTTTAATTTTATTCCTGTTTTGAATATTGTTTTTATTGCATTTTTATTACTTGCTAAAAAAACTAAGGCTTAAAACAAATAATTTATACTTCTTAGAACGAGGATGCCCTAGCCCTGATGGAAGCGGCATCCTTTTTTATGGCTTTTTCTGCCATAAAAAAGATATAGCGGACAGCAGGAAATAGCTTCTAAAAATTACAAACACTTTATTCCTAATTCAATTCTTCTGCATTTGTAAGTAAAAAATGTTATTTTAGTAAGTTTAAAAGCCATCAAAAAACAAACTAAAAAACTGCGAATGAAAATTTCAGACGATATTCAAAAATTGCTTCCCTTTGGTTACCTTTTTCTTGTTATAATGGGAATTGTAAAAGAGTGCTTTTTTCATTATCAATTAGGAATAAATATATTGAAATATTCTACAATCATGGACATATTAATTAGTCCGATTGCTACTTTTACTTCAAATCCAATAGTTTTAATTTTTATACTTTCACTATTTATATTTCACTATAATTTACCGTCGTTGATAGCAAAATATAGAGATAGGAAATTTATCATAAGAACATTTGAACTAAAAAATATTAAAGGTCTATCTCCGGCAGAAACTAAAAGTTATCTTAATAGTATTTCAGTAAAAATGCTTGCCGTGATACTTTGTTCATTTTTCTTTGGTTACGGGCTAGCAGGCGGTTATGGTACTTCAAAAAAAATTAGAGACCATAAAGAGAAGTACAATTATAAAATCAATTATAGTAGTGGCGAATCTGAAGAAATCTTTTTAATCAACACCAACAGTCTTTATTATTTTTATACTGCTAAAGGAAGCAAAACCATAAAAATAACGCCTTTGGGAGCTGTTAAAAGTATTGAACTTATAGATAATAAAATGGTAAACAAAGGGTTGTTTCTTTATAATACATCATTATGAAAGATTTGAAAAAATATAGCAACAAAGCTAAAGCTGCATTTATTTTGCTGATTGTGATGCTGATTATTATTTTGAACAATTTCAACACGCTTCAAAATTCTAAAAAAGTGAATGAAAATATTAATGCGATTTACAATGATCGATTGGTTGTGGCACATTATATTTTTCAATATTCTAAAGAACTGCATTTTATAAAAGCGGAAGCTGAAAAACTGGATTTGAGTGATACTATTAAAAAAGATGAAATTATTCATACACTTGATATTATTCACAATATTGATGATCTCTATGCAAAAACAGTTTTAACAAACAAGGAAAAAGAGCATTTTGATGCTTTCCTTGCTTCATGTAAAGAAATAAATAATCAGGTTGAAAATAAAAATTGGAGCAAAATCGCCTATGCGAGCGAACAGGCTTTGAAAACATTAGAATCTTTATCCCAAATTCAGATTAAAGAAGGGAAAGCAAAATTAGCAAGTGCAAATGCTATGTATAATGATAATAATAGTTTGGGACAGCTTGAAATAGCGCTTCTTATAATTCTTGGTGGAATTACGTTTTATTTGCTGATTGTAAAGAAACCAAAAAGAAATATCAAAATTCCTGAACCGCCTAGTATGAATTAAGTTGTTTTTGTTTCAGGTTTCAAGTTTCAGGTTTTAGATTTTAGGTTGAAATGAGAATGTAACCGCAAAGTACGCAAAGATTTACGCAAAGAACGCAAAGAGTATTTCATAACGCTTTGCGTTCTTTGCGCTATTATTAAGAACTATACTTTGCGTTCTTTGCGGTTAAATAAAGCGCAAAAAAAAATCCAAAACAAAAGCTTTGGATTTTTAATATTTAGAATTTTAAACAAATTATCTGCTCCACTCAGCGATACTGTCTTTGTTCATTTTTACGTAATCTTGATTGTTAGCTGTTTCAGCTGCTGCCAATGAAGCTTTTGCTGTCTCAATTGCTCCTTTTTTATCACCTTGTTTTGCCTGAATAATTGATTTAAGTCTTAAGATAAAATAAGGTTTCTCTGTTACCATATCCAACGATTTGTCAACATAAGTTCTTGCTGTTTCGATATTTCCATTTGATGAAAATAAATATTGAGCTGCTGCATAATAATCGTTTGATGTTGGTCCCGCCAAAGTTTTTTCGATACTTGCAGTTGCAGCTTTTGCAGTTGGAACTTCAAATTTAAGCGCTACATGAGAATTTTCCCAAGCCATTTCCAAATAAGCGAAATTTGGATCTAAACCATTAATACCAATTGTAAAAGTTTCAACCGGAGTTGGCAATGCTTCTTCTTTTACTGTAGTTCTCAAGGCAACATAAGCATCACTCCAATTTTCTGGCAATCCCCAATTATCTGTAGACAAGTAAAAAATAATCTCCCAGCTTTCAATTTTAGGAATCGTATAAATTGAGTATTTTCCTTTTTTCAAAGTTTTTCCATCAATTACAACATCATCACTAAAATTGATAATCGTATTTTCGTTAGCTCCTGTTCTCCATAATTTCCCAAACGGAACTAAATTTCCAAAAACTGCTCTTCCTCTTGCACCTGGTCTTGAGTATGTCACTTCAACATCAGTTAAACCAACAGTTTGTTTGATGTATGCTTTTGGACTTGCTTGTGGTGTTCTTATCTGTGCTTCAGAAGCAAAAGGCGCTAATAAAATAGCAAATGCAATAAGTATTTTTTTCATTTTAGAGTTTTATTTGTTTTTGTTCAAATTTACAAATTCAATCAGCTAACAAATGTTAAATTTAACTTAATTCAGACAGCTATCTGTGATATTTTTTGTGCGTTTAATTCGTTGAAATGATTAATTATTAAATCGGCATCTGAAAGATCTTGCAAATTAGAGTTCTCGCTTCTGTAACCAACACAATAAATCCCAGCTGCTTTTGCTGCTTTTACGCCATTTGTACTGTCTTCAATAATAATACATTGCTCTTTTGGAGCAATTGACAAAGAAGCTGCATGAATAAAAATTGCCGGATTTGGTTTTGATTGTGGAAAATCTTCGCCGCTCACGATATGCGAAAAATATTGATGCAAGTTGAATCTTGTAAAAACACGCTCGATTGTAACTTTTGATGCAGATGAAGCCAAAATAATCTGAATTCCGTTAGCATATAAATCTTTAATCAAATCTTCAACTCCCTCCAATAAAAATAAATCTTCTTTTGTATCAAAAGCATCATTAAAAATATTTCTTTTTCTTTGAATCAAATCTTCTACTTCATGTTCAATTACAGGGAAATGTCCTTTCAGCGTCTGAAACGTATTTCGGGTTGAAAATCCTGTAAATGAAGTGTACATTTCCTCTGGAACTTCAATATTTAATTCCGAAAATTGTTTGTAATATGCATAACGATGAACGGGTTCTGTATCGACAATCACGCCGTCCATATCAAAAATTACTGTTTTAATCATTTTTTTTAAAGGTGCTAAGGTTCTGAGGGACTAAGGTTCTAAGGTTTTTAAGAGGCTAATCTTTTAAAGTTCTGTTTTTTTAATCTTAGAACCTTAGAAACTTAGCATCTTAGTACCTTTTTTATTCTTTTTTATTTGCAATCAAATAACGAATTACTGTTTCAGCTGCATGAAGTCCAAATAATCCTGGCATGTAGCTGTTTGTTCCGTAGAAAGATTTTTTGAAATTTTTTCCGTCAGTTAGTTTTAAGCTTTTTTCATCTTGAATTTCAGATGAGAAAACCACTTTTAATTTATTGATTTTGGCTGCTTTTAATCGCTTACGGATTGTTTTTGAAAAATAACAGTTGATTGTTTTCGAAATATCTGCAACTTTTACTTTAGATGCCAACATCTTTCCTCCTGCACCCATGCTGCTTATGATTTTAACTCTTTTGCGTTTTGCCGCAATAATCAAATTCAATTTTGGAGTAATACTATCGATGCAATCTAAAACATAATCAAATTCTGGGGAAACGATTTCAAAAGCACGTTCTGGCGATAAAAATTCTTTTACACGAGTTAATTTCAATTCTGGATTAATATCCATCAAACGATCACCAACAATTGTAATTTTTGGTTCACCTACAGTAGAATGCAAAGCTGGCAATTGTCTGTTAATATTTGTAATATCAACCACATCGCCGTCAACAATTGTCATACTGCCTACTCCTGCTCTCGCTAAAAATTCAGCTGCAAATGATCCAACTCCGCCTAATCCAACTACTAATACATTTGCATTCTGCAAATTCTCTAATCCTTCTTTTGTAAATAAAAGCTCGGCTCTTTCTGTCCACTCTGCCATATATAATCTTTTGTTTATTTTTTTGTTTTCTTATTTGAGATTTAACTTATTACTTCTCAAATATATCTCTATAATTACTTAAAATAATACTTTGTAATTCTTTTATATCTAACCCTTTATATTCTGATGCCAAACCATAAACCTGTTGAATATTTTCTTCAATTGTATCCGTTTCTAACAGAAATTTTTCATTTGGAACATTCTGAAAAACAGTTTTTAATTCTGGATTTCTTAACAAATATTTGCCAAATGAAATATAAAATCCTGCTGCAATTAACTGATTCGCAAGCTGACTGTTTTTTGAAAATCCGTGAATAATCATTGGAACCGAAATTTTCAATTTCTTTTTGATTTCTATCACTTCTTGAAAAGCCGCAACGCAATGAATTACGACTGGCTTTTTATATTTTTCGGCCAAAGCCAATTGTTTTTCAAAAACTGAAATCTGAATTTCAAAAGGTTGTTCAATTCGTTTATCTAATCCGCATTCGCCAATTGCCAAACAATTTTCTGTTTGTAGTTTTTCTTCAATAATTTTCAAATCTGTTTCTAGTCTTTCTTCTGAAATGTACCAAGGATGAATCCCGATAGAATAAAACGGAATTGAAGTATCAAATTCATGAGGATATTGATTTACCAATTCCAAAACATTGGATTGATTCGTAAACTGATGTGTATGAAAGTTAAAGAAATCCATTAATGAAACGTTTTCACTCCCGCTTTAATCTCTATATTTAAATCGTTCTCTAGAGGAACAAGCGGGCAAGAATATTTGTGATTGTAAGCACAATACGGATTATATGCCTGATTAAAATCGATTGCAATTGTGTTTCCTTTCGGGATTTTCAAATCAATATATCTTCCGCCGATATAGCTTTCTTTTCCACACGTTAAATCTGAAAAAGGCAAAAATAAATGGTCCTTATATTGTTCTTGTTTCGAAAGATCAATACTTCTGTAAACATTCAATTTCAGTGCTTTTCCTTCTAAAGTAAAAGACAGCGTTCCGTATTTTATATATTTTGGAGTTCGGGTTCCTGTAGTTTTCATTTCGAAAACTTTCTCATTTTTTGCTTTTTCAAATTTTGCAACCACAAAATATTTCCCATTAATCGGATAAAAATCTAAAGATTTAAAAGTCTTCAAATCCTCTTCCATCAATGGACTAGTCTTAGCGTCAGCATATTCAGAATTGATCGTCGTCTGGAAATTTGCAACTTGACCGTAACTAAACTTTTTTTGGCTATAGCCAAAACTAAAAATCATCCAGACAATAAGAATAATCGCTTTTTTCATAGTTAGAAATTTTATGCAAAAATAGTTTAAAAGTAACAAAGCAACAACCGCAATACGTGACAAAGTTTCCTAACTTTGTTGCAAATAAGAATAATTCTACAATGCTTAAAACTGCCTTAGGTCGCTACATTAATAATTTTAAGGGTTTCACTGACGAAGTTTGGATTCTTGCATTAATTACTTTTATCAATAGAGCAGGAACAATGGTTTTGCCCTTTTTATCTAAATATTTAAAAGAGGATTTACAATTTACTTATGGCGAAGTGGGCTGGATTATGGTTTCCTTTGGATTAGGTTCTATGTTAGGTTCCTGGCTGGGAGGAAAATTGAGTGATAAAATTGGATTTTATAAAATCATGATTTTCAGTCTTTTTACTAGCGGAATTCTCTTTATCTTATTACAATTTGTCACAACATTTTGGGGATTATGTTTTGCCATGTTTATAATAATGGCAATTTCAGATATGTTTCGTCCTGCCATGTTTGTGTCACTAAGTGTATACGCAAAACCAGAAAACAGAGTTCGTGCATTGTCTTTAGTACGCTTAGCAGTAAATCTTGGCTTCACTGCTGGTCCTGCATTAGGCGGATTAATAATTATAGGAATGGGATATCAAGGCCTATTTTGGGTTGACGGTATTACTTGTATGATTGCCATTTCAATTTTCGCATTTTATATTAAGGAAAAAAAGAAAACATCAATAAATAAAGAAAATATCGTTTTATCAGATTTGCCAAAATCCATCTATAAAGACAAACCTTTTTGGTTACTGCTTTTTATCAGTTTTGTTACATTTATGGTTTTTCTGCAAATATTTTCAACTTTGCCTTTATATCATAATGAAAAGTTTGGACTTAGCGAATTTCAAACTGGTATGCTTTTATCTATAAATGGTTTATTAGTATTTCTATTAGAAATGCCCATTGTAAGTACTCTGGAGCGAAAAGGAGTAAATAAAATTAAAAATATTGCTTACGGTTGTTTTTTTATTGCCGCTGGCTACTTTATTTTACTGTTTGATTCCTGGGTTGGAATTCTTGTAATCAGCATTGTATTACTCACATTTGGAGAGATTTTCTCTTTCCCGTTTGTGAATGCAGTAGCATTAAGTCGCGCACCAAAAGGTCAAGAAGGCCAATATATGGGTTTTTACACCATGAGTTTCAGTCTGGCTCATATTGTCAGTTCTAAAACGGGACTGGAAATTATTGCGCATTATAACTACCAAATCAATTGGTTGATTATGGGGACACTGGGTTTACTAGCATTACTTTGCTGTTTTTGGCTTAATAAATTGGTACATACCAAAAAAAAATCATAAAGTTTATTTTTACTTAACTCGTTTAAATTCAATTTATTAATTTTAAATTGAAATAATTTCACGCGCCTAAATGGTAATTCAAACTTAAAAAATAGTTAAATAACTATATTTATAGTTGCGTAACTACAAAAATAGTTGTAGGTTTGAATTAAAATTAGGAGACATGCAAAAGTTAACAAATAAAGAAGAAGAAATTATGCAGATTTTATGGAAGCTTAAAAAAGCTTTTGTAAAAGAGATTCAGGCAGAAATTACTGAAGACCAGCCGCATTACAATACACTTTCGACTATTGTTCGCAATCTTGAGGAAAAAGGTTTTGTAGCGCACAATGCTTTTGGAAATACGCATCAATACTATCCAGTAATCACTTTAGAGGCGTACAGCAAAAAGTATATGAAAACCGCTATTGATAATTATTTCAATAGTTCTTATAAAAATATGGTTTCGTTTTTTGCTAAAGAGGAAAAAATTTCGGCAGCAGAATTACGTGAAATCCTGGCTATGATAGAAAATCCGAAAGAAGAAAAATAGTCATTTATGGAAGCACTTTTCATATATATAGCAAAATCAGCAGGTTTAGTTGTAATGTTTTATTGTGTTTATCATTTTTTACTTCGCAAAGAAACATTTTTCAATACCAATAGATGGTTTTTACTGGCAGGTCTGGGAACGTCAGCTTTATTGCCGTTTTTATTTTATACCAAAACAATTTTGGTCAACCCTACTCCAGTTTCGAACTTTAATCTAAGTCAAATTAAAGTGCCTCTTTCTCAAAACATTCCAAATGAAACTTTTGAAATCAATTGGAATTACGTTCTTCTAGCAGTTTATGGCCTCGGTTTTTTTATCTTATTAATAAAATTTGCCTTAGACTTTTACAGTCTGCAATCTGTTTTAAAAGGAAAAAAAATCCAACAACAAGCTGATTTCAAATTTATTGATACCAACGAAAATATTGCTCCTTTCTCCTATTTTGAATATATAGTTTACAACTCATCAATGTACACTTCATCAGAATTAGAGAATATTATCGAGCACGAAAAAGTGCACAGCGATCAAAATCATACTGCAGATATTTTGGTAGCCCGCATTTTTTGTCTGCTGTTTTGGTTTAATCCAGTTATCTGGCTTTACAAAAAAGCAATCGCTCAAAATCTGGAATTCATTGCCGACAAAGAAGCTGCAAAAAAATTATCAGACAAAAGAGCGTATCAATACACGCTTTTGAAAATCACAACTCACGAAAGCTGTATTGCAATCACCAATCATTTTTATCAATCATTAATCAAAAAACGAATTGTTATGTTAAACAAGAATCAATCACGAAAAAGGAATTCTTGGAAATACTATGTTGTAATTCCAGCACTTGCCGCTTTTGTTTTGTTATTTCAAGTCGAAGTAATTGCAAAAGAAAGGCAAGTCAGCAAAAAAGAAGTTCTAAAGGAAAGCAAATCTGTAGACACTTATAAAATTACCAAAACAACTACAGATCAAGAATTAAAAGAAATTGCGGAAAATTTAAAGAAAAAATATGATGTTGTAGCTTCTATCTCTGATGTTGAAAGAAACTCAAATAACGAAATTACTGCTATTAGAGTTGCAGTAAAAAAAGGCTCTGAACAAAACCAAACTTTTATGGTTAATGGAAGCAAAGCCATTAAAGATTGCCAAATTATTGTTACAACAGAAGATGACGGATCTATAAAAATTGATTTTGTTTCTGAAAATTTAGAAAATCAGATAAAAGTTGTCAATAAAGAAAGAAAAGTTAAAGTAAAAAGTGTTGAAAATTCTAAAATAAACTCTGATGTTAAAACTACTGATAATACTCATACAAGCGTTACTACAAGTAGTAGCACAAATACTAGCGATAATATAAATGTAAATGTTAACGCTAATACTAATACATCTGTCAGCGTAAGCACAAATAGTGACGGTAAGTCAAATAGCAGTATTATGATTTTAAGAAATGGCACAAATGTTTCTAATAACTTACCACCATTAGTAATTGTTGATGGAACTATAACAAAAAATATAGTTACGATTGATGATATGAATAAGTTAAAGATGGAAACTGTAACAGTATTGACTGGGAAAAATGCCATAAAAAAATACGGAGAAGAAGCGAAAGACGGTGTTGTTATTATAGAAACAAAAAAATAAATACATCTAACCCATTAATTAACAGCCAAAACCAAAATAATGCAAAAGTTAACCAACAAAGAAGAAGAAATAATGCATATTTTATGGAAGCTTAAAAAAGCTTTTGTAAAAGAAATTCAGGCTGAAATCACTGAAGAACAACCGCATTACAACACGCTTTCGACTATTGTGCGCAATCTTGAAGAAAAAGGATATGTCAGTCATAATGCTTTTGGAAATACGCATCAATATTATCCAATTGTGAGTATTGAAGAATACCGAAAAGGTTTTATGAGCACCGCAATTGATAATTATTTCAACAGCTCTTATAAAAGCATGGTTTCGTTTTTTGCCAAAGAAGAGAAAATTTCGGCAAACGAATTACGAGAAATCTTAGCAATGATTGAAAATCCAAAAGAAGAAAAATAATCGTTATGGAAGCACTTTTCACCTTTATCATCAAGTCTGGCAGTTTAATAGCTTTATTCTATTTTGCTTATTATTTTTTACTGCGTAAAGAAACTTTTTTCACCAGTAACCGATATTTTTTATTGGCCGGATTAATCACTTCAGTTGTTTTGCCTTTTGTGATTTATACTAAAGTAGTTTGGGTTGATCCCGCTCCTATACTTTATTCACCGGTTGTTCAGAATGCTACTGCTTCTGTTAGTCATAATTATGTTTCAACATATAATCATTTGCCGGTTGTCGAAGAAGAACCTTTTGAAATAAACTGGAATCTGGTTTCACTCGCAATTTATGCAATAGGATTTGCTGCTTTTATGCTAAAATTCGCAATTGATTTCTACAGTTTAAATTCGGTTTTAAAAGGAAAAAAAATAAAACAGCAAGAAGATTTCAAGTTTGTTGATGTTACTGAAAACATTGCTCCTTTTTCTTATTTCGATTATATCGTTTACAACTCATCACTGTACAGCGAAACAGAACTGCAAAGTATTTTAGAACATGAAAAAGTGCACAGCGATCAACATCATACTATTGATGTAATAATTTCTAGAATTTTCTGCATTCTTTTTTGGTTCAATCCAATTATCTGGCTTTACAAAAAAGCAATTTTGCAAAATTTAGAATTTATTGCCGATAACGAAGCATCAAAAAAATTATCAGACAAAAAAGCGTATCAGTATACGCTTTTAAAAATAACAACACATGAAACTTGTGTTGCAATCACCAATCACTTTTATCAATCATTAATCAAAAAACGAATTGTCATGTTAAACAAAAATCAATCAAAAAAATGGAATTACTGGAAATATTACGCTGTAATTCCGGCCCTCGCAGCTTTTGTATTTTTATTCCAAATAAAAACGATTGCTCAGGAGAAAAAGGCTTTGGCAGAAAAAACTGCTTCAGTAAAAAATGAGGATACTCAAGTTTTTAAAATTACTAAATCGACTACAGATCAGGAATTAAAAGACTTAACAACAAAATTAAAATCAGAACACAATATTGATGTAGTAATTTCAGATTTAAAAAGAAACAGCAACAACGAAATTACAAGTATCAAAATTCAGATTGTTAAAGAAAACGGCAAAAAACAAATTATACAAGTAAACAGCACAAAAGCAATAAAAGATTGCAGTATTGTGTTAGACACTAATGATAATGGTGCTAAAAACGTCACTTTAACTACTGAAGAAAGCCCTGAAGCGCCAACAATGGTTAAAACTCAAAATGTAGTTATAACAGATTTTAAGAATTCAGCTGATGCTCCAGAAGCTCCAGACGCACCTGCTCCGCCAAGTGCTCCAGGTATGGTTGCGCCAGTTCCTCCTACACCACCAGTATTCCCTGCAGGAGCACTTCCTCCAGCTCCAGCAATTGATATGTCGAAAATGCCAAAACCTCCTAGAGCACCAAGAGATCCAAAAGATAAAGTTTCAATGGCTCAGTTTGAAAAAGAAATGGCTGAATTTGAGAAAAAAATGGAAAAATTTCAACCTAACATCGATGCTATGTCTGCATATGGTGACGCAGTAGAAGAAATCATGTCTAAACGTGAAGCCATTTTTGAAAAACAAATGGAACAATATGAAATTGCCATGCAAAAATTCAATATGAACATGGATAAATTCAATATCGACATGAAAATGAAATTTGGCAATGACTCAGATTACGAAAATAACATGAAGCAATATGAGTTAGACATGAGACGATATGAACTTGACATGAAACAGCATGAAAAAGATATGAAGGAACATGCAAAACAAATGAAACAGCATGCTAAAGATATGAAGATGCAAGAAAGAGACAGAAGAGCAGCAGAGAAAGCAGATAAGAAAGCTTAATATTTTCAAATAACAATGTAAAAACCAGTGCAAAAACACTGGTTTTTCTATTAATATTTAATTTTAAAATCGTAAAATGAAAAAATATTATTTAGTTCTGTTTTTACACTTTTCGCTATCAATTTTGGCACAGAAAAATACAGCTGAAAAAAATATCTTCATAGCAATGGACAAAGCGGCTTCAATTTTAATGCAAAAATCAAAAGCAAATTCTATTTCTATTGGAGTTGTAAAAAATGGTGAAACCTACACTCGTCATTATGGTGAAATTGATAAAGGAAAAGAGAATATTGCTAATAACAATACTGTTTTTGAAGTTGCATCAATAACTAAATTGTTTACAGGTTTGCTTGCCGCTCAAGCAGTTTTAGAAGGAAAACTTAATCCAGACGATGATATCCGAAAATACATTACTGGTTCTTATCCTAATTTGGAATATTATGGAACACCAATTACCATTAAAGATTTAGTTTCTTTTAAAACTGGTTTCAACAAAGATCTTCCAGACACAGCAGAATTGCGGAAAAACAGAAACGATAGCAGTTATTTAGCTTTCAAAAAATTAGACGAATCCTATAGTCGGGAAAAATTCTTTGAAGATTTAAAAACAATTCAATTGGATACTTTACCTGGAACAAAATTCAAATACAGCAACGGAAGCTTAAATCTGACAGCTCATATTTTAGAGAATGTTTACCATAAAAATTACGAAACACTTTTAAATGAACATATTCTTTCAAAGCTAAAAATGACATCAACCGGAATAAATTTAAGTCCAAATGTTGTTGTTGCAAATGGTTATAATCTAAAAGGCGTTTTAATGCCACAAATTTCAGATAATCTTTGGGGAGCTGCCGGACGCTTAAAATCTACTTTAGGTGATTTAACCAAATTCATTGCTTATGAATTAAATACAAAAGATAAAATTGTTCAGGAATCACAGCGAAATCTCTTAAATAGTTCTACAATCTGGAATGGCTATTTTTGGGATCATATTGAAGTTGACGACAATGGAAAAAACTGCTGGAAACACGGCGGCGCTTTTGGAACTCAAAATATGCTTGTTGTTTATCCAGAACGACAATTAGGGCTTTCGATCATTGTAAATATAAGCGATGAAAATACGGGAAATGCTTTAGGTGAAGCCATTGTGAGTCTTTCAAATGATTTATTGAATGAATACAAAAAGCAATCCGGAATTTACGGATATAAAATAGTCAATGATAATGTAGTTTTTAGCTATATACACGATAAAGCTTTAAATGCCGACTTAGTAAAAAGCGTTTCAATTGCAGGTTCATTCGACAATTGGAATCCCGATGATAAAAATTTTCAAATGATTCGAAAAAACAAAAATACGTTTGAATTAGCTGTTCCTATATCTCAGTTTGAAAAAAACAAAACGCATTTATTTAAGTTTGTAATCAACAAAAGTGGCTGGATGGAAGCGCCAAAAAACGCCATAAATAAAGAAACAGAAGGAGATCAAAATCTTATTCTAAAAATTTAAACTTTCATTCTTTATACCCTAAAAGACTTTGTTTTAACGCAAAGTCTTTTTTCATATCTTTGAAGAAACAAACCTACTATGTATAAATTTCTAGCCAAATTAAACAAAATGCTTCTACCTAGTTTTACAAAACAAGGTCTAGATATTTCAAAAGCCAAAAAATGGCAAATGGCAATTATCGGATATCGTGCTTATGTTACCAAAAAAGCATTAGGCAATTAAAATTAAATACTTTTAAGCAGAAAATGTTTTATGCTTTTCTGCTTCTTCGATTCATGAAAAACAAAAAAATCAACCTTCCTCCTGTTCAGGCTGTATTGCTTGCAATTATTAGCGTACAATGTGGTGCAGCAATTGCTAAAACTTTATTCCCAACACTTGGAGCAGCAGGTACAGCATCTATCAGAATTGGTGTTTCTGCAATCATTCTTTTATTGGTTTATAGGCCAAATTTAAAAGCAATTACAAAAACGCAATGGAAAGTTGTCATTCCGTATGGGCTTTCTTTAGGTGCTATGAATTTGATTTTTTATTTTGCAATCGAAAGAATCCCAATTGGACTTGCGGTTACTTTAGAATTTATTGGTCCGTTATTGCTTGCGATTATTGGATCAAAACGTCTGATTGATTATTTATGGGTTTTATTAGCTGCAATAGGTATTTTATTAATTGCTCCCTGGACAAATGAACGTTTAGATACTTTAGGTGTTCTTTTTGCCTTAATTGCTGGAGCTTTATGGGCAGCTTATATCGTTTTTGGGGGAAGAATTTCAAAAATTATGAATGAAGGCACAGCTGTTTCAACGGGAATGTTGTTGGCCGCAATTCTGGTTTTACCTTTTGGAATTTTCGAAAACGGACTTGTTAATCTTACTCCAAGGCTTTTCGGAATGGGTGTTGCTCTTGCATTATTGTCAAGTGCAATTCCGTTCACTTTAGAAATGAAAGCTTTAGGAAAACTTCCTCCTCGTACTTTCAGTATTTTAATGAGCTTAGAACCGGCTGCAGCTTCAATTTGTGCTTTTATTTTTCTAGAAGAAAACTTAAGTTTCTATGAAATTTTGGCTGTTGTTTGTGTTGTAGTCGCTTCTGCCGGATCAACTTTAACAACTAAAAAATAAAAAAATCTAATTTTTAAAATTCCAAATTCCAACTTTTAAATTGGGATTTGGAATTTTAAAGATTGGAATTTGATTAAATATTATTTTTTCGGAAGCAAAACAGCATCGACAACATGAATCACACCATTTGATTGGTTCACATCTGCAATTGTTACTTTTGATTTATTTCCGTTTTCATCTGTTATATACAAATCTTTTCCATCCATCCAAGCATTAAGAGTTCCACCGTTAACAGCTTTTATAGTTGCTTTTCCTTTACCAGATTTAATTGCTTTTGCAATATCTGATGCATTCCATTTTCCAGCGGCAACATGATACGTTAAGATATTTTGAAGCATCTTTTTGTTCTCTGGTTTCAATAAAGTTTCAACAGTTCCTGCTGGTAATTTATCAAATGCTGCATTTGTTGGAGCAAAAACAGTAAACGGTCCTTTGCCTTGTAATGTTTCTACTAAATCAGCAGCTTTTACAGCGGCTACTAACGTAGTGTGATCTTTTGAATTTACTGCATTTTCAATAATATTTTTACTCGGATACATTGCTGCACCGCCCACCATTACAGTTTTTTGGGCAAATGATGCAAATCCGAATGTTAAAGCTAAAATTGCTGTCGCTAAAAATTTTCTAGTTTTCATAATTAATATTTTAAGTTATAAGCTCATTTACGCTGGAATATTGGTTTTGGTTTTAACAAAAATTAAAATAATTTCAAAAAACATTGAAATATTCTCAAAATACACTGTAAAACAAGCAATTAATAATTACAATTATTTTTGATTATTTTTAAGCTGTGATAGATTTCACATCTTTTTATTATTAAATTCAAAACATATTTATTATATAAAATCGACTTAAAAAAACACGAAACTAAAGCTAAAAACATTCCATAATTTAACCTCAAAATGATAATTAATAACCACACAAAAACGATTTTTTCTATTTTAATTTTACTAACTTTTATTCAATGTAAATCCCCGGCTTATAAAATGAATTACCAAGAAAATTATCTTTCGGAAGCAGATAAAGCAATTAAACAATATACAATTCCACCTTATCTTAAAAAAGGTGATTCAATAATGATTGTTGCTCCAGCGGGTTTTCTAACCGACTCAACAGAAATTGATCAGGGAATCGAGCTTGCAAAAAGTTGGGGGCTTAATATTAAATTAGGCAAAAATCTTTTCAAAAGGCACAACCATTTTGCTGGAACAGACCTTGAAAGACAAAATGATATGCAAGAAGCTTTAGATAATAAAAACATTAAAGCGATCTGGTGCTCCAGAGGAGGCTATGGAACTGTTAGAATTGTTGATCAATTAAACTTTTCAGCTTTTAAGAAAAATCCAAAATGGATTATTGGTTATTCAGATATTACTACTCTTCACGAACAAGTTCATAGATTGGGATTTGCATCTATCCACGCTACAATGCCCGGCGGAATGAGACGAGCTACACCTGAAGCCAAAGAAACACTTTATAAATCTTTGTTTGGTGAGGATTTAAGTTATGAGGTAACTACTAATCCACTCAATAAATTAGGTACAAGTAAAGGTGTTCTTATAGGCGGAAATCTTTCGATTATTATGTCGATGTTAGGTAGTAATTCTGACATTGACCCAAAAGGCAAAATTTTATTTATCGAAGATGTTGGTGAAGATTTATACCGAGTAGACAGAATGATGTATACGCTGAAAAGAAATGGCTTCTTGAAAGATTTAAAGGGAATTATCGTTGGCGATTTTGATTATAAAACGGAAGAAAATATTTTGTTTGGCGGAACACATCGTGAAATCATTCTAAATGCTGTAAAAGAATATGATTATCCAGTAATTTTCGATTTTCCGGCAGGACATATCAGAAACAATCATGCGCTGATTTTCGGTAAAAAAGTTAAGTTAGAATCTAATGCAACATCCGTAATTATTTCGTACAAATAAATAAGCCTTTAAAAAACATTTTTAATTTAAACTAGATTGATTTTCTGAATAAAATTTTGATTAACTTTAAAATCAAAATAGGATTCATATGCAAAATCTACCAAGAAAAGTAAGAAGCAAAAAATTAAATTCAAGAGTTGATTTAACCGCAATGGTCAGCGTGTCTTTTTTGCTGATTATATTTTTTATGGTTGTTGGGGAATTATCGAAACCGAAATCTATGGGTTTGAGTTTGCCTGATAAAGAAGGTGGTTGCGGAGAATCTCGCGGATGCATAGATAGTAGTAGATTATATACAATTCTTCTAGATGAAAACGACAAAATAGTTACTTATTCTGGCCTACTACCATATAATGATGAAGCGCCAAAGAGATCTGAATACGGTAGAAACGGAATTAGAAAAGAAATATTTATACATAAAAAATCAGTGGACGAGAGAATGATTTCTGTTGGAAAACCTAAAAACAGTGTAATTGTTATCATAAAACCCACTAAAAGCAGTAATTTGAAAAATTTGATTGATATATTGGACGAAATGAAAATCAATAATATAGACACTTACGCTATTGTTGACCAATTTACACCAGAAGAAGAGAAACTGCTAGCCTCTAATTAATAAATTAATGCTTATGCAAAATCTACCAAAAAAAGTAAGAAGCAAAAAATTAAATTCAAGAGTTGATTTAACCGCAATGGTCAGCGTTTCATTTTTGCTGATTATATTTTTTATGGTTGTTGGAGAATTGTCTAAACCAAAAAGTATGGATTTGAGTAGAAATGATTGTTGTGATTGCCCTATTCCACACTATGAGGAAAATAGATCGATAACCGTTATGTTAGGTGAAAATGATAAACTAATATATTATATGGGAATTTTAAGTTCTCCCATAATTGCTCCTAAAGAAATTAAATATGGTAAAGATGGAATTCGCCAAGAATTACTAAAAAGAAATAAAAGTATGCTTGAATATTCTGCTGCTTTAGGAAAACATGGAAGAGGAATTTCAGTAATTATAAAGCCAACCAAAAAATCTAACTTCAAAAATTTAGTTGACATGTTAGACGAAATGAAAATTGCCAATATAGATTCTTATTCAGTTGTACCTGAATTTAGTCCCGAAGAGTCAAAATTAATAGCTTCAAAATAATTCCGAAATGTTTGTCATTCTGAGGAACGAAGAATCACAACAGTAACTCAACAAAGATTGACGATCTTGCATGCGGAAATTCTTGTGTTATTCTTCGTTCCTCAGAATGACACAAAATCTTCTTTTGAAAACTTGTGCCCTAGCCCTGATCGAAGCGGCATCCTTTTTCTGGCTTCTTTAGCCAGGAAAAGATATAGCGAAGAGCAGGAAATAGCTTCTAATTTAAATAGAAATAACAATTTTAAAAATTCCAAATTCCAATTATAACAAGGTTCTCGACTCCGCTTGAACTGACAAACTTGAAACTTGAAACAAAGAAAACCTGAAACAAAAACGCACAAAAAAAGTCCCACAGTAATGTGGGACTTTCTATTTATAAAAAAGCTAAGAATTATTTTTTCTCAGTTTTTTCCATTTTAGCTTTTAAAGCAGCTAATACATCATTGTTGTCACCTAAAGTCGCAGCTGGTGCGTTTGTAGATGCAGATGCAGTAGTTTCAGCAGCAGCTTTCACGTTTTTCTCTTCTTCTTCACGGAAGATAGCAGTGTGAGAAGCAACTACTCTTTTGAATTCTTTGTTGAATTCGATTACTTTGAAATCAGCAGTATCACCTTTTTTCAATTTCTTTCCGTCTTCTTTTTCAAGGTGACGAGTAGGAATGAAAGCAACGATATCATCTCCGAATTCTACAGTAGCTCCTTTGTCAACGATTTCAGAAATTTCACCATTGTGGATAGTTCCTACAGCGAAAGAATCTTCGTATTGATCCCAAGGATTAGCAGTAGTTTGTTTGTGACCTAAAGATAATTTACGTCCTTCAACATCTAATTCTAATACAACTACATCAAGTTTCTCACCAACATTTACAAATTCAGATGGGTGTTTGATTTTCTTAGTCCAAGAAAGGTCAGAAATGTAGATTAATCCATCAATTCCTTCTTCTAATTCTACGAAAATACCAAAGTTTGTAAAGTTTCTAACGATACCTGTATGTTTAGAACCTACTGGGTATTTAGAAGTAATATCAGTCCATGGATCTTGAGTCAATTGTTTGATACCTAATGACATTTTACGGTCATCTCTATCTAAAGTTAAGATAACAGCTTCAACAACATCTCCAACTTTTACGAAATCCTGAGCAGAACGTAAGTGAGTTGACCATGACATTTCAGAAACGTGGATTAAACCTTCAACACCTTCAGCAACTTCGATGAAAGCACCGTAATCAGCGATTACAACTACTTTACCTTTTACTTTATCACCAATAGTTAAATTAGCATCTAAAGCATCCCATGGGTGAGCGTTTAATTGTTTCAATCCTAATTGAATTCTTGTTTTCTCATCATCGAAATCAAGGATTACAACGTTTAATTTTTGGTCTAATTCAAGAACTTCACTTGGGTGGTTGATTCTACTCCAAGAAAGGTCAGTAATGTGAATTAATCCGTCAACACCACCTAAGTCAATGAACACACCATAAGAAGTAATGTTTTTAACAACACCTTCTAATACTTGTCCTTTTTGTAATTGACCGATGATTTCTTTTTTCTGTACTTCAATATCAGCCTCGATAAGCGCTTTATGAGATACAACAACGTTTTTGAATTCGTGGTTGATTTTTACCACTTTGAATTCCATCATTTTGTTTACATATACATCGTAGTCTCTAATTGGCTTAACGTCAATTTGAGATCCTGGTAAGAACGCCTCGATACCGAATACGTCAACGATCATACCTCCTTTAGTTCTACATTTAACAAAACCGTTAACGATTTCTCCAGTTTCATTAGCTGCAATAACTCTATCCCAAGATTTGATAGTACGTGCTTTTCTGTGAGATAATACTAATTGACCTGTTTTGTCCTCACGGATGTCGATTAATACTTCAACTTTGTCACCTACTTTTAAGTTTGGGTTGTAACGGAATTCATTTAAAGAAATAACACCTTCAGATTTAGCATTGATATCAACGATAACGTCTCTATCTGTAATTCTAACAACAACTCCTTCAACTACTTCTTCTTGATCTGTAGCGATGAAAGTTTTTGATACTAGTTCTTCAAACTCTTGTAAGTTTTTCTCATCTACTGCATCAATTCCTTCTTGGAAGTTGTGCCAGTTAAAATTTGCTAAAAACTCTTCTTGTGATTTTAATTGTTCAGACATGCTGATAAAAAATTTGTATTCTGTTTTTCTCGAGTTTCTCCATGCGATAGAAAATACAGAAGTTGTTTTACATAAATGGTTGATACCTAAAGGAAACTCTTCTCTGCCAAAAGGTTTGCAAAATTACTACAAATATTTGGACTTACAAAATAATTCCGAGTTGATTATCAGTGAATTGTTTAGAAGCAGAACTTTTTAGGTTTTTCGAGACGTGAAGTCCCGCTATCCGTTGCAATCTTTTATGTCCGCCGCGGCGGACACAAAAGGATTTCCACTTCTATCGGGGCTAGATTAGAAAGTCTCGTTTTCATAAGAACCTTGAAAAACGAAACCCGACAGGTTTTGAAAACCTGTCGGGTTTAATTCCGATTATTATCTAAAAATCTTAATGACTCAAATTCTCAATCTCCTTCGGATCATGTTTATGTTTAAATAAAACAGCAAAAGCTATTGCAATGACCAAAGCATAAGCCGCAAACGACAACCAGATCGTATGCCAGTCCTTCATTAAAATTGGGTTAGCAAAAATTCCGTCTGCAGAAACTGAATTCCCTTGACCTTTTACAAATTCTAACATTTTAGAGTTTGTTGTATCTGTTTGTAAAAATCCTGCCAATTCAGTTGTATTAGCAAATGATTTTGTAAAGAAACGATCAATAGCCCAGCCAGATGTCAAACTTCCTAAAACAGCTCCTACTCCATTCGTCATCATCATAAATAATCCTTGCGCAGAAGAACGAATTTTAGAATCAGTATTGCTTTCTACGAATAATGAACCTGAAATATTAAAGAAGTCAAATGCCATTCCATAAACAATACATGATAAAATAATCATCCATAATCCTCCAACAGGATCACCAAAAGCAAATAATCCGAAACGTAAAACCCAAGCCAACATACTAATCAACATAACTTGTTTAATTCCGAAACGTCTTAAGAAAAACGGAATCGCAAGAATAAACAAAGTTTCAGAAACCTGAGAAATCGACATAATAATAGTCGAATATTTGATTACAAATGAATCGGCATATTTTGGAAAATGCTTAAATTCATCTAAAAACACATCTCCATAAGCATTTGTCAACTGAAGTGCTCCTCCTAAAAACATAGAAAAAACAAAAAACAAAGCCATTTTATAATTAGCAAATAACTTAAAAGATTCTAAACCAAAAGTTTCAATCCAGGTTGCATTTTCTTTAATCAATCGCTGTGGCTCACATTTTGGCAATGTAAAAGCGTAAACTCCCAGAATTAAAGCACCAATTCCTGCAATATAAAATTGATATTCTGTTGCTTTACTTCCACTTAAGTTTGTAATCCACATCGCAACAATAAAACCAATTGTTCCCCAAACACGAATTGGCGGAAAATCTTTAACGATATTTTTATTGTTTAGTTTTAGTGAAGTATAAGATATTGAATTACTTAAAGCGATTGTTGGCATATAACAACACATTGCCAAAAGCATTACAATAATAAAAGTGTCTGGTGTTGTAACCTGTGCAATTCCAAACAAAACTGCTGCATAAAGAATATGAAGAGCGCCGTATAATTTTTCAGCATTAATCCATCTATCTGCAATAATACCTGTAAGTGTAGGCATAAAAAGAGAAGCAATTCCCATGGTTCCAAAAACGAGTCCAAATTGAGTTCCTTCCCAGTTTTTTGTCCCAAACCAATAATTTCCTATTGTTATAAGCCAGGCTCCCCAAACAAAAAATTGAAGAAAGCTCATTATAATCAATCTGTTTTTAATCCCCATATGATAAAATTGTCTTTAAAATAAAAATGAAGCGGTAAAACTAACATTTAAAATAATATCTGCAAAAAATTACGCCGTTTTTACAACATCATTTACTAATTCTAAAACAGCAGCAAACTGTTCTTCTTTATTTAAGTAAGAATTATCTATTTCAATTGCATCGTCGGCAATTACTAATGGAGAATCTTCACGGTGCGTATCCATATGATCGCGGTCAACAACATTTTTCAAAACTTCTTCATAGGTTACGTTATCACCTTTTTGCTGCAATTCATCAAAACGTCTTTGTGCGCGGGTTTCGGCACTAGCAGTCATGAATATTTTAAGTTCGGCATCTGGAAAAACTACAGTTCCTATATCTCTTCCATCCATCACAATACCTTTATTTTTTCCCATTTCCTGTTGTTGTTCAACTAACTTAGAACGAACTTCAGAAACAGCAGCTACCGCACTAACAAAATTAGAAACCTCAATTGTTCTAATTTGCTTTTCAACATTTTCACCATTCAAATACATTTCAGCAAAACCTAAATCAGCATTGTATTTAAATTCTAATTGAATTTTCGGTAAAGACTCAATTAAAGCATTTTTATTAAAAGAATCAGCATCAATGAATTGATTTTTCATTGCGAAATAAGCCACTGCGCGGTACATTGCACCAGTATCAACATACACATATTCAAGCTCTTTTGCTAATTGTTTTGCTAAAGTACTTTTTCCAGTTGATGAAAATCCGTCGATTGCAATTGTAATTTTTTTCAATTTTGTATTTTTAAATTTTATTATTTCAGACTCCACAAAACAGCATTTTGAGAATCAGTTATTTACTTAGAAAGCCTTGATTATTCTAATGTTTTCAATAACAATTAAATAATTTTAAGCGCTGCAAATGTAATTATCTTTCTCTTTATTCTGAAGATTTATAACACTTATAAACTAATTTAATCCAATAAATTCTAAACAAAAAAAAACTTTTCATCATCGAAAATCAAATTCATCTCGATCATAAAAAGTTTTATCCTTTTAATTTTATTTATTGCTGTTTTTTAATAGTAAATATCCATAAGGATATTTGTTTTTGAATTATCAATTAACTTTTGAATTCTTTTAAAAAACTCTTCATTTACCATTGGACATCCATGGCTGTTGCTGATATAATAATCCTGTTCTTGCAATGGAACTGCCGAATAAGCATGCAATACAATAGCACGTTCTAAAGCTTTATTATTAGTTTCATCTAAACCTGCTAATCTATAAGCTTTTCCAAAAATTCCTTTATATGTTTTTCCAACTGAATATCTGCCTAAGGCTGTACAATTAGAATTTGGCATATTGCTGAATTTCAGCATGCCTTTAATACCTGTTTCAGAACCAGAACCGTGTGCTACCAGACCTTGATCTATAACTTCGTTCTTTTCTAAATCATACACAAAAAAACGATTTTTTCCAGAAGGAACTTTCATATCAATCAAAAATGCAATTTTAGAATTGTATTTTGGATCATTATTAATCATGTTTTTTATGTCTGTTATTCTGCTGTTGATTCTTTCGATCTCGACATTGGTTATCGTAGATTCATCTTCATTGAAAAAGTGTTTAGCTCCCGTAAAAACACTCACAGTCATGAACAAAAATAAAGTAAATATTTTCATATTATTACTGAAAATTTAAAGTTAAACCAAAAAGACTTGTATTAGCCGCCAATGTATACCTTGAATAAGAATAGTTGAATTTTAATTTATTCATTCTTAAGCCAAATCCTAATGAAACTCCCGAAAAATTGCGTTGTTCATCAATTCGTAATTCTTCGCCTCTTCTAAAATTATATCCTAAACGCAAATTAAATGCTCTTTGTGGAAAAAGCTCCACACCAAAAACGACATGCCTTAAGGCATTATTTGCAAACGAGATTTTCTCGTTAGTTGTTGATCCATCAATATTGGTTTCTCCACGAACGGGGTTCGAAAAAGATATGTTCCATTGCTGCAGATTTTCTAATGAAAGATGCCAGCGAAGCGGTACATGCTCTAATTCTTGCGAGATACCAGCAATAATTTCAAAGGGCAAATTCTCCTTTATTCCTGAGTAAGTTGTAAATTGAGTTCCAATATTACGAAATACTAGGGCCAAATTTACATTATTTTTTTCAATTTGATACATAATTCCCACATCAATTGCTCCACCAATGGAATTATAACTTTCTAAAGTCGAAGTTATTAGCTTCCCATTTACTCCAATATGAACATCTGTGTAAGGAATATTATATGCGTATCCTAGTGTAAGAGCGCCTTCACTTCCTGTAAAATTTGATGTTGCCTGGCCATTTTCATCGTAACCTTCAAAACTGCCATAATTCACATAACTCACGCCTGCATAAAAGGTTTGAATATGTCTGTCATACGTATAAGCATACGAAGCGGTTCCATAAGATGCTTCTCCATAATAACTTCCATAATTTATAGCAAGATGATTGTCCATATCTTCATTTAATACTGCCGGGTTAAACATCACCTGATTTACATCATCATCATAAATCGTAATATTTTTTCCTCCTAACGCTGCCTGCCTTGGCGAGGATGTCAAATTGAGGAATTGATAGGTGTAGCGCCCTCCAACTTGCCCGAAAGAAATCGAGCAGAGTAACAACATTAAAAATGAACCAAATCGTTTGAACATGTTTTTGGGGCGATTCCTATATGGGAATAACGCAAATACAAAGATAAAATTATATAACGTAAAAAATAATTTTTATAACTACCTATTAATCAATATTTATACCACAATTTTTAATTCCATATATCATATTTGTACATAAAAAAAATCCCAAACTCCAATAATAAAATTGGAATTTGGGATTTTAAAGTATTGAAATTTTAAATTGACGTTTATTTCAATTGCTTAGCATTTTTTACGCTTTGATCTGTTAAAGCCAACGCCAAAACTTCGCTCATTTCTTTTACATAATGAAAAGTAAGCCCTTCTAAATATTCAGCTTTAATCTCATCAATATCGCTTTTGTTTTCGTGACATAAAATAATTTCTTTGATACCGGCTCTTTTTGCAGCTAGGATTTTTTCTTTAATTCCGCCTACAGGTAAAACTTTTCCACGAAGTGTAATTTCTCCAGTCATGGCAAGGCTTTTCTTCACTTTTTTCTGCGTTAATAAAGAAACCAAAGAAGTAAGCATAGCAATACCAGCACTTGGCCCATCTTTTGGAGTTGCTCCTTCCGGTACATGCAAGTGGATATTGTATTTTTGGAAAATTTCTGTACTTAAACCTAATTTCTTCGCATTAGCTTTAATATATTCCAACGCAATTGTTGCTGATTCTTTCATGACATTTCCAAGATTTCCTGTAATTGTCAATGAACCTTTTCCTTCAGAAATTAATGATTCAATAAATAAAATATCACCACCAACGCTTGTCCAGGCTAAACCTGTTACAACTCCAGCAATATCATTATTTTCGTATTTATCGCGCTCCAATCTTGGCACACCTAAAACAGTTACAATATCTTCATCTGTAACTTTTTTATTGTACTCTTCTTCCATCGCTACTGCTTTTGCTGCATTACGAATTACCTGAGCAATTTTTGTTTCGAGATTACGAACACCAGATTCACGCGTATAACCTTCAACAATTTTTTCTAATTGTTTTTTACCAATTGTCAAATCTTTTGAAGTTAATCCGTGTGCTTCAAGTTGTTTTGGAAATAAATGTCTTTTTGCAATTTCAACTTTCTCTTCAATTGTATAACCTGACATTTTAATCACTTCCATTCTGTCACGCAATGCTGGCTGAATAGCAGCCATATTATTTGATGTCGCAATGAACATTACTTTAGACAAATCATATCCCATTTCAAGGAAATTATCGTAAAAAGCATTGTTTTGTTCCGGGTCTAAAACTTCTAATAAAGCAGAAGATGGATCACCACTGTTTCCGTTCGAAAGTTTATCAATTTCATCTAAAATAAAAACAGGATTTGAAGTTCCCGCTTTTTTCAGACTTTGAATAATTCTTCCTGGCATTGCACCGATATATGTCTTTCTGTGTCCGCGAATTTCTGCTTCATCACGTAAACCTCCTAATGAAATACGTACATATTCACGCCCTAAAGCTTCAGCAACAGAACGACCAATAGATGTTTTACCAACTCCCGGAGGTCCTGTTAAACAAATAATTGGCGATTTCATGTCATTTCGCAATTTTAAAACTGCCAAATGTTCAATCATTCTTTTCTTAACTTCATCAAGTCCAAAATGATCTTTATCTAATATTTTCTGAGCATGTTTCAAATCGAATTTATCTTTAGAATATTCGCCCCAAGGCAATTCTAAAAATAATTCTAAATAATTACGCTGAATTCCGAAATCTGGTGATTGCGGATTCATACGGCGCATTTTAGACAATTCTTTTTCGAAATGTTTCTGCGTTTTTTCGTCCCATTTTTTGGTTTTCGCCTTTTGTCCCATTTCGTCCATTTCCTCTTCTTGCGAAACGCCACCCAATTCTTCCTGAATGGTTTTCATTTGCTGATGAAGGAAATACTCTCTTTGTTGCTGATCTAAATCAAAACGAACTTTTGACTGAATATCGTTCTTCAACTCTAATTTTTGAAGTTCGACATTCATATAACGTAAAGTTTCTAAAGCACGTTCTTTTAAACCATTTATCGATAAAAGACCTTGCTTTTCTTTTACAGATAAATTCATATTTGAAGAAACAAAATTGATTAAAAACGATTGACTTTCAATGTTTTTAATAGCAAATGTAGCTTCAGATGGAATATTTGGACTTTCTTTAATAATCTGAATCGCTAGTTCTTTAACAGAATCTAAAATCGCTGTAAATTCAGTATCATTTTCACCAGGACGTTCTTCTGAAACTTCCTTAATGGTAGCTGTCATGTAAGGCTCTTCAGAAACTACTTCGTCTATTTCAAAACGTTTTTTTCCTTGCAAGATAACCGTAACATTTCCGTCAGGCATTTTTAAAACGCGCAGAATTCGGGCTACAGTACCAATTTTATGAATATCATCTTTAGACGGATCTTCGTCTTCTTCATTAATTTGTGAAACTACTCCAATGATTTTTCCGCCAGCGTTGGCATCATTAATCAGTTTAATAGACTTGTCTCTTCCTGCTGAAATTGGAATAACAACACCTGGAAATAAGACAGTATTACGCAAAGGTAAGATTGGCAGAGAAACCGGAAGTTCCTCATTATTCATTTCTTCTTCGTCTTCGGGAGTTAATAAAGGAATTAATTCTGCTTCAGAATCAAATTCCTGAAGTGACAGATTGTCAATAGTAAGTATTTTATGATTTGACATAATAATATATAAGTCGTTTTGTCATTAAATGATTAATACAACTTGTAAATAAAGCCTGAAATTCATTGTTTTCTAATAAAAACAAACTAAAACTTAATTTACAAGATACATCTTATAAAATAGACAATCACTATGCCAAGAATGGAATGTAGAATATCTATTTAATTAGCCAAACTAATAAAATCAAATTGTATTACCAAAAAAAATCCGCACAAGGCGGATTTTAAGCGAGTTCATAAATTATTATAAACCTTCTATATCTATATCAAAAGATCCTGTAATTGTCTTTTCATCATTTATACTAAAATTTTGAACGACCAAATCAAAAGTCCCCACTAGTTTTGTTGCTGTTTTTGAAACAATTGTGATTGAACCTGATTTAGATGTATATAAATAATCATTTATTTTGAAAGTACCTGCAATAACATTTACCAGAGCGCCACCCGTATTCGATGAATTAGTTGAAACCTGATAAGTTCCAGCTCCATATGATTTATTAATACTCAAACCAACACTTACACTACCATCATTCTTTTTTCCAACTATACTATAATATGGATTACTACCAGATGCACTTACAGCAGTTACATCAACTTTGTCATTAATAAAATCAACTCCATTTACTTTTGCCTTCAAAATTTGATCTGAATCATCTGCAGGAATGTCTTCTGTGTAAGGCACATTTGTAAAAGTACCATTTGTAACCACTTTAGTTTCAGTTGAACCATTATCTGTCTCTCTAAATCCTGTAAATTGAAAAGTTCCTGAAATTGTTTTTTTTGTTTTATCTACCGCAGTAATTTTAATTATTGCAGTATCAGTATAATTTTTTACTTCCAAAAATGCGGCATCTTCGTTTGAAGCACTAATAAATCCATATCCATCAACTTTTTCTGCGTAAGCTAAAACAAAACGATCTGCATTTTCTTTGCTGTTCGCCCATGTATATGTTCCTATTTTATTGCTTGGTAAAATTATTTGAATTAAATCTCCTTTTGAAGATCTAGTACCAGCTATTAATACATAGTCATTTGTTACGACAGCAGTTGTGGTATTTGCAATAAATTCTTCTCCGCCAACTTTGGCCTTAAAGATAGCCTTTTCTTCCACATTTCCGCCTCCATTTCCATTCCCGTTATTCTCAGAACCTGAAATATCACGACCATCATCAAAAGGACTGCAAGAGCTAAAAAGACTACCTATTGCAAAAAGCAAGAGAAATAAAATAGTAATTTTCTTCATATGAATTTTAATTTGTGTACAAATATAGATTTTATACGAAGAAATAAAAATCTTACACAACCTAATAATTTGAAAAAAAATAAAATTAATTTTATAGAAAGTGTAACAAATAAAAAAAAGCAAAGTCATTATAAAAAACTAGCAACCATTACTTGAGTATAACCAATCAAAATATCGAAGAATTAATCGCGCTTTGTAAAGAGAATAATCAAAAAGCCCAATTTGAAATTTACAACCGTTACAGTAAAGCTATGTACAACGTGGCTTACCGTATTGTAAAAGACGAACATTTTGCACAAGACGTCATGCAGGAAGGCTTTTTGAAAGCATTTACAAAAATAAACGACTACAAACAAGAAGTTGCTTTTGGCGCGTGGCTGAAGAAAATTGTCATCAATTACAGTATTGATTTTTACAAAAAGAATAATGCTTTTCAGGTCGAAGATCTGAGCAAAACACTTTATAAAATCGAAGAAAACGATGATTTTTATTCGGAAGCCATTGATTTTAACACTTTAAAAGTGAAACAGGTTTTAGACACTATTTTAGCGCTGAAAGACAGCTACCGAATGGTTCTGACACTTTTTTACATTGAAGGTTACGATCAGGAAGAAATAAGCGAAATTTTAAATATTAGTTATCAAAACTGCCGAACTACATTAAGCAGGGCAAAGGAAAGTTTGCGAAAAAAATTAGAGGAGATATGAAAAAGGAAAATGACAATTTAGATCAATTATTCAACAAATTTGAAAACCAATGGGATGTTCAGGAATTAAATTCAGATCATCAGGACGTTTTTTTAAATAAATTAAACAAGAAACAACCCAAAAAGAAAAATTACTGGTTTGCAGCATCAATTGCAGCAACGATAGTTTTAATGCTTGGAATAACTCTTTTTTATAAAAATGAAAAACCAAAGGAATTCAAATTTGCATCTAAAGAAACACAACGTACTGATTCTATTTTCAACATTCTAATTGATAACGAACTGGTTAAACTGAAGGAAAAAAGTTCGCCTCAAAATGAGCAGATTATCAATGATGCATTAAAACAGATGAAAGTTTTTGATGCCGACTACCAAAAAATCATTAATGAACTGCAAAAAAATGGTGAAAACAAACAAATCATTTATGCCATGATAAGCAATCTGCAAACCAGAATATCTTTTTTGCAGACGGTTTTGAAAAGAATTGAAGAAAACGAAAATTTAAAAAACACAAGCCATGAAAAAACATTATAAAATATTAATCCTGTTCATCTTGATTCCTTTTCTGGGATTCTCAAATGATGACACTGCTATTTCAAAACAAAAAAATATCAAGAAAACCTTTATTGTAAATTCGAATGCAGGAATTGACATTGATAATAAATACGGAAACATTACAGTATCAACCTGGGATGAGGATAAAATAGATCTTGACATCACAATCAAAGTTACCGGCTCAAATGAGAATTGGGTAAACGAAAAACTTAACACGATCGATGTTGATATTACGGGCTTAAAATCAATGGTTACCGCTGTTACCAAAATTGGAAATTCAACCAATAAAGGAAGAGGAAGCAGCAACAGCTTTGAGATTAATTACGTAATTAAAATTCCTAAAAACGGAACCGTAAAATTGATGAACAAGTACGGAAATATTACGACCTTAACTATAGAAGGTTCAACTGATATAAGTTGTAAATATGGAAAAGTCAATATTGGAAAACTAAACAATCAAACCAACAGACTTAATATTGAATACTGCCAAAATTCATCAATCGATTATATCAAAAACGGCACAATTGAGGCGCGTTATTCAGGATTAAAAGTAAACGATTCAGGTAATTTAAATTTTGATGCTAATTATACAGATTTAGTTGTTTCTGATTCTCAAAACATTAAATACGACTGTAGTTACGGAAATTTAAAATTTCAAAAAGTAAATTCGTTTACAGGTTCAGGAAATTATTTAACCGTTTCTGTTGCAGAGGTTTCAAACAATTTGAGCATTGATACCAATTACAGCAAAGTTAACATTGGCACATTGACTGAAAAAGCAAAAAATGTAAACATTAATTCAGGATATACCGATATTACAGTGGGTTATAATTACAATTACGCTTTCGACTTTAACATCAACACTAAATATGCTAATATTAAAAACGGCGATGATTTAGAAATCAATGTGAACGAAACTAAAAACAGTTCAAAAAATATTAGTGGCTTTCATAAAAAGAAAGGTCAGAATAAGGTAATAATTAATTCAACTTACGGAAACGTATCATTAATCAAAAAACAATAATTTTAAACAATCAAAAACCATGAAAAAAATTATTCAATCAGTAGTTTGCGCAGCATTTTTAATTGGCTTTACAGCTAATGCACAAGAAAAAATCAACGGAAATGGCAATGTTGTAACAGAAACAAGAACAACTTCAGAATATGATGCAATTAAAATCTCAGGCTTTTTTGATGTTGATTTGGTTGCTGGAAAAGAAGGAAAAATTACGATTAAAGGAGAACAAAATATCTTATCAGCAATTATTGTTGAAGTCGAAGGCAATGCTTTAAAAATTTACGCGAAGAAAGGAACCAATTTGCGTCCGAGCACAGGAAAAAAAGTAGAAATTACAGTTCCGTTTGAAAAAATATCTGAACTTAATTTGTCAGGTTCAGGTGATATTGTTACTAAATCTCAAATCAAAAATGATAAATTTTCAGCAAAATTATCTGGCTCAGGAGATATTGATTTAGATGTTGCAGCAAACTCTTTTGATTTCAGTTTGAGCGGTTCAGGAGATATCAAATTAAAAGGAAATTCAAATGACTTAGTTATTAAACTTTCCGGATCTGGCGATATTGAAGCGGCGAATTTGAAATCTAAAAATGCTAATGTAATGGTTTCAGGTTCTGGTGATGTCAAAATCAATTGCAACGAAAGTTTAACAGCAAGAGTTTCGGGTTCAGGAGATATTAAATATACTGGAAATCCTGAAAAACGTGATGTAAAAGTTTCGGGTTCAGGAAGTATTTCAAAAGCATAATTCTAAATAAAGCTCAATAATAAAAGATTTTTTTAAATCATCAAATCAAAAAACGAACTAATCATTCCTCTTTTATTATTGAGCTTTTATTTTCTTCATACTTTATTAAATAAAAAAAGAGGCGCTTAAAGCGCCTCTTTTTTATGAACTCTTCTTAAAAGGAAAATCGATGTCACGAAGAAAATTGCGAGAACAACAATTGCTTTACGCGGGCTTCCTGTTCTTTGGTCAATTATTCCATAAATACACATCCCTATTACAATTCCGATTTTCTCGGCAACATCATAAAAACTAAAAAACGAAGCTGTATCTTCTGTTTCTGGCAATAATTTTGAATAGGTTGATCGCGAAAGTGCTTGAACTCCACCCATTACAAATCCTGCAATTGTTGCCATAACGTAAAAATGCATTGGTAAAGTAATAAAATAAGCTAATGCGCAAAATACTGCCCAAATAGCATTAATAAAAATCAAAGTTGGAATATTTCCAAATTTTGCAGAAGCTCTGGAAGTGGCAACTGCACCAATTACAGCAACCAACTGAATGATTAGAATACAAATAATTAAACCAATTGTTCCCTCTTCTTTAGATGACCATTGAATTTCTTGTGCTCCAAAATAAGTAGCTACCAGCATTACAGTTTGCACTGCCATACTTGAAACGAAAAATCCGCCTAAATAACGCCTCAAGGGAACATTAACTTTCAATAAGCCCCATACTTTTTTCAATTCTTTAAAACCATTAAAGACAACATCTTTCGTTAACTTTTGACCATTTTCTTTGCTTCCTTTTGGCAAATAATAATACGTATATTGGCTAAAAAGAATCCACCAAATACCAACCATAATGAAAGAATAACGCATTGCTTCCATTGCTGTAATATGGAAAGTTTTTGGAAACATAATCATACCAAGATTAATCAGCAATAAAATCACACTACCAATATATCCCAAAGAATAACCTTTTGCACTGATTCTATCTTGCTGATCCTCAAAAGCGATATCCGGTAGATAAGAATTATAAAAAACCAAACTTCCCCAATATCCTATCAATCCTAAGAAATAAAAAGCTAATCCAACATAAATATTCCCAAGATCAAACCAATATAATCCTACGCATGACAAAGCACCTAAATAGCAAAAAAACTTCATGAAAGCTTTTTTATTCCCCACATAATCTGCAATTCCAGATAAAAATGGTGAAATAAACGAAACAACTAAAAATGCTGCCGCCGTGGTAAAACTAATTAAAGCTGAATTTTTAAGACGCATGCCGAAAACATCAATATAATGACCGCGATCCGTAAATAATGCTTCATAAAATATTGGAAATACCGCCGATGCAATAGTCAGTGTATAAACTGAATTTGCCCAATCATAAAATGCCCAGGCATTTAATAATTTCTTATCTCCTTTTGGTAGGTTTTTCATAGAAATGGTTTTGTTAATGCGCTACGAATTTATCTAATTTTTATTATAATCAAATACAAATTATTCGATTCATATATTATTAAATTATGAACTACAAAAAAAGCTACTCGAAAAACGAATAGCTAAGATTTGATTTATTCTGATATTCAGAATTTTATTTTATAGTTCCCACTTTAAGCGCAATTGCTTTAGCTTCAGGAACCAGTGCTTTTATATTAGCAATTCTTGTTGCATCTGATGGGTGTGTACTCATAAATTCAGGAGTTCCTGCCGCTCCAGATTTTGCAGACATTCTGCTCCAGAAAGCAACAGCATCTTCAGGATTATATCCTGCAATCGCCATTAAAGTCAAACCAATTTTATCTGCTTCACTTTCGTTACTTCTGCTGAAAGGAAGCATCACTCCTACTTCTGATCCAATTCCGTACGCTTGCGCAAAAATTTGTTGAGTTGCTTCAGATTTTCCACTTGTTGCTGCTCCCAAAGCTGCTCCTCCAATTTGTTGCAATTGTGCTGCAGACATTCTTTGTGCTCCGTGATTTGCTAATGCGTGTGAAACTTCGTGTCCCATAACTGTTGCTAAACCAGATTCATTTTGCGTTACAGGCAAAATACCTGAATAAACAACAATTTTCCCTCCGGGTAAACACCATGCATTAACTTCTTTATTATCAACAAGTTTATATTCCCATCGATAATCTTTCAAATATTGTGTTTGCCCTAAATAGTTTAGATATTTCTCAGCGGCCAATTTAATTTTATATCCTACTGTTTCAACAAGTTTTGCATCAGATGTTCCTGTAATAACTTTATTTTCAGTCAAAAACTGATTGTATTGCTGAAAAGAAGATGGAAATAATTCACTATTTGAAACAAAATTTAAATTCTGCTTTCCCGTTATTGGATTTGTCGCGCAGCTACATACTAAAACTGCCGTAAAAAGCCCTGTGATTAGATATTTTTTCATGATTTTACAAATTTAGCACTAACAAAAATACAACTAAATTTGATTTCACTTTTACATAATTTTCAAAAACGATATCACAATTTACTTATTCACCAACAATATGAAGTTCATTGAACTCTTTATCAATAATTAAGCAATTATTTTGTTCGAAGCTAATTTTATCAAATTCGATTTTTTCATTATCGATTTCAATTTCAGTAACTTTAAATGGAAGCCCGATTAAATTAATTTTGTACTTAGAGTACGGCGTATCATATTTCCCTTCTTTATGAAGCTGAATAATTAACTCTTTCTCTTTTCCAATAGTTCTGAAAGACAAAAAGCTATAGCGTCCTTTTTTATAATCATAACCGTCTTGTGCATCTTCATAAACTACGGACTTTTCTTTGCCTTTTTTAAAATATACGTCTAATGTCAATTCATCAAATTCTAATTCTCCAACATATTGCTGAACCGGATATTTAGGAATAATAGCGCCTGCTTTTATAAAAACTGGAATCTCATCAAATTTGGTGTCAATCCAGATTTCTCTTCCCCCTAAGAAAAGTTCATTTGTCCAGAAATTATACCACTCACCTCTAGGAATATACATTCGTCTACCTACAGCATTAGGTTCAAGAATTGGACAAACTAAAATTTGATCTCCGAAGATAAATTCATCATTGCGATAATGTGTTTGTGTATCATCCTGATCGTAATAAACCAAAGGTTTCAACATCGGAATACCCTCTTCAATATATTGCCAGAACATTGTATATAAATACGGCAACAACTGGTAACGAAGATTCACAAATTTTCGGGTAATATTAATTACTTCTTCATCAAAAGCCCAAGGTTCCTGATTTCCATGATCTCCAGAAGAATGCGTTCTGCAAAAAGGATGAAAAACGCCTAACTGAATCCAGCGTGCATATAATTCGCCCGTTGGTTGTTCCGCAAAACCTCCAATATCAGAACCTGTAAAGCCCATTCCGGAAATTGACATTCGCTGAACCTGAATATTCGCAATCCATAAATGTTCCCAGGTTGCAACATTATCCCCTGTCCATGAAGAGGTGTAACGCTGAGCACCAGAATATGCCGATCTAGTAATTACAAAAGGACGTTTTGGATAAACAAATCGTTTTACGCCATGATATGTGGCTCTTGCCATTTGGGTTCCATAAATATTATGAGCCTTTCTGTGACTGCATGGATTTCCGTCGTAAACATGGCGAACATCCATTGGGAAAGTTTTATTCGGAACCTCCATTACAGCTGGTTCATTCATGTCATTCCAAACTCCTTTGACGCCAATATCCGAAATTAACTCTTTAAATAATCCTGCCCACCATTCTCTTACTACGGGATTTGTGTAATCTGGAAAATTACATTCTCCCGGCCAAACTTTTCCTTTCATATAAGGGCCATCGGCACGTTTACAGAAATAATCTTTTTCTAAGGCTTCTTTATAAACCCAATAATTTTTATCAATTTTAATTCCCGGATCGATGATAACAATTGTTTTAAAACCGTCTTCCGCTAATTCAGCAACCATCTTTTTTGGATCAGGAAAATATTCTTTATTCCATGTAAAACATCGGAAACCATCCATATAATCGATATCCAGATAAATGGCATCACACGGAATTTTAAGTTCTCTAAATTTTGACGTAATTTCTTTTACTTTGCTTTCTGGATAATAACTCCATTTACATTGATGATAGCCTAAAACCCAAAGTGGCGGTAGTTCAGGTTTTCCTGTCAAATCTGTATAAGTTGTAACAACATCCTGCATTTGAGGACCATAAATGAAATAATAATTCATTTCGCCTCCTTCAGCCCAAAAACTAGTTACATTTCTTCTTTCCTGACAAAAATCAAAAAAGGTTCTGAAAGTATTATCGAAGAAAACTCCGTAGGATTTTTGATTATGCAATCCAATATAAAACGGAACTACTTTATAAAGTGGCTCCTGATCTTTTTGATACGCATATTGATCGGTGGCAAAATTTTCTACTCTTTTGCCTTTTAAGTTCATCTGAGTGGCTTTATCGCCAAGACCGTAAAAACATTCTCCATCTTTTGAGGATTTGCTCATTTTCACAACGTTTCCGCCATACTCATAACTTTCTTCCCAATGAAACCCAAGTTCATCCTGAAGAATTAAGCAGCTATCCAGATCATAAATTGACAGGCGAACATCAGCTTTTTTAATTTTACAAATTACTTTGCTGGTTCTGATTTCAAAATAATTTTCGTCTTCGCTAACTTGCAAAAAATTATAGCCATGCAATTGCGTTTTATCAATTGCATACGAAAAATCATTGCTAAAATATCCTTTTGTGGTAAAACGAAAACGAAGTAAACTGTCTCTAAGAACCGTGACTTTTAAAATTACATTGTTGTCAGTGTAAAAAGAAATGGAATCTCCCTCATGTTCATACGAAACTATTTTTGACGGAAATAAATTGCCTTTATGTTCTAGTGATGTATTTGTAATCATATCGCTATTGTCTTAATTATATAACTCAATCCTTACTTCAAACATACAAAAAAACTTGGTAAAGCACTATGAATAAAAGGTTTATTCACGAAAACGTTTTTTCTGAATGAGTTCTAAATTAGTTTACAAAAAATCAATAATTCGATAATTTAAAAACACAAAATTGATAAAACGACATTATTGAAAATTATACTTGAATTTCTATTCAAAAGAATAAACCGTTACGCTCAAAGGAGGTAAAATTAATTCGACTGAATAATCTCTTCCGTCATAAGGTAAATTATCAATTTTTAAAGATTCAGAATTACCAACTCCACTTCCACCATAAATTTTAGCATCAGTATTGAAAACTTCTTTTAATTTTCCTTTTTGATAAATACCAATTCTATAATTTTCCCTAATAACTTGCGTAAAATTGCAAACCACAATTAGATTTTCATCAGGATTATTTCCTTTTCGGATATAAGAAACAACAGCATTTTGATGATCGGAATAATTAATCCATTCAAAACCTTCGCCTGTGAATTGTTTTTCGTATAATGCTGGCTGATATTTGTATAGCTGATTCAAATCTGTAATTACCTTTTTAATTCCTGAATGATAATCATATTGAAGTAAATGCCAATCCAGACTTTTTTCAAAATTCCATTCATCGCTTTGTCCAAACTCCGATCCCATAAACAATAATTTTGTTCCGGGATGTGTGAACATATATCCATAAAGCAATCTTAAATTAGCAAATTTCTGCCATTCATCTCCAGGCATTTTATTAGCAATTGATTTTTTTCCATAAACGACTTCGTCATGCGAAAACGGAAGCATGAAATTTTCCGTAAAAGCATACGTCATTGAAAATGTCAAATCATTTTGATGATATTTTCTGTAAACAGTTTCTTTCTGAAAGTACTTTAAAGTATCGTGCATCCAGCCCATCATCCATTTCATTCCAAAGCCTAAACCTCCGTAAGATGTTGGTCTCGAAACCATCGAAAAAGATGTGCTTTCTTCAGCAATTGTCTGAACTCCATCAAAATTAGCATAAATAACTTCATTGAATTCTTTAAGAAAACTTATAGTTTCCAGATTTTCTCTTCCACCATAAATATTAGGTTCCCATTCACCTTCATTTCTAGAATAATCGAGATATAGCATCGAAGCTACTGCATCAACTCTTAATCCGTCAGCATGATAATTTTGAAGCCAAAAAACAGCATTACTTATTAAAAAAGCACGAACTTCATTGCGACCGTAATTAAAAACCAAACTTTTCCAATCCGGATGATAGCCTTTTCTTCGATCTGGATGCTCATATAAATGTGAACCATCAAAGAAACCTAAACCATGAGCATCATCAGGAAAATGAGACGGAACCCAATCTAAAATTACACCAATTCCAGCCTGATGCAGTTTGTCAACCAAAACCATAAAATCCTGTGGTTTTCCAAAACGAGAAGTCGGAGCAAAATATCCTGTTAGCTGATATCCCCATGAAGGATCATAAGGATATTCCATAATTGGCATGAATTCAACATGTGTAAAACCTGTTTCTTTTACATATTTTACTAAATCATCTGCCAATTCTAAATAAGTCAAAAATCGGTTATGCTCTGCTCGTTTCCAAGATCCTAAATGCACTTCATATACTGAATATGGTTTATCTAAGGCATTTTTCTCATGGCGAGATTCCATCCAATTCTTATCTTTCCAATTATAATCCAGATCCCAGACAACAGATGCCGTATGTGGCGGTTTTTCACAATATAAAGCAAACGGATCTGCTTTTTCTGTTACTACACCGTCTATATTAGATTGAATTTTGTATTTATAAAGCGAACCTTTAGACAAATCAGGAATAAAGCCTTCCCAAATTCCAGAAGAATCCCAGCGAACCTGAAGCTGATGTTCATCTTGTGTCCAATAATTAAAATCACCCACCACTGAAACCGATTTGGCTGTGGGTGCCCAAACAGCAAAATAAACTCCCTTAACTCCATTTACTTCAATTAAATGTGCTCCCAACTTTTCATACAATTTGAAATGTTTGCCAGCTTTGAATAAATCAATATCAAAATCGGTAAATAGAGAATGCGTAATTACTTTTGTCATATTTGGTTTTTAAGGCAACAATTGGATTTTTTTTATTGGATTTGAAATTTTAATATTATTCAATTCTAAAATTATCAGCGAGAATCGCACCTTTTTTAATGACAACAATACCATCTTTTATGCTGTATAATTCATTGGTAAAATTATCTAAATGTTTTCCTCCGCTAATATGAACATTATTTCCAATGCGAACATTTTTATCTACTAAAGCATTTTTTATGAAGCAATTTTCACCAATTCCAACATGAATTTTGTTTACACTTGCTTCATGATTGAGTTCGTCCAAATCTTGATAGAAATCATTCCCCATCACATAACAGTTTTCAAGAACAGTTCCAACACCAATTCTGGAACGAATTCCAATTACCGAACTTTTAATTTCTTTAGCATTGATAATGCACCCTTCAGAAATCAATGATTGATTGATGATTGAATTTCTAAATTTTGATGGCGGAAGTAATCTTGGTCTTGTAAAGATTTTATTGTCGTTATCAAACAAATTAAATTCCGGAATATCTGCTGTTAAGCCAATATTTGCTTCAAAAAATGATTCAATGTTTCCAATATCTGTCCAATATCCTTCGTACTGATAACTCAATATTTTATGTTTTCCAACGGCTTGAGGAATAATTTCTTTTCCAAAATCTTTCGTATCTGGATTCGCCATTAATTCCTCCAACAATGATTTATTAAAAATATAAATTCCCATTGAAGCCAAATATTTTTTGCCTTTTTCCTGCATTTGTTCACTTACCTCAGATTCCCATTGCGGTAATAATGAAGCGTCAGGTTTTTCTATGAAAGCTTCAATAACACTTTCGTGATTGGTTTTTAGAATTCCAAATTCTGGAGCGTCTTTGGCATTAACAGGTAAAGTTGCAATAGAAATTTCAGCATCAGCAGCAATATGGGCTTCTAACATTTCATTAAAATCCATTTGATATAATTGATCTCCAGAAAGAATTAAAGCATGATCAAAATCGTGTTTTAAAAAGTGAGACATACATTGTCTAACAGCATCGGCAGTTCCCTGAAACCATGTAGGGTTGTCTGGTGTTTGTTCAGCCGCCAAAATATCAACAAACGACTGGCTGAAAATACTAAAGTTGAAAGTATTTTTAATGTGAGCATTCAGAGATGCAGAATTAAATTGTGTCAAAACAAATATTTTAAAAATATCTGAATTGATACAATTTGAAATTGGAATATCAACCAAACGATATTTACCTCCAATCGGAACAGCAGGTTTTGATCTTGTTTCTGTCAATGGGAACAAACGAGATCCCTGTCCACCTCCTAAAATAATGGCAACTACATTTTTCTTTTTAAACTTCATTTTGCTGAATTATTAAGTTGTATATTTCGATATATTCTTGGCACACACTTTCCCAGGAATGATCTGCTGACATTCCTCTTTTTAATACTTTATTAAAACTTATTTTATCATCGTACAGTTTAACTGCACGATTTATCGAATAACAAACATCTCCAACGGAAGCCTGATCATGACAAACCCCATTTCCTTCATCTCCAAAATCAATAACCGTATCTCGCAATCCCCCGGTTCTTCTCACAATCGGAATTGTACCATATCGCATTGCATACATTTGATTCAAACCGCATGGTTCAACTCTCGAAGGCATCAAAATATAATCGGAACCTGCATAAATTAAATGTGCCAATTCTTCATTATAACCAATAAAAACATTGTAATTGCCTTTATAATCATTTCGCAATTGTGTCAATTGCATTTCAATTTCAGCATTTCCAGATCCTAAAATCAGAATATTAATATTTTCGAAATTTTCGGATAATGCCAATGCAGACGCTTGTGGTAATAAATCTCCCCCTTTTTCTTCAAATAAACGTCCAATAAAACTGAATAACGGTTTTGTTGGATCTAAATCAAATTGTTCACAAAGCTTCTCTTTATTTTTTTGTTTACCAATTTCAAAAGTTTCAATCGAATAATGATGTTCAATCATTTTATCTTTTAATGGATCCCAGACTTCAATATCAATTCCATTTAAAATTCCTTTTGATTTATTTCTAACCGAATTAAACAATGCTTCTAATCCATTTGCAGCATAATTAATTTCATTTAAATAACTAGGAGAAACCGTAGTAACAGCATGTGCACATTTTATACCAACTGCCAAAGAATTAATAGAATGATTCCACTCCAAAAATCCAACATGAATCAAATTAAATTCTGGCAAATAATGCAGTTTATCAAAACCAAACCAGCCTTGATATAAACCATTGTGAATAGTAATTACAGTTTTAACGCTTCTTAAACTTTCGTATTTATAAGCATATTTTACTAAAAAAGGAACTACTCCAGTATGATGATCATGGCAATTTATAATATCTGGAACTTTATTTCGTGCGGTAATCCAATCTAAACTTGCAATTTGAAAAGATAAAAATCGCTCAATGTCATCTTCATAACCATAAACATTTGGTCTGTCGAATAATTCCTTAATTTCAATCAAATAAAGTTCATACCCAAGCTTGTTAGAAGTCTCTTTTAAGACACTAAAAGGAAATTCAAAATTTCCCAATTTGACATTTCCCCAATGAACGCACTCAAAATCATTTTCTTTTCTGAATTTTGTATCATAACAAGGAACAACAACTCTTACCTGATGTCCAGCATTAGTCTGATATTTTGGCAATGCTCCAACAACATCGGCCAATCCACCAACTTTTGCCATTGGATAACACTCTGCACTTAAATGAAATATTTCCATCCTAAAATTAATTACAGCATTCAATATTAATTTATGATTTATTTTTTTCTAGAAACAATCATTAATATGCTACTTTTATGTTTCCTAAATTTAGGAAAAAATAAGCATAATCCAGCCTTCAAAAAAAAATTATTAATATGGCAAAAAAGGAAAGTAATCCTACTAAATCATTAAAAATTCCACAGTTTATTATTGTATCCTGTAAAATTTGCGCGTTTATTTCAACCAAATTGGTTACAAAATATGCTGCTAAACTATTTACTACGCCAATAAAACATAAGATTCCCAAACGAGAACTTGAGATGGATTCTAAAAGTGAACAAATAACGATTAACGTTCCCGCAATAGACAAAAATATTGTCACTTATCTTTATGGCAAAAGTGATCATAAAATTTTATTAGTTCACGGGTGGTCTGGAAGAGGTACACAATTATTCAAAATAGCTGATGAACTTTTAAAAAATGGTTATTCAACTGTAAGTTTTGATGCGCCAGCACATGGAAAATCTAAAGGAAAGTCAACTATTATGTCTGAATTTATTGCTTCAATATTAGAAATCGAAAAGCAGTTTGGGCCATTTGAAATTGCAATTGGACATTCTTTAGGCGGAATGTCAGTTTTAAATGCTATAAAAGACGGATTGCAGACAAACAAAGCAATTATTATAGGAAGCGGTGATATTGTACAAGATATTTTAGACGAGTTTATCTCAAAATTAGGTTTAAATCAAGAAATAAGTGAGCGTCTCCGTAATCTTTTTGAAGAAAAATATCAAGTAAAAATGGATGATTTTTCAGCGTACAGAGCAGCACAAAAAGTAAAAATACCCGTTTTAGTAATTCATGATAATGATGATCCAGAAGTTCCCGTAAAAGCAGGAATTCACATTCATGAACAACTCGAAAATGGAAGTTTATATTTAACTGATGGTTTAGGTCACAGAAAAATACTTGGTAATCAAAATGTTATCAAAAAAATCACAAATTTCATCAAAACTAATTAATTTTGTGATAGTTACACTTTTATATATCTAACTTAAAATAATATCAAAATGGATTTATTTGGAGAAACATCAGATTGGGAAACAAAATTAAAACCAATTTTAGAGAAATATAAAGGAAAAACACACCCTCTAGAATATCAAAATACTTATCAGTTATTAGTAATGGTAATTTTGTCTGCGCAAGATTCTGATGCAAATATTAATAAAATAGCACCTTCTTTATTTGAAAAATTCCCAACACTTAACAGTTTGTCTAAAACCGATTTCGAAACACTCATACCTTATATAAGTAAAGTTCGAAACTTTGGAACAAAAGCAAATTGGTTATTAGAAATTGCTAAAACAATTCAAAATGATGATAATATTCCGTTAAACATGAAGGAGTTAACAGCCTTAAAAGGAGTTGGAAGAAAATCAGCCAATGTTATATTAAGAGAAACTGGAAAACCCGCAGAAGGAATTATTGCCGATTTGCATGTTATTCGCGTAGCTCCCAGAATTGGAATAATAAAAGAAGTAAAAGATGGAAATAAAGTTGAAAAAGACCTAATGAAGGTATTGCCAAAAAGCATTTGGTCTGAAATTGGTATGGCAATTTCTTTTTTAGGAAGAGAAACCTGCAGACCAAAACCTAAGTGTGAAGAATGTATTATGGCAGATATTTGCTTTTATTATTCTACAGAAGTTGCTTAAAATCTCTACTTTCTTCTAGTATCGATTAAATAAATAATTTTCCAGGAATCTTTTTCTTTAAATAAAGTAAAAGTATTTACACCTGAATGACTCAAGTTATCGTTCAAATAAAATTCATATGGTGCCCAAACATGAGCCATTGCTCCATCAATTTGAATATTATAACTAAGAATTTTCTCCTGAAATTTCATAGTTGACGGAATTGATGCAATTGATTTGTAAAATTCTTTTGCAGTTTCATTAGACAACTTATTTCCTTTTGAAACACTCTCACTGATAGATTGCAGAATCATTTTATCTGCACAAACCGATTTTATCTTCAAAGTGTCTTTTTGATGGAATCCTTCAAAAAAGACTTCAATACTTTTTTGAACCTCTTGTTTTTGAGCATTTGCACACAACCCTGATAGCAGAAAGCATATAACTATATAAAATCTCATATTCATAAAATTTTAAACGCCAAATTGAGAAAGATGATGGTCCAAATGTTTGGCAAACATATTATTCCATTCTTTAGAGGTCAATTTTCCAAAAGAATGAGATTCTTTATCTTCAAATTCCTTTTCACCTAATTCCTGTGTTTTATTAACATAAGCAATTAATCGACTTTTTTCAATTTCAAAATCACGATCATTTTTAATTATAAACTGTGGTGCTGTACCAACATTTCTAGGATAAGGTTTGTCACCTACCACTGTTTTTTTAGCTAGCAATTTTAAAATAAATTTCATAAATCCATTAGGTTTCGGATGGATATTATCATAAACCATTTCGTAAGTAACATTACAATGTGCAAGCATTTGAGCGACACTCATTTTACCCCAAAGTCCTTTTGAATCTGGTGTAAGCTCGCTTATTCTATTTATGAATTGATCACAATCCTCTTTCTGAAATATATTTTGCATATCTTAAAATTCTATTAGAAAACAAAAATATAAAATTTAGCAATAAATATATTTTTGCAATCATTTTAATTAATGTCGTTGACAGCAAAAAAAATCTAAAATTAATAAAAGCACAACACCTTGATTTACAATACACAGATATTTAATAAATAAAAATATTTTGGGCGTTTCCCTCTGGGCCGTGCTGTCCGCTGTATCTTTTGCGGGAGCAGTTTCAGGAAAATCGAGCAGCTGCTGGTTTCCCGCAAAAGGATGCCGCTCCCATCACTAACGCGCTTCGGGGTAAATGATAAGTTTCAGTTCCAGAAGATTTCTCCAAAGTGGTTATAAAACAAAAAATCCCTCCCGATAAATCGGGAAGGATTCTCAAAATAAAGGCGACGACATACTCTCCCACAAAATTGCAGTACCATCTGCGCAGGCGGGCTTAACTTCTCTGTTCGGGATGGGAAGAGGTGAGCCCCGCCGCAATAACCACCTTAAGGTTTTTAGTTGTTGGTTTTTGGTTGTCGGATTTCTCCATCAACTATCAACTCTTGACCATCAACTGCTCTGCGTCGAGCTAATATTTTAACATACTGAGATAAAGAAAAGAAGTATTTGTTTAGAAAGTTTCCTCCCTCCGATTGCTCGGAGGGAAAAGGGTGTACATAAGCTTACGGATTATTAGTACTACTCGACTATGACATTACTGCCTTTACATCTATAGCCTATCAACGTGGTCATCTTCCACGATCCTTAAAAGAAATCTCATCTTGTGGTGGGTTTCGCGCTTATATGCTTTCAGCGCTTATCCCTTCCCAACGTAGCTACTCTGCGGTGCCCCTGGCGGGACAACAGATACACTAGAGGTTAGTCCAATTCGGTCCTCTCGTACTAGAATCAGATCCACTCAAATTTCTAACGCCCACAGTAGATAGAGACCGAACTGTCTCACGACGTTCTGAACCCAGCTCGCGTGCCACTTTAATGGGCGAACAGCCCAACCCTTGGGACCTTCTCCAGCCCCAGGATGTGACGAGCCGACATCGAGGTGCCAAACCCCCCCGTCGATATGAGCTCTTGGGGGAGATCAGCCTGTTATCCCCGGCGTACCTTTTATCCTTTGAGCGATGGCCCTTCCATGCGGAACCACCGGATCACTATGCTCTACTTTCGTACCTGATCGACCTGTATGTCTCTCAGTCAAGCTCCCTTATGCCATTGCACTCTACGCACGGTTACCAAGCGTACTGAGGGAACCTTTAGAAGCCTCCGTTACTCTTTTGGAGGCGACCACCCCAGTCAAACTACCCACCAAGCACTGTCCCCCGCAACACGGGGTTAGGCCTCAGATAAACAAAGGGTTGTATTTCAACAATGACTCCACAACGCCTGGCGACGCCGCTTCACAGTCTCCAACCTATCCTACACATCATTTATCCAAGGTCAATACTAAGCTATAGTAAAGGTGCACAGGGTCTTTTCGTCCCACTGCGGGTAAACGGCATCTTCACCGTTACTACAATTTCACCGAGCTCATGGCTGAGACAGTGTCCAGATCGTTACACCATTCGTGCAGGTCGGAACTTACCCGACAAGGAATTTCGCTACCTTAGGACCGTTATAGTTACGGCCGCCGTTTACTGGGGCTTCAATTCAATGCTTCTCCGAAGATAACATCTCCTCTTAACCTTCCAGCACCGGGCAGGTGTCAGGCCCTATACTTCATCTTACGATTTTGCAGAGCCCTGTGTTTTTGATAAACAGTCGCCTGGACCTCTTCACTGCGGCCCCCATTGCTGGGGGCGACCTTTCTCCCGAAGTTACAGGTCTATTTTGCCTAATTCCTTAGCCATGAATCTCTCGAGCACCTTAGGATTCTCTCCTCAACTACCTGTGTCGGTTTACGGTACTGGTACTAATTACCTGAAGTTTAGAGGTTTTTCTTGGAAGCCCTTAGGCGCACTATCTCTTTGTCCGAAGACTCCGAGTACTATCGTATTTCACCAAAACCTGCGGATTTGCCTACAGGTCTTATAGCTAGGTACTTCAACGAACTATTCCGTCAGTTCGCGGCGCTTTCATCACTCCGTCACCCCATCACAGTAATTAGTAGTACGGGAATATTAACCCGTTGGCCATCGACTGTCCCTTTCGGGTTCGCCTTAGGACCAGACTAACCCACAGCTGATTAGCATAGCTGTGGAAACCTTAGTTTTTCGGTGTGCGGGTTTCTCGCCCGCATTATCGTTACTTATGCCTACATTTTCTTTTCTGACCAGTCCAGCATACCTTACGATACACCTTCAACCCTGTCAGAATGCTCCCCTACCACTTGCAATTGCTTGCAAATCCATAGCTTCGGTAATATGTTTATGCCCGATTATTATCCATGCTCGTCCGCTCGACTAGTGAGCTGTTACGCACTCTTTAAATGAATGGCTGCTTCCAAGCCAACATCCTAGCTGTCTGGGCAGACAAACCTCGTTCTTTCAACTTAACATATATTTGGGGACCTTAGCTGATGGTCTGGGTTCTTTCCCTCTCGGACTTGGACCTTAGCACCCAAGCCCTCACTGCTGTGAAACATTATATAGCATTCGGAGTTTGTCAGGAATTGGTAGGCGGTGAAGCCCCCGCATCCAATCAGTAGCTCTACCTCTATATAACTATCATCAGCGCTGCACCTAAATGCATTTCGGGGAGTACGAGCTATTTCCGAGTTTGATTGGCCTTTCACCCCTACCCACAGGTCATCCGAAGACTTTTCAACGTCAACCGGTTCGGTCCTCCACTGTGTGTTACCACAGCTTCAACCTGCCCATGGGTAGATCACACGGTTTCGCGTCTAACACTACTGACTAAAGCGCCCTATTCAGACTCGCTTTCGCTACGGATCCATGGCTTAACCACTTATCCTTGCCAGCAACGTTAACTCGTAGGCTCATTATGCAAAAGGCACGCCGTCACCCCACTAAAGGGCTCCGACCGCTTGTAAGCGTATGGTTTCAGGATCTATTTCACTCCGTTATTCACGGTTCTTTTCACCTTTCCCTCACGGTACTGGTTCACTATCGGTCTCTCAGGAGTATTTAGCCTTAGCGGATGGTCCCGCCAAATTCAGACAGGGTTTCACGTGCCCCGCCCTACTCAGGATACCACTATTCATTACATTTATTACCCATACGGGGCTATCACCCTCTATGGCGTCACTTTCCAGTAACTTCCGGTTCTGCATGCATGAAATGTCGTGGTCCTACAACCCCAACAATGCCGTAACATTATTGGTTTGGGCTAATCCGCGTTCGCTCGCCACTACTTACGGAATCACTTTTGTTTTCTTCTCCTCCGCCTACTTAGATGTTTCAGTTCAGCGGGTTTGCCCACCTATCGGTGTACTATGTCTTCAACATAGTGGGTTGCCCCATTCGGATATCTGCGGATCAATCGATGTGTGCTCGTCCCCGCAGCTTTTCGCAGCTTATCACGTCCTTCTTCGCCTCTGAGAGCCTAGGCATCCCCCATACGCCCTTATTTTGCTTATTGTACCAATCTTGTTCCTAAAAACAAGACCGTTTTTTTTTGTTTTCTACAATAAATTGTAAAAAACGCTTTCTACTTTTTATTATTTTCTTATCTCAATATGTCAATGAACTTTTATTTACTTCTTCAAGTAAATTCGTGGAGAATAACGGAGTCGAACCGTTGACCTCCTGCGTGCAAGGCAGGCGCTCTAGCCAGCTGAGCTAATCCCCCAATCTAATTATGAATTGTGAATTATGAATTATGAATTTATATTCATAAGAACTCAACTCTAGAATTTCCTTTTTTTTTAAGCCAAATAGTAGTCCCGGGCAGACTCGAACTGCCGACCCCTACATTATCAGTGTAGTACTCTAACCAGCTGAGCTACGAGACTCTGTTTTACTTAAGTTTTATCATTTTTTTAAATTAACAGCAAGAGTAATAAAATCCTCAATTCAGACCCATTTCGATCCGCATCTTTTTTCCCCAACGTGTGCAAGCACTAACATTCGAGGCTCTAGAAAGGAGGTGTTCCAGCCGCACCTTCCGGTACGGCTACCTTGTTACGACTTAGCCCTAGTTACCAGTTTTACCCTAGGCAGCTCCTTGCGGTCACCGACTTCAGGCACCCCCAGCTTCCATGGCTTGACGGGCGGTGTGTACAAGGCCCGGGAACGTATTCACCGGATCATGGCTGATATCCGATTACTAGCGATTCCAGCTTCACGGAGTCGAGTTGCAGACTCCGATCCGAACTGTGACCGGCTTTGTAGATTCGCTCCTGGTCACCCAGTGGCTGCTCTCTGTACCGGCCATTGTAGCACGTGTGTAGCCCAAGGCGTAAGGGCCGTGATGATTTGACGTCATCCCCACCTTCCTCACAGTTTGCACTGGCAGTCTTGTTAGAGTTCCCGACATGACTCGCTGGCAACTAACAACAGGGGTTGCGCTCGTTATAGGACTTAACCTGACACCTCACGGCACGAGCTGACGACAACCATGCAGCACCTTGTAAATTGTCTTGCGAAAGTTCTGTTTCCAAAACGGTCAATCTACATTTAAGCCTTGGTAAGGTTCCTCGCGTATCATCGAATTAAACCACATGCTCCACCGCTTGTGCGGGCCCCCGTCAATTCCTTTGAGTTTCATTCTTGCGAACGTACTCCCCAGGTGGGATACTTATCACTTTCGCTTAGCCACTGAAGTTGCCCCCAACAGCTAGTATCCATCGTTTACGGCGTGGACTACCAGGGTATCTAATCCTGTTCGCTACCCACGCTTTCGTCCATCAGCGTCAATCCATTAGTAGTAACCTGCCTTCGCAATTGGTATTCCATGTAATCTCTAAGCATTTCACCGCTACACTACATATTCTAGTTACTTCCTAATAATTCAAGTTCAGCAGTATCAATGGCCGTTCCACCGTTGAGCGATGGGCTTTCACCACTGACTTACTAAACCGCCTACGGACCCTTTAAACCCAATGATTCCGGATAACGCTTGGATCCTCCGTATTACCGCGGCTGCTGGCACGGAGTTAGCCGATCCTTATTCTTACGATACCGTCAAGACATTACACGTAATGTTGTTTCTTCTCGTACAAAAGCAGTTTACAATCCATAGGACCGTCATCCTGCACGCGGCATGGCTGGTTCAGGCTTGCGCCCATTGACCAATATTCCTCACTGCTGCCTCCCGTAGGAGTCTGGTCCGTGTCTCAGTACCAGTGTGGGGGATCTCCCTCTCAGGACCCCTACCCATCGTTGCCTTGGTAAGCCGTTACCTTACCAACTAGCTAATGGGACGCATGCTCATCTTTCACCGTTGTGACTTTAATAGTGTGTTGATGCCAACTCACTATACTATGAGGTATTAATCCAAATTTCTCTGGGCTATCCCTCTGTGAAAGGTAGATTGCATACGCGTTACGCACCCGTGCGCCGGTCTCTAGCTCCGAAGAACTATACCCCTCGACTTGCATGTGTTAAGCCTGCCGCTAGCGTTCATCCTGAGCCAGGATCAAACTCTTCATCGTATATTTTAATATTATATAGTCGATGCTTCCTCTAGTGGTTCTTTTCGAATCTATCGATTCCATTACTCTTATTCTATTTGTTCCGATTCTCATCGGAACGGCTGTCAATTCAATATGTCTACGAACGTAATTTTGTTTCCTTCGCTTGTCTCTCAAAGCGGGTGCAAAACTAAAAATTCTTTTTGTTTCTCGCAAGAAAAATTTAAAAAAATTTGAAACTTTTTTTTCGTCTCTTTTTTCTCAATCTCTCTTCAGTCTCTCAATGAACTTTCCCTGTTTTGCGGGGTGCAAATGTAAAAAGCATTTTCAAATCTCACAAGCTTTTCGAAATCTTTTTTTGAAAATATTTTTCAGTTTAAATCGTCTCGCTTGCCAGTATTTCAGTGAACGTCTTTCGTTGTTGCGGGTGCAAAAGTAGAACCTTTATTCAGTTATACAATCTTTTTTAGCCTCTTTTTTTCATCTTTTTTCGGATTATTTCTTAACTCACTGATAACGGATTCTTTACAAATCATTTTTTTTTGATTCTTTGTAGCGTTTTTCTGAATCAAGGTGCGGTTTTCATCGTTTTCGGGTCTTTTCTGCTTTCCGTTTTGTTGAATTTTTAGTCTTCGACACGCTTTTTTGATAAGAAAACAACCTTTTGAACTGGATTCTCTGGCGCTTTTGATCCCGGAAAGACAGCAAAGACGCAAAGTTTTCCCTTTTCAGGCTCCATTTTACCCGGAATCCTCTATTCTTCCTCTGGATTTCTCCTGAAAACAGCTCTCCTAGCCCCGATAGCAGCGGAAATCCTTTTTGTGGCGGGGTTCGCCACAAAAAGATTGAAGCGGATAGCGGGAAATAGCTCCTTATAGATAATAATCTTAAAACTCCATCGTCTGAACTTAGAAAAGCTTCCACTACACTCAGCTTGGCAAAAGCTATACTTATATATTATAGTATAAAATAATTTCGTCCTTATATATATGTATAGAAAAAACAAAACCGTTAGATTTTAAAATCTAACGGTTTTAATTACATATATCATAATAGATGATTAGGCTATCCTTCTATTGATTCGCAGGAGCTTTTGCTTTTTCTTCCCACTTATTCATTAAATCATTATAATTAATTGGATTTGCTGCTTTTTGATTTACTAATCTTCCTGATTCAAAAGCACGCTGAAGAATTGTTTCAATTAAATAATCTTCATTGACTTCATAAGGATTGTATTCTGCTTTTAGACTTATATCAAATAAATTGGCTGTTGTATTTGAAACAAATGCTTTGAATCCGCTTTTAAGGGTTTTTATTAAATCATATGTTGTAATTCCTGTTTGGCGATGAACCAGCTTTACTAAAATCTGACCTTGCTTTCGCGAAAGCTTTTTAAGTCTATCTTCAAATTCATTGTTAAGATAGTCTTCAACGATTTTAAAATATTTCTTTTTTTCACGGTTTGAGTTCAAACGCGCCATTCCTTTATTTAATGCCGTCAATCTATCTGCTGCTAATTTTGCATACGGATAGACTTTGTAAACTCTGTTTTGAAGAATCAAAAATTGTTTTTGCGCCTCGGGATCGAGCTTTTCTTTTGTAATGATTATCTCGGGCAGTTCTATAGTATCACCTAAAATAGAATCTTTTTCTGTTAAAGTATAGCCCATTTGCTGATTCTCTTTTGGCGTAACCTGAGCTCGGCTTGAAAGTGAAAACAATATAAAGAATAAAAGAATGCTGGTAAATCTCATTGAGTCATAATTTAAATGTAAAATTATATATTTATACACAACTCTAATACCAAATTTATAATTTAGCAAAAAAATATTTTTATGAGTTCAAATTCTATCTTAAAAGATACTTCAATTGCTTTCCTTGAAAGCTATCTAAATAACGCATCGCCTACTGGATATGAAAGCGAGGGACAAAAACTTTGGATGCAATATTTAAAACCTTATGTTGACACTTTTATCACTGATACTTATGGAACTGCTGTTGGAATTATTAATCCAGACGCACCTTATAAGGTTGTTATTGAAGGACATGCCGATGAAATTTCATGGTTTGTAAACTATATTACAGACGATGGATTAATATACGTAATTAGAAATGGTGGATCTGATCATCAAATTGCACCTTCAAAAAGAGTTCATATACATACTAAAAAAGGAATTGTAAAAGGTGTTTTTGGATGGCCAGCAATTCATACTCGTTTACGTGATAAAGAAGAAGCTCCGAAATTAAGCAATATCTTTATTGATTTAGGATGCGAAACCAAAGAACAAGTTGAAGCTATGGGAGTTCATGTTGGATGTGTTATTACTTATCCTGATGAATTCATGATTTTGAACGAAAATAAATTTGTTTGTCGTGCCATTGACAACAGAATGGGCGGCTTTATGATTGCTGAAGTTGCAAGACTTCTGCATGAGAATAAAAAAGAGGTTCCGTTTGGATTGTATATAGTAAATTCTGTTCAGGAAGAAATTGGTTTGCGCGGTGCTGAGATGATTGCACAAACTATTAAGCCGAATGTTGCTATTATAACTGATGTTTGCCATGACACTACAACTCCGATGATCGACAAAAAAGTCGAAGGCGATCTAAAAATGGGCAAAGGGCCTGTAATTGCTTATGCTCCTGCTGTTCAAAATAAATTACGAGATTTGATTGTTGATACAGCCGAAGAAAAAGAAATTCCGTTTCAACGAAATGCAACATCAAATGCTACAGGAACTGATACTGATGCTTTTGCATATAGCAATGGCGGCGTAGCGTCAGCTTTGATCTCACTACCTTTGCGTTACATGCACACTACAGTAGAAATGGTTCAGAAAGAAGATGTAGAAAATGTTATCAAGCTTATCTATGAATCTCTTTTGAAAATTGAAAACAACGAAACTTTTTCTTATTTTAAATAATAACAAGGTATAAACATAAATTAGGCTGTTTTTAAAACGGCCTAATTTATAAATAGGTCATATATGAAAATTTTATTGCTCGAAGACGATTTTACTTTATCGAAAGAAATCTCCGCATTTTTTTCTTCGAAAGGCTTTGAGTGCATTCCTTATTATGATGGCGCGTTATTGTTGAAAAAATATACTCCTCATGAATATGATTTAATCATTCTTGATATTAATGTTCCAGGTACAAATGGTATTGATGTTTGCAAAGGTATTCGTGAAAATGATAAAAAAACGCCAATAATTATGTTGACGGCTTTCAGTGAAATTGACGACAAACTTGCTTCTTTTGACAATGGCGCCGATGACTATTTAGTAAAGCCTTTTCATTTCGAAGAATTGTTTGCCCGAATTTCTTCTTTATTAAGACGAAAAGAGATTCCACAGCAAATTGAGAAAAAAATCACAATCGAAGATTTGGAAATTTTGGAAGAAGAAATGAAAGTATTCCGCTCAGGCGAAGAAATCAAACTTACTCCAAAAGAGTTCAAGCTGATTATGATTTTGGCTCATGCCAAAGGAAAAGTCCTTTCAAAACAATTTATTGCCGAAAAACTCTGGGATTATCATATTGAAACCAATCAAAATACGATTGAAGTCTATATTAATTTTCTTCGAAAAAAAATCGATAAAGACCACGAAACAAAACTTATTCGAACCAAAGTCGGCTATGGCTATTATTTAAGCAATCAGGAATGACATTAAAAAACAGAATATCACTTTTGGTAAGTTTGCTGTTTACAATCCTTTTTGGATTGGCTTCAACTGTGATATTTGTTTTGTATTCCAATTTTCGAAAAGAAGAATTCCGTGATCGTTTAGAAATTAAAGCGCTTTCGAACATCAAACTTTTGGTAAATGTAAAAGAAGTTGATGATCAGCTTCTGAAAATTATCGATCAAAATTCAATCAACAAATTGTATGATGAAAAGACTTTAGTTTTTGACTCTCATTTCAAACTGATTTACAGCAGTATTGATGATGCAAAGATAAATTGGTCGATTGAAGATTTAAAATATCTAAAAAAACATAAAACCTTTTTTAAACAACAAGGCGATTATGAAGTTTACGGCGTTTTTTATGATACTAAAGACAAAGATTTTTATGCTTTAATTTCGGCTACAGATGATTATGGAAAACGAAAACTTCTTTTTCTTCGCTATACTTTAGTCGTGTCTTATATATTTTTTACTTGTATTTGCTGGGTTTTGACATCTTTCATGGTCAAAAAAGCAATGAATCCGTTGAGTGTATTTCATCAAAAAATAAAAAACATAAACGAAAATAATCTTGATACGCGTGTAGAATCCAAAAGCAATAAAAATGAAATTGATTTGATTGCAAACGAATTCAATTTCATGATGGACCGAATTGAGATTTCATATCAAAAACAAAAAGAATTTACCGCACACGCATCGCACGAATTGCGAACACCTTTATCCAGAATCACTTCGCAGATTGAAAATGTTGCTGCAGATCCTACAACATCAGAAAAAGGCAAATCATTTTTAAAAACCATTTTATCAGACGTAAACCAATTAACAGAATTAATCAATTCTTTATTGATTCTTTCGAAAATTGACAATAAGAATCACGAAAACACAGAAGTTCAACGCATGGACGAAATCTTATTTTCGGCCATAGAAAATTTAAATAAAAGCTTTCCTGATTTCGTAATTCTTTTTGAAATGGAAGAAAGCGATAATCTGGATTCTGTTTTAGAAGTAAAAGGAAATAAAAATCTTTTAGAAATTGCGCTCGGCAATATTTTAAAAAATGCTTGCGTGTATTCTGATGACAAACAAGCAAAAGTAAAAATCAGCGAAAAGAATAATCATCTTGTAATTTCAATTTCGAATAACGGAAAGACCTTAAGTGAAGACGAGCAAAAAAATCTTTTCCAGCCTTTTATGCGAGGTAAAAACTCAAAAGGAACTTCAGGCTTTGGGCTTGGTCTGCGTATTGTTCAGCGAATACTTTCTCTGCACAACACAACTATAACCTACAGTGTTCCAACTGATAATATAAATTTATTTCAACTTTTCTTTCATTAATATTCTTTTTTAAGGTATTTTTAAGGTAGATTTTAAGGTTACTTAAAGTCTGTCGATAGCATATTTGTACAACTTAAAATTGATACAATGAAAAAAGCATATGCATTTTTTCTGCTTGTTGTTCTGAATCAAGCAGTAATGGCTCAAAAAACAATCACTCTTCAAGATTGTGAAAGTCAATTTCTTAAAAAAAATCTTTTTTTGCTGGCCTCTCAATATAATATTGATGCTTCGAAAGCGCTGACAATTCAGGCGAAAATTTGGGAAAATCCAGCTTTAACTGCAGAATTAAATGCTTATAATCCTGAAGCTAATCGCTACTTTGACATTGGGAAAGATGGACAAAAAGCATTTGGTATTGAACAGCTAATTTATTTAGGTGGAAAAAAACGTAATGAAGTTAAACTGGCTCAGACCAATGAACAACTAGCAGAACTACAGTTTAATGATCTTTTAAGAACTTTGAAGCTTCAATTACGAAAAAGTTTTTACACGGTTTACTACAATACAAAAAGTTTGGAAACAACAGATCAACAGCTTGCACATATTGAAGATCTAATCAACTCCTATTCTATTCAGGCACAAAAAGGAAACGTTCCTTTAAAAGATGTTGTTCGTTTGCAGTCATTGTATCTTAATTTTAAAAATGAACGAATGGAAGTTGTAAATGACAATATTGAAGAACAAGGTAATTTAAGATTACTCTTGAATTCAGCAGAAAATATAGTTCCAGAAGTTTCGAAAGATGAATTCAACAAATATTTAAAAACAATGCCTTTTGATTTAAAATCATTAGAAGATCAAGCCATTGCTAACAGACCTGATTATTTGGCTAAACAAAAAGAAATCGATGCAAATGAGCTGAATGTAAAATGGCAAAAATCACTTTCGGTTCCTGACCTTACTTTAGGAGCAAATTATGATCAGAGAAGTGGCGCTTTTAATAAAGAAGCTAATTTGACATTAGGAATTCCGTTGCCGCTTTGGAACAAAAACAAAGGAAATATCAAATATGCTCAAACTATTTTAGAACAGTCTAAAGTTGAAAAACAAAACTTTGAGCTGCAATTGCAAACAGAAATTACTTCGGCCTGGAACAAATGGGAGGAATCACGCAAAAATTATTCGGTAATAAAACCAACCGTGAATGCCGACTTTGAAGCAGTTTACAACGGAATGCTTAACAACTTCCAAAAACGAAATGTGAGTTTATTAGAATTTACCGATTTCATGGAAAGTTATAATCAGGCTACAATTCTAGTAAATGAATTAAAGAAAAAACTGGCCCTTTCAGGCGAAGAACTAAATAGTACAATCAATAAAGACTTATTCTAAAATATATAAAGATGAAACATAAACTAATTATAGGAATCGCAATCGTGAGTTTATCCCTAGCAAGCTGCAAAAAAGAGGTAGAAAATCCACAGACCAATTCGTCTTTTGCATTAAGTGATTCAATGCTAAAAACAACTACAACTGCTGTCGCGCAAACACAACCCGTAACAAACGAATTAAATTTTTACGGAAAAATTACCGCTGACAATAACAAAATGATTGATGTTTATCCTTTAGTGGGCGGAAATGTAATAAAAGTAAATGTTGAACTTGGAGATTATGTTCGTAAAGGACAAGTTCTAGCAACCATAAGAAGTACAGATATAGCCGATTTTGAAAAACAATCTTTAGATGCTAAAAGTGATTTATTGGTAGCCAAAAACAATTTGAAAGTTGCTCAGGAATTATTTGACGGTAAATTAAATTCTGAAAGCGATGTACTTCAGGCAAAATCTGAAGTGACTAAAGCACAGTCACAATTAGGCAAAATCCAGGAAACCTATAAAATTTACAATATTAAAGCGGGTTCCATATATGAAGTAACAGCGCCAATAAGCGGTTTTATTATTCAAAAAAGTATTAATCAAGATATGCTTTTAAGAAACGACCGTTCTGAAAACATTTTTGATATTGCAGAAATAAGCGAAGTTTGGGCGATGGCAAACATCAACGAAATGGATATCAATAAAGTAAAATTAGGAATTGATGCCGATGTAACAACTTTAAGTTATCCTGATAAAGTTTTTAAAGGAAAAGTTGATAAAATTTTCAACGTAATTGATCCTGAAACTAAAGCAATGCAAGCCAGAATTAAACTTCAAAACTCAGATTATTTATTAAAACCTGATATGAATGCCAACATAAAATTATGTTTCAAAGAAAATAATTCAATGATTGCGATTCCGAGTGATGCCATTGTTTTTGATAAAAGTAAAAATTTCGTAATGATTTTTAAAGATCGTCATAATATCGAAACCAGACAAGTTGACGTTTACAGAGTCGTTGGAAAAACAACTTACATTTCAAGTGGTTTGAAAGAAAATGAAAAAGTTATTACAAACAATCAGCTATTCATTTACCGCGCCTTAAACGAGTAAGAAAATGGAAAAATCTGTAAGAATACTGGGGTTTGCTACGTTATTTGTTTCAACGCTTTCATTTTCTCAAGAAACAGATTCGATCCGAAAATATAGTCTGAAATTTCAAATGACATCTATATATCAATATCATCCCGCTTTTCATGCAGACTATTCAGGAACAAATAGTATGCATCCAGAAGATGAAGGTGCATTATCATTGACATCAACATTATATCTTGATGTTCCGCTTTGGAAAGGTGCTACAGTGACTTTTAATCCAGAAATGTCCGGAGGAGAAGGATTATCGTCAGCCAGAGGGTTGGGAGGCTTTCCAAACGGAGAAACTTTCAGAATTGGAGATACAAAACCTGTAGTTTATGTGGCAAGAATGTTATTGGAACAAAAATTTCAGTTTAAAAATAATCAATCATTACAGTTGGTTTTTGGGAAATTTGGATTATCAGACTATTTCGATAACAGTCTTTATTCGCATGATCCCAGAACACAATTTTTAAATTGGTCACTAATGACTTACGGAGCTTGGGATTACGCTGCAAATACTAGAGGATACACAGATGGTTTGTATGCCAATTATCAATTTGCTACCTGGCAAATTAGAGGTTCCTTAACTGCATTACCTACGTATGCCAATGGTCCAAACGTTGAATTTAGCTTCGCCAATTCGAATGCGATAAACATAGAAGTGGAGAAAAAAATCATCTTTAAAAATAATGATAGTGCCAATATAAAATTATTAGGTTTTAGAAATGTGGCCGGAATGGGTAATTATGACGAAGCAAATTCCAATTTCATAACAACTCCTGATATTCAAAGCACAAGACAAAATGGTCGCACTAAATACGGAATTGGGTTAAATATGGATTATACACACAATGATAGCTGGGGACTTTTTGGGCGAATAAGCTATAATGATGGAAAAAACGAAACCTGGGCATTTACAGAAATTGACCGATCGGCGCAATTGGGAATTCATTTGAACGGAAAAATGTGGAATCGAACTGATGATTTCGGCGGAATTGCTCTTGTAGCAAACGGATTGTCGAATTCACATAAAGAATATCAGAAACTTGGAGGAAATGGTTTTATGATTGGTGACGGAACTTTAAATTATGGCGTTGAACAGATTGTAGAAGTATTTTATTCTTTTTTGGTACCTAATACACATATTACATTATCACCAGATTATCAATTTGCAATGAATCCAGCCTATAATAAAGACAGAGGTCCAATTCAATTTTTCGCCTTGCGTTTTCATACCGAGTTCTAATTATATAAAATATGCATTCTTAAAACGAAGCAACAGAATTAAAAAAATAAAAATTCATCATTAAAAATACTTTTTAGAATGAACAAATTCATTAGAAATATAATTGCTTTTTCGCTTAAGAATAAAGCATTCACCTTTTTTTGGGTGGGATTACTGGCAGTTGCAGGATTTATTTCTTTCAAAAATATGCCAATTGACGCCTTTCCAGACGTAACAAATACTCAGATTATCATCATTACACAATGGAATGGAAAAAGCGCCGAAGAAGTAGAACGATTTGTAACTTCTCCGATCGAGATTTCGATGAACTCGGTTCAGAAAAAGACCAGCGTTCGAAGTATCACGATGTTTGGATTATCTGTAATTAAAATCATTTTTGATGATGGTGTCGACGATACTTTTGCACGTTTGCAGGTAAATAATTTATTAAAAAACGTTTCGCTTCCTGATGATGTGGAGCCGGATGTTCAGCCTCCGTATGGTCCAACAGGAGAAATATTCCGATATATTGTAAAAAGCGACAGCAGAGACAGCCGTGAATTATTGACTTACCAAAACTGGGTTATTGACAAACAGCTTCGTGCAGTTCCTGGTGTAGCAGATTTGAACGTTTTTGGTGGTCAGACAAAAACATATGAAGTTGGAGTTGATCCAATTAAATTGGCTAAATATAACATTACACCTTTGCAGGTTTATAATGCAGTAAATGGCGGCAACTTAAATGTTGGTGGAGATATTATTGAAAAAAACGGACAGGCATTTGTTGTTCGTGGTGTCGGGCTTTTAAAATCTATTTCGGACATTGAAAACATTATTGTTGATGATGCTGCAGGAAATCCGATTTTGGTAAAAAATGTAGCAAATGTTTATGAAAGTGCAATGCCAAGGGTTGGACAAACCGGAATTGGAAAAAACGATGATGCCGTTGAAGGAATTGTCGTAATGCGAAAAGGCGAAAACGCACAGGAAACATTAGCTTTAATTAAAGATAAAATAAAGGACTTAAATGATAATATCCTTCCGAAAGACATTAAAATTGAAACTTTCTATGATCGTGATAATTTAATGAATTTCACTACCGAAACGGTAATGCACAATTTATTTGAAGGAATTATTCTGGTTACCTGCGTCGTATTCTTATTCATGGCCGACTGGCGAACAACATTCACCGTTTCTATCGTAATTCCGCTATCATTATTATTTGCATTTTTATGTCTTAAAATGATGGGAATGAGCGCTAACTTACTGAGTTTGGGTGCAGTCGATTTCGGGATTATTATTGATGGTGCGGTAGTTATGGTTGAAGGATTGTTTGTTGTACTTGATCATCGAGCGCATCAACTGGGAATGACTGCTTACAATAAAATTGCAAAAGGAAGCTTGATTAAAAAAACTGGAACTGAAATGGGAAAAGCCATCTTCTTTTCGAAATTAATCATCATCACAGCATTATTGCCAATATTTTCATTCCAGAAAGTAGAAGGAAAAATGTTCTCTCCTCTAGCCTACACTTTAGGTTTTGCTTTAATGGGAGCATTACTTTTTACTTTGACGCTGGTACCGGTTTTATCACACATTTTATTAAATAAAAATGTAAAAGAAAAACACAATCCTTTTGTGAATTTCTGGGACAGAATTGTTGGAAAAGGTTTTGCATGGACATTTAAGCATAAAGTACAAACACTGATTGCTTCTGTGGCTATATTAGTTACTGTTTTCTTTTCAGCAACTTTTTTAGGAACAGAATTCCTTCCTCAATTGAATGAAGGCGCCTTATGGGTAACAGCAGAATTGCCAATGAGTTCGTCACTTCCTGAAAGTGTCCAAACTGCAGCAATGATTCGAAAAGATCTGGAAACTTTTCCTGAAGTGAAAAAAGTGTTATCACAAACCGGACGAAGCAACGACGGAACAGATCCAAACGGTTTTGGTTTTATTCAGTTGCAAGTTGATTTAAAACCAAAATCAGAATGGACACGAAAAATTTCAATGGATGATTTGATTAATCAAATGGATGAGAAACTGAAAGTACATCAAGGAATTACTTATAATTATTCTCAACCTGTTATTGATAACGTAGCCGAATCTGTTGCAGGTTTTAAAGCTTCAAATGCTGTAAAAATTTATGGTGATGATCTTGATAAATTGGATGAATTGTCAAATGAAGTTTTGGATAAAATCAAAAATATTCCAGGAATAAAAGATGTCGGAATTCTTCGAAATGTTGGACAGCCAGAAATCAGTGTAATTTTAGACCGAGAAAAAATGGCCGCATATGGCGTAACATTAAGCGATGCACAAGCCGTTTTAGAATTGGCGTTTGGAGGAAAAACGGCTACAGAAAAATATGAAGATGAAAAGAAATTTGATGTCAGAGTTCGTTTTTCAAAAGAATATCGAAAAGATGAAGAAGATTTAGCTGAACTAAAAGTTCCAACAATCAGCGGCGTTAAAATTCCGCTGAAAGAAATCTGCGACATCAAAACCATAACCGGACCGGCTTTCATTTACAGAGACAACACAAAACGTTTTATTGGAGTAAAATTCTCTGTTCGTGATCGAGATTTAGGAAGTACAATTGCTGAAGCACAGAAAAAAGTAGCCGAATTAAAAATGCCTACTGGCTATACAACTGGATGGACAGGTGAATTTGAAAACCAGGTGCGTGCGAGTGCCCGTTTGACACAAGTAGTGCCAATCAGTTTAATTGGGATATTTGTTTTGCTCTTTATTTTATTTGGAAATATCAAAGATTCATTGCTTGTTTTAGCCAATGTTCCGTTTGCAGTTATTGGAGGAATTATTGCGCTGCATATTACGGGTATGAATTTTGGTATCTCGGCAGGCGTTGGTTTTATTGCTTTGTTAGGAATCTGTATTCAGAATGGTGTAATTTTGATATCCGAATTTCATCATAATCTCAAGGCAAAATTTACGCTCGAAGAATCTATTTTTATGGGAGTAAAAGCCAGAACAAGAGCGGTAGTTATGACAGCATTGATGGCTTCGATTGGATTGATGCCGGCAGCAATCTCAACAGGAATTGGTTCTGAATCGCAAAAACCTCTTGCAATAGTAATTATCGGTGGTTTAGTCACTGCAACTATTCTGACGCTATTAGTTTTCCCAATTATTTTCTGGGTTTTCAATCGCAAAAAGAATGTTCCAATTGAATAAAAAAATATAAAACTTAATCAAACAAAAGCATCATTAATTTTAATGGTGCTTTTGTTATTTCCTTCAAATTAGTTTAATATCTTGCATTACAACTATAAAACTGATTTATGAAATACATCTATTTTCTGATAACCATTTTTTCAATTTCTTTATTGGCTTCGGTAATAAATCCAAAAGAAGGATTTACTTGTTTTCTTGAAATCATTCCGGCTATAGTAGGATTTCTGATTTTAGCTTTCACTTTCAAAAAATTCCGTTTTACCAATTTTACTTATACTTTGATTTTAATTCATTGTATTATTTTATTTATTGGAGGTCATTATACATATGCCGAAGTTCCGCTTTTTGATTACATAAAAGAAATATTTCATCAAAGCCGAAATAATTATGATAAAGTTGGACATTTTGCGCAAGGTTTTGTTCCTGCAATGATTATTAGAGAATTATTTATCCGCAAAGAAGTTATCAATAATAAAAGCTTTTTCAATTTTATTATTGTCAGTATCTGTTTGGCTATAAGTGCCGCGTATGAATTTATAGAATGGTTTGTTTCGCTGGCAACCGGAGACGGCGGAGATGCTTTTTTAGGAACTCAGGGTTATGTTTGGGATACACAATCTGATATGCTGTTTGCAACTATTGGTGCAATTACAGCTTTGATTTTATTCTCCAGATTTCAGGACAAGAAAATCAAAGAAATTATTTTTTAAAACTTCTTAATATTATAAAATAAAAAACGGCCCTCTGCTCAAGGAAGGCCGTTAAGTATACTAACTCTAACTCAAACTAGATTTAAACTGTTATTTTAAATCTTTTAAAATTGCAATTGCTTCAGTTGCATTTGACAATTGTGCATATTTTAATGCTGTAAAACCTTGTTCGTTTTTATCTTCTGGACGTGCGCCATTTTCTAATAAAACTTTAAGGATCTCAACTTTGTTATAACGTGCTGCGATCATCAAAGGTGTCATATCCTCAGATTGTTCGTTTACATTTGCTCCATAAGCAATAAATTTTTTCACTACTTCTAAATCTCCTTTGCTTACTGCTACGTGCAATGGCGCTGAGAAGTTTCTAGAAACTTCGATTTTTGGATTTCCAACTAGTGATGTGTGATTTGCTGCCATTGAAACATTGGCAAAAGCTACTAAAGCTACTCCTAAAATAATTACTGACTTTTTCATGTTGATTGATTGTTAAATTGATTGATTATTGATGATTTTTAATTTCGATGTAAAGGTAATTTATTTTTACGTATTATGTATAACAAAGTACCTTGTTTTAACTAATTCTTAACATTCAATTAATATAAGCGCTATAAATCAAACTGAACGTTAATAATTTGCTTTCTTAATAGACGCACAAAAAGTCAATATGTTACAGTTTAAATTAAAAAAATATAAAAAAATCTTATGATTTTTTTTTAAAGCCAAATAATCCCATGATTTCAAGCTGTTTTCATTACACTCAAAATCAACACGTAAGACCTTTTATTCAAAGATTTTATGTACATTTAATAGAACAAAAAACATCTAACAAACTTAAAACCGAAAAAACCATGAAAATCATCAAAAAAATTCTAATCGTTTTAATTTTAATATTTGCTGTTATACTTATTGCAGCTTTTTTTATGCCTAAAAATTATGCTGTAGAAAGAGAAATAACGATTAATAAACCCGTTGACTCGGTTTTTAATTATGTGAGATCCTTAAAAAATCAAAATGATTTTAGTGTTTGGGCAAACTTAGATCCAAAAATGAAATCGACTTTTTCTGGCACAGACGGACAAGTTGGATCGATTTCGGCTTGGGAAAGTGAAGTCGAAAACGTTGGATCCGGTGAACAAGAAATTACAAAAATTACGGAAGGAAAACGTATTGACTTTGCCCTACGTTTTAAAGAGCCTATGAATGATACCGCAGAAGGTTTTATGTCAACAGAAACTGTTTCTGGAAATCAGACAAAAGTAAAATGGGGAATCAATGGTGTTATTCCATATCCAATGAATATTATGCTTCCCTTCATGAAAATGGATGAAATGATTGGAAATGATTTACAAAAGGGGTTGGAAAATCTGAAAAAGAAATTAGAATAATATTCATTAAAATATAAAGCAAAAGTGCAATTCAAAATAAAATCTGAATTGCACTTTTTTTATTACTTCGTAATTATATTATTTCAAGTTTTTCAGAATAGCAATTGATTCAGTTGCTTTTGCATATTCTGCATAATTTAAAGCCGTAAAACCTTTTTCATTTTTATCAGAAGGTGTTGCTCCATTTTTTAGCAGAATTTTTATGATTTCAAATTCATTAAATCGTGCCGCAATCATTAATGGTGTCATATCATTCACCATTTTATTAAGATCTGCACCGTATTGGATAAATCTTTTGACACTTTCAATATCACCTTTGCTTATTGCAAGATGCAGCGGCGATTTTGTATTAGTAGAAAACTCGATTTGATTTTTAATACTAAATTTTAAATTTGATGCATTTAATACATTTCCGAATATTAAAATTGCTCCTAAAATAATTACTGTTTTTTTCATGATGATTGTTTATTAATTGATTGATGATGATTTTCTATTTAGACGACTAAACAATCAATTAGGTTGCATCATTTAAAAAAATATAATAAAAGAAGAAAAAGCGCAATCCCATTTTAGCAGAATCGCGTTTTTTTTAAATATTTAATAGAGAACTAATTTTTAAATTGACTGCTGTAAATATTTTTCAAATCCTTTTCAAATAAAGTATAAGGATCTTCATAAAATTGAATAAAGTCCGGCGCACTTGCTTGTCCCGGAAATGGCGCATAATAATGCGTTGGACTTGTACTATCGTTTCTCCAAACTAAAACATAAGCCAATTCTAAATTTTGAGATTTCAGCGTTTTTAGTAAAATTTCTGTCCACCATTTTTCATTTGGAATTGATTCTAGGCCTGTTTCTGTAAAAGCGGCCAGTTTTTCTTTTTTAATTGCCAAATCTGAAATTATTTTTAGCCTCTTTACTCCTGCTTCAAGATTATATTTTCCGTCACGCCCAAAATCTGCATAATCATCCATTCCAAACATATCTACAAAATTATCACCTGGATAACGTTCCAAATATTCTGTTTCCGAATTAAATCTGACATCCGGAGAAAAAGCATAAATAAAATTGTGAACGCCCAAAGTATCTCTCAAATAAGAAACTGTAAATTGCCAAACTGCAATAAAATCTTCGCGCGAAGTATATTTTTTTCCCCACCAAAACCAATCGCCGTCAAATTCATGATAAGGTCTGAAAATCATTGGTGCTAAAGTGCCATCTTTAGCTCTGACTGAATGCGCAAAATCAGCAATTGTTTTTAGAATTTCTTTATATTTTTTATGATGTGAACCACCGGGTTTAATCAATGCAATTGCAGGCGAAGAAACAGAATCTTTCCAATAAAATCCATTTTCAGAAACCGGATTATTAAAATGCCAGGAAACAGTAGTAATACCGCCACGTTCATACGTTTCAATTACATTTTTTCTGAGCATTTCTTTCGTCTTTTCAATTACATCTTTTGAGCGCCCAGAGAAATCGCTGAAATCAATTCCGACGACAGCCGGATGTGATCCCGTAACCGATTTTACATCAGAACGATTCGGTTCATTTTTCCAGCCGTGCCCATATTCCAGTGCATGTTGATGTCCAAAAAGAATATGATTTTTAGAAATTAATTTTAAATTCTGATATAAGATTTTGGTTTCTTTTGTGGCTTTTTTATCAATTTGTGCAAAAAGAAAATGCCCAACTATCATTAATAGAAACAGAAGGGCATTTTTTATTATTTTTGATTTCATGGTTTAAATAATTAGTTTAAACCCGAAATTACTATTTTGAAGAAAGGTAATCTAATACATTTTTTTCAATACGTTGGTCAATATTGTCACAATCTTTTTTTTTTATTAATATAGAGGAACAACTTCATTATTTACAATTTTTCCCTTGAAAGAAATAGTGTCACCAGTTTTGTAAATAATTTCCTTAAAATGATAATTCTTATAAATTAAATCACAATTATCCGGTGTGTTTTCTCGATCAAATCTCGAAAAGTAATAACAATTAATCAGATCATATTCGTCTCTGAAAGAACATAAAATTTTTATGTTTTCCAGATATTCTTTTTCTTGTTGCTTTGAAATGTTATATTCTTTTCTGTAATATTCGTAACCTTTTAAAAAAAAGAGCTTATCAAAATCTTCTTTGGTCGAAAATCCTCCACTAACAATTCCAATTTGTTTTTTCTCATTGTCATAATTTACATTTGCAAGAATAATTTTTTTTGATTTTATAAAATACTTCTTTCCATTTATAAGTAGAATAATTTGTTGCTTATTATATAAAGTACTTTTTCTAGCATAATCAGTAGTTGTATATCGTCTGTCAGAAATATCATTTTTACCTCTTCTGCTTCTAGTATGTTCCGTTGTTACACCTAAATTCATAAAACAGACATTCGCACTTTTCTTAGAAAATGGTGTTATAACCGAATCTTTATCTAAGATTATTCCTTTAACAACGGGTAAATCTTCAAATCTTTTCTCTTCTGCTTTTATACTCTCTTTATCAATTATATTGTAACCATTTTCTTTTAAAGCATCTTCAAAATCACTTTCAAAGGAACATGCTTTGTATAAAAAAATAAAGCCAATAACCGCAAAGATCAAACAACCTTTGTTATTGATTCGAAGCATATTATTAGATATCATTCAGATAATCTAATACGTTTTTTTCAATACGTTGGTCAATATTGTCAATATCAGCTTTTACAAATTTTTCTCCTAAGATATTCTCGTACAATTCAATATATCTTTCAGAAACAGATTCTATATAAGCATCATTCATATCCGGAATTTGTTGTCCTTCCTGACCTTGAAAACCATTTTCAATCAACCAACGGCGAACGAATTCTTTTGATAATTGTTTTTGCTCCTCGCCTTTTGCTTGTCTCTCTGCATATCCATCAGCGTAAAAATAACGTGAAGAATCTGGTGTATGAATTTCGTCAATTAAAACGATAACACCGTCTTTCGTTTTTCCAAATTCATATTTTGTATCCACTAAAATTAATCCGCGAGATGCAGCAATTTCAGTTCCTCTTTGAAACAAAGCACGAGTATATTTTTCTAAAATCAAATAATCTTCTTCAGAAACAATTCCTTTTGAAAGAATGTCTTCACGAGAAATATCTTCATCATGAGAACCATTATCTGCTTTTGTAGTTGGCGTAATAATTGGTTCAGGAAATTTGTCGTTTTCTTTTAAGCCTTCAGCCATTGTTACACCGCAAATTTGTCTTCTTCCTGCTGCGTATTCACGAGCCGCATGACCTGAAACATAACCACGGATAACCATTTCTACTTTAAAAGGTTCGCATAAATGCCCAACCGCAACGTTTGGATCTGGAGTAGCGATTAACCAATTTGGAACAATATCCTGAGTCAACTCCATAAATTTTGTTGCAATCTGATTCAAAATTTGTCCTTTGTATGGAATTCCTTTTGGCAAAACTACATCAAAAGCCGAAAGTCTGTCAGTAGCTACCATTACTAAAAGCTCGTCGTTAATATTGTAAACTTCTCTAACTTTTCCGCGGTAAACTGATTTTTGATTCGGAAAATTAAAATTTGTAGTTGTGATTGTATTGCTCATTATTCGTTGTGTTGTTTTTTATGAATGCAAATTTAAAACTAATTAAAGGAGCAAGCAAATGTTTATTGTTGATAGTTGATGGTTTGTGGTTTGTGTTTTTCACACTATCAACTATCAACCAAAAACCATCAACTAAACAATTATTTTTTCAAAAGTGTCGAATTAAATAAATTCAAGATTCTACCATATTCATCAATCCATGAATACGTTTCTTTAAATCCATGAGATTCAACTGGAAAAGAAGCCAAACTCCAATTCTTTTTCTCTAATTCAATAAAACGCTGTGACAAACGTACAATATCTTTGTACTCAACATTATCATCAACCATTCCGTGCAGCATCACTAAATTTCCTTTTAAATTATCTGCAAAATAAATTGGAGAACTTTTTTTGTATGCTTGTGGATCTGTTTCAGGGAAATTCAAAATATTTCCGGTATAACCGTGATTATAATGTGCCCAATCCGTAACCGAACGCAACGCAGCACCCGATGCAAATTCACCTGGAGTTGTCAACATTCCCATTAAAGTAATGAAACCTCCGTATGAACCACCATAAATACCAACTCTGTCAGCATCAATACCGTATTTTTCGACTAATACTTTTTTACCATCTAAATGATCAGATAAATCTTTTCCGCCCATAAAACGATAAATTCCAGTTCTGAAATCACGTCCGTAGCCGTCACTTCCTCTATAATCAATATCTAAAACCGTGTAGCCTAAATCAGTCAGCAAATTATGGAACATATATTCTCTGTAATAATTGCTCCAGAAATTATGTGCATTTTGAAGATAACCCGCTCCGTGAACAAAAATAACAGCTGCTTTATTTTTAGTTTCTGCAGTTGGTGTATATAATCTCGCATTTACTGAAGTCCCGTCTTGCGCTTTAAACGTAATTACTTCAGGTGTTCTCCATTGGTATTTCTTGAAATCTTCAGTAACCGAAGACGAAATTTGTTGCAAAGAAGTATTCTTTTTATTTTCAGCAACATAAAAATCCCATGGGATATTTTTATAAGAATAACGAACTAAAAGTGATTTTTCGTCTGGCGAAATCACTACTTCATGTGCGCCATCTTTCGTTAAAATTGGCTGTAAAATTCCATCAGCAGGAACTAATTTATAGAATTCTCTATTTCCAGGATGTGTTGTATTTGTACTCAAGTAAAACACTTTTTTATCCTTAGATAAAGTCACGTCGCGAACTTCCCAATTTCCTTTTGTTAATTGTGTTTTCTTTTTTGTCTTTACATTATAAGTATATAAATGAGAATATCCTGTAGCTTCAGACTGGAAATAAATCGTTTCATTATCGGCTAAAAATTCCAAATTTCCTGATGCAAATGAATACGACGGAATTCCAGGACCGCCAATCCAGGCTTCATCATGCTGGTATTCAATTTCTTCAAAAGTTCCTTTATCCAAATTTAAATTTACAAGCCATCTGTCTTTATTATCCTGACTTCTAATTTCAACAATTGCTAAAGATCCGTTTTCATTATAAACAGGCGCTTGAGCAACAATCAGTTTATCTTCTTTTGGCTTATTCTTTAGATTTTCATAATCCTGAAAATACTTTGGCGTATCCTGAATATGACTTAAAGTTGAAAAATTGACATAATAAACAGAATCTTTTGCAACAGAATAAATTCCGAATTTCGTTTTTACAAAATTATTTGTCGAAACTTTTTCTTTCGTTTCCGGATTTTGGTTATAACCGTCAGAAGTAATAAAAACTTCCATTTTTTCTTGCTTCACTTCATTTTCTTCAACTAATCTGAAAGTCGCAAAATTTCCATTCGGATTTACTTTTAAACTTGTAAATCTGTCTTTTCCATAAAAATATTCTTTAGCAAAATCAGATTTTACCGCTTTTGACTTAGCAAGATTCCATTGTTTTTTAGCTTCCTTATCTCTAATAAACTGGAATAATTCTTTTTGTTGTGTGTTTAAAAAAGTCTCTTTTTCTGGTTTTGTTTCTTTTTTAGCTCCTTTACTAAAATTCGTAATCTGCAGAACAGTTCCTTCTTTAGTATTGTATTTGAAAATATTATCGTTTTGAGAAAAGAACAATATTCCAGCTTCAGATCCTAATTGCAAATTAGATATCGCTGCCGATTGCTGAATCAATTTTTTACTTGTTTGTGACTTAATTGAATAAGAATACAAGCTTCCTTTATCTACATAATAAACAATATCAGAACCCGGTTTACTTTTGAAATCCATTTGAGAAAAAATAGCTTCTTTTGGCTGAACTACTTCTGGCTTTGTCATTCCTTTTTGCCAATAATAAGTACTTGTTCCTAATTCATCCTTCGGATTCCATTCAAAATAAACCTTTTTTCCGTCTAAAGACCAGCGTCCGTTAGTGGGTTGATTTCCAATGAAAGATTCTCCTTTCATTATTTCTTCTAATTTTAATTTCTGAGAATTTCCGGTTATGGAAAGCAATAGAAAAGCAAGAATAAAACTGTTTTTTATCATGGTAGTTACATTTGAGAAAACAAAAATACACTTTGAAAACTATTAAAAAAATTGTTTTTATCCAATCAAACATATTGCATTAGTTATCAATATCTTATAAAAAATAAATCCTCAATTGTTTCTATTGAGGATTTTATATAAAATCTAATAAAAGTGTTATTTAAAACTCAAAATTCCTTTTCCAAAAGATTTAATTGAATTATCTAAATTTCCAAGTGTAGTTTCAGATAGCTTTTTAAAATCGGTTGCTTTTACAATTAGAATTTGCCCTTGATCTTTTGCCGGTGCATTCGGAACAAAAACAACTGCATTTCCGTTTTGATCTTCTTCTATCAAATGTGCAGGCTGCCAATAATTTCCATTTTTCAATAAAATAGGTAAATCAGAGCTTGGTTTTTTCTTTCTTCCTTTTAATTTTTCTTCCGCTTCTTTTTTGTTTTTTTCATAACCTGGCAAAAATATCATCAACTTATCATCGACCCATTTTGTGAATCTTCGAAGCAGTGACAAACGCATTAAGTAACCGCTGAAATATATCAAAAGTACCAAAATAACACCGCCAGCGACATCTGTAGCATATTTTCCAAGCACAAGATCTAAACGAAGAAAATGTGCGAACTTTTCGCCGTAATTCTGAAAAAATTTCCAAACTTTTTCCAGCAATACAAAAAAAACAAGAAGCGGTAATAATAACAATGCTCCCGAAATGCAATTTCTCTCAACTTGACCTAAAAATTCTTTCATCACTAAATAAATTAAGGTTATAAAAAAAAGAGCTGATTATTAACGAATTAGCTCTTATAAAAATAACTATAATTTATTATTCGGCAAAAGCCAAATTCAAAACATTCCTTATTAACTCACAAACTCTTTATCTAGAATTTTTGATGCTATATATCTTGCAACACCATCTTCGGCATTTGTTTTAATAACTTCTAAATTTGGCAAAGTTTCTTTCAACAAAGCTGGAGCATTTCCCATAATCAATCCTTTTCCTGCTGATGCAAGCATTTGAACATCATTAAATCCGTCTCCAAAAGTCATCGCTTCTGCTAAAGTAAAACCTTCCTTTTCAAGAACTTGTTCAATAGCAACTGCTTTATCTACAGACTTGTCCATAAATTCCAAACAAGTAGGCAAACTAAAGGCGTGATGTAAATGTTCTGATGAATTGGCCAGAATAGCATCTTTTAATTTTACTAATTTTTCATGATTGTCACATGAAAAGAAAATTTTAATAGCGCCAAAATCTTCTATTGTTTTATAATCAACTAATTCTGGGCGGTATTTTAAATCTGCCTGAAATGAATTAAGTTTTTCGTTCCATTTATTGGTCTGCCAAACATTTTCTTTGAACAAGACAACTGTAATTTCCGGATCGATTTCAACATTTAAAGCTGCTTTTACCACATCGCTGTCTAAATCAAAAGAAAAGAGTTGTTCTTTTTCTGGCGAATGAATTCTTGCGCCGTTTGAGCTCACTAAATAAACCGGAACTTCAAGCGTGTCAATAATTCCCATTGCATCCAAATGATGACGGCCTGTGGCTACAACAATAAGATAACCTTGGTTATGCAATTCTTGAAAAATGGATTTTGTATATTCTGAAATTCTATGCTGAGGATTGAGTAAAGTTCCGTCAAGATCACTTACTACAACTTTTATATTTTTAAGTTTTGTCATATTAATTATCAAATATTTTGATGTGCAAATTTAAGGTTTTAAGACAAGAAGACCAAAGTTAAAAGGCTTTTGCAAGCTTAAATACGGCAAGTTTATTATTTATTTAACTATTTCGTTAAATAAATTCAAATCTTTACAATTCCTGATTTATATAAATTTAATGCTTTTACTAAAACCGTTTCAATTTGTTCCAAAGGCAAATCTTGATCTGCATCAAACAACATTATTTTCATTCGAGAACGATCTTCCTGAAGCAAGAATGGTTCATCAAAATACTTTCCCTCTACAATACTTAAATAAGGTTTTTTGAACTTTTTATGAATCCATAAATAGCAAAACATTTTTCCTTTATAGCAGAAAAATGGCATTCCGTATTTTAGAACGTGCGTAATGTCTTTGTCTTGTTTTAAGATAATATCACGTAAAGCAAGAAATGTTCCTTTTATGGGTTCTTCTTGATTTTGGTAGAAATCATCTAATTGCTTCATTTTCTGATTTTTTTAGTTTTAGCAAACATAATTTTCAAAGTGTCAGAGCATTTTGATTCAGGCTTTATTTTATAAAACAATGAGTCATTTTTGATATAAAAAATTTCTTTTGTAAAAAGACAAAAACTTTTCCCTTGATCTGGTTCACAATTTGGCATTGTTAATAAGGGTAATGGCGCTTTACCTTTCCTGTCAAAGAAAGTACAATCCACAAAAGGAGAAATTACATAACATGTATCTATTTTTATACTGCTTAATTCGATAGAATCTCCTATCATCTTCCATTTACCATTCGAAAACACTGTCCAATCACAACCCGCACCCCTATAATTAAAAGTACTGTCAGCATTTATTTTAATACTTGATTTTCCTGGAATTATATACTCCGTATCATACCAAATTCCAACAAATTTGTTTTCTGGAATTTCTTTTTTTTGACATGAAATCAAAACCGCAAATAATAATAAAATCGATACCCTAATTTTCATTTAAATGTCCTTAATTATTGATAAAAAAAAATATTCGTTTTGCACCTTTCAAAAAAGAAATAAGCACAAAACGAATATTAATAAATGTTAAAACACATTTTACGATTTACATTTAACATTTCACTAAAATTAAACTTTAGTCGTGATTTTCTATTTGCTTGTAAGCGTCGATTACCTTTTTCACTAATCTATGGCGAACGATATCTTTATCATCCAGATAAATAATTCCGATTCCTTCAATGTCTTTCAGAACCAAAATTGCTTCTTTAAGACCAGAAATAGTTCTTCGTGGCAAATCGACCTGACCAGGATCACCCGTAATCATAAACTTGGCATTTTTTCCCATACGGGTCAAAAACATTTTCATTTGTGAGTGGGTTGTATTCTGCGCTTCATCTAGAATTACAAAAGCATTATCAAGTGTGCGTCCGCGCATAAATGCCAGAGGCGCAATCTGAATAATTCCTTTCAAGATGTAATCTTCGAGTTTTTCATTTGGAAGCATATCGCGCAAAGCGTCATAAAGAGGTTGCATATAAGGATCCAGTTTTTCTTTCATATCTCCGGGTAAAAACCCAAGGTTTTCCCCTGCTTCTACCGCCGGACGCGTTAATATGATCCTTTTTACTTCTTTGTCTTTTAGCGCTTTAACAGCCATTGCAACGCCTGTATAGGTTTTTCCTGTTCCAGCAGGGCCAATTGCAAATACCATGTCATTTTTTTTGATGGTATCTACCAGTAACTGCTGGTTTGGCGTCATGGCTTTGATAATTTTACCGCCAACTCCGTGAACTAGTATTTTATCGTGATCATAAGCTTTTTTTTCTTCCTGACCATCGCTCATAATTACACGTTCAATTACATTATCATCAATGTTGTTGTATCTGGTAAAATGAAGCATCAGCCTCTGAAATCTCTTTTCGAATTCATCTAAAACTTCTTTTTCGCCAAAGGCTTTCAAAGTCGTCCCTCGTGCTACTATTTTAAGCTTTGGGTAGTACTTTTTGATTATTTCAAGATGAGAATCCTGCGCGCCCCAAAAGTCTTTTGGAGCGATGTCTATAAGCTCTATAATTCTTTCGTTCAAATGAGATAAATTTAAATTAAAAATAAATTTGTTTTGTAAATCTATGGCTGTCGGGTATGTTCATATCTTTAAACGCAAATTGTCTTTTCTTTCTTTCAATTTGTATTTACTATTACTAGATTTGCATTTCTCAAATTTAATGAAAATTAGATTTAAATACTATCAATAGTTATAAACAAAATGATGTCAATAATTACCCTTACTACTGATTACGGCTTAAAAGACCACTTTGTTGGTTCGCTGAAGGGTAAAATTATTTCTGAACTTCCAGATGCAAAAATTATTGATATTTCACATGACATTGATCCATTCAACACAGCCGAAGCAAGTTACGTTGTAGGAGCATCCTATTTGAGTTTCCCGAAAGGAACTGTTCACTTAATTGGAGTCGACATTGAACGCAATAAAGAGAATCAGCATATTGCTATGCAATGGAACGATCACTTCTTTATTTGTGCCGATAACGGAATTTTAAGTATGCTTACGCAGAAAATCGTTCCGCAGAAAATTGTCGAAATTAATATTCATGATCGTTTTCCTAGCGAATTCAGCGATTTGGATATTTTCATACAAGTTGCCTGCCATATTGCAAAAGGCGGTTTGCTGAATGTTATTGGCAAAGAAATTCCAGCCGTAAAAGAAGTGACAGAACTTCAGGCCGTTGTTGCTGCCGATGGAAATTCCCTAAAAGGATACGTTATATATATTGATCATTTCGGGAACGTAGTGACAAATATTTCAAAAAAACAGTTTCTGGAAATTTCCCGCGGACGTCCGTATGAAATTGTGATGAAACCAAAAAGCATCAAAACCATTCTTCCTAATTATTCAGCTATTGCGACTTCTGATAAATATCCAATCAAAACTTATGAGGGAGAAAAACTAGCTATTTTTAATGAAGCTGGTTTCCTTGAAATTGCAATTTTTAGAAGCAATCCCTCTAAAGTAGGTTCTGCTAATAGTTTGTTGGGATTGAATTATCGTGATGTGATTACGGTTAAATTTTTATAGAAATAGCCCACAGATTTAACTGATTAAGCGGATTTACACTGATTTTTTTGTCATTTCGACCAAAGAGAAATCATGACTTTATAATATTTTAAAATTTCATAAAAAGAACAATCAATTTTGGTATTTTTGCGCACCTGAAAAGACTTAAGATATTCAACAAATCTAAAATCTAATATCAGAAATCTAAAATTGTATATATGTTCGTAAGAATAGTAAAAATGAGTTTTCACGAAGAAAAAATTCCTGATTTTTTGGAGAATTTTGAATCAGTGAAAGAAAAAATACGAAATGCAGACGGAAATCGTTTTTTAGAATTGTATCAGGATAAAAATGATAAATGTATTTTCTTTACCTATAGTTATTGGGAAACCGAACAAGATTTAGAAAATTACAGACAATCTGAACTATTTAATACTGTTTGGGATTTTACGAAGAAACTATTCAATGCTAAGCCGGAAGCTTGGAGTGTGGATAAATTGGTTAGTTTGAATTAGTTTTAAATTACATTTTAACTTAACCGCAAAGGCCGCAAAGATTTACGCAAAGTTCGCAATGTAAAACTTGAAACAAAAAAAACAATTACACGATTAAACAAATAAACGAATAAACGTTATACATGAAATCAATCATTTTACGAGAAATAAAATCCTTTTTTGGTTCTCCTATTGGCTATTTGGTCATTGCGATTTTCTTAATCAGCAACGGACTATTTTTATGGGTATTTGAAGGAGATTACAATATACTGAATTCTGGTTATGCCGATTTGACTCCATTTTTCACTTTAGCACCTTGGATTTTAATTTTCCTGATTCCGGCTGTAACTATGAGAAGTTTCTCTGACGAAAGAAAACAAGGAACGCTAGAATTGCTTTTAACAAAACCACTATCTGTTTGGGAAATTGTAAACGGAAAATTTTTCGGGTCATTATTGTTGATTATTTTAGCAATTATCCCAACATTCATTTATGTGTTCGTAATTTCTAATTTAGGAAATCCGGAAGGAAATATTGATATGGGAAGCACAATTGGTTCTTATTTCGGATTACTATTTTTGATTGCTTCTTATTCTGCAATCGGAATTTTCACTTCTACTCTATCCGAAAATCAGATTGTTGCTTTTATTATCGCAGTTTTCCTTTGCTTTATCTTTTATTTTGGTTTTGAAGGTATTGCATCTTTAATTCCGGGAGAATCGACGCTAATTTCGGCTTTTGGAATGCAGGATCATTTTAAAAGTATGAGTCGAGGTGTTATTGATACTCGTGATGTAATTTACTTTTTAAGTATCAGCGTATTATTTTTATCTTTTACCGTTTATCAATTAAAATCTTTTAAAGCGTAATGAAAGTATCTAATAAATTAAATTTAAAGACATTAGGCATTACAATTTTTATTTTAATTGTTTTAAATGTTCTCGGAACTTTATTCTTCCATCGTTTTGATTTAACCAAAGACAAACGATATACTTTGTCTGAAACTTCTTTAAATATTGTAAAACAGATTAAAAACCCGCTTTCAATCAAAATTTACATGCAAGGCGAACTTCCTGCAGACTTTAGACGTTTACAGCAGGAAACCAAACAATTACTAGAAGAATTTCAGGCTTACAACAGCAATATTGTTTTCGAATTCGTAAACCCTATGGAAAACGAAGACGAAAGCATGGAAATAGTAAAATCACTTTACCAAAAAGGCCTTACACCAGTAAACATTACAGTTGACGATAAAGGAAAACAATCTCAGGCTATGGTTTTTCCTTGGGCAATTGCCGTTTACGACAATAAAGAAGTTAATATCCCATTGTTGAAAAACATTATGGGAGCTAATACGGAGCAAAAAGTAAAAGGATCGATTCAGCATTTAGAATATTCAATTGCTGACGCAATCAATAAAATTACAAAAGCCAAGCAAAAGAAAGTTGCTTACATAAAAGGAAACGGAGAATTAAATGAAGTTCATGTTGCTAACTTGCTACGTCAAATCAAAGAAAGCTATTACATTGGTCCTTTCACATTGGATTCTGTTGCAAAAGATCCAAATGGAACTTTAAATGCTCTTAAAAAATATGACTTGGCTATTATCGCCAAACCGACACAAACTTTTTCTGATGAAGAAAAAGAGGTTTTGGATCAGTTTGTTATGAATGGCGGAAAAACAATTTGGTTAATCGACCAAGTTGCTGCTGATATGGACAGTTTATATAATCAATCTGGTGCGACTTTGGCTTACCCAAGAGATTTGAATTTGAATGACATGTTCTTTAAATATGGATTTAGAATTAATCCTGATTTAGTAAAAGATGAACAAGGAAGTCCATTAAAATTGGCAACTGGAGAACAAGGAAGTGCAACACAGTATCAGAATTTTATCTGGAAATTTGCTCCAATTGTTATCCCAACAAGCCAACATCCGATTGTAAAAAATTTAGGCGGAATCAAATTTGATTTTGCTAATCAAATTGACACTTTAAAAAACGGAATCAAAAAAACGGTTTTACTACAATCTTCTCAATATTCTAAAAAAATTGGAAGTCCAACAGAGATCAATTTGAATATTGTTACAGAAAAAACTTCTCCGCAAGATTATTTGAACAAAGGAAATCTTCCGCTTGCTGTTTTATTAGAAGGTTCTTTCCATTCTGCATTTCAAAACCGTGTTTTGCCTTTCAAAGAAAGTTCATTTCAGGCGCAAGGAAAACCAAATAAAATGATTGTGATTGCCGACGGAGATTTGACAAGAAATCAATTGGACAAAAACATGATGCCAGTAGAATTAGGCTATGATCAACGTACCGGAAATCTATACGACAACAAAGATTTCATGATGAATTGCATCAATTATTTGCTTGACGATACCGGACTTATTAACATTAGAAGCAAAGATGTAGAACTGCCATTATTGGATAAAGATAAAGTTTATGAAAATTACACTGTAACTCAATTCATAACTATCGGACTTCCAATTCTAATTTTATTGGTTTTCGGACTGGCTTTTACCTTCATCAGAAAAAGAAAGTACAGTAAATAGATGTTAATAAAAAAATGTCATACTTTAGATAGTTTACGATATATTTGTAATCCTTATCTTTAGACCCCAAATCCTAAAGAATACATCAAAAAATAAAATATAACAGATGAAATTTATAGTATCGAGTTCGTACTTATTAAAACAATTACAAGTTTTAGGTAGTGTAATCAATAGTAACAACACGTTGCCTATTTTAGACAACTTTTTATTTGAACTAGACAATGATGCGTTGACAGTTTCGGCTTCAGATCTTGAAACTACTATGTCGGCTACATTATCAATCGATTCTAAAAGTAAAGGAAGCGTTGCTGTACCAGCTAAACTTTTACTTGAAATTTTAAAAACGTTTCCAGAACAGCCTTTAACTTTTACAGTTGAAGACAACAATACAGTTGAAATCAGTTCTAATTCAGGAAAATATGCATTAGCTTATGCTGCTGGAGAAGAATTCCCAAAATCTGTTAGTTTGGAAGATCCATCTGTAACATTAGTTCCTGCTGATGTTTTGGCTACTGCTGTAAGCAAAACTATTTTTGCTGCCGGAAATGATGATTTACGTCCGGTAATGTCTGGAGTATTCTTCCAATTTTCTCCGGAAGGATTAACTTTTGTTGCTACAGATGCTCACAAATTAGTAAAATATGCACGTACAGATGTAAAAGCATCTCAGGTTGCTGATTTTATTATGCCAAAGAAACCTTTAAATATCTTAAAAAGTATTTTAGGAAGTTCTGATGCTGAAGTAAAAATTGAATACAACGATTCAAATGCGACTTTCTCATTTGATAACTATATCCTAATGTGTCGTTTGATCGATGGAAAATACCCAAATTACGAAGCGGTAATTCCAAAAGAAAATCCAAACAAATTAATGATTGACCGTTCTTTATTTTTAAGTTCTGTTCGTCGTGTGGCAATTTTCTCAAACAAAACAACACACCAAATTCGTTTAAAAATCGCTGGAGCGGAATTAAATGTTTCTGCCGAAGATATTGATTACTCAAACAAAGCTGAAGAAAGATTGACTTGTGATTATCAAGGAGATGATCTTCAAATTGGTTTCAATTCAAGATTTTTAACAGAGATGCTTACTAACTTACAATCTGACATGATTATGTTAGAAATGTCATTACCAAACAGAGCTGGAATCCTTACTCCTGTTGATGGTCTTGAAGAAGGCGAAACAGTAACAATGCTGGTAATGCCTGTAATGTTAAATAGTTAACATCAAAACTTCTTTTTGTTACAGGGATTTTTTTTAGTTTCGAATTAAAGACATATCATTGTAAAAAAAAATATCGCTATTAACCAACCATTTTTTATACCTAGAAACCGCAATTCTTTTTTTAAGATTTGCGGTTTTTTATTTGGAGTAGATTTTGTTTCAGGTTCCAGGTTTCAAGTTTAACCGCAAAGCACGCTAAGGTTTACGCAAAGTTCACAAAGTTTTAGATAAAGCTTTGCGAACTTTGCGTTTGTGAACACAATATTGAAGAAAGAAAACTTTGCGTACTTTGCGGTTAAACTACACACAAGCCATTCAACTTGAAACCTGAAACTTCAAACCTGAAACAAATTTTTCTGTAACTTTGTAACATGAAAATAGAAATTTGGTCGGACATCATGTGTCCGTTTTGTTATATCGGGAAAAGACAATTGGAATCAGCTTTGGCAAAATTTCCAGAAAATGAGTTTGAAATTGAATGGAAAAGCTTTCAGCTCGATCCAACTATTACACCACAATCCGGAAAAGATGTTTTTACGTTTTTAGCCGAACGAAAAGGCATGTCAGTTGAACAATCTATCGAAATGCATAAAAGCGTCACAGAACGCGCAAAAAGCGTTGGTTTAGACTATCATTTTGAAAAAGCCATCATTTCAAATTCCCTTGAAGCGCATCGTATTATACATTTGGCTAAAACCAAAAATCTTGGCGATGAAATGGAAGAAATCTTTTTCAGCGCTTATTTCACCGAAGGCCGCGACTTAAATGATGGTCCAACTTTATTGGAACTTGGAGAAAAAGCTGGTTTAAAAAAAGAGGAAATTCTGGAAGTTTTACAAAACGAAGATTTATATCTACAAGATGTTCATCATGATATCAAAGAAGCACAAGAAATTGGCGTACAAGGCGTTCCGTTTTTTGTTTTTGATAGAAAATATGCTATTTCTGGCGCTCAGCCTGTTGAAGCTTTTGTAAACACGATTAATGAAGTTTTGAAGTAATCTTTATAACTGTTTTGTTTCTTGTCAATGCCAATCAAAAAAGACCAAAATATTCCACTTATTGGACTTCAGGAATTCAAAAAAGACCAAAGCAGATATAACGATCAGCTCTTGTTTAATGAATTGCATGGCGAACGCCATATTCATAAACCACATCAGCACGATTTTTTTATTATTGTACTTTTTGATCAGGCAAAAGGCGTTCACAATATTGACTTTATAGATTATAAAATCGGCAACCATCAAATTCATTTGCTTTTTCCTGGACAAGTGCACAAATGGAATATCGAACCTGAAACTACAGGTTACCAACTAATGATTGGCAGAGATTTCTTTGAAAGCTTTTCTAGCAGTTTTAGATTTTCATTTGCCCAATATCACAATCATCCTGTGATTGAACTTAGTCAGGAATCTTATAATCTTTTGCATTACGAATTTGATGCAATAAAGAATGAACTTGAAAATGAAAATTGCCTTCAGGAATTGATTAGTTCACGTACCGGCGTTATTGCATCTATCATAAGCAAAGAAGCCGCAAAAGTATTTCAGAGTCATGATATTTATCAAACAGAACTTCGAATTGCAAAGTTTGAGGAATTAATTGATAATCATTTCAAGGAAGAGAAATTAGTTTCCTTTTACGCTGCAAAACTTCATATTTCAGCCAACTATCTAAATATTCTCTGCAAGAAACATTTAAAAATTTCAGCAACACAATTAATTCAGCAGCGAATTGTTCTGGAATCTAAGCGACATTTGAAAGCGACAACTCTTTCAATTAAAGAAATTGCCTTTGAATTAGGTTTTGTAGATCACGCCTACTTTTCAAATTTCTTTAAAACTCAAACCGGAATCACACCCACTCTTTTCCGCGAGCAGTTATAAATCTTTCAAGCCTTGAGATAAATTTTCTATTCTTGATATTTATATGAAGTTTACTTTTGTATACAAATTACTTCGTATGAAAAACTCTGATATTACTCGTAAAGATTTTTTAAGAAATTCAGTTTTAGGCGTTGCCGGACTTGCAGTTGGTTCAGGTTTTATAAATTCTGCAGCAGCTTCTACAATTTCTGAAACAGATTCAAATATAAATATTGCTTCAGGCAAAAATTTTACTTTAAAAAATGTTAGGTTAGAAACTGGTTTCGAATACGAAGAAGACGAAGTCGTTCGTACTAAAACGGACTTATTCTGCGTTGAAATCAGCGACGGAAAAATCAAAACAATTTCAGCAAATAAACCAAATGCACAAGCTATTGATGCAAAAGGCTTTTTGATGCTTCCTGCCTTCCGTGATATGCACATTCATTTGGACAAAACTTTTTATGATGACTGGCATGCCGTAAAAAAGAGAACTGGCGGTGTAAAAGGAATGATTGCGCTAGAACAGCAAATTTTGCCTGAAATGCTAAAAAACTCCACTCAAAAAGCGGAGAAATTAATTGAGTTACTCCAATCGCACGGAACTTCATTTGCACGAAGCCACGTAAATATTGAGCCAACTTCAAAATTGCAATCTTTAAAAAATCTACAAAAAGCTTTAGAAAACAAAAAGAATACTTTTGGCGCTGAATTAGTTGCTTTTCCACAACATGGCGTCTTTTATACTGATTCCGTTCCTTATTTGAAAGAAGCTGCGAAAATGGATATAGATTTCATTGGCGGACTTGATCCTTTTTCGATTGACGGAGCCATTGAAAAAACAATTGATTTTACAGTACAATTGGCATTAGACAATAATAAAGGAATTGATATTCATTTACATGAATCTGGAGAATCTGGATTAAAAACAATAGAATATCTAATTGCGAAAGTCAACGAAAATACAAACTTAAAAGGAAAGACTTTTTTAAGCCATTGCTTTGCTCTCGGAAAATTGGAAAAAGCCAAACAGGAAGAAATGGCAGAAAAATTAAGTGCTGCTCAAATTGGTATTGTTTCTACAATTCCATTCGGAAGTTTGGTAATGCCAATTCCAACTTTAATGAAAGCTGGTGTAAATGTAATGACCGGAAACGACAGCATAATTGATCATTGGAATACATTTGGAACAGGAAGTGTTTTACAAAAAGCCAATCTTGCCGCACAATTATATGGGCAAGTGACAGAATTTAACTTATCGCGAATGCTGAAACTAGCAACTTCTGGACCAATTCCTTTAGATGACAAAGGAACTCAGCAATGGCCAAAAGCAGGCGACAAAGCAGATTTGGTATTCTTAAAAGCCAGTTGTTCAGCGGAAGCTGTTTCGAGAATATCACCTCCAAAAATGCTTATTCACAACGGAAATATTGTTTATTAACTTGTTTATTTCAAATTATTAAACAAACCTACATATAGTTAATTATTTAGAATCCCGATTCATTAAGAATCGGGATTTTTTTTTGCAAAAAAGTTTTAAACAGCAATGAACAACATTTTTCTTATTTAATTGATTTACAATTATTTAAAAACAGGCAGTTCTACTCTATTGTAAGATTATACATTATATTAGCTTTACCAGATCAAATATAAACAACCACAAAACAATGGAAAAAAATCAAGATTCATGCATCCCAAACGGATGGGTTGGCGGGTTACCTCCTGCAAATTCTCCTATGAGATACCCTACCCGCGATTTATCCTCTTTGCCAATGTTGGGTAATATGGACAATATTAATTTTCTTCAGCGTCAGCTTGGGGTAAAATGGCCAGAGTTTAGCTGGGAAACTTTAAAAGGCTTTCCAGATACCAAAAGATGTTATCAGCAGTTTGCACCATACATTTCCCGAGTGGGATATACTGATGAAGGAAGAGTTTATTCTGTTATTTGTCCGCAACAAGGAATTTGGCTTAAAGATGAAATTTGCCTTAATGTCGAAGTAACTGTTACTGGACAAAGAGGCTGGGTTGATGAAAACACCAAAGAACTGGCCTTAGATATGACTGTTGAAGGCAAAATCTGGTTTACACCAAGTGAACATCAGGGTGACAAAATAAAAGAAATTTGGCCTTTACTACGATACAGTCTTCCAAAATTCCCATTAGATAAGGAAAATGCCATTCGTGTAGTCACTTATGATCCCGGAAATCCTAAACAACCTATTTTTCCGGTAAATAAAGGAATTTCACCTGAATTCAAAAATCCGGCATTTGCACTTCACGAAGCTGAATCTTATACAACAGGATATATAGCGGTAGAAATTGGTGATATTAAAAAAACTAAAGATTCAATTGTCGATGGCTTCAACGAATTAATTATGAAAGCCTTTAACCTGGCTTCTGGGAATATGCTTCAGCCTGGAAATGTATTATCTTGGAATCTTTGGTTTGTTGAACCTGCTTTGGTAAATACCGAAGAATGGAAAAATCATGCCGAATACTGGCGAAAATCAATCGACGCGCATCACGGATCTCCAACTGGCGAAGGAACTCACGCCAGATATTTTGACGGCACATTATTTAATGCCGAAGAAAGCGAAATAGACAAAATAATACAAGAGATTATTGACTATATAAAATCTCATTTATAAAACCAGAAAATGGCTAAAGAAATCATTCTTTAGCCATTTTTATTATAATTAAACTTCAAAATACAAAAATTGCTGAGACTTAAATAACTCCCATTTTCTGCATTAGGAAAGTCGCGCTTTTATTTTTGCAAATTCCGTTTCTCAATTTGTAATCAAAATGCAATTCATTGTTTTGGATTTCAACTTCAAAACATTGGTTTTTTAATATATTTGGAAATTCGTTAGTCGTCAAACAAACTTCAATATCATGCGTTGCAATTGCACCTATTGCATTTTTCGCGATTATTTTTTTAACCACTTCAATCGTTCCGTTTCGTTTGTCATCAGAATTTGTTCCTCTTAAAATTTCATCCAATAAAACAAATGCCGGGCGTTCTTCCAGCGCATCCATAATTTGTTTTAAACGCTTAATTTCTGCAAAAAAGTACGATTCGCTATCTGCCAAAGAATCTGATAATCGCATTGAAACTAAAACTGGAAGTGGATGAATATTAGCTTCTGAAGCACAAACAACTGAACCAATTCCGCCTAAAACCATATTGACACCCAAACTTCTCAAAAAAGTACTTTTTCCAGACATATTAGATCCTGTTAAAATCACATACGATTCTGGATAAAAATAAGTATCATTCCCTACTCTATTATTTGGATTTAATAACGGATGACTTAAGTTTTTAAATTCAATTTTATATTCCGAGTTAATTTCTGGAAAAACAAAATCAGGATTATTATAAGCCAAATTTGCCAAACTATTTAAAGCTTCAAATTCACCAATAATAGCAATCCAATTTTCAAGTTCATGCGAATAATCTTCTTTCCATTTTAAAAGTGCTTTCAGAACATGAAGATTGAACAAAAAAGTTCCATTAAAAACAGTTGCTGTAACAAAATTATTAATGGTGTCCATTCTTGAAAATAATTCAGACAATTGCTTTAAATGTGCACTAGCCGGAATATTTTTAGAAATCAGTTTTTGCTGTAATTCGATTAATTTCTTAGACTCAAATTTTTCCGATTCAATTTTTTCAACCAATAAACCGTATTGCTTAATTATTTTATCAACATTATCCGCCTGAGCAATTTCTGATTTGATTCGCTTTATTGACTGTCCTAAAACAATCATATTAGCAATAAAAATATACGTCAAATATGATAATAAATTTGTTTTTGAAGTAACAAAATAAGCAAGTAATACTCCAAAAAATAAAGCAGGCATTGCAAAAGACAGTAAAACTAAAGCTTTAGACAATGAATTGTTTTTAAATGAACTCCAATGAATTATAGAATCGTATGAATACTTACTGTCAGAACTGACAGTTGCCAATGCTAAAAAATCCTGGCGCCAGTCGATCTTAGTTTTAAGTTCATCAACAGCTTTTTGATTTTCTAAAATAATCTCATTTGGAAGAAGATGCAGCAATTGATTTGCCAATGTCTTTTTTCCGATAAATGTCGCAGTTCTATTTAGATTTTGAAATAAAGAATGATCGCCAAAAATATCCAGATCATATGCGTATGGATGATGAAAATCATTGAATTCTATTCCGTTTTCAAAAGGTGTTTTTTCTCTTTTTAAATACGAAATCTCATTTTCGTTGATTTTTAAAAGTGCTGATGTGAGTTGTTTTTGAAAAGATAATTTAGTGTGGATTTTCATTAAAAAAATAAAACCAACAAAAGATAGAAAAACGACTACGACATACAGCAAATCATTGGTTTTGATGTAATAAAACAACATAAACAAACAAAGAAAAACTGTTAACAGACGTAAAATACTGATGCTGTTGTATCTTTTATTGATTTTATTATAAATGTTAGAAAAGTGTGCGACTTTATTATGATATACTTCCATTTTAAAATTTTATTGAAGTACAAATATATATTTTACACTTACAAAACTGCTATTAAAATTATTTATCTTTTTATTCCTTTTCATGCATGACCAAAACTGGTACAGAAACTTCTTTGGTGATTTTTTTAGAAAAACTTGATTCAAAAATGCTTTCAAAAAAAGATCTCTTATGAGTTATAGTCGTCAGAATGTCAATGTCTTTGTATAAAATAAAATCAAGAATAGTTTCTTTGACTTCATCACTTGGTAAAACTAAAAACTCAACATTATCGTTTGCAAACTCTTGTTCCCATTCTTTAATTGTCATATCAGAAACATCAGAATTTGAAGTTTTTACATATAAACTTTTCACTTTTGCATCTGTTTTCTTTGCAATTTTTAATATTCGGCGAAGTACCGCTTTATCTTTTTCACGATATCTCGTCGTAAAACCAATAATCTTCACTTTTTTATATCTGGCATCAATGGGAACACATAATACCGGCACGTTAACTTCAGATATTACCGAATTTGTATTAGATCCTGTGAAGAATTTTGTCCAGTCAGAAGCTCCAGTAGTTCCCATTATAACAAAATCAATATCGTCTTCTTCGACAGCATTTTTTAGATTGAAAATCAAATCACCATCCATTAAGCGGTGTTTGATTACAATATCATCTAATTTTCGTTCTGAAGCAATTGCTCTGAGTTTTGGAATTTCATCTTTAAACATCTCAAATTTAGCCAATTCAATTGAACTGTAAATTGAGGCATAATTCTCAGGAAAAAACTGACTGTCATACACCGGAATCTCAAAAGTATGAAGTAAAACAAGCTCGGCGTTGACTATTTTTGCAAATTCTAATGCATGAACAAACGCATTTGTTGCTGCTTCAGAAAAATCTGTGGGAAATAATATCTTTTTCATTTTGTTTAGAATTAGTGTATTGTTTTCTCAAATTTAATCATTCTAAAAACAAAACAACCTGATAATTATCAGTATTTTAACACTTAATAATTTCTTAAAAATCAAATTTTCAGTAGTTTCAAATTGTATATTCTACAAGCAATGCAACATTTAAAATTTGGAGCATTTTTTATACCTTTGCATCATGATAAATCAAGATTCTATAGTTGCATTAGCGACTCCGTCTGGAGCTGGAGCTATTGCTATCATTCGTATTTCAGGTGCTGAAGCAATCACAATCGGAAATTCTGTTTTTAAATCGATAAAAAATAAAGATTTAACCGAACAGAAAACACATACCCTTCACTTAGGTCATATTGTTGATAATGAAAAAACGCTTGATGAAGTCTTGGTTTCGATTTTTAAAGGACCAAATTCTTATACGGGCGAAAATACTATTGAGATTTCTTGCCACGGATCAACTTATATTCAACAGCAGATTATCCAGTTATTATTGCGAAAAGGATGTAGAATGGCCGATGCTGGTGAATTTACATTACGTGCTTTTTTAAACGGAAAACTTGATTTATCTCAGGCAGAAGCGGTTGCCGATTTGATTTCATCTGACAACGAAGCTTCACATCAAATTGCTATGCAGCAAATGCGAGGTGGATTTAGTAACGAAATTGCAAAACTCCGTGAAGAACTTTTGAATTTTGCTTCTTTAATTGAACTAGAATTAGATTTTGCGGAAGAAGATGTTGAATTTGCCGACAGAACTCAATTTCACGAATTATTAAACCGAATTGAATTTGTTTTAAAACGTTTAATTGATTCATTTGCTGTTGGAAACGTAATAAAAAACGGAATTCCGGTAGCAATTGTTGGCGAACCAAATGTTGGAAAATCAACTTTGTTGAATGCTTTGTTGAATGAAGAACGCGCCATCGTTTCGGACATTGCCGGGACAACTCGTGACACAATTGAAGATGAATTGGTTATTGGTGGTATTGGTTTCCGATTTATTGATACTGCTGGAATTCGCGAAACGAAAGATGTTGTAGAAAGCATTGGAATCAAAAAAACTTTCGAAAAAATAGATCAGGCACAAGTTGTGATGTATTTGTTTGATGGATTGAAATTCAAAACTTCAAGCTCTGAATTTGTTTCGGAGATTGAACAAATCAAAAATAAATATCCATTAAAACCACTTTTGATTGTCGTTAATAAAAAAGACATTTTATCTGAAGATGAAGTTTCAAATATTACCTCTAAACTTGAAAATCTGAATGCAAAACTTTTATTGATTTCTGCCAAAGAGAAAATTGGTGTTGATGAATTGAAGAATGAACTACTTTCATTTGTCAATACTGGTGCTTTAAGAAATAACGAAACTATTGTTACAAATACAAGACATTATGATTCTTTACTTAAAGCTTTGGATGAAATACAAAAAGTGAAGTTTGGTCTTGAAACAAATCTTTCAAGTGACTTAATGGCACTGGATATTCGTGAAGCTTTATATCAATTCGGGCTTATTACAGGTCAGGTCAGCAATGACGAGCTCTTAGGGAATATTTTCGCTAACTTTTGCATCGGGAAATAAGAAAACATAAAACAATTAAAAGTCGGGAGACTTTTGAGAAGATTATAATTTCTAAGAAACAAAAAACTGCGCAAAGTCAGAGACATTTGCGCAGCTTTTCATTAGAACTCTTTGGGGAGAGGAGTTCTATGTCATTGCAATCATTTAACTAACTTACTAAATCTATCTCTTTTTGTTCTACCCGAGTTAAAAATCGATTTACTTCTGTAAAGCAAAAGCATTTTAAGGTTTATAAAAGATAAAAAACGAAAGAGACGACCAGCAGATCATCTCTTTTTCTATTCAATAATTTAAATTTAACATTCTTTTTCAATTAGTCATGTCGTTCCATTATAAAAACTCCTAATTTGCAACATTACCAAAATATCGAAAAATAAAAAGACATTTTGTTAACAATATCAAATTTATTTATTTAAGTCATCAGGAGCTATTAAATTTTCTTTAATATTTACTACTTCGAGTCCAGATAATTTATAAATCAAAAAATCGAGACTTCCTTTGTTTTTTACAATTGAATCTCCAATTTCAACTTTTTTATAACAATTGTCCCAAATATCAATTATTGCCCCAGATTTTAAAACTAATTTACAAATTGAATGATCTGTAGAATCTATAAATTTTTTAACAACAAAACCTCTGTATTCTTCATTCAATTCGTCTTCATAATTTACTTTCTCAACTGATTTCTGAAATAAAGAAAAAAGAATTAAAAAAATAGCAGAAATTAAGATACAGATATTTAAAATGACTTTTTTACCCATAGTTCATAAATAATTTTATTCGCTTAATAATGTATTAAAATTTAAATATCCATGTCTTTGATTCAGAGAATAACACTCCCATACCCCCTCTTAACATAGGCAGTAAGTGGCTTCTAGAACCAGCATCCGTAGTATATCCGTTTTTACCCGTTCCAAAATTATTAGGGTTGAGTTTTGCTTTACCTGCCTTACTCATGGTTCCCCCTCTCTCGTATCCCCATGAGCCGTAAGATACACTGTAACTAATTGCCTTCCCATAAAAATCATCAACTGAAAAATCTCTTTTACTTGTTGGGGTTATTTTTGTCACAGTCATACCAACATCTTCGCCCCAACCAACATTGCCTTTGAATGTAAAATATAACGCTCTTCCTCCATTATCATCTGTAACTATTCCAATTTCGTAACCAATTCCACCTCCCATAGAAGCAGTTGCTCCCCAGCCAATTGCTTGTCCTCCTTTTCCTCTTACTTTCGTGGATTGCTCTACCTTATTATTCAAATAATTACCCGCAATGGAAGTAAAATTAGATCCTTTATAACTATACGGTTTTCCTGGACTTTTAATGCTTTTTCTAAATAATGAAGAAATATTATCGCCAAAAGATTCAAAATTTTGGCCTAAAAAATGTAGACCACTATCTATGCTCTTCATATTAACATTCTTTCTCCACCATTCCTTCATTCCAGTATCTCGCCAGAACTCATTCCCATCAGTAATTATCCCTGTACCTCCTCCTCCGTTAACCCCTGGCACTCCTGGCATTCCTCCGCATCCTTCACAAATATCCCCACTTGGATCTGTATATTTCAACGGATTGTTCATCACATATCCGTACTGATTATAACTTTGAGTATCTTCAGGATTTTGTATATAATTGTCTATCTGCAAAAACCTATGAAGTATGGGGTCATAAAGCCTCGCATTCATATTAATCAATCCCATGCTTTGCAAATGCTCATGCCCTGTGTAGCCCCTATCTAACACAGTCAATCCAGACAATAAATTGCCATTGCCGTCCTGTACTTTCAAAATACTTCCCCAAGCATCAAATAGTCTCTTTTCAACTATATTGGCATTTGCATCAGTAATGGCCATTATACTGCCTTGATAATCACGGTGTAAATATAGATAATTCTGAACATTTCCATTGCTTTTTGAAACTATTTGTGCATCATAACCATCGCCACCAATGTAGGTCAAAAATTCTAAGTCACCAGTTGTAATATTTTGTTTTATTTCCATTGTCCCGTCAGCCGAATAATATTTACGAGAGGGGCGAAGCAACTTATCATCCTGTGGTCCTCCATAAAACATTGCACTGCGGTGATTATTGTCATTGTAAGTAAAACTAATGTTATCAATGTAATTACCGTCACGTCCTTTTTCTTTAATCGAAAATGGGCTTTTGAAGGCATTATAACTAATATCTAAATTCAGTTTTGGCGCAGAGTTCGCACCCGTACCTCTGTTTTGATAATAAGCTAAAGCATTTGAACTTAATGTAATGGCAGTATTCTGATAAGTTTTTGTTCCATCATATTCATAGGTACCTATGCTATTTTGAGTAATTTTTCCTTTTTCATCATAAGCTTGTGTTTCTTGCTGGCCTTGAGCGTTATTGTAAGTCAATAACTGATCTAGTCCATTATAACCCGGAGTTTCATTCCAGTTGAACAAGTTATTGGTTCTATTCTTCAAATTCCCTCTTTTGGCTTCAAAAGCAGTCGTCAATGTCATCACATTACCCGGATTAGCTCCTGTTCTGTCAAATTTAGACTGAGTGGCATATCCATATGGGTCGAATGATTGGTTTATTGCAATACCATTTCCTAAACTTGCACTTGTAAGTTGTCCTCTCTCGTCTGCTGAATTGGTCTGCCAAAGTACCTGCTGTGTGACATCGTCAACCATCTGCCACGGAAAACCGTTCTGGTATTTACTTTTAATAGTTCTTGTACTTGTCTTACTCGATGCAATTTCAGTTGCAGTTGATGTCTCTTTGTCAAGTCTTCCGAGCGAATCAAAAGCAAGTTCTTTTACAAAAACCGCGTAAGGAGTAGTTTCAGTCGTTTTAGACAATCTTTTAAGATTGTCATATTCATAACTATTTGTAATTATTTTGGATTCTAAATTATCAGCAAAAGTATTGCTTGTCATTTGGTTCAGTCCGTTATAGGCATAAGTAGTCTTGCTATTTGTATTGTTATTGGTTCCAACAATAGATTTTTCAGTTAGCCTCCCTGCTGAGTCATATGTTAAAGATGTCGTTCCATTAGGAGTTGTTTCTGTTTTCAGCTGTCCATATGCATCATAAGTATAAGAATAAGTCCCTGCGTTTGAGTTGAACATGGTAATTTTATTCCCCCAGCCGTCTATACCCATTTGCACTTTGTGGCCTTGGTAATCTGATTCTTGTAATTGACCATCTGCAAAATAAGTAAATTTGATCGTTCCTCCTGGATCTTCTATTTGAATTTTATTTCCTAATGCATCCATAGTAGTCTTTGTGGTTTTTCCGTCATCATCAATGGTGGTCGTCAAACCGGAATAAGTAATATTTTGGATTTTCTGTGTTGAAGCCGTAATTGTTTTTGGCCTCATTAAATAATCATATTCATAGCTGGTCCATAAGCTTGGTGTCGAAAAATAAGGCTCGCTTTCTTTTTCTATTCGTCCTAAGGCATCATAAACTATCTGTTTTGAAATCGTGGAATTTGCCGCAAATCCTTTTGTAGCGCTTTTTACAATTCTTCCCAAAACATCATATTCGGTAATTGTTTTTGTTTCTAGATTGTCTGTAGTTGTTAAAGTATATCCTCCTGTCGAAAGCTTTGTATAGACATTAGTGGCAACAATCGGCACGATTGAAGAATTGGTTACGGTTGTAGTTAACAATTTCCCCCAGTTATCATAAGTGAAATCATTTACTATATCCATATAATCTGTTGACTTTGTCACTTGACCACGTGAATTATACTCAAAATTTGTAGCAAAATTTTGATGATCAGTTTTCTTAACAATAAAACGCTTTGTAGCATCATACTCGTCTTTTATGGTTCGCGATGGAGGAATAGTTGGGGCTCCAGGAGCGCTTACTGTTTTCGTCAATAAGTTCCCCACTGCATCATACGACATTTCTTCTACAATAGCATAGGTATTATGTCCTTTCTTTTCCGTTTTAACCAAATTTGACCCACTATAGGTATACACATCCTCCGATGTACGCGTATCACCAGTATAGATGTTCGTAGATTTGTTTATTTTTTTAGGTCTTCCCACATAATAATTCTTTCCTGTTCCTGAAGCATTGTTCTCGTACTGTGTATCAACAATTGTCGTACCCTGCAATGTCGTTCCGCTGAATATTTTGGTTTCGCTTTTGGTTTCCAATCCAAAGTAATTTGTACTCTGGACTGTTCCATCATAGGTAAATAATGTTTCTTTTTTAGTATCTGCCAAATGGTCGATCACGGTCTGTTTGGTAAGCAGAATATTAAAGACGCTGCTGTTGGCAGGTGCTGCAGTTCCGGCTGGTATCAAAGGATATGCTCTGAAACTGCTTCCGCTTGTTCCTTTGGCGCTGAATCCATCTTTCAAAACAACCTGCCCTGACTGGTAATTTACATTCAGATTGTCATTTACGGCAGATTTTGCCGTAATTAAATTATTTGCCACATAGTTTTGACTAGCAGTAACTGGAGTGTCAATATTGATTTCGCTCTGATATGTATTCCATGGCTGGTCCCCTCCCACTGTATTAACCAAAAATACATTAGTTGTAGTACTCAGAAGATCTGTAGGTACAGCATCAAAGACCGTCCCCCCATTAGTACTAGTCCATTGTATAGTATTTATTCCTCTCAAATTTGGATCATTGAATTGTGTATTCCATATTTTTATGTCTGAAGAAGGCAAATACCAATTACTTCTTGTTGTACGGGTAAAACCAACAGCACCATAATTAAAATTGAAAACATAACCTCTGTATCTAAAATCTTGATATTTAGAAACACCATTCACCGTTTTTGTTAATTTAGAAACAAAATAACTTTTGTAATCGCGAATAATATCAACATTGGGATATGTCATCGCATTTTCTGAGGAATAAAAATCAGTTGCAGCGTTTCCTGTATTGCCATCATCAGCCTGCATTGATTTGTATTCAATATTGTGTTTAATATTCCCATTAGCCTCAGATACTTCTATAAGTCTGTTCTCTGTGCCTACATTTTTGTTGAACTGATAATACTCAATCTTGTTGTAATGTCCTCTGACTAATACAAGATCCGTATTTGCTCCTTTATATCTGTAATTTGATACAATCGGAATAGGAAGATCTGGTGAACCAGAATCAAACAAACCGGAATCATAAGTTTTATTAAATCCCTGACTAGCTGGATTTCCAATATTATTAGCAAAACCTGTTACTTGCCATTGTGTGTTATGATTATTGAAATCTAAAAGACCAGGACTATAATATTTCCTCCAAACACGTACAATATCTGATTTTCCATCACCATTAATATCCAAAGCAAAATAGTCACTATAATGAATTTGTGTTGTATATGGATTTGCTTCTTTACTGGTATCTGGACGATATTCAACTATATTATAACCAACTCTTTTGAAAAATGCTCCCGCCAAAGGATTAACATTGCTAAAATAAGTCTGCCACAAGATCTCGCCTTCTCCTCCTTCAGAATCCGGAAGCATAATATCGACTTTGCCGTCACCGTTAAAATCCCCAAAAAGAATTTGTTTTGTTGGAGAGTATGCATCCAAAGTTCCTGTCCCAATAATTTCTACAGCATGCCAAGGAGCATTCACTAACTGTTTAATCCCAAGAATACGATATGCTTTGGTGATTTTATTAATAATCAGAATGTCGGTCTTCCCGTCTCCATTAAAATCTGCAGTATATCTACTTTCTGATTCTTTACAATAATTAAAGTCTGTTAGTTGCACGAAATCTTTCGTATTTAAACTGGTAGAAGCATTTGGAGACAAATTTATAAAATAAGCATTTTCTGCGCAATTTCCAATTGAGGACTCCTTTAGTATACAATTACAATTTAAAGCTTCTCCATGAGGTCCAGTACAAGGACCATCCATGCCATAATGGTCAATTTGATGATACTGTAATACGATAACATCGGAAATACCATCACCATTAAAATCACCTTCGATATATTGGTTGTTAAGATTAACAGCATCTGGGTATTCATTAGAAGCAGTGGCCGCCACGCCTCGACTCTGCTCTTCTCCTCCGCCGCCACCTGTACTGCATTGTATCTCGTTATAAACGACATTCGGTATGGAAACTGTTTTTGCATAGACCTGATTTACAGCACCTCCTGCTAAATTAAAATATTTAAAAGTCAATGAATTAATATCAGCCTCTGCATTGATAATAGTATTAAACTGATTTAATTTATTGTTAGTCAAAGTTGTTGCGGCAAAAGATTGATCAGATGAAGTATAAACTGGCATTGTAATAGGTACACTCCCAGAAGCCCCATTAAATAAATTAGTATACAGCTTATTTTTAACAGCAAAATCTATTCGGCCATCTCCATCAAAATCACCCGATATATCAATTTTATTAAAATCAAGATTATTAGTGTACGTTTTTTCTTTTCTTTCCGGATCTGTAGGGCTAGACGCATATTTAAATACTACTGGATTTGACTCCTCGTTTTGTGCATTTATCTCCCTTATAGTTTCTAATCTTTCATAACCAAGTTGATTATCTGCAATTTGGGTCAGTTTATACGTTCGGTAAACTATACTATTGCTGTAAACAACAATGCTTTCTAAAATATGTTCCGAATTAACTGCATTTCCTTTTATATACTCGCGTTCATAACGTTTTGCACTATTATATTTAAATTCAATTTTATTTTGATTTGGTATTCCTGCCACAGAATTACCACTAAATAAAATATATCTGATATGTATTTCTCCTGTCGAATCATATTCATAATTAATAAAATTACCATTTGTATCTTCATAACGTACAATGTACCATGCAGTCTCCGATACCGAATTCTGCAAATTCCCAGGACCCACAGACCCATACCAACTTCGTGATCCGTCTGGAGCTGTAACAACAAAATAAGTGGCCGTTCCTTCTATTTTCAGCTCAATTTTGGTATTGCTTTTATATTCTGTTTCATATGTAGAACCGCTGGCCCAGTATATTCCTGTTTTAATAAGCAGGCGCTGGCCGTCTAATGCCAACTTATCATTGTCGTCAAAATCTACTCCATCAACAAAGCCATCGATATCCATACGCGTTGCAATTCTAGATATAGTCGAAATGCTGTTGATGTTCCATCCCTGTCCGGCAATTCCACCTCTTACACCACTATTGTAAGTAAGATTGATAATTGGTGCAACATTCTTTATACTGGGTGGTGTGGCAATAGGCAATGTGTAAGTTGCAGTACCTGAAGCCGAAATCTGCAGTTCTCCTTTTGTGTCGGTAAAATTCTGAGAAAAAGAAAGATGACTTATTAAAGTCAATATAAAAATGTATAACTTCTTCATGCAAACTTATTGTTTAATAATTTTAATAGATTTTTGATCTCCGCTATTATAGTTGAGCATTACCAGATAAACTCCAGATGGCAATTCCTGAAAAGGAATATTCTGGCTTTCATTATAGTTGGTCAACTGATAAGTTCTCAGCTGCTGTCCCGATACAGAAAAAATCTGAATCGAGCTTACATAATTATCATTGGTAAGCTGCCATTTTAAGTAGAGTTCCTCTTTTACAGGATTTGGATAATACGAAATGACATCCTCTTGTGAAAATTTCAGCATATCCTCATCTGTAAGGGCCTCGATTTCCTTTACTGCCTTGGTAGGCTTTGAAGTGCATCCGCTTAAACATAGAGTGCGAGTCAATTGATTTCCGGCCGAATCATACCCAAAAGTTATTTTTTGTTGTGCGCTTGATAAAAAACAAATTCCAAACAATAGAAGAGTAATTATTTTTTTCATTAAATTTTTGATTTAATATTTTTTATTTCTTGTTTTAATTCTTCAATAGTTTTATTCTGTTCAATCATATATAAGGTAAGCTCTTCGATTTTCTGAAGAAGTTTGGAATTCATTTCTCCTAGATTAATTCCATTTTTCAAAACTTCTTCTTCGCTTGGAATGTTTTCTAAATGACCTTTTTCTGTAATATGCTTTTCAACTTCTTGAAGTGTCGGTAAATCATAATCCTTTTTGAATACAAAATCTGACCAGCCGTTCATGTCTATTTTTACTTCTTTAGAATGAATGGTTCCGTTTACGTCTAGCTTGTTTGCTGGGTTTATTGTCCCAATACCCACATTACCCTCAATATTAATAACCATTCGATCAGCATTGTTGTAACCTGAACCGTTCCAGTATGTTGTTTGAAAACGAATATCTCCGTAGTAATCACTACCTGCCGGGTTATAATTTACAGAATAAATGCCAGGGCCTCCACGGCCAAAACTAATTCCCCCACGATAGGTAACTTTGCCTCCAACTGTAGGAGGTGTACCTGTTGGCTTTTCGCTAATGACAAGTGTGGGTTCTTTGCCATTTGGTAAAACATTATTAACAGTTGTGCCTGAATATGATTCAAAATCGCCATAAACTGCAGAGTTTCCCAAAACCACAAGTTTTGCATTTGGATTTGTTATACCAATACCAACATTTCCATTATTTAAAACATTCAAAAAGTCAGTTGAATTATATCGCAAACTGAACATGTAATTATTTGCTGCAGGATATCTAATAAGAGTCCATTGTCCAATTCCTGTTCCAGAAATACCATTAACAGCACCTAAAACAATACTAGAATAATCACTCGTGAGAGATGGAAGCAATCTTAAATTTTCATCATAATTTGAATTTGAAGATTGAATTTTTACTGTCCCTAAAACATCTAATTTAGTAGATGGAGTACTAGTTCCAATTCCTATGTTATTACTTCCCGATGCTCCTTGAATAGTACCTGAAGGAGTGTAAATTTGTGCGTTAACTGATACAGTTAAAATTAGTGAAACAATAAAAATCAACTTATTTTTCATAATTTGTAGTTTTAATTATATGAGATTCAATTTTAGAAAGACGTTCAAATATTTCTTCAAAATTTTTGTTTTTCTTTTTCAATGCTTCGATTTCTTCAGATTGTGAAGAATATTTCTTCTCTTGCTGTATTATATATAAAGTCAATTCCTCAATTTTCTGCAAAAGTTTGGAATTCATTTCTCCCAGATTAATTCCATTTTTCAAAACTTCTTCTTCACTTGGAATATTCTCTAAATGACCTTTTTCAGCTATATGTTTTTCAACTTCATCTAGTGTTGGTAAAGCGTAATCTTTTTTGAATACAAAATCGGACCAGTCGTTCATATCAACTTTTACTTCTTTGGAATGGATTGTACCGTTGACATCTAGTTTATTATTAGGGTTAGTTATGCCTATCCCAACTTTTCCGTTAACAATTTGCACAACACTATTACTTGTAGCATCTCCAAACCTTATACCACCATAAAAATGTATATCTAAGCCTGCAGACCCCGTAACAGGAAAATAACCAATGTAATAGTTATTAGGATCACCAAACCCAACAATTTTGTTTGTGTAATTAAAAAAATCTAAATTCCCATTTATTGTCTGATTTCCATTAAATAAATTGGCTCCTCTTGTAGCCAATTCTGTCCAAGAAGGGTTTAGAGATGATAAACTATTGACACCAATTTTTCTAAAAAACAATCTGTCGTTTGCACTATAAGAGGATCCTATCTGCAGTTGATAATTATTTGTTTGATTACTATGTCTTATGACAAACAAATGATTCCAATCGCTAGTTACATCGGGAACTTTACCTACAACCTTGTCTCCAGTATAAACACCAGATTTTAGTGGAGTGGTAAAATCATTAATAATTGGAGAAAAACCATCTAAAATCTGTTGAGCGAAACTATTTTTTAGAATCAAAAGAGCCGCAATAATTACTATTTTTTTCATTATTTTATCTTAAATTTTAATTCCTTAATAGTGTTTTCTAATTCTGTTTGCTTGCTTTTCATTTCCATATTCTCTTTTTTTATTTTAATCATGTACAATGTCAATTCCTCAATCTTCTGTAAAAGCTTAGTATTCATTTCTCCGAGATTAATTCCATTTTTCAAAACTTCTTCCTCTGATGGAATATTTTCTAAATGACCTTTTTCTGCAATATGTTTTTCAACTTCCTCTAGTGTTGGTAAATCATAATCTTTTTTGAAAACAAAATCTGACCAGCCGTTCATATCAACTTTTACTTCTTTGGAATGAATTGTTCCGTTGACGTCTAGTTTATTTGTTGGATTATTTATCCCAATTCCAATATTGCCACTATCCATTATAGTAAAACGACTTGCACATAAACCTCCGCTGACACAACCTATGTTATCATAAGCATAAAATTGCAAACTATTCCCATATACTCCTGTCATATTATAAATAGTCCATGTATTGGCAGTCCCATTTAAAGTTTTAGAAGGATTTTTAATTTGTATTTGCCCTCCTTCATTACTACTTTTAGAGCTAATTATTGCTCCTTGAAATAAACCATTACCATTCACTTCTAATTTCTGTGATGGACTTGTTGTTCCAATCCCAACGCTCCCACCATCAGCAACAAAAAATGATGTATTATTATCATTATCTCTAAAATAATAACCATCTCCATCAACAGGAGTTCTAAATTTCATTCCATCAGAGTCAACTACAATCCAACCTTTACCTCCATCTTCCCTGAGTAATTCAAGTCCTGAATTCCATCCTTCTGCATAAGTTGAGTAAATACTTAATTTAGATTCAGGAGCGGAAGTTCCTACTCCCATTTTACCTTTATTGATTGTAAAATATGTATTAGCTCCATCACCCCATGATTGAATATTATCATATGGATCTCTTTCCCACCAAGTTTTTGTATTGTTTTGTGGTGTTGAGTAAGTTCCATCAATAGAAATTCCGTCATGAAATCTTGTTGTCCACCAATTGGAATCCGAAGCATTATCTCTATAAAGCCATAATCTATTTAACATCTTATTAGCTATTCCACAACTCCCTCCAATTTCATTGATCAATTGTGATGATCCTATTGGCTGTCCTAGTTGAGTCCCTTCGTAACTTTTAATAGTACCTAAAACATCTAATTTCGATGTTGGAGTATTTGTACCAATGCCAACACTATTATTGCCAGATGTTCCTTGAATAATTCCAGTAGGTGTATAGATTTGGGCATTCGCATTTAAAGCAAAATATAATGTTGTAATAATGGCTAATCTAAGTTTCATATAAATCTTTATTTTAATTTCTCTTCAATTTTTGAAAGTCTTTCAAACACAACTTTGAAACTTTCATTTTGATTTTTTAATTCCATATTCTCTTTTTTTAATTCAATCATATAAAGTGTCAATTCCTCAATCTTCTGTAAAAGCTTAGTATTCATTTCTCCGAGATTAATTCCATTTTTCAAAACTTCTTCCTCTGATGGAATATTTTCTAAATGACCTTTTTCTGCAATATGTTTTTCAACTTCCTCTAGTGTTGGTAAATCATAATCTTTTTTGAAAACAAAATCTGACCAGCCGTTCATATCAACTTTTACTTCTTTGGAATGGATTGTGCCGTTGACGTCAAGTTTGTTTGTTGGGTTGGATAAGCCAATTCCAACATTCCCATTAGCTATTATTCTAAGTCTTTCCAAAAGTGATGCGGATTCTCTGGTGTAAAATGCTAAAATACCATTTGAAGAGTCGGTATTGTTTGATGGAAATGCTCCAATTGCCCCCATCGATCGTCTGATGTTGCCTTCTATTTTACCAAGATTAATTCTAGTTTCACATTTGTCATTTACGTTACCAAATGATTTTGCATTAAAAAAACCAGCAGCATCAAAATTTAAATTTTCATTTCCAATTACTTCAAGTTTCATAGAAGGATTTGCTATTCCAATACCGACATTCCCATTAAATAATGTATTCAATGAACCTCTTGAAATTTGCATTGCTGGATAATCTATATCAATATGTCTTGTCCCAATTGCTAATATATCATTTAAGCCATACTTGAAAAATGCCCCATAGCTATTACTACCTCCTTCACGAATTCTTAATTCATTGTCTGTGGCCCAGTCAACATTATCAATATTTATATTTCCTACTACATTGAGTTTAACATCAGGGGTTGTTGTACCTATACCAACATTACCTGTTGGAGGAAATGTATTTTGCGAAAAAGCCTGTTGAATAATAAAAAAGGAAAGCAGAAAAGTAATTTTATTCATATTTAATTTGTTTATCTGATTTTGCATGCTATTTTGACAGTAATAAACAGTTGTTAATGCTTCGTTAAAATTCGGACGCAAATAAACAAAAGGATTTTATTTTATCTTTACGGTTTTCCTCATTTTATAATATTTAGTAGTATTTGCCAAAAGAAATTCAAATATTAACAGCAATAAAATCAATAACTTAACAATTTAAATTGTTTTTTAATATATGATTGATGATCTCCTTTTTCAAGAAAACAATTGTTGGAGATCTTACGAAAGAATTAAGATAACTTTGAACAGAATAATTATCTATTATACAGATTGATACTTGAAAGGAAGGTAATTGTTGAATTAAATAATAAAGATAGTCTACAAATTATCGTGGAAGGAATACATTAAAATATATAAACTGTTGTTTATATATTTTAATGTATCTTATATTTTATACATTTGTTTCAACCACTGGATTAATGTGTTCTTAGAGAAAATTATAACAAATTAATAAAAGTTATTTTCAATGGAAATAATAGATAAAAATTTGTTTGTTTTTATTTCGTGATATTTTGTTCAGATTTGCATTTTTCTTGTACCTCGAAATCTGTAAACCCCCATAAAACACTGGACTGCTAATTTCTGCATCGGCAAATAGAGCAACAAAACATCACAAAACAAGAATAAAAAAACGAGTTAAGATATTGATAAGCAATATTTTAACTCGTTTTTTAATTGCTTTTACTTTTGGATATTGGGCGATGTTTTGATTAAATTTGTACCTTGTTTGTACCTCGAAAAACTGAGATGCAAAAAATATTATTTCGTGGCCAAATGATGGCACATAGAGACACTGGAGTTCATGCCTAAACGTGGACACAAAAACACAATGTTTGATGACAATGATAATTAAAATGTTTTATTTTTAATACAAATAATTTCACCTGAAGTTAATTTAACTCCCAGAAATGAATTTTTCATTTTTTAAGCGCACTAAATACATTTGAGATACTACTTGAAAAGTACACCTAGAGCCGTTAATCAAAAGAATTTTATAAAGTAGCCCTAAAAATTTAGTACTTAAAGTTTTATTGCAAATTCGTGGTGCATGAAGCTTTTACAAACAAGAAATCCAGCAAAATTAGAAATACCCTGTTTGACTTTTTACATGTTTAATCTGCAGATAATCAATACGTAATCATAATCAACATACACGAATCTCCACTCTAGAATTTAAAATCAGCCTAACGTTGAAAGATATTGGCAAAAAACAAGATTGTTAATAATTAATTATGTTAAAAAAAAGTGAAGTCCTTTCTTACATTGTATTATTTTTATTTAGATTTGAACCATGTTAACATTTAACTATTATACCAACGATTGCCAATTAAAATCGTTAAAATTTAAGCCATCAACAATCAAAACCTCACAAAAAAATTATGAATTTCATAAAATCAAATCACTATTCTTCAGCAAACCTTTATAAAAAAGTGCTATTTCAATTTCTATTATAGAATCTACAATCTTCTAACTCCATAACCAAAAACAAATCACGAAACAAGTGCATTTTATTTCTATTTCTTAAAAAATAGACTAGAATTATTATGCCTCTTTTTTAAAAAACCATAACCAATTAATGAGACAAACAATTCTATTATTATGTTGCTTTCTATTTTTATCAAATATTTTACAGGCACAAACATCAGGCACAGTTAAAGGATATGTAACCGATACCATAAACCATTCTACTTTAACGAAAGCATCAGTCTCTTTGTTAAGAGCAAAAGATTCCATTTTAGTAAAATTTACCCGAGCCAAAGAAAATGGCTATTTTGAGTTGAATAATATTAAAGCCGGTAAGTTTATTTTACTGGTTTCTTATCCTAAATATGCTGATTTTGTAGATCAATTTTCTATTGATTCCACAAAGCTAATCAAGGATTATGGTAAAATTAATTTGGAAGATAGAGGAAAAATACTATCCGAAATAATCATCAAAGGCAACAGAGCCGCCATGAAAATCAAAGGAGATACGTTAGAATTTGATCCAAGAGCATTTAAAATAGAACCTAATGCAAAAGTGGAAGATCTGATAAAACAATTCCCCGGAATACAAATTGATAAGGATGGAAAAATTACCGCTCAAGGCGAAACTGTGACCAAAGTTTTAGTTGATGGGGAAGAATTTTTTGGTGATGATCCCACTTTAGTTACAAAAAATCTACGTGCAGATATGGTTGATAAAGTACAATTGTACGACAAAAAAAGTGATCAAGCCGCTTTTACAGGAATTGATGATGGTCAGAAAACCAAAACCCTGAATGTTAAACTTAAAGAAGACAAAAAAAATGGTTATTTCGGGAAAGTAGAACTCGGAGGAGGAACTGATAATTTTTACAAAGGTCAAGCCATGTTTAATAAGTTTTGGGATAAGAAAAAATTAGCCGCTTATGGTATTTTAGGCAACACAGGACAAGTAGGATTAGGATGGGGAGATAAAGATAAATATGGTCAAAATAGTTATCAAGTAAGTGATGACGGCGGTATTTACTTTACAAACACCGGAAATGACGAATTTGACAGTTGGGATGGACAATTTAATGGTGAAGGAATTCCAGTAGCTCAAACTGGCGGAATACATTTTGACAATAAATGGAACAACGATAAAGAATCTATCAATGTAAATTATAAAATTGGCGATATCAAACTTTCAGGAAATCGCAATGATATTAACCAGCAAAATTTAAGTAATAGCAGTATTTATAATACTTCAGACAAGAATTTTGAGAAAAACATGACTAAAAATAAACTTGATCTAGCGTATGAAATTAAAATTGATACTACTTTAACTTTAAAATTAAATGTAGATGGATTATTTAAAAAGAGTAATTCAAGTGAAGCAGAAATGCGAAAAGGTACTGACGAACAAGGTAACCAATTGAATAATTTGAAACAGACAACTACAAACGATGTTGATGATAAAACATTTAATTTCAACACTTTATTAACCAAAAGATTAAAGAAAAAAGGCCGAACATTATCTCTTAATTTAAGTCAATCAAGTACAGATAGCAAAAGTGATGGTTATTTAAATTCCAGAGCTGAATTTTTTACACCAGCCGTAATTAGTCCAGATAGCACTAAAGTAGTCGATCAAAACAAAGTCAATAATATTAAGAATACAGCTTTTAAATCAAATTTAATCTATACCGAACCGTTATCCAAAAGTCTATCTCTAATTCTTAATTATGGATTCAACATCAGTAACGGAAAATCTGATCGTAAATCTTTTAATCAATCTCCAAATGGCGATTATAATGTTCTGGATTCCATCTTTAGTAATAATTATCAATTAGACCAAACGATAAACCAACTTGGAGCGATTTTTAATTACAAAAAAAACAAAACTGTTTTTACTATTGGTTCTAAATTTAGTGGTGTAAACTTTAAGCAATATGATGTTTATAGAGATAGTTCTTTTGATCGAAAATTTGTCAACTATATGCCTCAAATAAGCTATCAATATAATTTTAAACAAAGGGAATCACTACGTTTGTCGTATAACGGAAACAACGATCAGCCAACATTAGAACAAATACAACCGATACCAAATAATCAAAACCCATTAAATACGATTTTGGGTAATCCAAATTTAGATCCTTCTTTTAAAAACAGTTTTAGAGGAAATTATTATTCGTATAAAGTACTTAGCAATCAATATTTTTCGATTAACGGATCGTATAATTTTACGCTGAATCCAATAATAAGTAATGTGATTACAAATGACAGAGGACAAAGTATTTCTCAATTTGTAAACCTAAAAGACAAAGCTTCAACAAGTTATTATTTGAATGGTAATTTTGGCAGAACAATCAAAGCCATCGACTTGAACGCAGGAATTGGTTTAAGCGCCAACAAAAATGTAAACTATAATTACATCAATACAAAACTGAATCAGACTAAAAATTCAACTTATTCCTTTCATTTAGACTTATCAAAAAATAAAGAAAAAAAATATAATTTGAATGCTAGCTTCGGACCTACTTACAATGTTGCTGATGCAAGCATCAACGAAAATAGCGATAGTAATGGTTGGGGCTTTAATGGAAATTTTTGGACCAGCGTACAATTGCCTTTCAAATTAGAAATTAGCTCAGATGGTAATTATCAATACAATGGAAAAACGCAAGTGATTAAGGAAAGTTTTGAACGTTTTATTTGGAATGCATCTATCACCAAAAAGTTCTTAAAATCAGATAATTTAAGAGTTTCTATAACGGGACGAGATCTTTTGAACCAAAATGTAGGATTTAATCGAACTGCATTCAATGGAAATATCAGCCAAAGCACTTATACAACTATCCAAAGATACTTTATGTTCTCTGTAAGCTGGGATTTCAGCAAAATGGGCGGAGGAGAAATTAAACAAAACTAAAACCATGAAAACACTAATAAATCACATCTTAATTTTAATAATTGTATTGACAAGCTGCAATACTTTTGCACAAAATGACCACTTTGTACAAAATGGCGTAATCGAATTTGAGAAAAAATCAAATACGTATGCTTTGATTACAAAAAAAATAAAAGGAGAAACAGAGAGTTATTATAAACTAGCTTTTGAAAGTTATAAAAAAAACAATCCACAATTTAAAACTACAAAAAGTACACTCACCTTTTCAAAAAACAAAAGTTTATACAAATGGGCTGAAACCAATGAATCACCAAGCAACAACAGTTGGATTGCAGATGATGCTATGGCTAATTTAAAAAATATTATCGCCACAGATTTAGATACCCAAACCAGCATAACCCAAAAAAACGTTTACGATGATTTATACTTAGTTAAAGATAGTTTACGAAAAATTGACTGGAAAATTACCGATGAAACAAGAGAAATTGCAGGTTATGAATGTCGCAGAGCAAATGCTATAGTTCTTGATTCTGTTTATGTTGTTGCCTATTACACAATTCAAATTCCATTTGCTGGTGGCCCTGAATCTTTTACAGGCTTACCCGGAACAATTTTAGGATTGGCCATGCCACATGAAAATATGACATGGTTTGCTACAAAAGTTACAGAAATCCCAGTTTCTGACAAAGATTTAGCTCCACCAATTAAAGGCAAACCTGCTGACAATAAAGGACTAAACAAAATACTTTTGGATGCTTTGAAAGACTGGGGAAAATGGGCAAGAAAGACATTACAAGCCTACTCCTTGTAACAAGCTATTAAAGCTTATCTGTATCAGGAAAATAGAGTAACAAAATAATTGAAAACAAAAAAACGAGTTAAAGCTTTTATAAACAATGCTTCAACTCGTTTTTTTAATTGCTTATAATTTTGAATATTAGGCGGTGTTTTGATTAAATTGAAAATACCGAATGAATCTTAATGGCTGTAAAAATATCTTTCTATTAAACTTGTAACCTTTGCATTTGATTTTTCGATTGCAAGTTCAATTGCTTCTGGGCCATATGCTTCGCCATCAACTGTAATTTCCTGAATATCTGTTATTCCAATAATGTTGAAAACCATCTTCAGATAAGGAGTTTGAAAATTCATATGCTCATTGTACTCCCCTTTTTCGTATCCTTGAGCTCCTCTAGAGGTTAATAAGAATACGGTTTTATTTTTTAACAAACCAATGTAAGGATTTGAGAGATCTTCGGTATTAAGTTTCCATGTTTCGTTTACTCTTAAAACCTGATCAATATAAGCTTTGAGAGAGCTGGTAATTGTCCAATTATACATTGGAGCTGCAAGAACAATTACATCAGCCTCTTTTAACTCAATAATAAGTTCCTTACTTAATTTTAATGCTTCAATTTCAGCTTCTGTTCTATCGTTCTCTGGTCTAAATGCTGCAGCAATCCAAGTTTCACTGACATGTGGAACATTAGTCGATGCTAAATCTCTATAGGTTATTGACGTATAAGGTGCTTGCTTTTTCCAGATTTCAACAAACGTATTCGCAAGTTTTCTGCTGCGTGATCTTCCATCACGAGGACTTGAGTTAATTACTAATATTTTTTTCATGTGTTTAATTTTCTGCAAAGCTAACCGGTGGCGTACATCAAAAAGTTAATGTAGTTCAAGAAATCAGTCAACACATTTTATTGTTTGTTTTTATTGTCTTCCAATAAATTTTATAAAATACAGACAAGCCAGAAAGTGAACTTGGGATAAAATCGTGACAAAAGAAACTGGAATGAATGCACACGATCATATTCGTTATTTTTTGATTGAAGAAGCTAAGAATATACTTTAAAATACTAATAATTCAGTTGGAGAAATTGCCTACCCGCTAGGGTTTGAATATCTTCAGAATTTGACTGACAGCAATAAAAAGTTAATTCGTATTTTTAGGGTTAAAACAAAGTCAACATGAAACAACTAAAAATATTTATTGTATTGTTTGTAACCGCTCTTGCCTGTTCTTGTTCAACTGTTTTAAATAGCCCAAAAATTGAATATCTGACTAGCAATTACTGCCAGCCTACAATTGATTATGATTATTCTAAACTAGAAGTTTCTCAAAATAAATTACCCAAACAAGACAGTATATTAAATGCTAATCTATCCCAACATGATATCCTAATCAGCAATGCTATTGGTATTGAAACTTATTTGACAGAATATCTCCAAATAAAAAAAGATACTTTAAAAAAACTGGTTTTAAAACAAAAAATTACTGACCGCTTAATTCTTACCGGTATCGAAATAAATGCGCTCGCTTCAGAATTAGACTGTAATGGCGAGCGCATCAATAAATTAGCCGATTATGTTAACAGTATCAATAACAAAAAAACCAAAAATCTTACTGTAGCTTCAGTTACAATAGGCGCATTGACAACTGTAGCAACTGTTTTAATAAAAAACAATAATTCCAGTAATATTGTAGGTGTAAGTGGCGGATTATTAAGCGCAGGATTAGGAGCAATGACTATTTCTCCTAAAGGAAAAAAAATCAACTTAAAACTGCAGAGAAATCTGCTAAGAAATATTTGGTTCAATGACAATTCTAACGGTGCATATCCTAGATCTATTTGGGCGATACTAAACGAAAAACAATTTAGTAATTCTGGAAAAAATGATTTGCAGGAAAGTATTAAAAACAGATGGCTGCAATACAATTTTGATGGAAAAATAGATGCTGAAACCGAAAAACTTTTCTTTTATGATGGCGGAATTTACAACGCTGACGATTTATATTCCAGAGCTAATATGCTAAATGAACTGCAGGCCACTATTCGCTCTTTAGAACAGGATTTAAAAAGTTTATCTGTAAAACTAAATCTGATTTAAATCGGCTCATAAAATTGTATCGCCCTCAAACTAATTGGCTTTAAACTAAAAATTCAATTAATTAAATTGTTGGAATTGTGCCACCATCGATTACATATTCTGCTCCTGTGAAATAGCCTGTTAGGTAATTGGGGAGATGAAAACCAAGAAAGGCTTAGGAAGTTAATTATTAAAAAATTTCCAGCATCAGCCAACAAAGAAGAAATTTAAATATATCTGAATAGAATTAGTTTATACAATTTATTGATCGAGCCAGTTTTTAAATTCCGATACTTTATTTTTACTGATGATAATGTCTATTTTGGGATCTGGTTTTATAATTAGTTTCAACTGATTTTTTCCATAAAGTAATATACTGCTAATAGAGCCTATATTGACTATAAACTGCCTGTTTGCTCTGTAAAAAGTAGTTTGATCAAGCCATTTCATAACTTCATCAAGGCTGTTATTGCTGTTAAACTGACGATTGTCAAAAGTATAGATATAAGTAATTCCGGTATCCAGTAAAATATAAGCAATCTCTTCTATATCTAATTTTATCAATTCATCTTTATGATAAGTAAGAATTCTTTTCTTTGGAATTTCAGACTCTTTTGATGTATCATTTATAATAGTGTTATCTGCGAGATTTTGTAATTTCTGCTGATTTGAATTTAACTGTAAATTCAAGATCTGGAGCTCATTTACCTTGTAATTCAAATCCTCTTTTTCAAGATCAAAAACTCTTTCATATTTTCTATAAATAAGTCGAATCATTAAGTAGCAGCAAACACTTATAAATATTGTACTTAAAAACAGACTCACAACAAACTGCAGATACAAATCTGATAATTCTTCTTCTAAAACAGCCAGGTTAGCATGCGAAGCCACCATCCAGTCTGTTCCTGCAACGGGATTTATATTTATTATTTCCGATTTTCTTTTTGGATCATTTGGAAATGTACGTATCCCTCCTATTTTTTCTCCTTGTTCCAAAACGGTACTTAACGGTTTAAACTCTTGATTGCTTATTCCATTTACCTGAGAATTATTCTCTTGGATTTTAATCCCAATTAACGCCGGATTAGGATGGCAGAGTTCAATTCCTTTTTGATTGTACATACAAATGAAATCACTCTTTATATCTGTATTTTCAATACTTAACTGAAGATTATGAATTACCTGATCTTTAGACAATCCGCTGCGAAGTTGCTGTTCTAAAAGACGTGAAATTTCCCGAACTTCCCTCTCGCCCGATTCTAATTTACTATTACACAACTTTTCTTTGGCAGACAAATAAAGATAACTGGAAGAAATCAAACTAATAATTAGAACAACAATACTAATGCCTGTAAGTGTCAAAGTATAAAGGCGTGCTTTTTTCATGTAAATTTATAGTCCTTAAAATGAAACCTGTTTAGAAAATTTTACTTAGGCTAAAATAAGCAATTTATTTAGCTTTTACTATTTCGGCTTCAAGATCAAAAAATCCCCTTTGAACCAATTAAATCTTTTAAGCACTGGGATTAGGCCTAATTTTGAATTGATTATTTATTTCATCTAAAAATAAAACAAATGAAAAAAGGACTTAAAATCTTCGCAATTTTACTGCTAGTATTTATTGCTTTACAATTTTGGAAACCTGAAAAAATTGAATATAGTACACCAACAAAGGACTTAACTAACGTTCCTGCAGAAGTAAATACTATTTTAAGAAACTCTTGTTTTGACTGTCATTCTAACACCGTAAATCTTGCCTGGTTTGATAAAATTACGCCTGCAAATTTTATAGTAGCTTCTCATATTAAAGATGGTCGAAAAGCGTTGAATTTTTCGGATTGGGATAAATTAGAAAAGCCAAAGCAAAGTGCTACACTTTATTACGCTTTTAATAAAATACTATCGGGTGAAATGCCAATCAAAAGTTATACGGCTCTTCATCCTTCTGCCAAATTAGACGATAGTTCCATTGAAGTTCTGAAGAATTATTTAACAACGATAGCAGCCCGAAAACCAAATCAGGAAATTCTGCCTATTTCTACTCCAAAAGATGTTGAAAAAATACTTCCAAATAAAAAAATAACAGATTATACTAAAGTTAAACCTACACTAAATAAAATTCAATACATACCCGATTTTAGAAACTGGAAAGCTGTTAGTACATCAGATCGCTTTGATAATGGCAGTATGCGCATCATTTATGGAAACGAAATTGCCGTAAAAGCTATAGCAGAACATCAAACTAATCCTTGGCCCGATGGTGCAATTTTTGCAAAAACAGCCTGGAAACAAAAAACAGAAGCCGATGGAACTGTATCTGCCGGGGCATTCATTCAGGTTGAATTTATGATAAAAGATGCAAAAAAATATGAAACTACAAAAGGATGGGGATGGGCAAGATGGAAAGGAAATGACTTAAAACCGTACGGCCATAACGCCAACTTTGATCAGGAATGCATTTCTTGTCATAATCCTGTTAAAAACAATGATTACGTTTTTACTACTCCACTGCATCTTGATATCAATAAATTCAATATCTACAACAAAAACAAATAATTATGAAACCAATTCATTCTATCATAATCGCACTTATTATTTTACTTTCTGGATGTAAAGGAAACAATAAAGATAATCTCAATGAAAAAGCTTCTGTATCTGCATTAGATGCGCTGCCTGAAAACCCTTTATTATTATCACCCATTACATTTTCTATAAATCCGAATAAAGCAACTATGTCAACTTTATATGGCAATAAAATTGCTTTTCAGCATGCAAAAATAAAAGCAGACAGTTCTTATCCTAACGGAGCTGTTTTATATGAAGTTACCTGGAAACAAAAAGGAGATTCACTATGGTATGGCGCAAATATTCCCGATCAGATTATTAGTGTAGAAAAAGTACAATTTACAAGAAACACTATTCCTGAATATGAATTGTATGCTGGACATCCATTAAAAAAAGTTTCTTCTAACGATGAGAGCAGAAGAACAACTATAATACTATCTAAACGTATGGCAGAAACTCCTTAAAATAAAAATGGCAATTTTAGAGTTATTTTTATTCAAAAATAACTCTATAAAATATTCAGCACAAAGCAATAGATTCCTTCATAATCATATACTATTTTATCTGTTCTGCATCAGGAAGTAAATAATCTTTCTTTAATTGCTCGTTTTTCTAGATCAAAGATGATTTCTAGATTGTTTTATTCTAAGAACGAGGTTTAGGCAAATTTCTGTCATACATAATAATCGTTCCCGCCACAGCCACATTTAAACTTTTTTCAGATTTAAATTTTACTAAATGATGACATTTATCCATTGCTTTTTTAGACAAACCATGATCTTCTGCTCCTAATAAATAAACGCAACGTCTTGGATGTTCAAAGGTTTCTAAATCAGACGCATTTTCAGATAATTCAACACCAACCAAACGTGCTCCCTTTGGCAAATTTTCGAAAAAAGCTTCAAAAGTTTCATAATGGAAATAAGGAATTGCCTTTACCGCATCATGAGTATCGCAAGCTTGTTTAGCATACCGATTACCTATGGTAAATATAAAAGTAGCACCTAAATTTTGGGCCGATCTCCACAAAACACCCAAGTTTTCAGGTGTTTTACCATTTTGTATTCCTATGCCAAAATATTCATTTATAAAATTATCATTCATAAACGCAAAAGTACAAACTGCAAGTAGATAAATGTTATTTTTTTGACAATTAATTATCCTCATAATCCCTTTAAAAAACTGGACTGGGCAATATTCCGACTAATTTTTTATCAACAAAATACATTATAAACAACTGTATATCAAAATTTTATTTAACTTTAGCTCCCCCCTAATCTTCAGCTTTGATTTACGATCTGAGCGCTTCAACCATCTAAAATGTTAGTATATGAAATGGTTTGTCAATTTAGGAATGCAGTTTAAAAGTAAATTATCAAAGTCAAATCCTACTCAAGATCTGATTGATTTAAAAAAGGGAAGACAACTTTATTTAGCCAGCAAATTTCATGATGCCATACTCCATCTTGATATTGCCGTAAGCTCCGGATTCGATATTTCGGTATATGAACTTAGGGCTAAATGCTTTCAAAAATTAGATTATCACTACAAAGCAATTGAAGATTTTGACAAAGTAATTGAAGATAATCCTCTGAAATTTTTAAATTATTACAGACGCGCTATTTCAAAAAATGCCGTATTTGATCTTTAAGGACAAATAGAAGATCTTCATAATTGCATTTACTACTATAAGAAAAGTAAAAACATAAAAAGCAATATTTTAAAAAATCTTGAAAGAGATTTGTTAACCGCAGAAAATTATGTTGACGGAATAAAAAATAATATCGCTTCAGTTCATAATGTTTCTTATGCTGAAATAAAAAATCTTATTAGCGACTGCCTAATTCAGATAAAAAGAATAAAAATTCGCACCAGAAGATTTAATTCTCAAAGAAACCGTAAAATCCTTTTAGAGAGCTAATGCTTCTGCAGAAATTAAGCTTAAATATTCTCTTGGCGTTATTCATTATTGGCCTCAGCAATCCAATTATAAATTTCGGTCTGTGCGCGCCTCGGCTCATCTAAATTTTGAATATCCATTTCATTTTTTCCTTCGCTGTTTATAATTCTCCTTTTTGTATTGTCTTCTAATTGTAATCGAATTATAGTATTAATTGCAGCAATGTGTTTTTCATCAGATAAAGGAAAAGCAACCTCTATTCTTCGGTTTAAGTTTCGACTTAACATATCTGCAGATGATAAATATATTTTTTCATCGCCATTATTGGCAAATTTGTAGATTCTCGAATGTTCTAAAAACATATCTACAATGCGATAGATTTCTATATTTTCTGATACATTTTTAATTCCCGGTAATAACGTGCAAATTCCGCGCACTATCATTATAACATCTACACCTGCTTTGCTTGCTTCAATAAGTTTATCAATAATATCTTTTTCATCAACTCCATTTACCTTTAAAAAGATATAAGCTTCTTTGCCTTCTTTTTTATTGTTGATTTCGTTATCTATTAATTCTATTAATTTATCTTTCATATTAAAACCTGCGGCTAAAATATGTTTTGGTGCAGCTGTTTTTTTCTTGGATTTCAAAAATGCAAAGACTGTCTTTAAATCATCTGCGTATTTTTTTTCTGCTGTAAAGAATCCAAAATCCGAATAAATATTTGCTGTACTTTCATTAAAATTTCCGGTCGACAAATAACTAAAGTGTTTTTTATTTCCGTATTTATCCTTCATTGTAACCATTGCAACTTTAGCATGAACTTTTAAATTCGGCATACTCTGAATGATTTTTATGCCAGCATTTTTCATTTCTCGGGACCAGAATAAATTATTATATTCATCAAAACGCGCTTTTACTTCAACAAAAACAGTAACTTTTTTACCATTTTTTGCCGCACTTATCAAGGCATTTGCAATTAACGAATCTGATGAGATGCGATATAAAGTAATTTTTATCTCAAGAACATTTCTATTGATTGCCGCCTGATTAAAAAACTGAAGTACACAATAATACGATTGATACGGAAAGTGTAACAATTGATTTTCTTTATTAATAATTTCAAAAATAGATTTGCTGCTTTCAAAAGGAAGATGTTTAAGACCCGGATAGTTTGCGCCTTGAAGATTCGGTTTAACTGGATTTGGAAACTTGAATAAATCATAAAGATTATGATGACTTCCTCCTTGTATCATTTCCTCTTTTTTAAGTCGGAAAGCTTTTTTGCATACTGAAATTGTTTCAGTATCCATATTCGAATCGTACAAAAATCTTGTCGATGAACCACGTTTTCGTTCTTCAATTTTTGCTTCAATCTTTGCTATTAAATCTCCTGAGTTTTCGTCTTCTATCAGATAATTTTCATCGCGGTTTAATTTAATTGCATTACAGGAAATAACTTTTCCAGTAGGAAATATGAGCGACAAACAATGTTTTATTATAGTGTCAATCGAAATAATATAATGCGTGTCTCCCTGACTTTGCAATTGTTTATAGCGATCGAGTTTATCCGAAGGAATATTTAAATAAGCATAATTATCATTACCCGAAGTATCTTTTAATTTTACTAAAAAGTATAAACTTCGATTATTTAAAAAATAAGTTTTAGGCTGATTTACTGAAATATAAATTACCTGAATATAAGACAAAATAATACTTTTAAAATAATATTCAATCTCCTGTAAATGTTCACTTAAGAGTTCTTGATTTTCATAATAGATAATATTATTAGCTTCTAATTCTGGTAATATCGAAGTATTCCAGATTGCTCCGAATCTATTCTGTTGGAGATTTACTTCAGTTAAGATTTTAGCGAGAAGCTCTTTATTCTTTTTTGAATTTTTGATTAGCAGTTTTCTGATTTTTACTCTGAAAAATTCATCCAAATTAGACGAATGAATGGCTAAAAATTTTATTCTTTCATATAATGAATTACTTGGATCATCTGCCTCACCCAAAATACAGTCATTGAAAGAAAGCCAGGAGATTTCTGAAGGTATAAGATAGTTTTGCACGTTGAATAAATATAAATTGATTGCTGCTTTTAATACAGTTGTAAATTTGAGAATTAATAATTTAAAATGTAAAGGCAGACAAGCAGTTAACTATAATTTAATTTATTCATAACATATCTTAATCACTACAATATCAAAGATATAACCATACACATCTACTTCTTTTGGGTTATCTCAGCAACAACATTCTTCTTTTTCTTATTAACTTTTTGTTAATGGTATTATAATACAACTCAAATAGTACGATTTCTCTTTTATAGTACTTACAAGTAGTAAGAATTATAATTCAAAACAAGACATTCTATCGATAAATTTTTCAGAAAATAAAGTTCCTTCTGCTGGTGATTATTTTTATTTCTCAGTTGATTATTGCTATTAAATGATTTATCAAAATCCATGAATTTAAATATGTTATAAACAATTAAAACTAGAATTATGAAAAAACAGAATCCAAAAAAGATGTTAAGTACAGCTTTAGCTATTATGCTGTCGGCTATTACGTTCTCCTGTGAGGAAACGACATTAAATGAAACAGAAACTACTGCTGTGGTAAAACAACAGCAAAACTTTACAAAAAAACTAAGTACAGCAGCAAGTTCTGATTTGGCCAGAAGATGGGCTCCAATTCATTACCAAGATGTAGACGCTACAGGAACTTATGCCGAAGGCGGAAAATCTGATTACCTGACTGCTATTACTTATGATAATGACTGGAATGGCGAAAACAACTGGAACAATCTTCCTGCTTATGCCAATTCATTAGCTGCTCATTGCTATTATTCTGTAGTAGAATCAAATACTCACTGGTTTATTACTTATGCTTTCTTTCACCCGCGTGACTGGACAGATAATCCATTTTTATACTCATTAGACCAACATGAAAATGATTTAGAAGGTGTATTGATGATTATTGAAAAAAATGGTTCAACTTATGGTGCCTTAAAAGGAGCAGTTACTGTAAGTCATTCCGATTTCTTTTCTTATGTACCATCTGGAAGTGCTTACGTTAGCGGATTGGAAAGTGTTGATGGAACTTTACAAATGAGAGATTATAATGGTGAATTACATCCTATTACAGCACAAGATTCTAAAGGACATAGTCTTAAAGCGTGGCCACAACATGATATAGATGGAGATGGAATTATATATTATCCTTCAGCAAGCGGAGTCGCGCAAATACCTGCTGATAATTATGATAATTATGTAGAATACAAACTTGTCGATATTTTTGAAAACGGAGGATTATGGGACCAGCGATTTAATACAGAATTATTTTCAAGCCCGGCTGGAGGATTTAAAGGAAATGATTTTAAAACTGGTGGAGCTAATGCTCCGTGGGCATGGGACGATGGAAATGATGCCATTGTACAAGGTGGAGAATTTGCAACGGATCCTGCAAAATTAGCGGATAATTATTTTGATGGTGTTGGCAATTTATCACGTATTTACACTGATAATAAATATAATACTTCGGCGGGAGGTATTGTAACTGTTTACCAAAATTGTAATTACACAGGTTATGCGATTGCTTTGCCTGCAGGGAATTATACATTGGCTCAGCTAAAATCATACGGTATTGTAAATGATGATTTGTCTTCTGTTCGTTTAGAAAGTGGATACAAAATTACAATGTATCAGAATGATAATTTTGGAGGAGAATCTGTTGTAATAACAGGGAACAATAGCTGTTTGGGAAGTTTTAACGATAAAACGAGTTCTATAAAGATTAGTGCTATATAATCTGAAAAATAGAAAACTTTCGCCAATGGCATATTATTAACTCCTATGTAAAAAATACTTTTATAATAAAAACAAAAGGTGCGTTTCATTACGAAACAGCACCTTTTATTTTTCAAGTATTTATTACTAATTTCTTATTTCTAATTCTCTTTCGCTTTTTTAAATGAAAACCCGAATTTGACTTGTAGTCCAGCAGAAAAATAATTACTCTTTTGCACTAATGTTTTATTTCCTGAAACACCATTTGCTTGCGTATTTTCAATTCCGTTTGGGTCATACAAAACGATGTTCGTATTTTCAGTATTTTTTGCTAAATCAGAAAAGCCGTAATCAGCAAAAATACCAGTATAAAGCTGTAGATTTTCTTTTAGTTTGAAAGTTAAACCTGTTTCTAAACTTACTAACAATGAAGTTTTAAGATCTGCTGATGTTTTATCCTGCCAATTGTTGACTTTTCCAAATCCGTGTGAAGGCAAATTTTCAACAAGAAGATCCATATCTGGATAATAACCACTTAACTGTAATTCATCAGCAGAAGCTTTTATGGTTTGTTTTCCTGGAAATAAAACTTTTCCACCAAAACCCAAATACCATTGTGATTGGCTTGAAATTAGAGTTCTGTATTGTAAAAGAACTGGAATTGCCAAAGAAATAAAATGCTGTTTTTCCTGATAATTTTTTGGCGTCACTCTATATTCGAATGCCGACATCTGATCATCAATTTCATTCGAATTGATTGTTGTTCCTTCATTCAATTTAAAACTATTTTGATTGTAAAGAACCTCAACACCTGTATTGATTCCCCAATGCTTATTAAGGAAATAAGTATATCCAACACCTAAACCCCCACCGACTTTTATATCGCCATTTCCTGCAGAGCTTTCATAAAGAATTCCCGATGGGCCTCCGCTAAGTTTCATATTAATTTCTTGCGCTTGTATAGAACTATATAATAAGAATATCCCGGCTGCTATTTTGATTTTCATTTTCATTGATTATAAATTAAAACTCACTTTACTTTACCAACAGATTAATTGTTTTTTGCTCACCATTTGATAAAGTAAGCGCAACAACATAAATCGCAGTTTGTGAAGGCGCAATTATCTGATTCTGAGTTTTTATATTAGAAACAGTCTGAATCAATTTTCCGTTTATATCAAAAATATCAATAGTAGCACTTTTAAGTTGTGCTTCACTAAAATTACATTCTAAAGTAAATTCAGTAGACGCTTTTACCGGATTAGGATATATTTTGATATTATTTGAAAACACTTTCCCAGTTATTTCAAACAAACAAGATTTAATTTTGTTTCCATCTTTATCTGTAGCAATAACATAATAAGCGCCATTTAAAGCTTGATTTTCGTTGAAATACTGTCGAGTCGCACCCGAGATCGCTGTTCCGTTTTTATACCATTGCCAAGAAACAAAATCTTTATTTTTATTATCAAAGAAAAGAACATCAGACCAATGCTGCGTTATAAGTCCGCCCTGTGTAACTTCTATAGATTTTATAACCGCCACAGCTGGATTATGATTTTGATCTCCAATCTGAAATGCTGTAATTGAAGTACTTCCCGAATTTTTTATCGCTAAATTATTGCCTGAAACCTCAGCGATATTACTATTCGCGACCGAATAAGTTATTGGCAATCCACTGTTTGATTCTGCATTAAGATTTATGTTGTTTTCGCTTTCACAACCAAATTGTAAATCTTGATTCCAAGATATTATCTGATCTGCTTTAGTGATTTCAAAAACCGCGTTTTCAAAAACAATTTTATAATTTTTGCCAGCATCAATTGTTCCCGCATTAATTTTGTATTTTCCAGCATTTTCACCAATTTCTCTTGAAAGATTTCCTGTTATAATATCATTTGTATCGCCATTTGCAAATCCTGATACCGTATATTTAAAAACTGGGTCAGTTGTACCAAATACCTTTTTATGTTCAGCCGATGCAGTAATGAAAAGAGTGTATTTATCTGTAGTAAAACTAACTTCATTTCCGTAAGCAACAAATCCATTACTGTTTATCGCATAAGTCCTTACATAATAAATTGTATTTCCTTTTAAATTAGTCAGCGTTGAGGTAATTGATCCTAATGAACTGCCAGCAATAATTTTATTATCTGTTAGCAGCGGATTTGATTTAAGCGAATAAACAAATCCTGTTTCTGTCAAACATTTTCCATCATTATTTTCCGAAGAAATTGTTCCAGAAATTACCGCTCCGGAAACCGTTATATTTCTTGCAGCCAAAGTATTTACTACAAAAGGCGCAGGTTCTTCAATTACTACTGTTTTTGAGATTGAGCAAGAATTTGCATCAGTAATGGTTACAGAATAGGTTCCTGCTGTAAGTCCGCTTGCAGTGGATTCATTTCCTCCTTTCGGCGACCATAAGTAAGTATAAACTCCTTTTCCTCCGCTGACATTTACAGATGCGGTTCCATCATTTCCACTATAGCAAGATACATTCGTTTTTGAAGTAATAGCTTCAAGTAATGCTGGTTCAGTTATAGTAAAACTCTGCGTTGCTGTACAAGAATTTGCATCGGTAACGGTTACTGTATAAGTTCCAGCACTAAGTCCTGTTGCTGTTGCAGAATTTCCACCAAATGGAGCCCACGCATAAGTATATCCTGATTTTCCTCCGCTTACGCCAACTGTAGCTGATCCTGTATTTGCTCCGTGACAAGCGATATTTGTTTGAGAAACGGCTGTTGCTGTAAGAACATTTGGCTCTGTAATTGTAAAACTTTGAGTTGCGGTGCAAGAATTTGCATCGGTAACAGTTACTATATAAGTTCCTGCACTAAGTCCTGTTGCTGTTTCCGAATTTCCTCCAGATGGGGACCAAGAATAACTATATCCTGGTTTTCCTCCGCTTACGCCAACTGTAGCTGATCCTGTATTTGCTCCGTTACAAGCAATATTTGTTTGAGAAACTGCTGTTGCTGTAAGAACATTTGGCTCTGTAATTGTAAAACTCTGCGTTGCTGTACAAGAATTTGTATCGGTAACGGTTACTGTATAAGTTCCGGCGCTAAGCCCTGTTGCCGTTGCTGAATTTCCTCCAGATGGAGCCCAAGAATAACTGTATCCCGCTTTTCCTCCACTTACGCTAACTGTAGCTGATCCTGTATTTGCTCCGTTACAAGCAATATTTGTTTGAGAAACTGCTGTTGCTGTAAGAACATTTGACTCTGTAATTGTAAAACTCTGCGTTGCTGTACAAGAATTTGTATCGGTAACGGTTACTGTATAAGTTCCGGCGCTAAGACCTGTTGCTGTTGCTGCAGTTCCGCCAGAAGGAGCCCACGCATAAGTATAAGATCCCGTTCCTCCGCTTACACTTACGCTTGCTGATCCTGTATTTGCTCCATTACATAATAAGTTAGTTTGAGATGGAGTAACTGTTAATGCAGAAGATTCTGTAATTATAAAGTTTTTTACAATCGAACAGCCATTCGCAGAAGTTATCGTAACACTATAATTACCTGCTGCTAGATTGCTTGCAGTATTGCTTGAACCACCAGTTGGTGCCCAAACATAAGTAAAAGGACCTGGTGCTCCAGATGGAACTACCGAAGCAGAACCCGTGTTGGTGCCATTACATAAAATATCGTTTTTACTTGCTGTAGCAGTTAAGGTGTTGGTTGTATTAATTAAAAAGGTTTTAGTAATTGTACATCCATTACTATCTGTAATTAGGCATGAATGGCTGCCATTATTTAATCCCGTTACTATTGCTGTTGTTTGGCCAGAAGGTGACCATAAATAAGTATAAGGACCTACACCTCCACTAACATTAACAGCTGCTTGTCCAGCCGACATGCAGGTTGCATCTATTTGACTTGTTGTAGCACTTAAGACTGCAGGCTCATCAATTCTGATTGATCTAGTTACGAAACAACCATTAGAATCGGTAATTTTACAGCTGTAGGTTCCTGTTGCCAGACCAGTTGCAGTTGCTGCAGTACCGCCCGAAGGTGACCATAAATAAGAATATGTACCTGTACCGCCTGAAGGAACTACTGTTGCTGTTCCGGTTGCTCCACCATTACATAATATATCTGTATGAGAAATTGATGCTGTTAAAACAGATGGCTCGTCTATCGTGACGCTAGCTATGTATACACATGTATTTCCATCCTGAATTGTTACGGTATAATTTCCTTTAGAAAGTCCTGATGCAGTAGCAGCATTACCTCCAGTAGGTGACCAAGAATAAGAATATGAACCAGCTCCACCAGAAGCAGTTACAGTTGCAGAACCATTTGTTCCTCCATTACACGAAACATCTACTTTTGTTATCGTACCAGATATTTTAGCCGGAGTTGCAACAGTAACAGTTTTTGTCAATGTACACCCTTTTGAGTCTGTTATTGTACAAGTATAATCTCCGGCACTAAGTCCTGTTGCCGTTGCTGAAGTTCCGCCAAAGGGAGACCATGAGTATGTATAATTTGGACTTCCTCCTGATACGCTTACACTTGCGCTGCCATTTCCTCCGCCAAAACAACTAACTCCAACTGATGCTGTTGTCGCTGAAAGACTTGATGCTGGTTCTGTGATAGTAAAACCTTGAGTTGTTGTACATCCATTACTGTCGGTTACCGTTACTGTATAAGTTCCGAAAGCTAATCCTGAAGCTGTAGCTCCTGTTCCTCCAGAAGGTGACCAAGAATAAGAGTAAGAACCAGTTCCTCCAGTTACATTTACAGTAGCTGAGCCGGTTGCTTCTCCGTGACAATTTACATTGACAATTGTTCCTTGAGAAGCTGTTAATATGTTGGTAGGTTCTGTGATAATAAAACTTTGAGTCACTGTGCAATTATTTGCATCGGTTACTGTTACTGTGTATGTTCCTGCACTAAGCCCTGAAGCTGTTGCAGAAGTTCCACCAGATGGAGACCATGAATAAGAATATACTCCTGTTCCTCCAGTCGCGCTCACTGTTGCTGATCCTGTGGCAGCTCCGTGACAACCAACATTTGTTTGGGCAACTGCTGTCGCTGCAAGGATATTTGGTTCTATGATTGTAAAACTCTGTGTTGCTGTACATAAATTTGCATCAGTTATAGTCACTGTATAAGTTCCTGCCCCAAGCCCTGTTGCAGTCGCTGAAGTTCCGCCAGAAGGTGACCAAGAATAAGTGTATGCTCCTGTTCCTCCGCTTACGCTCACTGTCGCTGATCCTGTTTTTGCTCCATTGCAGGCAATATTTGTCTGAGCTCCTGCTGTTGCTGTAAGCTTGGTTGGTTCTGTAATTGTAAAACTCTGTGTTGCTGTGCACAAATTTGCATCAGTAACGGTTACCGTGTAGGTTCCTGCTCCAAGCCCTGTTGCTGTTGCTGAAGTTCCTCCAGATGGTGACCAAGAATAAGTATATGCTCCTGTTCCTCCACTAATACTTACTGTTGCTGATCCATTATTTGCTCCATGACAGGCAATATTAGTCTGAAAACCTTGCGATATTACAAGTGCGTCTGGTTCTATGATAGTAAAACTTTGCGTTGCTGTAGATGCATTGGCATCGGTCACTGTAACTGTATAAATTCCAACACTAAGACCTGTGGCTGTTGCTGAAGTTCCGCCAGAAGGTGACCAAGAATAAGAATATAAACCTGTTCCTCCAGTTACACTCACTGTTGCTGATCCTGTCGCCGCTCCATGACAGGCAATATTTGTCTGAGAGACTTTCGATGCTATAAGTTCATCTGGTTCTGTAATAGTAAAACTCTGTGTTGCAGTACATGTATTATCATCGGTCACTGTTACTGTATAAGTTCCTGCAGTAAGCCCCGTTGCTGTTGCTGAAGTTCCGCCAGATGGAGCCCATGAATAATAATATGGGCCTGTTCCTCCGATCACATTTACTGTTGCCGATCCTGTCGCTGTTCCACGACTAGCAATATTTGTCTGAGAACCTTTTGACGCTACAAGTACATCTGGTTCTGTGATAGTAAAACTTTGCGTAGCAGTACATGCATTTCTATCGGTCACTGTAACCGTGTAGGTTCCTGCAGTAAGCCCTGTTGCTGAGGCATTTGTTCCACCCGAAGGAGACCATTGATAGGTATAGCTTCCTGCACCTCCTGTTATAATTGCACTAGCTGAACCATTAGCACTCCCTTTGCAACTTAAATTTGTTTGTGACGGAGTAATAACGATAGCATCAGGTTCTGTAATAGTAAAACTCTGCATAGCTGTACAATTGTTATCATCAGTCACGGTTACGGTATAATTCCCCGCAGAAAGTCCTGAAGCTGTTGCATCACTTCCACCAGAAGGCGACCATGAATATCTGTAAGTTCCTGTTCCTCCGCTTGCACTTACAGTTGCTGATCCCGTCAATGCTCCATGACAAGCAACATTTGTTTGAGCTACTGATGTTGCAGTTAGAAGATTTGGTTCTGTAATTGTAAAGCTTTTAGTTACTGAATTAGAATTTGCATCGTAAACAAATACTGTGTAGGTTCCAGCATAAAGACCAGAAGCTGTTGCACTATTTGCGCCTGAATGATACCAATAATATGAATATGGGGCTGTTCCACCAGTTGCGTTTATTGTTATTGATCCTGTATTTGCTCCATTACAGTCAATATTATGTTGCGAAACTAATGTTGCTTCAAGTACTTCTGGTTCTGTAATAGTAAAACTATGTGTGGCTGTACAATTATTTGTATCCGTGACGGTTACTGTATACGTTCCTGCGCCAAGATAATAAGCTTCTCCACCAATTGCAATTGGTACAGATGGTGACCATGAATAAGAATATGGTCCCTTTCCTCCGGTTACCACCGCACGAGCATAACCTTCTCTTCCACCAATGTAAGATATATCAGATTGCGATGGAACAATGGTAATAGGATCGGGCTGCGAAATTGTATATGTATTAGTTTTTGCGCAACCATTTGGACTGGTAATAGTTAACGTATAATCTCCTGCTACTAGTCCTGTTCTATCTTTTGTTGTTATGCCGTCACCCCAATTATAGGTATATGTTCCATTTGTTTGACTTGGTAAAGTGATCGCGCCATTACTTCCACCATTGCATGATACATTGGTAATGACTGCTGTAGGCTGAATCATAGTGAATTGAATATTTCCTCTAGACTGACCTTTATCTTCAGCAATTTGGAATTCAACTCTACTGTTACTATCTAAAAAACCTTCCCAAACCTTTGCATGCGATTCACAACAATTGTCATCACCAAAAACTAAAACACCATCAATATATAATCTCACCCAATCATCATGCATTGGTATATCGATTTTATAATATCCGCATGGAAATCCTTGCCTTTTTGCACTCCAAGAATGATCATCACCATTTACCCTACATCCTTGATAACCCGCAACTGAAGATGGGACATCATAATCTTCAAAATAATCTTCAGAATTAAAACTTAAAGTATTAGCTGTAAAATAACCCGAATAATCCTGTCCCCATGCACTTCTACTAACAACTCCCCTATTCCAAGCATACACATTCCAAATATTATTACCATAAACGGAAGCATCACCTACCGGAGTTGTAGCACCTAAAATAATATCAACACTGCCTGTCGTTGTGCAATGTGTTTGATTGTCTGTTACAGTTACCGTATAGGTTCCTGCCAAGAGCCCAGTTACCGATTGTGTAGTTTTTACTGTTGGTGTGTTCCAACTATAACTATAATTCCCTGAACCTCCTTTAACTGCGACAGTTGCCGAGCCAGTTGCTGCTCCTGCGCAAGAGGCATTTGTTTGTACTGCTATTGCTTTTTCTTTCCCAGAACATTGTCCTATGGATATATTTGCATAAGCAATATTATAATGTGAATCTGTTACAGTTACTGAATAATATCCTGCACTTAAATTAGATATTGTTTGAGTAGCTTCTCCATTTGACCAAGAATAAGTGTAAGGAGGATAAAGTCCATCAACTATATTAGCAGTAATCGAACCAGTTGACGAAAGAGAAGTTATGTCTGTCTTAGTTAAATCAACTCTCATTTGTCCAAACATACTGGATGAAACAAAAATAATAATTGAAAATGTGAAAATTAAAAGTAATTTTTTCTTCATATTTTGGGGTTAGTTTAATTTGTACACAAAATTAGATAAGCGAACAAGCTCAAAAGCACTCCAAAAAGTTTTGATCAAGAAAATCTATAGCCCAAAAAGTTTTTTTTGGGAAGAAAAAAATAAGAAAAGAAAAAATTAGATTTTAAACTGCAATATCAAATTCCTGTTTTTGCAGTTCAGATGGCAGAATACCGTTACATTTTTTAAACGCTGCAGTAAATTTACTGGTGTTTTCGTAACCAAACTTATACGAAATCTCTTTTATCAAAAGTTTGTTTTCGATAATAAGTTCTTTAGCCAGTATCATCTGTTTTTCCTGGAAATATTTGTAGATTGGTTTTCCAAAAAACTGCTTAAATTCAGACTTAAGCTTGCTTTCTGAAATTTTAAATTTTTCAGCCAGGAAATCAATTCCAGGAAATTTATCATACAGATTGCTCGTCAAATAATTTTCAACTTTATTGATGCTGAATTTATTTTCATAATCAATTGCAAAATGTTTTTCAAACACTTGCTGATCTCTACAAGTTCTTAAAAAACCGAAAATAAGATTTAAAGTACAGAGTTTAAACTGAAGAAAATCAATATGACTGGCTTCATTATTCATATTCATAACCTCATCAAAAATACCAAAGTTTTTCACCAGCTCATCCTTCTCATCAACAGGCCAGGCAATATAAGGCTGATCAGACCTTATAAATTTATCCAATCCAGCTTCTGAGAACAAACTATTTTGAAGCAAGTTTTTTTGCAGCCATTCTTCATTAAAATACAAAGTGATGTATTTGTTATTTGCTCCTTTAAAATTTACATCGCAATTGCGTTCTTTTGGCTTAAAGAATGTCCAGCTATAATTTGCAAAACATAATTGCTTTTCACAAATTTTCAGATCGATTATTGGCTGACTTGTAACATTATTAAGACTAAGCATATAGTAGCCTTTATCCTCAATTTTCATTTCTGCCGGGTCATCATAAACGAGGTCAAAAGCTACATTAGTTTTATATTTCATTTTAGAATAAATAACCCAAAGTCCTTCTTCTAATTTTTGATAATTGAAGCCTCCCGAACAAAATGGCGTATTAGCGTAAACACTCTGTTTTACTCTATCATGCTTCATAAAGGGGTAATTAGCTAAACTCTCCACAAGATCTTCTGGAGTTTTACTGCTGTAAGGAAGATGATAGAAGCCGTTGCTGTACGTAAAAAAGTACTGCTTAAATTGGTTCAACCATTTTTTTAGTGTTTGTTGGAGCATTTCAAAGTCAAAGATAAAATTTATTTAAATTTTACCAAATCATCATAAAATTAAAATCTAAATAAAGTACTCTTCAATAAAATAGTTAATGAAAAGTTGATCTTTTTATAATTCAATCTTCGAAGATGAATAAGACACCATTTGTACTATATTATGCTTCAAATTTGTTATTCTGATTATTAGTATCAAACTACATTTACAAGTTCAATGTTATCATTTTACCCTTCAAAAAATTAACATTCAATCATTTACACTCACTATAAAATACGAATCAAAATAATCTAAAAGAATAATGAAAAACAAAACTCTTGTTGTTTTTATATTACTGACTGTAATGCTTCAAATAAAAATGGAGGCACAAAACTTAAAGCTTCATCCAAAAGGTTATTTTTCTGCTCGCGGCCTGGATGTAACCGTCTTTGATGATATTTATCCCGACGGCCATCAAACCGGTGTTACAATGATTCAGCATGGTGAACGCGTTATGGCAAATGGAGATTTGCGTTTAGAAATTTCGCCTGGACAATGGTCACCTGTACCTAAAGAAGTTGAAAAAAAGATAGATTCGGGTTCAAATACAATTTCTCAGACTTTATCTTATCCGGACGAATCTAAAAATCGTATTGGTTTTAATCCGATAGATTATCCGGATTTGAAGTTGAAATATAAAGTAAATGTAACGCCTACAGAAGGAAATAATTTCCGAATTACAGTTGATTTGGATAATGAGGTTGATGCAAAATGGTTAGGGAAAATTGGTTTCAACATTGAATTGTTTCCGGGCGATCTGTTTGGAAAATCTTATATATGTGATGGAAATTTCGGCATTTTTACTCATTCTCCTTATGGACCCCTTCAATCACAAATGGATGGACAGAATCTTGGAGCCCCTTTATATAAAGGAAAAAAAATTACAATTGCGCCCGAAAGCGATTTGTCAAGAGTAAGTATTCAGTCTAATTTAGAAGATATTGCTTTATGGGATGGAAGAATCAATCATAATAATGGATGGTTTATTATCCGTGCTCCTATTGCTGCTACTTCTGGAAAAAGGGTTATTGATATTGTTGTTTCTCCAAATGTCATCCCGAATTGGACTTACAAGCCTATTGTTCAAGTTTCACAAGTTGGCTATTATCCAAAACAATCTAAAGTAGCTATTTTGGAAACAGATCCAAATGATACAGAACCATCGGAAGTAATTTTGATCAAACATGACGAGTTTGGCAAGAAAAACATCAAAACTATAAAACCGAAAAAATGGGGCAACTTTTTAAGATATAATTATTACCAAATAGACTTTTCTGAAATAAAGGAAGAAGGAATGTATACATTAAGCTATAAAAGAAATGAAACTTCTCCCTTCCAAATAAGCAAAAAGCTTTATGATAGAAATGTTTGGCAACCTATTCTCGAATACTTTTTACCTGTTCAAATGTGTCACGTGAGAGTGAATGAAAAGTACCGAATTTGGCATAACTTCTGTCATTTAGATGATGCTCAAATGGCACCAACGAATCTTAATCATTTTGATGGATATGTTCAGGGACCTTCAACACTCACGAAATATAAATCGAATGAAGTTGTTCCGAATCTAAATCAAGGAGGTTGGCACGATGCAGGAGACGACGATTTAAGAGTCGAATCTCAAATTGGGACGGTATGGAATCTGGCTCTAATGTTAGAAGAATTTAATATTGAATCGTATGATGCAACAAGTATTGATATAGACAAAAATATCGTTGAAATTCATCAACCCGACAGTAAATCAGATGCTTTGCAGCAAATGGAACACGGGCTGGCCTCAATTTTGGCCGGTTATCGTTCAATGGGGCGTTTATATCGAGGAATAATTACAAACGATCTAAAACAATATGTTTTGCTTGGCGATTTTGGCGGAGTTACGGATAATAAATGGACTGCTAATCCAAGTGCCAAAGATGATGATAGATGGGTTTTCACCGAAGATAATCCTGATCGGGAATTATATGTCGCGGCCGGACTTGCCGCTTCTTACCGAGTTTTAAAAGCTTCAAATCCCAAATTGGCCAATGAATGTTTAGAAACGTCTAAAGCGCTTTACAAAACATCTTTTTCAAAATCAAAAAGAGCAGAAAGTAAAATAACAGTACTTGTTGAACTTGCTCTGGCCACTAACGAAGCAAGTTACACTAACCAAATTGTCGATTTACAAGGAGATATATTAAAAAATTTCGAGAATTTAGGATGGCGAGTTGGAAGAATAAAGCATCTTATAAAAGATAAATCTTTTCTGGACAAGTTGAATATTGAAGCACAAAAATGGGCAGCAAAATCCAAAAACAATTCCCTTACAGATTCTCCTTATGGAGTTCCGTACACGCCTAATATTTGGGGAGCTGGCTGGACTTTGCAGGACTTTGGCGTACAGCAATATTATTTTTCAAAATCTTGGCCAGAGTTTGCCAACTATGAAGTTTATAGTAATGCTTTGAATTTTATACTTGGAGTTCATCCGGGTAATAATACAGCTTCTTTTGCTTCGGGGATTGGATCTAATTCAGTGCTGGTAGCATATGGTATGAATCGTGCCGATTGGTCGTACATTCCCGGAGGAGTTACTTCGGGTACGGCGCTTATTAGGCCCAACTTGCCTGAGCTAAAAAAATGGCCTTACTTTTGGCAGCAAACCGAATATGTTATGGGTGGCGGCTCTACTGATTTTATGTTTTTAGTACTCGCAGTTCAAAAACATTTCGGGAATTAAATTTACGCAAAAACAAAGGGATAAATCTTTAGCAATAATCGTCTAAAAATTTATCCCTTTTTTTCTTACTGACTCTAATACTATTTGAACAACTTAGAAGCAAACTGATATAAACATCTGCGCCATGTTAGCCATTCGTGAGCAGTTTCTGAGGATTCATAATAAACATATTTGATTCCCTGTTGGTCTAGCATAGTTTTAAATGCTCCAATTGATTTAGGAAAGGGATTTGGCTCCTTGGTTCCTAATCCTAGCCAAAAAAGCTTCATTTTTTTATTTAATGCATTGCCGTCTTTATATTTTCCGTCTAAAAAAGTAGCAGCATCAAGAACATCGCTATTCGGATAATTAGCTGTACCGCTAAATCCTCCGTAATAAGAAAAAGTTTCAAGATGATTCATCATAATTCTCATTGTCTGATTGGCACCCATCGAAAGACCAGCTATAGCACGATTTTCCCGATTAGAAATAGTACGGAACTTAGCATCAATCATCGGAATAACTTCGGTAATAAGAACTTCTTCAAAAATAGATTCGGGACGTTCTTTTTTCTCTTTGGCTTCATTGCTTTGTGGTTTAAAAGCATAACCATTATCCATTACAATAATCATCGGTGTTGCCTTTTTTGAAGCAATTAGATTATCTAAAATTAAATTTGCTTTGCCTTGAGAAGACCAGCCTGTTTCATCTTCAAAACTTCCATGTTGTAAATAAAGAACAGGATAACGTGCTTTTGTATTTTCATAATAACCCGCAGGCGTATAGATAAAACAACGTCTAAAAGAATTGGTCAGCTTTGAGAAATAAATATTTTCGCTGACAAGACCGTGAGGCACATCTTTCAAGGCAAAAAAATCCTGATCCGTCGATGGAATTTCTATACCGCTTCCCCATCTGCCTGCACCATAAAAATATAGCGATCCCGGATCTGGAACTGAAGCTCCATCAATGTTTAACTGATAATAATGAAATCCTTCATCTTGCGGATTCGATTCTCCTGTCCAAACTCCATTGGCGTCTTTTCGCATATCGTATTTTACACCGCCAATGTCGAGTTGCACCTTATTTGCATCAGGCGCAGAAATACTGGCACGAACACGTCGTTGTGAATTTACCTGTGGAAATTGTTTTTCTGACTGATTCATTGTTGAAGGCTTAAAATCTTCAACAATTTGTGTTTCCTGACTCCAGCCTGACTGAAAACACAAGCCTAAAACTATAATGACTATATCTAAATATCGTTTCATCTTTGCTTTTTTTAGGTTATTATTTCTCTCTAGCCAAATCGCTTACAGCATTCGCAAGAAAAACATACCACGCTCCACCGTCTATGATACATTCATTTTCACCCCAGAAAAACGGCCAGTCATCTTTATTCTCTAAATAATCTGGTTTTAGGAAAATAAGACCTGGTACTACTCCTCCGGCAATCGTTGTAAAGTCGGCACGGTTGTTTCCATAAGCAACTTTTTTGGATCTGTTTCCTACTGCATTCACAAAAGATAAGTTGGAGTAAGGATGACAGCCTAAAATATAATTCAATCCTCGATAAACACTTTCTTTATCCATGATGTCAGGATAAATTTTATGAATATAATAATTCGTACTGGCCCAATTTATAACCTGAGAAGTCCCTCCCCAGCCTCTCAATGCAATAGGAACAGCATAAGGATTTTCGGCATTTTCTTTATCGGTTTTTTCTTTATATTTAATGACGTAGCTACGCAATTTTACTTTATAATTATCATCCATAGCTGGCAAAGCCAATAAAGCAGCATTCAGATTAAATTCAATGTTTTCATCCAATGCTTTCCAGATTCGGTCTAAAAAACCTTTTTTATACTGATTATCTTTTGTAGTTAAATAAAGCTGCAAAATCGCAATCATATCACTGCCTTTTCCCCATCTTGCCATTGGACTATTATCTGGTTTTGCTTTTTTATCTATTTCGGTTGCTTCGTTTGTCAATTTAATGGCAAGAGATAAACATTTAGCCGAAAGTTCATCATTGTAGCCTTTTAAAGCCCTGCTTGCTGAGGCTAATGCTCCTGCTGTTCTAAAATCAAGAAACGAAGTTCTATTGGTAAATGCCCATCTGTCATCAAGCGTTCCACTCGAAACGCCATTAGATTCATATGGTTTGAGAGAAGGATTATACGGAAGATTATCTGTCTCTGTAGAAGCATCACCCAAATGATGATATTGGTGCAAATTAGGCACAACAATTCCTCTAACGGGATGACCAATATTCTCAACTTGTGCCACAAGATTCAAAACGCCGTGCTCAATTTGTTGTAATAAATCGGGTTGACCATCGGGACGGTGAATATCGACAAACTGCGTTTTTTGGTCAATATAAGTTTCATCTCTATTTACTTTGAACTGTTCCCATGATTCTACAAAACTGTTGATTACGCTGACATGCGAAAAAGTTTGTATATCAAAATCACCCGCATCAAACCAACCTCCAACAGACATTCCTGGAATACGTTCTAAAGGTTTATATTTAGTTTCCGTGGTCGGACCTTGTTTGTAACCATCAAAATGTTCGTGATTCAAAGGCGCCTGAAGACAATCATCTAAAAATGGTTTTCCGTGCCAAACTCTGTAAGCCTCATTAACTTCCATATGGTCCATTTGAACTGGAAACCAAACATCCATTGTAGGATGCCATACTTGTGAATAAACATCATCTTCAATCTGAAAAGTGTTGGTTTTATGATTTCCATATTGAATGTAATAAAGTCCCTTTTCTTTTATGGAACTAAAATCAAATTGAGCATAATTATATCTTAGATAATTTCCCCAAACTTTGACATCGCCTTTTAGTTTTTCAGTAAATTTTCCATCTTCGCCAAGCTTAAATATCGATGCGTTGCTTAATGCTTTATCATTTTTATCCAATTCAATAACAGCCACTTTGGTTTGGTTTGGCATATAACCTACTTGCGAAAATCCAATTACAGGTTCTCTTTTCCAGTTGGGAATTGCATTCGGTTCTACATACCAAGTCAACACTTTTCCTGTTTTATTTGAAGGAAGAATACTTCGCGCAATAAACCAGCCATTCTGCCCAAGGTTTCTTCCGTCAAAAAGCAAAATTTCCTGATCTTCAGATTGAATTTTTACAGTTCGCTCAGGATTTTCAGGAGCAAATAAAAAATCCTTGCCAGATGCCAATGGTTGTGTCACTATAAATTCATTTCTTCCGCGATCATCAAAAGTGGTATGTCCTGCAAATTGAGGTATTTTTTGAGATAAAGGTTGAATTTCAGTATTGCCTGAAGGATATCTCGGAAATGTTTCCGCTCTTCCATCAACCAGATAATTACTTTCGACATAAGAAGAAGGCAAAAATTCCATGTTAAATCCTGCTCTTCCTTCTAATTTCTTTGGAACAGGTTTATCCAAAAAAACAGTGATTACAAAACCTTTTCCTTTTGAAGTCACTATTATTTTGGAATCAAAATCAAATTCTTCATATCGTAGTGTAACTTCAATGGTATTATTTGCTTTGTCTACTTTTCGACTCGTCATTTTTGGAATCAAATCCCATTGTTCTGGTGTGTTTTGAAGTCTGATAGCTCCGCCGGTTACCGTTCTGACACCATGATGAATAAATTCTATTCCGGCCGTTTTTTCGTCAAAAAACATTCCGTTGTATTCGTTATTAAAAACCCAGACATTCAGGCCCGGAGTTTCGAAATATTCTTTTTCGTTTACTACTAAATTCTGAGAAAATGACTTGTTTGTAAGACTAAACAAACAAAAAAATATAATTACTTTTTTCAATAAAGATTCATTGAAAATTACCACTACTATACTATTAAGTTTACGCATAATTTTATATTTAATTATTAAAGCCAACAACAAGTACCTGGACTGATGAATTGTTTATTTGTCATGTTTTGGGGCTAGTACAATTCATCGCCAGATACTCTAAATTTGATGAACGGATTAGTAATCCTCAAAATCACTACTCTTTAAATAAAAGTGGTGCCAATTCTTTGAAGCTTCGGCGCCAGGTTTGAAATTCATGACCTGTGTTTTCTGAAATATAGGAAACAGCATTAAAGCCCGTATTTTTAAGATTTGATACCGCATTTTTAATACCGTCAGGGTTTTCTTTACTTCCACAACTTAAAAAAACAAGTTTAACTTTTGATTTATCTTTAATGTCTTCAGGCTTATAAATTCCTCCACTAAGCAGTGCATAGTGAGAAAAAACTTCAGGCTTATTAAGTGTTATCATTTTTGTTTCCATGCCTCCCATTGATAAGCCCCCCATGGCACGATTAGCCGGAGTGGCGAGTGTACGGAAATTTGAATCAACATACGGAATTAATTCTTCTACAAGAACCGTTTGAAATGGTTCTATTTTAAAACTTGCCAGCCCACCATATTTAATTTCATTTGTCATTCCGTAAGTCATTACAATAATGAATGGTTTAATTTTACCTTCTGCAATTAAATTATCCATGATTAAATTAACGTGTCCCTGATTACTCCAAGCCGTTTCGTCTTCTCCCCAGCCATGCTGTAAATACAAAACCGGATAACTCTTATTTTTATCTTTATGATAAGATGGTGGTGTGTACACAAAAGCTCTGCGTGATGTGTTGGTGCTTTTTGATGGGAAAAGAATTTGCTGTACATTTCCGTGAGGGACACTTTTCAATGCATAAAAGTCCTGATCATGGGCCGGTATTTCAATCCCACTTTCCCATCGGGTTGAACCATAAAAGTTTAGTGCTCCCGGATCGTTAAAAACTCCTCCATCGATAGTTACATGATAATAGTGAAATCCTTCATCCATTGCTCCGGAAGTAGTACCTCTCCAAAAGCCATCTTCCGCTTTTATAAGTGGGGTACCTCCTTTTGCTCCGCCCAATCCAAGACTTACCACAACAGATTTGGCTTCTGGAGCTAAAATTTGAAAACGTGCATATCCCTGAGAATTTACTTGTGGATATTCCTGCCCGGGCTGATTAACTGTTGAAGGTTTAAAATCTTCGGTAATTGAAGTTTGGTTTGTTTGTGAAAAACCTGCTCCTGCTGACAAAATAAATAGCAACATAACAATTACATACTGTTTCATATTTTTATTTTTTAAGTTTAAAAGTTATTTAACTGATGGGGCAATAATTTTATAATTCCCGCTGAGGTGCATTAAACTAAAGAGGTACATCAATCCATCATAATAGGGATCAAAGTAGCCGTCTTCATAAGGTTCAAGTTTTGCATTCCAGACAGCATGAACAAAATCGATACTTTTTTTATCTTTATTAACTAATGATGCGGTAGCAGCTGTTGCTACTAATCCTATTGAATGTCTGAGTTTTTTAACCGTACCAGCTTGCAGAATAAAATCGGGTCTAGAACCATCCAGATTAAATTGATCTTCATAAGTATCTAATCCTTTTGATCTTAAGAAATTTTGAAATTTTGAAGCGTACTCTTCCTGCCATTTTTTATCTTTTCCATACCAAGTATAATCCATCGCAATATTCATGGGAAGACGCCAGGAATCATATCGAAATCCCGGAGGCATCCAAGGTGTAGGATGAGGTTCTCCAGTAAACTCAGTATAATCTGAATTTAAACCCGTTACCGGATGCGTTGCTTTATGCAGAAATTCACGAGAAACAGCAGCACATTCTTTATAAAACTGTTCGTGGCCATCTTTGGCATACAATGCCCATATTTCGAAAAATGCAGGAACATGATAAGAAGGATCTGTCCAGTTATAACCACCTCCTTCGGGCACGAATGAAATTTGCTTATGCTCGGTATTTATAATATTATGGACATTATTACTGCCGTCTTTTTTCCACATATTATCCAATATTCTTCTGGCTTCCTTGTAATAATCTATTCCAGTAGTATTTCCCCATTTATTGGAAGCAAAAAGCAAACTTGTTACAAAATATAATTCTCCATCTGAAGCAGAGCCAGCCGAATTTTGTTTTTTTGTCTGCGGATTTACACTCCATGCAAAATAGCCTTCTCTTGGACCTTCCTGATGTTGCATGTATTTTACAGACCATCTCCAAATTCGGTCAAAAACCTCTTTTTTATTGAGCTGAACCGCAACCATCATTCCGTAAGACATTCCTTCGGTACGGGCATCTTTATTTTTAACATCCGATACATATCCTAAAGAATCACCTTCTTCAAAATAAACTTTGTTTGGCCCTTCAAAAACATCATAATAGGCTTTGGCTAATTTTTTATCAATATCATTTTGGCTATAACCGACTTCTTTAAAAAGATTACGATATTGAGGTGTTTTGGATTCAGATTTACCTTCCTTCTTTTTATTTTGGCTAATGACCAAAACTGGTAAAATCAATCCCAAAATCAGCACTAAATAGTGAAGTCTTACGAGGGATTCGCCTGTGAAATTTTTATCTATTATCATTTTTGTTTTTTTACTTTATTAATAATTAATTCGAAACCAGTCAAAATCTACATATCCGCCGATATTTTTTGTTGCATAATTGAACAACCCAAAACGGTAACCCATAAAATGAGGAAGTGTATATTTCATTTTTAAAGTTTCGCCTATCGGATTCCAAACTTTTCCATCTAAACTGTAGAAGAAGTTAGCTTCATCTTTTTTATTCGTAAAGTCACAATCAATTTTGAAATAAACCTGATTTTGTTTTAATGAAATTCGTTCTTTTTCAATAGGGTTTTCATTTTGAGCGCTAACCATTACGATCACTTTTTGCCCATTTTCAACTTTTACTCCTACCAAACCATACTCTTTTTGCAAAGCACTTAATCCGGCGAAATCTCCATCTTTCATTTGTGAAACATCCAATAAAACAGAAGCTTTGCTCGTTGGCCCGATAGTGCGTTGAGTAAGTGTGTTTCTGGCTAAAAGAAAATCGTTATCAATTCTTCCCGTCTTAAGACGCAGATAACCTTTTCTTTCTTTTAAAGACCAAAGAGAATTATCCGGATTATGATTCCATTGCCAAACTAATGGAAGAGTTTCTTGTCCTTTCTTGCTATTAAATTCATCAGAAGCCACTAAATTCGGAATCAAACCTTTACTGGCCGGTAAATCTAAATTTTCAGGAACTTTATTATTTTCGCCTAATATTGGCCAGTCTTTTTCCCATTTTACGGGAACCAAATATGGAATTCGCCCAACAGCACCAAAATCGCGGAAGAGATAAGAAAACCAGCGTCCGTCGGGAGTATCGATAAGGCCGCCTTGTGCAACACCTAAGTCCTGTAAACCTATTTTTCCTTCCCAAGGGCCGGTAATATGATCTGCTTTATGTATAACTACGGTTCGCATTCCGTCTTTCGGCCAACAGATATTAAATAAATAATATTTCCCTTTAATTTTGAATAATTGTGAACCCTCAGCTCGGAGCATGATATTATTTCCAGCGGGTTCACTGGCATTTTCTATGATAATTTTTTCAGAAACATTTTGTTTGATTCCCGTTAAGTCATCGTTTAGCTCAACTAATTTGATTTGACCTGTTCCGTAAATTAAATACGCTTTTCCATCGTCATCAAAAAAAAGAGAGTGATCGTGATAAGCGGGTTGAAAAGAAACTTTTTGCCAATTTCCTTTTTCTATATCTTTCGTCTTAAAAATATAAGTTTCACCAGTGGTTTGCGCAAAAGTTGTAACATAATAAATCCCATTATGGAAACGCAAACTGCTTGCCCATGAACCTCTTCCGTAGGTACTTTTTCCTTCTGTTAAATTTAATTCCGGCACATCTGCCAGAATATCATAGGCATAATTAATCAGTTTCCAATTGACAAGATCTGTAGATTTCATAATGGGCAAACCCGGACTCATGTGCATCGTTGTACTGCTCATGTAATAATTTCTCCCTACTCTAATTATTGAAATATCAGGTACATCGGCAAAAACAATTGGATTTTGAGCCTTTTTTTCTTGTGAAAAAGTAACCATCTGAATCATCAAAATACAGAAGGTAAAAATCATTCTAATTCTTTTTTTCATGGCATAAAAATTAAATTGAAATACCTTTTACTTGATTTCGCTTACACCTTCAGTAGTTTGTATTATTTTCTGAATGGTACCATCTTTATTATAATGCATATAATCGACGCAAATTGAACGTCTGTAACTGCCTCCGGTTGGTAAGCTTCCGTTATGATAGAAAAAATAGGATTTGCCTTTATAGTCAATAATGCCCGGATGTGTGGTAAAACTATTGGGCACATTTTCCTGAATAATGCCCTGATAAGTCCAAGGTCCTGTAATATTTTTAGCGGTACAGTATTCTATCATTTCTGGTTTTGTGCCTGCACTGGCATATATTAAATAATAAAGTCCTTTTCTTTTGTAGACCCAAGGCCCTTCGATATAATTTTTAGGTTTGAAAGTAGTAATGGCTCCATCTACTTCTGTCATATTCTTTTTAAGTTTTACCCATTTACAGCTACCATTTCCCCAAAATAGATACGCTTGTCCATCATCATCGATAAATACAGTCGGATCGATATCGTCCCAAGCATATGTCATATCGGTAGTCATTTCATTAATGATAAGCGCTTTGCCAATGGCATCTTTAAAAGGACCTGTAGGACTATCTGAAACTGCGACGCCTATTGCCGCACCGCCAGCACTTACATCACTTTTTTTATGAAACGTAGAAACAAACCAATAGAATTTTCCATTTCTCTCGATACATTGCGCTGCATAAGCATCGCCCGTTGCCCAGGAAAATGTGCTTGGTGAAAGCAATGCTCCATGATCTTTCCAGTCTTTCATATTGGTTGTAGAAAGCACATGCCAGTCGGCCATTTTATAATTCGTATCCTGTTCCGTTGCTACGTCGTGTCCTGTATATAAATATAATGTTCCTTTGTGTACAATAGGTGCCGGATCAGCAGTGAAAATATCCTTGATGACAGGATTTTGGGCTTCTATTTTTATTACTGACAGACAACATAGCAGTGCAAATAAAATTTTGGTTTGGTTTTTCATTTTATTGTTTTTTGGTTTGGTTTTATAGTTAATGCATGTAATGTTTATTCATTTGAAACTATTGATTAATTGGAGTCAATGAAATTGCAAAGCCTCCTCTTCGCAGTAATTTTACCTCAATAGTACTGTCTTTATTTACTTCCAAAACTTGCGACATAAATGCTTTATCATGAATACCATCGGCAATAACAACGGTGCGATATTTAATCCCGGCACTTAAAAAGTCAAGCTTGATTTTTTTAGTAATTTCCTCACGATCAGATGCACTAATTCCTCCAAGATACCAAGCGTCTGCTTTTTTGCGTGCTATTGTCACATCTTTGCCCGGGTAGCCATCTATTAATTTGGTAGTATCCCAAGTTGTGGGAACTTCTTTTAAGAAAGTTTTCGCCTCATCAGGCAATTCGTAATATCCTTCCGGCCTGTCTGCCAAATGTTGCAAAGGAGATTCAAAAAGCACAGAAAGAGCCAGTTCATGTCCATAAGAAGTATGATGTGGGAATTGAGAATTCGTAAAAGTAACTGGAGTGTAATCCATCGCTCCTACTATATTTCTTGTAAAAGGTAAAATGGTATTATGCTCTGGTGCTGTGGTTGAAAATTCAGGTCCGTTATTGTACCATTCAGCGCCTCGGACTGCTTCGTAAGTCATTAAATTAGGATAAGTTCGCGACCAGCCGCGTGGTACAATACAGCCATGAAAATAAACCATGATTTCAAATTGAGCTGCGTCTTCCAAAATATCCAGATAATAGTTGATCATATCCTGTTTTTCACTTTCGAAAAAATCAACTTTAACTCCTGCTACACCTAATTTTTTAAGTTTTGTAAATTCTTCAACTCTATTTTTATGCGTCAGCATTCTATCTTTTGGAGTCGAAGGTACCCAAGTATGATCTCCTCCTGAATTATACCACATCAATGGTTTTATACCTTTTGAATGGATATATTTTAAAGCATCTTCTAAATTTCCACCATTCGCCATCGTATCCCATTCCCAGTCCAAAAGTGTATAAGACCAATTCATATTTACGGCTAAATCAGTAAACTCACATACGATTTTATAATCTTTAGTTCCATGATTACTAGACCAGTAATTCCAGGAAACTTTTCCGGGCTTGATCCATTCTGTTGTTTTAAAAACAGTTGGAGTCGATACATCCTCTATTAAAGTACTTTCTACTATATCAGATAAACTACCAATAGTAATTACCCTCCAAGGTGACTTCCACGGAAGTGAAATTTTTGGTTTTGATTCGCCAGTGCCTCTAGCATCATGCTGATCGGGAAATGTAAGTTTGTATGTATTGATATCTTTTATATTGCTCAATTTTGTACCACAATAACTGCGATTTAAATCCGCTTCATGTAATAGAAACCAGCATGATTTATCCGAAGAATTAAATAATGCCGGATAACACCATTCCTGCTGAAGTATTTTATCATCACTGCTAGAAGCATATAAACCCTCATTTGCTGGATTCCATTTTTCTAACCATCGCTTACTTTCCTTTGGTATTTGATAAGCCGTTAATTCATCATTAATTATATAAGAACCATTTTTTTCTGGAAATTCATATCGAAAGGTAATACCATCATTATAGGCTCTAATAATAAGATTCATCATAGCTTTACTGGGATTTTCAAAGGAAACAACTATTTCATTGGCTTCATTTTCACGTAGTGACTTCTTTCCAAAAGGAAGTTCATAATGCTCTTTGATACCTTTTTGCTTCGATACTTTTAAAAACCGAAGTTCTTTTGAAAAATCCTGATCACTTCTAGAAAGACCTAAATTTATTTTTGGAATTATACTTACTGTATGAGCATCGGTTTTATAAGACACTTCTAAATACCATTCCCCTTTATTATTCAAGTCAACAGCTTGCAACGCCACCATGATTTTTTTATTTGGTGACTTTAGAAGTATATTTTGCGACCAACCCGGAGAAAAGATTATGAAAGCGAAAAGCAGTACAATAATTTTTATTTTCATGATTTTAAATAATTCTGTTATTACTATTATCATCGATTAATCATGTTATAAATAGTCTGATTATTAAAGAATGAAAAAGCCGAAAGGGATCAAGCTTCCGGCTTTACGATTTAAAAACTAACAGGCGCTTAGTTATAAACAAATTCTGTAAAATAACACTTATAACTCCACAACCAACTTTTAAACCATTTTTTATCTTTCAACATTTAAATGACTCACAGTAAAACATTTATAAACTTCAATTATAACCTTAATGTAGTTTTCTTATTCAATGTCTTACAATCGACTATGATATAATCTATTATGATTTCTTTCTTTAAAAGCCCTAATAATATTTAGTATTTCTGAATAAGTGTATTTATTACAAATATAAAAAAATAAATCAATACACAACCGGTTGTGTTATAAAAATTATTAATTTTTGATAAAAAAATAACTATAAAAAAACCATATACATCTTTTTTAAGCCAATAAGATGAAAAAATCGCATTTAAACTATTGCTTTAGGAAAAAAAATTATAGATATAGAACCGTTATTAAATATTCTTTGAACAAGTCGTAAAAAGAAACCGATAATATTTTTTTCAGTAATACGTTATTAATCAATAGTATCCATATTAAATCTACTTACTTATTGAATATTACTTTGAATTTTAGCAACCGCCGTTGCAACACCTATCTCTGGTTTTTTACACGCTTTATTTACGCATATATATATGTAGGTTTCATTTTCGACAAAACGGTTTTCTAGTAAAGGAAGTCTACTCTCTTTTGCGGATCCTGCAATTAAAATATTGGGCAAATAATGACTTTGAAGCTGATTCGTTTTGGCAACTGCATCTTTTCCTGAGATGGCAACTTCAAAATAATTATCAGTATAATTTAGCATTAAATCCAGCCAATTATAATATTCCATAGGAGATTCCAAAACATTCGTTTTTATATTATTCAGCATACGTTGTGCCATTTTTGAATAAGTATCGTTAGAATAATAATGTCCTAATAAAAATAAATTATGCGCAAAAATTGAGTTGGAACTCGGAATAACATTGTCCACAACTTCCATTTTTCTTGCAATTAAATCTGCAGAAGTTTGTGATGTAAAATAGAATAGACTTGATTTATTATCCTGAAAATGTTTCATAGCATAATCCGTTAATTGTTTGGATTTGTTCAACCACTTCTCGTCAAGCGTAATTTGATACAGCGAAATAAAAGCATCGACAACTGTAGCATAATCCTCTGAAAAACCAGAAATACTGCTTTTCCCCTCCTTATAACTGTGATTCAAACTTCCATCTTTTTGCAATTGATTCTCTACAATAAAGTTGGCATTCTTTAAAGCGATTTCTTTATAATGTGGATTCTTAAATGCTCGATATGCAGATACATAACCTTTTATCATTAAAGCATTCCATGAAGTCAATGTTTTATTGTCTACATGCGGTCGGGCTCTCTTGTTTCTTTCTATTAAAAGCACTTGCTTCCAATTTTTAATTTTTGAATCCAATTGAGTTGAAGTCAATTTATTTTTAGCAGCAAAATCTTTATCGGATTGATTTTTAAACAAGACATATTTTTGGTTTTCCCATAAACCGTGTTCATTAATATTATAATATTCCTGGAAAAGCGGATAATCTGATTTTAATAAAAACTGCAATTCTTTTTTATCCCAAACATAATAAGCGCCTTCTTCTAATTTTTTTTCCTTGTTTTTGCTATCAGCATCTATCGAAGAATAAAACGCTCCATTCGAAGCCATGAGTTCCTTTTCTACAAAATTCAGTGTTTCGTAAACTGTTTTTTTATAAAGTTCATTTTTTGAAACCAGATAAGCGTCTGAATACAGACTAACTAATTGCGCATTATCATACAGCATTTTTTCAAAATGAGGAATGTGCCATTTTCCATCTACAGCATATCTCGAAAATCCACCTCCAATAGCATCATACATTCCGCCATCAGCCATTTTTGTAAGCGTATTGTCAACAAAATTCTGAATTGTTTTATCCTTATTCTGAACACTGTAACGAAGCAAAAATTGCAAAGAAGCCGGCATTGGAAATTTGGTTTGACCAACTAAACCTCCATCTTTAAAATCTAAATGTTCTTTCCATAATTTTACAGCCGCTGAAATTTCAGTTTTATTAAAATTTGCTTCGTTATTATTGACAGCAATCAATTGAGATTCTTGAATTCCTTTTACTAATTTATCTGCATATTCACTCGCCTTATTTGGATCTTTCTTATATAAATCAGAAATCTCGGTTAAAGCTTTTATCCATTGTTCTTTTGTAAAATAAGTACCTCCAAAAATAGGTCGGCCATCTGGGAGCGCAATACAATTTAACGGCCATCCGCCTTCGCCAGTCATCAATTGTACGGCATTCATATAAATCTGGTCAATGTCGGGACGCTCTTCCCTATCTACTTTTATGCTGATAAAATTGTCATTCATTAATTTGGCAACAGAATCGTTTTCAAAACTTTCTTTTTCCATAACATGACACCAATGACAGGAAGAATATCCTACTGAAATTATAATAAGTTTATTTTCTGCTTTTGCCTGATCTAAAGCTTCCTTATTCCATGCTTTCCAATTTACAGGATTGTGCGCATGCTGCAAAAGATATGGGCTTGTTTCATTGATCAAATCATTCGTATATTTATGATATTCTTTATCATCCTGTTTTTTATTACAGCTTACAAAAAAGCAGCAAACAAGTAGTAAACGGTATAGAATGCGCATAAAAAATAAAATAAAAAAGTGAGTATAATGATTTGAATTTTAGAAGCTTTTGAAGACTTATGAAGCGAAAATAGCAATTTATATTTAAAAGATTTATCGAAACAAAAGAATGCTTCAAATGTTGTATTAAAGGCTTCAAAAGTGACAAACTTATTTCAAGTTTCAAGCTATTTTTACAGATAGCATTTTATTCAAATTATAAAGAAGGGAAATTTTTGACAGATGAGAAAACTCAGTATTATTTTAACTATAAACCAATTCACAGATAGAAACAAAAAACAATACGTAAGTATTAGTAAAACATCTGAAAAACTTTCCGTAATAGAAAAAATAGGATATGGTTTGGGGGATTTTGCAGCGAATTTGATTTTTCAAACTCTGCTTACTTTTTTAGCTTTCTTTTACACCGATGTTTATAAGATTCCTGCCGGAACTGCAAGTATTATTATATTTATTGGCGGTTTTATTGGTGCTTTTTTTAATATCATTATGGGTATTATTGCTGATCGTACTCAAAGTCACTGGGGAAAATTCAGACCCTGGATTTTATGGACCGCTTTACCTTTTGGAATTGGTTCTGTTCTAACTTTTTTAACGCCAGATTTTAACGAAACCGGTAAAATCATCTACACATTACTGACTTACTTTTTCCTAGTGTTAATCTACTCGGCAAATAATTTACCGTATGTTGCCCTGAGTGGCGTTTTGACGGGTGATATGAAAGAAAGAAATAGCCTCTCTTCTTATCGTTTTGTAGCAGTAATGATTGCTCAATTTGTGATTCAGTCTCTTTTATTGCCATTAGTTTTGATTTTTGGGCATGGTGATAAAGCAGTTGGTTTTAAAAATACAATGATTTTATTTGCTGTAATAGGCACAATTTGTTTGCTGATAACTTTTTTTACGACCAAAGAAAGAATCCTGCCATCAAAAAATCAGGAATCTTCTGTGAAGCAGGATTTCATGGATTTGTGTAAAAATGGACCTTGGATGGTTATGGTTCTGGTTACAATTTTAGTATTTATAACCTTGTCATTAAAAGGCGGAATGTATGTTTTTTACTTTAAATATTATTTAGATCCAGCCGCTCAAACCGTCTTTCTGAATGATATTGGTTTTTCTTCATTTATTGAAAGTCTAAATAATTCTTTAATAAATATGGGACTTGTAGATTTGCAGTGGCCAAAAGATGTTCCAACTTCAGCGTTTAGTCTTTTTAATGCGGGAGGAATTATTTTTATGATTTTAGGCATTCTTTTTTCAAAATTACTGGCAGATTTCTTTGGTAAAAGAAATATCTATATCGCCTTTATTTTTTTATCGGCAATTAGCCTGCTACTTTTTAATTTTTACAGCAGAACCGCTATTAAAATGGTTTTTGTAACCCAATTAATTCATGGTTTTCTTTATGGAATAACAATTCCTTTATTGTGGGCTATGATTGCTGATGTGGCTGATTATAGCGAATGGAAAAACAATCGAAGAGCGACTGCTACTGTTTTTTCGGCCATGTTATTGGGGCTGAAAATTGGAATCAGTATTGGTGGTGCATTGGGAGCTGCTTTTTTGTCTAAATATGGCTACGTTGCCGAAGAAGTCAATCAGGTTCCGGCAGCAGTAGAAGGAATTAAACTTTCTGTAAGCATTTATCCGGGTTTTATATTCATTATAAGTGCCGTTTTATTATGCTACTACGTAATCGATAAAAAAATGGAAATCCAGATTGAAACCGATCTAAAAGAAAGAAGGGGAACGGAATTACAATAGTTACACCATTTAATAAAAGCCGTAAGCAGCAATTTATACGGCTTAGTTTTTATTTATCCGACAAAATATAAAAACCTGACACGTTTTGATACGCGCCAGGTTTGAAAATAGGAAACACTATTATGTATTTTAATCAATTATCTTTTCAATTATTCAGCTCCATCAGTCGTAGCTCTTGTGACAGCAAAACCAGCCACTTTTTTACCAAGTATTAATCCTTTTTCACAATCACTTCTGTAATGAATAGCGCCATACATTCTTGAGTTTGATGCTTCCAACGCCATTGCATCATATTCAGTTTTTTTAGCAGGAACAAAATGCGATAAAACTGTACTGGCAGCAGCACTAAAAGTAGAATGACCCGAAACATACGCTGGAAAATTAGGAACTCCTGTTGTGGTTTTAATCGAAGGATCCATTTGACATGGACGTGGATTGAAATAAGCATATTTTGCATCCCAGCAACTAATAGCAGCATCCATCATGGCAACATTTAACAAAGCTAAATTTCTTGCCCAACGAACTTCGCTGTAAGACTGTTGCACAAAAGTTTCAGAAGCAATGGCGTTCCAATGCCCCGGAGGTGTATAAGTATCTACTCCATCAGCCCAAAAACTTACAATTTCCAAATGTTCACGAGACTTGTCCTGACTGAACATTTTTATCTCGGCTAATTCTTTTGCAAAAGCTTCAGATTTTGTGGATGGCGGTGCAGGCGGACGATTTGCAACAACATCAGCTTCTGTCATCAAAAATGATTTTACTTTTCCAAATAATGGCAACATTGGCGGTCTCGCTGGTATTTCTAATGATTTCCATGGAATTTCTCCTGTTGCTGCAGTTTGCGATTCTAACGCTGCCCAAATTGCCGGCGTACCAATAGCTGCTCCGGCTCCATCAGTTGAAGCTCGAGCGATAAATTTGGCAGCAACCTTTCTTCCTAAAATTATTCCGGCGTCAACATCAGAACGAACATTGGCACCGCTTATAATACGGTATAATTTTTCTTCTTCGGCTTTTTCGTTTACATAAGCGATTTCTGTTGGAAATAATAATTTTAAAAGTTCAACGGTAACTCCCGTCACAACAGCATCTTCTGAAGGATAAGATGGCAAGGTGCTTTTAGGAATTAAAACTTGTAAGCTAGGATCAACAGTGTAAGGTGCTGCTCTGTTGTAAAGCTTTTTATAATGCCAGGCCGCAATCAGCGCATCGTATTGCGCAGCACTTACATAAGCATAAGCTCTTGCAGCATAAGGAGGATTAGAAAATGGAAATTGAGGATATGCAAACGGATTTGCTGCTGAAGGTGCCGGATAAGTCCCATCTTCATTTTGATATGGCGGACGATTATGTCTCGCAACCAATGTTCTCAAAATTTCATTCCAACGCAGTACGCTGCCTGCACTCCAATATTCTATTACGCTTTTTTGCTCTTTCGTGATACTAACCTGAAAGCTTTTAATTTCGTTAATTTCCCTTGTATAAGCAGGTGAATTTGTCGCAACAGGTACATCAATTGAGAATTCATCAGGCGCGGTTAAAAGATATGTTTTCCAACTGCCAGCTTCGGCATCCGTATTTTTCGGATTTAATTGTGGAAATTCTTCATTGCGCTGCGTAATATCATCATCACAGGAATAAATTAGTCCAATTGCAAAAACGAAAAGAATCAGACTTTTAAAGACTATTTTTTTTATATTATTTTTCATCTTATTTGCTTTTTTTATTAAAATTAATCAGGTAGAAAACGCCTCCGTAGAATGAAGTTGCTTGTCCAACATTTCTACCTTCTGTCACTACATTGTATCCGCCTACAATTGCTAATTCAGGTTGTTTTATAACCGTGTATTTTCCATTTAAACCCAATTTAAAAGCATTCATCGTATTACTTGGAAAAGGCATATTGTTTTTTGTAATGTCAAAACCTCCGGCCTGTGTAACCGAATTATCCACAACAGCTTCCGCAATTAATCTTGAAGAACGGTATCCAAATCTAAAATTAACGTTTATAACATCTGGCATATTGACTTCATTGGTATAATGAATTTCATCATCCAAATAAGAATTTCGATCAATTGTTATGTTCCCTCTTTTAAGATAAGCCGCAGAAAAAGTGGTGAAAAAATGCTGATATTGAACATCTCCCATTAATCGAAATGTTCCGGTATTGCTTCGCATACCAATGCTTAATGGTAAATAATCAGCCGGATAATCTGAGGTTGGCAGTGAATAACTTGCTAAACCCAATAAGGAATAGGTAACTGAACCAATTTTCTTTTTAATTGGCATGTATTTCAAAGTCATTGTTAAATCCTGCATTCCTTTTTGGCCCTTCATAGTTCCTGCGGTAGCGTTGGTTTCAACATACGGAATGGTGACAAGAAAATTCAGCTTGTCTAATATTCCATAATCTCCCATAAAAGCAGGACCTTGCGCAGATACAGTTCCAAGGTTAAGATTTTCTCTTTTAAAAGTTCCCTCCCAATATTTATCCCAGCTGCTGTATTGATAAACCGCTCCAAAGCAAAAATTATTTTTATTCATCATCAATGCGTCTATATCGGTTTGTGCATTCATCATAAGGGGAATTATGAAGAGACAGCACAAGTATATTTTTTTCATTTTTAATTTGTTTTTGTTGGTTAATAGTTTGTTTCTGTTTACTCATTCAGTATTTGCTGATTCTGAATCGCAGAATTTGCAGTAAACTTTTCCTGCTCTTTTTTCAAACTCATTGCTGTATAATAATCCTCGTTGTATTTTCCGGCAATAACCAGCGCTCCTGCTACCAAGACAATATTCTTGATAATATACTGACCCGCCAATGTTGGTTCATAAGGAAAGATTTCAAAACAACTGGATTTTAGAATAAAAAAAGTGGATAGCGTTGCTGCCATGTGCAATAAAAGCAGTACAATAGTTACCGGAATCAATTTTCTTACGAGTAATCCCAAACCTATACATACTTCGCAAATACCAAGTATTGGAATAAAAAATTCTGGCTTTAACCAAAAAACAGTTTTCGCTACCATGTCACCTGCAGGGCTAAGACCGAAGATTTTAAGAAGTCCAAACCAAATGTAAATGATGACAAGCGCCATACGCATTAAGTAAACACTGTGTTTTCCTATTTTATCACTTAATGAGAAATAGAAAGAGTTAAAAGTAGTTTTCATTTGTCTTCAAGTTTTGGATTATTAATTAGGAGTGTCTAAAAACAATTCCTTACAATGTCTTCATGACACTGTAAGTATTGTTTTTAAAAGTCAGGCTTGAACTCAAAATCAGAGTTTAGAATTTTTTCCTGACTTGTTTTTTACTTTTAATTAATCCTGACGCTTTGTAAAAACGAATTGTTTTTAGTGACTAAGAGATATGTTTTTCCTTGCACTTTTATTTTTTCCATGTTTTTAACATCTCCCGGAGTAAAAAATCCGCTTTCAACTGCTGTTATTGACCTGAATTTTCCTTTTCCATTTCCTTTTAAATACAATCCGTGACCGGCATCGTTTCTAGGAGTTTCTACTTCAGAATTAAACATATTTCCGGTAATCAGTACATCCAAATTTCCATCTTTATCATAATCATCAACGATTATTTGGTTGATACAGCTCAGTTGTGCTTCAACAGGCAATTCATGAATTACAAATTTCCCGTTCTTATTTTCCAAATAAATACTGGCAAAAGATTTCACTTTATAATGCAGGGCTTCTTTAAGAGATTTTTCAGTATAAACATCCACCAGTGTAGCTTCTGAAAAACTTTCATAATCTTTGAATTTCTTCTTGATATTCGGAATTTGTTGTGATGAACAACCACGGCCACGCACCGGATATTGCTTACCATCATTATAATAACTCAATACAATATCTTTGTGTTTATCGTTGTCAAAATCTTTTACAAAAATGTCAAAAGTTTCATTTGGAGTGGCTTTGTATTTGTAATTCAATCCATTGTTTCCAACGATATAATCCATGTCGCCATCCTTATCAAAATCACCTTGCTGAATACTCCACCACCAGCCTGTCGTGTCATCGTTAAGTCCCATATCTTTTGTAACTTCTTTGAAACCTGCTTTTGAATTTTGAAAAATACGGATTGGCATCCATTCGCCTACTACAATAATATCATCTAATTTATCATTATTGATATCCGTGATTACAGCACTTGTTGCCATTCCGAGATTAATGAATTCTTTTGGTGCTTTTTTAGAAATTTCAAATTTTGGCTGTGACACCGTGCTGATATTGTGCAATAAATACGTTGTGGTTGGTGCTGGATATTGTCCCGGCACTTGTCTTCCTAAAACCAAAAGATCCTGTTTTCCATCCTTATCATAATCAATCGGATATACTTTTGAACCGCTTACAAGCATCCTTGGCAATACTCCAACTGGTGCTTTCGTAAAATCACCTTTTCCATTATTGATATATAATCTGTCTTGTAATTTTGGATCATTAATCAAAAATTCATAACCGCCACTTACTACATATAAGTCGTTATCCCCATCATTATCAGCATCAAAAATTAACGCACCCGTATCTTCACTAGCTTTATCCAATTCCAATGCCGGAATATTTTTTTCGACAAAACCATTTTTAGTCTGAAAAAACATTTTCCCGGAATAAGTTGCAGAACCTCCAATGAAATAATCTTCAAGACCATCTTTATTTAAATCTCCAACAGCAATCACAGGACCAAAAGTTGACATTTTATGAGGCAACAAAACCTGATCTTTAAAATCATCGTATTTATTTTCTTCGTGTTTAAAAACTGGGAAGATTTTGGTTTCAGCAGTAAATAATTGTTTTTTCGGGTTTGTAGTAGCTACGGCTTCTTCTTTAGCATCCTGCTCTTTTATATGAAGCGTTTGATTTGCTTTTACATTGTTTAACTTTTGTACTTTACCATTTGTCCAAACCACTTTTACTTCATCAATTGTATTTTCTTTACCTACACCAAAATGTAACTCAGGAGCAACAGATGACTGAAATCCTCTTGTTAAAGTAAGCTCTTGCATTTGAGTTCCTTTTTTGGTTCTCACATAAACACGATTTCCGAGACCGTAAATATTTTTTGAATTGCCTTTAAAATCTACTTTGATATAATTGTTGAGTTTTGAACTTGAATTTTCGAAAACTGATGCATAATCATCGATATTATTTACTACAATGTCTAAGTCGCCATCGTTATCTAAATCTACATAAGCGACTCCATTTGAAAAACCTTTAAATTCAATTCCCCATTTTTTATTTGCTTGCTCAAAATTTAAATTCCCTTTATTTTGAAACATGAAATTATCGATTTTCTCAGATGGAATTTCCTGAGATTTTTTAAGCAAATCTTTTGGTTTTAGATTTAACGTTTCAAGGCTATGAAAGAAATCGTTGTTGTTGATTTCTCTTCTTGTTCCATTCGTTACAAACAAATCCTTGTTTCCGTCATTGTCAAAATCGGCAAATAAAGGTCCCCAACTCCAATCTGTAGATGATGTTCCTGTGATACGCGATACATTGCCAAAATGCGGAATCCCATTTTCATAAACACCCGTATTTAACTGCATGCAATTGTGCATGTATTGGTAATTAAAACCTGCATCAATTACATCCCAAAAAAGTTTTGGATTCATGCTGGACATGTTTGCTTTTTTACGACGATTGTCTTTCGCATCCATATCTACCTGAAAAACATCTAAATTTCCATCGTTGTTAAAATCTGAAATATCAACGCCCATTCCGTAGAATGAATTATGCGCCATTGCCTCTTTTACAACTTCTTTAAAAGTTCCATCCTGATTGTTTATATACAGGAAATCTGGTGAGTTGAAGTCATTTGAAACATAGATATCAGGCCAGCTGTCATTGTTTAAATCGCCCACTGTGGCGCTTAATGATAATCCATAGTTTTTTACACCTGCCTGTTCGGTAACATTTGTAAAATGATTTCCATCATTTCGGTATAAATGCCCTGATTCATTTTCTTTAACATGAAGCATCATTTGTACATAATCACCCGTTGCCGAATTAAATTTAGTTGGCGGATAATTGGCTACAAACAAATCTAGATCACCATCTTTATCGTAATCAAAAAAAGTTCCCTGAACGCTGTTTCCTATGTCATCAATACCGTATTCTTTGGCTTTTTCAGTAAATGTTCCGTTGTGGTTATTGATAAACAATTGATTGTTTTTAGGGCCAAATTTTCCTCCCACACTACAATAAATATCTAGAAAACCATCTCCATTTACATCGGCCATGGTAACTCCTGTATACCAACGGCTATCACCTCCTACACCTGCTTTTTCTGTAATATCTTCAAATTTTAAATTTCCTTTGTTTAAGTATAATTTATTGGATACCTGATTTCCAGTAAAATAAATATCAACTAAACCATCGTTATTGATGTCTCCTGTTGCAACTCCTCCACCCAAATAAATATAGTTATAGGTAAAATAATTGAGAGAATCATTTTCTTTCAAGTTATTACTAAACTCAATTCCGGTATCAGAACGGTCTAAAGTGGTAAAGATCTTTTGATCAGAATCTTTAGAACAGCTTGCAAGTAATACTAAGCTCACAATACTCAAAAAACCTGCTATCGTATTTATGTTTTTCATTTTTATATTTCTAAAATTTATCAATTTGTCTAATGGATTAATCTCTTAACTCTTAGCATTTTATTATATACAGATAGGCGATCTCGCTCCGGCCGTAGGAAAGGAAAGTTTTTTAAGATTTATGCTTGAAAATTCTTTTTCGCCTTCAATAATTTTGATGAATTGATTTGGCTTTACATTTTTAAACACTTGCTTTTTTTGATTTTTTGGCCAGATAATTTCAATTTGGTCAATGATTTTTGCTTGCCCAATTCCAATTTCCATTCGCAATGCCGAGGCTCCGAAACTTCCACCTGAATTTAGGATTCTGTATATCGATCTTGAAATGCCGTTTTCTTTGAAACTTACTTTTATTTTGGCCCCAATTGCAGAACGATTACTCTCTGTGCCTTCTAACTTCATCTTTATCCAACGGTTGTTGTTTTGGCCTGGATTCAGGTATAATGAATTATTGAAAGCATCTCCAAAATAAGCACCTCCAACTTCAATGAAAATATCGCTGTCACCATCATTATCTAAATCATTAAAAGCTACGGCGTGCCCTTTTTGAAGATTTCCCATACGACTTGAAACTGTGACATCTGCGAATTTTCCGTTGCCCATATTTCTGAATAATTTATTAGGAGATAAGGATTTATAATCTGGATTTCCAGTGCCGAGGTACATATCCAGAAATCCATCATTATCAAGATCTCCAAAATTGGAACCCATTGCAAAAACGGTTTTGCTTAAACCAGACACCACGGAAACATCAGAAAAAGTGCCGTCATGATTATTATGATATAGATACATTTTGCTGCTTCCATTTTGAATATTTAATGCTTCCATTGCAATTTCACCTGCAATTGAACCATTAAACTGATAGCCGCAAACAAAAATATCCTGCCAGCCATCATTGTCGTAATCCCAAAACCAAGTTGGAAAAGTCATGACATTAATTCCTGCTAAACCAGCTTCATCGGTAACATCCTTAAATTGCGGAATACCATTTTTAAGTCCGGTATTTTTTAATAATATTTTCTTTTTATTCATTCCGGAAAGAAACAAATCGATATCGCCATCATTATCATAATCCGCTGATGTCGCTCCTTTGATATAACTAACAACATCACATTTAGCCGCTTTGGCTACATTTGTAAATGTTCCGTCCTGATTATTGAGATACAATTCAGAAGGATAAACTCCATCATCTGAGGACTCGTTTCCAATAAATAAGTCTAAATAACCGTCATTATTAAAATCGTTCCAGTTTCCGGCTTGAGTAGGAAATTCAGAATACAGACCACTTTTAATAGTAACATCTGTAAAAGTGCCATCGCCATTGTTGCGTAATAATGAGTTGGGTTGTCTACCGTATTTACGCATCCAGGCGCCTCTTAAAACGAAAATATCAACATCACCGTCATTATCATAATCTGCCTGAATCATATTCAAACCGCCTTTAAATCTTCCTATTTCTGAGCTTTTAGATAAATCCGAAAATTTTCCTTTTAGATCATTTTGATAGTAATGCATAACGCCGTCCAAACTCCAGTCTGAGGTTACAATATCCAAATAGTCGTCATTATTGAAATCATCCACAATCACTCCTCCAGACATATTTCTGCTCTTTATGCCAACATTTGGAGCGACATCTAAAAACGGTTTTACATGGTATTCTGAGTTATCTTTATTAAGATTTGGTATCAACCACTTTTGAGGAACTTCAGAAGGATAACCGCCTAATGTCATGTAAGCGATATTAAGCAACCATCTTGATTCATAATCATTTGGATCTAAATCCAATAACTTCTTATAAATTTCAATTGCATTTTGAGATCCCTGACGTATGGTGTGAATACCGTTTTTCTGAATAGGTATAATACACGATTCCGGATTGTGGTAATTGACACAATTTTGCTTTTCGCCAAGTCTCATATAAGCAATTGCCAGACATTTTAACGCTTGCGGATCATCTTTGCCATCAATATTTTTTTTTCTTTTGATGGCATTTTCCATAATTGACACCGATTCAGCTTCTTTCCCGAATTTCAATAATGCATTTCCTTTGTTTAATTCGTTGAATAATTTAAAAAAACCTTCATCAGAACTTTTAATTATTGAATCGTAATAAGCCACTTCTGCCTGAGCTGCGAATGGATTATTTTTCACATTATACATCTTCTTTCTGGCACCTAAAATCTTGATCATTTTATCATTAGGATTAGAAAAATAATCGCATGAAACCGTCAAAACAGATACTATAGATAAAAATATTAGCGGCTTAATTTTCATAATTAAAACATTTTTAAAATAGCAAAATCCCTTTTGAATATTAGAAAACTTATTCAATTGAAGTGATTTTATCGATCGTTTTGTTTCCGATATGAAAATTGTAGAATTTCCAAACCTCGTGAGCTACATTTCTACCCAGTTTTAGTCCTTCAACATTATCTGCCTGAATATGATAGCCTCCCATAACTCTGGAAATTCCAGCCATATTTGCTGTTTCTGTAAACGTTGGGAATTTTAGAACAACAGGTTTTCCGATGTTATTTGGTTCTGTCATTGATCCTGGCGTACTCACAGTTGCAGACTCTCCAAAAGTGTCATTTCCTGTCCATAATTTTAATGCTTCACCGCAACCTCCACTAATTGTACTATGTCCGGAAACATAACCTGGAAAAGCTGGACATAAAAAAATATCTGGTGAATACGGTCTCCAGTCTTGTCCTTTCATATCTATATTTCCAAAACCAGGTCCGCCCCAGGCATTTATAGTCTTGTCTTTAAAATAATAATGTACCAAAGCATAAGGACGAGCAAAATCGTAAAACATTTTAGTATCCCAACATGCTATAAAACAGTCCATAGCCGTCACCTGATTGTAGAAAAACATTTTTACATCCTGATCCAGCGTGTGCTTATCACGTCTTGAAACATCCTGAGCAAATTTTAGCCAATGCCCAGCTTGTTGTACTGATTTTGGACCATCACGCATAAATTCTACTAATGCCTTTTGTTCGTTAGTAAGATTATGTTGCAAGTCGATTAATTCTTTAACTTCATTTTTAAGTTGTTCTGAATCTAAAGAAGGCGGAGGCATTGCACGAAACTGATCTCCAGATTTTAAACCAACAGGCTTTACTTTGCCCCAAAATGGTGTCATACAACCTGGCGCGAACTTACCGCCTTTTCCGTCTGAAAAATATTTTGGTTGCCAGTGATTTACATCAATCATTTCATCTGCAGTATTTACTGGCTTGTAATTTACATAGTTAAAATAGGGAGTTCCGTTTGAACCGTCTTCTTCTCCATATTGATTTGAGCCGTCGTGTTTTCTAGCTTCAATTACCGCTTTAGCCGCTAAATTCCCTATTCCTACTGGTGTTTTAGGATCGAGAGATTTATCGTTAGGATCCAATCCTAATTCAATCATATAAGCCTTAAACATTTCTTTATCCGAAAAATAATATTCACTTAAGGCACCATAAGCAGCATAACTAATAGCAATCTCTTTGTTTTTGAGTGTCTGTTCTTTCTGAGGTCTTCTTTCTGCATCTTTTAAATATACCGGAATTGCCTTTTGATCATAACGGCTCCATGCATCAAAAACAGCAACAAAAGTTAATCCTAAAAAACGGGAAGTTACGGTTGGTCTTGGCTTAAATTTATCCGTATCATTTGCTGTTGCACGAATAGCAATTTCGCTCCATTTATAAGCCATATTGCTTGCTCCTGTTGGTTCAGGTTGTTTTTTATTGTCTTTGTTTTGGGCAAACGCAGATAGGCTTAAAGCACTAAACAGTAGCACTTTAAACAAAAATTTATAAATTTTCATTTGGTTAGGTTTATATGGTTATGTAATAGTTTCTTAAATCAATTATTCTAATTGATTAAGTGAAAAATTTAAATAATCAGAATTCATCTTATGGAAACTCCAAAGATTGAATTGAGGACTTGATTAATAGTCAAGATCTTTTAAATTTTTAACGTGAAAGAAATATTATACCATATCGGGAGGAGGACAAATGGTAGTAAAATACCCTGAAAGAAGGTCTCTTTTTGGAGTATACGGACACAATTTTTCAGGGAAAAATACTTTGGATGCAGTAACAACCAAATCAATTGTATCATTATTAGGAATGTAATCCGTAATGAAGGATTTCATTAATTTTTTACTTGGATTTTCTTTGTTAGAAGAGGTGTCAAATATTTGACTGTCAACAATCTTTTTTAAATCCTTGCTAAAAACTTTGGTATAGGAATTTTTTAGGCAATATAACTTTAAGACATTGTTTACTATTCTCTTCTTAAAAACATGATAGGTCTTATTTTCAATGGTAAAATCTTCATTAACCTCTTCAAAACCAGAATCTACGACATATGCATAAGGATCGATTTGAACTTCAATCACTTCAAAATTTGAATCCTCAGTTTTTTCCATAGCAGTCACCCATACTTGCTCTTGTTGTTCAGCAAACATCATATAAAATCCTAAAACATTGTAAAACAATGTTACGATTAAAAAAAGTGATGCAATTTTTTTCATCTTGAATAAAACTGGTCTGTAGTATTTAAAAATGTATTTTAATAGTAAAACAGAAAATTATAAGTGTCTAAATTTTAATGGTTTTTCAGAATATAAAATAGTGATAAACAGCGCACTTGCATGCGCTGTTTGTCAAACTACTAACTAACTCTAACTTAAACTAACTAACTTCGTTCAATTAATAGCCCGGATTATTATTACTAGGCTTAATATTTGGATTTGAAGATGTTTCTCTATTTGGTATTGGCCATAATTCGCTTTTACCAGCTTTAAAACCAGTTCCTGCTAATTGAGTACTAGCAATGCCCCATCTAATTATATCATCAAAACGAACTTGCTCACCAGCCAATTCTACTTTGCGTTCGTGAATAAGAGCCGTAAAAACCTGATCTTTTGTAAGTGTTGTTGCCAACAATGGTACACCTGCTCTTGCGCGAACCTGATTAATGTAACCAATAGCTGTCGCTTGTACACCGCCAGATCTTAAGCTTTCACATTCAGCCATCATAAGCAATACATCTGAATAACGCATAACTTTGAAGTTGATACTTGAATCAAGATTTTCATCAGTACGTTTATAATAGTTTTGATATTTTTTCCAGCCTGCTCTTCTTAAACCTTCTGATGAAGAAAAATTAGCAGCTGTCATCGTGTTGTTTCCGTTATTATATTTAGATCCCGGAACGTAAAAAGTATCTCCAAAACGTTTGTCGTTTGCCTCATATTCATCTAACAAATTATCAGACGGATATACATTGTACCAACCAAGATTACCATATTCCTGACCTCTAAGCGTAGATTCGGCAACACCATCTCCGGCAGTATCACTACCCCATTTGTCAGCTACTCCTAATTTTTCATCATATTCAATTTCAAAGATTGATTCTGGCCCATGCTCCGTTTCATCCATAAAATTGTTATAGAAATTAGTTTCTAAGCTAAATCCTGTCACTTTACTGAAAGCAGCTAAAGCTTCATCATATTTCTTTTGATACAATAATGCTTTTCCTAAATAAGCAAAAGCAGCTTCTTTGGTTGCTCTTCCTTTGTCTTCAACACTTTTGCTTAATAAATTTTTAGAAGCAAAATCAAAATCAGAAACAATCAATTTATAAACTTCATCTTTAGGGCTTCGTGGATTACCAACGATAGTCTGTTTTGTATAAATTGGCAGATCTCCAAAACGAGGTACTAATAAAAAGTAATAGTATGCTCTTAAAAAATGAGCTTCTCCTAAAAACTTATTCTTTTTCTCTTGTGATAAAATTGAACTTGGCAAAGCATTAATTTTATCTTCATTGTCTAAGACAAAATTCGCTTTGGAAATTCCTAAATAACAAGTTTCCCAATAAAATTGGATAATGTCACTACTTGCATCAAAAGAAAAATCAAGAAAAGGTTTTTTGTTTCCTTCTAATTGTGGATTTCCTTTATTTTCCTGAGCCATATTATCTAAAGCAAAGAAAATATGTCTTGCGTATAGTCCTCTGGTTTGTAAGTTTGCATATGCAGCATTTACTGAAGCTTGCACCTGAGTTTCACTTTTAAAGTACGTTTCCGGCGATAGCTCATTTGGGTTACTCAATTCTAAATCATTGTCGTTGCATGAATTTATTGTAAAAATCCCTAACAATATTGCAACTGTATATTTTATTTTTCTCATCATCTTTATAAATTAAAATGTAACATCAAGTCCAAAAATTACTGATTTAGGTTGTGGATATCTTCCTATATCAATTCCGGCAGAATTTGCATTAGCATCTACACGAGCAATTTCAGGATCTAAACCAGAGTACTTTGTAATTGTAACAAGATTTTGCGCACTTACATAGAATCGGATATTTGAAAAATGGTTGTCAAAAGCATCTCCAGATAAAGTATATCCAAGAGTCACATTTTTTAACCTAGTATAAGAACCATCTTCAACATATCTTTGACTTGCAGATGACCAGTTTTGACCCGCTCCAAGTGCTCTAGGTAATGTAGCCGAAGGATTGGTAACTACTCCATTTTGAACAATTGATCTGTCTAAAACATCTGTACTAGCATTAAATAAACGCTGCATAGCTTCTAAATCAAATTTATTTGAATTGAAAACGTCATTTCCGCTAACTCCAGTTATAAAACAGTTGAAATCGAATTTTTTATAAGCTGCTGTAAGGTTTAAACCATATGTGAAATCTGGATATGGATTTCCAATATTTGTTTTATCTTCTGAGTTGATAACTTTATCACCGTTTCTGTCAACAAATCTAATATCACCAGGTTGTACAGTAGTTTGTCCTGCACCTAAAGCTGCATCTACTTCTGCTTGATTTTGATAAATTCCATTCGTTTGATAACCCCAGAAATAAAATAATGGCTGACCAACTTCTAGTCTTGAAAAGCTCTCCAGACCGGCTCTTCCTGACGGCCCGCCTAATACGCTAGTTACACCCGGTGCTAAACTTGTTACCTCGTTTTTACTTGTTCCTAAGTTCGCAACAGCTGACCATGTAAAATCACCTTTTCTGTCGTTGTAGCCAAGTGAAAGTTCAAATCCATGTACTTTTGTATTAGCAATATTTTGAGTTTGAGTTCCTCCACCAGCTGAACCTACAGAAGCAGGAAGCGGTACTGCGAAAAGGATATCACTACCTTTATTATTGAAATATTCAAAACTTCCAGTGAATGCTTCATCAAATAGTCCAAAATCCAAACCTATATTTCTATCTGTTTTAGACTCCCATTTCAAATCTGGATTAGAAGCTCTACCAGCTGTAACACCTGAAGCTGCTGCTCCGTTAATTGGATAAATATAATTTGCCGCTAAAGTTCCGCTGTACTGATAATTGTCGATAAGGTCATTACCTGTTGTTCCAGTACTTGCTCTAAGTTTCAATGTGCTGAATATAGAATTTGCCATAAAACTTTCTTTTGCAATATTCCAACCTAAAGCAACAGAGTAAAAATTACCATAGCGATTATTAGAACCAAAACGAGAAGATGCATCTCTACGTCCTGAAATTGCGAATAGGTATTTATCATCATAGTCGTAGTTAATACGAGCTACATAACCTAAATTATTTGTTTCACTGCTTGTTGATGCTAAATTTGCATCTTGAAGTCTCAATTGATCAATTTCATCTGAAATATAATAACGGCTACTTGCTACAAGATTCTGAAATTTATTCTCAATTTTAGTAATTACTCCTACTGCTTCTACGTGATGTTTTTCTGCAATGGTAGTTTTGTAAGTTAAACTATTATCGAAAACAATAGTTTGACCTTGAGAATTTGTTTCTGCAGTTGATGAATAAGCTTGTTTATGAGCTGAACCATCAGCATAACTTGGAATAAAAGTATGATCTTCGTTTGTAAAATAATCCAATGCAACTTGTGATCTGAATTTCAATCCTTTAATGATTTCTACTTCAGCGTAAATGTTTCCTATTATAGATAAACCCTTAATGTATTGATATCCTAAATTTGCCACACGAACTGGGTTTTCTGCATCCTGCCCATCAGCAGTAGAAGGACCTTGATAACCTCCTAAATTATTTGCATTGTAAACAGGTAAATAAGGTGCCATTTTAATAGCATGCTCTAATAATGTTCTACCTCCCGAAGCACGCTCTGGATTAGTTTTACTAAAAGACACTCCAATATTACTTCCAACTGTTAACCTTCCAATGGTTTGTGTATTGTTTGCTCTGAAAGAGTAACGCTCAAAACCAGTATTTATAACAGCTCCTTCTTGTTTTAAATATCCAGCAGAATAACGGCTTGTAGAATTATCCGTTCCGCTTGAGAAACTTAGATTATAATCCTGCATTACACCATCCTGAAAGATTTCGTCTTGCCAATTTGTATTTATGTTTCCAAATTCAGCTGCTCTAGCTGTTAAGTCACTTCCTAAATCTTTTGCATATTTTAGGTATTGCTGTGTATTCAGAACATCATATCGTTTAGTAATTCTTTGAAAACCTGCATAAGAACTAAAATTTAATGTTCCTGCACCTTTTTTTCCTTTTTTTGTTGTTACCATAACTACACCATTATAGGCTTTAGAACCATATAATGCAGTTGTTGAAGCATCTTTTAAAACGGAAATACTCTCAATATCACTAGGATTTAATCCTGATAAGTTACCTGTTAAAACTCCATCGATTACATATAAAGGTGTACTATTTCCCATTGTAGCTAAACCACGAATACTAACCGTTGGACTAGTACCCGGTGCACCATTTACAACAGTAACACCTGCTGCTCTACCTTGCAAAGCAGACTCTGCATTAGTAATAGGCACTGCTGTAATATCTTTTGATGTAACGGTTGAAATTGCTCCAGTTACCTTAGTTCTTTTTTGCGTACCGTAGGCAACAACAACTTCCTGCAAGTTTTGTGCTGATTCAACAAGTGTAACATCAATTGTGCTACGAGTTCCTACTGCAACCGTTTGCGTAACTAAGCCAACATAAGAATATATTATTTTGTCTGTTGGATTAACTCCTTTTAAAGAATACTTACCGTCAAAATCTGTCGATGCACTATTGTTTGAACCTTGTACTGTAATACTGGCACCAGGTAATGGAAATCCCGAAGGATCTGTAACCACACCTTGTACGGTCTTGGATTGTGCCATCATATTCTGATAGCTTATCATCAGCAATGCGATTATTGCAAATTTTAATTTTAACTTCATATTAATTGGTTTTTTGTTTTAGTTAAATAATTTGTTGGTTGTAAAGTTTTGTTTGTTTGTTATTTATTGTACTGATCGTTTTTTTAATTTCAGAAACTAATTATCGAACGCATTTTATTTTTTTCGCAATTGATAAATTCTGTTCTTAAATTCTGATTTTAAAAAGTTGCTCACAATACATAAATATGGTTTTAATTCATGTTCTAGTTGGTTTAAGATTGTTAGTAATTTCTTTCATGTTTATTTTTAATTTTGATTATACCAAAAGTAGATTGTTAACATAAATTTCACATACTACATTTGATGCATAATCTATCAAATTTGTAGCATCATAGTTAAAAAAATAGCAAATTCAGGGTTTTACAGCGCTTAATCAATAGAAATGAAAAATATATTATTACTAATTTTAGCATCTTATTTTTTGGATATGAAAAAAATAAACGACTTATAAATTCCTATTTCGCAATCTGTAAGAGATAAAATCAAGCCCAATATTTCTTCTTTTTAAAAAAATAAAAAAGACTAAAAACAGCATAATATGCAGTTTATAAAAACCGGTTAATTGATTCATAAAAGCAAAAAAAAAGACGAAATAATTCGTCTTTTTTAGAGGGAAAATTGATGTAATTAACTATTGCTTACTTTTTGTGTTGGCAGACATCCAAATTTTTCTTTATAACATTTAGTAAAATAAGATGGAGAACTAAAACCTACTTTATAACTGATTTCCGCTATATTATCATTTCCTAATTCAATTAGTTCTTTAGCCTTTTCTAAACGAACATTCCTAATAAATTCATTGACTGATACACCGGTTAATGTCTTGACTTTACGATATAATTGGCTTCTGCTCAAAAAAACATTCGATGCCAAAACTTCTACGCTTAATTCAGTTTCATGGATATTTTCATTGATATAATTCAGAACATTTTTAATGAATTCATTGTCTAAAGTCGTAGTTTTTTCTTTAGCTGTTGAAGTAATTCCGTTATAGAATTTATTGAACATAATTTGCCTGCTATTAATCAATTGTACTAAGCTGGATCTCAAAATATCCATGTCAAACGGCTTACTCAAATAGATATCAGCTCCAGAATCAATTCCTTCTAATCTATCTTTTACTAAGGCTTTTGCTGACAACATCATTAACGGAATATGACTCGTTTTTAAATTGGCTTTTATATTTTTACATAATTCCAAACCATTCATAACAGGCATAATCACGTCGGTTAAAATTAAATCAGGTAGTTTTTGTAAAGCTAAGTCCAGACCAACTTGCCCATTTTCTGCAACGATGACTTTGTACTCTTTTTTGAGTTCACTCTTTAGATAATTTCGAAGTTCAACATTGTCTTCAACAATCAAAACCGTATAAGTACGGTCTTGTTGTTCGTCCTCCTCTATCAATTGAATTTCTTCTTTTTCGACTATAGGCTTGAAACTAATTTTGTTTTCCTTTTTATATTCTTCAAACAATATTTCGCTTTCATTAAAAAATTCCTTTCCAACAGGGAACAGCAATTTAAAAACGGTCCCTACTCCCAATTCACTTTCAACTTCGATTATTCCTTTATGTAATTCTACAAATCCGCGAACCACTTCCAAACCAATTCCTGTGCTTCCATAATATGCTTTGTTCAAATTGTTTACCTGATAGAAACGATCAAAAATTCTTTTAATATCTTTTTTATCTAATCCAGAACCCGTGTCTTCAACAACTATTGTAAAATAAGGAGCAGCATCCGATGAATCAATTAAAGGAAAATGAATTTGTTCGTTATTAATGATGATTTTCACCATAATTTTTCCGTTATCTGGAGTAACTTTAAAAGCATTTGAAACGACATTAAAAATAATTTTTTCAAACATTTTAGGGTCGATCCAATCTTTCAGTGAAGTTTTATTGGATTCAAATTGCAACTGAATTCCGCGGCTTAGTGCTTCTTCATTAAAATAACTGACAACTTCTTTTGTAAAACCAACTACTTCAATCAATTGCAATTGAAGGCTCATTTTATTAAACTGAAGTTTATTAAAATCCATCAACTCATTAATCAGTCGAGAAAGTCTGTCAGAACTTTTTTGAATCGTTTGCAATTTATTCAATACACCTTCTGGAAGCTGTTGGCTATTATTTTTGATTATATCGCCTAAAGGATTTAATATCAATGTAAGCGGCGTTCTGAATTCATGTGAAATATTGGTAAAAAACTGTAATTTTTTATTGTTTAATTTTTCAATCTGAATGGCTTTTTGTTTTTCAAACTCGATCATTTGTTTTTGTTTGAATCGATTTTGATAGTACTGATTGGCAAAATGAATTGCTGCCCCTAATAAAAGAGTATAAAATAAATACGCAAAAGATGTTTTCCACCAAGGCGGTAATATCTCGATTTTTAATTCCAGCGGCACCTTGCTCCAAGCTCCATTTTTTTCTGAAGCTTTAACTTTAAATGTATAATTTCCGGGAGCTAAATTGGTATAAGTTGCCGAACGTTTGTTTCCGACATAATTCCAGGAATCATCAAAACCTTCTAAATAATAGGCAAATTCATTTCGGGCCGGAAAAGAATAATTTACCGCAATAAAATCAATTGTAAATACAGACTGATCGTGTTTAAGAATTATTTTTTTTGTTTCAGAAAGTACTTTTATAAGTGGCGAATTTTTTTCGAGTGGTCCGACCGATTTATTAAAAAGCTTTAAATCAGTAAAATAAACAGACAATTGCTTTTTACTTTTAACTAAATTAGAAGGATTAAAATAGTTTAAACCTTCGTAACTTCCAAAATAAAGCATTCCATCTTCATCTCTAAAAACTGCATTGTTATTGAAATCATTCCCTAGCAAACCATCATACGTAGAATAGTTGACTGTAGTATTGTTTTTTAAATTCAGTTTGGTGATTCCTTTCTTTCCGCTTAACCAAATACATTCGTCATTAGATTCTGTAATCGCCGAAATAGATTTTTCATGCAGTCCTTTAAAGTTTATGTACCACTTTAGAACATCTGTTTTTTTATTGTAACTGAACAATCCTGCGCCATCTGTCCCAATCCAGATTTCTTTGTTTTTAGCCTGATATAAAGCATTGATTGTATGAGTACTTTTATGATTTTTAAGTTTCTCCGACATTTTATCTCTAAAAGAAGTCACAGAAAAAGTGATAAAATCATTCGTAACCACTTTATAAAGTCCAGTTGTTGAACCAACCCAAACAGCATCATCTGAATCAACCATTACATTTCTGATGTCAATATTTGTTATTGCATTTGTCAAAAATGGCTTCGCATTGCAATGGTGAAATTGTCCGTCTGACGGGGTATAATAATGCAATCCTTTAGCAAAAGTTCCAATCCAAATTACACCTCTGGAATCTTCAGTAATGCTCATAATATTATCTGAGGCGAGATTAGGAGTATTTTTGGTATTATAATTAATGAAACTCCTGCTTCCTTTCTTTAAAAGAAAAATTCCTTCATTCCAGCTCGATAACCAGATATTTTGTTTTTTGTCAATAAATACCTTTGTGATATTATCATTGGTTAATCCAGAATATAGACTAGGATCTGATTTGGTAATATGTTTAAAGTCTTTGGTTATGGGATTATAAACATCCACTCCGCCACCTTCCATGGAAATCCATAATTGTCCCTGATGGTCTTTTGCAATTCCAGTTACACAATTTGTCTGTAAGGATTGTGGATTTCCAGGCAAACTTTCTATGATATTGACTTTACTGTTTATTTTATCAAAAACACCTAAGCCTTTATTGTAATATCCTAGCCAAATTCTATTCTCTTTATCTAAAAGTAAAGACCAAACCGAATTTGAGCTTAAACTGCGCGTATTGAATTTGCTGTTTACATATTTTTTTTGAACAGCACCCTGATCGTCTACAATGATTAAACCGTCATTTTCGGTCGCACAAAGAATTGTTTTAGAATCTCTTGCCAAAATTGACATGATCCTTTTTTTAGTAATGGGGTAGAAAAAAGCCTGTTTAACCTTAGAATGTAAATCTACTTTTATTAAACCTTTAAATCCGTCGCCAATCCATAAATTTTGATTACTGTCTAAACACATAGACACAATGCTTGCCGAGTGTATCCGATTGTCATTGCCAATGTTAATCTTTTTAGTCTCATTTTTTATAGGGTCGAATATTTTCAAACCTAAATTCGTTCCCAAGTAAATTGTTCCTTTTTTATCTTTTGCAAGACTATTGATAAGATAATTGGAGTTATTTGCTACATCAGAATTAACTTTGGTAATTTCCCGCGACGTAGTATTTAATTTTAGTAAACCGTTATTAACTGTTCCTAACATTAGATTTCCATTATTATCTTCAATAATGCTTTTAATAGAAATTACAGTTTCCTTTTTAATTTTCTTTTGAATATCAATACTCTCAAAATTATCTGAGTTTCGATTATAAAGACACAATCCTTCATCTGTCCCTATCCACAACCGGTTGCGAGTATCTACATAAGTAGCATAAATCAAATTGCTATTAATAGAATTACTTTTCTTGGAATTTTGCTCATACGCAACATAATTAACTCCATCGTATTTAAATAAACCAGCGCCATTTGTACCCATCCACATAAATCCAGACTGATCCTGTGAGATAGTATAAATGCCACTTTTCGAAGCTTCTTTATCTACTAATCGAAATTGATAGTTTTCAAATTTATTTTGAGAAAACAAATTGTTTACTACAAAAAATAAAATAACTATCGCTCTAACACAATTTTTTGGAGCCATAAATTATTGAGGAAATTTAAATTAAATATATACTTTTTAATTGAAAATGCAATTATTAACATGTTAATTAAAAATAGTATTAGAATTTTAAGCTTACTTCTAAAAATAATATTTCCCAGAGCAGGCGTTGAATTACGGCAAATTACTGAACAAGCACTTTAATTATTTTTAAATCTTTAGTTGCTGAACTATTACCATAATACACCTCATACTCACCTGGAGTTACCTTCATACTTTTAGTATTTTGATCATAAAATTCAAATGAAGAAGATGGCAAATCAATTGTTACATTTTGACTTTCTCCCGCTTTTAAATTGATTCGTTTAAAAGCCTTTAAGGTTTTTAATGGGCCATCTGTATCATTTATTTTTTTGATATATACCTGAACAATCTCTGTTCCTTCATGTTTACTTAGATTTTTTATTGAAAAGTTCAATTGTGTACTTTCATTCGATTTTATTTTTGCCTTAGTCAGTTTTGCTGTACTTAAATCGAATTTAGAATAACTCAAACCAAAACCAAAAGGGAACAAAACATCTGTTGTATATCTGTATGTGCGTCCTTTCATCGAATAATCTTCAAAATCGCCTAAAATGTCTGAGTTCTTATAAAATGAAACTGGAAGTTTTCCAGCAGGATTAAAATCTCCAAAAAGCACATCGGCAACAGCCTGACCACCTGATTCTCCAGGATACCATGCCTGTAAAATGGCATCGCAACTTGATGTCTCTGGCGTTAAGGCAATCGCAGAACCCGAGCAGTTTACAAAAACCACTTTTTTACCGGCAGCTTTTAATTCTTGCAGACATTTTCTTTGAACTGCAGGAAGTTCTATATTCGTTCTGTCACCTCCTTTAAAACCCGGATAAGAAACCGGCATTTCTTCGCCCTCAAGCAAAGTCGAAAGCCCACCTACAAAAACCACAGTATCAATACCTTTTAATTTCTGGATTAATCCTCCGAAATCTATATCAAATTCTTTTCCGAAATCAAATTCAAGATTTGCCTGCCAATTGTTTGATTGAGCATACAGAATTTCAATTTTATATTTTTTACCCGCTTCAACTACAAATGGAATTTTTCCTGGCAACGTTCTCCAAGTAGTATATTTTGCTTTTGAAATTCCGTCAACTAGTAATTCGAAAACGCCGCAAGCTCCTGTTTTAAATACAAGTGTATCATCTGAAGTAGCTAAAAATTCTGTCTCATATTTTGCCGAAAATCCTTCTAATTTAACTCCTGAAGCAAATTCATGCTGACCGGCAGTTGTCATTTTTATTGGATTTAAAATCTGTTGTGAGACAACTGGAACACCTTCTCTATTCGGGTTATTCCAGAAAGTTGCTTTCATCCCTTTTTTTCCTTCAAATGAAATTTGACTGAAATAACTTTGATTTACTTTATCTTCTACTAAATCACAACCTTTATCATAAAAGATTTTATTAGCCGTAATTTTTGATTCTATTCCGTTTTTAATCGTTATAGTTTTTACGGGCGTACCGTTATAATTTCCCCATAACATTGGCTCATCGTCAGCGTTTGGACCAATAACTGCCACTTTGTGAATTGTTTTATTTAAAGGAAGAATATTATTTTTATTTTGCAAAAGTGTCATTGACTCCTGAGCCATTTCAAGCGCTAACTTTTGATGCTCTTTGCTATTAAGTACGGTTGCTGGAATTTGAGTCCACGGAACAATGGCATCATCATCCATTTCACCCAAATCAAAACGCCCAACTAAAACGCGAAGCAAACTTTTGTTAATATCAGATTCTTTTATTAAATCTTTCTCTACTGCTTCTGGCAAATTTTTAAAAGGATATTTTTCCCAAACGCATTCGACATCAGTTCCTGCAAGTACCGCTTTAGATGCTGCATGTGTAGCATCAGACGAAACTTTATGAGTCGTATAAAAATCAGTAACCGCTCCGCAATCCGATACTACCATATATTTATAGCCCCATTCGTTACGAAGAATGCCTTGCAATAAACGAGTATTACTACAACATGGTTCATCATCTAAACGCTGGTAAGCACACATTACCTGACGAACATCGGCATCCTGAACCAATGATTTAAATGCTGGCAGATACGTTTCGTACAATTCTCGCGGATTAACATTATTAAGATTCAATTCGTGCCTGCTCCACTCTGGTCCTGAATGAACCGCAAAATGTTTGGCACAAGCCAAAAGTTTTCGGTATTTAGCATCTGCAGGACCTTGCAATCCTTTAACAACAGAAATTCCCATTCGCGAAGTAAGATATGGATCTTCTCCATAAGTTTCCTGACCACGACCCCAACGCGTATCTCTAAAAATATTTACATTCGGAGTCCAAACCGAAAGACTTAAAAAACGCTTGTTTTCATTACCGTTTTTAATCCACTGATTGTATTTAGCACGAGCTTCATCTGAAACAGCATCAAAAACATGATAAACCAACTTATCGTCAAATGATGCCGCCATACCAATAGGTTCAGGAAAAACCGTCACATTATCATTATTAGCATAACCGTGTAAAGCTTCACTCCACCAATTGAATTTTTTGATTCCTAATCGTGGTATGGCATCACTTTGATCACACATTAATGCTGCTTTTTCTTCAAGAGTCAATCGTGAAATTAGATCTTTTGCTCGTTCTGCCGAACTAAGAGAAGGATTCTTAAACGGATATTGTTGCGCATTTGCACAAAAAAAAGAAATTAAACTTATTAGATATACAAAATGATTTTTCATGTTTTTTTTGAATTTAATGTGAACATTTTTAAAATTCGTCTTTTAATCTTCGCTGCTTTTAATGAAATAATTGTAATTGAATTCGTTATTCCTTAATTGAGAAATTGTATATTCTACCTTTTTCAGTACCAATATCATATAAAAATGTTGGTTGAATCTCCAAAGGTTTAATAGAAGCTTTTTTAGCTATAATGGGCTTTTTGACCTCGTTTGTTTGGTAAAAAACATTTGAATTAACTCCCGAAGCAGTTTTAAAATTCATTTTATTTTTAGCAATGATTTGATTTGGAGTTCTCAATCGTAGGTTTCCTCCAAGATTGGACTGAATACTGACAGCCATTAATTTTCCATTTTTCCATTTCATATCTTTAATTTCAAATCCGCCTCTTGCTTTCAAACCTGTTATTTCTCCATATTCTTTCAAAGCATCGGGAAGTGCTGGAAGTAAATGAATGGCCTCATCTGAACTTTGCATCAACATTTCTGTAATTCCCGATGTGCATCCAAAATTCCCATCAATTTGAAAAGGCGGATGCGCATCAAAAAGATTATTATAAGTACCGCCTCCGCCAGTGTTTACACCAAGCGGAGTTAATTGATTTTGAATTAAACTATAAGCGTGATTTCCATCCTGCATCTTTGCCCACCAGTTTACTTTCCAGCCCATACTCCAGCCTGTAGAAATATCGCCTCTTTGCAACAATGTATTCTTTGCCGCCGCAAAAAGCTCTGGAGTTTTATAAGCCGAAATCTGATTAGAAGGATACAAACCGTATAAATGCGAAATATGGCGATGATTATCTTTAGGATCATCTACATCATCCATCCATTCCTGAAGCTGATTATATTTTCCTATTTGCATTGGCGGAAGCATGCTTCGCAACGTTCTCAAACTATCGGCATATTGTTTATCTTTTCCTAATGCTTCGGACGCTTTTATTGCAGTGCTAAAAACATCAAAAATAATTTGATTGTCCATCGTTGATCCAGCAGTTACTGCAGAACCTTGATGCGCTATGGGAGCATTTTCTGGCGAATTCCCTGGAGCTACGACCAACCAGCCATTTTCAGGATCTTTTACAAGGAAATCAGCATAAAAATCGGCGGCACCTTTAAGCACTTCATATACTGATTGAAGATATTCCTTATCACCAGTATAAAGATAATGCTCCCAAAGATGTTGACTCAGCCACCCTCCACCAGCATTCCAAACACCCCAAGTTGCGCCATCAACAGCGCCGTTAATTCTCCATATATCAGTATTATGATGCGCCATCCAGCCACGGGCTCCGTACATCACTTTTGCCGTTTCTTTTCCGGTTTGAGCTAATTCCTGAATCATTTTTAAAAGAGGCTCATGCATTTCTAATAAATTGGTTTTCTCAGCCGGCCAATAATTCATCTCGGTATTTATATTGATCGTATATTTACTGTCCCACGCTGGATTCATGCTGTGATTCCAAATACCTTGCAAATTGGCAGGCTGACCTCCCGGTTGTGAAGATGAAATCAATAAATATCGTCCGTATTGATAATAAAGTGTTACAAAAGATGGATCTGAAACATTCCTGAAATTCGCCAGTCTTTCATCTGTTGGAAACTTAGATGCCGCTGTATTTCCTAAATCAAGCTTTACTCTATTAAAATACTTTTGATAATAAGCAATATGAGTTTTTTTCATTATATCATATTTCTTATCAAATGTCTTGTCTAAAAAAGATTTTGCAAATTCCTTTTCATTACCGCTGATATCGTTGTAATTAATAAAATTACTCGCAATTGATACATAAATCAAAACAGAATCTGCGCCTTCAATTTTTATAGAATTGCCAGAAGTTTTTGTAATTCCACCGTTAACTTTAAACCTCGCTAATGCGTTAAAATTGACTTTTCCATCTACACCTTCATGATTACTTGTAGTTCCTGAAAGTGAAATTTCATTCTTGTTTTCAACTTTAATTTCCTGTTTTTTATGTTCAGAATTGAAAGCTGCTGTAAATGATATTTTACCCGGTATATCAGCAGAGAGTTTTATCACTAAAACCCGATCAGGAAAAGACATAAATGCTTCTCGGGTATAAGTAATGCCTTGTACTTTATAAACTGTTTTTGCAATAGCATTCTCTATATTAAGTTCTCGGTAATAATCGGTAAAGTTTTGATGATTCGAAAAATCCAGTTCTAAGTTTCCTACGGGCTGAAACATTTGTCCGTGGGATTTTTTAGTGATTATATTTTCATTAATGAGTTTTTCAGCCTTTTTATATTCCTTCTGAAAAATAAGTCTTCGAATTTCACTCAATGCATTTTTTGCATCAGGATTGTCATTTCTATTCGGACTTCCACTCCATACGCTTGCTTCATTTAATTGAAAAATTTCTTTTTCTACATTCCCATATACCATAGCGCCTTGAAAACCATTTCCAATTGGCAAGGCATTTTCCCAAACTGAACCGGCAGGATTTTTATACCAAAGCTTTAAATCATTTGTCTGTTGTGCAGATAATGAAATTCCAAAAAACAGTACTATGGCAATTAAATATGTTTTCATAACTTTTTTTGTTGTCTTTTGGGATTCATTTACACATTTGAATTAATTAAATAACAAAGGAGCAAACATAAATAAATCATGTCTCCATACCGGCCAGGTATGACCTCCCGAATATTCGCTGTATTTGTATTTAATTCCCATTTGGTCAAATTTGCTCATCATTATTTTGCAGTTTTCATAAGCGATATCTTCCTTACCACCCATTGAAATCCAAAAATTTTTAATATTTGAATTAATTGTTGCAGTATTATTTTTCATAAACTCATATTGAGGTGCAGATAATGTGTCATTATTCGCCCACCAGCCAGAGCTAAATACGCCTATACTGGAAAACATATCTGAGTTTTTAATACCTGCATAAAGTGTTTGCAATCCGCCCATAGACAATCCGGCTAAAGCTCTGTTTTTAGCATCTGTTGCTACTTTAAAATTACTTTCTACAAAAGGGATTGCCCCGATTTTTAATTCATTTTCAAAAGCTTTCAAAGCATTTTCATTAAAACCGGCAACTCCTCCTGTATTTCCCATATTGCCATCCAGCATAACGATTACCATTGGTTTTGCTTTTTTTTCGGCTATTAAATTGTCTAAGATTAAATTCGCCTTACCTTGAGTGGCCCATCCGGTTTGGTCCTCGCCTCCTCCATGCAACAGATATAAAACAGGATATTTTTCGGTCGAATTTTCATAACCTGGAGGAGTATAAACATACATTTCACGCCAAGAATTAGTTGCTTTTGAAAAGTATTTTTTAATTCTGACATCGCCATGCGGAACCGTTTTTAAGGCATAAAAATCGCCTTCTTTATTCGGAATTTCAATACCGCTTGCCATACGTCCCATACCATAAAAGGTTTCGCTTGACGGATCAGCAACAGCCATACCATCAATTAATAACGAGTAATAATTAAATCCTTTATTGATTACTACGGTAGTAGTCGTCCATAATCCGTCTGAATCTCTGGACATATCATATTTTTTACCTAAATCAATTTGTACTTTTGAAGCTCCTGGTGCTTTAATTTTAAAAACAACACGGTTATCTGGCAATATTTGAGGATATTTAGCATTACGAATGTTAGTCTGAGCCTGATCTCCTAAAATAGTATATTCTGAAAAAGTGGACTGATCGACAGGCTTAAATAAAAACTGCGAAAACATATATAATCCATTTTTCCAAACTTTGAAATCATGCACACCAGGTTCTAAATAGTAAATATGAGGCACATCATTTTTATATAAATAATCATGTGTGCGCTTGCTGTTCATGATCAGCCAATCATTATCACCACAGGAAATCCAAAGCAGTTTTAATTTCTTTTTTGCTTCTTCAGGATTTGGAATTAATTCTTCAGGCATTTTGGTATTTGGCGCAGCTGAAAATGCACCAACCCACGCAAATTTATCCAGGTTCCCTAAACCGAAATTCAAAGATTGTCCTCCGCCCATTGATAAACCGGCAATTGCGCGGTGCTCTCTGTCTTTATAAACAGGGTATTTTTTTTCGATAAATGGAATTAAATCGGTCAGTAAATCTTTTTCAAAGGTTGAAAAGGCTTGTACTTTATCCGGAGCCATTATATTTCCTGAAGCACTATCATCTTTCATCGCTCTTCCATTTGGCATAACGACAATCATAGGTTCTAATTTTCCTTCAGCATAAAGGTTATCTAAAATAATTTGTGGATTTCCTCCTTTTAGCCATTCATTTTCATCACCCCCTATTCCGTGCAGTAGATATAGCACTGGATATTTTTTCTTTTTATTAAATCCAGGCGGCGTATATACATTGGCTTTTCTTATGGATCCAACTGTTTTAGATTCATAACTAATCATTTCTACTTTACCGGTCGCTACGTTTGAATTTACCTGATCAAAACCAATTGGCGCGCTAACCCTGAAAAAATCTTTTCCATTGTACAATTTATACCCTAACAACGATAACATTTTCTCGCCATAACGATTTCCTAAGTCACGATAACCTGCTGCGTTAAAATGCAAATTATCAGCTTCGGCTTTACATCCGCTTGAAGAAATCACATAAGAATTAGCTATTGTTTTAGGAAGTGTGGCTATGATTTTGTTCATACTTCCACATTTGCCATTTTGGTCTTCATTTACCGTTTCGCCCGAAAGCAATGGAACTTTATTAGGGTCGAGATTCAGATCTTTCATGAGGTTATCGTAAACGATTTTTACTTTTTTCGGCCAAAGCGTATCACCCGTATTAGACTCTCCTTGATGCAGTAAAATTCCTTTAATTACACCTTTTTTCTGAGCAATTTTTGCCATTTCAACCAATCTTTGATATGGATTGTCGTTGTATTGTTTTAGAATACCTTTCATCCAGTCTGGTGCCGTTGCAACATATTCTGATGTTTTATCCTTATCAAAAAGCTCGATTTTACAACCTCCGACAGCTACATTTATAACACCAACTTTTATATTTTTTGGCAGATTGGCAATTAAAGTTCTCCCAAAATAATCCACTGGAGTCAACCCGGTAGTACATCGGCATAATGGAGGAACAGCAGTGTACCAATTCCCCTTTGAACGTCCAATTTCAGGGCAATCTACTGTTTCCAAGACCTGAAATCGATCATCAACTGCAGTGATGTCCTGAGGCTCAATTTTGGCATAACCTTCCATATTTGATTGGCCAAAGCTTAAGTAGACATGAAAATTTGGGTCTTGGGAATATCCTTTTTGTCCTAGTAATAAAAGAGCAGTAAATGCAAAAAATCTAATTATTGATGTCATTATATGGTGGTATTTAGTGTCAAAAATTATTATTTAAATGCCTGAATTATAAAATTCAATTGTTTTTAAAGATCTCTCTTTTTACTCAGCATGAGCATCATTTGCTGCGGTCGCGTATAAACCTACCAAAGCTCCTGTAAAACCTCCAGCTACATTTGTAGAAAGAATATCTCCTGAAACGCTTCCTCCCAAATTTTCAAAATTAACACCATTTAGAGCATAGCTAAATTGGTAACTGTCACCTGTTGCCTTAACCTGCAGACGGATATTCTTTTTGATTTCAATTTTAGTACTTGCAACAATTTTTGATTGGCCTTTATCTGTTCTTTGCAATACAACATAAGTATCCTTTCCTTTTTTGGTGATACCAAAAACATAATTAAAACGCTCACTTTGCAGGCAAACAATTCCTGCCAAATCCTTTTCAGATGCAGGTTTATAATCTATTGTTGAAGCAAAAGAAAAAGTATTGTGCTGCTGTCTGTAAAAAAGTGTCGAAGTTGGTTTTACTTCTTTAATATTAACTTCAAAAGGCTTGATTTGTAGTCCTTTTTTAGTTACTGTACTAAAACTTTCTCGAGGTCCTCTAAGTCCTATCCATCTGTAATCTAATTTTTCAGATGTGAAATTTTCAGTGAACGTAAAATTTCCATTAGGAAAAAATCCGTCTTTACCTGTTTTGTTTTCAGTAACTCCTTTCGGCATTTTTATTTTTGGCTCAAGAGGAACTAATCCGTTTTCAAAAACAGGAAAAATTCCAGACCAATCTACAGGCAACATAAACGTTTCACGGCCCGTGTTCACTCTGTTTTTATCATTTGGACGAATACCCAGAAACACACCGTAATATTTATTATCAGGTCCAAGAACTAAATCGGCATGTCCAGCCCAATCCACTTTATCAGTCCTGTTTTGTGGAAAATAACGTTGTGTTAAGATAGGATTATTAGATGCGGGTTTGAATGGCCCTTTTGGATTATCGCTGATAAAAATAACTTCACTATGATTATCTCCAGTTCCTCCTTCGGCACACATTAAATAATAACGTCCGTCTTTTTTATATAAATGCGGAGCTTCGATCCAAATTGGTTTTTTAGAAAGATCTACACCTCCGTCTACAATAATTTTATCAGAACCTGGGATTACTTTATCATTTACAAGATCATATTCCCAAACTTTAATTACACGATGACCTTCATACAATGCTTTTCCTTTATCTGGAGCATCGTTGTGTACGATATATCCTTTTCCGTTATCATCAAAGAAGATACATGGGTCAATTCCATCAAAACCTAATTTTATTGGACTTCCCCATCCCTTCATAGGATCTTTTGTTTTTACTATAATATTCCCCATTCCTCCCGTAAAGGCAGTTACAATCATATAAAAAGTATCATTATGTGGATTATACGTTATACTTGGTGCATATACGCCCTGACTAATTCCGGTATCGTGCGGATTAAATTCTGAAACTTTATTTAATACCCCGCCCAAGTCGGTCCAATTCACTAAATCTTTAGAATGGAAAATTGGCACTCCGGGAAACATTGCAAATGAAGAACAAACCATATAATAGTCATCTCCTTTTCGAGTTAAAGCCGGATCTGGATAACATCCTTGTAAAATTGGAGTATAAAATTCATCTGGTTTTAAAGGGTTATTTTTATATATAAGATCATCTCCCTGATAAATGACATTTGAAAAAATAGGCATTTCTTTAATTGACCCATTTCTAAAGCTGTTTTTAACTGTCATTACATTAAAAGAGAAAAGAAAAAATAGTAATACCGACAGGCAATAAATTTGTTTTTGGTTCATTTTGTTAAATCTTAATTATTAAAAAAATCAATTGAATTAGAGCACTTACCTCAAATTTCTTTCTAATTAATAAGTGTATATTTTACAAATATAGAAAAACATTTTAATACACAACCGGTTGTTTTGTCATTTCTTTTTTTAAATCAATAAAAATATAACAGATAAAAAACACATAACGCAATAACACTACTAAAGTTTTAAATTTAATATACCAAAAAGAGATAAGAAAAATTAAAAATTCCGGTAAAAGCATTTTCTTCCTAACAATTATAACTTTCTTATTCTACCATAACAAAAATTATTTTCATTAGAAGATTGACGAATGTAAATTTTAAAACACTAAATGAAAATTATATAAATTTTTCTTCTGGTAAAAACTTAGTTTTAAATTATTCTATTGGATAATAGAAAGGTCAGAAACAATTAAAATCAAACACTCTTATGGAATACGAAAAACAATATTATGCGCCCGAAGGATTTGAAACCGATACTAGTTCATATGAAGAAGACCTTTTGTACTATGAAAATGAATGGGAAAAGTAAAATCAACTAGTTTTATAAAAAAAGGCTATTATATTCTATTTATCCTATTGAAAAAAAACTCCTCCACTCTCTTCAATAAAAAATTATTCATTTCAGGCTAAATAGCAAAAAGAAAAAACCTCCAATAAAAGAGGCTTTTTTATAATAAAAATATAGCAACATACTTGTTTTAGCAGCGCTGCTTTAGCTCCATTCCGGAAACTGGGTTTTATTTAAATCCAGCTTTTCAATTGCACTTATGTCTTCATGATTAAGTTTGAAATCAAATATATTCAGGTTTTCTACAATATGTGCCTTTTGGGAAGATCTTGGAATGGCAACAATACCACGCTGATAATGCCATCTCAAATTGACCTGAGCAACTGTTTTGTTGTACTTTTTCGCAATTTTAGCAAATACTTCATCTGTAAAAAGTCCATTTCGACCTTCAGCAAAAGGTGCCCATGCTTCCATCTGAACATTATGTTTCTTTAGCAAATTATATGAATTGCCTTGCTGAAAATAAGCATGTGTCTCAATCTGATTCACTACCGGTTTTACCTGAGCATAAGACAAAAGATCGGCCAGCTGTTCTGAATCGAAGTTACTTATTCCTATAGCTCTGATTTTTCCGGCCGCGTAAAGTTCTTCCATTGCTTTCCAGGATCCTTTTACATCACCTCTTGGACGATGTATAAGATACAGATCAAGATATTCGAGTCCCAATTTTGTAAGTGTCTCTTCAAAACCTTTTTTAGCATTCTCATAACCAGCATCATCAACCCATAGTTTCGAAGTAACAAAAAGTTGTTTTCTATCAATTCCACTTTGCTTTATTGCTTTACCTACCGCTTCTTCATTTCCATACACTTTTGCGGTATCAATAAGGCGGTATCCTACTGATATAGCATCGGCTACAGATTGCTGACATACTTCTCCTCTAAGTCCATAAGTTCCAAATCCAAGCATAGGCATTTTTACGCCATTATTCAGCTTAACATCTGGGATATTCGCAGCATCTTTATCCACTATAACATTTCCAAACAAATTGGGCATACCAAACATGCCTAAGTAAATTCCGGCAGCTGCCAGTTTTACACCGGTTTGTAAAAATCTGCGTCGGTTTATTTCATTTTTTTGGTTTTGAGAATTCATGTTGTTTTTTGTATTAGTCAATTCATATCAGTTAATAAAAGTATATATTATATTTTAAATAAAATGTTTAATTTTTTAATATAACGTAATTATTAAAAGAGAGTAAAAAAGCTATTATTCAATAAAATTATGATTAATTTTTTCCTTCTGTTTTTATTTAAAACCTTCTGTTTACTGAACAAAAAAAGAGCTGTTAGTTAAAACAGCTCTTGGAATAAATTTTATTTTATTTATTGTAGTGCGAATCTTAATTTAAGTCCGTAAGAGACTAATCTTCCATTTGTTGTAAAACCTGAACTAGAAACACTGTTGTATTTTAAAACAACAGGTATTTCAGGATTATATTGCACCAGATTTTTAGCTTCGTTATTATCATAGATATCATTCAATCCATAATCTAAATAGGCTCCAATATATATCGAATTTCTAGTACTGATTACCTGTTTTAAACCGGTTTCAAAAGTTACTGAATATGAAACTTTGTTATTAAGATCCTGTTCTGGCGTTTCTACATTATTTGTACTTGCGAAACCAGCAAATGCAGGGCCAAATAATTCTACATTGTATTGAGGATAATATCCGCTTGTTGTTAGATTTGAAATTGTCGATTGATAACTTCCGCTTGATGCGAAACCAATTTTTGCTCCGGCCGCAACATATAATTTTGATGTACCGGGAGTTTCAAACTGAATACCAATAGGAACATTAATATATCCTAATTTTTGTTCCTCTCTATAATTTGCTGCTTTGTATCTAAATTCAAATGACTCATTTTCAGCATCAACAGCATCATATTGACCTCCTAGTGAGCCAAATTTAAAGTCAGAATTATATGTCTGATATTCCACACCAATACCAATACTTAATCCTTTATTTAAATAATAGGAATAACGAAGACCCGCGTTCATTCCATTTCCTTCAACAGACTGACCAATTGTAGTAGCTTTTACAAATGAAAATGGACCTCCAATTGATATTGAGAACTCGTGTTTTTTATCCTGACTATAACTACTAAAACATGCCGCTAAAAATGCAACAATTACAAGAAGTGATTTTATATATTTTTTCATCTTAACTTAATTTATGCCAATGCCCTTTGTATCAAGCATTGGCAGGGTTTATTTATTTTACAATTACTTTGAAAGATTTTTTTGCATTTGGAGTTTCCAGAACTACAAGATACATATTGCTTTCAGTTGTTTCAGGTAATTGTATTTCGGTAACGACTGAAGATGATTGTACAGTTTTGATTAACTTGCCTGAGACAGAATAAAGACTAATTTGCATTTTCTCTAATTCTTCTTTAGGGAAATCCGCTTCTACTGTAAGTACTTTTCCAACCTCAACAGGGTTAGGATAAAGTTTTGCCTGAAGCGAATTTGTAAGTTTGATTTTTGTTGAACACGTTTGTAAAACTTTTCCATCTTTGGTAGTCATTTTTACCATATAATCGGCATTAGCATCTAAAGTTGAACTTGTATCATTACCGGCTGAATAATATTGGCCAGTGCCAACTAATTGTCCGTTTTTAAACCATTGGTACGATACAAATTCATAACCTCCATTTGTTTGTGGATTATTGTTTACAAGCAATACATTATTGAACTTTTGATGTACTATATCGTAGAAACCAAATGGTTTTTCAACTGTAATAGAATAAGTGGCAGATGTACTTCCATCTTCGGATGTAATCGTTGCGTTTTGAGTATAAACTCCTGGTTTAGGAGTTTGCAAAGTAAAGTTTACAGAAGGCGTAATTGTCGCATTTGATTCGTTGACAATTGAAACTGTTGGATTATTGTCACCGCAAGGCAATAAATAGTTTATTGTTTTTCCTGGGTTTACAAAAACTTTAGATCCTATTGTAATGCTCTTAACGTCGATATTATTGTTAAGAATTACTAATAATTGCGAAACATCTGTTGCAGCAAGATAGTTGCTATTTCCAGCTTGTTGAGCAGTAATTAAGACTTGACCAGATCTTAACATAGTAACAGCACCAGTTGCTGAAACTGTAGCTGGAGGCAGTGCTGAACTGTATGTAGATGTAAAAGTTATTGGCAAACCAGCACTTGAAGTTGCTACGAGATTAAAATTGTTATTTGCTCCAAGTGTCTTAACGGGAATAGCACTGAATGTAATTTGTTGTGAAGCTTTCTTGATTACAAGATTAGCTGTTAGTACTATTGGTGAACAATTTGGTGAACTAGCTGCTGGTGTAATTGTAGCAGTAACAACATAAGTTCCGGCATTTGTTGAAATGTTATTTGCAGAATAAACTACCGTAGCTCCAGTTGGCAAATTCGCAACCTGAAGAGAATGCGGATTTCCATCATATGTAAATTCAGCATCACTTAGAGTAACCAAACTAATTGGAGAATCAAGTACTTTTATAGTTTGCGTTTGTGTAGTATTGTTTCCGCTTGCATCTGCATATTTCCATGTTATAACATAAGTTCCTACGGCATTATAAGTCAAAGGATCAGTTGTACTTCCATTAATAACTCCTGAGCAATTATCTGTTGCAGTTGGAATAGCAATTTCGGATGTTAAAACAGAACAATAGTTAGTAATCACTGGAAGAGTGGCAACGTTCGGGACCGGAGCAGTTACATCTGGAGTTGTGATTATGTTTATTGTTTTAGTAATGAAACATCCATTAGCATCAGTAATTGTTATGGTATAAGTGTTTGGACTTAATCCTGTTGCAGTTGCTGCAGTTCCTCCAGATGGTGCCCAAGAATAAGTGTAAGCGCCAGTTCCACCAGTTGCATTTACTGTTGCAGTTCCGTCGTTTGCACCATTACAAGAAACATCTGTTTTAGAAGTTGTTGCAGAAAGTAATGCAGGCTCAGTTATAGTAACATTTATTGTTATCTGACATGCATTTGCATCAGTAATAGTTACTGTATAAACTCCTGCCGTCAAGCCTGAAGCTGTAGCAGCTGTTCCCCCCGAAGGAGACCATGTATAAGTATAAGGAGCAGTTCCGCCAGTCACATTTACTGTTGCTGATCCGTTTGAACCACCATTACAAGAAACATTTACTTGTGTTGCTGTTGCAACAAGTGCCGCAGGTTCAACTATAATTACAGTTGTTAGAGTCTGACACAAATTAGCGTCAGTAACCTTTATACTATAATTTCCCGGTGCAAGACCAGTTGCCGTTGCAGCTGTTCCGCCAGAAGGAGACCATAAATAAGTATATGCACCTGTACCTCCGGTTGTTGTTACAGTTGCTGATCCGTTATTTGCACCATTACAAGATATATTTGTAGAGGTAACAGTTGAAGTAAGCAAGGTAGGTTCTGTGATGGTAACGCTAGCAGTCGTTTGACATAAATTTGCATCTTTAATCGTTACTACATAAGTCCCCGGTGCAAGACCAGAAGCTGTTGCCGCAGTTCCGCCAGAAGGAGACCAGGAATAAGTATAAGCGCCGGTTCCGCCAGTTACATTTACAGTAGCCGTTCCGTCATTTGAGCCATTACAAGTAACATTTGTTTTAGATGTTGTAGCGGCAAGAGCTGTAGGTTGTGTAATAGTAACGCTAGCAGTAGTTTGGCATAAATTTGCATCTTTAACGGTTACTGTATAAGTTCCAGCTAATAATCCTGTTGCTGTTGCTGCAGTTCCGCCAGAAGGAGACCATGAATAAGTGTAAGCTCCAGTTCCACCAGTTACATTAACTGTTGCAGATCCGTTTGAACCACTATTACAAGAAACATTTACTTGAGTTGTTGTTGCAACAAGTGCAGCAGGTTCTGTAATAGTAAAACTTTGTGTTTTAGTACATAAATTAGCATCTTTTACTGTTACGGTATAAGTTCCTGCAGCAAGACCAGAAGCTGTAGCAGCAGTTCCGCCAGAAGGAGCCCATGAATAAGTATAACCACCTGTTCCGCCTGTTACTGTGACACTTGCAGAACCATTGGCTCCACTACTACAAGAAACATTTGTTTGCGGATTAGGAGTAACGACAAGCGCCGAAGGTTCCGTGATTGTAAAGTTTTTCACAATCGAACAACCATTAGAAGAAGTAATTGTTACGGAATAATTGCCTGCACTAAGATTAGATGCGGTATCGGTATTTCCTCCAGATGGTGACCACACATATGTAAAAGGCCCCGGAGCACCACTTGGTACGACAGAAGCTGATCCTGTTGCAGATCCATTACATAATATATTAGTTTGCGAAGTACTAGCGACTAAAGTATTTGTAGAAGTGACAACAAAGTTTTTAGTTAATGTACAACCATTGGCATCAGTAATCAAGACACTATAATTACCAGCTGACAATCCAGTTACATTTGAAGTTGTAGCGCCAGATGGCGACCATAGATAGGTATATGGAGTAGTTCCTCCACTAACAGTCACCGCTGCCTGACCACCAGTTGAACAGGTTGCATTGATTTGACTTGTCGTTGCTGATAAAACTGGTGGCTGTACAATGGTGAAGTTTTTTGTTATACTACATCCATTTGCATCAGTAACTAAACAACTATAATTTCCTACGGTCAGCCCTGAAGCTGTAGCCGCAGTTCCACCAGATGGAGACCATAAATAAGTATAGGTTCCGGTTCCACCAGTTACATTTACTGTGGCGGTACCTGTAGCACCACCATTGCAAAGAACATTTGTTTGTGATTGTGTTGCCGTAAGAAGAGCAGGTTGATTTATAGTAACGCTTTGAGTAACCTGACATATATTAGCGTCTGTGATCGTTACAGTGTAAGTACCAGCTACAAGCCCACTAGCAGTAGCAGCAGTTCCTCCGGTAGGAGACCATGAGTAAGTATAGGCACCAGTTCCGCCTGTTACGGCTACTGTTGCAGTTCCATTCGCTCCTCCATTGCAAGAAACATCAGTTTTTGTAATTGTTGGTGATAATGCTGCGGGAGTATTAATTGTAAGATTTTTTATAAGAGTACAACCGTTAGCATCTGTAATAGTACAAGTATAATTTCCTGCTGGTCTGCCATTAACTGAACTTGTTGTACCCCCCAATGGAGCCCAAAGATAAGTATATCCCGGAGTACCACCAGATACTGTTACACTTGCAGAGCCATTACTTCCTCCATAACAACTTACGCCTATTGCCGCAGTTGTTGCTGATAGCGCAGCAGCAGGTTGAGTGATCGTAAAGGCTTGAGTTGATTGACATAAATTTGCATCCGTAACAGTAACTATATATGTTCCAGCCGTTAATCCTGTAGCTGTAGCTGCAGTTCCGCCGGATGGTGCCCATGAATAGGTATATGAGCCAGCTCCTCCACTAGCTGAAATAGTTGCAGATCCAGTAGCATCACCGTAGCATGCAATGTTTGTTTGGGCTACAGGTGAAGCAATTAAAACACTCGGCTCGCTAATAGTAAAACTTTGGGTAGCTTGACAAGAATTTGCATCAGTAACTGTAACAGTGTACGTTCCAGCTGTCAAGCCTGTAGCTGTAGCTGCTGTTCCGCCAGAAGGAGACCAAGAATAAGTATAAGCGCCAGTTCCTCCTGTAACATTTACAGTTGCAGACCCTGTTGCAGATCCATTACATAAAATATTGGTTTGAGCTCCAGCTGAAGCTACTAAAGCATTCGTTGGGCCTCCCACAACAATATTGCTTACCGTTGTTGAACAAGAATTAGCATCTGTGATTGTTACACTATAAGTTCCGGCAGACAATCCATTTGCAGTTGCAGCAGTTCCTCCAGAGGGCGACCAAGCATATGTATATCCGGGAGTACCTCCTGAGGCTGTCACAGTTGCCGTACCATTTCCTCCTCCAAAACATGAAACTGAAGTTGTATTGGCTGTACCAGATAATACAGGTGGCTGATCTATTACAATATTATTAATTGTTTTAGTGCAAGAATTCGCATCAGTAATTGTTACACTATATGTTCCAGCTACAAGATTTGATGCGGTTGCGGTTATAACACCATTTGACCATAAATAAGTATATGGAGTTGTACCTCCAGATGGCGCAACGGTTGCAGAACCATTTGTATCTCCGTTACATGAAACCGAAACTTTAGAAACTATGCCTGATAATACATTTGGCTGATTAATAGTAACGTTTCTTGTTATTTGTGTTGATTCACCATCTGTAACGGTCACAGTGTAAGTTCCAGCCGAAAGACTAGATGCTGTTGCTGAAGTTCCGCCAGAAGGAGACCAGGAATAAGTATAAGGAGTTGTTCCTCCTGTTGGTGCTACTGTAGCTGAACCAGTAGTGCCTCCATTACAACTTACATCAATTTTTGAAGGAGTAGGCGCAGTTAATGCTGCTCCAGTAGTAAACGTTAAATCATTACCATAACTCGTTCCAGCGCTATTTGTGGCATAGGCTCTAAAATGTATTGTTGTAGCTGCTGGAAGTCCGGTTATTATTGCACTATATGTACCAGTCCCGCTGCCAATTGGAACTGTTGCATTAGTCGTAACAACCGGATTTGCTGATGTAGACCAAACAATTCCTCTAACCACAGATGAATCACCTCCATCAGCAGATACGGAACCTCCGAGCGTAGCTGAAACTGATTTAATATTTGATGCTGCGGCAGAACTTACTGTTGCCACTACAGCCGTAGATACATTAGGAGTAACATAGCCTGATGGAGTTATTCCTAAATCAACACCATCGAATTTATCCCAATTTGCTATATTGTTAATGCTTGCTAGTAAGTCTGCTGAAGTACCAGTTAAAGTACCCGTATATCTTGCGTTTGCTTTTTCCGTTACACCAGGATATAATGAAATACAATTCACACCGTTAGTTAATCCCAAGGGAAGAGCACTCGAGGGTCCTCCACTTGTATTATCAGTATTCCAAGTTGTAACAGGATCATAATCGCCAGAGTTGTAATCTGCATGTACACCTGCAATAAATGTAGGTGCGTTTGGAGAAACAGGCAGTGCACCTGCAGGAGAAAGATAGGCGAGCATTTGATCACCCGCACTCAGGTTAAAACCAGTAAAACCAGATGCAAAACCTAGACCTGTTGTACCGGTAACAGTAAGCACGTCAGCTGTTGTTGTTTCTATTACCGAAACAATAGTTCCGGCGGGAACTGTACCTGGTACATTCCATTGCAAATGCATTTCAGTACTTCCTGTTACCCATGTCGAAGTAGTTCGATTCCAACCACGATCAGTAAAATAGATAGTGGTACCGGCTGGTATTGCTTTTAAGGTAATAAAAGTAAAACCATCTTGGGCAGGCGCTCCGGTTTGATAACCTATAAAGGCAATATCTCCAGCGCTGACTTGTGCATTTATTTTTTGCTCTACAAAAAACGAACACAAAAGCATAATAAATAAGAGTAATTTTTTTTTCATAACATACAATTTAGTTTAATGACACAGATAAGCATTCTGCCAACCGCCTAATTTTTCAGGTTTTGTAGTTGAGGTAAAAGCCTTAATAAAATGTCCGTCATTTATCAATGTTTCAATTTTTCTAAAGCTTATAGTATCAGGAGAATCCAGATTTATTTCATAGATATGATGATTAAATATTGTTCTGTTTGTTTCCTTGTCAAAGCGAATAGTTCCTCTTGGTCCGGCAATATTTAATTCCGTAATGGCATCAATTAAAGAGTTTTTAGTAAAATTACTTGCTTTATGAAGTATGCTCTTTAATATCAGTCCGTTTTCATATCCGAGAATTGAAAAAACAGATGGATTCTCTGAATAAGTATTGAAATATTCGTTAGTAAAATCTAATGTTTCAGTATCATTTTGCATCCATGAACTGACTACATAAAGATTGTAAGGATTGCTTTTATACTCTTCCAGAATTTTATCATTAATAAAAAACGGAGTAACATAAAAAGGATACTTTTGGGTAATTTTATTTTGAGTTATAAAATTGGCATTCTCTTCGGCATATAAACCACTATAAAATGCAAAAACAGCATCAGGCTTATGATTGCTAATGGTATAATCCATATATAAAGCTTCGTTTTCTCTTGGCAAAAAAGGAGTTATATAATGCCCTGAAAAATTAGATTTTTCTGTTAATGCTTGCTCAATAGCGGTAAGCATACCATAACCAGAATCATAAAAAGAAGTTGAAGTAACAATTTTTTGATAATTCTTATTTGAAAAATAGATACCTAAATGAAAGCACGATTCACTTAGCCCAAATGAATTAATGTATACTCCTTTTTGAGCTTTGGCTTCATAAGGTACAGTTGCCCCAAGGTCTGCGGCTAGTAATAAAATATCACTTTTTGAGGCATAATTATATACTTCCGTTATATTATAATGTCCAAAAAAGCCAATAATAATTGAGATATCTTCCTGAAAATTCATTTTTTGAATTTTCTCAATTATCATATTCTCGTCTGCACCAATACCAATGCTTTCAACAAAGAACTTTACATTAAGAGCATTAAGTTTTAACCCTCTCATAAAATCTTTATCTAAACCGGGATACTGTTGTGACTTTGGAATTAAAATTCCTATTTTGATTTCGTTATCCAT